>NZ_QFRX01000009.1 GCF_003143935.1 Streptomyces sp. Act143 | reverse complement strand
GAGTCAGGCCAGCCGCGCGCTGAAGAAGCTGCGCACCAGCGCGGCACTGTCCGCATACGCCGCCACCAGGACACAGGGCCTGGGGGAGTGCCGGACATGAAGGCCGACACCTCGCCGCAATCGCCCGGCCCCGCACTGCGGCTGTTGCTGGAGGAGGCCGTACGGGACTGTGCGCCACCGGCGTTCCCGCAGGAGCGGATCGTGCGCCGGGCCGCGGCCGTCCGACGGCGGCGCAGGCTGGCGACCGTCTGCGTGGCCGCGCTGCTGATGACCCCCGTGGCCGGTGAACTGGCCTTCGACCAGGACTCCCCGTCCTCCCACGCGGTCAGCGGCGCCGACCGGCCGACCCTCCGGCTCTCCGCCGAGCCCGGCACGGCCGACGCCCCGTCGCCCGTACGTGTCGTACGCCCCTGGGAGCGGATCGACGTCGGTTTCGGCGTCTGGTACTTCCTCAAGGAACGGGAGTTCTGCGCGAAGCACCCGATCGAGAAGAAGCCGGGCTGTGTCGGACCGCTGGACGTGGAGCAGCCGGGCGCCGAACCCGCGACCCTCAACTGGTACCCCTTCCCGCAGGGGGTGGTGACCGTGTTCGCGTACACCGGGAAGACGCCCGCCGAGCGGATCACGATGACGCAGCACGGCAGGACCACCGTGCTCCCCATCGTCCGGCTGGCGGGCCGGCCCTCCTACGTGAGCTCCTACGCCGTCAGCGCACCGGCCGGCGACAAGGACAGGGCAGGCAGGGTGGTCCGGCCGCCGGACGGGCCGGTGTTCCGCGTCTACGGGGCCGACGGCGAGGAACTGGCGGAAATGGAGGAATGACAGCCGGTGGGCGTGTGCGCGGTGTGCGGCACGCACGGGCCGTGCCCGTAAGGTCGACGGCATGACCGACAACCCCTTGCGCACCGTCACCGTCGAGCGGACCAGCACCGGCCGCTTCACCGCGACCAACGTCCGCGGCGGCACCCTCAGCTTCGGCACCGGCTCAGGTGCCGACGGCGACACCGAGTTCACCCCCGTCGAGTTGCTGCTCGCCGCGATCGGCGGCTGCACGGCCGTGGACGTCGACATCGCGACCAGCCGTCATGCCGAACCCGCCAAGTTCTCCGTGACGGTCGCCGGCAACAAGGTCAGCGACGACGAGCTCGGGAACCGGCTGACCGACCTCACGGTCACGTTCTCGGTCACCTTCCCGGACGGGGAAGGCGCGGACCGCGCCCGCGCGATCCTTCCCCGTGCGGTCAAGACCTCCCACGACCGGCTGTGCACGGTCAGCCGCACCGTCGAGATCGGCACTCCCGTCACGGCGACGGTCGAGGACGCCTGACCCCGCCGCGCCTCGCCCCGCCCGGGTGCCGGGCGGGGCGGGTCCGGCTCACCGCAGGCCGAGGCCCCGGCGAGCACGGTCGCGGGGACCGTCCGCCCTGGTTCCGGCCGGCCGAGGCGGCTGGTGGCGTAGCCGAGGGCACGAGACCCCAGTCCTGTGACCCGTCCGACGCCACGTTCTCCAGGGTGAGCGGCGCGTCGGCGGACGCACCGGTCGGATACAGGCTCGGGTTCTTGACGGACTGGAACCGGGGAGGGCGCGCCCAGCACGAGGACGGGCACGTCGACACGGAGGGCGGTCTCTCCCGCAGCGCCTTCCTCCTCGATCGGTTCGGAGATGACGATGCCGTCCACGCCCTGGTCGAGGAGTGAGCCGGCCGCGCCGGCGACGCCCGCCGGATCGCCCTCCATGGTGTTGACCACGCGGAGCGCGTACCCGGTGCCGCGTACCGCCCGCTCGACGCTCATCAGCAGTGAGGCGGGGCCGTACAGGGCCGTGCCCGGCGTGATCACCCCGATGGAACGGGTCCGTCCCGAAGCCAGCGCCCGGGCGGCGCTGTTAGGCCGGTAGCCGAGCTGCTCGGCGGCGTCGCGTACGCGTCTGCGCACGTCGGCGGAGACGTACGGGTCGTCGTTGAAGACCCTGGACACCGTCTTCTGCGAGACACCGGCCAGCCGGGCCACGTCGACGCCGCTGGGTGTGGCGGAGTTGCCGCCGCGCTTCGTCCCTGGCGCCATGCGCGTCTCCCGGTCACCGCTCCATCGAAGTCCGACTGCCGGCAGGCATCCTCGCAATGACTGCGCAGTCATGTCTACGCGGACATGTCTGCGCAGTCATAAGAGAGTCTTCTAGGGTTCGGGACGGATTCGAGGGAGGAGCAGGGGAGTCCCGATCCGGCCCGATCATTACCCCCTCTGGGTATATTGAGGTCAGCTGGCCCACCGACAACGCGGGCACCGAGAACGCAGAGAGCGGCCATGACAGCACGGGGAGCCTCGACCCCACGGAACCGCGCCCGGCCGGGCGCGGGCCGCGTGGCGCGCGCCGCCGTCATCGCCCTGCTCGCGGCGATCGCCGTACTCGCCCACCACGAGCTGTCCGCCGCGTCCGGCGGCCCGGCCACCGCGTCCGCCGCGCACCCCATGACGCCCGGGATGCGCATGCCGGCCGGTGCTGCGGCCCAGGACACGGCCCTGCCGGGGCACCGGCACGGTCGTACGGCCGAGCGAGGTGCGCGGTCCGCGGCCATCGGTGTACCGGCGGCCGGCGGGGCCGACCGGGCGGACTGTTGCGGGACGGCCACGCAGCACTGCTCGACCGCCGCCCTGGAAGTGGTGAAGCTCCGGGCTCCCGCGCAGACACCGGCACCGTGGAGCCCTGCCGCGTCCGGAGCCGTCCCCTCGGAGCCCGCACCCACCGGAACGGTGGAGCGGGCGCCCCCGGACCTGTCCGTCCTCTCCCCACTGCGCATCTAGGCCGTGCCCAGCGGCTTCCGCGCGCCCGCGCACCGGGCCGCGAAGCCCTCCGGCACGCCGACCTCCCCCTGCGCACCCTGAGATCGAGGACACCCATGAACAGCATCGACCGCCGCACCCTCCTGCTCGCCGGACTGGGCGCCGCGGGCGCCGGCACCCTCGCCGCCTGTACGAGCGGCTCTCCCGCGACCCCCTCCGCACTGATCGACCCCTCCGGCCCGGCGGTCGCCGCGGCCGACAAGCAGCGCAAGCACACCGGCAGGACGCACCAGGTGACCCTGACCGCCGCGCCCGCCGTGCTCGACCTCGGCGGCGGGGTCACGGCGAAGAGCTGGGCCTTCGGCGGCCGCACCCCCGGACGGGAGATCCGCCTGTCCGCCGGCGACACCCTCGCCGCCGAACTCTCCAACCAGCTGCCCGGCCGGACGGCGACCTCGCTGCACTGGCACGGCATCGCCCTGCGCAACGACATGGACGGCGTCCCGCCCGTGACGCAGCGGACGGTACGCGCGGGCGCGAACCTCACCTACCGCTTCGTCGCCGACACCCCCGGCACGTACTTCGTCCACCCCCATGTCGGCGTCCAGCTCGACCGCGCCCTGTACGCGCCGCTGATCGTCGAGGACCCCAGGGAGCCGATGGCGTACGACGACGAATGGGTCGTCGTCCTGGACGACTGGGCCGACGGGGTCACCGGTACCCCCGACGAGGTGCTCGCCGAACTCCGGCACGGCATGGGCGGCATGACCATGGGAGGCGGTTCCGGCTCCGGCGGGACCGGAGGCCATGACATGGGTGACATGGGCGGCATGGACATGGGGGCGGCCTCCCCGTCCCCGTCTGCCCCGGCCGCGTCCGGCGGCATGGCATCGAGGTTCATGCTCATGGGCGCCGAGAGCAAGCTGCTCGGCGGTGACGCCGGGGATGTCAAGTACCCGTACCACCTGGTCAACGGCCGTGTCCCCGCCGACCCCGACGTCTATCGGAGCAGGCCCGGCCGCCGGGTCCGGCTGCGGCTGGTGAACGCGGGCGGCGACACCGCGTACCGGGTGGCCCTGGGCGGCCACCGGATGACCGTCACGCACACCGACGGGTTCCCCGTCGAGCACCAGCAGGTCGACGCCCTCCTGATCGGGATGGGGGAGCGCTACGACGTCCTGGTCACCCTCGCCGACGGAGTCTTCCCGCTCGTCGCGCTGGCCGAGGGCAAGAACGCGACCGGCATGGCCGTGGTCCGTACGGGACCGGGCGCCGCGCCGGAGGCGACCGTCCGCCCGCAGGAACTGGACGGGCGGATCCTGACCGCGTCCCGGCTGCGCGCGGCCGACGACGTCCGCCTGGACTCCAGGGAGGCGGACCGGGTGCACCGCGTCGAGCTGACCGGCGGGATGGCCATGTACAACTGGACCGTCAACGGCAAGGCGTTCGACATGGACGACCCGACCGCTGACCCGCTCACCGTCGAGGAAGGCGAACGCGTCCGGCTCGACTTCGTCAACACCACGCAGATGTGGCACCCGATGCATCTGCACGGGCACACCTACCAGCTCGACGGCGGTGGCCCGCGCAAGGACACCGCCGTCGTGCTGCCGCAGCAGAAACTCTCCGTCGTCTTCGACGCCGACAACCCCGGGCAGTGGATGCTGCACTGCCACAACGCCTACCACGCGGAGGTGGGCATGATGGCGCTGGTCGCGTACCGGAGCTGACCGTCGCAGGGGTGTGTCAGGTCAGGACCAGCCAGCGGCGGCCGTCGATCAGCTCGCGGGCCGCGTCGAGGTGTCCGGCGTGACACGCGGTCTCGGTGATGACGTGGAGGAGCACGTCCCGCAGGGTGTGGAGGTGCGGTTCGCCGAACAGGTCGTGCGGCCACCAGGCCAGGGGCGCGTCGGCGGGGACGGCGGCGATGACGGCGTCGGTGCGCTCCGCCTCCCGCCGGTATCCGTCGAGCACGGTCGCGGCCGGTACGCCGGGGGCCACCCGCCAGGCCTCGTCGCCGCTCGGCAGCCCCCGGATCACCTCCTCGTCCCCGGCGACGACCGCCCGGAACCAGAAGCGCTCGACATCCAGTGCGAGGTGCTGGACCAGGCCCAGACAGTGCCATCCCGAGGGCAGCACGGGCCGTCGCAGCGCCTGCTCGTCGAGGTCGTCGAGGATGCCGAGCACATGGCGCCGCTGGGAGTCCAGGACCCTGCGGAGCGCGCTGATCTCGCCGTCCTGCGTGTGTGTGGTCATCGGCGGGCCCGTCACTTGCGCCAGAACAGGTGGTGGGTCACGCCGCTGGGACTGGGCACGACCTCCAGATGGAAGCGGTCGCGCAGGTCGTCCGGGGAGTCCCACAGCCGCAGCCCGGCCCCCAACTTCACCGGCGCCACCGCCACATGGAGGGCGTCGACGAGGCCGGCGTCGAGGAAGGCCCGGACGGTGGTGACCCCGCCGCCGAGCCGGACGTCCTTGCCCTGTGCGGCCTGACGTGCCTGCTCCAGGACGGTGGCGGGGTCGGCGTCGACGAAGTGGAACGTGGTGTCGGAGAGGGTGATCGACGGACGCGGGTGGTGGGTCATCACGAACACCGGGGTGCGGAACGGGGGTTCGTCGCCCCACCAGCCCTGCCACTCGTGGTCCTGCCACGGGCCGCGCTGCGGGCCGAACTTGTTGCGGCCCATGATCTCGGCGCCGATGTTGTGCGTGAAGTCCCGGGTGAAGTAGTCGTCGAGGCCCCGGCTGCCGCCCGGATCGGAGCGGTTGGGCCAGCTCGCCGTCGCGCCCGCCCAGGAAAACAGCCGTTCGGCCCCGTCGAGGCCGAACGGGTTCTCCAGGGTCTGGTCCTCGCCGGCGGCGACGCCGTCGCTCGAGACGTTGAAGTTCTGTACGCGCAGCAGCTGCTGAGCCATGTGTTCCTCCTGGGGCGCTGACGACGGTGGTGAGACTCCCCCCGCCACCGAAACTCATCGGCGCCCCGGGAACCGGGACAGAAAAACAGAAAAAGGGGGCCTACACCCCTGCCGTCCGCGTGGCCCCGGCCGCCTCGTCCGCGGTGTGCAGCTGGTACACGTTGAACGCCCGGCGGATCACCGGCTGGGCGACATTGCGGACCCGCACACCACCGGCCGTGGTCCCGTGCTCGGTGCCCATATGGGCATGGCCGTGCACGGCGAGGTCGGCGCCCCCGGTGTCGATCGCCTCGGCGAGGAGGTAACTGCCGAGGAAGGGGTAGATCTCCAGCGGTTCACCGGCGAGGGTGTCGGCCACCGGGGAGAAGTGGGTGAGCGCGATCCGCGCTTCGCAGTCCCGCTCCCGCAGCCCTTCGAGCGCTTCGCGCAGGCTGTCGGCGCAGCGCCGGGAGCAGCGGACGAACTCCTTCATCAACGGCTCCCCGAACTCGCCCGCGCTGCGCCCCACGAAGCCGCCGCCGAACCCCTTGGTCCCGGCGACGCCGACGCGCGTGCCCGCACAGTCCAGGACCGTCGCCTGCCCCTCCAGGACGGTCACATCGGCGTCCTGGAGGATGTCGGTGACTTTCTCGGGCTGTTCGTCATGGTGGTCGTGGTTGCCGAGGACGGCCACCACCGGCACCGCCAGCCCCTGGACCTCCCGGGCCACGACCCGGGCCTCCTCCGGTGTGCCGTGCCGGGTGAGGTCCCCGGCGAGCAGGAGCAGGTCGGCGCAGTCCGGCAGGGTGTCGAACGCGGGCCGCAGCAACCCTTGGCTGTCGGCTCCCATGTGGATGTCTCCGACGGCGGCGACGCGGATCACGGCAGTTCCTCCGCATGGTCGGGTGAGGTGTTCTCGGCGACGACGACATCGCTGTGCACGGCGAGTTCGGCCAGCTCCTGCCGGGCCGTGCGCAGCAGGACGTCGCGGCACTGGGCGGAGGGGACCGTGCCGGTCAGCACGACCATCCGGCCCCGCACCTCCACGCGGACGCCCAGTTCGCCGAGTTCCTCGGCGGCCAGCCGCTCCCGGAGGTGGGCGACGCGGTACTCGATGTTCTCGGCGCCGGCGGCAGATGATGCGGCGTGGTGCTCGGCGGCAGCGGCAGATGCGGCGGCGCGCGGCTCGACGGGATCGGTCACGGGATCGGTCATCGCTGGTTCTCCTCGCGGCCGGCCGGGATGACGTCCAGCCGCTCCAGGAAGTAGAGGAAGGCCTCGGGCATGGCGGCGCCCGCGCAGGCGCTGCGCACCTCGGTCCAGTCGATCTTCTCCCGCAGGGCACGGGCGATCGGCAGCACCGCACCGAAGTCGCAGTGGTGCTCCGAGAAGGCCGCCATCAGGCTGCGCATGAGGTCGGTCGGTGACAGGACCGGCATATGCACCGAGTCCACCGACAGTTCCTGGGCCCGCGCCAGCAGTTCCGCGGTGACGGGCTGGTGGGCCAGCTCGAAGATGAGGTCGACCTGCTGTCCGAGGCAGGTGGCCTTCAGCAGCCAGTCCTCGGGTGGCCTGCGCACCGGCAGACCGGCCGCCCGCAGGGCTTCCGCCACGGCCTCGGCGTCCTCGGGACGGATGCAGAAGTCGACGTCGTGCTGGAGGTTCTGGGCGCCTCCGTGCGCGTACACGGCAACACTGCCGGCGAGGGCGAACGGATATCCCGACTGTTTCAGCAGCGCCCCGGTGCGTTTCGCGGCACGCAGAATCGCCTGGTTGAGGTCGAGCGGGAGTTCTTCCGGACCCGCGTCGTCCACGAGGGGGTCGTTCGCGACCGCGCCGCCTCGGAGGATGAGTTCCGGTTCCTCCGCGGCGAGGTGCAGTTCGGCCACATCGCTACGCCGACCGGCCGTGTCGTCGCCGTGCTGCGTCATCACTGCCCTTTCTTCGCCGGGGCGCCCCGAGTACCCGGCGTCCGGTCCGCGACACGGAGCCGACGCGTTGCGGGCTCGCGGAGGGGGGTACCCGCCAGGGAGGACGAGGAGAGGCAGACCTCTGGCGGGCCCGCGTCCACCCGCGCACTCCGGCACGGGATCTCGGCAAACCGGCCTTGCAGCGCGTGCACACGCAGAGGGGACGTGTCCTGGACGCGTCCGTGCGCGCCGGCTGTGTGCCGCCCCGGGACTCCTGGCGCACCGGGCACGGGGACGACCGGGACGGGGTGTGTCCTCGCTGCGGACGGTTCCTGTGCGCGAGCCGGCTCTCCGGACGCCGTACGGTGTGGTGCCCGCGGTGCCAGACCTGAATGCCGCTCCCGCGGCGCCCGCACCCGCTACGCGATCAGGACCACGGCCATGCCGATCAGTCCGACCGCGATCAGCGCCACCAGCAGCATGATCAGGACGAGCGGCACCGGCCCCCAGGCCTTCCGCAGTTCCGGGGGCTCGGGATGGGAGATGCCGGACGTGCCGGCCTCGCCGGGCGGTGTCTCACCGGGCGGCACGCCGCCTCCCGGTTCGAGTCCCGTCGTCCGCCTCGGCTCCGGGTCGGGGCTTGTCATGGCTCACGCTCCTGTGGGCTGCTCGGTGGTGCCTCAGGGACGGCAGCGTCGTCGGCCGCGTCGTCGCGCTCGTCGTCGCGTTCGCCCTCCGCCTGCGAGGGCGTCGAACGCTCGGGTGCCGGGCCGTCGGAGGTGTCCCGCGGGTCGGGCTCCTCCGGTTCCCCCTCCGCCTGCGACGGGGTCGGATAGGTCATGGTGATCACTCCTGACGGGGTGGCGATCGACCCGTCGGGTACCCCCGTCGACAGCCGGTGACACGACGGGAAGGGATGGCGGAGGGGGAGCGGTGGCCGTGGGATCAGGCCGCGCCGGCCGACGGCTGCCAGGCCGGCTGCCAGGTCGCCTCGACCAGGGCCCGTTCCGTACCGGCCAGACAGACGGCCGCGGCGAGCCACGCTCGCGCGTACCCCTCCGGATCGGCCTGCCGGGTCCGGCCGAACACATCGCGACCCCGCCGATCGGCCTCCGCGGCCAGCGCGTCCGCCAGGTCCGCGGCCGTCCGGAAGCCACTGCGCCGCAGCGCCGCGGCCCCGGAGGCCCGGTCACCGTCCCGGGCGGGCTCGGCGACGGCGCGCCGACCGCCGGAGACCGCGACCTCGACCAGACGCCGCAGCCGCCACAGCGGCGCCTCGGTCACCGGGTCCGCGGGGAGTGCGGGCAGGCCGGTCACCGGCGGCAGTTCCTCCGCCGACGGAAAGTGCGCGCCTTCCAGGCGGTCGTAGCCCAGATCGGCGTGTCCCCGCCACTCGGGCGGCAGCCGCAGCGTCGCCGAGTCCTCCGGCACCGGACCGACCGCCAGCGGCCGGAGTGCCGCGGCCCGGTCGGGATCGAGCCGCCCCAGAACCCGCAACCGCAGTCCCGGCCGAGCGGCCAGCTTGCGGAAGTTGGCCGCATGGGCGAGACCGGGGTGGCTGTTGGCCGGCACCAGCCGGAACAGCAAACCCTGCCCGTCCGCCCCGCCGGGAGACAACTCCCGCGCGAACAGGTGGTCCTCGGTCGCTCCTACGACGACGAGGTCGCAGCCGATCAGTTCCTCGGCGCCCTGTCCCGACCGCTCCGGAGCGGTCTCCCCGCCACCCGAGAGCCGGGCTGCCACTGCTTCGGCCAAGGGACGGCGGAACAGGCGGGCGAGCTGGCCCGAGGTCCAGGACAGACCCGGCACCGGGGTGGCCCGCACCCCCTTGCCGGCGCCGAGGCGACCGTCCGGGGAGAGCGTCGCCCCGGAGATCAGCAGCCCGCCCCGGGACAGCTGGGCGTGATCGACGCTGCCGGAGCCGAGCGCGACGGTGGCCGTGGCGGCACCCCGGGCCCGGGCCGGCCCGCCAGGCTTGACGTCGGCCACCGAGAACCAGCGCCCGTCGTCGGAAAGGACGTGGGTGACGACCCCGCCGTAGCCGGTGGCCGAGATCACCGGCTCCCGGCACACCCCGTGAACTCGCAGACCGCCCCCCGGCCGGTAGCCGCGCCGCGCGGTGCCGACCAGGGCCGGGTCGGGGTCGGAGGCGGCCAACAGGCCGCTGGTGAGCAGCAGTTCGCGCAGCGCGGTCACCAGGTCGGCCAGCCGGTGGCCGTCGTGCCGGGCGCGGGCCGCCCGTACGGCTCGTACCACGCGCAGGGCGGCCGCCTCCGGACGGTGCAGCCCGGCGAGGCGGGCCGTGTGCGCGGCCCGCAGCAGCTCGGCCTGCGGCACGGCGCCCGCCCCCGGCACCCCGGCCGCCAGCACCGCGGCTGCCGCGCCCCACAGCCCGGCCGCGGCCATCACCTGCGCGGCGGTCGGCCCGGTCGGCGGCGCAACCGCCTCCGCCGCGCTCTCGCTCCGCCCGGGCGCTTCCGCGCCGCCCGGCGCCGTACCGGACGCGGGCGTCGCGCTCGTCGCGGGAACGCCGTCGTCGTGGGGCGAGGACTCCGGTGTCTCCACGGCCGTGTCCGCGTCGGCCACGGGGGCGGCACCCAGCACCGCCGTGCGGTGCAGGCACCGGGGCGCGAGCAGGCAGCTGCACTCCGCCTGACCGGCGTCCGTGACCGCGCCGGACGGCCCGGGAGCGAGAGTGACCTCGGCGTCCTCACCGCACCGGACCCGCCGTACGGACCCTTCGACGGTGACGGGCAGGGCCGCGTACGTCTCGATCGCGGCGTCCAGCTTCTTGCGCAGCCGGGACGTCAGCTGCTCCACGGCGGCGGCGACCACCTCGGGCGCCACCGGAGGAAGTTCGGGGTTCATCGGGCCTCTCCGCGGAGACGGTCCCCCACCCAGCGGGCGAGGGCCAGGGGACTGAGGGCTGCGACCGGCATTCCGGCCGCGACCAGCTGCTGGGCCACCGGGACCGAGTAGCGCGGGGTGCCGGTGTCGTCCAGGGCGGCGCATCCCATCAGATGCACCCCGGAGCCGGCGAGGGCGCGTACCTCGCCGAGGAGCCCGCCGAGCGGATACCCCTCCTCGAAGTCGCTCACCACCACCACGAGGGTTCGGCTGGGCACGGTCACCAGGGAGCGGGCGTGCGCCAGACCGGCCGCGATGTGCGTGCCGCCGCCGACCCGGACCTCCAGCAGCAGCGACAGCGGGTCGTCGACGCGGTCCGTCAGGTCGATCACTTCCGTGGAGAAGGCGAGGAAGTGCGTGCTCAGCGTGGGCACTCCGCCGAGGACGGCCGCGGTCAGCGCCGACCAGACGACGGACGCCTCCATCGACCCGGACACGTCGACGACCAGGATCAGCCGCCAGTACGCCTCCTTGCGGGAGCGGGTGCTGAACACCGGCCGTTCCGGCACGACCAGGATGCGGCCGTCCGCCGTCCTCCGGGTGTGGGCGAGGTTCGCCCGCAGGGTGCGCGGCAGGTCGATCCGGCCGCCCGGACGGCGCGTCGGACGCGGCGTGGCCAGGCCCGTCAGTGCCGGGCGCAGCCGGGTGGCCAGTTCCTTGGCCAGTTCGTCGACCAGCCGGCGCACCAGCGGGCGCAGCCGGGCCAGCTGCTGCTCGGGCATTCCGCCGGCCAGGGACAGCACGGAGGTCAGCAGGTCGACCGAGGGACGGACGGCCTTCGGGTCGAGCTCCGCCAGGACGTCCGCGCGGCCCTGGTCGGCGGCCCGGGCGAGGACCTCCTCGCGGACGTCGGCGCCGAACAACGCGTCGAGTTCCTCGGCCCACTCACGGGCGGTCGGGAAGGACGCGTCCTGCCCACCGCCCTGCCCGCCCTCACGCCCCAGGTCCGTGGAGCCTTCGCCGCGGCCGGTGCCGTACAGCTCGTCGAGGGCGTGCGCGTAACGGCGGGCGTTCTGCGGCAGCTTCTCGCTCTCACGACCGAGGAGCAGGCGCCAGCGGTCGGTCGGGGGGAGGTGGAGGGGCGTGGGCGGAGGGAGGGTCGGCGGCGGGGACGTGGGCGGGGTGGTCCGACTGTCGGGGATCTGTGTGGGGGAGGGTGGTGCGGGCGGGATGTCGGGAACGTCTGCGGGGGACGGTGGTGCGGACAGCGTGTCGGGGATGTCCGCGAGGGACGGTGGCGTGGGCGGGGTGTCGGGAGTCTCAGTGCGGGGCGCTGCGGTCGATGTGCCGGTGGTCGCCGTGGACGGTGCGTCCTGGGACGTGGGCAGGATCGTGCCGAGTGGTGGCCGCAGTGATGTGACCGCCGCCCGGCCCGCCGCGTCGGCGGCCGTCCACAGCGCCAGCATCCGTGGCGAGGCGCCGAGTGACAGGTCGAGACGGTCACCCAGACGCTCGGTGACCGTGTCCAGGAGCCGGTCGCGGCCGGCCGGGCTGAGGGTGTCGAACCCACCGCGCAGGGCGGGCAGCCGGTCCAGGAACCCCTGGTCGGTGAGCCCGTCGATGCGGTCCAGCAGCGGGTCCAGCGCGGTCGGCGCCGACTGCAGCAGCGGAGCGGCTCCGCCGAGCAGTCCGGTGAGGCGACGGCTCAGGGCATGCCGCTGCTCCGGCCCGGTGGCGGTGTCGATCCAGCCCGCGGCACGGGAGCCGAGGACGTCCGTGCCGTCGAGGTCGAGCAGCACGCGCGCGGCGAGCGCGGCTCCCTGGACAAGCGGGGAACCGGTACGCGCGAGGTGGTTCAGCGCGTCGTCCATGCGCAGCCCGAGACGGTGCTCGGCCGCGCGGGAGGCGAGCGCGATCAGGGCGCCCGCCTCCTCGGGGTCGTCACTGCCCGCCAGCCCCGGCAGGGACCGGACCGCCGACTCCAGCAGTTCGGCGGCGAGTTCGGCCGCCGTCTGCCGTCCCTCGGGTGTGGTGCCGGGCAGATGGGCCCGCCGCAGCGCCTCCAACAGGTCGAGGGCGGCGAGGAGTTCGGGGAGGGTGGCGCACGCGGGGAGGACCTCGGCGGCGTCCGCCAGGCGCTCCGCGACCAGCGCGGGCAGGTCGCAGCGGGCGGCATCGCGCAGACCGGCGAGCACGAGGGCGCTGGTGGGGCCGCCCTCCGCCGACTCCTTGCGGAAGGTCTCCCGCAGGGTGCCCTCGGCTGCGCGCGCCGCGGTGACGCCCCGGATGCCCGCCAGGTCCAGCCGGACGGGCACGGCCGGGGTCCACGACAGCCGCCACCGGGTGGTGAGCGCGGCCGCGTCGCCCGTACCGGACACCTGGATCGGTTGGCCGTACCCCGCGCCGCAGACGGCGAGCCGTTGCAGGAGGATCTCCCGTCGGCCGTCGAGGGCCGAACGCAAGGGGTCGAGCCGCAGCTCGCGGGCGGCGGGGTCGTCGGGGCCGGGCAGGCGCAGCGCGGCGAGTTCGGCCTCGACGGACGGGCCGAGCCCGGAGCGGGGCGTGCCCGGGGCGATGCGGCCCCGGTCGGTGCCGACCAGCACCGTCTCCAGAGCCTTCGCGAGGGCCCGGCCACGGCCCAGGGGTTCACCCTGGCCCATCACGGTCGTGAGTGCCTCCAGCACCTCACCGCGGCCGGGCGCGGCGAGCCCGCGCAGCCGGGCCAGGTCGGCCGCCACCCGCAGGGTCTCCCGGGCTTCGCCGGTACCGGCCACCTGCCCGGCCGCGCGCAGCTCACGGCACACGTCGGTGATGGCACGGGCGGCGGTCTCGTGCAGCCGACCGGGGTCGCCGGCGGCCATGAAAACCGCCTGCTGCCAGCGCGGGTCGCGGATTCCGGCGGGATAGCCGGAGCGGGAGTCCAGCAGGTCGAAGGCGTACGGCACGAGGGAGGTGACGACGGCGGGGTGCTCGTCGGCGGAGCCGGGGGAGCCGGGGGAGCCGGGGGCGCTCGGCGGCGCTTGCCGTGCCGCGTGCTCCTGGGCGGCGACCGAACCGTCCGGGACCGCGTCGCGTGAATCGGATCCCTCGGTTGATGGGTGGGGCGGGGTGGTGGCCGGTTCGGTCGGTGGGTGTGTTCGGGCGATGGTCGGCTCGGCCTGTGGGTGGGCCTCGGCAGTCATCAGCTCGCCCCGCGCGTGGGGCTCGACCGCAACCCGCTCGCCGAGGGCCGCACCGAGCGGCTGCGTGTCGGTCGGGAGGAGGGCGGGGCGTTCCGGGCCGCGGGGCACGCCGGTCCCCGCCGGGGTCTCCTCGGTCAGCGCCGGTGCGTGGAAGGCGCCGACGACGGCTGCGACCCGGCGGCCACCGGCCGCGGCGCGGCTGATGCACTCGCGCATGTACGCCTCACGCGCCAGATCCACCGTCGGCACCCCGCCCGCGGACTCGGCGTCGCGGCGCAGCGCCCAGCCGACACCCAGGGCGGCGCGGCGGACGGCCTCGGGGGTGCACCCCGGCGCGAGCACCTCCACGCTGCGGTCCCACATGTCGTCCCCGTCCCGCCCGGTTCCGGCCGCGGCGAGCGCAGCCGCGAAGGCCGTGGCCGGCTCGTCACCCGAGCCACGCGGACCTACAACCGGCTCGGAGCCCGCACCGCGCGGCCCTCCGGCGGACCCTGCACCAGTACCGCGCGGCCCTCCGGCGGACCCTGCACCAGTACCGCGCGGTCCTCCGGCGGACCCGGCATCCGCCCCGCGCGGACCCCCGGCGGACCCGGCATCCGCCCCGCGCGGACCCCCGGCCGACCCGGCATCCGCACCGCGCGGCCCCCCGGCCCGCTCGTGGCCCGCGTCGCCATGGTCCCCGTCCGGAGTGTCGCCCCACCGCGGATCCGCCATCGGCAAGTCGCAGCACACGACCTCCACCCCGTGCTCCCGGGCCCAGCGGATCGCGGCGAGTTCAGGTGAGAAGTCGGCGAACGGGTAGAAGCCGAGCCGCCCGCCCGCACCGGCCCCGGCCAGCGCGACCGGGGCGATGGTGCCCGGCGCGCCGAGATGGGGCAGCCACTGCTGGAAGTCGGCGGGCAGCTCCACGCACACGACCTCGGCCCCGGACGCGTCCAGCAGGGCGGGCACGACGGCGGCGAGCGCCGGACTGTGGTGCCGTACGCCCAGCAGGTACGGCACCGTCGAGTCGGCGAGGGCGGTGAGCGCCGCCCTCGGTTCCTGAACGAGTGTCACCGAAGGTTCTCCCGCAGGTCCCAGAGGCGGCGCCAGGTCGCCGAACCGTCCTCGGCGCGGCGGCGCACCGGGCCGTCCCAGTAGCCGAGGAGCCGCGCGTGGTCGGCCGGGTCGTCCTTGCGGACCACGCCCAGCAGATGGCCGGGCACCAGGTCGAGCGAGTCGCCGCCGGGGAGATAGGCGGCGGCCACCCCCAGGGACGCGGCGACCTGGACCGCCTCGGCGGTGGACATCACCGTGCCGGGACGCTCCACGTCCCAGCCCTCGGCCGAGCGCCCCGCCCGCAGGTCACGGAAGACGGTGACCAGGACGTCGAGCACCGCGTCGTCGACACCGAAGGGCGCGCCCGCCCGCTCGACGGCCGCCGTGGCCTGCCGCTTGACGAGGGCGGTCTCCGCCTCGACGTCGGCGATCGGGTGCACGGTCTCGAAGTTGAAGCGGCGCTTGAGGGCGGCGGACATCTCCGACACCCCGCGGTCACGGAGGTTGGCGGTGGCGATGACCGTGAACCCGGGAGCGGCGGCGACCTGGGCGTCCTCGGTGCCGGACAGCTCGGGCACGCTCATCCGCCGGTCGGACAGGATCGACACCAGCGCGTCCTGCACCTCGGGCAGACAGCGGGTGATCTCCTCGACCCGGGCGACCTGCCCGGCGCGCATCGCGGCGAGCACCGGGGAGTCCACCAACGCCTGCGGGGTCGGCCCCTGGGCGAGGAGCAGGGCGTAGTTCCAGCCGTAGCGCAGGGCGTCCTCGGTGGTGCCCGCGGTGCCCTGCACGGTGAGTGCGCTGGTGCCGCTGACGGCCGCCGACAGCAGCTCGGACAGCATCGACTTGGCGGTGCCGGGCTCGCCCACGAGGAGCAGTCCTCGTTCGCCGGCGAGGGTGACCACGCACCGCTCCACCAGGGCGCGCTCGCCCACGAACTTCGGGGCGATGACCAGGTCGTCCGGCAGTCCGGGCTGGGTCTCGGGCAGCTTGAGGGCCTCGCCGCCGCTGCCGCAGACGAACGTGATCACCGCGCGGGGTGTCAGCAGCCAGCCGGGGGGACGGGGGCCGTCGTCATGGGCGGCGAGGAAGGCGAGTTCGGTGGCGAAGCGCTCTTCGGCGGGCAGGGTCTGCCGGGGCGGGAGGGCCGTCACCGTGTCGGTCGGAGGCATGGAGGTCCTTGCTCGGTAGATCGGTATGCGTCGGTGCGTCGGTGCGTCGGTGCGTGGTGTGTCGGTGCGTAAGTGCGTGCGGGGATGTTGAGGCATGGGACGTGGCGGGAACGGGGCGCCCCCGGTGAGCGGGGCACCACCGGTGGACGGTGGCGCCCCGTGGCTGTGTCGCGTCAGCGGCGGCGTCCCCGGCGTGCCCTCTTCAGCTCCTCGAACCGGGGAGCGTCGCCGTCCTGGACGCGCTGCCACGCCCGGCGGTAGAGATCCGCGGCCGGTTCGAGCGGCACGATCACGCCGAACGGCGCGTTCTCGTCGGCCGCCTCGCCGAACAGCGGCAGTTTCCAGCGCTCCAGCGGAACGCGCGGCGCGGACTGCTCGACCCAGCCGCCCGGCAGGAACAGCGACCGTCCGGCCCGGGTCCGGGTGGCCTCGACCACGAGGTCGCCCGCGGCCAGCTCGGCGCGGGCGGCCTTGAGCCGGGCCGGCTTCCAGCCCGTCCACCGGGCCGTCATGCGGTCGGTCGGGTCGGGCATCGCGAGCAGCATCAGATAGAGCGTGGCGGCGTCCTCGCCGAGGCCGTACTCCTTGGCCGCCTGTGTGATCAGCTCGGGTACCGAGCGGCCCGGGTCCTGCGGCCACCAGGTGCCCTCCTTGTCCCGGTCGCCCGCGATCGGCTCGCCGGGGTCGGCGAGCAGAGCGGCGAACCGCTGGTCGCGGACGAGACGCAGGGCCACTTCGGCGGCGTAGGGCTGCTGGTTGTCGACGCGGACCGCGGGCAGGTAGGGGTCCTGCCCGGCCTCGTCGAGCAGGGCGACCCGCAGGCCCGGGGCGGGCTGGTCGTCGTGGGTGGACAGGACGACGGCGCCGTACCGCTCGAAGCCCGGGCCGGTCTCGGTGGGTGCGCCGGCGGTCTTCCGGAAGTCGGGGAGGCTGATGTACCGGCCCAGGTCGAGCATCAGTCCGGGGTGCGCCAGCCGTTCGCGCACCGCGGTCAGGGCCGGAGGGAGTGCGGCCCGGATCGGGTCGCCGGCGGGCAGCCGGTGGGCGAGCCAGGCGAGGAGGCCGACCGAGCCGGTCAGCGTTCCCGCCGTGAAGCCGTCCGTGTCGCTGCCGACGGGCCGCACCCGGTCGCCGCTGACAGCCCACTCCAGGTCCCGGCTGAGCTGGGGGGAGGCGGACGGGGCCAGCAGCGCGGGCAGCGCCTGACGCACCGGCCAGGCGGAGTACCGGAAGGCGCGGACCGCGTCGCTGAGCAGTGCCTCGGGGACGGCGACCCGCTTGCCGACCTCGTCGTTCCACACGGCGGCGGCAGCGGCCACGTCCGGGCCCTCGGTCCACAGGCGGGCGGGCTCGGCGGGCAGCAGGGCGCCCACGACGGCGGCCCGGACGGACCCGTCGACCTCGCTCAGCTCGTCCTTGGCGACCGCGGCAGGAGCCGTCTTCACCCCGATGAGGGTGCGGGCCTCCGCGCTCAGGAAGCTCCGCTCGTAGACGTCGATCCCGGGCAGACCGGCCACGATCAGCCGCGCCATGGTGTCGGTCACCCCGGTCAGCCGGGCGAACTCCTCGGCGGCCGCCGGGAACCAGGGCGCGGGGCCGCGCCGGGCCAGCTCCGCGAGGAACGCACCGAGGCGCCCCACGGCCGACTCCTCGCCCAGCGGCTCCGACGACAGCACCTCGTAGGGCTGCGGCGTCTCGAACCGTCCGGCCGGGTCGTGGAACCAGCCGGTGAAGATGCCGCCTTCGTCGCCGAGCGCGCGGCGTCCCGTCACGGCGACGAAGGCACCGGCGGCGAGCGGGAGCACGCCGTACCACGCGCCGTCGCGCCACTCACCGCCGGGAGCGCGCAGCGGCGCCGCCGCCACGCGCAGAGTCACCTTGCGCCAGTGAGCGGACGCGGCGGGCGCCAGCCCGAGCCGGTCGAACTCGGCGAGCAGCGTGCGCAGGACCTCGCGGTGCTCCTCGCCGGTGGTGCCGGAGGCCGCCCGGTAGGCCAGGGCGGTGACGCGTCCGAGCAGGGGCTCCAGCTCCGGCTCGCCGCTCGGCAGGGCGTGGCCGTCGAGGTGCAGGCGTACGTCGGGACGGTCGGGGAGGGCGGGTTCGGTGCGGCCGGTGGCCCTGGCCAGGACCCGCAGGGCGCGGAAGACGGTGTCGGCCTCGTCGTTCCGGTTCCACCAGTACCGGCGGGACACCCCGAGTCCGTTCATCGCGTCCGTCAGCAGCCGGTCCGCCGGTCCGGCCGGCCCCTCGTCCTCCAGACCGCCTTCGAGGGCGCGGGTGAGCCGGGCCGCCGCCGCGTCCAGCACGGCCTGCTGCGCCGCGGCATGGCGGGCGACCCCGGCGATGCCCTTCACGAGCGCTTCGTGGGTGACCGGCAGGAGGGCGCGGATCGCGTCGGGCAGCGCGTCCTTCTTGTCGTCGCTCGCCGCCGCGGCCAGCAGCGCTGCCGCCGTGTCGCGGTCGATGCCCCGCAGCGCCTTGGAGCCCTCCGGGTCACGCGGCGTCAGGCACTCCCAGTACTGCACGGGCGGCAGCAGCAGGGTGCCCTCGCCGAAGATCCCGGGGGTGCGGTCGGTCTTGCCCCAGGCAGTGACGACCCCGTCGGCGTCGACCACTTCGAGCTGCCAGTTGTTGCGCACGACGGCGCTGGGCCGCTCGGCGCCGGGGAACGTCACGATCGCGGTCGGACGGCCCGCCTGCGCGGGCACGGTGACGGTGCGTCCGGCGAGGTCCTCGGCGCGCAGCGAACCGTCCGGCAGCTGCACCACGCGCAGGCCCGTCAGTCCGTTCACCGGCAGGCAAGCCGGGGTGGCTTCGGCGGTCGGGGAGGGGAGCAGCCGTCCGCCCGCGTACTCGCTGCCCTCGGGCGCGTCGCGCAGGGCGTCGGCCAGGAAGGCGGGCTTGCTCATGCGGCCGCGTTGCTGGGTGGCCGGGTCGTACTCGTACCAGCCGTGCGTCTCGCGGTCCTCGGAGTCCGCGTGCCACACCCAGTGGGAGGAGCCGTCGAAGAGCAGCGGCCGTTCGTCGGGCAGGGTGGTGTCCCCGGCGTGCAGGACACCGCGACCGGTGGTCCGGCCGCCCTCCGGCAGGGGCAGGGTGAGGGGGAAGTCGCCCCGGTACCAGTCCATCTCGGTGCCCCGCGTGCCGTGCGGGCCCTTGAGGGACTCGACGCGGTCGGCACGGGAGTGCCAGTAGCCGCGCAGGCCGTCCTTGCGGGAGTTCCAGTAGACGAGGAGTTCACCGTCCACGTGGTGGAAGCCCGGGTCGCCCGACACGTCGTTCGCGGGCAGCCGCAGGTCGTGGGTGAGCAGCGTGCCCTCGGCGCCGATCACGCGGGCCTGGGCCTGGCCCGCGACGACGAGATGGGGCCAGGCGTCGGCGACGATGACGTCCTCCACCCGGTCCTTGGGCACGAGGCCGGCGGTCGCCTCCTCCCAGGCGGGCCAGCCGAGTTCGTCGAAGAGCCCGGCGCGCAGGGTGCGGGCCAGCACCGGCGCGAGATCGGTGCCGACCGCCGCGCGCACGTCGTCCTCGGCCAGCGCCAGCGCCTCGGCGGGCAGCCAGCCCAGCCGGGCCAGCGCGTTCGGCAGACCGGGCAGGCCTACTGCGGTGAACCGCCGTACGACCGAACTCACCCACTCCGCCAGCCAGGGTCGGCCACCGGGAGCGGCCGCCAGCAGACGGATGGCGCGCAGCGCCTGGTCGTCGTGGTGGAAGTGGTCCGCGCCGCGCAGGAAGGCGTCCCGGAAGCGCGGGTCGGCGCCCAGGAACACCAGGTCGCGCTGCCCCTCGCCCAGGGCCCAGGCCTTCAGCGGCAGGTCCTCGTTCTTGTGCGGCGCGGCCACCGGCACGTCCAGGGACAGCAGCAGGTCGATCAGATCAATGTCGTGCTGCACCTTCAACGCCCGCCCGGACGCGGCGAGTTCGGTACGCAACCGCGCTGCCGCCCGCTCCACCAGCGGGTACAGCTCCGGCATCCGGGTCGGACCGCGCCAGGACCGGGCCCGCTCCCGGAACACCAGGAAGCGCTCCAGCCAGCCCGCCGTACCGTCACCCGGCCGTTCCTCCGCGGGCAGCGAGCCGTCCCACAGCCCGGCCGTGGCGCCGGACGCCTCCAGCACCTGGAGCCACATCACGGGCAGGTCGTCGTCGCTGCCGGCGGGCAGCGTGTCCAACAGGGCGCCCCGCACCCGCCGTTCACGCTCGGCCAGCGCCACCAGGGCCGTCCGGTGCCCCTTCCACCAGCCGGCCGCGGCCCGCAGTGTGGCCGGCAGTCCCAGCAGCTCGGCCAGGTAGTCCTGCTCGGCGCGGTCGGCGTCCTCGCCTGCGGCCCGCGCCAGCCTGCGCAGGTCGTTGGCCATCTGGGCGGACGGCGGCAGACCGCCCGCCGTACGGCGCAGACACAGCCGGGTGAAGCGGCGCAGCGCCTCCTCGGCCGACACGCGCGCGGCCAGCTCCTTGCCGTACGCGGAGAGCACCTTGACCGGCAGCGCACCGGCCAGCGCGAACTCCAGGAAGACCGCGTCCAGGCGCTCCTCCTCCACCGTCAGCCCGTGCTCCGCCTCGGCCTTGCGGGCCCGGGTGAACAACTGGGCGGCGTAGGTGGCGTTCTCCTCGGCGAGGAACACCCGCCCGGCCTGCTCGTAGAACGTCGGCAGGAAGTGCGGCACCGACGCCGCGAGCCGGCTCCCGAGTTCCAGATAGGCGTCCATCGCCGCCTTGGGACGGGACTTCGCCTGCCGGGCCGCCCGCTCCAGGTCCGGTACGACGCCCAGGGCGTGATGGCCGTCCTCGGGGTGGTGCACCAGCACCCACTCGGGAAAGCCCAGCGACTGACGCAGCCCCAACCCCACGACGGCCGGCTCGGCGTCCTGTTCCATGCCCAGGAACCCGGCGGCCAGGTCCTCGGCCGCGCCCAGTTCACCGGCGACCAGCCGCACCACCACACGGTCGTCCAGCCCCGGATGGCGGTAGGCGCGCGCCGTCAGCGGCACCGCCCGCTCGCCGGCCCCCTCGGTGTCCGGCGGCAGCACCGCGCCCGCCGACAGCAGTTCCTCGTACGACACCTGCGTCCCCCCGCTCATGCGCTCTTGCCCTCTTCGATCACGCGCCCGGCGTACAGCGCCGCGGCCATCCGCATCCCCTCCGACCACGCCACCGGCCCGACCTCGCGCAGCGGCAGGGCCCGCCCCTCCTGGTCCTGCCAGGTGAGGCTGCCGGTCTCCACCGTGTCCTCCCAGTACGGCTCCCCGATCCACACCGAGGCCTCGACGGTCCGCCCGCCGTCCCGCACCCGGGCGGTGGAGTAGCCCCCGGAGACCCGGTATCCGAGCGAGCCGGCGCGGGCGGCGAGGGCGAAGCGGGACCGGAAGGAGCCGCCGGTGAACTCCCGTATCTCGGTGGCCTTCGGATCGAGGTCGTCGGGCCGCTGCCAGGTCGCCCGGTGGATCTGCTCGACGCGCTGGACGATGCCCAGCTCCGCCGCGAACTCCCGGACGTCCTCCAGGTCCGGCAGCAGCACCGGGTGCGGCAGCGTGACCGTGCGCGGGGACAGCCGTACGGTCTCGCCGTCCAGGTTCACCACCCGCAGTTCGCCGTCCTCGGTGGCCCCGCGCAGGAACCCGACCTCGTCCGGGTCGTCTCCCACGACGGCCATGTCGCGCAGCGCGGACTGCCAGGCCTCGTCCGGCCACACCCGGGCCAGCAGACCGGTGGGCACGGGCAGCGACGACACCATCCAGGAGTCGACCTGCGCGACGCAGGCCGTGGCGTGCCGATCCAGCCATTCGGCGAACCGTCGCAGCCGGTCCACCTCCGGGTGGTCGCGCAGCGCACGCGGCAGCGACTTCAACTGCCGTCCCGCCGCCCGGCCCGCGGTGGCACGCGCCGCCACCCGCCCGTCCACCAGGGCGACTTCATACCCGTCACCCGCCGAGAGCCAACCCACGAGTCCCCGCCTTCCGCATCAGCACAGCAAGAAGAAAGCACAGTTCAGCCGGGGACATCCCGGCGCCAGTGCGACGATGCGAGGAACGTTAGCGGCGATCACTGACAATCGGTCCCGGAGGCCGGGGACAAGGCCTCGGCGGTGGAGCGCGGAGGCGGCCGGGAGCGCGCGGCGCGCGCCCCGGCCGAGGTCGATCAAGGCGCCTGTGCACCAATCTGGCGGTGATGACGGTCGCTTGCGTTGTCGGGCGTTTTCGGACAGTCGGCGGAGTGCGGCATGCCCCCGACCGGCCTCGGTCGGGGGCATGCCGCACTCGGTTCCGGGCGCGGGCCCGGCTCAGACGTAACGGCGCCTGGTGCGTCGCAGGAGGACGAACCCGGAGATCAGCAGCACCGCTCCGGCCGCGGCCGGCCACAGCTGGGTACCGGTCTCGGCGAGGCTGCCCCCGCCGCCCTGCGGCTCGGTCTGGGCACCGAGCGGAGGCTGCGCCACCGCACCCGTCGAGGGGCTCTCCGAGGCGCCTGCCGCGTTGTCGCCCTCGGCGGACTGTGTGGCGGGTCGTTGCGTGGCCGAGGGGGAGGTGTACGTCCTGGGCTCGTCGGCGGCGGGTGCGGTGCTCTCGCCCGCGGTCGGCGGTTCGGAGGCCGGCGTGGGCTGCTCCTGGGGATCGTCCTGGGAGCCGCCGTTGTCGTCCGCGCCGTTGCCGTTGCCGTTGCCGTTGTCGTTGTCGTCACCGGAACCGGGCGCAGGAGCCGTCGTGTTGTCGGCACCGGAACCGGGTTCCTGGGTGGCGCCGTCATCGGAGCCGTTGCCGCCACCGCCGTTGTCGTCGCCTCCGTTGTTGCCGCCGTTGCCGTTCCCGTTGTCGCCGTTGCCGGGCTCCTCGGCCCCGCCCCCGCCGGCACCCGCACCGCACTGGCGGCCGTCGTTGATGCAGCCGACCATCTCGTTCATCAGATCCTCGTCGAAGACGTTGATGAAGTCGCCGTGGTCGGTGACGGGCTTGTGCAGCTGCTCGGGGAAGGAGTCCACGGCGAACAGCGGAGTGGTGCGGCCGCCGTCCTGCAGGCTCGGCGCGTCGATGTCGTAGACGATGCGCTGGACGAGCTGCGGGATGGCCTTGAAGCCGGCCGGGCAGGCACCGTCGGCCTGGGCGAACGCCACGTGGGTGCGGTGGTTGGCGCTGTCGATGTTGCGGCCGTCCCAGCAGCTCTGGAACTTGAAGGTGCGCACCACGTCGCTGCCCTGCGGACACAACGGGTACTTGTCCTTCAGCTGGCGGTCCTCGAACCCGGTGCAGCTCCAGGACGCGTTGGCGTTGGCGGTGCCGTTGACGAACGCCTTGGCGTCGCCGGTGATGATGCGCAGCAGCCGCGGCATGGCCGTGACCTTGCCGGCCGGGCTGCCGACGAAGGTGAGGGTGACCTCCTTGGGCGTGACGATCTCACCCGCGTTGCCCTCGACGCCGCCGCCGGGCGAGTTGGCGTCCTGTTCCTGTGTGCCGTTCTGAAGCCGGACCACGGGCCAGTAGTACGTGGACTTGTCGCCCTGGTCGACACAGGTCGTCTCGGCGTTCGCCAGGTCCTCGTCGCTCGCGAAGGCGGTGTTGGACTGGTTGCCGACGTAGTCGTGGAAGTGGTGGGCGCCGTTCGAGACTCCCGGGGCCACGATCACGTTGTCCGAGTTGAACAGGCCGTTGGCGTTCACGCCGCAACTGGTGGCGAAGGTGCCCTTGGAGGCGTCGGCCCCGGCGTTCGCGGCCGGTGCGGCGGGCGGCGCGGTGGTGATGTCGGCGTAGTCGGCAGCTACGGGGCCGTTGCCGGCCTGGCCGCCGTTGCCCTGCTGCTGACCGCCTTGCTGCTGACCGCCCTGCTGTTGGCCGTCCTGGCCCTGGCCGTTCTGGTCACCCTGCCCCTGCTGGCCGTCCTGAGCCCCGTTCTCCCCGGCCTGGTCTTCGGCCTGGTCGTCGGCTTGGTCGTCGGACTCGCGGAGCGTGCACGCCGCCAACTGGTCGAGGCCGTCGGGTCGTTCCCCCGTCCCTTCGAGGGCGGCGGCGATGCGCTCGATCGTCGCCGCCCGGTTCTCGGAGAGCGGATTCACGACCCGGTTCACGGCGGTGTCACGGTCCTGCACCGCCGGGTCCTGCAACATCTGGTAGGCCTGGGCCGTCTGCTGGTCCAGCTGGGCGAGCTCCTTGTCGACGTCCGCCCGCGCGTCGTCGGGCACGCTGGTCAGCGCGTCCCCCACGTCGGGGCAGTCGATGGTGCCCGCTCCCCAACCACCGTCGGCCGACAGGGTCGTCGGAGAGGTGTCCTCGGTCGCGGAGGCGTACACGTTCGCGGCCACCAGGCCACCACCTCCCAGCATGAGAGCCACGGCGGCAAAGGTCGCCCGCCGCGCACCTGTTGGGCGTCTGCGCTTACTGCGTCCCACGGAAATACTCCTGCGTAGGTGGTCGGTCCCGGCATGGAAATCCCCCGGACCCATACGGACGCGGAGAGACCCGTGTTCAACCGCCCCGGAAATTCACAGCACCCTCATACGTGCCGCGGGGCTCCGCAGGAGGTCAGCGCCCCCTTCCGGCGCCCAGGTCCGGCACGCGCGCGTACGCGCCTCCGGCCCGTCCGCCTCCGGTCAGGGAACAGGTGTCACGTCCTGGGTACTCGGTACTCCCCGCAGACGAAAACACGCAGAACCAGCCCGCAGTACGTCCGGGAGGCGATCATGAGCGGTGAGGACATGGCGGACGACGTCTACCAGCCCACGGGCAGCAACGAGGACCAGGAGGACGCCGCTCCGCTGGATCTTCAGGACGCCGTGGACGAGCGCACCTACGACGACATGCTGGACGAGGGGTACTCGCCGCCCGAGAAGCCGCTGGGCGTGACCAAGACGGGCACCACGGCGGCCGAGCAGCGGGAAGGCGAGTCCCTGGACGAACGGCTGAGCCAGGAAGTCGCCGATGTGACGGAACCGGCCGGGGACGGGATCGGGGACACCCCCGGGGCCACGGGCGAACCACGTGACCCGGAGGTCGGCGCCGATCGCGCCGGCCGGCTGGTGGCGCCGGACGAGGGCGCCCACGAGGACACCACCAAGGAACTGGTCGCCGAGGACGAGGGCATCGACGGCGGCGCGGCGGGCGCCGAGGAGGCCGCGGTGCACGTCGTCCGGGAGGACCGGCTGCCCTCGCCCGGCGAAGGGAGCGAACGGGACGAGTAGAGCGAACAGGTGGACCGTGGCGGCAGCCGGCTCAGGCGGGGTACGGGGCGGCGACGTCCAGGACCCAGGTGACGCCGAAGCGGTCGGTGAGCATGCCGTACAGCGGTGCCCACGGCGTCGGCGCCGGCGGACGTACGACGGTCGAGCCCGCCGAGTCGGCGGCGAGCCTGCTCCACAGGGCGGCCACCTCTTCGGCGTCGTCACCGCGCACGGAGACGAAGAAGGGGCTCTCGCCCTGGCTCCAGGGCAGGTCAGCGGGCACGTCGTAAGCCATGACGTGGAAGCCGTCGTCGCCGGTGACCTCGCCCCACACCACCCAGTCCGCCTCGCTCTCGTCGCGCACGGCGCCCGCATCCTTGTACGTGACCATGACGGCACGGCCGCCGAAGACGGACCGGTAGAAGTCCAGGGCCTCGCGCGCGGTGCCGCGGAAATTCAGGTGGGTGGTGGTCGTGACGGACATGATCTGCTCCTCGCTCGGATGTGCAGGGCCGGCCGTGCGGACGGCTCATGCGCCACCCTGACGGAGGTAGCGGACAGGACGTGTCCGCTACCCCGGGGACCATGGATCCCATGCGGAAAACGTCCTCCCGGCTGCTCGCGCTTCTCTCCCTGTTGCAGACGCACCGTGACTGGGCCGGCGAGGAGCTCGCCGGGCGGCTCGACATCACCGCGCGCACCGTGCGCCGCGACATCGACCGCCTGCGCGAACTCGGCTACCGGATCACGACCGTCAAAGGGCCGGGCGGCGGCTATCGCCTGGCGGCCGGTACCCAGGTGCCGCCCATGCTGTTCGACGACGACCAGGCCGTGGCCCTGGCCGTCGCGCTGCAGACCGCGGCCACCGGCACCGCCGTCGCCGAGGACGCCGCCCGCGCCCTGGCCGCCCTTCGCCAGGTCCTGCCGCCCCGCCTGCGGCACCGGGTCGACCTGGTGCGCGTGACGGCTGTCCCCTCGCCCGGGGCTCCCGAGGCGCCGCGGATCGACGCCCAGGTGCTGACGGAGCTGAGCCGCGCCGTCCACGGACGCGAGGAGCTGCGCCTCGACCACACCCCGGGGCACGGCGTCCCGGCCGACGAACCCCGCCGGGTGCAGCCCCACCACCTGGTCACCTGGCGGGATCGCTGGTACCTCGTCGCCTGGGACCTGGACCGGGAGGACTGGCGCACCTTCCGCGTCGACCGCATCCGTCCCCGCACCCCCACGGGGCCCCGCTTCGCCCCGCGTGAACTCCCCGGCGGCGATGTCGCCGCCTTCGTCACCAGCCGGTTCCGCGGCAGCGACGGCACCACCCCCGACTGGCCCTGCCGGGGCGAGGTCGTGCTGCACCTCCCGGCCGCTGACGTCGCGCCCTTCGGCTCCTGGTCATGGACCGGACTCGCCGCCGCTCTCGGTCACTTCGACACCGACATCGAAGTCATCGGCCCGCCTCAACTGGCGACGGCGTTCGCGGAGTTGGCCGCCCGGTACGCGCGTGCCGCCGGTTCGGCGCCGCGCGCCGCTACTTCCAGTCGTAGGCGTACGCCGCGACCCAGGTGATGTCGAGCTGAGCGCTGCTTCCCGGCGCCGCCCCGGGGCCCTCCAGCGCGCTCTCGTTCTGCAGCACCCAGGACAGCGGCTGGTCGGGCACGTCGCGGGTGTCGTGTCCGATCTGCCGGCCGTCGACGAAGAAACGGACGTGCCCGGGCGTCCACTCCGTGGACACGGTGTGCCACTGCGTCCAGTCGTCGCTGCCGGGGAAGTAGCCCTGCTCGCCGCCCCCGCACGGATGATGGAACGCCGTCAGCTCGCCGGTCCACTCGCCCTCGGGATGGTCCATCTCGCAACCGCCCCCGTAGTGCAGCCAGGCGGACTTGTAGCCCGGCGCCGCCTTCGTCACCTTGATGCGTGCGCTGTACTTGCCGTACGCCATTTCCATCACGGCCCGCGGGACCACCGCGGCGGCGTGCACCGGACCGCCGTCCGCGGGCCGCCACATGCGGATGGTCATCCGTCCGTCGCCGTCGGCCGCCGGCCCCACGCTGACGGTGTCCTCGGGGTGGTAGACACCGACCACGTCCCGGTCCCGGCTGTTGGCGGTGTCGCGCCAACCCGTCGGATAGGCCCACCAGTTGTCGCGGTACGCGCCGCTCAGCCCCCCGCAGTGGGCCGCGGACGTGTCGACGTCGTGCTCGCAGTCGCTGAACGCGCCCAGCGGCACCACATCGCCGTTGAAGTCCTCCGCGAGGACCTGCCAGAAGGGGCCGCAGTCACCACGGGGCAGGTGGACGCTCGTACTGCGGCAGGCGTCGGCCGCGCCGTCCGCGGCGGGCGCGCCGTCCGCGCGAGGGAGTCCCAGGAGGCCGGCCGCGGTCAGCACGACCGCGGAGACGACCACAAGTGCCTTCCGGTGGTGGCGCGGTGCGGCATGTGAACCCATTCCGAGGCTCCCTCGATACCTGCCAAGCGTGCCAAGCCTTACGAGCTTTCCGAGCTTTCCGAGCCTTACGAGCTTTCCGAGCCTTCGAGCCTTCGAGCCTTCGAGTCTTCGAGTCTTCCAAGGCTGCAGAGACCAGCATCCTCGCGCGCGAGTCCGTCGCGGGGCCATCCCCGCAACCGCCCGGGAAACGGACGATCGCGATCCGTACGGCCGCACGGCCGCGCGCCGCTCCCGAGCGCCCGGCCGAGGAGGTACTCGCTTTCCCTGCCGGGCCACAGGTGCGGCTCGTGCCAGGCGTGGCACTTGGTGTGCCATGGAGTGGATCGGCAGGACGGCTCGGGCGGCCCGCTGGCGTGCCGCAACCGCGATGCGTGCGGTGCGGCGGGCGTGGGCGGGGCCGGGTCGGGAGCGGGACGTGGTGGCGCAGGCGGGCAAGGCGGCGCTGGCCGCCTGGATCGCGTGGGCCGTCGCGGGCTGGTGGCTGGCGGCGCCGCTGGCGTTCGTGGCGCCGTGGGTGGCGGTCGCACTGGTGGAGTCGACGGTGTACCGGTCGGTCGCGCACGGGCTTCAGCAGCTCGCGGCGATCGCGGCGGGCACGGTGGTGGCCACCGCCGCGGCGATGGTGCTGGGGGACGCGATGGTCACCATGGCGGTCGTGCTGCCGCTGGTGCTGCTGCTGGGGCAGTGGCGGCGGCTGGGGAGCCAGGGCATCTTCGGCGCCACCGGGGCGCTGTTCGTGCTGACGGGCGGCGAGGTCACGCTCGCCGGGGCGGCGGCACGCCTGACGGAGGCGGTGTTCGGCGCCCTGGTCGGGGTGGCGGTGAACGCGCTGATCAGGCCCCCGACCTACCTGCGGGACACGCGCGCCGCGCTCGCGGAGGCGGCCCGCGAGGCCCGTGACATCTTGGACGACGTGGCCGACGGGCTGACCGCCGCCGCGTGGGACGGCCACGAGGCCGGTGTACGACACGAGCGCGCCCTGCGGCTGGGCCGCCTCGTCGACCGGGCGAGGTCGGCGATCGGCTGGAGCGAGGAGAGCCTCCGGGGCAATCTGAGGCGGCCCCGCAAGCAGGGCGCGGTCCCGCCCGGCACCACGTACGCCGACGCGCTGGCCGTGCTGGACTACGTCGCCGTCCACACGGCGGGCGTGACCCGCACCGTGCGCGAGGCGGCGGAGGGCGCCACGTCCAGGCCGGCCGGCACCGTCACCACCGCCTACGCGGACTTTCTCCGTGAGACGGCGCGGGCCGTGCACCTGTACGGCGAGTACCGCCTCGCCACGGACGGTCAGGACGAGACCACCGCGCGGGCGCTGCACGAAGCCGCCGAGCGGCTGCGGCACACGCTCGACGCCCTGCGCCGACAGCTCCCGGGTGCCGCACCCGACGACCCCGACGCGCTGGTCACGTACGGAACGCTGCTCGCGCAGGCGCACCGCCTGGCCGACCACCTCGGGGCGAAACGGGTGTGACGGCGGACCGGGGCACCGGCTAAGGTGCGTCGATGTCATCGATCAAGAAATTCCAGGTCACCTTCGACTGCGCGCAGCCGGAGCGCGTCGCCCGCTTCTGGTGCGAGGTACTGGGATATGTGGCACCGCCGCCGCCGGAGGGGTTCGCCACCTGGGACGAGTACAACGCGGCCCAGGCCCCGGAGGACCGGGACGCGTGGTTCGCCTGCAGTGATCCCTCCGGCGTCGGCCCGCGCCTGTACTTCCAGCGCGTCCCCGAAGGCAAGGTCGTCAAGAACCGGGTGCACCTCGACGTGCGGGTCGGCACCGGGCTGGTGGGGGAGGAGCGCCTCGCCGTGCTCGAAGCCGAGTGCGCGCGACTGATCGCGCTCGGCGCGGTGCGCGTACAACTGCTGCGCGCCGACGGTGTCAACGAGTCCTGCATCGTGATGCAGGACGTCGAGGGCAACGAGTTCTGCCTCGACTGAGCCTGGCGAGCGTCCCCAGCCGCGGTTCCGGGTGACGACGTTCTCCGGACCGCGGTCCTCGGACGCCCCCGGCCGGCACCGCCGTGCCCTTCAAGGTGGCGCAGGTCGCCGCGGTCCGCGCGGTCGCCGCCGAACGCCGTGAACACGACCTGGCCACCGGCACGTTGATCGCCCCGGTGTGTCCCGGCATGGTCGGCACCGCCACCTCGGGCCCCTGGTTCACCGACCACAGCCACGCCCAGTCGCCGCCCCGGGCCGCCGCGGTTGTACTCGATCTGATCCTCGCCGAGAAGGCCGATCCCGCGCTACGGCGAACTGGTGCGCTTCGGCGCGGCGTTGCCCTCCTGTTCCACCGGCGGTGTGCCGTCGTGCCAGTGTCTCGTCGGTGCGGCGCAGCACCTCTCCGTACTGCGCGAGGACGGTCGCGGACCGGTCCTCCAGGGCCCCGACGATGAGTTTCGCCCGGAGCGGGAGTCTCCTCTGCCGACCGTCCCCAGGGCGGCTGCCGCGCTGCCCCGCACCGGACCCACGGAGGACTCCATGACGCACACACCGGACGACCCGACCACCGCGCGGCCCGGCCGGCCGCCCGTCGTCGACCTGGCCACCTGGCAGAAGGCCCGCGACGAACTCCTGGTCCGCGAGAAGGCCCACACCCGACAGGGCGACGCCCTCGCCGCGGACCGCCGTCGGCTGCCGATGGTCGAGTTCGACGGGACGGTCGAGGTCGTCGGCGCCGACGGCCCGGTCCCGTTCCTTGACCTGTTCCAGGGCCGCGACGAACTCGTCGTCTACAAACACATGTGGTACGACGGCGCTCCGCATCAAGGGCAGTGCGAGGGGTGCACCACCGCGGCCTGGCACTTGAAGGACGCCGTGTACCTCAACGCCCGGGGCGTGTCGTTCGCCGTGCTGACCACGGGCCAGTGGGACGAGGTGGCCCCGTATGTCGACTTCATGGGCTACACCCAGCCCTGGTACTCGGTGCGCGACGTGGCCGCCCCGGTCGGCGGCGACATGGGCCACCTCACCTGCTTCCTGCGCGACGGCGACCGCACGTTCCTCACCTACGCCACGACGGGCCGCGGCAACGAGCCGGTCAACGGGTCTCTCGCCCTGCTCGACATGACGCCCTACGGCCGCGGCGAGACGTGGGAGGACAAGCCCGCGGGCTGGCCGGAGGGCGACACCGCGTGCTGGTCGTGGCGCTCGGACGCGGACGGCACCCCCACCTGGGGCCCGACCAGCCGTCCCGTGCCCCAGTGGACCCGCCCCGGCGCGACTCCCGTGCAGACCCTGGGCCGACAGGGCCACTGCCACTGACGTCGCCCTGCACAGGGTGCAACGGCGTTCCGTCGCGGCCCTCTTCGCCGCCACGCGGGCAGAGCGGAGATCCACGGACCTGCATAGGATCGTCGGCATGGCGTTGAGACCCGTGATGGTGAACGTGAAGGCTGTCGACGCTGCGGCGGTCGGCCGGTTCTGGGCGGAGGCGCTCGGCTGGAGTGCGTACAGCGCGGGCGCCACCACCTACGTCGGGCCTCCTGGCGGCCTGGTCTGGCCGGACCCGGTCGGCCTCGGCGTCGACGTCGTTCCCGTGCCGGAGCCCAAGACGGCGACGAAGAACCGCGTGCACCTCGACCTCGCCACCACCTCGGCCGCGCACCAGGCCGAGTTGGTCGAGCGGCTGCGGGCGCTCGGCGCGACACCCGCCCACGTGGGGCAGGGCGATGTGCCGTGGACGGTCCTCGCCGATCCCGAGGGCAACGAGTTCTGCGTGCTGGAGCCGGGCGAGATCTACCGGGACACCGGGCCGCTCGCCGCGGTGGTCGTCGACTGCGCGGATCCGCGGGCCATGGCTGGATTCTGGGCCGGGGCGACGGACTGGACCTTGCACGAGCTGGCCGACGACCACGCCTCACTGCGGTCCGCCAAGGGCACCGGCCCGTACCTCGAGTTCCTGCGTACGCCGGACGTGAAGACCGTGCCGGACCGCGTCCATCTCGATCTGCTGCCCTACTCCGGTGACGACAAGGCGGCGGAGGTGGACCGGCTGCGAGCCCTGGGCGCCATGGACCTGGACATCGGCCAGGGCGACGTCCCGTGGACGTGCCTGACCGACCCGGAGGGCCACGAGTTCTGCGTCCTCGCCCCGTAGCCCGATGACTCCGCGCGCACGGAACCACGGCTCCACCAGCTCCTCCATACGCGCGTCGGTCCCGGTGCAGCCGGTCCGCTCCCGGGTCCGTACCGTGGTGAACACGGCCACGCAGTAAGGAGGTTCGAAGGCCGCGACGGGTGTGACAGGCGGACGGGCAGGCGCGCCCCCTTGATCACAGGATCTTCACCCCTGTTACATGGGGGACACACGGACCGCACCGTTCTTGGTGAGGTCCAACGAAGCCTGTGGGGGGCACAGTTGAACAGCGCTTACCGTCGTAGACGCCTTGCGGCCACGGCTCTCGCCGCCGCACTCGCCGGCACCGGCCTGACGGTCGCCGCCGCACCCGCGGCCCACGCGGCCGCCTCCGACGCCGTGGCCAAGCTGCCGATCACCTCGTACTCCGCGATGGCGGTGGACTCCGCGCACCAGCGGGTCTACGTCGCCGACAGCAATCTGGGCAGCTACGACTACCCCGGCCTCATCGCCGTCTACGACTTCGAGGGCCAGCGGATCACCACGATCAGCACCCAGCAGCACATCTCCGGCCTGGCACTGAACGCCGACGGCTCCACGCTCTACGTCGGCGGCCGTCAGGTGATCTGGCGCTACGACACCAGCACCTACCAGTCCAACGGCTTGTACGTCGCCACCGACACCTGCGGCCGCAGCCTGGCCTTCTCCGGCGGCACCGTCTACTTCACCACCCCGTACTCGTACTACACCGCGCAGTGCGACACGGCGCTGACCAACCTGGACTCCTACGTCCCCGCCACCAACACCGCGCCGCGCACCAACTGGCAGGACTACGGCAAGCTCCAGCTCGAATCCGGCCCCGGCGACCGGATGCTGATGGGCCAGCCGCTCAACTCGCAGGCGGCCAACCCCTTCTTGACGGTGTACGACACGAGCGAGGGAACCCTCGTCCGCAACGCCGCCCGGCGCTTCGCCGACGCCGACGGCCAAGGCGCCCTCGATCTCAAGGACATGGCGTTCTCGGCGGACGGCAGCAAGGTCGCCGTGGCCGACGCGGCGGCCGGTACGCGGCTGTTGAACACCACGGACCTGTCCGACGCGGAGACCGGCTACGCGGCCCTGCCCGCCGGGGCCACCGCCAGTGCGGTCGCCTTCAGCGGCGACGGCAAGTACATCGCGCGCGGCGCCTCAGCCACCGGCGCGACCCCGGACCTGCTGGTGCAGCCCGCGGACCCGGCCGACTCCACCGCCCCGCTGGAGTTCGCCTTCGAGGGCAGCCTCGACGGCGACCGGGTGGCGCCGCGCGGCATGGAGTGGTCCGCCGACGGCTCCCGGCTGTTCACCGTCACCACGAACGCGGCCGGAAACCAGTTCTGGCTGCACGTCATCCAGCCCCCGGCGGTCCAGTACGACGTACGCCTGAACACCACCCTGACCCACAGCCCCACGCAGGCCGTCGCGGGCGAGCCGCTGTCGGTGCGAGGCCGGCTGGAGTACGACGGTCCGGCCCCCGCCGAGCCGCTGAAGGTGAGGGCGACCCGCACGGACGCCGACGGCGTCCACGACCTGGGCACCTTCACCGTCAAGGACGACGGCTCCTACACCGTCCTCGACGAGCCCGGCCTGGTCGGGGACGCCACCTACACCGTCTCCTACCTCGGCGACCTCACCCACCGCCCGGCCACCGACGTGACCCACACCGTGACCGTCGGCAAGGCGCCCACCTCGATCGCGCTCACCGCCCCGGCCGAGGCCTCGCTCAGCACCGGCGTGCGGATCACCGGCACCTTCACCGCCCAGGGCAAGACCCTGCCGGACCGGGCGGTGCTGAAGGTCGAGCGCACCGACCGGCTCGGCACCGGCACGCTGTCGTCGGTGACGGTCGCCGCGGACGGCACGTTCACCATCGACGACATCCCCCGAACCCGCCGCGAGACCACCTACAAGGTGAGCTGGCCTGGCGACGACCTGCACGAGGCCTCGACGGCGTCGGCGACGGTCTACGTCACCCGCTGACCTTCCCGGTCGGCGGCGCGGTCACTGTTCCCCGGCGAGCAGCCGGTCGAGGGGTGCTCCACCGGCCCAGCGCTCCAGGGCCGGGCCGTCCAGCAGGACGGTCCGGCCCTCGCGCCGTGCCCACCGGATGTCGCGGGCACGGAACGCACCCCGGTGCACCACCAGGTGGATGAACGACTCCGGGTCCTCCCGGTGAGTGCGGGGGTGGGGCAGGGCCTCGTCGGGCAAGGGCTCCGCCACCGGCCGGAAGGCCACATCGAGCCGGCGGCCGTCCTGGTGCCGGGCGCACAGGCGCGGCCGGTCCGGAGCGGGCAGCAGGCGCACCTTCCAGTGATCCCGGCGCAGCATCCGCGCCACGGCCAGGGCCAGCCCCTGGACGTCGAGTTCGTGCAACTCCTGCGGGGTGTAACGGCCGCGTCGGCGTCGCGCGGCCGGGCGCTGCCGCCTGACCCCGACGGCGACGGCGACCACCGCCAGCAGGGCGCCGGCGATGGGGACCACGGCCCCGACGGCCCGGAAGCCGACGACGAGTCCGGCCACGGCCGCGCAGAGCAGCACCGCGAGGACGGCGAACGAGGGCAGGACATCGCGGAACCTGGGCCCGTAACGGCCCTGGGCGCGCAGTCGGTGCACGGTGTCCCGCCTGCGGTGGCGCTGTTCCTCGACCGGATCGGACGTCCATGACGGCCGTGCCACAGTGTCAGCCCCCTGCGCGTGCCTCCCGCACCTGCTTGCGCCGATGCGGGAGGAATACCCAGCAGGCCGAACGAATGCTCGACCGGCGGTCGCGAACCGGCCGAGGAGCCGGGCGCACGGAGGCACCAGGGGGCGCGGAGGACGGAGCCTTCCGGACGGCAGGGGAGCGCCGGACAGCAGGGGACCGTCGGACAGCAGGGGACCGTCGGACGGACGGGACGGGGCCTGTGGCGTGAGGCGATGGCGGGTGTGACATGAGTCATGGAAAGCAGGGCCGGATCTTGGAATGTCCGGCTCCGCCTCGCTGCTCCACTCGTTACGGGCTCACCATGCCCTGAGGGGCGCCGGGCGACGAAGCCGGGTGAGGAAGGCCGCCGTACCGACGCGGCCTGTGTCCACTCCCTCGTTCCCCCGCACCACCTCTGAAAGGTTCACCTGCGCCATGCCACTGGCTCTCCTGGCCCTGGCTGTTGTCGCTTTCGGCATCGGTACGACGGAATTCGCCACGATGGGGCTGCTGCCCCAGATCGCTGACGGCATCGGCGTATCGGTCCCGCAGGCGGGCAACATCGTCTCCGCCTACGCACTGGGTGTCGTCGTCGGCGCTCCGGTGCTGACGGGCATCGGCGCACGCATCCCGCACAAGAAGCTGCTGCTGCTCCTGTCCGGGCTGTTCGTCGTCGGCAACGTCGCGTCCGCGCTCGCCCCCGGCTTCGGCCTGCTCTTCGCCGCGCGCTTCCTCGCCGGACTGCCCCACGGAGCGCTGTTCGGCGTGGGTGCGGTGGTGGCCTCCCGGCTCGTCGCGCCCGACCGGGCCGCGCGTGCGGTGTCGAAGATGTTCCTCGGCCTGACCATCGCCAACATCGTGGGCGTCCCGGCCGGGACGGCCCTCGGCCAGCAGCTGGGGTGGCGGTCCGCCTATGTCGCGGTGGGTGTCATCGGCGTCGTCGCCCTGGTGGCGCTGTCCCTGTTCGTCCCGCACCAGCCGCGCGGTCAGCAGACCGGCGTCCGGCACGAACTGCGGGCCATGGGCAACCGGCAGGTGGTCATCGGCCTGGCCACGGCCGTCGTGGGCTTCGGCGGGTTCTTCGCCGTCTACAGCTACCTCGTGCCCATGCTCACGCACCTCACGGGCCTGTCCGACTCCTCGACCACGCTGGTCCTGGCGCTGTACGGCGTCGGCATGACCCTCGGCACGCTGGTCGCGGGCCCGCTCACGGACCGCGCCCTGCGCCCGACGCTGTACGCGGGCCTCGCCCTGCTGTCCTCGGCGCTGGTGGTGTTCTGGTTCACCGTCCACAGCACGGTGCCCGCCCTGGTGACGATCACGTTCATCGGCGCGATGGGCGCCCTCATCACCACGCCCGTGCAGATGCTGCTGATGGCCAAGGCGAAGGACGCCCCGACCATGGCGGCCGCCTCCAACCACTCCGCCTTCAACCTGGCCAACGCGGGCGGCGCCTGGCTCGGCGGCCTCGCCATCTCGGCGGGCTGGGGCTGGGCGTCACCGTCCCTGGTCGGCGCCGGGCTCGGGGTGGCCGGGCTGGGGCTGGCGTTCATGGGCGGTCTCATGGACCGGGGCAGCCGCTCGGCGGTGATCACGGGCGCGCAGCCCGAGCAGGTCGCCGCCGCTCAGTCCCAGAGGGGATAGGACACGACCGGGGCGAACCGCTCCGGCCGGGTGTCCGGGTACGCGAGGGTGATCCGTGCGTAGTGCGACACCTCCGGCCGCTTCTGCCAGGGGCGGGCGCGGTCGAGCGTCACGGTCACCCGGTAGGCGTGAAAGTGTCCTGCCGCGCAGTACGGCGTGCAGTCGTTGACCCAGTTCACCCCCTCGGCCCGGGCCGATCCCGCGTCCCATCGGGTCCAGCGCAGCGAGGCCAGCCGGCTGTTGCCGTCACCGCAGGCGAGCATGAAGTCGGCCGGCCGCACCCGTGGGTGCCACAGGCAGTCGACGAGGACCGGAAGCCCGGTGCGCGGCTGGACGGTCTGCGTCACGGGCGCCGGTGCGGTCCGGACCGAGGAGGGTGTGCCCGCGGCGGTGGCGAGGACGGCCACGCCGAAGAGCGCGGCCGTCGTGGTGAGTGCCCGTAGCTGCATGGCCGATCCCCGCTGCCGTTGGCCGACGGATGTCCCGCTTCCGACGCTACGACCAGCAGCCCGCACTCACCACTCGAACAGAGCAGCGTGCCGTCGGCTCAGGCGGCTGCCGACGGCAGCGGGAACAGCATGCACGAGCTGGTCGCGTGGGCCAGCACGCGGTCCTCGGCGTCGACCAGCGTGGCCTCGGCGAGCGCCGTCTGCCGGCCGCGGTGGACGACCGTGCCGATGGCCCGTACCCGGCCGGTGTCCACCGAGACCCGCTTGAGGAACTTCACGCTCAGGTCGAGCGAGGTGTAGCCCATGCCCGCGGGGAGCGTGGTCTGTACGGCACAGCCCAGCGCCGAGTCGAGGAGGGTGGCGTAGACGCCGCCGTGCACACTGCCGATCGGGTTGTAGTGCTCCTCGCCCGGGGTGAGCGAGAAGACCGCGTGGCCCTCGGCCACCTCGTCGAGCGTGAAGTCGAGGGTGGCCGCGATCGGGGGCGCCGGAAGCCTGGCGTCCAGGACGTCACGCAGGAACTCCAGTCCGGACGAGCGACCCACCGCCCCGGCCGTGACCATCGGGTCGTCCCATGAGTAAGTACGCGTGCGTCCCATGTGCCTGTGCCCTCCCGGCTGACTTCGTACGGCGAAGCTAGCCGCGTGCGCACCTGACTGTCAATGACGAAGTCAGGTGGCTACGATGACCCGGTGGACTGGCTCGCATTCAGCACCGAGAACTGCTCCGTGCAGCGCACCCTCGACGTGGTGGGGGAGAAGTGGACGCTGCTGATCGTGCGTGACGCGGCCAACGGTGTGCGTCGTTTCGACGACTTCCGACGGCACATCGGCCTGTCGGAGGCGGTGCTCAGCGACCGGCTCCGCAAGCTGACCGACGCCGGCATCCTCCGGACCGTCCCCTACCGGGAGCCTGGGAGCCGGTCCCGCAACGAGTACCGGCTGACCCGGAAGGGCTGGGACCTGTGGCCGGTGCTCGTCGCCCTCCGGCAGTGGGGCGAGGCCCACGCCGGGGACCCCGCCGGGCCCGTTCTGGACATGCGGCACACCGACTGCGGAAGCCCCGTCCGTGCCGTCGTCGCCTGTACCGGGGAGCACGGCGCGCTGACGCCCGGGGACGTGACGGTCGAGCCGGGGCCGGGAGCGCGACCGCGTACCTGAGGTGACCACGACGGGAGCCCGTCCGGCACGGTGTGGTGCCTGGCGTTGTGGATACCCGGCGGTCATGACCAGGCGTCAAGAACGCGCGCACGACGACGAGGAGCGGTTCGGGCCGCCTCCCGAGGTGGAGCGGCGGGCGCCGGACACCCCGGCCAAGTTGCCCGCGAGGGCGTGGGCGGCGGTCTTCAAGGGCAGCCTGCGCGAGTTCAGGGACGACGAACTCGCCGACCGCGCGGCGGCTTTGACGTACTACGGCGTGCTGTCGCTGTTCCCGGCCCTGCTGGTGCTCGTCTCGCTGCTGGGCGTGGCGGGCAAGGCGGCCACGGACAGCGTGCTGGACAACCTCAGGCAGCTCACTCCGGGCTCGGCCCGCGACATCATCACGCAGGCCGTGCAGCAGTTGCAGGACAAGGCCGGGACCGGCTCGGTCATGGCGGTCGTGGGCCTGGTGCTGGCGGTGTGGTCGGCGTCGGGCTATGTGGCCGCCTTCATCCGCGCCGCCAACGCCGTCTACGACATGCCGGAGGGCCGCCCGGTGTGGAAGGTGCTGCCGTTGCGGGTCGGGGTGACCGTCGTGCTGATGGTGCTGGCCGTGGCCAGCGCGCTGATGGTGGTCTTCACCGGCGGCCTGGCCCGCCAGGCCGGGACCGCCCTGGGGCTGGGGGACACGGCGCTGACGGTGTGGGCGATCGCCAAATGGCCCGTCCTCGTCCTCCTGGTCACGATCATGATCGCGATCCTCTACTGGGCGACGCCCAACGCCCGCATCAAGGGATTCCGGTGGATCACTCCGGGGAGCGTCCTGGCCCTGCTCATCTGGCTGGCGGCGTCCGCCGGTTTCGCGCTGTACGTCGCCGGCTTCGCCTCGTACAACAAGACGTACGGCACCATGGCCGGCGTCATCGTGTTCCTGATCTGGCTGTGGATCAGCAATCTGGCGGTGCTGCTGGGCCTGGAGTTCGACGCGGAGACGGCACGGCAGCGGGCCGTCGCCGGCGGACTCCCGCCGGACGCCGAGCCGTACACCCACCCCCGCGACACCCGGACGTGGGACGACGAGGACCGGCGACGCCTCGCGGACGGCCTCTGAGGCGGCGGCGGGCACCGCGTCAGGGGACGTGGCCCAGGTCCGCACCGTGCGGCTGCCGCCGGGCCGTCGCGTCCCGCCCGGCTCCGTGGCCCGCGTGGCGAGCTTGCGCCGAGTGGTCACCGGCCGCTCGGCGTGCGGGGACTCGTCCACCCAGGCCTCGGCCAGGCCCGCCGCCCGCCGAGCGCGACCGCGTGCCGGGCTCGGCGAGCGCCCTGCCTCTTCACCGTCCTCAAGCGCTACAGCATCACCGCGGTCTGCCTGCCGGCCCGGGGCAACCCGGCGGGCGACCTGGCCAACGGCCAATGCGGCATCGACGAGACCGCGCAACCGGCCGAGCGCGCCAAGGACGCCGGCCTGGAGGTCCGCATCGGTCAACTCCTGGAACCCGGGCATCACCTTGTCCGACGCGCAGTTCCACAGCGTGCCGACGTCCGGCTGGGGCGCCGCCCGCCGGGCTGAGGGCACGCCTGCCTGAGCTGCCGCACCTGCGCCTCGCGGCGCACAGCAGCCTGATCGACAAGGTCGCGACCTTCCGCCTGCCGTACCGAGCGCAGGCTCCGGACATCGGCGCGTTCGGGGCCTCCTGAGACACCGTCCGTGCCGATCCCGGCCGCGGGCGGTACCGGGGGTCGAAGAGACCGTTCCGCCGCCTGTGACAGTATCGGCGGTGGGCGCGAGGCCGCCGCCCGCCGAGGTCGAGGCAGAGGACGACTGACATGGACCGGCCGCCAGGCATGATGGACGTGGCCCGGGAGGCCGGTGTCTCGCACATCACCGTCTCCCGCGTCATCAACGGCCATCCGTCGGTCCGTCCGGAGACCCGGACCCGGGTCGAGGCGGCGATCCAGAAGCTGGGCTACCGCCGCAACAGCGTCGCCCGAGCTCTCAAGAGCCGCCGCTCCTCGACGATCGGTGTGGTGATCGTCGGGTCGGACCTGTTCGAGCTGCCGCGCATCCTGCTGGGCGTGGAGACGGCCGCCAGACAGGCCGGCTACTGGGTGAGCCTGGCCAGTCGGCAGGGCGAGAGCACCACCGACGACCTCACGGAGACCTTGCGGCGGCTCACCGACCAGTCGGTGGAGGCGATCGCGGTGGTCGCCGACCGGCCGGTCGCCCTGGAGACCCTGACCCGCCTCTCGGCCGGGGTGCCGGTCGCGGTGGTGATGTCCGGCGGCGTCCCGCAACCCGATCTGAGTTCCGTCGCGGTCGACCAGGAACTCGGCGCCCGGCTCGCGGTCCGCCACCTCCTCGACCTCGGCCACCGCGACATCGCCCACCTCACGGGTGCGCTGCGCACCTTCGACGCCCGGGCCCGCGTCGAGGGCTGGCGGGCCGAACTCGCCGACGCGGGGGCGGAAGGGGCCCTGCTGGAAGGCGACTTCAGCGCGGAGAGCGGGTTCCGTCTCGTCCACGAACTCTGCGCGGCCGCCGCGGGCCCGCCCACCGCGGTCTTCGCCGGGAACGACCAGATGGCGATGGGGGCGCTGGCGGCGTTCGCCGAGCGGGGCCTGAAGGTGCCGCAGGACGTGTCGGTCGTCGGCTTCGACGACATGAAGGGCGCCGGATACCTGATCCCCGCCCTCACCACGGTCCGGCAGGACTTCGCGCACCTCGGCAGCAGTGCCATCGAGCTGCTCGTGGGGATGCTGGGCGGCAAGCCCGCCGAGAGCCAGAAGATCGCCCCGCACCTCGTCGTGCGCCACAGCACCGCCGCTCCTCGCACGGGCTCCTGAAGGGGCCTGCTGGAGCACGCCCGGAAGCACGTGGGCCGAGGTGCGCCGACGCGTCGATCCGCGCCCGCCGGGCCGTCAGGCGGGCGTGTACTCGAACCAGCGCACCTGTGCCTCCCCCGAGTCCCCGACCCCGTACAGGCCGAGGTGGACGCCGACGAACCCGCCCGCTCGTTCCGTGCTGAAGAAAGCCCGTTCGATGCTGCCGAGGGGCGTCGACCGGGTGCCGTCGTCGACGCGGAAGGTGTAGCCGGCCTCGTCGCTGTCGACCGTCAGGACGACCTCGCTGTCCGCCACCGTGACCGCGCCGAGGCGGGTGGCGACGCCCGCCTCGACGCCGGTGAGGACGACCTGCGGGGTTCCGGAGGCGTCGGCCGTGAGACCGAGCGTGGCGTGCCGGCCGGTGTTCTGGAAGACGGCCAGCCCTGCTTGCCGCGCCGGCGTGGCGTCCGCGAAGCGGACCCGGGCGCGGGCGCGCAGGCGCACATGCTGCTGGCGGCGGGCGACGAACGCGGGTGTGCCGGTCGACGTGAGGGGCTCGGGGGAGAGGCGGACGGTCAGGCCGCCCGGCCCGGCCCCGCAGGAGACGCGGTCGTCGACCGGCCCGCGCAGGCTGAGCCACTCGGGGCCCAGCGCCGGGCCGTCGAACGCGTACCGGACCGGCGTGTCCCGGCGCGGAGCCGCGGTGGCGCCCGCGGGCAGCCGCTCCGACAGCCGCACCCGCCCGGCCTCGGGCGCGAACACGGGCCCCCTGGGCGTCCATTCGACCGGTACGAGGAACACCTCGCGGCCGAGGGTGTGCGTGCCCTCGATCGGCCGCACCGCCAGCGCCACGGCCCAGGTCTCCCCGGCGGCCGTCTCCACGAGGTCGACATGGCCGACGTTGTGGACCGGCTCCGCCGCGCCGCGGTGGCGGTGGGTGAGGAGCGGGCTCCTGGGGTCGGTGGCGTAGGGCCCGGTGACGGTGTCGGCGCGGGCCGCCGACACGGCGTGGTGGTGTTCGGTGCCGCCTTCCGCGGCGATCAGCCAGTAGACGCCGTCCCGCTTGTACAGGTGCGGCGCCTCCACCCAGGCGCCGCGCATCGCGCCGTACCACAGCGCATGGGCCGGGCCCGTCAACGCCAGGGTTTCCAGGTCGAGTTCGCGCATCCACAGCTCGCCGGGGCCCGTCACCGCCGGTTCGGCGGCGTCGCGGCACGCGGTGAACCAGCAGCGGCCGTCGTCGTCGAAGAACAGGGACGGATCGATGCCCTCCGCCTCCAGCACGACCGGTTCCGACCAGGGGCCGGCGGGGTCGGTGGCCGTGAAGAGGTATGTGGCGCTGCCCTGACGGGCCCGTGCCGCCGCCACGACCACGTAGAAAGTGCCCTCGTGATGGCGGATCGTCGCGGCCCAGAGGCCGTCCGAGACGTCGAGGCCGGTCAGCGGCACCTGCGAGGGGCGGTCCACGACATGCCCGAGGGGACGCCAGTCCACCAGGTCGCGGCTGTGGAACACCGGGAGGCCGGGGTAGTACGCGAAGGACGACGTGACCAGGTAGTGGTCCTCGCCGACCCGGCAGATCGAGGGGTCGGGGTGACTGCCGGCGAGGACGGGGTTGGAGAAGGTCGGCACGGGGCGCACTCCGCAGCGGAAGGGGGTGGGGCCGGGGCGGGATCGGGCGTTGCCGGGGGGAAGACTTCCACGGCTTGTTAACGTTAACATCGCCTAGGTTCCCGGCCGACACCCAGCAGAGAGAAACCCGCATGCCGACAGCCCGACCCCTGTCCTTCCCCGCGCACTTCCTCCTCGGCTCCGCGACCGCCGCCTACCAGATCGAGGGCGCCGCCGACGAGGACGGGCGCGGTCCCTCGATCTGGGACACCTTCTCCCACACCCCGGGCAAGACCTGGAACGGCGACACCGGGGACGTCGCCGCCGACCACTACCACCGCCTCGAGGCGGACCTCGACCTCATGGCGTCCCTGGGCCTGCGGGCCTACCGGTTCTCCCTGGCCTGGCCGCGCATACAGCCCACGGGCCGCGGCCCGGCCAACCCCAAGGGCCTGGACTTCTACAGCCGCCTCGTCGACGGCCTGCTGGCCCGGGACATCACCCCGGTCGCGACCCTCTACCACTGGGACCTGCCCCAGGCCCTGGAGGACGAGGGCGGCTGGACCAACCGCGCGACCGCGTTCGCCTTCGCCGACTACGCCCGCATCGTCGGGGAGGCCCTCGGTGACCGGGTCGCGGTCTGGACGACCCTCAACGAACCCTGGTGCTCCGCCTACCTCGGCTACGGCTCCGGCGCGCACGCCCCCGGCCGCACCGACGGCGCCGCCGCGCTGACCGCCGTGCACCACCTCAACCTCGCCCACGGCCTGGCGGTCGAGCAGCTCAGGGCGGTCACCACCAACGACCCGCAGTACTCGATCACCCTCAACTTCCATGTCCTGCGCGGCAGGGGCGAGGGCGCCGAGGAGGCCGTACGCCGCATCGACGCCCTCGCCAACCGGGCCTTCACCGAGCCCCTGCTGCGCGGCCACTACCCGCAGGACCTCATGGAGGACACCGCCGGCATCACGGACTGGTCCTTCGTCGAGGACGGCGACCTGGCCCGGATCCACCAGCCCCTCGACCTGCTCGGCGTCAACTACTACGCCACCACCACGGTCGGCCTCTGGGACGGTCGGGCGCCCCGTCAGAACAACGACGGGCACAAGGACGTGGGCGGCTCACCCTGGCCCGGCTCGCCGCAGGTCGAGTTCCACGCGACGGACGGCCCGCACACCGCCATGGGCTGGAACATCGACCCCGACGGCCTGGAGGAACTCCTCCTCGACCTGCACGCGCGCTTCCCCGGCCAGCCGCTGGTCATCACCGAGAACGGCGCGGCCTTCGAGGACCACGTGACCGTACGGGCCGACGGCAGCCACGCCGTGCACGATCCCGAACGCGTCGACTACATCCGCCGTCACCTGGCCGCCGCGCAGCGGGCCCTCGCCGCCGGCGTCGATCTGCGCGGGTACTTCGTGTGGTCGCTGATGGACAACTTCGAGTGGGGCTACGGCTACTCCAAGCGCTTCGGCATCGTCCACGTCGACTACGAGACGCAGCGCCGCACGCTCAAGGACAGCGCGCTGTGGTACCGGGACCTGGTGCGCGAGCACAACGCCCGCGGACAGAAGGGCGCACAGGAGGACTGACGGCGGGGCCGATCCGCACGCGATGTGCCTGCGCACAGTGCGGCGTCACCACGGTCGACGGCCGGGCCGTTGTTGGACATTCTTTCAACAACGGCGCCTCAAGTGCCTCCGGGGGCGGATGTTCCCGTCCGGCCCGCCGCCCGCCCCGGGGCACTTCCGGCTGACGACCAGGAAGTGGTGATGCGTGTGAACGACGAGCCTCGTGGCGCCTCCTCGGCCCGCACCGCCGACCCCGCCCGTACCGCCCTCACGCACGGCAGTGAACTGCTGCGCGACGGCCCGGTCGCCGATGCCTGTGCCGCCTTGCTCACGGCCGCCGCCGAGCTGCGCGACAGCGATCCGCCGTCGGCGCGCGGCGCCCTCGTGGCAGCGGCCTCGGCGGCCTGGGCGGCCGGGGACCGTGAGGGCTACCGCCGCATCCTCGAGCCCGGCCCGTGCCCGGTCTGCGGGGCCGCCTCCGGGCGGACGTGCGGTGCCGGCGGATGCCCCGACGCCGACTGGCGGGCGCGCTGCATCGGCATGCAAGCGGTGATGGACGCGGACTTCCGGCGCGCCGCGGCACTGCTCGGACCCCGGCTGCACCGGATCACGCCCCGGGCGCAGGCGCACGAACTCCGCGACGCCGGCGGTGTCGCCCTGCTCCTCGGCCGACTCCCCACCGCGCGCCGGGTGCTGGGCCTCGCCCTCGCCTCGGCGCGTTCCACGCGAACGCAGGTCGAGCTGCCGGACATCCTCGCGCACCTCGCCTACGCGGAACTGCGGGAAGGCCGCCACCACCAGGCCCGTGCCCACGCCGAGGAAGGGATCGCGCTCGCCCGGAGGCTGGGCCAGCGCAACGCCGTCGCCGAACTGTCGGCCGTACGCGCGCTCGTCGTGTCGATCGCGGGTGATCTGTCCGCCGTACGGGAACAGGCCGACGAGGTCATGGCCGTGGCGCAGGCGCACGGGCTGGCTCAGGCCGCGTTTCTCGCCCAGTGGGCCCAGGCGCGTGCGGAGCTCGGCTCGGGGCAGGTGGCGCGGGCGGCCGCCCGGCTGGCTCCGCTGGTCCAACCCGGCGCCCGGCAGGGCCATTTCGGGCTGTGGTTCCTCGCCGTGCCGTGTTTCGTGGAGGCCTGCGTGCTCTCCGACCGGGCCGTCGACGCGACGGAGATGATCGACCTGTTCGCCGTCTGGGCGGAACTCGGCGCCGACCCGCAGGCGCCGGCCCAGTTGGCGCGGTGCCGCGCGCTCGTCGCGCCCGCCGAGCGCAGCGAGGGCCTGTACCGTGCCGCGCTCGCCCACCACGAGGGGGCGCCGGGGCCGTTCGAACACGCCCGCACCCACCTGGCCTTCGGCATGTGGCTGCGCCGACGGCGGCGCCCCACCGAGGCGCGCACCCAACTGCGCGACGCGTTCATGGGCTTCGAGCGCTGCGGCGCCGCCATGTGGGCGGCGCGCGCCGGCGCCGAACTGCGGGCCGCCGGCGAGACGACCGGGGCCGGTGAGTCAGGGGTGTTGTCGTCGCTCACACCGCAACAGGTGCGCATCGCGCGGGATGTGGCGAGCGGGGCGACGAACAGGGAGATCGCCGCGGAGCTGTCGATCAGCATCCGCACCGTCGAGTACCACCTGCGCAATGTGTTCGCGCAGCTGGGCGTCAGGTCGCGCACCGGGCTCGCGCATCTGCTCGCGAACGCGGACCGCTGACGCGCTGCGTCGGCCGAAGCGCGCGGTGTCGGGGGCTGCGTGCGGTGTCGGGTTCTGCGTGCGGTGTCGGGTGCTGGGTGCGATGTCGGACGAGGTCTGCGGTATCGGGCGAAGCGTGCGCTGCCGGGGGGGTGTGCGGCGGGTCCCGGGGCGTGACTGGTGATTCCACCGGTGGCTGACTGCCCGTCGGCTCCTACGTTGTTGACCGCCGGACGACCCGTGTCGTACGGCGGGCCGCAGTTCCCCTCCCGCGGAGGTCGCCGGACGGCGTGACGCGCCGGACACCTCTTCCTCGAAGGAGCCCCCCATGAATGTCGAGCCGCGCACATCCCGTTCCCCTCGCCCACGCCACCGGCGCGGACGCCTCGGGCGTCTCGCCTCCTGCATCGCCACGGCCGCCGCCCTGGCCGGCCTGCTGACCTCGCAGACCGGCGCGGCCCAGGCCGCCGACAACCCGTACGAGCGGGGGCCGGCGCCCACCACCGCGAGCATCGAAGCCGCCCGCGGCCCCTACGCCGTCTCGGAGATCAGCGTGTCGCGGCTGGCGGTGAGCGGTTTCGGCGGCGGCACCGTCTACTACCCGACGAGCACCGCCGACGGCACGTTCGGAGCGGTCGCGGTGTCGCCCGGGTACACCGCCTACCAGTCCTCGATCGCCTGGCTCGGCCCCCGCCTCGCGTCGCAGGGCTTCGTCGTCTTCACCATCGACACCCTCACCACCCTCGACCAACCGGACAGCCGGGGTGACCAGTTGCTCGCCGCGCTCGACTACCTGGTGCAGCGCAGCTCCGTCCGGGACCGCATCGACGCCGGCCGCCTCGGTGTGATGGGCCACTCCATGGGCGGCGGCGGAACCCTCGAAGCGGCCAAGTCCCGCCCGTCGCTCCAGGCCGCCATCCCGCTGACCGGCTGGAACCTGGACAAGACCTGGCCGGAGATCACCACGCCCACCCTCGTCTTCGGCGCCGACGGCGACACCATCGCGCCCGTGGCGACGCACTCCGAGCCCTTCTACCAGACCCTTCCGGCCACCACCGACCGCGCCTACCTCGAACTGCGCGGCGCGACCCACTTCACCCCGAACACGTCCAACACGACGATCGCGAAGTACAGCATTTCCTGGCTGAAGCGGTTCATCGACAACGACACCCGCTACGAGCAGTTCCTGTGCCCGCTGCCCGCGGTGAGCCTCACGATCGCGGAGTCCCGCGGCAACTGCCCGCACACCTCCTGACCTTCGCCCGCTCACCCGTGGGTGCGCCGCACGGCTCTTCTCCGCCGTGCGGCGCACCGCCGTCCGCCGGGGGTGTTGACCGCCGGGGGCGTCGACCGGGCCTCAGGCCCGCCACACACGTTCCGCGTACGCCAGGAAGTTGCGGCCCATGACCTTCTCGACACGTGTCGCGGACCAGCCGCGCCGCTCCAGCAGACGGATCAGCTCACGGAACTGCTCCACCCCCCGCAGGTCGACCACGAAGGGGAAGGTGTCCGCCCGCTCCCCGGCCGCCGACACACCTGCTTCCTGCCGCCGTGCCACGTGCTCGGCGAGCCGGGCCCGGTAGCCGTCGAGGTCGTCGATGGCGGTGACCGGCCCGTCGGTGCCGATACCGACATGGTCCTCCCCGCACACGTTCACGGCGTGCACCAGGTGCTCGACCACGTCGGCGGCGCGCGCGTGGCCGGTGGGGGCGAGGAACGGCATGAAGTAGATGCCGACGAATCCGCCCCGGGAGGCGACCAGGCGCAGTTCGTCGTCCGTCTTGTTGCGCGGCAGGTCGGTCAGCGCCCGGCACCCGGTGTGGTTGATCGACACCGGCACGGAGGAGTACTCGGCGGCGTCCAGACAGGTCCGCTCGCCGCTGTGCGAGAGGTCGACCATCAGGTGCTGGTCGTTGAGGGCGTCGATCACCTCGCGCCCGAAGCCGGTCAGCGGGGTGCCGGCGGGCGCCATCGACCCGCCGCCCAGCCGGTTGGCCTGGTTGTACGTCAACTGCACGACGCGCACGCCGCGTTCGGCGAAGACGGCGACGCGGCCGGTGTCGTCCCCGACGGCCTCGGCGTTCTGGAATCCGTAGATGACACCGACCCGTCCGTCGCGGTGCGCGGTGCGTATGTCGGCGACGGAGGTCACCTTCAACAGGTCCTCGGGGTGCCGGGCGACGACGCGGTCCCACACGTCGATCTCGTGCAGGGTGTGTTCGTACGGCGGCAGGTCGCCCATCACATAGCCGAGGGTGATGTTGACGGCGGTCAGACCGGAAGCGCGTGCCTCGGCCAGCGTGCGGGCGTCGACGGTGAGGTGGTCGGCGTCGGCGTTGAGGTCGGTCGCCGCGGCCAGCGACTGCGGGGCGTTGGGGTTGTCGAGCTGGCCGAGCGCGTTGATGATCATCGGCGTGCCGGTCATCGGTTCTCCGTCGTGCGGGCGGCGCGGGGGAAGCGGTGCCCCCGCTTCACGGTCAGGGTGATGGTGCGCAGGTGGTCGATGTCGGCCAGCGGATCGCGCGCGAACACCGCGAGGTCGGCCAGTTTGCCCGGTTCCACCGTGCCGGTGAGATGTCCGACGCCGGCGCTGCGGGCTCCCACGAGGGTCGCCGAGCGCAGGACGTCCGCCGCCGGGATGCCGCACCGCCCGACCAGGAAGGCGAGTTCCTCGTACAGGGCCGGGAAGGGCTCGTCCGGCGGGGTCTCGTAGTCGGTCCCGGTCGCCAGCTGCACGCCCGCGCGGTGCGCCTGGGCCGTCAAGGCGATCGCCAACTCGGTGTTGCGGGCGGCGTGTTCGGCCGCCTCAGGGTCGTCGGTGGCGAACTCGCGGGAGGCGTACAGCCCCGCGGTCGCGTCGAGCACGACACCCTGCTCCCGCATCCGGGCGAAGAGCTTCTCCAGCCGCTCGTCCTGTCCGGTGACCAGGCTCGGGTGGTCGACGGGCGGCTTGTCCCGGTACGACGTCAGCGGCCCGGTCGCCGCCTCGTGGGCGAGCAGGGTCACATGGGAGACGCTGTCGACGCCGGCCGCGACGACATCGCCCGGGGACGCGGGGAACACGGCGGCGTGCGCCCACACCGGGACGCCCTGGCGGTGCGCTTCGGCGGTGATGGCGGCGACGAGGGAGGCGTCCAGGTCGGCGTACACCTTGATGGCGGCCGCGGAGGTCCCGCGGGCGAGGGCGACGGCCAGGGGCAGGTCGCTCGCCTCCGTGACGGCCTGCATCCAGGGGACCTCGCCCGCCACCGCGCCCTGGGTGACCTGGTGGGTGCGCGGGTCGTCGAAGAAGCCGGGGCCCGCCATGAGCGCCGCGTAGTGGAGGTCTGGCGCGGGGATCTCCCCGACCCGCGCCGCCCGGGCGAGGTCGCCGATCTGCCGCAGGTCGTCGGCCATGTCCCGTACGGCGGTGACCCCGCTGTGCACGAGACGGCGCAGGACGGCCTCGGCCGCCGGGCGGTCCGGCGGGGTGGCGAGGTGCTGGTGCGAGTCGACGAGTCCGGGAGTGACGAACTGCCCCGTCAGGTCGACGACTTCAGCCCCCTCGGCGGCGGCCTCGGCGGCCTCGGCGGCCGAGTCGTCCACGACGGCCCGGATCAGGGAGCCGTCGACGACGATCGACGTGCCCGGCCGGGCCGGGCTGCCGGTCCCGTCGAACAGGGTGGCGCCCCGGTAGACGACGACCGCTCCCGGCTCGGGCGGCGCGTACGGCGTCGGTGCTCCGGCTCTGTCGCTCGGCAAGCTCACCACTCCCTCGGATCACGGATTGACTGTTGCGCTGTAGGTAACAACTCTCTCGTACAGCGAAACAAGCGGTACCCTACCTTCCGGCCCGGGCGGGCGACACGCCCCGCCGGGAGACTTCCACCCGCAGCTGCCGGAAGGGTTTCGATGCCAGAAGCGCCCGTAGGACCGGATGCGGCAGAGGCGTCACGGGCGCCGCGTACGGCCGTGGACAAAGCGCTGGATCTGATCGAGGCGGTCGGCCGGGCGCCCCGGCCGCCCCGGCTCACCGAACTCGCCGACGAGGTCGGGCTGCACCGCGCCACCGCCTACCGGATCCTCGTCGACCTGGTCCGCCGCGGCTGGGTCCTGCGCGCCGACGACCGCTACCTGCCCGGCACGGCCGTACTGCTGCTGTCGGCGCGGGCCGCGCACAACTCGCTGACCTCGCTGGCCCGTCCGGTGCTGGAGAAGCTCTCCGCGCACACCGGCCTGATGGTCAACCTCCAGGTCCTGGAGCACGACGCATCGCGGGTGGTGGACGTGGTCCGACCGGACCGCCTCGCGATGATCAGCACCCTGCTCGGCGACCGGCTGCCCGCCCACCGCTTCGCCGGACCGCTCGCCCTGGTCGCCGCCCTCGCACCCGAGGCACGCGGCCCCTATCTCGACGCGGCCCGCGCCCAGGGCCACCCCCTCGACGGGGACGCCGGGCTCCTCGCCGACATCGCACGGGCCGAGGCCGCGGGCCACGCCGTCGAGCACGGTCGCGCCGACCGGTTCGTCGCTTCCGTCAGCCGGGCGGTCGTGCCCGTCCCGGGAGCGCCCGTCTGCGCGCTCACCCTGGTCGGGCCCGCCGCCGAGCTCGACGACGAGCATCTGCCGGCCTCGCGCGACGCCCTCGCCTCAGCCGTCGACACGTTGACCGGCCTGCTGTCCCGGGCCGGCGGGGAGGGCCCCGCATGAGCGAGCTGATCGTCCTCGACGAGGCCGCCACGCTGGCGGTCCTCGACCCGCACCGCCTGATGTCCGCCGTGGCCGACGCGCTCGTCGCCGTGGCGCAGGACCGGGCGTCGGCGCCACCGCGCACGGCCGCCTTCACCCCGCACGGGCTGCTGGGCGCCATGCCGGGATACGTTCCTGGACAGGGCCTCGCCGCGAAACTGGTGACGGTGTTCGCCGAGCCCGGACACCCCGGGCGCAGCACCCATCGCGGGATCGTCGCCCTCTTCGACCCGGAGGACGGCCGCCCGCTGGCGGTGCTGGACGCCGAGCCGATCACGGCCTGGCGCACCGCGGCCTCCGCCACCCACAGCGCCCTGGCCCTTGGCCGCCCCGGTCCCGTCGTGGTCGTCGGCACCGGTGCGCAGGCCCGGGCCCAGGTCGGCCTGCTCGCCGTGCTCCGGCCCGACGAGCCCGTCACCGTGGCGGGACGCGACCCGGAGGCGGCGCGCGCGACCGCCGCCCTGCATCCCGCGGGCCGCGCGGCCGACGGCATCGAGGAAGCCGTCCGCCGGGCAGCCACCGTCTACTGCTGCACCGGCGCCACCAGCCCCGTCCTGCGGCGCGCCTGGCTGGCCCCGGGCACGCACGTGAGCTCGGTCGGCGGCTCCCAGGGGCACGAGCTGGACGCCACCACCGTCCAGGACGCGGCGCTCTTCGCCGAGTGGCCCGGCGCGGCCACCACCGCGCCGCCTTCCGGCGCCCACGAGCTGCAAGGGCTGCCGCCGGACCGCACCGTCACCCTCCTGGGCGCGGTCCTCGACGGCTCGGCCCCCGGCCGACGGACACCGGACGAGCTCACCGTGTTCAAGTCCACCGGACATGCCGCGCTGGACGTGGCGGCCGCGTACGTCGTGCACAGCGCGGTGACGGGGCGGGTGCCCGGATAGCCGGGACGGTTGACGGCCTTGGCTGTTCGGGTAGCCGGGACGGTTGAGGGCCTTGGCTGTTCGGGTAGCCGGGACGGTTGACGGCCGCGGTTGCCCGGATAGCCGAGACGGCGGACCGCCCCGGCTGTTCGGGTAGCCGAGGCGGCCGTCCTGGAAGAAGGCGCGGGCCTGCTGTCAGGGCTGCCACGGCAGCAGGCCGCAGGCGGAGGCGACGGGCTTGCCGTTGAGGCGGTCGGTGAGCCAGGAGATCGCATCGCCCTGGTCGGTGAGCAGGGGCGCGAAGTGGTTGATCAGCGAGCGGCCCGCGTCGGGCAGGATCACGGGCTTGTAGGTGACGTTGCCGCCCAGCCGGCACCAGTCGGCGGCGAGCCTGCGTGCCTGTGCGTGGGGCACCAGGTTGTCGCTGGTGCCCGTGGCCAGGCGGACGGGTCCGCTCGGCCGCGTGGTGCCGATGCGCTGGTCGTCGAGGAAGGCCTGGAGCGCGGGCTCGGCCGCGATGACGTCGCTGATGCTCTTTCCGTCGGTCGTCCAGGCGGTGCTGCGCGCCGAGTTGTACGCCAACAGTGCGTCCCCCACGCACATGGTGGACAGGTCGTCGAGCGCCGCATGTCCGGCCGCGTTGAGATGGGCGTCGGCGATCGGCCGCAGCGCGGGGTCGGACTGCAGGAAGCCGTTGACGGACCAGCCCAGCGCTCCGGCGAGGTCGCTGCCGTCGATGGCCTTGGTGACCTCGGTCAGGTCGGCGGGCGGCGCTCCCGAGTAGGTGCCGGCGACGACGACGTCGGGGGCGTAGGAGGACTGGAGCTCGGCGGCCGCCGCGGTGGCCCCGCCGCCCTGGCTGTAGCCGAACAGGGCCACGCGGGAGGCCGCGGTGAGCGAGGTCCCGGGGAGCGCGCGGGCGGCACGCACCGCGTCGAGGACGGCGTGGGCCTCGTCCACCCGGTTGACGTAGGTGTGCAGCCGGTCCGTCGTGCCGAGGCCGGCGTAGTCGGTGACCACGACGGCGATGCCCCGCGCGAGCAGCCGGTAGACCGCCAGGTCCTCGTAACCGACCGAGACGGTCTGCCCGTTGAGCCGGAGGGGGTGTTCGAGACCGAGCGAGGCGGCGCACTGGTCGCCCTGTCCCATGGTCCCGGGAGCGAGCGCCACCAGCGGCCGGGGCCCGGTGCCCCGCCAGTCGGCGGACGGCTCGATGTACGCGCCCGTCACCGCTACCGGCCGCCCGTTGGAGTCGGTGGACTTGTACATCAGGCGGGTGGCTCTGCCGGGCAGCGGGCCGTCGAGGCCGGGCAGGCTCAGCGCGAGCGGCAGCGGCTCGCTGCGCACGAGTGCGCCGTCGGCGGCCGGCAGGGTCGCGGGCGGGTCGTAGAACGCGGGGACGGTGACGCCGCGGGAGACCACGGTGCCGTCGGCGGCCAGGGCCGGGACGGTGGAGGCGCTGAGGCAGGCGGCGGCCGTGACGGCCACGGCGGCGAGGCGTACGGGTGCGGGCATGCGGGACCTCCGGAGAAGGGGGAGGCCGAGCTCCTGGTGCGGCTCGGTCACTTGACGGGCCGGTCGGGCGGGGCGCGGGCATGCGGAGGCGGTCGTCCCACCGCTGTTCCGGCTGCCACTCTTAGACGAAGTGTCAGGACGGTAGCGTCGGGTGGGTTACCGGGGGTAGCCGCCGGAAGGTTACGGTTCAGTAATATGGCGGCCGTGGTCGCCGACGGGCCGTGGTCCAGGATGGGTCGCAGGTACTGCAAACCGGCGAAGGAGAGCCCGGAAACGGCCATGAACTGCATCAGCATGGCGAAGAAGCACGCCGAAGAAGCACGCCGAAGAAGCACGCCGAAGAAGCACGCCGAAGAAGCACCCCGAAGAAGCACCCCGAAGAAGACCGTGCCCGCCCTCGGCGGACACGGCATCCCTGACGGCTGACGGGCTCACCCATGACCGGGTTCAGCCGGTCGCCCGGCCGGGCAGCGCAGCACGCGGGCCCGACCAGGCTCCGCCCCGGCTACAGGTACGGGCGGGTGAGCAACTCGATCGCGTGACCGGCGGGGTCCTTGAAGTACACCCCGCGACCGCCGTGCTCGTGATTGATCTCGCCCGGGTGCCGCATCTGCGGATCGGCCCAGTGCTCGACGCCCTGGTCGCAGAGCCGCCGGTACGCCCGATCGAACAGCTCGTCGTCGATCAGGAACGCGTAATGCTGCATCTGGATCTCCACCGGCGGCTCGGCGAACTGCAGCAGCACGCCGTCGGGGAGCTGGATGTTGACGAACGGACCCCAGGACGGCGCTTCGGGTACTTCCAGCAGTTCGCGGAAGAAGCGCGCCGAGGCATGGCGGTCCTTGGCGGCGATGATGGTGTGGTTGAAGGAGACTGTCACTCGGTCGACCTCATTCTGTGTTCGGCATGGAGAGCGGACTCGCGGCGCACGAGCGCCGGGAGGTCCACGAGCCGAACCGAGGGGGTGCCTGCTGCGCACCCGCCGTGCGATCAGTCCACCACCGGGTGGCCAATCCGTGTGTGGCGCAAGGCCGTTCCGGTGTTCACGGCGAAGGACTTTAGTCGATCCGGCCGACCGGGACCACCTGTGCCCCGTGCTGCCCCGTGATGCGCCCGTCGTGGACCTCGACGACCCGGTCGGCGGTACCGAGGTGGGTGCGGTCATGGGTGACCACGACCGTCGACGTGCCGCCCCGCCGGGTGAGGCGGGTCAGCAGGTCGACGACGGCGGCGCCGCTCTCGTGGTCCAGCGCGCTCGTGGGCTCGTCGACCAGAAGGACGGTCGGGTCGTTCATCAGCGCACGGGCGATGTTGACGCGCTGCCGCTGACCGCCCGAGAGCTGGTGCGGCCGGCGATGCGCATGGCCGCCGAGGCCCACCGCGTCGAGCAGCCGCTCCGCCCGGTCCCGGGCCTTCCTGGGGGAGCGGCCGTCGATGTGCGCCATGACCTGGAGCTGTTCCGCGGCGGTCAGGGAGGGGAGGAGATTGGGCTGCTGGAACACGATGCCGATCTTGTGGCGGCGCAGGTCGGTGAGTTGGCCGCGGGTCATGCCGGTGGTGGTGGTCCCGTCGATCGTGACCGTCCCGGAGTCGGGGGTGACGAGCGTGGCGGCGACGGCCAGCAGGCTGGACTTGCCGGACCCGGAGGGGCCGACCACAGCGGTCAGGCTCGCCCTGGGCACGTCCAGGGTGACGCGGTCGAGAGCGGTCAGACGGCCGTCGCCGTCCGGGTAGGTGAGGGTGATGTCGGTCAGACGCAGGCTCATCGGGCGCTCCCCAGGGCGGTCAGCGGGTCGACGGAGGTGATCCGGCGGATGGACAGGGCCGACCCGAGCGCGCCGAGCAGGACCATCACCGCGGCCGGTACGAGGACGGTGGCTGGGGTCAGGACGAAGGGCACCGTCGAGCCGGCGACGAGGGCGCCGACGCCGGCGGCGATGCCGGTGCCGGCCAGGGTGCCCCCGACGAGGAGGACGACGGCCTGACCGAGAGCGTCCTTCAGCAGATGGCCGGTGGAGGCGCCGAGAGCCTTGAGCACGGCGACATCGGCACTGCGCTGAATGGTCCAGACGGTGAAGAACGCTCCGACGACCAGGGTGGAGATGGCGAACAGGAACCCGCGCATGAGCTGGAGCGAGCCGTTCTCCGAGGTGTAGGAGCCGATCGCCGACAGGGAGTCGTCCTTGGTGACCGTGGTGGTGCCGACGGCCCGGTCGGTGGCCGACACGTCGGTGCCGGAGCCGGTGGTCAGCGCGATCACGGTCGCCGTCGGACCACCGCCCGCCCCGGCCGGCGGTGCCGCCTTCCGCCACAGGCCGAGGCCGGTCCACACGACCGGGACATGGCTGAAGGAGGCGTCACCGCGTACGGCGGCCACCGTCACCCGCTGCCCTGCCAGGACGAACTCGTCCCCGGGCCGTACCCCGAGGGCGTCGGCGGCCGGCACGGACAGCACTGCGGACCGGTTCCCGAGCTTGTCGCCGTCCGGGGCCAGACGGGAGCCGGGAGTGACACCGAAGACACTGACACCGGCGCTGCGGTCACCGGTGGTGGCCCGCGTGGTGGTGATGCCGAGGGGTTCGGCGCTGCTGACACCGGGCGTCCCGGCCCACCGCCGCCACTGCTGCTCCGTCACCGTGGAGCCCGCGTACGACAGGTCGCTCCCGGCCCCGGAGGCGCCGAAGGCGATCCTGTCGGCGGGCAGGCCGGTGATCGCGGAGATGTTCTGCCGGCTCAGCCCGGCGGTCAGTCCGGACAACAGCCCGACCAGCAGGGTGACGAGCACGACGACGGTCCCCATCAGGGCGAACCGCCCCTTGGCGAACTTCAGGTCTCTCCAGGCGACGAACACGGTCCCGGCCTGTCCTTTGCGGTGGTGGAAACGGACGAGCTCCACCGTCGCCGAGGGCACCCAGCGCGCGCCTCTGGCGTGGGAGAGCACTCCGCGGATCGGAAGGCGACACCCGGGTTGTAACTTTCGATGGAGGCCGACCCGGCCTCGGCTTCCTTAACCTGGAAGCACTGTGAACTCCGCCGCCCCCGCTCCCACGCCGACCACCCGCGCCCTGACCTGGTGCCTGCACCTGCTGACCGTCGGGCTGCTCGCCCTGGCCGCCGCCCGGGCCGTGGCCGACAGCAGCACGCGCGCCGTACCGATCGTCGCCGTGGCGGCGCTGTGCGCACTGCTGTACGCGGTGGGGCCGATGCTGCCCCGGGTGCGCGTCTCGCGGCGGGCGGCAGGCTGCTGGCTGGCCGCGGTGGGCGGGGCGTGGCTGGTGCTGCTGGCCCTGACCGGCGACGCCGTATGGGTCGCCTTCCCGCTCTACTTCCTCCAGCTCCACCTGCTGCCGCGACGTCCCGCGCTGCTCGCCGTGACGGCGACCGCGCTGGCCGCGATCACCGCCTTCGCGGCGCATCAGGGCTCCTTCAGCCCGGCCATGGCCATCGGACCGGCTCTCGGGGCCGCCGTCGCGGTGGCCGTGGTGTGGGGGTACGAGGCCCTGTACCAGGAGAGCGAACGGCGCAGGCGCCTGATCGAGGAGCTCACCACGACCCGTGCCGATCTGGCCCGGGCCCAGCACACCGCCGGCGTTCTGGCGGAACGCGAACGCCTGGCGCGCGAGATCCACGACACCCTCGCCCAGGGACTGTCCAGCATCCAACTGCTGCTGCACGCCGCCGAGCGCGCCCTGCCCGACCGGCCCGAACTGGCCGTCCGCCATGTGGTGGCGGCCCGCCAGGCGGCCCTGGACGACCTCGCCGAGGCCCGTCGCTTCGTCGCCGCCCTCACCCCGCCCGCGCTGGACGGCACGACGTTGGCCGGGGCCCTGGAACGGCTGTGCGCCACCACCGACGCCCGCCACCCGCTCACCACCCGCTTCCACCTCACCGGCGACCCGGCCCCCCTGCCCACCGAGCACGAGGTCGCCCTGCTGCGCATCGCCCAGTCGGCGCTCGGGAACACCGTCCGTCATGCCCGCGCCACGACGAGCTCGATCACCCTCGCCTACGGCGCAGGCGACGTCACCCTCGCCGTCGTCGACGACGGCACCGGCTTCGACCCCGGCCGCCTCACCGGCCCGAACTCCGAGGGCGGCGGCTTCGGACTGGCCGCGATGCGCACCCGCATGCACGCGCTGGGCGGCACCCTGACCATCGACTCGACCCCCGACCAGGGCACGACACTGACCGCCCGGCTCCCGCTCGCACCACCCATCGCGCCCGAGGCGTCACAGCCGGAAGCCGAGCCCGAGAACGCGGTCGAGCGGGAGGGCGTCGAGGGGGAGTCCCTGGTTGCGCCGGGGACCGTGGCAGAGGCAGAGGCAGAGGCAGAGGCAGAGGCAGAGGCAGAGGCAGAGGCAGAGGCAGAGGCAGAGACTGAGGCTGAGCGGGAGGGTGTGGTCGAGCGGGAGCCCGTGGTGGTTCCGCCGACTCAGCCCGAGGTCCAGCCCGAGCCCGAGCCCGATCCCGAGGCGGAGGCAGAGACCACGGCTGAGGTTGAGCCCGCTGCCGAGTCTGTGTCCAAGCCCGCGACGGCTCTTGAGCCCGCGCCCGCGCCTGAGCCGACGCCTCAACCCCCGCCCGCACCTCAACCCCCGCCCGCACCTCAACCCCCGCCCGGCCCTCAGCCCCCGCCCCCGCCCGGCCCTCAGCCCCCGACCTCACCCCCGCCCCCGCCCTCACCCACGCCCGGACTCAAGACCGGCGCCCGCCCATGACCGACGCCCCCATCCGCCTCCTGCTGGCCGACGACCACCCCGTGGTCCGGGCCGGGCTGCGCGCTGTGCTGGAGACCGAACCCGGCCTGGTGGTGGCTGCCGAGGCGGCCACCGCCGAGGACGCCGTAGAGCGGGCCGGCGTCGGTGACATCGACGTCGTCCTCATGGACCTGCAGTTCGGCAAGGGCATGAACGGGGCCGAGGCGACCGCGCGGATCACCGCGCGGCCGGATGCTCCGCGCGTGCTGATCGTCACCACCTACGACTCCGACGCGGACACGCTGCCCGCCATCGAGGCGGGCGCGACCGGGTACCTCCTGAAGGACGCCCCGCCCGAGGACCTGGCCGCCGCCGTGCGCACCGCCGCGGCCGGGCGCACCACCCTGGCCCCGGCGGTCGCGGAGCGGCTCATGAACCGGTTGCGCACCCCCGGCACCACGCTGACCCGGCGCGAGACGGAAGTCCTGGCCCTGGTCGCCGAGGGGCTGTCCAACCAGGCCATCGGCCGACGACTGCACCTCACCGAGGGCACGGTGAAGTCCCACCTGGCCCGCGCCTACGCCAAGCTCGGCGTCGACTCCCGCACGGCCGCCGTCGCGGCCGCCGCCGGCCTCGGCCTCATCCGCCGCTGACCGGCTTCCCGGTGGGAACCGCGGCCCGGGGCGGCCACGTGTCCTGGTACGGGTGCCAGGGGAACGGCCGAGGTGTACGGGGGCAGAGATGCAGATCATCGAGGTGACCGGGTATGCCGTCCGATCCGCCGTGATCACCATGCGGCGGAAGGACAAGCCGCTCGAATTCGTGATCTTCCCGATGCTGCACGTCGCCTCGCCGACCTTCTACTCCCAGGTGCGCAGCAGACTCGGAGAGTGCGACCTCATCGTGCTGGAGGGCATCAGAGGGCGTGCGGCAGGGGTGAGCGCCCTCACCCTCGCCTACCGGTTCGCCCCGCGGCGACGGCGCAACGGCTTGCAGGAGCAACGTCATGACCTGCTGATTCCCGACTCCGTGCCGGTCGTCAATCCGGACGTGACCGCGGCGGAGGCGATCGCGGATCTGAAGACGCTGCCGCGGTGGACGTACCTGCTCCTCATGGTCGCGGCTCCCGTGATGGGCCTGGTGTTCGCGGTGCGCGGCCCGCGCGCCTTCCTGGACGAGGACGTGGCGGTCGACGATCTGCCGACGACACCGAGGGCGGAGATGCTGGCCGACGACCCGATCGGGCACGCCATGTCGGACCGGCGCGACGAACGACTGCTCGGCGCGCTCGGAGAGATCTACGCGGAGCGTGCCGACGAGCCGATCCGAGTGGCCGTCGTCTACGGGGCCGGTCACGTTCCGGCGATCGTCTCGGGCCTGATGGACCGTTACGGCTACCGCCCCCGCGACGCGCAATGGCTGACGGTCATGGTCCCGGCGTAAGCAGGCCTCCACCACGGCCGACGCCGAGGCGCGAGGCGTAGATCCTTCCAGGCGGGGCACTTGGGGTCTGCCGGGCGGCACTCGGGGCCGAGCGGCGGGTTGTGTTCCGGTGATGGCTGAAGGGACTCGTGATGATTCTTCCGGCTGAGAGAGAACTGCGTACCGCGCTGGCGCGGTTCGCCGATGCGCGTATCGAGCACGACGCGTCGGCCGGCCGCTCCTGCAGCCGCGCGCTGGAGGACGCCACGTACACGCTCTGTGTACTGACGGGGGCCCGTACCGTGGAGAACGCGCTGGCCGCAGCGGACGCGCTGCTCCAGCGGTACAGCACTGACAGCCGGAGCACCACGCACGAGGACAAGACACTGGCGGCGTGAGGGGTACGGGCCGCCGCCGACGTGACCGTAGTGGACGTCGGCGGCGTGTCCGTCGCGAGCGATTTGTCCAACACATTGGAATACCGGGCGACTCGGTCTAGGTTCATCCCCTGAAGGCGGGCGCATCGTCGTCGTCCTGCCACGTTCGGGAAGGACCCGTCCTCATGCGCTACGCCGTTCTCGGCACCGGCATCGTCGGCCGGACGATCGCCGCCAAGCTCGCGTCGCTCGGCCATGAGGTGGTCATCGGCACCCGTGACCCGCAGGCCACCCTCGCCCGCACCGAGCCCGACGCCATGGGCACCCCGCCGTTCGCCGCGTGGCACACCGACCACGCGGACGTGCAGCTGAAGCCGTTCGCCGAGGCCGCCGCATTCGGGGAGACAGTCATCAACACCACCGCCGGTGGCGCCGCCCTCACGGCCCTGGACGCGGCGGGCAGTGCGAACCTGGCGGGCAAGGTGGTCATCGACGTGGCCAACCCGCTGGACTTCTCCGCCGGCATGCCGCCCACGCTCGACCCCGTCAACACCGACAGTCTTGGCGAGCAGATCCAGCGGGCCTTCCCCGACGCGCGGGTCGTCAAGACCCTCAACACCATGAACTGCCTGGTCATGGTCGAACCCGCGCGCGTCGCCGGAGCGCACAATGTGTTCGTCTCCGGTGCGGACACCGGCGCCAAGAAGCAGGTCACCGAGATGCTGACCTCCTTCGGCTGGCCCGAGTCCAGTGTCATCGACCTCGGCGGCATCGAGACCGCCCGGGGCACCGAGATGCTGCTCCCGATGTGGCTGCGCCTGATGGGCGCGCTCGGCCATGCCGACTTCAACTTCCATATCCAAGGCGCCCGCTAGAACCCGTCAGGGCTAGGTTCGCCCTTCCGCCACCGCACCGGGCAGCCCCCGATCGCCTTCCGCGTCGGGGGCCGCGGCGTCCTCACGCGGCATCACTGATCGTCGATGTCCGCCTGCCGGGCGAGGAACTCCTCGAACGCGGCCTTCTGCCGGGGGTCCATGAACCCCTGGCGGGCATCGCGGGCCTTCTCCTGGAGCCAGTACGCCTCGTCGGGGTCCAGGAGTTCGGCCACCACCACGCCGCCCCGGGCCACCGCCGTACGCCCTCCCGCGCGCCGCCGGAACAGCGTGAACGCGCCGAACCGCGCGGGGTGGGCCAACTCCGGCTCCCGCCCGACGGCTTGGCCCACCGCCTCGACGTCACCCCTCGGGTACGCCGTGGGCGCCCAGTGCTCCCAGAGCGCCAGCACGGCCGCGGGCACCAGCACCGCGCGATCGGCCTCCTCGCGCCCCTCCCGCAGAAGGGTGACATCAACGGGCTCGCCGACCGCCTCGGCCAGCCCGAGCACCCTCTCCATCTCGTCGTCGACCGGATGACCCACCACCACATCGATCCGAATGCTCATGCTGCGCGAGGCTACTGGCCGCCACCGACATGGCACGGCCGTGTCCGGTTCTCGCCGGTCCGCGGTAAATGCCTGGACTGGGAACGTCCCCTGACGGGAAACTTCCGACTTCCGAACCTCCGGGAGTGTGATGGGGACAACAGACACGCGAGCACCGACTCCGGGCAGGAGCGCGGTCGTTCTGGCACTGCGCCGCTACGGCCGGGAACTGCTGCGACTACGACGCCTGGCCCTGCCCGCGATGCTGCTACCGGCCCTGGGCAACATCGGCACCCGCTACATCGCCCCGCTGCTGATCGCCAAACTGGCAGGACAGGCCTCCGACGAGGGCGGTCTCACCCTGGGTTCGGCGCTGCCGTACGTGGTCGGGTTCGGCGGGACCCTGCTGCTCGCCGAGGCCGTGTGGCGGGTCGGGCAGCACTGCCTGAACCGCGTCGACGCCCTCGGCATGGAGCACCTGTATGTCAGCGGCATGGACGAACTGCTCGCCAAGGACGCGGCGTTCTTCCACGACAACTTCGCCGGTTCCCTCACCAAACGGGTGCTGAGCTTCGGCAAGCGCTTCGAGGACTTCGTCGACACGATGACGTACCGGATCGTGGGCAGTCTCGTGCCCCTGGGCTTCGGCGCCGTGGTGCTGTGGACCTACGAACCGATGCTCGTCGTCGGCCTGTTGGTGATGATCGGACTGACGGTCCTGGCCGCGACCCCGCTGATCCGCCGTCGGCAAAGGCTCGTGAACGACCGTGAGGCGGCGCTCGCCCGGGTCTCCGGCCACGTCTCCGACAGCCTCATGAACATGGAGACCATCCGGGCGTTCGCGGCCGAGCGGCGGGAGGCCGCGGAACACCGCACCCGGGTCGCCGACTCCCGGCGCCTGACGCTCAGGTCGTGGGACTACGGCAATCTGCGCGTCGACACCCTGATCGCCCCCATGTCCGTGCTGACCAACGTGCTGGGCCTGCTGGTCGCGATCGCCTTCGGTGGTCCGGGCCAGGGAGTGGAGGAGGTCGTCGTCGCGTTCACCTACTACTCCAACGCCACCCAGATCATGTTCGAGTTCAACCAGATCTACCGCCGCCTGGAAAGCTCGATGACCGAGGCGGCGCAGTTCACGGAGCTGCTGTTGGACCCGCCCACGGTGCTCGACCCGGCGGAGCCCGAACCGCTCGCACCCCGGGGCACCGGCATCCGCTTCGAGGCGGTGACCTTCGCCCACGCGGGCGCGCAGCCGATCTTCCGGGGGCTGGAACTGGACGTGCCCGCAGGTGCCCGGATCGGTCTGGTCGGCAGGTCCGGCGGCGGCAAGACCACCCTCACCCGGCTCCTGCTGCGGATGTCGGACATCGACGACGGACGCATCCTGATCGGCGGCCAGGACATCAGCCGGCTGCGTCAGACCGACCTGCGCTCACTGATCGCCTACGTCCCGCAGGAACCCGCCATGTTCCACCGCAGCCTGCGGGACAACATCGCCTTCGCCCGGCCCGGCGCCACCGACGAGGAGATCCACGCCGCGGCCGCGGCGGCGCACGTCACCGAGTTCGCCGAGCAACTCCCCGACGGCTTCGGCACCTTGGTGGGGGAGCGGGGCGTGAAACTCTCGGGTGGCCAGCGCCAGCGTGTCGCCCTCGCCCGGGCCATCCTGCGTGACGCCCCGATCCTGCTGCTCGACGAGGCGACCAGCGCACTGGACTCGGAGAGCGAGATCCTCGTCCAGGACGCCCTGTGGCGGTTGATGGAGGGACGTACGGCCCTCGTGGTCGCCCACCGTCTGAGCACGGTCGCCGGCATGGACCGCCTCGTCGTCCTCGACCGGGGAACCGTGGTCGAGCAGGGCACCCACGAGGAACTGCTCGCGACGAACGGTGCCTACGCCAAGCTGTGGCAGCACCAGTCGGGCGGTTTCCTCGGCGAGAGCGCCGAGCCGGACTCCGGAGCGTCGGACGCCGTACTCCCGGCCTCCGAAGCCGGCCTCAGCGGGCTGCCCGGACCGGCCGGCCCGCCCCCGGACGAGGACCGCGGGACCCCGCCACACGCTCGGACAGGCACCCACTTCGCATGACCGCCCCGCCCCGGCACCGCCCGGGGCAGGCGCCGATTCGTCAGCTGCTGATCATGGCCGGGCGTATCCGGACGCGCCGGGTGGTGGGCCGAGGATCTCGATGTGGTGGCGTGCGGCGGCGTGGCCGAGGGCCGCGGGATCGAACGGGCCCGGGTCCGGGTCGGGGAGCCGGCGCTCACCGGCCGGGGCGCCGACCTCCGCGGCGAAGTCCTCGAAACCGGACGGTGTGGTGATCTGCAGGCAGCGCAGGGGTTCCTCGGAGCCGACCACGAAGGTGTGCGGCAGTCCCACCGGCAGCAGCACGAAGTCGCCCGGTTCGGCGGTGAGTTCCTGCCCGTCGCACAGGAAGCGGGCGCTGCCCGACAGGACGTAGAACATCTCGTCCTCTTCCAGGTGCCGGTGCAGGGGCGGGGCGAAGCCGGCCGGGTTGAGGAACTCCGCCACGGTCAGTCGGCCGCGGGTCTGCGCGCCCGTGGCCTTGACGGTGACGAGGTTGCCGAGGAACCACAGCGCCTGTCCCTCGGCGCCGGCGAGGACGTAGGGCCGGTTGACGGAGGGCATGGCGGCCTCCCAGTTGGATGGACCACAGTTGGATAGACCAACGTCTAGTGAATATCACGCTAGTATGTCCGTTCATGGGCGTCAACAGGAGTGCGGCCGACGGCGGGCGGCGCCGGTACGACTCGCCGCTGCGCGACCAACGGGCCAGGCAGACCCGGCAGGCGATCGTCGCGGCGGCGAACCGGCTCTTCGTCCTCCGCGGCTACGCGGCCACCTCCTTCGCCGACATCGCCAAGGACGCCGGGGTGGCGCGGCCGACCGTCTTCGCCGCCTTCGGCTCCAAGGCCGCGTTGCTCCGCGAGGTGGTGGACCAGGCGCTGGCGGGCGACGACGAGCCCGTACCGGTGGCCGACCGGCCCTGGTTCCGGCCGGTGCGGGAAGGACGGACCCCACGGGCGGTGCTCACGGCCTACGCCGAGGTCTGCCGCATCATCGGCGGGCGCGCCGCGGAGGTCTTCGAGATGGTCCGCCGGGCCGCCGACGAGGGTCCGGAGCCGGCCGACCTGTGGGAGACGATGCAGCGCAACCGGCGGGCCGGAGCCACCATGGTGGTCGACCTCATCGAGGCACTCGAACCCGAGGCACACGGCCTCGATCATGAGCGCGCCGTGGACGTCGTATGGGTGTTCAACGACCCTGCCCACTATCGGTCCCTGGTCCGGGGATGCGGCTGGACCGAGCAGGAGTACACCACCTGGCTCACCGACCAGATGCACCACGCCCTCGGTGCTGGCTGAGTGCCCCGGACAGCACCCCGGCATCGCGCTTCGGTCCGGGACCGGATCCGCGTCAACTGGCCCGGTCGTCCTTGCCGTCGGTCATCCTTGCCGTCGTTCGTCCTCGCCGTTCCAGAGGGGGGGTGTCGAAGAGGCGGACCTCGTCGGTGTCAGGTGCCTGGAAGACCTTCGCGTACCCCTCCAGCAACTCGTGGCCGACCGGCACGGTCCCGAACTCACCCTTCCGTGCGCGGACTTCGAGACGGCGATGCAGTTCCTCCATCGGCACGGCGAGGTAGTGCAGTTCGACGGGCACGCCGAGTGCGCGCGCCGCCACCCGCTTCTCGTCCCGCTCGGAGCGCCCCCAGAACCCGAACTCCAGGATCACCGTCTGCCCGAGCCTCAGCAGGTCCTGGGCGTGCTGCCAGAACCGTCTCTCGAGCCGGTCGCGCGTCGGCTCGTCGAAGAGGTCGATACCCAGGTCGGCCAGCCATTCGTCCGGGCACAGACGCACCGCTGGAATCTCTGCGGCCAGTCGTCCGGCCAGGGTCGTCTTCCCTGAACCGGGAAGCCCGCACAGCAAGATCAGTCTGGGGTGGTGACTCGCGTCCATCAGTCCTCTCCCCAGCGGCAGAGCAAGGTCATCCGGGCATGCTCTCGCAACCTCCCCACGCGCACGCAACGGATTTCCGCCGGGCGGCCTCACGGCATGCACTCGTCGTCCACCCGGCGGCGACGTGAGACATCTGCCGAATGACCTGCGCCGGACGGGATTTCCCGCAGGGCTCCGCGCGCTTCGCTGACTCCGACCGTACGGGCCGCGACGGTGTCGTACGCCTTCTGGCGACCGGTTCGACGGGGTCTCGCTGTGGAGTCTTACTGTTGTTGCTCTCTGGTGATGATCCGTTTCGCCGTGTAGCGTCAGTCCCGGCTGTCGTGGTTCGCAGTACCTGCCCGCGCTTTGGCGTGGGCGTTTTGCTGTGCAGTGCTGGACCAGGACGATCACCTCCAGGGCCGCGCGGTGCGGTTCCTGACGTCTACGGAAGGGCATCAGCATGGCCAGCGGAACTGTGAAGTGGTTCAACGCGGAGAAGGGTTTCGGCTTCATCGCCCAGGACGGCGGCGGGCCGGACGTCTTCGCCCACTACTCCAACATCAACGCCTCCGGCTTCCGTGAGTTGCAGGAGGGCCAGGCGGTCACCTTCGACATCACCCAGGGCCAGAAGGGCCCGCAGGCGGAGAACATCACCGTCGCCTGATCCGGGCCGGGTCGGGCGCGGGGGACCGCGCGTCATCGCCTGCGCCGCCGCCGAGTTGTGCACTCGCGGCGGCGCAGGGTGGTGCGGTTCCGGCCCTCGTGGCCCTGCCGCTCCGGCGTACGCAGAAGGCGCGCGGGCCCGCCGCCCCCCTCCTCCCTAGCCGGCCGTGGCCGTGGTCGGCCACGCCCCGCGGCCCAGCAGGTCGAGGACGAGTGCCGCGATGTTCCAGGCGTCGTCCTCGCCGCGATGATGACGCCCCTCGAGCGGCAGCCCGGCGATCTGCAGAGCGTGCGCCATGCCGGGCTTCCTGGACAGTCCGTACGCCGCGGAAAACACAGCCTTGGCATTGGTGTGGGTGCGTTCCGTCGGGTAGCCGAACGGGTAGGCCACCCCGTCGGCCTGGCTCTGCCGGGCGAACTGCCGACGGTCGTATGCACCCCAGCTCGCCCAGGGGCGCTCCGGGGCCTGGTGTTCCTCGACGAGGATGCGGCATGCCTCGGCGAAGGCGACGCCCCGTTCCACCTCGGCCTGTGTCAGGCCGGTCAGTTCGGTGCAGAAGGCGCTGACCGCCGACCGGACGGGGCGGACCAGAAGACGGTGCCGGGAGATCCGGCGGCGGGCCGACACGTCCACGACGGTGAGGCCGATCTCGATGATCTCGCTCACCGAACCGGGCGGCGGTTGTCCGTCCCAGCAGGTGGCCTCCACGTCGATGACATTCAGCAGGGCGGATGTGTGCGGCATGGGCCGAGGGTAAGGACGTGCGTCCGGTTCCGGCACCTCGATTTCCTCAGACAGCCGTCGAAGCGGCCCGCAGATACGCGATCCCGGTGTCGAGCGCGGCCTTGAGGTGGGTGGAGTCGCCCGTGGACATCATGATGGCCACCCCTCCCTGAACGCCCGCCAGCAGCGCGGCGGCCGTCCGGTCCGCATCGAGGGACGACGACACCAGACGCTCGGCCTGAAGGGCGCGGATGCCGCGGGCGAGCTGCTCCTGCCACTGCCGCATCAGCTCCGTCACGATCGCCCGCGCACCGGGGCGGGACCGCCCCACCTGGAGGAACAGCGCCCCCAACGGGCAGTGGTCGCCCTGGAGTTCGTAACGCTCCACCACCACGTCCCGCCACCGCAGCCAGGCCTCCCACGAGTCCAGCCGTCCCAGGTGCGGCTGTTGGTCCTCCAGCACCCGGTCCGCCTCGAACTGGGCGACCGCCAGCAGCAGTTGGTCCTTTCCGCCGGGGAAGTAGTGGAAGAGCTGGCTCTTACTTGTACTGGTGCGGCCACGGATGTCGTCGAGTGTCGCGACGGCGACACCCTGCTCACGGAGTACCTCGGCAGCCCCCTCGACGATGCGGGCGCGGGTGGCGCGCCCCTTGGCGGTCAGTGCCTCCGGCATGTCGCCTCCTGTGTGCGAGAACCAAGTTTCTGGACTTGCTGGTCCATTTTCCACGGAGCACAGTGGGCCGCGCACGACAGGGGGTGCGCGCGGTCGTGCGGGGCAGCAGGCGTGCGTGCACAGGCAGCAGAGGGAGGACATGTCATGAGTGGACGACTGCGGGACAGGACGGCGTTGGTCACGGGGTCCACCAGCAACATCGGGCAGGCGATCGCCGAAGCGTTCGCCGCCGAAGGGGCCCATGTCGTCGTTTCCGGACGCAACCAGGAACGCGGAGCACAGGTCGTCGAGGGAATCCGCGCGTCCGGTGGCCGGGCCGACTTCCTGGCGGCGGACCTCGACGGCAGCCCGGGAGGCTCCCGGAGCCTGGCCGAAAGGGCCCGGCAGACGCTGGGCGGGCGGATCGACATCCTCGTGAACAACGCCGGCATCTATCCGGCCCCCGCCACGACGGACACCGACGAGAAGACCTTCGACCAGGTCTACGGCGTGAATGTGAAGGCCCCGTTCTTCCTCACGGCCGCCGTGGCGCCGGCGATGGCGGAGTCGGGCGGTGGGGCGATCATCAACCTGGGCTCGTGGATCGCCCGACTGGGCGTTCCGCTCGGCGCGCTCTACAGCTCCACCAAGGGCGCGATGGAGACGCTCACCCGGGCCTGGGCCGCGGAGTTCGGCCCGCAGGGCGTCCGTGTGAACGCCGTGTCCCCGGGTGTCGTCCTGCCCCCGGCCCCGGAAGGCTCCGACCCCCACGCGGGCGAGGTGATGATGGAGGGCACCCCGGCCGGGCGGGTCGGCACGCCGCACGCTGTCGCGCAGGCCGTGGTCTGGCTGGCGAGCGACGAAGCGGCCTTCGTGCACGGCACCGTGGTGGACGTCGACGGGGGCCGCGCAGGGGTCGCCGTCATCAGGACACAGCCACCCGCCACGTCGAGCCCGCCCCACGCCGCATAGGTGAGGTGCATGGCGTTGCCGTCGGGCCCTTGGCGGTGGCCGAGCGGGGGCCCGCGGCTCGGCCACGCCACTGCACTCCTCGTCCACGGGGAAAAGGGCGCCGGTTCCGGCTCGTCGCCCGAACCGTGAGCCGCACACGCGGACCGGGACCGCGTGGTGGACGTCCCGCGTGTCGCTGCCGGGGGACGGTCTGCTGACGGCCGACGAGTTGGACGAGCGTGTGGAGGCCGCACTGTCGGCCCGCACTCTCGCTGAACTAGCCTTCCTCACCGCCGACTTGCCACCCGCGCAACCCGGGGGCGTACCGCGGCACAGGCCGCCGCACCGAAAGAAGTCGTCGGCATCGAGCAGGTCTCAGCGGCGCGGTCGAACGGACGGGACGCCGGGTACTGCTGTGGTGCCCGGAGCCCGCGGTGACCTGGTGCGACGTGACGGTCGACTGCACCGAGGCCGTGATCACCCAGGACACCGTGCGCATCGAGGTGACCATGGCGGGAAAGAGCCTCACCTCGGTCACGGGGCCGGGCATCGAGGTCGACACCGACGGGGCGACCCTGATCCACTGCAAGCTCAAACACCGCCGCGCGCGGACGTCCCCGGACGACACGCCCGCCCGTGCCTGCGGCTGACTGACTCCGGCGCCGACTGAGGCCGCCCCGGACAGCGCGCGTGCAACCCGATCCGTGCGTGCGGAGTGTTACTGGGTGGATCTCCCGCGCGCATCGACCGGCGCGCAGTGCAATGAAACGGGGTAAACCGGGGTGCGTGTGACCACCAACCCTCCACCCGTCGGTTTGCGAAGCGACGCGACCGGCGACTTCGAGACGTACGCGGCTGTTCGCTGGCCGCGGCTGCTGCGGACGGCGTATCTGCTGACCAAC
>NZ_QFRX01000008.1:490-2524 GCF_003143935.1 Streptomyces sp. Act143 | reverse complement strand
CTCACCATTCGATGAGGGCGAGTCCGGCGGCCATGCCGCCGCCGAAGCCGGCGAGGAGGATGAGGTCGCCTGGGTGCAGGGTGCCGGTGCGGTGGGCTTGGTCGAGGGTGATGGGGATGGAGGCGGCGCCGGTGTTGGCGTAGGTCTCCAGGGTTTTGTGCAGGGTGGCGTTGGACAGGCCCAGGTGGGTGAAGAGGTCGTCGAGCATGACGCCGTTGGCCTGGTGGGGGATGAAGTGGCGGATGTCGTCGGGGACGACGCCGGCTTCGTGGAGGAACTGTTTGACGAGTTGGGGGACGTGGTCGGCGACGAAGCGGCGGACGCCGCGGCCGTCCATGGTGAAGTACTGCTGGCCCTCTTCGAGAGCTTCCGCCGTCAGGGGGGCGCGGCTGCCGCCGCCGGGGACCCGGATCAGATCCGAGAGTTCGCCGAAGGTGTGCAGGTCCAGGTGTCGGATGCGGGGTCCGTTGTCCTGTTGTCCCAGGACGATGGCGCCGGCGCCGTCGCCGAAGAGGACGACGGTGCGGCGGTCGGTGGGGTTGAGGATGCGGGAGTAGATGTCGGCGCCGATGACGAGGGCGTGGCCGCCCTTGCGGGCCAGGAGGTTCTCGGCCGCGGAGAGGGCGAAGATCTCGCCGGAGCAGACGGCGTTGACGTCGAAGGCGGCGGCGCCGGTGGCGCCGAGGTTGCGTTGTACGTAGGCGGCGGTGGGGGGTTGGGGCCGGTCGGGGGTGGAGGTGGCGACGACGATGACGGACACCTGGGCGGGGGTGATGCCGGCTGATTGGAGCGCAGCGCGCGCTGCGGCGGTCGCCAGGTCGGAGGTGGCTTCGTGATCGGCGGCCCAACGGCGTTCCCGGAAGGCGGTCTTGGTGATGATCCAGTCGCTGTCGACTCCGGCCGGCGCACCGACTTCGTCGTTGGAGACGATCCGGTCCGGCACATAGGCACCCGTACCGATGATCCTGACGTCCTGCATGCGGCTGCGCTCCCTCCGTCAGCCCAGGTAGCGCTGGATCGTCGGCTTTAGGAGGTCGACCAGCTCGTCCACCGGGGTGGAGGCGATCGGCTCCAGCTTCACGATGTAGCGCATGAGGACGACACCCCAGACCTGAGAGGTCGCCGCGTTGACGTTGACCGCCGGGACACCGATGGTCTCCGCGGCCTGGTAGATGTCCATGTCGGCGATACCGATCGCCTTGCCGGCCTGCGCGAACAGCTGGTTGGTGAGAAAGCCGCGCATCTGGTCGGCGCCCTCGTCGCTGTTGACGGCGGCGGTCAGCAGCCCGAGCAGCCTGGGCCGCACCTGCGGGTCCTCCCACAGTACGAAGGCCGCGCGGAGCAGCTTCTCGGCGAGCTCGTCGCGCGCCCCGGCGAGCGCGTTGGCACCGGCGTCACCGAGTGCGCCACCCAGCGAGTCCAGGGCCGAGCGCTCTTCGACCTCAGTGGCTTCCGACATTCTTCCTCCAGGTGTTTCTGTAGCGGTGTTTCGGTAGCGGTGTTTCAGGAACTGCGTTCGGCTGCGGCGCGCAGGGCGTCCGCGCGGTTGGTGTGTTCCCAGGTGAAGTCGGGCAGTTCGCGGCCGAAGTGGCCGTAGGCGGCGGTCTGGGTGTAGATGGGCCGCAGCAGGTCCAGGTCGCGGATGATGGCGGCCGGGCGCAGGTCGAACACGCTGGTGATGGCCCGCTCGATCGCCTCCACGGGCACGGTGTTCGTCGCGAAGGTCTCCACGAACAGCCCGACCGGTTCGGCCTTGCCGATCGCGTAGGCGACCTGGACCTCGCACCGCCTGGCCAGCCCCGCCGCGACCACGTTCTTGGCCACCCACCGCATCGCATACGCCGCCGAGCGGTCGACCTTGGAGGGGTCCTTGCCGGAGAACGCACCCCCACCATGCCGGGCCATCCCGCCATAGGTGTCGATGATGATCTTCCGGCCGGTCAGCCCCGCATCCCCCATCGGCCCGCCGATCTCGAACCGGCCCGTGGGATTGACCAGCAGCCGGTACCCCTCGGTCTCCAGCTTGATCCCGTC
>NZ_QFRX01000008.1:0-473 GCF_003143935.1 Streptomyces sp. Act143 | reverse complement strand
TCGGGGGTGAGCAGGGCATCGAGGTCGATGTCGGCGGCGTGCTGGGAGGAGACCACCACGGTGTCCAGCCGCACCGGCCGGTCACCGTCGTACTCGATGGTCACCTGCGTCTTGCCGTCCGGCCGCAGATAAGGAACCGTGCCGTCCTTGCGGACCTGCGTCAGCCGGAACGACAGCCGGTGGGCCAGCTCGATCGGCAGCGGCATCAGACTCGGCGTCTCATCCGAGGCATAGCCGAACATCAGCCCCTGATCGCCGGCCCCCTGCCGGTCCAGGACGTCGTCGTCGCCCTCCACCCGCGACTCATACGCGGTGTCGACGCCCTGGGCGATGTCGGGCGACTGCGCCCCGATCGACACCGACACCCCGCACGAGGCGCCGTCGAAGCCCTTGGCGGAGGAGTCGTAGCCGATGTCGAGGATCGCCTCACGCACCAGCTGCGCGATCGGGGCGTAGGCGGTGGTGGTGACCTC
>NZ_QFRX01000007.1 GCF_003143935.1 Streptomyces sp. Act143 | reverse complement strand
CGCCCCACACCGCGATCATCACGGCACAGGGCAAGGGGCGAAGCCCACTTCTAAAACACGGCCTAGGGCTGCTGCGCGCGGTAGGTCCCGTGTACCAGTTCCGCCATCAGGCGCTCCGTCACTACCTGAGAGGCCTTCAGCCCTCCGAACAGGGGGATGCCGTATAGGACAGGGGTCGTGATCGGCTACGGGGGGAGGGCAAAGGCCATGAATTGCCAGATGGGGAGGAACGTCCGGGCGCTCAGCGCGGAGACGTCTTGCTCGTTCGGTCCTCGGCCGGCCAGAGCAGCAACTCGGACACATGACGACCCGTCCGCAGCTTGATGGACGTCCAAGAGCGCGTGAAGGCACCCGGCCTGACGCCAGGTCAACGGAGCAGGAGTATCAGGTCTTCGCTCCGCGCTCAGCGTTGCCGCTGACGCTGTGACTGAGCGGGGGCTCTGCTCTTCCCGCCCGCTCCGCCGGGGAGTGGCGGTCGCTATCGGTGGAGCGCCGCTGGGGGGCGACGCTCCGTATCCGATCCGGTTGGGCCTGGCCTGGCCTGAGCTGCCCTAACCCGGCTCGTCGGTGTCGTCGACGATGTCGGCGTCACTGTCGATGCGCTCCTTGCGCACCTGCCCGCCCACGGTCATCTGCTCGGTGTGTTCCTCCGTGGTCAGGCGCACGCGCTCCTTCGGTACGACCTCGGTCTCCACGACCGGCCTCTCCTCGTGCAGCACGACCTCGTGTTCGGCCTCGCTGATCTCAGGATCTGGCAGGGCGGCGTCGCGGTCGGCCGCGGTGATCGGCTCCCGCTCGACACGTACTTCCTCGTGCCGCAGGGGAACGGTGTGCTCCTCCTCCTCGGTCACGACGTACTTGCGCAGGCGGGCCCGGCCCGCCTCACGCCGCTCGACACCCACATGCATCTCTTCTTCGGACCGCGTCAGGGCATCGTCCTCATACCCCGCACGCTCGTGTCCCGCGAGTGCGCCGCTGCCCATGCCGGTGGCGGTGCCCTGGCCCGTCGCGTCGGCCCCCGTGCCCGCGGCGCCCGCGGCACCACCGTGCGCCCAGCCGTCCGCGCCGGGATCGTTGGCGCGGGCCCAGGACTCGTCCCAGCTCATGCCGTAGTACTCGTACAGCCGGTGTTCCTCGGTCTCCGACAGATGGCCGCCGGCGTCGACGTCCACCTGGGGGGCGTCCTTCACCTTGTTCTTGGAGTACGGAACCTCGACGTGACCGTCCACCACCGACGCGTTGCCGATGGGCACGAACGATTCGCTGGTGCCGAACATGCCGGTCTTCACCGACGCCCACTCGGGGCGCCCAGTAGCGTCGTCCAGGAACACATGCCTGGCCTCACCGATCTTCTTGCCGCCTTCGTCGAGGACCGGATGGTTCAGGACCGCTGGAATCTGCTCTCTGGTGATCATGCTTGTCTCACCCTTCTTCCGGCGTGATTCCTCCGACGAGTAGGCACCAAAAAAGGCATGAAACGCCCCATATGCCACAAGGGGCACATTCTTTCCGTAAGTGCTGTCGCGTCACATCCATGAACTGAAGGGGTGCGGCAGGCTGATCGTTGCAGGGGGCGGCCGGGTGTGGAACCCGGCACTGCTCATCCGGGGCGACCGGCACTTCCGCGATCTGGGCCCCGCCTCCTGTCGAGAGCTGCGATCAGGACATCGCCCGGGCGTGGGGCGGCGGCCCGGGGACTACTCAAAGTGATGTCCCTTCGGGTGGGTGGCGCCTGTGCAGGGGTGCGCCGGACATGGTGGACAGCACATGGGACCATCCTCCTGACAACGTTGTCCAGAGTCCGGCGCCACCTTTTCCGGGCCGGTGTGCCGAAGCCTTGGGCGATTTAGTCAGGGTTTAGTAAAACGCCTGTTCAGAGCCTCAAAATGGCAAGAAATCAATCTGGACCGGTCTATGGACAGGGCCGTGAAGTTACGTCTACGTTGAGCGCTCGTCAGGCCGGGACGACGGGGGAGCCGACAGGGCTGCCCGTGATCCGGGACCGGAGAGGCGCGGAGCGAAAGGTGGCGATGATGCGGAGAAACGGGGTGGCCTTGGCGGCCGCTGTGATGGTGGCTGCTACAGCCTGTAGCGGCGGTAGCGGGGGCGGCAATGGCGAGATCGCTGCACCCCCGAGTGACCCGAAGAAGGTGTCGGGCGAGATCACGGTCCTGACGAACAGGACGGACCAGATATCCGACGGCACGCTGAAGAAGTACGCCGCCGAGTTCCGCAAGGTCTACCCGGGCGTGAAGGTCAAGTTCGAGGGCCTGACCGACTACGAGGGCGAAACCAAGATCCGGATGAACACCGAGAACTACGGTGACGTCCTGCTGATCCCCAACTCGCTCTCCATCAAGCAGTACCCGACCTTCTTCGCACCGCTGGGAACGTCCGGGGAGCTGTCGAAGAAGTTCGACTACACCGACCACGCGACAGTGGACGGCAAGGTGTACGGCCTGGCCGGCATCGGTGTGGCCAACGGGTTCGTCTACAACAAGGCGGTCTGGAGCAAGGCCGGCATCGAGGACTGGCCGACCACGCCCGACGAGTTCGTCGCCGACCTCAAGGCGATCAAGTCCAAGACCGGCGCGGTCCCGTACTACACCAACTACAAGGACGGCTGGCCGCTCACCAACTGGACGAACGCCATCGGCTCGCCCCGGTGCGACACCGGTGCCTACGACTCCCTGGCGACGACCGAAAAGCCCTGGAGCAAGGGGAGTACGGGGTCGGACCTGTACGCGATCGACGAGCTGCTCTACACGATCGTCGACCAGAAGCTGTCCGAGCCGGATCCGACCACCACCAACTGGGAGGACTCCAAGTCGCAGCTCGGCACCGGCAAGGTCGCCTCGATGTGGCTCGGCTCCTGGGCGATCTCGCAGATGCGGGCGGCGGCGGAGGCGGCGGGCGAGAATCCCGACGACATCGCGTTCATGCCCTTCCCGGCGACGACGGACGGCAAGTTCTGCTCGGTGTTGCGGCCCGACTACCAGTACGCGATCAACGTCCACTCCGACAAGAAGGAGGCCGCGCGTGCGTGGATCGACTGGTACATCACCAAGTCCGGTCAGTCGGCTGCCGAGGGTTCCATCTCCTCGGTGCACGGAGCTCCGCTCCCCGACACTCTCAAAGCATTCTCCGACAACGATGTCAAGCTGATTCCGCAGAGCCAGAAGAACCTGGCCCAGGTCAACGAGATCGACAAGGCGTCGGAGATCGGCATCACCGCGCAGGACTACCGCCGCAAGCTGGTGGACATCGCGCGCGGCGCAGCCGACGGGGACATGAGCAGCTACTTCGCCGAGCTGAACGGCAAGTGGGCAGAGGCCCAGCAGACCCTCGGCGGCTGACGGTGCAGCGGCACGGTGACACCGGCAGCGGAACCGGCCGGCTCCCCGGCAACGCCGCACGGGGGCGGCTGACTTGCGGTACCGCCGCGCTCAGCCTCGGTCTGGTACCCGACTGTGCCGCAGGCCGCGCGCCGCGTGCCGTGCCGTGCGGTGCACGCGAGCCGAGTGCCGCATATCGCCACGCCACGCCGCGCAACGCAGTGCCACGCAACGCCACGGCAGCCGGGCGTCCGGGCCCGCTGTCACCGTGCACTACGTCCGAGCCCTTGACGCCGCCCGACGCCGCCCGACGCCGCCTGACGCCGCCGGGAAGGCGAGCCGACCGCTCGCCGTGCCGTGACGGCGGGCCATTGCCGCACCGCTCGTCGTCACGGCGCTCCGCAGGGCGTTCGTCCGGCCCATCACCACGAGGAACCTTGAGATGACCGCTGTCCAGAAGATCCGCGCCGGGGCGCCGGCTGGTGGCCGGCGACATGCCCCGCCTCCCGAACCGGCTGCCGCGAAACGCCCTCGCAGGCGTCGGCGCCACAGCCCGCTGACCCCCTGGCTGTTCCTGGCCGTGCCGCTGACCCTGGTGGTGATGTTCACCTACCTCCCGGTGGCCGACATCATCGGCTACAGCTTCACCGACTGGGACGGCGTCAGCCCCTCCAGCGCCTTCGTTGGCGCGGACAACTACACCGACCTGGTCACACGGCCGGCGCGGTTCGAGGTGTTCCTCGTCAGCGGCTTCTACCTGGCGGCTTCGTTCGTGCAGATCGGGCTCGCGCTGTACTTCGCCACCGTCCTCAGCTTCAACACCCGCTTCCGCAACCTCTTCAAGGGGCTGCTGTTCTTCCCCTATCTGATCAACGGGGTGGCTGTCGGGTTCGTCTTCCTGTACTTCTTCCAGCCCCACGGCACCCTGGACACACTTCTGGGCATGGTGGGGGCCGACGGCGAACACCTGTGGCTGGGCGATCCGGACCTGGCCAACACCTCGCTGGCCGGGGTGTCGGTCTGGCGCTTCATGGGTTTGAACATGGTGCTGTTCCTCGGCGCGATCCAGTCCATCCCGCCGCACCTGTACGAGGCGGCGCAGATCGACGGGGCCAACCGCTGGGAGCAGTTCCGGCACATCATCGCGCCCAGCATCAAACCCGTCATCAGCCTGAGCTTCGTGCTCGCGGTGTCGGGATCACTGGCGGTCTTCGAGATCCCGTACATCATGACCCAGGGCGCGAACGGTACGGAGACGTTCGTCATCCAGACGGTGAAGCTGGCGTTCCAGTTCGACAAGGTCGGCCTCGCCTCCGCCTCGGCCGTCGTTCTGCTGGTCCTGATTCTGCTGATCACCTGGGTCCAGCGGCGGCTGATCCCCGAGGAGAGGGTGGAACTCTCGTGACCACCGACACACACGTGCCCGTCGGACATCGCACCCGCGTCGACCGGCCGGGGCGGGCACGGACCGCCGCGACCCTCAAGTACCTCTCGCTGGCACTGGCCTCGGCCGTCGTCGTGGTGCCGCTCGTCGTCGTACTGCTCACCTCGCTCAAGACGCAGTCCGAGGTGGCCCACAGCGGACCGATGTCGCTGCCGGGGGACTGGTTCAACTTCAGCAACTACGCCACCGCCTTCGAACAGGGCGCGATGCTCTCGGCGTTCGGCAACACGATGCTGATCCTGGTCGTCTCCACCACGGGCACCGTACTCATCGGCTCGATGACCGCGTACGCCATCGACCGCTTCCAGTTCCGTTTCAAGAAGCTGGTGATGGGGCTCTTCCTGCTGGCGACCCTGGTGCCCAGCGTCACCACCCAGGTCGCCACCTTCCAGGTGATCGACGAGCTCGGCGCCTTCAACACCCGCTGGGCGCCGATCCTGCTCTACACCGGCACCGACATCGTCTCCATCTACATCTTCCTGCAGTTCATCCGGTCGATCCCGAGCTCCCTGGACGAAGCCGCCCGCATCGACGGCGCCAACTCCTGGACGATCTACCGGAAAATCATCTTCCCGATGCTGCGGCCGGCCATCGCCACCGTCGTCATCGTCAAGGGCATCGCGATCTACAACGACTTCTACGTGCCCTTCCTCTACATGCCCGACCCGGACCTCGGCACCATCTCCACCGCCCTGTTCCGCTTCAAGGGGCCCTTCGGCGCCCACTGGGAGACCATCTGCGCCGGCACGATCCTGGTGATCCTGCCGACCCTCGTCGTCTTCCTGGCGCTCCAGCGCTTCATCTACAGCGGTTTCGCGGCCGGTTCCACCAAGTGACCGGCTCCGCCACCGCGCCCCGCACCACGTCTCACGAGGAGTTCGCATGAAGGTCCGCCACCCGCTGTCCCAGGGCTGGACGCTGCGCCTGGACACCGATGGCCACACCCCCCAGGGCGCGCCCCCACAGCTGGCCGGAACCGCCGTGCCCGCACACGTGCCCGGCTGCGTCCACACCGACCTGATGGCGGCGGGCCTGCTGGCCGACCCGTACCTGGACCGCAACGAGACGGACGCCGCGTGGGTGGGCCGGGCCGACTGGACGTACGCGACCGAACTGCCGCGGCGGGACGCCTCCTTCGAGCGCGCCGAGCTGGTCTTCGACGGACTGGACACGGTCGCCGCCGTCCAGGTCGGCGGACGGCTGCTGGGCCGTACCCGCAACATGCACCGCTCCTACCGGTTCGACGTCACCGACCTGCTGACGGAGGGCCCCGCACCGCTGGAGATCGCCTTCACCTCCGCCTACACCGAGGCCGAGACGGTGCGGGCGGCCCTGGGTGAGCGTCCCAACTCCTATCCCGAGCCGTTCAACTACGTACGCAAGATGGCCTGCTCCTTCGGCTGGGACTGGGGACCCACCCTGGTGACGGCCGGAGTGTGGCGCGAGGCACGGGTCGAGCAGTGGTCCACCGCCCGGCTGGCCCGGGTCCGCCCGCAGGTCACCGTTGCCCCGGACGGCACCGGCGTCGCCGAGATCGTCGTCGACCTGGATCGCACCGCCGGCGGACAGGAGCGCGCCCTGCGGCTGGCGGCCTCGGTCGGCGACGCCACCGCCGAGGTCACCGTCGCCCCGGGCGCGGCCTGCGCCACGGTGACCGTGCGGGTCCCCGACGCGGCCCTGTGGTGGCCGCGCGGCTACGGCGAGCAGCCCCTGTACGACTGCACCGTGGTCCTGGGCGACGAGGAGACGGGCCGGGCCCTGGACACCTGGGAGCGCCGTGTCGGTTTCCGCACCGTCGAGTTGGACACCTCCGCCGACGCGCACGGCAGCGCCTTCACCCTCGTCGTCAACGGCGTGCCCGTCTTCGCCCGGGGCGTGAACTGGATACCCGACGACGTCTTCCCCACCCGGGTCACCCCGGACCGCTACCGGGCTCGGCTCACCCAGGCCGCGCAGGCGGGCGTGGACCTGGTGCGGGTGTGGGGCGGCGGTATCTACGAGGACCGCGCCTTCTACGACACCTGTGACGAACTGGGCCTGATGGTCTGGCAGGACTTCCTGTTCGCCTGCGCCGCCTATCCCGAGGAGCAGCCGCTGCGCTCGGAGATCGAGGCCGAGGCCCGGGAGAACGTGGCGCGCCTCATGCCGCACCCGTCGCTCGTCCTGTGGAACGGCAACAACGAGAACCTCTGGGGCTTCGCCGACTGGGACTGGGAGCAGGCCCTCGCCGGTGACTCCTGGGGCGAGGGCTACTACCTGGGGCTGCTGCCCCGTGTCGTCGCCCAGACCGACCCCACCCGCCCGTACTGGGCGGGCAGCCCGTGGTCCGGGTCGTGGGAGCACCCGCCCAACGACCCCGGCCACGGCACCGCCCACTCCTGGGAGGTGTGGAACCGCCGCGACTACCGCGACTACCTCGACACGGTGCCGCGTTTCGTCGCCGAGTTCGGCTGGCAGGCACCGCCGGCCCTCGCCACCCTGGAACGCGCCCTGTCCGAGCGGCCGCTGCGCGCCGATTCGCCCGGCATGCTGCACCACCAGAAGGCGGAGGACGGCAACGGCAAGCTCAACCGCGGCCTCGAACCGCACTTCGCCCCGCCCGCCGACTTCGACAGCTGGCACTATCTGACCCAGCTCAACCAGGCGCGCGCCGTCGCCGCCGGCGTCGAGCACTGGCGTGCGCACTGGCCGCGCTGCGCGGGCACGGTGCTGTGGCAGCTCAACGACTGCTGGCCGGTCACCTCTTGGGCGGCCATCGACGGCGACGCCCGCCTCAAGCCCCTGTACTTCGAGATGCGCCGCCTGTACGCCGACCGGCTGCTGACGGTCCAGGAACGCGACGGCGAGCTGGTGCTCGCCGGCTGCAACCAGGGCGCTCCGGTGTGGGCGTCCACCGTCACCGTGCGCCGGGTGGGCGCGGACGGCACCGTACTCGCCCGCGCCGAGGTCGCCCTGAAGGCGGGAGCGCGCAGCGTGGCCCTGGAGCGGCTGCCGGAGCCCGTCACCGCGTTCGGTGACCCGCGCCGGGAGTTCCTGGTCGCCGACGCGCCGAGCGGCGACGACAGCGGGGCGGCGCTGCGGGCGGTGCACTTCGCCTGTGCCGACCGGGAGTTCGCCTACGCCGACGCTGCCTACGACGTCGAAATCGGGCAGGACGGCAAGGACACCGCGACGGTGACCGTCACCGCCGGCAGCGTCGTACGGGACCTGCTGCTCCAGGCCGACCGGCTCGACGCGGACGCGCACACCGACCAGGGGCGGGTGACCCTGCTGCCCGGCGAGAGCACCACCTGGCACGTCACCGGCTGGTCGCGGCCCGATCCCGAGGCCGCCCGTGCGGCGCTGTTCTGCGTCAACGACCGGGCCGCCGCCCGCGACCACGGAGCCGTACGTGGGTGAGGGCCCGACCGGACGGCCGGGGCGCGTCACGATCAAGGACGTGGCGGCCCTGGCCGGGGTGTCCCGAGGAGCGGTGTCGCTGGCCTTCAACAACCGCCCCGGTGTGTCGTCGGCGACCCGCGAACGCATCATGGCGGCCGTCGCCGAGCTGGGCTGGGTACCTAACCAGGCCGCGAAGAAGCTGTCCGGGACGACGACGGGCGCCGGGGACACCGTCGGCCTGGTCATCGCCCGGCCCGCCCGCCAGCTCGGACTCGAACCGTTCTACATGGAGTTCATCTCCGGCGTCGAGTCCGTCCTGGAGGAGCACGGCTGTTCGCTCCTGCTGCATCTCGTACGGGACACCGCGCAGGAGATCGCCGTGCACAAGGAGTGGTGGCACTCCCGTCGGATCGCGGGCTCCCTCCTGGTGGACATCCAGCACGACGATCCCCGGGTCACCGAACTCGCGGCGCTCGGGCTGCCGGCCGTCGCGGTCGGCCACCCGTCCCTGACCGGCGGTTTCACCTCCGTGTGGACCGACGACGAGGCCGCCGTGCACGAGGCGGTGCGTTACCTCGCCGCGCTCGGCCACCGCCGTATCGCACGCGTGGGCGGTCACGCCCAGCTCGGCCACACCATGATCCGCACGGCCGCGCTCAACGCGATCGTGGCCGAACTGGGCCTGGAACCGGCCCGCTCCGTCACCACCGACTACTCCGGCGAGCAGGGCGCGCGGGCCACCCGCTCGCTGCTCGCCTCCCCGCGGCGGCCGACCGCGATCGTCTACGACAACGACATCATGGCGGTCGCGGGGCTGTCGGTGGCGGCCGAGATGGGCCTGAGCGTGCCGCGGGATCTGAGTCTGATCGCCTGGGACGACTCGCAGTTGTGTCAGCTCACCCATCCCAACCTGTCCGCCATGAGTCATGACGTGTTCGGTTTCGGCGCCGATGTCGTGCGCCGGCTGTTCGACGTCGTGCACCGCCGCAACCCCTCCTCCGGCCCGGTCGCACCCCCGGTCCTGGTGCCCCGCGGCAGCAGCGCGCCCCCGAGGGAGGACAGCACCTGACGCCAGGGTGGTCCTGGCCACCACCACCGAACCGGCGGCCAGGCCTCGCGGGACAGCTCCCCGCCCGGGCGGCTGCCCCGAATTCCCCGCCCCGTTCGCCTTCTTGAGCCGAAAGGCAGGTTCGCCATGCCCAGAAACCGCCGAAGAACGCTCGCCGCCGTCCTCACCGCGGGCGCCGTCGTCACGGGCGCCGTCGCCTCCACCCCCGCCACCGCAGGGCCGCCCGGCCGGACCGCGGACGCGTTCGTGCAGCGTGAGGGTGCCGCCCTGACCCTCCAGGGCCGGCCGTTCCGCTTCGCCGGCACCAACCTGTACTGGCTCGGCCTGGACGAGAACGTCGGCGGTGTCGACCGGCCCACCTACTTCCGCATCGACGACGCCCTGAAGACGGCGCGCACCATGAACGCCTCCGTCGTGCGCTCCCACACCCTCGGCACCTCCCTGGGCTGCGCGTCCTGTCTCGAGCCGAAGCTCGGCGAGTTCAACGAGGACGCCTTCGCGCCCGTCGACTACGCCGTCGCCCGCTCCCGCGCCTACGGCCTGCGGCTGATCGTCCCGCTCACCGACCAGTGGGACTACTACCACGGCGGCTACTCCACGCTGGCCAGGTGGCTGGGCCTGAAAGACCCCAAGGACTTCTACACCGACGCGCGGGCCAAGGCCGCGTACAAGGAGTACGTCCGCACGGTGCTCGACCACGTCAATCCCTACACCGGGCTCGCCTACAAGGACGACCCGACGATCATGTCGTGGGAGCTGGGCAACGAACTGAACGACATGACGCGCTCCTGGGTGGACGAGATGGGCGCCTATGTCGGCGCACTGGCGCCCCGTCAGCTGATCTCGGCGGGCCGCCAGCAGGGCGTCGACGCCGCGGCCCTCGCCTCGCCCGAGGTCGACATCGTCGACGTGCACTACTACCCGTCGTCAGCCGGCGCCATGGCCGCGGACGCCGCCCGGGTCAGCGACAGGAACAAGGTCTATCTCGCCGGGGAGCACGGCTCCGACACCCTCACCGCGGCCGACGCCCTCGCTCTCGCCGACAACCCGGACGTCACCGGAGTGCTCTCCTGGTCGCTGTTCGGCCACGCCGACGACCACGGCTATGTCCAGCACGACGACGGCTACACCCTGCACTATCCGGGCGACACCGCCGCGATGCGCACCGACGTCCTCGCGAACGCGGCGCTGGCGAAGATGATCGCCCCGGGCCGGAACCTGCCCGCCGTACCGATGACCGCACCGCTGATCACCGCGATCACCAAGCGGTCCGGGATCAACGAGATCAGCTGGCGCGGCAGCGCCGGCGCCCACACCTACCGCGTCCAGCGGTCCACCGACGGACCCCGGGGACCATGGGCCACGCTCACCACGACCCCGGTCACCGACAACGACACGCCGTGGCTGGACGCCACGACCCCGCAGAAACGCGCCTGGTACCGGGTGAGCGCCCTCGACCGCGCCGGCCACGCCCTCGCCACCTCCACCGTCCTGGACGCCGGCCCCCGGCAGGACGTCCGGGTGGACCCGCTCCAGAGCTGGGCCCACACCTCCGAGCACAGCGACGGCCTGCGGCGCACACCCGACGGCGACGGCGTCCGTGTCGCCCCGCCGGCCCGCACCACGGGCCAGATCACGTGGCAGACCCGGAACCCCGAGACGTTCACCGCGCACTTCGCCGCCCGCGGGGACGGCATGCTGCCGACGGTGCAGGTCACCCGCGACGGGAAGACCTGGACGAAGGTGAAGGCCACCGTGTCCGGCACCGGCAGGTCCACCACCCTGCGCATCACACCTCCCGACGCCTCGGCGGGCATCCGGCTGCTGTGGCCTGCCTCCTCGCAGCCCGCCCCGCTGACCGGCGTCACCCTCGTCGAGGAGGCCGCGTCCATGGCCACCGAGGCACCCGGCGCCTTCCGGCAGCACCCTCAGGACGGCGCTACCGGCGTCCCCGTCGATGCCCCGCTGACCTGGACGGCCGCCGAGGGCGCCGCCCACTACACGCTGACCCTCTCGACGCACGAAGACCTGTCGGACCCCGTCCTCGACGTCACCGGGCTGCGCGCCACCAGTTACCGCCCGCCCGTCAACCTCCGGCCCAACACCACCTATCACCTGCGCGTCACCGCAGTGAACGGCGTCGGTGCCCGCACCGCCGACGGCGCCCCGACCCGCTTCACCACCGGCGCCCTGACCGTCGACGACTTCGAGGACTACGCCGACAGCGCGGCCCTGTCCACGGCCTACGCCCGCAACACCGGCGGCGGCCCCGTCACCGTCACGCTCGACGCCGACCACACCGACGGCCAGGGCCACGCCCTGCGCGCCGCCTACGATCCCGCCGGCCCCGGTTACGCCGGTGTCATCCGCTCTCTCCCCACTCCGCAGGACTGGGGCGGCGCACGCAACCTGCGCCTGTGGGCCCGCTCGGACGGCACCGCGGACCAGAGCCTGACGGCCCAGTTCGTCGCGGGCGGCATCTACTGGGAGAAGACCGTCCCGCTCACCGACACCGACGGCGGAACGCTCACCCTTGCCCTGGCCGACTTCACCAACCCGCCGTGGGCCACGAAGGGCCCGCTGGACCTGACCGATGTCACCCAGATGTCGTTCTACTTCAACGGCAAGGCAGGCACGGTCTGGCTGGACTCGGTCACGGCCACGGACTGACGCACCGACTCGGCCGTCACGGACCGACTGCAACGAGCCGGCCCGTGACGGCCGTCCACCGGAGACACCTCCATGACCACATCCCTGCCGCCGTTCCTCCTGCTCACCCCCGTCGTCCGCACCAACTCCTGGGGTTCACCCACCGCGGTCCCGGGCCCTGACCACAAGCCGGAACTGCTGTGCGCCCCGCGTCCGTGCGAGGTCATCTGCGGATTCCACACATCCGAACGGACAACCGACCTGTTGGAGACCCTGGCGGTGCCGCACCCCGGCCACTGGACGCGGGTGCTGCGTTCCCCTTCCGGCAGACGCTCCTACACCGTGGCCGTCTATGCCACCGTGGCGGACGACATTCCCGGGGATCGCGGACTTCTCGTAGCGCTGCTGCTGCACCATGTCCGCCCGCAGGCGGGAGAGGCCCTGTACCTGACCGACAAACACGTCGACGCATCCCTCCTGGCGGACATCGTCGGCCTCGCTCCCACCGGCCCGGCCGTCATCCGGGCCGTCCCCGCCGACACCCCGGGCGAAGTGCAATACCGGGCGCCCGCAGAGGAGTTCGTGCTCTCGCGAGTGACGGTGGGCGCGGAAGCCGTGCGCCGGACCCATCCCGGCCCGCAGGTGCTGCCGTGCTGGTCCGGCGAGGTGCGACTGGGGCCGGGGGAGGACCCGGCCGCGGGGTCCGGTCCGGGTCTCGCCCCCGGTGGTGCCGTGTTCGTTCCGGCCGGTGCTCCCTGCCGCGCGGTCGGCGGCGCGGACGACACAGAGACCGACGCGGAGGCTACGGTGGCCGGCGCGTCGGCCGTGCTCCACCGCGCGGGTGTTCCCCTCGACGCGGCCTCATGAAACTCGCCACCCGCAGCTGGGGCGAGGGCCCCCGCACGGCCGTCCTGGTGCACGGCCTCATGGCGGACTCCCGTACCTGGCGGCCGGTCGCCACCGCCATCGCCGACCACGGCTACCGGGTCGTCGCCGTCGACCTGCGCGGCCACGGTGCGAGCCCGCCCGCCGCTTCCTACGGCCCCGCCGAGCTCGCCGCAGACCTGCTGGAAACCCTGCCCGCAGGACCCGACTTGGCGATCGGACACTCGCTCGGCTCGGCCGCCCTGCTGCTCGCCGCCCCCGCCCTGCGATGCGCTCGCGCGGTGCACTGCGATCCCGCGTGGCTGCCCCGCCCCCGTGACCTGGCCGCCCTGCGCGCTGTCAAGCACTCGACCTGGCGCGAACTGCGTGCCGCGCACCCCCGCTGGCACGACGACTGCATCACTGACGAAAAGCAGGCCCTGGCGGCATGGGACCCGCAGTCCGTCACGGCCCTCGCCCGTCTGCCCGGTCTGCCCGTCCGCCCGGAGGTCCCCTCGCTGGTCCTGCTCGCCGATCCGAGCGAGCGGATTCCGCCGCCCGCGGCGACGACGCTGCGCCGCCGGGGCTGGCAAGTGCGCACGGTGGAGGGTGCGGGGCACACCCTCCACCGTGACGATCCCGCCGGGTTTCTGCACGGACTGCGCGACTGGCTGTGACACGCAGCCCGCGCGGGTTGCCTCAGGGGAGGCTGATCTCACCCTGGTTGAGGACGCGGGAGTGGAAGTACGTCGCCTGTATTTCGGCGTTGGTGTTGTTCCCGCGCAGTTGTTCCGACCACATCATGAACCACGCCCACCGGGGCTGGCTGTCCAGGAACGCGCCGGTCGGCATCTTGCCCATCTCCGCGATGGCGATGGGTTTGGTCCCGGCAATGTTCCGTATCTGCTGGTAGTCGGCGGAACTGGGGTAATTCTTGTACCAGGCGTCCAGCGAGACGACATCCACGTATCCGCTGCCCGGGTAGTAATTGCTCCAGCCGCCTGCCGGATTGTCCTGGACGTTCCACACCCAGATCAGATTGTCCAGACCCTTGGTGACGGCGAGGTAGTCCCGGGTTATCTGGTAGAGGCGGGCACTGCCGTTGGCGCCGGGCCGGTTCCCCCACCAGTTCCAGGACTCGTTCATCTCGTGCAGCGGACGGAACAGGACGGGGACGCCCGCGTTCTTCAGCTGCTGGAGATAGGGGACGACTTCGTCCAGGCGCCGCTTCCACGCGGTGTTCAGCGCCGTGCCGTCGGTGATGATCTGCGAGAACTGCGCGTCGGTGATGTGCGACTTCACGCCCCCCTCGAAGGCGCAGGTGCTGCCGCCGGTCGGTGGGCAGACGTGCCAGGTCAGGGCGACCAGCGAGCCGTTGGCCCACTCGGTCTTCGCCTGGTCCGCCACCCGCTGCCGGTTGGCCACGTCCGTGGCGTTGAACATCAGGTCCCCGCCCCACAGCCCCGGGTACTGCCCGGTGATGTCCTTCACCTGCTGCGTGTACTGTCCCGGCGAGGTGGCGGGCTCCTTGTTGTGCTGTCCGGAGACGATGTGGTTCCCGGAAATCGATTGCAGATAGTTCAGGACATTCTGTTTGGGAGTGGCGGGAAACGCGTGCGCCGATTCCGTCCCCGGTGACACGAAGACGGCGGCAATGACGGTCCCCGCGGTGAGGGCTGAAGCGAGGCCGAGCCGGATTCTCTTCATGGCATCCCAGCTTCCGTGCTTGCTCGAACGGGTTGCTTGCAGCCATGAAGGTGGCCGCCTTCGCCGCCCCCGTCAATGACTCGCACCGCTCCCGCAGCCAAAGGGCATCAATATTTACTTAACGTTTCCTAAAATCCCCCGCTGCCCCGCTACTTCCTGCACTATGTGCGTTTCAGCCGAGAACCTGGCGGACGCCCATTTCGAGACGCCTGAGGTCTCGGCCGGAACGAATATTTTCCAGCGAAGCCGTGACGAAGACTTTAGGCGCGCTCAGACAACGGCGATGGAGTACCACGGGGGGCGTTCGGCGGTGTCGGTGTCTCGTCGGCGCGAGTGCGGCGGTCCGGAGGCAAGGCGTCAAATGCCCCTGGGCGTACTCGCCTCGGGCCCGAACCGTGGCTCCACGCCGGGGCGGGAAACGAGCTGTGACCCGTGAGGTGTGGCCTTGGGCAGCCGGAGCGTCATCCGCGTCCCGCCGCCCGGTCCCGACTCCGCGGTGGCCGTGCCGCCGTGGGCGGTGACCAGCTCCTTGACCACGGCGAGGCCGATTCCGCTGCCGCCTCCGGCACGTGCGCGGGCCCCGCACCACAGCCGGTCGAAGATGTGCGGCAGCTCGTCCGCGGGGATACCGGGGCCGGTGTCGGCCACCTCGACGACGGCTTCGGCGGGTGTGGCGGACGTGGTGACGGTGACGGTGTCGCCCGGGTGGCAGTGCCGGGCGGTGTTGCTCAGCAGGTTGCCGAGGGCCTGGTGCAGCCGGTCGGCGTCGGCGTGCACCGGCAGGGGAGCGGGGCCCGGGACGGTGCGCACGGTCAGTCCGGCGGTGCGCAGCTCGGCCTCCCGTCCGGCCACGGCTGCGCCGGCCAAGGCGGTCAGATCCACCTCGGCCAAGTGCAGGGAGAGCCTGGCCGACTCGGCCTCGGCGAGTTCCCCGAGGTCGTCGATGATGCGGCCCAGCCGCAGGGCCTGGTCGTGCAGGGAGGCAAGACGGTCCGGGGTCGGCTCGGTGTAGCCGTCGCGGAGTTCCTCCAGCCCCGCTTGCAGCGAAGCCAGGGGCGTGCGCAGTTCGTGGGCGACGTCGGCGGCGAGGCGGTGGCGGGCCTGTTCGGCGTGGCCGACGTCGTCGGCCATGGCGTCGAAGGCGCGGGCCAGGTCGCCCAGTTCACCGGGTGCGTCGATCCGGGCCCGGGCGCCGCGGTCCCCGGCGGCCAGCGCACGCGCGGTGGCGGCGACGCGGACGACGGGAGCCGTCAGGCGCCGGGTGACGAACCAGCTCACGCCCAGCGCCAGGGCCAGCGCGCCGACGGCGGCCGCGGCCACCCAGCCCCAGGCGACGGACCGGCCCGCCGCCCCGGAGCCGGCCGGGAAGACGAGGCGTACGGAGCCGACCGTGTGGCCGTCGACCACCACCGGAGCGGTCACGCCGGAGCCCGGGGCGGCGCCCTGTCCGTGATGTCCACGACCGGAACCGGGCATGCCGTGCTCGTCCTCCGACCCCGAGCCCGAGTCGCCGGAGATCATCTCGTCGTCCGCACCACGCACCGTGAGCACCGCGTCGGCGCCGGTCGCGACGGAACGCGCGGTCGACAGATCTGCCGTTGCCCAGCCGCCCGCAGCCCGGTAGGCGTCGGCGGCGACCGCGGCGACCCGGTCGGCGGCGTGCCGGCGGTCGGCCTGATGGGCGCTGTTGAGCCCGCGGTCGGTTCCGACGAGCGCCGCGGCCGTCAGCAGCGCGACGGACGCCAGCGCCACCACGGCGAACGCGGCGAACAGCCGTCGCCCGAGCGGGCCGAGCCCTGCGGACGGCAGAACGCCGGAGCGTGGCGAACGCGGCTCACGTGTCACGGGCCCACCCCAGGCGGTAGCCCACACCCAGCACCGTCTCCACCAGGTCGGGACCGGCGTCCCCGAGCTTGTGCCGCAGGTTCTTCACATGCGAGTCGATCGTCCGCTCGTACCCGGAGAACTCGTAGCCGCGCACCCGGTTGACCAGCTCGTAACGCGAGAACACCCGGCCGGGCACCGACGCGAGCGCGGTCAGCAGACCCCACTCGGTGGGTGTCAACTCCACCGCAGAGCCGTCCAGTTCCGCCTCGTGCCGGACCTCGTCGATCCGCAACCGTCCTTCGCCGTACGACGAGACCGGCGCCGCCCTCGCCGCCGTGCCCTCGGCCCGCTGAAGTACCGCGGCCACCCGCAGCACCACCTCGGTGGGGCTGAACGGTTTGGTCACGTAGTCGTCGGCGCCGAGCCGCAGCCCGTGGATGCGGTCCTCGACGGTGGTCCGCGCGGTCAGCACCACCACCGGCACCCGCCCTCGCTCGCGGGCCTCGCGCAGCACCTCGTCGCCGTCCACGTCCGGCAGCCCGAGATCGAGCAGGGTCAGGTCGATCCCGTGCTCGCCGAGGAGCCGCACGGCCTCGGCGCCCGACCCGGTCGTCAGCACCCCGTAGCCCGCGCGCTCCAGGTAGCGGCGCAGCAGCTCGCGGATCTCCTTCTCGTCCTCGACGACGAGCACGGTGGCGGCCATGCCCTATGTCTACGCGCCCCACGCATGGCCCCGGGAGGGGCCGAACAGCCCAGACCATCCGGCGGTCGTCTCCATCCCGTCTCCATACGCACAGCACGTCGACTGCAGGGCGCGGAGCGACGGTGACGGTGCGGGATCGGAAGACGCTCCCGCGGACCCGAGGAGGTTCGCCATGAAGCGCAACATCAGGATCGCGACGGCGGTCACCGCGGGTGCCCTGGCCATCGGCGGAGTGCTGGCCGTCGGCCCGGTGACCGCGGGCACGGGCGGTGCCGCGCCCGTGGCCGAGCAGACCATGTCCCAGGGCGTGATGGCGGACGCCCCGCACCACGGCCGCCACCACGGCGGTGACATGGGCGGCATCCGGCAGCACGACGGAACCTGCGGCGGAGCCGCGCTCGCCGAGCAGGGCACCCTGACGGCCGCCCAGAAGGCCACGCTGGCGAGCATGGCCGAGGAGGAGAAGCTCGCGCACGACCTGTACGCGGCGTTCGCCGAACGCTACGACGTGCGGGTCTTCGAGCGGATCGCGGCAGCGGAGACCCAGCACCTGACCGCCGTGCGCACTCTGCTGGACCGCTACGACATCGCCGACCCGACCGCCGACCGGCAGACCGGTGAGTTCACCGACCCTGCCGTCCAGGCCACCCACGACCGGCTCCTGAAGCAGGGTGACGACAGCCTGCGCGCAGCCCTGAAGACCGGCCGCACGGTCGAGACCGACGACATCGCCGCGCTGACCAGGGCACTGTCCGGACTCACCGCCCCGGACACACGCCAGGTGTACACCCACCTGCTCGCCGCCTCCGAGCGGCACCTGACGGCGTTCGAGCACTGGACCGCCGACGAGTCAGACGAGTAGGGCGAGCAGGACGAGCAGGCGAGCGGTCGCGCAGGAGACGGTCCCGGCCGGGACCGTCGAGCCGTCAGGGGCCGGCGAGATCCGCGGTGATGCTCAGCCGGCAGCGGCACCTCCACGGGCGTCCGCGTCAGGCAGTCCGCACACGACAGCGCATGAGGGCGCATCCCACGGCCTTCCTGCTGAACTCCCCTATTCAGTAGCAGAGTTCAGCATTGCGAGAAAGGCCGATCCGGTCACTGCCGGTCGAGGGCGGTGGCGATCTGCTCCATGACGTGCTGCCAGTGAGTCCGTTGCCGTTCGCGTTCTTCCGCGTCGGCCAGGTGCTCCTGATGGAAGCGGAGCATGGTCCGGGCTCCGTCGGCTGCCGGCGCGAGGGCGACCTGGAGTGTCGTGGTGCCGAGGGTGACACGGATGCGGTCCATGGGGCGGTAGCTGCGCACCTCGCCCGCCACTCCTTCGTCCGTCCGGTAGGCAGCGCCCCGTTCCGGGGTGAGGATCGCGCCGGGGCCGAGCCAGAGGCTGATGCCTTCGGGGCTGCTGACGAAGTCCCAGACGATCGCTGCGGGATGCGGCAGGGTGCGGGACACGCCGATCTGCCAGCCGACGTCCTTGGTGAGTCCTGTGGGCATGGTGGTCATCCTTCCTCGGTGTGGCGGGCGCGCAGGGCCCTGACCTTGTGGCGGTTGCCGCAGTGCTCCATGGAGCACCAGCGGCGGCGACCGGGGCGTGAGGTGTCGACGTAGATGAGGTGGCAGTCCTCGGCTGCGCAGGTACGGATGCGGTGCGCGAAGGGGCCGGTCAGGAGTTCGACGGCGTCCCGGGCGACGGTGGCCGCCAGGTGCGTTCCGGTGAGGGCCGGGACCCACCGCCGCTTCCCGTCCGGGGCGATGGCGGGGGCCATGGCCGGACGGGCGGCCGCCTCATTGATGACCTCGAGATCGCGGGGCGGGTGAGGCTCGCCGCGCGTATGGGCGATGACCACCATGAACAGCGCGTCGCGCAACGCCCGTATGTCGACCACGTCCGCTGCGGAGATGTCCAGTACGGGAGTCGGGGTCAGCCGGGACCGGTCTGTCCAGGCAGCCAGGTCGGCGGGCTCGTGCAGGACCTCGTACCGGCGGTAGGGGCCGGGGCCGCCGGTGGTCAGCAGTTCCAGGCACAGCGCGCCGGGGGCGAACCGGTAGGTGACGCCGGTATGGGAGCGCAGCGTCAGCCCCTTGGTTGCCGAGGGTTCCATGTAACCAATATAACTGGTTACACGATGGTGGGGTGGCAGTTGGGCAGTTGGTCATCGACAGACCGCAGGACATTCCGCGACCGTGCGGCGATCCGTCACCCCGAGGCGCCGCGCGGCTGAAGCGGGCCCAAAACGCCCGGCTGCCGTCGCCACGACTGCCTCCATGCCGCCCGGATGACACTTACCTTCCGGTGAGTACTGCACTAATTAGTCCGTACTGGTCAACTCTGCTGAGCCTGAAGAGGATTGAGGCATCAACGAAACCTTCCGCACGACATGAGAGCAGTGACATGCACGAGATCCACGAAACCGACGTGAGCATCCTTGGACTCGGCGCGATGGGAAGCGCGCTTGCCGAGGCTTTGGTGAAGGCCGGACTGCGGACCACGGTCTGGAACCGCTCGGCGGGCAAGGCGGAGGCACTCGTCGCACGAGGAGCCACTGAGGCCGCCTCAGCCGCCGAGGCGGTCCGCGCGAGTCCGCTCGTCGTCGTCTGCCTCTTCGACCACGACTCGGTGCACCAGGTGCTCGACCCGCTTGTGGACGACCTGGCGGGGCGGACGCTGGTCAACCTGACCACGACCAAGCCCGAACAGGCGAGGCGGTCGGCCGCCTGGGCCGCCGAGGCACGGATCGCCTACCTGGACGGCGGCATCATGGCAGTTCCCTCCATGATCGGACAGCCAGGGGCCACGATCCTGTACAGCGGTTCGGAGGAGGTGTTCCGCGGGCACGCGGCACTGTTCGACCGGTGGGCGACCAGCACCTACTTCGGCGAGGACGCGGGGCTGGCGTCGCTCTACGACTTCGCGTTGCTCTCGGCGATGTATGTGATGTTCGCGGGGTTCATGCAGGGTGCGGCCATGCTGGCACCGGCGGGCGTGCCGGCGACCCGGTTCGCGGAGATGGCCGCCCCGTGGCTGACCGCGATGAGCGGAGAACTCACCGGGTACGCCAAGGTCATCGACGGCGGCGACTACACCATCCCAGGGCAGCAGAGCCTTACGTTCTCCAACCTCGGCCTGTTCATCGAAGCGATCACCGACCAAGGGGTGAGTGCGGAACCGGTCGCCATGGTCCAGCGCCTCATCCAGCAGCAGGTGGACGCCGGCCACGGCACGGAGGGATTCGCCCGCATCATCGAGAGCCTCAAGCACCCCGGCGCATGACTGACTCCTGATGACGACGGCAGCCGCGACACCCGTTGTGCGCCTGCCGAGGAAGTCGCCGTAGAGGCGAGCTGCGGCGGGAGCGTCGTTCATCCGGGCAGCCCGCGTCGAGCAGTCGCTCGTCTCGTCGGCGGGGGCTGTGACGGTGTCGCAGTCCCCGCCGACGGCCAAGAGGCCGGCGGAGTCTACGGCGCACCACCGTATGCCTGCTCGGCTTCCTGGTAACGCTCCACCAAGTGCGCGTCCATCACGGTGGACCCCGGTCCGAAGAACTTGCCGAACCGCTTCCGGTACTGCTGGAACCAGTGCGGTCGCTCGGACAGGAAGAAGACGTCGTGCAGGGCGATGGCACGGATGGCGAACAGGGGCAGGGGTGCCTTGCTCACCGCGAAGCGGGGGTTGCGTGCGGCCGTCACGTCGCAGTTCTCGTGGAACTGGCCGATCATCAGCCCCTGTGCCACGAAGGCGTCCTTCACCCGCGCGTGCGCCTGGTCAAGCAGTCCGGTGTCCTCGCGGCGCAGGTCGGGAAGGGCGACCACCATGGCCCGCAGCATGGGATTGCGGCCCTGCCAGGTCGTCAGCTCGTACTCCCGCAGACTGCTGCGGGCGATCTCCTCGATGAGCTCCAGGGTCGGCGCGTGGCCCGCCAACCGCAGCCGGATCTCCATCGTGCGGTTCTTGCGTGAGGGCGCCACGAACGGACAGATGGGACCCGTGCGGCCGATCTCCGGATGGCTCGCCGAGATGTACTCGGTCAGCCATTGCTCGACGGTCTCCAGCGCGGACGCGAAGTCGACCAGCGATGCCGTGGACGTCATGACGCACCGGTCAGTTCGGCGACGCGGTCGACGGCGACCCGTGCGAGCCGCTGGATCTCCGACTGGTCCGGGACGCGCGCGTTGACAAAGGTGAGAATGTCGTCCTTGGCGACGATCACCCAGGCCGTCTCGATGCGGAAGTGGTCGACGGCGGACAGCCACCGCACAAGAAAGCCGCCGTCTCCCAGTTCGACGGGCCCCAGATCCACCCTCGAGATGTCCAGTTGCACGCCGTCGTTGAGTTCCATCCGGTACTGCGCGCAGGCCTGCACCGCGTCGAAGAGCTCCTGGTAGATCTGCCGGCAGGTCCCGTGGCCGAACTGGGCGACATGGTGGAACACCACCGACCCCACGACGTTCGTGAACAGCGCGGAGGCGTGGTGCACCGTCTCGGGATGCGTGCCGTGCGTGAGCATGTTGGTCAGGTCGACGATGGCCCGCCCCGACGCGTCGCCGGAGACGTAGACGGGATCGTAGGCAGCGCTCGGCTCCTCGCCGTAGAACGACTCCTCGAGGTCCTCCTCCCGTAACAGCAGCTGCTGGAATGCGGCGTCGTCCATCGAGGTCTCCTATCGGCGCACGAGGCTCAGAGGGCGCATGTCGGTCCAGTGCTCCTCGACGTAGGCGAGGCAGGTCCGGCGGTCGCTCTGGCCGAGCGCGACCGTCCAGCCCGCGGGCACCTCGGCGAACGAGGGCCACAGCGAGTGCTGGCCCTCGTCGTTGACGAGGACCAGGAAGGTGCCGTCGGGGTTCTCGAAGGGGTTGCTCATCATCGCTCCCTGCACAATGCGGTCGGACGGGGGCCAGGTGGATCGGTCAGTGTTCCTGCCCGATCCGGGTCACATAGGTGTGGATGCCGTCGATCGAGGTGAACTGGGCCATGTCGTCGAACTGCGGCTCGATGACCACGCCGTGCCGTTCCTCCAGGACGTGCTGAAGGACCAGCAGGGTGAAGGAGTCGATCACGAGCTCGGCGTCGTCGGTCAGTTCCTCGGGCGGTCCGAGTCCCGCGTTCTCGGCCAGTATCGTTCTGAGGTCGTCTTTCGAGATCACTGGTCCCCCTGCGCCCGCGAGGGCGATTCCGACAGGACGCGTCCGTGCATCAGCGCACGGTCGCGGATCAGCTTCCCCATCGAGTTCCGCGGCAGCAGTCGCGTGACGTGGAACCGCTTGGGGATCTTGACAGGACTCAGCCGCTCCCGGCACCAGACCGTCAACTCGGCCGCGCCGACGGCGGGGTCGGCGCCCACGAACGCCTCGATGACCTCTCCGTGCGTCACGACCGCCTCCGTCACCCGGTCGTGGGCCAGGAGGACGTTCTCCACTTCCGTCAGGTCGACCTTCAGTCCGCCGATCACGGCCAGCGAGTCGGCCCGGCCGAGCATGCTGAGCACTCCGGTCGCGGGGTCCTGCCGGACCCGGTCGTAGGTCCGCAGCCAGCCGTCCGTGTAGCGGTCGGCGTGTTCGCCGTACAGATACGGCGAGCGGTCCATCCGCACATACAGCTCCTCGTCGACGACCTTGACCTCGGCCCCCGGCACCGGGAGCCCCAGTTGCGGAGGGGTAGACGTGCCGGACAGGTCACCCGCGATCAGTCCGATCTCGGTCAGTCCGTAGACCGGGCTGATCGGCAGGCCGAAGCGCGCACGGAAGGTGTCGTACGTCTCCTGCGGCACCCGCTCGCCGCCGGACACCGCGAGGCGCAGTGCGGGCAGGCGCGGCCGGTCGGCGACGCGGGACAGCAGGTCGTAGTGGACGGGGGTCCCGTACACGGCGGTCGTCCCGGTGGCCGCCATGAGCCGTACGACCTCGGCCGGGCGCAGCGTCGGCGGGATGATCAGCGTCGCCCCGGACGCGAGGGCGTGGAGTACGCCACTGACCAGGCCCATGTTGTGCATGACCGAGTTCAGCAGCATCATCCGGTCGTCTGCGCCGGGAATGCCGGGGAGGGCGGCGTGCCGGTCGATTTCGGCCAGGACGGAGTCGGCGGGCCGGCCGATCACCTTGGGCCGGCCGGACGAGCCCGAGCTGAACTGCACCAGTCGTATGCCGTCGACGGCGGGTCGGCCGTCCGGCAGCTGCTGGACCGTGAAGTCCGACTCCTGACGGAATCCGGCCACCGGCCCTCCGGCGCCGGCCGCGGCGACCAGGTACTGCGGACGCACCTGCTGCACCAGCGGTTCGTACTCGGCCGGTTTGAGCCGGAAGTCGACCAGGACCACCTGCGCCCCACGGCTCCACAGGGCCAACAGCACCTGAATATAAGTGAAACTCGGCGTCATCCTCAGGAGCACCGAGCTGCCTTCGCCGATTCCCCGGTTCCGAAAGCGCTCCTCCAAGTCGGCCACCGCGCTGCGTAACTCTCCCCGGGTGACCGAAGTGCTCGACACGGCCCACGGATCGTCGTCCGCGCCATGGTTCAGCAGATGATTCACCCACTGCGTTCCTGCCATACGGGTTTCCTTTTGTGAAACAGCCTCGGGAAACGTGTGATCGGCATTTGTGGAAATTGAAGCTAACACCGCCGAGAAACGGCGGGCAAGAGCCAGGCGATCAAGGCGCACCGCCCCGCGAACGACGTGCGGACCCCGACACCGGTCACCGCACCGGCAGGGCACCGCCCCCCGGGCAGGGAATCCGCCCAGCGTGTGGCGAGCATCCGCCATGCCCCCGCCGGGTTGTGCGGTGTGTCCCGCCGGCGGGACAGGCCCCGGACATGCACGTGGCATAGCCGATTGATCTCCTTGACCCTCCGGATCTCCCAGGGTTAGGTTTCCCTCAGTCGTGTTTCCGGGCGGTTACGTCCGGCTCCTGTACACACGCGGCGATCCACATCGCTCCGACACTGCGGAGTTCGCCGCTTCACTTCTGCGCGATCGAATTGACGACGCGCCGTCCAGGACATTGTGAGTTTTTCATTCCTGTCTCTCCGGCCGCCGTGCGGGGGAATTCTCGGAGGTGGAGACTTGTCCGTCAGTGCCGGCAGCACGCTGCCCCTCACGGCTGCGCAACGCGAAATATGGATCGCTGAGCAGCGCCTGGGGAGAGGTAGTCGAGTATTCCGGGTGGGGGAGTACCTGGAGATCCACGGAGGCGTGGACCCGCAGCTGTTCGAGCAGGCCCTGCGGCTCGTCGTCGCCGAGGCGGAGGCGCTGCACGTCCGCTTCGTCGCGGAAGGCGACGAAATCCGGCAAGCCCTCCGACAGCCCGCCGACTGGCCGCTCACGGTCACCGACCTGAGCGCGGAGCCGGACCCCGAACAGGCCGCCCGCGACTGGATGGACGCCGCGGTCGCCCGGCCCATGAACCCGGCCGAGGACCGGCTGTTCGAGTACGCGTTGCTGAAGGTGAGCGCAGACCGGTTCTGGTGGTACCAGGGCTACCACCATGCCGTGATGGACGCCTTCGGGTCCTTGCTGATCACACGCCGGGTCGCCGACGTCTACACCGCACTCGCCCGAGGGGGCCCGGTAGGAGCGAGCCCCTTCGGCACGCTGTCCGACCTGATCGCCGCCGAACAGGAGTACCAGGCATCGGCGCAATTCGCTCAGGACAGGGCGTACTGGGCGGGACGCTTCACCGACCGTCCGCAGCCGGCGGGAATCGTCGGCACGCCGTCGACCACGCCGGAGCGCTACCTCCGGCACACCACCGCCTGGGAGCCTGCGGAACACATGGCACTGCGCGACGCGGCCCGCCGGGCCCGCGTCCCCTGGTCACACCTGGTCATCGCCGCCGCGGCCCTCCATGTCCACCGGACGACGGGCACGGCCACCGTTGTCCTCGGCCTGCCGGTGACGGCACGCCAGACCCAGGTGGAGCGCCGCACCCCCGGTACCGCGGCCAACGTCCTACCGCTCCGGCTCACGCTGCGACCCGAGCTGACACTCGGCGAACTCCTCACCCAGATCGGCGAGCGCGTGCGCGAACTGGGCGGCCACCAGCGGTACCGGGCCGAGGACATCCAGCGCGACCTGGCACTGCCCGGCCACATGGGGACGTGGTACGCACCGGTCGTCAACGTCATGTCCTTCGACTACGCGATCACGTTTGCCGGCCTGCCCACCACCGCACACAACCTCACCTCCGGCCTGGTGGGCGACCTCACCCTCGCCGTGTGGGACCGACGTGACGGCGCCGGGCCGGTGGTCGACGTCAACGCCCACCCCGAACTGTGCACGCCCGAGGAACTGGCCGTTCATCACCGGCGCCTGCTCACGGCGCTGCGAGCCGTCACGGCAACGGATCCTTCCCGGCCGCTCGGGCGGGTGGATCTGCTGTCGGCGCGGGAGCGGGCGGCTGTGCTGTCGGTGCCGGCTGCTGTGGTGCCGTCGCGGGGGTCGTTGCCGGAGTTGTTCGAGGCGCGGGTGGCGGCGGCGCCGGGGGCGGTGGCGGTGGTGTGGGGCGACTCCACGCTGTCGTACGGGGAGTTGAACAAGCGGGCGAACCGGCTGGCTCATGTGCTGGTGGGGTGTGGTGTCGGTCCGGAGGACGTGGTGGCGCTGGCGCTGCCTCGCAGTGCGGATCTGGTGGTGGCGGTGCTGGCGGTGCTGAAGGCGGGCGCGGCTTACCTGCCTCTTGATCCGGCCTATCCGGCGGCGCGGGTGGCCCATATGGTCGGTGACGCCCGGCCGGTGCTGGTGCTGACGGCGACCGGGTTCCGTCCTTCGGCGGAGAGCGTGGCCGCGACGCCGGTACTGCTGCTGGACAGGCTCGATGTGTCGGATCGGCCCGCGGGCAACCCCGTCGTCGCGCTCGCGCCCGACAATCCCGCGTACGTCATCTACACCTCCGGCTCCACCGGCCGCCCCAAAGGCGTCGTCGTCGCCCACCGCAACGTGGTGCGGCTCTTCGATGCCACCCGGAAGTGGTTCGGCTTCGGTCCCGACGACGTGTGGACGCTGTTCCACTCGTACGCCTTCGACTTCTCCGTCTGGGAGCTGTGGGGAGCGCTGCTGCACGGCGGCCGACTGGTCGTGGTGCCCTACGAGGTCAGCAGGACACCCGGCGCCTTCCTCGATCTGCTGGCCGATCACGGCGTCACCGTCCTCAACCAGACGCCGTCGGCCTTCTACCAGTTGGCACAGGCCGACGCCGACGCCTCCCCGCCGGGCCGCGGACTCGCCCTGCGCACCGTCGTGTTCGGCGGTGAGGCACTCCAACCGTCCCGCCTCGCCGACTGGTACCGGCGCCACCCCGACGACACGCCGGCCCTGATCAACATGTACGGCATCACCGAGACGACGGTCCACGTGACGTACCAGCCGCTGACCAGGGAGCGAGCAACCACGGCGGCCAGCGTCATCGGCGTCGGCATCCCCGACCTGCGGACGTATGTGCTCGGCCCAGGACTTGAGTTGGTGGCGCCAGGCGTCGTAGGGGAGCTCTATGTCGCGGGAGCCGGTGTCGCCCGCGGCTATCTGGGCCGGCCCGGGCTGACGTCGGAGCGGTTCGTGGCGGACCCGTATGCCTCTGAGCCGGGCACGCGGATGTACCGCACCGGTGACCTGGTGCGGTGGAACCAGGACGGCGAGCTGGAGTTCGTCGGTCGCGCCGACCACCAGGTCAAGATCCGCGGCTTCCGTATCGAACCCGGCGAGATCGAGAACGTGCTGACCGACCACCGCGAAGTCGCCGAGGCCGCGGTAGTGGTCCGGGAGGACCAGTCCGGCGGCCCCCGCCTCATCGCTTACGTGGTGGCACGGGGAGCCCTCCGCGACGCGGACGTACGGGAGTTCGCGCGGGACCGGCTGCCCGACTACATGGTGCCGGCGGCCGTCGTCGTACTGGACCGCATGCCGCTCACCGCCAACGGCAAGCTGGACAAGGCGGCACTCCCGGAGCCGGACTTCACTGTGACCGGGTCAGGGCGGGAGGCACGCACGCCGCAGGAGCAGATCGTGTGCGATCTGTTCGCGCAGGTGCTGGGCCTGCCCCGGGTCGGCGTCGAGGACGACTTCTTCGACCTGGGCGGGCACTCGCTGCTGGCCACCCGCCTCATCGCCCGCATCCGTGCCGCGTTCGGCGCGGAGCTGGAGCTGCGCGCGCTGTTCGACGGGCCGACCCCGGCCGCGGTGGCGGCACTCCTCGACAACGCTGGACCCGCTCGGCCACCCCTGGCGGCGCGGGAACGCCCGCCGGCCCTTCCCCTCTCCTCCGCCCAGCGGCGGCTGTGGTTCCTGCACAAGATGGAGGGGCCGAGCGCCACCTACAACATCCCCCTCGTCGTACGACTGACCGGCACGTTGGACCGTGACGCGCTGCGGGCCGCGCTCGGTGACGTGGTGTCCCGGCACGAGAGTCTGCGGACGGTGTTCCCCGAGGCCGACGGCACTCCGTACCAGCACGTCCTCGACGGCGTGAACGTCGCGATGCCCACCACGGACATCACCGAGACGGAACTGCCGGACGCCCTGAAGTCAGCAGCCCGGCACGCCTTCGACCTGGCGGCCGAAATCCCCCTCCACGCAGAGCTGTTCACAGTGACCGAACACCGACACGTGCTGCTGCTGGTCGTGCATCACATCGCGGGTGACGGTTGGTCGTTGGGCCCGCTCGCTGCTGACCTGACGCGTGCCTATACGGCGCGGGTGGAGGGGCGGGTGCCGGAGTGGCGTGGGTTGGCGGTGCAGTACGCGGATTACACGTTGTGGCAGAACGAGCTGCTGGGTGACCAGAACGACCCGGACAGTCTGTTCGCGACGCAGATCGCCTACTGGCGGGAGGCGTTGGCGGGTCTGCCGGATCAGCTGACGCTGCCTGCGGACCGTCCGCGTCCGGCGGTGATGTCCTACCAGGGCGATTACCTCACGGTGGATATAGACGCGGATCTGCACCGGCGGTTGTCGGATGTCGCGCGGGCGTCGGGTGCGAGTTTGTTCATGGTGTTGCAGGCGGGCCTGGCTGCTTTGTTGACTCGGTTGGGGGCGGGGGAGGATGTGCCGGTGGGCAGTCCGGTGGCCGGCCGCACCGATCAGGCGCTGGATGAGTTGGTCGGGTTCTTCGTCAACACGCTGGTGTTGCGCACGGATACGTCGGGTGATCCGAGTTTCGCCGAGTTGATCGCGCGGGTGCGGGAGCGGAGTCTGGCCGCCTATGCGCACCAGGATGTCCCCTTCGAGTACCTGGTCGAGTTGCTCAACCCGACCCGCACTCTGTCGCACCATCCGCTGTTCCAGGTGATGCTGGCGCTGCAGAACGCCCCCGAGACAGAGCTGGAGTTCCCGGGACTGCGAGCCGAGATCGAGTTGGGCAGGACAGGTACGGCGAAGTTCGACCTGTTCTTCAGTCTCGCCGAGCGGCGCGGGGAGCGCGGTGAGCCGCAGGGCATCAGCGGGGCTGTGGAGTACTCCAGCGACATCTACGACGCGCCGACCGTGCAGGCCCTGTTCGACCGTTGGCTACGGCTGTTGGATGCGGCCGTGTCCGATCCCGACCGTCCGCTGGCCGGCATCGACATCCTCACTTCCGACGAACACCGGCGTGCCGTGGTGGAGTTCAACGACACCGCGCGTGCCGTGCCGGATGCGTGCCTGGGTGAGCTGTTCGTGCGGCAGGTGGCTGCGACGCGGGATGCTCCTGCGGTCACCGACGGCGCTGTCACGCTCACGTATGCACAACTCGACGCGTGGGCGAATGAGTTCGCTTGCGAGGTGATCGGCAGGGGAGTGCGGCCCGGTGACGCGGTCGGTGTGCTTCTGGAGCGTTCGATCGCGACGGTCACCACGGTGCTGGGTCTGATGAAGGCCGGCGCGGTCTACGTGCCTCTCGACGCCCGTTATCCGGCCGACCGCATCCGCCATGTCCTGGCCGACACCGGCGCGCGTCTGCTGATCACCGACGAACGGGCGGTTCCGAAATCAGGTGTCGAGGGCGTGGAGTTGCTCCACATCGAGTCTCCTCGGAACATCGCGTCCGACCCTGGTGATCCCGGGGTGGGTGTGCGTTCGGGGGATGCGGCGTATGTGATGTACACCTCGGGTTCGACGGGTGCG
>NZ_QFRX01000006.1 GCF_003143935.1 Streptomyces sp. Act143 | reverse complement strand
CTCGGCGGTCTCGGCCGTGTCCACGGTGGCGTCGGCGGTCGCGGTGGCGGCCGTCTTGCGCGTGCGGCGCGGCTTGGCCTCGGTGGCCTCGGCCGTGTCGACCGCGGTCTCGGCGGCAGCGGCGGCCGTCTTGCGGGTACGGCGTGCCGTCGGCTTGGCCTCCGCGCCCTCGGCCGTGTCCACGGCGGTGGCCGCGGCCTTGCGCGTACGACGCGGCTTGGCCTCCGCCTCCTCCGCGGCCTGAGCCGGGATCTCGGCGGTCGTGGCGGCGGCCGTCTTGCGCGTGCGGCGCGGCTTGGCCTCGA
>NZ_QFRX01000005.1 GCF_003143935.1 Streptomyces sp. Act143 | reverse complement strand
TATGTGCTGGGTTCGGGGCTGGAGTTGGTGGCGCCCGGTGTGGTGGGGGAGTTGTACATCGCGGGCGCCGGTGTGGCCCGTGGGTATCTGAACAAGCCCGGTATGACGGCGGAGCGGTTCGTGGCGGACCCGTACGCTTCCGAGTCCGGCGCTCGTATGTACCGCACCGGTGACCTGGTGCGGTGGAACCAGGACGGCGAGCTGGAGTTCGTCGGCCGCGCCGACCACCAGATCAAGATCCGCGGCTTCCGCATCGAACCCGGCGAGATCGAG
>NZ_QFRX01000004.1 GCF_003143935.1 Streptomyces sp. Act143 | reverse complement strand
GAGGCGGTGGAGATCGTCGCCGCCGCGCACGTCCACACCATCAAGACCTACGGCCCCGACCGCATCGCCGGCTTCTCCCCGATCCCGGCGATGTCGATGGCCTCGCACGCGGCGGGCGCCCGCTTCCACTCCCTCATCGGCGCCCCGATGCTGTCGTTCTACGACTGGTACGCCGACCTCCCGGTGGCCTCCCCGCAGGTCTTCGGCGACCAGACCGACGTCCCGGAGTCCGGCGACTGGTGGGACGCCGCCTATCTGATGATGTGGGG
>NZ_QFRX01000003.1 GCF_003143935.1 Streptomyces sp. Act143 | reverse complement strand
GCGGTCGCCGGCTTCTTCGTGCTGGGCATCATTCTGGGCCCCGTGGCGATCGTCTGCGGTTGGCTTGCCATGGGTCGCACGTGGTCGCGTTCGCGGCCGGTGACGGCCTTGGTCGCCTTTGTGCTGGGCGCTATTGACACGCTTCTGGCGGTCGTGTGGCTGGCGGGAGCGGCTTTCCCGGGGAACGGCGTGTTCTAGCCGGGGAGTGAGGGAGGGGCCCCTGGCGTGATGGGCCGGGGGCCCGCCCG
>NZ_QFRX01000024.1:386-649 GCF_003143935.1 Streptomyces sp. Act143 | reverse complement strand
AAGGAGCGTGCGGACGGCACCCGCAACCCGCTCCAGACCCTCCCGCTGACCGAGAAGATCCAGGCGGAGAAGTTCGACGCGGTCTTCGGCGGCGGGCGCCGGGACGAGGAGAAGGCCCGGGCCAAGGAACGGGTGTTCTCCCTGCGCGACGAGTTCTCCCAGTGGGACCCGCGCCGCCAGCGCCCCGAGCTGTGGAACCTCTACAACGGCCGCCACGCCCCCGGCGAACACGTCCGCGTCTTCCCCCTGTCCAACTGGACCGA
>NZ_QFRX01000024.1:0-307 GCF_003143935.1 Streptomyces sp. Act143 | reverse complement strand
TGCGGTTCGCGACCGCGGGCTCCGTCGACGACGGCAAGTCCACCCTCGTCGGCCGGCTGCTGCACGACTCCAAGTCGGTCCTCACCGACCAGCTGGAGGCCGTGGAACGGGCCTCCGCGTCACGCGGCCAGGAAGGCCCCGACCTCGCGCTGCTCACCGACGGTCTGCGGGCCGAGCGCGAGCAGGGCATCACCATCGACGTCGCCTACCGCTACTTCGCCACGGCCAAGCGCCGGTTCATCCTCGCCGACACCCCCGGCCACGTGCAGTACACCCGCAACATGGTCACCGGCGCCTCCACCGCCGA
>NZ_QFRX01000023.1 GCF_003143935.1 Streptomyces sp. Act143 | reverse complement strand
GCGCTCGGCTGGGTCGACAGCTTCACGTCGTACGTGCCCGTCTTGCCCTGCTGTACGCCCAGTTGGGATGGCGTGGCGACCACGGACGGGCCTGAGGCGACCGTGATGCCGACCGGTGTGGACTCCGCCGACGCGCCCAGGCTGTCGTACGCCTTCGCCAGCAGAGAATGACTGCCCACGGTCAAACCTGAGGCGGAGAGCGCGTAGGGCGCTGTTGTGTCCGTGCCCAGCAGTTTGGTGTCGTCGTAGAACTCCACCTTGCTGATGGTCGCGTTGTCCGCGGCGGCGGCGGTCGCCGCGAGCGGCACGGCGTCGCCCTGGGTGTAGACGGCGCCCGCGGCCGGGCTGGTCAG
>NZ_QFRX01000022.1:1153-2607 GCF_003143935.1 Streptomyces sp. Act143 | reverse complement strand
CCGCTACGACGCCACCCTCTACAAGACCGGCATCAACGCCCACCCCCTCACCGACGCCCCCACCCGCCCCTGGCTCGCGCACGCCGACGCCCAGGCCAACCTTGCCGGTCTGAGGCAACAGTTGGCGGCCGAACGGCCCGCGGAACTCCGCCTGACCGGCGTCCCGAACCCTCGCCTGGTCCACGAACTCGCCGTGCGGCAGGCCCTCGAAGACGGCGCACCCCTGCCCGACCGCCCCACCGCGTCCCCACTCGGCCTTGAGGCCTTCCACAGCCTGGGCGACGAGCACGGCTACTGGACCGGCATCACCTGGAACACCCAGGACACCGACACCGTGGACGTCGTCCTCGTCGACCGGACCCGGCTGTCCGGCCGTGCCCCCGTCGGCACCTATGCCGCGCTTCCCACCAGCACCTCCACCGCACCCCTGTCCATGTGGGCGACCAACCCCGCCGCCCGCCGCGGCACCGGCGCCCTGGTCACCAAGCTCCGTGAGCACACCCGCGACCATCTGCCCGACTACATGGTCCCGTCGGCCATCGTGCCGCTCGACCGGCTCCCCCTGACGGCCAACGGCAAGCTGGACCGAGCGGCCCTGCCCGCGCCGGACTTCGCGTCGGCCGGATCGGGCCGAGGGGCACGTACGCCGCAGGAGCAGATCGTGTGCGATCTGTTCGCGCAGGTGCTGGGGCTGCCCCGGGTCGGCGTCGAGGACGACTTCTTCGACCTGGGCGGGCACTCGCTGCTGGCCACCCGCCTCATCGCCCAGATCCGTGCCGCGTTCGGCGTGGAGCTGGAGCTGCGCGCGCTGTTTGAGGGCCCGACGCCGGCCGCGGTGGCGGCACTCCTCGACACCGCCGCCCCCGGACGCCTGGCCCTCACCGTCCGCCGGCGCCCCGAGGTCATGCCGCTGTCCTTCGCCCAGCGCCGACTGTGGTTCATCCACAAGATGGAGGGGCCGAGCGCCACCTACAACATTCCACTGGCTCTGCGGCTGAGTGGTGAGTTGGACCGTGACGCGCTGCGGGCCGCGCTCGGTGACGTGGTGGCCCGGCACGAGAGTCTGCGGACGGTGTTCCCCGAGGCCGAGGGCGTCCCCTGCCAGCAGGTGCTCTCACCCGAGGCGGCCGTCCCGCACCTCACCGTCATCCCCACGACCGAGGCCGGGCTCCCGGAGGCACTGGAGTCGGCCGCCCGCCACCCCTTCGACCTGGCGACCGAAACTCCGCTGCGCGCCGACCTCTTCGAACTCTCGGCGCAGGAATACGTGCTGCTGCTGGTCGTGCATCACATCGCGGGTGACGGTTGGTCGTTGGGCCCGCTCGCTGCTGACCTGACGCGTGCCTATACGGCGCGGGTGGAGGGGCGGGTGCCGGAGTGGCGTGGGTTGGCGGTGCAGTACGCGGATTACACGTTGTGGCAGAACGAGCTGCTGGGTGACCAGAACGACCCGG
>NZ_QFRX01000022.1:332-1050 GCF_003143935.1 Streptomyces sp. Act143 | reverse complement strand
GGGCAGTCCGGTGGCCGGCCGCACCGATCAGGCGCTGGATGAGTTGGTCGGGTTCTTCGTCAACACACTGGTGTTGCGCACGGATACGTCGGGTGATCCGAGTTTCGCCGAGTTGATCGCTCGGGTGCGGGAGCGGAGTCTGGCCGCCTATGCGCACCAGGATGTCCCCTTCGAGTACCTGGTCGAGTTGCTCAACCCGACCCGGACCCTGTCGCACCATCCGCTGTTCCAGGTGATGCTGGCGCTGCAGAACGCGCCTGAGGCGAGTTTCCGGCTTCCCGGGCTGACGATCGATGTCGCTCCGGGGCGCACGGGGACGGCGAAGTTCGACCTGTTCTTCAGTCTCGCCGAGCAGCGCGGTGCCCATGGTGAGCCGCAGGGCATCAGCGGGGCTGTGGAGTACTCCAGCGACATCTACGACGCGCCTACCGTGCAGGCCCTGTTCGACCGTTGGCTGCACTTCCTCGACATCGCCACCACCCACCCCGACCAGCCCCTCAACCACATCGACATCCTCACCCCCGACGAACACCGGCGTGCCGTGGTGGAGTTCAACGACACCGCGCGTGCCGTGCCGGATGCGTGCCTGGGCGAGCTGTTCGTGCGGCAGGTGACTGCGACGCCGGATGCTCCGGCGCTCACCGACGGCGCCGTCACGCTCACGTATGCACAACTCGACGCGTGGGCGAATGAGTTCGCTTGCGAGGTGATCGGCAGG
>NZ_QFRX01000022.1:0-322 GCF_003143935.1 Streptomyces sp. Act143 | reverse complement strand
CCCCGGTGACGCGGTCGGTGTGCTTCTGGAGCGTTCGATCGCGACGGTCACCACGGTCCTGGGTCTGATGAAGGCCGGCGCGGTCTACGTGCCTCTCGACGCCCGTTATCCGGCCGACCGCATCCGCCATGTCCTGGCCGACACCGGCGCCACGCTGGTGGTGACGGACGACGCGTCTCAGCAGCACCTCCCGTCGGACACGGCAGACGTGTTCGTCATTGACTCGACACCCAGGGGAGAGGAACAGCGTGAAGTGCCCGGGGTGGGTGTGCGTTCGGGGGATGCGGCGTATGTGATGTACACCTCGGGTTCGACGGGTGCG
>NZ_QFRX01000021.1 GCF_003143935.1 Streptomyces sp. Act143 | reverse complement strand
GTGGCGGCGTATGCGGACAGTGCCGCGCTGGTGCGCAGCTTCTTCAGCGCGCGGCTGGCCTGACTCTTCACGTTGCCGACCGAGCAGCCGAGGATGTGTGCCGTCTCCTGCTCGCTCAGGCACTCCCAGTAGCGCAGCACGACAACGGCCCGCTGACGGGGCGGCAGCGTGGCCAGGGCGGCGAACAGCTCCGACCGGGTGTCGTAACTGTCGGGACGCCCGGCGTCCCCGGAGGCACTGCGCTGCTCGGGCAGATGAGGCGTCAGCAGCTGCACGACCCGCCGTTTGCGCTGCCGCGTGGTGTTGTTGTTGATCAGGGCACGCCGGACGTACTGGTCGGGTGCGTCCAGGGTGCGTATGTGGGACCAGCGCAGATACACCTTGGCCAGGGTGACCTGGACCAGATCCTCGGCCTCGTGATGGTCCCCGTTGGTCAGCAGATACGCCGTCCGCAGCAGCCGCGGCCAGCGAACAGCCGCGTACGTCTCGAAGTC
>NZ_QFRX01000020.1 GCF_003143935.1 Streptomyces sp. Act143 | reverse complement strand
GGGGACGGCGGACGCGTGGATGCCGTGTGTTCAGACGCCTGCCTGGTCACTCACCGCCGCTCGCGGCTGTTCGGTCCCGGCGGCCGTCTCGCCCCGCATGGACAGGAGCGTGACGATCCCGCCGGCCGCCGCGACGATCGCGGCACCGAGGAAGGCCGCGCTGAAACCGTTCGTGAGCGCCGGCAGGTCGCCCAGCCGGTCGGCCCCCTGGGTGGTGGCCAGGGCGGTGAGCGCGGCCAGGCCCAGGGCGGAACCCACCTGATAGGTGGTGTTGACGATGCCGGAGGCCAGCCCCGCCTGTTCCTGCGGGGCGCCGGACAGCGCGGCCATCATCGCCGGGATGTACGCCAGCGACATACCGAGCGCGGCGACCAGCGAGGCGGGCAGCACGTCGACGGCGAAGGTGCCGGCCGGCTCCACGGCCGACAGCCACAGCAGACCGGCCGCCAGGACCAGCAGCCCGCCGCCGATCAGCGGCTTGGCGCCGAAACGGCCCAGCAGGCGTGCCGTGATCGCCGTCATGAAGACCATCAGCAGACCGGTCATCGGCAGCAGCGCGGCGCCCGAGGCGAACGCCCCGTATCCGAGGACCTGCTGGAGATAGAGGTTGAGGAAGTACCACATCGGGATCCACGCGGCGCCCAGCAGCGTCATCGCCAAATTGGCCGAGCCCAGCCGCGGCACCCGCCAGATGCCCAACGGCATCAGCGGTTCGCGCCCGGTCTTCTGGATGACCAGGAACAGGGCCAGCAGCACCGCCGCGCCGCCGAGTTCGAGCAGGGTCTGCGCCGCTGCCCACCCCGCCTGCGGCGCTCGTACGACGGCGAAGACGGCCAGCGCCAGCCCGGCGGTGACGGTCGCGGCCCCCAGGACATCGACGCCGCCGCGCCGGGGAGCCACCGCCGGGAGCAGACCGGTGGCGGCGAGGGTGGCCAGGCCGATCGGGACGTAGACGATGAACACCCACGGCCAGCTGAGCCACTGGGTGAACACGCCGCCGAGGAAGACACCGGCCGTGCCGCCCGCGGGGGCGGCCGCGCCGTACAGGGCCATGGCCTTGCCGAGTTCCTTCGGGTCGTGCGCGAACAGGATCATCAGCAGGGTCATGGCGGACGGCGCGATGAGCGCGCCGCCGACCCCCTGGACGGCCCGGCCGAGCACTTCCACCCAGGCGCTCTGCGCGGCGGCCGCGACGACCGAACCCGCGATCAGCACCGTCCACCCGGCCGTGAACACCCTGCGGGCGCCGAGCAGATCGGACAGCCGGCCCCCCAGCAGCAGCAGACCGCCGAACGCGATGACATAGGCGTTGAACACCCACTGCAGGTCCCCCGGCGAGAAGCCGAGGTCTCGCTGCATCTCGGGCAGGGCCACCCCGATGATCGAGGTGTCCATGATGACCATGAACTGGGCCGCGGCCAGGACCCACAGGGCCCACCAACGGCGCGGATTGACGCTTGACATGACTGACCTCTCGTGAAGAAGAGGGAAATAGGGG
>NZ_QFRX01000002.1 GCF_003143935.1 Streptomyces sp. Act143 | reverse complement strand
CCGGGAGGCGATCGTCCGTGACGATCTGACCCGCGACATGATCGCGAAGGTCGCCGGCTCCGACGGCGGGGTCTATCTGCATGTGGGCGACTTCGACGTCAAGAGCATGACGGTCGGCGACAGGCCTCTCTTCGACAAGGCCACCAAGGTGATCCATGACCTCGCGGTGACCAAGGTGTCGCACACGGGGCAGGAGGACGTGCTGCTTCCGGAGATCGTCAGCGGTGGCTACAAGCTCCAGGACAGTGCCGCCGCGGCGAAGGCCGCCGACCTGGACCTGGCCGTACGTGACGCGATGAGCGGGGTCGACTCCCGTGCCGTGTACTTCCCCGAGCCCAACACGTTCGTCCGGGTCGATGCCGACGACTGGGGGCGGCTTGAGGACCATGTCCACTTCGGCCTCAAGCAGGGTGACAAGTGGCAGTTCGAGGCCCAGGAGGGCAAGCACCTCCTCAAGAACGTCATCGACGCGCGCAAGGACGCATGGGGCACCGACGTGTCCAAGATGGTCCGGTTCTCGTCCGACCTCGCACTGGTCACCGACGGTGGCCGCATCGCCAAGGACCTGAAGGGCGATCTGAAATCGCTCATGGGCGGCCTGACGCAGAGTCATGCGGACAAGAAGGTCTGGACGGACCAGGTCACCGACTACCTGAACACGTATCACCGGGGCCTGCTCGCCACGAATCCCGATGCCGCGCGGCAGCTGGCCGACTTGGCCTTCCACGGCATCCCCCCGACCGACGGTTCGCAGCTCGTCTCCATGAAGGCGGCGGAACTCGCCGAGAAGAACACGAAGACATGGAAGGGCCTGCGCAAGGGGATCCCCGACAACGACACCTTCCGTGACCTGGTCAAGATGGCCCTCGGTACCCGCGACTCGCTGGTCACCGAGATCAACAAGATCAACGGAGTCAGCGGGATCGGCGGAGGGGGCCATGCGGTGGCCCCCAAGGCGCCGAGCCGTCAGGCACACGGGGCGCAGGCGGCGCCGGTTCCGCAGCCGGTCGTGGTGCACGGCCAGTTGACGCAGTCGACGGACGTCGCCCGGTTCACGCCGGAGTTCCGTTCCTACGCGGAGCACTACTCGTTCAAGCCGGTGGCGCAGTACGACGGCACCGCGAAGGGGGCGTTGCAGCCGGGTGAGGACATCCGGTTCATCGCCACGGTCCCCGCCACACCCGGCGGCAAGGACAAGTTGTTCGAGTTGGCGAAGAAGTACGAGCGGGCGTTGGGTGGTGAGTCCGGGCGGGGGGAGC
>NZ_QFRX01000019.1 GCF_003143935.1 Streptomyces sp. Act143 | reverse complement strand
CGGTGCCGGCTGCTGTGGTGCCGTCGCGGGGGTCGTTGCCGGAGTTGTTCGAGGCGCGGGTGGCGGCGGCGCCGGGGGCGGTGGCGGTGGTGTGGGGCGACTCCACGCTGTCGTACGGGGAGTTGAACAAGCGGGCGAACCGGCTGGCTCATGTGCTGGTGGGGTGTGGTGTCGGTCCGGAGGACGTGGTGGCGCTGGCGCTGCCTCGCAGTGCGGATCTGGTGGTGGCGGT
>NZ_QFRX01000018.1 GCF_003143935.1 Streptomyces sp. Act143 | reverse complement strand
CACTGCGGGATGGGCCGACGCATAGCCCCGGTAGCCCCAATCACACCAAAAGAAACGGCGTCTAAATCCGCAGGACTCCCAGCGCCTGAGGTGACGTCAGCATGCGGTGGTCGCGTTGCCCGTCGGTGAGTGGGGCGACGTACGCGAAGGGCGTTGTTCCGGCTGCGCATCGAGCCGGAGGGAACGGCCACGGCCCGGTGGGCACGGAAGCCCAGCAGTCGGCCTCGGGCAGCGAGTCCGGGTCCGCGGCGGCCACGGTGGTCGTGTGATGCGGGGGTTCGTCGGCTTCAGCGGCCGGCTCCGGGTCCGCGACCGTGGTCGGGTCGAGGAGGTGGGCGGCCGGGTGTCCGACGACGCCGTCATGGGCGTCGGCGTGCGCGAGCGTGTGGACAACGCCGAGGCCGATCAGGAGCAGGCCGAGCATGAGCAGGCGCGCGAGGAGACCCATGGGCGTCCCCGCTGTCCTCGTCACGTCACCGTCCCTTGTCCGCTCGGTCCCGAACCGGCGGCGTCAGCGTATCCGTTGCGAGGCGGGCGGCACCGGCCGGGCGGACAATCAGGCGGAACAGCAGGGTGACGGCCAGGGCGAGCCCCGCCAGCCAGGTCAGGGCGATCAGGAGGCTGCCCGTCTCGTCGAAGCCGGGGGTCAGGGCGGCGTCGGTCAGGACGCGGCCGGCGCCGTAGCCGGGCAGGGCGTGGGCCCAGGCGGGCGGGGTGGGCCGGAGCATCGGGCTCTGTTCGATACCCAGGTCGATGAAGGGCAGCAGGAAGGCGATCAGGACGCCGCCGACCCGGCCGAAGAGCGGGCCGAGCAGGACGCCGATGAGGGCGTAGGTCAGGGCGATCAGGGTGTTCGCGGCGATGTGCCAGGGCCACTGGGCGGCGTCGAAGACGGTGGCGGTGACGGCCAGTGCGGCTCCCGTGGCCGCCAGGGCACCCAGTGCGATGACGGTGAGGCGGGCGGCGAGCAGGGTCAGCGGGTGGAAGCCGGCCAGGGCCAGGCGCCGGTCGGCGGTCCGGGCGTCGAGGACCGCGAACAGTCCGGCCAGGGTGGCCAGTGAACCGACGGCGATGGGGGCCATCGTGCCGCCGTGGATGTCGGGCAGCCAGAACTGCCGGGTGAGGGTACGGCCGTTCTCGCGGACCGTCATGCCCTCGTACGCGTCGGGCGTGTGGCCACGACCAGGAGAATGAAGACCGTCGGTACGGCGATCAGCAGCGCCCACAGGACGCGGTTGCGGGCCGCCTCCCTCAGCGCCGCGCGCAGGCCGGCGGCCGGCTGGCCGCCGTGGTGGTGGCCCGGGCGGCGGGGCCAGAAGGCGGGCGTCACCGCGGTGTAGGCGGTCCACCGCTCGCCGAAGCGGCTCGCGACCTCGCTTTCCTCGCTGCGGGCGAGGCGGGCGTAGACGTACACCAGGACCGGGAACATGAGCAGGGTCGGGATGGTCGGCCACTGGAGCAGGAAGCCGATCATGATCAGCAGGAAGCCGTCGTACTGCGGGTGCCGCACCCAGGCGTAGGCGCCGGTGGTGGCCAGTTCCTCACGCTGGGCGGCGGCGTGCAGGGTCTTCCAGGCCGTGGCGATGAGCCAGAAGCCGCAGCCGATGGCCACGTAGCTGGCCAGGTGGAAGGGGCTGAGGTGGGGGTCGCCGGTCCAGCCGGTCAGGTCGTTCCACAGGTGGCCGCCTGTGTGGGTGTCCTCCAGCAGCGGGAAGCGGGAGCCGAGCCGGCTGCCGAGCAGGTAGACGGTCAGCGGAGTGCCGTACATCTCGGTGAACAGGGCGACCAGGAAAGCGCTGTAAGCGCCCATCGCCCGCCAGTCCCGCCTGCTCCTGGGGTGGAAGAAGCTCGCGGCGAAGGCGGCGAACAGCAAGGTGTTCAGGACGACCAGGGGCCACAGGCCGTAGGCGGCGTCAGCCATGACGGCCTCCTCGGGGTGCGCTCGGATGCCGGGCGGGTCCGGGGCGGCGCTCGCCGCGGGCCAGGCGGCTCATCCGGGCCTGGTGGTCGGCCGGTGTGATGCGGCCGTGGAGCAGCAGTGCGGTGCTCCACCTCTCGGTCGCCTCCAGCGCGGCGCGACGGCCGCGCAGCCGGGCCAGGGGTGGGCAGCGGGACTCGTGCGGGGTGATCAGGCGGGCGGTGTCGTAGACGGCACCGGCCAGAATGACCACCCCGAGCAGGACGGCGATCACCGCCGACATGACGGCCTCCCGGATACGGCGGTCAGCCGCGCGGGTGCCGCGGGTCGTGCTTGGTCAGCGGATCGTCCTCGGGCCGGGACTCGTGTCCGGCGGCGTGGTCGCCGCCGTGCATGCCGCGCATCATGAAGAACATCATCAGCGGGCAGGCCAGCACGATCACCAGGAAGAAGAGCGTGGCCACCGGCACGCCCAGGGCCAGGGCACCGACCACGGCGATCGCCACCGCGACGGCGTACAAGCCGTAGTTGCGCTGGTTGGTGTCGGTGTTCATCACGCGCCTCCTCGGGAGCGTGCCCGTCGGGCGGTTCTGCGGTCAGCTCTTGCCGAGCCGGGTGCGGGCGCCGGCGCGACCGCGCAGGACGGTCAGGCGCCGGTGGTACTCGTCCTCGTCGATCTCGCCGCGGGCGAAGCGCTCGGCGAGCAGTTCCTCGGGGCGGGCCGACGGTGTGCCGGTCGGCGTCCCGGTGCCGTCCGTTCGCGCCAGGGCGCGGAAGAGCAGAACGGCGACGGTGATGATCAACGCCCAGAAGAGGACCATGCCGGCCGCCATGGCGAACCAGCCCCATCCGCTGGGATCGTGGTCGTACCAGAACATCGTGGTCACCAGCTTCCTCACGGCCCTCGGGAGGAGACGGGCCCAGCGCCTGCGCCTTCCCGACCGTCCCACTTTCACGGTCACCCCCGCCGAGGGGGCCGTCATGGGCCGATGGGGCCACCGCACCCGGGCCGTTGGACCCTTACCCCGTGGGGGTATCCGGTGGAGTCTGGGAAGCAGCCGGACAGAGAGAAGGTCTGTCATGGATACCGCCGACATCGTGGTCGTGACCTTGGCCGTCGCCCTCGTCGCCGCGCTGGGCTGGTTCTTCTTCGGTCCGCGCCGCGCGCGCACCGCTCGCCTGGAGGGCGGAGTACAGCGGATCGAGGTCATGGTGCGGGGCGGCTACAGCCCGGAGGTGATCCGGGTACGGCAGGGAGTACCGGTGGAGCTGGTCTTCGACCGGCAGGAGTCCGGCGAGTGCACCAACCGGGTCGTCTTCCCCGACCTGCGGGTCAGCGCGGGACTGCCGGCTCACCAGCGGACCACCGTGCGACTGAGGCCCGAGCAGGCGGGGTCGTTCGGATTCGCCTGCGGGATGAACATGATCCACGGCACGCTCGTGGTGGACCCGGGCGAGGAGGCGTCCGCCGCAGAGCCGCCGGCCGAGGACGAAGCGCCGGAGGACCGCGCCTCCGCCGCCGGGGCCGAGGAGGCCGAGGCCGCCGAGCGGCGGGCGGAGATCGCGGACCTCGGGCGACGGGTCGCGGTCGGTACGGTGCTGACGCTGCCCGTGCTGTTCGCCGTGATGACCCATGAGGTCTTCGGCGCCGACTGGGTGCCGGGCTGGATGCTGAACCACTGGGTGCAGCTGGCCCTGATCACACCGGTCATGTTCTTCACCGGGTGGCCGATCCACCGCATCGGCTGGCTCACCCTGCGCCACCGCGGCGCCGACATGAACTCCCTGATCACCCTGGGCACTTCGGCCGCCTACGGCTACAGCCTGCTGGTCACCCTGGCCCCGTCCCTGCTGCCCGAGGACGTCCGCGAGGTCTACTTCGAGGCCGTCGGCGTCATCCTCACCCTCATCCTGCTCGGCCGGCTGCTGGAGGCACGGGCCAAGGCGGGAACCGGCGAGGCGATCCGGGCGCTGCTGGGGCTCCAGGCCCGCACCGCCCGGGTCGTACGCGAGGGCGCCGAGACCGAGATACCCGTGGACGAGGTCGTCGTGGGCGACGAGATCGTCGTCCGGCCCGGCGAGAAGATCCCCGTGGACGCAGAGGTGCTGTCCGGGGCGTCGGCGGTCGACGAGTCGATGGTCACCGGCGAGCCGATGCCCGTGACCAAGCGGGCCGGGGACACCGTCATCGGCGCCACCGTCAACACCACCGGCTCCCTGCGGGTGCGGGCGGCGAAGGTGGGTGCGGACACGATGCTGGCCCAGATCGTCCGGCTGGTGCAGCAGGCCCAGGCGTCCAAGGCGCCGATCCAACGCCTCGCCGACGCGATCTCCGCCTACTTCGTGCCGGCCGTCATCGCGATCGCCGTCGCCGCCTTCGCCCTCTGGTACACCGTCGGCCCCTCCCCCGCGCTCACCCTCGCGCTGGTCTCGGCCGTGGCCGTCCTGATCATCGCCTGCCCCTGCGCGCTGGGTCTGGCCACCCCGCTGTCCGTCATGGTCGGCACCGGAAAGGGCGCCCAGGCGGGCATCCTGATCCGCTCCGCCGAGGCGCTGGAGACCGCGCACAAGCTGGACACCGTCGTCCTCGACAAGACCGGCACCGTCACCGCGGGCAGGCCGGTCCTGACCGGCGTGCGGCCCGCCGACGGCTTCACCGAGGACGATCTGCTGGCTCTGGTCGCCGCCGCCGAGGCCGACAGCGAACACCCCCTCGCCACTGCGATCGTCGCGGGCGCCCGCGAGCGCGGCCTGGAAGTGCCCACCGCGTCCTCCTTCGACTCCGTCACCGGCAAGGGCGTCCGGGCCACGGTGAACGGCAGCACCGTCCTCGTCGGCACCGCCCGCCTCCTGGCCGGCGTCGCGACCGGTCAGCTCTCGGCTTCTGCCGAAGAGTTCTCCACCCAGGGCAAGACGCCCGTGCTGGCCGCCGTCGACGGCCGGCCGGCCGGGGTACTGGCCGTGGCCGACACCGTCAAGGAGGACTCCGCCCAGGCCATCGCCGCGCTGCACGGCCTCGGTATCGAGACCGTGATCCTGACCGGCGACAACGCCCGCACCGCCGCCGCGATCGCCGAACAGGTCGGCGTACGGCGGGTGCTGGCCGAGGTGCTGCCGGAACACAAGGCCGACGAGATCCGCCGTCTCCAGAGCGAGGGCCGCCGCGTCGGCATGGTCGGCGACGGCATCAACGACGCGCCCGCCCTGGCCCAGGCGGACGTGGGCCTGGCCATCGGGACCGGTACGGACGTCGCCATCGAGGCCGCCGACATCACCCTCATCTCCGGCTCCCTGTCCGGCGTCGTCACCGCGATCCGGCTGTCCCGGGCGACCATGCGCAACATCAAGCAGAACCTGTTCCTCGCCCTGGTCTACAACGCCGTCGGCATTCCGATCGCAGCCGGCGCCCTCTACCCCCTGTGGGGCATCCGGCTCAGCCCGATCATCGCCGCCGCGGCCATGGCCCTGTCGTCCCTGTCGGTCGTGACCAACGCCTCCCGGCTGCGCCGTTGGCACCCCGCGCCGCTGCCGGACGCCGAGGCCACCGGCGTACGGCCGACCGTGGAAACCGCCGCGGAGCCGTACGCACCGCCCTCGGCCACCGACCCGGTATGCGGCATGCAGGTCGACCCGGGCACGGCACCGGAGCAACGGCACACTCCACAGGGCACCGTCCACTTCTGCTCCGCCCGCTGCGCGGCCGCCTACGACACGGACCCGGAGCAGTACGCGACCCCGGTGGCGCGACTCGGTCGGCCCCCGCGCCGGGGCGGCGGAAACTGACCGCGGCGAACCCCTGAGGGGCGCAGCGGGGTGCAGTGCCTGTTCCGGGCGACGAGACATCGTCATCCCTCACTCGAAAGTCCCGGCAGAAACACCTGGCACATATACCCCCTGGGGGTATATGGTCATGACGTGAGCCCGGGCCGTACGGGCCACCGGACAGAGGGGGAACACAGCCATGGACCACAGCGCCCACCACGCCGGCACTCAGCACGACCACGCCGCCCATGTCACCCACGAGAACCACGAAGGCCACCACGGCCACATGGGGATGGCGCAGCACGCCGGCCACATGGGGGCGTCCTGGGCGACCGCGGTCAAGGCCACGCTGCACTGCCTGACCGGCTGCGCCATCGGCGAGATCCTCGGCATGGTCATCGGCACGGCCCTGATGTGGGGGAACGCGGCCACGATGGTCCTGGCGATCGCGCTGGCGTTCCTCTTCGGCTACTCCTTCACCCTGTTCGCCGTGGTGCGGGCCGGGCTCGACCTGAAGTCCGCGGTCAAGGTGGCGCTGGCCGCCGACACGGTCTCCATCGCGGTGATGGAGCTGGTCGACAACACGATCGTCGCCCTCGTCCCCGGCGCGATGGACGCCCACCTCTCCGAGGGGCTGTTCTGGTACGCCCTGCTCGGCGGCTTCGTCGTCGCGTTCCTGCTGACCACCCCGGTCAACAAGTGGATGATCGGCCGCGGCAAGGGCCACGCCGTCGTCCACGCCCACCACTGAGCGCACCACGCCACGTCCGCCCCTGCCGGAGGTTTACGCCTCCGGCAGGGGCATCTTGCGTTCCGGAGCGCGCGATCAGGAAGGCGGGGATGCGCGCAGGCCGTCCGCGGTGACCTGGACAAGCCTGCGCAGCGCGGTCTCGGATGACAGGCCGCCCGCCGCGCCGAGGGCGTGCAGGCCGTAGGCGGCGAGTTCCTCCGGGGCCACGTCGTCCCGCACCTCGCCGGCCGCCGCACCTTCCGCGAGCAGGTCGCCGACGAAGCGGAGCAGATGCCGCTCGGCGCGGGCGACATGCGCGCCGCGATGCAGCGCGGCACCGACCTCAGGGCCGTGGCCGTGGCGGCGCTGCTGGATCAAGGCGTACGCCATCAGGACCGCCGGTCAGCCGCTCGCCGACGGCACCGGGCCGGCCCCGGAGGGCGGCCGGCTCTTCCGAATGACCTGCGATCTGCCGCTCATCCCAGGCCCTCATGATCGACACGACGTCCGGGACGTACTTGTCCAGCGTGGCCCGGCCGGTTCCGGTCCGCTCCGCGATCCCTGGGTCTGGCCGGTGCGGCGCTCTCCGCACCCACTGGACGGGCTGGGCCACGGCAGCGGTCCTGGCCGTGGCCGCCGTGAAGATCACGCTCTGCACGGCGTGGGGCCGTCTCGCGCACCGCCGCCGACGGCACCTGAGCGGCTGGCCTCGCCCGGTCCGTCCGGGCCCGCCGCCTCATCCCTCCGCACTCCGGCAGCCACCGGCCGGGGGGCGTGGGCCGGCGGGCCGACCGACCTGCGTGGCCAGGGCCTGCAGCAGGGCGGCGGCCGTGACGCGCGTGAGGGGATGGGCGGCTCCGCGGCGCAACAGCGCCCAGGCAGTCGCAGTTGGCCCCGCCGTCCCACGACCGTCGGGGGGAACGGAGTGGCTGTTGTTCGTCATCGGATCTTCCCTCCGCAGTGGGCGCGTCCGCCGCCCCGTGGGGACGGCGGACGCGTGGATGCCGTGTGTTCAGACGCCTGCCTGGTCACTCACCGCCGCTCGCGG
>NZ_QFRX01000017.1 GCF_003143935.1 Streptomyces sp. Act143 | reverse complement strand
CCGCTCAACCAGGTCTCCCACGAAGCATTCAACGACCCGCAGGTACCAAAAGAAACGGCGTCTAAGCGGGTGCTGGAGTCCGCCCTGGAGGGCGAGATCACCGACCACGTCGGCTACGACAAGCACGATGTGGCCGGCAGGAACAGCGGCAACAGCCGTAACGGCACCCGGGCCAAGACGGTGCTGACCGACGTCGGCCCGGTCGAGGTGAAGGTGCCCCGCGACACCGCCGGCACCTTCGAACCGCAGATCGTCCGCAAGCGGCAGCGCCGGCTGACCGGCATGGACGAGATGGTGCTTTCCCTGTCCGCGAAGGGCCTCACGCACGGGGAGATATCGGCTCATCTGGCCGAGGTGTACGGCGCGGAGGTGTCCAAGCAGACCATCACCACGATCACGGACAAGGTGATGGAGGGCATGGCGGAATGGCAGGCCCGCCCGCTGGACCGCGTTTACCCGGTTGTCTTCGTGGATGCCATCAACGTCAAGATTCGCGATGGCAAGGTC
>NZ_QFRX01000016.1 GCF_003143935.1 Streptomyces sp. Act143 | reverse complement strand
ATCGGCGCGGCCATCAACACCGGCAACGTCGGCCGGGGTGACACGGTCGCGGTCATCGGCTGCGGCGGGGTCGGGGACGCGGCGATCGCCGGGTCGAACCTCGCGGGCGCGGCGCGGATCATCGCCGTCGACATCGACGACCGCAAGCTGGAGACCGCGCAGAAGCTGGGCGCCACGCACACGGTCAACTCGCGCGAGAGCGACCCGGTCGAGGCGATCCGGGAGCTGACCGGCGGCTTCGGCGCCGACGTCGT
>NZ_QFRX01000015.1 GCF_003143935.1 Streptomyces sp. Act143 | reverse complement strand
TACTCAGGTTGAATCGGTGATGTCCGGTGTCTCGATCAGGCCCTGAAGGTCCAGGCCGGTGGTCGGCAGGCAGCCTGTGATCAGGTGCGGTCGGTATTGGATCTTCTTGAGTTTCCGCTTGATGACGCGGGTCAGGTGCGCGAGGTCGGCGGCGGCGAAGTCGGCCAGGGCCCGCTTGAGCAGACTCCAGATGCCCTCCTGCGGGTTGAGCTCCGGTGCGTACGGCGGCAGATGGAAGATGACCAGCCAGTCCTTGTGTTCCGCCTCGAAGTCGAAGAGTTCCTGCTGGAGGTGCACGCTCAGGTTGTCCCAGACCCACACGACGGGGGTGCCGAGCTGCAGGTGCACCATGCGGATGAAGTCCCGGTAGTCGTTCCAGGCGAAGGTCTTCGGCTCGCCCCTGCGGCCGCGGTTCACGTGCAGTTTGAAGAACATCCGCGGGCGGTGGCCGGGCTTGAAGCACACCGCGCCGGCGATGTTGACCCGGCCGCCGCGCCTCCCGGCCACCCGCACAACGGGTCTGGCTCCGCGCGGGGCCCAGGTGCGGCCCTTCGGCGGGATCAGCGACTGGCCGGACTCGTCCGCGAAACAGATGTGGGCGCCCAGGTCGTGCGCGGTACTTTTACCCGCGGCCACACCTCGGCCTTCCACACCTCGATCGCCGCCTCGTCCCGCTCCAGCGCCCGCTGCACGGGCACCTGGCAGCTCCAGCCGTGCCGCTTCAGCAGCCGCCACACGCCCTGCACGGTATAGCCGACGTGGAACAACCGGCCGATCAGCAGCTTCACCCGCTTCAGCGTCCAGCCCTGCGCCTCATCGTCGAAGCCGTGCGCCAGCGGGCCCCGTTTCAACTCCGCCTCCAGCCGCTGCCACTGCTGCGGGGACAGCCGTTCCACCGCCATCGGCCCCGCCGACGCCAACGCTCTGGCACCGCCCTGCCGCCAGGCCGCCCGCCACCGGCGCACCGACCGGTCCGTCACCCGTAACTCGGCCGCGATCCGGGCCGTGCCCGCCCCGGCCTCGAACCACTTGGCCGCCTCCAATCGCACGGCCTCCCGCTTCACCTGCCCGGCAGGCGTCAGCCCGCCCCCTTGCGCATACCGCATGAAGACGTCGTACCGCAGGGATCACGACCCGTCACCACAGCCCGGACATCACCGATTCAACCTGAGTA
>NZ_QFRX01000014.1 GCF_003143935.1 Streptomyces sp. Act143 | reverse complement strand
CACTGCGGGATGGGCCGACGCATAGCCCCGGTAGCCCCAATCACACCAAAAGAAACGGCGTCTTAGGCGGCGATGGCGTGGTCCTGGACGGCCGGCGGCGCGATGGCGAGCAGCACCAATCCCACACCGGTGGCGGTCAAGGGGAGACGGCCGCCCACGCGGTAGCGCACGGGACTGGCGTCGCGAGCCGACAGCCGCTCGACCAGGAGAGCCTCCGACCGGCCGCGTACGGCGAGCAGCACGTGCTGGCGGGTGACATGGAAGAGATCGTCCATGAACGGCATGGCCACGGCCCGCAATGTGTGCCCCGGGGAGCCGGGGAGGCGGTCTCCAGCAGGCGCAGGCCGACGACGATGCGACCGTCGGCGGGCTTCTGAGTCAAGGCTATTCGCGCGTTGCCGCGGGACGACAGCAAACGGTTCAGGTTCAACTTTCGATGAGCGGGCCCCGCATCTCACCGAACACCTTGCGCCCCTCTTGGTCGATTGTGAGCATGCGCAAACTGCACGGCGGACCGCAGCCCTAGGCTCAATCTGGCCCACCCCACCCTTACTCATGACGCACAAGCGGGAAGCCCGTAACGAACGATTCACGGCTGCTCAGCCGACCCTCCCGGAAGGACACGCCGCTTTCATGAGCAAGGCAGCAAGCCAGGGAAAACACGATCGGCGGAGGCGCATGTACCGTCGCTACCTCGCGTGGCGTGCACCGTTCCCACGATGGGCTCGGATCCTCAGCGACATCACCTTCGCCGTGATCGCGGCAGCCCTGACGTACGTCGCTGTAGGTAGCCTGTGCGGGATATTTTTCCTTCTTCTGCCTCTTCTCGGGTTTCTCGGACTCGCGCGAAGCAAGGAGCACGACGACGGTATCGACTGGAGTGACCACAGGATGGGTGGCCAGCCCAGAAATCCTGGCCCCAAGCTCTAGACGCCTCCACGGCCACCGGTCGCGCCAGGTGGCTCTCGGTACCCACGTAGGCCGAAGACTGCGTCATGCGTCCGCCGAGTGCCTGGGAAGGCCCAGAACAGCGCACGTCACCCGGACGACGCGTCCAGGGACGTCCTCGGGCCCGGGACCGAAAGCAGCATGTGGCTGATCGTGAGTCGCACCGCAACGTCCGCTGCCACGTCGCGTCGCTGTCAGGCAGCTCCCGGCACGACGTCCGCCAAGCAGGCGGTCAGGAGGCTGCGCGCAGAGGAGAACACCGGATCGGGCCGACTCGTCAGGCACGGTGGACGCGCACGCTTCTGGTGGGCCGCTGGTCGGTGGGATGAGGGCCGGCGGGGCCTCGGTTGCCGAGTGCATGGGCAGGGCACTGCTTCGATTGCGGGAAGCGGGGCTGAACGTCCCCTTCTGACGCCGTGTTCAGCGTCTGAGTTGATCGCGTTCGGTGATGCTTTCGGGGCGTCTGATGGTCTTGCCTACGTCGCAACGGCGGGCCGGATGCCGGTTCGTCGAGCCAAGTGGGCTTCCTGGGACTGGAGTTGAAGGCTTGAGCGCACGGGCCGGACCATTCAAGTGGGGGCGGATGTTCCTGAACCCACGGCGGACGCGGGCTGGGGTGAGCCGGGTGGGCTCGACCGACTTCTCCCAGGGCCGGCGGAGGTCGACCGCGGCCTCTCGGGTGAGGCGGAGCTGAGTGTGGGTGGCGATGACGATCCATGTCCATCGGTCCGCCGCCTCGGGAGTATGGAGCTTGGGACGCGTCCAGCCGAGCGTCTGCTTTTCACAGCGGAAGGTGTGTTCAAGATCAGCGTGCCGCGTCCAATGTTGGACCCGGGCATCCTCGCACCCGGGCCGACCCGAAACGGTGGCCGAGGTGCAGGAAGACGTCGTCGAGTTCACGGTCCCAGGCCGCGTCGGCAAGGTAGTCGATCACGCGGGGATGCTGCCCTCATCGCCGCGCAGACGTTCCATCGATCCGGCACATGCCTGTGGCTCCGGATGCATCCGGAGCCACAGGCATGGTGCTGTTGGCGGGTTACCAGCGATACCAGCGGCCCTTGCGACCACCTGCGTCAGCGGAGCGCATGACGAAGCCCAGCAGCCAGACGACGAGCACGATGACTGCGAGCCACCACAGTGCCTTGAGCGCGAAACCTGCGCCGAAGAGGAGCAGTGCCAGGAGAAGAACGACAAGCAGGGGAACCATAGTTATCAACCTCCGTCGCACCTTGTGCCCGGCTAATGCAAGAACATACGGTCGAATTCCCTGGTTTCTCCACCGTTCATGCGGGCATCGGTCTCAGTTTCTGCATGGTGTGCATCTCCCCGCCGGGCCGAGTTGTACCGGTGGCCGCCGGGACCGGCCTAGTACTCCACTGAGAAATCGGAGCCTGCGCTGAGGGGGGGGCACGCAACTGAACGTCGCCGTGCCCTTCTCGCTCGGTTCCCGGGGGGAGGTGGCCAGGCGGTGGCGGTGCACCAGCGGGGCGCGAGTGCGAACGGGGCGCCGCCCCGCGCGCCGCTCGGCACCCGTCCCGCGGGCGGGCTGTGGCTGATGGCCGGTTCGTAGACCGGGAAGAGCAGGTCGGAGGAGCCCGTGTTGCCCTGCCGCGCCTTGGCGTTCACCGTCCCGGAGAAGGTGGGTAGAGCTTTCAGGTCCTTGCACGTCTTCGCGCCCGGTTCGTTGTCGCCCAGGGGTGTAGGTGGCTCCGGCCGGCCAGCTCTTCGGGATGTGGTCTTTCGCCGTGATCGGCATCGCGGCCGCGCCGGTCGTGCCGGTGGCGGTGCGGTCGGTGGAGTAGTACTGGAAGCCGGGTACCATCCGGGCCCCTCAAGTCGGCCACTGCAGGCCCGCGGCGCCGATCTGTTGCCGGTCGACGAGCCGATGGCCGACGTCGACGTCCTGGCGTGCGCCAGGAGCTGATGGGCCTGCTTCTGGCATACCCTGCCGACACCGACACCGACACCGACACGGACACGGACACCGACAGCACAGCGGTGATGTCCTCGCACGGCACCAGCGAGCTCACCGACGCCTGCGATTACCTGCTCCTGCTCGATCGCCGCGCCGGCCTGCTGCCAGCCGGGCCAGCGGTCCCGGCTGATCCACCGGCCGCGCCGTGACGAGGGCCGGCGGCGCGACGGACGCAAGAACTTCGCCTGGACTGACTACCGCGACCTGCTCATCACCGCCCATCAGCAGCCAGGCGGCCCGATCGTGCTGGTCTGGGACGATTTGAACGTCCATCTCACCTACGGGATGCGGCAGTTCACCGCCCGGCACGACTGGCTGACCGTCTACCAGCTGCCTGCCCTCCTACGCATCCGGTCTCACCCCGGTCGAGGGCATCTGGTCGCTGCTGCAGCGGTGCGGCTGGCTGTCCCATACCCGCCTTCACCGCACCCGAGCACCTTATCCAGACCATCCGCCACGCCATGAGAAAGATCCAGTACCGCCCTCACCTCATCAACGGCTGCCTCGCTGGCCGTCCTCCATGCCGGCGATCTGAGGGGGTGCAAGCCCTTCAACGAAGATCGCTGAGTTTGCCGTCGGCCTCGCCTCCATCGACACCACCGGAGGTGACTCCATCGTCAACGGAAGCAGTGGGCTTCAGTGCGGAGGCGATGAGGAGTTCGGCGCGCTGGGGGACGGCGAGTACCGCGGATACGGGTCTCTGTGCTGACAACAGGCGGAGTAGAGGATAGGAGCCGGGCCGACAGATCCGCGCATCACATGGCCATACTCGGCACCGGCTGGCCGACTCGGAGAGCGCAACTGGTCACCGTACGTCGTTTTCAGGGCAATCCTTCAAATGCCCGGCAGTGATGACTACCGTCGACCTCATCGGTACCCGAGCCGTTCCTCTGCGGCACAGGGCAGAAGACAGAAAGGGGATGCAATGTCCCCGCCTGCGCGCGCCAACCCCTCCGGTGTCCCCGTGGAGCGGATGCGGCTGGGTGATCACGCGTTCGCCAGTTACGACGACGACGAGGCTCGCTGGGGCATCCTCATCGCCTTCGCGCACCGCGGGCTGGCCCGCGGCGAGAAGGTGGTCATGCTCGCCGACCCCGGCGTCCCGCGCGATGAGGTGTACGAGCGGCTGCACGCCCACAGCCCGACGGCCGAAGCGGCCCGCGCCCGGGGTCAGTTGGCGTTCAGCAGCATGCGCGAGCTGATCCTCCCCGACACCCGGTTCACTGCAAAACGTCAGATCAGCCGGCTGTGGGAGGAGACCGAACGGGCCCACGCGGAGGGCTACGCGGGTCTCAGGTCGGTGATCGACATGGCCTGGGTCCAGGACCTGGGACCTGACGTCGAGGCCGTCATGCACCGCGAGACCCACGCTGACGCGCTGTTCGCCGACCGCCGCTACGCCGAGATCTGCACCTACGACCGCCGGCGCTTCGCCCCGGAAGTCGTCGAGGCCATGCGGGTCGGCCACCCGGTCGCGTTGCTGGAACGGCTCGGCGCACTGGAGGCCGTGCACACGGTCAACGGGCTGCGGCTGGCTGGTGATGCCGACGTGGCCACCCGCACGCAGCTGCAGATCGAAGTGCGTGCCGCGCTCGCACAGAGTCAAGGAGCGTCCCGCCTCCTGCTGGACCTCACCCACCTGTGCTTTCTGGGTGTGGACTGTGCGGCGGCGCTGCTGCGCCTGCTGGCGGGGGACAAGGGGTGCGAGCGGATGGAGATCCGCTGCGGGCCCACTCCGGCGAAGGTGCTCCGCCTGCTCGGTGCGGGAACGATCGACCGGCTGGTCCTGTGCGAGGTAGCGGCATGACGATCAAGCCCCCCGCGCCCAGGGCGCCGCTGCTCGACACCCGGTTCATGGCTTGCGACCTGCCCAGACTGCGCCTGCGGATCACCGAGTGCGCCGAACGCAGCGGGCTGTGCGAGTCACGCAGGGACGACTTCGTCCTTGCCGTCCACGAGGTGCTGTCCAATGCGATCGAGCACGGTGGCGGAGAGGGCCGTCTGGTGGCATATAACGGTGACGGCATGCTGCACTGCCGTATCACCGACGACGGGCCCGGCTTCAGCGCGGACATCATCCCGCCGGAGCCGCCGGGGCTCGAGACGGGCGAGCGTGGCCGGGGCCTGTGGCTGACCCGGCACCTGACCGACCACCTCGACATCGGGCTCGGCACCGTGGGAGCCATCGTCACCCTCGCCATCACGCTGGGAGCCTGACACAGAACGGCTGGGGTAGGGCCCTTTCCGAGTGAGATCACCGGTCAGGCCGAAGGCCGCAGTCCTGCTGGTCGAGTTGGGGACAGGCGCGCTCGTGTTCTCTCGCGGTGCGAAAGGCCTGGTATCGGGTGAAGTCGCCGTTGCTGCTGACGGTGCGGAGGGTGAGGGCGGCCTCGGCCCCGGCGAGGCTCCGGCGGCTTCCGGTGATATCGAGCCGGTCCGCGATCAAATGGCGTGCTGCTAGCCTCGGCGACTCCGCCGGCGCTTGGCCATCCGGCCTCAAGGACCCGGTCGTAGTGGTTGTGGTCGGCGTTGTTGGCCAGGTAGCGGCAGGCTGTGTCCGCGACGGCGCGCTGACGACCGTGGGACGGCCTGCACGATTGCGGGTGATGCGGGTGATGCGGGTGATGCGGCGGCACGGCCTGCGAAGCGGGCTCCAGCATTTGAGCGTGGCCATGGCCACGGCCTGCTCGCCGACGCAGCGGACCTTGGCGTGAGTGGTGTGGTGACGGCCCTGCCACTGCTTGAGGTGGCGCCCCTTGAACGGGACTCGCACGTTCAGAGTCGCGCCCTGATACGCCTTGCCCGACCAACGCTTCAGGTCGGCTTCGGCGAGGGTGGCGATGATGCCGTGCTCCCGCCCGAACAGGAAGGCCGGTCGGCGGCAACGCGGTTGAGCGGCAGCACGGAGCCGTCGAGGATCACGTACCCCTTGCGCGGACCGTCACCATCACGTCGTCGGCCGTCGGCGCGAGCACGGTCAGGACGTCGTTCGCCTCGCGGACAGAGCGGGTACCCGGTGGCGACGCCGATACCGAACCCGGCCGCGAGCTGCGCGTACGAATCACCGCAGCGTAGGCGGGCCAGGGCGAGCAGAGCCTGACGACCCGCGGTCGGACGCTGCCACCGGGTTCCGATGTCCCGGCGCCGAGGTTCCAGTTCGCAGCTCAGGTGGCGCGGGTGCGCGGTGGACAGGTCGACGGCCGACGGCTGGACGAGCACACGGAGCTCCCGGAACGACGGTTGATCTTGATGAACAACTCATCCACCAGGAGCTTCGCCGTGCTGCCGAAGCGTACAACTCGCTTTCACCAACAGCAGGTCGGGAAGGCTCATTGTCGGCCCGCGCCGATAGTCGGCACCCTCGGGCGCTGCGTCGATCAGGTCCCGTAGATCAAGCGGGTGGCGAGATCAGCGTTGAACTCGCCGGCAGGGACGGTCGGTGCGGTGCCGCACTGTCCGTCGGAGTTGCCGGGGGTCTTCACCCAGAGCAGCATGTCGGCCCCGCCGCCAGTCTGCGGCGGAGTCCCGAGTTTGCGGCCGGCGGGGTTGCACCATTCGCCGTTGGATCCGTTGCCGTTGCGGCTGGTGTCGACGACGAACTGCGAGGCGCCTCCCAGGTCGGCCTTGACGGCGTTGGCGAAGGTGAGGGACGCGTTGGTGCTGTAGTAGTTGGAGACGTTGACGGAGAAGCCGCGCACGTTGGTGACGCCGGCCGCGGCCAGGCGGTCGGCCATGGTCGTCGCCGAGGTCCAGCCGGCGTTGCCGCCGTCCAGATAGGCCCAGGTGTTCGGGGCCTTCTGCTGGAACATCTGGGTCGCGTACCGCAGCATGTCCAGGCGCGCGTTGATCGCCGCGTCGGACATGCAGCTGAAGTCGCCCAGTGCGTCGGGTTCGATGACGACCACGGCAGGGCGATCGGCGACAGCCGCGGCGAACGTGGAGATCCAGGTCTTGTACTCGGCGACGCTGTCGGCGCCGCCTGATGACTCGCCGCCGCAGGCGTCCCGTCCGGGGAGGTTGTAGGCGACAAGGACGGGCAGCTGATCGTGGCTGTCGGCCTTTCCGACGTAGCTCGCGATAGTGTCACCGGTGGATCCGGTGCCGAACCAGCGGGCGATGGGCCGGGCGGCGATGTTGTCGCGGATGGCCGGAGTACGGGTGTCGGAGGGGTGGGTGGCCACCCATGCCGCGGGACTGGAGTCGGGGCTGACGTAGAAACCTCTGGTCAGCGTCGTTGGATCGGCGGCGGTCGCGGTCGCGGCCGTGGCCAGGGACCAGGCCAGCAGCACGGGCGCGCCGGTCAGCAGAGCGGCGAGACGGTGTCGCATGCGCATGAGACAGCTCTTTCCTGCGGGGGAGTGGGCTGCCGCCGGGCCCGGCTCGGCACCCGCCCCCGATCGTCCACGGGGCCGGGTGCGGGTGTGCGAGGGTTGTGATGAACGGTTGAGGCCGGGTGCTCCAGCTCGTACGCGGTTCTGCTCGGCGGCCTGCCGGGCCAGGCGGTGGCGCCGGGATCTGCGGTTGCGCAAGCGGGTGGCGGCCGAGCTCGGCGGCGTCGGCCGGGCCGAGTGCCCGGAGTGTGGGGCCACATGGGTGGCCGGGGTGGGCCGTCGTTCGAACGCGGTCTACTGCTCGCGGCGGTGTGTGACGAGGGCCTGGCGGGCCCGGAAGGAATCGTTCGACGAACGGTCACAGTGACCGCAACGCGAACGCATCCGAATCCCAACTTCGGTCACATCCCGGTCAATTGCGGTCGTTCTTTGTGATCAAAGGATTTTCGGTCTGACTCTCAGGTTTCAGAGGCGGGCCGGGTCTTGTCACGGCCAACTGCCGTGCCCGGCCTGCGGGTTGGTGGTGAAGCCATGCCCGAAGAGATAAAAGCGGCCGTCGAGACGACCGAGGACAAGGTCGGCAGCGTCAGCGCGAACCGCTATGCGGAGATCGTGGCTGAGCTGCGGGAACTGGTGAAGACGGCCAGCGGCATGCTGTTCACGGTCGGCGACTACGCGCTGGAGATCGAGCCGATGCGGGGGCACGGCGGTGCGGTGCCGGCCGGCGGCCTGTTCACGGTGAAGGAATCGCTGTTCCGTCTGGCCGAGGACATCGGCATGTCCTAGTACACGGTGAAACAGGCCCGGCAAACCGCGTCGAAGTGGCCCAAGGACCGCCGGGTCGCGGAGGTCTCCTTCGCCGTCCACAACATCCTCGCGTCCATCGCCGACGAGGAAGAGCGGTTTGCGACGATCCTCACGCCACCGCCGGGCAGGGCCCGCTGGACCCCGGACGAGGCAAACCGCCGCACGGGCCGCCAGGTCGTCAAGCCGGTCACGCCGCAACAGAAGGTCAGCGCCATCCACGGGTAGGCGCCGTCGCAGCTGGTGCAGCCGAAGGCCTGCGCGATGTGCAGCCGGCGTCAGGGCTGCGTGCCGTCGTATGACGGCGTGATCGACTGAGTTCGGAGTGTGGCTCTGGCGGGAGTGCCGTCACGGGGCGGTGAAAGCGAGCACCGTGTTGTGGCCTCCGAAGCCCAGGGAGTGGCTGAGGGCGAGGTGGACGGGGTGGGGGCGGGGGGATTGTGTGACGAGGTCGATGGCGGTGGTGGTGGCGTCGGGCGCGGTGAAGTTGGCGGTGGGGGGCGTGGTGGCGTGGGCGATGGTCAGGACGGTGAGGGCGGCCTCGATGGCGCCGGCGGCTCCCATGGCGTGGCCCAGGGCGCCTTTGGCGGAGGTGACGGAGGGCGGCCGGCCGGGGTAGAGGTCGCGGATCACGGTGGCTTCCACGCTGTCGTTGAGCGGGGTGCTGGTGCCGTGGGCGTTGATGTGGTCGACGTCGTCGTGGGTGGCGCCCGCCTGGTCGAGGGCGGTGCGGGTCGCCGCCCGCAGACCCGCCCCCTCAGGGTGAGGGGCCGTTGGGTGGTGGGCGTCGCTCGTGGCGCCGTGGCCGGCGAGGCGGGCCAGTGTGCGGGCGGCGCGGGCGTCGGCATGGCGTCGGCGTTCGAGGACGAGAATGCCGGATCCCTCGCCGAGTACGAAACCGTCGCGGTCCTTGTCGAAGGGGCGGGAGGCACGGGAAGGGTCGTGGCTGCGCTTCGACAGCGCGCCCATTTTGGCGAAGGCGGCGGCGCACAGGGGGGTGACCATGGCGTCGGTGCCGCCGGCGAGGGCGATGTCGCAAGCCCCGGTTTGCAGGAGCAGGCAGGCGGTGATGACGGAGGTGGCCCCGGAGGCGCAGGCCGTGGAGGTCTGCAGGGAAGGGCCGGTGATCCCGAGGTCCAGGGCGAGTTGGCCGGCCGTCATGTTGGGGAGGAAGGCCGGCATGGTGAGGGGGGACAGGGCGGTGGGCCCGGTGGTGAGGAACTTGTGGTGCTGGGCTTCGAGGGTGTCGATGCCGCCGGCCGCGGTGCCGATGACCACCGCCACGCGGGCGGGATCCCAGTCGGCCGGTTCCAGGCCGGCGGAGTCGAGGGCCTCCCGTGCGGCGGTCAGCAGGAACCGGGTGCCGCGGTCGAAGCGCCACAGACGGCCCCGGCCTGCAGGGAGGTCCGGAACTCGGCAGGACATCGTCACCGGCAGGTCGCTCAGCACGGGGTCGGTGCGCGCGGTGGACCGGGCGGCGCACACCGTCTCCCACGTGTCCTGCACGCCGATGCCGCCGGGCGTGACGAGGCCGATGCCGGTCACGGCCACCTCGTCGATCACTGTGCGGCCTGGTGTCCCGGGGCGGGTGCGCCCGCGTCCAGCAGCGCGGTCACCGCGCGGGCCACGTCGGCGACGGTGAGCTCGCCGGAGGCGGCGGAGTCGTCGAGCGGGATCTGCCACTGCTCCTGGAGGGTGACATAGAGCTCCACCACGGCGAGGGAGTCCAGTTCCAGGGTGTCGAGAGTGGCGTCCGGGGCGATGCGGTCGGGGTCCACCTCGAACTTGTCGCTGAGGAGGGTCACGAGGTGGTCGTAGACGTGGTCCACGGGTGGCTCCTTGAGAGGTCAGGGGTGCACACGGGGGTGGTGTCGAGATCAGTGGGCGGTGCTTCGGTGGCCGGGACGGCAGCGGGCCAGTGCAGGGCGACAGAGGCCCAGGTCAGGCCGCCGCCGAAGGCGGTCAGCAGGGAGCGCTCGCCGGGCGGGACGGCTTGGTGGACGGCCGGGTCGGCCAGGACGAGGGGGATGGAGGCGGCCGCGGTGTTGCCGAGGTCGCGGATGTTGCCGAACCGGTGGGCGGGCGCGATGCCCAGACGGTCCGCGACGGAGTCCAGGATGCGCTGGTTGGCCTGGTGCCCGACGAAGGCACGTACCGTGTCAGGGACCCAACCCGCCTGTTGGAGAGCCGAGTTGGCGGACTGCGTCATATGGCGTACGGCGTGGGCGTAGACCGTGCGGCCCTGCATGTGGAAGTGGCGCGCGGCCGGGTCGGCTGGGGGCAGGTGCTGGGGGTGGCGGGAGCCGCCGTGGGGGACGGTGATGAGGTCGCTGCCGCTGCCGTCGGCGCCGAGGTCGGCGGCGATCAGAGCCCCGGGTTCGTCGGGCGTGCCAGGGCGCAACAGGACCGCTCCAGCGCCGTCGCCGAAGATCGGCGCGGTCTCGCGGTCGGTGGGGTCGACGATGGTGGTGTAGGTGTCGGCTCCGATCACCAGGACGGTGGTGCGGGCGCCGCTGCGAATGAGCGCGTCCGCCGTGGCCAGGGCGTACAGGAAGCCCGAGCAGACCGCGGAGAGGTCGAAGGCGGGGACGGTGCCCAGGCCCAGTCTGTGGGCGACGGAGGGGGCGGTGGCGGGGCAGGGGTGGTCGGGTGTGGTGGTGGCGAGCAGCAGCATGTCGGGGCGTAGATCCCCGGCGGAGGCGAGCGCGGCCCGTCCGGCACCGGCCGCGAGGTCGCCGGTGCTGGTGCCGGGCTCGGCGTGGCGGCGGCGGGCGATGCCGGTGCGGTCGCGGATCCAGGTGTCGTCGGTGTGCAGGGCGCCGCGCACGACGATCGTGTCGTTGTCGACGACGTGTGGCGGCAGGCAGGCGCCGATTCCCGCGATTACCGCGGTGGAACTGCCGGTGGGCACAGAGGTGTTCATGTAGTGGCGAAGGGGGAGGCGGGCTTGGGGTGGCCGGCCAGGCCGCCGTCGGGTACGGCGAGTCCGCCGTCGACGACGAGTGCGTGTCCGGTGACGAACGACGCGGCCGGGGAGGCGAGGAAGAGGGTGGCGCCGACGACCTCGTCCGCGTCTGCCCAGCGGCCCATGGGGACGTGGCTGGTGAGCCAGTCGGACAGCGGGCCCGTCTCGCTGGCGAAGGCGGTCATGTCGGTGCGGGTCCAGCCGGGGCACAGGGCGTTGACGCGGATGCCCTGGCGGGCCCAGCCGACCGCGAGGCTTCGGGTGAGGGAGAGCTGAGCGGCCTTGGTGGCGGCGTACGCCTCCATCATGGGGGTGCCGACGAGCCCGGCGACGGAGGACATCAGGATCAGGCTGGCGCGGCCGGAGTCGGCCAGGTGCGGGTGGGCGGCCCGGCACAGGGCGGCGGTGGCGTTGAGGTTGACGGTGACGACGGCGTCCCAGTCCTGCTGGCGGGCGTGCTGGAGTGGCGCCAGCCGGGGACTGCCGTCCTCGGTTGTGGGCAGGGTGCCCGCGTTGTGGACGACGACGTCCAGGCCGCCGAGTGCGGCGGCTGCCCGGTCGACCAGGTCGGCCGCCGTGCCCGGTAGGGCGAGGTCCCCGTCGAGGGCGACCGCCTCGCGGCCCCGTTTCTCCACAGCCTTGCGGGTGTGGTCGAGGGCGGGCAGGGTGCGGGCGGTGACTGCCAGTTCGCAGCCCGCGTCGGCCAGAGCCTCGGCGACGGCTTTGCCGATGCCACGGGACGCGCCGGTCACCAGCGCGCGGGCGCCGTCCAGGCGGAACAGGTCCAGGGCGTTCATCGGAGCACTCCTTCAGACGCGGGACGTACGGCGGTCTGTGTCGAGGTGAGGGCGTGCGCTCCGCTCCAGGTGAGGAGGGCGCTGCCCCAGGTCATGCCGGCGCCGAAGACGGCCAGCAGCACGCGGTCGCCGGGCCGTAGCCGGTCTCCGGTGGCGGCGCGGGCGAGGGCGTAGGGTGCGCTGGCGGCGCCGATGTTGCCGACCTCGTCGCCGACGACCACCAGGCGGTCGGGGGGGATGCCGAGGTCGGCGCCGATGCGCCGGAGCAGGACGGGATTGGGCTGGTGGGCGACGACGCAGTCGATGTCCTCGATGCCCAGCCCGCCGCGGTCGAGGGCGTCGGTGATCAGGCGGGGGAAGGTGTCGATGATGAACCGGCCGATGGTGCGGCCGTCCATGTGGATGCGGTGGCCGTTGTCGGTGAGGCTGGCCGTGCTGGCCGGGCGGCGGCTACCGCCTGCCGGGATCAGGACGCGGTCGGCGAGGGTGCCGTCGGAGCCGAGGCTGAACTGTGTGAAGCCCTGGCCGTCCGGTACCGGCCCCAGGATGGCGGCGGCTGCCCCGTCGGCGAACAGGACCGCGGTCCCCCGATCGGTCGGGTCGAGGAACTTCGAGTACGCCTCGACGCCCACCACGGCCGCGTACCGGATCTCGTCGCTGCCGCGCAGCCAGTCGTGCGCCACCTTGGCCGCGAACAGCCAGCCGGAGCAGGCGGCGGCGACGTCGAGGGCGACCGCGTTGGTGGCGCCCACCGCCGTCTGGATGCGGCATGCGGTTGACGGCCCCAGTTCGTCGGGGGTGGAGGTGCCGCAGATCAGCAGACCGATGTCGGCCACGTCGATGCCGGCGGCGTCGGCCGCCGCCCGGACGGCGTGCGCCGCCAAGTCCGAGGCGGCCTCCTCGGGGCCGGCCACGTGGCGTTTGAGGACTCCGGTGCGTTCGCTGATCCATTCGGCCGTCACGCCGGCGCCGCGCGCCACTTCGTCGTTGGTGCGCACGGTGGGCGGCAGGTGAGTGCCCATGCCGAGGATCCCGATAGGACGCTCGCCCGTCATGCCGTGCCTCCTCGGGTCCAGGCGCCCTCGGCTGCAAGCGCGGGGTCGCAGGCCGTCGGCGCGATGTCGTCGGGGTGGGCGAACGCCTCGGTCAGCAGGGGCAGGTGGGGAAGGATCTCGTCGCAGAGTTCGTCGGCGGCATCGGACAGCGCCTGGATGTCCGCCGGGCGCAGTGTTTCGAGGGCGAGCAAAGGGCCCGACCAGCGGCGGGCCGCCGTGACGCCGTGCAGGGCCGCCAACGCACGTAGAGCGTCGGCTAGTTCGCGGTCCCGGATCCCGGCGAGGGTGCGGGTGACATCCTCAGCGACGAGGGCGTTGGCGTAGATCTCGCCGAGGAGACCGGCGTCCTCCAGCAGCGGGTTCCACCGCTCGAAAGGGCTGCCCAGGTCTCCGGCGCGCGATTGCTCGACGAGGTGCCGGGTCAGGTCGTGCTGGTGGCGTCGTGCGACCGCCGGCCACCAGTACGCGGACGTGGGCGGTGTGCCGGCCGCAGGCGGCGTGGGGTCTGTCGCCTGCCCGGTTGTTCCGGCTTCGGCGAGGGCGCGTCCGATGTCGTAGAAGATGAGCTGGTTGTCCCCGCCGGCCGCGTCGAAGGCGTGGTGGAAGCCGTGGTAGGCGGCCAGCCGGTTGGCGTCCAGGTGTCCGGAGAAGCCGCAGCGGCGCTGGCATTCGGCACTGACGCGGGCGGCCAGCCGTACCGCCGCGGCCTTGTACGCGGCCAGCGGCTGATGGACGGCCGTCCACGGGCTGAAGCCCATCTCCGCACCGCTTTGGTCCCCGGAGGCCGTCCGGGATTCCTCCCACAGGACGCGCGCGCCGTGAGCGGCGCAGGTCAGGGCGAACGCGTCGGCCAGGGCGCCCAGCACGGCGCGCTGCTGGGTCCGGTACGTCAGCAGCGGCACGCCAGGGGCCAGTTTCCCCCGGGTACTGCGGGCTTGTGCGTAGGTGACGGCCTGTACGGCGGACTGGCGGCTGGTGGCGGCCGCCACCGCGGGCATCGTCGCCCACAGCCCCTGGCCCACGCGCAGGGTGCGCTGCAGGCGCCGCTCCACCGACCCGGCCGGGTCGTGGAAGGCCCCGTCGGGCGCGATGGAGGCGCCGTCGGCCAGCCAGTGCGCGTGCGGAAGCCGGACCTGGTGAAAGCGCACCTGTACGTAGTCCAGGGGCAGAGCGCCCAGGCCGATGGGCGAGGAGACCTCGACGCCCGGCAGCAGCCCTGCGTCGTCGGTGAGGTCGGCCACGAACGCGAAGACCCCGCGGTCGGTGCCGTCGGTGAACAGCCGTGCGAGCACCACCGCCGTCTGCGGTATGTCCAGGGTGCCGGCGCTGCCGAACTTGGCGGCCTGCACATCCGGGGTGTGCAGGGTGAACTCGCCGGTCTCCGGGTCGAGTTCGGCCCGGGTCCGGGTGGCGAGGTGGCTGTTGGCCGAGCCCGCCTCGGTGATCAGGTAGACGCCCTTGGCCCGGCCGGACCGCAGGGCCTTGATGCGGCCCGTCACCTCGTCGGCTCCGTCGCCGAGCTGGATGATGGATCCCAGGCAGAGCAGGTGGTGGACGAGCGCCGCCAGGCACAGGGAAGGGTCGGTGGCCGCCACCCAGGCGTGGGCGGCGGCCAGCCGTGCCGGGTCCTCGAAGAGGTCGTGCGGCAAGGTGTCGCCCAACAGGCCCAGGCGGTGCAGCAGTTGTCTGCCTCCGCTGTCGTCCGGGAGGCCGGTGGTGAGGGCCTGGTGCAGTTCGGAGAGGAAGACGGGGTCGCAGGTGCCGTGGACGAGTCGCTGTATCTCGTCGCGGGTGGCGGTCGGCAGGGGCTCAAGGGGCATCGCTGGTCCTCCAGGACCGGAAGGCGGTTTCACCAGGGGAAGTTGAGTTCGGCCAGTGGGGCGTGGACGGGCGGGGCGGCAGGGCTTGTGGCAAGGATCCGGCGGGCGCTCCGGGCCAGGGCGTCGCCCGTACCCGCCTCGAAGAAGACGTCCGGCCGGTGCAGGGCCGCCTGGTGCAGCACGGTGGGCACCCCGGCAGGCCGCACCAGGCAGTCCGCCAGGCGCTGGGGCAGATCGTCGTCGGGGCGGTAGCGGCGTCCGGCCACGGCCGAGTAGACGGGCACGCGCGCTTGGGCCAGGGGGTAGGCGCGGACCGACCTGGCGAACACCTCGGACTGGTCGGTCAGCGCCGGATGGTGGGAGGAGAACGGCAGCCGCAGCCGCACGGCACTCACTCCCTCATCACCGGCCACCTTCTCGATCCGGGCCAGCGCCTGCACGGGGCCCGCAACCACCACGGACTGGTCGTCGTTGACCACCGCCACCACCGTGTCCGGCGCCCCGGCCCCCTCCAGCAACCGACGGGCCGACTGCTCCGAGCAGCCGAGCAGACTCAGCCCGCCGGGACAGGAGGCCAGCACGACGGCGAGGTCGTGGGCTATCCGTGCGCCGTCCGGGATGGTGAGGGCTTTGGCGGCGGTCAGCGCGGCAATCTCTCCGAAACTCACTCCCACGATCGCCGACGGCACTCCGTAGGACGCGCACAGAGCGTGGTGTACCGCCACCGAGGCGCCGAACAGGGCCAGTTGAGCAGTGCCCGTGGCCGCCTGCGCCAACTCCCGCCCGCTGGGCGGCTGCTGCCCCAGCAGCCACGGCCCCAGGGGCCGCAGGCCGCGCTCGACCGCCACCTCGTCGGTCTGCTCGAAGACCTCACGGACGGCCGCGCCCATGCTGCTGGCCCGGGTGGCACGAATCAGGGGTCCGACGGAAAAGTCTCCCTGCCCCGGGAACAGATGAACCGTCCGCCGCCAGGAAGGCGAAGGCTCTGGTGTACGCGGCGACTTGGTGCGCATCTCGTCCTTCCGTTCGGACAGGTCAGTGGTGCATAAGGGGCGTACGGCCGATCCGGATGCGCCTGCGGTGCGCACTGTGTGCCGCTCCGAGCAGGGCCGCACTCTGAGCCTGCCTGAGCGATAGTGCTTCCACCGCCTATGCGGGAGGCAAGCGTGTTGAACACATGCGGACGTTGAACGCCAGTACTCACAAACGGATGCGTGGGACAAGGAGAGAGGTGTGCGATCGTCCCGTACGCCGAACCAGGCCCTGCGACTCCTCCTGGCCGAGGCCGGATGGAGTGGGGCACAACTCGCCCGCAAGGTCAACGCACTTGGTGCCGAGCGGGGCGCCGCGCTGCACTACGACCGCACCACGGTCGCCCACTGGCTGGCCGGCAGCCGTCCCCGCCCCCCGGTGCCCGATCTCGTTGCGGAATCCCTCTCCCGACGTCTCGGCAGACCGGTCCTGCTACAGGACACTGGACTGCTCGACACCAGGCAGCCGGGACACGGCGCCGGGACGCCGCCCGGTGAAGGGAGCGCCGTGGAACACCTCGACCGGATCCTGCGTGACACCGACCGCCGCAGTCTCGCCCTGGTCGGCGCCTATTCGCTGGCGGCACTGGCGATTCCGTCCGGTGCGGCGAGTTCTGGAGAAGGCGGGGCCGTAGTGTCCGTTCCACCGGCGTCCGTCGGTGCGGCGCATGTCGCCTCCGCCCGCGAACTGCTCACCGTCTTCTCCCGCAGCGACATCGTCTTCGGAGCTGGATCGGTGCGCGAACCCTTGCGCCAATACCTGTCCACCACCCTGTTGCCCTGGCTCAGAAGCGACATGAAACCCGCCGTCCGGCGGGACCTGTTCACGGTCGCCGCACAGCTCACCTACCTCTGCGCATTCGCCCACTTCGACATGAACCGCCACGCCGCGGCGCAGCGCTTCTATCTCACGAGCCTCGAACTCGCCCGCGACGCCGGCGACACCATCGGCCAGGCGGTCGCTCTGCGCGGACTCAGCGTGCAGGCCCAAGAGCTGGGCCACCTCACGCAGGCGGATCAGCTCGCCGAACACGCCGTACAGACCGGAGCACGTCACGCACCGCCCCATCAACAAGCTTTCCTCCTTGGCCAGTTGGCCGTCACCCAGGCGGTCCTCGGCGACCACCGCCACACCCGCCACCTCCTGGCAGCCGAGCGGCGCCTGGAGAAGTCGGCCGACGGCACCTCCGCCGTCGGCGCCTTCCACGCCGGTTCACTCGCGCTCCAGCGGGCGGCCGTGGCCAAGAGCCAGGGAGAGCACCGTACGGCCGCCCGGGCCCTCGCTCTCTCACTGCGCCACCGACCCGCCGACGAGCGCCGCTCCCGGGCCCTCGGACTCGCCGAACTGGCCGAGACCCAGCTGGCATCCGGCCACCTGGAACAGGCATGCCACACCTGGCACGAGTTCCTCGACATCCTTCCGGAAATCCGCAGCGCCCGCGCCGACGACCGCCTGCGCACCCTGACCGCAGCCCTTCGCCCGAACGCCACGAACCCCGCTGCCGCCACGCTCCTCGCACGAGCACGCCAGACGCGCCCACGCAGGGGTCCATCGGAGTGACAACCACGGGCACTAGGAGGAGTAGAGCCGCGCGGACGTGTTGGATGTCGTTGCCCCTCCTGCGCTCCCTCGACCCCCCCACCAGGAAGATGAACCGAAGCGTCCTCGCGGAAGTACTCCACTCCACCACCCTCCACGTCGCCCCCGGCAGCCTGACCGTGCCCACCTCCTGGCGGCACCCCACGCGCGGCCTGGTCGACTGCCCGGCCCACCGCCTGCTCACCGCACACGCCCGGCAGTCCGGTCTCACCGCCGACCCCCGCTCCTTACCGAACGAAGATCTCCGAGACGACCTCACCACAGCGCCGACGACCGTCTTCACCGTCTCCTACGAACGCCCCGAAGGCGGACACCGCGGCCTCGCCCTTGCCGCCCCCAGCGACGACACCACCGCACTCTCCTTCGCCCGCCGTCAGATCGAGTCCTGGCGAGCGGTCCTGCGCACCCGGCGCGTGCTCTACGTGACCGCGCCAGACGACGTCGTCCCGAGTCCGTCCAGCGCCTCGGTACCGGCACAGACTCTCCGAGACCCCGGCAGCCGGTGGCGCATCTGCGGCTGCCCCGCCAGCGTCAGGTGCCCCTCCGCCGAGAACGCCGAACGCGCACTGCACCGGTTCCTGGAGCGAGGGGACGACGTGGTCGTCGTAGGCACACCCGCCGCTGGATCCGGCGCCTGGGCGGGCCGGTTCGTTCACGGAAACCCCAGAACCGTCAGCACTCCGCAACAGGCCGAGGCCCTCTCTGTCACCAACCCCGACCGCCTCGCGTTCGTCGTCGCTCCCGGTGCCGTCGTTTCCGAGGCGGCGGACATCCTCAACGTGCTGCGCCGTCGCCATCCGCGCCTGCGGGGCCAGCACCCACATGAGTGGTGCTACACCATGGACGACCTGCACACGGCGGTCGGGGCAGCACTCGCCCAGTCCGACAGGCTTCTGGTCGTCGGCCGCGACACCACCCCCGTAACCCGAACGGCGATCGCCCAGGTGACCCGCATCCCCCTACCGGTCCGCGCCGTGACGACACTGGACCGCCTGCGCCCGGACGACATCGACGCGTCGACGATCACAGTCGTGGACGCCACACCTGACGGGCGGGACCTCAGGGAGCTGAGCCAAGTCCTGAACGGCCTGGGCCCCACAAGCCACGTCCGGCGGCAGGCACACTCCTCCATGGAAACGCCACAGCCCGCCTTTCGCCCGCTCCCTGGTCGCGGAGTTCGGCGGTGATCCTGGGGACGCCATAGGTGCCGTCCGACTCGCGGTGCACGGCTCGTATCCGGGCGGCGAGGCGGGTATCAGCCGCCTGCCGGGCGACCCGGTCCGCGGCCGTCCGACGCCAGTAGTAGAAGCTGGAGCGGGCGATGCCCAGGATGGTGCACGGCCGCTTCACGCCGTAGCGGCGGTGGTGGTCGGCAACGAACTGGGGGCGGTTCACCAGCGCGTCTCCCCGGCGCAATACTGCGCCGCCTTGCGCAGGATTTCGCGTTCCTCCTCCAGCTCACGGACCTTGTGACGCAGAGCGGCGTTCTCCGCCTCCAGCGGTGTCGGTGGCTCGGTCGGCAGCTCTGCCCGGCGTCCTCGCGGCCGGCTCACGCCGGCTGCCCGCACCCAGTTCCGCAAGGTGTCGGGGTTGATTCCCAGATCGGCAGCGACCTGCCGGATCGTCGCATCGGGCCGCGACTGGTACAGCGCGACCGCGTCCGCCTTGAACTGCGGCGGAGAGTTCTTCATGACCACGAGATGTCCGTTCTCAGATCCTCAGGATCAAGTGTCTCGTGTGTCCAAGATCAGGGATCAAGGCCCACTGACCGGATCACCCGCGGCGCTGCGCTCACCCACCGGTGACGGGGCAGCTCGTGCTGAGTCGTATGCCGACAGCGGCGCATAGCTCCTGGCCGGGCCGGTCGTCTCGTGCGGCAAGACCGGCTGCGAGGCTTGTGCTCTTGCCGATTGGCGCAGTGTGTCGAGGCCGGCCGGCTGCAGGAGTTCGGACAGATCGGGTGTGTCGGCGTTCAGCGGCAGTACATAGGTGTCCATCTGCTCGGCATCGGCAGAGGTGGCGTGGGCGCTCTCCAGCGGTCCGGTCAGCGAGATGAGCGGTGCCGAAATCAGCACGGCCATCGAATGTCTCTGGGCCCGCCATGGGCGTCTCGTCATTGATCCGCCTGTATGAGATACACGCCATGCGGCGTGGGTCCCCGCACACGTATCAATCACCGAGCTGCACAGGCGGCACGGGCAAAGCTTCTGCCTCTGCTCGACGCAGTCCCGCCAATTCGGGGTCGGCGGGGACGTCCCCGCCGCAAGCCACGGCGCCTGTATGCCGACCGGGGCTATGACTTCGACAAGTACCGCCGCCTGCTGTGGAAGCGCGGCATCAAGCCGTTGATTGCGCGACGCGGCGTCACCCATGGTTCCGGACTGGGCAAGGTGCGCTGGGTGGTCGAGCGCGCCTTCGCCTGGCTGCACCAGTTCAAACGGCTCCCCACCCGCTACGAGCGACGCGCCGATCTCCACCAGGGACTGCTCGAACTGGCCTGCAGCCTCATATGCCTGCGCCGCCTGCGAACCTCATCCTGAAAACGATCAGTCAGCCGCGTTGGAAGCCGTCGACGGCCATGTAGATGTTGAAGGCGAAGAGCGAGAGGCCGACGAGGAGGAACGCCAGACAGAAGAGGGTGCGGAACACCTTGCGGATCCACGAGTACGCGGCGAACGCTTCGACAAAGGGCCTGTCCGGGTGGTAGGCGACCCGTCTGGTCGGGGCGTTGCCCGGGACGGAGGCGGTCCGGACGGTGCCGTGCAGGTCGGTGTAGGCATAGCTCCTGGGGCCGCGGTACACCGCTTCGACGGTGATGCCGTACCGGGGCAGGTACCACTCGTAGTACGGCGTCCTCATCGCGTAGAGACCGAGCACGGCGATTGCCAGGGTCACGGGGTTGAGGATCAGGAAGAGGAACGCGCGGAACCCCGACCCCACGATCGCCATCGCCACGGCCACCCCGACGGTCACAAGGCCGACGCCCCACGCGCAGATCTTGAGCTTGCGCCAGTACGCCTCGTCCTCGGACTCCGTCGGCGTGCCTTCGGTGACGAGGGCCGCGCCGTCGGCCTCCCGCTCTTCGGGCAGGCGCGCGGTGACCGCGTCGGCGAACACCGCGGCCGCCGCCGCGCTCACACCCCGTACCCGGAACACGGTCGGGGTTGTACCAGCCGGGGCGGTGAGCTCCACGGCGAGGGCACGGCCCTCCGCGCAGACCTGGCGAACGGCCTGGAGCGGGATCCGCTTCTCCTTGCGCCACCGGCGCAGGGCGAGGGCGTCTCCGTCGGCCTGGAGGGTGGTTCCGCCGGAGCCGCGGAGGACGGGTATGGGCGAGGTGGCGATGGACATGAGCGTTGATCGTAAAGGGGGAAGGTCCGGGGAGCCAGGGTGTCTCGCGGACCTGCGAAGTCCTACGGCATCAGGACTCCAATCAGGAACAGCTCGACCGCCTCGCTAACTCATTCTGAAACGATCAGTTAGTGAGCCCGCCGAGGTGCCGTCACACATCAAGTCAACCGGCACACCCCGGTCCTCGTTCACAACAGCAACGGATGTGGCGTCGCTCGTAACGAGAAGGGCCAGTTCACATCTGGAGAAAACGCGGATGCGGCCCGTGGGCGTCAGACGTACTTGAGCTATAAGAATGCTCTGGGGGCTGGGTGCGACTTCGAAGTCACGCTTCCGAGTGGACTTCGGCCTGACGCCGTCGACTGGAAGAATCGAGTTGTGCGTGAGTTGAAGTCGGACGCGAAGAGCAGCCAGGCGACGGGGCGCCGACAGTTGAAGCAGTACGTCGCTGAGTTGGAAGAAATGACCGGACAGAGTTGGACTGGCCATCTCGATACGTATAAGAGGTTCGGCTGATGGTTAAAACGATCCTCGTAGAGGCTCTTAATGAGGTCTTCAAGCCGCTGGGGTTTCGAAAAAAGTCGACAAACTGGTACAGGGTGTCTGGCGATCTCTACTGTGTAGTTAGCGTCCAAGATTCCAGTTGGGACGAGTCGTGCTATGTAAATATCGGATTCGCCCCAGCGGCCAAGGTCAAGGCGAGTTGGCTCCCCGAATCAAAATGTCTCGTCAGGTTCAGAGCGGACACAATCACCTCTATTTCCCGTGAGGGGCTCGACCTCCTATCTGGGGAAGTAGCGGAGGCGGGTGGAGAGGGTGGTCTTCGTGTTGCCCTCGTCGAAAAGGTCGCATCTCCGGTGGCGCGGGCGGTCAACTCGATTGATAACATCCAGGGTTTGACGTCCCTGCTGCGGACGAGCATTAGCGATCAGGTGTTTATCCATCGTGAAATCAGAGATGAATTGCTCGCAGAGGGATAGTGCAACGCTCTTGGCGTGGGTCAGGGGATTGCTGTGGCGAACTTCGACCGCCTGAGATGTCGTCTTTGATAAGGTTCATCCGCTATGACGGCAGTTGATGACGGCGACGGCGGCCCTGGTACCCTCCGCCGTCGCCGTGGGTATGTCAGGGACTGCCGAGCGCGGTACTGAGAGTGTCGATGGCTTCGCATCCGAGGCGGAGTCGGACGCGAGCGTAGACGGTGGCAGTTGTCGCCACCGGCGAAGACGACCGCGATGTCGGTATGCCGGTCATCCCACAGGTGACGCCAGAACTCGAACCCGGTGCGGCTCATCCACTGGGCCTCGTCGCAGACCAGCACCCGGAACTGCTCGGCGAGGACGTTCTTCAGGAGCGCGTCGAACTCGATCGGACGCTTGGGCGGCTCACCAGGCAGGCGCAGAGCCTTGAACAGTCCGTGGCGGATGTCGCGCGGGGTGGGACCGGAGCGCAGTTCCAGGCGGTAGGTGATGTCGGGTGCCAAAGCCCGCAGCGCGGAGTTCACGGCCATGGTCTTGCCGTATCCGGCCGGCCCATAGGCGCACATCATCGCCTTGGCCTCGATGACCGCCTCGATGTTGTCCCGGGTGGTCAGCAACGCCTCGGTCCCCACCAGGTGCGCTGCCTCCAGGCCGAGGAAGTGGTCCTCGCGCTCGTCAGGCAGGCGTCCGTAAGCCAGGTCAGTCCTCATCGCGCCGTCCGTCCTGCTGCTTGGGATCCACCAGCTGCACCCAGTGCTCCGGTGCCGGGCCGTGGGGAATCAGACCTGGCCGGGCCAACTGGTGCCTGTCCCGTCGCGCCCCGCCCTCCAGTTCTCCGGCTGCTTCATCGCGGACCGGGGTACGGCTGCGTTCGGCCGGGCCGGCCACGGTCTGGGCCTTGAACCGCTCCCAGCGCAGTCTCTCGGCAGCTTTGAGATCAGCCCGCAGGCGGCGGCCCGATGCCGTGCGGGCGGCTCTGAGCGCACGGACCTGCTCCACCATGGCGGCCTCGGCCAGGTACGCGCTGCCCAGGTGCGTGCCGTCGGCGGCGAAGATCTCGATGACGTCGTCGTGGTGAGGCAAGTGCCGGATGGAGACGCGCGTGCCGGTCCGGCCGACCATCCAGTCGGCGATGTAGTCGCGGCGGTGCCACCTGATGCCGTGGCTGGTGATGGTCCGCTCCCGTCCGCTTTCGAGTGAGAAGTGAGCCAGATGCTCGGGCGGAGCCTCAGCCAGCGGGGCAGCATCGGCCATCCACGCTTCCAGCGGGGTCCTGCCGTCCAGGCCGGCAGGCCGGTGCTGACTGTTCCACCAGTTCACCCAGTCCAGCAGCCCGGCCACGAAGGCCACGAAGGTGAGAGCGGGCGCATGCGGGTCAGCGCTCTTGCCTCCGGTGAGTTTCTGCCGGTGCAGGTAGCGGGGCAGGAGGACGAAGTGCATCTCCTCGGCTGCATCGTTGAGCGCCTCGACGGTGCCTTTCAGATGCGGCGTGTACGGGGGCAGATCCACTACTGCGACGGCGAAGCCACCCATGGCGGCAGTCACGGTGCGGCACAGGAATTCCTTGCCCCGGTCGACCCGGATGGCGCCAGGGAGCCCTCCGGCCGGACCGTAGGGCTCACGCCGGTCGATCGCGCACCGCAAACGACGCCAGCACCGCGTCCCGGCTGGGCGCATGAGGAGTGACCGCAACACCGACAACCACTCTGGTCGCACAGTCGATGAACCACGTCACCCAGGGACAGACCAGCTCCCCTTCGACATCGACCTCAACGGGAACCCGCTTGTGGTCGTCTTCCCAGACAGCGTTGCGGTGGGCGGGCGGCCGTGTAGCGAAGACGTCGTGCGCCCGCCGAGCTGCTTCACCCTGGCGCAGCCCGGCCCGCTCACCCGCCGTCAGGTCCCGGCGGATCGCCCGGTGCAGGGTCGCCAACGACGGCACCGGCCCGCTGGCAGGATCCAAACGAGCCCGCTCGACCAACTCGGCGTGAACGCGGGAAGCGTTGCCGCTCCACAGGGCCAGCAGCGTGCGCACTTCCGGTGTCACCGTGAACCGCGCCGCAGAAACGCGGCCGTACCGGCCCTCCTCTCGCGCGGCGGACAGCCACCGCCACACCGTCCGCTCGGAACGCCCCAACGCCTGTGCCACCAGACGGACATGGGCAGACGTCAGCTCATCGCGGTCATCGAGGTCGATCAGGCGCTGTACCGCGGCGGTCCGCCCTACCTCGGCCGGCGCCCTTCCCACGCGCTGCCGTGCACCTGATCCGTTGTCGGCCATGGATTCAGTACTCTCACACCGTCGGCAGAGTTCTGACGGGCTCCGGCATCGCGATGACAGTAGACAGACGCATCTGCTAGCGGTGCCCGCAGAAGAATGATCAAGAATCCTCAGCCCGGGACCCAAACCTGATGCTGTGTCAGTATTTAGTGACGAGACGTCAACTCGCCTTGGCCACACCCTAGTTGCTGCGCCTTTCGGAGTTCGCGGAGCGGGCTCCGTCACCGGATCGCGGAGCGATCCGGCTTCCGGGCCACGGAGTGGTCCGGTCCGGCGGCGGAGCCGCCGGGGAGGCGGGCG
>NZ_QFRX01000013.1 GCF_003143935.1 Streptomyces sp. Act143 | reverse complement strand
GAACCCGGGGTCGTCGTCGACGACGACGATGTTGATGGACATGCTCCCAGCATGCCGAACCCCCTCACGACGAAACCATAGGGGGAGCCCTACGGTTTGTGTATCGCTCACGCAAAGTCCTCCCGACCGGACCCGGCGTCGTCCCCGGCCACCGACCCGAGGCCATGATCTGGACGCCCTTTAGACTTCAGTCATTGCATGACCGCACGGAGCCAGGTGCAGCGCAGCCAGGTCGGCGGACAGCACCGGGCCTCCAGACGTCAGCCGTTGGAGGCAGCTCGATGAACGACCTGGATCAGACCGACTGCCCGGCCTCGACACGGCTGGTCGGACGTGACGAGGACCTCGCCTTCATCCGCTCCTTCTTCGACAACTCCGCGGTGCAGGGCGCGGCCCTGCTGCTGTCGGGCGAGGCGGGGGTGGGCAAGACGGCCGTACTCGACGCGGTGGCGACCGGTGCCGTGCACCACGGCGTCCGGGTGCTGCGCGCGGCCGGCGTGCAGTTCGAGGCGGACATCAGCTACGCGGGTCTCAACCAGCTCCTCGTCCCGCTCTTTGACGACTTCGACGTCCTCGATCCCGTCCACCGTGACGCGCTGCGGGTCGCGGTCGGCATCGGAGGCGGACCGGTGCCGGACCGGCTGCTGACCTCCACCGCGGTGTTGCTGCTGCTCCGGCTGACCGCGGCCCGTACGCCGTTGCTGCTCGTCGTCGACGACCTGCCGTGGCTGGACCGGGCGACCAACGCCGTGCTCGGGTTCGTGGCCCGGCGGCTGGTCGGCAGCCGGATCGGTTTCCTCGCCGCCTCCCGTGAGGGTGCCGACAGTTTCTTCGAGTCCAGCGGTCTGACCGAGCACCGCCTGGAGCCCCTGGACGACGCCTCTTCGACCGAGCTCCTCGCCCTCACCCACCCCGACGTCTCCCCCGCCGTGCGACGCCGTATCGCGGCCGAGGCGCGCGGCAATCCGCTGGCGCTGGTGGAGCTTCCGGCGGCGCTCTCCGCCGAGCAGCGGGCGACGCTCGCGGCGGTGCCGGCCGTGCTGCCGCTGAGCGAGCGGTTGCAGGCCCTGTTCGCCTCGCGGGTGGCGGAGCTGCCCGACCCCAGCCGGGAGATGCTGCTGCTCGCCGCCCTCGACGGGACCGGGGACCTCGCCGCTGTCGAAGCCGCAGCCGCGGGCCGGGCCGGCGTCGACGACCTCGTTCCCGCCGAGCGGAACCGGCTCGTGACGGTCTCCGCCGACAACCGCCGGCTGTCCTTCAGGCATCCGCTGATCGGCTCCGCGGTGGTGGAGCTGGCGAGCACCACCGAACGCAGGAGAGCCCATCAGGCGCTCGCGAACGTGCTCGGCGACCAGCCCGAGCGCCGCGCCTGGCATCTGGGAGAGGCAGCGGTCGGCCCGGACGAGACGGTCGCCGCCCTGCTGGAGGAGGCCGCGCGCCGCCGGCTGCGCCGTGGGGACGCGCTCGGCGCGGTGGCCGCGCTGACCCGGGCCGCGGGGCTCAGCCCGGCCGCCTCCGACGAGAGCCGCCGACTGGCCGTGGCGGCCTACGTCGGCGTGGACTCCGGCGGCGAGCTGGAGGACGCCACACGCCTCCTCGCCGAGTCCCGGCTCGTGCATCCCGTCGGCCATCAGTCGCTGCACGCGGCGACCGCGTCGGCGTTCCTGCTGATCAACCGGGACGGCGACATCGACACCGCCTACCGGCTGCTGGTCGGCGCGATCGAGTCCGCGGAGCCCGAGCACCGCTACGACGCCGCGGACGAGGGGCTCATCGAGGCGCTGCACCTGCTGGTGCTGCTGTGCTGGTACGGCGGTGACCCGACGCTGTGGGAGCCGATGCTGGCGTTCATGGGCCGGCTCACCCCCGAACCTCCCGAACTGCTGTGGGTGATCACCCAGACCTTCGGCGACCCGGCCCGCACCGGTGCGGCGGCGCTGCCCAGGCTGACCGAACTGATCGCCACGGTCGGCGACGACCCCACCCGGGTGATCCGCGTCGGCACCGCCTCGGTCTTCGCCGACCGGCTGGGTGACTTCCGGTGGGCCACGCGCCGCCTGGTGGAGCAGGGGCGCGCCGGCACCGCACCGGTGCGGCGGCATCTGGGCGCCTTGATGCACCTGGGGCTGGACTACTTCCATCTGGGCCGGTGGGAGGATGCCGCGCAGCTGGCCGCCGAGGGGCTGGCCCTGTGCGAGGACCACGACTACCGGTTCTTCGCGTGGTACTTCCACTACATCCGGGCGGCCGTGGCCGCGGCGCAGGGGGACGCGGAGACCAGCGCCGCGCTGACCGAGGAGATCGTCCGGTGGGCGATGCCGCGCGGGACGTACGGCGCCCGGTTCTTCGCCTGCCACGCCCGAGCCCTGGCGGCGCTGGGCAGCGGCGACTTCGAGACCGCCTACCAGCACGCCTGCACGCTCAGCCCGCCCGGGACCCTGGCCCCGTACGTCCAGATCGCCCTGTGGGGCGCGATGGACCTGGTCGAGGCGGCCCTCCGCACCGGCCGGGAGAAGGAGGCCGCGGCACACGCGGCCGCGATGCGTGCGTCGTCGATGGCCGCGCTGTCGCCCCGGCTGGAGATGCTGGTGCTGGCCTGCGAGGCGCTGACGACACCTGGCCGGGCGGGTCTGGAGCTGTTCGAGCGGGCGCTGTCCCTGCCCGATCCGGAGCGCTGGCCCTTCGACGTGGCGCGGGTGCGCCTCTTCTACGGCGAGCGGCTGCGGCGGCTGCGGGCGACGTCGGAGTCCCGGGAGCAGCTGGCCCCGGCGCTGGAGGCCTTTCAGCGGCTGGGTGCCAAGCCCTGGGTGGCGCGTACCGCCGCGGAGCTGCGGGCCAGCGGCCAGTCCGCGCCGGCCGCCGCCCGGCCGGGCCCGGTGGCGCTGACCGCACAGGAGTTGCAGATCGCGACGCTCGCGGCGACCGGGCTGACCAACAAGCAGATCGCGGAGCGGCTGTTGCTGTCCCATCGGACCATCGGCACGCACCTGTACCAGATCTATCCCAAGCTGGGCATCACCTCGCGGGCGGCGCTGCGGGATGCGCTGTCGCAGCTCGAAGCGAAGGACAGCGGCGAGTAGGCGACCGGGGCTTCGCCGTTCCTTCGGCCTCCTCCCAGTCATATGACCTATGTGAGGTGTCGTCCGGCCACGCAGAGTGGGACAGGAGGGCGTCCTTCCGGTCCGCCCTCGTTCGGTGGCCGTTCCTGAGGCCGCCTCGCACCACGAGAGGGGAACCGGATGCCCGGCGCGTCGGAGAGCCATCCGGACATCCATTGGCCGTCGGGGTTCTCACCCGACCAGGCACAGAGCTTCTGCCAGGCGCAGGCCGTCGTGCACGCTCCGCCCGCGACGGCTTTCGCGCTGCTCAGTGACGTGGCGCGGTGGCCGGAGTGGGTGCCGGGCATCACGGAGGTACGGGCCGGGCCGTTGCCCAGGACGTTCGAGGTGGGGTTCCACCGGCACTGGTTCGAGATCTTCGTGGGTGAGCACGTGCCGCCGCACCGGCTCGGCTGGTCGGGCATCGGGGCCGGGGTGCAGCTGTACCAGGCTTGGCTGCTCACCGCGGTCGACGCGGGGACGCACGTGGTGACCGAGAACGTGGTCCGTGGTCCCGCCGCCAAGTCGCTCCAGGCGGCGTCCCCGGAGTGGGCGCAGCGTCTGAACTCCCTGTGGCTGGCCCAGCTGAAGCGGCTTTCCGAGAGTTCTGCCTGAACAACGCCGCCGACCGGCACCCGTGAGGGCGTCGGCCGGTCGAGGGCGGTCGGGTGGGGGGGGTCAGGCGGCGGGGACGGCGTCCTTGGCGTCGGCGGCCGCAATGTCGGAGGGGGTGGGGTCCGCCTCGCCGTCCTTGCGGGCCGGCTTGAGGAAGAGCGCGAGCAGGATGCCGACGGCGAGGGTCGGGGCGATCCACAGGTAGCCGGTGGCGGTCGCGTGGGCGAAGGCGTCCAGGGCGGTGTCGCGCAGACCGGCCGGCAGCCGGCCGATGGTGTCGGGGCGGGCGGCGTCGAAACCGCCGGCGGTCGGCAGGGTGTGGGTGCGGTCGGCGAAGCCGGTGTTGAGCAGGGTGCCGAAGACGGCGACTCCGAAGGCCGCGCCGATGGAGCGGGCGAAGGTGACGACGGCGCTGGCGGCGCCGAGGTCGGCGGCGGGCACGCTGTTCTGGACGGTGGTCAGGACGACCATGGGGACCATGCCGATGCCGACGCCGGTGATCAGGAAGTAGATGCTCAGGACGAGGGTGTGGGTGGCCGCACCGATGGTGCCGAGCAGGAGCAGTCCGGCGAGGTTGGCGACCAGGCCGCCGAGCAGGATCTTGCGCAGCAGCCCGACGTGGGCGGCCCAGCGTCCGGCCAGGGACTGGCTGATGACCAGACCGGCGACCAGCGGCAGCATGTAGATGCCGGACAGGGTGGCCGAGACGCCGTGCACGATCTGCAGGTAGGTCGGCAGGTAGACCAGTACGGCGAACATGGCGGCGTTGGCGAAGAAGCCGATCAGCGAGGAGAACACCACGGTCCGCGAGGCGAGCATGGCCGGCGGCAGCACGGGGGCGGCGACGCGGCGCTCCACGGGCACCAGCAGCACGGCCAGGGCGACGGTGGCGACGATCAGGCCGATGATGGCCGGCGAGCCCCAGCCCCAGCGCTCACCGAAGGAGGTGACCAGGACCAGGCCGGTGGCGATGGCGGCCAGGAGGGTGGCGCCGAGGTAGTCGATGCGGGCCTTGGCACCCCGGGTGGCCGCGGGCAGCGCGCGGGCGGCGATGGCCAGGGCGACGATGCCGACGGGCAGGTTGACCAGGAACGCCCACCGCCAGGAGAGCTGGTCGGTGAAGACGCCGCCCAAGAGGGGGCCGACGATGCTGGCGACGCCGTAGACGGATCCGAACAGGCCCTGATAGCGGCCGCGTTCGCTCGGAGCGACGATGTCGCCGACGAGGGCGAAGGTCAGCACGATCATGCCGCCGCCTCCGACGCCCTGCAGGACGCGGGCACCGATCAGCTCGGGCAGGTTCTGGGCCAGGCCGCAGGCCACCGAGGCGATCAGGAAGATCGAGGTCGAGGCGAGGTAGAGCCGCTTGCGGCCGAACATGTCGCCGAGCTTGCCCCACAGCGGGGTGACGGCGGTCGACGCGAGCAGGTATGCGGCGCTGACCCACGCGATGTCGTCGAAACCGTTCAGGTCCTGCGCTATGCGGGGCAGGGCGGTGGAGACGATCGTCTGGTCCAGGGCCGCGAGGAGGACGGCCAGGATCAGCGCGCTCATCGCGGCGGCTACCCCACCCGCCTTGGGTGATGAGGATGCGGATGCCTTCGACATGGAAGGTGCCTTTCTCAACGGAACAGAGAAGTGAAACACTGAAATGACGGAACTTCTTCTATATGTCACTTCACTGTAGCACTTAAAGGGGAGGGTTCTACTCCCGAGAGGCGTTAGATGTCTCAGGCATCACATTCCGGCACTAGACTCAGGCCGGTGAGAGCCGACGCAGCACGCAATCTGGAAGCCGTCCTGACCACGGGGGCACGTATGCTCGCCGCCGACCCCGGCGTCAGCATCGCGAGTATCGCGGCCGAGGCAGGTGTCGACCGGCGGACCGTCTACCGGCGCTTCGCCAACCGCGACGACCTCCTCGCGGCCATCTACGAGGCCCGCCTCACGGCCATCGAGCACGCCATCGAGGACGCCCGGCTGCGCGAGGCGCCCGTCGCCGTCGCCCTGCACCGCTACGTCGAGAACATCATCGCCGTCAACCGGACCTGGCCCGTCGACCTCACCCGGATGCTCGCCGACGACAGCGTCCACGCGCGCCGCGACGCCTCCCTCCACGAGGTCGACGCCTTCCTACGACGCGCCACCGACGAGGGGCTGCTGCGCACCGGCCTGCCGGAGGGGTGGGCGAGCGCGCTGCTGCCGCAGCTGATGCATTTGGTCTCCCGGCAACTGCCCGAGCTGACCCCCGGTCAGGCCGCCGATGTGGTCGTCGACACCCTGCTGAACGGCCTCGGGGCGGCCTGAGGCCCCTGACAACGCCGACGGCCCTCGCACACACCTGACGGAAGGTGTCTGCGAGGGCCGTCGGCGCGGGGCCGCAGCGGAGGTGTCACCGGGACGGTCCGCCGCTCACCTCATTCCCCGATCTGCGGGGCCGTGTTCGTGTCGGAGGCGTCCTGCTTCTCTTCCGTGTCCCGTGGCCGCGGGGCCGCCGGGGAGGGCGACGGCACGGTACCAGGCAGGTGGACACGGCGGAGGCGGGGCTGGTCGTTCCTGGCGGTGGAGGGCTTCAAGGCTTCTCCCATCGGTGCGTTCGACGTGCTTCGGCCCCGGGGCGCGGGGGCGCCGAGGGGCCGAGGGCCGAAAGGTGAGTGCTCCGGAAACCAAGAAGAAGGCCGACACATTCCGCTCCCCTGTAAAACCCCGGTTTCGGCGGCAGTTCAGCCGTGCCGGACCCCCTCGAGGAAGCGGCCGGCCAGGTCGACGCGTTCGGCGAGCGTCGCCGGTGTCTGCCCGAAGTCCATGAAGAGTTCGTGCACGCCCGCCTCGGCGGCGGCCCGGGCGTAGTCGATGTACTGGGCGAGAGTGCCCGCCTGCGGCATCCGGTCCGGGCCGGTCTTCGTGTCGGTCAGCTGGGGGTTGACACGCAACGCCATGCGCAGGGTCGCGGGGTCGCGTTCGGCCTGTACCGCTTCCTTCTGAATGACGTCCCACATGCCCATCAGATGGGGCAGCGGCATCGCCACGGGCAGCCAGCCGCCGAGCCGCCGCCCGACGCGCCGCAGTCCGCCCGGGGTGAACGCGGCGAGCAGCACCGGTGGTCCTGGCCGCTGGCTCGGCTTGAGGCCGACGACAGTCTCCGGGACGGTGAACAACGATCCTTCGTGCGCGAAGACGTCGCTCGCCCAGTACTCCTCCAGGACGTCCAGGGTCTCGTCGAGACGGGCGCCGCGGCCCTTCCAGGGCACGGAGACGGCGGTGTACTCGTCGGGCATCCAGCCCAGCCCGAGGCCCACGATCAGCCGTCCGTGGCTGAGGACGTCGAGGGTGGTCAGCGACCGGGCCAGCATGATCGGAGACTGCCACAGGCCGTTCAGCGTGCTCGTGCCCAGGTGCACCCGGGTGGTGTGGGCAGCGGCGAACGTCAGGGCGACCAGGGGGTCCATGTGGTTCTCGTAGGCGCGCGGCATCTCGCCGGAGGAACTCGGGTACGGGGCCGACGGCACCCGTGGGGCGAGGACGCGGTCGCCGGTCCACAGGGAGTCATATCCCATGTCCTCCGCGGTCCGGCAGATGCGCAGGATGCCCTCCGGGCGGGCGTCGGGGCCGAAGGTCGGCAGGGCCAGGCCGAGTTTCACAAGTGCCTCCTCAAGGGGTGACCCGGTCCGGGTCCTCGTTCAGGTCCTGGCCTGTCAACGACCGGTCGAGCAGGACTTCCAGGGCGGCCACCGTCTTCGCGGGGTCCGTGGCGTGGACGGTGGCGAAGCCCAGCTCCGCTGCGGGCGGCAGGTACTGCTCGGTGTCGTCCACGAACACGCACTCCCCCGCCGTCAGGCCGAGTTGGGCCAGCAAGATCCGGAAGATCTCCGGCTCAGGCTTGCGCGTGCCATGGACCCCGGACAGCACCACGGCGTCGTACCGCGTCTCCACGTCGTAGCCGTCGTAGAGGTTCCACGGGGCCAGACCGACGGAGTTGGAGAGGATGCCGACCTTGATGCCCGCCCGGCGGGCGGCGGCCGCCGCGGCGATCATCGCGGGCTCGGGGCGCAGGTCGGCGAAGATGCGGCCCATCAGGTTGTCCGGCGGGATGCCGAGTCGTTCGGCGGCTGCCTCGTTCCACTGGGCCTGCGTGAGGGAGCCGCGTTCCAGTTCCTCGGTCAGCCGGATGGCCTCGGGGTCCAGGTAGAGGCCGGTGAGCAGGGTTCCCTCGGCGAGTCCCGCGCGTCGTTCGAAGGCGAGCGCGGCGGGGAGGAGAGGTGTCGTCAGCACACCACCGAAATCAAGGACGAGGCCTTTGCGGTGCTGGGTCATACTCACACCTTAAAAGATGCCGATTACACACTTTCCATCAGGTCGTGTTTCTCAGCGGAGGTCGACAGTCGGACACATGTGCCGGAAGCGCAGGTGAACCTTCGAGGCTCCCCGCTACGTCGTCCCGGTGAGGGGTTTCCCGGCGCCACGGCGACGGCGACGGGGAACCCGGCCCCCGGCGGACTGGTCACGACGGTCGCGGCCGACGGGCATGCGGTGCCGCGGAGAGGACAGCAGCTCTTCTTCCGGACCGCTCCGGCCCCTGTCTTCTCGGGAACCGGAGCGCAGACGGCCCCGCACGACGTGCTGCATGGGTCGGCTGGTGCACGTCGGCGCGGGGCCGTTCGCCGTACGAAGCCGCCTGCAAACAAGGCAGACGTGGTGCGCGGTCAGCTCTTCACGCGGTGCGGGTGCGCCGGGTAGACGCCCAGGATGCGCACCTCGGAGGAGAAGAAGCGCAGTTCGTGCAGGGCGAGGGCGACGCGCTCGTCGTCGGGGTGGCCCTCGATCTCGACGTAGAAGCGGCTGGGATTGAGGCCCGCCCCCATCTGGTAGCTCTCGATCTTCGTGAGGTTCACGCCGCTGCTGGCGAACCCGCCGAGCGCCTTGTAGAGCGCGCTGGGGATGTTGCGCACGCAGAAGAACAGGCTCGTCATCGTCGGCTCCCCGGTGTGCGGGGCGAAGGCCGCGTCCCGCGACAGCACGACGAAGCGGGTGGTGTTGTCCGGGTCGTCCTCGACCTCGGCGCGCAGCACGTCCAGCCCGTAGAGCTCGGCCGCGGCGGGCGGGGCGAGCGCGGCGTGCCGCGGATCACCGAGCTCGGCCACCTCGCGGGCAGCCCCCGCGGTGTCGTCGCTGACAAGGGTGCGCCAGCCGCCCTCCCGCAGGATCTTGCGGCACTGCCCGAGGGCGTGCACGTGGCTGCGTACGCACTCCACCTGGTCCAGGGTCGCGCCGGGCACCCCCATCAGGTCGAAGCGGATGGCGAGGAAGTACTCGGCGACGATGAACAGCCCCGACTCGGGCAGCAGATGGTGTACGTCGGCGACGCGTCCGGCCGCGGAGTTGTCGACCGGGATGACAGCGACGTCGGCGGCACCGAGCGTCACGGCGTCGAGGGCCTGCTCGAAGCTGGTGCAGGGCAGTTCGCGGCCGTCGGGGAACAGGGCACGCGCGGCGGTCGCCGAGTTGGAGCCGGGTTCACCCTGATATGCGGCGGTCGTCACCGTGTTCAGCCTTCCTCGGGGAGGTCCTGTCGCGGGGCAGCAGAAGCTCCCTCGTGCAGCGCGCCTGCTGAAGTATCGGTGAACCGTCTTCGATCAGGCTCACCAGGGGGTGCCGGGCGCCGCTCCAGTCTGTCGTCAGCGCCTGCTCGTACGCGGCGGCGACCACATGCTGGACGGCCCTCCCGGCTCGTGGGACGTGCGCGGCGAGCCGCTCCTCGGTGGCTGCGGGCAGCCCTTGCCGGGCGGAGGGGGCCTCGTGCAGGGCCGCGGCCAGGCTGAGCCGCTCGTCGTGCAGGACGGCGGCGAGTTCCGCGGCCATGGCCACGGCATGGGGGGTACTGGCCACCCCGCCCGCATACGGGGCGGCCAGTACGTCGGTGATACGGCGGGCCATGCCCAGGGCCAGGGCGGTGACCGCCGTCCAGAGGAACGCCGCGTCGCCCACGCGCAGCGGTGCGCCCGCCGCGTGGGTGACGAAGCCGGCGGGAACGTACAGGTTGTCGAGGCGGACCACTCGTCCGGGCCCGCTGCCCCTCGGCAGCGCCTTGGCGGCAACGACGAAGAGGTCGGGTTCGCCGGTCCCCGTCACGGGCAGCGGCAGGGTCAGCCAGGGGCCGATCTCCTCGGGCGCGGGCAGGCTCCACAGCCCGGACAGTGTGAAGCCACCGGGCGTCGGCCGCGCGGTCGCTCCCGGGAAGTCCGTGTCGCACCCCGCGGCGGGCAGCGGAGCGGCCCAGTTCCAGGTGCGCGTCAGGGCCTGCCAGGCCCCGGCCGGATCGGCGTGCCCCGCCGACTCGCAGGCCGCGAGCACCTGCGCGAGCGGGGTCTCCGGTCCGAGCAGCCGGGGGTGGTGGTCACCGTACGTGGGGGTCGTGGGCCTAGGCAGCCTGCTCGCCTCCTTCGGCCGGGGCCGTCGTGACGACGACGTTGTGCAGTTCCTCGCCGCGCGCGTAGCGGTGCAGCTGCCGTCGGACGAAATCCTTGGTCACCGTGGGGAAGGCGTCGGTGAACGCCGCCACGTGCGGGGTGATGAGCGCGCCGGGCAGGCTCCACAAGGGATGCCCGGCGGGCAGGGGTTCGGGGTCGGTGACATCGAGCGCCACGCGCAGCCGTCCCGCCCGTACCTCCCGGACCACCGCGCGGGTGTCGAGGAGTTCGCCGCGGGCGACGTTGACGAGCATGGCCCCGTCCTTGAGCAGGGCCAGGGCCTCCGAGCCGAACATCCCGCGGGTGCCCTCGGTCAGCGGCGCGCACAGCACCACGGCGTCCACCGTGGGCAGCAGTGCGGGCAGCTCCGCCGCCCCGTGCACCCGGCCGGCCGGGGTGGTGCGGGCGGTGCGGGCCATGAGGACGGCCTGGCACCGGAACGCGCCGAGCCGGGCGGCGACCGCGGCGCCGACCGCGCCGTAGCCGACCACCAGGGCGCGCTTGCCGACCAGGGTGGAGCGGACCTCGGGCACCCACTCCCCGCGGGCCTGGTGGGCGGCGAACCGGTCGAGGCCCCGGCACAGGGACAGCAGCAAAGTGAGCGCCAGTTCGGCGGTGGTCTCGCGGTGCACTCCACGGCCGGTGGCCAGCTGGGTCCCGGCGGGCATGGCATCGAGCAGCGGCAGCATGTGGTCGTAGCCGGAGCTGAGCAGCTGGAGCACTTCGAGGTTGCGCAGGTACGGCAGTACGGGGCGCAGGACGCGTTCGGCACCGGGGGCGGGGATGCCGACGAGGAAGCGGACGTCGGCGGGGTCCCCGGGCAACGGGCCGGTGCCGTCCCAGTAGGCGTAGGAGAGCCGGTCAGGCAAGCCGGGGATCTGGTTGCGGTGGTAGGGGAGCCAGACGGTCGCGCCGTCCTTCATCGTGCATCAGCTTCTTCCAGCTCTGGTGTCACACACTGTGGGACGTGTGTGTCAGGTGCCGTGGTTCACGTGAGTCGTGCCACTCGCATGTGTGAACCGGCGCTCAGGCTCTGCGGCCCTCGGTCTGCCGGGGAAGGCTGATGACGGGGGTGTCCTCGCAGGCCGAGCGGAAGATCTCCGCCCATGACCTCACAGCCGGACGCCGGCGCAGCAGCGCACGCCGCTCCCGCTCGGTCATCGCGCCCCAAACGCCGTACTCCTCGCGGTGATCGAGGGCATGGGCGAGGCAGTCGAGCCGTACCGGGCACTCCAGGCAGAGGATCTTGGCCTCGTTCTGGGCGGTGCCTTCGACGAACATACGGTCCGGCTGCGTCCGGCACAACGCTCGGTCGGCCCAGTCCATGTCATCTCGCTCCCCAGCGGACGCCTCCCGGGCCCGCCTTTGCGTCCGTACACATGCACAGGTAGATATGTGTGAGCCTAACTCACATGTGTTTGGGTCGGCGCGCCGGAGGGGAGCCGCGCGGGGCCGGCTGCTCCGCCGGCCGGTGTCAGTCCGCGTACCGGATGCGGTGGCACAGCGCGGGGATGTCGCCCGCGGCCAGGCCGGGCATCACGTCGGGGAGCTCCTCGAACCGGCTCTCACCGGTGATCAGTGCGTCCAGCGCCGGATCGGCGAGGAGGCCGAGGGCGAGCGCGAGCCGGTCGGCGTAGGTGCGGTCGGCGCGGGCCGGAGAGACGGTTCCGACCTGGCTGCTGCGCAGGGTGAGGCGGCGGGAGTGGAAGCCCTCGCCGAGCGGAAGGGCGATGCGCCGGTCGCCGTACCAGCTCAGGTCGACCACAGTGCCCTCGGCCCGGAGCAGTTCCAGGGAGCGTGTCAGGCCCTGTTCGGTGGCGCTGGCGTGCACGACCAGGTCGCAGTCGCCGTGTGCGTCACCGGGGGCGGCGAACTCCACACCCAGCGCGGTGGCGGTACGGGCCCGTGCGGGATCGGTGTCCACCAACTGCACCCGCACCCCCGGGAACCCGGACAGCAGCGCCGCCACCGAGCAGCCGACCATCCCGCCCCCGACCACGGCGATCCGGTCCCCGACCAGCGGCGCGGCGTCCCAAAGGGCGTTGACGGCCGTCTCCACGGTGCCGGCCAGGATCGCGCGCTCGGCGGGCACGGAGTCCGGTACGACGGTGACGGCGGCGGCCGGGACGACGTACCGCGTCTGATGCGGGTACAGACAGAACACTGTGCGCCCCACCAGCTCCGCCGGGCCCTCCTCCACCTCTCCGACGCTGAGGTAGCCGTACTTCACCGGGGCGGGGAAGTCGCCCTCCTGGAACGGCGCCCGCATCACGTCCCACTGGCTGCGGGGCACCTGGCCGCGGAACACCAGCGTCTCGGTGCCACGGCTGATCCCCGACCACAGGGCGCGCACCAGGACCTCGCCGTCGCCCGGCGCCGGAAGCGACAGGTCACGGATCTCTCCGTGACCGGGTGAGCGCAGCCAGAACGCGCGGGCCGAGTGGCTCATGTCGGTGGTCCTCCTCGTGGTCCAGGGCCGTCGCGCCCCCGAGACATGTGTCGTGCCAGAAGGTACACACCCGCTCGCTGTGAGCTGCCGGTGCGGCCCGGATGCCCGCGGGAAGTGGGGACAGCCCTACAGACGGCAAATGCGTGCATGGGGCCAGCCGTACAACAAGAACTTTTTCGGCCATAGCGGCTGACGGATTCTTCCCTGCCCTCTAGTCTTCTGCGTGAGGTGTGAAGAGGCGGACGATCGGGCCTACCACAAGTACAGCCGCTCGCCGCCGAGGATCGCACCGAGGAGTGCCGGGCCGCCCACCGGCCGCGCTGTCCCCTGCGCAGCCGTCATGCGGCGGTCGCCGGGCACACAGCACCCTCGAGTCCGGGCGGCCACCCGCGGGGACACCTGCCGACGCGGCGGCGAGGGACAACAACGTACCCTCACAAATGCTTTGGCGTGATCCATGCGCCTGGACGCGAGAACGTCCGGGCCGGACTGGTTCATCGGGGAAGGGAGTGGGGGACGGTGGAGTCAGCGGTCGGAGTGATCGTCGGACGCGACAGCGAGCAGGAGGTGCTGTCCGCGTTCGTGTCGGCCCCCGGAGGCAGGGCGCTCGTCCTGCGAGGTGACTCAGGTGTGGGCAAGAGCGCGCTGCTGGGACAGGTGTCACAGCTCGCGGCGGCCGAGCAGCACCGGGTGATCCGGGCGGCCGGAGTGGAGGCCGAGTCCGAGCTGCCCTTCGCCGGCCTGCACCAGGTCCTGTATCCGCTGCTGCCCCACATCGAGCGGCTGGACGAGGTCCACCGCCGGGTCTTCGACGTCGTCTTCGGCCGCAACGAGGGCACTCCCCCGTCGGTCATGACCCTCGGCATCGCCGTACTGGACCTGCTCTCCCTGGCCGCCTCGCAGCATCCGCTGCTGCTGGTGCTCGACGACGGTCAGTGGCTGGACGCCTCCAGCACCGAGGTGATCGGCTTCGTGGGACGCCGGCTCACCGGCAGCTCGGTCAAGCTCGTCGTCGTCCTGCGGGCCGGTGTGCCCTCGGGCTTCGACACCGCCGCGCTGCCGGAGCTGGCGGTGACCACCCTGTCGGAGAAGGCCTCCGAACAGATGCTGGACATGCATCACCCCGGACTCGCCGCACACGTCCGCCGGCAGGTTCTGGAGGAGGCTCAGGGCAATCCGCTGGCCCTGCTGGAGCTGCCCCCGTATGTGCGCGGCAACCGCGCGGGGCGCCCACCCGAGGAGACCTTGGGATACACCGGCATCCCGCTGCCGCAACGCCTGCAACAGGTCTACGGCGCCCGGATCAAAGCGCTGCCCGGCGCCGTCCGCGCGGAGCTGCTGCGCGGTGCCCTCGACGGTGTCGGAGCCGGTGCGGGCGCCGGTCAGGCACGCAGCGGACGGTACCGGATGGCCGACGCCGAGGAGGCCGCGGACTGCGGGCTGCTGGAGGTCGATCCGCTCAGCGGTGACTTCGTCTTCCGGCACCCGCTGGTGCGCTCCTCGGTCGTGCAGACGGCGACCCCGAACGAACGCCGCGCCGCGCACGCGGTCCTCGCCGACGTCCACCGCGACGACATCGAACGCCGGGCCACCCACCTGGCGGCCTCCGCCATCGACCCGGACGAGGACATCGCCGCCGTCCTGGAAGCCGCCGCCGAGTCCGCCACCCGACGCGGCGGCGCGGTCGCCGCCGTGGCCTGGCTGACCCGCGCCGCCGAACTGAGCGAGAACCCCCAGGAACGCTCCCGCCGACTGGGCAGCGCCGCCTACATCGCCGGGCACTCGGGCCGGCTGGACCAGGCGCAGCAGCTGGCCCGCGGAAGTGCCGACGCGAACAGCGACGGTTCCCCGGACTCGGTGGTGACCTCCGGCTATGTCGCCCTGTTCGAGGACGGGGACGTCCGCTCCTCGCAGCGCCAGGTCTTCGCGGCCATCGAGAGCATGCGGGACCGCGGAATCCGGCAGCCGGACGAGGTGCTGACGCGGCTGATCGACCTGCTGCTGGCCATCAGCCAGTACGGCAGTGACGAGGTGTGGTGGGAGCGGGTCCACGAGCTGCTGGACAGCCTGGGCGACGCGGTGCCCGCGCACTCGCGCATCTACCAGGACGCGTGGGGTGACGTGGTGCTTCGCGGCGCCGGGGTGCACGAGCGGGTCGAGCGGGCCTTCGCCGACCCGCACTCCCTGGAGCCCTGGGACGTCACGCGGCTGGCCGTCGCCGCCTACCACGTGGACACCCTCAGCCAGTACCGGCCGTATCTGCAGCGCATGGTGGACCGCGAGGCCGAGACAGGCGCCGTGGCCGACGCCATGACGATGCTGCATCTGATCATGCTGGACCAGATCGCGGTAGGTGAGTGGGACGCGGCCGAGCAGACCGGGCAGCGGTGCCTGGAGCTGACGACGACCCACGGACACGAGTTGTTCGTGCACCACACGCACGCCTATCTGGGGTTGCTGGCGGCGCTGCGCGGCCAGGTCGAGCACGCCCGCGAACTCCAGGCCACCGTCGACGCCTGGGCCCGACCCCGCGGCGTC
>NZ_QFRX01000012.1:4703-9219 GCF_003143935.1 Streptomyces sp. Act143 | reverse complement strand
CGTTCGGGAAGTACTGGGCCACGGAGTTGAGCACGATCGTGTCGAAGTGCTCTCGCGGCAGGTCGCCGAAGTCGTGGGCGGGCTGGGTGCGGAGGCGGACCCGGTTGGCGAGGACGGGATCGGCGTCGACGTGCGGCTGGAGCTCGTCGATGACAGTGCGGGAGAAATCCGTGCCCCAGTACTCCTCGCACTCGGGCGCGAGTCGGGCCAGGAGCAGGCCGGTGCCGACACCGATTTCCAGGACGCGGCGCGGCCTCAGGCACCGGATGCGGGCGACGGTCGTGTCCCGCCACTCCCGCATCTCGGGCAGCGGGATCGGCCGGCCGTCGTAACTGCTGTTCCAGCTGGCGAAGTTCTCGCCGAAGGCGGTCTGCTCCGCGGCGGTGTACACGGCGTCGTACAGGTTCTGCCACTCGCTGAGCTGGTCCTGCTCCACAGCCTCGTCGTGGTCGCGCGCCGAGGTGTCGGCTACGACGTAGGCGACGAGCCGGGTGTCGCCGGGCTGGTCCTCGCGGACGACGACGGCGGCCTGCGCGATCTCCGGGTGGTCGGTGAGCACCTCCTCGATCTCGCCGGGTTCGATGCGGAAGCCGCGGATCTTGATCTGGTGGTCGGCGCGGCCGACGAACTCCAGCTCGCCGTCCTGGTTCCACCGCACCAGGTCACCGGTGCGGTACATACGAGCGCCGGACTCGGAAGCGTACGGGTCCGCCACGAACCGCTCCGCCGTCATACCGGGCTTGTTCAGATACCCACGGGCCACACCGGCGCCCGCGATGTACAACTCCCCCACCACACCGGGCGCCACCAACTCCAGCCCCGAACCCAGCACATAAGTCCGCGTGTTGGCGATCGGCCGGCCGATCGGCGGTGCGCCCGCGCCGTCGGCCAGGTCCGCGGCGGTCGACCAGATGGTGGTCTCGGTGGGGCCGTACAGGTTGGTCAGGTCGTCGGTGAGCGTGCGCATCGACTCGGCGAGCGGGGTGGGCAGCGCCTCGCCGCCGACGAGAATACGCAGGCCCCGTAGCGCCTCCGGCTCGTGCGACACCAGCAACTGCCACAACGACGGGGTGCCCTGTACGACCGTGACGCCGTGCCGGGCGATCAGGTCGAGCACGGCGGACGGCTGAGGGACGGCCTCCTTGGGGGCGAGGACGACTGTGGCGCCCGACAGGAGCGGGTGGTACAGCTCCAGCGCGGCGATGTCGAACGCCACCGTGGTGACGGCGAGCAGCCGTTCGCCCGTCCGGAGCGGGACCTGGCGCCGCATTGCTTCCAGGAAGTTGAGCAGCGGCGCGTGCGGTACGACCACGCCCTTGGGGCGACCGGTCGAGCCGGACGTGTAGATCACGTAGGCGGCGGACTCGGGGGCCGGCGGCCCTGCCTGGCCGGTCTCGGCCGGGTCGGTGTCGGGGCAGGCGGCCAGATGTGCGTGTACGTCCGGGGAGTCCAGCACCAGTCGTTCCGCCGAACCACGTTCCGGCGTCCGGGAGTCGGTCGCCAGTGTGGTGAGCAACAGGGCGGGCCGTGCGTCCTCGAGGACGTAGGCGCGGCGACCGGCCGGGTGGTCCGGATCCAGCGGCAGATACGCGGCACCGCTCTTGAGTACGGCCAACAGGGCGACCACCAGCTCGGCCGAACGCGGTAGAGCCAGCGCGACCAGCCGGTCCGGACCCGCGCCCCGGCGCAGCAGGAGGTGCGCGAGGCGGTTGGCGCGGCGGTCCAGCTCCGCATACGTCAGGGAGGTGTCCCCGGCGATGACGGCGACGGCGTCAGGGGTGGCGATGGCCTGCTCGGCGAAGCGGACCGGCAGCAGCTTCTCGCCGACCTCGGTCTCGGTCTCAAGCCAAGTGCCGAGCAATTGCCGGTGTTCGTCGGGGGTGAGGATGTCGATGTGGTTGAGGGGCTGGTCGGGGTGGGTGGTGGCGATGTCGAGGAAGTGCAGCCAACGGTCGAACAGGGCCTGCACGGTAGGCGCGTCGTAGATGTCGCTGGAGTACTCCACAGCCCCGCTGATGCCCTGCGGCTCACCGCGCTCCCCGCGCTGCTCGGCGAGACTGAAGAACAGGTCGAACTTCGCCGTCCCCGTGCGCCCCGGAGCGACATCGATCGTCAGCCCGGGAAGCCGGAAACTCGCCTCAGGCGCGTTCTGCAGCGCCAGCATCACCTGGAACAGCGGATGGTGCGACAGGGTCCGGGTCGGGTTGAGCAACTCGACCAGGTACTCGAACGGGACATCCTGGTGCGCATAGGCGGCCAGACTCCGCTCCCGCACCCGCGCGATCAACTCGGCGAAACTCGGATCACCCGACGTATCCGTGCGCAACACCAGCGTGTTGACGAAGAACCCGACCAACTCATCCAGCGCCTGATCGGTGCGGCCGGCCACCGGACTGCCCACCGGCACATCCTCCCCCGCCCCCAACCGAGTCAGCAAAGCAGCCAGGCCCGCCTGCAACACCATGAACAAACTCGCACCCGACGCCCGCGCGAGATCGGCCAGTCGCCGGTGCAGGTCTGGCTCGATGTCAACGGTGACGTAGTCACCCCGGTAGGTCATCACCGCCGGACGCGGACGGTCCGCAGGCAGCGTCAGCTGATCCGGCAGACCCGCCAACGCCTCCCGCCAGTAGGCGATCTGCGTCGCGAACAGACTGTCCGGGTCGTTCTGGTCACCCAGCAGCTCGTTCTGCCACAACGTGTAATCCGCGTACTGCACCGCCAGCTCACGCCACTCCGGCACCCGCCCCTCCACCCGCGCCGTATAGGCACGCGTGAGATCGGCAGCGAGCGGGCCCAACGACCAACCATCACCCGCAATGTGATGCAGAACCAGGACGAGGACGTGGCGGTCGGGGGCGAGGCGGAACAGCTCGGCGCGCAGGGGGATTTCGCTCGCCAGATCGAAGGCGTGCCGGGCCGCTGACTTCAGGACGTCCGGCAGTTCCGTCTCGGCGATGTCCGTGGTGGGCATCGCGACGTTCACGCCGTCGAGGACGTGCTGGTACGGAGTGCCGTCGGCCTCGGGGAACACCGTCCGCAGACTCTCGTGCCGGGACACCACGTCCCCGAGCGCGGCCCGCAGCGCGTCACGGTCCAACTCACCACTCAGCGTGAGAGTCAGCGGGATGTTGTAGGTGGCGCTCGGCCCCTCCATCTTGTGCAGGAACCACAGGCGGCGCTGAGCGAACGACAAGGGCACCGCGTCGGGCAGTTGCTGCTTGGTCAGGGCGAGCCGTGCGGGCCCGGCGGTGTCGAGCCGGGCCGCGACCGCGCCCGCGGTCCGTGCCTCGAAGAGCGTGCGCAGGCCGATCTCGACGCTGAAGGCGGCCCGGATGCGGGCGATGAGGCGGGTGGCCAGCAGCGAGTGGCCGCCGAGCCCGAAGAAATCGTCGTCCACGCCGACCCGGGGCAGCCCCAGCACCTGCGCGAACAGATCGCACACGATCTGCTCCTGCGGCGTACGTGCCTCCCGTCCGGATACGGTCGGTGCGAAGTCCGGCGCGGGCAGGGCGGCGCGGTCCAGCTTGCCGTTGGCCGTCAGGGGCAGCCTGTCCAGGAGTGCGACGGCCGAGGGCACCATGTGTTCGGGCAGCCGCTCGCGCACGAACTCCCGTGCCTCCCCGGGGCGCAGGGCCTCCCGGGCCACCACATAGGCCACCAGCCGGGGCCTGCCGGGCTGGTCCTCGCGGACGACTACGGCGGCCTGGGTGATGTGGGGGTGCTCGGTGAGGACGTTCTCGATCTCGCCGGGTTCGATGCGGAAGCCGCGGATCTTGATCTGGTGGTCGGCGCGGCCGACGAACTCCAGCTCGCCGTCCTGGTTCCACCGCACCAGGTCACCGGTGCGGTACATACGAGCGCCGGACTCGGAAGCGTACGGGTCCGCCACGAACCGCTCCGCCGTCATACCGGGCTTGTTCAGATACCCACGGGCCACACCGGCGCCCGCGATGTACAACTCCCCCACCACACCGGGCGCCACCAACTCCAGCCCCGAACCCAGCACATAGGCCCGGGTGTTGGCGATCGGCCGGCCGATCGGTGCGGTGAGCGGCCACCTGTCGGGGTCGTCGCTCAAGGTATGGGCCGTGACCACGTGGGTCTCGGTGGGGCCGTAGTGGTTGTGCAGCACGCGCTCCGGTGCCGAGGACTGGAACTCACGGACGACGCGGCTCAGCATGAGGGCCTCGCCGGCCTGCGCGATGGTCCGCAGCCGGGGCAGCGCGCGTCCCTGCTCGACGGCTGCTTCGGCGACAGCTTCCAGCACGAGGTTGGGCGCGAACAGTTCCTCCACTTCGTGCTCGTCCAGCCACTCGACGAACCGGGCCGCGTCCCGCCGGACGTCCTCGTCCGGGATCACCAGGGTCTTGCCGAACATCAGGGCCGACAGCATCTCCTGCGCGGAGACGTCGAAGCTGACGGCCGTGAACTGAGCGGTCCTCGTGCCGGGTTCGCCGCCGATCTGCTCGTGGTGCCACTCCAGCAGGTTCACCAGCGCGCCTGCGGGCATGCT
>NZ_QFRX01000012.1:0-4693 GCF_003143935.1 Streptomyces sp. Act143 | reverse complement strand
CCGGTGGAGCCGGAGGTGTAGATGACGTACGCGGGATTGTCGGGCGCGAGCGCGACGACGGGGTTGTCCGGGGGCTGATCCGACACGTCGAGCGCGTCCAGCAGCAGTACCGGCGTCGCGGCCACGCTCTCCGCCGAAGGACGGTGCCCGGTCGTCGTCAGCACCAGCGCCGGCCGGGCGTCACCGACCATATGGGCCAGCCGCGCCGCCGGATAGGCCGGATCGAGTGGGAGGTAAGCCGCGCCCGCCTTCAGCACCGCCAGGACCGCCACCACCAGATCCGCACTGCGAGGCAGCGCCAGCGCCACCACGTCCTCCGGACCGACACCACACCCCACCAGCACATGAGCCAGCCGGTTCGCCCGCTTGTTCAACTCCCCGTACGACAGCGTGGAGTCGCCCCACACCACCGCCACCGCCCCCGGCGCCGCCGCCACCCGCGCCTCGAACAACTCCGGCAACGACCCCCGCGACGGCACCACAGCAGCCGGCACCGCCAGCACAGCCGCCCGCTCCCGCGCCGACAGCAGATCCACCCGCCCGAGCGGCCGGGAAGGATCCGTGACGACGAGGTCGAGCACCCGTATCAGCCGGTCGACGAACCCGGCGGCCGTCGCCTGGTCGAACAGGTCGTCGCGGTAGTCCAGGCGGAGGTACAGACGACGCCCGGGGGCGGCGATCAGAGTCAGGGGGTAGTGCGTCGCGTCCCGCCCGCGGCTTAGGTCAGGGGTGATCCGCAGTCCGGTCTCCGGCCGCTCGCCGGGTTCGTCCCAGGGGTAGTTCTCGAAGACCAGGGAGGTGTCGAAGAGGTCGCCCAGACCGGCCAGTTGCTGGATGCGGGCGAGTCCGAGGTGGTGGTGCCCGGTGAGCCGCGACTGCGCGCTCTGTACCTGTTCGACGGTGGTCAGCAGTGACTGCGCCGGGTCGAGGGTCACCCGCACCGGCACCATGTTGATGAGCAGACCCACCATGGTCTCGACGCCGGGCAGCTGCGGGTCGCGCCCTGCCACGACGGCCCCGAACACGACGTCGTCGTGGCCGGTGCGCCGACTCAGTACCAGCCCCCAGGCGGCCTGGAGCACGGTGTTCAGGGTCACCCCGTGCCGGCGTGCCCAGTCGGCCAGCGCTGCCGTGCGGTCCTCGTCCAGCTCCACGGTGATCCGCTGCGGCATCAGTCCGGGACGGCCCGGGTCCGCCGGGGTGAGCAGCGTCGGCTGTTCGAGTCCGCCGAGCGCCTCTCGCCAGGCGGCCTCCGCCGCCGGCTGGTCCTGCTGCGCGAGCCATCCCAGATACTGCCGGTAGGGAGCCACTCGGGGCAGCGCGGTGGCGTCGCCGTGGCTGTCGTACAGCATGGTCAGCTCACGCACGAGCAGGGGTGTCGACCAACCGTCGAGCAGGATGTGATGGGTGGTCATGATGAGGCGGTGACGTTCGGCGGCCAGGCGCACCAGGGAGAAGCGCAGCAGAGGCGGCTCGGCCAGGTCGAACCGGCGGGCGTGCTCCTTGGCGGCGAGCCGGGCCAGCTCTGCCTCCGCGTCGGCAACGGGAAGCGGCGACAGATCGAACTCGTCCCAGGGAACCTCGACTTGACGTGGTATCAGCTGTACGGTCCGGCCGGAGTCCACCTGCCGGAATCCGGCGCGCAGGTTCGGGTGCCGTTGGACGAGCGCGAGCACGGCGGCCCGCAGCCGTGCCGCGTCGAGGGCGCCCTCGATGGCGAACGCGTGCTGCACCGCGTAGACGTCCGCGCCGTCCTGCTCGTAGCGGGAGTGGAACAGCAGCCCCTCCTGCATCGGGGAGAGGGGGAGGATGTCTTCCAGGCCCGACGACGTCATTTCTGCACCCTCCACGCTGCTTCGAGCTGCTCGATGTCGTGCTGGCTGAGTTCGGTCAGGGGGAAGTCCGAGGGGCTGTGGCCGCCGGTGCCGGAGTGCTCGCCGTGCCGGACCAGCCCGCGGATCGCCCGGAACCAGTGGTCGGCCAGGGCTCGGACGTGCCGTTCGGTCCACAGATCCGGCGTCCAGGTCCAGACGGCCTCCAGTTCCGGCCCGTCCGGGGCGTCGCGGACCATGCTGTTCACCTCCAGCCCGTGGGCCAGAGCGGTCGCCGGGTCGGCGCCGCTCAGCAGGCCCGTCTCGGCCGCCACGGTCCATTCCGCGCGGCCGGGGACCACGGGGGCGCCCGCCGAAGGGAACCGGCCGAGGTAGTTGAATCCGAGTTGCGGTACGGGGAGCCCGGCCAGCTCAGGCCCGGTCTCGGGATTGAGGTGCCGCAGCAGGCCGTAGCCCATGCCCCGGTCGGGCAGGGAGCGGACCTGTTCCTTGACCCTTTTCAGGGCCTGTCCGAGCGCCGGCCCGCCGTCGACGACCTCTTCCCACGCCAGGGGGCCGGGGTCGACGCGGACGGGATACAGCGAGGTGAACCACCCCACGGTGCGCGAGAGGTCCACGCCCTCGGCGATCTCCTCGCGCCCGTGTCCCTCCACGTCCACGAGGAGAGCCGTGTGCCGCCCGCGTGCGTGGGTCCGGCGCCACTGGGCGACTGCCAGGGCGAGCGCGGTGAGCAGGACGTCGTCGACCCTGGCGTGGAAAGCCGTGGGCACCGTCGTCAGGAGCGGGGTGGTGACCTCGGGCGGCAGGGAGAGCGTGAGCTCACGGGCCCGGCCCACGGTGTCCCGCGCGGCATCGAGCCGGCCAGTGGTCAGCGGTGGATCGGCCGCGGTGAGCAGTCCGGTCCACTGCGCCGCCTCGGCGGTGCGGGCCGGCTGCCGAGCCTCGGTCGCGAGGAGACTCGCCCAGCGGCGCAGGGACGTGTGCACCGGGTCCAGGCGTGGGGTACGGCCGTGCTCGACGGTCTCGCAGGCGGCGATGAGATCGGGCAGCAAGATCCGCCAGGACACCCCGTCGACGACGAGATGGTTGACGACGACCAGCAGCCTGCCCCGTTCGGCCGGACCGGAGTCGAACCAGACCACCTGAACCAGCAGGCCGCGCTCGGCCGACAGCCGGTGGGACGCCGCCTCCGCATGTGCACGGACCATCGTCGCGTCGACGGCCACGCCGGCGGTGTCGACACGATGCACCACGTCCGCGGCCGACACGGACCCCACCGGACCTACTTCGAGCGACCACGCCGCGCTGTCCTCACCCCTCGGTTTCCGGGTCAACCGCAGCGCGTCGTGGTGGTCCAAGAGTGCCTGCACGGCCGCGACGAGGTGGTCCTCGCGCAGCTCGGCCGGCACCCCGAGCAGCATGGCCTGGTGGAAGGCGTCGATGTCGCCGCCCCGCGCGTCGAACCAGCGCATGATCGGCGTCGGTTCCATACCTCCCACGCCGGAGTCGCCGGAATCGGGTGCCGACACCGCCAGTTCCTGGGCGACCGCGGCCAGTCCGGCCGCGGTCCGCTGCTCGAAGACGTCCCGGACCGCCAGGCCGACGCCCGCCGAGCGAGCGAGGCTGATGAGCCGGATCGAAACGATGCTGTCTCCGCCGAGCGCGAAGAAGTCGTCGTCGGGCCCGACGCCGTCCACGCCCAGGGCCTGCGCGACCAGCGTCCCCAGCAGTCGCTCACGCTCGGTCCGCGGCTCACGACGCGACACATCCGTCCGCGCGCGCTGACCGGGTTCGGGCAGCGCGGCCCGGTCGAGCTTGCCGTTGGCCGTCAACGGCAGCCGGTCCAGGGTGACGTATGTGGACGGCGTCATGTACTCAGGCAGCCGCTGCCGCACGAACTCACCCAGGTTGGCCGGTGTTTCACCGGTGTCGGGGACGACGTAGGCGATCAGACGGGTGGCACCGGGCTGGTCGTGATGGGCGACCACGGCAGCCTGGGTGATGTGGGGGTGCTCGGTGAGGACGTTCTCGATCTCACCGGGCTCGATCCGGAAACCACGGACCTTGACCTGATGGTCGGCCCGGCCCATGTACTCCAGATCCCCCTCGGCGTTGGCCCGCACCAGGTCACCCGTGCGATACATGCGCCCGCCGGGCTCGGCAGCGTAGGGATCGGCGACGAACCGCTCGGCCGTCATACCGGGCCGGTTGAGATAGCCGCGCGCCAGACCGGCCCCGGCGATATACAGCTCGCCCGTCACCTGCGGCACCACCGGCCGCAAGTGTGCGTCCAGGACGTAGACGCGGGTGTCGGCCATCGGCCGGCCGATCGGCACCGTCGCGCCACCGGTATAGGGACGCGGCACACGATGGTGGGTGGCGAACGTGGTCGTCTCCGTCGGCCCGTACCCGTCCACCACCGTCAACCCCGGGCACGCCTCATGCAGACGCTGCACCGTGGCGCCGGAAACAGCCTCACCACCACACCACACCTCTCGCACCCCCGACAGCGCGTCCACCGCATGGTCGGCGACCACGTTCAACAGGGAACTGGTCAGCCACAACGCCGTCACCCGCTGGGTGGTGATGGTGTGCTGCAAGACCGGGACATCCAGATCCCCGGCCGGGGCCACGACAACGGTCCCGCCGTTCAGCAGCGGCACCCACACCTCATAGGTGGAGGCATCGAACGCGGCCGGCGAATGCAGCAACACCCGCTCATGCGCCTCGCGGTCGAACCGCGGGTCCAGGGCCAGCGCGGCAACATTGCGGTGCGTCACCACGATCCCCTTCGGCGCACCCGTCGAACCCGAGGTGTACATCACATACGCCGCATCCCCCGAACGCACACCCACCCCGGG
>NZ_QFRX01000011.1:1748-7462 GCF_003143935.1 Streptomyces sp. Act143 | reverse complement strand
GAGTCAGGCCAGCCGCGCGCTGAAGAAGCTGCGCACCAGCGCGGCACTGTCCGCATACGCCGCCACGACCGCCCGCGGAGAGCAGGGAGTGTGCCCGGCATGAGCACGAGGATCGACATGTCGCCGTGGCCGCCGGACCCCGAACTCCGGCAGGCGCTCGACGAGGCCGCACAGGACTGCGCCACCGCGGCGTTCCCGCGCGACCGGATCCTGCGCCGCGCCCGGCGCATCAAGCGTCGCCGCAGGCTGGTGACCGGCACCCTGGCCGTCGCCCTCCTCACCCCGATCGCGTTCGAACTGGGCCTGCCGACGGGGCATACCAACGCGCACACCGTCACCGGCAGCCCCCGGCCCCCGGCCGCTCGTCCCTCCGCCTCGCCCTCGCCGACGGACGGTCGCTCACCGGTCCGCGTCGTGCGCCCCGGGGAGCGGATCGAGGCGGGACTCGGCGTCTGGTACCTGCTGAGGGAGCGGGAGTACTGCGACGCGGGCCCGGACGAGAAGGACCCCATCTGCGTGGGGGATCTGGACGTCAACCAGCCGGGCACCATCCCCATGACCTTCAACGTGTCCCCACGCCCTCAAGGCGTGGTGTACATCTTCGCGTACACCGGACGCACCGCCGCCCGGATCACGATGACGGAGAAGGGCCGCACCACCGTGCTGCCCATCGTGCGGCTGGCCGGACGTCCGGCCTACGTGAGTTCGTACGCGGTCGCCGCCCCGCGGCCCGCCGGTGCGAGCAAGGACCTGTTCGGCGGCGGCGTCCTCTTCCGCGTGTACGACGACGACGGCAAGGAACTGGCCAGGGTGGGGCACGGCGGGCCGAGTGCGCGGCCGACTGCCTCGGAGACCCGCGGGGACGGCATCGGCGGAACTCGGTGAGGTGATCGCCGTCGGCTTAGCCCGACTTGGACTTTGTCCTGTGTGTGGAAAAAGAAGGTGCCTACTCCTGCGTAAGTACTTCCCACTCTGGAAAATGGTTGTTACGTTCCTCTCCGACGACAGCCTGGCGGCGTGGTCGGTGGCGACAGGCGCCCGGACGCCCGGCGGCGGGTGAGGAGAGGAGGGACCGTGCGACGGATGACTGCTCGGCCTGAGAACGCGCATCAGGCGCGGCTGCTGCGTCTGTTGCGTGACACCGGGCCCAACTCCCGCGCCCAGCTGGGTGATCTGGTGGACCTGTCCCGCTCGAAGCTGGCCGTGGAGGTGGACCGGCTGCTGGAGACCGGGCTGGTGGTCGCGGACGGGCTGGCCCCCTCGCGGGGCGGCCGACGGTCGCACAACATTCGGCTCGCACCCACGCTGCGCTTTCTCGGCGTCGACATCGGCGCGACCTCGGTCGACGTCGCCGTGACGAACGCGGAGTTGGAGGTCCTCGGTCATCTGAACCAGCCGATGGACGTGCGTGAGGGCCCGGTCGCGGTCTTCGAGCAAGTGCTGTCCATGGCCGCCAAGTTGCGGGCCACGGGGCTCGCGGAGGGGTTCGACGGTGCCGGCATCGGCGTCCCGGGGCCGGTCCGCTTCCCCGAGGGTGTGCCGGTGGCGCCGCCGATCATGCCGGGCTGGGACGGCTTCCCGGTGCGGGAGGCGCTCAGCCAGGAACTCGGCTGTCCGGTGATGGTCGACAACGACGTGAACCTGATGGCGATGGGGGAGCAGCACGCGGGCGTGGCCCGTTCCGTGGGCGACTTCCTCTGCGTCAAGATCGGCACCGGCATCGGCTGCGGCATCGTCGTCGGCGGGGACGTCCACCGGGGCGTCACCGGCAGCGCGGGCGACATCGGGCACATCCAGGCCGTGCCCGACGGACGGCCCTGCGCCTGCGGCAACCGGGGCTGTCTGGAAGCCCACTTCAGCGGTGCCGCGCTGGCCGAGGACGCTGAGCAGGCCGCGCGCGAGGGTCGGTCGGCGTACCTCGCCGCCCGGCTGGAGACAGCGGGACGTCTGACAGCCGCCGACGTGTCGGCCGCCGCGGCGGCGGGGGACGTGGTGGCCCTGGATCTCATTCGGGAGGGTGGCAAACGTCTGGGACAGGTCGTCGCCGGACTCGTCAGTTTCTTCAACCCGGGGCTGGTGGTGATCGGCGGAGGTGTGACTGGCCTCGGTCACACGTTGCTGGCCAGCGTCCGGACCCAGGTGTACCGGCAGTCGCTGCCGCTTGCGACCGGCAACCTGCCGATCGTGCTCGGTGAGTTGGGGCCGGCGGCCGGAGCCATCGGCGCGGCCCGTCTCATCAGTGACCACGTGTTCTCGCCGGCCTGACCGCCGCCCGATCCCGTCGGCAACCGGCCTGACCGTCGCCCCACCCCGTCGGCAACGGGCCGCCACGCGCGCTTCGGCACACGTGTGGTGTCACGACGATCGGCGGTCCCCGCAAACCTGTCGGTGACACCGCATGCCCGCGGCGCCGCCGTGCGCAGTGACGACGACCAGCTCTTCCTCCTGCCTGGCACGGCCACCGGGCCGTCAGGCATGCCCTGCTCGGCCTTCCGTTCCCAGCAACAGCACGGCACGGCACAACACAGCACCGCACGACACAGCACGGCACAACGCAGCGCCCAGCCCAGCCCTGCCCGCGCACGGCCCGCATCCGCCGAGGGGATTCCTCATGGCACCACAACCACCCCTGCTCACCATGTCCGGTATCACCAAGTCCTTCCCGGGCGTCCGCGCCCTGGACGGTGTGGACCTCGAGGTCCAGGCCGGTGAAGTCCACTGCCTCCTGGGCCAGAACGGGGCCGGGAAGTCGACGCTCATCAAGGTGCTCGCCGGAGCCCACCAGCCCGATGACGGTGAGATCACCTGGCGGGGCGAGCGCGTCACCCTGGGGTCGCCGAGCGCCGCCATGCGGCTCGGCATCGCCACCATCTACCAGGAACTCGACCTGATCGAGGGCCTGTCGGTCGCGGAGAACGTGTTCCTCGGGCACGAACCCACCGCCGCCGGGTTCGTCGTGCGCGGCTCCGCCGCCCGTACCGCGACCGCGCGACTGCTGGAACGGCTGGGCCACTCGGAGATCGAACCCGCCACCCTCGTCGGCGAGTTGTCCGCGGCACAGCAGCAGATCGTCTCCATGGCCCGCGCACTGTCCCACGACGTCCGGCTGATCGTGATGGACGAGCCGTCGGCGGCGCTCGACCCCGAGGAAGTGGACAACCTCTTCAGGATCGTGGCCGACCTGACCGCCGACGGCGTCGCCGTCATCTACATCTCCCACCGCCTGGAGGAGATCCGGCGCATCGGCGACCGCGTCACGGTCCTGAAGGAAGGCCGGTCCGTCGCGGGCGGCCTGCCGGCCGAGTCGACGCCGACCCATGAGGTCGTGGCCCTGATGACCGGGCGGAACGTGGAGTACGTCTTCCCCGAACGTCCCCCGGCCGGGTTCGCCGCGGAGAAGGAGCCGGTGCTCAGGGTCGAAGGGCTCACCCGGCGCGGGGAGTTCGCCCCCGTCGACCTGGCGCTGCGGCCCGGGGAGATCGTCGGTCTGGCCGGGCTCGTCGGGTCCGGGCGCAGCGAGATCCTGGAGACGATCTACGGGGCCCGCAAGGCCGACGCCGGCCGGGTGTTCGTCGACGGCAGCCCCCTGCGGCCCGGGAGCGTGCGCGCCGCCGTGCGCGCCGGCATCGGCCTCGCCCCCGAGGAACGCAAGGCACAGGCCCTGCTGATGCTGGAGTCCGTCAGCAGCAATGTCTCGGTCTCCACCCTGTCCCGGTTCGCCCGCGCGGGCTGGATCGACCGGCGCGGCGAGCGAGCCGCGACCCACCGGGCGGTCCGGGAACTGTCCCTGCGGCCGGACAACCCCGACACCGCGATCAGGACCCTGTCCGGCGGCAACCAGCAAAAGGCGGTGCTCGCCCGCTGGCTGCTGCGGGGCTGCAAGGTCCTGCTGCTGGACGAGCCGACCAGGGGTGTCGACATCGGCGCCCGCGCGGAGCTCTACGCCGTGATCCGCCGCCTCGCCGACGAGGGACTGGCCGTACTTCTCGTGTCCAGCGAGGTCCCCGAGGTCCTGGGGCTCGCCGACCGGGTGCTGGTGCTCCGTGAAGGCAGCGTCGTGCACACGGCGGACGCCCGGGAGCTCGACGAGCACCGTGTACTCGATCTTGTGATGGAAGGGAGCCCGACGTCATGACGCAGCCGGCCACCGCGGCGCAGAAGGAAGCGCCGCCGTCCGCCGCCGCACCCGCGGACGGCGAGAGGAGTTCACGCCGCCCCGTACTGCGCTGGGGCGTACGCACGCTGTCCCTGCTCGGCGTCCTCGCCGTCCTCGTCGCGGTCGGCGGAATCACCGCACCGGACGAGTTCCTGGCGACCAGCAATCTCCAACTCGTCCTCACCCAGGCGTCCGTGATCGGTGTCGTCACCGTCGGCATGACGTTCGTCATCACCAGCGGCGGCATCGACCTGTCGGTCGGCGCGATGGTGGCGCTCGCCTCGGTGTGGGCGACGACCGTGGCCACGCAGGAGTTCGGCTTCGCGGGCATCCTCTTCACCGCCGTGATCGTCGGCGTGGGGTGCGGGCTGGTGAACGGTCTGCTGATCGCCTACGGCCGGATGGTGCCGTTCATCGCGACGCTGGCCATGCTCGCCTCCGCCCGGGGCCTGGCGTTGCAGATCACGGGCGGCAGCACCCAGGTCGTGACCGTCGACTCGGTGCTCGACCTGGGCTCCAGGGACTTCTACGTCCTCGGTGTCCCACCGCTGGTCCTGATCTTCGCCGCCGTCACCGTGATCGGCTGGCTGCTGCTCAACCGGACCACCTTCGGCCGCCGCACGGTCGCGGTCGGCGGCAACGCCGAGGCCGCCCGGCTGGCCGGCATCGACGTCCGCCGCCAGCGCCTCTACCTCTACCTGCTGTCCGGCCTGTGCTGCGGTATCGCCGCGTTCATGCTGATCGTGCTCGCCGGCTCGGGGCAGAACACCAACGGCAACCTCTACGAGCTGGACGCCATCGCCGCCGCGATCATCGGCGGCACGCTGCTCAGCGGCGGTCGCGGGACCATCGTCGGCTCCGTCCTCGGTGTACTGGTCTTCACCACCATCACCAACATCTTCGCCCTGAACAACCTGGAGACCGCGGTCCAGCAGATCGCGAAGGGCGCCATCATCGTCGCCGCCGTCCTGGTCCAGCGCCGCTCGCCGCACGGAGAGACCTGACACCCGCCGTGCCGCACGCCGCCGGACGGCGGACCCTGACGCCGCCGTCCGGCACCCCCACGCAACCCCGTCCGACGCACACCGCCCAGTCGAAGGGTCGATCCACCATGGCAAGAACCCCCGCCACCAGCCGCAGAGCACTGCTGTTCGGCACCGCAGCCGTGTCCGCCGGAGCGCTGCTGACGGCCTGCACCAGCAACGAGCCCAAGGACCAGGAGAAGGCCGCGGACAACGCCGCGCCGGTCGCGGACGACAAGCCCGGCAAGCAGGTCACCATCGGTTTCGCGGGCCCGCAGGCCGACCACGGCTGGCTCAACGCCATCAACGACAACGCCAAGAGCCGGGCGAAGAAGTACTCCGACGTCACGCTGGAGATCACCGAGGGGTCCAACGACACCGCCCAGCAGATCGGCCAGATCCAGACGCTGATCAACAAGAAGGTCGACGTGCTGGTGATCCTGCCCGCCGACGGCAAGGCGCTCACCCAGGTCGGCCTCCAGGCCATGCGGGCGGGCATCCCCGTCGTCAACCTGGACCGGGTCTTCGCCTCCCCG
>NZ_QFRX01000011.1:0-1738 GCF_003143935.1 Streptomyces sp. Act143 | reverse complement strand
GTACCGCTGCTGGATCGGCGGCGACAACTACGGCATGGGCCTCAACGCCGGGCACTACATCGGCGAACAGCTCAAGGACAAGAAGAACGCCAAGGTCGTCGAACTCGCCGGCCTGGACAACCTCGAACTGACCCAGCAGCGCACCAAGGGCTTCGACGACGCCCTGAAGAACTACCCCAACATCAAGAAGGTGGCCCGCCAGGCGGCCGACTTCACGGTCGAGTCCGGGCAGGCCAAGATGGCCCAACTCCTCCAGGCCCAGTCGCAGTTCGACGCGCTGTGGAACCACGACGACGACCAGGGCGTGGGCGCGCTGCGCGCCATCGACCAGGCAGGACGCGACGACTTCCTGATGGTCGGCGGCGCGGGCGCCAAGTCCGCGATGGACGCCGTCAAGGCCGGCGACAGCGTGCTCAAGGCGACCGTCCTGTACCCGCCGACGATGGCCGCGTCCGCCATCGACCTCGCCCGCGCCCTCGGCCAGGGCAAGGGCGTCGGCGGGCTCGCCGAGTTCGAGATCCCGTCCTCGCTGACGCTCTACTCGGCCGTGGTCACCAAGGAGAACGTCGACCAGTACCTGCCCACCGGCTTCATCTGACCGGCCCGGGCCCGCGGGCTCCGCGAACGACGCCCGGCCGCCGTCCCCCGTGAACGACCGGCCAGGCCGCCGTCCCCGCGAACAAGCGATGAGTCAGTGACACTCCGACGAGGAGGAATCCGTATGGAACAGAGGGACACTCGGACCGCACCGCCGACGCTCGGCGTGGGCATGGTCGGCTACGCGTTCATGGGCGCCGCGCACTCCCAGGGGTGGCGCACCGCGGGGCGCGTGTTCGACCTGCCGCTGCGGCCGGCCCTGGCCGCGATCGCGGGCCGCGACGCGCACGCGGTGCGGGCGGCGGCCGACCAGCACGGCTGGGCCGCCGCGGAGACCGACTGGCGCGCCCTCATCGCCCGCGACGACGTGCAGCTCGTCGACATCTGCACACCGGGCGACAGCCACGCGGAGATCGCGATCGCGGCACTGGAGGCGGGCAAGCACGTGCTGTGCGAGAAGCCGCTGGCCAATTCCGTCGCCGAGGCGGAGGCCATGGTGACGGCCGCCGAAGCGGCGCACGCGCGGGGCCAGTTGGCCATGGTGGGCTTCAACTACCGGCGCATGCCCGCCCTCACCTTCGCCCGACGCCTCATCGCCGACGGCAGGCTCGGCAGGTTGCGCCACATCCGGGTCACCTACCTCCAGGACTGGCTGGTCGACCCCGGCTTCCCGCTCACCTGGCGACTCCAGCGGGAACACGCGGGGTCGGGGGCGCTGGGCGATCTCGGCGCCCACATCGTCGACCTCGCCCAGTACCTGACGGGTGAGCTGCTGGTCGGCGTCTCCGCCCAGATGGAGACCTTCGTCAAGGAACGCCCCCGCCTCGACGGCGCCTCCTCCGGCCTGACCGCCACCGCCGGTACCCGGCGCGGGCCGGTGACGGTCGACGACGCGGCCGTCTTCACGGGCCGGCTCGCCTCCGGGGCGCTCGCCACGTTCGAGGCGACCCGGATGGCGTCGGGCCGCAAGAACGCCCTGCGGCTGGAGGTCAACGGGGAGTCCGGCTCGCTCGCCTTCGACCTCGAACGCCTCAACGAACTGTCCTTCCACGACCACCGGGAGCCCGCCGCCACGGCCGGTTTCCGTCGGATCCTCGTCACCGAGCCCGATCACCCGTATCTGGAGGGCTGGTGGCCGCCG
>NZ_QFRX01000010.1 GCF_003143935.1 Streptomyces sp. Act143 | reverse complement strand
GATCGCCGAGTCCAGCCCCGCCTTGACACACTCGTCCAGGAACACGGAGTTCAACAGGATGCGGGCCGCCGGATTCAGACCGAAGGAGATGTTCGACAACCCCAGCGTGGTCTGCACCTGCGGATGGCGGCGCTTGAGCTCGCGGATCGCCTCGATGGTGGCGATGCCATCCTTGCGGGACTCCTCCTGACCGGTGCAGATGGTGAAG
>NZ_QFRX01000001.1:9440182-9448029 GCF_003143935.1 Streptomyces sp. Act143 | reverse complement strand
CACTGCGGGATGGGCCGACGCATAGCCCCGGTAGCCCCAATCACACCAAAAGAAACGGCGTCTTAGTCAGCTGCTGCAGCAGCCCGCCCTGCCCCCACTGGGGCGCCCGCCGGTGGCACCCGGGTCAGTCCATATACGCCCGTGCGATGCGCCTTCCTTGGTCGTCCACGTCATCGGTCAGCTGGTAGCTCCACCCGGCCTCCCGCAGCACCTCCCCCTCGACCGCTTCGGTGGTGAGGAATCGCCCGTGCTCCGGGCCATACATCAAGATCACAGTTGTCATGGCGCGAACCGTAGAAGGCTCTGCCGCTAGCGTCGCGTGCAGGAGCCCAGGCAGGCCGCCCCGACATCCCCGGAACCTCAGCCGAGCTGAGGCTCCGGCACCGGACGATCGCGAGCGCCTTCGGCAGGAGACTACGGTTTCGCCCGGCGCCTCCCGGCGCCGGGCGCGCGGATCGCCGATCAGTTGCAGCAGGCGTGTCACTTTCTGCGTATGAAGTAATACGAGAGAATCACGGCCAGGGCTATGACGAATGCTCCGATGACCAACTCCGCCGGTGCATCGAGTGACGGAACGATTATTCCGGATTCGGTCGTCTTCGCGCGGTCCAGATCACTCAACTGCTGTGCCCTTTCTTCCGCTGGAATCGGAGCACCCAGACAGAGCAGGCAGCAATTGCTACCCCCATGACGATCGGAATCGCACCGGCGGCGGTCTTGCCCTGGCTCAGAGCAGAGACACCCAGCACGATGAGGAGAACGGCCACAACCGCCGCAGTGAGTAACAGTGTTTTGACCATGTATACCTCCACGTCGGGGATCCTTGCGGATCCCCGACTCGCTCATGGTGTCTGGGTTACAACGCGGCTTCGGTTCCGGCAGCCGCTGCCGCTCCGAAGCCTGCGGACAGCACCGTGCAGCCTGTGATGCCTGCGCCGATGGAAGCACCGAGCGTTGGGACCGCGCCGGCTGCAGCTGCCGCTCCGCAGACCGCCTCGGTGCCGATTCCCGAGAGGATGCCGACCTTTGCGGCAAAGGCCCCCTGTGCGTCACCACTCATGATCTTCTGTGTCAGGGAAGCCCACTCGATGGCTCCTGATACGTCAGGGAAGCTGAAGAGTCCGGTGGGGTCGCTGTTGTTGATGGGGTCGCCAGCGGCGTAGAGGTAGGGGTTGGCTTCCTGTCCGGAGGGGTCGGGTTGGGTGAAGCGGCCGATTTGGGGGTCGTAGTAGCGGGCACCCATTTTGTACAGGCCCGTGGGGTCGAGGTAGGCGCCGGTGTAGCGGAACGGCTGGGGGGCTGCCTCGGTGGTGGTGCCGCGGGGCAGGCCGGTGGGGCCGTACGCGTAGGTGTGCGTCCGCTTGCCCGCGTCGTCGACGAGGCCGAGGACGTTGCCGGTGGCGTCGGTGAGGTAGTAGTAGGACTTCCCCCCAGTCGTCATGGAGTTCAACGTGCCCTCAGGTTCGCGGATGAATCCGGTGTCGACGCCGCCTGTGGTCGTGGACGCCAGGCCGAGGGCGGTGTGGTGGAACCAGGTCGAACCGAGCTTGGTGCGTTCAAAGTTGTCGGTGCCCGCGTGGACCAGGCCGTAGGCCGTGCCGCCGGTGGTGATGGCGGAGAGCTGGCTGTAGTCCGTCCAGGTCTCGTTCGTGCGCGTGGAGGCAGCGACGCGTCCGCCGGCCTTCTCGTTGCCGAGTTTGTCGTAGGACCACGGCGTGAGGGAGCCGCTCTGCCCGGTGAGCTGGCTGGCGTCGTTGTAGGTGAAGACCGTACTGCCCGGGCAGGTGGAGGCGGGGCCGCCCTGGGAGGTGAGGTTGCCGGCCTTGTCGAAGCAGTACAGCCAGGACGCCGTGCGGGTGCCGGCCGAATCGGCTTCCAGCGCGTAGGTGAGCTGGTCCTGGGAGTCGTAGGTGTAACTGGTTTTGTATTTGGTGCTGTTGTCGGTGCGGGTGCGGATCTTGGTGGTGTCCTTGCCTGCGCTCGTGTAGCTGTAGGTCAGGTCGACCAGGGTGGTCGTGCCGGAGGTCGTCCTGACCGACTTGGGGCGGCCGTCCTCGTCGATGCCGACGGTCTGGGTGGTGCCGCCGGGGTAGACGGTCTGGGTGCGCTTGTCGTTGTTGTAGTCGAAGTCGGTCTTCTTGCTGGCCGGGTCGGTGAGGTAGTCCAGGCGCCCGGCGGTGTCCCAGGTGTAGTCGGTGGTGCCGGTGGGGTCGGTGTAGTAGTCGACGTCCCCGCCCGGGGTGTAGGCCAGCGCGGTCTGCGCGCCGCTCTGCAGGGTGCGGACCTTCTCCCGGTTCAGCTTGTCGTACTCCCACGTCGTGGTGCCTGAGGCGTCGGTGCGGACCTTCAGGTTGCCGTCACCGTCGTAGGAGAAGGTGACGGTGTCGTTGGTGGAGGAGACTGTCTTGACCCGGTCGCGGTTGTCGTAGCCGTAGACGGTGGTGATGCCGCGGCCGTCGGTGACGGTCTCCACCCGGCCCAGGTCGTCGTACGTGTAGGTGGTCTCGCCGAGCGGCGCGGGTGGGGTGACCTTCTTCAGGTTGCCCTCGCTGTCGTAGGTGAAGGAGGTGACTTTGCCGTTGCCGTCCTTCGCCGTGCACCGCTGGCCCTCGAAGCCGCCGCAGGTCGGGGTGGCAGGGTTGTAGGTGTAGGAGCGGGTCCCGCCGGCCGTGCCCGAGGTCGCCACCGACTTGGTGTTGCCGTTGGTGTCGTAGGAGTAGGAGTCCTTGCGGCCGTCCGCGGTGGTGAAGTCGTTGGGCAGATCGGTTCCCGCGACCGTCTGATACGCCGTCACCGACGCCGTCGCCCCCAGGGGCAGCTTGGCGGAGGTCGCGTTGTTGCGCGCGTCCCAGCCGTAGGTGGTGGTGTTGCCGCCGGTGCCGTCCGTGCCCGTGCCCATCGCGTCGACCGCGGTCTGGGTGAGGTGATTTTTGTAGGTGGCGTGGCGGGAGTGGCCGAGCGGGTCGGTGACCTTGGTGACCTCACCGTCGTTGTTGTGGGTATAGACGGTGTCGTCGCCGTCCGGGTCCGTGACGGTGGTGGTCTCCTTCCCGGTGGTGTCGGTGCCGTAGATGAAGCACCAGGGGCTTCCAGGGAGTTGTAGGTGCGGGTGAGCTGGAGTTGGTGGCCCACACCGGCGATGTCGAAGTCCGTGGCCGCCAGCATCAGGTTGCCGTCGGAGACGTTCACCCGCGCCACCAGCGCGTCGTCCAGACGGGTGTCGAGGATGCGATGCCACGGCACCCGGCCCTGCCCCTCGGGCAGATAGCCGCTGCCGGCATCGGCGGCTGCCGACCGGGACGCGGAGCCGACTGCCGCGCCCCCAGTGGTGCGGGCTTTCTGCGCCGCCCGCCAGGCGGCCACCTCAGCCGACGGCGGCGCCTCCGCTTTCGACGCCGGCGGCTTCGTCACCCCGGTCGGGGTCGGCGGCGCCTCGACCTTCGTCGGCTTCGTCCAGGGACTTGCCGGCTCGGGTAACTCCGGTTTCGGCGTCGCCGCCGGACTTGGAGCCGCCGCGACCACCACCGCGGCCGTGGTCACAGCCGAGACGAAAACGGTTCTGTAAGTTCTTCGGGCACGCCGAAACGGCGTGCGTGCAGCACGCGAATGCATCAGCTTCCCCCCACAGGAAGTCAGACCCGGTAACCCCAACGGTCACCAGCGGCACACAAGCTGACACAAGAAACACACAAACCGGCCGGGCGTTCCCCCAGACCCCCTGTGCACACGTGCCGGAACCAGCCCCACCCCTTAAGCACAGCAAAACGGAACACAGAGGGCGAATCGTTGGCCCTAGCAGGCACGACTCCCCATCCGCTTGTCGCCGTTGCGGGCGAAGTTGGCCGCAACAGCTCGTTTGGACCATCCCGCAGACCGTGCTCACCGGTCAGTCCCCCACAGCCTGAGGGACTGTAAGGCGTTCGGTGTAACTCCCGATCATGGAAGATGCATCGATGACCAGTGAGAACGTGTCCGAGTCCGCGGGTGCCGAGTCTGCAAGTGCGTTGTCAGCGAAAGCCGTTGACGACCAGTTGATCGACGAGCTGGTGCACCGGGCCCAGGCGGAGGGGCTGCAGCTGACCGGTGAAGGCGGGCTGCTGCAGCAGCTGACCAAGCGGTTGCTGGAGTCCGCCCTGGAAGGCGAGATCACGGACCATCTCGGATACGACAAACACGACCCGGCCGGCAAGAACGGCGGAAACTCCCGCACCGGCAAACGCTCCAAGACCGTGCTGACCGACGTCGGCCCGGTAGAGATAACCGTGCCCCGCGACCGGGAAGGCTCCTTCGAACCGAAGATCGTCAAGAAACGGCAGAAGCGCCTGACCGGCGTCGACGAGATGGTCATCTCGCTCGCCGCGAAGGGCTTGACCACAGGCGAGGTGCAAGCCCACCTCGCCGAGGTCTATGGCGCCGAGGTCTCCCGCCAGACCATCTCCACCATCACCGACCAGGTCCTCGAGGGCATGGCCGAATGGCAGAGCCGCCCTCTCGACGCCGTCTATCCGGTGGTCTTCATTGACGCCATCCACGTGAAGATCCGCGACGGCGCGGTCGCCGACCGGCCCATCTACGTGGCTCTGGCGGTCACGATCGAGGGCCGGCGGGAGATCCTGGGCTTGTGGGCCGGTGACGGCGGCGAGGGTGCCAAGCACTGGCTGCACATCCTCACCGAGATCAAGAACCGCGGCGTCAGCGCCGTACTCATGCTCGTCTGCGACGGGCTGAAAGGCCTGCCCGAAGCGGTGGAGACGGTCTGACCCAAGACGATCGTGCAGACCTGCGTCGTGCATCTGCTGCGGAACTCCTTCCGCTATGCCGCCCGCCAGGACTGGGACAAGATCGCGCGTCTCCTCAAGCCCGTCTACACCGCGCCGACCGAGGAGGCCGCCCTGGACCGGCTCGCGGAGTTCGCCGACGCTTGGGGCAGGAAGTATCCGGCGATCGTGAAACTGTGGGAGAACGCCTGGGAGGAGTTCACCCCCTTCCTGCGGTTCGACACCGCGATCCGGCGCATCGTCTGCACCACCAACGCGATCGAGTCGGTCAACGCGCGGATCCGCCGAGCGGTCAAAGCTCGCGGACACTTCCCCACCGAGCAGGCCGCGTTGAAGTGCGTCTACATGGCGATCATGTCGCTCGATCCCACGGGCAAGGGCCAGGCCCGCCGGACCATGCACTGGAAGACCGCCCTGAACGCTTTCGACATCACCTTCGACGGCCGACTGTCAGCGGCCCGTCAGTAATCTCAACTACCGCAGTTACACCACTCGTTTGACAGTCCCGGTCTCACTCCGCGCGGACGAGGCTGAACACATCGGTGCTGGCGGAAGACCCTCCGACCGCGATGCCTGGAGTGCCCTCGTCGAAGACCAACGGAAGTTTCGAGACAGCAATGGCAACAGGAGGCCGTGGCTGATGGCGCACGATGGATGTCCGGGCCAGCCGCTCGGGGCTGCGCCACAAGAACTGGCCAGCAGTGCCGCGCGCCTTCAACAGCAGACCTGACCGGCGTGGGGAAACTCTGAGGAAGCCATGCTGTTGAGAACTCGTAACACGATCTTGTGGATGTGTGCAAGGGGGGCGTGGCCGGTACGACGATTCCGCCGTTCGTGAGGTGTGGGGAATCGGCCGTGCTGTGGAGGACGAACTGTGGGAGCTGATCGAGCCGTTGCTGCCGCCGTGGCCGCGGAAGGCTCCCGGTCCGAGGCCGGTGGATGACCGGCGGTGCCTGCAGGGCATCCTGTACGTGCTCCACAGCGACGTCAGTTGGCAACTGCTACCGCTGGAGCTGGGGTTCGGCTCCGGACAGACCTGCTGGCGCTGGCTGGGTCGGTGGCACGAGGCCGGAGTCTTCGAGACGCTGCACCGCATCCTGCTCGCCGAGTTGCACGCGGCCGACGCCCTGGACTGGACCCGGGCCTGCGTGGATGCCTCCCCCATCCGCGCGAAAAAAGGGGGCGAGGCGACCGGCCCGTCACCGGTCGACCGCGGGAAGACGGGCAGTGAACACCATCTGATCTGCGACGGGAGGGGTACCCCGTTCAAGGTCATCACCACCGCGGCCAACGTCAACGACGTCACTCAGACCCTGGCACTGGTCGACGGCATCCCGCCGATGGCCGGAAGGCCCGGCCGGCCGCGTAGGCGCCCCGACGCGCTTCTTGGCGGCAAGGGCTACGACAGCGACCCCAACCGGCGCGAGCTGCGCAAGCGCCGGATCCTGCCGGTGATCTCCCGCAAGGGCGCCCCCAACGTCAAGGACCTCGGCAAGCTCCGCTACGTCGTCGAACAGACTTTCGCGCTCCTGCACCACTTCAAGCGCCTGACTGTCCGCTGAGAAAGACGCCTCGACTTGCACGACGCCCTCGTCGCCCTGGCCTGCGGCCTCATCTGCTGGAGACGCCTCAAGAAGGTCCGCAGCAGATCAGAAGGGCAGCGGGTCGGAGCTGAGTGACTCGGTGTATCCCAAGGACCACCGTCCAGGAACGGCGGCGCAGATCGCATCCAGATCGGCGCGGGTCCGGCCCCGGACGTGAAGCCAGCTGTGGACGCCCAGGCCATCTTGGCGCAGCAGCTTGCCCGGGGCAGAGAACCAACGCACGGGGAAGTCCTCCGGACCTGTCCACATTGGGTAGTCCGGCAGTTGGACCCGCTGAAAGTGTTCGGGTACCGCACCAAGCAGGTCCGCGGGCAGCTCGCACGCGTTGTACAGCCGTCCCCCACCGCCGAACAGTGCCTCGCTCAGTACGAGTTCGACGCAGGCCAGGGACACCCGCTCGAAGAACGGCACCCAGCCGTGCCGCGCTTGAACGAGCACCGGAGGATCGTCCCGATCAAGGTCGGTAAGTCGCACGCCCCAGAAGGCACAGCCCTGGTTCTCGCTGCGGAAGACGAGGACACCGCCACACTCGTCATGCACGAACACCTCGTGAGGCGGCAGCAGCGGATCCTGGCTGGCGACCAGGTCGGGCCGGCCACCCGCGAACGTATAGAACTCGTGCAGCGCAGTCGGCAGGGAGCGGCCGAGCATCTCCTCCGCCTGCTCCAGTTCCGCCTTGGGAGTGCCGTCGTCCTCGGCCAGCGCATCGCCCCAAGCGGCAGCAAAGGTGCGGATGAACGTCCATGCCCGCTCCCGATCGGAAATCCCGCCGTCCAGAGCGTGGGCCACGTCGAAGCTGCCACTCTGCCACAGAACGTATCGGAAGCCCGAGCCGCATCGCCAAGAGACCATCAGGCCGCCAGAGAGCGCCGCCCTCCAGGACCAGTCCGTAGCCTGGCAGCTCGCCAGAGCGGCCCAGCATGGATGCGACGAACGCGATGCCTCGACGACACCACCAAGATCGTGTTACGAGCTCTTACGGCGGCGATACATGTAGGGCTGCACCGCTCGGGATAGCTGTTGGCATCGTGGTGTTGAGCTTCGCTGTCAGCGCGGCCTTTTCCATCTTGTTCTTCCTGACGCGGCAACCAGTCATGGCACGCTGGATCCCGCCGACATCAGCAGCTTCGCCGTCGGCCTGCGCAGCGCCTTCGACGCGGTGACCGCCGGCCTGACCATCAACTGGAACTCAGGCCCGGTCAGCTCTGTCCGCGATCACGTGGAGCTAGGGCGTGTTTTAGAACTCGCTGACCTGCTTGGTGGGCCGTCCGGGGAAGTCGCGGGCGGCCATCCAGATGGTGAGGTCGCGGGCGATGTCGTTGACGCTCGTGGCCGTGGTGACCTTGTGCTCGTTGCGGGAGGTGTCACGGCGGACGATCTCGTAACCGCCTTCATCGAGGACGGCCACGGAGGCGAACCAGACAGGATCGTCCTCGTCCGGCTGGACGACCACGAACGTGTTGTC
>NZ_QFRX01000001.1:9083402-9440070 GCF_003143935.1 Streptomyces sp. Act143 | reverse complement strand
TTCGCCGATGGCGGCGATCAGAACGGTGGCTTCGAAGCGGACGGCGAGTTTGTCGAACCTGGTGGCAACCGCGCGGTTGCGCTTGAGCCGGTTGATTCCGCACTCGACCGCGTGCCGGGCCTTGTAGTCCTCGCGGTCGAACACTGGAGGCCGCCCGCCGGTTTTGCCGCGCCGTCTGCGGTTGGCGGCCTGGTCGGCGGGCTCCGGGACCGCTCAACCAGGTCTCCCACGAAGCATTCAACGACCCGCAGGTACCAAAAGAAACGGCGTCTTAGCGGCCGCGCCGGGCCCGCCTGCCCCCGATGATCGTCCCGGCCGTCGAAAACCCCTGGCACTCGAGCCCATTCCATACGACAGACTCACCCCATGAAGAGCCCTGTGGACAGCCGCATGACCACCCCTTCGGAGGCCCCTTTGGACACCGCCGAGTTCATCCGGATACTCGACCGGGAGGGCCGCCTGCTCGCCGACGCCGCGGAGCAGGCGGGCACCGACGCCAAGGTGCCGACCTGCCCGGAGTGGCGGGTGCGGGATCTGGTGCGGCACACCGGCGCGGTGCACCGCTGGGCGGCCGCGTACGTCGCCGAGGGGCACGCGTCCCGCCGCCCGCTCGCGGACCCGCCCGGTCTCGACGGCGCCGAGCTCCTGACCTGGTTCCGGGAGGGCCACGCAAAGCTGGTGCGCGCCCTCACTTCCGCCGCTCCCGACATGGAGTGCTGGCATTTCCTGCCCGCCCCGTCCCCCCTCGCGTTCTGGGCCCGCAGACAGGCGCACGAGACATCCGTGCACCGGTACGACGCGGAGGCCGCCCGTGGCGGAACACCGAGCGAGCTGAGCCCCGCGTTCGCCGCCGACGGCGTCGACGAACTGCTGCGCGGCTTCCACGCCCGCTCCCGGAGCAGGGTGCGCAGCGAGGAGCCCCGGGTGCTGCGGGTACGGGCGTCGGACGTCGACGACGCGGTGTGGACCGTACGGCTGACGCAGGAGCCGCCCGCGGCCGAGCGCGGTGCGTCGGGGGACGCGGAGTGTGAAATCTCCGGGCCCGCGGCGCAGTTGTACCTGTCGCTGTGGAACCGCGTGCCGTTCCCGGCAGCGTCGGGGGACCACTCGCTCGCCGAGCTGTGGCGAACGAACTCCGCCGTGTGACCCGAAGTCGTCCCGCCTCAGCTTGAGTTCAACATCCGCGTCAACACCGCACGCTGCACGGGCAGTACCTCGCCGTGCAGCGTGCGCCCCTTGTCCGTGAGGCCCACCCGGACGCCGCGCCGGTCCTCGGGACACATGCCGCGTTCGACGAGCCCGTCCTTCTCCAGGCGGGCGATCAGGCGCGAGAGCGCGCTCTGACTGAGATGGACGCGGTCGGAGATCTCCTGGACGCGATAGAAGCAGGCGCCGTCCTTCGCACGCCCGTCCGCGAGCACGTCGAGCACCTCGAAATCGCTGGCGCACAGGCCGTGTTGATGCAGTGCGCGGTCGAGTTCGCACTGGGTGCGCGCATGCAGCGCGAGGATGTCCCGCCACTGTTCCACGAGGGCCTGCTCGGCCTTCTTCGCCGCCATGCGCGGACCCTAGCAGAGAGCAGAAATTATTGCACCGTAATTAAATGCGCTTGCATTCGATGCATACGCATGTAGTGTCTTCGCCATGACCTCTCCGCTCACCACCCCGGCGCCCGACGGGCGCTGGACTCCCCGGCTGTGGGGCACCCTGCTGGTGCTCTGCGCCGCGATGTTCCTGGACGCGCTGGACGTGTCGATGGTCGGCGTCGCCCTGCCGTCCATCGGCGCCGACCTCGGACTGTCCACCTCGACGCTGCAATGGATCGTCAGCGGCTACATCCTGGGCTACGGCGGCCTGTTGCTGCTCGGTGGACGCGCCGCCGACCTGCTGGGCCGGCGCCAGGTGTTCCTGATCGCTCTCGCGGTCTTCGCGCTCGCCTCACTGCTCGGCGGCCTCGTCGACTCCGGACCGCTGCTGATCGCCAGCCGTTTCGTCAAGGGCCTGAGCGCCGCGTTCACCGCACCCGCCGGCCTGTCCATCATCACCACGACGTTCGCCGAGGGCCCGCTGCGCAACCGCGCCCTGTCGATCTACACCACCTGCGGCGCCACCGGCTACTCGATGGGTCTGGTCTTCTCCGGCCTGCTGACGGAGGCCAGTTGGCGGTACACGATGCTGCTGCCCGCCCCCGTCGCGCTCATCGCCCTCGCCGTCGGCCTGAAGCTGCTGCCGCGCACCGAACGCGAGAAGAACAGCGGTGGCTACGACATCCCGGGCGCCGTGCTCGGCACCGCGTCGATGCTGCTGCTGGTCTTCACCGTCGTCCAGGCATCCGAGGTCGGCTGGGGCTCCGCCCGCACCATCCTCTCCTTCCTCGCCGTCGCCGCCCTGCTCACCGCCTTCGTGGCCGTCGAGCGCCGCAGCCCCAGCCCGCTCATCCGGCTCGGCGTCCTGCGCTCCGGCCCCCAAGTCAGGGCCCAGCTGGGTGCGTTGACGTTCCTCGGCAGCTACATCGGCTTCCAGTTCCTGGTCACGCTGTACATGCAGCAGCTGCTCGGCTGGTCGGCCCTGCACACGGCCCTCGCCTTCCTGCCGGCGGGCGCGCTCGTGGCGCTCTCCGCGACGAAGGTGGGCACGGTCATCGACCGCTTCGGCACCCCGCGCCTCATCGTGCTCGGCTTCGCGCTGATGGTCGTCGGCTACCTGCTGTTCCTGCGCATCGACCTCGACCCGGTCTACGCGTCGGTGATCCTGCCGACCATGCTGCTGGTCGGCGCGGCCTTCGCGCTGACCTTCCCCTCCCTCAACGTCCAGGCCACGAACGGCGTCGACGAACACGAGCAGGGCATGGTGTCGGGTCTGCTCAACACCTCGGTCCAGGTGGGCGGCGCACTGTTCCTCGCCGTGGTGACGGCGGTACTGACGGCCAACGCCCCCGCCGACCCGGCCGCCTCGAAGCAGGACATCCTCGACGGCTACCTGCCCGGTCTGGTCGTGGTCACCGCCATCGCGGTCTTGGGCCTGCTGATCTCCCTCACCGGCCTGCGCGTCCGACGCCCGCGGCAGCGGTCCGTGGTCGTCGCCCGGTCCACACCCCAGGAGGAGGCGGAGCGCGTCGTCGTACGCGACTAGGGGGCGCCTCTTCCCCAGTGCGCCCGGCGGAGCCTGCTTGCTCCGCCGGGCGCACGGCTGTGACACTCGTCGTATGACCACATATGGGGGACGGCCGGACCAGGCCAGGCGGGACGCGGTCACCGTCGAGATCGGATACGCACTGTTCAGCGCGGCGTTCGCGACGGCGGTCGTCTGCGGGGCGATCGCGGGCCCGGCACTGCTCTTCGACCTGCCCGACACGCTGGAGAAACTGCTCGTCAAGGTGGGCATCGGCATCGCGCCGGTGTTGTTCGTGGCCCGGGTCGTGAGCGTACTGATGCGCTTCCGCCAGGACAGCGCTCAGGCCGACCGCACCGGCACCCGGCCCAGCCGCCCCGACCGCACCGGCACTCAGCCCAGCCAGCCTGGCCGTACCAACCCCGACTCATAGGCCAGTACCACGAGTTGGGCCCGATCGCGGGCCCCGAGTTTCACCATCGTCCGGCTGACGTGGGTCTTCGCGGTGAGCGGGCTGACCACCAGACGCCGGGCGATCTCCTCGTTGGACAGCCCGATGCCGACCAGGGCCATCACCTCCCGCTCCCGTTCCGTGAGCCCCGCGAGGGCTCCCTCGGCCGCGGGTTCCTTGGAACGGGCCGCGAACTCGGCGATCAGCCGCCGCGTCACCCCCGGCGACAGCAGCGCGTCCCCCTGCACCACCGCCCGCACGGCACGCACAAGTTCCTCGGGTTCGGTGTCCTTCACCAGGAAGCCGGAGGCGCCGGAGCGGATCGCCTCGAAGACGTACTCGTCGAGTTCGAAGGTCGTCAGCATCACCACCTTCACCTCTGACAGGTCACCGTCACCGGTGATCCCACGGGTCGCGGCGAGCCCGTCGCAAACCGGCATGCGGATGTCCATCAGGACGACGTCGGGGCGGAGTTCGCGCACCCTGCGCAGCGCCTCCTCGCCGTCCGACGCCTCCCCCGCCACCTCGATGTCCGGCTGCGCGTCCAGCAACGCGCGGAATCCGGCCCGTACGAGTGACTGGTCGTCGGCGAGCAGTACGCGGATCACCGGTCGTCCTCCCTGGCCTCGGCCCTGGCCCGCAACGGCAGTACGGCAAGCACCCGGTAGCCCCCGTCGGGGCGCGGCCCCGCCTCGATCGTGCCACCCAGGGCGGCGGCCCGCTCCCGCATTCCGGCCAGCCCGTTGCCGCTGCCGCCCGCCTCGGCGCCGGTCGCGGGCCCGTCGTCGTCGATCCGCAGCCGTAGCGTCGTACCGTCGCCGGCATCGACGTGCACGCGCGCGTGCCGCGATCCCGAGTGCCGTACGACATTGGTGAGCGCCTCCTGCACGATGCGGAACGCCGCCAGGTCCGTGCCGGGCGGCAGCTCGGGCGGCGCCCCTTCCACCGCCACGGTCAGGCCCGCGCTCGCGGCCTGTGCCACCAGCTCGGGCAGGCGGTCGAGGCCGGGGGCCGGGGTGCGGGGCGCGTCCCCGGGTGTGCGCAGGGTGTCCAGGACCTGGCGGACCTCGCCGAGCGCCTCCTTGCTGGCGGCCTTGATGGTGGTGAGGGCGGTGCGGGCCTGCTCGGGGTCGCTGTCGAGGAGGGCGAGTCCGACGCCGGCCTGCACGTTGATGACGGAGATGCTGTGCGCGAGGACGTCGTGCAGTTCGCGCGCGATCCGCAGCCGCTCCTCGTCGGCCCGCCGCCGCGCCGCCTGCGCCCGTTCGGCCCGCTCCCGCACCCACTGCTCACGCCGGGTCCGGGCCAGCTCCGCCACGGCCACGATCGCGACGCCCCAGGCCGCGACCACGCCCTCGGAGCCCCAGGCCGCGGCCTCGTCCCCGGACGGCGGCAGCCACCGGTACAGCCAGTGGCCCACCAGTACGTGCCCGACCCCCAGCACCCCGAGCGCGGTCCAGGCGGCCGTGCGGTGTCCGGCGACGACCGCGCTGAAGCAGGCCACCGCGAAGGCCACGAAGACGGGGCCGTACGCATAGCCCGCGCCGAGATACAGCATGGTGGCCGCCGCCGTGCCGAGGACGACGAGGACCGGGTACCGGTGCCGCCACAGCAGCAGGCCCGCCGCCACGACGAGCAGCACGCGCGCGAAGGCGTCGAGAGAGGCCCGTTCGTCGACCTGTTGCTGGGCGGCGAAGCGGGAGCCGCCGAGCACGAAGACGGTGATCAGCACGGTGGACCGCCAGGGCCACCGGGAGGTGTTCGCGGCCTCGCCCCAGCGGTTCCACCACGGCGGTCCGTGCCGCCCCCACGGAGGCGGGCCACCGCCGCGTACGCGCTGCTCGTCCATGCCCGCCACGCTAGACGCCACCGGCCGCGCGGGGCGTCAGCCGGGCGAGGTGATCACGGATACTCCCCGGGAAGTACGCCGCCGCGCAGCCCCCGCGCCAACTACCCCGCGTGCACCAGCCCGACCCCGTGGGCGAGCTCCCCCACCGCATGCCGGAAGAACGCCGCCCGGTCCTCCACCACCCGGTTGAACTGCCCGAACAGCTCGAACCCGACCAGCCCGAACATCTGGGCCCAGGCCGCCACGAGCGCGGTGACGGTCTCGGGAGGGAGGTCGGGCGCGAGGTCGGCGGCCATGCGCTCGGCCTCGGGGCGCAGTTCGGCGGGCAGCCGGGGCTTGGCGAGGCCTCGGCCGTGGTACGCCTCGCGCGTGATCCCGATCAGCAGGAGCCCGACGCGTGCGGCGGCCGGGACGGTCGCCTCGGGCGCGCTGTATCCGGGGACCGGGGAACCGTAGATCAGCGCGTACTCGTGCGGGCTGCCCAGCGCCCACTCGCGCACCGCCTCGCACACCGCGACCCAGCGCTGTGCGGGCGCGGCACCGGCCGCCGCGTGGTGCGCCGCCTCCGCGTGCTCGCCGAGGGAGTCGTAGGCGTCGATGATGAGCGCCGTGAGCAGGTCGTCGCGGCTGGGGAAGTAGCGGTAGAGCGCGGAGGAGACCATGCCCAGCTCACGCGCCACGGCCCGCAGGGAGAGCTTCGCGGCCCCGTCGATCGCGAGCTGTCTGCGCGCCTCGTCCTTGATGGCGGCGGTGACTTCGATGCGGGCGCGGGCGCGGGCGCCGCGGGGGGTGCTGGTGTGCGGCGTGGGGGGCGGGTCTGCGTGGGGGGTGTCGTCTGCGGAGCTCATGCGGGCCAGTGTCCCATGAAATGAGAGCAGTGCACACAAACAAGAGCGCCGATATAAATCGAGAGCACTGCTCTTGATTTGGAGCACCCGTCTAGTGCAGACTCAACACCAAGCGAGAGCACCGCTCACAAAAGAGAGCGGCACTCCATCACAACCTGGGGGACCTCATGTCCGCGTCGACGCACGTCAAGAAGCCCGGCTGGTTCACCGTGAACGTCTTCAACCGCATCGTGGCCTGGTTCACCCGCCGCGGCCTGAGCGTCTGGGGCTCCCGGGTCCTGGCGGTGCGCGGTCGCAAGAGCGGCGAGTGGCGGACCACGCCCGTGAACCTGCTGACCGTGGACGGCGAGCAGTACCTGCTCGCCCCTCGCGGACATGTGCAGTGGACGCACAACATGCGGGCCGCCGGCGGCGGCGAGCTCCGCCTCGGCAAGAACGTCGACGTGTTCACCGCCACCGAGGTCGCCGACGACGACAAGGTCCCGCTGCTGCGCGCCTACCTCAAGCGCTGGAAGGCCGAGGTCGGCGTCTTCTTCAACGGAGTCGGCCCCGACTCCCCCGACGCCGACCTGCGTCGCATCGCCCCCGACCACCCGGTCTTCCGGATCACCGTCACGGGCTGACCGCGTGCGTCAGGAGTCTGCCGCGCCGTCGGCCGGGGCAGCCCGCCCCGGCACGTCGGCACGCCGGTCCAGCGCCGCCAGCGCCCGCTGCGCCATGGGCCGGCCACGGACGAGCTCCCCCAGCGAGGTGGACCCGCGGGTGATCTCCATGAACGCCCGCCAGGCCGGCCGGAACCCGGTCAGCGCGGCATGGAACAGGCCGGGCCGACGCTCGAAGGCCAGCAGCAGCCGCTTGCCGACGCTCATCTCCACGCCCAGCCCCGCCTTGATCGCGAAGGCGTAGTTCAGGGCCTGGCGCCGGGTGTCCACGGCGTCATGGGCCTCGGCGATCCGCACCGCCCACTCCCCCGCGAGCCGCCCCGAACGCAGCGCGAACGAGATGCCCTCACGAGTCCACGGCTCAAGCAGCCCCGCCGCGTCCCCGCACACCAGGACCCGCCCCCGCGACAGCGGCGAGTCGTCGGCACGGCAGCGCGTCAAGTGCCCGGAGGAGATGCTCGGCTCGAAGCCGGCGAGCCCGAGCCGGGCGATGAAGTCCTCCAAGTACCGCTTGGTGGCGGCGCCTTCACCGCGCGCGGAGATGACGCCGACCGTGAGCGTGTCGCCCTTGGGGAACACCCAGCCGTAACTGCCCGGCATCGGCCCCCAGTCGATGAGAACCCGCCCCCGCCAGTCCTCCGCGACGGTCTCCGGCACCGGGATCTCCGCCTCCAGCCCGAGGTCGACCTGGTCGAGCTTCACCCCGACATGTGCTCCTATGCGGCTGGCACTGCCGTCCGCCCCGACCACCGCATGCGCCAGCAGGGTCTCGCCGCCCTGGAGGACCACGGCGACCGTGCGCCGGTCGGGCACCGCCGAGCCGTGCTGCTCGACCCGCTGGACGGTGACGCCGGTGCGCAGCTCGGCGCCCGCCTTCTGGGCGTGCTCGACGAGCTGCTGATCGAACTCGGGCCGGTTGATCAGCCCGAACAGCATCTGCTTGGAGCGGCGGGTGCGGGTGAAGCGGCCGTTGTGCGAGAACGTCACCGCGTGCACCCGGTCCCGGAAGGGCAGCTCGAAGCCGGGGGGCAGGGAGTCGCGCGAGGGACCGATGATGCCGCCGCCGCACGTCTTGTAGCGGGGCAGCTCCGCCTTCTCCAGCAACAGCACACGCCGCCCGGCGACAGCCGCCGCATAGGCGGCCGAGGCCCCCGCGGGTCCCGCGCCCACCACGACGACGTCCCACACCTGCGTCGCGTCGTCCGCCGAAGAGTTCTCGCTGGTCACGATGGTCTACTGCTCCGATCAAGCCGCTAGCCGCTGCTGCCTTGTGCATCCTACGGCCGCCGTCGCCGCAGGCCACTGTGGGAGGATCTCCCCACCCATACGTACAACGTCGCACCTACAAGGAGCGTGCCCATGTCGTCGAATCCGGTCGCCGAGACCGTCGCCTCGCTGATGCCCCGGGCGAAGGCGGAGCTCACCGAACTGGTGGCGTTCAAGTCGGTGGCGGACTTCGACCAGTTCCCGAAGAGCGAGAGCGAGGGCGCCGCCCGCTGGGTCGCGGACGCGCTCACCGCCGAGGGATTCCAGGACGTGGCCCTGCTCGACACCCCGGACGGCACCCAGTCGGTGTACGGCTACCTGCCCGGCCCCGAGGGCGCGAAGACGGTCCTGCTGTACGCGCACTACGACGTGCAGCCGCCGCTGGACGAGTCCGCCTGGACGACTCCGCCGTTCGAGCTGACCGAGCGCGACGGCCGCTGGTACGGGCGCGGGGCCGCGGACTGCAAGGGCGGCGTGATCATGCACCTGCTGGCCCTGCGCGCGCTGAAGGCGAACGGCGGCGTGCCGGTGCACGTCAAGGTGATCGCCGAAGGTTCGGAGGAGATGGGCACCGGGGGTCTGGAGCGGTACGCAGAGGCGCACCCGGACCTGCTGGAGGCCGACACCATCGTGATCGGCGACGCGGGCAACTTCCGCGTCGGCCTGCCGACGGTGACGACGACCCTGCGCGGCATGACCCTGGTCCGCGTCCAGGTGGACACCCTCGCGGGCAACCTGCACTCCGGCCAGTTCGGCGGTGCGGCGCCCGACGCGCTGGCCGCGCTGATCCGCGTTCTGGACTCGCTGCGCGCCGAGGACGGTTCGACGACGGTGGACGGCCTCGCTCCCGGAACCGTGTGGGACGGCCTCCAGTACGGCGAGGAGCAGTTCCGGCAGGACGCCAAGGTCCTGGACGGTGTGGAGCTGATCGGCTCCGGCACGGTCGCCGACCGCATCTGGGCCCGCCCGGCCGTCACGGTCCTCGGCATCGACTGCCCGCCCGTCGTCGGCGCCACCCCGTCCGTGCAGGCGGGCGCCCGCGCGCTGGTGAGCCTGCGGGTGCCGCCGGGCGTGGACGCCGCCGAGGCGACGAAGCTGCTCCAGGCGCATCTGGAGACGCGCACGCCGTGGGGCGCCCGGGTGCGCACCGAGCAGGTGGGCCAGGGCCAGCCCTTCAGCGCCGACCCGACCAGCCCGGCGTACGCGGCGATGGCCGAGGCCATGGCGGTCGCCTACCCGGGCGAGGAGATGCAGTACGCCGGGCAGGGCGGCTCCATTCCGCTGTGCAACACCCTCGCCGCCCTCTACCCGAGCGCGGAGATCCTGCTGATCGGCCTGAGCGAGCCGGAGGCTCAGATCCACGCGGTCAACGAGAGTGTCTCCCCCGAGGAGTTGGAGCGGCTGTCGGTGGCGGAGGCGCTGTTCCTTCGCAACTACGCGGCGATGTGAACCGCCTGACGGCACATTCCGACATCGGCATATCCCTGGCCCGCCTCGACGACCAGGACCTCACCGGCCTGGTGGCGTCGGGGCGGCCGCTGGGCGCCGGGATCGGCGGCCGGGCCACGCTGGTGGAGGTGGCCGGCCGACCGGTGTTCGTGAAGCGGGTGCCGCTCACCGATGCGGAGCGGCACCCGTTGAACGTCCGGTCCACGGCGAACGTTCACGAGGTGCCCCTCTACTGCCACTACGGTTTCGGCAGTCCGGGGTTCGGTGCCTGGCGTGAACTGGCCGTGCACACGATGACGACCGACTGGGTGCTGTCCGGCAAGTACACGGGCTTCCCGCTGATGCATCACTGGCGGGTACTGCCCGACACGCCCCAGCCGCTCCCGGCCGAACTCGCCGACGTGGAGCGGACGGTGGCGTACTGGGGCCCGGGGGTGCGCGATCGGGTCGAAGGGCTGCGGACGTCGTCCGCGAGCCTGGCGCTGTTCCTGGAGCACGTGCCGTACACCCTGCACGACTGGTTCGACGCCCAGTTGCGCACCAGCCAGGCCGATCGCGCGTGCTCTCTGGTGGAGCGGGGCCTGCGGGCGGCCACCGACTTCCTGCACGCGCGCGAACTCCTGCATTTCGACGCCCACTTCAAGAACATCCTCACCGACGGCCGACAGCTCTATCTGACCGACTACGGCCTCTCCCTCTCGGCCCGTTTCCAACTCGCCCCGCACGAGCGGGACTTCTTCACGAGGCACCGTCACTACGACCGCGCCTACACGGCCAGCTATCTCGTGAACTGGCTCACCGTCGCGTTGCACGGCTACGGCCCGGACGACCGCCGGGCGTTCATCGAGGCCTGTGCCGAGGGCATGCGGCCCAGGGGCATCCCCCGGGCCGCCGCGAGCATCCTCGTGCGGCACGCGCGCGTGGCGTCCCTGCTGGGCGACTTCAACCGCCGTTTCCAGCAGGAGAGCAGAACCACGCCGTATCCGACGGAGGAACTGAGACTCGCGAGCGCCTAGCCCACCGGGGTTCCGGCCTCCAGGTACAGCGCGGCTCCGCGTTCGCGCGCCCGCAACGCCCAGCGCAGCCGCTCGTAGCGGACCGGTGGCAGCAGGTCGGCGGCCTCGTCCTCGCTGACGAAGCGCCATGCGCGCAGTTCGGGGCCGGGCAGCAGGAGGCGGTCGGCCTCGGCGGAGTCGAGCCGTCCGCCGTCGAAGAGGAGGCGCAGGCCGCCGTATCCGGGTGGCACGGGCCGTTCCCAGTCGACGACCAGCAGGCGCGGTACGTCGTCCAGCTCGATCCCGGTCTCCTCGGCGACCTCGCGCATGCCCGCGCGCGCGGGAGCCTCGCCGGGTTCGACGACGCCGCCGGGGAACTCCCAGCCGGCCTTGTAGGTGGGGTCGACGAGCAGCACACGGTCCCGCTCGTCGAAGAGGAGGACACCGGACGCGACGGTCTCGGCGGTCGGTTCGGGAGTCTGCACGATGTCGCAGACCGGCACGGCGCCGGCGGCGACCGCCTCGGCGATCCGGACGGCCGTCTCGTACGGGGTGAGGGCGCTGGTGTCGACGAGATGGGCGTCGGCGGTGAGCCAGGAGGCGAGGGCGGCGCGGTACGGCTCGATGTGGTCGTACGACCACTGCCGTACCCGTATCTCGCCGTCCGGCAGGTCGGGCGGGATCTCCCGCCCGGCTATTCGCTCGCGCAGGATCGTTTCCGCCGGGGCGAGGAGGAGGTGCTGGACGGTGATGCGGCGGGCGGCGAGGCCGCCGAAGATCTCGTCGCGGTACTCCTGGCGCAGCAGGGTCATGGGGACCACGAGGGTCCCGCCGATCTCGGCGAGCAGGGCGGCGGCGGTGTCGATCACGAGCCGGCGCCAGATCGGCAGGTCCTGGAAGTCGCCGACCTCGGCGAGGCGCTTGGGCGGGAGCAGGTGTGTGAGCGCTCCGCCGACGACCTCGGGGTCGAAGAGCGTGCTGTTCGGGATCAGTTCGATCAGTTCCCGTGCGGTGGCGGTCTTGCCCGCACCGAACGCGCCGTTGATCCAAACGACGGTCACGGTTCCCCCTCTTCTGTTGGCCCCCTGAGGCTTGCCCGCTCCACCCCGTCACGGAAACCAGCCCCAGTTGAGGGCCCACGTACGACGGTGCCGGCACCCCTCGCGAAAAGGGGCACCGGCACCGGGGCACGGGGTCGCCGTCAGCCGTTCTGGCCGAGGGCGTTCTCGTCGACGGCCAGGCTGTCGCTGGCGATGGTGTGGTCGAGGGTGCTGAGGGTCTTGTCGACGTCGAGGTCGGTGAGGTTGTCGCCGACCGCGTGCGACGGGGTGACGGCGGCGACGACGAAACCGGTGGCCAGGGAGGCGATGGCAGCAATGGCGCGCTTCTTCATGCGCGGTTCAACTGCGAAACCGGCCACGGGTCACGCAAGATCCGGCCGCCTGTTCCCGGAACGATCCGGTGCGCCGCCCGGGCTCGCTACTTTGGCACTGCCGGTGCCGTGGTGAGGGGGAGCCAGGACGCATGACAGAGACGCAGCCCGGCCGCTCCGCACCGGCCGGCCCCGTATCGCCTTATGACTACGACGCGTTCATCTCCTACAGCACCGCGGCCGACCGGGATCTGTCGGCCACGATCCAGCACCACATCGAACGCATGGGCCTGCCGCCCTACCGTCGGCGACGGCTCCGGATCTTCCGCGATTTCACCAGCCTGTCCGCCGACGCGAGCCTCCAGCGGGTGATCGAGGAGAACCTGGCCCGCTCCCGACGGTTCATCCTGCTGCTGTCGCCCGAGGCCGCCCGCTCACCCTGGGTGGGCCGGGAGGTGCAGTGGTGGCGCGAGCACCGCTCCGCGGACGACGTGATCCTGGTCCTCACCTCGGGCACGATCCGCTGGGACGAGCACCGTGGCGACTGGGACTGGACCGACGACGCCCCGCTCCCGCCGGCGCTGCGGGGCATGTTCTCGGCCGAACCGCTGTGGGTCGACCTCTCGGACCAACAGCCGCGGGAGGGGCGTCCAACCCGCAAGGAGCGCGAGCGAATCAGGCTGGCGTTGCTGAACGGGTGCGCCACCATCGCCGCGCCGCTGCGCTCGATGGACAAGGACGAGTTGTGGGGCGCGCACCTCGCGCAGTTGCGTCGAGTCCGGCTGGGGCTCTCCGGCGGCCTGGTCCTGCTGTCGCTGCTGCTCGTCGTCGCCGTGGTGGCCGGGCTGATCGCCCGCGAACAGACGGCCGTTGCCCGGGATCAGGCCCGCGTCGCCACCGCGCGGGCACTGGCCTCGGCATCAGCGGCCAACCTCGACGACCGGCTGGACCTGGCCCAGTTGCTGGCCGTGGAGGCGTACCGGATGGACCCGGGTCCACGGACCCGGGCCGCGCTCTATCAGGCCGTGACGGCTCAGCCCCATCTGGTGCGCTATCTCTCGGCCGGGTCGCAGGTCACCCGGGTCACCGGAACGCGGGACGCCAGAACGGTGGTGGCCGGCACTGCCAACGGCACGGTGACCGTCTGGGCCGGCGAGCGACGCCGGCGTCAGGTCCTCGGCCGCCTCGACGGCGGGATCACCGGTGTGGCCGTGAACACCGAAGGCTCGGTGGTGGCCGCCTGTTCCGCCGCCGGTGCGACCGTCTGGGCCGGGCCGGGGAACGTCCGGCGGATTCCCGTTCCCGCCGGCGAGGCCGGGCAATTGGTCGCCGTGTCACCGTCCGGTCGCCAGGTACTCCTCTACAGCCTGAACGCCGACCAGGCGTCGGGCAGTTTCACCTTGTTCGACCGTCGCACCGGTCGAACGACCCACAAAGCCGCCGGCTCGGTCACGGCGGTCGTCCTGCCGACCGACCAGGAGGCGGTCGTCCTGTCCGAGGAGGGTGCGTGGCAGCGGCGTGCGCTGCCTGGCCTGGCGCTCCGGGAAAGGGGCGGCATCCTCGTGGGCAACGTCCCCCGTGTCACGGCCCTGTCCGCCGACGGCACGCGGTTCGCGTTCGTCTTCGGTGACATCGCGTTCGCCTTCTCCGGCGGACGGATGGGGGTCTGGAAGACCGAGCCGGGCGACCAGGACGTCGAGCGCCCTCCGTTGAAGGCCGGCACCGCCGGACCGCGGCCCTCGGTCGTCGCACTGTCCTCCGACGGCAGCCGTTCCGCGACCGTGGCCAACGGGATCATCCATGTCTCCGCGGTGGGGCGGACCGGCGCCGACCTCGCCGCGGTGACCCAGCTGCGGGGCAACGCACAGGCCGCCCAGGACACCGTGGCCTTCCTCGGCCGCGGTGACCGGCTGGTGTCCGGGGCGGGTTCCCTCGTCGCCGAGTGGGACCTGCGCAAGGTCGGCCGCATCGGGTCGGCGCGCCGGGTACATGTGCCGACCACATGCGTCGCCTGCGTGGAGAACCCGGTTACGGTCAGCCCGGAGGGCACCTGGGCCGCCCTGGCGGGCACCAACGGGCTCGGGATCTGGCTGTACCCTCTCACCGGCAAGGACCGCTCCGGTGCGGCGGCCCAAGGCCACCGGGTACCCCTGGGCGGCTCCGACGAGTGGTTCGTCGTGCCGGTGGCCTGGAGCCCCTCGGGCGGACGCCTGTACTTCGTACCGCAGGACTCGCCGGTGGTGAAGAGCTACGACGTGCTCACCGGAGCGATCACCACGCATTTCCGGGTGCCGCGAAGGGGCGGGACGGTCCTGCTGTCGATCTCGCCGGACTCCCGCCGTCTCCTCGTCCTGTCCGAGCGGGCGGTCACCGAGATCGACCTGGCGAGCGGGCGTCCACTCCACACGGTCGCCCTCGCCGACGAGGTCACCCAGGCGCTGACCAACAGTTCCTGGCTCACCAAGGACGTGGCCGTCGATCCGACATGGCGACGGGCCGCGGTCTTCGGCGATGCGGGCGATCACGTGCTGTCGGTGGACCTGCGCACGGGACGGGCCGTCCCGTTCTCCGGTGGCCCGGCCCATCGAGTGTCGTATGGAGGCGGTTACCTCGCCGTCGGCCGCGGCGACGGCAGTGTCGACCTGTTCGACGTCCTCGGCACCCGCCCGCTGCGGACGATCCCCCAGGGCCGGCAGGCGAACGGCAACTACTTCGCGCTCGACCGGCACGGAACGCTCCTGGCCCAGTACCGCGACGACGGGACCGTCATGCTGACCGACCCCCGCGACGGCCAACCGCTCGGTGCCCTGCCGCTGTCGCCGCCGTTCCTCGCCACCAAGACGTCCCTGCAGTTCACCCCGGACGGGAAGCGGCTGGTGGTCTTCCTCGAGAAGAGCCCGCCGGAGGACTCTGCGGAGGCACCCGGCGTCCTCCAGCAGTGGGACATGACCCCGGCGTCCTGGACGGCCGCGGCCTGTCGGACGGCCGGCAGGAACCTGTCTCCCGCCGAATGGCGACGCTACGCGGGACCGCGAACGCCCGGCGATCTGCGGTGCCTTCGCAGCGAGCCCTAGTTTGCGTACGACCTGACAACCATGTCGAGGAACCGCTTCACCGGCCTGCTGTGCCCCTCCGCCCTCCGGGGGAACGTTCCTGCCGGACCAGCCCGACGACCGTTCAGACCGTCGCCGCGTCCGCCTTCCTGGCCAGCGCCGCCGCAGCCGCCCCCACCAGCCCCGCGTCCGTGCCCATCTGGGCCGGGACGACCGTGAGGCGCTGCACGAAGGACAGGGTGGCGTAGTCGGTCAGGGCCTTGCGCAGGGGCGTGAGGAGCACCTCGCCCGCCTTGCCCACTCCCCCGCCGATCACCGCGATGTCGATCTCGACGAGGGTCGCGGTGGCCGCGATGCCGGCGGCCAGCGCCTGCGCGGCCCGTTCGAAGGAGGCCACGGCGATCGGATCGCCGGCCCGGGCCGCGGCGGCCACCGCGGCGGCGGAGGTGTCGCCGTCCGGGCCCGGCCGCCAGCCGTTCTCGTACGCCCGGCGGGCGATGTGGGGACCGCTGGCGATGCGCTCCACACAGCCGCGCGAACCGCACGCGCACGCGTCGCCGTCCATGTCCACGCTGATGTGGCCGATGTGGCCCGCGTTGCCGGTCGGCCCCGGATGCAGCCGTCCGCCGAGGACCAGGCCGCCGCCGACCCCCGTCGACACCACCATGCACAGTGCGTTGTCGTGCCCACGCGCGGCGCCCTGCCAGTGCTCGGCCGCCGTGATCGCCACGCCGTCGCCGATCAGCTCGACCGGCAGTCCACCGGTCGCCGCGCGGACCCGCCGGACCAGCGGATAGTCGCGCCAGCCGGGCACGTTGACCGGGCTCACGGTGCCCGCGGAGGCGTCCACCGGGCCCGCGCTGCCGATCCCCAGGGCCGAGGCGCGCCCCCACATCGGCGACCCGGTGAGTTCGCCGAGCACCTCCTCGACGGCCCGCATGACGGTCTCACCGTCCTCCCGGGCGGGCGTGGCGCGCTGCGCGCGGACCAGGATGTGGCCGCGGTCGTCGACGAGCGCGCCGGCGATCTTGGTGCCGCCGATGTCGAGCGCTGCCACGAGGTCGGTGTGCATCAGTGTCAGATCTCCCCGTCAACCGTGAGAAAGGGCGGGCCGTTCCGAGGTGGGGGCACGGAGACGGCGATTGCGGTGGACAGTGTCCCCCGCATCTGACAACGTTGTCCAGGCTCTATGCTCGACGCCACATCCTCATACAAAATCATGGACGCCGCACCCCTCCCCGTGAACCGACCCGTGGACGACAGGACAGGACGCCGTATCGTGCCCGAGACCACCCGCCGCGCAGACCGACTCGCCACCTCGCGCTACGGCAACCGTCCGACGATGAAGGACGTGGCCGCCCGCGCCGGTGTGGGCCTCAAGACGGTGTCGCGCGTGGTCAACGGCGAGCCGGGTGTCACCCCCGAGACCGAGCGCCGGGTCCAGGAGGCCATCGACGCGCTCGGCTTCCGTCGCAACGACAGCGCGCGCGTGCTGCGCAAGGGCCGTACCGCCAGCATCGGCCTGGTCCTGGAGGACCTCGCAGACCCGTTCTACGGTCCCCTCAGCCGCGCGGTGGAGGAAGTGGCCCGCGCCAACGGGGCCCTGCTGATCAACGGCTCCAGCGCCGAGGACCCGGACCGCGAGCAGGAGTTGGTGCTGGCGCTGTGCGCCCGGCGCGTGGACGGCCTGGTGGTCATTCCGGCCGGTGACGACCACCGCTACCTGGAGCCGGAGTTGAAGGCGGGCGTGGCCACGGTGTTCGTGGACCGTCCGGCCGGCCAGATCGACGCCGACGTGGTGCTGTCCGACAACTTCGGCGGCGCCCGCGACGGCGTGGCCCACCTGATCGCGCACGGGCACCGCCGGATCGGCTTCATCGGCGACATGCCCCGCATCCACACCGCCGCCGAGCGCCTGCGCGGCTACCGGGCCGCCATGGAGGACGCCGGGATACCGGTGGCGGAGAAGTGGATGTCCCTCGGCGTCACCGACCCGGAGCGGGTGCGCAGGGCGGCGGAGGAGATGCTGTCCGGCCCCGATCCGGTGACCGCGGTCTTCGCGGGCAACAACCGGGTCACCGTCACCGTCATCCGGGTCCTCGCCGAGCAGTCGCGCCCCGTCGCCCTGGTGGGCTTCGACGACATCGAGCTCGCCGACCTGCTCCAGCCGGGCGTCACCGTCGTCGCCCAGGACGCCGCCGCCCTCGGCCGTACCGCCGCGGAGCGGCTGTTCCGCCAGCTGGACGGCACGCTGGTCACACCGGAGCGGATCGAACTGCCGACCCGGCTGATCACCCGCGGCTCGGGCGAACTGCCGCCCGCGGACTGACAGAGCGAGCGCCGATCACCTACCGGAAGGGCCGTGCCCTTGAGCGACCGCACGCTGGAGGCACTGGGCCTGGCCGAGGCACCGTGCGACCACCCGCTGCTCTACCCGGGCGGGTGGCCCGCGGACTCCGGACTCCTCGACGGGGACCGGCTGCTGCCCCTCGACCGCCTCGTGCACGCGGACCGGGCGCCCGTCCTCGCCGTCGGCTCCAACGCCAGCCCGGCCCAACTGCGCCACAAGATGGCCGAGTACGGGATCGTCTCCCCGATCCCGATGGTGCGCGCCCGGGTCTCCGGCATCGACATCGGCGTCTCCGCCCACGTCAGCCGCCTGGGGTATGTGTCCGCCTCACCGGTCGAAGCAGCGGGCCGCGTACGGGAGTTGTTCGTCACCTGGCTCGACGCCGAGCAGCTGGTGGTCGTCGACGCGAGCGAGGGCGCGCACCTCGCAGCCGGCAACTACCGGCGTGCCTGGCTGCCCGCTCCCGAGGTCCGGATCGAACTCGCCGACGGCACCGCGCTGCCGGGCGCGTTCGTCTACGTCAACCGGCACGGCGTCCTCCACGACGGCACCGGAGCCCCGCGCGGCCACCCGGGCCAGCGGGCGCTGCTCACCGAACTCCTCGTCGGCTCGGCGCGGTTGCGGGAGCTGTTCGGGGTCACGCCGGAGGAGTTCTGCGCCCGGGCGCGCGCCGACCACGAGCTGTGCCGGCAGGGCACGCGGCTGTTCAAGGAGGAGAAGCTGGTGACGGCCTCCGGGCTGGAGCGCTACGCGGACGCGACCGCTCAGCAGACCGGCAGACCGGGCACCGGCTCGTCGTTGTCCCCGCCCCTGAGGTAGACGTCGCTGACGAAGACCCCGGTGTTGCCGCTGTCGTCGTCCGTCTTGGCCCACCAGACGTTGGTCCACTCCCCGTAGGTCTCGCGGCGGCCCAGGTTCTGCTGGCAGTAGAAGTAGTTGGTGCCCGCGTTGAGGACTCCGGCCTTGGCGCCGGAGGCGGTGTAGGAGTCGGCGGTCCTCCAGACCTGGCAGTCGTACTTACCGCCGCCTCTGGGGACGCAGGCGGCGGCGGGGGTCGTCTCACCGGTGCCGCCGTCGCCGGGTGTGGCGGCACCGCCGCCTGAAGTCCTGGTGGGAGCAGAGGTGGTGGCCCGCTCGGTAGGTGTGCTGTCGGGCTCGGGACGGGCCGACGGGGTCTCCTTCGGCGTCTCCTTGTCGCCCTTCTCCTTCGTCGTGGGTCCGGGCTCGTCGGTGCGTACGGCGTCCGCCCGGCCGCTCGCCGCGGACGTGGCCCCGGCCCCGGCCCCGGTGACGGAGGATGCAGGCCGGGCCCCGGCCTGCGGGTCGCCGGAGTCGTCCAGCAGGGCCACGGTCGCCCCGGCCGCCGCGAGGACGACGGTGACGGCCGCGGCGGCGAGGAGACCACGGCGCTTGCCACGCGCGGGACGGGTGGCGTCCATGGGGCCGGTGACGTCCGGGACGACCGGTCCCGGAGGCGGCCCGAACCCCGACGGCACCTGCTGAGACTGCGGCGACCCGAATCCCGGGGGCATCTCCCGCGACCCCGACGGCACCTCGTGAACCCCCGACGGCCCGAACCCCAGGGGCATCCCCTGTGACGGCGGCGGGCCGAACCCCGGCGGCACCGACTGCACGCCGAGTTCCGTCACCACGGGCGCCGCCTCCGCCGTACCGCCCCGCAGCCGGGCGGTGGCGGAATCCGCCGCCCCGGAGTCCGCCGCCCCGAAGCCCGCCGCCCCGGATTCCGCCGCCCCGGATTCCGCGACGCCCTGGAGCAGCGCGCAGGCCTCCTCCGCCTCCGGGCGGCCCTCGGGCCGCTTGTCCATGAGCCTCTGGAGCACAGGTCCGAGCGCCCCCGCGCGAGCGGGTTCCGGCAGGGGCTCGGTGACGATGGCGGTGAGGGTGGAGAAGGTCGATGTGCGCCGGAAGGGCGAGGAACCCTCGACCGCCGCGTACAGCGTGGCGCCCAGGGCCCAGACGTCCGAGGCCGGGCCGGGGTCGGCGCCCTGGGCCCGCTCGGGTGCCAGGTAGTCGAGGGAGCCGACGATCTCGCCGCTGCGGGTCAGGTGCGTGGCCGAGCCGTCGCCCGGGTCCTCCATCGTGGCGATGCCGAAGTCGGTCAGGACCACGCGTCCCGACCGGTCGAGCAGGATGTTGCCCGGCTTCACGTCCCGGTGCAGGACGCCGGCGCGGTGGGCGGTGGCCAGCGCGTCCATGACCTTGGCGCCGATACCGGCGACCTCACGGGGGTCGAGCGTGCCGCGGTCGCGCAGCACGTCGTCGAGGGACGGCCCGTCGATCAGCTCCATGACGATCAGCGGGCGGCCGTCGACCTCGGTCACGTCGTGCACCGCGACCACCCCGGGGTGGCGCACCCGGGCCGCCGCACGGGCCTCGCGCTGCATCCGCAGCCGCAGATCGGCCAGTTCCGGCCCGTCGGCGTCGGTGTAGGTGCGCAGTTCCTTGACGGCGACCTCGCGGCCGAGGACCTCGTCCACCGCCCGCCAGACCACACCCATGCCGCCCCGCCCGAGCTGGGCCACGACGCGATAGCGCCCGGCCAGCAGCCGGCCGATCCCGTCCGCCCGTCCGTCGTCCCCCGAAGACACCGCTGCCCCGTTCCTCCGTACGCAAGTGCAAGTCGCGTCCAGAGTACGGGGCGGCTGTGACAGCCCTCGGCGTGGTGGCCGAGGTGTTACTTGGCCGAGGCCGTCAGGTCTGCGCGGCGCGGTCCCGCGTACGACTGGAGGCGCGCCAGGGTCAGCCCGGTGAGGCGGGTGACCTCGCCGGAGTCGAGGGCTCCGCAGTCCAGGCCGCGCAGCAGGTGGCCGGCGAGGGCCTTGGCGGTGGCGGGCTCGTCCATGACGTCGCCGTCGACGTGGTTGGCGTAGGCGGCCAGGCGCTTGGCGGCGGCCTCGAAGCCCTCGCGGTAGAAGGCGAACACGGCCGCGTACCGGGTGGGGAGGTGGCCGGGGTGCATGTCCCAGCCCTGGTAGTAGGCGCGGGCCAGGGCGCGGCGGGTGAGGCCGTAGTGCAGCTTCCATGCCTCGTGGACGTTCTCGGTGGTGCCGACCGGCAGGACGTTGGTGGAGCCGTCGGAGACGCGGACGCCGGTGCCGGCGGCGGCGACCTGCATGATCGCCTTGGCGTGGTCGGCGGCCGGGTGGTCGCTGGCCTGGTAGGCGGCGGAGACGCCGAGGCAGGCGCTGTAGTCGAAGGTGCCGTAGTGCAGGCTGGTGGCGCGGCCCTCGGCGGCGTCGATCATGCGGGCGACGGTGGCGGTGCCGTCGGCGGCGAGGATGGCCTGGCTGGTCTCGATCTGGATCTCGAAGCCGATCCGGCCGGGGGTGAGCCCGCGGGTCTTCTCGAACTGCTCCAGGAGCCGCACCATCGCGGTGACCTGCTCGGGATAGGTGACCTTGGGCAGTGTGAGGACCAGGCCGTCGGGCAGTCCGCCGGTCTCCATCAGGCCGGTGAGGAAGACGTCGAGGGTGCGGATGCCGCGGTCGCGGACCGGGGCCTCCATGCACTTCATGCGGATGCCCATGTACGGGGCGGCGGTGCCGTTCTTGTACGCGTCTGCGACGAGACGGGCGGCGCGGGCGGCGTCCTGGTCCTCGTCGGCGCCCTTGTAGCCGTCCTCGAAGTCGACCCGCAGGTCCTCGATCGGCTCGCGCTCCAGCTTGGCGCGCACGCGCGTGTAGACCGGTTCCGCGAGTGCGTCGGACAGTCCGAGCACGGCGGCGAAGGAAGCGGCGTCCGGGGCGTGCTCGTCGAGGGCGGCGAGGGCCTGGTCGCCCCAGGAGCGGAGGGTGTCGGCGGCGAAGACGTTGCCGGGGACGTAGACGGTGTGGACGGGCTGGCGGGTGCCGGGGTCGCCGGGGTAGCGGCGCTCCAGCTCGGCGTCGACCGGTGCGAGGGAGGCGCTGATCTCCTCGCTGACGGCGCCCGCGAGGCTCGTCGCCACCTGCTCCTGCTGACCCATGCCACACCCTCCTGTTTTCCGCACTACGGAATCAACAATCCGTAGAACGAAGTTAGCCGTGGATCTTCCCGCTGGTCAACACCCCGTCCACAGCATGAGCCGCCCCTCCCCTCCCTGCACTCCGGTCCCGCCACGCCCTCTTTCGCGCACCGGTCGCCCCCTTCATCCTGATCCGACGGGAGGGGATTACATGCCGGACACCGACAGAATGACGCGTCGCATGGGACTGAGAACCGTGGTGGCCACCGCGCTCACCTTGCCCCTGATGGCCACGATGCCCGCCTCCGCCGCCCGGCCGGCCGGCCGCCGGCTCGACGCCATGACCTTCAACCTTCGCTACGCCAGTGCCGTCGAGCCCAACAGCTGGGCCGTCCGCCGCCCGGTGATGCGCCGTCTCCTGCGCCGCGAGGCCCCGGCCTTCATCGGCACCCAGGAGGGCCTCTACCAGCAACTGCTGGACATCCACGCCGACCTCGGACCGCACTACGCCTGGATCGGCACCGGCCGCGAGGGCGGCAGCCACGACGAGTCCACCGCCGTCTTCTACGACACCCGGCGCCTGGCCCCGCTCGAACACGACACCTACTGGCTCTCCGACACCCCGCGCACGATCGGCTCGAACACCTGGGGCGCCTCGCTCCCCCGGATCGTCACCTGGGCCCGCTTCCGCGACCAGGGCGACGACGGTCGCGAGTTCTACGTCCTCAACACCCACCTCGACCATGTGAGCCAGTACGCGCGCGAGCGCGCGGCACTCCTCATCGCCAAGGGAATCGCCGCGTTCGACCGCTCGCTACCGGTCGTCGTCACCGGCGACTTCAACGCGGCGGCCCACGACAACCAGGCCTACGACCACCTCATCGCGTCGGGGCTCGTCGACACCTGGGACGCGGCCGCCGAACGCGGCGACGCGTACGGCACGTTCCACGGCTACCGGCCGCTCACGCCCGACGGCGAGCGCATCGACTGGATCCTGGCCACGCCGGGGGTGCGGGTCCACCGGGCCTCGATCAACACCTTCGCCGTCGACGGGCAGTTCCCGAGCGACCATCTGCCGGTGCAGGCGTCCCTGACCCTGGGATAGGCCGAGGCCCCCGTGACCGCCGGAAGAACGGTCGCGGGGGCCTCGTACACCCCAGAGCGAGGATCAGCCCTTGCGGGCCTTGACCTCCTCGGTGAGGGCGGGGACGACATCGAAGAGGTCGCCGACCACGCCGTAGTCGACCAGGTCGAAGATCGGGGCCTCGGCGTCCTTGTTGATCGCCACGATCGTCTTCGAGGTCTGCATGCCCGCGCGGTGCTGGATCGCGCCGGAGATGCCGGAGGCGATGTAGAGCTGCGGCGAGACGGACTTGCCGGTCTGGCCGACCTGGTTGGTGTGCGGGTACCAGCCGGCGTCCACCGCGGCACGCGAGGCGCCGACAGCGGCACCGAGGGAGTCGGCGAGCGCCTCGATGATCGCGAAGTTCTCGGCGCCGTTGACACCACGGCCACCGGAGACCACGATCGCGGCCTCGGTCAGCTCCGGGCGGCCGGTCGACTCACGCGGCGTGCGCGAGACCACCTTGGTGCCGGTCGCGGCGGCGGAGAAGGTCACGGCCAGCGCCTCGACGGCACCGGCGGCCGGGGCGGCCTCCACGGCGGCCGAGTTCGGCTTGACCGTGATGACCGGGGTGCCCTTGGAGACACGGGACTTGGTGGTGAAGGAGGCGGCGAACACCGACTGGGTGGCCACCGGGCCCTCGTCGCCGGCCTCCAGGTCGACGGCGTCGGTGATGATGCCGGAACCGATGCGCAGCGCCAGACGGGCGGCGATCTCCTTGCCCTCGGCGGAGGACGGGACGAGGACGGCGGCCGGGGAGACGGCCTCGACGGCGGCCTGGAGGGCGTCGACCTTCGGAACGACCAGGTAGTCGGCGTACTCGGCGGCCTCGTGGGTGAGGACCTTCACCGCGCCGTGCTCGGCGAGGGCGGCGGCGGTGTCACCGGCGCCGTTGCCCAGCGCGACCGCGACCGGCTCGCCGATGCGACGGGCGAGGGTCAGCAGCTCCAGGGTGGGCTTGCGGACGGCACCGTCCACGTGGTCGACGTAGACGAGAACTTCAGCCATGGGAATGCTCTCCTGCTTGGATCAGATGAGGGGCGGTCGGCGAACTCGGGCTCAGATGAACTTCTGGCCCGCGAGGAACTCGGCGAGCTGCTTGCCGCCCTCGCCCTCGTCCTTGACGATCGTGCCCGCGGTGCGCGCCGGACGCGCCGCCGCGTCCTCGACCTTGGTCCAGGCACCCGCGAGACCGACCTCCTCGGCCTCGATCTCCAGGTCCTCCAGGTCCCAGGACTCCACCGGCTTCTTCTTGGCGGCCATGATGCCCTTGAAGGACGGGTAACGAGCCTCGCCCGACTGGTCGGTGACCGAGACGACGGCCGGCAGCGAGGCCTCCAGCTGCTCGGAGGCGGCGTCGCCGTCCCGGCGGCCCTTGACCGTGCCGTCCTCGACGGAGATCTCGGACAGCAGGGTCACCTGCGGGACGCCGAGACGCTCGGCGACCAGCGCGGGGACGATGCCCATGGTGCCGTCGGTGGAGGCCATGCCGGAGATCACGATGTCGTAGCCGGCCTTCTCGATCGCCTTGGCGAGCACCAGGGAGGTGCCGATGGCGTCGGTGCCGTGCAGGTCGTCGTCCTCGACGTGGATCGCCTTGTCGGCGCCCATCGACAGCGCCTTGCGCAGCGCGTCCTTGGCGTCCTCGGGGCCGACGGTCAGGACCGTGACCTCGACGTCGTCGTCGGAGTTCTCCGAGATCTGCAGCGCCTGCTCGACCGCGTACTCGTCCAGTTCGGAGAGCAGACCGTCCACGTCGTCCCGGTCGACGGTCAGGTCATCGGCGAAGTGCCGGTCGCCGGTGGCGTCGGGCACGTACTTCACGGTGACAACGATCCTCAAGCTCACGCCGGCTCTCCTACTGCTGCGTCGACATTTCTGTGCTGCCTACTTGCAGGCAGCATAGGCGCCCCAAGCGGCCGATCCCGATCGGGGCGGCCCGCGCTCCGAACGAAATATTACTCGTCAGTACACCCAGTTCTTTCCCGCTAAGCAAGCGCTTTGAACTGTGACCTTTGCAACGCAGCGTAATCGGAACTCGACGGTCCCGCAGCGGCAGGGCCCAAGGGCCGCGGCGCGGGCGCGTCAGTCGCGCAGGCCGCAGAATCCGCCCTGGTGGTACAGGAGCGGACGGCCCGGTCCGGCCGGGTCGCCGAGGAGCACCTCGGCGAGCACGATCCGGTGGTCCCCGGCGGGCACGCGCGCGACGACCCGGCACACCAGCCAGGCCAGGACGTCGTCGAGGACGGGAACGCCCTCGGGGCCCTCGCGCCAGCCGGTGGGCGCCCCGAAGCGGTCGGCGCCGCTGCGGGCGAAGGTGGCGGCCAGCTCCTGCTGGTGCTCGCCGAGTATGTGGACGCCGACGTGGTCGGTCCCGGATATCGCGGGCCAGCTGGAGGCGCCGGTGCCGACACCGAAGGACAGCATCGGGGGCTCGGCGGAGACCGAGGTGAGCGAGGTGGCGGTGAAGCCGACCGGGCCGCCGGCACCACGGGCGGTGATCACGGCGACGCCCGCCGCGTGCCGTCGGAAGACGGAGCGCAACAGGTCCGGGGAGGCGAGCTGGGGAGTGCGGAGGTCCGGGGTGGCCGTCATGGAGTCGTCCTTCTGCGAGGCGGGGCAGGTGCGTCCGTGGCTGCTCAACAGCCCGGACAGCGCGCGCTCGCAGTGCGGGCGAGGTCGACGTGGACCCGCCCGAAGAGAAGGAGTTCCGAAGGCATACGGTCAGGCTGACGATAGGTGGCGCGCACAGTCAAGTACGTCCCGGGATATGGGAGGTGCCTCACCGTCACACGGCCTCGCCGAGGGCCGCGATGACGTCCGCCTTGCGCGGCTGCCCGGTGGCGCGGCGCACCACGCGGCCCTGGGCGTCGAGGACCAGCACGGTCGGCGTCTTGAGGATGTCCAGCTTGCGTACGAGGTCCAGGTGGGCCTCGGCGTCGATCTCGACGTGGACGACCCCGGGCACCAGGCCGGCCACCTCGTCGAGGACGCGCCTGGTGGCCCGGCAGGGCGCGCAGAAGGCGCTGGAGAACTGGACGAGGGTGGCACGCCGCCCCAACTCCGCGCCCAGTTCGGCCGCGCCGAGCCGCTTGTCGTCGTCGCGCCCGCGCACCCGCACTCTCCCGCTCCGCTGCCTGTGCAGCACTCCGTAGACGCTCGCCGCGGCGAGCACCAGTACACACACCACGACTCCGGTCATCACCCAGCTCCAGCGTTCACGAGACTGCAAAGATTCCCGCCTCCCCCCATGGCACTCCATGCGGAATGCTTGATTCATGGACATCGACGTGAGAGGACCGCGCTTCGGGGCGGCCGTGACGACCCTAGTACTGGCGGTCGTACTGATCACCGGCAGCATATGGCTCCTGGCCTGGCAGACCCTGGCGTTCGCGCTGGGTGCCGCGGGCGGGGTGGGGCGCTCGCCGTACGGCTGGCTGTTCCGGAAGGCCGTGCGGCCCCGCATCGGCCCGCCGCGGGAGTTCGAAGCGCCCGAACCTCCGCGGTTCGCGCAGGCGGTGGGCCTGGCCTTCGCGGTCCTGGGTCTGGTCGGGTACGGCGTCGGACCGCAGTGGCTCGGACTCGGCGCGACCGGGGCCGCCCTCGCGGCCGCGTTCCTGAACTCCGCGTTCGGGTACTGCCTGGGGTGCGAGATGTACCTGCTCGTGCGGCGCATGACGGTCCGCGCGCAGTAAAGGCGACGTAAAAGCACGAGGTGGATCAAGTGACCGACGTGACAAGGATCTCGCCGTTCACGGGCACCAGGACTGGCCACCCGCCCGTTCTTGGGGCACGATCTGCGAGATGCCGTAAACCTACGGTGTCGTAACTTTCCCGCCGGGAGCCCCCTTTCCCAGGCAGAGAAGGAAGGGTCCACCCCGTCCATGGCAGAGCTTGTCTACCGGCCCGTCGTCGGCCTCGCCCTCACCCTGTTCAAGGCGTGGGACCTGAAGATCGACTGCAAGGGTTCGGAGAACATCCCGCGCTCTGGCGGCGCCGTGCTGGTGAGCAACCACATCAGCTACCTGGACTTCATTTTCGACGGACTGGCGGCCCTCCCCCAGAAGCGCCTCGTGCGCTTCATGGCGAAGGAGTCCGTGTTCCGGCACAAGATCTCCGGTCCGCTGATGCGCGGGATGAAGCACATCCCCGTGGACCGCAAGCAGGGCGAGGCGGCCTACCAGCACGCGCTGCGCTCGCTGCGCTCGGGCGAGATCGTCGGGGTCTTCCCGGAGGCCACGATCTCCCAGTCGTTCACGCTCAAGTCCTTCAAGTCGGGTGCCGCGCGCCTGGCCCAGGAGGCGGGCGTCCCGCTGATCCCGATGGCGCTCTGGGGCACGCAGCGGCTGTGGACCAAGGGCCACCCACGCAACTTCAAGCGCAGCCACACCCCGATCACGATCAGGGTCGGCGAGCCGGTCGCGGCGCCCAAGGACAAGTACGCGGGCGCGATCACCCGTCAGCTGCGCGAGCGTGTCCAGGAGCTCCTGGAGGCCGCCCAGCGCGCCTACCCGGTGCGCCCCAAGGACGCCGACGACACCTGGTGGATACCGGCCCACCTCGGTGGTACGGCGCCCACTCCGGAGCAGGTCAAGGCCGCCGAGAGCCGTTGAGGATCGCGGGCGACGCGCGATCGCCCGCCCCGCGCCGCCCGCCCCCGCCGCACGACCGGTAGGGTCCCGCCCGTAACGGGCGGACGTGCTACGGGGGCGGAGAATGCGGCGCTGGGTCAAGGTGTCGGTGACGGCTGCGGTCGTGCTGGGCGTGGGCGGCTGGGCGGCCACCCCGTACGTGCACGACTGGTGGCTGCTGCGCACGGCCTGCGACGGCGCCCTGCCCGTCGACGCGGTGCGTGAACTGGGGCGCGACGGCGACCACTTCGCGGACGCGGCGGCGGCGACCCATGAGGAGCTGGGCGACTACGGCTGCGCCCTCCGGTTCGAGGGCGACGACGTGCGCGACGACCGGCTGCTGTCGACCGAGGCGTACACCCGACGGGACGACCTGGACCGCGAGTTCATGACCGTCCTGCCCGAGACCGGCTTCGACGACGTGGCGCCGATGCCGGACGGACTGCCGGGCTTCATCGACAAGTTCGGCGCCCTCCAGTTCCTCGTACCCTGCCCCGGGTTGGGCGAGGACGACGAGGGCCGGCAGCGCAAGCTGCTGGTGCGCACCCAACTCGGCCGGGACACCCGGTGGGGGACGCCCGCCGCCTACGAGACCGCGGTGGCGCTGACCAACTCCGCCTCCGACCGCCTCGGTTGCGGCGCCGAACCGCTCACGGCACCCGGCGGGGACGCCGCGCCGGCCGATCCGCAGAAGCGGCCGAGGACGGTGCCGCTGGCCGACGCCGGCGACACCGCCTGCGGCTGGGCGCTCAGGTCCGGGGCGCTCGACGCTTCCCGGTGGCGGGTGGCGGTCCTCATGAACGACGCCGGTCCGGTGGGGCGTTGCGATCTGTACGCCCGGGACGCCGACTCCGGCAAGTGGGAGGGCCGGCTGTGGTTCGCCGCCTGGTACGGCGACTGGAGCAACCGCCTGGTCGCCGAGCAGGAGCGACGCGAGCCCGGCTCCCGCACGGCGACGGCGCGTTGCGACGGCGAGGCCGCCAACTTCGCCCTCAGCGCCGACAAGGACGTGCCCGGCGTCGGGAAGGCCGGACAGCGGAAGCTGTTCGCGGCCTTCACCGAGGCGCAGGCCGAACAGCGGGGCTGCACGGGGCTGCGCCTCGCCGGCTGAGCTCGTTCAGTACCGCGTCAGCCAGAGTGCCCGGACGTACCGGTCGTCGATCAACTGCCGGAGCTGTGCCGCGCGTTCCGTCGGCACGCTCCGCGTCTTCGTCCAGGCGTCCAGGACGGTGAACAACTGGTGCCGCCCGTCCATCAGGTCCCCGCTCACTGCTCCGGAGACCGGCCGCTCGGCGATGTCCCCCATCGGCGGCCGGCTGCTCACCTGGCGGTCGGCCGCCCGGTAGGCGCCACGGGTGTGCCGCCGTACCGCCTTGTCGAAGGCGGCGAGATCGGGGATCGTGCCGTCCCTGGCGTACAGCGCCCGGTGGCTCATCAGGGCGCCGATGCGGTCGGTGAGATGCTCCAGGTCGATGTCGGTCCAGGTCGTGGCCGACTTCGGGGCGCCGTCCTTCTCCTTGCCGGGGTGGTAGTCGGGGTCGGCGCCGTTCCTGGTCAGGCGTTCGAGGTAGTACGCGAAGTACGCGCGCTCGGCGTCGTAGAGGATCGCGAACGCCTCCGGGTCCGCGGCCAGTTGGCCGATCAGGTCCTCCGGGTCCGCCCGTACGTCCGAGTAGGGCCGGCTGTGCTCGAAGTCGGCGTGCGCCTCCCCAGGCGCCAGGAAGCGGCCGTACGTCGTCCAGCCGGTGTCGTCCGGTGCCGCCGCCACGGCGTCCACGGCCGGGCTGTACGCCTCGCGGTCGGCGCTCAGGAAGCGGTTCACGTCCACCACGTACTCGGCGAGGACACGGGCCACGCCGGGTGCCGCTCCGCGGGGCACGGGCTCGTCCTCGTAGGCGGCGACGACGGCGTAGGCGGCACGCGCCTGGGCGAGTGTGTGGCGCCCGCCGTCGGCCGCGGCCCGGGTGGCCGCCTCGGCGACCTGCCCGAGCACCTCTCCGCCGTCCCCGCACGGATTCTCGTGGACCAGCAGGGCCCGCACGGCGTCGTACCGGGACAGGTCGTCGCCGGGATCGAGGGCGCGGGTGGCGGCGGCCGGGTCCTTCGCGAGGGCACGCGTCGCGGCCGGGATCTCCTGGCAGGGCGTGTCGTCCCCGGAGTCCGCGAGGACGATCGGCACCGCCGTGCCCGTCCCCAGCAGGGCCAGCGCCACGGCCGAGGTGAGCAGCCAGTGCTTCCTCAGCCGGGCGAGAGGCCGCGTGGGCCCTTCGTGGTCGCCGGCCGCGATGTCCGCGCCGGCGCTGTTCTCCTCTGTTCCCCCGTCATGCATACCGGGGAGGTTAACGACCGCGGCGGATCACGGGCGCACCGGGTCGGGGCCGTGCACCTCGACGCGCGCACCGGGGCTGAACTTCTCCAGCAGCTCGGCGAGTTCGGCACCGGCCCGCTCGACCTCGGCGACCGGCATCGGGGCGAGGCTCTCAAGGAGGAAGATGCCGGAAGCCGTCGTTTCGGTGAGCCGGGTGCGCGGGCCCTGGCGCCAGTTCCAGCGGCGGCAGGTCACCCCCAGCTCGTCGCGCCACACCACCTCGCCGGCCTCGGGGTGCTCGACGGCCTCCTCGCCTCCGGCGACCGTCACGAAATCCTCGTCGCCGCTCGCCCGCACGAGCCGCATCCCGCCCTGGATACGGTCGATGTCCTCGCCGCCGACCGGGATCAGATGGGCGACGCTGATGGCGTTGTAGACGTCGACGAGCAGGTTGATCCGGGGCAGTCCGCCGTCCGCCAGGGCCCGCTTCGCCAGCGCCTCCGCGGAGTTGCGGGTGCGGGAGGGCTTCGACCCGAACGCCGTGTACGCCTCGCGCCACGCCGCCATGTGCGGGTCCTCGTGCGGCGCACGCCCGTCGAGGCGTACGGCGAGACGGCGGGCCGCGTCGTCGAGGAGCGCCGAACTGGCCTCGGTGCTCGGTCCGTTGACGAGGCCGTGCGCCTCGATCGCGAGGTGCGTGAAACCGGGCGCGAGGGCGCGGACCTCGTCGGACACGGTGAGGGAGAAGGTCATCGCCTGCCTCAGAGTTCGGTGGGGAGCGTCTTCCACAGGTACGACCGGTCGGGGGCGGCTCTGAGGACGCTCAGGACGGCCGGGTGAGGTTCAGCATACAGGACCGGATAGTCCACCTCATTGGACTCAGGGTCGGGCACCCATGCCAGCCGCTCACCGTCGAGGGAGAACTGCGCGTCCACGCCCGGTTTGTTCCCGCGCGGGTCCTGCCGGTGCCACTTCCCGTTGAAGCGCACGGCGACCAGTCCGTGCACGGCGTGCCCGCTGCCGTCGTCGTGGGCCAGGCGCTGGTAGCACAGAGCCGTCGGGATGTCCTCGGCCCGCAGCAGGGCCGCCAGGGCGTGGGACTTGGCGTAGCAGATGCCGGTTGCCTGCTCCAGGACGTCGGAGGCCCGCCAGGTGACACGCAGGTCCCCGCTGTCGGCGGAGTGGGGGATGGTGTCGCGCACGAACTCGAAAGCCAGTCGCGCATAGGCATACGAGTCCTCGGCCTGTCGGGCCAGACGGGCGGCCGCCTCCCGGACCAGCGGGTGATCGTGGTCGATGGCCTCGTCGGCGGCGAGATACGCGGACAGGTCAGGGGTGTTCTGGATCAGCTCCATGGCCGCAGAGCATAGGAATACGATCACCCGGCAGTCAATTCTTTTCCGGGTGACCGTATATCTATGCAGACTTGCATGCTGGACCGCTAGTGCGCCATCTCCTCCTTGAGCGCCGCTACGAACGCGTCCACGTCGTCCTCGGTCGTGTCGAAGGCGCACATCCAGCGGACCACGCCCGCGGCCTCGTCCCAGAAGTAGAAGCGGAAGCGCTTCTGGAGGCGGACGCTCACGTCGTGCGGGAGCTTGGCGAAGACGCCGTTGGCCTGGACCGGGTAGAGGATCTCCACGCCGTGCACGGCACGGACGCCCTCGGCGAGGCGCTGGGCCATCTCGTTGGCGTGGCGGGCGTTGCGCAGCCACAGGTCCTTGGCGAGCAGCGCCTCCAACTGCACCGACACGAAGCGCATCTTGGAGGCGAGCTGCATGGACAGCTTGCGCAGGTGCTTCATGTGGCTGACGGCGTCCTGATTGATGACGACCACCGCCTCGCCGAACAGCGCGCCGTTCTTCGTCCCGCCGAGGGAGAGGATGTCGACGCCGACCGCGTTGGTGAACGTCCGCATGGGGACGTCCAGGGACGCGGCCGCGTTGGCTATGCGGGAGCCGTCCAGGTGCACCTTCATGCCGTGCGCGTGGGCGTGGTCGCAGATGGCGCGGATCTCGTCCGGCGTGTAGAGCGTGCCGAGCTCCGTGCTCTGGGTGATCGAGACGACCTGCGGCATCGCCCGGTGCTCGTCCTCCCAGCCCCAGGCCTGCTTGTCGATCAGCTCGGGGGTGAGCTTGCCGTCGGGAGTGGGGACGGTCAGCAGCTTCAGGCCGCCCATCCGCTCCGGCGCCCCGCCCTCGTCGACGTTGATGTGGGCGCTCTCGGCGCAGATCACCGCGCCCCAGCGGTCGGTGACCGCCTGGAGCGCGACGACGTTGGCGCCGGTGCCGTTGAACACCGGGAACGCCTCTGCCGTGGGACCGAAGTGGCTGCGGACGATCGCCTGGAGGTTCTCGGTGTAGTCGTCCTCGCCGTAGGCGACCTGGTGCCCGCCGTTGGCCAGTGCCAGGGCGGCGAGCACCTCCGGGTGGGCGCCGGCGTAGTTGTCGCTGGCGAAGCCCCGGGTGTCCGGGTCGTGGTGGCGCCGGGCGTCGGTCTTCGGCGGGTTCACCGCGTCACGGTGCGCAGCGGTCACGGCTTCTCGGTGAGCCACAGACGGTTTCCGTTCACTTCTCCGGCGGGCTTCTCCCAGACCTCGGCGATGGCCTGGGCCAGGTCCTTGACGTCCGTGAAGCCCGCGAACTTGGCGTTGGGTCGCTCGGCGCGCATGGCGTCGTGCACCAGGGCCTTGACCACCAGGATCGTGGCGGCGGAGGTGAGCTCCTCGCCGGCCCCGGCCTTGCGGAAGAAGTCTGCCATGGCGAGCGTCCACGCCTCGGCGGCGGCCTTGGCGGCGGCATAGGCGGCGTTGCCCGCGGTGGGCTTGGTCGCCCCGGCGGCGCTGATCAGGACGTAGCGGCCGCGGTCGCTGCGCTGGAGCGCCTCGGAGAAGGCGAGGGAGGTGTGCTGGACGGTGCGGATGAGCAGCAGCTCCAGGAAGTCCCAGTCGTCGAGGCTGGTCTTGATGAAGGTCTCGCTGCCGCGCCAGCCGCCGACGAGGTGGACGACGCCGTCGACCCGGCCGAAGTCCTTCTCGATACGGGCGGCCCAGTCGCGTGTGGACTCCAGGTCGAGCAGGTCGACCGGCTCCCCGGTGACGGTGGCGCCGCCGCCCGCGTCACGGGCCGCGCTCACCGCCTCCGCGAGCCGCTCGGGGTCGTTGTCCGCGCCGACGACGGTCGCCCCGGCCTCGGCCAGCCGCAGCAGGGTCGCGCGGCCGGCGGGACCGCCCGCGCCGGCCACCGCGATCACCGCACCGCTGAGAGCTCCGTTCCCCGCCATGTTCTTCGCCTCCTGAGCTTGCCGTGCAGTGTTCCCGGTACCGCGCTCGTTCACGCGGCGACCTGCTCGGCGCTCTCCGCACGGATGCCCTTGGTGTCGGCGATCACGTTCTTCAGCTTCTTGGAGAGGGCCTCATAGAACATGCTCAGCGGAAACTCGTCCGGAAGCACGTCATCGACGAGCTTGCGTGGCGGCTGGGTCAGGTCCAGGGCGTCCGGACCCTTGGCCCACTTGGAGCCGGGGTGCGGGGCGAGGTAGGTGGAGACCAGCTCGTACCCGGCGAACCAGTGGACGAGCTTCGGGCGGTCGATGCCGTCGCGGTAGAGCTGCTCGATGTCGGCGCAGAGCTGGTTGGTGACCTGCGGGGCGCGCTGCCAGTCGATGTGCAGCTTGTTGTCGGTCCAGCGGACGACGTCGTGCCTGTGCAGGTAGGCGAAGAGCAGCTGGCCGCCGAGGCCGTCGTAGTTGCGCACCCGCTCACCGGTGACCGGGAAGCGGAACATGCGGTCGAAGAGGACGGCGTACTGCACGTCACGGGCCTGCGGGACGCCGTCGGCCTCCAGCTTCACGGCCTCCTTGAAGGCGGTGAGGTCGCAGCGCAGCTCCTCCAGGCCGTACATCCAGAACGGCTGGCGCTGCTTGATCATGAACGGGTCGAAGGGCAGGTCGCCGTGGCTGTGGGTGCGGTCGTGGACCATGTCCCACAGGACGAAGGCCTCCTCGCAGCGCTTCTGGTCGTGGACCATCGCGGCGATGTCCTCGGGCAGCTCCAGGCCCAGGATGTCGACGGCGGCGTCGGTCACCCGGCGGAAGCGGGCGGCCTCGCGGTCGCAGAAGATGCCACCCCAGGAGAATCGTTCCGGCGCCTCGCGCACGGCGATCGTCTCGGGGAAGAGCACGGCGGAGTTGGTGTCGTAACCGGCCGTGAAGTCCTCGAACTTGATGCCGCAGAACAGCGGGTTGTCGTAGCGCGTGCGCTCCAGCTCGGCCAGCCACTCCGGCCACACCATGCGCAGCACCACCGCTTCGAGATTGCGGTCGGGGTTGCCGTTCTGCGTGTACATCGGGAAGACGACCAGGTGCTGGAGCCCGTCCGCGCGCCCCTGGGCGGGCTGGAAGGCCAGCAGCGAGTCCAGGAAGTCCGGCACCTCGAAACCGCTCTCGGCCCACCGCTGGAGGTCCTTGACCAGGGCCTCGTGGTAGGCGCGGTCGTGCGGGAGCAGCGGAGACAGCTCCTCGACGGCATCGGCCACCTCGCGCACCGCGGCCTCGGCCGCCGCACGCTCCGGGGCACCCTCGGCGGAGAAGTCGATGGACCCGTCCTTGGACTGCCACGGCCTGATCCGCTCCACGGCACCCTTGAGCACGGGCCACGCCGGGTGATCCACCACCCTGGTCGCGGGAGGAACCTGCTCCCCCATAGCCGCCTGCACAAGAATTTCCGTCATGTCCCATCCTCCACGGGAGAACCTCGCGTAAGGACACCGTATGTGTTCGAGGTTCCTGCCAGCAAGAGGGGGCTCCGCAAATTATCCTGCGCCCTCACATGGTCACGAAACTTTTTCCTGCGGAAAGCCATGAAGGCGCCAGACGCGGGTATACGTGATCCTCTTGAGGGCATGAGCGGTCAATGCCCGCGGGACTCGCCCACCCCAGGGTGACCGGCGGGCGCGGTCACGGCCAGGTCCGCCCCTCGCGCCACCCCGATCCCCCGTGTACGCAGGGGTTCATCACCGGGCGAGGCCATTAGGCTGCGGAAGCCGAGCCGCCGTCGACGGAAGCGAGTTGAACCTTGAACTTCCTTACCATCGGTCATCGCGGAGTCATGGGTCTCGAACCCGAGAACACCCTCCGTTCCTTCGTCGCCGCCCAGCAGGCCGGCTTCGACGTCATCGAACTCGACCTGCATCTCAGCAAGGACGGGGCCCTCGTCGTCATGCACGACACGGACGTGGACCGCACGACCGACGGGACCGGTCCGATCGCGGAGAAGACGCTCGCCGAGCTGCGCACCCTGGACGCGGGCCGCGGCGAGAAGGTCCCCGTCTTCGAGGAGGTCCTGGAGGCGGTGCGGGCGCCGCTCCAGGCCGAGATCAAGGACATCGCGGCAGCACGGGCGCTGGCCGAGGTCATGCTCAAGCGGGATCTGGTGGGCCGGGTCGAGGTGTCCTCGTTCCACGACGAGGCGATCGCCGAGGTCTCCCGCCTGGTGCCGGGCGTACGGACCGCGCTGATCGGCAGCCGGTACGGCACCGACATCGTGGAGCGCGCGCTGGAGGCCGGCGCAGCGACCGTCTGCCTGAACATCCGCCGGATCACCCTGGAGATCGTCGAGCACGCCCGCAAGGCGGACCTGAGGATCATCGGCTGGGTGGTGAACACGCAGGACCACCTGCGTCTCGTCCGCGCCCTTCAGCTGGACGGTGCGACCACCGACTACCCGGAGATCAAACGCACCGCCCGCTTCACGGCGTAACGATTATGCGAGCGGCTTGACCAGCAGCTCGAACTGCAGGTCGTCGCGCTGCGGGATGCCGAAGCGCTCGTCGCCGTACGGGAACGGGGTCATCCGGCCCGTACGGCGGTAGCCGCGGCGCTCGTACCAGGCGATGAGGTCGTCGCGTACGGAGATCACCGTCATGTGCATCTCCGTGACGCCCCATGCCTCCCGCACCGTCCGCTCCGCCTCCGCGATGATCACCTTGCCGAGGCCGGCGCCCTGGAGCTGCGGGCTCACGGCGAACATCCCGAAGTAGGCGTGGTCACCGCGGTGTTCGAGCTGGCAGCAGGCGACCACCCGGCCCTCGCGCTCGACGGTGAGCAGCCGGCTGTCGGGCGCCTTGATGACCTGGAGCACGCCCTCCGGGTCGGTCCGCTGCCCTTCCAGGATGTCCGCCTCGGTGGTCCACCCGACCCGGCTGGAGTCCCCGCGGTACGCCGACTCGATCAGCGCGACCAGCGCGTCCACGTCGGCGTCGGTGGCATCGCGGAAGGTGAGTCCGGCGGTCATGGGACGGGTCATCGGGCGCTTCTCCAGTCTCGGGCGCGACACAGGCACCGACGAGCGTAACCCTCCCGCTAGGCTCCGCCGCATGGTGCACGTACTGAGCGGCCGGACCCTCATCCACCCCGTCGATCCGGAACGGTCCCGGCACTTCTACGGCGAGCAGCTCGGCCTCGCCGTCTACCGCGAGTTCGGAACGGGCCCGGAACGCGGCACCGTCTACTTCCTCGGCGGCGGTTTCCTGGAGGTCTCCGGGCGCTCGGAGGCGTCGCCCTCACCGGCCCTGCGGCTGTGGATGCAGGTCGCGGACGTGACCGCCGCGCACGAGGAGCTCACGGCCAGGGGCGTCGAGATCCTGCGGGCACCGGTGACGGAGCCCTGGGGGCTGATCGAGATGTGGATCGCCGATCCGGACGGGACCCGGATCGTCCTGGTCGAGGTGCCCGAGGACCACCCGATCCGCTTCCGCCCGGGCATCTGAAGACCGCTTCCGGGGCCGAGCCGCGCGGCTTGCGTTGGAGCGAGCTCCACCTCCTGGCGTCGTACGCACGACGACCTGCCTGAAGGGGAACTCATCGTGCGGTACACACTGTTCGGCAAGACCGGCCTGGGCGTGAGCGAGCTCGCTCTGGAGCGGACACCGGAGCGCGAACTGCTGTCTCAGGCGCGGGCGTTCGGGCAGGCGGTGTTCGCGTGGGCACCGCTCGCGGCCGGAAAGCTCACCGGCTAGTACCGGCGTGGTGAGCCGGGCTGCCTCGACAGCTGGGGCGACAAGCCTGACCCGCGGCAGGAGGAGGCCATCACCGCGGTCCTGGACATCGCCGAGCAGGGCGGCTGGAGCCCGGCCCAGGTGGCGCTGGCCTGGCTGCTCCAGCGGCCCGGGAACGTCGTGCCGATCGTCGCGGCCACCAAGGAGCACCAGCTGGCCGACAACCTCGGCTGTGTCGGCGTCCGCCTCGACGCCGACGCGGTCGCGCGCCTCGGCGAGGTGAGCGCGGTGCCGCTCGGTTTCCCGCACGACTTCGTCCGGGAACCGGCCGTCGTACGGAACATCTACGGCGACCGCTGGGAGGACATCGACGACCGCCGCTCAGGTCACCGGCGGACAGCGACGGAGGTGCTCTAGGGGCGGCCCCCCGTCCTCGGGACAGCGGTGTCACCGTCACCGAGCCGATCACCGGGGCGTGGGCGGGGCGCTGACCGTGGGCGTGCTTCGTGGCGCCGACGAAGTCGGGGAGCTCGTCCGAGGTGAACGTGACGGTGTTGGCGCCCTGGTCAGCGCGTGGCGGCCGGGGCGGTCCGCCGTCACCGTCAGGGTGAGCGCGTTGCCGGGGCCGCGGCCCACTCCGTCGACGGCCTTGCCGCCGGTGGCGTACGGCAAGGCGAACGTCAATGGCGGGACGCCGCCCGCATGTTCCGGACGCGCCGCTCAGGCGCGCAGCGCCCCCAGGCGGCCCTCCAACTGCCCCAGCAACTCACCCAGCAGAGCGGCGAGTTCGCCCTGCCGGTCCGGGTCGAGGACGGCGAGGACGGCGGTCTCGTAAGCGAGTTGCTCGGGCAGGATGCCGTCGACGACCTCGCGGCCGGCGTCGGTGAGGCGGAGGTGGGCCACCCGGCGGTCACGGGTGTCCCCGCGGCGTTCGACGAGACCGCGCTCGGTCAGCTGCTTGAGGCGCTTGGTGACCGCGGCGCCCGAGGAGAAGGTCTCCCGGGCCAGTTCGCCCGGCGTCAGCTCATGGCCGGTGCGGCGCAGCGCGCCGAGCAGGTCGAACTCGGGGCGGCTGAGTCCGGCCCGGCGCAGCGGGGCGTCCTCGGCCTGCTGGAGGAGGGCGGCACAGCGGTTGACCCGCCCGATGATCTCCATGGGGCCGGTGTCGAGACCGGGGTGGACGGCCTGCCACTGCCGGACGACCGCGGAGACGGTGTCGCCCCCGGTCGCGTCCGCCTGCCGTCCGTTCGGTTCCGTCATGGCCGTGTGCCCTCCGTCGTCGCGCTCCGCACCGCCTGGTGCCGTACCGTCGCGGCGAGCGTACGGTGTCCGGCCTGCTCGGCGCGCACGACCCGCTCCTGGGGCAGGGCGCCCTGCCACCACTCACCGGACGCCGCCTCCACGGCGGCCCGCAGCTCCACCAGCTCGGCGGCGAGGGCGCGGCGGGCGGACTCCAGGGCACGGGGGTCGTCGGACCGCGGTTCCGCGAGAAGGCGGGCGGCGCGCTCGCGGGCGCGCTCCACGGCGGTCAGCGTCTGCTCGATACGGCTGCCCGCGCGGCGGTTGGTGACGGCGACGGCGGCGGCGAAGCCGACCAGCGCCCCGACGACGGTGTCCGCGACCCGCTCGGTGATCAGCCGGCCGGGTTCCTGGAAGCCTGCGAACTCGGTGATGAGCAGCGCCATCGGGGTGACGCAGACGCTGCCGAGCCAGTAGTTGCGGCCGATGAGCGCCTCGGCACCGAAGTTGAAGACGAGGCAGAGCAGGACCAGCGCCACCGGGGCGAGGTGGGCGAGCGGGACGACTGCCGCGAAGAGCAGGACGCCGACGAGGTTGCCGACGACCCGCTGGACACCCCGGCTCCAGGTCAGGGTGAGGTTGGCCTGGTACAGCGAGGCGGCGGTGACCAGGGCCCAGTACGGGCGGCCGACGCCGAGGGCCAGGGAGGCGTATCCGGCGAGGGCGCAGCCGGTGGCGGTGCGCACGGCGAGCGGGGTCAGCGGGCCGAGCCGGCGCCGCAACGGGACCGCGGGGACGGCGAGTTCGGCGTCGATGCCGAGGAGCTCGCCGTCCTCCCCGGTGCACGGGACCGGTCCGGTGCCGCGCAGGTCGCGGGCCCACGCACGCAGGTGCCGCGGGTCGGCGTCGGCGGGTGCGGCGAGGGCGACCTCGGCACGGACGACGAGCCGGTCCAGGGCGCGGCGGGTCGCGGTGCGGGCGCCGGCGGACAGCAGGGACTGCCAGGCGGCCTGGATCGCGGCGCCCGCGGCGGCCCTGGAACGCGCGTCGTCCCGCTGCTCGACGTATGCGGCGGTGGCGTTCAGGGCGTGGGCGGTGGCCCTCCGCTCCGGGCCGTGCGGCCGGACCAGGCCGGGCGCCATGGCGACGACCCAGGCCCAGCCGCCGGCCGCGAGCGCGAGGGCGAGGTGGCCGGGCACCTGGCCGAGGGTCTGCGGGGCGAACAGGGAGGCCGAGGTGATGAAGGTGAGGACCACATTGCCGGGCGGGCCGACGCGGGTCGCGTCGCACAGCGCCTTCTGCACGGCGGCCAGCAGGGCCCCGACGGCGACCAGAACGGCCGCGCTGGTGGTGAGCGAGGCGGCGACGAGGGAGACGGCGAGGCCGCCGACCATGCCGAGCACCACCCTGGCCAGGATGGCGGCTCGGGCGCGGTAGGGGCGGTGGTGGGCGTAGAGCGCGCACAGGGACCCGGCCATCGTGTACATCGCCAGGTCGAGGCGGCCGAGCGCGAGGAGGGTGAGATTGGGCGGGGCGACCGCGGCGACCACGCTCAGGGCGGGCTTGAACCAGATGTCGGAGGGGCGGCCGAGGCGGAGGACGCCGGCCAGGGGGAGGCGCCGGATGCGTGACGGGGCGGGGGCGGGGGTGGCACTGCTCATAGCCACAAGATTAACAGGTGTTTTACCTGTAAACGATACACGCTGACCTCCCGTGCTCCGCCGAATGCTCCCCGTGTACACCCTTGCGCTTGCGTGCGCGCCGCGCGGCCCGGGCATCCCCTCCCCGTCCGACCGTCGAACGGGGAGGCGCGTGTGCACGGACCGGCTTCGCCCGGCTGGCTGCTGGTGGCGCTGTGCGCGGCGACCGGGGCCTACTGCCTGCTGCGGATGCGCAGCGACGTCGAGGAGCAGCGCCGCGCGGCGGGCGGCGAGGCACTCATGGGCTTCGGCATGGCCGCCATGGCCGTCCCGGCCGCGGTGTTCACACCGCCGTCGTGGACCTGGACGGGGTACGCGATCGTCTTCGGGGCCGCCGCCCTGCGGGCCGTGTGGGCCGCGCGGACGAGCCCCCACCATCTGCACCACCTGGTGGGGGCGTCGGCGATGGTCTACATGGCGGTCGTGATGGCGGGCGCCCCCGGCCATCACGGCGGCGCCGGGATTCCCGCGGTGACAGGGGCGCTGCTCCTCTACTTCACGGGCTACGTGCTGCTCTCCGGCATCCGGCTGATGCCGGTCATGTCGGGGGGCGGGGCCGTGGCCGTGGCGGCCGGATGGGGCGACCGGCCCGAAGTGGCGCGGGCGTGCCGGCTGTCGATGGGGATGGCGATGGTGGCGATGCTGGCGATGATGTGAGCGGCTCCGGGCCGAGAGACGAGCGGCACCACACCGCGCGGTCAGCATCTGTGCGCCGAGATGTTGCACGGCTTCACACCGGGACGCGCCCTCGGCCGCCGCCGTGTCCTGCGTCACTTGCCGCGGGATGCCGTACCCGCGGGCCGCACGCCGCTCATAGGGTGCTCCCATGATGGTCCCCGCGGCACTGCTGCTGCTCGGCGCGCTGGCCGCCGTCGTCGCCCCCCGGCTGCTCGCCCGGGCCGACTGGCCGGACCGGGAGCCGGTGGTCGCGCTGTGGGTGTGGCAGTGCGTGGTGGCGGCCGTACTGCTGTGCTGCGCCTTGTCGATGACGCTCAGCGCCGCGGCCGCCTGGCAGGCGGTGCGCGGTCATGTGTTCGCGCCGGCGCCGCATGCGGTGGTGGAGGCCTACGCACTCGGAGCGGGCGGCACGTGGGCGGCGACGACCGCGGTGACGCTGGCGCTGGGTGGGGTGTGGAGCGCGGCGATGCTGGTGCGGGAGATCGTGCGGGCGCGGGCCCGGCGTCGGCTGCGCAGGGCCGAACTCCTGGTACGTGCCCCGCGGTTGCCCGGCGAGGAGGGCTACGCCGCTCGTCTCGTGGTCCTGGAGGGCGAGCGCCCCGACGCCTGGTGGCTTTCCGGCTCGGCGCCCCAACTGGTCGTCACCACGGCCGCGTTGCGGCGCTTGAAGGGCCGGCAGCTCGATGCGCTGCTGGCCCATGAGGAGGGGCACGCGCAGGCCCGGCACGACTGGCTGCTGCACTGCTCCTCGGCGCTGGCGGGCGGGTTTCCGCAGGTGCCGGTCTTCGCCGCGTTCCGCGACGAGATGCACCGGCTGGTCGAACTCGCCGCGGACGACATGGCATCGCGCCGCTTCGGGCGGCTGACGACGGCGCTCGCGCTGGTGGAACTCAACGAGGACCGGGGCGTGTTCGGCCCCGGCCCGGCCCCGCACGCCCACGTGCCGCAGCGCGTCCGCCGCCTCCTCACTCCCCCGGACCGGCTGACGGCGGCGCGGCGGCTGGGGCTGACGGCCACGGCGGCGCTGGTTCCGGTGGTGCCGCTGCTGGTGGCGTTCGTACCGGCGCTGCGGGCCCTGGGCTGACCGACCCCCGGAGAAGCGGGATTGGCCTCCGGCCCCACTGGTCGGCGAGGATCGCAGTATGCACTCCCCGCCCGTCGACGCCCCGCCCAGCCCGCCGGACCACCGCATCACCGTCCGCGCGGCCGGAGTCCTGGCCGTGTGCTCCGTACTGCTCCTCACGCTGGTCGCGGTGCGCTGGCACCCTCTGATGAGCCTCGACGGCGACATCGCCGACACGACGCACCGGTGGGCGGTCGACGAACCCGAGCTGACACACGCGTTCCGCATCCTCACGGACTGGGTGTGGGACCCGTGGACCATGCGGTTGCTGTGCGCGGTGGTCGTGGTGTGGCTGGTGTGGCGGCGGTCGGCGTGGTGGACGGCGGGGTGGCTGGCGGTCATGTCCGCGCTCGGGACGGCGGTCCAGCAGGTGCTCAAGGCGGCGGTGGACCGCCCCCGCCCGGTCTGGCCGGACCCGGTCGACTCCGCCCACTTCGCGGCCTACCCCTCGGGGCACGCCATGACCGCCACGGTCGTGCTGGGCCTGCTCCTGTGGCTGCTGCACCACCACGGCGCGGGCCGCGCCCTGTGGCGCACGACCGTCACGCTCTCCGTCGTCTCCGTCCTGGGCGTCGGCCTCACCCGCATCTGGCTGGGCGTCCACTGGGCCTCGGACGTCGTCGGCGGCTGGCTGCTCGGGGCGCTGCTGGTGGCGGTGGCGGTACTGGTGCACGGGCGCCGACCGGCGTGAGATACGCCCGGACGGCCCCACGTGGGCGAGGTCAGTAACCAGACGACCGGTTACTGCCCGGACCTGGAGTCATGGCAGGCGGTCGCCCGCGCGCTGGACGGGGCGGGTGCAGGGCGTCCCGGTGGCTTCACCCACGAGGTGGTCTTCCGGCGCTACGAGGGCTGCCGCGCGTGTTCCGTCGTGCGCGAGAGCGATTTCGTCTGTGTGTTCTGCGGCGGCGATCTGCCCCTGGAGTGGAACGTCGGCTCGTAGGATCTTCCGCATGATCGCCGTACTGTTCGATTTCTCCGGGACCCTCTTCCGTATCGAGTCCGCCGAGTCCTGGTTGCGGGGCGGGCTCGCCGAGGCCGGGATCGCGTTGCCCGAGTCGGAGGTCGTCACGGCGGCGCGGGCCCTGGAGGCGGCGGGGGCGCTGCCCGGTGGCGCGGCTCCGGTGCGGGTGCCGGAGGACATGACCGAGGCGTGGCGGACGCGGGACCAGAGTGCCGAGCTGCACCGGGCCGCGTACACCGGGCTGTCGCGGCAGGTGCCGCTGCCGGACCCGGCGCTGCACGACCGGCTCTACGACCGCCACATGTCTCCGGCCGCCTGGCGGCCCTACCCCGACGCCGGCAAGGTGCTGCGGGCACTGCGCGAGCGCGGCATCGGCATCGGGGTCGTCAGCAACATCGGGTGGGATCTGCGGCCGGTGTTCCGGGAGCACGGCCTCGATCCCTACATCGACGCCTACGTCCTGTCGTACGAGCACGGCGTCCAGAAGCCCGACACCCGGCTGTTCGCAGCCGCCTGCGCCCACCTCGGGGCCGACCCGCGCGGGACGCTCATGGTCGGCGACGACCGGCGGGCGGACGGCGGGGCCGCCGCCCTGGGGTGTGCCGTGCACTTCGTGGATCATCTGCCGGTGACCGAGCGGCCGGACGGGCTGCTGCCGGTGCTGGATCTCGTGGACAGGGGCGGGAACGCCCGGAAAGTCGGCGGAACGACCGGCCAGTAAGTAGCCTCAGGCCACCACTGGGTCGAAAAGAGCCGTCCGTCTCGGACGATCCCCCGCGTCGCCCGAGACAGACGGCAGCCCTGACCAGCCGTTTCAGCGGCCGAACCGGACGCGCTGAGTATAGTTGGCTGGCAGCCAGTCAACGCAGGAGTTAAGCATGTCCCCGCGCAGCGCCTCGGTCAATGAAGAATTGCGGCGACGATCCCGCGAGCGGCTGCTCCAGGCGGCGGTCGAGGTGGTCAGCGAGCACGGGTACGAGGCGACGACCCTCGGCGCCATCGCGGACCGGGCAGGCTCCGCACGCGGACTGGTGTCGTACTACTTTCCCGGCAAGCGCCAGCTGGTGCAGTCCGCGGTGCACCGGCTGATGCACCGCACGCTGGAGGAGGCGCTGGAGCGGGAGCCGCGCACCGAGGACGGCCGGGAGCGGCTGGCGCGGGCCATCGACGCGATCCTGGGCCTGGCCCGGGACCGGCCGGTGCTGATGCGCCAGCACATGGCGGGGCTGCTCCAGGCCGAGGGATTTCTGCCCTGTCCGGAGCAGCGGCGCCTGGCCGAACTGCTGCGGGACACCGTCGTACGCAACGGCTCGCAGGACCCCGAGGCCGACTACCCCATGCTGCGGGCCCTGTTGATGGGCTCGGTCTACGCCGCGCTGGTGCCGGGCGTGCCGATGCCGCTGCCGGTGCTGCGCGCCGAACTGTTCAAACGCTACCGGCTGGACTGGGAGTCGGGTGCCCCGCCGGACACCGGGGCGGCGTCCGGCGGGACGGGCGACACGGATCTGTCGCGGTTCTTCGCGACCGGGGCCGCACCGGAGCACGGCCCTGGCGGTCAGTCGAAGTAGTCGGGCTGCGTCTGGGTGTTGAGCTCCGGGAGGCGGACCCACTTCGCGGGGTCGGTGCGCCGGTCGCTCAGCTTCAGGACGTCGAAGCCCTTGGCGATGTCGTTCGAGTAGATGTAGCCGTTGTAGTAGTACGCCGACCAGGAGCCGCCGACGGTGAGCGTGTCGGTGGTCAGCGGGCCGCGCTCGAAGTAGCCGATCTCCCTGGGCTTCGAGGAGTCGGTGAACTCCCAGACGGAGACGCCGCCCTGGTACCAGGCCTGGACCATGATGTCCTTGCCCTTGACCGGGATCAGCGAGCCGTTGTGGGCGACGCAGTTCTCGGTGTCGGCCTGGTGGCGCGGGATCTTGAAGTAGCTGCGGAAGACGAGCTTGCGCTTGTCACCCTTGCCGACGATGTCGTAGATGCCGTCGGCGCCGCGGTTCGGGCCGACCGTGGCGTTGCAGGTGGCTCCGACGCCGCCGCCCAGCTCGTCGGTGAAGACGACCTTGTCGGCCTTCTGGTTGAAGGTCGCCGAGTGCCAGAACGCGAAGTTCACATTGTCCTGCACCTGGTCGATGACCTTCGGGTGCTCCGGGTCCGCGATGGAGAACAGGATGCCGTCGCCCATGCAGGCGCCCGCCGCGAGGTCCTTCGAGGGCAGGACGGTGATGTCGTGGCAGCCGGTGGTCTTGGACACGCCGGGGTTGGTGGGTGCGCCCGGGTTGCCGCCGCCGTCCGGGCCCTCCCCCGGGAACAGCACCGGGAAGCCCACGACCGCCGCCTTCTCGGGGGCGTTGCGCGGCACCTTGATGACGGAGATGCCGTCGTGCGGCGGCTGGCAGTCGGGGTAGGCGGCGTTGGGCGAGTACGAGGAGACGTAGATGTAGACGTTCTTGCGCTCGGGCACGAGCGTGTGGGTGTGCGAGCCGCAGGCGGTCTCGACGGCGGCGACGTACTTGGGGTTGGTCTTGTCGCTGATGTCGAAGACCTTCATGCCCTCCCAGGAGGACTTCTCGGTCGCGGGCTGTGTGGTGCTGTTGCAACTGCTGTCGCTGCGCGAGGAGTCGGTCGACAGGAACAGCAGGTTGCCGGAGACGGAGACGTCGTTCTGCGAGCCTGGGCACAGGACCTGCGCGACGGTCTTCGGCGCCTTCGGGTTGCTGATGTCGAAGATGCGGAAGCCGTCGTAGTTGCCCGCGAAGGCGTACCGGCCCTGGAAGGCCAGGTCCGAATTGGTGCCGGGCAGCGCGTCCTTGGGGACGTTGACGAGGTGCTCGATGTTGTCGGAGTGGACGACCTCGTCCTGTCCGGGTATCGCGCCGTCGGCGATCGCGGCCCGCACCTGGGCCTCGGTGCTCCGGGACACCTCCTTGCCGGAAGCCGCCGTGCCGTCCCCGGGGTCGGGGGTGGCGGCCGCCGGGACCGCCGTCAGCAGGGCCGCGAGGAGTCCGGTCGCGGCGGCGACAACTCCCAGGCGTCTGTGTCGGGTTCGGGGATCTTTCAGGATCACTGTTTCCTCCCTGGTGCCGTTCGCCTCGGAACGGTTCACACACCACCGAAGTATGGTCTTGACCATGCACACACCAACAGGGGGCAACAGAATCGCAATGAAGTTTTCTGCTCGATAATCCGCGGAAGCGTGCTAGGACAGTCACGGCACTCACAAGGTGCCCCTCACCACGCCTGCCACAGGAGGTCGTTGTGCTCATCCGCCGCGCGTCCGTCGCCACGGTGACCGTTCTGGTGATGCTCGGCCTCGCGGCCTGCGACTCCGACTCGGACACCAAGTCGGCTGCGGCGACCGGCCCTTCGGTGATCGCGCCGGGCGAGCCCGGCGAGGTGAACCGCACCCTGTCCGCCGAGGAGGCCGCGGACCAGCGCGCCGAGGACGACTCCCCCAACGCGGCGGACGTCTCGTACGCCCGGATGATGATCGTGCACCACACCCAGGCCCTGGAGATGACCGAACTCGTCCCGGACCGCGCCGGGTCCGGCAAGGTCAAGAAGCTGGCCGAGCGCATCGCGGCGGCCCAGGGGCCGGAGATCGAGGCCATGGAGAGCTGGCTGACGTCGTACGGCAAGGACCCGAAGGCCGGGACGCACGACCACGCCTCGATGCCGGGCATGGCCACCGAGGCGCAGCTGAAGAAGCTGGAGGCGGCCGAGGGCAAAGCCTTCGACCAGCTCTTCCTCACCCTGATGATCACCCATCATGAAGGGGCGCTCACCATGGCCACGGACGTGAAGGGACAGGGCAACAACATCCGCATCGAGGAGATGGCCGACGACGTGGTCGCCCAGCAGACGAGCGAGATCTCCCGGATGCGGGACCTGCTGTAGAACCGTACAGGCGTGCTCAGCGCCGCGCGTGACGTGGTGTCAGGTATCCGGCGTCACGCGCCTGCGCAATCATCCTGAGCGACTTGCGGCGGCTGCGCCCGGTCGCGCACATCACCGCGAGCACCGGGTCGACGCCCTCCTCCTGAGCGGCCCGGTACTCCTGCGCGATCAGCCACCGCCCCTCGACACCCCGCGGCCAGGCGGGCCGGGCCCGCCGCGAGACGGCCGGCTCACCCTCCTCGGGCTCGGGTTCGATGCCGCACGCCTCGAAGAGCGGGCCCTCGATCCAGTCGGCGAGGACCGCCAGGTCGTCCAGGGACAGCGCCGGCTGGGCCCGCACGTCCTCCAGCGAGGCACAGCCGTCGCACACCACGGCCAGCACGTCGACCCGGGCTCCATCGGTGAACGCGAGCCGGACGTGGAACCACGCGGTGGCGCCGTCGGCCTCCTGCACTTCCCACGCGGGCCACACGGACACCGCACCGTCCGTCGGACAACGATCAGAAAGATTAAGAAACGATGCTTCTAGCACATACGCAACGTAACCGCATGATCACTTTCCATACCAACGGACACGCGCCCCCTGGCGCGTACAGCACCCTGTCAGCGCAGCAGCGACGGTGCGATGCTGGAGACATCAGCGATCTGCTCTGACCCCACGGGTAAGGAGTACCGCCGTGCTTCGTGTCGCCGTCGTCGGCTCCGGGCCGAGCGGGTGCTACACCGCCCAGAGTCTCGTCCAGCTCGACCCCGCGGTGTACGTCGACGTCCTGGACCGTCTGCCGTGCCCCTACGGACTCGTCCGCTACGGCGTGGCACCCGACCACGAGAAGATCAAGTCCCTCCAGAACAACCTGCGCACGGTCCTGGAGCACGACCGGATCCGCTTCCTCGGCGGGGTCAGGATCGGCGCCGGAGGAGTGCCGACCAGCCGGCTGCGGGAGCTGTACCACGCCGTCGTGTACTGCGTGGGCGCCGCCACCGACCGCCACCTGGGGATTCCCGGCGAGGAGCTGCCGGGCAGCTTCTCGGCGACCCAGTTCGTCTCCTGGTACAGCGCCCATCCGGACGCCGTCGACGACGGTTTCGTCCGCGCGGCCCGCTCGGCCGTGGTGATCGGCGTGGGAAACGTCGCGGTCGACGTGACGCGGATGCTGGCCCGGGGAGCCGCCGAGCTCAGCCCGACGGACATGCCGCAGCCGGCCCTCACCGCGCTGGCCGCGAGCCGGGTGACGGACGTCCACATGGTGGGCCGCCGCGGCCCCTCGCAGGCCCGGTTCACCACCAAGGAGCTGCGCGAGCTGGGCGGACTCCCGGGGGCGCAAGCCACCGTGGATCAGGACGAGTTGGCGCTCGATCCGGCCTACCTGGACCCCTCGTCGCTGCCCGCCGCCCAGCGCCGCAACGTGGAGGTGCTGCGCGGCTGGGCCGGGGCACCGGCGAGCCCTGCCCCGCGCCGCATCCGTCTGCGCTTCTTCCTGCGCCCCGTCCAACTCCTCGCCGACGCGGGGCGGGTGGGCGCGGTGCGCTTCGAGCGGACGGTCCCGGACGGGAGCGGCGGCGTGACCGGCACGGGGCGGTACGAGGTCATCGAGGCCCAGTTGGTGCTGCGTTCGGTGGGCTATCGCGGAGTACCGCTGGAGGGCCTGCCGTTCGACACGGAACGCGACACGGTGCCGCATCTCGCCGGGCGCGTGCTGCGCGAGGGCGTGGTGGCGCCCGGCGAGTACGTGGCGGGCTGGATCAAGCGGGGCCCCACGGGGGTCATCGGCACGAACCGGCCGTGCGCGAAGGAGACGGTGACGTCGCTGCTGGAAGACGCGGACGCGCTCGCCCGGGAGGAGCGGCGGGAGGATCCGCTGGCGGCGATGCGAGCCGAGGGGGCGGAGCCGGTGGAGTGGGCGGGCTGGCAGTCGATCGAGCGGGCGGAGGCGGCACTGGGTGCGTCTCTGGGACGCGCGACGGTGAAGCTCCCGGACTGGCAGTCACTCCTGAACGCCGCGCACGGCATCGTCCGCTGAGGCGCGCGGGGCCGTATCGCTGTGCCGCTCCGCCGCGTGGGCGCGGCCGGCCGCATCCGGCCCGCACCGGGAAACGAACCCGCAACACCCCCGAAATCAACAATCTGTTCAAGGAGCCTACGGTCCCACCCATGACCACGCACCCTGTCGACGAAGTCCCACCCACCCGTCACCTTCTCGCCTTCGGCCTCCAGCACGTGCTCGCCATGTACGCGGGCGCCGTCGCCGTCCCCCTGATCGTCGGCAGCGCGATGAAACTGTCGCCCGCGGATCTGGCCTATCTGATCACCGCCGACCTCCTGGTGTGCGGCGTCGCGACCCTCATCCAGTGCATCGGCTTCTGGCGCTTCGGTGTGCGTCTGCCGATCATGCAGGGCTGCACGTTCGCCGCCGTCTCCCCCATGGTGCTCATCGGCACGACCGGCGGCGGTCTCCCCGCGATCTACGGGTCGGTGATCGTCGCGGGGCTGGCGATCATGCTGCTCGCACCCGTCTTCGGCCGGCTGCTCCGCTTCTTCCCGCCGCTCGTCACGGGCACCGTGATCCTGATCATCGGCCTCTCGCTGCTGCCGGTGGCCGGCAACTGGGCCGCGGGCGGAGCCGGTTCGGCGGACTTCGGGGAGCCGAAGAATCTCGGCCTGGCCTTGTTCGTGCTACTGGTGGTGCTGGGCGTGCAGCGGTTCGCGCCCGCCTTCCTCAGCCGGATCGCGGTACTGATCGGCATCGTGGTGGGACTCGCGGTGGCGGTGCCGTTCGGGTTCACGGACTTCGACGGGGTCGGGGACGCCGACTGGCTCGGGATCAGCACGCCGTTCCACTTCGGGGCGCCGGCCTTCGAGGCGTCCGCGATCGCGTCGATGCTGGTGGTGGCGCTGGTGACGATGACGGAGACGACCGGTGACCTGATCGCGGTCGGGGAGATGACCGACCGCAGGGTCGAGCCGCGCGCCCTCGCGGACGGTCTGCGCGCCGACGGTCTGTCCACCGTCCTCGGTGGTGTCTTCAACACCTTCCCCTACACGGCGTACGCGCAGAACGTGGGCCTCGTCGGCATGACCCGGGTGCGCAGCCGCTGGGTGGTCGCCGCGGCGGGAGGCATCCTCGTGCTCCTCGGCCTGCTGCCCAAGCTGGGCGCGGTGGTGGCGGCGATACCGGCGCCGGTGCTCGGCGGTGCGGGTCTGGTGATGTTCGGGACGGTGGCCGCGAGCGGTCTCAGGACCCTCGCGACCGTCGACTTCAAGGGCAACAACAACCTGACGGTGGTGGCCGTCTCGGTGGCGATGGGCATGCTCCCGGTCGGTGTGCCGGCGGTCTACGAGAAGTTCCCCGACTGGTTCCAGACCGTGATGAACAGCGGCATCAGCGCGGGCTGCCTGACCGCGATCGTGCTGAACCTGCTCTTCAACCACCTGCCGTCGAAGTCCGCTTCCGCCGAGCCCGCCGGGTCCGCCGCCGGTCCGGCCGGGCCGCCCGCGTCAGCCGAGACGGACGGCCTGCCGGTCGGCGGCACCGAGCAGGGCGTCGAGCAGTCCCGGGAAGAGGTCGTCTAGGTCGTCCTTGCGCAGTCCGTTCATCTTCGACGTACCCCGGTAGATCTGCCGGATCACCCCCGCCTCGCGCAGCACCCGGAAGTGGTGCGTGGTGGTGGACTTGGTGACCGGCAGCTCGAACTGCGAACACGTCAGCTCGTCACCGACGGCGGCGAGCTCACGCACGATCGCCAGGCGCATCGGGTCGGAGAGCGCGTGCAGGATCGGCTCCAGCCGGATCTCGTCCCGGGCCGGATGCGGGAGGTCGCGGCTGCTGACGGCGGCGGGCGAGGTCACGGCGGTTCCACCTCTTCGGGAAGCGTTCGGGAAACCCCATTGTACGAAACCCTTCGTAGTTTGACATCCGCCGTACTACGATGCCTATCGTACGAGTCGACCACCGGTCCCGTGACGAATGGAGCCCGCCGTGAGCGCACTCTTCGAGCCCTACACCCTGCGCGACCTGACGATCCCGAACCGCGTGTGGATGCCGCCGATGTGCCAGTACTCCGCGGCACCCGAGGGCCCGGACACCGGGGCGCCCAACGACTGGCACTTCGCGCACTACGCGGCGCGGGCGGCGGGCGGCACCGGCCTGGTCATCGTCGAGGCCACGGGGGTGAGCCCGGAGGGCCGGATCTCGCCGTACGACCTCGGCATCTGGAACGACACCCAGGTCGAGGCGTTCCGCCGGATCACCCGCTTCCTGGTGGGGCAGGGCACCGTCCCGGGCATCCAGCTCGCGCACGCCGGGCGCAAGGCGTCGACCGAGCGGCCCTGGAAGGGCGGCGCGCCGGTCGGGCCGGAGGGGCTCGGCTGGCAGCCGTCCGCGCCGAGCCCGGTGGCGTTCGACGACCAGCACCCCGTACCCGCCGAGTTGACGGTCACTCAGATCCAGCAGGTCGTCGGCCAGTTCGCGGACGCCGCCCGCCGGGCCCTCGCGGCCGGCTTCGAGATCGCCGAAATCCACGGCGCCCACGGCTACTTGATCGGCAACTTCCTCTCCCCGCACTCCAACCACCGCACCGACGCCTACGGCGGCTCGTACGAGAACCGCACCCGCTTCGCGCTCGAAGTCGTGGACGCCGTACGGGAGGTGTGGCCGGACGACAAGCCGCTGTTCTTCCGCATCTCGGCGACGGACTGGCTGGAGGAGGGCGGCTGGACGCCGGACGACACCGTCCGGTTCGCCGCCGATCTCCAGGCCCATGGCATCGACCTGCTCGACGTCTCCACCGGCGGCAACGCCGCCGGCGTCCGGATGCCGATCGGCCCCGGCTACCAGGTGCCCTTCGCGGCCCGCGTCAAGGCCGAGACCACGCTGCCGGTCGCCGCGGTCGGTCTGATCACCGAGCCCGAACAGGCCGAGAAGATCCTGGTCAACGGCGAGGCGGACGCCGTACTGCTGGGCCGTGAACTGCTGCGCAACCCGTCCTGGGCGCGGCAGGCCGCGCGCCGGCTGGGCGGGGACGTGCACGTGCCGGACCAGTACCACCGGTCGGTCTGAGACCTCGGGCCGCGCACCGGGAGGACCGGGACCTCAGGCGTAGGTCCCGGTGCCGTCCGGTCGTCCCGGAGAAGTAGCGCGACCGCCGCGGTTGCTCCCCCGAGGTCAGGGGTAATGCCTTCCCAGGCACGATGTGCCGGGCGCCCGCGACAGCGAGGCTGTTGGTATCAGGCATGAGGAGGGCGTCATGAAGGGTCAGACCCGCATCCGAGTCATCCGCCGGCCCGCCCCGCGCCGGGACGAGACGATCGACCGCAGGACACCGTCGGGGCGACTGCTGCCGTACTGACGGCGCCTGCGGCCGGAATGCGTCAACCGACCGTGCAGGCCGTTCCGTTGAGACTGAAGGAGCCCGGCGCCGCACTGTTCCCGGTGTGCGTCGCCTGGTAACCGATGCTGACGCTCGCGTTCGGGGCGAGCGTCGCGTTGTACGAGGCGTTCGTCGCCGTCACCGGGCCGGAACTCGGCGCGTACGTGGCGTTCCAGCCGTTGGTGATCGTCTGCCCGCCGGGCAGCGTGAAGGCGAGCTGCCAGCCGTCGACCGTGGTCGTGCCGGTGTTGGTGACGGTCACGGAGGCGGTCAGACCGGTGCTCCAGGCGTTGGTCGTCACGGTCACCTTGCAGGGACCCGCGGGCGGCTGGGGCACGGTGCCACCGCCGTCGAGGCCGAAGAAGTGCACGGCCATCGGCCCCATCACGCCGTAGCTGTACAGGTTGTGGCCGACGCCCTGGAGGCTGATCGCCTCCACGGGGGCACGGTCACCGGTGCCGCCGTAGCGGGTGCGGGTCCAGCCGGACCGGGGCGAGTCGGTGGCGGCCGGAGTCTGGCTCACCCCGAGCACATTGGTCCACTGCTTGATCTCCTCGCCGAAGTTGGGATAGCGCAGCGTGTCGTCGGCGGTGCCGTGCCACAGCTGCATGCGTGGCCGGGGGCCGCTGTAACCGGGGTAGGCGGCGCGGGCGATGTCGCCCCACTCCTGCGCGGTGTGGCTGACCGTGCCCTGCGCGCAGGCACTGTTCCACTCGGAGCCGTCAGTGGTGGCGAAGCAGCCGAACGGCACGCCCGAGAAGGCCGCGCCCGCCGCGAAGACGTCCGGGTAGTCGCCGAGCAGGACGTTGGTCATCATCGCGCCGGAGGAGATGCCGGTGGCGAAGATGCGGCTGGTGTCGGCGTGGTAGGTGGCGACCGTCCAGTCGACCATCGACTTGATGCCGACCGGATCGCTGCCGCCGCCGCGTTTGAGCGCCTGCGGCGAGGCGACGTCGAAGCACTTGCTGGCCCGGGTGACGGACGGGTACACGACGATGAACCCGTACTGGTCCGCCAGCGAGGCGTACTCGGTGCCGGAGTACATCGCCGGGCCGGAGCCGGTGCAGTAGTGAACGGCCACCAGGACGGCCGGGTCGGCGGTGACGGTCGCCGGGACGTACAGGTACATCTGCAGGTTGCTGGGGTTCGCACCGAAGTTCGTGATCTCGGTGAGCGTGGCGGTCGGAGCGGCCTCCTTCGCGGCGGCCGGAGGTGCGGTGAGGAGCGCTGCGGCGAGCAAGGCCACCAGCATTCCGTGGAGCGCGACAAGGACCGCGCGCAGCGGTCTCCTCGCGATGGTGCCGACAGTGGCGGACACGGTGGGTCCCTTCGTGATGACGGCTCGTGGGGGCATCGCTGAGGGGAGCAACAGGAATGGTGGCATGCACATGGCCGTCATGGAAGCGCTCCCACGCTTTCCGCGCGGCGATCCGGGCCACGACCAGCGGCACCCGGATCTCTTCTGCGCAAAGCGTTGACTAGAAAGCGCTTGCCCCCTACGTTCCGTTCAGCAGCGTGACCGACTGATGCGGCCAGCCGCACAAAAGGTCACGATGTACGCGCACTCTGTTCTGAATGACGAACGTCATTCATGTACATGTTCGCGACCACCCCCCAACAGGAAGAAGGAATCGGGACATGACTTCTTCACCACCTCCCCGCACCCGCGGACGCGCCCTGACCGGCGCCACGGCCGCACTCGGCCTCTCGATTGGCATGATCATGGCACTCAATACGCCGACGGCGAGTGCCGCGACCTGGCCCACGGCCAACGGCAGCCAGGCGGTCTCCTCCACCATCTCCCTGTCCGGCACCAAGGACTACGGGATGAAGCGCCTCTACGGCACGGGCGACCTGGGCAGCGACAACCAGGACGAGGACCAGGGCCCGATCCTGAAGCTGGCCGCCGGCACCGTTCTGAAGAACGTCATCATCGGCGCACCCGCGGCGGACGGCATCCACTGCGAGGGCAGCTGCACGCTGCAGAACGTCTGGTGGGAGGACGTCGGCGAGGACGCGGCGACGTTCCGCGGCTCCTCCTCGTCGAACGTCTACACCATCTCCGGTGGCGGCGCGAAGGAAGCCAGCGACAAGGTGTTCCAGTTCAACGGCGCCGGGACGCTCAACGTCTCCAACTTCGCGGTGAAGAACTTCGGTACGTTCGTGCGCTCGTGCGGCAACTGCTCGACGCAGTACAAGCGGACGATCAACCTCAACACCATCGAGGCGACCTACAAGGGCGGCAAGCTCGTCGGCATCAACACCAACTACGGCGACAGCGCGACCCTGAGGGGCATCACGATCGTCGGAGACTCCAGCAAGAAGATCGTCCCCTGCCAGAAGTACATCGGCAACAACACGGGCAAGGAGCCGACCACCAACGGCTCCGGTCCCGACGGCACGTACTGCAAGTACGCGACGTCCGACATCACCTACAAGTAGTCCCCCCACGGTGAAGGCGGCCGTACGAAGCGTCCCCGCACGGCGCTTCGCACGGCCGCCGCATCATGTGCCCAGCCCGCGGCGGTAGTCGGCGTAGGCGGCCCGCAGCGCCTGTCCCGGCCAGTCCCCCGGCAGCAGCCCGGCAGGCAGGACGGGGTCGGCGAGCAGGTGCCGTACGACCGCCGCGAAGGCGGTGAAGAGCTCCGCGGGGCGATCCGCGCGCGAGGCGTGGGCGAGCAGGGCCCTTCCGGTGGCGGCCCAGGCGTCGAGCGGCCACAGGGACGCGGCCAGTTCACCCGCGGGGCGGGCGGGGCGGGCGGTGCAGCGCTCGGCCAGCCGGTCCAGGTCGGCCGGCAGCGGACGGCACAGGTTGGCGGGGCGCAGCCAGACGCCCTCGCGCAGCTCGGCCAGCCGCAGGGCGGTCAGACGGGTGCGCAGGTCGGCCCGTTCGGCGGGGCCACGGCTCGTCGCGGTGACGACGAGCATCTCCCAGTCGCCGTCCCACGCGCGCGTGCGGGGATGTACGGCGTCGTCCTGGCGCCGCTGCCGCTCCAGGAGCCGGTCGCTGAGCCGGTAGACGGCGTCCGTGCGCCGCAGGTCGCCGGCGGCCACCATCCGGCTGAGCGCGGCCCGCGCGGTGGAGCCGCCGACGCCGAACGGCTCCACGCGGCGCACCAGTTCCTTCACCGGCAGCTCGGGCGGATGCGCCCCCAGCAGCAGGCTCAGGACGACCGAGCGCGCGGACAGCGGGCGCAGTTCCAGCTCCTCGGGCGGCTCCTCGGGCGGCCCCTCGGCTCGAGCCGTCGTGTTCGTCCGCATGGTCACGTACTGTATGTCGTATTGCATGATTGCTGCGACCGCAGGAATAGTGCAACACTCGGTCCATGGCCTCCACACACGCGACGCACGACGTGATCAACCAGCCCCCGCCCCTGGCCCCGTACGACGCTTCCGACGACACGGCCCTGCTGGAGGGGCTGCGCCGCGAGGGCGCCGACTGGGCCGAGGAGGACGTACGACGGCTCGGACGGCTGGCCGGAAGCGCCGAGGCGCAGGAGTGGGCCGAGCTCGCCAACCGCCACGAGCCCGAGCTGCGCACGCACGACCGGTACGGCCACCGCGTCGACGAGGTGGAGTTCCATCCGAGCTGGCACCACCTGATGCGGACCGCGGTCGCCGAGGGACTGGCCGGCGCACCCTGGGCGGACGCCCGGCCCGGTGCCCATGTCGCGCGTACGGCGGGCGGGCTGGCGTGGGGCCACACGGACGCCGGGCACGGCTGCCCCACCTCGATGACCTATGCCGCCGTCCCGGCGCTGCGTCACCAGCCGGACCTCGCGAAGGTCTACGAACCGCTGCTGACCGGCCGGGAGTACGACCCCGGCCTGCGCGTGCCCACGCGGAAGCGCGGTCTGCTGGCGGGCATGGGGATGACCGAGAAGCAGGGCGGGTCCGACGTCCGCACCAACTCGACCACCGCCACGCCCACCGCCGAGCCGGGCGTCCACACACTGCGCGGGCACAAGTGGTTCACGTCGGCGCCGATGTGCGACGTGTTCCTGGTGCTGGCGCAGGCAGCCCCTCACGGGGACAAAGGCGGGCTGTCCTGCTTCCTGGTGCCGCGCGTCCTGCCCGACGGCAGCCGCAACGCCTTCCGCATCCAGCGGCTCAAGGACAAGCTCGGCAACCGGTCGAACGCCTCCTCGGAGCCGGAGTTCGACGGGACCGTGGCCTGGCTGGTCGGGCCGGAGGGGCGGGGCGTGAAGACCATCATCGAGATGGTCAACTGCACCCGGCTCGACTGCGTGATGATGTCGGCCGCGCTGATGCGCAAGACGCTCGTCGAGGCGGGCCACCACGCCCGGCACCGCAGCGCGTTCGGGGCCCGGCTGGTCGATCAGCCGCTGATGCGCAACGTTCTCGCCGATCTCGCCCTGGAGTCGGAGGCCGCCACCACCCTGACCCTGCGGCTGGCCGGCGCGGCCGACCGGGCGGTGCGCGGGGACGCCGGTGAGCAGGCGTTCCGGCGGATCGCCACCGCGGTCGGCAAGTACTGGGTGACCAAGCGGGGCCCGGCCTTCACCGCGGAGGCGCTGGAATGCCTCGGCGGCAACGGCTATGTCGAGGACTCCGGCATGCCCCGGCACTACCGCGAGGCCCCCCTGCTGTCCATCTGGGAGGGCTCGGGGAACGTCAACGCCCTCGATGTGCTGCGCGCGTTGACGCGGGAGCCCGGGACCGCCGAGGCGTTCTTCGGCGAACTGGCCCTGGCGCAGGGGGCGGACCCGCGACTGGACGCCGCGGTGAGCCGGCTCGAGGACCTGGTGCGGGGCGGCTCCGAGACCGGGGCGCGGCGACTGGTGGAGCAGATGGCGCTCACCCTCCAGGCCTCCCTCCTGGTCCGGCACGCCCCGCCCGCGATCGCCGACGCCTTCTGCGCGACCCGGCTGGGCGGCGACTGGGGGCACGCCTTCGGCACGCTGCCCGACTCGGCGGACCTGGGGGCGATCCTGGAGCGGGCGCTGCCCGGTGCCAGCTGACCGGCCTCGCTGAGTGCACGCCCTTGCTTGATCGCGTGTTCCTGGCTGATCGCCAGTTCTCGGCTGATCCCGTGTTCTCGACTGACCGCCAGTTCTTGGCTGATCGCGTGTTCCCGTGTTCCCTGCCGAGCGCACGACCTCGCGATTCATTGCGTGTTCCCGGCTGATCGCGCGTCCTCGGCCGACTGCCGGGAGCCGTTGATCGGCCAATGTCGGCATGGCCGACAGACCGTCACCCTGTGATTCCTCTTCGTTGTCAGTGCCGTGGTGCAGACTCGGGATCACTTGGCACTACGCCTGGGGAGGGCAGCGTGTTCACGGGGATCGACGAGGTCGACTGGGCTTCGATGCGGCATGCCTACGGGAGCGCGGAGGACGTTCCCGGCCTCCTGCGGGGGCTGGCCTCCGCGGACCCCGCCGAGCGGGAGATCGCGCTCGACGGGATGTACGGCGCCGTGCACCACCAGGGGGATGTGTACGACTCGACGCTCGCCTGCGTTCCGTTTCTCTTCGCGCTCGCCGAGCGCGAAGAGGTGCGCGAGCGGGGCGGAATCGTGGAACTCCTCGCCAGCATCGGCGGCGACGGGGAGGCGTACGAAGGCCCGGACGGACGTTACGCCATGGCGCGGGTAGCGGTCCGTGCCGGCGCAGAGGCCTTCGCCCGGCTGACCGGGGACCCGGACCCCGGGGTACGCCGGACCGCCGCCGGCGCCGTCGTGCGGTTCCTCGACCGGCCGGAGCGGGTGCTCGGTCTGCTGCGCGAGCGGATCGCGGTGGAGCGGGACGACCGGGTCCTGCTCGCGCTGACCGAGGCCCTCGGCTTCCTGGCCCGCCGCCGTCCCGGACCCGCGGCGGAGGCGGTGGAGCTTCTCACGGCCCTCGGTGCCGCACCCCACGGCCCCGGTCAACGACTGGCCGCGCTGGGGCAGTTGGCGGGCTGCGCACCGGACCGGCTGCCCGCCGACCTGGTGGGCACGGTCGTCGGACTGCTGCGGGAGCGTTCCGAGCACCGCCGCGGCCCCGTGTGCGAACCCGGCCGTCCGGACACGAACACGCTGGTCGGCCGGCTGCGTCGACTGCGCCCGTCGGACGAGGAGGGTTCCCAGCTGCTGCGGACGCTGCACACCTCGCTCGGCGGCCGGGTGACCGACCGGATCGCCCTGCTGAACGGGCAGTTGACGAGCGCGGACCCGACCGACCGGTGCAACGCGCTGTGGATGTCCGCGAGCCTGTTCCGCGACTGGCGGGCCGACTACAGCACGTCCGTTGCCCTCATCGGCGCCCAACTGGCTGCAGAGGAGGACCAGTTGCGGCATGCCGCGACCTCGGTCCTGGAGGACCTCCACCACCTGGCCGCGCCCGCCTCCGACGATCTGCACGCCCTGGTGACGTCCCGCCCCGACCTGTGGGTGCGGCGCTGGGAGCACGGCGCTCCGACCCTGGGCGATCCGCTCCGCGCACTGGCCAGAAGCGGCGATCCGCGCGCGGTGCCGGTCCTGGCGGAACTCCTTGCCGTCCCAGGCGCTCCCTATGACCTGGGGCAGGTCGTGGTCCACCTGGGGGCGGCCGCCGCGCCGCTGGCCCCCGCGCTGCGGGACAGTCTCGCGGGCCTTGCCCTCGACGCTCCCGACGTGCACAACCGCGCGGTGGCGCTGCTGTCGGCGCTCGCGGAGCTGGGCGACACGGAGAGCGTGCCGCTGATCCTGCGGTTGCCGGCCGGTCTGCCGGAGCACCGGATGCGGTCCGTCGTCATCGGTGCGGCCCTGCGCGCGCTCGGCGCGTTCGGCGCCGCGGCCGTGGAGGCGATCCCCGTGGTGCGGGGGCTGTTGGACGGGGAGAACGCGGTCGAGGCGGCGGCGGCGCTCTGGACGCTGGCGGCTGACGCCGATGCGGTCCTCCGCGTGCTGCTGACGGCCGACGGCGACGTCGTCGCGCAGCGGGGTGCGGCCGAGGTGCTGGCCCGTCTCGGGGCGGCGGGCACGCCGGCGGTCGCCGGGCTCCGGCGCCTGGCCGGGCAGCCGAACGTATGGGGGCGGACAACGGCGGCGTGTGCCCTGTGGCGGATCGGCGGCGAGCGGGAGGCGGACCTGGTGGTTCCGCTGCTGCGCGACGCCTGGACGGGGACACCGGCCCTCCGGCAGCCCGTCGCCGAGTGCGTCGCGGCCATGGGGCCGACGGGCGCGCCGCTGCACGACCTGCTCCGGGCGGAGCTTGCCGCCCCGCAGCGGCACACGGCCCCGTCCGAGGGGTACGCACCCCTGGCGATCCTCTCCGACGAGCGGCTGCTGCGAACCTGCCGGGAGGTACTCGCGCACGGCACCGACTGACCGCCGAGGGCATCAACGGGGCGCCCGCGGCACGCACCGAGGGTGGCGCGGCACGCGCACGGCTCACACCGAGGGTGGCGCGGCGAGCTCGCGGCTCACACCGAAGGTGGCGCGCCGCCTGCACGGCACGCACCCAAGGCGTCGCGGCAAGCCGGCGGCACCTCGGGCGCGTGCCGTGCGCGCGCCGCACCGCCTGTGGTGTGCCGCGGGCGCCCGCGGCTCAGCCCGCCGTCCGTCCCCGTTGCTGTCCGAACCGTGCCCACTCCGCGTCCCACTGGTCGATCCGTCGGCGTTCCAGGCGTCCGCAGAGCGTGCGGCCGGCGACGAACGGCACGATCGCCGCGCTCACGCCCACGAGGGCCCCGATCAGCGCGGCCCGCAGGTGGGCCTGGGCCGCGGTGGCGGGGCGGGTGACGAGGCGGCCCTCCGTGTCGGTCCAGACGGCGACCGGGGTGCCGGCGGCGCTGCCGGGACGGACGCGCACCTGACCGGTGCGCGAGGAGCCGTCGGGGGCCGCCCAGCGCACCTTCGCCCACACCTGGTCGCTGCTCGCGGTCCCGGTCTGTCCGGCGAAGGTGCCGGGCGCCTTCGCCACGAGCAGGGCCTCCACCTGCCGCCACTCGACGCGCTCCCGGGCGAGGGTGCCCTCGACGGACCGGCTCGCCGCCAGTCCGGCGGACACTCCCGCGAGGACGGTGAGCAGCCAGGCACCGAGCACGAGCCAGGCCTCCACCTTGTCGGCGCGACGCCGCAGCGGATTGCGCCGCCAACGCCACAGCCACACCTTCGGTCCACGGAACGCCATCGAAGGCTTCCTCCTCATGAACGCACGAACATGCCGGGCCGCCCTTCCATACGGGGATCGCCTCCGAGGTACTCACGGCGAATGCCCCGACCCGACCGTCGCACGCACCCCGCGCACTCGGCCCGGTCTTCGCGAAAGCGGCCCACGGATCGCCGGCACGAGCTACCATCACCGCCCTGACCTGCGGCGGAGCCCATTCCAGGGGTGACTGTCAGTGGCTGGGTGCAGACTGGCCGATATCTGAGACATATCTGGGACGACGACGTCGCGGAGGTGGCCGGCATGGCCGAAGTACTGCTCGCCGTAGGGACCCGCAAGGGCCTGTTCATCGGACGCAGGCGGGGTGGCACCTGGGAGTTCGACGAGAGTCCGTATTTCAACGCGCAGGCCGTGTACTCGGTGGCGATCGACACCCGGAGCGAGCGGCCGCGGCTGCTCGCGGGCGGCGACAGTGCGCACTGGGGGCCGTCGGTGTTCCACTCCGACGATCTCGGCCGCACCTGGACCGAACCGGCTCAGCCCGCCGTCAAGTTCCCCAAGGACACCGGGGCTTCACTGGAGCGGGTGTGGCAGCTGCATCCGGCGGCCGCGGAACCGGACGTGGTGTACGCGGGCACGGAACCGGCCGCGCTGTACCGCTCCGAGGACCGTGGGGAGTCGTTCACGCTGGTCCGTCCGCTGTGGGAGCACCCGACCCGGTCCAAGTGGGTGCCGGGCGGCGGCGGGGAGGGGCTGCACACGGTGGTCACCGACAAGCGCGATCCCGGGGCCGTCACGGTCGCCGTGTCGACGGCCGGGGTGTTCCGGACGTCCGACGGCGGCGCGAGCTGGGCGCCCTCCAACTCCGGTGTCTCCGCGGTGTTCCTGCCCGATCCCGACCCGGAGTTCGGCCAGTGCGTGCACAAGGTCGCCCAGGACCCGGCCACGCCCGACCGGCTGTATCTGCAGAATCACTGGGGCGTCTACCGCAGTGACGACGCGGGCGCGCACTGGACCGACATCGGTGAAGGTCTGCCGTCCACCTTCGGCTTCGCGATGGCCACCCACCCGCGCCGCGGCGACACGGCGTACGTCTTCCCGATCAACGCCGACGCGGACCGCGTGCCCGCCGACCGCCGGTGCCGGGTGTTCCGTACGACGGACGCGGGCAAGAGCTGGGAGCCGCTGTCCGCGGGACTGCCGCAGGGCGACCACTACGGCACCGTGCTGCGCGACGCGCTCTGCACCGATGACGCGGACCCGGCCGGCGTGTACTTCGGCAACCGCAACGGAGAGGTGTTCGCCTCGGCCGACGACGGTGACACCTGGCAGCAGTTGGCCGCTCATCTGCCGGACGTGCTGTGTGTGCGGGCCGCGGTGATCGGATGAGCCACGAGGGGGGACCGCCGGGCCTTGGCCACCGGTTGATCGCCGCTGCCCGTACGGCAGTAGGGTGACGCCCGTGGCACCACGACCCTTGCATGAAATCGTCGAACCGGGCTGGGCGAAGGCCCTGGAACCCGTCGCCGGACGGATCGCCGAGATGGGCGACTTCCTGCGCACGGAGATCGCCGCGGGACGCACCTATCTCCCGGCCGGGCCCAACGTCCTGCGGGCCTTCCAGCAGCCCTTCGACGAGGTTCGCGTCCTGATCGTCGGACAGGATCCCTACCCGACGCCCGGACACGCGGTGGGGTTGTCGTTCTCGGTCGCGCCGGAGGTGCGTCCGCTGCCCGGCAGCCTGATCAACATCTACCGCGAGTTGAACACCGACCTGGGTCTGCCCCAGCCCTCCAACGGCGATCTGACGCCATGGACCCAGCAGGGCGTGCTGCTGCTCAACAGAGCGCTCACCACCGCCCCGCGCAAGCCGGGCGCACACCGGGGCAAGGGCTGGGAGGAGGTCACCGAGCAGGCGATACGGGCGCTCGCCGGGCGGGGCAAGCCGCTGGTGTCGATTCTCTGGGGCCGCGACGCCCGCAATCTGCGTCCGCTCCTCGGCGACCTGCCGTCCGTGGAGTCGGCCCACCCCTCCCCCATGTCGGCGGACCGCGGCTTCTTCGGCTCGCGTCCCTTCAGCCGCGCCAACGACCTGCTGGTCCGGCAGGGAGGGCAACCGGTGGACTGGCGCCTGCCGTGACGGGCACAGGCGCGGGCGCCCACGGAATCCTCGCCGTCGACTCGGGCGGCTCCGGCCTGCGGGCCGTCGTCGGCACGGCGGAGCGCGGTGTGCTGGGGGTGCGGGAGTCACGGATGCCGGTGCGGACCGGTGCGCGGGGCATCGACGCCGCGCATCTGATGGAACAACTGGTACCGATGGTGCGCGAGTTGGCCGCCGAGACGGGGGTGGCCCGGCCGGGCACGGCCGTGGTCGGGGCCGCCGGGCTGTCCAGCCTCGGTGACGGCCTGCGCGCCGAACTCCCGGGCGCGCTGCGGCGAGAGTTCGGGGTCGTGTCGCTCGTGCTCGCCGCCGACGCCGTCACCGCCTATGTCGGCGCCCTCGGGCCGCGGCCGGGCGCCGTGGTCGCGGGCGGTACGGGACTCATCGCCGTGGGCACGGATCTGACGGGCTGGCGTCGCGCGGACGGCTGGGGTCATCTGCTGGGCGACTGCGGCGGCGGTGCCTGGATCGGCCGGGCGGGGCTGGAGGCGGCCCTGCGGGCGTACGACGGGCGAGAGGGTGGTTCCGCCGGGCTGCTGGCCCGCGCCGAGGGCGAGTTCGGCCCCATGCCCGGGCTGCCGGGACGGCTCTATCCGCGCCCCGACCGGCCCGCCGTCCTCGCCTCGTTCGCGCCGCATGTCGCCGCCTGCGCGGACGGCGACCCGGTGGCCGCCGGCATCCTGCACGCGGCGGCCCGCCACATGGCCGAGTCGGCCGCCGCGGTCTGCCCGCCGACCGGAGAACCGCATGTGGCGGTCACCGGTGGGCTGTTCAAGATGGGCGCCCCGCTCCTCGTACCCCTGGAGGAGGAGTTGGCCAAACGCCTGCCGCACGCGCGCCGGGTCACGGCCGCCGGGGACCCCTTGCAGGGTGCGGTGCGGATCGCGACGGACCTGGCGACCGGGGCGCTCACTCTGCCGAGTGATGCGTCGATGGTGCACGTGACGACCGGAACGGGCGACTGATCCCGACACGGCGCCCGCTTCCGATCCGTACGTAACTCATCAGACAAAACCGGACGGATACCGCTCACCTGCACCCTCCCCGAACAGGGAAGCCCAGTTAGCCAGTAACATGCGGCGCCATGAGCTCCCCCACTGGGCCCGCCGGCCTGCCAGTACGAATGCCGCGCCCCCGCCAGCCCGGACGGCACCGCCGTCCCGAGCCGCTGGCGGCTCCCGAGGGCGCGCCCGCGCTCGTCCTCGCGGTACCGGGCACGCCGAGCGCCGCCACGCGCGGCCTCGCCGAGGAGGTCGTGAGCATCGCCCGCTCCGAGCTCCCCGGCCTCGACGCGCGCATCGGCTACCTCGACGGGGACGACGCGGAGTTCCCCACGCTCCAGACCGTGCTCACGCACGCCGCCGAGGAGCGCACCGCCCGCTACGAGCAGGCCAAGGCCGCGGGGGTCGAGGTCAAGGAGCCCGAGGGCCCCGTCGCCGTCGTCGTGCCGCTGCTGGCCGGTCCGGACAGCGCGCTGCTGCGGGTGGTCCGCCAGGCCGTGATGGACAGCCGTGTCGCGGCCGACCTGACCGATGTGCTCGGCCCGCACCCGCTGCTCGCCGAGGCGCTGCACGTGCGGCTCTCCGAGGCCGGTCTGGCCCGTGCCGACCGGGCCCGGCTGTTCACCGTGGCGACCGCCGCGGACGGCATCATCCTGGCCTCCGTGGGCGGTGACGAGGCGGTACAGGCGGCCGGGATCACCGGCATGCTGCTCGCCGCGCGCCTCGCCGTGCCGGTGATGGCGGCGGCCCTCGACCAGGAGGGTTCGATCGCCTCCGTGGCCGAGCAGCTGCGGGCCTCGGGTTCGCAGCAGCTGGCGCTGGCGCCGTACCTGATAGGGCCGGAGATCGACCCGGGCCTGATCGAGGAGGCGGCCAAGGAGGCGGGCTGCTCCGCCGCCGAGGCGCTCGGCCCCTACCCGGCGATCGGCAAGCTCGCGCTGGCGAAGTACACGACGGCGCTGGGCATCGCCCCGCAGCAGCCGCAGGGCGCTCCGACGCGCTGAGGCGCGCGCACGACAGACGCAGGCACCGCCGAAGGGCCCGCTCCCGGCACGGGAGGCGGGCCCTTCGGCATGCGGGACGCCCAGGTGGGGGCGGCGGGCGGGGGCCTGCTGCCTGGGGCCTGGGGCCTCAGGCGAACACCACGCAGGATGCCGCGGGCACCCGTACCGCACCGGCCCGGCGCGGGAGGCCCGTCTCCTGGTCCAGGGCGAACCAGGTCACGTCGCCGGAGCGCTCGTTGGCGGCGTACAGGAACCCGTCCGCCTCGGCGATCGCCCGCGGCCAGTGGCCGCCGCACGGCACGGTGGCGACCAGCCGCAGCGCGTCCCCGGTGACGGCGAACGTGGACAGGACGTCCTCGCCGCGGGTGGCGGTCCACACGAAGCGGCCGTCGGGCGAGACGACGACCCCGGAGGGGTAGGCGTCCCCGGCCGGGGCGGCCGGCAGGACCTGGACCTCGGTCAGCGGCTTCAGCAGGCCCTCCGCGGCGTCCCAGCGGCAGACGGTGAGGCTCGGGGTGAGTTCGTTGAGGACGTAGGCGTGCGTGCCGTCCGGGTGGAAGGCGAGGTGGCGTGGGCCGGAGCCGGGGCGCAGGGCGATCGTGCGGTGCGGGTGGGGCGTTCCGTCGGTCAGCGTGCACACATGGACCGAGTCGGTCCCGAGGTCGACGCTGACGGCCCACCGCCCGCTCGGGTCGGCCTGCACCTGGTGGGCGTGCGGGCCCTGCTGGCGCAGGGTGTGCGGGCCCGAGCCGCTGTGCCGCAGGACGCCGGAGGCGGGGCCGGCGAGGGTGCCGTCGGGGCGGAGCGGAACGGCGGTGACGCTGCCGGAGCCGTAGTCGGCGGTCAGCACGTGACCGTCGTAGAGGCCGAGGTGGGTGGGGCCGGCGCCGACCGGTACCGGGCGTCCGGCGGGCTCGGGGCGCTTGCCGGTGACGCGGTAGGCGGCCACCGCGCCCTCGGCCGTCTCGCTGACCGCGTAGAGCGTGTTCCCGTCCGGTGCCAGGGCCAGGTACGAGGGGTCGGGGAGGTCGTCGAGGCTGCCCAGGAGTGTGAGCGCGCCGGTTACCGGGGCCACCGCCGCCGTCACGATGCCGGGGCCTCCGGCCGCCGTGAACGACCCGATGAAGGCCCTCCGCTGCCGTCCGTCACCGTCTGCCACCGCTGTCCCCTCTCGGTCCCGAGCCGTTGGAGGTGACGGTAGCAGCGGTCTAGACCATCCGGCGAAGGTTTCACCCCGCCACGGCGGGGCGCGGCAGCGGTGTCGCTGCGCGCGCACGAGCGGGAACGCGAGGAGGTCGGGCGGTCAGCGTACGCGGGGGTGGGTGCTTCCGGGTTTCTGAGGCGCGGCGGGGGACGGGAGGCGGCGGGCCGGTGAAGGGCGGGCGCGGCGCCGCGCTCCGGCGACGGGCGAGCGTGGAGCGGGGCCGGGTGACGGGCGAGCGCGGACCACACCCCGGTGACGCACAGGCGCAGACCGCACCCCGGAGACAGACGAGCAATAGACCGCGCCCCGGAGACAGACGAGCATGGCGTCGCCCGCCTGGGACCGGGACCGCAGCGCCACACCCGCCCGCGACCGGACCGCAGCGCCACATCCGCCCGGGAGGGGGACGATGCTACGCCCCCGCGGGAGCGGGGCGGAGTCGCTGTGCGGCTGGATGTGGCGGCGGTCGTCGGGGTGCCGGGGGCGGGGACGGGGCGGTCGTCACTCGGGGGTGGGGTCGTCGTCAGGTTCCGACCAGGCGTGAACCCGGTGGTGTGCGCAGCGGTGTCGCCAGGGCGGTGAGGGCTCGCTCCAGGCCGTGCAGGTGGGCCAGGGCCGGTTCCTCGGCGGGTGGCTGGTCCGTGACCGTCAGGGTTCCGTGCGCGCCGCCTGTGAGGGCTTCCACCGCGGCCTCCACCCGCCAGCAGGCGGCGGCGAGGCGGGCGTCGTGGGACGCCTCGGGATCGGCGGCGACGGCCACCAGGCCGCGGATCTCGCGGGCGCAGTCGTCGAGGAGAGCGAGGACCCTGCGGGCGCGCCGCTTGCGGCCGAGCATCGGGTTCAGCGGGTGCACCAGCGGGGCGACGGAGAGCCGTACCCGGGCCAGCAGCTGCTCCAGTTCGGTTACGCGCGGGGCCGGATCGGCGTCCGGGGTGCCGGCGAGCCGGGCGGCGGCCTCGGCGGTGCAGGCGTGGACGCAGCGCAGGGCGCGCTGGATCCAGGCGTCGGTCGTGGTGTGCGTGGTGACGGGCAGCACGAACAGCACGGCGAGGGCCGCGCCGAGCGCCCCGATGCCGGTCTCCGCCAGGCGCAGCGCGAGCAGTCCGGGGGTGAGGACGCCGAGGAGGCCGTAGAGCAGTTCGGCGAGGACGGTGACGCAGAGCATCATCCAGGTGTACGAGACCGCGGCCGTGTAGAAGATCCCGAAGACACAGGCGGCGAGGAGCACGGCCGTCGGGAGTCCCGCTCCGTCCAGCGGAACGGCGACGAGCAGGCCGATGCCGATGCCGATCACGGTGCCCAGGACCCGGCGGAAGCCGCGGACTAGCGTCTCGCCGCGCGAGCTGGTGTTGACGAAGACCCACCAGGTGGCGCCGACGGCCCAGTACCAGCGGTCCCCGGACACCAGCTGGCCCACGACGAGCGCGAAGGCCGCGCCGACGGTCGCCTGGACGGCCTGGCGGGTGGTCACCCGGGCGAGGCCGGTCCCGGCGGGCGGGGCGGGCACGGCGGGCGGGGGCAGCCGGCGCTCGTAGCACCACAGGCCGAAGCGCACGGCCGCCGCGACGGCCACGGAGAGCAGGACGGCGGCGTACAGCTCGGGCAGCCGGTCGGTACCGGCCCGCAGGAACTGGGCGACGAAGAAGGTCATGAACGCGAACACGCCGAGGCTGTGCCCGCGCGGGCCCCAGCGGCGCGCGTACACGCCGGCGCCGGTCACGGCCAGGAAGGTGATGTCACGGGCGACGGGGTGGCCGTGCAGTGCGGCCGCGGCGGAGAGCACCGGCAGGCCCACGACCGGCAGCAGCGCGGTGGTGACCGCCTGGCCGCGGACCGTGGCGTCGGTGACCGTGAACAGGGCGAGGAGCGCGGCGAGCCCGCCGGTGACGGCGCCGACGAGGGAGTGCCCGGCGAGTCCGCACACGACGACCGCGAGCCCGATGCCGACGACGGCCCGCACCGCGAAGCGCAGCCGCACCCGGCCCGGGTCCGGAGCCACGAACACCCTCTTCAGCACTGCTTCCCGCCCCCTGCGTCTCTTCGTTCTCGGATACCGGCATGAAAAAGGCGCCGCGGGGTCCGCAGCGCCATCGACGGGTTCATTGCAGCATCAGCCCCGCGACTGGCTCAAGTCGCCTCGCATATGCTGGGCCATTGGCACAGTCATCCAGGGCTGCCGCCGTCCAGCGGCAGGCCAACGGACCACAGACCAGGAGGCCGGACGGCATGGCCGTGGACGAGCTCGACACCCGCATCCTGCGGCTGCTGCTGGAGCAGCCGCGTACGAGCGTGCGCGAGTACGCCCGCATTCTCGGCGTCGCGCGCGGCACCCTCCAGGCGCGCCTGGACCGGCTGGAACGGGACGGTGTGATCACCGGCACGGGGCCCTCGCTGTCTCCCGCCGCCCTCGGCCACCCGGTGCTGGCGTTCGTCCACATCGAGGTCACCCAGGGACGGCTCGACGATGTGGGCGACGCGCTGGCCGCCGTGCCGGAGATCGTCGAGGCCTTCTCGATCGCGGGCGGCGGGGATCTGCTGACGCGGGTGGTGGCGCGGGACAACGCGCATCTGGAGGACGTGATCCAGAAGGTGATCAGCCTGCCGGGCGTGGTCCGTACCCGCACCGAGGTGGCGCTGCGCGAGCGGGTGCCGTACCGGCTGCTGCCGCTGGTGGAGTCGATCGGCCGCGCGACCCGGAGCTGATCTTTGGCATCCTGGGCGACATGAGCAAGCTCGGCCCGACCTCGGTCATCTTCGATCTCGACGGCACGCTCGTGGACAGCGAGCCGAACTACTACGAAGCCGGCCGTCAGGTCCTCGCCGAGTACGGCGTCCCCGGCTACACCTGGGCGGACCACGAGCGGTACGTCGGGATCAGCACCCTGGAGACGGTCGGGATCTGGAAGCGGGAGTACGGTCTCGCGGCCTCCGTCGAGGAGGTGTTCGACGCCAAGAACCGCCGCTACCTGGAGCTGGCACGCGCCGCCACGCCCGCGTATCCCGAGATGCGCAAGTTCGTGGAGCTGCTGGCGACCGAAGGGGTCCCGATGGCCGTGGCCTCGGGGTCGTCGCCGGAGGCCATCGAGGCGATCCTGGCCGGCACCGGCCTGGGCGCGTTCCTGCACACCGTGGTCTCCGCCGACGAGGTCGAGCGCGGCAAGCCCGCACCGGACGTCTTCCTGGAGGCGGCCCGCCGGCTCGGCGCGGCTCCGGCCGACTGCGTGGTCCTGGAGGACGCGGCCCCGGGCGCCGCCGCCGCGCACGCGGCCGGGATGCGCTGCATCGCCGTCCCCTACGTCGCCGCCCAGGCCGACGCCCCGGAGTTCGCCACCGCCTCACTGCTCCTGCGCGGCGGCCAGGCGGAGTTCACGGCACGGGCCGCCTACGACTGGCTGACGCGTTCGTCCGGGACGTCCTGACCCGTCCGGACGCGAACCCCGGGCACGACGGTGCCCCCTCCCGCAGCCAGGGCTCGACGCCGTGCCCCATCCCGCAGCCAAGCTCGACGCGGTGCCCCGTCCCGCAGCCGGGGCACCGCACCGGACCCCGGGTCCGCCTCCGACGCGCGGATTACGGCCGCGCCTCGTGCGTCGGCTTCGGGGCCGGCTGGATGTTCTGGTTGAGGCGGAAGACGTTGTCCGGATCGTGGGCGGCCTTGATGCGGGCCAGGCGGTCGTAGTTGCCGCGGTAGCTGGCCCGGACGCGTTCCTGGCCTTCGTCCATCATCATGTTCACGTAGGCGCCGCCCGCCGAAAACGGGTGCAGCGCGTCGAAGTAGTCCACCGTCCAGCGTTTGATCAGCTCGGCGTTGGCGGGGTCGGGGTCGACTCCCGCGTACACGGACGCCCAGTTGGCGTGCCGGTAGGCCCACGGGGTCTCCTCCTGGCCGACGTCGTGGGCGGCGCCGTCGATCGGGTAGAGGTGCATGGTCGACTGCATGGTGGGGACTTCGGCGCCGAACTTGGCGTGGAGGGCGACGGCGTCGTCGGGGATGGTCTCGACGAAGTCGGCGCGCCAGTACCACTGGTGGCCGGGCGGGTAGAGCCCGTCGAACATCGACTGGAGTTCAGGGTGTTGCAGCACCATGGGGGCGTGCAGCAGCGGCGCGGGCAGCGCGTCGAGCAGCGGCGCCATCTCGCGGGCGGCGTCCTCGGGGTCGCCGCCGGTGTGGCACCAGACGATGCCGGCGGTCTTGCGGAGCTGGATCTCCTCGGGGAACGGCGGAGCGGGCGGCACGGTGCCGTGCAGGAAGAAGCCGTTGAGCTCGCGCGGAGCGTTCAGGATGAAGTCCCGGTAGGCGGTGAGGACTTCGGCGCTGTTCTCGACCGGCCAGAAGGTGGGCCCGGCGACCACCGTGCCGATCTCGTGCAGCCGGAACAGGAACGAGGTGACGACGCCGAAGTTGCCGCCGCCGCCACGGACCGCCCAGAACAGGTCGCTGTTCTCGTAGCCGCTGGCGACGACCTTCTCCCCGTCGGCGAGGACGATCTCGACCTCCAGCAGGTTGTCGATGGTCAGCCCGCACTTGCGGGTGAGGTGGCCGAGTCCGCCGCCGGTGGCGAGACCGCCGACGCCGGTGGTGGAGATGATGCCGCTGGGGGTGGCGAGGCCGTGGGCGTTGGTGGCGCGGTCGACCTCGCCCCACAGGCACCCGCCGTCGACGCGCACGGTGCGGGAGTCGGGGTCGACCTCGATGGTCTTCAGCGGTGACAGGTCGAGGACCACGCCGTCGTCGACGGTGCCCAGACCGGCGCCGTGATGGCCGCCGCCCCGCACGGCGAGGGGCAGGTCGTGGGTGCGGGCGAAGCCGATGACGCGGGCGACGGCGTCCGCGTCGGCGCAGCGGGCCACGAGGGCGGGCCGACGGTCGATCATCGCGTTGTAGACGCTTCGGGCCGGTGGGTAGCCGGTGTCGTCGGGTCCGATCAACTGACCCTTGAAGCCGGTGAGTTCGGTGAGTTCGGTGCGTGCCGCGCGGGCGACGGTGCTGGACATGCGATCCCCCGTTTCGGAATTTCCGGTCGATTCGCCCGTTCTACTCGCATCACAATCGACCGGACATCCGTGTGCGTCACCCAGCTCGGGTCCGCCGGGTACCTAGGTTTCGGCGTGCGGAAGCGGCCCCTCGCGCTCCGGAAGCGGCGGCGCTTCGCACTCCGGACGCGGTGGCGCCTCGTGTTCCGCCAGCAGTCCGAGCCGCGCCGCCCGGTCGGCCGCGTGCCGTCGCGTGGGGGCGTCCAGTTTGTCGAGAACGGCCCGCACGTGGTTGTCGACGGTCCGCACCGACACCACGAGCCGGGCCGCGATCTCGGCGTTGGTCAGGCCGTCCGCCAGCAGCCGCATGCCCTGGAGCTGGCGCCGGGTGAGCCCGGCGGGGTTCTCCCGGGTCGCGGCGAGCGGGCCGCGGGGGACGTGCCGTACGCCGATCCGGCGCAGCTCGGTACGGAGCAGCCGGGCCCGCGGCTCGGCGCCGAGGGCGTCGAGGCTGGTGAGCGCGGTGAGCTTGTCGGCGGGGTCGGGACTCTCGGCGAGCGCGACGGCGTGCTCGTAGGGGCAGCCGACCGCCAGCCAGCGGGTGGCGGCCTGCCGCCAGAGGCCGCGGGCCTGGAGGGCGTAGGGATGCTCCGAGTCGTCGAGCCGGACCCGGTGGCCGGCCTTGGTGAGCCAGTAGCCGAGTTCGGCGCGGTAGGGAATGCCGGTCAGGTGGTCGGCCTGCGCGTGGACGGGTGCCGCGGCCGCCGTGACGGCCGCGAGGTCGCCGCGCAGCCAGGCCGCCTCGGCGAGGGCCGCGGCGACGGGCCCGGTGCGCTGGAGTTCCCTGGTGCGTACGGCGATCCGGCGGGCCTCGGCGAGGAGTTCACCCGCGCCGGGGCGTCCGCAGCGGACGCGGACCCGGGCGAGGACGGTGAGGGCGGGGCAGCGGGCGGGCACGAAGTCGTGCATGCCGTACTCGGCGTGCTTCTCGGCGGCCTCCCAGTCGGCGGCGGCCAGGCGCCGTACGGCCAGCTCGACCTGGAGGTAGGTGAGGAAACCGAGGTGTTCGGCGCGGTCGGCGAGGTCCATCGCCGGGGGCAGGAACAGGTCGGCTTCGGCGTACTGGAGGTTGTCGAGGAGGTTCCAGATGAGGTTGGCGTAGGAGCGGCAGGCGTGTTCCACCTCCCCCGCGGCGAGCGCCACCTTCAGGCTCTCCTCCAGTTGCCGCCGCCCGCCGGCGTCGCCCCCGCGCCAGCGGGCCGTGCCGACGTTGTTCAGGGCGTGGGAGAGGATCGCGGCGTCGTCTGCCTTGCGGGCCAGGGCGATGGCCCGCTCGCCGAGTTCGACGGCTTCGGCGTAGCGGTCGGAGAGCATGCGCAGCTGGGCGGTGTTGCTGACGGCGAGGGCGAGGAGCCGGTCGTCGCCCGCGTGTTCCAGCACGGCGACGGCTTCGCGGGCGGCCTCCTGGGCCCGGTCGGCGTCGCCTGCCCACCAGTGGATGCGGGACAGCCAGCGCAGGTCGGCGCCGAGACCGAGGATGTCGCCCAGGGAGCGGCGCAGGGCGACGGCCTCGTGCTGGGCGGTGACGGCGGCGGCCGAGTCGGCGATGGTGTAGCTCTCCACGGCGTAGCGTTCGAGCAGGTCGGCGAGGTCGGCCGGGCCGTAGCGGCCGCGTTGGCGCAGCACGAGCCGGAGTTGGGCGGCGGCCTCGCGGTGGGCGCCGGCATCGGCGGCATCCTGGGCGGCGTCGGGCCCATAGCGGGCGATGGCGTCCTGATCGCCGGCCTGGTCGGCGTGGTGGACGATGCGGGCGGCGTCGCAGCCGGGCCGGGCGACGAGCGCGGCGAGGACGGTGCGGTTGAGGTCGATGCGGCGGGCGGCGGGCAGGGAGTCGGCGACGGCCCGCCGGATCAACTCGTGGCGGAACGCCACCCGTTCCGGCTCCACCGTGAGCAGTCCGCGCTGCTCGGCGCCGGCCAGTACGGCGACTCCGTCCCTGAACAGCGCGTCGACCAGGGGGCGTTCGACCGCGGAGGGCACCACGGCGAGCTGTTCCAGCGCGTCCACCGTGACCGGGTCCAGGCCGCGCAGCCGGGCCAGGACGGCGTCCACGACGGTCGGGGGCACTCCCCCGGTGCCGCCCGCGGCCACGATCTCGGCGACGAAGAAGGGGTTGCCCGACGTCACTTCGTACACCTGGGCGGGATCGAGCCGGCGGGAGGCGCTGAGGGCGCGCACCGCGTCCAGGGACAGCCGGGCGAGGGGCAGCCGGTGCACGCGGGACGTACGGGAGATTTGGCCCAGCAGGTGGCGCAGGGGGTGTTCGCGGCTCAACTCGTCGTCACGGTAGGTCAGGACGAGCAGCGCGGGCAGTCCCTCGATGCGGCGGACCAGGAAGCGCAGGGCGTCCAGGGAGGCCTCGTCGGCCCAGTGGACGTCCTCGACGACGAGAACCGCGGGGTGCGGGGTGCCGGCGAGTTCGCCGTACAGGGCCTCGTAGACACGGTGGCGGTCGCCGCCCTCCATGACGGCCCGGGCGAGGTCGGCTCCGACGCTGCCGACGAGGTCGCGGAACGGGCCGAGGGGGCGGCGGGTGGCGAGGTCGTCGCACTGGCCGACGAGGACCCGGGCGTGCGCGGGCAGCCGCTCCGGCATGGCCCGCACCAGGCTGGACTTGCCGATGCCCGCCTCACCGAGGACGAGCGCCACCGAACCGGCACCGGCTGCCGCCTCCCGGGCGGCCGCGGCCAGTCGCGTCAGCTCGGGCTCGCGTTCGAGGATCCACCGATCCACGGGCCGATTGTGCCATTCGCCGCGCGCCTTCCGCCCTCATCTTCCGGTGCCTACAGTGCGCAGCAGGGCACCCGGCCGTATCCGCCGCGAAGGGTGAGTCGCATGTTCCAGAACGTCGAGGAAGCCAGGAAGTTCATCTCGGACGTGGACGTCAGGTTCGTGGATGTGCGCTTCTGTGATCTGCCGGGCATCATGCAGCACTTCACGGTGCCGGTGGAGATCTTCGACTTCGAGGAGGAGCTGGCCTTCGACGGCTCGTCGATCAGGGGCTTCCAGGCCATCCACGAGTCCGACATGGCGCTGCGCGCCGATCTGGCGACGGCGCGTCTCGACCCGTTCCGCAAGGACGCGACCCTGATCGTCAACTTCTTCATCCACGACCCGGTGACCGGCGAGCAGTACAGCCGTGACCCGCGCAACGTGGCGCGCAAGGCGGAGACGTACCTGGTGTCGACGGGCATCGCGGACGCCGCGTACTTCGGCCCGGAGGCGGAGTTCTACGTTTTCGACAGCGCCCGCTTCAAGACCTCGGAGAACGAGGCTCTCTACCACATCGACTCGGAGGCGGGCGCCTGGAACACCGGTGCGCTGGAGGACAACCGCGGCTACAAGGTGCGTTACAAGGGCGGCTACTTCCCGACCCCGCCGGTCGACCACTTCGCCGACCTGCGCGCGGAGATGACCCTCGAACTCATCAAGTGCCACATCCTGGTGGAGAAGCAGCACCACGAGGTCGGCACCGCCGGGCAGGCGGAGATCAACTACCGGTTCAACACCCTGCTGCACGCCGCGGACGATCTCCAGCTGTACAAGTACATCGTCAAGAACGTCGCCTGGCGGAACGGCAAGACCGCCACCTTCATGCCGAAGCCGATCTTCGGTGACAACGGCTCCGGCATGCACACCCACCAGTCCCTGTGGCAGGGCGGCAGTCCGCTCTTCTACGACGAGGAGGGCTACGCCGGGCTGTCCGAGTCGGCCCGCCACTACATCGGCGGTCTGCTCAAACACGCTCCGTCCCTGCTGGCGTTCACCAACCCGACGGTCAACTCGTACCACCGTCTGGTCCCCGGCTTCGAGGCGCCGGTCAACCTGGTCTACTCGCAGCGCAACCGCTCCGCCTGCATCCGCATCCCCATCACGGGCGCCGACCCCCGGGCCAAACGTCTGGAGTTCCGCGCCCCGGACCCGTCCTGCAACCCGTATCTCGCCTTCTCCGCCATGCTGTTGGCCGGCCTGGACGGCATCCGCAACAAGACGGAACCGGCGGAACCGGTCGACAAGGACCTCTACGAACTCGCCCCCGAGGAGCACGCGAGCGTGCCTCAGGTGCCGACCGACCTCCCGGCGGTCCTCAACGCCCTGGAGGCCGACCACGACTACCTCCTCCAAGGTGATGTCTTCACCCCGGACCTGATCGAGACATGGATCGACCTCAAGCGCACGAACGAGATCGCACCGCTGCAACTGCGCCCGCATCCGCATGAGTTCGAGCTGTATTTCGACGTGTAGCGGACGTTCCGGGGGCTAGTGCACGGACAGCCCGCCGTCGACGAAGACCGACTGGCCGGTGATGTACGCGGAGGCGCGGCTCGCGAGGAACACCGCCGCGCCCTCGAAGTCCTCGGCCAGTCCGTTGCGCCCGACCATCGTGCGGGCGGCGAGCGCCTCGACCTTCGCGGGGTCGTTCGCGAGGCGTGCGTTCAGCGGTGTCATCACGAAGCCCGGCACGAGCGTGTTGCAGGTGACGCCGTACGGCGACCAGGCCTCCGCCTGCGACCGGGCGAGCGACTCCAGGCCGCCCTTGGAGACGCCGTAGGCACCGCTCTGCACGAAGGCGCGGTGCGCCTGCTGGGACGTGATGTGGATGATCCGTCCGAAGCCCCGCTCGGCCATGCCGGGACCGAAACGCTGCCCCAGCAGGAAGGGTGCCTCCAGGTTGACGGCCATCGTCGTGTCCCACACCTCCTCGGTCAGCTCGCTCATCGGGGGCCGCAGGTTGATCCCGGCGGAGTTGACGAGGATGTCGGGCTCCCCGAAGGCCCGCACGGCCTCCTCGGCCGCCGCGCGCACCCCGTCGCGGGTGCCGAGGTCGGCGCTGACCCAGGCGGCCCGGCAGCCGTCCGCGGTCAGCTCGTCGACGGTCACCGCCAGCTCCGCCTCCGTGCGGGCCACCACCACGACGCTCGCCCCGGCGCGGGCCAGGGCACCCGCGACGGCCCGGCCGATGCCCGAGCTGCCGCCGGTGACGAGGGCGACGCGGTCTTGGAGGGAGAACAGTTCGGTGAGGTACGGCTGCGTGGTCATGTCCGCACCCTAGGCGGGGGCCGGCAGGAAGGTGTCACGCGGGTGGTCTGATCAGCGAGGACGACCCCATGTCCGCACCGGTGTCCGTCCGCCGTGTCCTCGGCGACCGCCCCTGCGCCGAGATCGGGAAGCCCTCGGCCGCCGGGTACCTCCAGTGGTCCTGGGACGGCACCGGCGGGGCCCGCGCACTGCGTGGCCTTCCATCCGAAGGTGCCGCTCGTGGCCATCGGCACGGGTTCGTACGACGGTGGGCACTTCTTCGAGGGCGAGCTGCTGCTGGTTCACCTGGAGTCGGGGCAGGTGACCTCCGCGCTGCACGGGGCGCCTGAGGTGCTGGAGGTGGCGTGGGAGGTCCGCGGGTGGCGGTGATGCGACTGAGCGCCTGGTTGCACTCAGTCCGCCCGAGCCGCTCTCCCAGGCCGCGGGACAGAAAGTGATCAGCGCGGCGGGGCAGGCGACCCACGTGTCCTGACCCGCCGGACCCGCCCTACGAGCGGCGCCGGGGCTTGCCTCGCCGGGCGGCCTGGGCCTTCTTGGCGGCGGGCGGCTTTCGTCGCCCGCCGGCCGCGTCGGAGCGCCTGGGCTGCTGCTTCTTCGGCTCGGCCTTGGCCTTGGTCTTCGCCTTGGCCTCGTCCTGGGAGGCGGTCCGGCCCCGTGTGCTGTTGACGGTGCGACCGCGGACGATGCCGATGAAGTCCTCGACCAGGTCCGTGGTCGCCTCCTCCGGCCACGACAGGGCGACGGAGGACTCGGGGGCGTCCGTGACCGGCCGGTAGGTGAGGTCCCTGCGGTGGTACAGGCGGGCCAGCGACTGGGGGACGACGAGCACCCCGATACCGGCCGCGACCAGCTCGATCGCGTCCTCGGTCGTCGCGGGGCGCTCGAACGCGGGCTCGCCCGGTGGCCGCTCCCAGTCGAAGACGTCGTCCAGGGGGTGCAGCACGGTCTCGTCGGCCAGATCCTCCAGGGTCACCTCTTCGACCGCGGCGATGACGTGGTCCTTGGGGACGACGACGACCGTGGTCTCGGTGTAGAGGGGGATGGCGCTGAAGAACATACGGTCGACCGGCAGCCGTACGAGGCCGGCATCCGCGGACCCGCCCCGCAGGGCGGCGGTCGCCTCGGCCCCGGGGAGCTGGAGGAGGGTGAGCGGGAGGTCCGGGAACCGTTCGTGCCAGATCCGCACCCACTTCGCGGGCGTCGCTCCCGGGACGTAGGCGAGCCGGAACGCGGTGGGTTCGTCCGGGCCGGTCATCGGGGGTTCTTCCACGCCTGTCACCTGGCCAGGTTACCCGCCGTGGTCGGCGGAGGTTCACCCAGTCGATACCCTTGACTCCATGACGCAGCACCAGAGCACCCAGACGATGAAGGCCGCGACCGCGGCGAAGAAGCTGGGTGTGTACCTCGAGGCCACCCCCGCCGAGTTCCGTGAGGGTGTCGTCTCGCGGGCCGAGCTCAACGAGCTCCAGAACAATCCGCCACAGTGGCTCCAGGACCTGCGCGCCAACGGCCCGCACCCGCGTCCGGTGGTCGCGGCCAAGCTCGGCGTGTCCATCGCGGGGCTGGCGCGCGGCGGCGTGACCGAGCCGCTCACGACGGAGCAGATCGAGGCGCTGAAGCAGGAGCAGCCCGAGTGGCTGGTGAAGGAGCGCGCCACGCAGGCCGAGGTCCGCAAGGAAGGCGCCCGCATCAAGAAGCTGCACGCGGAGAAGGCGGCCCGCGCCGACCGCTCCTGACCGCCTTCGGCGACGGGCTGAGCGGTCACGCGGAGGCCGTGCGGACCGGCCCGTCCAGCCATGCCCGGTGCCCGGTGCCCCTTGAGCATCGGGGCGGGGCGCTCGTCGGCCGGTACCTCGGCGAGCCGGCCGATCCGCGTCTCCTGAGTCAGGATGCGCGCCCTGCCGCCCTCCAGGTCATCGCAGACTTCGCCTCGCGCGCACCGGAGGTGCGGTACCGGGTGCGCGAGGTGACGCGGGGGACTTACCTGACCGCGCCCAGGGCTATCCCCCGGTGTCCGGCCCCGAGCCCGCTACCTGCCCCGCACGGGCGTGAAGTCCCCCTCGACGCGGCCCGGCCGGGGGCCGTGCGGGCAGGCCGTCGTGCGGGCCGCCGGTCCCCCGTTCCGGCGGCCCGCACGGAAGAGGGAGAGAACCAGGCACCCCCTCCGGGCCTGTTCTCCCCCCGCTGTTGCATTCTGGGACGGCGGGGTGACACGCAGGTATGGGTAGAACTGCGTACACGAGCGGGCGGAGAGGGAACGTGGCACAGGGGCTGGGCGGGGCCTACGAGCGGATGCTGTCGGTGGCCGTCGCCGCGCTGCACGAACGGGACCCCGAGCTGCTCTGGCCACTGGTGGCGGCGGTCCTGCCGGAACTGTGCGGCGGCGAGGCGCTGATCTACAAGCTGGACGACTGGAGCGAGGACGGCGGCACGCTGGGCCTGTCCTCCGGCATCGCCGCGGAGTTCGGCGGTCTGGGGGCCGAGGCGACCGGGCTGCTGCGCGCGGGGTACCCCTTCGCCGGGCACTACGCGACCGTGCCGGACAGGACGCCGGTGACGGCCCGAACAGCCGCGGGGCGGGCCTGGGGGGCGAGCCGGACCGCGCGGCTGCTCGGCGACCTCATCGACGTCGACCACGCGCTGGGGATACCGCTGCCGGGGTCCGGCTCACCCATCACCGGCTGTCTGGTCTACCGCTCCGGGCGGGACTTCACCGAGGACGAGGTGTGCCTCGCGGGCCGGCTCCAGCCGCTGCTCGCCGGGATCGAGCAGCAGCGGCAGCTCCTGGAGCGCTGGCGCCGGGTGGCCGCGCCGGACTCCGGTGCGGCCGACGCGGGCCTGACGCCCCGGGAGACGACCGTGCTGCTCCTGCTCACCGACGCGCTGACCGCCGCCGCCATGGGCCGCCGGCTCGGCATCTCGGAGCGGACGGTGCACAAGCACGTCGCGAACATCTACCGCAAGCTCGGCACCCACGACCGCCTCGGGACGGTGCTGCGCGCCCAGCAGCTGGGGCTCGTCCCGGCGCCCGCCTCACTGCGGTGAGGGCATGCCGCCGCCGTCGCCCTTCAGCCGCGCCAGGTCGGACGGCCGTACCTGGATGGCGAGTACGGCGATCAGCGCGGCGAGCGCGGTGAAGATCGCCGCGACGACGAACGCGGCCGAGACACCCGCGGTGAGGACCTGGTCGGCCCACTTCCCGGGCAGCTGTCCCGTGCGCTGGAAGAACAGCCGCTCGGCCGGGGTGGCCTGCTGGAAGAACTTCTCGGTCTCGTTGGTGCTGGCCGTGCCGAACGTCGTCACGAGGATGGACAGACCCAGCGAACCGCCCACCTGCTGGGTGGCGTTGAGGAGCCCGGAGGCCGCGCCGGTCTCCTGCACGGGGACGTCGGAGAGCGCCATCAGCGTCAGCGACACGAACTCCATGCCCATGCCGAGGCTGAACACCAGCATCGGGCCGAGGACACTGCCCGCGTAGGTGGAGTGGACGTCGGTCAGGGTCAGCCAGGCGAGGCCCGCCGCGGCGAGGATCGCGCCGGCCACCATGAAGGGCTTGGGCCCGTAGACGGGCAGGAACCGCGAGGCCAGTCCGGCACCCACCGCGATGACCGCACTGACCGGCAGGAACGCGAACCCGGCCTGCAACGGGCTGAAGTCCAGGACGTTCTGGACGAAGAGGGTGAGGAAGAAGAACATCCCGAAGATCGCCGCGGCGAGGCAGAGCATGATCCCGTACGTCCCGGCCCGGTTGCGGTCGGCGAACATGTGCAGCGGGGTGATCGGCTGCCGGGAGCGCCGTTCGATGAGGACGAACGCGGTGAGGACGACGACGGCCGCGCCGAACGAACCCAGCGTGTACGGGTCCCGCCAGCCCTCCTGGGCGGCCCTGATGAACCCGTACACCAGCAGCACCATGCCCACGGTCGAGGTCAGGGCGCCGGCGATGTCGAAGTGGCCGGGATGCCGCTCGGACTCCCTGATCCAGCGGGGCGCGGCGAGCGCGATGAGCAGCCCGATGGGGACGTTGACGAACAGCACCCAGCGCCAGTTGAGCCACTCGACGAGGATGCCGCCCGCGAGCAGTCCGATGGCGCCGCCGCCCGCCGAGACCGCGGCGAACACGCCGAACGCCCGGTTGCGTTCGGGGCCTTCCCGGAACGTCGTGCTGATCAGGGCGAGCGCGGTGGGCGAGGCGATGGCGCCGCCGACGCCCTGGAAGGCGCGCGCGGCGAGGAGTTGGCCCTCGTTCTGGGAGAGCCCGCCGAGCAGGGAGGCGAGCACGAAGAGCAGCACACCGATGATGAACATCCGGCGGCGGCCGAGGATGTCGCCGGTCCGCCCGCCGAGCAGCAGCAGCCCGCCGAAGGTGAGCGTGTAGGCGTTGACCACCCAGGACAGGCTGGTGGTGGAGAAGTCCAGGGAGCGCTGGATGTCCGGCAGGGCGATGTTCACGATGGTGATGTCGAGGACCACCATCAGCTGACACGAGGCGATGACCAGCAGCGCCATGGCGTTTCCGCCACCCCCGGTGCCGGGGGTGGCCGTCTTCACGGTGGAGCTGCTGCTGGTCATGGGCGTGCCGCACTCTCGGGAGTGGCACCCTCACCGCGGGTCAGTGAACGGTGCCGTCCACTAGACGACCGTACGCCGGTGTGACACCCGTCACCACCCGATCGGGAAACCCGACCGGCCGGCCGCTGCCGTCACGCGATCACGAACAGCAGATCCCCGCCCTCCACCTGCTGGATGCGGTTGATCGCGAGCCGGGACACCTTGCCGGCCTTGGGTGCGGTGATCGCGGCCTCCATCTTCATCGCCTCGATGGTGGCGACCGTGCCGCCCGCCGCGACCTCGTCGCCCTCGGCGACCGCGAGGGTGACCACGCCCGCGAACGGGGCGGCCACATGGCCGGGGTTGGAGCGGTCGGCCTTCTCGGTCACGGGGAGGTCGGAGGCGGCGGCGACATCGCGGACCTGGATGGGGCGCAACTGGCCGTTCAGGGTGGACATCACGGTCCGCATGCCGCGCTCGTCGGCCTCGCCGACGGCCTCCAGGCCCATGAGGAGCCGCACACCCGGCTCCAGGTCGACGGCGTACTCCTGGCCCGGGCGCAGACCGTAGAAGAAGTCCTTGCTGTCGAGGACGCTGGTGTCGCCGTAGGTCTGGCGGTGGGCCTCGAACTCCCGGGTCGGGCCGGGGAAGAGGAGGCGGTTGAGGGTGGCGCGGCGGTCCTTCTCCAGGCCGTCGCGGTCCTCGGACGTCAGCTCCGGGGCCGGCTTGGGACCGGCGCGGCCCTCCAGGGCCCGGCTGCGGAACGGCTCCGGCCAGCCGCCGGGCGGGGTGCCCAGCTCGCCGCGGAGGAAGCCGATGACGGAGTCGGGGATGTCGAACCGTTCCGGCGTCGCCTCGAACTCCTCCGGCGACACCCCGGCGCCGACCAGGTGCAGGGCGAGGTCGCCGACCACCTTGGAGGACGGGGTGACCTTCACGAGATGGCCGAGGATCTTGTCGGCGGCGGCGTACATGGCCTCGATGTCCTCGAAGCGGTCCCCGAGCCCGAGGGCGACGGCCTGGGTGCGCAGGTTGGAGAGCTGGCCGCCGGGGATCTCGTGGTCGTAGACGCGGCCCGTCGGCGAGGCGAGGCCCGCCTCGAAGGGGGCGTAGATCTTGCGGACGCTCTCCCAGTACGGCTCCAGGTCGCCGACCGCGAGCAGGTCGAGGCCGGTGGGCCGGGCGGAGTGGTCGGTGGCGGCGACGATCGCCGACAGCGACGGCTGGGACGTCGTACCGGCCATGGAGGCCACCGCCCCGTCCACGGCGTCGGCGCCGGCCTGGATCGCGGCCAGGTAGGTGGCGAGCTGGCCGCCCGCGGTGTCGTGGGTGTGGATGTGGACGGGGAGGTCGAACTCCCGGCGCAGGGCGGACACGAGGGTCGCCACGGCCGGGGCCCGGAGCAGGCCCGCCATGTCCTTGACGGCCAGGACGTGGGCGCCCGCCTCGACGATCTGCTCGGCGAGCCGCAGGTAGTAGTCGAGGGTGTAGAGGCGTTCGGCCGGGTTCGACAGGTCGGAGGTGTAGCAGAGGGCGACCTCGGCGATCGCGGTGCCGGTCTCGCGCACGGCCTCGATGGCGGGCCGCATCTGGCCGACGTCGTTGAGCGCGTCGAAGATGCGGAAGATGTCGATGCCGGTGGCGGCGGCCTCCTGCACGAAGGCGTCCGTCACCTCGGTCGGGTACGGGGTGTAGCCCACGGTGTTGCGGCCGCGCAGCAGCATCTGGAGGCAGATGTTGGGCACCGCCTCGCGGAGCGCGGCGAGGCGCTCCCAGGGGTCCTCGGCGAGGAAGCGCAGGGCTACGTCGTAGGTGGCGCCGCCCCAGCACTCCAGGGAGAGCAGCTCGGGCAGGGTGCGGGCGACGACGGGGGCGACGGCGAGGAGGTCCTTGGTGCGCACACGGGTCGCGAGCAGCGACTGGTGGGCGTCGCGGAAGGTGGTGTCGGTGACGCCGATGGTCGGGGACTCGCGCAGCCAACGGGCGAAGCCCTCGGGGCCCAGCTCGGTGAGCCTCTGCTTGGAACCGGCGGGCGGCACCTCGACGGACTGCTTCGGGAGCTTGGTCGTCGGGTCGATCAGCTGGGGGCGCTCGCCGTGCGGCTTGTTGACGGTGACGTCGGCGAGGTAGGTGAGGAGCTTGGTGCCGCGGTCGGCGGAGGTGCGGGAGGTGAGCAGGTGGGGGCGCTGCTCGATGAAGGACGTGGTGACGCGGCCCGCCTGGAAGTCCGGGTCGTCCAACACGGCTTGGAGGAAAGGGATGTTGGTGGCGACGCCGCGGATGCGGAACTCGGCGACGGCACGCCGGGCGCGCTTGACGGCGGTGCCGAAGTCGCGGCCCCGGCAGGTGAGTTTGACCAGCATGGAGTCGAAGTGCGCGCTGATCTCCGTACCGGCGTGGGTGGTTCCGCCGTCGAGGCGGATGCCCGAGCCGCCGGGTGAGCGGTAGGCGCTGATGCGGCCGGTGTCCGGGCGGAAGCCGTTGGCGGGGTCCTCGGTGGTGATCCGGCACTGGAGGGCGGCGCCGTGCAGGGTGACCGTCTCCTGGGACAGCCCGAGGTCGGCCAGCGATTCCCCGGCGGCGATGCGCAGTTGGGACTGGACGAGGTCGACGTCGGTGACCTCCTCGGTGACCGTGTGCTCGACCTGGATGCGGGGGTTCATCTCGATGAAGACGTGGTTGCCGTCGGGGTCGAGGAGGAACTCCACGGTGCCGGCGTTGCGGTAGCCGATCTCGCGGGCGAAGCGGACGGCGTCGGCGCAGATGCGGTCGCGCAGGGCCGTGTCGAGGTTGGGCGCGGGCGCCAGCTCGATGACCTTCTGGTGGCGGCGCTGGACGGAGCAGTCCCGCTCGAAGAGGTGGATGACATTGCCCTGCCCGTCGGCGAGGATCTGCACCTCGATGTGGCGGGGGTCGACGACGGCCTTCTCCAGGAAGACGGTGGGGTCGCCGAACGCGGAGGCCGCCTCACGGGCCGCCGCCTCGATGGACTCCCGCAACTGGGCGCGGTCCTCGACCCGCCGCATGCCACGCCCGCCACCGCCTGCGACGGCCTTCACGAACACGGGGAAGCCGATCTCCTCGGCCGCCCGCACCAGCTCGTCCACGTCGCTGGAGGGCTCGGAGGAGCCGAGGACCGGTACGCCGGCCGCGCGGGCGGCGGCGACGGCACGGGCCTTGTTGCCGGTGAGTTCGAGGATGTCGGCGCTCGGCCCGACGAAGGTGATGCCGGCTTCCTCGCAGGCCCGGGCCAGCTCGGGGTTCTCGGAGAGGAACCCGTAGCCGGGGTAGACGGCGTCGGCACCCGCCTGCCGGGCGGCCCGGATGATCTCCTCCACGGAGAGGTAGGCCCGTACGGGGTGCCCGGGCTCGCCGATCTCGTACGCCTCGTCCGCCTTGAGCCGGTGCAGTGAGTTGCGGTCCTCGTGGGGGAAGACGGCGACGGTCCTCGCGCCCAGTTCGTATCCGGCGCGGAAGGCGCGAATCGCGATCTCGCCTCGGTTGGCGACCAGTACCTTGCGGAGCATTCCCGATCCCTTCGCGGCCTGCCGGTGACGCACACCATGGTCGCGGCTACGGCCCCCGGGTGCCATGAGAGGCAGGTCACTCGGAAACGGCGATTTCACCTGTTTGACCGCTCCGTCCCCATCGGGTGTGCAGCGCGGCCGGCTTCCGGAAGACCAGACCGTACGGCGCCGCCGGGTGCTCCTCGTCGAGTCGGAGGGCCGGCAGCCGGGTGAGGAGGGCGTGCAGGGCGACGCGGGTCTCCAGGCGGGCGAGGTGCGCGGCGAGGCAGTGGTGGGGGCCGTGGGCGAAGGCCAGGTGGAGGCGGGCGTTGTCGCGGCGGACGTCGAAGCGGTCGGGGTCGGGGAAGACGGCCGGATCGCGGTTGGCGCCCGCGAGGGAGACGGTGACGAGGTCGCCGCGGCGGACGGTGACCGCGCCGAGGGTGGTGTCGCGGGTGGCGTAGCGGTCGACGACGGCGGCGCCGGGTTCCAGGCGCAGGGACTCTTCGATCGCACTGTCGAGGAGGCCGGGTTCGGCTTGGACGAGGGCGAGTTGACCGGGGTGGCGCAGGAGGTGGAGGAGGGCGTTGGTGATCATCGCCTCGGTGGTCTCGATGCCGCCGAACATCAGGACCGCGGCGTTGGCGGCGACCTCGGGCAGGGGGAGCCGGTCGGCGGCGGCGCCGAGCAAGGAGGTGACGTCGCCCGCGGTGACGGTGGCCGCCACGGCCGCCCGCAGCTCGGCGTAGGCGGCGGCGCCGGCGGCGCTGGGGGCGTGTCCGGCGGTGATGTCCGAGACCGACCGCACGATGGCGTCGTACCAGGAGAGCACGGTGTCGGTGGTGGTGCCGGACAGGCCGAGCGCCTCGGTGACGACGGCGACCGCGAGGGGGCCGGCGAAGGAACGGCGCAGTTCGGCGGCGCCCGCCGGGGCGAGGGCGGTGACGAGCCGGTCGGTCTCCTGCTCGACGAACGCGGCGAACCGGTCGTGCGTGCGCCGGGGCCGGAAGGGGGCGGCGAAGGGGTCACGGTGCCGGGCGTGCTCGGGGCCGTCCAGGGAGAGCATGCTCGGGCCGATGACCTGGGCGGTGGAGAAGCGGGGGTCGTCGACGGTGAAGGCCGTGGCGTCCCGCATCACCGTGAGCGCGAGATCTCGCCGGGTGACCAGCCAGCCGTTCAACTCGGGCACCCAGGACACGGGCTCGTGGGCGCGGAGCAGGGCGAGACGGGGGTGCGGGTTGTCGGCGAGTTCGGCGAGGGTGGTGGCCGCACCGAGGGGAAAGGGGGTGACCAGGGGCATGGTGATCCAGGGGGCGGTGGGGAAAGGGCGGGGTGGGGTGGCGGGAGCAGGACGGGGTGATGCAGCGGAGACAGGACGGGGTGGAACGGCGGAGTCAGGACAGGGTGATGCGGCGGGAACAGGACGGGGTGGAACGGCGGGGACGGCGCGGGGCGGTGGTTGTCCCTGTGGTCGGTCCCCCGGTCGCGGCTGGCACCGTTCGTCATCGCGGTCGGCCGGTCGTCGTCCCGGTGTCCGTCGGCCCCGGCCGAACCACCGCGCACTCGCGGACGCGGCGTCGCGGCACGGTCCGCCGATGTGCCAGGTGGCGATCCGGCGCCGGTCGCCGGGTGGCGAAGCGAACTCGGCGTCCGGGCCGGTCGTCACCTGGCGACCGGCCCGGCCGCCGCGGGCCAGTCCTCGGCGGTGAGCGTCGCCGTCAGGCGTCCTTCGTCGAGAGCCACGCGCACGTCCATGCCGCCCGCCACGGCCACGGCGAAGGCGGCGGGCGCAGTGTCGTCCAGGAGGAGGACGAAGTGCAGGGCGAACGCCGGCAGGTCCTGTGGCAGGCCGTCGGCGTCGAGCCGCAGATTGGCCTGCCAGGCGGCCTGGCACAGGACGGAGACGAACAGCCCGAGGAAATCGGCGTGCCCCAGAGCGTCGGCGTGGTCGACCAGGACGGCCACCCCCTGCGTGCTGCCCCCATGGCCGTGCCGGTCGTGGAGGCAGTCCACGAGCGCGTCCCAGTTGTGGCCGAAATGGCCGGGGAAGGAGAGCGCGCGGGCAAAGGACGTGAACACCGCGTCCGGGTCGGGCAGTTGGCGTCCGTCCAGGCGGAACACCTGTCCGCCCCGCGCCCGGAGCGCAACGGTTTCGGCCGTCACCCACGGGTCGTCCCGGCGGGCGAGGACCACCCAGGGCGGCCGGCGCTCGGCGAGGGTGAGCGTGCGCACGGCGCCCATGACCTCAGCTCGCCAGGAAATCGGCCAGGCCCGCCAAGAGCCGGTCGACGTCGTCCGCGTCGTTGTAGGGCGCGAGGCCGATGCGCAGGCCGCCGGTGTCACCGAGGCCGAGCCGGCGGGAGGCCTCGATCGCGTAGAAGGAGCCCGACGGCGCGTGGACGCCACGCTCCGCGAGGAAGCGGTACGCGTCCACCGTGTCGTGCGCCTCGAAGGTCAGCAGCAGGGTGGGCGTGCGGTCGGCCGCGCGGGAGTGGATCGTGATCCCGTCGAGGGCGGCGAGGCCCTTGTCCAGCTGGGCGCGCAGGATCTGCTCGTGCGCTTCGAGGCCCGCGAAGGACGCTTCCAGACGCTGCCGCCGCGTTCCGGTCGCCTCCGCGTCCAGGCCCGCGAGGAAGTCCACCGCCGCCCTGGTGCCGGCGAGGAACTCGTAGGGCAGCGTGCCCAGTTCGAAGCGTTCCGGGACGGCGTCGGTGGACGGGAGGAGCTTGTCGGGGTGCAGTGTCTCCAGCAACTCGGGGCGGGCGGCCAGGACTCCGTGGTGCGGGCCGAGGAACTTGTACGGGGAGCAGATGTAGAAGTCGGCGCCGAGCCGCTCCAGGTCGATCAGTGTGTGCGCGGCGTGGTGGACGCCGTCGACCCAGGCCAACGCGCCGGTCTCATGGGCCAGTCGGGAGATCGCGGGGATGTCCGGGCGAGTGCCGATGAGGTTGGACGCGGCGGTGACGGCGACCAGGCGGGTGCGCTCGGACAGCACCGCGCGGATGTCGTCGACGGTCAGCTCGCCGGTGGCGGGGTCGAAGTCGGCCCAGCGGACGACGGCTCCGGCCGCTTCGGCGGCCTGCACCCACGGGCGGATGTTGGCGTCGTGGTCGAGGCGGGTGACGACGACCTCGTCGCCGGGCGACCAGGTCTTGGCGAGGGTCCGGGAGAACTCGTAGGTGAGCTGGGTGGCGCTGCGGCCGAAGACGATCCCGGACGGCTCCGCTCCCAGCAGGTCGGCGAGGGCCGCGCGGGTCCCGGTGACGATCGCCTCGGCGTTGCGCTCCCCCGGCACTGTGTGACCACGGTTCGACAGGGGGTGCGCCAGGGCATCGGCGATGGCGTCGATGACGGGCCGGGGTGTCTGGGTGCCGCCGGGGCCGTCGAAGTGGGCTGTGCCGGCCGCGAGGGCGGGGAACCGGGAGCGGAGGGCGGCGATGTCGTACGTCACGTGCAGCTCCTTCGATGGTGGCCGGTGCACGAGTCAACCTCATCGCCCGGGCCGAGGCGACCCCGCCCCCCGCGGCGGGCTCGAACGTATGAGACCGGCCGGGCGTCCCAGGAGTGACGACGCGCTCCGCAGGGGCGACAGGACGAAGGGACCACCATGACTGCCGTACGCGGACGGGCCGGGCTGCTCTCCACCACCGCGCTGACCGCAGCCCTGATCTGCACGGTCGGCGCCTGCGGCACGAAGGGTTCCGCGAACTCGCCCTCGGAAGAGACGACTTGGAAGGAGCCCGCCGCCTACACCTACACGCTGACGTCGAGCGAGGGCGAACGGTCCCTCATCGGCACCTTCCGGATCACGGTCCGGGACGGCGAGGTCACCGAGGCGGTCGGGCTCGACGACAGCGCGCGGCGGTTCGTGGCACAGACGCCCGACCAAGTACCCACCCTGGGAGCCCTGTTGGCCGAGCTGGCACAGGCCCGGCGCGATGCCGCGGACACCGCGGAGGCCGAGTACGCGACCGATGGGCACCCCGCGCGGATCTTCCTGGACTGGGACGAGAACGCCCTGGACGACGAGGCCCGGTACGTCGTCGAGGCGTACGAACCGGCCTGACCGCTCGCGTCCCGACGAGAAGCTTCCCGCCGCTCGGCGGATCTGATCGCACGACGGAGCCTCGGACTCAATGTTGTGCACTTTATTGACGGCCGTAATCTGAGGGCCTAATTTCGCGATGTCCTTCTCCGCTCATGGAGACCGCTCTCTCATGGAGACCGCTCTCACGGCGGACCGCTCTCAAGGGAGACCGCGATGCCCTCGTCCCCCGTCGCATCACCCTCCACGGCCGCCGAGCGGACCCGGCAGCTGCGCCTCGTCGCGGCTTCCGGACTGCTCGGCACCGCCGTGGAGTTCTACGACTTCCTCGTGTACGGAACGGTCGCCGCACTCGTCTTCGGCGAACTGTTCTTCCCCGGCGCCGATCCCGCCGTCGGCACGATCGCCGCCTTCGGCACCTTCGCGGCCGGCTATGTCGCCCGCCCGCTCGGCGGCGTCCTCTTCGGCCACTTCGGCGACCGGCTCGGCCGCAAGTCGATGCTGCTCCTCACGATGGGCCTGATGGGCGGCGCCAGTTTCCTCATCGGCCTGCTGCCCACGTACGACACGATCGGCGTCTGGGCCCCCGTCCTGCTGATCACCCTGCGCGTCGTCCAGGGCATCGCGATCGGCGGCGAATGGGGCGGCGCCACCCTGATGGTCGTCGAGCACGCGGGCGAGCGGCGGCGCGGTCTGTGGTCCAGCTTCACGCAGATGGGAGCGCCGCTCGGCTCGCTGCTGTCCACGGCCGTCGTGGCGTACGTCGTCACGCTCCCGAAGGACGATTTCGCGGCCTGGGGCTGGCGGGTGCCGTTCCTGCTGAGCGTCGTCCTGCTCGGCGTCGGCCTCTTCGTCCGCCTGAGGGTGGTGGAGAGCCCGCTGTTCGCCCAGGTGAAGAAGGACCGCGCCGAGTCGCGGCTGCCGATCCTCGACGTCCTGCGCAACCCGCGCCCGGTGCTGCTGGCGTGCTGCGTGGGCATCGGCGCGTTCACCGCCCAGTCCCTGCTGACCAGTTACCTGATCGCGTACGCCACCGGCATCGGGTACGCCCGCCCGCAGGTGCTGGACGCCCTCACCGTCTCCGCCTGCGTGGCCCTCGTCGTGCTGCCGTGCGCCTCCGTGCTCTCCGACCGCGTCGGCCGCCGCCCGGTCGTCCTCGCCGGAGCCGTCGCCTCGGCCGCGCTCGCCTTCCCGGTGCTGGCGCTCGTCGACTCGAAGTCGCCGGGCCTGCTGATCCTGGCCGTCGTCCTCGGCCACGGCATCGCCCAGTCCACGATGTACGGCCCGCTCGGCGCGCTGCTCACCGAGATGTTCGGCACCGAGATCCGCTACACCGGCGCCTCCCTCGGCTACCAGGGCGCCACCCTCGTCGGCGCCGGCTTCTCCCCCATGATCGCCGGGAGCCTGGTGGCCGGCAGCGGCAGCAGCACGCCCGTCGCGCTGCTGCTGTGCGGTGGCGCCGCGATCACCGCCCTGACCGTGTGCTTCGTCCGCGAGACCCACCGCACCGACCTGGCCGGGTCCGCCGCACGTCCCACCGCCCCCCACACGGAGGAGATCTCCGCATGACGACCGGAACCCGTACCCGCACCCGTCCTCGTACCCGCACGGCGTCCGCGCTCGCACTCCTGCTCACCCTGGCCGCCCTGCCCACCGCGACAGCGGCGGCCGGCACCACCACGGACGTCAGCCATCTGGAGGGCCGGCTCCCCTCCGGCGCGGCCTACATGATGGACGTCCCCGCGTCCTGGAACGGCACCGTCCTGCTCTTCAGCCACGGTTACACCCCCGGCCCCGCCAACCCGGCCCGCAACGTCACCGACGACACCACGAAATCGCTCCTGCTCGACCAGGGTTACGCGCTCATCGGCTCGTCCTACGCCACCACCGGCTGGGCGGTGACGGACGCGGTACCCGACCAGTTGGCCACGCTCTCCCTCTTCACCGACCGCTTCGGGACGGCACGGCGCACCCTGGCCTGGGGGCAGTCGTACGGCGGCCTCGTCACCACCGCGATCGCGGAACGGCACGCCGACCGCATCGACGGCTCGCTCTCCCTGTGCGGCCTCGTCCACGGCGGTGTCGCCAACTGGAACAACACCCTGGACCCGGTGTTCGCCCTCAAGACGCTGCTCGCCCCGGACGCCGACATCCCCCTGACCGGTCTGCCGGACCAGGCGACCGCCACGAACGCGGCCGACGCCCTGACCGGCGCCGTGGATGCGGCCCAGACGACGGACCGGGGCCGGGCCCGGATCGCCCTCGCCGCCGCCCTGCACAACATCCCGGGCTGGAACCAGCCGACCCAGCCGCGGCCCGCCGAGACCGACTGGGACGCCCGGCAGGCCAACCAGTACGCGGCGATCAAGGGCCTGTTGAAGACCGCCGCGTTCAACTGGCGGCAGGAGGCCGAGACGCGGGCGGGCGGCAACATGTCCTGGAACACCGGCGTCGACTACGCGCGCCTCCTCGGCAAGTCGTCGGTACGCAAGGAGGTCACCGAGCTCTACAAGAAGGCCGGGCTCTCCCTGAAGGCCGACCTCGGAGCCCTCGACCGCGCCCCGCGCATCAGCGCCGACCCGACGGCCGTCGCCTGGATGGGCGGCACGAGCTCCTTCACCGGCCGCCTCACCAAACCGCAGCTGTCCGTGCACACCACCGGCGACGCCCTCGTCCCGGTCCAGACGGAGAGCGCCCTGAAGCGGGCGGTCACCGCCGCCGGGGCGTCGCACCTGCTGCGGCAGGCGTACGTCGACAACGCGGGCCACTGCACGTTCAGTCCGGCCGAGCAACTGGCCGCGCTGCACGCCCTGGAGGACCGGATCGGCTCGGGCGCGTGGCGGGGCGTCGACGCGGGCGCCCTCAACTCCCGTGCGGCGGCGGCCGACCCCTCGACGCCCGCCCGCTATGCGACGTACCGACCGACGCCGTACCTGCGGCCGTACGACCTGACCCACCCGGGTGACGCGGGGTGAGTCAGCTCCTACCGGGCCGGTGCCGGAAGAGGTCGTCGAGGTAGGGGCGCCGGCCGAGGAGGCGTGGATCAGGGGCACTTCGTTCGCCTGCGCTGAGTCCCTGCGGGCCATCTGCGGCGTCGCCGGGTTCACCCCGGTGATCGCCCTCGACTCCAACCGCTGTCCGGCCACGCCGGCCATGGTGGCGGCCGGGCACGGTACCGCCCTGGTGCCGAGTCCGGCGCTCGCCGCTCCCCCGCCGGACGTCACGGTCCGCCCACTGCGTCCGCTCCCGCCGCCGCGCCGGTTGTGGGCAGCCACCCAGGGGCGGTCCGGCGCGGCGGTGACGCATCTCGTGGACTGCCTCGTCGCGACGGCGACGGCGCTGCCGCGCCTGGCTCTCACCGACCCGGGCAGCCCTCGTCGGTCCCCCTGACACGCCTGCCGCGGCTGTCGGTCACCTCGATGGTGACCGTCGCGGCGGACTCGTCGGTGAGGTGGCGGGCGGCGGCGGCCGTGCAGATGACCTGTCGGGTCGCGAGGTCGGCCAACGGGCCCATGCCCGGGGGCAGTTTCACCAGCAGGGCGTCGCCCCGCCCCGTCACGGTCGGCGGTGCCGCGGGGGCGCGCGGGCGGGGCATGGCGGTGCCCAGCCTCTTGCGCGCCTCATCGAAGGTCGGGCCGCCGATCAGCAGTTCCAGGGCCGCCGCCGCGTCGCCCGGGAACGCCGTGGTGCGCGGGACCGCGACCAGCGTGCCGTTCTGGACGAAGTAGACCGACGTGACCGGGGTGATCCCGCTCGCGGGTCCGCCGGCCTCCACCACGCCGGTCGCGGGGATGCCGCAGGAGGACAGCGCGAGGAGGGCCGGTGCCACCAACAGGGCCGCGGTGAAAGGGAACTTCACGACAGCCGCTCCGAGTTCTCCGGGTTCTTCGCGTTCTTGGAGTTATTCGAGTTCTTGGAGTTCTTCGAGTTCTTCGAGTTCTTCGAGTTCGAGGGCGCCGTGCCAGGCACGCCGTCCTTCGTCATGTCGTCCGGCGGCATCTCGTCCCGCACCAGCGGAAGTTCGACGGTGAACACCGCGCCGCCCGCCGGATGGTTCGCGGCACGGACGCTGCCGCCGTGGATGCGGACGTTCTCGGCGCTGATCGACAGGCCGAGGCCGCTGCCCTCGGACCGGGGCCTGGCGGTGTCCGACTTGTAGAACCGTTCGAACACATGGGGCAGTACGTCGTCGGGGATGCCGGGACCGCTGTCCCGTACCTCGATCACGGCCCGGTGGGCACCGGAACCGGCCACGCTCAGCCGCACCCGTACCGGACGCGCGCCGTGCTTGAGGGCGTTGCCGACCAGGTTGGCGACGACGACGTCGAGGCGGCGCGGGTCGACACGGCCGCGCACCGCGTCGGGCGGCGGCAGCTCCGTCTCGACCGCGTCCGTCCAGCCGCGGGAGGCGAGCGTGCGCCGGATCGACTCGGCGAGGTCGATCTCGTCCAGGTGCAGCACCGCCGCACCCGCGTCGAACCGGGAGATCTCCATCAAGTCGGCGACGAGACGGGTGAGTTTCACGGTCTCCTCGCTGATGAGCCGGACCGCGGTGGCGGTGTCCGGGTCGAGCCGGGCGGCGTCCTCGTCGAGGACGTCGGTGACTGCGGACATGGCGGCCAGCGGGGTGCGCAGTTCGTGGGAGACGTCCGCGGCGAAGCGGCGGGCCCGTGCCTCCATGTCGCGCAGCTCCGCCACCGACGCCTCCAGCGCGGCGGCGGTCTCGTTGAACGTGTGGGAGAGTTCGGCGAGTTCGTCGGAGCCGTGCACCGCGAGGCGGGTGTCCAGACGCCCCTCGGCGACCCGGCGGGTGGCGTGCCGCAGCGCCCGCACCGGCCGCAGGACCCCACGGGCGGCGAACAGGGCGAGGACGACGGCGAGCAGCAGGGCGGGAACCAGGGCCCGTTCGACGGCGTCGACGAGCGCGTCGACGTATGCCTGTTCGGTGGTCTGCGGGACGACCAGGAACACCCGGACGCCGGACGCCAGCCGCGAGTGGTCCGGGTCGCCGAAGGTGATCGACATGCCGACGACGAGCGAGGTCCGTCCGTCCGCGCGCACCCGCTGGAAGACGGTGGCCCGGCTGGCCGCGACCGCTGCGCGGACGGCGGGCGTCACTTCGGGGAAGGCGTCGCCGGGGACGGACCCGGCGCTCAGCCCGCGGTACGTGGCCAGGACCCGCCAGCTTCCCGTGGCCTCACTATCCGCCACGCCGGTGGCGAGCCGCTGCAGCGTCAACCGGTCGGGAGGGTAGCCGAGTTCGGGGGCGCGCTGGTCGAGCTGGGACCGCAGCTGCCGGATGACGGCGTCCTGGCTCTGCTGGAGCACACCGGTGCGCGCCTCCCGGAAGGTGAGGGCTCCGGTCGTGGCGGCGGCGACGGCCGCGACGAGTCCGAAGGCGACCACGAGCCGTGCGCGCAGGCCGCGCAGCCGACGGCGTCTCACGGGGCGGCGAAGCGGTAGCCGAAACCGCGGACCGTGTGGATGTACCGGGGCGCGCGGGGCGGTTCGGACATCTTGGTGCGCAGGCGTTTGACGCAGGCGTCCACCAGCCGGGCGTCGCCGTGGAAGTCGTGCTCCCAGACCGCCTCCAGCAGTTGCTGCCGGCTGAAGACCTGGCCCGGCGAGGCGGAGAGGGTGAGCAGCAGCCGCAGTTCGGAGGGGGCGAGCGCGATCGGCTCGCCGCCCAGTCTGACCGTCAACCCGGCCCGGTCGACGGAGAGTTCCCCATAGGTGTCGATCTTCGGAAGGCCTTCACCGGTGGGCGTGCCGCCCGCGCGGCGCAGGACGGCGCGGATGCGGGCGTCGAGCACCCGGGCCGTGACGGGTTTGACGACGTAGTCGTCGGCCCCCGCCTCCAGGCCGATGACGATGTCCACCTCGTCACCGCGGGCCGTGGCCATGATGATCGGCAGCGCCTGGTCGACGGCCCGTATCCCGCGGCAGACGTCGAGTCCGCTCTTGCCGGGCAGCATCAGATCGAGGACCACGATGTCCGGCCGGAACGACCGCAGGTGCGCCAGCCCCTCCTCCCCCGTCGCAGTGGCGGCGACGTCGTGGTTCTGACGGCGCAGCGCCAGCGCGACGCCCTCGCGGACGGCGCGGTCGTCTTCGATCAACAGCACACGTGGCATGGGGTCAGTATCCACAGGGACGACCAGGACGGGAGTTACCTTTTCGTTATCCGACGAGCCAGGTCCGATCACATTGCGATCACAACGTAAACGATCGTGACCAAGCACAAGCGAAAACCCGTCAGCAGCCACCGTCGCAGGGGTTCCGTAACGACCCCTGACCGACGCCGCACGGTTCAACCGGCCTTCGGCCTCGCCGCGTTGGCCGTTCTCGGGGCCGTCGGCTGCACGGTGTTGGCCTGGCCGCAGCCGGACACGTCGGGCCGGCCGTCGGAGAGCTCACCGGCGGAACCGGCCACGCGCACGTCACCGCCACCGGCCAGGAAGCCGAGCGGCACCCCCGCTCCGCGCACGTCCCCCTCCCCCGCGAAGCCCCCCGCCCTCCCCCGGCAGGGCCCCGGAACGTATGTCACCGCACCCGGCGGGAGCGCGAAGGCCGGCAAGGGGACGGCCTTGCGCTACCGGGTCGAGGTGGAGAAGAACATCGACCTGTCCGCCGCGGAGACCGCCGAGACGGTGGACCGCATCCTCGGCGATCCCCGCGGCTGGACCGCCGACGGGCACTCGGCGTTCCAGCGGGTCGCCCACGGCCCGACCGACTTCGTGGTCCGCCTCGCCACCCCCGCGACCGTCGACGCCGTCTGCGGCCGGGGCGGCCTCGACACGGGCGGCCGGTACAACTGCAACACCGGCGACCAGGTCATGGTCAACCTCGACCGCTGGGTGCTGGCGACCCCCGTCTACGCCGAGGACGTCACCGCCTACCGCGCCCTGATCATCAACCACGAGGTGGGCCACTTCCTCCACCACGGCCATGTCACCTGCCCCGGCAAGGGGGAGCCGGCCCCCGCGATGATGCAGCAGATCAAGGGCATGCACGGCTGCGTCCCCAATGTCTGGCCGTACGACTCCGAGGGCCGGTTCATCACCGGCCCCGCCGCTCCGTGACGCGGTGCCCTCGGCGGCGTCGCCGCACCCGCCGGCCGTCCGGCACCGCTCCCGCCCCGGCCCCGCTACGCCCGGGGCTTCGCCTCCCCCTGCGCCGCCTGCAGATCGGCGAGCAGCTCGGCCTGGCCGGCCAGGACCCCGGAGAGGATGGTGCGGGCGACCCGGAGGAGTTCCACGACGTGCGGGCTGGTCAGCGAGTAGTACACGTTCGACCCCTCCTTGCGGGTCACGACCAGGTTGGCCCGCCGCAGCACGGCCAGCTGCTGGGAGAGATGGGCGGGCTCGATGCCCACCTCGGGCAGCATCTCGGCGACGGCGTGCTCACGCTCGCTGAGCAGCTCCAGGACCCGGATGCGGGCCGGATGACCGAGCGTCTTGAAGAACTCGGCCTTCAGTTGGTACAGCGGCGTACTCACCCTGCCGTCGCCTCCCCGGTACGGGAGCACGGCCCCGTCGGCCGGGCCCCGGCCCCTCGCGTCGACCCACACGTCACGTCCATGTCCCCCATCCTCGCCTGTCCTTCCGGCAGCACCGAATCCGGTCCCGGAACCGGGGTGCCCGCGCCGCGCCGCCACCGCTCACCCCACCGCGCGGGCGAGCCGGAACCCGGCGACCGCCTTGGGGTGCAGGCGCAGGAGCGTGTCGTGCGGGCCATGGGTCCAGCCGGGCAGGGCGCGCTGGTGGTGGGCGGCCTCGTGCGGATCGGTGATCACCTCGGCGGGACCGCTCACGGTCACCGTCCAACCGGTGCCCGGTACGGCACGGATCTCGTCCACCTGGTAGGTAGCCGCCCGGGACGGGACCGGCGTACGGATGATCAGACGGCCGTACTCCCAGACGTGCCGGGCGGGCCGGACCGTGGTCAGCTCGCGCCGGACGAGCACCAGCCGGCCCAGGCCGCCGCCCTCCAGCAGCCACATCGCCTCCGCGCCGGAGAGCTCGACCATGCGGAGGAGAGCGGGGGGTGTACTCATCGGACGGCTTCCTCCCTGGAGGTTCGGAACGGGGACTCGGCGCGGGGCAGCAGCCCTGCCGTCCGGAGGGCAGGCAGGCTGTGCCCGCGGCTACCTGCGGGCACAGACATCACAGCATCTAACCAATTGCGAAATTATGCAATTAAGCACCAAGATGCGGCGCCTGCGACCCCGCCGCCGAGCGGGACCGCTCGTGGTGTCAGCCCTTCTTCACCACGCTCGACTTCAACTGCATCGCCCCGAAACCGTCGACCTTGCAGTCGATGTCATGCCCGTCGACGCCGTCGACCAGCCGGATGTTGCGCACCTTGGTCCCGGCCTTGATCCCGGAGGGGCTGCCCTTGACCTTGAGCGCCTTGACGACCACGACCGTGTCGCCGTCCTGGAGCACATTGCCCACGGAGTCCTTGACGACCCGCCGGCCGTCACCGTCAGCGTCACCGGTGGAGCCCTCGGCGGGCACCCATTCGTGGCCGCACTCGGGGCACACCACCAGGGCGTTCATCTCGTAGGTGTACTCGCAGGAGCACTTCGGACAGGGGGGAGGATTCTCGATCATCCCGTCAGGGTAACCAGCCGCCTTCGGCCGAAGGCGGCCTACCCGCCCCGCACGGGTCCCATCAGACTGGGACACCGGCAACGCGCTCCCCACCCGGCCGACCGTCCCCAGGGAGACTCCGGTGTTCAGATCCCGCCGCACCATCGTCAGACACTCACGCTCGTCCGCCGCGGCCCTGGGCCTGCTGGTCCTCGCCGCCCTCGCGGGGTCCGGCACCGGCGCCGCAGCGGCGCCCGCGGGCCACGCCTCGGTGACCGGCGCGACCGCCGCCGTCGAATCGCTGGGGATCGCCGGGACGAGCTGGGCCGTGGACGAGGGCACCGGACGGCTGCGGGTCCTGGCCGACGCCTCCGTCTCGGACCGGGACCTGACCAGACTGCGGCAGACCACCGGACGTTTCACCGGCGCCGCCACCCTCGAACGGCTCGACGGCCGCCTGCGCACCCTCCTGTCCGGCGGTGACGGCATCTACACGGCGGCCCGGCGCTGCTCGGCCGGGGTCAACGTGCAGAGCGGCGCCACGTACTACTTCATCACCGCGGGCCACTGCACCGACGGGACGGCCACCTGGTACACGAGCGCCACGGCGGCAACGGCGATCGGCCCCACCACCGGCACCAGCTTCCCCGGCGACGACTTCGGTGTCGTCCGCTACACCAATGCGGCCGTACCGCACCCGGGCACCATCGGCACCGTCGACGTCACCGGAACCGCCACCGCCTACGTCGGCCAGAGCGTCTGCCGCCGCGGAGCGGCCACCGGCGTCCACTGCGGCCGGGTCACCGCGCTGAACGCGACCGTCAACTACGGCGGCGGTGACATCGTCTACGGCCTGATCCAGACCAGCATCTGCGCCGAGCCGGGCGACAGCGGCGGCCCGCTCTACGCCGGTGACAAGGTCATCGGCATCCTCTCCGGCGGCTCCGGCGACTGCACCACGGGCGGGACCACCTACTACCAGCCGGTCCAGGAGGCGCTGAACGCCTACGGGTTGACGGTCTACTGAGCTCCGCGGTCGCCGAGCCGGGCCGCCGCGGCACCGTGGAGCACGGCTTCCCCGTCGCCCGGTCCGCGCTGCCGGCGTCGCACGCCGGGCGCCGGGGCGGTGAGGACGGCGAGGCAGGCGACGACGAACGCGATACCGGCCCAACCGGCGGCGGGGAGCCGCTCGTTCACGACCAGGACGGCGAGTACGGCCGCGACCGCCGGTTCGAGCAGGGACAGCGTGGTGGCGGTGCTGGCGGGGACGTGCGCGAGCCCCCAGCCGAACAGCATGTACCCGGCGAACATGGGGACCACGGCCAGGTAGCCGCCGACCGCCGCGTTGGACCAGGAGCCGACGAGCGCGCCACCGGTGGCGAGCAGGACGGGGACGAGGAGCAGTCCGCCGATCCCGAACACGGCGCCCATCGCGGCGCGGGAGGCGATCCCGCGCCGGATGAGCCGGTGTGCGGCCCAGGAGTACAGGGCGTACGTCGTGGCGGCGACCAGGCCGAGGCCGATGCCGAGCAGCGTGGCCGTCACGGACGCCGTTCCGCCGGCGTCGGTGGCGCGGGCGGCCTCGGCGACGCACAGCAGCGCGGTGCCGAGCAGGCCGAGGACGGCGGCGAGCATCCAGCGGCGGGTGAGCCGGCGGCGGTCCAGGACGCGTTCGATCACCGCCGAGGCCAGCGGGGCGGTGCCGAGGGAGACCACGGTGCCGACGGCGACTCCGGCCAGGTGCATCGAGGTGTAGAAGGCCGGCGGGTAGATCGCCACCGAGACCGCGCCGAGGAGCACCGTGCCGCGCCGCGCACGCAGCCGTCCGGCGTCGCGGGCGATCTGCGGTGCGGCGACGAGGGCCTGGAGGAGTCCGCCGAGGCCCATCGCGACGGCACCGATGGCGAGCGGGCCCACCTCCGGGGCCAGGGTGGCGGCCGTACCCGTCGTCCCCCACAGCACGGAGGCGGCCAGCACGCACAGGGCCCCCGTCACGGCGGATCCGTCGCCTCCGGCACCTCTCACAACCGGTCCAGCAGGGCCGCCGCGAGTGAGCGGGCGTGCTGGAGGCGCACGCCGTCGCCTTCCAGGCCGGCCCGGGCCATCGCGCCCTCCAGCAGGAAGGAGAGGTGCTCGGCCAGGGCGTGGGCGGTGTCGGGGCGATCGGGCAGCAGGTGCTCCAGATGCCCGGCGATCAACCCCTCGACCTCCTCCTTGTGGGCGCGGACCAGGGCCCGCCCCTCGTCCCCGGCCGGAAGTTCGGCGGCGGCGTTGAGCAGACCGCAGCCGCGGAACCCGTGCTCGTAGGCGAAGGCCGCGTGATCGGCGTAGGCGTCGAAGACCGCCAGCACACCGTCACGCGGCCCGTGGGCCTGCTCCAACCGCGCCCGGTACAAGCCGAACCATTCCTCGTGCCGCGCGTCCAGATAGGCGCGGACCAGTTCGGCCTTGGAGGAGAAGTTGTTGTACAGGCTCATCTTCGCCACACCGGCATCGGCGGTGATCGTGTCGATGCCGGTCGCGGCCACCCCGTCGGCGTAGAACCGGCGGGCCGCTGCCGCCAGCAGCCGCTCCCGGGCGGGACGCCGGCGTGGCCTCCCGCCCGTACTCGCGTCGGTGTCGCTCATCGCCATCCAAACTAGGTAGGTAGATCTACCTATATTGTAGCGGACGGCGAAACCGGGACACCCCGGCCACCGGGCCCTAGCCGCGGTACCGGAACACGATCCGGCCGCGTGTCAGGTCGTACGGCGGAAGCTCCACCAGCACCCGGTCCTCCAGCACGATCTTGATGTAGTTCTTGCGGATCTTTCCGCTGATGTGCGCGAGCACCTGATGGCCGTTCTCCAGTTCCACGGTGAACATGGCGCTGCGCAGACACTCGACGACCCTGCCCTCGACCTCGATGACGTTCTTGTGCTTCGTCATCGGACCAGCTCCAGGTTGCTGCCCACCGGCCGGGCGCCGGCGCCCCCGAACAGGGCGGCGGCCGCGTGGTTGGACTCATTGATCTCGGTCCAGGCCGCGTCGGACCCGGAGCGGTGCAGCGTGGTGAGCGCGTGGGAGAGCAGCGCCCGCGCGATGCCCCGGCGCTGCTCTCCGGCCCGGACCGCGACCAGTCCGATGCGCGGCCGCTTCACCCGGACCACCCGGATCAGCCCCAGGTAGCGGTCCGGCGCCGCGGCCACCGCGTACGTCGACGGATCGACCACGGTGTCGCCGGCGGGGCGGGGAACGACCTCCGCGGGCATCGACTCCCAGCCGACGCTCGCCTCGACCTCGTCACGGATCGCGCGGTCCACCGCCCGCAGCAGGCCCTCGTCCGCCTGCCCGAAGGGCACGATCGTCACGCCGGAGGGCGGCTCGACCGCTTCGAGCCCGGTGACCCGCGGGTCGGTCGGTACGACGTACTCCCACTCGCGGCGCCGGACCGCGAAGCCGGCCCGCCTCCAGCCGGCCGCCGACTCGGCGTCGGCCTCGTCGACGACCGTGTACAGCGGCGCCGGCAGATGCGCCACCATCGTCTCGGCCAGCCGGTCGAAGGCGGCGTCGCGCCAGGCGTCGACGGTGACGAACAGGCGTCCGTCAGGCCGGTGTTGGGCAAGTCCGCGGCCGACCACCAAGTCGTCGTCCAGGGCATGCCACTGCCGTTCCGCGACACGCGTGATCATCACCGCGTCGTCGCCCGGGCAGGAAGTGAAAGGCGTGGTGTTCATCGGCGTCTCCTCCCAGGAGTGCCTCGATCTCAGGCGCTCCTGGCGACACCGAACGTCAGCCGCAGGACCGTGGCGGGATAAGGGAGCACCCATGGGTGACTGTGTTCACGGGGCTCACCTCCCTACGACGACTTCACGGTCCGCCGTGAACGTAGCAGCGGGTCGCCGCCTCGCTCAAAGCCTTTTCGGAACGGCCTCAGGAGCCCGCGAGGAAGGTGAGGCGCACCTGGCGCCGCGGGTTGTCCTTGTTCGTGTCGACCAGGCACACCGACTGCCAGGTCCCCAGCTCCAACTGTCCGTCGATCACGGGCAGTGTCGCGTGCGGCGGCACGAAGGCGGGCAGGACGTGGTCGCGGCCGTGGCCGGGGCTGCCGTGACGGTGCTGCCAGCGATCGTCGGCGGGGAGCAGGGTGTGCAGGGCGGCGAGGAGGTCGTCGTCGCTGCCGGCGCCCGTCTCGATGACGGCGATGCCCGCGGTGGCGTGCGGGACGAAGATGTTGAGCAGGCCGTCGCGGCCGGCCGCGGCCTCGCGCAGGAAGGCCGCGCAGTCGCCGGTGAGGTCGACGACCCGCTCCGTCGATCCGGAGGTGATGTTCAGGACCCGGGTGGTGAACGCATCTGACATGCCTCCCATCCTCACCCATGCGCCCGGCCCGGTGAGCGATCTGCCGCCCGTCCCGCGATACGGCGGGTCCAGTCCGCGAGACGCCATTGACCATGACCACGCCATCTGGCTACGTTCGGCGGCATGTTGCGTTCAGCCCTGCTCACCACGCGCGGTCACATCGACCTGCTGCGGGTGGCCTCCGCCGCGTGTCGCCGCGGCTGCTGACGCCCCCTCCTTCTCCTCTCACCCCCGCGCCACTTTCTGCCCGTCCGCGTTTCTGACGCGGCGGCGCTCCGGCGTACCCCGTTCTCCCCCTCCGTGGAGCACTCGTGAGCATCAGTCATGCCCCGCCCAGCGCCGCCGAACCGGATATTTCCGGTATGCCCGCCGCTGGTGGCCCTCTCGCCCTCGAACCCCTCGTCCCCGCCTCCTCCCGGCGCACCCGCGTCCCGCGCTGGCTGCGCCGCACCACCGGTCCGGCGGTACTGCTCCTGCTGTGGCAAGTCCTCAGCGCCACAGGTCTGCTGACCTCCGACGCACTCGCCTCGCCCGGGCGGATCGCCCGGGTCGCGAGCGACCTGATCGCCGACGGCTCGCTGGCCTCCGCCATGGGCACCTCGCTCCAGCGGGTCGCCGCCGGACTGCTCCTCGGCATTCTCGTCGGCACCGGACTCGCCCTGATCTCGGGCCTGTTCAGGATCGGCGAGGATCTCGTGGACGCGCCCGTCCAGATGCTGCGGACCGTGCCGTTCGTCGGGCTGATCCCGCTGTTCATCATCTGGTTCGGCATCGGTGAGGCACCGAAGGTCGCCATCATCACGCTCGGCGTGACCTTCCCGCTCTACCTCAACGTGTACGCCGGCATTCGCGGCGTGGACGCCCACCTCATCGAGGCCGGTGAGTCGTCGGGGCTGTCACGGTGGGGGCTCGTGCGGCATGTCGTGCTGCCGGGCGCGCTGCCCGGCGCCCTGACCGGGCTGCGCTACTCGCTCGGCATCGCCTGGCTCGCGCTGGTCTTCGCCGAGCAGGTCAACGCGGACTCCGGCATCGGGTTCCTCATGGTGCAGGCGCGGGACTTCCTGCGGACCGACGTCATCGTGGTCTGCCTCATCGTCTACGCCCTCCTCGGCCTGCTGGCCGACTTCGTCGTCCGCTCCCTCGAAAGGCTGCTGCTGCAATGGCGACCGACGTTCACCGGCCGGTGAGTCCGCACCGGAGCACTCCTGCGGTGCGGGTGGCGGGGCTGACCCGCTCCTTCGACGGCCGTGCCGTCATCGACGCTCTGCAACTCAACATCGACCGGGGCGAGTTCGTGGCACTCCTCGGCCGCAGCGGCTGCGGCAAGTCCACCCTGCTGCGCATCCTGGCCGGTCTCGACCGGGACATCGAGGGCAGCGTCCTGGTGCCGCGCCGCAGGGCCGTCGCCTTCCAGGCGCCCCGGCTGATGCCGTGGAAGAAGGTGTGGCGCAACGTCCTGCTGGGGCTGCCCGGAAAGCCCGCGCGCGAGGTCGCCGAGCGAGCGCTGGAGGAGGTCGGTCTCGGTCACCGCGCGGACGCCTGGCCCAAGACCCTCTCCGGCGGCGAGGCCCAGCGTGCCGCCCTCGCCAGGGCGTTGGTCCGCGAACCCGATCTCCTGCTGCTCGACGAGCCGTTCGGGGCGCTCGACGCCCTCACCCGCATCAAGGCCCAGCGCCTGGTGGGCGAGTTGTGGCAGCGGCGCGGCTGCGCGGTCCTGCTCGTCACGCACGACGTCGAGGAGGCCGTGCTGCTCGCCGACCGCGTCCTGGTGATGGACGACGGGGTCATCGCCCATGAGCAGCGCATCGGCCTCGACCGTCCCCGCGACCTCACCGATCCGCGCTTCGCCGAGCTCCGCGCCGGCCTGCTGGAACGGCTCGGCGTCGACACCGCCGCCGCAGCCGCCTGAACCACCGTCCCCGCCCTCACGAACGGAACATCCGTCATGCGACGACGCCTCGTCCCCGCCGCCCTGCTCCTCCCTCTGGCCCTGCTGCTCACCGCCTGCGGCGGCAGTGCGACCGCCGGCACCGGTTCCGACACCGACGGCCAGGGCTCGCTCACGCTCGACGTCGGTGACCAGAAGGGCGGTTCGGAGGCGATCCTGCGGGCCGCCGGCGAACTCGAGGGCCTCGACTACAAGATCAAGTGGTCCACGTTCACCTCCGGACCGCCGCTGCTGGAAGCCGTCAACGCCGAGGCCGTCGACATCGGCGGGGTCGGCAACACCCCGCCGGTGTTCGCCGCGGGCGCGGGCTCGAAGATCACGGTCGTGTCCGCCTTCCACGGCACGTCCGAGGGCGACGCCATCCTCGTACCGAACGGCTCGAAACTGACCGGGCCCGAGCAGCTCAAGGGCAAGTCCGTTGCCGTGGCGCAGGGTTCGTCCGCCAACTACCAACTGGTCGCCTCCCTGAAGAAGGCCGGGCTGAAGCTCGGCGACGTGCACGTCAAGTACCTCCAGCCCGCCGACGCACTCGCCGCCTTCACCTCCGGCAAGGTCGACGCGTGGGCGGTGTGGGACCCGTACACCTCTCAAGTGCTCCAGGCCAAGCAGGGGCGGATACTGACCACCGGGGAGGGGGTCACCAACGGGCTCACCTTCCAGGTGGCCGCGCCCTCCGCGCTGCGGGACAAGGCCAAGGCCGCCGCCATCGAGGACTATCTGGGGCGGCTGCGGCGGGCCACGGCGTGGGTGCACGACCATCAGGAGGAGTGGGCGAAGGTCTGGGCGAAGGACACCGGGCTGCCCTACGAGGTCGCGCTGGCCTCGGTGCGGCGGACCAACGCCACCCGGATCTCGGTCGCGGTCGACAAGCCGCTGGTGGCGTCGGAGCAGGAGATCGCCGACACCTTCACCGAGCTCAAGCTGATCCCGGGGAAGGTCGACTTCGGTGATTTCGTGGACACGCGGTTCAACGGTGGCCTGCCGCCGTCGACCACGCCCGCGCGCACAGCGCAGCCGTAGGGAAGATCTGCGACCTCGGCAGAGTTGGTAGAAGCGTGAACAACACTGAGGTCGTCGTCATAGGCGCTGGTCAGGCCGGTCTGTCCAGCGCCTATCACCTGCGCCGGACCGGTTTCGAGCCCGCGCGCGACTTCGTCGTGCTGGACCACTCCCCCGGCCCGGGCGGCGCCTGGCAGTTCCGGTGGCCCTCGCTGACGTACGGCAAGGTGCACGGGATGCACTCGCTGCCGGGGATGGAGCTGACGGACGCCGATCCGGCGCGGCCGTCCGCCGAGGTGATCGCCGAGTACTTCGACACGTACGAGCGGACCTTCGGTCTGCGGGTGCGGCGGCCGGTGGACGTGCGCGCGGTGCGGGACGGTGAGGACGGGCGGCTGGTCGTCGAGACCTCGGCCGGGACCTGGGCGACGCGCGCCCTGATCAACGCGACCGGCACCTGGGACCGGCCCTTCTGGCCGCGCTATCCGGGGCAGGCGACCTTCCGCGGGCGGCAGTTGCACACCGCGCAGTACCCCGGGCCCGAGGAGTTCGCCGGGCAGCGGGTCGTGGTGGTGGGCGGGGGTGCGTCCGGCACCCAGCATCTGATGGAGATCGCCCCCTACGCGCTCGCCACCACCTGGGTGACCCGACGGCCGCCCGTCTTCCGTGCGGGCCCCTTCACCGAGGACGTGGGCCGGTCGGCCGTGGCATCGGTCGAGGAGCGGGTGCGGCAGGGGCTGCCGCCCAAGAGCGTGGTGTCGGTGACCGGGCTGCCCCTCAACGACGCGATCCGGCAGGCCATCGCCGACGGGGTCCTGGACCGGCAGCCCATGTTCGAGCGGATCACCCCGCACGGCGTGCAGTGGGCGGACGGGCGGCACGTCGACGCCGACGTGATCCTGTGGGCGACCGGGTTCCGTGCCGCCATCGACCACCTGGCACCGCTGAAGCTGCGCGAGCCGGGCGGCGGCATTCGCGTCGAGGGCACGCGCGCGGTCGCCGATCCCCGGGTGCACCTCGTCGGCTACGGCCCGTCCGCCAGCACCATCGGCGCCAACCGGGCCGGACGGGCGGCCGTGCGGGACATCAGGCGACTGCTGGCCGGAGAGCCCGTCGCCGCCTGATGCCCGAGGCCGTCGGCGTCACGTCCTGGGCTGCGCGCTCTTCTTCTGGGTCGCGTTGAACTCGGCGACATTGCGCAGGTGTTCCTCGTAGTTCGCCGTGAAGCGGGTGTCCCCCGGCTTGACCGTGACGAAGTACAGCCAGTCGCCGGGGGTCGGGGAGATCGCGGCGCGCATCGCGTCCTCGCCCGGGTTGTCGATCGGGGTCGGGGGCAGCCCCATGCGCTGGTACGAGTTGTAGGGGCTGTCGATCCGGGTGTCGGCGTCGGACGTCCGCAGCGTGGCACGGTTCAGCGCGTAGTTGATGGTGGAGTCCATCTGGAGCGGCATCCCGCGCTCCAGGCGGTTGAAGATGACCCGGGCCACCTTGCCCATGTCGGCCTTGGTGGCGGCCTCGGCCTGGACGATGCTCGCGATGGTGACGGCCTGGTAGACGTTCATCGCGTTGCGCTGGGCGCCGGCGGCGACGGGCGCGCCGTTGAACTTCTGGTTCGCGGTGTTGACCATGAACGACAGCAGCGATTCCGGCGTGGACTTGTCGTTCAGCGGATAGGTCGCCGGGAAGAGGTAGCCCTCCGGATTGCCCTCGGCGTCGTTCGGCAGCTTCAGAGCGGCCTTGGCCAGCGCCTTCTTCGTGGTGCCGGCCGGACGGGCGAGGGCCTTGTCGACGGCGTCGTACACCTGGCCGGAGCGCCAGCCCTCGGGGATCACCAGTGAGGTGGGCTTGGCGTCCTTGTCGCTGTCCAGGCTCAGCAGCGGCACCGCCACGGCGGTGCCGGCCACGACGGCCCCGGTCGCGATGAGGACGAGTCGGCCCCGGCGCGTCAGTCGAATCGTGCTCCGTGACGGAGTGTTCTGGTACATGCGGGCACGGTAACCCCCACATCGTTACAAACCCGGCATATCTTCAGCTTGTCGGTTCCAGTTGAGCATCCCGGCGTACGAGGGCCGCGTACCGCCCGTCCCGTTCCAGCAGTTCGTCGTGCGTGCCGCGTTCCGCGACGCGGCCGGAGTCCAGGACCACGATCTGGTCGGCACCCCGGACGGTGGACAGCCGGTGCGCGATGGTGAGCGTGGTGCGGTTGGCGGACAGGGCGTCGATGGCCTCCTGGACGGCCCGCTCGGTGCGGTTGTCCAGGGCGCTGGTCGCCTCGTCGAGGATCAGCACCGGCGGATCGCGCAGGATCGTGCGGGCGATGGCCAGACGCTGCTTCTCGCCACCGGAGAAGCGGTGGCCGCGCTCCCCCACCACCGTGTCGTAGCCGTCGGGCAGGTTCGCGATGTGATCGTGGATCTGGGCCGCCTTCGCCGCCGCGTGCAGTTCCTCGTCGGTGGCGTCCGGCTTCGCGAAGCGCAGGTTGTCGGCGACCGTGGCGTGGAAGAGGTACGTCTCCTGGGAGACCACGCCGACCGCGCGCGCGAGGGTGTCGAAGTCCAGGTCGCGGACGTCGACGCCGTCGAGGGTGACCCGGCCGCCGGTGACGTCGTAGAGCCGCGGCACCAGGTGGCCCAGGGTGGACTTGCCGGCGCCGGTCGAGCCGACGACCGCGAGGCTGCTGCCCGCGGGGACGGCGATGTCGACGCCGTCGAGCGTGGGCGCGCCCTTCTCGTCGTAGCGGAACTCGACGTTCTCGAACCGGACCTCGCCCTTGACGGTGTCCAGGTGGACGGGGTTCTCGCGCTCGGTGATGTCCAACGGCAGGTCGAGGTACTCGAAGATGCGCTGGAACAACGCGAGGGAGGCCTGTATCTGGACGCCGGTGCCGAGCAGGCTGACCGCGGGGCGGAACAGGCCCTGCTGGAGCGAGACGAAGGCGACGATCGTGCCGATCGAGACGTCCGGGCCGCCCATCTGGAGGGCGAGGCCCGCGGTCCAGTAGATGACGGCGGGCATGGCGGCCATGACGATCGTGATGACGGCCATGCGCCAGCGGCCGGCCATGTTCGCCTTCACCTCGAGGTCGACCAGGCGCTCGGACTCCTCCGAGAAGGACTGGGTGAGCGAGTCGGAGCGGCCCATGGTGCGGCCCAGGAGGATGCCGCTGACCGAGAGGGACTCGGTGACGGTGGCGGCCATCGCGGCCATCTGCTTCTGGCGCTGGGTGGTGATCTTCTTGCGTTCGTTGCCGACCCGGCGGCTGATCCACACGAAGACGGGGAGCAGGAGCAGCGAGACGACGGTCAGACGCCAGTCGAGGGCGACCATCGCGACGATCGTGGCGACGACGCTGGTGGCGTTGGAGACCAGGGAGGTCGCGGTGGAGGTGACGGTGGCCTGCATGCCGCCGATGTCGTTGGCGATGCGGGACTGGACCTCGCCGGTGCGCGTGCGCGTGAAGAACGCCAGCGACATGCGCTGGAGGCGGTCGTAGACGGCGGTGCGCAGGTCGTGCATGACGCGCTGACCGACGGTGGTGGAGATCAGGGTCTGCAGGACGCCGAAGACGCTGGTCAGCACGGCGCTGAGGATCATGCCGAGCGCCAGCAGGCTGAGCAGGCCGGTACGGCCCTCGGGGATCGCGACGTCCAGCGTCTCCTTCAGCAGGAAGGGCGTGGCGACGGAGACCAGTGAGGCGGCGCCGACGAGGAGGCCGACGACGGCGAGGCGGCTGCGATAGGGGCGGAAGAGCTTCAGGATGCGGCGGACCTGCCGGGGCTGCCCCGCCGTGCCGGCGTCGCCGGGCGGGGTCCATTTGAGTTCGTTGTCGGGGTGCATGGGCTCCTTCGGGAGGCTCGTCGTAAGAGACTTACGGACCTTAGCTCATAGTTACCTATACTCACAATGCACATAGTCCTGTTATTGTTCCCGCATGACCGACCCCGTGTCCGTGACCGGCCCCGCGACCGCCTCCGATCCCGATGCCCTGCTCGCCGAGCAGCTGCTGCGGTTCACGCGGCGTGTGCACCGCATCCAGAAGCGGCACATCGAGCAGAGCGGCATGGGTGTCACCCCGGCCCAGTCCCGGCTGCTGCGCACCCTCGCGCACTACGGCTCGCCGCCGCGCATGGCCGATCTGGCCGCGCGGCTCGAAGTCGTCCCGCGCGCGGTGACGACCCTGGTCGACGGCCTGGAGGCGGGCGGCAAGGTGCGGCGGGTGCCGGATCCGACGAACCGGCGAGTGATCCGGATCGAGCTCACGGACGACGGACGCAAGGCGCTGCGCGAGCTGCGGGGGGCGCGGCGGTCGGCGGCGGCGGAGATTCTGGCACCGTTGACGCAGGAGCAGCGGAAGGTGCTGGGCGGGCTGCTGGACACGTTGCTGGACGGGGACCCACCCGAGGCGGGGAAGCACTGTTGAGGGCATGGGAAAGGGCCGCGGCTGGTCGCCGCGGCCCTTTTCGGTGACGGGGGTCAGCCGGCCTCGGTCACCGTCTCCTTGGTCCGCTGGACGGGGACCCCGGGCGCGCCCTCTTCGGCCTCCTCGGTCTCACCGTTCAGCACCCTCTTGGCCTTCTCCAGATCCAGCGCCCCCTCCCACCGCGACACCGCGAAGACGGCGACGCAGTTGCCGAGCAGGTTCGTCACCACGCGCATGGAGTCCATGATCCGGTCCACGCCGAGCAGCAGCGCGACGGCACCGGCCGGGATCGCCCCCAGCGAGGACGCGGTCGCAGACAGGGCGAGAAAGGCCGAGCCGGGGATGCCGGCCATGCCCTTGCTGGTGAGCATCAGCACCAGGACCACGGTGATCTGCTGGCCCGGACTGAGGTCGACGCCGACCGCCTGGGCGATGAACAGCGTGCCGATGGACAGGTAGAGCGAAGCGCCGTCGAGGTTGAAGGAGTAGCCGGTCGGCAGCACCAGGCCCACGGCGTCGTCGCGGGCCCCCGCCCGGCGCAGCTTCTGCATGACGCGCGGCATGACGGACTCGGTGGACGCGGTGCCGAGCGCGAGGAGCATCTCGGCGCGGATGTAGCGCAGGAACTTCCAGAGGCTGAGCCCGGTGACCAGGCGCAGGGCGACGGCGAGGAGCGCGATGAAGAACGCGGCGGCCACGTAGCACAGGACGATCAGCTTGGCGTAGGTCTCGATGACGCCGAGCCCGTACTGGCCGATGAGGACGGCCATCGCACCGAACACCGCGATCGGGGCGAGACGCATGATGAAACCGACGACCGCGAAGATGATCTCCTGGGCCTGCTCGAGGGCGGGCAGCATCTGCGGCACCTTGGCGTGGCCGAGGTGGAGCAGCGCGGCGCCCACCAGACAGGCCAGGATGAGGACTTGGAGCAGCTCGTTCTCGGCGAACGCGCCGATGAAACTGGTCGGGATCGCGTTGACGACGAACTCGGTCGTCGAGGGCAGCTGACCGCCGCCGGTCTTGGCGTCCACCGCCGAGGCGTCCAGCGTCGAGGGGTCGACGTGCATGCCCGAGCCGGGCCGGCCGACGTTGGCGGCGAGCAGGCCGATGACCAGCGCGAGCGTGCTCGCCACCTCGAACCAGATCAGGGCCTTGAGCCCGATCCGGCCGAACGCCTTCAGGTCACCGGCCTTCGCGATCCCGACGACGACCACGCAGAACACGAGCGGGGAGATGATCGTCTTGATGAGCCGGGTGAAGCCGTCGCCGAGCGGCTGGAGGTCGGCGGCCAATCCGGGCCAGAGCTTCCCGACAACGATGCCGAGGACCAGTGCGCAGAGGACCTGCGCGAAGAGTGAGGTACGCAGTATGCGTGCGCCGCGTCGCGGCAGGGACGGGACGGACGGCGGCACGGGCACTCCTTGTGGGGGACGGTGGCACACAGAGGTCGAGGAGCAGAACTTCTGCGATACGGAAAGCGGTTTCCGTGTCGATCACTCTGACCGTGCCGTTGATCTCGCACAAGACCGCCGTGTTTCAGCCGCGTAAATCCCGCCTCGAGTGACGCATCGCACACAACTCCCTTCAGCAGCCCGCGCGATCCTCGGTCAGCACCCCCTGAACGGTGGCCAGCGAGCGGTCGTAGCAGCCGCCCGGGCCGGACAGCCGGTAGCGCTCCCTCGTCGTGCCGACCGCGTGCCGCTGGTCGCGCGGGACGTTGAGGGTCCAGGTGGCGTCGCCGGTGTAGGTGTCGTCGAGCCGTTGCCGGTGACGGCCGTCGACGTCGACGTCGACCGAGGCACGGTCGCCGAGCGTCAGCACGGTCCGCAGCCGGTCGTCCGCGCCGATCGTCGTCGTGCCGTTCATCGTGTACGTCCGCCGGGTGCGCGTCGTGTGCGCCGGGCCGCGTCCGTCGACGGTGACCGACTCGGTGTCCGTCCAGGTCGCGTCGAGACCGTCCAGGTTCTCGCCCTCGGCCCAGCGGTGCGTGGAGGTGTTCGTCAGCGACCGGCGGACGGTGGTGGTCACGCGGCCGTGCGAGGTGTCGACGTATCCGGTGACGGTAAGCCGGTGGGCGCCCTCGGTGTCCAGGCGGTGCTCCGAACCGGGCGTGTGGACCGAGGAGTTGGTGAGGTCGCCGACGGTGTGCGCGGTGAGCCCGCCGGTGACGTGCGCGCGCTCCGCGTCCTGCCAGACGGCGATGTTCACGGGCGCGCTCCAGCCGCTCTGCCCCTCGGGCACGCCGACGACGTCCACCTGCACGCGGTGCGGCGCGCCGTCGTTGAGGAGACCGGCGAACGGTGTCAGGTCGTATTCGATCGGCTTGACGTCGAAGGCGCGCGGTCCCGGAATGACGTACCAGAGGAAGGGGTTGGACCAGCCGCCCGTCCACACGTGCGGGAACGGCGCCGCGACTCCGGCCAGTTGACCGTCGACCTTGATCTGCACCTCGCGGTAGGGACCGTTGTCGGCCTTGCAGGAGTACGGCGCCGCGTCGGGCACCGTCAGGTACCAGTACTCCTCGCACCCGCCGCCGGAGCCGGTGGCGTACACCTCGGCGACGATGCGTTCGCTGTTGCGCGGCGTGGTGACGGTGCCGTCGGTGAGGGGCAGGACCCGGTCGGGGGTCCGGGCGGCGGACGGCCGGCCCGCGTAGAACGTCAGCCTGACCTTGACGTCGATGACGCCCGTGTACGTGTCGTCGACGACGTTGCCGATCAGCATCTCGACGTCCTGGGCGGAGCGGAAGGTGTCGCTGTAGCGCGTGACGTCCTTCTCGACCGACCACTCGATCCCGTCGGGCGACGGCTCCGGGGTCGACGTGCGGAAGATCTCGACCCCGCCGACGCGCAGATGGCCGAGCCGGTCGTACTGACGGCCCTTCACCTTGCCGTCCATCCGCAGGACCACCTTGCTCCAGCGGTCGCCGCAGCCTTCGGGAGGCGTGTAACTCCCCCGGTACGGCGTGAAGTCACGGAACTGGGCTTCCGCGAGCGTGACTTGGCAGGACCTGCCGGAGGGCTTGGTGACGGGCGGGGCGGCGGTGATCGGGTCGTGCCAGTCGCTGCCGAACTCGGCGGGCACGTCTGCGGGTTGAACGGCCTGGGCCGGTGCCGCCCCGAGGAGGGTGCTCGCCAGGAGGGTCGCTCCGCCGAGCATGGACATGATAAGCCGTCTCTTCATGGCCGGTGTTCTACGGCGAGTTGGGCGTGCGGCGCAATGACGCCTCCGGCGGGCGTACTAGCCCGCCAGGTCGGCCCTGTCCCCCATCACCACCACAGGATGCCGGTCCGGGTCGAGCGTGCGCAGCAGGTACTCCATCGCGGACTTGGACAGGCTGACGCAGGCCGACGTACCGCTGCCGTGGTCCATGTGCAGCCAGATGCCGCCGCCCCTGCGCTCGCCCTCCGGGCGGGTCGGGTCGTTCGGAGGGGTGCCCTTGACGCGGTTGTAGTCGATGGCGATGACGTAGTCGAAGTCGTGCCAGTGCGACCTCGGCCACCAGCGCGGGGCGGTGAAGGCCGCGGACTGCGTGTACGGCAGTTTCGATCCGGGGTCCTTCAGGACGCCGCCCGCGTCGCTGAGCGTGAACACGCCCACGGGGCTGCGCTTGTCGCCCTCGTGGTGGTCGGTCGTCCAGCCCTTCCTGCCGTTGTGCGCGGGCCAGCTGCGGGTGCGCTCCCAGGTGGTGCCGCGCTGCGAGGCCCGCTTCGAGGCGCTCTCCGAGCCGCGCTGGGTGTAGAGCACGACGGTGGCGTTCGGCGCGTTCACGCCGTCGCCGTAGACCGCGACGACCTGGCGGGAGTCGGCGGGGATGCGGTGTCGGAGGCGGTCGCCGACGCCGGGGATGTCCTCCGGGGCGGCGGTCCCGGCCCCGGCCCGAGGTTTCGTCGGCGGGTCGGCACCCCTCGGCCCCGAACAGGCGGCCAGGACCAGCACCAGGGAACCGCAGAGCACCGCACGCCGTACATCGATCGACACCCGGCCATGGTCGCACCGGGTGCGCCCGGACACGCGGAAAACCGGTTGCCTCCGACCGCGCGATGACGCGAACCTTTCACGGTTTGCTACCGCCGTCCGCGGTCCCCATCACCCCCTGACACGAGCCACTGGGACGTCATCCGTCATGCAGATTCAAGACCTTCCGTATCCCGACCCGGGTGTGCCGGACGCGCGCTCGGGTCCCCGATTCCTGTGGTGGCTCTTCCGGAATCAACTGGGCGGCCAGCTCAGATCCCTGGCCTGGGGACTGGTGCACTTCGTGTCCGTGTCCACCCTGCCGTTCTGCGTGGGCCTCGCCGTCCAGGCCGTCGTCGACCGCTCCGGCAGCCGGCTCGCCCTCGCGGGCGGGCTGCTGGCGCTGGCCTGCGCCGGCAACGCGATCGGCGACACCTTCCTGCACCGCGCCGCCATCACCAACTGGATCACGGCCGCCGCGCGCGTCCAGCAGCTGCTCGCCCGCAAGGCGGCGACGCTGGGCTCGGCGCTGACCCGGCGGGTCGCCGCCGGTGAGGTCGTGGCCGTCTCCACCGGCGACGTCGAGAAGATCGGCTGGTTCGTGGAGGCCGTCTCCCGGTTCACCGCCGCCGCGCTCACCATCCTGTTCGTCTGTGTGGGCCTGGTCGTCTACCAGCCCGCGCTCGGGGTGGTCGTCGCCGTCGGGCTGCCCGTGCTGGCGCTCGCGGTGCTGCCGCTGCTCCCCCGGGCGACCCGGCGCGCCGACCTCCAGCGCGAGAAGGCCGGCCGCGCCACCGAGCTGGCCTCGGACACCGTCGCCGGCCTGCGGGTGCTGCGCGGCATCGGTGGCGAGGAGCTGTTCCTCGACCGGTACCGCAGCGCCTCCCAGGAGGTCCGGCACGCCGCCGTGCGCACCGCCCGGATGTGGTCGCTGATCTCGGCCATCCAGGTGCTGCTGCCGGGGCTGCTGCTGATCGCGGTCGTCTGGCACGGCGTCGGCCTCGCCCGCGAGGGCCGGATCACCGTCGGCGAACTCGTGACCGTCTACAGCTCGGTCATGGTGCTGACCTATCCGCTGCGGCACTTCGAGGAGATCGCCATGGCGTACTCCTTCTCCCGTCCTTCGGCCCGCCGGGCCGCGCGGGTGCTGTCGCTGACGCGGGCCACTTCCGAGGCCGGCTCGGGGGGCGTCTGCGATGTCGGCACGGGGGCGGGCTCTGCGGGCATCACCGACGGCGGCACGACGGCGGGCTCGGGGGGCGTCTCCGACGGCGGCACGAGGGCGGGCTCGGCGACCGGCTCGGAGGCCGGCGTCGAGTCCGGCTCGTCGACCGGCGGCAAGGCCGACTTTGAGGCCGGCTCGTCGACCGGCGGCAAGGCCGACTTTGAGGCCGGCTCGTCGACCGGCGGCAAGGCCGGCTTTGAGGCCGGTTCGCCGGCCGGATCGTCGACCAGTTCATCGGCCGGGAAGGTGCCGTCCGGTGACCTGTCCGGCGACCTGTACGACCCGGCGACCGGGCTGCTCGCGCCCGCGGGCCGACTGACGGCCGTGGTGTGCGGGGACCCGGACGCTGCGGGGCGCCTGGCGGAACGGCTGGGCGGCCACCCGGCATCGGCCGGGGAAGACCCGTCTGTGCTGCTGGGCGGGGTGCCGCTGGACGAGCTGCCGCTCGACTCCGCGCGCACTGCCGTGCTCGTGCAGGACAAGGACCCCGTTCTGCTCTCCGGCACCCTGCGCGAACTCCTCGACGTGCCCGCGTCGGGGGACGTGGACGCCCGCGAGGCGCTGGCGGCCGCACGGTGCGACGACGTCCTCGCCGCCCTGGTGCAGGGCTCGCTCGGCGCCGAGGACCCGATGGACGCCCGGATCACCGAGCGCGGCCGTTCCCTGTCGGGCGGCCAGCGCCAGCGGCTCGCGCTGGCCAGGTCGCTGTTCACCGACCCCGAGGTGCTCGTCCTGGACGAGCCGACCTCGGCCGTGGACTCGCACACCGAGGCCCGTATCGCCGAGGGCGTACGGGACGTGAGGACGGGGCGCACCACCGTCGTGTTCACCTCCTCTCCGCTGCTGCTGGACCGCGCGGACCGGGTCGTCCTGGTCCACGAGGGCGAGGTCGTGGCGGTGGGCGTGCACCGCGAACTCGTGCACAAGGAACCCCGGTACCGCGCGGTCGTCACGCGCGAGACCGACGACGAAGCCGCCCTGACGGGCGCACTGGAAGAGATCGAGGAGACGGCATGATCGGCGTGGCGCCACCGGCGTACGACCCGGCGGCCCCGACGACGGCGAACACCCTGCCCGTCGGGGGCACCGCGACCGTACGCGCCTATGTGGCCGAACTGTTCCGCAGGCACCGCCGTGCCCTTCTCCTCCTCGTCACCGTCAACACGGTGTCCGTGGTGGCGTCGATGGTGGGTCCCTGGCTGCTCGGCGGACTCGTCGACCGGGTCGCGGAGGGAGCCCGGGAGGTGCATCTGGAGCTGACCGCCGGGCTGTTCGTGGCCGCACTCGTCGTCCAGGCCGTGTTCGTACGACAGGTACGGCTGCGCGGCGCGATGCTCGGCGAACGGATGCTGGCCGACCTGCGCGAGGACTTCCTCGTGCGCTCGGTCGGCCTGCCGCCGGGCGTACTGGAACGGGCCGGTACCGGTGACCTGCTGTCCCGCATCACCACCGACATCGACCGGCTGGCCAACGCCATGCGCGAGGCCGTGCCCCAGCTGGCGATCGGCACGGTGTGGGTGGTGCTGCTGCTCGGCGGGCTCGTCGTCACGGCTCCGCCGCTGGCCGCGGCCGTACTGCTGGCCCTGCCGCTGCTGGTGATCGGCTGCCGCTGGTACTTCAAGCGGGCGCCGTCCGCCTACCGGTCGGAGTCCGCCGGGTACGCCGCCGTCGCCGCCGCGCTCGCCGAGACCGTGGACGCCGGGCGCACCGTCGAGGCGCACCGGCTCGGGCGGCGTCGCGTCGAGCTGTCGGAGCGTCGGATCAAGGAGTGGACGGCGTGGGAGCGGTACACGCTCTGGCTGCGGTCGGTGCTGTTCCCGTTCATCAACGTCACCCACGTGATGATCCTCGCCTCGGTCCTGATGGTCGGCGGTGTGATGGTGCTGCACGGCTGGATCGACGTCGGCCAGCTGACGACCGGGGCGCTGATCGCTCAGATGCTCGTCGACCCGGTCGGGCTGATCCTGCGCTGGTACGACGAGTTGCAGGTCGCCCAGGTGTCTCTGGCCCGTCTGGTCGGCGTCCGGGAGGTCGAGCCGGACGCCGGTGACGCCTCGGTGTCCCCCGAGGGGCGCCATGTGCACGCGGACCGGGTGCACTTCGGCTACCTGGAGGGCGTCGACGTGCTCCGCAAGGTGTCTCTGGAGGTCGCCCCCGGCACCCGGATGGCGCTGGTCGGCCCGTCCGGTGCGGGGAAGTCGACGCTGGGACGGCTGCTCGCGGGCATCTACGCGCCACGGGACGGCCGGATCACCCTGGGCGGCGCGGAGCTGTCCCGGATGACCGCGGAGGGCGTCCGCTCGCACGTCGCCCTCGTCAACCAGGAGCACCACGTGTTCGTGGGCTCGCTGCGCGACAACCTCCTCCTCGCCCGCACGGGTGCCGAGGACGCCGAGCTGTGGGCGGCGCTGGGCGCGGTCGACGCGGACGGCTGGGCGCGCGCCCTCGACGACGGCCTCGACACCGAGGTCGGCTCGGGTGGCCTCGCGCTCACGCCGGCGCAGGCCCAGCAGATCGCGCTGGCCCGGCTGGTGCTGGCCGATCCGCACACGCTGGTCCTGGACGAGGCGACATCCCTGCTCGACCCGCGCGCGGCGCGTCACCTGGAGCGGTCCCTGGCCCGCGTCCTCGACGGCCGCACCGTCGTCGCCATCGCCCACCGGCTGCACACCGCCCACGACGCGGACATCATCGCCGTCGTCGAGAACGGCCGCATCAGCGAGCTGGGCAGCCATGACGACCTGGTCGCGGCGGACGGGGCGTATGCGGCGCTGTGGAGGTCTTGGCACGGCTGAGCGGGTCGGGTGCGACGCCCAGGGGGTCGGGCGCCACGGGATGAGGGGGGCGGGTGCGACGGCCGAGCGGGTCGGGTGCGACCGGATGAGGGGGGCGGGTGCGACGGGATGCTCCGCCGCTGGGCGGGGAGCGGCGTCTTTGGACGGAGCAGCCGTCGGGCGGCCTCGGCCTCGCTCGTCTCCTTCGACGCCCTCGTGCCGTCCGCCTCCTTCGCCCCCCTCCTCCCCCTCCACCTCCCAGGATCCGGCGCCCCCGCTTGCCCCCGTGCCGTTGCGCGGTCCCGAAAGGGGATGGAAGGCTGGATATCGGCACCGGCTCGGGGAGTGCCCGGGGACGGTCGGGTTCCCCGGGTGCGGTCTGTGCCCCGCGCAGCGGCGACGCACGATCGGCCGCTGCGGGACCGCGCCCGTCCCCAGCACCTGGAGGTACCCGTGAACAGCGCCGACGGATGGGGCGACGACGTCTACCAGCCCGACGGATCCGAGATCCAGGACGACTCCGGGCTGCTCGACGCGGAGGACACCCTGGAGAACGACGGTGTCGACGACCCCCTCGACCGCGGCTGGTCCCCTCCGGACAGACCATGGGCGGTGGAGCACACCGGTGTGACAGCCGCCGAGCGGTGGCAGGGCGAGAGCCTGGAGCAGCGGCTCGCCGAGGAACTGCCGGATGTCGTCGCGCCCGACGGCGACGGCATCGGCGACTGCGACGGCACCGACGGCGAACTGCTGGACAACGAAGTCGGCGCCCGTCGCTCCGGCCGTCTGGTGGCACCGGACGAAGGTGCCCACGAGGACGAGGAGAGCGCCCTGATCGCCACGGACGTGGGCATCGACGGCGCCGCCGCCTCCGCCGAGGAGGCCGCGATGCACATCGTCGACGAGGACTCCCTGTCCGGCTGACCCCGAGGAGCACGCATGCAGCAGGACAAGCACCCCGACTACCACTCGGTGGTCTTCCGCGACCGGGCCGCCGGATACGCCTTCCTGACCCGGTCCACCGCCACGAGCGACCAGACCATCGACTGGGACGACGGCGAGACCTACCCCGTGGTGGACGTCGAGATCTCCTCGGAGAGCCACCCCTTCTACACCGGCAAGGCCCGCACCGTGGACTCCGAAGGGCGCATCGCGCAGTTCGAGCGCCGGTACGGCGGCGGAGCGGCCTCCGAGGGGTGAGATTCCCCTGCGGCCGTCCCCGCCACCGGCCGCGTGCGCCTGCCTCAGATGAAATTCAGTGCTGCTGCGCAGCCCACCCCGCCGAGCACCATGAACGCTGGCATCAGCACCTTCAGCTCGATCCAGCTGCCCGCGCGGAACCGCATGGCCTTGGGCGGACCGATCGGGTACCAGCGCTTGCGGCCCACCGGGATCGGCCACAGGATCGGGCAGCCCGAGACCGTCAGGGCGTCCCCGATGTCGTGGACCAGCGCGCCCAGCACGATCGGCAGCCCCAGCCACAGGTACTCCTGGCCCGGGTCCGTGAACAGCCAGTCCGAGCCGTTGCCCGGCTTGTCGAGGACCCCGGCGATGATCCACGCACTGGTCGCGGCCAGCAGCCACACCAGGACGTCGGCACTGGAACCACGGGTCGCCCGCCACAGCAGGCCCTCGATGGCGAGCACCATGTGCACGAAGAGGATCGCCAGGACGGCCCAGCGGCCTCCGGTGATCGCCGCGACCGAGGCACCGGTACCGATCAGGACGGCCCACAGCCAGGTGTGGGTGAGCGTGCGGTGCCCGCCGGAGCGACGCGGGTCGCCCTGCTTCTTCGTCGCCTTGTAGACGGCGTAGGAGAGCTTGTCGACGATCTCGCACAGCCCTCGCGAGATGGGCCCGAAGGCGCGCGAGATGGTGGCCGCCTTGTGGTCCAGGTCGGGGGCGAGGGCGGCCCCCGCGCAGATCAGCGCTCCGGCGAGCAGGACCGGCCAGGGCATCGCGTGGCCCGCCGCGGCGGCGGCCGCTCCGACGCCGAGCCAGGCCGCGGCCCCCGACAGTGAGTGTGCTGGTCCCATCATCGCCGTTGCCCGCCCCATTCCTCGTGTACCGCTGCGCAGTTGACCGGATGCCCTGACGCCTCGTCGGCGACACAGCGTACTGCTCGTGATCTTCGTGCCCGCATCCGATTCCCCTGTAGTGGGGTGGGGCAGGCAAGATGGGTGGGTGACCCTCATCGATCAGCTGCCGCCGACCGCAGACCCCGACGCCCTCTACGAAGCCTTCGAGTCGTGGGCGGAGGAGCGCGGGCTCACCCTCTACCCGCATCAGGAGGAGGCGCTGATCGAGGTGGTCTCCGGGGCGAACGTGATCGTGTCGACGCCCACCGGGTCCGGCAAGAGCATGATCGCGGCGGCCGCCCACTTCGCCGCCCTCGCCCGTGACGAGGTCACCTTCTACACGGCTCCGATCAAGGCGCTGGTCTCGGAGAAGTTCTTCGAGCTGTGCAAGATCTTCGGCACCGAGAACGTGGGCATGCTCACCGGCGACGCCTCCGTGAACTCCGACGCCCCCGTCATCTGCTGCACCGCCGAGGTGCTCGCGTCCATCGCGCTGCGCGACGGCAAGCAGGCGGACGTCGGCCAGGTCGTGATGGACGAGTTCCACTTCTACGCGGAGGGCGACCGCGGCTGGGCCTGGCAGATCCCGATCCTGGAGCTGCCCCAGGCGCAGTTCATCCTGATGTCGGCCACGCTCGGCGACGTCTCGATGTTCGAGAAGGACCTGACCCGGCGCACCGGCCGCCCGACGGCGGTGGTCCGCTCGGCGACCCGTCCCGTGCCGCTGTCCTACGAGTACAAGTTCACCCCGCTCACCGAGACACTGACCGAACTCCTCCAGACCAGGCAGGCGCCGGTCTACATCGTGCACTTCACTCAGGCGCAGGCCGTGGAGCGGGCGCAGGCGCTGATGAGCATCAACATGTGCTCGAAGGAGGAGAAGGAGCAGATCGCCGACCTGATCGGCAACTTCCGCTTCACCACCAAGTTCGGCCGCAACCTCTCCCGTTACGTCCGGCACGGCATCGGGGTGCACCACGCCGGCATGCTGCCCAAGTACCGGCGTCTGGTGGAGAAACTCGCGCAGGCCGGTCTGCTGAAGGTCATCTGCGGCACCGACACCCTCGGCGTCGGTGTCAACGTCCCCATCCGCACGGTGCTGTTCACCGCGCTGACGAAGTACGACGGAAACCGCGTGCGCACCCTGCGCAACCGTGAGTTCCACCAGATCGCCGGCCGTGCCGGGCGGGCCGGCTTCGACACGGCGGGTTTCGTGGTCGCGCAGGCGCCAGAGCACGTCATCGAGAACGAGAAGGCGCTCGCCAAGGCCGGCGACGACCCGAAGAAGCGGCGCAAGGTGGTCCGCAAGAAGGCGCCGGAGGGCTTCGTCGGCTGGACGGAGAACACCTTCGAGAAGCTGATCGCCTCCGAGCCGGAGCCTTTGACGTCCCGCTTCCGGGTGACGCACACGATGCTGCTGTCGGTGATCGCCCGCCCCGGCAACGCCTTCGAGGCGATGCGGCATCTGCTGGAGGACAACCACGAGCCGCGCAAGGCGCAGCTCAAGCACATCCGCCGGGCGATCGCCATCTACCGCTCGCTGCTGGACGGCGGCATCGTCGAGAAGCTGGACGAGCCGGACGCCGAGGGCCGGATCGTCCGCCTCACGGTCGACCTCCAGCAGGACTTCGCGCTGAACCAGCCGCTGTCCACCTTCGCCCTCGCCGCGTTCGAGCTCCTGGACCCGGAGTCCCCGTCCTACGCACTCGACATGGTCTCGGTCGTCGAGTCGACGCTGGACGACCCGCGGCAGATCCTCGTCGCCCAGCAGAACAAGGCCAAGGGCGAGGCCGTCGCCGCGATGAAGGCCGACGGCGTGGAGTACGAGGAGCGCATGGAGCGTCTCCAGGACATCACGTACCCGAAGCCGCTGGAAGAGCTGCTCTTCCACGCCTACAACACCTACCGCAAGAGCCACCCCTGGGTCGGCGACCACCCGCTCTCCCCGAAGTCCGTCATCCGCGACATGTACGAACGGGCCATGTCGTTCACGGAGTTGGTGTCGTTCTACGAGCTCGCCCGCACCGAGGGCATCGTCCTGCGCTACCTCGCCAGTGCCTACAAGACGCTGGATCACAACATCCCCGACGACCTCAAGTCCGAGGACCTCCAGGACCTCATCGAGTGGCTCGGCGAGATGGTCCGCCAGGTCGACTCCAGCCTGCTGGACGAGTGGGAGCAGCTCGCCAACCCGGAGGAGATGACCGCCGAGGAGGCCCAGGAGAAGGCCGACGAGGTCAAGCCGGTCACCACCAACGCCCGCGCCTTCCGGGTCCTGGTCCGCAACGCCATGTTCCGTCGCGTGGAGCTCGCCGCCCTGGACCAGGTCGAGGAACTGGGCGAGATGGACGCCGAGTCGGGCTGGGACGCGGAGGCCTGGGGCGAGGCGATGGACAAGTACTGGGACGAGTACGACGACCTCGGCACCGGCCCCGACGCCCGCGGCCCCAAGCTGCTCCTGATCGAGGAGGAACCGGAGAACCGTCTGTGGCGCGTCCGGCAGATCTTCGACGACCCGAACGACGACCACGACTGGGGCATCAGCGCGGAGGTCGATCTGACGGCCTCCGACGCGGAGGGCCGCGCGATCGTCCGCGTCACCGACGTCGGCCAGCTGTGAGCACAGGAGAGACGCAGTCATGACGACGAACCCGGCCGAGCGGCTGGTCGACCTGCTCGACCTGGAGCGGATCGAGCTCGACATCTTCCGTGGCCGCAGCCCGCAGGAGTCCTTGCAGCGGGTCTTCGGCGGCCAGGTCGCCGGCCAGGCGCTGGTCGCCGCCGCCCGGACGACCGACGGCGACCGGCCCGTGCACTCGCTGCACGCGTACTTCCTGCGCCCGGGCCGGCCGGGGGTACCGATCGTGTACCAGGTCGAACGGGTGCGGGACGGCCGGTCGTTCACGACCCGCCGGGTCACCGCCGTGCAGCAGGGCCGCACGATCTTCAATCTCACCGCCTCCTTTCACCAGCCCGAGGAAGGGCCGTTCGAGCATCAGTTGCCACCGGCCCGCAAGGTCCCGGCCCCCGAGTCCCTGCCGACGGTCGCGGAGGAGATCCGCGGGCATCTGGGCGCCCTGCCGGAACAGTTGGAGCGGATGGCGCGCCGCCAACCCTTCGACATCCGCTATGTGGACCGGCTGCGCTGGACGCCCGAGGAGGTCAAGGACGCCGAGCCGCGCAGCGCGGTGTGGATGCGCGCGGTGGGACCGCTCGGGGACGATCCGGTCGTGCACACCTGCGCGCTGACCTACGCCAGCGACATGACGCTCCTGGACGCCGTGCGCCTCCCGGTCGAACCGCTGTGGGGTCCGCGGAGTTTCGACATCGCCTCGCTCGATCACGCCATGTGGTTCCACCGGCCGTTCCGCGCGGACGAGTGGTTTCTCTACGACCAGGAGTCCCCCATCGCGACCGGTGGACGGGGCCTGGCCCGTGGGCGGATCTACGACCTGGAGGGGCGCCTTCTGGTGTCCGTCGTCCAGGAGGGGCTGTTCCGGGCGCTGTAGGTCCAGGTGGGCACCCGCCGTTCTCGCGCTTGCGTCATGCGCTTCTGCGACGCAGCCGGCTCAGCAGTCCTCGGGGCGTGTCCCGGGAGGCGGCTTCATGGGGTGCGGGCGGTGGTGCGGTCGGCCGCTGCTCCCCCGCAGGGCGGGGCGCGGGCCGGAGCGTGCGGGCGTCCTCCATGGCCTGGGCCAGTCGGATCCGCAGGCGGCTGATCTCGTCCGGGTCGTCGGCCGTCATGATCCGCTCGGTGAGATGGGCGGCGGGCGTGCCCGGTGCGCCCTGGTGCGGCGGCAGGGGACGGAAGCGGTTCAGGTAGGAGCGCTCGTACGGGTCCCGGACGAGCTCCGCGATCTGGGCGGGGTCGAGGAAGGCGGCGAGGGCTCCGGCGCTCTCCCACGGGCCGTCGCACACCCGCAGCAGGAACTCCTGGTGCCGCGCGCGCCAGTTCCGCGGGCGCAGGTCAACGCCCTCGTCCAGCAGGGCGCGCATGCCTTCGGGCATCCGGCGGGCGTGCAGGAGGACCGCGTTCCGCTCGTCGGCGGCGCACTGCCCCAGTTCCTCGGCGAGGTAGAGCCAGACCACGGCCCGGTACCTGTTCAGATAGAAGCGCACCGGCGCCACCACACCGAGACGCGCCAGGCGGGTGAACCGGCCGGCGGGGATGTCCATGATCTCCGCGCCCTCGGTGGTGCCCACGGCCCGCACGCGCTGCTGGAACGCTTCGGGGAAGCCGTCCTCCGCACGGAGCCGGTCGAGTTCGCGGCGGGCGACCCGGCGGCCCCCTCCCCCTTCGTCGGGGACGGTCCGGATATGGCCGAGATGGACGCCCAGGTCGAACTCGTTCCGCTTCAGGCCCAGTTCGCGCGCTGCGCGGCCCGGAGTGAGCGAGAGCTGCTGGGGCCTGGTGAGGGTGGTGCCGGTCATGGTCGTACTCCCCCGTGGAGTCGGTGCTCACGCTGTGTGCGTTCGCCGTGACAAAAACCGTAGCCGGTCTGGCGAATCTCGGAGCGGGCCTGTGGATAACTCCACGGGGGATGGCGAATCAGCAGGTCAGAGGTCTACGGCCGGGCTTCGCTCGGGCTGTCGGACGTCCACGCCGAGGTGCTCGCCGACCCGGTTGACGAGCAGTGTCATCTCGTAGGCGATCTGTCCGATGTCGGCCTGCGCGCCGCTGAGCACGCACAGACAGCTGCCGGTGCCCGCCGCGGTGACGAACAGCACCGCGTCGTCGAACTCGACCATCGTCTGGCGGACTCTGCCGGCGCCGAAGTGCCGGCCGGAGCCCTTGGCCAGGCTGTGCAGTCCGGACGCGACGGCGGCGAGGTGCTCGGCGTCCTCGCGGCGCAGGCCCGTGCTGGCCCCCGCCACCAGGCCGTCGGTGGACAGCACCAACGCGTGCCGGACGTCGTCGACGCGCTCGGTCAGATCGTCCAGCAGCCAGCCGAGTCCCTGGTTCTGCGCCATGTCTCCGTCTCCCCGTGTGACGTCTCCCCCTGGCCGGAGGAGTTCCTCGCCACCCTTGCCGACGACCGGCGTCCGGGGCAAGGAGGACAGGGCATGGCCCAGGTAAGAACGACGGCCTTCGGTCAGTTCCCGCCGGGTCGCCCGCTCCGGACTCGGCGCACCGACGGTCAGTCCGTCGCCGCGGGACCCTCCGGGGATCAGCCCACCGAGTCCAGGAGCCGGGCGGTGTGCATGCGGCCCGCGTACTCGACGAGCCGGATCAGCACTTCTTTCCCCGAGTCGCGGTCACGGGCGTCGCAGAGCACCACCGGGGTGCCACTGTCCAGGTCGAGGGCGCGTGAGACGTCCTGGGCGCCGTAGGTGCGGGCGCCCGTGAAGCAGTTGACGGCCACCACGAACGGGATGTGCCGGTGCTCGAAGTAGTCGACCGCGGGGAAGCAGTCCTCGAGGCGCCGGGTGTCCGCGAGGACCACGGCACCGAGGGCGCCCTGCGACAACTCGTCCCACAGGAACCAGAAGCGGTCCTGGCCGGGCGTGCCGAAGAGGTAGAGGGAGAGGCCGGAGCGGATGGTGATCCGGCCGAAGTCCATGGCGACCGTCGTCGTGACCTTCTGGTCCACGCCGTCCGTGTCGTCGACGAGTTGACCGGCCTCGCTGAGCAGTTCCTCGGTCCGCAGCGGCCTGATCTCGCTGACCGCGCCCACCATGGTGGTCTTGCCCACGCCGAATCCGCCGGCGACCAGTATCTTCAACGCCAGCGCGGTCGGCTCGCCGCCCTGGGCATCGGAAGTCTCGGAGACCATCGATCACTTCTCTCGGGAGCGCCGGCAACGGTCGGCGGTGCAGGTGCGTGAAGTCAGCATGATGACAACTGCGGCACCCCTTCGGGGGGGTTGGACCGCTATTAGGCCGATGTGACCGACTCGTGCATGTGAGCTTTCGAAGTTTCATCTACAGGGCTCGCAGTCCTTCGATCACCTCGCGCAGAATCCGTTCGTCAGGAAGCTGCGCCGGCGGCACCGGGCGGCTGACGGTGACGCAGCCGAGTTCCAGGAGGTCACCGAGGAGCACCCGGACGACCCCCACGGGGAGGTCCGCGCCCGCCGAGAGTTCGGCGACCGACTGGGTCTCCAGGCGGCACAGTTCGATCAGCGCCCGGTGCTCCGGCCCCAGCGAGGTGTCCTCACCGGGGCCGGGCGCCGCCGCGTCCAGGGTGACGAGCGCGATGAGGTCGAAGCGCACTCCGGTCGGGCCGGGTCTGGTCCGTCCGCCCGTCATGGCGTACGGGCGGACGAGGGGCCCGGCTTCGCCGTCGTACCACTGGCTGCCCTGCTCGCGCGGGGCGCCCGTCATGCCCTCCGTCATGGGCGGACCGCCTTCTCGTCTCATCCGACGGGCGGCCGAGCGGCTACCCGAGGCGCCGTGTACAGGTGCTCGCCGACACGTTTCACCAGGCGGGCCATCTCGTAGGCGACGAGGCCGATGTCGGCGGTCACCGCCGTGAGGAGGGCCAGGCAGGAGCCGTCGCCCGCGGCGGCCACGAACAGGAAGCCGTCGTCCATCTCGACCATCGTCTGGCGCACCCCGCCCGCGCCGAAGTGGCGCCCTGCGCCCTTGGCGAGACTGTGGAAGCCGGAGGCGACCGCGGCGAGGTGCTCGGCGTCCTCGCGGCGCAGGTCGGTCGACGCCCCCACGGCGAGGCCGTCGTTGGACAGCACCACGGCGTGCCGTACCTCGCTGACGCGCAGCACCAGGTCGTCCAGCAGCCAGTCGAGTTCGCCTGACCGCTGAGCGGCCCTCATGCCCGGGTCCTGGATCATGCGGGGTCTCCTTCGCTGCTGTGTCTTGTCGCGGGGGCGTCCGGGCGGGCGCCGCGGCCGGGCTGTCGGCCGTCGCCGCGTGCCCAGCCGTCGCGGTAGGCCGCCATGCGGTCCCGTACGAGCTCGGGGGTGCGCCGGTCGTCGTCCCGTGGGGTGGGCTGCGGTTCCGGCTCCTCGGTACGCGGCGCACGCAGCTGGGGAGCCAGGCTTGCCTGCCGGACGCGGCGCGGCAGGTCGTCCGACGCGTCCGGACCTTCGGGGTCCTCCTGGGGGCGGTGCAGGCGCAGGGTGGCGACTCCGGGGGGCGGGGTGTCGCCCGCGGACGCGGCCCTCGCCGTCGCCTCGGATTCCGCCCTTGCCGCCGCACTGTTCTCCGCCCTCGCTGTCGTCCTGGTCTCCACCGGCGCCGGCGCGGGGGGCACCAGGGCGGGGCGGTCGGCCGATGCGTGGACGGACTCCTGGAGCCGGGCGGCGCCGGGCACGCGCGTGTATTCGCGTTCCGGTTCGGCCGCCTGGCGGAGGGAACGTTCCTCCGCCCCGCCGTGCAGCAGGGCGGTGGGCAGCAGGACGACCGCGGTGGTGCCGCCGTACGGCGAGGTGCGCAGGTGCACCTTGATGCCGTGCCGGGCTGAGAGGCGGCTGACCACGAACAGGCCGAGCCGGTCGCTGTCGAAGAGGTCGAGCGCCTCGGACTGCGCGATGCGGCGGTTGGCCTCGGCGAGGGTCTCCCTGCCCATGCCTAGCCCGCGGTCCTCGACCTCAACGGCGTAACCGTTGCCGACGGGTTCGCCGGTGACGCGCACGCGCGTGTGCGGAGGCGAGAACTGTGCGGCGTTCTCGACGAGTTCGGCGAGCAGGTGGGTGAGGTCGGCGACGGCACCGCCGACCACGGCGGCCTCGGGAAGCTGTCGCACCTCCACGCGCGCGTAGTCCTCGACCTCCGAGACGGCCGCGCGGACGACGTTGGTCAGGGAGACCGGCATCCGCCACGCCCGGCCGGGTGCGGCCCCGGAGAGAATGATCAGGCTCTCCGCGTGCCGTCGCATACGGGTGGTGAGGTGGTCGAGGCGGAAGAGGTCGCTCAGCTCGCCCGGGTCCTCGGAGCGGCGCTCCATGCTGTCCAGCAGGCTCAGCTGACGGTGGACCAGGACCTGGCTGCGCCGGGCGAGGTTGACGAACACCCCGGAGATGCCGCTGGCGAGCTCTGCGCGCTCCACGGCGGCGCGCAGCGCGGCCCGGTGCACGGTGCCGAGGGCCTCGGCGACCTGTCCCGTCTCGTCCTCGGAGGGCGGTCCGGACGGGGCCTCCGCGTGCACGTCGATCTCCTCCCCGGCCCGCAGTTTCCGCATGGCCTCGGGGAGTTTGCGCCGGGCGATCTCCAGCGCGCTGTTGCGCAGGCTGACCAGCTCGACGACCAGGCCGCGTCCGATCCGTACGGAGATCACCAGGGAGGCGGCGACGGCGGCGAGGCCGAAAAGGACGGCGGCGCCGGCCGGGGTGAGCAGTCCGCGGGTGTACGGATCGGCGCGGTCCGCGACTCCGCGTCCCGCGTCCGCCTCGATGGCCCGCATGCCGTCCTGCACGCGTGCGTGTGCCTTGGCCCAGGCGGCCTCGGGTGCCGCGGCGATGGCGGCGGCGCCCGCCCGGCGGGTGAGGACCCTGTCCTCGACGGTGGCGACGGCGACGTAGTCACCGCCGTCGGCGAGGTCCTGCCAGGCGGTGCGTTCGGAGCCGCGCAGATCGGCGACGGCGGCGTCGGTGAGGGCGCGGCGGGTGTCGACGGCGCCGGTGAACAGCCGCAGTCGCGTTCCGTCCAGGCGTCCGGCGAGCCGGGCGCTGGAGAGCACGACGTCCTCCTGGGCCAGGGCCTCGCCCGCGCGGGAGAACTCCAGCAGCACGCGTGCGTCGGAGCCGAGTTCGGCGTCCTGGATGCCGGTGAGGGCGCCGCCGACGGCGAAGGCCGTCGAGATGGTGCGCGTGTACCGCCCGTACGTCTCGTCCCAGCCGGCCCGGCGGTCGAGGACCGCGGTGCGCAGGGAACCGAGGTCCTCGGCACCGCTGACGAAGGTCTCGAGGCGCCGGGCCACTCCGGCGGGCAGCTCCTCGCTGTCCGCGACGGTGTTGCCCTCGCCGAGCCGCAGTTTCGCCACGGCTTTGTCGGTGCGGTCCGCGAGCGTCTTGAGGTCGCTGCCGCGGTTGTCCGCCGGGTCCGTGGCATAGCGGACCGCGGCGGCGCGCTCGGCCTGGAGCGCGGCGACGGCCGCGGCGACCGGGGTGCGGATCCCGGTGTCGACGCGCTGCAACTGCCGCAGCCTGGAGACGTCCTGGGCGGTGGTCACGGTGGCGTACGCCCACAGGGCGAGGAGGGAGACCACGGGCACCATCAGCAGGCAGACGATCTTGGCGCGCACGGTGCGCGGGCGTATCCGCCAGCCTCCCGCGCGTGTGGGCGGGTCGTCGGGGACGGCGCCCGTCGGCTCGTCGGGACCTTCGTCGGCCGGCGGTCCGGCGTGTGCGCGGCGCCCGCGGGCCGGGGTGGAGTCCGGTGTCCCGGAGCCGGTCGTGGGGGTCCTACGGGGTGTTCGCATGGCCTCCTGCCTCGGAGAGTGGTTCGGCTTGCCCGGAGGGCCCTCAGTGGGCGACGTTCTCGACGGACCGCTGGGCCGAGGCGGAGGCCTCGCGCTCCCCCGTCGAGGGCGACAGTGCGACGAAGGCCGAGGTGAGGAACAGATAGGACCCGAGGCCGACCGCGAGCGGGAAGATGAACTGCATCGCCGTGGCCCCGGACAGGGCGGCACCGGACGGCGTGACCCGCACGCTCACCGCGAACATCCCGGTGTAGTGCATGCTGCTCACCGCGGCGCCCATGATCAGCGAGGCGATGGTGACGGCGACGGGCGACTTGATGTTGAGGGCGGCCCACAGCGCGGCGGTCGCGGCCATGACGGCGATGACCACGGAGAGTCCGACGAGCACGGGGTCGTAGCGCACCTGTCCGTGCAGGCGTACGGCGGCCATGCCCAGGTAGTGCATGCTGGCGACGCCGAGTCCGGTGGTGAGCCCGCCGAGGAGGAGTGCGCGGGCGCGGTCGCGGCTGTAGCCGACGGCGAAGACACCGGCACAGACGACGATCATGGCGACGAGCAGGCTCACGATGGTGAGCGGCACGTCGTAGCGGATGTCGGTGCCACTGACGCCGAAACCGAGCATGGCCACGAAGTGCATGGTCCAGATGCCGGTGCCGATCGCCGAGGCCGCGGTGATGAGCCAGTTGCGGCGCGAGCGCCCGGTGGCACCGAGGGCGCGCATGGTGCAGCGCAGGCCGAGTGCGGCGCCTGTGCAGGCCATCACGTACGACAGCGCGGGGGTCAGCCAGCCGAGGGCGGCGTGGTCCAGGTGTCCCATGGCCCCGGGACGCTAGTGGGGGCACGGGAGCACAAAGGGGGCGCATTTCGAAAGGTGTTGCAATATGACGCAGTGAGGCGCCTGAACGATCGCGTCACGCTCGAACGTGTGCACCGAGGCGTCCTCCTTGCCAGTGAGAGATCATGCGGAACATGAGCGACGACCACACACATGTCCAGGAGTTCTTCACCGCCCGCGCGGCCGACTGGGACGCCCGCTTCCCCGACGACGGCCCCGCCTACGCGGCCGCGGTGGCCGAGCTCGGACTGCGCGAGGGCGATCGCGTGCTCGACGCCGGGTGCGGCACCGGCCGTGCGCTGCCGCCCCTGCGTGCGGCCGTGGGGCCCTCGGGAACGGTGCTCGGGGCCGATCTGACCCCGGCCATGCTCCGGGCCGCCGTTCGGGCGGGCCGGGACCGGGACGGGCAGCTGCTGCTCGCCGACGTGGCCGCGCTGCCGTTGCGCTCGGAGTCCCTGGACGCGGTGTTCGGCGCGGGGTTGATCTCCCACCTGCCCGATCCGCCGGAGAATTTGCGGGAGTTGGCGCGTGTGGTGCGCCCTGGCGGCGCTCTGGCGCTGTTCCATCCGATCGGCAGGGCGGCGCTCGCGGCCCGTCAGGGGCGGCAGATCACGCCGGGCGATCTGCGCGCGGAGCCCAGCCTCCGGCCGCTGCTGGCCGGTTCCGGGTGGCGGATGACGTCGTACGTCGACGAGGACGCACGGTTCTTGGCGCTGGCCGTCCGCGAGGGCTGACCGCCCCTCACACTTTCCCGGCGACCGCGGCCACGAACGCGTCGGGGTTGTCGAACATGACGTTGTGTCCGGCGCCGGGGACGGTCACCACACGGACACCTGCGGCCTCCAGCGCCTGACGGCCTTCGAGTTCGCCGCTCGATGCGCCCTGCAGATAGACGCGGTCGACTCTGAGCCCTTCGAGGATCGTGCGCATCACGGGGTCGGACCCGCGCCGCAGCCCGGCCGCCGTGCGGTGCAGCGCGCGCGGGTCGGCCAGCCGCATCGTCGCGGCCCACAGCGGCCCCGCCTTCTCCAGCACGCGCGCGACGCCTTCTTCGACGAAGGCGTCCTCCCCGTAGGAGGCGATGCCGCTGCTTCCCGCGGTAGGCGGCGGGAAGGGGTCCAGGTTGGCCTCGGTGAGCACCAGCCGGGAGACCAGCTCGGGCCGCCGGTGAGCGAGCACGATCGCGACGGCGCCTCCCATACTGTGCCCGATCACCTCCGTGCCGCTCAGACCCGCCGCGTCCAGCGCGGCCGCCAGGGCGTCGGCGTGGTCGGCGAGCGTGTAGCCGAAGTCCTGGGGCCGGTCGCTGACGCCGTGCCCCGGCAGGTCCACGAAGAGGCTGCGCCGGCCCGCGAGTTCGGGCCGGGCGGCGATGTGGGCGTGGTAGACGGACGAGACCGATCCCAGTCCGTGCACGTACACGCGCGCGGGTTCCTCGCCGGGCACCTCGGTCCAGCGGATGCGACTCCCCTTGTCGTCGAATGCGGCGTCCTTCATCGAGTCCTCCCCGTCAGCCCTCGGCACCGTCGCGATGACCATACATCGGTCACGAGGTATATAAAAGACGGGGTATCAAGCAGGCGATGTACACCGCTCGTACGACAGAATGCGGGCATGCTGGAGCTCGCCATCCTCGGATTCCTGTACGACGCGCCGCTGCACGGCTACGAGCTGCGCAAACGCATCACCGCGCTGACCGGGCATGTGAAGCCCGTCGCCGAGAGCACGCTCTACCCGGCGATCAAGCGGCTGGAGAACGCGGGACTGCTGGCCCGCTCCACGGAGCCGGGCGCGGTCGCCGCCCCGCGGCATGTACTGACCCTCACCGAGGAGGGCCGTCGTGACCTGCGCCGCCGGCTCGCCGAGCCGACGCAGCGCGACATCACCGACGAGAACCGCTGGTTCACGCTGCTCGCGTTCCTCCGGCACCTGCGGGACGCGCCCGCGCAGGCGGCCGTGCTGCGGCGCAGGCTGGCGTTCCTGGAGGAACCGGCGAGCTTCTTCTACGAAGGCGACAGGCCGCTGAGCGCGGAGGAGGTGGACGACCCCTTCCGGCGCGGGATTCTGACGATCGCGCGCGCCACAACCCGGGCCGAACTCACCTGGCTGCGGGACACCCTCGCCTCACTCGACGGCTGATCCGTCCAGGTGCCGTACCGGACAACCGCGGACCCCGGGAACCGGGCGGGTACCCAGGTCCGCCAGCCGGTAGCCGTCCGGATAGCCCTTGATCTCCCAGTTCTGCCGGGCGAAGTGCGGTGCGCTGCGCGGTGGGAGCAGCCGGACCGCACGGCCGCGCAGCCGGACCGCGCCCCGCACCAGCCTGCGCGTCGCCGCGCCGGGGGCCGGGTAGCGGAAGGCGCGCAGCAGCGGTTCGTCGAGGAGGGCGAGGGTCGAGGTGCGCAGCAGCGGTGCCAAGGCGCGCGGGTACCAGGACGCCATCAGGTCGAGAGTGGCGTCCGAGACGCGCCGCGCCTCCTCGTCCCAGCCGAAGTGGGCCTCCTCGTAGGCGTCGAGGCAGGCCTCGAACTCCTCGTACGTCCCGGGAATGTCCTTGATGCCCAGGTGCCGCCCCAGGGTGCGGTAGTGGACGGCGGAGGCGACGATCTCGTGACGGGACAGCCGACGCCATGCGTAGGTGTCGATCCACCGCCTGGGCATCACGACGAAAGTGCACAGGACGTAGCGCATGTCGTCGTCGGTGATGTCGTAGCTGCGGTGCATCTGGTTGATGCGCCGGACCGCCGTCCGTCCCTCCTCGCTGCCGAAGCCGTGCTCGACGACGGCGTCCAGAAGCAGTGAGGTGTCGTCGTACCGCTTCTGCGTCCGGTCCGTGAGCTCCGCCGTCTCGGCGAGCAGCCGTCCGATGCTCGGGACGGCGTAGGTGCGGTAAAGGGCCAGCTCCAGGGAGCGGGTGAAGTCCCAGGGGAACTCGTACGCAGCCATCAGCCGGTAGATCTCCGTGGCGTCCTCGTACGGATCCATCCGCCGTATCCGTGCGAGCCGCTCGAAGCGCTTCACCGCAGCATCCCCCTTCTGCCGTTGAAGCTCCAACTCTACGTTGAGTAGGAAGAGATGACCGATCGGCCGAGCCGGCAACCACGCAGGGGGAAGGTGGTCAGCATGTGGGGCAGGATGCGCAAGTCGTTCGCCAGATTCGTCAACACCGTGCGCGCCGACATCGACGACGGCCGGGACAAGCGCACCCACAACCTGTTCGAGGCCGCGGCGACCTATGTGTCGGCCTGCGCGGAGGACGACCAGGAGCAGATCGACGAGGCGGCGGGCTGGGTGTCGCCGGAGGCGTTGTCGTTCGGGGTGAGCGAGCTGGCGTGCCGGGCCGTCATCGCGCTCGCGCGGGAGCGCGACGAGTCGCCGCGGACCGTGGCCCGTGCCCTGCTGGGGCTTCCGGCCGCCTGAAGGACGTGTCAACCGGGGTCGATTCGCCCCGTCCGGCCGGAAAACTGCAGCTCCGGGGTCATGGGAGTCGTGACAAGCTGCTTCCCCTCGCACTAGGGTGCGCGCCGTTGGACGAACCGATGGGGAGGCTGGGATGGCCGGGACGGACGAGGACGCCGTCGCCGCCGCGGACGATGCGCTCTATGTGCTCACGGCGGTGCTGCTGACGCCGGCGAAGTTCCCGAGCGTGCTGGGCGACGACTATCCGGAGGCCTGTGCGGCGCTCGGTCTCGCGCCGCTCGCCGACGGGTACGGCCTGGTGCTCGGGCAGGACGGCGACGGCTCACGATGGACGGTCGTCATCGACGACGTCTCGCTGGTCGCGGTCGCCATCGCGTCGTGGGACTGCGGCATGGAGTACGACCTGTCTCCCGACGAGCACACGGTGGTCGCCGCCCTGCCGGGCTGGCCCCTGGCCGTGGCCGTCGCGGCGCCGGGCGTGCCCGCGCCGCACGATCCCGACCCGGAGGCGGCGGACCGTGCACCGCTGACACCACCGGACACCTCCACGTGGGGGCCGGCTCAGCGACGCCTGGGTGCGGACGAGATCGCCGTCCAGTGGTCGCTGTGGCGGGAGCAGATCGACGACGCCGAGTTTCCGACGCCGGGTCCGGCCGAGGACACCGACGAGGCCGCGGAGGCGACGGAGGACACTGGGGCGGACGAGAAGCCCGGCAGTACCGACGGCCACCAAGGCATCCGGCGCGTGCTCGCGGAGGCCCGCGGGTACGTGGACACACCGCCGCCCCTGGGACGGGTCCGGTCGTCCTTCGCGCCCGGGGACGCCCGCACGCTGCGCGCGGACGGGCCCGGCTGGTCGCTCGTGGCAAGGACCGACGACATGGCCTTCGTCCTGCTGGACGAGGAGCCCGGCGAGGTCCTCCCGGTCGGTCGCGGCCCGGAACTGCCGGGTCTGCTGGAGGCGCTCGACAAGATGGCCGTACGGCCTCTCTGAGCACGCCCGGCCAGGACGGCCGGCCACCCGGCAGCCCGCCACGAACACCGTGCCGCGGCGTCATCCATGCGGCCCCGATCCTGTCGCCCCGCGACCGGTCCTGTCGCCCCGCGACCGGACGGCCTTCGGCGTGCTCGCGGCACTGGGGGAACGGGGCACCCCGCCGCCCGCGGACCAGGTCGAGGACCGGCCCGCGGGCGCCGATGTGGTCGACTCCTGCGCCCTGGCCCACCGCGCCGCTGCGGCCCGGTGAGCCGCGGGACTCAGCGACCGAGCTCCTTGCGGGTTACGCGGCGCAGCCTGCGCCGCTGCGACGGGTCCAGCGTGAGGTACGCGGCGGCCGGGACTCCCAGGACTATCAGGAGCGCGGCCCACCACGGCAGCCAGAACAGCAGGATGATGCCGACCGCCACACCTCCTGCGGCGATCTTCGCGTTCTTCGACATGTGTCGCCTCCTTCGCGGCCACTGCCGCTCTCTGTCCTGAAAACGGGCCCGTGCTTCCCACGGTTCCGCATCACGACCCTGAGACGTCCCTGAGGCGCGACCCCTACACGCCCCTGAGAGGGGATACCCATCCTCTCGCCGAAGTGACCCGGCTCACAGCCCTGTCATGCCGGGCTCCTCTGCACGGTGCTGTAGCCTCGTCCATCGCGCTTCGAGTAGTCAAATTTGAGGAGTCTGCATTCCTGTGCCGAGGATTCCCGCGGCAACACCGTCCGAGATCTCTCGACTGGCGCGCTGCTGCGCCGTGTTCGTACCCGGTGACCCGGCCCGCACCGGTCGCGTCGCCTTCTGGGACCCCGAGGCCGACGCACCACCCGGCGTGGCGTCGGGGACCGTGGAGGACCTGAGCGTCGTCGTGCCCGGTGAGGACGGCGTGGAGGCGGTGGTCGTGCCGGCGGTGCTGTTGCCGGTGCGCTCGGCCCTGCCCGTTCTCACGCGCGCGCGTACCGTGTCCGGTGCGCACCGGGCGGCCGTGTTCTGGGGCGCGGCCACCGTGCACGCCCTGCAACTGGCGGCCCGGGGGCTGCTGTTGCCCGGCCTGTCCGAGGGCGACCACGAGGCATGGCGTGCCGGCCCTCTGCGTCCCGAGGACATCGAACGCGTCCGGGGGCTCGCCGCCGCGATGCCGCCGGAAGCGCATGCCACTCCCCTCAGCGACGGCACTTACCCGGGCGACTCCGGGTCTCAGGGCGACTCCGGGTCTCGGGGGGGCGGCTCCGGGTCTCAGGGTGACGGCTCCCTGGGCAACGCCAGGCCCCTGCGACTGCCCGACCCCGAGCGGCTGCTGCGTGCCTTCCTGGACGCGGTGGCCGACACCCTGCCCCGCTCCCCCGCGGCCCCGCTCGTGACGGGCGGCCCCGCCTACACCGCGCGGGAACCGCGGCACGTGCCCGAGTTCCGCGCCTGGGCCGCCGATGTGGCCGCCGGGCATGACGCCGGTGTCCGGCTGTCACTGCGGATCGAGGTCTCCGGTCTGGACGCGGCGGCACAGGACGGCGCCGTTCCGGCCTTCCGGGCGGTACCGCAGGTGCACAGCGTGCGCGAACCGGGTCTGGTCGCGGACGCCTCCGCGGTGTGGGCCGGTGACGAGGGGGCGTTCGGCCCACGCGCGCGGATGGACGCGCTGCTGGCCCTGCGCCGCGCGGCCCGTGCCTGGTCGCCGCTCGCACCCCTGCTGTCGGCGGCCGTGCCGGAAGCCGTGGAACTCGCCGACGAGGAGATCACCGACCTGCTCGCCGACGACGCCCGGACGCTTGCCGCCGCCGGGGTCGAGGTCCACTGGCCCAAGGGGCTGGCCCGCAGGCTGACGGCCCGCGCGGTGGTCGGCCCACCGGACGAGGACCCGGGTCCCGGCAAGGCCCTCTCGGACACGCCGTCGTTCCTGTCCGCCGACGCGCTGCTGGCGTTCAACTGGTGGTTCGCGCTCGGCGACCAGCAGCTCACGCGCGCGGAACTGGATCGGCTGGCCGAGGCCAACCGCCCCGTCGTACGACTGCGCGATCAGTGGGTCCTCATCGACCCCCGGGAGCTGCGCCGGGCCCGCGCCCGGCAGGACCGCAAGGTCACCCCGATCGACGCGCTCGCCGCCGCTCTCACCGGCTCCACGGAGGTTGACGGCCGCCAGGTCGACGTACAGCCCACGGGGTGGCTGGCGGGGCTGCGGGACCGGCTGGCGGACCCCGAGGCCCAGGAGCCCGTCGGGCAGCCCGCGGCGCTCACGGCGACCTTGCGCGACTACCAGCGGCGCGGTCTCGACTGGCTGGCCCGGATGACCTCGCTGGGGCTCGGCTGCTGCCTCGCCGACGACATAGGACTCGGCAAGACGATCACCCTCATCGCCCTGCATCTGCACCGGCAGTCGGAGCCGTCGGCGGCCGGTCCCACCCTCGTGGTCTGTCCGACGTCCCTGATGGGCAACTGGCAGCGCGAGATCGAGAAGTTCGCGCCCGGCACGCCGGTGCGCCGTTTCCACGGACCGCGCCGCGACCTGGACGGCCTGGCCGACGGGGAGTTCGTGCTCACGACCTACGGCACGATGCGGCTCGACGCCGGCCGACTGGCCGACGTGTCCTGGGGCATGGTCGTGGCGGACGAGGCGCAGCACGTGAAGAACCCGTACTCGGCGACAGCACGGCAGTTGCGGTCCATCGGCGCACGCGCGCGCGTGGCGCTCACCGGCACCCCGGTGGAGAACAACCTGTCCGAGCTGTGGGCGATCCTGGACTGGACCACCCCCGGCCTGCTGGGGCGTCTCGGGACCTTCCGCACCCGGTACGCGCAGGCCGTCGAGGGCGGCCAGGACCCGGCCGCCGCCGAGCGGCTGTCCCGGCTCGTGCGCCCCTTCCTGCTGCGCCGCCGCAAGTCGGACCCGGGGATCGCCCCGGAGCTCCCGCCGAAGACGGAGACCGACCTCGCGGTCTCGCTCACCGCGGAACAGACCGGCCTGTACGAGGCCGTGGTGCGCGAGACCCTCGCGGAGATCTCCGGCGCCGACAGCATGGCGCGGCGCGGGCTGATCGTGAAGCTGCTGACCGGCCTGAAGCAGATCTGCAACCATCCGGCGCAGTTCCTGAAGGAGGAGCAGCCGACGATCGCCGGGCGCTCCGGCAAGCTGGAACTCCTGGACGAGTTGCTCGACACCATCCTGGCCGAAGGGGCGAGCGTGCTGGTCTTCACCCAGTACGTGCGGATGGCGCGCCTCATCGAGCGGCACCTGGCCGGGCGCGGACTGTCCTCGCAGTTCCTGCACGGCGGTACCCCGATCGCCGAGCGCGAGGCGATGGTGCGACGCTTCCAGGACGGTGAAGTGCCCGTGTTCCTGCTGTCGTTGAAGGCGGCGGGGACCGGGCTCAACCTGACGCGGGCCGAGCACGTCGTGCACTACGACCGCTGGTGGAACCCCGCCGTCGAGGCGCAGGCCACCGACCGCGCGTACCGCATCGGCCAGAACCGGCCCGTGCAGGTGCACCGGCTGATCGCCGAGGGCACGATCGAGGACCGTATCGCCGACATGCTCAGCCGCAAGCGGGAGTTGGCCGACGCCGTGCTCGGCACCGGCGAGGCGGGACTCACGGAGCTGACGGACGCCGAGCTGGCCGACCTTGTCGAACTGCGAGGGGGCGCGCGATGAACGGGTACGACGAGACACGACCGTACGACGAGACACGGCAGTACGGTGAGACGGACCCGCACGACGATCCGCGCCCGTACGAGGACACGGCGGAGCGGACCTTCGCCGCGTTCCCGCCCGCGCAGGGGCGGGGCTTCGCGCAGACCTGGTGGGGGCAGGCCTGGCTGAAGGCCCTGGAGGACACCGCGCTCGACACGCAGCAGGTGAAGACCGGGCGCCGGCTCGCGCGCGCGGGGGCCGTCGGCGCGGTGTCGGTGCGGCCGGGCCGCATCACGGCCGTCGTCCAGGACCGCGACCGCACCCCGCACCGGGCGGACGTACTGCTGGAGCAGCTCTCCGGCGAACAGTGGGACCGCTTCCTGGAGATGGCCGTGGAGCGGGCCGGACACATCGCCGCGCTCCTGGACCGCGAGATGCCGCCGCACCTGGTCGAGGACGCGGCGGCCGCGGGCGTCGAACTGCTGCCGGGGCTGGGTGATCTGGAGCCGGAGTGCGACTGCGGCGCCTGGGACCACTGCGGGCACACGGCCGCGCTCTGCTACCAGGTGGCCCGGCTGCTGGACCAGGACCCCTTCGTCCTGCTGCTGATGCGAGGGCGCGGCGAACGCGCCGTGCTGGACGATCTCCAGGCACGTACCGCCGCGTCTGCACCGGTCGAGGCACCTGCCCGGCCAGAGGGTGCGGACGCCGCCGAGGCGTTCGCGGCCGGCGACATCCTTCCGCCGCTCCCGGCGCTGCCGGAACTCCCCGCCGAACCGGGCATTCCGCCGTCGCTGGACACCGGGACACCGCCCCCGCCGGGCGTCGACCCGCCCGCCTTGGAGTTCCTGGCCGCCCGGACCGCGGTGGAGGCGCACCGCCTGCTGGCCGCGGCGCTGCGTGAACAGGGCGGCGCGGAGGAGGAGTTGACGGTCGAGCAGGACGCGGTCCGCCTCGCGGCGGATGGTGGCGAGCAGGTCCTGACCGAGCGGCTGGCCGTGGGGTCGGGACGGGACACGGAGGAGCTGGCACTGGCCGTGCGCGCGTGGCGGTACGGCGGAGCGGCCGCGTTGTCCGTGCTGGAGGAGGAGCGGACGGTCGAGGGCGAGGAGCTCGCACGCGCGCGTGCCGTCCTCGACGCGGCGTGGGACGAGGACGAACGCCCCTCGCTGTCCGCGCGGGGCTGCCGATGGACCGTCTCCGACGGCCGGACCCAGCTGCGCCTGGGCCGGGACGGCCGCTGGTGGCCGTACCGGAGGGAGCGGGACCACTGGGTGCCCGCGGGGGCCGCGGCCCAGGACCCGGCGACGGCGTTGGCCTCCGTGGAGGAGGCTGCCACGGACAGATCCGGAAACGCGGGATGACGTAGCGGGCGGGGCTCGTGGAGGGCGCTCGCGCGAGCTCGACGAGCCCCGTCCACGATCCGTTCACCCGGCGGCCGTACGGCGTTTCACGCGGGGCCCAAATCTGGCCGCTGTCACCGCACTTGTTCCCCAGGAGGCCCGATGTCCCCGCACGCCACCGACCGGCGCCGCGTCCACCGTTCCGTCGCGGCGGGTGTGCCCCTCGCCGTGCTGGCCGCGCTCGTGACGGCCGGTCCCGCCGCGGGGGCGTCACACGCGTCCCCCGAAGCGGCGCACGTGACGCGTGCGGCCACGCTCGGGGACATCCCGCTGGGCACCTTCAGCAACGCGCTCCTGCCCGGCACGGTGGCCGACGACCGAGGCGTGGATCTCGGCGGCATCGGCAGCGACCTCTACCCGGCGGGCCGCAAGGGCGAGTTCTGGACGGTCACCGACCGCGGGCCCAACGGCCAGATCAAGGTCGACGGCACGAAGCGCCGCACGTTCCCGGTGCCGGGCTTCGACCCGGCGATCGTGAAGATCCGGGTCTCCGGGGACACCGTCGAGGTGCTGGACGCCATGGCGATCACGACCTCGTCCGGGAAGCCCGTGACCGGGCTGTCGAACCAGGAGGGGCGCGACGAGGCGCCGTACACCTATGACGCGCGGACGCGGCTGGCGTACGACCCGAACGGGCTGGACACCGAGGGCATCGTGCGGGCCGCGGACGGGACTTTCTGGCTCGTGGACGAGTACGGGCCGAGTCTCGTGCACGTCTCCGCGCGCGGGAAGGTGCTCACCCGGTACGTGCCCGAAGGACTGCACCTCACGGGCACCGACTACCCGGTGGTCGAGTCGCTGCCCTCCGTGCTGCTGCACCGGAAGGGCAACCGCGGTTTCGAAGGTCTCGCTCAACTCCCGGGCGGCGACCTGGTGATGGCCGTACAGAGCCCGCTGTCCCTGCCGGACGCCGACGCGGGCGAGGCGTCGCGCACGACCCGGCTGCTGCGCTTCTCCCCCAGGAAGAAGGCCGTCACGGCCGAGTACGCGTACCGGTTCGACCCGGTGGGCGTCGTCGACCCGGGCGAGGACGACACCTCGGAGCTGAAGATCTCCTCGGTGGTCGCCGTGGGCGGCGACCGGCTGCTGGTCGAGGAGCGCACCGACAAGGCCGCACGGCTCCAGCTCGTCCGACTGGAGCGTGCCGCGAACATCCTGGGCGGGCCCTGGGACGACGACGCGACGACGCCGTCACTGGAGCAGCTCGACGACCCTGCCGCCGCGGGGGTGCCGGTCCTGGCCAAGCGCCTCGTCGTCGACCTGGGGACGGTCGCCGGGGTGCCCGGGAAGATCGAGGGCATCGCGCGCGTGGACCGCGCCACGCTCGCGCTGATCAACGACAACGACTTCGGGATGACGGACGGCGCGGGCGCGTTCGACGCGCAGGGCCGACTGGTCGACAGCGAGGTGGAGACGACGGTGACCTACGTACGGCTGCCGCACGCGATCTGACCACGCGCGCGGCTACAGCCACGTCCGCACGCGCGGTCGTACCCACCGCTCCACGCGCTGCCGTGTGCACGGCCCCGCGCGCGGTCGCTCACGTCAGGGGATGCGTGAGCTTACGGCTGCCGGCACCTGTGTCGGCAGCCAGGCTGCAGGCGACGTCGTCGATGCCGACCCCGTAGCCCGTGGTGTCCGGGTACTGCACGAGGATGCCGCCTACGGTGCCCTTGGGCTGGCCCTCCGCTTTCCTGTTCAGCGGCTGCTCGCACAGGTCCGAGGCGGCCTCCCTCAGAGCACGGTCGGACGGGTAATCGCCTTCCAGCTCCGCCACTTGCACGACCTCGGCGTCATGCGGTTCGCGGCAGGAACGCCTGGCCGCCTGTCCCGGGCGGGCGGCGTCGGTGTCGAAGCAGTCACCCGTCTGAAGCAGGTAGTACGGCACTTCGTCGGCCGCCAACGACGGGACCAGCGACTCCAGGCCGCTCGGGAACTCGCTCGGCAACTGGGTGGGGAGCCGCGACGGCAGCCGCGACGGAAGCTCACTGGGGAGCGTGCTCGGCAGTTCGCTCGGCAGGCTCAGCGAAGGGCGGGGCGAGCCACTCACGCTCGCGCTGGGCTTGTCGCCGGGGGAATCGTCTCCTCCGGAGCCCATGAGGACGACGGCGGCCACGGCGCCGCCGACCGCGAGGACGGCGAGCACGATGTACAGCGGGTTGCGTCCCGGACCGCGCCGCCCGCCCGGGTCCTCGGGCGGGTCCGGCGGAGGCGGTGGTGGCTGCCATCCTCCGTATGAGGGTGGCCCGTTGCCTCCGGGAGGAGGGCCGTACCCTCCAGGAGGCCCATAGCCCCCTGTCGGCCCGGGACCGGGGCCGAAGCCCCCGGGCGGCGGTCCGAAACCGCCGCCGGAAGGCGGGGTGCCACCCGGCGGCCCGGGCGGCTGAGGCGGTACGGGCGGCATGGCCATACCGTCCAGAGTCGCCGCGAAGCGGGCAGGACGCGACCCCCGCACGGAAGTTGATACGGACTCATGCCATGGATCGCATGATTCCGGAGCATTCCGCGCGGAGCGTTCCGTGCGGGGGTCGGGCGCCCGAACACGCGCGCGTGCCTGACAAGACCCGCGGCACAAGACCTGCCGCGGGCCCACGCGCGCGTGCGATCACGGGGTGGGCACGCGCGTGTGCCGTCAGCCGCGCGCCCCCAGCAGGTGGTCCATCGCCAGCTGGTCGAGCTGCTCGAAGGCCATGCCGCGCGCGGCGGCCGCCTCCACGTCGAACTCCTCGAACGCCGAGCGGTCGGCGAGCAGCGCCTTCAGGCCGTCCGCCGCCGTGGGCTGCGCCAGCTCGTCCAGACGCGCGGCGCGCAGCGCCTCCTGGACGGCCGGGTCGGCACGGAACGCGGCCGAACGCTCCTTCAGGATGAGGTAGTTGCGCATGCAGCCGGCCGCCGACGCCCAGACGCCGTCGAGGTCCTCGGTGCGCGGGGGCTTGAAGTCGAAGTGCTTCGGGCCCGCGTAACCGGCGCTCTCCAGCAGGTCGACCAGCCAGAAGGCGGCCCGCAGGTCGCCCGCGCCGAAGCGCAGGTCCTGGTCGTACTTGATGCCGGACTGGCCGTTGAGGTCGATGTGGAAGAGCTTGCCCGCCCAGAGCGCCTGCGCGATGCCGTGCGGGAAGTTCAGCCCGGCCATCTGCTCGTGGCCGACCTCGGGGTTGACGCCGTAAAGCTCCGGGCGCTCCAGGCGCTCGATGAACGCGAGGGCGTGGCCGACGGTCGGGAGCAGGATGTCGCCGCGGGGCTCGTTCGGCTTGGGCTCGATGGCGAACTTGATGTTGTAGCCCTGCTCGGTGACGTACTCGCCGAGGAGGTCGAAGGCCTCCTTCATGCGGTCGAGGGCGACCCGTACGTCCTTGGCGGCGCCGGACTCGGCACCCTCACGACCGCCCCAGGCGACGTAGGTCTCGGCGCCGAGCTCGACCGCGAGGTCGATGTTGCGGATGACCTTGCGCAGCGCGTAACGGCGCACGTCACGGTCGTTCGCGGTGAACCCGCCGTCCTTGAAGACGGGGTGCGTGAAGAGGTTGGTGGTGGCCATCGGCACCTTCATGCCGGTGGCGTCGAGCGCCTCACGGAAGCGCTTGATGTGCCCCTCGCGCTCGCTGTCGGAGGACCCGAACGGGATCAGGTCGTCGTCGTGGAAGGTCACTCCGTGGGCGCCGAGCTCGGCCAGGCGCTGCACGGTCTCGACAGGGTCCAGGGCACGCCGCGTGGCGTCGCCGAACGGGTCCCTTCCCTGCCAGCCGACGGTCCACAGGCCGAAGGTGAACCTGTCCTCGGGGGTGGGCTGGTAGTTCATGCCGCGGCTCCTTGCTCGCTGACGACTGCTCTCCACGACTATTTCGTCATGGCGGTTTACAAATTAGTATGCCCAAGCGTCTCAGGGAAGAGACAAGATGTCTCCAGAAGGAGACACGCCGCACATGAGGGAGAAACCCGATGTCAGCTGCCGAGGGTCCGCTCGTCGTCGGCGTGGACACGTCCACGCAGTCCACCAAGGCGCTGGTCGTCGACGCGTCGACCGGCCGGGTGGTCGCGAGCGGTCAGGCGCCGCACACCGTGTCGTCCGGCGACGGCCGCGAGAGCGACCCGCGGCAGTGGTGGGACGCGCTGGGCGAGGCCCTGCGCCAGTGCGGTGATGCCGCGCGCGAGGCCACCGCGGTGTCGATCGGCGGCCAGCAGCACGGTCTGGTCACGCTGGACGAGCGGGGTGAACCGGTGCGCCCGGCCCTGCTGTGGAACGACGTCCGTTCGGCGCCGCAGGCCGCGCGTCTGGTGGAGGAACTGGGCGGCCCGAAGGCCTGGGCGGAGCGCACGGGCAGTGTGCCGGGCGCCTCCTTCACGGTCACGAAGTGGGCCTGGCTGGCCGAGCACGAACCGGACGCGATCCGTGCGACGAAGTCCGTGCGGCTCCCGCACGACTACCTCACCGAGCGCCTCACCGGCCAGGGCACCACCGACCGCGGCGACGCCTCCGGCACGGGCTGGTGGGCGTCGGCGACCGAGTCGTACGACGACGAGATCCTCGCCCATGTGGGCCTCGACCCGGCGCTGCTGCCCCGCGTGGTCCGCCCCGGCGAGGTGGCGGGCACCGTGCGTGACAGCCACGACCTGCCGTTCTCCAAGGGCACCCTGGTCGCCCCCGGCACCGGCGACAACGCCGCCGCGGCGCTGGGCCTCGGCCTGCGCCCGGGCACCCCGGTGCTGAGCCTCGGCACCTCCGGCACGGTGTACGCGGTCTCGAAGCGGCGCCCCGCCGACCCCACCGGCACGGTGGCGGGCTTCGCCGACGCGCGCGGCGACTGGCTGCCGCTCGCCTGCACCCTGAACTGCACCCTCGCCGTCGACCGCGTCGCCGCGCTGCTGGGCCTGGACCGCGAGGCCGTGGAGCCCACCTCCAGCGTCACCCTGCTGCCCTTCCTGGACGGCGAACGCACCCCCAACCTGCCGAACGCCTCGGGCCTGCTGCACGGTCTGCGCCACGACACGACCGGCGGCCAGCTCCTCCAGGCCGCCTACGACGGTGCCGTCCACGCCCTCCTCGGCGCCCTCGACCTGGTCCTGGACGAGGACGCGGACCGTTCCACGCCACTGCTGCTGATCGGCGGCGGCGCCCGGGGCCGGGCCTGGCAGGAGACCGTACGACGGCTGTCGGGGCGTCCCGTCCAGGTCCCCGAGGCCAGGGAACTGGTCGCGCTCGGCGCCGCCGCACAGGCCGCCGGCCTGCTGACCGGCGAGGACCCGGCGGCCGTCGCCCGGCGCTGGAACACGACCGCCGGCCCGGTGCTGGAGGCCGTGGAGCGGGACGAGGCGACGATGGCGCGGATCTCCGGGGTACTCTCCGACGCGGCTCCGCTGCTGGAGCGGCCGACGGGGGGTCGCTGAGAGAACACCACCGCTGGCCGGACGCTGAGGCCGAGCGGCTGGGGCCGGAAGGGCTGAGGCCGGAAGGGCTGAGGACCGACGCTGATGGCTGATGGCTGATGGCTGATGGCCGACGCTGAAGGCTTAAAAGCCAACGCTGAAGGCCGAGGGCCGACGCTGAAGGCCGAGGGCTGAACGCTGAGGGCCGAGGGCTGAACGCTGAGGGATACAGGGGCCGAGTGGCCGAGGGATCGAGGGACTGACAGAGGCATGACCGCACCGCTGCACGAAGCCCACCCGGCCGGACCCGGGCGCGCGCTGCCCGACACCCAGCAGGGCATGCGCCGCCGCAACCTGGCCCGGGTGCTGCACGCAGTCAGTGCCGAGGGCCCCCTGTCCCGTGCCGCGGTCGCCTCGCGGATCGGGCTGACCCGTGCGGCCGTGTCCAGCCTCGTCGACGAGCTCATACGCTCCGGCCTGCTGGAGGAGTTGGGCCCCGAGCGGCCGGGCCGGGTGGGCCGTCCCGGTTCGGCGCTCGCCGTCAGCGGGCACGGCCCTGCCGGGATCGGCGCCGAGATCGGCGTCGACCACCTCGCGGTCTGCGTGGTCGACCTGCGCGGGCAGGTGCGCGCCCGGGCCGAGCGGCATGTCACGAACCGTGGCCGCGCGGCCGGCCCGGTCGTCGAGGAGCTGACCGAACTGCTGCACCGCGTCATCACCGAGGCGCAGGGCGAGGGCCTGTGGCCCGCGGGGCTCGCGGTGGCCGTGCCGGGCCTGGTCGCCCGCGACGCCCGTACCGTCGTCCGCGCCCCCAACCTCGACTGGCACGACACCGATCTCGGCGCCCTGCTGCCCTCCGGGTACCCGTTGACCGTGGACAACGAGGCCAACTTCGGTGCTCTCGCGGAGCTCTGGCTCGGGGACGCGACGCCACGCGACTTCCTGCACGTGTCGGCGGAGATCGGTATCGGTGCGGCGGTCGTCGTCGCCGGCGGCCTGCTGCGCGGCACCCGCGGCTTCGCGGGTGAGCTGGGGCATGTGCCGGTGCAGCCGGAGGGTCCGCCCTGTCCGTGCGGGGGGCGCGGGTGCCTGGAGCAGTACGCCGGTGAGGAGGCGGTACTGCGGGCCGCCGGGCTCGAACCGGGCGAGGACCGTGTCGGGCTCCTCGCGGGCCGTGCCGCCGACGGCGACGAGGACGTACGGCGTGCGCTGCGCGAGGCGGGGGTGGCGCTCGGCGTCGCGCTGACCGGCGCGGTGAACCTGCTGGACCCCGAGAGCGTCGTGCTCGGCGGTGCCCTGTCCGGGCTCGCGCCCTGGCTGCTGCCCTCACTGGAGGCCGAGCTCGACCGGCGTACCGCGGGCCCCGCCTGTCCGGTGTCCGTGTCCCGGCTCGGACCCGAGGGACCGCTGCTCGGCGCCGCGCACTCGGTGGTCCGCGGGGTCCTCGACGACCCAGCCGCGGTGGCCGAAAGGACCTGACCCCGGCCCGCCCACCATGCCCGGACCCGCCTGCCCCCAGCGCGTCCACCATCCCCACACCCGCTTGTCCCCGGCGCGCCGCACCACGCCCGAACGTGCCGCAACCCGCCTGCCCCCAAGGTCGGTCCATGACCGAACGCGCCTGCTCCCAGGGCGGCTTCACCCCTGTGGGTGATCGAGATATCCACAGATCCGGCGTCGTCCACCGAAACCCACCGCACCCTTCTGCCCGACCCGCCCGCGCCGTACCGTGATTCACGCGAGGCGCAACCGCCATGGCGGCCGGAGCCGTGGTGCTGGTCGTGCTGATACGACGCCGTCCCGGACGCGTGGCCGAGACGGCCCGCGTCCACCTCGACGCCCCCTCCCCCACCGACCTTGAACAGAACGGAGCAGTACGGCGATGAGCGACCCCCGCATCCTGACGGTCCGGCCCGAACCGGGCGAGTACGCCTGGACGTTCGGCGGTGCGCCGCCCGTGGCGCGGATCGTGCCCGGCACGGTCCTCGACCTGTACACCGAGGACTGCTTCGGCGGCCGGGTGCGGTCCGAGAAGGACCTGGTGTCCGAAGTCTGCGAGTTCCCGTTCCTGAATCCCCAGACCGGCCCCTTCCACATCGAGGGCGCCGAACCGGGCGACACGGTCGCCGTGCACTTCGTGTCGATCGAACCGGCGAGGGACTGGGCCGCGTCCACCACGGTCCCCCTCTTCGGCGCGCTCACCTCCACCCACACCACGGCCACGCTGCAACCGCCGCTTCCCGAGACGGTGTGGATCTGGCAGCTGGACCGGACGCGTCGCACGGCGCGGTTCCGGGCGCACGACAGTGACATCGAGGCCGAGCTGCCCATGGACCCGATGCACGGCACCGTGGGCGTGGCCCCGGCCAACCTGGAGGTCCGCTCGGCGCTGGTGCCGGACGCGCACGGCGGGAACATGGACACACCGGAGATGCGGGCCGGCGTCACCTGCTACCTCGGGGTGAACGTGGAGGGCGCGCTGCTCAGCCTCGGCGACGGGCACGCCCGGCAGGGCGAGGGCGAGACCTGCGGGGTCGCCGTCGAGTGCGCGATGAACACGGTGGTGATCGTGGAACTGCTGAAGGGGCTCGCCACGCCCTGGCCGCGCATCGAATCGGACACGCACATCATCTCGACGGGGTCGGCCCGCCCGCTGGAGGACGCGTTCCGGATATCCCAGCTCGATCTGGTGCAGTGGCTCGTGCGGGACTACGGGTTCAGCGAGCTGGACGCGTACCAGTTCGCCACCCAGGCCGTCGAGTCGCCGCTGGCCAACGTGTGCGACACCAACTACACCTGTGTGGCGAAGATCCGCAAGGAGTGGCTGCCCGCGCGGGAGACGCACCGCGGCATGCATGCCCGGTTGCGGGAGACGGCGGAGACACTCACTCCCTGAACCACGGCTCGCCCCGGCACCACACCACCGAAAGACGTTCACGCCTCGACCCGGCACCACACCACCGAAAGGCAATCGTTCACGGCTCAACCCCGATACACCGCTCCTCCGAAAGGCAATCGTTCATGGACCGGGCACGACCACTGCCCAGCAGACGGCGACTCCTCAAGGGCGCCGCCCTGACCGCTGTCCCGTACGCGCTGCTGCCCGACGCGCGAGCCGGGGCGGAGACCCACCCCGTCGACCATCCGCTCGCCGAATGGCAGCCGGCGACACCTGCCAACCGCACACGGTCGAAACGGCCGACGGACCACCGGGTCGACCTCGTGATCATCCATGTCACGCAGACCAGTTACCGCAGGACCCTGGGCACCTTCCGGAGCCCCGGGAAGAAGGTCTCCGCGCATTACGTGGTCCGCTCCCGGGACGGGAACATCGCGCAGTGCGTCCGCGAGGCCGACATCGCCTGGCACGCGGGGAACTGGGAATACAACACGCGCAGCATCGGCATCGAGCACGAAGGGTGGGTGGACCAGCCGGCGTATTTCACCGACGCCCTGTACGAACAGTCGGCGGCCCTGACGGCGGACGTCTGTCTGCGGCACGGCATCCCGATCGACCGGACGCACGTCATCGGTCACCACGAGGTGCCGGGCACGGACCACACCGATCCGGGGCCCTACTGGGACTGGGCGCGGTACATGAGGGCGGTCGAACGGGCCGTGCGATGACGTCGTTCGAGTGACTGCGGTCGAAAAGGTTGTCCGGGCGTGTACCTGGGGTGACGATGGCACCAGCCGCATCGCCGTCCGGGGAGGCCACGTTGACCGATCCGTGGGTGGCCCTGTCGCCGGGGGCCGACCCTGCCGAGCACGTGCGCATGCTGCGCCGGGCGCACGAGACGTTCACCGAGGCGGGTACCGTGCCGCGTCCGGTGCGTCCGGTGGTGGCGGACTCGTGGCGGCGTTCGGCGCGGGCCGGCGTCGGTCCGGACGCCACCGCGAGCGTGGAGCTCGTGGACGGCGACCTAGGTGCGTACCGGGCCGAACATCCGCTGGCGCGCGTGATGCCGCTCTTCCGTGAGCTGCTGGGCACGTTCGCGGCGGACGGCGAGCATCTGCTCGCGGTGTGCGACGCGCACGGTCGGCTGCTGTGGGTCGAGGGGCACGCGTCGACCCGGCGGCGGGCGGACCGGATGAATTTCGTGCCGGGTGCGCGCTGGGCGGAGACCGCGGTGGGGACGAACGCGCCGGGTACGGCGGTCGCCGTGGACCGGCCGGTACAGGTGTTCGCGGCCGAGCACTTCATCCGGCAGGTGCAGCCGTGGACCTGTGCGGCGGCCCCGGTGCACGACCCGCGCACGGGCCGGGTGCTCGGTGCCGTGGACATCACCGGCGGGGACGGGCTCGCGCATCCGCACAGCCTGGGCTTCGTGCAGGCGGTGGCGCGGGCCGCCGAGTCCCAGCTGGCGTTGCTCGCGCCGGAGCTGCCCGCCGCCGACCTGGCGGAGCTGACCGCGCTGGGCCGCGACGAGGCACACCTGCTGGTCGGCGGGCGCAGGATCAGGCTCAGCCGTCGGCACAGCGAGCTCCTCGTGCTGCTGTCCCGGCACCCGGAGGGGCTGACCGGCGACGAGCTGCTGTGCGCGCTGTACGAGGACGAGTCGGTGACGCCGGTGACGCTGCGGGCCGAGCTGGCGCGGCTGCGCCGGGTGCTCGGTCCCGAGCTGCTGGAGTCGCGCCCGTACCGGCTGACGGTGCCGGTCGAGTCGGACGTCGCCGTGGTGGAGCGGCGGCTGGAGACCGGGGCGGTGACGGCGGCGGTGACGGCGTACACCGGTCCGCTGCTGCCCTCCTCGCAGGCGCCGGCGGTGGTGCGGTTGCGGCACCGGCTCGCCGACGGGCTCCGAACCGCGCTGATCGCCTGCCGCGACCCCGACCTGCTGGCGGACTGGGCGCACACGCCCTGGGGCGAGGACGACTTCGACGTGTGGCGGGCGCTGGCGGCGGTGCGGCCGACGGCGGCGGTGCGGGCCCGGCTCGCGGCCCTGGAGTCCGAGTTCGGCTGGCGGCGGCCGTCGGCAACGTAGTTGCAACGTCCGCTTTTCTAGCCTCGCGCCGAGAGCTGCCCAACGGCGGGCAGCGCTTCGCAGGGAGGCAGACCAGCATGACCCGTTACGCGGCGCCCGGCACCGAGGGCGCGATCGTCTCCTACCAGGCGCGCTACGACCACTTCATCGGCGGTGAGTACGTGCCGCCGATCCGCGGGCAGTACTTCGAGAACCCCTCGCCGGTGAACGGGCAGACGTTCACCGAGATCGCGCGGGGCACGGCGGAGGACGTGGAACGGGCGCTCGACGCGGCGCACGCGGCCGCCCCGGCCTGGGGGCGCACCTCGGTGACCGAGCGATCCGACATCCTGCTGAAGATCGCCGACCGTATGGAGGCGTATCTCGAACCGCTGGCGGTGGCGGAGAGCTGGGAGAACGGCAAGCCGGTGCGGGAGACGCTGGCGGCCGACATTCCGCTCGCCATCGACCACTTCCGGTACTTCGCGGGCGCGATCCGTGCGCAGGAGGGCTCGCTGGGCGAGGTCGACGACGACACGGTGGCGTACCACTTCCATGAGCCGCTCGGGGTCGTGGCGCAGATCATCCCGTGGAACTTCCCGATCCTGATGGCGACCTGGAAGCTGGCGCCGGCGCTCGCCGCGGGCAACACGGTCGTGCTGAAGCCCGCCGAGCAGACCCCGGCGTCCATCCACTACTGGATGAGCCTGGTCGCGGACCTGCTGCCGCCGGGCGTGGTGAACATCGTCAACGGGTTCGGCGTGGAGGCGGGCAAGCCGCTGGCGTCCAGCCCGCGGGTGGCGAAAGTGGCGTTTACCGGTGAGACCACGACCGGCCGGCTGATCATGCAGTACGCCTCGGAGAACATCACCCCGGTCACCCTGGAACTCGGCGGCAAGTCCCCGAACATCTTCTTCGACGACGTGACGGCGAAGGACGACGAGTTCCGTGACAAGGCGCTGGAAGGCTTCACCATGTTCGCCCTCAACCAGGGCGAGGTGTGCACGTGTCCGTCGCGGGCGCTGGTCCAGCGCGGCCACTACGCCGAGTTCATGGAGGCCGCGGTCGCCCGCACCGAGCTGATCAAGACGGGCCACCCGCTCGACACGGACACGATGATCGGCGCCCAGGCGTCCAACGACCAGTTGGAGAAGATCCTCTCCTATCTGGACATCGGCCGGCAGGAGGGCGCCAAGGTCCTCACCGGTGGGCAGCGCATCGAGCACGACGGCGAGTTGAAGGGCGGCTACTACGTCCAGCCGACCATCTTCGAGGGCGACAACCGGATGCGGATCTTCCAGGAGGAGATCTTCGGACCGGTGGTGTCGGTGACGTCCTTCGATGACTTCGACGACGCCATCAAGATCGCCAATGACACGCTGTACGGCCTCGGCGCGGGCGTGTGGACCCGGGACATCAACACGGCGTACCGGGCGGGCCGGGGCATCCAGGCGGGCCGGGTGTGGACGAACTGCTACCACGCCTACCCGGCGCATGCGGCGTTCGGCGGTTACAAGGGCTCGGGCATCGGCCGTGAGACGCACAAGATGATGCTGGAGCACTACCAGCAGACCAAGAACCTGCTGGTGTCGTACTCGCCGAAGAAGCTCGGCTTCTTCTAAGGGCACGAGAAAAGGCGCCTGACCTGGTCTTTCGACCGTCAGGCGCCTCTCGCTCGCTCCACTCACCCTGGGGCTCGTTTTATGTCGTAACCGCCAGTTCCTCCCATCGCTGTCCCACTCCTGACCAGCTCTTCCGGACCAGTCACGGACCAAAGCCCCGACTCACTCCACAGCCGCCACGCTGTTGACGCGGTCCCACTCCTGCATGGACTGCTCGATGAGGCGGTTCGCCTGTTCCCGGACGCCATCCAGGAACTTGGCATAGTGACGAAAGAGCACCTCGATGCTCTGGCCCGCGCGGCGGGCACATTCCGCCGGGTCGACACCCGAGTACAGCCAGAACGAGATCCCCGCGTGCCGGAGATCGTAGGGCCGCTTGGCCAGCCCGGAAGCGAGTTCCGTACGCGTCAGGACGTATTTCCGCGCCCGCGCCCACGTCGTGCCGTACGCCGCGGGATCCACATAGTTGCCGGCCTGATTCCGGAACAGTCGACCGTCCGGCAAGACCCCGAACCGTTCGATGTGAGAGGCGTAAATCCCTGTCCAGACGGCGGACTGGAGCAACGGGCTCGCCGTCCCCATGTCCCAGGGGGCCCTCATCGTCACGGGGATCCACACCGGTCAGATCCGGTCAGCTGCAACCGCTCTGGCCGGTCCCCCGGCCGCGAGCATGGATGCCTCCTGGGGGGAGATCGTGGAAGTCAGTGTGCACGCCCCCACGGGCCTCCTCCGGGTCGAGTCCCTCGAACAGGGCCCGGTCGCGGAACTCGGCCCCTCAGCCCAGCGGGACCGGGCTGGTACCGCCTCCGCGTTCACGCGCGAGGCCGCAACGTCCTTCCGGACAAGGCCAGCGCCGAGCCGGTGGAGGACTACCTCCTGGTGACATGGCCGGCGCCACAGTCCGACGCAGACATCATCCGCAGCAGCGACCGCATCGACCACGCCCTCGCTCACGCGCCCACCATGCCTGCGCCGCAGCAGGCGGCCCCTGAGCGGAGCGCAGAGCAGGAAGCCCTCCGCCGACGGTTGCTGCGAGGGTAGATCGTTTCCCCCTCAACAAAGCGGGTCGGCACGCCGGGCTTCGAGGTCGGCGATGCGCCGGTCCTGGAAGCGAAGGAACGGGCGGCCTTGAGCCGTTCATCGAAGGTGCGATTGTCGGCGGCCAGTTGACGGACTCGTTGCTTGAGGCTGGTGTTCTCGGTGTTGACCCGCTGGATGGCCTCCTCGGTCCGTTCGGCTTCCAAGTCCCGGATTTGACCGAGGAGTTCACCGATACGGTTGCGCTGGGCGAGGATCTCGGCGTGGGCGGCCTTGAGGGCGTCCTCGGCGTTCAACGCCCGTTCGCGCCAGGTCGCCTCGCGTTCGCCGTCCTGCTCAACAAGGATCCCCGTCCGCCTTTCGCCGACCTGCGTCAGAGCTGCGGCGACCGCAGCTCTGGCCTCGACGTTGTCGTAGAGAAAGGTGCGGGAGACGTCCGCTCGGCGGGCGACGACGGCGACACTGATCTGAGCTTTCCCGCGTCGGAGCCGGGCGATGGTTTGGTGGACACACTCAACAGCGGCGTCGGTCTTGGCCAGCAGCCGCCACTGTTCCCGTTTGCGGCGCCAATAGAGGAGGTCGGCGCCGGACAAGACGAACTTGTCGCAGTTGTGGCAGTCGAGGTTGAAGGGGCAGGCGCCGCCATTCACGACGGGCTGGAAGGTGCAGAATCCACCCTCGGCGGGGGTGCTGCGGCGGGACAGGTCGATGGCCAGGGCCTGGGCCTGTTCGCGGGTGAGCGGGGTGATGTCGCTGGGGAGGAGTTCGCCGGGGTGGGCGGTGCCGGGTCCGGCGACCCACACGTGCTGGAGGACGTTGTCCAGATCCGGCTGGGTCAGGTGGACGTAGTGCTCGGCCATGCGGTCGGAGACGTGGCCGAGGTAGCGGCGGATGTGCGTCAGGCTCGCGCCGTGTCGCAGCAGCCGGGTGGCCAGCGTGTGCCGGGCCTGGTGGGCGACGTAGTGACCGCCGAGGTCAAGCTCGGCGAGCCAGCTACGGAAGCCGGTGTGGAACCAGGTGTAGAACAAAGCGCGGCGGCCGTCGGGGTTGAGGATGTCGGTGGGAAACAAGGCCAGATGGGCGCGCTCGGCGGGAGTGGGCAGGCGGCTGGCGTGCCGGTCGGCGTAGTGGGCCAGGGTCTTTTGGCGGCGTTCTTCGAGCCGGTCCAGGAGATGGTCGGGGATACGGACGGCCGCGTTCAGGTTGCCGACCTTCGTCTGGTCATGCCATAGCAGGGGCAGCCCGCCGTACCGGCCGACACAGTCCAGCCGGAGCTGGATGACCTCGCTGGCGCGCCGCCCGGTGACGATGATGATCTCCCACATATCCCGCAGGCCCCGGTCGTGCCGGTCGTGGCCGTCGGCGAGCTGCCGCAGGTTGGCCTCGTCGGCAAGCGCCCGGGCGACTTCGTCGAGGAAAGGGTTGCGGCTGCGGGGCGTGCCCGGGCCGCCGACAGGCATGGCGGCGATGAAGCCGCGGTCCAAGCCGATTCTCTCGGCGCTGCCGCTGTTCAGCGCGCCGCGCAGCAGGGCCCGGCCGTAGTTGAATACCATCCGGCGTGAGTTCTCAGTAACCTTGGCCCTTTTGCCGTCCAGGCGGGCCTGGCCGCGGAAGGCCAGGCCGAGGCGTTCGCGGTTGCGGAGGTCCGCGACGAAACAGTGAATGTGCTCGCCGCGCAGCATGCTGGGCTCGTGGCCGCCGCAGGGTGCCTCGGCCTCCAAGAACGCGGACAGTCCGGCGCCAGCGCGGCGCACGAAGTCCACCGGCTGGGCGCTGCGCGGACAGGTGGGCGAGCTCAGCGCGTCAGCGATGTGATCCCACAACAGGTCGCGCAGCCACCGCTGGGAGATACAGGTCAGGTCGACGTAGCTGGAGCGGCCCGGGAAGCGCATCCCGAAGTGCTCGGTCTCGATGTAGCCGGCCTCCCGGGTGTCGGAGGGAGCGAAGTAGATCTTCCGTAGGGCCTGTTGGACCTCCTGGACCATGCGCTGGTGGTAGGCGCGGCGGAAGACAGACGCATCCAGGCCGACAAGGGACGCCACGTCGCGGCGCTGGCATTCGTCCGCGAGCGACTGCACCCACGTCAGATGCCACACGGCGACCGACTGCAGACCGTGGACATACATGCCCCACTGCAACTCCGCCCGCAGCAAGGGCCGCAGCCCGCGCAGGTTGACCGTTCCGGTGCGGTGCACCGGCAGCTGTGCGCGGCGAAGGGGCCCACGAAGCCGTGAGGAAAGCGTGCAGACGGAGCCTGCAGGCACGCACCCCGCGCACCGGTCGCATAGACGCCCCGGAGTCACCCCACCCGGCCGACCCTCGCGGCTGATCACGGTTGTGCCTCAACTCTGGCTCGGTGTCGCGGCCGGAGCGGTCGCTTCGACGGGGTCGCCGTGCTGCCATGCGCCCGAGCTGTACTCCGGTGTAGGGGTCGGCCGGGACGGCGCCGGTGGAGGCGTCGAGCCACGGTTGGGGTTCTGCGGGACGGCATCGGAATCACCGGCCCCGGCCGAACCGCCGGACCCACTTCCCGAGGAAACTCCCGAAGTCTCCTGAACTGCCTTGGACTTCGAGGGCGTCGGATTCGGGGACGCCGACCGCGACGCGCTCGCGGGCGAATTCACCGACGGCTCAGACCTCTCGCCGTCCGTCAACGGTGTCGCTGAACGCGTAGGCGATGCCTCCGGCCCTTCCGGCTGGGCGCTGCCGGTGTCGCCACCGGCCCCGCACCCGACCGTGCACAGGGCTGCCAACGCAAGGGCCAGCCACAGCGACACCATGGCCGGGTTTCGGCGGTTCCCACTGAACACTGCTGTTCCTCTTCTTCGCATTCTTCGTATCGGGTCGTCAGGTCCGTGACACGGTGCCGTACTCGTCCATCCCGTCCAGCGGCCTGCCGCAGTCATACGGGTCGCTCACCTCGCCGGTCGCCTGGGGCCTCGCGTACGGGTCGGCCTGGAACATCGGGTGGATAAAGCCGTCACCCTTCCGGCAGAAGTCGTGCCGATCTCGGCGTTGCTCCGGAACACCCAGAGATCTCCCTTGGCCCTCTGGAAGCGGGCGAGGTCCGAGACCTCCACATCGAGAACCATGCGGACGATCGCGCGGACCACCTCTTCGCCGCCGCACTTGGCCAGGGGATAGATGAAGGTGTAGCCCGGCCGAACCCGCGCCTGCCCGGACTGTCCGCGCTTCCCCACCGTCATCCGGCCCCGGACCTTCACCTCGCTGCCCACGAGTTCGACCTCGTCGGGGTCGAAGCGCGTGAACTCCCACTTGGGGTCGTTCTCCACCGTGGGCCGGCTCAGCGGGACCGCAGCCGGGAGAGGTGGTCCTTCTGCAGCGGGTCGATGAGCCCCAGGGCCTTCGTCGGCTCGGCACCGTACATCACTTCGCGATCGAGGTTCGCGGCGACCAGGTACTCCTTCGTGAGCCGCAGCCCCTCCGCGACGTCGGCGGCCGTGACCCCGCCGACCGCCTTGGCCTCCGGCACCTCGATCGCGGCCGCGCCCGTGGCCCACTCCGCGGCCGGCGACCCGGCGGAGGGCCGGGCGCGGGGCGGCAACAAGACGCTCAAACAGGCCCTGTTCCTGGCCGCCTCCCTGAGCAGTCCCGAATCGCGGGCCTACTACGACAGGAAACGTGCGGAGAACAAACGCCACAACGCAGCCCTCATCTGCCTCATCCGCCGCCGCGTCGACGTCCTGCACGCCATGCTCAAACACCGCACCCTCTACCAGCCCAGGCACGAACAAGCAGCCTGACCAAGCACACAGACCTTGACCGAACAGATAGAAGCACCCCCGGGCCGGGGATCACCGACGGCTTGAGGGCCACGACCGCCACCGCGACCAGCACGCCGAGCGCCGACCGTATCCGCCGACCGCGCTTCTTCTCCCGCCACAACGGTCCGGTGCGCCAGCCCTCGGGCAGTTCGCCCGGGCCTCCTGCCGTCGGTGGCGTTCGGTGACGACCGTGCGGGCTCGCGCGGACGGCTCCTTGGGAGTGTTCTCGCCCGGAGTGCGGGCGAGTTGTTCCCGCACATCGCCGGACATGAGCGAAGACAAGTCGGCACCGCCTTGTGGACCCTTGGGTGAATTATCAGGCATTGCTTGTCTTCTGGTCAGCGCCCAACTGTCAGGTAACCTCTCCGCGGGGAGAATAGGAAAGTGGATCGATCGCAAAGCCGAGCAAGTCGGCGAACGTCCCGAAAAAGGAGCTACTGCCTTCGCCGATCCACCAGAACCTCTCTGGGAGAATTTCAGGGGCTTTTAGCATGAAAATTCCATCCGTCCCATCTGAATCGATCGCGACGGGGGAGAGGTTCACGTCTCCAGGGAGTCCGACATCGGCCGGAGTTCCCGACTCGCGGAGAATCTCCAAATATTGGATGGGAATACCTTCCGATCCCTCTCGCAACCAGTCTCGACACCCCAAAATCCGCATTCCAGGATAGAAGCCGTCGAGCCCATCCGTCAGTGCGAGGAATTCACTGTACCCTTGCTCCAAATCCTGCCCGAAAAATTCGCCGAGGGCAGCGATTTGTTGCCTCGTTGCGGGCGGATAAATCCGCGGAACAATACCGTAAATCGGCGTCTTGGAGAAGTGTTCGCGAATCATTTGATTGGTTAGCTCAATGAGCAGGTCTCGAATCCCCATGATTTTCTCCATGGCCACTGTCAAGGACGGCTGATCTCGCAAATCCCGTACTGCCCGCGCGACACGGACCCCGTGGGCTTCTGGGTCGTATATGTGCTGGGGTCATTGTTCACGCCAGCGTAGTAGAAGCCTGTCGGTTGATAACCGACCTGATACTTCGTGCCGTAGGAGCCCACCAGCGAGTTGACCCGTGTGTCCTGCTGATGCCAGCAGTAGGGGCTCTGCTGGCCAGACCAGGTGGTGTCCGGAAGGTGCCCGGCGACAGTACCCGGCTGATACTCGTATGGAGTGTCCTTGACTTCGCTGATGTGCTTTTCCTTGATGTTCTTGGCAACCTTCGAGAGGGTCCTCACCTTGCCGTCCGAGCCAACGACGTGCTCGTTCTGCGGTGAAACCCTGCCCTTCGGAGACCAGTAGTTGGGGATCGCGTTCAGAGCCGCGATGTGGTCCTTGAGCTCGTCGATCTGAGCCTGGGTCGCTCCGGTGGGGGCTCTGAAGCAAACAATCCCAGCCACGCCGCGCTCGGCGTTCGTCTTCTCAAGGTGCGTGGTGCAGTTCTCCTCGTCCTCGTCATCCGTGTTCGAGCCGCGTCCGGAGTCCTGCGAGGGTGCGGTCCCCAGAGCTTCGTGCGTGTCCGGCGTGTACTCGTCGTCGTCGGCGAGGCTGAGCATCTTCAGGGCGCTGATGATCAGATCGAAGCCGTCACCGGGCTCCCAGCCCCCGCTGCCCTTGCCGCCCCAGTCGGGCTTGGGGATGGGGCGGGTGGGGGCTGGCCTGGGGTGCGCGCCGTTGTTGGGGTTCTGATCGATGGGCGGCTTGGGCGGGGTGACGACCATGGGCTGGGCGATGGCGAGACCGCCGCCGCAGTTGTAGGTGCAGACGTAAGGACCAGTGTTGACACCGCCTCCGCCACCGCCACCGGCTCCCCCGGAGTGTCCGCCGCCGAGGGCCAGGTTGTTGGCCTGTGCGGCGATCGCGTCGGCCAGGCTGCCGGTGTTCGCCATCGTCTGGGAGAGCGCGGTCGACTGGGTGTAGTAGTGGCCGGTGGTCAGGCTGTCCGAGCCACCGAAGCTCAGTGAGAAGTTGGTGTGGCCCAGCTGGTACGAGGAGTAGCCGGCAGCGACCAGGCTGGTTCCGAAGACGGCGTCGCTGATACCGGCCACGCAGATCAGCAGGACCGGGCCGAAGCAATGTCCGCTGGGATCCGTGCCGTTGAGCGGCCCGCCGTTGCCGTAGCTGTAGCGGTTGGCCTGGCCGGACGGAAGAGGATCGAGTTGCCAGGTGTCCCGTGAGGCGAAGGAGCCGGTGCCCGGCTGGTACCAGCGGGCGGCCATGTTGACGTCACCGCTCGTGGGGTCGGTCCAGCCTGACTGGTAGCCCACCGCGGGCGTGGTGCCGTTGGTGGCGGTCTCCTTGCCGAAGGGGTCGTAGGCGGTGGAGCCGGTGACGGCGGTGGCGTTCGTGTCGAGGCCGGCGACCAGGTCGGTGTGCTGGTCGGTCAGGGCCCACTGCTTGCTGGTCCCCGTTGCCGAGGAGAGCAGGCTGCCGTCGGCGGCCCGGTTGTAGGTGGTGGTGCCGTCGCCGGCGAGGTTGTTGGAGCCTCCGTCGTAGGTGAAGGTCGTCGTGCCGCGGGTCTGGACGCGGTCCAGGGAGTCGTACGTGTACGTCGCGCCGCTGTCGCTGATCTTGCGTTCGAAAGCGTCGAAGGTCGACGTCCGCGCCGTACCGCTGCCGGTGTCGACCGATGCCAGCGTGCCGCGCGCCGTGTAGGCGTACGACGTGGCGCCATCGGTCAGTTGCCGGTTGCGGGCGTCGAAGGTGGCGGAGGTCGAGCCGGCCTTGGTGCGGTTGCCCGCCGCGTCCCACTCGTACGACACCGTCGTGCCGTCCTTCGCCCACGACGTCAGGCGGTTCGCGTAGTCGTAGCCGTAGGTGTTGTCCCCGGCCCCGGCCGTTCCCGTCGTCTTCTTCGACGTCAGGTTGTCGTCCAGGTCGTAGTCGTACGTGGTCGAGGCGACCGTCGTCGTACCTGCGGGGTTCGTGACGGTATCGGCACGGAGGCGGCCGAGTTCGTCGTAGGTGTAGGTGCGCTGGCCCGTGGCGGTGTACGACGTGGACCCTTCCGGCTTGGCCGCGTACTGCTCCAGGCGTGGGCGTCCGGCGGCGTCGAAGTCGTACCAGATCTGGTTGCCCGTGATGGAGTCCTGGACCCAGTCGATACGCCCGACGCTGTCGTAGCCGTATGCGGCACTGCCCGCGCTGGTGTTGCGGTAGGTCACGTTGCCGTCGGCGTTGTACTGGTAGTCGGCGGCGCCGCCAGGGCCGGCCGCGGTCAGCAGTTCTCCGCGGTCGTTGTAGGTGTAGGTGTTCTTCGTGGTCCCGTCGGCCGTGCCGACCTCGGTGAGGCGACCGGCGAGGTCGTACGACAGGGACCGGGCCGTGGTGGCCGCCTCGGCGCCGGTGCCGGTCTCGGCCACCAGGCGGCCGAGACCGTCGTAAGTGCGCTCACGCTTGACCCCGCCCGGCAGCGACTCCGTCACCGCCTGGCCGGCCTTGTCGTAGGCCGTGGTCCAGGTGCGGTCGGCCGCGTCGGGGTGGGCGGTCGTCGACGGTTCGATCGTCGATTCGGGCAGGCCCCAGCTGTTGAAGGTGTAGACGGTCTTGTTGCCGCGTCCGTCGGTCAGCCGGGTCCGGTTGCCCGCCGCGTCGTAGCCGAACGCCGTCGTGATCGATGCCGTGTCCGAGACCGGCTCGACCTGCTTCGTCATCCGGCCCAGCGCGTCGTACATGTACGTCGTGCGCGCCTTGGTCTGCGCCGAGACGGACGTGATCCGATTGCCGTCCTCGTCGAACTCCGCGGACGCCGTGCGCAGGGCGGTGGTGCCGGTGCCGTACTCCGTGGTCGCCGTGGCGTTGCCGAGGGCGTCGTAGGTCGTGGTCGTGCGGCGGTTCGTCGCGTCCGTGACCTCGATCTGGCGGCCCAGGCCGTCATAGCCGAGCCGGGTGGTGCCAGCCGGGTCGGTCACCGTCAGCTGCTCGCCCGCCGGGTTGTACGTGGCGGACGTGGTGATCCCGGCAGGGGTCTTCGACGCGGTCTGGTTGCTCGCGTCGTCCCATGTGTAGCTGCTGACCAGGTTCGTCGTGGTCGGGTAGCGCTCGACCGTGGTCGCCGTCAGTTGTCGGCCCAGTTCGTCGTACGTCGCCTCGGTACGGGCGCCCGTCTGGTCGGTGACCGAGAGCTGGTGACCGGTGGGCGTCCAGGTGTAGGCGGTGACTCCCGCGCCGTTCGTGCTGGTGAGGGACTCGGGGGTCAGATCGGTGTCCGGTGCGAAGGCCGCGCTGATCGCGTCGGCGACGGGGTCCGTCTTCGACAGCAGGTGGCCGAACTGGTCGTAGTCGTAGCTGGTGACCCGGCCCAGCGGGTCGGTGACCGTCTGCGGCAGCCCTAGCGGGTCGTAGGTGGTGCGGGTCGTCGCCGTCAGCGCGGTGGTCGAGCCTGGTGGAGTGTAGTCGGGTCGCGTCACCGCGGTCGTACGCCCCAGACGGTCCACCTCGGTGCGGGTGACCTTGCCGCGGGCGTCCTTGGCCTCCGTGGCCTCGCCGAAGGTGTTGTAGCCGGTCAGTGTGGTCGGCTTCGTCGTGGTTGCGTCGGCTCCGTTCTCCTCCACCTGTACCGGCGGAGCGGTCTGCTGGACCAGGCGGCCCAGTGCGTCGTACCGGTAAGTGGTGGTGTACGCGGTCGCGTCGGCCCCGGTGGCGTTGCCGCGCGGGGTGACCGTCGTCAACGGCAGGCCGCGGTCGTCGTAGGTGGCGGTGGTGATGTGCGTGCTGGTGCCGTCGGTGACCGTCTGCCGGGTGACGTTGCCCGCCGCGTCGAATGCCGAGGAGACGGTGAGCTTCCTGTCTCCGGTAATGGACTGGGTCTGTTCCTTCACCCGGTCGTCGCTGTCGTAGACGAACGTTCTGGTGCGGTTCAGGCCGCCGGGGTCCAGGACGCTGGTGTCCGTACGGCCCAGGGCGTCCACGCTGAACGTCTGCGTGGTCTTGCCACCGCCGTTGACCTGCTTGACCAGGTGGCCCGCCGGATCGTAGGTGGCAGCCTCCAGCACGATGTCGTGCTTCGTGCCGTCGGACTGAGTGACCTGCTTGGCCGTGGTCGTGGCCGCGAGGCCGTCGTCGTAGTAGGTGTACGCGGTCGTTGCGCCCATCGCGTCCGTCGTGGAGGCGAGCCGGCCGGCCGGATCGTAGGCGTTGGAGACCACCGTCAGATCCCGGACCGTGCCGGACGGATCACCCGTCCAGTCGTCGAGGACCGTCGTGGCGTGCTGGCCACGGGGTGTGTAGGTGTAGGTGAAGTGGGTGCCCGCGGTGTCGGTCATGCCGTTGACGCGGCCGAACTCGTCGTGCTCGTAGGAGGTGACGTTCTGCTCGGCGTCGGTGATCGTGTCGTTCAGGCCGTAGGCGTCGTAGTGATAGGCCGTCGTGCGTGCGGTGTCGCCGCCGGTGGTGTCCGCCGTCGACTCGGACAGCAGGTTGCCGTCGTCGTCGTAGGCGCGGGTGATCTTTGCGGTGTGGGTCGTACCGGTGATCTCGTTCTTCACGCCGGCGCCGGTCTCGGTGACGACATGGGACGCCTTGTCGTAGCCGTAGGTGGTCGTCACACCGCTCGCAAAGGAGTCGGAGACCTGCTTCTCCGTCACCTTCCGGCCCAGGCCGTCGTACGTGAAGGAGGTCACGAGCCCGGAGGGGGAGGTCACCTGGGCCAGGTCGCCGTTGGCGTAGTAGCCGTACGACGTCTTGGCACCGCCAGGGGTGGTCTCGGTCAGCACCAGTCCGGCCGGGACGGTCCCGCTGTCGACCGCCGACTCGGTGCCTGCCGTGTACGTGGTCGAGGCGGTGCTGTTGTCCGGGCGGACCGTGGTCAGGCGCTGGCCCAGCGTGTTGTAGGTGTAGGCGGTGCGGTACGCATCGTCGCGGTAGTCCGTCGAGCGCTGGTCCCGGTAGGTGAGCTGCTTGTCGTTGCGCGGATCGAGCGGGTCACTCGCGTTGAGGTAGTACGAGGCGAAGCTCGTCCAGCAGGAGTCGGCGTCCCGGCACGTCGTGGTCGACACGGTGTTGCCGCGAGCGTCCGTGCCGGTGACCACCGAGTGACCGTTGGGGTCGGTGACCGTGTGCAGGTTGCCGATGCTGTCGTAGGCGTACGACGTGACCGCGCCGAGGGCGTCCTTACGCGCCAGAACGCGCTGGCCGTTGAGGGCGTCGTAGCTCGTCGTGCTTGCGCGCTCCCGTGGATCGGTGACCGTCACGGTGGAGGTGAGGCCGGAGTCGACGGCCTCGGCCTGGGCCCGGTAGTGGGCGGAGACCTGGTCGGCGGTCAAGGCGTGCCGGTACAGGGCGACTTCGTCCACCTGGCCGTCGAGGTAGTAGTTGCCGGAGTCCAGTCCCATCCAGCCGGAACTGCCGTAGCCGCCGCCAATGTAGGCGTAACTGCGGGACTGGTCGACGATCGCGCCGGCCAGCTCACCGACGCTGACGCCGTCGAGATAGAGGGTCTGCTTACTGCCGGTGGCGGACAGGACGACGTGGTGCCATTCGCCGTCGGTCACCGTCTGGCTGGAGACGATCGGGGTCGCGCCGGAGACCCCGGAGAGGTAGTACTCTCCGCGCAGCTTCCCGGCGCCGTCGATGTTGAGGACCGGGCGCCAGGACGTGGGGGTCGAGCCGATGGCCGCGTTCTGGAAGCCCAGCAATACGGCCTTCGCGGTAGAAGTCTTGAACCACATCTCTGCGGTCAACTCGCTCGCCCCGGAAGGTATGGACCCGGGTATCTGAAGGGTGCCGCCACCACTGAGCTTCACGGCCCGGTTGTCGCCGGCGCCGAAGATGCCGATCTGATCGACCGCCGAGACGTTGGCCGCGTCGGGCTTGAGCGTGGCCGACATCGCCGCACCGCCGACCGCGCTGGAAAGCGTCGTCCCCTCGGCCTCGCCCAGTCGCCAGTAGGCGGCCGGCGCGTCGGCGACGGCGACCCCGTCGTACTGGTCACCCCGTCCGGCGACGAGAGAGCGGCGGGCCTGGATGTGCTGGTTGGGCGTGTCGGTCTCGCCCGCGCCCCACTTGATGTACTTCCAGACCGAGCCGGTGTACAGGAAGGTCACCAGCGCCTTGTCGTAGAAGGCGACCTCATCGATCTGGCCGGTGAAGTGGCGGTAGCCGGCGTCCTTGCCGTCCCAGCCTGCGGAGGAGTAGCCACCGCCGACGAAGACCTGGGAGAAGCGGTCGCCCGGCACCCCGGCCGAGGTGGTGCTGCCCTGGTAGTCACCGTCGACGAACAGGGCCTGGATGCCCTCATTGCCGGTGAGCAGGACGTGGTGCCACTTGTTGTCGGTGACGGTGGTGCCGGAGACGAGGCTGGTGGCGCCGCCGCTGAAGCGGCCGCGGACCTTGCCGTCGGAGTCGATCAGCAGCATGGGACGCCAGCTGGTCGGTGTCTCACCGAGGTCGGCGTTCTGGTTGGTGACCAGCACGCCGGGCTTCTCGGTGCGGAACCACAGCTCGACGGACATCGCCGTTTTGGTGCCCAGCGTCTCGACGGGCATCTCCACCGCGCTGTCCCCGTCGAGGGTGACGGCCGTGTCGTCGCCGTCGGCGAAGATGCCCGCGCTGCCGGGGTGCGCGCCGTCGAGGTAGCTGCCCGCGTAGTCGTCGCCGAGCGGGCTCACGGCCGCAGCGCCACTGCGTTCACCCAGGCGCCAGTAGCCGGTCGGGCCACTGCGCTGGATGGTGTCAGCGTAGGAGGACGAAGAGGTGGAGTAGGCGGGCGCGGAGACCTTCCAGGTCCCGCCGTTCTCGTCGGTGTGCTGGATGAGCCGTCCGCTGACGCCGTCGTAGGCGGCGGTGGCGTGCACCCGACCCGACGGCAGCGTGACCTTCGTCAGCTGGCCGATGGCGGCGCGGTCGGCGTAGTGCTCGGAGACGGTCGCCGGATCGAGGGTGTGATCGTAGAAGGCGACCTCGTCCATCTGGCCCTTGAAGCGGTACTCGCCCTCCGCCAGGCCCATCCAGCCGGCGCTGCCGTAGCCGGCGCCGAGGTAGGCGTAGTCGCGGGACTGCTCGGTCAGGACTCCGTCGAGGGTGCCGACCTTGACGCCGTCGAGGTAGAGGGTCTGGGTGTTCACGGCGGCCGTGAGGACCGCGTGGTGCCAGGCACCGTCGGTGACGGTCTTGGAGGAGACGATCGGGCTCGCGCCGGACACACCGGACAGCCAGAACTCCCCGCGGAGCTTGCCCGAACCGTCGATGTTCAGCACGGGCCGCCAGGAGCTGGGCTTCTCACCGAGTTCGGTGTTCTGGAAGCCGACCAGGACGCCGGAGGCGGTGGTCGTCTTGAACCACAGCTCGATCGTCGGGAAGGCGGCCGTCTTCAGGGTGTCGGTGGGCAGTTCGACGACCGAGTCGGTGCCGTCGAAGGTCGCCGAAGTGTCCGTCGTCCCGGCGATCGCCGACTCCGAGCCCAGGACGGTGTCCCGGTGCACGGCGTCGTTGAGCCCGGTGCGGGAAACCGCCTCGCTGGCCGCGACCGAGCCCTCGCTCTCGCCGAGCCGCCAGTAGGAGGTGGGGGCCGCGTCCAGGACACCGCTGCGGTAGACCGAGCCGGCGGTGTAGTCGTACACGGTGCACTTGGTGGTCGAGGTCGGCGGGCACACAGTGGTCAGCTGGTCACCGGTGTAGGTGTAGGACCAGGTCAGCCCGGGCGTGTTCGCGTCGACGGCGCTGGTGGTGACGGTGGTGACGTGACGTCCGGTCCAGCCGAACGACAGTGAGCGGCCTGAGAGGTTGTCGGTCACCTTCTTCACGGGGCCGCCGGTGGAGGTCTCGTGGGTGATGGTCTGGCTGCGTCCTGCCGCGTCCGTGATCTTGGTGAGGACGCCGGAGGCGAGGAACCGGTAGGTGGCGCCGGAACGTTCCCGCAGGATCCAGTCGGTGGACGACTTCGCCAGCGTCAGCGCACCACTCGACGGCCCGGTGTAGGTGCCGTCGGCGTTCTTCCCGAACCGGGCCTGTGAACCGTCGGACAGTGTCACGAGCACCGTCGAGGTGGCGGTCTCCTCGCGCAGTTGCATGTCCCAGCGGGTGGACCAGCCGGTGCCGAAGGCGCCGTCGGTGCGTGGGTCGAGGGAGTTGTAGGTGCGGGTGAGCGACAGCTCCGGGCCCACGGTGGTCAGGGCCGCGTCGGTCGCGGCAGTGACGTAGTTGCCCTCACGAGTGCCGATCTCCTTGCCGTTGTCCGCGCCACCGAGGTGGCTGGTCACGTTGGGTTGCGGGACCTGGGTGGTGAAGAGGGCGGCACCGGGCCGGGTGGAGGAGGCACTGCCGTCGTAGGCGTATCCGTACCAGGCGTATGTCTTGTTCCAGGAGAGCCAGCCGGAGGGCACCGCCCACTGCTGCTCGCTGGTCTTGGAGCCGGTCTTGCAGTTCTTGCGCAGGTTGCTGCCCGAGACCTCGCAGACCTCGAACCAGTACTGCAGCGCCGCCTTCGGGTAACGGTCCGCGTCACTGCCCTTCGCCCACACCGTGGGAGTGAGGGTGCTGACGGTGACACCGCTGCCCGGGGACTCGGCGGTGAGCTGCGGCGGGATGTTCACCGCGGACAACTTGACGGCGGGGCCGGGCACCCCGGCGGTGGTGAAACGGCTGATGCCGACGTCGTCCATCGTCCACTGCAGGGTGTACGTCCCCGGCGTCAGCGGTGCGATCTTGGCGTCCAGGGTGACGCTCTCGCCGGGCGAGATGGCCTGCGGCATCTTGGTCCAGCGGATCTTCGAACTGTCGGTGATCTCGTCACCGTCGGCATCGAACAGGTTGTAGCGCAGCTGGTAGTTGCCGCCGGACGGCCAGGTCTCCTGCCCCTGATTGGTGACGGTGACGGTCTCCGCGCCCTCGGTGGTCGCCGTCACCGCGGCGGTGAAGTCGCCGAGCTTGTAGGCGGCGCCGTATTTGGTCCAGGTGACGTCCAGGCTGGGCTTGCCGTTGGGGTAGTCGTCGGAGCCGAACTGCTTCCATCCCTTGGAGTCGGTGGAGGACGCCTTCACCGCGAGGCCGTAGTTCTTCTTGCGGCCGTGCGTCCAGTCGTCGACCAGCTTGCGGCCGGCCGACCCGAGCTTGATGGTCGACCAGGCGGGGCCGCAGGACCAGCTCTCAGTTCCTGCAGGCCGCCAGCCGTGCGCGAAGCTCTTCGACGCGAGAGACGAACCGGTCGAGGGGCCGGGCCACTTGGAGGTCGTCGACTCCGACCAGCTGGACGTGATCGGGTGCACGGTCACCGGGCGCGCGGTGCACGACTGCGACCAGGTGTTGTAGAGCGCGAGGTTGGCGCCGAGCACCCACGCGTTCTTCAGCGTGCTCTCCACGCCGGTGAAGCGCAGGAACGCAGCCGCCTTGTGGCTGCCACCGTCGTACGTACCGACCTTCAGCACCGTGTCGGAGGCGAAGTTCTGCGTGTACGGGTACTCGACGTACGTGCCGGAGGTGGCATCGACGGACTTCACCGACGGGTCGACCCGGACCGGGAAGACCCGCTCGGGCGCGGACAGCCACTCCTTGTCCAGCTTCACGACGAGGACCTGACGGCCGCCCTCCTCGGTCAGGCTGTAGGTGACACCAGAGGATATGACGCCCTCGTTGGAGTCCGGGGCGAGGTTCGAGTCCTGCATCCAGCCGGCAGGGGTCCAGGCGCGCACCACGCCTGCGGCGTCGCTGAACACGACATTGCCGTGACCGTCGATGGACGCTGTGAGGCCGTCCAGATGGAGCGGGAAGCGCCACTCGGTGGGCGCGTCCCCGTCCTTGAGGACAAGGGTCTCCTTCACAGAGTCGCTGCCGACCACGAACTCCACGTCGGAACCGGCCCGTACGTCCTCGTAGGTCAGCGTGCTGCCATCCGCCTGCCCGGCAGCGGCACTCGCGTCGTCGACGCTGTACCCGACGGAAACCCCCTCATCGACGGCCATCCGCACGACCGGATCGGCATCGGCCGTTCCGCCGAACTCGATCTGCGCCTCGGTCGAGGCGGTCTCGAAACCGTCCTCACCGACGTTCATCGTGCTCGGACCGGCGCCGTCCACAGGCACCAGGGAAGTGTCGATCGGCTTCCAGGAGCCGTCCTCGGCACGGAAGTTGACCGGCTCGTTGTAGAAGCGGGTGGTGTAGGTGCCGTCCGGATTGAGATAGGTGCGCTCCTGCTCGGCACGCTCGCCCTTGATCTCCTTGCTGCGCCGGGAGTCGAAGCCCTGCGACACGGCACCACCAGGCGCGGCGGCCCGCTTCACGGGCCCCGGCTTCGGCGTCTTCGCGGTACTGGGCAGCCGGGTGACACTGTCGGTCTGCTCTGCGGGCAACTCACCGCGACCGCTCAGCGCACCGGCACGCCCGCCCTTGGCCGCAGCATCGGTCGCCGCGGCGGACGCGGTGTGGCCGCGTCCCGCGGCGGAACCCCAGACCTGATCGGGAGCGTTCGTCGAGGAGTTCGCGGCCTGCCGGCCGAGCGCCACCGCGACCTGCTCGGTGCCGGCCACCAAGGCCAACACGAAGGCGAGAACAACACCAAGCGGACGTGCCGGACGCACGGAACCCCCCACACTTACGGATCAAGAGCAGGAGATTCTTAAGAGATCTTCATGAGATGCACAAGACCCTCACCCGGTTCCCTCAACTAGAAGTGACAATGATCACTCGATGTTTGCTGGCAAATGCCTTCGCTTCGGATGATTAGCTACACAACTGACTCTCCGACACATAGGTACTTTGCGTCCGCTACGCAGAGACCATGGCGCCGCTGCCGAACCTCCCTCCGCACCCGCAGGTCCGCGCCGTTGCTGGTATCGAGGCTCTCCAGCGCCCCGGGGTGCCGCTGCCAGAGGACTCCCCCGACCACACAAGGAGCCTTTTCCAACCTCAGGTTGAGGCGTGGTGAAGGACGACGGCCTTCACGATGTCGGTGATCCGGTTAGTGCTGCAGCGCAGTTCCCGCAGGAGGCGCCAGCTCTTGAGGGCGGCCATGGCCTGCTCATTGAGGCAGCGGACTTGGCATGGGTGCTGTTGTGTCGTCGCTGCTACCGCTTGAGCCCACGGCCACAAAAGGGCACACAGACGGGTTGGTCGGCTCCCCGGTATGCCTTATCGGCCCAGCACTGAACCGCTCCGGGATCAGTGGAGGCTCTATGCGTTGACTCCAGCCGCCGGTTGGGGCTGGTGTTGAGCGTAGTAGTTGGTCTCGTGCTCGTGCGGCGGGATGTCCCCGATCGCCGTGTGGAGGCGCTGGTTGTTGAACCAGTCGACCCATTCCGCGGTGGCGAGTTCGACGTCGGCAAGGCCGTGCCAGGGCTTGCGGGGTTTGATCAACTCCGTTTTGTAGAGGCCGATCTGGGATTCCATGAGCGCGTTGTCCAGAGCATCGCCGACGGTGCCGATCGAAGCGTCGATGGCGGCATCGAGGAGATGTGCGGTGAACGCGAACGATGTGTACTGACTGCCCGCATCCGAATGAGTGGTGTGTATCGTGAAGTGGCAGGTCACGGGCCTGGTGTTCTTCCGTGCCCCGATGCTCGTGCTGGTCGCGCGCGGCAGTCTGCCGTGTAGATCGTCGGGCAGGGAGGGCTTCGCGGGTTCTGGTCCGTTCCAGCCCGGGGGCTCCTACGCTCCCGGGCATGGTGGACCCCGAGGTACTGGAACGGATCGCCGCGCGCCGCGCGGAACTGGACAGTCTGGAAGAACAGCTGGTCAAGCAACTGGACCAGGTGCGGGCCGAGCGGGATGAACTCGCAGTCGCTGAGCAGGTTCTGGCGCGGATGAGCGAGCAGATCGCCGGGGAACGGGCTGCCGTCGCACCAGCGTCGGCGCAGGTCGGCGGGCGGGCGGTGCTGCTGGTCCCGCACCGCGGCGACAGTGTTGACTACGCCGCGCTTCCCGGCGACTACCGTCGGATCCTGGCGATCGTGCGGGCCGCCGGCGGTCCGGTGCAGGTGCGGGCGGTGGGCGAAGAGCTGGGCCTTCAGGTGGAGGTGCGCGGGAAGCTGGAGCCGCTGCGGGCAAAGCTGGTCAAGCTCGCGGACCGCGGCTGGCTGCACAAGCGCGGCGACGGGAAGTTCACCGCGCGCCTGTAGCCGTGCCTGCCCGGCAGCCGCAGTGGCGTAACTGGAGTGCCCTCAACGGCAGTTGAGTTTGGTGTGAAGAAAAGCAACAGCCTCGCCGAGGGCCCCGACGGTCTTGTCTACACCGCTCGCCTGCCGCTGTCGAGCGCCACCTTGAACTGGCTCAGCTGCCTGATACGCGGCCACCTGGGGAAGATCGGGTCGCGGTGGCGGGCCCTGTCCGCGGGGAGGATCGCCGGGATCGTGCTGGCGGTGCTGCGCTGTGACCAGCGGCCCGGCGATCTGGCCGGCGGGAACGGGGTGCACCGCACCACGGTGTCCCGGTGGGTGCGGGAAGTCGTCGGGCTGGTGGCCGCCCGCGCCCCGCGCCTGGACCGCGCACTGAAGAAGATCGCCCGATCGGGTGGCGGGTGGTCCTGCTGGATGGCTCCCTGATCCGCACCCACCGCCGCACCGGGACCGAGAACCGGAAGAACTACTCCGGCAAGCACAAATGCCACGGCCTGCTCGTGATCGCGCTCACCGACGACAAGGGCCGACTGGTCTGGGTGAGCGCGGTGAGGCCCGGACGCACCTCGGAGATCACCGCCTGCCGCCACGACAAACTGACCGCCCACCTGCGCGCGGCCGGCCTCGGCGCGATCGCGGACCTCGGCTTCGTCGGTCTCGACGCTGGCGGCTCGGACGCGGACCCGGCGGTGATCACCGGCTACAAGGCGGCCCGCAACCGGCCCCTGACCAGGGGCCAGAAGCTGTCTAACAAGGCGCTAGCTGTATTGAGCCGCAGCGTTGTTCACACGGCTGATCGGTGGCTGACCGCCGAGTGCGGTGTGGCAGCGGTGGTGGTTGTAGGTGTGTAGGAAGTCTGCCAGGGCTGCGGTGCGTTCGGTGTTGCTGGTGTAGGGCCGTACGTAGGCCCATTCGTCGAGCAGGGTGCGGTTGAAGCGTTCGACCTTGCCGTTGGTCTGCGGCCGGTAAGCACGGGTGAGCTTGCCGGTCGCGCCGAGGTCGGTCAGGGCCTGCTGCCAGGCGAAGCTCTTGCGGTAGGGCCAGGCGTTGTCGGTCAGGACCCGCTCGATGCGGTCGATGCCGAAGGTGGCGAGGAAGGCCGCGGCCCGGCGCAGGAAGCCGGCGCAGGTGGCGGCCTTCTCATCCGGGTGGATCTCGCTGTAGGCGAGGCGGCTGTGGTCGTCGACAGCGGAATGAACGTAGTCGAAGCCCATGTTGCTGCGCCGGGCGCGGCTGGCCTGACGGCCCAGCGTCCGGTGGCCGCCGCCGTCGGGGATGCGGCCGAGTTTCTTGACGTCCACGTGGATGCGTTCGCCGGGCCGGTCGCGTTCGTAGCGGCGGATGACCTCACCGGTGGGCCGGTCCAGGTGCGCGAGCCGGTTCAGGCCGTGCCGGGTCAGGATGCGGTGCACGGTCGAGGCGGGCAGGCCCACGATCGGGCCGAGGCGGGCGGGGCCGAGTTTGCGGTCCTGCCGCAGTCGGCAGACCCGGGCTTCCACGGTTGCCGGAGTGCGGTGCGGGGTCGTCAGAGGACGGCTGGAGCGGTCCTGCAGCCCCGGCTCGCCTTCTGACTGCCAGCGGCGGACCCACTTGTGGGCCGTGGCACGCGAGATTCCCATCTCGGCAGCCACATGAGCGACCGGCCGACCAGAGCAGACACGTTCGACGAGCAGCCGCCTGCCGTGAACAGTCAGGCGGGCATTACGGTGGGACACGAAGACCTCCGTGCGGTGTGTTCCTAGACAGCTCCACCACATCGGAGGTCTTCGCCATGATCAAGACCCGCAGCGTCAACAACGCTCGTGATCAATACAGCTAGCCGCGGTCCGGGCCCCGGTCGAGCACGGCTTCGCGCACCTGAAGAACTGGCGCGTGCTGGGCAAGCTCCGCACCGACCCGAGGTGGGCGACCGCGCTGGTGCGGGCCCTGCTCGTCCTGACGAACCGGGAAGTCGCCCGCTGACCGGCGATCTCCACCGATCGTTCTGGCTCTCGCCCGGGCCTACCACCGGCGGCGTCGCCCTTGCCTGACGCAGGGCGGGCGCCGGGTTCAGACGTAGGTCCTGCGCCACTGGTCGGCCGCGCCGAGAAGGGTCATGCCGGCGGAGGTGTAGGCCTGCAGGGCGCCGGTGTTGTGGGTGTCCACGTCGACGCCGACCGTGCGGTGGCCGCGGGCGCGGAGGAGGCTGAATGCGGTGGTGAGGAGTTGGGCGCCGAGGCCGTGGCGGCGGTGGGCGGGGTGGACGCCGAACCAGGCGATCCAGGCGCGGTCGACGGGGTCGCGGGCGATGAGGGCACCGGCGGGGACGCTGTCGAGTTCGGCGAGGAGCCACAAGTCGGGGTTGTAGCCCTCGCGTCGGCGCTGGGCGTGGTGGAAGGCGTCGAAGTCCGGGTGGGGGTACTCCGGGTCGTCGGTGAAGGCCTCGTTCAGCACGGAGTGGACGGCGCGGAGGTCGGTCCCGTTCCGGGCCGCGCGCACCGCGGGCGCGGGGTGCTCGGGGAAGCGGATGACGTCCAGGTCGACGGTGAGGCGGCTGCTGCTGTCCACGACGGTCCAGCCGCGGCTGAGGAGTTGGTCGTGGGGGAAGCAGCCAGGAAGCTGATACAGCGTCACCGGCCTGTCAGGGGTCGGCAAGTCGTGGGCGGCCCAGACGTCGAGGCGGTCCAGGAGCGTCGCGGTGACGGCAGGTGCGTCCGGGGACGGGGCGACGACCAACTGGGCACGCAGCTCGCCCGGCTGAGGCGCGGGATGGAGGGCGGCGAAGCCGAGCAGGCCGTCGGGCCCCGACGCGGTCCACGTGCGGGAGGGCAGGTCCAGGCCGGGGGCAGCCAGCATGCTGCGCGCCTCGGCGGGGCCGGACTCGCGGCGACCGACCGTCGCCTCCTCGTCCCGGCCGAGCAGTTCGGCGAGGGCGTCGACGTCCGCCACGGAAACGGCTCTCCACTCCATTCCGGCACTGTCGCAGGACGAGGCGTTGGCCGCCAGCGGATTTAGGCGGCGCCGCGGCAGTGGGCGACGATGAGGGAGGGCGCCCACGCCTGCTCGTCCTCACAAACGGGGAAGCCGCCCGCTGACCGACGATCTCCACCGAAGTCACCCGCCCGTGACCAGCATGAGTACCCCGGAGCCGACGCACGCCAGGCCCGTTACCTGCTACTTCACGATGCACACCACTCAATGGTGAACAAGGCCCGGTCCAGTAGAAGTTCCCGCTCGGTCCCGGCGCCACAGCGCCATGTCGAGGGCGTCGAGGGCGTCGAGGGCGTCGAGGGCGTCGAGGACGAGCTTGGCCCGTTTGCTGGTGGCAGCGGACCAGCCCACGATCGCCCGGGAGAACACGTCCACGACGAACGCGACGTAGACGATCCCGGACCAGGTGGCCACGTAGGTGAAGTCGGCCACCCACCGCTCGTTAGGACGGGACGCGGTGAAGTCGCGTTGCAACAGGTCGCTGGCCCTGTCGTGGCCGTCGTCCCGGATGGTGGTCCGGATCTGTTTCCCGCGTCGGGCGCCTTGAAGACCGAGGTCGCGCATCAGCCGGTCGACGGTGCAGCGGGCCACCGGTATGCCCTCGCGATGCAGCTGCCGCCAGACCTTCCGGACCCCGTAGACGCTGAAATTGTCCGTGTGGACCCGGCGGATCTGCGTCTTCAGCTCCGCGTCCCGGACCGACCGGGGGCTGGAGGCACGGTTCTTCGCCGCGTAGTAGGTGCTCGTTGCGATCCTCAGCCCATGGCTGGTCAAGACACGGCAGATCGGCTCGACTCCGAACACCTTGCGGTGTGCGTCGATGAACGCTACGAGCGCTTCGACGGCCGGTCGAGCTCGGCCGCGAAGAAAGCCGACGCCGCTTTCAAGATCTCGTTGGCCCGCCGCAGTTCGGCGTTCTCGGCCCGCAGCCGCTTGATCTCCGCGGCCTCCTCGGACGTGACGCCTGGTCGTTGGCCGGCGTCTACTTCGACCTTGCGAACCCAGGTCCGCACCGTCTCCGCCGCACCGATGCCCAGCTTGGCTGCGACTGCCCTCATCGCGGCCCACTCGGTCGGGTAGTTGGGACGGATCTCCGCGACCATGCGTACCGCGCGCTCACGAAGCTCGGGCGGGTAAGAGGACGGACGTGCCATGGCTCGATCCTCTCAGACGTCATCCGCTTTCCGAACGTGATCGTTTAGTTCGGGTGGGTGGGCATGAACTCCCGTTGGTGGCGGGAGAGATGGGCGTGGTTCGTCCGCTCGTCTGGCTCGTGGAGGTCGCTGGTGGCGTCGGTGCTCGGTCTGCTGGAGGCCCGGGAGAAACAGGTCCGGGAAGAGATCGCGGGGCTGCGAGAGGAGGCCGAGCGGGTGCAGGCCGCGCTCGGTGAGGCGGAGGCTGTGCTTCAGCGGTTGGTGGATGCCCGGGTGACAGTGACCGAGGTACTGGCCGGGGCCCCTTCGGTGGCCCCGGAACCGACGGGAAGCACGGTGGCGGGTTCGACGGTGCCCCGGCGGGAGTCGGGCATGACAGCGACGGCCCTCGCGCCGGACTACCAGCGGATCTTGTCGGTGCTGGAGTCTGAAGCGGGCCGGGAGGGCATGCGCTGCCAGCAACTGGCCATCGCGCTGGGACTGGAGGCCGTCCCGGCGAAGGTCGAGGGGGTGCGATCGAAGGCGAAACGCCTGGTGGAGCGAGGATGGGCACTCCAGGTGCGGCCAGGAGTGTTCACCGCGCTCGCGGTGCCGGCCCTCTGAAGCCGCCCGGGCGGCGTCCGGCCAGGCGACCGCTCATGAGCATGGTCATCGACCACAGCACCATGGCTTCGTGCATGACCGGCAGGGTTTCGTAGTCGCGCACCAGACGACGCGAGCGCATCAGCCAGCTCAAGGTTCTCTCCACCACCCACCTGCGCGGCAGCACCACGAACCCCGTCGTGTCGTCGGTGCGTTTGACGATCTGCAGGGTGAGCTGGGCCTTCTCGCGGGCCCAGTCGACGAGCCGGCCGGCATAGCCGCCGTCCGCCCACACCAGTCGGATGGAGAAGTACTGCTGTCGCAGCCGCTGAAGCAGCGGGACGGCGGCGTCGCGGTCCTGGACACTCGCCGCGGTCACTGCGACGGCCAGGACCAGGCCGAGGCAGTCCACCACCAGGTGCCGCTTACGGCCGGCCACCTTCTTGCCGCCGTCCCAGCCCGACGTCTCGCGCGGGATGTTCGCCGCCGCCCGCACCGATTGCGAGTCCACGATCGCGGCCGTCGGATCCTGCGTGCGGCCCTCCTTCTCCCGGACGCAGTCGCGCAGCCGGTCGTGGAGTTCAGCGAGCAGTCCTGTGACCTGCCAGCGGCGGGCGAAGACATGCACCCGGCGATACGGTGGGAAGTCCGCGGGCAGGTTGACCCACTTCACGCCGTTGTCCACGACATAGCGCACTGCGTCGAGCATGACGCGGTGGCAATAGCCTTCCGGCCGCCCGCCGCGTCCCTCCAGCCAGGCCGGAACCGGAAGCAACGGCCGCACGAACCGCCACTCCGCCTCCGTCATGTCGGAGCCATAACTCGAAGCGCGGTCCGGCCCGTCCGCCGCGTTGCCGAACCTGTGCGCGAGGCAGTCACACGACGGTGGCAACGAGTTGGACTCCACGCACGCGGACGCGAAAGACTTCGGCAACAGGGCCTCCTGGTACTCGGTTGGGATCGCACCCCCGAACTACCAAGAGGCCCTGCTTCCATGGGCCGGCCCTCACGCGATCACCCGATCAGGAACCCTGTTCGACCAGTCCAGCCCCGTAATCGACAAGCGGATGACGTCTAAAAGGCCCTTCAGCTGCCGGACGACGCACTGCCACCGACCGCTCCTGACTCCGTACATGGGACGAAACCCGCCCGATCCCCGACAGGGCGTCCACGGTGCCCCTGCCGAGACGAGAGCCGGATCCCGTCCAGACCCGGTCGCCCGACCGAAGCACGTCGCCCCGCGTCCAGCGCCCCCGACACAACTGACGAACCATCGGAACATGCGTCATTCGTGCGTCAGGAATCACCGCCGTATGCCGCACACGGCACGCGACCGGGCCTCCAAATCCCCGCAATCCGCAGCTCAGGCGGCATTCTTCACGTCCACCTGTTGCAAGCACGCCAAACAGGTGGAACAGCCGATCGCTCCCCAGATACCGCAGGTCAGGCGCTTTCTCGGAGACGCTCCAGCACCGCGACGCACTCCACGTGCACGGTCATCGGGAACACGTCGACTTCGAGGGGCAACCTGATACGCGACCGGCATCTCGCCCACACCTTGTACTCCTGAGCGAAGTACCCACGGCTGCCAGCCGGCTCTGCCCTTCCAAAGCAGCTGGTCCATGTCGCGCGCCCAAGCTTGCAGATCGCAGCCATACTGCGCCGGAGCCGCCCCTTCGGACCGTGGTTCTGCGACCATGACCCGGGGGCGTCTCGTGATCGGGAGATACCGGTAGGCACTGATCAACCCACCGCCGCGTCGCCTCAGCCGACCGAGCCCGCACAGGACGAATTCTAAGTGCGAGGACAGCGCCACGGTTGTAGGGCCGGGCCGAAGAAACCGCCCTGTCCTCCGCCAGCGCCGGATCCATCCCTGGCGCGATCCGATCAGGACAGCTTCTGCGGCCCGTCGTCGCCTCTCGAAGCAGCGCCGAGGCCGTCATCGTCGTCCAAGCGCGACATCCGAGCAGCGCTCATCACGACGAACCTTCGAACCAAGATCCGGACCATACCAGGACCAGCCCTCCGCAGCTTGTGACGCTCGGCGCCGTTTTCGCTGGTCAAACTGCACCTGAGCTGTGTACCACAAGCAGACCAAGAACCTGCTGGTGTCGTACTCGCCGCGGAAGCTGGGCTTCTTCTAGGGCCGGGCTTGCTCCCCAGGGCATTCCGGTGCCGGGGCGGTCGGCGGCCCCGGCACCGGTGTGTCATGCCTCGTCGCGCAGGCGGGCCGCCAGGGACGTCAACGACTCGGCCTCCTCGGTGTGGCCCAGGGCCGTCAGACGGGCGATCGCGGGGTCGAGGCGGGCCAGGGCGGGAGCCGGGCGCTCCAGGTAGATGCCCTCCACGGCGCCCGCGAGGCGGACGCACTCGGCCCACTCACCGGCGTGGTCGTCCCCCTGCCCCGGATCGCCGAGCAGGGTGAGGGCCCTGTCCAGGGCGGTCAGCGCGTCCTCGTACTCGCCCGCGTAGGCGTTCACCCGGCCGTGCTCGTAGGCCAGGGCGCTGTCCAGGGAGCGGCCGTGCGCCTCGTACTCGGCGGCGCGCGCCTCGTCGGCGATGCGGGCCGCGTCGGCGAGGAAGGCGCGGGCGGCGGCGAGGCCGTCGGAGCCCTGCTGCTGGGCCTGGAGCCGGGCGAGTTCGCGCAGGCAGTTGCTGAGCATCTCGTAGCGCGGCGCCTGGGCGTGCGCGGTGAGTGCCTGGTCCGCGGCGGCGCGGGCCCGGTCGAACTCGCCGGACTCGCCGAGGAGTACGGCCGTCTCCGCGGCGATCATGGCGTGGCTGCCCGGGTCGTCGTCCCAGCCCGCCGATTCGGCCGCGAGGGCGACGAACTCGGCCGTGGCGGCCTTGATGTCCTCGCCGGTGCGCAGGGCGCGGGCGCGGGTCAGCCGCAGCTGGGCGACGAGCCGGTCGTCCAGCTCGCCGGAGGCCACGTCCGGTTCGGTCAGCAGGGAGTCGAGCAGGGCGATGCAGTCCTCGACGCGGCCGAGGTCGAGGCTGAGCTGGGCCGCGTTGCTGTAGGTGCAGAACGCGTCCATGCGGCTGCCGCGGCGCAGGTCCGTCTCCGCCGAGCGGGTCAGGTGCCGCAGTGCCTCTTCGGGGCGGCCCAGGTGCATGCAGGCCTCGGCGAGGTCGCCGAGGAGCCGGGTGGGGTCGACGATGTCGGCCGGCCAGTCCGCGGCCAGCCGCAGGCCCTCGGTCAGATCCGCGTACGCCGCCTGGGCGTCCCGCAGGCCGAGCTGGAGCCGGCCGCGCAGGCCGAGCGTGCGGGGCAGGTGCCAGGCGGGGCCCTGTGCCCTCAGCCGGTCGAGGAGGGCGTCGATCTCGGTGACCGCCGTGGGCAGGTCGCCGGCGACGGCGTGGGTGCTGGCCCGCAGCAACAGGGCACCGGAGACCTGTCCGGCGAGGTCGTGGCGGGTGGCGAAGGCGTGCAGCAGCTCCACCTCGGCGTGGGCCGGCGCGATGTGTTCCTCGCTTCCCGAGGTCTGCAGGCGGACGGCGAGCGCGGTCGCCCGCAGCCGCAGCAGCCGGGCCTCCTGGTACGGGGCCAGGCCGGGCGTCTCCTCGTGCAGCCGGACCATGGACGCGTGGGCGGCGGTCAGCGCGGCGACCCGCGTCTCGGCGCCGTCCGGGCCCTCCGGGGGGATCTCCGCGGTGGCCAGCAGGGCGCAGGCGCGGGAGACCGCCGCGTCGGCCGGTTCACCGGCGTCGTCGTAGAGGGCCGCGGCCTCCTCGTGGAGGGCGGCGGAGTCGGCGAACTCGTCCTTGATGCCCGCCCGGTTGGCGTCCTCGGCCAGCAGGTCGGCGCGCAGGCGGACGAGCGGGCCCACGGCCGGGTCGTCGGGGTGGCTGTAGTCGGGCGCCGCGAGGAGTGTGCGCAGCCGCGCCCAGCAGGCCTGTGCGTCCGGGTGTCCCTGTTCGTCCAGGGCCCGTGCCCGGAGGATGAGTTCGGGGAGCGCGTCGGGGACGGCGGTGGTCGTGCGGGCGGTGGGGGGTGCGGGGACCGGGGCGGTCGCCGCCACGTCGTCGAGGGTGCGGGTGCGCAGGGTGAGGTCCAGCGCGTCCAGGAGCGGAGCCCGGTCGAGGCGGGTCCGGCGGCGGTCGGCGTGGGCCGTGGTCGCGTTGCGGGCGTCGAAGCGGGCGGCGAGGTCGTCGGCGCGGCCGCGCACCTCGGCGCGCAGCCCGGCCACCGTCCAGGCGCGGCCCGCGTACCCGGCGGCGGGCAGCTCTCCGTGGCCGAGGGCCTCGACGCGCTGGAGGAGGACCTCCACGCCGGTGAGGAAGCCGAGCTGGTCCAGCGGCGAGTCGACCTCGTCGAAGAGGTTCCGGTTCTCGGCGAGCAGTTCCAGACCTCGGGCCTCGTTGCCGGTCAGGGCGCAGAACTCCAGGTGGCGGCCGACCTCCTGGGCCATGGAGGGGTTGCGGCGGCAGCTGCGGTAACCGACGAGGTGCAGTTCGCGGGCCCGGTCGGTGGCGCCGGTGCGCAGCAGGGGCAGCAGCGCGTACGAGATCGAGCGGGCCGGCTCCTCCTTGCAGGACTCCTTTCCGGCCAAGACGGGCTCCCAGGCGGCGAGCGCCCGTCCGTCGTCGCCCGCGGTGAGCTGGTACAGGGCGCGCTCGCAGATCTCGCAGGCCTCGCAGTCGCTGAGCCGGGTGCGGGTGCGGGCGGCCCACAGCTCGTAGGCGAGGGCGGTGTCCTCGCCTACGTGGGCGGCGAGCTGGTACGCCTGCCCGTAGTACGGCTGGAGGCCGAGGCCCTCCTTCTCGTACCGTTCGCGCATCTCCGTCTGCCACTGGCGCAGGCTGGCCAGCGGGATCTCGGGCAGCTGGAGCAGGGCGTTGGCCACCCACTTGAAGCGCCAGAACAGCGTGTGGCGCAGCCGCTCGTCGAAGACGTCGGGCTGTTCGTCGAAGAGGGTGAGCAGGCGGGCGAAGACGACCGGCGACTTGCGGGGTTCGGCGCCGTAGGTGTACGCCTCCTGGAGTTCGAGGAGCGCGTGGATCAGCGGGACCGGCTCGTCGAACTGCTCGGCGGCGTCGACGAGTTCCTCGGCGGTGACGGTGCGGGTGCGGCCGTAGGGGCGCCGGTCGTTCTCCTGGAGCGCCTCGTACAGCTCGTCGGTGGTCTGAGGTGAGGTCGTCATCGTCAGCTGTCCTTGCGGAGGGCGTGGGCGAGGAGGTCGAGGAAGGAGCGGTTGATGAGGCTCGACTCGGCGGGCCTGAGGGGGCGTCGGGAGAGCATCGCGGCCTGCCCGTAGAGGGCTTCGGCGCTGGTGCGGGCGAGTTCGGGCTCGTCGATGGTGACGGCGGTGCGGACCAGCGGGTTGAGCTGGTTGAGGATCAGCTGGGCCCGCGGTGCCTCCTGGCGCAGGGCGCCGAGGATGTCGCCCCACAGGCCGCCCTCCTGCTCGCGGGCGAGCTGGGAGCGGGTGCGCTCGTGCCGGGCCTCACGGCTGTCGACGAGGAGGGCGGGGGCGGAGGCGGGCTGGAAGGTGCGCAGCGCGACGTCGCAGTCGAAGACGGCGAGGGCGTCGCGGGCCTGGGCCAGGTAGGCCGCGGCGGCGAGTTCCGTCTCCCGGTCGACGGGGTCGAGGTGGGCGGTGAGGGTGGCCGGGTCGAGGTCGGCGACGCTGACCTCGGGCCGGATCTCGGGCAGCCGGTGGACCAGTTGGCGGTCGTAGGTGTAGCCGCCGTTGACGACACCGAGGCCGGCCGCCGAGGCGATGGCCGCGACCTGGCGGAACTCCTCGACGCTGGACGTCACGAGCACGGTGCGGTGGGTGCGCGCGAACTCGTCGAGGGTGCAGTGCCCGTCGGTGGTCTCGAACGGCAGCCAGGGCAGCAGCATCCGCAGGATCTCGTCGTCGTGCACCGCGAGCGACTTCACGGCCAGGTGGTGGGCCTGGAGGAAGCGGTTGAGCAGTTCGGGGTCGCTGGCGGCGGCGCGGGCGATCCAGGCCCGCAGCCGTTCGGCGAGGGCGTCACGGACCGCCGCGAGGGTGTCGTCCTCGTACAGGGCCTCGCGGGACGCCGTCGGGCGCAGGCTCTCGGCGTCGACGACGCAGCGTACGAAGAACGCCCACTCGGGCAGGATCTCCTCGGCCTGCTCGGACAGCAGCATGCCCTTGACGTGCACGCGGTGGCCGTGCCGCCGCCCGGCGGGCACGGCCTCGGGCAGCACGCAGGCGATGCCCTTGAGGCCCACGGCCGGCAGGTCCAGTTCGATGGTGTCCAGCGGGGTGAATCCGAAGACCTCCTCGCCGTACGCGGCCAGCGCGCGGGAGCGGGCTCCGGGGGTGGGGTACGTGCGCGACCAGGGCGCGGGCTCGGGGTTGACGGGCACGCTCGTGCCGCCCGAGCCGTCGTCGAAGGTCACCGGGTGCCGCAGGAGCGAGCCGAAGTGGCGTGCCAGCGCGTGCACTTGGACGGGCCGGGTCCACTCGCCCGCGTCGGCGCGCGGCGTCAGCGTGACGGTGGTGCCGGGCCGGGGGCGGGCGGATGCGGGCAGGGTGCGGACGGTGTAGCTGCCGTCGCCGCGGCCCCGCCATTCCACGGCTGGCGCGTCCGGCGTGCGGGCGGACCGGCTGACGACGTGGATCTCGTCGGCGACCAGGAAGCAGGAGAGCAGGCCGATGCCGAACTGGCCGATGAAATTCGCGCGTTGCTCGGCGACCTGCTCGGCGCGCTTGCTGCTGCGGCCGATCGTGGCGAGGAAGGTGTGCACGTCGGCCTCGGTGAGACCGACGCCGTCGTCCTCGACGCGTACGGTCGTGCCGTCCGCGTACAGGCGGATGCCGAAGTCGCCGCGGGGCTCGATGGCGTGTCGTGCGGTGAGGGCGTCGACCGCGTTCTGCAGGAGTTCGCGCAGGTAGACGCGAGGGCTGGAGTAGAGGTGGTGGGAGAGGAGGTCCACCAGGCCGCGGAGGTCGACCTGGAAGGTACGGTCGGTGGCGGCCTGGTCGGCGGCGTTGTGGCGCAGGGGCATGGGTCAGTCCGGAGTGAGGAGAACGGCGGAGTCGGGCGGTGGTCCGGGCGGGACCGGCCGGGGCGGGCGGGCGGAACGGAGTGGCCGACGGCTCAGAAGGCCTTTCAGAAGGCCTTGCGGAAGCGCACGTACGCGTTCTCCGGATTCGCCATGAAGGTCCACGGCCATTCGGTGTACGCACCGTCCAGCTCGCGGAAGACGTTGGAGGCCTTGCTGCTGCCCGCCAGCGAGAGCGCCATGGCGAACATGTTGTAGTCGCCCTGCCAGCCGAGGCGGCGCTCGTACGTGTGATGCAGGATGCTGCGCTCCGCGGCCTCTCTCAGCTCGGCCCGGATGCGCGGCTGCTGCAGACAGTCGCGGTTGTCGGACTCCACCCACTCCTCGATCCGCGCCATGGCGACGACGCATCCGAGGCGGTGCCCGTCGGGCGCGGCGGCGAAGGCCTTCTGGGCGAACTCCAGGGCCTGGCCGGGCTCTCCGCCCCAGCGGGGCTGGAGGTGCGACACCCATTCCAGATGGATGTCCAGGTTCAGCGGATCGCGGCGCAGGCCGGCCGCGAGCCGGGCCTCCTGGACGCTGTCGTCGACGGACATGCCGCGTCCGGAGGTGAGCAGATGGCGCCACGGCGTGACCCAGTCGGGTCGCAGTTCGGCGGCCTCCAGCAGGTGCTCCTCGGCGATGCGCAGCCGCTCGTAGAAGGTCTGCCACTGCTCGCGGCTGACGTCCACGGCACGGGCGGACGTACGCGCCTCCCAGCCCCAGTTGACGTGGCGCGCACCCGAGATCAGCAGGGCGGTCGCCCGCAGCTCCTGGTCGCCCTTGTCCTCCTCGGCGGCCCGGACGATCCACTCCTCGACGCCGTCCACCACGGCCAGTTGCCCCAGCACCTCCTGCTCGCGGCCGAGGTCGAAGGGGGCCAGCGCCGTCTTGACCGCCGCCCAGTCACCGTTCTCGGCCGCCTCGACCAGCGCAAGCACCCGCGCGTCCCCCAGCGCGCGCAGCTTGTAGATCCCGCCTTTCCGCCGACGGGGTGCGGGAAGGACGTGCGAATCCGCCGCCGGTCTCTCCGCACTCCTGCCGAACAGCTTGCCCAACATGCCGCGCCCTCCCCTGGCCCGCGTGATCGTTCGGTGCAGCATAAACGTCCCCACCGACACCGCTTCCACAGGGTTTTCACGGGCGCCCCACGGCACCGCCCCGGCTCCGGCCGACGCCGGGGCACACGCATCGCCGGCGTGCGCCCTATCCCTTCGGGGCCTGCCCGCCGACCGCGCGCAGCACGAACGGCAGCAACCGGTCCGCCGCCGCCCGTGCCGTGGTCTCGGCGATCTCGTGGGGCGGCTGCGGGGCGAGCGTGAACAGGCTGACGACCGGGCCGATGACCAGGTCGCCGACCAGGTCGCGGTCCTCCAGGGGCGGAATCTCACCGCGCGCGACCGCCCGCTCGACGATCACGTCCACACGCTCGCGCACCGGCGCCATCAGTGCCGCGGTGAGCGCCTCGGCCAGGGCGTCGTTGTGGGCGGCCTCGCCGATGAGGGTGCGGATCAGCTGACCGCTGCGGCCGGTCAGCGCGACGGCCTTGTCCCGGAGGAGGTCGCGCAGGTCGCCCGCGAGCGTCCCGGTGTCCGGCTGCGCCCCGAGGTCGCCGGCGTAGGCGGCCACGGCGGCGATCACCAGGTCCTCCTTGGAGGACCAGCGGCGGTAGAGGGTTGCCGTGGAGACACCGGCGCGGGCCGCGACGGCGGCCGTGGTCAGTCCGCCGTACCCGCTCTCGGCCAGGACGGCGAGCGTGGCCTCCAGCAGCGCCCGGTCCCGCGTCGCGTCCCGGGGCCGCCCCCGCTGCGGTACGGCGTCAGTCACGCGTCAGTCCCGGGGCGTGCTCGGCGAGGGCGTCCGCCGGCGCCCCGGCGGCGGCCCTGAGGAGGGCGGGGGGACTCATGGACGTACGCGCTGAAGCACTGACGGAAGCGGAGGAACGCTCGGAACTCATGGGTCACAGAGTAACGGGATACAGAAACGAAAAGCTTTCGTTTCGTTTATGCTCGCCCGCATGTCCTCCTCCACAGATCTGGCATGCCCCGACACGGCGTCCCGCGCCGTCTCCCGCCTGAACGCCGCCTTCGCCACCGGCCTGACCCGCCCCCTGGCCTGGCGCAAGTCTCAACTCCGCGCGCTGCGACGGATGCTGACCGAACACGAGGAGGTGTTCGCGGCAGCCCTGCGCGCCGACCTCGGCAAGAGCCGCACCGAGGCGTACACCACCGAGATCGGGTTCGTGGTCAACGAGATCGACCACACCCTGCGCCATCTGGACCGGTGGCTGCGCCCGCGCCGGGTCGGCGTGCCCCTGTCCCTGGCACCCGCCCGCGCCCGTACCGTCCGCGAGCCGTTGGGCACGGTGCTGGTCATCAGCCCCTGGAACTACCCGCTCCAGCTGGCCCTGGCCCCGCTGGTCGGCGCGCTCGCGGCGGGCAACTGCGCGGTCGTCAAGCCGAGCGAGCTGGCCCCGGCGACCTCGGCCGCCCTGGCCGAATGGCTGCCACGGGTGCTGAACCCCGAGGCCGTCGCCGTCGTAGAAGGGGGCGTGGCTGAGACGACAGACCTGCTGGAACAGCGGTTCGACCATGTCTTCTACACCGGCAACGGCACGGTGGGACGGATCGTCATGGCTGCCGCGGCCCGGCACCTCACGCCCGTCACGCTGGAGCTCGGCGGCAAGAGTCCGGCCGTCGTGGAGCCGGGTGCCGATCTCGCCACGGCCGCTCGCCGCATCGCCTGGGGCAAGTTCATGAACGCCGGGCAGACCTGTGTCGCGCCCGACTACGTGCTGGCCGTCGGCGGTACGGCCGACGGCCTGACGGACGCGCTCGGCACCGCGATCCGGGAGATGTACGGCGCGGACCCGGACGCGAGCGCGGACTACGGCCGGATCGTCAACGAGCGCCACTTCGACCGGCTCGCCGCGCTGCCGGCCGGCGGCCGGGTCGTGGTCGGCGGCGAACACGACCGCTCCCGGCTCTACTTCGCCCCCACCGTCCTCGCCGACGTGGACCTCGACGCGCCCGTGATGCGCGAGGAGATCTTCGGGCCGATCCTGCCCGTCGTGCCGGTCCCCGACCTGGACGCGGCGATCTCGTTCGTCACCGCGCGGGAAAAGCCGCTCGCCCTCTACGCGTTCACCGCCTCGGCGGCCTCCAAGCGCCGCCTGATGACGGAAACCTCCTCCGGCGCCCTGGCGTTCGGGGTGCCCAACGCCCATCTCGCCGTCCCCGGGCTGCCGTTCGGCGGAGTCGGCGAGAGCGGCCTGGGCCGCTACCACGGGACGTACTCCATCGACACGTTCAGCCACGTCAAGGCCGTACTCGACAAGCCGCGGCTGCCGGACACCCTGCGGCTGGCGTACCCGCCGTTCACCCGCGGCAAGGACCGGATCATGCGCCGGTTCACCTGACCCCACCACGAAAGGCCGTCACGCACGTGAGCACAGCAAGCCGGGCCGCGTTATCCATGCGCAACTGGCGCATGGCGAAGCGCCTGTACGTCGTCCTCCTCATCCCCGTGCTCGTCGCGCTGTCCCTCGGCGCCCTCCGGGTGAAGCGCTCGATCGACACGCTCCAGGACGCCGAGGACGCCGTACGGGTCGCCCAGCTGGTGCAGGCGGCCAACAAGTACGCCAGTGACGTCATCAACGAGCGGGACGTGTCGGTGGTCCCGCTGCTCCGGGGGAAGCGGTCGGACAGCGCGATCACGAAGGCACGCGCGATCACCGACCAGGACCGCGAGGACTTCGACGCGGCGGTGGCGGACATGCCGCGGTCGCCCCGCCTCCTCAAGCGCGTCGCGGCCGTCCGGACCGGCGAGAAGGCGCTGACGGAGCTGCGCGAGAACGCCTTCACGACCAGGCTCCCCGGCGTCACGACGGAGGAGAAGTACCACCTGGTCCAGCATCCCCTCATGGAGCTGTCGAACGAGCTGGGGTTCGGCAGCAGCAACCAGGCGAGCTTCGGCCGTACACTGTACGCCCTGTCCCTCACCCAGGCCGCGGAGTCGCTGACCCGGGCCATCGGCCAGCGCCTCCTGGTCCAGGACCGCGGCGATCTGGCGGGCGGCGAACTCGACGTCCAGCTCGCCACGTTCCGCTCCTATGCCTACCTCCAGCAGGTCGCGCTCCAGGAGTTCGCCGGCGCCGGCACCGACGAGGACATGGACCGGCTCGACCGGGCCCTGACCGCCGCGCGGGAGAAGGGGGAGGCGCTCGCGTCCGATGCGGCCCGGCAGGCCGCGGACGCCGGGAAGCCGTTCGTCGCCCCGCCGAAGCTGGAGGAGATGACCGAACGGATCTCGTCCGGCGCCACGGCCGCGCAGTTGCGGACCGAGGGGATCACCGCCGAGTCGTTCTTCACCGCCTCGACGCTCGCCTTCGACGCCTACCGCCGCGTCGAGGTACAGCTGACGGACACGGCGCTCGCCAAGGCCGAGGGGATCTCCGACGACGCCCGGCGGGACGCGGTCGTCAACTCCGTGGTGATCGTCGCCGCGGTCGTCCTGGCCTTCCTGCTGGCCATGTGGGTCGCGCGCTCGATGACCCGCAGCATGCGGCGGCTGCGCGCGGGCGCCCTGGACATCGCCCAGCAGCAAATGCCCGCGCTGGTCGAGAAGTTGTCGCAGCCGCGCCCGCATCCGGTGAACGCCCGGGTCACCCCCATCCCCATCGGCACCAGGGACGAGATCGGCGAGGTCGCCCGGGCCTTCGACCAGGTCCACCGCGAGGCGGTCCAACTCGCCGCGGAGCAGGCCCTGTTGCGCGGCAACGTCAGCGCCATCTTCACCAGCCTCGCACGCCGGTCGGAAGCACTCGTCGAGGGACAGCTGCATCTGCTGACCGACCTGGAGAAGAACGAGGCCGACCCCGACCAGCTGGAGAACCTGTTCCGCCTGGACCATCTGGCGACCCGTATGCGCCGCAACGGCGAGAACCTGCTCGTCCTCGCCGGGGAGGAACCCCGGCACCGGTGGGACCAGCCGATGCCGCTGATCGACACCGTGCGGGCGGCGGCGTCGGAGGTCGAGCAGTACGAGCGGGTCCAGATCTCCGGCATCCCCGACACGCTCGTCCACGGCCGGGCGGCGACCGACCTGGTGCATCTGCTGGCCGAACTGCTGGAGAACGCGACCGCGTTCTCCTCCCCGCGCAGCCCGGTACGCGTCACCGCCGCCCGGCTCCCGGACGGCCGCGCCATGGTGGAGATCCACGACGAAGGGGTCGGCCTGACCCCGCAGGACTTCGCCGAACTCAACCGCAAACTCGCCGACCCGCCGACCGTGGACGCCGCGGTCTCCCGGCGCATGGGCCTCTTCGTGGTCGGCCGACTGGCCGAACGGCACGGCATCCGCGTCCAGCTGCGACCCGCCCGGGCGGAGTACGGCGCCATCGCGCTGGTCATGCTGCCGTACACCACGCTGGCGGACGAAGGGGCGCCCGCCTACGGCAACCTCTGAGACGACAGCACTCCGACCGTTCAGCGCCACGGGCAGGGGTGTGGGGGGGGCGGGGCGAACCCATTCATCGGGTGGATGAGCCGGATACGGGATTCGGATCGCGGGAGGGATGGCGCCGGCCCGGCCCGGCCGCCCATAGTCGTCCCACCGCACGCCGCTGTCCGGACCGACCGCAGAGGTGCGGCAGCCGCCACCGGCGGACGTCCCCCGCATGCCGTGCGCCGTCGGCGCTCCCCCCGGCATGCCCAGCTCCCGCACCTGTCCTGGAGTCGCCATGCCCGGTTCCGTGTCCCCGCACCCGTCCCCGTCCCCCACGGTGACGGAAGACGCCCCCGCGTCCCCTGTCGCCGTCGCGGGCCCGGCCCATCTGCTGCGCGTGACCCTGCTCATGGCGGGCAGCTGTCTGCCGATCCTCGGGGCGGTGCTCATCGCCCCGGTGCTGCCGAAGATGCAGGACCACTTCGCGGCGGTGCCCGGCGCCGAGGCCCTGGTGCCGCTGGCGCTGACCGTTCCGGCACTGGCGCTCGCGCTTCTCGCGCCGTTCGCCGGCGTCATCGTGGACCGGCTGGGCCGCAAACGGCTGCTGATCGTGGCGACCGTGCTCTACGCCGTGTTCGGTACGGCCCCGCTGTGGCTGGAGTCCCTCGGCGCGATCATCGCGAGCCGGGCGCTGGTCGGGGTCGCCGAGGCCGCGATCATGACGTGCTGCACCACCCTGATCGGCGACTACTACAGCGGGCGGCAGCGCGTGCGGTACCTCGCGCTCCAGACCATGTGCGCCTCCGCGTCGGCCACCGTCTTCTTCGTGCTCGGCGGGGCGGCCGGAGCGGCGGGCTGGCGGGTGCCGTTCTGGGTGTACGCCGTGAGTCTGCTGCTCGCACCGCTGATGGCGGCGGTACTGCCCGCACCGGCGGCGGTACGGGCGGCGCCGGCGGCGGTACGGGCGGCGCAGGCGGCTGACAGGTCTACGGCTGATGCGTCGGCGGCTGACGGCTCGGGCGCTGTCCAGGCCCGACGACCCTTCCCCTGGCGGCAGTTGGGCGGCGTCTGCACGCTCACCTTCTTCGGGGCGATGGTGTTCTACACCGTGCCGGTCGAGATGTCGTACCTCCTCGACGACCTCGGGGTGACGGACTCCGGTGTGATCGGGGCAGCCACCGCTGTCGCCAGCGCGGCGACCGTGGGCGGGGCGGTCGCCTTCGCGCGGCTGAGGCGTGTGCCCGACCCGCTGCTGCCGGTGGTGCTGATGGTGTGCGCGGCCGGCTTCGGGGTGATGGCCATGGCGGGGAACGCGGCGCTGCTGGTCGTCGGGGCGGTGATCAACTGCGTGGGTACGGGGATGCTGCTGCCGGCCCTGCTGACGACCGCGATGTCCCGGCTGGCGTTCGAGGACCGGGGGCGCGGGACGGGGTTGTGGATGACGGCGTTCTTCGGCGGGGAGTTCGTCTGTCCGCTGGTGCTGCTGGGCGGGGAGGCCGTGGTGGGGAGCCTCGCGGGTGCGGTGGGCCTTCTGGGAGGCGCCGCGGCTGTGGTCGGCGTAGGGCTCGGGACGCTGCCCGGACGGGCCCGCACGCGGTGAGCGTCCTTCCCCTCGCGTCAAGCGGTCGTCCTCGGTGCTGCCGCTGTACACGTGGTCGTCGCCGGACAAGACCGAGCGGCAGACGGCCGTCCGCTACTGGAGGCGGACGATCGAGATCAACTCCGACCTCGAATGCCCGCTGATGAACCGCGAGTTCAACCTGATGAACAGCGAGTTCGACGGCCGCCGCCCGGAGCGGGCCGCCGAGAGCGAGGCCACGTGCCGAGGAACGCGTCCCGGGCGGCCTCGCCCTGGCCGATGTCCAGGTGCCGGCGGCTACGGGCCGTGGTGCCGGGCGGGTTGAGGATGTGGCGCAGCCCGGAGGAACCCGTCGCCGCGGCCCGCGTCTTCACTTCCGGCCGACTCCGCCGTAGAAGCCGATCTGCTCGGCCCCGGCCGTCGGCGGGGTGTCCGGGCGCCAGAACGGGACCTGGGCCAGGCCGGGCTCGACGAGGTCGAAGCCGTCGAAGAACCGCTCGACCTCGGCGCGGGTGCGCAGGTTCATGCTGGCGGTCGCGTTGTTGTAGACGGCCTGGGCGTCGCTGCGCTCCGCGAAATCGCTGGTGGCGTGGGAGAGCACCAGGAAGCTGCCGGCCGGGAGCGCGTCGCGCAGGGCAGCGACGATCTCGGCGGGCTTCTCCGCCTCGGTGACGAAGTGCAGGATCGCGACCAGGAGCAGGGCCACCGGTTCGTCGAAGTCGATGATCCGGCGCACTTCGGGGTGGTCCACGACGCTCTGCGGGTCGCGCAGGTCGGCCAGCACGATGCTGGTGGAGCCCGCGCGGCTGAGCAGCGCGTCGCCGTGCGCCTTCACGATCGGGTCGTTGTCGACATAGGCGACGCGCACGTCAGGGGCCGCCGCTTGGGCGATCTCGTGCACGTTCGGCGAGGTGGGCAGCCCGGTGCCGATGTCGAGGATCTGACGGACGCCGCTGCCGACGACGTACTGGACCGCACGCCGCAGGAAAGCACGGTTGGCGCGGACCCCGATCCGTGCCTCGGGCGCGACGGAGACCAGTCGGTCCCCCGCCTCCTGGTCCACCTCGTAGTGGTCCTTGCCGCCCAGCAGGTAGTCGTAGATCCGGGCGGGGTGCGGCCTGCTGGTGTCGATCTCCTCGACGTTGCCGTCCTGCGTCACGTTGCACTCCATAAGTGATCGGCTGACGACAGTTTCACACATCAACTTCTGCGCAAGGAGATCGAGTTGGCTGGACGGTCGGCAGTCCCCGGACGGGCCTAGGCCAGCGAGAGGAAGAGCTTCTCCAGGCGGGACCGCATCTGCGCGGAGTCCCGCACCTCCGGGTCCTCGCTCGTCATGCACTGCTCCAGGCCGGTCGCGATGATCGAGAACCCGGCCCGGTCCAGAGCCCGGGAGACCGCCGCGAGCTGGGTGACGACGTCCTCGCAGTCGCGGCCCTCCTCGATCATGCGGATGACTCCGGCCAGCTGGCCCTGAGCCCGGCGCAGCCGGTTGAGCGCCGACTTCAGCTCCTCGGCGGACATGTCGAGTTGCACGCTTTTCTCCTCCTCTATACCCCCATGGGTATCTTACCCGTGGGGGTACAACACCTCATCGAAGGGTTCTGTTCCACGCCCACCCCCGTCGCCGTGCCCCCGTCGCCGTGCCCCCGCCCGGCGGGGTCGCGCACACCCTGGCCGCTGGGCCGCCACGCGGGCCTGCTCCTCCGCGCCGTGACCGACCGCTACGGGATGGCGATGCTCCTGGCCAAGCTTTCGCACCACCGGCCGGACGCGGACGCGGTGCCGTTCGGGGAGACGCCGCTGCGCCTGGCGGGGTGGGCCGCCGGACAGGGCCACGGACGCGGGGGTGAATCCGGCCCCCGCCCCCGGCCGTCTGGGTGCGGCCGGGGCCGTCGTCGCGTACCACTGAAGGGCACCGCTTCGCCGCGACCCGACGGAGAGCCATGACCGACGCCGACCCCCAGGACCCCGCCCCGGCCGACCCCCGGGATCCGGCCCCCGCCGCCTCCCCAGCCCCGGCCCCTCCCGATGCCCCCGCCGCTCCACAGGCCCGTGCCGCCACTCTGGTGCGCCACCCCAAGCTGTGGGTGCTGCCCACCATCCTGAGCGGACTGCTCGCCCTGCTGCTGTCCTTGCTCTACATGGGCGGCATCGTCAATCCGCAGGGCGACCTCAAGAATCTGCCGATCGCGCTGGTCAACGGCGACACGGGCAAGCCGCTGCCCGGGCAGCGGCAGAACCTGGGCACGCAGATCGCCCGGTCGATCCTCGCGGACACGTCGAGCGACAAGGCCGAGTGGCGGCGGCTGAGCCGGGCCGAGGCCCAGGACGAGCTCGACTCGGGCAAGGTCTACGGCGCGCTCGTCATCCCGCCCGACTTCACCGCCTCCGTCGCCGCGCTCACCACGACCGGCGCCGCCGAACGGCCGACGATCACCGTGCTGACCAACCCCGGCAAGGGCAGCCTCGGCTCGTCCCTCGCCAGTCAGATCACCACCCAGGCGGCGCATCAGGCCTCGCAGACCATCGGCAGGCAGCTGGTCCAGGCGGCTCCCCGGGCGACCGCCACCGACAGGCTGCTGCTCGCCGACCCGGTGACCGTCGCCACCCAGGTCGGCCACCCCCTCGGCAGCCGCAGCGGCCTCGGGCTGACCGCGTTCTACTACACGCTGCTGCTGGTGCTGGCCGGATTCATGGGCGCCAACGTCATCAGCAACGGCGTCGACACCTCGCTCGGCTACGCCGACAACGAGATCGGCCCCTGGCACACCCGGCTGCCCACGGTGCCGATCAACCGCACCCAGACGCTGCTGCTGAAGATGGCGATGACCGCGGTCATCACCCTGATCACCGCGTCCCTGGTGATGCTGGCGTGCGTCGCCTTCCTGAACATGGACGCGACCCATCTGCCGCTGCTGTGGATCTACTCGTACTGCGCCGCGCTGGCCGTCGGCATCGGTGTGCAGGCCATCAACGCCGCGTTCGGCGGCATCGGCCAGCTGGTCTCCATGTTCGTGTTCATCGTCCTGGGCCTGCCGTCCTCGGGCGCCACCGTCCCGCTCCAGGCGGTCCCCGGCTTCTACCGCTTCCTGTCCCACTTCGAGCCCATGCGACAGCTCAGCGACGGCGTCCGCGCGATCCTCTACTTCGACGCGCGTGGGGACGCGGGCCTGAGCCGCTCCTGGCTGATGATCGCGATCGGCGCCGTCGTGGGGCTGCTGTTCGGCTTCGCAATGACCGTCTACTACGACCGCAAGGGCCACAAACGCCTGACGCCGCAGCCCGCGTAACAGGCCGCGGCGCGACCGGGGCGCCGCGCTTGGCCGGAATCTGCGCAGGCGTGTCGCCACGGTCCCCTCGCCACCGGGCACGGCATGGGGCTCCCCCTCGAACACGACACTGTGGCCGAGCAGTTGCTCGGCCTGCTCACCCCCGACGTCGGCACGAACGGCCCGTTCAGGAGCCGACGGCTGAGGCGCGCCCCGTGGCTGCAACCTTCTCGCAACCTCCCGCGTGATGCGCTGGGGCGCATGGACGAGGAGACCCCGCGCGTCGAACTCACCCCCGCCGCCGCCGACCTGCTGCGCCGACTGCGCGCGACACACGGCCCGCTGATGTTCCACCAGTCCGGCGGCTGCTGCGACGGCAGCGCCCCGATGTGCTACCCGGAGGGTGAGTTCCGCACCGGCGCCTCCGACGTACTGCTCGCGGAGTTGGAGGTCGAGGGCGTCGCGGAGCCGGTGACGTTCTGGATGTCCCGCAGCCAGTACGCGGCATGGAGCCACACCAGGCTCATCGTGGACGTCGTCGAGGGCCGCGGCAGCGGCTTCTCCCTGGAGGCGCCCGAGGGCGTGCGTTTCCTGATCCGTTCACGCCTGGTCACCCCTTAGCCCTCCCCCGTACGGCCGTCGCCGTCTGGTGCGTCCCCCGTGGTTCCTGGGACAGTTGACGGGACCTCAGGGGGAACTGTGACGCTTCGTCAGAGTGGATGCCGGAGAGGGTTCCGGACGGGCAGACGGGTACTGACGCTTCTCATGGCATTCGGCGCGCTGGCCGGTGCGGCCCTGACGGGGGCGGCACCGGCCGGTGCCGTGCAGGCCCGGGCCGTACGGATCGCGTCGGGTGTCACCTATGAGGAGTACGACATCCAGGCGGCCAGGGGTCCGACGCACATCCACGTGATCCGGGCCGACCTGCGCGATCCGAAGGTCCGCCTGGACCTGCTGTACCCCGGCGCGGTGGCCGCGCGGGCGCCGGTCTCCCAACTGGCCGACGCCCAGGGCGCGGTGGCGGGGGTCAACGGCGACTTCTTCAACATCACCGAGACCCAGCATCCCGGCGTCGAGGCGACCGGCGCGAGCGTGGGACCGGCGATCGCGAGCGGGCGCGCCCTCAAGGCGGCGGTGCCGGACGGCCAGCGGTTCGGCCCGGCGCTGCCGCCCGGCACCTCGACACGGGACGTGCTCGGCATGGGTGTCGACCGGCGGCTACGGCTCGACGGCCTCACGCTGACCGGGAGCGTGCGGAGCTGGTCCGGCCGGCTGCCGCTGGCCGGGCTCAACCAGTACGCCCTGCCGGTGGGTTCGATCGGCGCCTACACCAGCGCCTGGGGCAGCGCTTCCCGGCTGCGCGCCACCTGCGGCACCGACACCGACCGGGCCGCCCCGTGCAGCACGGACACCTACGAGGTGACGCTCCGCCGGGGCCGGGTCGCGGCGACCGCCGACACCCCGGGCAGCGGAGCCATCCCCGCCGGCACGACGGTGGTCGTCGGCCGGGAGGAGGGTGCGCAGGAGCTGCGCAAGCTGTCCCTGGGTGAACCGGTACGGGTACGGCAGCGGCTGGCGGCGACCACGAGCCGGGTCCCGTACCGCTTCGCCGTCGGCGGCTACCCGGTTCTGACCGGCGGGGTGCCGCTGCCCGGCCTGGACGCCACGACCTCGGCCGTGCGCACCGCCGTGGGTGTCTCGGACGACGGCCGGCGTCTGCTGCTGCTCGCGGTGGACGGGGCACCGGCCTACCGCACCGGGCTGACCATCGCCGAAGTGGCTTCCACCCTGCGGGGGTTGGGTGCCGTCGACGGCTTCAGTCTGGACGGCGGCGGCTCGTCCACGCTGGTCGCCCGGGAGCCCGGCGGGACCGCTGTGACGGTCCGCAACCACCCCACCGGCGGCGCGGAACGCCCCGTCCCGAACGGCATCGGGGTCTTCTCGACCGGCTGAGGCTCAGGGTCTGAGGCTGCTGACGATGTCCGCGGTGGCCGTCAGGCCGCTGCTGATGGTGGGCGCGATGCTCGTGCCGGCCAGAAAGAAGCCGAGCAGCGCGCACACCAGGGCGTGGGAGACCTTCAGCCCGCCGTTGCGCAGGAAGATCACCGCCAGGATCAGGAGCAGCAGCACCACTGAGATGGAAATCGCCATCGCCAACCTCCTCCGCCACGCCGTCACGTCCGGTTCACGGCGTTCGGCCGCAAGTGTGGCGTAGCGGAGGGTTCGTCCGGGCGGCTGACCTGTCCGCCGAACGAGTGGTGTCCGGGCCCTAGGGGCGAGCGTCCAGGAAGGCTTCCAGACCCGCCAGGTCATCGGTGTTGAGGTAGTCGACCCCGGCGGCGAGGAGTTCGCCCCACAGTGCGTCGCGGGCGGGCCCGGCCACGTCGGGGGTGGCCCAGAAGCGCACCTGCTGTCCGCGCGCGTGGGCGGTGCTGACGATGCCGTGCAGCTTCTGCCGCTCGGTCTCGGGGAAGGCGCCGGCTCCCTGCCAGGTGAAGTTGAGCGTCCAGTTGTCGCTGATCAGCGAGATGAGGGAGGCGGGCGCGGAGGAACCGAGGTCGCTGAGGCGGCCGTCGTAGAAGGCGCGCCGTACGGTCTGCGTCTCCATGGGCGTACGGGCCGCTCGGTCACCGGAGATGACGGCGGTGACGGGCCCGGGGAACACCCGGCCGTGGGCGTACGTGGTGAACAGGTGCCTGTGGCGCCGGAGCCGGCGGTCCAGCTCCGCGTAGGTGGAGGCACCCTCGGTCTTGATGTCGATGAGCAGTTGCAGCGGCCTGCGCCACCCCCGGTACACCGAGCCGTGGTTGGTTTTCACGCGGGCGGCGAGCGGGTCCAGGTAGAGGGACTCCAGGGTGCGGGCCGGGTCCAGGTCGTCCACGGTGTGGCCGATGAGGAGCTGGTCGCCGACGAGGAAGATGTCGGCCTCGACGCTGCCGAAGCGGTGGTCGAGGGCGTCGAACAGCGGCCGGGGATGCTCGTAGTCGTTGTGGGCGTGGGCCCGCCACAACGGCCGCGGCCGGTGCTTCTGTTCGCCCGCGAGGGCCTGCGCGGCGGGCAGTGCGACCGCGCCCGCGAGGGCGGCGCCGATGGTGGTGAGGGCTCTGCGACGGGTGGTGAGGGCCATGCTCTGCCTCCCTTTGGGGCGGTACGAGACATGGGCGAGTATGCGGTCACAGCGCCCTCAAAAGGCATGCTCGTGACAGGAGTTGGCCGGACTGCCGCTGTGTGTTCACCGTCTCCGCGCGGGGCGCACGGAAAAGCCCGCCCCAGGTGGGGCGGGCTTTGTCCGGTGAACGTCAGGGGGCTTGCAGGTCCACGAGTTCGGCCAGCGCCGCGCGGTGGGCGCCCGCGGTGCCGTACGCGATCGAGTCGGCCTTGGCCCGCTTGAGGTACAGGTGGACCGGGTGCTCCCACGTCATGCCGATACCGGCGTGCAGTTGCAGCGCCTCCTCGGCGGCGTGCACGGCGACGGGTGCCGCGTAGGCCTGTGCGACGGCGACCGCCACCTCGGCGTCGGAGCCGGTGGCGAGCGCGTCGGCCGCGTTGCGGGCGGCGGCGCGGAGGTTGACGACCTCCAGCCACAGCTGGGCGAGCCGGTGCTTGAGTGCCTGGAAGCCGCCGACGGGACGGTTGAACTGTTTGCGGTCCTTCAGATAGCGCACCGTCTCCGTCAACACCCAGTCGGCCAGTCCGAGTTGCTCGGAGGCGAGCAGCCCGGCCCCGGCCTGCAGGGCACGGCGTACGGCCGGTTCGGCGTCGCCGAGGAGCCGCCCGGGGGCGCCGTTCAGGGTGACGGTCGCGAGGGGGCGGGTCAGGTCGAGGGAGACCTGCGGGGTGACGGTCGCGTCGGCGGCGTCCACCGCGTACAGCCCGCCGTCGTCCGCGGGAACGAGCAGCACGTCCGCCACGGCCGCGTCGGCGATGCCGGTCAACTCTCCGTGCAGGGCCCCGCTTTCATGGCGTACGACCTGGTACGCGCCGCCCGTGGCGATGTGCAGGCCGACCGCGAGGGCGCCGATCCGCCGGCCCCCCGCCAGCTCGGCGAGCAGGTGCTCGTCCCCGGTCGCCAGCAGGGCCTCGGTGGCGACGACGGCACTGGTGAGGTACGGCACCGGGGCGACCGCGCGCCCCAGCTCCTCCAGGACCACGGCGGCTTCGCGGTGCGTGGCGCCCTGGCCGCCCTGCGCCTCCGGCACCAGCAGGCCCGCGAGGCCCATGCCGTCGGTGAGCGCCTTCCAGGCGGCGAGGTCGTGCGGGGTGTCGGACTCGGTGCGGGCGATGACGCCGGGGGCGTCGCAGTGGTCGGCGAGCAGCTCCCGTACGGCGGAGCGGAGCGCCTCTTCCTCCTCGGAGTACAGCAGGTCGCTCATCGGGCCAGGTCCTTCCATGCGACGTCCTTGTCGGTGCGCGGCTCGGACGGCAGCCCGAGGACGCGCTCGGCGACGATGTTCAGCAGGACCTCGCTGGTCCCGCCCTCGATGCTGTTGCCCTTGGAGCGCAGGTAGCGGTAGCCGGCGTCGCGGCCGGTGAAGTCCACCAGCTCGGGTCGGCGCATGGTCCAGTCGTCGTACAACAGGCCCTCCTCGCCGCGGAGTTCGACCTCCAGGCCGCTGATCTCCTGGTTGAGGCGGGCGAAGGCGAGCTTCATGCCTGCGCCCTCGGGGCCGGGCTGGCCGGCGACGAGCTGCTGGCGCAGGCGTTCGCCGGTGAGGCGGGCGACCTCGGCTTCCACCCACAGCTTCAGCAGCCGCTGGTGCAGGTCGTGGGTGCGCAGCTCCGGGCGCTCGCGCCAGGTCTTCGAGACCGGGCCGATCATGCCGCCCTCGCGGGGCAGGCGCATGCCGCCGATGGCGACGCGTTCGTTGTTGAGGGTGGTCTGCGCGACCTTCCAGCCGTCGCCGATGTCCCCCAGGCGGCGGGCGTCGGGGATGCGGACGTCGGTGAGGAAGACCTCGTTGAACTCGGCCTCGCCGGTGATCTGGCGCAGCGGCCGGACGTCGACGCCGGGGTCGGTCATGTCGCACAGGAAGTAGGTGATGCCGGCGTGCTTGGGCACGTCCGGATCGGTGCGGGCGATGAGGATGGCCCAGCGGGCGTTGTGGGCGCTGGAGGTCCACACCTTCTGCCCGTTGACCACCCAGTCGCCGTCGCCCTCCCGGACGGCACGGGTGCCGAGCGCGGCCAGGTCGGAGCCGGCGCCGGGCTCGCTGAAGAGCTGGCACCAGACCTCCTCGCCGGTCCACAGGGGCCGCAGATAGCGCTGCTTCTGCTCCTCGGTGCCGTACTTGAGGATGGTCGGCGCGGCCATGCCGAGGCCGATGCCGTTGCGCCGGGGGGCGTTGTCGGGGGCGCCCGCGGCCTCCAGCTCGGCGTCCACGACGGGCTGGAGGGACCGTGCGGCACCGAGCCCGCCGAGGCCCTCCGGGTAGTGCACCCACGCCAGGCCGGCGTCGAAGCGGGCCCGCAGGAAGTCCAGGCGCTCGGTCGTGGCCGGCGGGTGGGCGGCCAGCAACTCCGCGGTGCGGCGCTTGAGTTCGGCTGCGTCGGTCATGCGGCGGCTCCCTTGCCGAGAGAGGGGACTACGGCGACCCGGCCGGTGGTGACGCCGTCGCCGACGCGCTGCACCGCGGCCGCGGCCTCCGCCAGCGGCACGCGCTCGCTCACCAGCGGCTTGATCGCGCCCCGGGCGGCGAGTTCGGTGAGCTGCTCGTGGCAGTGCTGGACCAGCTTCGGGTTCTTGGTGTTGTACAGGCCCCAGTGCAGGCCGAGGATCGAGTAGTTCTTCACCAGGGCGTGGTTGAGGCCCGGGCTGGGGATGGTCCCGCTCGCGAAACCGACGACCACGATCCGGCCCTCGAAGGCGACGACCTTCGTGGACTGCGTGTAGGCGTCGCCGCCGACCGGGTCGTAGATCACGTCGGCGCCCCGGCCGCCGGTGGCCTCCTTCACCGCGGCGACGACGTCCTCGGCACGCCGGTCGACGACGACGTCGCAGCCCAGCTCCCGGGCCACGGCGGCCTTGTCGGCGCCGCCGACGACCCCGATCACGGTCGCTCCGGCCGCCTTGCCGAGCTGCACGGCCGCGCTGCCGACACCACCCGCGGCAGCGTGCACGAGCAGCGTCTCACCGGCCTCGAGGTGCGCCCGCCGGTGCAGTCCGAACCAGCCCGTCTGGTAGCCGATGTGCAGCGCGGCGGCCTCGGCGTCGTCCAGCGAGTCGGGCGCGGGCAGCAGGGCGGCGGCGTCCGCGACGGCGTACTCGGCGAAACCGCCGTAGGGCAGCGCGGGGTTGGCGAGCACCCGGCGTCCGTCCTCGGTCTCGCCGCAGATCTCCACGCCCGGCGTGAACGGCAGCGGCGGCCTGACCTGGTAGTGGCCGCGGCACATCAGCACGTCCGGGAAGTTGATGTTGGCGGCACGCACCTTCAGCAGGACCTGGCCGTCGCCGGGCGTGGGCGTCGCGACGTCCGCGAGGCGCATCACCTCACCCGGCTCGCCGTTCTCGTGCACTTGCCATGCCTGCATGCGATGCCTCCACGCGACTGCGTCGTACGACCCGGACCAGCCGCATACTAAGCGGTCGCTTGCCGTTCAGGGAACAGTAGCGTCCGTCACGACCGCTTCGGCTTCGCCCGGACGTGCATCCGCTCGCCCTGCGGCCCGAACAGACTGAGGAACTCTGCGGGCCCCTCCCCCGTCGACCCGAACCAGTGCGGTACCCGCGTGTCGAACTCGGCCGCCTCCCCGGCGCTCATCACCACGTCGTGGTCGCCGAGCACCACCCGCAGCCGCCCCGCCAGCACGTACAACCACTCGTAGCCCTCGTGGGTACGCGGGTCGGGCTCCTCGGTCCGCTGCGGCACCAGCACCTTGTAGGCCTGGAGGCCGCCCGGCTGCCGGGTCAGCGGCCAGTACGTCCGCCCGTGCCGCACCAGCGGCGCGGCCCGCACCCGCGGGTCCCCCACCGGCGGCGTCCCGACCAGCTCGTCCAGGGGCACCTGGTGGGCCTGCGCGATCGGCAGCAGCAGCTCCAGACTGGGCTTGCGCAGCCCCGACTCCAGCCGGGACAGGGTGCTCACGGAGATGCCGGTCGCCTCCGACAGCGCGGCGAGCGTCACCTCGCGCTCCTTGCGGACACGGCGCAGCCGGGGGCCCACGTCCGCGAGAACACCTTCGACGTCTTCGGTAGTCATGTCCATATTGCAGAATCAGCAAAGATGTTTGTCAATCCCGCACCCGCGGAGCCACCGTGTCGGCATGACTGACACCCACGAAACGACAGACGCCCACGAAGTGATCGTGATCGGCGGCGGCGCGGCCGGACTGTCCGCGGCCCTCGTCCTGGGGCGGGCCCGCCGCCGCACCCTCGTCGTCGACGCCGGCGAGCACCGCAACGCGCCCTCCGCCCACCTGCAGGGTTATCTGTCCCGGGACGGCATGTCCCCGGCCGAGTTCCTGGCGACCGGCCGCGAGGAGATCGCCCGGTACGGCGTCGGACTGGTCCGGGACCGGGTGGTCGAGGTGTCCCGGGGCTTCGGCGTCACGCTGGAGAGCGGCCGGACCCTGCGGGCCCGCCGCCTGGTGATCGCCACCGGCCTCAAGGACGAGCTCCCCGAGGTCCCCGGCGTCGCCGAGCGTTTCGGCAGGGACGTGCTGCACTGCCCGTACTGCCACGGCTGGGAGGTCCGCGACCGGGCCTTCGGCGTCCTGGCCACGACCCCGCTGAGCGTGCACCAGGCGCTCATGGTCTCGCAGTGGTCGAAGGACGTGACGTTCTTCCTGCACACGGTCGCGGCGGAGGAGCTGTCGGACGAGGACCTGCGCAGGCTCGCGGCGGCGGGCGTCAAGGTGGTGCCGGGCGAGGTGGCGGGACTGCGCGTCGAGGACGACCGGCTGACAGGCGTGCGGCTGGCGGACGGCTCGGTGCACGCGCGCGAGGTGCTGTTCACCGCGCCCCGGGCCGTCCCGCAGAACGGCCTCCTCGTTCAGCTCGGCGCCGAGCTGAACGAGACCCCGTTCGGGGCGTACCCCGTGGTCGACGCGACCGGGCAGACGACGGTCCCCGGCGTGTGGGCCGTGGGCAACGCGATGGGCTTCGCCGAGCAGGTGATCAACGCGGCGGCGGGCGGCTACCGGGCCGGGGCCACGATCAACGGGGAGCTGCTCATGACCGACCTCGACGCGGCCGTCCAGGTGTAGACCCGCCGTCTCCGGTGCACCATGGGCTGCATGCTTCTTGCCCGGCTGGCCCAGGTGTCCCAGGAGGTCGCCGCGACCTCGGCGCGCTCGAAGAAGACGGCGCTGCTCGCCGAGCTGTTCCGGGAGGCCGAGCCGGCCGACGTGCCGGTCGTCATCCCCTACCTCGCGGGACGGCTGCCGCAGGGGCGGCTCGGGGTGGGCTGGAAGGTGCTGAGCCGTCCGGTCGCCCCGGCCGCCGAGCCGCACCTCACCGTGCGCGAGGTCGACGCGCTCCTGAGCGAGCTCGGCAAGGTGTCGGGCGCCGGGTCACAGGCCGAACGGGTCAGGCTGGTCGGCGAGTTGATGGGTGCGGCCACCGAGACCGAACAGCGCTTCCTGCTGGGGCTGCTCAGCGGCGAGGTGCGCCAGGGCGCCCTGGACGCCGTCGCCGTCGAGGGTCTCGCCCAGGCGACCCAGGCCCCGCCCGCGGACGTCCGCCGGGCGGTGATGCTCGCCGGCTCCCTCCAGACGGTCGCCGAGGCGCTGCTCGCGGACGGCCCCGAGGCCCTCGACCGCTTCCGCCTCACCGTCGGCCGTCCGGTCCTGCCCATGCTGGCGCACAGCGCCTCCTCGGTGGCCGAGGCGGTCGAGAAGCTCGGCGCGTGCGCGGTCGAGGAGAAGCTCGACGGCATCCGCGTCCAGGTGCACCGGGACGGCGACACCGTTCGCGTCTACACCCGCACCCTCGACGACATCACCGACCGCCTGCCCGAACTGACCACTGCCGCACGGGCGTTGCAGGGCAAGCGCTTCATCCTCGACGGCGAGGTCATCTCCTTCGACGCGACCGGGCGCCCCCGCTCCTTCCAGGAGACGGCGGGGCGGGTCGGCTCCCGCGTGGACGTGGCCACGGCCGCCGAGCAGGTCCCCGTCTCCCCCGTGTTCTTCGACGCCCTGTCCGTCGACGACCGCGACCTGCTGGACCTGCCCTTCGCCGAACGGCACGCGGAACTGGCCCGGCTCGTCCCCGAGCCGATGCGGGTCCGCCGGGCCCTGGCGTCCGGGCCGGAGGACGCCGGCGCGGCCGAGGCGTTCCTCGCCCGGACGCTGGAGCGCGGCCACGAGGGGGTGGTGGTGAAGTCCCTCGACGCCGCGTACAGCGCGGGCCGCCGCGGCGCGTCCTGGCTGAAGGTCAAGCCGGTGCACACGCTCGACCTGGTCGTCCTGGCCGCCGAGTGGGGTCACGGCCGCCGCACCGGCAAGCTCTCCAACCTCCATCTCGGAGCCCGGCAGGCGGACGGCTCGTACGCCATGCTCGGCAAGACCTTCAAGGGCATGACCGACGCGCTGCTGACCTGGCAGACGGAGAGACTCCAGGAACTCGCCACCGGCTCCGACGGCTCCGTGGTGACCGTACGCCCCGAACTCGTCGTCGAGATCGCCTACGACGGCCTTCAGCGCTCCACCCGCTATCCGGCCGGCGTCACCCTCCGCTTCGCCCGCGTGGTCCGCTACCGCGAGGACAAGCGGCCGGAGGAGGCGGACACGGTGGAGACGCTGCTGGCCGCGCATCCCGAGGTGAAGCCGTGAGGACGAGCGCGGGTCTGCTGCTGTTCCGGCACACCGACGACGGCATCGAGGTGCTGCTCGGCCACATGGGCGGCCCGTTCTTCGCCCGCCGCGACGCCGGGGCCTGGACCGTCCCCAAGGGCGAGTACGTGCCCGCCGAGGAGCCGGCCTGGGAGGCCGCCCGGCGGGAGTTCCAGGAGGAGCTCGGGCTGCCGCCGCCGGACGGGGACGCCGTACCGCTCGGCGAGGTCAGGCAGTCCAACGGCAAGCTCGTCACCGTCTGGGCGATCGAGGCCGATCTCGACCCCGCCACCGTCGTTCCCGGCACCTTCCGGATGGAGTGGCCGCCGAAGTCGGGGCAGCAGCAGGACTTCCCCGAGCTGGACCGGGTGGAGTGGTTCGGCCTGGACCGGGCGCGGACCGTGATCGTCAAGGCGCAGGCCACGTTTCTCGACCGCCTGGCGGAGCACTCGCCCTGACACGTTGCGGCGGGGCCCGCCGCGCGGGAAGGTCGGAACACAGGTCCGCTCCCCCAGGAGGTCGGTCATGCCCATCGCGACGGTGAACCCGGCGAACGGCGAGACGCTCAAGACGTACGAGGCCATGGGCGCCGAGGAGATCGAGCGCCGGCTCCAGCTCGCGGAGGCCACCTTCCGCACCTATCGGACGACGACGTTCGCCGAACGCGCGAAACTCCTGCACCGGGCGGCCGGTCTGCTCGACGAGATCCAGCAGGACATCGGCCGGGTCATGACCACCGAGATGGGCAAGCCGATCAAGCAGGCCCGCGCCGAGGCCGCCAAGTGCGCCAAGGCGATGCGCTGGTACGCCGAGAACGCCGAGGCGCTGCTGGCCGACGAGGAGCCCGCCGACGCCGACGTGAAGGAGTCCGGCGCCTCCCGCGTCCGGGTGCGCTACCGCCCGCTGGGCCCGGTGCTCGCGGTGATGCCGTGGAACTTCCCCCTGTGGCAGGTCATCCGGTTCGCCGCACCTGCCCTGATGGCGGGCAACGTCGCCCTGCTCAAGCACGCCTCGAACGTCCCCCAGACCGCCCTCTTCCTGGAGGACCTGTTCCACCAGGCGGGCTACTCGGAGGGCGTCTTCCAGACCCTCCTCATCGGCTCCGGGGCGGTCGAGGAGATCCTGCGGGACGAGCGCGTCAAGGCGGCCACCCTCACCGGCAGTGAGCCCGCCGGCCGCTCGGTCGCCGCCACCTGCGGCGACATGGTGAAGAAGACGGTCCTCGAACTCGGCGGCAGCGACCCGTACGTCGTCATGCCGTCCGCGGACATCGACCGCGCGGCCGAGATCGCCGTGACGGCGCGCGTCCAGAACAACGGCCAGTCCTGCATCGCCGCCAAACGGTTCATCGTGCACGCCGACGTGTACGACGCCTTCGCCGAGAAGTTCGTGCGGGGCATGCAGACCCTGAAGGTCGGCGATCCGATGGACGAGGACACGGACGTCGGCCCGCTGTCGAGCGAGCAGGGACGCGCGGACCTGGAGGAGCTCGTCGACGACGCCACCCGCAGCGGTGCCCGCGTGCTCTGCGGCGGCGAACGGCCCGACGGCGACGGCTGGTACTACCGGCCGACCGTCCTCACCGACATCACCCGCGAGATGCGCATCCACCGCGAGGAGGCCTTCGGCCCGGTGGCCACGCTGTACCGGGTGGACGACCTGGACGAGGCGGTGCTGCTCGCCAACGACTCGCCGTTCGGCCTGAGTTCGAACGTGTGGACCCGGGACGACGCCGAGGTCGACCGTTTCGTACGGGATCTGGAAGCCGGTGCGGTGTACGTCAACGGGATGACCGCGTCCCATCCGGCGTTCCCGTTCGGCGGGGTGAAGCGGTCCGGGTACGGGCGTGAGCTGTCCGGGCACGGAATCCGCGAGTTCTGCAACATCACGACGGTTTGGCACGGAGCGTGACGCTTGCGCGGCTAACATCCCCGATGTGAACCGTGAAGTGACTCTGCCGCTGATCGTCGACGACCGGGGCACCTTGCAGGTGGCTGCGGCCGATGTGAGCAAGCTGTTGCGTACGGTCGGGGGGCGGTGGCTGCATCTTGTCGAGGCCGGGGAGGAGGGCCTCGACGAGGACACGGTGGCCGCGTTGACCATTGAGCTGGCCAAGCTGGCGGATCGTATCGATGTGGCCTGCATCGCGCACAGTAGCGGGAGCGCGTCGTAACGGTCGTTGTTCCGGTATCTGTTTGGAACTCCGCCCGTCCCTGGAACGGAGTAACACCGCGCGAAGTCGTCTGCCCCTCGGGTGATCGTGGACTGGACCACCCTCTGAGGCGAAAGCAGGCACGGTTCATGGCGACTTTGTGCAGACCCTCGGTGTCCGTTCCAGAGCATGTGATCACGATGGAGGAGACGCTGGAGCTGGCGCGCTCCCGTCACGCGGACCATCCCCAACTGCCGCTGGCGCTCCGGCTGATCGAGAACACCGGGGTACGCACCCGGCACATCGTGCAACCCATCGAGGAGACCCTCAAGCACCCGGGCTTCGAGGAGCGCAACAAGGTCTACGTGGCCGAGGCGAAGGCCAGGGTGCCGGCCGTGGTGCAGCGGGCGCTGGACGACGCCGAGGTCCTGGCCGCCGACATCGATGTCATCATCTACGTCTCGTGCACGGGCTTCATGATGCCGTCACTGACGGCCTGGCTGATCAACGAGATGGACTTCGCGAGCACCACCCGGCAGATACCCATAGCCCAGCTGGGCTGTGCGGCCGGCGGCGCGGCGATCAACCGGGCGCACGACTTCTGCACGGCCTACCCCGAGGCCAACGCGCTCATCGTGGCCTGCGAGTTCTGCTCGCTCTGCTACCAGCCCACCGACCTCGGCATCGGCAACCTGCTGTCCAACGGCCTGTTCGGTGACGGCATCGCGGCCGCCGTGGTGCGCGGCAGGGGCGGCGAGGGCATCGTGCTGGAACGCAACGGCTCGTTCCTGATCCCCAAGACCGAAGAGTGGATCATGTACGACGTCCGGGCCACCGGCTTCCACTTCCAGCTGGACAAGCGGGTGCCGGCCACCATGGAGCCGCTCGCCCCGGCGCTCCAGGACCTCGCGGGGCTGCACGGCTGGGACGCCGCCGACCTGGACTTCTACATAGTTCACGCGGGCGGGCCCCGCATCCTCGACGACCTGAGCAAGTTCCTCCAGGTCGATCCGCACGCCTTCCGGTTCAGCCGGGCCACGCTCACCGAGTACGGGAACATCGCCAGCGCCGTCGTCCTGGACGCGCTGCGGCGGCTGTTCGACGCGGGCGGGGCGCAGGACCGGGCGCGTGGGCTGCTCGCCGGGTTCGGGCCCGGCATCACCGCGGAAATGGCCCTGGGGCGCTGGCAGCGCAGGGACGGGACGGACTGAGATGACCGAAGAGACGATCACCGAGATCCTGCCGCCGGTGCGGCACTGGCCGGCCCTCGACCTGAACGGGACCGACTTCGACCCGGTGCTCACCGAGCTGATGCGCGAGGGTCCGGTCACCCGTATCCAGCTGCCCAACGGCGAGGGCTGGGCCTGGCTGGTCACCCGGTACGACGACGTCCGGACGGTGACCAATGACCCCCGGTTCAGCCGGGAGGCCGTCATGGACCAGCCGGTCACCCGGCTCGCCCCGCACTTCATCCCCGAACGGGGGGCCGTCGGCTTCCTGGACCCGCCGGACCACACCCGGCTGCGCCGTACGGTGGCCGCCGCGCTGACCTCGAAGGGCGTGGAGCGGGTACGGGAGAAGTCCCGCCGGCTGCTGGACGAACTGGTCGACGAGCTGGTGCAGCACGGGCCGCCCGCCGATCTCACGGCGACCGTCCTGAGCCCGTTCCCCATCGCGGTGATCTGCGAGCTGATGGGTGTCCCGGCGGCCGACCGGCACGTCATGCACACCTGGACCCAGCTGATCCTGTCCTCCGCGCACGGCAAGCAGGTCAGCGAGAAGGCCAAGAAGGAGATGGGCGCCTACTTCGGCGATCTCATCGGGCTGCGGGAGGGCAGCACGGGCGAGGACGTCGCCTCGCTGCTCGGCGCCGCGGTGGGGCGGGGCGAGGTGACGCTGGACGAGGCCGTGGGGCTCGCGGTGCTGCTCCAGATCGGCGGCGAGGCGGTGACCAACAACAGCGGCCAGATGTTCTACCTGCTGCTGACCCGCCCCGACCTCGCGGACCGCCTGCGCACGGAACCGTCGATCCGCCCGCGCGCCATCGACGAGCTGCTGCGCTACATCCCGCACCGCAACGCGGTCGGCCTGTCGCGGATCGCGCGGGAGGACGTGGGCATCAGGGGCGTACGCATCCGGGCCGGCGACCCGATCTATGTCTCGTACCTGGCAGCGAACCGCGATCCGGACGTCTTCCCGTTCCCGGAGACGATCGACTTCGACCGGAGCCCCAACCCGCATGTGTCCTTCGGCTTCGGCCCGCACTACTGCCCGGGCGGCATGCTGGCCCGGCTGGAGTCCGAGCTGCTGGTGGACGCGCTGCTGGACCGGTTCCCGGGACTGAAGCTGGCGGTCCCGCCGGACCAGGTGCCCTTCAGGAAGGGCGCGTTGATCCGCGGCCCCGAGGCCCTCCCGGTGACGTGGTGACGGCCGCCGAGGGGCTCCTCGTACCGCCGGGGCACGGCCGGGTCGTCGAGACCCCCGCCCAGCACGTGACCTTCAAGGTGACCGGGTCGCACTCCCGCGCGGCCTCCACCTTCGAGGTCGTCGTGCCGCCCGGCTTCGACGTGGGCGCGCATGTGCACACCCGCAGCGAGGAACTGTTCTACGTGCTCGAAGGCGAGCTGGACGTGCTCGCCTTCGAGCCCAGGGTGCGCACGCCCGACAACTGGCAGCGCTGGGAGTCGAGTTCGGGCAGCCGGGTGGTACGGGCGACGCCGGGCACGGTGATCGTCGTACCCCCGGGCTGTCCGCACGCGTTCGCGAACCCGACGGACGCGCCCGCGAAGATGTTCTTCCAGGCGTCCCCGCCGCCGGACCACGAGCGGTACTTCGAGGAACTGCTCGAGATCCTGGGCGGCGGAGGCCCGCCGGATCACACGGCGATCGAGGAACTCCGCGCGCGGTACGACATCGAACAGCTGACGCCGCTCAGACACCGGTAGCGGGTCAGCGGATCGGCATCCCGGAGAGGGTGCGGGCGATGACCAGGCGCTGGATCTCGCTCGTGCCCTCGAAGATGGTGTAGATGGCCGCGTCCCGGTGCATGCGCTCGACCGGGTACTCGCGGGTGTAGCCGTTGCCGCCGAGGATCTGGACCGCCTGGGCGGTGACCTTCTTCGCGGTCTCGCTGGCGAACAGCTTCGACATCGAGCCCTCGGCAGCGGTGAACGGCTTGCCGTTGATCGCCATCCAGGAGGCGCGCCAGACCAGCAGGCGGGCGGCGTCGATGGACGTGCGCATGTCGGCGAGCTGGAAGGCGACGCCCTGGTTGTCGATGATCGGGCGGCCGAACTGCTCGCGGGTCTTGGCGTAGTCGAGGGCCACCTCGTAGGCGGCGCGGGCGGTGCCGACCGCCATCGCGCCGACGGCCGGGCGGGACGCCTCGAACGTGGCCATCGCGGCGTTCTTCACGCGCTCGCCGCCCTGCTTGGCGCGCTCACGGGCGCGGGCCAGGCGTTCGTCCAGCTTCTCCTTGCCGCCGAGGAGGCAGGAGCCGGGTATCCGGACGTTCTCCAGGACGACCTCGGCGGTGTGCGAGGCGCGGATGCCGTGTTTCTTGAACTTCTGGCCCTGGGACAGGCCCGGCGTGTTCGGCGGGATGATGAAGGACGCGTGGCCCTTGGAGCCGAGGTCGGCGTCGACGACCGCGACGACGACGTGGACGTTGGCGATGCCGCCGTTGGTCGCCCAGGTCTTCGTGCCGTTGAGCACCCACTCGTCCTTGGCCTCGTCGTAGACGGCACGCGTCCGCATCGAGGCCACGTCCGAACCGGCGTCGGGCTCGGAGGAGCAGAACGCGGCGACCTTGACGTCGTTGGCGTCGCCGTACATCTGCGGGATCCAGGTGCCGATCTGCTCCTCGGTGCCGTTGGCGAGGACGCCGACGGCGGCGAGACCGGTGCCGACGATGGAGAGCGCGATGCCCGCGTCGCCCCAGAAGAGCTCCTCCATGGCCATCGGAATGCCGAGCCCGGTGGGGTCGAAGTACTGCTGGGCGTAGAAGTCGAGCGAGTAGATGCCGACCTTGGCGGCCTCCTGGATGACCGGCCAGGGAGTCTCCTCACGCTCGTCCCATTCGGCGGCCGCGGGGCGGATGACGTCGGCGGCGAAGCCGTGCAGCCAGTCCCGGACCTCCTTCTGTTCGTCGTTGAGCTCCATGGTGAACTCGGCCATGTCCCCTCCAGCGGCGGCGCAACTTGCATGTTACTAGCGGTAACCCGAGTCTGTTACCGACCGGTAGGAAAAGTCAACTCCTGATGACCCCTCGGCAGCCCGTTCGATGCATGCGGCATGGTGAGTGTTAGTTTGCGCAGGCGTCACCGAACCAGCACGGGTGGGGAGAGCTCATGGACACCACGCAGCGGACCGATCAGCAGCGGTCCGCCGACCGCCGTCGGCGCGAGCTGCTGGAGGCCGCGGACCGAGTGGTCCTGCGTGACGGACCGCAGGCCTCCATGAACGCGATCGCCGCGGAAGCGGGCATCACCAAGCCGATCCTCTACCGTCACTTCGGTGACAAGGGGGGACTCTACGCGGCGTTGGCCAAGCGGCATACAGATGCGCTGCTGGATTCTCTGCGGGCCGCGCTGGACGCTCCCGCCGACCGGCGCGAGCGGGTCGAGGCCACTTTGGACACCTATCTCGCGGCGATCGAGGCGCGCCCTCAGGTGTACCGGTTCCTGATGCATCCCGCGGAGGGGAGCCAGGTCGGGGACCAGGGATTCGACGTCGGCAAGCACTCCGCGCCGTTGCTGCGGCGGATGGGCGAGGAGTTGGCGCAGGTCATCGAGGACCGGCTGGATCTCGGGCCCGGGAGCCAGCAGCTGGCCCGGGTGTGGGGGCACGGGATCGTCGGGATGATGCATGCGGCCGGTGACTGGTGGCTGGGGGAACGGCCGTGTTCTCGGGCCGAGTTGGTGCGGAGTCTGGCTGATCTGTTGTGGGGGCGGTTGGCTGCCGCCGGGGACAAGGTCGGAGGTCCGGGGTTCTGAGGGTTGTGTTTCGGCTGAGGGCTGGTGGGGGCCGGTCGCGCAGTTCCCCGCACCCCTGGGTGCCTCAGCTGTCCCGGCCCCAGGAAGTCCGCGTCACTTGTCGCATCAGTCTGCGGTGGCGCCAGCCCGTCAGGCGGTCCGCATACACCCTTCCCTCCAAGTGGTCGCACTCGTGCTGCAAGCACCTCGCGAACCACCCCGTGCCGTGCACCGTCACCGGCTCCCCCGTCATCGTGAACCCCTCCACCACCGCATGGTCGTAGCGCTCCGTCCCCGCCTCCAGACCCGGCAGGGACAGGCAGCCCTCCGGACCGCGCAGCACCACGCCGTCGGCCTCCACCAACCGCGGGTTCACCACATGACCGAGGTGCCGCACGTCCTCGTCGTCCGGGCAGTCGTACACGAACACCCGCAGCGACTCCCCCACCTGGTTCGCTGCGAGGCCCACGCCCTGGGCCGCGTACATCGTCGCGAACAAGTCCTCCACCAGTGCCGCCAGTTCCGGGCCGAAGTCCTTGACGTCCTCGCACGGGGTGTGCAGGACGGGGTCACCGAGCAGCGTGAGGGGCCGGACGCGCCCGCGGGTGCCCGGAATGGAGGCGTTTCGCATGGCCGCAAGGGTACGGCGATTCGGGACTGCGAATGGATCTCGATAGGCTGACCACCACCACGTTGCCGTCAGGCGCGGCGCGTACGCAAGGAGGATCGAGAACTGATGGCAGGCAACTCGGACCCGCTCACGCCGCGGGCCAAGATCGCCGTGACCGCCGGTAAGGCGGTCGCAGCGGCATCGCGCGCCGCGGGGCGCGGCAGCGGTTCGGTGATCGGCGGCCGGGTGGCGCTCAAGCTCGACCCCGACCTCCTCGCCCGGCTCGCCCAGAACCTGGATGTGGTCCTGGTCTCGGCGACCAACGGCAAGACCACCACGACGCGTCTCATCGCCGAGGCGCTGCGAGCCGCCGGGCCCGTGGTGTCCAACGCGCTCGGCGCCAACATGCCCGCCGGCATCACCTCGGCGCTCGCCGGCAGCTCGGAAGCGCGCTACGGCGTGATCGAGGTCGACGAGAAGTACCTCGCCGGCGTCGCCCGGGACACCGACCCGAAGTGCATCGCGCTGCTCAACCTCTCCCGCGACCAGCTCGACCGGGCCGCCGAGACGCGCATGCTCGCCGAGAACTGGCGTGAGGGACTGGCCGGCTGCAAGGCCGTCATCGTCGCCAACGCCGACGACCCGCTGGTCGTGTGGGCCGCCTCCTCCTCCCCCAACGTCGTCTGGGTCGCCGCCGGGCAGATGTGGAAGGACGACGCATGGTCCTGCCCGTCCTGCGGCGGTGTGATGCAGCGGCCGGGCGACGACTGGTTCTGCGGGGAGTGCGGGTTCCGGCGGCCGACGCCGAGCTGGGCGCTGTCCGGGGACCATGTGCTGGACCCGCACGGTTCCGCCTGGCCCATCCATCTCCAGCTGCCCGGACGCGCCAACAAGGCCAACGCCGCGTCCTCGGCCGCCGTCGCCGCCGTGTTCGGCGTACCGCCGCAGGTCGCGCTGGAGCGCATGTACCAGGTGCAGGCCGTGGCCGGACGCTACGACGTCGTGCAGTTCCAGCAGCGCGACCTGCGCCTGCTGCTCGCGAAGAACCCCGCGGGCTGGCTCGAAACGTTCAGCCTGATCGATCCGCCGCCCACCCCGGTGATCCTCTCGGTGAACGCGCGCGGCGCCGACGGCACCGACACCTCCTGGCTGTGGGACGTCGACTACACGCGGCTGACCGGCCACCCGATCTGCGTCATCGGCGACCGCAAGCTCGACCTCGCGGTGCGCCTGGAGGTCGCCAACCAGCACTTCCAGGTGTGCGAGAACCTCGACCAGGCCGTGCAGCTGTGCCCGCCCGGCCGCATCGAGGTCATCGCCAACTACACCGCCTTCCAGGACCTGCGCCGCCGCGTCGGCAACTGACACCTCAGGGGACTTTTGTGAGCGACAACCAGCTGCGGATCGTCTGGATCTATCCCGACCTGCTCAGCACCTACGGCGACCAGGGCAACGCCCTGGTCGTGGAGCGCCGGGCGCGGCAGCGGGGCCTCGACGTGGCCCGGCTCGATGTGCGCAGCGACCAGCCGATCCCGACCTCCGGGGACATCTACCTCATCGGCGGCGGTGAGGACCGTCCGCAGCGGCTCGCGGCCGAGCGGCTGCGCCGGGACGGCGGTCTGCACCGGGCGGTGGAGAACGGCGCGATCGTGTTCTCGGTGTGCGCCGGGTACCAGATCCTCGGCCACGAGTTCATCAACGACCTCGGCCAGCGGGAGCCGGGCCTCGGGCTCCTCGACGTGGTCTCGGTCCGCGGTGAGGGCGCGCGGTGCGTCGGTGACGTCCTCGCCGACATCGACCCGCGCCTCGGGCTGCCCCCGCTGACCGGCTTCGAGAACCACCAGGGCGTCACCCACCTCGGCCCGACGGCCCGCCCGTTCGCCAACGTCAAACTCGGCAACGGCAACGGCACGGGGGACGGCACGGAGGGCGCGTACAACGACACGGTCTTCGGCACCTACATGCACGGTCCGGTGCTGGCGCGGAACCCGCTCATCGCCGACCTGCTGCTGAAGCTGGCGCTCGACGTGAACGCGCTGCCGCCGACCGACGACCGCTGGTACGAGGCGCTGCGCAACGAGCGCATCGCGGCGGCGCAGCAGCCTGCCTGAGCTGGCCGTTCACTCGCGCTCCAGGCAGGTTTTACCAGCCCGTCTGACGATGGGTCCGCACACCTGAGCGGGGCCGTCCAGCAGGCGGACGCACGGTTCGGTCCCGCCCCCTCCTGCCGCTAGGGTGGCGGGGATCGAGCCGGACAGCGTGGTCCGGTCCCCGGCCCACGTTGAGAAGGTTGTTTCGGGCTATGCGCATTGGTGTCCTCACGTCCGGCGGCGACTGCCCCGGCCTGAACGCCGTCATCCGGTCCGTCGTGCACCGTGCCGTCGCCGACCACGGCGACGAGGTCATCGGCTTCCGGGACGGCTGGAAGGGCCTCCTGGAGTGCGACTACCTCAAGCTCGACCTGGACGCGGTGGGCGGCATCCTCGCCCGCGGCGGCACCATCCTCGGCTCCTCCCGGGTTCAGCCCTCGCATCTGCGGGACGGTGTGGAGCGGGCCAAGGGCCATGTCGCCGAGCTCGGTCTCGACGCGATCATCCCGATCGGCGGCGAGGGCACGCTGAAGGCGGCCCGGCTGATGTCCGACGCCGGTCTGCCGGTCGTGGGCGTGCCGAAGACCATCGACAACGACATCGCGGTCACCGACGTGACCTTCGGCTTCGACACGGCCGTGGGGGTCGCGACGGAGGCGCTGGACCGGCTCAAGACCACCGCCGAGTCGCACCAGCGGGTGCTGGTCGTCGAGGTCATGGGGCGGCACACCGGCTGGATCGCGCTGCACTCCGGCATGGCGGCCGGCGCCCACGCCATCGTCGTACCGGAACGCCCCTTCGACATCGAGGAGTTGGCCAAGCGGGTCGGCGAGCGGTTCGAGGCGGGCAAGCGGTTCGCGATCGTCGTCGCGGCGGAGGGCGCGAAGCCGGCGCCGGGTTCCATGGCGTTCGACGAGGGCGGCAAGGACATCTACGGGCACGAGCGCTTCGCCGGGATCGCGCGGCAGCTCTCCATCGAGCTGGAGCAGCGGCTGGGGAAGGAGGCGCGGCCGGTGATCCTCGGGCATGTGCAGCGGGGCGGTACGCCGACCGCGTACGACCGGGTGCTGGCGACGCGTTTCGGCTGGCACGCGGTGGAGGCCGTGCACCGGGGCGAGTTCGGTCACATGACCGCGCTGCGGGGCACCGACATCGTGATGGTGCCGCTGGCGGAGGCCGTGGAGACGCTGAAGACGGTTCCCGCGGAGCGCTACGAGGAAGCCGAGTGCGTGCTGTAGGACGACACCGGAACTGAGGAATCTGCCCCCGGCCGCAGCTGCGGCCGGGGGCAGTTCTAGTCTGTGTGCGGACAGACTTGCACAACCCCCACGAATCAGGAGCCGCCGTAATGGATCACAGCGGGCACGGCATGACCATGGATCTGCCGCCGTTCACGCTGGGGCGGGGTCTTCAGTGGTCGGCCGACCCGTTCTTCCTCGTCGCCTGCCTGCTGGGGCTCGGGCTGTACGCGTACGGGGTCGTGCGGCTGCGTCGGCGCGGGGACGCCTGGCCGGTGGGGCGGATCGTCTCGTACGTCGTCGGTGTGCTGACCGTGATGCTGATGATGTGCACCAAGCTCAACGACTACGGCATGGTCATGTTCAGCGTGCACATGGTGCAGCACATGGTCATCAGCATGCTGTCGCCGATCCTGATCCTGCTCGGCGCACCGGTGACGCTCGCGCTGCGGGCGCTGCCCGCCGCCGGGAAGGGGCGCAAGGGGCCGCGCGAGCTGCTGCTGGCGCTGCTGCACAGCCGGTACATGCGGATCATCACGCATCCGGCGTTCACCATCCCGCTGTTCATCGCGAGCCTCTACGCGCTCTACTTCACCCCGATCTTCGACTTCCTCATGGGATCCAGGACCGGGCACATCGCGATGATGGTGCACTTCCTCGCGGTCGGCGTCGTCTTCTTCTGGCCGATCATCGGCGTCGACCCGGGACCGCACCGGCCCGGTTATCTGATGCGGATGCTGGAGCTGTTCGCGGGCATGCCCTTCCACGCCTTCTTCGGCATCGCGTTGATGATGGCATCGACCCCGATGGTGGAGACGTTCAAGAACCCGCCCGCCTCGCTCGGTATCGACGCGCTCTCCGACCAGAACGCCGCGGGCGGTATCGCCTGGGCGTTCAGCGAGATCCCGTCCGTACTGGTGCTGCTGGCGCTGCTGTTCCAGTGGTACGGCTCCGAACAGCGGCAGGCGCGACGCAAGGACCGGGCCGCCGACCGGGACGGGGACAAGGAACTCGAGGCGTACAACGCCTATTTGGCCTCACTGAACGCACGCGGGAACTGACACCCCTTTCCCCTCATTCCACCCTTTCCCCTCAATCCCGCGGGAATGCTTTTCCATTCAGTAGCATGAAACGCGCTGACGGAACCGCCGGGGGGAGCGGTGATGACAATTCACGTGTTTCTGCACAGGGCCGGGAAATCGGCGATCCGCCGGATCGCGGTGCTGCTGGTCTTCGTCCTGGCGCTCAGCGGGTGCGATCGCGGCACTCCATTGCAGGTGGTGAAGGCGGTCGCCGCCGGGGTGCCCTCGCTCGCGCCCTTCTTCGACGAGGGCAGTGGCCTCGGCAAGGATCAGCCGGTGGCGTCGCGGCCCGTCCGGGGGAGCCTCCAGCAGGGCGACACCCCCGGTCTGTACGGGGGTTCGAAGCAACCGACCGTCTGTGATGTCGACAAGCTGGAGAAATTCCTCACCGATCCCGCGAACGACCAGAAGGCACAGGCATGGGCGCGCGCACTGGGAATCACCACCGGCGAGATTCCGCAATACCTGGACCGGCTCACACCTGTTCTGCTGCGTCACGACACGCTCGTGAAGAACCACGACTACAAAAAGGGAAAGGCCGTTCCCTACGACTCACTGCTCCAGGCCGGAATCGCGATTCTCGTCGATCAGCAGGGGCAGCCGGCCGTGAAGTGCAGCTGTGGAAATCCGCTGCGTCCCTTCACAGGTGACACGAACCGTATCTCGGTCAAGTTCGGGAACGGGAACAAGGAGTGGAAGGGCTACGACCGTTCCTCGGTCGTGGCCGTGCGGCCCGCGGCCCGTCCGCTGCAGCGGATCGCCCTCGTCGACGTGGACGACCCCGACCGGGGGATCAACCGGCCGGTCGGAACCACGGGGGCGAAGGACGACACCTTCGACACCCGCAGGACGGAGGCCGTGCCCGGCCTGACCGGCCGGACCTTCGGTGAGGCCCGGCAGGCGCTCGCCGACAAGGGGCTCGCGACGGGGTACGACACCGCGTCGGCACCGGCGGACAGCGCGCGGGTGACGGCGACCGATCCGCCGGCCGGGACCGAGCTGCGGTTCGGGCAGTACGTGACGGTGAGCGTGGCCGAGGACTCGGCGTCCGGCGGCACGGTCACCACTCCCCCGCCGACGCAGCCGTCGACACCGGGGCCGGACGGCAGCACGTCGCGACCGCCCTCCTCGCCGCCGCCGTCCTCGTCGAGCGGCGGGCCGGGTTCGCCGTCCACCAGCCCCTGGACACCGGTGCCACCGTCGACGCCGCCACCGGCCTCACCCTCGGTATCGGTCCCGCCGTCGAGCTCGTCCCCCGCCGTGACGAACTCGCCTCCGCAGACGACGACCAGCGCACCGCCGCCACCCCCGCCGGTGACCAGCAGCCCGCCCCCGCCCGTCACGACCGGCGCACCGCCGCCGGTGACCACCACCGCACCCCCGGAGACCACCGGCGCGCCGCCGCCCTCCAGTGAGTCCGCGCCGGAGGAGCCCACCGCAAGCGTCGCCACGTAACGCCCCGCAGAACCCGGGAGTCACCGGATGCCTTCAGGACCATCGACATCGGGAGTGGGCCGGGTCATCGCCGGCCGCTATCTGCTGCTGAACCAGCTGGGCAGCGGCGGCATGGGCCATGTGTGGCTCGCCCACGACCAGAGACTCGCCTGCGAGGTGGCGCTCAAGGAGATCGTCTTCCGTGACGCGGCGGAGGCCGGTCACGAGCGGGAGGCCCGGGTCGCCCGTGCCCGCGCGGAGGCCCGGCACGCGGCCGGGCTGCGCGGTCATCCGCACGTGGTGACCGTGCACGACGTGCTGGAGCACGACGGGCTGCCGTGGATCGTCATGGAGTACGTGCCGGGCGCGGTGGACCTGCGGGAACTGGTCGCCCGGCGCGGCCCGCTGGCGCCCGCGGACACCGCCCGGATCGGGCTCGCGGTCCTCGACGCGCTGACCGCCGGGCACGAGCGGGGTGTCATGCACCGGGACGTGAAGCCCGCGAACATCCTGCTCGCGCCGGACCGCACGGGGGCGCCGTACGGCCGTGTCCTGCTCACCGACTACGGCATCTCGGTGCAGCCGGACGCCGGGGAGACGCGGTACACGCTGACGTCCGTGCTGGTCGGGACCGCCGGTTATCTGGCGCCGGAGCGGGCCACGGGCGGGCCGCCCACTGCGGCCGCCGACCTGTTCTCGCTGGGGTGCACGCTCTACCACGCCGTGGAGGGCTGCGGTCCCTTCGAGCGCGAGTCGCACTTCGCGGAGATCAGCGCGGTGGTCACGGAGGAGCCGCGGCCACCGGTGCGGGCGGGCGCCCTGGCCCCCGTACTGGAGGCGATGCTGGTCAAGGACCCGGGGTTGCGGATCTCCGCCGCGCAGGCGGAGACGGCGCTGGCGCAGCTCGTCACGCCGCAGGCCGACCCGTTCGCCCGGACCCAGACCGCCCTGAACTCGCAGCCGCCGTGGGCGCAGCCGGCGCCGCCCCCGCCGGGTCCCATGGCTCCCCCGCCGCCGCCCGTACCGCAGGGCCTCGGACCTCTGGTCACCGGCGGCGGGGGGAGCCGGCGCCGTACCCGGCCGCGGGCCCTGCACTCGGCGCTCGCGGGCCTGCTGGGGCTGGTGCTCGCCGGGGGCGGTGTCTGGTACGCGGTGGCGCAGCAGCCGCCCGGCAAAGGGGGTGGCGGCAGCGCGAACACCGCGCCGTACGGGACGGACGTCGGGCTGGGCAAGGCCCTCCGGGACGGCGACTGCGTGACCGTCGACTGGCCGGGCACGACGCCTTTCCAGGGCACTCCCCGGGTGAGCCTGGACGCGACGTGCAGCCGGCCGCCGGACGGACAGGTCATGGCGCTCGTCGCCGCCGCGTCCGCGGCCGAGGCGCGGGCGCAGGGGCCGGCGCGGTGCGAGGAGCAGACCCAGGAGATCCGCGGGAAACTGGCCGATGTGCGCAGTTTCGCCCTGGTACCGACCGCGGACGGCTTCACGGCCGCCGGGAAGCGCACGGCCTGTCTGGTGCTGGGCGCGCACGGCCCGGTGTACGGGCCGCTCGGCGAGCACCGCAAGCCGGGGACGAAGTTCCTCGACGTCACCTCCATGCAGAAGCGGGACTGTCTGGAGGTCCGGTCCAACCGGGACGCGCGGCTGGTCTCCTGCGCGGGGCCGCACGACGAGCAGGTCCTCGGGTTCACCCGGCTGGGCGAGGACGTCACCCTGGACGAGGCGCGCGCCGAGGCGGCGGATCTGGCGTGCGGCCGGGAGGTGGCACCGGGCGACTACGGCTTCGATCCATCCGTGTACCGGGCGGGGTCCTGGACGAGCGAGGGGCCCTGGAAGGCGGGCACTCATTTCGTCGTCTGCACCGTCAGGAAGCAGAACGGGGGCACCATGGAGGGGGACGGATCCTGAGGAATCCCGAGGAGGGTGTCGCGATGCCCGGTTCCACGGACGGCTCGGCCAGAACGATGGGGGTGCTCACCGTCGGCGGACTCGTCGTGGTGACCGCCTACACGGTGGCGCTCGGCAGCAACGGCTGGCTGTGGTTCGGCTGGGTCGTGCTGGGCCTGATCACCCTCGGGCTGATCGTCACCCGCGGTACCTGAGCCGCGGCCCTAGTGCACGCCCGGCTGGTACTTCGGCAGCCGGGCGGTGATCCTCATGCCCGCCCCCACGGCGGTCTCGATGACCAGGCCGTAGTCGTCGCCGTACACCTGGCGCAGCCGGTCGTCGACGTTGGACAGGCCGATGCCGCCCGAGGGGCTGACCTCGCCGGCGAGGATGCGGCGCAGCACGGCGGGGTCCATTCCGGCGCCGTCGTCCTCGATGACCACGAGGGCTTCGGCGCCCGTGTCCTGGGCGGTGATCTGGATGTGGCACTTGCCCTCGGACACCGCCTTGCCCTCCAGGCCGTGCTTGACGGCGTTCTCCACGAGCGGCTGGAGGCAGAGGAAGGGCAGGGTGACCGGCAGCACCTCGGGGGCGATCTGCAGGGTGACGGAGAGGCGGTCGCCGAAGCGGGCCCGGACCAGCGCCAAGTAGTGGTCGATGGCGTGGAGTTCGTCGGCGAGGGTGGTGAAGTCGCCGTGTCTGCGGAAGCTGTAGCGGGTGAAGTCGGCGAACTCCAGGAGGAGTTCACGGGCGCGCTCGGGGTCGGTGCGGACGAAACTGGCGATCACCGCGAGCGAGTTGAAGATGAAGTGCGGGGAGATCTGGGCGCGCAGGGCCTTGATCTCGGCCTCGATGAGCCGGGTGCGGGACTGGTCGAGGTCGGCCAGCTCCAGCTGGACGGAGACCCACCGGGCGACCTCTCCGGCGGCCCGCACCAGCACGGCGGACTCGCGGGGCGCGCAGGCCACCAGGGCGCCGTGGACGCGGTCGTCGACGGTGAGCGGGGCGACCACGGCCCAGCTCACGGTGCAGTCGAGGGCGTCGCAGGTCAGCGGGAAGGCCTCGCCGCGGCCGGTCTCCAGCGGGCCGGCGAGGCGTTTCATGATCTCGTCGCGGTGATGGCCGCCGACGCCGTCCCAGACGAGGACCCGCTCCTGGTCGGTCAGGCACAGGGCGTCCGTGCCGAGCAGGGTCCGGAGCCTGCGGGCGGATTTGCGGGCGGTCTCCTCGGTCAGGCCGGCGCGGAGCGGGGGTGCGGCGAGGGACGCGGTGTGCAGGGTCTCGAAGGTGGCGTGCTCGACGGGGGTGCCGAGGCCGCCGAGGTTCTCCGGGCGCGCGGTGCGTCTGCCCAGCCAGAACCCGGCGGCCAGCAGGGGCAGGATCGCCACGCACAGCCCGGCGAGGAAGCCGCTCACGCCTTCACCTCCGTCCGCAGTTCCTCCGGCAGATGGAACCGCGCCAGGATCGCCGCCGTCCCGGCCGGGACCCGCCCCGCGGTGGCCAGGGACACCAGCACCATGGTGAGGAAGCCCAGCGGCACCGACCAGAGCGCCGGCCAGGCGAGCACGGCGTGCAGGGCGCCCGAGCCGGGGAAGCCGGCCATCGTCGCGGCGACGGCGACCAGCGCGGAGCCACCGCCCACCAGCATCCCGGCGGCGGCGCCCGGCGGGGTCAGCCGGCGCCACCAGATGCCGAGGACGAGCAGCGGGCAGAAGGAGGACGCGGACACGGCGAAGGCCAGGCCGACCGCGTCGGCGACGGGCAGCCCGCCGACCAGGGCGCTCGCCGCCAGCGGCACGGCCATGGCGAGGACCGTGCCGAGCCGGAAGTGCCGTACGCCGCGGGAGGGAAGCACGTCCTGGGTGAGGACGCCCGCGACGGCCATGGTCAGCCCGGAGGCGGTGGACAGGAACGCGGCGAAGGCGCCCCCGGCGACCAGCGCGCCGAGCAGGTCGCCGCCGAGGCCGCCGATCACCCGGTCGGGCAGCAGCAGGACGGCGGCGTCCGCGTCGCCGGTGAGGGTGAGTTCGGGGGCGTAGAGGCGGCCGAGGGCGCCGTAGACGGGGGGCAGCAGGTAGAAGGCGCCGATGAGGCCCAGTACGGCGACCGTGGTGCGGCGGGCGGCGACGCCGTGCGGGCTGGTGTAGAAGCGGACGACGACGTGCGGCAGGCCCATGGTGCCGAGGAAGGTCGCGAGGATCAGTCCGTACGTGGCGTACAGCGGGCGTTCGCCGCGGCTCTCGGCCTGTGAGGGCGACAGGCCGGCGATGTCGCGGCGGTCGGCCTCGGGGACGGGGTCGCCCTCGGCGAAGGTGAGCCGGGTGCCGGCGTCGATGTGGTGGGTGCCGGCGCGGAGGCGGAGTGCGGTGCCGGCGTGGGCGCGGCCGTCGACCGTGCCGTCCACGGTGACGGTCAGCGGGCGGTCGAGCTTGAGGTCGAGGCTGTCGTCGACGCGGACGACGCGCTGCTCGCGGAAGGTGGCCGGTTCCTCGAAGGCGTGGCTGGGGGCGCCGTCGCCCTGCCAGGCGAGGATCAGGAAGAGGGCGGGGACGAGCAGGGCGGTGAGCTTGAGCCAGTACTGGAAGGCCTGGACGAAGGTGATGCTGCGCATGCCTCCGGCGGCGACGGTCGCGACCACGACCACGGCGACGATGACACCGCCCAGCGAGTCGGGGGCGCCGGTCAGGACCTGCAAGGTCAGCCCGGCGCCCTGGAGTTGGGGCAGCAGATACAGCCAGCCCACCCCGACGACGAAGGCTCCCGCCAGTCGTCGTACCGCCTGCGAGGCGAGCCGGGCCTCGGCGAAGTCCGGGAGCGTGTACGCCCCGGAGCGGCGCAGCGGGGCGGCGACGAAGAGCAGGAGGACGAGGTATCCGGCGGTGTAGCCGACCGGGTACCAGAGCATGTCGGGGCCCTGGACCAGGACGAGGCCCGCGATGCCGAGGAAGGAGGCGGCGGAGAGGTACTCGCCGCTGATCGCGGCCGCGTTCAGGCGGGGCCCGACGGTGCGGGAGGCGACGTAGAAGTCGGAGGTGGTGCGGGAGATGCGCAGGCCGAAGGCGCCGACGAGGACGGTCGCGACGACGACGAGCGCGACGGCGGGGACGGCGTAGCTGGAGTTCATCGGTCCGTGTGTCTCATCGGTCTTCCACGAGCCTGACGAAGTCCCGCTCGTTGCGCTCGGCCCGCCGCACGTACCAGCGTGCGAGCAGCACCAGCGGGACGTAGATGCCGAAGCCGAGGACCGCCCACTCCACCCGCCGGGCGTCGGGCATCGCCGCGAACAGCAGCGGGAGCGGGCCGATGAGGAGGCCGAGGACGGCGAACACGGTGAGTCCGGCGCGGAGTTGGCTGCGCATGAGGGAGCGGACGTAGGTGTGGCCGAGGGTGGTCTGCTCGTCGATCTCGGTGCGGGGGCGGTAGTAGCCGGTGGTGCGGCGGGTGCGGCGGGGCGGGCCGGTGACGACGACGCGGCGCTCGGCGGGGTCCGGGGGCGGCATGTCAGGCCCTCCGCATCAGCAGGTCGCGCAGCTCGCGGGTGTGGCGCCGGCTGACCTGGAGCTCCTCGGTGCCGACCAGGACGCTGACCGTGCCGGCGTCGAGGCGGAGTTCACCGATGTGGCGCAGGGCGACCAGGTGGCGGCGGTGGATGCGGACGAAGCCGCGGTTGCGCCAGCGTTCCTCCAGGGTGGACAGGGGGATGCGGACGAGGTGGCTGCCCTTGGTGGTGTGCAGCCGGGCGTAGTCGCCCTGGGCCTCGACGTGGGTGATGTCCTCGACGGCGACGAAGCGGGTCACGCCGCCGAGTTCGACGGGTATGTGGTCGGGATCGGGTTCGTGCACGGGGATGCGGGGTGCGGCGTCGCTGAGTTCGGCGGCCCGGCGGACGGCCTCGGCGAGGCGTTCCTTGCGGACGGGTTTGAGGACGTAGTCGACGGCCTTGAGGTCGAAGGCCTGCACGGCGAAGTCCTCGTGGGCGGTGACGAACACGACCAGCGGCGGTGTGGCGAAGCCGGTGAGCAGCCGGGCCAGGTCGAGGCCGTCGAGGCCGGGCATGTTGATGTCGAGGAAGACGACGTCGATCGCCTCCGGGCCGTGCGGCCCGGACTCCAGGGCCCGGTTGATGCGGCGCAGCGCCTCGGTCGCGTCGCCGGCGCCCTCCGCGCTGCCGATGCGGGGATCGGCGTTGAGGAGGTAGAGCAGTTCCTCCAGCGAGGGGCGTTCGTCGTCGACAGCCAGGGCGCGCAGCATGAACCCGGAGTGTAGGAGTAATTCGTACGTCTGGACATGCGCTGAGGTGTCGGCGTCCGTGCCGGCCACGGAGGGGGCACCGGTGGATACAGTGCGGCCATGAACAGCAGGTTGGCCGCGTTCGACGAGCTCGATCGGAAGATCGTCACCGCGCTGATGGCGAACGCGAGGACGTCCTTCGCGGAGATCGGTGCCGCGATCGGGCTGTCGTCGACGGCCGTGAAGCGGCGGGTGGACCGGCTGCGCGACACCGGCGTGATCACCGGGTTCACGGCGACCGTGCAGCCGTCGGCGCTGGGCTGGCGCACGGAGGCGTACGTCGAGGTGTACTGCGAGGGCGCGGCGCCGCCGCGGCGGCTCGCGGAGGTGGTGCGCAACCATCCGGAGATCACGGCGGCGATGACGGTGACGGGCGGGGCGGACGCGCTGCTGCATGTGCGGGCGCGGGACGTGGAGCACTTCGAGGAGGTGCTGGAGCGGATCAGGGTGGAGCCGTTCATCCGCAAGACGATCAGCGTGATGGTGCTGTCGCATCTGCTCCCGGAGAGCCCTGAGGCGGGCGCCACTCAGCCGGCTCCCGAATAAACATCCGAGCGCGCAGCGAACCTGCGTGCTCATGGTCGAAGACGCAGCATTCCTGCGCAGACACGCAATTCTCGTTGCTTGTCGGGCGTGACCGTCACTTCCTACCTTGGTGTCAACCCCCAGTCGACACCCAGGAAGCGGAGGAACCCCTCTGTGTCCGACTCCCGTGTGCCGCGCCGACGGCGTTTCCTCGTCTGCGAACCCAGACATTTCGCCGTGCAGTACGCGATCAATCCCTGGATGCAACCCGATGTCCGCGTCGACGTGGACCTGGCCCGGGAACAGTGGCAGGCGCTGATCGGCGCCTACCGGGCCCACGGCCACACCGTCGACAGCGTGGAGCCGGCCCCCGGTCTCCCGGACATGGTCTTCGCCGCGAACTCGGCGGTCGTCGTGGACGGCCGGGTCTTCGGCTCCCTCTTCCACGCGCCCGAGCGGCGCCCCGAGTCCACGCACTACGACATGTGGTTCAAGGCGGCGGGCTTCGACGTCCACCGCCCCGAGTCGGTCTGCGAGGGCGAGGGCGACCTGGTCTGGACGGGCCGGTACGTGCTGGCCGGCACCGGTTTCCGCACCACCCGGGAGGCGCACCGCGAGGTGCAGGAGTTCTTCGGGCACCCGGTGATCAGCCTGACGCTGGTGGACCCGCGCTTCTACCACCTGGACACGGCTCTATTCGTGCTGGACGACTCCGTCGACGGCAACAACATCTCCTACTACCCGGAGGCGTTCTCGCCGGGCAGCCGGGAGGTGCTGGCGCGCCTGTACCCGAACGCCGTGACGGCGACGCTGGACGACGCGCTGGCCTTCGGCCTCAACTCCGTGTCCGACGGACGGAACGTCTTCATCGCGCCGCAGGCCGAGGCCCTCGCCGCCGCCGTCGCCGACCGCGGCTATGTCCCCGTGCCCGTCGACCTGTCCGAGTTCCGCAAGGCAGGCGGCGGCATCAAGTGCTGCACTCAGGAGATCCGTTCATGACCGCTCCCGTGACCACGCGTTCGTCCGCCGACCTGATCCGCGCCGAGCAACCGGTGCTGGCGCACAACTACCACCCCCTTCCGGTGGTCGTCGCCCGCGCCGAGGGCACCTGGGTCGAGGACGTCGAGGGCCGCCGCTACCTGGACATGCTGGCGGGCTACTCGGCTCTCAACTTCGGCCACCGCCACCCGGCCCTGATCGAGGCGGCCCACCGCCAGCTGGACCGCCTCACCCTCACCTCCCGCGCCTTCCACAACGACAAGCTGGCCGAATTCGCCGAGCGGCTGGCCGCGTTGACGGGCCTGGACATGGTGCTGCCGATGAACACGGGCGCCGAGGCGGTCGAGTCCGGCATCAAGGTGGCCCGCAAGTGGGCGTACGAGGTGAAGGGCGTCCCGGCCGACCAGGCGACGATCGTGGTGGCCGCGGAGAACTTCCACGGCCGTACGACGACGATCGTGTCCTTCTCCACGGACGAGACGGCGCGGGCGGGCTTCGGCCCCTTCACGCCGGGCTTCCGGATCGTGCCCTACAACGACCTGGTGGCCCTGGAAGCGGCGATCGACGAGACGACGGCGGCGGTGCTCCTGGAGCCGATCCAGGGCGAGGCCGGTGTGCTGATCCCCGACGACGGCTATCTGACCGGTGTCCGCGAGCTGACCCGCAGCAAGGGCTGCCTCTTCATCGCCGACGAGATCCAGTCGGGCCTGGGCCGCACGGGCCGCACGCTCGCCGTGGACCACGAGTCGGTCGTCCCGGACGTCCTGCTGCTGGGCAAGGCGCTGGGTGGCGGCATCGTGCCGGTGTCGGCGGTGGTGGCCCGCCGGGACGTTCTGAGGGTGCTGCGCCCCGGCGAACACGGCTCGACGTTCGGCGGCAACCCGCTGGCGGCGGCGGTGGGCACGGCGGTGGTGGAGCTTTTGGAGACGGGCGAGTTCCAGCAGCGGGCGGCCGAGTCGGGGGTGCTGCTGCGGGACGGACTCACCAGGCTGGTCGGCAAGGGTGTGCTCGGCTTCCGGGCGCGCGGACTGTGGGCGGGCGTGGACATCGACCCGTCCTTCGGCACCGGACGCGACATCGGCGAACGGCTGCTGCGGGAAGGGGTGTTGGTGAAGGACACCCACGGGTCGACCATTCGGCTAGCGCCGCCGCTGACCATCACGGCGGATGAACTCGCCGGAGCGCTCGGGGCGTTGGAGACGGTGCTGGCGCGGGGCTGAGCGGCCGAACGGGGTGCGGCTCTCCGGAGGGGGAGCCGCACCCCCTTCCCCTGGGCCCGCACAAGACCCACGTGTCCGCCACTCATGCTCGCGTTTCCGTCATCGTGCACTCGATCACGTTGCCGCCGGGCCGCCGCGCACACCAGGCTGTCCCCGCGGCCATCCCCACCCGCGCCCCCGTTCCCCGCGCTCCCGCATGCACTTACACTGGCACCCCCACGACACGCCGGTTGACCTGCTGGAACGCGGCGGTTGAGCCGATATGCCGGAGTGAGGAGCGTCCCTTGTTCTATTACCTGCTCAAGTACGTGTTGCTGGGACCACTGCTGAGACTGGTCTTCCGGCCCCGGATCGAAGGTCTGGAGCATGTGCCCGCCGACGGTGCGGCCATCGTCGCCGGCAATCATCTGTCCTTCTCCGACCACTTCCTGATGCCGGCGATCCTCAAGCGGCGCATCACGTTCCTGGCCAAGAAGGAGTACTTCACGGGAGGCGGCGTGAAGGGCCGGCTCACCGCGTTCTTCTTCCGGAGCGCCGGCCAGATCCCGGTCGACCGCACCGGCAAGGAGGCGGGGCAGGCGGCCATCCGCGAGGGGCTCGGGGTGCTCGCCAAGGACGAGTTGCTCGGGATCTACCCGGAGGGCACGCGGTCGCACGACGGGCGGCTCTACAAGGGCAAGGTCGGCGTCGCGGTGATGGCGCTGAAGGCCGGGGTGCCCGTCATCCCCTGCGCGATGATCGGCACCTTCGAGGCGCAGCCGCCCGGGAAGGTCATCCCCAACCTCCACCCCGTCGACATCCGCTTCGGCGAACCCCTCGACTTCTCCCGCTACGCCGGCATGGAGAACGAGAAGGCGATCCTGCGCGCCGTCACCGACGAGATCATGTACGCCATCCTCAGCCTCTCGCAGCAGGAGTACGTCGACGAGTACGCGGCCGTCGCGAAGGCGAAGGACGCCGAGGCCAGGTCGGAGAAGGAGCGGCGGTTCCCGCGCATGCCGCTCGGGTGACCTCTGCTGTCGGCAGAAACCCCTGGGAGACCCCGGCGGGAGCGGCGTACGGTCCCCGCATGACGCGACGTGCTGTGGTGATCGGGGCGACCGGACAGATCGGTCGGGCGGCGGTGGGTGTGCTGGCCCGGGAGGGCTGGGAGGTGACCGCCGCCTCGCGGGGCGGCGGCCGGGACGAGAGCTGGCCGGAGGACGTGCGTGCCGCCCGGGTGGACCGGGAGGACGACGCCGCGCTGGCCGCCGTCGTGGGCGACGGGTGCGACGTGCTCGTCGACATGGTCGCCTACGGCCCCTCCCACGCACGGCAGTTGACCTCGCTCGCCGGGCGCGTGGGGTCCGCCGTCGTCGTGTCCAGCGTGTCGGTGTACGAGGACGACAAGGGACGGAACTTCGACACACAGGACGAGCCGGACGGGTTCCCCGAGTACCCGGTGCCCCTGACCGAGGACCAGCGCACGGTGCGGCCGGGCGAGCGCTCCTACAGCACCCGCAAGGCCGCCCTGGAACGTGAACTCCTCGCCGCAGGCGCGGCGTTGCCGAGCACCCTGCTGCGGGCCGGGGCCGTCCACGGGCCGTACTGCCGGTCGCCGCGCGAGCTCTACTTCGTCAAGCGCAACCTCGACGGGCGGACCCGGCGCGTCCTCGCCCACGGCGGTGAGAGCCGGTTCCACCCCGCGAGCGTCCACAACATCGCCGAATTGATCCGGCTGGCGGCAGCCCGGCCGGGGACCCGTGTCCTCAACGCCGTCGACCCGGACGCACCGACGGTGGCGGAGATCGCCCGGACCGTCGACGCGGTGATGGGCGTGGAGCGGGAGGACGTCCTCGTCGAGGGGCCGCCGCCCGCGCCCGGTGTCGGCGACACCCCGTGGTCGGTGCCGGCTCCCGTCGTCTGCGACATGTCCGCCGCGGCACGGGAGTTGGGGTACCGGCCGGTGGTGCGGTACGCGGACCGGCTGGCCGAGACCGTCGCCTCGATCGAGGCGCAGCTCGCCGGGCGGGACTGGCGGGACGCCTACCCGAAGATGGCCCAGGCGTACGGCGACCTCTTCGACTACGCGGCGGAGGACGCCTGGTTGACGGCATGAGAAAGGGGCGGCCCTTCTGCGGGCCGCCCCCGGGTGTTACGGCTTCGGCGTGGCGTGCGGTCCGCACGTCACGTCGGCGGCGTCCAGCTTGCCACTGAGCAGGTAGGCGTCCACCCGCTCGTTGATGCACGGGTTGACCAGGCCGGTCACGCCGTGGGAGCCCGCGTCCTTCTCGGTGATCAGCCGGGAGCCCTTGAACCTCTTGTGCAGCTCGACCGCGCCGCCGTACGGGGTCGCCGCGTCCCGCTCGGACTGGACGATCAGCACACCGGGCAGGCCCTTGCCGGTCTTGACGTCCACCGGCGTCTGCTGCTTGACCGGCCAGGTGGCGCACGGCAGGTTCATCCAGGCGTTGGCCCAGGTGAGGAACGGGTAGTCCTTGTGCAGCCGAGTGTTGTCCCGGTCCCACTTCTGCCAGCTGGTGGGCCACTTGGCGTCGGTGCACTCGACGGCCGTGTAGACGGCGTTGCCGTTCTCCGAGGAGGCGTTGCCCGCCGTGTCGGAGAGGTCGGGGGCCGCCGCGTCGACGACCGCCTGGGTGTCACCGGCGAAGTACTTGCTGAGCACGGTGGCGGTGGAGACCCACGCGGAGTCGTAGTACGGGGCACTCTGGAAGAAGCCGATCAGTTCGGCCGGACCGACCACGCCACCGATCGGGCTCTTCTTGGCGGTGGCCCGCAACTCCAGCCACTTCGCCTGCACTTCGGCACGGGTGGTGCCGAGGTGGAAGGCGGCGTCGTTGGCGGCGACCCAGTCCTGCCAGTCGTTCCAGCGCTTCTCGAAGGCGACGTCCTGGTCGAGGTTGGCCTCGTACCAGATCTTCTCCCGCGAGGGGTTGACGACGCTGTCGACGACCATACGGCGGACGTGGCCCGGGAACAGCGTGCCGTAGACGGCACCGAAGTACGTTCCGTAGGAGACGCCGAGGAAGTTGAGCTTCTTCTCGCCGAGCGCGGCGCGGATGACGTCCAGGTCGCGCGCGGAGTTCGGCGTGGTCATGTGCGGCAGCATCTCGCCGCTGCGCTCGTAGCAGCCCTCGGCGTACTCGCGGGCGAGCTTGCGCTGGGCGCGCTTGTCGGCCTCGGAGTCGGGCACCGGGTCCATCTTGGGCGCCTTCACGAACTCCTGCGGGTCGATGCAGGAGATGGGCGCGGAGTGACCGACGCCGCGCGGGTCGAAGCCCACGAAGTCGTACGCCTTGGACGTGTTGACCCACACCGGCGCCTTGGTGGTGACCCGGCGCGGGAAGCGCAGGCCGGAGGCGCCCGGTCCGCCGGGGTTGTAGACGAGCGCGCCCTGGCGCTCGGCGGGGGTGCCCGTGTTGCCGATGCGGTCCACGGCGAGCTTGATCTGCTTGCCGTAGGGCTTGGCGTAGTCGAGCGGCACGGTGACCCAGCCGCACTGGATGGGCTTCTCCAGCCCCCAGTCGGCGGGGCAGTCCTGCCAGTCGATGCCGGCCTTCTCGGCCCGGGCGGCGGCGATGGCGGCACCGCGGGCCTCGCGGTCCTGGCCGTGCCGGGCGCCCGCGGTCGCGTTCGCGGTGGGCGCCGCCACGGCCCCGGCTATCAGGGTCGCCGTGACGAGCACTCCGGCGGAACCGAACGCCGCGGCCCGCTTTGTCGGTCTGTGGTGCTTCAAGTGCGACCTCCCCGTACGTCATTGATGAGTACGGGGATCCTCCCGGCTGTGGGTTCCCTGAGAACAGGGGCCGTAGCCCTTCTTTGCCAATCCGATAAACGGAGAGGGCAGTTCGCTAGCCGAGCGACGTCAGGGCCTCGTCCAGCAGCCTCCTCAGCCGCAGCGCGTCCGGCGCCACGGCACTCACCAGCGCGGCGGGCCCGGCCAGCGGCATGACCGCGGCACCGTCCCCCAGCACCTGGGGCGCCGGTGGCTCGGCGGCGAACTCCGGCCGGACGACGACGAGTTGCCCGACAGCGCGCTGCCCTGCCAGCACGGCCGGGCCGTCCCAGCCGCCCGGCGCCCCGGGGCCGCAGGCGAGTTCCTGGTCGAGCAGGGTCCGCCCGCCGACCCGCAGCACAAGCCGGCTGACGAGCCGCCCCGGCTCCTCGCCGGCCCGCCCCAGCACCTGCTCCTCCCGCAGCACGAGCCGGCCGCGCGCGCCGACGTCGACCCGAGTGGTGACGTACAGGTCACTGCCGTTCGCGCAGATCAGCTGCTCCGGCAGCCAGCTCAGCGCACCCCCGTCGGCGACGGTGAGGCGGACGTCGTAGCGCGCCTCCCCCTTGGCCTGTCCCGGCAGGGCGATGGTGGCGGCGGCCGATCCGACCCGCAGGCGGGCGCCCTCTTCCACCCCGGCCTCGACGGTGAAGTGGTCGCCGCCGAGCGGTCCGCTCATCGCGCCGACGAGCATGACCCGTGCCTCCGCCCCGCTCCCCCGGGTCCGACGCAGCGCCAGCGGGCCGTCGCCCTCCAGCACCGGGAGCGAGGTGCCGCCGCGTCCGTCGTCGCGGGCGACGATCCGCGCGGTGGCCGCCACGCCGGCGGTGCCGGTCGTCATGCCGTCCACGCCGCCAGCCGCGACCGCACCCAGGCGGCGACGTCCGCCACACCGGTCTCGCTGCGCAACGACTGGAAGACGACCGGCAGTTCGGCGCGCTGCGCCTTGGCGTCGGCCGCCATCCGCGCGAGGTCGGAGCCGACGTACGGCGCGAGGTCGGTCTTGTTGACGACGAGCAGGTCGGCGGTGGTGACGCCGGGACCGCCCTTGCGCGGGATGTCGTCCCCGCCCGCCACATCGATCACGAAGATCTGCGCGTCGACGAGCCCCTTGGAGAAGGTCGCGGTGAGGTTGTCCCCGCCGCTCTCGACGAGCACCAGATCCAGCGGCCCGATCTCGTCCTCCAGGTCCTCGACGGCTTCGAGGTTGGCGGAGATGTCGTCGCGGATCGCGGTGTGCGGGCAGGCACCGGTCTCCACGGCGGTGATCCGCTCGGGCGGCAGCACGGCCTCCCGGAGCAGGAACTCGGCGTCCTCGCGGGTGTAGATGTCGTTGGTGACGACGGCGAGGGACAGCTCGTCGCGCAGCAGCCGGCAGAGCGCGGCGACGGTGGCGGTCTTCCCGGACCCGACGGGGCCGCCGAGCCCGATCCGCAGCGCGCGACGAGAGCCGTCGGGGCGGTGCGCGTCCACGCTGACGGCGGCGGGACCGGCGTGGGAGTGGTCGAGATGCATGAGGGCGACTCCTTGATGTGTTTCGGCCTGTCCGGCGGTCGGGGGCGACGCCCTTCGGGCCGATCGGTGTCTGGGGGCGGCACCCCCAGCGGGGTCGAGGGGGCGGCGCCCCTGGAGGACGGGAACGGACAAGGGCGGCGGGGGCGAGAACGCCCCTACGACGCGAAGAGCCGTACGGGCCAGGCGGCGTGGAGCTCGGCGGAGATCTCGAGCAGGGGAGCCGAAGCCGCGGGCAACGCCTCGACACCCGCCTCGGTCACCCGCCGCGCCGCCTCCACGGCGAGCCCCGCCACCCGGTCCAGCTCCGGCGCCAGCCGGGCCAGCACCCCGGTGGCGTCAAAGGGATCGAGACTCAGCAATCGCACGGTCGCCGACGCCGGCCCGCTCACGCTCTCGTACGCCGCGCAGTATGCCGCGTCGACGGCCTCAAGCCCGGCCGCCCGCGCCGCGAGACCGAGCACGACCGGCTGATGCGCCCCCTTGGGGAACTCCCGTGCCAGGGCGTCGAGTTCGTCGGACGGCCAGGTCGCCCGAGCGGCCCGCGTCAACTGCCGCCCCAGCTTCCGCGCGGCGGCCCGCAGAGCCGGCGACGGCGTCCGGGCGTCCGCCGCCGCGTCCAGCTCCCGGGCGTCCACGCCGAGTACCGCGGCGGCGGCCAACGCCGCCGACACCAGTCCCGCCGTGTGCAGCCGCCCCCGGCAGAACTCCTCCAGGCCCGCGGCCCCGCTGATCCGCCCGGCCTTGACGGCCGCCTCGGCGCCGCCGGAGTGCGCGTGTCCCCCGGCGGGAAAGCGGCCGTCGGCCAGGACGAGAAGTGCGGCCCTGGACATCAGAAGAGGAAGTACCGCTGGGCCAGCGGCAGTTCGGCGGCCGGGGTCGCCTCGACCAGCTCCCCGTCGATGTGCACGGCGAAGCTGTCGGGGTCGACCCGCACCTGCGGACGCGCGTCGTTCTCCCGCATGTCCGCCTTGGTCACCCCACGCGTCGACTCGATGGCGACGAAACGCTTGCCCAACTGCAACCGCTCCGGCAGCCCGTCCTCGATCGCCAGCGGGGCCACGAAGTTGAACGAGTTGGCCGCGGGCGCCCGCCCGATCGCCCCGTACATCGGACGCGGCAGGATCGGCTGCGGGGTGGGGATCGACGCGTTGGCGTCGCCCATCTGCGCGTAGGCGATCTGCCCGCCCTTGACGACGAGATGCGGCTTGACCCCGAAGAACGCGGGCTCCCAGAGCACGAGGTCGGCGAGCTTGCCGGTCTCCACCGAGCCGATCTCGTGCGCCAGCCCCTGGGCGACGGCGGGGTTGATCGTGTACTTGGCGACGTACCGCCGCACGCGGTGGTTGTCGGCCCGCCCGTCGCCGGGCAGCGCACCCCGTCGGCGCTTCATGACGTGTGCCGTCTGCCAGGTCCGCATGATGACTTCGCCGACCCGGCCCATCGCCTGGGCGTCGGACGAGATGATCGAGATCGCGCCGAGGTCGTGGAGGATGTCCTCCGCCCCGATCGTCGTCGGCCGGATGCGGGACTCGGCGAACGCCAGGTCCTCCGGCACCGCGGGGTTGAGGTGGTGGCACACCATCAGCATGTCGAGATGTTCCTCGGCGGTGTTGACGGTGAACGGCCGGGTGGGGTTGGTCGAGCTCGGCAGGACGTGCGGCTCGGAGACGACCGTCATGATGTCCGGCGCGTGCCCGCCGCCCGCACCCTCGGTGTGGTACGCGTGAATCCCCCGCCCCGCGATCGCGGCGAGCGTGTCCCCGACGAACCCGGCCTCGTTCAGGGTGTCCGTGTGGATGGCGACCTGGATGCCGGTCCGGTCGGCCACCGTGAGCGAGGCGTCGATGACGGCCGGGGTCGAACCCCAGTCCTCGTGGAGCTTCAACCCCAGGGCGCCGCCCCGGATCTGGGACAGCATCGCCTCGTGCGAGACGGTGTTGCCCTTGCCGAGGAAGCCGATGTTGAGCGGGTACTGCTCCATCGCCTCCAGCATCCGGGCGAGGTGCCAGGGGCCGGGGGTGACGGTGGTCGCCTTGGAGCCCTCCGCCGGGCCCGTGCCGCCGCCGACCAGGGTGGTGACACCGGAGGACAGCGCCTCGTCGGCGATCTGCGGGCAGATGAAGTGGACGTGCGCGTCGACCGCGCCGGCCGTCAGGATGCGCCCGTTACCGGCGATGATCTCGGTCTCGGGGCCGAGCACCAGGTCGGGATGGACGCCGTCCATCGTGTCGGGGTTGCCGGCCTTGCCGATCCCGGTGATCCGGCCGTCGCGGATGCCGACGTCGGCCTTGACGATCCCCCAGTGGTCGATGATCACGGCGCCGGTGATGACGGTGTCCGGGGTGCCGTCCGCGCGCGTGGCGCGCGCCTGGCCCATGGACTCGCGGATCACCTTGCCACCGCCGAACACCGCCTCGTCACCGGCGCGTCCGGGGCCGCCGGAACGGTCCTCCTCGATCTCGACGAGCAGATCGGTGTCGGCGAGCCTGATGCGGTCGCCGGTCGTCGGGCCGAACAGGTCGGCGTACGCGGCACGCGAGATCTCAGGCATCGAGGGCACCTCCGGTCTCCCCGCGCAGTCCCGGCACGATCCGGGCGCCGGCGAGCGGGACGAGTTCGACGTCGACGGGGATTCCGGGCTCGAAGCGCACGGCGGTGCCGGCGGCGACGTTCAGCCGCTTGCCGCGCGCGGCGCCGCGGTCGAACTCCAGGCCGGGGTTGGCCTCGGCGAAGTGGTAGTGGGAGCCGACCTGGACGGGCCGGTCGGCGGCGTTGAGGACGGTCAGGCGGGTGACCTCACGGCCGTCGTTGTAGACGATCGGGTCCTCGGCGAAGAGGATCTCTCCGGGAATCACGGCGCCCCCGTCAGACGATCGGGTCGTGGACGGTGACGAGCTTGGTGCCGTCGGGGAAGGTGGCCTCGACCTGAACGTCGTGAATCATCTCGGGGATGCCCTCCATGACGTCGTCCCGGGTGAGCAGCTTGCGCCCGGAGGCCATCAGTTCGGCGACGGTACGGCCGTCACGGGCGCCCTCGAGGATGTGCGAGGTGATGAGGGCGACCGCCTCGGGGTGGTTGAGCTTCAGCCCGCGGGCCCGGCGCTTCTCGGCGACGTCGGCCGCCACGTGGATCAGCAGCCTCTCTTGCTCGTGCGGGGTCAGTTGCACGTCCCACCTCACAGTCCTCGCTCCGGACCGTGCGGGGTCCGGTTGCCGCAGCCACCGGGCAAAGTCCCTGGTGGCGTGCCGGAAGGCTAGTTGGACCGGGTTTCAAGCAAGTTAACCGAGCTGTGATCCACCGGTCGTGTCGTACGGGTCCCGCACGCTCATCAACGCCCGCAGACCGTCCCGGAGGATCTCGTGCGGCGCAGGCCCGAACAGCGCCTGCTGGGCGAGGAAGCCCATGGCCGCGGCCATCATCGTGCGGGCCACCCGGTCCGCGGAGATGTCAGACCGCATCATCCCGGTGTCCTGGTATGCCTCGACGATCCGCCCCCAGGTCTTCTGCACCGCGCTGTAGCCGTCGTGCAGGATGCCCGCGAGCTGGTCGTTGCGGAGGGTCTCCGTCCACACCTGGACGACCAGGCGCGGGAACGCGGGCCGCCCGTCCACGGTCAGGAACTCCTTGCTCTCGAGGACCCGGCCGAGCACCGACGACACCAGGAGGTCCGGCGGCGGGGGCGGGCTGCTCAGGGCCGCTTCCTCGAAACCGTCGCGGACCTGGCCGAGCACCTCCTCGACGATGGCCGCGATGAGCGCCTCCTTGCCGCTGAAGTAGCGGTACACGGCACCGGCCGACAGATCGACCTCCTTGAGGACGTCCTGCATGGACGTGGCGTGGAAGCCGTTGCGGGCGAAGCAGATCGCGGCGCCGTCGAGGATCTGCCGGCGGCGGGCGTCGAGGTGTTCCTGGGATACGCGGGCCATGGTCACCAACTTAAAACGAACGTTCCTTCTTGACAAGGCGCACACACGGCGGGACGGTGAGGGGGCAAGAAAAACGAACGATCCTTCTCTTTGAAACCGAGCCGGAGCCCTGAGCCAGAAAGGACACCCCATGTCCACCGCCTCCGCTACGACACCCGCGGGCAACGCCCGCCGGCTGATCGCGACCGCCACCCTCGTCCCGCTCCTCGCGGCGCTCGCGCTGTGGGCCTTCGCCTGGCCCGCCGCCCGGACCGCACCCCGCGACCTGCCGCTCGGCATCGCCGGCCCCGCTGCGGCGACCGCCCAGGTGGAGAGGCAACTGGCCGCGCACGAGGGCGCGTTCGAGATCCACCACTACGCGGACGAGGCCGCCGCCCGGGACGCGATCGAGGACCGGACCGTGTACGGGGCGGTAGTCGTCACCGCCGAGGGTCCCGAGCTGCTGACCGCGTCGGCCGCGAGCCCGGTGGTGGCGCAGTTGCTCCAGCAGGCCGTGGCGGCACCGGCGGCGGCCGACGGCACGCAGGTCAGGACGGTCGATGTGGTGGCGGCGCCCGCGAAGGACCCGCGGGGCGCGGCGCTCAACGCCGGCGTACTGCCGCTGGCCCTCGCCGGGATCGCCGCGGGCGCGGTGGTGACGTCGGTCGGGCTGCGCGGGACGCGGGCCGTGGCCGCCCTGGCCGGCGCCTCGGCCCTGGTGGGTGCGGCCGCCGCCGGGATCATGGACACCTGGCTCGGTGTCGTCACGGGCGACTGGTGGGCGGAGGCCGGGGTGTTCGGGCTCGCGACCCTGGCGGTGAGCGGCACGGTCGCCGGCCTGGCCGCATGCCTGGGCACCGCGGGGATCGGCGTCGCCTCCGGCGTGATCATGCTCCTGGGCAACCCGTTCTCGGGGGCGCCCTCGGCGCCGCAGATGCTCCCGGAGCCGGTCGGCGCGATCGGCCAGTGGCTGCCGCCGGGGGCGAGCGCGACGCTGCTGCGGTCGGTGGCGTACTTCGACGGGGCGGCGGCGAGCGGCCCGGCCCTGACCCTGGCCTGGTGGGCGGCGCTCGGCCTGGCCGCCGTATTGCTCGGGAACGCGCTCCGGGCACGAGCGAAGAGCACCGAGCCCGCCGCCGAAAGGGAGTTGGTGCCCGCCGGCTGACACGGGGCACCCTGGAACGGACCGCGTACCTCCGCTGTAGCGGACGGGGGTGCGCGGTCTTCTGCGGTCTTCCTACGAGGCGCCCGTGCCCCGGTGGTGGGCCGCGATGCCGAACCGCTGCGCCTCACGGGGCGGCGACGACAGCTCGCGCACGGTCGAGACCGCGCTGATCACCTGCTCCTCGGCGGGCTCCTGGACCTCCTGGAGCGCCTCCAGCCGTTCGAGGTCGGCGGCGGAGACCAGGGCGACCAGCGGCTTGCCGTGCCGCGTGACGACGACACGCTCACCGCCGTACACCACTCGGTTGATCAGGTCGGCGAGTTCAGCCCTGGCTTGCGTCACCGGAATCTCGTAGGCCATACCCCCATCATAACGTCACGTACGTCCTGTACATTTTTTACAGACGCAGAAGGAGGGGTACCCATGACCCGACCGACCGCCCGTCATGTCCTGCCCGAGTTCACCGAGCGCACGAGCTTCGGCAGCAAGACGATGGACCCGTACTCAAAGCTGCTGGAGGAGCGGATCGTCTTCCTCGGCACCGAGGTGGACGACATCTCGGCGAACGACGTGATGGCCCAGTTCATGCACCTCGAGTACCAGGACCCGGACCGGGACATCTCGCTCTACATCAACTCCCCCGGCGGCTCCTTCAGCGCCATGTCGGCGATCTACGACACGATGCAGTTCGTCACCTGCGACGTGGAGACGATCTGTCTGGGCCAGGCAGGTTCGTCCGCGGCCGTGCTGCTCGCGGCCGGCACCCCCGGCAAGCGGTCCGCGCTGCCGGGCGCACGCATGGTGATCCACCAGCCCTCGCTGCCCGGGCCGGTGGAGGGGCAGGCCAGTGATCTGGCGATCCAGGCCGAAGAGTTGGGGCGGGTCCGCGACCGCCTGGAGGAGATGCTCGTACGGCACACCGGGCGCACCCGGGAACAAGTCACCGAGGACATCGAGCGGGACAAGATCCTCACCGCCCAAGAGGCGCTGGAATACGGCCTGGTGGACCGGATCGTGCCCAGCCGCAAGACCTCGCGCCCCGCACCCGGCGCCCGGTGAGCGGGCGATGCTGCCGCCGGAACTCCCGCCGCTGCCCGCGCTGACGCGCGCCGAGGGCGAGTTGATCGACCGTTACCTGGACGTGGTCGACCTGCTCGGCCGGATCAATCCCGCGTACGACGGCGACACCTACCGCGGCCTGCGGGCCGCCCAGGCGCTGGTCGCCAAGGCGGCAGAACTGCGGGACGCGCTGACGCTGATGCACCAGCGGGGCGAGACGGAGCTGCATGCCGCAACCCTGGCGCGGGCGTTGCGCGTCCTGGACGGTGAGCGGCGCACGGCGCGGGTCACGGTGCCGCCACACCCCGGCAGTTGATGCGGACGCACCCGGTCCGGGCCGTCCGTCCCGACGGCGAGGCGTCCGGGCCGGGTTTCAAACGGACCAGAAGACGTACCCCCATTTGGAGTAGTCGCCGGTCGTCCTGCAAGGCCGTCAGGGTTGCGCAACGCGTGTAGCCCGGGGACGGAATAGGACGTTCCGCTCCTGGTCCAGGGGTCCGCGGACCCCTGGACAGTCCCTCGAACAGAGGAGTGTCCACCCGAACGGGTGAGTGGTGAGTAACAACACAAATCCCCGATTCCATTGGGATTTTCGGCATTGAGTACGTGAAGATCCCTGTCTGACGACAAGCCCCCGCCGCAGCGGCGGGGCGATCCGGGTGGACGCCGAGTCCTGCCGCCACCCGGATGACCGGTCGACAGGAGTGGATCGGCAGGAGTGGAGGACCCAAGCACGACGGGTCGCCGGAACGGTCACGCCATGACCGGGCCGAGCATCCCTTGGGGTGAAGCCGCGTCAGCGGCCGGGCAACTTCGCCAGCCCGAATCCGACAGGTCATCCTTCACAGGCGGCTGACGAAGGGTTGCGCATGTCTGCGCTCAATCGTGTCCCGTCGCTCATGGCCCGAGCCGGTACGGCCTCGGCCCTCACCATCGCCGCAGTGGGCGGCTCCATCGTGGTCCCGGGCGTCGCCTCCGACGCCGCGGCCGCGACACCGGCGACGAAGGCACTCCAGATCGCGGCCTCCAAGAAGGGCTCCCCGTACAAGTGGGGCGCCGCGGGGCCGCACAGGTTCGACTGCTCCGGGCTCACGCTGTACTCGTACAAGAAGGCCGGCAAAAGCCTGCCCCGCACGGCGGCCCAGCAGTACAACAAGACCCGCCACATCTCGGCCGGCAGCCGCAAAGCCGGAGACCTCGTGTTCTTCCACTCGGGGTCGAACGTGTACCACGTCGGCATCTACGCCGGGAAGGGGAAGATCTGGCACTCCCCGAAGAGCGGGGAGGTCGTGAAGCTCCAGAAGATCTGGACGAAGAGCGTCTGGTACGGCCGGGTCAAGTGACCTTCCCGCGGGGGTGGCGGCGACCTGACCCGCCGTCACCCCTGCGGGGCCTCGGCATCAGCCACGCCTGAGGGCCGACAGCGGTTCGAACAGCAGGACCACACCCAGCAGGGTCAGCGCGGTGCCGGTGACGCCCGCGACGAGCCGTGCGGCCCGGGGCCGCCTGAGCCACCGGCCCAGCCGGTCCACCAGCAGCGCCACCGCCGGGAACCACACCAGGGCGAGCACCACCACGATCAGCGCCAGCAGCAGGGTCCGGGGCAGCGCGGCATCGCCCGCGGGCACGAACTGCGGCAGCAGGCTCAGGAAGGTGATGGGGGCCTTCGGATTGAGGGCGTTGGTGACGAACCCCTGCCGCAGCGGTCGTGCGGCGCCGCCCGCGGCCTCCTCGACCGCCGGGTCCGGACGGCCGCTCAACGCGCGCAGCGTCCGCACCCCCAGGTACAGCACGTAGACACCGCCCAGCAGTTGGAGTGCGCGGAACAGCGCCGGTACGGCCGTCAGGACCGCGGCGACTCCGGCCACCGCCAGCGCCGTGTGCAGCAGCAGCCCGCCCGCGATCCCGAGCGCACACGCGACGCCGGCCCGGCGGGAGACGAGGGCATTGCGTACGACCACGGTGAAATCCGCGCCGGGCATGGCGACCATGCCGGCCGCGACCCCGGTGAAGGCGATGAGCTGTCCGTCCATGCCGCCCAGCCTGCCGCGCGGGAGCCTTCAGCAGGTATGTCGAATATTCTGGGTCTGCCTTAAGCATGTCTTTAGGCAAGCTCTCTAGGCACCGCAGCGGGCACTGCTCTTTCAAGCCCGCTCTTCAAGCCCGCCCTTCAGGCTCAGGAGTCCGGCATGTACGACCCGAACCGGCTCGCCGCGCTGGTCGCGGTCGCCGAGGCCGGCTCGATCACCCGGGCCGCCGCGCGCCTCGGGTACACCACCCCCGCGCTCTCCCAGCAACTGGCCAAGCTGGAGCGGGAGGCTGGCACGGCTCTTCTCGTACGGCATCACCGCGGCGCGCGGCTCACGGACGCCGGTGAGCTGCTGGTGGCCCGGGCCCGCCGGGTGCTGGACGAGCTGGAGCAGGCCCGCCATGAAATCGCCCGGCTGACCGGGCTGTCCGGCGGCACGCTGCGGCTCGGCACCTTCCAGACCGCGGGCATGCAGGTGCTGCCACCGGTGCTGAGCGCGTTCCGCCGGGCGCACCCGGACGTGGAGCTGACCGTGGCCCACCTCGAACCGCCCGCTGGGGTGGCCGCGGTGGCGGCCGGGGATGTCGATCTGGCGCTGACGCACTTCTACGAGCCCGCGGAGCCCGTTCCGCTGCCCGCGTCCGTCGCCGTGGAACCGGTGCTGGTGGAGGAGCTGGTCCTGGTGACCGCCCCGGGCCACGCGCTCGCGGACGGCACCGCACGCCTGCCGCTGACGGAACTCGCCGGACAGCCACTGATCAGCATGGCCCCGGACCACCCCGCCCGGAAGGGTGTGGAGGCGGTGCTCGCCCGGGCCGGGGCCACCCCGTCCGTGCTGGTGGCGACACCGGTGTACGCCCTGGTGTGTGCCCTGGTCAGTGCGGGGCTGGGGATCGCGGTCGTGCCGGAGATGGTGGCGCGCATGGCGGTCACGCCGGTGGGGACGCGGCTGCTGGAGCCGGGAGATCTGCGCCGCACCGTCTCGGTCGCCTACCGGACCGACGAGTCGGCGCCCGCGACGGACGCCTTCCGGGCACTCCTGCGCGGCGCGTTCGGCCGCGCCAGGCAGACCGCCGGGCAGGCGGGACGGTGACGGCAGGTCCTAGGGTTCCTGCTGCCCCGCCGCCGGCACCGGCTCCGCCGGTACCGTCCACGGGAGTTCGATGGAGACCGTCTTGCCGCCCTCGCGGGTGGGCCTGACTCTCAGCTTGCCGCCGCACTCCGCGGTGAGCCAGCGGATGATCACCATGCCCCGGCCGTTGTCCTGCTGGACGGCGGCCGGCAGTCGTTTCGGGAAGCGGGGGTGGCTGTCGGTGACGCCGATGCGCAGCTGCTCGTCGCGGTCGAGGTGGAGGTCGACCGTGAAGGTGGGTGACTGACCGAAGGTGTGCTGTACGGCGTTGGTGGCGAGTTCGGACACGATGAGCCGGATCGTCTCCGCCGCATCCGTGTCCGCCGGCAGCCCCCACTCCGACAGCGTGCTCAGGACGTAGGCGCGGGCCGCGGAGACCGAGGCGGGATCGCTCGGCAGAGTGACGGATGCTTCCAGGTGGTCTGCCATGGCGACGTCGTCCCTTTCCCACGGGACCGCAGTCCGACATGGAGCGGATGGTTCGAGTACGGTCCCGGACTGGTGCTTCTTCGCCAGACTGCCATTACCAGGCCGGTCACGGTGCCGATCCACCAAGATATGCATATATCTGTCGCTCGAAGCGGTGAACTCTCCGACGGAAGACCGTATTTGGGCGCCTCGGAAGGAGTAAGGAGTAGCCCATGCAGCACGGTCCCGCGGTGCGCCGCCGGAAGCTGGGCGCCGAACTGCGTGCATTGCGCACCGGTGCGGGGCTCACCAGTGGTGAGGCGGCCCGGTTGGCAGGATGGCACCAGTCCAAGGTAAGCCGGATAGAGACCGGCGCGAGCGGTGTGAAACCGGCCGATGTGCGGTTACTCCTGGACGTCTACCAGGTCCACGACAGCCAACTGCGCGAGTTGCTGCTGGTGTTGGCGGGGTCCGACGAGAGCGGCGGGCGCCATCACTGGTGGCACGCCTATCGCGGGGTGCTGCCTCCGACGTACCGGGACTTCATCAGTCTGGAGTCGCAGGCGAGCGCGATGCGTACGCTGGAGATCTCCGTCGTCCCCGGCCTGTTGCAGACGCCCGAGTACGCCCGTGCGGTCACCCGGGCCGCGGTGGGCGGCCTCGACGAGGAGGCGGACGACCGGCTGGACGCGCTGGTCGAGGTGCGGCTGGCCCGGCAGGACGTGTTACGGGCGGACCCGCCGCTGGAGTTGAGCGCGGTACTCGACGAAGGGGTGCTGCGCCGCGAGGTCGGCGGACCCGGGGTGATGGCCCGGCAGTTGACACGGCTCATCGAGGCGGCCCGGCTCCCTCAGGTCAGACTTCAGGTGTTGCCCTTCGCCGCGGGAGCGCACATCGGCATCACCGGTCCTTTCGTTATCTTCTCCTTTTCGCGCACTTCTGATCTGGACGTGGTTGTTCTCGACCACTTGACGAGTAGCCTCTACCTGGAGCGGAAAGAAGACCTCCGGGCCTACACCGAGGCCTTCAACACCCTTCAGATCCACGCCCTTTCACCCGAGGACTCGTTGGATTACATCGCCGGGATAGGTGACGGCGCGTAAGGAGGCACCATGTCTGCACTGCCTCGGAACGTACCTGCCAGTACCGATCTGCTCGACGTGCGGTGGCTGCGCAGCAGTTACAGCACCGGAGCGAACAACTGTGTCGAGACCGCTCGGCCAGGAGCCGGCCTGCGGGCCGGGCTCGTCGCCGTACGCGACTCCAAGGACCCGTCCGGACCCGCGCTGCTCTTCTCCCCCGGGAGCTGGGCGGAGTTCACGGCCGCGTTCTGATCAGTTCCGATCCTGTCCGAACACGGCCGTGTCACGCCGACTCATGGTCGTGTCTCACCGATCACACGTACAGCGCGTTCGATCTGCGCCCCGGAGAGGTCCGCGCGGGCGGTCAGCCGCAGCCGCGAGATGCCGTCGGGCACGGAAGGAGGACGGAAACAGCCCACGGACAGGCCTGCCGCACGGCAGTCGGCCGCCCACTGCACGGCCCCCTCCGGGGACGGCGCACGCACGGAGACCACCGCGGCGTCGGGACGTACCGCCTCGTGCCCCGCGGCGGTCAGCCGTGCGTGCAGTTCTGCGGCCACCTCGCGCGCCCGGGCCGCCCGCTCCGGCTCGCGACGCAGCAGGCGCAGCGCCGACAGGGCCGCTCCCGCTGCCGCGGGGGCCAGCCCCGTGTCGAAGATGAACGTCCGTGCCGCGTTGACCAGGTGGTCGATCACCCGGGCGGGGCCGAGGACGGCGCCGCCCTGGCTGCCCAGCGACTTGGACAGCGTGACCGTCACGACGACGTCGTCGGCGCCCGCGAGCCCCGCCGCGTACGGAGCGCCGCGGCCACCGTCGCCGAGCACCCCGAGGCCGTGGGCGTCGTCGACCACCAGACCGGCGCCGTGCTCCCGGCCCGCCGCGGCGAGCGCGGCCAGCGGGGCGGCGTCGCCGTCGACGGAGAACACCGTGTCGGACACCACGACGGCCGGACCGTCATGCGTCTGGAGCGCCTTGCGCACCGCCTCCGGATCGGCGTGCCCGACGACCTGGGTGGTGCCGCGGGCCAGCCGGCAGCCGTCGATCAGAGAGGCGTGGTTTCCGGCGTCGGAGACGATCAGCGAGCCGTGCGGTGCGAGCGCGGTGACCGCGGCGAGGTTGGCCGCGTAACCGGAGGAGAAGACGAGGGCCGCTTGAAAGCCGCTGAATTCGGCCAGTTCCCGTTCCAGCTCGGTGTGCAGCTCGGTGGTTCCGGTGACGAGCCGGGAGCCGGTGGCGCCCGCGCCCCAGGTCCGCGCGGCCCGCGCGGCGCCCTCCGCCACCTCGGGGTGGTGGGCCAGCCCCAGGTAGTCGTTGCTCGCGAGGTCCAGGAGCGGTGAGGCGGCGGGGCGCGGTCGCAGGGTCCGTACGAGTCCGGCGCGGCGGCGCAGCCGCGCCTGCTCGTCGATCCAGCCGAACGCCATGGGTCCTCCGGAGGTTTTGTAGGCAGCGAACAGACACTAGTGGGACGAGCAGCCGCCCACTGTGTGGCAATACCCACACAGTGAATGGCGGCTGTTGTGCGAACTCTCCTTGGCCGGAGACGGCTCCTTAGGACAGGATCAGCTCTCATGGACCTGCTGAACACGCTGGTGGACAAGGGGCTTCGGCGCGAGCTGCCGACCCGCGACGAGGCGCTCGCCGTCCTCGCCACCTCCGACGACGACCTGCTCGACGTGGTGGCCGCGGCCGGAAAGGTGCGCCGGCACTGGTTCGGCCGACGGGTGAAACTGAACTACCTCGTCAACCTCAAGTCCGGCTTGTGCCCCGAGGACTGCTCCTACTGCTCGCAGCGGCTCGGCTCCGAGGCCGGAATCCTGAAGTACACGTGGCTGAAGCCCGACGAGGCCTCCAAGGCCGCCGCGGCCGGGCTCGCGGGCGGCGCGAAGCGGGTCTGCCTGGTGGCGAGCGGTCGTGGCCCGACGGACCGGGACGTGGACCGGGTCGCGGGCACCATCAAGGCGATCAAGGACCAGAACGAGAACGTCGAGGTCTGTGCCTGTCTCGGGCTGCTCTCCGACGGCCAGGCCGAGCGGCTGCGCGAGGCGGGCGCGGACGCCTACAACCACAACCTCAACACCTCCGAGGCGACGTACGGCGACATCACGACGACGCACACCTACGCCGACCGCGTCGACACCGTGCAGAAGGCGCACGCGGCGGGTCTGTCGGCCTGCTCGGGCCTGATCGCGGGCATGGGCGAGTCGGACGAGGACCTGGTCGACGTCGTCTTCTCGCTGCGCGAGCTGGACCCGGACTCGGTTCCGGTCAACTTCCTGATCCCCTTCGAGGGCACCCCGCTGGCCAAGGAGTGGAACCTCACCCCGCAGCGCTGTCTGCGCATCCTGGCGATGGTCCGGTTCGTCTGCCCGGACGTCGAGGTCCGCATCGCCGGCGGCCGTGAGGTCCATCTGCGCACGATGCAGCCGCTCGCCCTGAACCTCGCCAACTCGATCTTCCTCGGCGACTACCTGACCTCCGAGGGCCAGGCGGGCAAGGCCGACCTGGAGATGATCGCGGACGCCGGGTTCGAGGTGGAGGGTGCGGGCGAGGTCACGCTGCCGCAGCACCGGGCGGACGTGGCGGCTGCGGCCGGGGGCGGCTGCGGATCGCACGAGGGCGCGGGCGGTTGCGGATCGCACGAGGCCGCGGGCGGGTGTGGGTCGCACGAGAGCGCCGGGTGCGGTTCGGTGTGCGGAACGGCCGCCGCCTCCGCCGTTCCGGAGGCCAACGAGCCCCGTACGGACCTGGTCGCCGTACGCCGTCGAGGTGCTGGAACGGATCTCGCGCCCAATGCCTGAGCTGCCCGTGTCCGAGCTGCTGGAGCTCGACCGGCGGCACGTGTGGCATCCGTACGGGCCGATGCCCGGCCGGGTGGAACCGCTCGTCGTGGAGTCGGCGAGCGGGGTGCGGCTGCGGACGTCCGCCGGTGAGCTGGTCGACGGCATGTCCTCCTGGTGGTCGGCCATCCACGGCTACAACCACCCGGTGCTCAACGAGGCCGCGGGCGAGCAGCTGGGCCGGATGAGTCATGTGATGTTCGGCGGACTCACCCACGAGCCCGCCGTACGCCTCGCGAAGCACCTTGTCGACATGTCGCCCGACGGCCTGGAGCATGTGTTCCTGGCCGACTCCGGGTCGGTGTCGGTCGAGGTCGCGGTCAAGATGTGCCTGCAGTACTGGCGCTCGCTGGGGCGCGGCGGCAAGCAGCGGCTGCTGACCTGGCGGGGCGGCTACCACGGGGACACCTGGCAGCCGATGTCGGTGTGCGACCCCGAGGGCGGGATGCACGACCTGTGGACGGGGGTGCTGCCGCGCCAGGTGTTCGCGGACGCGCCGCCGACGGAGTACGAGGAGTCGTACGCCGACCATCTGCGCGCGCTGATCGAGCGGCACGCCGACGAACTGGCCGCGGTGATCGTGGAGCCGGTGGTGCAGGGCGCGGGCGGGATGCGGTTCCACTCCCCCGCGTATCTGCGGGTGCTGCGCGAGGCGTGCGACGCGCACGACGTGCTGCTGGTGTTCGACGAGATCGCCACCGGCTTCGGGCGGACCGGCGCCCTGTTCGCGGCGGAGCACGCGGCGGTGACGCCGGACGTGATGTGCGTGGGCAAGGCGCTGACCGGCGGCTACCTGACGCTGGCGGCCACCTTGTGCACGGCACGCGTGGCCGACGGGATCTCGCGGGGCGAGGTGCCGGTGCTGGCGCACGGCCCGACGTTCATGGGCAACCCGCTCGCCGCGGCCGTGGCCTGCGCGTCGATCGAGCTGCTGCTCGGCCAGGACTGGCAGGCCGAGGTCAAGCGGATCGAGGCGGGCCTGGAGGACGGCCTGGCTCCCGCGCGCGAGCTCCCGGGCGTGCGTGACGTCCGTGTCCTCGGCGCGATCGGCGTGGTCCAGATCGACCACGACGTGGACATGAAGGCGGCCACGGAGGCTGCCGTGCGCGAGGGCGTGTGGCTGCGGCCGTTCCGCGACCTCGTCTACACGATGCCGCCGTACGTCACGGCCGACGCGGACGTGGCCCGGATCGCGCGGGCCGTGTGCGCGGCGGCGAGGGAGGGTTGAGATGCCGGTACTGGTGATCACGGGCACGGGCACGGAGGTCGGCAAGACGATCACGACCGCCGCGGTGGCCGCCACCGCGGTGGCCGCGGGCCGTTCGGTGGCCGTGCTCAAGGCGGCCCAGACGGGCGTCCGGCCGGACGAGCCGGGCGACGCGCAGGAGGTGGCCCGGCTCGCGGGTCCGGTCACGACGGCCGAACTCGCCCGCTATCCCGACCCGTTGGCCCCGGCGACCGCCGCCCGCCGGGCGGGCCGTGCCCCGGTGCGCCCGCAGCAGATCGCGGAGGCGGCCGCCAAGCTGGCCGCCGAGCACGACCTGGTGCTGGTGGAGGGCGCGGGCGGGCTGCTCGTACGGTTCGACGAGGCGGGCGGCACCCTGGCCGACGCGGCGCAACTCCTCGCGGCGCCCGTGCTGGTGGTGGCGCCGGCCGGACTGGGCACGCTGAACACGACCGACCTGACGGCCCGTGAACTCCGCTCGCGGGAGCTGGAGTTGCTGGGTGTCGTGATCGGCAGCTGGCCGGACACGCCGGACCTGGCCTCGCGGTGCAACCTCACGGACCTGCCGGACGTGGCGCGGGCGCCGCTGCTCGGTGCGGTGCCCGCGGGCGCGGGAGCGCTGGCGCCCGCGGACTTCCGTGCGGCGGCGCCCGGTTGGCTGGCGTCGCGGCTGGACGGGGTTTGGGACGCGGAGGCGTTCCGGGGGCGCGAAGGCACCTGAACCGGCCGGCCGGCGCAGCCGCGCACCGCTGCCTCCGCGCTCGGGTCCGTGCAACGCGTACGCGCCTCGTCACCTCCCCTCCCCCTCCAGCTCCGGCAGCAGCCGTACCAGCTCGATCCGGGAGCGGATGCCCAACCGGTTGAAGACGCCCCGCAGATGGTGGTCGATCGTGCGGGGACTGAGGGCCAGCCTGGTGGCGATCTCCCGGTTGGTGGCGCCCTCGGCGGCCATCCGGGCGACCATCGACTGCTGGGCCGTGAGGCGGCTGGCGGGGTCGTCCGGGGCGGTGGCGGCGGGCGTCGCGGGAGTGCCCAGGGCGCGGAGTTCCGCCCGGGCCTGGGCCGCGCAGTGCGGGGCGCCGAAGTGCTCGAACGCTTCCAGGGCGCTGTGCAGGCGGTCGCGGGCCTCGGTGCGCCGGCGCAGACGGCGCAGCGCGCTGCCGAACAGCAGCTCCGTGCGGGCGCGTTCGAAGTCGCGGGTGCCTCGGGCGTGCAGGTCGAGCGCGGTGCGGTAGTGGTCCACCGCTTCGGCTCCGGGGGCCAGCAGGGCCCGGCAGCGGGCGCTCAGCGCCAGGTCGTCGGGGCTGCGTACCGCGCTCGCCCAGCGGTGGTAGTCGGCGTGCGCGGCGCGGGCGACCCGGGTGTCGTCGGTGCGGACGGCGGCCTCCACGTAGTGCGGGGTGGCCAGGTGCCGGATGGCCCGGTGGCCGTGGCCGGGGCCGAAGCCGGCGAGGGCACGCAGCCGGGCCGCCGCGGCGGCGAACCGTCCGCTGCTGAGGTCGAGACAGGCGAGCGCCCACTGGGCGAGTGCCGCGGGCAGCCCCAGGCCGCGGCCCAGCGCGTACGAGCGGGCCGTCGCCGCGCGTTCCCGGCAGACGTCGGCGTCGCCCGTGAGCGCGGCGAACATCGCCAGCGCTGCCTGGAGATGGCAGGCGCCGTTGTCCTGGCCGGTGACGTAGGCCTGCCAGAGCGCGTCCGCGGCGGCCGCCTCCCCGGCGCGGGGGCGCCCGCTCCAGAAGTCGGCGTAGGCGCGGAACTCCATCGCCTGCACCACGTTGACGGTCGCACCGCGCACACGCGCGGAGGCGGCCGCGCGGACGGTCGCCGCGGTGGCCCGGGTGTGGTCGCCGAGCAGGAGGGCGGCGATGCCGGCGTGGATCAGGAGAGTGGGGTCTCCGCCAGGGCCGCAGCGGCCCGCCGTGGCGCCGAGCAGGTCACGCGCGTCCTCGTACCGCCCCTCGGAGGCCGCCGCGAGCCCGCCGAGTGTCCCCGGCACCTCGATCCCGAGCCTGCGCGCCACCCGATCCGCCTCCCGAAACCGCCGCAGGTCACCGGTGTAGATGGCGGCTTCTGTGGCGCGGGCGAGGAGGTGACGCGCGGAGGCGGGGACGTCGAGGGGGGCGTGGGTGGGGACGTCGAAGGGGGTGCGGGTGGGGCGAGGAGGGGCGGTGGTGTGGGTGAGGCGAGGAGGGGCGGTGGTGTGGGTGGGGCGAGGAGGGGCGGTGGCTTGGGCGGGACGCGCAGAGGCGGTGGCGTCCGGGGGGTGGGACGCGACAGGAACGTCGGCGGGACGGGACGCGACGCCGGCCTCGGCACAGCGAGACGCCACCGGGGCACCGGCGGAGCGGGACGCCTCGGCGGTGTCCGCGGGGGCGGACGTGGCGTCGGTCGCGGTGGGGCGGGGCGTGCTCGGTGTCGTGGTGGTGCCGCGGCCGAAACCGGCGCAGTTCGCCTCCCCTCCGTACGGCCCTGCCGGGACGCCGTATGCCTCGCCCGTGGACGCGGCACCGGACGCCTCCGCGCCACGGCCCTCCTCGCCCGCTTCCCGCACCGTAGCCGTCAGCAACGCGTCGAACGCCTCCGCCGCGTTCCCCGCCCGCAGGGCGAGTACGCCGGTCAGCGCGGTGTCCTCGGTGCGCGCGGTGAGGGCCCGCGCCCGGTCACCGGCGCCCGACTGCCAGGCGTAGGCGGCGGCACGTGTCACCAGACGGGCCTGCTCGGCCCGGTCGGGGCACAGCACGGCCGCACGCTCGGCGAGGGCAGCCGCCAGCACGAGGCGGCCCTCGTCGCGGGCCCTGGTCGCGGCCGTGGCGAGTTCCGCCGCCAGCCGGGCGCTCGGGCCGAGGGCGCCCGCGCCCCGGTGCCAGGAGCGCAGCGGCGTCTCGTCCTCCGTGCGCAGGACGCGGGCCAGCAGTCGGTGGACGTCGCGCCGGTCCCCCGGGGAGCCGGTCTCGTACGCGGCGATCCTCGTCCAGGCGTCGCGGAAGACGACCCCGTCGGCGCTCGCGTGGGCGAGCCCGGCCGCCTCGGCGGCTTCCAGGGGGCGGGTGTCGAGGCGGGCGGCGGCGACCGCGCGCGGGAAAGCGTGGGTGGCGACCGGGTACTGGTCGGCCGCGGCGAGGAGCAGCAGGAGGCGGGTGTCGTCGGGCAGGGGACGGATCTCCGCGCGATGGGCACGCAGCAGCGCCGGCGCCAGTTCGGCCGGGTCGGCGGGCAGCGGGTCGAGGCCGGTGGAGCGGCGGTCGCCGAGCCGGCGTACCGCTTCGGCCGCGGCGCGCGGATCGCCGTGGACGGCGTGCAGAAGCCGTACCCGGACGCCCTCGGGCAGGGCGGGGACCAGGTCCTGCCACGCGTCCGTGACGGGCGGTGGCGAAGTGGGGGAAAGGGACGGGGGATTCACCGGAGTCACCACGCCATCGACGTTACTGGCGAGTTAATTGACACGTAAAGACCGGCGATTTCACCGATGCGGCGCGCGTAGACCCGGCCGCACCCTCCTGACAACCCCACCCGTATCAGGAGGCCTCATGCAACGCCGCATGCGCCGCATGTCAGCGGCGGTCTCGGCCGTCGCCACCTCGTTCCTTCTGTCGCTCTCCCTCGCCGCCGTCCCCGCTCGGGCCGCGACCCACAATCCGATCGTCTTCGTGCATGGCTTGAGCAGCGACGCCAGTAGTTGGGACGACTGGATCGCCGACTTCAAGGCCGACGGTTACACGTCCGCGGAGCTGTACGCGTTCTCGTACGACTGGTCCAAGTCGAACGTCACCACCGCGAGCCAGCTCTCCAGTTACATCAAGACCGTGCTGTCGCAGACCGGTGCCTCGAAGGTGGACCTGGTCGTGCACTCCATGGGCGCGCTGAACTCCCGCTACTACCTCAAGAACCTCGGCGGGACGTCGTACGTGGACGACTTCGTCTCGGCGGCAGGCGTCAACCACGGCACGACCACCGCCTCCTGGTGCTCCTGGCTGTACACGTCATGTGCCGAGATGTACACGGGCAGTTCGTTCCTGACCTCGCTCAACTCCGGTGACGAGACCCCGGGCAGCGTGTCGTACGCCAGCTACTGGTCGAACTGCGACGACGCGCTCACCCCGGACACCACGGCGATCCTCAGCGGCGCGACCAACGTCGAGGTCGGCTGCATCTCGCACACCGACATGAACAACGACTACGGCGTCTACCAGCAGGTGCGCGACTTCGTCGCGTAGCGCGCGGGCGGGAGGTGCACGGATCGCGTCCCGGGGGACAATCACGGTAGGGCCCGTCCTTTCGGGAGGTCGCCATGCCACTACGGTTCGCCGGCTCGGGCAGGTCGCCGAGAGATCCCGTGCACCATCCGCTGTTCGCCCGCCGCTACGCGCGCGTGAGCGTGCTCGCCGAGACCCGCTGGGGTATGGCCGGGGTGCGTGACCGGCTGCTGGCCGGGCTGTCCGGGCGGGTCATCGAGATCGGCGCGGGCAACGGACTGAATTTCGCGCACTACCCGCGCACGGTGGCGGAGGTCGTGGCGATCGAACCGGAGCGCGGTCTGCGGCAGTTGGCGGTGGAGTCCGCGCTGCGCTCCGGGGTGCCGGTGGACGTGGTGCCGGGCGCGGCGGAGGCACTGCCGGTGAAGAGCGAGGCGTTCGACGCGGCCGTGGTCTCGCTGGTCCTGTGCAGCGTGCGGGACCTGCCGCGGGCTCTCGCCGAGATGCGCCGGGTGCTGCGGCCCGGTGGTGTCGTGCGGTTCTTCGAGCACGGCCGGGGCGGCGGACCGGCGATGCGGTTCACCCAGCGGGCGCTGGACCGGACGCTGTGGCCCCCGCTCTCCGGCGGCTGCCATCTGTCCCGGGAACCGGTGGCCGCGCTGCGCGAGGCCGGGTTCGAACTCGGGCCCTACCGGCAGGTGTTGATGCCGGAGAAGGGGCCGAGGACGCCCGCTTCGTTCTGCGTGCTGGGCACGGCCTGGCGCCCTGCCGAGTGATCACAGGCCCCCGCATCACAAGCCCCCTGTCACCGCTCCCCCACCAGTGGCCCCACGCCGCAGGCCCCACGTCACAGGCCCCACATCACCGGCTCCACTGCCGCAGCTCCTCCGCGATGTCCCGCAGCGACGCCTCCCCGCTCTTCACCAACCGGGCCAGATCACGGACCTGTTCGGGCGAGGTGATGACCTTGAGGCCGCTGGCCACGAGATAGGCATAGGCGACGGAGGAGGCGTACAGCGCGTTCGAGCGCTCCAACGCCGGCACGTGGATCAGGAGTTGGAGCAGGGCGGCGGCACGGGTGTGCGGGCTGTCGTAGACCGGCACGTCGAATATCTCGGCCTCGTGGCGCGCGACGGCCGCGACGAGGGCACCCCAGTCGGTGACCTGGGGGTCCCCCGGGGTCTTCTGTTCGGCGAGCATGAGAAGCCAGGCGAGGTCGATTCGCACGTTGTCGCTCAAGAGGTCAGCGACGTCCCTCGCGCTCGGCGCCGAACTCCTCGGCGAACACGTTCTCGTACTGCTTCATGAAGTCGGCCGCGGCCTCCACGAAGGTCTGACCGACCTCCCCGGCGTCCTGTCTGACCAGCTCCTCGATGTAGCGGTTGACGCTCATGCCGCGGGCCAGGGCGCGTTCGCGGGCCGCGCGGGCGGTGCCCTCGTCCACTCGTACGTTCAGCTGGGTCTTCGCCATACGTCGAAGCTAGCGCCGGACCGCTAGCACCGGCAAGGTGTCCACCGGCGGGTGGAGATTGCCCCTTACACCGGTATCAGGGGCCCGACCTGGGGTGGAGACCGCCCTGCCCTCCAGGGGGATACCGGGTGTGGGCGGGGTCACATTACGCTCGGGCGGGACAAAGGAGTCGGTACGTCCACGCGAGCGAGGAGGCAGTCTTGTCCACACCTGCTGCGGAGCACGCCCCCGGCCACGCCTCGGCCGACGGGATCGCGGCCCGCGCCCGCGGACTGACCAAGGCGTACGGCTCGGGCGAGACCACGGTGCTCGCCCTGGACTCGGTGGACGTGGACATCGCGCGCGGCCGCTTCACCGCGGTCATGGGTCCCTCGGGGTCCGGCAAGTCCACGCTGATGCACTGCCTGGCCGGGCTCGACAACGTGTCCGCCGGTCAGGTGTGGCTCGGCGACACCGAGATCACGGGGTTGAAGGAGCGTGAGCTGACGCGGCTGCGCCGGGACCGGATCGGGTTCATGTTCCAGTCGTTCAACCTGATCCCGACGCTCAACGCGGCCGAGAACATCACGCTGCCCATGGACATCGCGGGCAAGAAGCCCGACGAGAAGTGGCTGGACCAGGTCATCGACACCCTTGGGCTGCGGGACCGGCTCAAGCACCGCCCCGCCCAGCTCTCCGGCGGTCAGCAGCAGCGGGTCGCCTGCGCGCGGGCGCTGGTCTCCCGGCCCGAGCTGATCTTCGCCGACGAACCGACCGGCAACCTGGACTCCCGGGCCGGTCTGGAGGTGCTGTCCTTCCTGCGGGACGCGGTGGACGACCTCGGGCAGACCGTCGTCATGGTCACCCACGACCCCGGCGCCGCCGCCCACTCCGACCTGGTGCTCTTCCTCGGGGACGGACGGATCGTCGACGAGATGGAGCGGCCGACGGCGGAGGCGGTGCTGGAGCGGATGAAGCGGTTCGACGTGATCCGCGGCCCGGTGGAGGGCGACGGCTCCCCCGGCGCCGGGTCCGCCGACGCCTCCTCGGACGTCTCCTCCGGCGCTTCCTCCGACGCCTCCTCCGACGTCTCCCTCGACAAGGACTGACTCCGTGCTCAAGGCGACGCTCCGCAGCTTCCTCGCGCACAAGGGACGGCTCCTGCTGTCCGCGCTGGCCATCGTCCTGTCCGTGGCGTTCGTCGCGGGCAGCCTGATCTTCTCCGACACGGTGACCCGCACCTTCGACCGGCTCTTCGCCTCCACGTCGGCCGATGTGACGGTGGAGCCGAAGGACGACCTCTCCTCCCAGGTGCCGACCGGCGAGGCACGGACCCTGCCCGCCGGACTCGCCCAGCAGGTGGCGAAGGTGACCGGGGTGGCCTCGGCCCACCCGGACGTGAGCGTCGAGAACATCACGGTGGTCGACAGCGACAACGAGTCGGTCGGGCCGACCAGCGGCGCGCCCACCATCGCCTCCGACTGGTTCGTCACCGACCGCAGTCCTCTGAAGCTCACCTCGGGCCATGCCCCGCGCGGTGCGGGCGAGGCGCTGCTGGACGCCGACACCGCCGACAAGAAGCACGTGAAGATCGGTGACACGCTCACCGTGCTGGCCCAGCCGGGCACGTTCAAGGTCCGGATCGTCGGTATCGCCACCTTCACCACCACCAACCCGGGCGCGGCCCTCGTCTTCCTCGACCCGGCCACCGCGGCGACCCAGCTGCTCGGTTCGGCGGACAAGGCCACGAGCATCTCGGTCGACGCGGGCCCGGGGGTGAGCGACCCGCAGCTCAAGAGCCGGATCACCACCACGCTCGACACCGCCGCCTACGACGTGAAGACCGCCGACGAGCAGGCCGAGTCCGCCGCCGAGGATCTCGGCGGGTTCCTCGACGTCATCAAGTACGTGATGCTCGGTTTCGCCGGGATCGCGGTGCTGGTCGGCGTGTTCCTGATCGTCAACACGTTCTCCATGCTGATCGCGCAGCGCACCCGGGAGCTGGGCCTGCTCAGGGCCCTCGGCGCGGACCGCCGGCAGGTGCGCCGGTCGGTGCTGACCGAGGCGATCCTGCTGGGCCTGGTCGGCTCGACGCTGGGCCTGGCGGCGGGCATCGGGCTCGCGGCCGGGCTGATCAAGCTGATGGGTGTCTTCGGGATGAACCTCAAGACCACGGAGATGGTGGTCGGTTGGGGAACTCCGGTGGCGGCGTACGCCGTCGGCGTCGGCGTCACCTTCGTGGCCGCGTACCTGCCCGCGCGGCGGGCGGCGGGCGTCTCGCCCATGGCCGCGCTCGCGGACGCCGAGACCGCGGGCATCGGGAAGCCGCTCAGGGCGCGGGCGGTCGTCGGTTCGGTCGTCGGCGTGCTCGGCGCGGCGGCGCTGGTGGGCTGTGCGACGGCGACGAAGACGGCATCGGCGGCCTCCCTCCTCGGCCTCGGTGTCGTCCTCACCCTCATCGCGACCGTGATCGCGGGCCCGCTGCTGGTCCGCCCGGTGATCCGGGTCCTCGGCGCGGCGTTCCCGGCGCTCTTCGGCTCGATCGGCCGTATGAGCCAGCGCAACGCCCTGCGCAATCCCCGCCGTACGGGCGCCACCGCGGCGGCCCTGATGGTGGGCCTCGCGCTGGTGGGCGGGATGTCCGTGGCGAGCGCCTCGATGTCGAAGTCCTTCGACCAGCAGATCGACAAGACGCTGGGCGCCGACTTCGTCGTCCAGAACAGCAACTTCGTGCCGTTCTCGCAGACCGTCACCGACGCCGTGCGCGACACCGAGGGCGTCGGTCTCGTCGTCCGGCAGCGGTTCGCGCCGCTCGCGGTGCGGCTGCCGGACGGCAAGCGCGTCGAGACGACCGCCGCGGGCTACGACGACCAGGTGGACGACGTCGCGCACGTCACGTACGCGCAGGGCGACTCCGCGGCGGCGCTGGCGCCCGGCAGCCTGGGGATGGACGTCGACTTCGCCAAGGACCACGACGTGCGGATCGGCAGCATGCTCCCGGTCGAGTTCCCCGGCGGGCAGCGCACCGAGATGAAGGTCGCCGCCTTCACCGACCAGGAGGGTTCCGACGGGTTCGGCATGCAGGGCGGCCTGTTCTTCGGCATCGCCACGGTCGAGAAGTACGTGCCGGGCGGCCAGGACTCCGCGCTGTACGTGAACGCGAGCTCCGGTACCGGAGCCGACCAGCTGCGGTCCCGGCTGGACAAGTCCCTCGACCCGTACCCGCAGGTCCAGGTCCGTGACCTGGCCGACTACAAGGACCTGGTCCACGACCAGATCGCCGTCCTGCTCTACCTCGTGTACGCGCTGCTCGGCCTGGCGATCGTCATCGCGGTGCTCGGGGTGGTCAACACCCTCGCCCTGTCGGTGGTGGAGCGCACCCGGGAGATCGGTCTGCTGCGCGCGATCGGGCTCGCCCGCCGGCAACTGCGCCGGATGATCCGCCTGGAGTCGGTGGTGATCGCCGTCTTCGGCGCGGTCCTGGGGCTGGCACTGGGCCTGGTGTGGGGGGTGTGCACGCAGCAGGTGCTGGCGTTGCAGGGCATGAACGCGCTCGCGGTCCCGTGGTCGACGATCGTCGCGGTCGTGGTCGGCTCGGCGGTCGTGGGCATCGTGGCGGCCCTGCTGCCCGCGTTGCGTGCATCCCGCATGAATGTGCTGGCGGCCATCGCGCACGAGTGATGGAATCGGCGTGATCTCAAGTCGCGTGCCTTCGGGGAGAGTTCATGCCGCGTCCGTTCCGCTTCGGTGCCAGCCTGATCGACCCCGCGCCCGCCGGGGAGTGGCGGGCCAAGAGTCGCCGGGCCGAGGAGATCGGCTACGACGTGATCCTCGTCCCGGACCATCTGGGCATGCCGGCGCCCTTCCCGGCGCTGGTCGCGGCGGCCGCCGCGACGGAACGGCCGCGACTGGGCACGTTCGTGCTCAACGCGGGTTTCTGGAACCCGGCGTTGCTCGCCCGTGAGGTGGCGACGACGGCCGCGCTGACAGAGGGCCGGCTGGAACTGGGCCTGGGCACCGGGTACGTGCAGGCGGAGCACGACCGGGCGGGCCTGCCCTTCGGCTCGCCCCCCGCGCGCGTGGACCATCTGCGGCACCTGGTCGAGGAGTTGGGCCGGCTCCTCGACACCGAGGTGCCGTTGCTGCTCGGCGGGAACGGCGAGCGGATGCTGCGGCTCACCGCCGAGCACGCGGACATCGCCGCGTTCACGGGTGCGTATCTGGTCCCGGGGAACACGGAGGGCAAGCTGGTGCCGACCACGCTCCAGGAGTTCGACGCGCGGTTCGCCCGGTACCGGGAGCTGGCGGCCGGACGCGCGGAAGCGGCGGAACTGAACCTGCTCATCCAGATGGTGGTCGTCACCGACGATCCGGAGGCGGCCGTACGCCCCCTCGTGGACCGGGTTCCGGGCCTCACCGTGGAACGGGCGCTGGAGCTGCCCATCCTGCTGGTCGGCAGCCAGGCGGAGATCACCGCGAAGGTGCTCGCTCTGCGTGCGAAGTACGGTTTCAGCTATCTGACGGTGCTGGAGCCGCACATGGAGGCGTTCGCTCCGGTCGTCGCGGAGCTGGGCGGCACGTGACCGCCCGCCGTCCGGATGCTGGAATTCCGGGTCCGGGCGCGGGGTGCGTGATGGGATCGCCGTATGACTGATCCGCACATCAGGGCCGCCGGGCCCGAGGACCTCGACACCGTGCTCGCCTTCTGGAAGACCGCCGCCGAGGGCACGAGCATCAGCGACGACCGGGACGGCGTCGAGCGGCTCGTCGCCCGGGACCCGGAGGCACTGATCCTGGCTGAGCGGGACGGCGAGCTGGTGGGCACGGTGATCGCGGGCTTCGACGGCTGGCGCTGCCATCTGTACCGGCTCGCGGTGCACCCCGAGCGGCGCCGCCAGGGCATCGGCTCGGCACTGCTGGCCGCCGCGGAGGAGCGGTTCGTCCGGCTCGGCGGGCGCCGCGGGGACGCGATGGTGCTGGTGCGCAACGAGACCGGGCAGGCGGCGTGGCGGGCGGCCGGGTACGCGCCGGAGGAGCAGTGGCGGCGCTGGGTGAAGCACCTCACGGTTTAGGCGGCTTTACTTTTCCTTTGCCAGGGATGGGTCACCCGCCTTCCCGGCGAAAGGTGTGGGCTGCCACGCCCTGTCCGATCATGGGACGGAGGTGACCCGATGACCGAAGTGCTCCTCCTGCTGCTGGCGATCCTGCTCTCCGTGGCCTGCGGTGCGTTCGTGGCCGCGGAGTTCTCGCTGACCACGGTCGAGCGCGGCGCGCTGGAGCGGGCCGCGGAGCGCGGCGAGCGGGGTGCCTCCGGGGCCCTGAAGGCCGTACGCAATCTGACCTTCCAGCTCTCCGGGGCGCAGCTCGGCATCACCGTCACCAACCTGGTGGTCGGCATGCTCGCCGAACCGTCCATCGCCAAGCTGATCGCCGGTCCGCTGGAGTCCCTCGGGCTCTCCGCCTCGACGGCCTCCTCCCTCGCGCTGGTGCTGGGTACGGCGCTGTCGACGGTGTTCCTGATGGTCGTGGGCGAGCTGGTGCCCAAGAACTGGGCCATCTCCGCGCCCCTGGCCGTGGCCAGGCGGGTGGGCAATGCACAGCGCTGGTTCAGCGCCGCCTTCCGGCCCTTCATCACGCATCTCAACAACACCGCGAACCGGGTCGTGCGGCGCCTGGGCGTGGAGCCCACCGAGGAGCTGGCCGCCGCGCGCGGGCCGCAGGAGCTGGCGGCGCTGGCCCGGTACTCCGCGAAGGAGGGCGCGCTGGAGGCCGACACCGCCGAACTCTTCGTACGGACCCTGAACCTCGCGGACCTCACCGCGGAGAACGTGATGACGCCGCGCGTGCAGGTCATCGCGCTGGACGCGCAGGCGACCTGCGAGGACGTCGCGAACGCCACGCGCGCGACCGGCCTGTCCCGCTTCCCGGTCTACCGCGGCAGCCTCGACGCGGTGGTGGGCACCGCGCACATCAAGGACGTCCTGGCGGTGCCGGCCGAGCGGCGCCCCCGGGTGCCCGTCTCCGAGCTGATGCGCGAGCCGCTGCTCGTCCCGCAGTCGCTCACCGTGGACCGGCTCCTGGACCGGCTGTCCGGCAAGCGCACGATGGCCGTGGTCATCGACGAGTACGGCGGCACGGCCGGGGTGGCGACGCTGGAGGACATCGTCGAGGAGGTCGTCGGCGAGGTCCGTGACGAGCACGACCCGCACGAAACGCCCGACCTGGCCGCCGCCGGCCGCGACGACGAGGGCCGGGTGCTGTACTCCGCCGACGGCGCGGCCCGGGTCGACCAGCTCGCGCGCGTGGGGCTGCGGGCACCCGAGGGGCCGTACGAGACGCTGGCGGGGCTGGTGGCGAGCGAGCTCGGCCGCATCCCCGTCGTCGGTGACACGGTCGAGGTCACCGGCTGGCGGCTGGACGTCGTGGACGCCTCGGGGCGCCGGGCCGCGCGCGTGCTGCTGCACGCCCCGCTCGGCGGGGCCCTGGAAGGGGAGGCCGGGGAATGACCGCCGTCCAGCTGCTGATCGGTTTCGCGACCCTCGTGGTCAACGCCTTCTTCGTGGGCGCCGAGTTCGCCCTGATCTCGGTGCGCCGCAGCCAGATCGAGCCGTATGCGGAGGGCGGCGACCGGCGCGCCAAGAGCGTGCTGTGGGGGCTGCGGCACGTGTCGGCGCTGCTGGCGGCCGCGCAGCTCGGCATCACCTTGTGCACCCTGGTCCTGGGTGTCGTGGCCGAGCCGGCGATCGCGCACCTGCTGGAGCCGGTGTTCCACGCCCTGGGCGTGCCGACGGGCGCCGGGCACGCGGTGTCGTTCGTCATCGCGCTGACCGTGGCGACCTATCTGCACATGCTGCTCGGCGAGATGGTGCCGAAGAACATCGCGCTGGCCGAACCGGTACGCAGCGCGCTGCTGCTCGGGCCGCCGCTGGTCGCCCTGGCCCGTGCGCTGCGCCCGGTGATCTTCGCCGTGAACGCCTTCGCCAACGCCCTGCTGCGTCTGCTGCGGATCGAGACCAAGGACGAGGTCACGGCGACCTTCTCGGACGCCGAGCTGGCCCGCCTGGTGAAGGACTCCGACGAGGCGGGCCTGATCGACGACCGCACCCGGGAGCGGCTGCACGACGCGCTGGAACTGGGCCGCCGCCCGGTGCGGGACGTGGTGCTCCCCCTGGAACGCGTCGTCTACGCGCGCGTGGGCGTCACTCCGGAGGAGCTGGAGCGGCTGTCGGGGGAGTCCGGGTTCTCCCGGTTCCCGGTCGTGGACGAGACCCGCCGGATCGTCGGCTATCTGCACGTGAAGGACGCGCTGGACGCGTCCCCGCGGGACGTGCCGTTCCGGGTGCGGGACATGCGGCCCATCGCGCGCGTGCGGGAGGGCACTCCGCTGGACGACGTGCTGACCGCGATGCGGCGCAGCCGGACCCATCTGGCGGCGGCGGTCGGGGACGACGGGCGGCTGGCGGGGCTGGTGACGATGGAGGACGTGCTGCGGCGGCTGTTCGGACAGCGGGCCTGAGCCGGCGGTCGCACCGAGGGGGACCGACCGGCGGGTATGTGCACGGGATACCATTTCTGTCGCCATGCAGAAGAACCCCACACACACCAGCCTGGTCGCGGTCGGCGACTCCTTCACCGAGGGCATGTCGGACCTGCTGCCGGACGGCTCCTACCGCGGCTGGGCCGACGTCCTCGCGGGCCGGATGGCCGCCCGCACGCCCGGTTTCCGCTACGCGAACCTCGCGGTGCGCGGCAAGCTGATCCAGCAGATCGTCGACGAGCAGGTCGATGTGGCGGCGGCCATGCAGCCCGACGTGATCACGCTGGTCGGCGGGCTGAACGACACCCTGCGCCCCAAGTGCGACATGGTCCGCGTACGGGATCTGCTGACCGAGGCCGTGGAGCGGCTCGCCCCGTCCTGCAAGCAGCTGGTCCTCATGCGCAGCCCCGGCCGCCAGGGCCCGGTCCTGGAACGCTTCCGCCCGCGCATGGAGGAGCTGTTCGGCTGCGTCGACGAGCTGGCCGAGCGGCACGGTGCCGTGGTCGTCGACCTGTACGGGGCGCCGTCGCTGAGCGACCCGCGCATGTGGGACGTGGACCGGCTGCACCTCACCCCCGAGGGACACCGCCGGGTCGCGGAGGCGGTCTGGCAGACACTCGGCTACGACCCCGAGGACACCGAGTGGCGCACCCCGATGGCGGCGACGGTGCCGCCCCGCTGGGTCGCCCGGCGCATCGCCGACGCCCGCTTCGCCAGGCAGCACCTGCTCCCCTGGATCGGGCGCCGGCTGACGGGCCGGTCGTCCGGGGACGGGCTGCCGCCGAAGCGGCCGGAGCTGCTGCCCTACCAGGACCCGACGGCCTGACCTGGCGTGACACAGGTCTCGTAGGTTCCGCCGAAGCCACCCGTGGCGCTGGCCTGCACGATTCGCCAGTAGAATCCGTACACGTGACTTCCGCTCCCGCCAAGCCCCGCATCCCCAACGTCCTCGCCGGACGCTACGCCTCCGCCGAGCTCGCCACGCTCTGGTCGCCCGAGCAGAAGGTGAAGCTGGAGCGGCAGCTCTGGCTCGCCGTGCTGCGGGCCCAGAAGGACCTCGGCATCGAGGTCCCGGACGCGGCGATCGCCGACTACGAGCGTGTCCTCGACACCGTCGACCTGGCCTCCATCGCCGAGCGCGAGAAGGTCACGCGGCACGACGTCAAGGCGCGGATCGAGGAGTTCAACGACCTCGCCGGGCACGAGCACGTCCACAAGGGCATGACCTCGCGCGACCTCACCGAGAACGTCGAGCAGCTCCAGATCCGGCTCTCCCTGGAGCTGATGCGCGACCGTACGGTGGCCGTGCTGGCCCGCCTGGGCAAGCTGGCCGGGGAGTACGGCGAGCTGGTCATGGCCGGCCGCTCCCACAACGTGGCCGCGCAGGCCACGACGCTGGGCAAGCGTTTCGCGACCGCCGCCGACGAGCTGCTCGTGGCGTACGGCCGGGTCGAGGAACTGCTCGGCCGCTATCCGCTGCGCGGCATCAAGGGCCCGGTCGGCACCGCCCAGGACATGCTGGACCTGCTGGGCGGGGACGCCGGCAAGCTGGCCGACCTGGAGGACCGGATCGCGCGGCACCTGGGCTTCTCGCAGGCGTTCACCTCGGTCGGCCAGGTCTACCCGCGGTCGCTGGACTACGAGGTCGTCACCGCGCTGGTGCAGCTGGCGGCGGCGCCTTCGTCCCTGGCCAAGACCATCCGGCTGATGGCCGGGCACGAGCTGGTGACCGAGGGCTTCAAGCCGGGCCAGGTCGGTTCCTCGGCCATGCCGCACAAGATGAACACGCGGTCCTGCGAGCGCGTCAACGGCCTGATGGTCATCCTGCGCGGCTACGCGTCGATGACCGGTGAGCTGGCGGGCGACCAGTGGAACGAGGGCGACGTGTCCTGCTCGGTGGTGCGCCGGGTCGCGCTGCCGGACGCGTTCTTCGCCCTCGACGGCCTGCTGGAGACGTTCCTGACGGTGCTGGACGAGTTCGGCGCCTTCCCGGCCGTCGTGGCCCGGGAGCTGGACCGCTACCTGCCGTTCCTCGCCACCACCAAGGTGCTGATGGGCGCGGTGCGCGCGGGCGTCGGCCGTGAGGTCGCGCACGAGGCGATCAAGGAGAACGCCGTGGCCTCGGCCCTCGCGATGCGCGAGCAGGGTGCCGAGCGCAACGAACTCCTCGACAAGCTGGCCGCCGACGAGCGCATCCCGCTCGACCGGGCCCAGCTGGACGCGCTGATGGCCGACAAGCTGTCCTTCACGGGCGCCGCGGCCGACCAGGTCGGCGTGGTCGTCGGCCGGATCGAGGAGATCGCGAAGCAGCACCCGGAGGCCGCCGGTTACACCCCCGGAGCCATCCTCTGACGCGCTTCACCGCTGCCGAGTTGGAGGCCGCCCGCGACCGTCTGGTACCGGACGTCGTCGCGGACGGTCTCCACGTGCTGTTCTGCGGGATCAATCCCGGTCTGATGACCGCCGCGACGGGCCATCACTTCGCCCGCCCCGGCAACCGCTTCTGGCCGGTGCTGCATCTGTCCGGGTTCACCCCGCGGCTCCTGAAGCCGTCGGAGCAGCAGGAGTTGCTGGGCTACGGGCTCGGCATCACCAATGTCGTGGCGCGGGCGACCGCGCGGGCCGACGAGCTGAGCGCGGAGGAGTACCGCGAGGGCGGGCGGCAACTGGCGCTGAAGGTGGCGCGGTTGCGGCCGCGTTGGCTTGCGGTGGTCGGTGTCACGGCGTACCGGGCAGCGTTCGACGACAAGAAGGCACAGGTGGGCCCGCAGGAGCGGACGATCGGGGACACACGCGTGTGGGTGCTGCCGAATCCGAGCGGGCTGAACGCGCACTGGACGGCGGCGACCATGGCCGAGGAGTTCGGCCGGCTGCGGGTGGCGGCGGAGACGGTCTGAGACCTCACGGCGGGGCCGTCTCCGTGACGGCGACCCATACCCGCGGCTGGTTCTCCTCGTCCTGGTCGGCCACCGCCAGGGTGACCCGGCGGATGCCGTCGGACAGGTCCCACGTGCGCACGTCGATGGCCAAGGCCGTGAGCGTCGCCCAGGGTTCGGGTATCTCCTCGCCCCGCCCGAGGCGCTCCGCCAAGGTCACGGTCCCCCAGCGTGCCGCCTCTCCCCATCTCTGTGTGAGCCGCTCGACGAGCGCAGCCTCGTAGGCGTAGCAGTCGCTCGCGTCCGGCCAGTCCCCCGGCCCTAACCACGCCGTGTGGTAGCGGTCCCGCTTCGCGGGGAAGTCCCGGGCGCACAACAGGTCGATCAGGGCGAGGTCCTCGGCGATGTCCATGTGATCCAGTAAACCGGGCCCCACTGACAACTGGCGTGCCGTCAGGCGTCCCTGCGCCGCACGCTCCAGGCGCCCGCGAGGAGCGCCGCCGCGGTCCACAGCGCGGTCACGGTGAGCCCGGACCACGGCCCCAGCGGACCGTCGTACGTCTCGTGCAGCACCACCTGTCCCGCTCTGTCGGGCATGAAGTCGGTGAGGTCGCCGGGCACGTCCCCGATCACGAAGGAGACGACGAGGATGAACGGGATCAGCAGGGACAGCGCGCCCACCCCGCTGCGCAGCAGTGCCGCCAGGCCCGCCGCGAACAGCGCCATCAGCATCAGGTAGACGCCGCAGCCCACGACGCCGCGGGCCTGTTCGCCCGCGCTGAGTCCGCTCGCCGCGTCGCCAAGGCCCGCGCGGGCGACGACGAGGGCGGCGAAGGCGGTGACCAGGCCGACCGCCAGCGCCGGTACGGCGATGGCGGTGAGCTTGGCCGCGAACCACCGTCCGCGCTGCGGCACCGCGGCGAGGGACAGCCGGAGCCCACCCCCGTGGAACTCCGAGGACACGGCCATCGCGCCGAAGGAGATCGCGGCGATCTGCCCGGGCATCGCCCCGGACAGCGCCATGAACAGCGGGTCGAATTCGGGGTCGGACGTCTCGGAGACGCCGGCGATCGCGGAGAACGCCGTGGTCGCCGCGAACAGCGCCGCCAGCGCCCCGAGCAGGGAGCGCATCGAGCGGATCTTCAGCCACTCGGCGTGGAGGACGGGAACGAACGGCATCTCAGGCCTCCTGCGGCTGTGCGGTGAACTCGGTCTCGGCGGCGGTGAGGTCCAGGTAGGCCTGCTCCAAGGTGCCCTCCTCGGCGGCCAGTTCGAGGAGGGGGACGCCCGCGGCGGAGGCGAGGCGTCCGATGTCGTCCACGCGCGCGTGCTGCACGCGCCAGGAGCCGTCCTCGTGTTCGGCCGCGTCGTGCCCGTGCTCGGCGAGGACCGTCTTGAGGGCGGTGGGGTCGGTGGTGCGGATCCGTACGCTCGGGTGCACGCGTGCGTGGATGAACTCCCGCATCGGGGTGTCCGTGAGGAGCCTGCCGCGGCCCAGGACCACGAGGTGGTCGGCGAAGGACGCGGTCTCGTTCATGAGGTGGCTGGAGACCAGGACCGTGCGGCCCTCCCGCGCGAGCCGGCGCAGCAACGCGCGGATCCAGATGATGCCTTCGGGGTCGAGACCGTTGGAGGGCTCGTCGAGCATGACCACTCCTGGGTCGCCGAGCAGGGCGGCCGCGATGCCGAGCCGCTGCCGCATGCCCAGAGAGTACGTCTTCACCCGCCGCCGGGCCACCGCGGCGAGGCCGGTCTCCTCCAGCACCTCGTCCACGCGGCGGTCCGTGATGCGGTTGCTCGTGGCCAGCGTGCGCAGATGGTCGCGGGCGGTGCGCGAACCGTGCGCGGCCTGCGCGTCGAGCAGGGCGCCCACGTGGCGCAGGGGCTCGTGGAGGGCGGGGTAGGCGTGGCCACCGACCGTGGCGGTTCCCGAGGTCGGCCGGTCGAGGCCGAGGACGAGCCGCATGGTGGTGGACTTTCCGGCGCCGTTGGGGCCGAGGAAGCCGGTGACACGGCCGGGGAGGACGGTGAAGGTGAGGTCGTCCACGGCGCGCTTCGTGCCGTACTCCTTGGTGAGGGACTGGACTTCGATGCTGGTCATGGCAGCAGCCTGGCCGCCCGGGCCGGGCCGGGGCCTCCCCCGCCGGTGGAGATCGTCTCCCCCGTGCGGGGGAGGCTCGCTGTCAGTGGCGGCTGGCAGGATGACGGAATGGTCCGCTTGCTGCGCCCGCTCGGCCGGGCGGTGACGTACACACGGTTGCTGCACCTGTACATCGCGATCGTGTGGCCGTCCCTGTGGCTGTTCGTCGAGGAAGCCTGGTGGACCTGGGTGGTGGCGGGCGCGGTCCTCGTGCCGGTCGGGCTGGTGCCGGCGATGCGGACCGTGGAGGGGCTCCAGGCGAGGCTGCTGCTGACCGGTCACCGGCACGACAGCCGGAACACCGAGATCGTCGTCGCGCCGTCCGTGTCCTGGAGCGACCGGGGGCGGGTGGTGCTCTGGCTGCAGGCGCGGCTGCTGCTGGGCTGCGCCATCTCCATGTTCACCTTCAACCTCCTGCTCGCGGCCCTGGACTTGACGCTGTCCCCGTTCGGCGGCGACGCCGACGAGGGCGTGCTGTTCCTGCTCGACGGCCACCACTGGTGGCACCTGCTGCTGGTGCCGCCCGCGCTGGCCGTGCTGGCGGCCACCGTGGTCGGTTCGGGGCACCTGATCACGGCGCTCGCCCGCCGCCTTCTCGGCCCCTCCCCCGCCGACCGTCTCGCCGCCATGGAGGAGCGCACCGAACAGTTGCTGGAGCGCACCCGCATCGCCCGCGAACTGCACGACTCCATCGGCCACGCCCTGACCGTCGCGGTCGTCCAGGCGGGCGCCGCGCGGGCGGCGGGCGACCCGGCCTTCACCGACCGCGCGCTGGACGCCATCGAGGAGACGGGCCGGGCCGCCCTGGAGGACCTGGAGCGCGTGCTCGGCATCCTGCGCGAGTCGGAGCGCCCGGTCAGCAGCCGGCCGACGCTCACCGACGCCGATCGCCTGCTGGAGTCCGCGCGCGTGTCGGGCGCCAAGGTCGACGTCGACATGACCGGCCCCCTCGACACCGTGCCCGGGCCGGTCTCCCGCGAGGGCTATCGCATCCTCCAGGAGTCGCTGACCAACGTGCTGCGGCATGCGGGGGCCGTCCCGGTCCGGGTCCGGGTCGCGGTGGACGCGGGCTCGCTCCTCCTGGAGGTCCGCAATCCGCTCACCGCCGACGTCGCCGGGCCCGGCAGGGGCAGCGGGCTGCGGGGCATACGCGAGCGCGCGGCTCTGCTGGGCGGGCGGGCGCACACCGGGCCGGACCAGGGTGACTGGCAGGTGCGTGTGGAGCTGCCGGTGCGCTGATCTACGCTGGCCGGATGCCGGTCACCGTTCTCCTCGTCGACGACGAACCCCTCGTACGCGCGGGTCTGCGGGCGGTGTTGGAGGCCCAGCCCGACATCGAGGTGGTCGGGGAGGCGGCGGACGGGGCGGCGGTGATTCCGCTGGTGCGGCAGCTGCGGCCGGACGTGGTCGCCATGGACGTACGGATGCCGCTGCTGGACGGGATCGAGGCCACCCGCGCGGTGCTGCGGACGGTGCCGGAGCCGCCGAAGATCCTCGTGGTGACGACGTTCGAGAACGACGAGTACGTGTACGAGGCGCTGCGGGCCGGTGCCGACGGGTTCCTGCTGAAGCGGGCCCGGCCCGCCGAGATCGTGCACGCGGTACGGCTGGTCGCCGAGGGCGAGTCGCTGCTGTTCCCGGCGTCGGTGCGGCAGCTCGCCGCCGAGTACGGCGAGGGCGGCGGGAACCGTGCGGCCCGGGCCGTGATGGAGCGGGCGCAGCTGACCGAGCGGGAGGCCGAGGTGCTGCGGCTGATGGCGCGGGGCCTGTCGAACGCGGAGATCGCCGCCCGGCTGGTGGTGGGGACCGAGACGGTGAAGTCCCATGTGAGCGCCGTGCTGGCCAAGCTGGGCGCGCGGGATCGCACCCAGGCGGTGATCGCGGCGTACGAGTCGGGTTTCGTGGCACCGGGGTGAGGCACGACAGGGGCGGCCGAGCAGCGCCCCAAGGGGGCGCGGGGCTGTATCGCCATGCGGCTCCGCCGCGTGGGCGCACCCGTCCGCGACGGCGCCGCGGACGGAAATCGACCCGCCGCGGCCCCACCCGGTGGCGCGCCGGGTACGATCCGGCCAACACGCGCACGAGCTGGGAGGACGGACGTTGGGGCGGCTGACCGGCGGGGATCCCTCGCTGCTGCGGAGGATCAACTCCGCGGTGGTGCTGCACGCGCTGCGCGCCACGGACTGCGCGACGCTCACCGAGATCACCCGCGTGACGGGCCTGTCCCGGCCCACGGTCGAGGGCGTGGTCGAGGGGCTGATCGAGGCCGGGTACGTCGTCGAGAAGGCGGCGGACGAAAGCGTCGTACGGCGTCAGGGGCGGCCCGCGCGGCGGTTCCGGTTCCGGGCCGAGGCGGGTCATCTGCTGGGCCTCGACATCGGCTCGCACCGGGTGGCCGCGCTGCTGTCGGACCTGGACGGCCGGGTGCTCGGCGCCGTCGCGAAGGACGTGGCCGAGTCGGCCCCCGCCGACGAGCGGCTGGAGCGGCTGCGGACCGCGGTGGCGGAGCTGCTGCGCCGGGCCGGCGTCTCGCGCGGCTCGCTGCGGGCCGTGGGAGTGGCCTCACCGGGGATCGTGGAGGCGGACGGCACGGTACGGCTGTGCGCCGCGCTGCCGGAGTGGACCGGGCTGCGGCTCGGCGAACGGCTGAGCCGCTCCTTCAAGTGCCCGGTCCTGGTGGAGAACGACGCCAACGCCGCGGCGGTCGCCGAGCACTGGAAGGGCGCGGCGACCGAGTCCGACGACGTGGTGTTCGTGCTGGCCGGGCTGAGCCCGGGCGCGGGGTCGCTGATCGGCGGGCGGCTGCACCGGGGGTTCGGCGGGGCGGCCGGGGAGATCGGCGCGCTGCATCTACTGGGCCGTGAGGTGACGCCGGAGACGCTGCTGTCCACCACGGACGAGCCGCTGCACCCGCTCGACGAGCAGGCGGTCGCCGAGGTCTTCGCGCAGGCCCGTGAGGGCGATCAGCGGGCCCGCGCGGCCGTCGAACGCTTCATCCAGCGGCTCGTGCACGACGTGGCGGCGCTCGCCCTGGCCCTCGACCCGGAGCTGGTCGTGATCGGTGGCTGGGCGGCCGGTCTCGACGGCGTACTGGAGCCGCTGCGCCGGGAGTTGGCGCGTTACTGTCTGCGGCCGCCGAAGGTCACCCTGTCGCTGCTCGGCGAGGCGGCGGTGGCGACGGGGGCGCTGCGGCTGGCCCTGGACCATGTGGAGGAGCAGCTCTTCGCGGTGGAGGGCACGGTGACGGCACGCCGCTGACCGCCGCGGCGGCATGCCCTCGGACATGGCGCGCGCCCCGGAGCCTGTCCGGGGCGCGGCGTTTCGGCGCGACGGCGGGCGCGGCCGGTCAGGACGCCTGGCGCTGCGGGCCCGGGTGGATCTCCACGCTGCCGGAGTCGCCGAAGGTCAGCCGGCACGTGTCGGCACGGTAGGTGGCGACGGACAGCGCGGCCGTGCGGCCCCCCGCCAGGAAGCGGGTGGTGACGACGAGGACGGGTGCGCCCGGCAGCCGGTCGAGTTGCTTGGCGTCGTCCGCGCGGGCCGAGCCGAGTTCGACCGCGCTGTCCTGTCCCTCCAGCTCCAGGCGCTGCAACTCGCGCAGCACCGCACGCGCGCGTGCGGTCCCGGACGGGGCGTCGATGGCCGACAGGTCGGGCACCGACGACTGCGGGACGTAGAGCAGTTCCGCGGCGACGGGCTGGCCGTGTGTCATCCGGGAGCGGCGCACGATGTGCACGGGCTCCTCGTGGCCGGTCTCCAGCGCGGCGGCGACGGCGGCCGGCGGGATCTCCAGCGCGCTGTCGGTGAGCTGCCAGGCGTCGGTGGCGGTGCCCGGCCAGGCGTGCTGCTCGGTGCCGACGGCGACCCCCACGCGCGGCGGCGCGACCGTCGTACCGACGCCGCGGCGGCGCTGGAGACGGCCTTCCAGTTCGAGCTGTTCGAGGGCCTGGCGGAGTGTGGCGCGGGCGACGCCGAAGCGGGCGGCGAGGTCGCGTTCGTTGGGCAGGATCTCGCCCACGGAGAACTCGGAGTCCAGTGCCTCACTCAGCACGGTCTTCAGATGCCAGTACTTCGGTTCCGGCACCGATTCCAGTTGCGTGGTCCCCACCCTGTCCTCCGCAATCGCCGTGGTCCGGCGGCGTTTTAGCGCCCTTGTTTATTAAAGGTTGTTGCACTTCTCTGCGACCATAGGGCGGCCCCCACCCTTGGTCAAGACCAATCCTCGATCCCCCGGAGCACTCACAGGGACGGGGGCGCGCGGCGTTCATCGAGCGTTCGCACGCGGCGGTGTTCGTGACATGACGGCAAAGCCCCCGTCGCACCGGACGGGGGCTGTCGACCGGCGGGCCGCTAGGCGGAAAGCGATTGCAGCTTGTCAGGGTTGCGGACGACGTAGACCGACTGGATCACGCCGTCGGCGATGTCCACCTGGAAGACCGAGTCGGGCTTGCCGCCGGACAGGACCAGCACCGCGGGGCCGCCGTTGACCTCCACGAAGCGCCAGGACAGGTCCGGGATGCCCTTGCGGCCGGCGCCCACCAGGAAACGGCCCACATTGTCCGCGGTCTCGAGAATCCGCAGCGGGGCCTTCGACTTGCCGCCGCTGTCGCCGACGAGGCGGACGTCGGGGGCCAGCATCGACATGAGCCCCTCCAGGTCGCCCTCCGCGGCGGCGGCCAGGAAGCGCTCGGTGAGCTCCCGGCGCTGGACGGGGTCCACCTCGTAGCGGGGCCGGCGTTCCTCGACGTGCTTGCGGGCCCGCCCGGCGAGCTGGCGCACCGCGGGTTCCTCCCGCTCCAGCATCGCGGCGATGTCCGCGTACGGGTATCCGAAGGCCTCCCTGAGCACGAACACCGCGCGTTCCAGCGGCGAGAGCGACTCCAGGACGACCAGGACGGCGAGGGAGACCGAGTCGGCGAGGACAGACCGCTCCGCGGTGTCGGGGACGACGTCCCCGAAGTCGGTGACGTACGGCTCCGGCAGCCACGGGCCGACGTAGGCCTCGTTGCGCGCCTTGATGCGGCGGAGCCGGTCGATGGCGAGGCGGGTCGTGATCCGCACGAGGTAGCCGCGCGGCTCGCGCACGCCGTCCCGGTCGGCTCCGGACCAGCGGAACCATGCCTCCTGGACCACGTCCTCCGCGTCGGCCACCCGCCCCAGCATGCGGTAGGCCACTCCCATCAGCACGGGGCGGTGCTCTTCGAATACGTCGGTCACGGTGTCGGCGCTCACGGCACCATCCCATCCGACGCACCCCGCCCTGTCCAGGCGGAATCGGGGGGTCCGCGCCACAGGGGCTACCCGCCGGTAGCAATTGCTGACAAGCTGTCTACGCGCCATCCGCCAGCGACCCCGGACGAGGAGCACACCCCCATGACCGCCACCGTCTCTGTCAACGTCCCTTCCCCGCACGGCCCGCGGTCCGTGACGGTCGACTACGCGCGCGTGGGCAGCGGTGAGCCGCTGCTCTTGCTGCACGGCATAGGGCACCACCGGCAGGCATGGGACCCGGTCGTGGACATCCTGGCGACCGAGCGCGAGGTGATCGCCGTGGACCTGCCGGGCTTCGGCGCCTCCCCGGCGCTCCCGGACGGACTCTCGTACGACCTGGCCACCACCACCGCCGTGTTCCGCGCCCTCTGCGCGGAGCTGGAACTGGAAAGGCCGCATGTGGCGGGCAACTCGCTCGGCGGTCTGCTCGCCCTGGAACTCGGCCGGGAGAAGCTCGTGCGGTCCGTCACCGCACTGGCTCCCGCGGGATTCTGGTCGGAGGCCGAGCGGCGCTACGCCTTCAGCGTGCTGCTCGCCATGCGGGGGATCGCCCAGCAGATGCCGCTGCCCGTGGTCGAGCGGCTGTCCCGGTCGGCGGCCGGCCGGACCGCGCTGACGAGCACCATCTACGCCCGTCCGGGCCGCCGCTCACCCGAGGCCGTCGTCGCCGAGACGCTCGCGCTGGTGAACGCGACGGGCTTCGCCGAGACCCTCCGCGCGGGCGGCTCCGTCCGGTTCACGGACGACATTCCCGGTATCCCCGTCACCGTGGCCTGGGGCAGCAAGGACCGCATCCTGCTGCGCCGCCAAGGGGTCCGCGCCAAGCACGTCATCCCCAAGGCCCGCCTCGTGCGGCTGCCCGGATGCGGCCACTGCCCGATGAACGACGACCCGGCGCTCGTCGCGCGCGTGATCCTCGACGGCAGCCGCTGAGGTCTTCCGGTTCCTCGCGAACGCACCCGATCCGAGGGCGACCCCGGCGCCGACCAGGCCACTGCCCACGGCCTGGGCGGCGCCGTACGCCCCGGTGCCGACGAGCGGGGCGGTGCAGGCGGCGGCGACCGGGATGAGACCGGAGAAGAGCGTGGCGCGCTCCGCGCCGATCCGCTGCATGCCCATGTACCAGCAGACGAAGCCGACGACCGTGACGACGGCCGCCTGCCACAGCAGCGCGGCGGCCTCGGTGCCGCCGGGCCGGCGCAGCCACGCGGTGCCGTCCAGGAGGAGCCCCGCCGCCAGGGACTCGGCCGCGGCGACGCCGCACACCGTGGCGGACAGCAGCCGCGGGCCCAGGGGACGCAGCACGGGCACGGCGAGCACCGCGAAGCCGACCTCGCCGGCGAGCGCGCACACGGAGAAGGCGAGGCCGACCCCGTCCGTACGCCCCCAGCCCTGGACGGCGAAGGCCCCGACGGCCACGAGCAACGCCCCGTACAGGACGGTACGTTGCGGCCGACGCCCGTCGAGCGCCGGGACGACGACGGCCACCACGACAGGGGCGCAGCCCACGAAGACGCCGGGAACGGCGGGTTCCGCGGTCCGCTCGGCGGCGATGACGGCCATGTTGAAGCCGACCATGCCGATGGCCGCGAGGAGCGCGAGGCGGCCCCATGAGCGCGGCCCCAGCGCCCGCAGCCGGATCGAGGCACCCCGGCCGGCGAGGGGCAGGAGCAGCAGACAGGCCAGCCCGTAGCGGAGGAACTGGCCGCCCGCGTACGGGTAGTCGCCGAGCTTGCTGTTGGCCGTGAAGGACGCGCCGACGAGGACGCACGCGAATGCGGCGAGCAGGGTTCCGCGGGTGGTGGCGTTCATGAGAGTGACGCTAGGAAGGGGGGCGGTCCGGTTTAAGGTCCATTGACGGGACATGATCGGGGACCAATCGGGATCGGTGACGGGGAGGGCGGGTGCGGGTGTCGGGCTCGGGGGGACGTGGTGACTCGGTGCGGGTGTCGGGCTTGGGAGGACCTGGCGGCTCGGCGCGGGTGCCGGAATCGGGAGAAGCAGATGACCCGGGGCCGGTGTCGGGCTTGGGAGGACCTGGCGGCTCGGCGCGGGTGCCGGAATCGGGAGAAGCAGATGACCCGGGGCCGGTGACGACCCCGGGAAGAGCAGATGACCCGGCGCAGGAGTCGGGATCGCAGGGACCCGGTGGCTCGGTTGCCTGGGAGGTGCTGTTGCTTCCGGCTGTTTCCGCGCCCGCACGCGCGCGTGGGCGGTCGTTGCAGGCGGCGCTGCGGGAGGCCGTGCGGTCGGGACGGCTCGCAGCCGGGACCCGGCTGCCGTCGAGCCGGGATCTCGCGGCCGACCTCGGGGTCTCACGGGGTCTGATCACCGAGGCGTACGAGCAGTTGACGGCGGAGGGGTATCTGCGCAGCGGCCGGGGCGCGGGTACCTGGGTGGGCGGTGCCGTACGGGCCGCCCCGCCACGCGCGCGTGACCTCGCACCCCGTCCGCCCGGTGCCCGGGCCGACTTCGTGCCGGGGAGCCCGGACCTGTCGCTGTTCCCCAGGACCGCCTGGGCCGCGGCACAGCGCGCGGTGCTGGCGGAGCTGCCGCACCACGAGCTCGGCTATCCCGACCCGCGCGGCCTGCCCCGGCTGCGCACCGCGCTGGCCGAACTGCTCGTGCGCCGCCGGGGCGTGGTCGCCGATCCGGAACGGATCGTGGTGGTCTCCGGGGTGGCCCAGGCGACGACCCTGCTCGGCTTCGCGCTCCACGCGCGCGGGTTGCGCACGGTGGGCGTGGAGGATCCGGGCAGCCCCCAGCACGACGACCTGTACGCGGCCGCCGGCGTCACCCCGGTACCCGTACCGCTGGACGGGGAAGGGCTCGCGCTGGAGCCGCTGCGGGCGTCGGGCGTCCGCGCGGTCGTGACGACGCCCGCCCACCAGTACCCCACCGGCATCGCCTGCTCCGCGCGGCGCCGGGCCGAACTGCTCGACTGGGCACGGTCCGTGGACGGGTACCTCCTGGAGGACGACTACGACGGCGACTTCCGCTACGACCGCGCCCCCGTCGGCGCGCTCCAGGGGCTCGACCCGGAGCGGGTGGCCTACGCGGGCTCGGTCAGCAAGTCCCTCGCCCCGGGGCTGCGGCTCGGCTGGCTGCTCGTACCGGAGTCGCTCGCCGACGAGGTGATCGAGCGCAAGCGGACCATGGACCTCGGCCACCCCACCCTCGACCAGGCGGCCTTCACCCGGTTCGTGGAGCGCGGCGACTACGACCGGCAACTGCGCCGCTGCCAGCACGCCTACCGCGAGCGGCGCGACACGCTGGTGGCCGCGCTGGCGGAGCACTTCCCCGGCTCGCGGGTGTCCGGGATCGCCGCCGGACTGCACGTCATCGCCACGCTGCCGCAGCGGTACGGACCCGAAGAGCGCTTCCTCGCCCGGGTGGCGGCGGCCGGGGTGACCGTGCGCCCCCTGTCGGCGTGCATGCACCTGCGCGCCGGCGACTCCGCGGAGGTGCGGCTGGTGATCGGTTACGCGCACCTCTCCCCCGCACGCATCCGTGAGGGCATACGGCTGATGGCCGGCGCGGGCTCCTGACGACCGCCCGGCGCCGAGGACCGGACACGCGCGCGTCCCGTGTCCCGAACGGCGGTTCCCTTGCGAATGCGGTCAGTTGTTCACTTGTGGTTTCCGTGTGCGCTGCGGCGCACCAGTAGTCATGGCATCGCACACTGGCCGGATCCCGTCCCTGGAGGCGCATCCATGTCACATCGTCCGTTCCCCGGCCGCCGCAGCGTGCTGCGCGGCTCCCTGGTCGCGTCGGCGGCCCTGGCCCTGCCCGGCGCGGTCGGCGCGGCACCGGCGTTCGCCCTGTCCGGGCGCCCCGAGGCGGGGTGGGGTGTGCAGACGGGAGACGTGACCGCGCACTCCGGGCTGGTGTGGGTGCGGTCCGACCGTCCCGCGCGGATGATCGTCGAGACGTCGGCGACCGAGTCGTTCCGCAATGCCCACCGCTGGTACGGCCCGCTGCTCGGCGCCGGCACGGACTTCACCGGCACCACCCGGCTGCACGGCCTCCCGGCGGGCGAGCAGATCCACTACCGGGTGCTGCTCGCCGACCCGGACGACCCGCGCCGTACCGGCGAGCCGGTCACCGGCACCTTCCGCACGGCGCCGGCCGGGCGCCGGGACGGCGTGCGCTTCCTGTGGTCGGGCGACCTGGCGGGTCAGGGCTGGGGCATCAACCCGGACTTCGGCGGCTTCACGATCTACAACGCGATGGCCGCGCTCGACCCCGACTTCTTCCTGTGCAGCGGCGACAACATCTACGCCGACGGCCCGATCTCGGCGACGGCCGCGCTGCCCGACGGCAGCGTCTGGCGGAACGTCACGACCGAGGAGAAGTCGAAGGTCGCGGAGACGCTGGCCGAGTTCCGCGGCAACTTCCGCTACAACCTGCTCGACGAGAACCTGCGGCGCTTCAACGCGCAGGTGCCGTCGATCATCCAGTGGGACGACCACGAGGTGCGCAACAACTGGTACCCCGGCGAGGTGATCGCGAGCACGGACACGCGGTACACGGAGAAGAGCGTCGACGTGCTGGCGGCGCGGGCCCGGCGGGCGTTCGGGGAGTATTTCCCGGTCTCCACGCTGCCGACGGGTGCCCGGGAGGGCCGGGTGTACCGGGTGCTGCGGCAGGGGCCGCTGCTGGACGTGTTCGTGCTGGACATGCGGACGTACCGCAACGCCAACTCGGCCGGTGACCAGACCGCGGACCCGCAGGGCATCCTCGGCCGCGAGCAGTTGGAGTGGCTGAAGCGGGAGTTGTCGCGGTCGCGTGCGGTGTGGAAGGTGATCGCCTCCGACATGCCGCTGGGGCTGGTCGTGCCGGACACCACCGAGGGCAAGGCCAACATCGAGGCGGTGGCCCAGGGCGACCCGGGCGCGCCGCTCGGGCGTGAGCTCCAGATCGCCGAGCTGCTGCGGCACATCAAGCACCGGCGGATCACCGGCACGATGTGGCTGACGGCCGACGTGCACCACACCTCCGCGCAGCACTACCAGCCGTCACGGGCCGCCTTCACGGACTTCGAGCCGTTCTGGGAGTTCGTTTCGGGTCCCCTGAACGCGGGTGCCTTCCCGGCGAGCACGCTCGACAACACCTTCGGCCCGGAGCGGGTGTTCGTGAAGGCACCGACCGCCTCGAACGTCTCCCCGGCCGGTGGCTACCAGTTCTTCGGCGAGGTCGACATCGACGGCGACAGCGGCGAGCTGACGGTCCGGCTGCGCGAACAGGACGGCACCGTGCTGTTCACGCAGACGCTCCAGCCGGGCCGAGTGGGCCAGTAACCCCCGTCGGCTCCCGTACCCTCGACGGCGGGCCGCGTACCGGCGTCATCCCCCGGTACGCGGCCTGTGAACTGCCCTTTTCGCAGGGCGTTTTCGCAGGGTCTCCCGCGGGGCGTCCCGCTGGGCCCCTTCCCCGTGCGTCCTCGCAGGTCAGGGCCGATTGTCAGTGGTCGCCTCTACGGTTTTTCCATGACGCGATCTTTGCAGGCCGTGGCCTATCGCCGACCCTCCGCGCTGGAGTCCGTGCCGGGAGGACAGCGCCTGGGACTGGAGACCTCACGGGGTGCGACGCCGTCGGGCGTGACCGACCATCCTCGGTTCTTCTCGGGCTTCCTGACGTCCCCTCAGGTGGCGTCCGCAGGCCTGCTCGCGGTCGCGGACGTGGCGGCGGCCCGCTACTACCAGCGGCAGCTGCGCGCCTCGCTCGATCCGGTGGTGACGGGCAACGGCGACCGGCTGCGCTTCGAGTCCTTCTCGGGCTGCGGCGGGGTGTACGCCCGGCTGGACGTCCTGGAGGCGGGCCTCGACGGCGGCGCGGTGGGGCACGGCACCACCAACGTCGACGTGAACAACCCCCTGCGCGAGGCCCTGTCACGGATCGGTGCGGACGATCCGCTCTATCTGCGGGTCGGACCGGAGGAGTTGGCCGTGACCACGCTGGACGGTCCGGTCGTGGAGAAGAAGGTGCCGCTCCCCGACCGCTGGCTCCGGGGGTTCGCGGAGGCGCAGGTGATCGCGGCGGGCTTCGACCTGCGGGCCGAGCTGTCCGCCGCCGAGGCAGTGCGGTTCCTGCGCTCCCTGCCGCGCGGAAGTGCGCGGAGCGGCCCCCGCTGGGTGGTGCCGGCGGGCGGCGGGCTGCGTCCCACGACGCGCGCGGTGCCGGGCGCCGTGTGCCTGCCCGGCCCGGAGCGGCTGATCGCTTTGCAGCGGGTGCTCCGGTACGCGACCGCCCTGCGGGTGTACGGCCCCGCGGTGGCGTCGGGTACCGGCGCGACGGCCGGCGCCTGGGAGGCCGTCCTGCCGGGCATGCGGCTCACGCTCACGCTCTCTCCGGACGCCGCGCGCGGCTTCTCCGGCGAAGGCGGTGTCCTGGACGCGCTCGCCACCGACGAGGCCGCCGAGGACGCGGAGCTGATCTCGGTGCTGCTGGCCTGGGAGCCCCGCGTCGACGTCGCCGACCTCGCCGCGGCGGCGGGTCTGACGCCCGAGCGGGTCCGCGGCGCCCTGGTGCGCCTGGGCACCTCGGGCCGGGTCGGGTACGACACGGCGGAGGCGGCCTACTTCCACCGCGAGCTGCCGTACGACGGCGAGCGCGTCGAGCGCCACAACCCCCGGCTGCGCTCGGCCCGGGCGCTGGTGGCGGCGGGCGCGGTCGCGCTGGACGGCGCCGGGGGCACGGTGACGGCGGAGGACGGCCATGTGCACCGGGTGCGGGACACAGCGGGCGTGCTGACGTGCAGCTGCGTGTGGTGGGCGAAGTACCGGGGCGGGCGCGGTCCGTGCAAGCACGCGCTGGCGGTGCGGATGGTGCGGCGGGGCGCCGCGGTGCAGCGGGAGACGGTGCGAGTCGACGGGGGTGCGCGATGAACGCGCTGATGGACGCGGTGCGAGCGGGGCGGACCAGTGAGCTGCCGGGCCTGCTGGACGGGATGACGGACGCCGAGCGGAGGGCGGTCTTCCCCGAGGTGAGGGAGCTGCGCAAGGAGCTCAGGGCCGATCGCTGGGGCGGGCAGGCCCGGCGCGCCTACCCGGCGCTCCAGGTGGCCGGGGCGGCCTGCCAGACCGGTGCGGCCGCGGTCGCGAACTGGCTGGCGGCCGCCGACATGCGCTGGTGGCAGGCGCCCCCGGCGGTGCTGATCGACGTCCTGGCGGATCGCGAACCCGACTGGCTCGCCGATGTGGTGCACCGGCTCGCCCAGCGCCCGCCGAGTGCGCGGGTGCCGTACGAGCTGATGGCGGGGCTGGTCCGGCTCTCGGCCTGCCAGGTCCCCACGACGCAGGCCTATGTGGAGGGCTGGATGCGGCACATGGGCAGCGTCTGGCAGCGCGGCGACACGATGCTCGCCCGGCTGCGCAAGGACCCGCACCTGCCGGAGCTCGTGGCCGCGCTGTTCGAGACGGACGACGTCGGCGGCACCCTCCAGTGGCCCGCCGAGGACGGCCCCGACAGCTGGACCGGCGCGCTGGCGCAGCTCACCGCCGAGGGTGCGCTGGAGCGCGGGGTGACGGTCCACGCGTGCGTGGCGCGGCTGTTGCGTGGCGGATCGACCGCCGATCACCGGGGCTTCCTGCGTCTTCTCAAGGCCCTCGACCTCACCCGCGACGAGGAGCGGGCGCGTACGGCGGAGTGGCTGGCGCTGGCCGCGGACGCCCCCTCGGTGGTGGCCGCGCACGCGCAGTCGGTGCTGGGCCGCCTCGCTCTGGACGGCGAGTTGTCCGCGCGCCTGCTGGCCGAGATGTCGAGCGGGGTGCTGTTCCGCACCGAGAAGAAGCTCGTCCGCTCCCAGCTCGTCCTGCTGGGCAAGGCCGTGACGCGCGACGCCGCCACCGCCGACGAGTTGCTTCCCGCCGCCGCGCAGGCGTTCGGGCACGAGGACTCGGACGTCCAGGAGCGGGCCCTGAAGCTGGTGGAACGGCACATGAAGAAGGCGGGTACCGAGGCACGCCGCGAACTCGCTCTGGCCGCACAGCAGTTGATTCCCACCCTGCGCACCAGGGCGTTCGTCTCGCTGGACGCGGCCCCGGTAGTCCTGGAACCGGTGGTGTACGAGGAGGTGCTGCCACCGGCGCCGGAGCCGGTGCGGCTGGCGCCCGCTCCCGAGTCGGTGGCCGAACTCGCCGAGGAGGTCGGGGCGCTGCTGGTGTCCGGCGGTGACGTGGCGGCGTTCGAGCGCACCCTGGACGGGCTGGTGCGCCATGCCCACGCCGACCGGGAGGGTCTGGTCGAGGCCCTCGGCCCGGTCGTGGCACGGCTGTGGTGGGCCACCGCCGACGTCGAACAGGTCCGGGAGAGCACGTATTTCAGCAACTACCCGCCCCTCCACCTCGTCCTCGCCACGCTGCTGGGCAAGGTCCGGACGGCGGCGCTCCACGCGGCCGTCGTCCAGGGGACGCCGGGACAGACTTGTGTGCACAGCGCCCTCGACCGGGCCTTTCGGGCGCGGATCTCCGAAGTGGCGTACCGGGTGCGGACCGACCCGCTGCCGTTCCTGCTGTCCACCCCGACCTGGAGCACGGGTCTGCTGGAGCCCGACGAGCTGGTGGAGCGACTCGACGGTTACCGGCGGCTGGGGGCCCGCCCCTCGGACGCGGACTTCGCGCAGGCGCTGCTGCGGGTGCGGCGCGGGGACCGGACGGCGGCGGCCTCGGCCGCGGAGCGCGCGGCGGCCCTCGGCACCGCGGAAGGCACCAGGCTCGCCGATTGGCTCGCCTCCGGTGGCCCGCAGCTCCCGGTCGGTTGGCGGCGTACGCCCCACGCCCGCATCCTGGTCGAGTTCGATCAGATCGAGGAGTTGCAGGACGACTTCCCGCGTGAGTTCCGGCCCCTGGGACGGCCGGTGAGCGTCTATCGCGACCGCTGGCACTGCTACCACTGGGACGACTCGATACGTCCGCACTGGCTCGCCCTGCTCCCCGAGCGCCGGGAACTCGTCGCGGCCCGGATACTCCGCGACCTGTCCACGGTCGCCGTCGAGGACACACGCGGTGCCGCGGCCGTGCTGCCGCTGCTCGCCGAGTCCGGCGGCGAGGCGGGCGACGCCGTTCACCTGTGCGTGGCGTACGGACTCGGCGCCCGCCATGAGGAGGACCGGCTCGCCGCGGTGGACGCGCTGCTGGTGCTCGCCGCGCGGGGGCAGCTCGATACGGAGCTGCTGGGCGCGGACCTGGGGACGTTGGTCCGGGGCGGGGCGGTGAAGCCGCTGCGGCTGGCCGACGCGCTGCGCACGGCGGCGTCGACGGGGGCGAACGCCACCATCTGGGGGCTGCTGCGTCACACCCTGCCGCCGCTGCTCGACGACCTCGCGACCGGCGGGCCGGACGGGCAGGCCGCCAGGAGCCGGGGACTCGGGGAACTGCTGGCGGTGGCCGCGGAGTGCGCCGAGCGGTCCGGGGCGCGGGGTGAACTGCCGCATCTGGCCGGCGCGGCGGCCCGGCGCGGTTCGTCCCGGCTGGTGACGCAGGCGCGGCGGCTGCACGGGGCGTTGACCGAGGAGGCGGCAGCGTGACATGGACGTAAGGAAACCGGCAAAAACCCAGATTTTGTCTTTACCGCCCGGTCACAAACCGTTCGTGATCACGCAACACCGTTCCTTCACAGTGGCTGCATGAGTCGAGAAATGTCTGATGTGACGCGTGCGAAGCACGGCCGTCCGGTCCACCACTGGCGCCGGGACGTCATCGAACTGGCCGCGCTGTTCACGGCCGTCGCGGTGGCGGACGCCGTCGCCAATGTGATCGGGCACGGGCCCGACGGCCCGGAGCTGCTGCTGGTGTCGGCGGTCGTGCTGGTCGCCACGGCGGCGTTCCACACATGGTGGGCACGCCGCCATGGTCATGCGCCGCCGGTGAGCGATACCGGTGCCCGGCCGACCTCCTCGCAGGCGCAGGCCGGGCCGTCCGCCGACACCGGGGAGAGCGTGTTGTGGCGGATGCGGACGACAGTGAAGGACGAGCCGGGATCGCTGGCCGCGCTGTGCACGGCGCTGGCCGGACACCGGGTCGACATTCTCAGCCTCCAGACGCATCCGCTGGCCGAGGGCACGGTGGACGAGTTCCTGCTGCGGGGCCCCGGTGAGCTGTCGGCCGCGGAGATCACCCGGGCCGTCGCGCAGGCCGGCGGTGCCGGCACGTGGATCGAGCGGGCCGACGCCCACGACCTGGTCGACGCGCCGACACGGGTGCTCGGCCTCGCCGCGCGGACCGCTTTGGACGCGGCGGAACTTCCGCTGGCCCTCCGGCAGTTGCTGGGGCGGTGCACCATCAGGTCGCTGCCCGGCACGCCTGCCGGAGGGGGACGTGGTCCGCAGAGCGTGCCCGTGGAAGGGGTGCTGGAGGACACCGTGATGAGGCTGCGGGCACCGGAAGGCGGAGTGATCACCGTGGAGCGGCCGTATCTGCCGTTCACCCCGACCGAGTTCGCCCGGGCGCGGGCCCTCGTGGAGCTGGACACGGTCCTGGGACCGCGGGTGCCGCGCAGCCAGGACGTGCTGACACTGCCCGAGGGGAACGACATCACGGTGCGCCGGGCGGACACCGGCGACCTGGAGGCCGCGAAGGCGATGCACGAGCGGTGCAGTCCGCGGACCCTGTCGTTGCGCTATCACGGGCCGGTCGGTGACGCCGACCGGTACCTCAACCACCTGCTCAGCCCGCGGTTCGGGCGGACCCTGGCCGTTCAGACCGCGTCGGGTCGGCTGGTCGGACTCGGCCACCTCCTGTGGGACGGGGACGAGACCGAGGTGGCACTCCTCGTCGAGGACGAGTGGCAGGGGCGCGGTGTCGGGGCGGAGCTGCTGCGCAGGCTGGTGGGGATGGCCGTGGAGGCCCGGTGCGAGAGCGTCTATGCGGTGACGCAGTCGTCCAACACCGGGATGGTGGCGGCCATGCGCGGGCTGGGCCTCCCCCTCGACTACCAGATCGAGGAGGGGACCCTGGTCATCACCGCGCGGCTGGCTCCGCAGGATGTGGTGGAGCAGGTGAGCGCGGGATCGCCCGAGCGCCGGGGGGACTAGGGCGTGTCGCGAGAATGCCGTCTGCCGCCCGACGCCTGGCACGCCCTAGGGCTGGAAGGCGGGCGCGGGTGAGCTCTGGCTGGTCGCGCGGTTCCCCGCGCCCCTGAGGGGCATGCCCCCGAGCGCGCCCTCAAGATCCGCCCACAGATCCTCCACGTCCTCCAGGCCCACCGACATCCGCAGCAGGCCCTCGCTCACCCCGGCGTTCCGTCGGTCGTCCGCATCCACGATGCGATGGCTGATGGACGCCGGATGCTGGATCAGGGTGTCGACGCTGCCGAGGCTCACCGCCGGGGTGATCAGGCGGACGCTCGCGATCACCTCGTGCGGGTCGCCGTGCACCTCGAAGGCGATCATCGCGCCGCCGATGCGCGGGTAGTGGACGCGGGCGACGCGCGGGTCGGCGGCGAGGCGGCGGGCCAGTTCGGCGGCGGTCGCGGAGGCCGCGTGGACGCGGACCGGCAGCGTCGACAGACCGCGCAGGAGGAGATAGCCGGCCAGCGGGTGGAGCACGCCGCCGGTGGCGAAGCGGACCTGGCGCAGCCGGCCGGCGAACTCCTCGTCACAGGCCACGACGCCCGCCATCACGTCGCCGTGGCCGCCGAGGTATTTGGTGGCGCTGTGCAGCACCAGCCGGGCCCCCTGCTCGGCGGGGCGCTGGAGCACGGGCGTGGCGAAGGTGTTGTCGGCGAGCAGCGGCACCGTGCCGCAGGCGTGGGCGACCGCACGCAGGTCCACCTCGGCGAGCGTCGGATTCGCCGGGGACTCGACCATGACCAGCCCGGTGTCGGGGCGCAGGGCGTCGGCGATGCCGGCCGGGTCCGTCCAGGTCACCTCGGAGCCGAGGAGGCCGGCGGTCAGGAGGTGGTCGCTGCAGCCGTACAGGGGGCGGACGGCGACCACATGGCGCAGGCCCATCGCTCCCCGTACCAGAAGGACCGCGCTCAGCGCGGCCATGCCGCTGGCGAAGGCGACCGCGGCCTCGGTGCCCTCCAGTCGGGCCAGGGCGGTCTCGAAGCGGGCGACGGTCGGATTGCCGAGGCGCCCGTAGACGGGCGGGCCGTCGGGGTCGGCGCCGGTGGCGGCGAAGGCGTCGATGCGGGCGGCCTCGCCGCGGCTGTCGTACGAGGGGTAGGTGGTCGACAGGTCGATGGGCGGGGCGTGCAGTCCCTGCCGGGCGAGGTCGTCGCGGCCGGCGTGGACGGCCTCGGTGGCCAGGGCTCTCGTGGGCTCAGGCGTCGTCTCCATGCGGGAAAGGGTGAACACCGGCCGGGCATCCAGGGCCGGGGGCCGTGTTACGTTCGGGCCATGGCCGAATCTGTCGTACTGGATCCGGTGGACCTCCATCTTCTGCGGCTGTTGCAGAACGACGCCCGGACCACCTACCGCGATCTCGCCGCCCAGGTGGGGGTCGCGGCGTCGACCTGTCTGGACCGGGTGACCCGGCTGCGGCGGGCCGGCGTGATCCTCGGCCATCAGTTGCGGCTGGACCCGGCGAAGCTCGGGCGCGGCCTTCAGGCACTGCTGTCGGTGCAGGTCAGGCCACATCGGCGGGAGTTGGTGGGCCCGTTCGTGGAGCGGATCAGGGCGCTGCCGGAGTCGCGCACCGTCTTTCACCTGACCGGTCCCGACGACTATCTCGTCCATGTCGCGGTCGCGGACATGACGGATCTGCAGCGGCTGGTCCTCGACGAGTTCACGGCCCATCGCGAAGTGGCCCGGGTCGAGACCCGGTTGATCTTCCAGCAGTGGGACTGCGGGCCCCTGCTCCCGCCTACGCCCTCGGCTCAATCCGGGTGACGTGCGGCATGTCCTCGTATGAGGATGGGCCGCATGTCACAGACCAACAGCCTGCCCCGTGAGGTCGCCGACGCCTACGTCGACGCCCTGATCGCCCTCGACCCGGTCACCGGCACCTACCTCGGCATGAAGGAGAGTTCGAGCCGCCTTCCCGACACCTCACCCGCGGGCCAGGAGAAGCTCGCCGAGCTTCAACGGGCCACGCTCGCCCGCCTCGACGAGGCCGAACGGCAGCCCGGCGCGGACCGTGACATCGAGCGGCGCTGCGCCCGTCTGCTGCGCGAGCGGCTCACCGCGGAACTCGCCGTGCACGACGCGGACGAAGGACTGCGCTCGGTCGGCAACATGGCGACGGCCGCGCACTCGGTGCGTGAGGTGTTCACCGTGACGCCGAGCGAGACCGACGAGGACTGGGCGGCGATCGCCGAGCGGCTGCGGGCCGTGCCGGCCGCGTTCGCCGGCTACCGCGAGTCCCTCGCCCTCGGTCTGGAGCGCAAGCTGTACGCGGCGCCGCGCCCGACGGCCACCTTCGTGGAGCAGTTGACGGAGTGGGCGGACACCGGGGAGGGGCGCGGCTGGTTCGAGGACTTCGCGGCGGACGGCCCCGACGCGCTGCGCGCCGAGCTGGACGAGGCCGCGCGCGCCGCGACCGCAGCGGTCGTGGAGCTGCGGGACTGGATGCGCGACGTGTACGCGCCGACGATCGAGGGCTCCTCGAACACCGCCGGCCGGGAGCGCTACGCCCGCTGGTCGCGCTACTTCAACGGCACGGACCTCGATCTGGACGAGGCGTACGCGTACGGCTGGTCCGAGTTCCACCGGCTGCTCGGCGAGATGAAGCAGGAGGCGGAGAAGATCCTGCCGGGTGCCGAGACGCCGTGGGTGGCGCTCAAGCACCTCGACGAGCACGGCACCCGCATCGAGGGCGTCGAAGAGGTCCGCGTGTGGCTCCAGGGCCTGATGGACCAGGCGATCGAGTCGCTGGACGGCACGCACTTCGAACTGGCCGAGCGGGTACGGCGGGTGGAGGCGCGGATCGCCCCGCCCGGCGGTGCGGCGGCGCCGTACTACACGCCCCCGTCGGAGGACTTCTCCCGGCCCGGCCGCACCTGGCTGCCGACGATGGGACAGACCAGCTTTCCCGCCTACGACCTGGTCTCGACCTGGTACCACGAGGGTGTCCCGGGTCATCACCTCCAGCTGGCGCAGTGGGCGCACGTCGCCGACAGCCTCTCCCGCTACCAGGCCACGATCGGCATCGTCAGCGCCAATGCCGAGGGCTGGGCGCTGTACGCGGAGCGCCTGATGGACGAGCTCGGCTTCCTCACGGACGCGGAGCAGCGGCTCGGTTACCTCGACGCGCAAATGATGCGGGCGGCGCGGGTGATCGTGGACATCGGCATGCACCTGGAGCTGGAGATCCCGGCCGACTCGCCCTTCCACCCGGGCGAACGCTGGACGCCGGAGCTGGCCGAGGAGTTCTTCGGCGCGCACAGCAGCCGTCCGGCGGACTTCGTGGAGAGCGAGCTGACCCGCTATCTGACGATCCCGGGCCAGGCCATCGGCTACAAGCTGGGCGAGCGGGCCTGGCTGCTGGGCCGGGAGAAGGCCCGGCAGCGGCACGGCGACGCGTTCGACCTCAAGGCGTGGCACATGGCTGCCCTGTCGCAGGGTTCGCTGGGCCTGGACGACCTGGTCGACGAGCTGGCACAGCTGTAGACCGGGAGGCGGCTTCCGGCGTCAGCGCCGGAAGCCGCCCTCGGAGTCGATCACCTGTCCCGTGATCCAGCCCGCCTCGTCCGTCGCGAGCCAGGCGATGAGGCGGGCCGGGTCGTCGGGCATCCCCCAGCGTCCGGCGGGGATGCGGAAGGCGGGGCATGGACGACCATGATGGGGAACCCTCCCGCGCGGCGCACGGGAATCACCGGCCAGGGCCGGTTGTGCGGCGAGGGTGCGTGCCGGGCGTCGCGGGGCAGCCGCGTCACCGACCTACCCGGTCAACACGCCTAGCCGTATGCCAGCGGCCTCAGCTGGACCAGGCCCAGCCACGTCTCCGGTCCCGGCCGCACATGTGCCGCGCGCACCGCGTAGCGGCCGGGGTCGAGGGCGATCCAGACGTGGTCCGTGCGCAGGGAGTCGGTTCCCGGCCAGGCGGCGTCGAACAGCAGGACCGGTCCGGGTACGTTCCAGGCGACCTCCGGTCCCCACACGGCCGCGTCCAGCGCCGCCGGCACCTCGGCGAGCAGTTGTTCCTCGGACTCCGCCGCCGACCACCGTACGAAGAGGCCGCGGTCCGGGAGATACGTGGTGGAGGCGGGCTCGTCGCCGAGCACCAGGGCCGCGCTGTCGCCGACGGGCAGCAGGCCCACGTACCCGTCGACCTCGCAGGCCCGGTCGTAGTCCGAGGCCGTCTCGTCGCCGTCGGCGCCCGCCCAGAACGGCAGCACGGTCTCCGGAACCGCTATCAGCGGCCCGCCACCCGACTCGACCCACTCCGCCACGCCCGGCTCCGCGTATCGCACCATGGCGCGGAATCTACCTGGTACATGACAGTCCGCGTCGTCCGTTCACCGGAAGATCCGGAATCTGCCATTCAGCGGCGGTGCCAGGCATGGATCCTCTGGCACTCAGCAGGGGCAGCGGGCCTGGATCCCCTGGCGTTCAGCAGGGGCAACGGGCCTGCCGCCGCTGTCAGCCGGCAGCGGCGGCAGGCCCGGCGCCGCTGCCGTTCGGCCGCGATGCGACCCCCGGCTCAGCAGCCGCAGTCCTCCGCGTCCACCGGCGCCGTCAGCGGGTCGGCGTCGCGGCGCTGCCTGCCCTCCCAGGTCTCGTACTCGAAGCCTTCGCGGGCCCAGTACTCGAAGCCGCCGAGCATCTCCTTGACCTGGTAGCCGAGTTCGGCGAGGGCGAGCGCGGAACGGGTGGCGCCGTTGCAGCCGGGGCCCCAGCAGTACGTCACGACCGGCACGGACTTGTCGAGGAGCTGTTCGGCCTGCTCGGGGATGAGGGCGGTCGGCAGGTGGACCGCGCCGGGGATGTGGCCCTGGTCCCAGGCCTCGGTGGAGCGGGAGTCGAGGACGACGAAGCCGGGGTCGCCCTCGACCGAGAGCGCGGCGGCGACGTCGGAGACGTCGGCGTGGAAGACGAGGCTCGCACGGAAGTAGGCGGCAGCCTCGGCCGGGGCCGCGGGGGCGACCCGCAGGACGGGGTTGACGGTGTGCGTGCTGACGCTGCTCATGCTCTTGGCCTTTCCCTGACACGACGCGCGGGGCTTCTCGGCGGGCCTCGTCGCCCTCCCCGCACCCAGAAATCTACGGGGGCCGATCACGTCACTGAAGTGGCGATCCCCGGCGTTCCATTTGATCCGCCGGTGATTCCCCTGGTATCTCTCCGACATGACCGAGTTTTCCCCGGACGCCACGGACTGGCGCATTCTCGACGTCCTCCAGCGGGAGGGCCGGGCCAGCTTCGCCGAGCTCGCCCGCGCCGTGTCCATGTCGCCGAGCGCGGTCACCGAACGGGTGCGCCGACTGGAGGAGGCGGGCGTGATCCAGGGGTACGCGGCGGTCGTCGACCCGGACCGGCTGGGGCTGCCGATCCTGGCGTTCGTGCGGCTGCGCTACCCGAACGGCAACTACAAGCCGTTCCACGACCTGCTGGAGGCGACGCCGGAGATCCTGGAGGCGCACCACGTCACCGGCGACGACTGCTTCGTCATCAAGGTCACCGCCCGGTCGATGCGGCACCTGGAGGAGGTGTCGGGGAAGATCGGCGCGCTGGGCGCGGTGACGACGAGCGTCGTCTACTCCTCACCCCTGCCGCGCCGACCGCTGGGCCGCTGACCGCACCCGCAGCGCCGACCCGGCCCTGCCCTTCACGACCTCCAACTGCGCGTGGATGCGCCGCCGCAGGTCGGCCACATGGCTCACGATCCCGACGCTGCGGTCCCGCTCCCGCAGCGAGTCGAGCACGTCGAGCACCTCGTCGAGCGTCTGGTCGTCGAGGCTGCCGAAGCCCTCGTCGATGAAGAGCGTGTCGAGGCGGACCCCGCCCGCCTCGTCGGTGACGACGTCCGCGAGGCCTAGGGCGAGGGCGAGCGAGGCGAAGAAGGTCTCGCCGCCCGACAGCGTGGCGGTGTCCCGCTCCCGCCCGGTCCAGGCGTCGACCACATGCAGCCCGAGCCCGCTGCGGCCGCGTCCGGCCCGGTCGTCGGAGTGGACGAGGGTGTAGCGGCCGGAGGACATCCGCAGCAGCCGGACGGTCGCGGCGGCGGCCACCTGTTCCAGCCGCGCCGCCAGCACATAGGACTCCAGGCGCATCTTGCGTTCGTTGTCCGCCGAAGTGCCCGCGGTGAGCGAGGCGAGGCGGGCCACCCGGTCGTATTCCTCGCGCAGCGGGGCGAGCCGGCGCACGGAGACGGCCGCGCGCGCGGAGAGCCGGTCGAGGTCGGCGCAGCGCCGGGCGGCGGCGTCGCGCGCGGAGGCCGCCTCGCGCACCCGCTGGGCGGCGAGGGCCGCACCCCGCTCGGCGGCGGCGAGGCCGGCGGGCGGCTGCTGGGCGGCGGCCGCGGTGTCGGTCTCGGCGAGGACGGCCCGTACGGCGGCCTCCTGCGCCTGCCAGTCGTCGAGCCGCCGCTGGAGGTCCCGGTGAGCCGCGTCGTCGAGCAGGGCGTCGGCCGCGGCCTGCGGGGTGTCGAAGCCGGCCCGGAACGCGGCGTCGGCCAGCCGGGCGTCGGCGTCCTTGAGCCGCTGGGCGGTGTCCTCGGCGACGCGGGCCGCGTCGGCGGCGTCGGTGAGCAGTGCGACCTGCCCCTCCAGTTGCCCGGCGCGCGCGGCGACGCTGTCGAGGTCCCCGCGGGCCTGCGCCAACTCCGCCTCCAGCGCGGCCCGTTCACGGTCCAGGCGGTCGCGGTGCCCGACCCGGGCGGCGGCTCGCACCGCCGCCTCCTGCCGCAGCGCGGTACGCCGCTCGTGCTCCTGCTCGGCCCGGCGCAGTTCCTCCTGCGCGGGGTGCAGGGCCGAGGCCGCGCGGCGGGCATCGGCGTAAAGCCGCTCCAACTCCTCTGCCCCGTCAGCGAGTTGCCCGGTGGCCGCGTCACCGGCCTCCGCGGTGGCGGCGGCGAGCGCCTCCCGTACGACGCCCAGGCGCCGTTCCTGCTCGCTGTGGCGTTCCTCCGCCTGCTGGTAGGCGGTCAGCGCCCGCTCCTCCGCCTCCCGGTCGACGTGCCCGGCGTCCTTGCGGGCCGGGGCCGGGTGTTCGGTGGCCCCGCAGACGGCGCAGGGCTCGCCGCCCTTGAGCTGGGCGGCGAGTTCGGCGGCGATGCCGTTGAGCCGCTGTTCCCTGACCTCCAGCCAGCGCGCCTTGAGCGTCAGCGCCTCGTCCTCGGCGCGGCGGACCTGCGCGGCGACCGTGTCGGTGTCACCGGCCAGCTGGTCCCGCATCCGGGCCGCGGCCAGCCGCTTCTGTGCGGGCTCGCGCTGCACCGAGAGCTGCTCGGCCCGGGTCGCGGCCTCCTGCGCGGAGTCGATGCGGGCCTGGAGCCCGGCGCGGGTCGCCTCCCACCCGGCGAGCCAGTCGTCCGCCTCGCGCAGCACGTCGTCGTCGGCACGCTCCTGCCGGTCGAGCCCGGCCCGCTCCGCGACCAGGTCGGCCAGCCGCTGCTCGGCCCGCCGCGCCGACTCCAGCCCGCCCAGCTCCTCGGCGGTCCGGCGGGCGGCGGAGGCGAGCCCGGCCGCCCCGGCGTCCGCGAAGGTGTCCGGCAGCAGGGCACGCGTGCGTGCCTCGGCGGCCGCCGCCCGGCCGTGCTCGGCGTCGGCGGCCTCCCTGAGCTCCAGCGCGGGTGCCACGGCCTCGGCCTTGCGGGCCCGCTCCATGCGCGCCAGGGCCTGGCGGTAGCCGTCGGACCGCTCCTCCATCAGTGCGGCCCGCCGCCGCGCCTCCTCGAACCGCTGCTGGAGCCGGGCCAGTTCGCGTACGTCGGCCAGCGCGCGCTCGGCGGCGGCCTGCGCGGACTCGGCGGCCGTGAGGCGGCTGTGGGCGATGGTGAGCTGTTCGCGCGCGGTGCTGCGGGCGACGGCGGCGGCGCTCATGACGGCGTCGGCCAGCCCCGGCTCCCCCGGAGCCGCGTCCGGCAGTGCCATGGCATCGCCCGCCGCCTGCTGCATGCGGTGCGCGTCGGCGAGCAGCTCGGTGTCCCCGTCACGGACCTGCGCCTCGGTGGCGCGGCGGCGCTCGGCGAGCCGCTTCTCGACCTCGGCGAAACGGTGGGTGTCGAAGAGGCGGCCCAGCAACCGGCCGCGCGCCTCGGCGTCCGCGCGCAGGAAACGGGCGAAGTCGCCCTGGGGCAACAGCACGACCTGGCAGAACTGCTCGCGGCTCATGCCGAGGAGCTGCGTGATCTCCTCGCCGATCTCCTGGTGGGACCGGCTGAGGTCCTTCCAGGCGCCGGCCTGGGCGTCGTACTCGCGCAGCCAGCTCTGGGCCTTGTCGAGGGTGCTGCCGGAGCCGCGCTTCTTGGGGCGTTCCCAGGGCGGCTGGCGGGTGACCTCCAACCGGCGTCCGGCGACGGTGAGTTCGAGGCGGACCTCGGTGCGGGTGCCGGGCGCGGCGTGGTCGCTGCGCAGGGTGAGGCCCTGGCCGGTCTGGCGGGCGCCGGGGACCGAGCCGTACAGCGCGTAGCAGACGGCGTCGAGGACGGAGGTCTTGCCCGCGCCGGTCGGTCCGTGGAGGAGGAAGAGCCCGGCGGCGGACAACTCGTCGAAGTCGACGCTCTGGGAGCCGCCGAAGGGGCCGAAGGCGGTCAGGTCGAGCCGGTGCAGTCTCACCGCGCCACCTCCCGCACGGCCTCGTCCGCCCGCACCGCGTCGAACGCGTCCCGCAGCACGCCCTGTTCGTCCGTGTCGGGCCCCGCCCCTCGCACATGGGCCACGAAGTCCTCGGCGATCTCCTGGTCGCTGCGCCCAGCGAGCCGCCTGGCGTAGGACACCTCGGGGTCGTCCGGGGCACGCTCGGGGGCGAAGACGAGACTGAGGGTGTGCGGGAAGCGCTCGGTGAGGCGGGCCATGGGGTCGGCGGGGCGGACGGTGTCGGTGAGTGTCGCCTCGACCCACGCCTCCTCGTGCCGGGCGAGCTCGGGGTCGGCCAGCAGCTCCTCCAGCGTGCCGCGCACCCGGGCCAGCGCGCGCGGCACCGGGCAGTCGACACGCTCGGCGGTCACCGCGCCCTCGGCGTCCAGGTCGACGAGCCACATGCTCTTGCGGTGGTCGGCCTCGGAGAAGGAGTACGGCAGCGGGGAGCCGGAGTAGCGGACGCGGTCGGTGATGGTCTGGCAGCCGTGCAGATGCCCGAGCGCCGCGTAGTCGACGCCGTCGAAGACGCCGGACGGGACGGCGGCCACCCCGCCGACCGTGATGTCCCGCTCGCTGTCGCTGGCCTCGCCGCCGGTGACGAAGGCGTGCGCGAGGACGACGGAGCGGGTGCCGCGCGCGCGGGTGGCGAGGTCGGCACGGACGCGGTCCATGGCGGCGGCGAGCACGGCCTCGTGCCCCGCCTTCTCCACGCCGAACTCGTCCTTCACCAAGGCGGGTTCGAGATACGGCAGGCCGTAGAAGGCCACGTCGCCGAAGGCGTCCTGGAGCACCACCGGCGTCCCGCACGCCGTCGGCTCGGTCCGCAGATGGATGCCGGCGCGGTCGATGAGCCCGGCGCCCACTCCGAGCCGACGGGCCGAGTCGTGGTTGCCGGAGATCATCACCGTCGGCACGCCAAGGTCGGCGAGGCGGTGCAGGGCGTCGTCGAACAGCTCGACCGCGGCCAGCGGCGGCACGGCCCGGTCGTACACATCCCCCGACACGACCACGGCGTCCACGCCGCGCTCCCGCACGGTCGCGACGAGGTGGCCGACGAACTCGGCCTGCGCCCCGAGCATGTTGACCCGGTGGAACGCCCGGCCGAGATGCCAGTCGGAAGTGTGCAGCACTCTCATGAAACGACTCTGACCTGCGTGTTTCTCTCGACGACGCCCCAAAAACCAGCACAAGCCAGCACGAGAACCCCGCGCCGGCACCCACCACGCTAACGCCTGGAGGCACCTGATCCACCACGGACCGCACGTCGCGTTCTCACATCAACCATCGCGCCAGTGGAATTGTCCATGACTCCGCATAGGAGGCTGTCTCCCCGCCCGCCCCCTGGACACCAGGGGAACAGCAGTCTGCATAGTGCCTCTCGACGCGTCGCCCCACGACTCCATGGACGGGCACCGCCTGTCTGGCGCCGACGGATCGACAAGTCCCATGCTCAGAAGGCTGACCGCCGAGGCAGGGAAATCCCGTTGCACGCTCTTGACCTCAATTTCACGCCAGGAGAGGGTGCCGCACCGGACATCGTGGAGGACAGGCCCAATACAGCTGAAGTGCTGGAACGACTCGCACAGCCGCTGAACGTCACCGCCCTGTCGACCCTGATGGAAAGCGTAGAGAAGGCCGCCGTCGCCGAGGAGAAGATTGTGCTGCAAGAACCATCCGCGACAGGTCAAGGAAACCAAGATGGAGGGCAGGACGCCGAAGAGGCGGCATCCGAATCAAGTGCGAGAACGGACGACGGTCACTCCTCGACAACGAGCTGAGCGGTCCCATACATCCGAGGTAGGGCGAGGCGCTTTGCGGTTGTCACCGCCTTCAGCTGGGCGGGGGCTCAGGTGCCAGATGGGGCCCCAACACCTGGTGTAATCGTTTAGCAGTCGGAACTCGCAGGTCGCCCCCTGATCGCTGCCGCCGGAGGACCCGTTGGGCATCACGCCGTTCGAACCAGCCAGGGCGCCCACCCCGTCCATGACGGCAGCGTGCTCGCCGGCCTCAAGCCGGAAGCGGTGGGTCATGATCGGCCGCACCACGAGAGGCGGCACCACCCGCCTCGTGACATGTGGCGATTTTTGTAGTAGACCAACCATTAAGCGCCGCAGCTGCCGGTAGGGGAACCATGGCAAGCGAGCATGAGCACGGCAAAGAAATGAGCGATTCCGCCACTACGAAATCCAGCAAGCCGGATCCGCTATTTGAATGGGTTTTGGGAAATATCTCCTACGCATTACCCCTGACAATGATAGCTGTTGCCGCCCTGCGATTATACATTACAGCAGGCGGGGACTCCGCAACACTGGAGGTTCTCGCAGCGAACCTTGACATCTGGGCGATATTCTCTTCCTCATTCCTACAGGTGTTACCTAGAGCACTTCTGCTTGTCGGGATGTATTTGACTGCCGAGATCGTGTACGAAAGGATCAGAGGGGCGGGTCGAGTGTCAGCCGCCGTCAAACTATCGGCGCTCATCGTAGTTCTGGTGGGAGCCGCTCTCGCTTCTGTGGATCTGTTCATCTGGATGTTCCTCTATGGGTCTATCTTCATCGCCTACTTCATGTGGGAGATGGACAGGAAGTCGACTCGCGTAAACGCCTCATCGTTTGTCTTCTGGGCCGTTATTGCGCTGACCATCAGTGCAATCACCAACACCTCCACATGGCTCCCTAGTGAAGTAGTGACTCTTAAGGGGGGTAAACGGGTGGTCGGATATGTAGTCGCGACGGGCGAGAGTGAAGTTGCATTCCTCTATCGTGACGAGAAGAAGGTGTCCTACATCCCCAATGATCGAATAGTCACACGCTCTCTCTGCAGCGACAAGGAGAGGAGCAGACCGCTCATTACCTACATCTTGCAATCGGGCCAAGCTGGAGACGGGACAGAGCGATGCCCCGAGACTTCCAGTGGACCAAGCGCGCCCCCTGAACTTAGCCCGGGTCCACCGAAGTGATGCGGGCAGGGATGCCTGCAGCACCGGGGGGAGACGTGCGATGCAGCTCGTGCGCGAACAATCTCAGTGTCTTGTCTGCCCGCCACCGAGCTGCAGTAAATGGCCCCGCTGTAGGTGTGGAATGTCCTGCGATCCGCCCGTGGCCCATCCCGGACACCGGCGAGGCGGAAAGACGCGGCAACCGAAGCCCGGACGAGGGCGAAAGGGTACCCGGGGGTGCATGACCGGGGGCTCTCAGCCTGGAATGGCTCGTTCCCAGATAGGCTTCTGATCCGTGCTTGACGCAATCGACCAGACTCTGTCTGATGTCCGCGGGGTGCAAGGCGGTGTCGCGGTTGGGTTCCATATCTGGCTGTGCCGGGGCCGACCTGCACCGTCGAGCAGGATGAGCGCAGTACGTACGTCGATGTGCGCCGCGTTCAGGGGGCTGCTCTTCAGAGTCGGATCGGCCGCTCGGCGGTGGCAGGGACCGGACGATCTTTGCGGGCCGCCGAGTTAGTCAGTCGAGCCAAGGTCACCGGTACTGCGCCCGGCCCTGGCAGGCGCTCCCGGCCCCACGTTCCCGAAGGCCCGATGCCGAGCCGCATCCAGCGGGGGGTGCAGGTGCGGCTGAGGGAAGCCGATCTCGTTACTCAGGTTGAATCGGTGATGTCCGGTGTCTCGATCAGGTCCGTGAGGTCCAGACCGGTGGTCGGGAGGCAGCCGCTGATCAGGTGAGGCCGGCACTGGATTTTTTTCAGTTTCCGTTTGATGACGCGGGTCAGGTGCGCGAGGTCGGCGGCGGCGAAGTCGGCCAGGGCCCGCTTGAGCAGGCTCCAGATGCCTTCCTGCGGGTTGATCTCCGGTGCGTAAGGCGGCAGATGGAAGATGACCAGCCAGTCCCTGTGCTGCGCCTCGAAGTCGAAGAATTCCTGCTGAAGATGCACGGAGAGGTTGTCCCAGACCCACACGACGGGGTGCCGAGCTGCAGGTGCACCATGCGGATGAAGTCCCGGTAGTCGCTCCAGGCGAAGGTCTTCGGCTCGCCCTTGCGGCCACGGTGGACGTGCAGTTTGAAGAACATCCGTGGCCGGTGACCGGACTTGAAACACACCGCGCCGGCGATGCTGACCCGGCCACCGCGCCTCCCGGCCACCCGTACGACCGGGCGGGCCCCGCGCGGCGCCCAGGTCCGGCCCCTCGGCGGGATCAGCGACTGGCCGGACTCGTCCGCGAAGCAGATATGGGCGCCCAGGTCGTGCGCAGTACTTTTAGCCGCGGCCACACCTCGGCCTTCCACACTTCGATCGCCGCCTCGTCGCGTTCGAGTGCTCGCCGCACCGGCACCTGGCAGCTCCAGCCGTGCCGTTTCAGCAGCCGCCACACGCCCTGGACGGTGTAGCCGACGTGGAACAACCGGCCGATCAGCAGCTTCACCCGCTTCAGCGTCCAGCCCTGCACCTCGTCGTCGAAGCCGTGCGCCAGCGGGCCCCGTTTCAACTCCGCCTCCAGCCGCTGCCATTGCTGCACCGACAGCCTCTCCACCGCCATAGGGCCCGCCGACGCCAACGCTCCGGCACCGCCGTGCCGCCAGGCCGCCCGCCACCGGCGCACCGACCGGTCCGTCACCCGCAACTCAGCCGCGATCCGGGCGGTGGCCGCCCCGGCCTCGAACCATCTGGCGGCCTCCAGCCGCACGGCCTCCCGCTTCACCTGCCCGGCAGGCGTCAGCCCGCCCCCTTGCGCGTACCGCATGAGGACGTCGTACCGCAGGGATCACGACCCATCACCACAGCCCGGACATCACCGATTCAACCTGAGTAAAGTGCTTGCGTGCCAGGCGGGCTGCATTGGAGTCGACCACGGCCATGGCACCGCAATAGTTTCCCGCCATGTTCAGTAAGGCCGCCGCAAGTCAGCGATATATGCATATCGGCCTAACATACACACTCAAGGCGAGTACTGAATCGTCCACGCTATTGGCAGATGCATCACATCCCTGAGACTCGGCCGACACGAGAGTCGGAAAAAGTTCCGACGCTTCTGACCCAGAGGCAAGGGAACCTACTTCCTGTCGAGCTTCGAAAAGAGCGCGACCGTGACTAGCACTTTCGAGACTACGTGAGGCGTCCAGCGCGGTCGGAGAACTTCTCGGAATCGAGTATCCCCGCTCGACCCTCACCTTCCTTTTCCCGCCCCCACTCTGGCCTATGGTGAGCCTTACGGCAGGATTAGAGGAATTCACACACTCAACCCACCCGAGGATCACCGCCTCCCCTACGAGGTCCTCTTCCTCCTTCGCCACAACCGATTGACCATGAAGATGCAGGGCCGCAATTATCGGCTCTCCGTCATCAAAATGGCCCAGCCCTCCAGCAGGAGAAGTAACATGAGCAAGCAAGACTTGGTCGCGATACTTCTCTTGCCTTCTGACTAGCTCCCTCTTCTCCTTCAGGCGCTCAATTATATTGAACCAGCGCAAGCGGCCGGAAATACCTGATTCGATTTCTGATGAATCAATTTTACATGGCGGAACAATATTGCTCGTATCGGCGTCAATGTAGGCAGGGAACAACACAAGGTCGCCCCCCTTCAGTGCGGTGATATCCACAGACGGGTTTTGAATCTTAATCAATCCACGCACCGATTTGAAGAGCTGATTAACATAGCCATATGCAGTCTGCTGAAGGGTGTAACGCTTCACATATGACGAACCCCCATGGAAGCCCCCAGAGATGCTGGAGAACAACAGAGACAAATTCACCCCAAGAGCGCCCGCATATTTTTCAGAATTTTCGATCGATATATCGCCGTGCACCGCTCCGACACTCGATGCGATTACGTTCTTAACCTCTGCATCATTTAGATATAGGTAATCGCGGCATTGCCTCTCCTGCCTCGCCTTGATGATCTCCTTGTTCAGTTCTCCATGTTTTGACATCATCAGAAAACATCCCCTTTCGGTAAATTGCACCGCCTGAAAATGGAAGGTTGTCGAGTTTATCGCTTCCCTATCCCGACGTCCGCAGCGAAAGTCGAGAGTCTATTCTGCTAAATGGTGCCACCCGCCTCTCATCATCTTTCGCTTGTGGCGTTGGCCGCTAGGGCCGATCAGCCCTATGACGATGCTGGCATCCGCCTCATCAATACCAACCGCCTCATCCGCCTCGCCCGCCGGACTTACGCAGAATCCGGTGCCATTCCGCCCTCTCAACGCCCCCCGGCTGTGCAGCTCAGGTGTTGGTGGCAAAAGGCAGGACGGGCCAGCCGGAGCGGTGGGCGTGGGCGGTCAGGACGGGGTCGGTGCCGATGACCGACGGTCGCCCCACCGTGCGGAGCAGGGCAAGGGTGCCGGCGTGGCCGCCGTAGCCGAAGCACCGGTGCAGGTCCGCGCCGTGGGCAGCGGCCGTGGTGCGGGCGGCGCGGGCCTTCGCCGCGGCGGTCATCGGGCGGCGTACCGCGCCGGTCAGGCGCCCCTCGGCGTCCAGCAGCGGTTCGGTGCCCATGACCAGGTCGGCTCCCAGGTCCTTGCCGACGGGGATGAGGCAGGGCGCGAACGCCTCCGACAGCAGGACCGTGAGGTGCCCGGCTTCCTGGTGGGCGCGCAGCGCGGCGACGGCGGACGGGACGAACGGCCGGCTCGTCTGCCGGCCGCGGCACAGGTCGTCGTACCAGTGCTGCCCCTGTTCCATCAGATCGGTCCACAAGGTGCCCTCGTAAAGCCGGTAGTGGGCGCGGAGGATGTCCGCGGGGCCGATGCCGAGGGCGGTCAGCGCGCGCAGCTGACCCCGTTCGTAGGCGAACTGCCGTTCGGGGAGGCGGTGGCGCAGGAAGTCCTCCAGGACGCGTGTGCTCAGCAGGGTCTGATCGATGGCGAAGAAGGCGATCACCGGGGCGCTCCGACCGGGTGCGTCAGTCATCTCGTCCTTCCTGGTGGGCCGGGCGGTGACAGGGCTGGGTGTGGGACACGTATCGGGACGGGGGGTCGATCAGGGCCCACACCGTCTTGCCGACGTGCCGGTCGGGCCGCACACCCCACTCCTTGGCGACGGCCTCGACAAGGCGCAGGCCGCGTCCGTTCTCCGCCTCCCCGACCTCGCCGTCCCGGACGACGACCGGCAGACCGCGGCCCTGATCGCAGACCTCGATGAGGCAGGAGCCGTCCTCCCGGGCCGTCACGGCCACCTCGAACTCCCGCACCAAAAGCGGCGCGTGGCGGACCACGTTCGCCGCCAGCTCCGAGACCAGCAGGGCCGCATTCGCCACGTTCTCGCCCTCCGCCTCATGCCCCCACGCGGCCAGATGCCGCCGGACCCGCTGCCGGGCCACACCGACCGAGGCCGGATGACGGGGCACCCGGAAAGCAACGCGTCTCAGCACACGAACCCCCCACTCCGAACACGGATCCGACACGCTTGCTACACCTGTTTGGTAACCGCTCACTGCCGTCGGGGACACCCGCCCCCGCCAGATCACGCCAGTCCCACGCCCGGGCCCGGCCCCGCCACCTAGCAGGGCGGCACGGCCGCGTCGCCGCCGCCCCCGGAGCACGCCGGCTCGAAGAACGGGCAGGTCAGCTCTCCGGCGCCGACCGGCTGCACGGCGGTGCGGCCACCGGAGCGGAGCGCGGCGACGTGACCGCGTACCCCAGTGGCACATGCGCGTACACCCGCAGAACGACCGAAGCCCGGGGGGTCGTCGACCGTGCGGCAGGCGGAACAGACGGCTGACCCCTAACCCGGCGGTGCGGCCACCCGTGCGCGACCGCGAGATCAGTGATGTCGGCATGCCCGGCGGCAACGAGGGCCGAACGGCCCTTGCCGAACAGGTCCGGGGCGCTTTCGATGGAGGCGTCAGACCTGCGAGCGGCCCCGGCCCCCGGCCCCGTGCGGCGGACAGGCACGCCGTGCGCGAAGGGCCCCTGCTATGGCTGACCAGTCACGTACCCCCGGTCCGGATCGAGCGGAACGCCGTGTCCCCGCGCTCATCGGGACGGCACGGTGAAGGACGAGACCGCCCGCCGTCTCGCCCTGGGCTGCCCGCAGGGGGCGGCAACCGCCGTCGGGCCGCGCCGTACGGTCGCGCTGGATCCCGACGAGGCCCTGCGGCTGCTCGGCAGTGTGCCGTTGGGCCGCGTCGTCTTCACCCAGAAGGCGCTGCCCGCCGTACGCCCCGTCAACCATGTCCTGGACGACGGCGACATCGTCATCCGCACCCACGACGGCGCCGCCCTGGTCTCGACCGCGCAACAGAACGGCGACCACGGCGTGGTCGTCGCCTACGAGGCCGACGTCATCGACCCTGTCGCGCATCTCGGCTGGAGCGTCGTCGTCACCGGCTACTGCCGTCTGGTCACCGACCCCGAACAGATCGCGCGCTACCAGCGGATGCTGCACCCGTGGTCGGACCAGCGGATGGATCACGTCGTACGCATCCGCCCCGACCTGGTCACCGGCGTCCGACTGATCAACGGCAACGGCACCCGCCCGCAGGCGTAGTCGTACTTCCAGTGCCCATCGGAGCGGACAGTCGGCCGAACTGCTGGTCAACGCCGCAAAGAGGGCTGTTGTGCCCGGCCGACGCCCCCCTCCTCACCGTCGACCGGGCACCGGATTCCCCGCCCGCCATGCGGGAGGATCGCGGGCGGGGATGGTTCAGCCGGTATCAGGCGCTCGGTGCCCGTCGTGCGACGGCAGGCGAGGCAGGAAGATCTGTCTCATCGGTGGCCTCCCGGTCGGCGTCTTGATCGGCGGAGGGCGGGCCGCGAGAGACGGGGCCAGTTCAACGCCTCCGCGGCCGCACTCGTACTGCGTCGGCCGGGGTCCGGGGCACTGCCGGAGAGCCTACGGCGGCCTCGCACACCTTGGCGAGGGCCCCTTTACCCCGCACCGGGGGTGAATCAGCCCATTGACATGGGCATCCTTCGCATCACCGGGGCGCGAGTGTCAAGAAAATACGTTAAAAACCCTTCGATTGAGGGAATCGAAATCGAAGTAGCGTTCCTTCTCCTCGCGGGTGACCGGCCCCGCCGTAGGCTGGCCGCCTGTCGTCACCCCAGTCCCTGGTGGCCCGTACATGTCATCGCCGCCCTCCGGGGGGAGTATGCGGAGGGCCTGGCTCATCAGGGGGAGCCGCCATGCAGGAGACGACCGCGTGGCCCGTCGGACACATCCAGGTCGACCGGGTTCACGGACTGGTCCTGATCGCATTCCACGGCGAGATAGACATCGCCTCCGCTCTCACGATCCTGCCCAGGCTGGACGCCGCGACCGCGGCCGCGGGACAGACGGTGGTGGCCGACCTCACCCCCACCGAGTTCTTCGACTGCTACGGGCTGAGACTGCTGCACCGCGCCGAGCGGCGGGTCAGGGAGCGGGGTGGGCGGCTCCTGCTGGTCTGTCCGCACCCGCTGACGCTGAAGATCGTGCACCTCGCGGGCCTGAGCAGCCGGCTCGCCACGGTACCGACCCTTGAGGAGATCCTCACGTCCGACGCCGGGGGAGCCGTCGGCTGAGTCTCCGACGCAGCCGAACGCCAACCCATGCCGATCCGCCAGTGCGCGTGCCAGCCGCAGCACGTTGATGCTGCCCGCGCCCAGGTCGGCGGTATGCCGCAGGTCGACCAGGACCCCCGCGCCCTCGGGGCGGATGGCACCGTGCAGGAGACGGCCGAGATGCGGTTCGGTGGCCGGACCGATCTCCTGTCGGACCTCGATCAGCAGCCACCCGGAGTGACGGCGGATCGTGATCGGTGACGGCCGCGAGTCGGCGTCGGCGGCTCGGACCGCCCGCGGCCGTGACGCCGACGCCGAGCGTCGCCGGGACAGCAGTGCCGCCGTCACCGCCCTCGGGCGGAGAGGAAGAGGAACGCTCCACGTCATGGTGCCCCCCTGAGCACGACCGAAGAGGTGGAACAAACCGCGCACATATCTGAATCAACCGCGTGCAAACGAACAAAAAGCATGCTCCCGTCGGCCCACGGGCGACAGGGGCCGATGGTCCTGAACCAAGGACGGTGACACGCGCCCCCCCAAGGCCGGAGTGTGCACCCCGCAAGGGCCGTACGGCCTCGTGCGGCAGCCCGCTCGACCCCTCCCCGGCGTCTTTCCGCCGTTCCTAGCCTTTCCCACAGGCCCTAGCCCCGGGGAGCAGGTGCCCGGCAGGGCGAACGAGGGAGGAGATGCCGATGCAAGCCACCACCTCGGTCACCACGGGCGCGACGGCCGCAACGGCCCTGGCCGTACGTCACCGCGCTCCCCCGCCTCCCCGTGGGCCCTCCGCCCTGGCGCGGCGCACGATCGGCCGATGTGATTCCGTGCTCTGCCGTGGTACTCGTCCGACCACCGGCCGGTCCCTGTCCGGCATCTGGGGCGTCCCGTCGCGCCGCCCTGCCGACCCCCCTGTCCGCTCCAGGCGGCGTCGGTACTGGTCATCGCGTGGCGCGGAACGCCTTCGTCCGTTCGTCCGGGGCGCTCGCAGACGATATTGTCCCGCCCGTGCGACGAAAACACCGTCCTGTGCCCGGTGGGGGCCGAGATGCCCTCCCCGAAGAGGCACGGGCCAGTCATCAGTGGGCAGGGTTCGCCTTGATCCCCCGTTCCGGCGGCCCGTCGAACGGCTGCCGGCCCACCCCCAAGTGAGGTGAACCCCATGCCTGAGCAGTCACGTCAGGAACGGCTGGCCGCCGCGTTCGTCGAGCTGGCCGACACTCTGGTCGGCGACTTCGACGTCATCGCGTTCCTGCACACCCTCGCCGACCACTGCGTCGACCTGCTCGACATCACCGCCGCCGGCGTGATGCTGGCCACCCCCCAGGGCGACATCCTGGACGCCTCCGCCTCCGACGAGCGCACCCGCCGGCTGGAGACCGACAGCATCGACTGGGACGAGGGCCCCTGCCTGGACTGCTTCCGCACCGGGAAGCCGATCCCCGGCATCCCCCTGGTCCATCCGCACGCGCGCGCCCAGTGGCCGCGCTTCGCCCACAAGGCCCAGGAGCTCGGCTTCGCCTCCGTGGCCGCGGCCCCCTTGCGGCTGCGCGAGCAGACCATCGGCGCACTCAACCTCTTCCGCGCCGACCCCGACCCCCTGGCACCCGACCAGCTGCACCTGGGCCAGGCGCTGGCCGACATCGCCGCCATCGGCATCCTGCAGCAGCGCGCGGTGCACGAACAGGCCGTCGTGGCGGGCCAGCTGCAAGCCGCTCTCGACTCACGGATCGTCATCGAGCAGGCCAAGGGCGCCCTCGCCCAGCTGCACTCCATCAGCGTGGACGACGCCTTCGACCAGCTGCGCCGCTACGCCCGCCACCACCGTCGGCGGCTGACCGACGTCGCCCGCGAGGTGATGGACGGCAGCACCGACGTACTGCCCGCGCCCGAACAGTGACCACCGCGGCGTCCACGCCGAGCACAACGACGAACGGCCCCGGCGTGGGGAAGAGGGGAGGAACCATGGTCAGCCCGCAGATGTCCCAGCTCCTGCACGACCTCACCACCGACCGCGACCCCGGCCAGCCCCTGCCCCTCACCCGACTGCGGGCCTGCGCCAAGGTGCTGGGCCTGGACGGCCTCGCGGTGTCCGTGACCCGGCCGGGCGACTCGACCGAACTGCTGCGGTACACCGGAGAGCGTGCCGCCCAGCTGGAGGACGTCCAGTTCACGCAGGGCCAGGGCCCCGGGCCGGAGGCCGCCCGCACCGGCCTGCCGGTCACCGAACACGACCTCACCGTCAACCACTCCGCCCGCTGGCCCGGCCTCGTCCCCGAACTCCTCGACCTGGGCGTGCGCGCCGTCTTCGCCTACCCCCTCGCCCTGGGCACCGTCCGCCTGGGCGTCCTCACCGGCCACCGCACCACGGTCGGCGCCCTCTCCGGCGAACAGGACGCCGACGCCCGCGCCCTGGCCCAGAGGCTGACCCTGCTGCTCATCGACCGGGCCGCCTCCCCCGATGACCCCGTCGTCTGGCTGACCGAGACCAGCCATCTGCACCGCGCCGAGGTCCACCAGGCCACCGGCATGGTCGCCAAACAGCTCGGCGTCAGCCCCGCCGAGGCCCTCGTCCGTATCCGCGCCCACGCCTTCCAGACCGGACGCCCTCTGCTGGAGACCGCCCGCGCCATCCTCGCCCGCGAGCTGTTCCTGACCGCCAACCATCCTCCCCACAGCGGCGACAGGGCCTGACCCGGCACCGCTGCGGCGCGCTGCGGCCGCATTTCTCCGCCGGAACCCGAAACCGCAAACCGGACCCGCCGAAGCCGGTGGACACGCGGCCCGTCGGCCAGGTGCGGGACCGGTCAGCACCCGTCGCACCGTGCGCGGGGCGCGAGGAGGGCGACCGCCTTGAGGTGATCGCCGTGCACACGGCTCCCCGGCGCCGGTACCGCGAGCCCCCGCAGACGTGACTCCCCGCAGACGTGAGTCCCCTGATCCCGAGGCTGACGGCCGGGTCTGACGGCAGGGGTGGTTACCCGTGACCCGTGTCTCAGGCGTCTCCGTACGCCTCTCCGCCCAGTTCGAACCCGGCCGTCCCGGCGGTCGCGTCCGCGAGCCACGCCTCGAAGGCCGGTACGTCCGCGTCCGGGAGGCCGATCTCGATGGTGACCGCCTCGCCGTAGCGCACGTCGCGTACCTCGCGGCCGGTGGCGCGCAGGTCGTTCTGGACCTTGCCCGCGCGCTGGTGGTCGACCGTGACCGTGGCGAGGCGGAAACGGCGGCGGGTGATGGTGCCGAGGGTGTCCAGGGCCTCGCCGACCGCACCGCCGTAGGCGCGGATGAGACCACCGGCGCCGAGCTTGACGCCGCCGTAGTAGCGGGTGACGACGGCGACGACGTACCGCATGTCGCGCCGCAGCAGCATCTGGAGCATGGGGACGCCGGCGGTGCCGCCCGGTTCGCCGTCGTCGCTCGCCTTCTGGATCGCGCCGTCGGCGCCGATGACGTAGGCGAAGCAGTTGTGGGTGGCGTCGGCGTGCTCCTTGCGGACGGCCGCGATGAAGTCCTGGGCCTCCTGCTCCGTGGCGGCCGGGGCGAGGGCGCACAGGAAGCGGGAGCGGTTGACCTCGGTCTCGTGCACGCCCGCGCGGGCGACTGTGCGGTACTCGTCCTGCATCGGGCCAGCCTAGTCCGTGGTCGGGGCGGTGCCGCGAGCCGGCTCAGTCGGAGTTCTCCCAGGCCAGCCAGCCCGGTCCGTCAGGGGTCAGTACCGGCAGCCACGCCTCGTCGGCCTCGTCCAGCCGGGACTCGTCCAGAGCGAGGGCGGCGGGCCAGGTGTCGTCGTGGTTCGTGGCGCCGTACACCCGGAACTCCGCGACCGCGTCCCGGAGCCGGACCAGGAGCTCCGGCGGCCAGTCCAGGCCGTGTGCGCCCTGCCCCTTCAGCCCGCCCACGAAGAACGCCCTCAGGTCGGCGTCGAGTTCCCGGCCGAACAGCGGGATGAGACAGCCCTCCTGCTCTTGGGAGACGCGGCCGAAGCCGCCGCCCTGGGTCCGGTGGACGACGCCGGTAGGTGCCGCCACGACGACGAACGCCCAGCCCCGCTCGGTTCCGCTGCCGTCCGGGTCCAGGAAGACGCACCGCTTGCTCACTTCGCCTTCTTCCCCCGGGGCACCGTCACCGCCGTCAGCAGGGCGGTGCCCGGGGCGAGGCCGTCCCAGGCCGTGCCGCGCCAGGTCAGGACGGCGATCGCCGACGTCGGGAACTTCTCGCGGACCCGGTCCAGGGTGTCGTCGAGGCCGTCGCCGGCGAGGCCGAGGACGAGGTCCTCCAGGCCGGGGTTGTGGCCGACCAGGAGCAGCGTCTCGACCTCGGCGGGCACCTCGTGCACGACGTCGAGGAGCTCGGGCACGTCGGCCCCGTACAGCCGGGCGTCGTGGCGGACCGGGGGCGGGGTGCCCCACTGGGCGGAGGCCAGGTCCCAGGTCTGCCGGGCGCGCACGGCGGTGGAGCACAGCGCGAGGTCGGGCAGGCAGTCGGCCTCGGCGAGCGCGCGGCCCGCGGCGGGGGCGTCGCGCAGACCGCGCGGGGCGAGGGGGCGCCGGTGGTCGGGGACGCCCTCCGGCCAGGCGGATTTCGCGTGCCGCAGCACGACGAGGCGGCGCAGCGGACCGGCTCCGGCGCGCGCGATCATGCGAGCGAGCCGATGTCGCGGGTGAGTTCGAGGCCGAGGAGCCGGTCGGCGTAGGCGTACGTCTCGAAACGGGCGCCGGCCGGCAGGTCGGAGGTCTCGACCCGCCTGAGGACCCGCAGGACACCGGGCATGTCGAGATCGTCCTCCCAGGCCGAGCGCAGCTCCGCGCGCACCTCGTCGGGGACCGGCCGGGACGGCTCGCGCGCCCAGTCGGCGACGGCACGCCGCCACCGTACGAGGGTGTCGTGGGCGTCGGCGAGGGACGTCTCGTCGAGTCCCGCGGGCAGGCCACGGCGCCGGGACAGCAGGGCGAGCCGCAGTACGTCGGGGTCGGCGCCCTCGGCAGGCCGGTCGACGGGGGCGACGGCGACCCGGACCCCGTCGGGTGCGGCGCCGCCTTCCGCCACCACGTGGACGACCTGGGCCTCGCCGAGAGCCAGGCCGACGTCCCGGCTGTCCTCGAAGGGCCGGATGCCGAGCGCCGCGGCGCCCGCCCGTAGCTCGGGGCCCTGCGCCGCGCTGTCCAGCACGGGCCACACGGGGGTGCCCCCGAGTTCCAGGGCGCGGACGAGGATGTCGGCGACGAGCAGGACCCGCAGGGCGGTGCCGTCGAAGCCGGGCACATGTGCCTCGACCCGGGTCAGACCACGGCGGGCGGGGGCGGCCTGGACGGGCTCGCCGGTTCGGGCGTCGATGATGCGCAGCACGGGGTGAGCGTAGGCGGGGCGGGGGGCGTCCGCAGGCAGGCGCCGCAAAATCCGGACAGCGGGGTGGGGTTCCGCGACGGACGCGGACCTGTCGACGACGGGCGCGCCTCCCGCCGCGAGGGGCGTGAACCTCTCGGCGGGAGGCGCGCATTGGACGTCGATCGAACGGCACAGCGCCCCGCGCGTCGAACAGGCGTTCAGGTGAGGGTGCCCAGGAACCGCACGTGCGGTCGGCCGGTCTCGCTGTCCTTGGTCACGGACGCCCGCACCCCGTACACCTCGGCGATGAGCTCCTCGGTGAGCACGTCACCGGGGGCGCCGCAGGCGTGGACGCGGCCGGTGTGCAGGACGGCGACGTGGTCGCAGTACATCGCCGCGAGGTTGAGGTCGTGCAGGGCGACGACCGTGGTGACGGGGAGGCCCGCCACCAGGTTCAGGAGGTCCAGCTGGTGGTGGATGTCGAGGTGGTTGGTGGGTTCGTCGAGGAGGAGTTCGCGGGGCTCCTGGGCGAGGGCGCGGGCGATCTGCACGCGCTGGCGTTCGCCGCTGGAGAGGGTGTGCCAGGGCTGGTGGGCGCGGTCGCCGAGGCCGGTGCGGGCGAGTGCGGCGCGTACGGCGTCCTCGTCGCGGGCGGTGGCCGGCGTCCACGCGCGGCGGTGCGGGACGCGGCCGAGGCGTACGACGTCGGCGACCGTCAACTCGACCTGCGTGTCCGCCTGTTGCTCGACCACGGCGAGTCGGCGGGCGACCTCGCGGCGGGGCAGGTCGGCCATGGGGGTGCCGTCGAGGGTGACCACCCCGGCCGTGGGGGCGAGGAGCCCGGCAAGGAGGCGCAGCAGGGTCGACTTGCCGGAGCCGTTGGGGCCCAGGAGTCCGACGACGGAGCCCGGTTCGGGGGCGAGGGTGACGCCGTCGAGGAGGAGATGGCCGTCGGTCGTACGGCCGACGCGGTCCGCGTGCAGGCTCATCGCGCGCCCCGGGTGCGGTAGAGCACCGCCACGAAGGCGGGTACCCCGATCAGCGAGGTCACCACCCCGACCGGCACCTCCTGCGGGTCGAGGACGGTACGGGCGAGCGTGTCGACCCAGACCAGGAACACCGCCCCGGCCAGCGCCGACAGCGGCAGCAGCCGGGCGTGCCCGGGCCCGGCCACGGCCCGGACCGCGTGCGGCAGCACCAGGCCCACGAAGCCGATCGCGCCCGCCGAGCTGACCAGCGCGGCCGTGAGCAGGGCCGTGACGCTGAGCAGGAGCAGCCGGGTGCGGGCGACGGACACCCCGAGGGAGGCGGCGGCGTCCTGGCCGAAGGCGAAGGCGTCGAGCGTGCGGGCGTACGACAGGCACACCAGCAGGGCCGCGGCGAGGACGGCGGCGCACACGGTCACGTCCGTCCAGCCCGCGCCGCCGAGCGAGCCGAGGAGCCAGAACAGGACGCCCCGGGTGGTCTCGGCGTCGGCCGCGGTCATCACGACGAACGAGGTGAGCGCGGAGAAGAGCTGCATCGCGGCGACTCCGGCCAGGACGACCCGGTCGGTGCTGCCGCCGAGCGTGTGGCTGAGGAACAGCACCAGCGCGAAGGAGGCCAGGGCGCCGGTGAAGGCGCCCACCGGGACGGAGACCGCGCCGCCGCCCACGCCGAGGACGACCACCACCACGGCCCCGGTCGACGCTCCGGAGGAGACGCCGAGGACGAACGGGTCGGCGAGCGGATTGCGCAGCAGCGACTGCATCACCGCGCCGCAGACGGCGAGTCCGGCGCCGCACACGGCCGCGAGGAGGGTGCGGGGCAGCCGCAGCTGCCAGACGATGCCGTCCCTGATCGGCGTCAACTCCGAGGTGCCGAGCCCGAGATGGGCGGCGACCGTGGACCACACGTCCTCGACCCGGATGTCGGCCGGGCCGATGGTGATGGCGAGTGCGACGGACACCACCAGCACGAGGGCTCCGGCCGCTCCCAGGGCGAGGGGCCGCACGGTCACTTGGCGAGCCCGAACTCGCGGAGCCCGGCCGCGACCTTCTCCACTCCCTCGACCGTGCGGATGGTCGGGTTCATGGCCTGGCCGCTGAGCAGCACATACCGCTTGTGCCTGACCGCGTCCATGTTCCTGGTGACCGGGTCGGACTCCAGGAAGGCGATCTTCCGCGCGGCCGACTCCGCGGTCTGGGACTTGCGGGTCAGGTCGCCGATGACGAGGACGTCCGGGTCGCGGTCGGCGACGGTCTCCCAGTTGATCTGCGGCCACTCCTCGTGCGTGTCGTCGAAGACGTTCTTCGCCCCGAGGGCCCGGGTGATGATGCCGGGGGCGCCGCAACAGCCCGCCATGTAGGGCGACTCGGAGTTGGCGAACCAGTACAGGAGGGTGACGTCCGAGGCGTCCAGTCCCGAAGTGGCCTTCGCCATCCGCTGCTTGAGGGAGGCGATCAGCTTCTCGCCCCGGTCCCGCACGCCGAACACGGCGGCGAGGTCGCGGATTTCGCCGTGGACGGCGTCGATCCCGAGGGCCTGCCGTCGTGCCCCGTCGCCGTCCCCGGAGTTGTCCTTGCCGGCGCAGTCGGACGGGGAGACGTAGGTGGGGACGCCGAGCCTCTCGAACTGCTCCCGGGTGGCCACGCCGCCCTTGCCGAGCGTGGAGACGAAGGAGGCGGCGACGAAGTCGGGCTCGGCCTCCAGGACCCGCTCGTAGGAGGGGGCGTTGTCGGCGATGCGCTCCACCCCGGCGTTCGCCTTCTCCAGCCCCTTGAGCACGGGGTCGGTCCAGGTGGCCGTCCCGGCCATCCGGTCGGCGAGGCCGAGGGAGAGCATGATCTCGGTGGTGCCCTGGTTGAGGGAGACGGCCCGCTTGGGGGGCGTGTCGACGCGTACGGTGTGGCCGCAGTTCTTCAGGGTGACGGCGGTCTTCGGGGTGCCGGACGCGTCGGTCGCGTCGGACGCGTCGGTCGCGTCGGACGCGTCGGTCGCGGTGCAGGCGGTCAGCAGCAGGGCGCCCGCGGTCAGCAGGGCAGCGCGTGCGTGGGGCACGGGAGTCGGTCCTCAGTCGTCGAGGGCTCGAACGCGGAGCCCGGTCGTACGGGTCTCCCCCGCCGTCCACCGACCGCGGGGGCCGCCAGCAGGTCTTCGGACTCGGGTTCCTCCGGGTCGGGGCGCCTTCCCGGACGCCGTACGACACGTACGGTCCTCCAGTGGCGAAAGGCCCCGCCCGTCACCCTCACCGCTGCGCGTCAGTTCCGGATTCGCACCGGATTCCCTGACCCACGTACATGGGTTCGACTGGCCTCGGCAAGCTATCACGGCGGGGAATCAGCGGGAGCGGCGCGCTGTTGTGCGCATCGCCCCCTTCAGCCCCGGCCCTCGAGGAGACCCACGGTGTACGGCGACGACGAAGCGACGGTCCGCAAGATACTCACCGAGAGCGGCGACACCTGGGCCGTGGTCGGCCTGTCCTCGAACCGGCGGCGGGCGGCGTACGGCGTGGCCGAGGTGCTCCAGCGCCACGGCAAGCGGATCGTGCCCGTGCACCCGAAGGCGGAGACCGTGCACGGCGAGCAGGGGTACGCCTCGCTCGCGGAGATCCCCTTCGACGTGGACGTCGTGGACGTCTTCGTCAACAGCGACCTCGCCGGCCCCGTGGTCGACGAGGCGATCGCCAAGGGCGCCAAGGCGGTCTGGTTCCAGCTCGGTGTCGTCGACGAGGCCGCGTACGAGCGTGCGCGTGCCGCCGGCCTGGACATGGTGATGGATCGTTGCCCCGCCATCGAGATCCCGCGCCTCGGATAAGGGGCACGGCGCCTTAGCGGCCGGCCTCGCAGGCGTTGATGTAGTACAGCTCTATCTCCACCCGGTCCGCCGATCCCCCGGACCAGAAGGGGCGCGTGCCCACGTTTCCCCCGCAGAAAGCCTGGGGGCGGCGGGACTTGAGGGTGGCGTTGACGTCCTCCGCGAGGTCCGTCGCGGCGCCGAGCATGGCCTGCGGGGCGACGCCGAAGGTGATGACCATGCCGATGCGGCGGCCGTCGGCGCTCTTGCGCATCTCCTTGTCCAGGGCGCTGATGATCTTCTTGCGGTCGGCCGCGTTCAGCCCCCCGCGGCCGGAGGCGCGGCCGGTGGCGCCCGAGGACAGGGACACCGCGATGGTGTGCCGTTTCGGGTCGAGGCCCGTCGGCCCCTTCGTCGAGCGGGACGGTGACGGTGCCGTGGCGGACGGCGAGGACGGGGACGGCTTCGGGGACTTCTTCGCGCCGGCCTCGCCCGTGCCGTCGGAGGCGACCATGCCGAGCACGACGAGGAACAGCACCAGGAACAGGTCCGCGAAGAGCCAGCCCGCGAGGTGCCGCGGGGCGATGCCGGCGCCCGGCGGGCGTCGCCTCACCGCTGTTCCCCGCCGTACCAGTCGTCACCGGGCCGCCGGGGCGGCGGCGTCGCGCCCCCGGTGTCCGGGCCCCCGGTGCCGGACCCGGACCCGGCGGTGCCGGGGCGGGGCGGTGCGGGCGGGGGCGACGCGGCGGCGGGCCCGCGGGAGCCGGCGCCGGGGTGACCGTTGCCGTTGTAAGGGCCCTGGTGAGCCCCGGTGAACGGGTCACCGGAGTTCGACATGGGGCCGGGGCCGTACCCGCCACCACCGCCGTTCTGCAGCAGCGCCAGCACCCGCTCCAGGGCGTCCATGTAGGCGTACATGCGCTCGCTGTTGTCGTTGAGGACACCCATGGCCTCGCCGACCCTGCGGGTGGTCTCGGTGACCTCGTCGGCGACGGTGGCGTGCACCCGGTTGGCCTCCTGAGAGCTGCCCGCCGCGCGGCGCAGTTCGGCGAGGAGGCGGGTGAGGGACTCGCGGGTCGCCTGTTCGTCGCCGCGCAGGTCGTCGCGCATCTTGGCGAAGTCGCGCAGCAGTTGGTGCGGCACGGTCAGGGAGCGGCCCATCTCGCCCAACTCGCCCGCGGAGCGCGTCCATTGGTCGAGCGCGGTGACGAACCTGCCCTCGGGGCCGGGCGCGAAGATCTTCTCCATGCGGTCGGCGCTGTCGGAGAGGGTGCGGGAGAGTTCGGCCGTGCTGCGGGTGATGTCCCGTGCGATGCCGACGAGTTGGCCGGCCGGCACCACCTGTGCCTCCAGCACCGCGTGCTTGGCCAGCTCCATGGTGAGGACGGTCAGCTGTCCGCCGATCCGTGCGCGCAGCCGTTCCCGCGACGCCTCGTGCTCGGCGGCCCATTCCAGGCGTTGCAGCCACATCGTGGCGAGGACCACCCCGCCGATGAGCAGCACCACGAGCAGCACCGCGGTGCCGCCGAAGCCCGACGCCCACAGCTTCAGGAAGTTGGTGCCCTTGTCGGAGTCCTCGAAGTCCCCGAAGGCGAACCACAGGGACAGCCAGGTCAGCACGATCGGCAGGAAGACGGACACGTCCCGCGCGGTCGACACGACGGCGATCAGCCCGCCGTTGCGCGGCTCCGCGTCCGGCACCAGGGCCTCGGGCGGATAGGCGTGCAGCAGATTGACGCCGGACAGGGCCCGGCCGCCGGCCCGGGCGTCGTCGGCGATCCAGTTCAGGACGGAGCGCCCGGTGCTCTCCTCGGGGCACTCGCCGGCCAGCTCGGTCAGCCGGTCGGCGGCGGCCCGCAGCGCCGGTGAGGGTTCGGGCGCCGGGGGCGCGGGCTGGTGCGTGTCGGGTTTCCTGCTGGACAAGACCTCTCCCTCAGTCCCGGAGACCGTGGCGCCGGGGCCCGTGGTCTCCGTCGTGCGGCCGGGCGGGCAGATGCTGCCGGAAGTACTGCTGGACGACGACGGCGTGCACGGTGTCCTGCGCCTTGCCGCGCCGGCAGCCGTCGAGGAGCGCCTGCAGCAGGGCGGGCGACGGGGTGCGCCCCGCCGCCTCCAGGACGTCCAGCACCTCGCGCTGCCCGAGCTGCTCCCCGGCGGTGCACAGCAGGAGCAGCCGGTACAGGTGCACTGCCTGCCAGGGGTTCTGGGGCGCCATGCGGTCCACCGCGTCGGCGTGGAACTGGGTGCGGCGCAGGACGTCCAAGGGGTTGCGGCGTTCCTTGCCGGGGCGGCGCCGGGCGCAGCTCTCCAGCAGGGTGCGGGCCTGGGCGGGTGCGATCCGGCTGATCCGGTCGACCTCGCTCATCAGGAAGGCCATGGAGAAGCGGGTGACGAGCATCCGCATCATGTCGTCCAGCGCGGTCTGCGAGACGCCGATCTCCAGGGCTGTCAGCAGCAGGGGCAGCACGTCGAAGTCCGCCTGCCGGCGCGCGGCGCTCTCCAGCCGCTCCTCCAGGACCCGGTACACCGCACGACCGCCGGGCGGCTGGAGGGACAGCTCGCGCACCAATTCCCGGCCGCTGCCGTCGAAGGCGCGGTGCAGGGCCCAGGTGTGGATCTCCTCCCGCAGGTGCCGGTAGGGCTCCAATTCCGGCGAGTCCGGGCGCCAGAGGGACAGGAGGCGGGCCAGCTGTCCCTCGGTGGCCCGGTCGAGTTCCAGCTGGATGCGGGGAACGGCGGTGGCGCTGCGCAGGTAGGCGTCCTCGCGGTCCGTGAGGTCGCCGTGCGGGGCCGCCTCCAGCAGGCTCATGACGTCGCTCATCAGCCCGGGCGCCACCTGGTGTCCGGCCGCCCATTCCCGGATCTTCGCGGCACTGGCCATCGGCCGGTCCGGCAGCAGCCGGCCGAGGGCGCCGGTGCCCCGTCGGCGCCGGAAGGCGACCAGGCGTGCGGCCTGGTCGCGCAGGGGTCCGGGCGGACCGGGGTCGGCCTTGGCGTCGACGCGGCGCCGGGCGGAGTGGCGGGTGCCGGTGCCGTCACCGCGTACGAACACGAACTGCGGCAGGTCCTTCGCCGTGTCGTTCTCCTCCCGGGTGGCGAACCCCCAGCTGCCGAGCACGACCCGGCCCAGCAGCCCTGTCAGGGCGTGGACGACGACCTCGCCCTCGACCGGCGAGCCCACCACCGTGAGGGGTGCGCCCGGCTGCTCCATGAGCGCCTCGGCGAGTCGCACGAGCAGGTCGTCGGGCACGTCCTCGGCCGCCGCGTCGAGGGCGTCGAGGAGCTGCTGCTCCTCCACCAGCAACTGCCGTACGAGGTCCAGCGGGACCCTCTCCAGGCGCTCGCCGCCGGTCCCCCGGGCCCCTCGGCCGTCGAGCAGGGCGCTCTGCCGCACGGGCGGCGGCAGCCAGTCGTCCCAGTCGCTGCGGCAGGCGGCGAGGGCGAGGTGCAGGTCGATGCCGGCGGCCGGGCCGGTCAGGACGTGGGTGAGGGTGGAGCCGGCCCGTCCGTTGGGGTCGCGGACGGGGACTTTGCGCAGGACGGCGGCCTCGTTCTCGTGCCGGAAGTAGACGAAGCCGGGTGTGGTGTCCCCGGGGTGTTCCTGGGTGGCCCACACCAGGTGTTCGATACGGCTGTTCCAGCGCAGCAGCTCCTCCCGGTCGAGGGAGGTGGCGACCGGGCCGACGTCGCCGCGGCCGGTGAGGGAGCGTTCGGACCACTGGTAGACGGTGATGTCGGCACGGGGGCCGCCGCGCGCGGGCAGGCTCATGCGCCGGGCCCCCGTCCGTACAGCAGGGCGTCAGCGGCCGGGCCGGTCAGCACGCCCTTCATGGCGAACAGGGCCAGCAGGGGCCGCAGCACCCGGTGCTGCCGGAAGAGCGCCTCGTCGAAGCGGCGGGCCGCCGCCCGGTCGGCCTGGGCGCGGGGGCCGGTTCCGGTGGCGGAGGCGAGGTGCAGGGTGGAGCCCTGGCATTCGCCGGCGAGTTGCAGCCAGTCGCCGCCGCCGCGGGCGCCGAGGAAGGCGTAGACGTCCTCGCTCTCCTGCTCGACGGTGCTCAAGTCGCTTTCGGCGTCCGGCTTTTCGTGGAGCCAGCCGTCGATCTCGCGGTAGCCGCGGAAGCGCAGCAGGTCGCTCTTGGTGACGACGACGGCGCACGGGACGGGCAGGAAGGGCACGGCCGGGTTGGCCTGTTGCTGGCGCAGCCGCTGACGGACGTGCTCGAACGCCGGGTCGCGTCCGGTCGTACCGCTCCGGGCAGTCAGGCCGGGCACCCGAGTGGGGTCGACGACGCACAGCAGGGCGCTGAGCCGGTTGAGGAAGTCGGACTCCCGGCCGGGGCGTTCCAGCCGGCCGCCGGCCACGTCGAAGAAGACGACGCTGTGCGAGCGGCCGGAGTGCTCGTCGGTGACGACGAGGCCGGTGGAGTAGCGCAGTTCGGGCCGGTCGGCGGTGGCGACGAGTTCCTGGCGGCCGTCGATGAAGGGGGCGACGACCTCGTTGAGGTAGAGGTGGTAGCGCTGCGGGTCCAGGGCCTCGACGCGGAGGCCGTAGCGGGCCATGACGGTGGATTTGCGGGCCTGGTCGATCATCGCGGCCAGTAAGTGGGACTTGCCGGTGCTGGAGGCGCCGACCAGTCCGATGCGGACCGGTTCGGTGCCGAACAGCGGGTAGCGGTAAGGGAGTTCATGCTGGGGCACGTCGTCGTTGCCGGGGCAGACCACATAGGTGCGGGCGAGCTGGGCGTCCCGCTCGGCGTCGGAGTGGGTGGGCAGGTCGGCCTCGGGCAGCATGCCGCCGGAGGCGTCGAGGACGACCCGCTCGGCGATGTCCCAGTTCAGCGGTCTCAGGCACATGGGGCACTCGACGGGGCCGAGCAGGGGCAGCGGCCGGTCGGCGACGAGCCGCAGCCGTCGCGCCGTGCGGCGCCACCAGCCGGGGGGGCGTACGGGGGGCGGGGCGTACCCGTTGGCCCGCAGGCTGCCGGCGCCGGTGCGCTGGCGGGCGCGCAGGGCGCGGAACTCCTCGCGGGCGAGCGTCTCGCGGCGTTTGGCCTGTTCCGCGAGAGGCCGCTCGAACAGGCCGTGCGGCGTGGCACCGTCGACCAGGCGGCGCACGAGCTCGCGCGCGGGCGGGGAGACGGCGGAGCCCAACGGGAAGGCCGCGCGCAGGAGTTCCTGCAGCCAGTCCTCGTGGCCCTGGTCGAGGAGGGCGTGGAGGTGTTCGCGGGAGGAGCCGCGCGGCAGGGTCTCCCCGGTGGCCATCCAGAACGCCACGAGGGCGGCGCTGAGCACGTCCTGATCGGCGGAGGCGGGCAGACCGGGCCGGAAGCCGGGGGCGTCCCACTCGGTCGCCGCCCGGTCGGGCAGTGGCTCGGTGGCGTACACGGCGCCGTCCAGACCGGCGAGTTGCAGCCCTTCGGCCTCGTCCCACCACAGGTGGTCGGGGCTGATCCGGCCGTGCACCAGGCGGGGTTCGTGCAGCCCGGCGACGGCCTCGAACAGGTCCTGCACCACACTGCGCAGCCGGGGCCCGTGCAGCAGGTCCGGGGAGTCGAAGGCGGACAGGGGGACACCGCGGCAGTCCAGCAGCAGCCGGTGCGGGCGCTCGGAGTCGTCGTAGGCGAGGACGTGGGCCAGCTGGCGCGGCAACTGCGGGCCGTGGAAGTCGACGAGGCTGCCGAAGAGTTCGAAGTGGCGCCGCATCCGCGCCTCGGCCTCGAAGTCGACGGCCTCCTGCACCATGACGGGGTGCCGGCCGGGCAACCTGCGGAAGCGCCGCACCCGGAAGGGCGGCAGTTCCAGGCCGGCCTGCTCCCCGGTGTCCGCCACGAGGCTGAAGACCGCCTCTTCCCCGTCCCCCGAACCGGGCCGTCGGCCCCGGAACTCCACCACCCCCGTGTCTCCTCCCCGTAGCCCTCCCGGACACCAACTATCACAGAACGCTGCCCGGTCGACGGGTGCTTCAGACAGACCGTCAAGATGAGCGCATCAGCCGTCCACCCGTTCCTGACGCTTGATCAACTCCGGTTGAGCAAAGCCCAGTCGGGGGCGCGACCGGGCCCGGTACAGTCGGAGCACCTGAGGCTGGGGGGAGCGCGCGCATGGCGGCACTGACGGCAGGTCAGCTGCAACAGGACGGGGTACTGCGCGTGCTGGCGGAGCTGTACGCCGATCCGCTCAGCGCCGAGCTGCTGCTGCGCGAACTCGGTGCCGACCTGACGCGGCTGCCGCCCTTCGGGGGCTCGCAGGCACCGCTGGCCCACTGGTTCCGGATCTGTTTGACGATCGAGCACGGGGCGTTCTCGTTCACCCTGGAGGATCTGCTGGCGGCGGCGTACCGCAACTTCCCGTCCAACGACGTGCTGCGGCGGTTCGTGAGACCGCCGGCACCGGGCGGGTCCCCGGACGACCGGCTGACCGTGCTGTGTCTGCTCGCGGGACCGCGGGAGACGTCCCGGCTCCAGCTGCGCCACGAGTTCCGCGCCATCGAGGAGGCCGCCCGCCGGGGCCGCCGGCGCACCCTCGACATCCGGCTGTCGGCCGCGACGCGGCGCCGCGACCTGGTCCCGTCGCTCGTCGAGCACAAGCCGGACGTCGTGCACTTCGGCGGGCACGGCTCCACCGGCGGCGAGCTGCTGCTGGAGGAGGACGACGGCTCGGTCGCCCCGGTCCCGGCGGAGGCACTCGCCGCGGTCCTCGACGCGGTGGGCGGCGTCTCCGTCGCCGTCCTCAACGCCTGCCATCTGGGCCGCTATCTGGACGTCGTCGGCCCGTCCGTGGGCGAGGTCATCGGTTCCCCGGCGAAGCTGGACGACGAGGACGCGCTCGCCTTCTGCCGGGACTACTACGCGGCGCTGGCCCTCGGCGAGACCTGGGCGAGGGCGTTCGACCTGGGCCGGGCGGGCGTCGGGCTGGGCCGCCGCGGCCTGCCGGACCTGCGGCGCGTGGTGCGGGTGCGGGAGGGGGACACGGTATGACGGGACGGCTGCTTCGAGGGCGGCGCGGCCCCACCCGACAGCGGGTGGGGGCAGGTGCCGCCGTATGACCGAGCAGCGGCCCCGTACCGTCAGCGTCCATGTCCCCGCCGGGGTGAACGTGGCCGAGCGGCGGCGCCGGAGTCAGGCGCGGGAGCGGGCGGAGGCGGAGGCGCGGGAGGCCGCCGGGGGCGGGCCGAGTCCGGCGGCGTACGACTTCCTGCTCGGGCAGGCGGGCGGGCGCCGCGAGGCCGTCGACGTGCCCCGGCCGGACGGCGCACCCGGCGAGGAAGTCACCGTCGTCACCTCGCAGTTGCTGCGCAAGCTCGGCTCGGCCGGCACCACCTGCCCGGTCTGCCACCACTCCTTCCGGCTCGGCGAGCAGATCTCCATCGAGCGCGCCGACGCCGGCCCCGGTGTCGTCCTCAAGCACCGCAGCCGCCGCCTGGACTGCCTCAACCCCGACGCGGGCGGACAGTCCTCCGCCTCCGCCGAGCTGTTCCACCAGGGCCTCGACGAGGCCAATCCACCGCCGCCGGAGCTGAACACGGTCCGGCTGCACCGCGGACATCCCCTGCTCCGGCTGCACCCGGGCCCCGGCGACGGGGCGCCCACCCGGCACCGCTGCTGGGTGTGCGGGCACACCTTCCGGCCCGACGAGGTGGTCATCCACTGCACCTGCGCGCCGGACACCCCGAACTGCGCGAGCGCCGTGCACCGCGACCCGGACCACGGTCTGGTCTGCTACGACGACTGGAAGGCCCAGCATCCCGGGGTGCCGTGTCTGATGCTCAACTCCCTGCGGGACACCCGGTGACCGGGGACCGGTTCGCCCGGCACGCGCTGATCCCCGGCTGGGACCAGCAGCGGCTGGCCGAGGCCACGGTCGTCCTCGTCGGCGCCGGGGCGCTGGGCAACACGGTCGCCCAGACGCTGGCGTTGGCGGGTGTCGGCCGGCTGGTGGTGTGCGATCCGGACACGGTCGCGGTGAGCAACCTCAGCCGCTGTCCGCTGTTCCGCGCGGCGGATGCGGGGCGCCCCAAGGCGCGGGTGCTGGCCGGGGCGCTGGCGGACCTCGCGCCCGGCACGGTCGTGGACGCCCGTACGGCGCCGCATGTCTCCGGGGCCGGGCTCGCCGAACTGCGCGAGGCCGACCTGGTGGTGAGCGCGCTGGACAGCCGGGCCGCCCGGATCTCCCTGGCGGGGCGCTGCACGCTCGCCGGGACGGGCATGCTCGACGGCGGCACGCACGCGTGGGGCGGCGAGGTCTCCTGGTATCCGCCCGGCGGACGGTGCCGGGCCTGCGGTCTCGGTCCGGCGGAGCGCGCGGTGCAGGACGACCCATGGTCGTGCGCCGCGCCCGATCCGGCCGCCGAGGTCGGCGCCTCGGCTCCGGTGTCCGCGCTGGTCGGCGCCTGGCTCGCCGACTTCGCCGTACGGCTGCTGCTGGGGCTGTCGGTGCCGGAGGCGCCGTTGCGCGTCGACGCCGCCGGGTTCGCCGTACCGCTGTCCGGCGCCCCGCCGCGTGACCGCCCCGACCCGGACTGTCCGCTGCACGAACGGCTGCCCGCCGAGGTGCCGGTGCTGCCGCTGGACCACGAGGCCACGGTGGCCGACCTGTTGGACCACATGGACGTGCACGAAGAGCCGCTCGCCTGGGCAGGATTCAGCAGGCCGGTGCGGCGGCGGGCCGCGGTGCGCGCCGTCACCTCCCGGCTGCGGTCCGCGCCCGCCTCGGCGCGGCTGAGCGCACTGGGGGTGGCGCCGCGTGAAGTACTGCCCGTGGCCAGACGGGACGGATCGGGGCTGCGGTACGTCGAGTTGGCCGCCGCGCCCGCGGAACCGGGCGGCAGACAGGGCGACTTGACCGAGGCACGGCGCGCGACGACGGAGGGTGTCCTGTGAGGGACGAGCTGTACAACGAGCTGGAGCGGGTGATCAACCCCCAGGAGGGCGAGATCGTCCTGCGGTCGATCGGGTTCCGCGAGGCCCGCCTGCCGTCCACGGAACTGGCGCCCCGCTTCTACTGGTCGGAGGTGCGCCGTCTGATCGACGCGGGCGTGCTGGTGGACGGAGAGGCGCTGCTGGCCCGCGCGGCGCACAACGAGTACCCGGGCAACGCGGTGTTCCGGGCCTCCGTCGAGGCGCTGGAGCCGGTCACCGAGCCGCCGCAGCCGCCCCGCGCCGAGCAGCACGGCCCGCCGCCCTCCGGTCCGGCGTCGGTGTCCGCGCACGCGGCGGCGCCGACGGAGCCGGAGACCTACCCGACCCTGGTCTTCGTGTGCAGCACGCACCACGCGGCGTTCATCGAGGAGGTGCGCCGCCTCGACCCCCGTGCCGAGCTGTTCTTCGTCAGCCAGGGCGAGGAGGCCCAGGTGGGGCAGATCGCGATGTCCCTGACGCGGGAACTGACGGCCGGCCAGATCGAGGACGTGCGGGGTGAGTTGATCGCCGCGGGCGCCCCGGCGGACCTGGAGATCCTGCAGGAGGTGTATGACCACCGGCCGTATCTGCTGGAGGCGCTCCGGGTCAATGGCCCGGATCGGCAGCCCTACGACCTGGCGGGTGTGCCGTCGATCACCCCGGTGCGGGACATCGCCGCCGCCGTGCTGGCGCACTACGAGGGCCGGATGGGGCGGCGACCGCGCACCGTCGTCGACCACCAGCAGCCGGGCGGCGGCCTCATCCGCCTCGATCCGGCGCAGTCCCTGCACGACGCGGGGGTGCGGGAGGGCGACACGCTCCACGTATTTCCCGAAGCCACCGCCGGGCACGCCGGGTTGCGGATGCAGGCGATCATCCGGGTCCGCGAGGAGATGCACCGCTACGCGGACCAGCACGAGGACTTCGAGATCGTCGACACCGACGACCCCGAGTTCCCCACCGACTACGAGATCCGCTTCAAGGGGCCCGGTCTGCGGCTCCCCGAGCAGCAGAGCGCGAGCGCGCTGCCGCGTCCGGAGGCGCAGGACAAGCACAACCTGCTGATCCTGCTGGGTCCGGACTTCCCGCTGGTCGCCCCGGCCGTCTTCTGGCTGAGCCCGATCTTCCACCCGAACATCAAGGGACCCGATCCGCAGTACCCCGAGGCCGAAGGGGCCGTGTGCCTGGGGGTGCTGGCCCACTCCTGGCGCCCCACCCTGGACTTCGGCCAACTGTGCCAAATGCTGGTGGACATGGCTGGGTATCGTAATTACGAGATCTCGGACAGTTTCAACCCAATCGCTGCATATTGGGCTCAGACGGAGGACGGAGTGGCCATGATCGAGGCCATCGGGGGCAAGCCACCGCTGCCGGCCCCGCCGCCCGACGACGGCGCGCTACGCGTCGGCGCCCTGCGGATACGGCGGACGGACGGGGTGGCCGATGGCACTTGACATCGAGCTCTTCCAGGGCGAGTCACGCCAACTGGTGCGCACCGAACCGCTGATCGCGCTGCTGAAGCCGGCCTTCGCGGCGGAGACGGCCCCCTTCAAGGGCCGTCCACGCTTCGTGCTGATGCTGCGCAACGACCCCGGACCCGACACCTACGAGCCGGACACCCACGACACCGACACCTATGACGGGGATCTGCATCTCACCAATCTCCGCGCCGACTTCGGGTACATCCATGTCGCGATCCATATGGAGGGACGCGTGGTCTACCAGAAGCCCTACTCCGTCAACAGTCTAGTCGGCCCCGTACTGGCCCGGCTCGCCCGGGAGATCGCCCCCGAGGAGCGCCGCTGGGCGTTCCGGATCGCCGGGCTGCCCTCGCCGGAGGACGGGGAGTCGGCGCAGCGGCTGCCCCCGGTGGTGGACGGCACAGACGACATCGACGTCTCCCGCTCCACCCGGCTGCCGTTCGGCATCCGGCCGGCGGTCGAGCCCGAGATCCCGCTGCTCGACCTGGCCGAGTACAAGGTGACACTCAGCGACACCGGGGCGCCGGTGGCGGTGCTGCTCGGCACCGGGGTCCAGCGCAGGCTGATGGAGATGGAGCTGTCGACCGAGATCGAGGAGGGCGGTTTCCTGGTCGGCCGGGCCTTCCGGCGGGCCGACGACCCCGGCCTGCACGCGGTGATCGTCGACGAGGTGCTGCCCGCCGAGCACTCGGGGGCCTCGCTGATGCACTTCACGTTCACCGGGGACTCGTTCCGCGCGATGAGCCGGACGCTCGGCGACCGTCAGCTCGTCGGCTGGTACCACACCCATCTCTTCCAGACCGAGCGCACCATCGGCCTGTCCCGCACCGACATCGACCTGCACCGGGACACCTTTCGGCGGCCCTGGCAGGTGGCCGCCCTGATCAACCTGACCTCGCGTCGGCGGGTGCTGACCTGCTACGCCTCCTCCGGCGACTGGATGGCGCCCTGTCCGATCCGGAACCTCGATGACGACCCTGACAGCCACCGTAGTACGCATCCTTCACTGGGCCATCACTGAACCGGCGCCCGACGGCACCCCGGTGCCGCCTCCGACCACCTCGGCCCGGCCGGACGGGACCGACGACGACCCCGTCGTCCTCCTCGAACGGCTGGCCCGCGTCACCGCGGCCCGGCTGCACCTGTCCGACCCGCCGCTCGGCGACCGCGGGCCGGCGGGCCTGGAGCCGCTGATGGTCGCGGCGGCACTGGCGTTGCGGGACGATCCGCCGACGGCACGGCAGATGGCCGAGGGCGTGGGCGGCTCGGGCACCGTCCGTGACCTGATGGCCCGTCACGGTCTGGTGGGGCGCGCCCTGTCCGCCACTCCGCTCGACGCCGGGCTGCGGGCCGACCTGCTGCGCGCCTCACCGCTCACCGCCCTCTTCGACCACCCTCCGCCGGGTACGGAGGAGCGCTGCGGGCAGCTCCTCGACAGGTTCCTCGAACACACCGAGGGCCGGCGCGCGGCCGTGGCGGGCCTCGCCGCCCCGCCTGCCTCGCCCGCCACCGCCCGTCACCGCGCGGCGCTGCTGCGCCGGTTCCGCTTCACCCCGGGGGAGAGAACAGTCGTGTACGACGTGTACGAGACGGCGCTGCTGCATCACGGCGGCCACTACCGCGAACGCACCGACGACGTGCGGCGGCTGGCCCGGGAGGACCCGGCCCGGCTGCTGGGGGACGACGCGCCCGGCCAGTGGGCGCGGGCCACGCTCGACTGGTGGCAGCCCCTGTCCGTCCTGGCCCGGCGCCATCCCGAGGAACTGCGCCGCCGCCCGCTGCTGAGCGGCTACCGCACGGGCACGGAACTGCACCGCGTGTACGGCCGCGTCCGGGAGTTCGAGGCGCTGCGCGAGGTGCTGGACCGATGACCAGAGCGCTGCGCCTGGCCACCGCGGACCACGGCGACCGGATGGACCTGCTCGGCACCGCGGGCGACCGCCCGCTGCGGGAGGTGCTGGCCTCCTGCGAGGTGTGGCTGCTCGACCCGCTGGACGAGGAGCTGCTGGACCGGCCGTGGTCGGACTTCGCCGCCGACATCCGGCTGCGGCCCGAACTCCCGCCGCAGACGCCCCTGTTCGCGCCGCCCGGCTTCGCGGCCCCCGCCGCTCCGACATCACTGGCCAAACCGCCCGCCGAGAACGACAACGGCGGTGTGGAAGCGGCCACCGAACCCGAACAGGCCCAGCACCCGGACCGCATCACCGACGCCGAGGCCGTCCGCCTCGCCTACTACCCGCAGATCGAACGCGTCGCCTCCCTGCTCCGCAGCCGCCTGCCCGTCCTCGTCATCAGCGAGAAGCTGATCGTCACCCATCTGTGGGAGGAGATGGTCACGCTGGCCGAGTGCCGCGGCATCCGGCTCGACGACGACTCCACGGAGGGCGAGGGCGGTGGCCGCAGTTCCGGCGACCCCGTCGGCGACATGAACGGGGCCCCGATGAACACCCGCCAGCGCCGGCTGGCCCGACTCCGCGCCCAGCTGGAGGAGTTGAAGGAGGGCGACGTCATCGTCCTCACCCACCTCGATCTGCTGGCCGGGAGCGCCGACATCGGCCGGCACGCGGAGGCACGCGAACTGGTCGAGCTGCTCTACGCCTTCCCCGACCAGCTGGTCCTCGCTTTCGCCGACCCCACCCTGCCGCTGCCGGACGTGCTGGCCGAGCGGTTCAGCGCCCGCGTCACCCTGAGCGGTCTGCCGCCGAAGGTGAAGACGCCGGAGTCCGCGGAGACCCTGCTGGGGGCCGCGCTGGTGACGCGGGAGGAGGCGGAGACCTTCGAGGGGTTCCAGCCGCGCGAGTTCTACAAGCACGTCGCCGGCATGAACCCCGTACGCCTGCGGCAGGCCATGCGGTACGCGCACGAGAAGCACCGGACCCAGCCGAAGCGGGCCACCCAACAGGACCTGCGCGAGACGCTGCTGACGTTCAAGGCACAGCAGTCCTCGCACTTCGAGGTACCCAACGTCACGCTGCACGACATCGGCGGCTACGACGAGGTCAAGGACGAGATCCGGCAGACCCTCGCCATCATCAGCGGCGCGCAGAGCCTGCCCGACGACATGGAGGAGGTGCGCTCCGAGCTCGTCCCGCGCGGCATCATCTTCTACGGCCCGCCCGGCACCGGTAAGACCCTGTTCGCGAAGGCCATCGCCAACGGCATGAACGCCACCATCCAGGTGGTGTCCGGACCCGAGGTCACCGACATGTACGTCGGTGAGAGCGAGCGCAAGGTGCGGGAGATCTTCGCGTCCGCGCGGCGCAGCGCGCCCTCCGTGATCGTCTTCGACGAGATCGACGCGATCACCATGGAGCGCAGCAACCGTCCCGACGGCGGCAGCCGGGCCGGCAACAGCGTGGTCGCGCAGATCCTCACGGAGATGGACGGCTTCCGGCCCGAGGTCCCGATGCTGGTCATCGGCACGACGAACCGCATCGACATCATCGACAAGGCGCTGCTGCGGCCGAGCCGGTTCCGCTCCATCGCCATCTCACTGCCCGACGTCACCGCCCGCCGGGCCATCCTGCGCCACCACGCGGGGCGCTATCACATCTCCCTGGACGACGAGGTGCTGGAGCTGATCGCCGAGGCCACCGCGGGCCGCAACGGCGACGAGCTGCGCTCCCTGATGCGGGACGCGTTCGTCGGCCGTCACATGCACGGCATCGAACCGGACGCCCGCCGGCTGGGCTGGCTCGTAGGGCGGCTCCAGCAGGGCCGCCTGGAAATGATCTCGGAGCGCCGATGACCACCGCGACGGCCACCTGGAGTGGCGACGACCTCAACGCCGTACGGCGTCTCAAGGCGCTCGGCCGCAGCATCGACCAGCACTTCGTGGGGCGGCGGCTCGCCCTGGACCTGCTGGAGGTCGCGGTGCTGGCGCACGAGCACGTACTGCTGCTCGGGCCGCCCGGCACCGGCAAGACCGACCTCGTCAGCCGGTTCGCGGCGGGGCTCGGCAGCCGTCCCTTCGTGCGGCTGCTGACCCGGTTCACCGAACCCGCCGAGCTGTTCGGGCCGGTGGACGTGCCCGCGTTCCAGAACGGCGACCAGTACCGGTTCCGCACCGACGGCATGCTGCCCAAGGCGCATGTCGCGTTCCTCGACGAGATCTTCCAGAGCGGCAGCCCGATCCTCAACACGCTGCTGACGGTGATGAACGAGCGGGTCTTCCACAACGGCCACGACGTGGAGACGGTCCCGCTCATCACGCTCGTCGGCGCCGCCAACTCCCTCCCGCAGGACCCCTCGTTGCTGGCCTTCGCCGACCGGTTCCTGCTGCGGCTGACGATCCCGCCGGTGGCCGCTAACCGGCTGGACGAGCTCCTGGAGAAGGGCACCGCGCTCGCCCGCGGCACGTCCGCCGGGGACGAGCACGCCTGGATCGACCCGGCCACCCTGGACCGGTTGGGCCGGCAGCTGGCGCACGCCGATCTGAGCGTGGTCACCCCCGAGTACGCCGAGCTGGTCCGTGAACTCCTCGGCCAGGGCGTGACGTTGTCCGACCGGCGGATCATCCGGGGCCTGCGGCTGGTGGCCGCCGCGGCGCTGCGGGAGGAGCGGGTGCGGGCCGAGCCCGCCGACCTGTGGCCGCTGGAACACTTCTGGTCGGACCCGGCGCACGCGCCGGTGGTACAGGAGGCGGTACGCCGCCGCACCGGCGGCCCCGCCGAGGACCCCGACGAGCCCGCCCGGACCGTACAACGCCTGGTCTCCGAGGCGCGGGTGCTCGGCCGCCAGGTCTCGGCCGGGTCGCCGCCCGCTTCCGTGGAACACGTGCTTCGTCAACTCAATGCCCTGAGGCTGGAGTTGCGGCGTGCGGTTCCGGGCAACAGAGAGGGCGAGAGGGAGCTCGCGAGTATCATCGACAACACTCTGGCCTTGCTGGACCAGGGCTGACGCACACCGCCGGGCGCCCGCGCCCGGCCGCGCAATCAGGGGGACAGCAGCTCTATGTGCAATCCGCGCAGGGTCCGTGTCGAGGCCACCAGGGAAGTCGTCGAGGCGTGGGAACTCGCCCTGGAGCGCCGTGCCCGCGCCAGTGACTCCGTGGTCAGCGAGCTGGAGGTGCGCCATCCGTTCGGCGGCACCCTCGGGCAGGCCACCCGCCAGGTCTTCGAACGCACGCTCATCACGGCCGACGGCTGGCGGACCGAAGAAGGCGGCCATGTCCTGGAGTTGACGGACGGCCGGGTCCGCTACGACCCCGCCACCGGCGAACTGGTCGTGACCGCCCGTCTGGAGGACCAGGTCACCGTCGAGGGCCACGCCGCGGAGACGCTGCGCGGCACGGTCCGCGACCGGGCGACCGGCAGCGGTGAAGGGCGGTACTACGCTGACGGGTTCGCCGGACGCACCCGCGAGGTGGCCGAGCGCGAGGCGCAGCAGGTCGCCGAGGCCGACGCCGTACGCCGGGCGCAGGAGCTGGTGGGGCGACTGCGGACGCAGGCGAGCCGGGAGTCGACCGCCGCGGCTGCCGCGGCCGAGGACCGGCTCCAGCAGGCCGCCGACGACGACGCGCGCGCCCGGCTGGCCGAGGAGCGCGAGCGAGTGCGGGCCGACCTGGAGGCCCGCAACCACGAGCGCATCACCCGGCTCGGCCAGGACGGCCTGCGGGCCGTCAACGGCGTGCTGGCGACGGCCTATCAGCGGGCGCTGCTCGACTTCGCCCGGCAGCACGGCGCCACCGGCATCCGGCAGGAGGAGTCCGACGGCGGCATCGACATCGAGTTCGAGATCGACTTCGACGGCATGGAGAACTGACCGGGACCGGCTGGGGCGGGTTCCGACGGCAGGGAGAACTGGACTCGGGGACCGGCTGCGGCGGACTCCGGCGACATGGAGAACTGGACTCGGGGACCGGCTGCTGCGGACTCCGACGGCAGGGGGCACTGGCCCCGGAACCGACTCGGGCGGGTTCCGGCGGCATGGGGCACTGACGCGGGATGGAGAACTGATCGATGCGGGTGCGGGTGCGGTTCCGGTTCAACGCGGACACCGGAGAGGTCGAGCTGTTCCAGGTGGACGACATCGGCGCCGGCTCCGGCCCCGACCATGACGCCGAGCATGACCGGGTCAGCGCCGAGCTGGGACAGGTCGTGGCGCGCAGACCGGACGTCGAGGAGATCTCTCCGTTCGAGGAACGCCCCCTCCAGAGACACGATCCGACGCCGCAGACGCCACGGCACACACAGGACGAGGAGACCGAGGGTCCCGAGCCGGGTGAGCGGGAGACCACATGAGCCGGCGGACCCGGCTGCTGCTCCAGGCCGCGCGCTGCTACGCCGAGATCCAGGCGCACACCGAGGCCGCCCGCTGCTACGACCTGCTCGGCTGGCAGTGGTCGGCGGCCGACGCCTACCATCGCGCCGGCGACCTGGAACACGCCGCGCGTACCTACCGGCAGGCCGGCCACCCGGAGCAGGCGGCCCACTGCTACCGGCTCCTCGGCCGCCCCGAACTCGCCGCCCGCTGCTGGCAGGAGCGCGGGCGCCGGCTGGAAGCCGCCTGGGAACTGCTCTTGGCCGGCGACATCACCCCGGCCCGCCGGCTGCTCGCCGCCGCCGACACCATCGGCAAGGGCCCCCAGCAGCTCCGCCTGGAGCTCGCCCGCGCCCTCGCCGACCGTCTCGGCGGCGGCCCGCCCGGCCCCCTCCTCGCCCTCTTCCCCCGCGTCGAGGCCCGGCTGCCGTCCCTGGCCGTGCGCACCGAGCGCCGCCTGATGCTGGACTGGGGCGTCGAGGCCGCGGACCGCGTCGAGCGGTTCGACTGGGGCGCGCGGCTCTTCCGCGCGGCCTACGACGGCCAGGGCGGCGGCAGCGACATCCTGAACCGCTGGCGGGAGTGGGCCACCGAGCGGCTCGGCTCCGCGGCCTGGCTGCCGTCCGGGCCGCCCGTCGAGACGGGGGACACCGCGGACGTCGCGGCGGACTCCGGCCGGGCGGGAGGACCCTGAGCCATGGAACGCAGCGAGAGCCCCCTGCGCCGCCTCCTGAACCGCATCACCCCGGACAGCGCGCCCTCCCCCGGCACCCCGGCGACACCGATCGTGGCGCGCCCCGCACCCCGCGGAGCACCGACACCGGCTTCACCGGCCGCCCCCCAGACCCCGTCGGCCCGCCCCCATCCGAGGCCGCCGCACCAGGCGAACGGCGCCCACGACCACGGCGTCCCCTTCAGCGTGCGCCCGGCACGCCCGCCGGAGGAGGACCCCCCGTTACCGGTGCCGCCGGTGTCGTACACCTCCTCGCCCGCCGTCGACTGGCGGGTCGCCGCCCGTTTTCCCGCCGCCCACCGGGTCCTCGGCGCGATCGAGGCGCTGCACCGGGCGGGGGCGGCGGAGTGGAGCTGTCACGCGGAGCCGGGCGGCGGGGCCGTCTGGCTGCTCAGTGTCATCGGCCCGGCCGTCGGCACCGACCTGCTGACGCTGCACGGCGGCGAGCCCCGGCCGCTGCTCGGCCACGGAGCGCTCGCCGAACGCTACGGCGGGCCGCACCAGTTGGCGGAGGTGCTGTCCTGGCCCCGCCTCGACACGGTGGACCTGGTCGCCCGCCTCCCCCTGTCACCGCCCGGCCCCGCCACCCACCGCGCCCTGCACGTACTGGCAGCTCCGCAACTGCTGTCCTCCGTGGTCCGCCAGGCGCTGGCCTTCGGCGTGGAGGTGTCGACGCTCGTCGTGCGCGCCCGCCCCCTGGACAGTCCGGAGGCCTCTCAACACGAGGTGACGGTGCTGTCGTTGACGTCGCCCGAGGAGCTCCCGCACGCCCTTGTCGTGGCGCTGTCGGCGCTGCCCCGGACCGCGGTGTGCCGGCCGGTGGCCGGTTGCGAGCGACTGCTGCTGGACGTACGGCTGCGCCCTCCCGTCGATGACGCCTTGCTGTACTCCCCCGTGCCCGACGGCGAGTTGTGGCTGGTCGGCGATGTCGAGGAGTGCCCGCCGCTGCGACTGGAGCCGCTCGGTACGCCCTCCCCGATACCGGCCGAGCTGATCGGGGTGGCCCCCGAACCGGCGTCCACGTCCCACGCGTTGCCGGAGGGCGCGCGAGTGCCGACGGTACGGGTGCGCGTGGTGGCGGACACCCACGCGGCCACCTCGGTCGACGCGGTCCTGGTCCACGACGACGAACTCCCGCTGTTACGGCGGTACTTGCCGGGGCGCGTCCTGGGCGAGGCGGGCTTCCTGCTGCCCGGTCCCGGTCACCATCTGCTGCTGGAGCCGGCCGGGTTGGCCCGTGACCTGCCCTTCGGGGTGCCGCTGCACCGGATCGGCCCCGGCAGCCTGTACCTGGAGTCCGGGCACACCCTCACGCCCCCGCTGCCGCCCACGGCCCGCACCCGGCTGTTCGCCCTCGACGGCACCTCCGCGGTGGTCTGCTGGCACGGCGGCCGGCACCGCTTCCCGCTCGCCCCGATGGTCCCGCTGTGGACCCTGTGGGCGCCGCCGGACCCGGTCGAGGTCTCCACGGGGCTGTCCAAGGCGGGCCAGGAACTCCTGGACGCCCTGGCCGCGTTGGCGGGCGCGAGCGGCGCACCCGCGGGAGCGACTCCGACATCCCGCCAGGACCCCGGCGAGGCCCTCGAACGGGCCGCACGGCTGCGGGCGTTGGGCGACCACGAGGCCGCGGCCGAGGCGTACCGCTCGGCGGGCGACCTACTGGAGGCGGCCCGCCTGTTCGAGCAGGCGGCGCTGGAGGGGGCGGAGGACCGGTGACGGCGGGCCTCGGCGAACGCCCCACGCAAAGCCGTACCGGACCGACGACCGCAGAACTCGGCGAACACCCCGCGGGAAGCCGCACGGTACCGGTGACCGCAGAACTGGACGAAGGCCCCACGCAAAGCCGTACCGGACCGATGACCGCAGAACTCGGCGAACGCCCCGCGGGAAGGCTTGGCAGAGCGGAGGCGGCGAGCCTCCACGACGGGTCCGGCCGCGCGGGGCGTCCGTGACGGCCGGTCCCGAGAGCACCGCCTCGCCCGCGCCCCGGAGGCTCCTCACCCTCGCCGGCACCGGGCCCTGCACCGGACTCTCCCGTGACGGCACGGCGTTCGTGCATCTCAGCGACCGTCTCCTGAGCTGCCGGGACGACACCGGGCGCGTGCTGTGGTCGGCGCCCGGCGAGGGACTGCCTGCGGCCGTGGACTGGGGACCGGACGGCGGCGAGGTGTTCGTGCTGCGCGCCGGGCGGGTCGAGGTGTACGACGGGGACAGCGGGGCCCTCGCCGACGACGGCTTCCCGGTGCCGGCGGGCGCGGACACGCTCACGGTGTCACCCGACGGGCTGTGGGTGGCCTGCGCCGGTGACGGGGTGCTGGTCCATCACCGGGGCACCCTCGTCTCGTCCCCGCTGCCGACCGTCGACCCGGTGATCGCCCTGGCCTGGGACCCGCAGGGCCGCCAGCTGTGCCTGGCCACCGCCACCGCGCTCCAGCTGTGGAGCGTCTCGCCGGTGCGGATGGACTTCGCCCCGTGCACCGGCCGCACCGGAATCACCGCCCTCGCCTGGTCGCCGGACCGGGACGCGCTGGTCTTCGCCGACGCGGCCGGACTGCACCTGGTCGACCGCGCCACCGGCCGGGCCCTCGCGGACGCCCCGGTCCCCGGTGCCGTCGTGGGGCTGGGCTTCAGCCGCACCGGGCGGTTCGTGGTGGCCGCCACGGACCGGGAGGCACTGCTCGTCCTCGACCGCGCGCTGGAGCGGGTCGCGCACCTGCCCGCCCGGGTCACCGCGCCGCGCGACCTGAGCATCTCGGCGACGGGCCGGGTGCTGTGCACCGCCGATGCGGGCACGGAGCTGTGGGAGCTGCCGGACGCGGCCCCGTATCGCGCGGAGCGCCGGGTGGGCGTGCTGCTGCGCAGTTGGGCCGCGGCGATGTGCCGGTCGGTGGGGCGGGCTCTGCCGGCGCTGCGGGACCGGGCGCCGCGGGTCACCGGGCGGACCTTGCTGCACGACGGGGGCGACGGGCTGTGGGCTCCGGCGGTCGCGGTGTCGGCGCGGGACGGCCGGTGGGTGCTGGAGACCGAACCGGGTTCGCTCGCCGCGCTGCACACCGCCCGGGCCGAGGACCGCCAAGGCGATGCCGGCCCAGGCGACACCACGCGAGGTGACGCCACGCGAGATGACGCCGACCGAGGGAACACCGGCCGGAGCGGCACGGGCCCAACCGGCTCCGGCCGGAACAGCACGCACAGAAGCGACACCGGCCGAAGCCACACCGCCCGCATCACCCCGAGCCGAATCGACACCACCCGACAGGCACACGCAGTCACCGGACCGGGCGGCGCGCATGACCTCGAACTGTCGCCCACCGCACCGGAGTTGCTGGCCTGCGCCTCACGCGAGGGGCAGGCCGGGCTGACCGTCCTCGACCTGGAGAGCGGGGAGATCCGGGCCGTGCTGGAGGGCGGCCAGGCCCCCGCCTGGTGCCCGGCGCCGGCCGAGGGATCGGCGACGCTCGTCGTGCCCGAGCCCGGTCCCGCGCCGACGCACCTGTTCGTCCACGTCCTGGACGCCCGGGGCGCCCCGGCGCACCAGCGCAGGAGCCTGCATCTTCCGCAGGGCACGGGCCGCCCCTGCTGGTCACCGGACGGGACGACGCTGGCGGCCGGAACCCTCGGCGCGGTCATGCTCTGGCACATGCCGCGTCGGGAGCGGGCCCGGCGGCTGGCGCTGCCCTCGGGCGCGTTCGCCGCCCGCGTCGCCTGGTCGCCGGACGGCAGCCGGCTGGCCGCGACCCCGCCCGCCGGGCAGGGGCCGACGGTGGTGTGGTCGACGCTCACCTGGCGGGTGCTGCGGGAGTTCGGCGCGCCGGGCGGGCGCGGCTGGGCACCGGCACTGGCCTGGTCGCCGGACGGTTCGCTGCTCGCCGCGCCGGGGCCCGGTGCGGACACCGCGGTGGTCGAGGTGTGGGACGTGGGCCGGGGCACGGTGGCGATGACCCTGGAGGGCGGCCCTGGGCAGGGGCCGGTGTGGGCGGTGCGCTGGGACCGGGACGGCCACCGGCTGGTGGTGACCCACAGCGGCGGACGCACGGTCGTATGGGAGTTGCGGACCTCCGCGGAGGCCACGGAGCCGGGCCCCCGGCTGCCCGAACCCCCCGACTACCTGGCGGAGTTGGGCGCCTTGGCCGCCGCCGTCGACGCGGCCGTCCCGCTGGACGTGCTCGCCGGCATCTCGGCGCTGCTGCGGCCTGCGCCCCCGGCGGGGCGACGGCTCGTGCACCAGAGCCCGGCCGCCCGCGCGCTGCGTGACCTGGGCTGGCCGCGCTCCGCGCATCCGGCGCTCAGCGCACTGGTGGCGTCGCGGCTGCCGAGGGACGCACGCTACGTCCCGCCGCCGGGCATCCCTCTTCAGGAACTGCGCACGACACTGGAGTGGGGCCTGCGGGGCAGCGCCGAGCAGCCGGAGCGGCCTTCCGTCACGACCGCGGGACTGACCGCCGCCCTCGACCGCGTCAAGCGCGAACTGCTGCCGTTGCTGGCCCTGTTGGGGCCGGACGCGGTCCGCGAGGACCCCGCGCTGCCGCTGCGCCTCGCGGACGGACCGTGGACGTCGGCCGCGGAGGCCGCCGCCCGCCTCCCGGACCTGCCCGCACGGCTGCCCGTCCTCCTCGGTGACGACGTCCCCGGCCCCACCACGGCCGGCGCTCCGGCCCAGTGGGCCCGCCACGGCCCGCCCGACCGCCTCGTGCCCGGCCAAATGGCGCTGCCCGCACCCCTGTTGAACGCCCTGTGGGCGCAGGACGCGCTGCTGTACCGCACCCGGCGCGGGCGGCTGCCGTGGACCGAACGGGACGCGGTGCTGGTCCTGGACACCGGGGCCGCGGCCCAGGGGCAGGTGGGGAGTTGTCTGCGGCTGTGCGCGCATCTGCTGGCGGCGGCGCTGCTGGAGGCCGACCGCGCGGTGGCGCTGGTGCGCCTCGACGGACGCGGGGCGCCCGCGCGGCTGACGTCGGCGTCGGATCTGCGCCGGCTGTGGACCCCGGTGCTGCCCGAGCCCGCCGACCCGGTGCGTGCGGCGGGGCTGGCCCGGGCGGCGGCACGCGCGCTGGCCGCGGTCGACTCGGGCGAGCCCCGCACCCTGCTGCTGACCCATGTCCACGAGCCGCCGCTGCCCGTGCCGGGTGCGCTGGCCTTGCGGGTCCACTATCCGCGGCACCCGGTGCCGCCGGACGGGCCGGACACCTGGGTGCTGGCACCGGAGCCGGGCGGGGAGGAGCTGCGACGGGTGCTCGTACAGATCCTGGGAAGGCTCTAGGCGGTCCAGGTCACCCGCAGAGCATCTGCTCCACCGCCTCGGGCCCCATCCTCTCCAGCAAGGCCTCCAGCATGTCCGGCCGGAAGGCGTCCCCGAGCACCTCGACCCCCTGCTCGTCCCAGCTGATGCGCAGCCGTACGAGCCGTCCGTCGGGATGGTCGTCGTACTCGGACGCGTCGATCAGGTCCGGCAGGTCCTCCACGAAGCGGTACTCGGTGCTCATGCCCCACCCCTCTCGTCCATGGTCCAGATCCCGGCGATCCGTTCCCCGCAGGCCGGGCAACTGCCGCCGCGCAGACGGCTCTCCGTCTGCCCCCATACCCCTCGGGCCACCACCTCGACACCGCACCGCGGGCAGTGGGTGGCCCGTCCCCCGGCGCCGAGGGCGCGTTCGACGTACACGTACCGCAGTCCGGCGTCCCGTCCGATGCGGGCCGCGGTCGCGAGCCGCTGGGGCGGCGTGGGCCGCTCGTCACGCAGCCGGTAGGTGGGGGTGAAGCGGAGGAGGTGCCAGGGCGTGTCCGGGCCGAGTGAAACCACGAACTCGGCTATCCGCGCGAGCTGTTCGTCCTCGGCGCTGGTGCCGGGGACGAGCGGCGTGCTCACCTCGACCCACACCCCGGCGGCCTTCAGCAGCCGCAGCGTCTCCAGCACCGGGCCGAGCGGCGCCCCGGTCAGTCGGCGGTGCGCGTCCTCGTCGGCTGCCTTGACGTCGATGTTGACGGCGGCGAGGACCGGGCTCACGCGCCGCACGGCTTCGGGGGTGAGGAAGCCGTTGCTCTTCCACACCAGGGGGACGCCCAACGGCTCTGCGCGGGCGCCGAGTTCGAGGGTGAGTTCGGCCGCCAGGGACGGCTCGGAGTAGGAGAGGGCGAGGCCGCCGCCCCGCTCGGCGGCGGCCGCGACCAGCTTCTCGACGTCCGTCTCGTGGGCCGCGACTCGGCTGTCCGGGTCCCTGCCGTACTGCGAGACACGATGGTTGACGCAGTAGTCGCAGCGGAACGAGCAGCCGGGCGGGGCCAGGGTCAGCAGCGGCAGGCCGGGCCGGAAGTGGTAGAGGGGCTTGCGCTCCACGGTGGACCAGTGCTCGACGGTCGTGCCCCAGGCCGCCGTGAGCACCCGATCACCTTCCCGGCGCCGCACCTTGCACGCGCCGGTGTCACCGTCGCGCAGCCAGCAGCGGAAGGGGCAGAGCGTGCACTGGAGGCCGTCGTCGACGGCGCGGTAGAAGTCCGCCGGCACCCACGCGACCACCCACCCACCTCACCCCGTCACCCGGATTTCCACGGTACTCCGTTCCCGGGCGGCGCAGGGCGCGGACATAATGCTCGGATGACTGAGGCCTCCCCCTTCCCCACCGGGGCGCTCCCGCTCCACAAGCCGGTCGTCATCATCGGCGCCGGCCCGGCCGGTCTCACGGTCGGCGCCATCCTGCGGGCAGTGGGCGTCGACTGCGTGGTCCTGGAGACGGAGACCCGTACGTTCATCGAACAGCGGCCCAGGGCCGGGGTGTTGGAGGAGTGGGCGGTACGCGGCCTGGAGCGGCGGGGTCTCGCGGCGAACCTGCTGGAGCGGGCGCAGCGGCACACGGAGTGCGAGTTCCGGCTCGGCGGGGAACGGTACCGCTTCGAGTACACCCGCCTGACGGGCCGTCACCACTGGGTGTATCCGCAGCCGTTGCTGGTGACGGACCTGGTGCACGAGTACGCGGACGTCCGCGGCGGCTCCATACGCTTCGGCGTGCGGGACGTCCGGCTGCACGACCTGGACTCGGACCACCCGGTCGTGGAGTACGTCGACGCCGACGGCGAAGACCGGCTGATCCCCTGCGACTTCGTGGTGGGCGCCGACGGGGCGCGCGGCGTGACCCGCGCTCTGCTCACCCCGGACCGCGCGCTCGTCTCCCGGCACGACTACGGCATCGGCTGGCTGGCGCTGCTCGCGCAGGCGCCGCCCTCCAACGACTGCGTGGTCTTCGGCATCCACCCCAACGGCTTCGCCGGGCACATGGCGCGCAGCCCGGAGGTGACCCGCTACTACCTGGAGTGCCCGCCCGGCGACGACCCGGACAACTGGTCGCATGACCGGGTGTGGTCGGAGCTGCAGCAGCGCCTGGGGGCGAACGGCGCCCCGCGCCTCACCGAGGGCCGCCTGATCGAGAAGCGGGTCCTCGACATGCACAACTACGTGGTCGAACCGATGGTGTTCGGGCGTCTCTTCCTCGCGGGCGACTCCGCCCATCTCACCGCGCCCATCGCGGCGAAGGGCATGAACCTCGCCCTGCACGACGCCTTCCTGCTCGGTGACGCGCTGGTCGCCCAGCTCACCAAGGGCGACTCCAGCGGCCTGACCCGCTACTCGCAAGCCTGTCTGGGCCGGGTCTGGGACTACCAGGAGTTCTCCTGGTGGCTGTCGGAGATCTACCACGGCACCTCGTCCGGCGATCCGTATCTCGCCGGGACCACCCAGGCCCGTCTGCGCCGCCTCTTCGCCTCCCCGGCGGCGGCGCTCGCGTTCGCCGAGCAGTACCTGGGCATGGACCCCGACCGCTGAGTCACTGGCTCAGTCGTGCACCGGCCGGTCGCCGATCCGGTGGTCCGCCACGTTCAGCGCCTCGTCGACCAGGCGGCGCAGATGCCCGTCGCGCAGTGAGTAGATGACCCGCCGGCCCTCCTTGCGTGTGGTCACCAGCCCCGCCAGCCGCAGCCGCGCCAGGTGCTGACTGACCGCGGGCCGGGCCGCCCCGCAGGCCTCGGTGAGGGTCGTGACGTCCGCCTCGCCGTCCGCGAGGGAGTGCAGCAGGACGAGGCGGGTGCGGTCGCCGAGGAGGGCGAGGAGTTCGGCGGCCAGGGCGAACTGTTCGTCGCCCGGGGTACGCGGGTGCGCATGATGCGCAGGTGATAGGTGCATGCGTGCGCTCATACGCACATAATGGCGGCAGTGGGCGGCGGACGTCCACCGCACGCACCGGAAGGGGTCTGCACGTGAGCGACCGGCACCCCCACGCACACGGCCATGAGCACACTCACGCCCCGCACGGGCACGGGCACGGGCACGGGCACAAGCCATCCCTCCGGCACCGCCTCAAGCACCTCCTCACCCCTCACTCGCACGAGACCGCCGACAAGCTCGACCCGGCCCTGGAGTCATCGGCGCGCGGCATGCGCGCCCTGTGGGTGTCGCTGGTGGTCCTCGGCGTGACGGCGCTGGCGCAGGCCGGGGTCGTGGCGGTGTCCGGGTCGGTCGCGCTGCTCGGCGACACCGTGCACAACACCGCGGACGCGCTCACCGCCGTGCCGCTCGGGATCGCCTTCTTCGTGGGCAGGCGGGCGGCGACCCGGCGGTTCACGTACGGCTACGGGCGGGCCGAGGACCTGGCGGGCATCGCGATCGTGCTGACGATCGCCGCGTCGGCCGCGTTCGCCGGGTGGACCGCGCTCGAGCGGCTCCTCGATCCGCGCCCCGTGCAGCAGGTTCCCGCGGTCGCGGTCGCGGCGCTCGTGGGCTTCGCGGGCAACGAGTGGGTGGCCCGCTACCGCATCCGCGTCGGCCGGGACATCGGCTCGGCCGCGCTCGTCGCCGACGGACTGCACGCCCGCACGGACGGCTTCACCTCGCTCGCGGTGCTGCTGGGCGCCGGTGGTTCGGCGCTGGGCCTGCAACTCGCCGACCCGATCGTGGGGCTGGCGATCACGGCCGCCATCGCCCTCGTCCTGCGGGACGCGGCGCGCGAGGTGTTCCGGCGGGTGCTGGACGCGGTGGACCCGGCCCTGGTGGACCGGGCCGAGCGGGCCCTGTCGGAGGTCGAAGGGGTGCGCGGGGTGGGCGAGTTGCGGCTGCGCTGGATCGGCCATCGGCTGCGCGCCGAGGTGGCGGTCGTCGTGGACGGCGACGCGACGGTGCGGCAGGCGCACGCCATCGCCGTCGACGCCGAACACGCGCTGGTCCACGCCGTCCCGCGCCTGACGGCCGCCCTGGTGCACGCCGATCCGGCCCCGCTCCCGGGCGAGACGGACCCGCATCTCGCCCTCGCCCACCACATGGCGGCCTGAGTTCAGATCCCCAGCCGGTCGAGCACCACCGCGCCGGGCAGCTCCGCGAACGCCTTGCCCGGCACGAGCAGTTTGCCGCGCCGACGCCCGCTGCCGACCAGGACGTAGGGCAGGTCGACCACGGCCGAGTCGACCAACAGCGGCCAGTCGGCGGGGAGTCCGACGGGGGTGATGCCGCCGTACTCCATGCCGGTCTCCCCCGTGGCGATGTCCATCGAGGCGAACGAGGCCTTGCGGGCGCCGAGTTGGCGGCGTACGGCGCCGTTGACGTCGACCCGGGTGGTGGACAGCACGACACACGCGGCGAGCGTGGACTCGCCGCCGCGCTTGCCCGCCACCACGACACAGTTCGCCGACCGCTCCAGCAGTTCCCGCCCGTAGTGCTCCACGAAGACGGCGGTGTCGGCCCACTGGGGGTCGGTGTCGACGTAGACGATCTGCTCGGCGGGCACGCTGCCGCTCCAGCGGCGTACGGCGTCCGCGACGGGCGCGGTCAGTTCGTCGAGGCAGTCGGGGGCGGGCGTGGCGTGGTCGAAGTGTCCGATGGGTGCGTCCATGACGGCACGCTAACAGCCGTACGACCGTGCCCCGCCGGGTGTCTCAGGGGGCGGGCGGGACCGAGATGGCCAGCACGAACACCGTCGGTTCGGTGCCCTGATTGCCGTAGGTGTGGGCCGCGTTGGCGTCGAACGTGACGCTGGAACCGGCCGGGACGCGGTGCTCGGCCCCGTCGACCGTGAGGGTCAGTTCCCCGGCGGTGACGTGGCCGATCTCGACGGTGCCGACCGGGTGCGGGTCGGAGGAGCTGCTCTCGCCGGGCATCAGCTTCCACTCCCACATCTCCAGCGGGCCGGGCGCCTCGGTGCCCGCCAGCAGGCGGCTGTAGCTGCCCGCGTCGGTGTGCCAGAGGCGCACCACCTGCTCGGGCGGGACGACCCGCACTTTGGGGCCCTGCTCGTAGTCGAGCAGGGTGGTGACGCTGACGCCGAGCGCGTCACCGATCTTCACCACCGTGCCGATGCTCGGGTTGGTGCGGGCCTGTTCGATCTGGATGAGCATGCCGCGGCTGACCCCGGCACGCGCGGCGAGCACGTCCAGGGTGAAGCCGCGCTCGGTCCGCCAGCGCTTGACGTTACGCGCCAGGGACTGGGTCAGCAGGTCGAGGTCCGACACTTCACGTCCAATATTTTGTATGACAGCGTGCACGTTGTTGAACTACGGTGGGGTGAACCGCATTGTTCATCGAACTGTACTGCGAGGCACCCCGTGACAGCACTCTTCGCCCTGGCCACGAGCCTCCTGTGGGGCCTCGCCGACTTCGGCGGCGGACTGCTGACCCGGCGTACCCCCGCCCTCACGGTGGTCGTCGTCTCACAGGCGATCGCGACGGCCGTGCTCGGCGCGATCGTGGTCGCCACGGGCGGCTGGAGCGAGGCGGGACCGCGCCTGTGGTTCGCGTTCGCCGCGGGCGTCGTCGGCCCGGTCGCCATGATCTCCTTCTACAAGGCGCTGGCGCTCGGCCCGATGGGCGTCGTCTCCCCGCTCGGCACCCTCAGCGTCGCGGTCCCCGTCGGGGTGGGTCTCTTCCTCGGCGAACGCCCGGGCCCGACCCAGTTCGCGGGGATCGCGGTCGCGGTCCTCGGCGTCGTCCTCGCGGGCGGTCCGCAGCTCAGGGGCGCTCCCGTGCAGCGTGAGGCGATCGTCCTCAGCCTGGTCGCGGCCCTCGGCTTCGGCATGGTGTTCGCGCTGATCGCGGAGGCGTCGACGACGGTGACCGGCCTGTTCCTCGCCCTCTTCGTCCAGCGGGTGACGAACGTCGCGGTGGGCGGCGCGGCCCTGTACACCTCCGTGCGCAGGGGCAACCCGGCCCTCCCCCCGACCGGCTTCCCCTGGGCCTCCCTGCCGGCCCTGGCCTTCATCGGCCTGGCCGACGTCGCGGCGAACGGCACCTACGCGGTCGCCGCCCAGCTCGGACCCGTCACCGTGGCCGCCGTACTCGCCTCGCTCTACCCGGTGGTGACCGCGCTGGCCGCCCGCGGCTTCCTCAGCGAACGGCTGCACGCGGTCCAGGCGGCGGGCGCGGGCCTGGCCCTGGTGGGCACGCTGCTCCTGGCGACCGGCTGAGCGGCCCGCTCAGTCCAGCTCGGCGAGCCTCGCCGCGGTCTCCTCGTCCAGTTCCGCCAGCGCGTTCAGCTGCTCCGGGGTGATCCCCTCGGGCAGCGGCACCGGTGCCGGCGTCCGGAGCGGCGGCTGCCAGCCCTCCTCGGGCGTCCACCGTCGCACGACCCGAGCCGGGGCCCCCGCCACCACCGCGTGGTCGGGCACGACACCCCGCACCACCGCGCCCGCGGCGACGACCACGTTCCGCCCGATCCGGGCCCCCGGCAGGATCACGGCACCGGTCCCGATCCAGCACCCCGGCCCGATCTCGACCGGCTCCATGCGCGGCCACTGCTTGCCGATCGGCTCGTGCGGATCGTCGTACGAGTGGTTCGTCGACGTCACATAGACGTACGGTCCGAAGTAGCAGTCGCTGCCGATGGTGACGGTCGTGTCGGCGATGACATGGCTGCCCCGGCCGAGCACCACTCCGTCCCCGATCCGCAGGATCGGGTCGGGGCCGAGGTCCAGGTCGGGCATGAGTCCGGCCGTCAGGGTCACCTGCTCGCCGACGATGCAGTGGGACCCGAGGTGGATCCACGGCTCGCCGAAGACCGTGCCGAGCGGGAAGGCGAGTCTGGTACTCGTTCCCATCGCGCCGAAGCGGAAGCGACCCGGCTGCTCGGCGGTCACGGAACCCGTGCGCTGCACCCAGGCCCAGCCCGCGTGGACGGCACGCTGCGCCATGCGGCGCCGCCAGGACGAGAACGTGTTCTTGCGCTTCAGCACCCGCTCACGGTACTGACCGGACGGCCTCCGCATGAGGTCGGGGGCTTGTGATCTTCGCCCCACCCGGACGCACTCCGCCCGCGCGCCTCACCCGCGACGGATGAGGCGGCCCTGCCGGCGCCGTGGTGCGGTGACGGAATGACCTGGTGCGGCATGCTGAACCCCCTCGACCTGGCGGGACGTGTGGCGTGCCGCACTCTGGGGGCCGCCCGCGCCGTCACCGACCGGCTGATCCGGACGCTCACGGCGGCCGTCGTGGACCGCCTCGACCTCGACGACCTGGCCGCCAGGATCGATGTGAACCGAGTCGCCGACCGGGTCGACGTGAACCGCGTGGCCGACCGCGTGGACGTGGACCGGGTCGCCGACCGCGTGGACGTGGACCGGGTCGCCGAGCGGCTGGACACCGCTCCGGTCGTCGCGCGCGTCGACATCGACGCCGTGCTCGCCCGTATCGATCTGGCCGCGCTCACCAGGGCCGTCCTGGAGGAGGTCGACCTGGGCCGGATCGTGCGGGACACGAGCGGGGGAATCGCCGAGGAGAGCGTCGACGCGCTTCGGTCGCGGAGCATGCGGGCCGACCGGATGGTCAACCGGGTCGCCGACCGGCTGCTGCACAGACCCGGCGCGGACCCGGCGCGGGCCGACGGTCACGGGCCCGCGTCGTGAGCCCGCCGTGACGCGGGAGGACCGGGGCGGGGCGGTGCCGCCGCAGGGTGACCCGGCGGGGGTCGTCTCGCGCTGCCTCGCGGCCGCGGTCGACGCACTCGCGGTGGCGGGCATCGGCCTCGCCGCACAACTCGCCTTCGGCGGTCTGCGGCTGCTCGTCACCGGGCCGCCGCTGCGCATCCCCGAGCTTTCCACCTGGCTGAAGGGCGTGCTCAGCTGGGCCGTCGCCGTGCTCTATCTGACCTTCGCCTGGACCTCGACGGGCGGCACCCTCGGCTTCTGGCTGCTGGGCCTGCGGGTCACCACCCGCGACGGGCGGCTGCTCGGCGTCCTTCGCGCCCTGCTGCGGGCCGTGCTCTGCATCGGCTTGCCCGTGGGCCTGCTCTGGATCCCGTTCAGCCGCCGGCACGCGTCGGTCCAGGACGCGCTGACCGCCACCTCGGTTCACTATCACCGCTTCTGACGGACGATCGGCGAGCGTCGCGCCTGCAGGAGCGGACGGCCACCGGCGGCGGGGCGCCGGCCGTCCATCCGTCCCGCACCGGCACCGGTCACCCCCGCGTACGCGCCGGTGCGCCCCTCTCCCGCGGCAGCAGCGCGGCGGTGCCCAGTCCTCCGAGTCCGACGACTCCGAGCACGATCATCGCGGCGGCGTACGCGCCGAAGGCGGGGTCCGCCACCAGGATGGTGCCGGCGACCGCCGTACCGACGGACGAGCCCAGGTTGGACACACTGCGGGACAGGCTGGAGATCTCCCCCTGCCGGTCCTCCCCGAAGCTCGACTGCACCACGTTGACCGACGGCGTCAGCATCACCCCGAGTCCCAGGCCGATCATCAGCAGGCCGGGGGTGAAGGCCCAGGCGCTCGTGGTGCCGTCCGCCATGCCGACGAGCACCCCGATGCCGCAGACCGACACCGCGAAGCCCACCATCACGAGGGTGCGTTGCTCCCGCCGCTTCGCGAACCGTTCGGCGCCGAGCGAGGAGGCGAGCAGACCGAGAGTGGCGGCCGTGAAGACGACTCCGGTGCGTATGGCGTCGTAGTCGCGCACGACCTGAAGGTAGGCGGCCACCGTGAACGAGACGCCCATCAGCAGCAGCCACTGGAGATGCTGGGTGACCAGGGCCAGATTGGAGACGCGGTTGCGGAACAGGCTCAAGGAGAGCAGCGGTTCACGGCCGGAGCGTTCCTGAACCACCGTCCGGCGGAAGAACCAGGCCAGCACCAGCCCGCCGGCCAGGAGCAGGGCGGCGGAAAGCCGGCCGTTGTCGTCGGTGGCCAGGATTCCCATCACCAGAAGAATCAGTCCGACGGCCGACAGGACCGCCCCGCCGGTGTCGAGGACGCGGGCCGGGTCGGCGGGCAGCGGGTCCTCGGCGTGCCGGCACAGCACGATGATCAGCGCGACCACGAGCGCCTGGAACACGAAGGCCGCCCGCCAGCTGAGGGCCGAGGTGATGAGTCCGCCGATCAGCGGTCCGGCGGCGGCGCCGATGCCGCCGAATGCCATGACCGCACCGAACGCCCGGGCACGGGAGGTCACTTCGGTGAAGAGCAGCGTGATGAGGATGTAGACGGGCGGGATGAGCAGCGCCGTCCCGACGCCCTCCAGGATCGAGTTGCCGAGGATGAGCACGCCCAGGCCGGGGGCGGCCGCGCTGAGCAGGGCGCCGACGCCGTAGACGGCAAGGCCGGTCACCAGACAGCGTTTGCGGCCGTAGCGGTCGGTCAGTTTTCCGCCCGGGATCATCAGAGCGGCCATGACGAGCAGGAACACCGTGATCGCGGTCTGCACGCCTTGGACGCTGGTGTCCAGGTCCTCGCTGATGTCAGTGATCATCACGTTCATGTTCGAGCCGGCGAAGCTGCAGATGAACTGCGCCAGCGCCAGCGGGGCGAGGATCCGCCGAGCGGTCCTCCGCGACAGTGCCGGGCGGTCCCCGGAGGTGGGGACGGGGGGTACGGCCATGACGATCTCCTGGGCTACGGCTCCTGAGCCCTGCTGAACCCCGGTGGCTCCTGAGCGCGGCTCCGAGTGCTGCAACCCGGCCATGGTCGGCGGCCCCTGATCATTCGTCATCACCCATGCGAGGTGACGTCGGGGGCGTGGGTGCCGGAGTAGGAACCATGGGCGAAGGGCCGCACACCGCGGCCACCCCGAAGACGGAGGCCCTGTCATGGCCACCTCGACATCAAAACACCAGCGCTCGGCGGGCGTCCGGGCGGCGGCCGGCGGACTGACGGCTTTCGCCTGCGTGATGCTCATCATGTGCGGCACCCTCGACATCTTCCGCGGCATCATGGCCATCGCGGACGACGAGGTCTTCCTCACCACTCGCAACTACACGTTCAAGTTCGACCTGACCAGCTGGGGCTGGATCCATCTCGTCCTCGGCGCGGTCGCCGTGCTCGTGGGCATCGGCCTCGCGGCCACCGCCAAGTGGGCGCGGGTCATGGGCGTGCTCATCGCCGCGCTGCTGGTCATCGTCAACTTCCTCTCCATCCCGTACTACCCGTTCTGGTCGCTCACCCTGATCGCGCTGTACGGCTTCGTGATCTGGGGCCTGTGCGTGGTGGAGCCGGACTCGGAGTCGTAGCGGGCCTGGGGCAGCGGGAAATGACGGACAAAAGGGCCGAGCGGATCGCGAAGTCCATCGATCCGCTACGGGTGCGGCACCGGGGTGGCGCTGCCTGCCGACCACGCCGCCGGCGTCCAGGAAGTGGAGGCGTATCAGCACCCCGTGGCGGTTCCCGGCAGCCAGCCGCCGCCGGCGTCCACGTGGCGAACTTCAGGGTGCCCTCCACCGAGGAACTCGACCACGACCACCTCTGGCGCTGTGCCCGCCGGCTGCCGCGGCGCGGCGAGAACGGCATCTTCAACCGCTCGCACTGCGAGGAGGTCCTGGCGGTGCGGGTGCACCCGGTTCCTCAAACGGATCGACGTCGCAGAGCGCAAGTGGAAGTTCTCGGCGGCGGACGCAGTAGGGGGACCCTGCGAATCTCCTCCTCGCCGAGGTCCGGGACTGTTCCGGTGAGGGCCACGCGCAGCGCGTCGTTGCGGCAGGGCGCCGGCCCGCCCCTCGGGCCAGACGCGGATGTTCACCTCGTGGTCCACGGGCTGGGCGGGCAGCGCACCGGTCATCGCTTCGTCCTCCTTGCGGGGACGGCGTGGAAGTCGCCGGGGGTGAGACGGCCGAAGACCGTCATCAGGGCGGCGACCAGGCCGGTCCAGCCGGTCTGGTGGGCCGCGCCGATGCCGGCGCCGTTGTCGCCGTGGAAGTACTCGTGGAAGGAGAGCAGGTCCCGCCAGTACGGGTCGTCCTGGAATGTGCGCTGCCCACCGTAGACGGGCCGACGCCCGTCCTCGTCGCGCAGGAAGAGCCGGGCGAGCCGGTCGGAGATCTCCCGGGCCACCTCGAACAGCGTCATCCGGGTGCCGGAGCCCGTCGGGCACTCGACGGTGAACTCGTCGCCGTAGAAGCCGTACAGGTTGAGCAGAGCCCGGACGACGAGCACGTTGACGGGGAACCAGACGGGTCCGCGCCAGTTGGAGTTGCCGCCGAACATGCCGGTGTCCGACTCGGCGGGGAGATAGCCGACTCGGTACTCCTCGCCGTGCACCCAGAAGGTGTAAGGGTGTTCGGCGTGGTGGCGGGAGAGGGACCTGATGCCGTACGGGCTGAGGAACTCGTCCTCGGACAGCAGATGGCCCAGCACCCTGAGCAGCTTCTTCTCGTCGACGACGGACAGCAGGCGTGGCCCGCCCGCCGTGCCGGCCTGCGCCGAGGCGAGCGTCACGGAGAGCGAGGGGTGCCGGCTCGCGAAGCGGCGCAGCCGCTCCCCCAGGCCCGCGATCTTCGCCAGCTGCTCCGGGCGGAACACGGTGGCCGCGCACAGCGGGAGCAGGCCGACCAGGGAGCGCACCTTCAGCCGTACGGCCTGTCCGTCGGGCAGGCGCAGCACGTCGTAGTAGAACCCGTCCTCCTCGTCCCACAGTTCGTCACCGAGGTCGCCGACGCGGTCCATGGAGGCGGCGATCCACAGGTAGTGCTCGACGAACTTCAGGACGAGTTCCTCGTAGGCGGGGTTGTGCTCGACGAGTTCGACGGCGATCTGGAGCATGGACTGGCAGTACAGGGCCATCCAGGCGGTGCCGTCGGCCTGTTCGAGGCTGCCGCCGGTGGGCAGCGGGGCGCTGCGGTCGAAGACGCCGATGTTGTCGAGGCCGAGGAAGCCGCCCTGGAAGACGTTGCGGCCGCTGGGGTCCTTGCGATTGACCCACCAGGTGAAGTTGGTCAGGAGCTTCTGGAAGGCGCGTTCGAGGAAGGCGTGGTCGGCGTGGCCGGTGATGCGCTCCTCGACCGTGTAGACGAAGTAGGCGGCCCAGGCGTGCACCGGCGGGTTGACGTCCGCGAAGTTCCATTCGTACGCCGGGATCTGGCCGTTGGGGTGCAGGTACGAGTCCTGCAGGAGGAGTTCGAGCTGCTCCTTGGCGAAGCGGATGTCGACGACCGACAGAGCCACGGTGTGGAAGGCCAGGTCCCAGGCGGCGAACCAGGGGTACTCCCACTTGTCCGGCATGGAGACGATGTCGTCGCTGACCATGTGGAACCACTCGCGGTTGCGTATGCCGTGGCGCGGCAGGCTCCAGGGGTCCATGCCGTGTTCGCCGAGCCAGGTCTCCAGGTCGAAGCAGTAGTACTGCTTGGTCCAGAGCATCCCGGCGAGCGCCTGCCGCATGACCCGGGCCTCGTCCTCACCGGCGCCCTCGGGGGTCAGCTCCGCGTAGAAGGCGTCGGTTTCGGCGATCCGGTTCTTGAACACGGTGTCGAAGCCGCGGGACAGCGTGCGCGAGGAGCCCGAGGGCGCGAGGCGCAGGCGCACGGTCCCGGCGCCGCCCGGGGGGACCGTGAGGACGTAGTGCGCGGCGGCCTTGGTGCCCGTCTGTTGAGGGTTCACGGCGTTGTCGTCGCCGTCGACGACGTACCTGCCGATGCCGTCCTTGACGTACGGGGAGGCGTTGGGCACGCCGAAGAGCCGCTCGTTGTTCGTCTCGTTCTCGGTGAACAGCAGCGGCACCTGGGCATCGAACCGGCAGTCGTAGCTGCCGAGTCCGGGGTGTTCGGCACGGATGACGGCCGTGCCTCCCGGGCCGCCGACGGCGCTCATCCGCGGCTTCTCTTCGCCTGCGGACCAGGACCAGGTGTTGCGGAACCACAGGGTGGGCAACACGTGCAGGGTCGCCTCGTCGGGGCCACGGTTGGCGACGGTGATACGGGCCAGCACGTCGTCGGCCGCCGCCTTGGCGTACTCCACGGTCACGTCGAAGTAGCGGTCGCCGTCGAAGATGCCGGTGTCGAGGAGTTCGTACTCCAGGTCCTGCCGTGTCCGGTCCCGGTTGACGGCCACGAGATCGGTGTACGGGAACTCCGCCTGCGGGTACTTGTACAGGTACTTCAGGTACGAGTGACTGGGAGTGCTGTCGAGGTAGAAGTAGTACTCCTTGACGTCTTCGCCGTGGTTGCCCTCACTGTTGGTGAGTCCGAAGGCACGTTCCTTCAGGATCGGGTCGCGGCCGTTCCACAGGGCGAGCGCCAGGCACAGCCGCTGCTTCTCGTCGCAGAGGCCGCCAAGGCCGTCCTCGCCCCAGCGGTAGGCGCGGGAGCGCGCGTGGTCGTGGGGGAAGTACGACCACGCGTCACCCCCGTCGCTGTAGTCCTCGCGGACCGTGCCCCACTGACGCTCGCTCAGATACGGTCCCCACAGTCGCCACCGACCGCTTTCGTCGCCGGTCGCACCGATCCGTTCACCGCTCGTCCGCGCGCTCATCCGCTTCCTCCCTGCCCCGAGGCATGTCAGGCGGCGCCAGCCTGTTCGGGGCCGCTGTCGGGCGCCTCACCTGCTGGGGGTGAGGCGCCGGCGCGCGCGAGGAGCGTGACGGCGAGTTCGTACGCCGCCAGGACGACGCCCGCGACGAGCAGGCCCGTCCAGGAGGACAGCAGGAGCGCGACGAGCGCGGCGATCGCGATCCCGGTGACGCGCAGGACGTCGGCGTGGTCCCGAATCCACGGCCGTACCGTGTTCCCCTGGGAGAGGCGCCGGCCGCTGTTCGCGGCGAACCGGCCGGTGGCCCGGGCGCCCTGGGCGCCGTAGTGGCGCAGGCCCACGGGCAGCCGGCCCGGACCGATGAGCCAGGCGAGCAGGGCGATGGCGACACCCAGCCACAGGAGCTGGTCGCCGCGCTCGCGCAGGGTGGTGAACACCGTCCACAGAGCCGCTCGTACGCCGTCGCGGTAGACGCCTTCCGGGATCTGGCCGAGGATCTGGTCCCGCACGGCGCGCAGCACGCTCGCCAGCACCGTCACGAAGACGACGAGCCACAGCCCGAACTGGAGCACGGTCCGGCGGCGGTTCGGGGAGACCCACACAGCCAGGGACAGCAGCACGACGGTGCCGATCAGCAGGCCGACCAGGGCGTGTTTGAACAGGACGACGGCGTCCTGGAGCCGGCCGAGCTCCTGGCGATCGTAGAGCCGTATCTGCGCGAAGTCCTCGGGGAGCGTGACGCCCAGGGCCTTCTCGACCCGGTCGCGCAGCCCCGGCGGGACCTCTCCGGACGACAGGGTGGGCAGGTCCAGCTCTTTGCCGAACAGCGTGGGCAGGCGCTCCTCCAGGGCGACCAGCAGGTTGTTGACCATCGGCAGCAGGTTCAGCGTGACCCGGTCGCCCTCGACGCGGACGTTCTCGTCGCGGTTCTCCAGCACGTCGATGATCCGCCCGTGCGCGGACTCGTTGGTCGCCCGCCACAGGTCCTGGAACTGCTCCGTCCTGATCAGCTTCGACACCATGTCCTTCATGTAGTCGTGCACCGCGCCGGTGACCGGTGCGGCGAGGAAGGACGCCCGGTCGGGCAGCGCCTCGGACAACCGCTGCTCGACGTCGAGCCGGTCGAAGATCTGGTCCGTCAGATAGGTGGAGACGGCCGCGTTCACGGCCGGGTTCTCCGGCAGCGGCCCCACGGTCGCGGTCCAGCGGTCGGTCTTCAGGGCCGTCCGCGCACCCCACACGCCGATGACCGAGGTCACCGTCAGCAGCGCGACGAGCGCGACGAGCACCGCGGCGACGACACCGCGGGCGGCCTGCAGCCTGGCCCGGCGCCGCTTCTCACCGGCGATACGGCCCCGCAGCTCGTCGACCTCGGCGCGCAGCCGGCGTACTTCGCTGTCGTCGGGGGCGCGGGCCGACGCTTCCTCCTGTGCCGCCTCGTCCTGGTCCATGGGCATCGCACCTCCGCCCCCACCGTTGCTCCGGGGGCCTGTCCCGCCCTCACCTGCGGCGGGTGACGCGCGCCGGTGCGGGGCGCGGCTGGATGGAGTGCCATGACGTCGAAGGGAGCGGCCATGTCCGGGATCGGGCCGGTACAACTGCTGATGGTCGAGTTCGGGCCCGACGCGAAGTTCGAAGGAAGGATCGTCGACGAGCTCGCGGTGCTGGAGTCCACCGGTCAGATCCGGGTGCTCGACCTGCTCTTCGTGCTCAAGGAGCCGGGGGGCGACCTCGTGACCGCCGACTACCAGGCGGAGGGCATGGGCGCGACCGTGGCCGCACTGCTCGGTATCCCGAGCGACACGCTGCGGGAGGCCGAGGCGACGTTCCCCTCGCTGTCCGAGGGGAACGCCTTCGGTCTCACCCTGGAGGAGATCCGCGACCTCGCGCAGCAGACGGACCCGGGTACCGCGGCGGGATGCGTGCTGCTGGAGCACCGGTGGGCCAAGCGCCTGCGGGAGGCGATCCGAGACGCCGGCGGCGTGCCCGTGGCGGAGGGCTTCCTCACGGAGGAGGTCCTGGAGTCCGTGGCCGCGGAGCTCTCCGCCGCTGTGGCGCGGCTCGACGAAGCCGAGGAACAAAGCCATCGAGGCCGGACGTCCGGCCGCAAGACCAGGAGGTCCTGATGACCGATCTCGTCGTACTCGGCTTCTCCGACAGGGAGAAGGCCGAAGCGGTGCTGCGCCTGTCGCAGCAGCTGTCCAGGCAGGAGCTGCTGGACCTGGAGGACGCCGCGCTCGCCTGGCGCACCCAGGACGGCAAGATCCATGTGAAGCAGTCGTTCAGCCCCACCGGGGCGGGTGCGGCCGGCGGCGCGCTCTGGGGGTCGCTGTTCGGGCTGATCTTCCTGATGCCGGTGTTCGGTGCCGCTGTGGGCGCGGCCACCGGCGCGGTCGCGGGGAAACTCACGGACGTCGGCATCAACGACGCGTTCATCAAGGAGATCGCGGGCACGCTGGAGCCGGGCCGGGCCGCGGTGTTCGCCCTCGTACGGCGTTCCACCCCCGACCGGGTGCGGGATGCGCTGCGCCCGTTCGACCCCACCGTGCTGCGCACGTCGCTGACCAAGGACCGGGAGGAGGAGCTGATCGCGGCCCTCCACTGATCATCCGGCATTGAACAAAAGTCACCCGGGTGAGATGAGGCACACGCCATGCGCCTCCCTCAGGGCCGGGGCCACACTCGTCTGACGTGCACCAGCCGGCTTCGAGACGAGGTGGCGCGATGGACGAGTGGACGCAGCGGCGGTTGTCGGACGCCGGCACCGCGTCCCCGCCGGCCGCCCCGCCCATCAGGGTCGGCGTGCCTCCCCTGCCACCATGGCTCGTGCCCCGGCCCCGCCTGACGAGCCGCATCTCCCGCGGTGTCCTGCGACCGCTGACCGTGGTCGTGGGGCCCGTGGGAGCGGGCAAGTCGGCGGTCGCCGTGGAGTGGGCGCACACCGGGTGCGCACCTGGTCCGGTGGCCTGGGTCACCTGCGACGGCACGGAGGAACAGCCGGAGGTGTTCTGGTCCCGGGTACGGGCGGCCCTGCGCGAGGCAGGCGTGGACCTGCCCCTGTCGGATTCCCCCGGGTCGGTCCCCTTCGCCGCTGAGCCCGCGGACGGTATCGCCGCCCGGGCGCCCGCGTCCGAGTGGCCCCGTCAGGTCGCCGCGCTCACCACCGCCCTGGCCGGCCGCGAAGAACCCGTCGTCCTGGTACTGGACGACTTCCAGCCGGAGAGCGGCTCGCCGGTGGCCCAGGGGGTCGCCGGGCTGCTCCGGCACACGTCGTTCGTACTGCGCCTGATCGTGCTCTCCCGCCGGGACCCGCCCCTGCATCTGCACCGCCACCGGCTGGCCGGGGAGTTCACCGAACTGCGCACCGCGGACCTCGCCTTCAGCGACCGGGAGACGGCCACGCTGCTGGCCCAGCACGGCATCGAGATGCGCCAGCAGCTGGTCACCGCGCTGCGTGAACGGGCCGACGGCTGGGCGGCGGGCCTGCGTCTGGCCGCCATGTCGATGGAGGAGCACCCCCACCCGGAGAAGTTCGTCACGCAGTTCACGGGCGACGACGAGGCCGTCGTCAGCTATCTCGTCGAGGAGATCCTGGACGGTCAGGACCCGGTGACGCGCCGACTCCTGCTCAGGACCAGCATCCTGGACCATCTCAACGTGGAGTTGGCCGTCGATCTCGCGGGCGAGGACGCGGCGGACCGCTTCCCTGCCCTCGTCCGGCAGAACTCGTTCTTCCAGTCGGCCGGGAACGGCTGGTACCGCTGCCACCGGATGTTCGCCGACGTGCTGCGGGTACGGCTGCGGCACGAGGCGCCCGGGACGGTCCCGGGCCTCCACGGGCGGGCCGCCGCGTGGCTGGGTGAGCACGGACTGGTCGCGGAGGCGGTCCGGCACGCACTGCTCGCGGGCGACTGGGACCACGTCTGTCGTCTCGTTGTGCATCATCTGGCCATCGGCCAGGTCCTCGGCCTCACCAGCACCCGGCTGCCGGGCGAACTCGGGCGCCTGACACCCACCGACCTCCTCGAGACCGGCTCGCAGCCGTACGGCCCCGAACGCGCCCTGGTCGCCGCGGCGGCCTCCCTGCATCGCGGTGAGGAACCCGCGAGCGCACAGGCGCTCGACCTCGCCGACCGGCTGATCGGGGAACTCCCCGGTCAAGAGGCCGACCGGATCGCGCGCTGCCGGCTCTGCGCCGCGGTCGTGCGCATGGCGAAGGACCGGTGCCGTGATCCACGGGCCACGCGAGCGGCCACCGTGGACGGCGAGCGGCTCTTCGCCCAGGTGCCGCGCGCCCTGCTGGTGGAACACCCCGAGCTGAGAGCGCTCCAGCTCTCCCTCCGCGGTCGCGCCGAACTGCGCGAGGGCAGTCTCAAAGCGGCCGAAGCCTCCCTGACTGCCGGTCTGAAGGCCGCTGGTGCCGCTGGGGCCGCCGGCGCGGCCGAGAACAGTGTGCTGCGCCGGGGCTGCCTGGCCGAGCTGGCCCTCCTCGAGACGGTGCGCGGGCGCTCCCGGGCCGCGAACGAGTTCGCCGGGCAGGCCCAGCGGCCACCGCTGCCGGCCTCGATGCCCGAGGACCCGTCGCTGGCCGCACTGCACCTCGTCCGGGCGTGGAGTTGCCTGAATCGGCGTGAGCCGGGCCGGGCTCGCGGTGAAGTGGCCCGGACGTACGCCGCGTTGCACTCGGTGCCCGACCCCTTCGTGGCCGGGATGGCCTCGCTCGTGGCCAGGCTCGTCACCGTGGTGGAGAGCGGCGCACCGCCGCCGCCCCGGTCCGTGGACGCCCTCGTCGACACCGCCGACTGGCTGCCCGAGGGGCTCCGCCGGTCGGTCCGCCAGGCGTGCGCCGCCTCGGTCGACGCGTTCCGGGACCGTGCGGTCCCGCTGCAACGCACCGGGGCCCCCGCCGAGGTGACGGGCTGCCGGGAGGGCGACGACCGGCCGCGCCCGCCCGTCGAGGCCCTCAGCCCGCGGGAGCACGACGTGTTGCAGCGGCTGGCGCAGCTGATGACGACGGAGGAGATCGCAGCGGAGCTCTACCTGTCCGCGAACACGGTCAAGACGCATCTGAAGAGCGTCTACCGGAAGCTCGCCGTCACACGGCGGTCAGCCGCGGTACGGCGAGCTCGCGAACTCGAGCTGCTGTGACCCTCGTTCAGGCTCGTCGGCTTCAGAGGAGCCGTAGTTCCCTCGCCCGTTCCAGCGCCTCGGTACGCGAAGAGGCACCGAGTTTCCGGTACAGCGCCCGCGCGTGGCTCTTCACCGTGTTGAACGAGATGAAGAGATCCGAGCCGATCTGCCGCAGCGGCACGTCGTCCTGCAACCGAACCAAGACCATGCGTTCACGCTCCGTCAGAGAAGCGGTCGGTGTCACAGCATCCGGGCGCCCCCGACCGTCCCGAGCCAGGGCGGCCAGCACGGCCGACGCCTCGTCCACCAACACACCCGCGCTGCGCGGGTCGCCCACGGCGGCCGCGATGTCCACGAGCGTGTCGGCGACCCACATGAGGCATGCCGTCACCACCCTGTCCGCACCCGGCCCGTCTCCGCCGAGGGCACGCAACTGCCCGTGCAGCAGGGCCACTCGCCGAGGGTCCGCCGACCGGACGGCCCGTTGCGCTTGTCTCCCCTCGCTCCTCAGCACCGCAGGCATGTCCCTCACCTCCTCCGCGGTAGGCGGTACCTACCAACAGTGCAAGCAGGGCACAGGTATGGCAAAGACCGATACGGCCATTCCACCCGGCACTGGAGAATGTCGGTGAAGACTGTCTAGGCACGTCTACTGGAATCAGGGGTCGCCCGCTCCGCCACCGCGGGGCAGCCGCCGTACCTCGACGAGTTCCAGGCCGAGGGCCTGGATGCGGTCCAGAATCCCGTACAGGGCCGCCTGATCGAGCCCGGCGCCGTGCAGGATCGTCTCCGGCGGGTTGACCGTGACCGTCAGTTCGGCGAAAGCCGTCCGAAGGGCTTCACCGACACGGCCCTTGATCCGGATCTCGAAGTCACCACCGGCGGCGCGTGCCTCACCCCGCTCGGGTCCCGGCTGTTCGTCTGCCGTTCCCATGGGAGGTCACCTCCGCTGCCGCGGTTCGGGGTATCCCACCATTCTCCTCATCGACGGGTCCCCGGAGTCATCCGTCCGGGGTGAACCCCGGCCGCGACCGCCGCACCATGCTCGTGTCTTCCCGGAGGAGATGCCCGACATGGCGGAGCAGACATCGGCACAACAGCCCCAGCACGGCGACACCGCAGCCGCAGATCAGGCCGGTGATGGTCGGCGGGATCGTGTTCGCCGTGTGCATGTTGTTCCTCGTCGGCCTGTACCAGGTGGTCGTCGGCACGGCCGTGATCATGGACGACGACTTCTACGACGACGTGCCCGACTACCCCTACGACTACGACGTCAGCTTCTGGGGCCGGACCCATCTCATCGCCGGCGTCGTCGTCCTGGCGGCGGCCTTCACCCTGTTCAACGGGAAGACATGGGCACGGACCGTCGGGATCGCCGTAGCGGGACTGAGCGCGATCCAGAACTTCTTCTTCTCGCCGTACTACCCCTTGTGGTCGGTGATCATCATCGCCCTCGACGTCCTGATCATCTGGTCGCCGGCCACCTATGGCCACCCCGGGCCCACGAGGTTCACGGAGCACCGATGCAGGGCTGTTCAGCTCTTCGACGCCCGGTGCCGGGGACGGGGACGGGACGGGGACGAAGGCAGGCTCAACCGGACGATCTCGCGCCAGTCGAGCCGGGGACGGGACGGGCGCATCCCCGGGCGCCGACGCGGCACCAGCACCCGCAGCGCCCGTGGCCGCACCTCACAGCGCACGGGCACGCGCATCGTCAGCGCCTCGCCGTCGACGCCGACCGGGATCTCGGGCCGGTCGGCGCCGACGACCACCTGCGTCGCCGTCGCCCGGGTCAGCCCGGCGGCACGTCGTCCGCGCAGCAGGCCGACGGCCTGCACGGCGTTGGCGACCTCGACGCCCACCGCGCCCAGTTCTCCTCCGTCCAGACGCGACCGGCGTCCGAGACCCGCGATGTCCCCGGTCCCGTAGGGGTTGTTGCTGACCAGCAGGGCCTGCGGACCGATGAAGGCCGTGTCTCCCGCCTGGGCGGTGAGCCGGGCCCCCTGGTGGCCCAGAAGCAGGTCCGGGAGCAGTTCCAGGGTGGTGCGGGTCTTGCCGTCCCGGTACGCCGGGCTCTGCACGACCTCGGCATAGGCGCCGAACGACACGTTGTTGACGAAGGGGCGACCGCCCGCGCGACCGAGGTCGACCCGGATCTCGACCCCGTCCCGGAGCGCGTCCAGGGCCTTGGCGGGATCGTCGCGGTCCAGGCCCAGATCGAGAGCGAAGTGATTGCGGGTACCGGCCGGGATCACCAGGAAGGGCAGGCCGAACGCGGCGGCGACCTCGGCGACCAGCGCCTGGGTGCCGTCCCCGCCGGCGACGCCGAGCAGGTCGGCGCCCTCCGCCGCGGCCTTGCGCGCCACTTCGGCCACATCGGTCTCACCGGGCCCCTCCAGGAGCCGCACCTGGGCGCCCAGGGCCTCGGCCTTCGCCACCAGCCCGAAGCGCTCCACCTTTCCGCCGCCCGAGCGCGGGTTCATGATGAGCACTGCCTGTCGGACCGTCGGTGCCGGCCGCTCGGCCATGGGGACGGGCGCACCGGCGAGCCAGAGGGCGCGCTGCCCGGTGCCGGCCGCGAACACCCACAGCGCCCCGGCCAGTGCGACGACCCAGGCCAGATGCGCGCTGGTGTACTCCACCACCATCCACACCGGTGCGGCCACAGCGAGAAGGAGGGCGAGCATTCGCGAAACCCTGCGCCGGGTGAGAGCCCACCAGACGGCCGCGGCGGTGACCGCCGTGCCGAGAATTCCCGCAGCCGCCAGGGCGAAGGTCCGCAGTCCCGCGAAGACGGCCAGGACGATCACCGACGCCGTGGCAGCCGCCAGCGAAGCGCGTGCCAGCCTGCGCTGCTGCCGCGTGGAGGGGTCCATGGCACCACCTTCGGGCCCGCTCCACCGGACCACATCACCCCCCGCAGGCGACCCGGGCGGCGGGACCGGTCCCGCCGCCCGTCCGGGGCTGTGCTTCACACGGCCCGGGAGCCGGTCCGAAGGCCGGCCGGGCCACCACTGGTAGCGCCGACACAGTGAGGTCGCCGGACCGGAACCAGGCACTCCCCTCTCCCCCCTGAGGAGCGGGCGGCTCGCGGCCGGGCGGCCTGCTCGGCCGCACCACGGGACAGCCACGCGGGGTTCACCGGGTTCTGACCGAGGCGGTCCGCGGCGGCCGGGGCACGGCGGACCCGGCCTGAGGCGAGGCGAAGATCCGCCGGACCGGGGCCGGGTCGCCCCGACCACCACCCGCTCCCCCCTCTCACTCCGTAGGCGGCGCGACCCCCAAATACCGCCCGATCCGTTCGTCGTGGGCCAGTACCTGCCCCACCGCAACCCCCACCACCACCGTCGCGAAGAACAGGATCAGCCAGGACAACAGGGTGAAGACCGAACCGAGCGGCCCGTAGCGCTCGACGCTCAGCCGCAGGGAACGCGGCAGCCACAGCTCGGAGGCGCTGGAGAAGACGACGACCCCCAGGCCGGTGAGCAGCGCGCCGGGCAGCAGCGGCAGCCAGCCCACCCGTCCGGCCAGCAGCAGGTGCTGCGTCCACCACCACAGCAGACACGCGCCCGTCAGCTGGAGCGGCACCCCGAGCACGGGTCCCGCCCCGAAGCCGTCGCGCGTCAGGCCCTGGAACATCAGCGCCCCGACCCAGACCACGAGCCATGCGCCCCAGCGCCAGGCGACGCTGCGCAGCCCGGAGCGGGGCAGATGCCAGGAGCGCTCGCACAGCCGTTGCAGCGCCCGGCTGAAGGCGGTGGCGGACACGAGCGCCATGAGCACCCCGAGCAGGCCCCAGCTCTCCCGCATCTGGCCGCCGCCCGCATACACCTCGTCGACCTGCCCGAGGACCGGCCCCCCGGCGCCGAGCAGCAGACGCAGCGTTCTGCGGAGTTCGTCGCGCACGAAGGCGGGCGAGAAGGAGGCGATCGCGAACAGCATGGGCAGTGCGGTCAGGAAGGCCTGCGCCGCGAGCCGCGTCGCCATGTCCAGGACGCCCACGACCACCAGTTGGCGGCCGACACGGCCCGCCAGGGGGCGGGTGAGATCCACGAACGAGGTCATCGCGCCCCCTCCGGCCCCGGCATCTCGTCGGTCCGTCACTCTCGGCCGGGTCGGGCCTCCCGGCTTCGCCCCCGACGGGTGAGGCGCGGCCCCGCCGACACTCTCCCGCCCGGCATCGCCTACGGTGCGGGGAGGAGCGAGGACGGACGAGGAGAGCGACGGCCATGACGCACAAGGCGCTGATCACGGGCATCGGCGGCAGAGAACCGAAGATCGACACCGATGCCTTCGTGGCCCCCAACGCGTCGGTGATCGGGGACGTGACGCTCGCGGCAGGGGCGAGCGTCTGGTACGGCGCGGTCGTCCGCGGTGACGTCGAGAGCATCTCCGTCGGCGCGCGGAGCAACATCCAGGACAACTGCACCCTGCACGCCGACCCCGGGTTCCCGGTGCGCATCGGCGAGCGGGTGTCGGTGGGGCACAACGCGGTGGTGCACGGGGCGACGGTCGGCGACGACTGCCTGATCGGGATGGGCGCGACGGTCCTGAACGGCGCGGTGATCGGCGAGGGTTCGCTGGTGGCCGCGCAGGCGCTGGTGCCGCAGGGGATGCAGGTGCCGCCGGGGTCGCTGGTGGCGGGCGTACCCGCGAAGGTCCGCCGTGAGCTGACGGAGGAGGAACGTGAGGGGGTCACCCTGAACGGGACGCTGTACGCGGACCTCGCCAAGGCCCACAGCGAGGTGCACGGGACGCCGTGAACCTCAGTCGGCGGCCGGGACGACCTCGGGCTCGGCCGCCTCGTGCGCGGCCGTCGCCTTCTTCGCCTTCCGCTTCAGCACCAGCATCGAGGTGAGCCCGATCAGCACGGCCGCCAGCAGCCCCAGCCACGAGAACCGCTTCAGCCACGACTCCGCGACGACACCCACGTAGTAGATGACGGCCGTCGTACCGCCCGCCCAGATGATCCCGCCCAGCACGTTGGCGATCAGGAACTTCCAGTACGGCATCCGCAGCACACCCGCCAGCGGCCCCGCGAAGATCCGCAGCAGGGCGACGAAGCGGCCGAAGAAGACGGCCCACATGCCCCACTTCTCGAAGGACCGCTCGGCCGTCGCGATGTGCCCCTCGCTGAAGTGCCGGGGGAACTTCTTCCCGAGCCAGGCCAGCAGCGGCCGTCCGCCCTTGCGCCCGATCGCGTACCCGATCGAGTCGCCGATGACCGCGCCCGCGCTGGCGCAGGCGCCGAGGACGACGGGGTTGATGTCGCCGTGCTGGGAGGCGAGCAGCGCGGAGGAGACGAGGATGATCTCGCCCGGCAGCGGGATGCCCAGGCTCTCCAGCCCGATGACCAGGCCCACCAGCAGGTAGATGCTGACCGCGGGTACGGTCTCGAGCCATTCCTGGACGTGCACCGCCGGTTCCTCCCCAGTCCTGTGATCCGGGCGTCCGCTCGCTCGAACGGACGCCCCGGAAAGCCTACCCGTTGAGTGGGACGGCGACCGAGCCGCGGAGGTTGCACACGGCCCCGGTAGACCGTCCGCGAGCGGTCGGCCGCTACCCGATCACCCGCACCCGCGTCCGCAGCCGCAGGTCCCCCGCCGACGCCCCGACCCATACGTCCCGGCGCCCGGTCCCGAGCACCCAGTCATGGCGCTCGGGGTCCCAGGAGGACAGGGTGCGGACGGCGACGCGCACGGTGATCCGCCTGTGCTCCCCCGGCCGCAGGGCGAGCCGGCGGTAGCCGGCCAGCACCCGGACGGCCTGGTCGAGTCGCAGGTGCGGGGAGGGTCCCAGGTACACCTGCGGCACGGCGATCCCCTCCCGGAGGCCGGTGTTGCGGACGGTGAAGCGCACCGAGAGGCCGCGCCCGGTGGCGTCCGCGGTCAGGTCCTCGTAGGCGAAGGCCGTGTACGACAGCCCGTGCCCGAAGGGGAACAGCGGCCGCACGCCCTCGGCGTCGTACCAGCGGTAGCCGATGTGGATGCCTTCCGAGTACTCCTCGGTGCCGTCCACGCCCGGATAGCGGCGCGGGTCCCCGGCGACCGGGTGGTGGTCGTCGTCGGCCGGGAACGACTGGGTGAGCCGGCCGCCGGGGTCGGTGTCGCCGAACAGCACGGCGGCGGTGGCGGCCGCGCCCTCCTGGCCCGAGTAGTACATCTGGAGCACGGCTCCTGTCCGCTCCAGCCAGGGCATCGAGGTGGCGGACGAGGTGTTCAGGACCACGGTCGTGCGCGGGTTGGCCGCCGTGACGGCCTCGATGAGCCGCTGCTGGTGGCCGGGGAGGGCGATCGTGGTGCGGTCCTGACCCTCGGTGGCGTCCTCGTGGGCGAACAGCACGACCTGGTGGGCCCCCTTCGCCGCCGCCACCGCCTCGGCGACGTCCGCGTCCCGGGTGGCCCCGGTGATCCGGCGCAACCGGAAGGTCTGCCCGCTGTCGCCGCCCCGCGCGGTGATCCGCACCGTGTGCGCGCCCTCGGCCAGTCGGACCGTCCTGCGGCGCACGACCAGTCCGTCGGGGGCGGCGGAGACGAGGCCGCCCGCGGAGTACTCGGCCCAGCCGGGCTGCACCGGGAAGAGGTCCTCGCCGTCGAGGAGCACCGTGGGGCGGGACGGCGGCGTGCCGGTGCAGTGGAGGACGAGGGTCCACTCGTCGGCGTCGGCGAGGGTGAGGGTCCCGTCGTACGTCCATTCCTCACCGGCCGCGACCTGGTGGCCCTCGCTGTCGAGAGCGGGGCTGAAGGCGGCGGCGGGGATCGCCTTGCCGTACAGGTCCTCGCCGAGTGCGTACGTCACGTCCGCCGCCGCGCGTGCCTCGATGGCGTCGAGGGGGCTGTCGGCGTGGTCGGGCACGACATGGGCGCTGCCGCCGCCGCTGACGAAGGGCAGGGCGCCGGTCGGGCCGATGACGGCGACGGTGCCGTCGGACAGGGGCAGGGTGCCGTGCTCGTTGCGCAGCAGGGTGGCGCCCGCCTTGGCGACCTCCAGGGCGACGGCCGCGCCCGCCTCCGGGTCGCGTTCGGGGCGGGCCGGTGCGGTGCCGTCGAGGAGGCCGAAGCGGTCCATGACCGACAGGACCCGGCGCACGGACCGGTCGACGTGGTGTTCGGGCACGCTGCGGTTCTCGACGGCCGTCTTCAGGGCCGTGCCGAAGTAGGTGTCGTCCGGCATCTCCATGTCGAGGCCCGCGGCGAGGGCCGTGCGGGTGCTGTGGGCGGCGGACCAGTCGGTCATCACCCAGCCGTCGAAACCCCAGCGTTCGCGCAGAATGCCGGTGAGGAGCGTGCTGCTCTCGCACGCGTGGACGCCGTTGACCTTGTTGTACGCCCCCATCACCGCGCCGGTGCCGACCTCGACGGCCGCCTCGAAACCGCGCAGTTCGACCTCGTGGAGGGTCTGTTCGTCGACGCGCACGTCGATCGACATGCGGTCCTTCTCCTGGTTGTTCAGCGCGTAGTGCTTGACGGTCGCGACGAGCCCCTCGACCTGGATGCCCTCGATCTCGGCCGCGACCAGGTCGGCGGTGAGCAGCGGGTCCTCGCTGAAGGTCTCGAAGTTGCGGCCCGCGTAGGGCGTGCGGATCAGGTTGGCCATCGGCGACAGCAGGACGTCCTGCCCCAGGGCCCGGCCCTCGTGACCGATGACACGGCCGTAGCGGCGGGCCAGCTCCGGGTCGAAGGCGGACGCGAGCAGCACGGGAGCGGGCAGGGCGGTGGCCTGCTTGGCGACGCGCACACCGGCGGGGCCGTCGGCGAGTCGCAGCGCGGGGATGCCGAGACGTGCGACGCCCGGGACATAGCCCGCCTGACCGAGGGAGGCGGGGTCGGTCGCGCCGTGCAAGAGGCTGATCTTCTCGTCGAGGGTGAGCCGGGCGAGGATGCCTTCGACGCGGGGGCCCGCGCCGCGGTCGGGTCTGTCCAGGGCGTGGGCGGGGGGTGTGAGTCCGCCGGTGGCCGCCGCGGCGACGGTGATCGCACCGCCCAGCAGACGCAGGGCGGATCGCCGGGAGACGGTGTCGGTCATGAGCCGTCACTCCTTCGGTGTGCGGGCACGACGATGTGCACGCACTATGCGACAGACCGGACTTGACACTCAGTCAGAAACGCCCTGGGCGCGGCGGAAAAACGGAACCGGGAGCGAGGAGTGCGGGGCCGCCCCGGCGGGACGGCCCCGTTGCCGCTCAGCGGACGACGGATGCGGGGGCGGCGGCGACGGCTGCGGGCTTGTCGGACACCGCGGCGGGCAGATCGACCGCCACTGGACGGGCCGGGTCGGCCGAGGCCGGGAGATCCGTGTCGGACGAAGCCGGGAGATCCGGCGCGGGCGAGGGGTCATCGTGGTGGCCGACCTGGGCCACTCGCGGCGCGTACTGCTCCGGGGGCTGCTCGTCGGGCCGGCCCTCCTCCCCGGCGGAGGCTGACGGCGCGGGGAGGGTGGGGAACCGCCCTCCCTCCTCGCCCGGCTCCCCCGGCTTCGCAGACTCCGCCTTCTCCTCCGGTTCCGCCGTCCCGCCGCCCTCCTGTCGCGTCCCGCTCTTCGTCCGCGACTCTCCCGTACCCGCGGAATCCACCGTCTCCAGCACCCACCCCTGCTGCTCGGAGCCGTCCCGGTCCACCACCACGACACGCCTGTCCTTGCCGGGCGCCAGGGCGAGGTCCTTGTGCCAGCGCAGCAGGATCTCGCCACGGGCCGTGAGGTCGTACTGCACCTCTCCGGCATGCACCAGGCAGCCGGCCAGGACCACCGGCCCCTCGCCGGGTTCGGAGGCGAGGCAGAGCGTGGGGTCGGCGAGGCTGCGCAGCAGGCCGTCGTCCTGGTACGACCACTGCTGCGAGGCGGCCGTCGAGCAGGCCGCGAGGACCGCGGCGACACCGTCCGCGGCGGTGTTCCCGTGCAGGTCGAGGCAGAGCCCGGCGCGCAGGCTGCGGAGCCTGCCCTGCCCGGTCTGCACGGGGTCGGTCGCCGAGGCGGCCGACGGGGAGCTCGCGGGGGCCGGCCGGACCGAGGGGGTGGTGTCGTGGCCGCTGGGGGCGCCCCAGGTGACGGTCGGCTCGGGGACACCGTTGTCACTGGACCAGCCGCGGGCGGCGAGCACGGTCACGAGCAGGGCGAGGGAGGCCAGACCGACCACGGCGACCGCCTTCGCTTGCCGCCGCGGGGCGATGCGTCGGCGGGCCGGTGCGGGGCGGTGCCGGCCCCCGCGCGCACGGGGGCCCGGTGACTGGACGGAACCGCCGCGGCCGGGGCGGGAGTCGAGGTAGCGCCGGGCGCCCCAGCCGAGCACGGCCTCGGCGAGCAGGGTCTCCAGGCCGCCGTCGAAATGGCTCAGTTGCTCGGCGGCGTGCCGGCAGTAGCGGCACGCCATCAGATGCTGATGGACATCCGGCAGAAGGGCGCCGCCACGGCGGATGGGGACGTCGAGGAGGCGGTTGTGGAAGCGGCATTCCTTGCCCGGCGCGAGTTCCCGGTGGGCCCGGACGCAGCCCTGCCGGAATTGTTCGCGGGCCTGTGCCAGCGCGTCCGCCGCACGGCCGATGTCCACGCCCAGCAGACCGGCCGGTACGGATATGGGCTCGGCCTCGACCTCGATGTGCCACAACAGGCATTGGGAGGCTCCGGGAAGGGACTGGAATGCGCGCTCGGCGAGTCGGCGCCTTTCGGCAGTGACCCCGCGCGCCGCCCGCAGACCGCGCCCTCCGGTCGGTTTGCCCAATTCCGGCAGAGCGGCGGAAATACGGTCCTCGGCGGCCCAGTCCTTCACCGTCTCCCGCACGGCGGCGAGAAGTTGCGGACGTACGGCACCGCCGTTCGCGCGGCCGAGCATCCGGTGGAACGCCGCGGCGGCCACGAGCTCGGCCGACCGGGAAGACGAGGCCAGGCAGATGACCGCGTAGTCATATGTCGCCCGCCAATGCCGGGCCAGCAGCAGGGCGACCGCGCGGGCGCCGCCGTCGGCGCCGCCCAATTGCGCGACGAGATTACGGTCGGACTCTCCGGGGCTCACTCCCGGCCGCGGCGGGTAGGGGGGTCGTGGGGGGTAAGGGGATTGCACGGAACCATTTCCTTCCAAGCCGCGGACGCGCGGGGAAACACGTACGTCGGAAAAGCAGGTGCGTGATTGGTGCATACCTATGCCGCGCCAGATACTGGGCGGTCACCAGGGGGCGCTCACTTTCGCACATTCGAATCACAGGGAACAAGAAGTTCGAGTGACCGAAGTTCAAAACACCGAGCATTCAGATAAGTTACCGGCGGTATCCGCGCCCGCATTCGATATCACGAACCGAGAGGTGCCAAGTTGTGTGCGGGCGAGGGTGGTTGGCGCACGAAATCTTCAACCTTCGCACCGGGCCATGCCGTCCCCCGCCGTCCCCGCCGAACGCACAGGCCGCTCCCATGCTGCTCCCGGGAAGCTCTCATCCCCGTCGGCCAGCATGAGCGGCATGACCGCCCCCCACCACACGTCCGCATCCCCCGCCGCGCCCGCCCCGGCCCGCACCGTGCGCAAGGCGGTCGTACCGGCCGCCGGGCTCGGCACCCGCTTCCTGCCCGCCACGAAGGCGACACCCAAGGAGATGCTGCCGGTCGTCGACAAGCCGGCCATCCAGTACGTCGTCGAGGAGGCGGCCGCCGCCGGTCTCGACGACGTGCTGATGATCACCGGCCGGCACAAGCGGGCCATCGAGGACCACTTCGACCACGCCTTCGAGCTGGAGCAGGCGCTCGCCGCCAAGGGCGACACGGTCCGCCTCGACGCCGTTCGCGACCCGGCACGGCTCGCGAACATCCACCACATCCGGCAGGGCGAACCTCTCGGCCTCGGCCACGCGGTGCTGTGCGCCCGCCGCCACGTCGGCGACCAGCCCTTCGCCGTGCTCCTCGGCGACGACCTCATCGACCCCCGCGAAACCCTGCTCAGCCGGATGCTCCAGGTCCGCGACCGCCACGACGGCACGGTCGTGGCCCTGATGGAAGTCCCGCCGGAGCAGATCCACCTCTACGGCTGCGCGGCCGTCGCGCCCGCCGCGGAGGAAGGGGTCGTCCGCGTCACCGGCCTGGTGGAGAAGCCGTCGCGGCAGGATGCGCCGAGCACCTACGCGGTCATCGGGCGCTATGTTCTCGACCCCGCGGTCTTCGGCATCCTGGAGCGCATCCCGCCGGGCCGCGGCGGCGAGATCCAGCTGACCGACGCCCTCCAGGAACTCGCCGCCGGCGGCACGGTGCACGGGGTCGTCTTCGACGGGCTGCGCTACGACACCGGCGACAAGGCGGACTATCTGCGCACGGTGGTCCGGCTGGCCTGCGACCGCCCGGATCTGGGCCCCGAATTCCTGGCCTGGCTCAAGGAGTTCGTGGCGACGGCCGAGGGAGACACGGCCGACCGGCACCCGCTCGCGGCCTGACCGGATCACGCACGACCGCAGCGACCGTCAGCCGTTGGGACGCAGTGTCCACAGAACGGTCATCTCGCCGGTCACCGCCCCGTCGCCGCGCCGGATCTCGATCGACACGGGAAACTCGGGGCGCTGCCCCGCGTCCAGCTCGGCGACGACCTCGGCGGCGGGCCGCCCGAGGGTCGCGGTGGCGGTCACGGCGCCCATCGCCAGCTTCTTGTAGGCGATCTCGGCACTGACGGCGAGCGGCACGGCGCGCGAGAGCTGGTCCCCGAACGCGGCCAGCACGATCGCGCCGCTGGCGGACTCACCGAGCGTGAACATCGCCCCGGCGTGCGGCCCGCCCACGTGGTTGTGGAAGTCGCTCCGGTCCGGCAGGGCGACCACGGCCTTCTCCGGCGTGGTCTCCAGGAACTCGAGGTTCAGGGTCCGGGCCATGGGCACCGTGGCGGCAAGCATCTCGCCGATGGACATCTGGTCTGCGCTCATGCCGGGCATGTTACCCACGAGTAGCCACCACTGACCAGAGCCGCGTGGTGATCGTCGTATCCATGCGTTCCGGCTGCTGGTATCCCGGCTGCCGGTAGGGGTTCGCGTGGTGCTGCGGATCGGTGTCGTCCCCCGGCCGGCGCTCTCCTGCCCCCATGCGCGTTCACGAACTCCGCCGGCGGCTTCACCTCCTGGTCGGTCGTCGGCGCCAAGGGCGTGGAGGACGAGGTTCCGCAGGCCACGGCCGAGAAGATCCCGAGCACGGTACGGGTGTTCACACCGACGGACTCCTGACCGGGACCGTTCCACTTGTTACGTCTCTTGCTACGTCCCTGACAAGGGTCGGTGACCGAACCGATGCACAGGCGCCACTAAGGTGGCCTCCCATGTGGCCAGGACAGCAGCCGCCCGGGGGCGAGCAGAACCCGCAGGACCAGAACAACCCCTACCAGCAGCCGGGGTACCAGCAACCCAACCCGTACCAGCAGCCCGGCTATCAGCAGCCCAACCCCTACGCACAGCAGCCGCCGCAGCCGCCGACGCAGTGGGACACGCCGGGCCTTCCGCAACCCGCGCAGGGCGGCGGCGGGGGCGGCGGCAACCGCACGAAGGTGACCGCGATCGTCGCGGCCCTCGCGGTCGTCGTGGCCGCCGGCGTCACCGGGTTCCTG
>NZ_QFRX01000001.1:9009355-9083392 GCF_003143935.1 Streptomyces sp. Act143 | reverse complement strand
ACGGCGGCTCGGGCAAGGGGAGCCAGTCGGCGGCCCCGTCGAAGTCCACCGGTACCGACCCCAGTGCCTCCGCCTCCGGCTCGGACGACAATCCGCGCGGCGGCGAGGCGGAGCAGGCGACGATCCCGGGCTGGAAGGTCGTCATCAACCCCAAGTGGGGCACCGCCTTCGACGTCCCCGGGGACTGGCAGGTCGAGTCGCCGGGCATGCTCATCGGCTTCGAGAAGGACAACGCCAAGGCCGGCGACAAGCCCATCATCACCATGTCCGCACCGGCCTACCTCAAGGAGAAGTGGTGCACCTCCGACGACGACAAGAACGGTGACACCGAGGACACCGCGCTGGCCACCGCGGGCACCAAGGGCGCGAACGGCGCCAAGGACACCGACGAGGTCGCGGTCAACCAGGTCCCGTGGTGGGTGTTCGGCGGCTACACGCAGCCGGACAAGAAGAGCATCACGTTCGACGAGAAGGCCAAGAAGTTCACGACCACGTCCGGCGTCGAGGGCAGCATCGCCTGGGCCCGCTCCAAGAACACGCCCCGCAAGGGCAAGTGCGCGACCGACGGCAAGGCGGTCACGTTCGGGTTCAAGAACTCCGCCGGTGACTTCGTGGCGTTCAGCCTGTACGGCGCCACGGGCGTGAAGGACGAACTGCCGGACGCCACCATCATGAAGATCCTCGGCACGGTCCGCCTGCACGGCGAACCGACCGGCTGACACCCCTCCGGTGGAGGCCGGTCGTCCACACCTCGGACCCTTTCCGGGTCGGCGTGGCACCGGCCTCCCGGCCGCTCTATGGTTACCGGCCATGTGGCCAGGACAGCAGCCGCCCGGGGGCGAGCAGAACCCGCAGGACCAGAACAACCCCTACCAGCAGCCGGGGTACCAGCAACCCAACCCGTACCAGCAGCCCGGCTATCAGCAGCCCAACCCCTACGCACAGCAGCCGCCGCAGCCGCCGACGCAGTGGGACACGCCGGGTCTTCCGCAACCCGCGCAGGGCGGCGGCAACGGCGGGGGCGGCGACCGTACGAAGGTGACCGCGATCGTCGCGGCCCTCGCGGTCGTCGTGGCCGCCGGCGTCACCGGGTTCCTGGTCCTGGGCGGCGACAAGGACGACGAGGCCGGCGGGGGCGACGATCCGAGCCCGACCGCCACGGCAGCCAAGTCCCAGTCCGCGAGCCCCAGTTCGTCGACCGGTACCGACAATCCGCGCGGCGGCGAAGGCGCGCAGCCGACGGTCCCCGGCTGGAAGGTCGTGGTGAATCCCAAGTGGGGCACCGCCTTCGACGTACCGGCCGACTGGAAGGTCGAGACACCGGGTGTCTTCATAGGCTTCGAGGACGAGAAGAAGGGCGACGGCTCGGTCCTCATCGGCATGTCCGCCCCGGCCTACCTCAAGGAGAAGTGGTGCACCTCCGACGACGACAAGAACGGCGGCACCAGTGACACCGCGCTGGCCGCGGCGGGCACCAAGGGCCAGAACGGGGCGAAGAACACCGCCGACGTGGCCCGCAACGACTCGGCGTGGTGGGTGTTCGGCGGCTACACCGACCAGACGGACAAGTCCAAGAAGCTGCTCACCATCGGCAAGCCGAAGTCCTACACCACCGCCTCGGGCGTCGAGGGCAGCGTCGCGACGACGTACTCGACGGGCGTGACAAAAAAGGGCAAGTGCGACTCCGACGGCAAAGCGACCACGTTCGCGTTCAAGAACTCCGCGGGCGACTTCGTCTCCTGGACGTTCTACGGCGCCAAGGGCGTCGGTGACGAGGTGCCCGAGGCGACGATCCAGAAGATCCTCAGCACGGTCCGGCTGTACGGCGAACCCACGGGGTGACCGGCCGGCACCCGGCTCGCTCCGGCCGATAACGGTTTGGCAATCCGGGTGCGGGGCGGGATAGTCGGCCGGTGACCTCCGCCGACGCCTCGACAGGCCGCCGCAGACCCGACTGGGCCGGCCGCAACTACAGCCTGCTGACCTCCGCCGCGTTCATCACCAACCTCGGCAGCCAGGGCGCGCTGATCGCCGCCGCGTTCGCCGTGCTGGAGAGCGGCGGCGACGGTGGTGACGTGGGTCTGGTGGCCGCCGCGCGGACGCTGCCGCTGGTGGTCTTCCTGCTGATCGGCGGGGCGGTGGCGGACCGGCTGCCGAGACACCGGGTGATGGTCGCCGCGAACGCCCTCAACTGCGCTTCGCAGGGTCTGTTCGCCGTGCTGGTCCTCGCCGGTGAACCGCGGCTGTGGCAGATGATGCTGCTGACCGCGCTGGGCGGCACGGGGCAGGCGTTCTTCGGCCCGGCCGCCGAGGGCATGCTGATGTCCTCGGTCTCGGGCGAGCAGGCGAGCCGGGCGTTCGCGGTGTTCCGGATGGCGATGCAGGGCGCGGCCCTGGGCGGGGCCGCGCTGGGCGGCGCGATGGTCGCCGTGATAGGTCCGGGCTGGGTCCTGGCGGCGGACGCGGCGGCGTTCGCGCTGGCCGGGGCGCTGCGCTCGTTCCTGGACGTGAGCCACATCCCGCCCCGCGCACCGGGCGGCGGCATGCTCTCCGACCTCCGGGAGGGCTGGCGGGAGTTCATCGGCCGACCCTGGTTGTGGGGCATCGTCGTCCAGTTCTCGCTCGCGAACGCCGTCGTCGCGGCGGCCGACGCGGTCTACGGCCCCCTCGTCGCCCGGGACCACCTGGGCGGGGCGGGTCCCTGGGGTCTGGCGCTCGGCTTCTTCGGCGCGGGCACGGTGGGCGGCGCCCTGCTGATGACCCGCTGGAGGCCGCGCCGCCTCCTCCTCGCCGGGACGCTCTGCGTCTTCCCCCTGGCCCTGCCCTCGGCCGCCCTCGCGCTCCCGGCGTCGGTTCCGGTCCTGTGCGCGGTGATGTTCTGCACCGGGGTGACACTGGAGGTCTTCTCCGTGAGCTGGATGACCGCGCTCCATCAGGAGATCCCGGAGGAGAAGCTGTCCCGGGTCTCGGCGTACGACTGGTTCGGCTCGGTCGCCATGGTGCCGCTGGCGACGGCGCTGGCCGGTCCGGCGGAGTCGGCGTTCGGCCGCTCCACCGCGCTGTGGGGCTGTGCGGCGCTGGTCGTGGTCGTCACGGCGGCGGTTCTGTGCGTCCCCGACGTGCGCAATCTGCGCCGCACGACCAAGCGGGTGGCGCAGTCCGCCCCCGGCACCGCCTCAGCCGATGCCGAACGCCCCGTCGGGGGGCTCGGGTGACGGCACGGCGTCCTCGTCCCGCACGGGCCGCGCCGCGCCCATGAACGCCCGCAGGGCGTCGCCGGCCTCCACCCGGGCCGGAAAGGTGTCGGCGGCGGTGCGCCGGGCCAGCGCGGCGGTGTCGAAGGGCTGCCGGGCGGCGACGACCACGGCGTTCCCGAACCGCCGCCCGCGCAGCACCCCCGGCTCGGCGATGAGTGCGAGCTCCTCGAACACCGTGCCCAGGGTCGCCAGTTGGGAGCGCAGGAAGGCGAAGGGCGCGGCGTCGGCGAGGTTGGCCAGGTAGAGGCCTCCGTCGCGCAGCACCCGGCCGGCCTCCCGGACGTACCCGACGGACGTGAGGTGCGCGGGAACGCGCGAGCCGCCGAAGACATCGGCGACGAGCACGTCCGCGGAGTCGCCGGGCGCCTCCTCCAGCCAGGTACGCGCGTCGGCGGCGTGCAGCGCCATACCGGAGCCGTCGGCGATCGGGAGATGCTCCACCACCAGCTCCAGCAGTCCCCGGTCGGCCTCGACGACGTCCTGCCGGGAGCCCGGCCGGGTGGCGGCGACGTATCGGGGCAGGGTCAGCGCACCCCCACCGAGGTGCAGCACGTCGAGCGGCTGTCCGGGGTCGGTCGTGATGTCCAGGACGTGGCCGAGCCGACGCGCGTACTCGAACTCGAGGTGCGTCGGCTCGTCCAGATCGACATACGACTGAGGCGCCCCGTCGACGGTGAGCAGCCAGGCCCGTTCGCGGTCGACGTCGGGCATGAGCTTGGCGAACCCGTGATCGACGGTGCGGGCGACGGGGAGGGCTTCGGTCACGTGTCCATTGTGCCTGTGCCGCACGCAGCTCAGGGGCGCGGGGAACTGCGCGACCAGCCGCATACGGCCCGCAGCCCCCCACTCACCTCAGCCCCCTCACCCGACGGCGGTCACGGTCCCGGCCCCGACGGTCCGGCCACCCTCACGGACGGCGAATCCGAGCCCGGGCTCAAGCGGCACCTCCCGCCCCAGCTCGACGGTCATCGTGACCGTCTCCCCGGGCCGGGCGACCGCCACCTCGCCGAGGTCGACGTCCCCCACCACATCCGCGGTGCGGATGTAGAACTGCGGCCGATATCCCGTGGACACAGGTGTCGTACGCCCGCCCTCACGCGAGGACAGCACATACACCTGCGCCGAGAACCGCCGCCGCGGCTCGACGGACCCCGGCGCCGCGACGACATGCCCGCGCCGCACCGCGTCCCGCGGCACGCCCCGCAGCAGCAACGCCACGTTGTCCCCGGCCTGCGCCTCCTCCATGGGCTTGCCGAACGTCTCCAGTCCGGTGACCACCGTCTCCACGGAGGCGCCCAGCACTTCGACCCGGTCGCCCACCTTCACGGTCCCCCGCTCCACCGCGCCGGTGACCACGGTCCCCCGGCCGGTGATGGTGAGCACGTTCTCGACGGGCAGCAGGAACGGCGCGTCCAAGTACCGCTCCGGCATGGGCACGTAGGTGTCCACCGCGTCGAGCAGCGCCTCGATGGACGCCGTCCACCGCGGGTCGCCCTCCAGCGCCTTGAGCCCGGAGACCCGTACGACAGGGACCGCGTCCCCGCCGTAGCCCTGCGAGCTGAGCAGGTCGCGGACCTCCAGCTCGACGAGGTCGATGAGCTCGGCATCCTCGCCGTCGCCGACGGCGTCGGCCTTGTTGAGGGCGACGACGATGTGGTCGACGCCCACCTGCCGGGCGAGCAGGACGTGTTCGGCGGTCTGCGGCATGATCCCGTCGAGCGCGGAGACGACGAGGATCGCCCCGTCGAGCTGCGCGGCGCCGGTGACCATGTTCTTGACGTAGTCGGCGTGGCCCGGCATGTCCACGTGGGCGTAGTGCCGGGTGTCGGTCTCGTACTCGACGTGCGCGATGTTGATGGTGATGCCGCGCGCGGCCTCCTCCGGGGCCCGGTCGATGCGGTCGAACGGGACGAAGGTGCCGGCGCCGCGGTCCGCGAGGACCTTGGTGATGGCGGCGGTCAGCGTGGTCTTGCCGTGGTCGACATGGCCCATGGTGCCGATGTTCAGATGCGGTTTGGTGCGCACGTATGCCGTCTTGGACATGGCTGTACCTCGAAGTCTCTTCGTGAAGAAAGCGGGGACCCCAAGGACTTGCCGACCCTCCCCCTGCGGGGTCCGCCGGACGATCCGGAGAGGGTCAGCTTCGGGCGCCGTCGACAGCCGTCAGGAAGACGGGAACGGCAGCCTTCGGTGCATCCGCGACTGCGGATGCTGCGAGGACGAAGGCGTGCCGGAACATGGTGTCGATCATTGCCGACGGTTTGCCCGACGTCGAACGGTTTTTCAGGGCGGGGGAGTTCACGCCCCGATGTTCTTCAGCGCCTCCCGCACCGACAGCGGCGCGAAGCGGCCCTTCTCCCGCGCGAGGAAGCTCCGTACGGCCTCCGGGTCGGTCTTGGCGTACTCGCGCAGCGCCCAGCCGATCGCCTTGCGGATGAAGAAGTCGGGGTGTCCGGACTGGTGCAGGCAGTAGGTGAAGAGGCGTTCGGTGTCGGTGCGCTCCTTGTAGCGGAGCTGGTGGAGCAGGGCGGTGCGGGCGACCCACAGGTCGTCGTCCACGATCCAGGCGTCCATGTCCGCCTTGAGGGCCGGGTCGGCCGTGACGAGGGCGCCGACCACGTGCGCGGCCAGCAGGTCCACGGTGTCCCACCAGGGGACCGTGGAGACCAGGTGCCGGGCCACCGGCAGGAAGCCGGACGACAGCACGCGCGCGTGACGGCGAAGGTAGTCGACGGCGAAGTACTGGTACTCACGCTCGGGCAGCCGCCAGCAGCGCAGCGCGACGGCCGTGCAGTCGGCCTCGTCGGGGCGGGGCATGCCCTCCAGGACCGTGCGGGACAGCGCGCGGCGCACGGGGGTGGTGAGGCCGAGGAAGGGAGCGACGTCCTTCATGTACGCCCGCATGGGCGCGGCCCGCTCGGGGTCGGCCGCGGCGCCGTACGTGGCCGTGAGCCGCTCCAGCACGCTGTCGGCAAGGGTGCTGCGCGGCAGTGAGGGAGATCCCACACCTGTGACGCTCATGAGACGAACCATACGGCGATCACACACATCAGTCGGTTAGTGTCACCGGATGCTCGATGCCACCACCCGCTCTGGGGGCACCGCCACGGCCGCTTCCCCTGCCGCCGTCACAGAGCTCGCGCTCGCCGCTCCCGCCGTCCCCGTGCCCACCCCGGTGGGCCTCGCCGCCCGCTGTTCGAGAGTGCTGCTCTCGCCCTGGTCGCGGCTCTCCCTGCTCGTCGCCCTGCTCGTGGGGGCCGGCGCGGCCGTGTTGCTGTTCGAGCCGCAGCGGCTGCTGGCGGACGGCTGGCCACCGCAGCTGGGCGGCGCCGCGGCGGCGCTGGTGTTCGCGGCGGCGTACGGGCTGTGCACCGTGGCGTTCGTGCCGCGCCCGCTGCTGAACCTCGCGGCGGGCGCGCTCTTCGGCAGCCAGTTGGGGTTGGGGGCCGCCCTGGGGGGCACGGTGCTCGGGGCCGGCATCTCCTTCGCCCTCGGCCGGGTGCTCGGCCAGGACGCGCTGCGTCCGCTGCTGCGGGGCCGCTGGCTGAAGGCGGCCGACGGCCAGCTGAGCCGGCACGGCTTCCGTTCGATGCTGGCGGTGCGGCTGTTCCCCGGGGTGCCGTTCGCCGCCGCGAACTACTGCGCCGCCGTCTCGCGCATGGGCTACGTCCCGTTCCTGCTGGCGACGGCGCTCGGCTCGGTACCGAACACCGCAGCGTACGCGGTGGCGGGGGCCCGCGCTTCGGCACCGACGTCCCCCGCCTTCCTGATCGCCATGGCGGCGATCGCGGTTCCGGCGCTGGCGGGGGCGGTGGTGGCGTGGCGGAAGCGGCATCATCTGCGGCGCCGCCAGGACACGATCTAGACCCGCTCCAGGATCATCGCGTTGGCCAGGCCGCCCGCCTCGCACATGGTCTGGAGCGCGTAGCGGGCACCGCGCTCCCCCATCGCGTGCACGAGCGTCGTCGTCAGCCGCGTGCCGCTCGCCCCGAGGGGATGTCCGAGGGCGATGGCGCCCCCGTGCACGTTGACCTTGTCAGGATCCGCGCCGGTCTCCTGCTGCCAGGCGAGCACCACGCTGGAGAAGGCCTCGTTGACCTCGAACAGATCGATGTCGTCGAGGGACAGTGAGGCCCTGCGCAGCACCTTCTCCGTGGCCGGGACGACACCGGTCAGCATCAGCAGCGGGTCCGAGCCGGTCACGGCGAAGCTGTGCAGCCGGGCCAGCGGGCGCAGGCCGAGGCGGGCGGCCGTCTCGCCGGACGTGATGAGGACGGCCGAGGCGCCGTCGTTGATCGGGCTGGCGTTGCCCGCCGTGACGTTCCACTCGATCTGCGGGAAGCGCTCGGCGAAGACCGGGTCGTAGTAGGCGGGCTTGAGCCCGGCGAGGATCTCGGGTGTACTGGACGGCCGGACGCACTCGTCGCGCGAGACGCCCTCCAGGGCAGCCACTTCGGCGTCGAAGAGCCCCGCCGCCCAGGCGTCGGCCGCCTTCCGGTGCGAGGACACCGCGAAGGCGTCCATCTGCTCGCGCGTGATCGACCACTTGGCCGCGATGAGCTCGGCGCTGATGCCCTGCGGGACGAGCCCCTCGGGGAAGCGCTCGGCGACGCCCGGGCCGAAGGGGTCGGCGCCGGGCGGCACGTTGGACCACATCGGCACGCGGCTCATCGACTCCACGCCGCAGGCCACGACCAGGTCGTACGCGCCCGACATCACGCCCTGCGCGGCGAAGTGCACGGCCTGCTGGGAGGAGCCGCACTGGCGGTCCACGGTGGTCGCCGGGACCGTCTCCGGGAAGCCCGCCGACAGCACGGCGTAGCGGGTGGTGTTCATGGCCTGCTCGCCGACCTGGTCGACGGTGCCGCCGATGACGTCGTCGATCAGGGCCGGGTCGACGCCGGAGCGCTCGACGAGGGTGCGCAGGGTGTGGGCGAGGAGTTCGACGGGGTGGACGTGCGCGAGGGTGCCGTTGGGCTTGCCCTTGCCTATGGGAGTGCGTACGGCTTCGACGATCACTGCGTCACGCATGGTGCGGCCTCCGCGGTCACCAGACAGCTACCGGTCAGTAGGAAATCCGAACTCACTCTAACTCTGTGAGTTGGAAAAACAAACCCTCCCCTAGAATCGGCCTCATGGCCGCCACGAAAGACCCGCGCCCCTGTTCCATCGCCGACACCCTGGCGCTGGTCGGCGAGAAGTACTCCCTGCTGGTCCTGCGCGAGGTCTGCCTCGGCAACGGCCGCTTCGACCAGCTGGTGCGCAACATCGGCGCCCCGCGCGACATCCTCGCCACCCGGTTGCGCCGGCTCGTCGACGCCGGAATCCTGACGAAGCGCGCCTACAGCGAGCGACCGCAGCGCTTCGAGTACCGGCCCACCCAGGCGGGACTGGAGCTGGAGCCGGTCCTCATGACCCTCATGGCGTGGGGCGACCGGCACCTGCGCCAGGACGACGACCGGCCCATGGTCATCGAGCACTCCTGCGGCAACGAACTGCTCCCGGTCGTCACCTGCCGGGCCTGCGGCGAGGCCGTGCGCCACGAGGACCTGAGCGCCCACCCCCAGGTCCCTGGATGGACCGTGGCGGGGCCGACGGCGGCGGTGTGACGTCGTACCGGCTCGGCGGGGCACCCGACGCGCTTGTCCACGCACCCGGCGTGCTCGATGCACCCGGCGTGCTCGATGCACCCGACGTCTCAGCGGGACACCCGACGTGCCTTGCCCACGCGCCCGGCATGCTCAGCGGTGCGCCCGGCAGAACGCGCGCACGGCCTGGTTGAAGGGGTCCGGCGCGTCCAGGTTGCTGACGTGCCCGGCGCCGGGAATCACCACCAGCTCGGCGCCCGGGACCGCCTCCTCGAAGGCGCGGGCGACGGTCAGGGGCGACCGGGCGTCGAGTTCGCCCCACACCAGCAGGGTCGGCACCGCGATCCGCGGCAGCAGGTCCCGTTCGTCCGCCTCGGCCATCAGGGAAAGCTGCGCGCCCATGCTCTCCGGGCGCACGTCCCGCGCCATGGCGTCGAGCAGCGGGACGAACTCGGCGGGCGGTGCGCCGGCGAACAGACCCGGCAGCGTCGGATCGAACTCCTCCCGCGGCGCCGCGAGCATCCGGCGCACGCCCTCGACCCGGGCCGCCACCTCCTCGGGCGGCAGCGAGCCCTTCCACCCCGCGTAGGTGTCGGCCAGCACCAGCGTCCTGACCAGCTCCGGGTGGTGCCGGTACAACTCCAGCACGACCGTGCCGCCCCAGGAGAGCCCGGCGAGATGGGCCGGACCGAGCCCCACGTCCTCGACCACCGCGGCGAGGCAGCGGGCGTAGTCGGCGAGGGCGAAGCCGGGCGGGAGATGCGAGGAACGTCCGGCTCCCGGCTCGTCCCAGGCCACCATCGTGAACTCGTCGGCCAGCCCCGACACCTGCGGCCGCCACATCCGGGCGTTGCAGCCCGCGCCGTGCACGAGGACCAGCGGCGGCCCCTGCCCGACACGGTCGTAGGCGACTTCGACGCCGGCTGCCTGCACCGTGGCCATGACTCCAGGCTAGGCGCGGGCGCCGCCGATGTCGCGACGGCCGGCGGCCGGGTCAGCCGCCCCGATAGACGTCCAGCCGCCCGCACATCCCGAACCTGCCGTGCTCCGAGGGCTGTTCGGACCGTACGACGGCGTCGGCGAGGTGGGAGGTCTCGCCCCGCTCCAACCGGTCGAGCTGCTCCCCCGTGGCCGCCGCTGCCGCCGCGGCACCGTTGCGCCACCGCTCGCGCCACTCGGCGAGCCGAGGCCGTACGAGCGCGGCAGCGGCCCGGTGGAAGGCGGCCAGCGCCTCCGGGCCGTCCGCCGCCTCCCGCAGCCGCCGGTAGCCCTCCAGGGCGAGGTCGCGCCGGGCCCGGGCGATCCGCTCCCGTTCCGCCTCGGGCGCGTCCGCCGGGATCGTGGTCGCGGCGGCGTAGGTCTCCGGGTCGGTCAGGTGTTCCGGGGGCAGCGTCAGCACCGCGTCCCCCGCCTCCGGCAGGCCGCTGTTCTGCATGAGGACGGTGATGCGCAGCCCGCCCTCGTTGACCAGCCGGTGAACGGTGCCCGGCGTGAACCGGGCGACCGTGCCGGGCACGAGGGGCGTGACCTCGTACCCGGACGTCGTGAGGGTCTGCACGGCACCCCGGCCGCCGGTGACGACGTACGCCTCCGAGCAGACCAGGTGCACATGGGGGGTGCCGCCGTGCAGACCGTCGGCGGCGGGCCAGTCGTAGACGCACAGGTGCGACACGGCGACCCCACCGGGGAGCCCTTCGTAAGTAGTCACCCCGGCCCCCCGGTCACCCAGGCAGCGCCGGTCCCGCCGGTCACCACGGGTGGGTCTCGAGGTACTTGGCGATCCCCTCCCGCTCCCAGACGCCGTCGGCGACGACGACGCGGTAGCGGCGGGTGAGGGTGGCGCCGGGGGCCAGTTCGAGTTCGTCGTAGAAGGCCCAGGAGGGGGCCACACCGGCGAACGGGTCGTTGCGGACGAACCAGTGGGCCGGGTGGGCGCCTCCGGTGCCCAAGTGGTCGTTCTCGGGGGCGTGTTCGAAGACGAGGGTGGCGTGGCCGTCCGTGCCGTCGTGCTCGCCGGAGAAGGCCAGCCAGGGCGCCTGCGCGCCCAGCAGGCCCGGCCCCTCGGCGTCCGGGGCGGTGATCCGGCCGTCGCGGAAGGCCCGCGGGCCGCGCCAGAACAGGCCGGTGTATCCGGCGAGCTCGCGTCCGGCGGTGGTGGGGCTGCCGAAGAGCAGCGGCTCGTCGCGCCGGTTGGTGATGGCGCTCGTCCAGGTCAGCGCCCAGGAACCGGACTCGGGGTCGACGTCGTGGATCTCGATGCGGCGCCGCTCGTCGGCCCACAGCTCGCCGCTGTACGGGTGCCACGTGAGACGCTCGGCGATGACGACCCGGTCGTCGTGCGCGGCGACCTCGTCGAAGGCGGCATGGACCATCGAACCGACGCGCTCGGGGAGTTCGAGGTAGCCCTCGCCGTGGACGTAGGAGTTGCCGCCCCACAGGTTGGCGCCCGACACGTGCGAGGCGGTCAGGGACAGGCCCTTGTGCCAGCGGTGGTCGTTCGGGCGGTAGTCGGTGACGACGTCGCCGGCCAGGGTCCGCAGCGGGTGGATGTACGGCTTGGGCGCCTCCCAGGCCGCCTCCGGGCGGTACACGTACGCGAGCAGCTCGACGCCGGTGGCGGGGTCGGTGACGGTGATGCGGTCGCCGTGCGCGTGGACGATGCGCAGCGCGCTCATGCGGGCACCTCCTCGCCGGCGACCGGGGCGGTGGCCGCGGGTGCCCAGCCGGGCGCGTTGCCGTGCATGGCCGTGTAGTACGGGTCGCCGGGGCCGATCTCGCCCGCCTTCACCGTGGCGTCCGTGAACGCCGACTTGTAGAGTGCGGCGATCAGTTCCAGGCTGGTGCGCCCGTCGGCGCCGCTGCTGCGCGGGCGCTGCCCGGCCCGCATGCTCGCGACCAGTTCGCGCAGCTGCTCCAGGTGCGAACTGGGCACGTCCGGGCCGAAGTCCCGCCAGGCGTCCGCCTCGTCGCCCGGCACGTCCCGGGCCGGTGTGATGCACCAGTTCGCGTTGCTGTGGCCGTAGAGGTGGGTGAGCTCGACGGTCGCCCGCTCGCAGTCGATGCGGATGCGGCTGACCTCGTCGGGGCTCAGGACGCTGTTCACGACCGTGGCCATGGCGCCGTTCGCGAAGCGGACCAGGGCGGTGGAGACGTCCTCGGTCTCCACGTCGTGCACCAGCCTCCCAGCCATGGCCCGCACCTCGCTCCAGGGCCCGAGCAGGTCGAGCAGGAGGTCCATCTGGTGGATGCCGTGCCCCATGGCGGGGCCGCCGCCCTCGGTCGCCCAGCGCCCGCGCCAGGGCACGGCGTAGTAGGCGGTGTCGCGGTACCAGGTGGTCTGGCAGTGGGCGACCAGCGGTCGGCCGAGGGCCTGCTCGGCGAGCAGGCGGCGCACATGCCGGGTGCCCGAACCGAATCGGTGCTGGAAGACGATGGAGGAGTATGGACCGCTCTCCGCACCCTCCTCCGCCTCCACCGCCGCGTAGTCGGCCAGCGTCGGCATCGGCGGCTTCTCGCACCAGACCCAGGCCCCGGCCCGCAGCGCGGCGATGCTCTGCTCGCGGTGCAGGGTGGGCGGGGTGCAGATGGTGACCAGGTCGGGCCGCTGTTCGCGGAGCATGCGGTCGAGGTCGGTGTAGGCGTGCGGAATCCCGCCGGCGGTACAGAACTCCTCGACGGCCGCGGCGTCGATGTCGACCGCGGCGACGACCTCGGTCTCGCCCTCCTCGGCGAGCTTGGCGAGCGCGGGCAGGTGGGAGCCGCGCGCGATGGCGCCGGTGCCGATGACGGCGGCGCGGATGCGGCGCCCGTCGAAGGGAGTGAGGGGGGACATGGGCGTGATCAGCACTCCTCGTACGAACGGCGGACAGCGCCGACGCCTGCCATACGACCAGCAAGCGCTTTCTCTCCGCAGCAACCTAAGCGGCGGGACTATGACCGGTCAACAGGTCGTACCCCAGCCCACGGGGTCTTCTCACCCCCTGGTCACCGCCTCCCCCCGAACTCCCCGCGAAGCCCCTGTGCCGGACCCGTCACCGGCGGACGCTAGGCTGCCCTCCACACCTGTGATCACCGTGGCCCGGGCGGCTCGGTGTGCCCGTCGCTCCTTCCACGATCAGCGCTTGGACTCCGTACCTTCATGTCTTGGTTTGAATCCCTCATCCTCGGACTCGTCCAGGGGCTCACCGAGTTCCTCCCGGTCTCCTCCAGCGCGCATCTGCGGCTGACGGCGGCCTTCTTCGAGTGGAAGGACCCGGGCGCGGCCTTCACGGCGATCACCCAGATCGGCACCGAGGCCGCCGTGCTGATCTACTTCCGCAAGGACATCGGGCGCATCATCGCGGCCTGGTTCCGGTCGCTGACGAACAAGGCCATGCGCAGCGACCACGACGCCCAGATGGGCTGGCTGGTGATCGTCGGCTCGATCCCGATCGGCCTGCTCGGCGTCACCCTCAAGGATCAGATCGAGGGCCCGTTCCGCGATCTGCGCATCACCGCGACCATGCTCATCGTGGTCGGCGTCGTCATCGGCATCGCCGACCGCATGGCCGCCCGCGACGAGAGCGGCGGCAAGCACCGCGCGCCGACCCAGCGCAAGTCGCTGGAGGACCTGGGCGTCCGGGACGGCCTGATCTTCGGCCTCTGCCAGGCCTGCGCCCTGATCCCGGGCGTCTCCCGCTCCGGCGCCACCATCAGCGGCGGCCTCTTCATGGGCTACCGGCGCGAGGCCGCGGCCCGCTACTCCTTCCTCCTCGCCATCCCCGCCGTGCTGGCCTCCGGCCTGTTCGAGACCAAGGACGCGCTGGAGGGCGGCCATGTGGAGTGGGGGCCGACGATCTTCGCGACGATCGTGGCGTTCGCCGTCGGGTATGCGGTCATCGCGTGGTTCATGAAGTTCATCTCCACCAAGAGCTTCATGCCGTTTGTCTGGTACCGCATCGCGCTCGGCATCCTGGTCATCGTGCTCGTGTCGGTCGGCGCGCTCAGCCCGCACGCGGCGGAGTCGTCGGGCTGACACCCCCGGCGTCCGCGGCCCGCGGGGTCCATGGGGGCCGTGGGGCCCGCGGACGAAATCCAACACGTTCGCCCAGTGAACGCCGTGACCCATCACATACGTTGTGGGTAGCCGTTCGGTAGCGCAGTGTCAGTGCTTGCCCCTAGGCTTGTCCGCATGTCCCCCGATTCCATGGCCTCTGGTTCCGTGCGGTCTGCTGCCGAAGTGAACGAGCAGATCCGTGCGTTGTGGCTGCGGGCGGGCGGTTCGCTGTCGACCCAGGAGCGCGAGGAGTACGAGCTGCTGGTGGTCGAGTGGGCGGCCGCGATCCGCGGCAGTGTCATCGAGGCGGCCTGACCGGGCCGCCCGGCTCAGTCGTTGACGGCTCCGTAGCGCAGGCCCCCGCCGCCGGGCAGCAGATAGCCCATGCCACGCTTCGCCGGCAGCACGCCGTCCAGCGTCCCGGCGTCGGCCAGGCCGGAGACGCTCCACCCGACCAGGCCGAGACTGAAGGGCGCCCTGCGGAACGCGTCCAGGCCGATGACGGCCAGCCAGTCGTCCGCGGCAGCGGAGCGGTGGTAGGGACCGTCCTCGAAGGTCACGCCCGCCTGCCGCAAGGCCGAGAGCGGCACACCGAGATCCAGCCAGTCGCCGCTGTCGTCACCGCCCCGCACCGCCGTCACCTCACACACGACAAGCTCCCCCGAAGGCAGCCGGACCCGGCCGAGGAGCTGTCCGAACTCCTCCAGCGAGACCACCGAGCACGGCACGGCCTCCTGCTCCTCCGGCTCCCGGTCCCGGTGCCCGTAGCAGCCCCGCACCCCCGCCGCGCCCCACACCGCGTCCAGGACGGCCTGCAGGTCGGCGTCGTCACTCGAACCGACCTCGATGGCCAGTTCGTATGTGCCTTCGCCCCAGAACTGGTGGCGGAAGAGGGCGGCGTATGTCATAGGGCCATCCTCTCCCGGACGCACCCCTCCTAAGATCCACTCCATGAGACACCTCGACAGCGTCCCCCCGCGCCAGGGCCTCGTCATCTTCCTGAACGGCACCTCCAGTTCGGGCAAGTCGAGCATCGCGACCGCGTTGCTGTCGGTGCTCGACGAGCCGTACTTCCACCTGCCCGTGGACGCCTTCCACGCGATGCGGTCGAGTGCGCCGGTGCCGCCGGACCAGCTGGGCACCGTGCTGCACCGCACCTGGCAGGGCTTCCACCGCGCGGTCGCCGGAATGGCCGCCGCGGGGAACAACGTCGTCGTCGACCATGTCCTGAGCGCCGAGTGGCGGCTCCGCGACTGCCTGTCCCTGTTCGTTCCCCGGCAGGTGGTGTTCGTCGGTGTGCACTGCCCGCCGGAGGAGCTGGAGCGCCGCGAGCGCGGGCGCGGCGACCGGCCGGCCGGGCTCGCGGCGCGTCAGCTGGAGCAGGTGCACTCCCACGGGATCTACGACATCGAGTGCGACACGAGCCGCGCCACCCCGCGCGAATGCGCCGTGCGCATCAAGGAGTTCCTGCCCGGCCGCCCGACACCCACCGCGTTCGAGCGGCTGGGCGCGGCCGTGTGACGCCCCGGATCAGCGGACCGGCAGCTCACAGGCTTCGCGGAAGTCGTCGTACGCCTCGCCGTACTGCATGGCCGCGACGAGGAACATGGCCCGGTCCGTCAGGGCCTCGCGCAGGCTCTCCGGCTCGCCGAGGCGGCGGGCGAGGGCCACGCCCTCGGCGAAGACCGGGCGCAGTGGTTTGAGGATGCGGTGGTGGCGCTGTTCCCGGTACACGGCGGTGCGTACGGTCAGTCTGCGGTGCTGGGCGATCAGCTCAGGCAGCGGGGTGGACGGGTCCTCGCGCAGCGCGGCGACCTGTTCCTCCAGCGTCTCCAGCCCCTCGAAGTAGGCGTGTCTGACATCCGTCGACCAGTCCAGGTACGGCGCACCGAAGCCCGGACCCGGTGTCTGCGCGTCCGGTACGGGCTCCGCGGACCGGCCCGACAGGGCGAGCAGGGTGACCCACCACGACAGGATGTTGCTCCAGCTCTTGCGCTCACCGGTGAGATCCAGCTCGGCCAGGAGGACGAGGGCCTCCTGCCGGGCCGCCGCGGCCCCGCTCCGGCGATCGGCGGTATCCAGCATCCGTGCTTGGTGGGTCAGTTGCCACACCTGGATCGCCAACGCGGTGCTGTCCGCGGCGACTTCCGCCCGGGTGATGTCCACCAGTTCCGCGAAGGCGTCGATCGCCGCCTCCTGCCGTCCGGCGGCCTCCAGTGCGGCGACCCACCGCACCACCGACCAGAAGGAGTTGTCCTCCGGGGTCAGCGGCCGCATCGCGTCGACCGACTTCCCGCAGATCTCCGCCGCCTCGTCGTACCGTCCCTCCTCGGCCAGAACCTCCGAAAGCCGCCAGTGCCCGTACATGGGGCTCTGCACCTGCCCGTGGTCGAAGCCCCACCGCCCGGCCGCGGCCATCTCCTCACAGACGGCGAGGCCCTCCGTCCGGCGCCCCAGGGCGTAGAGGCCGTGCTGGTAGGAGTCCAGGGCCCGGACCAGCAGCTCGGTCCGCCGCGGGTCCCCCTCGTCGATGCGCCGCGCCACGGCCACCGCCTCCGCGTGCCGGGCCAGCCGCGCTTCCGGCAGGTCACGGACCTCCGGCTGGTATCCGTACGACACCAGCGCCTCGACCAGTTTCGGACCATAGGTCAGCGGACTCACCGCCGACAGCACCCGGTACGCCTCGACCTGCCGCGCGACGCTCGGCCTCCCCGACTCGAGCAGAATCGTCCGCGCCCTCAGCACCGCATCCTGATCGACCTTCTCCGAGTGATTCATGACGGCGATTCTCAGAGCCGGGAGGGGGCCGCAACAAGCCTCCCGGGCAGTGCCGTTCGTCCTACGAAGACCCGCTCCGACCTGTCATGATGGAGCCGTCTCAACCCCCCAGCACCCCCAGCACCCCCTCCTCGCCCTGCTGGGCGACGCCCGAAATCCCCCGCACCGCACCGCGGTCGTCTTCGCTACCGTCGTGGCATGCGAGCGATCGTCATGGGCGCAGGCATCGGGGGACTGGCCGCGACGCTGGCGCTGCGCCGGGCCGGGGTCGAGGTGACGCTGGTCGAGCAGACACCGCGGTACACCGAGACCGGTGCCGGAATCCAACTCGCCCCGAACGCCACGCGGGTGCTGCGTCGGCTGGGCCGGCTCGACGCGGTCGCCGCGCAGGCCGCGCCGCCCGGCCGGCTCAGCTTCCGTACCTGGTCCGACGGCACGGAGATCTGCCGTTACACGCTGGGACGTGAGGTCGACGACGAGTTCGGGGCGCCCTATCTGCAGGTCCACCGGGCCGATCTCCAGCAGGCGCTGGCCGCCGCGGTGCCGCCCGGGTCGGTACGTCTGGGCACCGAGGTCGTGGGCATCGACCAGGACGACAAGTCGGCCACGGTGACGACCGCCGACGGCGAACGCCTCACGGCGGACCTGGTGGTGGCCGCCGACGGCATCCGCTCCGCGGCCCGCCGGTGGCTGTTCGGGGCGGACGAGGCGGTGTTCTCGGGGACGGCCGCCTACCGGGCGCTGCTTCCGGCCACCGAGGTCGCCGATCTGGAACTGCCGGACACCGGGATATGGCTCGGGCCCGGCCGGCACTTCGTCCACTACTGGCTGCGCCGGGGTGAACTCCTCAACGTCGTCGCCGTGTTCGGGACGGAGACGGCACACGAGTCGTGGACCGCGCTGGCGGAACCCGGAGAACCGCTACGGGCGTTCACGGGGTGGGAGCACCGGGTGGTCCAAGTCCTGGAACGCGCGGGGCGGATGTACCGCTGGGGCATCTACACCCGTACTCCGCTGGCCCGTTGGCACGTAGGGCGGGTGACGTTGCTGGGCGACAGCGCCCACGCCATGGTGCCCTTCCAGGCACAGGGTGCGGCGCAGGCGATCCTCGACGCGGCCGTGCTGGGCGACTGTCTCACGAACGCGGCCTCGGACGACGTACCCGAGGCGCTCGACCGGTATGTGGGCAGGCGCCTGGCCGCCGCCACCGGCATGCAGGCCCGCTCCGCGCGCGCGGGCGAGGAGTTCCATCTGCCGGACGGCCCGGCGGCCCGTGCGCGCGACGCCCGGATGGCGGCCCACGCGGCGGAGCACCGTTTCTGGTCGGCGTCGAGCGCCTGGGCCGCCGACGTCCTCGACGATCCGGCGCCGCGATGAGCGCCGCGCCCCCGACCACGGACCCGACTGGAGCCCTCCGCGGCCCGATTGTCGGCGCACACCCCTTGGCCCGGCCCGTCCCATGCCCAACACTCGGCCCATGACGCAGCGTGTGGAGCTCGCCACCGTGATGGACCGGCTGGCCGTCGACGGACTGATCACCGACTACGCGGTGGCCGTGGACGACGGCGACTGGACGGCGTACCGAAGCCTGTTCGCCCCGGACGGGCGGGCGGACTACCGGTCGGCCGGCGGGGTCGAGGGGGACGCCGGGCAGGTCGCGGCCTGGCTGGCGGAGAGCCTGAGCCTCTTCTCGATGCGGCAGCATCTGATCGTCAACCGCCGCGTCACCTTCGGCACGCTGGACCACGACACGGGAGACACGGCCCGGGTGCAGGCCGACTACATCAATCCGATGCGCTTCGTGCGGGACGGCCAGGACGGCGAGGCGTCCTCGGCGCCCGACTTCGTGTGCGGCGGCCGGTACGCCTTCGGGCTGCTGCGCACGGCCGACGGCTGGCGGCTGCGCGAGGTGGTCGTGCACGAGAAGTGGCGGCGCCTTCCGGGCCCCCGGCCCGCGCCCGTGATCAACTGAGGCGATGCCCTCTGTCCCCGGGGCGTCCGTACCGAGCACACTGGAGGGACGCACGGGGTAGGGAGGCGCCGCATGAAGACGCTCGGCCACTGGCTCACCACCCCGTGGCGGAGATCCGCGGTCGCCGCCCTGGCCGGGGCGCTGCCCGTGCTCGCCTTCCCGGCCCCCTCGCTGTGGTGGTTCGCCTACGTCGCCCTGGTCCCCTGGATCACGCTGGCCCGCTCCGCACCGACCGGGAAGCGGGCGGCGTACGACGGCTGGGCGGGCGGGTTCGGCTTCATGCTGGCGATGCACCATTGGCTGCTGCCGAGCCTGCATGTCTTCACGCTCGTCATCGCGGCCCTGCTCGGCGGGCTGTGGGCGCCCTGGGGATGGCTGGTCCGGCACTTTCTGACCGGCCCCGGCCGGCGGGTCGTCGGCGCCTTCTTCGTCCTCCCGTCGGGCTGGCTGCTGGTGGAGCTGGTCCGCTCCTGGCAGGGGCTGGGCGGGCCGTGGGGCGTGCTCGGCTCCAGTCAGTGGCAGGTGGAGCCCGCGCTGCGGCTGGCCTCGGTCGGTGGAGTGTGGCTGATCAGCTTCCTGATCGTGGCCGTGAACGTCGCGGTCGCCGTCCTGGTGGTCCTCCCCCGGTCCCGCGTGCCCGCGGTCGCCGGTCTCGTCGCCACCGCCGCCGTCACCTCCGCGGCCTGGACGTGGTCACCGCGTCCCGAAGCGGACGGCCGGGTGCGGATCGCGGTCGTGCAGCCGGGTGTCATCGACGGGCTGGGCAGCGGCGACAAGCGCTTCGCCCGCGAGGAGCGGCTGACCCGCGAACTCGCCGGGCGGGACGTCGACCTGGTCGTGTGGGGCGAGAGCAGTGTCGGCTTCGACCTCGGCGACCGGCCCGACCTGGCCGGAAGGCTCGCCGCGCTCTCCCGGGAGACCGGCGCCGACATCCTCGTCAACGTGGACGCCCGCCGCTCCGACAAGCCCGGCATCTACAAGAGCTCGGTGCTGGTCGGCCCGGACGGGCTCACCGGGGACCGGTACGACAAGATGCGGCTCGTGCCGTTCGGCGAGTACATCCCGGCCCGCTCCCTGCTCGGCTGGGCGACCTCGGTGGGCAAGGCCGCGGGCGAGGACCGGCGGCGCGGCAGCGAACAGGTCGTGATGGACGTAGGGCACGGGCTGCAGATCGGCCCGATGGTCTGCTTCGAGTCCGCGTTCCCCGACATGAGCCGCCATCTCGCGGAGGCCGGCGCCGAGGTGCTGATCGCGCAGTCGGCGACGTCGACGTTCCAGGAGAGCTGGGCGCCCGAACAGCACGCCTCGCTGGCCGCCCTGCGTGCCGCGGAGACGGGCCGCCCGATGGTGCACGCGACGCTGACCGGGGTGTCGGCGGTGTACGGCCCGGAAGGACAGCGGGTCGGCTCCTGGCTGCCCACGGACGCGAGCACGTCCGCGGTCTACGACGTCCCGCTGGCCACCGGCGTCACCCCGTACGTCCGCCTCGGCGACTGGCCGACGGACGTGGCGCTGCTGATCCTGGCCGCCTGGTGCGTCGTACAGGGCCTGACGGCCGTACGGCTCAGGCGGACCGCTCCCGCACCGCGCGTACCACCCGCTCGCACAGCTCATGGGTCGCCAGCGCGTCCCGGGCGCTGAGCACCTTGCCCGCGCGCACCGCGTCGAGGAAGGCGAGCACCGCCTGTTCGATGCCGCGCTGCCGGGCCACCGGCACCCAGTCCCCGCGCCGGCGCACGGTCGGCTGGCCCTTGTGGTCGACGATCTCGGCGAGGTTGACGACCTGACGCTTGGTGTCCTGGCCGGAGACCTCCAGGATCTCCTCGGCGGAGCCGCTGAGCCGGTTCATCACGCCGAGCGCGGTGAAGCCGTCCCCGGCGAGCTGGAGGACGACGTGGTGCAGCAGACCGTCCTGGACGCGGGCGCGCACGGTCACGTCGTCGACCGGGCCGGGGGCGAGGAAGCGCAGGGTGTCGACGACGTGGATGAAGTCGTCGAGGATCATCGAACGCGGTTCCTCGGGCAGCCCGATGCGGTTCTTCTGCATGAGGATCAGCTCGCGCGGGTGGTCGGCGCACTGCGCGTACCCGGGCGCGAACCGCCGGTTGAAACCGACGGCCAGCGACACCCCGCGCTCCTCCGCGAGCGTCACCAGCCGCTCGGAGTCGGCGAGTTCGTAGGCCAGCGGCTTGTCGACGTACGTCGGTACGCCCGCCTCCAGCAGCCGCGTCACGATCTCCGGGTGCACGGCGGTCGGCGCGTGCACGAAGGCCGCGTCCAGGCCTGTGGCGAGCAGCGTGTCGAGGTCCTGGTGCCGCTGTCCCTCGGGGAGGTGAAGGCCGTCGGCGACCCTGGCCAGGGTGGCGGGCGTCCGGGTCTGGAGGTGGAGTTCGACGCCGGGCAGGCCGCCGAGCACCGGCAGGTAGGCCTTCTGGGCGATGTCGCCGAGTCCGATGCAGCCGACCTTCACTGATAGATCTCCCTAACGCTTGCCCGTGTCCGACACGACGGCAGCATACGGGGGCTGCGGGGGCCGCCAGTCGGCGATGCCGTCGAAACCTCGCAGGAAGAGGGCGGGGCCGACCTGGGACAGCGCGGTGAGAGCCGTGTCGCGGGCGGCCATCAGGGCACGGTTGCGAGTCATGTTGAGGCGGCTGATCCGGACGGCCTGGCGGGCGATGCCCGTCGTCCGGGGCAGGCGGGCGGCGGTGTAGGCGGCGAGGTCGTCGGCGTGGTGGGCGAGGACGACCGCGTCCTCGACGGCCTGGTTGCCGCCCTGGCCGAGGGTCGGGGGCATGGCGTGCGCGGCGTCGCCGAGGAGGGCTACCCGGCCGTGGTGGAAGGCGGGCAGCGGGTCGGCGAGGTGGTGCACGTCGTGGCGCAGGACGTCCTCGGGGCGGGCGGCGGCCAGCACGGCGGGGATCGGGTCGTGCCAGTCGCCGTAGCGGCGCAGCAGTTCGGCCCGCTCGTCGTCCGGTGCGTGCTGTCCGGCGGGGGTCACGGCGGCCGCGTACGCGTAGACCCGGCCGTCCTTGAGCGGGTGGGTGCCCCAGATGCGGCCCCGGCCCCAGGTCTCGTGGGAGGCGAACTCGACGCCGGGGACGGGGATCACGACCCGCCACGTGGTGAAGCCGGAGTAGACGGCACCGGGGTGGCCGGGGAAGAGCGCACCCCGTACGGCGGAGCGGACCCCGTCGGCGGCGACGACCAAGTCGGCCTCCAGCTCGCCGTCGGGCGTCCGGACGCGGGCCGGGCAGCGGGCGTCCCCGGGGTCGAGGAGGGTCGACGCGGCGTCGGTGCGGACGGTGCCGGGCGGGAGCAGGGCGGCGAGGCGGTCGACGAGGGTGGCGCGGTGCAGCAGCACGAGCGGGCCGCCGAACCGCTCCGCCGCGGCGGTGGCACTGGTGCGGGAGAGCCAGCGTCCACGGGGTGTGCGCAGTCCGCCGTCGCCCTGCCAGGCGGCCAGGTCGCGGATCAGGTCGCCGATGCCCAGCACGTCCAGGGCGCGCAGCGCGTTGGGGGCGAGGGAGATGGCGGCGCCGACGGGCTCCAGCGAGCGGGCCCGTTCCAGGACGGTGACCCGGTGACCGCCCAGGTGCAGGGCGGCGGCCGCGGCCAGGCCGCCGATACCGCCTCCGATGACGATGACGTTCTTGGGCTGTGCCATGACTCCTCCTGGGCAGGGACACCCACCATCCGCTCACTACAGGTGTAGTGCGAAGCGATGCCGAGATTACTACACCCGTAGTGTCGATTACTACACCTGTAGTACGCCGGGTAGGTTGTGCCCCATGCCCGCACGCACGACGACCGCCAAGACCGCCGCGACCACCAAGGCCACCATGTCCGCCACCGCCGCCTCCCGCGCCGACCTCGTCGCCGACACCGCCCTCGCGCTGCTCGCCGAGCGGGGCATGCGCGGTCTCACCCACCGGGCGGTCGACGACGAGGCGGCGCTGCCGCCGGGCTCCACGTCCAACGTCGCCCGCACCCGCCAGGCCCTCCTGGAGCTGGCCGTACGGCGACTCGCGGACCGCGAGGCGAAGGTGCTGGGCCTGCACGAGATGCCCGCCGCCGACGCCGGCCTCCCCGCGCTGGTGGACGCCCTCGCCCTGGCGACCCACCGGTCGCTGACCCACAACCGCGCGCTGACGCTGGCCCGCTACGAGCTGGCCCTGGAGGCCACCCGCCGCCCCGAGCTGCGCGCCTACTTCGACGCGGCCGGCGCCCGCTTCCGCGACCGGCTGACCGTCCTCGTCACCGCACTGGGCTCGACCGACCCGGCCCGGCATGCGCTGTCGCTGGCCGCCTGGGCGGACGGACTGATGTTCTCCTGCGTGGCCGGGTCGTTCGGGGCGCAGCTGCCGGGCCTGGACGAACTGCGAGCGGGATTGCGGGAGTTGCTGGACGGCATGCTGGGAGCGTGAACCCGCGGTAGCGCTGTGCCGCGTCGCCCTTCCCGCCCGCCTCGGCACCGTCACCCCCGACGCCGCCGCGCCCTCCGTACGGGGCCGGAGATCACCCGTGCGGGGCAACCTCCGCTTGTCCGCTGTCCCGAACCCGGCGGTAAGCAGCAGAGTTGCGCAGGTGCATCGAACGACGACCACCGCAACGCTCCTGGTCACCGTGGCTGTCTCGGCCCTCTCCGGCTGTGTGACGGTCCAGCGCCCGCCGGTCCCGGGCCCACCGGCGGCGCCGTCCCTGCCGGCGACGGCGCCCCGGCCGGACGGTCAGGCCGAGCCGCAGATCGTGCAGGCACCGGCGCGGGAGGCCCTGGAACTCATCGGCCCGTCCCCTGACGCGAAGCCCGGCACGGCCGACCCGGGCCGTGCGGCGCCACCGTCCGCCGCCCCGGAACCGGCGCCGCGGCAGCAGGCCCCGCGGACGCACCCCGAGCACCCCGCCCACCCGGCGCACCCCGAGGCCGGCCGGCCGCAGCACCCGGGGCGCCCGCACGTCGAGATCCCCGACGTGGCGACGGCGGTACCGAAGAACCCGGACGTGTGCGGCCTCGGCAGGCAGTACGGCGGCTGGCACAAGGACAGCCCCGAGGCGAGGATCTGCGAGCAGACGTACGGGCATTGACCCCGGCGTCGATGCCCGGGCGAGTCAGGGGCGCTGTCTCGGCGGCGCCCACCCGCCCTCCCCCGACGGGCCCCCGTCCCCCTCCCCCAGCCGCAGCTCCAGCCGGCTGATCGCGGCTCGCACCCCGTCGCCGTAGCTGTCGTCGGCGAGGGCGTCCGCCGCGCCCCGCGCCCGGCGGAGGTGGCTGCGGGCGGCGTCGGAGCGGTCGAGCTTCACATAGTCGGCGGCCAGATTGAGATGCAGCGACGGATACAGGGCGCGCACCGCCAGTGCGCTCTCGTGCTCGGCGAGGCGGTCGTCGGTCAGTTCCTCGGCGGCCGTCAACGCCCGCAGGTCCCAGGCCAGTTCGTCCGAGGGATCGTCCTGGGCGTCGGCCATGTAGTGGGCGAGGGTGCAGCGGTGCAGGGGGTCGCCGTCCTCGCCGATCTCCGCCCACAGGTCCAGGAAGCGGTGCCGGGCCTCCTCGCGGTCCCCCGCGTGGTGCAGCATGACGACCTGTCCGATCCGCGTCATCACGGCGTCCGGCGCCGCCTGCTCCTGTCGCTCCGCCACCGCGTCCTCCACACCCTCAAGCCGTCCTGGTCGCACCCGACGCTAACCGCAGGCACCGACAATCAGGGCGAAGCGGGGCCGACCCGGTGCACCGGCCCCGTGGCAGGTCAGCCCAGGTTCGGGATCGTCCAGTCGATCGCCTCGTGGCCCTGGAGCGCCACCGCCTCGTTGATCTGCGTGAACGGGCGGGAGCCGAAGAACTTCTTCGCCGACAGGGGCGAGGGGTGGGCGCCCTTGACCACGACATGGCGGGTCTCGTCGATCAGCGGGAGCTTCTTCTGCGCGTAGTTGCCCCACAGGACGAAGACCGCCGGGTCGGGCCGGTCGGCCACCGCGCGGATGACCGCGTCGGTGAACTTCTCCCAGCCCTTGCCCTTGTGCGAGTTGGCCTCGCCGGCGCGGACCGTGAGGACCGCGTTGAGGAGCAGCACGCCCTGCTGGGCCCACGGCAGCAGATAGCCGTTGTCCGGGACGGGCGTGCCGAGCTCCTCCTTCATCTCCTTGTAGATGTTCCGCAGCGAGGGCGGGGTCTTCACCCCGGGGCGGACCGAGAAGCACAGGCCGTGGCCCTGGCCCTCGCCGTGGTACGGGTCCTGGCCGAGGATCAGGACCTTCACCTGGTCGTACGGAGTGGCGTCGAGCGCGGCGAAGACCTCCTCGCGCGGCGGGTAGACGGGACCCTTCGCCCGCTCCTCCTCCACGAACTCCGTCAGCTCCTTGAAATAGGGCTGCTGGAGCTCGTCGCCCAGGACCCCGCGCCAGGACTCGGGCAGCATGGCGATGTCGGTCACGTCAACGTCCTTATGTCGTGCGGTCACTTCAGTGCTCAGAACCTACAGGCGACCACTGACAACGGACCGCACACCCCGAAAGCCCCCACTCACCAGCTCGTCTTGCGGTAGAGCTCGCCCATCATCATGATCGTCGACGGGTCCAGGGCCTGCTCGCCGCCGGAGATGTCGTCGTTCGCGGCGACGTACTGCCGGCCCTGCCACAGCGGCACCAGCCGGGCGTCGTCGGTGATGATCTGCTGGGCCTCCTCGAAGTCCTTGACCACGTTGGCGCGGTCGCTCTCGCCGCGCGAGCGCGGCAGCAGGATGCCGGTGATCTGGGGCTGCGGGTAGGGCGTGCCGAGGGCGTTCTTGTCGCCGACGAAGGGGGCGATGAAGTTGTCGGCGTCGGGGAAGTCGGGGAACCAGCCGCGTCCGAACACCGGGTACTCGCCGTTCTGGTAACCCGTCACATACGTCTTCCAGGGGCGGCTCTTCAGGGTGATCCGGAAGAGGCCGGAGCCCTCCAGCTGGCTCTTCAGCTCCTCGAACTCGGCCTTGGTGGCCGAGCCGTAGCGGTCGGTGGTGTACCAGAGCTGGAGGGGCACGGTCTGGGTGATGCCGGCGCCGCGGAGGATCTTCTTGGCCTTGGCGACGCTGGGGTTGCCGAAGTCGTCGAAGAAGCCGGTGGTGTGGCCGGTGAGGCCCTTCGGGACCATGGAGTACAGCGGCTCGACGGTGTCCTTGTAGACCTTGTGAGCGATCGCCGCGCGGTCGACGATCTGGGCGACGGCCCTGCGGACGGCGGCCTTGCCGGCCCAGGGGTCCTTGGGGTTGAAGACCAGGTAACTGATCTCGGTGCCCACACCGTCGAAGAGCTGGAGGTCGGAGTGGGACTGCTCCTTGTCCAGGGTCACGATGTCGTCGGCGCCCAGTCCCCGGAAGGCGACGTCCAGGGAGCCGTCCTTCAGGCCCTGGACCATGGGCGCGGAGTCCTTGAAGTAGCGGATGGTCACCGCGTCGTTCTTGCGCTCGGCGTACCCGTCGTAGTCGCCGTACTTGACGAGTTCGGCCTTGTCCTCGCTGTACGACTTCAGCGTGTACGGCCCGGAGCCGACGACGCTGTCGCCCTTGCGCAGCGCACCGGCCGGGTACTCCTCGGGGTCGACGATCGACATGGCGGGGGTGGCGAGGACGAACGGGAAGGTCGCGTCGGCCTTGTTGAGGTGGAAGACGACCTCGCGGTCGCCGAGCGCCTGGACGCGTTCGAGGCTGCCCAGCAGACCGGCGGGGCCGCCGTTGACGTTGATCTTGCCGATCCGGTCGATGGAGTGCTTGACGGCCTTGGCGTCGAGCGGGTCCCCGTTGGAGAACTTCAGTCCCGCGCGCAGCGTGCAGCGGTAGGTGCGGTTGGAGTTGTCGCTGAACTCGCAGCTCTCGGCGGCGTCCGGCTGGGGCGTGGTGGCGCCGGAGGGGTAGCTGAGGAGGGTCTGGTAGATGTTGCGGAACAGCTCCCAGGAACTGTCCCAGGAGGCGGCGGGGTCCAGGGTGCTGGGGGCGCTGGTGGTCCCTACGACGATCGGCCCCTTGTCGTCGGAGGAGTCCGACGACAGGACACCGCACCCGGCCACCAGCGACGATATGGACGCGAAGGCCGCCATCCGACGAAGGCCTCGGTTCCGGTTGAACACGCGCACGCTCCTCGATCTGCCATGCCAAGGGTTGGCAGACCATACCGCAGCCCCGGGCGAGCCGAACCGGGTCTTCCGGCGGGTTCTCGGCCGCCGGGATCGTGGCAACGCTGTCAGGAGTCTGTGCGGTTGTTGTACGTCCCCGTATAGGGCGTTCGTACGTCGACACGGGCGCCGTTTCTGTCGAGCGGCGCCCGTGTCACGCGTCGCGGGTCAGCCGACGCCGGCGTTGAGGAAGATGCCGCCGTCGACGACGAGCGTCTGGCCGGTGATCCAGTCCGACTTCTCGGAGGTGAGGAACTCCGCGGCGCCGCCGATGTCGGAGGGCACGCCGAGCCGGGCGAGCGGGTAGGCCGCCGCGGCCTCCTCCTCCCGGCCCTCGTACAGGGCCTGGGCGAACTTGGTCTTCACCACGGCCGGGGCGATCGCGTTGACCCGCACCTTGGGCGCGAACTCGTGGGCGAGCTGCTGGGTCAGGTTGATCAGGGCGGCCTTGCTGACGCCGTAGGCGGCGATGAAGGGCGAGGGCGCGAGGCCCGCGACGGAGGCGATGTTGACGATCGCGCCGCCGTTGTCCTTCTGCCAGGCGTGCCAGGTCTTCTGCGCGAAGCCCAGCGCCGAGATCACGTTGGTCTCGAACACCTTGCGGGCCACGTTGAGGTCGAGGTCGGCGATCGGGCCGAACACCGGGTTGGTACCGGCGTTGTTGACCAGGAAGTCGACGCGACCGAAGGCCTCCATGGCGCGCTCGACGGCGACGGCCTGGTGGGCCTCGTCGTGGGCCTTGCCGGCCACACCGATGACCCGGTCGGCGCCGAGCTGCTCGACGGCCTCCTTCAGGGCGTCCTCGTTGCGGCCGGTGATGACCACGCGGTCACCGCGGGCTACGAGCGCCTCGGCGACGCCGTAGCCGATGCCGCGGCTCGCGCCCGTGACCAGGGCGACCTTGCCGGAGAGTTCGGGGAGTTCCACCGCAGTCATGTTCCTGTTCCCTAGTCGAGCGGTCCGCCGGCCACGTACAGCACCTGGCCGGAGACGAAGCCGGCGGCCTCGTTCGTGAAGAAGGCGATGGCGTTGGCGATGTCCTCGGGCTCGCCCACGCGGGCGACCGGGATCTGGGTGGCGGCGGCGGCCTTGAACTCCTCGAAGCCCATGCCGACGCGGGCGGCGGTGGCCGCGGTCATGTCGGTGGCGATGAAGCCGGGGGCGACGGCGTTGGCGGTGATGCCGAACTTGCCGAGCTCGATGGCGAGGGTCTTGGTGAAGCCCTGCAGACCGGCCTTGGCGGCCGAGTAGTTGGCCTGGCCGCGGTTGCCGAGCGCGGAGGAGGAGGACAGGTTGACCACGCGCCCGAAGCCGGCGTCGACCATGTGCTTCTGGACGTACTTCGTCATCAGGAAGGAGCCGCGCAGATGCACGTTGAGGACGGTGTCCCAGTCCGAGGCGCTCATCTTGAACAGCAGGTTGTCGCGGAGCACGCCCGCGTTGTTGACGAGGATGGTCGGCGCGCCGAGTTCCGCGACGACGCGCGCGACGGCCGCCTCGACCTGCGCCTCGTCGGAGACGTCGGCACCGACGGCGACGGCCCGGCCGCCCGCCGCGGTGATCTTCTCCACGGTGTCCTTGCAGGCGGCCTCGTCGAGGTCGATGACGGCGACCGCGCGGCCCTCGGCGGCCAGTCGTACGGCGGTGGCGGCACCGATGCCGCGCGCGGCGCCGGTGACGATGGCTACCCGCTGCTCAGTGGTGGACATTGCTGCTTCTCCTCGCCCTTGAAGAATGTGCGGCCCGATCGATGCCCGACCAGTGCCCGATCGCTTGCGGATCGCTGCCCGATCGCTTCCCATCCGGTGAGCGACCGCTTAGTACCTTCGGCAGACGAGACGCTAGAAGCCCTGGCACCCGGTGTCAACGCCGCGCGGCCCGGGTGTGATCCATTACCTGACCAGGAGCTCCAGCAACCGCTCGGTCTCGGCCGCCGGGTCCAGCGTGACCCCGGTGTGCACGGGGCCCGGCTGGACGACGGTGGAGCGGGGCGCGATCAGCCAGCGGAACCGCCGTCCGGCGTCGTCGGAGGCGGCCTGACCGGCGGTGTCGCCACCGCCGCAGACCCGCTCCACGGCGGCCAGCGCCGCCCTGATGCCGGCCACGTCCGCGTCCGGGTCCAGGGCGCGCAGCCGGGCCTCGTCGAGGTGGGTGCGGGCACCGACGTACCCCTGCGCGCGGCAGTAGACGAGCACCCCGGCGTTGATGCACTCGCCGCGCTCCACGCGCGGGACGACGCGCAGCAGGGCGTACTCGAAGACGTCGCGTCCGCTGCCACCGCCGCCCTTGATGATGTGGCGCTCGACCACGCTGCCGGCCATGTGGATGTGGCGCTCGCTCATTTGATCCCCTGGATGCGGTCGCGGATGACGGCGGCCCGGGCCAGCAGGGTCCGGGCGTAGGCCCGGCGCAGCTCGTCCGGGGTGTCGAAGCCGGGTTCGCCGGCCAGCCAGACGTCCGGGATCTCGGCCGTGACCTCGGCGAGGAGGTCCTCGGTGACGCGGGGGGCCAGGTCGGCGGCGGCGCTCGCGAGGTCCGGGGCGAAGCGGGCGAGGGCGTGGTCGGCGGCGTCGTAGGGGCGGGCCGCGGACTTCTCGGCGCCGGGCCAGTTGTGGTGCCAGATCATGGTGGCGCCATGGTCGATGAGCCACAGCTCGCCGTGCCACATCAGCAGGTTGGGGTTGCGCCAGGACCGGTCGACGTTGTTGATCAGCGCGTCGAACCAGACGATCCGCCCGGCTTCCGCCGGGTCCACCGTGAAGGCGAGCGGGTCGAAGCCGAGGGCGCCGGAGAGGAAGTCCATGCCGAGGTTGGTGCCGCCGCTGGCCCGCAGCAGGTCCTGCACCTGCTGTTCGGGCTCGCCGAGACCGAGCACCGGGTCCAGGTCGAGCGTCACGAGCCGCGGCACCCGGAACCCGAGCCGTCGGGCGAGCTCCCCGCAGAGGACCTCGGCGACCAGCGTCTTGCGGCCCTGTCCGGCGCCGGTGAACTTCATGACGTACGTCCCGAGATCGTCGGCCTCGACGAGTCCCGGCAGCGAACCGCCCTCACGCAGGGGCGTGATGTAGCGGGTCGCGATGGCTTCCTTGAGCATCGCCCCAGGTTACTGGGGCTCCGCTGAACAACCCGCACTCCGGGGCCGTACCTCAGGGCAGTTCACGAGGTATCCGCGGAAGGGACGTCAGCATGGCCAGCGAATCGCTTCATCCCGCTTCGGCTCCGAGCCGCCGTACGGTCGTGGCGGCGGTGGGGGCGGCAGGGCTCGCCATCACGCTGAACGCGTGCGGCTCGGAGGACGACGGCTCGGCCTCCGCGGCCGGGACCACCCTGGGGAAGGTCTCGGACATCCCGGAGGGCGGCGGCAAGATCTTCGCGGACGCGGGGGTGGTGGTGACCCAGCCCACGGCGGGCACGTACAAGGCGTTCTCCTCCAAGTGCACCCACCAGGGCTGCGCGGTGACGGGGATCGCGAACGGGGTGATCACCTGCCCGTGCCACAAGAGCGAGTTCTCGGTGACCGACGGCAGCGTGAAGAAGGGCCCCGCCACCCAGCCGCTCCCGGAGGAGAAGATCACCGTGAGCGGGGAATCGATCACCCTCGCGTGAACGTCAACCTCGTCGGCGCGCGCTCAGCACGGCCAGCAGGTCGCCCGTCGTGGTGAGGGTGGCGACCAGGGCGAGGGTGTTGCGGATCATCGCGGGGGTGTAGTCGGAGGGCACCCCCGCGATGGCGTCCGTGGGCACCACCACGGTGTAGCCGCGGTTGACCGCGTCGAACACGGCGTTCGGGATCGCCACGTTGGCGGAGACGCCGGTGACCACGAGGGTGCGGCAGCCCAGGTTGCGCAGCAGCGGGTCGACGTCGGTGCCCTGGATCGGCGACAGCCCGTGCAGTCGTCGTACGACGAAGTCCTCCTCGGCGACCTCGATCGGGGCCGCCGGCCGGACCGCGGTGGTGCCGGACAGCTGCTGGACGGGGAGCCGTTCGGCGGCGCGGAAGAGGCGGGCGTTGCGGTTGGCGCCGCGGCCGTCGGGGCGGCGTTCGGCGATCGCGTGGACGACCTGGACGCCGCTGTCGTGGGCGGCCCTCACCAGCCGGGCCACGTTGGCGAGGGCACCCGACGAGCGTGCCTCCTCGGCGAGTTCGGGGAGGGCGCTGTCCGGGCCGACGACGCCCTGCTGGCACTCGACCGTGAGCAGCACGGTGGTCGCCGGGTCGAGGAGCTCGCTCAACTGCTCGTGCGACGGCACGTTCTTCCCCCTTGTCGCCGACGGTGCGGGCGGGCGAGCGTAACCACCATTGCGTGTCGAGGGAAGACACCGCATTGTTTTTCTGACGCACTGTCAGATTCTGCAGCAGAAGAGAGAAAGAGGGGGCGCATGGCCGTCACTCAGCGCCGGGGCCGGAAGATCATGATGACGCCGGGCGAGCTGGACGAGTTCCTCGTCAGCCAGCGCACGTGCCGGGTCGCCACCGTGTCCAAGGACGGTGCCCCGCATGTGAGCACGCTCTGGTTCGCCTGGGACGGCACCTCGTTGTGGCTGTACTCGGTGGTGAAGAGCAAGCGCTGGACCGACCTGCGCCGCGATCCGCGGGTCGCGATCGTGGTCGACACCGGCGAGGAGTACGACGAACTGCGCGGCGTCGAGCTGTCGGGGGCCGTGGAGTTCGTGGGCGAGGCGCCTCGCGTCGGCGATCTGCACGCCGAACTCGACGTCCCCGAGACGCTGTTCGCCCGCAAGAACTTCGGCCTCGACGAGATGCCGCACGACGGGCGGCACGCGTGGATGCGACTGACGCCGGAGAAGATCGTGTCCTGGGACTTCCGCAAGCTGGCTGCCCTGTGAGGCGGTTCAGCCGAGGTCGGCCGCCGCCGTCCGGAGCGCCTCGACCGCGGCCCTGATCGACGGGCGGCGGTCGGCGTCCGCCCGCCAGACGACGTACACATGCCGCCGGACCCGCTGCTTGAGCGGGACGGTGACCACACCCTCGGGCATCGGGTGCCGCCCCAGGAGCGGGGCGATACAGACACCCAACCCGGCCGCGACGAGGCCGAGTTGGGTGTGGGTCTCGGCGGCGCGGTGGCCGACGATGGGCTCGATGCCCTTGGAGCGCAGGGTGAACATCAGCCACTCGTGACAGAACTCGCCCTCCCCCCAGGTGATCCACTCGTCCCCCGCGAACTCGGCGAGGTCCACCTCGGCACGGTCGGCGAGCCGGTGCCCGACCGGCATCGCCACGTCCGCCGGGTCGTCCAGGACGGAGGCCTTGACCAGGCCGTCCGGGAGCGGCATCGGCTTGTTGTACCAGTCCAGGACCACGGCGAGGTCGAGGTCGCCGCGGACCACACCGGCGATGCCGAGCTCCGGCTCCAGCTCGCAGGAGCGGACCCGCAGCGCGGGGTGCTCGGCGACGAGCGCGGAGAGCGCGGCCGGGAACAGCCCGCGAGCGGCCGTGGGGAACGCGGAGACCCGCAACTCGCCCACCACCTGACCGCGTTGCGCCTCCAGATCGGACTGGGCGAGCTCGACCTGCGACAGGATGCGCGCCGCGTGCTCGGCGAGCAGCCGCCCGGCGTCCGTGAGCCGCACCCCTCGGCCGTTCTTGGCGAGGAGCTGCTGCCCGACCTCCCGCTCCAGCTTGGACATCTGCTGAGAGACGGCGGAGGTCGTGATGTGCAGACCTTCGGCGGCCCCGCTCACCGAGCCGTGACGGGCGAGGGCGTCGAGGGTGCGGAGGCGTTCCAGGTTCAACATGTAAGCGATACTACGAGGTACCGGGTCGGAAATCTTGGTTGTGCTACGAGGTTTTCGGCGCGATGGTTGCTTCCATGACCACCGCCACCGCTTCTCGCACGCCTGCGCTCGACTGGCGTCTGCGCTTCGGCGCGCTCGCCCTGATCTGGGGCTTCAGTTTCCTGCTCATCAAGGTGGGCACCGAGGGGTATGCCCCGTTCCAGGTCACCTTCGGGCGGCTGTTGTTCGGGACGGCGGTGCTGGCGGTCGCGATGGCGGTCAAGCGGCAGCGGTTGCCGCGCGGCGCCCGGACCTGGGGCCATCTGGCGGTCGCCGCGTTGCTGCTCAACGCCCTGCCCTTCTCACTCTTCGCGTACTCGGAGCTGTCCATTCCGTCCACACTCGCGGGCATCTGCAACGCGACCTCGCCGCTGTGGGGCATGGCGCTGTCCCTGGTCGCCCTCTCCGAGGACCGGCCGACGCGGGTCCGGGTGGCGGGGCTCGGGATCGGGTTCCTCGGGGTGCTGACGGTGCTGGGCGCCTGGCAGGGCTTCCACGGCCTGGACGCCGGGGGCACGGCGATGGCCCTGCTGGCCTCGCTGAGCTACCCGATCGGCTGGATCTACGTCCGCCGCACCCTGGCCGGGTCCGAGCACTCCCATCTCTCCATGACCGGGGCCCAGTTGCTGCTGGCGACGCTGCAACTGGCGATCTTCACGCCACTGTTCACCTCCTTCCCGACGCGGTTCGCGGGCGTGCCACTGCTCGCGATCGCCGCGCTGGGCGCGCTCGGCACCGGGTTGGCGGTGCTCATCCAGTACGGCCTGGTCGCCGAGGTCGGCCCCACGACGGCCCAGATGGTCACGTACTTCATCCCCGTCATCGCCACGGGCGCGGGCGTCACCATCCTCGGTGAATCGCTGACCTGGTCGACGCCGGTGGGAGCGGTGATCGTGCTGGCGGGGGCGGCACTGACCCAGGCGAGGCAAACACGACCGTCCGCCGGCAGGACGGCACCGACACGGGCGCCGCAAACGCGACCGGCCGACGGCAGCACGGCACTGGCGCAGGCGCCGCAAACGCGAACGTCCGGCAGCGATGCGGCACCGGCACGGACGAACCAAGCCCGCCCCTCCGACAGCGCAGCCACACCGACGCACACGAACTAAGCCCGGCTACCCTCCGACAGCAGAACCGCCCGACACGGACGAACCAGCCCACCCCTCCGGCAACGGAGCCACACCGACGCACCGAGCTGAGCCCGGCCGACTCTCAGACAGCAGAGCCACCCGACGCGGACGCATCAAGCCCGCTCCCCGACAACGGAGCCGCACCGACGCACACGCACCAAGCCCAGCCCGGCCCAGCCCCCGACAGCAGAGCCGCACCGGCACGAGCGAAGCCGGCCCCGTCGACCGGCAGCGCTACACGTACCCCCGCCCCGGCCCCGGCCCCACCGCTGCCGCGATCGCCGATGCCAGAGGGGCCGCCTCCGACTCGTCCAGCGTCGCGATCGTGACGCGGATGCCGGGTGCGGCTTCCATCCGGAAGCGGGCGCCCGGCGCGACCGCCCAGCCCGCGTGCAGGAGGCGGGCCACGGCGCCCGTCTCGTCCGGGACCGGAATCCAGACGTTCATGCCGCTGCGGCCGTGCGCGGCCACGCCACGCTTCGCCAGTTCCTCGATCAGGGCGTCCCTGCGGACGCCGTAGGCCGCCGCCACCGCCTTCGGGTCGATCGCGCCGTCGGCCCACAGCCGGGCCACCGCCCCCTGGGTGATCCTGCTGACCCAGCCGGGCCCGAGACGCTGCCGGCCGCGCACCCGGTCGACCGTGACGGGGTCGCCCGTGAAGACGGCGAGCCGCAGGTCGGGGCCGTAGGCCTTGGCGACCGAGCGGACGAAGGCCCAGCTGCGGGTGGTGCCGGCCAGAGGGTGCAGGGGCAGGTCGACGATGCCGTGACCGTGGTCGTCCTCGATGAGCAGGGTGTCCGGGTGCTGCTTCAGCACGGCGCGCAGGGCACGCGCGCGGCCGGCGGTCACCGCGGCGCCGGTGGGGTTCTGCGCCCGGTCGGTCATGATCAGAGCACGCGCGCCCGACCGGAGGGCCTCGCGGACGTCGTCCGGGACCGGGCCCTCGTCGTCGACGCCGACCGGGGCCGTGCGCAGTCCGACGGCCGGGATCAGATCCAGCAGGCTGCCCCACCCCGGGTCCTCGACGGCGACCGTGTCGCCCGGCTTGAGGTGGGCCGCCAGGACCCGTTCGATCACGTCGAGCGAGCCGGAGGCCACCGCGAGCGGGCCGTCCGGGACGCCGTCGGCATGCAGCGCGGCCCGCGCGAGCCGGACCAGCTCCGGGTCGACGGCCGCGTCCCCGTAGAGCACCGGCTCGCGGTCGTTCCGCCCGGCCGCCGCCGCGAACGCCCCCGCCAGACTCGGCAGCAGCGCCGGGTCCGGGTTGCCGCTCGCCACGTCCCGTACACCCTCCGGCACCTCGACCCGGATCGACTCGCGCGCGGTGGTGGCCGGCTTGGGCCGCACACGGCTGCCCCGGCGCCCCGCGGTCTCGATCACCCCGCGCTCGCGCAGGACGCGGTACGCCGCCGCGACCGTGTTCGGGTTCACCCCCAGCTCGCCCGCCAACTCCCGCATGGGCGGCAGAAGTTGTCCGGGCTCCAGCTCGCCGCCGCCCACCGCGCGCTCGATGCTCGCCGCAATCTCGGCTGCACCGCGCCCTTCGATCCGATATCCTCCTAGCACAAAGCAGATTATGCACTAGTGCAATACATCATCGCAACACGTATGCCACCCGTACCGCTCTGGAGACCGCCATGCAGGGGACCACGCAGCCGACGACAGCACCGACCGCCGCCTACCCGGCGACCGACCGCACGGTGCCCACCCGCTCCGCGGAGCGCGCCACGTACGACAAGGACGTCGTGCACGCGATACTCGACGAGGCCTACGTCTGCCACCTCGGCTTCGTCCGCGACGGCGCCCCGGTGGTGCTGCCGACGCTCTTCGCCCGGGTCGGCGAACGCCTCTATGTGCACGGCTCGACCGGCTCGCGCCCGCTGCGGATGACCGGCCAGGCCGACCCCGGTCTGCCGGTCTGCCTGACCGTCACGCACGTCGACGCGCTGGTCCTGGCCCGCTCGGCCTTCCACCACTCGATCAACTACCGGTCCGTGGTGGTGCACGGCACGGCGTACGACGTGACGGACCCGGAGGAGAAGCGCCTCGCCCTGGACGCGCTGGTCGACCACGTGGTGGCCGGCCGGTCCAAGGACTCGCGGCCCGCCAACAAGAAGGAGCTGGCCGCCACCGCCGTCATCCGCCTCGACCTCGACGAGGTCTCCGCGAAGCTGCGCACCGGCGGGGTGAACGACGAGCCCGAGGACCTCGCCCTCCCCCACTGGGCCGGTCTCGTCCCGCTGCGCAAGGGCTACGACACACCGGTCGGCGACCCCGGCCTGGCCCCCGGCACCGCGCTCCCCGACTACCTGGCGACCCCGTGATGCTGATCCACCCCTGGGACGCGCCGCACGCCGACGCCGAGTGGCAACAGTGGCTCGCCGCCCACGACTTCGGCACGCTGGTCGTCAACGGACAGGCCGGCGAGCCGCCGTACGCCCAGCCGCTGCACTTCACCTACGACGCCGAGCGCGGCGAGGCGCTCACGCACCTGGCCCGCCCCCACCCGATGTGGGCGGCACTGGCCGCGAACCCGGACGTCGTGCTGAGCGTGGTCGACGACTACGTGTACGTGCCCGGGCCCTGGCAGGCCGGACCGGACCTCCCCGCCGAGCACGGCACGCCGACCAGCTTCTACGCGGCCGTCCAACTCCGCTGCCGGGCGCACGTGGTGGACGACCCGGCCGCGAAGGCCGACCTCCTCAACCGGCAGGTGGGCCACTTCCAGCCGGAAGGCGGCACGGCCGAAGTGGCGGTCGGCGAGGTGCCGTTCGACCGCCTGCTGTCCGGACTGCGCGGGGTGCGGCTCGAAGTGACCGGCGTCCGCGCGAAGTTCAAGTTCGGAGGGCGCCGGACCGGGGAGATCCAGGACTCGATCGCCGTCCGGCTGGCGGAGCGGGCCGGCCCGCGGGACGCGGCGGCGCGTGCGCATTTGCTGCGCCGCCGCGTCGGCTGAGTGCGCTACGCGGGTACGGGTTCTCCGTGCCGCGCGGCACGGGTCTCAGCGACCGCGAGGCCCGTGACCGACACCAGCATCAGCAGGGTGCCCAGCAGGGTCGTCGCCGTCAGGTGCTCGCCGAGCAGGACCACGGCGAGCACCGCGGCGCTGACCGGCTCCAGGAGCATGATCACGGACACCGTGGCCGACCGTACGGCCGCCGCGCCCGCGAAATAGAGGGCGTAGGCGAGGGCCGTGGGCACGGCGGCGAGGTAGGCCAGCAGCCAGAGCAGCAGGCCGGGTTCGGCGGTGTGCGGGACCAGGCCCTCGGCCAGGGCGAACGGCAGCAGCAGCGCGCTGGTGACGGCGAACACCCCGACGGACGTACCCGCCGCGTCCGCCCCGCCGTCACGGCCCCAGCGGCGGGTGAGCAGGGTCATCGCGGACCCCCCGGCCGCCGCCAGCAGTCCGAGCAGCACGCCCCAGGGCCGCACGGCCGACCCGCCGCCCCCGAGCGTCAGTACTCCGAGCCCGGCGAGAGCCCCGGCGACGGCGACCACGCCACCGCGCCCGAGCCGCTCCCCCAGCAGCAACCGGGCGCCGACCGCGACGAAGACGGGCCCGGCGCCGAGCGTGACGACCGAGGCCACGGCGAGTCCGGTGGACCGCACGGCCGCCAGGTAGCCCGTCTGGAACACGGCGAGCCCGAGGCCGGTGGTCACCGCCCGCAGCGCCTTGCGTCCGAGCGCTTCGCGTACGGCGGTGCGGGGCCGCGGACGCGCCAGGTCTGCGGCGCCCAGCAGGACGAGCCCGGACGCACAGCGCCAGAAGGACAGGGCGACGGGTCCCAGATCGCTGACGGCGTAGGCCAGCGCGGCGACCGCGCCCGCGGTGCCCCAGGTGACACCGGCGATGGTCAGAAAGAGCAGGCCTCGCCCGATGGGCAGGCCGGAGCAAGCAGGAGAAGCATTCGACACTTGTCGTCTCCGCAGACACACAGAAGTGGGGGACCCGGCTCAGCGGGGTCCGTGGACTTCGTCTGCGGGCAGCACCGTTCCGCCCGGCGCGCGGCAGGGCGGGGGTTCCGGAGGGCCCGCCTCAGGCGGCCGGCGGTGCGATGACGCGGTGCGTATGCATGATCGGCAGCCTAGGCGGCCGACGAACGGCGGGACAACTCCCTTTCCGGGCCGCCGCTCGCCACGGGTTCCGGGGACGGCTTGACCGGGGTCGAGGACTGCGCGATGAAGGCGCCGAGCAGGACGACCGCGCCGCCGACGATCTGCGGGGCGGACAGGTGCTCGCCGAGCAGGACCCAGGCCAGCACCGTCGCGACGACCGCTTCGAGACAGGCGACGACCGTCGCGACCTGCGGGGAGAGCCGACGCACGGAGACCACACCGGTGACGTAGGCGACGACCGTGGCGACGAGGACGATCCAGGACAGCAGCAGGGCGGCCGCGACGGAGCTGCCGTTCATCTCCGCCGTGCCGCCGAGCACGGCCCAGTCCATCGTCCAGGGGCGGGCGACGACGGTGAGCACGGCGGCGCCGACGAGGAGGCCGTACGCGATGACGCCGAGCGGATCGGGGGCGTCGGTGCCGGAGTCGGTGCCCTGGTCGGACAGGACGAAGTAGCCGACCTGGCAGCAGGCCGCGCCCAGCGCGAGCAGCAGACCGACCGCGTCCAGGCTGAGCCCCGCCCACACCTCGACGACACAGGCGAGCCCACCGACGGCGAGGACCACGCCGACCGCGGCGGCGCGGGTGACCGGCCGCCGCTGCACGAACCGCACCCAGCCGAGCACGAGGGCGGGCGCGAGGTACTCGATGAGCAGCGCGACGCCCACCGGCAGCCGGGAGATCGAGGCGAAGTAGAAGGCCTGGACCCCGGCCACGCCGAGCAGTCCGAACCCGGCGAGCAGGGCGGGACGTCGACGCAGCAGCGCGCGGTGGCGCACGGCGAGCGGCAGCATCACGAGGGCCGCGCCGGCGACCCGCAGCCACACCACGTGCAGCGGGTCGAGGCCCGCTTCGATCAGCGGCTTGGCCGCGACCCCGGAACCTCCGAACGCGACCGCCGACGCGACGGCGAGCCCGAGCCCGACGCCCCTGCCGCGGTGACCGGCACTGCTGTGAATCGTCTGCACCGGCACATGATGACAGGCCATGACATGAGCGTCACCCCCGATGACACCTGTCTCAGCGGCTGGACGTCACAAGCCCCACCCACCGGCCGGCGACTGCCGGTCGCACGACCTCCCGGCCAGTGACCGTCAGACGGGCGACACCCCGGTCAGCGGCCGTCGGACACGGGGCCGTAGTCGGACACCCGGCTATCAGGCACGCGACCTCCCGGCCAGTGACCGTCAGGCGGGCAACTACCCCGTCAGCGGCCGTCGGACACGGGGCCGCCGTCGGACACGGGGCCGTCAGGCACACGACTGTCGCGCACCCGGCTGCCAGGCACGCGGCCGTCAGGCACACGGCCGTCAAGCACACGACCATCAGGCAGGTTCTCGATCCTCGCGAGCACCCCGTCCGCGTTGATCCCGGCCCGGGTCAGCACCTCGACGGCTCGCGCCCCCGGATCGACGACCACGGCCGCGAGCAGGTCGATGCCGCTCGCCCGGTCGGCGCCGCGGCGGGCGCCGCGCTCGTGGGCGTACTCCAGCGCGCCCGCGGCCAGCGGCGAGAAACCGTCCGCGCGGGTCACCACGGGCACGGCGCCGGAGTCCTCGACGCTGCCCTGCCAGCGCAGCCCGTAACCGATGCTGCGCTGCACCAGGTAGGCGAGCAGCCGCGCGAGCTGCGGCCCGCCCTCGAAGACGGCCCGCACCTCGGGGTCGTGCTCCAGGAGGGAGTGCAGCAGATGGGCGGTGTCGATCTGCCGGTCCCCGTCCCGTACCGCCCGCCGGCGCGCGCCGGACACCACCACTGCCAGCTCCTCGCCGAGCCGGGCGTCGTGGTCCACGCGATGGTGGTCTCCCGGCTCGCTCACCGACTGCCGGGGTATACGGGGGTGCACATCCCTCACCCCATCAGCACCGCCGGGCCGGGTCATCCCCGGCGGGAACCATCTTCACGTCCCACGGAGAGTGGACCGGGCGGCCGGAATCTCCTCCTTGGGGAGGAGATCAGGCCGTTTCTCCGACGGGAGCGCGCGCCGCCTTGATTCGCGCCCGGTACGCAACCGCCGTGCTCCCCCGCTCGTCCCACAGGGACATGGAGAGCAGGTGCTGGCTGGTGGCGCTGCCGGCCGTGGACGGGATGCAGTACGTGTACCGGGTGTACGCCCCGGAGGACGCACGGCTCGCCGACCTGTTCTGGGAGGCGTGGCACTGCCACGACGAGAGCGCGTTCCCGCGGGCGTGGGACGTGTTCGACGCGGCGGTGATCCGGCTGGTGGCCTGACCGGCTGCCGACTCGGGCCGCCTCCACATTTTCTGACGGTTCATCAGCATTGAATGTTGCAGGCCCTGCGGCTACGTTCCGCGACACCGTAGCTGGAGACGAAGGGGTGGTCGCATGGCCGAAGTCAGCGCGGAGGCACGGATCGAGGCGCCGGCCGAGAAGGTGTGGGACCGGCTCATGGACTGGTCCTCGTACGGCGAGTGGAACGCCACCCACACCAGCTTCCCCGAGGGCGGTCCGAAGAGCCTCGAAGTGGGCGGGACCTATCAGGAGAACATGAAGCTGATGGGCTTTCCGGCCGAGGTCGAGTGGACCATCGACGAGCTGGAGCCGGCCCGGGTGTTCGCCACGCGGGGCAAGGGCCCGATGGCGGTGAGCCTGCTCAACCGCTACACGCTCGTCCCCGACGGCGACGCCACGACGGTCCGGATCGACAGCGAGTTCACGGGCGCGGCGGTGTCCCTGATGGCGGGCAAGCTCAAGGACTCGGCGACGGCCGCGCTGAACGAGTCACTGCGGAAGCTGGCGGCGCTGGTGGCCTGAGGCCGCAACGCGCCGCGGCGCCCCGCGGATCACTCCGCGGGGCGCCGCCTCATGGCCGTACGGCCGCCGTCAGTCCTCTTCGGCGAGGATCAGGTACAGCTTCTTGCGGGCGTCGTTGATGACGCCGACCGCCTTCTCGCGCTGATCCTTGCTGCCGGTCTTCCAGACCTGCCCGAAGGCCTCCATCAGACCGAAGCCGGCCTGCCGGATCTCACCCAGCGCCTCGAAGTCCACACCACGGGAGGCTTCCTCCCAGGGTGCGTCGGGACCCTCCTCGGCCGCCGCGCGACCCGCCTCGGTGAGCGAGAACAGCTTCTTGCCGCCCTCGCTCTCGCTGGCGATCAGGCCCTCGTCCTCCAGCAGCTGAAGGGTGGGGTACACCGAACCGGGGCTGGGCTTCCACGCCCCGCCGCTGCGCTCGGCGATCTCCTGGATCATCTCGTACCCGTGCATGGGCCGGTCCCTGAGCAGGGCGAGGATCGACGCGCGCACGTCGCCGCGCCGCGCCCTCCCCCTCGGTCCGCCGCGCCCTCGTGGCCCCCAGGGGCCCGGACCGAAGCCCGGTCCGCCGAAGCCGGGACCACCGGGGCCGCCCGGCCCGAAGGGGCCGAAGGCACCACGCCGCCCGTCGAAACCGCCTCGGCCGCCGCGGGGGCCGGGTCCACCGTGTCCTCGTTCGAATCCATGGGAACGCATCACAATCACTTCCATCCATCGTTGATCTGTCGCGATGCGTCAACGATATATCGGAATAGTTCGCATGGCAAGGCTTCAGTCCGCCGAGCCGGGATCGCACGACACCGGCCCGACGATCAGTGCCCCCGGAACGCCTCCTCCAGCCACCAGGCCCCGTGCTCCGCGGTCACCTTGGCGTCGATCAGCAGCGGCGCCGAGCGCGGCCCCGCCACCCAGTCCTCCACCGCCTTCAGATCGGCCCGGCCGCGCACGGTGACCGCCTCGAAGCCGTAGCCGCGAGCCACGGCGGCGATGTCGGTGGGCGGGAAGGTCACCGTGTCCAGCGGGAAGCCGTCGGGGCCGAAGTGGTGCACCTCGGCCCCGTATGCCTCGTCGTCGTAGACGACCACGACCATGGGCAGCCCCAGCCGTCGTACGGTGTCCAGCTCGGCCGCGCCCATCAGCGCGCCGCCGTCCCCGAGCGCCGCCACCGGCAGCCGGTCCGGCCGGGCCAGGGCCGCACCGATCGTCGTGGCGAGCCCCAGGCCGATCGACTGGAAGGCCTGCGTGAAGCAGAAGCCGTCCTCGTCGGGGACCGACAGGTAGGCGCTGGGGTAGCCCATGAAATTGCCGGAGTCGACGCCGACGACCCGCTCGGCCGGGAGGATGGCGTCGAGGGCGGCGCTCAAGGTCCGCGGGTCGATGCGGTCCCGGTCGCTCTCGTCGGCGTAGGGGAGGTCACGCCACCGGCCCCGTGAGGCGATGGCCCGCGCGATGTCGTCGGTGCGGTAACCCCGCCGACGGTCACCCGCCGCTTCGAGCACCCGGCGCGCCGTGCGCGCGACGTCGCCGGTGACGCCGAGGCGGACCTCGCGGTGGGCGCCGAGTGCGGACGCGTCGTCGTCGACCTGGACGACCGTGGCGTCCGGGCCGATGAGCCGGCCGTGCCGCATGGTCCACATGTTGAGGGCGCAGCCCCAGCCCACGATCAGGTCGGCGCCCTGGATCAGTTCGACCGCCAGGGGCGTGGCGAAGCCGCCGGAGATGCCGAGCGACCAGGGATCGCCGTGGAACAGGCCGTGGGCGACGGCCGAGGTCGCCAGGAGGGCGCCGTACCGGTCGGCGAGCGCGCGCAGGGCGTCCCGGCCGTCCGCCGCACGGGCGCCCCGGCCGGCCACGAAGACCGGACGGCGGGACCGGGCGAGGACCGCCACCAGCGCCGACACCTCGGACTCCGACGGTTCGACGGCGGCCCGCGCGGCAGGCGGCGGCGCGGCGCTCGCGGCGGTGTCGGGCACGTCCAGCGCCTGCACCTCCAGCGGGAGGTTGAGCAGCACGGTGCGGCGCTCGCGCAGGGCGCGCCGTACCGCCCCGCAGGCCTGCTCGACGGCGGTGTGCGCGGACGTCACCCGTTCCGTGACAGCGCCCACCGCCTCCGCCAGCGCCGTCTGGTCGACGTGGAAGTTGGAGGTGGGCCGGGTCACCTCGGCGGCCAGGACGAGGAGCGGGGTGCGGCTCTTCGCGGCCTCGGCGATGCCGGTCAGGGCGTTGGTCAGGCCGGGCCCCTGGTGCACGCTGAGGGCGGGGACGGTACCACTGATGCGGGCGTAGGCGTCGGCCATGGTGGCCGCTCCGCCCTCGTGGCGGGCGGCGACGAAGCGGGCGCCGGCCGCGACCATGGCGTTGGTGAGGTGGAAGTTGCCGGAGCCGACCACGCCGAACACCTGCTGCACACCGGCCGCGGTCAGGGCCCGTCCGACGGCCTCGGCGACCTTCATGACCGCGTCCCGAGAGCCCGCTCCACCAGGGCGAGGACGCGGGCCGGTGAGCCCGAACCCCGCACGATCGGCAGCGGCCCGGCGATGACGACCGCACCGGTGGGCGGCAGCTCGCCGAGGTTCTGGAGCTGTGTCAGCCCGTATTTGTCGTTGCCCATGAGGTACGAGTGGCAGGGGAAGGCCGGGTCGAACGCATGCGCCGCCCCGGCGTCGGTGCCCACCGTCTCGGTCCCGAGGCCGATCACCGGGGACTCCTCGGCGACCCAGCGGGCGCATTCCGGCGAGAGACCGGGCGTGTGCGGGCCGCTGTCGTCGGCGTTCAGGAAGTCCCGCTGGGAGTCGGAGCGGGCGTCCCAGCCGGTGCGCAGCAGCAGCCAACCGCCGTCGGGCAACGGCCCGTTCTCGGCCTCCCATGCCTTGATGTGGTCGACCTCGACCAGGAAGTCGGGGTCCTCGGCCGCCGCGGCGGAGAAGTCCAGCACGACCGCGGGCGCGATCAGCCGGCCCACCGGCACGGAGGCCACGTCGGCGAGGTCCTTGCCGGTGACCCAGTGGTTGGGGGCGTCGAAATGGGTGCCGGTGTGCTCACCCGTACGGAAGTTGTTCCAGTACCAGGCCGGCCCCCGGTCGTCGTAGTGGCTGATCTCCTCCAGCTCGAACACCTGGGTCTGCCCGAACGGCTCGGGCAGCTGGATCACCGGTGTGTCCGAGGACAGCGGCGCCGTGAGATCGACGACCTCGATGGCACCGCCGCGCAGCCCGGCCAGCAGGGCCTGGAGGACGGACGGCTGGGACATGGCGGCCTCCTGAACTGTCGTGAGTAGGTGACGCGTTGACGACGGTCGCACCGGTGACGCAGCACGTCCAGACAACGCCCGACACCACCAGCCCCGCACGCCCGAACAACGCCCGACACCACCAACCCCGCACATCCGGACAGCGCCCGACACCACCAACCCCGCACGCCCGAACAACGCCCGACACCACCAACCCCGCACGCCCGAACAACGCCCGACACCACCAACCCCGCACGCCCGAACAACGCCCGACACCACCAGCCCCGCGCATCCGGACAGCGCCTGACACCACCAACCCGGCGCGTCCCGCTCCACCCCCCGGGCGCGGAATTCAGTCCAGTGGACCCGAATTGGCCTTGGTCCGACCCGCCACTCACGCCTAGCGTCGACGTCATGCGTATCCGAATCGTCGACGCCTTCACCGACCGTCCCTTCGCCGGCAACCCCGCCGGAGTCCTGCTCCTCGACTCCTTCCCGGACGACGACCGGCTCCAGAACGTGGCCGTCGAGGTCAATCACGCCGAGACGGCCTTCGCGCACCGGCTGCCCGAGGGCGGGGACGCCGACTGGGCGCTGCGCTGGTTCACGCCGGCCGCGGAGGTGAACATGTGCGGGCACGCCACGCTGGCCACGGCCCATGTGCTGCACACGACCGGCGCCCACGAGGGTCCGGTGCGGTTCGCCACCCGGAGCGGGGTGCTCATCGCGGCCCCGGGCGAGGACGGCTGGATCACCCTGGACTTCCCGACGGCGCCGCTCACCCCGGTCGAGCTGCCCCACGGGGTCGGCGAGGCTCTCGGCGCCGAGCCGCTGCACGCCTTCGACACCGGCCCGAACGTGGGCGACCTGCTGGTCGAGCTCGCCGACGAGAAGACGGTGCACGCCCTCCGGCCCGACTTCAAGGCCCTCGGCGCCTACTCGCGGCGCGGCGTCATCGCCACCGCGCGCGCCGAGAACCCGTCCCTGGGCTACGACTTCGTCTCCCGCTGCTTCTTCCCGAACGTGGGCATCGACGAGGACCCGGTCACCGGCAGCGCCCACACCGCGCTGGCCCCGTTCTGGGCGGAGCGCCTGGGCCGCGCCGAACTGACCGGGCTTCAGGCCTCGCCGCGCTCCGGCCGGGTCCGCACCGCACTGCGCGGCGACCGCACGCTCCTCACCGGCCGCGCGGTCACCACCATCGAGGGCGAACTGCTCGTCTGACGCCCGCCCCCGAACGCGTTACGCCGTCGGCAGCCAGCCCACCTTCCCGGCCAGCAGCGCGTACCCGACGAACGCCCCGATGTCGAGCAGCGAATGCGCCACCACCAGGGGCCCCACCCGGCCCCACCGGCGGTAGAGGTAGACGAACACCACACCCATCGCCATGTTGCCGACGAAGCCGCCGATGCCCTGGTAGAGGTGGTACGACCCGCGCAGTACGGAACTGGCCACCAGCGCGGTCCCCGGCGTCCAGCCCAACTGGCGCAGCCGGCGCAGCAGATATCCGACGACGATGACTTCTTCGAGGATCGCGTTCTGGAGCGCGGACAGCACCAGCACGGGGTACTTCCACCACACCTCGGGCAGCGCCTCCGGCACCACCGTGAGGTTGAAGCCCAGGCCGCGTGCGGCCAGGTAGAAGGCGATTCCGGTGCTGCCGATCACCGCCGCGACGGCCGCGCCCCGGGCCAGGTCGAACCACGGTCTGGTGCGGTCGAAGCCGAGGGCGCGCAGGCTGCTCCCCTCGCGCAGCAGCAGATGCGCGACGAGGGCGACGGGGACGAGCGACGAGGCGATCCCGAAGAGCTGCCAGGCGAGATCGAGCCAGGGGCGGCCGGGAGCGGCCGAGGCGTTGAGGGTGGCCGCCTGATCCTTGAGGCCGCCCGGTTTGGTGACCGATCCGACAAAGCTGATCAGGGCGGACACACCGCTCGCGCCGAGCGAGAGCCCCAGGACGAGCAGGGTCTCGTCCCGGAGGATTCGCCGCGAGGACCGCTCCGGCGGAAAAGAATCAGCCACCGCACCCGCCTCTGCCTGCACAACTGACTCCAATTCAGTAATCCAGTCTCATCCCCTCCGCGGCCCGGCTAGGGTCCTCGAAAGAACTTACGAAGATCGTGAGAACTTACGACGATCGTGCGCGCGACAGGCCGTTGGGGGACGGACACCGTACGAGGGCACGCCTCCCCTTTGCCTGCGAAACGGATGAAACCGGCAGAAGGTTCAACAGGGAGGGGCACCACCGTCATGGGACGTCACAGCTTGCCCGATCAGTATGGGGCGGGCGGCAGCGACCCCCGTCCACGCACCCGGCGCCGCACGGTGGCCATCGCGACCGTCCTCGTCCTCACCGTCGCCGGCGGGACCGCGGCCGCCGTCCAGAGCGGACTGCTCTCCTTCGGTTCCTCCTGCCAGGAGGACGCGGTACGGCTGTCGGTCGCGGCCTCTCCCGACGTGGTCCCGGCCCTGCGCGCGGCGGCGGAACGGGCCCGTGACACCAGCCTCACCTCCGACGGGCGGTGCGTGGACGTCACGGTCACCGCGCGTGACTCGTACAAGGTGGCGGACGCGCTGCTGGCCGGCCGGAAGGCCGACGCGCAGGTGTGGGTGCCGGACTCGGAGCTGTGGCTGGAGCGGGTCGCGGCGGACACGGGGGCGACGGAGGTGACGCCGGTCGGCAGCTTCGCGTCCTCGCCCGTGGGCGTGGCGGTGGTGCCGAAGGCCGCGAAGTCGCTGGGCTGGCCGCGGAAGACGTACAGCTGGATCGAACTGGCCGGTGCCACCCTGCGGGACGACGGCCTCAGGCTCGGCGCGGCCGACCCGGCGCGGAGCGCCACCGGCCTGCTGGCCCTCACCCGGCTGGCCACGGCCGCCGGCACGATCGAGGGCGGGGACACCCAGGCCGCGGCCATGATGAAGGCGCTGTCGCAGCGGACGTCCGACAGCGACACCCAGGTCCTCGACACGCTGCCCCGCGACTCCTCGGGCACCGAGCAGGGCAATCCCCGGCGCAATCAGGCGCTGATCCTCAGCGAGCAGGCGGCGTTCGCGTACAACACCGCCGCCGGGGGCGACGGCCTCGACCTCTTCTACCCGAAGGACGGCTCACCGCGGCTCGACTTCCCCTTCGCCCTCGTCGACCAGGCGGCGCTGACCACGGACGAGAGCCGGGCGGCGCTGCGGTTCGTGAACTACCTGTGCAAGCCGGAACAGCAGAAGCTGCTCCACCGGTACGGCTTCCGCACCTCCGGCGACACGGTGGACCCGTCCGTCGTCAGCCGGGCCGGCGGCGGCAAGCCTCAGCCGTACACGAAGCCCGCTCTCCAGCCGGCCTCCGAGCCGGCGCTCCAGCAGGCCCTCGGCACCTGGACGATCACGGTGCAGAGCGCCAGGATCACCACCGTCGTGGACGCGTCCTCCTCGATGTCGGAGGCGGTCACGGACACCGGCCGGTCCCGGATGGACGTCACCAAGGCCTCCCTGCTCCAGGCCCTCGCGACCTTCACGCCGGACGACGAGATCGGGCTGTGGGACTTCTCCACCAAGCTGGACGGCGACAAGGACTACCGCGTCCTGGTACCGACGGAACGCCTCGGCGCCACGAGGGGCACCGGCACCCAGCGCGACCGGCTCACCACGGCGTTCAGCGGCCTGACCCCGGTCCCGAACGGCGCGACCGGCCTGTACGACACCACGCTGGCCGCGTACAAGGCGGCCGTCTCCTCCTACGCGAAGGGCAAGTTCAACGCCCTGGTGATCCTGACCGACGGCGTCAACCAGGACCCCGGCAGCATCTCCCGCGGCGCCCTGATCAGCCGCCTCCAGCAACTCGGCGACCCCGACCGCCCGGTCCCGATCATCATGATCGCCGTGGGCCCCGACGCCGACCGCACGGAGGCCGAACAGATAGCCAGGGCGACCGGCGGCTCCGGCCAGGAGGTCACCGACCCGTCCGAGATCCACGAGGTGATCCTGAAGGCGATCGTGGCGGCGGGGGCGAAGGGCAGCGGCGCCGGCTGAGCCCTCCCACCGGCAGGTCGCCTCCGCCTGCCGCGAGGAGGGGGCCGCAACGGCGTCCAGCCGCCACGGCGCCGCCGGGCGGTGCCCGCTCGCCGCGGCCCTCCACCGTCCCCGCCACCCGTCCGTCACCCCAGCGGCACCGGCTCCGGCAGCCCGACCGGCCACGTGTGCACCGGCTCGCCGAGGTGCATCAGCTCGCAGTACCGCCGGGTCAGCGCGGCCAGTGCGGCATCGCGGCCGAGGCCCTTCTCGCGCGCCCGGTGGTACGTCGCCGACTGCCAGGTCGCCCCGTTGGCGCGGCGTCGGCAGCGCTCGTCGATGACGCCGAGGTACAGGTCCCGGTCGGCGGGTTCGACGCCCCACGCGTTCAGCCCGGCCTCGGCGAGCGGCAGCAGTTCGTCGCGTACGAGGGTGACGGCGTCGACCTGGGTCAGCCCGCCGTAGCGGCCGCGCCGCGGCCAGTCGAAGCGGGCGTCGATGCCGTGCCGGCAGGCCGCGTCGAAGTTGGCGGCGGCCGACTCGAAGGGGAGCCGGGTCCACACCGGCCGCGACTCCTCGGCGAGGGCGCGGACGACGCCGTAGTAGAAGGCGGCGTTGGCGATGACGTCGATGACGGTGGGCCCGGCCGGCAGCACGCGGTTCTCGACGCGCAGGTGCGGGACGCCGTCGGCGATGCCGTAGACCGGGCGGTTCCAGCGGTAGACCGTGCCGTTGTGCAGGACGAGCTCGGCGAGGCTCGGGACGCCGCCCTCGTCGAGCACCTTCAGCGGGTCCTCGTCGTCGCAGATCGGCAGCAGCGCGGGGAAGTAGCGGAGGTTCTCCTCGAAGAGGTCGTACGCCGAGGAGATCCACCGCTCCCCGAACCAGGTGCGCGGGCGGACCCCCTGGGCCTGGAGCTCCGGCGGGCGGGTGTCGGTGGACTGCTGGAACAGCGGGGGCCGGGACTCGCGCCACAGCTCCTTGCCGAAAAGGAAAGGCGAGTTGGCGCCGACGGCGATCTGCGCGGCCGCGACGGCCTGCGCGGCGTTCCACACGTCGGCGAAGCGCCCCGGGGTGACCTGGAGGTGGAGCTGCACGGAGGTGCAGGCGGCCTCGGGGGCGATGGACTTGGACGTGCAGTTCAGCCGTTCCACGCCGTCGATGTCGAGGGTGAAGTCCTCGCCGCGGGCGGCCACGATCTGGTCGTTGAGGAGGGTGTAGCGGTCGACCGCGGAGAGGTTGGAGGAGACGAGGTCGTCCCGGTCCAGGGTCGGCAGAATGCCGATCATCACGATCCCCGCGTCGAGCTCACCCGCTTTCCGGTCCGCATATGCCAGCGAGGTGCGTATTTCCTCGGCCAGCCGGTCGAATACCCGACCGCCCAATGGGTGTGGGGCTATGTTGACTTCCAGATTGAACATGGCGAGTTCTGTTTGGAAATCTCGGCTCGCGATACGTTCCAGTACTTGCGCATTCAGCATTTTCGGCATGCCGTCGGCGCCGGTGAGATTCAGTTCGATCTCCAGCCCCATGAGGTTCTTCGGCCGATCGAACCGCTTCTCCTCCAGCAGCCGCTCCAGGCCCGTCAGGCACTGCCGGAGCTTGCCGCGGTAGTGCTGGCGATCGGACAGATCGAACCGACCTGCCACGACCTTCTCCCCCATCGAAGCGTCCCTCCTCGGATGGGCGTGCCGTAGATCGGCCGCCGGGCGTCCCGGGTCAGGTGGGATGATGCCCAGCGGAGGCGATCGATAACGTCCCGCGCGCCCCCGGCACCCGCTACGCTGGCGCAGGTGACGGGAGGCACATTCACCGGGCATGTGGCACTGTGCAGTTTCGAGTGCCCTGAACATCTCGTGAAAAACGCCGACGACAATTAGCCGTCCACTCTTACGGCGTTTTCCGAGGTCATCGCCGTACAGCCGACTCGGAATCGGGATGATTCCCGCGTATCGGCGACCGGATGAACCCTTGCCGGGCACCCCGGAAACGGCTAGACGAAACACCGTCTGAACACGTGTCGTATAAACTCCGCGAACGAGGCAGAAGGTTGGCGCCCCCGGTCGAATGATCCTGCCGTCGAGGTGACCTACGGCAGGCCCCACCCTCATCACGCGTACGCACGACCCGGCCCCCGCCTCTCTGGCCCCGCGAGCTGACAGCGCCGTCCGCCCACGCCCTCGCGCCACCGTGCCTGTCGAATGAGAGGCGACCCACCATGCCGCTGCTTGTACCCCCGGCCCCCGCGCCCGCCCTTCGCTCCGTCCTCACTGCGCTCGGTTCGCCCACCGCGGTCCGCGAGGCCCGGACACCCTCACTGCGTACCTCACCAGGCCCCGCGACCCCCGAACTCCCGCTGCCCATCCACGTACTCGACGAGCTCACGCCCGCGGGCGCGACCGCCACCCGGCTGGCCGGGTGGCGCTTCCTGATCCGGTGCGGCGACCGCGCCGTGGCCGCCGCCGAGACCCGGCTGACCCCCGACGGCTGGGCCTTCTCGCATTTCTTCGAGGGCCCCTACATCGCCTCCACCGAGCGCGCGCTGCGCCAGGCGGAGACCATGCAACAGCCCTACCAGCCCCGCCTGTTGTCGGTCCCCGGCCTGTACATGCTCACCCTCTGGCTGCACGGCGACTGCGCCGCGGACGGCACCACCGGCCACCCCGCCGCCACCGATCTGCTCGTCCCGCTCGCCCCCGCACCGCCCGGCATCCCCGCCCACCGGCCGCACCGGGTCGCCGACCTGCTCCCGGTACTGACCCACCGGGCGACACCGGCACCCGCACCGCTGCTGAGCCAGCCCGCCTGACCCCACGACGAGATCGGCTCGTACGAGCACTACAACGCTCGTACGAGCCATATTTTATACCCGCACCCATCCGGACTAGCCCCATCCGGCCATCGCGAACCACCCGAAGGGACAGTGCAGTTGGGATGAACCGTCCGCGCGGGTGACGCGTCATGAACCTGTGAGTAGCGGTGCTGCCAAATCCCTGCGGATTGACGCCCGTGGGGCAACACTGGTTCCGACCGACTTATCACAACGGGGGCAGCGATGAAAACCACGACAAAGCGAAAGATCCCACCCATGTGCCAGCACCAGCCGCCGTGTCCGACCGCCGACTCCGCCGACCGGGAATCCGCCCGCCTCGTGGCGCACCACCCGGAGCAGGGCTGGAGCCTGCTGTGCAACGGCGTTCTGCTCTTCGAGGACACCGGCGAGCTCCTGCCCGACGGCCAGATCATCGCCCCGCACCGCCCGCTGGGCACCGACCAGGTGATGACCGCCGCCTGAGGCATCGCCGGGCGGCCGGCGCACCGCCCGCAGACCTACTGGGGCCGGCCCGCAGACCCACGCTGCGAACCGGCCCCGACGCATGTCCGGGGCCGCTCACTCCGCGTAGTCCCGCGGACGGAAAACGGTGATGGACGCGGACCGCCCTTCCCATCCGTGCCCGTTTTCCGGAAGACTCCTGGAAGTTTCGATCCGTCCGTGGCTCCGCCCACGGCGATCCGTCCACGGAGGTGGGGAGTTGGCAGCACACGAGGTCGGCACCGAGGGGCCGGCCACGCCCGGCAACCGGGTCACGATCACCGAGATCGCCCGGCAGGCCGGCGTCTCGGTGCCGACCGTGTCCCGGGTCGTCAACGGCCGTTCCGACGTCTCCCCCAGGACCCGGGCCCGGGTCGAGGAACTGCTCCAGCGGTACGGCTACCGCAAGCGCCCCACGTCCACCGGCACCGGCGCCGCCCTGCTCGACCTGGTCTTCAACGACCTGGACAGCCCCTGGGCGGTGGAGATCATCCGCGGTGTCGAGGAGGTGGCCCACGCGACCGGCGTCGGCACGGTCGTCTCGGCGATCCACGGCCGTACCGGCGACGCCCGCGAGTGGATGCGCAACCTGCGGGCCCGCGCCTCCGACGGCGTCATCCTCGTCACCTCGGCCCTGGAACCCATGCTGCACGAGGAGTTGCGCATCCTCGGCGTCCCGCTGGTCGTCGTCGACCCGGCGGGCTCCCCCGCGCTCGACGCCCCGACCATCGGGGCCGCCAACTGGTCGGGCGGTCTGGCGGCCACCGAGCATCTGCTGTCCCTCGGGCACCGCAGGATCGCCCTGATCGCCGGCCCGCCCCGACTGCTGTGCTCCCGGGCCCGGTTCGACGGCTACCGCGCCGCCCTGGAGGGCGCGGGACTCACGGTCGACGACGCTCTCGTCGTCCCCGGCGACTTCCACCCCGAGTCCGGATTCACCGGCTGCAACGCCCTGCTGGACCTGCCCGAGCCGCCCACCGCGATCTTCGCCGCCAGCGACCAGATGGCGCTCGGCGCGATCGAGGCGCTGCGCCGGCGCGGTCTCCGGGTGCCGGAGGACATGAGCCTGGTCGGTTTCGACGACCTTCCGGAAGTACGGTGGTCCGCCCCGCCCCTCACCACCGTCCGCCAGCCTCTCGGGGACATGGGCAAGTTGGCCGTCCGTACGGTGCTCAGGCTGGCCCGCGGTGAACAACCGGACTCGCCGCGCGTGGAGTTGGGCACGGAGCTGGTGGTGCGGGCCAGCACGGCACCCCTCACCCGCTGACACGGCACCGGCCCGGCGACGGGACGCATCGCCGGGCCGGGCCGCACCCCGGCGGACTCCCCTCCTTGCCCAGCCGCCGGGCGTCTCACACAAGCGCCGCTACTTCAGCGCGTTCCTGATCGCGAAGTAGGCGGGCTTGGGCTGGAGTTGCTCGTCGTACGGCAGGGCCGCGCCCTCGCCCTCGAAGAACGCCGGTATCCAGCTGTACTTGTCGGTGTAGTCCCAGATGGTGATCCCGACGCACCTGCGCACCGCCAGACAGGCGTCGGTCAGGTCCGCGTACCACTCGGCCTGCTCGGCGAGCTTCTCCTCGGTCGCGGGCAGGATCATCCGGATGTCGACCTCGGTGAGCGCCGTGTCGAGCCCGAGCTCGGAGAACCGGCGGAGGTTGTCCTCCAGCGTGGTCGGATAGCCGTACTGGAGCGCGAGGTGGGTCTGCAGGCCGATGCCGTTCAGCGGGACGCCCTGGGCCTTCAGCTCCTTGGCGAGGTTGTAGTAGGCGTCGCTCTTCGCGCCGATCGCCTCGATGTTGTAGTCGTTCAGATAGAGCTTGACCTTCGGGTCGGCCTGGTGGGCCCAGCGCAGGGCGTCGGCGATGTAGCCGGGGCCGAGCGTCTTGTAGAAGATCGTCTCCCGGTACGTCCCGTCCTCGTTGAAGGCCTCGTTGACGACGTCCCAGGCGAACACCTTGCCGCGGTAGTGCCGTACCTCGGTCTGGATGTGCTTCTTCAGCACGGCGCGCAGTTCGCTCGCCGTCCACTCCTTGCTCGTCAGCCAGTCGGGCAGCTGGCTGTGCCAGACGAGGGTGTGGCCGCGCACCTTCTGGTGGTGGGCGCGGGCGAGGTTCACGATCTCGTCGCCGGCGGTCCAGTCGAAGACGCCCTGCTGGGGCTCGGTGGCATACCACTTCATGCCGTTGCCGGGCGTGATCTGGTCGAACTCGCTGCCGAGGATGGCCTTGTAGGGCTCGTCGACGAGTTCGGGATTGTCGGTGGCGCTGCCGAAGTAACGGCCGTGGCGCTGGGCCAGGTCGGCGAGGGTGGGTTGCTTGCCGTGGGCCTGGGCGGGGGTGCCGAGGCCGGTGGCCACCAGGACTGCGGCGAGGGCGCCGACGAGTCTGAGGCGGTTCTTGTGCATGGTGGTGCGACTCCTCACGTGCGGGGGTGGGGGCCGTACGACCGCCGTCAGCCCTTGGTGGCGCCGGCGGTGAGGCCGCCGACGAGCTGACGCTCGGCGACCGAGTAGAAGGCGAGGGCGGGGACCATCGCGAGGACGAGGTAGGCGAAGACACGGGCGTAGTCGGAGGAGTACTGGCCCTGGAACTGCTGGACGCCGATGGGCAGGGTCCACCAGGTGTTGTCGGTGAACACCAGCAGGGGCAGCATGAAGTTGTTCCAGCTGGTCACGACGGCGAGCACCGAGACCGTGCCGAGCGCGGGCCGGGCCATCGGCAGCAGCACCCGCCAGAAGAACCCGAAGGAACTGCACCCGTCGAGGGTGGCCGCCTCCTCCAACTCGCCGGGGATCTCCCGGAAGAAGGCCCGCAGGATGATGATGGTCATCGGCAGCCCGAACGCGGCCTGCGGCAGGATCACGCCCAGCGGGTTGTCCAGCAGGCCGAGATAGCGCAGCAGCAGGAAGAGCGGCAGGGCGGCGACCGCGAAGGGGAACATCAGCCCCATCGTGAAGAGCGTGAACATCACCTCCCGCCCGCGGAAGGCGAACCGGGCGAAGGAGAAGGCCGCGAGCGCCGACACCGCCACCACCAGCACGGTCGTGGCGACCGCGATCAGGGTGCTGTTGCCGAGCAGCCTCCAGAAGTCGCCGGAGCCGAGGATGCCGGTGTAGTTGCCGGTCAGCCAGCGGTCGGGCAGCCCGAAGGGGTTGCTGGAGAGCTCGTCGGTCGACTTGAAGCCGGACAGGACGGCGTACACCAGGGGTACGACCATGAGCGCGCCGACGGCGATGAGGATGATGTGCAGCGGCAGCGTGCGGGTGGTCCGGCTCCTGCTCCTGCGGCTGACGCCCTCGCTCTTGAGGCTCATTTCCCGGCTCCCCTCATCGTGGTGGTCGCCCCTTCCAGGTCACGGCGGAGCACGAAGCGCTGGTAGGCGAGGGCGAAGACGAGGCAGATGCCGAACATGACCACGCTGATCGCGCTGGCGTAGCCGACCTGGTAGCGCTTGAAGCCGTACTGGAACATGGTCACGGCCATGGTCTCGGAGTGGTGGTCGGGACCGCCCTGCGTGATCACCCACACCAGGTCGAAGAGCTGGAGGGAACCGATGACGGCGAGGAAGATGCTGATGCGGATGGTGGGCATCAGCAGCGGCAGCGTGACGCTGCGGAAGCGCTGCCAGGCGTTGGCGCCGTCGATGAGCGCCGCCTCGGTCAACTCCCTGGGTACGGACTGGAGTCCGGCCAGGTACAGCATCATGTGGAAGCCGAAGTACTTCCAGGTCATGACGATGAACAGGGTCGCCATGACCCAGGACGGGTCGGCGAACCACTCGCCGCCGAGGCTGTCGAGGCCGATGCCGCCGAGGAGATGGTCGGCGAGACCGTCGTCCGGCGCGAACACCATGCTGAAGAGCACGCCGGTGATCGCCTCGGACAGCACGTAGGGCGCGAAGAACAGCATCCGGTAGACGGCCCGGCCGCGCAGCCGCTGGTTGAGCAGGACCGCCATGGCGAGCGCGAAGGGGAGTTGCAGCGCGAGCGTCAGCAGCACCAGCAGGAGGCAGCGCCACAGGTCGCCCATGAACACCGGGTTGTCGAACAGGTCGGTGAAGTTGTCGACACCGACGTAGTCCTCGGGCATCCCGAAGCCGCCCCAGCGGAAGAAGGCGGCGTACAGCGCGAACAGCATCGGCAGCAGCACGAGCCCGATGAACAGGACCATCGCGGGGAGCTGGAAGCCCACCGCGGTGAGCCAGTTGAGCGCGCGGCGGCGGGCCCGCCCCCGGTCCCTGACGGTGTCCGGGGGCGGGGCGTCGGCGCCGGGACGGCTCCGCTTGTCTGCGAGGAACGTGGAGGTCATCGCCGGTTACTGCTCTTCCTTCGCCGACTTCGTGATCGACTGGGCGACCTGCTCGGGGGACTTGGAGCCGGCGATGAGCGCGGCGACGCTGTCGTTGACCTCCTGGCCGACGGCGGGGGCGTACGCCTGGTCGAGGTAGAGCTGGAAGCCGGTGGCGGCGTTCAACTGGGTCTGTACGGCCTTGAGGTTGGGGTCGGATATGGCGCTCTCGGCGCCGGGGACCACCGGGAGGGTGCCGGTCTTCTTCACCAGTTCCAGGTCGGTGGCCTCGGAGGCGAAGAACTTCAGGAAGTCGACGGCCGCCTGCGGGGCGCCCCGGCGCAGGGCGTGCCCGCCGCCGCCGCCGAACACCTCGGTGATGGCGCCCTTGCCGCCCTCGACCGCCGGGAACGGGAAGAAGCCGAGGTCCTTGCCGAGGCCCTTGCCCGCGTCGGCCTCGACCTGCGGCGCCCACTGGCCCATGAGCTCCATGGCCGCCTTGCCGTTGCCGACGCTGGCCGCCTGGCCGGTCGGGGTGGAGTAGGCGGCGTTGAGGAAGCCCTTCTGGAACGGCTGGAGATCGACGAGTTCCTTCAGGTGCGCGCCCGCCTGGACGAACTCGGGGCCGGTGAAGTCCTTGTCGTCGTAGGCCTTCTGCACGGCGCTCGCGCCCGCGGTGCGCATCGCGAGGTAGGCCCAGTAGTACATGCCGGGCCACTTCTCCTTGCCCGCGAGGGCGATGGGCGTGATGTTCTTCGCCTTCAGCTTGCTGACGGCTTCGAGGAACGCGGCCCAGGTGGTGGGCGGTTCGGCGATGCCGGCCTGCTTGAAGAGCGCCTTGTTGTACCAGAACCCGATCATGCCGATGTCGAACGGGATGCCGTAGACCTTGTCGTCGATCAGGTAGGCCTCCTTGGAGACCTTCAGCAGGTCGTCGGACCACGGCTTGGTCTTGTCGCTGAGGTCCTCGACGAGGCCCGCGTCGACCTGCTGCTTGAGGACACCGCCGCCCCAGGTGTGGAAGATGTCGGGGAGCTTCCCGGAGGCGATCAGCGCCGTCATCTTCGACTTGTAGGCGTCGTTCTCCATCTGAACGATCTTTACCTTCACCTTGGGGTTCTGGGCCTCGAACTTCTTGGCGAGGCCCGCCCAGACGGTGTGCGCCGGTTCGGTGGTGGAGATGTTCCACCACTCGATCGTGGTCGTTCCGTCGGACGACCCACCGTCCGAATCGCCGCCGCAGCCGCTCAGTGCCGTCATGCCCAGACCGGTCGCGGCGGACGCCGCCAGGAAGCCGCGGCGAGACAGTGCCGGGTCGCCCATTTTGCACTCCTTGGGTACGGGGCGGCGTGTCCACTACACCGCCCTCAAGACCGAAAGTTTCGGAGTTGATCCAGAAAGCTTCGTTGTTGCCGCACCCTAGAGACAGCTCCCAAACGGTGGCAACCCCTTGTACGCGGTGAATCTGCGGCCGACTTCCCCGGCATCCACGGCATCCGCCCCCGCCACAACCGGACCGAACGTTTCCGGTGACTTCCGGAACTACCTCGCCGGCTCGGCCGTGTACGCGAACCAGTCGAAGGCGGCGCTGCCCTCGGTGACGTACATCCCGATCACCCGGCCGGTGAATCCACCGGCCACCTGCGTGGACAGATAGCGGCCGTCGAGCTCGGCGAGCGGCTCGCCGTCGACGGCGAAGACGACGGCGTCCGGGCCGCCGGCCCGCAGTCCGGGCAGGTCCTCGCCGGTGGCGGTCACGAGCGGTTCGGTGCGCACGGAGACGGTGAGGGTGAGCGGGCCCGCCGGTACCGGCCGCCGCGCGACGACTTGGCGAGCCGGCCCGATCCGGGCGATCACACACGCCTCCCCTCCGGCGATCTCCAGGTCGTAGTGGTGGGCCTCGTCGATCCGGACCGACAGCCCGGCGCGCCCGACCCCGGCCTCCAGGCGGGTCTCCGCCCGGCAGCCGGGGTGCTGCTGACGGCGCCCGACGAAGGTGTGACCGGGGCGGTCGAGGCTGTCGCCGGTGGCGTGCAGGGTCAGCGCCCCGGGCCGCTCGCTCAGCGACCACGAGCCGGCCGGCCTGCTGCGCGGGGAGATCCAGTACGGGGCGAGCACGGCGGCGTCGAAGTCGTCCCGCTCGGGCGGCGGCGGCACGGGGTGCCAGGCGGCCGGCGCCGGATGGCGCTCCAGGACCGGACCGACCCTGGGCCATCCCTCGACCCATTCCACCGGGGTCAGGAACGTCTCCCGGCCGAGCACGTGGAACCCCGGGAAATAGCCCCGCGGACGTGTCCCCAGCAGCAGCATCCACCAGGTGCCGTCGGCCGCCTCGACCAGGTCGGCATGGCCGGTGCACTGGATGGGCGAGTCGGTGCTGCGGTGGCTCAGCACGGGGTTGTGCGGGGCCGGTTCATAGGGTCCGCGCGGCGAGCGGGCGCGAGCGATCGAAACGCAGTGCCCCTGGGCGGTGCCGCCCTCCGCGAGCATGAGGTACCACCAGTCGCCGATGCGGTACAGGTGCGGCGCCTCCGGGTGCTCCAACCCGGTCCCGGACCACACCGGGAGGGGCCCCTCCAGGACCTTCCCCGTCCCGGGGTCGATGCGCGCGAGGCGGCAACCGGCGACCGTGCACCAGCAGTTGCCGTCCTCGTCCCAGGCCAGGTCGGGGTCGATGCTGGGCACGTCGACCCACACCGGGTCGGACCACGGACCCTCGGGACGTTCGCTGCTGACGATGAAGTTGCCGCGGGTGCCGACGACGGTGGTGATCATGTAGAAGCGGCCGTCGTGATGGCGCAGGGTGGGGGCGTAGATGCCCGCGGACGCCGGGATGTCGTCGGTCAGCTCCAACTGCTCGGGCCGGTCGAGGACGTTGCCGATCTGCCGCCAGTGCACCAGGTCACGGCTGTGGAAGAGCGGAACGCCGGGAAAGTACTCGAAGCTGGAACAGACCAGGTAGTAGTCGTCCCCGACCCGGCACACACTCGGGTCCGGGTGAAATCCACCGAGGACGGGGTTGTCGTACATCCGCATGGAGCGTCAGCCCTTCCGACGGGCCGATCGAAACATTCGGCCCCGTTGGCGAACATTACGAAAGCGGACTGTACGAGGATGCCGAGGCCGGGACAAGACAGCGCTTGCTCCCGCCTCGTCGCCCGAGCAGCCCATGACCGCCCGACCACGAGAACCCGGCGCCCCTCCGCGAGCCCGGCCCCCCCGTCACACAGGGCGCCCGCCCCGCGCCCCCTGGCGCCGCCGTCCGCACGCAGCGCATCCGCTCCTCCACCCCTCCTGACCATCGGTTTTGCCCAGACGGTGAGCACTGCCAGGCCAGCCTTGACGGAAGCTCGACGCCTCCGGACCTCAGATCCATGGGCCCACGCGTCACTCTCCGCCTACGCCGAATCGGCCGTCCTCGGGATGGCCGACTGCACCGCACCGCGCCGCACATGGGGAGCCGATCGACGGCCACCACCGAACACCCCACCCAGTCGCCTGCGCGCCTGGATGCTGAAGGGCCTGTCCGACATGAAGCAGAACCGGACCGAGCCCCCCGCCCCGGGTCCACGCGGGCTGACGCCCCGCCCCCTGGGCCACCGGCCCTTCACGAGAACACGCGGCACTATCGTGATCGGCATGCAGTCCTACACGATCGGCCAGGCGGCACGGCTGCTCGGCGTCAGCCCCGACACCGCACGCCGCTGGGCGGACGCCGGCCGAGTGCCGACCCACCGCGACGACAGCGGCCGCCGCCTCATCGACGGCCGCGATCTCGCCGCGTTCTCCGTGGAGTTGGCCAAGGGCACCGCGGCCGACGACGAGCCGTCGTACACCTCGGTCCGCAATGCCTTCCCCGGCATCGTCACAGCGATCAAACTCGGCGACGTCGCCGCCCAGGTGGAGATCCAGGCCGGCCCGCACCGCCTCGTCTCCCTGCTCACCCGCGAGGCCGTCGAAGAGCTCGGCCTGGAGGTCGGCATGGAGGCCACGGCCCGGGTGAAGTCGACGAACGTCCATATCGACCGCGCGTAGAGCCGAACACGAAGCCGAACGCAAGGCCGAACACAGAAATCCCGCAGGCGCCCGCATACCCGGCATAAGCCGCACGGCACCCTACGGTTGATGCTCATGACCCTGAGCATCCGCAACCAACTCCCCGGTACCGTCACCGCCATCACCTCCGGCGAGGTCATGTCCACCGTGGGAATCCGCCTCACCGGCGGCCAGAACCTCACCGCGGCGATCACCAAGGAGGCCGTGACCGACCTCGGCCTCGCCCCGGGCTCCGCCGTCCGCGCCCTGGTGAAGTCGACGGAGGTGGCCCTCGCCACCGGGCCGGTGGAGGGTCTCTCCATCCGCAACCAGCTCCCCGGCACGGTCACCGCCGTCGCCACGGGCGCGGCCATGGCCTCCGTGAAGGTCGCGTTCGACGGCACCGAGATCACCGCGGCGATCACCAAGGAAGCCGCCGCGGACCTCGCCCTCGCGGCCGGCACCACGGTCGTGGCCTTGATCAAGTCGACCGAGGTGTCGCTGGCGACGGCGTAACCCCGACGCGCCGGCCCGGCCCGCCCGACGGCGCCCCGCACGCCCGAAAGGCCGGCACGACGAAAAGGGCCCCGCCGAAGCGGGGCCCTTGCGCACAACCGGGACTCAGTCCTCGTACGCGTCCAGCGGCGGGCACGAGCACACCAGGTTCCGGTCCCCGAAGGCCTGGTCGATCCGCCGGACCGGCGGCCAGTACTTGTCGGCGGCCACCACCCCGCCCGGGAACACGGCCTCGTCACGGCTGTAGGCGTGCTCCCACGCCCCGCCGAGCGCCTTGGCGGTGTGCGGGGCGTTCCGCAGCGGGTTGTCCTGTGCGGGCCACTCGCCGGCCCCGACCTTCTCGATCTCGGCCCGGATGGCGATCATCGCGTCGCAGAACCGATCCAGCTCGACGATGTCCTCCGACTCGGTCGGCTCGATCATCAGCGTCCCGGCCACCGGGAACGACATGGTCGGCGCGTGGAACCCGTAGTCGATGAGCCGCTTGGCGACATCATCCACGCTCACGCCGGTCGCCTTGGTCAGCGGCCGGAGATCGATGATGCACTCGTGCGCCACGAGCCCGCCGGGCCCGGTGTAGAGCACGGGGTAGTGCGGCTCCAGCCGCTTGGCGATGTAGTTGGCGCTGAGGACGGCGACCTGCGTGGCCCGCTTCAGCCCCTCACCGCCCATGAGCCGCACGTACGCCCACGAGATGGGCAGAATCCCCGCGGAGCCCCAGGGCGCGGCCGAGATCGGCCCGACGCCCGTCTCGGGCCCGGCGGCGGGCTGCAGCGGGTGGTTCGGCAGGTACGGCGCCAAGTGCGCCCGCACACCCACCGGACCGACACCGGGTCCGCCGCCGCCGTGCGGGATGCAGAAGGTCTTGTGCAGGTTCAGGTGCGAGACGTCGCCGCCGAAGTGCCCGGGCTTGGCCAGCCCCACCAGCGCGTTGAGGTTGGCGCCGTCCACGTACACCTGCCCGCCGGCTTCGTGCACCTGAGCGCAGATGTCGGCGACGTGCTCCTCGAACACACCGTGCGTCGAGGGATACGTGATCATCAGGACGGCGAGCTCGTCCCGGTACTGCTCGATCTTCGCCCGCAGGTCCTCGACGTCGATCTCACCGTCCTCGGCGGTCTTGACGACGACGACCTTCATGCCCGCCATCACAGCGCTGGCGGCATTCGTGCCGTGCGCGGACGACGGAATCAGACACACGGTCCGCTGCTCGTCGCCATTGGCCCGGTGGTATCCCCGTACGGCGAGCAGACCGGCCAGCTCACCCTGCGATCCGGCGTTGGGCTGGAGCGAGACCTTGTCGTACCCGGTGACCTCGGCGAGCCGCTCCTCCAGCTCCTGGATGAGCGTCAGATAGCCCTGCGCCTGCTCGGCGGGCGCGAAGGGGTGCAGCTGCCCGAACTCCGGCCAGGTGACCGGCTCCATCTCGGTGGTCGCGTTGAGCTTCATGGTGCAGGAGCCCAGCGGGATCATGCCCCGGTCGAGCGCGTAGTCCCGGTCGGCCAGCCGGCGCAGGTAGCGCAGCATCGCGGTCTCGGACCGGTACTGGTGGAAGACCGGGTGCGTCAGGTACTCGTCCTTTCGCAGCAGCGCTCCCGGCAGCGCGTCCTCGGCCACGGCGTCCAGCGCCTCGACGTCTCCCTCGACCCCGAACGCGGCCCATACGGCGGCCAGCTGAGCGCGGTCGGTGGTCTCGTCGCAGGCGAGGGAGACGTGGTCGGCGTCGACGAGACGCAGGTTGACCCCGTTCGCCGCGGCGGCGGCGACGACCTCACCGGCCTTGCCTGGCACCCGCACGGTCAGGGTGTCGAAATAGGCCGCGTGCACGACCTCGACCCCACCGGCGGCCAGCCCCGCGGCGAGGACACGGGCGTACCGGTGGGTCCGCCGGGCGATGCCCTTGAGGCCTTCCGGCCCGTGATAGACGGCGTACATCCCCGCCATCACGGCGAGCAGCACCTGAGCGGTGCAGATGTTGCTGGTCGCCTTCTCGCGCCGGATGTGCTGCTCACGGGTCTGCAGGGCGAGCCGGTAGGCCTTGTTGCCGTCCGCGTCCACGGACACGCCCACGAGCCGCCCGGGCAGGCTGCGCGCGAACTTCTCGTGCACCGCCATGTAGCCGGCGTGCGGCCCGCCGAATCCCATGGGGACACCGAAACGCTGCGTCGTGCCCACGGCGATGTCCGCGCCGAGCTCGCCCGGCGACTTCAGCAGCGTCAGCGCCAGCAGATCGGCGGCAACGGTCACCAGGGCACCCAGCTCGTGCGCCTGGTCGACGACCGCCTTGATGTCGCGTACGGCACCGGAGGCGCCCGGGTACTGGATGAGCACGCCGTTGATCTCACGCGCAGCCACGTCGGCGGGAATCCCGTCGCTGAGGTCGGCGACGACGACCTCGACGCCGGTCGGCTCGGCGCGGGTCTCGATCACGGCGATGGTCTGCGGCAACGCGTCCGCGTCGACGAGGAACAGACCCTTCTTGTTCTTGCCCATGCGCCGGGACAGCGCCATGGCCTCGGCGGCGGCCGTGCCCTCGTCGAGCAGCGAGGCACCGGAGGTCGGCAGCCCGGTGAGTTCGGCGACCACGGTCTGGAAATTGAGGAGGGCTTCGAGCCGCCCCTGGGAGATCTCCGGCTGGTAGGGCGTGTACGCCGTGTACCAGGCGGGGTTCTCCATGACGTTGCGCAGGATGACGGGCGGGGTGAAGGTTCCGTAGTACCCGAGCCCGATCATGGACCCGAGCACCTGGTTCCGATCGGCGAGCGACCGGAGCTCGGCCAGCACCTCGGCCTCGGTACGCGCTCCCGGCAGATCAAGGGCATCGGCGTTCTTGATCACATCCGGCACCGCTGCGGCGGTGAGCTCGTCCAGCGAGCCGTACCCGACGTGCGCGAGCATCTTCGCCCGAGCCTCGTGGTCGGGGCCGATGTGACGCTGCTCGAAGGGAATCCCCTGCTCGAGTTCGGTGAGCGGAGTGCGTTGGGCGGTCATTGCGGAGGCCTCCTGGTCTGACGCGACCTTCGAGGGACACCACGGCTGCGGGTCCCGGCGGCCTCCCCCTCTGTCATCTCAACCTGAGAGCTTCACCAGGACACGCGTGCTGTCCGGCTTTCACCGTCGGTGAGAGCGGCAGCCGTCGACAACCGCTCTGCTTTCCAGAGTGACCTCACCCGTGCGGTACGTGGGCCTGAGAGATTCCGGGGAGGATTTGCTCCTTCGGCGCCCCCGGATGATCTCCGGAGGACTCTCCCGCGCGGGGTCAACAGCCGCTTGCCAGCCTACCAGCGCCCGAAAAGCCGCTTCCTAGAGGAGCCCTCGAGTGGCCACGCGCCCCGATGTGCTCTTTTGTAGTGCTTACGGATGAGTTGCGATTCGCGACCTAGTGGAGGGCCTGTGCAGACCGACATCGATCCGCGCAACCTGATCGGCCGCAAGGCGTTCGACCGCAACGGCACCAAGATCGGCACGATCGACGAGGTCTACCTCGACGACGCGACCGGCGTGCCGGAGTGGGCGGCCATACGCACCGGCCTGTTCTCCCGGGACGCCTTCGTCCCTCTGGAGCCCAGCGAGCTGATCGAGGGCGCCCTCCGCGTCCCCTTCGAACGCTCCTTGATCAAGGACGCCCCGGACTTCGGGGTCGGCCGCCACCTCTCCCCCGACCAGGAACTCCAGCTGTACCACCACTACGGCCTGGACGTGGCCGCACCGCCCGCACTCCCGGACAGGGACTTCGGCAAGCTGGCGGGAACAGAGGAAGCGGAAGCCTGAAACATCGCACGACCACCCGCTGCCGCCGACGGCGGTCCCGTACCCCAGGGGCCACCCGTACCCGGCCATGAAACCGTCACGGGTTGTGCGGGCGGGAACACACCTCAGGCCGAAGTCCGGATGTCCCGTCCACAACCGGCACCACCGGCAAAGGCTCAGCCACAGCCAACGCGGGATCCTCCACCCGAAACGTCCGCACCCGCCCCGGCTCGGAATCCGGCGTCTCGAACCGCACCGTCACCCGCCCCAGCCCACTCCCCTGCACCCACCCATGCCCGTACTCGGCATGCGTCACGTCATGCCCCGTGACCCACCGCCGCTCGACCGGCACCTCCACTCTCTCGCCGGCCGCCTCCCCCGACTCCTCCTCGGGAACCTCCGCGAGATCCCCCGCGGCCTGAGCGAACAGATCCTCCTGCGTGTAGTCGGCAAGCCCGGAAACCCCTACGCCCAGCAGCCGCACACCCCCCGTAGTGTCCACGGACTCCAGCAACCGTGCCGCGGCCTCCCGCACCACGGCCGGATCATCCGTGGGCCCCCGCAGGGTCTCCGACCGAGTCAGCGTCGAGAAGTCGTACCGCCGCACCTTCAGCACGATGGTCCGCCCCGACAACCCGGCCCCCCGCAGCCTCCGCACGCACCGGTCGGCCAGCCGCTGCACCTCCATCCCCACCCGCAGCCGGTCGTGGATGTCCACGTCGTACGTGTCCTCGACCGACACGGACTTGGTCTCCCGCTCCGCTACCACGGGCCGCTCGTCGTGCGCCAGCGCCATCGCGTACAACCCGTGCCCATGGGCCTTTCCGAGCAGGCGTACGAGCTCGTCCTCACCCGCCTCGACGATCTCCTCCACCGTGTGGATACCGGCCCGCCGCAGATGGTCCCCCGTCGCCGGCCCCACCCCCGGCAGGATCCGCACGGACATCGGCCCGAGCAACCCCCGCTCGGTCCCCGGCTCGATGACCACGAGCCCGTCGGGCTTGGCCTGCTCGGAGGCGATCTTCGCGAGCATCTTGGACGCCGCCAGCCCCACGGACCCCGTCAGCCCGGTGACCGCCCGTATGTCGGCGCGCAGCTTCTCCCCCGTCAACCTCGCGGACCCTTCGTCCCAGGCCGCTCCCCCGGCCTCCAGATCCACGAACGCCTCGTCGAGGCTCAACGGCTCCACCAACGGAGACAACGCCCGCAGCAGCGCCATCACCTGCTCACTGATCGACCGGTAGAACCCGAAGCGCGGGACGAGATACGCGGCGTTCGGCGCCAGCCGCCGCGCCTGCGCCATCGGCATCGCGGAATGCACCCCGAAGACCCGGGCCTCGTACGACGCGGTGGCCACCACACCACGCGGCCCCAGCCCGCCCACGACGACGGCCTTCCCGCGCAGACTCGGCTTGGACGCCTGCTCCGCCGAGGCGAAGAAGGCATCCATGTCGAGATGCAGAATCGTGGGCGCGGTTCTCACATCTCCGATGCTGCCCTACGCCACTGACAATGCCGCCCCCGGAGCCCGGAAGCGGCCCTTCAGACCGCCCGGTTGCGTCGCCGCGCCAGTTCGTCGGCGGGGTTGTGGCCCACGAGCGTCTCACCGGTGTCGATGCGCTCCCCGTGCAGCTGCGACAGGGCGCTCTCGACGTCCCGCCACACCACGCCCACGGCGATCCCGAAGATGCCCTGGCCACCCTGGAGCAGCGCATGCACCTCGTCCGGCGAGGTGCACTCGTACACGGTGGCGCCGTCGCTCATCAGCGTCATGCGCTCCAGGTCCCGGAAACCGCTCTCCCGCAGGTGCAGCACTGCGGTACGGATGTTCTGGAGCGACACACCGGTGTCGAGGAACCGCTTGACGATCTTCAGGACGACGACGTCCCGGAAGCTGTACAGACGCTGTGTTCCCGACCCGTGAGCGGGCCGTACGCTCGGCTCGACGAGGCCGGTGCGCGCCCAGTAGTCGAGTTGCCGATAAGTGATGCCGGCGGCCGCACAGGCCGTCGGACCACGGTAGCCGATCTGCTCGGACGCCATGGACGTCGCCCCTCCGCCACTGCTCGGCACGGCCGCCGGTCGCTGCGGAGCGTGGTCGGTCGCGCTGCCGTGATGGGGGTCCCCCCAACTCGAACGAAGTTGAGAGCCCTGGGGAGGGTACGGACCGCTCGCCCCGAGACTGCGTCCGGGGGCACCCCCAGCCGTACCGTCGCCGCTGCTTCTCACGCCGACCTCCGTCCTTGACCTGCCTTCTCGACGGTAGGCAGTCACCCGGGGTGCGTCAACGATCGCCACACTCGGCACGCCGAGTGATAATCACCCTAGGAGTGGTTTCCCGTACCCCACCGCGGGGAAAGGCTAGCCGAATGCGCTTGAGACGGGCCGTAGGACGCTCTCACACGCCGGTGGCAAATGCCAGCATTTCCGTGACGACCGCACACAGCCGACCCGTCTCGGACGGCCGGTCCGCCGGGCCGGCCCCGTCTCACTGGCTGCTGGTACCGAAGTCCTCGGGCGAGATCTGGTCGAGGAACTCGCGGAACTTCTCCACCTCGTCCTCCTGCTCGTCCGGGATCGCGATACCCGCGTCGTCGAGCACACCGTCACTGCCGTAGATCGGCGTTCCGGTACGCAGGGCCAGCGCTATGGCGTCGGAAGGGCGAGCGCTCACCTCTACGCCGCTGGCGAAGACCAGCTCCGCATAGAAGACACCCTCACGCAGATCCGTGATGCGCACCTCGGTGAGCTCCTGGCCGACGGCCTCCAGCACGTCCTTGAACAGGTCGTGGGTCAGCGGTCGTGCGGGGGCCATGCCCTGCTGGGCGAAAGCGATCGCCGTCGCCTCCCCCGGCCCGATCCAGATGGGGAGGTAGCGGTCGCCTCCCACTTCACGCAGGAGCACGATCGGTTGGTTGGAGGGCATTTCGACCCGGACACCTACGACATCGAGCTCGTTCACACAGCAACCCTAGGCCGTGCCCGGGACGTTTGGGTAGTCGGGCAGGAAACGGGGGCCCGATCCGGCGTCCGCACCCCTCAGGGCAGCCGCACCCCGAGGGCGGTCTGCACCAGGGCAGCGTGCAGCTTCACCGTCAGCCCCGCCAGTTCCTTCGTACGGGCCTCGGCGTGCGCCCGGGTCTGCGGATTGCGGTGGCGCTTCAGCGGAGCCACCACCTGGTCCACCAGCCCCGCCTCACGGTCGGCGGCGGCCTTCATCGCCCGCAGATGCCGCGGCTCGATCCCGAACCGCCCCAGCTCGACGACGAGCGCCGCAACGGTGGCCGCCTCGGCGTCGTACGCCCCGTCCGGCAGCGGCGCGATGAGCCCGTACGACTCCCATTCCGCGAGCTCCCGCTCACCGATCTCGGCGGCGGCCATCAGCTCGGACCGGCCGATCCGCGCCGCCGTAGGAGCCTCCCAGGGCTCCTGGAGGGCTTCCCCGTCCCGTTGCCGCCCCACCACCGGCAGCGCCACGGCCTCACCGCGCGCCATGGCGTCCAGATGCTCCCGGATGACCTTGAGCGGCAGATAGTGGTCCCGCTGCATCCGCAGCACATGGCCGAGACGCTCGACGTCGTCCGCGCTGAACTTGCGGTACCCCGAAGGCGTCCGCTGCGGCTCGATGAGCCCCTCGGACTCCAGAAAGCGGATCTTGGAGATGGTGACTTCGGGGAATTCGTCGCGCAGCACGTTGAGCACCGAGCCGATGCTCATCAGCCCACTGTCCGCGGCGGCGGTACCGTGACCGGCACCGCCGCTCGGTGTTTGAAGCATGGACCTTCCCTGACGGGGTCAGTAGCCCCGCTGGCTCGCGTAGAAGACCAGCCGGTACTTGCCGATCTGAACCTCGTCCCCGTTGTGCAGCGGCACCGTGTCGATCCGCTCGCGGTTCACGTACGTGCCGTTGAGGCTGCCGACGTCACCCACGGTGAACGAGCCGTCCGGCTGGCGACGGAACTCCACGTGCCGACGCGACACCGTCACGTCGTCGAGGAAGATGTCGCTCTGCGGATGACGCCCGGCCGTCGTCAGGTCGCCGTCCAGGAGGAAGCGGCTGCCCGAGTTCGGCCCGCGGCGCACGACCAGGAGCGCGGAACCCAGCGGCAGCGCGTCCACGGCCGCCTGCGCCTCCGGGGAGAGCATCGGCATCTGCGTCTGCCCGGTGGCCTCGGCGTCGTAGGCCTCGAGACCGGAGATGGAAATGGTGGAGGTCGTCTCCGACGGACGCTCGGGTCCACCGCGCAGCGGCGCACCGCAGTTGGAACAGAAGCGGCTGTTCTCCGCGTTGCGGTTACCGCACCTCGTACACACCAGGGCCGACATGGAAAACTCTCCACCCGTACTTGAGGTTGACGGCTGCCCGAAACCTATGCCGCCGGACTGCGCAGGGTCAACAGACGGCGCGCCCTGACCTCCGCGAACGTCACCGCCCACCTGGTCCCGGAACAGCGGGCGCTGGCCCTCCGCGTCTGGCTGTGCGCGATGGCGAGCGGTCGCGTTCGCATTGTCGCTGCCCTCTCGCGCGCTCTTGCCGAACAACTTCGCAAACAACTTCACGGGCGATTCCCCTTGACCGAAACAGACCCGCCCGTGGGGCAGGACGAACCCTGATTGCATACACCGGCCGACCCGGACATCCTGACAACGTCCGTATCCACCAGACAGTTTCCACCACGCACCACCCAATCGGTGCGCCGACCCCCCGCAACCTCATGCCCTGGCCGGACGTCCCTCATGCACCCGCGGTTCACCGGGAGGACGACCGAGCGTAGTCAGGCTGCTTCACGGCTCGCAAGGCGTCTACGACGATCTTGGTCGACCGCTCTACGGTGACCGTGGCCTGCTCCTTCTCCAGAGTCTGCACCACGCCTCCAGGAATGTTGAGCGCCGGTTCGAGGTCCTGCGGCTTGCCGATGACCTTGAAACGATAGGGCGCGTTGATCTTGTTCCCGTCGACGCTCACGCTCTTGCCGGAGTCGGTCAGATAGGTGCCGGCGACCACTCGCACGCCGTTCACCTGGATCGCCTCGGCACCGGCCGCGCGCAGCTCCTGGACCGCGTCGAGCAGCATGTCCGCCTCGACCGTCCCCTTCGTGTCCTCGATCGTCATGGTGATCCCGGGACCCTGCGCGGCCACCGTGCCCGCCAGGATGCCGAGTTGCCGCTCCTTCTCCAGCGTCTGCTTCCGGGCCTCCTCCGCCTGGTCCGAGCTGTTCTCCAGCTCGTCACGCTGCTTCTCGAGACCCGTCTTCTCGTCCTCAAGACGCTGAGTACGGTCATCCAGTTCATCGAGAATGCGAACAAGATCTTCCTGCCGGGCGCCGCGCAGCGCGCTGTCGCCGTCGCTGTTCGACGCCACCTGCACGGCCAACCCGAATCCGAGGCCGAACAGCAGCACGGCGACGATCAGTTGGGCCCGCGTGACACGCGGCGGCCACAGCCCCTGAACCAGCCGCTGGCGCCCGGTGAGCCCGGGCTCCTCGTCCTTGGCCGGAGACACCGCTTCCGAGGGCGCCGCGGGGGCCTCCTCGGGCAGCTCCTTGCGCAGCCTGTTCCCCGGCGTACCGTCCTGTTCGCTCATCGGCCTCACGCCCGGAAGACGTGCCGACGGATCGCCGCGGCGTTCGAGAAGATGCGGATGCCGAGGACGACGACCACACCGGTGGACAGCTGCGCGCCCACGCCCAACTTGTCGCCCAGGAACACGATCAGCGCGGCGACGACCACGTTGGACAGGAACGACACCACGAAGACCTTGTCGTCGAAGATGCCGTCGAGCATGGCCCGCAGCCCGCCGAAGACGGCGTCGAGCGCCGCCACGACGGCGATCGGCAGATAAGGCTCGACGACCGCCGGAACCTCAGGCCGGACCAACAGGCCGGCCACGACTCCCACGACGAGGCCCAGTACGGCGATCACGATGTGCCCTTCTCAGTTCTCGGCTGTGCTGTACGTACGATCACACTCGTTGCTGCGGGCAGCCGGAGATCCGCCTCCGCGGAGATGCTCGTCCGGATGCCGTAGTTCTCCTGCAGGGCGTTCAGATACAGGCCGTCGGCGCTGTTCTGGAACCTGGTGCTCAGCCGCTGCCCGTCCCCCACCGCGAGCACCGTGTACGGCGGCACCAGCGGCCTGTTGTCGACCAGTATCGCGTCGCCCGCGGCCCGGATCGCGGACAGCGCCGTCAGCCGCTGCCCGTTGATGGAGATGGCCTCCGCGCCCGATTCCCAGAGCCCGTTGACCACGCGCTGCATGTCCCTGTCCCGCACCCGGCCGGTGTCCGAGAACCCTGAGGTCTCCCGCGGATCGCCGTCACCACCGGTGGTGGCCTCCTTGGCGTCGTCCACGACCAGCTTCACCCCAGGACCGTGCACCGCCGTGGCCCCGGACAGGATGCCGACCAGGTCCGCCTGTCCGCTGCCGCCGCTGTCCCGGAGCGCGGCGCGCTGCATGGCGCTCACCTCGTCGCGCAGGTCGTCAACCGTGCCCTCCAGCGTGTCGGCCGCGTCCGTCTCCCGGTCGATGCGGTCGATCAGCTCCTCGCGCTCCTTGGCGACCACGGGCGCCGCGACGCGCGCCTGCGCCGCTCCGACGGTCACGACCAGCGCCGCCAGCACCAGCCCGGCAGCCAGGCCGAGCTTCGCCCGCAGCGTCTTGGGCAGACCCCCCTCGCCGGCGGCCTTCTTGCGAACGGCCGCCTCGGCATAGCCGTCATCAAGGCTGTGGTCCATGACGTTGGTGAGCAGCGACATGGACGCGTCCGGACGCGAGGGGCGTGGAGGAGTGCTCCGAACGGGGGGCGGCTGCGGCATGCCGCACATCGTCGCACGTCGCGACCACTACCTCCGAATGGCCCCACCGGCGTGCCGGACAGGCCCCCTTGGGGACACTTGTCCGGCACGCACGCGTGCTGCCGTTTTCAGCGCCCGGCGCTGTCCACGACCGCCGCCCACTCGTCCAGCAGCGCCTGGGCGGAGGCGTCATCGGGGCCTTCCGCCCACAGATGGGTGACCGCCTCGGCGGGATCCGGCAGCACCATGACCCACCGTCCGTCGGTCTCCACGACCCGCACACCGTCGGTCGTGTCGACAAAGCGATCCCCGGCCGCCTCCACGACCCGCCGCATCACGAGACCCTTGACGGCCCAGGGAGTCGCCAGATCCCGCTTCAGCACATGCGCCCGCGGAATCCGCGCGTCGATCTGGCTGAGCGTGAGCTGCGTCCGCGCCACCAGCCCGATGAGCCGCACAAAGGCAGCCGTACCGTCGAAGACACTGCTGAACTCCGGGACGATGAACGCGCCCTTGCCATCACCGCCGAAGATCGTCGAGTCATCGCGCCCCACCCTCGTCAGGTCGTCCGGCGACGTGGTCGTCCACTCCACCTGCGTCCCGTGGTACGCCGCCACCTGCTCGGCGATCCTCGTGGTCGTCACCGGCAGCGCCACCCGCCCACTGCGCCGCTCCGCGGCCACCAGGTCGAGCATGACGAGCAGCGCCCGGTCGTCCTCGATGATCCGCCCCTTCTCGTCGACCAGCGACAACCGCTCACCGACCGGGTCGAACCGCACCCCGAACGCGGCCCGCGACGACGCCACGATCTCACCGAGGCGCACCAGCCCCGACCGACGCACATCCGCGGTCTCCGTGGGCCGCGACTCGTCCAGACCGGGATTGATGGTCAGCGAGTCCACACCCAGCTTGCCCAGCAGACTGGGCAGCACAAGCCCCGCACTGCCGTTGGACGCGTCGACGACGACCTTCAGCCCCGACTCGGCGATCCCCGTCGTATCGACGTTCCGCAGCAACGACCCGGTGTAGGAGTCGAACACGCTCGCAGGAAAGTGCAGATCCCCGATCTCACCAGGGAACGCGCGCCGGTACTCCTGCCGCGCGAACACCCGGTCGAGCTTGCGCTGACTGCCCTGCGACAGGTCGGCGCCGCGCCCGTCGAAGAACATGATGTCCACGGAGTCCGGCACCCCGGGCGTGGTCCGGATCATGATCCCGCCAGCACTGCCCCGCGCGGTCTGCTGCCGGGCCACAGGCAGCGGTACGTTTTCCAGATCTCGTACGTCGATGGCGCTGGCCTGGAGCGCGGAGATGACCGCGCGCTTCAGTGCCCGCGCACCACGCGAGTGGTCGCGGGCGGTGGTGACCGTCGACCCCTTCTTGAGCGTCGTCGCGTAGGCGCCGGCGAGACGCACGGCCAGCTCGGGCGTGATTTCCACGTTCAGAATCCCGGAGACACCGCGGGCACCGAAGAGATGCGCCTGCCCCCGGGACTCCCAGATCACCGAGGTGTTGACGAAAGCACCGGCCTCGATGGTCTTGAACGGATAGACCCGCACATTGCCCTGCACGATCGATTCTTCACCGATGAGGCACTCATCGCCGATGACCGCGCCGTCCTCGATCCGGGCCGCACGCATGATGTCGGTGTTCTTCCCGACCACACAGCCGCGCAGATTGCTGTGCTGCCCGACATAGACGTTGTCGTGCACCACGGCCTTGTGCAGGAACGCCCCGCTCTTCACGACGACGTTGGATCCCACGACGGTGTGCTCACGGATCTCGACGCCGGCCTCGACCTTGGCGTAGTCCCCGATGTAGAGAGGGCCCCGGAGCACAGCGTCCGGATGCACTTCCGCACCCTCGGCCACCCACACACCGGGCGAGAGCTCGAAGCCGTCGATCTCGACGTCGACCTTGCCCTCCAGGACGTCGGCCTGGGCCTTCACATAGCTCTCGTGAGTACCGACGTCCTCCCAGTACCCCTCGGCCACAAAGCCGTAGATCGGCTTGCCTTCCTTCATCAGCTGAGGGAAGACATCGCCGGACCAGTCGACGGGCACATCGGCCTCGACATAGTCGAAGACCTCCGGCTCCATCACGTAAATACCGGTGTTCACCGTGTCCGAGAAGACCTGCCCCCAGGTGGGCTTCTCGAGGAACCGCTCCACCTTCCCCTCTTCGTCGACGATGGTGATGCCGAATTCCAGCGGATTGGGAACGCGCGTCAGGCAGACGGTGACCAGCGCGCCCTTCTCCTTGTGGAAATTGATCAGCTCGGTGAGGTCGAAGTCGGTCAGGGCATCGCCGGAGATGACGAGGAAGGCATCGTCCTTCAACGCCTCTTCGGCGTTCTTGACGCTTCCGGCGGTACCGAGTGGCTTCTCCTCATTGGCATAGGAGAGCTCCATTCCGAGCTCTTCACCGTCACCGAAGTAGTTCTTGACCAGCGAAGCCAAGAACTGGACAGTAACGACGGTCTCGTTGAGCCCATGCCTTTTGAGCAGCCGCAGAACGTGCTCCATGATCGGGCGGTTGGCCACGGGTAGGAGCGGCTTGGGCATGCTCGAGGTCATGGGGCGAAGGCGCGTGCCTTCGCCTCCGGCCATCACGACGGCCTTCATGTCGGAAGCGTCCTCCTCCAAGAGACGACGGTCTAGCCGACTTCACCCGTCCAGATTGTCCCGCACTTTTCCACGGCGGGCCATCGCGCCCTACAACTGCACCAATCGGCGAGTTCAATCGGCCATGGCGTCCGCACGAACCAGGCGGCGGACTTGAACCACGTAGAGGACTCCTGCCCACCAGTACAGCGTTGTACCCCATCCCGCGAACGCCCATCCGAAAATAGCAGCGAGTGAGGGGAGCCAGCCACTTCCGTCACTGAGCAGAAGCAAGGGGAAGGCGTACATCAGGTTGAACGTGGCGGCCTTGCCAAGGAAGTTCACCTGGGGCGGCGGATAGCCGTGGCGCCTGAGGATACCCACCATCACCAGCAGAACCAGCTCACGCGCCAGCAGTACAGCGGTCAACCAGATGGGCAGAATCTCGCGCCATGTCAGTCCGACCAAAGTCGAGAGAATGTATAGCCGGTCCGCGGCAGGATCCAGAAGCCGGCCAAGACTGCTGATCTGGTTCCAGCGCCGGGCGAGCTTGCCGTCCAGGTAGTCACTGACACCGCTGAAGGCGAGGACCAGAAGCGCCCAACCATCGCTCTCGGGGCCTCCGAACTCGGGCCTGAGGATCAACCACAGGAAGAGAGGCACGCCAACGAGCCGCGCCATGCTGAGGATGTTGGGGATGGTGAGGACTCGATCCGTCTGGACGCGAGTCTCCTGGACCTCCACCCGGGGGCCTCCTGTGGGAAACGTACCAACGATGCCCCCTGACCCTACCTCAACACAAAAAAGCTCCGGCTCTCGGGCGGTATGCCCAAGAGCCGGAGCTATGAAAGGAGTTCGGCGGCGTCCTACTCTCCCACAGGGTCCCCCCTGCAGTACCATCGGCGCTGTAAGGCTTAGC
>NZ_QFRX01000001.1:8818282-9009255 GCF_003143935.1 Streptomyces sp. Act143 | reverse complement strand
TGCATGTGTTAAGCACGCCGCCAGCGTTCGTCCTGAGCCAGGATCAAACTCTCCGTGAATGTTTACTCGGCCAGTAAATTAATACAGCCGGTCGACACACACGAGAGCGGAACCACCGGAGGAATGATCCGATGGTTCACAGCGTCCTCGCTGTGTTATTTCAAAGGAACCTCGCCCCGATCAAGAGTGACCGGAGACGGGGTATCAACTAATCTGGCGTTGATTTTTGGCACGCTGTTGAGTTCTCAAGGAACGGACGCTTCCTTTGTACTCACCCGAGAGACTCTCTCAGGCTTTCCTCCGGGCTTTTCCCTTCGGTGTTCCAAACTCTATCAGTGTTTTTCCGACCCTCTGACCACCCTCCCGCAGGCATGCGGGAGGAGATCCAGAGATTAGGATCTGACAAGTTGGATGCTGCCTGGCAAGGACGCTTGGTGGCGTCGCTCAACCCCGGGCAGGAGTACGACTGTACACGGAGCTTCGGAGCGCGCGCAAATCGATTTGGGCTATGGTCTAGACCACCAGTCGCCGACGGTGCAGCGGGGTGCCGGGCTCTCGCGCGGAACCCGTACTTCATATGACATACCCTGCTGAACAGTGCGCCGTCGGGTACTGGCAGTGACGGCCCATACAGATCTCCACCCCTGGGAGGCTTCCCATGACCACCGTGACGTCCCCTCTTGCAGGACGCGCCATCGGACTGGCTTCCGTGCCGGATCCGGTCTTCTCCGGGGCCATGGTCGGCCCGGGCACAGCAATCGACCCTGTTCGTGAACCCTCCGAGGCTGTCGCCCCCGTCGACGGAGTCATCGTCTCGCTTCACCCGCACGCCTTCGTCGTCGTCGACGACCAGGGCCATGGCGTGCTCACTCACCTCGGTATCGACACCGTGCAGCTCAACGGCGAGGGCTTCGAGTTGCTCGTGAACAAGGGTGACACCGTGACGCGCGGCCAGAGCATCGTGCGCTGGGACCCGGCTGCCGTGGAGGCCGCGGGCAAGTCGCCGGTCTGCCCGGTCGTGGCGCTCGAGGCCACGGCCGAGGCCCTCTCCGATCTGCGTGACAGCGGCGATGTGAAGGCCGGCGACAGCCTCTTCGCCTGGGCGTGACGTCAGCTCCGTCGTATGACGGCAAGTAGTGGCAACCACCGCGGCGGCGGGACCCGCCGCACTATCGGAGACGGGTGAGATGGAAGCAACGCTGCGAGGCGTCGGCGTGAGCCACGGTGTGGCGATCGGCGAGGTTCGGCACATGGGGACGGCGGTACTCGAGCCGCCTGCCAAGCAGATTCCGGCGGAGGACGCGGAGCGTGAACAGGGGCGCGCCCGCAAGGCCGTGGAAGCTGTGGCCGCCGACCTGATGGCGCGCGGCAATCTGGCGGGTGGCGAGGCCCAGGCCGTGCTCGAGGCGCAGGCCATGATGGCGCAGGATCCCGAGCTGATGGCGGACGTCGACCGGCGGATCGCCGTCGGCAGCACGGCCGAGCGTGCCGTGTACGACGCGTTCGCCGCGTACCGGGAGCTGTTGGCGGGCGCCGGCGAGTATCTCGCCGGTCGTGTCGCCGACCTTGACGACGTGCGGAATCGTATCGTCGCTCGTCTGCTCGGGGTGCCCATGCCGGGTGTTCCGGACAGTGACGAGCCCTATGTCCTGGTGGCGCGTGACCTTGCGCCCGCCGACACGGCTTTGCTGGATCCGACTCTGGTTCTCGGCTTCGTGACCGAGGAGGGCGGGCCGACCAGCCACAGCGCAATCCTGGCCCGGGCGCTCGGCGTCCCTGCGGTCGTCGCTCTGCCGGGTGCCGGCGAGCTGGCCGAAGGCACGGTGATCGCCGTCGACGGCAGCACCGGCGACATCTTCGTGGAGCCGAGCGAGGAGAAGAAGGCGCAGCTGGAGGCCGCCGCTGCCGAGCGCAAGGCGGCCCTCGCGGCGTCGACCGGTCCGGGTGCCACGGCCGACGGTCACAAGGTGCCGCTGCTGGCCAACGTCGGTGGTCCGGCCGACGTGCCGGCCGCCGTGGAGGCCGGTGCCGAGGGGGTCGGGCTGTTCCGTACCGAGTTCCTTTTCCTGGACGACAGCAAGAACGCGCCGTCGGAGGAAAAGCAGGTCGAGGCATACCGGCAGGTTCTGGAGGCCTTCCCCGAGGGCCGGGTCGTCGTCCGTGTGCTGGACGCGGGTGCGGACAAACCGTTGGACTTCCTCACCCCGGGCGATGAGCCGAACCCGGCGCTGGGTGTGCGTGGTCTGCGGACGCTGCTCGATCACCCCGAGGTGCTGCGCACCCAGCTGACGGCCTTGGCGAAGGCTGCGGAGGGGCTGCCGGTCTACCTTGAGGTGATGGCCCCGATGGTGGCGGACCGTACGGATGCCAAGGCGTTCGCCGACGCGTGCCGTGCGGCCGGGCTTCGCGCGAAGTTCGGTGCGATGGTGGAGATCCCGTCCGCCGCACTGCGGGCGCGCTCGATTCTGCAGGAGGTCGAGTTCCTGTCGCTGGGGACGAACGACCTCGCGCAGTACACCTTCGCCGCGGACCGTCAGGTGGGTGCGGTGTCGCGGCTGCAGGACCCTTGGCAGCCCGCGCTGCTGGACCTCGTCGCGCTGTCCGCGGAGGCGGCGAAGGCCGAGGGCAAGAGCTGTGGTGTCTGTGGTGAGGCCGCGTCGGACCCGCTCCTGGCGTGTGTGCTGACCGGTCTGGGCGTCACCTCGCTCTCCATGGGTGCGGCGTCCATTCCTTATGTACGGGCGACTCTGGCTAAGTACACGCTGGCGCAGTGCGAACGTGCCGCTGCCGCCGCGCGTGCCTCGGACAGTGCCGACGAGGCGCGCAACGCCGCTCAGGCGGTGCTGTCCGGCGAGTAGGCGGTCTCCGTCACTGCCGGTGTTCTCTGGAGGGGCGCTCCACCTGCGGGTGGGGCGCCCCTTCCCTGTTCAGTGACGGTGCCCCGGCGTCGGGCCCGCCGGGCCCAGATCAGGCGGTGCGCAGTAGTCGACGTCCGATTCCGGGGAGATGAGATCGCCGGATTCGACGTCCGTGCAGTAGGCGTCGAAGACCTCGCCTGCGGTGAGGGGTTCGAGGCCGTCGCCGCGCAGTCGCCAGCCGTAGATGCGATCGGTGGTGCCCGGAGCGCTTGTCCTCATGACGAGCCCCCCGGGGCTTTGGGTCGCGAGGCCGAGGGCGAGGACCGTGGTGAATTCGAGGGCTTCGGCCTCGTCCATCTGGATGGCTCCATCGGCGTCCGTGTCCGCGTGGAGCACCGAGACCAGTGTTTCCGGGGCGCCCGAGACACTGCACACGAGGTGTCGGTTGCCCGCGGGGGCGGTGTCGAGGATGCGGGCGAGGGCGTCGGACGCACGGACGAAGGCGGCTCGGCCGATGTCCTCGCCGCAGGAGGCGCAGGCGCCCAGGCGGGCCAGGAGTGTGGACGCGTACTCCCAGGTGGCCTGGCGGACGGCCTCGTCGATCAGGGCCGGGACGAGGTCGGCCAACGGGCGGCCGTCGTACGGGATGGTCGGGCCCGTGGCGGCGAGTTCGGCGGTGAAGCGGGTGCGGCTGGACGGGGTGTCGGGGTCGAGGCCGGTGTCCGAGCAGAAGGCGGCGTACTCCTCGGGGTCGAAAAGGGCGACCGTGGTGTGGTTCCCCTGGGAGGCGCGGGTGCGCAGGAGCGCCTCCACCTGTTCTAGATAGCGGGTGTGGTCGTCGAAGGTGAAGCTGCGGTAGCGCCGCATGGTGCGGAAGTCGTGCTCGTCGGTGAGCAGGCCGATGGTGCCCGCGATTTCGCGGCGCAGGACGCGTCGCATGGTCCGGTGGTCGGTGTGCGCCATTTTTCCCCCTGTGCGCAGTCGATCAATGCTCACTCACAGTAACCGGCGGCACTGACAACGGGACCGGGCTGGGGATGCCGCCGTCGGCGCACTGCGACGGCGGCAGCCCGGGATCAGGCTCGCTTACGGGCCAGGTCCTCGTAAAAGTGGAGGAGGTCGAGATTGTCGATGGAGCCCGGGTTGACGGCCTTGTCCAGGGGGGTGCCCTGGAGCAGTCGCTTGACGGGGACCTCGATGCGCTTTCCGGTGAGGGTGTGCGGGATGCCGGGTACTTCGATGATCTCGTCGGGGATGTGGCGCGGGGAGAGCTCTTCGCGGATGGTCTGCTTGATGCGGCCGAGGAGGTCCTCGTCGAGGACGGTCCCGGCGGTCAGGTGCACGAAGAGGGGCATCCAGTAGCCGCCGTCGGGCTGTTCGATGCCGATGACGAGGGATTCCTTGATCTCGGGGAGTCGTTCGACGGCTTCGTAGATGTCGGCCGATCCCATGCGTACGCCCTGGCGGTTGAGCGTCGAGTCGGAGCGGCCGTGGATGACGACCGAGCCGCGGGAGGTGATGGTGATCCAGTCGCCGTGACGCCATACGCCGGGGTAGGTGTCGAAGTAGCTGTCGTGGTAGCGGCTGCCGTCGGGGTCGTTCCAGAAGCGGATCGGCATCGACGGCATGGGGTTGGTGACGACCAGCTCGCCGACCTCGTCGACGAGGGGTTCGCCGCTCGGGTCCCAGGACTGGAGGTCGGTGCCGAGGCCTGCTGCCTGGAGTTCGCCGATGTGGACGGGGAGGGTCGGGACGGCTCCGGCGAAGCAGGAGCACACGTCGGTGCCGCCGCTGACCGAGGCGATCCAGAGGTCGTCGCGGACCTCGTCGTGCAGCCAGCGGAACCCGTCGGGCGGCAGGGGTGAGCCGGTGGTGGCCACGCACTGCACCTTGGACAGGTCGAAGTCGCGGCCGGGGTGCACGCCTGCTTTGCGGCAGGCCATCACGTAGGCGGCGGAGGTGCCGTAGAGGGTGGCTCCGGTGCGTTCGGCGATGCGCCACTGCGCTGCTGTGTCGGGGTATCCGGGGCTGCCGTCGTAGAGGACGATCGTGGTGCCGGTGAGCAGGCCGGAGACGAGGAAGTTCCACATCATCCAGCCGGTCGAGGTGTACCAGAAGAAACGGTCCTGGGGGCCGAGGTCGCAGTGCAGGCCGAGTTGCTTGAGGTGTTCGACGAGGATGCCGCCCTGGGACTGGACGATGGCCTTGGGCAGGCCGGTGGTGCCGGAGGAGTAGAGGACCCACAGGGGGTGGTCGAAGGGCACCTGCTCGAAGACGGGTTCTGCGGCGGCGCTCGTCAGGGCGGACCAGTCCAGGGCGCCTTCCGGGGCCTCGGTGCCGAGGAGAGGGATGTGGACGACGGCGCGCAGGGTGGGCAGTTCGCGGCGGAGTTCGGCGACGATGTCGCGCCGGTCGTGTTCCTTTCCGCCGTAGCGGTAGCCGTCGACGGTGAACAGGACGACGGGTTCGACCTGCTGGAAGCGGTCCAGGACGCTGCGGGCGCCGAAGTCGGGGGCGCAGGAGGTCCAGACGCCGCCGACCGCGGCGGTGGCGAGGAGGGCGACGACGGCCTGCGGGATGTTGGGGAGGTAGCCGCTGACGCGGTCTCCGGGGCGTACGCCGAGGGTGCGTAGCTCGGCGGCGAGGGAGCCGACCTGGCGGCGCAGTTCGGCCCAGGTGACGGGCTGTGGCTCGTGGGTCTCGTCGACGTACAGGAGGGCAGGCTCGTCCGCGCGGGTCGTCGCTGCGCGCAGGGCGTGTTCGGCGTAGTTCAGGGTCGCGCCGGGGAACCACTGGGCGCCGGGCAGCGAGCGGTCGCCCAGTACGCGCGCGTAGGGGGTGGAGAACCGTACGTCGAACCATTCCGTGACGGCTTTCCAGAAGGTGTCCAGCTCGTCGACCGACCAGCGGTGCAATGCGGGGTAGCCGCCCTCGGCGGGGGCGCCGTGGTGTTCGGCGGCCCAGGCCTGGAACCTGGTGACCTGGGCCCGTGCGATACGTTCCGGATCGGGCTGCCAGAGCGGCTGGGGGTTCACGGTCGACATGGGGCGGCTCCCGGACTGTGCGCGTCGTGTGCGTCCACCGCGCACGGGCGGGGTTGTGCGCGTGACGCGGATGACACGGACGATGCCATGTGATCGACTTCTGCACCAGGGCGCGCCCCACATAGTCCGTGTCGTGAAGATGTGGTCCCGGCACGAGTGAACGGCAGTTGAACGACACACGCGCGTGGGGCGGTCAGTGGCAGGGTGAGCAGCATGAACGGTCGTGACCTGGTGCGTTCGATGAAGGCGGTCGGTTCGGCGGGGGCGGCCCAGAGGTTGCGTACCGTACGAGCCGCTTGGCGTGCGCGGCGTGCCGATGCCGCCGGGCTGCCGGCGCGGGGGGTCGAGCGGGCGCGGGTGCCGGGCCCGGTGCAGGACGTGGAGCCGGGGCCCGGGGGTGGTGTGGTCCGCTTCAGCCGTTCCGAGCTGCGGATCACGGTGGCGGTGAACGGGGCGGTGTTCTGGGGCTGGGACGGGGCCGGTCCCGAGCCGTCGTACGCGCTGGCGGGCCGGTGTCCGGAGCCGGACCCGCGGGCGGTGCTGGAGCCGGACAAGGACGGCGGCTGGCGGGTGGTGGCCGAGCGGGCGACGGTCGTCGTCTCGCGGCACGGTGCGGTCGAGGTGCAGACACCCGGCGGCGTGACCCTGCGCCGGGACCTGCCGCCGCGTTGGTGGGAGCCGGTCGACGGGGGTGCGGCGCGCTGGATGCAGCGCTCGGAGGTCGTCGCGGACGCGCGCTTCTTCGGACTGGGCGGTCGGTCCTCGGGGCCGCGGCTGCGGGACGGCGTGTATCGGCTCTGGAACACCGACCCCGGCCACGCCTTCGGCCCCGGCGACGATCCGCTGTATCTCACGATGCCGGTGCAGCTGGTGGTGGCCGACGCGGCGACGCACCTGGTGTTCCACGACACCTCGTGGGACGGCACGGTGACGTTGCGGGAGGGCGAGGAGGGCGCCGGGTCCGGGCACGACCGGCCCGGGACGAGTGAACTGCGGATGTCCGGCGGTCCGTTGCGCTGCTGGGTGATGGTCGGCACTCCCGCGCGCGTGCTGCTCGCCTGGGCCTCCCTCACCGGTGCGTCGGCGCTGCCGCCGGCGTGGGCGTTGGGGTACCAGCACGCGCGGTGGGGGTTCGGGAGCGAGCAGGAGGTACGGCGGATCGTCGCCGGCTATCAGGACCGCGACCTCCCGCTGGATGCCGTCCATCTGGACATCGATCACTACGACGAGCACCAGGTGTTCACGGTCGACCAGGACCGTTTTCCGAAGCTGCCCCAGCTCGCCGAGGATCTGCGGCGGGGCGGGGTCCGGCTGGTGTCGATCGTCGATCCGGCGGTCAGGATCGAGCCCGGCAATGCCGTGTACGACGCGGGCACGGCCGTGGACGCGTTCGTCCGTGACGCGGCGGGGCAGTTGGTGCGCGGCGAGGTGTGGGCCGGTGAGTCGGTCTTTCCGGACTTCACGCACGCGCGCGTGCGTGAGTGGTGGGGCGGCCTCTACGAGGAGCGGCTGGGTCAGGGGTTCTCGGGCTTCTGGCACGACATGAACGAGCCCACATCGTTCGCGGCCTTCGGGGAGTGGACTTTGCCGCGTTCGGCTCGCCATGCGCTGGAGGGCCGGGGCGGCGACCATCGCGAGGCGCACAACGTCTACGCGCTGTGCATGGCTCGGGCCGCGTACGAGGGGCTGCGGGAGCTGGCCCCGCAGGAGCGGCCGTTCGTCTTCTCGCGGTCCGGTTGGGCCGGTCTGCAGCGCTACGGAGGCACCTGGTCCGGTGATGTGGCGACGGGCTGGCCCGGGCTGCGGGCGTCGCTGTCCCTGGTCCTGGGCCTGGGGCTGTGCGGGGTGCCGTATTCGGGACCGGACGTGGGCGGCTTCGACGGGAGTCCGTCGCCCGAGCTGTATCTGCGGTGGTTTCAGCTGGGCGCGTATCTGCCGCTGTTCCGCACGCACGCGAGTCTGCGGGCGGGGCGCAGGGAACCGTGGGAGTTCGGGTCCGAGGTGCTGGCGCACGCGCGTGTGGCGCTCGTGGAGCGTCGGCGACTGCTGCCGTACTTCATGACGCTGGCGCATCTGGCGCGGCGTACCGGCACGCCTTATGTGCGGCCGTTGTGGTGGGGCATACCGGAGGACCGGGCGTTGCGGGACTGCGAGGACGCCTTCTTGCTGGGTGACTGTCTGCTGGTGGCGCCGGTGCTCGACCCGGGCGCGGACCGGCGCGCCGTGCAGTTGCCGCGGGGGCGTTGGTACGACACGGCGACGGGGCGGGCGTACGACGGGCCGGGGCAGATTCTGGTGGACGCCCCTTTGTCGCGGATTCCGGTGCTCGCGCGTGCGGGTGCCGTCCTTCCCGTGCGTGGTGAGGACGGCGGGCTGGAGCTGGAGGTGTGGGCGCCGGCGCGGGGGCGGACCGGTGGCGGGTTGGTGGTGCCGGATGCGGGGGACGGGTGGGAGGAGCCGGAAATCGAGCGGTACGTCACCCGTTGGCAGGGCCGGCGGGTGGTCGTCGAGCGGGAGGGTGAGGACGGCGTGAGCGCGCCGCCTCACCCGGTGCGGATACGGGGTGTCGAGGAGCGCTGAGGCTCAGACGTAGCGGCCTTCGAACCAGGCTCGTACGGCGCGTGTGTGCAGGGGGAAGGCGAGCTCTTCCGGCCTGCGCAGGAGGTGCCAGCCTTCTGTCTCGTCCGTCGCCGTGGCCGCGGGCAGGCCCTCCGCCGGGCGCTCGGGCAGGGACCCGAACAGCAGGAGGTGGCCGTCGGGTGAGCTCATGGCGTCGACGAGGCGCACGTCGCGGCTCGCGGCGTCGATGCCGGTCTCTTCCTTGAGTTCGCGGACGACGGCCTGGCGCCAGTCCTCCCGGTCGTCGATGTAGCCGCCGGGCAGTGCGATGCCCCCGCGCGCGGGGGCGACGGTACGAGTGATGACGACGAGGCTGGTGCCCTTGGTGTCGTACACGGGCTGGAGGGCCACCGCGACCGGGAGCGGGTTGCGGTAGGCCGTGGTGCCGCAAGCGGGGCAGGTGCGTGGCCAACCGGAGACGCCCTCTCCGAAAGGCGTTCCGCAGCTCGAACAGTGGGAGTCGGGCGCGGAGTTGGGGGTGGGGTGTTGAGTTTCGGACACGCGGCGGACTGTATCCGATCATCGGAGGGGCGTCTTCCGGGGGCGGCTCAGCGTTTGCCTGAAAGGGACTTCCTGGACACCGGGAAGTCGAAGTAGGTGTCCGGGTAGGGCTCGGGCTTGTAGGTGTAGTGCCACCATTCCTCGGCCAGGTTCACGAAGCCGAGGTCTTCCAGGGTGGACTTGAGCAGGAGCCGGTGGGCGCGCTGTGCGCCCTGGACGCGCGGGTCGAGGGTGTGGGCGAGGGTGTCGAAGCAGTCGAATCCGGTGCCCATGTCGGCGGAGTTGTCGGGAAAGCGCTGGTCCTGGGGCGCGTAGCAGGCGACGAGGGGTTCGCCGGGGTGGTAGGGCCGGGTCGGCAGGGCCGGGAGCTTCACGATGGTGAGGTCCATGGTCGAGCCTCGGCTGTGGCCGGACTTCTCGGCGATGTATCCGTCCGCGAACAGACGGGTCTTGTCTACGTTCGGGTAGAACTCGCCCTTCATGGCCTGGTCGTCGAGGCCCTCGGCCCAGCGGACGAAGTGGTCGACCGCGCGTTGCGGGCGGTAGCAGTCGTACACCTTGAGGCTGTAGCCCTGCTTCAGAAGCTTCTCCTGGGCCTGGTGAAGTGCTTCGGCTGCGGGGCGGGTGAGGATGCAGAGGGGCTGTCGGTAGCCGTCGATGCGCTCGCCGACGAAGTTGTGCGGGGTGAAGTAGCGCATCTCCTGGATGATCGTCGGGTCGATGGTTCTGAGCGCCACGAAGTCCTTGGGCGCCTTGGGTTCCGGGGTTGCCCGGGCGGTCGTGGAGACGGCGGTGACGGTGAGCAGGGCGGCGAGTGCGGCGCCCAGTCCGCGCAGGGCACGGGAGAGTCGTGTCATGTCTCTGCCTCTGCCCATCCCCGGTCTCCCGTGACACACTTCTGACGTTCCGTCAGATCAGCTGCCGGGGAGGAACCTTGTCGCGTTCACGCATGCCAGTGGTCGACGGGTGGTTCGGGGGTGACGGGGATGCGTTCAGCCTGCTGGGCACTCGCTGCTCCGTCTGCGCCTCGGTCTTCTTCCCCCGCGAGGATGCCCATTGCCGCAATCCGAGGTGTGCCGGCGGCGAACTGGTGGAGGTTCCGTTGTCCCGGCGCGGCCGTGTGTGGTCGTACACGGACGGCCGCTATCGGCCTCCGTCACCCTATGTGACCGATCCGGAACTTCCGTGGGAGCCGTACGCGTTGATCGCTGTGGAGCTGGCAGCAGAGCGGATCGTGGTGCTGGGCCAGGGGGTGCCCGGGCTGACCGTCGCCGATCTGGCGGTGGGCATGGAGGTGGAGGTCGTGCCCGGCGTGCTCCATGAGGACGCGGAGACGGTGTGGACGACCTGGCAGTGGCGGCCGACGAAGGGGGTGGGGCATGACGGGTGAGGTGGCGGTGCTCGGTGCGGGGATGCACCCCTGGGGCAAGTGGGGGCGTTCCTTCGTCGAGTACGGGGCTGCGGCGGCCCGCGCGGCGCTCGCCGACGCCGGGCTGGAGTGGCGGTCCGTCGACTCGATCGTCGGCGCGGACACGGTGCGTGGCGGTTATCCGGGGTACGTGGCCGGGGCGACGTTCGCCAAGGCGCTGGGCTGGCAAGGCGCCCGGGTCACGAGCGTGTACGCGGCGTGCGCGTCCGGAGCTCAGGCGGTCAACACCGCGCGGGCGCAGATCCTCTCCGGACTCGCGGACGTAGTGCTCGTGGTGGGAGCCGACGCGGCGCCCAAGGGGTTCTTCCGGCCCGCGGGCGGCGACCGGCCCGACGATCCCGACTGGCTCCGGTTCCGGGTGCTCGGCGCAACCAATCCGACGTACTTCGGGCTGTACGCGCGGCGGCGGATGGCCGTCCACGGGGACACACTGGAGGACTTCGCCCAGGTCAAGGTGAAGAACTCGGCCATGGGCGCGCTGAACCCGTACGCGCGCTACCGCAAGCGGGCCACCGGCGAGGAGGTGGCCGCCTCGGCCGTGGTCGCCGATCCGCTGCGGCTGCTCGACATCTGCGCGACCTCGGACGGCGGGGCCGCCCTGGTGCTGTCCAGCATGGAGTTCGCGCGTCGCCATGGCGTGGCGGAGCCGGTGCGCATCCGCGCGGTGTCGACGGTGACACCGCGGTACCCCAACACCGTGCTGGACCTGCCCGACCTCGCCACGGACTCCGCGGTGGCGGTGGAACCGGCCGCCAGGACGTTCCGGGAGTCGATAGCCACGGCCGCCTACGAAGAGGCGGGCATCGGCCCGGAGGATCTTTCCCTCGCCGAGGTCTACGACCTGTCCACCGCCCTGGAGTTGCAGTGGTACGAGGACCTGGGGCTGTGCGGCGAGGGTGAGGGGGCCAAGCTGCTGCGGGAGGGGGCGACGGCCCTCGGCGGGCGCATACCCGTGAACCCCAGTGGCGGGCTGGCGTCCTTCGGGGAAGCCGTACCGGCGCAGGCGATCGCCCAAGTGTGCGAGCTCACCTGGCAGTTGCGGGGGGCCGCGGGCGACCGGCAGGTGGCCGGCGCCCGGGTGGGAATCACGGCGAACCAGGGGCTGTTCGGGCACGGGTCGGCGGTGGTCGCGGTGCGGTGAGGCCGAGGGCCGCACCCGGGCCGCATCCGGGCCGCATCCGGGCCACATCCGGGCCGCAAGGGCTTTCCCGTACGCTGTGTGACCGCTCGGGAATCCTGCGTGAACGTCTCATGAACTGCGCTCTGGCGTGCGCCCGCGGCGCCATCATGCTCCCGTGCACTCCTGGACGGATACTCTCCGCTTCGCCTTCCAACCGGTGGTCAACCTGGTGACCGGCGCGGTCGCGGGGCTGGAGATACTCGCCCGCCCGGAGACCGGCGACATCCTCGCCGAGGCCCGCCGCGATCCCGAACTCGACGGCAGGCTGGCGGTGTCGGCGATCCGTGCGGCGGCACGCAGGGAGACCTTGCTGCCGTTGCACGTCAACGTGTTCGCGGCGACCCTCGCCGACCTCGGCGGGCTCACTCCGCTGCACACCGCGGTGCGTGAGGCGGGCAGGCTGCCGTGGGAAGTGACCGTCGACATCGGACCGCCGTACACGCACGTGCCGCGGCAGGCGCTGCTGGAGGCCGTGGACGCGCTGCGGAGCCAGGGTTTCCGGATCAGTGCGGACGGGGTCGGAGACGGCGACGTACCCCTGCGGCTGCTCACCGACCTGGCGCCCGACCTGGTGAAGCTCGACGCGTCGCTGCTCACCCGGCCTGCCGCGGTGCGGGCGATGCGCACGCTGTGCGAGCAGCTCGGGGCGCTGTTGTCGGTCGAGGGCGTGGAGACGGAGTTCCAGTGCACCGCGGCGGTGACGGCCGGTGCGCAACTGGCGCAGGGTGAGCTGTTCGCGCCGCCCGCCCGGCTGCCCGCCGCGGACGTGTACGTTCCGCCCCGCTCCCCCGGTGCCGCCCCGCTCCCCCGGTCGGGTCCTTCGGTACGGCAGTTCGTGCGGCCCGCCGCGCTGCTGCCCGCCACCGCGTCGGCGGGTCATGTCCGGGCTTTGCTGACCGGGTCACCCGAGGTGTCCGGGGTGGTTCTCGTGGACGCGCACGGGGTCCCGGTCCGGTCGGTGCACCGCTCGCGCTTCCTGCTGTCGATGTCCGGGCGCTACGGACACGCCCTGTACGCCGACCGGCCCGCCGCCAAGCTCGGCGACGTGCCCCGCACGGTGGGCGTGGACGCCACCGCGTGGGAGGTCCTGGACGTGGTGGCGGTCGGTGGTCGGGACCGCACGTCGGACGATGTGGCCGTCGTGGACCGGTACGGCCGGTGCGTGGGCGTCGTACGCCTCGCGGACCTCGTGCGGGCGCTGGCCGAGTCCCGGGTGGAGGAGGCGGCCGGGCTCAATCCGCTGACCCGGCTGCCCGGTTCGGACGCCGTCACCGGTGAGGTGGACCGGCGGATCGCGGACGGGCGGGCGTTCGCGCTGAGCTGGCTGGACGTGGATCACTTCAAGCAGGTCAACGACGGGGCCGGCTTCGCCGCGGGCGACGAGCTGATCCGGTCGGTGGGGCGGATGTTGCAGCGCTCGGCGTCCGACAGCACGCGCGTGGGCCATATCGGCGGCGACGACTTCCTGATCCTGGCCGACCCGGAGGGCCTCGATCCGGTGGCGGCGTCGGTGCTGGACGCGCCCTGGTCGGCGGGCGGGCTTCCGGTGTCGTTGTCCCTGGCCACGGTGTTGTGCATGCCGGGCAGCGTCACGGACCACCGGCAGGCGGCCGCCTGGCTCGCACCGTTGAAGAAGGCCGCGAAGGCGTTGCGCGGGGCGAGTTGGGTCCTGGGGCGGGCGGGGATGCCCGGACACGAGGTTCGGCGCGGTTCCGCGGCCGCCACCGCCTCGGCAGCCCATCCCGGCCGGGCCTGAGGGGTCCTCCTTGTCGGGGAGGTGCCCCTCAACCGTTGCCGTCCGCGTCCTTGACGCCCCCTGGACACCGGTGAACACTTCCGATGTCAGTCGACATCGCCGTACATTCTCGGCGTATCCACGCACTGCGCCATGCGGGCACAGCTGCTCCAAGGTCCGTTTCCCCCACGGGCGATTCGACTGCGACGGCACGCTCGTCACGGATGCCGGGCGGGGCGCGGGACCTCCTCGTCCCCGGCTGAAGTCGCCGTGGGAAACGCACCCTGCACGGAGGACCGGGGGCTGACACCCCGGGCCGGGGCCAAGGAGCCGCCATGAGCAACGGAGACATATTCGTCGGTGAGATCATCGGCACCGCGATCCTGATCCTGTTCGGCGCCGGAGTGGTCGCCGCCGTCGTACTGAACTACTCGAAGGCGAAGGACGCGGGCTGGGTGGTCATCGCGTTCGGCTGGGGTTTCGGCGTGATGGCCGGGGCCTACACCGCAGCGCCGCTGTCCGGAGGCCATCTCAACCCTGCGGTGACGATCGGAATCGCCGTCGACACCGGCGACTGGGACAAGGTGCCCATCTACATCGCCGGGCAGATGGTCGGCGCCGTCCTGGGGGCGGTGCTCTGCTGGCTGGTGTACTTCGCGCAGTTCCAGGCCAACGCCGAGGAGGACAAGGCCCAGCCGACGCTGGGGATCTTCGCCACGGCGCCCACGATCCGCAATCCGGTGGCGAACCTCCTCACGGAGATCATCGCGACCATGGGGCTGGTGCTGCCCATCCTGGCGTTCGGTCTCACCAAGGGGCTGGGTGAGTCCGGCACCGCGATCCTGATCGTCGCGTTCCTCGTGGTCGGCATCGGTCTGTCCCTCGGCGGCCCCACGGGGTACGCCATCAACCCGGCCCGTGACCTGGGCCCGCGCATCACCCACGCAGTGCTCCCGATCCCCAACAAGGGCACCTCGGACTGGGGTTACGCGTGGATCCCGGTGGTCGGACCGCTGATCGGCGGAGCGCTGTCCGGGCTCATCTTCAACGCAGCCTTCTGAAGGAACCGACGAAGGGGACGTCATGACGGACAAGTTCGTCGCCGCTATCGACCAGGGCACCACCTCCAGCCGCTGCATCATCTTCAACCAGGACGGCGCCATCGTCGCCGTCGACCAGCGCGAGCACCGGCAGATCTTCCCCAAGCCCGGGTGGGTGGAGCACGACGCCACCGAGATCTGGTCCAAGGTGCAGGCGGTGGTGGCCGGGGCGGTCGCCAAGGCCGGGCTCCGCGCCGACCAGCTCAGCGCGCTCGGCATCACCAACCAGCGCGAGACGACGGTCCTGTGGGACCGCGCCACGGGCAAGCCGGTGCACAACGCGATCGTGTGGCAGGACACCCGCACCGCGGCACTGACCAACCAGCTCGGCGGCTCCGACGGGCAGGACCGTTTCCGTGAGCAGACCGGGCTGCCGCTGGCCACGTACTTCTCCGGACCGAAGGCGGCCTGGCTGCTCGACAACGTGCCCGGGCTGCGCACGCGGGCCGAGAACGGCGAGATCGCCTTCGGCACCATCGACTCCTGGCTCATCTGGAACCTCACCGGCGGCACGGACGGCGGCCGGCACGTCACCGACGTGACCAACGCCGGCCGCACCATGCTGATGAACCTCGAGACGCTCCAGTGGGACCAGTCCATCCTCTCCGCGATGAACATCCCCGACGCCGTCCTGCCCGAGATCAAGTCCTCGGCCGAGGTGTACGGCACCGCGGTCGGCCAACTCGCGGGCGTGCCCGTGGCGTCCGCGCTCGGCGACCAGCAGGCGGCGGTGTTCGGGCAGGCCTGCTACGACGTGGGCACGGCGAAGAACACGTACGGCACCGGCTCCTTCCTGCTGCTCAACACGGGCAACCGGCCGGTGCCGTCGAAGAGCGGCCTGCTGACGACGATGGGCTACAAGATCGGGAGTGAGGCGCCGGTCTACTGCCTGGAGGGGTCCATCGCGATAACGGGCGCGCTCGTCCAGTGGTTCCGGGACCAGCTCGGCATCATCCGCACCGCGGACGAGATCGAACCGCTGGCGGCGAGCGTGGAGGACAACGGTGGCGCGTACATCGTGCCCGCGTTCTCCGGACTGTTCGCGCCCTACTGGCGCTCCGACGCGCGCGGGGTGATCACCGGGCTCACGCGGTACGTCACCAAGGCCCATCTCGCGCGCGCGGTCCTCGAAGCGACGAGCTGGCAGACGCGTGAGGTGGTGGACGCCATGTTCCAGGACTCGGGGGTGCACATCACGACCCTGAAGGTGGACGGCGGCATGACCAAGAACAACCTGCTCATGCAGCACCAGGCGGACGTGCTGGACGTGCCGGTGGTGCGGCCGAAGGTGTCCGAGACGACCTGCCTGGGCGCCGCCTACGCGGCCGGGCTCGCCACCGGGGTGTGGAACGACCTCGACGAGCTGAAGGCGCACTGGCAGAAGGACGTCGAGTGGACACCGTCGATGGAGTCGTCGGTGCGTGACCGCGAGTACCACAACTGGCGCAAGGCCGTGGAGAAGAGCTTCGGCTGGGAGGAGGACGGGGCGAACTAGCCGCACGCGCGTGTGCGGTCACGAACGCGGCCCGTACCCCGGTCGGCGGGGGTACGGGCCGCTCGGGTCGGCTCCCGTCAGCTCGTGACGGCGGTCCGGCGGCGCTCCGCCCCATAGGCCATGGCGTGCCGGACCACTCCGATGAGGACCTCCTTGACCGACTCGCGGTCCCGGGCGTCGCACAGCACCAGCGGCACGTCCTCGTCGAGGTCGAGAGCCTGGCGGACGTCGTCGACGGGGTAACGGGCGGCCCCTTCGAAGCAGTTGACGCCGACCAGGAAGGGTATGGAGCGCCTCTCGAAGTAGTCGATCGCGGCGAAGCAGTCCTCCAGGCGGCGCGTATCAGCGAGGACGACGGCTCCGAGGGCGCCCTCGGAGAGTTCGTCCCACATGAACCAGAACCGCTCCTGGCCGGGAGTGCCGAAGAGGTACAGCACCAGGTCCTCGCGCAGCGTGATCCGCCCGAAGTCCATGGCGACCGTGGTGGTGCGCTTGCCCTCCACACCACTGGTGTCGTCGACCGGGCGTCCTGCCTCGGTGAGCAGTTCCTCGGTGCGCAGCGGCCTGATCTCGCTGACCGCGCCCACGAGCGTGGTCTTGCCCACGCCGAAGCCGCCGGCCACGAGAATCTTGAGCGTGGTGGGCTCGACGGGGGGCTTCCCGCGCTCAGAACGCCCGAAGATCATGGGTCTCTTCTCCTGCTGGGTGGGGGTGGGGCGGCGGTGGGCCGTAGCCTCCACCGCCGGGGGTCTCGATGACAAGTACGTCGTCGGGACCGACGTCGGCCGCGTCGCTGCCGCCGAGCACGGTGACGGTCCCGTCGGCCCGCTCCACACGGTTGGCGCCCGGCGCACCGGGTTCGCCGCCCGCCATGCCGTACGGCGGGACCCTGCGGTGCTGGGACAGCGTGGAGACGGTCATGGGTTCCAGGAACCGGATGCGGCGCACCGCGCCGTCCCCGCCGCGCCAGCGTCCGGCGCCGCCGCTGCCGTGCCGGACGGCGAACTCGTCGAGCCGGACGGGCAGCCGCCATTCCAGGACCTCGGGGTCGGTGAGGCGCGAGTTGGTCATGTGGGTCTGCACGACGGGCGCGCCCGGGAAGCCGTCGCCCGCGCCGGAACCGGACGCGACCGTCTCGTAGTACTGGTGGCGGGCGTTGCCGAAGGTCACGTTGTTCATGGTCCCGGAGCCCTCGGCCTGCACGCCGATCGCCGCGTAGAGGGCGCCGGTGATGGCCTGCGAGGTCTCGACGTTGCCGGCGACGACGGCCGCGGGCGGCTCGGGCGCGAGCATGGAGCCGGGCGGCACCACGATCCTGAGGGGGCGCAGGCAGCCGTCGTTGAGGGGGATGTCGTCGGCGACGAGGGTGCGGAAGACGTACAGCACGGCCGCGTTGACCACCGCGAACGGGGCGTTGAAGTTGCTGCCCAGCTGTGCGGACGTGCCGGTGAAGTCGACGGTCGCGGAGCGGTTCTCGCGGTCCACGCGCACGCGTACCCGGATCACCGCGCCCGAGTCGGTCTCGTAGGCGTACGCGCCATCGTCGAGGGTGTCGACCACGCGGCGCACCGATTCCTCCGCGTTGTCCTGGACGTGCCGCATGTACGCCTGGACGACGTCGAGTCCGAAGGTCTCGATCATGCGGGCGACTTCGTCGACGCCCTTGCGGTTGGCGGCGATCTGGGCGCGCAGGTCGGCGAGGTTGGTCCTCGGGTTGCGGGAGGGGTAGCGCGCTTCGGTGAGCAGGCGGAGGGTCTCCTCCTCGCGGAAGCGGCCGTTCTCCGCGAGGAGCCAGTTGTCGAAGAGGATGCCTTCCTCCTCGATGCTGCGGCTGTCGGCCGGCATGGAGCCCGGGGCGATGCCGCCGATCTCGGCGTGGTGGCCGCGGGAGGCCACGTGGAAGAGGATCCGGTCACCCTCTGTGTCGAAGACGGGGGTGATCACCGTGACGTCCGGGAGGTGCGTGCCGCCGTGGTACGGGTCGTTGACGGCGTAGGTGTCTCCCGGCCGCATTCCGGAGCCGCGGCGGCGGATGACCTCCTTGACGCTGGTGCCCATCGAGCCCAGGTGGACGGGGATGTGCGGGGCGTTGGCCACCAGGTTTCCGTCCGGGTCGAAGAGCGCGCAGGAGAAGTCGAGGCGCTCCTTGATGTTGACGGACTGGGCCGTGGACTCCAGCCGGGCACCCATCTGTTCGGCGATGGACATGAAGAGATTGTTGAAGACCTCGAGAAGAACCGGGTCGACTTTCGTGTCGAGATCGGAACTCTGCGTGACCGCCACGCGTTCCATGACCAGATGCCCGTCGTCTCGCGCGACGGCCTGCCAGCCGTCGTCGACGACGGTCGTCGCACTGGCCTCGGTGATGATCGCCGGACCGGTGACGGTCTCGCCGGGAGGCAGGTTCTCGCGGCGGTGCAGGGGTACCTCGCGCCAGGCGCCGCCCGTGTGGAGGCGGACGGTGTCGGGGGCGGCGGGGCGGCCTTCGTACGGGGCGAGGGCCGACAGATCGGGGGGCTGAGTGATGCCGGTGGCTTCTACGGAGAGGGCTTCGACGACGATCGGACGGTCGAGGGTGAAGGAGTACGTGGCGCGATGACGTGCTTCGAAGGCCTCGCGCATCGCGTCGGGCTCGGTCAGCTCGACGGTGAGGGCGGTGTCGGTGCCGTCGTAGCGGAGTTGGGCGCGGCGGGTGATCCGGACGCGGTCCGCGGGGACGTCCTCGGCGAGGAGTTCGGCGCGGGCGGCGCTCTCCAGGTCGTCGGCGGTCTTGAGGACGCCCGGCATAGCTGCGGGCTCCAGAGGTGCTTCGACGGACTGCTCGCGCATCGCGGTGGTGTCGGCGAGGCCGATGCCGAGCGCGGACAGGACGCCTGCCATGGGGGGAACGAGGACGGTGCGCATACCCAGCGAGTCGGCGACCATGCACGCGTGCTGGCCGCCGGCGCCGCCGAAGGTGGTGAGCGCGTAGCGGGTGACGTCGTGGCCCTTCTGGACGGAGATCCGCTTGACGGCGTTGGCGATGTTGGCCACCGCGATCTGGAGGTAGCCCTCGGCGACCTGTTCGGGGGTGCGGTCGTCGCCGGTCCGCTCGCGGATCTCGCGCGCGAGGGCGGCGAAGCGGTCGCGGACGAGTTCCGCGTCCAGGGGCTGGTCGCCCTCGGGGCCGAACACCTTCGGGAAATGGGCGGGTTGGATGCGGCCGAGCATGACGTTGGCGTCGGTGACGGCGAGCGGGCCGCCGCCGCGGTAGCAGGCGGGGCCGGGGTCCGCGCCCGCCGAGTCCGGCCCCACGCGGTAGCGGGAGCCGTCGAAGTGGAGGACCGAACCGCCGCCGGCGGCGACGGTGTGGATGTCGAGCATGGGTGCGCGCAGCCGGACCCCGGCGATCTGCGTGGTGAAGACGCGTTCGTACTCACCGGCGTAGTGGGACACGTCCGTGGAGGTGCCGCCCATGTCGAAGCCGATGACCCGGTCGAAGCCGGCGAGCTGCGACATCCGGGCCATGCCGACGATGCCGCCGGCCGGCCCCGACAGGATGGCGTCCTTGCCGCGGAACTGACCTGCCTCGGTGAGACCGCCGTTGGACTGCATGAACATCAGCCGCACACCGTCGAGTTCACCGGCGACCCGCTCGACGTACCGGCGCAGCACCGGCGACAGGTAGGCGTCGACGACGGCGGTGTCGCCGCGCGGGACGAGCTTCATCAGGGGGCTGACCTCGCTGGACAGCGAGATCTGCGGGAAGCCGATGCGGGCGGCGAGTTCACCGACGGCCTGTTCGTGGGCGGGGTGGAGGTGGCTGTGCATGCAGACGACGGCTACCGCGCGGATCCCGTCGTCGTAGGCCTGTTGCAGGGGGCTGGCGAGGGCGTCGAGGTCGGGGGCTCGCAGTACGGTGCCGTCGGCGGCGATGCGTTCGTCGACCTCGAGCACCCGCTCGTGGAGCAGTTCGGGGAGTTCGATGCGGCGGGCGAAGATGCGGGGCCGGTTCTGGTAGGCGATGCGCAGCGCGTCGCGGAAGCCGCGGGTGACGATGAGGAGGGTGCGCTCGCCACGGCGCTCCAGCAGGGCGTTGGTGGCGACGGTGGTGCCCATGCGGACGGCCTCCACCGGGTCCTGGGAGCCGTCCAGGAGTTGGGTCACGCCGGTGACGGCCGCGTCGGCGACGGGGGTCCCCGCGCGTGGGCCGAGCCGGGAGTGGGGTGGGGAGGAGTTGTCGGAGAGCAGCTTGCGCGTGAGCAGCCGGCCGTCCGGGCGGCGCGCGACGATGTCGGTGAAGGTGCCGCCCCGGTCCACCCAGAACTGCCAGCCTGTCGTCACGTCCGTCTCCCCGATCGTGCTGTTCGGCACCGTGTCCGCGGGTCGGTGGCCGACCGCCCGCGGAGGTCGTCGACGATCAGTCGGATCATAACGGGAGGGGCGTGCCGCCGCCCGCCCGCTCCGCACGGGCAGGCCGCTGCCTCACAGCGCCCTGAGGCCGTTGATCACGTCCCGCAGAATGCTCTCGTCCGGCAGCTCGGCGGGCGGCACCGGCCGGTTGACATGGACGAACTCCGCGTCCACGAGATCACCGATGAGAACCCGCACCACGCCGATGGGCAGGTCGAGTTCGGAGGACAGCTCGGCGACCGACTGCGGGGTCTCGCGGCACAGGTCGACGATGTCCACGTGCTCCGGGGACAGCCAGTGGTCGCGTTCCGGGTCGTCCGCCTGGGGCTCCGTGACGACCACCGCGATGAGGTCCAGGCGGTGCTGGGCCGCACTCGTGGTGCGGCCTCGCGTCATGGCGTACGGACGGACGACCGGTCCGGCCTCGTCGTCGAACCAGTGACTTCTTCCCTGACCGTCAGTGCTCATGTCATCCCACTACCCGCCCTGAGGCAGATCGGTGCGTGGAGCGGCGGCGAGATGTACTCCGACTCGCTTGACCAGGAGCGTCATTTCGTAGGCGACCAGGCCGACGTCGGAGTCCGCGTCGGAGAGGACGGCGAGGCAGCTGCCGTCGCCCGCGGCGGTCACGAACAGGAAGGCGTCGTCGAGTTCGACGACCGTCTGCCGGACGCTGCCCGCCTCGAAATGCCGGCCCACCCCCTTGGCGAGGCTGTGGAATCCGGAGGCGACGGCGGCCAGATGCTCGCTGTCCTCCCGGGTCAGGTCCTTGGAGACCCCCGTCGGCAGTCCGTCGCCGGAGAGCACGACGGCCTTGCGGATGCTGGCGACGCGGTCCACCAGTTCGTCCAGGAGCCAGTTGAGCTCGCCGGACTTGGTCGTCGCGGTGTGGCCGGTCGTCTTCGGTGCGGTCATCGACCGTCCCCCTTAGTTCCTCGTGGTGCTGTGCCGCTGTGGGCGTCCTCGCCCGCGGCGTTCTCCGCGCGTCCGCGCTGCCAGCCACGCTGGAGCGAAGCCATGCGGCTGCGTACTTGGTCGGCGTCCCGCTCCTCGCCCCCGGCCTCCTGGTCGGTCCGGCGCTCGGGGCTCTGCTTGAGCTGCGGGGCCAGGTTGGCCTGCCGGACGCGGCGGGGCAACGGGGCCGTGCCGGGGGCGCCCGGTGCGGGGGCGTTGCGGGAGAGGCGTGCGTCGGGCGCGTCGGCGGGCGCCGGGCCGGTGTCGGCCGGGAGCCGGCCTTCGGGACCGCTCTCGAAGCGCCCGCTCCCGTGGGGTGCCGCGGAGTCGGTGGTCAAATCGGCGGGGCGGGGGTGGTCGCCCGAACCGCCGCTGGACGCGATCTCGGCGCGCCGGGTCCGGCGGGGCAGGGCGGGGGCGCCGGGGGCCGGGTCCAGGTCACGGCGTCCGGTGGCCGGGGCGCCGCGGTGCTGGGCGTCGAGGGTGCGGCCCACGGGGGTGGGTGCTTCGAAGGCGCGGCCCCGCGACGCCGGGGTGCCGTGTTCCGGGCTCGTGGACATCGAGGTGTCGTGGGAGCGGCCGACCGGTGCCGAGGCGTCGGTGCGCTGCTCGTCGGAGCGGTCGGCAACGCCCGTGGTACGGCGCTGCGGGCCCGTGGTGCGCCTGCGGGCCGGCAGCGGGGGTGGCGTGGCCGAGAGTGACCGGTTCGCGCCGCGTACGGGCTCCTCGTCCGGGTCCTTGCGCCGCGCCGGTGGCTCGGTCACCGGGCGGCCGTGCGAGCTGACCAGCTTGGGCGTGCGCCGCTGGGGCAGCGGCACCGGGGCGTTCAGGTCGTCGTCGCGGTCGCCGTCCCGCCCGAAGGTGCCGATGTCCGGGGTTTCGTGGGATTCCCCGCCCGTGGTGGCCTCGGCGCGGACGGGGCCGCGGCGGGGGCGGAACAGGCCCCCGCGCTCGCTGTCCTCGTCGTCGAGGGCGCCCGGGAAGTCGTCGATGGCGTCCAGGTCGACCGGGGCCTCCAACTCGACCGGTCCGTCCAGGATCGTCGTCGGCAGCCCCGGCACCTGCACGGGCACGTGGGCGAGTTCGGCCCGGCGGGCCTCCTCCAGTTCGGCCTCCTTGGAGGGCTGGGGGCGGTCGAGGCGGAAGCCGATGCCGTTGGTGTCCGGGACGTCGTCCGTCAGCAGGGTGTTGGGGATGAACACCACGGCCGTCGTGCCACCGTACGGCGACGGTTGCAGGGAGACCCGGACGTTCTGCCGCTGGGCGAGCCGGCTGACCACGAACAGACCGAGCCGGTCGGTGTCGGACAGTTCGAACTCCGGTGTCTCGGCGAGCCGGAGGTTGGCGTCCAGCAGGGCGTCGGCCGCCATGCCGAGACCGCGGTCGTGGATCTCCAGGGTGAAACCGTTGGCGACGCGCTCGCCCAGGACCTGGACGGCGGTGTGCGGTGGGGAGAACACCGTGGCGTTCTCCAGGAGTTCGGCGACGAGATGCGTGAGGTCGGCGACGGCCGGGCCGGTGACGGCGACCCTGGGCAGGCGGCGGACCTCGATGCGTTCGTAGTCCTCGACCTCGGCGACGGCGGCCCGGACGACGTCCATGAGCTGGACGGGCTTGCGCCACTGCCGGGAAGGGGCGGCGCCGGAGAGGATCACCAGGCCCTCGGCGTGCCGGCGCATACGGGTGGTGAGGTGGTCGAGGCGGAACAGATCGGCGAGTTCGTCGGTGTCCTCGGTCCGGCGTTCCATGGTGTCGAGCAGGGTGAGCTGCTTGTGCAGCAGCACCTGGCTGCGGCGGGCGAGGTTGACGAAGACCTCGGCGACACCGGCGCGCAGTTCGGCCTGTTTGACGGCGGCTTCGACGGCCGCGCGCTGGAGGGTGTTGAGGGCCTGGCCGACCTCGCCGATCTCGTTCTTGTCGTACTCCAGGCGCGGGACCTCGGTCTCCACGTCGACCTGTTCGCCGGCCGAGAGCCGACGCATGACGCTGGGCAGTCGTACGCCGGACGCCTCGTGGGCCTCCAGTCGCAGTTGGCGCAGGTCGCGGATGAGGCCGCGGCCGACACGTACCGACAGCACGAGGGAGAAGAGCAGGGCCAGCAGGCCGAGCACACCCGCGACGGCGGCCTTGACGATGACGCCCATCGCGACCGGCTCGACGCGGTCCTGATAGCGGTCGCCCGCCTGGTCGTTGAGGGTGGCGAGGCCTTCGAGCACGCCCCCCGCGGCGGCGTCCCAGCTCTTGGCGGTGAGCGCACCGGGCGGGCCGGGTTCGGAGTCGACGACGGTCTGCTCGGCGGAGCGCAGGGACGCGGTGGAGGCGTTCTTCCAGAATCTGTCGTACCGCTCGCGTTCCGTCGCGGGCAGCACCGGCAGGCTGATCTCGTACATCAGGTCGCGCTGCGCGATGAGGTCGGAGACCTCCCGGATCTCCTCGGGGGTGAGCCGGCCGACCACCAGGGCGGAGCCGAGCAGGGCGTCCTCGCGGGAGAGGAGTTCCCGGGCGCGGGTGATGTTGACGAGGGCGCGCGCCTGCTTGTCCATCTCCACGCTGTCCACCCCGTCGAGGGAGGCCAGCAGGGTGTAACAGGGGTCCACGAGGCGGTTGTAGCGACCGAGGGCCTGGGACCGGGTCACGGTGCCCTCCTCGACGCTGCGGCGCAGGGAGTCGACGCTGTCGAAGGCGTCCAGGACGGTGGTCAGGCGCTCGTCGTCGTCCGCGTCCAGTCCGTCACGGACGTCGGGGTCCTGCGCCTTCCTGCGGAGCTCGGCGATGGCGTCGTCGGAGGCGCTGCGGGCCTTGCGCAGCGCCGAGAGGGCGTCGGACGCCCGTGGATCGGCGAGATAGACGAGGGTCTGGCGGCGTTCCTGCTGGAGGATGCGGACGGTGTCCTCGGTGGGGTACCCGATGTCCTCCACGGCCGCCGACACCTGGAACAGCTGGGTGACCGCCCGCCCCGTGAGCACCGTGGCGAAGCCCCAGACCGCGGCCAGGGACACCAGCGGCACGAGAAGCAGCGCCACGATCTTCCGGCGGATCGACTTCCCGCGAAAGCGCATGGCCTCCCCCAGCTGGTCCCCCGCCGGCCGGGGGTACACATGTGCGTCAACAAACGCCGCGAGCCTACTACCGACGCACAGTGAACTCGAAGACCCTTCCGGAGTGCGAACTTCCGCACCGGCGGCGCGAGATGGGGAGTTGTCCGGGCATTGCGGGAGATTGCCTCCCGCATTTGCGCGACGGCCGCCCACGCCGATCCGGCCTACACAGGTGGGCAGTTGGCCAGAATTTTTCGTTTCCTGGGAATCTTCGGGGCGTGTCGTTCGTCCTTCTCTTCAGGAAATGGGGGCGGAATCGGCCACACGAGCCGCATCCTGCAACCGGGCGGCGTAAAACAGCGCAAGCCGGGCAGCCACTGGAGAGGCGTGTGTTCGAGCACGGGCGAGCGGTCTGCTGGCGGTGGGGAGAGTGACACCTTGATGGGCACGGTGGAGCGGCACGAGGCGCCTACGGACGGCGATGAGACGCAGCCGACGGCGCGGCGCGGCCCCGAGGCACCGGATCGCGACATTCCGGCGTACGGCGACGCGGCCGGAGCCGGTGAACAGGCCGCGGTGCGCGAGCAGGCACAGGATCAGCCGCGCTACCGGCCGTTGTGGATCGAGGAGCCGGCGCGGCGGCGCCGGATGCCCGATCCGGTGCGTACGGCGGCGGTGCGAGCGGTGCTGATCATCGCCGTGACCCTGGTCCAGGCGATGGTGGCATTCCTGTGCACGCTGGCCGGATCGTGGCTGGCGTTCCCGATGGTCCTCAGCAGCGTGGCGAGCACCGTGGCGGCGACGTGGGGCGCCCTCGATGTCTGGGTGACCCGCCAGGTCTGGAACCAGCGCAACGGCGTGGTGTCGGCGCCGAGCAGCACCGCGCGTGCCCTGCGGCGCGAGCGGCGCCGGGCGCGGCGACAGGCCAGGACGGCCGAGCGGACTCAGGAGCGGATACGCCGGCGCGGTGGGGCGGGACAGCTGTCCCACCCATGAACCCTGCCCATGTCCCGCCCTCGCGCCCTGCCCCCGCACCGTCGCTGAGTCCCGCCGGGCTCCACCGAGCCAGGGTCCACCGAGTTGGGGTCCACCGAGTCGGCCCAGGCAGCACCGAGCCCTGCCGAGGCGCCGCCCGAGCCGCTGTTACGACGCGCTCGGCGCCGGCCGTTTGAACATCCGCGTCGCCGTGATCTCACTGTGCACCGCCTCCTGCGCCTGCGGCTGCTGCGGGAGCCCCGGACGAAGGTGTTCCTCCACGCTGATGTACTTCAGGCCGGCCCTCAGGTCAGCGTCGTTGCGCAGCCGGATGACCAGGGGAAACTCCGCGAGGGCCGTCGTGTCGAACAGGCCCGTGGTGTAAAGGAGTTGGACACCCAGGGCGTCCGAGACGGCCCGCTGGAGTTCGAGCAGGTACGTGGCGTTGGCGCGCCCGATGGGGTTGTCGAGGAACAGCGTGCCCGCATGCCGGTGTTTGTCGCGGCCCCGGTCGTTGGAGCGCAGCGCGGCCATCGTGCAGTACAGGGCGATGGCCGCGGTGAGCAGCTGCCCGCCCGAGAAGACGTCGCCCATCTGCCCGACCGGCACCCGCTCGGCGCGCAGCACCGCGTCCGGCTTGAGGATCTCCACGGCGACACCCTTGGGCTGGAGTGCTGCGGCGACGCCCCTCAGCAGCAGGGACATGCCGTCCCGCCGCAGGTCGGAGTTCTTCTTCACCGCCGCACGCGTCGCCTCGTCGATGACCTCGCCCAGCCGCTCGGTCAGCGTCGCCTGGTCGGGCTCCTCGAAGCGGATGCGCAGGAACTCCTGCCCGGACCACTCGCCGAGCCCCTCGGGCAGCCGGGACAGCCGCTGGGCGGACCTCAGGGTGGCGAGCGCCGACTCCACGAGCCCGCGCAGCCGGTCCACGATCGAGTCCCGGTTCCGCTCCAGCTGCGCCAACTCGTCCGTGAGGACGCGGAGTCGTGGCGCGAAGGCGTCGGCCCACTTCTGCGCGTGCTCCGGCAGCGCGGAGGCGGGCAGCTCGCGGATCTGCTGACGGGCGGGGGTGCGGACCTGCTCGTAGCGGGTGGAGTTGGCGTGCCGGACGAGGACGTCGCTCGCCTCGCGCACGGCCGCCTCGGCGGCGGACAGGTCGGCGGCGCAGCCGCGCAGCGACCGGCGGGCCTCGGCGGCGGACTGCCGGGCCTCCTCGGGGCTGCCCGGGTAGGCCTCGGTGTCCTCCTGCTCGTCCTCCGAGACGTGTTCGCGCAGCAGATCGCGGAGCATCGCGGCGATCTCGTCGAAGCCGCCGGCCGCGTCCTCGGCCGCCCGGTGGGCTTCCAGCAGCTCGGCGTGCGCCTCCCGGGCCTGCGTCAGCGACTCGGTGCGGGAGGCCAGCTCGGCGGTCGCCGTGCGCAGCAGCGCCTGCGCGTGCTCGGCGTCGCGCGGCTGGAGCTCCTCGGCCAGCTCGGTGTGGGCCGTGCCGTCCTCGGGGGCGTGTCGCTCGGCCTCACCGCGCAGTCGGCCGAGTTGTTCGCTCGCGCTGGACATCCGCGTCTCCAGGAGCTGTACCAACTCCTCCGCCCGGGCCGCCGCGGCCTGCCGGGACGGCCCGTCGGAGCCGTCGGGCGACTGGAGCAGCGTTTCCGCGCGCGTGCGGACCTTGTTGCTCAGCCGGTCCAGTTCGGCCAGGGCCGCGCTCTCGTCGCTCTCCGCCCGGGCCTGCTCGGCACGCAGATCGGCGCCGACGCCGACCTTCTCGTACACCTGGGAGGCGGCCCGGTAGGCCTCACGGAGCGCGGGCAGGGACGCCTTCGGCGCCTCAGGGTCGCCGTCCGGTACGTCGTCGGGGGCGCCGGCGATCTCGGAGCGCTCGGCGCGCAGCGCACGCGCGGTGCGGCGGGCGTCGTCGGCGGCCCGCTGGGCGGCACGGCGGTCCTCGTCGGCGGCGCGGGCCCGCTCCAGACAGGCCTGGGCGCGGGCTTCCGACTCGGCGGCCTCGTCGGCCAGTTCACGGAGCTTGGCCTGCCAGCCGGCGCGCTCGCGCAGCCGGAAGGCGAGCCCGGCGAGGGCGTCGGCGGCCCGCCGCGCCTTCTGCGCGGCCTCCTGCCGTTCGTCGCGCACCTGCGTGGCCTCGGCGGCGGCCTCGTCGGCCTCGGCCCGCACGGTCCGCGCCTCGGCCAGTTCGGCCTCGGACTCCTCGGCGAACGCGCGTGCCTCCTGGGCGGCCTGCGCGAGTTCGACGAGCCGGCCCGCCGGGCAGCCGGTGCGCCAGGAGGCGAGCCGCGCCGCCAGCTCACGGTCCTTGCCGAGCCGGGCCGCGAGGGATCGGATCTCCTCGTCGCGCTCGGTGGCCCGCGCGCGCAGGGCCTGCCGCTCCTCGTCGGCGGCGTGCTCGTCGTGCATGGCGGGGTTCGGCGGGACGAGGAAGACGCCCTGGTCTCCCGCGTCGGCGGCCGGGGTCGGGGCGAGGAGGGCGGCGGCCGTGCCGACGGCGACCGCGGACCGTGGCAGGAGGGCCGCCTCGCTCAGCGCCTCGCGGGCCCGCGCGTGGGTGTCCGGGTCGGTGATGATCACGCCGTCGACCAGCTCGGGCCGTGCGGCCAGCACGCGCGCGTGGTCGGCGGGGTCGACGGCCTGGGCGAGATAGCGCCAACCGGGCAGCGCCGGGATGCCGTGCTCACCGAGGAACTCCACGGTCGCCAGAACGTCCGGACCGGGCGGCAGCAGCCCGCCGTCACCAAGGGCGCCGAGGATGCGCGAGTCGTCGGCGGCGGCGGTGCGCAGTTCGAAGAGCTGGCGTTCGGCGGAGGAGACGGCGTCGTCGAGCAGCTCGCGCAGTTCGTCGGCGAAGCGATCCAGGTCCTCGGGGGTCAGCGTGTCCTCGGCGTCGCCCGGTTCCGCCGAGCCGCCCTTCGGGGGGCCGTCGGTGCCCGCCCTGGGCACCGGCACTCCCGCGCGCCCCGCGCCGGACGCACCTGTCAGGCCCAGCAGTTCGGCCAGTCGCGGCTCGGCCGCCAGGGCCTCGGCGAGGCGTCGCTCCGCGTCGTAGGAGCGCTCGGCCGCGGCAGCGGCGTCGGCCGCGCGGGCTGCCGTCAGCTCGGCCCGCGACTCCGCGGCGCCCGCCTCGCGCGCGTGCTCGGTGGCCCGGCGAGCCGCCTCCCGCGCGGTGTCCCACGCGGCCACCGCCGTTTTCTCCGCGTCGCTGGCCGCGAGGGCCGCGCGGGCGGGGTCGGCGTCGGGCGCGCTGTCGTCCAGCCAGCCGGCGCGGACGGCCTCGGCGGTCTCCTGCTCGACCTCGCTGAGGCGTTGCCGCAGGTGACCGGCCTCACTGCGGGCACGCTGAGCCTCGGTGGCGGCGGCGGTGGAGTCCCGGTGCGCGGACTCGCCGACCTCCTGGAGGGCGGCGGAGCGCTCCTCCTCCTCGTTGGCGAGGGTCTCGGCGCTCTCCGCTGCCGCGTGCAGAGCCCGTACGAGGTCGACGGCGGCCTTGGCGCGGGCGGCCAGTGCGGGGGCCGCGTCCCGCTCGGCCTCCTGGATCGCGGCGGACACCCGCGCGACGCGGTCGGCGGCGGCGCGGTGGCGCAGTACCGCCTCCGCGGCCTGCCAGGCGGAGTGCAGGGTGCGGGCGTCGGCGAGCTCGCGCTTCTGCGCGGCGGCGGACTTCTCGGCTCCGGCGAGCGCCAACGAAGCGTGCCGATAGGCGAGTTCGGCGGCGATGAGTGCGCTGCGCTCACGGGCGTCCTCGGAGTGCGTGACGGCGTAGGCAGCTGCGGTGACCCGCTGGGCGAGGTCGGCGGCTCGCACCCGCTCCTGGGCGCCGCGCGCGGAGAGCCGGCGCGCGAGCGTGCGCGTACGGCGTTCGGCTCCGGCGTGGATGTCACGCGCGCGTGCGCGCGTTTCGGCGGCCTCGACGATCCGGCCGAGCAGGTCGACCGACCCGGCGGTGAAGTCCCGTTCGGCGATCAGCTCGGCGCGGCGGCCCAGCTTGTTGCCGAAGCCGCTGACCAGGTCGGCGAGCCCGTCGGTGTCCCGGGTGTCGGTGACGGCCCGCAGCAGCAGGTCGGTGAAGTCGGAGTCCTTCTTGACCGCGAAGAGGCCGGCGGCCTCACCCTCGTCGGCGTTCATCTCCCGCTGGTAACGGAAGAGTTCGGGGTCGAGTCCGAGGTCACCGAGGTGTTCGATCCAGCGGTCGTGGATCTCCTCCCAGTGCACTTCCAGGTGCGGATACGCCTTGCCCGCCTCGGTGATGGCGTCCCGGAAGCCCTTCATGGTGCGCCGGCGGCCCTGCGCGCCGGACGCGCCCTCGACGGGCGGGCGTACGGCCGTGGACTCGGCGACGGGCAGGTTGTCCAGCGACAGCCCGGGGCCGGGCCGGAAGGAGTACCAGGCCTCGGCGAACTTCCGCGGGTCGTTGGAGACCTGCCGTCCGCGCCACTCGCTGACCTTGCCGACCACGACGCACTCGCCGGTCAGCGTGTGCTGCCACTCCAGGGCGACATGGCCGCAGTCGTCGGCGAGGAGGAATTTCCGCAGCACGCCGGAGCTGGCGCCACCCAGGGTGTTGCGGTGGCCCGGCAGCATCACCGAGAAGATCAGCTTCAGCAGCACGGACTTGCCGCCGCCGTTCTCCAGGAAGAGCACACCGGCGGGTGCCGGGCGGCGCGGCGGGCCGGCCGGCTCCTCCTCGAAGAACTCCGCCTGGGTGGGCGCAGGGTCGGGCACGACGTCGCCCACGCCCCGCAGGTCAAGCACGGTGTCGGCGTAGCGCGCACCGGCGGGACCGATGGAGTAGAGGCGGACCCGGGACAGCTCGTACATGGCGGACTCTCGTAAGTCTTCGACAGGTGGGGGGAGTTCAGGACTGGGCAGGAGCGTGGAACGGCAGTCCGGCGTCGGCCACCAGCTCCAGGTCCTCGCTGTTCTCGGCGGGCAGCAGGGTCGGTGTGCCGTCGGTGACCGGGACGACGCCCAGCTCCAGCAGCTCGGCCATCGCCGCGCTGCCGGCCATGTCGCGCACCTGGAGCTGGTAGCGGGCCGTGGTGCGGTACGTACCGCCGTTGTCGTCGCCGGTGCGCTGGAGGAACCCGGAGTCGGTGAGGAAGGCGACGGCCTTGCCGACGATGCCGGTGGTCGACCCGGCGAGGCGGCGCGCGTCCTTGGTGGCGCCGGTGGCGCTGCGTCTCGTCCAGATCCGCCAGGCGGCCTCCAGGCCGGGTGCCTCGGTGGCGGGGTCGGTGTTCTCGCCGATCTCCTCGGCGCGCTCCTCCAGGCGCCGGCAGGCCTGCCGGACGAAGGCGTCGACGCCGTTGACGCTGACGCGTCCGATGTAGCCGTCGTCGGCGAGGTCCTCGGGCCGCGGGAACGCCAGGGCGGCGACGGCGAGATGGGCCAGGCCGTGCAGGAACCGGTCGCTGCCGTCGGCCGACGTCCGGCGCGCGTAGTCGCCCATCCGCACGGCGAACACGGAGTCCTCGGCGGCGGTCACGGCCATGCCCGCGCGCGGGGACACCTCCAGCACGACCAGGCCGAGCCCGGCGGCCACGGCGTCGGCGAGCCGCGCGAACGCGCCGTCCTCCCGGTAGCGCCGCAGCAGTTCGGTGTACTCCTGGTCGCGCGCGGGCTGCAGTTTGGGCTGGAGTCCGAAGGCGACGAGCCGCGCCGCGTCGGCGGCGTCGGCGGGGGTGACGGCGGCGGAGGCCGGCGCGGGCCCGGCTTCCGGCTCACTCCACTCGACGTGCTCGGTCACGGTCGGACTCCTTGTTCCACGATTCCTCGCGCCGCGGTCCCCTGTTCGCGGGCCGCAGCACCTTGCTCGACGGTTCCTCGGCTCATGCCGCCTCCGTCCGGTCCGCCGCCATCCCGGCCGCGTCCAGCAGCGCCGTCCCCACGATCAGGTCGGCGCCGCCGAACTCGGGATCGTCCAGCTCGGTGCCGTCGTCCACGGCGAACAGCAGCTTCTCCTCGCCCTGCCGGTAGGCGGTGCCCACCGCCGGGCTGGCCGCGTGCACGGCCAACAAGGCGACGAGGTACGGCAGCTCGGGGTCCTGTCGCCGGGCCTCGGCGAGCAGCCCGGACAGCCGGCGGGGCGCGTCGGCCGGCAGGTCCAGCAGCTCCATGGCCGCCGCCAGCTGCTCCTCGCTGAACCGGCTGTCGTCCGGCGTGGCGATGAGGTCCGGCTCCGGCATCTCCGCGCCGAGGTGCTCCCGCTCCACCGGCGGGGTCAGCAGTATGTCGACGAGGTCGCCCACCCGCACGGCCACCGGGGTGCGCAGGCCGGTCCCGCGCGCGAAGAACGCGTCGGTCACCTTGACCGCCTGCTCCATGGGTAGCGGCAGCAGGGGCGAGACCAGGTGCCCGTAGAGGTCTGTCCCCGACGTCGTCAGCGGCGCCGCGAAGGCCTGCCGGTCCTGCTCCGCGCGGAACAGCGGGCCGGCCTCCAGCAGGCGGGACTGGAGCTGGGTGTGGCGCCGGATGCAGTCCTTGACGATGTCGACCAGCTCGGCGGCCCGCCGCTTCTGCTCCGGGTCCTCGGACTCGTCGCGGGCCTTGCGGATGTTGGTGAGGATCGCGTTCTCGTGGCGGTAGCGGTCCGCCACGTGGTCGAGCGCCTCGGTGATCATGTCCGGGACGGCGTTCAGCCAGTCCACCGCGCGGACATTGCGCCGCGTGGCGTCGAGGGCCCGGCGCAGCGTCTCCGAGTACTGCACGGTCCGGTACCGAGCCTGCTCGGCGGCGAGCTGCGCGTCGGCGAGGCGACCGCGGCTGATCAGCACCTCCAGCTTGACCTCGGCGGCGATCTGGGCGCTGGTGACGTCGGTGTCGAGGGCACCCACGAGGACGTTGACCGCCTCGTCCGTCGTACGGAGGTACACCGAGCCGCCGGGGCCGGGGACCTCCTCGATCAGCTTGAAGTCGTAGTCGCGGCGCACATAGGTGCCGTCCGGCGCGAACGTGCCGTACACCGCCCGGAAGCCGCGGTCGACGCTGCCGACGTTGATCAGGTTCTCCAGGACCCAGCGGGCCACCCGCTCGTGCTCGGCGACGGGACGCTGAGGGGCCTGGGCGGCGATGCGCGGGATGAGGCGGGCGACGATCTGGTCGTGGTCGGCGCCCGTGTCGAAGTCCATGTTCAGCGTGACGAGGTCGATGGCGGCGAGGGCGACCTCCGCCATGCCGTACACCGAGTACTCACCGGCGAGATTCGCCTTGCGCGCATCCAGGTCGTGCAGCGGCGCGGTGCACGCGAGCGCGCGCAGCCGCCGCGCCAGTCCCTCGTCGGCGGCCGGCCCCGGAGCGGGGCGGGACGCTGCGCTGAGCTGGGGCGGAACGCTGTCCGTCGTTGCAGGCGAAGTCACGGTGCACAGACTAGGTCCTCGGTCTGACAACGACTAAAACGACGCAGAACAGACCCCGGGGCCACCGGCCCGATCAGGACGCTATCCGTCCTCGCCCACCCTGCGCCGGTACACCTCCACCACCCGCTTCAGCGAGTCCTCCAGATAGACCGCGAGCACCTTCTCGGCCGCGGCCTTGTCGCCCGCCTCCAGGGCCCGCAGGATCTCCTGGTTGCGGGCGAGGTACGGCTCGTGCAGCCGTCGAGGGTCGTCCACGACGTGGAAAGCGAGCCGCAGCTCGGCGAAGACGCTGCGCATGAGTTCGTCGGTGCGCTCACTGCCCGCCAGCGCGACCAGTTCCCGGTGGAAGTGGATGTTGGCAGTACCCAGCCCTTTCCAGTCACCTTCGCGCACCGCCCGCAGGCCCTCCTCGACGGCTTCCGCGGGACCGTCGAGGGCGTACGGCGGCTCGCCGAGCCCGCGTACGACGGCGCACTCCACGAGGTGCCGGGTGCGGTAGATGTCCTCCACGTCCTCCACCGTCAGGACGCGCACGAACACCCCCCGGTTCAGCTCGTGGACGAGCAGGCGTTCGTGGGTGAGCAGGCGGAACGACTCGCGCAGGGTGTTGCGGGACACGCCCAGGGCGCCGCCGATGCTGTCCTCCGACAACCGGGTACCGGGCGGGAAGAACCCCTCGGCGATGCGGCTTCTGAGGATGTCCGAGACCCGCTCCGCCGTGCTGGTGCGCCCCAGGAGGGCGCGATCGTCGGCCAGTCCGCTCAGCTGCTCTGCCATGCCCGGAATTCAATCGCAGACACGAGAACGAAACAACGGGGGTATTGAAGGATCGTTCAACGATCCTCTACCTTGCTACGACATCACACCGCACGGCTCACTCCCGCACCCTTCGTCCTCCCACTGCGAGGTGCACATGAGCACGACTCCTCCCCCACGGACCCTGGCCGCTCACCCCACCACGACCCAACGCCCCGCCGAAGACGGGGCGTTGGGCTGGTTCCGCGCTCTCGGGCCGCGGGGTCGGCGCGCCTTCGCCGGCGCGTTCGGCGGCTATGCCCTCGACTCGTACGACTACTTCACGCTCCCGCTGAGCATGGTCGCGCTGGCCGCGTACTTCGGCCTGGACAGCGGCCAGACCGGGCTGTTCACCACCGTCACGCTGCTCGCCTCCGGAGTCGGCGGCGCCCTCGCGGGGGTGCTGGCCGACCGGGCCGGGCGGGTCCGGGCCCTGATGATCACGGTGGTCACCTACGCGGTCTTCACCGTGGCCTGCGGCTTCGCGCCCAACTTCGAGTCGCTGCTGGTCTTCCGTGCCCTCCAGGGGCTCGGCTTCGGCGGTGAGTGGGCGGTTGGGGCGATCCTGGTAGCCGAGTACGCGAGCGCCAGGCACCGGGGCCGCACCCTCGGCGCGATCCAGAGCTCGTGGGCCGTGGGCTGGGCGCTGGCGGCGGTCGTCTACACGCTGGTCTTCTCGTTCCTCGACGACGACCTGGCCTGGCGCGTGATGTTCTGGACAGGCGCGCTGCCCGCGCTGCTCGTCGTTTGGTTGCGCCGCAGGGTGCAGGACGCGCCCGAGGCGGTGGCGGCACGGGAGAAGAGCGGCGGCCGGACCCCGTTCACGGCGATCTTCAAGCCGGGACTGCTGCGTACGACGATCTTCGCGGGGCTGCTGTCGACCGGCGTCCAGGGCGGCTACTACACGCTCGCCACCTGGGTCCCGACGTATCTGAAGAGCGACCGCGGGCTGTCGGTCGTCGGCACCGGCGGCTATCTGACCTTCCTGATCTCCGGCGCGTTCCTCGGCTACCTGACCGGCGGTTACCTCACCGACCGGTTGGGCCGCCGACGCAACATCTGGCTCTTCGCCCTGCTGTCGGCGGTCTGCATCCTGGCGTACGCCAACATCCCCAGCGGCGCCGACACCCTGCTCCTCGTGCTCGGCTTCCCGCTCGGCTTCTGCATGTCGGCCATCTTCAGCGGCTTCGGGTCCTTCCTGGCCGAGCTGTACCCGACGGCGGTGCGCGGCACGGGACAGGGCTTCACGTACAACGCCGGGCGGGCCGTGGGCGCCGTCTTCCCCACCACGGTCGGTTTCCTGGCCGACGGCTGGGGTGTGGGCGGCGCGCTGGTCTTCGGCGCCCTCGGCTACGCGCTCGCCGCACTGGCGCTGCTCGGGCTGCCGGAGACCCGCGGGAAGGAACTCGCGTGAACCGTACACAAGACCGCCCTGTGCCCCTTGTCGACGAGCACGCGCACGCGTGGAGCCCGGCCGCGGCCCGCACCCGCTTCCGGGCCGGCCTCACGGGCCCCACCGCCGGGGTCGCCGCGGGCCACACCCAGACCAACCTGATCTCGGTGCCCGTGGACTGGGCGTACGACATGCTCCTGTTCTGCCAGCGCAACCCGAAGCCGTGCCCGGTGCTCGACGTCACCGACGCGGGTTCCCCCACGACGGTCCTCGCGCCCGGCGCCGACCTGCGCACCGACCTGCCGCGCTACCGGGTGTGGCAGGACGGCGAACTCGTGGCCGAGCCGACGGACGTGCGGGCGCACTGGCGCGACGATCTGGTGTCGTTCCTGATCGGATGCAGCTTCACCTTCGAGTGGGCACTCACCGAGGCGGGCGTGCCGTTGCGGCACCTGGAGCAGGGGCGCAACGTCCCGATGTACGAGACCAGTTGGCAGTGCCGGCCGGCGGGACGGCTGCGCGGCCCCATGGTGGTGTCGATGCGACCGGTACCGCCGCGGCACCTGTCCGCCGCGATCCGGGAGAGCAGTCTGCTCCCGGGCGTGCACGGCGGCCCCGTGCACTGCGGGGACCCGTCGGCCCTCGGCATCGGCGACCTCGCACGCCCCGACTTCGGGGACCCGATGGACGTCGAGCCGGACGACATCCCGGTGTTCTGGGCGTGCGGAGTGACCCCGCAGGCGGCGGTGACAGCCTCGCGCCCGCCCTTCGCCATCACGCACGCGCCCGGACAGATGTTCCTCACCGACGCCCGCGACCAGCAGTACCGCGTGGCGTGAGCAACGACGTCCAGAACAGCAAGAACGGTCAGAGCAGCAAGAACAGTCAGAGCGGCAAGACCGGTCAGAGCAGCAAGAGCAGTGAGAGCAGTGACCACAGCAGGAACAGAGCCCAGAAGGAGATCCGGAAGTTCCATGACCTCGATCGATCTGAACGCCGACCTCGGCGAGGGCTTCGGCCGCTGGCGGCTGACCGACGACGAAGAGCTGCTGTCCGTCGTCACCAGTGCCAACGTGGCCTGCGGCTTCCACGCCGGCGACGCGGCCACCATGCGGCGGGTGTGCGAGCAGGCGGCCGAGCGCGGCGTACGGATCGGGGCGCAGGTCTCCTACCGGGACCTGGCCGGGTTCGGGCGGCGCGCGATGGACGTGCCGTCCGCCGAGCTGGCGGCCGAGGTGGCCTACCAGATCGGCGCCCTGGAGGTCTTCGCGCGGGCGGCCGGCACGCGCGTGTCGTACGTCAAGCCGCACGGCGCGCTCTACAACCGCGTCGTGCACGACGAGGAGCAGGCCGCCGCGGTCGTCGACGGTGTGCTCCTCGCGGACGGCTCCCTGCCCGTGCTCGGCCTGCCCGGCTCCCGCCTGCTGGAGCTGGCGGGCAAGGCCGGCCTGCCGACCGTCGCGGAGGCCTTCGCGGACCGCGCGTACACCGCGGAGGGCACGCTGGTGCCGCGCGGTGAGCAGGGCGCGGTGGTGACCGATCCGGAGGCGGTGGTGGCGCGCTCGGTGGGCCTGGCCCGTGACGGCGCGGTCACCTCGCACTCCGGTGCCCGCGTCGAGGTCCGGGCGCGCTCGCTGTGCCTGCACGGCGACACGCCGGGCGCGGTGGAGCTGGCCCGCCGGGTGCGGGAGCGGCTGACCGCGTCGGGGGTCCGCGTGGAGGCCTTCGCATGAGGGCGCTGCCCGTCGGCGACGGGGCACTCCTGGTGGAGGTCGGCTCGGGCGAGGAGGCCCAGGCGCTGCACGCGGAGCTGCTGCGCCGCCGCACGGAGGGCTCCCTGGCCGTCCGCGAGATCGTCCCCGCGGCCCGCACGGTCCTGCTCGACGGCCTCACCGACCCGGCCCGCCTCGCCGCCGAGCTGACCGCCGCCGACGTACCGCCCGCTCGCTCACCCGCGCGTGCCGTCGTCGAACTCCCCGTGCGCTACGACGGCCCGGATCTGGCCGACGTGGCCGCGCACTGGGGCGTCGCCCCGCACGAGGTGGCCCGCGTCCACGCGGCCACCGAGTTCACCGTCGCCTTCTGCGGGTTCGCCCCCGGCTTCGGCTACCTGACCGGCCTGCCGGAGCGGTACGACGTCCCACGCCGGGCGACTCCGCGCACGACCGTGCCCGCCGGGGCGGTGGCGCTGGCGGGCTCCTACACGGGCGTGTACCCGCGCTCCTCGCCCGGCGGCTGGCAGCTGATCGGCACCACGGAGGCCGTCCTGTGGGACCACGCGCGCGTTCCGGCCGCACTGCTGTCGCCGGGCACGCGCGTGAGGTTCGTACCGGTGGGGCCGCCAGGGGTGGTGGAGGCGTGACGGACCGCGCGCTCGCCGTCGTACGCGCCGGAGCGCTCACCACCGTGCAGGACCTGGGCCGTCCCGGCCACGCCCACCTGGGCGTACCCCGCTCGGGGGCGCTGGACGGTCCCGCGGCGGCCCTCGTCAACCGGCTGGCCGGCAATCCGGCCGAGGCGGCCGTTCTGGAGACCACTCTCAACGGCTGTGCCGTACGGCCGCGTTCGACGGTCACCATGGCCGTCGGCGGCGCCCCCTGTCCGGTCCGCGTGGACGGGCGCCCGGTCGCCTGGGGCGCGCCGGTGCGGGTACCGGCGGGCGCCCTCCTGGACGTCGGCCCGGCCACGTCCGGACTGCGCTCCTATGTGGCGGTGTCCGGCGGCATCGCCGTCGAGCCGGTGCTCGGCAGCCGCTCCACGGACCTGCTCTCCGGCCTGGGCCCGGCCCCGCTCACGGACGGCGCCGTCCTGCCCCTGGGCAGCCCGACGGACCTGCACGCGCGCGTGGACGTCGCCCCGCAGCCCGCGCCCCCGGCGGAACTCGTCCTGCGCGTGACGCTCGGCCCGCGCGACGACTGGTTCACGCCGGAGGCGGTACGGGCCTTCACGTCCCGCAGCTACCGGGTGTCGCCCTCGAGCAACCGCATCGGGCTCCGCACGGAGGGCCCGGCCCTCGACCGGGCCGTCCCCGGCGAACTCCCCAGCGAGGGCATGGTGCTGGGCGCCGTTCAGGTGCCGCCGGACGGCCGCCCGGTGGTGTTCCTGGCCGACCATCCGACCACGGGCGGGTACCCGGTGATAGCGGTGGTCCGCCCGGCGGACCTCCCCGCGGCCGCCCAAGCGGCACCAGGCACCCCGGTGCGCTTCCTGGAGGTACGCCGGCGCTGACCCGCGCACGGGCGCGGGGCACTGTCGGACCAGCCCCGCGCCCGCAGCCGACGTCCGGACTCGTCGGTGCCTCAAGCGACGTCCGCCGACAACGCGGCCAACGCAGTGTCGTTGGAGCAGCGCGGCCCACCCCCGCCCACCGTCCCCGACGGGGTCGCCCACGCCCTCGGTCCGCGAGTCACCGAGGGCGACGAACCGCAGAGGTCTCATCGCGGACCGCCGTGAGGTGGACTGCCGCCTCACGCCCTCCCCGCACCCCCACCGGCGTGGCGTCATGCGCGGCAAGGAACGCCTCGACAGCCGCCCCCCACCCGAAACACTCCGCACGCGCGCGTGCGGCGCCCCGACGCTCGTCGAAGGGACGCTCCAGCAGCATCTCCACGGCATCCGCAAAAGCTTCCCCGTGATCCGCCGCGACCGCTCCCGCCGCCCCGATCACCTCGGGCAGCGCGGACGAGGCGCTGACCACGACGGGCGTGCCGCAGGCCATCGCCTCCAGCGCGGCAAGACCGAACGTCTCGGCGGGCCCGGGGGCCAGGCACACGTCGGCGGACGCCTGGAGGGCGCCCAGCAGCCCGCGGTCGGTGACGTGGCCGAGGAAGACGACCGGCAACCCGCTCTCCCGCGCGCGCTGTTCGAGCCGCGGCCGCAACGGTCCGTCCCCGGCGACCACCAGCACCGTCCGCCGGCCACGCCGTACGAGCGCCTCCAGGGCGTCCAGCGCGGTGCCGGGCCGCTTCTCCACCGACAGCCGGGTGCATGCCACCAGCAGCGTCTCGTCCACGCGCGCGTAGACGCCGCGCAGCCGCGCGTCGCGCAGGGCGGGGTGCCGTTCGGACAGATCGACGCCGAGGGGCGCCCGTACGACATTGCGCGCGCCGATCCGTACGAACTCCCGCTCGGCGAACTCGGTGGTGCACACCACGCGCGCGTAGGTGTGCGCCGTACGGATGTTGAGCGCGTCCGCGGCGCGCCGGGCCGCGCCCTCCGGCACGCCCCAGGTGCGCAGGACACCGTCGGCGGTCTCGTGGGAGACCATCACGGCGGGCACCCGCGCCCGTCGTGCCCACCTGCCGGTCCACCGGAGCGTCGTACGGTCGGAGACCTCCAGCCGGTCGGGGGCGAGGGCCTCCAGGAGCCGGGCCACCCGCCGTCGGTCGGCGAGCACGCGGTAGCCGCCGGTGCCCGGCAGCAGCGGCCCGGGCAGGGTGATCACCCGGCCCTGCTCCGTCTCCGCGTCCGTCACCCGCTCACCGGGCACGATGAGCACGGGCTCGTGCCCGGCGGTCCTGTATCCCTTGCCGAGCTCGCGCAGCGCGGTCCGCAGACCACCCGAGGCGGGCGCGACGAAGTTCGCAAGCCGAACAATCCGCAGCGACCGCACACCGTCACCACCCAAATTCGACGAACGCACACCATCACCGCCATCGCATCCCAGCGACCGCACACCACCACCGCCATCGACCGGCAACGGCCGCACGCCATCGCCCTCCCCCGGCGGCGGCCACACCCCAGCCGCCCCCTCACCCCGCGGCGACCGCACCCCAGCCGCCCCCTCGGCCCGCGCCCCGCTCACGCCGCCACCGCCGGCCTCCGCGCGGCCAGTACACCCGCGTAATGACCGAGCAGCTGGTCGCCAACGGCGGTCCAGGTGCGTCCCTCGACCGTCGACCGGCCCGCGGCGCCGTACGCGGCCCGCAGCCCGGGATCGGCGGCCAGGGTCCACACGGCGTCCCGTACGGCCGCCGCGTCGCGCGGAGGCACCAGCAGGCCGGTGCGTCCGTGGGCGACGAGGTCCAGCGGGCCGCCCGCGGCGGGCGCGACCACGGGCACCCCGCTGGCCATGGCCTCCTGCACGGTCTGGCAGAAGGTCTCGAAGGGGCCGGTGTGCGCGAAGACGTCGAAGGAGGCGAAGATCCGTGCCAGTTCGTCGCCCGTACGAGGTCCCAGGAAGACCGCGCCCGGCAGGGTCTCGGTCAGCGCGGGCCGGCTCGGACCGTCGCCCACCACGACCACGCGGACGCCCTCGAGGCCGCACACGCCCGCCAGCAGCTCGACCTGCTTCTCGGGTGCGAGCCGCCCGACGTAGCCGACGATCAGCTCGCCGTCGGGGGCGATTTCGCGGCGCAGTGCCTCGTCGCGCAGCGAAGGGCGGAAGCGGGCCGTGTCCACGCCGCGCGGCCACAGCCGCACCCGGGGCACGCCATGGGACTCCAGGTCGTGCAGGGCGGCGCTGGACGGGGCGAGGGTGAGGTCGGCGGCGGCGTGGACGGAGCGTATGCGGCGCCACGCGGCGGCCTCGCCCGCGTGGACGTAGGTGCGGGCGTATCCGGCGAGGTCGGTCTGGTAGACGGCGACGGCGGGGATGCCGAGCCGGGCGGCGGCGGCCATGCCGCGGACGCCGAGGACGAAGGGGCTGGCCAGGTGGACGAGGTCGGCGCGGTGCGCGGCGATGGCCGCGGCGACGCGCCGGCTGGGGAGGGCGACCCTGACCTGGGGGTAGCCCGGGAGGGGGAGGGAGGGGACACGGACGACGGGGCACGGCGCGAGGGCGTCGGGCCCGGTGCCGGCCGCGGTGGCCGGCGCGACGACGAGCGGGGAATGACCGCGATCCACGAGGTGCCGGGCGGTCTGGAGCGCGCAGTGAGCCACGCCGTTCACATCGGGGGGAAAGGATTCGGTCACGATGACGACACGCATACCGGTGTTGTCGCCGCACCGGACGTGAACGCGTCAACGTCGATCTTTCCGGACGAGGAACGTCGCGTGAGCGTTCCGTCGCACACCCGCGCAGGTCAGGCCGCGTCCATCCGCGCCTGACCCGCGGGTCGTCCCGAGTTCACCCTGAGGGCGCGCCCTCACATGGCGGTGGCTTCCGGGGGGCCGATACGGCTGCGTACGGCGGTCTGGACCTCGGCTTCCTCGGCCGGGTCGGCGGCGAGGCGGCGGAGCTGTTCGACGACGCGGGCATCGCCGGTCTCGGCGTGCCGGGCGGCGATCTCGCGGGTGGTCTCCTCGCAGTCCCAGAGGCACTCGACGGCGAATCCGGTGGCGAAGGAGGGGTCGGTGGCGGCGAGGGCCCGGGCGGCCCGGCCGCGCAGATGGGACGAGGCCGTCTCGCGGTAGATGTGGCGCAGGACGGGGGCGGCGCAGGCGATGCCGAGCCGTCCGGTGCCGTCCACGAGGGTCCACAGGGTCGGTGCGTCCGGCCCCTCGCCCCGTACGGCCTCGCGCAGGGCGGCGAGGACCAAGTCCTTGTCCTCGATCCCGCCGCGGCAGGCGAGCATGCGTCCGGCGGCGGCGCCCAGCGGATCGGGCCGGTGGGCCCAGCCGCGGGCACGGTCCACGGCGGCGATGCTGCGCATGCGTTCGAAGGCGTCGACGGCGGCCTCGACGACCGGCGCCGTTCCGGTGACCACGGCCCGCTCGATCAGATCGAGGGCGTCGGGATCATTGCCGTCGGCGAGGTAGCGCAGCGCGGTGCAGCGGGCTCCCTCGGTGCCGTCCTTGGCCGCGGCGACGATCTCGGCCCGGTCCTCGGGTCCGGCGACCGCCATGAGGCAGCGGGCGGCGGGCACATGGAGCGCGGCACCGCGTTCGACGCCCTGCTCGGCCCATTCGAAGACCGCCCGCACGCTCCACCCCGGACGGGGCCCGGTAGGTCGCATCTGCCGCTGCCAGCGGTCGAAACAGCCCGCCTCCTGAGCGGCACGCACGCGCGTGGCGATCGATTCGCGCGGATCCTCGGCCCACAGCCGCCAGGGCCGGGGTTCGAAGGCGTCGCGCACGGTGGCGGCCAGCTCGGCCTCGCCCTCGGCGTCGGTGGCGAAACGGGCCAGTACGGGGGCGGCGAGGGCGCGCAGCCCGGCGTCGTCGTCCCGCAGGGCCAGCTCGTCCAGGGCCCAGGCCCAGTTGGAGCCCGTGGCGGCGTACCTGCGCAGCAGTTCGAGCGCGTCCCGCCTGCCGTAGGAGGCGAGGTGCCCGAGGACGGCAAGGGCCAGGCCGGTCCGGGACTCCTCCTCGTCGAGGTGGTCCTCGACGTCGAAGAGGTGGGCCTCGATGCGGTCCAGCTCGCCGTTGAGGTCGAGGTAGAGCCGGGCGTAGTAGAGGGAGCGGTTCTCCACCTGCCAGTCGTGGCGGGGATCCCGCAGCACACAGTGGTTCAGGGCCGCGAGCGCCTCGGCGCGCGGGGCGGTGAGCGCGTGCAGTGTGCCGTCGCCGCGACCCCGCTGGAGCAGGCCGAGCAACGTACCGCTGGGCGCTATGACCGGTTCGAACATGGGAAACAGCCTCACATCAAGCGTCGACGCAACCGGGGTTCTTGCTTCACCTGGCCGCGTGACAACACGTCGGGGCGCCCGCCGTTTCCTGCTTGCTGTAGACCATTTTCCTCTGCCTCTCGTCGGTGGCCCATGCGGACCGCATCACGGCCCGCGCGGTGCGGCAACACCTGCCCAGCCATCGCGTCCGTGAATCACGACGTCATGATGACTCGGCACTTCCATCTGCCGCGACCGAAATTTCGGCGGCCCTGTACCGCCTCCCCCGTTTTCCGTGTTTTCGCTGGTCAGAACGTTCGGATCAGTGTGCGCCGAACAATTCGAGGAGTTCGGCCTTGCCGAACATCCGAGCGGTGTCGACGGCCGACGGGGTCCCCGCGGCCGGATCGGCACCACCCTCCAGAAGTGCCTTGATCACTTCCGTCTCCCCCTTGAAGACCGCCCCGGCGAGCGGGGTCTGGCCTCGGTCGTTGACCTCGTCGGCCGCGGCCCCGCGCGCGAGCAGCGCGCGCACCGCGTCGGCATGGCCGTGATAGGCGGCGAGCATCACGAGGGAGTCACCGCGGTCGTTGGTGAGGTTGGCCGGAACACCCGCGTCGACGTACGACACCAGCGCCTCGGTCTGCCCCCTGCGGGCCAGATCGAAGATCTTGGTCGCCAGCTCCACGACCTCGGGGTCGGGGGCTTCAGTCATCGGTTGGACCGCCTCTCATACAACCGTTCAGGTGAATCGCCAGGGTACTGGCTCGCGCGGCACATGACCCGATGTGCCGGAGGTAAAGATCACCACTGACCCGGTCGGACGCAAGTCCCCTGCTCATCCGGCCCAAGCCACCCCCGTCAGACGGGTGAAACATCCAGAAATTCACCCAGTTGCACCTTTTATCGTATGGATACATCCTGTGAGCCTGGAAGTACTCATGGTGACTGTCCCCCCGAACCAGGAGACCTCAAATGATCCTGTCCATCTCAGGCGTGGTCCTGCTCGGCATCATCGTCTTCCTCTTCTTCCGCAAGGACGGACTCAAGGCGTCGCACGCCTTCGTCGCCGCCCTCTTCGGCTTCTACCTCGCGAGCACCGCCATCGCTCCGAGCATCAGAGCCGGCGGAGAGAGCCTGGCGAGCCTGCTCGGCGGCATCAAGTTCTGACGCTCCACCCGACGCCCCATCCCCAGGCGTCCCTCCCTTCCGTACGCACTTTCAGGAGACTGCAGTGGCCCGGCGCCCCCTCCCCCGCATCCTGAGCACAGGCAGCGCGCAGATCGCCCGGAGCCGGGAGCTGGCCCGGACGGCGGCCGACAGCGCCACCGACGTCCTCCACCCGCTGATCACGATCACCCGCGGACTGCGCCGGCTGGCCTCGGCCGGGCGGCGCAAGTGGGCCGACACCCCCAAGGACAAGCGCGGGCCGCTGCTTTTCCTGGTGGCGTCGGTGGTCCTGGTCGTGGCCCTCGTGCCGTACGGTCCGCTGCTCGCCGTCATCATCCTGATGGCGGCGGCAGCATGGCAGGGCAGGGACCGCACCCCGCCCGCGCCGGAAGGCCCGGACGAGTCGCAGACCCAGCGGCTGAAGTCCCTCTACGAGGCGCTGGTGCCGTACTTCTCCACCGCCGAGGACCCGGCTCCGCTCTACGCCCACGGCGGGGAATGGGAGAAGGCCTTCCCGCAGTACGAGTTCGACGAGACGAGCCGCGTCACCCAGCTCGTGATCCGCTACCCCGCCTACTTCACGGACGGCGAGGCCGACTCACGCGCGCGGATCGAGCAGTTGCTGCACGCCAAGTCGGGCCGCGGCCGTGAATACCGCTTCGCCTGGGACGAGGAGGGCAACCAGCTCTCCGTCACCGTCCTGCCCCCGCTGCCCACCGACATCGCCGCCCAGCGATTCGTCACGGCTCCGGGCGAAACGGTCCTCGGCTTCACCGACCCCACCGAGGTCCAGCGCACCCTGCCCCTCACCCACGGGGCGGAACAGCGCGACGTACCCCCCGTCGTCTGGCGCACCGGCGTCCGCTCCACCGAACCCCACCTGCTGGTCATGGGCCAGCCGGGCAGCGGCACCTCGACGCTGCTGCGCTCCATCGCCCTCCAGGCGCTCCCCCAAGGCGACGTCGTCATCGTCGACGGCGGCGGCACCGGCGAGTACGCCTGTCTCACCGGCCGGGACGGCGTCCTGGCCGTCGAGTGCGGGCTCACCGGCGCCCTGGCGAGCCTCGAATGGGCCGCCACCGAGACGGAGCGGCGCCTGATCGCCATGAACCGGGCCCGCCAGGCGGGCCACCCGCCGCCGGACGACACCCGGCGCCCCCTGTGGATCCTCCTGGACCGCCCGAGCGCCTTCACCCACCTGGCCGCGGCCGACGGCCACCGCGACCCGCAGTCCCTCCTCCAGGTCCCGCTGCGGCACGGCCGTGCGGCGAACGTCACGGTGGTCGTGACCGATCAGTTCGACAGCGCGGACGCGCTGAGCGACGCGGTACGGCAGCACACGCGCGCGCGTGTCGTCCTCGGCCCGGCGACGCCGGGTCAATTGGAGGCGGTCCTGGGCACTCCGCCGCACACCACTCCGGTCGCGGACGTCCCGCCGGGCCGCGGGTACGCCCGCCTGGGCGCGGGTCCGGTCCATCGCCTTCAGGTGCCGTCGACGCCGGATCCGTACGACGACGCGACGAGCGACGCGGACCGGCAGGCGGTGCTGGCGCTGCTGCCGCCGCGGACCACTCCCGTGGAAGCAGAGCAGATTCCGACGGAAGCGGAGGTTGTGGTCGCAGAGGCGCCGTAGGTGGCGCGGGCGGTCGTGCGGCTGCGGGCCAGTGGTGGCCGGTCGCGCAGTTCCCCGCGCCCCCAGGGAGCTACCGGCGCCGTTACGCGACAAACGTACGCGGCGCTTCTCCTCCCCCTGTCCCGCCGCTTTCCACAATCCGCGCCGCCGCCGCCAGCCTCGCCGCGGCCTCGTCCGCCACCGCACCCCCCACGGTGAACGGCAGCCGCACATACCCCTCGAAGGCCCCGTCGACGCCGAAGCGCGGCCCGGACGGGACCCGTACCCCGACCCGCTCCCCCGCCTCGGCCAGCCGCGAGCCGGACAAGCCGCCCGCCTTCACCCACAGCGTCAGCCCACCCCGCGGCACCTCGAACTCCCATGTCGGCAGCTCCCGACGCACCGCCGCCACCAGGGCGTCCCGGTTCTCCCGCCCCTGCACCCGCCGCATGTCCACGGCCTGCTCCCACCCTCCCGTGCTGAACAGCCAGTTCACGGCCAGCTGCTCCAGCACAGGGGTCCCCAGATCGGCGTAGGCCCGTGCGGCGACGAGACTGCGGATGACGTCCGGCGCCGCCCGTACCCACCCGATCCGCATCCCCGCCCAGAACGCCTTGCTGGCCGAGCCGACGGTGATCACCGTGGACCCGGCGGGGTCGAATCCGCAGACGGGCCGCGGCATCTCCACGTCCTCGTCCAGCCACAGCTCCGACATCGTCTCGTCGGCCACCAGGACGGTGCCCGCCGACCGCGCCGCCTCCACCAGCTGCCGCCGCTGGTCGTCGGCGGCGAGCGCGCCGGTGGGGTTGTGGAAGTCGGCGACGACGTAGGCGATCCGGGGCGCCGCGTCCCGCAGCACCTGCCGCCACCGGTCCATGTCCCAGCCGCTCAGCCCGTCGGCCATCGCGACCGGCACCAGCCGCGCCCCCGCCTCGCGCATCAGCTGCAGGATGTTGGCGTACGACGGCGACTCGACGGCGATGCGTTCGCCCCGCCCCCCGAAGAGGTGGCAGATGGCGTCGATGGCGCCCATCGCGCCGGTCGTCACCATGATCTGCTCGGGCATGGTCGGGATGCCCCGCACGGTGTACCGCTCGGCGATCATCGAGCGCAGCGCGGGCAGCCCGGCGGGATAGTCGCCGTGCGTGTGGGCGTACGGCGGCAGCTCCTCCAGGGCGCCCTGCACCGCGCGGGTCAGCCACGGCTCGGGGGCGGGCAGGGCCGCGCAGCCGAGGTCGATCATCGAGCCCAGGGCCTCGGGCGGCAGCGGTTCGAGGCCGCGCGCGGGGAGCGGGTTCCCGGCCGGAACCGCCGTCCAGCTCCCCGCGCCGCGCCGCGACTCCAGGAATCCCTCGGTGCGCAGCGCCTCGTAGGCCGCCGCCACCGTCGTACGACTGACGGACAGGGACAGCGCCAGTTCGCGTTCGGCGGGCAGCCGGGCGGCCACCGGGACACGGCCTTCCAGGACCAGCAGCCGGATGCCGTCGGCGAGCGCGCGATAGGCGGGCGGGCGGCGCGTCCCCGGGCCGGCCGGACGGTCCTGCTGGGAGTTGAGCAGCCGGGCGAGCTGCGCCGGCCCCACCGCCGAGGTCCACTGCGCCATGGAAATCAGTCCACCTTCCCCGAATTGGCCATGGATGATGTTTCCACCCAAGCCACAGAGTGACACGAAGCAGGCCACAACCACCATCGGGGGGACCCTTTGACCACGAATCGCCGTCTCGGGCGACGGCTGATCCAGCTCTATGTCGGTCTCGCGCTGTACGGGGCGAGTTCCGGGCTGCTCGTCCAGGCGGGCCTCGGCCTGGAGCCGTGGAACGTGCTGCACCAGGGCCTCGCCGAGCTGACCGGCCTGACGATCGGTGTCGTGTCGATCATCGTGGGCGCAGCCGTGCTGCTCCTGTGGATCCCGCTGCGCCAGCGCCCCGGCCTCGGCACCGTCTCCAATGTCTTCGTGGTCGGCCTCGCGATGGACGGCACGCTCGCCGTGGTGCCCGCGGCGCACACCCTGGCCGTGCGCGTCCCTCTCCTCGCGCTCGGCATCGTGCTCAACGGCGCGGCCACGGGCCTGTACATCGCCGCCCGCTTCGGCCCCGGTCCCAGGGACGGCCTGATGACCGGTCTCCACCGGCGCACGGGCCGCTCGATCCGCCTCATGCGCACGGCCGTCGAGATCACCGTCGTCGTGACCGGCTTCCTGCTCGGCGGCACGATCGGCGTCGGGACCGTGCTCTACGCGCTGTCCATCGGCCCGCTGGCCCAGCTCTTCCTGCGGGTGTTCGACGCCCCTTCGGCATCGGACGGCAGCACGGTCGTTGCCGCCGGGCAACCCCGGCGGGCGATACTGCGTCGGTGAGCACCCGGATACGCCACCCCTACCTCGACCATCCCGGCCCGATCCCCTTCGCCCACCGGGGCGGAGCGGCGGACGGTCTGGAGAACACGCTGCCGCAGTTCCGGCGGGCGGTGGAGACGGGCTACCGGTATCTGGAGACCGACGTCCACGCCACCGCCGACGGCAAGCTCGTCGCCTTCCACGACGCGACCCTGGACCGGGTCACGGACGGCCAGGGCCGGATCGCCGACCAGCCCTGGGCGGACGTGAGCCACGCGCGCGTGGCGGGCAGGGAGCCGGTGCCGCTGTTCGAGGAGCTCCTGGAGACCTTCCCGGACGCGCGCTGGAACGTGGACCTGAAGGCGGAGTCGGCGCTGCACCCCTTCCTCGACCTGGTCGAGCGGACCGACACCTGGGACCGGATCTGCGTCGGCTCGTTCTCCGAGGCCCGGGTCGTGCGCGCCCAGCGGCTGGCCGGCCCGCGCCTGGCCACCTCGTACGGCACACGGGGCGTCCTCAACCTGCGGCTGCGCTCCTGGGGCGTACCGGCCGCGCTGCGCCGATCCGCGGTCGCCGCCCAGGTGCCGGAGGCCCAGTCGGGCATCCAGGTCGTCGACCACCGCTTCGTGCGCGCCGCCCACGCGCGCGGGCTTCAGGTGCACGTGTGGACCATCAACGATCCCGATCGCATGCACCGTCTTCTGGACCTGGGCGTCGATGGCATCATGACCGATCACATCGACACGTTGCGCAAGGTCATGGAGGACCGCGGCGTCTGGGTCTGAGCGACCTTCCCCGCCCTGGACCGCCACCCGCGCGCGGGATCAACAAGGGGCGGGATGGGCGCGGACACCTTGGTGGCGGAGGCCGCCGACCGGCGGCGCGAGCAGCGCGGCTGGTACTTCTACGACTGGGCGTGCTCCGTCTACTCGACGAGCGTGCTCACCGTGTTCCTCGGCCCCTATCTGACCTCGGTGGCGGAGGACGCCGCCGACGCGGACGGCTTCGTCCACCCGCTGGGCATCCCGGTGCGCGCCGGGTCCTTCTTCGCGTACTCGGTGTCCCTGTCGGTGATCGTGGCGGTGCTGGTGATGCCGCTCGTGGGTGCCGCGGCCGACCGCACGGGCCGCAAGAAGCCCCTGCTGGCGGCGGCCGCCTACACCGGGGCCGCGGCGACGACGGCGATGTTCTTCCTCGGCGGCGACCGCTATCTCCTCGGCGGCCTCCTGCTGATCGTCGCGAACGCGGCGTCGGCCGTCGGGACGATGCTCTACAACTCCTACCTCCCGCAGATCGCCCCGCCCGAGGAGCGCGACGCGGTCTCCTCCCGCGGGTGGGCCTTCGGCTACATGGCGGGCTCCCTCGTCCTGGTCGTCAACCTGGTCCTCTACACCGCCCACGACTCCTTCGGCCTGTCGGAGGGCATGGCCGTCCGGATCTGTCTGGCCTCCGCGGGCCTGTGGTGGGGCGCCTTCACCCTCGTACCGCTCCGACGGCTGCGCGACCGCCGGGCCCCCGCGAAGGAGGCGACGGCCCCGGGCTTCGGGCAGCTGGCGGCCACCGTCCGCGACATGCGCCGCCACCCGCTGACGCTCGCCTTCCTGCTGGCGTACCTCGTCTACAACGACGGCATCCAGACCGTCATCTCGCAGGCGTCCGTCTACGGCTCCGAGGAGCTGGACCTCGGTCAGTCGACGCTCATCGGGGCGGTACTGCTGGTCCAGGTGCTGGCGGTGGCGGGCGCGCTCGGCATGGGCCGGCTGGCCCGGATCTACGGCGCCAAGCGGACGATCCTCGGCTCGCTGGTGGCGTGGACGGCGACCCTGGCGGCCGGGTACTTCCTGCCCGCCGGGGCGCCGGTGTGGTTCTTCGTGCTGGCCGCCGGGATCGGCCTGGTCCTCGGCGGCAGCCAGGCCCTGTCGCGCTCCCTGTTCTCCCATCTCGTGCCGCCCGGCAAGGAGGCCGAATACTTCTCGGCGTACGAGATGAGCGACCGGGGCATGAGCTGGCTGGGCCCGCTGCTGTTCGGGATCACGTACCAGCTGACCGGGAGCTACCGGGACGCGATCATCTCCCTGGTGGTCTTCTTCGCGCTCGGGTTCGTCCTGCTCGCCCGGGTTCCGGTACGGCAGGCGATCCGCGACGCGGGCAATCCCGTTCCGGGGAAGATTTAGCGTTCGACGCGAAAGGGCGGTAGTGTACGCGTTTGGCCTGCCTGGCGTACCGTTACTGCGCGTCAAAGATGCCGAAACGCTGGGTGACATCTGCTAGCAGATGTGACAAACCGGGCGCCGGTGGGTACAACAAGGGGCGGCTACGACGGCGACGCATGACCCGGAACGGGAATCTTTACCGCCGACCGGACGTTGACCGGATGACGACGACAGCGACACCTGTCCTGTGGGCGACAAGCCCGGGAGGCACGATTCATGAGTGAGCGAGCTCTTCGCGGCACGCGCCTCGTGGTGACCAGCTACGAGACGGACCGCGGCATCGACCTGGCCCCGCGCCAGGCCGTGGAGTACGCATGCGAGAAGGGACATCGTTTTGAGATGCCCTTCTCGGTCGAGGCGGAGATCCCGCCGGAGTGGGAGTGCAAGGTCTGCGGGGCCCAGGCACTCCTCGTTGACGGCGACGGCCCTGAAGAGAAGAAGGCCAAGCCCGCGCGTACGCATTGGGACATGCTGATGGAGCGGCGCACCCGCGAGGAACTCGAAGAGGTCCTCGAGGAGCGTCTGGCGGTTCTCCGTTCGGGGGCGATGAACATCGCGGTTCACCCCCGGGACAGCCGTAAGTCCGCGTAGTCCCTTCGGGGCCTGAGCGGGAACACAGCGCACGTAAAAAACCGCGGGCGCCGTACGTGAAGTGTGCGTACGGCGCCCGCGGTCGTTTGCGTTGCGGCCGACTTCCGGGCGGCGGCCCTGTACCCCCGGGGGCTGCGCCCCAGCCCCCATCGCCATCGGCCCGAAAGGCCCCGTCCTCGGACGCCGGACGGGCCGGGCAGCGACACCGGACACCTCAGCCCGTCAGAGGGCGCCGCGGCTCCTGCGGCGTGTCCGCCGGTTCGTCGCGGATGACCTCGCCCTGGACCACCTTGCCGTCGGGGCGGTGCATCCGGGCCTGCTGGAAGGCGTCGCCCAGGGTGCCCGGGGCGGCCTCGCGCAGCCTGCGCTCGACCGTGCGCTCCGTGAAGCGGCTGAGGGCCTTCTGGACCGGCGGGATCAGCAGCGCCAGGCCGATCACGTCCGAGACCAGGCCCGGGATCATGAGGAGCAGGCCGCCCAGCATCATCAGGCCGTTGCCCCCGCCCCCGGACGGGGCCGTGCCGCGCTGGAGCGCCTGGTTGAGGTTCTGGAAGGCGCGGCGGCCCGCCCGCTTGATGACCACCCCGCCGAGCACGAACCCGGCGAGCAGCAACAGGAACACCGTGAACCCGCCGGCGGCGCCGGCGACCACGGTCAGCAGCCAGATCTCCAGCACCAGCCACGCCGCGATCCCCAGCGGCAGGAAGGTGCGCAGCCGGGAGCGCCGGGGCCGGGACGGATGCATGGGGGGCGGGGCGCCAGTCGTCATGCGTCCAGTGTGCCTGGGCCGGGCTCAGCACGGGATAAGGGGACGATCAACGGGGCCCGTGAGCCCGTACGGCGTCAGCGGTCAGGGCTTCTTGTGGCGGCCCAGCACCTTGTCGGCCCGCTCCCCCACACCCCACGTCGTGACCCGCCACAGAGCTTCCACGAGGATGTCGCGGCTCATCTTGGAGTCGCCGAGTTCGCGCTCGACGAAGGTGATGGGCACCTCGACCACGTGGTAGCCGGCCTTGACCGCGCGGCGGGCCAGGTCGACCTGGAAGCAGTAGCCCTGGGAGGCGACCTCGTCGAGGCCGAGGCCCTCCAGGGTCTCGCGGCGGAAGGCCCGGTAGCCGCCGGTGACGTCGCGGATCGGGACGTCGAGCAGGACGCGCGAGTAGAGGCTGCCGCCGCGGGAGATGAACTCGCGGGACTTGGGCCAGTTCACGACCCGCCCGCCGGGCACCCAGCGCGAGCCCAGGACCAGGTCGGCGCCCTTGAGGGCGGTCAGCAGCCGGGGCAGTTCCTCGGGCTGGTGAGAACCGTCGGCGTCCATCTCGACCAGGACGCCGTAGCCGTTGTCCAGGCCCCAGCGGAAGCCCGCGAGGTAGGCGGCGCCGAGGCCCTCCTTGCCCTTGCGGTGCAGGACCTGCACATGGTCGTCGGAGGCGGCCAGCTCGTCGGCGAGCTTGCCGGTGCCGTCCGGGCTGTTGTCGTCGGCGACGAGGATGTGCGCGTCGGGGACCGCCTTGCGGACCCGGCCGACGATCTTCTTGATGTTCTCCGCCTCGTTGTAGGTCGGGATGATCACCAAGGCCGTCCCGAGCGGGCCGAACTGCCTCCCCTGGCCCTGTCCCGCGAAGGTCCCGTCGCCGTCGTTCACTACTGCCCCTTCAGTCTGTACGCAGGCGTCCACCATAGTGGGCGACGGGTGCGACGACGTGACAGGACGTTCGTATGGTGGTGTCGTTTTAACAAGAGCTGGGTAAGGACGACCCTTTCGGCGCCTGTGGGTGCTGCGGATGGGGGCCCGGCGCCCTTCGGGCCGACCTGGGGCCCGCTGGCTGCGGGTCGACCGAAAGCCGTTGTCTACTGAGCGCCCGGGCCCCACCCGGGTCACACCTCCCCGACCGGCCGGAACGTTCCCTCGCAGCGGCGCGGGCACTGAGCCTGGCTCCCAGTGGCGGTGCCCCGGTGCGGCACACCGTCCCTGACCCAGCGGCGCGGCGACGAGTTCACGGACGTTCCCCGGTAGGGCGTCCGGTGGTGGACTGGGCCGAACCTACCGGCCCCCTGCCGTCGGCTGTCAACAGCCGTTCGACCTGCGGTTCTTTACGTAAACCGCTGGTCAGTGCGGAGGACGCGCAGGTCGCGAGACGGGGTGACGACAGCCGTTCGGAGCCGCGCCACCCCCGGAGATCACTCGCTCGGCCGCACGAACACCGTCCGCCCGCCCACCACCGTGCGCAGGCAGACCGGCAGGTCGGCGCCCGGGGAGAGGTCGGGCAGGCCGGGGGTGCCGGAACGGGGGTCGGTGGACCAGCGGGCGACACGGTCGTCGGGCGCCTGGACGATCAGCTCGTCGGTGCGCCAGACCGCGTAGTCGGCGGGTGCGCCCGGCACCAGGACGCCCGCGTCGTCCCGGCCGATCGCCCGCCAGCCGCCCCGCGTGTGGGCCGTGAACGCGGCACGGACCGAGATCCGGTGCTCGGGCGTGCGGTGGAAGGCGGCGGCGCGGACCGTGCCCCACGGGTCGAGCGGGGTGACCGGGCTGTCGGAGCCGAAGGCGAGCGGGACACCGGCGCGCAGCAGGGCCGCGAAGGGGTTCAGGGTGCGGGCCCGCTCCGCGCCCAGCCGCTGGGCGTACATGCCCTCCTCGCCGCCCCAGAGCGCGTCGAACGCGGGCTGCACGGAGGCGGTGAGGCCCAGCTCGGCGAAGGCGGCGATCGTCTCGGGCGTGAGCATTTCGGCGTGCTCGACGCGGTGCCGGGCGGCGCGGACGCGGGCCAGGCCGACCTTCTCGGCGGCCGTGCGGATGCCCTCGACGACGGCGGCCACGGCGGCGTCGCCGATGGCGTGGAAGCCCGCCTGGAGGCCCGCCTCGGTGCATTCGGCGACATGGGCGGCCACGGCGGCCGCGTCCAGATAGGCGGTGCCGGTGTGCCCGGCGTCCGTGTACGACCGGTGCAGACAGGCGGTGTGGGAGCCGAGGGCGCCGTCGACGAACAGGTCTCCGGCGGCGCCGAGGGCGCCGAGCTCACGCGCCTTGGCGAGGTCCCGCTCGGCCCAGTAGCCGACGACCCGCGGCCCGGCCTCCTCGGCGGCGAGCCGCAGCAGCCCGGTGAAGTCGTCCTCGGAGGAGATGTCCGGCCCGGCGCACTCGTGCACGGAGCCGATGCCGAGGGAGGCGGCGTGGGCGAGGGCGGTGCGCTGGGCCTCGGCGCGCTGGGCCGGGGTGATGGCGCCGAGCGCGGTGGCGCGTACGGCGTGGTGGGCGTCGGCGGTGAGCGGCCCGTCCACGCGTCCCAGGGACGTCATGTCGAGCAGGGCCGTCGTCACGACCGCCGAGTGGACGTCGATGCGGGAGAGGTAGAGCGGGCGGCCTCCGGTGGCCGTGTCGAGCTCCTCGCGCGTGGGCGGACGGCCGCCGGGCCAGCGGGCGGCGTCCCAGCCGTGACCGAGCAGGACGCGGTCGTCCGGGCGGGCCGCTGCGAAGTCCCGTACGCGCGCGAGGGCCGCCTCCAGGGAGGGCGCGTCGGACAGGTCGAGGCCGGTGAGGGCGAGGCCGGTGGCGGTGGTGTGGACGTGGGCGTCGGTGAACGCGGGTGTGACCAGCGCGCCGTCCAGGTCGATCACTTCGTCGACCCCGTCGGCGAAGGCGTCGGCGGCTCCCTCGGAGCCGACCCAGGCGACCTGACCGCGCTCCACGACCATCGCGGTGGCGAAGGGGTCTGCGGGGCTGTGGACCTCCCCCCGGCGGAGCAGGACGGTCTTGGGTACGGCGCTGGACTCACTCATGGGGAACAGTCTCGCGCCTGGTGGGGAGCGCTCCGCACGCAGGGCGGCTCAGATGCGCGGCGGCCGGGCCTCGTAGGGGGTGGAGAGCACCACCGTGGTCCGGGTGGAGACCCCGGCCAGCGAGCGCAGCCGCGCCAGCAGTTCCTCCAGCTCGTGCGGGGTCGCCACCCGGACCTTGAGGATGTAGTTCTCGTCGCCCGCGACGCTGTGGCAGGCCTCGATCTCGGGCACCCCGGCCAGGCGGTCGGCGATGTCGTCGGGGGCGCTGGGGTCGAACGGTTTCACCGAGATGAAGGCGGTCATGGGCAGCCCGACGGCCTCGGGGTCGACGACGGCCGCGTACCCGCGGATGACGCCACGCTGCTCCAGCCGGCGCACCCGCTGGTGCACGGCCGACGTGGACAGGCCCGTGGCCTTGCCGAGGTCTGTGTAGCTCATCCGCCCGTCCTTGACGAGCAGCTGCACGATTTGACGGTCCAGCTCCTCCATGACGCAAGAACTTACAGCGCGCGTGATCTCCTCGGATACCTCAGCGGCCCAGGTCATGCCCGGTTCGTGATGTGGCCGGGAGCGGCCTGTGCGTCGGCTGGGGGACAAAACGGCCGCGCCGGGCACCTGCGTGCGGCATGTGACGAACGCCACAGCGCCCGAACGGTCTCCGTGATGTTCTCGTGATTACCGCCGAGACCGGGCGGGAAGTGCTTGCTGTGGTCGAGGCCGCAGCGCCTTCACGGCCCAGCCCGAGGGGGAGAATCCCATGCAGAGTCTTAAGCGCCCTGGTCGTACCGCACCCAAGCGACTCCACGCGGTCGCCGAGCCCGAGCCGGAGGGCGTCGAACCCGACGCCCTCGACGACGAGTTCGACGCGTACGACACCTTCGAGATGTTCCGGGTGATCTGCCCGGACTGCGCGCAGCCCATCGCCCTGCTGGCCGACGAGGAGGTCCTGCCGGAGCACGCGCTGTGCGCCTCGCCCTGGAACCCCTTCGGTCTCACGGTCTGCGCCGGTACCGGCCGCCGTGCCGCCGAAGCACGTCCGGCGGACGCGGACGTCAAGCCCCAGGAGCAGGACACCGCCCTGCTGTTGACGCTCCCTCAGGGACTCGACTGGCGGACCCAGCCCTTCTCGCACGTCGGCGGACCGGGCTCGCGCCCCATCAGGGTCCCCGCGATGCGGCACCACGCCGCCTGAGCGCGTACCCGAGAGGCACCGCTCAATCCCAGTAGCTGCCCTGCACCATGGCTCGCAGGCTGCCGTGGTGCAGGATCAGTGCGTCCGGGTCGGCCGGGACGACGGCTTCACCGAAGTGCACCTGCCGGTAGGCGACGCGCAGCATGACGACGGCCTGCCGCAAGGCGGCGTAGAGCGTGTAGAAGTCCATGTCGCGCGGGGTGTGGCCGGTGAGTTCGGCATAGCGCGCCTCGACGCGGTCGCGGCGCAGGAAGTCCGGCAGCCCGCGCTGGCCGAAGGCTTCGGTCAGGTCCTGGAAGAAGCGGTGCAGATAGACCGTCCAGCCGAGGTCGACTTCGCGTGGAGCGAGGGCCGCCATCTCCCAGTCGAGGACCGCGGCGGGCGCGAAGCCGTCGTAGACGACGTTTCCGATGCGCGCGTCGCCCCAGTTGAGGACCGGTGGGCCCGGTTCCCGGGGCCACAACTCCTCCAGCCGGTCGAAGGCCGCCTCGATGAGCGGTGAGCGGGCGACGCCGTCGACGACCCAGTCGTAGTAGGCGCGTTGGGCCAGGAAGTGGCGGCGCAGTGCGTCGCCCTCGCCGGGCAGCGCGAGGAACTCGGCTTCTTCCGCCGGTACTTGGTCGTGCAGTCGGGCCAACAGACCGACCGTGCAAGCCTCCAGGTCTTCCCGTTCCTCCTCGCTCGCCGCGTGCAGCCAGTTGCCCTCGTAGGTGTACGGCATGACGTCCGGTGGAACGCGCCCCTCCACACGCTGCATGACGAAGAAGGGCGCGCCGAGCGGCCCGGGGTCCTCCTCCAGCCAGAGCACCTTCGGCACGGGCAGGTCGGAGTGCTCCCCCACCACACGCATCGTCCGGTACTGGCGGACCATGTCGTAGACCGGGAAGACGGTGTACGCCGCCGGGTCCGCCGCCAGCCGCAACGCGCAGGCGCGCACGGGTGGTTCGGGGTGCTCGATGTCGAAGAGGAGCGTCTCGCTGGACATGCCGTTGGAGGCCGGGACGGTCGCGCCGACGGCTTTCGCGCCCGGCAGCCGGGTGTCGAGCCAGGCCGTGAGACGGCGGGCGAGGTCCTCCGGGTCACGCGTGGTCGTACGGGGCCGAGGTGCCGTGGCCACGAGGCAACCTCCTTGGCTGGCGGCGGACGTGGATGTGAGTCAACTCCCTCATCTGGCAGTGGAGTCGAAGCCGGTGAACCCGCTCGGGTCGTGCCGTCCGAACGAGCCGTGCTCGAAGATGCCGTGGCCGACCTGTCCGTCGAGGCGGAAGCGGGCGGCGTGGTCGGTGACCCCGTACGCGGCGAGCGGGTGCCGCTCGGTGAGGCCGTAGGTGCGGCGGTCCGTCCAGCCGTGGCCGCGCCAGGTGCCGTGCTGCCAGTCGTCGGCCGGTGGGTAGCCGGCACCGAGCGCCAGCGGGGAGGAGGTGAGGATCTCGACCTCCAGCTCCTGGGGCTTGCGGACGTCGCCGAGGTGGACGACGGCGCGTTCGGGGTGGCGGGTGCCGGGGCGGTAGGTGATCTCCGGCTGGGGCCAGCCGAGTTGGCGGTCGGGGTGGCCGGGGCGGACGAGCGTGGCGTCGTTCAGCGTGCGGTAGCCGTCGGCGTCCTCCTGGACGATCACCATGAGGAACCGGTCGGCGAAGCGGACGGGGCACCAGATCCAGTGGAAGCCCTCGGTGGGGTGCTCCGCCGCGAGCCTGCCGCCGTCCTCGCCGGGCATCGGCCGCACACCCCAGCTGCGGTCCCGGGTGCCGGTCCACTCCCCCGGCGTGACGCGGAACTCCTCACCGGCCGCGCGCAGGACACCCGCCACGCTCCCCGCCTGCACGAACCGCCGCCCCTCCAGGGTGAGCCGGCCGCCGCGGCGCTGGACGTGGTGGGGTTCCGAGAGGGCCGGGAAGCCGGCGGTCCAGACGAGGTCGTACGACAGCGCGTCGTCGTCGCAGACCAGGCGCAGCCGGCGCAGCGGTTCCTCGACCTCGATCCGGAGCGGGCCGACGGTGAGCCGCATCCGGTCCTCGCCGAGGGCGTCGGAGGCGCGGACCGCGTGCAGGATCTGGCCGGTGCGGAGGGTGGCGTACGCGTCGATCACCCCGAGGTTCGGATACACCCCGAGCCCGACGATCAGCAGGGCACGGCCCTCGTGGTCCAGGACGTGGAAGATGCAGCGGTCGTAGGCGTTCCGGTCGCCGGTCGCCACGTGCTTCATGGAGAGGGGCACCTGGTGCACCGGGTACTCGTCGAGCGGTACGGGGCGGTCGTCGGCCACGGCAGACCTCCCTGGAGGCGGCTGGGCTGACGGTACGTCAGATACGCGACGGAGGCCAGACACGGGGACGGCCCGCAGACGCGCGACCGATTCCGGACACGGACAGGCCTGGCAGACGCGCGACGGACGCCGGACACGGACATGCCTGGCAGACGCGCGGGTCACCCCGACAGACGCGCGGGGCACACGCCGGGCACGGGCACAACCCGCAGACGCGCGGCAGGTGCCGGATGCGGAGGTGGTTGCGAACTCACGGTCGAATCCACCGGCGGGTGACCTGTCCGACCACCACCGCGTTGCCCTGGTATGACCCCCACCTATTCAGCGACCGGGCGTCAGCGCCGGGTGTTCGTGCCGCCGCCCGCAGGATCGGTTCCGCTGCCGCAGCAGCAGGATCCGCCGATCTACCGCGACCTGATGCGGGCCTGGGCCGACCGGGGCCGCACCCTGCCCGGGCGCCACGACCCCGAGTGGGTCCGGCTCGCGGCGCCGCAGGTCAGGACGGGTCAGTTCAGCGGGACTCCGGTCCCGCCAGGTGACGGGCGATGACCATCCGCTGGATCTGGTTGGTGCCCTCGACGATCTGCAGGACCTTGGCCTCGCGCATGTAGCGCTCGACCGGGAAGTCCGCGGTGTAGCCGTACCCGCCGAGCACCTGGACCGCGTCCGTCGTGACCTTCATCGCGGCGTCGGTGCACAGCAGCTTGGCCATGGCGGCCTGCTTGGCGAACGGCCGGCCCGCGTCCCGCAGCCGCGCCGCCGACAGATACAGGGCACGGCCCGCCTCGACCTGGGTCGCCATGTCGGCGAGCATGAAGCGCAGTCCCTGGAAGTCGGCGATGGGCTTGCCGAACTGCCGCCGCTCGGTCGCGTACCCCACGGCCGCGTCCAGCGCCGCCTGGGCCACGCCGATCGCACAGGCCGCGATGCCGAGGCGCCCGGAGTCGAGCGCGGACAGGGCGATCGCGAAGCCCTGGCCCTCGTCACCGATGCGCCGGTCGTCACCGACGCGCACGCCGTCGAGGTGGACCTGGGCGGTGGGCGAGCCCTTCATGCCCATCTTCTTCTCCGGCATCGCGCCGCTCAGGCCGGCCGCGTCACCGGGCACCAGGAAGGCGGTGATCCCGCGGGCGCCCTCCTCACCGGTGCGGGCCATCACGGTGTAGAAGTCGGCGATGCCGCCGTGCGTGATCCAGGCCTTGGTGCCGGTGATGACCCAGTCGTCACCCTCCCGCACCGCCTTGGTGCGCAGCGACGCGGCGTCCGAGCCGGAGGCGGGCTCGGAGAGGCAGTACGCGCCGAGGAGGCCGCCGCCGAGCATCGCGGGCAGGTGCTCGACCTGCTGCTCCTTGGTGCCGTAGGCGGCGAGGGCGTAGGAGGCCAGGGTGTGCACGCTGACCCCGAGGCCGACGGTGAGGCGGGCCGCGGCGAGCTCTTCGAGGACCTGGAGGTACACCTCGTACGGCTGGTCGCCGCCGCCGTACTCGGAGTCGTAGGGCAGTCCGAGCAGTCCGGACTGCGAGAGCAGGGTGAAGACCTCGCGGGGGAAGTGTCCGGCGTCCTCTTCCTCGGCCGCCTTCGGGGCGATCTCTCGCTGCGCGATGTCGCGGACGAGCGAGATCAGATCCCGGGCCTCGTCCGTGGGCAGTTGACGGTCCACCGGCTGCGGGGCGCGCTCGGACATGACGACGCTCTCCTCCCTGTCGGGCACGTCGGCGGGTGCGCACCTTGGGTGGGGCGGCGCCGCCGGGTCTTGATGAGGGCTTGGCCGATGCTCGCACCCCCGGGTCTCGGAAGCTGCTGACCAGCGGCTCTGCGCTGTGAGTATGCCCGATCGGCGGCACCGAGTCACCAGTTAACGACCGCTTACTTCAGGATACCTGGAGCGAGGCTCGCGGAGCGCGAAATTGGTCCGAACCATTGACGTACTGGTCTAGTCCTCCTAGCGTGGCGGACCAACGCCTTACCGCGTTCATGCCAATCGGCGCATGTTCCCCTCTCCCCCACGAGGAGACACCCGATGCACACCTCCCCACGTCCCCGCACCCGCTTCCGGGCGCTCATGTCGGCCGCCTGCTGCGCCGTCCTCGGCGCCGGACTGCTGGCCGGAGCGGGTACCGCGACCGCGGAGCCCGCCGCGAAGCCCACGGTGAAAGCCGGGTCCAAGGTCGTCGGCTACTTCACCGAATGGGGCACCTACGACCGCAAGTACTACGTCAAGAACATCGAGACGTCCGGCTCCGCGGCCCGGCTCACGCACATCAACTACGCCTTCGGCAACGTCACCGGCGGCAAGTGCGCGATGGGCGACTCCTACGCGGCGACCGACCGCGCCTACACCGCCGCCGAGTCGGTGGACGGCGTCGCCGACACCTGGGACCAGCCGCTGCGCGGCAACTTCAACCAGCTGCGGGAGCTCAAGAAGAAGCACCCGGGTCTGAAGGTCCTGTGGTCCTTCGGCGGCTGGACCTGGTCGAGCGGCTTCGGCGAGGCCGCGAAGAACCCGGCCGCGTTCGCGCAGTCCTGCTACGACCTGGTGGAGAACTCCAAATGGGCCGATGTCTTCGACGGCATCGACATCGACTGGGAGTACCCGAACGCCTGCGGCAACACCTGTGACACCAGCGGGCGCGAGGCGTTCAAGAACCTGATGGCGGCGCTGCGTTCGAAGTTCGGCGGCGGCAACCTGGTCACCGCGGCCATCACCGCCGACGCCACCTCCGGCGGCAAGATCGACGCGGCGAACTACGCGGGCGCGGCCCAGTACGTCGACTGGTACAACCCGATGACGTACGACTACTTCGGCGCCTGGGCCGCGAGCGGCCCGACGGCACCGCACTCGCCGCTGAACTCCTACTCGGGCATCCCGACGGCGAACTACTACACCTCGGCGACCATCGCCAAGCTCAAGGGCCTCGGCATCCCGGCCTCGAAGCTGCTGCTCGGCATCGGCTTCTACGGCCGCGGCTGGACCGGCGTGACCCAGTCGGCGCCCGGCGGCACCGCGACCGGTCCGGCGGCGGGGACGTACGAGCAGGGCATCGAGGACTACAAGGTGCTGAAGTCGAAGTGCCCGGCCACCGGCACCGTGGGCGGTACCGCGTACGCCAAGTGCGGCAGCGACTGGTGGAGTTACGACACCCCCGCAACCATCGCGACGAAGATGTCGTACAAGAACCAGCAGGGGCTCGGGGGCACCTTCTTCTGGGAGCTGAGCGGTGACACCACCGGTGGCGAGCTGATCAAGGCGATCAACTGAGCTGAGCGGCAGGGCACTTGGGGCGGGGGCGCGCGGCAGCCTCCGCCTCGGGTGTGCCGAGGGTCGTCAGGCGTCGCGGCGGGCCGGCTCCGGGGCCGGGTAGGACGGGTCGAGCTCCTCGATGGCACGCATCGCGCCGCCCAGGGTCTTCACCAGGAGTTCGCGCATGGTGTCACGGGGCAGTTCGGGGTGGTCGATCCAGTCGAGGGTGGCGCCCTCGACGCTGCACACCCAGGCCAGCAGGCCCATGCGGGCCAGCGGGGCGATGTCGGTACGGCCGTACGCCCCTTCGGCGATGGTCGCGACGATCGCCTCGCGCACCCCGTCCCGGATGGCGTGCACCTCGGTGTCGAAGCCGACACCACCGCTGACGACGGTGCGGTAGGCGGCCTGGTTGTGCTCGGCGTAGCGCAGATAGCTGTCGATCGTGCGGTGGACCCGGTCCAGTTGGGGCAGTTGGACGCCACTCGCCGCGAACGTGACCAGGTCGGCCACGGAGTCCTGGATGATCGCCAGGTAGTAGCCGCGCTTGGACTGGAAGTAGTAGTAGATCAGCCCCTTGGCGACATGCGCCTGACGGGCGATGTCGTCCATGGAGAGCGCGTCGTACGACGTGTCGGCGAACAACCGCCGCCCGATCGCGATGAGTTCGGCGCGGCGTGCGACCGAACGCTCGGTGCCGCGCGCCCGTGGCCGGGCGGCCGCGCGCTGATCACTGATATTCAATTTCGACCCTGGTCTCGGGCTGGCGGCGGGACATCCGCAGTATGTCAGGTCATGGGCGCGTCAGGTCACAGAAGGCCGAGCTGGGTGACGAGCATCGCGATCACCACGACGAGAGTCCAGCCCGCGAGGTGCTCGACGATCTTCGGGCCGTCGTCCTTGGGGCCGCCGGTGCGGCTGCGGGCGCGGGCGGCGGTGGCTGCTTGTGCGGTCATGGCGTCTCGCTGATCTCGGATGTGCGGGTGGACTCCCCCACCGGTGGGTGGACTCCCCCACCGATCCGTCCACCTTGCCACCGACCGGGGCTTTTGCGACCGAGACCTTGGTCACAGGGCCCCGGTGCGCACCGGGGCCCGGGCCGCGTCAGCGGACTCCCACCGCCGCGAGCGCCTTGCACTGCCGCGGGGTCGGCCGGGCGGGGAAGTACAGGTAGCAGACGCCGCCGGTACCGGAGACCACCTTGCCGCTGGCGTTGTAGCGCTTGGTGCGGAGCCAGATGTTCTCCCACTCGCGCCGCTTGTAGACCCGCCGCACCGCCTCGTCGCTCGGCGAGGCGGGGTCGTTGGCGATCACATCGCCCTCGGCGGTGAACCCGATGACGGTCATCAGGTGCCCGGAGGTGCCGTATCCCGCGCCGGTGAGCTCCTCCTTCAGGAAGGACTGGGACGTTATGGCCGGGATGCCGGCCGCGATCAGCGTCTCCAGGTCGGTGAGCGAGCCGAGCCGGGTGACCACGCCCTGGAGGCCGTCGAAGGTGGCCGCGTAGGCGGCGTTGAACGGCCAGTTGCCGCAGCCCGCGTACTGGTAGTCGAACGTGTACCGGGCCGCGTGGCACACCTGCGGATCGGCGTACGTCGGGTTCACCCAGGCCAGTTGCTCCGGGGTGAGCCGGCCGCCCCAGTACTCGATGATCATCTGCGAGGAGGTGGGACTGCACCAGGCCTCGCCGCCGTTGTCGTACTCGGGGTACTGGCCCGCGTGGATCTCCTGCGAGTACCGCGGGACGATCAGCTCCTGGGCGAGGCCCGGGGTGGAGGCGGGGACGGTGAAGCGGTCGGGGATGTCGGAGCCCATCGCGCCGAGCCGCCACACGGTCGGGGTCTTCCTGGTGCCGGGCTTGCGGTAGAGGGTCAGGCGGAGCCGGTACGAGGTGAGGCGCAGGCCCGTCGCCGGGTCGTCGATCGCGAAGGTGTCCGTCCAGATGCTGCTCTTGTCGTCGGTCTGGTCGTCCACCGAGGTCCGCCGGATGTCCTGGTCGCCGGCCGCCCAGCGGCCCATCACGTACCAGGGGGTGTCGGTGCCGTCGGAGTACGTGCCCTTCAGCTCCACCTGGAGCCAGGTGCCGTCCGGCGTGTGCGCGTTCCAGGACGCGATCGCCTCGGTCGAGGGGACGGCGAGCTTGTGGACGGGGGACGTCCAGGTCGCGTACTCCCAGCCGGCCGTCGTGCCGGTGTGCGGGTCGGTGTAGTCGACGGTACCGGCGGCAGCGCCGATGACCAGCCCCGGACGGGCGCCCGCGACGGCACGCGTCCCCTTCGCGAGGCCGCTGCGCCAGTCGGTGTACGACGTCCAGAAGCGGTTGTCGACGAGTCGGGCGGGCGCCTGCGCCGGCCCTCCGGCATCGCTCGCGGCGACGGCCGGGCCCGCGCTGCCGGCCACCGCGGCGGCGACCGCGGCGGTCAGAACGGTTCTGCGGGACGGCTGTTCGGCTCTGATCATGGGCGGAACGACCCCCAAGTGTGTCCGAGTTCGGGCAGGTCCACTGCACGTTTGTGCGCCAACTATGACCACAGACGACGTGGTCCTGCCAGCACTTCGGGACATGCCACGCCCACGAATATTGGCCTCGACCACTGGCATGACCTGCGTGAGTAGACTCCGGCCCCGGACATCGGCCCCCCGCACACCCCAGGAACAGCCATCCAGCAGCTCTCGTCCCGCCTCCACCGTCTCGCGCCGTCCTGCGGACCGGTCCGGCTGATCGGTGTCGACGGGCACGCCGGTTCCGGGAAGTCCACGTTCGCCGGGCAGTTGGCGACGGCACTCGGGGAGGCCCCGGTGCTGCATCTCGACGACATCGCCAGCCACGAGGAGCTGTTCGACTGGACCGGGCGGCTGCTGGAGCAGGTGATCGAACCCTTCCGCCGGGGCGAGACCGCGCGCTACGCCCCCTACGACTGGCGCCTTCGGCGCTTCGGACCACCGCGCGCCCTGCCGCCGGCTCCCGTCGTCCTCGTCGAGGGCGTCGGCGCCGGGCGTCGCGCGCTGCGCCCGCATCTGGCGATGCTGCTGTGGATGGAGTTGCCCCGAGAGGAGTCCTGGGACCGGGGCCGCTCCCGTGACGGGGCGGAGCAGCGGGAGTTCTGGGACGGGTGGGTCCGGGCGGAACGCGCGCACTTCGCAGACGACCCCTCCCGGCCGTTCGCCGATCTTCTGGTGCGGCAGAGGGAAGAGGGGTACGAGATGCTTCCCGGGCCCGCCGGGACCGTTGGACCGGACCAGGTGATCACTCAGGGTGACGGACCGCCCGCGGTGTGGTGAACTTGTGAAGACCCTTGCGGTCGAACTTCCCGGAGTGCCCCAACTCCGCTTGACCGAGGGGCCGTACAGGACTTACGTTCTCAATGTGCGGCCTTTCGAAGCCGCCCGCAGTCGCGAAGCCCCCGGTTGTTCCCCCGTGATCGGGGGCTTCGTTCTGCCCTCAACTCCTTTTCCGGACGCTCCGAGACGCGATTCGCTCACCCTCGGTCACCATCCGGAATGCGCCCCATCTGCTCCCACCTCGTCAAACGGCCTGTGCGGCACCCTTCGGCGGGCCGTACCCCCGCAGGTACGATGCCCTCGGTGCGACCTACGGACGGCAGCTCTGCGCACCGTTGCAACTCCGGTCCGCAGCAAGGCGGTTCGATCAAGGCGGCAGACGGGCGACGGCCCGGCGGCCAACCAACGGGGGCACGGTTTGTGGGGGACGTGATGGACTTCGGCACGCAGGGCCCGCAGGCCCCGGCCGACCTCGCCTGGCTGCGAGGTGTGGATGCCTACACGATGGGCGCCTATCCGCAGGCGGAGGAGGAGTTCCGGGCCGCGGTGCGGATGGACCCGGGGATGGCCGACGGCTGGCTCGGGCTGCACGCGCTGCGCATCGACACGACGACCGCGCTGCTGCGGATGTTCCGGCACCGGGAGCGCTTCGGGGAGCAGCGCGCCCGGCACCGCCGGACGCTCAACTCCTGGTACTGGCTGGGCTGGTGGGTGCAGCCGGTGCTGGAGAGCCCGCGTGATCTGCTGCTCGCGCACGCCTCGCACTGGCTTGACGGGCGCCATGTCCCGGAGCTGGACCGGGCGCTGGCGGGCCTGCCCCCCGTGGACACCGATCCGCAGGTCCGTTTCCTGCACGCCTGCCGCGCCTATCTGGTCAAGGACTGGGACCAACTGGTCCGGCACACCGACCCGTTGATCGACGACCCGCTGCTCGGGATCGAGGCGGGCCTGTTCGGCGGCATGGCGCGGGTGCGCCTGGAGATGTACGGGCAGGCCGAACCGCTGCTCTCGGCGGCGCTGATGCGCTGCCGCAGCGAGCAGCCGCAGCGCAAGGAGCTGCGCTACTGGCTCGCCCGCGCCCACGAGGGCACCGGACGCTCCGCCGCCGCACTCCCCCTCTACCGTGCCGTGCACCGCGTCGACCCGGCGTTCATGGACACCTCCGCCCGGCTCGCGGCGATCGCCGAGGGCGACGGCTACGACGACGCGGCCGACCTCGCGGCGATCACGCTGTCCGGCGCGCAGGACGCGCTGGAGGGGCCGGACGGTCTCGATCCGTTCTTCGGCACCGAGGGGCGGGACCTCAGGCTGCCCGAACCCGACCTGCCGACCGGGCCGCTGCCTTCGGTGACCGACCCCGCGGTGCGCGAGAAGCTCGCCACCTCGCCGCCGCTGCCCGCCGGCCCCACCGACCCCGTCTTACTGGAGGAAGCGCTCAACGAACTGGAGCGCATGGTCGGCCTGGAACCCGTGAAACGTCAGGTCAAGGCGCTCTCCGCGCAGTTGAACATGGCGCGGCTGCGGGCCGGGCAGGGGCTGCCGGTCCAGCCGCCCAAGCGGCACTTCGTCTTCTCCGGCCCCTCCGGCACCGGCAAGACCACCGTCGCCCGCATCCTGGGCCGGGTCTTCTACGCGCTCGGCCTGCTCGGCGGCGACCACCTGGTCGAGGCCCAACGGGCCGATCTCGTCGGCGAGTACCTCGGGCAGACCGCCGTGAAGGCCAACGAACTCATCGACTCCGCGATCGGCGGGGTGCTGTTCGTGGACGAGGCGTACTCGCTCTCCAACTCCGGTTACGGCAAGGGCGACGCCTACGGCGACGAGGCGCTCCAGGTGCTGCTGAAGCGGGCCGAGGACAACCGGGACCACCTGGTGGTGATCCTGGCCGGCTATCCGGAGGGCATGGACCGGCTCCTCGCCGCCAACCCCGGACTGTCGTCGCGCTTCACGACGCGCGTGGACTTCCCGTCGTACCGCCCCTTGGAGCTGACCTCGATCGGGGAGGTGCTCGCCGCCGAGAACGGTGACGCGTGGGACGAGGAGGCGCTGGACGAGCTGCGGTCGATCGCCGGACACGTGGTGGACCAGGGGTGGATCGACGAACTCGGCAACGGGCGGTTCCTGCGGACGCTGTACGAGAAGAGCTGCGCGTACCGGGATCTGCGGCTGTCGACGTACCCGGGGATGCTGACGCGGGACGACCTGTCGACGTTGCGGCTGCCGGATCTGATGCAGGCGTACGGAGAAGTGCTGTCGGGGCGGGGGCCGCAGGACCCGTCGGCGATGTAGCCCCCGCCCGCGGCTACTTGGCGAGTGCCTCCTCCGGCTCTCCGCTGGCTCTCGGCTCCGTCACCTTCACCTCGGTGGCCTCTCGGTGTGCGGGATCCGTCACCTCGCCCACCAGGAGTTCGAGTACGTCCTCCAGGGCGACCAGCCCCAGCACCCGGCCCGACGCGTCCGCCACCTGCGCCAGATGCGTCGCCGCACGGCGCATCACCGTCAGGGCGTCGTCCAGCGGGAGTTCGGACCGGAGGGTGGTCATGGAGCGCCAGATGTGCTGGGGCACCGCACGCTCGGACTCCTCCAGGTCCAGTACGTCCTTCACATGCAGGTAGCCCATGAAGGCGCCGTTGTCGGCGACGACCGGGAAGCGGGAGTAGCCGGTGCGGGCGGTCAGTTCGACGACCTGGCCCGGGGTGACCGACGGGCCGACGGTCACCAGGGAGTCGCGTTGCAGCAGGACGTCCGTGACCGGGCGGGACCCCAGTTCCAGGGCGTCCTCCAGGCGTTCCTGCTCCTCGGGGTCGAGGAGACCGGCCTGACCGGAGTCCTCCACCAGGCGGTTGAGCTGCTCGCTGGTGAAGACCGCCTCGACCTCGTCCTTGGGCTCGACGCGGAAGAGCCGCAGGATGCCCTGGGCGCAGGCGCCGAGCGCGAGCGTGATCGGCTTGCACAGGCGGGCGAAGGCGACCAGGCCGGGGCTGAGCCACAGCGCGGCCTTCTCGGGGGCCGCCATGGCGAGGTTCTTCGGGACCATCTCGCCGATGACGAGGTGGAAGAAGACGACAGCGGCGAGCGCGATCACATAGCCCAGCGGGTGGATCATGCCGTGCGGCAGGTGGATCCACTCGAAGACCGGTTCCAGCAGATGCGCGACGGTCGGTTCGGCGACCGCGCCCAGCGTCAGCGAGCAGACGGTGATGCCGAACTGGGCCGCGGCCATCATCTGCGGAAGCCGCTCCAGGCCGTAGAGGACCTGCCGGGCCCTGGCCGTGCCGAGGGGTTCGATCTGGCTTCGGCGCACGGAGACGAGCGCGAACTCGGCGCCCACGAAGAAGCCGTTGGCCAGGACCAGCAGCCCGGCGAACAGGAGTTGGAGCACGCTCATCGGGCAGCCTCCACGACGACACCCGTCCTGACGAGGCGGACCCGCTCGGCGCGGTAGTGCCCGACGCGGCGCACCGACAGCCGCCAGCCCGGGAGTTCGGCGCGGTCGCCGACGGCCGGGATACGGCCGAGCAGATCGGCGACCAGACCGGCGACCGTCTCGTAGGGCCCCTCGGGCACGTCGAGACCTATCCGCTGGAGGATGTCGACCCGGCAGCTGCCGTCGGCGTCCCAGGCGGGGCGGCCGTCCTCCGGCGGGGCGGCGGCGAGTTCGGGCACGTCCTGGCCGTCGTGCTCGTCGCGGACCTCGCCGACGATCTCCTCGACGATGTCCTCCAGGGTGACCACACCGGCCGTGCCGCCGTACTCGTCGACGACGACGGCGATGGGCTGCTCGCTGCGCAACTGGGCGAGGAGCGGCTGGACGGGAAGGGTCTCCGGGACGAGCAGCGCGGGGCGGGCGATCCTGCCCACCGGGGTGCGCAGCCGGTCGTGGGTGGGTACGGCGAGCGCGTCCTTGAGGTGGACCATGCCGACGATCTCGTCGATCTTCTCCCGGTAGACCGGGAAGCGGGACAGCCCGGTCGCGCGGGTCAGGTTGACGACGTCCTCGGCGGTCGCCGACGACTGGAGCGAGCTGACCTTCACGCGCGGGGTCATGACGTGCTGCGCGGTGAGTTCGGCGAGCGACAGGGTCCGCACGAACAGGTCGGCGGTGTCCTGCTCCAGGGCGCCGGCCTGGGCCGAGTGGCGGGCCAGGGAGACGAGCTCACCGGGGGTGCGGGCGGAGGCCAGCTCCTCGGTGGGCTCGACGCCGAGGGCGCGCACGAGACGGTTGGCGACCGCGTTGAGCGCGGCGATGACGGGGCGGAACAGGCGCGCGAAGACGTGCTGCGGGCCCGCGACGAACCGGGCGACCTGCAAGGGCTTGGACACCGCCCAGTTCTTCGGCACGAGTTCACCGATCACCATCTGCACGGCGGACGCCAGCAGCATGCCGATCACGACGGCGACACCGGAGACGGCGCCCTCGGGGATGCCGGTCGCGGTGATCGGGCCGTTCAGCAGCTCCGCGAGCGCCGGTTCGGCGAGCATGCCGACGACGAGGGAGGTGATGGTGATGCCGAGCTGGGTGCCGGAGAGCTGGAAGGAGAGCTCCTTGAGCGACTCCACGACCGTACGGGCACGTTTGTCGCCGTCGGCGGCGGCTTTCTCGGCGTCCGGCCGCTCGACCGTCACCAGGCCGAACTCGGCCGCGACGAAGAAGCCGTTGGCGAGGATCAGCAGGAACGCGGCTGCGAGGAGCAGCAGGGGGATGGTCATGATGCCGCCGCCTCACCGGTATGTCGGGAGGGGGCGGCGCAGGTACTACAGGACGATCCGTCCATCGCTGGAGGGAATCACTCCTCGGGTAGCAGTCGGGCCGCTGAGGGCCGGTTCGGACGTCAGCGGCGGAGGCGCGACGAAAACGCCTCCGCCACCAGATTAATCAAGACAGGGGCCTCTACGGCAGATCCCTTGTGCCGCGGGCCTCCACCAGCGCCCGCAGGGCCCGCGCGTCGGCGATGGCCTGCTGCTTGGCGATGCCGGGCTGGATGCCCAGGGCGGGCAGGCTGGTGCCGTCGCTGAGGTTGAGGAACACCCACGGGTCGCCGGGGCGGAGGTTCACCTGGATGATCTCGGCCCACTCCAGGCGGCGCCGGGAGGCGATGTTCACCACGGTGACACCGGCGTCGTCGGCGACCACCCGCACGCGGGCGAGCATGGCCAGCACACCGAAGATGAGGGCCGCGGTGAGGATGAAGCTGAGCCGCTCACCGGGGCCGAGCTTCTCCAGGAGCAGCGCGATCGCCGTGATCGTGGCGAAGATCGCGACGCCTGCGGAGAGCAGCACGGCCCGGGTGCGGCCGGGGCGGAAGGTGACGGGGAGGGCGGGAACGTCGGACATGGCTGGGCGGTCCCTCAGAGGCGGCAGGCGTGGATGGCCGTCGTCAGGATGGCCCGCGCACCGATGTCGTACAGGTCGTCCATGATCCGCTGCGCCTCCTTGGCGGGGACCATCGCACGGACGGCGACCCAGCCCTCGTTGTGCAGCGGGGAGACGGTCGGGGACTCCAGGCCGGGGGTGAGGGCGACGGCCTTCTCCAGCTGCTCGACGCGGCAGTCGTAGTCCATCATCACGTAGGTCCGGGCCACGAGGACGCCCTGGAGGCGGCGCAGGAACTGCTGCACCTTGGGCTCGTTCTCGGCGGAGGTGTCCGCGTCGGTGCGGCGGATCACGACCGCCTCGGACTTCATGATCGGCTCGCCGAAGACCTCCAGGCCCGCGTTGCGCAGCGAGGTGCCGGTCTCGACGACGTCCGCGATGACCTCGGCGACGCCGAGCTCGATGGCGGTCTCGACGGCGCCGTCGAGGTGGACGACGGAGGCGTCGACGCCGTTGTCGGCGAGGTGGCCCTCGACGATGCCCTCGTAGGAGGTGGCGACCGTCTTGCCCTTGAGGTCCTGGACGCTGTTCGCGGTGCCGGGCTTGGCGGCGAAGCGGAAGGTGGAGCGGGCGAAGCCGAGCGGGAGGATCTCCTCGGCCCTGGCGCCGGAGTCGATGAGCAGGTCGCGGCCGGTGATGCCGATGTCGAGGCGGCCGGAGGAGACGTAGATCGCGATGTCGCGGGGGCGGAGGTAGAAGAACTCCACCTCGTTCTCCGGGTCGACGATCCGCAGTTCCTTGGACTCGCGGCGCTGCTGGTAGCCGGCCTCATGCAGCATCTCCGCCGCAGGGCCTGACAGGGAACCCTTGTTGGGGACGGCGATGCGCAGCATGAGGTCGGCTTCCTTACGTGAGAGGTGTGGGGTGGGCTGGTGCGGCTCAGAGGTGGGCGTAGACGTCGTCCAGCGAGATGCCGCGGGCGACCATCATCACCTGGACGTGGTACAGCAGCTGCGAGATCTCCTCGGCAGCCGCCTCCTTGCCCTCGTACTCGGCGGCCATCCAGACTTCGGCGGCTTCCTCGACGACCTTCTTGCCGATGGCATGGACGCCCTTGCCGACCAGTTCCGCGGTGCGGGAGGTGGCGGGGTCGCCGTGTGCGGCCTTGTGCTGGAGCTCGGTGAAGAGCTCCTCGAACGTCTTATTGGACATGGTGACGCTCAGCCTATGCCACAGCCCGCACAGCTCAGCGCCACGGTTCAGATACTGAGCGGAGGATGGCCGCGGTCGCCACCGCCGCCGTCACCGCCTCGTGCCCCTTGTCCTCGTTGGAGCCCTCCAGGCCGGCCCGGTCCAGGGCCTGCTCCTCGGTGTCGCAGGTGAGCACGCCCATGCCGACGGGGACGCCGGTGTCCACCGAGACCTGGGTGAGGCCCTGGGTGACGCCCTGGCACACGTAGTCGAAGTGGGGCGTGCCGCCGCGGATCACGACACCGAGGGCGACGATCGCGTCGTAGCCCCGCCCGGCCAGCGCCTTGGCGACGACCGGGAGCTCCCAGCTGCCGGGGACCCGGAGCAGGGTCGGCTCGTCGATGCCCAGGTCGTGCAGGGCGCGCAGGGCGCCGTCGACCAGTCCGTCCATCACCTTCTCGTGCCACTGCGCCGCGATGACGGCGACCCGCAGGTCACCCACATTGCGTACGGACAGCTCCGGTGCACCCTTGCCGCTCACGTTCTCAGGTCTCCTAGTAAGTGTGTTCTGACGCTGTAAGTGCTGGTGACGCTGCTACTGGTTGTTGCAGGCCGAGACGGCCGACACCCGGGCCACGGGGGCTTCGGTGGCCTCGGGGGCCGGGTCCAGCCAGGGCAGGTCGTGGCCCATCCGGTCCCGCTTGGTGCGCAGGTAGCGGAGGTTGTGCTCGCCGGCCTGCACGGGCATCGGCTCCCGGCCGGTGACCTCGATGCCGTGGCGCACGAGGGCGTCGGTCTTGTCGGGGTTGTTGGTCATGAGACGGACGCTGCGCACGCCGAGGTCCTTGAGGATCTGGGCGCCCGCCCCGTAGTCCCGGGCGTCGGCGGGCAGGCCGAGCTCCAGGTTGGCGTCGAGGGTGTCACGGCCGCGCTCCTGGAGCTCGTACGCCCGCAGCTTGGACAGCAGGCCGATGCCGCGCCCCTCGTGGCCGCGCAGGTAGACCACCACGCCCCGGCCCTCGGCCTGGATGCGGTCCAGGGAGGCGTCGAGCTGGGGGCCGCAGTCGCAGCGGGCCGAGCCGAAGACGTCACCGGTGAGGCATTCGGAGTGGACGCGGACCAGGACGTCCGCGCCGTCGCCGATCTCGCCGTGGACGAGGGCGACGTGCTCGACGCCGTCGACGGTGGAGCGGTAGCCGTACGCGGTGAACTCGCCGTGCGAGGTGGGGAGCTGGACCTCGGCCTCGCGGCGGACGGTGGGCTCGGCGGAGCGGCGGTAGGCGATCAGGTCCTCGATGGAGATGATCGTCAGGCCGTGCTTGCGGGCGAACGGGATCAGCTCGGGCAGGCGCAGCATCCGCCCGTCCTCGCCGGCGATCTCGACGATCGCTCCGGCCGGGCGCAGGCCCGCGAGGCGGGCGAGGTCGACGGCCGCCTCGGTGTGACCGTTGCGCACCAGCACGCCGCCGGGCTGGGCGCGCAGCGGGAAGACATGGCCGGGGCGGACGAAGTCGGTGGGCTCGGCGTCGCCGCTCGCCAGCAGCTGGAGCGTGGTGGCGCGGTCGGCGGCGGAGATGCCGGTGGTCACGCCGTGGGCGCCGGAGGCGTCGACGGAGACGGTGAACGCCGTCTTCATCTGCTCGGTGTTGTCGTCGACCATCTGCGGGAGCCGGAGCCGGTCCAGCTCCTCGCCCTCCATGGGGGCGCAGATCAGACCGCGGCACTCGCTCATCATGAAGGCCACGATCTCGGGGGTGACCTTCTCGGCCGCGACGACGAGGTCGCCCTCGTTCTCGCGGTCCTCGTCGTCGACGACGACGATCGGGCGGCCGGCCGCGATGTCGGCGATGGCCTGCTCGACGGGGTCGAGCGCGAAGTCCTCGATGCCGTCCGTGCTGTAGAGGATCGTTGCCGTACTCATGCCGGCGCTCCTTCCAGAGCGGGCCGCGCGGCCGAGCGGGAGCGCAGCCACCAGTCGCGCATGCCCCACAGGACGAGCGCGCCGTAGATGACGTAGACGAAGCCGGAGAAGGCGTAGCCGTTGGCGAAGTTGAGGGGGACGCCGACGAGGTCGACCAGGAGCCAGGCGATCCAGAACTCGACCATGCCGCGGGCCTGGGCGTACATCGCGACGACGGTGCCGACGAAGATGTAGGCGTCGGGCCAGGGGTCCCAGGACAGGCTGGGGTAGGCCTTGAAAAGCAGGGCGACGGCGACCGTGCCGACGGCCGCGGCGGCGATCATCGCGCCGCGCTCGCGCCAGGTGGCGAAGCGGGGGGCGATGTGGCCGTCGGCGCCCTGCGCCTTGTCGCGGTTCCACTGCCACCAGCCGTACAGCGCGACGACCATGACGATCGCCTGCTTGCCGGCGCTGCCGGTCAGATGGCCGTAGAAGGCACCGAAGAGGATCAGGCCGGCCAGGAACTGGACGGGCCAGCTCCAGATGGAGCGGCGCCAGCCGAGGGCAAGGGCGATGAGGCCGAAGATGTTGCCGATCATGTCCGACCAGAGGATGTGCTGGTCGAAGAGGGTGAAGGCCTCGGTGTTCAGCGAGTTCACTGCCCCGCTCCCTGCGTGCTCGCGAGCAGCCGCTCGACGTACTTGGCGACGACGTCCACCTCGAGGTTGACCGGGTCGCCGGGCTGCTTGTGGCCGAGCGTGGTCAGGTCGAGGGTGGTGGGGATGAGGCTGACCGTGAAGTAGTCGGGGCCGGCGTCGACGACGGTGAGGCTGATGCCGTCGACGGTGATGGAGCCCTTCTCCACGACATAGCGCGCGAGGTCCGCGGGGAGGGAGACCTTCACGATCTCCCAGTTCTCGGAGGGCTTGCGCTCCAGCACCTGGCCCGTGCCGTCCACGTGGCCCTGCACGATGTGGCCGCCGAGCCGGGCGCCCACGGCGGTGGGGCGCTCCAGGTTGACGCGGGAGCCGACGGTGAGGGCGCCGAGGCTGGAACGGTTGAGGGTCTCCGCCATGACGTCGGCGGTGAACTCGTCGCCCTCGTGCTCGACGACGGTGAGACAGACCCCGTTCACGGCGATGGAGTCGCCGTGCTTCGCGCCGTCGGTGACGACGGGGCCGCGCAGCCGGAAGCGGGAGGCGTCGCCGAGATTCTCGACGGCGGTGACCTCACCCAGCTCTTCGACGATTCCGGTGAACACTTCCCGGGTCCTCCTGCCTCATTCGGGCACGGACTCCGGGGCTGTCGATGACGACAGAAAGAGCGAGCAGGGACACCGGGAACGACGCCGGACAGAGTCGTCCACGAGGACGAACACTTACGGCGGCGCGCACGAATGCCCGCCCGCCGCGCACTGCCTCCCATCCGGACTTTAACCGTCGGTCCAGGAATTTCACCTGGTCAACCGGCCGCTGGAAGCGGTCGGGTCGCGGACTGTAACCGCCGGTTCGGACTTTCACCGACCCCGGAGTGCGCTGCTTCTGGTACAGAGCCAGTGTGCCACGGCCGATCGTGGTCCATACGGGTGAGCTGTGTGGAGTGGCTCACAGGTGCCGTGACTGGACTTCTCAACTCGGCCCCACTGTAGGACTCTCTGGTCTAGTCCTTTGTGGATCACCGCGGACCGGCCCGGCGGCGGTGACGACGGCCCTTGCCCGCCGCCGGGCCCTCACATGTCACATTTCCGAGGGGTGCCCGCGTCCCAGCAGACAGAGGTCGTTCCGTCCGGGAGCGACCAGGTCGCACAAAGGGGCTGAACAGCATGACCACGATCCTGGTGACCGGCGGCACCGGCACCCTCGGCCGGCTCGTCACCGAGCGGTTGCGGGCGGACGGGCACGAGGTGCGGGTGCTCAGCCGGCACTCCCAGCCGTACGCCGTCGATCTTCGCGAGGGGGGCGCAGCGCTGGACGCGGCGGTCAGCGGCGTGGACACGATCGTGCACTGCGCGACGACGCAGACGGGCGGGGACGAGAAGGCGGCGGCCCAGCTCGTCGCGGCGGCGCGACGGGCGGGGGTGGGCCACCTCGTCTACATCTCGATCGTCGGCGTCGACCGGGTGCCGTTCCCCTACTACCGGGCCAAGCTCGCCGTGGAGAAGCAGATCGAGGAGTCGGGGCTGCCGTGGACCGTGCTGCGCGCGACGCAGTTCCACGATCTGCTGGTGATGTTCTTCAACGCGGTGTCCCGGGTGCCCGTGATGGTGTTGCCGGCCGGGGTGTCCGACCAGCCGGTCGAGGTGGCCGAAGTCGCGGGGCGGCTGGCCGAGTTGGCGGCCGGGGAGCCCGCGGGGCGGGTGGCCGACATGGGCGGCCCCGAGGTGCGGTCGTTCGAGGAGTTGGCGCGGGCCTATCTGAAGGCGACGGGGCGTCGGCGGCGGGTGATCAACGTGCGGCTGGCCGGGAAGGCTTATCGGGAGTTCCGGGCGGGCGGGCATCTGGCGGCGGAGCGGGCTGTCGGGAAGGGGACGTTCGAGGAGTATCTGGCTCGGCGGTTCGCCGGCCGGGTGGTGTGAATGGTGCGGGCCGGCGGGGGCTGGTCGCGCCCACGCGGCGGAGCCGCACATCGATACGGCCCCGCGCCCCTCAAGAGCCTTGGCGCCCTGGCGGGCTGAACAGGTCCTCCTGGGCGCGCTCCCGTGCCGTCAGCAGCGCGCCCCGCAGTACTGCCGCGCCGCCCAGGGCACTTGACCGCACCTCCGTCGGCAGTGGCGACATGCGGCGGACCCGTTCCTCGACGCTCGCTGCCAGTTCCGCCCCACCCGCCTGACCCACCTCGCCGCCCAGCACCACGCAGCCGGGGTCCAGGACGGCCACCACCGAGGAGACCCCCACGGCGAGCCGGTCGGCGAGGGTGTCCAGGAAGGGTGTGGCCGCGGCTGCCGCCGCCGCCCTCACCAGCGCGGCGGCGACCGGCTCGTCCCCGATCGCCGCCGCCACCACGCCGTACTGCCCCGCCAACTCCGCGATCGCCGCCGACCCCGCCAGCGAGTGGAACCCGCCCTCGCACCCCGTCGCCGAGGGCAGCCCGTCCGTCCCCGGCACCGGCAGGAAGCCGATCTCGCCCGTGCCGCCGGACGCGCCCCGGCGCAGGGCGCCGTCCAGGACCACCGCCGCGCCCGTGCCGTGGCCGAGCCAGAGCAGGACGAAGGTGTCCCGGTCCTGTGCCGCGCCGTCCCGTTGTTCGGCCAGGGCCGCCAGGTTCGTCTCGTTCTCGACGTGGACCCGGGCCTCCGGGAGGCGTTCCTGGAGCGCGGCGATCAGGCGGCGGTGCCACTCGGGCAGGCCCGTGGAGTTGCGGAGTTCGCCGGTGGCGGGGTCGATGAGGCCGGGGGCGCCGATGCCGACGGTGTGCAGGCGGTCGGCCCCGGCCTCCTTGGCGGCCCGCTCCACCAGGGCCACCGCCTGCTCGACCGCGGGTCCGGTGCCGATGTCCCCCGCGATGGGGGCCGCCGACTCGGCCAGGACCCGGCCCAGCAGATCCGAGACGACGACCGAGACGCCCTCGGTGCGGACGTCCAGGGCGGCCAGGTGGGCCCGGTGGGCGACGATGCCGTACAGCTTCGCGTTGGGCCCGCGGCGCTGCTCGCCCGACTCCCCGGCGACCTCGATCAGACCGGCCGCGGTGAGGCGCTCGACGAGGTCGGCGACCGTCGGCCGGGACAGGCCGGTGAGCTGCTTCAACTGCCCTGCCGTCAACGGGCCTTCCTGCTGGAGCAGACGCAGGGCGAGCCGGTCGTTGATGGCCCGGGCGGTGCTGGGGGATGCGGGCATGCCGGGGATCCTTCCAGATCGGCACCGCCACCTGGGGCGGCCTGTGCTGCCCTATCTATCAGGCAGGGTCCCTGATAGTTTACGTCGCCGATGGGGTCCACAGGCCGCGAAGGGGCGGGAGAGTATGAGTGACGTGCTGTACGACCAGGGGCAGGTGAGGCGTGCCCGGTACGCCGTGGCCGCCGTCTTCGCCGTGCACGGCGCCGTCACCGGATCGTTCGCCACCCGCGTGCCGTGGATCCAGGACCACGCCTCGGTGAGCGCCGGTCAGCTCGGTCTGGCGCTGGCCTTCCCCGCGCTCGGCGCGTCCGTGGCCATGCCGCTGGCGGGCCGCGTCAGCCACCGCTTCGGCGCCCGGAACGCCCTGCGCGGTCTGATCTCCCTGTGGACGCTGTCCCTGGTCCTGCCGGCGCTCTCCCCGAACCTGTGGGCCCTGTGTCTCGCCCTGTTCGTGTACGGCGCCACGGCGGGCATGGCGGACGTGGCGATGAACGCGCTCGGCGTGGAGGTCGAGAACCGGCTCGGCCGGTCGATCATGTCCAGCCTGCACGGCATGTGGAGCGTGGGCACGCTGATCGGCTCCGCGGCCGGCACGCTCGCCGCCCACCTGGGCTCGGACGCGCGACTGCACCACACCCTGGCGGCGGCCGTCCTCACCTGCCTCGGCCTGCTGGCCTGCCGCTGGGTGCTGGACCTCCAGCCCGCCGAGGACGAGGAGCCGCCGCCGCGCTTCGCCCTGCCGCCCAAGTCGGCGCTGCTCATCGGTGCCGTCGGCTTCTGCGCGGTCTTCGCGGAGGGCGCGAGCCTGGACTGGTCCGCGGTCTATCTGCGGGACCAGCTGGAGACCTCGGCGGGGCTCGCGGCGGCGTGCACCACCGGCTTCACCCTGACGATGGCGATCGCGCGCCTCGCCGGCGACCGGATCGTCGACCGGTACGGGTCGGTGCGGACGGTCCGGGCGAGCGGGGTCCTCGCCGTGCTCGGCGGGCTGCTGATCGTCGCCGCCCGGAACCCGGCCATGGCGATGACCGGGTTCGCGCTGATGGGGCTGGGGATCGCGGTGGTCGTGCCGCTGTGCTTCGCCGCCGCGGGCCGCAGCGGCTCGAACCCGAGCCTCGCCATCGCGGGCGTCGCGACGATCACCTACACCTCGGGGCTGGTCGCGCCGAGCGCGATCGGCACCATCGCCCAGGCGACCAGCCTGCTGGTGTCGTTCGTCCTGGTCACGGTCCTGGCGAGCGGGCTGGTGGCCTTCGCGAACGTGCTGCGGGCGGGAGACCGCGACCGCCCCAAGCAGAACCGTCCGACGGTACCGGCGCCCGACCCGCGGGCCTGACGCAATCAGCCCTCGGCACGCAGGAACCAGCGGCTCGCGGGCCTGACCTAATCAGCCTCCGGCGCGATCAGCCCTCGGCACGCTGGAGCGGGCGGCCCGCGGGTCCGACGCGATCAGCCCCCGGCACGCAAGAGGAGGCGGCCCGCGGGTCCGACGCGATCAGCCCCCGGCACGCAAGAGGAGGCGGCCCGCGGGTCCGACGCGATCAGCCCTCGGCGCGCAGGAGCTCGCTGCCCGCGGACCTGAAGCGGTCGCTCCATGGCGCGGGGCGCAGCGTCTGCGAGTCCAGCCGGACGAGCACACGCGTGCCCTGCGCGTAGGTCGTGGCGCCGTCCCGCGAGCAGAAGCGGAAGCCATAGGTCAGCCCGGTGGTGCCGAGCCGCTCCAGCCACAGGTGGACGGCGTAGACACCCGTCCTCGTCACCGGCGCCTCGTAGGAGATCCGCAGTTCCTTGACCGCGTTGCAGGCGTCCCCGGCCGCCGCCCAGTCGCCCTCGAAGTGGATGCCGTACTCCTGCCACAACTCGGTCCATGCCTGCTCGACCTTGAGCGGGTAGCGGGCGTTGTGCAGCAGCCCGAGGGCGTCCAGGTCGTCGAAGTGGACGGTGACGGGGATCAGCCGGCCGTAGGAGAGGGCGGGGGCGGTCGGGGCTTCGGCGGTCACGGGTGATGCTCCTGGGACGTACGGCAGATACCCGGTCATACTAAGCGGACGCTCACCTCGCAACGGCCCCCGGGGCGGTGACCTGGGCGGATCTCCCTGACAATGGTCCGGACATCCGCACGTACGAGGAAAGCGAAACCGCACCATGGATCTTGGCGTCCGCTGGAAACTGCACGGCGACGGACGCACCCCGGCGCCCGGCGCGGTGGTCCGCCCCGACGAGCGGCTGAGCTGGCCGCGCACGGTCGGACTCGGCGCCCAGCACGTGGTGGCGATGTTCGGGGCGTCCTTCGTGGCCCCCGTACTGATGGGCCTGGACCCCAACCTCGCCATCATGATGTCCGGCGTGGCGACCGTGATCTTCCTGCTCGCCACGCGCGGCCGGGTGCCCAGCTACCTCGGCTGCTCGCTGTCCTTCGTGGGCGTCGCGGCCGTGATCCGCGCCCAGGGCGGCACCAGCGCCACGGTGACGGGCGCGGTGTTCGTGGTCGGCGTCGCGCTGTTCGTCGTCGGTGTCGCCGTCCAGCGCTTCGGCGCGCGGATCATCCATGCCGCGATGCCGCCGATCGTCACCGGTGCGGTGGTCATGCTGATCGGCTTCAACCTGGCCCCGGTGACGGCCAGTACGTACTGGCCGCAGGACCAGTGGACGGCCCTGCTGGTGATGCTGTTCACCGGTCTGGCGGTCGTCTGCCTGCGTGGTTTCTGGTCCCGGATCGCGATCTTCCTCGGCCTGGTCTTCGGGTACGGCATCTCCTGGGCCTTCGACCGGATCTTCGGCCGCATCCACTCGGTGGACGCGAGCGGCAAGCTCACCGACCACTGGCGGCTGGACCTCTCCGGGGTCGGCCGGGCCGACTGGGTCGGGCTGCCCGACTTCCACGGCCCGTCCTTCCAGTGGTCGGCGATCCTGGTCGCGCTGCCGGTCGTCATCGCACTGGTCGCGGAGAACGCCGGGCATGTGAAGGCGGTCGGCGAGATGACCGGCGACCCGCTGGACGACAAGCTCGGTACGGCGATCTCGGCGGACGGCGTCGGCTCGATGCTGTCGACCGCGCTGGGCGGCCCGCCCAACACCACGTACTCCGAGAACATCGGCGTGATGGCCGCGACCCGCGTCTACTCGACCGCCGCCTACTGGGCCGCCGCCGGTTTCGCGCTCCTGTTCGGCCTGTGCCCCAAGTTCGGCGCGGTCGTCGCCGCGATCCCGGGCGGGGTCCTCGGCGGCATCACCGTCATCCTGTACGGCATGATCGGCCTGCTCGGCGCGCAGATCTGGATCAACTCCGAGGTGGACCTGCGCAATCCGCTCAACCTGGTGCCGGCCGCGGCGGGCATCATCATCGGCGTCGGGAACGTCACCATGAAGTTCACCGACACCTTCTCGCTGAGCGGGATCGCGCTGGGCACGGTCGTCGTCATCACGGGCTACCACGCGCTGCGGGCCTTCGCACCGGCCCATCTGAAGGAGCAGAAGCCGCTGCTGGACGAGGGAACCTCTTCCTACGACGAGGCCAAGTCGTAGGCGTACGACGGTGTGAACGTCCCCGGTGCCCCCTTGCACCCGTCCGACTCCCCCGGCAGCTTCACCCACAGGTAGCCGTCGATGCGGGCCTCGCCGGTGTCCAGGGTCGGCGTCCGGCCCAGCTTGCGGCCGTCCGGGTCGCACCACTCGCCGTCGGCGGGGGCGCCGTTGCCGTTGCGGCTGGTGTCGATGACGGCGCCGAGGCCTGCGGGGCCGCCGAGCGCCGCGAGGACCTGGCGGTCGTAGGCGATCTCGTCGGCGGTGCGGTGGAAGTTGGAGACGTTGCTGAAGATCCCGTCGGAGGACCCGGCCGAGCCGGCGCCCGCCTGCCGCAGCAGGTCCGCCTGCTTGGCCGCCGGGTGCCAGCCGGAGTGGCCGGCGTCGTAGTAGACCCGCGCCTCGGGGTTCGCGGCCTTCAGGACGCGGCCCGCGCGGGCCAACGAGGCGAACCGGTCAGCGCGTTGACCGCCGGACAGACACTCCGACTGGGCGATCGAGTCGGGCTCCAGGATCACCACGACCTCGCCGGAGCCGAGCCCGGCGGCGAACCGGTCGATCCACGCGTCGTAGGCGTCCAGGTCCGGCGCCCCGCCCTGGGAGGCCCCTCCGCAGTCGCGGTCCGGGATCGTGTACGCCACGACGACCGGCACCCGGCCCTGGGCCGCGGCGCCCGCGGTGACGGTCCTGACCCGGGCGGTGACGGTGTCGGGCGCGTACTCGGCGAACCACACGGCCGCCGGCTGGCCGGCGATCCGGGACGCTATGACGTCGCGGCGAGGGTCCCCCGGGTTGGCACGGACCCAGTCGAGCACCTGGGAGTCGGGATGGCGGTAGAGGCGGGCGGACACGGTCGTCGGCTGCTGCTTCCCGGTCTCGGTCCTCGTCCTGGCCGGCGAGGGCGTGGGGCTCGGCTTCTTCTTCGGAACGGCCGACGCGGAGGCCGACTTGGTGGCCGAGGGGGACGGCGACGGTGCGGGCGGCCGGATGTCCAGGACCGGCGACTCCGTCACCTCGGGGCGGGCCTCGTCCGAACCGCGTCCGTCGTCCAGTGCGGACACCATCCCGGTCGCGGTGCCGACGGCGACCACGACGGAGGCCGCCGCGGCCATGCCGTTGCGGCGCGCGGCACGCCGTCGCTGCGCCCTGCGCTCGGCCAGGCGGCGCGCACGTAAGCCCGACACCCGCTGATCCCCTCCCCCACGACGGGCGCGTTCCCCCGTTCTGGGGAAGCGTCGGGCCCGCCGCCACTGCGGCCAGCCTAGGCCTGGGAACCTGCGTGCATGGCGCAGTTGGAACACTTCACCGCCCCGGTCGACACCGTCGTCGACCGGATGCGTGCCCTGGACGAGGCCCTTCCGGAACGGGACGGGCTCGCGGTGTTCAACCGCGTCTACCTCGCCGTCACCGAGGCGGTCGACCGGAGCATCGACAGCGGGCGGTTCGCGGACGCGCGGGCCGCGATCACGCTGGACGTGCGGTTCGCCGAGCGGTATCTGCGGGCGGTCGACGCGGTGGACCGCGACCGGCGGCCGCCCGCCTGCTGGCGGCCCCTGTTCCAGTTCCGCCGCCATCCCGGCGTACGCCCCCTGCAGTTCGCGCTCGCGGGCATCAATGCGCACATCGGCCACGATCTGGCGCTGGCCGTCGTGGACACCTGTCGTACGCTCGACTGCGAACCCGTCGACGTGGAGGACGAGTTCGACCGCGTGGGCGAGCTCCTCGTCTCGCTGGAGGAGCGCATCCGCGAAGAGCTGATGCCGGGCCCCGACCTGCTCCAGATCGCCGATCCGCTCACCCATCTGCTCGGCGCGTGGAGCCTGGAGCGGGCCCGGGACGCCACCTGGACCGCGGCCCGGGCACTGTGGGCGCTGCGTGCACTGCCGGACGTGGCGGCCGAGTTCACGGAACGGCTGGACACGGCGGTGGGATTCGCGGGACGCATGCTGCTCACGCCACTGCCGGACTGATCCGGCCACTCCTGCACCCGGTGAACCCGAACTGCCGTATGAACGTTGTACGTTCGACAGAACGGCATCCCGTGCACAGGAGGGCGCGCGCCGCCGGAGTCTGAGCCGTCGGCAGCTCGGGCCTAGTCTTCCGGCAGCTCGACCGGCGCGATCTCGTCGTACACGTCACCCGGCCCAGGGTTGCTCGCGTCGGTCGTCCCGCCGAAGTGGTGCATGACGCCCCAGACCGCGTTGAGCGCGGTCTGGATCGCGCCCTCGGCCCAGCCGGCCGTCCAGGAGATGTCGTCGCCGGCGAGGAAGATGCCGCGCTTGTCGGCGGGCAGCCGGTCCTGCATGAAGTGGGTGAACAGGCGCCGCTGGTAGCGGTAGTGGCCGGGCAGGTTGGCCTTGAACGCGCCCATGAAGTACGGCTCGTTCTCCCAGGACACGGTCACCGGGTTGCCGATGATGTGCTTCCTGATGTCGACCTTGGGATAGATCTCGCCGAGCGACTTGAGCATGACCTCCATCCGCTCGTTCGCGGACAGCGGCAGCCACTTCAGGCTGTCGTCGCACCAGGTGTAGGACAGGCAGATGACGGCGGGCTTGTCCGGACCGTCGTCGAGCAGGTAAGTCCCGCGCGTCATACGGTCGGTGAGGGTCATCGACATGACGTCCCGGCCCGTCGGATTTCCCCTGTCGTCGACGGCCTCGTCCAGCCAGAACGGCCGGTCGACGGGCACGAAGAGCTTGCTGGACTCCATGTAGTGGGTGCGCTCGATGGCGGTCCAGTGGTCGATCGGGAACAGCGAGTCGTCGCAGGCGATCTTCGACAGCAGCATCCAGGACTGGGCGGTGAAGATCGCCGCCTTGTAGGTGCGGATGTCGCCGTCGGCGTCCGTCACGGTGATCTGGTTGCCCGCGGTGCGGTGCAGGCGGGTGACGGCGGGCCGGGGCTCGCCGTTCACGTGCAGGCTCGCCAGCGAGGTGCCGTACGCCCAGTGGACGATCTTCTCCGGCGCGCGCTCCCACAGCCGCAGCGGCAGCTGCTGGGAGCCGCCGACGATGCCGCGGTGGTGGTCGTCGGCCTCGGTGTAGACGACGCGCAGGATCTCCAGGATGGAGTTGGGGAAGTCGGTGTCCCAGCCGCCGGTGCCGAAGCCGACCTGGCCGAAGATCTCGCGGTGCCGGAAGGACTTGAAGGCCTCGGAGTCGCACAGGAAGCCGTAGAAGGTCTGGTTGTCGAGCTTCTCGACGAGCCTGGCCCAGATCTCCCGGATGCGCGGCACGTCCCGCTCACGCATGGCCTGGTTCATGTCGGAGAAGTCGGCGCCCTCTTCCAGGCACTTGTTCCAGGCGGCGGCGACGTCGCGGTAGACCTGCGGCAGGTCGTCGATGGTCTCGGCGTAGTGCGACTCGCCCTTGAGATCGACGACGGTCGAAGGGGTCGCCTCGGCAAGGGGGTTGGGGAAGGGCCGGGTCTCCAGACCCACCAGGTCGATGTAGTGCTGGAGGGCGGTGGAGGACGGCGGGAAGCGCATCGCGCCCATCTCGGCGGTCAGGCCGTCGGTGTTGGGCCCGTCGAAGCCGACCGTGCGCAGCCGCCCGCCGATCTGGTCGGCCTCGTAGACGACCGGCTTCAGGCCCATCTTCATCAGCTCGTAGGCGGCCACGACGCCCGACAGCCCGCCGCCGATGACGGCGACCTCGGTGCCGTGCTCGGTCGCCGGTATCTGGCCGAGGCCCGCCGGGTGGGTGAGGAAGTCGTCGTACGCGTACGGGAAGTCCGGACCGAACATGGTGATCGGCGGCTGCTGCTCGTCGGCGTGCTGGACGGCGTTGGGCACCGTGGACGTCATGGGGTACGGGCTCCTTGCGAGGCTTGCGAAGAATGCGGGGGTGTTCAGACGTAGAGCTCGGGACGCCGGTCCCGCAGATACGGGTTGGCCTCGCGGGAGGCCGCCAGGAAGGCCGGGTCGGCGTCGGCGAACACCAGCTGCTCGGCGCGTCCGGCGCGGGCGCGGGCGACCCCGTCGGGGCCGGCCAGGACGGACAGCCCGACGAACTCGAACTCTCCTTCCTGGCCGACCCGGTTGACGTAGGCGACGTACATCTGGCTCTCGAAGGCGCGCACCGGGATCACCGACTCGGCGACGAACTGGAACGGGTGCATCTGGGCCGTGGGGACGAGGAGGAGGTCCGTCCCGGCGAGGGCGTGCGCCCGCACGTTCTCCGGGAACTCGACGTCGTAGCAGATCAGGAGCCCGACGGTGAGGCCGTTCAGCTCGGCCTGCACCACCTGCCGCTCCCCCGGTGTGAAGTGGTCCCGCTCGAAGCAGCCGAAGAGGTGGGTCTTGCGGTAGTTGGCGAGCCGCTCACCGGTCGCCGAGATCAACTGGGCGGAGTTGAAGACGGAACCCTCGGACGCCTCCGGGTAGCCGTACGCGACGGCCACCCCGTGCCGGGCGGCGATCTCCGCGACCGCGTCCGCGGCGTCCCCGTCGGCCGGCTCGGCGAGGCGGGCGATGTCGTCGCCGATCGCGTACCCGGTGAGGAACATCTCCGGCGCGGCCAGCAGCGCGGCGCCCGCGGCAGCGGCACGGCCCGCGGCCTCGTCGAGGACCTTGAGGTTCCCGTCGACCGAGCCGGGGCGGCCGGAGCTCTGGAGCAGGGCGGTGCGCATGCGTGATCCTCACCGGGGCGGAAGTGGTTGCGGGGGCCACATAGAAGGTACGGGCGGCTGACCAGGCCGGACAAGAAGGAGCCGTTGCGCGCCGCCGAGCGGTTCATTGCGCGCGAGGGCGCTCGGGCGGCGATTCGTTGCGTCGGCTGCCGAGGGCTACGGCGGTGACCAGGTAGGGCACGGCCAGGACCACGAAGACGGTGCTGTGCGCGGCGTGCGCGCCGAGCAGGGCGTACGCCGCGAAGGTGACGACCGTGACCAGCTCGGTCCCCAGGCTCGCCACCGAGGTGAGCGTCGCCCGGCGGGCGTCGTCGATGCGGTGCTGGAGGCGTACGTCGGCCAGCACCTCCGCCAGCTGGAAGCCGCCGAAGGCGAGACCCACCAGGGCGATGCCGGCCGGGGTGCGCAGGCCCGCGCCGACGGCCAGCGCGAGCGCCGAGCCCGCGAGCAGCCAGGCCATGCCGGTGGTGCCGAGGCGTTCGGCGGGACCGGCCAGCAGGCTCGCCGCGGTGACGAGCGTCCAGACCAGCAGGATCAGATAGGGCACGGTCGCCTCCGCAACGCCGGTGTCCCGGGCCAGCAGCGGCGTGTACTCGTCGAGCGCGCCCCAGACCGCGGCGACGGCCGGGATCAGCAGCAAGGCGCCGCGGACGGAACGGTTCCGGCGGGCCTCGCCGAGACCGGTCCGCAGGGTCGCCCACCAGCCGTCGTTCTCGGCCTCGTGCCGTGTCCGGTGCTCCGGCAGCCGGGTCGCCGCCACGGCGGCCAGCACGCAGGCCAGGACGCTGGCCGCGCCCACGGCCGGATAGCCGCCCAGCGTGAACACGGGTCCGGCGAGCCCGATGGACGCCATGGTGGCGAGCAGCCGCGCCGCCCGGACCCGCCCCATCACGCGCGCGTACCGGTCTGCGGCCCCGGCCCGCTCCAGCTCGTCGTAGGCCAGCGCCTCCAGCGATCCGGAACAGAGCGCTCCGCCGACGCCCCACAGCACGAAGCCGAGCGCGAAGGACCAGTACGCCGGGACGATCACCCACAGGGCGAAGCCGACGGCGTTGCACAGCGGGCCGATCCACAGCAGCAGCCGTCGGGAGACGGCGTCGGCGAGGGCACCGGAAGGGACCTCCAGCACCACGGCCGTGACCGACCACAGGGCGAACAGGGTGGAGATCTGCCAGAGGGACATCCCGGTGTCCGCGAAGAGCAGCGCGTACACCGGGTAGAGCAGCACGAAGTCGTCGAGGAACGCGTAGCCGTACAGCGTGCTCGTCAGCCGACGGACACCGGTCGTACGCACGCGTGCAGGTGAGAAGAGTGTCATGGGGCCTTCCCGGAAGGGCGGTTCGGACGTCGTCGGTACGGCGTCCGAGGCGGCCCTCGGGAGGCACGGCTGGTGGATCAATGTCGCCAGGTCATGACACCGATGCTAGACAGCTCCCGGCCCGCTGCCCAGCGAAAAGTGGTGATGACGGCGGCGTGGTCGGACGGCCCGTCGTTGTCCGCCACGTCCGGCCACGGGCGCGGCGTGCCGCTGACGTACGTCCGGGAGTCGAGAACGCGCAGGCCACGGTGGAGGACGTAATCGATCCGGTCCTGCGGCTCCGGGGGACGACGACCGGGGACCAGGTGTGGCCGGGGTCCCGCAGCGGATCGGGTCGGGCCTGCCGGTAGGAGTCGGCGAACCCGGCCGCCTTGGTCACCGGCCGCTCGACGTCCGGCCAGTCCAGGTGGGAGGGGCAGTTGAAGTCGCCGACGAGCACGGCGGGCGAGGCGCCTCCCACGCGCGCCAAGGTGTCCGGCATCTGCCTGAGCCGGACGCCCTCATGCGCGAGCGGCTCGGCCGCGCAGGGCCCGTACGCCTCGTGGTCCAGGTGCGAGGTCCAGACGCCGCCCTGCCGGTCGCCCACGGCCACCCGGACTCCGGCGGCCCCGTGGAACCCGACCTCCGGGTCGCCGAGAACGGCGGTGACCGGGTGGCGGCTGATGATGCCGAGATTCTCTCGCGGAGGCCCTCGGCTGGCACCACCACTGGGCCGGGGGCGACCCGCTCCACCGCCTCCCACCACAACCGCTCGGTGTCGACGAGCGTGCCGTCCATGTCGAACAGGACGGCCTGGAGCGGGAGTCGGGTCATCCCGGTCTCTTTCATACGGTACGTTCCGCGACCAGCACCGGCCGCTTGGGCAGCGACACGTTCACCGGGGCCCCGGCGGTCAGCTTCAGCGTGCACCACTCGATGGGCAACAACGCCCTGGCGAGAAAGACCGCAGACTGAGGGCGCCACCGACTTCAGGAGCCCCGCATGGAGACAGCCGCACTTCCGTACGTCGACGAGCACACCACTCTCGTCGCGGCGTCGGCCGACGCCGTCTGGCGCGGTATCGGGGAGGTCGTGGACCGGTCCTTCGGGTCCGGGTACGCACGCTTGGTGGGCTGCGCCGACCGGACCGCGTCCGGTCCCCGGCCGCTGGCCGCAGGGTCGACGATCCCGGGTTTCCGGGTGGCCTCCGCGGTCGCCGGCCGGGAGCTGGTGCTCGTCGGCCGCCACCACTTCTCGACATACGCCCTGGTCTTCCGTCTGGAGGAGGCCGCCGACGGCCGGACCCGGCTGCGGGCCGAGACCCGGGCGAGGTTCCCCGGACCGGGCGGCGCCCTCTACCGGCTGCTCGTCATCCGCTCCGGCGGGCACGCCGTCCTCACCGGGCGCCTGCTGTCGGCCATCCGCGGCCGGGCCGAACAGCTCAGGTCGGCGACCCCGAGGAGAAGCGCCTGAGCAGCGGCGACAGCACCAGCACCGACTTGGTGCGCTCAACGAACGGCTCGCCCGCGATCCGCTCCAGGACCCGCTCGAAGTGCCGCATGTCGGAGGCGAAGACCTGAACGATCGCGTCCGCGTCGCCGGTGACGGTGGACGCGGACACGACCTCCTGGTAGCGCTCCAGGCCCCGTCGGATGGTCTCCGGCGAGGTGTTGTGCCGGCAGTAGATCTCGACGAACCCCTCGGTCTCCCAGCCGAGCGCCGACGGGTCCACCCGGACGGTGAAGCCGGTGATGGCGCCGGTGGCGCGCAGCCGGTCCACCCGCCGCTTCACGGCGGGCGCGGACAGGCCGACGATCTGCCCGATGTCCGCGTAGGAGCGGCGGGCGTCCTCGGCGAGGGCATGGACGATACGTTCGTCGAGATCGTTGAGCACGGTGGGTGGTTCAGCTCTCAGGTGTTGCGGGACGACAGCGTCTCGGGCGTCGCGAGACGGGACCGGCGATGGCCGTACACGAAGTAGAACACGAGCCCGGCCGCCATCCAGAGTCCGAAGACCGTCCAGGTGACGGCGGACAGGCTGCCCATCATCCAGACGCAGAAGCCGAGGCCCAGCACGGGCAGCACCGGCGACAGCGGCACCCGGAAGGTGCGCGGCATCTCCGGGCGGGTCCGGCGCAGCACCACGACGGCGATGTTGACCAGCCCGAAGGCGAAGAGGGTGCCGATGCTGGTGGCGTCGGCGAGCTGGCCCAGCGGTATGGCGGCGGCCAGGACGCCGCAGAACAGGGAAACGATCACGGTGTTGGCACGCGGCGCGCCGGTCTTCGGGTGCACCCGCCCGAACACCTTCGGCACCAGCCCGTCCCGGGACATCGCGAAGAGGATGCGGGTCTGGCCGTAGAGCACGGTCAGGACGACGCTGGCGATGGCGATGACCGCGCAGGCGGCCAGCAGGGTGCCCCAGAAGGTCTGCCCGGTCACCTCGCGCATGATCTGGGCGAGCGCGGCCTCGGAGTCCCCGAACCGCTCCCAGGGCTTGGCGCCCACGGCGACGGCCGCGACGAGGACGTACAGCGCGGTGACGATCACCAGCGACAGCATGATCGCGCGCGGCAGGTCGCGCTGGGCGTTCTTCGCCTCCTCGCCGGCGGTGGAGGCGGCGTCGAAGCCGATGTACGAGAAGAAGAGCGTGGCACCGGCCGCGCTGACGCCCGCCATGCCGAGCGGCATGAAGTGCTCGTAGTTGCCGGCGCGGAAGCCCTGGATGCCGATGGCGCAGAACAGCACGAGCGCGCCGATCTTCACGACCACCATGATCGTGTTGGCCCGCGCGGATTCCCGCGCCCCGCCGAGCAGGAACGCCATGGCCAGCAGGACGACGATCAGCGCCGGCAGGTTGAAGACGCCGCCGTCGCCGGGCGGGGCGGACAGGGCGTCGGGGATGGTGACCCCGATGGTCCCGTCGAGCAGCTCGTTGAGGTACTCGCCCCAGCCGACCGCGACGGCGGCGACGGAGACGCCGTACTCCAGGAGCAGACACCAGCCGCAGACCCAGGCCACGAGCTCGCCCAGCGTTGCGTACGCATACGAGTACGACGACCCGGAGACCGGGATGGTGCCCGCGAGTTCGGCGTAGGACAGGGCCGAGAAGAGGGCGGTCAGTCCGGCGATGACGAAGGACAGGGTGACCGCCGGACCGGCCTTGGGGACGGCTTCGCCGAGGACGACGAAGATGCCGGTGCCGAGGGTGGCACCAATGCTGATCATGGTCAGCTGCCACAGCCCGAGGGTGCGGCGCAGGCTGCCGCCCTCGCCCTGGCCGCCCTCGGCGACCAGGCGTTCCACGGGCTTGCGCCGCATGAGGCGGGCGCCGAATCCCGGGGACGGTGCGGTGCGGTGGTGCGGGGGTGCGCCTTGGTCGAGCACGCGCTGACTCCTTCGTCGCTGCGATCGGCGCGGCAGAGACCGGCGGGCAAGGACCACCGAGCGGGGTCCCTGCCACGCCACGTACAGCGCATGACCCTATGAGCCAGGGCATCACGGTCGTAATGCAGCAACTTTGCGCATACACGCAAGATCATTGCGTTCATGGCAGGGGAGCGCCCATTCGTTGCGCGGCAACGGGCGTGCCACGAAAGGGGCGCGGGGAACTGCGCGACCAGCCGCAGCCGACGCGCAGCTTTCCCCCGACCTCTCTGCGGGCACTGCGGCCTTTGCCGGCTCCCGCCGCGGAGCGACTAGCTCCAGCTGGCGTGCAGCGGCTTGCCCTCCGCGTAGCCGGCCGCGCTCTGGATGCCGACGACCGCCTTCTCGGCGAACTCCTCCAGGGAGCCCGCGCCGGCGTAGGTGCAGGAGGAGCGGACGCCCGCGATGATCGAGTCGACCAGGTCCTCGACGCCCGGGCGGGCCGGGTCGAGGAACATGCGGGAGGTGGAGATGCCCTCCTCGAACAGCGCCTTGCGGGCCCGGTCGTACGCCGATTCCTCGGACGTGCGGTTGCGCACGGCACGCGCCGAGGCCATGCCGAACGACTCCTTGTAGAGGCGCCCGTTGGCGTCCTGCTGGAGGTCGCCCGGCGACTCGTACGTCCCCGCGAACCAGGACCCGATCATCACATTGGACGCCCCGGCGGCCAGCGCCATGGCGACATCACGCGGGTGCCGGACACCGCCGTCGGCCCAGACGTGCTTGCCGTACTTCCTCGCCTCGGCCGCGCACTCCAGCACCGCCGAGAACTGCGGCCGGCCGACGCCGGTCATCATGCGGGTCGTGCACATGGCGCCGGGGCCCACGCCGACCTTGATGATGTCCGCGCCGGCCTCGATCAGGTCGCGCACGCCCTCGGCGGCCACGATGTTGCCGGCGACGATCGGGACCTGCGGGTCGAGCGCCCGTACCGTCCTGATCGCGTTGATCATCGACTCCTGGTGGCCGTGGGCCGTGTCGATGACGAGCGTGTCGACGCCCGCGTCGAGGAGCTGCTTGGCCTTGCCCGCGACATCGCCGTTGATACCGACGGCGGCGGCGATGCGCAGCTTGCCGTTCGCGTCCACGGCCGGGGTGTACAGGGTGGCGCGCAGCGCGCCCTTGCGGGTGAGGATGCCGGCCAGCTTGCCCTCGGCGTCGACGGCCGGGGCGTAGCGCCGGTTGGCCGCGTCGAGGCGGTTGAAGGCCTCGCGGGGGTCGATGTCGGCGTCCAGGAGCAGCAGGTCGCGGGACATCACGACCTCCAGCTGCGTGAAGCGGTCGACGCCCGTCAGGTCCTGGTCGGTGACGACACCGACGGGACGGCCTGCCTCGTCGACGACGACGCCGGCGTTGTGCGCCCGCTTGGGCAGCAGCGCGAGGGCGTCGGCGACGGTCTGGTGCGGGGCCAGCACGATCGGGGTGTCCAGGACGTGGTGGCGGCTCTTCACCCAGGAGACGACGTCGGTGACGACCTCGATCGGGATGTCCTGCGGGATGACCACCAGGCCGCCGCGCCGGGCCATCGTCTCGGCCATACGGCGCCCGGCGATGGCGGTCATGTTGGCGACGACCAGCGGGATCGTGGTGCCCGTGCCGTCCGGGGAGCTGAGGTCCACGCCCTGCCGCGAGCCGACGGCGCTGCGGCTCGGGACCATGAAGACGTCGTCGTACGTCAGGTCGTACGGGGGCTGGATGTCGTTGAGGAAACGCACGTGCTGCACATCCCAGTCGATCAGAGGTGGCCCCCGGACAGGTCAGCCAGGGGGAAGAGCACGTACTTCATTGTCCCATGACGACCGGAATGCGATGCCCGGACGGATCGTCCAAGCAGGTCAGAGGGGCTTAGGAGGATCCTCCTAGAGCGAGCGCCACCGAGGCCGCGGACGCCTCCGCGAACACCTCCCGGGCGATCGCCCACTCCTCCGGCCGCGCCTGCGCGAACCGCTCCCAGTTCCGGACGACGACCACGATCCCCCTCTCGACCGCGTCCGCCGGCCAGACGCCCGGGTCGGACAGGACGTCGGCCAGCGCGTCCCAGTTGCGGCCGAAATAGTCCGGCAGCCGCAGGTCGCGGGCGCAGCGGTCCATCAGGCCCGCCTTGTCGGTGACGCCGTCGAGGTCCAGCGTGACCACGAGCTCCGTCATCTCAGCACCGCCCGGAACGAGTCGTAGTGATCATCGGTGTAGTACACCTCGTCCCCCTGCCCGGTGACAATGCGCCGGGCTCCGCGGTCGCGCGAGCCCGGCGTGGGGACGGTGTATTCGTGGTAGTAACCGCGCTGTCGGGCGGGCAGGAGCCGTTCCCGGTTGGCGAAGACGGCGCCGTCCTTGGCGTACGGAAACGGCCCGCCGGCGTCGATGAGTGCGAGTGTCTCGCGGGCCTGCGCGGGCAGCCGTGCCACCCGGACGGTGGCCATGTCGCCGGCCCAGGACGGAGCGGTCCCGTCCGGGGCCGGGGCCGACGAGCACCCCGCCACCAGCAGGAGCAGACAGAGGACGAACCGCAGCGGCATGCCCCCCACGCTGCCACGGCCGCCCTCCCCCGACCTTTCGTCAGAGTCCGTCCGGGTCAGCCCTGTTCAACGCGGGCTTCGGCGTCGGCCCCGCCGTCATCAGCACATCCGCGGCGGACGTGTCCGTGACGAGGCTGGTGACCAGTCCGGACCGCAGCACCGCGTCGATCGCCATGGCCTTGCGGGCACCGCCCGCGATCGCCACGACCTCGGGGATACGGCGCAGCTGGTCCGCCTTGACCGTGATGCACCGCTCGCCCAGGTCCCGGCCCACCCGGCGCCCCTGGGCGTCGAAGAGGTGCGCGGACATCTCCGCAGCGACGCCGAGGGAGGCGTAGTGCGCCCGCTCCTCGTCGCTGAGCATGTCGTGCACCGTGGAGATGCCCGGCTCCCAGGAGCCGATCGAGACGCAGGCGACGGTGACCTTGTCGAAGTACTCGAAGGCCCGCGCGATCCCGGTCTGGTTCCGCAGCGCCGCCGCGGTGGCCGCGTCGGGCAGCAGCATCGGCGCGTAGATGGGGTGGGCGTCGCCGCCCGAGACCTGGGCCGCGCGCCGGACCGCCTCCACCGAACCGCGCTCGGCGGTCCCGGCGTCGTACACGCCCGTCAACTGCACCACCGTGCACGGCGGCAGCCGGTCGAGCGCCGCGGCCATGTGGATGGTGGAGCGGCCCCAGGCCAGGCCCAGGACATCGCCCTCGTTGACGAGCTCGCCGAGCAGGTCGGCGGCCGTCTCGCCGAGGTTCTCCGGGTCGGGCGAGTCCTCGGCCTCGGCCGGGGACTCAACCACGACGGCATGCCTGAGGCCGTACCGGGCGCGCAGCGCGTCCGAGCGCTCGGCGTCCAGCTCGGCCGGGACGCGGATCTCGATGCGTACGAGATCCCGTTCGAGGGCGGTCTCCAGGACCCGGGCCACCTTGAAGCGGCTCACGCCGAACTCCTCGGCGATCTGGATCTTCGACTTGCCCTCGAGGTAGAAGCGGCGGGCCATCGCCGCCGCCTGCACCAGCTCAGCGGGTCCCATCCGCATGGCTGACCGGCCCGCCGACATACCCGACACGGCCATCTCCTCACTGCTGTTCACACTCTGGATTCGCCGTTCATCCTTGCAGATCCGGCGGACTTGATCAGCCCTGATGGGAGCCGTTCACGTTCCTGTGGCTCAGTGGCCGCATGCCCAGGACGCCTTCGCGGTCGCTCCCTCCGCCTGGTTGCGCAGTGCACGTACCGCCTCGGCCGGGTCGGACGCGTTGTAGACGGCCGACCCGGCGACGAAGACGTCCGCCCCGGCGTCGGCGCACCGCTCGATGGTGGAGGCCGCGACACCGCCGTCCACCTGGAGCCACAGTTCGAGACCGTGCTTGCTGATCAACTCGCGGGTGCGGCGGATCTTCGGGAGCATGATGTCGAGGAACGCCTGTCCCCCGAAGCCCGGCTCCACGGTCATGATCAGCAGCATGTCGAGCTCGGGGAGCAGATCCTCGTACGGCTCGATGGGCGTCGCGGGCTTCAGCGCCATGGAGGCGCGGGCGCCCTTGGCCCGGATCTCCCGGGCGAGCCGGACCGGCGCGGCGGCCGCCTCGACGTGGAAGGTGACGGAACCGGCCCCCGCCTCGACGTACTGGGGCGCCCACCGATCGGGGGCCTCGATCATCAGATGGCAGTCCAGCGGGGTGTCCGTCGCACGGGCCAGGGACTCTACGACCGGCACACCGAGCGTGAGGTTCGGGACGAAATGGTTGTCCATGACGTCGACGTGGAGCCAGTCGGCTCCCTCCACCGCCTTCGCCTCGTCCGCGAGGCGGGCGAAGTCTGCGGACAGGATGCTGGGGTTGATCTGCACGGCCATGACCCAAGCCTCCCACGTCCGGGCACGAATGTTCGCGCCGGTCCAGACCTAAGCCGTTCATCGGATGTCGCTCCGGGGCGGTACGTGCCATATTGGGCCGCCGACCGTGCGGGCGAACGGCTGCGGGGGTGGCCATGACCGAGAACCGGGGCATCGCGCATCTGGTGTGCGGGCGACGGGCCAAGTGGGTCGTGCTGGTGCTGTGGCTGGTGGTGCTCTTCCTGACCGCTCCCCTCGCCTCCAAACTCACCGACGCCCAGGACAACGACGCCGCCTCCTGGCTGCCCGGCTCCGCCGAGTCCACCCAAGTCCTCCAGCTCTCCGAGGACTTCCGGCCCGAACAGATCCCCGCCGTCGTCATCTACGCGCGCGAGAGCGGCCTCACGGCCCAGGACAGGGCCCGGATCGCGGCGGACACCCGGCAGCTCAAGGAGCTCCGCGGCCACGGCGTCCGCGGCGCCGAGACCCGCGGCCCGGTCTACGACCGCCAGACGAACCCGCGCGCGGCCCAGGTCTACGTCCCCATCACGATGGACGAGAAGGGCTGGGAGGAGATCTCGCCCGCGGTCGACTCCATCCGCGACATCACCGGCAAGGGCGGCGGCGGCCTCGCCGTGCACATCACGGGTCCGGGCGGCACCTCCGCCGACTTCTCCGAGGCCTTCGAGGGCATCGACTCCACGCTGCTGCTGTCGGCGATGGGCGTGGTCATCGTGATGCTCCTGATCACCTACCGCAGCCCCACCCTCCTCCTGGTCCCGCTGCTGTCGGTGATCGCGGCCCTGTTCACCGCACAGGCCTTCATCTACCTGCTGGCCGAGCACGCGGGCCTGACGGTCAACGGCCAGAGCGCGGGCATCCTCACGGTCCTCGTCTTCGGCGCGGGGACGGACTACGCCCTGCTCCTGGTCGCCCGCTACCGGGAAGAGCTGCGCCGTCACGAGGACCGGCACGAGGCCATGGCGCTGGCGCTGCACCGGGCGGGCCCGGCGGTGATCGCCTCCGGCGCGACGGTGGTCCTGAGCATGCTGGTGCTGCTGGCCGCGGAGATGAACTCGACGCGGGGCCTGGGCCCGGTGGCCGCGATCGGCGTCGCGGTCGCCCTGCTGGCGATGATGAGCCTGTTCCCCGCCCTGCTGGTGATCTTCGGCCGCTGGATCTTCTGGCCGGCCGTCCCGCACTTCGGTACGGCGGACCCCACCGAACGCGGTGTGTGGGCCCGCACGGGCCGCCGTATCGCCCGCCGCCCCCGGCTGATCTGGGGCGTCACGGCGGCGGTCCTCGCGCTCTGCTCCCTCGGCCTGATCCAGCTGCGCGCGGAGGGCATCAGCAACGCGGACGCGTTCACCGGCAAGCCGGACTCGATCGTGGGGCAGGAGGTCTCGGCGAAGTACTTCCCGGCGGGCAGCGGCGACCCGTTGGTCATCGTCAGCAACCAGGCCCAGGCCCGCCAGGTGGGCGAGGCGGTGGCCGGCACACCCGGTGTCGTCCCCGCGTCACTGGGCCTGCCGCCGGGGACGAAACCGTCGTACGACGGCAAGGTGCTCTTCGAGGCGACGATGACCGCCCCCTCCGACAGCGAGGCCGCCAAACAGACGGTCGAACGCGTCCGTGCCGCCGTGCACGCGGTACCGGACGCCGACGCCCAGGTGGGCGGCGGTACGGCGGCCCTGCTCGACATGGACGCGGCCACCGCCCATGACAACGAGCTGATCATCCCGCTCGTCCTGGTCGTGGTCATGCTGATCCTGAGCGTCCTGCTGCGGGCGCTGATCGCCCCGCTGCTGCTGATCGGCACGGTGATCCTGTCGTTCGCGGCGGCCCTGGGCATCAGCGCGCTCGCGTTCAGGTACGTGTTCGACTACGCGGGCGAGGGGACGGACTTCCCGCTCTTCGTCTTCGTCTTCCTGGTCGCCCTGGGCATCGACTACAACATCTTCCTCACGACCCGCATCCGCGAGGAGGCGGCCCGCCAGGGCACCCGCCCCGGCGTGGTGACGGGCCTGGCGGCGACGGGCGCGGTGATCACGTCCGCGGGCCTGGTGCTGGCGGGCACCTTCGCGGCCCTGGGCACCCTGCCGATGGTCGCGTTCGCGGAGATCGGCTTCGCCGTGGCCCTGGGCATCATCCTGGACACGTTCGTGGTCAGGTCGGTGCTGGTGACGGCGTTGTTCCTGGACGCGGGGCCGCGGGTGTGGTGGCCGCACCGGTTGGCGAAGGAGGACGGCGCGGAAACGCCGGTGGTCGAGGAACCGGCAGTGGGTCAACGCCCTTAGGAGCCCGCCCTCAGGGGCGCGGGGAACTGCGCGACCAGCCACATCCAACCGGCACTCGCACGACAACCGCACCCCTAGGGCGACTGGGCGAACCTCACCCGGTCCGACGAATCAACGCCAGATACATCGCATCGGTCCCGTGCACATGCGGCCACAACTGGACATCGGGCCCCTCACCGAGCTCCGGCACACCCGGCAGCAGCGGCCGTGCGTCGATCAACTCGGCGTCCGGCACCTGCTTGAGCACGTCCTGCACGACGGCCCGCGTCTCGGCGAGGTGCGGCGAACAGGTGGCGTACCCGACGACGCCCCCCACCCGCACGGAGTCGAGCGCGGTCCGCAACAGCCCGCGCTGCAACGGCCCGAACCCCTCCAGGTCCTCGGGCCGCCGGCGCCAGCGCGCCTCGGGCCGCCGCCGCAAAGCACCCAGCCCGGTGCACGGCACGTCCATCAACACCCGGTCGAAGCTCCCCGGCCGCCACGGCGGCTTGGTCCCGTCCGCGGCGATGACCTGGTACGGCCCGGGATTCCCGGCCAACGCCTTGGCGACCAGCCCCGCTCGATGCGGCTGCTTCTCGGAGGCGAGCAGCGCGGCCCCGCGTTCCGCGGCGAGCGCACCCAGCAGCGCCGCCTTGCCGCCCGGCCCGGCACATCCGTCGAGCCACTTCTCGTCGGGCCCGTCGAGCGGTGCGTTGGCGAGGGCGACGGCCACCAGCTGGCTGCCCTCGTCCTGCACCCCGGCCCGCCCCTCGCGGACGGCCTCGATGGCCCCGGGCTCACCGCCCTCGGCCAGCCGCACGGCATACGGCGACCAGCGCCCGGCCACGGCCGACTCCTCCCGCAGCAACTCGTCGGTCGTGGCCCGCCCGGGCCGGGCGACGAGCGTGACCTCGGGCCGCTCGTTGTCGGCGGCGAGCAGCGCCTCGATCCCCGCGCGCCCGCCCCCGAGGGAGTCCCAGAGCGCGGAGACGACCCAGCGGGGGTGCGAGTGCACGACGGCGAGATGGTCCTCGGGGTCGTCGTCGTAAGGAGGCGCGACCTTGGCGATCCAACCCTCCAGGTCATCCTGCGCGACCTTGCGCAGCACGGCGTTGACGAACTTGGCCCGCCCGTCGCCGAGCACCACCCGGGCCAGCTCGACGGACGCGGACACGGCGGCGTGGGTGGGAATCCGGGTCCCGAGCAACTGGTGCACGCCGAGGCTCAGCACGTCCAGCACCGGCGGGTCGACCTCGCGCAGCGGCCGGTCGATGCAGGCGGCGATGACCGCGTCGTACGTCCCCTGCCGTCGCAGCGTCCCGTACACCAGCTCGGTCGCGAGCGCGGCGTCCCGTCCGTCGAACTTCTCGGGCCCCTCCTTCTCCCGCGCCTTGCGCAGCAGCGGCGGCAGAACGAGGTTGGCGTAGGCGTCCCGCTCGTCCACCGCCCGCAGCGCCTCGAAGGCGAGCATGCGGACGGGGTCCTTCTTGGGCCGACGGTAGGGCTTGCCGGCCGGGCGGGGCCGACGGGACTGGTCGCTCACGAAAAAGGTGCTCCGGATGTCTTGAGGGAATACGCGTCAAGCGTACGTCCCCCGTACGACCCCCTGGCCGCACACCCACAGCCGACGACGGCCGTACAACAGGCGCCCGGCCACCAGCCACCAGCCACCAGCCACCGGCCACCGGCCACCGGCCACTGCGTACGACTTATCGGCCGACGACCTCTCCCTCGCCGATCCGCACCCCGCGCGCCCAGTCGGCGGCTCGCATCGGCTTCTTGCCCTGGGCCTGCACCCACAGCAGCTCGACGGCGTAGGAGCCGGTGCCGACATGGACGCTGTTCTTGCCGACGGCAAGCTGCCCCGGCGTCAGGTCGGTCCGCTCGGGCACCGGCGTGACCTGGATGAGCTTGAGCCGCTCGCCGCGGAAGACGGTCCAGGCGCCCGGCGCGGGCGTGCACCCCCGCACGACCCGGTCGACGCGCAGCGCCGGAGTCGCCCAGTCCACCAGCGCGTCCTCGACGGTGATCTTCGGCGCGAGCGTGATGCCCTCGCTCGGCTGCGGTACGGCCTTCAGGGTGCCGTCCTCGATGCCGTCCATGGTGGCGGCGAGCAGCCCGGCGCCGGCGAAGGCGAGCCGGGTCAGCAGGTCGCCGCTGGTGTCGGTGGCGCGGATCTCCTCGGTGACCGTCCCGTACACGGGCCCGGAGTCGAGACCTTCCTCGATGAGGAAGGTGGAGGCACCGGTGATCTCGTCCCCCGCCATGATGGAGTGCTGCACGGGCGCGGCCCCACGCCAGGCGGGCAGCAGTGAGAAGTGCAGGTTGACCCAGCCGTGGACGGGGACGTCGAGGGCGACGCGGGGCAGCAGGGCGCCGTAGGCGACGACGGGACAGCAGTCGGGGGCGATCTCGCGAAGCCGCTCCAGAAACTCCGGGTCCCTCGGCTTGAGGGGCTTCAGCACCTCGATGCCCGCTTCCTCCGCCCGCTCCGCGACGGGGCTCGCGATCAGCCTGCGTCCACGTCCGGCCGGCGCGTCGGGCCGCGTGACGACGGCGGCCACCTCGTGCCGCCCGGAGGCGATCAGAGCGTCCAGAGCGGGAACGGCGACTTCGGGGGTACCGGCGAAGACGAGCTTCATGGGTGGGTAGGGGCCTCTCGGGCGAGGTGGACGGGCGGGCAGCGTCCAAGTCTATGACCGCGAGCGGAAACCCGCCGACGCTGATGACGCCCACGACCGCGTCCGCACCCTCCGAGGCGCGAACCGCCCCTTCCCGGCGCACGCATATGCCACCACGCCCCCACAGCGTGACCAGCGGAGCGCAAACGCGTTGGTCAAGAAAGAGTTGACCACAACGGGCCGCAGTTGCGGCCCGATCCTTTTCAACGCCGGTTCGAGAGGCTTGTTCATGGCCGACCACGCAACCCACGACGCCCAGGCTCGGGCCAGCCTGCACTTGCTGGTGCGGGACATCGAGCGGGTCCGCCGGCAGGTGGACGCGTTGCGCACGCTCACCGCCCAGTTGGGCAACGTCTACCGCCCGCGCCGCTCCGGCCCCTCCACGGGCTTCGTCGTCTACGGACGCGCCCCCGCTCCGACCGTGCGTCTCGCGCAGGAGCTGCGGGACAGTGTCGAGACCCTGGTCACGGCCGCGGTCGACTTCGACCGCTCGCTGGGCTTCTCCTGGGACGCGGTGGGTTCGGCGCTCGGCGTCACCAAGCAGGCGGTGCACCGCCGTTACGGCGCGCGTCGCGCCGCGGCCCAGGCGGCGGCCGACGCCGAGCGGACCACCGACACGTCGGCCACCCGCACCGTGGGCGTCAACACCGGCATGCCCACGATGCCGACGGTCCCCGCGGCCCGCTCGATGCCGACCCAGCCGACGGCCGGCAGCCCGGCGCTGCGCGACGAGGTGAGGCCCACGGCCTTCCCCGGCCCCCGCAACGGCTGACCCACGCCCGCCCCCCTGCCCTCCCGGACTACCGGGAGGGCAGCCGCATGCCTGCCCACCCCCACCCGCACCCCCAACCCCCAACCCCCGGCCCCCGGCCCCCGGCCCACGGCCCACGGCCCATGAGCCTCCCCCACAACCCGCCACGCGCAAGCCTCAGCCGCAACCCGACAGCCTCAGCCGCCGCCCTCACCCGTCACCCGCAAGCCGCCGACGACGCTCAGCCCCCACAGGGGCCACCCGCACCCGACAACGAAACCCGCACGGGCGATGCGGGTGGAAACCCCAAACCCGGCCGAAGGCCGGGTGCCCCCCCACCACCCGCACCACAAACAAACACCCGTCACCCAATATCCGGCGGATCAACCCGCACCCGCACAGCAACCTCCCCCCCAGCCGCCCCACGAGCCATCCGAGCAGCCTGCGCAGCCTTCAGCGCAGCAGCCAACGCCGCCCCCCGCCCCGGCGGCACCCGAATCAACACCCGCTCCCACCGCTCCCCCGGCGGCGGCGCCCCCACCCTCCGAGGTCCTCGAACAGCCGTCACCGGCAACGGCACCGGCCCCAACACCTCAGCCTCCCCCGGCAGTTCCACCGCCCCCAGAAACGCCGCAACCCCCTCCGGCGGCCCAGAAACCGCCGCCATCCGCGACACCGGCGGAAACCCCAGCTCAGCCCGCTCGGAGAGCTCCCGCACCGCATGCCCGACGGGATCCCACCGCACCAACGCCTGCACCGGCCGCAACGTCGGCTCGGCAACGACGACAACCGTCCCCCCGGCCCCATGCCCCCGCACCAACGCCGCGGCCGCGATCCACCGCCGCAACGCATCCTCACCGGCCCGCAGATCGGGCCGCCCGAGCATGGCCCAGCCGTCCAGCAGCAGAGCTGCCGCATACCCACCCTCAGCCACCGGCTCCGCCCCCGGCGTACTCACCACGAGCGCGGGCGCCCCCGGCACGGTGTCCAGCACATGCTCCCGCCCCGACGTCCGCACCGGCACAGCCGGAAACGCCCGCCCCAGCTCCTCCGCCGTCCGCCGGGCCCCCACGACCTGAGCCCGCAGCCGGAACCCGCCGCACTCCGGACAGTGCCAGGCGCCGTCCTCACGCCCGCACCATCCGCACCGCAGCGCGTCCACACCCTCCTGGGCCTCCAACGGCCCCGCACAATGCCGACACCGCGCAGGCGCCCGGCAGTTGGCACAAGCCATCCGCGGCACGTACCCCCGCCGCGGAACCTGCACCAGCACCGGCCCCTGCTTCAGCCCTTCTCTGACGGCCTGCCAGGCAAGGGTGGGCAACCGAGCGGCCCGCGCCGCCTCGTCCCGCGCCAGATCTCCGTCCCCCACGGTCCGTACGAGCGGCGCGGCCCCCCGCACCTGCTCCCGCCCGGCGACGAGCGGCCGGGCCCACCCGCTCTCGACAAGCTGCGCGGCCTCCACCGTGCAGCTCCAACTCCCCAACAGAAAACCGCACTTGTCCAGCGCGGCCCGCAACAGCAACACCTCACGCGCATGCGGCTGCGGCGCATGCGGCTCGCTGTGGCTGTCGTCCCCGTCGTCCCAGATGGCGACGAGCCCAAGATCTCGCACCGGCGCGAACATGGCGGCCCGGGTACCGACCACGGCCCGCACACTCCCCCGCCGCACCGCCAGCCACTCCCGATACCGCTTCTCGGGCCCGGCATCGGCGGTGAGCACGGCATGCCGCCCCTCCCCGAGCAACGAGGTGAGCGCGGCGTCCACTCGCGCGACGGCCCGCCCGTCCGGCACCACGACCAGCGCCCCCCGCCCGGAGGCAAGCGTGGCGACGACAGCCCGAGCCAGCTCCTCACTCCACTCGGGCCCGGGCAACGCGTTCCAGACAGCCCGCGGCGCCCCACCCGAGGCGAGCGCCTCCAGGAACCCGGCCCCCCGCTCGTACCTCCCCCAGGACCCGGCGTCGGGCGCACCGGGCGGTGGCAGCGGCTCCGGCGAGGCTCGTTGCTCGGCCCGAGCGCTCCGCGGCGGCACGGCCAACTGCAACACATCGGCAAGACTCCCCGCGTACCGATCGGCAACGGCCCGAGCCAGCCCCAGCAACTCCGGCCCGAGCACCGGCTCGGGCGACACGACCTGGGCCAGCGCGGCCAACGGCCCGGAGTAGTCCGTCTCGGCGACCCGCTCGACGAGAAACCCGTCGATCAGCCCCCCACCCTCACGCCGCCCGTCCCGCACCCGCCCCCGCCCGGCCCCGAACCGCACCCGGACCCGCACCCCGGGCTGCGCCTCGGCATCGAGCTCCTCCGGCACCGCGTAATCGAAGTACCGATCCAGGTGCAGCACACCCTTGTCGACAAGAACCCGGGCAACCGGCAGTTCCTTGGCCGGCGCGGCCCCCCGCCAGGTCCGCGGCTTCGCCCGCGGCACCTTGGCCTTCTTCACACTCTCCCGAATGAACGCAAGCTGCTCAGGCGGCGCCCCCTCGCCCCCGCCACCGACCTGCTCATCCTCGCTGCTCACCCTTGCATTCTTACCAAACCCGACTGACATCCAACGCCGCCCGGCCCCCTCGCCGGTCCCCTGTCCAGCCCCGGGCAACGAGCACCTGCCACCGCCGCCCGTAGTGCCCGGAAACCTGCGAGGAACGAATCCACAAGTCCGCCGCATCGGCCATTTCCCTTGCTGATCCGGCCTCCGCGACCGAGTTCCGGTTGCCCGTGTCACCAAGCCCGGTATCAGAACTGGAAACGGGAAACTCAGCCGACCGCCTTGCCCGAGCCACGCACCCGGCCGACGCTGAGGTGACCGGACGCCCGGGCATCGGCGTCGTCGGCTCAAGGGGGGTCAGGTGCTGGAGCAGCCGCGTGTGTTCGGGGCCGAGTTACGCCGACTGCGCCTCGGGGCCGGCCTCACCCTGGCCCAGCTCGCCGCGTCGGTGCACTACAGCAAGGGACAGCTCAGCAAGATCGAGACAGGAGCAAAGCGCCCCAGCATCGAGCTCGCCCGTCTCTGCGACGCCGCCCTCGATGCCCGGGGGGCACTGACCGCACTGGTTCCCAGCAGACCCGCACGGACGCAGGCCGAGAACCTCGCGGACACGCTACCGCCCCGGTCTTCCGTTCCCTCCTTGCGTGCAGAACCAGGGACCGCGCCCACCGTGCCGCACGCGTTTCCCTCCACCGGCAGGCGCGCGACCGCCCCTTCTCGGAGGCAGGTCATCGCCGTAGGCGCCGCGTCGGTCATCGCCGCCGGAACCGTCGACCCACAGCCCGCGACGGCCGAGCCCCACGACGGGACCGCCCTGGGCGCCTATCGCGTGCTGCTGGGCCAGTACCGCCGTATCGGACAGATGTCACCGCCGGACGTCCTGCTCCAGGTGCTGGCCGAACAGACCCGGGCCCTGACCACGCTGGCTGCCCGCTCCGGGTCCAGGACCGGGCACGAGCTGCTCGCGCTGGCCGCCCGCTTCGCCGAGTACACCGGCTGGCTGGCTCAGGAAGCGGGTGCCGAGCCGGCGGCACTGCACTGGACCGCGCACGCCGTCGAGCTGGCCGACGCCTGCGGAGACCACGACCTGGCCTCGTACGCCCTCGTGAGGCGCGCCCTCATCACGTACTACCGCGGTGAGGCCGCCGACACGATCGCCTTGGCCAAGGGCGCCTGTTCCGGGAGCCTGCCCCCGCGCGTCCGCGGCTTGGCCGCCCAGCGCGCCGGGCAGGGGTACGCCATAGCGGGTGACCACCGGGCGTGCATGCGCGCCCTCGACCAGGCCCGTACGCTCCTCGCCGAGGAACCGAGCACGGTCGGCGCACCCGTCCTGGGCCCGACCCACCTCGTCGATCCGGTGTCCATGATCACGGGCTGGTGCCTGGTCGACCTGGGCAGGCCGCGCGCGGGGGCCGAGATCCTGGACCAGGAGTGCGCCCGGGTACCGGCCGACGCCTGGCGCACGCAGGCCCGCTACGGCGTCCGTCGCGCCCTCGCACACGCCCTGGCCGGCGAGACGGAACGTGCCTGCGAACTGGCAGACCGGCTGCTCCCGCTGGCGGCCGGCGTCGCCTCCGCAACCGTCACTACGGATCTGCGCCGCCTCGCACGCACCCTGGCCCGCCACCCCCGTAACCAGTCGTACCTGGCCATCGCCCCGCAGCTCACGGCGGCTCTGAGCTCTGCTCCCTGACACGAGTCACGCGTCCCCGTCACTGCCCTTCCACCCGAGAGGCCCTTCGCCATGCCCGACATCTTCATCAACTACCGCACAGGGGACGGCGAGCACCTCGCCACCATCCTCGACCGGGAACTCAGCCACCGCTTCGGCCCCGCGGTGGGCTTCCGGGCCAGCAAGTCGATCAAGCCGGGCCAGAAGTTCGCCGCCGAACTGCTCCGCGGCGTGCGCCGGTCCAGCGTTCTGCTCGCCGTCATCGGCCCCGGTTGGACCGCGTCACCCGCGCTGCACGACGAGGACGACTGGGTACGCAGGGAGATACTTGAGGCGTTCCAGTGCGGTATCCCCGTGGTGCCGGTCCTGGGTGGCCGTCGGATGGAGCGCCTGCGCGACGAGGACCTCCCCGCCCCACTGGCCCAGCTGGCCGAAATCCAGTCCCTGCGTTACGACAACCAGAACGCCGAGGCCGATCTCGATCGCATCGTCGCCGAGCTGGTGGACCTGGTGCCGGAGTTGGCGAAGCCGGAGCAACCGGATCGCGCAGCACCGACCGGCGAGGCGGGCGATGTCCGCAACGAGGTCGGGAGGGGTGCGCGCGGCCCGGTGTTCCAGGGCCGGGACTTCTCAGGTGACGTGGGCGGCACAGTGATCAAGAACAACAGCGGTCCGGTCCACGCTGGTAAGGGCGACCAGAACAACCACTACCACCGCAGGCCCGAACTCCCGGACGACGCCCGATGAGGGATCCGTTCACGCAGGTCACGAACGCTCAGTCCGTGTTCTCTGGAAGCGGCACGCAGAACAACTACTTCGGGGCCGGGTATGACTTCACCAGGGAGAGCACCCGTCCCCTGGCCCTGGACCATCTGGCCTGGCTCAGGCGCCGGTTCGTCGAGCCCAAGGGATTCCGGCGAGCCCAGGACGTCCTCGCCGAGACCAACACCGTTCTGGTCGACAGCACTCCCGGGAGCGGGAGAAGCGCCACCGCCCGCATGCTGTTGTACCGATCCTCCGAGCCGCGTGGACAGCTCCATGAAGTGCTCCCGGAGGACAACGACGGCAAGCCGCGGCTCGATCTCCGTGAAATCGACGGCGGGCAGCGCCTGTTGCTCGACCTGTCCGCGAAGGACAGTACCGAGTGGGCCGCGCTGCACCAGCAACTCCCCGCCTTCCACGAGACCGTACGCAAACGGGGCGCGCGCTTGGCCGTCGTCCTGCCGCACCCGATACCCGGCATGCTCCACCCGGAGCTCGGACCGCACCTGGTCTCCCTCGTCCGGCCGGCCGCCGACGCAGTATTGCGGCGGGCTCTGCGCAGGGAGCTGTCGCTGGACTCGATGACGTCGTGGCCGGAGGAACTCGGTCACTATCTGCGCGGCGATCCGGCCCTGCAGGATGTCGCCCGTCTCTGCCACCTCATCGCAGAAGCCCACAGAGCGGACCGCGCGGCCGGTTTCGCCCAGTGGTGCCTCACCGCGCTGGCCGCCGTCAACCGGCTCCCGGATGACGTCGCGACGCATGTGGTGGCGCTCACCGACAGCAGGCAGAAGGCCCTGTTGCTGACCACCGCGATGCTGGACGAGTCACGCTCGGACGCCGTGTACGACCTCTGCGAGGCCCTTCTCCGGGCGGTGAAGCAGCCCAAGGACGACCGCCCGTTGCTGGAGCGAGAAGACCTCTCTCAACGGTTCCGCGAGATCAAGGCTGCACCGGACGCCGACGGCCGCGTGCGCTTCACGGTCCTGGACTACGCCCAGGCGGTACGCACTCACTTCTGGAACCACATGCCCGGCCTGCGCGGCACACTGCTGGACTGGGTGGCCAGTAGCATCGGCCTGAAATCGCTCACGGATCGAGACCGCGCCGCTCTGTGCGCGCACCTGACCGAACAGGTGCTCCGTACCGGACGATTCGACGACCTGTCGCCCCTCATCGGGGCATGGACCCGGCGGCCGGGCACCGGCACCAGACTGGCAGCGGGTCAGGTGCTCGCCGACGGCATCCGCCACCCGGTCCACGGCCGCGACTTCCGCGCCCAGATCTACCAGTGGTCGCGGGACAGCTCCATCGGTGAGGAGCTGTCCAAGGTCCTCGTCGATGTCTGCGCAGGCCCGTTGAGCGAGCGCTATCCGGATCAGGCCATGGTGCGCCTTCATCACCTGGCGCGGCAGCCCCGTCCCCGCCCGGACGCGGAGGCGCGGCTGGCCGAGCTCTCGCTACGCGATCACCGCCTTCGCCGCCGGATGCTGTACCGGCTGGGTGACTACCTCTCACGAGACGTCAAGAAGGCCGACGTCAGGCTGTTCGTCCTCCTCACCGATCCGGCACAGCTCATGGAAGCCGGCCCCCATCCACGGGCCCTGCTGGAGGAATCCGGCGTGCGCGAGGCTGTGACCACGGGATGGGACGCCCTCCTAGGCGCCACATCGCCCTCACTGTGGAGCCACCACCTGACCACCTGGCTGACCGCGGCGGAAAAGCCGGAGGACGGGTGTCAGGACCGGCTCCTCGACATCCTGGTCACCGCTTGCCGAGGACACCCGAACGCCTTGGCGCGGCTCTACGCCCTCTCCGTGCGCCACGCGGTGGAACCGGTACTGCTCCGCAAGATCGACGCCGCCCAGGGCATCGGCGCATCCCACTGAACACCACCGACGTCTTCAGGAGCCGTCCCATGCACTCCGGCCACAGGACGATGACGGTCTTCCTCACCGTCATCCTCGGACTGCTGCTCGTCATCATCGGCCTGGCGATCGAGTGGCCCTTATGGGCTTGGCCGATCGCGGCCGGGGCCCTGCTCGTCGGGGCCGCCGTCTCAGTGATCGTCACTCACCGACGCAGGCCGTACATCCCTCCCGAACGGCTTCTTGAGCCCGACGTCCAGCCCATCGAACGGTGGGAACAAGTGGTCAAGCACATCAGCCTGCCCAGCGCCGAGGAAGACTACGACTTCCAGTTCTCGGCCACGGTCCGCTGGCGCCCGCTGGATGTGCCGGCCGGCGCCCCGGTGGTCAACTGCGGCGGGCTGGCGATCGAGGCGATCCTCGACCGCGCACGGCAGATCACCCGGCACGCGCCGCCCCATCGCAGCTCGTTGACCCAGCACCAGCTGAACGGGGCGTTGGCCACCATGCTCCCGGACCCCAGCAACCGAGTCGTAGCGATGGCGGAGAACGTACAGCTCGGTCTCGACGACTCCGACCGCGACCGTCTGGAGAAGCTCGCCACCGTACGCAAGGACGAAGCGGTGTGGGAGCACGAGCGGAAGTGGGAGCGGAGCAAACGCGCTTACTTGGGAGGTGATGTGCTCAAGACGCCTGGCAGCGCGGTCGTGTGGTGGCTGGCCAAGAACGACGAGCAGATCGACAAGGCCGTGTCGGACATCGGATTGCTCGCAGAACTGTCCTCAGCGGCGAATGACGCACCCGTGCCGGAGGACTTCCACCGCTTCGTGCCCGGGCTGGCGGAACGGACCGGGCACGAGGAAGACACCGACGACGAACCGTGGACCAGGCGTCGAACCACGGACGACTACGTGGAGGACTTGCTCAACGGCACCCATCTGCCCGAGGACGATCCGCGGCGTGTGCTCTTCATCAAGCGCATGGCCGAAGCCGCCCACGGAGCCGGGCTGCCCGACATCGGCGCGGCGCTGGAGCGTCGTCTCGGCGTCTTCACGGCCACCGATTCCCCGCACGGCACACCACCCGACAGCGACGGCTTCGGGGCGTCTTCGTACGAGCCCGGCCCTGATGACTTCACGCGGTTCCCGCCCGGCGAGTCGTCCGGATGACAAACGCCGAGGCCCGGCACCCCCAAGGGGCACCGGGCCTCGAAGAACCTCGAAAAGCCGGGTCTTACAGCCCCGCGGCCTTCCGCAGCGCCTCCACCCGGTCCGTCTTCTCCCAGGTGAAGTCCGGCAGCTCGCGGCCGAAGTGGCCGTACGCCGCCGTCTGGGCGTAGATCGGACGCAGCAGGTCCAGGTCGCGGATGATCGCGGCCGGGCGCAGGTCGAAGACCTCGTCGATGGCCTTCTCGATCTTCTCGGCCTCGATCTTGGCGGTGCCGAAGGTCTCCACGAACAGACCCACCGGCTCGGCCTTGCCGATCGCGTACGCCACCTGGACCTCGCAGCGGGAGGCCAGACCGGCGGCGACCACGTTCTTCGCCACCCAGCGCATCGCGTACGCCGCCGAACGGTCCACCTTGGACGGGTCCTTGCCCGAGAAGGCGCCGCCGCCGTGGCGGGCCATGCCGCCGTAGGTGTCGATGATGATCTTGCGGCCGGTGAGGCCGGCGTCGCCCATCGGGCCGCCGATCTCGAAGCGGCCGGTCGGGTTGACCAGGAGGCGGTAGCCCTCGGTGTCGAGCTTGATGCCCTCGTCGAGCAGCGCCTTCAGCTCCGGCTCCACCACGAACTCGCGGATGTCGGGGGCCAGGAGGGACTCCAGGTCGATGTCCGACGCGTGCTGCGAGGAGACCACGACCGTGTCGAGGCGGACGGCCTTGTCGCCGTCGTACTCGATGGTGACCTGCGTCTTGCCGTCGGGGCGCAGGTAGGGGATGGTGCCGTTCTTGCGGACCTCGGACAGCCGGTTCGACAGGCGGTGCGCCAGGAAGATCGGCAGCGGCATCAGGGTGGGCGTCTCGTCGGTCGCGTAGCCGAACATCAGGCCCTGGTCGCCGGCGCCCTGCTTGTCCAGCTCGTCCTCGTCGCCCTCGACCCGGGACTCGTAGGCCGTGTCGACGCCCTGCGCGATGTCCGGGGACTGCGAGCCGATCGACACCGAGACGCCACAGGAGGCGCCGTCGAAGCCCTTCTTGGAGGAGTCGTAGCCGATCTCCAGGATCTTCTCCCGCACCAGCTGCGGGATCGGCGCGTACGCCTTGGTGGTGACCTCACCGGCCACGTGCACCAGGCCGGTCGTGATCAGGGTCTCGACCGCGACCCGGGAGGTCGGGTCCTCGCGCAGGAGTGCGTCGAGAATGGTGTCACTGATCTGGTCAGCGATCTTGTCGGGGTGACCCTCGGTCACGGACTCCGAGGTGAAGAGACGACGGGACACAACGCTCCCTGAGGTTGCAGCGGCTGCTGGCTGATCATTGGCGGACGGGACGGGGGCTGCGCCCGGCATCGTCCGAGAACAGTTTATCGGTCGCGCTCGGCCACGGGCTCACCCGTCTCGATTCTCGGGAGGGCTGTGACCTGCGGCACGGGCATTCTGCCCAATGTCGTGCGAGCTTGGCCAGGGTCGCCACGCCTCGAATAGTGAGGTTCGAGCGCCCTGTGAAGTGAATGAAACATTCAGCGCAGGCGCCCGGCCACCAGGTCCCACACGATTTCGGCCAAGGCCTCCTTGGGGCCGTGCGGCACCGGGGTCTCCGTGCCGTCGGCGCCCAGCACCACCGCTTCGTTCTCCTCCGCCCCGAAGGTCTTGCGTTCGCCCACCTCGTTGACGACGAGGAGGTCGCAGCCCTTGCGGGCGAGTTTGGTGCGGCCGTTGGCCAGCACGTCGTCCGTCTCGGCGGCGAACCCGACGATCACCTGTCCGTCGCGGGCACGGTCGGCCGAGATCTCGGCCAGGATGTCCGGATTCCGCACCAGCACGAGGGGGTCCGGTTCCTGGCCGTCCTTCTTCTTGATCTTTCCGGTCGCGTAGCTCTCGGGCCGGAAGTCCGCGACCGCCGCGGCCATGACGACCGCGTCGGCGTCCGCGGCCGCCTTGAGCACCGCCTCGCGCATCTGGACGGCCGTGCCGACCGGGACGACGTCCACGCCCGCCGGGTCCGGCAGGCCGGTGTTCGCGGCGACGAGCGTGACCCGGGCACCGCGCGCGGCGGCGGTGCGGGCGAGGGCGTACCCCTGCTTGCCGGAGGAGCGGTTGCCGAGGAAGCGGACCGGGTCGAGGGGCTCGCGGGTGCCGCCGGCGCTGACGACGACATGGCGGCCGGCGAGATCGGGCTCCCGCACGCCCCTCGCGAGGACCCGGCGGCACACCTCGAAGATCTCCGCCGGGTCGGGCAGGCGGCCCTTGCCGGTGTCGACGCCGGTGAGCCGCCCGACGGCGGGCTCGATGACGACCGCGCCGCGGCGGCGCAGCGTCGCCACGTTCTCCTGGGTGGCCGGGTGTTCCCACATCTCCGTGTGCATGGCCGGGGCGAAGACGACCGGGCAGCGGGCGGTCAGGAGCGTGTTGGTGAGCAGGTCGTCGGCCAGGCCGTGGGCCGCCTTGGCGAGCATGTCGGCGGTCGCCGGGGCGACGACGACCAGGTCGGCGTGCTGTCCGATGCGGACGTGCGGCACCTCGTGGACGTCGTCCCACACCTCCGTCGAGACAGGGTTGCCGGACAGGGCCGACCATGTGGCGGCGCCGACGAAGTGCAGCGCGGAGGCGGTGGGGACGACGCGCACGTCATGACCCGACTCCGTCAGCCTCCGCAGCAGCTCACAGGCCTTGTACGCGGCGATGCCACCGCTGACCCCCAGCACGACCCTCGGCTTGTCCACCAGGTCTCCCATCCCTCGAACCTAGGACTCCCTCGAACCCAGGACTCCATGACACACCACAGGCCCGACAGTCGCGCTGCCGGGCCTGTGGAAAAGCCAGCTGAAAGCTGGAAATACGACTTACTGCGCCGGGCCCTCGACGGCCTCGGACGTCAGCAGACCCGCGTTGATCTCGCGGAGCGCGATCGACAGCGGCTTCTCGTGGACGTGGGTGTCGACGAGCGGACCGACGTACTCGAGGAGGCCCTCGCCGAGCTGCGAGTAGTACGCGTTGATCTGACGGGCGCGCTTGGCGGCGTAGATCACGAGGCTGTACTTCGAGTCGGTGGCCTCGAGGAGCTCGTCGATCGGAGGGTTGATGATGCCCTCGGGCGCGGTGATGGAAGAGGACACGCTCTGCCTTCCGATGGATGGGAAAGATTCAGTCTGAATGATCAACGCTGACTGAACAGCATCGATCACACAACGTCCATCAAGGCTAGCAGCTCACGCGCCACGTCCTCGACGGAGGTGTTGACCAGGGTCTCGTCGAACTCGGGCTCGGCCGCCAGTTCCACCTTCGCGGCGTCGAGACGTCGCTCGATCACCTCGGGCGGCTCGGTACCGCGTCCGGTGAGTCTGCGCACGAGCTCCTCCCAGGAGGGGGGAGCCAGGAACACCAGCTGGGCCTCGGGCATGGACTCCCGGACCTGACGAGCGCCCTGGAGGTCGATCTCCAGCAGGACGCCCTCCCCGGCCTCCAGCCGCTCCAGGACGGCCTTGCGGGGGGTGCCGTAGCGGTTCCCGGCGAACTCGGCCCACTCCAGCAGCTCGCCGTTGGCGATCAGCTTGTCCATCTCCTCGTCGCTGACGAAGAAGTAGTGGACTCCGTGCTGTTCGCCCGGGCGGGGCTTGCGGGTCGTCGCCGACACCGAGAGCCAGACCTCGGGGTGTTCCTTGCGCATATGGGCGACGACCGTGCTCTTGCCGACCCCGGAGGGGCCGGAGAGCACGGTCAGCCGCGGACGTACGTCCGGGGGCTCGGGGGTCGTCCCCCGGAATGTTGCAGCCATGCAGCGATTATTCCAGCAATCCCGGAGTGCCCGGGACTCCCGGTCCGGCGGAGGCCGGACTCAGGAGCCGGTGCTGCCGAATTCACGCTCCAGGGAAGCGATCTGGTTCGAGCCGAGACCACGCACACGGCGGCTCTCGGAGATACCGAGTCGCTCCATGATCTGCTTGGCGCGGACCTTGCCCACGCCCGGCAGGGACTCGAGCAGCGCGGAGACCTTCATCTTGCCGATGACGTCGTTCTCCTGGCCCTGCTTGATGACCTCGTGAAGGGAGGCGCCGGAGTGCTTGAGTCGATTCTTGACCTCGGCCCGCTCCCGGCGAGCCGCGGCGGCCTTTTCGAGCGCGGCTGCGCGCTGTTCAGGGGTAAGGGGCGGAAGAGCCACGCCTACGTCACCTCGGATGTTGAACTGTCGGATACGGACCGGTGAGGAACCTAGTCGCCCCACACCTGGGGAGCCACGAGCAACACGCTTGCCCACAGACTCTGCTCGGAGACTAGCGGCCAACTCCGCCAGAGTCAGCGAGAACAGCGGAAAAGTCCTGGTCAGCCTCCGTCAGGCCGGACATTTCAGACATACTGCCCCTGATTTGAGGATGTATTCAGACTCAAGTCGCCGCGGGAACACTCATCGGAGGACTCGCGGAAGCGTCTCGAACGCTGCGGACGACCGTCATACGAGCGCCACAGCCGCCTTGATCTCCGCCGCGAACCGCTCCGCGGACTCCCGCAGCGCGCCGACGTCGGGACCGTGCCGCAGCACGCCCCGGCTGACGTTGGGCAGCACATTGCGCAGCACCTTGCCGAACACCGCCGGCAGATCGGCCGGAGTGGCCCCCTGGGCGCCGATACCGGGCGCGAGGAGCGGGCCGTTGATGTCCAGGTCGTAGGAGGACAGATCGCCGAGCGTGGCGCCGACGACCGCCCCGAAGGAGCCGAGGGGCTCCTCGCCCGTGTTCTCGGCCGCGAGGTGGGCCAGCATGGTCGCCCCCACGTTCCGGCCGTCCGCGCGGACCGCGTGCTGCACCTCGCCGCCCTCGGGGTTGGAGGTGAGCGCCAGCACGAACAGCCCGGCGCCGCTCTCCCGCGCCAGCGCGATCGCCGGCGACAGCGAGCCGTAGCCGAGGTACGGCGAGACGGTCAGCGCGTCCGAGAACAGCGGCGAGTCCTTGCGCAGGAAGGCCTCGGCGTACGCGGCCATGGTCGAGCCGATGTCGCCGCGCTTGGCGTCCATGACGACCAGCGCGCCGCCCGCCCGCGCCTCCTCGACGGTCTTCTCCAGGACGGCCACGCCGCGCGAGCCGAAGCGCTCGAAGAACGCGGCCTGCGGCTTGAAGACGGCGACCCGGTCGGCCAGCGCCTCGACGACCGTGCGGCTGAACCGCTCCAGGCCGGCCACGTCGTCGTTCAGACCCCACTCGGTGAGCAGGGAGGCGTGCGGGTCGATGCCGACGCACAGCGGGCCGCGCTCGTCCATGGCACGGCGCAGGCGGGTGCCGAAAGAGTCGGTCATGCGGTCTCCCTCACATCGGCGCCGACGGCGTCGGCGAGCGTGGCGTACGGGCTCGTGCGCAGCCGCGCGGCGAGCCCCTTGTGGATGGCTCGGCCCCAGAAGGGGCCTTCGTAGATGAACGCGCTGTAGCCCTGTACGAGCGTGGCACCGGCGAGGATGCGCTGCCAGGCGTCCTCGGCGTTCTCGATGCCGCCGACGCCGACGAGCGTGATCCGGTCGCCCACGCGCGCGTAGAGGCGCCTGAGCACCTCCAGGGAGCGGACCTTCAGGGGCGCCCCGGAGAGCCCACCGGTCTCCTTCACCAGCGAGGGTTCGGATGTCAGACCGAGGCCCTCGCGCGCGATGGTGGTGTTCGTGGCGATGATCCCGTCCAGACCGAGTTCGACGGCCAGGTCGGCGACCGCGTCGACGTCCTCGTCCGCGAGGTCCGGCGCGATCTTCACCAGGAGCGGGACGCGACGTGAGGTGACGGTACGGTCGGCGGCCTCGCGCACGGCGCTCAGCAGTGGCCGCAACGACTCCGTGGCCTGCAGATTGCGCAGTCCCGGGGTGTTCGGCGACGACACGTTCACGACGAGGTAGTCGGCGTACGGCGCGAGCCGCTCGGTCGACTTCACGTAGTCCGCGGCGGCCTCGGCCTCGGGGACGACCTTGGTCTTGCCGATGTTGACGCCCACGACCGTCTTGAAGACGGGCGTACGGGACGCCAGGCGGGCGGCCACGGCCAGCGAGCCCTCGTTGTTGAAGCCCATGCGGTTGATGAGCGCGCGGTCCGGCACGAGGCGGAACAGGCGCTTCTTGGGGTTGCCGGGCTGGGCCTCCCCGGTCACGGTGCCGATCTCGACGTGGTCGAAGCCGAGCATCGACATGCCGTCGATCGCGACCGCGTTCTTGTCGAAGCCGGCGGCGAGCCCGAAGGGGCCGTGCATGCGCAGGCCGAAGGCCTCGGTGCGGAGTTCCTTGTGGCGGGGCGCGAGGGCCGCCGCGACGAACGTGCGCAGTACCGGGATCCGGACTGCCAGCCGGATCCAGCGGAAGGCCAGGTAGTGGGCCTTCTCGGGGTCCATCCGTTTGAAGACGAGGTTGAAGAAGATCTTGTACATGGTGTCCTCACGAAGAGGGGGACACCGTTTCCGGTGTCCCCCTCAGGGCTGCTAGTCGCGGGCCGCGGTCAGGTGTTCCGCGTGTTCCTGGAGCGAACGGACGCCCACGTCACCGTGGTTGAGGGCGTCGATGCCCTGGACGGCGGCGGCGAGCGCCTGGACCGTCGTCAGGCACGGCACCGAGCGCGCCACGGCCGCCGTACGGATCTCGTAGCCGTCGAGGCGGCCACCGGTGCCGTACGGGGTGTTGACGATGAGGTCGACCTCGCCGTCGTGGATGAGCTGGACGATGGTCTTCTCGCCGTTGGGACCGGTGCCCTCGGACTGCTTGCGCACGATCGTGGCGTTGATGCCGTTGCGCTTGAGGACCTCGGCGGTGCCGGAGGTGGCCATCAGCTCGAAGCCGTGGGCGACCAGCTCACGCGCGGGGAAGATCATCGACCGCTTGTCCCGGTTGGCCACCGAGATGAAGGCACGGCCCTTGGTGGGCAGCGGGCCGTAGGCGCCGGCCTGCGACTTGGCGTACGCCGTGCCGAAGACGGCGTCGATGCCCATGACCTCGCCGGTGGAGCGCATCTCCGGGCCGAGGACCGTGTCGACGCCGCGGCCCTGGACGTCGCGGAAGCGCGACCACGGCATGACCGCCTCCTTGACGGAGATCGGCGCGTCGAAGGGCAGCTCACCGCCGTCGCCGTTGGCCGGGAGCAGGCCCTCGGCGCGCAGTTCGGCGATGGTCGCACCGAGCGAGATCCGGGCGGCGGCCTTGGCGAGCGGTACCGCGGTCGCCTTCGAGGTGAAGGGGACGGTGCGGGACGCGCGCGGGTTGGCTTCGAGGACGTAGAGGATGTCCCCGGCCATCGCGAACTGGATGTTGATCAGGCCGCGCACGCCGACGCCCTTGGCGATGGCCTCGGTGGAGGCGCGCAGCCGCTTGATGTCGAAGCCGCCCAGCGTGATCGGGGGCAGGGCGCACGCCGAGTCGCCGGAGTGGATGCCGGCCTCCTCGATGTGCTCCATGACGCCGCCGAGGTAGAGCTCGGTGCCGTCGTAGAGGGCGTCGACGTCGATCTCGATCGCGTCGTCCAGGAAGCGGTCGACGAGGACCGGCCGGGAGGGGCTGATCTCGGTCGACTCGGCGATGTAGGAGGCGAGGCGGGTCTCGTCGTAGACGATCTCCATGCCGCGTCCGCCGAGGACGTACGACGGTCGGACGAGGACCGGGTAGCCGATCTCATCGGCGATGGCCTTGGCCTCCGCGAAGGTGGTCGCGGTGCCGTGCTTGGGGGCGGGCAGGCCCGCCTCGGCGAGCACGCGCCCGAAGGCGCCGCGGTCCTCGGCGGCGTGGATGGCCTCCGGGGACGTACCGACGATCGGCACGCCGTTGTCCTTCAGCGCCTGCGACAGGCCCAGCGGGGTCTGGCCGCCCAGCTGGACGACGACACCGGCGATCGGGCCCGCGAGGGACTCCGCGTGGACGATCTCCAGCACGTCTTCCAGCGTCAGCGGCTCGAAGTACAGGCGGTCGGAGGTGTCGTAGTCCGTGGAGACGGTCTCGGGGTTGCAGTTGACCATCACGGTCTCGTACCCGGCGTCGCTCAGCGCGAAGGAGGCGTGGACGCAGGAGTAGTCGAACTCGATGCCCTGGCCGATGCGGTTGGGGCCGGAGCCCAGGATGATGACCGCGGGCTTCTCGCGCGGCGCGACCTCGGTCTCCTCGTCGTAGGAGGAGTAGAAGTACGGCGTCCTGGCGGCGAACTCGGCGGCGCAGGTGTCGACCGTCTTGTAGACCGGACGGATGCCGAGCGCGTGCCGCACCTCGCGGACGACGTCCTCGCGCAGCCCGCGGATCTCGCCGATCTGCTGGTCGGAGAAGCCGTGCCGCTTGGCCTCGGCCAGCAGGTCGGGGGTGAGCTCCGAGGCCTCGGCGAGTTCGTCGGCGATCTCCTTGATGAGGAAGAGCTGGTCGACGAACCAGGGGTCGATCTTCGTGTACTCGAAGATCTCCTGCGGCGTGGCACCCGCGCGGATGGCCTGCATGACGGTGTTGATCCGGCCGTCGGTGGGCCGCACGGACTCCGCGAGCAGGGCTTCCTTGTCGCCGGGGTCGCCGACGAAGGTGAACTGGCTGCCCTTCTTCTCCAGCGAGCGCAGCGCCTTCTGGAAGGCCTCGGTGAAGTTGCGGCCGATGGCCATGGCTTCGCCGACCGACTTCATGGTGGTGGTCAGCGTGGAGTCGGCCTGCGGGAACTTCTCGAAGGCGAAGCGCGGGGCCTTGACGACCACGTAGTCGAGCGTGGGCTCGAAGGAGGCCGGGGTCTCCTGCGTGATGTCGTTCGGGATCTCGTCCAGGGTGTAGCCGACGGCCAGCTTGGCGGCGATCTTGGCGATCGGGAAGCCGGTCGCCTTGGAGGCGAGCGCCGAGGACCGGGACACGCGCGGGTTCATCTCGATGACGATCACACGACCGTCCTCGGGGTTGACCGCGAACTGGATGTTGCAGCCGCCGGTGTCGACGCCGACCTCGCGGATGATCGCGATGCCGACGTCGCGCAGCACCTGGTACTCGCGGTCGGTGAGCGTCATCGCGGGCGCGACGGTGATCGAGTCGCCGGTGTGCACGCCCATGGGGTCGAAGTTCTCGATGGAGCAGACGACCACGACGTTGTCGTGCTTGTCGCGCATCAGCTCCAGCTCGTACTCCTTCCAGCCGAGGATGGACTCCTCCAGGAGCACCTCGGTGGTCGGGGAGAGCGTGAGGCCCTGGCCGGCGATACGGCGCAGTTCGTCCTCGTCGTGGGCGAAGCCGGAGCCGGCGCCGCCCATGGTGAAGGACGGGCGGACGACGACCGGGTAGCCGCCGAGGGTCTCGACGCCCTTGAGGACGTCGTCCATGGAGTGGCAGATGACCGAGCGGGCGGACTCGCCGTGCCCGATCTTCTTGCGGACCTCCTCGACGACCTCCTTGAACAGGTCGCGGTCCTCGCCCTTGTTGATGGCCTCGACATTGGCGCCGATCAGCTCGACGCCGTACTTCTCCAGCGTCCCCGCCTCGTGTAGCGAGATGGCCGTGTTGAGGGCCGTCTGACCGCCCAGGGTGGGCAGCAGGACGTCGGGGCGCTCCTTGGCGATGATCTTCTCGACGAACTCGGGGGTGATCGGCTCGACGTAGGTGGCGTCGGCGATCTCCGGGTCGGTCATGATCGTCGCGGGGTTGGAGTTGACCAGGATGACCCTGAGGCCCTCGGCCTTCAGGACCCGGCACGCCTGGGTGCCGGAGTAGTCGAACTCGGCGGCCTGGCCGATGACGATCGGGCCGGAGCCGATGACCAGGACGGACTGGATATCGGTGCGCTTAGGCACGCTGGCCCTCCATCAGGGAAACGAAGCGGTCGAACAGGTAGGCGGCGTCGTGCGGGCCCGCTGCCGCTTCGGGGTGGTACTGGACGCTGAAGGCCGGCTGGTCGAGCAGCTGGAGGCCCTCCACCACGTTGTCGTTGAGGCAGACGTGGGAGACCTCGGCGCGGCCGTAGGGGGTCTCGGAGACCTTGTCGAGCGGGGCGTCGACGGCGAAGCCGTGGTTGTGCGCGGTGACCTCGACCTTGCCGGTCGTACGGTCCTGCACCGGCTGGTTGATGCCGCGGTGGCCGTACTTCAGCTTGTAGGTGCCGAAGCCGAGCGAGCGGCCCAGGATCTGGTTGCCGAAGCAGATGCCGAAGAGCGGCGTCTTGCGCTCCAGCACGCCCTGCATGACGGAGACGGCGTGGTCGGCGGTGGCCGGGTCGCCGGGACCGTTGGAGAAGAAGACACCGTCCGGGTTGACGGCGTAGACGTCCTCGACGGTCGCCGTGGCCGGCAGGACGTGCACCTCGATGCCGCGTTCGGCCATGCGGTGCGGGGTCATGCCCTTGATGCCGAGGTCGACCGCGGCGACGGTGAACTTCTTCTCGCCGAGCGCGGGGACGACGTACGCCTCCTTGGTGGCGACCTCCGCGGAGAGGTCGGCGCCCTTCATCTCGGGGGCCTGGCGGACCTCGGTGAGCATGGTGCCCTCGTCGGGCAGCGCGTTGCCGGAGAAGATGCCGACCCGCATGGCGCCGCGCTCGCGCAGGTGGCGGGTGAGCGCGCGGGTGTCGATGCCGGAGATGCCGACGACGCCCTGCTTGGCCAGCTCCTCGTCCAGGGAGCGGCGCGAGCGCCAGTTGGAGGGCACGCGCGCGGGGTCGCGCACGACGTATCCGGCGACCCAGATCTGCTTGGACTCGGGGTCCTCGTCGTTGACGCCGGTGTTGCCGACGTGCGGGGCCGTCATCACGACGACCTGGCGGTGGTACGACGGGTCCGTGAGGGTCTCCTGGTAGCCGGTCATGCCGGTGGAGAAGACCGCCTCGCCGAAGGTCACCCCCACGGCCCCGTAGGCGCGGCCGCGGAAGATCCGGCCGTCCTCCAGGACGAGTACCGCGGGAACCTTCGAGGCTCCCCTTGTGGAGGTCGTCATCGTGCGCCTTCCGTTTCCGTCTTGTCCGTCTTGTTGATCATGGAGTTAATGGCGTCGACCCACTCGTTGTGCTCGGCCGCGTGGTCGGAGCGGAAGCCGGAGTCGATCAGCTTGTCCCCGTGCTCCCAGGTCACGATCAGCAGGCCGCCTTCGGTGAGCACCTTGCCGGCGATGCCTTTGCCGAGCACGGCCTCCCGCAGCGCGCCGACCGGGACGAAGAAGTCGGTCGCACCGGGGCGTACGACGTCCAGTCCCGCGTCCGTCAGCGTGAGCTCGACCCGGCTGCGGGTGCCGAGGCCGTGCGCCACGATGCGGTCGAGCCACTGCCCGGCGGTGGTGGAGCCGTGGTAGCGGCCGCTCATCGTCAGTCTCGCCGCACCGAGGTCGTCCGGCGCGTCGGGCAGCTCGGGCAGGTCGCCCTGGAGCGTGCCGCGCCACTTCCAGCCCTCGCGCATCAGCCAGTAGATGAGGGCGACGAACAGCGCCAGCCCGACGAGCCAGCCGATGCGTGCGGCCCAGTCGGTGACCTCGGCCGATTCCTTCTCGGCTGCGAGTCCGCCGGCCAGCAGGATTACAGGTGTCACGTGAGCTTCCCGTCGACGAGCGTGGCCTTGCCCCGGAGCCACGTGTGCGTCACACGGCCCGGCAGCTCCCGCCCCTCGTACGGGGTGTTCCGGCTGCGCGAGGCGAAGCCCGCGGGGTCCACGTCCCCACGGTATGCCGTGTCGACGAGCGTGAGGTTGGCGGGCTCACCAGCCGAGACGGGACGCCCGTGCCCCGTGGCCCGGCCGATCTGGGCGGGCTTGAAGGACATGCGCTCGGCGACCCCGGCCCAGGTGAGGAGCCCGGTGTCCACCATGGTCTCCTGCACCACTGACAACGCGGTCTCCAAGCCCACCATCCCCATGGCGGCCGCGGCCCACTCGCAGTCCTTGTCCTCGTGCGGGTGCGGGGCGTGGTCGGTGGCGACGATGTCGATCGTGCCGTCGGCCAGGGCCTCGCGCAGGGCCAGCACGTCGCGCTCGGTGCGCAGCGGCGGGTTGACCTTGTAGACCGGGTTGTAGGTGCGCACCAGCTCGTCGGTGAGGAGCAGGTGGTGCGGGGTGACCTCGGCGGTCACGTCGATGCCGCGGGACTTGGCCCAGCGGACGATCTCCACCGAACCGGCGGTCGACAGGTGGCAGATGTGGACCCGGGAACCCACGTGCTCGGCGAGCAGCACGTCCCGGGCGATGATCGACTCCTCGGCCACCGCCGGCCACCCGCCGAGTCCCAGCTCGGCGGAGACGATGCCCTCGTTCATCTGGGCGCCCTCGGTCAGCCGCGGCTCCTGCGCGTGCTGGGCGACGACCCCGCCGAAGGCCTTCACGTACTCCAGCGCCCGCCGCATGATGACGGCGTCGTCGACGCACTTGCCGTCGTCGGAGAAGACGGTGACGCCCGCGGCCGACTCGTGCATGGCACCGAGCTCGGCGAGCTTCTTGCCCTCCAGGCCGACGGTGACGGCGCCGATGGGCTGCACATCGCAGTAGCCGTGCTCCTGGCCGAGCCGGTAGACCTGCTCGACGACACCGGCGGTGTCGGCGACGGGGAAGGTGTTGGCCATGGCGAACACGGCCGTGTAGCCGCCGGAGGCGGCGGCGCGCGTGCCGGTCAGGACGGTCTCGGAGTCCTCACGGCCGGGCTCGCGCAGATGGGTGTGCAGGTCGACCAGGCCCGGCAGCAGCACCTTGCCGGCGGCCTCCACGACCTCGGCGCCCTCGGCGGAGAGCCCTGTACCGACGGCCTCGATGACCGCGCCGTCGATCAGGACGTCCTGCGGCTCGCCGCCGAGCACCTTCGCACCACGGATCAGGATCTTGCTCATGTCTCTTACTTCTCCTCGATACGGGTGTGGCTGACGGCGGGCTCGTTGCCGCCCAGCAGCAGGTACAGGACGGCCATCCGGATGGAGACTCCGTTTGCGACCTGCTCGACGACGGTGCAGCGGTCGGAGTCGGCGACCTCGGCGGTGATCTCCATGCCGCGGACCATCGGCCCGGGGTGCATCACGATGGCGTGCTCGGGCATCTTCGCCATGCGCTCGCCGTCGAGGCCGTAGCGCCGCGAGTACTCGCGCTCGGTCGGGAAGAACGCGGCGTTCATGCGCTCGCGCTGCACGCGCAGCATCATCACCGCGTCGGACTTGGCGAGCGTGCTGTCGAGGTCGTACGACACCTCGCAGGGCCAGGTCTCGACGCCGACCGGCACCAGGGTCGGCGGGGCGACGAGGGTGACCTCGGCGCCGAGGGTGTGCAGCAGGTCGACGTTGGAGCGGGCGACCCGGCTGTGCAGGACGTCGCCGACGATCGTGATGCGCCGGCCGGACAGGTCCTGCCCGAGTCCGGCGTCCCGGCCGACGAGCCGGCGGCGCATGGTGAAGGCGTCCAACAGGGCCTGCGTGGGGTGCTGGTGGGTCCCGTCACCGGCGTTGATGACGGCCGCGTCGATCCAGCCGGAGTTGGCGAGGCGGTACGGCGCCCCGGAGGCACCGTGCCGGATGACCACGGCGTCGACGCCCATGGCCTCCAGCGTCTGCGCGGTGTCCTTCAGGGACTCGCCCTTGGAGACGCTCGATCCCTTGGCGGTGAAGTTGATGACGTCGGCGGAGAGGCGCTTCTCCGCGGCTTCGAAGGAGATACGCGTGCGCGTGGAGTCCTCGAAGAAGAGGTTGACGACGGTGCGGCCGCGCAGGGTCGGCAGCTTCTTGATCGGCCGGTCGGCGACCCGGGCCATCTCCTCGGCGGTGTCGAGGATCAGGACGGCGTCGTCACGGGTGAGGTCGGCGGCCGAGATGAGATGACGCTGCATCTGTCAGGCTCCGTAAGGAAGTTCGGGAGATTACGGGCAAGTGCGGGCATGCCGAGGCGAGGCGTGCCGTACGGCTTGCTACTGGGTCGGCTTGGCACCGAGCAGCACGGTGTCGCGACCGTCCTCCTCGGCGAGCTGGACCTTGACCGTCTCCCGCAGCGACGTGGGGAGGTTCTTGCCGACGTAGTCGGCGCGGATGGGCAGTTCGCGGTGGCCGCGGTCGACCAGGACCGCGAGCTGCACCGCGCGCGGGCGCCCGATGTCGTTCAGGGCGTCGAGGGCGGCGCGGATGGTGCGACCGGAGAACAGGACGTCGTCGACGAGGACGACGAGGCGGCCGTCGATGCCGTCACCGGGAATCTCGGTGCGGGCCAGCGCGCGCGGCGGGTGCATACGCAGATCGTCGCGGTACATGGTGATGTCGAGCGAACCGACCGGAATCTTGCGGTCGGTGATGGCTTCCAGCTTGGCGGCGAGCCGCTGGGCGAGGAAGACGCCTCGGGTCGGGATGCCGAGGAGCACCACGTCGTCGGCGCCCTTGGCGCGTTCGACGATCTCGTGGGCGATGCGGGTCAGCACGCGTGCGATGTCGGGGCCCTCGAGAACGGGCCGCGCATCGGACGGCTGAGCGTCCTGCTGGGTGTCCTGCTGCTTGTCCATACGAAACGGACCTCCTTCTCCGCCTCACGGGACGGACCTTAAAGGACGTCGGAATTGCGCCATCCACGGTAGCAGGCCCCGAGGACACGCCTGATCACCCCCATGGCCTAATCGGCCACCGCCACCTCGGAAGAGTCGGTGCGGCTCATTCGGCTTGACGCAGAAGAGTAACGCTGCGTAACCTCACAGTGAGTTACCAGCCGCGCGGTACGGCGCCCGTGCCTGCCGCGTCGACACAGTGCCGGGGAGCTATATGTCCAGCGAATACGCCAAACAGCTCGGGGCGAAGCTCCGGGCCATCCGCACCCAGCAGGGCCTTTCCCTCCACGGTGTCGAGGAGAAGTCCCAGGGACGCTGGAAGGCGGTCGTGGTCGGATCGTACGAGCGCGGCGACCGTGCCGTGACCGTGCAGCGCCTCGCCGAGTTGGCGGATTTCTACGGGGTACCCGTCCAGGAACTGCTGCCGGGCACCACTCCGGGCGGCGCCGCCGAGCCGCCGCCGAAGCTGGTCCTCGACCTGGAGCGGCTGGCCCACGTGCCGGCCGAGAAGGCGGGCCCCCTCCAGCGCTACGCCGCGACGATCCAGTCGCAGCGCGGTGACTACAACGGCAAGGTGCTCTCGATCCGCCAGGACGACCTGCGCACACTCGCCGTCATCTACGACCAGTCGCCCTCGGTCCTGACCGAGCAGCTGATCAGCTGGGGCGTGCTGGACGCGGACGCGCGTCGCGCGGTGTCCCACGAGGAGAACTGAGCCGCTTCCCGCCTCAGCAGAAACGTGCCGCCGGGGTGGCCGGAACTTCACGGTTCCGGCCACCCCGGCGGCTTTCTGCGCCCCTGAGGTGCCTCCAGGGCACGTATGCGCCTCCTGAGGAGGTCTCCCGGGCACGGACACGCCAGGGGGCCCGCAGCACTCACGCTGCGGGCCCCCTGGCGATGCCGTACCTCTGCGCTTACGCCTCTTCGCGGCGCAGCGTGGGCTTCAGGTCCTTGAGACGGCCGAGCAGGCCGTTCACGAACGCCGGAGACTCGTCCGTGGAGAACTCCTTGGCGATCTCCACCATCTCGTCCAGGACGACCGCGTCCGGCGTCCCGTCGACCCAGATCAGCTCGTAGGCGCCGAGCCGCAGGATGTTGCGGTCGACGACCGGCATCCGGTCGAGCGTCCAGCCGACGGAGTACTGCGCGATCAGCTCGTCGATGCGCTTCGCGTGCTCCGCGTAGCCCTCGACCAGCTGCATCGTGTACTCGCTCACCGGCGGCTGCCGGGTGTCGGTCCGGGAGAGCCGGATCCAGTCCGCGAGGACCGTCAGGACGTCGGCCCCGCGCTGGTCGCCCTCGAAGAGGATCTGGAAGGCGCGCTTGCGGGCCGTGTTACGGGCAGCCACGGTTAGCTGTTCACCCGGCCGAGGTAGTCGCTCGTGCGGGTGTCGACCTTGATCTTCTCACCGGTGGTGATGAAGAGCGGGACCTGGATCTGGTGGCCGGTCTCCAGGGTGGCGGGCTTGGTGCCACCGGTGGAGCGGTCGCCCTGCACGCCCGGCTCGGTCTCCTGGATGACGAGCTCGACGGCGGCCGGCAGCTCGACGAAGAGCACCTCGCCCTCGTGCTGCGCGACGGTGGCGGTGAAGCCCTCGATCAGGAAGTTGGCGGCGTCGCCGACGGCCTTGCGGTCGACCATGAGCTGGTCGTAGGTCTCCATGTCCATGAAGACGAAGTACTCGCCGTCCATGTAGGAGAACTGCATGTCGCGCTTGTCGACGGTGGCCGTCTCGACCTTCACGCCGGCGTTGAAGGTCTTGTCGACGACCTTCCCGGACAGCACGTTCTTGAGCTTGGTGCGCACGAAGGCCGGGCCCTTGCCGGGCTTGACGTGCTGGAACTCGACGACGGACCAGAGCTGGCCGCCTTCGAGCTTGAGCACCATGCCGTTCTTGAGGTCGTTCGTGGAAGCCACGGTTGCGGAATCTCCTGGACTGACGTGGACGACCCCGGCGCACACGCGTAGCGGAAAGCTACAGCGCGAGCAGCTCCTTGGTCGTGATGGTGAGTAGCTCGGGTCCGCCGTCCGCCTCGGGGCGTACGACGAGCGTGTCATCGATCCGGACGCCGCCCCGGCCCGGGAGGTGGACCCCCGGTTCGACGGTGACCGGCACGCAAGCGTCCAGTTTACCCATGGCCGCGGGGGCCAACTGCGGGTCCTCGTCGATTTCGAGTCCGACGCCGTGTCCGGTCAGGGGTGACAGGCCCTCGCCGTACCCCGCGGAGTCCAGCACCTGGCGTGCGGCGCGGTCCACGTCACGGTAGGCGGCGCCCGGTGCCAGGCTCTCCCGTCCGGCGCGCTGGGCGGCGAAGACGAGGTCGTACAGCTCGATCTGCCAGTCGGCGGGCGAGGTGCCGATGACGAACGTCCGACCGATCTCACAGCGGTAGCCGCGGTACGTCGCGCCGAGGCAGACGGAGAGGAAGTCGCCCTCCTCCACGCGCCGGTCGGTGGGCCGGTGGGCGCGGCGGCCGGAGTTCGGGCCGGTGGCCACGGAGGTCGGGAAGGCGGGGCCGTCGGCGCCGTGGTCGACGAGGCGGCGCTCCAGTTCGAGGGCGAGGTGCCGTTCGGTGCGGCCTACGAGGATGGACTCCAGCAGCTCGCCGAGGGCCTGGTCGGCGATCTCCGCGCCGATGCGGAGGCAGGAGATCTCCTCCTCGTCCTTGACGACGCGGAGCTGCTCGACGGCGCCGCCGAGCTCGGCGAGGCGCAGGCGCGGGACGACGGAGCGGATCTCCCTGTGCCGCGCCACCGTGAGGTGGTGTTCCTCCACGGCGAGTGAGTCCGCGCCCTGCGCCGCGGCGAAGTCCGCCGCCGCGACGGCGGGGTCCCCGCCGGCCCGGGGAAGGGTGTGCAGGCGCAGGGCCTCGTCCGGGCGTCCGTCGGCGGGACGGTCCTCCGGCGGTCCGGCGCAGACGAGCAGGTCCTCGGTCCTGCCGAGCAGCAGGACGGCGCCCTGGGGGGCGGCGCCGGCGAGGTAGCGCACGTTGGCGGGACGGGTGACCAGTGCTGCCGCGCTACCGGCCGCGTTGCACTGGGCTCTCAGTTCGGAGCGGCGGGCCGCGTACACCTCTGACATGACACGAGCGTAGGAGCGGTGCCCGTTTTATGCCGGTTGGGAGGGCGTTCGGGGGACGAAGGGAGGCCTTTACCAGGTGGGCGGGCTGGCGATGGAACGTGCCAGTACGTCGTCCAGCACCTGCGCCGTCTGCGGCACGTCCAGCTGCGAATTGTCGATGATCGGCAATCCCGACCCGTACCACCCCGCCATACGGCCGTGAATCCGCGCCACCTCTTCATCGGTGAGCCGGCGATTACCCGAGCGCTCGGCGTTGCGCTCCAGGACGATCTCCAGACCCGGCAGCAGGACCACGGGGAGGAGCCCCGGGCCCACATGGCGCTTCCAGCCACCGAGGCCGACGACCGGGCGGTCCGGGAAGACGGCGTCGTCGAGGATGCAGGAGATGCCGTTGGCCAGGAAGTTGCGGGCGGCGAACCCGCAGGTGCGGCGGGCCAGGCGGTACTGGGCCTCGGAGTGGTCGTTCCAGCCGGACTGGGGGTCGGCGAAGCCGGAGCGGACCCATTCGCGGACGTCGTCGAGGCTGATGTGGGCGGTGGGCACCCGGCGGTGGTCGGCCCAGTACTTGGCGACGCTGGTCTTGCCCGCGCCGGCCGGGCCGATGAGCAGGACCGCGAGCGTCGTGTTCGTCGGGTCTGGCGTGGCCGCGGCGGGTGTGGTGCTGGGCACTCCGACGGGGCCGCCGGGCGGCAGCGGCACATGGCCGGTGGTGTCCGGCGCGGGCGGTGCCGAGGGATGCCGGGGCGCCGACGGATGCGGCGGGGCCGGAGGCGCCGAGGGGTGCTGGGGCGGCGGCTGGTGCGACGGTGGGACGAAACCCGGGGCCGGGGGCGGTGGGGGCACCGGGGCAGAGCCCTGATGCGCGCCCGGGTGCTGGGGACCCGGGTGGTGTGCGGCCGGCGACCAGCCGACGGCCGGTCCGTGCCCCGGCTGGTGGGGCGGCGGCAGCGGAGAACCCACTGCGTGCTGCATCCGGTGCCACTCCGTCTCGTACAAGGCAATGGGCGCTGGCGGAACGGGCGCGGACCCGCTCCCTACCGAACGGTACCGTCCCCGGCCGCCGTTTGGTGAACGGCCGGGGACGGCCCTAAGTGCCCGCGTCCGCAAGCCACATGGGCACGGACGATTCCTCGGCGGGCTACTCGCCCACTTCTCCGTACGCGGCCAGCAGGACGGCCGGGTCGGGGCCCTCCAGGACGGTGGGCTTGCCCAGTCCGTCCAGGACGATGAAGCGCAGCAGGTCGCCGCGGGACTTCTTGTCGACCTTCATGGTCTCCAGCAGCTTGGGCCACTGGTCGTAGCGGTAGTGCAGCGGCAGCCCGACGGACTCCAGGACCGTGCGGTGACGGTCCGCCGTCGCGTCGTCCAACCGGCCTGCCAGGCGGCCGAGTTCGGCGGCGAAGTGCATGCCGACGGAGACCGCGGCGCCGTGCCGCCACTTGTAGCGCTCGTTCTTCTCGATGGCGTGGGCGAGCGTGTGGCCGTAGTTGAGGATCTCGCGCAGGCCCGACTCCTTGAGGTCGGACGAGACGACCTCGGCCTTGACCCGGATGGAGCGCTCGATCAGCTCGGCCGTGTGCGGGCCGGCCGGGGTGCGGGCGGCCTGCGGGTCGGACTCGATGAGGTCCAGGATCACCGGGTCGGCGATGAAACCGGCCTTGATGATCTCGGCGAGGCCGGAGACGTAGTCGTTGACCGGGAGGGAGTCCAGCGCGGCCAGGTCGCACAGGACGCCGGCCGGCGGGTGGAAGGCGCCGACGAGGTTCTTGCCCTCGGCGGTGTTGATGCCGGTCTTGCCGCCGACGGCCGCGTCCACCATCGCCAGCACGGTGGTGGGGATCGCGATCCAGCGCACCCCGCGCAGCCAGGTCGCGGCCACGAAACCGGCGAGGTCCGTGGTCGCGCCGCCACCGACGCCGACGACGACGTCGGTACGGGTGAACCCGGACTGGCCGAGCGCCTTCCAGCAGTAGGCGGCGACCTCGGCGGTCTTGGCCTCCTCCGCGTTGGGCACCTGGATGGCGACCGCCTCGTAGCCCTGCTCGGCGAGGTCGGCCCGCAGGGCCTCACCGGTCTCGGCGAGCGCCTCGGGATGCACGATCGCGACCCGCTTGGCCTTGTCGCCGATCAACCCACCGAGCTCGCCCAGGAGTTGACGGCCCACCAGGACCTCGTACGGCTCGCTGCCCGCGGTGCCGCCGACCTGGATCCGCGTCACTGCCTCACTCATGCCTGCTTCAACTCCAGTGCGTCCAGGGCGACTTCGGTGACTTCTTCGGGCGTACGGCCGTCCGTCGCGACGACCGCTGTGGCGATCCCCTCGTACAGGTGCCGCCGTGCCTCCATCAGCTCGCGCCACTGCTTGCGCGGGTTGACGGCGAGCAGCGGGCGGGCCGCGTTGAGGCCGGTGCGCTTGACGGCCTCCTCGACGTCCATCGAGAGGTAGACGACCGGCAGGCCGACGAGGGATGCGCGTGTGTCCTCGTCGAGGATCGCGCCGCCGCCCAGGGCGAGGACGCCGTCGTGCTCGACGAGGGCTCGCGCCACCGCCGCCTTCTCGATCGCGCGGAAGGCGGGCTCGCCCTCGTCGACGAAGATCTCGGCGATGGTCCGGTCCTGCTCGGCGACGATGTCGTCGTCCGTGTCCCGGTAGCCCACGCCGAGCCGCTCGGCGAGCAGCTGGCCGACGGTGGACTTGCCCACGCCCATCGGGCCGACGAGCACCACGCGAGGGCTCACCGGATGGCCAGGTGGTCGAGGTAGGACTGGACGTTGCGGCGGGTCTCCACGACGTTGTCGCCGCCGAACTTCTCCGCGACCGCGTCCGCCAGGACGAGCGCCACCATCGCCTCGGCGACGATCCCGGCGGCCGGAACCGCGGAGACATCCGAACGCTGGTGGTTGGCGGGCGCCGCCTCACCCGTGGTCACGTCCACGGTCTGCAGAGCGCGCGGCACGGTCGCGATCGGCTTCATCGCCGCCCGCACCCGCAGCAGCTCACCCGTGGTCAGACCGCCCTCGGTACCGCCCGAGCGGCCGGAGACCCGGCGGATGCCCTCGGGCGTGTTGACGATCTCGTCGTGCGCCTTGGAACCCGGCACCCGCGCAAGCTCGAAACCGTCACCGATCTCGACGCCCTTGATGGCCTGGATACCCATCAGCGCACCCGCGAGCCGGGCATCGAGCTTGCGGTCCCAGTGCACATGCGAGCCCAGGCCGACCGGGACGCCGTAGGCCAGGACCTCGACCACACCACCGAGGGTGTCGCCGTCCTTGTGGGCCTGATCGACCTCCGCGACCATCGCCTTGGAGGTGTCCGCGTCCAGGCAGCGCAGCGGATCGGCATCCAGCCTCTCCACATCGGCCGGGGTCGGGTACACACCCTGCGGCGCCTTCACCGAGCACAGCTCGATGACATGGGAGACGATCTCGATGCCGGCCGTCTCCTTCAGGTACGACCGGGCCACCGCGCCCAGCGCAACCCGGGCCGCCGTCTCACGCGCCGAGGCACGCTCCAGGATCGGCCGAGCCTCGTCAAAGCCGTACTTCTGCATTCCCGCGAGGTCGGCATGACCGGGACGCGGGCGGGTCAGAGGCGCGTTGCGAGCGAGCCCGGCCAGGATCTCCGGGTCGACGGGGTCCGCCGCCATGACCTGCTCCCACTTCGGCCACTCGGTGTTGCCCACCATGACAGCCACCGGGGAACCGAGGGTGAGACCGTGCCGGACGCCGCCGAGGAAGGTGACCTCGTCGCGCTCGAACTTCATCCGGGCGCCGCGTCCATAACCGAGCCGGCGCCGGGCCAGGTGGTCCGCCACCATCTCCGTGGTGATCGGCACGCCGGCGGGAAGGCCCTCCAGCGTCGCCACAAGTGCGGGACCGTGGGACTCCCCCGCGGTCAGCCAGCGCAACCTGCTCAACGGTGCTCCTCAGTGCTCGCGCCCTCGTACTGCCCTGCGCACGCGCGTCCTCGCGTACGGCAATGGCGCGACCAGGTGCGCGGCCCCGGCCCGCCACCTTCGATCCTCCCACGTCCCACCGACATGTCCGGCCGCCGGTCCACCAGGCGGACGGCCATCCACCAGCACGGCTCAAGCGGGGCCGGGCTGCCCCGTGTCCGGCACAGCCGCTGATGTGCAGGGTGACCACGCAGTTGGCGCCACGGGAGGAATGCGACTTGAGAATTCCGGATGAGGAAATGCGGCACCGCCCCGGCGGCGTCTCACGCGCGCGCGAGGCTCCGTTCGCCCACCGCCCGCATCTCCGCCAGCGGCGCCGGAGTGCACCCCGTCATCTGCTCGACCTGGAGCACCGCCTGGTGCACCAGCAGGTCGAGGCCGCTGACGACGGCGCCGCCGAACATCGACCAGCGGGCCGCGAGCTGGGTGGGCCAGGGGTCGTAGAGCACGTCGAAGAGGGTGGTGGGCCGCTCGGGCACGGCCGCGGCCAGGGCGTCCGTGGTACCGGCCGGGGTGGTGGCGATCACCAGGGGCCGGTGCAGCGCGTCCGCCGCCGCCGACCAGTCCTCCGTACGGACCTCGACGTCGAGCCGTTCGCCCCACTGCCGCATCTCGGCGGCGCGGGCGGCGCTGCGGACGTAGACGACCACCTCGCCGGTGCAGACCCGGGCCAGTGCGGCCAGCGCCGAGGACGCCGTGGCACCGGCGCCGAGGATCGCGGCGGAGTCCACCGTCTCGATGCCGTGCTCCCGCAGGGCGGCGACCATGCCGGGGATGTCGGTGTTGTCGCCGACCTTGCGGCCGTCCTCGGTGAACACGACCGTGTTGACCGCCTCGACCGAGGCGGCCGTCTCGCTGATCTCGTCGAGCAGCGGGATGACCGCCCGCTTGAGCGGCATGGTCAGCGACAGCCCGGCCCACTCCGGCCCGAGCTCCGCGAAGAACCCGGGCAGCGCGGCCTCGTCGATCTCGAACCGGTCGTACGACCAGCCCGTCAGTCCCAGCTCCTGGTACGCGGTGCGGTGCAGCACCGGCGACAGGGAGTGGGCGATGGGCGAACCGAGCACGGCGGCCCGGCGGGCGTCAGTTGCCCCTGCTTTCATCGAACTTTTCCTTGAGTCGCAGGAATTCTTCGTGCGTCTTGGCGAATTCGGTCTTGCTCACGCCGTCGGTCGCCACGAAGTAGTACCAGCCGTCGTCGGTGGGGTTCAGCGTCGACTTGAGCGCGTCGTCGCCCGGGTTCCCGATCGGACCGGGCGGCAGACCCTTGTGGGTGTACGTGTTGTACGGGTCCTGGTCCTTGCTGATCTCCGCCTCGCTGATGTCGATGTTGCTCTCGTTCTTCGCGTAGTTGTACGTCGAGTCGAACTGGAGCGATCCGTACGTCTGCGGGTTGGCGTAGTCGAGGCGGTTGTAGACCACCTCCGCGATCTTGCGATAGTCGTCGGCGGTCTTGCCCTCGGCCTCGACGAGGCTCGCGATGGTGACGAGGTCCAGGGGGCTGTCCACCTTGAGCGCCTTGGCCTTGGCCTCCAGGTCGAGCGCGTCGTACTTCTTCGTGGCCGCGGTGACCATGCCCTTCAGAACGGCCTCGGGCTTCATGCCCTTCGCGGCGGGATAGGTGCCCGGGTAAAGGAAGCCCTCCAGCGGATCCTTCATCTCGCTGTTGACTTCCATCCAGTCCGGAAGTCCGAGGCTCTTGTACTCCGCCTTGGCGGTCTTCAGGGTGGACCCGGACTTCAGGCCGAGTTTGTCGTCGATGCTCTTGTAGACGGCGACGTTGCGCTGACCCGGCCTGACCATCACGGCGTTCTGGCTCTTCGGGTCGAGCATCATCTCCACAGCGCTCTCGGCGGACATCTGCGTCTTCAGCAGATAGGCGCCGGCCTGGATCTTCTTCTCGCCCTCGTTACGCGTGAACGCCGAGACGAACGCGTCGACGCTCTTGACGACACCTTTCGCCTTCAGCAGCCGCCCGATGTCGGCGCCGCCCGCCCCCTTCTCCACCACGATCGACACCGTCGGTTCGGTACCGTCGCCCGCGAAGTCCGGCGCCGAGGCGAAACGATCCTGGTAGAACTGGTAGCCGAAATACCCGATGCCGCCGATACCGCCGCCGAAGACCAGCACGACCACCAGGCAGGCACAGCCACTGCGCCGCTTCTTCGGCTTCTTGCCGCCGCGGCCCCTGCGGTCGCCGCGTCCGCCCTCGCCCTCGTCGTCGAGGCCGTCCTCGCCGTCATCGTCCCCACCACCCGCGAAGAAGGCGTGTTCGCCCTGGTCGGGGCCGGGGTCCCAGTCCGCCCGCTGCGGTTCCGGCTCGGCGCGGCGGCGGCTCGGCGGCTCCGGCGGCGGGTACGCGTCGGGGGTGCCGTAGTAGTCGGGCTGGTCACCGGCGCCGTACGCGGCGGCCTGCTGACCGTACGGGTCCGAGGGGTCCGTGTACTGGACATGCGTGTGGGTGCCCGTGCCCCAGCCGTTGTTGTCGTACTGCTGCTGGGGGTGCTGCTGGTGCGCGTACTGCTGGTTCGGGTCGTACTGCTGCTGGTGCTGCTGGCCGTAGTGCTGCTGCTGGTACTGCTGCTGGGCCTGACCGTAATCGGCCTGCTGGCCGGTGCCCCAGTCGCCGTACGCCGGCTGCTGCGGCGCTTGCGGATAGTGCTGCGGCTGGCCGCCGTAGGCAGCTTGCTGGCCGACGTGGCCCTGCTGCCCTTCCCATCCGCCGTCCCCGTAATACGGGTCCTGCGGATGCCACGGTTCGGAGCCTTCCTGGCCCCGGCCATACTCAGTCATCGATCCCCTAGAGCCGCGAGGCGGCGGTCGCGCGGCTGGTGGCTCGGCATCCGTTCCGCCTCTCTCTGTGCGGCACCTGTTCGAACAGCGCCGCGATCGCGCGGAACGTTACCGTATCGCGATCAGATGACCACTTCGACGCTCTCTCCGGGTGCTTTACCTGACACCCGTTCGGATTCGAGCGCCTGCTGAAGGATGATCACAGCGGCTGCTTGATCGATGACGGAGCGGCCCTTCTTGGACTTCACGCCCGAGGCGCGCAGTCCCTGGCTGGCCGTGACCGTGGTCATCCGCTCGTCCACCAGGCGGACCGGGATCGGTGCGATGCCCTTGGCCAGCTCCTGCGCGAAGCCTCTGACCTTCACCGCGGCCGGGCCCTCGCCCCCCTTGAGGGAGCGAGGGAGTCCGACGACGACCTCGATCGGTTCGTACTCCTCCACCAACTGCCTCAGCCGGCGGTGGGCGGCCGGGATGTCCCGGCCCGGGACCGTCTCGACCGGAGTGGCGAGGATCCCGTCGGGGTCGCACGAGGCGACCCCGATCCGGGCGTCCCCGACGTCGATCGCGAGTCGACGCCCTCTGCGCATCGTCACTTCGCGGTGTCCGTGACCAGACGCTCGACGGCCGCCACGGCCTCGCCGATCGCGGCCGGGTTCTGACCGCCGCCCTGGGCGACGTCCGGCTTGCCGCCACCGCCGCCGCCGAGGGTCTTGGCGGCCGCGCGGACCAGGTCGCCGGCCTTGAGGCCGCGCTCGCGGGCGGCCTCGTTGGTGGCGATGACCGTCAGCGGCTTGCCGCCCGCGACCGTGAACAGCGCGACCACGGCGGCGCGTCCGCCCTGGATACGGCCGCGCACGTCGAGGACCAGCTTGCGCAGGTCGTCGGCGGTCGTGCCGTCCGGGACCTGGCCGGTGACGACGGCGATGCCGCGGATGTCCTTGGCGGACTCGGCGAGACCGGCCGCGGCCTGGAGGACCTTCTCGGCGCGGAACTTCTCGATTTCCTTCTCGGCATCCTTCAGCTTGCCGAGCATCGCGGAGACCTTCTCCGGGAGCTCCTCCGGGCGGCCCTTGATCAGCTCCTGGAGCTGGGCGACGACCGTGTGCTCCCGGGCGAGGAAGTTGTAGGCGTCGACGCCGACGAGGGCCTCGATGCGGCGGACACCGGAGCCGATGGACGACTCGCCGAGCAGCTTGACCAGGCCGAGCTGCGAGGTGTTGTGGACGTGCGTGCCGCCGCACAGCTCCTTGGAGAAGTCGCCGATGGTGACGACACGGACCCGCTCGCCGTACTTCTCGCCGAACTCGGCGATGGCGCCCTGCTTCTTGGCCTCGTCGATGCCCATGACGTCGGCGCGGACGTCGAGGTCGCGGGCGAGCACCTCGTTGATCTTCTGCTCGACGTCGGTCATCACGGCCGTCGGAACGGCGGACGGGGAACCGAAGTCGAAGCGGAAGCGGCCGGGCTGGTTCTCGGAACCGGCCTGGGCGGCCGTCGGGCCGAGCGCGTCCCGCAGGGCCTGGTGGGTCAGGTGGGTCGCCGAATGGGCACGGGCGATGGCCGTGCGGCGGCGGGCGTCGATCGAGGCGTGCGCCTTGGCACCGACGGTGACCTCGCCGAACTGCACGACGCCCTTGTGGACGTAGACGCCCGGGACCGGCTTCTGGCAGTCGCGGATCTCGATGACGGCACCGGAGTCGACCTTGATCTTGCCGGTGTCGCCGATCTGGCCGCCGCCCTCGGCGTAGAACGGGGTGCGGTCGAGGACGATCTCGACCTCGTCGCCCTCGGTGGCGGCCGGGGAGGAGACGCCGTCGACGAGGATGCCGACGATCGTGGACTCGCCCTCGGTGTCGGAGTACCCGATGAAGTCGGTCTCGCCGACCTTGTCCGCGATCTCGCGGTAGGCGCCGGCACCGGCGTGGCCGGTCTTCTTGGCCTGGGCGTCGGCCTTGGCGCGCTCCCGCTGCTCCTTCATCAGGCGGCGGAAGCCGTCCTCGTCCACGGACAGGCCCTGCTCGGCGGCCATCTCCAGGGTGAGGTCGATCGGGAAGCCCCAGGTGTCGTGGAGCAGGAACGCCTTGTCGCCGGCGAGGACCTTGCCGCCGGCGGCCTTGGTCTCGGTAACGGCGGTGTCGAGGATGTTGGTGCCGGCCTTGAGCGTCTTGAGGAAGGCGTTCTCCTCGGCGACGGCGACCTTCTCGATGCGCTCGCGGTCGGTGACCAGCTCGGGGTACTGCTGGCCCATCATGCCGATGACGGTGTCGATGAGGTCCAGGACGACCGGGCCGGTGGCGCCCAGCAGGCGCATGTTGCGGATGGCGCGGCGCATGATGCGGCGCAGCACGTAACCGCGGCCCTCGTTGCCGGGGGTGACGCCGTCGCCGATGAGCATGACCGACGTGCGCATGTGGTCGGTGACCACGCGCAGGGAGACGTCCGAGTCGTGGGCGTCGCCGTAGGCGACACCGGTCAGCTCGGTGGCCTTCTTGATGACGGCCATGGAGGTGTCGATCTCGTACATGTTCTGCACGCCCTGCAGAATCATGGCGAGACGCTCGAGTCCGAGACCGGTGTCGATGTTCTTGCTGGGGAGCTCGCCGAGGATCTCGAAGTTGTCCTTGCCGATGCCCTCGCCACGCTCGTACTGCATGAAGACGAGGTTCCAGATCTCCACGTACCGCTCGTCGTTGACGGCGGGGCCGCCCTCGACGCCGAACTCGGGGCCGCGGTCGTAGTTGATCTCGGAGCAGGGGCCACAGGGTCCGGGGACGCCCATGGACCAGTAGTTGTCCTTCATGCCGAGGCGCTGGATGCGCTCCTTGGGCACGCCGACGACCTCGTGCCAGATGCGCTCGGCCTCGTCGTCCTCCAGGTAGACGGTGATCCAGAGCTTCTCCGGCTCCAGGCCGTAACCACCCTTGTCCTGGGGCGTGGTGAGCAGCTCCCAGGCGTACTTGATGGCGCCTTCCTTGAAGTAGTCGCCGAAGGAGAAGTTGCCGCACATCTGGAAGAAGGTGCCGTGCCGGGTGGTCTTGCCGACCTCTTCGATGTCGGGCGTGCGCACGCACTTCTGCACGCTGGTCGCGCGCGACCACGGCGGCTTGACCTCACCGAGGAAGTACGGCTTGAAGGGCACCATGCCGGCGGGGACCAGGAGCAGAGTCGGGTCGTCCGCGATGAGCGACGCCGAAGGGACGACGGTGTGACCGCGCTCCTCGTAGAAGCTCAGCCAGCGGCGGCGAATCTCGGCCGACTCCATCAGTGGTCCTCATTCCGGTTGTACGAGTACGTCTCATACGTCGATCCCTCGACGTACTTGTGGTTGTTGCGGTTCTCGATGGCGGCGAACCGCCGGGGAGCGGGGAGTTCGGGGTCCGCGTTGATGCCCAGCGCCTCCCCCAGCTCTTCCTCCCGCTGGGCCATGTTGTCGCGGACGTCGAGCGCGAAGCCGACCGCACGGTCCTTGAGCCTGTGCCCGGCCTCGATCGCCTTGTTCGTCGCGGCGACGGCGAGGTGCTCCGGGGTCAGCTGCTTCAGCTTGCGGTTGACCTTGGTGGTGGCCCACACACCGGCGGCGACGCCCGTGCTGAACCAGAAGGTACGGCGGAACATCTGAGCTGGCTCCTACTTTCCCCGGTTCTTCCGCCGCGCGGTCGGCACGGTTCGCCCCACGATCACGGTACGCCGGGGCGCCTTGGCGGGCACGTCGTCCTTGCGGCCCGCGAGTGCCCGGCGCACGCCGTATCCGAACGCCGCCACCTTGACCAGCGGGCCGCCGAAGGTGGAGGCGACGGTCGTGGAGAGCGCCGAGGCGTTGGAGGTGACCTCCTGGACGTCGGAGGCGATCGCGTCGACCCGGTCGATCTGGGTCTGCGCGGACCGCACCGCCGAGGAGGCGTCCGCGAGGAGCGGGACGGCCTGGTCGGTCACGTCCGCCACCAGCTTGGTGGTCGCCCTGAGCGTCTGGGCCAGCCTCGCCAGCGCGACGGCGAGGAAGGAGACCAGGATCGCCCAGAAGACGGCCACCAGGATGCCGGCCACCTCTCCACCGGACACTGCGCACCCGCTCCCGTATACGTGCTCTGAACATCGGAACCCAAAAAACAAGTGGCCCCGAGCCTATCGCGCCGCGAGTGGGACTCCGCACCGGTATTACCGTCCGGGCGCACCGGACTTGAGCGAAGCGATTGTACGGAGTGATTACGGTTGAGTACGCTCCGTGTCCCATGCGGGATGATCGGCTCAGCGACGGCAATCTGCCCCTCGAACTCGACGCGTTCGTGGGCCGCACGGCCGAACTCGCCGCGCTGTCCCGACTGCTGGAGAGCTCGCGCCTGGTCACCGTGACCGGCGCCGGCGGGATCGGCAAGTCACGGCTCGCGGCACGGGCCGCGCGGGACGCCGGTGCGTGGCGCGTCGAACTGGCGGCGGTACGCGATCCGGAGCTCGTGGACTACGCGGTCGTGGACGCGCTGGGGCTGACGGACCACACGACGCGGCTGCCGCGCGAGACGCTGCTGGAGCATCTGGGCGCGCCGGGACGTCGACTCCTGCTGGTGCTCGACGGGTTCGAGCACCTCGTCGAGGCGTGCGCGGAGCTGGTGGCCGACCTGCTGCGCCGGGTGCCGGGGCTCACCGTGCTCGCGACGGGCCGCAGGCCGCTGTCCGTACCGGGTGAGCGGGTGTTCGTGCTGGCGCCGCTGGGCGCGGACGAGGCCGTCGAGCTCTTCGTCGACCGGGCGGGGCAGCAGGGCCTGGCCGTGGGTGACGATCCCGACGCACGCGAGCTGTGCCGGCGGCTGGACAGCATCCCGCTCGCCGTCGAGCTGGCGGCCGGGCGGCTGCGGGCCCTGTCCCCCGCCCAGTTGCTGGCCCGGTTCGAGGACCGCTTCCGGCTGCTGACGGGCGCGGCCCATGGTTCCCCGGAGCGGCACCGTGCCCTGCGCACGGCCATCGGCTGGAGCCATGAGCTGTGCACGCCCGGGGAGCGGCTGCTGTGGTCGCGCCTGTCGGTGTTCGCGGGGCCCTTCGACCTGGAGGCCGTGGAGTACGTGTGCAGCGGCGACGGACTGGCCGAGCCGGACGTCCTCGATGTGCTGACGGAGCTGGTCGCGCAGTCCGTGGTCGCGCGCGAGGAGACCGCGGCGGGGGTGCGCTACCGGATGCTGGACACCCTCCGGGCCTACGGCGCGGACTGGCTGGAGGCGACCGGGGACGCGGAGCGGCTGCGCCGACGGCACCGCGACTGGTATCTGGGCCTGGCCACCTGGTGCGAGCTGGACTGGTTCTCGCCGCGGCAGGGCGAGCTGGCGCGGCTCGTCGAGACGGAGCTGCCGAATCTGCGGTGTGCCCTGGAGCACTGTCTGGCCGACCCGGAGGAAGCGCACCTGGGCCAGTACCTCGCGAGCTCGCTCTGGTTCTACTGGACGGGCTGCGGGCGGCTGTCGGAGGGGCGGCACTGGCTGGAGCAGTGCGTGCATGTGGATTCCGACCACGAGTCGTCCCGGCTGAAGGCCCTGTGGGTGCTCGGCTATGTCGCGATCCTCCAGGGCGACACCGTGCCCGCGCTGGCGGCGCTCCAGGAGTGCCGGGAGACGGCGGAGCGTTCGGCGGACCCGACGGCGATCGCCTACGCCGAGCACCGCACCGGCTGTCTGGCCCTGGTCACGGACGACATGCCGCGCGCAGAAACGCTGCTGCGCTCGTCGCTCGACCGCTACCAGGAGATCGGCGAGCTCAACAGCAGCGTCCTGATGGGGCAGGTGGAGCTGGCGATGACCCGGGCGTTCCAGGGCGATCTGCCGGAGGCCGTGAAGCTGTGCGAGGACGTGCGCCAGGTCTGCGAGGACCACGGGGAGCGGTGGGCCCGGTCGTACGCGCTGTACGTGCTGGCGTACGCGGCCTGGAGCGACGGCGACCCGGCCGGTGCCCGCGAGCTGCTGTCCGACTCCCTGGGCGCGGCGCACACCTTCAACGACCTGCTCGGCGCGGTGCTGTCGATCGAACTGCTGGCGCTGGTCACGGTGGCCCAGGGCGATGCCGCGGAGGCCGCGCTGCTGCAGGGTGCGGCCGCTGCGATGTGGCCCTCGGTGGGGCTGCCGCTGTTCGGGTCCGCCTACTTCAACACCCCGCACGAGCTGTGCGAGGCCGCGGCCCGGGCGGAACTGGGTGACGAGCGGTACGAGGCGTGCGTACGGGAAGGGGGCCGGCTCGACCGGGAGGCGGCCGTGGCCCGGGCGCTGGGGCGGCCGCCGGCTCCGCTGCCCGGCCCGCGCGGTCCGGCCCGGCACGCGGGCGGGGCCGTCATCATGCACGAACCCGCCGCCTCCCGTGCCCGGAAGGGCGGGGAGACGGCGGGCTGAGGCGCAGAGAGTGCTACGACCGCTGAGGGATCAACGGGCGTAGTACTCGACGACGAGCTGCTCGTCGCAGATCACCGGGATCTCCTTGCGGTTCGGCTCACGGTCCAGGCGGAACGCCAGGGCCTTGAGGTTCACCTGGAGGTAGCGCGGGGTCTCACCCTCGGGGGCGAAGCCGCCCTCGCGGGCGATGGAGAAGAGGGTCTTCTCGCGGCTGCGCTCACGGACCATCACGACGTCGTCGGGACGGACGCGGAAGGACGGCTTGTCGACCTTCTGGCCGTTGACCTCGATGTGGCCGTGCACGACCATCTGACGGGCCTGGTAGATGGTGCGGGCGATGCCCGAACGCAGGACCAGGGCGTCGAGACGGCGCTCGAGCTCGACGATCAGGGCCTCACCGGTCTTGCCCTGCACCTTGGAGGCACGCTCGTAGGCGCGGACCAGCTGGCGCTCGGAGATGTCGTACTGCGCGCGCAGACGCTGCTTCTCCAGCAGACGGACCTTGTAGTCCGAGTTCTGCTTGCGGCCGCGGCCGTGCTCACCCGGCGGGTAGGGACGGGCCTCGAAGTACTTGACGGCCTTCGGGGTCAGCGCGATGCCGAGGGCACGCGACTTCTTGACCTTGGGGCGGGACTGGTTCGCCACAATCTCTCATTTCTCAGTGTTCGGCTTGTCAGGGTTGAGGGAGGTCGCATCCGCAGCCGGGGAAACCCTCCGGGTCCGTTGCCGGGCCTGGTGGGCAGCCGCTCCCTGGTCTGGGCACTACGTGCAGCACGCGAGTGGCCCACCGACCGCTCTCACCGGGTGGTGAGTGGTGGTGGGCTGCCCGCGACACCATTCGAACGGTGCGCGACGCTCCTGGAACCCCTGGGGGTTCCGGCTGACCGTCCCGTTCTGACAGCACGGGACACAGCACTTCGACGGATTCTACAGGCTGCTCAGGACCGCTTGCGACCGAGGTGCTTGCGGGTCCACTCCACCGCGTCCGCGTACCGCGCCTCGGCTCCGTGCCGGGTCGGGTCGTAGTACTCGCGGTCCTTGAGGGCGTCCGGGGCGTACTGCTGCTCGGCGATGCCCTCGGGCAGGTCGTGCGGATACACGTATCCCTGGGCGTGCCCGAGCTTGGCGGCTCCCTTGTAGTGCCCGTCCCGCAGATGCGGCGGCACCGAGCCGGCCAGGCCCTTGCGTACGTCGTCCAGGGCGGCGCCGATCGCGGTCGTCGCGGAGTTGGACTTGGGGGCGAGCGCCAGGGCGATGGTGGCGTGGCTGAGGGTGAGGGCGGCCTCGGGGAAGCCGATCATGGCGACGGCCTGGGCGGCGGCGACCGCGATGGACAGGGCGTTGGGGTCGGCCAGTCCGATGTCCTCGCTGGCGGAGATCATCAGGCGGCGGGCGATGAAGCGGGGGTCCTCGCCGGCCTCGATCATGCGGGCCAGGTAGTGCAGGGCGGCGTCGACGTCCGAGCCCCTGATGGACTTGATGAGGGCGCTGGCGACGTCGTAGTGCTGGTCGCCGTCGCGGTCGTACTTCACCGCGGCGCGGTCGACGGTCTCCTCCAGCGTCTGGAGGGAGATCTCGGTCTCGCCCTTGTCGAGGGCGGCTCCGGCGGCGGCCTCCAGGGCGGTGAGTGCGCGGCGGGCGTCGCCGCCGGCGATCCGCAGCAGGTGGTCCGCGGTGTCCTCGGGCAGTCCTACGGCGTCCTTCAGGCCGCGCTCGTCGCTCAGCGCCCGCTTGAGGAGCCCGCGCACGTCGTCGTCCGTGAGGGGTTCGAGGGTCAGCAGGAGGGAGCGGGAGAGCAGCGGGGAGATCACGGAGAAGTAGGGGTTCTCGGTGGTCGCCGCGATCAGGGTGACCCAGCGGTTCTCGACGGCGGGCAGCAGGGAATCCTGCTGGGCCTTGCTGAAGCGGTGGATCTCGTCGAGGAAGAGGACGGTCTCCTTGCCGTACCCCCCGGTGGCGCGGCGGGCGCCGTCGATGACCGCGCGGACCTCCTTGACGCCCGCGGTGATCGCCGACAGTTCGACGAAACGCTTGTTGGTGGCCTTGGAGACGACGTAGGCGAGAGTCGTCTTGCCGGTGCCGGGCGGGCCCCACAGGATCACCGAGGACGGTCCGGCCGGTCCGCCCGCGCCCTCGCCGACCAGGCGGCGCAGGGGTGAGCCGGGCTTCAGCAGGTGCTGCTGGCCCACCACCTCGTCGAGGGTGCGCGGGCGCATCCGCACCGCCAGGGGACTCCCGGCGGGGTCCTTCTCCTGGCGGTCTTCGGCTGCGGCGGTGAACAGATCGGGCTCCACGTCCAAAACCCTAAATCACCGCACTGACAGTCGGTCCGGGCCCCGGGAGGGCCCGGCGGTCAGCTGGTCCAGAAGTCCCACCAGCGCGTCAGGATCAGCATGCCGATGATGCCGATGTGCAGGACCGGCAGGACCCAGGTGAACTCGCCGAAGAAGCTCTTCAGCCAGCGCGGGGCGGGGATGAAGCCGTTGCGCACGTTGAACGAGGTCACGTACCAGAACATGATGATCGTCGCGACCCAGGCCAGGGAGCACCACAGGCACAGGGCGTTGATGCGGTACAGCGACTGGAACATCAGCCAGGCGCAGAAGCCGACGCCGAAGAGGGTGCCGGCGTTGAAGGTCAGCCAGTACCAGCGCGGGAAGCGGGCCCCGGCGAGCAGGCTCATGCCGACGCAGACGACGATGCCGTAGGCGACCAGGCCGAGCATCGGGTTGGGGAAGCCGAACACCGCGGCCTGCTTGGACTCCATGACGCTGCCGCAGGAGACGACGGGGTTCAGGCTGCACCCGGGGGTGAAGGTCTTGCCCTCGACCTTGGCTTCCAGCAGCTTGAACTTGTCGATCGTGATGACCCACGCGGCGAGCAGGCCGGCCGCTCCGGTGAGCACCAGCAGCACGGCGAGGGCACGGCTGCCTCCCACCGACCGTGGCGCGCCGGCCGTGCGATCCGGCTCGGGCACGGTGGAGACGCTCTTGACTGTGGTCTTGCTCATCACGCCGATTCCGTCTGCTTGAGAGTTGGACCTTCTTCGGGCAGGGGCCATTGTGCCGTACACGAGGCCTTGCCCACCGTTCGCTGGACATAAGGAAGTACGCACGGCTGTCTCTGAATGTTCGGTTCCGGCCGAGTCTTGAAAACATGACAGCACACGCGAACGAACTCGCGGTCGACGTACGGGGACTGCGCAAGCGGTACGGCGACGTGACCGCGGTCGACGGGATCGATCTCGGCATCGGGCGGGGCGAGGTGTTCGGCCTGCTGGGACCCAATGGCGCGGGCAAGACCACGACCGTCGAGATCCTCCAGGGCAACCGCGGCCGGGACGCGGGCGAGGTGTCCGTGCTCGGCGCGGACCCGGCGAAGGGCACCCGCGCGTGGAGGTCCCGTGTGGGAATCGTCTGGCAGGACGAATCCGCGCCCGCCGAGTTGACGGTCCGCGAGACCGTGCGCCATTTCGCCCGCTACTACCCGAGCCCGCGCGACCCGGAGGAGGTCATCGGTCTGGTGGGGCTGGCGGAGAAGGCGGGCAGCCGGATCAAGGGCCTGTCGGGCGGCCAGCGCCGTCGCCTCGACGTGGCCCTGGGAGTGATCGGCGGCCCCGAGCTCCTGCTCCTGGACGAGCCGACGACCGGCTTCGACCCGGCGGCCCGTCGCCGCTTCTGGGAGCTGATCCGCACCCTCTCCGACGAGGGCACGACCATCCTCCTCACCACGCACTACCTGGAGGAGGCCGAGGCCCTGGCCGACCGGCTGGCCGTGGTGACCGAGGGCCGGATCGTCGCCGAGGGCCGTCCCGCCGCCCTGCGGGAGCGCCACGGCACCGAGGCGACCGTCGAGTGGACCGAGCCGGACGGCACCCCGCGCACCGAGCGCACGGAGACCCCGACCCGCACGGTCGCCGAGCTCACGCACCGCTTCGACGGCGAGATCCCGGGGCTGCGGGTGAGCCGGCCCACGCTGGAGGACGTCTACCTCCGGCTGACCGGACAGGAGGACGCGCGATGACCACGACCGCCGTACGGTCCGGGACGGACACGCGCGCCGAGCGGCTGCCGGGCGCCTGGGACATCGGGCTGCGGCGCGGGGCCCTGGAGATCAGACAGTTCTTCCGCCAGCGCGACCAGATGGTGTTCTCCTTCGCCTTCCCGGTCGTCTTCCTCTTCCTGTTCGCGTCGATCTTCAGCGACGACGTGCAAGGCGCGGGCATCACGGCCTCGCAGCTCTACGTCCCCGCGATGATGGCCGCCGGCATCATGTCGACCAGCTTCCAGTCCCTGGGCATCTCGATCGCCATCGAGCGGGACGACAAGGTGCTGCGCCGACTGCGCGGCACACCGATGCCCCCGGCGGCGTACTTCCTCGGCAAGATCTGGCTGGTTCTGGTCACCGGCCTGATGGAGACGGCGATCCTGCTCCTCGTCGGCACGACGCTGTACGACGTCGAGCTGCCCCCGGACGCCGCGCACTGGTTCCACTTCGCCTGGATCTTCGTCCTCGGTCTGACGGCGTGCGCGCTGCTCGGCATCGCGATCAGCTCGGTCCCGAGGTCCGGCAAGAGCGCGAGCTCGGTCGTCATACTCCCCTTCCTGGTCCTGCAGTTCATCTCCGGGGTGTACATCGCGATCGACACCATCCCGGACTGGATGCTGAACATCGGTGCCCTGTTCCCGCTGAAGTGGATGTGCCAGGGGCTGCGCGGGGTGTTCCTGCCGGACTCGGCGCGGGTCCTGGAGCAGGCGGGCGGCTGGGAGTTCGGCCGTACCGCCCTGGTCCTGGGCGCCTGGTGCGTCGGAGGATTGGTGCTGTGCCTGCTGACCTTCCGCTGGAAGGACCGGCGCGACGGATGAGGATTCCCGCGGGACTCATCGGCGCGTACACCCGGGGACCGGTCGTTCCGGCTCCGGGACACCGACTTCGCGCTGATCCGGCCGACCACCCCGTCCTGCGGGGCGACCCACCGGACGAGCGGCAGGCGCTCGGCTGCCTGACGGTGGCCCTGGCGCCCTGTTCCTGCCGTCGGCGGTGCCGGTCGGTGAGAGGCGCCTGCCGACGTGCTGGACGAGACGTCCCGGCAGAACCCGCCGGGGGCGGAACTGCGCCCGGACGTCGTGCCGATGGACCTGTGGATGCCGGGCGGCGGTGGCGTGGACTCGATCGAGCGGATGGCCGCGGCCGCACTGCCTTGTCAGGTCATCGTTCTGACGACGCACGAGACGGACCGCGACCTTCCGTGGGCCGTGGAGGCTGGCGCGGCGAGCTGTCCGCTCAAGGATCTGCCGCGCGGGGAGCTTGCGGAGGCGGTACGGGCCGCCGCGCGGGGGCGAGGCCCGTACCGGCGCCCTCGGTGGTGGCCCGCCCGGTCGACCGGCTCCGTACCCGGCCGGAACGCCCCCGGCTGTCGGAGCGGCGGTTGGGCAGCGGGGAGTCGACCGTGCAGGCCCCTCTGCCGCGCGCCCTCGGCAAGTTGGGGGGCGACGACCGGGCCGCGGCGGTGACGGGCGCGATGTGGTTCGGGGTGTCGGACCCATGAGAAAGGGCGCCGGGGTTTCCCGGCGCCCTCGCGTCTCACTCAGCCCAGCCGGGCCTCCAGCTCCGCCACGATCTCGTTGACGCCGATCGCCGTCTGCTCGCCGGACTCCATGTCCTTGAGCTGGACGACGCCCTCGGCGAGGTCGCGCTCACCGGCGACGACCGTGTAGCGGGCGCCACTGCGGTTGGCGTTCTTCATCGCGCCCTTGAGGCCCTTCGCGCCGTACGAGAAGTCCGCCGCGATCCCCACCTTGCGCAGCTCGGTCACCTTGGCGAAGAGCACCCGGCGGGCCTCCTCCCCCAGCGGGACCGCGAACACGCTGGTCGTGGAGGGGAGTTCGAGCTCGACACCCTCCGCCTCCAGGGCGAGGACCGTGCGGTCGACGCCGAGGGCCCAGCCGACGGACGGGAGCGCGGGACCGCCGATCATCTCCGACAGGCCGTCGTAGCGGCCGCCGCCGCCCACCGCGGACTGGGAGCCCAGACCGTCGTGGACGAACTCGAAGGTCGTGCGCGTGTAGTAGTCCAGGCCGCGGACCAGCTTGGGGTCGTCCTCGAAGGCGACGCCGGCGGCCGTGATCAGCTCGCGGACCTCTTCGTGGTACGCCTTGCAGGCGTCGCAGAGGTAGTCGCGCAGCAGCGGGGCGTCGCCGAGCTGCTTCTGCACGTCCGGACGCTTGTCGTCGAGGACGCGCAGCGGGTTGATCTCCGCCCGGCGCAGCGTCTCCTCGTCCAGGTCCAGGCCGCGCAGGAAGTTCTGGAGCGCCTCCCGGTACACCGGACGGCACTCCTTGTCGCCCAGGCTGTTGAGGAGGATGCGGAAGTTACGCAGCCCCAGGGAGCGGTACGCCTGGTCGGCCAGGATGATCAGCTCGGCGTCCAGCGCCGGGTCCTCGGCGCCGATCGCCTCGGCGCCCACCTGGGAGAAGTGCCGGTAACGGCCCTTCTGCGGGCGCTCGTAGCGGTAGTACGAGCCCGAGTACCAGAGCTTGACCGGGAGGTTGCCCGCCTTGTGCAGGTTGGCCTCCAGGGCGGCGCGCAGCACGGACGCGGTGCCTTCGGGGCGCAGCGCGAGCTGGTCGCCGCCCTTGGTCTCGAAGGCGTACATCTCCTTGGTCACGATGTCGGTGGACTCGCCGACACCGCGCGCGAAGAGCTCCACGTTCTCGAAGCCGGGCGTCTCGATGTAGCCGTAGCCGGAGTTGCGCAGCGGGGCGGCGATCGCCTCGCGGACCGCCAGGAACTTGGCGCTGTCCGGCGGGATCAGGTCGTACGTGCCCTTGGGGGCCTTGAAGGTGCTCACGGAAGGTCTCGTCACATTCCTCGTCGGGGAGCCTGAGCGGTTCCCTGGCCGGCGGCCACCTGCCGCAGATACGGGTTGGTGGCGCGCTCCTGGCCGATGGTCGTCTGGGGGCCGTGGCCGGACAGCACCACGGTCGAGTCGTCGAGCGGCAGGCACACGCGGGCCAGCGAGTCGAGCATCTCGGCCATGTCACCGCCGGGCAGGTCGGTGCGTCCGATGGAGCCGGCGAAGAGCAGATCGCCCGAGAAGAACACTGACGGGATGTCCGTCGTCTCGGGCATCTGGAAGGTCACCGACCCCTTGGTATGGCCCGGCGCGTGCGCGACGGAGAACTCCAGCCCGGCGAGCGCGAGCCGCGCACCGTCGGTGAGTTCCTTCACGTCGTCCGGCTCCCCCACGGTCAGCTCGCCCATGAGCGGCATCCCGATGGAACGGCCGAGCGCCTTCTCGGGGTCGGCCAGCATGTAGCGGTCCTCGGGGTGGATCCACGCGGGCACGTCGTGCGCGCCGCAGACCGGGACGACCGAGGCCACATGGTCGATGTGGCCGTGGGTGAGGACGACCGCGACGGGCTTGAGCCGATGCTTCTTCAGCGTCTCCTCGACTCCCTGGGCGGCCTGGTGGCCCGGGTCGATGATCACGCACTCCTCACCGGCGGCGGGGGCGACGAGATAACAGTTCGTCCCCCAGGCCCCGGCGGGGAACCCGGCAATGAGCACGATCGTCCTTCGTTGTGTCGATAAGTGCGGACTGCGGGTGGCCTCAAAAGCGGCTGCACCTGTGGTCAGAGCCTACCGGCGCTGCCGATTCCTCAGCGAACCCATATACGGTACGGGGCACACGCAGGCGGTCGGCTCGATTGACGCACGCGTCCCAGTCGGCGTACGAGACGCATGAGGAGAGAACCCGGTGGTCACCCAGGAACAGCGGAAGCGGCAGCTCGCCCGGGAGAAGTTTCTGCGGCAGCAGCAGCGGCGCACCGCCGCGCGACGCAAGGCCCGCATGCGCAACTCCGTGATCGCGTCGGTGCTCGGCGTGATCCTGGTGGGCAGCCTGGCGCTTTACACGACCGGGGTCCTCAAGGACGACGGCGACGACAAGGCGAACGCGAGCGCGACGGCGGACGCCAGTCCGAGCGCGGCGGCCGACCCGTGCAAGAAGCCCGCCGAGGGCAAGGTCAAGACGGCGACCTGGAAGAAGGAGCCGGCGATGTCGATCGACAAGTCGGCGAAGTACACGATGGAGCTGGCGACGACCTGCGGTGACATAGACATCGCGCTCAAGGCGAAGGCAGCCCCGCACACCGTGAACTCGTTCGACTTCCTGGCGTCGAAGGGCTACTTCGACCACACCAAGTGCCACCGGCTCACCACCAACGGCATCTACGTGCTGCAGTGCGGCGACCCGACGGGCAGCGGCAGCGGCGGTCCCGGCTACACGATCCCGGACGAGAACCTGAAGGACAAGTCGCTCAAGGGCCAGACCTACCCGGCCGGCACGGTCGCGATGGCGAACCAGTACAACGCCCAGACGGGCGAGGGCAAGAACAGCGGCGGCAGCCAGTTCTTCCTCGTCTACCAGGACAGTCCACTGCCCGCCAACTACACACCGTTCGGTACCGTGTCCGAATCCGGGATGGCCGTGCTGAAGAAGATCGCCGCCGCAGGTGAGAACACCGGAGCGGGCGACGGCGCTCCGAACGCCACGGTCGTGATCAACAAGGCGACCGTCACCAAATCCTGACCGCCAACTGCGAAATTTCGGTCGCGCGGGATGCGGACAGGCCACCCGCCGGTCGCCTATGTTGGCCGTGACGAAACTGTGGACGATGCCCGGGGGAGCACCAGCCCCTCGCAGGCATCATGTGGAGGAGGCGCTGTGAGCAGCGACCCGTGGGGCCGCGTCGACGAGACGGGGACCGTGTACGTGCGTACGGCCGACGGCGAGCAGGTCGTCGGTTCCTGGCAGGCCGGCTCCCCTGAGGAGGCGCTGGCCTACTTCGAGCGCAAGTACGAGGGCCTGGTTGTCGAGATCGGCCTCCTCGAGAAGCGAGTGAAGACCACCGATCTGTCGGCGAAGGACGCGCAGGTCGCCATCGACCACATCCGTGAGCAGGTGGACGCCCACCACGCGGTCGGTGACCTGGACGCCCTGCGCAAGCGGCTGGACGCACTCGTGGAGACCGTCGAGAAGCGCCGCGAGGAGCGCAAGCAGCAGCGCGCCAAGCAGTCGGACGAGGCCCGGCACGCCAAGGAGGCGCTGGTCGCCGAGGCCGAGGAGCTGGCGCAGTCCGACCAGTGGCGGGCGGCCGGCGAGCGGCTGCGGGCCCTGGTGGACACCTGGAAGGGTCTGCCGCGCCTGGACCGCAAGTCGGACGACGAGCTGTGGCACCGCTTCTCGCACGCCCGGTCGGCGTTCTCCAAGCGCCGCAAGGCGCACTTCGCGTCGCTGGACGCCCAGCGCGAGGAGGCCCGCAAGACCAAGGAGCGGCTGGTCTCCGAGGCCGAGGCGCTGTCCAACTCGACGGACTGGGGTCCGACGGCGGCCCGCTACCGCGAGCTGATGGCGGAGTGGAAGGCCGCGGGCCGCGCCCAGCGCGAGCACGAGGACGACCTGTGGAACCGCTTCCGCGGCGCCCAGGACGTCTTCTTCGCCGCCCGCAGCTCGGTCTTCGCCGAGCGTGACGCGGAGCAGTCGGAGAACCTGAAGCTCAAGGAGGAGCTGGCCGAGGAGGCCGAGAAGATCCTCCCGGTCACCGACCTCAAGGCGGCGCGGGCCGCGTTCCGCTCGGTCAACGAGCGCTGGGAGGCCATCGGCCACGTGCCGCGCGACGCCCGGCCGAAGGTCGAGGGCCGTATGCACGCCGTCGAGCGGGCCATCCAGGAGGCCGAGGAGGCCGAGTGGCGCCGCACGAACCCGGAGGCACGCGCGCGTGCCGAGGGTCTGACGGGTCAGCTCCAGGCCGCGGTGGACAAGCTCAGGGGCCAGATCGAGCAGGCTCGCGCGCAGGGCAACAACGCCCGCGCCGACAAGCTGGAGCGCGAGCTGGAGGGCCGCCAGGCGCTGCTGGACCAGGCGCTGAAGGGTCTGCAGGAGTTCGGCGGCTGACAGCCGTCTGAGCTGATACGACGAGAAGGGCCCCGTACCTCGCGGTACGGGGCCCTTCTCGTCGTATGCGCTAGGACCTGCTGCGCGCCGATGTCACGCGGTACACGTCGTAGACGCCCTCCACTCCCCTGACCGCCTTCAGGACGTGCCCGAGGTGCTTGGGGTCGCCCATCTCGAAGGTGAAGCGGGAGGTGGCGACGCGGTCGCGGGAGGTCTGGACGGCCGCGGAGAGGATGTTGACGTGCTGGTCCGACAGGACGCGGGTGACGTCGGACAGGAGCCGGGAGCGGTCGAGGGCCTCGACCTGGATGGCGACCAGGAAGACCGAGGACTGGGTCGGCGCCCATTCGACGTCGAGGATGCGCTCGGGTTCGCGGGACAGTGACTCCACGTTGACGCAGTCGCTGCGGTGAACCGATACGCCGCTACCGCGCGTGACGAAACCGATGATGGGGTCGCCGGGTACGGGGGTGCAGCAGCGGGCGAGCTTGACCCACACGTCGTCGACGCCCTTGACCACGACGCCGGGGTCGGCGCTGGAACGGCGCTTGCGACCGCGGGTGCGGGTCGGCGGGACCGCCTCGTCGATCTCCTCGGTGGCCGCCTCCTCGCCGCCGAGCGCGGAGACCAGCTTCTGCACGACGTTCTGCGCGGAGACATGGCCTTCGCCGATCGCCGCGTAGAGCGCGGAGATGTCGGGGTAGCGCATCTCGTGCGCGAGGGTGACGAGGGAGTCGCCGGTGAGGATGCGCTGGATCGGCAGGTTCTGCTTGCGCATGGCCCGGACGATGGCGTCCTTGCCCTGCTCGATCGCCTCGTCGCGGCGCTCCTTGGAGAACCAGGCACGGATTTTGTTGCGGGCCCGGGGCGACTTGACGAAGCCGAGCCAGTCGCGGGAGGGGCCCGCGCCGGGTGCCTTGGAGGTGAAGACCTCGACCAGGTCGCCGTTGTCCAGGGTGGATTCGAGCGGGACGAGGCGGCCGTTGACCCGTGCTCCTATGGTCCGGTGGCCGACCTCGGTGTGGACCGCGTACGAGAAGTCCACGGGCGTGGCACCGGCGGGCAGCGCTATCACGTCGCCCTTCGGTGTGAACACGAAGACCTCGTTGCGCGAGAGGTCGAAGCGCAGGGACTCCAGGAACTCGCCGGGGTCCTCGGTCTCCTTCTGCCAGTCGAGCAGCTGGCGCAGCCAGGCCATGTCGTTGAGGTGGTCGTCCTTGCCGGTGCTCCTGGGCGCGTCCGAGCGCACCTTGGAGGCGCCGGCGACGGCCTCCTGCTTGTACTTCCAGTGCGCGGCGATGCCGTACTCGGCGCGGCGGTGCATGTCGAAGGTGCGGATCTGCAGTTCGACGGGCTTGCCGTTGGGGCCGATGACCGTGGTGTGCAGCGACTGGTACATGTTGAACTTGGGCATCGCGATGTAGTCCTTGAACCGCCCCGGAACCGGGTTCCAGCGGGCATGGACGGTGCCCAGGGCCGCGTAGCAGTCCCGGACCGTGTCCACGAGGACTCGGATGCCGACCAGGTCGTAGATCTCCGCGAAGTCACGGCCGCGGACGATCATCTTCTGGTAGACGCTGTAGTAGTGCTTCGGGCGGCCGGTGACGGTCGCCTTGATGCGGGCCGCGCGCAGGTCCTGCTGCACCTCGTCGGTCACTATGGCGAGGTACTCGTCGCGCTTCGGCGCCCGCTCGGCCACCAGCCGAACGATCTCGTCGTACATCTTGGGGTAGAGGATCGCGAAGGCGAGGTCCTCCAGTTCCCACTTGATGGTGTTCATGCCCAGGCGGTGGGCGAGCGGCGCGTAGATCTCCAGGGTCTCGCGCGCCTTCTTCTCCTGCTTCTCGCGCTTGAGGTAGCGCATGGTGCGCATGTTGTGCAGGCGGTCGGCGAGCTTGATGACCAGGACGCGGGGGTCCTTGGCCATGGCGACGACCATCTTGCGCACGGTCTCGGCCTGGGCGGCCTCGCCGAACTTGACCTTGTCGAGCTTGGTGACGCCGTCGACGAGGAGGGCGACGGAGTCGCCGAAGTCGCGGCGGAGCTGGTCGAGGCCGTACTCGGTGTCCTCGACCGTGTCGTGCAGCAGACCGGCCATCAGGGTCGCCGGGTCCATGCCGAGCTCGGCGAGGATGGTGGTGACGGCGAGGGGGTGGGTGATGTACGGGTCGCCGCTCTTGCGCTTCTGGCCGCGGTGCCAGCGCTCGGCGACCTGGTAGGCGGTCTCGATCTTCCGGAGGGTCGCGGTCTCGATCTTCGGGTCGTTGCTGCGCACTATCCGCAGCAGCGGCTCCAGGACCGGGTTGTACGGGTTGGAGCGCTGGACGCCGAGCCGGGCGAGGCGGGCGCGGACGCGGTTGGAGGAGCCGGAGCGGGCGGGCTGGCCCGCGGGCGGGCGGACCGCGGGGGGCGTGGCCGCGGGCGCGGGGCGCTCGGGGGGCGCGGGCTTGGGGCGCGGCTGCTCGGCCGACCGCTCGGCGGGGGCGGACTGGGCGTGCGCGTGCTCTGCCGAGCCCTGCGCGGTGCTCTTCGCGGGCGTTGCCGCGGGGCCTGCTGAAGCCTCGGGCTTGGCGGCGGTCAGTGGCTGGGCCTCGTCTGGCAAGAGGACTCCTCGTGCGCGATCCGGGTCCCCCGGTCAGGCTCCGGAAACCCCATGGTAGCGATCCTGCGGCCGGGGATCGCCTTCAGGCCGATGTGAGGACGGTCTACCGGTGAAACGTGAGAGGTGGGCGCGGGCATTCCGGGACTCGCCCGAGGACGGTGGGACGCGCGGCCGACCGCGGCTCCGCTGTTGCTGGTCACGCCCGTGCGGCGGGGTCGTGTCGACGCAGCTCCGCGCCCTCGCGCGGCACGAAAAAGGCCGCCCCGGATGTACCGGGACGGCCGTCTTCGTGACTTTGGAGCGTGCGTCGGTCTCAGACCACGAGGAGTGCCTCCAGAGGCGCCCCGTCAAGAGCCGGTTCCAGACGGGTGCGACCTGCCAGGAAGCCCAGCTCCATCAGGACCGCCAGGCCCGACACCTGCGCGCCGGCCCTGCGGATCAGCTGGATCGCGGCCTCCGCCGTACCGCCGGTGGCCAGGACGTCGTCGACGATCAGGATGCGGTCGTCGCCGCTCAGGTCCTCGGCGTGGATCTCGATCTCCGCCGAGCCGTACTCCAGGTCGTACGCCTGGCCCAGCGTCGCTCCGGGGAGCTTGCCCGCCTTGCGCACGGGGACGAAGCCCAGGCCCGCGCGGACAGCGACCGGGGCGCCCAGGATGAAGCCGCGGGCCTCCAGGCCGACGACCTTCGTTGCGCCCGTGCGCTCCGCGATCTCCGCCAGCGCGTCCGTCAGGGCCGTGAACGCCGCCGGGTCCGCCAGAAGCGGGGTGATGTCCTTGAACATCACGCCCGGCTCCGGGTAGTCGGCCACGTCACGGATGCGGCTGAGCAGGAGCTCCTGGATGTCGGTCATCGGCGCTTCCCCGAGGGACGGCGCCGCGTGGCGCGCGGTCCGACGACGGCCGGGGTGGCGTCCGCGGGACCGTCCGCGGCCTCGCCACGGGCCTCCGCCAGCTCCTCCTCGGCGGCGGCCTGGGCGCGCTTGGCCAGGACCCGCTTCTTGAGGGCCTTCATCTGCGGCTCGCGCTCCTTGAGGTCGGCGACGAGCGGCGTGGCGATGAAGATCGAGGAGTACGCGCCGGCCGCGAGACCGACGAACAGCGACAGCGAGATGTCGTTGAGCGTGCCCGCGCCGAGGAAGCCGCCACCGATGAAGAGCAGACCGGCGACCGGGAGCAGGGCAACGACCGTGGTGTTGATCGAACGGACCAGAGTGCCGTTGATCGACCGGTTGGCGATGTCGCTGTAGGTCCAGCGGGTCTGCTTGGTGATGTCCTTCGTCTGCTCCTTGAGGGAGTCGAAGACGACCACCGTGTCGTAGAGCGAGTAACCGAGGATCGTGAGCAGACCGATCACCGTGCCGGGCGTGACCTCGAAGCCGACGAGGGCGTAGATGCCGACGGTGATGGTGATGTCGTGGATCAGGGCGACGAGGGCCGCGATGGCCATCCGCCACTCGAAAGCGATCGCCAGATAGATCACGACGAGCACCATGAAGATCGCCAGGCCCTGCCAGGCCTTGTTGGCGATCTGGTCACCCCAGCTGGGGCCGACGAGGTCGGCGGCGATCTTCTCCGGGTCGACCTTGAAGTCCTCGGCGAGCTGGTTCTTGATCTCGTCGGACTGCTTGGTGTCCATGCCGGCGATCTGGATGCGCAGCGTGCCGTTGCCGAGCTTCTGCACGACGGCCGGGTGACCGGAGGCCTCTTCCGCGTACGTCTCGGCCTGGGAGACGGAGACGGAGGTCTTCTCTGTGGTGAAGACCGCGCCGCCCTGGAAGTCGATGCCCATGTTCAGGCCGCGTACCGCGAGACCCACGATCGCCGTGATGGTGATCAGGATCGAGATGCCGTACCAGATCTTGCGGTGACCGATGAAGTCGTAGCTGATCTCGCCACGGTGCAGTCGGGCGCCGAGGTTGCCGAGTTTCGACATGCTCACGCCTCCTTCGTCTCGACGGGGGCGGCGGTACGACGGGTGCGGCGCAGCGGCGGCTTGGCGCCCAGGCTCTTGGGATCGAGGCCGGACCACTTGCTGCCGCTCGCGAAGAACTTCCGGCGGGCCAGGAGCGTCATCAGCGGCTTGGTGAAGAAGAACACCACGACCACGTCGAGCACGGTGGTCAGACCCAGCGTGAACGCGAAGCCCTGGACCTTGCCGACGGTCACGATGAACAGCACCGCGGCGGCGAGGAACGACACGAAGTCGGAGACCAGGATGGTGCGCCGGGCGCGCGGCCAGGCCCGCTCGACGGCGGGTCGCAGGGAGCGGCCCTCGCGGATCTCGTCCCGGATGCGTTCGAAGTACACGATGAACGAGTCCGCGGTGATACCGATGGCGACGATCGCACCGCAGACGGCCGGCAGGTTCAGCGCGAAGCCGATGGCCGGGCCGAGCAGCGCCATGATCACGTAGGTGAGGATGCCGGAGACCAGCAGCGAGGCCATGGCGACGACGGACAGACCGCGGTAGTAGAACACCAGGTAGAGCACGACCAGCCCGAGGCCGATCGCACCGGCGAGCAGACCGGCGTGCAGCTGGTCACCGCCGAGCGCGGCGGTCACCGTGGTGACGCTCTGCTCCTGGAAGGAGAGCGGGAGCGCGCCGTACGACAGCATGTTGGCGAGGCTCTGGGCCTCCTCCTGCGTGAAGCTGCCGGAGATCTGGGCCTGGCCGCCGGTGATGGACTGGCTGACGGTCGGGCTGGAGACGACCTCGCCGTCCAGGACGATGCCGAACTCGTTCTGCGGGAGGGTGTTCTGGGCGAGCTTGCCGGTGATGTCGGCGAACTTCTTCGCACCGCTCTTGTTGAAGTCCATCGTGACCTGCCAGCCGGCGGCGGTCTGCGTGTCGTAGACCGCCTTGGCCTCGTCGACCTCGGTGCCGGCGACGGCGGCGGGGCCGAGCAGGTACTTGTACCAGACGCCGTCGATCTCGCCGCAGGCCACCGTCGAGTCCTCGGGCTTGACGCCCTCGCCGGCCTTGGCGCGGGCCGACTCCTTGGAGCAGTCGAGGGCGGCGTACTGGGCCTGGAGCTTGGCGTCGGCGGTGCTGCCGGTGTCGCCGCTCGCCGATGCGGAGGGGCTCGGGGAGGAGGAGGCGCTCGCGGAGGCCGACGGGGAGGCGTCCGCCTTCAGCGCGTCGGTGACGGCGCGGCCCTGCGTGGTGGCCGAGGCGGACGGGGAGGAGGAAGAGGTGGCCTTCTCACCCGAGGCGCCCGACTTGCTCGCGGAGGGGCTCGGCGAGGCGCTGGACGAGCCGCTGGCGGACGGGCTCGGCGAGGCGCTCGCGGCGGCGCCTGTGGCCTCCTGGGCCAGCACCGGACGGAAGTACAGCTTGGCGGTGGTGCCGACCTGGTCCCGGGCTTCCTTGGAGTTGGTGCCCTTGGGGATGTTGACGATGATGTTGCGGTCGCCCTGGGTCTGCACCTCCGCCTCGGAGACACCCAGGCCATTGACACGGCGGTTCATGATGTCGACCGCGGTGTCCATGTTGGCCTTGTTGATCGCTGAGCCTTGGTCGGCCTTCGCCTCGAGCGTGATGCTCGTGCCGCCGGCCAGGTCGATGCCGAGGCGCGGGGTCGTGTGCCCGGAGAGGAACATTCCCCCGGTGAGCGCCACGATGGCGATCAGGATCAGGGCCAGCGAGCGCCCAGGCTTGCTCTGGGCGCTCGCGCTCCGGCCCTTCTTAGGTGCTGCCACCTTCTCGTACTCCCTCTCGGGCCGCTGCGCGCCGGGTCTGCGGGCGGGCGGCCATGACATGGTGTCGATCCCGTGCGAGCTGCGTACATCCGGGGGCGCGCAGGCGTGGCCCGCGCGCCCCGGGTACGACTACTTCGCGTCGGAGTCGCCGTCGGTCTTCTTCGGCTCGTCGTCCGTCTTCGCCTCGGCGGCCTCGGAGGTCTCGGCCTCGTCAGCGGACTCGTCCTTCTTGCCGAGATCGACGGACTTGTCGTCGGAGGCGGCGGCAGCTTCGTCGGCGGGCTCGTCGGTCTCGGTGAGGGAGGAGGCGTCGTCGGGAACGACGTCGGTCTTCAGGTCGTGCTCGATGCCGTGCACGATGCGGTTGTACTCGTCGTCGGAGAGGACGGCACCGATCGCGTTCTTCGCGAAGAGAAGTTCCACGCCCGGACCGGCGTCGACCAGGACCGTGTCCTCGCCGACCTCCTTGACCGTGGCGTACATCCCCCCGATGGTGCGGATGCCGCTGCCCGGCTGCATCTGGTTCCGCATGTCGGCTGCCTGCTGCTGCTTCTTCTTCGCCGACCGGGTCATCAGGAACATGGCCCCGATGAGCACGATGAACGGGAGGAGGGTCACGAGACTCACGGGTCGGTACTTCCTTCACGCGACCGCGATGCTTAAGCGGCCTGATGGTTGGGGGTGTGTGCGCCGCCGGCGAAGGCGGCATCGGCGGAGTCTAAGCGAGTCCGCGCGCATGGAACAACGCTCAGCATGGCACCGGGGTTCCTGGCCCGGCCAATGCCTCGCCGTCACAAACCCATCACGCCCGCCGTCACATCGGCCGTCACGTCCCGAACAGGTCCTGTTGTCCGTTTCCTGTGGTCGCCGAGCTCGGCGGGGTGAGGCCGAGATGCGCCCATGCGGCGGGAGTGGCGACCCGGCCGCGCGGAGTCCGGGCGAGCAGTCCCTCCCGGACGAGGAAGGGTTCGGCGACCTCCTCGACGGTCTCGCGCTCCTCCCCCACCGCGACCGCGAGCGTGGACAGGCCGACCGGGCCGCCGCCGAACAGCTTGAGCAGGGCTTCGAGGACACCCCGGTCGAGCCGGTCGAGGCCGCGGGCGTCGACCTCGTAGACCTGGAGGGCGGCCGCCGCGATGTCGCGCGTGATCACGCCGTCGGCCTTGACCTGCGCGTAGTCCCGCACGCGGCGCAGCAGGCGGTTGGCGATGCGGGGCGTGCCGCGGGAGCGGCCGGCGATCTCGGCGGCGCCGTCGGGGTCGATCTCGACGTCGAGCAGGTCGGCCGAGCGGTGGACGACGCGCTGGAGCTCGGGGGGCTCGTAGAACTCCATGTGCGCGGTGAAGCCGAAGCGGTCGCGCAGCGGGGGCGGCAGCAGGCCCGCGCGCGTGGTGGCGCCGACCAGGGTGAAGGGGGGCAGTTCGAGCGGGATCGCGGTGGCGCCGGGGCCCTTGCCGACGATGACGTCGACGCGGAAGTCCTCCATCGCCATGTACAGCATCTCCTCGGCGGGCCGCGACATGCGGTGGATCTCGTCGAGGAAGAGGACCTCGCCCTCCTGGAGGGAGGAGAGGATCGCGGCGAGGTCGCCGGCGTGCTGGATGGCGGGGCCGGACGTGATGCGGATCGGGGCGCCCATCTCGGCCGCGATGATCATCGAGAGGGTGGTCTTGCCGAGCCCGGGGGCGCCGGAGAGCAGGACGTGGTCGGCGGTGGCGCCCCGCGCGCGGGCGGCGCGCAGGACGAGGTCGAGCTGCTCGCGGACCTTCTCCTGGCCGATGAACTCGCCCAGGTCCTTGGGGCGCAGGGCGGCCTCGACGGCCTGGTCCTCACGGTCGGCGACGGAGCCCACCAGCCGTTCGTCGACGGCGTCGGTGCCGGTCGTGTCGTCCCAGTTCACTGACGTTCTCCTAGCGGGCGCGGTTCAGGGTCTGCAGGGCTGCCTTCAGCAGCTGGCCCACCTGGGGCGTGCCGCCGGCGGCCTCGGCCTGCGGTGCCACGGCGGACACCGCCTCGTCGGCCTCGCGGGTGGCGTACCCCAGCCCGATCAGTGCGGCGTGCAGTTGGTCGCGCCAGCCCTGGGTGACCGGGGCGCCGACGACCGGGGCGCCGACCGGCTCGCCGAGGCGGTCCTTCAGTTCCAGCAGCAGTTTCTGGGCGCCCTTCTTGCCGATGCCGGGGACGGCGGTGAGGGCCTTCTCGTCGCCGGTGGAGATCGCGCGGCGCAGGGCGTCCGGGGTGTGGACGGCGAGCATCGCCTGGGCGAGGCGCGGGCCGACGCCGCTCGCGGTCTGGAGGAGCTCGAAGACCTGGCGCTCGTCGTCGTCCACGAAGCCGTAGAGGGTGAGCGAGTCCTCGCGTACGACGAGGGAGGTGGCGAGCTTGGCGGGCTTGCCGAGGCGGAGCGTGGACAGCGTGTTCGGGGTGCACTGCACGGCCATGCCGACGCCGCCGACCTCGACGACGGCGGTGTCGGGGGCGAGTGCGGCGACCGTGCCGCTGACGAAGGCGATCATGCCGTACGGCCTTTCGTTGCGTTGGCTGCGTGCAGGGCGACCGCCTGCTGGAGTCGGTTCTGCGCGGGGGCGCGCCAGATGTGGCAGATGGCGAGCGCGAGGGCGTCGGCGGCGTCGGCGGGCTTGGGCGGTGCGTCCAGCCTCAGGAGCCGGGTGACCATGGCACCGACCTGTGCCTTGTCGGCCCGCCCGCTGCCGGTGACGGCGGCCTTGACCTCGCTGGGGGTGTGCAGGGCGACGGGGATGCCGCGGCGGGCGGCGCACAGCATGGCGACGGCGCTGGCCTGGGCGGTGCCCATCACCGTACGGACGTTGTGCTGGCTGAACACCCGCTCCACGGCGACGAATTCGGGCCGGTGCTCGTCCAGCCACTGCTCGATGCCCTGCTCGATCGCGACGAGGCGGCGGCCCAACTCCGCGTCCGCGGGCGTCCGTACGACACCGACGCCGACCATCGTCAGCGGTCGCCCCGCGACCCCCTCGACGACACCGACACCGCATCGCGTGAGACCGGGGTCCACCCCGAGTACGCGCACTGCGCCCCCTCCCGTTCGATCGCCTGTTTGTGCAGGCTATCGGGTGCCACCGACAATGCGACGGGCCGACGGGGTGTGTCCCGTCGGCCCGTTCGCATCCGGAGCGTCGGCTCAGGCGTCGACCTTCTCCATGACCTCGTCGCTCACGTCGAAGTTGGCGAAGACGTTCTGCACGTCGTCGCTGTCCTCGAGCGCGTCGATCAGCTTGAAGATCTTCTTGGCGCCCTCCTCGTCCAGCTCGACCTGCATGGTCGGGACGAAGTTGGCCTCGGCCGAGTCGTAGTCGATACCGGCCTCCTGGAGGGCGGTGCGGACCGCGACCAGGTCGGTGGCCTCGCTGAGCACCTCGAAGGACTCACCGAGGTCGTTGACCTCCTCGGCGCCCGCGTCGAGGACGACCTCGAGGACGTCGTCCTCGCTCAGCTCGCCCTTGGGGACGATCACGACGCCCTTGCGGTTGAAGAGGTACGACACCGAGCCCGGGTCGGCCATCGAGCCGCCGTTGCGGGTCATGGCGACACGGACGTCGGAGGCGGCGCGGTTGCGGTTGTCGGTGAGGCACTCGATGAGCACCGCGACACCGTTCGGGCCGTAACCCTCGTACATGATCGTCTCGTAGTCGGCGCCGCCGGCCTCGAGACCGCCGCCGCGCTTGATGGCGGAGTCGATGTTCTTGTTCGGGACCGACTGCTTCTTGGCCTTCTGCACGGCGTCGTAGAGCGTCGGGTTGCCCTCCAGGTCGACGCCGCCCATGCGCGCCGCGACCTCGATGTTCTTGATCAGCTTCGCGAAGAGCTTGCCGCGCTTGGCGTCGATCACGGCCTTCTTGTGCTTCGTCGTAGCCCATTTAGAGTGGCCGGACATCTGCCTGTCTCCTTCGCGTAACCCTCTACATAACGAACGCCAGAGATCCTACAAGGACTCCGCCGTGCGGTTCGCGCGCACCATGTCGACGAACAGGGAGTGCACGCGGTGGTCGCCGGTCAGTTCCGGGTGGAACGACGTGGCGAGCGCGTTGCCCTGGCGGACCGCGACGATGTGGCCGTCGTGCTCGGCGAGCACCTCGGCCTCGGCGCCCACGGACTCCACCCAGGGGGCGCGGATGAACACGCCCTCTACAGGATCGCCCTCGACGCCCTTCACGTCGACCGCCGCCTCGAAGGACTCGTTCTGACGTCCGAAGGCGTTGCGGCGCACGATCATGTCGATGCCGCCGATGGTCTCCTGGCCCGAGCGCGGGTCGAGGATCTTGTCGGCGAGCATGATCATGCCGGCGCAGGTGCCGTAGACCGGCATTCCGGCCCGCACGCGCGCGCGGAGGGGCTCCATCACGCCGAACAGGACGGCCAGCTTGGAGATGGTGGTGGACTCGCCGCCGGGGAGGACCAGGCCGTCCACCTCGGCGAGTTCCTCGGGGCGCCGGACCGGCCTGGCCACGGCGTCGGCCGCGGCCAGGGCGATCAGGTGCTCGCGTACGTCGCCCTGGAGGGCGAGCACACCGATGACGGGGTCGGTCATCACCAGCCCCGGTTCGCGTAACGCTCGGCCTCGGGGAGGGTGTCGCAGTTGATGCCGACCATGGCCTCGCCCAGGTTGCGGGACGCGTCGGCGATGATCTTCGGGTCGTCGTAGAAGGTGGTGGCCTTCACGATGGCGGCGGCGCGCTTGGCCGGGTCGCCGGACTTGAAGATGCCGGAGCCGACGAAGACGCCCTCGGCGCCGAGCTGGCGCATCAGCGCGGCGTCGGCCGGGGTGGCGACGCCACCGGCGGAGAACAGCACCACGGGGAGCTTGCCGAGCTCGGAGACTTCCTTGACCAGCTCGTACGGGGCGCGCAGCTCCTTGGCGGCGGCGTAGAGCTCGTTGTTGTCGAAGCCGCGCAGCTTGGCGATCTCGTTCTTGATCTGGCGCAGGTGGCGGACGGCCTCGACGACGTTGCCGGTGCCGGCCTCGCCCTTGGAGCGGATCATGGCCGCGCCCTCGGCGATGCGGCGCAGGGCCTCGCCGAGGTTGGTGGCACCGCAGACGAAGGGGGTGGTGAAGGCCCACTTGTCGGAGTGGTTGACCTCGTCGGCCGGGGTGAGGACCTCGGACTCGTCGATGTAGTCGACGCCGAGGGACTGCAGGACCTGGGCCTCGACGAAGTGGCCGATGCGGGACTTGGCCATCACGGGGATGGAGACCGCGTCGATGATGCCCTCGATCATGTCCGGGTCGGACATCCGGGCCACGCCGCCGTCCTTGCGGATGTCGGCGGGGACCCGCTCCAGGGCCATGACGGCGACGGCGCCCGCGTCCTCGGCGATCTTCGCCTGCTCCGGCGTCACGACGTCCATGATCACGCCGCCCTTGAGCTGCTCGGCCATGCCGCGCTTCACGCGCGCGGTGCCGGTCTCGGGGGCCTGGTTCTCGGTGCTGGACACGGGTTGACCTCACTGATGGGAAAGAGGATTTCTGCAGCACCGAGGAAACGTGAAGGAACCAGGCCACAGCAAGGGCCAATAGGGAGGCGGTGGATCGTTTTCCGAGCGGCGAGGGGGCCGGAGGGGCTACCCGGCCCGGTCCACCAGCGCCGCCGGAGGCTCGTCGTCCATCTCGAACGCCATCGGGAACGGGGCGTGACCGGCCAGCCGGAACCAGCGGACCTTGCGGTGCTCGCGCAGCCTGCGGGCCGCGCCGACGGCGTCGTTGTGGAAGCGCCGGGCCATCGGCACCCGGCGTACCGCCTCGGTCAGCTCGTGGATCGCGGCCTCTCCCCCGGGCGCCTCTTTCACCGTCTCCACCTGCGGCGCTTCCGCGAACACCGCTCGCAGCGCCTGGCTGAGCTCGCTCTCGGCGACCTCCCGCTGCTCCTCCTCGGCCTGGCGGGCGCCATGGGCGGCCTCGTAGAGGACGATCGACGCGGCGGGGTCCAGGACGCCGGACGTCGCGAGCTCCTGGGTCACCGAGGCGCGGCGCAGCAACTGAGCGTCGAGCGCGGCGCGGGCGGCGTCGATCCGGGCGTGCAGCCGGTCCAGCCGGCCTGCGGTCCAGCTCAAGTACAAGCCGATCGCCACGAGAGCGACGAGGATCCAGATGAGGGTTGCGGTCACGGGCGGCAACACTACCGACGTACGACCGCCGCACACCCGCCCCCGGGGGCCTGCGGCACTCAGTCCCGCGCCGCTTCAGCGATACCCCGCGCCTTTCCCCTGTGCCCCCGGCCGCTCGGGCCCGCGTTGCCCTCAGCCATGCGCCGCGCCCGAACTCCCCAGCGCCGCGCCCGCGCCGGGCAAACAACCCGACGCCGGGCCCGCGCCACCCCGAACCGAACCAACAGCGCGCCGCCGCCAGCAGCAATGCCCACACCCCCGCGTCACCGCCGGACCTGCCCACAGGCCAACAGTCCGCCTCGCCCCCAAGCCGGGCCGTCACCACCTCGGTCCCCACAGACCAGCCCGAGCTCGGCCCGGCAGCCCGCACTGACCCAGACCCGCCGCAGCCGCGGCCCGTCCTCAGTCCCGCGCCAGCCCCAGCCGTGCCCGCAGCCCCGGTGTCCGCTCGTCGTCCGCCGCGGCCACTGCCGCCGCGCCCGCCGTCACCGTCTCGTACACGGAGAGGATGTCCGCGCCCACCGTCGACCAGTCGAAGCGCCGTACGTGCGCACTGCCCCGCTCACGCAGTTCGGCGCGCCGCTCCGGGTCCGCCAGGAGCCTCAGGGCCGCCTCCGCCAGCGCGTCCGCGTCCTCGTTGGTGAAGAGTTCGCCCGCCGCGCCCTGGTCGAGGACCTGGGCGAAGGCGTCGAGGTCGGAGGCGAGGACCGGGGCCCCCGCCGACATGGCCTCGACGAGGATGATGCCGAAGCTCTCGCCGCCGGTGTTGGGGGCGACGTACAGGTCGACGCTGCGCAGGAAACGGGCCTTGTCCTCGTCGCTGATCATGCCGAGGAACTCGACGCGCGAGCGCAGCTCGGCGGGCAGCGAAGCCACCGCCTCCTCCTCGTCGCCGCGCCCGGCCACCAGCAGCCTGGTCTGCGGCCGCTCGGCGAGGATCTTCGGCAGGGCCCTCATCAGCACCGGCAGGCCCTTGCGCGGCTCGTCGATGCGGCCGATGAAGCCGATGGTGTCGCCCTGCCACTCGGGCTTGGGCTCGGCCTTGGCGAAGAAGTCGACGTCGACGCCGTTGGGGATCACGACCGCGTCGCCGCCGAGGTGCTCCACCAGCGTGCGCCGGGCGTACTCGCTCACGGCGATCCGCGCGCTGATCTTCTCCAGGGCGGCCTGGAGGATCGAGTACGCGGCGATCATCGCCTTGGACCGCGGGTTGGAGGTGTGGAAGGTGGCGACGAGCGGACCCTGCGCCGCCCAGCAGGTCAGCAGGCCGAGGGACGGCGAGGACGGCTCGTGGATGTGGACGACGTCGAACTCGCCGTCGTGCAGCCAGCGGCGCACGCGCGCGGCGCTGAGGAACCCGAAGTTCAGCCGGGCGACCGAGCCGTTGTAGGGCACCGGCACCGCGCGGCCCGCCGAGACGACGTACGGCGGCAGCGGGGTGTCGTCGTCGGCGGGGGCGAGCACGGAGACGTCGTGCCCGAGGCGGATGAAGTACTCGGCGAGATCACGGATGTGGAACTGGACGCCGCCCGGCACGTCCCAGGAGTACGGGCAGACGATGCCGATCCTCACGAGGGCGCCTTACTGGGGTCGAGATCCTTGAGCCACAACCGCTGCAGCATGTGCCAGTCCTCCGGATGGTCGGCGATGCCCGAGGCGAAGGCATCGGCCAGCGCCTGTGCCATGACAGACGTCTTTTCCGCCCGCGTACCTGTCTCGGGCACCTCGACGGGCGGGTGCACCCGCCCCTGCATGACGGGCGAGTCGTCGTACCAGAGCGTCACGGGGAGCAGCAGCGCCCCGGTCTGCTGGGCGAGGAGCGCGGGCCCGGCCGGGATGCGGGTCGCCTCGCCGAAGAACTGGACCTCGACGCCGGACGACGACAGGTCGCGCTCGGCGACCAGGCAGACCAGACCGCCGTCGCGCAGCCGCCGGGCCAGGGTGCCGAAGGCGGTGCCGCCGCTGTGCGGCAGGACCTCCATGCCGAGGCCCTCGCGGTAGGCGACGAAACGGTCGTACAGGCTCTCCGGCTTCAGGCGTTCCGCGACCGTCGTGAACGGCGTCTCCAGCTTGGTGGTGACCCAGGCGCCGGCGAGGTCCCAGTTGGCCATGTGCGGCAGCGCCAGGATCACGCCCCGGTCGGAGGCGATGCCGTCGGTGAGGTAGTGCACGTCCTTGGGGTCGAAGCCGGTCCTCACGCGCTCGGCGCTCCACGCGGGGAGCCGGAAGGACTCCATCCAGTAGCGCAGGTACGAGCGCATGCCCGCGCGGGACAGCTCGGCGAGCCGCTCGGGGCCGGCGTCGGGCACCACGCGCGCGTAGTTGCTCTCGAGCCGCTGGACGCCCTTGCCGCGCTTCTTCCAGGCGAGGTCGGCGATGGTCTGCCCGAGGCGCACGGCGACGGGCTCGGGGAGCTTCTTTACCGCTCCCCAACCGAGGCCGTACATGCCGTCGGTGAGCCGGTCCCGCAGGCTCACCCCACCGCCGTCCCCCGCACTCACTGCGCCGCCTCCTGCGCGCCCGCCGCCTCGTCGGCCTCGGCCGCCTCACGGCGGACCGTGACGACACGCTGGATCAGGGTCACCAGGCTGCCGACGGCGACGATCCACAGGGCGACGGGCAGCAGGTACTGGATGCCGGGCACGCCGAACTTGTGCAGGCCCGCGAAACCGGCCGCGACCAGGGAGATGACGAGGCGCTCGGCGCGCTCCACGAGCCCGTTGACCGCGACCGGCAGTCCGATCGACTCGCCCCTGGCCTTGGTGTACGACACCACCTGGCCGCTGGCCAGGCAGAAGATCGAGACGGCGCACAGGGCGATGTCGTCGCCGCCACCGGCGTACCAGAGGGCGAAGCCGCCGAAGATCGCGCCGTCGGCGACCCGGTCGAGGGTGGAGTCCAGGAAGGCGCCCCAGCGGCTGGAGCGGCCGAGCTGGCGGGCCATGTTGCCGTCGACGAGGTCGGAGAACACGAAGAGAGTGATCACGACCGTGCCCCAGAAGAACTCGCCCATGGGGTAGAAGACCAGCGCTCCCGCGACCACTCCGGCGGTGCCGAGAAGCGTGACCGTGTCGGGGCTGACGCCCCTGCGGATCAGAAACGCGGCGAACGGTGTGAGGACACGCGTGAAGAATGCACGCGCGTACTTGTTCAGCATGGCCTTCCCGAGGGTCGGTTTCGCCGCGCGGCCCCTGCTGGCCACCGGCTGGCCCATCGTAGCCACGCGCGCGCGTGTGCGACCGCCGGGCACCCGAGCCCCGTGTCACGGGCCCGTGGCATACGGGTAACGGCGCGATCGCGTCCGCTGTATGGACGCACCGTGACGGGAGTGGAAAGCTCGAAGAACCGCGGGCGTCAACGGAGCCGCCATCGCACGCGGATCCGCGTGTCCGCGCCCACAGTGACCTCACCGTGCACGGGAGGCAAGGCCATGGGCGACAAGGCGAACGCACACCCCGGAGCCGCCGGAAGGGCAACAGCGGCCGACCACCCCGCGTCCGTACGGAATGTGGTGCTGGTCGGCCACTCCGGATCGGGCAAGACGACATTGGTGGAAGCTCTCGCGCTGACAGCGGGGGCGGTGAACCGGGCGGGCCGCGTGGAGGACGGCGGCACCGTCTCCGACTACGACGAGATCGAGCACCGGCAGAACCGTTCGGTGCAGCTCTCCCTGGTGCCGGTCGAATGGGACGGCATCAAGGTCAACATTCTGGACACCCCCGGATACGCCGACTTCGTCGGGGAACTCAGGGCCGGTCTGCGAGCGGCGGACGCGGCCCTTTTCGTCGTCTCCGCCTCGGACGGCGTGGACGGCTCCACCCGGATGGTGTGGGAGGAGTGCGCGGCCGTCGGCATGCCGCGCGCGATCGTGATCACGCATCTGGAGGCCGCCCGCGCGGACTTCGAGGAGATGACGCGGACCTGCGCGGAGGCCTTCGGCGGCGACGACCCCGACGCCGTGCTGCCGCTCTATCTGCCGCTGCGCGGCCCGGAGGGCCCCGACGGGCACGCGCCCGTGACCGGTCTGACCGGGCTGTTGTCGCAGAAGCTGTTCGACTACTCCTCCGGCGAGCGCAAGGAGTCCGAGCCGGGCGAGGACCAGCTCCCGGAGATCGAGGAGGCCCGCAACCGGCTCATCGAGGGGATCATCGCCGAGAGCGAGGACGAGACCCTCATGGACCGCTACCTCGGCGGTGAAGAGGTCGACGTCAAGACGCTGATCGAGGACCTGGAGCGGGCCGTCGCGCGCGGGGTGTTCCACCCGGTCCTGGCCGCCGCTCCCGCGGCCGAGGGCGGCAAGCAGGGGCTCGGCACCGTCGAGGTGCTGGAGCTGATCACACGCGGCTTCCCGACGCCGTTCGAGCACCCCACGCCGGGCGTCACGACCATCGACGGCAAGCCGCGCGAGATCAAGGCCTGCGACACCGAGGGCCCGCTGGTCGCGGAGGTCGTCAAGACGTCCTCCGACCCCTATGTGGGGCGTGTCTCCCTGGTCCGCGTCTTCTCCGGCACCCTGCGCCCCGACGAGACCGTCCACGTCTCCGGGCACGGCCTGGCCGACCGCGGCCACGAGGACCACGACGTCGACGAACGCGTCGGCGCCCTGTCCACGCCCTTCGGCAAACAGCAGCGCCCGGTGACGCACGCCATCGCCGGCGATCTGGTGTGCGTGGCCAAGCTCAGCCGCGCGGAGACCGGCGACACCCTCTCGGCCAAGGACGACCCGCTCCTGATGGAGCCCTGGCAGATGCCCGACCCGCTGCTGCCGCTCGCCATCCAGGCGCACAGCAAGGCGGACGAGGACAAGCTCTCGCAGGGCCTGTCCCGGCTGGTCGCCGAGGACCCGACGATGCGCCTGGAGCAGAACCAGGACACCCACCAGGTGGTGCTGTGGTGCCTCGGCGAGGCGCACGCCGACGTCGCGCTGGAGCGGCTGCGCAGCCGCTACGGCGTCCAGGTCGACGTCGTACCCCACAAGGTCTCCCTGCGGGAGACGTTCGCCGGGAAGTCCGGCGGGCGCGGGCGCCATGTGAAGCAGTCCGGCGGGCACGGCCAGTACGCGATCTGCGAGATCGAGGTGGAGCCGCTGCCGGGCGGCTCGGGCATCGAGTTCGTGGACAAGGTGGTCGGCGGCGCGGTGCCGCGGCAATTCATCCCCTCGGTCGAGAAGGGCGTAAGGGCCCAGGCCACCAAGGGAGTTGCGGCCGGGTATCCGCTCATCGACGTGCGGATCACACTGCTGGACGGCAAGGCGCATTCGGTGGACTCCTCCGACGCGGCCTTCCAGACGGCGGGCGCGCTGGCCCTGCGGGAGGCGGCGGCCGACGCGAAGATCCATCTCCTCGAACCGGTGGCCGAGGTGAGCGTCCTGGTCGGCGACGACTACGTGGGCGCCGTGATGAGCGACCTGTCCGGGCGGCGCGGCCGGGTCCTGGGCACCGAGCAGACCAGCGGCAACCGCACCCTCGTCAGGGCCGAGGTGCCGGAGATCGAGATCGGCCGGTACGCCGTCGACCTGCGCTCCCTGTCCCACGGCACGGCCCGCTTCAACCGCTCCTACGCGCGGCACGAACCGATGCCGCCGCAGATCGCCGAGAGGATTCGTGAAGAGGCGGGCGACGCCTAGCAGTTGAGACCGGGCATTCCACACCTGACCGCCGGGCAGACTCCAACTGCTCCTCCGCCGGACCTTTGTGGAACGCTCCCCTCCGAGTCGGCGGGCGGCTTCGGCCGTCCGCCGACGAATGTCGGTGGCTGCGGATACGCTGATGACCTGATCAACAGGTGTGCGAAGCAAGCAAGTCGGGAAGGCCGCAGGAGCGACAGTGGCGGCGATCGGGGGCGGGAATGACCGTTGAGACCGGTTACGAGAGCGTCTTCGGACCACAGGTGCCCCGCACGGGGGACGAGAGCCAGACGGCGACCTTCGCCCTCGCCTCGGCGGCGTACCGGGACAACGTGGTCGACGACATCAAGAAGGCCAACAACGAATGGCACGAGACGACGGTCACGGAAGGCCAGGGATGGACGGGCGGTCTGTTCAAGCCCAACCTCGGTGAGGCGTTCTCCCGGGCCGTCATCGACCGCATGATCGGCGAGGGCCGCAAGCCCCTCATCCAGTCCTTCGGCACCGAACCCCAGGTCGTGGTCGACCACTGCCTGGCCGCGCACCGCCTGCGCCGGGCCCGGGACCGCCGGCTGTCGACCGTGATGCTGCTGTGCGGCGTGCTGTTCCTGCCCGGCCTCCTGATCTGGCTCCTGGTCTTCGCGATCCGCACCACCATCGACAAGAACCCCAACAAGCGCGCCTCCGCCCTGGCCACGACACTGCTGGTCGGCGTCGGCGCGCTCGCCGTCATCTTCCTGATCAAGATGCCGTTCACCGGCTTCTGGGGCTGGTACGCGCGCGCGTGCGTGGTCGCACCCGTCATCGGCTGGTTCTGGGCCAAGCAGATCTGCGACAGCACCGCGAAGGACCTCCGCGCCCGCTGGGACGGCCTGATCGCGGGCAGCAGCGTCGGCGCCCAGGTGCCCGAGGCGGTGCCCAGCAGCCCCGGCGAGACCCAGGCCGAGCAGAAGCGCCAGTCCCTCGCCCGGCTCAGCGCCGAGCAGCAGTCCAACCACGTCTTCTACGCCGGCCCCAAGGGCATCCTGGGCATGGGTACCCGCTGGGGCAGCTGGCAGCTCGCCGAGGACCTCACCCCGGCGGACCCGTCCCGGGAGATCCACCCGTTCCGCAGCTGGGACGTCATCCGCAACATCGAGGCCCGGCTGCGCATGCTGGAGCGCAACACCATCAACACCGGCGGCTTCCCGAAGGCCTCCATACGCCACTGGATCGTCACGCCGATCGGCGAGAACGCCAAGGCGGTGGCCCGCACCGAGCAGTCGGCGGACATCGAGGCGTTCCAGCACCGGCCGCACTCGATACAGGACATCTGCAACAAGCAGCAGTTCGGCAGCGGCGACCGGCACTACCTCGGCGTGCAGTGGACCCTCTGGGACGGCCAGCTGATCCTCACCATGATGATCACCGTCACCGTCCTCCACGAGACACTGCGCATCGAGGTGACCGGACACGCGCTCGGCCCGGTGAACTCCCTGTTCACGGGCAAGTCCGAGGCCCCCACCAAGGAGGTCACGAAGTCGCTCAAGCCGTGGGAGACCCGCAAGGTCAACCTGCCGCTGGTCCCCACGGACGAGGTCGTACGACTGGCCGTGCGCGCCCCGCTGACCTGGTACCCGCCCCTGCTGAACTGGCTCGGCGGCACCATCGCCCTCCCCGAGCCGTTCGGCCTGCGGCATGTCTGGGCCGACAAGCCCTGGCGCCACCGCTTCATGGCCGACGACGCCCTGCGCGCCGCGACACCGGTGCTGCGCGTGGTGCACGCGGCGGCGATCAAGGTCCTGGAGGACAACGGCGTGGACGTGGAGAAGTTCGGCGCGAGGTCGGCGTTCCTGAGCACCGCGGTGCAGGACCCCTCGCCCCGGAAGGCCGACCTCTACGACGCGTAGCCGGCTACGCGGGCCAGGCGTCCGCCAGCATCTTCCGGGTGTCGGCAAGCAGCTGCGGCAGCACCTTGGTGTGGCCGACGACGGGCATGAAGTTCGTGTCGCCGCCCCAGCGGGGCACGATGTGCTGGTGCAGGTGGGCGGCGATACCGGCGCCCGCCACCGTGCCCTGGTTCATGCCGATGTTGAAGCCGTGCGCACCGGAGGCGGTGCGCAGGGCCGTCATCGCCTGCTTGGTCAGCACGGCCAGCTCCGCGGTCTCGGCGTCCGTGAGATCGGTGTAGTCGGCCACGTGCCGGTAGGGCACGACCATCAGATGGCCGCCGTTGTACGGGTAGAGGTTCAGCACCGCGTACACCTGCTCGCCGCGCCGGACGATCAGACCGTCCTCGTCGGACTTGGCCGGGATGGAGCAGAAGGGGCAGCCGTCGTCGGCGCCCGGGCCGGTCGGCTTGTTCTCGCCCTGGATGTAGGCCATCCGGTGGGGCGTCCACAGACGCTGGAACGCGTCCTGGGTCCCCACTCCCCACTGCTGCTCCGGCTCACTCGTCATGCAGTGCAGCATATGGCTTCGCCCGTTCTCGGCGTGTCGGCGGGGTTACGGCCCGGGCTTCCCGGGCGAAGCTGACCGGGTGGACGCTGACAGCCGCAAGGACCGCTCGGAGCAGGGCGCCGGGTTCCCCCTCGGCGTGGCCGGGGCCACCCGGCAGGCCCGCTGGGAGCAGCGCACCGAGGTCCCGCTCGCCGTGGCATCGCTGCTCTTCCTCGCCTCGTACGCGATCCGCGTCCTGGCGCACGGCCTGGCCGATGTCTGGCTGGACCTCTGCCTCGCCGTGACGCTGGCCGCCTGGACGCTGTTCGCGGTCGACTACGCGGTCCGCTGGCGGCTCAGCGGGCAGGGGCCGCGGTTCGTCCGGACGCACTGGCTGGACACGGTGGTGCTGGCGCTGCCGCTGCTGCGCCCGCTGCGGGTCGTCAAGGTCTACGAGGCGGTCCAGCGACGGCACGGGCGGCCCCGGCTCGCGCTGCACGCGCGCGTGATGGTGTACGCCGGACTGTCGACGATCCTGCTCGGCTTCTCCGGCGCGCTCGCCGTCTACCAGCAGGAACGCGGGGCCGCCGATGCGAGCATGCGGACCTTCGGGGACGCCGTGTGGTGGACCTGCGCCACCCTCGCGACCGTCGGCTACGGCGACGTCGCCCCCGTCACCCCGGTCGGCCGGCTGATCGCCGTCGGCATGATGGCCATCGGCCTGGCCCTGCTCGGCGCGGTCACCGGAACGTTCGCCTCGTGGCTGCTCCAGGTGTTCTCGCGGGAGGACGACGAAAGGCCCCCGGGAAGCTGAACCTCCCGAGGGCCTGGTGCGCCGGAGGGCGATCAGACCTGCGCGCGCTCCTCGACGACCTTCGCGATCTTCGCGATGGCCTCGTCGAACGGGATGCCGTTCTCCTGCGAACCGTCGCGGTAGCGGAAGGAGACCGAGCCCGCGGACATGTCCTCGTCGCCCGCGATGACCATGAAGGGCACCTTCTGCTTCTGGGCGTTGCGGATCTTCTTCTGCATCCGGTCGGAGGAGGAGTCCACCTCGACCCGCAGCCCCTGCTTCTTCGCGGCGGCGGCGAACTTCGCCAGGTACTCCACGTGCGCGTCCCCGATCGGGATGCCGATCGCCTGCACCGGCGCCAGCCACGCCGGGAAGGCGCCCGCGTAGTGCTCCAGGAGCACCGCGAAGAACCGCTCGATGGAGCCGAACAGCGCGCGGTGGATCATGACCGGGCGCTGCTTGGAGCCGTCGGGGCCGGTGTACTCCAGGTCGAAGCGCTCGGGCAGGTTGAAGTCGAGCTGGATGGTCGACATCTGCCAGGTGCGGCCGATGGCGTCCTTGGCCTGGACGGAGATCTTCGGGCCGTAGAAGGCGGCACCGCCCGGGTCCGGGACCAGTGGCAGGCCCTGCTTCTCGGCGACCTGGCGCAGCGTCTCGGTCGCCTCCTCCCAGACCTCGTCGGAGCCGACGAACTTCTCCGGGTCCTTGGTGGAGAGCTCCAGGTAGAAGTCCTCCAGACCGTAGTCGCGCAGCAGCCCGAGGACGAAGGTGAGCGTCTTGTCGAGCTCCTCCGACATCTGCTCGCGGGTGCAGTAGATGTGCGCGTCGTCCTGCGTGAAGCCACGCGCGCGGGTCAGGCCGTGCACGACGCCCGACTTCTCGTACCGGTACACGGTCCCGAACTCGAAGAGGCGCAGCGGCAGTTCACGGTAGGAACGGCCGCGCGCGTCGAAGATCAGGTTGTGCATCGGGCAGTTCATGGGCTTGAGGTAGTAGTCCACGCCCTCGTCGAGCTGCATGGGCGGGTACATGCCGTCGGCGTACCAGTCCAGGTGGCCGGACGTCTCGAAGAGCTTCCCCTTCGTCGCGTGCGGGGTGTAGACGAACTCGTAGCCCTCTTCCTCGTGGCGGCGGCGCGAGTAGTCCTCCATGACCCGGCGGACGATGCCGCCCTTGGGGTGGAAGACGGCGAGGCCGGAGCCGATCTGCTCGGGGATGGAGAACAGGTCGAGCTCGTTGCCCAGCTTGCGGTGGTCGCGCTTCTCGGCCTCGGCGAGGAAGTCGAGGTAGCCCTTCAGCTCGTCCTTGGTCGGCCACGCGGTGCCGTAGATGCGCTGGAGCATCGGGTTCTTCTCGCTGCCGCGCCAGTAGGCGGCCGCGTTGCGCATCAGCTTGAACGCCGGGATGTTGCGGGTGGAGGGCAGGTGGGGACCGCGGCAGAGGTCCTTCCAGCACAGCTCGCCGGTCTTGGCGTCCAGGTTGTCGTAGATCGTCAGCTCACCGGCGCCGACCTCGACGTCCGCGCCGTCGTCGCTGGACGCCGAGCCCTTGAGGCCGATCAGCTCCAGCTTGTACGGCTCGTCGGCGAGCTCCTCACGAGCGGCCTCGTCCGTCACCACGCGGCGGGCGAACTTCTGCCCCCGCTTCTGGATCTCCTGCATCTTCTTCTCGACGGCCTTGAGATCCTCGGGCGTGAACGGCTTCTCGACGTCGAAGTCGTAGTAGAAACCGTCCTTGACCGGCGGGCCGATGCCCAGCTTGGCCTCGGGGAAGAGCTCCTGCACGGCCTGCGCCATGACGTGCGCGGTGGAGTGGCGCAGGATGTTGAGGCCGTCCTCGGAGGAGATCTCGACGCCCTCGACGGTCTCGCCGTCGGCGACGACGTACGACAGGTCCTTCAGCTCACCGCCCACGCGCGCGGCGATGATCGAGCGCTCGCCGGCGAAGAGCTCGGCGGCCGTAGTGCCCGTCGTCACCGTGCGCTCTTCCCGCTCGGAATCGCGTTGGATGACCACACGGACGTCTGACACCGGTTTCTCCTGACTGAAGGTGGGGTGCGGCGCCATACCAGGAGCGCGCGCATGACTGGGATCGTACCGACCCGCACCCGCGGACCGCGAAATCAGTCCCCACAGCCCCGCCCGCCACTCTCCCCGATCAGTGCCCGCAGTCCCGCCCACGCCCTGACGGACCAGCCCCGCGCCCCCACCCAGCACCCTCCCCGATCAGCCCCGGCAGCCCCGCCCGGCACCAGCCCCATCACTCCCCGTCGTACTCCCCGCCGCAGGCCTCCTCGAAGAAGTCGAGGTTCTCCTGGAGGGACTTCATCAGCCGGTCCCGCTCCGCCTCGTCGACCTGCACGGGTACGACCCCCGAGGCGCCGGTGAGCCTGCGGAAGCCACCCCGGCTCTCCAGCCGCCCGTGCACCCGCACCGGCAGCCCGACGAGGTGCGCGTGTCCGGCGATCCGGTACGCCTCCTCGTCCAGGGTCAGCCGGACGTGCGGCACCTCGACTCCGGCGATCACCCGCAGCCGTACGCTGCCGTCCCCACGCGGCCCCGACCTGCGCATCCGCACCACGGTCCCGGTGACCCGCACCGGCACGGACGGCTCCTCGCGCAGATAGCGGGCCCCGGCCTCGCGCAGCGCCGGCAGGTCGCCGGGCGAGAACTCGACGGGCTCCCCGGAGGCGGCGCAGCCCTCGGGGACCCCCGCGGCCGGCGCCCAGTCCACGGCGATGCGCGCACCTTCCGTACCGCGCACGAGCGCGACCAGGGCCTCGGTGAGCTCGCGGCTCACACCTGCCTCGACGGCCCCGTCGAAGGCGTCCATGCCACCGGTGGCCCGCTGGTAGTCGATGGCCTCGCGGGTGGCGTACAGGGCCTGGTGGAGGCGTACGGCGAGGGGGCGCCCGGCGCCGACGGGCACGAAGGCGGTGAGCCGGCCGTCGGTCGCGGTGCCGACGAGGACGCTCTCCAGCAGGCCGGCGGCGGCGCGGCGGTGCCGGGCGCCGTAGTAGCCGGCACGCGCGCGGGTGGCGAGGGCGCCGGCCAGCAGCATCTGGCGGGCGGCGGCACGCAGGTGTTCCTCCGCAGTCCAGGGCGCGGCCCCGGCGGGTCCGGCCGGAACGTCCCGCCACCAGCGGATCTCGTCGCTGGGCACGGCGAGGCCGATGAGGACCTCGCGCGCGGAGGGCGTGCCGCTGCGGGCGAGGGCGACGAGCGCCTCGCCGAGCAGGTCGTCGCTGTCGGGGAAGGCACGGCTCTCGGGGACGAGCAGGCTGGTGCCGCCGGTGCCCGGTCCCGGCGGGGTCCAGCGGCCGTAGCGTCCGGGGGCGCCGCCGCGGCGCTGCCAGCCGTGCCGGTGCAGCAGGGCGCTGAGCACGGCGGGGTCGACCTCGTCCGGGGCCGGGGCGCGGTTCCAGGCGGCGGCGTCGACGGGGTGCGGCCGCACCGGCCGCAGGGGCTCCTCCACGGGGCGGTGGGTCACGGTCTGCCTCCCGTCCCGACCCGCGTCATGATCTCGCACAGCGCCCGGTCGTCGAAGATGCGTTGCGTCGGTATCCGCACGGTGGTCCGGGTCCGGCCGGTGATGGGGTGCCCGGCGAGGTTGACCCAGTAGCAGCAGTGTCTGAGGTCGAGGCGGTCGTGGCTGGCCCGCAGCCAGTCGTCCTGGGATCTCGGCACGAGCATGACCACGAGGATCTTGTGGACCGAGACGGGGGTGCGCGCGAGCTTGCGCAGATGGTCGTTGTCGAGCGTGAAGGAGAAGAACCGGCCGGGTGGGTTCGGCGCGACCTGGTAGGTGCACTTGAGCTGCACCTTGATGGTGACCTCGTCGTCGACCGTGTGCCCCGGCGAGCCGTGGCTGACGTGCCAGTCGATGCCGTTGTCCGGAAAGGGCTGCGACAGCGAGCAGCCGGCCGCCGCGGCGACGGCGTGCAGATAGCCCACCTGCAGGGTCTCCATGCAGGCGGTGGTGGCGAGGGTGCCGCGAAGGGGGCCCGTGCGTTCGGGCAGCAGCCCGCCCCGCTCGGGCTGCGCTATCGCCATGACCAACAGCCTTCCACGCTCGGTGAATCCGAACCCCGGGTCTCTGAACTGCAAAGACCCGTATTCCTGTTGTGTCCTTCCGGCGTACGGCGCAAACAGCCCGGGTATCACCAAACAGGCAGAAGACGGTGCGTCAGCTGCCGTGGGTGAACGAGGGGTTGTGTTGGTATGACGTGCTGGTACGAGGGGCCCCTGGCCGCCTTCGACACGGAGACGACGGGCGTCGACGTGGAGACCGACCGGATCGTGTCGGCCGCCGTCGTCGTCCAGGACGCCCCGGGCACCCGGCCGCGGGTGAGCCGCTGGCTGGTGAACCCGGGTGTGCCGGTGCCCGAGGGCGCGACGGCGGTGCACGGGCTGACGGACGAACACCTTCAGCGCAACGGCCGCTGGCCGGCGCCGGTGGTGTACGAGATAGCGGAGCAGCTGGGCGAACAGGCGTCCGCGGGGCGCCCGTTGGTGGTGATGAACGCACCGTTCGATCTGACGCTCCTGGACCGGGAGTTGCGCCGCCACCGCGCCTCGTCCCTGGACCGCTGGTTCGAGTCCTCGCCGTTGCTGGTCCTCGATCCGCGGGTTTTGGACAAGCACCTGGACCGCTACCGCAAGGGCCGCCGCACCCTGACCGACCTGTGCGCGCACTACGGCATCACGCTGGACGGCGCGCATGACGCCGCGGCGGACGCCCTGGCCGCGCTGGAGGTCGTCCGGGCGGTCGGCCGCCGGTTCGCGGCCCGGCTGGAGCGGCTGAACCCGGTGGAGCTGCACAACCTCCAGACCGGGTGGCACGCGGCGCAGGCGCGCGGCCTTCAGGCGTGGTTCGCGCGCAGTGGCAGCGAGGAGGCGGTGGACCCGTCGTGGCCGCTGCGCCCGGACCTGCCGGCGGCAGCCGCCTGAGAACAGCGCGGGACGGGACAAAAAGAAGCCGGTCCGCGTGACGCGGACCGGCTTTCTCCCGGTGGGCGATACTGGGTTCGAACCAGTGACCTCTTCGGTGTGAACGAAGCGCTCTCCCACTGAGCTAATCGCCCGGGAACGCACTGAACAATACAGGTCCCGGCGGGTTTCCTTCAAACCGCTTCCAAGTAGGCGACCAGGCCCCGCCGTCCGGCCCGCATCATCAGCCGGTGGTTGGCCCGGAACACCGGCCGCCCGGGCACGGCGAGGCGGCGGAGCAGCGGCTTGTGCACGTCGACGACCTGGTCGTACAGGGCGAGGGTGCCCGCACCGTCCCCGGTGATCGTCCAGCGCGCCCACCCTTCCAGGTCCCCGGTCATGGCGATCTCCAGCACCCCGGCCGCCCGGTCGCGCCGCACCTCCCGCGCGGTGAAGACCAGGTCGTACGGCAGGGTGGCCCGGATCGTGATGACACCGGTGGTGTCGTCCAGACGCTCCACGGCACGGACCTGAGGCCACCAACGGGGGTAGTCCTCGGCCTGTTCCAGTACGTCGTAGACGGTGGCGGGGGACGCGGGCAGGGCCCAGCGGGTGTGGAAGCGGTAATGGCTCCAGTCCATGGACAGAGTCTGCCCGCGCGCATCTGAGTACGTTCTGAGTACGCGCACTCATGTCGTACGACGTGACCCGGACCACACTCCAAGGCATGACGCACATCCCGCCCCCGGCCGAGGAGTTGCGGCTCCTGGACGCGGAGCTGTTCCGCCTCGACGCCCGCCGCAACGAGTTGCTCCGGCGCCGCGCCTGGCTGGTCGCCGCCCTGTACGCACCGGCTCCTGCCGCGCCCCGGCCCACCGCGCGCGGCCCCGAGGCGGCAGCGCCCCGGGTGCAGAACGTGCTGCTGTTGCTCGGCGGTGTCCTGCTGGTCATCGCGGCAACGGCGTTCACGCTGGTCAGCTGGGGTGACCTGGGGATCACCGGGCGGGCTCTGGTGCTCGGCGCGGTGACCGCGGCGGTGCTCGCCGCACCGGTGGCCCTGCTGAAGCGCGGCCTGCGCTCGACCGCCGAATCGGTGGCGGGCCTGGGCCTTGCGCTGACGGTCCTCGACACGTACGCGCTGCACGGCGCGGTCTTCGTCGAGGCGGCGGGCGCCCCGTACACGGCGATCACGTCGGCGGTGCTGGGGAGCCTGTGGGTGGCGTACGGCAGGCTCCCGGCCATGCAGGAGCTGCGCCTTCCCCTCCCCGCGGCCCTCGCCGCGGCCCAACTCCCGCTCCTCTGCGGCGCACTCGCGCTGGGTGCCGATGCCTACGGCATCACCGCGGCCCTCCTGCTGACGGCCGCGTTCGACACAGCTGTGGCGCTCCGAGCGACCGCCCGTCCCGTACGTCTCCTCGCCGTCGTCGGCGCGTACGGTCTGGGCGGCTCGGGCGTATGGGCGGCCGGTTCGCTGTCCTGGACGGCAACCGGCCCGAGCGCCGCCGCCCGTGCGGCGGCGCTCCTTCTCCTCGCCGCGACGATCGCGCTGGTCGCGGCGTGGCGCGGCGCGGGCGGGCGGCGCGAGCCGGGCGCCGCGACGGCCCCCGCCGACGGCCTGCCGGACGCCCAGGGCACCGCGCCCGGTGCCGCCGGCGCCCGCCCGGCGGCACCGGGCGCCGGGCACGCCCTCGGCCTCTCGGTGGCCTCGGCCCTCCTGGCGGTCGCCGCGCTCGGCGGCGTGGCGCGCTCCGCGCTGCCCGGCACATGGACGGTTCCGGTCCATCTGGCCGTCGGTATCGCCCTGTTGGCGGCCGTACGGTCCGAGCGGCTGCCGGAGACGGTACGACGTGGCTTCGCCGCGGCCTCCGGTGCCGTACAGGTCCTGGCGGTCGCGTGGACGCTGCCCGTCGTGGCCGTGACGCTGCTGGGACCGGTCGGCTGGGTGTTCCACGTCTGGTCGGGGGCGCCGGCGGATCTTCGCGAGGCGGTCACGGTGGACGCCCCCTGGCCGCCGGACGCGGCGACGGCACCGCTCGTCCTGGTGGCCGTGGCGGCGGTCCTGGTCCTGGCCGTACGGCACACCGACCGGCGTCCGCGCGCCCTGACCGGCGCGCTGGCGCTGACGTGGGCGGCGGCGCTGACGCTCCCCGCGGTACTGGAACTGCCGTACACATTGGGCCTGTTGGTGCTGGGCTCGGTGACGGGCGTGGTCCTGGCCTCTCCCTACGGTCAGCCGACCGCGACCGTGCTCGCCCTGGCCACCTCCGCCGACCTGGGCTTCGCCGCCCTCGCCTCCCAGTCGGCAACCCTCACCGCGCTCGCCGCGCTCACGGCGTTCTTCGCCGTGGTCTCCTGGCGCCACACCGCGCTCACGGCCCCGACGGCCCTCGCCCACGCCACCGCGCTGGCCTGCGCGACGGGTGCGGCGGCGGACTGGCAGCCGCGGTTCACGGCCCTGCTGGTGCTGGCGGTCCCGGCGGTCGCGGCCGTGCTGGCGGGCTGGCTCAAGGACACCCGGGCGACCGTGGCCGTCGAGATCACGGGGGCCGTCACGGGCGTCCTCGCCATCACCCTCGCCGCGACCGACCTGCCGATGCTCGCCCTGGTCCTGTCCCTGTGCGGAGTGATCGCAGCGGGCACCGCACTGCGTCCCGACCGCCATGCCGTGGGCTACCCGGCCGCCGCGCTCTTCCTGCTGGCCACCTGGGTGCGCCTGGCGGCCTGGGAGGTCGGCACACCCGAGGCGTACACGCTCCCGGTGACGGTCGCGGCGCTGATCGTCGGCTTCCTGCACAGGCGCCGCGAGCCGCGGACCTCGTCCTGGACGGCGTACGGCCCCGGCCTCGCCGCGACCCTGCTGCCGAGCCTGGCCGCGGCCTGGGGCGATGCCGGCTGGACCCGGCCCCTGCTGCTGGGCCTGGCGGCCCTGTCCCTCACCCTGCTGGGCGGGGGCTACAGCCTCCAGGCACCCCTGGTCCTGGGAGGCTCGGTGCTGGCCCTGGACACCCTCCATGAACTGGCCCCGTACATAGTCCAGGTGACGGACGCACTCCCCCGCTGGGTGCCGCCGGCGCTGGCGGGACTTCTCCTGCTGTCCCTGGGAGCGACGTACGAGCGGCGCATCAGGGACGTCCGAAGAATGCGGGACGTCCTGGGAAGGATGAGCTGACGCCCCCAGGGGCGCGGGGAACTGCGCGACCAGCCACGCCGATCGCGCAGTTCCCCTTGAGCCCTCAAGGCATCTTGTCCCCGAGCAGCGCCAGGTTCTCAATGGCCGCGAGCCCGTACAGAGCCGTGTCGTTGGTGGAGATCCACGCCGCCTCGCTGCCGGCGACCAGCGTCACCGGCCCGCTCAGCTTCTCGGTCTTCCACGGCGCCGACTCCTTGTACCCGTCGGAGTTGTAGAACTTCTCCCAAGCCCGCTTGGCCAGCTTCTCGTCCCCGGTCTTGACGGCCGCGTACGCGTCGAGCCGCGAGTGCCCCTGGAACAGCAGCAGCGTCCCGAAGTTGGACCCGTACCGCGCCGCCTGTTCGGCCTTGGTGGCGTTGAAGTAGCGGCAGTAGTCGAAGTACGCCTCGTTGAACTTGGGCATGTCGACGAGGTCGATGAGCTCGGCGCACAGCTCGTTGAGCCCGAACACCGCGGACAGGTGCGACACCCCGACCACCGGCGCCGGAGCGACCGCGAACTTGCCGGTGTCGAGGTCGTACAACCCGCTGCCCTGGACGAATCCGTTGGGCTGCGCGGCGATGCCCTCCATGGTCGACAGCACGCGCGCCTTGGCCTTCTCCCACTTGGGGCCCTTGCGCTCCCACTCCGTCAGCCAGGCCGACACGAGCCCGCTCCAGTCCGTGCCGAACCCGATCGACAGGGCGTGCCGGTCGGGCGTGTAGGGATCGGTGCGGATCTTGCGCAGCGGGTCGAGGACGAGGAACGTCTCGTCGGAGTCGACGTTGGCGTGCATGAGGTCGCCGACGCGTTCGTCCGCGGTGAGGAAGTAGTAGTAGCGCCGGTAGGTGGTGTTGGCGATGCGCTGCTGCTTGGCGCTGTCGGCGTAGTGCTGCACACCGTGCCGGGTGCCGAGGCCGGCCCATTTGCCCAGGTGGTAGACGTCGACCTCGCCGGTGTGCCGGGTCATCGCCTCGGCGAACCGGAAGATGTCCGCGCGGCCGGAGCGGAGGTAGGCGAACCAGAGCCAGAGGTCCGGCGACAGCTCGGAGTTGTCCCAGGCGTAGCCGCCGATGTCGTACCGCCACTGGTGCCTGACGGTGTCATAGGTGTGCATGATGTCGCCGTAGTCCCAGAAGCCGTACCAACGGCGCTGCTCCACCTGGTCCTTGTAGTAGGTGAAGAGGAAGTCGAGGTGGTCCTCGATCTTCGCCTTGGCCGGAGTGGAACGGTCGGGCTCGGAGTAGAGGCCAGGCCCGAAGACCTTCGCCTTGATGAGCTGCCTGGGCGGCGCGGCGAGCTGCGGCAACACCCGTACGGCCGCGACCTGTTGGGCGAGTGCCGCCGCGGACGGGGTCGACTCGTTGGCCCAGAACAGCAGCTCCGAGGTCCGCGCGATGCCGTACGGCGTACCGAACTCCGGCTCGTAGTCCTCGTAGGTGATGTTGAGGCCTTCGAGCTGCTCGGCGAAGGTGTCCTGGCCCATGCCGTCGTGGTAGAAGCGCAGGTCCATGGGCTGCGCCTCGGGCGACCAGAGCCAGAGGGTGACCTCGGCCTCGTCGGTGTGGGCGTCGCGGATGTCGAGCTGGGCGGGGAACTTCTCCCAGAAGTCCCGCAGGCCGAAGGAGAGTCCGCCGCTGACACCACCGACGTACCCGAACCCGGAGGCCCGCTTGCCGCCGCCCGCGCCGATCCAGCCGTGCCCCTTCTTCGTCCTCTTGCGCAGGGTGAAGCCGTCGGCGGAGAGCTGGGAGAGCGTGTAGTCGCCCCATTCGGGGATGTACTGGAGGCGGGTGGTGACCCGCTGGTCCCAGGTCGACGGGTCGGGCAGCTTCTCCCCCGCGTACTGGGCGGCCTGCACGGCCGCGCCGGGGTCGCGGCGCAGCCCGGTGATGCCCTTGACGGCCTCCCGCAGCAGACCGGTGCCCTCACCGCCGATGCGGATGTGGCGGTCGTACGACTGGTCGCGCATCGGCACGGTGAAGCGGACGCCGATGCCGCGGATGAAGTCGCCGCTCGCCTTGCCCGGCTCCTGGGTGCCGTCGAAGGTGATGGTGTGCACCATGCGGAAGGAGTCGGCGCCCGCGTAGAAGTACAGGCGGATGGAGAACGGCAGCCAACTCCGGTCGCCCTTGCGGTGCTTGCCGTCGATGCGCACGACCGCGCGGACCGGTCCGTCCTGCTCGACGGTCACGTCCGAGACGGCCCCGTCGAAGCGCTCGGTCTTGACCGCGCCCTGGTCCTCGTCCTCGATCTCGGGCTGCCGGATCAGGACGAGCTTGCCGTCCTTGGCGATCTCGGTGGAGCCGCGGGTGACGGACTTGATGAGCGTGGCACCGGACTTGCCGATCTTCGCGGTGATCACGCCGGTGGAGACCGTGATCGTGCCTCCGCTCTGGTCGACGGTGACCTTCTTGTCCGGCACGGCGGCCTCGCCGGCCGACAGGGTGAGCTTGCCGTTGCCCGAACTCACGGCGTGGGCGGTCCACTTGAGGGAGCCGTCCGGCCAGTAGGCGATCGGCCAGGACTGCACGGGCACCGACTTGCCGTCCGCGTCCGTCAGCGCGAAGGCCTGGTCCTCCTGGTAGACGCCCTTGGGCCAGGGCACGCCGAGGGTGGAGCCGGGGGCGGCGCCGAGTCCTCCGTCCTCCAGCCAGTCCAGGGTCACCGGATCGGCGTCGGCCTCGGCGGCTCTGGGCGCGGCCTGCGCGTCCTTCGCTCCTAGCGCCCAGCTGAACTGTGCGGCGGCGCCGGCGACGGCGGCTGCCTTGAGGAGGGACCTGCGAGGGATGGGAGACATGGTCATTCCTTTCCATGTGCGGCTGGTCAGGGGCATGACAGAGAGAGGTGCGGCGCCCGTGGCACCGACCTTGTGGTGCGGGAGGCACCGCCACTCAGCGGTGCCTAGTGCGTAGGGGGCGCCGCCCGTCAGCGGTGCCTAGTGCGTAGGAGTGCGCCGCCCGTCAGCGGTGCCTAATGCGTAGGAGTGCGCCGCCCGTCAGCGGTGCCTAATGCGTAGGAGTGCGCCGCCCGTCAGCGGTGCCGGTACCGCTCTTCGACGGCGACGGCCGCCGCCACGACGGCTCCCAGGACGGGAACCGCCAGCGGCGCGACGAACAGGGCGGACAGGGCGACCACTCCCAGCCCGCAGACGATCAGGAAGGACCCGGCGGGATCGAGCACGGTCCGCCGCCCGGCATCGGCGAGCAGCGCCCGCCAGCTGTCACCGGGCGCCCAGACGGCGGCCGCCCGCAGCAGGGCCACGACGACCCCGATCAGCGCGAAGGTGCCGACGGCCCCGACGAGCGGCCCACCGGGCAGCCCGGCCCGCGAGGCGAGGACGTCCACCCAGACCACCGCGGCGACCGCCCACCCGGCGACCCCGACGGCCCAGCCGCCGCGCAGCGCCGTACGGAAGTCCGCGACGAACTCTCCCCACCCGCCGCCCTCGTGGCCGGTACGACGCCGAAGGTGCCGGGCGCCGGCGGCGAAGGCCGCGGGGTAGGTGACGACTCCGAGCGAGGCCACCGCGATCCACACGCCGGTGAGCAGACATTCGGCGAACACGGCGAACCGCTCGCCCCCGAGAAAGGACAGCCTGCGGGCCTTCACACGCGCCTGGGCCATGGGTGGAACCGCCTCACTTCAGTCCGGACGTCGCCATGCCGTCGATGAGATACCGCTGGAAGGCCATGAAGAAGGCGATGACCGGCACGAGCGCCACCAGCGACATCGCGATCATGCTTCCGTAGTTGGAGATGCCCTCCTGGTCGCGGAACATCATCAGCCCGAGCGAGACGGTGTACTTGTCCGGGGTGTTGAGATAGATCAACGGCCCCATGAAGTCGTTCCAGGCGTTGATGAAGGTGAAGATGGCGCTGGTGATGAGGGCCGGGCGGGTCAGCGGCAGCACGACGGACCAGTAGGTCCGCAGGTGCCCGCAGCCGTCGAGCTTGGCGGCCTCGTCCAGCTCGCGCGGCAGCCCGCGCATGAACTGCACCATCAGGAAGACGAAGAACGCCTCCGTGGCCAGGAACTTGCCCGCCACCAGCGGCACCAGGGTGTCGGTGAGCTCCAGCTTGCGGAACATCACGTACTGCGGGATGAGCAGCACGTGGTACGGCAGCAGCAGGGTGCCGATCATCAGCGTGAACAGCAGGTTCCGCCCCGCGAACCGGATCTTGGCGAAGGCGTACGCGGTGAGCGAGCTGGACAGCACGACACCGGCCACGGCGAGCCCGGCGTACAGCAGGGAGTTCGTGAAGAAGGTGCTGATGGAGATGCCGGAGATACCGTCGGCGAGCCCGGAGAAGTTCTCCCAGACCGGCTTGGTCGGCAGCAGGTCGATGCTGGCGATGATGTCCTTGCTCGGCTTGAAGGAGGCACCGAGCACCCAGATCACCGGGTAGAGGACGACCGCGAGGACGGCGAGCGCCCCCACGTGCCAGGCGATCGATCCGAAGCGCCGCCGCTCGCTCGCGCTGTGGACGACGGGATTGCTGGTGGCGCTGGTCACTTGGCGGCCTCCTCGTAGTGCACCCACTTCTTCTGCGACCAGAACAGGACCGCCGTGACGAGCGCCACCGCGACCACCAGCGTCCAGGCCATGGCGGAGGCGAAGCCCATCTGGGCCTCCTTGAAGCCCTTCTGATACAGGTAACAGGTGTAGACGAGCGTGGCGTCGGCCGGCCCGCACTGGGTGTTGGAGACCACGTACGCGGACCCGAACACCTGGAACGCGTGGATGGACTCCAGCAGCACGTTGAAGAACAGCACCGGGGAGATCATCGGCAGGGTGATGTTCCAGAACCGGCGCAGCGGGCCGGCCCCGTCCATCTCGGCGGCCTCGTACAGCTCCTGCGGAACCTGCTTGAGACCGGCCAGGAAGATGACCATCGGCGCGCCGAACTGCCAGATACTCAGGGCCACCAGCGCGTAGATGACGTAGTCGGGGTTGCCGATCCAGCCCCCGACGTCGAGACCGAAGATCTTCTGGGTACGGTCCACGATCGCGTCGTCCGAGAACAGCGCCCGCCACACGAACCCGACGGAGACGCTGGCGCCGATCAGCGAGGGCATGTAGAACGCGGCCCGGTACAGACCCTGTCCGCGCCGCTTCTGCGCGAGCAGCAACGCGACACCGAGCGCCAGCAGCAGCTTCAGCGGCGTGGCCACGACGACGTACTTGAGCGTGACCTCCACCGACTTCTGCCAGCGCGGGTCCTGGAACATCGTCGTGAAGTTGTCCGTCCCCACCCACTCGGGTGGCGTGAACAGGTTATAGCGGGTGAACGCGTAGTACAGCGACGCGATCATCGGCCCCGCCGTAAGCACCAGGAACCCGGCGATCCACGGCGACATGAAGAGATAGCCGGCGATGTTCTCGCGGCGCCGCCCGCGCCGCCCGGCGACAGGAGCGGCGGACCGCTTCTTCGCCGGGCGCGCGGGCGCTTCCTTGACGAGCGTCATGGTGGTACGTCCCCTCAGCCCGCGAACGCGGCCTTGGCCTCGCTGAACAGCGCCTTGGCGGCGTCGGCCGGCTTGGTCTTGCCCTGGGCGACCTCACCGCCGATCCGCAGGAAGGCGGCCTCGATGACGTCGGCGCCGGACGGGTGCGGGGTGATCTTCCCCAGCACGCCGGCCTTGGCGACCTCTTCCTCGTACGCCTTGACGCCCTTGTTGTTGTCGTCGGTGGGCACGAACGCGTCGTACTGCTCGGTCGTGGAGAGGATGCCGCGGTCGTAGCCCATGATCTTGCCGACCTCGGGGTCGTGGACCATGAAGGAGATGAACTGGGCGGCTTCCTTGGGGTGCTTGGTCCCGGAGAAGGCGCTGAGCATCAGGGAACCGAGGTACTGGCCGGTGTCCTTGCCGTCCGTGGTGGGGATCGGCGCGAGCCCGTAGTCCGACTCGCCCTCGCCCTCGTAGCGGATGGAGAAGTTGTCCCAGGTGAACTCGGAGGCCGCGAGCCCGGCCGACAGACCCGACTTGGGCTGCACCTGCTCGATCTTCTTCGGGTCGGCGACGAGCCCGGACTTCACACGCTTGTAGCCGTCCGCCCACCACTGCGTCAGGTCGTCCTCGGTGAAGCCGAGATCGGAGTCGGTGAAGAACGCCTTGCCGTTCTGACGCAGGTACAGGTCGTACAGGTACATGATGCTGAAGTAGCCGGTGTCGCCGGCGATCTTCAGCTTGTCCTGGATCGTCTGGAGGGCGTCGAAGTACTCGTCCCAGGTCCAGCCCATCTTCGCCTCGACGCCCGCCTTCTTGAAGGCCTTGAGGTCGATGACGAGCGCCATGGTGTTGGCGCCGACCGGGATGCCGAGCTGCTTGTCGCCGACCTGACCGTTCGCCAGAACGCCGTTGCGGAAGTTCTTCAGGTCCAGATTTCCGGAGTCCGCCTGGGACTTGAGGTCCATCAGAACACCGCGCTTGTCGTACTTGCGCAGGAATCCGACGGCATTCTGGAAAACGTCCGGCGGATTTCCACCGGAGGCCTGCGTCTGGAACTTCTCCCAGAACGCCGCGTAGTCGGTGAATTCAGGCTTGATCTTGATCTTCGGGTTCTTCTTCTCGAAGACGGCGATCGCCTTCTTCATGGCGATGGTGCGCGGCTCGCCACCCCACCAGGCATAACGGAGTGTCACATTCCCGTCGCCGGAGCCGCTGTCATCGCCTCCGCACGCCGTCGTCGTCGCCAGCCCGAGCGTGGCCGCCGCTCCACCGGCCACCTTCAGGATCGTACGCCTCTCAACATTCCTGCTGGTTCCCACAGTCGGGCCCTCCCCGCAGCGTCGTTGCCGCCTGCATGAATCGTTTCAAGTAAGCGCTTGCTGGCACAAGGTACGAAGGCCCTCGGGGTGCGTCAATGATTCGGACAGGAATTTCTTGCGGGACCCCCGGACGAGTTGACCGCGCACCAGGGGCGAACGTCGCGCCGCGCGCGGAGAAGTCGCAGGTCGGGCGCGGTCGTTCGGTCCGCCGAACATGAACTCGCCTGCCGGATCGGGATGCCGTCCGGCCGAAACTCATCGGCGGTCGCAGGGCCGGGAACGACGACGGCCCCTCTGCTGCTCGCAGAGGGGCCGTCGGATCCGGTGGGCGATACTGGGTTCGAACCAGTGACCTCTTCGGTGTGAACGAAGCGCTCTCCCACTGAGCTAATCGCCCGGACGCAGGAAGAACATTACCCCATGTCAGGGGGTGCCTGTGACCAGTGCGAACCGGCACGGCACCCCCGGCCGCGGATCACTGGTCCTTGATGTTCCAGGGCATCTCGAAGCCGAACTTGTAGAGGTAGACCCCGACGATCGCGGCCACGATCACCAGGCCGATCGACGTCAGGATGATGTTGCGCCGGCGAACCTTGGGGTCCAGTGCCCGCTGCGCCGCCTCGGTCACCTTCCGCTTCGTCCAGCGCAGCACCAGCTGGGCCCAGACGAACTCGGTCGCCCAGATCGCCATACCGCCGAAGATCACGACCCAGCCGGGCCCCGGCAGCGGAAGCATGATGATGCCCACGACCACGACCGCGAGCCCGATGACAAAGATCCCGACCTGCCAGCTCAGGTGCAGCAGGCGGCGCGCCTTGATGAATTCCGGCGCTTTCGAGCCGAGCCCCTGCTCGCTCTGCGCTCCGCTGGTCTCTGTCTCGTCCGATGCCACGGCCACCTCGGCCCGCTCGTCACGCCCCGTATTCATACGGCCAAACTTTACCCGAGCGAAACCGGTCACCGGAATGGTCGTACCTCGCGAACGGGGTCTCGGCCGGAAGAGTTACGTAAAGGCACGCAAAACACTCAGAGGGGTTTACAACGGCACCGTAGGTGGCATGTCGATTTCGCCGACGTGCGAATCCCCGAGCGCACACTGAGCGAAAGGCCCTGGCGCTTATGAACACCACGGTCAGCTGCGAGCTGCACCTGCGCCTCGTTGTGTCGAGCGAGTCCTCCCTGCCTGTCCCCGCAGGCCTGCGGTACGACACGGCCGACCCCTACGCCGTGCACGCCACCTTCCACACCGGAGCCGAGGAGACCGTCGAGTGGGTGTTCGCCCGCGACCTCCTCGCGGAGGGCCTCCACCGGCCCACCGGCACCGGCGACGTCCGAGTCTGGCCGTCGCGCAGTCACGGTCAGGGCGTCGTATGCATCGCCCTGAGCTCCCCGGAGGGCGAAGCCCTGCTCGAGGCCCCGGCGCGGGCCCTGGAGTCGTTCCTGAAGCGCACGGACGCTGCTGTGCCGCCCGGCACCGAGCACCGGCACTTCGACCTTGATCAGGAGCTCTCGCACATCCTGGCGGAAAGCTAGGGACCGAGGCCTCACCAAGCCGCCCGGCGCCGTCGACTCGGGGTGACGGCTCGGGCCAGGACAATCGCATACAGGTACGCGCATCGGCGCCGTCTCCGCGGACTCCCGCGGGGCGGCGCCGCTGCGCGTGGGCCCGCCGGCCGGCGGCCCGGCCGCGCAGCTCGCAGCCGCCGGGACCGGTACAGCCGCGCGGTAAGCCACTACGATCGGCCAGCATCGGCGGGCGCCCGCCCGACCCCCCAGGCCAGGGAGCGAAACGTGCTGATCACCCATGACACCCGGTGTGCCCTCGATGCCGTGGTGGATCTGGTGAACACCGCACCGGAGGACACCACGACCCCGGACGCGCTGCCGGACGTCGCCGCTCTCGCTGATTTCGTACGAAAGCACGAAATCAGCGATGTCGGGGTCCTCTCGGAGTTCGATCTCTCGGCGGTGCGCAAGATCCGGGGGCGGTTCGCGGCGATCTTCTCGGCGCCGGACGCCCGGGCCGCGGCCGGCCTGATCAACGAGCTGGTGGCCGCCGCGGGCACCACGCCCCGGCTCACCGACCACGACGGCTACGACTGGCACGTCCACTACTTCGCTCCCGGTGCCTCCGTCGCCGACCACCTGGCGGCGGACTGCGGGATGGCGCTGGCGTTCTTCGTCGTCGCCGGGGAGCAGGAGCGGCTGCGGCGCTGCGAGGCGCCCGACTGCCGCCGCGCCTTCGTCGACCTCTCCCGCAACCGGTCGCGGCGGTACTGCGACAGCCGCACCTGCGGGAACCGGCTGCACGTGGCCGCGTACCGGGCGCGCCGCAAGGAAGCGGCCGGCTGAGGAGCGGGTCGCTCCGGGAGGGCGGCCGGAGGTTGTCGGTCTCGGGGCGTCCGTCTCGAAGCACCTGCCTCAAGGTGGCGGCCTCAGCGGTCTCAAGGTGGCGGCGCGGTACCCGACGGGTGACGTCGGGTACCGCGCGAACGGCTCACAGCAACAGCAGATCGTGCAGCGCAGCCATGAGCAGCAGACACCCGATCACCGCCAGGAAGATCATCAGCGGTGGCTGGGAAAGGGCGAAAAGGCACCCGCGCGGCTCGTCCTGAGGTGGCGCGGTGTCGCTCTGTGTCGTGTCCAGCATCTCGCGGGCGATGATGACGCAGTCATCACCCCCGGTGTTACCAACACGCCCGGAAATGCAGGGTAGTTCGCCGGATTCCGTGACGTGAGGTCCAGAACGTTCACATCCGCGTTCGGATCAGTGCGGACTGTGTCGTTTCAGCCGACCTGCGTCCGTCATATGCCGTGCTTCTTCAGGATCGCCTCGATGTCGCTGAAGTCGTCCGCGGAGTCGGAGCGCGGGGCGGCGGCGGGACGGGACGCCGGGCGCGCGGCCGGGCCCAGAGAGGGCGCCGAGGCCGCCGGGGCGACCGCCTCACGCTGGGCGGAACGGGCGGCCGCCCTGCGTTCCTTGCGGGTGCCGCCGCGTCGGCGCTCCACCGCGCGCGTCGCGGAGAAGAGCAGCCAGGAGGCGCCGAGAACACCGAAACCGGCCCACGCGGTGACACTGAACGCGGTGTCGGACAGCCACTCGACGACGCCGGTCATCACCAGACCGATCGGCACCAGGGAGTACGCGGCGAGACGGGCGGCGGCGAGGAAGCGCTTGCGGTACGCCGTGACGGCCGCGATGCCCAGGCCGGCCGCGGAGACGGCGGAACAGACGGTCTCGGCAATCATCCGGTCCTCCAGGCAGGGCTCGGTCGGGCAGTTCGTCCCTTCCATCCTGCACCGCCCGAGCCCCATGGGGCCATGCTCGGGCGGGACATCAGGGACATCTCCGGGTCGGGTCGTCCGTAGGTGCCGGTCGGAGGGTGGAGTGGGGTTCCGGACGCCGGTGACACGCGGCCCGGGGCAGGGGCCCCGCACGGCAGCCCCGGGGCGGGCCGATTCGGTCGGTGCCGGGCCGGGCTGGGAGACTGGGGGCATGAACGACTCCTCCCCCGCGTCTCCCGCCGTCCCCGTGCTCGACGTCTGGTGTGAGCTGCAGTGCCCGGACTGCCTGAGCGCCCTGGACGACGTCCGGGCTCTGCGCGCCCGTTACGGCGATCGGCTGGAACTGCGGCTGCGGCACTTCCCGCTGGAGAAGCACAAGCACGCCTTCGCCGCCGCCCAGGCCGCCGAGGAGGCCGCCGAGCAGGGCAAGGGCTGGGAGTATGTCGAGGCCGTGCTGGGCCGCGTCGAGGAGCTGGATCGCAGGGGCGAATCCCTCCTGGTCGACGTGGCCGGTGAACTGGGCCTCGACGCCGAGGAGTTCGACACCGCGCTGATCGACGGCCGGCACATCCTGATCGTGGACGCCGACCAGGCCGAGGGCAAGGCGATCGGCGTGACCGGCACCCCCACGTACGTCGTCGGCGGTGAGCGCCTCGACGGCGGCAAGAGCCAGGAGGGCCTGCGCGAGCGCGTCGAGGAGATCGTGGACCGGCTGCTGGCCGGGCCGGACGCCTGAGCCCCGCCGGCTACAACAGGGGCTTGTAGAAGGCGTATTGCGTCGTCTCGTAGCCGAGCGACTCGTAGAGACGCTCGGCCGGTGTGTTGCCCGCGAACACATTGAGGCCCAGGGTCCGGCTGCCGAGGGCGCGCGCCTCGATCTCCGCCAGGAGCATCAGGGCGCGGCCGTGGCCGTGGCCCCGGTGGGCCGCGTCCACCTCGACGTCGTAGACGAAGGGTTTTCCGTCGCGCAGGGCGATCCACAGATTGCCCACGCGCGTGCCCTCGTGTTCGAGGATGTGGAGCCACGTGTCCTCGGTGGCGAAGCCCCGCGGCAGGAGCGTGTCGTGGTCGCGCCGGGACTTGGCGCGGGCCTCGGCCTCGGGCACGCCCCGGGCGATCCAGGTGCGCGCGTAGTCCTCGGTCTCGTGCTCCAGCCAGGTGTCGAACTCGGCCTCGGTCATGGGGCGGGCCCGATAGCCGGCCGGCAGGGCCGGCGGGGTGTCGCCGAGTTGCTTCACCATGCCGCGGTTGCGCAGGACGTAGCCGAGCGCCCTGACGAGCCGCAGGGCGGCCTCAGCGGTCGCGGGAACGGCGATCTCGATCTCCCGGCAGCCCCACCCGCGCGCGACCTCCTCGGCGGCCAGCGCGGCCACCGTCCCGCGGCCCCGGCGCCGGTCGGGTTCCTCGATGCCGAGATCGCGGATGCGCGCCACCGAGGTCCCGAAGGACGGCGACGTGCCGAGGTGTACGGCGCCGACGGGGCGGCTGTTCACGCACACCTGGTAGCGGCGTGAACGCGTGCCGTCGGCATTCTGCTGGAGCGGCTCGGTCGGCCGCAGGGTGGTGGTCATCACGGGTGTTCTACCCGCTGCGATGCCCCGGGGCAGCCCAATATTCGCAAGCCGCCCAACTCCTCGGGACCCTACGGGTCGAGGTCGTTGCCGGCCCGCTCGTCGAAGACGCGCATGGCCTTGGCGGTCACCGGTCCCGGCGTACCGGCCAGCTCGCGGTCGTCCACGCGGTGCACGGCCTGCACGTCGCGCAGGGTGGAGGTGAGGAAGATCTCCTCGGCGCGTTCCAGGACGTCCAGCGGGAGGTCTGTCTCCTGGGCGCCGGTCCATTCGACCGTCAATGCGCGCGTGATGCCCGCGAGGCAGCCGGAGGCGAGCGGCGGGGTGTGGATCTCGCCGTCCAGGACGACGAAGACGTTGGACCCGGTGCCCTCGCAGAGCTGCCCGACGGTGTTGGCGAACAGCGCCTCGGACGCGCCCTGGCCGTGCGCGCGGGAGAGCGCGACGACGTTCTCCGCGTACGAGGTGGTCTTCAGGCCCGTGAGGGCGCCGCGCTCGTTGCGGGTCCAGGGGACCGTGATCACGGCCGTGGTGTCGGGGCGGCGGGAGGTCTCGCCGAGGGCGACGACGAGGGTCGGGCCGTGTTCGCCGCGGTCGGAGCCGAGGGGGCCGTGGCCGCCGGTGTAGGTGATGCGCAGCCTGCCGAGCGGCATGGGGTTGGCGTCGAGGACGGCGGCGCAGGCGCGGCGCACCTCGTCGAGGTCGGGGTCGGGCAGGCCGAGGCCGCGCGCCGAGAGGGTCAGCCGGTCCAGGTGCCGGGTCAGGGCGAACGGCCGGCCGGCCACCGCCTTCACGGTCTCGAAGATGCCGTCGCCCACGGTCAGCCCGTGGTCGAAGACGGAGACACGGGCGGACTCGGTGTCCTGCAACCCGCCGTCGAGCCAAATCTTCACTGGTCTTTACCTCGCAGAATCCGTGCCGGACGAGTCGCGGTGGCCCTAGGGGTGCCCCCCGGGTCGGCTAGCACGTCGGTGCTTCCTCTCCACTCACCTCGTACGTCCCCGACGCTACCGCGAGCAGCCGTGCCGCCTTCAGCTCGGTCTCCCGCCACTCCCCCTCGGGGTCGGAACCCCAGGTGATGCCCGCACCGGTGCCGAAGCACAGCACTCCTCGCGCGCGGTCGATCCAGAAGGTGCGGATGCCGACGGCCAGCTCTCCGGTACCCCGGTCGGCGTCGACCCATCCGATGCCGCCGCAGTACGGGCCGCGCGGTGCCGGCTCCAGGGCGTCGATGATCCGCAGGGCGCTGGACTTGGGCGCTCCGGTGACGGACCCCGGTGGGAAGGCGGCGGCCAGCAGCTCCGGCCAGCCGGCGCCGTCCCGCAGCTCGCCGCGGACCGTGGAGACCAGGTGCACCAGGCCCGGGTGCTTCTCCACCGCGCACAGGTCGGGGACGCTCACGCTGCCGGTGGCGCAGACCTGCCCGATGTCGTTGCGGACCAGGTCGACGATCATGACGTTCTCGGCGTAGTCCTTCTCCAGGAGGTCCGCCTCGGTGCGCCCGGTGCCCTTGATCGGCCCGGACTCGACGACATCACCGTCGCGGCGCAGGAAGAGCTCCGGTGAGGCGGTGGCCGTCTCCACGCCGTGCTCCGGCAGCCGGATCGTTCCTGCATACGGTGCCGGGTTGCCACGGGCCAGCAGGGCGGTCAGCGCGTCCACGTCGGCGTCGGGCGCCACGGGCGCGCTCAGGACGCGGCAGAGGTTCGCCTGATAGACCTCGCCGGCCGCGATGTGCTCCCGGATGCGCCGCACTCCCGCCGTGTACCCGGCGCGGTCGAGCGAGGACGTCCAGTCCCCGACCGCCGGCCCCCGCCACCGCCCCGGCACCGGGGCGGGCACCGGCTCTTCGCGTACGTCGCCGAAGCGGGCGCAGGTCAGGCGGCCCTCGAAGTCCGCCGCGACGGCCCAGAAGCCGGTCGAGTCCAGGGCGGCGGGATCGCTGGTGATGTCGAGCAGCCCGGTCGCGACGCGGTTGCCGAAACGGGCCAGAGGAGGGAGGTCGTGCACGCGGTCGAGTCTAGGGCGGGTGGCGAGCGGGTGACCTGGTCATGTCCGTCCGGGGACCTGGGCCGCGACCTCGCCCGTGACCTCGGCGGGGTGCCTGAGCAGGTGCAGCGCAGCACGCTGCACAAACGCGTTTTTGTACTGGCCCAGGAATCCGCTAGAGTTCAACACGTCGCCGGGACGCGCAAGCCGAACGGAAAGACAG
>NZ_QFRX01000001.1:8677387-8818272 GCF_003143935.1 Streptomyces sp. Act143 | reverse complement strand
AGCTCAGTTGGTAGAGCGCAACCTTGCCAAGGTTGAGGTCGCGAGTTCGAACCTCGTCGTTCGCTCGGAAGAGCAAGGGGGATCATCCCGAACCCCCGACACTCCTGGTGGAGTGGCCGAGAGGCGAGGCAACGGCCTGCAAAGCCGTCTACACGGGTTCAAATCCCGTCTCCACCTCCAAGGACGATTAGCTCAGCGGGAGAGCGCTTCCCTGACACGGAAGAGGTCACTGGTTCAATCCCAGTATCGTCCACATACCGAAGCCCCCGGCCCTGCGGCCGGGGGCTTCTTCGTGCCGGGTCAGCTGGAGAACAGCATGTGCCCGAAGCTCTTGTGCCGCTTGTGACCGTAGTGGCCGCCGTGGCCGCCGTGCTGCGGCGCGCCCCAGGCGGGAGCCGCGGGGGCCGCGGGGGCCGCAGGGTACGCCTGTGGTCCCGCCGGGTACGCCTGTGGGGCGCCCGGGGGCGGCGGGGCGGGCTGGGTCCACTGGGACTCCAGGCGGGTCAGAGCCTCCAGCTCGCCGTAGTCGAGGAAGATGCCGCGACACCCGCTGCACTGCTCGATCTGAACACCGTTGCGGTTGTACGTGTGCATGGGCGCATGGCACTTGGGACACTGCATGGTCGGCTCAACTCCTCGCCGGTCGGTCCTGCTTCGCGTTTCGCCAGGACAGACACTGTCCGGCTGCGGTCGGTTGCACCCTACTTCGCGAATGTCCCGGTCAACTCGGGTGGGACCGAACCCATTCGGGCGCAGGCGTCGACCAGGGACTGCTCGACCTCGTCCAGGGGGCGGTCCGCCGCCAGGGCCTTCGTGAGGGACCGTGCGGCGGTCTGGACGGTCAGGGCGCGGGCCGGGACGTCCAGGGCCGGCCAGGGGTCGCCGTGGGGCGGGACAGCCGGGCCGCCCGCGGTGCGGTAGGCGTCGAGGAAGCGGGCCCACTCGTCGGGCGGGAGCAGGCCGCAGGCGTACCAGGCGGCCGGGCGGGCGAGGTCCCAGGCGGGGACGCCGGTGCCGAGGTCGTCGACGTCGATGAGGAGCCAGTGGCCGTCGGGAGCGGGGTGGCGGACGAGCTGGCCGAGGTGGAGGTCGCCGTGGCAGAGGGTGCGGGTGTCCGGCATGGGCACCTCGGCCCGGGCCCAGGCGGGGAGGGTGGCCCAGGCTTCGAGGACGGGGCGGGTGGCGGGGTGCGGGCCGGCCGCACGGAGGCGGTCCACCGCCCGGGCCGCCTTGGCCGGGCCGCGCATCGCGGGGAGACCGGGACTGGCGGGGGTGCGGTGGAGGCGGGCGAGGAGGGTCGCCGCCTCCTCCCAGGGGGCGGCGTCCGGATTCCGCGGGTCCACGGGGGTGCCGTAGGGCCAGAACGTGACGAGGCGGTCGTGGAGGGCAACCGGGGTGGGGGTGAGCGGGGGGAGCAGGATGCCCCGGAGGCGCCCGGCCGCGGTGAGGCGGGCGGTCAGTTCGGCGAGGGGTGTGCCGGGGGCGTGCGCCTTCGCGACCGTGTCGGCATGGCGGACGACGGTGGCGTCGGGGCGGTCGGCGAGGGTGCTGGTGCCGCAGACGCAGGTCGGGGCGGTCGGGGTACCGGAGTGCGCCGTGGCCTTGGCTCGGGCGGTGAGCTCGGAGAGCAAGGCGGTGGCGGCGGTCACGGGGCTCCCTCGGTGCGGTGCGGGGTGTGACTGCGAGGGTACGGGGAGATCCCGCGCCGACCGCAGGGTCCCGGGACGACCGCATCGGGGAAAAGCAATGCCGGCGCAGCTCCCCAGCTGCGCCGGCATTTGTGCCGTCCGCCGCACCCCCGTCCCCACGGGGTTTCATGGGTGGATGTCCCCGCCCGGACCGCTCTTCCGGGCCTGGGGTCGCCGCTCAGCGCCCCAGCATCACGCCCACGGACGACGCCTGTGTGGCCACCGTCTCCCAGCCTCCGAAGAGGAGGAAGAGCAGGACCGCAGGAGGAAGGGCCATCAGGGTCGCCACCAAGGGGTGGCGGCGGCCCGTGCGGCGGGGGCGGAGCGCGGTGCGCTCCTGGGTGCGGATCATCGTCCGCGGTGCCGTGTGGGCCATGGTCCCTCTCCTGACCGTTTCGGTTGTCGTTGGCAGCGGCGGGTGTCTGACCTCGGGGGACGAGTGCTGCACCCGCCGCTTGACCTCAAATCTAGGGGCGCGGCGGGCGCCGCACGTCATGCCCTCGTACCGATTGCCGGGCCTCCCGGAGGATGAGCCATGACCTGCGGAGTACTCCCCTGGGTGGAGACGAGGTCCTAGGTCTCCGGGTCTTCCCGGAGGGGGCGCCCGCTCTGCCCCGGTTTCTCCGAGCTGTCCTCGCGCGGCACCGGCTGCTCGACCAGCGCCAGGACGCGGTTCGCCATGAAGCGGGCCGTCCGGACGACGGAGCCACTGCGGGTGACTTCGCTCACTTCCACGACTCCGCGGCGTACCGCCGTCTCCACTCGGCGGCCCGCTCTGCTCGCCACCACCTCGTAGGTGCGCGTCGTGTCCCCCGCGTCCACGACTATCTCCACGCGATCACCCTTCACGGGTTCAATCCCCCTTCTGTGACGGGTGGTTGGGAGGAACTGCGCGGCAAAGCCCGTCCGTTCGCGCGCTCCCTGACCACCCCTCAATTCTCCCACCGGGCACTGACAATCCGTCGGGACGAGAGGGCGCGGCCTCTGCGCGCGGGCGGCCGCATAAACGTAAGCTGTGGCTCGTCACACGGACCGGGCAGCGGGGATGAACATGGCGATGATGCGCCTGAGGCGCGAGGACCCGCGCGTCGTCGGCTCGTTCAGGCTTCACAGACGGCTCGGCGCGGGCGGTATGGGCGTCGTCTACCTGGGCTCCGACAAGAAGGGGCAGCGGGTCGCGCTGAAGGTGATCCGGCCCGATCTGGCGGAGGACCAGGAGTTCCGTTCGCGGTTCGCGCGTGAGGTCTCGGCGGCCCGGCGGATCAGGGGTGGTTGTACGGCGCGGCTCGTGGCGGCCGATCTCGACGCCGAGCGGCCGTGGTTCGCCACCCAGTACGTCCCCGGGCCCTCCCTGCACGACAAGGTCGCCGACGAGGGCTGCCTGGCCGCGGCCGAGGTCGCGGCGATCGGTGCGGCGCTGTCGGAGGGGCTGGTCGCGGTGCACGAGGCCGGTGTCGTGCACCGGGATCTGAAGCCGTCCAACATCCTCCTCTCCCCCAAGGGCCCGCGGATCATCGACTTCGGCATCGCCTGGGCCACGGGGGCCTCCACGCTCACACACGTCGGCACCGCCGTCGGCTCGCCCGGCTTTCTCGCGCCGGAGCAGGTGCGCGGCGCGGCCGTCACTCCGGCCACCGACGTGTTCTCGCTCGGTGCGACGCTGGCGTACGCCTCGATGGGCGACTCGCCCTTCGGGCACGGCAGTTCCGAGGTGATGCTGTACCGGGTGGTGCACGAGGAGGCGCAACTGCACGGCGTACCGGACGCTCTTGCCCCGCTGGTGCGTGCCTGTCTCGCCAAGGACCCCGAGGAACGGCCCAGCACGCTCCAACTGTCGTTGCGGCTCAAGGAGATCGCCGCGCGGGAGGCGCAAGGACTCGCGGACGTACGGCCGCCCGCGCCGCGCGTCGCCGACACGGACCGGCCGGCCGGGCGGGTCACCGAGAGCTATACCGACCCGCAGCGTCCGCAGCAGCGGCGGCCGCAGGGGCCGCAGGGGGCCCAGCCGGGGTCCACTCAGCGCACTCCGGCGCCGCGCGGCGGCACGCCGTCATCCTCGCGGGGCGGCACACCGTCGTCCTCGCGCGGGCCCGCCCCGTCACGGAACGGGGCGCCGTCGCGAGGTGGCGGTCCCGTGTCCCGGTCCGGGGCCCGGCCCACGCCCGCCGCGCGGAACACCACGCGTTCCGGCGGCGGCAACCGTCCCGCACCGCGCAGTGGTACGGGGCGTCCGGCGGCCAGGACCACGGGCACGGGCCGGCGGCCCGCCAATCCGCGGCTGCTGCGTCAGCGGCTGTTCGTGTTCGTGGTCGTGACCTTGCTGGTGGCGCTCGGCATCGCCGCGGCCCAGGGATGTCAGGGGCCGGCGCGGGGCATCGGCGGCGATCGTGACGGCGTACGGCAGGAGCAGGTGCACTACCCGCCGCTGGACGAGCGGGGATCGATGTCCGAGCGGTTCGAGTCGACGCTGACTGCGACCGACTGAGGCGTCACAGGCTCGGCAGGATCCGGTCGAAGAACTCGAGGTCGCCCTCGAAGACCGGGTCCAGGGACGGGAATTCCTCCGGGGTGATCCAGCGGGCCTCGGCCACTTCCGTGGGGTCGGGGACCACCTCGCCGTCGTCGGCGCGGGCCGTCCACCAGTGGAGGCGGAAGGTGCCGTCGTCGGTCTCCGATTCCCAGACCTTGGCGAGCGGGGCGACCGTCAGGCCGACCTCCTCGCGGACCTCCCTGATCACCGCCTCCCGCTGGGTCTCCCCCGGTTCGAGCTTGCCGCTGAGGGGCTGCCAGTAGCCGGGACGGACCACGCCCGGCGCGCGACGGACGACCAGGACGCGGTCCGCGCGGAACAGGACCGCGACGATCGCCTCGCGCCGGTCCACCGGATTACAGCTCGGGGCGGCCCGTGGCCACCGCGTAGAAGGCGACCGCGGCCGCCGCGCCGACGTTGAGGGAGTCCACGCCGTGGGCCATCGGGATGCGGACCCATTCGTCGGCGGCCACCAGGGCCTGGGTGGACAGGCCGTCGCCCTCCGCGCCCAGCATCAGGGCGACCCGGTCCATCTTGTGGGGGGCGACCTCGTCGAGGGTCTTGGCCTTCTCGTCCGGGGTGAGGGCGAGGAGTGTGAAGCCGGCCTCGCGGACCGACTCCAGGCTCTTGGGCCAGCTGTCCAGGCGGGCGTACGGAACCGAGAAGACCGCGCCCATCGAGACCTTGACGCTGCGACGGTAGAGGGGGTCGGCGCAGTCGGGCGAGAGCAGGACCGCGTCCATGCCCAGGGCCGCCGCGGAACGGAAGATCGCACCGATGTTGGTGTGGTCGTTCACCGACTCCATGACCACGACCCGGCGGGCCGTCTGGAGGAGGTCGATCGCCGTCGGGAGCGGTTTGCGCTGCATGGAGGCGAGCGCGCCGCGGTGCACGTGGTAGCCGGTGACCTGCTCGGCGAGCTCCGGGCTGACTGCGTAGACCGGGGCCGGGAGCTCGTCGATGACGTCGCGCATGACGTCGACCCACTTGGCGGACAGCAGCATCGAGCGCATCTCGTACCCGGCGTCCTTGGCCCGTCTGATGACCTTCTCGCCCTCGGCGATGAAGAGGCCCTCGGCGGGTTCTCGCTTGCGGCGCAGTTCGACGTCGGTCAGGCCTGTGTAGTCGCGCAGGCGCGGGTCGTCGGGATCCTCGACGGTGATGAGATCGGCCACAGGGTGATACTGCCTTGCTCTCGGTGCGGTGCCAACGGCTGGGTACGAGTTGGGTTACCCGGGGTTACGCGGAGGTCTGCGGGCCTACGCCCACGACGGCACCGATGACGATCACCGCCGGGGGCTTCACGTCCTCGCGCACCACCGTCTCGGCGACCGTCGCGAGGGTCGCGTCCACGCGGCGCTGGGCGGCCGTGGTGCCCTCCTGGACGAGGGCGACCGGGGTGTCCGGGGACTTGCCGTGGGCCACGAGCATGTCGGCGATCTTTCCGATCTTGTCGACGCCCATGAGGACGACGAGCGTGCCGGTGAGCTTGGCCAGGGACGACCAGTCGACCAGGGAGCGCTCGTCGTCAGGGGCCACATGGCCGCTGACCACCGTGAACTCGTGGGCGACACCGCGGTGGGTGACCGGGATGCCGGCCGCGCCCGGGACGGAGATCGAGCTGGAGATGCCGGGGACGACGGTGCAGGGGATGCCGGCCTCGGCGAGGGCGTGCAGCTCCTCCATGCCACGGCCGAAGACATAGGGGTCGCCGCCCTTCAGCCGTACGACGGACTTGCCCTGCTTGGCGTGCTCGATCAGGGCGTTGTTGATGGCCTCCTGGGCCATGAAACGGCCGTACGGGATCTTCGCGGCGTCGATCACCTCGACGTGCGGCGGGAGTTCGGCGAGGAGGTCGCGGGGGCCGAGGCGGTCCGCGATGACGACGTCCGCCTCGGCGAGGAGGCGGCGGCCGCGGACCGTGATGAGGTCGGGGTCACCGGGGCCGCCGCCGACGAGGGCGACGCCCGGGGTGCGGGTGCGGTGGTGGGGAGCGACGAGGGTGCCGTCACGGAGGCCTTCCACCACCGCGTCGCGGATGGCGGCGGTGTGCCGGGGGTCGCGGCCACGGGCTTCGGTGGTGAGGACGGCGACGGTGACGCCTTCGCTGTGGCCGGTGGCCGGGGTCCAGGCGGTGGCGGCGTCGGCGTTGTCGGAGCGGACGCACCACACGCGGTGGCGCTCCGCCTCGGCGGACGCGGCCGTGTTGGCCTCGGCGTCGCTGGTGGCGATCAGGGCGTACCAGGCGTCCGCGAGGTCGCCCTCGGCGTAGCGGCGCCGGTGCCAGGTGATCTCGCCCGCGTCCGCCATGGCTTCGACGGAGGGGGTCGCCTCCGGGGACACGAGGAGGATGTCCGCGCCCGCTGCGATCAGGGCCGGGAGGCGGCGCTGGGCCACCTGGCCGCCGCCGAGGACGACGACCTTGCGGCCGGTGAGGCGGAGGCCTACGGGGTAGGCGGGGTTTTCGGCCATGAGGGTCGGCTCCTCCGGGGGCTTGGCGGTGGCCCTGACGTGCAGATTTTAAGGGGCGGGCGGATGGGGCGGCTCAGGTGTCCGGTGGCTGGGCGTCGTCGCCGGGTGCGGGTGCGTGGGTCCGTGCCCACCCGTTCCGCCCTGCGGAACGACTGCCCACGGACCCATGGGGTCAGGGCCGCCGGGCTGACGGCCTGAGGGGGCCTCGGACCTGCGGGCTTGGTCGAGGTCCGCGGGGTTGTGGGTCGGCAAGGGTGCGGGTCCGCCGGGGTCGTCGGGCCGCGGGGTTGTGAGCCCGCATGGTTGTTGCTCGCCAGGTCCTCGCGAGCACGAAGCGGCGAGTCAACGGCCCACCGACTCGTCGGTTCCGCGATCCATCCGGCTTGTGGCCTTGCAGATGGGCGGGCGGGGGAGGGACGCATGCGGCCACGGCGTGGGGATGCGGCGGCGCATGTGTGGGGCGCGTCGTCGGAGGGGTGGCCAGGCCTCGGGGCGGGGTCCCGAGGCCGGTGGCCCGTGCCTACTTCTCCGTCACTCCCGCCGAGTCGAACGTCGCCACCTCGTGCATCGCCCTCGCCGTGCTCTGGACCAGCGGGAGCGCCAGCAGGGCTCCCGTGCCCTCGCCCAGGCGGAGGTCGAGGTCGACCAGGGGACGCAGACCCAGCTTGTTCAGGGCGGCGACATGGCCCGGTTCCGCGCTGCGGTGGCCCGCGATGCAGGCCGCGAGGACCTCGGGGGCGATGGCGCGGGCCACCAGCGCGGCGGCGCCGGCGCTGACGCCGTCCAGGATCACCGGGGTGCGCAGCGAGGCGCCGCCCAGGAGCAGGCCGACCATCGCCGCGTGCTCGAAGCCGCCGATCGCGGCCAGCACCCCGATGGGGTCGGCCGGGTCGGGCTGGTGGACCTCGATGGCACGGCGGACGACCTCGGTCTTGCGGGCGAGGGTCTCGTCGTTGATGCCGGTGCCGCGGCCGGTGACCTCGGCCGGGTCGGTATCCGTGAAGACCGAGATCAGGGCGGCGGACGCCGTCGTGTTCGCGATGCCCATCTCGCCCGTCAGCAGGGCCTTGTTGCCGGCCGCCACCAGGTCGCGGGCGGTCTCGATGCCGACCTCGATGGCCTGCTTGGCCTCCTCGCGGGTCATCGCGGGGCCGGTCGTCATGTCGGACGTGCCGGCGCGGACCTTGCGGGGCAGGAGGCCGGGGGTGGCGGGGAGGTCGGCAGCGACGCCGACGTCGACCACGCACACCTCCGCGCCCACCTGGCTCGCGAACGCGTTGCAGACCGCGCCGCCGCCGAGGAAGTTGGCCACCATCTGGGCGGTCACCTCCTGGGGCCAGGGGGTGACGCCCTGGGCGTGCACGCCGTGGTCGCCGGCGAAGATCGCGACCGCCGCGGGCTCCGGGATCGGCGGCGGGCACTGCCGGGACAGTCCGGACAGCTGAGCGGAGATGATCTCCAGCATGCCGAGCGCGCCGGCCGGCTTGGTCATCCGCTTCTGCCGCTCCCAGGCCTCGCCGAGCGCCTTGGCGTCCAGCGGGCGGATCTGGGCGACGGTCTCGGCGAGCAGGTCGTGCGGCTCCTCGCCGGGCAGGGCACGGCGGCCGTACGTCTCCTCGTGCACGACCCACGACAGCGGGCGGCGCTTGGACCAGCCGGCCTGCATCAGCTCGGGCTCGTCCGGGAACTCGTCGACGTACCCCACGCACAGGTAGGCGATGACTTCGAGGTGCTCGGGCAGGCCCAGCGCGCGGACCATCTCGCGCTCGTCGAAGAAGCTGACCCAGCCGACGCCGAGGCCCTCGGCGCGGGCGGCGAGCCAGAGGTTCTCGACGGCGAGCGCGGCGGAGTACGGCGCCATCTGGGGCTGGGTGTGGCGGCCCAGGGTGTGGCGGCCGCCGCGGGTCGGGTCCGCGGTGACGACGATGTTGACCGGGGTGTCGAGGATCGCCTCGATCTTCAGTTCCTTGAACTGCTTCGCCCGGCCCTTGGGGAGGGACTTCGCGTACGCGTCACGCTGGCGCATCGCCAGTTCGTGCATGCTGCGCCGGGTGTCGGCGGAGCGGATGACGACGAAGTCCCACGGCTGCGAGTGGCCCACGGACGGGGCGGTGTGGGCCGCCTCCAGGACACGGAGCAGCACCTCGTGCGGGATGGGGTCGCTGCGGAAGCCGTTGCGGATGTCCCGGCGCTCGCGCATGACCTTCAGGACGGCCTCGCGCTCGGCGTCGTCGTAGGCGGGCGCGGCCGGGCCGGTGGACTGACGTACTTCTTCCACGGCGGCCGTGCTTTCTTCCTCATCGGCGGCCCGGGTGTCCAGGTCGTCGGCGTTCTGAGTGAGGTGTTCCGCTTCCGCTTCCGCGGGTTCCACGGGCTCTGGGGCGCCGCCGTCACGAGGGGCGGGGACGCCGGGCTGGGCCTGGGCCTGGTCCTGGTCCTGAGCTTGTGCCGGGGCCTGGGCCGGGGCGGCCGGGGTGGCTCCGGGGGGCTCGGTCGCCTCCGTCGCCTGTGCCGTCTCCGTGGTCTCCGTCGCCCCTGTGGTCTCCGCAGGGACGATGAAGGGCTGCGGTGGGGTGGGGGCGAGGTGCGGAGTGGTCGGCACCGAACCCTCCACCGGGACGAACTGCCCCAGGGGCTGGCCGGGGTGGGGGGCCAGCGGGGCACCGGGCGGGAGGTCCGCAGCGGGGACTTGCGCGGGCGTGGCCTGGTCCATGAACAGGACCTGGGGGCCTGCGGGTTCCGCCGTGAGCGCGTGCGGGACCGGAGTCGGCTGCGGGGCATCCGCCTGTGCGGGAGACACGGGAGACGCGGGAGCTGGGACGGGTACGGATGCCGGGGCAGGGGCGGGGGCCGCCTGGACGTCGGCGGGCTGGGCCGCGTCCGGGGTCTGGTCCGCGGCGCCCACCATGTGGGACGCGGGGGCGTCCGCGGCGGGCTCGGCGGCGGCAGGTTCGGCGGGCGTGGCCGTGGGGTCCTCCGGCTGCGCGATCTGCTCGGCGCCGGCTGCGGGGGTGTCCGCGGCGGGGGCCTCTGGCTCTGGGGCGGGCGTGGTCTCGGCGGGCTGCGACGACTGTTCCATGTCAGCCTCCGCCGGCTGCTCCGGGTCCGCCTCGGACGGGGCCGGTACGGCTTCGGGGACGGCGGCCTCGGACGCGGCGGCCGGGGGGACGGTGGTCGCGGTTGCGGGGGCCGGGGGCACGGTGGCCTCGGGCTCGGCGGCGGCAGGGGCAGCGGCACCCTCGGGTACGGCTGCGGCGTCGGCGGTCTCGGGTGCGAGCGCCACCTGGGCTTCCGGCGCTTCCTGGGCTTCCGGCACTTCCTGGGCTTCCGTCACGGGAGCATCCTGAACCTGCGGTGCAGGGGCTTCGGCGACGGCGACCTCAGCGGCCTCAGCCACCTCAGCGACCTGCGGCACCACTGCCTCGGCGGCCTCCGGCGCGACGGAAGGCTCGGTGCTCTGACCGGCGTCCGTCGTGTCCGCGGCCTCGGGGGCCGCACCGGTGGCCTGGGGCTGTCCGGCGTCCGCGGCATCGGCGACGACCTGCCCGGCGTCCGCACCGGCCACGTCCCCGTCGGCCACCGTGGCCTCCTCAGGAACGGCCTGCCCGGCGTCACCGTCACCCACGGCACCGGCAACGCCGTCCACGGCCACGCCCGCACCGTCGGTCTCGGACACAGCGGCCGGAACCTCCCCGGCGACCGGCGCCTCGGCACCGTCCGGCACGGTCCCGGCATCCGGAGCAGCCGCACCGGGCTCGGGCATGCTCACGCCGCCCGGAACCTCTCCGGCCGCCGGCACCTGAGCCGCCGTAGGACCCGCAGGAGCCGCAGGAGCGTGAGGAGGAGCGGCAGGAGCCGCAGAAGCCGCCTCACCGCCCGAGGCGACAGCCGCCCCGACGACGGACCCGGCGGCCCCGTCAGACCCGACGGCCCCGCTCTTCCCACCTACGGAAGCGCCTTCGCCCCCCGCCGGAACCGGAACGCCTTCCCCACCGACCGACGCCTGCCCCGGCTCACCGTCCCCCGAGTGCGCGCCCTCCGGCTGAACCTCCTCCGCCGGCGCCACGTCCGGCTGTGCCACCGCACCGGCGACGCCCGCCTGCGTGGTCACGCGCGCGACCGCCGCCTGGGCCGCGCCCACCGGTTCGGGGGTCTGCTGGGCCGCGGGGTCGGTGGCCGGGACAACCGTTTCGGCAGCCTGGGCCGGCATGCCCGCCGCGGCCGGGGCGCCCCAGGGAGCGGCGCCCTGCGGGGACATCTCGCGCAGGGGCTGCGGGATGTCGAGGTATTCGGGGCCCGTGGTCGGGGGGCCCGCGTGACGGGCCGGTGCGCCCGCGGGGCCGCGGTCGGCGAGGGAGCGGACCGGGCTCGCGGAAGCGTCGGGGGTGGGCGGGCCGAGGTGCAGGGGGCGCCGGGGCGTGATCGGCGGGATGGGCACCGACGGGGCGGACACCTTGGGCCGCGCGTCGGGCATGCGGACGCCGCCGAGGTCGACCGAGCCGCTGTCGCGACCGGACATCTCGTGCGGACCGGGCTCGTGCACGGGCTCAGGCCCAGCCGCACCGAAGGGCTGCTCCGCCTGCTCCCCGAAGGGCTGCTGCGCGGGCTCCCCGAAGGGCTGCTGTACCGGCTCCCCGAAGGGCTGCGGCACCTGCTCCCCCAGGGGCTGCTGCGCCTGCTCCGCGAACGGCTGCTCCGCGAACGGCTGCTGCGCGGCGTCCGCGAACGGCTCCTGCACGGTCTCGACGACGGGCTCCGGCGTGGGCGGGGCGACCTCGTTGCCCCAGGCGCCCTGGGCACCCGGCAGCAGCAACAGGTCTTCGTCCTCGGCGGTGGTCTCGGAGAGGTAGGTGTACGCACCGTGCGCGGGGACGCCCGGCTGTTCCACCATGCCTGCGTTCTCCGGCAGCCCCTCGCCCGGGACCTGGCCGGTGTCGGTCATGCGTACCCCTCGCCCATCGGTTAGTGCTTCTACGACCAGCTCACCGGGAACGGCGCACCGACCGCCCCCGCAGTGAAGAACGAGCGTGCGTGCCCAGCGGCACGAACGGCCTGCCGAGAAAGACGACAAAGCCATTAACTGGCATTGTCCCGGCCGTTCCCCCGTCGCGACAGGTTGATCCGCGACAGCCCGCTGTGGACTGCGCCACGTTGCGCGTCCTCCGGTTCTGCCGTACCACACCCACCCCAAAACGGGCGCGTTTTCCGGACATTGACGAACGAAAGACCGGGCCACCGGGTGCGGTACAACAGTCGGCCAGCCTACCGCGCGCGGTACGACAACAGGATCACCGGGACGGCGTACCGGGTCACACCGTACGGTCCGGAAGCTCCCCGCTGAGCAGGAACGCGACGCTCCGCTCCTTCTCCGTCCAGGCCCTGGTGTCGAGTTCGACGGACTGGAGGAGAGCGCACTCGACGCGGTAGCCGTGCTCGGTCAGGTCGCGGCCGAGGAGCTCGGCCTCGTCGCGGGTCGAGGCGTGGGCGACGATGCGCTGCGGGCGGCGGTCGGCGACCGCGGAGACGACGGCGGCTCCCCCGCCGCCGACGCGGACGACGTCCGGTTCGGGGAGGTTCTCCAGGACGTGCGGGGCGGTGCCGCGGACGATCTGGAACTGGACGCCGAAGCGCCGCGCGGCGGCGTCGGTGCGGCCGCAGGCGGTGAGGTCCCGGTCGACGGCGATGACGGCGGCGCCGGCCCGGGCGGCCTCGACGGCGAAGGCGCCGCTGCCGCAGCCGATGTCCCACACGAGGTCGCCCACGCGCGGACCGAGGCGGGCGAGTTGGGCCGCGCGCAGCGGCTCGGTCTCGCCCTCGCCGAGCGGGCCGTCGTACGCCTCGGCGGGCTGGGTCCAGCCGCGGGGACCGGTGGCCGGTTCGCGGCCGGAGATCCAGCCGCCGCCCTCGCCGGTGCTCACCGGGCCGCCGATGACGATGACCACGTTGGGGTCGCGCCAGGTGTGGTCGGCGGCCTTGTCGGAGGTGAGGATCGTGACCTGTTCGCGGTCGGTGCCGAGTTCCTCGCAGATGACGAAGGTGCGGTGGACGCCCTCCATGAGCAGGCCGAGTTCGGCGGGGCCGGCGCCGGGCGAGGTGAGGACGGCGACCTTGGTGTGGGCGCGGCACACGTTCACCGCGCGCCGCAGGGTGCGCCGATGTGCGACGACCACTTGGGCGTCGTCCCAGGGCATGCCGGCGCGGGCGAAAGCGGCGGCGACCGAGGAGACGGCGGGGACGACCTCGACCTCCAGGCCGAACTCGGGTGCGCGCAGGGTGCGTACGACTCCGAAGAACCCGGGGTCGCCGTCCGCGAGGACGACCGCGGTGCCGCGGTGGCCGGCGATCCGGCGGGCGGCCAGCGAGACGCTGCCGAGGCGGATGCGTTCGGCGGCGGGCGGTACCTCGGGCAGCGCCAGGTGGTGGGCGGCGCCCGCCACCAGCGTGGCGGCGCCGAGCGCGGCGCGTGCCGCTGCCGTCAGGGGCGAGCCGTCCCAGCCGATCACCGTGACCCGGTCGGCCATCGTCGTCAGTCTCCAGGGTTTGCGCAGGTCGTCAGGGTCGGGCTCCGTGAGGGTACCTGGTCGACCCGGCGTACGCGGCAGGGGTCCCTTGGCCGCCCTGTGGTTTCAGTTCCAGTCGCCGTACGACGTGAAACCGCTGGTGTCGGCCAGCTGCTCCCCGGCACCCTCCAGGTCCTCGGGCAGCAGGCTCCAGACGATGAAGTCGGTACGGACCTCGGCCCAGGTGTCGTCCTCGGTGTGGACGCGCGCTATGCAGGCGTTGCGCAGGACGCCCTCGCTGATGCAGCCGATCTTCTGGGCGACCTGCTGGGAGGCGGTGTTGTCGGCGGCCGTGCGGAGCTCTATGCGCTCGAACTTCTGGTCCGTGAAGAGCCATTGGGCGGTGGCGAGGGCGGCCTCGGAGGCGTAGCCCTCACCGCGGGCCCAGGGGGCGATGATGTACGACAGCTCGGTCGACCGGATGTGCCAGTTGGTCTTGGTGAGTTGGACGAGGCCGACCAGCCGCTGGGTGAGGAACTCCGTCACGGCGAGGGCGAGTCCGCGGCCCGCGGCGCGTTCGGTGGGCGCGTACACGGTGATCCAGCCGCGCGCGTTCTCCGCGGTGAAGGGCTGGGGGACGGCGGTCCACGCGACGATCTGCTCGTCGTTCATCATCTCGGTCAGCGCGGGCACGTCGTCCTCGTCGAGGGGACGCAGCACCAACCGCTCCGTGCTGATGGAGATGTTGGGGAAGGTGCTAGTCATGCGCCGCTCCGTAACCTTCGGAAAACTGCAAGTCCTGCTGAGCTCCTGCTGAACTGCCCAGCATGCAGCATGAAAGCACCCAACCGCACTACAGGGCCCACCCGGGGTGAGCGAGTGGACCCTGTGCGTGGCGAAACGCGGTATACGCGCCGTCAGGTTCAGAAGGACGCGATGACGGAGCCGTCGTACTTGTCCTCGATGAACTTCTTGACCTCGTCGGAGGTGAGGAGCTTCGCGAGCTTCTTGACGCGCGGGTCGTCCTCGTTGCCGTCCTTCACCGCGAGGAAGTTGCCGTACGGGTTGTCCTTCGCGGACTCCAGGACGAGGGCGTCCGAGGCGGGCTTCAGGTCGGCCTCGATGGCGTAGTTGCCGTTGATGACGGCGGCGTCGACGTCGTCCAGGGAGCGCGGGGTCTGGGCTGCCTCCAGCTCCTTGAACTTGAGGTTCTTGGGGTTCTTGGTGATGTCGGCCGGGGTCGCCTCGTTGCCCACGCCGTCCTTCAGCGTGATGATCCCGTTGGCGTCGAGGAGCTTGAGGGCACGGGCCTCGTTGACGCTGTCGTTCGGGACGGCGATCGTCGCACCGCTCTTCAGGGCGTCGGCGCTCTTCACCTTGTGGGAGTAGAGGCCGAGCGGCTCCAGGTGGACCGTGACGACGGGCACGATGTGGGTGCCGTTCTTCTTGTTGAAGTCGTCGAGGTACGGCTGGTTCTGGAAGTAGTTGGCGTCGACCGAGCCGTCCTCCGTCGCCGTGTTCGGCGTGACGTAGTCGGTGAACTCCCTGACCTCCAGGTCGAGGCCCGCCTTCTTCGCCAGGTTGTCCTTGACGTAGTCGAGGATCTCGGCGTGCGGGACGGGGCTCGCGGCGACGACGAGCGGGCCGCTGGTGTCGGAGGAGGCGGCGGAGTCGGAGTCCGAGGAGCCGCAGGCGGTGAGCCCGAAGGTGAGGGCGCCGGCGGCGAGGACAGCGGTCGAGAGCTTTGCGGTGTTACGCACGAAAAGTGCCTTTCCTTTTGGGCAGAGCGACCCCGCGGTGGTGGTGCGGGGAAGTTGTGGGGAGTGCCGAGGGCGGCGTCAGACGGTCTTGGTGTCGGCCGTCGCGGCCTTCAGCAGCCGCAGTTTGGGGGCGGGGCCCCGCTGGCCGCCGCGGCTGTGCAGCGAGCGGGCGGCGAGGTCGCCGGCGAACTGGATGAGCGAGATGACGACCGCGAGGATCGCGACGGTGATCCACATGAGCTGGGTTTCGAAGCGCTGGTAGCCGTAGCGGATGGCGATGTCGCCGAGGCCGCCGGCGCCGACGGTGCCGGCCATGGCGGAGTAGCCGATGAGGGCGACGATGGTGGTCGTGGTGCTGGCGATCAGCGAGGGCAGCGACTCCGGTACGAGGACCTTGCGGACGACGGTCCAGGTGTTGCCGCCCATCGACTGCACGGCTTCCACGAGCCCGCCGTCCACTTCACGGACAGCCGTCTCGACCAGCCGCGCGAAGAACGGGATCGCGCCGATGGCGAGCGGCACGATCGCGGCCTCCCGGCCGATGGTGGTGCCCGTGATGGAGCGGGTGAAGCCCATCAGGGCCACCATCAGGATGATGAACGGCATCGACCGGGCGACGTTCACGATCTGCCCGATGACCTTGTTGGCGATGACGTTCTGGAGGAGTCCGCCGCGGTCCGTGAGGACGAGGAGGACACCGAGCGGGAGACCGCCGACGACGGCGATCACGGTGGACCAGCCGACCATGTAGAGGGTGTCCCAACACGCCTGGGACAGCAGGGGCTGCATCTCGGACCAGGTCACTTGGCACCTTCCTTCACCAGCAGCGGTTCACCGACGACGTCGATCTGGAGGCCCTGTTCGCGCAGGAAGCCGATCGGCACGACGTTGTCCTCGTAGCGGCCGGGCAGTTCGATGCGCATCCGGCCGACCTGGAGGCCGCCGACGGTGTCGATGGCGGCGCCGAGGATGGAGATGTCGATGTTGTAGGTGCGCGACAGCTGGGAGATGACCGGCTGGGTCGCGGCCTCGCCGTGGAAGGTGACGTCGACGACCGTGCGGTCAGTGCCGGTGGCCTCGCCGCCGACCGGGAAGAGCGCGGTGGCCAGTTCGGAGCCGGGCGTGGCGAGCAGTTCGCTCACCGTCCCGGACTCGACGATGCGGCCCCGCTCCATGAGCGCGGCGGAGTCGCAGATCGACTTCACGACGTCCATCTCGTGCGTGATGAGCAGGACGGTGAGCCCCAGCTGCCGGTTGAGGTCGCGCAGCAGCTGGAGGATGGAGCGGGTGGTCTCCGGGTCGAGGGCGCTGGTGGCCTCGTCGGAGAGCAGCACCTTGGGGTCGCCGGCCAGGGCGCGGGCGATGCCGACGCGCTGCTTCTGGCCGCCGGAGAGCTGGGCGGGGTAGGCCTTGGCCTTGTCGGCGAGTCCGACGAGGTCGAGGAGTTCGAGGGCCTTGCGCGACCGCTCCTTCCCCGACTTGCCGAGGATCTCCAGCGGCAGCTCGACGTTGTCCTGGACGGTCCGGGAGGACAGCAGGTTGAAGTGCTGGAAGACCATGCCGATGCGGCTGCGCGCCTGGCGGAGTTCCCGGCCGGCCCGCGGGCCGCGCCCGGCGAGGGCGGTGAGGTCCTGGCCGGCGACGGTGACCGTGCCGGCGGTGGGGCGCTCCAGCAGGTTGACGCAGCGGATGAGGGAGGACTTGCCGGCGCCGGACTGGCCGATGACGCCGTAGACCTCGCCTTCGCGGACGTGGAGATCGACGCCGTCGAGGGCGGTGACCTCGCGGCCGCGTGAGCGGTAGACCTTGGTCAGGCCCGTTGTGGTGATCACTGGGATTCCATCACTGTCGGGTACGTACGCAGGCGTGGGTGTGCCTTGGTACGGGAGGAACGGTGTGCGCGGGGCAGCAAGGTCACGTACGGCTGGACACGTACGGACATGCCACGGCTGCTCGCTTCGGGGCGCGAGGCTCTGGGGTGGTGCGGGGGCCCTCTAGAAGGCGCACATTCGACACATACAGCGAGCACCGGGCGTCATGGTCGCCTCGGTCGCAAGGGTGCGGCTGCTCGTCGTGGTCATGGAATCAGTAAAGCAGACGTATGGTCCTTACCAGCCGCCGCTGTCCGCATGCTGGACAGCGGCGGACAGGGGTCAGGGGCGAACGGAGATCTCCACTCCGGCGTCCGTGACCAGGGCGGACAAGGCCGAGAGGTTCTCGACCACCAGGTCGGCGTCGAGCTCGTGGGCCCGGTGGGTTGTGGCCAAGGCCACGGTGGTCATGCCGGCGGCGCGCCCGGCCCGCAGGCCTGCGGGAGCGTCCTCGAAGACGACGCAGTGGGCGGGGTCGACGCCGAGCGTGCGGGCGGCGAGCAGGTACGGCTCGGGGTCGGGCTTGCCGCGGGTCACGTCCTCGGCGGCGACGAGCGTCTTGGGCAGGATGCCGACCGCGTCGAGACGGGCCTCGGCGAGCCGCCGGGTGGCGGAGGTCACGACGGCCCAGCGGTCGGCGGGCAGCGCGTCCAGGAAGTCCCGGGTGCCGGGCAGCAGGCGGACGCCTCCATGGGGCACGTCGGCCACCTCCAGCTCCTCGATCCGCGCGACGGCCCCGGCGACGACGTCGGCGGGCAGCAGATCGGCGGCTATCTCGGCGGCGGTCCGCCCGTGCAGCTCCACCCGCCCGAACTCCTCGGCCGTGATCCCGTACTCCCCGGCCCACTGCCGCCAGCAGCGGTCCACGGAGTCGAGGGAGGAGACGAGGGTGCCGTCGTTGTCGAAAAGCATGGCCTGTGCACGTATCTTCATGCCGTCGACCCTACGGGGTGATGCCGGCCCCTCGATTCCCGCTGCACGGACGTCAGAGCGAGGCCGGGGCCGACCCCAGCCGGCCGGACGCGCCGTAATAGGGTCGCCCCATGCTTGATGCCCTGACGCTCGTGACCGGCGTCGCCGCGTTGCTGCTCGCCGCCTGGTGCGGCTGGGCCGCCTACCGTGACCAGCCGACGAAGGACTGGCACTTCATCGGGATGGGCGTGGTGTCGCTGCTGGCGCTGGTCCAGCTGGTCGTGGGGATCGTGCAGCTGGCCCGGGGCGAGAAGCCCGAGCAGGGAACGACGATCTTCGTGGCGTATCTGGTGGGCGCGTTCGCGTGCGTCCCGGCGGCGGGGCTGATGTCGCTGACCGAGCGCTCGAAGTGGGGCTCGGTGACGGCGGCCGCCGGCGGTGTGGTGCTGGCGGTCCTCGAGGTGCGGCTCTATGACATCTGGGGAGGCTGAGGTGGCGGCGACCGAGGAGAAGCCGGCACGGCTGATCAGCGGGCCGGGCATGCTGCTGGTCTGGCTGTACGGGGTGATGGTCGTCGGCGCCGTGTCGCGCTCGGCGTACCAGATCGCCACCGAGTTCGACCGCGCGCCGCTCGCCTACTCGCTGTCCGCCGTGGCGGGGCTGGTCTACGGGTTCATCACGTACTCGCTCGTGCGGGGCGGCGAGACGGCCCGCAAGGCGGCGCAGGTGTGCTGCGCCGCCGAGCTCGCGGGTGTGCTGATCGTCGGCACGTGGACCCTGATCGAGCCGTCGGCCTTCCCGGACGCGACGGTGTGGTCGGACTACGGCATGGGCTATCTCTTCATCCCGGTGCTGCTGCCGCTGTCCGCGCTGTACTGGCTCCGCAAGTCCCGTACCGCGACCGCTACGCGGTAGCCGCGAACGTCCCGGCGGGCTTCTCCAGGACGATCATCGGTACGCCGTCGTCGCCCTGGGAGGTGCCCACCGCCTCGTAGCCGACCTTGCGGTACAGGCGCAGGTTGCCCTCGCTGCGGTGGCCGGTGAAGAGGCGGAAGCGGGTGGCGCCACGCTCCTCGGCCAGGGCCGCTTCCGCCGCGCGCAGCAGCCGGGCGCCGATGCCGTGGCCCTGGAGGCGGGGGTGGACGCAGAGCTTGCCGATGGCGGCCGAGCCGTCCTCGGTGACATGGCCGCGGACCGAACCGACGACCTCCTCGCCGAGCCGGGCCACGAAGACGCAGTCCGAGGCGACCTCCGCGCGGACCGAGTCCAGGGTCTGGACGAGCGGATCGATGCGGTAGTTGCCGTACAGCGCCGCCTCGCTCTGGAAGCACAGGTACTGCAACCTGAAGATCTGCTCCGCGTCCTGCACGGTCGCCGCAGAGATGGTCACGCTCATGCCCATGTGCGCACGCCTCCCGCTCACCTGATCGCCTGTCGTCCCTCACTCCTATCCCCGCGCTCCGCGAGCCGCAACCTCCGGTGTGAGCAAACGACGGAGACATCCCAGGCATCTGGAACGTTCCGGGCCGAGACTGCCCTGTGAGATACCCAACTCCCCCGCGATTTCCCGGTATGTGAGGTCCTTCGGGGAGAGCAGCGCCTCCATCAGACGCGGGCAGCGGCCCGGCAGACGGCGTACGGCGTCCCGCAGGGCGCGGCGGCCGGCGGCCGCCAGGGCCTGGTCCTCGGGGCTGCGGCCCACCGCGTCCACGGGGTCCGTCTCATACGGCCGTTCGAGTCTGGCCGTACGACGGGAGCGGCGCGCCTCGGAGCGGACCGCCCGGCGGAGCCAGCCCGGCGGGTCCACGGGCGGTCCGTAGGTGTCGAGGCGTTCCAGAAGACGGAGCCAGACCGCCTGTTCCAGGTCGCCGGGCTCGGCGCCGGAGGCGCGCGCCTCCGCGGACGCCTCGGCGGTGAGCAGCGGGCGGAGGGTGGCGAGCAGGTCGTGCTGCGGGGCGGTGACCAGGTCGGACGTCATATGGCTCACGACGCGGCCGTCCGGGCGTTGGGTTGCCCGGACGGCCGGTTGTCACCCCGATCGGGGTCGGGCGCTCAGCTGTTGACGAAGTCCTCGCGGGCCAGCAGGCCGGTGTCGGGGTTGTCGGTGAAGACACCGTCGATGCCGGTGGCGAAGTACGTCCTGTAGGCGCCGAAGACATCGCCGTACGCGTCGGGGTCGGTGCCCTTGCGGAAGCTCGTCGGCAGGAACGGGTTCTCGTTGCGCATGGTGTAGGGGTGCAGGATCAGCCCCACCTTGTGCGCGTCGGCGACCAGGGTGGTCGGCGTGGTGAGGTTGCCGTTCGCGTCCTTCGGGATGATCAGGTCGAGGGTGGGACCGATGCCCTGGGCGTACCCGGCGATCTCGCGCAGCCCGGCGGGCGTGACCAGGTCGGCGACGGTGCGCGGGTCGCCCGCCTCGACGAAGTCCCAGGGGCGGCTGGTCGCGGAGGAGAGCAGGACGACCAGCGGGTTGTCGACCAGGCGGTTCAGGCGCTGGATGCTGGTCGGTTCGAAGGACTGGAGGATGACCGGCGCGTTGCGGCCGTCCTTGCCGTACTTGCGCAGCAGCTTGGCGACCCGCTCCTCCAGGCCCAGGCCGAGCTTGCGGAAGTAGGTGGGGTGCTTGGTCTCCGGGTAGATCCACACCTGCCGGCCGCGCTTGCGGGTCTGCTCGTCCTGCCACTTCAGGACCTCTTCGAAGGTGGGGATCTGCCAGCGCCCGTTGTAGAGGGTGTTGTGCGGGCGGTTGGCCGGGATGCGCTCGACCGCCCGCAGAGTCTTCAGCTCGGCGAGCGTGAAGTCCTCGGTGAACCAGCCGGTGACGGAGACGCCGTCCAGGACCTTCGTGGTCTTCCGGTCGGCGAACTCCTTGTGGTCCGCGACGTCCGTCGTGCCGCCGATCTCCGGCTCGTGACGGCAGACGAGATGACCGTCCTTCGTCGGCACCAGGTCGCCGGCCTCGACGACATGCGCGCCCAGGTCCAGGGCGAGCTGGTACGACCCGAACGTGTGCTCGGGCCGGTAGCCGCTGGCGCCCCGGTGACCGATGATCGTCGGCACGGGCAGGCTCTTCACCCCACCACCATGCCGTGCCCCGGCGGACCCGGCGGCCTCGGCGGCTCTCGCCGTGCCGGACAGGCCGAGGATGGCTCCCCCGGCGCCGAGCACGGCCGCGCCGAGGAGCGCCCGCCGTCCGGTGCCACCCGTCTGCCCGTTCCCGGCCTGCGAATCCTGCGATCCCATGAGCGCCCTCCTTGCGTCGGCTCGTCACTGCGGGCCGATCGTAGGTGCGTACACATGACCGACGGGAGACCTCCGGCGGAACACGCGGGTGACGCGGGATGGCGTGCGTGAGGCGCAAGTTGACAGCCCGTCAGGCCGTGAACGCGATGTCCGTCACATCATGGCCGCCAGGTTACGGGCGGTATTCCGCGCGCCACCGCAGGTAAACCCGCGTCAACAGTGCGTAAGACCTCGGTGAACCCGATGTGCAAGACCCCCCGGGCCGCGAGTATCGTCCTCACCTGCACAGACTTAGACCGATCCCCTTGACACCGGAGGGCCCGTTGTCCCGCTTCGCGCTCATCAAGGCAGTGCTCGGACCGATCATGCGCCTGATGTTCCGCCCACAGGTGGAAGGCGCCGAGCACATCCCGGGGGACGGCCCGGTCATCCTGGCCGGCAACCACCTCACCTTCATCGACTCGATGATCCTCCCGCTGGTCTGTGACCGGCAGGTCTTCTTCATCGGCAAGGACGAGTACGTCACCGGCAAGGGCCTGAAGGGCCGGCTGATGGCCTGGTTCTTCACCGGAACCGGCATGATCCCGGTCGACCGGGACGGCGGCCGCGGCGGGGTCGCGGCGCTGATGACGGGGCGCCGCGTACTGGAGGAGGGCAAGGTGTTCGGCATCTACCCCGAGGGCACCCGCTCCCCCGACGGGCGGCTGTACCGGGGGCGCACCGGCATCGCGCGGCTGACGCTAATGACGGGCGCCCCGGTGGTTCCCTTCGCCATGATCGGCACGGATCGGATTCAGCCGGGCGGGGCGGGAATGCCGCGGCCGGCCAAGGTGACCGTACGTTTCGGCGAGGCCATGGAGTTCTCACGGTACGACGGGATGGACCGGGATCGGTATGTGCTGCGGGCCGTGACCGATTCCGTGATGACCGAGGTCATGCGGCTGTCGGGGCAGGAGTACGTGGACATGTATGCGACCAAGGCGAAGGAAGCCGCGTAGTTCTCCGGCTGACGGCTTGTGGGGGCTGGTCGCGCTCACGCGGCGGAGCCGCACATCGACACAGCCCCGCGCCCCTTATGCGGCGTTCTCCAGACGCTGGTTTCGGAGCAGGAACCACGCCGCCACCGCCGTCGCCAGCAGGACCGCCGCTCCCGCGCCCGCTGCGATCGTGAGGCCGTCCACGAAGGACTCCCGCGCCGACGTGAGCAGCGCCCGGGCCTGGTCCGACGGCATCCTCGCCGCCGCCTCCACCGCGCCGCCCAGTGACTCGTGGGCGCCCTCCGGTGTACCCGCCGGAGCCGCGAACCCCCGGTACACGCCCGTCACGATCGAGCCCAGTACGGCGATGCCCAGGGCCGCGCCCAGCTCGTACGCCGTCTCCGAGACCGCGGACGCCGAGCCCGCCTGCTCCTTCGGGACGCTCGACAGGATGACGTCGGCCGTGACCGTGAAGGAGAAGCCCGCGCCGATGCCCACGACCAGCAGGGCGGCGCCCAGCAACGGGTAGCCGGTGGACTGGTCGATGACCGTCAGGGAGGCCAGCGCCACGCCCACCGCCGCCAGGCCGCCGGAGACCACCGCGCGGACCGACCAGCGGCGGGCCGCCCAGCCCGCGACCAGACCGGCCGTCACCGCGCCCACCGCGGCGGGGAGTTCGGCGAGACCCGCCTCCAACGGACGTCGGCCCTGCACGAGTTGCAGGTACTGGGAGAGGAAGAAGACCAGGCCGGACAGGCCGAGGATGGTCAGCAGGTCGGCGAGGACCGCCGCGCTGAAGCCGCGGTTGCGGAACAGCCTCATGTCCAACAGCGGGGTCGGCAGCGTCAGTTGGCGGTGCACGAACCAGTAGAGCGCTGCCGCGCCGAGCGCGCCGACGCCGAGCGCCTCCACGGTGAAGCCGTGTGCGGCCGTCTCCTTGATCGCGTACACCACCGCGATCATGCCGACCAGGGACAGGGCGACGCTGGTCAGGTCCCACGGCCCCGGGTTCGGGTTCTTGGACTCGGGCAGCAGCTTGACGCCGACGAGGACGAGGACCGCCATCACGGGCAGGTTGATCAGGAAGACCGAGCCCCACCAGAAGTGTTCGAGCAGGAAGCCACCGGCGATCGGGCCGATCGCGGTGCCCGCGGACGCGGTCGCGCCCCAGATGCCGACGGCGAGACTGCGTTCGCGCGGGTCGTGGAAGAGGTTGCGGATCAGGGCCAGGGTGGCCGGCATGAGGGTCGCGCCCGCGACGCCCAGGAGGGCGCGGGCGAGGATCATCAACTCCGGTGTCGTGGCATAGGCGTTGAGGACCGATATCGCGCCGAACGCCGTGGCGCCGACGAGCAGGATGCGCTTGCGGCCGATGCGGTCACCGAGGCTGCCCATCGAGACGAGCAGACCCGCGATGACGAAGGAGTAGACGTCGCCGATCCAGAGGAGCTGGGAGCCGGTGGGCTTCAGGTCCTCGCTGATGTAGGGGGTCGCGAGACCGAGGACGGTCGCGTCGACGGCCACCAGCAGCACGGCGAGCACGAGGACGGACAGCGCGAGCCACCGGCCCGGGCGCTTGGTCACCGCCTCGGTCGTGGTCGTCGGCTGCAGGGTGCTGGTCATGATTCCTCTCTCGGTTCTGTGCTCGGTTCCGTGCTCGGTTCCGTGCTCGGGTGGGGGTGCCGCCGCAGTGCGCCGCCGAGCAGCAGTTCGGCGATCATGTAGGTGAAGTCCTTCGCCGCCACGCGGCCCTCCATCACCGCCCAGGCACCGGAGGCCAGCAGGCCGTACAGCGCCTCGGTGAGCCAGGCCGGGGTCAGGTCGATGCGGAACTCGCCGGCCGCCTGACCGCGTCGGAACACCGCCGCGATGCGCTCGTCGATCCTCGTCCAGCCGGGGTTCTGCCCCTCCCCCTCGAACAGCTGGTTCTCGGTGTAGAGGAAGGCGAGCAGGGCGGCGGCCGGTTCGATCTCGCGGACGAGGCGGTGTACGGCGTCCCGCGCCGGGCCCTCGTCGAGCCGGGCCGCGTCCAGCGCCGCCTCGCACTCCTCGATGCCGAGCGCCTCAAGGGCCCGTACCAGCGCGTCGCGTCCGGCGAAGTGCCGGTGCAGGGTGGCCCGGCTGATCCCCGCGGCCTTGGCGACCTCGTCCATGGTCGCGGTGGATTTGCGGGTCAGCAGGGCCGCGGCACTGCGCAGCACATGGGAACGATCGACAGCCATGAGACAACCATAGCCCATGTGAGACATTGATGTCTCATTCTGAGCTTGGACGTCTCATGAGTGCGGTGCTGACCAGGGTTTTTCTAGTGCCAGGGCAGGCTGCCGCGCTTCTCCCAGTACGCCCGCGGCTCCTCCGCCAGCTCGGCCAGGCGCGCGAGTTGATCCTCGTCCAGGTCCACGACCGCCGCGTGCAGGTTGGAGGCCAGCTGGTTGGTGGTCGCCGCTCCGGACAGCACGACACCGGCCCACGGCTGGCGCAGGACCAGGGCGAGGGCGACCGCGTCACAGCCGAGGGACGTTTCTGCCGCTACGGCCCTCAAGGCGTCCGGCGCGTACGGGTCGGCGAGCCTGCCGTTGGCCATGCCCTCCTTGACGATCACCGTCAGTCCGGCGTCGTGGGCCTCGGCGAGGGCGGGGGCGGCGGAGGTCTCCAGGGCGTTGTACGTCGACTGGACGGTACGGAAGAGGGGCACGCCGTCGACCGTGATCTCCAGTGCGGCGCGGATGGCGTCCGCCTGGGCGGGGCCGCTGGTGGAGAAGCCGATGCTGATGCCGTCGGCGGCGGCCTCGGCGAGCTTGGCGTGGAGTTCCTTGTCGGTGAGGGCCGGGCTGTCCGGGGTCACCGAGTGGATCTGGTAGAGGTCGAGGTGGTCGCCGAGGAGCTCGGCGGTCTCGCGGCGCTGGCGTTCGTAGGACGCGACGCTGTGGTCCTTGACCTCGTGCTTGTCCGCGTCGGTCGTCCAGGCGGCGGTGTAGGTGTAGCCCCACTTGCTCCCGATCACCACGTCGTCGATGTCGGGGCGGGCGTTCAGCCAGTCGGCGAGGAACTCCTCCGAGCGGCCGTAGGAGCGGGCCGCGTCGAAGTAGCGCACGCCCTGGAAGTAGGCGGCGTCGAGGAGTTCGTGGGTGCGGGTGCGCAGGGCTTCGACGCTGCGGGTCTCCGCGCGGCCCAGGTCTTCGTCGCGGCCGAGGTTGATGTAGCCGGGGCGGCCGACGGCTGCGAGGCCCAGCCCGATGTGACAGGTGGGGGTGGTTGCGGTGGCCAGGCGGGCGAAAGGCATCGCGGGCTCCGTTGGGTCGGCTCCAGGCTGTTCCCAACTTAACCCGCGATGACCTTCACTTCAGAGGTCGGGGGGCGCGGTGCATGGTGCGGGTGCGGGTGCTTCGTGGTTGCTCGCGCAGTTCCCCGCGCCCCTAAAGACCCTTCGCCACCGCCCACTGATGCTGTGCCGCCACGTCCGCCTTGACCTCCGCCAGCTGGATCGCCACGGCGCTCGGGGCTGTGCCGCCCCTGCCGTTGCGGGAGGCGAGGGCGCCCTGGACGTTGAGGACCGTGCGGACCTCCGGGGTCAGGTGGGCGGAGATCTTGGCGAACTGGTCGTCCGTCAGTTCGTCCAGCTCCTTGCCCTCGGCCTCGGCGGCCTTGACGCACTCGCCGGCGACCTCGTGGGCGACGCGGAACGGAACGCCCTGCTTGACCAGCCACTCGGCGATGTCGGTGGCGAGGGAGAAGCCGGCCGGGGCCAGTTCCTCCATGCGCTCGCGGTTGACGGTGAGGGTGGCCATCATGCCGGTGAAGGCGGGGAGCAGGATCTCCAGCTGGTCGCAGGAGTCGAAGACCGGCTCCTTGTCCTCCTGGAGGTCGCGGTTGTAGGCGAGGGGCAGCGCCTTGAGCGTGGCCATGAGGCCCGTCAGGTTGCCGATGAGGCGGCCGGACTTGCCCCGGGCCAGCTCGGCGATGTCCGGGTTCTTCTTCTGCGGCATGATCGACGAGCCCGTGGAGAAGGCGTCGTGCAGGGTCACGAAGGAGAACTCCTTCGTGTTCCAGATGATGACCTCCTCGGCGATGCGGGACAGGTTCACGCCGATCATCGCCGTGATGAAGGCGAACTCCGCGACGAAGTCACGCGAGGCCGTGCCGTCGATGGAGTTGCCGACGCTGCCGTGCTCGAAGCCGAGGTCCTTGGCCACCGCCTCCGGGTCCAGGCCGAGGGAGGAACCGGCCAGGGCGCCCGCGCCGTAGGGGGAGACGGCCGTACGGTCGTCCCACTGGCGCAGCCGCTCCGCGTCCCGGGACAGGGACTGGACGTGGGCGAGGACGTGGTGGGCGAAGAGGACCGGCTGGGCGTGCTGGAGGTGGGTGCGGCCGGGCATCGCCACGTCCGGGTGGGCCTCCGCCAGGCCGATCAGGGCGTCCTGGAGGTCGGCGATCAGGCCGCCGATGATCCGGGCGTGGTCCCGCAGGTACATCCGGAAGAGGGTCGCCACCTGGTCGTTGCGGGAGCGGCCCGCGCGGAGCTTGCCGCCGAGGTCGGGGCCGAGGCGCTCCAGCAGACCGCGCTCCAGGGCGGTGTGGACGTCCTCGTCGGCGATGGTGCCGACGAAGTCGCCGGAGGCCACGTCGGCTTCGAGCTGGTCGAGCCCGGCGATCATGCGCTGGAGCTCGTCCTCGGTGAGCAGGCCCGCCTTGTGGAGCACGCGCGCGTGGGCACGCGAACCGGCGATGTCGTACGGGGCCAGCCGCCAGTCGAAGTGCACGGACGCGGACAGCTTGGCCAGGGCCTCGGCGGGACCGTCGGCGAAACGGCCGCCCCAGAGCCGGACGTCACCGCTGTTGCTGCTCACTTGCGTTGCTCCTCATCGCCGCATTCAGGGTTATGCATGAGTATGCAGAGCTCTGCATGATTCGTCAATCTGACCCTGTTTTTGGTCTCCCTTTGAACAGGAGAAACCGCTTGCCCGTACCTCCCCCCGAACGCAGGCGCCGCGTTTGTGCACACGACGAACTCGAAGACACTCCCGACCCTTGTGAGGCATCCGCATGTCCAGGGCTCTTCCGAAGTACAACAAGCGCCGCGTCGCCCTCATCGGCAGCGCTACCGCACTGGTGCTGACCGGTGCGGTGATCGCCGGTTCCGCCCTCGCCGGGGAGAGCTCCAAGAGCGGCGGCGACACCACCGCCCGCACCCTCGCGAGCCCCGGCACCATCACCTGCCAGGACGTCGCCTCCCGGCTCCCCGCGATCCCGGCCTCCGCACAGGCCGAGGTCGACCGCAATCTCGCGCTCCTCCAGACCCAGATCGACGAGGCCAACAAGCGCCTGGTCGACACCGTCGGCCAGGGCGGACCCAACTTCGTCCAGAACGCCATCCTCGGCCCCCTGGAGGACAAGCGGATCGCGACCGTCAACCGGATCGCCACCGCCATCGGCCGGACCGCCGAGAAGCCCCAGGGCCTGGACGCGCTCGCGCCCTGCACCCTGAACGCCGACGGCGGCGCCGGAGCGGGCGAGGAGGCGGGCGCGGGCGGCGCGGCCGAGGCCACGCCGAGCGCCACCGCCTCGGACGCCGCCGGGGACACGGGCCAGGACACCGGCACTGCGGGCGAGGACGCGGGCAACGCCGGTGTCGGCACCATCAGCTGCCCGGACGTCGCCTCCCAACTCCCGGCGATCCCGGCCTCCGCCCAGGCCGAGGTCGACCGCAACCTCACGCTCCTCCAGACCCAGATCGACGAGGCCAACAAGCGCCTGGTCGACACCGTCGGCCAGGGCGGACCCAACTTCGTCCAGAACGCCATCCTCGGCCCCCTGGAGGGCAAGCGGACGTCCACCATCGACCGTATCGCCATCTCCATCGGCCGGACCGCCGAGAAGCCCCAGGGCCTGAACTCCCTGGCCGCCTGCACGCTCACCCAGTGACGTGACAGGTGCCGTGGCCGCCCCGAGTGATGCGCCGGCCGGGGCGGCCGCCGGCATGCCGGACGGCCTGTAAAAACGGATACCGGAATTCATTAGACAGGCGAAAGATCTGACCCCATAATCGTTAGACATGGGAAAGACCTATGAGCGCATAGACGGCCGGCTGCGTACCTTCATCGAGGAGCAGCCCCTCTTCTTCACCGCGACCGCCCCCCTCTCCGGCGACGGCACGGTCAACCTGTCCCCCAAGGGCCTCAAGGGCTCCTTCGCCGTCCTCGACGAACTCACCGTCGCCTACCTGGATTTCGCCGGATCCACCGCGGAGACCGTCGCGCACCTGCGGGAGAACGGCCGGATCACCCTCATGTGGTGCGCCTTCCAGGGCCCGCCCAACATCGTCCGGGTGCACGGCGACGGCGAGGCGGTGCTGCGCGACGACCCCCGCTTCAAGGAACTGCTCACGCACTTCCCCGACATCGACCCGAGCCTGCACGGCCTGCGGGCGATCATCGTCGTGACGGCCCGGACGATCCGGGACTCCTGCGGCTACGCGGTGCCCTTCATGACGTACGACGAGGACCGCGACCTGCACGGCAGGCGGTTCGCGCGCGAGGACGACGAGTCGCTGAGCGCCTACTTCGCCAAGAAGGAGCACATCGCGACCAGCCTGGACGGCCTGCCCGGGCTGCCGTTGCCGCTGCCGCCCTCTACCGTCTGAGCCATGGGCTCCCCCGCCGTCGCCACGGCTCTCGCGTCCGCGTCCCTCCTCCTGCTCGGCGCCGCGCCCGGCGGCGGGCAGCCACCGCTTCCCGCCCGCATGGCCGACACCGGCGGCGGGACCCAGCTGATCACCGCGGTCGCCGCGAGGACCTCGTCCACCTCGGGCACGGTCACCTGGTGGGACCTGCGTGACGGCCGGTGGGTGAAGGCCGGTTCGGCGGACGCGCGGTTCGGGGCCAACGGGCTGGTGGAGGGCGCCTCGCGCAAACAGGGGACGAACACCACGCCGGCGGGGCTCTACGACCTGCCGTACGCCTTCGGCATCAAGGGCGCGCCGAGCGGGACGGCATACAAGTACCGCCCCGTGCGCGGGAGTTCATGGTGGTGCCAGGACAACGACTCGCGTGTCTACAACCGTTGGAGCGAGCCCCGCGCCAAGGACTGCCGGGCCGCCGAGTCCGAGCACCTGATCTCCTACGAGAAGCAGTACGCGTACGCCCTGGTGATCGGGTTCAACTACGCGAAGCCGGTGCGCGGGCGGGGAGCCGGGATCTTCCTGCACGTCAACGGGAGCGGGGCGACGGCGGGTTGCGTGTCCGTGTCCGGGGACGCGATGCGGCGGATCCTGCGCTGGGCCGATCCCGGGCGGCAGCCGCACATCGCCATCGGTACGACGGGCGGGCCCACGGCGATCACTCGGTACTGAGCCGGACCGTGAAGGTGGTCGAGCCCGGTGCGCTGTGCAGGCTCACCTCACCGCCGTGAGCCTCGGCCACCGCGGCCACGATCGACAGGCCCAGGCCCGCGCCGCCCCCCGGGGCATCGGTGCGGCGGCGGTCGGCTCGGGTGAAGCGTTCGAAGACGCCGGGCTGAATGTCCTCGGGGACGCCGGGGCCGTCGTCGTGGACCTTGAGGACGGCCCACGTGCCCTCGGTCTCCAGGGAGACCGTCACCTTGGTGCCCACGGGTGTGTGCCCACGCGCGTTGGCCAACAGGTTGGCCAACACCTGTTGGAGGCGGTGGGCGTCGCCGGTGACGGTGATCGGTTCCTCGGGGAGTTCCAGGGTCCAGCGGTGGTCGGGACCCGCGGCCCGGGCGTCCGTCACCGCGTCCAGCACGAGCATCGTCAGGTCGACCGGGCGGCGCTCCAGCGGGCGGCCCGCGTCCAGCCGGGCCAGCAGCAGCATCTCGTCGACCATCTCACCCATGCGGGACGACTCCGCGGCGATGCGTTCCAGGGCCCGGGTGACCTCCGGCGGGACCGGGCCGGGGTGCAGCAGCGCCAGTTCCGCGTGGCCGCGCACCGACGCGACCGGGGTGCGCAGCTCGTGGCTGGCGTCGGCCGCGAAGCTGCGCAGCCGCTCCTCACTGGCCTGCCGTTTGGTGAGCGCGTCCTCGACGTGGCCCAGCATCCGGTTGAAAGCGCCCGCCACCTGGCCGACCTCGCTGCGCGGGTCGGACTCCGGGGCCCGCGGCGGCAGGGCCACCTCGCCGCTGGCCAGCGGCAGTTCGCTGACCCGGGTGGCGGTCGCCGCCACCCGGCTGAGCGGGCGGAGCGACCAGCGCACCCACAGCGCCCCGGCCACCCCGGTGACGGTGAGGGCGAGGCCGAAGACGATCCCGGCGAGCAGTTCCAGGCGGTGGACCGTGGCCTCCACCGGCTCCAGGGGCAGGCCGGTGAACAGGACGTCGCCGTCGGCGCCGCTGGTGACGAGCACCCGGTAGTCGTCGAGCGCGGCGAGGTCCACGGTGTGGCCCTTGCCGTCGGCGGGGAGGGCGGCGAGCTGTCGTCGGTCGCCGTCGGTCAGCGAGACGTGCTTCGTACCGCTCGGGCGGACGACCGCCGCGTGGGTGACCGTGCCGTCGACCAGGCGGGCGCCGAAGGTGCCGGTGGCCTGGTGGCGGGTGTCGCCGCGTTCGTCGCCGTCGTGGTCGTCAGGGAGGGTTCCGTTGTGCTCCAGGCTGACCGCGAAGCGGTTGCCGGCCTCGGTCAGCTGCTCGTCGAGCCGGCCGGTGAGGAAGCCGCGCAGTCCGACGACGGCCGCCAGGCCGACCGCGGCACAGCTCACCGCCAGCAGCACCACCAGACCGCAGGTGAGCCGGGCGCGCAGGGTGTGCGGGCGGGGCAGGCGGCGGACGAAGGCGGAGGTCACGGGGTCACCGGCTTGAGCACGTATCCGGCGCCGCGCACGGTGTGGATCATCGGTTCACGGCCCGCGTCCACCTTCTTGCGCAGGTAGGAGATGTACAGCTCGACGACATGGGCGCGGCCGCCGAAGTCGTAGGACCACACCCGGTCGAGGATCTGGGCCTTGCTGAGCACGCGCCGGGGGTTGCGCATGAGGAAGCGGAGCAGTTCGAACTCGGTCGGGGACAGCTCGATCAGCTCGCCCGCGCGGGTCACCTCGCGGGCCTCCTCGTCCATGACCAGGTCGCCGATGATCAGCCGCGGGCCCTCCTCCAGCTGCCGGGCCATGCCGGCGCGGCGCAGCAGTCCACGCAGCCGGGCGACCACCTCCTCCAGGCTGAACGGTTTGGTGACGTAGTCGTCGCCGCCCGCGGTGATCCCGGCGATGCGGTCCTCGACGGCGTCGCGGGCGGTGAGGAAGAGCACGCACACGTCGGGCTTGACGGCGTGCAGCCCGCGCAGCACGGCGAAGCCGTCGGTGTCGGGGAGCATCACGTCCAGGACGACGGCGTCGGGCAGCAGCTCGCGGGCCGCGGCGACCGCCGAGGCCCCGTCGCCGGCGGTGCGCACCTGCCAGCCCTCGTAGCGCAGGGCGCCGCAGAGGACCTCGGCGAGGTCCTCGTCGTCGTCCACGACGAGGACGCGCAGGGGGGTGCCGTCGGGGCGGGCGAGGGCGGGGCGGCCGGAGCGGGTGGTGTTCATGGCCCTTCACAAAAGTGGCTTCACGGGAACGTGTGCGTGGCCCTTCAAGGATCGCCCCTGCCGTGGCCCGACACCGCCCTCGGTTGCTCTGAGTTTCCTCTGAGTGCGCTCTGAGGGGCGCCGTTTCAGAGCGTTCTGAGAAGTTCGGCCCGCACAGTTGCGTCCTGTCAGGACGAAAGGACGCACCCATGACCACCCTGCACGAGCGGACGGCGCCACCCGTGCCGCGCACCGCCCGGCGCTCCCCCGCGGGCCCGCTGCTCGCCCTGCTGTGGGGCGGGGCGGCGGGCGCGGTCGCGCTGTGGTGGGCGAACACCGGTTCCGTCGTCGGGGCGGCGGGCTGGCTGACGAACGGCGGGCGGATCGCCGGGCTGCTGTGCGGATACGCCTGTGCCGTGCTGGTCGGGCTGATGGCGCGGGTGCCGCTGCTGGAGCGCCGGATCGGCTCGGACCGGGTGGCGCGCTGGCACGCCATGGCCGGGCGCTACACGATCAGTCTGCTGGTGGCGCACGTGGTGCTGATCCTGGCCGGGTACGCCGCCCAGGACGGCCAGTCGCTCGTGCACGAGACGCTGACGGTGGTCCTGGACTACCCGGAGATGCTGAAGGCGACCGCCGGCACCGTGGTCCTCCTCGCGGTCGGGATCACCTCGGCACGGGCGGTGCGGCGCCGGGTCGGGCACGAGTTCTGGTACTACGTCCACCTGCTGACGTACGCGGCCGTGTTCCTGACCTTCTTCCACCAGGTCCAGCTGGGTTCCGACCTCACGGCCGGGCCGGCCCAGGCCGCGTGGTACGCGCTGTACCTGGGTGTGGCGGCGCTGGTGCTGTGGTTCCGGGTGCTCGTGCCGGTGCGGCTCAATCTGCGGCACCGGCTGCGGGTGGAGTCCGTGTACCGGGAGGCGCCGGGCGTGTGGTCCGTCGTCGTGCACGGGCACGGGCTGGCGGGCCTGGACGCGCAGGCGGGGCAGTTCTTCCGCTGGCGGTTCCTCACCCGGGGCATGTGGTGGACGTCGACGCCGTACTCGCTGTCGGCGGCGCCCCGCGGGGACCGGATGCGGATCACCGTCAAGGCGCTCGGCGACCACAGCACGGCCGTGGCGCTGCTGCGGCCCGGCACCCGGGTGTGGGCGGAGGGTCCGTACGGCGCGCTGACCGCCGAGCGGCGGACCTCGCACCGGGCGCTGCTGATCGCGGGCGGCGTCGGGGTCACCCCGCTGCGGGCGCTGTTCGAGACCCTGCCGGGCGAGGTGACCCTGCTGTACCGGGCGCGGTCGGTGGAGGACCTCGCGCTGGGCGGCGAGCTGGAGGCCCTGGCCCGGTGGCGCGGGGCGCGGGTGCACTACCTCCTCAACGGTCCCTACGGCGAACGCCCGCGCCTGACCGCCGAGTCGCTGCGGGCGGCCGTGCCGGAGGGACTCGCCGGGCACGACGTGTACCTGTGCGGGCCGGAAGGCTTCGCCCGCGAGGTGTACGGGGCGCTGCGCGCCGCCGGGGTGCCCGACCGCCGTATCCACCACGAGTCCTTCGAGCTGTGAGGCCACGCACGTGCACGCACTGAGGAAGACCCACCCGCTGCGCCGGATCGTCCTGGCGAGCGCCGCCACCGTCTCCGGGATGGTCCTGCTGCTGTCGCTGAAGCCGCACGACACCCCGGCCGCCATAGCCGTCCCGGCCCCGTCGACGGCACCCTCGTCCGGCTCCTCCGGTTCGTCTGGTTCGTCCGGCTCCTCCGGTTCGACGACCGGGACGAAGACGGTCACCGGCGACACCGTGCAGACCCGCTGGGGGCCCGTCCAGGTGCGGATCACGCTCAAGGACGGCAAGCTCACCGACGTCACGGCGGTCGCCTACCCCTCGGACAATCCGCGGGACCAGGAGATCAACAGCTACGCCCTGCCGCGGCTGCGGACCGAGGCCCTGACAGCGCAGAGCGCGAACATCGACACGGTCTCCGGCGCCACCTACACGAGCGACGGTTACCGCCAGTCGCTCCAGTCCGCCCTCGACTCGGCGACCGGCTGAACACCCGGGCGTCACGGCACGTATCTCAGGGCCAAGGGACCACGCCACCCCCCTTGCCCCGCCCCGGAGGAACCGTGACCACCACGCTCGCAGGCGGCCGCGCCGCCCGCCGCCAGACGATGCGCCGCATCCGCCCGCGCCGCTCCCCGGCCGTCCCGCTGGTGATCGCCCTATGGGCGGGCGCGGCGGCGGTGCTGTGGCTGTGGTGGGACTGCACCCCGTCCCTCGCGGACAACACCGCGAGGATCCTCGCGGCGGGGCGGATCACCGGGCTGCTCGCGGGTTATCTGATGGCACTGGTCGTGCTCCAGATGGCGCGGGTGCCGGCGCTGGAGCGGCGGGTCGGCTCGGACCGGGTCGCCCGCTGGCACGCGATGAGCGGCCGGTACACGGTCAGCCTGGTCATCGCGCACGTCTTCCTGATCACCTGGGCGTACGCGCTCCAGGCCGGCAAGACGCTCGGCGACGTCGTGCAGCAGTTCATGGACATGGTCACGACCCTGCCGGACATGGGCAAGGCGGCCATCGGCACCGGACTGCTGGTGGTGATCGCGCTGCTGTCGGTCGGCGGGGTCCGGCGGCGGCTGCCGTACGACACCTGGTACCACGTCCATCTGCTCACCTACGCCGTGGTGTTCCTGACGTTCTGGCACCAGATCACCACCGGCAACGAGTTCGCCGTCCAGCCGGCCGCGAAGACCTTCTGGTACGGGCTCTACGGCGCCGTCACCGCGCTGGTGGTCTGGTACCGGATCCTCACCCCGCTCCGCCTCAACCTGCGCCACCGGATGTACGTCGAGGCGGTCATCGAGGAGACGCCCGGCATCGTGTCGGTGCTGATCGGCGGGAAGAAGCTGCACCGGATGGGCGCGGAGGCCGGCCAGTTCTTCCGCTGGCGGTTCCTGGCGCCCGGCATGCGGTTCAGCTCGCACCCGTACTCGCTGTCGGCGGCACCCCGCCCCGACATGCTGCGGATCACGGTCAAGGCGATCGGTGACCACACCGCCCGGCTGCGCGAGCTGCGACCCGGCACGCGCGTGTGGGCCGAGGGCCCCTACGGCGCCCTGACCGCTCAGCGCCGCAGCCGCGGCAAGGTGCTGCTGGTCGCGGGCGGCGTCGGCATCACGCCGATGCGGGCGCTGTTCGAGACGCTGCCCGGCGCGTCCGGTGACATCACCCTGCTCTACCGGGCCAACAGCACCCAGGACCTGGCGCTGTGGGACGAGCTGGCCGCCATCGCCGACGAGCGGGGCGCCCGGCTGATGTACGCGGTCAACAGTCCGGACGGCGAGCGGCCCGACATCTCGGCGGAGCGGCTGCGGCAGAAGCTGCCGGACATCGAGGAACACGACGTGTTCCTGTGCGGGCCGCCCGGCTTCGCGCAGTCCGTGTACGAGTCCCTGCGCGGCGCGGGGGTGCCCGCCCGCCGTATCCATCACGAGTCGTTCGAGATGTGAGCGACGGTTCCGCACGGACCTCACGGCCGCTCGACCCCGCACGGCCGCCCCAGACTTCAGGAGTTCGCAAAGCCATGAGGAAGAGTCATCCGATCCGGCGTGTCGTCCTGGCCGGCGCCGCCACCGTCTCCGGGATCGTGCTGCTGCTGTCGCTGAAGCCGGCGTCCGACCCGGCCTCGGCGGCCGCGGCGGGCGGCGCGCCACCGGCCGCCGCGCAGGAGTCGGCGCAGGGCGGAGCGCAGGCGGCGGGGACGAACACGGCCACCGGGGATGTGGCGCAGACCCAGTACGGCGCCGTCCAGGTCCGGATCACCTTCGCCGGCAACAAGATCACCAAGTCCGAGGCCGTCCAGGCGCCGCAGGGCGGGACCAGCACCGAGAAGACCAACCTGGCGGTGCCCAAGCTCAACGCCGCGGTGGTCGCCCAGCAGAGTCCGGACATCGACACCGTGTCGGGGGCGACGTACACGAGCGAGGGCTACAAGAAGTCCCTCCAGTCGGCGATCGACAAGGCGAACGCCGCCGCCTCCGCCGCCCAGCCCTCGCAGGGCGCGTCCGCCCCCGCCCAGGGCGCCGCCGCCAAGACCCTCACGGGCACGGTCGCGCAGACCCAGTACGGCCCGGTCCAGGTCCGGATCACCGTCAGCGACGGCAAGATCACCAAGGCCGAGGCCGTCCAGGCGCCGAGCGGCGGCCAGAGCACCCAGAAGACCGAACTGGCCGTGCCGAAGCTCAACGCGGCGGCGGTGGCGGCCGGCAGCGCGGACATCGACTCGGTGTCGGGGGCCACCTACACCAGCGCGGGCTACAAGAAGTCCCTCCAGTCGGCGCTGGACCAGGCCGGTGGCTGACACCGTGGCCGAGTCGGCAGATGCTCCCGCCGCGGTACGTCGTGCGGAGGAGGTCATGGGGACCGTCTTCTCCTTCGACGTCCGCGGCGGGGACCCCGGTGCCGTCACGGCGGCACTGGAAAGGGCGGTGGCCGGGCTGCACCGGGTGGACGCGGTGTTCAGCACGTACCGGGACGACAGCCAGATCTCACGCCTGGCGCGGGGCGAGCTGACGGTCGAGGAGTGCGACCCGGAGGTCGCCGAGGTCCTGGAGCTGGGCGCACGGGCCGAACGCACCAGCGACGGCTGGTTCAGCCTGCGCTACGAGGGCCGCCTCGACCCGACGGGCATCGTCAAGGGCTGGGCGGTGGAGCGCGCGGCCCGGCAGCTGTTCGAGGCGGGCGCGACCGGCGTCAGCCTCAACGGCGGCGGGGACGTGCAACTGCTCGGGACGCCGGGGCCGCAGCGGCCGTGGCGGGTGGGGGTGGCCGATCCGCTGCGGCCGGGCGGGCTGGCGGCGGTGGTCTCCGCCGCCGGAACCGACGAACTGGCGGTCGCCACCTCCGGCACGGCCGAACGCGGCGCCCATATCGTCGACCCCCGCACGGGCCGCTCGGCGGTCACCGATCTGGTGGCGGTCACCGTCGTGGCCCCCAGCGTGACCTGGGCTGACTGCTGGGCGACGGCGGCGTTCGCGATGGGCTCGCGGGAGGGGCTGCGCTGGCTGGAGTCGCTGCCGGACGTGGAGGCGCTGCTGATCACGGCAGGGGACGAGGTGCGATGCACAGGGGGCCTGGCTTCACGACTGGGCTGAGTGGACGTCGCCAGGGGCGCGGGGAACCGCGCGACCGGCCCCCGCGCACCCGCAGCCGGCGACGGTCAATGCCCGTTCTGAGCCAACCGCAGCAAATGCTCGGCGAGCGCCTGCCCACCCACCGGATCGCGGCTGATCAGCAACAGCGTGTCGTCACCCGCGATCGTGCCCAGGATGTCGTGCAGTTCCGCCTGGTCGATCGCGGAGGCGAGGAACTGAGCCGCACCCGGAGGCGTCCGCAGCACCACCAGATTCGCCGACGCCTCCGCGGAGATCAGCAGCTCCTGCGACAACCGCCGCATCCGCTCCTCCTTCGCGGACTCCCCCAGCGGCGCCCGCGGAGTCCGGAAACCCCCCTCGCTCGGCACCGCGTAGATGAGATCCCCGTCGGTGTTGCGGATCTTCACCGCGTTCAGCTCGTCGAGATCCCGGGAGAGCGTCGCCTGTGTGACGCTCAGCCCGTCGTCGGACAGGAGCTTCGCCAACTGGCTCTGCGACCGCACCGGTTGCCGGTTGAGGATGTCCACGATCCGACGGTGCCGCGCCGTGCGGGTCTGCGGCACCGCAGGCCCGCCGGCCCCGTTCTGCTCATGCTCCTGCGCCTGGCTCATCGACGTCTCATTTCTCCGGATCATCCGTCCCCGTTGGCCACGTCAAGAACGCCGGGCAGCGCCTGGAGCAGCGCGGCCACCTCGTCGTCGCCGAGGTTCAGCGGCGGCATGAGCCGTACGACATCGGGGGCGGGCGCGTTCACCAGGAAACCGGCGTCCTGAGCCGCCTGCTGCACCTGGGGCGCGAGCGGCTCGGTGAGCACGATACCCAGGAGGAGCCCGGAGCCCCGGACGTGGGCGATCAACGGGTGTCCCAGTGACTCGATCCCGTCGCTCAGCGTGGCGCTCTGCCGCTTGACGTTCTCGAGCAGCCCCTCACCGGCGATGGTGTCCAGAACGGCGAGTCCGGCGGCGCACGCGACCGGGTTGCCGCCGAAGGTCGTGCCGTGGTGGCCGGGCTGGAGCAGCTCCGCGGCCCGGCCGAAGGCGACCGTGGCGCCGAGCGGCAGGCCGCCGCCGAGCTGCTTGGCGAGGGTGACCACGTCGGGCAGGACGCCCTCGTGGGCCTGGTACTCGAACCAGTGCCCGGTCCGGCCGATGCCGGTCTGCACCTCGTCGAGGACCAGCAGCGCGCCCTTGGCCGCGGTGATCGCCCGGGCCGCCTTGAGGTAGCCGGCGGGCGGGACCACGACGCCGTTCTCGCCCTGGATGGGCTCGATGACGACGAGGGCGGTGTCTTCGGTGACCGCGGCGGCCAGTGCCTGGGCGTCGCCGTACGGCACGTGCGTGACGTCACCCGGCAGCGGCAGGAACGGTTCCCGCTTGGCGGGCTGGCCGGTGAGCGCGAGGGCGCCCATGGTCCGGCCGTGGAAGCCGCCGCTGGTGGCGACCATGTGGGGCCGGCCGGTCAGCCGGCCGATCTTGAAGGCGGCCTCGTTGGCCTCGGCGCCGGAGTTGCAGAAGAAGACCTTGCCGTCCCGGCCGAAGAGCTGGAGCAGCCGTTCGGCGAGGGCGACGGTCGGCTCGGCCATGAAGAAGTTGGAGATGTGGCCGAGGGACGCGATCTGCCTGCTGACGGCGTCGACGATCGCGGGGTGGGCGTGGCCGAGCGCGTTGGTGGCGATGCCGCCGACCCAGTCCTGGTACTGCTTGCCCTCGGAGTCCCAGACCTTCAGGCCCGCACCGCGGACGAGGGGGAGGCGCGGGGTGCCGTAGTTGTTCATGAGCGAGCCCTGCCACCGCTGGGTGAGCTCCTGATTGTCGGTCATTCCCCATCCCCCTCTTGCGCGTCCGGCACGACCATCGTGCCGATGCCTTCGTCGGTGAAGATCTCCAGCAGGATCGAGTGCTGGACCCGTCCGTCGATGACCCGGGCGGTGGTGACGCCGTTGCGCACGGCGTGCAGGCAGCCCTCCATCTTCGGGACCATGCCGGAGCTCAACTCCGGCAGCAGCTTCTCCAGTTGGGAAGCGGTGAGGCGGCTGATCACCTCGTCGCTGTGCGGCCAGTCCTCGTAGAGACCCTCGACGTCCGTGAGGACCATGAGAGTCTCCGCTCCAAGAGCAGCAGCGAGTGCCGCAGCCGCCGTGTCAGCATTGACGTTGTAGACATGTCCGTCGTCCTGGCTACGGGCGATCGACGAGACGACCGGGATGCGGCCGTCGGCGAGCAGGGCCTCGATGGCGCCCGTGTCGATCGCGGTGATCTCGCCCACCCGCCCGATGTCGACCAACTCGCCGTCGATCTCCGGCTGGTGCTTGGTGGCGGTGATGGTGTGCGCGTCCTCGCCGGTCAACCCGACGGCCAGCGGTCCGTGCTGGTTGAGCAGCCCGACCAGCTCGCGCTGGACCTGCCCGGCCAGCACCATCCGTACGACGTCCATGGCGTCCTCGGTGGTGACCCGGAGCCCGGCCTTGAACTCGCTGACGATGCCGGCCTGGTCGAGGGCGGCGCTGATCTGCGGGCCGCCGCCGTGCACGACGACCGGCTTGAGGCCGGCGTGGTGCAGGAAGACGACGTCCTGGGCGAACGCGGCCTTCAGATCCTCGTCGATCATGGCGTTGCCGCCGAACTTGATGACGACCGTCCTGCCGTTGTGCTTGACCAGCCAGGGCAGCGCCTCGATGAGGATCTGGGCCTTGGGGAGCGCGGTGTGCTTTCGCGTGGTGCTCATGAGGAGTAGGCGCTGTTCTCGTGGACGTAGTCGGCGGTCAGGTCGTTGGTCCAGATCGTGGCGGTCTCGGACCCTGCGGCGAGGTCGGCGACGATGTGCACCTCGCGGTAGCGCATGTCGACCTTGTCGCGGTCCTCGCCGACGCCGCCGTTCTTGCAGACCCAGACGCCGTTGATGGCGACGTTGAGCCGGTCCGGCTCGAAGGCGGCCCTGGTGGTGCCGATCGCGGAGAGGACGCGGCCCCAGTTGGGGTCCTCGCCGTGGATGGCGCACTTGAGGAGGTTGTTGCGGGCGATGGAGCGGCCCACCTCGACGGCGTCCTCCTCGGTCGCGGCGTTGACCACCTCGACCTTGATGTCCTTGCTGGCGCCCTCGGCGTCCCGGATGAGCTGCTGGCCGAGGTCGTCGCAGACCTGCCGTACTGCCTCGGCGAACTCCTCGTGGGCGGGGGCGACTTCGGCAGCTCCGGAGGCGAGCAGCAGGACCGTGTCGTTGGTGGACATGCAGCCGTCGGAGTCGACGCGGTCGAAGGTGGTGCGGGTGGCGGCCCGCAGCGCCTTGTCCAGGGTCTCGCTGTCGAGGTCCGCGTCGGTGGTGAGGACGACGAGCATGGTGGCGAGGCCGGGGGCGAGCATGCCCGCGCCCTTCGCCATGCCGCCGACCGTCCAGCCGTCCTTCGTCACGACGGAGGTCTTGTGGACGGTGTCGGTGGTCTTGATGGCGATGGCGGCCTTCTCACCGCCGTGCTCGGAGAGTTGGGCGGCGGCCGTCTCGACCCCGGGCAGCAGCTTGTCCATCGGCAGCAGGACACCGATGAGACCGGTGGAGGCCACGGCCACCTCGCCCGCGCCGATGCCCAGCACGTCGGCGACCTTCTCGGCGGTGGCGTGCGTGTCCTGGAAACCCTTCGGTCCCGTACAGGCGTTGGCGCCGCCGGAGTTGAGGACGACGGCCGTCAACTCGCCGCTCTTCAGGACCTGCTCGGACCACAGGACCGGCGCGGCCTTCACACGGTTGGAGGTGAAGACACCGGCGGCGGCGCGGCGGGGCCCGTTGTTGACCACGAGGGCCAGGTCCGGGTTGCCGTTCTCCTTGATCCCGGCGGCGATGCCCGCCGCCGTGAATCCCTTGGCTGCCGTGACGCTCACTGTGACTCCTTGTTCGCTTCTCCGCCCGTGCAGCGCAGCGGTGCGGCCTTCGTCGTCGTCTGCGGCCCGGCGGCTGCTCGTGCGTCGCTCACGGTGCGACTCCGATCGTGGAAAGTCCCGTGGTCTCGTCGAGACCGAGGGCGATGTTCATGCTCTGTACGGCACCGCCCGCGGTGCCCTTGGTGAGGTTGTCGATGGCGCTGATCGCGATGATGCGGCCCGCGGCCTCGTCGTACGCGACCTGCACCTGAACGGCGTTGGAACCGTAGACGGACGCCGTCGCGGGCCACTGCCCCGCGGGGAGGAGGTGGACGAAGGGCTCGTCGGCGTAGGCCTTCTCGTAGGCGGCGCGGACGGACTCGGCGGTGACGCCGGGCTTCGCCTTGGCGGAGCAGGTGGCGAGGATGCCGCGGGGCATCGGCGCGAGGGTGGGGGTGAAGGAGACGGTGATCCGCTCGCCCGCGACGCCGCTGAAGTTCTGGATCATCTCGGGCGTGTGCCGGTGGCCGCCGCCGACGCCGTACGGCGTCATGGAGCCCATGACCTCGCTGCCCAGCAGGTGCGCCTTGGGCGCCTTGCCCGCGCCGGAGGTGCCGGAGGCGGCGACGATCACGGCCTCGGCCTCGGCGATCCCGGCGGCGTACGCCGGGAAGAGGGCGAGGGTGGCGGCGGTGGGGTAGCAACCGGGTACCGCGATGCGCTTGGACCCCTCCAGCGCGGCGCGGGCACCCGGAAGTTCGGGGAGGCCGTAGGGCCAGGTCCCGGCGTGCGCGGAGCCGTAGAACGTCTCCCAGTCGGCGGCGTCCTTCAGCCGGAAGTCGGCGCCCATGTCGACGACGAGGACGTCCGGGCCGAGCTGCTCGGCGACCGCGGCGGACTGGCCGTGCGGCAGCGCGAGGAACACGACGTCGTGCCCGGCGAGCACTTCGGGGGTGGTCTCCTGGAGCACATGGTCGGCCAGCGGCAGCAGGTGCGGCTGGAGGGCGCCCAGCTTCTGCCCGGCGTTGGAGTTGCCGGTCAGGGCGCCGATCTCGACCTCGGGGTGGGCCAGGAGCAGCCGCAGGACCTCGCCGCCCGCATAACCGCTCGCTCCGGCCACTGCCGCACGTACCGCCATGTCACCCTCCTCTTGGATGGCATGACTATACGCAGCGATGCACGTTTATGCAATCTTGAGTGGGGCCCACCCCGGCCGCATACAGCCGAAACCCCAGGCCGGACCGGCGGCCGTTCCCGGGGGCCACATGTGCGGAGGCCGTGCGGCCGAGTTTGCTGCTGTCGGCGGCGGCGATCACGCGGCGGGCGGAGGCGATGCCCGCCTTCTTCACAGCGGCGTCGTCGAGGTCGTAGGCGGTCAGTCCGTCGGCCGCGCTCAGCCCGCAGCAGCCGACGGTCGCGGTGTCGAAGCGCAGGGCGGCCAGGGAGGCGAGCGTGAGGGAGCCGGTAAGGGCTCCCTCGGCGGCGCGGGGCTGCCCGCCGGGCACGACCAGGGTGGCCGGTCCGGGCGTCTCACCGGGCAGGTGGACGGCCTGAAGGGACAGGGGCATCACGGTGACCGGTTGCTCGCGCAGCAGCCGGGCGCCCTCCAGGCAGGTGGTGCCGCTGTCCAGCAGGACGCTCTCGCCGTCGGCGACGAGCGCGCAGATCTCGGCCGCGATGCGCCGCCTGGCGGCGACCGCCTCGTGGGCGCAGCGCGAAGGGGGGTTCCACCGACCGCCGCGTCGTTCGGTCTGTTCGACCTCTTCGGAGTCAGCGCCCGCCACCAACGCCCGGGCGCCCTGGTGAAGATGACCGCCCGCTCCCTCTCCCCCTTCACCGGACAGGACGACCTGACGGCCGCCGTCGCCCCGTGGCCGCCGACGGGAGGCCGCGCCGTTGTCGGACCATGCCGGCGGCTCCGAGCAGGATCACGGTCACCAGTGCCGCTCCCCCGATCGCGGCGCCGAGTCGCAGACCGGGTGGCCGGAAAGAACAAATGACGTCGTTCGACGTGCCGTCGAGAGGCACGGATATCAACCCGTGGTAATTCCCGGCCGGTTCGGCGGCGGAATTTCCGACGGCGCAGCGCCATCCGGCGATCCGCGGAGCGGCGACAAGCGCGATTCCGGTACTGCCCGACGGGAGTTCCGCCCGGATCGTGCCGTCGGAGACCGTCACCTTCGTGGCACCGGTGCTCTTGAGCCGCTGGATGACGGTGCGCAGTTCCCCGGTGTCCAGACAGCCGACGGCGCCCTTGGGGATCGCGCCCGGCCGGTGGGGGGACAGCTCGATGGTCAGGCGCCCGGACGGCGGGACCGTGCCGAGGCGCTGCATGGCGGCGCGCTTGCTCGCGTCGGCCCGGAAGCGGGCGGCGGGCCCGGCGGTGCCGGTGAGCTGGGCCGTGCCGGCGAAGTGCGGGGCCCAGAGGTAGACCTCGCCGCCCGCCGGGCACCGGGCCGTGACGGTCCCGGCGTCCGTGGTGAGGCGCGGCACGGTGTAGACGCGGGCACCGAGCAGCAGTTCCTGGTTGCGGTACGGCGACGAGCCGAAGGCGGGCGGGGCGGCCTGCGCGGGTCGCACGGTCACCAGGGGCGGCACGTCCCGGCGGGACACGGTCACCCGGCCGGCCGTCTCCGGGGACCGGCTCTGGTGCGGGTCCGGCGGCGAGTGCACCCGGGCGCCGACGGAGAAGATCACGTCCGTGACGGCGTTGTCCAGGCTCTGGAGGCTGCGGCCGCCCGAGGTCCAGCCGCCGCCGAGGGCGGTGAGCGTGCGCAGGAGCACGTCGGAGGTGTGGCTGCTGTAGTACTGGGCGCCCTGGCCGCCGACCAGCAGCGGGTCGTTGGCGACGGTCTGCTCCCGGCCCGGGTCGGTGCGGTGGCGCGGCCAGTCGTCGGCCCGCGCGACGGCCTCCGCCTGCCGCTGCTGCCGGTCGCCCCAGGACGCGTAGTCGTCCAGGTGGGCGAGCCGCAGCCGGGAGGCCACGGCCGACGTGGCGACGGTCTCGCCGAACTGGGCGCCGAGCAGGAGGAACACGGCAAGCGCAACCGGCACGGCACGCCGCCCACCGCCGGTACGCCACCCGCCGCCGAGGACCCGCCGGGCGCCGCCTTCCAGATGCCGGCCACCGAGCCCGAGCCCGCGCACACGCCGGTCGCCGGCAGCGATACCGCCCCCGTCGCCGGTGCCAGGGCCTCCCCTCCCTCCACCCCCGAGCGGACGCCACCCGCCCTTCCCGCTCGCCCAGCCCAGCAGCGACAGCCCGGCCAGTGTGCCCGCGGTGGCCAGGAGCAGCACCGGCCAGGCGGCCTGGCGCACCAGATCGCTCCGGCTCGCGACAGCCACCAGCAGGGCGAACAGGCCGGCCGCCGCGCCCAGGGCCCGCGGGGCGGGCACGCCGTACGAGAGTGTGTGCCAGGCCGCCGTCACCAGCAGGGCGCAGACCACGAAGGCCTGCCGGTACGGGCTGCCCTGCGGCGCGGCGAAGGCGTGCCAGAGCAGGTGGGTCGGGCCCCACTGCATCGACAGCGTCACCCCGGCCACCAGCAGCGTCCACCCGGCGCGCACCCTGCGGGGAGCCGCCCGGTGGAAGGGCAGGGCGAGGGCGAGGAGCAGGGCCGTGGTGCCCACGAAGAGGGCCGGTGAGCCGAAGCTGTACGTCGTCGGCAGCAGCCGGGCCAGCAGGTCCGCGGTGCCCACCGGTTTGAACTCCGTGAACCTGCCCGGGGAGGCGTGGGTGGTGCCGAACCAGATCACCGAGACGATCGGTGCGGCCAGGCCGATCCCGAGGGCCGCGGTCAGACCGGCGCGGCCCGCCACCGCGGCCTTCCGGCGCGCCGGGAGGCCGGAGAGGGCGATCCGCAGCAGCAGGACCAGCCCGGCGGCGAGTGTGGCCATGTACGCGGTGTAGAAGTTGGCGACCCAGGCCTCCGCGACGACCAGCACCCCGAGGAGCGGACGGCGCCGCTCCAGGACCCAGGTGCCGACCAGGCACAACAGCGGCAGGGCGATGAGCCCGTCGAGCCACATGAGGTTGTAGACGGCCGCGGCGACGGTCCACCCGCACAGGGCGTACGAGGCGCCCAGCAGCCCCGCCACCCACCAGCGGCCGGGGCGCAGCGCGAGCAGCGACCAGGTCATGGCGGCCGCGGCGGCAGCGACCTTCAGGACGGTGATCACGTACACCGCGAGGTCGATCCCGTCGCGCGGGAAGACCGCCACGAGCAAGGCGAACGGGCTGGTGAGATAGGTGCCGAGGTCGGGCAGGAAGCCGGCGCCGTACCCGGACTGCCAGTTGACGAGCAGACCGCCGTCGGCCCTGCCGTGCAGCAGGTCCCACAGGTGGGCGTGGAAGGGCACGTACTGGTTGCCCAGGTCGTTGACGGCCCGGGTGCGGGGTCCGAACGGGTAGCTGCGGGCGACGGCGTCCGCGGTGCAGAGGACGGCGACGGTGATCAGCGCCGCGAGCCCGGCCGCGGCCCGCCTCCCTCGCGCCGGGTGCGCGAGGGACGGGGAAGGAGAGCGCCGGTGACCGTTCTGCGAATCGGCGGCCCGAGGCTCGGCAGATGCCTCGTCGGAAATTCCGCTGCGCAATTCGGTCCCCCTGTCCGGGGGTTCACCCCCGCGCTTCAATTCACTGCGCCCTTTTAGACAGAGGGGGAATCCGGCGGGTTGTGCGCGCGCCAGAAGTGGTGGAATGAATTCCAGCTTGTTCGGAGGTTAATGGCGGGTGCGCGGGACTGGAGTGCGCTCCAGGCTCTACGGTTTTGTCCATGACTGACGGACGACCCGATGTGAGCGGGAGCACCACCCGTGAGGAGCGTTTCGCGCGGGGCCTGGAGGTGCTGCGGAGCGTGGACGGCGAGGTCGGGCAGCGGGTCATCGACTCGCTCGCCGACATCAGCCCCGAGATGGGCCACCAGATCGTCGCCTGGGGCTTCGGCGAGATCTACTCCCGGCCCGAACTGCAGCCCAGGGACCGCCAGTTGGTGACGCTGGGCATGCTCACCGCGCTCGGCGGCTGCGAGCCGCAGCTGGAGGTGCACATCAACGCCGCGCTGAACGTGGGCCTGACGCCGCAGCAGATCGTCGAGGCGCTGCTGCACTCGGCCGGTTACTGCGGTTTCCCCCGGGCCCTGAACGCCACGTTCGTCGCGAAGAAGGTCTTCGACGAGCGTGGGCTGCTGCCGGTCGGCCGGCAGCAGCCCACGCCCCATGACGGCCCGCCTACTTCTGCTTGATCCGCAGGAAGGTGACGGAGTTCGCCGGGAAGGTGTACGTGAACTGGTCGGCGACGCCGTCGAACGTGGACCGCACCGGTGCGACCGGGGTCTCGGTCTCGGTGTTCACCGCGTTCGCGTCGGCCGTCAGCGTGGTGACCCGCGCCTTGGAAGCGACCTTCGCGCCGCCCAGGTCGATCGCCGTACGGGCCGCGCCGGCCTGGGCGTTGACGACCTTGACGATCAGGTCGCCGGTCTTCTTGTCCTTGGTGACGACCTGACGGAACGGCTCGGCCGGCTTGTCGTCGGTGAAGCTGCCCCACTCCTGGCCGTCGAGGTACAGGGTGACCTGACGGCCGCGCACCTTGACGTCGATGTCGTAGGTGCGGCCCGTCTCGATCGTGCCGGGCTTGGAGATCAGGGTGGACTTGCCGCCGTCCACGGCCTGTTCGACGGCGGACTGGGTGTTGTTCCAGCCGCCCAGGTTCCACCAGTAGTAGTTGCCGGTGTCCTTGACGCCGAAGGCGACGAGGAAGCCCTCCTTGCCGGACTTCTTGGTCGCCTTCACCTTCAGGTCGTAGTCGTGCCAGTTCGGGTCACCGGCCGACACCATGGTGTTCTCGGCGGCGACGTCGGTCTGCACGTACTGTCCGTCCTGGATGCTCCAGCTGCCGCCTCCGGTGTGCGTCCATTTCGAGGCGTCACCCGAGAAGTCGTCGCTCAGCAGGGAGTTGCCGTCGGCGTCCGTGACCTGGACGTCGTCGTAGGCGGCGGTGGTCGCCCAGGTGGACAGGCCGACGGCGCCGGTGATCGGGCCGGTGAGCGACGGGGTCCCGGTGGCCGTCGACGGGACGACGCGGTCACCGACGTTGTTCATGAAGAGCTTCTGGACCTCGTAGTTGGCCGAGTTCCAGGCCGCGTGGTTGTTGAACCAGATCAGGTCCGGCTGCCACTGGACGTAGTCCTCGTTGGCGAACAGCGGGGCGTACGAGGCGAGCTTGACGACGTCCGCGTTGCGCTCCAGGCCGGTCATGTACGCCGCCTCGGCGAGACCGTTCTTGAAGGCGTTGCCCCAGGAGGCGTACTCGCCGAGGAAGACCTTCGGGCCGTTCCGGTCGTAGGAGTCGTAGCGGTCGTTGTTCTGCAGGAACCACTGGGTGCTGTTGTAGTAGTGCTCGTCGACCATGTCGACCTTGGCGTCCTTGTTGAGCCGCCACGCCGTGTCGAAGGTGGTACCGGCGTCGTCCGGGCCGGAGTTGGAGATGACGGTGATGCCGGGGTACTTGGCCTCGATGGCGGCGCGGAACTCCTTGAACCGGGCGAAGAACGCCTCGGGGAGGTTCTCCTCGTTGCCGACCTCGATGTGGGTGAGGTGGAAGGGCTTGGGGTGGCCCATTTGAGCGCGCTTCCTGCCCCATTCGCTCGTCACCGGGCCGTTGGCGAACTCGATGAGGTCGAGGGTGTCCTGGATGTGCCGCTTGAGCAGCGCCTCGTCGTCGACGGCCTTGTTCTGGCCGCAGCCGGTGACCAGGGCCGGTACGACGGGCAGCGGCATGGCGCCGATGTCCTCGGAGAGGCGGAAGTACTCGTAGTAGCCGAGGCCGTAACTCTGGTTGTAGCCCCAGAAGTTGGCGTTGGTCGCGCGCTCCTCGACCGGGCCGATGGTGTCCTTCCACTGGTACGACCGCTTGCGCTGGTAGCCGGAGGCCTCGCTGTAGTCCTCCATGGAGCCGGTGTTGACCAGGCAGCCGCCGGGGAAGCGGACGAAGCCGGGGTGCAGGGCCTCGATCTTCTCGGCGAGGTCCTTGCGCAGGCCGTTGGGCTCGTTGCGGTAGGTGTCGCGCGGGAAGAGGGACACCATGTCGAGGGCGGCCGCGGCGGAGGAGCCGACGGTGAGGCGTCCTGCGCTGCTGGTGCGGGTCGCGGTGAAGGTGGCCTTGTACTTGGCCCAGCCGCTCTTCGTCACGGCCACCTGGCGGGCGGTGGCGAGGCTGCCGTCGGTGTCCTGGAGGGTGACGGTGAGGGTGGTGCCGGACGCGGCGCGGGCCCACACCGAGAAGTCGTACCGCTTGCCTTCCTCGACGCTGATGCCGGTGTTGTAGCCCGCGTTCGTGACGGACGAACCGGCGCCCAGGGAGAAGTAGTTGCGGTTGCGGGCGTTGAGGCGCCCGTCGTCGTTCACGACCTGGCCGGTGCCGTCGACGGTCCAGGAGGTGAGGGGCGTGTACGCCTTGTTGTCGTCGGTGGAGTACTCGAAGGACCGGTTCTGCACGAGCTCGGCGTACAGACCGCCGTCGGCGGCCCGGTTGATGTCCTCGAAGAAGACGCCGTACATCGTGTCGTCGATCGTCGCGCCCTTGGCGGCGGGGTCGACGGTGATGGCGTAGTCGGTGACGTCCTCGGCGTGCGCGGGGACGGTGATGAGGCCGGCCGCCGCCATGAGGGCGGTGGCGGCTATGCCGTATCTCCAGCGGGTGCGTGACATGAATACTCCGCGGCTCGATAAGGGGAGTCGTTCAAGGCTTGTTCGAGATATCAGACACTGATCAGCACTTCGAACGGCAAGATAGGGAGAGAGATCGACGAGCGTCAACGGGTCACGCGGGACCGAAAGTGTCGGAAGGGAGGGACCGATGGGAGAGTTCTGGCCGGTACCGGACGTACTGGCCTATCTGGCCGGGAGCTGGCGGGCGGAGCGGACCGTGCGGGATCTGGCGAGCGGGGAGACGGGCGCGTTCTCCGGTGCGACGGTTTTCAGCCCGCTGGACAGGCACGGCCTCCTGCACCACGAGGAGGGCACCTTCACCTGGCTCGGAGTCCCGCGCCCCGCCGAGCGCACCCTGCGCTTCCTGCCGGGCCCGCGACCCGGGACCGCGGACGTCCGCTTCGCCGACGGCCGCGCCTTCCACGACCTGGACCTGACGACCGGCCGGCACCTCGCCGACCACCCCTGCTCGGCGGACCTCTACCGCGGCGAGTTCAGCGTCCTGGACGCGGACCGCTGGCGGACGGTGTGGCGGGTGGCGGGCCCCTCCAAGGATCTGGTCCTGGTCACCGACTACGCACGCGAGGACTGAGCCGCCGCCCCGTCGAAGCGCAGGTTCCAGCGGCCCGCGCGGCCGGTGAGGGTGGTCGTGGACAGGGGGCGTACGTCGATGTTCCAGTACGTCGACGGCGGCGCCTTCAGCGCGTACACCAGGGCCGCCCGGACCACCGAGGGCTCGGCGACGGCGACGATCCGGCCGCCGTCCCCCACCGGCCGGGTGTCCAGCCAGCCGCCCACCCTCGTGATGAACTCCAGCAGCGACTCGCCGCCGTGCGGGACACCGCGCGGGTCGGCGAGCCAGGCGTCCACCGCCGCCGGCTCCCGGGCCATCGCCTCGCCCAGCGTCAGACCGCGCCAGCGGCCCATGTCGCAGTCCCGCAGCGCCAGTTGCACGAGCGGGGCGTAGCCGAGGGCGTCCCCGGTGGCGCGGCTGCGCGGGGTCGGCGAGCAGTAGCGCAGCTCGGCGGCGGCCAGGGGCAGCAGCTCCTGCGCGCAGCGCTGCACCTCGTCCCAGCCGGCCTGATCGAGGGGCCGGTCGTCCTCGAACCGCTCCGCGAGCAGCGGGGAGCTGCGGGCGGCGGCGACGAATGTGACCCGGAGTGCCATGCGGTGATGGTGGGTGGAGAAAGTACGCAGGTCAAGGGGTGTTGGCCGGGCGTTACGCAGGGTCGGCGAAACCTTACGCGAAGGTCAGGACGGGTCGGACAAGTCGCCTGAAACGAGGAGGGCTAGTAGAGGTACGCCATCCACCGGTCGGGCTGTGCGAGCGGCGCGAAACCGGCCTTCTCGTACACCCCGTGCGCGTCGTGCGTGGCGAGCAGGACACGCCGCAGCCCGTAGTCCCGCAGATGCTCCCGCACCGCCTCGACCAGCGAGGTCCCGATCCCCTTGCCCCGTACCGACGGGTCGACGTACACATCGCACAGCCAGGCGAAGGTCGCCCGGTCGGTGATCACCCGGGCGTACGCCACCTGCTCCCCCGAGGCGGTGTCGTACACCCCGAAGTTGAGCGACCCGGCGATGGCCCGGTCCTGCTTCTCCCGCGAGCGTCCGATCGCCCAGTACGCGTCGGTGGACAGCCAGCGATGGACGCGTTCCGCGTCGAGACGGCCGGGGTCGGTGGAGAGCTCGTAGCCAGTGGCGAGGTCGGTCATGGCGGGATCCTCGCAGGATGCGGGCGTCAGGGGCGAACGGTTTCCGCCCCGGTCCCCCGGAGCACCTCGTCGCAGGCCGTACGGAGTCGTCGTACCCCTTCCGCGATCTCCCCCGCCCCCGCGACCGCCGCGAAGCTCAACCGGACGTGTCCGGCGGGCGGTTCCGCGCTGAAGTAGGGCCGGCCCGGGGTGACGGCGACACCGGCGCGCAGGGCCGCGGCCGTCAGGGGGGCCTCGGGCATCCCCTCCGGCAGGCGCAGCCAGAGGTGGTAGCCGCCGGACGGGACGTGCGGCAGGGCGAGTTCGGGGAGGTGCAGCCGCAGGGCGGACGTCATGGTGTCGCGGCGGGTCCGCAGGTCCGCCGAGATCGCCCGGAGATGGCGGGGCCAGGCCGGGGCGCCGACCAGTTCCAGCGCCGCCTCCTGAAGGGGCCGCGGGACGAAGAAGGTGTCGACGACCTGGATGGCGCGCAGGCGCTCCAGGACCGGCCCTCGGGCGGCGAGCGCGCAGACGCGGAAGCTCGGCGAGGTCGCTTTGGTGAGCGAGCCGACGTGGACGACGACCCCGTCCGCGTCCTCCGCGGCGAGCGGGCGCGGGAGTTCGCCCGCGTCCTCGTGCACGAGCCGCCGCACGAAGTCGTCCTCGACGACGAAGGCGCCCGCCTCGCGCGCGATGCGCAGCACCTCGCCCCGGCGTTCGGGGGCCAGCACCGCGCCGGTCGGGTTCTGGAAGAGGGGCTGGCAGATGAACACCCGGGCGCCGGTGGCCCGGAAGGCGTCGGCGAGCAGTTCGGGGCGCACGCCGTCGGCGTCCACGGGGACCGGTACCGGGCGCAGCCCCGCAGCCCTGGCGATCGCCAGCATGCCCGGATAGGTGGGCGATTCGACCAGTACCGGGGCGCCGGGGGTCGCCAGCGCGCGCAACGCGATCGTCAGCGCCGACTGGCCGCCCGCGGCGATCAGCACCTCGGCGGCGCTGACGCCGCCGCCGATGCCCCGCGCGAACCACTCCCGCAGTTCCACCAGCCCCTCCAGGGGCGGTCGCCCCCACGCGCCGGGGCGGCGGGCGGCCCGGGAGAGCGCGGCGGCCAGGGCCTGCTCGGGCTGGAGCGAGGGGTGCAGATAGCCGCCGGTGAACTCGATGACGCCGGGCGGCGGCACGGCGAGGGAGACCACGACGCCGGAGTCGTCCACCGAGCGCGGCACGAGGTCGGTGGACGCGTCCGCGCTCAGCGCGACCTCCTGCCAGGAGGTGTCGCCGGACGGGGCGGGCGTCGTGCGTGGCCGGGCCCGGAACGCCCCGGCGCCGGGACGGGTCACCACCAGACCCTCGGCGGCGAGCTGGGCCAGGGCGCGGGAGACGGTCACCGGGCTCACCCGGTACTGCTCGACGAGGGCCCGGCTCGACGGGAGCTTTCCACCGGGCGAGTAGCGGTCGAGCTCCTGCCGCAGCCGTTCCGCCAGCTCATGGACACTGCTACGCTCTTGCATGAGAGCACAGAGTAGCGCTACTAACCGGGCCACGATAGCGGTCGACACCCAGCCGTCCGAGGCGGCTCAGACGACTCAGGCGGCTCCGGCGTCCCAGGTGGCTCCAGCGTCCCCTGCGGCTCAGGCAACTCAGGCCGCCGAGCCGTCCCGGGCGACCGGCACTCTCCTCGCCGCGCTCGGTGTCGTCGCGTTCTCCCTCACCTTCCCCGCCACCGCGTGGGGCCTGGAGGGCTTCGGCCCGTGGTCGCTGGTCGCCGTGCGGTCCGTCCTCGCCGCGCTGATCGCCGGGACCTGTCTGCTCGTCCTGCGCGTCCCCGTACCGGAGCGGCGGCACCGTGCCGGGCTCGCGGTCGTCGCCGCCGGGGTCGTGGTCGGCTTCCCGCTGCTCACCACCCTCGCGTTGCAGACCTCCACCACCGCGCACGCCGCCGTCGTGGTCGGTCTGCTCCCGCTCACCACCGCGCTGCTGTCCGCCCTGCGCATGGGCACCCGCCCCTCCCGCACCTTCTGGTCGGCCGCCCTCGCCGGTGCCGCCGCGGTGGTCGCCTTCACCGTGCAGCAGAGCGGCGGCGCCCTCACCACCGCGGACCTCTACCTCTTCGCCGCGCTGCTGGTGTGCGCGGCCGGCTACACCGAGGGCGGACGGCTGGCCAAGGTCATGCCGGGCTGGCAGGTCATCGGCTGGGCGCTGGTGCTGTGCCTGCCGTTCAGCCTGCCCGCAGCGGTGGCGGCGCTGTCGTACGAGCCCGTCCAGCTGACCTTCCACAGCGTGAGCGGTCTGCTGTGGGTCTCGGCGGGCTCGCAGTTCCTCGGTCTGGTCGTCTGGTACCGGGGCATGGCGGCTATCGGCATCCCCAAGGCCAGCCAGTTGCAGTTGGCCCAGCCGCTGCTCACACTGGTGTGGTCGGTGCTGCTGCTCGGCGAGCACCTGACGGTGGCCGCCCCACTGACGGCCGCGGCGGTGCTGGTGTGCATCGCCGTCACCCAGCGGGCGCGCGGTTGAGCGGCGTGCACGCGCCGGTTCCCACCCGGTCCTCGCGCCGTAGACTCAAGGCCACGAACCGCTGCTCCCGCACTTGGTGAGGAGGCCCCGAAGATGCGTGCAACCGTGGGCGACCAGCTCGTCCAGCACGGCAGGGTGGTCGGACAGCAGGACAAGGTCGGCGAGATCGTCGAGGTCATGGGACAGGGCGGCAACCCCCCGTACCGCGTCCGTTTCGAGGACGGGCACGAGGGCGTGTGCTCACCCGGCCCCGACACCGAGATCCGGCACCGGCAGCAGAGCGGCCAGTAATCCGGCGCGGAGCCGCCGGTGACTCAGCGCGGGGGCTCCGCCGGTTCCTGGTAGTGATCGGCGACCACCCGCGCCATGGCCCCGGTCGGGTCCGCCGCGACCTCGCGGGCCGCGAAGAAGACATGACCGCGCACCTGGGTGTGGTCGGACGCCAGCGCGAGGTGCTTCGACAGTTCGGCGGGGTCCTGCCAGGCGGCGGGCTGCGCCGGATCGCCGGCCTTGTAGAGGGCCTCGCCGACGTACAGCTTCGTCCTGCTGCCCCGGGCCTGCTTCGCCCACCAGGGCACGAGCTTGGCGTAGTCGGCGACCGCGAAGCCGATGTTCCAGTAGAGCTGCGGGCAGATGTAGTCGATCCAGCCCTCCCGGACCCATTTCCGGGTGTCGGCGAAGACGTCGTCGTACGCCTGCATCGCCTTCGTCTCCGAGCCGAGCGGGTCGGTCGAGGCGTTGCGCCACACCCCGAACGGGCTGATCCCGAACTGGGCGGTGGGCCGGATCTGCCTGATCCGCGCGGCGGTCTCCAGGACCAGCTTGTCGATGTTGGCGCGCCGCCAGTCCGCCCGGGTGTCGAAGCCGCCGCCGTGGGCGTCGAAGGCCGCGTCGTCGTCGAAGGTCTGGCCCGCGACCGGATACGGGTAGAAGTAGTCGTCGAAGTGGACCGCGTCCACCGGGTACTTGCGCACCGCGTCCAGGATCGCCTTCTGCACGAAGGCGCGGACCTCGGGCAGCCCGGGGTTGTAGTACATCTTGCCGCCGTACGTCACCACCCAGTCCGGGTGCACGCGGGCGGGGTGGGAGGCGACGAGCTTCGTCGGGTCGGCGTGGTTGGCGATCCGGTACGGGTTGAACCAGGCGTGCAGTTCCAGGCCGCGGGCGTGGGCCTCCTCGACGGCCGTGCCGAGCGGGTCCCAGCCGGGGGCCTTGCCCTGGGTGCCGGTGAGGACCTGCGACCAGGGTTCGTACGGCGAGGGCCACAGCGCGTCGGCGGCCGGCCGCACCTGAAGGATCACCGCGTTCAGGTGCCGCTCCACGGCCTGGTCGAGCAGCTTGATCAGTTCGGCCCGCTGCTGTGCGGCGGTCAGCCCCGCCTTCGAGGGCCAGTCGCGGTTGGCGACGCTCGCCACCCACATGCCGCGCATCTCACCGGGCCCCCGGCGCCGGGGGGAGTCCGATCCGCCCGCCGTCGCCGCGCCCGCCGCCAGTGCGCCGCCGCCCGCCACGAGAGCCGACAGGGCGGTCGCCGCGAACGCCCGCCTCGACAGCCGTGACTTCCGATGCATCCTCAACCGAACCTCCGTGCGCCGTCTGTTCGCGGTCAGCCTGCCACGCGGCCCCCCGGCATTCGATCAACGATCGCCGAAGGGAACGTGCAGGTTTGGGGCAGGGCGCGACCCGTCCCGGACCACCTCCGCGCACCGCGCGGGGCCGCCGATCCGCTCGATCTCCGGCGGACCCGACGTCGAGCATGGCCGACCCGCCCGATCGATCATCGATACTTTCCAGTAACGTGCACGAACGGAGCAGGCACCGAAACCACGCGGATCCTGCCGCATTCGTAGACCAGCGAAGGGAACGATGTGACGGACTTCCCGTCGGGAGACATCTCGCGCGTCGGAGTGGTGGGCTGCGGCCAGATGGGAGCGGGCATCGCCGAGGTGTGCGCCCGCTCCGGTCTGGACGTGAAGGTCGCCGAGACCACCGGCGAGGCCCTGGAGATCGGCCGGACCCGGCTGCTGAACTCCCTGGGCAAGGCCGCCGAGCGCGGCAAGATCACCGAGGACGAGCGGGACGGGGCCCTGGCCCGGCTGTCCTTCACCACGGACCTCGGCGAGTTCGCCGACCGTGACCTGGTGATCGAGGCGGTCGTCGAGAACGAGCAGGTGAAGACGGAGATCTTCCAGGTCCTCGACCAGGTCGTGACCCGCCCGGACGCGATCCTCGCCTCCAACACCTCCTCCATCCCCCTGGTGAAGCTGGCGGTCGCCACCTCGCGGCCCGACCACGTCATCGGCATCCACTTCTTCAACCCCGCCCCGGTGCAGAAGCTCGTCGAGCTGATCCCGGCCCTCACCACCTCCGAGGGCACCCTCAGCCGCGCCCAGCTCTTCGCCGAGAAGCTGCTCGGCAAGCACGCGATCCGGGCCCAGGACCGCTCCGGCTTCGTGGTGAACGCGCTGCTGGTGCCGTACCTCCTGTCCGCCATCCGGATGTTCGAGTCGGGCATCGCCGGCCGCGAGGACATCGACAACGGCATGGAGATGGGCTGCGCCCACCCCATGGGCCCGCTGAAGCTGTCCGACCTGATCGGTCTGGACACCATCGTCTCCATCGCCCACTCGATGTACGAGGAGTACAAGGAGCCGCTCTACGCCGCTCCCCCGCTGCTCCAGCGCATGGTGGACGCCGGCCGGCTGGGCCGCAAGACCGGTTCCGGCTTCTACACCTACGGCTGACGCTCGCCCCGCTGTGCACAGTGCCCGTTGCAGGGTGCCGCTCACACAGTGCGACGAACACGGGCCCGGCACTCTTCGGAGCGCCGGGCCCGTCGTATTCACACACCGTGTGCGCGGCGGGCACGCATATGCCCGTCGCACACGCTCCCCATGCGCCCACCAGGGGAGTTGACTCCTCATGCGCATGCAAGGGATGTGATGACTACGGAAAGGAGCGGACCCGTGACCGCCGACCCGGAGCATCCCGTGGTCCATGGAGAACTCGCAGAGTTACGTCGCCGCCTCGATGTCGCGTACGCACGCGTCGAGGGAGGACTCGCTCTGCTCAGCCATCGCACTAAGGAGACGGACAAGGAACTCGACGATCTGAGCGCCCGCATCATCGCCCTGGAGCACGCCCGTTGGCCGCTGCCCGCGGTGGCGGCCCTCACGGCCGTGGGCGCGCTCGTCGTCGCGGTCTGGCAGGCCATCGGGCACTAGGGACCGGGACGTGGTGGGGGGAATCAGGGCAAGACGTCCTGCCCGAGCCTGAGATGGTGCAGCAGGAGTAACGCGGCCGCCATGTTGGCGGCCGGGACCTCGCCGCGGGCGACCATGTCGGGGACGAGCTTGAGGGGGACCCATTCCCGGCGGTCCGACTCGAAGTCGTCCACGGGGTGTCCGACGTACTCTCCCTCCTCGGCCCAGTAGATGTGGTGCCGGGCGTCGGTGAGGCCGTTGGACGGCTCCACGCTCATGAGGTGGTGCAGCGGTCCCGGCCGCCAGCCGGTCTCTTCCTCGAGTTCCCGGGCGGCCGCGCTCACGATGTCCTCGCCGTCCTCGACGACGCCCGCGGCCAGTTCCCACCCCCAGCTGTCGGTGATGAAGCGGTGGCGCCACAGGAGGAGGACCTCGTTGGCCTCGTTCACCACCGTGGCCACGGCGACGGGCCGCAGCCGTATCAAAAAGTGATCGAGGTGCCGCCCGTCCGGCAGCTCGACATCCGCGAGGTTGACGCTGAACCAGCGGTTTTTATACACAGTTTGTTCGTTCTGTTTCGTCCACTGCACGGTTCTGCCACCTTCCGCTGAGTAAGTGGCAATATCGCAGCAGGAGCGGCACGGCAGCAGGCGCACAGAGAGCACTCGCAGCCGCCGCGCAGCCTCCTGGTGAGACGTACGGCAGTGTCCGTGTGGGGATTTACAACGGTACGCGCAGCGCTCCGTCGATGAGTTCGGCCGCCTCGGCCGTGCCCGCGCAGCCGCTGCGCACGAGGTGCTCACGCACCGCCCGGAGTCTGTCGCGCAGTCGCTGCGACTCCATTCCGCGGGCCTGTTCCGCCATCTGCACCGCGGTGGCCACCGCCTTGTCGGCGTTGCCCCGGCGCAGCTCGATCGTGCTGAGCATCGCCAGCCGGTGCACCCGGCCCCGGTCGTGCGCCGGGTTGTCCACGGCCGCCGCGGCATGCTCCCCCGCCGCCACCAGTTCGCCGAGGCTCAGCAGCGCCTCCGCCACCTGGACGTTGACCAACCCCGGCTGGACATAGCCCGTTTCGTCGGGTTCGTAACCGCGCCGGATGCGTTCGGCGGCCTGCTCGGCACGCCGGATGCAGGACAGCGCGCTCGTACCGTCACCGAGGTGCGCGTACGCCTTCGCCTGCATCGCGTACAGGTCGGAGGCGAGGGCGGGGGTGATGTGCTTGCCGGCGGCCCGCAGCGCCGCCTCCGCGAAGGCGACCGCCTGCCGGTGCTCGCGCATGAACAGCGCCTGGTTGACGAGCAGCGCGATCACATAGGCACCGAGCCCCCGGTCCCCACTGGCCTTCGCCAGCCTGAGCGCCTGATGGAAGTAGCGCTGGGCGAGGCCGTGCGCGTCGGAGTCGTACGCGCAGATCCCGGCGATCGCCACCAAGCCGCCCGTGGCCCGGTGCAGTTGGCGGCCGGTGGCGTCGGTGTAGCTGCCGCGCAGTAACGGCGCCGCCTCGGCGTTGAGGAACCCGACGATCCGGGTCCGGGTCGCTATGCCGCCGGCCTTGCGGTACATCTGCTCGTAGTGCGTCCGGGCCGCCCGCAGCATCTCCAGGTCCCCGGCGGTCACCCGGTGCCGGCCGCCTCGCGAGACATCGACGTCCTCGGGCGGGTTCTCCCACTCCCACACCGGCATGACGGCGGGCGTGCCGGTGACCGCGGGAGCGCCCAGGATGTGCGGGCGCTGCTGCTCGTCGGAGCGCCACAGGGCGGTGGCCCGCTCCACGAACCCGGACAGCGAGGTGCCGTGCGGGGTGGCGGGCTCGCCGGGCACACCGAGGCCGATGTCGTCGAGGGTGACGGTCCGGTGCAGCCGGCCCGCGAGCACCTCGCAGATGAGGTCGGGTACCTGGCCACGGGGGCGCTGCCCCTTCAGCCAGCGTGCCACGGCGGTGTGTTCGTAGCGGAGCGCGAGTCCGCGCGCCCGTCCCGCCTGGTTCACGTGCGCGGCCAACCCCGCGTGCGAGATCCCCGCCTCGTCCAGGATCGCGTCGAGCAGAGTATTGGGCTGCATATATGCCCCCCGGGTGCCTCGGTGCGGACAGAGTAGTGGGTCGGGGTTCACACGGGGTGTGAACGGAGTGCTCGAATCCGCAGCGTGCGCGCACTGTCGCGGAGAGTTTCCTGCCGGTTGACTGAAATGCCTCGCAAGAGGCCGGCCGGGCCGCCGGCTCCCCCTCGTACAGTGCGGCGGCCCGATTCCGCGCCGTCCGCCCAGCTGCCTGCCCGACACTCCGTGGCGGGGCGGACGGCCGCCGCCGGCTTGGCCGAGCGACTCAGCGCCGTTGGGCTAGAGGTGCGTTGTCGGCTGCGGGTCAGCTGCGGCTGGTCGCGCAGTTCCCCGCGCCTCCGAGCAGCGTCTGGGCGGGCGGTCGTTGCGCAGGATCAGCAAGGCGATGTCGTCCTGTGGCGTTCCCGAGTGCCGTAGAAGCGCTGTGAAGACCGAGCCCAGCAGCGCCTGCGGGGGCTGGCCCGCTGCCTTCCTCAGTGCCGCCGGCAGGGAGAAGAACCGGCCATGCGCGTCCCGCGCGTCCTCGGCCCCGTCCGTGTGGAGGACGAGGGTCTCGCCCGGGAGCAGGTGGCCGCAGGGCACCGCGGGCAGGTGGGACGGCAGAGGGAACGGCCCGAGCGGAGGGAGGGGATCCGCTCGGGTGAGGGGGTCCACCTGCGGGCCGCTGAGGAGGTACGGCCAGGGATGACCGCAGTTCAGCGCGTACACCGCGCCGTCCTGGCGGATCTCCAGCAGCAGTAGGGTGACGAACTCCTCGGCGACCGGATGCTCCGGCTCCACCCCGCTGGACGGATGTTCCGCGCGGGCCCGCTCCCGCAGATGCCGGGCGTGCGCCCGCTCCAGCCGCCGCAGGACACAGCCGAGTTCGACCTCGTCGTGCACGGCCTCGCGGAAGCTGCCCAGGACGGCGGCGGCGGTCGCGATGGCGGCGAGCCCATGGCCACGGACGTCACCCATGACCGCGCGCACGCCGTGCTCGGTGGCGATGACCTCGTAGAGATCGCCGCCGACGGACGCCCCGCGATCGGCGGAGAGCTGGGCGGCGGCGACATCGAGTCCGTCGATCCGAGGCGGCAACGGACGCAGCAACGCGCTCTGCGCGGCCCCCGCGATCTGGCGGATCTGCCGCAACTCCCGCAGCAGCGCCCGGCGGGCGTGCGCTATCAGCCCGGTGCCGATGGCGAAGAAGACGGCACTGGAGAGGAGCCGCGCCTCGAACCCGGTCTGCTGGGCGAGCGGACAGGCCATCCTGTACGTGATCGCCACGGCACCCCAGGCCAGGGGCAGCCCCAACCCCAGGGCCTTGCGGGGAACCCGACCCCTGATACGGATCATGCCGATGGCCCCCCATATAGGCCCAGACAGCAGAATCGGACCGACCCCGAAAGGCCGGTCCGATTCTGTCGATCCATGGCCCGGATGGGCCAGATCACTGGGAGTTCTCACTCGAACGAGTGAGGTGACGGTCGGTCGTCAGCCGCGCAGAACCGCTCCCGTGCGCTCCCCCGCCAGGGCGACGGCCGCATCCCGCGCGGCCGAGGCCTCGTCCACGGTCAGCGTCCGGTCGCCGGCCCGGAACCGCAGCGCGTACGCCAGCGACTTCTTGCCGTCGCCCAGCTGCTCCGCGTTCTCGTACACGTCGAACAGCCGGATCGCCTCCAGCAGTTCACCCGCGCCCTCGCGCAGCGCCGCCTCGACGTCGGCATGCGGCACGAACCGGTCCACGACCAGCGCCACGTCCTGCGTCGCCACCGGGAACGTGGAGATGCCCGGCGCCTGGGGCGTGTCGTCGCCGACGGCCTCCACCGCGTCCAGGTCCAGCTCCATCGCGCACGTCCGCGCCGGCACACCGAAGGCCTTCACCACGCGCGGGTGCAGCTCACCGGCGTGACCGACCACGGTCTCCGCACCGTCGGTGACGACCACGAGCTCGGCGCACCGGCCCGGGTGCCACGGACCGTACTGACCCCCGCGGACAACCAGCTCGACGCCGGCCTCACGGGCGACCGCCCGCGCCGCCTCGATCGCGTCGGCCCAGTCCGCCGGACGGCCCTTGCCCCACCAGCCGGCCTGCTCACGCGCGCCCGCCAGAACCGCCGCCACATGGCGCGGCTGCTCCGGCAGTACGGCGTTCAGCCCGGCGATCTCCTCGTCGGTCGGACGCCGGTCGACGGGCAGCCGGGCGGCCGTGCCCCGCGTCTCGCGCGGCCGGAACACCAGCCCCGTCTCGAACAGCGCGAGGTCGTGCGAGCCGCGCCCGTCATTGCGCCGCAGCGCACCCAGCAGACCCGGCAGCAGCGAGGTACGGAGCGCGGGCTCCTCGTCGTTGAGCGGGTTGGTCAGCTTGACGACACGGCGGGCCGGGTCGTCCGCCTCCAGGAGAAGCTGGTCGAAGACCTGCTCGCCGACGAAGGGGTAGTTCGGCGCCTCGACGTAGCCGGCACCGGCCAGCGCCCGGCCGACCCGGCGGTGCAGCCGCTGCCGGTGGGTCAGGCCGCGGCCCGACGGGGGCTTGGGCAGCGTGGAGGGCAGGTTCTCGTAGCCCTCCAGGCGGATGACCTCTTCGGCCAGGTCGTTGACCTCGGTGAGGTCGGGACGCCAGGACGGCACGGTGACGATCAGCTCGTCCTGCCCGTACACGTCGCAGCCGACCTGCTGAAGACGGCGGACGACGGTCTCGCGGCCGTACTCCACGCCCGCCACCTTGTCCGGGTGGTCGGCCGGGACGGCGATGGTGTGCGGCGCGGACGGCGCGGCGATCTCGGTGACGCCGGCGTCGGCGGTGCCGCCCGCCAGCAGCACCAGAAGGTCGACCGTGCGCTGGGCGGCGGCGGCCGCGGCGGCCGGGTCGACACCCCGCTCGAAGCGCCGGGACGCCTCGGAGGACAGCTTGTGACGGCGGGCCGTACGGGCGATCGACACCGCGTCGAAGTGCGCGGCCTCGATGACGACGTCGGTGGTGCCCTCGCCTTCTTCGTGGTCGGCGATCTCCGTGTTGGCGCCGCCCATCACGCCCGCGAGGCCGATCGGGCCGCGGTCGTCGGTGATGACCAGGTCCTCGGCGTGCAGCTTCCGCTCGACACCGTCCAGCGTGACGATCTTCTCGCCCTCGCCGGCCCGGCGGACGCCGATGGTGCCCTGGACCAGCTTGCGGTCGTAGGCGTGCAGCGGCTGGCCGAGCTCCATCATCACGTAGTTGGTGATGTCGACGGCGAGCGAGATCGGGCGCATGCCGACCTTCTGGAGGCGGCGCTTGAGCCAGATCGGGGACCGGGCCTCGGGGCTGAGGCCGCTGACCGTACGGGCCGTGAAGCGGTCGCAGCCGTAGGGCTCGGAGACCTGGACCGGGTAGCCGTAGGCGTTGGGGCCCGGGACGTCGAGGAGGGCCGGGTCACGCAGCGGCAGCCCGTAGGCGATGGCGGTCTCCCGGGCCACGCCGCGGATGGACAGACAGTCGCCGCGGTTGGCGGTGACGGCGATGTCCAGGACCTCGTCGACCAGCTCAAGCAGCTCGATGGCGTCCTTGCCGACCTCGGTCTCCGGCGGCAGCACGATGATGCCCTTGGTGCCGTCGTCGCCCATGCCCAGCTCGTCACTGGAGCAGATCATGCCGTGGGACGTCTTGCCGTAGGTCTTGCGGGCGGAGATGGCGAAACCGCCGGGCAGCTCCGCACCCGGGAGCACGACCACGACCTTGTCGCCGACCGCGAAGTTGCGGGCGCCGCAGACGATCTCCTGGGGCTCGCCGGTGCCGTTGGCGGTGCCGACGTTCACCGTGCAGAACCGGATCGGCTTCTTGAAGCCCTCCAGCTCCTCGATGGTCAGCACCTGGCCGACGACCAGGGGGCCCTTGAGGCCGTCGCCGAGCTGCTCGACGGTCTCCACCTCGAGGCCTGCCGAAATGAGCTTGGCCTGGACGTCACGCCCGGTCTCCGTCGCCGGCAGGTCGACGTACTCCCGCAGCCAAGAAAGCGGGACCCGCATCAGATCTCCATCCCGAACGGCCGGGTGAACCGGACGTCACCCTCGACCATGTCTCGCATGTCTTCGACGTTGTGGCGGAACATCAGCATCCGTTCGATGCCGAACCCGAAGGCGAATCCGCTGTACTTCTCGGGGTCGACGCCACAGGCGGTGAGCACCTTGGGGTTGACCATGCCGCAGCCGCCGAGCTCGATCCAGCCCTCGGAGGAGCAGGTGCGGCAGGGGCGGTCGGGGTTGCCGACGGACTCGCCGCGGCAGACGTAGCACACCATGTCCATCTCGGCGGACGGCTCGGTGAAGGGGAAGAAGTTCGGGCGCAGCCGCGTCTTCATGCCCTCGCCGAACAGGGACTGGACCATGTGGTCCATGGTGCCCTTGAGGTCGGCCATGGTGAGGCCCTCGTCCACGGCCAGCAGCTCGACCTGGCGGAAGACGGGGGTGTGCGTGGCGTCCAGCTCGTCGGTGCGGTAGACGACGCCGGGGCAGATCACGTACACCGGCAGCTCACGGTCGAGCAGCGAGCGGATCTGCACGGGCGAGGTGTGGGTGCGCAGCACGACACCGGACTCGGTGCCGCCCTCAGGGCCCTCCACGAAGAAGGTGTCGGCCTCGCCGCGGGCCGGGTGGTCCGGGCCGATGTTGAGGGCGTCGAAGTTGAACCACTCGGCCTCGACCTGCGGGCCCTCGGCGACCTCGTAGCCCATGGCCACGAAGACGTCCTCGATGCGCTCCGACAGCGTGGTGAGCGGGTGGCGGGCGCCGGCCGGCACGCGGTCGTACGGCAGCGTGACATCCACCGACTCCTCGACCAGCACGCGGGCGTCGCGCTCCGCCTCCAGCTCGGCCTGGCGGCCGGCGAGGGCCTTGTTCACCGCGCCGCGGGCCTGGCCGACGAGCTTTCCGGCGGCGGCCTTCGCGTGCGGGGGCAGGGCGCCGATCTCGCGGTTGGCGAGGGCCAGCGGCGAGGTGCCGCCGGTGTGGGCGACCTTGGCCTCCTGGAGCGCGTCGAGGGAGTCCGCGGCGGCGAAGGCGGCGAGCGCCTCGTCCCGCATGCGCTCGATCTCTTCTGGCTTCAATGCCTCGACCTCGACAGGGTCGTACGACTTATTCGGTGCCGACATCTCTTCCCGTGCTTCCGATTGGCTGGCTGAAGGTCCCCTAGACCGGCTGAGGGCCGTGCGCAGGACACAAAGGTGCCAAAGGCCGAGTCTAACGGGGTGGAGGTATACGAATGCGCCCGTGGGGCCGCTCTCCGGCTCTCAGGTGAGATACGCCGGGGCCGCCACGGGCAACGTAAATCGGAACTCGGCGCCGCCGCCGGGGGCGCGGCCGACCGTGATGACGCCGCCGTGGGCCTCGACGATGCCCTTGACGATGTACAGCCCGAGGCCCGTGCCGCCGCGCTTGCTGCCCCGCCAGAAGCGGGTGAAGACGCGGTTCATGGATTCCTCCGGGATGCCGGGCCCCTCGTCGCTCACGGTGACCGATGTGCCGATGTCCTCCCCTTCCCGGGGGGACGCGGCGGGCGTGACGTCAATCGTGACGGTTCCCTCGCCGTGGCGCACGGCATTTTCCAGCAGGTTGCTGAGCACCTGGTCGATCTTGTCGGGGTCGGCCCAGAGCGGGGGCAGCGGCTGTTCCACGCGGAGCAGGAAGCGGTCGGCGGTCTGCCCGGCGGCGACGTACGCCTGGATGTGCCGCCCGACGGCGGCCCCGATGTCGACGGGCTGCCGCCGCACCTCCAGCCGTCCCGAGTCGATCCGGGAGATGTCGAGCAGCTCGGCGATGAGCCGGGTGACCCGGTCGGCGTCGGCGTCGACCGTCTCCAGCATCAGCCGTTTCTGGTCGTCGGTGAAACGCTCCCACTTCGCGAGCAGTGTGGCGGTGAAGCCCTTGACCGAGGTGAGCGGGGAGCGCAGCTCGTGGGCGACGGTGGCGATCAGTTCGGCGTGGCTGCGCTCGGTGCGGCGCCGTGCCTCGGTGTCGCGCAGGCAGACGACGACCCGCCGGACGGGTCCGGTGGGTCCGGTGCGGACGTAGCGGGCGGAGACGAGGACCTCACGGCCGCCGGGGAGCAGCAGGTTGCGCTCGGGCTGCCGGGTCCGGATGGCGAGTCCGCCGTAGGGGTCGGTCAGCTGCCACCAGCGCCGCCCCTCCAGGTCCTCTAACGGCAGGGCCTTCTCCAGCCGCTGCCCGAGGGCCTCGGCGACGGGGACCCCGGTGATGCGCTCGGCGGCGGCGTTGTAACAGATCACGTGGCCCTGCTCGTCGGCGACGACGAGACCGTCGGGCAGGTCGTTGGGGTCGCAGGCGTGCGCGGCGTGCTCACCAGCCTGTGCTCCCGGTGCGCTGCTCGCCCCGACACTCATCCCCGTACCCCACCTCTCACGACGGCTGAGGGGCCCCCGAGCTGGTCACCCTACTAGCTGTGGGTGACGGAGCGGCACCCTCCGGAGGCGCGCTGTGCACGGGCCGACGCGTAGAGACATACGGCGGCCGCGGTCGCGAGGTTCAGGCTCTCGGCCTTTCCGTGGATCGGGACGCGCACCACGGCGTCCGCGAGCGCGCGGGTCTCCTCCGGGAGCCCCCACGCCTCGTTGCCGAACACCCACGCGGTGGGCCCGCCCATGGTGCCCTTGTCGAGCTCGTCGTCGAGGTCGTCGCTCCCGGCCCCGTCGGCGGCGAGGATCCGCACTCCGGCGTCCTTGAGCCCCTGGACCGCCTGCTCCACGGGCACGCCGACGGCGACCGGCAGATGGAACAGCGAGCCCACCGAGGCCCGTACGGCCTTGGGGTTGTAGAGATCGACGGAGGCGTCGGTCAGGACGACGGCCTCGGCGCCGGCGGCGTCGGCGCAGCGCAGGACGGTGCCGGCGTTGCCGGGGTCGCGGACGTGGGCGAGGACGGCGACCAGCTTGGGGCGGGCGGCAAGGATGTCCTCGAAGGGCGTGTCGAGGAACCCGCACACCCCGACGAGCCCCTGCGGGGTGACGGTGGTGGAGATGTCGGCGATGACGTCCTCGGAGGCGAGGTGCACGCGGGCGCCGACGGCACGGGCCTCGCCGATGATGTCGGCGTACCGCTCAGCCGCCTCGACGGTGGCGAACAGCTCCACCAGCCCGTGCCCGGCGGCCTCCCGCACGGCCTGCGGCCCCTCGGCCAGGAACAGCCGCTCCTTGCCCCGGAAGTTCCGCTTGGCGAGCCGCCGGGCGGCGGAGACGCGGGGGGAACGGGGGGAGATCAGCTCGGGGGCAACAGGGGGCATCCAACTCACCTTCGGTACCGGTTTTCCGCCGCAACGGCGATCAATCACGACGGCGGAATTCGGCGGTGCCAAACCCATCCGCGCCACTCAACGCAACGGACCCGCAGGCAGCAGCCCACGGGTCCGCACTTTCACGTCGGCCTAGGCCAAGCGCAGCGTCAGGCCGCCTTGGGGGCGTTGACGTCGGCCGGCAGGGCCTTCTGCGCGACCTCGACCAGCGCGGCGAACGCGGTGGCGTCGTTCACGGCCAGCTCGGCCAGGATCTTGCGGTCGACCTCGATGTTCGCGGCCTTCAGACCCTGGATGAAGCGGTTGTACGTGATGCCGTTGGCGCGGGCAGCGGCGTTGATGCGCTGGATCCACAGCTGACGGAAGTCGCCCTTGCGCTTCTTGCGGTCGTTGTAGTTGTAGACCAGCGAGTGGGTGACCTGCTCCTTGGCCTTGCGGTACAGGCGCGAACGCTGACCGCGGTAGCCGGAGGCCTGCTCGAGGATCGCCCGGCGCTTCTTGTGGGCGTTGACTGCCCGCTTGACGCGTGCCACTTGTTAACTCCTTGTAGCGGGGCCGTGGTTGGACTCACACGGCCCGGAAATCGATGGGGTCCCGGTCTGGAGGTGGATCAGGCGCTGCGCGCCCGACCTCACTTGCCGAGAAGCTTCTTGATCTTCGCGGCGTCGCCCGGGGCCATCTCGGCGTTGCCGGTGAGGCGACGCGTCACGCGGGACGACTTGTGCTCGAGCAGGTGGCGCTTGCCGGCGCGCTCACGGAGCACCTTGCCGGAGCCGGTGACCTTGAAGCGCTTGCTGGCACCGCTGTGCGACTTGTTCTTCGGCATAGCGCCGTTCTCTCCTCTGGGTGGCGCTCCGGTGCCCGGTCGCGAAACCGGGCACGGGTGGAGCGTCGCTCTTGTATCGGTTACGTCCTGGGGACTCGCGTCCCTGGGATCACGCCTCGGCCGGAGCCTCGGCCTGCGCCTCGGCGGCCTCAGGAGCCTCGTCGGCCTGGGCCTCCGCGGCGTTCTGCGACTTGCCAGGGTTGGCCTTCGCGTCGGCCTTGCGGGCCTCCTGCGCCTGGCGCGCCTCGGCCATCGCCTCGGTCTTCTTCTTGTGCGGACCGAGAACCATGATCATGTTGCGGCCGTCCTGCTTCGGGTTCGACTCCACGAAGCCGAGGTCCTGGACGTCCTCCGCGAGACGCTGCAGCAGTCGGTAGCCGAGCTCCGGCCGGGACTGCTCGCGACCACGGAACATGATCGTGATCTTGACCTTGTCGCCCTGCTTGAGGAACCGGACGACGTGACCCTTCTTGGTGTCATAGTCGTGCGGGTCGATCTTCGGCCGGAGCTTCATCTCCTTGATGACCGTGTGCGCCTGGTTCTTGCGCGCCTCACGGGCCTTCATGGCCGACTCGTACTTGAACTTCCCGTAGTCCATGAGCTTGCAGACCGGCGGGCGGGCGTTCGCCGCCACCTCGACCAGGTCGAGGTCGTACTCCTGCGCAAGCTCCAGGGCCTTGGCAAGCGGGACAATCCCGACCTGCTCGCCACTGGGACCGACAAGTCGCACCTCGGGAACGCGAATCCGGTCGTTGATGCGGGGCTCGGTGCTGATGGATCCTCCTCGGTAGCACCATACGGCGGTCTGGCGGACAGCCGCGTACGTCTCTTTTCGTAGGACCTAACCGCACCGAAGCACAAAAAATGCCCCGGACGATCACATGAGGGGGCTCCAAAGCACTACCGGAGCACCGCCACGATGATCGCGGGGCGCGATTTCGGGCGACTCCATCGTCCGTACGGAACGATGGCGGCCGCCTGACCGGGTGACCCGCCGCCCTGGGGGCGGTCAGGTGGGAGATCGGAGCCTCCACTTGTGGGCCGGACACGCGAGTATCCAGCCGGTCGTCACACAAGGTTAGCAGCAACCCGGCGGTGGTGCGAACCGGTGTGCACCAGGCCCGGTGCGGAGCGGTACGCCCCGGGCCCTATCGTGTGGGACATGAGTGACACCCCTCCTGAGTCCACCCCCGCGCCCGCCGCCGCGCCCGCCGACTTCGACGAGATGACCCGCGACATCGCCGAGGTCCCCGCCGTCGAGGTGATCGTGACGGTCGCCGTGAACCTGATGAGCGCCGCCGCGGTGAAGCTCGGTCTGACCGAGGAGGGTGACAAGTACAAGGACCTGGACGAGGCCCGCAAGCTGATCCACGCCCTCGCCGGTCTGCTGGACGGCAGCGCGACCGAGATCAGCTCCTTCCACGCGGCCCCGCTGCGCGACGGCCTGAAGTCGCTGCAACTGGCGTTCCGCGAGGCGTCCATCGTCCCGGACGAGCCGGGCCAGGGGCCGGGCGAGAAGTACACCGGCCCGATCTACGGCTAGTTCCCCGCGTCTTCACCCGCGCACGTACAGGGGCTCGCCCGGAGGCGTGGCCGTGGCCGGCAGCAGTGCCAGGTCGAGGCCGCGCACCAGGCGGGCCCTCAGCGTTTCGTCGGCGGCGATCCGCTCGGCGACGGCACGGGCGGCCTCCGCGGGGGGCGCCGCCGGGTCGAGTACGAGGGCCAGGGTGCCGTCCGCCTGTCCGGGCCCGAGGTGGGCGCGGAGCACGGCCGGTTCGGCGGCCACCGCTTGCCGTACCGCCGCGACGACCGCAGGATCGGCGAGCGGGTCGGCCGTCGTACGGCCCTCGGCGAGGGCGAGCAGCGCCGGCCCCGTCAGTTCGAAGGTCACCGGTCCCGCCATGTCGAGCAGGAGGGTGTCCGCCTTCTCGTGCGCGACGGCCTGGAGCGCCTGGTGCAGGGGCACGGCGACGGGGCGGGCCGCCGGGTCCCAGCGGGACAGCGAGTCGGTGGAGGTGAAAGCCGGCAGGGCGGTCCGGGCTCCGGCCTTGAGGGTGGGCACGGCCATGTCGCTGGTCTTCTCGCGGCGCAGTCCGTTCTCGTCCTCCTCGACCTCGCCGAGCACGGCCACGACGGGGACGAGCAGCCGGGCGCCCTTGAGTGCCTCCAGGACGGGTGCCACGGCGGTGCGGTCCTCGGCCCAGGCGGCGAGCGCCGCGCTCAGCCGCGGGTCGGCGGAGCCGTCGTCGTCGGAGAAGCCGGGGTCGGGAATGTTCTTGTTCGCCACGGTCACCGACCCTATAGGGGGGATGCTGCTGGCCTTGTGCGGGGCCGGAAACCCGCGCGTGACCGCCCTCACGGGAATCTCAGATTTCCCTGACACACATCTAACGTCCGTCTAACGGTCCGCACAGCCGGCGGCCCGAGCATCACGGGCATGGAGTCCCCCAGAGCCCGCCGGAACCGCCGCGCCCGCCCATCCCGGCGCCGCCCTCTCGTATACACCGTCCTCGCCTCCGTGGCCGTCGTCGGCGGTACGGCCGCCGGGACGGTCTATGTGAAGGCGCAGGCGCACTCCGGTGCCCGGCCCGTATCGTCGGCCGCGTCGCCGGACGCGGCGGCGAGTGCGGCGAGCGAGGAGGCTTCGGTGGAGCCCGTGGCGGTGCCCGCGGTGGACTACGACGGGCTGCTGGCCGACGCGCTGGACGCGGTGGCCGTGCCGGACGACGCGGACGTGTCGGTGGCCGTGCTCGACCTGGACTCCGGCGACAGCGCCACGTACGGGGACGCCGCCTTCGACACGGCGAGCATCGTCAAGGTCGACATCCTGGCGGCGCTGCTGCTCCAGGCGCAGGACGAGGACCGCTCACTGACGGCGGCGGAGAAGTCGTACGCCACCGCAATGATCGAGAACAGCGACAACGCCTCCGCGTCGGCGCTGTGGCGGGCCATCGGCAAGGCGGCGGGGCTGGACGCGGCGAACGAGCGCTTCGGGCTCACCGGCACCGAGGGCGGCGACGGCATGCTGTGGGGGCTGACCCAGACCACGGCCGCCGATCAACTCGCCCTGCTCCAGCAGGTGTTCGGGGACGGCTCGAAGCTGAGCGAGACCTCCCGGAAGTACCTCCAGGGGCTGATGGGGCAGATAGCCACCGACCAGCACTGGGGGGTTTCGGCCGCCGCCGACGGCTCCTCGTGGGCACTCAAGAACGGCTGGCTGCCGCGCAGTACGACCGGGCTGTGGGACATCAACAGCATCGGGCGGGTGACCGCTGCGGACGGGAACGACTATCTCGTCGTCGCGCTGTCGAACGGCAACGCGACGAAGGAGAAGGGGATCTCGTTGGTGGAGTCGGCGGCGCGGGCGGCGGTGTCGGTGTTCGCGGGCGAGAGCACGCACGCCTCGGCGTCAGCTGCCGCCACCACCGCCTCCCAGTGACGTCCTAGAAGCCGTCGTACCGTTCCCTGCGGCCCCGCCACAGCACCACCGCCATCACCAGCAGCACGCCTCCGACGCTGCCCGCCAGGGGAGCCGCCCAGTCGGCGGTGTCGTCCTCCGCCTCGGGGGCGTCGGGGCCCGCGCCGAAGTAACGCTCCCCGTACGCCGCCGACTTCAGGCCCTCCGGGTCGAGGCGGGCGGCTGCCTTGAGGGCGGCGGCGGGGTCGACGAAGCCGTAGCCGCGGGAGTCGTCACGGCCGCCGACGGGGGCGTCCCGGGCCGTGTCCTCCAGGAGCTTCTTGACCTGCGCGGGGGTCAGGCCGGGGTGGGCCGACTTGACGAGGGCGACGGCGCCGGAGACGAAGGCCGCCGCCGCGCTCGTGCCCCACCCCTCGTAGTACTTGTGGTCGGGGTCGGCGATGACGACGTCGTCGCCGGGGGCTGCGACCGTGGCGTACCAGCGGCGCGTGGAGAAGGAGGCGCGGGTGCCGTAGCGGTCGACGGCGGTCGCGGCGATGACGCCCGGGTAGGCGGCCGGGTAGGAGATGTGGTCGCCCTTCTCGCCGCCGTTGCCGGCCGAGGCGACGACGGTGACGCCCTTCTTCAGGGCGTACTGGACGGCCTCGTCCTCGGCGGGTTCGGGGTGGGCGGACTTGGAGTCGTCGCCCAGGGAGAGGTTGATGACGTCGGCGCCGTGGTCGGCGGCCCAGCGGATGCCCTCGGCGAGGGCGTTGCCGCGGGTGTTGCGGGCCTTGCCGCGGGCGGAGTCGCCGTCCTCCAGGATCACGCGGACGGGGAGGATCCTGGCCTCCGGGGCGATGCCCATGACGCCGTCGCCGTTCGCGTAGCCGTGGCCGTGCCCGGCGATGATGCCAGCCATCGCGGTGCCGTGGCGGGCCCAGGTGGCGTCGCCGCGGCTCGCCCCGAAGCCGACCATGTCCTTGCCGTCGAGGACGTTGCCGACGAGGTCGGGGTGGTCCGCCTCGACACCGGTGTCCAGGACGGCGACGGTGACGCCCTTGCCCTTGGTGGTCTGCCAGGCCTCCTGGGTGTGCATGGCGTCGAGGGCCCACTGCTTGGCGCGTATGCCGTCGGCGTGCGCGGCGGTGGCCGGGACGAGGGCGAGGGAGGCGGCGAGGAGGGCGCTGACGATGCCGGCCCGGCGGGTGTGGGTGGCGGCGCTCATGAGGTCTTTCCCGTCCCCTCCGTGGCCGGGGAGCCGACGGCTTTGCGCAGGCCGCGTTCGACGCGGTCGGCGAGGCCCTGTGCCTCGTGGCCGAGGCCGGCCTGGGCGACGGGGGTGGTCGCGCCGGACTGCATGGCGGCCGTGGCGGACTGCGGCTCGTCGACGGCGCGGCCGTCGGCCCAGCCGGAGACGGCGTACACGACGACGGGGGCGTCGGTGAGGACGGAGATCGCCCAGGAGGCGCGCTGCCCGCTGCCGAAGTCCGCGGCGGCCGTGCCCTTCGCGGGGTACGTCCGGGGCATCAGGTCGGCGCGGTCGCCGAGACGTTCCTTGGTGAAGCGGGTGTCGAGGGCGGCCATGCCGGTCGCGTCGGCCTTGGTGAACAGGAGGCCGACGGTGGTGACATGGCTCTGGGTGGCGTCGGTGTAGGTGGCGCGCAGGAGGCGTCGGCACCCGACGGGGGCGAGCGCCTTCTTCAGCAGTGGGTCGAAGGCGTCCTCGCAGCCGCTGTCCGGGGCGACGGCGATCCGCGTCCAGGTGCGGTCGGCGCCGCCGGGTCCGGCGCCGCGGCCCTGCACGGTGGGCGGGAAGAGCTGGTCCACGGGGACGCTGTGCCACAGTGCCTCGGCGGCGGTGAAGGAATCCTTCTCCCCTGCCGCGGCCGAGTCGCCGACGAGCCAGCTCCCGGTCACCGCACCGCCGATGAGCCCGAGGCCGAGCACGAGGCAGACGGCCACGGCGGCGGTGCGCGCTCCGGCCCGCATGCCCAGTGGCCGGGGCCGGGCGTTCTCGTCGTACCCCTCGGGCTCCCCGAACGACACGACGGGTCGCCCGGATCCGAGGGTTTCTCCAGGTGTAGGGCCGGATGTCAGGGGAGCGCTCCAGGAGAGGGCGGGGTCGGGGTGGATGGGGGCCGCGGCGCCGGAACCGGCCGACGTGGCCGCGGCCGGGCCGCGCCGGACGTCCGGTTCGCCTCCCCGCTCCGCGGGAACCGGGCGCAGCCGGAACGTCGTCTCCGCCGCGGACGCCGGGGGCACACCGCCACGCCGGGGCGACACCGAAGGCCGGGGCGGCGCCGGAGGCTGGGGCGACACCGAGGACTTGGGCGACACCGAAGGCTCGGGCGACACCGAAGGCTCGGGCGACACCGAGGGCCGGTGTGCCGGACGCGGCGGTACGACCGTCCCTGCCCCGCCAGCCGCGCCGGCCCCGCCGGGCCGGCCGGGTCCGTCGCCGTCGGCCTCCGCGCCGCCCGCGCTCCCCGCAGCGCCGTCCCGCGCACCGCCCCCGGCAACCGGTGGAGCGTCCGGAAAGCGTGCCGAGGCACGAGGCGGGGGCAGTGGCCCACGGGGGGTGGCGGCGCCGCCCGCGGAGGGACACGGCGGGGGGGTACGTGTGGACGCGGCGCCCTCGGCAGAGGCCTGCGGCGGGGTCAGGCGCGTCGACGCCGCGCCCTCGGCGGAGGCAGGAGACGAGGACGTACGCGTGGACGCCGCGCCCTCGGCGGAAGCGGAAGGCGGAGACATGCGCGCAGGCCCCGCGCCCTCGGCGGAAGCAGCAGGACGGGACATACGTGTCGACGCTCCGCCCTCGGCGGAAGCAGAAGGCGGAGACGCAGGCGGAGACATGCGCGTGGGCCCCGCGCCCTCGGCGGAAGCCGGCGGCGGGGGCGTAGGTGTGGTGGCGGTGTGGTTGGCCGTAGGGGTGCGCAGGGGTGGGAAGCGGGGCGGGGTGTCCGGGGTGGTGGGGGCCGCCGGGCGCTCGGGGGCGGACTCGCGCGAAACCTGTCGGCCGCCGTCCGTCATATCAGCGCCTGCCCCTGCCTCGCCCTGCGCACCCGCGGGCCGTTCGGAGGGTTCGGCTTGCTTCGGGGCCGTGGGGCGGGGTGGCGTGGTGGGGCGTGGGGGGATGGAGGCGTGCCGCGCTTCCGTGCTCATGCGCCCCCCGTTTCCCTCGTGCCCGGGCCTGTGGTCGTACGCGGGCGCCCGGGCGCGGGCGGAGCTCTCCGTCGTTCTCCGTCCCCGGGCACGCATACCCGCGCGGATGGCCCGGCATCCCGGCACACCCTTCGTACGTGCGCGTCACTCTACGGCTTGTCCCCGGGCGAGCGGGAACCAGTCCACGAGCCCGGGGCATCTGCCCGGAACGTCCCCCTACCCTGCGGTAATCCTGTCTGGCAGGCTTCGTTCATGACTGCGCGCGCCGCCGACCGGGCCCGTTACGACCGGGCCACCGCCCACCTCGACGCCCCTCTCGCGATCGTGGATCTCGACGCCTTCGACGCCAACGCGGACGATCTCGTCCGCCGGGCGGGCGGGAAGCCGATCCGGGTCGCCAGCAAGTCCGTGCGGTGCCGGGCGCTGCTGGAACGAGTACTCGCGAAGGACGGCTTCGCGGGGATCATGTCCTTCACCCTCGCCGAGTCGCTGTGGCTGGCCCGGTCCGGATTCGACGACGTCCTGCTCGCCTACCCGTCCGCGGACAGCGCCGGTTTCGCCGAACTGACCTCCGATCCCAAGCTCGCCTCCGCCGTCGCCGTCATGGTCGACGACGTCGCCCAGCTCGATCTCATCGACCGCTCCCGGGACGGCGGGCGTGAAGTCGTCCGGGTCTGCCTGGAGTTGGACACCTCGCTCAGGCTTCTCGGCGGGCGGGTGCGGGTCGGGGCGCGCCGCTCCCCGCTGCACTCCCCCGCCCAAGTCGCCGACCTGGCACGGGCGGTGGCCCGGCGGCCCGGCTTCAAGGTCGTCGGGATCATGGCGTACGAGGGGCATATCGCCGGGGTGGGCGACTCCGTCGCCGGGCATCCGTTCCGGTCGCGTGCCGTGCGGCTGATGCAGGCCACCGCGCGCCGTGAGCTCGCCGAGCGGCGGGCTGGGGTGGTGCGCGCCCTGCGGGCCGTCGTGCCGGATCTGGAGTTCGTCAACGGCGGTGGCACGGGCAGTGTGCAGACCACGGCCGCGGAGGACGCCGTCACGGAGATCGGCGCCGGGTCCGGGCTGTACGTGCCGCGGCTGTTCGACAACTACACGTCCTTCAGCGGGCGCCCGGCGGCCCTGTTCGCCCAGCCCGTCGTGCGGCGGCCGGGGGTCGGGGTCGTGACGGTCCTCGGCGGCGGCTACCCCGCCTCCGGTGCCCCGGGGCCCGACCGGCTGCCCGTGCCCTACCTCCCCGAGGGGTTGAAGTACGACCCTCAGGAGGGTCCGGGCGAGGTGCAGACCCCGCTGCTGGGCTCCCCCGCCGACGACCTCCTCATCGGCGACAAGGTGTGGTTCCGGCACGCCAAGGCCGGTGAGCTGTGCGAGCGGTTCGACGCGCTGCATCTCGTGGCGGGGGATGCCGTGACGGCGACCGTGCCGACGTATCGCGGCGAAGGGCAGACCTTCCTGTAGGTCAGCCGGTGGGGCCGATGCTGCTGCCCACGCCGCCGTCCGCCGTGCCCGACAGGGACCGGATGCCCTGGGTGATCCGGTCCATGTCGGCGAGCGGCGGACCGTCCTCGCCCGCGTCGAAGACATAGCGCACGATGACCGGGGCCTCGGTGCCGACGCTGGACTGGAAGGCGAGGGACTGCACGTAACCGCCGGGCCCTTCGGCCGTCTTGACGCGCCAGCGCACGAAATAGCCGGCCCGCCCCGCCACCGCGACCGGCCCGGACTTCACGAGCTGGTGGGACTCGATGCCGCCGAAGGGCCGCTTGCCGATCAGGTCGCGGTCGTAGGCGGCGTCGGCGGCCTCGGAGATGTCCGCCTCGGCGAGGGCCTCGGGGGACGTCTCGTCGTTGTCGGTGACCGTGCGGGAGGTGACGAGGCCATGTCGGCAGACGCCGGGGTCGCCGGGGCAGTCGTAGGTGCCGTCGGTGGTCATGAGGATGTCGTCGTCGACCGTGTACTGCGGGCGCACCCAGCCGTCGAGCAGCGGCACGGTGATGCCGTTGAGCTGGTCCTCCACCACGGCCGGGTCGTCGGCGGCGGGTTCGGGGGCGGTGTCCGCGGGTGACGGTGGCTCGCTGGTCGGCGCGTGAGTGGGGGTGATCGACTCCGTCGCGGCCACGTCGGCCCCGGTGCCCTCGCCGCCGTCGTCCTCACGCAGTACGAACGCGCCCGTGACGATCGCGGCGACCAGGACCGCCCCGGCGGTGGTGAGGGCGATCGCCCTGGCCCGCCCCGAGGTGCCGTCGGCCGCGACCGGCACCGGCGGGCCCGGGAGTGCGGGCTCGCGCCGGTGCTCGGTCCAGGTGGTTCCGTCCCACCAGCGCTCCAGGTGCGGGGCGTGCGGGTCGGGGTACCAGCCGGGCGGGGGCGTCATGCTCATCCCGGCACTGTAGGGCGCGGCCTACAGCGGCGTGACGTAGGCGCCGGAGATTCCGCCGTCCACCAGGAAGTCGCTGGCGTTGACGAAGGAGGAGTCGTCGCTGGCCAGGAAGGCGACGGCGGCGGCGATCTCCTCGGCCTCGGCGAACCGGCCCACGGGGATGTGGACGAGGCGCCGGGCGGCCCGCTCGGGGTCCTTGGCGAACAGCTCCTGGAGGAGGGGGGTGTTGACCGGGCCCGGGCAGAGGGCGTTGACCCGGATGCCCTCCCTCGCGAACTGCACGCCCAGCTCGCGGGACATGGCCAGGACGCCGCCCTTGGACGCGGTGTACGAGATCTGCGAGGTCGCCGCGCCCATGCGTGCCACGAACGACGCCGTGTTGATGATGGAACCCTTGCCCTGCCGCCGCATGTAGGGGATCGCAGCCTTGCAGCACAGGTAGACGGAGGTGAGGTTGACCTCCTGGACGCGCTTCCATGCCTCCAGGCCGGTGTCCAGGATGGAGTCGTCGTCCGGCGGGGAGATGCCCGCGTTGTTGAAGGCGATGTCGACGCTGCCGTAGGTGTCGTAGGCCGTCCTGAACAGCGCCTCCACCTGCTCGGCGTCGGTGACGTCGACCTTCACGAAGAGGCCGCCGACCTCGTCCGCGGCGGCCTTGCCGCGGGCCTCGTCGACGTCGGCGCAGACGACGTGGGCGCCCTCGGAGGCGAGCCGGCGTGCGGTGGCGAGGCCGATGCCGCTGCCGGCGCCGGTGATGACGGCCGTACGGCCGACCAGGCGGCGGCACACAATCTGTTCGGTCACTGTGCGGGGCCCTCCGTGCTCGGGGAGACGTTGCTGATGAAGACGTTCTTGGTCTCGGTGAAGGCGGTCAGGGCGTCCGGGCCGAGTTCACGGCCGAGTCCGGACTGCTTGTAACCGCCGAACGGGGTCCAGTAGCGGACGCTGGAGTGGGAGTTGACGGACAGGTTGCCGGCCCGCACGGCGCTCGACACCCGCAGGGCGCGGCCCACGTCCCGGGTCCAGATGGAGCCCGAGAGGCCGTACGGGGTGTCGTTGGCGAGGCGGATCGCGTCCGCCTCGTCGGTGAACGGCAGCAGGACGGCGACCGGGCCGAAGATCTCCTCGCGGGCGGCCTCGGAGTCGGGGGTCGCGCCGGTGAGCACGGTCGGCGCGAACCAGAAGCCGGGGCCGTCGGGGGCGCTGCCGCGCAGGCCGGGGATGTCCTCGGGTGCCAATGCCCTGACCCGGTCGAGCTGCTGACGGGAGATCAGCGGGCCCATCTGGGTCCTCTCGTCGGCCGGGTCGCCCACGACGACGGCCTTCAGCGCGCCGGCGAGCAGTTCGCGCGCCTCGTCGTAGACGGACTCCTGGACCAGGATGCGGGTGCGGGCGCAGCAGTCCTGGCCTGAGTTGTCGAGGAAGGAGAAGGGGTCGAGCGCCGCGGCGAGGTCCGCGTCGGCGAAGACGACGTTGGGGCTCTTGCCGCCGAGTTCGAGGGTGACCGGCTTGATCCGGCGGGCACAGCGCTCCATGACCGCGTGGCCGGTGCGGGCGGACCCGGTGAACACGATCTTAGCGACGCCGGGATGTTCGACCAGGGCGTTGCCGGTGACCGGGCCGTGGCCGGGCAGCACCTGGAACAGCCCTTCCGGCAGGCCCGCCGCAAGGGCCAGTTCGGCGAGGCGCAGGGCGGTCAGCGGGGTGGTCTCGGCGGGCTTGAGGAGGACCGCGTTGCCGGCGGCGAGGGCGGGGGCCGTGCCCCAGGCCGCGATGGGCATCGGGAAGTTCCAGGGGGCGATGATCCCGACGACGCCGAGCGGTTCGAGGATCGTGACGTCGAGTCCGCCGGGGACCGGGATCTGCCGGCCGTTCAGGCGCTCCACTCCCCCGGCCGCGTACTCCAGCAGGTCCCGGACGTTGCCCGCCTCCCAGCGGGCGTTGCCGAGCAGGTGGCCGGCCTCGCGGACCTCCAGCCGGGCCAGTTCCTCCCCGTGTCGGTCGACCGCGTCGGCGAACCGGCGCAGCAGCCGGGCCCGGTCGGCGGGTGCCAGTGCGGCCCACTTCGCCTGTGCCGTGGTGGCCCGGGCGACCGCCGCGTCCACGTCGGCGGCGGTGGCGGCGGGAACGGTGGCGATGATCTCCTCGGTGGCCGGGTTCAGGATCTTGAGCTCATGCTCGTACGACAACGCAGGACCTTTCACAGACGTTCGAAGGAGCGGCGCAGCTCCCAGTCGGTGACGGCCGCGTCGAAGGCGTCCAGTTCGACGCGTGCCATGTTGCGGTAGTGGGCGACGACCTCGTCGCCGAAGGCGGCCTTGGCGATGGGGCTGTTCTCCCAGAGTTCGGCGGCCTCGCGGAGGGTGGTGGGGACGTGCGCGTACTCGCCGGTGTAGGCGTTGCCGGGGCATGCCTGCGGCAGCTCCAGCTTCTGCTCGATGCCGTACAGCCCGGCCGCCACCAGGCCCGCGACCGCCAGGTGGGGGTTCACGTCGCCTCCCGGCAGCCGGTTCTCGAAGCGCAGCGAGCGGCCGTGGCCGACGACCCGCAGGGCGCAGGTGCGGTTGTCGTGGCCCCAGGCGACGGCGGTCGGGGCGAAGGAGCCGGGCTGGAAGCGCTTGTACGAGTTGATGTTGGGCGCGTAGAGGAGCGAGAAGTCGCGGAGGGCCGCCAGTTGTCCGGCGAGGAAGTACCGCATGACGTCGGACATGCCGCCGTCGTCGGCCATCGCGTTGTTGCCCGCCGCGTCCGCGAGGGAGAGGTGGATGTGGCAGGAGTTGCCCTCGCGCTCGTTGTACTTGGCCATGAAGGTGATCGAGACGCCTTCCTGGGCGGCGATCTCCTTGGCGCCGGTCTTGTAGACGGCGTGCTGGTCGCAGGTGCGCAGGGCGTCGTCGTAGCGGAAGGCGATCTCGTGCTGTCCGGGGTTGCACTCGCCCTTGGCGGACTCGACGGTCAGGCCGGCACCCGCCATCTCGTTGCGGATGCGGCGGAGCAGCGGCTCGATACGGCCGGTCCCGAGCACCGAGTAGTCGATGTTGTACTGGTTCGCCGGGGTGAGGCCCCGGTAGTTGGCGTCCCAGGCCTGTTCGTAGGTGTCCTTGAAGACGATGAACTCCAGCTCGGTGCCGACCTGGGCGGTGTAGCCGTGCTCGGCGAGGCGGTCGAGCTGGCGGCGCAGGATCTGGCGGGGCGCGGCGACGACCGGGGAGCCGTCCTCCCAGGCGAGGTCTGCGATGAGCATCGCGGTTCCGGCGTTCCAGGGCACGCGGCGGAGGGTGGAGAGGTCCGGGTGCATGGCGAAGTCGCCGTAGCCGCGGTCCCAGGAGGACATCTCATAGCCGTCGACGGTGTTCATCTCGGTGTCGACGGCCAGGAGGTAGTTGCAGCCCTCGGTGCCGTGGTGGAGTACCTCGTCGAGGAAGAAGCGGGCGGCGAACCGCTTGCCCTGGAGCCGTCCCTGCATGTCGGGGAAGGCCAGGACGACGGTGTCGATCTCACCGCTCGCGACGAGGGCGTGCAGCTCCTCGACGCTCAGCGGGGGTGTGCGGTCTGCCACGGGAGAGCTCCTTCGGCTTCTGCGCTTTTTTCGGCCCGGCCGGAAGCCATAAGGTATTGCGGAGAACCATTGCTTGGGAAGGGGGTGCGGCGGGATGTCGCTGGATCCGCAGGCCGGTCCGGAGGACCGTCTGACGCCGGTGCTGCGGCCGGTGCGGGCGGGCAACGGGTTCGAGGAGGCGCTGGAGCAGATCCTGCAGGTCGTACGGCTGGGGCTGGTGCCGGGGGGCGAGCGGCTGCCGGCCGAGCGGGAGCTGGCGGAGCGGCTCGGGATCAGCCGGGTGACGCTGCGCGAGGTGCTGAAGGTCCTCCAGGACCAGGGGCTGGTCGAGTCGCGGCGCGGGCGGTACGGCGGCACCTTCGTGCTGCCGCGCGCGGACGCGGGCGACCTCGGCGAGGGTGAGCTGCGGCGGCGGATCGCCGAGGTCGACATCGAGGACGTGCTCCGGTTCCGGGAGGTGCTGGAGGTCGGGGCGGCGGGCCTGTGCGCGGCGCACGGACTGACGGACGAGCAGGCGGACCGGCTGCGCGAGGCCCTGGCCCGCACGCAGGACGCGCCGCTGACGGACTACCGGCGCCTGGACACTCTGCTGCACCTGACGCTGGCCGAGCTGTGCGGCTCGCCGACGCTGACCGCGCAGTACGCGGCGGTGCGGGCCACGGTGAACGACCTGCTGGACTGCATCCCGCTGCTGGTACGGAACCTGGAGCACTCCCAGCGGCAGCACGGCGCGCTGGTGGAGGCGGTGCTGGACGGGGACGCGGACGGCGCGCGGGAGATGATGCGGGAGCACTGCGCGGGGACGGCGGCGCTGCTCAGGGGATTCCTGGCGTAGCAGGCGCGGAAGAGGCCGCCGGGGACTTGTTTTGGATACCTTCCGTCGACAAAGGTATGGAAACAATCCTTTGCCGAACCGGGAGGGCGCATGGCGGGCAGGCCGCTGATCGGCATCAGTACGTATCTGGAGGCCGGGGCGCGCTGGGGCGTGTGGGAGCTGGAGGCGGCGCTGCTGCCCGCCGGATATCCGCGGCTCGTCCAGCGGTCGGGCGGGCTGGCGGCCATGCTGCCGCCGGACGCGCCCGAGCACGCCGCCGCGACGGTGGCCCGCCTCGACGGGCTGGTGATCGCGGGCGGCCCGGACGTCGAGCCGGTCCGCTACGGCGCCGAGCGCGAGCCCCGCACCGGCCCGCCCGCGCGGGAACGGGACGCCTGGGAGCTGGCGCTGATCGACGCGGCCCTGGCGGCGGGCGTTCCGCTGCTGGGGATCTGCCGCGGCATGCAGCTGCTGAACGTCGCCCTCGGCGGCACGCTCGTCCAGCACATCGAGGGCCACGCGGAGGTGGTCGGCGTCTTCGGGCGGCATGCGGTGAAGCCGGTGCCGGGGACGTTGTACGCCGGGCTCGTCCCGGAGGAGACGTCCGTACCGACGTACCACCACCAGGCCGTGGACCGGCTCGGCACCGGGCTGCTGGCCTCGGCGTACGCGGCGGACGGCACGGTGGAGGCGGTGGAACTGCCCACCGCCGACTGGGCGTTGGGGGTGCAGTGGCATCCGGAGATGGGCGCGGATCTGCGGGTGGTGCGGGGGCTGGTCACAGCCGCTTCCTGAGCCACTCCAACGCCGCCTCGCCCTGGGCGCGTTGGAAGGCGCGGACCGTGGGGATGCCCGGGGGCGGGGGCTGGAGCGAGCGGTGGACGAAGTAGCCGGCCAGGCCCGCGAGGGCGGCGGTGACGGCGTCCGGGTCGGCGGCGCGGCCGAGCGGGTGCGCGGCGAACAGCTCCTCGGGGTCCGGGCCGCCCTGGGCCCTGACGCACGGGAGCATCAGCAGCAGGTCGAGCCAGGGGGCGCCCCTGACGATGTGCGGCCAGTCGACGAAGACGACGCGGTCGTCGTCGGTGAGCAGCATGTTGTCGGCGCGCAGGTCACCGTGGGCCAGGGTGTCGCCGGCGACGGCGTCGGGCCAGGGGGCGGCGAGTTCGGCGAGGCGCGGGAGGTGGGCCATGGACCAGGGGCCGAGGGCGTCGGGGGTGAGTCCCGCCGGGGCCGGCTCCGCCAAGAGGCGCTGCCAGCCGTCGAACTGGTCGGCGAGGGCGTCGGCGGCGAGCGGCGCGTCGGGTACGGGGGACGGGGTGAGGGCGTGGGCGAGGTCGGTCACCGCGCCCAGGACGCGGGTCAACTCCGGTCGCCGCCAGGGGATACGGGGCTGGCGGCCCTCGATGTCCTCCAGGACCAGCACGGTCCAGATGCCGTCGTCGTGGCTGCCGAGGAGACGCGGCGCGGGGACGGCGGACGGGAGGGCGGCGGTGTGCCGGGCCTCTCGCCGGTGGAACACCTGGCTCGCCGCGTTGACCTGCGCACTGACCGCCTTCACGAAGGCGCGGTGGCCGCGGCTGGTCCGGAGCCGGGCGGCCGTGCCCGGGGAGAATCCGCCGGGCTGGGTGGTGGCGTGGACGACGGGGGCGCCGAGGATGCCGGCGACGGCGGCGTGGACGTGCGACGGGAGGTCTTCCCAGGGGGTGCGGACGCCTGCGGCGGGCGGGGCGGTGGGTGGCATGTAGGGAATGGTGCAGGTCGGGGGTGGTCGCGCACCATGCATTTTCGCCCCCGCCCCCTGACCCGTCGCGTCCCTGGGGGCTGCCGCCCCCCCCCTGACCCGTCGCGTCCCTGGGGGCTGCCGCCCCCTTACCCGTCCCGCCCCTGGGAGCTACCGCCCCCGTACCCCCGCTTCGGCCCCGAACGGGCCTCGTCCTCACCCGCCGGACGGGCTGGGTCTCCGAGCCCGTCCGGCGGGTGAGGACGAGGGCGGAGGAAAGCCCCTACCCCCGCGTCAGCGACAGCAGTTCCCGGGCCGGCCCCACCGGTCGGTGTCCGGTCGGCCACACCGCCCGCAGATCACGGGCCAGCGCGACCCCCTCCACCGGCACCCGCACCAGCCTCCGCATCGCCATCTCCTCGCCCACCGCCAGCTCGCTCAGCACCGCCGGCCCCGCCCCGCTCACCGCCGCCGCCTTCACCGCCGTTGTGGACGACAGCTCGATCAGGGGCCGGGCCAGGCCGCCCAGTGCCGCGTCCAGCACCTGCCGTGTGCCCGAACCCTTCTCCCGCAGGATCAGCGGGGTCGTCGCCAACTCCCCGGCGGCCAGCGGGCGTCGGCGCCGGGCCCACGGGTGGGCCGGGGCGGTCACGACGATGAGGCGGTCGTGGGCGATGACCACCGAGTCCAGGCCCGACGGAACCGTGAGCCCCTCCACGAACCCCAGGTCCGCCTCGCCCGACAGCAGACGTGCCGCCACCGCCGTGGAGTTGCCCGCCAGCAACGACACCGCGGTGTCGGGGCGCTGGGCGCGCAGCGCGAGCAGCCAGCCCGGCAGCAGGTACTCGGCGATCGTCATGCTCGCCGCCACCCGCAGCCGGGAGTCGCGCCGGTCGCGCAACGCCTGCGCGCCCGCGTCGAACGCCTCGGCCGCCTCCACGATCCGCCGCGCCCAGTCGGTCACCAGCGCCCCGGCGTCCGTCAGTCGCGAACCGCGCGGTGAACGGTCCACCAGGGCCACGCCCAACTGGCGTTCCATGGAGCGGATGCGGCTGCTGGCCGCGGGCTGGGTGATGCCGACCTCGCGGGCCGCCGCGCCGAGGCTGCCCAGTCGCGCCACCGCGAGCAGCAGCTCCAGCGCCCCCAGGTCGGGCACGCGGTGTGCCAGCGAACCGGCCGGGGACGGCGGGGAATCATGCTGCGCACTGCTCATAAATCCAGTTTATGCCCTCATAGAGACATCGTCCCTGGTGGGGAACGCTCCGGGACGGGACGCTCGAAGCATGGTCACCGCAGCCCAGCCTCTCCTCCCGCCACGTGCCACCGCACGTCCCCCGCGCGCCGGGGCCGTCCGTCACCTCGGACCGAACTGGTACGCCACCGTCATGGGCACCGCCATCCTCGCCACCGCCGGCGCGGGCCTGCCCGGCGCCGCCGCCGTCCCCGGTCTGCGCACGGCCCTCACCGGTGTCTGGGCGCTCTCCCTCGTCCTCCTCCTCGCGCTGCTCTGCGCCCGCGCCCTGCACTGGACGCACCACCGCGACCAGGCCCGCGCCCACCTCCTCGACCCCGCCATGGCGCCCTTCTACGGCTGCCTGGCCATGGCCCTGCTCGCCGTCGGCGGCGGTGCGCTCACCCTCGGGGCGGACTGGACCGGGACGAAGGCGGCGGTGGCGGTCGACGCCGTGCTGTTCACCGCCGGGACGGTCGTCGGACTCGCGGCGGCCGTCGCCGTCCCCTACCTGATGGCCGTACGCCATCGCGTCGAGCCGGGGCAGGCGACCCCCGTGTGGCTGCTGCCGCTCGTCGCGCCGATGGTGTCCGCGGCGCTCGGGCCGCTCCTCGTGCCCCATCTCCCGGCGGGTCAGGCGCGGGAGACGCTGCTGCTCGGCTGCGTCGGCCTGTTCGGGGTCTCGCTGCTCGCGACGCTGCTCATGCTCCCCCTCGTCTTCGGCCGGCTGATCACGGGCGGGCCGCTGCCGCTCGCCCTCACCCCGACCCTGTTCCTCGTCCTCGGGCCGCTCGGGCAGTCCACCACCGCGGTCGACAAGTTCGCGGACGTCGCCCCCGGCGTGGTGCCCGCCCCGTACAGCGACGGGTTCTCGGTCCTCGCCGTGCTCTACGGCGTGCCCGTCATGGGGTTCGCGCTGCTGTGGTCCGCCCTCGCCGTCGCGCATGTGCTGCGGGCCCGCCGGGAGGGGATGGGGTTCGCGATGACCTGGTGGGCGTTCACCTTCCCCGTCGGGACCTGTGTCACCGGGGCGGAGGGACTGGCCCGGCACACCGGGCTGGCCGTCCTCGAGTGGCTCGCGATCGGGCTGTACGCCGTCCTCGTCGCCGCCTGGGGCGTCGCCGCCCTGCACACCGTGCGCGGGGTCGTCAGCGGTGCGCTGCTCGCAGGGCCGCGGCCAGTACCCGTGGCGCTTCCCTGAGGGACGGGCCGTACCAGGTGAGGTGGCGGCCGCTGACCAGGGCGACCCGGAGCCCTTCGAAGGCCTCCGGGCCGTCGTCCGCCGTGAAGCGGTACGGCTCGTCCGGGAGGACCACGAGGTCCGGCCGCTTCGCCCGCAGCTCGTCCAGGGAGATGCGCGGATAGCGGTCGGCGTGCGTCGCGTACACCTGGTCCACGCCCAGGCGGGCCAGCACATCACCCGCGAAGGTGTCCCGGCCGAGCACCATCCACGGGCGGCGCCAGATCGGCACGACCGCCGTGACGCGGGACTGCGGGGGCGCTCCCGACCAGGCGTCCTCCGCCTCGTCCAGCCAGCGCGGACGCCGCCGCGCTCCGCACGCGGTCAGCACCCTGTCCAGCTCCCGGAAGGCCTGCGGGACGTCCCGCACCTCCGTCACCAGCACCTCGGTCCTCGCCTCGCGCAGGGCCGTCAGGTCGGGGGCGCGGTTCTCCTCCTCGTTGGCGATCACCAGATCGGGCGCGAGGGCCAGGACGCGGTCGACGGCGGGGTTCTTGGTGCCGCCGATCCGGACGACGTCCAGGCCGGCCGGGTGGGAGCACCAGTCGGTCGCGCCCACCAGCACGCCGGGGACGGTCTCGGCCACCGCCTCCGTGAGGGACGGGACCAGGGACACCACCCTCACGGACGCGGCCGGTCCTGCACCGCTTCGATGTGCTCCGCGACCGCGACGACGACCAGCCGGGTGTCCGACACGGTCGCGCGCCAGCGGTGCCTGACCCCGCCGGTGAGGTAGAGCGTGTCGCCGCGGCCGAGCCGGTACGCCCGGCCCTCCGCCTCGATCTCCACCGCGCCGTCGGCGACGTACATCAACTGGTCGTTGCGGTACTGGAATTCACGGCCCGCGTCATGGTCGCCGATGAACTCCTGGGCGTGCATCTGATGATGGCCGCGCACCAGGGAACGGGCCCGCGGACCGGGCGTCGCCGGCTCGGGCTCGTCGGCGCGCACGACGTCGACGCTGCACGCGGGATCGGCGGCGGCGAGCAGCTCGACGGCCGTGGTGCGCAGGGCGTCCGCGACCTTCTCCAGGGAGCTGGTGCTGGGGCGCGCCCGTTCGTTCTCGATCTGGCTCAGGAAGGGGACCGACAGGCCGCTGCGCTCGGCCACGACGGCGAGGGTGAGTTCGAGTGCGCGACGCCGCCGCCGTACGGCCGCGCCCACCCGCAGGGGCTGTTCTTTGTGGTCGCCCATCGCTCCGGCTCCCTCCTTCGCTCGTCGGTCCGTCCACACGCTCTGAGGAGTTGTCTGCCTCTGAGGAGTGTCTGCCTCCGAGGAGTTGTCTGCACCCTACGCATGTTCGGCAAACCGTTTCATGCACCCGTCACATTGCCGTAAACCGGGTGTGACCCTTCCCGCCAACACCGGCCAGTAGATCAGCTATCCGGTCCGGCCGTGCGGGGTTTGCGCCGTCAGGACCAACCAGCTGACCACGACGATCGCATGAGCCTCAGGGGGTGGCATAGCTGTCTGTGGTTGTCCGGATTCTTTCCTGTGCCGTAAGCCGTGCCGCGACCGCACCAGGACCGCGCCATGGCCGTGCCACGACCCGAGGGGCGGGCCCGCACACGCCGTCAGGTCGCGTGGGGGCCCGCCCCTCGGGCGGTATCCGGGGCTACTGCGGTGTCATCCGCTCCACCATGTCCGGGTGCTTCTTCAGCCAGGCGTCGACGGCCTCGTCCTCATGTCCCTGACCGTGCGCGTTGATCGCGGCCTCCAGGGTGCCGAGTTCGTCCTCGCTCATATGGAAACCCTTGATCCACTTGGTGAGCTGCGGGTATTGCGCGGGGAACTTCTCGTTGGCGATCGTACGGATCGTGTTCCCCTCGCCGAAGAGCTTCTTGTCGTCCTTCAGCTTGGTGAGGTCGTACTGGCTGTACGCCCAGTGCGGCGACCAGAGCACGACGGCGACGGGCTGCTTCTTGGCGTACGCCCGCTTGAGCTCGGTGAGCATCGCGGGCGTGGAGCCGTCGACGACGTCGTACTCCTTGTCCAGGCCGTAGCCAGGCAGGACCTTGTTCTTCAGGAGGTTCATCTCGCCGGTGCCCGGCTCGATGCCGATGATCTTCCCGTCGAAGAGGTCGGCCTTGCCCTTGAGGTCCTCGTAGGACGTGATCCCCTTGACGTACGAGGGGACCGCGACCTCCAGCGAGGTCGGTTCGTACCAGGTGCCGAGGTCGGCGAGGCTGTCCTTGCTCTTCTCCCAGTAGTTCGCCTGCGCGTACGGCAGCCAGGCGTCGAAGTTGAGGTCCAGGTCACCGGAGGCGAGGCCGGTGTAGACCGGGCCGACGTCCATCTGCTTGAGGTTCAGCTTGTAGCCGCGCCGCTCCAGGACGTTCTTCCACAAGTGGGTGACGGCGATGTCCTCGTCCCAGGGGAACCAGGCGACGTCGACCGGGTTCTCGGCCTCGGCGGGCGTGGCCGCGCTCTTCGCGACCGGGGCCAGCTTGTCGACCACGCCCGGGTTGCTCTTGAGCCAGGTGCGGACCGCGTCCTGCTGCTTGCCCTTGCCCGCCTTGTTGATCTCGGCTTCCAGGCTGGTGAGCTGCTTCTCGTCGAGCTTGAAGCCCTTCAGCCACTTGCCGACGACGGGGTTGTCGGCGGCGAAGCCCTTGCGGGCGACGGTGTGGATGCCGTCGCCGGAACCCCACGCCCCCTTGGGGTCCTTGAGCTTCTTCAGGTCGTAGTCGTTGTACGCCCAGTGCGGCGACCAGAGCGTGACGACGATCGGCTCCTGCTTGCTGTACGCGCGCTTGAGCTCGGCGAGCATCGCGGGCGTGGAGCTGTCGACGACCTTGTACTCCTTGTCGAGGCCGTACGCCTTGAGGACCTTGCTCTTCAGCAGGGCCATCTCACCGGCGCTGGACTCGATGCCGGTGATCTTCCCGCCGAAGTCGGCGGCCTTGCCCTTGAGGTCGTCGAGGGAGTCGACGCCCTTCATGTACGACGGCACGCTCAGCTCCAGCGAGGTGCTGCCGTACCAGGCGCCGAGGTCGTCGAGCCGGTCGCCGTACTTCTTCCAGTACTGCTCGTGGGTGGTGGGCAGCCAGGCACCCGTCATGAAGTCGACGTTGCCGGAGGCGACGGAGGTGTAGAGGGGGCCCGCGTCGAGCTGCTTGGCCTCGACCTCGTAACCGCGCTCCTCCAGGACCTCCTTCCACAGGAAGGTGGAGGCGACGCCGTCGTCCCAGGGGACGTAGCCGATGCGGACCTTCTCGCCCCGGCCGACGTTCTTGCCGTCGGCGACCGGGGCCGTGCTGTCGCCGCTGCCGCCGAACATGCCCATGCCGCCCGCCACGAGGGCCAGGATCACGATGCCGACCACGGCGACCTGCGGACGGGGGCGGTACGTCCAGATCTTCATCCCCTGTGCCGCGCGGGCCCGGGCGGCGGCGCGGCGGCCCAGCGGGGAGACCTGGGTGCCGAGCGCGCCGGTCATGCGGTCGAGGTAGATCGCGAGGATCACGATCGCGACGCCCGCCTCGGAGCCGAGGCCCACGTCGAGCTGGCCGATGGCCTCGTTGACCCGGCCGCCGAGGCCGCCGGTGCCGACCATGCCGGCGATCGCGGCCATCGACAGGCCCAGCATGATGACCTGGTTGACGCCCGCCATGACGGTGGGCAGGGCGAGCGGGAGCTGGACGCGCAGCAGGGTGTCCCGGGGCGTCGTGCCGAACGCCTCGGCCGCCTCGACCAGTTCCTTGTCGACCTGGCGGATGCCCAGCTCGGTCATGCGCACGCCGGGGGCGAGCGCGAAGATCAGGGTGGCGACGATGCCCGCGGAGGCGCCGGTGCCGAAGAACAGGATCGCCGGGATGAGGTAGATCATCGCGGGCAGCGTCTGCATGAAGTCCAGCACCGGCCGGACCAGCCCGCCCACGCGCTCGGAGCGGGCCGCCCAGATGCCCACCGGCACCGAGATCAGCAGCGCGATCAGAGTGGCCACGAGGACGAGCGAGAGGGTCACCATCGCGTCGTCCCACAGGTCGAGGGAGTCGATGAAGGCGAATCCCGCGAAGGTGAGGACACCGGCGAGGGTGCCGCGCAGCCAGAACGCGACGACGGCGAAGATGCCGGCGAGGAGGAGGGGCTGGGGCGCCTGGAGGACGGCGTCGATCCCGTCGTAGGTGCCGGTGAAGACGGTCTTGAGGAAGTCGAAGAGCCAGCCCATGTGGGCGAGCAGCCAGTCGACGGCGGCGTTGACCCAGTCGCCGAGCGGAATCCTAGGCATGCGCGGCCTCCCGGTCCCGCTGCTCGCCGAGGAAGCCGATCAGCCGCTGCGGCGGCACCACTCCGACGAGTTTCCGCTCGCCGTCGAGCACGGCCACCGGGTGGGTCGACCGGGCGCTGACGGCACAGAGTTCGGCGAACGAGGTGTCGGGCGCGACGGTCTCGCAGTCGCCGGCGCAGCCGCAGTCCGTCTCGTCGCCGCGTACGTCGGTGTCCATCACGGCGGACGCGGTGAGCACCTTGGAGCGGTCGACGTCCTTGGTGAACGAGGCCACGTAGTCGTTCGCGGGCCGCACCAGGATGTCCTCGGCGGTGCCGTTCTGGACGATGCGGCCGTCCCGCATGACGGCGATGCGGTCGCCGAGGCGCATGGCCTCGTTGAGGTCGTGGGTGATGAAGACGATCGTCTTCTTCAGGGTCTGCTGGAGCGTCAGCAGCTGGTCCTGCATGTCGCGGCGGATCAGCGGGTCCAGGGCGCTGAACGACTCGTCCATCAGCAGCAGGTCGGCGTCGGTGGCCAGGGCGCGGGCGAGGCCGACGCGCTGCTGCATGCCACCGGACAGCTCGTCCGGCCAGGACTTCTCCCAGCCGGCCAGGCCGCACAGCTCCAGGGCCTCGGTGGCACGCTTCACGCGCTCGGCCTTGGCCACGCCCTGGACGGCGAGACCGTAGGCGGCGTTCTCCAGGACACTGCGGTGCGGGAACAGCGCGAAGTGCTGGAAGACCATGCTGATCTTCCGCGCGCGCACCTCGCGCAGTGCGCGGTCGCCGAGGGCCGTCAGGTCCTGACCGTCGAAGCGGACGTGTCCCGCGGTCGGTTCCAGCAGCCCGTTGAGCATGCGCAGCAGCGTCGACTTGCCCGATCCGGACAGGCCCATGACGACGAAGATCTGACCGGGGTCCACGGTGAAGGAGGCGTCGATGACGGCGGCGGTCGTGCCGTCGGCGCGCAGCTCCTCCCGGTCGGCTCCGTCGCGCAGTCTCTCGACTGCCTCACTCGGTCGTCTGCCGAACACCTTGTAGAGATGTTCGGCCTCAAGCCTGGATGACACGCGTACCTCTTGCGTCGGGGGCGGGGGTCAGTGGCGGCGCCTGCCCCCGGCCGACCAGGACAAACGGAAAAGTGGTTCAGTTCACAACCAGTACGTACAATCACCGCCCCCGGTCCGTAGGATCACCGTCGACGCTTCACATCGGCGCTGGGGGGACGGCTGTGGAACGACCGGACGACAGACGCGCATCCGCACTGCGGTTCGCGACGGAGCTGGTGGCGTGGGTCGCCGCGCCCTGGGCGCTGGCCCCGTACTCCTGGCCGCTCGCCGTGCTCGCGGTGGTGGTCCTCATCGGCCTGCCGACCGTGTTCGCCACGCCGGGCGACAAGGCGCAGGTGATCGTCCCGGTGCCCGGTGCGGTGACGATCCTGCTGGTGCTGCTGCAGCTCGTCGCGGCGGTGGTCGCGGCGTGGTGGGCCTGGCCGGTCTGGGCGGCGGTCGTCGTGTCACTGCTGGCCGTCGTCACGCTCGGCACGGAGCAGCCGCGCTGGCGCCGGCTGCTGACCGGCGCCGCCGGGTGAGTGTCGGTGCCGTACGGCATGATGCGAGGCGTGACCGGACGACTGATGCTTCTCGACACCGCCTCGCTCTACTTCCGCGCCTATTTCGGCGTCCCGGAGTCCGTGAAGGCCCCGGACGGCACGCCGGTGAACGCCGTGCGCGGGCTGCTGGAATTCATCGACCGCCTGGTCAAGGACCACCGCCCCGATGAGCTGGTGGCGTGCATGGACGCCGACTGGCGCCCGCAGTGGCGGGTCGACCTGATCCCCTCCTACAAGGCCCACCGTGTCGCCGAGGAGCACGAGGCCGGGCCGGACGAGGAGGAGGTGCCGGACACGCTGTCGCCGCAGGTCCCGGTCATCGAGGCGGTCCTGGACGCGCTCGGCATCGCGCGCGTGGGCGTCGCGGGGTACGAGGCGGACGACGTGATCGGCACGTTCACCGCGCGGGCGAAGGGCCCCGTCGACATCGTCACCGGCGACCGCGACCTGTACCAGCTGGTGGACGACGCCCGCGGGATCCGCGTGCTGTACCCGCTGAAGGGCGTGGGCACGCTGCAGCTCACCGACGAGGCGGTGCTGCGCGAGAAGTATGGGGTCGACGGACGTGGGTACGCGGATCTGGCGCTGTTGCGCGGCGATCCGAGCGACGGCCTGCCCGGTGTGCCGGGCATCGGGGAGAAGACGGCGGCCAAGCTGCTGGCCGAGTTCGGCGACCTGGCCGGGATCATGGCGGCCGTCGACGACCCGAAGGCGAAGCTCACGCCGTCGCAGCGCAAGCGCCTGGACGAGTCACGGCCCTATGTCGCGGTGGCACCGAAGGTCGTACGGGTCGCGGACGACGTCCCGCTGCCGGACGTCGACACGACCCTGCCGCGGGGTCCGCGCGACCCGGCGGCGGTGACGGAGCTGGGCGCGCGCTGGGGCCTCGGCGGCTCGTTGCAGCGGCTGCTGACGACCCTGGCGCCGTGAATCGTCTTCCCGCCAGGCGAATTACCTTCTCATTTGAGGGCAATTACACCCTCTTCCTTGGCTTAATCTTGCCCTCGGAGAAGAGGTGTCAAGCAGGGGAGTAATGCTAACTTAGGCAAGCCTAAGCATGGGAGCAGGGAGGCCGCCATGGCAGAACGACCGGGACGCAAGCCGCGGAAGCCGCATTCCGCGGAGGTCGTCCGCACCGAGCGGCTCACCCCGCACATGCAGCGGGTGGTGCTCGGTGGCGAAGGGCTCGCCGACTTCGCGGCGGACACCTGCACCGACCATTACGTGAAGCTGCTGTTTCCGGCCGGGGGTGCCGTCTATCCCGAGCCCTTCGACATGGAGCGGATCCGCGCGGAGTTCCCCCGCGAGCAGTGGCCGGTGACCCGGACCTACACGGTCCGCCACTGGGACGCCGAGCACCGCGAGATGACCCTCGACTTCGTGATCCACGGCGACGAGGGCCTCGCCGGGCCGTGGGCCACGCGGGTACGGCCGGGCGAAACCGTCCGGTTCATGGGCCCCGGCGGCGCCTATGCCCCCGATCCGGCCGCCGACTGGCATCTGCTCGCCGGTGACGAGAGCGCGCTGCCCGCGATCGCCCGCGCCCTGGAGGCGCTGCCCGAGGGCGTCACGGCGTACGCCTTCGTCGAGGTGTCCGGCCCCGAGGAGGAGCAGAAGATCGACTCCGATGTGGAGGTCGTCTGGCTGCACCGCGGGGACCGGCCGGTCGGCGAGGCGCTGACCGAGGCCGTGCGGGCGCTGGAGTTTCCCGCGGGCCGGGTGCACGCGTTCGTCCACGGCGAGGCGCACTTCGTGAAGGAGCTGCGGCACCTGCTGCGCGTCGAGCGTGAGATCTCCCGCGAGGACCTTTCGATCTCCGGCTACTGGCGGCTCGGCCACAACGAGGACGGCTGGCAGGCCTCGAAGCGGGAGTGGAACGCCCGGATCGAGAGCGAGCAGGAGGGCACGTCGGCGGCGTAGCGCCCGGCGGTCAGGGCCAGGGATCCGCGGTTCAGGAGGGCGCCGATGCGCCCTCCTTCGCCTTTCCCGGCTCAGCCTTTCCCGGCTCGGCCTTTCCCGGCTCGGCCTTTCCCGGTTACACCGACCGTTGGTACGACCTGAACGTCCGGATCGACAGCCACACCGCCGCCACCGCGAGCGCCAGCAGCGCCCCGCCACGGCCCAGCACCGCACCCCAGTCCGGATGCTCGGACAGCGCCGAACGACCGGCCACCATCGCCCAGTCGAGGGGGTTGAAGTCGGCGATGTGCCGTATCCAGGACGGCATCTGACGCGGCGCCATGAAGGCGGAGGACAGGAACGTCAGCGGCAGCAGCAGGAAGGTGTTGATGCCGATGATCGACTCCCGCTCCCGCACCAGCATCCCCAGCGCGTTGGACAGCGCCCCGAAGACGGTGCCGAGCAGTACCGAGGCGAGGACCAGCACGGTGACGCCCGTGATGCCACCGGGGTAGTCCGCGCCGCCCAGCAGCCCGAGCAGCACGATGACGACCGATTGCAGGGCGGTCACCAGGCCGTTGTTGACGACGTTGCCGTTCATCAGCGCGGCCCGGCTGACGGGTGTGGTCAGGAAGCGGTCGAGGGTGCCGCGCTGGATCTCGTCGAGCGTGGTCATCCCGGCCCACATGTTGGAGCTGAGCGCGCTCATCACGACCACACCCGGCACGAGGTAGTCGAGGTAGGAGGTGGTGCCGAAGCCGCCGAGCTCGACGACGTCACGGAAGAGGCTGCCGAACAGGAAGAGCCAGATGACCGGCTGGATCAGGGTGATGACCGCGTAGGCGGGCTGCCGTACGAACACCATGAGCTGACGCTGCGTCATGTACCAGGTCTGGGAGAGGGCGGCGGTGCTCATCGCGCACCTCCCGCGAGGACGAGCGCACCGGCCTGCTCGTGCCCCTCGTCAGCCTGCGCGTAACGGCGGCCGGTGTAGCGCAGGTACACGTCGTCCAGCGAGGGGCGGGCGACGGTCGCCGCGGCGACACCGACCCCGGCCCGCTCCAGGGCGCCGAGCAGGGCGGGCATCGCGGCCGCCCCGTCGTCGGCGCGGACGCTGGCGCGGTCTCCGTCCACCAGCACCTCGTGCACGCCCGGCAGTCCGCCGAGGGCACCCTTGAGCAGCGTACGGCCGGCCTCGCCGAGTGCGGCACGCAGCTCCACGTGGACGGCGTCACCGCGGAGTTCGCCCTTGAGGGCGTCGGGGGTGCCTTCGACGACGACGTGACCGCGGTCGACGATGGCGACGCGTTCGGCGAGCCGGTCTGCCTCTTCGAGGTAGTGCGTGGTGAGCAGGATGGTCAGTCCCTCCTCGCCCGCGAGCCGGCCGATCTCGTCCCACATCGCGCTGCGGGCCTGCGGGTCGAGGCCGGTGGTCGGCTCGTCGAGGAAGAGGACCTCGGGTCGGTGCACCAGCCCGAGAGCGACATCGAGCCGGCGCCGCATGCCACCGGAGTAGCCCTTGACCTGGCGGTCGGCGGCATCGGTGAGGGTGAAGCGGTCCAGGAGCGCGGCGACCCGGCGGTCGAGGGCGGTGCCCCGCACCCCGTGGAGCCGCCCTTGGAGCCGGAGGTTCTCGCGGCCGGTGGCGACGGGGTCGGCGCCGGAGTTCTGGGCGACCACCCCGATGGCGCGGCGGACCCGGTCCGGGTGCTTGAGCACGTCATGGCCGACCACGGTGGCCGTGCCGGAGTCGGGGCGGGCCAGGGTGGTGAGGATCTTGACGGTGGTGGACTTGCCGGCGCCGTTGGGGCCGAGGAGCCCGAAGACCGTGCCGGGTTCGACGGTGAGGTCCATGCCGTCGAGGGCGGTGACATCACCGGGGTAGGTCTTGATCAGCTGACGCGCCTCTACTGCGGGCGCACGGGTGCTCATGGCAGGTGCCCTCCTGGGTGAGCGGATGACAGCTGATCCGCGTGAGGAGCACCGGGCTATCCTGGGTGTGCCGCACCTCGATCGCCTGGAACTGCCTCACGGCGGATTCAGCTCGGGGTTCGAGGCCCTGGCACCGCTGCTGCAACAGCCGTGCCGGGGCCTGTTTCTCGTTGCGTTCTCGGTCAGTTCACGATGCGTGCAGAGCCTTCCACTCCTCGATCCCGGGCAGTGTTCCCGCCCTGATCTCGTCGAGGAAGCCTCGGACCCACTCCGCCTCCGCCTCCACCATGTGGAGCTGGTACTCGTTCTCCACGAGGAAGAGCCGGGGCAGTGTCTCGGACAGCTTCTCCAGCGCGGCGCGACCGCCGGCCGCCTGGACCACCAGGGATTCGAGCCGTTCCTCCAGCAGCGTCACCACGTCGTCGGGGTGCAGCACCCCGAGCAGCGAGAGCGCGGTCTCGAAGATCGGGTACTCCTTGGCCGGGTAGGCGACCAGGTCCGACATCCACTCGGTGGCCTCCTGGCGTCCGGCCGCGGTGATGCCGTAGACCGTCCGCTCGGGCCTGTTGCCCTGCCGTTCCACGTCCGTGACCTCGACGAAGCCGTGCTTCTGGAGGCTCTGCACGACCGTGTAGAGCGAGCCGTAGTTGATCTTCGTGCTGGAGTCCTTGCCCTGGCGGCGCAGGGTCTGGGCGATCTCGTAGGGGTGCATCGGCTTCTGCCACAGCGTGGCCAGCACGGCGAGCGCCAAGGGGTTGCGGAGCTTGCGACGCTGCATGAGTCCGATTCACCTCGCATCCGAATATCCGTGACCGAACATATCGCGATCCATGCCTGACGGTCAATAGACACGATGTATCGCGTTCTGGGAACAGCACAAGTGGCGTGAGGACTTGGGCCCCCCTTCGACATGGCCGCGTCATCCGCGCGAAACAGCCTCTCCCTAATTTCTGTCGCCTGACAGGAATCCACGTCGAAGGCAGGTGCCTTTCGTGACGACCACCACCCCGTCCGACGTCCGCCCCGATCCGCCCCACTCCCCCGACGACCGCTCCCTCGCCGAGTTCGGCTACCGCCAGGAGCTGCACCGCAGCCTCGGCAAGTACGCCTCGTTCGCGGCCGGCTTCTCCTTCATCTCCGTCCTGACGACCGTCTTCCAGTTCTTCGCCTTCGGCTACGCGTTCGGCGGCCCCGTCTTCTTCTGGGCCTGGCCGGCGGTGCTGCTGGGACAGTTGACGGTCGCCGCCTGCTTCGCGGAACTGGCGGCGCGCTATCCGATCTCGGGCGCGATCTACCAGTGGTCGTCCCGGCTGTCCAACCTCACCTTCGGCTGGTTCGCCGGCTGGATCATGGTGATCGGGCAGATCGTGGTGGTCGCGGCGGCGGCGCTGGCCCTCCAGATGGTGCTGCCCGCCATCTGGTCCGGCTTCCAGCTGGTCGGCGCCGACCCCGCGCCGACCTCGACGGACGGCGCGGCCAACGCGGCGCTGCTCGGAGTGGTCCTGCTGGCCCTGACGACGCTGGTCAACGTCCTGGACAACCGCGTGATGTCCGTGATCAACCGGATCGGTGTCACCGCCGAGATCATCGGCGCGGTCCTCATCGTCGTCCTGCTGCTCACGCACTCCGAGCGCGCACCGGGCATCACCTTCCACACCGGGAGCGCGGCGCAGAGCGGGCTGTTCGGGGCGCTGCTGGTCGGCTCGTTCACGGCGGCGTACGTGATGATCGGCTTCGACAGCGCGGGCGAGATGAGCGAGGAGACGCACCACCCGCGCCGCACCGCTCCCCGCACGATCCTCACCGCACTGGGCGCCGCGGGGCTGCTCGGCGGTCTGATCGTGCTGGGCGGACTGCTGGCGGCGCCGAGCCTGACGGACGGGCATCTCGCGGTGGACGGACTGAGCTACGTCCTCACCAGCAGCCTGGGCGACGGCGTGGGCAAGGTGCTGCTCGCCGACGTGGTGGTGGCGATCGCGGTGGCGACCCTCGCGATCCAGACGGCGGCGTGCCGGATGCTGTTCTCCATGGCCCGCGACGGCCGGCTGCCCTTCTCGGCACGGCTCGCACGGGTCAACGCCCGCACCGGCATGCCGACCGCGCCCGCCCTGGTCGTCGGCGTACTCGCCGCGGCCCTGCTCCTGCTCGACTTCGTCTCCCCGGAGGCGTTCCTGGCCATCGGGACGACCTGCATCGTGATGCTGTACCTCGCCTACGCGATGGTCACCGGTCCGCTCCTGCGGGCCCGGCTGCGCGGCCGCTTCACCACCACCGGCACGGACGAGACCGGCGCCCCTCTCTTCTCCCTCGGCCGCTGGGGCGTCCCGGTCAACGCCCTGGCCCTCCTCTACGGCCTCGCCATGGCCGTCAACCTGGCCTGGCCGCGGGCGGCGGTGTACGACCCGGCGGGCGGTCACTGGTACTTCCAGTGGTTCACGGTGCTGTTCCTGGGGGTCACCGTCGCGGCGGGCGTGGCCTACCGGGCGTACAAGGCCCGCACCAGGGTCACCGCGGAGGCCGTCGCCCCGGCGTGACGATCTACCCTGGCCGGTGATGAGACGCAAGAACCGGATCCCGCCCTCTCCCCTCCCGCAGCGCGAGGGGGTGGACCCGGTGCGGGTGCGACTGCCCCCCGAGGGGCCGTGGGCCACGGTCCGGGAGCATCTCGTGGAGCGGCTCAGCGGGGCGGAGGCCGGGGCCGTCGACGGGATGTTCGCCGCGGGACAGGTCGTCGACGCGGACGGCCGGGCCGTGGCGCCCGACGCGGAGTACGTCCCCGGCCTGTACGTGTGGTTCCACCGCGAGCTGCCGTACGAGCCGGTCGTGCCGTTCCCGCTCACGGTCGTCCACCGGGACGAGCACATCGTCGTCGCCGACAAGCCGCACTTCCTGGCCACCACCCCGCGCGGCAGCCATGTCACCGAGACCGCGCTCGCCCGGCTGCGCAGGGACCTGGACATCCCGACGCTCGGTGCCGCGCACCGGCTCGACCGGCTCACCGCCGGCCTCGTGCTGTTCACGGTACGGCCCGAGGAACGGGGCGCGTACCAGACGCTGTTCGCCAAGCGGCGGGTCCGCAAGGAGTACGAGGCGATCGCGTCGTACGACCCCTCGCTCGCCCTTCCCCGGACCGTGCGCAGCCGGATCGTGAAGGAGCGGGGGGTGCTGGCCGCCTATGAGGTGGCGGGCGAGCCCAATGCCGTCAGCCGGGTCGAACTCATCGACCATCGCGACGAGTTGGGCTGGTACCGGCTGCTGCCGGCCACCGGGCAGACGCATCAGCTGCGCGTCCACATGAACGCTCTGGGCCTGCCCATCCTCGGCGATCCGCTGTATCCGGAGGTGGCCGCCCCCGTGCCGGCCGGTGACTTCCGGCGACCGCTGCAACTGCTCGCACGGTCACTGGAGTTCACCGACCCGGTCACGGGGGTGGAGCACCGGTTCCGCAGCGCCGGGGCGCTGGAGGCCTGGTCCGCCTATGCCGACTGGGCCGGTCAGTAGCCCCGCCACCAGCGCAGGAACCTTCGCCAGGCCCCCATCGGACGGACGGGCTCGGACGTCGGTTCGGACGTCGGCGCGAGCGGCTGCGGTGCGGCGGCGGAGGCGGTCGGCCGGGGTTCCGCCGCCACCGGCGTCACCGGCGCCGTGGGCGCGGTCGGCTCGGCCGGTTCCGTGCCGACCTGCCAGGCGGGCCGCTGCTGCGGCACCGGCGCGTGGCCCGGCTTCTGCATGACGTCCTGCTGCGGCTTGGGCTCGAACCGGACGGGCAGTTCCACCAGGTGCCGTGAGGAGATCGTCTGCCGCCACTCCAACTCGTCCTCCTCGCAGTCGAGTTGGACGTCCGGTAGCCGCATGAGCAGTGCGTCGACACCGGTGTCGGCGATGCCACGGGCGATGTCCTGACCGGGGCACTCGTGCGGTCCGCCGCCGAAGGCGAGGTGGGAGCGGTTGCCCTGCATGTTGGCGCTCAGGTCGGGGCGGACCCGGGGGTCGACGTTGCCCGGGGCGATGCCGAAGAGCAGACCGTCGCCCTTGCGGATGCGCTGGCCGCCCAACTCGGTGTCCTGCTTGGCGTAGTAGGCGAAGACGGTGCTGAACGGCGGCTCGTCCCACAGGGACTGCTCGACCGCCTGCGGGACCGTCATCTGGCCGCCGTTGAGCTGGGCGCGGAAGCCCGGATTGGTGAGCACCGCGCGCAGGACGTTGCCGATGAGGTTGACGGTGGCCTCGTAGGCGGCCATGAGCACGAGCCAGAGGTGGGTGGTGACCTCGTCGTCGGTGAGCTTCGCCGGGTGCAGGACGAGATGGCTGGCGATGTCCTCCAGGGGCTCCTTCCGGCGGCGTTCGGCGAGCCGCTGGAGCACGGACATGACGTACCCCTGGCTGGCGTTGGCGGTCTCGGTGCCCTTGAGGAGGTCGCGGGTGGCCTGTACGAGCCGGTCGGAGTACTCGTCCGGCATGCCGAGGATCTCGCACAGGATGGCCATCGGCAGGTGCTCGGCGAACTGGCTCATGAGGTCGGCCTCGCCGGACTCGCAGAACTCGTTCACCAGACGCTGGGTGTAGCGGTTGATGTGCCGGCGGACGGCCCGGTGGTCGATGGTCGACATGGCGCCGGTGACCGCGCCGCGCAGCCGCAGGTGCTCGTCGCCCTCGGCGTAGGAGCAGATGGGCGCCCAGGCGATGTGCGGCATCATCGGGTGATCGGGCTTGACCATGCCCTCGATCTGCGGGGTCCAGATGCGGCTGTCCCGGCAGAAGTGCGAGGGCGTGCCGACCATGTGGAGGTTCTCCGCGTGGCCGAGGACGATCCACATCGGGATGTCGTCGTGGAGCAGCACGGGCGCCACCGGACCGTGTTCCTCGCGGAGTCTCTCGTAGAGCCCTTCGAGGTCCTCCGCCTCGGGGCCGTACAGCCTGTGCAGTCCCCCGGGGCCCAGGTTGTGGGCGGGGCAGCCGGGGGGTGGGCCGGCCGTGGGGCCGGCACCGGTCAGGGAGTGGGATTCAGGCGTCACTGTGGTCGCTCCGAAGTGGATCCGGTTGCATGGGGAGTTGAGGTCGGGCGGCGGCGCCCGCCAGGGCCTCCGGTCGGGGGCGGGGGCCCGTCACGGCGTCAGGTGAGGGCGCCCGTCATGGCGAGCGAGTGCAGGAAGCGCATCAGCGTCATCAGCACGTCGCGGCTGGACGCCCGGCGGCGCGCGTCGCACTCCACGATGGGGATCTCCTCGGACAGGTCGAGCGCGGTGCGCAGGTCCGCGATGGGGTAACGGGGCCCGTCCGGGAAGCTGTTGACGGCGACGACGAAGGGCACTCCGCGCTCCTCCAGCCGGCCTATGACGTCGAAGCTGACCTCCAGGCGGCGGGTGTCGACCAGCACCACCGCGCCGAGCGCGCCTTCGAACAGGCCGTTCCACAGGAACCAGAAGCGTTCCTGGCCGGGGGTGCCGAACAGGTACAGCACGAGCTGGTCGGTGATGCTGATGCGGCCGAAGTCCATGGCCACGGTGGTGGCCGTCTTGGTCTCGGAGCCGTAGTTGTCGTCGACCCCGACGCCGGCCTGCGTCATGGTCTCCTCGGTGGTCAGCGGCCTGATCTCGCTGACCGAGCCGACCATCGTCGTCTTGCCGACTCCGAAGCCGCCCACGATCACGATCTTCACCGCGGCCTGGGCCGTGTGCGGCAGATGATCCTCTGTGCGTGGTCCGGGGATGGTGTCAGAGCCTTTGAAGTCCATGCATCACCGCTTCGAGGAGGGAACGGTCGGGGAGCGCCTGCCGGACGATCGGGGCGCGCGCCTGCACCAGTCCGGCCGCCAGCATCTCGGTGAGCAGCACGGTCACCACACTGAACGGCAGGTTGAGATAGGCCGAGAGCTCGGCCACCGACAGGGGGGCCGTGGTGAGCCGGAGCATCGCCGTCTGCTCGGGCGTCGCGGAGGGCGGTGGGTCGGCGCGCGCCACGATTAAGGTGACGAGGTCGAGGTCGGCGCGTTCGCCGTCCGGTCCCGCGACCACGTAGAGGCGTTCCGGGGGCCGCTTTCCGATGCCCTCGCCCGCAGGCTTCGGGACCGGTTCGACCGCTTCTTCGCTGGGGTATCGCCGCCGGCGTTGCGGAGGAGTCATACGGTCTGGCCGTTGCGCCTGGGCGGACTGGTGAGATGGGCCCCGATCCGGACGACCAGGTCACGCATTCTGTTGCTCATCAGACCTGGTTCGGCGACCACGTCGGACAGGACCGCGAGGTAGGCGTTGGGGCCCGCGGCCATCAGATAGAAGTAGCCGCCGTTGATCTCGATGAGGACCATCTTCATCCGGCCGTCGCTGCCCGGGATCTCGTGGGCGACGGCCCCGGCCAGGCTCTGGAGCCCCGCGCAGGCCGCGGCGACGCGGTCGGCGGCGTCCGGGTCGCCGCCGTGGCGCGCGATGCGCAGGCCGTCGGCGGAGAGCACCACGATCATCTCGATGCCCGGTACGCCGTCGGCGAGATCCTTGAGCATCCAGTCGAAGTTGGCGCGCTGCTGGATCACGTGTGGTCCCTCTCGTCGTCGGCCTCGACACGGGCCGGCTCGGTGGTCTGCTGGGTGAGTGCGGTCGGGTCCGGATCACCCTTGAGCCCGTTCCAGAACGCCTCGACCCACAGACCGGGTTCGGGTTCCTTCTTGTCGGGCTCGGGCGCGGGCGTCGACCAGATGGACGGCTTGCCCTCCCGCTCGGCCTTCTCGGCGGCGGCCTGCTCGGCGAGCCGCTGGCTAAGCGGGATCTTGACCCGGCTGCGGCGCTGCGGCAGCCCTCCGGCCGTCCACTCGGTCACCTCGGGAACCTCGTCCTCCATGGACACGGTGGCCGGGATACGGGGGCTGGTGGGGCGCCGCCTCTTCGGTGCGCGCTTGGGACCTTCGAGCGCACCTTCGGTCTTCGGCACGGCGCCCGCGCCGATGCCATGGGCGAGTCCGGGGGCCGGATCGCTGGTCATCATCTCGCGCGGGACGATGAGTACGGCGCGGACTCCGCCGTACGCCGAACTCCGCAGCGAGACCTGCATGTTGAACTGTGAGCACAGGCGTCCGACGACGGCCAGGCCCAGCCGCGGGGCGTCGCCCAGGTCCTGGAGGTCGACGCCGGCCTGGGCCCGCTCCAGCATGCCCTCGGCCTTGTTGCGGGCCTCCTCGCTGAAGCTGACGCCGGCGTCCTCGATCTCGATGGCGACGCCGGTCTGCACCTCGGTCGCGGTGACGTGGACCTTGGTCTGCGGCGGCGAGTAGCGCGTGGCGTTGTCCAGGAGCTCGGCGACCGCGTGGATGACCGGCTCCACGGAGATGCCGCGGATGTTGACCTGGGCGATGGAGTCGAGCTTGATACGGCGGTACTCCAGGATGCGGGACATGCCGCCGCGCAGCACGCTGTACAGCGGGACGGGGTCGGGCCACTGACGGCCGGGGCGGCCGCCGCCGAGCACGGAGATGGAGTCGGCGAGGCGGCCGATCAGCGCGGTGCCGTGGTCGATGCGCAGGAGGTCGTCGAAGACCTCGGGGTTGCGGCCGTGGTCCTCCTCCATCTCCCGGAGTTCCTTGTTCTGCTGGTGGACGATGGCCTGGACGCGGCGGGCGATGCTGACGAAGGAGCGCTGGGCGGAGTCGCGCAGGGCTTCCTCGCGGTCGATGATCTCGAGCACCGTCTGGAGCACCATCACCTGCGACGCGGGGAGTTCGCGGTAGGACGGGTCGATGGCGTCGAGTCGGCGAATCACCTCACCGGGGGAATTTCCGGATCGCAACCGGTAGATCGCGGCGGGCACGACCTCCTTGGCGAAGCGGAGCAGGTCCTCCTCGTGGGAGGCGACCCGGCGTTCCAGATACGCGGCGTGACGAGCGTGCTCGGCCCGCAGGTCACGCAGGGCCCGGCCGCGACGTACCGCTTCGGCCGCCGCCGCGAGCACCAGGAGCATGGCGACGCCGCCGCACCAGCCGACGGCCGCGCGGGCGGGCTCCGACACGACGGCGGCTGCGGCTCCGGTCGCCGCGGCCATCAATATCGCGGGGAGCAACAGCACGCGCGCGTAGGGAAGTTCACGGCGTCCGGGTGGGGATTGAACACTCACCATGTAGACCCTCTGAAACATATCGGCTGGGAGGCGCATATTTAGGGAACAAGCGCCCGAATACATCTCAACTCGGTGCGCTGCGGGCGAGCTTAGTCCGACCGGATCATCGCCGTGTCATATTCAGCAAGCCCCTGAAATCGCCCCCGCGACAGGAGTACTCTCGTCCCCATTTACACGCTGCGCCGCCACTCGTACACGGTGTGTCACGGCGTACAGGCATGCGAAAGCCACTCACCGTGACGAGTGAAGGTCCGCTTCCGGTACGCCGGTTCAGACCCCGGCGATGCGCAGCGCCGCGTCGGCCGTCGCCTCCGCGAACACCGACACCGGCCGCTCGGGGTCGGAGCGGTGCACGAGGATGACGCCCTCGATCAACCCGAAGACCAGGTCGGTACGGAGATCGAGCTCACTCTTGGCGAGCGCGCTCCCGGCCTCGGTCGCGGCGAGCAACTGACGGTAGGCGTCCTTGAGTTCGGCGCGCACGGCGCGGAACCCGGCGAACCGCTCGGAGCGCACCTCGGGCAGCAGGTACAGCCCGCCGAGGTTGTACGGGCCGCCGCACAGCAGCTCGACATCGGCACGGCACAGCTCCCGGAGCCGGTCCGCGGCCGGGGTCGCGTCGTCGGCGAGCAGCTCACGGGCGTACCCCAGGGACGGGGTGACGGTGGACTCCAGGAGCCGGGCGAGCAGCTCCTCCTTGCCGGAGACGTAGTGGTACATGGAGGCCTGCCGCATGCCCGCCCGCTCGGCGACGGCCCGGGTGGTGGTGGCCGCGTAGCCCCGCGTGGTGAACAACTCGGCCGCGGCGGCAAGCAGTTCGTCGCGCGGCTCCAGCCCGCTGTCGGCCCGCTGCGCCACCCGCGGCCTGCCGACCCGCCGCCCACCTGTCGTCCCCATGCGTTCGATCCTCGCACAGGGCGCCGCCCGACGATCTTCGGGACGCGTCCGGCGGCCCGGGTGAGAGGTCGGTAACCACCGTGCAACACATGGGCAATCCCGGCGACCCGCCCTGCCTCTAATTTCTGTCACACGACAGAAATACGTCGTACGACACCCAGCCCCCGGAGCCGGAGGTCCCGCAATGGCGACAGCGACCACGTACGGAGCGCGTGATCACGCACGTGCCCAGGAGGGCACGCACACCGAGGCCATGCCGGTGGTACCGGCCGCCGACTGGCCGGAACCGCCCTGCGCGGCGGGGCACCTGGTGTGGGCCGAGACGGTGGCCGGCGGCGGCTACACCCACCGGGTACTGGCCCGCGGCACCGAACTGCGCCTGACCGACCTGCGCGGCGACGCCTGCGCCCACCTGCTGCTGTACGCGGCGGACCGCCCCTGGGAACGCCTGAACGTCGCCGACACGGTGAAGGTCCAGTGGAACGCCTACCTCGGCGAGGGCCGGCTGCTGCTGTCCGACCAGGGCCGGGTCCTCGCCGGCGTCGTCGCCGACACCTCCGGCCGCCACGACGCGCTGTGCGGCACCTCCACCCTCGTCCGCAACGCGCAGCGGTACGGCGACGGCACCCCGCAGTCCCCCTCCCCCGCCGGGCGCGAGCTGTTCAAGCTGGCCGCCGCCAAGAACGGCCTCGCACCCCGCGACCTGCCCCCGTCGCTCTCCTTCTTCCAGGGCGTCGAGGTCCGCGAGGACGGCACCCTCGACTTCACCGGCTCGGCCGGCCCCGGCGGCAGCGTCACCCTGCGCACCGAGCAGGACGTCACCGTGCTGATCGCCAACGTCCCGCACCCGGCCGACCCCCGCCCCGGCTACGTCAGCACCCCGCTGGAGGTCCTCGCCTGGCGCGCCGCGCCGACCGCGCCCGGCGACCCCCTGTGGGACGCCACGCCCGAAGGCCGCCGGGCCTTCCTCAACACCGCCGAATTCCTCGCCGCCAGGGGGCTCGCATGACGTCCGCCGTTCCTGTGAAGACCGTCGTTCCTGTGAAGACCGTCGTTCCGGCCCGCGCAGCCTGGTCGTCCGTCATCCCGGCGGGCGCCACGCTCACCATCACCGACCTGCACGGCAACCAGGCCGTCGACTTCCTCGTCTACGACGCCCACGACACGTCCGTCCGCTACAGCGCGCCCGACACCGTCCACGCCCAGGGCGGCATCTTCCTGACCACGGGCAGCGTGCTGATGTCCAACGAGCACACCCCGCTGATGACGGTCGTCGCCGACGACGTCGGCCGGCACGACACGCTCGGCGGCGCCTGCTCCAAGGAGTCCAACACCCTGCGGTACGGCCACCACACCTGGTCGCAGCACGCCTGCGTGGACAACTTCCTCGCCGAGGGCGCCCGGCACGGTCTCGGCAAACGCGACCTCGTCTCCAACATCAACTGGTACATGAACGTGCCGGTCGAGAAGGACGGCACCCTCGGCATCGTCGACGGCATCTCGGCGCCGGGGCTCGCCCTCACCCTGCGCGCCGAGTGCGACGTCCTCGTCCTGGTCTCCAACTGCCCGCAGATCAACAACCCCTGCAACGGCTTCGAGCCGACCGCGGTGGAGATGACGATCGGGGCCGCCGAATGAGCTTCGACACGCTGCTGGTCGCGAACCGGGGTGAGATCGCGGTCCGGATCATCCGTACCGCACGTGAGCTGGGACTGCGCACGGTCGCCGTGTACTCCGACCCCGACCGCTCGGCACCCCACGTGCGGCTCGCGGACACGGCCGTACGACTGGGACCCGCCCCCGCGAAGGAGTCGTACCTCGACGCCGACCTGGTCCTGAAGGCCGCCAAGGACACCGGCGCGGGCGCCGTCCACCCCGGGTACGGCTTCCTGTCCGAGGACGCCGACTTCGCGCGCCGCTGCGAGGCGGCCGGGATCGTGTTCGTCGGCCCGACGCCGGAGCAGCTGGAGCTGTTCGGCGCCAAGCACACGGCGAGGGCGGCGGCCGAGGCGGCGGGGGTGCCGCTGGCGCCGGGGACGGGCCTGCTGGCCACGCCGGCGGAGGCCCTCGCGCAGGCGGCGCAGATCGGCTACCCGGTCATGCTCAAGGCGACCGGCGGAGGCGGCGGCATCGGCATGTCGGCATGTCGCTCCGCCGCCGAACTGACCGACGCCTGGGAGCGGGTGCACCGCGTCGCCGCCGCGTCCTTCTCCTCCGCGGGCGTCTTCCTGGAACGCCTCGTCGAGCGCGCCCGCCATGTCGAGGTGCAGGTCTTCGGCGACGGCGAGGGCCGGGTCGTCACCTTCGGCGACCGCGACTGCACCCTCCAGCGCCGCAACCAGAAGGTCGTGGAGGAGGCGCCGGCCCCCCACCTGCCCGACCGGGTCCGCCGGCAACTGGCCGTTTCCGCTCGCGACTTGTGCGCATCGGTCGGCTACCGCTCCGCCGGGACCGTCGAGTTCGTCTACGACGCCGCCCGCGAGGAGGCGTACTTCCTGGAGGTCAACACCCGCCTCCAGGTGGAGCATCCGGTCACCGAGGAGATCTACGGCGTCGACCTCGTCGCCTGGATGCTGCGCCTGGCCCGCGGCGAGACGGACGTCGTCCGCGCTCCCGGCCCACCGCGCGGCCACGCCGTCGAGGCCCGCGTCTACGCCGAGGACCCCACGCGCGAACACCGGCCCGGTGCGGGCCTGCTGACGCGGGTCGAGTTCCCGCCCGGCGTCCGCGTGGACGGCTGGGTGGAGACAGGCACCGAGGTGACGACGTCGTACGACCCGCTGCTCGCGAAGGTCGTCGCGTACGGCTCGGACCGGGCCCACGCGCTGCGGCGGCTCGACGAGGCGCTGGCCCGCACCCGCCTGGACGGCATCGAGACGAACCTGGGCCTGGTCCGGGCCGCCCTCGCGGACGCACGCTTCACGCGGGCGACCCACTCGACGGCGACCCTGGCGAGCATCAGCGACCCCACTCCCCGCATCGAGATCGTCTCCGGCGGCACCCTCACCACCGTCCAGGACTGGCCGGGCCGCACCGGCTACTGGCAGGTCGGCGTGCCTCCGTGCGGCCCGATGGACGACCGTGCCTTCCGGCTCGGGAACCAGGCGCTCGGCAACCCGGAGGGGGCGCCCGGCCTCGAATGCACCCTTCAGGGACCGTCGTTGAGGTTCACCCACCCGACGACGGTGTGCGTCACGGGCGCCCCGGCCGAGGTCACGGTGGACGGCGTGCCGGTTCCGCAGTGGGAGCCGCTGACCGTGCCCGCACACGCGACGCTCTCCATAGGCGCCCCTTCGCAACACGGCCTGCGGACCTACGTCCTCTTCGCCGGCGGCCTCGACGTCCCCGCCTTCCTCGGCAGCGCGAGCACCTTCACGCTGGGCCGCTTCGGCGGCCACGGCGGCAGAGCGCTGCGCACCGGCGACGTCCTGCACGGCGGTGCCGTGACCACGGGGACGCCGGTCACCGATCGCCCCTCGTACGGCTCGACCTGGCACATCGGCGCCGTGGAAGGCCCGCACGCGGCACCGGAGTTCTTCACCGCGGACGACATCCGCGACTTCTACGCCGCCGACTGGAAGGTGCACTTCAACTCGGCGCGCACCGGTGTCCGCCTCGTCGGCCCGAAGCCCCGCTGGGCCCGCACCGACGGCGGCGAGGCGGGCCTGCACCCCTCCAACATCCACGACACCCCGTACTCCGTCGGCGCCGTCGACTACACCGGCGACATGCCGGTGCTGCTCGGCCCGGACGGCCCCTCGCTGGGCGGTTTCGTGTGCCCGGCGACCGTCCTGAGCACCGAGCGCTGGAAGCTGGGCCAACTGCGGCCCGGCGACACCGTCCGGTTCGTGCCGGTCGACGTCGACGGCTCGGCCCGCCCGGAGATCGTGGACGGCGGCGTGCTGGCCCGGGACGGCGACGTGACGTACCGCCGCAGCGGCGACGACAACCTGCTCGTCGAATTCGGCCCCATGCAGCTGGACCTGGCGCTGCGGATGCGCGTCCACGCGCTGATGGAGGCGGTGGCCGAGGCGCTGCTGGACGGGGTCGCCGACCTCACCCCGGGCATCCGTTCCCTCCAGATCCGCACGGACCCGCAGCGCCTGCCCCAGCTTGAACTCCTCGCCACCGTACGGGAGATCGTCGACGCCCTCCCTCCGACGGACCAACTGGTCGTCCCCTCCCGCACGGTCCACCTGCCCCTCTCCTGGGACGACCCGGCGACCCGGGAGGCGATCGCCCGCTACATGGCGGGCGTCCGCGACGACGCGCCCTGGTGCCCGTGGAACATCGAGTTCATCCGCCGCGTCAACGGCCTGGAATCGGTGCACGACGTCCATCGCACGGTCTTCGACGCGGAGTACCTCGTACTGGGCCTGGGAGACGTCTACTTGGGCGCTCCGGTGGCCACCCCCCTGGACCCCCGCCACCGCCTGGTGACGACCAAGTACAACCCGGCCCGCACCTGGACGGCGGAGAACTCGGTCGGCATCGGCGGTGCCTATCTCTGCGTCTACGGCATGGAGGGCCCCGGCGGCTACCAGTTCGTGGGCCGCACGACCCAGGTGTGGTCGGGCTGGCAGCAACGCGGCGCGTTCGAGCCGGGGTCGCCCTGGCTGCTGCGCTTCTTCGACCGGATCAAGTGGTACCCGGTCGACGCGGACGAACTCCTCGACCTGCGGGCGGACATCGTCTCCGGCCGTTTCGTGCCCCGCATCGAGGAGGGCACGTTCTCACTCGCCGAGTACCAGGCGTTCCTCGCCCAGAACGCCGACTCCATACGGGAGTTCAGGACCCGGCAGCAGGCGGCCTTCGCCGCGGAGCGGGACGCGTGGGAGGCGGCGGGCGAGTTCATCCGGGCGGAGGCGGCGGCAGCCCCGCCCGCTCCCCCGGCCGAGGTGACGGTCCCGCCGGGTGGCCGCCTGGTCGAGGCCGAGTTCGCCGCCTCCGTATGGCAGGTGAACGTCTCGCCCGGCGACGAGGTGCGGGCCGGGCAGCCGCTCCTCGCGCTGGAGGCGATGAAGATGGAGTCCAGGGTGCACGCCCCCGCCGACGGCGTGGTGGCGCAGATCCTGGCCGGACCGGGCGACCAGGTGGAGGCGGGCACGGCCCTGCTGGTCCTGTCCCCCACCACGAGCGGAGAGTGAACGGCAACATGTCCACCACCGGCAACAGGCCCACCACGGACAGCACGTCCGCCAACGACAAGATGTCCACCGCCGTCTCCCGCGTCCGCGCCGCCTACGCCCGCATCGAGGCCGTCGACCGCCCCGAGATCTGGATCGACCTGCGCCCGCAGCGGGAGGCAGAGGCCGAGGCCCGCGCCCTCGACACCCGTGTCGCCGCCGGTGAGCGCCTCCCGCTGGCCGGCCGCCTGTTCGCCGCCAAGGGCAACATCGACGTGGCGGGCCTGCCCACGACCGCGGGCTGCCCGGCGTACGCCCACCACCCCGCCGAGGACGCCCCCGTCGTCGCCCGCCTGCGCGCGGCCGGTGCGCTCGTGCTGGGCACCACGAACCTGGACCAGTTCGCGACCGGCCTGGTCGGCACCCGCTCCCCGCACGGCGCCGTCCGCAACGCCCACGACCCGTCCCGCGTCAGCGGCGGCTCCAGCTCGGGCTCGGCCGTCGCGGTGGCCCTCGGCCTGGTGGACTTCGCGCTGGGCACCGACACGGCCGGGTCGGGACGGGTACCGGCCGCCTTCAACGGCGTCGTCGGCCTCAAACCCACCCGGGGCCTGGTCCCGACGACCGGAGTGGTCCCGGCCTGCGCCTCCCTGGACTGCGTGACGGTGTTCGCCCGCACCCTCCCGGAGGCGGAGCAGGCACTGTCCCACATGACGACCGGCACACCCCCGCCCCGCCCCGGTCGCGCACCGGGCCCCTGGCGCATTGCCGCCCCGCCCCTCGAACAGCTCGGCGAACTGGACGAGGGCTGGGCGCAGGCGTACGAGGGGGCGGTCGCGCAGCTCGCTGCCGCGGGCGCCGAGATCCGCCCCCTCGACCTGACCCCGTTCACCGAGGCCGCCGCGATGCTCTACGAGGGCGCGTTCGTGGCGGAGCGCTACACCGCGGTGGGGAGCTTTGTCGACAAGTTGCTCGCGGAGGGAGGCGAGGGCCTGGACCCGACCGTCGCCGGCATCATCACCCGCGCCCGCGACATCCCGGCCCACCGGCTCTACGCCGACCTGGACCGCCTCTCCGTCCTCCGCACCCGTGCTCTGGCCGAGCTTTCGGACGCGGACGCCCTGGTGCTCCCCACGACCCCGGGCCACCCCACGCTCGCCGAGGTCGCCGCCGACCCGCTGGGCGCCAACGCCCGCCTGGGCCGCTTCACCAACTCCACGAACCTCTTCGACCTGGCGGCGGTGGCCGTACCGGCGGGCGAGGTGAACGGCCTCCCGTTCGGCGTGATGCTGATCGGCCCGTCGTTCACGGACGAACGGCTGGCGAGGATCGCGGGGCTGCTCCAGCCGGAGACACGGCTGGCGGTGCTGGGCGCCCATCTGTCGGGCCAGCCCCTGAACCCCCAACTTCTGTCACTGGGGGCTCGTTTGGAACGTACGACGACCACAGCCCGGCGCTACCGCCTGCACGCCTTGCGGACGACTCCGCCCAAGCCCGGCCTGGTGCACGTCGGCGAGGAAGGGGCGGCGATCGAGACGGAGATCTGGCACCTCCCGGCGGAGGGCCTGGGCCGCCTGCTGTCCACGCTCCCCCGCCCGATGGCACTGGGCAGCGTGGAACTGGCGGACGGAAGCAGGGTCCCAGGTTTCCTGTGCGAACCCGACGCTCTGACGGACGCACCCGACATCACGCCGTACGGAGGCTGGCGCTCCTATCTGAACGCCGAGAGGGACAGCGCCGCCCCGGGGCGCGGGGAACTGCGCGACCAGCCACAACCCACCCGCACCCGCCCGCCGAACCCTCACCCCACCGACGAGTAGGCCACAACCCCCCGCAGCAACTGATCCACAGCCTTACGCGCGGCCTTGGCCACCGTGGACCCCTCCCTGGCCGGCGCCGCGGCCGAGATCTGCCCCAGCACGTCGATCACCTGCTTGCACCAGCGCACGAAGTCCCCGGCAGGCATCTCCGCCTCCCGCAGCACCTCGTCCAGCCCCTTGCCGCTGGCCCACATGTACGCGGCCCAGGCGAACCCGAGATCCGGCTCACGCTGCCCGACACCCTCGGTCTGCGTGATCCGGAAATCCTCCTCCAGGGCGTCCAGCCGCCCCCAGATCCGCACCATCTCACCGAGCGCGGCCTTCGCCTTGCCCGACGGCAGCTTCGGCGCCATCGCGTCGTCACCGACCCGCGCCTCGTACACCAGGGCCGACACGCACGCGGCCAGCTCGGCAGGACCGAGCCCTTCCCAGACCCCGGCCCGCAGGCACTCACTGGCCAGCAGATCGAGCTCGCCGTAGAGCCGCGCGAGCCGCTTGCCGTGCTCGGTGACCTCGTCGGCCCGCAGATAGTCCAGCTCGGTCAGCAACGCGACGATGCGGTCAAAGGTGCGCGCGATCGTATTCGTACGCCCCTCGATGCGCCGCTCCAGCTGCGAGGTGTCCCGCAGCAGCCGGTGGTACCGCTCGGCCCAGCGCGCGTGGTCCTCCCGCTCGTCGCACCCGTGACAGGGATGCGCGCGGATCGCGGTCCGCAGCCGCGAGATCTCCCGGTCGTCGGCGGCCTGCGACCGCTTCTTGCGGGCCCGCTCCGGCGGAATGTGCCCGGCCTTGGTCCGCAGGGCGGAGGCCAGGTCCCGACGGGACTGCGGCGAGCGCGGGTTGAAGGACTTCGGGATGCGCATCCGGTCCAACGCCTCGACCGGCACCGGGAAGTCCATCGACGCGAGCCGCTTGACCTGCCGCTCGGCGGTCAGCACCAGCGGCCGGGGGCCGTCATGGTGCTCGAAGCCCCGATGCCCGTTGGACCGCCCGGCGGGCAGCCCCGGGTCCAACACCAGGGCCAGTCCGGCGTACTTGCCGGTCGGGACGTGGATGACATCGCCGGGCTTGAGCTTCTCCAGCGCCGTGGCGGCCTCGGCGCGCCGCAGGTTGGCGCCCTGCCGGGCCAACTCGGTCTCGCGGTCCTTCAGTTCGCGCCGCAGTCGCGCGTACTCCTCGAAGTCGCCGAGGTGGCAGGTCATGGACTCCTTGTAGCCCTCCAGCCCCTCCTCGTTGCGCTGCACCTGCCGCGAGATCCCGACGACCGACTTGTCGGCCTGGAACTGCGCGAAGGAGGTCTCCAGCAGCTCCCGCGACCGGTGCCGCCCGAACTGCTCGACGAGGTTGACCGCCATGTTGTACGACGGCTTGAAACTGGACCGCAGCGGGTAGGTGCGCGTACCGGCCAGCCCCGCAAGGTGGTCGGGGCTCATCCCGCGCTGCCACAGCACCACGGCATGACCCTCGACGTCGATGCCGCGCCGCCCGGCCCGGCCGGTCAACTGGGTGTACTCGCCGGGGGTGATGTCGGCGTGCTGCTCGCCGTTCCACTTGACGAGCTTCTCCAACACCACGGACCGGGCGGGCATGTTGATGCCCAGCGCGAGGGTCTCCGTCGCGAACACGGCCTTGACCAGCCCGCGTACGAACAGCTCCTCGACGACCTCCTTGAACGTGGGCAGCATGCCCGCGTGGTGGGCGGCGATGCCGCGCTCCAGGCCCTCCAGCCACTCGTAGTACCCGAGGACGTGCAGGTCCTCGGTCGGGATGGAGGCGGTGCGCTCCTCGACCAGGTCGCGGACCTTGGCCCGCGCCTCGTCGTCGTTGAGCCGCAGGCCGGCGTACAGGCACTGCTGCACGGCCGCCTCGCAGGCGGCCCGGCTGAAGATGAACGTGATCGCGGGCAGCAGTCCTTCGGCGTCGAGCCGCTCGATGACCTCGGGACGCCCCGGGGTCCACACCCGCGAGCGCTGTCTGCGCTCCCGCTCCCGGTCGGCCTCGCGCATCGCCCGGCCGCGTCTGCGGTCCTGGTACGAGGGCCGCTGGGCCTCCATCCGGGCCAGCCGGGTGAGGTCGGGGTTGACGGCCTTCTTCTGGCCCTCGCCCTCCTCGAACAGGTCGTACATCCGCCGCCCGGCGAGCACGTGCTGGAACAGCGGCACGGGCCGGTGCTCGGAGACGATCACCTCGGTGTCGCCGCGGACGGTGTCCAGCCAGTCGCCGAACTCCTCGGCGTTGGACACGGTCGCCGACAGGGAGACCAGGGTCACGGACTCCGGCAGGTGAATGATCACCTCTTCCCACACGGCGCCGCGGAAGCGGTCGGAGAGGTAGTGCACCTCGTCCATGACCACGTACCCGAGGCCGAGGAGGGTCTGCGAACCCGCATACAGCATGTTCCGCAGCACCTCGGTGGTCATCACCACCACCGGCGCCTCGGAGTTGACGCTGTTGTCGCCGGTGAGCAGACCGACCTTGTCGGCGCCGTAGCGGCGGCACAGGTCGGCGTACTTCTGGTTCGACAGCGCCTTGATGGGGGTCGTGTAGAAGCACTTCTTGCCCTGTTGCAGGGCGAGGTGGACGGCGAACTCGCCCACGATCGTCTTGCCGGAGCCGGTGGGTGCGGCCACCAGCACGCCCTTCCCCGCCTCAAGTGCCTGGCAGGCCTCGATCTGGAAGGGGTCGAGGCCGAAGTCGTACATCTCGCGGAAGGAGGCGAGCGCGGTGGCCTGCTCGGCAGCCCTCTTGCGGGCAGCCGCATACCGCTCGGCCGGTGAGAGGTCCTCTGTCATCGTGCTTTCGAGCGTACCGGGCCCCACTGACAACAGGACGATCATTATCCGGATCCCGTCTTGTCAAACCCCGGGTCCGTGCACTTCAGAGCCCCACGACGCGCACGGCCCCCGGTGCGCAGCGCGCGGTCAGCGGCAACGCCCCGAGCGGCTCCCCGTCCGCGTACCCGGTGATCCCCGCCGCGCCGATCTGGACGTGCGCCGCCCGGTGCACGGTGACCTTCGGGTGGTCGACATGGGTGCCCCGGTACACGCTCGGGAAGACCTTGAGCAGCGTGGCCCGGCTGCAGTCGCCGACCACGGTGATGTCGAAGAGGCCGTCGGTGAGGTCCGCGCCGGGGCAGATGCGCATGCCGCCGCCGTACGACGATCCGTTGCCGACCGCGACGAGGGTGGCCTCGATCTCCCGGACCGGACCGTCGTCGAGCCGGACGCGGTAGGGGAAGGGGCGGAACGCGGCCAGCTCGGCGAGCATCGCCAGGTCGTAGCGGAAACGGCCCGTCGGCCAGCGCATCCGGTTGCCGCGGTCGTTGACACGGGAGTCGAAGCCGGAGGCGAGGACGGTGCCGAACCAGCGGTCGCCCACCTGTCCGAGGTCGATGTCGTGCAGCTCGCCGCCCTTGAGGGCGTCGGCGATGCGCCGCCCGGCGGCGGCCGGGTCCCGGATCGGCAGGCCCAGGGCGCGGGCGAGGTCGTTGCCGGTGCCCACGGCGACCAGGCCGAGCGGGGTGCGGGTGCCGGCGACGGCCTGGAGCGCGAGATGCGCCATGCCGTCGCCGCCCACGGCGATGAGGGCGCCGGTGCCGCCCGCGACGGCGGCACGCGCGCGTGTGAGGGCGTCCGGGGCGTTCTCCCCGAGGACCGTGCGTACGGAGAAACCGGCCGCCCGCAACGCGGAAGCGGCCGGCTGCGCCGCGTGGGCGCCCCGGCCGCGACCCGCGGTGGGGTTGACGAAGAGGGTGATCTCGCTGGTCACGTCCCTGACCCTACGAGCGGTCCGCCGATCTTCAGGTCACGTCGTCATAACCGTTGACCCGGTCCGGAGCCGGCGACTGCTCGGGCAGCGCCCGGCTGGCGGAGACCGTCTCGACCTCGCCGATGTCCTCGGGGGTGAGGTCCAGGTCGGAGGCCTCGTCGTCGGCGGGGCCCGCTTCCTCACGACGGCGCCGGCGCCTGTCGTTGAGCAGGGAGAACAGGGTCGCGATGAAGTACAGCACCCAGATGGGACCGGCCAGCGCGAGCATGCTCAGCGGGTCCGTGCTCGGGGTCGCGACCGCGGCGAACACGGTGATGCCCATGATCATGCCGCGCCACCAGCCGAGCATCCGCTTGCCGGTGATCATGCCGGTGAGATTGAGCATGACCAGCAGGAGCGGCAGCTCGAAGGAGAGGCCGAAGACGATGACCATGCGTGTGACGAGCTGGAGCAGATCGTCGAGCGGCAGCAGGTTGTCGATGCTGCCGTTGGGGGTGAAGTCGATCAGGACCTTCGCGGTGGTGGGGAGCACCGAGTACGCGAAGTAGGCACCGCCGATGAACAGCGGGGCACCGGTGAAGACGAACGCGTACGCGTACTTCTTCTCGTGCCTGTGCAGGCCCGGGGCGACGAAGGCCCAGAGCTGGTACAGCCAGATCGGCGAGGCCAGCACGATGCCCGCGGTCAGCGAGACCTGAAGGGCGAGCGTGAAGGGCGCGAGCAGACCGTTGATCGTGATCCGGGCGCACTTCTCGCTGGCGTCGGACGACTTGGCGAGTTCCGCGAAGCTCGAGTCGCAACCGATGGAGTCCAGGATCGGCTTCGTCAGGAAGTTGATGATGTCGTTGTAGAAGAAGGCGGCGACGATCGTCACGATGACGATGGCCAGCAGCGCCTTCGCGAGCCGGTTGCGGAGCTCACGAAGGTGATCCGCAAGGGGCATCCGCCCCTCGGGATCCTTCTCCTCTTTGCGGGCAGACTTCAGCAACCCACGTTCCCATCTCGTGCGGCGGGCCGGAGGTCACCGGCCCTGCGTCAGCGCTTGGTCGTGTCCGTCGGCTCGGTGACCGGGCGGGAGCTGGTCACGTCGCCGGGGGCGGCCTGGATGATGCGCTGAGCCGGGGCCTGGTCGTCCGTCTGCTGCGGCGGGTCGGCCGGGGCGGGGGTCTTGCCCTCGTCCTTCATCGCCTTCGCCTCGCTCTTGAGGATGCGGGCGGACTTGCCGAGCGAGCGCGCCATGTCGGGAAGCTTCTTCGCGCCGAACAGCAGGATGATGACGACGAGGATGAGAATGATCTCGGGGGCGCCGAGCCTTCCGAACATAAGTCTTTACCTTCTCACCGAGGCGGCTGGGGTGGGGTGCTGTCCGACCGGTCGGACAGATGTCCGAACGATCGTGTTGTCAGCGATCGTAACGCTCAGGGGTAAACGTGAGGCAATCCCCGTGCGTACTCCCGGTCCGCGGTCCGGGCCTCGTTCTCCGAGCCGCGACCAGCAGCGTACCTGCCGATGCCGTCAAGGTGACAGGGCGAAGTGACCCAAAGCGCTTCCGGCGCAGGACTCACATGCGGTGCACAGCAGGACTCACAGCGCGTCCACAGAGCGCACGGTGCTCTCGGCGGCCCGCTCCAGATCCGCCGCGGCCCTGCTGATGCGCTGCGCGGAATCGGAGACCTGGCGTCCGAGACGCTGCGCCTCCAGGAAGACCCGGACGGCGAGCACGCCGAGCACGGCGATTCCCAGGAAACCCACAGCGACGGCGAACATCGACCAGAACATAGGCAGACCCTAGAGGGTCGAGTGCAGGCGCAGCGTCCTGACCCCGCCGCCGGTGAGCAGCTCCACGATCCGCTCCCCCGCCGGCTTGCGCACGGGCACCCCGCAGTCCGGGCAGGTGAACGAGTAGAACGTGGTCTTGCTGGTGGCGCCGATGGCCAGCCGCAGGGCACTCGCGGCGAGCTCGAAGCGGCCCCGGCAGTCCGGGCAGCCCGCCCGGAACACCGTCGGGGCGACGCTCCTCATCCCCGCGAAGGCAGCCGCCACGGACATGCCCGCCGCACCGGAGACAGCCGCACCCCGGGAAGCCGTCCCATGACCGGCCGCACCGGAGGCCGGCGCGCCGGAGACGGCCACGCCGGAGGTAGCCGTGCCGGAGACGGCCACGCCGGAGGTAGCCGTGCCAGAGGTAGCCGACTCGCTCAAAGCCCCTGCTCCTGCCTGTCGTACTGCCCGTCGTCCTGCACCTCGACCCCGTCGTACGCCGCCAGCGCCTCGCGGGCCGCCTGCCGGGCGCTGTCGGCCAGTCCGCTCGGCGAGACGATGCGGCCGTCCCGGCCGAGTCGCAGCGCCAGCCGGCGCAGGGAGGCCGGATCGGGGGTGCGCAGGGTAATACGCAGCCCGCCGTCCGGAAGCTCATCCGCACTGTCGTGCGGGTAGTACTCGGCGACCCAGCGCCCGCCGGGCCCCACCTCGACGACGACCTCCGGGTCCTCGGCGGCCGGCTGCACCAGCGCCTCGGACAGGTCCCGCAGCTCGATCTCGGGCGGCGCGGACGGCTCGTCCAGGATCTTGATCTCGGCGACCCGGTCGAGCCGGAAGGTGCGGCGCGCCTCGGAGCGGCGGCACCAGGCCTCGACATAGGTGTGGCCGACGCTGACCAGGCGGATCGGGTCGATCTCGCGCTCACTGAGTTCGTCGCGGGCGGGCGAGTAGTAGCGGATCCACAGCCGGCGCCGCTCGGAGATCGCGCGGTCGACGTCGGCGAAGACGCCGCCCTCCGACTCGAAGGTCACCGACAGCCGGGAGCTGGCGCCCGCCTGCTCACCGGCGGCGGCCTCCACCTTGGCGGTGGCCCGCAGCAGCGCCTGCCGGTCGCCCTCGCGCAGCCCCGGCAGCGTGGCCACCGCACGGGCGGCCACCAGCAGCGCGGTCGCCTCGTCGGCCGCCAGCCGCAGCGGCTCGGCGGTCTCCTCACCCAGCGCGGCGGGGTTGTGCCACCAGATGCGCTCGCCGTCGGTGTCGATGTCGAGCAGATCGCCGCCGCGGAAGCTGGTGCCGCACATGGGCAGCACATCGAGGTCGGAGACCAGCTCGTCCTCGGTGATCCCGAAGGCACGGGCGACGTCCTCGACCCGGGCACCGGGCCGCTCCTTCAGATAGGTCACCAGGGACAGCATCCGCCGGGTCTGGTCGATGGCGTTGACGGGCCTGACCGGTTTGCCTGCCACAGTTGTTTCCCGCTCCCCCTCAGCCCTTGGCCACGGCACGCAGCCGGTCCACCACGTCGGCCCGCAGCTCGGCGGGCTCCAGGACGACCACGTCAGGCCCGAACTCCACCAGCCAGGCGTCCAGCCCATGGCCGTACGGGATCTCCAACTCGTCCCAGCCGCCCCCGAGTTCCCGCACCGCCGTGGCCTTCGCCCGCAAGGGGTAACCGGCGTCCGTGCGCAGCCGGATCAGCGCGCTGCGGTCGGCGGTCTCCCCCGCCCAGCTCGCGACGGTCTCGCGGACGGTGACGACGTCGGGCACCGGCGCGGTGAAGCTGCTGCCCCGGGAGCGCACCTTGCCCGTGATCCGGGAGAGCCGGAAGACCCGCTCGGCATCCCGGTCGCGGTCCCAGCCCGCCAGGTACCAGTGGCCGCGCCAGCACTCCAGGGCCCACGGCTCCACATGCCGGGTCTCGGGGTGGGCGGCGGTGGCCTTGCGGTAGTCGAAGACAACCGGGCGGCGGTCCCGGCAGGCCAGCATGAGCGGCTCGAACGCGGCCTCGTGCACGGGGATACGGGGCTCCAGGGCGCCGTGTGCCTCGTACGGGTCGACGTCCTCCGGCAGGCCGGCCGCGCGCAGCTTCTGCAAGGCGCCGCTGGCCGCGCCCGCGAGGCGCGCCTGCTGCCAGACCTTGGCGGCCAGGCCCAGGGCCGCGGCCTCCTCGGCGTCCAGCGTGATGGGCGGCAGCCGGTTGCTGTCCCGGCGGGCGAGGTAGCCGACCTCGCCGTCGAGGTTCTCCACGGTCTCGATCACGAGCCCGAGTTCGCGCAGATCGTCCTTGTCGCGCTCGAACATCCGGTTGAAGCTGTCGTCCGAGTTCGCTTCCAGATAGGCCTCGATGGACTCACGCAGCTCACGCTTGCTGAGCGGCCTGCGCGTCCCCAGCAGACACAGCGCCAGGTTCATCAGCCGCTCGGCCTTGGCAATGGCCATCGACGCCCTTCGCCTCCCTATGCTCCCCGATGACGTTGACCGTACCGCCCCGCGGTGGCGTGGCAAAAGCCGAGGGCCCACGCCCGGACAGGCATGGGCCCCAGCCGATCGCGACCGGTCGTGTGACGATCACACGTCGGACGGGATGATCAGACGGCGATCAGGTCGACCACGAAGATCAGCGTCTCGCCCGGCTTGATCGCCGGGGTCGGGCTCTGGTTGCCGTAGGCGAGGTGCGCCGGGATGGTCAGCTGACGACGGCCGCCGACCTTCATGCCCTGCACGCCGAGGTCCCAGCCCTTGATGACGCGACCGCCACCGAGCGGGAACTTGAACGGCGTACCGCGGTTCCAGCTGGCGTCGAACTCCTCGCCGGTGCTGAAGGCCACACCCACGTAGTGCACGGTCACGTTCTGACCGGCCTGCGCGACCTCGCCGTCACCCTCCCAGATGTCCTTGATCTCGAGGTCCGCCGGGGGCTCGCCGCCCGGGAAGTCGATCTCGGGCTTGTCGATGCTCACGTCACTAGCTCCTGCTTGTTCACGGAAAGGCAACAGGGACAGTCTTACATCCTGGCGGGGCTCACATCTTCGCGAGGATGTCCACGGTGAAGACGAGCGTGGAGTCCTTCGAGATACCGCTGCCGGCCGGCGGGTTGTCGCCGTAGCCCAGCGCCGGCGGGATCACGATGAGGACGCGGCTGCCGACCTTCTTGCCGGTCAGCCCCTGCGCCCACCCCTTGACGACCTGCTGGAGCGAGAACGACGTCAGCGCCTTGCGGCTGTACGTCGAGTCGAACTCCTTGCCGCTGTCCCACAGCACGCCCTTGTACTGAACGAGCACGGTGTTCTCCGCCTTGACCTCGTCACCGTCGCCCTCGATCACGTAGTCCGCGACCAGCTTGGTCGGCGCGTCCGCCTTGGGCACGTCGATGGTCGGCGCCTTGCCGTCGGTGTTGGTGCTCACCTTCGGCAGGGCCGTGTCATCCTGGGCGGCGTTCTTGCCCTTGGCCGAGCTCTTGGCGTTGAACGTGCCCTCGATGTCGACCACGAAGACCAGCGTGTCGGTGCCCTTGATGCCCGCCGAGGAGTTGCCCTCCTTGCCGTACCCCCACGTGGGAGCGGTGGACATCAGCACGCGGCTGCCCACCTTCTTGCCCGCCAGGGCATAACGCCAGCTGTCGATGATGGAGCCCTGGGCGAGCTGGATCACCAGCGGGGTCTTGCGGTCGTAGGAGTTGTCGAAGACCTTCGCCGTGTCCCAGATCTGACCCAGGTAGTTCGCCTGGATGTAGTCGTTCTCCGCGACCGTCTGGCCGCCACCCGCAACCACCGTCTTCACCGCGACCTGGTCCGACGGATCGCCACTGCCCTTGGCGACCGTCGGCTTCTCGCCGAACTTCGTCCCCGCCGTGATCGCCGGCAGCGGACCGTCGACGATCTTCGGCGCCGGCGCGGCCGACGTCTGCGACGCCGAGGGAGAGGCGCTGTCGCTCGCCTTGCTCGAGTCGGAATCCTCGTCGCCACACGCGGCGAGCGTGGCCATTCCAGCGGGTACGGCAATGAGAAGTGAGCGTCGGCGCACGGTGAGGGCCTCGTAATCGATCGATCTTGTTGATGGCGTGCGCGCAACTCTACGGCGTGAGAAGGGCGCCGTACGGAAAACGTACGGCGCCCGTGTTGCGTTCCGGCAATCCGGCCGGAACACCCGACTCACATACCGGCGATCAGCTTCTCCACCCGGTCGTCCACCGAACGGAACGGGTCCTTGCACAACACCGTGCGCTGCGCCTGGTCGTTCAGCTTGAGATGGACCCAGTCGACCGTGAAGTCCCGGCGCTGCTCCTGCGCCCGCCGGATGAAGTCACCGCGAAGACGCGCCCGAGTGGTCTGCGGGGGCACGGACTTGCCCTCGAAGATCTTCAAGTCGTTGCAGATACGGGCCGCTTGCCCCTTCCGCTCCAGAAGGTAGTACAGCCCGCGACGACGGTGGATGTCGTGATACGCGAGGTCTATCTGCGCGACCCGCGGATGCGACATGGTCATGTTGTGCTTGGCCCGGTACCGCTCGATGAGCTTGTACTTCATCACCCAGTCGATCTCGGTGCCGATCCGGTCGAGGTCCTCGGCCTCGATCGCGTCCAGCGTGCGGCCCCATAGCTCCAGGACCTGCTCGACGGTGCCCGTACGAATACCGCGGCGCTCGCAGAAGTCCACGGCCTTCTCGTAGTACTCGCGCTGCACCTCCAGCGCGGAGGCCTCCCGGCCACTGGCCAGACGCACCTTGCGCCGGCCGGTGATGTCATGGCTGACCTCACGGATCGCCCGGATCGGGTTCTCCAGCGTCAGATCACGCATCACGGTGCCCGCCTCGATCATGCGCAGCACCAGATCGGTCGCGCCGACCTTCAGCAGCATGGTCGTCTCGGACATGTTGGAGTCGCCCACGATGACGTGAAGACGACGGTAGCGCTCGGCGTCCGCGTGCGGTTCGTCACGCGTGTTGATGATCGGGCGCGAGCGGGTCGTCGCCGAGGAGACGCCCTCCCAGATGTGCTCCGCCCGCTGACTCACGCAGTAGACCGCGCCACGTGGCGTCTGCAGCACCTTGCCGGCACCACACAGAAGCTGCCGCGTGACGAGGAACGGAATGAGGATGTCCGCGAGCCGGGAGAACTCCCCGTGGCGTGCGACGAGATAGTTCTCGTGACAGCCGTAGGAGTTGCCCGCCGAGTCGGTGTTGTTCTTGAAGAGGTAGACGTCGCCCGCGATTCCCTCCTCGTGCAGGCGTCGTTCGGCGTCCACCAGGAGTCCTTCGAGAATGCGCTCGCCTGCTTTGTCGTGCGTGACCAGTTCCGTCACGTTGTCACATTCGGGAGTCGCGTATTCCGGATGTGACCCGACATCGAGATAGAGGCGGGCGCCGTTTCGCAGAAAGACGTTGCTGCTGCGGCCCCATGACACGACACGGCGGAAGAGGTACCGCGCCACCTCGTCGGGAGACAGGCGGCGCTGTCCCCTGAACGTACATGTGACGCCGTACTCGTTCTCCAGCCCGAAAATGCGGCGGTCCATGACTGAACATTACGCCCGATCCCCGGTGCTGAAACGGGGTTCGACGGCACGGTTTGGATCATTTTCCGATGAAGCCGCAACCACCGCCCCCCTACCGGGAGCTGCGAGGACCCGCCCGGTGGCCAGCAGAACGAGCAGCGACACACCCCCCGTGACCCCCGGCACGGCGAACCCCCACAGGGCCCCGCCCCGCTCCACGACCGGCCCGGCAAGGCCCGTACCGACCGAGGAACCCACGGTGAACGTCGTCACCAGCCAGGAGAAGGCCTCGGTGACCGTGCCCCGCGGCGCGTGCCGGTCCACGAGCACGAACGCACAGGCGATGGCGGGCGCCAGGAACAACCCGGCGAGCACGGTGAGCACCACCATGAGGACCGGACCGGGCCGCAGCATCAGCGGCAGCTGACATGCCGCCAGAAGAGCGACGAGCACCTGGAGTCGACGCGCCGGCTCACCCGTCCACTGCCGCGCGCCGTACACCGTCCCGCCGACGAGAGCCCCGAGCCCCAGGCCCGCCATCATCCAGCCGTACACCACGTCACCGCCGTGCTCGTCCGCGTACGACACCGACGTGACCGCGATCGAACCGAGAGCGCCGCCGACGAACAGGAACGCCGCCAGCAGGGCCAGCAGCCCCGGCGAGCGCAACGCACCCAGCCAGTGCGCCTCGCGCGGCGCCGAACGCCACGCGCGCGAGGGCGGCGACACGACCACGGAGAGCGCCCCCAGCACCCCGATGACGTTCAGCACGAGCAACGCCGCCTGCGCCGACCACAGCGACGCGCACAGCGTCAGCAGCAGCGGCCCCACGGTGAACATGACCTCCTGCGCCACGGCGTCCATGGCGTACGCGGTGTGCACCTGGTCCTCCCGGTGGAGGACGGACGACCACAGCGCCCGCAGACCGCCCTCCAGCGGAGGCGTGAACAGACCGGCGGCGGCCACGGCGGCGTAGGAGAGCGCCGGCGGCTCGGTACCCGTGAAGGCGAACACCGTCATCGCCAGCGCCGAGAGGACCGCGGCGGGCAGCTGCACCCGCGGCTGCCCGTACAGGTCGACCAGGCGCCCCAGCAGCGGCTGCCCCACGGCGTTGGCGACGCCGTACACCGCGGCCAGCGCGCCCGCGAGGCTGTACGTGCCGCCCTCCGCGCGGATGAACAGCACGATCGCGATCGCCGCGATGGCGTTGGGCAGCCGGCCCACGAGCGTGCCGACGAGCAGCCGCGTCGCGTGCCTCGCCCTGAGGATCTCCAGGTATCCCGCGGCCATGACCCGCCCTTCCCGTTGGCGACAGCGCCGAAGTGTTACGTATAACGTCCGCCGTCATACGTACCATGTGCGCTGTTCCCCAGTCCAGACGAAAGAGCAGGCACACGGTGGCACGAGGAGGCAGCACCCGCCCCACCAGCCGCGACGTGGCCCAGGCCGCCGGCGTCTCCCAGGCCGCGGTCTCCCTCGTCCTCGGCGACAAATGGCGCGGCCGGGTCTCACAGACGACCGCGGAACGAGTACGGGAGGCCGCACGGGAACTGGGCTACCGGCCCAACCTCGCCGCCCGCAACCTCCGCCTCGGACACACGCGAACCGTCCTCCTGGTGGTCCCCGCCCTGACCACCGAGTTCTTCGCCGGCGTCTACACCGGCGCCGCCCGCGTCGCCGCCGCACACGGCTTCGGCGTCGTCCTCTACCCCTCCCCCGAAGGCGTCGGCCCCGCCCGCAACCCCTTCGCCTCCGCCCAGGCCGCCCTCGACGGCGTCATCGCCTCCTCCATGGCCGCCGACGCCCTCACCGCCATCCGCGGCGACCAACTCCCCCTCGTGATGCTCGACAGCGACCCCGAAGGCAGCCTCGGCGCCGCCACCGTCAACCTCGACATCACCGACGGCACCCACCAGATCGCCGACCACCTCCTCGGCCTCGGCCACCGCCACTTCCTGCACCTCGCCGCCGACATCCCCTCCTGGACCTTCGACGTACGCGCGCGGGCACTCGCCGAACGACTGGCGATCACACCCGGGACGTCACTGCGGACGGCCCGCACACCGATGTCCATCGAAGGCGCCCTGGCAGCCACGGAAGCGGCCCTCGCAGCCCCCGCCCCCCACCGCCCCACCGCCATCGTCTGCGACGACGACAAACTCGCCGCCGGCGTCTACAAAGCCCTCCGCCGCCGCGGCCTGCGCATCCCCGACGACGTCTCCGTCACCGGCGTCGACGACATCGCCCTCGCCGCCGCCCTCGACCCCGAACTCACGACGGTACGACTCGACGCCGAGCTCTTCGGAGAACGCGGCATGCAAGCCCTCCTGGCCGTCCTGGACGGCCGCACACCCGACGCCGGGGACATCCCCGTCGAACTCGTCGTACGCGCCTCCACGGCCCCACCCAGCACCCCGTGAACGCCCTGTGCCCCGGCCGGAGGACCCGGGCCGGGGCACAGAAGGGGTAAAGCCAGGACAACTGGGCGCGATCGAGACCGAAGGACTACTCCTCCTCGGAGCTCTCCGCCTCGGTCTCCGCACCATCGGTCTCCAGCAGCCGCGCCAGCTGACGACCCACGATCCGCTTGAACTTCCGCTGCTGCGGACGCGTACGGTCCAGCACCGCGACCTCCAGCCGCTCCGCCGGAATCTCCCGCTGCGTACCGTTCGTGTCCCGCGACAGCGCCTGCACCGCCAGCTTCAGCGCCTCGGCCAGACTCATGCCGTCCTGATGCTGCTGATCGAGATAGCTGCTGATCTGCTCGGCATTGCCACCGACCGCGACCGAACCGTGCTCATCCACGATCGAACCGTCATGCGGCAGCCGATAGATCTGATCACCCTCGGGCGTGTCACCGACCTCCGCCACCACCAGCTCCACCTCGTACGGCTTCTCGGCCGCCGAGGAGAAGATCGTGCCCAGCGTCTGCGCGTACACATTCGCCAGACCACGCGCGGTCACGTCATCACGGTCGTACGTGTACCCACGAAGATCGGCATACCGCACGCCACCGATCCGCAGATTCTCGTACTCGTTGTACTTGCCGGCGGCCGCGAAACCGATCCGGTCATAGATCTCGCTGAACTTGTGCAGCGCACGGGACGGGTTCTCACCGACGAACACAATGCCGTCGGCATACTGCAGCACCACAAGGCTGCGGCCACGCGCGATGCCCTTACGGGCGTACTCCGCCCGGTCGGCCATCGCCTGCTGGGGGGAGACATAGAACGGCGTCGACACCGGTTATCCGTCCCTTTCTGTCGAAGTCACTGCGATCACCTTGATAAGACCGGTCACCCGCCGCCTACAGCAGCGCGGCCCGCGGGCCGTCAGGCTGCTCCAGACGCCGCTCCAGGATCGAACGGGCGATCGCGGACGACTCCTCGTCCGTCAGCCGACGGAAACCGTCCTCGGTGATCACGGTGACGATCGGATAGATCCGGCGCGCGACGTCGGGACCACCGGTCGCCGAGTCGTCGTCAGCCGCGTCGTACAGAGCCTGTACCACCAGCGTGGTCGCCTGCTCCTCGGTCAGATCCTCACGGAACAGCTTCTTCATCGCACCGCGCGCGAAGATCGAACCCGAACCGGTGGCGGCGTAGTTCTGCTCCTCGGAACGACCACCCGTGACGTCGTAGGAGAAGATCCGCCCCCGCTCCCGATCGATGTCGTACCCCGCGAACAGCGGCACCACGGCCAGCCCCTGCATCGCCATGCCGAGATTGGACCGGATCATCGTCGACAGCCGGTTGGCCTTGCCCTCCAACGACAGCTGAGCGCCTTCCACCTTCTCGAAGTGCTCCAGCTCCAGCTGGAAGAGCTTCACCATCTCCACCGCGAGACCGGCGGTGCCGGCGATACCGACCGCCGAGTACTCGTCCGCCGGGAACACCTTCTCGATGTCCCGCTGCGCGATGACGTTCCCCATGGTGGCGCGCCGGTCACCGGCGAGCACGACACCCCCGGGGAAGGTGACGGCCACGATGGTCGTCCCGTGCGGCGCCTCGATCACGCCCTGCGTGGGCGGGAGTTGACGCTTGCCGGGCAGCAGCTCGGGCTGGTGCTCGGAGAGAAAGTCCATGAAGGACGAGGACCCTGGCGTCAGGAAGGCAGCTGGTAGACGCCCGGTGCTACGAGTGTTGGCTTCCACGCGATTCCTTCCACGTATGCGGCAGCCCGCCTTATGGCATCGGGCCGATCTTTGAACTGCCCCAGTGCAGCGTTGCAGCTGAAGCACAGTACGCCTCGGACCCTACCCGTCTTGTGGCAGTGATCCACATGCTCAGGCACAGCCGCCAAACATATGCAGCAGACGCCCCCTTGAGAGGCGATCAACTCGTCACGTTCGGCTTCGGTGATGCCGTATTGCCGCTTCAGATGATCCTGCCTGCTCTGGATCGCCCGGCACGCTTTACACCGCGTCGACAGACCGTCAGAGGCCGTTGCGTTGCGATGCCACTCGCTGTGCGGCTTGACCTCGCCACATGTCCGGCAGAGCTTGTGCCCAGCCGGGACTTCCACCTGCTCCCGAACCGACTTGCCCATGGCCTCCCGGCGCCGCCGGTAGTGCGCGGCGCTGTACTCCGCCACGCACTCCCGGCAGTGCACCTGGAGGCCATCACGCCGATTCTTGTCCCGCGCGAATGCAGCAAGCGGCAGCTCTCGCCGGCACTTTCTGCACTGCTTGGCGTTCGGCTCGTCAGCCACCCTGAACCCCCGCCACTTTCAATTCGAAGGCGAAGCAGCCAAACGACCTTTACTGTCCACCTTTTTGCACGAAGCTTCGCACGAAATCCTCGGCATTTTCCTCGAGTACGTCATCGATCTCGTCCAGAACCGAGTCCACGTCATCGCTCAGCTTCTCGTGGCGCTCCTTGAGGTCCTCCGAGCCCTGCGCCTCCGCAGTCTGCTCCTCGACCTCTTCCGTGGAGTGCGTCGCCTTCTGCTGGCCGCCGCCGGTGTCCTTCGTCGCCATAACCCTCACCCCGCTCGTTTCGCCCGACATGGTCGCCAGGTCGGCTTATCCGCCGATCGGTGATGATCAGACCCTACAAGCCGGGTCTGACATCGGCCCCGCAGTTTCCTCAACCCGCGGGAGCCATCTCGATGATTCCCGGACAGGGGGATTTCCACCCTGTCCGGCCGACTCCGCCCGAGTACCCGCTCAGCCGCCGGAGAGGACCCTGACCAGGTCTTCTGCCGTGCGACAGCGGTCCAGGAGCTCCTTGACGTGATTTCGCGTTCCGCGTAGCGGTTCCAGGGTTGGGACGCGCTGGAGTGAGTCGCGGCCCGGGAGGTCGAAGATGACCGAGTCCCAGGAGGCCGCGGCGACGTCGTCGGCGTACTGCTCCAGGCAGCGGCCGCGGAAGTAGGCGCGGGTGTCCTCCGGGGGCTTGGTGCGGGCCCTGTCGACGTCGGCCTCGTCCAGGAGCCGCTTCATGCGGCCGCGGGCCGCGAGGCGGTTGTAGAGGCCCTTCTCGGCGCGTACGTCGGCGTACTGGAGGTCGAGGAGGTGGAGCTTGGCGGCGTCCCAGTCGAGGCCGTCGCGGCGGCGGTAGCCCTCCATGAGTTCCCGCTTCGCCACCCAGTCGAGTTCGCCGGCGAGGCTCATGGGGTCGTTCTCGAGCCGGTTGAGGGTGTCTTCCCAGCGGGTGAGGACGTCCTTGGTCTGTTCGTCGGCGTCGGCTCCGAAGCGCTCCTCGACGTATTTGCGGGAGAGCTCGTAGTACTCCATCTGGAGCTGGACCGCGGTGAGTGTGCGTCCGCTGCGGAGGGTGATGAGGCGCTGGAGGGTCGGGTCGTGGGAGACCTGGTGGAGGGTGCGGACGGGCTGGTCGACGGCCAGGTCGACGGCGATGAAGCCGTCCTCGATCATGGACAGGACCAGGGCGGTCGTGCCCAGCTTGAGGTAGGTCGAGATCTCGGACAGGTTCGCGTCGCCGATGATCACGTGGAGGCGGCGGTATTTCTCCGCGTCCGCGTGTGGCTCGTCGCGCGTGTTGATGATCGGGCGCTTCAAGGTCGTCTCGAGCCCGACCTCGACCTCGAAGTAGTCGGCGCGCTGGCTGATCTGGAAGCCGTGTTCGTGGCCGTCCTGGCCGATGCCGACGCGGCCTGCGCCGGTGACGACCTGGCGGGAGACGAAGAAGGGGGTGAGGTGGCGCACGATGTCCGAGAAGGGGGTTTCCCGCTTCATCAGGTAGTTCTCGTGCGTGCCGTAGCTGGCGCCCTTGTTGTCGGTGTTGTTCTTGTAGAGGTGGATCGGCTGGGCGCCGGGGAGCGCGGCGGCGCGTTCGGCGGCCTCGGCCATGATGCGTTCGCCGGCCTTGTCCCAGAGGACGGCGTCGCGGGGGTTGGTGACTTCGGGGGCGCTGTATTCGGGGTGGGCGTGGTCGACGTAGAGCCTGGCGCCGTTGGTGAGGATGACGTTGGCGAGGCCGATGTCCTCGTCGGTGAGCTGGCTGGAGTCGGCGGCTTCGCGGGCGAGGTCGAAGCCTCGCGCGTCCCGTAGCGGGTTCTCCTCCTCGAAGTCCCAGCGGGCCCGTCGGGCCCGGTGCATCGCCGCCGCGTAGGCGTTGACGATCTGGGACGAGGTGAGCATGGCATTGGCGTTGGGGTGGCCGGGGACGGAGATCCCGTACTCCGTCTCGATGCCCATTACTCGCCGTACGGTCATGCGGCCCTCCTTGCCCGGCGGCGCCCTCGGTCGGGGGCGGCGCTCAAGTACCGCTGGCGCTCCGGTGCGTGTGCGGTGCCCGTCCCCGCACTGCGCGACTCGGCGGTACCGAAGAGCCTAGAACGGCTTTGCGCTGGTGGGGAGATCATTTGCGTCATTGCCTTGCACGCGTGTGGTTGGGATCGGTTCCTGGAAAACAGTCGGCTGCGGGTACCCGGTGAGGGCACCCGCAGCCGCCCTGTTTTTTACAGGTACTGACCGGTGTTGGCCACCGTGTCGATGGAGCGTCCGGTGTCGGCGCCCTGCTTTCCGGTGATGAGGGTACGGATGTAGACGATCCGTTCGCCCTTCTTTCCGGAGATGCGGGCCCAGTCGTCCGGGTTGGTGGTGTTGGGGAGGTCCTCGTTCTCCTTGAACTCGTCCACGCATGCCTGGAGGAGGTGGGAGACGCGGAGTCCCTTCTGGTTGTGGTCGAGGAAGTCCTTGATGGCCATCTTCTTGGCGCGGCCGACGATGTTCTCGATCATGGCGCCGGAGTTGAAGTCCTTGAAGTAGAGGACTTCCTTGTCTCCGTTGGCGTAGGTGACTTCCAGGAAGCGGTTTTCCTCGGATTCGGCGTACATGTGCTCCACGGCCGTCTGGATCATGCTCTGGACGGTCGTTTCCTTGCTGCCGCCGTGTTCGCCGAGGTCGTCGGCGTGCAGGGGGAGGCGCTCGGTGAGGTACTTGCCGAAGATGTCCTTGGCGGCCTCGGCGTCGGGACGTTCGATCTTGATCTTCACGTCCAGGCGGCCGGGGCGCAGGATGGCGGGGTCGATCATGTCCTCGCGGTTGGAGGCGCCGATGACGACCACGTTCTGCAGGCCTTCGACACCGTCGATCTCGGCGAGGAGCTGGGGGACGATGGTGTTCTCCACGTCCGAGCTGACGCCGGATCCGCGGGTGCGGAAGAGGGATTCCATCTCGTCGAAGAAGACGATGACGGGGGTGCCTTCGCTGGCCTTCTCCCGGGCACGCTGGAAGACGAGGCGGATCTGCCGCTCGGTCTCGCCGACGTACTTGTTGAGGAGTTCGGGGCCCTTGATGTTGAGGAAGAAGCTCTTGCCCTGGGCTTGGCCGGTGACCTCGGCGACCTTCTTGGCCAGCGAGTTGGCGACGGCCTTGGCGATGAGCGTCTTGCCGCATCCGGGGGGTCCGTAGAGCAGGACGCCCTTGGGCGGGCGGAGTTCGTGCTCCTTGAACAGGTCCGGGTAGAGGTACGGCAGTTCGACCGCGTCGCGGATGGCTTCGATCTGGCCGCCGAGGCCGCCGATCTGCTCGTAGCCGATGTCGGGGACTTCTTCGAGGACGAGTTCCTCGACCTCGCTCTTGGGCACGACTTCGTAGACGTAGCCGGAGCGGGGTTCGAGCAGGAGGGCGTCGCCGGGGCGGATGGTGATGTCCAGCAGGGGCTCGGCGAGCCGCACCACCCGTTCCTCGTCGGTGTGGCCCTGTACCAGGGCACGTTCGCCGTCCTCGAGGATTTCCTTGAGGGTGACGATGTCGCCGACGCTCTCGAACTCCATGGCCTCGACCACGTTGAGTGCTTCGTTGAGCATCAGTTCCTGGCCGCGCCGGAGTTCTTCGAGGTCGACGCTGGGGCTGACGTTCACGCGGAGTTTGCGTCCTCCGGTGAAGATGTCGGCTGTGCCGTCCTCGTTGGCTTGCAGGAAGACGCCGAAGCCGGCCGGGGGCTGTGCGAGCCGGTCGACTTCTTCCTTGAGGGCCACGATCTGGTCGCGGGCCTCGCGGAGGGTGTTCGCGAGTCGCTCGTTCTGGGCGGACACGCCGGCCAGATTGGTCTGCAGCTCGACGATCCGCTCTTCGAGAATCCTCGTGTGCCGCGGAGAGTCGGCGAGCTTGCGTCGCAGGACGGCGATCTCCTGCTCAAGGTAGGCAATCTGCCCGGCCGGGTCGTCGGACCCTCGTCCCGGGCGGATGCCGCGGTTCATGTCGTCGTCGTGGGCTGCCACGGTCCTCACCTCCTCCAAGGGGAGCTGGACGCTTCCAGACCCTACCTGGGTGGGTGTCGATTGAAACCCCTAGATCACAAACAGTGTCAAGGTGTGTCGTCGGTCACCCTGCGCTCTCCCTCACGCCGTCTGAATACCCAGTCAACGTGATTCAGAAGCCGACTGTTCCTGGGCAGGAGTGCGCGAAATCTTCCACGGCGGGGGTGAGTTGCGGGCAGCGCTGCCGGTCGGGGGCCGTGGGGGCCGGGGATCGGGGGGCTCGGTGCCGGTTTCCCGGGGGCGTAGGGGTGGGCGGGCGGTGGTGGGGTGGTGCTGACGGAGCGTGTACGGGCGGGTGGCGTGCGTCATGGTGGCGGCGGCCCGGGCGGGGCTGGTTCTGCCTGCTGTCGGAGGGGGGCGCACGGGGGTCTCGAGCCGGGCGCGAGGTGTGATCGAGGTGTCTTGGAGGGGTACTCCGCTGTCGTGCGGTGGAGCGGACGGGTCCGGGGGCCTGTCGGCGGCCGGAGGTTCGTCCGGCGGCGGGGGTAGGGTCGGGGGTGTTGGACAGCGAGGTGGCAGGAGGCGTGAGCGTGCAGCAGGAGGCCGGGGTCGACGGTGAGGCTCTGGAGGTCTGGATCGATCAGGATCTCTGTACCGGAGACGGCATCTGCGTCCAGTACGCACCCGAGGTGTTCGAACTGGACATCGACGGTCTGGCCTATGTGAAGGGCGTGGACGACGAGCTGCTGCAGGCGGAGGGCGCGACCACGCCCGTGCCGCTGCCGCTTCTGACGGATGTCGTGGACTCGGCGAAGGAGTGCCCGGGTGAGTGCATCCACGTGCGCCGGGTGTCGGACGGGGTCGAGGTGTACGGGCCCGACGCGGCGTGACGGTGGGGCGCGGGTCGGTCCCGGTGAGCGCGAGGCCGGGGAACGTCCGTCGCCGCGCCGCTGGTTGACCGCCGCCTCGGGAGGGGCGCGACGCCGGGGGCGGAATCCGTCCGGATGGCTGCGCCGGCGTGCGTGGCCCCTTCGGACAGGGTCACTGGCGCTCAGACGCTCTGGGCTCCCGCCGGGGTGGAGCGGAGGAAGGTGCCGTTCTTCCACTGCCACTTCACGCTCGTCTTGACGTCCGGGCAGCAACTGGGCACGGAGTCCGAGGAGTAGCCGAGGGTGTCGGCGCGGACGGTGGCGTCGGAGACGGTGAGGGTCTTGACGGTGCTGCGGTCCTTGGGGTCGATCAGGGTCGCCACGACGCGGGGCTTGTTGGCGTCGGCGGCCTGGGTGAGGACGTAGACGCCGTCGGGAGGGGTGCCCATGGGGGCGTCGCAGTGGACGACCGCGACGGTTTCGGGCCTGCCGTCGCCGTCGAGGTCGCCGGTGGCCTTCTTCACCACCAGGGCGGTGACGGGGCCGCAGTCGATCGGGAAGTCGACGTGGGCGGGGTTCGGGGCGGTGGCGGTCGCGGGGGCTTTCTGCGACTGCACCTGCGGGCCGGCGGCCTGGGCCGCGGTGGCCGGGTTGGGCTGGAGGACCGAGGAGAGGGCCACGACGCCGGCCACGGCGGTGGCGGTGGCCACCCAGTGGATCGGGCGGGTGTGGGTGTGAGCGAGTTCCGGGACCGCGGATTGCTGCACTAGGGGTGACTCCCGAGAGGGCTGTGGCGGTGGGGGTGTCCCGCATGGTGCCACACGTCACAAGGGAGGGGAACGGCGGGGTCGCCGGTTGTGGGCGCGCGACCGCGCGTGGTGCGGCCGTGCGCCGGAGGGCGCGGTGTGTCCGGGGCGGCGGGTGTCGCCCCGGTGTGCGCGTCGGCCGCGGCAACGAAAAGGCGCCGGGGCCGAGTTCCGGAGCTGGTGTCGGGAACTCGGCCGCGGCGCGGTTGCGTTGTAAGCGGCACGGGGCCGCCTCAGCGGCCGGAGCCGCCGTCGGCGTTGGGGCCGGCGTAGTCCTCGCCGTAGGCGCCCTTGGCGGGGCGGCGGCGCCGCATGGGCGGCTCGACGCCGTCGGCGAGGCGGCGGGCGGTGAGGAGGAAGCCGGTGTGGCCGATCATCCGGTGGTCCGGGCGGACGGCGAGGCCCTCGATGTGCCAGTTGCGGATCATCGTCTCCCAGGCGGTCGGCTCGTTGAAGCAGCCGATCTCGCGGATGGACTCGACGGTCCGGGCGAGCTGGGTGGTGGTGGCGACGTAGCAGCACAGGATGCCGCCGGGGACCAGGGCCTTGGAGACGGCCTCCAGGCACTCCCAGGGGGCGAGCATGTCGAGGATGACGCGGTCGACGTCGGTGTCGGACAGGTTGTCCTGGAGGTCGCCGACGGTGAGCTGCCAGGCGGGGTGCGGGCCGCCGAAGTAGCGCTCCACGTTCTGCTGGGCGATCTCGGCGAAGTCCTCGCGGCGCTCGTAGCTGTGCAGCATGCCCTGGTCGCCGATGGCGCGCAGCAGGAAGCTGCTGAGCGAGCCGGAGCCGACGCCGGCTTCGACGACGCGGGCGCCGGGGAAGATGTCGGCGAAGGCGAGGATCTGCCCGGCGTCCTTGGGGTAGACGACGGCGGCCCCGCGGGGCATGGACAGGACGTAGTCGGGGAGCAGGGGGCGCAGCGCGAGGTAGGCGACGTTACCGGTGGTGCGGACAACGCTGCCCTCGGGAGCGCCGATCAGCTCGTCGTGCGGGAAGGAACCCTTGTGGGTGTGGAAGTTCTTTCCCTCTTCGAGCGTGAACGTGTAGTGGCGGCCCTTGGGGTCGGTCAGCTGAACCTGGTCCCCGACCTTGAAGGGCCCGCGCCTGCGGGCGGCACCGGTCGGTTCGGACATGTGAACAGCCTACCGGCGTTTCCGGGGGCCGCCGACCACTAGGAGGGGCGGGCCATGGCCTTGACGAAGGCGCGCTCGACATCGGCGGCGGACAGGACGCCGTAGATCTCGCCGGTGTCCTCGATGACGAGGTACTCGGTGGCGGGGGTGGCGCGCAGGGCGTCGAGGAGGTCCTCCCCCGCCAGTTCCGCGGAGACGCGCATGCCGTCGGTGAGGTCCTGGGCGAGGCCGCTGACGGCGACCCAGGGGCGGCGGTGTTCGGGGACGCCGACGATGGCGGCCTCACGGACGAGGGAGAGGGGTTCGCCGTCGGTGTCGACGACGACGAGGGCGCGGGCGCCGGCTTCGTTGGCGCGGCGCAGGGCCTCGGAGAGGGGGGTGTCGGTCTCGACGGGGACGGCGCGGCGGGTGAGGTTGCGGGCGCGGAGCTCGGGGAGGTGTTCGCGCAGGCGGGCCATGCGGAGGCTGTTGCCGGCGCCGGTCCAGATGATGGCGGCGAGGATGGCGGCGAGGAGGGCGTCCATGACGGTGTCCATGCCGACGTTGTCCTCGGCGTTGGAGCCGAGGGCTCCGGACTGGGTGAGCAGCGGCAGGCCGATGAGGACGGAGACGGCGAGGGCGCGGCCGACCCAGGCGGCGGCGATGGTGCCGCTCATGGGCTTGCCGGTGATCTTCCAGACGACGGCGCGGAGCATGCGGCCGCCGTCGAGGGGGAGTCCGGGCAGGAGATTGAAGGCGGCCACGATGAGGTTGGAGATCATCAGGCCGGCCAGCAGGACGCCGGGGACGGTACCGGGTTCGACGGGCTGGAGGGCGACGTAGAAGACACCGGCGAGGACGAGGGAGAGCAGGGGGCCGACGAAGGCCAGCACGAATTCGCGGCCGGGGGTCTCGGCTTCCTTCTCGATCTCGGAGACGCCGCCGAAGAACTGGAGCTGGATGCGGCGCACGGGCAGTTTGAAGCGCAGTGCGGCGACCGTGTGGGCCAGTTCGTGGACGAGGACCGAGGCGTAGAAGGCGACGGCGAAGAAGAGGGAGACGAGGTAGCGGGCGGCGCCGAGTTCGGGCAGGACGCGGTCGAGTTGTCCGCCGAACACCCAGGTGATGAGGGCGGCCACGAGGAACCAGCTGGGCGCGACGTAGACGGGTACGCCGAAGGGGCGGCCCATGAGCAGCCCGCCACCGGGTTCGCGCGGCCGCTTGGGCGGGCGGGTCCTGGTGGTGCCGGAGTGGGCGAGGGCGCGGTGCTCGTGGTCGTGGTCGTGCGCTGCGGGGGTGGGGGTGGGGGTGGGGTCGTTCGGCGTCGGGTGCTTGTCGGTGACGGAGGAGGACGCCGGCGGGCGGTGGTCGGTGGGGTCGCCGGCCGGGTGGTCTTCCGGAGCGGCGGCGTGCTTCTTCGACTCGGCGTCGGTGCTGCTCGCCGTAACGGCGCGGTCCGGGGCGCGGTCGCTTGTGGCGTCTACGGCTGAGGACGAGGGCCCCGGGGCGGCATCGGCAGACGGGGACGGGGTCTTCGCGGCCCCGTCGGTCGACGAAGCCGGGGCAGGCGTCGCGTCGGTCGGCGAGGCAGGGGCGGCCGTCGCGTCGGTCGGCGAGGCAGGAGTGGTCGCGGTGTTCGGAGCGGACGGTGCACTTGACGTGCTCGGAGCATTCGACGTGCTCGGAGTGCCAGCAGCGTTCGCGGTGCCCGGTGTGTCTGCTCCCGGCGTTGCGGTCTCGGCGCGGCCGGTAGCGGTCTCGTTCCGCTTGCCCTCGCCCTCGCCCCCGGCCCTGTCCGCGTCCGTGGCCGTGTCGGTGTCCGTCGCCTGCGCGGGGGGTTCCTCGGGTGCTGTAGGTGTGGGGCGTGCGGGGTCGGCGGCCGGGGCCGTAGGGCCTGCGTGCTGGGTCGGCTCGTCGTTGCCGGACCGCGGCTGCCCGCTCCCGCCGCTCTCGTCCACGGTGTCCCCTCGTTCGAAGCGTCTTCCGCGCCTGCCGGCGGAAGGGTCTCGGGGTCGATGGTATGCGGCGGTCGCGTCGCGTTCCGCCCCGGCACCCCCTGTGTTTCCCGGGCTGTGGTGCCGGGCTCGGCCGTGAGTGGGTCACTGTCAGTGGTGGGCCGTAAGGTCTGGGGCATGGAGACGAGCACCGAGGGCGCGGCGGAGGCCGCCGGCGGCGGGGTCGCGGATGTGGATGCGCCGGTCGTGGGCGAGCAGGTGGCGGGGGCACAGGACGTGACGGTCACGGCCGGGGCGTCCGTCGCGACAGCGCCCGCGTCGTTGTCGCCGTCGCGTGCGAGTGACTTCATGCAGTGTCCGTTGCTGTACCGGTTCCGGGTGATCGACCGGCTGCCGGAGAAGCCGAGTGAGGCGGCGACGCGGGGCACTTTGGTGCATGCGGTGCTGGAGCGGTTGTTCGACGCGCCGGCGGTGGAGCGGACGGCGCCGCGGGCCAAGTCGCTCATTCCAGGTCAGTGGGACCGGTTGCGGGAGACGCGGCCGGAGGTGGTGGAGCTGTTCGCCGACGATCCGGAGGGCGAGCGGCTGGCGCGCTGGCTCGGGGAGGCGGAGCGGCTGGTGGAGCGGTGGTTCAGCCTGGAGGACCCGACGCGGCTCGAACCTGCCGAGCGGGAGTTGTTCGTCGAGGCGGAGCTGGAGTCGGGGCTGAAGCTGCGCGGCATCATCGACCGGGTGGATGTGGCGCCGACGGGCGAGGTGCGGATCGTCGACTACAAGACGGGCAAGGCGCCGCGGCCGGAGTACGCCGAGGGTGCGCTGTTCCAGATGAAGTTCTACGCGCTGGTGGTGTGGCGGCTGAAGCAGGTCGTGCCGCGGCGGTTGCAGCTGGTCTATCTGGGCAGCGGTGACGTCCTGACGTACGACCCGGTCCTCGCCGATCTGGAGCGGGTGGAGCGGAAGCTGCTGGCGCTGTGGGAGGCGATCCGGCTGGCGACGGAGACGGGTGACTGGCGCCCGCGGCCGACGAAGCTGTGCGGCTGGTGCGACCACCAGACGCACTGCCCGGAGTTCGGCGGTACTCCCCCGCCGTATCCCTTGCCGGTGCGGGTGGTCGTCGACGGGGAGGCGGCCGGGGGTTCGGGAGCCGGCCCCCGGGAGGCGCAGGCGCTGCCGGTGACGGTGGTGGGTGGGGAGGGCTCGGGCGAGGGTTCTGGGGGGTTCTCCGGGGAGTCGCAGCCGCTGCCGTGAGGGCGGCCGAGTCCGGCGAGGCGTCGCAGGGCAGAATGGGGCCGGACTAGCTAAGGAGACTTTCGTGGCCATCCGCGTCCTACTGGTCGACGACCAGCCGCTGCTGCGTACCGGCTTCCGGATGATTCTGGAGGCGGAGCAGGACATCGCTGTGGTCGGTGAGGCCGGGGACGGCCTCCAGGCGCTCGACCAGGTGCGGGCGTTGCAGCCCGATGTGGTTCTGATGGACATCCGTATGCCGCGGATGGACGGGGTCGAGGCGACCCGGCAGATCACCGGGCCCGGGCGGGACGGCCCGGCGAAGGTGCTGGTGCTGACCACGTTCGATCTCGACGAGTACGTGGTGGAGGCGCTGCGGGCGGGGGCGAGCGGCTTCCTGCTCAAGGACGCTCCGGCGAACGAGCTGGTGCAGGCGATCCGGGTGGTGGCCGCCGGTGAGGCGATGCTCGCGCCGAGCATCACGCGCCGGCTGCTCGACAAGTACGCCACTCATCTGCCGTCGGGCGACGAGCCGGTCCCGGACACGCTGCACACGCTCACCGACCGTGAGGTCGAGGTGCTGAAGCTGGTGGCGCGGGGGTTGTCGAACGCGGAGATCGCGGCGGATCTGTTCGTCAGCGAGACGACGGTGAAGACGCATGTGGGTCATGTGCTGACGAAGCTGGGGCTGCGGGACCGGGTGCAGGCGGCGGTGTACGCGTACGAGAGCGGGCTGGTGCGCCCCGGCGCGCAGTAGCCGGACGCAAGTAGCGCAGGCGTCGGAAGCCGTAGCGCCGGCGTCGGAACACCAAGGGCGCCCCTTCCGGAGAAGGGGCGCCCTTGGTGTTGCCGGGTGGGGTCAGCCCTTGCTGATCTCCCAGAAGCGGAAGACGGTCGAGGCGTCGAGGCAGTACTCCAGGCCGTAGACGTCGTCGCGGACGACGGCGTACTGCTTGGCCTGCCACAGGGGCAGGACAGGGAGTTCGGCGGCGACCAGATCCTGGAGGTGGCCGTAGTCGTTGTCGGTGGCGGCGCGGTCGCTCTGGGCGGCCGTGCGCGGGATGAGCGTGTCGGTGATCGTGCTGTTGGTGTAGTTGTTGCTCAGCACGTTGCCCTCGCCGAAGAAGGGGGCGGTGAAGTTGTCGGCGTCCGGGTAGTCGGGCACCCAGCCCTTCACGTAGACGCCGTACTTGCCCTTGGCTATGTCCTTCTCGTACTGGTCGTAGGCGACGGACTTGACGTCGGCGTCGAAGAGGCCGCTGTCGTTGAGCTGGTCGGCGATCGCCTTCAGTTCCTGGTCGGTGGAGGGGCCGTAGCGGGTCGGGGTGGACCAGAGGGTGAGCTTGACCTTGCCGGTGATGCCCTCGGCGTTCAGGGCGGCGGCGGCCTTGGCCTTGGAGGGGCGGGCGCCGTAGGTGTCGAAGAAGGCCGTGTTGTGGCCCGCGATGCCGGCCGGGATGATCGAGTAGAGCGAGGTGGCGGTGCCCTGGTAGACGTGCGCCATGAGGGCGTCGCGGTCGAGCAGGTAGGCGATGGCCTTGCGGACGCCGAGCTTGCCGGCGATCGGGTCGTCCATGTTGAAGACCAGGTGCTGGACCTCTGCGCTGGTGCCCTCGACGAGGTCGACGTCCGCGTCGCTGCCGGCGGCCTCGATGTCGGCGATGTCGCTCGCGCTGAGGCCCCGGTAAGCGATGTCGATCTTGTTGTCGGTGAGGTCCTGCTTCAGGTCGGCCTGGTCGACGCCGAACTTCAGGGTGACGCCGGAGTTCTTCACCTTGGCGGTGCCCTGGTAGTTGTCGTTGACGGAGAAGACGGCCTCGCCGTCGCTGAACGAGTCCAGCTTGTAGGGGCCGGAGCCGACGGCCTCGCCGTCCTCGCGCAGTGCGCCGGCGTCGTACTGCCGGTGGTCGACGATGGAGCCGGCTCCGGAGGCGATCTTGCTGGGGAAGGTGGCGTCGGGCGTGTTGAGCTTGAACACGACCGTCTTCTCGTTCGGCGTCTCGACCTTGTCGAGCATCGGGAACATGATCGCGGGACCGGCGTCGTCGTTGATCTTCAGCATGCGGTCGAAGGAGAACTTGACGTCCTCAGAGGTGAGTTCGTCACCGTTGCTGAACTTCAGTCCGTCCTTCAGCGTGCAGGTGTAGACCTGGGTCCGGGTGTCGCTGAACTCGCAGCTCTCGGCGGCTTCGGGTACCGGCTGGGTGCCGCCCTTGGGGAAGCTCAGCAGCGACTGGAAGACGTTGTTGAACAGCAGCCACGAGCCGGGGTCGTAGCCGGACGCCGGGTCGGTGGCCAGGACGTCGTCGGACATCCCCATGACCACGGAGGAGCCGCTGCTCCCGGATTCCCCGTTCTCCGTGCCGCAGCCGGTCAACAGGCCGGAGGCCAGCCCCGCCACGATGGGCAGGACCGGCCACTGGTTGCGCATGTTCACGTACGAGTGCCTTGTCGTCGGGTGTCGAATCCCGGGCCGGCCGTCCCGGGCCCCGGGCAGAGGACGATCAGCCGCTCACGCCACGGCCGAGCTCCCACAGCTGAAGGGTGGAGGAGGAGTTGAGGGCGTAGGCGGTGCCGGTGATGTCGTCGCGGGCGGCGACATACTGCTTGCCCTGCCACAGCGGCAGCACCGGGACGTCGTCGGCGACCAGGTCCTGGATGCGGGTGAGGCTGCTGGAGGCGGACAGCCGGTCGGCCTGCTGACGGGATTCCGGGATCAGGGTGTTGCGGATCTTGCTGTTGGCGTAGGGGGAGCCGAGGAAGTTGCCCTTGTCGAGGAAGGGCGCGAGGTAGTTGTCGGCGTCGGGGAAGTCCGGGAACCAGCCCATGCCGTAGACGTCGTAGGCGCCCTTCTGCTCGGCGGGGCGGAAGGTCTTCCAGAGTTCGCCCTTGATGCTGACGTCGAACAGGCCGGAGTCGTTGAGCTGCTGCCGGAGCTGCTCGAACTCCTTCTTGGTGGCCGAGCCGTAGTGGTCGGTCGTGTAGTGCAGCGTCAGCTTGACCGGGGTGGTGATGTTCGCCCCGTTGAGGAGTGCGGCGGCCTTGGTCTTGCTCGGGTCGCCGTACTTGTTGAAGAACGCGTTGGAATGGCCGATGATGCTCGCCGGCACCAGCGAGAACAGCGGTTCCGCCTGGGAGCCGTAGACCTTGGAGACGAGTTCGCTGCGGTTGATGATCTGGGCCATCGCCTGGCGCACGGCCTTGGTCTTGACCGTGGCGGCGTCGGTGTTGAAGGCCAGGTAGCGGATCTCCAGGCCGGGCATCTCGACGAGGTCGACATCGCTGTCGGAGGACGCGGAGAGCTTCTGGATCTGCTCGGGCGACATGGTGCGGGACATGACGTCGATGTCACCGTCGTCGAGGGCGGCGCCCATGGCGTCGGCGTCCGCGAAGGTACGCAGCTCGACCTTGTCGTTGTTCACCTTCAGCGTCCCCTTGTAGTTGGGGTTCTTGGTGAACACGGCGCTGACGAGCTCGTTCTTCTCGACCTTGGCCGACATGGTGTACGGACCGGAACCGTCGAGGTCGAAGCCCTCGCGCAGGGTCTTGGGCTGGTAGTCGTCGGGGTTGAGGATGCCGGCGACGGGGGTCGAGAGCTTGTACGGGAAGGTGGCGTCGGCCGTCTTGAGGTGGAAGATCACCTCGCGGTCGCCCTTGGTCTCGACGGTGTCGACGGTGGACAGCAGGCCGACGGGGCCGCCCTCGGCGTTGATGGCCCGCGCGCGGTCGATGGAGTACTTGACGTCCTCCGCGGTGACGGCGTCGCCGTTGGCGAACTCCAGGCCGGGGCGCAGCTTGCAGGCGTAGCGCTCGTTGCCGCTGTCGGTGAAACCGCAGCTCTCGGCGGCCTCGGGCACGGGCTCGCCCTCGCCGCGCGGCTGGATCATCAGGGTCTGCACGGTCTGGCGCAGGATGTTCCAGATGCCGGCGTCGTAGGCGTAGGCCGGGTCGAGCGGCGCGGGTGCGTCCTTCGAGGCAGTGACCGCGTCCGTGGTGCCGACGACTATCGCGTCTCCGCCGCCGCTGCCGCTGTCGGACCCGCCGCAGGCGGCGAGGACCGGGGCGAGCAGACCGATCACGGCCGGCAGCACCAAAGTCTTGCGGTTCATGCTCGAGTTTCTCCAGAGCTGTCGAGTCCGTGTATCCGGCATGCATGGGTGGTGCGACGGATCCACGGGGGGTGCGGTGATGTTCTCGCGACGAGATTAGTCCGCGCCCGCAGAGGGGTTCGCGGGCACCGGAGTTGAGCCGCCATCACGGAGCGAAACCGGGTGTGGACGCACCGAAAACCCGACAGGGGAAGGATTCGTGCAGGTTTCCATCAATCGGGACACAAGGGCACGGCACAACCCCCTCATTGCGGGCTACAGGCACAGGCGGCGCTACCTGTCGACCTCCTGTGAAGTGGGGAACGTCACATGGTCAAACAGGTGTGCCAGTACCGGAATTCGGCCATCCCTCAAGATTCGAATTTCTTTGCACACCGGCTCGGAAATGCTGCCGCTATCCGCGATGCACGCTGGGTGAACGCTCAGCGCATTTCCGTCATCAGGCCGCGCAGAAATGCCAGGTCGACCTCCTCCAGCGAGCTGACGACGGTGCGCCGGGCGGCGGGGGCGATGGGTGCGACGGACGGCACCGCCACGACATGGCAGCCGGCTGCCTCGGCGGCGGCGACGCCGGTGGCGGTGTCCTCGACGACGGCGCATCTGGCCGGATCGACGCCGAGTCCGGCGGCGGCGAAGAGGTAGGGGTCGGGGTGCGGCTTGGTGCGCGCCACCTCGTCACCGGCGACCGTGAGGGCGAAGTGCTGGGGGCCGAGGGAGGTCAGCACCCGGTCGATGATGCGCCGGTGGGAGGCGGAGACCAGGGCGGTGGGGATCTCGTACTCGGCGAGTTCGGCCAGCAGCCGCATGGCGCCCGGCATCAGCGGCAGGGCGCGGCCGATACGGTCCTCGAAGCCCTCGTTGAGCAGCACCGTGAGCTCGGCGAGAGTGATGTCGGCGCCGGTGGCCTCGATCAGGAACCCCGCGCTGCGGGTCATGGGACCGCCGACCACGACATGGCGCCAGGAGTCGTCGAGGGTGTGGCCGAGTCCGGCGAAGATCTCTACCTCGACGTCCCACCAGAAGCCTTCGGTGTCCACCAGGGTGCCGTCCATGTCGAGGAGCACGGCCTGCAGGGCTGAGCCTTCGGCCGTGCGGATACCGAGCGCGGGGACCGTACTGGTCATCTAGGCGCACCTCCTTGAGGGACGATCAGGCCGGTTCCCACGGAGGGAACCGGCCTGCGATGGACCGTCCAGTGTACGGCTGTCCCGGGAGATGCGCCTCGTTTAATCGAGGTGCTCCAGGGCACACCTCAAGTACCGCCCGGGGCTGCTTTGAGCTGTGCCTTTGTGCCCCTCGACCACCCTGCTAGCGGGCGTTGAAGTACTTCGCCTCCGGGTGGTGGATCACGATCGCGTCCGTGGACTGCTCGGGGTGCAGCTGGAACTCCTCGGACAGGTGGACGCCGATGCGCTCCGGCTGGAGCAGGTCGGCGATCTTCGCGCGGTCCTCCAGGTTGGGGCAGGCGCCGTAGCCGAGAGAGAAGCGCGCGCCCCGGTACTTCAGGGCGAACATGTCCTCGATGTCGCTGGGGTCCTCACCGGAGAAGCCGAGTTCCGAACGCACGCGCGCGTGCCAGTACTCGGCGAGGGCCTCCGCCAACTGGACGGACAGGCCGTGCAGTTCGAGGTAGTCGCGGTAGGCGTTGGCCTCGAAGAGCTTGGCGGTCCGCTCGCCGATGCGGGAGCCGACGGTGACGACCTGGAGGCCGACGACGTCGGTCTCCCCCGACTCCTCCGGGCGGAAGAAGTCGGCCAGGCACAGGCGGCGGCCACGCCGCTGACGCGGGAAGGTGAAGCGGGTCCGCTCGTTGCCCTGCTCGTCGAGGATGATCAGGTCGTCGTCCTTGGAGACGCACGGGAAGTAGCCGTAGACGACGGCCGCTTCCAGCAGGTTCTCCGTCTGGAGCTGGTCGAGCAGTCCGCGCAGCCGCGGCCGGCCCTCGGTCTCGACGAGTTCCTCGTAGGTCGGCCCGTCGCCGGTGCGGGCCTGCTTCAGCCCCCACTGGCCCTTGAAGAGGGCGCCCTCGTCGAGCCAGGACGCGTACTCCTTGAGCTGGATGCCCTTGATGACGCGGGTGTCCCAGAAGGGCGGGGTGGGCACGGGGTTGTCGGTGGCGACGTCGGAACGAACGTGCCCCTCCTCGGGCCGCTCCTCCTCGACCTGTACGGAACTGGCGCGCACCCGGCGTTGCTTGAGTTCGGGCAGGGCCGCGCCGGGCACGCCGCGCTTGACGCCGATGAGGGCGTCCATCAGGCGCAGGCCCTCGAAGGCGTCGCGGGCGTAGCGGACT
>NZ_QFRX01000001.1:8651008-8677287 GCF_003143935.1 Streptomyces sp. Act143 | reverse complement strand
ACCTCATCCTCCTCGCCGGCTTCGGCGGCGGCATGGCCGCCGGACTCGCCCTCATCGAATGGTGAGAACGCAGAAAACGGGCCCGCCCACCTGATCAGGTGGGCGGGCCCTGGGGCGGTGCGGCACGGGGTCAGGACGTGGGGATCCAGTCCCGGCGGATGTGCGGGGTCTCGATGCTCAGCGACTTCATGTGCTCGATGGGGTTGGTGTACTCGCGGCTGGCCGCGATCTTCCCGTCGTGCAGGGTGAAGCCGTGGATGAAGTGGTTGCGGTAGTGGCCCTCGGGATAGCCGGGGAAGCGGATCGTTCCCTCGCCGTCGCACTCGACCCAGATGACGGACGGGTCCTGGGTCTCGTAGATCTGGACGTCGTACCACTGCCAGTCGGGGAGCACCTTCAGGGACAGTTCGCCGTGCCGCTTCAGCTTCTCGCGGCCGGTGACGACGATGGGGCGGCCGATGTCGGTGTAGAACAGCGACGCGGTGCCGTCGTCGGTGTAGAGGGTGTACCGGATGAGCCGGGCCTCGGGGCCGGTGCGCATGTAGTGCTCGACGGCCTGGCGGTTGCGGGTGCGCAGGTCGTGGTGGTCGGTGAACACCGGTGTGGCGGACGTAGTGATGATGGCTCCCGGGGCTCAGGGCTGGAGCCGGCTGAACTGCCAGCCGGCGTCCGTGCGCTCGTAGTGGAGGCGTTCGTGGAGCCGGTCGACGCCGTTGCCCCAGAACTCGACGCTGGCGGGGTCGAGGCGGTAGCCGACGAAGGTGGCGGGCCGCGGCAGCGGGCGCTGCGGCTCGCCCAGTTCGAGGGCCTCGGCGCGCAGCCGGGCGAAGTGGTCGAGGTCGTCCAGCGGCTTGCTCTGCCGGGAGACGGTGGTCATGGCGTGGGTGAAGACGGCCCGCGCGAACCACAGGGACTCCGACTCGGCCTCGGACAGCTGGGTGACGGGGCCGGCGAGGGTGATCTGCTGGGTGGTCTCGCGCCAGTACAGGACGCCGGACGCCCAGGGGTTCTCGGCGAGTTCGCGGCCCTTGCGGCTGTCGGAGTGGGTGATGAACACGATGCCGGTGTCCGTCACCTTGGTGAGGGCGACGATGCGCGAGGAGGTGCGGCCCTGGGCGTCGGCGGTGGCGAGGGCCATGGCGCGGGGCTCGCGGACGTTGTGGGTGACGGCGGACTCCAGCCATGCCGAGAGCAGCCCCATCGGTTCGGCGGGGGGTGCGATGAACTCGGGGAAGGGCACGTGGAGGTTGCCGGTGAGGGTCTCGGAGCGGCTGGAGCCGCCGCGGGTGGTCACCGCCATGCCGTTGGTGGCGTGGAGCTGGGACAGGTCAGACATGGAGCACCCCTTCGATGGTGACCACTCCGGGGCCCGAGACCTCGACGGAGGTGACGTGGTCGCCCTCGCCGTGGGCGAGCGCGCCCATGGGTGAGGGGCGGCCGATCTCGACGCCCTGGGTGATCTGAATGCGTTGCCCGTACTCGATGAGGCCGTGCCGGGCGAGATGGATGGCGATGGGGCCCGCGGCGGAGCCGGTGGCCGCGTCCTCCACGACGCCGTAGGCGGGCGAGAACATGCGGTTGCGCCAGGAACTTCCCTCTCCCGCATAGCAGTTGGTCGCCATGTCGGGGAAGCGGGCCAGGGCGCGGTGGTCGGGGTCGACCTTGGAGAGGGCCTCGACGCTCTCGAAGCCGACGAGGACGTGCCGGGGGCCGTTGCGGTAGATGTCCACGGGGAGCGTGGAGTCGTGGACGCCGAGGGCTTCGAGGAGTTCGTCGGTGCGGTCGAAGGGCTCCCACACGGGTACCGGCTGCCGCATGCTCGTGGCGACGACCTTGCCGTCGGCGCGTTCGAGGGTGAAGGGTACGACGCCCATGGCGGTCTCGATGCGCAGCCGGTCGGCGTCGGTGCGGGCGCCGAGGGCGATGGCGGTGCCCAGCAACGGGTGGCCGGCGAAGGGCAGTTCGTTGACCGGGGTGAAGATCCGCACGTGGGCGTCGGTGTCGTCCTGGCGGGGACGCAGCACGAAGGTGCTCTCCGACAGGTTCATCTCCCGGGCGATGCGCTGCATCTGATCGGCGGTCAGGTCGTCGGCCCCGAAGAACACCGCCACCGGGTTGCCGGTGAGGGGTTCACGCGCGAACGCGTCGACGACGACGTACGTATGCATCTGGTCTCCCAGTGGTTCTGGTGTCGGCGGGTGCCGATGGGTGTCGGCGGGTGCCGATGGGTGTCGGCGGTGCCGGGCCGGCGCTCGGGGGAGGGCGCCGGCCCGGCGGTTCGGGCGCGACCGCTGCGAGCAGCGGTCAGACCCGGCCGGCGGCCTTCGCCGGGGTGAGCAGCGCGGCCAGTCGTGTCCCCACGATGCGGGGTCCCTCTCGGGTGAGCACTGACTCCGGGTGGAATTGCATCGAGGCGAAGCGGGGACCGCTCAGCGCGTGCACCTCGCCGGTGGCCGGGTCGCGGCTGACGCGGACGGTGCCGATGCCGTCCGCGTGGAACTCGTCGTGGTCGGCGAGCAGGGCGAACGTGTTGTAGAAGCCGACGCGTTCGGCGCCGCCGAACAGGTCGATGGCCTTCTGTACGCCCTGGTTGGGTACGTCCCTGCGGCGCAGCGGCAGGCCGAGGCGCAGGCCGAGGACCTGGTGGCTGAGGCAGACGGCGAGGAAGGGGCGGCCTTCGCGCAGCAGGGTGTCGACGGCCTGGTGCAGATGCGCCATCTTGGGGTGGGCGAGTTCCTGCGGGTCGCCGGGGCCGGGTCCCATGACGACCAGGTCGTGGCCGTCGAAGGAGTAGGGCTCGTCGAAGCGGCTGACGGTCACCCGCAGTCCCAGGGACCGCAGTTGCTGGTCGAGCATGGAGGTGAAGGTGTCCTCGGCGTCGATGACGAGGACGCTGCGTCCGGCGAGTTCGGGGCGGGCCGCCTCGCGGGCTTCGGCGTCGGTGAGCCAGAAGTCGGCGATGGAGGTGTTGCGCTGTCCGAGGGCCTCGCGGACGACGGGGTGGTCGGCGAAGCGTTCGGTCTCGGGTGTGCCGCCGAAGGCGGAGACGAGGGCGGCGGCTTTGGCGCGGGTCTCGGCGGCCTCGGAGGCGGGGTCGGAGTGGCGCACGATGGTGGCGCCGACGCCGATGCCGATGCGGCCTTCGGCGCTGATGTCGGCGGTGCGGATGAGGATCGCGGAGTCCATGACCCGCTCGCCGTCCGCGTCCCGGCCGATCAGTGCCGCGGCGCCGCTGTAGTAGGCGCGGCCGCCGGGTTCGTACTGGGTGATGGTGCGGCAGGCGCTCTCCAGCGGGCTGCCGGTGACGGTGGGCGCGAACATCGTCTCGTGCAGGATGTCGCGGACGTCGCGGTCGGTGCGGCCCTCGATGAAGTACTCGGTGTGGGCGACCTTGGCCATTTCCTTGAGGTAGGGGCCGACGACCCGGCCGCCGCCGGGGCAGATCCGGGCCATCATCTTCAGTTCCTCGTCGAGGACCATGTACAGCTCGTCGGTCTCCTTGCGGTCGCCGAGGAACTCAAGGACGCCGGAGAGGGTGGGCCCGGAGGAGGGGTAGCGGTAGGTGCCGCTGATGGGGTTCATGACGGCGGTGCCGCCCTGGAGGCTGACGTGCCGCTCCGGGGAGGCGCCGACGAGGATGCGGGTGCCGGTGTGGATGAGGAACGTCCAGTGGGCGCCGGACTCGCGGGTGAGCAGGCGGCGGAACAGGGCGGGGGCGCTGCGCGGGCCGTAGTCGGTGATGTCGGCGACGAAGGTGCGCTTGATGACGAAGTTGGCGCCTTCGCCGGTGCCGATCATCTCCTTGACGATGCGGCGTACGACGTCCTCGTAGGCGGCGTCGTCGACGTCGAAGTCGCCGCCGGACAGGGTGGTCGGCACGTCGGGGATGCGGGCCAGGGTCTCGTCGAGGGGCAGCCGCTGCTGGCCGGTGACGGTCATGGCGACCAGCGGGGTGCCGTCGTCGGAGCAGGCGAAGCCCCGTTCGGTGAGCTGCCGGTAGGGCAGCACGACGAGGACCTCGTGGTGGGCGCCGTCCTGTGTGCTCTCCGGCAGGTCGATGCCGGCGAGGGTGGCGGGCAGGGAGACCTCGCCCGTCAGGACCTCGACGATGTCGGGGCCGGTGGCGCCGGGGCGGTGCAGCAGCGCGTACGGCTGCTGGGCGGGCCCGTTCAGTGCCTGGTCGAGCAGGTCGCCGTGCGTCATGCGAACACCTCTTTCGCGGTGAGGACGCGGGCGCAGCGCTCGGCGGCGTAGGTGAGGGCCGAGCGGTGGTACTCCTGGGAGAAGTCCGCTGTGGCGTCCGCGACGAAGAACGGCTGGATGTCGTTGGTGTAGGCCTCGACGGCGGTGGCGAGGACGCCGACGTGGGCGTAGACCCCGCACAGGATGAGCTGGTCGCGGCCGGCGGCCCGCATCCGCTGGAGCAGGTCGGTCTTGAAGAAGGCGCTGTAGCGCCACTTGGTGAGCAGCCAGTCGTCGGCGGCCGGGGCGAGGGCGTCGACGACCTGGCGGTCCTCGGGGGTGGTGCGCATGCCGGGGCCCCAGAAGTCCTTGAGCAGACCGCGCTGCTCGTCGGTCATGCCGCCGGGCTGGGCGGTGTATGCGACGGGGACGCCGAGGGCGGCGCAGCGCTCGCGCAGCTGCGCCGCGCCGCGTATCAGGTCGTCGCGGAGGCTGTCGGGGAACGGTTTGAGGAAGTACCGCTGCATGTCGTGGACGAGGAGGACGGCCCGGGCGGGGTCGGCCTTCCAGGCGACGGCGGCCGGGGGCAGATCGCCCTGGGCGGGCAGCGGGTACGCGGAGATGGGAGGTATGCCGGTCATGGCTTCGGCTCCTGTTCCTGCTGGGGTCGTGGGGGCTCAGGCGGTCCAGGACTCGACGACGGACATGGCCTGCCACGGGGTGAGGCGGGGGTCGCAGAAGGAGGTGTAGCGCTCGCCGACGGTGTGGAGGTCGTCCTTGCTGTAGGCGCACTCGGTGACGTCGTCGGGCGTGGTCTCCAGGTGCAGGCCGCCGGCGACACCGCCCGCGTCGCGTACGGCGGTCACGAAGCGGGAGACCTCCAGTGCGACGGTCTCCACGAGGCGGGTCTTGTGGCCGCTGGGCGCGTTGACCGTGTTGCCGTGCACCGGGTCGGTCAGCCAGATCGCCGGGTGGCCGGCCTCGCGCACGGCCTCGACCAGGCGCGGCAGCCGGTCGGCGACGTTGCCGGCGCCCATCCGCGCGATCAGGGTGAGCTTGCCCGGGTCGCGCCACGGGTCGAGCCGCTCGCACAGCGCCAGCAGCTCTTCGGGCTCCATCGAGGGGCCGACCTTGCAGGCGACCGGGTTGCTGACCTGGGCGAGCATGGCGACGTGGGCGCCGTCGACCTGGCGGGTGCGCTCGCCGATCCACGGCCAGTGGGTGGAGCCGAGGAACAGCCGGCCCTGCTCGTCCACGCGGAGCATGGGCACCTCGTAGTCGAGGAGCAGCGCCTCGTGGCTGGTCCACACGCGGGGGTTGACGACGTCGCGGCCCGCGCCGCGTTCCCGCCAGCCGAGGTGGTCGACGACGTCGCTGGCGGCCATGTAGCCGGTGAGGATGCGCAGCGGGTCGGCGCGCCGGCTCTCGGCGTCCGCCTCGGGGGCGTTGACCATGTGCCCTCGGAACGAGGGGAGTTCGACGCCGTCGATGATCTCGGTGGGCTTGGAGCGGGGCTTGGCGAACTGCCCCGCGATGCGTCCGGCGCGCAGGACGGGCTTGCCGGTGATCAGGCCGAGCGCCCCGGCGAGCAGGTCGAGGACGGCGACCTTGCGGGCGACGTGCTCGGGGGTGCAGTCCTGCGGGTCCTCGGCGCAGTCGCCGGACTGCACGACCAGGGCCTCACCGGCGGCGACCTTGCCGAGCAGGGTGCGCATGGTGGCCACGTCGTCGGGCTGTACGAGGGTGGGGCGGGAGGCGAGTGCCTCGCCGACCCGGCTCAGCTGGAGCAGGTCGCTCCACTCGGGCTGCTGCAACGCCTCGCGGACACGGATGTCCCGGGTGACGTCCTTCACGACTTCGTTCATGCCGTTCTCCGATCCAGCGGTGGGGTCGTTCGTGCCAGGGGCGTCATCAGGTGGGGATTCCGGTGCGCTTGATCTCCGGGACCGGAATGCCGAGGGCGCGCAGCTGCTGGAACGGGTTCATGAACTCGCGCTGGCGCTTGATCTTCCCGTCCTCGAACTCGAAGGAGTGCAGGAAGTGGTTCTCGTAGAGGCCCTCGGGGTAGTCCCCGAAGCGGATCTTGCCGCGGCCGTCGCACTCGACCCAGAAGTGGTTGGGGTCGTCCGTCTCGAAGATCCGGACGTTGTACCACTCCCAGTCGGGGAAGCACTTCAGGGACCACACGGCGTGCTCGCCGAGCCGGTCCCGGCCGTGGGTGGCGACGGGTGAGCCGGTGTCGGTGGTCCACAGTCCGCCGACGCCGTCCTCGGTGAACAGCTCGTGGCGGCGCAGCCGGTCCTGGCCCAGGGTCTTCATGTACTGCTCGACGATGGCGCGGTTGTGCCGCCGCACCTCGGAGGCGTCGGTGAATGCGGCGGATGTCGTCTGGGTGTCTACGGATTCGGACACGGTCAACCCCTGTGTGTGCTCGTGTGTTCGGGAAAGGTCGTTGCGAGAGCTGCGAGAACTGCGAGAGCTGCGAGAACCGCGAGAACTGCGAGAACCGCGAGAGCCGCGGGAAAGGTGCGGGAAAGGTGCGGCCACGGAGGAACGTTCAGCTGATGCGCAGGTGGTCGAGGTAGGACTGGACGTTGCGGCGGGTCTCCACGACGTTGTCGCCGCCGAACTTCTCCGCGACCGCGTCCGCCAGGACGAGCGCCACCATCGCCTCGGCGACGATCCCGGCGGCCGGAACCGCGGAGACATCCGAGCGCTGGTGGTTGGCGGGCGCCGCCTCACCCGTGGTCACGTCCACGGTCTGCAACGCGCGCGGCACGGTCGCGATCGGCTTCATCGCCGCCCGCACCCGCAGCAGCTCGCCCGTGGTCAAGCCGCCCTCGGTACCGCCCGAGCGGCCGGAGACCCGGCGGATGCCCTCAGGCGTGTTGACGATCTCGTCGTGCGCCTTGGAACCCGGCACCCGCGCGAGCTCGAAGCCGTCACCGATCTCGACGCCCTTGATGGCCTGGATACCCATCAGCGCACCCGCGAGCCGGGCATCGAGCTTACGGTCCCAGTGCACGTGCGAGCCCAGGCCGACCGGGACGCCGTAGGCCAGGACCTCGACCACACCGCCGAGGGTGTCGCCGTCCTTGTGGGCCTGATCGACCTCCGCGACCATCGCCTTGGAGGTGTCCGCGTCCAGGCAGCGCAGCGGATCGGCATCCAGCCTCTCCACATCGGCCGGGGTCGGGTACACACCCTGCGGCGCCTTCACCGAGCACAGCTCCACGACATGGCTGACGATCTCGATGCCGGCCGTCTCCTTCAGGTACGACCGGGCCACCGCGCCCAGCGCCACCCGGGCCGCCGTCTCACGCGCCGAGGCACGCTCCAGGATCGGCCGAGCCTCGTCAAAGCCGTACTTCTGCATTCCCGCGAGGTCGGCATGACCGGGACGCGGGCGGGTCAGAGGCGCGTTGCGAGCGAGCCCGGCCAGGATCTCCGGGTCGACGGGGTCCGCCGCCATGACCTGCTCCCACTTCGGCCACTCGGTGTTGCCCACCATGACAGCCACCGGGGAACCGAGGGTGAGACCGTGCCGGACGCCGCCGAGGAAGGTGACCTCGTCGCGCTCGAACTTCATCCGGGCGCCGCGTCCATAACCGAGGCGGCGCCGGGCCAGGTGGTCCGCCACCATCTCCGTGGTGATCGGCACTCCTGCGGGGAGGCCCTCCAGTGTCGCGACGAGTGCGGGCCCGTGGGACTCCCCTGCGGTCAGCCAGCGCAACCTGCTCATGGGCATGCGTTCTCCACAGATCGAATTTCGGTGTCGAAAGGGGAGCTGAGCCGGGAGGGCAGCTGATGCCTCTACGAACCGGCGGTGAGGACGTCAACTCACTGCCGCGGATGCGATTTTGGGCAGGGAGGACGTGCAGAAATTGTGACACGCATCTAATGCAAAAACCAAGAGCCCCTTGAGGTGACCTGAGTCACCCAAGGGGCGTTTATAGAGCGGGAGTTGAGTAATTCCCGAGAATCAGGACGTCCGCTGGGTCGCGCTGATCGCCATCGCGGTCAGTTCGTCCTTCGCGTAGTCGGTGGCGCTGCTCGACCGCAGTGCGTCGAGGGCGCGCTCGGTGCGCCGGGTGATGTCACGCTCCACGTGGTCCACCGCACCGACGTCGGTGATGACGGCACGCATCGCGGTGAGCTCCTCGTCGGTGATCGGTGTGCCGATCTTCGTGCGGAGGAACTTCGCGGCGTCCGGGTCGCGTTCGTCGGCGTAGCGCAGCGCCGCCGCGAACAGCACGGTGCGCTTGCCCTGGATCAGGTCGCCGCCGGACGGCTTGCCGGTCTCCTCGGGGGTACCGAACACGCCGAGCAGGTCGTCGCGCAGCTGGAAGGCGATGCCGATGTCACGCCCGAACGTGCGGTAGGCGGCAACGAGTCCGGGGTCCGCGCCGGCGATGGCGGCGCCGATGTGCAGCGGGCGTTCCACCGTGTACGAGGCCGTCTTGTACTGGTTGACGCGCTGCGGGGTGTCGATGTCCTCCTCGCCCGCCGCCTCGGCCGTCACGTCGAGGAGCTGGCCGCACAGGACCTCGGTGCGCAGGGCCGACCAGACCGGGACCACCCGGGCCAGGGCCGGTGCGGGCAGCCCGGAGGTGTGGACGAGGTCCTCGGCCCAGCCCTGGGCGAGGTCTCCGGTCAGGATCGCGGCGCCGGTGCCGAAGAGTTCGGCGTCGCCGTTCCAGCAGCGGTCCCGGTGCAGGCCCGCGAACATCACGTGGGCGGCGGGGGCGCCGCGGCGGGTGGGGGCGGCGTCGACGACGTCGTCGTGGATCAGGGCGGCAGCGTGGAACAGTTCCAGGGCGGCGCCGATACGGGCCACCGACTCGGCCGTGGCACCGTCGCCCCCCTCCTCGCCGCCGGCGCCGAGCCAGCCGAGCCAGGCGAAGGTCGGGCGGACGCGCTTGCCGCCGCGCAGTACATAGGTCTCCAGCTCGGTGACCGCGTCGACGCAGGCCGGGCCGATCGCCGCGGCCTCGTCCCGGCGGTCCGCGAAGAACCGGCGAAGCGCGTCCTCGACGGCCTGAACGGGGCTGGTTCGAGTGCTCGTCATTGCGTCAACTTCCCTGATTGTCTGTGGAGTCGAATCGGAGTCGGCATCTGCGTCACGATTATTGGTGGATTCCCTTGAAATGCGGTCGAGTCCCATTGACACAAACGCGGTACGCGCTCCGGCAGTGGATCCTCGCTGCATTTGAACTCGAACTTCCGCTGCCCGTGCGGAAATGGGGAGCCGACGGCTCCTACAGTGGTCTGGGATCCCCCTCCCCCGAGGCGTGCCCGTCCGTCGCCCCCCCCTGACGGCGGGCACGCCCCCCCGCGGTCATTTCCGAGGAGCCGCTGTGAGCAGAACCGACGAGTTCACGAAGCTGCGGCCCCTGCTGTACGCGATCGCCTACCGCATCCTGGGCGAGACGCGCGCGGCCGAGTACGCGGTGCAGGCGGCCTGGCTGCGCTGGATGGCCGCGCCGGCCCGGCCCGCCTCCCTTGAGGGGCATCTGGCGGCCGAGGTGACCCGGATCGCGGTCAGGGCCCTGCAGTCGGCCCGTGTGGCGCGCGGCGAGGTCGTCGGGCCGTTGCTCGCCGACAGCGGGCCGGCCGCCCCGGACCGGCCGGCGGAACTGTCGGACTCACTGTCGCTGTCGGCGCTGATGGTGCTGGAGCGGCTGTCCCCGCTGGAGCGCGCGGTGTTCGTGCTGCGTGAGGCGTTCGGATGCGGTGACGAGCAGATCGCGGCGGCACTCGGATGTTCCGAGGAGGCCTGCCGTCAGCTGCTCGCCGCGGTGGCGACGGTCAGCGACGGCGGGCGTGAACCGCTGCCGTGGCCCACATGTGTGGCGGGTGCCGGCAACGTCGCACGGATGCTCGCGGCGATCGTGCCGCCGCTCGCGCGGGTCGGCATCACCATGGACGAGTCACTGGTGGGCGACCGGGCCGGCTGGGTCTTCCGGGACCGGGACGGTGCCGTGCTGCATGCCCTGGTGCTCGACGTCCAGGACGGGCGGGCGCAGCGTCTCCATCTGGTCGTGCATCCCGGTGGGCACGCCGATCCGGTGGCCGAGGCCTGCGCGATCCTGCGCGAGGCCGACCGGGCGCGCTGAGCGGAGAAGTCCCGGAGAAGTCCCGGAGAACGCCGGGCCGGACACCTTGCGGAAGGTGTCCGGCCCGGCGCTTTTCGGGTGTCGGGGGTCAGGCCGCCGTGTTCTGTTCCGGTGGCAGGACCAGGGTGGGTTCGAGGACGACCCGGGGAGCGGTTTCGGCGACGGGGCGGGCCAGTTCGGGCCGTACGCCGCGCTGCTGGCGCCAGCCCGCCTGCGCGGCGACGACCGCGACGTACGGGATGAGGACCCCGCCGGCCAGGGCGCAGACCGCAACGGCCGGCCAGCGGTTCCAGGTGAGCGCCATCACGACGACACACGCGGTGCGCACCAGCATGGCGGTGACGTAGCGGCGCTGGCGGCCGCGCAGGTCCTGGGACAGGCCGGGGCGGGCCCGGGTGATGGACTCGGCCCGGGGCTCGTCCCGGTGCCGCGGGGTTCGGCTCATCGGGCCTCCGTGGCTGCTCCGGCACGGCGGCCGGAGGACATGGGCGGGAAAACGGCGGCGGCGCGGGTGATCCGTCCCCTGATCACCCGCGCCGCCCTCTCATGCCGACCCGGTGCTCCGCCGGACAGGCCCCGGGCCCCGGGTCAGTGCACCTGTTGGCTCTGGTGCCGGTCCTGCTCGCGCTCTTCGAGGGCGGCGTGACCGTTGGCCGAGGGAACATGGGCGGGGTCGAGGTGTTCCAGTGCGTGCCGCATCTCCTCGCGGGTCGGCTTGGCGATCTGACCGCCGAACAGCCAGCGGCTGAGCAGATGGCGCCGCTTCTCCTCGCGGACGTTCGGGTTGGGCACGCCGTCGGCGTCGACGGCCTCCGGGGCCGGCAGGACCTCGGGCATCTCCCGGGACAGCAGGGTGTACTCGGTGTCCCGGTCGAGCCGCTCGTGGACCTCGACGAACTCGCCGTGCGGCAGCCGCTTGATACGGCCGGTCTCGCGGCCGTGGAGCAGTTTGTCGCGGTCGCGGCGCTGGAGGCCCAGGCAGATCCGCCGGGTGATGATGTAGGTCAGTGCCGGGACGGCGAACAGGCCGATCCGTACCGCCCAGGTGATCTGGTTCAGGGACAGGTGGAAGTGCTCGGCCAGGACGTCGTTGGCGCCGCCGAAGAACAGCACCAGGTAGAAGCTGACGAAGGCGAGGCCGAACGCGGTGCGGGTGGGCTGTTCGCGGGGCCGGTCCAGCAGGTGGTGTTCGCGTTTGTCGCCGGTGATCCAGGCTTCCAGGAACGGCCACGCCGCGAACACCTTGATCATGACGGCGGGCAGGATGACCGCCGGCAGCAGCACGCCCATGTTGACGGTGTAGCCGCCGGGCAGCACGAACTCCCAGGCGGGCATGGCACGCAGGGCGCCTTCGAGGAAGCCCATGTACCAGTCGGGCTGGGAGCCCTGGGAGATCTGGTCGGCGCGGTAGGGGCCGTAAGTCCAGATCGGGTTGATCTGGGCGACGCCCGCCAGCAGCGCGAGCACACCGGAGACGAGGAAGAAGAACCCGCCCGCCTTGGCCGTGTAGTGCGGCATCAGGGGCTGGCCGACGACGTTGTTCTCGGTGCGGCCGGGGCCTCGGAACTGGGTGTGCTTGTGGTAGAAGACCAGGATCAGGTGGGCCGCGGTCAGCGCCAGCACGATGCCCGGGATCAGCAGGATGTGGATGCTGTAGAACCGCGGGATGATGTCGTTCCCCGGGTATTCGCCGCCGAACAGGAACAGCGTCAGATAGGTGCCGACCACCGGGATGGCGAGCGTGACACCTTCGGCGATGCGCAGGCCGGTGCCGGAGAGCAGGTCGTCGGGGAGCGAGTAGCCGACGAAGCCTTCCAGGGTGACCAGGACCAGGATGATGAAGCCGATGAGCCAGTTGAGCTCACGCGGCTTGCGGAACGACCCGGTCAGGAAGTGCCGCAGTGTGTGTGCGCACAACGCGGCGATCATGATCAGCGCCGACCAGTGGTGCAGCTGGCGGATGAACAGGCCGCCGCGCACCTCGTAGCTGATGTCGAGGGTGGAGGCGTACGCCTGGGACATCGGGATGCCCTGCAGCGGTACGTACGACCCGTGGTAGACGGTCTCGCTCATGCTCGGGTCGAAGAACATGGTGAGCCATGCGCCGGTGAGGATCAGCACGATGAAGCTGTACAGCGCGATCTCGCCGAACATGAACGACCAGTGGTCGGGAAACACCTTGCGGACCAGGAACCGGAGGCTGTAGATCCCGAGCCGTCCGTCTGCCCAGTCGGCTATGCGTTCGCCCCTCGGTGGTGTGGTGCGCACACTGTGTGGCGCCCTCTCGGTCGTGCTCATACCCGCGCGCCCTCCCGTCGCCGCTCGGCCGTCACAGGCACACCCGGTTCGGCCGGCGTCCGGCCGGTCGTGGAGGTGGCCTGCCGCGGCGCAAGCGGGCCCGTGCCCTGGAGCTGGTGAAACGCTATCGACGCGCGGCAAGGGCGAACAACCGCGCTCAAGTGATACTCAAGTGGCAACTCGACTGATCCTTGAGAGAGTTGTCGGGCCTGTGGCCGCAAGTGCCCTGCGTGGGCGGCTGGTTGCTCCACCTCAGTCACCTCAGTCACCTCAGTCATGAGGCCGAGCGTATGAGCGTGCGATGCCGTCCGCGACGGCATTGAATCCGCCAAGTGGCGTGAAGACAGGGCCTGTTCACGGTGGCCGTCACGGTCGGCGCCGTTCTCCGGCCGGGGCCACGGCGGGCCAGTGGGCCGAGGAGCCGGTGGGCCGGGGCCGTACGGAGCCGGTGGCGACGCCGATGGCGGGTGCCGTCGGTGCGGCGGGGCGGCGTCGGCGGGCGTCGGGGCCGTGGGTGGCGGTGGGCGGCGGCGGTACGGCGGCCTCGCCGCGGGGGCGCAGGGTCGCCCACAGGGCGCGGGCGGCGGGCGGGGCGAGGGTCTCGTGCGCGGTGAGCAGCTCGGTCGCGGCCTGCCGGTCGGTGGTGGCGGCGACGGCGAGCCGGGACCCGTACCGGCTGCCGAGCCGGGCGCGCAGCCCGTCCGGCGGATCCAGCGGGCCGGTGGCCGACCGCCAGGCGGGGGCGACGCGGTGGGCGAGCGTCCGGCGCAGCCGGTGGCTGATCCCGACGGCGGTGCCGTGTGCGGTGAGCACCTGATCGAGGGCGAGGGCGCACTCCACTGCGAGGGTCATGCCGTGGCCGTGGGCCGGGTCGAGGGTGGCGAGGGCGTCCCCGACGACGAGTAACTGGTCGGGGAAGCGGCGCAGTTGCTCGTAGTGCCGTCGGCTGCTTCGGGTGCGGCAGGTGTAGACGGGGCCGAGCGGGGTGGCGTTCGCGATGAGGTCGCGCAGCAGCGGGTCGCGCAGGGCGCCGGCGGCCTCGAGGAGTTGGGCGTGGTCGGTGGGCGGGGCGCTGTCGTCGCCGGCGCTGAGGGTCACCGACCAGCGGCCGCCCTCGACGGGGCTGAGCACGGCCCGGCGGGGGTCGCCGGGCGCGGGCATCAGCAGCAGGCCCTCGAAGTCGGCGACATGGCCGACGGGCGGGGCGTAGAGGGTGGTGGCGTGGGTTGTCGCGGTGCCGGACACGGTCTCGCGCGGGGGTTCGTAGCCGAGTGCGGTGAGCCACTCGGGGACGCGCGAGCCGCGTCCGGAGGCGTCCACCACGAACTCGGCGGACATCAGCCGCCGGGGTGCGAAGCCGTCCGGTGACCGCCGGTCCCTGGCGCGCACCCACACGCCGGCGACGGTGTCCTGGGGGCCGGGCTGGAGGGCGACGACCTCGTGGTCGGTCAGGAAGGTCACCTTGGGGTCGGCGCGCACCCGGTCCCGTACCACCGCGTCGATCAGGTCGCGGCCGGCGCTGAAGCGGGACAGGCCCGTGTCGAAGCGGGGCAGCCAGCCGGCCGGGCCGAGCGTCAGCAGGTCCGCGGGGACGCGGACGCGAACCGCCCCGGCCCGCACCAGGTCGTGGCGGATTCCGGGGAACAGCCGCTCCAGGCCCACGTGGGCGGTGGTCGTCAGGGTGTGGGTGTGACGGGCCTGGGGCACACCCCGGCGGCGGCCGGGGCCGCGGGGCAGCCAGTCGCGTTCGATCACGGTGACCCGGTCCATGAGGTTCGCCAGTGCCCGCGCCGCGGTGAGCCCGGCGAGGCCGGAGCCGATCACCACGGCGTGGCCGTGGCCGCCGTCCTTGTCGACAACACGCGCGTCCAGTCTCAACTCGGCCGCCTCCCCTGTGCGTTGTGTTTGCATCATGCGCCGCGCGGCAGCCGACGCGACCAGGTTCGACGTCGCCTCAAGCGGCATTCGAGGAGGGCTCTAGGAACGGTCCGGGAAAGGGCGTGAAGAACGGCCTGAAGAAGGGCCCGGTGGTGCGTACGGCGTCACCCGCGCCGTACGCACCACCTCGTTCCCGCCGTCAGGGCGACGGGGTCCTTGCGTGGGCCGGGGCCGTCAGGGCCCGGTCCACGAGCGGGCCGGCGAGGCCGGTGTAGCCGGCCGGGTCGAGGAGGGCGGCGGCCTCCTCGCGGGTGAGGATGCCGGCGAGCTGGGGCAGGTCGGCCAGGACGTCGGCCAGGGGCAGGCCGGTGCGGGAGGCCAGCATCGAGGCCTGGGTGAGGAGTTCCTTCGCGGCCGTCTTGCCCAGGCGCGGCGAGAGGACGGCGGAGACGCGTTCGGAGACGAGCTGTCCGCCGGTTGCGGCGAGGTTGGCCCGCATCCGCTCCGGGCGCACGAGGAGCCCGCGGGCGAGTTCGACGGCCGTGTGCGCGGCTCCACCGGTGAGCCGCAGGGCCTCGCGCAGGGGCTGCCATTCCGCGTGCCACATCCCGGCCGACCGTTCGTCCTCGGTGGGCAGGGCTTGCAGCAGTACGGTGGCCAGCGCGGGGACCTGGAGCGCGGCCGAGCGGATCAGGGTGGCGAGCACGGGGTTGCGCTTGTGCGGCATCGCCGAGGAGACGCCGCGTCCGGTGACCGCGGGTTCGGCGACCTCGCCCACCTCGGTCCGGGTGAGGACCAGCACATCGGCGGCGATCTTGCCGAGGGCGCCGGTGGTGTGGGCGAGCGCGGCACCGAGGTCGGCCACCGGGGTGCGCAGGGCGTGCCAGGGCAGGGCGGGTACGGCCAGACCGGTCTCGTCGGCGAAGGCGGCGCCGAGTTCGTCGAGCACGGTCGCGGGGTCGGCGCCCTCACCGGCGTACTGGAGGTAGCCGGCGAGGGTGCCGGCCGCGCCGCCGAGCGCGACCGGCAACTCGATCCGTTCCAGGCGCTCGACGGAGTCGAGGACCAGCTGCCGCCAACCCGCCGCCTTGAGCCCGAAGGTGGTGGGTACGGCGTGCAGGGCGAGCGTGCGGCCCGCCGCCACCGTGTCCCGGTGGGCGGCGGCGAGGCGGCCCAGCGCGTCGGCGACCGACCGCAGATCGCGGACGATCAGCCGCAGCGCCCGCTGCGCCACCAGCATCGCGCCGGTGTCGAAGACGTCCTGGCTGGTGGAGCCGCGATGGACGTACTCGGCGGCCTGCGGGGAGCGTTCGGCGACGACCGCGGTGAGCGCCTTGACCAGGCCCACGACCGGGTTCGCGGTCTCCCGTGCGGCCAGGGCCAGTTCGCGTACGTCGAGCAGGTCGGCGCGGGCCGCGGCCGTGATGGCCGCGGCGGCCTGGGCGGGGACGGTGCCGCAGCGGGCCTGGGCGCGGGCCAGGCCCGCCTCCGCGTCGAGCATCGCCTGCAGCCAGGCACCGTCCCCGACGGCCGCCTCGGCCTCGGTGCCCACCCGGACCGGGGACAGGAGCCCCGCGTCCAGGTGGGCGGAGAGGGTGTGTGCGCGTGAGGTCTCGTACGGGGGCGTCATACGTTCGCCTTCGTGTGGGCGGGTTCCGGACTTGCGGCCGCCGGGGTCTGCGTGGCCGACTCTCCTGTCTGCGTGGGCAGTTCGGGTTGGGCGAGGACCGCTGCTGCGATGGCGTCCGAGTCCTCCAGAGTGACCGAGCCGACGCCCGGCCGGATGCCCGCGGCGGTGACCCAGTGCACCGACTCGGTGGGCACGCCGTAGGCGAACCGCCGCGGGTGCGGGGTGCCTTGGGCGTCGAGGAGGTGGTAGGGCCGCTCGGACACCGCCAGGCCGCCGGTCTCGTAGGCGCCACCCGGGCCGGGGATGAGGAACGGCTGACACTGACCGGTGTCCAGCAGCCGGCTCATCAGCGGATCCGCGGTGCGGCGCAGATCGATCTCGGGCAGCCGGGCCTCGATGAGGACGGTGGCCCGTATCCGCACGCCCGGGATCGCGCTCGACGTCGCCGTGAAGCAGGGCCCGAGCGGATCGTCCGCGTCGGCGGCGACGCGCAGCCCGGGGCCGGTCACGTCCAGGATGCCGGCGTCCATGAGCGCGGCCATCTCCTCGATGCGGGAGGCGGGCGGGCCGATGGAGAGGTAGGCGTTGAGCGGGGTGTACCAGCCGTCGAGGTGGTCCCGGTGGGACTCGGCGGTCAGGCCCGCGTGGTCGACGGCGAGCCGCAGCTCGTTGCGCAGGTCCCGCAGGACGTCGAGGGCGGCTTTGACGGGGCCGCTGACGTTGCCCTGGCGGGCCAGCCGGACGTCGTCGTCGAGGTGGCCGCGCAGCCAGGCCCGGAAGGCGGCCTGGTCGGTGAAGACGCGGTCGCCGTAGGGGCGGGCGACACGCTCCCAGTCCCAGCGTTCCGCGACGGCGATCCCGCCGGCGTCGAGGAGCCGGTCCTCCTCGACACCGGGTTCGGCGTGCAGATACGCCTCGACGAAGGTGTCGACGGCGTGCGCGGTCTCGCCGCGTGCGGTGAGCAGCGCCGCGTAGTAGACGCCGCACACCTCCTTGGACACCAGCGGCCACAGGTCGGCGGCGAAGTCGATGGCACCGCTGTGCGGGGCGCGTGCGCGCAGCTCGGCGATGTAGCCGGTGGTCAGCAGCCGCGGGTGGTGGCGGCCGTGCGCACCTTTCTCGTTCTCGCCGCGCGCCTGGTAGGGCACCCCGCGCCGGGAGCCGGCGTACAGCCGGGGTTCGCGGCCGGAGGGCCGGTAGACCAGGCGGCCGTCGACGCGGGTGAAGACGCCGCCCCTGCCGTAGGTGAACAGGGCGAGGTAGTCGAAGAAGTTGAGTCCGAGTCCGCGCAGCAGCACGGGTTCACCGGCCCCGATGCCGGACAGGTCGACGTCGGCCGGGTTGGACGGGGCGAGATAGATCAGACCGTTGCGTTCGGCGTACGCCGTCAGCCCGGCTTCCGTGTCGGACAGCCGCACTGGCACGTGCCCCTGGGCGAGGACGACGGCGGACAGGCCGGTGAGCCGGGTGCCGTCCTCCAGGACGACGGTCTGCGGGCCCGTGCGGACGGTCTCGTCCTCAAGGGCGACGGCGCGCACCGGGTGCGTCACCACCGTCACATGGGCGGCGGCGTCGGCGACGACCTGTTGGAACGCCCAGGTGAGATAGGAGCCGTAGAGGGCTCGGGTGGGGTAGCTGTCGGGGCCGAGACGGCCGGCCTCGGCGAGGGCGGCCTCGTCACAGCCGCACTCCGCGCCGGGCTCCAGGGTGCTGGAGGCCAGGGCCTTGGCCCATTCGTACAGGCTCGGCCCCTCGTCCAGCGGGCCGTCGATGCGGACGCTGGCGTCGGTGTAGACCGTCACCTGCGAGGCCACCGTGTTCATCAGCAGATGCCGCGACTGCGTCGGACGCCACACCCGTCCCGCGCCCGGGGGGTCCGGGTCGACCACGTGGACGGTGACGGCGTCCCAGCGCGGCGACTTCCGCTCCTGGGCACAGAGCCGTTCCAGTACGGAAAGGCCACGCGGCCCGGCGCCGACGAGACAGACCTTCAAGTGCCCGGTCGCTCCGCCCTCGACGTGCAGGACGGGGTCGCGCGGGTCCGGCCGCCCGGACGGGACCGGGTCCCCCGGAACCCTCGGGCCGGGCACCGAGGTGCGAGACCTCACGGTGAGTCCGACGCTTACTGCGCGTTCGCCTGCATGCGTACCGTCCACAGCGCCTCCTTTCTCCGCAACGGTCGGGGCAGCCGCTCAACCAATGCTCAGATCCGGGTTGAACCCCGCTTGAGAAAGCGAAAGACGGTTCCCTGATCAGGTCTGGCCTCGGTCCCAGGCGAGCCGCGAACAAGGCTGTATCGGGACTCCAGCAGGCCTCGGTCAGCCCTCGGTACGTTCATCGAAAAGCGTCACCGATTCCGCTTCGGACGGAATCGCACCGACTCTCCGGGGATATGGATGGGAATCTGGAGTTCCCCTGAAGAAACGATGGTTCGCGAGCGCCCCACGCGCACGCGGGAGTTGGGAAATCGACGGGGGTACGGGACATGGAAAACACATGGAATTTCGCGGAGGGCGCGGAGGGCGAGCCGCTTCGTGAGGGAGATTCGATGAACACCGGCCCGTGCCCCAGGAGGCACGACCACGAGCGGCCCGCCGCCACCGGGTCACTGCTGTGCGCCGACTGCCTGGGTCAGGTGGAGCGCGACCTGCGTGCGCTGCCCGGGCTGCACCGGGAGAGCCTGCACCACGTGTCGCCGGTGTCCCGGCGGACCAACCCGACGAAGGTGTCGGGCAGCGCACGGCGGGACTACCTGAACATCTCGGTGCTGGACGCCCGCCACAACATCCTCGAGACCCTCGGTTCGTGGGCGGAAATCGTCGTGGAGCAGCGGGGAGTCCCGGCCCCGGCGCATTCCGTTCCGCAGCTGTCGAGGTTTCTGGCCCGGCATCTGGAGTGGCTCGCGGCGCAGCCGCCGGCCGCCGATCTCGCGGACGAGATCGAAGGCCTCGTCGCCGAGTTGCGCGGCACGATCGACCCCGATCCCAGCGGCCTGAACGGCCTCGTCCGCATGTGCGTCATGGACGACTGCGAAGGATCGATGAGGCCCGCGCTGAATGGCGGGGTCACCGGTAACGGCAGCATCGAATGCTCTGCCGGACATTCCTGGGAAATGCACGAATGGCTGAACCTGAGGCGGCTCATGGAGCAGCAGCGAAAGGGTGTCACCGCATGATGAAACCGCCGCGTCACAGGCTCGTCCCCACGAATGTGGCGGCGCTCGCCGTAGGGGTGTCCGAGGCGACCATCCGTAAATGGGTGAGCCGCGGGAAGATCACCCGCTACGGCGCCCCGAACTGCCGCTCGGAGTTCGACATCGACGAGCTCACGGAGATAGCACTGCAGCGCCGTCCGCGCACCTGCCCATGAACGCCGCAACGGTTGACGGGCGGCCCGGCGCTGCCCTTCGCACGTCCTGTTCTTCCAGCAGAAACGACAAGGGGAGCTGAGTGGGTTGACACTACCGACCTCATTGGAAGGAGTGCCGGGAAACCGCCGGGCTCGCTCCGTGGGCATCGGCCGCGCCCATGCCAAGGCCATCCTGCTGGGAGAGCACGCGGTCGTGTACGGGGCGCCGGCGCTGGCGCTGCCGATTCCGCAGCTCACGGCCACGGCGAGCGCCGGATGGTCGATGCCCGCCGGTGATGTGCAGGGCGAGTTGTCCTTCACGATGACCGGCTCCGCGTCCCGCGCGGTGGTGACGTGGGCCTCCGACGGCCTGCGTCAGCTGACCCATGCCTTCAAGGAGCGCATGGGCGTCACCGGCACCCGGCACCTGGACGTGATTCTCGACGGTGCCATCCCGCTCGGCCGCGGGCTCGGTTCCAGCGCCGCGCACTCGCGGGCGATCGTCCTGGCCCTGGCCGACCTGTTCGACCGGGAGCTGGACCGGAGCACGGCGTTCGAGCTGGTGCAGACGGCCGAGAACGTGGCGCACGGCCGGGCCAGCGGCGTGGACGCCATGGCTGTCGGGGCTGCGGCCCCGCTGCGGTTCCAGGCGGGCCAGGCCCGTGACCTGACCGTCGGCTGCGAGGGCCTGTTCATCCTCGCGGACAGCGGCACGGCCGGCAGCACCAAGGAAGCCGTGGAGCTGCTGCGCTCCGGGTTCCGGCGCGAGGCCGGGGCCCAGGAGCGGTTCCTGGGCCGGGCGACCGGGCTCGTCGACGACGCCGAACTGGCGCTCGCCGAGGGTGACCCGGAGCGGCTCGGCACGCGGATGACGGACTACCACGAGCTGATGCGGGCCGCCGGGCTGAGCACCGACCGGATCGACACGATGGTCGAGGGCGCGCTGAAGGCGGGCAGCCTCGGCGCCAAGATCACCGGCGGTGGTCTGGGCGGCTGTGTCCTCGCCCTGACCCAGCCGGAGCAGGCCCGCGAGGTCGCCCGGCAACTGCACGAGGCCGGCGCCGTCCAGACGTGGGTCGTGCCGCTGAGGAGGCTCGCCGACCATGCGCACTGACCAGCCGACCGTGCGAACGGACCAGCAGACCGTGCGAACGGATCAGCAGACCGTACGTGCCGAACAGCCGGTCGCGACGGCCGTCGCGCACCCGAACATCGCGCTCATCAAGTACTGGGGCAAGAGCGACGAGAAGCTGTTCCTGCCCCGCACCGACAGCCTGTCGATGACCCTGTCCGTGTTCCCCACGACCACCCGCGTCCGGCTCGCCCCCGAGGCCGGGCAGGACACGGTCGTCTTCAACGGGGAGCCCGCGACCGGTGAGGCGGCGCGCCGCATCGTCGCGTTCCTCGACCTGGTGCGGGAGCGGGCGGGCAGCCCGGTGCGGGCCGTCGTCGACACCGAGAACACCGTGCCCACCGGGGCCGGTCTGGCCTCCTCGGCCAGCGGGTTCGCCGCGCTGGCCGTCGCCGCGGCGGCCGCCTACGGGCTCGGTCTCGACGCGCGGGGCCTGTCCCGGCTGGCCCGGCGCGGCTCCGGCTCGGCCTCGCGGTCGATCTTCGGCGGCTTCGCCGTCTGGCACGCGGGCAACCCCGACGGCACCCCTCAGGAGGCGGACGCGAGTTCGTACGCCGAACCGGTGGACGCCGCAGGGCTCGACCCGGCGCTGGTCGTCGCGGTCGTCAACGCGGGCCCCAAGGAGGTCTCCAGCCGGACGGCGATGCGCCGCACCATGGACACCTCCCCGCTGTTCGAGCCGTGGGCGGAGTCCAGCAGAGCCGACCTGGTCGACATGCGGGCGGCGCTGGGGCGCGGCGACCTGGCGGCGGTCGGCGAGATCGCCGAACGCAACGCGCTGGGCATGCACGCCACGATGCTGGCGGCGCGCCCCGCGGTGCGCTACATGTCGCCGGCCTCGCTCACCGTCATCGACAGCGTGCTGCAACTGCGCCGGGACGGCGTTGCGGCGTACGTGACGATGGACGCCGGACCCAACGTCAAGGTGCTGTGCCGGCGCGCGGACACCGACCGGGTGGCCGCGGTCGTCCGCGAGGCCGCCGCGGGCGGTTCGGTGCACGTCGCCGTGCCCGGGCCGGGCGCCCGGCTGCTGGACGAGGGCGTGTGATGGCCGGTCAGCGGACCGTGGTGCGGCGCGCGCCGGGCAAGTTGTTCGTCGCGGGCGAATACGCGGTGGTCGAGCCCGGCAACCAGGCGATCCTGGTGGCCGTCGACCGGTACATCACCGTCACCGTGTCCGAGTGCGAGGTCGCCGGCGCCGATGTCGTCGTCGACTCCGACCTCGGCGCGCGCCCGGCGCTGCTGCGCCGGCACGGCGGCCGGCTGGCCGGGGGCGACGGGCGGACGCCGCATGTGGTGTCCGCGCTGGACACCGTGGCCGAGCTGCTCGCCGAACACGGCCTGCCCGTACCGCCGTTGAGCGTGTCGATCAGCAGCACCCTGCACGCGGACGGCCGCAAGTACGGCCTGGGTTCCAGCGGCGCGGTGACGGTGGCGACCGTCGACGCGGTCACGTCGTACTGCGGTCTGCGGCTCACCCGCGAGGAGCGGTTCCGGCTGGCGATGCTCGCCGGCGCCCGCCTGGAGCCCAAGGGCTCCGGCGGTGACCTCGCGGCCGCCACCTGGGGCGGCTGGATCGCTTACCGCGCGCCCGACCGGACGCAGGTCCTCGACCTGGCCCGCGCCCACGGCGTGGCGGAGTCGCTGCGGGCGCCCTGGCCCGGTTTCTCGGTACGCCGGCTGCCGGCACCGGCCGGACTGTCCTTCCAGGTCGGCTGGACGGGAAGCCCCGCCTCGACCGAGGCACTCGTCTCCGGCCTGCACGGGCGGCGGACCTGGCGGGGCAGTGCCTCGCACCAGAAGTTCGTGGCGACCACCGCAGACTTCGTGCAGGCCGCGGTCGCAGCGCTGGACAGCGGCGACGGCCCGGCACTGCTGCACGAGATCCGGCGGGCCCGGCAGGAGCTGGCCCGGCTGGACGACGAGGTCGGCCTCGGCATCTTCACGCCCGCACTCACCGCGCTGTGCGACGCCGCCGAAGCGGTCGGCGGCGCGGCCAAGCCCTCCGGGGCGGGCGGCGGCGACTGCGGCATCGCCCTGCTCGACGAGCGGGCCGCGCACGACATCTCGCAGGTACGTCAACGGTGGGCCGCGGCCGGGGTGCTGCCCCTGCCCCTGCGTCCCGCCCTGGAAGGGAACGAAGCATGAGTAGCGCTCAGCGCAAGGACGACCACGTCCGGCTCGCCATGGAGCAGCAGCACGCGCACAGCGGACGCAACCAGTTCGACGAGGTGTCGTTCGTGCACCACGCCCTGGCCGGCATCGACCGCCCGGACGTGTCCCTGGCCACGAGCTTCGCCGGCATCACCTGGCAGGCGCCGCTCTACATCAACGCGATGACCGGCGGCAGCGCCAAGACCGGCGCCATCAACCGGGACCTGGCCACCGCCGCCCGGGAGACCGGGGTGGCCATCGCGTCCGGTTCGATGCACGCCTACTTCAAGGACCCGTCCTGCGCGGACACCTTCCGGGTGCTGCGCAGCGAGAACCCGCACGGGTTCGTCCTGGCGAACGTCAACGCGACCGCGTCGGTCGACAACGCGCGCCGCGCCATCGACCTCATCGAGGCGAACGCGTTGCAGATCCACCTCAACACGGCGCAGGAGACGCCCATGCCGGAGGGCGACCGGTCCTTCGGGTCGTGGGCGGCGCAGATCGAGCGGATCGCGGCGGGTGTCGACGTCCCGGTGATCGTCAAGGAGGTCGGCAACGGCCTGAGCCGGCAGACGATCCTCGCGCTGCCCAACCTGGGTGTGAAGGTGGCGGACGTCAGCGGGCGCGGCGGCACGGACTTCGCCCGGATCGAGAACGGCCGGCGCGAGCTCGCCGACTACGCGTTCCTGCACAACTGGGGCCAGTCCACGGTCGCCTGCCTCCTCGACGCCCAGGACGTCGGCCTCCCCGTCCTGGCCTCCGGCGGCGTCCGCAACCCGCTGGACGTGACCCGCGCCCTCGCCCTCGGCGCCCGTGCCGTCGGCTCCTCCGGCGGGTTCCTGCGGACCCTGGTCGACGGGGGTGTCTCCGCGCTGGTCGCGCAGATCTCCACCTGGCTCGACCAGCTGGCCGCCCTGCAGACCATGCTCGGCGCGCGCACGCCCGCCGAGCTCGCCCACTGCGACCTGCTGATCCACGGCGAGCTCCGCGACTTCTGTGCCGACCGGGGCATCGACACCCGGCAATTCGCCCAGCGCTCCAGCTCCATCGACGCCCTTACCGAGATGACAGGAAGCTCACGATGACCGAAGCACACGCGATCGCCGGCGTCCCCATGCGCTGGGTCGGCCCCCTGCGCATCTCGGGGAACGTCGCCAACACCGAGACCCAGGTTCCGCTGGCCACCTACGAGTCGCCGCTGTGGCCGTCCGTCGGCCGCGGCGCGAAGGTGTCCCGGCTGGCCGAGAAGGGCATCGTCGCCACCCTCGTCGACGAGCGGATGACCCGCTCGGTCCTCGTCGAGGCCATCGACGCCCAGACCGCGCTGACGGCCGCGCGGACCATCGAGGCCCGCATCGACGAGCTGCGCGAGGTGGTGCGCGGTTGCAGCAGGTTCGCCCAGCTCGTCGGCATCCGGCACGAGATCAACGCCAACCTGCTGTTCATCCGCTTCGAGTTCACCACCGGCGACGCCTCGGGCCACAACATGGCGACCCTGGCCTCCGACGCCCTGCTCGCCCACCTCCTCAAGACGATCCCGGGCATCTCCTACGGCTCGATCTCCGGCAACTACTGCACGGACAAGAAGGCCACCGCCATCAACGGCATCCTCGGCCGCGGCAAGAACGTCGTCACCGAGATCCTCATCCCGCGTGACGTGGTGACCGACGTCCTGCACACCACGGCCGGGAAGATCGTCGAGCTGAACATCCGCAAGAACCTGCTCGGCACCCTCCTCGCCGGCGGCATCCGCTCGGCGAACGCGCACTACGCGAACATGCTGCTCGCGTTCTACCTGGCCACCGGCCAGGACGCGGCCAACATCATCGAGGGCTCGCAGGGCGTCGTGATGGCCGAGGACCGCGACGGCGACCTCTACTTCGCCTGCACCCTGCCGAACCTGATCGTCGGCACGGTCGGCAACGGCAAGGGGCTCGGCTTCGTGGAGACGAACCTGACCCGGCTCGGCTGCCGGGCCGAGGCCGCGCCCGGCGAGAACGCGCGCCGCCTCGCCGTCCTCGCGGCGGCCACGGTGCTGTGCGGCGAACTCTCGCTGCTCGCCGCACAGACCAACCCCGGAGAGCTCATGCGCGCGCACGTCCAGCTGGAACGCGACAACAAGACCGCAAAGGTTGGTGTCTAGGTCATGTCCATCTCCATAGGAATCCACGATCTGTCGTTCGCCACGGGCGAGTTCGTGCTGCCGCACACCGCGCTGGCCGACTACAACGGCACCGAGATCGGCAAGTACCACGTCGGCATCGGCCAGCACTCGATGAGCATCCCCGCCGCCGACGAGGACATCGTCACCCTGGCCGCGACGGCCGCCGCGCCGATCATCGCCCGGCACGGCAGCGACCGTATCCGCACGGTCGTCTTCGCCACCGAGTCCTCCATCGACCAGGCCAAGTCGGCGGGCGTGTACGTCCACTCGCTGCTCGGGCTGCCCTCGGCGACCCGCGTCGTGGAGCTGAAGCAGGCCTGCTACGGCGCCACGGCCGCCCTCCAGTTCGCCATCGGCCTGGTCCGGCGCGACCCCGCCCAGCAGGTCCTGGTGATCGCCAGTGACGTCTCCAAGTACGAGCTGGACAGCCCCGGCGAGGCGACGCAGGGTGCGGCGGCGGTGGCCATGCTGGTCAGCCTCGACCCGGCCCTGGTGCGCATCGAGGACCCCTCGGGCCTGTTCACCGCCGACGTCATGGACTTCTGGCGGCCCAACTACCTCAACACCGCCCTCGTCGACGGCCACGAGTCCATCAACGCCTACCTCCAGGCCGTCGAGGGCACCTGGAAGGACTACAGCGAGCAGGGTGGCCGCGGGCTGGAGGAGTTCGCCGCGTTCTGCTACCACCAGCCGTTCACGAAGATGGCCTACAAGGCCCACCGCCACCTGCTGAACTACTGCGGCCAGGACACCGACAAGGACGCCATCGCCCAGGCCATCGGCCTGACCACGGCCTACAACACGGTGATCGGCAACAGCTACACGGCCTCCGTGTACCTGGGCCTGTCGGCACTGCTGGACCAGTCCGAGGACCTGACCGGCAAGTCCATCGGCTTCCTCAGCTACGGCTCCGGCAGCGTCGCCGAGTTCTTCGCCGGTACGGTCGTCGCCGGCTACCGGGACAAGCTGCGCACCGAGGCCAACCACGAGGCCATCAACCGGCGCAAGCCGGTCGACTACGCCGGCTACCGCGATCTGCACGAGCGGTCGTTCCCCACCGACGGGGGCGACTACGCCACCGAGGAGCAGACCAGCGGCCCGTTCCGGCTGGCCGGGATCAGCGGTCACAAGCGCATCTACCAGGCGCGCTGAGCATTCGACTGCGGCGCCGTGGGGGCTGGTCGCGCAGTTCCCCGCGCCCCTGGGGCGTTGCCCGACCGGAGTCGATTTCGTGCGGGCAGCCCTGGGGCGCCCGCACGATCCGGTCCTATATTCGCGCATTTACTCGAAAATCACTTGAGGGGCGGCACTCGCATGCAGGACGTCAGGATCATCGGTACGGGTGCCTATGTGCCGGACCGGATCGTCTCCAACGAC
>NZ_QFRX01000001.1:8644342-8650908 GCF_003143935.1 Streptomyces sp. Act143 | reverse complement strand
TAGCTCAGCGGGAGAGCGCTTCCCTGACACGGAAGAGGTCACTGGTTCAATCCCAGTATCGTCCACTGGATCTTCGAGAGTTCATCGAAGGTCTGACCCGCGCGATTAGCTCAGCGGGAGAGCGCTTCCCTGACACGGAAGAGGTCACTGGTTCAATCCCAGTATCGCGCACGCAGTACTCGTGATCTTCGGATCACGGTCCCGAGGACGATTAGCTCAGCGGGAGAGCGCTTCCCTGACACGGAAGAGGTCACTGGTTCAATCCCAGTATCGTCCACACCTCATCCTCCTCGCCGGCTTCGGCGGCGGCATGGCCGCCGGACTCGCCCTCATCGAATGGTGAGTCAGGAAGGGTGAGTCAGTTGGTGTCGCGGACGCGCTGTTCGTAACCGGGCCACAGGTCCCGGGCGAGCAGCCGTTCCTGCGCCGTCAGCGGCAGATCAGCACGGAGTCGCTCGGGGTGGGCGGGTGGTGGCCCACCGACCCCCGGCGGCAGCACCAGGAGCCGTCGCCAGAGCTGGCCCGCGAGAAAACCCCGGGAGCCGGTGGCGGCGTCAGCCATGTACCGGTCCGCGTCCTGGGACGCCCCGGTGCCGAGGTGCATGGCCCCGAAGGCCGCCAAGGACCGCCAGAGCGGCCACAGGCAGCGGTTCTTCAACCACCGCGCACCGCCGCGCAGCAGACCGTTCATGCCGGACCCCCTCCACACCGTCTCCGCGTCGCCGCTCGCTGGAAGCTGCCAAGGTCCACTCGTGGACCGGTGGAGCAGGGGGCGTCAGTCGATGCCGCGTATGACGTGGGGCTCCCAGGAGTCGTCCTCGTCGATGCCCGCGAGCCGGAGCGGCGGGGCGAGGACCTGGACGTCGTGGGGCTGCCGGCCGTCTTCCTCCGGGTTGTCGTACACCTGCTCCTCCTGCTCTGTTCGGCTCGGTCGGCGGGCCGCCGGTCTCACGCCGTGACGCGGGTCGCCGCCAGCACGTTGCGGTGGATGTCCAGGGCCGCCGTGGACTTGTTGAGGGTGATGTAGTGCAGGCCGGGGGCGCCTTCGGCGAGGAGCCGCTCGGCCATCGCGGTGGCGTACTCGACGCCGATGCGGTGACCGTCCGCCGGGTTGCCGCGCGCGGCGTCCAGGCGGTGGGCGAGTTCCTCGGGGAAGGCGGCGCCGCTGAGTTCGGCGAAGCGGGCGATCTGGCGTACGTCGGTGGCCGGCATGATCTCCGGGATGATCGGGGTGTCGCAGCCGGCCGCGGTGACCCGGTCGCGCAGCCGCAGATAGTCCTCGACGTGGAAGAACATCTGGGTGACCGCGTAGTCGGCGCCCGCCTTGCACTTGGCGACGAAGTGCCGGATGTCGGACTCCCAGTCGGCCGAGCGGGGATGGCGCTCGGGAAAGGCCGCCACACCGACGCTGAACTCCCCCGACTCCTTGACCAGGCGCACCAGTTCATGGGCGTGGGTGAAGCCGTCGGGGTGGGCGATCCAGGGGGCGTTGGGGTCGCCGGGCGGGTCACCGCGCAGGGCGAGGACGTCCCGGACGCCGGCGTCGGCGTACTGGCCGATGATGTGCCGCAGCTCCGACACCGAGTGCCCGACCGCGGTCAGATGGGCGACGGGGCGCAGGGTCGTCTCGGTCGCGATGCGCTTGGTCACCTCGACGGTACGGTCCCGGGAGGAGCCGCCGGCGCCGTAGGTGACCGAGACGAAGGTCGGGGCCAGCGGTTCGATCCGGCGGATCGCCTCCCACAGCGTCCGCTCGCCCTTGGGTGTCTTCGGCGGAAAGAACTCGAAGGAGAACGTCGGGGTTCCCCGGTCGAGCAGGTCGCGCAGGGTCGTCACTCCCGGCCTCCGGCGTTGAAGTAACTGGCTTCGGGGTGGTGCAGGACGATCGCGTCCGTGGACTGCTCGGGGTGCAGCTGGAACTCCTCGGACAGGTGGACGCCGATGCGCTCCGGCCGGAGCAGGTCGGCGATCTTCGCGCGGTCCTCCAGGTCGGGGCAGGCCGGGTAGCCGAACGAGTAACGGCAGCCCTGGTACTCGGTGCGGAACATGCCGTCCAGCGAGCCCGGGTCGCCCCCGGCGATACCGAGCTCACTGCGCACCCGCGCGTGCCAGTACTCGGCGAGGGCCTCCGCCAACTGGACGGACAGGCCGTGCAGTTCGAGGTAGTCACGGTAGGAGTTCGCCTCGAAGAGCCGGGCCGTCTCCTCCCCGATTCGGGAGCCGACGGTCACGACCTGGAGGCCGACGACGTCGGTCTCCCCCGACTCCTCCGGGCGGAAGAAGTCGGCCAGGCACAGGCGGCGGCCACGGCGCTGACGCGGGAAGGCGAAGCGGGTCAGCTCGGCCCCGTTCTCGTCCAGCAGGATCAGGTGCTCGCCCTTGGACACACAGCGGAAGTAGCCGTGTACGACGGCGGCCTCGAGGAGGTTCTCGGTCTGAAGCCTGTCGAGCAGCCCGCGCAGCCGCGGCCGGCCCTCGGTCTCGACGAGTTCCTCGTACGTCGGCCCATCACCGCCGCGCGCCTGCTTCAGCCCCCACTGCCCCTTGAACAGAGCGGCCTCGTCCAGCCAGGACGCGTACTCCTTCAGCTGGATGCCCTTGATGACACGGGTGCCCCAGAAGGGCGGGGTGGGGACGGGGTTGTCGACGGCGACATCGGAGCGTCCCCCTTCGTCAGGGCTCTCCGCGACGACGACCGCACTCGCGACAGGCTTGACCCGGCGTTGCTTGAGTTCGGGCAGGGCCGCGCCGGGCACGCCCCGCTTGACGCCGATGAGGGCGTCCATCAGGCGCAGGCCCTCGAAGGCGTCGCGGGCGTAGCGGACTCGCTTGACGCCGATGAGGGCGTCCATCAGGCGCAGGCCCTCGAAGGCGTCGCGGGCGTAGCGGACTTCGCCTTCGTAGATCTCGTGCAGGTCCTGCTCGACGTAGGCGCGGGTCAGGGCGGCGCCGCCGAGGATGACCGGGTAGTCGGCGGCCATGCCACGGGAGTTGAGCTCTTCCAGGTTCTCCTTCATGATCACCGTGGACTTGACCAGCAGCCCGGACATGCCGATCACATCGGCCCTGTGCTCCTCGGCCGCCTCCAGGATCGCCGAGACCGGCTGCTTGATGCCCAGGTTGACCACGTTGTAGCCGTTGTTGGACAAGATGATGTCGACCAGGTTCTTGCCGATGTCATGCACATCGCCGCGCACCGTGGCCAGCACGATCGTGCCCTTGCCCTCGGCATCGGACTTCTCCATGTGCGGCTCCAGATAGGCCACCGCCGACTTCATCACCTCGGCCGACTGCAGCACGAACGGCAGCTGCATCTGACCGGAGCCGAACAGCTCACCGACGACCTTCATGCCGTCCAGCAGCGTGTCGTTGACGATGTCCAGCGCCGGACGGGCCCGCAGGGCCTCGGCGAGGTCGGCCTCCAGACCGTTCTTCTCACCGTCGATGATCCGCCGCTTCAGCCGCTCCTCCAGCGGCAGCGCCGCCAGCTCCTCGGCCTTGCCCGCCTTCAGCGACTTCGCCGTCGCGCCCTCGAACAGCGCCATCAGCTTCTGCAACGGGTCATAGCCCTCGGCACGCCGGTCGTAGATCAGATCGAGGGCGGTGGTGACCTCCTCCTCGCTGAACCGCGCGATCGGCAGGATCTTCGAGGCGTGCACGATCGCCGAGTCCAGCCCCGCCTTGACACACTCGTCCAGGAACACGGAGTTCAACAGGATCCGGGCGGCCGGATTCAGACCGAAGGAGATGTTCGACAACCCCAGCGTGGTCTGCACCTCCGGGTGGCGGCGCTTGAGCTCACGGATCGCCTCGATGGTGGCGATGCCATCCTTGCGGGACTCCTCCTGACCGGTGCAGATGGTGAAGGTCAGGGTGTCGATGAGGATGTCCGACTCATGGATGCCCCAGTTGCCGGTGAGATCGTCGATCAGCCGCTCGGCGATGGCGACCTTGGCCTCGGGGGTGCGGGCCTGGCCCTCCTCGTCGATGGTCAGCGCGATCAGCGCCGCCCCGTGCTCCTGGGCCAGCCTGGTGACCTTCGCAAACCGGGACTCAGGACCGTCGCCGTCCTCGTAATTGACGGAGTTGATCACCGCACGCCCGCCCAGCTTCTCCAACCCCGCCCGGATGACGTCGACCTCGGTGGAGTCCAGCACGATCGGCAGCGTGGAGGCGGTCGCGAACCGGCCCGCCAGCTCCTCCATGTCCGCCACACCGTCACGGCCGACATAGTCCACGCACAGATCCAGCATGTGCGCGCCCTCACGGATCTGATCCCGGGCCATCTCCACACAGTCGTCCCAGCGGCCCTCCAGCATCGCCTCCCGGAACTTCTTCGACCCGTTGGCATTCGTCCGCTCACCGATCGCCAGATAGGACGTGTCCTGACGGAACGGCACCGTCTGATACAGCGAAGCCGCCCCGGGCTCCGGACGCGGTTCCCGCTCCCCCGGTGCCATGCCCCGCACCCGCTCGACGATCTGCCGCAGGTGCTCAGGGGTCGTACCGCAGCAGCCCCCGATCAGGGACAGGCCGTAGTCGCGGACGAAGTTCTCCTGCGCGTCCGCCAATTCCGATGGGGCCAGCGGATAGTGCGCGCCGTCCTTGGTCAGCACCGGCAGGCCGGCGTTCGGCATGCAGGAGAGCCGGATGCGGGAGTGGCGGGCGAGGTAGCGCAGGTGCTCGCTCATCTCGGCGGGGCCGGTTGCGCAGTTCAGGCCGATCATGTCGATGCCGAGGGGCTCCAGCGCGGTCAGCGCGGCGCCGATCTCCGAGCCGAGCAGCATGGTGCCGGTCGACTCCACCGTCACCGACACGATGAGCGGTACGTCCAGGCCGAGGGCTTCGAGGCCGCGGCGGGCGCCGAGGACGGCGGCCTTGGTCTGGAGCAGGTCCTGGGTGGTCTCCACCAGCAGCGCGTCGGCGCCGCCCGCCATCAGGCCCTCGGCGTTCTGCTGGTAGGCGTCGCGCAGGGTGGTGTAGGGGGCGTGGCCGAGGGTGGGCAGCTTGGTGCCGGGGCCCATGGAGCCCAGGACCCAGCGCTGGCGGCCGTCGCGTGCCGTGTACTCGTCGGCCGTCTCGCGGGCCACGCGGGCGCCGGCTTCGGACAGTTCGTGCACGCGCTGGGGGATGTCGTACTCGCCGAGGGCGGCGTGGTTCGCGCCGAAGGTGTTGGTCTCCACGCAGTCGACGCCGGCGTCGAAGTACGCCGAGTGCACCGAGCGGACGATGTCCGGGCGGGTCACGTTGAGGATCTCGTTACAGCCTTCGAGGTTCTCGAAGTCCTCGAGCGTGGGGTCCTGGGCCTGGAGCATGGTGCCCATGGCTCCGTCGGCGACCACCACACGGGTGGCGAGCGCCTCGCGGAGGGCGGCGATGCGGGTCGCGTGGGGGGCGGTCATGACGGGTCGCCCAGGACAGCGGCGAGCGGCTGGGCCGCGCCGGGGCCGTAGGTGCGCTCGACGATGCCGGACAGCTGCGTCCGGTCGATCTCGTAGGACTGCGAACCGACCGCGCCGAGGACGACGGAGGCCAGTGCGCAGCCCAGTCGGGCCGCCGGCTCCAGCGGGGCGCCCTGGCCGACGGCGGCAAGGAAGCCGACGCGGAAGGCGTCCCCGACGCCGGTCGGGTCGGCCGTGGGGGCGTCGGGGATCGCGGGGACGACGAGGGGGGCCTGACCGAGGCGTTCGAGGCGTACGCCCTTCTCGCCCAGGGTGGTGACCCAGGTGCCGACGGTCGCGAGGACGTCGGCGCGGCTCCAGCCGGTGCGTTCCTTGAGGAGTGCGGCCTCGTACTCGTTGGTGAACAGCCAGGTGGCGCCGTCCACGAGGTCGCGGACCTGGGAGCCGTCCAGGCGGGCCAGTTGCTGCGAGGGGTCGGCCGCGAAGGGGATGCCGAGGTCACGGCACTCGGCGGTGTGGCGCAGCATGGCCGCCGGGTCGTCGGGCGAGATCAGGACGAGGCCGGGACGGTCGGGGCCGGTGACGAGCGGGCGCAGGTCGATGTCGGACGCCTCGGCCATCGCGCCCGCGTAGAAGGCGGCGATCTGGTTGGCGTCCTCGTCGGTGATGCAGACGAAGCGGGCGGTCTGCCGTTCGGCGGAGACGTGCACGCCTCCGGTGTCGACGCCGTGCTCCTTCAGCCACAGCTCGTACTCGGCGAAGTCCGTGCCCACCGCTCCGATCAGCAGGGGTGCGAGGCCGAGGCCGCCGAGCCCGAAGGCGATGTTGGCGGCGACACCGCCCCGGCGCACCTCAAGGCGGTCGACGAGGAAGGAGAGCGAGACGTGAGCGAGCTGCTCGGGCAGCAGCTGGTCCGCGATCCGTCCGGGGAAGACCATCAGGTGGTCGGTGGCTATGGATCCTGTCACCGCGATGCGCACGGGCACTCCTTGGGTCGCTTCGGTCGCTGATCACCGGTGTGCGTGTGTCGGCCGATAGCGCCGGGCCCGGCCGTCGGGAAATCGGGCTCAGCCGCCCGCGGCCGCCTTGAGCTGCTCGGCGCGGTTGGTGTGTTCCCAGGTGAAGTCGGGCAGTTCGCGGCCGAAGTGGCCGTAGGCGGCGGTC
>NZ_QFRX01000001.1:8333506-8644242 GCF_003143935.1 Streptomyces sp. Act143 | reverse complement strand
GATCGCCAGATAGGACGTGTCCTGACGGAACGGCACCGTCTGATACAGCGAAGCCGCCCCGGGCTCGGGCCGGGGGTGGCGCTCGGCGGGGGTGAGGTCGCGGACGCGTTCGACGACCTGGCGCAGGTGCTCGGGGGTGGTGCCGCAGCAGCCGCCGATGAGGCTCAGGCCGTAGTCGCGGACGAAGTTCTCCTGCGCGTCCGCCAGGCCCTCGGGGTCGAGGGGGAAGTGGGCGCCGTCCTTGGTGAGGATGGGCAGGCCGGCGTTCGGCATGCACAGCAGCGGGATGCGGGAGTGCCGGGTGAGGTAGCGCAGGTGCTCGCTCATCTCGGCGGGGCCGGTGGAGCAGTTCAGGCCGATCATGTCGATGCCGAGCGGCTCCAGCGCGGTCAGCGCGGCGCCGATCTCCGAGCCGAGCAGCATGGTGCCGGTGGTCTCGAAGGCCATGGAGACCACGAGGGGCACGTCGGCGCCGGTTGCCGCCATGGCGCGGCGAGCCCCGAGGACGGAGGCCTTGGTCTGGAGCAGGTCCTGGGTGGTCTCGACGATCAGGGCGTCGGCGCCGCCGGCGAGCAGCCCCTCGACGTTGGCCTGGTAGCCGTCGCGGATGGTGGCGTAGTCGATGTGGCCGAGGGTGGGCAGCTTGGTGCCGGGGCCGACGGAGCCCAGGACCCAGCGCTGGCGGCCGTCGCGGGCGGTGTGGTCGTCGGCGGCCTCGCGGGCGATGCGGGCGCCGGCCTCGGACAGCTCGTGGACCCGGTCGGCGATGTCGTACTCGGAGGCGGCCGTGTAATTGGACCCGAAGGTGTTGGTCTCGACGCAGTCGACGCCCACCGCGAAGTACGCGTCGTGGACGGAGCGGACGATGTCCGGGCGGGTCACGTTGAGGATCTCGTTACAGCCTTCGAGGTTCTCGAAGTCCTCGAGCGTGGGGTCCTGGGCCTGCAGCATGGTGCCCATGGCTCCGTCGGCGACCACCACACGGGTGGCGAGCGCCTCGCGGAGCGCGGACACGCGGGTCCGGCTGTCGGCGGAAGGGGACGGTGGCAACGAGGCCATGAAAGGGCTCCCTTTGGGTGCGACGGCTGTCGGCTTTGCGCCCTTCCGCGGGACCTCCCGCGGTGGACGCACGCCGCCAGGGTAGCCGGGACCGGAGCCGGATGGTCAGGGCGTCCACGGGGCGGACGAGGATGACGGGCAGGTCACCAGCGGGATACGAGTGACGTAAGACTGCGCGTCGAGTGGCGCAAACGTGTCGCCCAACCATTGGCGGTCGGTCGGCATGGACTAGTAGTGTTCGACATTGCCGAACGGCGGCAGCGGACGTCGCGGGTCGACGGTCGAAGGGGACGGAGGCAGGACGGCGATGGCACGGAACATCCAGTCGCTCGAACGGGCGGCCGCGATGCTGCGGCTGCTCGCGGGCGGCGAGCGGCGGCTCGGCCTGTCGGACATCGCCTCGGCCCTGGGCCTCGCCAAGGGCACCGCGCACGGGATTCTGCGCACGCTCCAGCAGGAGGGCTTCGTCGAGCAGGACGACGCCTCGGGCCGCTACCAGCTGGGCGCCGAGCTGTTGCGGCTGGGCACCACCTATCTCGACGTGCACGAACTGCGGGCGCGGGCCCTGGTGTGGACCGACGACCTGGCCCGCTCCAGCGGCGAGAGCGTCTATCTCGGGGTCCTGCACCAGCAGGGCGTGCTGATCGTGCACCACGTCTTCCGGCCGGACGACAGCCGTCAAGTGCTGGAGATCGGGGCCATGCAGCCCCTGCACTCCACGGCCCTGGGCAAGGTGCTGTCGGCGTACGACCCGGTGGCGCACAGCGAGGCGATCGAGGCGGACCGCAAGCCGTTCACCGACCGCACGGTGTGCGAGCTGGAGAGTTTCGAGAACGTCCTGGACATCACGCGCGCGCGTGGCTACGCGGCGGACGTGGAGGAAACCTGGGAGGGCGTCGCGGGTGTCGCCGCCCCCATTCACGACCGGCGGCGGATGCCGGTCGGCGCGGTCGGCATCACCGGCGCCGTGGAGCGGCTGTGCCGGGACGGCGAGCTGCGGCCCGAGCTGATCGCCGCGGTACGGGACTGCGCCCGCGCGGTGTCCCGGGACCTGGGCGCCGGCCGCTTCTAGGGCCCCAGAAGCGCTGAGAACTCGGTAAGAGCCACCGGGACGCCGCGACGGCGCCCCGGACTTCGCCATACCCTGAAGTGGACATATCGGGCGAGGTGCCACAGGTGTCCCGCCTGAAGATCAATAGCCCACAGCAATCAATAACGATCGTACTTTCGATAACAGAACCCTTGACGCGCACGTAACGCCGGAGCAAGACTCCCGTCCATCGGTCGGCATTGTCGAACACCTACCGGCAATACGCGCTAGAGTGTGACAACGCCAAGGGCCGGCAACGCTCTCACCCCCGAGGGCACGCGAACCACCGGAGGGACCCGGGGTTCCGCTTTCCCTGGACGAAGGACAAAGGAGTCGCGGGTGTCCAGCTCCGACATCTTCATCGGCGAGACCATAGGTACCGCCATACTCATCCTGCTCGGCGGTGGCGTGTGCGCCGCCGTGACGCTGAAGGCCTCCAAGGCCCGTAACGCCGGCTGGCTCGCCATCACCTTCGGGTGGGGTTTCGCCGTTCTCACGGCCGTCTACACCTCCGCACCGCTGTCCGGTGCGCACCTGAACCCGGCCGTCACGCTCGCGCTCGCGATCAAGGATGACGGCATCTCCTGGAGCGACGTGCCGATCTACTGGGGCGGGCAGCTGCTCGGCGCCATGATCGGTGCGGCTCTGGTCTGGATCGCCTATTACGGCCAGTTCCACGCGCACCTCACCGACCGGGAGATCGTCGGCGGTCCGGGCGCGCAGGCCACCAAGACCAAGGCCGTCGAGGCGCAGGAGGCGGGCGCCGGCCCGGTCCTGGGCGTCTTCTCCACCGGTCCGGAGATCCGGGTCGCCTGGCAGAACGTCGCCACCGAGGTCATCGGCACCATCGTGCTGGTGCTCGCCGTCCTCACGCAGGGCCTCAACGACGGCGGCAACGGCCTGGGCACCCTGGGCGCCCTGATCACCGCCCTGGTCGTCGTCGCCATCGGTCTGTCCCTCGGCGGCCCGACCGGTTACGCCATCAACCCGGCCCGTGACCTCGGTCCGCGCATCGTGCACGCCCTCCTGCCGCTGCCCAACAAGGGCGGTTCCGACTGGGGCTACGCCTGGGTCCCGGTGGTCGGTCCCCTGATCGGCGCCGCGATCGCTGCAGGCATCTACAACGTCGCTTTCGCTTAGAAGCAGCACGCGCAAGCGAGCACGCACGCGTGGCCAGCCCCCGCAGCGAGCACGCCCGCGTGGCAAGCACTCGTAGCAAGCAGCCGTAGACAGACCGCTTATCCACGGAACCTCAGGAGCACACAGTGACCGACGCGCACACCGCCGGCCCCTTCATCGCCGCGATCGACCAGGGCACGACCTCTTCCCGCTGCATCGTCTTCGACCGCGACGGCCGTATCGTCTCCGTCGACCAGAAGGAGCACGAGCAGATCTTCCCCAAGCCGGGCTGGGTCGAGCACAACGCCACCGAGATCTGGACCAACGTCCAGGAAGTGGTCGCCGGAGCCATCGACAAGGCCGGCATCACCCGGGACGACATCAAGGCCATCGGCATCACCAACCAGCGTGAGACCACGCTGCTGTGGGACAAGAACACCGGTGAGCCCGTCCACAACGCCATCGTCTGGCAGGACACCCGCACCGACGCCCTGTGCAAGGAGCTCGGCCGCAACGTCGGCCAGGACCGCTTCCGCCGCGAGACGGGCCTCCCCCTCGCCTCGTACTTCGCCGGCCCGAAGGCCCGCTGGCTGCTGGACAACGTCGAGGGCCTGCGCGAGCGCGCCGAGGCCGGCGACATCCTCTTCGGCACCATGGACACCTGGGTCATCTGGAACCTGACGGGCGGTGTCAACGGCGGCAAGCACTACACCGACGTCACCAACGCCTCCCGCACCATGCTGATGAACCTGCACACGCTGGAGTGGGACGAGAAGATCGCCGAGTCCATCGGCGTGCCGCTGTCGATGCTCCCGGAGATCCGCTCCTCCGCCGAGGTCTACGGCGAGGTCAGCGGCGGCAAGCTCGGCGAGCTGCTCGGCGGCATCCCGGTCGCCTCGGCGCTCGGTGACCAGCAGGCGGCCCTGTTCGGGCAGACCTGTTTCGCCGAGGGCGAGGCCAAGTCGACGTACGGCACCGGCACGTTCATGCTGATGAACACCGGTGAGAAGATCATCAACTCGTACTCCGGTCTGCTCACCACCGTCGGCTACCGCATCGGCGACCAGAAGCCGGTCTACGCCCTGGAGGGCTCGATCGCGGTCACCGGTTCGCTGGTGCAGTGGATGCGGGACCAGATGGGCCTGATCTCCACCGCCGCCGAGATCGAGACGCTCGCGCTCTCCGTCGAGGACAACGGCGGCGCCTACTTCGTGCCCGCCTTCTCCGGCCTGTTCGCCCCGTACTGGCGCTCCGACGCCCGCGGTGTGATCGCCGGCCTGACCCGGTACGTCACCAAGGCGCACCTGGCCCGCGCCGTCCTGGAGGCCACCGCCTGGCAGACCCGTGAGATCACGGACGCCATGACCAAGGACTCCGGTGTCGAGCTCACCGCCCTCAAGGTCGACGGCGGCATGACCTCCAACAACCTGCTGATGCAGACCCTCTCGGACTTCCTGGACGCCCCCGTGGTGCGCCCGATGGTCGCCGAGACGACCTGCCTCGGTGCCGCCTACGCCGCCGGTCTCGCCGTCGGCTTCTGGACCAGCACCGACGACCTGCGTGCCAACTGGCGCCGGGCCGCCGAGTGGACCCCCCGCATGGACGCGGAGCACCGCGACCGTGAGTACAAGAACTGGCTCAAGGCCGTCGAGCGGACCATGGGCTGGCTCGAGGACGAGAGCTGAGGGCCTCCCCCCTTCGGCGTCTCTGATGAGGAGTAAGAACCCGATATGACCAGTCAGTCCACCCTGCAGTCCGTGCCTGCCCTCGGTACGCGCCCGGCCTCCGGCTCCAACCCGAGCCGCGCCGAGACCCGGGAGCAGCTCGCCAAGGCGTCGTACGACCTTCTCGTGATCGGCGGCGGCATCCTGGGCATCTCCACCGCCTGGCACGCCGCGCAGTCCGGCCTGAGGGTGGCTCTGGTCGACGCCGGTGACTTCGCCGGCGCCACCTCCTCCGCCTCCTCCAAGCTCCTCCACGGCGGTCTGCGCTACTTGCAGACCGGCGCGGTGAAGCTGGTGGCGGAGAACCACTTCGAGCGCCGTGCGGTCTCCCGCCAGGTGGCTCCCCACCTGGCGAACCCGCTCACGTTCTACCTCCCCGTGTACAAGGGCGGGCCGCACGGCGCGGCGAAGCTCGGGGCGGGCGTCTTCGCCTACTCCGCGCTCTCCGCCTTCGGTGACGGCGTCGGCCACCTCCTGTCCCCCGCGAAGGCGGCGCAGGACGTGCCCGAGCTGCGCACCGACAACCTCAAGGCCGTCGCCGTCTACGGTGACGACCAGATGAACGACGCCCGCATGGCGCTGATGACGGTCCGCGCGGCCGTCGAGGCGGGTGCGGTGGTCCTGAACCACGCCGAGGTGACGGGCCTGCGCTTCACCCAGGGCCGGGTCACGGGCGCCGAGCTGCGGGACCGGCTGTCGGGCGACGAGTTCGGTGTGAACGCGCGTCTCGTGCTCAACGCGACCGGCCCGTGGGTCGACCACCTGCGCAGGATGGAGGACCCGAACGCGGCCCCCTCCATCCGCCTCTCCAAGGGCGCGCACCTGGTCCTGAAGCGGACCGCGCCGTGGAAGGCCGCGCTGGCCACCCCGATCGACAAGTACCGGATCACCTTCGCCCTGCCCTGGGAGGACATGCTCCTGCTGGGTACGACCGACGAGGAGTTCGAGGGCGACCCGGCGGACGTCAAGGTCACCGAGAAGGACACCGCCCAGATCCTGGACGAGGCCGCGTTCTCCATCCGGGACCAGCAGCTCGACCGTGACCTCATCACGTACGCCTTCGCGGGTCTGCGGGTGCTGCCGGGCGGCCCCGGTGACACCGCCAAGGCCAAGCGCGAGACGGTCGTGACCGAGGGCAGGGGCGGCATGCTGTCCGTGGCGGGCGGCAAGTGGACGACGTTCCGGCACATCGGCCGTACGGTCATGAAGAAGCTGGAGGCCCTGCCGGGTCACCCGCTGGGCGACGACTTCGAACCGATCTCGTCCCTGCCGAAGAAGCTGCCGCTGCCCGGTGTCGCCAACCCGCGTGCGGTCGCGCACCGCCTGCTGGTCGACAACCCGGCCCCCGGCCCGCGCATGGCGGCCGACACGGCCAAGCACCTGGCGACGCACTACGGCTCCCTGGCGTTCGACATCGCCCGGCTGGCGAACGAGAACCCGGAGCTGGGCGAGCGCGTCCACCCCGACGCCCCCGAGATCTGGGCGCAGGTCGTCTACGCCCGGGACACCGAGTGGGCCGAGACGGCGGACGACGTGCTGCGTCGCCGTACGACGCTGACGATCCGGGGTCTGGCGACGGACGAGGTCCGGGCGAAGGTCCAGGACCTGCTCGACAAGAAGTAGCCCTCGGTCCGGCCCCACCCCTGACCGGGCGCCGGAAGCACCGGGAAACGGCCCTTACTCCCCTAGGGGCCGGCAGGCGAGAGGGGGCGGCTCCGCGCCGATGGAGCCGCCCCCTCTCCTGCGCCGTGTGGTCGCGCACCACGCTTCGTCCACCGTCCCGCGGGGTGTTCCGGCCGCCCTGACCGGGGAATTCGGCTCCCTGCGTGGCCTGTCGGCCCCCATAATGGCGTGAGACATCGGACGTCTCGGCGGACCGGCGCGTGGACCACAGGGGAGGCCGTTCATGGCAGTGACCGACGAGGCGATCGAGAAGATCAAGGGCATGATCGTCTCCGGCGCCCTGCGCCCCGGCGACCGGCTGCCGAAGGAGAGCGAACTCGCCGCGGAACTGGGCCTGTCCCGCAACTCCCTGCGTGAGGCCGTGCGCGCCCTGTCGCTGATCAGGATCTTGGACGTACGGCAGGGCGACGGCACGTACGTGACGAGCCTCGATCCCCAACTGCTCCTGGAAGCACTGAGTTTCGTCGTCGACTTCCACCGCGACGACACCGTCCTGGAGTTTTTGGCCGTGCGCCGCATCCTGGAACCGGCCGCGACCGCGATGGCCGCCTCCCGGATCAGCGAGCAGCAACTCAACGCGCTGTCGGCCCAGTTGGACAAGCTCGGCGACACCCCGTCCGTGGAGGAGCTGGTCGCCTGCGACCTGGACTTCCACCGGGGCATCGTGCAGAGCTCGGGCAACTCCGTGCTCTGTTCGCTCCTCGACGGGCTGTCGGGCCCCACCACCCGGGCCCGGATCTGGCGCGGCCTCACCCAGGAGGACGCCGTCAGCCGCACCCTGCACGAGCACCGCATGATCCTGGCCGCCCTGCGGGACCGGGACGCGGAGGCGGCGCGGTCGTGGGCGACGGTGCACATCGCGAGCGTGGAGCAGTGGCTGCGCGCGTCGCTGTGACCTACCCGGGTTCGCCTGCCGTGGTCCGACGTCTACCCGGGTCACCGACCGGCCCGCGGGACATCCGTGCAGGGTGATTCGGCACAGCTCGGATGACCGGGGGTGTTCCGGGGTGGCTAATGGGGCAGTGATGCGTTCACTCCCCCGTGCAAGGGGGCTGCGGACGCCCCCGCCGGACGCCGTAAGGTTGGGGCGTACGGGAGGGCACGTCGGAAGGAGGCGCTGGGTGATCGAGCTCGAGGGGGTTCCCGAGCTGATCGACCCGGTCATGGTGGCCGCGTTCGAGGGCTGGAACGATGCCGGCGACGCCGCCTCCACCGCGGTCGCGCATCTGGACAGGGAGTGGAAGGGCGAGGTGTTCGCGGCGCTGGACGCCGAGGACTACTACGACTTCCAGGTGAACCGGCCCACGGTGTGGATGGACGCCGGGGTACGCAAGATCACGTGGCCCACGACCCGGCTCTCGGTGGTCCGGGTCGGCGGTGAGAAGCCGCGCGATCTCGTACTGGTCCGCGGTATCGAACCGTCCATGCGCTGGCGCTCGTTCTGCAACGAGCTGCTCGGCTTCGCCCATGAACTGGGCGTGGAGCTGGTCGTGATCCTGGGCGCCCTGCTGGGCGACACCCCGCACACGCGTCCGGTCCCGATCAGCGGGACGACGTCCGATCCGGACCTGGCCCGGCGGATGGACCTGGAGGAGACCAAGTACGAGGGGCCCACGGGCATCGTCGGGGTCCTCCAGGAGGCGTGCACGCACGCCGGGGTGCCCGCGGTGTCGCTGTGGGCGGCCGTGCCGCACTACGTCTCGCAGCCGCCGAACCCGAAGGCGACGCTGGCCCTGCTCAACCGGCTGGAGGACCTGATCGACGTGCGCATCCCGCTGGGCGAGCTGCCCGAGGACGCGCGGGCCTGGCAGGTGGGTGTGGACCAACTGGCCGCCGAGGACAGCGAGGTCGCCGAGTACGTCCAGACGCTGGAGGAGGCCCGGGACACCGCCGAGCTGCCGGAGGCGTCGGGTGAGGCGATCGCCCGCGAGTTCGAGCGGTATCTGCGGCGCCGGGACGGCGGCAGCCAGCCGGGCGGGCACGCGACGGAGAGCGGCGACGGCGCGTCGTATCTCCGGGACAACCCCACCGGACGCAGCAGGCCCTCGAAGCCGACCCGGCCGAGCACGGACCCGGATCGGGAGCCGGGGACCGAGACGGGCTCGGACGGCGAGGATTCGTCGGAGGAGTGAGGCCGGGTAGCGGCAGGGGCGGTGCGCGCAGCGCGCACCGCCCCTTTTCATGCCCCGAGGGCCGCCGTCACACCTGCGGGACGGCCACCGCGTCGTAGTCGGTGTCGGGCGTCGGCTGCTCCACGTCGAAGCGGGCGTTGGGCAGGTAGAGCCGGTCGCCCCAGGCCGCCACGGTCGTCGGGATGCGGAAGCGCGGGTCGGTGATCCGGGTGATCGCCGTGCCCTTGGTCCCGGCCGCGTTCAACCGGAAGACGTCGATGGCGTTCTGGGCCTGCTGGACGACGTAGAACGTCCGCCCGAGCAGCAACATGCCGTCCCCGTTGGGGAGTTTGGCGGTGCCGAGGTCGACGGCGGTCGCGGCTCCGGTGCGCGGGTCGATGCGCATGAGGGTGCCGCCGTCGGCGAAGCAGTTCACCACGAGCAGGGCGCGGCCGTCGGGGGTGCGCTCGATGCCGTTGGCGGTGAAGTCGTCGCCCTGGACCCAGTCGCCGGACAGGGGCAGCGCCGTCAGCTTGCCGGGCTCGCCGTGCTTGCCGAGGGCGACACGGTAGAGCTGCGCCTTGAAGGAGTCGGTGAACCAGGCGGCGCCCGGGGTGAGGATCACGTCGTTCACGAAGGTGCCGCCGGTGGCGTACACCTTCTCGATCGCGCCCGAGCGGAGGTCCACCGTGCGGATCTCCCCGCTGTCGCCGCCGGCGAGGAACAGCCTGCCGTGGCCGGTCTTCAGGCCCACGGTGGGGTGTCCGGCGCCGAGGCCCTTGCTGACGACGGAGCCCCGGCCGGTGGCGAGGTTCGCCCGGTAGATGTCGCCGTTGGCGAGGGAGCCGAAGTACGCGAAGGGTGTGCCGCCGATGGTGATGCCCTCGGGCTGGAAGCCGTCGGGCAGCGGGAACTGGTCGGGCCAGGCGGGCTTCGGCTTGTCGGCCGCGTGCGCGGTGCCGCCGAGGAGGGCGGCTCCGGTGAGTGCCACGGCTCCGGTGAACAGTCTTCTACGTGCGAAGGAACGTGCTGTGGGTGCCACTGTGCGTCCTTCTGCCAAGGGGCCGGTGATCACCGGCCGAACGGTCAACAGACGCTCCCACCCCATCACATGACAGCCACCTCCGCAGCCTTTGGCCGGATTATGACGTGACATCTGTTTCAGGGCGGATTGCACACGTTACCCAATTCAACTTGTTTCAAACCGAGTTGGCGAAGACAGGGGTGGACGAGGGGCCGCAGGAGTGCTTGGTTGTCCCCCGGAGGCGCACCAAGTCCCCAGTTGTCGCACCCCAACCAGGCACCCGCACGGACCGAAGGGAGCGGTACCCGATGACCGACCAGGTACAGCCGGCGCAGGGCCCGGGAGCGTCCGGGCCGGGGCCTGACGGAGCGGGATTCACCTATCGAGGAGCCGAGCAGGAACTGATCGTCGTCGCCCGCCCCGAGGCCCGGCTGCGCGCCGGCGCGGAGGGCGTCCGGTCGGCGGCGGGCGCGGACGTATCGGCCCTCAATATGTTCCTCAGCGACGAACAGCTCGCTCTGGAACCGCTGTTCGGAAGCGAAGAAAGGTTGCAGCAGTCGGCCACGGCGAGCGTCGAGAACGTGCCCGACCTCGCGCTGTTCTACCGGGTGCGGGGCGATCAGAGCCGCGCCCAGGAACTGCGCTCGCGGATCGCCGCGCTGCCGGGCATCGACACAGCGTACGTGAAGCCGCCGGCCGTCCCCGCCTCGCTCGGGCAACTCGGTGAGGACGGCGGGCGGTTGCGGGAGGGCGGTCGCCCGGACGAGGGCGGGCGGTCGAAGGAAGGCGGCCGGCTCAAGGAAGGCGCCCCGGCCACCCCCGACTTCAGCAGCCGACAGGGATATCTGCGGCCCGCACCCGAGGGGATCGACGCCCACTGGGCCTGGCAGCGGCCCGGTGGGACCGGTCAGGGCGTGACGGTGATCGACGTCGAGGGCTCCTGGCAGCTCGGTCACGAGGATCTGGCCGCCAAGCTCGCCGGTGTCGTGGTCGGCACCCCGCTGACCGACATCGCCTGGCGCAACCACGGCACGGCCGTGATCGGCGTGATCGGCGGCGACCGCAACGAGCACGGGATCACGGGCATCGTGCCGGACGCGGTGACGGCCGCCGCGTCCTTCCAGGGCATCGGCACCGCGGCCGCGATCCACGCGGCGGCGGACCGGCTCGGCCCCGGCGACATCGTGCTGATCGAGCTGCACCGCCCGGGCCCGCGGCTGGACTTCGCCGACCGCGACGACCAGAAGGGCTACGTCGCCCTCGAATGGTGGCCGGACGACTTCGCGGCCGTCCGGCACGCCACCGCCAAGGGCGTGATCGTCGTGGCAGCCGCGGGCAACGGGGCCGAGTCCCTCGACGACGCCGTGTACGAGCGTCGCCCCGACGAATTCCCGGAGTGGTGGCGCAACCCGTTCAACCCGTCCAACCAGTCCTCCGGCGCCGTCCTGGTCGGCGCGGGCGCCCCGCCGCCCGGCACGCACGGCCGCGACCACGGCCCGGACCGCTCCCGGCTCGCGTTCTCCAACTACGGTGCCCGCGTGGACGCCCAGGGCTGGGGGCGCGAGGTCACCACCACCGGCGGTTTCTGGGACCGGCCGGGCGACCTCCAGGGCGGTCCCGAGGAGATCGCCTGGTACACGGACGCGTTCTCCGGGACCTCCTCGGCCTCACCGATGGTGGTGGGCGCCCTGGCCACGCTCCAGGGCATGCTGAAGGCGGCCGCACAGGCGCCGATGTCGCCGGAGCAGGCCCGCGCGACGCTGCGGGCGACCGGCTCCCCGCAGCAGGACGCGCCGGGCCGGCCGGCCTCCCAGCGGATCGGCAACCGGCCCGACATCAAGGCGGCGGTCACCCATCTGCTGCCGCACGCGGTCGGCTCGGGCCAGGCCGAGCGGTACTGGGACGAGCTGCTGCCGTATCCGCGCGAACTCCCGCCGCGGCTCCGGCTGTTCGTGGCCGGTGACTGGCGGAACCTCAACCACCCGTCCCCGGAGATCCGCCAGGCGGTGCACTCCGCCTTCGCGGGGGGACGGCCCGACGTCCGCGTGTGGTTCGCGGACGACGAGATCGTCGGCCTGGTCGTCACCGGCTGACGCAATCCCAACCCATCAAGGGAAGGTGGCACCCGCATGAGCACCACCCCGCAGATGAGCCAACCGGGACAGCAGCAGGGACAGCAGTTCCCGAGCACCTCGCCCTACCAGCAACAGCAGCAGCCGTTCGGGCAGCAGGGCCAGGGCCAGGGCCAGGGCCAGCAGCAGCCGTTCGGCCAGCAGCAGCCCGGCATGGGCATGGGTATGGGTATGGGCATGGGCGGGTCGCTGGAGCAGCTCCAGCAGCTCGGCCAGCAGCAGCCCTATCAGCAACTGCTCCAGCAGCTGGGGCAGCAGGGCCTCGGCCAGCAACAGGGCTTCGGCCAGCAGCAGATGGGCCAGCAGCAACAGCAGCAGCAGGTCGAGCAGCAGGTGCAGCAGCACATCCACCAGATCGCCCAGGCCGCCGTCCAGTACGTGCAGCAGCAGGTCCAGACGCAGGCGCTCCAGGCCGGTATCGCCAACGGCTACGTCGACGTCGTCCAGCCGCTGCCGGGGCAGCCGAGCGTGATCGGGCTGGTCATCGCCGGCCAGCTGAGGGTCCTGTTCAACCCGAACGCGCAGACCCACGACCAGGTCCAGGAGGCGTTCGCCTTCGGCCACCAGGTCATCGGCATCTGGGACTCCCAGACCCCGCAGATCCTGCGCAGCATCCAGATCCGCAAGCTCTGACCGGCACCAGGTGACACGAAGGGCGCTTCCGCCGCGCGGCGGAAGCGCCCTTCCCGTCGGCTACAGCGCGACGCCCAGCAGCGCGTCCACCGCGCGCGAGACGACGCCGGGCGCGCTCTCGTCGGTGCCGCCCGCCTCCTCCTGGCGGGCCGCCCAGCGGTCGACCGCGGCGAGCGCGGCCGGGGCGTCCAGGTCGTCGGCGAGGGCCTCGCGGATCTCCTCGACGAGCGCCTCGGCGGCCGGGCCGTCGGGCCGGGAGACGGCGGCACGCCACCGTCCGAGCCGCGCGACGGCGTCCTCCAGCACCTGGTCGGTCCACTCCCAGTCGGCCCGGTAGTGGTGGGCGAGCAGGGCGAGCCGGATGGCGGCGGGGTCGACGCCCTCGCGGCGCAGCGCGGAGACGAAGACCAGGTTGCCCTTGGACTTGGACATCTTCTCGCCGTGCAGGGCGACCATGCCGGCGTGGACGTACGCCTTGGCCATGGGGAACTCGCCGGTCAGCACCTGGGCGTGGGAGGCGCCCATCTCGTGGTGCGGGAAGGCGAGGTCGGAGCCGCCGCCCTGGACGTCGAAGGTCATGCCGAGGTGGTCGAGGGCGATGGCGACGCACTCGATGTGCCAGCCCGGGCGCCCGTGGCCGAGCGAGCCGCCGTCCCAGCTGGGCTCACCCGGCCGGGCGGCCATCCACAGCATCGGGTCGAGCGGGTTCTTCTTGCCCGGCCGGTCGGGGTCGCCGCCGCGCTCGGCGGACAGCAGCCGCATGGCGGCGGCGTCGAGGTTCGAGACCTTGCCGAAGTGCGGGTCGGACTCGACGGAGAAGTAGATGTCGCCTTCGAGTTCGTAGGCGGCTCCGGCGTCCCGCAGGCGTTCGACGAGCGGAACGATCCCGGGTATCGCCTCGACGGCGCCGATGTAGTGCTGCGGCGGGAGCATCCGCAGGGCGGTCATGTCCTCGCGGAAGAGGGCCGTCTCCTTCTCGGCGAGGGCGACCCAGTCGACGCTGTCCCGCTCCGCGCGTTCCAGGAGCGGATCATCCACGTCGGTGACGTTCTGGACGTAGTGAACCTGCCGCTTGGTGTCGAGCCACACGCGCTGCACGAGGTCGAACGCGTTGTAGGTCGCCGCGTGCCCCATGTGGGTGGCGTCGTACGGCGTGATGCCGCAGACGTAGATACGGGCGACGGGACCGGGGTCGAGGGTGACCAGACCGCCGGTCGCGGTGTCGTGGATCCTCAGGTCGCGGCCCTGACCAGGCAGGGCGGGGACCTCGGAAGCGGGCCAGGCATGCATGTCATGAGCCTAACCGGACGGATGTTCCGTATACGAACCGGACCGGGCCGGATGGCCGGTAAGGCGTCCTTGCGCGCCACCGGCCCCCTGTGCTGCTACACGGGCGGCCAGGGAATGGCCGGCCACTCGCCGCTCGGCTCCGGGTGCCTGCCGGTGGCGAGCAGTTCGTCCACCCGCGCGCGGGTGGCGTCGAGTTCGGCGGGCGTGATCAGTACGGCGAGACGAGCGGCCAGGGCTCCCTGCGCGCCGAGCGCCTCCTTGAGGCCCTTGAGGACGTCGACCGCCTCCCCCGTCAGGGGCTCCCCGGCCCAGCCCCACAGCAGGGTGCGGAGCTTGTTGTCGACGTTGAAGGTGACGCCGTGGTCGATGCCGTAGAGGCGGTCCTCGGCGGGCAGCAGGTGGCCGCCCTTGCGGTCCGCGTTGTTGATCACGGCGTCGAGGACGGCGAGCCGGCGCAGCCGTTCGTCGTCGGCGTGGACCAGCAGCGCGGTCTTGCCGTCGCCGGCCTCGGCGAAGCCGATCGCCTTCCAGCCGGGCTCGGGTTCCTCGCCCTCGACCAGGGCGAGCAGCTCGGCACCGGGCGCGCCCTCGATCCACAGCTGGACCATGCCCTCGCCGAAGGGCCCGTCGCGCAGCACGGTGGGCGGGACCAGGCCCCAGCCGGTCGCCTCGGACACCTCGTAGGCGGCGACCTCGCGCTGGGCGAGGGTGCCGTCCGGGAAGTCCCACAGGGGGCGTTCGCCGCGGACGGGTTTGTAGACGCAGAAGGCCTCCTCGCCCTCGTGGGCGACGGAGCAGTACAGCACCGCGTTGGAGGCGTCCCGGATCTGTCCGCGCACCGTCAGCTCACCGCGGGTGAGCAGCTCTGCCGTGGTCACGCTCCGCGGCGGTATCCGTTCTGGCGCGGACATACGTGTCCTTCCGGGTCGAGCGGGAGGCTGCACAGCGGGCACGGCGGCCGCCCGGCGTTGACGACGTCCAGGGCCCGCTTGGCGAAGGCTCTCGCCTGCGCGCCGGTGAGCCGGACCCGCAGCATCGGGGGGCCGTTCTCCTCGTCCTGGAGGAGCCGTTCCTCGGCCTCGGCGAGGTCCTCCTCGGAGTCCGCGTCGAGCTCGACGAGGGCCTGCGCCTCGACGATCATGCGCTGTTCCTCACCGTCCCAGGCCAGCGCCATGGTGCCGACACGGAACTCCTCCTCGACGGGGGTGTCCAGCGGGGCGGTGTCGGAGATCTCGGTGGGCGCCACGGCCGGGACGGAGGCGTTGCCGCCGCTGCGCCGGACCACCTCGTCCAGCAGCTCGTCCATGCGCTCGGCGAGGGCGGCCACCTGGGTCTTCTCCAGGGCCACGCTGGTCACCCGGGAGCCGGCGGTGGCCTGGAGGAAGAACGTACGGCGCCCGGGCAGTCCGACCGTACCGGCCACGAAACGGTCCGGGGGGTCGTAGAGGAACACCTGACGGGACACGTCCTGTCTCCTGGAGTCGTGGATGGGTGCGCCGCACTTGCGACCGCTTCACCCTACTGCGCCCGACGATCACGGTGCGCCCGCACCACCCCCGACCGGGGCGTCGCCGCCCTCGGGTGCCTCGCGCGGCACGAGGGACGTGAAATCACCGGTGTCGCCGAGACGTACGAGGAACGGGCGCAGACGGGTGTAACGGATCGCTGTGATGGAACACGGTTCGACGGAGATCCGTTGGAAGAGGTCGAGATGAAGACCGAGAGCATCCGCGATCAGCGACTTGATGATGTCGCCGTGCGAGCACATGAGGTAGACGGCGTCGGCGCCGTGGTCGCGCTCCACGCGCGCGTTCCACTCCCGTACGGCCTCGGCGGCGCGGGTCTGCATGGCCCGCATCGACTCCCCGCCGGGGAACGCGGCCGCGGACGGGTGGGCCTGGACGACCTGCATCAGGGGCTCGTCCCCGAGCTCGGCGAGCTTGCGGCCGGACCAGTCGCCGTAGTGGCACTCGCCGATGCGGTCGTCGGTGTGCGCGGTCAGTCCGGGGCGGGCGTCCAGAAGAGGCTGGAGGGTCTCCTGGCAGCGCTGGAGGGGGCTGGTGACGATCTCGGCGAGGGGCAGTTCCGCGAGCCGCTGCGGCAGCGCGGCGGCCTGCGCCCGGCCGCGCTCGTCCAGGGCGACACCGGGCGTCCACCCGGCGAGCAGGCCCTCGGTGTTGGCGGTGGATCGTCCGTGCCGGACGAGGATCAGCGTGGGCATGCGGCCCAGGGTAGGCGCACGCGGGCGTGCACCGGCGGGCCGGCGACGGGAGAATACGCACCGTGATCGTGGACTGCGCCGTCTACCGCGACGGACACCGCACCGAGGGCCCCGACGACCTCTCCGCCGCCCTGGAGGAGGCGCGGGCGGCGGGCGGGTTCGTCTGGATCGGGCTGCACGAGCCGTCGGAGCGCGAGTTCGGCCTCGTCACCCAGGAGTTCGGGCTGCACCCGCTGGCGGTGGAGGACGCCCTGAAGGCCCATCAGCGGCCGAAGCTGGAGGTCTACGACGACTCGCTGTTCCTCGTCCTGAAGCCGGTGGTGTACGAGCCGAGGAGCGACCGGGTCTCCACCGGCGAGGTCATGCTGTTCCTCGGCGACTCCTTCGTGGTGACCGTCCGGCACGGCGAGGGCGCCCCGCTGAAGGCCGTGCGGCGGCGTCTGGAGCAGGAGCCGGAGATGCTCCACAAGGGCCCGACGGCGGTGCTGTACGCGGTCTCGGACGCCGTGGTCGACCACTACGTGGAGGTGGCGACCGAGCTCCAGACGGACCTGGAGGAGCTGGAGGCGGAGGTGTTCTCGCCGGACGGGGGCGGCGGCTCGCGCAACACCGCGTCGCGGATCTACACCTTCAAGCGGCAGATCCTGGAGTTCCGCCGGGCCACCGGCCCGCTCGCGCTGCCGCTGACCCGGCTGGCGGGAATCGGCCAGTTCGGCGGCGCGGTGCCCTTCGTCAGCGAGAAGGCGCGCCCCTTCTTCCGGGACGTCAACGACCACCTCACGCGCGTGAACGAGTCCGTGGAGGGGCTGGACCGGCTGGTGTCGGACATCCTGTCGGCGCATCTGGCGCAGATGAGCGTCCGGCAGAACGACGACATGCGGAAGATCTCCGCGTGGGCGGCCATGGCCGCGATCCCCACGATGATCGCGGGGATCTACGGCATGAACTTCGACCACATGCCGGAGCTGCACTGGGTGTGGTCGTATCCGGCGGTGATCGCGCTGATGGCCGTGCTGGAGGTGCTGCTGTACCGGACGTTCAAGCGCCGGGGCTGGCTGTAGGCCGGGCCGTCCCGCGGCTCAGGCGAACTCGGGGGCGGCGGTGGCGGGGCCGCCGAGTGCGTCGCGGCGTTCGGGCATCTTCAGGGACACCATGCGGCGCCAGCCCGCGGCGCGTTCGTAGGCGTACACCGCGTGGATGCCCGCCGCGAGGACCGCGGACCTGGCCCGCGGCCAGCCCAGGATGCGGCCCATGTGGGCCATGACGGCGAGGCTGACGTCCCGGTAGACGCGGATCTCGGCGAGCGCGCACTCCCGGAGGATGCGCTGGATGTCCCGGCCGTGGCCGGCGTACGCGAAGCGCAGCAGTTCCTCGTGGCAGTAGGCGAGGTGGTTGTCCTCGTCGTTGGAGATCATCCTCACGGCCCGGCCGAGGTCGGGATGGTCGGCGAAGTGCTTGCGCAGCAGCTCCATCTGCTCGGAGGCGCGCTGTTCGGTGACCCTGCTGTGCGCGAGGTAGGTCACGATGTCCTGCACGGTCAGGGGCTGGTCGGCCTTGAGCTTGTCGTGGGCGAGGCCGATGCCGTTCCGCTCCAGGAGCATCGTGTAGTCGGTCTCCGGGGGTACGGGGACGGGTTCGAGACCGCGCTTCTTCATCAGGGCGTTGAAGATCCGGCCGTGTTTGTCCTCGTCAGCCCCGTGCCGGGTGATCTTGGGGGCGAGTGCGCGCTCGTCCTTCGGGACCAGGGCGGCGATGCGGGCGTTCTCCCAGCCTCCTTGCGACTCCCCGCTGGCGGCGATGGAGCAGAACAGGCGGAAGGAATCGTCGTTGTCGAGGATCTCGGTGAACAGACTCTTGGCCGAAAGCATCGTGGGCACCTCTCTGCCGGACTCCGCGGCATTCCGCAAAGAACGAGTCAAATGCGGCGCGAGGGGTGCTGCAACAGTTGTGTCGGACAACTCCGCCAAAAGGAGGACCCACGGGGTCACGTCGGGGGCGTAACCCGGCGGGCCCGCGCGCGTTGTTCTGCGTGACGGCCGTGGCGGGGAAGACCCCCGAGCCCCCACCACGGCCGCAGAAACCTCCGGCGCTCCCGACGGGCGTGTTACGCGAGCCCGGCCCGCTCCAGGGCCTCGGCGCCGGCGCGGAGCGAGGCGATCCGCTCGTCGAGCGTGAAGCCCGCGGGAGCCAGGCTCAGCGAGGTGACACCGGCCGCCGCGTACTCCTTCATCCGGTCCGCGATGCGGTCGACGGAGCCCAGCAGCGTCGTCTGGTCGATCAGCTCGTGCGGGATCGCGGCGGCGGCGCCCTGCTTGTCGCCCGCGAGGTACTTCTCCTGGACCTCGGCGGCAGCCGCCTCGAAGCCCATCCGCTGGGCGAGCTGGTTGTAGAAGTTCTGCTTGGCGCTGCCCATGCCGCCGACGTAGAGGGCGGTGTAGGGGCGGAAGGTGTCGGCGAGCGTGGCCACGTCCTTGTCCTCGCCCACCGCGAGCGGCAGCGTCGGGTGGACGTCGAACCCTTCGAGCGTCTTCCCGGCCTTCTCGCGCCCGGCCCGCAGGTGCTTGATCGTGGTCTCCTCCAGGTGCGCGGCGGAGGGGAAGATCAGCAGCGCGCCGTCGGCGATCTCACCGGTCTGCTCCAGGTTCTTCGGGCCGATCGCGGCGATGTAGAGCGGGATGTGCTCGCGCTCGGGGTGCACGGTCAGCTTGAGGGGCTTGCCGGGGCCGCCGGGCAGGGGCAGCGTCCAGTGCGCGCCGTCGTACGACAGCCGCTCGCGCGTCATGGCCTTGCGCACGATCTCGACGTACTCACGCGTGCGTGCCAGTGGTTTGTCGAACTTGACGCCGTACCAGCCCTCGGAGACCTGCGGCCCGGAGACGCCGAGGCCGAGGCGGAAGCGGCCGCCGGAGAGCGAGTCGAGGGTCGCGGCGGTCATCGCGGTCATGGCCGGCTGGCGGGCCGGGATCTGGAAGATGGCGGAGCCCACGTCGATGCGCTCGGTCTGCGCCGCGACCCAGCTGAGCACCGTCGCCGCGTCCGACCCGTAGGCCTCGGCGGCCCAGCACACGGCGTACCCGAGCCGGTCGGCCTCCTGGGCGACGGCGAGATTGTCCGCGTCCATTCCGGCGCCCCAGTAGCCGAGGTTGATCCCGAGCTGCATGGCGGATTCCCCTTACCGATCAGTAACGTCCTTGTGCGCCGACCTTAGCGCGGGGGTGCGGATCGGGGCAGGTCGCGGTCGTGTTCCGCGGCCCACACAGGTGGCCGTGACGATCAGGAAAACTGGTCGTCCACAGGCCCCCACACCACTGGTTCAGGCCAGTAATGTCGGCGCTCATGGAGCAGAGGCATCTCGGCCGCACCGGCCTGCGCGTGTCCCGTATCGGACTCGGCACTCTCACGTGGGGCAGGGACACCGACGAGCACGACGCCGCGGACCTCTTGAAGACGTTCTGGGAAGCGGGCGGCAGCCTCGTCGACACGGCGGACGTGTACGGCGACGGGGAGGCCGAGTATCTGCTCGGACGTCTCATAGACGGGCTGGTCCCGCGCCGGGACCTGGTGATCTCGACCAAGGCGGGCAGCGTGCCGGACCCGGACCGCCGCTTCGACGGCTCGCGCGGCCACCTGCTCTCCGCGCTGGACGCCTCCCTCACCCGCCTCGGCACGGACCACGTCGACGTGTGGCACGTCCACGCCTACGACCCGGAGACCCCGCTGGAGGAGACGCTCCAGGCGCTCGACCTGGCGGTCAGCAGCGGACGCGCGCGCTACGCCGCCGTCTCCAACTTCTGCGGCTGGCAGCTCGCCAAGGCCGCGACCTGGCAGCTGGCGGCACCGGGCACCCGGACCCGGCTGGCGGCCACGCAGCTGGAGTACTCGCTGCTCCAGCGGGGCGTGGAGCGCGAGGTGCTGCCGGCCGCGCTGGACCTGGGCATCGGCCTGCTGCCGTCTTCCCCGCTCGGCCGGGGCGTGCTGACCGGCAAGTACCGGGGGGACGCCACGCCCGCCGACTCCCGGGGCGCCTCCGAACATCTGGCGCCGTTCGTCGCGCCCTACCTCGACGACACGGCGAGCCGCATCGTGGACGCCGTGCAGACCGCGGCCGACGGGCTCGCCGTGACCCCGCTCCAGGTGGCCCTCGCCTGGGTCCGCGACCGGCCCGGGGTGACCGCCCCGATCGTCGGCGCGCGCAACGCGCAGCAGCTCACGGCGGCATTGTCAGTGGAGGCCCTTAGTCTTCCTGACGAGATCTGCCGGGCGCTCGACGACGTGTCGGCGCCCGTGCACCGCTATCCCGATCACGACTGGAGCACGCTGTGAGCACGGAGCCGGGGCCCACGGAGGAGACCGAGCCGGAGGAGGCACCGACCGGGGAGGACGCCTCGGCGGCGACCGGACAGGCCGCCGCCGAGAGCGGCGCCGCGGAGACCACGGGGGAGGCCGTCACCGAGGCCGCCGGCGCGGAGACCGCGGAGGAAGCTGCCGAGGCCGCCGACGCGGAAACCCCGGAGGAACCTGCCGCCGAGGCCGCCGGCACCGAGGGCGAGGCCGCTGCCCAGGTGTCCGAGGCCGCCGCCGAGCTCGCGGCGCAGAAGGTCGAGCGGGAGCGGATCGCGCGGCGGAAGGCCGAGAAGCAGGGGCCCGTCGAGAGCGGGGCCAAGCTCAGCGGCAAGGCGGCCGATCTGCTCGCGGCCGTGCGGGCGGTCGAGAGCGGGGCCAAGCCGGTGGCGGCGGTTTTCAGCGAGCCCCCGGCACCGCGTAGGCCCGCGCCGGAACCCGTGCCGCGTCCCCGGCCCGTCTCCCCGGCCGGGCCCGCGGCCCCGGCCGCGGAGGCCGTCGAGTCCGTGCGTGCCGTCCTGGCCGAGGGCGGCGCCCCCGAGGCCCTCGTCCCGCAGGTCGCCGCCGCTCTCGGCGAGGGCGCGGCCGAGCGGCTGCGGGCCGATCCCTGGCAGTTGCTGCGGGTCGGCGGGGTGCGGCCGGAGCAGGCCGACGGCTTCGCGCGGGCACTGCTCGGCGCGGAGTGCGGCCCGGACGACGAGCGCCGGGGCCGTGCCGTCACCGTCTGGCTCCTGGAGCAGGCCGCCCCGGCCGGGCACACGGCGCTCGAACTGCCCACGCTCACCGCCGCGCTGGGCAAGCAGGGCGTGCCGGACGCCGACGCGGCCGTGCAGAGCACCCTCGCGGAGGGCGAGGCCCTGGTCTTCCAGGACGCCCTCGACCCGCGGGCCCCGGAGCCCGAGGACGAGGACGAGGAGCGCCCGGTCCGGGTCCTGGTCGGCCTGGAGCGGTACGCACTGGCCGAGGAGAGCCTCGCCGACGGGCTGGCCCGCCTCATCAACTCGGCGCCGAAGCAGGACGGGTCGGTCGAGGAGTGGGAGCGCGCGGCGGGCTCCGCACCGGCGTCGGCCGGTGAGCTGATCCGCGCGGTCGCGGGCCACGGCCTGGTACTCCACACGGGCGGCGAGGCGTCCCTGGCGGAACCGGCGGCACTGCTGCACGCGGCGGAGCAACTCGGCCTGCGCGTCTGGGCGACGGCCCACGGCCCCCTCGGGCGCGACCGCTTCGCGGCCCTGGCGTCCGGGGCGACCACCGTGACCACGGTCGGCGGCCTGCTCTCCGGCGCCGAGGGCCCCGGCCGGGACGCCGAGGGCGCCCTCGACCTGGATCTCCTGCTCGTCGTCGACGCCCCCCAGCTGGACGTGGAGACGGCGGCGCTGCTCGTGGAGTCCCTGCCCGACGGGGCGCGGCTGGTGCTGGCCGGTGACCCGGGTGTGCTCTGGTCGGCGGGCCCGGGGCGGGTGTTCGCCGATCTGCTGGCCGCGCGCGTCTGCCCCCAGGTCGCCTCCCGGCGACCCGACCCCGGGCCGCTGGGCGAGCTGGTCTCAGGTATCGGCATCGGCGAGCTGAACCAGGTCGAGGCCCCCGGCAAGGAGGTCGTGATCGTGCCGGTGCGGGACGCGGGCGAGGCGGTGCACCGGACCGTGCAGCTCGTCGCCGACTCGGTGCCGCGGGCGATCGGCGTCCCGGCCGAGGACACCCAGGTCATCACCCCGGGGCACGGCGGGGCGGCGGGCACCCGCGTCCTCAACGCGGCCCTGAAGGAGCGCCTCAACCCGGGCCCGGGCCGCTTCGGCGGTTTCGATCCCGGCGACCGTGTCGCCTACTCCCCCACGCCGGGCCGCGTCCTGCCCGGCCGCGTGGTGAAGGCGGACGCCGAGGGCCTGCACCTGTCCTGCGCCGGTGAGGACGTCGTCGTACCGAAGGAGCGGGTGGAGCAGTCCGTGCGCCATGGCTGGGCCCTGACCGCTCACCAGGCGGCGGCCGGACGCTGGCCGGCCGTGGTCGTGGTCCTGCCGGGCGACGCCACCCAGGCTCTGAGCCGCCCCTGGGTGTACACGGCGTTCGGCAGGGCCTCCCGCCACCTGTCGGTGGTCCACGGCGCGGACCAAGCCCTGCCGAGGGCAGTGGCAGAGATCGAGGCGAAGCCGCGTACGACCCGGCTTCCGGTGCTGCTCGCCGCGCAGCCGACGTCGGGCTGACCCCCCGGAGCGTGCGGGAAGCCGCGCGACCGGCCCCCGCCGCCCCGCAGTCACCGGAGGCGCACGGCGCATCCGTGCACAAACCGGCGGCGGTCACGGAGGAGCAATCCCCATGACCGCCGCCGTTCCGGCTGGAGGCCGGCGCTAGCGTTCCGCGTCCAGCGGTTCCAGGTCGTCCAGCTCGTCATCGACGTCGTCGCCCTCGTCGATCTCGTCGATCTCGTCGACGTCGTCACCCTCGTCGTCGACCTCGTCATCAAGTTCGTCGTCGAAGACCGCGCTCACATCGAACCGGCACACCACCTGCTGCGGATCGACCCCGTCGAAGGGCGCGTCCAGCCATTCGCCCGGCTCGGCCGGTTCCTCCGCCGCGGTCACCCACAGCGTGGAGTCGCCCTCCTCCAGGCCGAACTCCTTGTGCCGCGAGGCGATCTCGTCCGGCTCGTACTCACCGAAGAGCAGGCCCAGCGCCCCGTGCACCGTGCCGGAGGCCCCCTCGCCGGAGGGCCCGGCGTCGGAGTCAGCGGACTCGATGCGCTGGGCCTGTGCCAGCAGCCGCTGCGGCTCCGCGACCGCGTAGTCACGGCGGATCAGCACGCTCAGCGCGTTCGGTTCCTCGGGACCCGCGTACGGCGGCAGTTCCTCCGCGCCGGGGATCTCGAAGGGCGTGACTTCGTCGTAACGGTCGTAGAGCAGCTCGTCGTACGCCTCGGCGGCCGCGGCGAGTTCGTTGAACGCCTCGTAGACGGCCTGGTCGTCCTCCCCCGACCGGCGTTCGACCGCCGCCAGGTGGCGGTCGAGCGCGGTCTTGACCGCCTCGGCGGCGGCGCGTACCTCGGCAGCGGTGGGCTGCTCAGCATCAGACATAGTGCAGACGCTATCCGTACCAGGCCCCAGCCCGCACAATAGATGCGATGCCGGAATACGAATTTGTCGACGTGTACGTGCCGCGCGGGGTCTCCCGCAAGGACGCCACACGTCTGCTGACGGACCATGCCGAGTACGGACACTGGGAGTTGGACCGCCTGAGCCTGCTGCGTGACGGAAGCCGCAAGGTGCGGCTGCGCCGCAGGATCATCCGCCAGGTGCGTGCCACTTGGTGAGGTGAGGCCAGGAACACGGAGCGGGCCCCGCATCGGCGGGGCCCGCTCCGTTTCGTGTCCGCTGCGCTACGCCGAGGCACGAGCCTTGCGGTACAGCACCGTGCCCGCCAGCAGCGCGCCCGCGCCGACCGGCAGGGTCAGGCCCAGCGGCAGGTCGCTGCCCGTGTGGGCGAGCTGGGCGGCACCGCGGGGCTGCGTGACCGTCTGGGTCCCCGGGTGGTTGCCGCCCGGCGTCTCGTTGCCCGCGGAGGGCGGGGCGCTCGGGGTGCCGGGGTGGACCGGCTCCACCGGGTTGCCCGGGTTGCCCGGGTTGCCCGGAGTGCCGGGGGTCCCTGGGGTGCCCGGGTTTCCAGGGGTGCCGGGGTTCCCCGGAGTGCCCGGGTTGCCCGGCTGTTCCGGGCCGCCGGGGGGCGGAGTCTGGTGGCCGCCACCGCCCGGCGGCGTGCCCGGGTGGCCGCCGCCCGGGTTCTCGCCGCCGTTCGCGCAGTCGTTGCCCGTCGTGGAGTTGCCGACCCCGATGATGTCGACGCTGTTGCCGCAGACGTTGACCGGAACGTCCACCGGCGCCTCGACGTGGTTGCCCGAGCCGACACCAGGCGAGTCCGAGGCGTGGCCACCGGAGGACGCGCCGCCGCCGGAGCCTCCGTGTCCCCCTGAGCCGCCGTACCCGCCGGAGTCCCCGTATCCGCCCGAGCCGGACGACCCGCTGTGGTTGGCGCACTTGTTGCCGACCGCCGGGTTGAGCACACCGACGACGTTGACCGTGTTGCCGCACACGTTCACCGGCGCGTGCACCGGCGCCTGCACCGTGTTGCCCGAGAGGACGCCGGGTGAGTTCGACGCCGAGCCGCTCGCCCCCGAGTCGGCGTGCGCGGCGCCGCCTGCCGCGGCGATCACACCGGTCGCGGCCGCCATCGTCATCAGGCCTTTGCGGGTGACCTGTCGCATTCCTGAATTCCCCCTGCCTTTTCGATTCCGACCTGCAATCCTCGTGAAAAGACCGGTCGGCCCCGGAGCGCATGGCGCGCGCTCCGAGGCCGACGGGCTCAGCCCCTATGGGCGAGGCACAACGTCACTTGTTGATGCAGGTGTTGCCGAAGGCGGGGTTCAGCACGCCGATCACGGAGACCGTGTTGCCGCACACGTTCACCGGAACGTGAACCGGCACCTGGACGACGTTGCCGGACAGGACGCCCGGGGAGTGCACCGCGGCACCCTGAGCACCCGAGTCGGCAGCAGCGAGGCCCGCGCCCGCGAGAACCAGCCCACCAGTGGCAGCCGCAGCGGCGACGACCTTCTTGATCATTATTCCTCCTTGTTGGCAATGCGGTCCCAAGTAGCGGATCGCATCACCTGTAACGAGGAGGGAGTAATGGAGCTACGAGCTTATGAGTGCATTCACCCGTCTCAGTCATGTCCGCACACGCTGTCGATTACCGGCGTCAACCCGCCGTCAGGACGCGTCGATGAACCGGTCGAGCACCCGCACCCCGAACTTCAGGCCCTCCACCGGCACCCGCTCGTCGACCCCGTGGAACATGCCCGCGAAGTCCAGCTCCGGCGGCAGCTGGAGCGGCGCGAAGCCGAAGCAGCGGATGCCGAGGTCGTCGAAGGACTTGGCGTCGGTGCCGCCGGAGAGCATGTAGGGCACGGCCCGGGCGATCGGGTCCTCGGCACTCAGGGCGCTCTGCATGGCGTCGACGAGCCTGCCGTCGAAGTCGGTCTCCAGCGCCTTGTCGCCGTGCACGTCCTCGCGGCGCACGCGCGGGCCGAGGATGCGGTCGAGGTCGGCGAGGAACTCCTCCTCGTAGCCCGGCAGGAAGCGCCCGTCGACGTGGGCGGTGGCCTGGCCGGGGATGACGTTGACCTTGTAGCCGGCGCCGAGCATGGTGGGCGCCGCCGAGTTCCTGAGGGTCGCGCCGACCATCTTGGCGATGCCGCCCAGCTTGGCGAGGGTCTCGTCCATGTTCTCGGGGTCGAGCTCGGTGCCGAGGGCGTCGGAGAGCTCGTCGAGGAAGGACCGCACGGTCTTGGTGACCCGCACCGGCCACTTGTGCCGGCCGAGCCGGCCGACGGCCTCGCACAGCTCGGTGATCGCGTTGTCGTCGTTGGTCATCGAGCCGTGGCCGGCGGTGCCGTCCACGGTGAGACGCATCCAGTGCATGCCCTTCTGGGCGGTCTCCACCAGGTACAGCCGCAGGTTCTCGTTGACGGTGAAGGAGAACCCGCCGACCTCGCCGATCGCCTCGGTGACGCCCTCGAAGAGATCGGGGTGCTTGTCGACGAGGTACCGGGCGCCGTACGTGCCGCCCGCCTCCTCGTCGGCGAGGAAGGCGAGGACGATGTCGCGCGGGGGCTTGCGCCCGCTGCGCAGCCGGTCACGGACGACCGCGAGGGTCATCGCGTCCATGTCCTTCATGTCGACCGCGCCACGGCCCCACACACACCCGTCGGCGACCTCGCCGGAGAAGGGGTGGTGGGTCCAGTCCGCCGCGTTGGCCGGTACCACGTCGGTGTGGCCGTGGATGAGCAGCGCGGGCTTGGAGGGGTCCTCGCCCTCGATGCGGGCGACGGTGGAGGCGCGGCCCTGGTGGGATTCGAAGATCTGCGGATCGAGGCCCACCTCGGCGAGCTTCTCGGCGACGTACTCGGCCGCCTTGCGCTCCCCCGGCCCGGAGTGGTCGCCGTAGTTGCTGGTGTCGATTTGGATCAGCTCGCGGCAGAGGTCCACGACCTCGTCCTCGCCGGTGACGTGCCTGGTCGTGTCCGTCCCGCTCACGCTGCTTCCTCCCGCTGTCACTGCTGGTGGTTCCCCTCATCCTCTCTCTCCGACCCGCCGCGCCCAAGACCGGACCCGGCCCGTCACACGCCGTTCACGCGGGAGCGAGGGGGTGATCGGAGCACCTCGAAAGCCTGGTAATGTTTCCTCTGTCGCCGCGAGGGAAACCCCGCACGACAGACACCTTGTCCGGGTGGCGGAATGGCAGACGCGCTAGCTTGAGGTGCTAGTGCCCTTTATCGGGCGTGGGGGTTCAAGTCCCCCCTCGGACACCAGCTAAAACCCCTGTTGACCAGGGGTTTTCTGCTTTTCCGGGGCGATTTTCCCGACTGCCGGGCCGCGTCGGCAAAAGCACCAACTCGGCCTGTTCTCGGAGCTCTTGGGCGATGTGGGGCCGATGTGGGGCATGTCTCGTCCACCGCCGGGAGCCGCAGGTCAGGCAGTGTCCGAACGGTCCGGGCCCCCACCCGGACGGGCCTGTGCGGTGGCCGCTCACAGGGCGCGGACCTAGCGTCGTACTAAAATTTCCGGCTTGTTACCGAGCTGGAGCCGGACAACCCCAGGCAGACCTGCGGGCCCGCCAGCGCCCGGAGGCCTCTCCGGATCGAGACGCGAGGACCGATGGCAGCCATTCACGAGGGCAGTGCTCTCGGCCTGCTCGACGAGGAGTTCCGCGAGCGGTTCGGGGACACGGCACGCTTCTCCGGGGGGCCGGCGGCCTCTGCGCGCACGCTCGTCGACATCTTCGACGCGTCCGTACGCTCCTGCCCCGACGAGCCCGCCCTGGACGACGGCACGACGTGCCTGACCTACCGTGCGCTGGCCGTCGAGGTGGAGCGGCTGCGGCGGCGGCTCGCGGCGGCCGGGGTCGGGCTCGGGGACCGGGTGGGCATCCGTGTCCCGTCGGGCACCAATGACCTCTATGTCGCCGTCCTCGCCGTGCTGTCCGCCGGTGCCGCGTATGTGCCGGTGGACGCCGAGGACCCGGACGAGCGGGCCGAGTTGGTGTTCGGGGAGGCGGAGGTCAGGGCCGTCGTCGGCGCCGGGCACGAGCTGACCGTCACCGGGCACGGGGAGACGGCCGCCGCGCGGCCCGGGGCCGAGCACGACGCGTGGATCATCTTCACCTCCGGGTCCACCGGGAAGCCCAAGGGTGTCGCCGTCAGTCACCGCAGTGCCGCCGCGTTCGTGGACGCCGAGGCCGCACTGTTCCTCACCGACGAGCCCATCGGTCCGGGTGACAGGGTCATGGCGGGTCTGTCGGTCGCCTTCGACGCGTCCTGCGAAGAGATGTGGCTGGCGTGGCGGTACGGGGCCTGTCTGGTGCCCGTGCCGCGGTCGCAGGTCAGGAGCGGTGCCGATCTCGGGCCCTGGCTGGTGGAGCAGGAGATCACCGTCGTGTCGACGGTGCCGACGCTCGCCGCGCTCTGGGAGCCGGAGACCCTCAACGACGTCCGGCTGCTGATCTTCGGCGGTGAGGCCTGTCCGCCCGAGCTGGCGCAGCGGCTGGTGACCGAGGGGCGCGAGGTGTGGAACACCTACGGGCCGACTGAGGCGACCGTCGTGGCCTGTGCGGCGCTGATGACCGGCGAGGAGCCGATCCGCATCGGACTGCCGTTGCGCGGTTGGGAGCTGGCCGTCGTCGACGAGGCCGGGGAGCCCGTGCCCATGGGCGCCAGTGGGCAGTTGGTGATCGGCGGGGCCGGACTCGCGCGGTATCTGGACGCCGAGAAGGACGCGGAGAAGTACGCGCCCCTTGAGTCGCTGGGCTGGGAACGGGCGTACCGCAGCGGGGATCTGGTGAAGGCGGAACCCGAGGGGCTGGTGTTCCTCGGGCGGGCCGACGAGCAGATCAAGCTCGGTGGGCGGCGGATCGAGCTCGGTGAGGTGGATGCCGCGCTCCAGGCGTTGCCGGGTGTGGCCGGCGCCGCGGCCGCCGTGCGCACCTCCCGCGGCGGCAACCAGCTGCTCGTCGGGTACGTCGTCACGCAGGACGGCTGGGACCACGCGGCGGCCGTGGCGAAGCTGCGCGCCGAACTGCCCGCCGCACTCGTGCCGTTGCTCGCGCCGGTCTCGGACCTGCCCACGCGGACGAGCGGCAAGGTCGACCGCAACGCGCTGCCCTGGCCGCTGGAGAACCTGGAGACCTCCGGCCCGGCCGAGCAGTTGTACGGCACCGAGGCCTGGCTCGCCGAGCAGTGGGCGGAGGTCCTCGGCATCCCGGTCACCAGTGCCTCCGACGACTTCTTCGCGATCGGCGGCGGCAGCCTCGCCGCCGCGCAGCTCACCACGCGGCTGCGCACCCGCTACCCGAGCGCGGCGGTGCTGGACGTCTATCAGCAGCCGGTGCTGCGGAAGCTGGCCCGCCGTCTGGAGAAGTCGGCGCAGGACGACGGCGGCACACGGTCCGTCGCGCCGGTGCCGGTGCGCGCTCAGCTTCTGCAACTGCTGGTGCTGGTGCCGCTGTTCACGCTGCTGGGACTGCGCTGGACGGTGGTACTGGCCGCGCTGGGCAATGTTCTGCCCTACGCGTGGCTGCCGAGCGCGCCCTGGTGGCTGGTGGGCGCTGGGGCGGTGCTGTTGTTCAGTCCGCCGGGGCGGCTCGCGGTCGCGGCGGGCGGGGCGCGGCTGCTGCTGCGAGGTGTGCGGCCGGGGCGGTACGCGCGCGGCGGGAGTGCGCACGTGCGGCTGTGGGCCGCGGAGCGGCTGGCCGAGTTCAGCGGGGCGACCGCGCTGACCGGCGTGTGGCTGGAGCGGTACGCGCGGGCGCTGGGCGCGAAGGTCGGCCCGGATGTCGATCTGCACTCGCTGCCGCCGGTGACCGGCATGCTCAAGCTGGGGCGGGGCGCGGCCGTCGAGTCCGAGGTGGACCTGTCCGGGTGGTGGCTGGACGGCGACCGGCTGGAGGTCGGCCCGGTCAAGGTGGGCGCGCACGCGGTGGTCGGGACGCGCAGCATGCTCTTCCCGGGCGCGCGGGTCGGCAAGCGGGCCGAGGTGGCGCCGGGTTCGGCGGTCGGCGGGCAGATCCCGACCGGTCAGCGCTGGGCGGGGGCGCCCGCGGTCAAGCTGGGCAAGGCCAAGCGCACCTGGCCCAAGGAGCGGCCGCGCCGGGGCACGTACTGGCGCCTGATGTACGGCGTGACCGGCTTCGGTCTGAGCGCGCTGCCGGTGTCGGCGGGGGCGGCCGCGTTCCTGGTGGGCCGGGTGTTCTTCACGCCGGAGCAGCCCCTCAAGGGTGCCGTGCTCGCCCTGGTGCCGGCGACGCTCGCCTTCGGGCTGGCGTACGCGCTGCTGATCCTGGTCGGGGTGCGGTTGCTGAGTCCGGGGCTGCGGGAGGGGACGTATCCGACGCACAGCCGGGTCGGGTGGCAGGCGTGGACGGTGACGCAGTTGATGGACCGCTCCCGGGAGACGCTGTTCCCGCTGTACGCCGGGCTGGTCACGCCGGTGTGGCTGCGGCTGCTCGGGATGCGGGTCGGGCGGGGCGCCGAGGTGTCGACCGTGCTCGCGCTGCCGAGCCTGACGACGGTCGGTGAGGGGGCGTTCCTCGCCGACGACACGCTGACCGCGCCGTACGAGCTCGGGGGCGGCTGGATGCGGATCGGGCGGGCCGAGATCGGGCGGCGGGCCTTCCTCGGGAACTCGGGGATGACCGCGCCGGGGCGGTCCGTGCCGGACGGCGGCCTGGTGGGGGTGCTGTCGGCGACGCCGAAGAAGGCGAAGAAGGGCAGCTCGTATCTGGGGCTGCCGCCGGTGAAGCTGCCGCGCAGCGCGGCCGGCGGCGACCAGAGCCGGACCTACGACCCGCCGGCGCGGCTGCTGTGGGCGCGCGGGCTGGTGGAGCTGTGCCGGATCGTGCCGGTGTTCTGCTCGGCGGCGATCGGGGTGCTGACGGTGGCGGCGCTGTGCGCGCTGGGCGGGTGGGCGTGGGCGCTGTCGGGCCTGGTGCTGCTCGCGGCGGGTGGCGCCGCCGCGCTGCTGTCGATCGTCGCGAAGTGGCTGCTCGTGGGGCGGCATCGCGCCGGGGAGCATCCGCTGTGGAGTTCCTTCGTGTGGCGCAACGAGCTCGCGGACACGTTCGTCGAGGTGGTGGCGGTGCCGTGGCTGGCGGGCGCGGTGCCGGGCACGCCGCTGATGACGGCGTGGCTGCGGGGGCTCGGGGCGCGCATCGGCAAGGGTGTGTGGGTGGAGAGCTACTGGCTGCCGGAGTCGGATCTGGTGACCCTGGAGGACGCGGCGACGGTGAACCGGGGCTGTGTGCTCCAGACGCACCTCTTCCACGACCGGATCTTGCGGACGGATACTGTGGTCCTCCGTGAGGGCGCGACGCTGGGTCCTGGCGGGATCGTGCTGCCCGGCAGCACGATCGGGGCCCGTACGACCCTGGGTCCCGCGTCGCTCGTCATGGCCGCGGAGTCCGTTCCCGACGACACCCGTTGGCTCGGCAACCCGATCGAGGCATGGCGTCCCTGAGCGCGGGCCACTCGGAGCCGATGGGCGGCAATCGGAGTGGCAGCGCGGCGCAGGGAGTAGAAGCACCAGTGGCGGTTCAGCAGTCGGCGGGGTCCGACCCGTACTTCCCGGAGAACGGTGACGCGCGGTACCGGGTGCACCGGTACGAGCTCGCGCTGGACTACCGTCCGGGCCCGAACCGGCTGTCGGGCACCGCCCGGATCAATGCCATAGCGGGACGTTCGCCGCTCACCGAGTTCTTCCTGAACCTCGCCGACTTCCGGATCGGGCGGGTGCGGGTGGACGGCCGTCAGCCGCACTACACGCACCGCGGCGGCAAGCTGCGGGTCCGCCCCGCGAAGCCGGTCCGGCCCGGGGCGGCCTTCACGGTCGAGGTGCACTGGTCCGGCAATCCCAAGCCGGTGAACAGCCCGTGGGGCGGCCTGGGGTGGGAGGAGCTGGAGGACGGGGCGCTGGTGGCGAGCCAGCCGATCGGGGCGCCGTCGTGGTACCCGTGCAACGACCGGCCCGCGGACAAGGCGTCGTACCAGATCTCGATCACGACGCCGTCGGCGTACGCGGTGGTCGCGGGCGGGCGGCTGCTGACCCGTACGACGCGTGCGTCGACGACGACCTGGGTGTACGAGCAGGCGGCGCCGACGTCCAGCTATCTGGTGGGGCTGGCGATCGGCAAGTACCAGACGGTGCTGCTGGGTGATCCGGGGCCGGGCGGGGTGCCGCAGCACGGGCACATCCCGGCGCATCTGCTCCCCCAGTTCTCCCGGGACTTCGCGCGGCAGCCGCGGATGATGGACCTGTTCCAGGAGCTGTTCGGCCCGTACCCGTTCGACGAGTACGCGGTGGTGGTGACGGAGGAGGAGCTCGATGTGCCCGTCGAGGCACAGGGGTTGTCGCTCTTCGGCTCCAACCACGTGGACGGGGCCCGGGGTTCGGAGCGGCTGGTCGCGCACGAGCTGGCGCACCAGTGGTTCGGCAACAGCGTCTCGATCGCGGACTGGCGGCACATCTGGCTCAACGAGGGGTTCGCGAAGTACGCGGAGTGGCTGTGGTCGGAGCGCTCGGGCGGCCGTACCGCCCAGCAACTGGCCGCCGCCGCGCACCGGTTGCTGTCGGGGCTGCCGCAGGATCTGCGGCTGGCCGACCCGGGCCGAAAGTCGATGTTCGACGACCGGCTCTACGAACGCGGCGGTCTTGCCCTGCACGCGGTGCGCTGCGCGATGGGCGACGACGCCTTCTTCCGGATGCTGCGCGGCTGGGCGGGGCTGCACCGGGGCGGGGCGGTGACGACCACGACGTTCACCGCGCATGTGGCCCGGTTCGCGGCGGAACCCCTGGACGAGGTGTTCGAGGCGTGGGTGCACGGGGCGGCGCTGCCGCCGTTGCCGGTGCCGCAGAGCAGGGCGGCGGGCTAGGTCGGCGAGAATGGCCGCCATGAACACCCGCTCCTGCCCCTGCGGCCTGCCCGAGTCCTACGCCGAGTGCTGCGGCCGGTACCACTCCGGCACCGCCGCCGCGCCGACCGCCGAGGCGCTCATGCGGTCGCGGTACTCCGCTTTCGTGAAGGGCGACCCGGCGTATCTGCTGCGGACCTGGCATCCGCGGACGCGGCCGGCGCGGCTCGATCTCGATCCGGGGATGCGGTGGACGGGTCTGGAGATCCTGGGCACGGCTGACGGGTCCGCCTTCCACACCACCGGGGCCGTGGAGTTCCGGGCGTCCTACCGGGGCGGGTCGCTGCACGAGCGCAGCCGGTTCGAGCGGGTGGACGGGGCGTGGGTCTACGTGGACGGGGAGTTCCCCGCCTGAGAAGCGCTCAGGGAGCGAGGATGTCCAGCTCCTGAAGCGCGCCCACCGTGATCTCGCGGGTCAGCTCCTCCGCCCGTACCGCGTCGCCCGCGCGGACCGCCTCCGCGACCTGGACGTGCAGGGTGACCGCGGCCGGGTCGGGGTCCTCGAACATGACCTCGTGGTGGGTGCGGCCCGCGAGGACCTCCGCCACGACGTCGCCGAGGCGGGCGAACATCTCGTTGCCCGAGGCCGCGAGGATCACCCGGTGGAAGGCCATGTCGTGGACCAGATAGCCCTCCAGCTGGTGGCCGCGCGAGTGGGCGACCATGCCCAGGGCGCACTCGGTGAGTTCGGCGCACTGCTCCGCCGTGGCGTGCTTCGCCGCCAGGCCCGCCGCGACCGGTTCGATCGCGGAGCGCAGGACGGTGAGGGAGCGCAGCTGCCGGGGGCGGTCGGCGCCGGCCAGGCGCCAGCGGATGACCTGCGGGTCGTAGACGTTCCAGTCGCACTCGGGGCGGACCGTGACGCCGACGCGGCGGCGGGACTCGACCAGGTGCATGGACTCCAGGACGCGGACGGCCTCGCGCATCACCGAGCGGGAGACGTCGAACTCCTGTGCGAGTTCATCCGTGCGCAGAACGCTGCCCGGCGGGTACTCGCCCGCGGTGATCGCGGGGCCGAGGGTGTCCAGTACCTGGCCGTGCAGCCCCCGGCCCGAAGTGCTCATGCACTCAGCGTACGGGGCACGTCACGGGAACAAAAAGTCAGACTTATTTGTCACAGAGTCTTGAATTCGTCGTACCTAATGGGCTTCAGTGGCGTCGACGCCCGAGGGCGTCGACCTGTCGATGAAGACAACGGACAGTGAGGCAGTGATGAACACCCCCCATGTCGTCGTGGTGATGGGCGTCGCGGGCACCGGCAAGACCACCATCGGTCCGCTGCTCGCCGCCCGGCTCGGTGTCCCGTACGCCGAGGGCGACGACTTCCACCCGCCGGCCAACATCGCCAAGATGACGGCCGGTACTCCGCTCACCGACGACGACCGGTGGCCGTGGCTGGACGCCATCGGCGACTGGGCGCACGGGCGGGCGGGGCTCGGCGGGGTGGTCAGCTGCTCGGCGCTGAAGCGGTCGTACCGCGACCGGCTCCGCGCCGCCGCACCCGGCCTCGTCTTCGTGCACCTCGCGGGCGACCGTGCCCTCATCGAGGACCGCATGTCCCATCGGCAGGGCCACTTCATGCCGACCGCGCTGCTCGACTCCCAGTTCGCCACCCTCCAGCCGCTCGAGGCGGACGAACCGGGCGTCGTGGTGGACGTGGCCGGCAGCCCCGAGGAGATCACCGGACGGGCCGCCAAGGCGCTCGCCGAACTCCCGTAGCACCACCCCACACCCCCCGCACCCACCCCCGTATCCCCGTACCTGCAAGGGAATCCCCCGTGACCAGACTCAGCGCCGAGTTGCTGGCAGCGGACCCCGTCGAGCCCATCACCTCGGCCGGTCACGCCCAGCTGGGCATCGCCGTCCTGGCGGGCATCGCCGTCATCGTCCTGCTCATCACCCAGTTCAAGCTCCACGCCTTTCTGTCGCTGACCATCGGCTCGCTCGCGCTGGGCGCGTTCGCCGGGGCGCCGCTCGACAAGGTCATCACCAGCTTCACCGGCGGTCTCGGCACCACCGTCGCCGGTGTGGGCGTACTGATCGCGCTGGGCGCGATCCTCGGCAAGATGCTCGCCGACTCCGGCGGCGCCGATCAGATCGTCGACACGATCCTCGCCAAGGCGGGCGGCCGGTCGATGCCGTGGGCCATGGTGCTCATCGCCTCGGTGATCGGTCTGCCGCTGTTCTTCGAGGTCGGCGTCGTCCTGCTGATCCCGGTCGTGCTCATGGTCGCCAAGCGCGGCAACTACTCGCTCATGCGCATCGGCATCCCGGCGCTCGCCGGTCTGTCCGTGATGCACGGGCTGGTCCCGCCGCACCCCGGCCCGCTGGTCGCGATCGACGCCGTCCAGGCGAACCTGGGCGTCACGCTGGCGCTCGGCGTCCTCGTCGCCATCCCGACGGTGATCATCGCGGGTCCGCTGTTCTCCCGGTACGCCGCCCGCTGGGTGGACGTCCAGGCGCCGGACCGGATGGTTCCGCAGCGCGCCTCGGAGGACCTGGAGAAGCGGCCCGGCTTCGGCGCCACGCTGGCGACGATCCTCCTGCCGGTCGTGCTGATGCTCTCCAAGGCGCTCGTCGACATCGTGATCGACGACCCGGAGAACACCACGCAGCGCGTCTTCGACGTCATCGGCTCCCCGCTGATCGCCCTGCTCACCTCGGTGATCCTCGGCATCTTCACGCTGCTGCGGCCCGCCGGGTTCGGCAAGGAGCGGCTCACGCCGCTGGTCGAGAAGGGCCTCGCGCCCATCGCGGGCATCCTGCTGATCGTCGGCGCGGGCGGTGGTTTCAAGCAGACGCTGATCGACACCGGTGTGGGCCAGATGATCCTGGACATCTCCAAGGACTGGTCGATCCCGGCGCTGCTGCTGGCCTGGCTGATCGCGGTGGCGATCCGGCTCGCGACCGGTTCGGCGACGGTGGCCACGGTCTCCGCGGCCGGTCTGGTCGCCCCCCTGGCCGCCGACATGTCGACCACCCACACGGCCCTGCTGGTCCTCGCGATCGGCGCCGGCTCGCTCTTCTTCAGCCATGTCAACGACGCCGGCTTCTGGCTGGTGAAGGAGTACTTCGGCCTGAACGTCGGCCAGACCATCAAGACCTGGTCCGTCATGGAGACGATCATCTCGGTGGTCGCGGGCGGTGTGGTGCTGCTGCTCTCGCTGATCATCTAGCGGTACGACGTTCGACCGTACGACGTCACGGTCACCGGCTTCGGTCACCGGCTTCCGTATCGGGCGCCGATGGCCCGATGATGGTAGGCCCCTGGGTTCTGGCCCCAGGGGCCTACCGTCGTCGTGGGGGGCGTCATGGCGGTTTCCCTCGGGATGCGTGTCTCGGGGCTGCTCCTGGTCGGAGCGGTGGCGGTGGCCGCCGCGGCCTTCACCGGGGACGGGAGTGACCCACCGGACAGGGGATATGGGGGCGGCGGAGTCGTCACCGCCGGTCCGTCGAGCGCCACTCCCACCGCACGCGACGTCAGACCGCTGCCGTCCCTCACCCCGGCCCGGCCGTCGCCCGACGGCCACGCGCACACCCCGGACGTCACCGACAGCCCGCGCGCGCCCGCGAGCCCCAGCCCCTCCCCCACTCCCGCCCCTTCGCCGGGCAACCGGCTCCTCCAGAGCCCGCCCTGGCTGCCTCCCGGCCCGGACTCGCCGAACACCGACGGCACTTCGGACCCGTCGAGCGTCTACGACCAACTGCGCGCCCCCGCCGAGTGCCGGGCCGTCCTCGACGACATCCCGGCCGCATCGGCCGACCCGGAGTGGCAGCTGCTGCGCGGGCTGGCCTCCGCGTGTCTCGCCGTGCAGGGCAAGGGCGGCAGCTGGGCGTCGGCGGCCGAGGAGTACACCGCCCTCGCCGGGCGGGCCGACACCTGCAAGGGGCGGGCCGCGTACACCGTCCTGGGCGGGCTGCTGGACTTCCACCGGCGGCACCCCGCCGGCACCGCGCGGCCGGTCGCCTCCTCCGGCGGCGTCCCCGCGTGTGCCTACCGGGTGGCCGGTGTCGACGCGGGCGGCGACGGCGAGGCGCGGGCCGGTGAGACGGTGGCCGTCGAGTTGACCGGCATCTACTTCGACCCCGCCGAGCTGCTGCGGGACGGGCGGGTGCTGATCGACGGGCGGCTGCCGGACGGGCCGCCGGTGCTCGGCTCTCAGCGGGGTGACCAAGTGGTGCTGGACGTGGTGGTGCCGGCGCTCGACCCGGGCGGGCTGCCCAGGAGCGTCGACGTGTCCGTGCAGTTCGGCGGCGTCGAGGTGCGGGCGGAGGACGCCTTCACCGTCGTGGCGCCCGATGCGGCCGCGACGCCGACCGGGTCAGGGTCGCCACAGGGAGTGCTCCCGCTCGGCCCACTCACGGCTGACCAGCCCCGTCCGCAGTCCGCGGCGGGCCTCCGGGTCGCCCAGGGCCATGCCGATGTGGCCGGCGATGACGATGCCCATCGTCAGGGCCAGCCAGTCGTGGACGAAGGTCGCGCTGGTGCGCCACTGGATCGGGGTGAGGTGCGTGAACCACATCAGCAGGCCCGTGCCGAGCATGACCAGGGAGGCGCCGGCGATCCAGGCGGCGTAGATCTTCTGCCCGGCGTTGAACTTGCCCGCCGGGCGTGACGAGCGCCGTCTGTCACGGCGCAGCGCCGCGCGGAGCCAGATACCGTCGTGCGGGCCGAAGCGGTTGAGGAAGCGCAGGTCGGCGCGGAAGGCGCGGGAGGCGAGGCCCGCCAGGACGGGGACGGGCAGGGCGAGGCCGGCCCACTCGTGGATGCGGACCACCAGCTCGCGGCGGCCGACGAGTTCGGCCAATTGGGGGAGGTAGAGGCAGGCGGCGGTGGCCACGCAGACGCCCATCAGGGCGGCCGTGGTGCGGTGCACCCAGCGTTGCGGACGTCCGAAGCGGCGGATCCGGGTCCGGGGCGGGGCGTCAGCTCGTAGGGTCATCGTCCCGTCCGTTCGAACGGCCCACCCAGGCGTCGACGTCGTAGCCGCGGTCCTCCCAGTAACCGGGCTCGACGTCCTCGGTCACGGTGATGCCGGAGAGCCACTTGGCGGACTTGTAGAAGTACATGGGGGCCACGTAGAGGCGGACCGGGCCGCCGTGGGAGTGGCCGATGTCCTTGTCCTGCATGCGCAGGGCGACCAGGACGTCGGCGCGGCGGGCCTGGTCGAGGGTGAGGCTCTCGGTGTACGTGCCGTCGAAGCAGGAGAAGCGGATCGCCGTGCCCTTGGCCCGTACTCCGGCGGTGTCGAGCAGATGGGACAGGCGCACGCCCTCGAACGGGGTGTCCGGGACCCGCCAGCCGGTGACGCACTGGACGTCCTTGACCATCCGGGTCTGGGGCATCGCGCGCAGGTCGTTGAGGGTGTAGGTGGCCGGGCGGTCGACGAGGCCGTCGATGCGCAGGCGGTAGTTCGCGGCGTTCTTGTGGGGCACGGAGGAGGCCACCGAGTAGTAGCGGAAGCCGCCGCCGTTGGGGAGCAGGCCGGTCAGGCCGGTGGGGTCCTTGTCGGCCGCGCTGCCGAGGAAGGCCTCCAGGCCGCGTTGCAGGGTCGGCGCGGTGACCACGCCGAGGGCGCCGAGGCCGAGGGTGCCGAGGAGGACGCGGCGGCCGACGGGCCTGCCCGCCGCCTCGGGGTGCGGGTCGTCCGCCTCGGGTGGTTCGGTGTTCACGCCTTCATTCGAGCACCCGCGGACCGTGGCGGACCAGGGTTCGCGGGTGCCCGTCAGATTTCCGTAACCACTTCTTACGACTGCGCCGCCTTGTCCAGTTGGAACGCCTCGTTGCCCAGGCCGATGCGGGCGTGCGCCTCCGGCGAGCGGGAGCGCAGGTACAGGCCCTGGACGAGGCCGACGACCACGGACGCGCCGATGATGCCGGGCAGGAGCCGGCTCAGGGCGGAGTCCGGGCCCGCGCCGACGAGGACGTCGAAGTCCTTCACCGTGTAGCCGGCGATGACGAGGAGGGCGAGGCCCGCGACGGCGGAGGTGACCAGCCGCCAGGCCTGGGCGCCGGCGGCGCCGCGGCGGGCGAAGAAGACGACGACCGAGAAGGAGGCCGCGGCCATCAGCACGATCACGCCGAGGGCGCCGATGTTGCCGCCCCAGGTGAACAGGTGCAGGACGGGCTCGGTGGGGTCGCCGGTGGGCTTGTCGTCGGCGACCGCGAAGGCGATCACGATCACCGCGGAGACGGCGGTCTGGAGGAGCGAGCCGGTGCCGGGGGCGCCGCTCGCGCCCGTCGTCCGGCCGAAGGAGCGCGGGAGCAGGCCCTCGCGGCCCATGGCGAAGGCGTAGCGGGCGACGACGTTGTGGAAGCTGACCATGGCCGCGAACATGCCGGTCACGAAGAGCACGTGCAGGACGTCGGTGAAGGTGCCGCCGAGGCGGGACTCGGTGAGGCCGAAGAGCAGTCCGGCACTCTGCTTCTGGGACTCGCCGACGATCTGGGAGGGGCCGGTGGCGACGGTGAGGGCCCAGCTGCTGAGCGCGAAGAAGACGGCGACGCCGCCGACCGCGAGGAACATCACGCGCGGCACCAGGACGTGCGGGCGGCTGGTCTCCTCGGCGTAGACGGGCGCCTGTTCGAAGCCGAGGAACGCGGCGATGCAGAAGCAGAGCGCGGTGCCGACGCCGGCGCCGCTGAGGGTGTCCGGGTTGAAGGCGTGCAGGGACAGGCCCTCCTTGGCGGGGTCGGCGACGGCGGCGATGTCGAAGATGACGACCAGGGCCACCTCGATGACGAGCAGGACGCCGAGCACCTTCGCGTTGACGTCGATCTTCAGCCAGCCGAGGGCGCCGACGGCGGCGACGGCCGTGAGCGCCGGTATCCACCAGGCGATCTCCAGGTCGGCGTAGGTGGCGAAGAGGCCGGAGACCTCGAAGCCGAAGATGCCGTAGATGCCGACCTGGAGGGCGTTGTAGGCGACGAGGGCGACGAGGGCCGCGCTCGCGCCGGCGGTGCCGCCGAGACCGCGGGAGATGTAGGCGTAGAAGGCGCCCGCGTTGTGGACGTGCCGGCTCATCTCGGCGTAGCCGACGCTGAAGAGGATCAGGATCGCGCCGAGGGCGACGAAGAGCAGCGGCTGTCCGACGATGCCCATCACCGCGAATGTGGTGGGCATGACACCTGCGACGACCATGAGGGGGGCGGTCGCGGCGAGGACCGAGAGCAGCAGGCCGCCGGTGCCCAGGCGGTCGGCGCGCAGGGCCCGCTCCTGGCCCTTGTAGGTACTGATGCCGTCACCGGCTCTGGCTTTGCTCGTGGCCATCGGGACCGTCCTTGGCTGGGGCTGGGTTCGGGGGCGTTACGCCGTGCCGAGCGCGCTGTCGCGGGCGGCACGGAAGGCGGGGTGGGCATCGCGGTCGGGGTACGACCAGGGCGCCGGGGTGGGGTGCTCGCCGATGCGGTGGAAGAGGGCGGCGGCCTCGGCGCCGCGGCCCTCGCAGACCTTGGCGTGGGCGAGGAAGTTGAGGTCGACGAGACGGCGGGGGTGGCCTTCGTGCTCCCACTCCAGCCACCAGTCGAAGGCCGACTTCATCACCTGGCGGGCCCGGCGGCCGACCCAGTGGCCGGAGGCGGTGGGGTCGGGGGGCTCGTGTCCCGCGGTGGCGAGGACGCGGTAGCGCTCGGCGTGCGCGATGACCGGGAGGATGGCGAGCGGCGAGTCGGCGGGGGCCTGTTCGGCGGCCCAGTTGGCGAAGTCGTAGACCTCGTGGAGCGGGTCGGGTCCGGCGGCGGCGCGGTGCTCGGCGAGGCGGGCGACCAACAGGTGGTGGGCGTGGTGGTGGTCGGCGTGACGGGCGCGGATCTGCTCGAAGAGGCGGACCGCGTTCTGGGCGGCGGTCGAGCCCTGCTCCAGCATGAGCATGCCCAGCCAGGGCGTGGGGTCGGCGGGCACCCGGTCGGCGGCGGTGCGGCAGGCCTCACGGGCGCGGTCGGGCTTCTCCTTGCCGCGCAGGGCGCGCTGCACCTGGGCGAGCGCGAGCAGGACGGCGGCGTCGGCGGACTCGGGTTCGGCGAGCAGCCAGTCGCGGGTCCAGGCGGCGCTGTACGGCTCCATGGCGAGGACGGTCACGCGGTGGCCGCGCAGGTCCCAGTCGTCCCCCGTGTGGGCGAGCAGGGATCGGGCCGCCTGCCAGCGTCCCTGCGCCAGGGCCGCGCGAGCGGCGCCGAGTTCGGCGTCGTCGAGGGCGGCGTCGAAGGCGTGGGCCGCGCGTCGGCGGCCACGGCCGAGGGGTGGCGGGGGTGGTGACACCGCGGAGACTTCCTCGTGCGAGGTCAATCGCGTCGACGGTCGGCAGGGGCAACTGGCCCACGGGTCTGATCATCAGGGCGTGGGCGACTGATCACGGACAGCCAACCCTCAGCCAATGGTCCCCGTCAAGCTTCGGGCGCCTGTTACACGCATCAACTTGTGTGACTGGTGGGGCAGTTGTGAATGCGCGCCGCCGGCCGGCTCACCCCGACCTCGCCTCGATGTGGCGCACGCCATGGCGCGGCTCGACCGGGGCGCCCACCATGGCGGAAAGGTCGCACCGCCCCGCACGCGACCGAGTCAACCGCCCGGATCCGGGTACTCCCGGGAGCAGGCCGGGCTCAACGGCGCTACAGTCGGCCCTTAACCCGCCCCGTGGCCCGGCCGAGTGATCGAGGTACGCAGCGTGTCGGTTCTGGTTCTGGTTCTCGCCGTGAGCGCGGCCTGCTGCCTGGGCATCGGTTTCGTCCTCCAGCAGAACGCGGCCCAGCGCGCGCCCCTGAACGACTTCCTCTCGCCCAGGCTGCTCCTCGACCTGATGCGGGTGCCCCGCTGGCTCGGCGGCATCGGCCTGATGGTGGCCGGCATGGTGCTCGGCGCGATCGCGCTGGGCCAGGGCGAGATCTCGCTCGTGGAACCCCTGCTGGCGACGAACCTCCTCTTCGCGATGGCCCTCTCCCGCCACCAGACCAAGCAGTCGCTGGGCCGGCAGGGCTGGGCGGGGCTGCTGCTGCTCGCGGGCGGAGTGACGGCGTTCATCATGGCGGGCGAGCCGCGCGGCGGTTCGGCGGTGATCGATCCCTTCCGCCACTGGCTGATCATCGGCGCCATGATCGGTCTCGCACTGCTGCTGACGACGTACGCCAAGCGCTCGCGACTGAGCTCGGGACCGGCCCTGCTGGCGGTGGCGGCCGGGCTCCTCTACGGCGTCCAGGACGCCCTCACCCGGGTGAGCGGACAGCGCTTCTCCGAGGGCGGCCTCATGGAACTCCTCACCGGCTGGCAGCCGTACGCCGTCCTCGCCCTCGGCGTGACCGGCCTGGTCCTCGTCCAGAGCGCGTTCGAGACGGCCTCCCTGCGGATGTCGCTGCCCGCCCTGACCGCCGCCCAGCCGCTCGCCGGGATCATCTGCGGAGTCGGTTTCCTCGGCGACCGGCTGCGCACCGACACCGGGGCACTGGCGTGGGAGGCGGCGGGGCTCGCGGCGGTCGTGGTCGGCATCGTGCTCCTCGGCCTGCATCCGGCGATGCCGTGCGGAGCGGCGGAGCCGACGCGGGCGCGGCGGCTCCAGCCGAACTGAACGGGCGGCGGTTGCCGGCTGCCGGCTGCTGGGTGAACAGGCGAGTGGCGACTCCCGGCCTGGCTGAGGGGGCCGCGAAGGTCGGCCGAGTTGGGCGGGCGCGATGCCAGGGCGCCTGGTCGGTGGCGGGGCTGCTTGGATGGGTGCATGAGCGCTGCTGACGAGATCCTCGACATCGTCGACGAGCACGACCGGGTCGTCGGGCAGTCCCCGCGCGCTGAGGCGTACGCCCGGGGGCTGCGTCACCGGTGCGTGTTCATCCAGGCGCGGGACGCCGACGGCCGGTTGTTCGTCCACCGCCGCACCCCGACCAAGCTGGTCTTTCCCTCCCTGTACGACATGTGGGTGGGCGGGGTGGTGGGTGCGGGCGAGTCCTACGACGACGCGGCCCTGCGCGAGGCCGAGGAGGAGCTGGGCGTCTCCGGCCTGCCGAAGCCGGCCTTCCTCTTCAAGTTCCTGTACGACGACGGGGCCGGGCGGACGTGGTGGTCGGCCGTGTACGAGGTGCGGTGCGAGCTGCCGGTGAATCCGCAGGTCGAGGAGGTCGCCTGGCACGACTTCCTGGCGGAGGACGAGGTGCAGCGGCGGTTGCCGGAGTGGGAGTGGGTGCCGGACGGGCTCGACGCGTACGCGCGGTTCAGGGAGTACCGGAAGAAGGAGAGCTGAGCCCGCCCGGAGGAACGGGGCGGGGTGGCCCGATCCGCTGCCGAGCGGCAGCTCGGGGCCCGCGGCGCGAACCGTGACGGCCGCCACGGACAGCGGCCGCACGCCCGCCCGGTAGGGTCCTGGGCGTGATCGAATTCGCACGGAACGTCCGGCTCTGGTTCGCGCCCGAGCAGGTCCGGGAGGAAGGCGGTACGCCCGACTACCGGTTCTCGCTCGCCAACGAGCGCACCTTCCTGGCCTGGCTGCGCACCGCGCTCGCGCTGATCGGCGGGGGCTTCGCCGTCGACCAGTTCCTGCCGGACCTGCGCTGGGGCTGGCGGGTCGGGCTGGCGCTCGCGCTGCTCGGTGCCGGTGTGCTCTGCTCGCTGCGCGCGGTCAACCACTGGGTGCGCTGCGAGCGGGCGATGCGCCGGGGCGAGGACCTGCCGGTGTCGCGCTTCCCGACGCTGCTGAGCGTGGTCGTGGCGGTCGTCGCGCTCGCGATGGCCGTCATCGTGCTCGTCGGGTGGGAGGGGTGAGCGCCGGATGGAAGGGGTGAGCGCCGCGGCTGCGGACGTCGGACGCGATCCCGGGCTCCAGCCGGAACGCACCCGGCTCGCCTGGCGCCGTACGACCCTGTCCGGCACCGTCTCCGCCGTACTCGCCGTGAAGACCGCGCTGCACGGCGGCCCGTCCGCGGTCGGTGTCGTCGCGTGCGCCCTGTGCGTCGCCCTCTGGCTGGGCTTCCTGCTGCTCGCGCACCGACGCATCCGCGCGCTCGCCTCACCGGGCGCCCCTTCGGCTCTCACCCCCCGCCACGCCACGGCCGCGGCGCTGTGCACGGTGGCCGTGGCGGTGTGCGGGGCGGCTCTGGTCTTCTAGCCGCCCGGTCCCGGCGCCCCTAGCCCTTCTCCGTCTCCTCGGTCTGCGGCTCCTCGGTCTGCGGCTCCTCGGTCTCCGTCTCCCAGTCCACCGTCACCACGATCTTCCCCCTGGTCCGGCCCTCCTGGCTCAGCCGCTGCGCCTCCGCCGCCCGCTCCAGCGGGAACGTCTGTGAGACGTGCACCGACACCACGCCCTGTTCCGCCAGTTCGGACAGGCGCTGGAGGTCCTCGGCGTCGGGGCGGACCCAGTAGTAACGGCCGCCGTAGGCGACGACCTCGCCGTCCACGATGGAGACCAGGCGGCCTTCGGGGGCCAGGAGGTTGGCCGAGACCGTCAGGGTCTCGCCGCCGATCGTGTCGAACGCCGCGTCCACGCCCTCGGGGGCGAGCCCGCGCACCCGTTCGGCCAGGCCCTCGCCGTACGCGACCGGCTCGCCGCCGAGGCTCCGTACGAAGTCGTGGTTGGCGGGGCTCGCCGTGCCGATGACCCGGGCGCCGAAGTGCCGGGCGAGCTGCACCGCGATCGAGCCGACCCCGCCGGCCGCGGCGTGCACGAGGACCGTCTCGCCGCGCTTGACCTGGAGCGCCTTGACGAGCACCTGGTAGGCCGTCAGACCGGTCAGCGGCAGGCCGGCCGCCTCCTCGAAGGAGAGGTTGCGGGGCTTGCGGGCGAGGGTGCGCACGGGGGCGGCCACGTACTCGGCGAAGGTGCCGCGGGACAGGAAGTCCTCGCGAACGTAGCCGATGACCTCGTCACCGACCGCGAACTCCGTGACGGACACACCGAGCTGGACCACCACCCCGGAGACGTCCCAGCCGGGGACCACCGGGAACACCGGGTCGAGGACCCGGTCCAGATGTCCCTCGCGGCAGTGCCAGTCGACCGGGTTGACGGCCGCCGCGCGGACCTTGACCAGCACCGAGTCGACCCCGACCGTGGGGTCGCGGACCTCGCCGTATGCGAGGACCTCGGGGCCGCCGTAGCGTGAGTAGCTGATGCCCTTCATGGCACCGACCCTCCGGGGTAGTCGGACGCCACGCAAGCGGGATGCCCGGATATGCGGCGTTCGCGTGGCAGCCTGTCCGACGTCATCGGCAAGGCCGTCATCGGCACCATCTCCGAAGGTGAGCACCATGACCACCCTCCACCAGGAACACACCTCCCACACACACGTCCACGGCCCCGACTGCGGGCACACCGAGGTGCCGCACGGCGACCACGTCGACTACGCCCATGGCGGGCATCTGCACCGCGAGCACGGCGGCCACTGGGACGAGTGCGAGGCGGACGGCCATGTCGCCCACGAGAGCCACGAGCACCAGCACGGGGACGCCTGCGGCCACGAGAGCGTGCTGCACGGCGACCATGTCGACTACCTGCACGACGGCCACCGGCACGCCGCGCACAACGGCCACTGGGACGACCACTGACCTCCTGACCGCACCACTCCCGGCTCACGACGGCTCCCCGGCGCACCGCGCGGGGAGCCGTCGGCGCATGGTGGCCCGGATCACTTTCACGCCCACTTTCGCCCCACGCACTGGACGGCATACCGACCGGTCGGCATCATGGATTCCAGTCCCGTTCACCTGCCCGTAGGAGCGATGCATGAGCCCCGACCACCCGCCCGGACTCGACCTCGACCGGCTGCGCGGTCTGCTCGACCGCGAGCGACCCGGCCTGGTCCAGGGCCCTCTGACCGGACGGCTGATCGAGGGCGGGCGGTCGAACCTCACGTACACGGTCTCCGACGGTGCCTCGCGCTGGGTCGTACGCCGGCCGCCGCTGGGCCACGTCCTGGCCACCGCGCACGACATGAAGCGTGAGCACCGGGTGATCAGCGCCCTGCACCCGACGAGTGTGCCGGTGCCGGAACCGCTGGTGCTGTGCGAGGACGAGGACGTCCTCGGGGCGCCGTTCTACGTCATGGAGTTCGTCGAGGGCACCCCGTACCGCACCGCCGACCAGCTGGCCCCGCTCGGTCCGGCACGCACGCGTGACGCGGTGCTGGGGCTGGTGGACACGCTCGTGGAACTGCACGCGGTGGACCCCGCCGGGGTCGGTCTCGCCGACTTCGGCCGGCCCGAGGGCTTCCTGGACCGCCAGCTGCGCCGCTGGGGCAAGCAGCTGGACGCCTCCCGCAACCGCGAGCTGGCCGGCATCGACGAGCTGCACGCGACGCTGGGACGGCGGCTGCCGACCTCGTCCGCGCCGACGGTCATCCACGGCGACTACCGGCTCGACAACGTGCTCATCGGCGACGACGACCGGATCAAGGCCATCCTCGACTGGGAGATGTCGACCCTCGGCGATCCGCTCACCGACCTGGGCCTGCTGGTCATGTACAGCCTGCCGCTGGGCATGCCGGACTCCCCCGTCTCCACGACCGCCGAGGCGCCCGGGCACCCCGATCCGGCCGAACTGGTCGAGCGCTACGCGGCCCGCTCGGGGCGCGATGCCTCGCAGGTCTCCTGGTACACGGCGTTCGCGTGGTTCAAGCTCGCCGTGATCCTGGAGGGCATCCACTACCGCTACACCCTGGGCCAGACGGTCGGTCACGGCTTCGACCGCATCGGCGACCTCGTCCCCGTCTTCATCCAGCACGGCCTCACCACCCTTCAGGAAGGCTGACCCGCCATGGACTTCGCGTTCGACGCGCGCACCGAGGAACTGCGCGCCAAGCTGCTCGCCTTCATGGACGAGCACGTCTACCCGGCCGAGGCGGTGGCGGAGGAGCAGCGGGCCGCCCTGGCGTCCCCGTGGGACACCCCGGCCGTGGTCGAGGAGCTCAAGGCGGAGGCGCGCAGGCAGGGCCTGTGGAACCTCTTCCTGCCCGACGCCGAGTACGGTGCCGGGCTGACCAACCTCCAGTACGCCCCGCTCGCCGAGATCACCGGCCGCTCCCCGCAGCTGGCGCCGACCGCGCTGAACTGCGCGGCTCCGGACACCGGCAACATGGAGGTGCTCGCACAGTTCGGCGACGAGCAGCAGCGCAAGCAGTGGCTGGAGCCGCTGCTGGCGGGTGAGATCCGCTCGGCGTTCGCGATGACCGAGCCGGACGTGGCCTCCTCGGACGCCACCAACATCACCACACGCATCGAGCGGGACGGCGACGAGTACGTCGTCACCGGCCGCAAGTGGTACATCTCCGGGGCGATGAACCCGGACTGCAAGATCTTCATCGTGATGGGCAAGACGGACCCGGAGGGCGCGGACATCCGCCGCCAGCAGTCCATGGTGCTGGTCCCGCGGGACACTCCGGGCGTCACCGTGCAGCGCGCCATGAAGGTCTTCGGATACGAGGACCACTACCACGGCGGCCACGCCGAGGTGATCTTCGACCACGCGCGCGTGCCGGTCGCCAACCTGGTCGGCGAGGAGGGCGGCGGCTTCGCCATCGCGCAGGCCCGCCTCGGTCCGGGCCGTATCCACCACTGCATGCGGCTGATCGGCATGGCCGAGCGGGCCATCGAGCTGATGTGCCGCCGGGCGGTGTCCCGCGACGCCTTCGGCAAGGCGCTGGCCCAGCAGGGGGTGGTCCACAACTGGATCGCCGACGCGCGGGTGACCGTCGAGCAGCTGCGGCTGCTGGTGCTGAAGACCGCCTGGCTGATGGACACCGTCGGCAACCGCGGCGCCCACACGGAGATCCAGGCCATCAAGATCGCCACGCCGCGCGCGGTGGTCGACATCATCGACCGCGCGATCCAGCTGCACGGCGCGGGCGGCGTCAGCCAGGACTTCCCGCTGGCCGAGCTGTACGCGGGAGCGCGGACGCTGATGATCGCCGACGGGCCGGACGAGGTGCACCAGCGGTCGCTGGCGCGGCGGGAGCTGAAGAAGTACCTGTAGCGGGACATGGGTCACGGGTGAGGGGCGGTCGTCCATGGCGACCGCCCCTCACCCGCGCGTGGTCACGGGCGCAGGGCGCGCAGCAGCAGGTCCGCCAGGTGGTCGGCGACTTCCTGCGGGCTCATGGGCCCGTCGGGGCGGTACCAGGTCGACAGGTGGTGGACCGAACCGAAGTGATAGTCCACGACCAGGTCGGCCGGGGTGGCGGTGGAGAAGACGCCCGCCTCCTGGCCCTCCTCGACGAGCGCGCGGAAGCGTTCGTGGTAGCGCCGGCGCTCGGCGCGCACCTGCTTGTTCTTCTCGGGGCTCAGGTGGTGCATGGAGCGGAAGAAGATCGACGCGTCGTCGAGGTTCTCGATGGTCGTCACGACGACGTCCGCCGCCGCACCCCTGAGCCGCTTCTCGATGGGCTCGTCGGCGTTGGCGAACGCGTCGAGGCGCTCCTGCTGGACGCGCAGCACGCGCGCGTACACCTCGTGCAGGAGATCGTCCTTGGAGCCGAAGTAGTGGTACAGCGCCCCCTTGGTGACGCCGGCCGCCTCGACGATCTCCTGCACGGAGGTGCGGTCGTAGCCCTGCTCGGCGAAGAGCCGGGTGGCGGCGGCCAGCAGCCGCTGCGGGACGGGCGTACCGTCCCCGTCGTTCGTCCTGGCCACTGTGTCGCCTGCCCTTCCGTTCGCTACCGCTCGCTGTGCGCTACTGCTGCTCCTGCCCGCGGGAACGCAGTTCCCGCCGGAGGATCTTCCCACTCGCCGTCTTCGGCAGGTCGGGGAGTATCTCCACCTGCCTCGGGTATTTGTAGGCGGCCAGTCTCTCCTTGCAGTACACCGCGAGTTCATCCGGGTCCGTGTCGACGCCCGGACGGAGGCTGATGTACGCCTTCACGGTCTCCCCGCGGTACCCGTCGGGCACGCCGACGACGGCTGCCTCGCGCACCGCCGGGTGGGTGTACAGCACGTCCTCGACCTCGCGGGGCCAGACCTTGAAGCCGGACGCGTTGATCATGTCCTTCTTGCGGTCGACGACGTACAGCCAGCCCTGTTCGTCCATGAAGCCGATGTCGCCGGTGCGCAGTTCGCCGTCGGGGAAGGTCTCGGCGGTGGCGTCGGGGCGGTGCCAGTAGCCGGGCACGACCTGCGGGCCGCGCACGACGATCTCGCCCTGCTCGCCGAAGGGCACCTCCGCGCCCTGGTCGTCCACGATCCGTACGACCGTGTCGGGGCCCGGCAGACCCACGGCGAGCGTCCCGGAGACCGGGTCGACGGGGGCTTCCAGGGTGGGCGGCACGGAGGCGCAGGGGGCGGTGCACTCGGTGAGGCCGTAGCCGTTGCGGATGTACGGCCCGAATCCGGCCCGGAACTTCTCCACCAGCGCGGGCGGCAGCGGGGCGCCGCCGGAGGAGATCATCCGGAAGGAGGCGAAGTGGTCGCGGGTGACGGCCGGGTGGGCGGCCAGGGCCATGAAGGCCGTGGACGGGCCGACGGTGTAGTGCGGGCCGTGCTCGGCGAACGCGTCGAGGACGACGCCCGCCTCGAAGCGGTACGCCAGCACGAGCGTGCCCGCGCTGTTCAGGCAGGCGCCGAGCTGGCAGACCATGCCGGTGATGTGGAACAGCGGCGCCAGCGCGAAGTAGACGGGCGCCTCGGGCAGATCGAGGCCGGTCCGCTGCCGCTCGGCGTTGTACATGATGTTGCCGTGCGTGTTGGTGGCTCCCTTGGGGGCGCCGCTGGTGCCGGACGTGTAGCTGATGAGGGCGATGTCGTCCGGTCCGGGGTCGCGGTCGCCGGGTGCCTTCAGGCCGGCCCGCGCCACGGTCGTCAGGTCCTCGGCGTCGGCGGCCTGGGGCAGCCGCTCGAAGCTCAGCACGCGCGCGTCGTTCCGCGTCTGGAAGTCCAACTCGCACCCGGTGAGCACGATCCGCACCGGAGAGTCGGCGGCCGTCTCGCGCAGGTACGACTCCCAGGCCCGGTCGGAGCAGATCAGCGCGGCCACCTCGCCGTCCCGCAGGACATGGGTGACCTCGCCCGCCTTGTACATGGGGTTGACCGGCACGACGATCGCGCCCGCCTTCCAGGCGCCCAGCAGCGCGAGCAGGAAGTGCGGGGAGTTCTGCAGCAGGATCGCCACCCGGTCGCCGCGCTCCAGGCCGCGGGCCGCGAGGTGCCCGGCGACGGAGTCGCTCAGCTCGTCGACCTCGCGGTAGGTGAGGCGGCCGTCGAAGTAGGCGAGGAAGGTGCGGTCGGGGACCTCGGAGGCCGGCTTCCGCAGGGCGTGCACGAGGGAGTCGGCGGGGTCTATCGGCGACCGCTGGGCGTCGTTGAGGAGGGCGAGCCAGGGCTTGGCCGCGTAGCGGGAGTCGGTCACCGGGTCTCCTCCCACTTCTGCTGGATGTGGTTCATGCCGGCCAGCCAGCGGTCGGGCTCGGCGGCGCGGGCCTGGTAGTACCCGGCGACCTCGGGGTGCGGCAGGATCAGGAAGCGGTCCTCCTCGATGCCCCGGAACAGCGCCTCGGCCACGTCCTCCGGCTCGACCGCGGTCGGCTTGAGCACCAGGTCGCCGGCGGTGCCGGTGGCGGCGAGCATGTCGGTGCGCACGCCCTGCGGGCAGATGGCATGGACCTTGATCCCGCGGTGCCGGTAGGTCAGTGACAGATACTCGGCGAAGGCGTACGCCCCGTGCTTGGTGACGGCGTAGGGAGCGGCCCCGATCATGGTCAGCAGTCCGGCCGCGGACACGGTCGACACGAACCGTCCGCTCCCCCGCTCCAGCCAGTCCGGCAGCAGCTCGTGCGCGGCCCGCACGTGTGCCATGACGTTGACGTCCCAGGACAGCTCCCAGGCCCTGGCGTCGGCGAGGTCGTCCACCTCGGGGCCGCCGAAGGCGACGCCGGCGTTGGCGCAGTAGACGTCGACGGTGCCGCCGAGCGCGGTCCGGGCGTCGGCGACGACGGCGGAGGCGTCCCCCGGTACCGCGATGCCGCCGATCTTCTCGGCGACGGTCTTGGCGCGGTCGGCGTCGAGGTCGTTGACGACGACGCGGGCCCCTTCGGCGGCGAACCGCCGGGCGAGGGCGGCTCCGATCCCTCCTCCGGCCCCCGTGACGACGACACCAGCACCCTGCACGGCTTCCACCATCGGTCTCCTTCGACTGCGGCTCTGCGGAGAGGGCCAGACTAACCGGTCGGTATGTGCCAAGGAAGGGGGTCAGGTCGTTCCCCCTGACCCGCGCGGGCAATACCGTGCACCCCATGCGCCTATCCAGACGAGCTCTCCTCGCAGCGACAACGGCAGCAACAACGGCAGCGGCATCGCTCTCCTCGACACCGTCGGCGGTCGCGGCCGACCGCCCGCGAAAACTCCGCACCGGTTTCGAGCGACTGGCCGCCGACGGCTACGCCCTTCTCGACGGCCAACGCGTCGGCATCGTCACCAACCCCACCGGCATCACCCGGGACGCCCGGCACATCGTCGACGTCATGCACGCCGACCCTCAGGTGGACCTGCGCGCCGTCTTCGGCCCGGAGCACGGCTTCCGCGGCACCGCGCAAGCGGGCGGCTCCGAGGGCCGCTACGACGACCCCGCCACCGGGCTCCCCGTCTACGACACGTACCTGAAGAGCGGCCAGCCCCTCGCCGACGTCTTCACCGCGTCCGGCGTCGACACCGTCGTCTTCGACATCCAGGACGTGGGTGCCCGCTTCTACACGTACATCTGGACGCTCTACGACTGCATGGAGGCGGCCCGGCTGGCCGGGAAGCGGATCGTGGTCCTCGACCGCCCCAACCCGGTCACCGGCCGGTCCGCCGCAGGGCCGGTCCTGCACAAGGAGTTCGCGACCTTCGTCGGCCGGCAGCCCGTCTCGCAGGCGCACGGCATGACGGTCGCCGAGCTCGCGCGGCTGTTCAACGGCGAGTTCCTGACCGCCCCCGTGGAGCTGGACACCGTGCTGATGACCGGGTGGAGGCGGTCGGAGTTCTACGACGCGTCCGGGCTGCCCTGGGTGCCGCCGAGCCCCAACATGCCCACGCCGGACACCGCGTTGGTGTACTCGGGGACCTGTCTCTTCGAGGGGACGAACCTGTCCGAGGGGCGTGGCACCACCCGCCCGTTCGAACTGCTCGGCGCGGAGGGGATCGACGGGCGCTGGGCCGCCGCCGCGAACGGACTCGGGCTGCCGGGCGTGCACTTCAGGGAGGCGTACTTCGCTCCCACGTTCTCCAAGTTCCAGGGCAGGACCGTCGGCGGGGTGCAGATCCATGTGCACGACCGGGCGGCGTACGACCCCGTCCGCACCGGGATCGGCCTGCTGGTGACCGCCAAGCGGGTGTGGGCCGGGTTCGCCTGGCGGTCCGACAACTGGATCGACAAGCTCACGGGTTCCACGCAGGTGCGGACCGCGATCGACGCGGGTGCGGACGTCGACGCGGTGGTGGCGGGCTGGCGGGAGGAGCTGGCCGCGTTCCGACGCATCCGTAAGGAGTACCTGCTGTACAGATGATCCCCCGGGCCGCGGCCGGCAGTTGAGTCGTGACGTATGGCCAACTTCGCCCCACAGGAGGACGATGCGACGGCATCGCACCGTTTCGGGGGACAAGGGGGCCTGTCATGGCGGATCCGGCGATGAGCGTGAGCCCGTACTGGGAGCTGACCTTCGACGCGGACGGCGACCCGGACGGCGGGCGGCGGGACCGGCTGCTGGCCGGGGTCGCCGAGCGCGGCGTCAAGGATCTGATCGTCTTCGCGCACGGCTGGAACAACGACCGTACGGGGGCGACGAAGCTCTACAGCCGCTTCTTCGCGCCGATCCCCGAACTCGCGCCGAAGGCGAGGCTCGGGTACGTGGGGGTGGTGTGGCCGTCGATGCGGTTCTCCGACGAGTCGATCCCGGACTTCCCGCGGTCCGTGGCGGCCGAGACCACCCGGCGCCCGGCGCTGGACAAGGACACCCGGCACGCGCTGCTGGAGACCTTCCCCGGCCGGGCGACCGTGATCGACCAGCTCGCGCGGCTGCTGGACCAGCAGCCGCGCGAGGAGGCCGAGCTGGAGGAGTTCGGGCGGCTGGTGCGGCTGCTGGTCGAGGTGGTGCCGCCGGGGCCGCAGGCGCTGTTCGGGGCGGACACCCTGGCGGAGGGGGTGCCGCAGAGCGAGCCGGACATGTTCTCCGGGCCCGTGACGGGGGTGTGCGAGGACTTCGCGCGGGGGCTCGCCGAGGTCGAGTCGCCGGACGGCGTGCCGGAGGGTTTCACGATCCCCAACCCCTGGGACGGGGCGCACGAGTTGCTGCGGCAGACCACGTACTACGCGATGAAACGGCGGGCCGGGACGGTCGGTGAGCGGGGGCTCGGGCGGGTCGTCGGGCAGCTCGCTGCCCAGCGGCCCGAGGTGCGGGTCCATCTCGTCGGGCACAGCTTCGGCGGGCGGCTGGTGTCGTTCGCGCTGCGCGGGCTGCCCGAGGGGGTGCGCACGGTGAAGTCGGTGACGCTGCTCCAAGGAGCCTTCTCGCACTACGCGTTCGCGGCCCGGTTGCCGCACGACACGCGCGCGGGCGGAGTGCTGCACGGGCAGCAGAACCGCATCGACGGCCCCCTGGTGTGCTGCTTCTCCCGCTTCGACTCGGCGCTGAGCACCATGTACCCGCTGGCCTCGCGCATGGCCGGGGACTCGGAGGGGGCGGGGATGGACATCGGGCGGATGCTGGGCGCCAAGTGGGGGGCGATGGGCCACGACGGGGTGCAGGCGGTGCCGGGCACACGCACGTGGAAGCTCACCGACGCGCTGCGGGCGACCATGCCGGCCTCGGGCTGCGTGAACATCGACGCCGCCTCGGTGGTGAAGGACGGCAAGGCACCGGCCGGGGCGCACAGCGACATCGTGCACCGGGAGCTGGCGCACCTGGTGGTGGCGGCGGGCCGCATCCGCTGACCCGCCGCCACCGTCCGCTTCACCTCACCGGTGCGAGGTGAACTCCACGACCTGCTGGTAAGTGGGCCGGTTCTGCCAGCTGATGTTGTAGTGCTTGATGCCGCCCAGGGTGCGCTGGACGATCGAGTCGGCGCACCACTGGTTGCCCGCCGAGCACAGGTCGTCACCCGGGTAGACCTGGGCCGCGGTCTTGCCGGCCGCCGTCTTCAGGGTGCTGATCAGGATGTCCCGGCAGGAGCTGAGGCTGCCGCCGCCGCAGTACTTGTCCGTCAGTGGTCCCCGCACGCTCTCGCCGAGCACCGCGCGGATGTCCTTGTCGACGTAGGACCACCAGCCGTACTGGAAGGAGCTGCCCGCGTGCGAGCCGGTCGGGCCGTGCGCGGCCGACGGTGACTCGTCGACGGGCAGGTTGGCCTGGAAGGCGGTGAACAGGTCGCTGCCGAGGCCGGGTTCGAACTCCGCCTCCACGAGCAGCGGCCACCAGGCGTCCAGGATGCGGATCGCGTCGGCGTCGGCGTACGTCTTCGAACCCGCCGACGTCTCGGTGCGCTTGCCGCCCGCCGTGAGCCAGGTCTGGAGCTTGGTCACCGCCGCGGCGGCCGTGGAGTCGGTGACCGTACTGCTGTTGATCACCTTCAGGAGGTCCGGAAGGACGTCCTCGGCCCGCAGGTCGGCCAGGGCCGCGTCCGCCATCGCCTTCACCAGTGAGGCCCGGGTGACGCCGCCCGCGGCGACCAGCTTCTTCACCCGGTCCTCCAGCAGGTTGCCGCGATGGACCGAGCCGTCGCCCCAGGGTGCGGTCGTGTAGTCCTTGGCCTGCTTGTTGTTCCAGGAGATGTAGTAGTCCTGGTCGATGGAGTTGGGGTGTGCGGAGGCGGGCGTGTAGTCGGCGGTGTTGGTCGCCGGGTTCCAGTTCTTCCACTCGTACGACGCCTGCGCCCAGACCGGGAACTCCGCGTCCACGCCGCTCGCGCGGACCGGGTTGTCGCCGCTGTTGTAGTACGCGGTGTGCGTGGAGTCGGCGTAGAACCAGTTGAACGTGAAGTTGATGTGCTGCACCGCGCTCTGGAAGGTCTGCGGACTCTTCACGTAGTCGGGGTCGTTGAGCATCTGGAAGCCGATGATCGAGTCGGCCTCGTGCATGTACGACGAGCGCAGGGTCGTGTAGGCGACCTTCTTGCCGCCGACCGTGGCGCGGTGGGAGACGGGGCCGTACTTCGTCCTCCAGACCCGCATGGTGTACGAACCGGCGGCGGTGCCGTCGGCCGTGGTCGGGGACCAGGAGTTCTTCTGTTCGATCTTGTCCATGGCCGTGCAGGTGCCGTGGTACAGGTAGTGGTAGTCGTCCTGGCACAGCTCGACGGCGTAGGTGTCGATGATGTCCTGGCCGGAGGTCGTGGCGGACCACGAGTAGTCCTGGCCGCGGCCGAGTTCGACGTACATGCTCAGGCCCGCGAAGGAGGCGCCGCGCGCGCTGATGCCGGGGCCCTGGATCTCCTGGAGCATGAGCAGCTGGGGCGCGAAGTAGCCGGTCTGCGGGCCGAAGACGGCGACCGGGTGGCCGCTCGCGGTGTGCGCGCCGCTGACCACCAGGGCGTTGGACATGCCGCGCTTGGCGGAGGTCAGGGCGTTCGCGGTCGCGGTGGCGGCGGCCTCGGAGGCGCTCTGGTCGCCGCCGGTGCCGGTCGGGTCGTACACCAGCGGCTCGGTGGCCACCGTGCCGGCGTCGGGGAGTGCCTCGCCCTGCGGGGTGGCGGGCTTGCCGGCGTACGGGAAGCTCTCGCCGTTGTGGACGGTGAGGACGGCCTCGGGATCGTTGCGCTCGCGGAAGGACTCCCAGACCTCGGTGCCCTTCGTCACGCCGTACTGCTCCTGCGCGGCGAGCAGTGATATCGCGTTGTTGACCTCGCCGCCGCCCCCGGAGCCGAACAGGGCGCCGATGACGGAGGCCAGCGCGACCAGGTCGGTGAGCTTGAAGTGCTCGATGGTGCCGGCGTTGGTGACGGAGTCCTTGTGGCCGGTCAGGACGTACTCGCCGGGGAAGTAGCGCCCGCTGTCGGAGGCGTCGATGTAGGCGTTGATGCCGGCGAGGTAGGCGTTGGCGTCCGCCAGGGCCTGCTGGCCGCGGGTGCCGTTGTTCGCGACGGCGTTGTCGATCTGCGCCTGGAGGTCGGCCTCGCTGTAGGGGGCGTTGCGCCAGAACTGCTGCTCCAGGCCCTGGTTGGAGGGGTCTCCGCCCGCGAAGGTGGTCAGCCGGCCGCGCCCGACGTGCCGGAAGACGTCCATCAGCCACAGCCGGTCCTGGGCCGCCGCATAGCCCGCGCCGAACTCGGTGCCGTATCTGGTGGTACCGGTGATGTGCGGCACACCCGTCTTCTTGTCGCGGACGATCGTCACGTCGCTGCGGCCGGCGGGACTGAGGGTGGAGGCGACTTGGTCGGAGGCCACGCCGAACGAGGCGTCGTTGAAGAAGGTGTTGATCGTGGCGTTGGACAGCGAGGGATAGCCCTTGGCCAGGTTGGCGTAGGGGCCGAGCTGGTCCTCGGCGTGGTCGGGCTGGGTGCCGAAGGCCTGGTTGAGGAGGATCTGGGCGAGGGTGGCGTTGCCGTTCTCGCCGGGCGGCAGGATGTCGGAGCACTGGCTGCCGCAGTAGTCGTTGGCGGCCGTCGCCGCGGCCGTCGCCTCGGCTGCCGCCGCTGCTTGGCCAAGAGGGGACAAAAGACCGGCAATCAGGGCGCATACGGATGCGGTCTTCAGGAACCCGGTGACTCTGCCGGGAGTTCTCAGTCTGTCGAGGGCGGTGCGTGAGGTGCGCCGTGGCATGGCAGCTCCTACCGACGGGGGTGGGCCGGACGTTACCGCCGGTATCCCCGGGATTGAAGATGAACATGCGTCAAGTTTTGGTACCCGGTCCGGGGACGAATGGGGGTCATCGGAAATCGGATGGAGCCAAATCGCTTGTCGATACGTCTATTCGGCGACGTCCGTTCGACGACGCCGAAGTGACCGAAGTACAGGTGCAGGTGTGACGGAGGTGCAGGGCGATGGCCGGTTTCCGGAGTCTGGCGAGACAGGTGCGAGATCCGCGGTGTGATCTGGCGCTGCGACGCTACTCACTGCGCAAGTGCCTGGAGCGGTTCGCTCCCTACGGGCACAGGGCGACCTGGGACCACTTGTGCTCCCGGGCCGGATTCGGTCCCGAGGACCGGTCCCCCGATCCGGCGCGGCTCGTGGCCGCGTTGGACGAGCTGGAAGAAGCGCGTTCGGTCTGGCTGGCCTACGAGGTCGAGTTCGCCGAGCGGCGCAAGAAGGAGAAGCACGACGGACTGCGCAGGCCGGGCAGTGTCGACGACTGGCACCGGCTGACCTGGGGCGGCTTCGGCGTCGCCTGGTGCGACGACCCGCGACTCCACCCCCGTGAGCCGCTGGCCGACGTGCTGCGCAAACTGATCTCCGCGCTGGAACGCGAACCGGGCTCGGTGTGCCCGGTGTGCCGCGGGGAGCGACTGATCTGGAAGTACGACCTGGCCCACGAACCCTCATCGGGCCCGGTCTGCACGGACTGCGGGATCGTCGTGCCGCGTCCGGTGCTGACGCCCGAGGCCCTGGCGTCGTCCAGGCGCGGGCGGCTTCTGATGTCCGCCTGAGCAGCGCGACCGGGGGTGCGCCGGGGATGCCGCACCCCCTCTTTGACGGTGGGGGACGACTGTCGCCGTGGTGCGGGGCGATGGGGGACGACTGTCGCCGTGGTGCGGGGCGGTGGGGGACGACTGTCGCCGTGGTGCGGGGCGGTGGGGGACGACTGCCGCCGTGTTGCGGGGCGGCGGATGGTGTCCGTCGCCATGGTGCGGGCTTGTCATCCCGGGCTTGTCGTCCGGGGTTTGTCATCCGGGCTTGTCATCCGGGCTCGTCGTCCGGGGCTTGTCGTCCGGGGCTCGCCGTCCACGCTCGTCGTCCTGGTTTTCCACATCGGCCCGGTTGTCCACAGGCACGGCTCTCGCCGGGGTCGTTGTCGGTGCCGGCTGGCACCATCGAGTCATGGTTCAGGTGTGTCTCAACGGGCCCCGAGGGGCCGCCGACGGCGCGGTGGTGCCGCTGTCGCCGGAAGCGATGGCCGAGGCCGCGGCGGCGGCGGTCGCGGCCGGGGCCACGGACGTCCATGTCCACCCCAAGACGCCCTGCGGCAGCGACACGCTGTCGCCACGGGTGCTCGCGGCGACCCTCGACGCGATACGGGCGCGGGTGTCGGTCCCGGTCGGCGTCACCACGGGCGCCTGGGCGGAACCGGACCCCGCGACGCGCCTGGAGCGGATACGGAGCTGGACCGTGCTCCCCGACCACGCCTCGGTCAACTGGCACGAGCCGGGCGCGGAGGAGCTCGCCGCCGCCCTGCTCGACCGGGGCGTGGGCGTGGAGGCCGGGATCTGGTCCGGGACGGACGCGGCGGCGCGGTTCGCGCACTCGCCGCTCGGCCCGAGGGTGCTCCGGGTACTGGCCGAGGTGACGGACACCTCTCCGGACACCGCCCAGGACACGGCACGCGCCCTGCTGGCCGGCCTCGGCGCGGCACCCCACGGCCGCCCGGTGCTGCTGCACGGCGAGGACGGCGGCGCATGGCCGGTGCTGCGGCTGGCCGGACGGCTGGGCCTGGCGACCCGCGTCGGCCTGGAGGACACCCTGCTGCTGCCGGACGGCGAACCGGCCGCTTCCAACGCCCAGTTGGTGGCAGCGGGGCTGGTCCAGTACGGATGGGCCCGGCGCTCGTCGTAGCGGAGCGGCGACGGTATCAGTCACAAATGCGCTCGCTCCACCCCTTTCGCATACGGACAGTTGGAGGCGATGAAACGCACCTGAGCACCACTGAGGAGAGCCCCGATGTCGACGCTGCGCGTCACCGCCGAAGTCCTGACCGTCCACGCCCATCCGAACGCCGACGCGCTCGAACTGGCCCAGGTGGGCCTGTACCGGGCCGTCGTCGCCAAGGGCGCCTACCGCACCGGCGACGCGGCCGTCTACATCCCCGAGCAGTCCGTGCTGCCCGCCGCCCTGATCGAGGAGCTCGGCCTCACCGGACGGCTGGCCGGCGGCAACGCGGACCGGGTCAAGGCGGTGCGGCTGCGCGGTGAGCTCTCGCAGGGCATCGTGTGCCGGCCGTCGGCGCTGGCCGGGGTCGACCTGGAGCGGGCGGCCGAGGACGGCACCGACTTCGCGGAACTGCTCGGCATCACCAAGTGGGTGCCGCCGATCCCGCCCACGATGAGCGGCGAGGTGGAGTCGGCGCCCGACCTGCTCCCCTGGGTCGACATCGAGAACATCCAGCGCTACCCCGACGTCTTCACCCCGGGCGAGCCGGTGGTGCTGACGGAGAAGCTGCACGGCTCGGCGTGCCTGGTCACCTATGTCGCGGACGAGGAGCGGACCTACGTCTCCTCCAAGGGGTTCGGCGCCAAGTCGCTGGCCCTCAAGGCGGACCCGCGGAACCTGTACTGGCGGGCGGTGCAGGCCCACGCCGTCGCCGACGCGGCCGCCCGGCTGGCCGCACGCCTCGGTGCCCGCCGGGTCGGGATCTTCGGCGAGGTGTACGGCGCGGGTGTCCAGGACCTGACGTACGGCGCCGACGGGCGACGGGACACGCTCGGGTACGCGGTCTTCGACGTGTCCGCGGAGATCGACGGCGCGGTGCGGTGGCTGGACGCGGCCGAACTGCTGGACGGCGAGCTGCCGTTGGTGCCCCGGCTGCATGAAGGGCCGTACGACATCGGGCGGGTGCTGGAGGTGGCGAGCGGGAGAGAGACGGTGTCCGGACGTGAACTGCACCTGAGAGAGGGCGTCGTGATCCGTCCGGCGACCGAGCGCCACAGCGAGGTGACGGGCGGCAGGGCGATAGCGAAAGCGGTCAGTCCGGCCTATCTGACCAGGAAGAACGGAACAGAGTACGAGTAGGCCCGCGCTGCGCGGCGGGTCCGCGCGCAGGCCGGGGTGCCGGACCCGGTGTCTGCGGCATGGCCCGCCGGGCAGACTGGCCCTAGGTGCGCTCGGGCCGGCCGAGGCCCTGATCGGTCCAGAGGACGCCCTTGTTGCGGCAGAGACAGGAGGGGTGGCCGACGGGGTCGGTGCAGACGCGGAAGCCGTAGCCGCCGGGGCCGGCGCAGTCCCGTTGCAGGCTCGCGCCGAGGGCCAGGACGCGGCGCGGTAGTCCTCCACCCGGATGGAGGCCCGTTCGACCTCGCCGAACCGGATACCGGCCCAGTGCTCGTCACTGCCGTCCTGGTCGACGATGAAAGCAGTCAGTCGCAGCATCCCGCGATCTCGGCACAGGACAGCCGCGCCCCCTCAGCCGCACCGCTCCCCTCAGCCGCACCGCTCCGCGCTGTCGCACCGCTCCCCGCTGTCGCGCCGCTTCTCCACCAGCAGCCGCGACCCCGCCCCCTGCCGCTCGCCGAACACGTCGTCCGGGTTGGACAGCACACACGACTCCAGGGACAGACACCCGCACCCGATGCAGTCCGTGAGGTGATCCCGCAGCCGGTTCAACTGCTTGATCCGGTCGTCGAGTTCGGACCGCCACGCCTGCGACAACCGCGCCCAGTCCTCCCGCGTGGGCGTGCGCTCCTCCGGCAGCTCGGCCAGCGCCTCGCGGATCGTGGCGAGCGGGATGCCGACGCGTTGCGCGGCCCGCACGAAGGCGACCCGCCGTAGCGCGTCACGGGAGTAGCGGCGTTGGTTGCCGCTGGTGCGACGGCTGCTGATCAGGCCCTTGGACTCGTAGAAGTGCAGGGCGGAGACGGCGGCGCCGCTGCGCGCGGCGAGCTGGCCGACCGTGAGCTCGTGGATCTTGTCGGGGATCTGGGGCACCCCTCGAACCTTACCCAGGCTTCCGTTGACACGACCCCCGCGGCCGACCATGCTAAGCAGTCGCTTAGAGTTTGGGACGAGGAGGCGGAACATGGCAGAGCCGAGGATCTTCACCGGCGCCGACGAGCTGAAGGCGGCCGTGGGCGAGCAGCTCGGGTACACCGACTGGCTGGAGGTGGACCAGAAGCGGATCGACCTGTTCGCCGATGCCACCGGTGACCACCAGTGGATCCACGTCGATCCGGAGAAGGCCGCCGCCGGGCCGTTCGGCACGACCATCGCGCACGGGTACCTCACCCTGTCGCTGCTGCCGCTGTTCGGGCCGCAGCTGATCAAGGTCGAGGGCGTGAAGATGGGCGTCAACTACGGCACCAACAAGGTGCGTTTCCCCGCGCCCGTGCCGGTCGGCTCGCGCCTGCGGGCCACCGCGGTGATCACCGGGGTCGAGGACGTGCCGGGCGGCATCCAGGTGACCGTCGCCTTCAGCGTCGAGCGCGAGGGCGGGGACAAGCCGGTCTGTGTCGCCGAGTCGGTGTCGCGCTACTACCTCTGAGCGGCTACTTGACCGCTCCCACCATCCGCAGCACGAGGTCGGCGTCGAGCGCGCCGACCTCGTCGGGGGTCCAGGGCCCGTCGACGTTGAACCAGCGGGCGACATCGATGCAGAGCGACATGACGGCGAGGGTGGTGCCCTTGACGTCCAGGACGTCGAACTCGCCGGAGGCGACGCCGTCCTCGATGATCCGACGGATCTCGGCATCGCACTGCCGGCGCAGGTCGAGGATCTCCTCGCGGGCGTCCGGGCCGAGGGAGTCCAGTTCGTACTGGACGACCCGGGCGGTGGTACGGCCGCCCGCGTGCCAGCGAACGAAGGAGCTGACGGCGTCCGCGAGCCGCTCGGTGGCGGTGCCCTCGCGGCGGGCCGCGGTCTGCAGGATCTCCAGGGCCTTGGTGTGGCCGATCCTGCTGATGCGGTGGAGGAGTTCCTCCTTGGTCTTGTAGTGGATGTAGAGCGCGGCGGGACTCATGCCCGCGCGGCCCGCGATGTCGCGCGTCGTCGTGGCGTGGTAGCCGCGCTCGGCGAAGGCCTCCACCGCGGCGATCAGCAGTCGCCGTGCCGCGTCGGGCGTGACCTCGCCCCACGCCGACGTCTCGCCGCCGGCCGTCTCCTCCGCCGTACTCATCGCTCGTTCGCCCCTCTCCACTGACAGAGGGACCACCATACCGCCGAAGGTGAGCGACCGCTTAGACAGCGGGTCGGGGCGGCCGCAGTCCAGCAGCACGATGTCAGAGCTTCTCGAACGGGTCGTGCTCGGCGAGCAGCTTCTCCAGGCGGGCCTGGTCGACCCGGCTGACGATCTGCCCGGCCTCCTGGCGGTCCCGGATGACCTTGGCGAGGGTGAAGGCGGAGGTGACGAGGTACAGCACGGCGATGCCGAGGAAGCCGCGCACCCAGGCGTCGGCGTCGAGCCGGAGGATGCCGATGGCGGTGGCCGCCATGGCGACGGCGAAGGACGCGACGGCCTGGCCGTAGAAGGCTGCCGTGCTCTGCTGCTTGACCGGTGTGTCGCTCATGGGGACCAGCTTCGGCGGACGCGGCGCACGCCACATCCGCCGAGATACTCAGACCCGCCGACGCACCTACTCAGAAGGCCGAAACCCCGGTGAGCGCCCGCCCGATGACCAGCTTCTGGATCTGGCTGGTGCCCTCGTACAGGGTCATCACGCGGGCGTCGCGCAGCAGCTTGCCCGCCGGGTACTCGTCGATGTAGCCGTAGCCGCCGAAGACCTGGAGGGCGTTGTTGGCGGCGCGGACCGCGGCCTCGGAGGCGAACAGCTTGGCCTTGGAGGACTCGGTGGCGAAGGGCAGACCGCGGTCGATCAGGTCGGCGACCCGCCAGGTCAGCAGCCGGGCCGCGTCGACGTCCACGGCGATGTCGCTGATCAGCTCCTGCACGAGCTGGTGACCCGCGATCGGCTTGCCGAACTGCTCGCGCTCACCGGCGTACCGCACGGCCGCGTCCAGGGCCGCCTGCGCGATGCCCACGCACCCCGCCGCGACCGACATCCGCCCCTTGGCGAGCGCCGACATGGCGACCGCGAACCCCTTGCCCTCCTCCCCCAGCAGCGCGGCGGCGGGGACGCGCACGTCCTCCAGGACCAGTTCGGCGGTGGCCTGGCCGCGCAGGCCGAGCTTGCCGTGGATGGTGCGGCGGCTCAGACCGGGAGTGTCGGTGGGGACGAGGAAGGCGGAGACGCCCTTGTGGCCGGGGGCGTCGGTGGAGCGGGCGAACAGCAGCACGACGTCGGCCCAGGTGCCGTTGGTGATGAACATCTTGGTGCCGTTGATGACGTAGTCGTCCCCGTCGCGCACCGCGCGGGTGGCGAGGTTGCCGGCGTCGGAGCCGGTGCCGGGCTCGGTGAGCCCGAAGCAGCCGACGTGGTCACCGGCGGTGAGTCCCGGCAGCCACTGCCGCTGCTGCTCCTCGCTCCCCCACGCGGCGATCGTCTTGGCGACCAGGCCGAGGGAGACGGAGACGATGCCGCGCACGGAGGAGTCACCACGGCCCAGCTCCTCGGTGACCAGGCAGTACGCCAGGTGATCGCCGCCCGAGCCGCCGTACTCCTCGTCGATCGTCAGCCCCAGGAAGCCGACCTCGCCGAGCTTCTTCACGATGCCCCGGTCGACCTCCTCGGCGCGGTCCCAGGCGATGACGTGCGGGGTGATCTCACGTGCCACGAAGTGCCGGGCGAGCTGCCGTACGGCCTCCTGCTCCTCGCTGAGTCCCAGGTTCACCACGAGATCACCCCACTTGAAAGGCGTACATTTAAATTAGCACTGCTAGTTTCTGGTTGCAGCCCTACTATGTGCGCCATGGCCCGACCGCGCAAGCCCCTCCTCAGCACCGACCGGATCGTCGAGACGGCTCGGGCCCTCGTGGACGCGGAGGGCCTCGCGGCCGTGTCCACCCGGCGGCTGGCCGCCGAGCTCGGGGTCAGCGGGCCCTCGCTCTACAACCACTTCCGCACCAAGGACGAGATCCTGGAGGCGGTCGCCGACTCGGTCAGCGCCCAGGTCGACCTGTCGATGTTCGAGGACGGCCGCGACTGGCGGACCGCGCTGCACGACTGGGCCGTCTCCTACCGCTCCGCCCTGCGGGACCACCCGAACATCGTTCCCGTCCTCGCCCAGGGGCCGGGCCGCCGGCCGGCCGGGCTGCGGCTCGCGGACGCGGTGTACGGCGCGATGGTCGAGGCGGGCTGGCCGCCCGCGCAGGCCACGTCCATCGGCGCGCTGATGCGGTACTTCATCATGGGCTCCGCGCTCGGCTCCTTCGCCGGGGGTTTCGTGGACGACCAGAGCGCGTACGACCCCGCCGACTACCCGCACCTCGGGCAGGCGCACCTCCTCGCCGAGCAGCAGGAGAAGATCGACGAGCGGGCCTTCGAGACGGGGCTCGCGGCGCTGCTGGACGGGCTGGCGCGGCAGTACGAGCAGGTCGGGCGGCCCGCGTAGGACGCTTCGGTGGGCGCCGAAGTGTCGGTGTTCCATGCTGGGGGCATGACCTCCAGGAATCCCCGGGCGACCCACCTGGCCCGGCTCGCCGGGCTCATCGCGGACGAGACGCGGGCCGCGTGCCTGCTGGCGCTGCTCGACGGGCGGGCGTGGACCGCGGGCGAACTCGCCCGGCACGCCGGGGTCGCCGCGTCGACGCTCAGTGAACACCTCGGCAAGCTCGTCGCGGGCGGGTTGCTCGCGGAGGAGCGGCAGGGGCGGCACCGGTATGTGCGGATCGCCGACGCGCGGGTGGCGCAGTGGGTGGAGGAGCTGTCGGCGCAGGCGGGGCCGGAGGCGGTGCCGCGGCCACGGAGTCTTCGGGAGTCGTCTGCGGGGTCCGCGATGGCACGGGGGCGTACCTGTTACGACCATCTGGCGGGCCGCCTGGGGATGGCGGTGACCGATGCCATGACGACACGGCTGCTGCTCACCCAGGACGCCGGGTTCGCCCTCACGGACGGAGGGTTGGCGTGGTTCGACAGCGCGGGCATCGACCTTGACCGTTCGGGTCGGCGGCCCTTGGCGCGGGGGTGCCTGGACTGGACCGAGCGGCGGCCGCATCTCGCCGGGGTGGCCGGGGCGGCCTTGTGCCGGCATGCGCTGGAGGCGGGATGGTGTGTACGCATCGGGTCGGAACGTGCGGTGCGGGTGACCACGGAAGGCGAGCGGGCCTTGGCGGAGCTGCTGGGCATCGAAGCGGCGGCGCTGCGCTGAGGGCTTTCCGGGGCGCGGGGCGGTGCCGAGGTGCGGCCCGCCGCGTGGGCGCCACCAGCCCCGAGGGACCCGCAGAGTCTCACGTCCGAATCCCGCGAGTTCCGGTCACCGGATCTTCCCAACCTCAGGAGCATGATGTCCCCCTCCCGCCGTCCCGCTGCTCTCGCCGCCGGTGCTGCCGTCGTCACCGTCCTGCTGTGGGCTTCCGCCTTCGTCTCCATCCGGAGCGCGGGGGACGCCTACTCCCCCGGTGCCCTCGCCCTCGGGCGGCTGCTCTCCGGGGTCATCGCGCTCGGCGCCCTGTGTCTCGTACGACGCGAAGCGCCCCCGCCCCGGTCCGCCTGGCCCGGCATCGCCGTGTCCGGACTGCTCTGGTTCGGGCTCTACATGGTCGTCCTCAACTGGGGCGAACAGCAGGTGGACGCCGGTACCGCCGCGCTGGTCGTGAACATCGGGCCCGTCCTCATCGCGCTGCTCGGCTCGCGACTGCTCGGGGACGCCATGCCGCAGCGGCTGCTGGCGGGGATGGCGGTGTCGTTCGCGGGGGCGGTGACCGTGGGGCTGTCGATGTCGGGCGGGGGCGGGTCGTCGGTGCTCGGGGTGGTGCTGTGTCTGCTGGCGGCCGTCGCGTACGCCGGTGGCGTCGTCGCGCAGAAGCCGGCCCTCGGCACCGCCAGTGCCCTGCAAGTCACCACGTACGGCTGTCTCGTGGGCGCCGTGGTCTGTCTGCCGTTCGGCGGGCAGCTCGTGCGGCAGGTCGGCGAGGCGCCTCTCTCCGCGACGCTCAACATGGTCTACCTGGGCGTCTTCCCGACCGCGCTGGCCTTCACGACCTGGGCCTACGCCCTCGCCCGTACGACCGTCAGCCGGATGGGCGCGACCACCTACGCGGTGCCCGCGCTGGTCGTGCTGATGTCCTGGGCGATGCTCGGTGAAGTGCCCGGGTCGCTCACCCTGGCGGGCGGTGTGCTGTGTCTCGCGGGGGTCGCGGTGTCCCGCTCGCGGGCCGCGGCGGCCGGCGTGCCGCAGCCCGCGAAGGTCACCGACTCAGCGTGAACGCGCCCTGCCCGCAAGGACCTTGATGGAGATCAGGGCGATGGCGGAGAGGGCGATGATGTAGCCGGACACCGCCATGGAGGTGCCGGTCGCCTCCAGGAGCAGGACCATCAGGAAGGGCGCGAGGCCGCCGCCCGCCACGGCCGCGATCTGGTATCCGAGGGAGGCGCCGGTGTAGCGCATCTCCGGCGTGAACAGCTCGGCGAACAGGGCGGCCTGGGGGCCGTACATGATGCTCAGGAAGCAGCTGGCGACGAAGGTGGCGACCGCCAGCCAGAGCAGCGAGCCGGTGTCGATCAGCAGGAACAGGGGGATCGCCCATGCGGCGATGCCGATCGCGCCGATCGTGTAGATCCGGATGCGGCCGTAGCGGTCGGAGAGTGCCGCCGCGGCCGGGATCAGGACGAGCTGGGTGAGGCTGACGCACAGCGAGACGGTGAGCACCGCGCTCTTCCTCATGTCGAGTTCGCGGGTCGTGTAGTCGAGGACACCGGTGATGAGGATGTAGAAGGTCGCGGTGTTCACGGCGAAGGAACCGCCGGCGAGGAGGACCGTGCCGAGGTGGTCGCGCAGGATCGTGCGCAGCGGGGAGCTCTGCTCCGACTTCTCCTTCTCGGCCAACGCCCGCTCGGCATCCCGGAATTCGGGGGTCTCCTCGACCTTGGCGTGGATGTACCAGGCGAGAGCGAGGACGAACAGGCCGATCAGGAACGGGACCCGCCAGCCCCAGGCCGCGAACCCGGCGTCCGTGGTGAAGGCGCCGGCCAGCAGGAAGACCGTGTTGGCGGTGACCACGCCGATGGGGACGCCGAGTTGGACGACGCTGCCGTAGACACCGCGCTTGCCCTCGGGGGCGTACTCGGTGGCCAGCAGCATCGCGCCGCCCCACTGCGCGCCGACCGCGACGCCCTGCACGACGCGCAGGGCGACCAGCAGGATCGGGGCGGCGACGCCGATCGTGTCGTAGGTCGGCAGCAGGCCGATGCCCGTGGTGGCGAGGCCCATGAGGGTGAGCGCCAGGACCAGCATCGGTTTGCGGCCGCGCTTGTCGCCGAGGTGACCGGCGACGATGCCGCCGAGCGGGCGGGCCAGGAAGCCGACGGCGAAGGTCGCGAAGGAGGCGAGGACGCCGGCGGTGGAACTGCCCGCCGGGAAGTACAGGTCGCCGAGGACCAGTGCGGCGGCTATGCCGAAGACAAAGTAGTCGTACCACTCGACCGCGGAGGCGAGGGCGGCCGCCGTGGCCACTCGGCGGCGGTTGACCGTGGGGAGGCCGGTCGTGGGGAGCGAGGGAGCGGAGGGGGCCATGTCCATGCGTGCACACTCCGATGGGTGCGGTGGGGACGTTGGCGGCGAACATACTAACCGGACGGTATGGAGGCAATGGGTGGGTGCGAAGGTTGCCCGGAGCACTCAAGGGGCGGGTGGGCATGCCGGTGTCCCCGGCCTGACCGCAGGCCGGGGACACCGGGCGACCGGCTAGAAGACGACCAGCGCCCGGCCGCCCTTGCCCGCGAGCATGTTCTCGAAGGCCGCCGGGATGCCGTCGAGAGCGATCCGCTCCGTCACCAGGCCGCCCAGGTCCAGGCGGCCCGCGCGGACGTGTCCGGCGAGCACCGGCAGGTCCGTCGCGGGGTCGGAGTTGCCGTAGACGCAGCCCGACAGGGTCCTGCCCCAGTGGAAGATCTCCAGGGCGTTGAAGGCGACCTGCTGGTCCTTGCCGCCGATGCCGACGACCGTCGTACGGCCGCCGCGGCGGGTGGAGTCCCAGGCGGCGCGGATGGTCGTGGCGCGGCCCACGCACTCGACGGCCACGTCCACGCCCTGCTTGCCCGTGAGGGCCCTGATCTCGCGGGCGGTGGCGTCGGAGGCGACGACGTAGTCGGTGGCTCCCGCCGAACGCGCCAGCTCCTCCTTCTCCGGGGAGACATCGACCGCGACGATCTTCGAGGCGCCCGCGATCCGGGCCGCCTGGAGGGTGGCCAGGCCCACTCCCCCGACGCCGAACACCGCGACCGTCTCGCCCTCGCGGACGCGTGCCGAGTGATGGACGGCGCCGTAGCCGGTGAGGACGGCGCAGCCGAGGAGGGCCGCGTCGGTGAGCGGGATGCCGTCGGGGAGCGGCAGGACGCAGGAGGCGGACACGACGGTCTCCTCGGCGAACGCGGCGACGTTCAGGCCGGGGTGCAGGTCGGTGCCGTCCGCGGTGCGGGCGTGGACGGCGGCGGCGCCGTTGAGGGCGTTGGCGCACAGCCAGACCTCGCCGAGCGCGCAGGCGTGGCAGCCGCCGCAGGCCGGGGCCCAGTTGAGGACGACGGGGTCACCGGGCGCCACCCCCGTGACGCCTTCGCCAATGGCGACCACCGTGCCCGCGCCCTCGTGGCCGAGGACCGCCGGGACCGGTACCCGCATGGTGCCGTTGGACAGCGACAGGTCGGAGTGGCAGACGCCGGCGGCGGCGAGCCGGACGCGGACCTGGCCGGGGCCGGGGTCCGGGAGCTCGATGTCGGTGATCTCCAGGGGGGCGCCCACGGCGCGAAGGACTGCTGCGCGAACCACGGAAACGCTCCTCAGAACTGGAGGGACTTGGTCTGGAGGTACTCGGCGAGACCGTGCGAGCCGAGCTCGCGGCCGACGCCGGACTGCTTGTAACCGCCGAACGGGGCCAGGGGGTTGAAACGGCCGCCGTTGATGTCGACCTGCCCGGTGTCCATCCGGCGCGCGAAGGCCACCGCCTCGGCCTCCTCGCCGGCCCAGACGGCGCCCGCGAGGCCGTACACCGTGCCGTTGGCGATGCGCAGGGCGTCGTCCTCGTCGTCGTAGCGGAGGACGGAGAGGACGGGGCCGAAGATCTCCTCCTGGGCGATCGTCATCTCGGGGGTGACGTCGGCGAAGACCGTCGGGGCGACGAAGTATCCCTGCTCACGCGGGGATTCGGGGCCACCGGCGACCAGCCGGGCGCCCTCCGCCAGCCCTTTCTGGATGTAACTCCGCACCCTGTCCCGCTGCTTGGCGTTGACGACCGGGCCGATGCGGTCGCCGTACTTGGCGGCGGCGGTGGCGGCGAGCCGCACCGCCTCGTCGTACCGGTCGCGGTGGACGAGCATGCGGGTCCACGCGCTGCACGTCTGGCCGGAGTTGGACATGACGTTGGCGACGCCGACGTTGACGGCCTTGGCGAGGTCGGCACTCGGCAGGATCACGTTGGCGGACTTGCCGCCGAGTTCCAGGGCGACCTTCTTGATGGCGGCCCCGGCCGTGACGGCGATCTGGCGGCCGACCGCGGTGGAGCCGGTGAAGGAGACCAGGTCGACCCCCGGGTGCTCGGCAAGGGCCTGGCCCGCGACCGGGCCGCGACCGGTGACCAGGTTGAAGACGCCGGCGGGGACGCCCGCCTCGTGGACCGCCTCGGCGAAGAGCTGGGCGACCAGCGGGGTGTCCTCGGCGGGCTTGAGCACCACCGTGCAGCCGGCCGCGAGGGCCGGGGCGACCTTGGCGACGATCTGGTGCAGGGGGTAGTTCCAGGGCGTGATGGCCCCGACCACGCCGATGGGCTCGTGGAGGACGGTGGAGTTGCCGACCTTCTCCTCGAAGGCGTGGGTCGCGGCGAGCTCGGCGTACGAGCCCGCGACGGCGATCGGGACGGCCGCGTGGACGTTCTCGGAGAACTTCAGGGGTGAGCCGAGCTCGGCGGTGACCGTCTCGGCGATCTCGTCCTTGCGGGCCACGAGGGCGTCCCGGAGGGCGGCCAGCCGCGCGGCCCGCTCGGCGGGCGGGGTGGCGGCCCAGGCCGGGAGGGCGGCACGGGCGGCCCGTACGGCGGTGTCGACGTCCTCGGCGGTACCGGCCGGGACCCGGCCGATGACCTGTTCGTCGACCGGGTTCACGACCTCGATCGTGTCCCGGCCGGCGGCGGGCCGCCATGTGCCGTCGATGTACATGCCGTCGTGTGCCTTCATCGTGCGTCCTCCCGGCGGGGGCGTGGCCGTGTCGTCGTCCGGCTCATAAACTAGCGACGTTAGTTTTCGAATGCCAGACGCTCATGCACTCATGCCATCAGAAGCCGGCCCCGACCCGGCCGTCACCCCTCCCCACCGACCCCCGACCGTCCGCCCGTGAACTGCTGGTCGGGGGTGGCGCGGGTCAGGTGAGGTGCGCGTTCATACAGACATGCATATTGGCAGGTCATACAGGTAAGCGCAGGGGCAGGTCAGGCAGGCAGATACGCGTGCGGCACCCGCGCCCCGCGCCCGGACACCGTGCCCGGCCGTCACTCCTCCAGGTCCGGCAGGCGTGCCGGGGCCGGGCTGATGCGTTCGCCGTGCTGGTCGAAGACGAACAGGTGGGCGAGGTCGACCAGGAGAGGGACGTGCATGCCGTGGCGGAGCTGGAGGTCGGGGGTGGTGCGGACGATCAGGTCGCCGGGGAGGCGGCCCTCCGGCGGCGCCACGGGGGTGTTGTCCGGCGGCTCGTCGAGGACCACCACCGGGCCCGCGCGCAGGGCGTCCGCGCGCTGCCGGAGCCGGTCCAGGACGCCCGGCCCCTCACGGCGGCGGCGCCGGGCGGGGCGGGCGGCGGGTCGCGGGGCCTCCAGGTCGGGCACGACGGCCGGGCGGGAGCCGGTGTTGAAGTGGACGAGGTTCTCGTGGCCCTGGAACTCGACGTGCTCCACGAGGCCGGTGAGCGGCATCTCGCCGGGGCGGGCGGCGGACGGCTTGGCGATGCGCACCGCCTCCGAACGCAGCCCCACGATGACCTCGCGGCCCTGCTGGACGCGGAGCAACTGGTGATCCAGGGACAGGGGTTCGGGCAGCCGCAGGTACTGCTTGCCGAGGCTGATGGTCATCGCGCCGTCGAGCGGGGCGCGGACCAGGCCCTGGAGGAGGTTGATCCGCGGGGTGCCGATGAAGGCGGCGACGAAGACGTTGCGGGGCAGCGCGTACACCTCGCGCGGGCTGCCGACCTGTTGCAGGACGCCGCCCCGCAGGACGGCGACCCGGTCGCCGAGCGACATGGCCTCGGCCTGGTCGTGGGTGACGTAGACCGTGGTGACGCCCAATTCGCGGGTGAGCGCGGATATTTCGGCGCGCAGGTGGTTGCGGAGCTTGGCGTCGAGGTTGGACAGCGGCTCGTCCATCAGGAACGCCGAGGGGTGACGGGCGATGGCCCGGCCCATGGCGACGCGCTGGCGTTCACCGCCGGAGAGCTGGGCGGGGAAGCGGTCGAGGAGCTCCTCGATGCCCAGCATGCGGGCGGTGGCGTCCACGCGCGGGCGCGGGTCGGCGCCGGGGGCCTCGATGCGCAGCGGGAAGCCGATGTTGTCGCGGCTCGTCATGCTCGGATAGAGGGCGAAGTTCTGGAAGACCATCGCGATGTCCCGCTCGGACGGCGGGAGGTCGTTGGCGTACTCGCCGTCGAGCAGCAGCTCGCCCTCGTCGATCTCCTCAAGACCCGCGATCATCCTGAGGACGGTGGACTTGCCGCAGCCGGAGGGGCCCAGCAGCACGAGGAACTCGCCCGGCGCGATGTCCAGCGTGAGCCGGTCCACCACCCGAGTGCCTCGCGTATAGCTCTTGTTCACGTCGTGCAGAGAGATGGCGCGTGTCATGGCAGGTGCCCCCGGGGGCTGACTGAGCGCTGTTGCTCCGTGGCCGAATGCCCCGGGCGAGTCGCACGGGGCCTATGAGTCACGGAAGTTAACGGAATGTGCGCGGCCGGGGGAAGAGAACGGGCAGGATCGGACGGTGTGGTCCAGCACGTGAGAAACCGGACGGTCATATTCAGCCTCGGAAAGCGCCGGGGTCAGCGTCGGGCGGCTGCCGCCGGGGCGTCCCGGGCCGCCACGAGGCGGGCGAAGACGACGAGGTTGCCCGAGTAGCCGGTCCTGCGGTCGTACGCGCCGCCGCAGGTGATGAGCCGCAGTTCGGGGCGGCCCCGGGAGCCGTACACCTCCCGGTCGGGGAAGTGCGCCTTGTCGTACTCCCGGACGGCGTCGACGCGGTAGACAGCGGTACGTCCGTCCGCACGCCGCACCTCGATCAGGCGCCCGCGTTTCAGCTCGGACAGGCCCGCGAAGACCGCGGGGCCGGTGTCGGTGTCCAGATGACCCACCACCACGGCGGTCCCCTGTCCGCCGGGGGCCGGGCCGTCCTTGTACCAGCCCACGAGGTTCGGATCATCGCCCGGCGGTGCCTCCAGACGCCGGTGCCGGTCGAGCCGCAGGTCCGTGACCGGGGCGTCGACGTCCAGATACGGGATCAGAAGCCGGGTGGCCCGCGAAGGCGGCAGGGGGCGGGGCGCCGACACCGCGGGGCGCCCCGGGCGCCGTACGCCGTCAGCGCCGGTACGGGGCTGCGGGGTGCGTGCCCCCTGCGCTTCGGGGGCGGTCGGCCGGGACCGGGCCGCGCCCGGGTCGGGAGCGGTTGGTTCCGGCCCCGTTCCGGCCACGCCGCCGCCGGTCGGGGCGGACGGGGGCGCGTGCAGGCCGGTGCCCCTGGCCGGCGCCTCCTGTGCTGCCGCACGTCCGTCGGCCCGGGCGCCCGGGCCGACGGCGGCGCCCTGCCCAGCGGCGCTTCCCGTCCCGGCCGCGGCACCCTGCCCGACGGCGCTTCCCGTCCCGGCCACGGCGCCCGGCCCGCCCCCGGCGCCCGATCCCACGGCGTCCCCCGGCCCGGCCGCGGCACCCGACCCCACGGCGTCCTCCGCCCCGGCCGCGGCACCCCGCCCCGCGGCGGTGACCGTATCGCCGGGCACCGCCGTGTCGTCGGGAACCTCGTCGTGCGTCCAGAGGACACCCGCCAGGATCAGGCAGCCGGCCACCGCGGCCGTCCGCACCAGCCGGTAGGCGCGGCTCCGGCGCCGGGGAGTTCGCCGGGGCCCGGTCCGTGCCGCTCGGATCACCCCGGGGCCGCGGGGCGTGGCGCGCCCGGTCCCGGAGGGGTGGCCCCGGTCGCGGCGGCTCCCTCCTGCGCCGTGCGGCTGCGCGCCCACGCCCCGCTCCCCCGCGCCCTCAGGTGCGGTGGCCCCGGGTCGGGCCGATCCGAAGGACACGGTCTAGGACGCGCCGTGCGGGCGACGGCGGAGCCGCAGCCACACCGCACCGCCGACGGCGGCCAGGCCCACCACGGCGGCACCGGCCACGGGCCCCATCGCCGCGTCCCGGGCGAGTCCGCCGCCGCCCGCCGGAGGACCTCCGTTGGGGCCGCCCGGACCGCCGCCCGGCATGCTCGGCGTCGGCTTCGGGCTCGCGCAGTCGACGGTGAACACCTTGAACTTGCCCGCACCGTTGCCGTCGGCGGTCTTCCAGGTGAGCTTGTACAGCCCGTTGGGCAGCCCCAGCGGCACGGTGTGCGCGGCGCCCTGGTCGTCGGTCGTGATGTCGCCCTCGAGGTGTCCGGCACCCGCGTTCGGCCCCTGGCCCTGCGGGTCGATGCTCCAGCTGACGTCCTCCTGCTGGTCGAAGCCGAAGGCCGCGAGGTAGAAGTCGCAGACCTTCGACTCGTCCCGTTGGTCGTCGAACGGCGTGCCGTTCTCGTGGATCTTGACGTCTCCGTTGTCGCCGGGCGCCGCTGCGGCAGGTGCGCCGATCAGAGCGGTGCCTGCGACGGTGAGCGCCGCGAGGGCTGCGGTACGGCCGCGGGCGCGGCGGGGGCGGGCGACGATGGGCATGCGCATTTCCTCCGAGTCAGGCGATTTTCATACAAATCGCATCGCGTCTGACTCTGTGTCACATACGCCACTTCTTGTGCGGGAACACGCCCCGACACTCCGTCAGGCGTCCTCCTTACGGCCCACCGCCGCTCCCGAACGGCGGATTCCGGACGCCGTCCCCGGCTCCCCGGCCGGCCGCTCCGGCGAGCGCAGCGCCACCCCCGCCGACAGCAGCAGCAGCGCGCCCAGCATCACGAAGGGCGCCGCCACCCCTGCGACCCCCGCGACCAGGCCCGCCGTGGCGGGCGCGGCCACCTGGCCGAGGCGGTTGCCGGTCAGGCGCAGGGCGAGGGCGGTGGAGCGGGCGCCGTCGGGGGCCGCCTGCACGACCGTCGTCATGGACAGCGGCTGCCCGACGCCGAGGCAGAAGCCGAGCACCGCGAGCATCAGCGCGAGCGCCCACACCGGCACCGGCAGGGCGATGCCGGCGCACAGCACGGCGGCCAGCAGGCAGGTGACGGTCAGCAGCATGGCGCGGCCCAGCAGCCGCAGCAGCGGGGTCAGCACCAGGCGACAGGCGATAGTGGCGGCCGCGCGGAGGCTGAGCAGGAGACCGATCACGGAGGGGGCGATTCCGCGGTGCTCGCCGACGACCGGGAGGTAGGCGGTGAGGATGTCGGTCGCGGAGAGGACGGCGAGGCTGATGAAGATGCCCGCCGGGACGCCCCGGGCACGCAGGATGCGCCCCACGGGGACCCGGTCGCCTTGTTCCGTACGGGACTTGACCGCCGTACGGTCCTCGATGCGCCACAGGGAGGTGACCGCGACCGCGGCGCCCGCCCCCGCGACGAGCAGGGCGAGGGCGCTGGTGCCCGCCATGTCCTGGCCGCCGATCAGCGCGCCCGCGGCGACCGGGCCGACCAACTGGCCGAGGGAGGCGCCGATGGTGAAGTGGCCGAAGTTGCGGTCCTGTTCGTGCGGGGCGGACTGGCGGGCGACCAGGGACTGGGCGCCGATCACGAAGCAGAGGTGGCCGAGGCCCATCACCCCGCTCCAGACCGCCATCGCCCACAGGGAGCCTGCGATGCCGCTCAGTGCGCAGCCGCCCGCTATCAGGACCACGCCGACGGGCAGCAGGGGTGCGCAGCGGCCGTGGTCGGTGCGCCGGCCCAGCGGGACCGCGGCGAACAGCGGGAGCAGGGCGTAGACCCCCGCGATGACACCGATGGCCCGCTCGTCCGCGCCCAGCGCGAGGGCCCGGTAGGAGACGGCGGGCCGGGCCATCGACACCGCCCCCTGCGCGAAGCTGAAGGCGATGACGAGGCGGAGCAGCCAGCCGCGGTTCCTGCCGGGCGCCATGATCGGAGTCTCCTTGCGAGGATCAGATGATGCCGAAGAGGATGCCTGCCCCGAGGATGATCAGGCAGGTGAGGGCGGCCCACTTGACCACGAATTTCGTGTGGTCGCCGAACTCCACCTTGGCCATGCCGACCAGGACGTAGACGGCCGGGACGAGCGGGCTGGACATGTGCAGCGGCTGGCCGACGAGGGAGGCGCGGGCCATCTCCAGCGGGGAGACGCCGTGCGCGGCACCGGCCTCGGCGAGGACGGGCAGGACGCCGAAGTAGAAGCCGTCGTTCGACATGAAGTAGGTGAGCGGCAGGCTCAGCACACCGGTGACGAGGGCCATGTGCGGGCCCATGCCCTCGGGGATGACGTCGACCATCCAGCGGGCCATGTGGTCGACCATGCCGGTGCCCTGGAGGACGCCGGTGAAGACGGCGGCGGCGAAGACCATGCCGGAGACGTTGAGGACGTTGTCGGCGTGGGCGGCCAGCCGGGCCTTCTGGTCGGGGATGTGCGGGAAGTTGACCGTGAGCACGAGCGCGGCGCCGAGCAGGAACAGCACCGGGATCGGCAGCCATTCCATGATCATGGCGGTCAGCAGGGTGGCGGTGACCAGCGCGTTGAACCAGTACAGCTTGGGGCGCAGGGTGGCGCGGTTCGGGTCGAGGACCGTGAAGCGCTCCTGCTCCTCGTCGTCCTCGGCGTCGGTGCCGGTGCCGGAGCCGGAGCCGGAGCCGGTGCCGGTGCCGGAGCCGGAGCCGGTGCCGGAGCCGCCGGTGGTCCTGCTCGCGCCCGTGCCGCCGGAACCGGCGCCCACGAGGACCGTCTCGGTCTCCTTCTCCTCGGCCAGGACCTCCTCCAGCGTCAGCACACCGAGCCGCTTCCGCTCGCGCAGGCCGAGGAAGTACGACAGGACGAAGACGCCCACCAGGCCGACGGCCAGGGCCGGGATCATCGGGACGAAGATGTCGCTGGCGTCGAGCTTGAGCGCGGTGGCCGCACGGGCGGTCGGGCCGCCCCACGGCAGGGTGTTCATCACGCCGTTGGCCATGGCGGCCACACCGGTCATCACGACCAGGCTCATCTTGAGGCGCTTGTACAGCGGGTACATCGCCGAGACCGTGATCATGAAGGTGGTCGAGCCGTCGCCGTCGAGGGAGACGATCGCGGCCAGGATCGCGGTGCCGACGACGATCCGCATCGGGTCGGCCTTCGCGAACTTCAGGATGCCCCGGACGATCGGGTCGAAGAGGCCGACGTCGATCATCACACCGAAGTAGACGATCGCGAACATGAGCATCGCCGCGGTGGGGGCGAGGCTGGTGACGCCGTCGATGACGTAGTCACCGAGCTTGGCGCCCTTTCCTACGAACACGCAGAACAATGCCGGGATCAGCACGAGCGCCGCGATCGGCGACATCTTCTTCATCATGATCAGGACCAGGAAGGTCGCGATCATGGCGAAGCCGAGGATGGTCAACATGAGTGGATACCTAACGTTCGCCCTTGAACATCCCACCAGGGCCGGCGGTGCGATGGACGTTAGGTGCCGTCGAGCGGTGTTAACAAGACGTTGACGTGCGAGCAATAAGCGCAAAACTGCAGGTCACGGCTTTGCGCTGCTCACGGGGCCGACGCGGTGGCCAGTTTTACGGGGACGCCGTTGAGTACCGCGTTGCCCGACAGGGGGTCGAGCAGGCTGCCGTCGAGGAGCTGGTTGACGTTGACGCCGGGGTCGGTGGCGGCATGGCCGAGGCGGGTTCCGGGGCGGTCGTGGCCCCAGCCGTGCGGGAGGCTGACCACGCCGGGCCGCACGGTGTCGGTGACCTCCACGGGCGCGACGACCTCTCCCCCGGCGCCCTTGACCCGTACCGCCTGCCCGTCGCCCACGCCCAGCCTGTCGGCGTCCTCGGGGTGGATGTGCAGGGTGCAGCGGTTGGTGCCGCCGGTGAGGGCCGGGACGTTGTGCATCCAGCTGTTGTTGGAGCGCAGGTGACGGCGGCCGACGAGGACCAGCCCTTCCGGACGCTCGGTCAGGGCCTGCCGCAGCCGGGGCAGGTCGTCGGCGATCGGCTGCGGCAGCAACTCCACCTTCCCGCTGCGCGTCTTCAGCGGCTGCGGCAGCCGGGAGGCGAGCGGTCCGAGGTCGAGGCCGTGCGGATGCGCCAGCAGCTTCTCCAGGCTCAGCCCGTCCGGTCGTACGCCGAACCCGTCGCCGTAGGGGCCGAGGCGCAGCATCATGTCGAGCCGCCGCTCGGGGCCGGAGACACCGGTCAGCAGACCGGCGAGTTCCCTGGCGTCACGGCCGTGCACCGGCGAGTGGGGTTCCTTGACGGCCTTGCCGAGGGTCTGTCCGATGACCAGGTCGTCCACGGCCGACGGGTCGGCGCCGTGCATGCCGGTGGCGGCGAGGACCAGTCGGGCCAGGATCTCGGTCTCGGCCATGCGGCCGGGCTCCAGCGGAACGGCGGGGCGGGTGTAGCGGACCTGGTTGCGGACGGCGAGGGTGTTGAAGGCGAAGTCGTGGTGCGGGCTCTGCGAGGGCGGCGGCGGGGGCAGCACGACGTGGGCGTGGCGTGAGGTCTCGTTGAGGTAGGGGTCGACGCTGACCATGAAGTCGAGCCCGTCGAGGGCCTTGTCGAGCCGGTCGCCGTCGGGCACCGACAGGACGGGGTTGGCGGCGACGGTGACGACCGCCCGGACCGGCTCGCCCTCCTCGGTCGCGGTGTCGATCTCCTCGGCGAGGGCGGAGATGGGCAGTTCGCCCTTGGCCTCGGGATGCCGGCTCACCCGGGAGTGCCAGCGGCCGAGCGCGAAGCCGTGGCTGGGCCCGGCGGGCCGGGGGGTGCGGTCGGTGGCGGCCTGCGGGAAGAGGGCGCCGCCCGGCCGGTCGAGGTTGCCGGTCAGGATGTTCAGCACGTCGACCAGCCAGCTGGCCAGCGTGCCGTGCGGGACGGTGCAGCTGCCGATGCGGGCGTAGACGGCGGCGGTGGGGGCGGCGGCCAGCTCGCGGGCGAGGGTGCGGATGGTGGCGGCGTCGACGTCACAGGCGCCGGCGACGGCCTCGGGCGTGAAGTCCCCTACGGCATCGCGGAGTTCGTCGAGCCCTTGCAGGTGCGGGGTCAGCTCCCCCGGGTCGACGAGGCCCTCCTCGAACAGGGTGTACGTCATCGCCGCCAGCAGCAGCGCGTCCGCGCCGGGGCGGATCGCGAGGTGGCGGTCGGCGAGCTTCGCGGTGCGGGTGCGGCGGGGGTCGATGACGGTGAGGGTGCCGCCGCGGGCCTTGAGCGCCTTGAGCTTGCCGGGGAAGTCGGGGGCGGTGCACAGACTGCCGTTGGACTCCAGGGGGTTGGCGCCGATGAGCAGCAGATGGTCGGTGTGGTCGAGGTCCGGGACCGGGATCGCGTTGGCGTCGCCGAAGAGAAGCCCGCTGGAGACGTGCTTGGGCATCTGGTCGACCGTCGAGGCGGTGAAGACGCTGCGGGTGCCGAGACCGGCGAGCAGGACCGGCGGGTAGAGGGCGCCGGCCATGGTGTGGACGTTGGGGTTGCCGAGCACGACGCCCACCGCGTGCGGGCCGTGGCGCTCGACGACCGGCCGGATGCCGGCGGCCACCGCGTCGAAGGCCTCCTCCCAGGTGGCCTCGCGCAGCTCGCCGTCCTTGCGGACCAGCGGGGTGCGCAGCCGGTCGGGGTCGCCGTCGACGGCACCGAAGGCGGCGCCCTTGGGGCAGATGAACCCCTGGCTGAACACGTCGTCGCGATCGCCGCGGGCACCGGTGACCCGGGTCCCCTCGATGGTGAGGGTCAGGCCGCAGGTGGCCTCGCACAGGGGGCAGATACGCAGGGCGGTGCGGGACACGGGTCCTCCCGGGGCAGCGGTGCCGGTCCCGGCCGAGCATACCGACCAGTAGGCATGGTGGGGAGTCCCTGCGCGCCGGGCCGTGCGGCGGCGGTCAGTCCAGCACCCGGGCGAGATAGGCGCGGAGCATCTCGCGGGCCTCCGCGATGATCCGCTCGTCGCCGCCCGGCGCCACCCGGAAGGCCAGGTGGACGAGGGTGTCGGCGGTCTCCACGGCGATCAGGAAGGTGCGGCGCAGATCGTCGTCGGGCTCGCGGTGGAGGTAGCCGGAGAGGAGCTCGGTGAGGCGGTCGGCGACGCGGTGGTTGGGTTCGGCGCGGGAGCCGACGGGGATCTGGTTGCCGAAGTCGACGAGGGAGAAGCCGGGCACCGAGCGCTTCATGACGAGGTACTCGTCGAGGACGGCGTCCAGGGCGGCCCGCCAGTGCCCGTCGGCGCCCCGGAGGCGCTCGGCGACCTGCTCGCTGAAGCGCTCCAGGTTGCGCTGGGCCAGGGCGTCGGCCATCTGCCGCTTGTTGCCGAAGAAGCGGTAGACGGAGCCGATGGGGACGCCGGCCCGCTGGGCGACGGCCCGCGTGCTCAGGTCGTCGTAACCGACCTCGTCGAGGAGGTCGGCGCAGGCGTCGAGAATCCTGGTCAGCCGTTCGGCACTGCGCCGCTGCACGGGCGCTCGGCGGAGCGATGTCGCGGATGTCGCGTGGGGCACGGGCTTCATGATGCCTTTCCGGCGCAGTCCGGTGAACCTCGCCCCCCAGTACGCACATACGTGCCGGGTGCACTCAGCACGGCCGGGCCGGAAGGGGACGCGGAGGCGTCAGCGGCGGCAGCGACGGCGGCGACGTCCGTCGAGGCCGAGGCGTGCGGCGAAGCGGCGAAGTGCGGCGAAGCCGCAGAGCCCTGCGCGGTCACCGAGCCCGGCGAGGCCGCAGAGCCCTGCGCGGTCACCGAGCCCGGCGAAGCCACGGCTCCCGGCGAGATCTCCGCGTCCGGCGACGCCTCGGCGCCCGACACCGTGATGTCCGCCGCGCTCTCCACCGGGTCGCCGTCGACCGCCCACACGGTGCCGTCGTCGGCGTAGAGGCGGACGGTGACCGTATGGGTACCGCGTGGGACGAGGTCGCCGGGGATGCGGTACTCGGGGGTGCGCAGCCGGGTGACGAGGCCGCCGTCGACGTACAGGTAGGCGAGTCCGCGGCCCTCCACCGGGGCCGCCCCGGCGCCGGGCGGGGAGAAGCGGAAGCGGGTGACGGTCAGGCGTACGTCCCAGCTGTCGTCGGTGTCGGGCTGCACCTCGATGCCGACGTCGGGGGCGTCCTTGCCGTCCACCTCGCGGTAGTGCCGGCCCTGCTCGTCGGTGTCCTTGAGCACCTTGCCCACCGGCGAGGGCGACACCGCTCTCTGTTTCTGCCCCGCATCGCCGGAGTCGCAGCTCGCGGTTCCGGTCAGCAGCAGGACACAGACCGCGAGCGCGGCCGGGAGGGCCCGCGTCCACGTCATGCCCGGGAGCGTAGAACAGCCGTCCGGCAGTCGGATCCCCCTGGAGGCTGGTTCTCCTCCTCCCTGATGAGGACCTCCGGACTACCCCTTGCGCGGGCGAAATCGCAATCCTACGGTGTCCCATAGGAATCAGACCGCAAGGGAGCGATCATGAGCGGGGACACGCGGAAGACCGCGGAAGGCCTGACCTACCTCTCCGGCTTCGGCAACGAGCACAGCTCGGAGGCGGTCCCGGGGGCACTGCCCGAGGGCCGCAACTCACCGCAACGCGCCCCTCTCGGCCTGTACGCGGAGCAGCTGAGCGGCACGGCGTTCACCGAGCCCCGCGCCCACAACCGCCGCTCCTGGCTGTACCGCATCCGCCCGTCGGCCGCGCACCCGGCGTTCACCCACGCCCACAACGGATGGCTCCGCACGGCACCCTTCACCGAGTCCGTGCCCGACCCGAACCGGCTGCGCTGGAACCCGCTCCCCGAACCCACGGAGGGCACCGACTTCCTGGCCGGCCTGTGGACCCTCGGCGGCAACGGCGACGCGGCCCAGCGCACCGGCATGGCCGTGCACCTGTACCACGCCACCGACTCCATGGACCGCGTCTTCAGCGATGCCGACGGCGAGCTGCTGATCGTCCCCGAGCGCGGCGGGCTCCTCCTGCACACCGAGTTCGGACTGCTGCACGCCGAGCCCGGCCATGTCGCGCTGATCCCGCGGGGCGTGCGGTTCCGGGTGGAACTCCTCGACGAGTCGGCCCGCGGGTACGTCTGCGAGAACTACGGCGCCCCCTTCCGCCTCCCCGACCTCGGCCCGATCGGCGCCAACGGCCTGGCCAACGCCCGGGACTTCAAGGCGCCGGTCGCGGCGTACGACGACACCGAGGGCCCGGTGGAGGTGGTGAACAAGTTCTGCGGCAACCTCTGGACGGCCCGCTACGACCACTCCCCGCTGGACGTGGTCGCCTGGCACGGCAACCTCGTGCCGTACGTCTACGATCTGCGCCGTTTCAATGTCATCGGGACGATCTCGTACGACCACCCGGACCCGTCGATCTTCACGGTGCTGACGTCGCCGAGCGACACCCCCGGTCTCGCCGGGGTGGACTTCGTGGTCTTCGCGCCGCGCTGGCTGGTGGGCGAGGACACCTTCCGGCCGCCGTACTTCCACCGGAACGTGATGAGCGAGTACATGGGCCTCATCGAGGGCGCCTACGACGCCAAGGCGGAGGGCTTCGTGCCCGGCGGCGGCTCGCTGCACAACATGATGTCGGCGCACGGACCGGACCGGGAGACCTTCGACAAGGCGAGCGCGGCCGAGCTGAAGCCGCAGAAGGTGGACGACGGGCTGGCGTTCATGTTCGAGACGCGGTGGCCGGTGACGCTGACCGCCCACGCCGCCCAGGCGGACCACCTGCAACGCCACTACGACGACGTGTGGCAGGGCCTGGAGCGCCACTTCCGCCCCTTGCACTGAAGATCCCCGACCGGTACGGATGGCCCTGTGACCTCCTTCGCCCCGGACTCGATCGTCCTGAACCGCAAGCTGCCGCTCTGGTACCAGGTGTCGCAGTCGCTGCGCGCCTCGATACTGGGCCGCTCGCCCCAGGACCCGCTGCGACTGCCCACCGAGGAGCAGTTGGCGGGCCACTACGGGGTGAGCGTGCTGACCATGCGGCAGGCGCTGAAGGAGCTGGAGGACGAGGGGCTGATCACGCGCCACCGCCGGCGCGGCACCTTCATCGAGCCGAACGCGCTGCGGACCGCTCCGGTGCGGCTGCTCGGCTCGGTGGACGCGATCGTGGCCCAGCAGTCCGGCATGACCACGGAACTGCTGGAGCACGGCAGGGGTCCGGTGCCGCCCGAACTCGCCGAGCACTACCCCGACCTGGACGAGCTGGGGACATACCACCGGCTGCGCTCGGACGAGAAGACCGGTGAGCCGACGAACCACGCGCGCAACTGGGTCCGTCCCGAACTCGCCGCCCGCATCGACCCCGAGGACCTGGTCCGCCGGCCGATGACCAAGGTGCTGCGGGATGTCGTCGGGGCGGACATCAGCCGCATCACGGACACCGTGGAGGCGCGGCTGGCCGACCCGGAGACGGCCCAGCTGCTCCGAGTGCCGCTGCTCAGCCCGATCCTGCACTACACGGGCGTCACCTATGACACGGAGGGGCGGGTGCTGGACGTGGCGGTCATCCACTACCGGGGCGACCGCTTCTCCTTCACGGTGACCTTGGAGGCGACCTGACCCCGGTGTCGCGGCGAAGTCGTACGATGCCCAGCGTGACGCACGACGACGCTCCGCTGCTCGCGGACCTCATGCCGTGGTCCGTCGCACCGCCGCGGCTCGGCCGGGGGTGGCCGGCGGGTCCCGACGCGGCCTCCCTGAAAGCCCGCTGGGACGCCTTGCTGAAGGCCGAAGGGCCGGACCGCGAGGCCCTGTTCGAGCCGACGCGCTCGCGCACCCTGCGCTCGGCGGTGGGCCAACTGCCGGGCCGTACCGGCGGCACGGAGAAACTCGTCCGGGCGACCGGCCCCTGCCCCGAGCCCGTCCGCGTCCTGTACGCCCCCTTCGACGAACAGTGGCTGATCCCGGACCACCGTCTGATCGACACCGCCCGCCCGGAGTTGTGGCGGGTGGCCGACGACGACCAGGTGTTCGTGGCGGAGACGGCGGGTGGCGGACCGGGCCCGCTGCTGGTGGCCACCTCGCTGTTCCCGCTGCTGCGGCCCGGCCGGGTCCGCCCGCTGTACCGCCGCCCGGGAGGCACCGAACCGAATCTGGCGCCGGGCCTGTTGACCGTTCTGGGCGAGCGTCTCGGGCAGACCCCGTCCCCGCCGGACGTCCTCGCCTGGATCATGGCCGCGGTCCGCCCCGACCTGACCGTCCCGCTCACCGGCGACCCCGAACTGTGGGCGCGGGGCGTGGAGTCGGGCCACCGGCTGCTGTGGCTGATGCGCCGTGACGGCGAACGCCCCCGGCTGCCGGGCGGCCGCCGCCCCTACGTCCGCGCTCCCCTGCCGTCCCGTCCGCTCACCCTGCACTACGACCGCGACGAGGAGACCCTCCACCTCGACGAGGGCCGCATCTCGCCGGTACCGCCGGAGGCCTGGGACTACGAGGTGGGTGGAGTACGGGTCCTGGAGGAGTGGTTCACGGCCCGGACGGCGGAGTCCGGGCCGGGCACGCTGGCGGCGATCCGCCCGGCCACCTGGACCCAGACCTGGACGTCGGAGCTGCTGGAGCTGATCACGATCCTGGCGCTGCTGGCGGAAGTGGAGCCGGTGCAGGAGGAGTTGACGTCCGGGATCAGGACGGCGGACCTGCGCAGGGCGGGGGTGCTGCCGGTACCGGACTGGGCACGGGGGCCGGCGTCGGTGCTCGACGGTCACGAAGAGGGCCCCGAGGGTCAACTCGCCCTGCTTTAGCGCCTCTCCGGATCAAACGCGTCCAGCACCCGCTCCAGCGCCCGCCGGAACACCCCCTCCAGATCGATCGGCCCGCTCTGCTCCATGAACGCCGCCGCCAGCCGCGGATACGCCCCCGTCGCCACCTGACTCCCGAGGTAGGCGATCCGGACCGCGTTCTCCTCCTCCTCGGTCCAGGGCAGCGACCGGGTGCGCTCGGCGGTGGCGATCTCGTTCGCGGTGTACGTCGTCACGACCCCGTTGAGCAGCGCGACGAGCTCCGTCTTGGCGGCGTACGGCAGATCGAGGGGCGCCAGGCAGTCCAGGCAGTGCTCCAGGTAGCGCAGGCTGTTGGGGCTGAAGCCGTAGAACCCTGACATCAGCCGCGGCACCCAGGTGTGCCGGTGCATGATCCCGCGCGTCTCCATCGCGTTGCGGACCATGTCGGCCCGCCAGTCCCCCGAGGGCTCCTGGATCTCGTGCTCCGCACCGATCGCGTCGATCATGAGCTCGTACAGGTCCTCCTTGCGGGGGACGTAGTTGTAGAGCGACATGGTGCCGCAGCCCAGCTCGGCCGCGACGCGCCGCATCGACACCCCGTCCAGGCCCTCGGCGTCGGCGATCCGCACCGCCGCCGCCGCGATGTCGGCGCGGGTGTACGCCGGCTTCGGCCCACGCCCGGTGCGCTCGGGGCGCGCCCAGATCACTTCGGGTACGGCCGCTCGGCCCGCCATCGATCATCACCTCGGCCACCATCTTAGTTACGTACAGCGTACGTAGTGCGCTATGGTCGACCCATGACTACTACGTACGCTGTACTTAGTGAGGGTCTGGAGAAGCGGTTCGGCGAGGTGCGCGCCCTGCGCGGGCTCGACCTCGCCGTCCCGCGGGGCACGGTCTGCGGGATTCTCGGACCGAACGGGGCGGGCAAGACGACGGCGGTACGGCTGCTGACCACGCTGCTGCGCCCGGACGCGGGGTCGGCCACGGTCGCGGGGCACGACCTGGTCCGCGAGGCCGCGGCCGTACGCCGCGCCATCGGCGTGACCGGGCAGTACGCGTCGGTCGACGGGGACCTCACCGGGCGGCAGAACCTTCGGCTGTTCGCCCGGCTGCACCGGATGCGGGCGCCGAACGAGCGGGCCGGCGAGCTGCTGGAGCGCTTCGGGCTGACCGAGGCCGCCGACCGGCCCGCGTCCACCTGGTCGGGCGGCATGCGGCGGCGCCTGGACCTCGCGGCGAGCCTGGTGCGCCGCCCGGAGATCCTCTTCCTGGACGAGCCGACGACCGGCCTGGACCCGGCGAGCCGCGGCGCCGTCCGGGACGCGGTGCGGGAGCTGAAGCAGGACGGCACGACGGTCCTGCTGACCACCCAGTACCTGGAGGAGGCGGACCAGCTCGCCGACGACATCGCCCTGGTGGACCGGGGCCTGGTCGCCCACACCGGATCGCCCGCCCAGCTCAAGGCGGTGATCGGCACCCACGTCGAGGTCGTCGTCGCGCACCCGGAGGCCCTCATGGCCGCGGCCGGGGTGCTCGACCGGCTCACCGGCGGACAGCCGACGTTCGACCACGAGCGGGTGGCCGTCGGCGCGGTCACCCGGGACACCACCCTCACCCTCCCCCGGCTGGTGCGCGAACTGGACGCGGCCGGGGTGCCGTTGCTCGACGCGCGTCTCGAACCACCCACGCTCGACGACGTGTTCCTGCGTCTGACGGCCGACAAGGAGCAGGAGGTCGCCGCATGAGCACCCTCGCCTACGACGGCACGGCCATGCTGGGCCGCCAGCTGCTGCGGGTCCGCAACAACCCGGCGCTGGTGATCCTGACCCAGACCATGCCGATCAGCATGCTGCTGTTCTTCGGGTACGTCTTCGGCAGCGCGCTGGCGATGCCGGGTGCGGAGTACCGCGCGTTCCTGGTGCCGGGGCTGCTGGTGGCGACCGCCGCCAACGGGATCATGACCGGCATGTTCCAGGCCGCGCAGGACGTCCACCGGGGCGTGACGGACCGGCTGCGCACCCTGCCGGTCAGCAGGGCGGCCGTGCCGCTCGGGCAGGCGGTCGCCGACCTCGTCGTCGCGGCCGTCGGCACGGTGCCGTTCCTGCTCGTCGGGCTCGCGGTGGGGTGGCGGATCGAGGGGTCGGCGCTCGCGGCGGTGGCGGCCGTGGGCCTGCTGCTGCTGTTCCGGTTCGCCTGCACCTGGGCCGGGATCTTCCTCGGGGTGCTGACACGGAGCGAGGAGGCGGCCGGCCAGCTGGGCAGCGCGACCTTCATGCTGCCGCTGCTGTCCAACGCCTACATCCCGACCGGCAATCTGCCGGGCTGGCTGCGCGCCATCGCCGAGTGGAATCCGATCAGCGCGCTCACCACGGCCCTGCGGGACCTGTTCGGCAACGCGCCGGTGCCGGAGGGGGCCGCCTGGCCGGTGACGCATCCGGTCGCGGGGTCGCTGGCCTGGTGCGCGGTACTGCTGGGGGTGTTCCTGCCGCTCGGGGTGCGCCGGTACGCACGCGGCCAGGACTGAACCACCCCGCCCGACGGGCGAGTTGGATGATCTTGAGCTGCCGGAGCCCCAGGGATGCCTGGGGCTCCTACGTCAACCGGTGGGGCCCGTAGGTGAGTTCGAGCGAGGGCGCGGGGCGGGACGAGCGGGGCGGGGGAACGTGCGTACTCGCGCCGGGCGGTGGCACCCGGAGGGTGCCGCATGCCGTGGGGATGACGGACGACGGGATCGCGGCGCCGTGCCGGACCGGTGCGACCGCCCGAGCGCGAGTCGGGAGCTCAGTGCCCGCCGAACAGCGAACGACGAAGTCGGCGCAGCGGCGCGAAGAGCGAGACCCGGCGGACCCGCGCCTTCTGGTCGCTGTGGTTGCGTACGGGCTCACGCGCTGTCAGCTCACGCATCAGCGTGGTGGCCTCGGCCGTCTTCTGCTGCGGCACGGCGGGACCCGCCAGCACCGCGAGATGGCGGTCGAGACGCGAACTGGTCGCGCTGCTCCCGCAGGTGATCGCAGGGACCCTCGCCCTGCTGCGCACTGTTATCTGTTCCATGTCACTCCCCACCCGTACGAGTCCACCCGGCCCGGGCAGGGTAACCCTATCGCCCCCACGGGGCACGCGTGTATCGAGGTCACAGGATTCACCTTCCCCGTAAGGGTGTTGACGACGCCTCTTTGATTACTCTCCGAATCCAACCGATTTCAGGGCGAGTTGGACAACCGGCTGACTGGTGGGTTGCGCTGAGCCACCGTCGGGCTCGACGGTTACAGCGAGTGATGTGGCCGTCTTGTCGAGACCGGTCGCGACCAAGGGCGTGTCGGCGTCGAAGAGCCCGAGAGAGAGCGGTTGTGCGCCGGGGCGCATCAGCCACAGCTGGTTCACGCGGCCGCTCGGGAGGTCGTCGTATCCGCTCAGGGTGACGACCGCCTGTCCCTCCGCCGCGGAGGCGACCACCCCGATGCTGCGGCCCCGCGCGTCCTTCCCGGTACTGGCCCGGGCGTCCGGGGCCGCGAGAACGTGGGCGATCTCACGCGCCTGGCTGCGCTCGGCGTTCAGCTGGTCCTGCGTCCGGTTCGCCTGCACGGCGAACAGCGAGGCGACGACGAGGGCCGCGGCGGCCGTGGCGGTGGCGAAGGGGACGAAGAGGGGGCGGCGCGCCCGGGACACGTGGGAGCGCGACGGCGGCGGCCGGGTGCCCCAGACGTGCGGCGGCAATTGCGGTTCCCGGGCGCGCGCCTGCGCGGCACGCCCTGGTGCGGGCTCCTGCGCGGTCGTGCGGACGGCGGCCAGCACCCGGTCGCGCATCGCGGGCGGCGGCGGGGCGGCCGTCGACCAGGCCAGCCGGACCGCGTCCTCGGACAGCGCGCGGACCTCGGCGGCACAGGCCGGACAGGTCCTCAAGTGCTTCTCGAAGCGGGTCCGCTCGGCCGGCTCCAGAGCGTCCAGGGCGTAGGGAGCGGCCAGCGAGTGCGGATCGTCGCGGCGCAGCAGCTTGTCGAGGAGGCTCACGCCACACCTCCCAGGCACTCGCGCAGCCGGGTCAGCCCGTCGCGCATCCGGGTCTTGACGGTGCCCAGCGGCAGCGAGAGCCGCTCGGCCACTTCACGGTACGTGTAGCCGTCGTAGTAGGCGAGGGTGACGGACTGGCGCTGGAGGTCGGTGAGGCGGTCCAGGCAGCGGCGCACCCACTCGCGTTCGAGCCCCGCCTCCACCTCCTCGGTCACCTGGTCGAAGGCCGGGTGGTGGGCCCGCCAGGCCTCCCGCTGCTCGCGCTCGCCGGCCGCGCGGGCGCTGCGCACCCGGTCCACGGCCCGCCGGTGGGCGAGGGTCAGGACCCAGGACAGGGCGCTGCCCCGGCCGGGGTCGAACCGCGCCGCGGACCGCCAGAGTTCCAGCAGCACTTCCTGGGCCACCTCCTCGGACTGCGCCGGATCGCGCACCACGCGCCGTACGAGGCCGAACACCGGCCCGGACACCAGTCCGTACAGCTTCTCGAATGCCTTCTGGTCACCGCCGGCCACGAGTAGCAGAAGCTCGTCCGCCTCCAACTCGTCTCCCCCTCCCGCCAGCTCGCATCTGGGTCGTCCCGTCCCGCGAGGTATTCGCAACGAACACACCTCCGGATGGGGTTACGGATCAGAAAGCCGAAAACGCGGGTCGAGCTGCGGGGAAATAAGTTTTCGGGTTCGACCAATCCGGCCCGCCACCCACTCCGAATGTCCCAGCGTCAGGCAAGTTGGACTGAGGACGGACGGCATGACACCTAACTCCAGGAGCGGTGCGGGGCGCAGGAGCCTCGCGACCCTCGTCTGCGGTGCGCTGGCCGCCGGGGCGCTCGCAGCCGCCGGCGTGGCCACGCTGGAACCGGGGGCGGCCTCCGCCTCCAGTCACCGGGAGGCCCCGCTGATCTCGGGCGACCCGCAGTACGACAACACGGACGTGTACGCGTTCGTCAGCCCGGACAAGCCGGACACGACGACGATCGTCGCCAACTGGATCCCCTTCGAGGACCCGGCGGGCGGGCCGAACTTCTACCAGTTCGCCGAGGACGCGCAGTACGACATCCACATCGACAACAACGGTGACGGACAGGGCGAGTTGCTCTACCGCTTCACCTTCAAGACGCATACGAAGAACAAGAAGACGTTCCTGTACAACACCGGTGTGGTCGACAGCCTCGACGATCCCGACCTGAACATCACGCAGACCTACGACATCGACCTGTTCCGGCTCAAGCACCAGAAGGTCGAGTACAGGACGAAGGTCGCCGACGACGTCCCGGTGGCGCCGTCGAACGTCGGCAAGGCGTCGATGCCGAACTACGAGAAGCTGCGCGACCAGGCCGTGTACAAGCTGCCCGGGGACGCGACCTCGTTCGCGGGCCAGGCCGACGACCCGTTCTTCCTGGACCTGCGCGTCTTCGACCTGCTGTACGGCGGGAACCTCACCGAGGTCGGCAACGACACCCTCAAGGGCTACAACGTCAACTCCATAGCCCTCCAGGTCCCCACGGACATGATCACCGAGTCCAAGGACCAGCCGGTCGTCGGCATCTGGTCGACGACCCAGCGCAAGAACGCGCAGGGGTACTACTCACAGGTCTCGCGCCTCGGCAACCCGCTGGTCAACGAGGTCGTCAACCCGCTGAAGGACAAGGACAAGTTCAACGCGTCCTCGCCGTGGGACGACGCGCAGTTCCTGAAGAACGTGACCAACCCCGAGCTGCCCAAGCTCATCGAGGCGATCTACAAGATCAAGGCGCCGGCCGAGCCGCGCAACGACCTCGTGGACGTGTTCCTCAAGGGGGTGAAGGGGCTGAACCAGCCGCCCCATGTCCGCGCGGCCGAAGAGCTGCGCCTCAACACGTCCATCAAGCCCACCGATTCTCCGAAGCGGCTCGGTGTGCTTGATGGCGACAACGCCGGGTTCCCGAACGGGCGCCGTCTGACGGACGACGTGATCGACGCCTCGCTCCAGGTCGTCGAGGGCGAACTGGTCGGTTCCAAGAACGACTTGGGCGACGCGGTCGACAAGAACGACAAGGACTTCGAGAAGTCCTTCCCGTACGTCGCCCTGCCGACCGAGGGGTCACGCGGCCCGCTGGCCAAGGGCACGACGGGCGGCAACGACGTCCGCAACCAGCTCGGCGACGCGATCACCTCCGGCGGTTCGAGCGATGACACCACGCTGATCGCCACGTCGGCCGGGGCGGGTGCCGCGGGGATCGTGCTCATCGGGGGTGGCCTCATGTGGTGGCGGCGGATGAGGACCCGGGCGTACTAGGCCGGTTCTTCGGGTGCGGGTTCGTGGGGGCCTGTCACGCAGTTCCCCGCGCCCCTAGGTGCCCGCAGTCGTCGCTCCTTCAGCTGGCGCGGCCCGCACGTACTCGTCCCCCACGGTGCGGGCCGCGCCGCACGTTGCATCAACTCCCGTGCACCGCACGCCTCGTAACTAGGAGAGGGCATGGCCTCGCGTACGAACGCCGATGAGCCGGAGACGCCGCCCGAGGGCGATGTCCCGCAGGAGGACGAGCGGGTAGCCGCCGGGCGGCGGCTGCGGGCCGCGCGGCTCGGCGGATCGGCCGTGCTGCTGGCCATCGCGCTGACCGCGGGGTCCATCGCCGTCGGCGCACTGCGGGACGGCGGCGGTACGACGACGGCCGCCGCCGCGCCGAGCGCCGTGTCACCGGCGCTGCTCTCCGGTGCCGACCTCGACACGAGCATCGCCTCCCTCCAGGACCATCTGCGGTCCCAGCCCAAGGACTTCGGCGGCTGGGCCACCCTCGGTCTCGCCTACGTCGAGCAGGCCCGCACCAAGGGCGACCCGTCCCGCTACGCGCAGGCCGACCGGGCCCTGGAGCGCTCGCTGAAGCTGCGGCCGGACAACGAACAGGCCCTGGCCGGCCGCGCCGCCCTCGCCGCGGCCCGGCACGACTTCGGCGACGCCCTGAAGTACGCCGACCAGGTGCTGCGGCAGAACCCCTATGACGAGCGCGCCCTCTCCTCCCGCGTCGACGCCCTGGTCGAACTCGGCCGTTACGACGAGGCCGCGCAGGCCGCCGACACGGCCGACGCCCGCAAGCCCGGCGTTCCCGTCTTCACGCGGTACGCGTACGTGCGGGAGCTGCGCGGTGACGTCACCGCCGCCGAGCGGGTCCTGGAGCAGGCCCTCGGCTCCGCGACCACTCCGGGCGACGTGGCGTACGTCGCCGCCCAGCTCGGCCAACTCGCCTTCAACCAGGGCGACTACGACACGGCCCTCACCCACTACGCCCGCGCCCTCGCCGCCGACGAGGACTACGTCCCCGCGCTCGAGGGCCGGGCCCGCGCGCAGGCCGCGAGCGGCGACCGGGCCGGCGCGATCAAGAACATGGCGGACGTCGTCGCCCGCTATCCGCTGCCCGGGCCGCTGGTCGAGCTCGGCGAGCTGTACGAGCAGGCCGGCAACCAGGAGCAGGCCGACGACCAGTACGCCCTGGTCGACGCCTGGACCGCCCTGGCCCGCGCCAACGGCGTCAACGCCGACCTGGACACCGCCCTGGCCGCCGCCGACCACGGCGACAAGGCCGCGGCGCTGCGCGCGGCCCGCGCCGAATGGCAGCGCCGGCACACCGTGCACACCGCGGACGCCCTCGCCTGGGCCCTGCACGTCAACGGCAAGGACGCCGAAGCCCTGCCCCACGCCCGCGAGGCCACCGCCACCGGCTACCGCAACGCGGCGTTCCTCTACCACCGCGGCATGATCGAGCGCGCCACGGGCCGCACGAAGGATGCCCGCACCCACCTCACCGCGGCCCTGAAGCTCAACCCGGGCTTCTCTCCGCTGGGCGCCGCGGAAGCCCGTGCGGCACTGAAGACACTGGAGGCGGCCAAGTGAACTCCCGTCGCCTGTCCGCCTCCGGTGCGGCCGTCCTGACGGCCGTGTGCGCGCTCGTGCTCGTCCCCGCCGGCGGCGCGAGCGCGCACCCCCTCGGCAACTTCACCGTCAACCGCTACGACGGTCTCGTCGCCGCCCCCGGTGAGCTCCGCGTCGACCATGTCGAGGACCTCGCCGAGATCCCGGCGACCCAGGCGAAGCCGGACATCGAGAAGCAGGGCATGGGCGCGTGGGCCCGGCAGCGCTGCGCGACGGCCGCGCAGCGCAGCGAGGTCACGGTCGACGGCACCGCGGCGGCCCTGCGCGTCAAGAGCAGCAAGGCCGTGGAGCGCCCCGGTCAGGCCGGGCTCGGCACCCTGCGCGTGGAGTGCGAGCTGACGGCACCGCTCCCCGAGGACGCGACCGTGTCGCTGGGCTTCCGCAGCGCGGGGACGGACTCCGGGCCCGGCTGGCGGGAGATCACCGCGCGCGGCGACCGGATGACGCTCGCACGGTCGGACGTACCGAAGGCCTCGGTCTCCCGGGAACTGACCAGCTACCCGGGCAAGTTGCTCACCTCCCCCGCCGACACCACCACCGCGTCCCTGCGCGTCCGGCCCGGCGGCCCCGCCCTCGCCGAGGACCGCGAGAGCGCCCCCGCAGCCTCCGTCCTGCCGCGCGGCGCGGACCGCTGGACGCGGGCGCTGGACTCCCTGGTCGCCCGCCATGACCTCACCGTCGGTTTCGCCGCGCTCGCCGTCCTCATCGCCGTGGCCCTCGGCGCGCTGCACGCGCTCGCTCCGGGACACGGCAAGACCCTGATGGCGGCGGTGGCCACGGCCCGCGGCGGCAAGGCGCGCCTCAAGGACGTCATGCCGCTGGCCGCGTCGGTCACGGTCACCCACACCCTCGGTGTGGTCGCCCTGGGCCTCCTGGTCACGGCGGGATCGGGGGCGGCGCCTTCGGTGATCACCTGGCTGGGGGTGGCGAGCGGGGTGCTGGTGACGGGGGCGGGCCTGACGCTCGTACGACGGGCCTGGCACCAGCGCGCACACGGGCACGAGCACGGGCACGGGCACGCGCCCGCCGCGGCTCCCCGGCGCGAGCCGGCACTGGTCGGCACCCACACCCACCCTCACGACCACGGTCACTCGCACGACCACCACCACGACCACGGTCACTCGCACGACCACCACCACGACCACGGTCACTCCCTCACGCATACACACACGCACGGCGGCTTCACCCACACGCACTCCACCGCCCACACCCTCCGCGGCACGCTGCTTCTCGGCTTCGCCGGTGGGCTGGTGCCCAGTCCCTCCGCGGTCGTGGTGCTCGTCGGCGCCATGGCGCTCGGGCAGGCCTGGTTCGGGTTCCTGCTCGTCGTCGCGTACGGCGTCGGGCTCGCGCTCACCCTCACCGCGGCGGGGTTCGCCGTCGTCAGGCTGGGTACCGGGATGAACCGGCTGCTGGACCGCCGCCCCCGCTGGACCATGCATCCGCTCACCGCTCTGGTGCGCCGGTACGCGCCGCTGATGTCCGCGTTCCTCGTGGTGGCGCTCGGGGCTGGATTGGTGCTCAAAGGGGCGGCATCCGCACTTGGCTGAGCTACTTTTGGGGAGAAATCACGCGACGTCATGCGGAGTTGCGAACGCGGCGCATGCTGCGAACGCTGCGAATGCTGCGAAGAGGGGGCGCCCGTGTCCGAAGAGCCGGGCCGTGAACGTGTGATCGCCGACCGCTACCGCCTCCTGTCCCCGCTGGGCGAGGGCGGCATGGGAACCGTCTGGCGCGCCCGTGACGAGGTGTTGCAGCGTGAGGTGGCCGTCAAGGAGGTACGGGCGCCCGCCGGGCTGCCGGCCTCCGAGGTGGAGCGGATGTACGCCCGGCTGGAGCGGGAGGCGTGGGCCGCGGCGCGGGTCGCCAACCGGAACGTGGTGACGGTGTACGACGTGGCCACCCAGGACGGCCGCCCCTGGATCGTCATGGAGCTGGTCAGGGGGGTGTCGCTCGCCGAGGTCCTGGACGCCGAGGGGCCGCTGCCGCCGCAGCGGGCGGCGCAGATCGGCGCCGAGATCCTGTCCGCGCTGCGGGCGGCGCACGAGGCGGGCGTGCTGCACCGGGACGTGAAGCCGGCCAACGTGCTGCTGTCGAACGACGGCCGGGTGGTGCTCACCGACTTCGGCATCGCCATGGTCGAGGGCAGCTCCGCGCTGACGATGACCGGCGAGGTGATCGGCTCGCCCGAATTCCTGGCCCCGGAAAGGGCGTTGGGCCGTACGCCGGGTCCGGAGTCGGATCTGTGGTCGCTGGGGGTGCTGCTGTACGCGGCGGTCGAGGGCAACTCCCCGTTCCGGCAGGACACCCCGCTGAGCACCCTGCGCGCGATCGTCGACGAGGAGCTGCCGCCGCCGCACCGGGCCGGTCCCCTCACCGCCGTCATCGAGGGGCTGCTGCGCAAGGACCCGGCCCAGCGGCTGCCCGCCGACCGGGCCGAGCAGGAGCTGCGGGTCATCGGGGCCGGGGGTACCCCCTCCGGGGGAGGCGTGCCCCGCACCGGCGCGGTGCCGCCCGTCCCCGTTCCGTATACACCGACGGTCGCCGGGTACCGCGAGGAGCCGCCGACGGCGGCGCTGCCGCCCACGGCGCCCACGCGGCCCGCCGCGACGACCGCTCCCGAACCGCAGCCCGACCGCAGCCGCCGTGCCGCGGTCGTGCTGATCGCGGGCTTCGCCGCCCTGGCGCTGGCGATCGGGGGACTGACGTACGCCCTGCTCAACCGCGACAGCGGCGGTGACGGAGCCGGTGCCGGCACCGGCAGCAGCACCACCCGGAGCGAGACCACCCCCAGCAAGTCGGAGCAGACCAGCGAGGCGCCGCCGCCGACCTCGTCCGGGCCGACCACCCCCACCACGAGCGCGCCCCCGCCGCAGACCGTGCAGGCCGTGCTGACCGGCGCCAACACGGAGTACACGGGGGCCTGTCCGCCGCCGCAGGCCGAGGCGCCGTCCTTCACGGCGACGATCACGGTGGGCCGGCTGCCGGCGGAGGTGACGTACCGCTGGAAGTCCAAGGACGGGCAGGTCATGGACCAGGGCTGGAAGACGCTGTCGTTCCCGGAAGGGGGCGGCAGGTCCAAGCAGGACACGGCGTTCGTGACGACGTACGACGGCAGCGGGACGTATCAGAACGAGATCAGTGTCGAGGTGCGGGACCCGCAGCACACGACGTCCAACTCGGTGCCGTTCTCGGTGACCTGTGAGACGGAGACCCCGACGGGCGGGGCCTCCTCCCTCACTCCCTCTTCGAGCGGGTGACGGTCAGGCCGCGCTGTTCATGACGGGCAGGTAGCCGCCGGAGTGGCCGGCCGCGGTGGGGTGGTACGACTCGCCGACGTTGAGCCAGTTCAGGCTGTGCAGCCAGGAGCTGCCCGAGCAGATCTCGTGGTTGGTGAAGGTGCCGCGGACGTCGCCCCACGTGAAGCCGTGGTCCGCGGCGCGCTTGGCGACGGCGGCGTCGAGGTAGTCGGCGGCGCCGTTGATCGCCGAGCGCTTGGTCTCGGACAGGCCCAGGCAGGTGGTGCCGAGCTTGTAGAAGCGCGGGTAGCCGAGGACGACCACATGGGCGTTGGGGGCCTTGCTGCTGATCGCCGAGTAGACGCTGTCAAGCTGTCCGGGCAGCGTCGAGTCGACGTACGCCTTGGCGGTGTTGATGCGGGACAGGCAGGAGCTGTCGGACTGCAGCACACAGGTGGTCATGACGTCGGCGAAGCCGGCGTCGTTGCCGCCGATGCTGATGGAGACGAGCGCGGTACTGGTGCTGAGGGTGCCCAGCTGGTTCGCCAGAACATCACCCGTTCGAGCGCCCGAGCAGGCCTTGAAGCTGAACGACGAGGGTGAGTTGGCGGCGGCCCACAGGTAGGGGTACGCCTTCGTGCTCTGTTTGCAGTCGCCGCTGGAGGAGATGTAGCTGCCGGCTCCGACCCCGGACGAGTAGGAGTCGCCGAGGGCCACGTAGGGGCCGGTCGCCGCCTGGGCCGGGGTTGCCCCGAAGAGCGCGGCGCTGGCGGCGAGGAGGAGTGAGGTGACGTATGCGGCAAGTCGGGAACGTCTCATGGAACCTCCCTTTAGCAGGATCTCTGCCATAACTGTCGTAGCAACTACGCGCGTTGATGGGAAGTGTCCATGCCAAGACTTTTCAGGCCCCGCACACCGCGCCCTGTGCGTTCGCAGTGCGTTTGATTACGTGGGCATGACAGGTTTGTTGACGGGTGCTCAACTCTCTTGTTCCCCTTCGGCACATGACCCACTCTTTACTCAGCCCGGGACGGGAACGCGACGTTCCGGGTCGTGTGCGCGATCACGCGCACGCCCCCCACAGACGCACGCCCCACCCAGGCGTGCGCCGCCTATGAGGAGGACTCCCTCGTAATGGCACAACTGCGTAGCAGCACACTCCGGTTCGCCGCCGCCACCGGTCTGGCGACCGCCGCCCTCGTCGGTGGGCTCACGACCCTCCCCGCACAGGCCGCTCCGGCCGAGGGCAAGGTCCTTGCCGCCGACTCCCCCACCGCGATCAAGGACAGCTACATCGTCACGCTCAAGACGGGCGCCGGCTTCAAGGCGTCCTCCAGCGAGGGCAAGGGCCTGATCAAGAAGTACGGCGGCACGGTGAAGAAGACGTTCGGCACCGCGCTGAACGGCTACAGCGCCACCCTCTCCGCGACCGAGGCGAAGAGACTCGCCGCCGACCCGTCGGTGGCCTCCGTCGAGCAGAACCAGGTCTTCGAGCTGGCCGACACCACACAGTCCAGCGCCCCCTGGGGCCTGGACCGCATCGACCAGGCGGCGCTTCCGCTTTCCGGCACGTACACCTACCCGGACACCGCGGGCAGCGGCGTGACGGTGTACGTCATCGACACCGGCGTGCGGATCACCCACACCCAGATCAGCGGCCGTGCGTCCTACGGCTACGACGCGGTCGACGGCGACACCACCGCCTCCGACGGCAACGGCCACGGCACCCATGTGGCCACCACGATCGCGGGTACCACCTACGGCGTCGCCAAGAAGGCGAACATCGTGGCGGTCCGGGTGCTCGACAACAGCGGCTCCGGCACCACGGCGGGCGTCATCGCCGGCATCGACTGGGTCACCGGCAACCACACCACCCCGGCCGTCGCCAACATGTCGCTCGGCGGCTCCGCCTCCACCTCCCTGGACACGGCGGTCGCCAACTCCATCGCGAGCGGCGTGACCTACGCGGTCGCGGCGGGCAACAGCTCCGCCAACGCCTCCTCGTACTCCCCGGCCCGCGTCGCCAGCGCGATCACCGTCGGCGCCACCACCAGCTCGGACGCCAGGGCCAGCTACTCGAACTACGGCTCCGCGCTGGACATCTTCGCCCCCGGCTCGTCGATCATCGCGGGCTACAACACCAGCGACACCGCCACCGCGACCCTCTCGGGCACGTCGATGGCCACCCCGCACGTCGCGGGCGCCGCGGCGGTCTACCTCGCGGGCCACACCTCTGCCACCCCGGCCACCGTCGCCTCGGCCCTGGTGAACGGCGCCACCTCGGGCGTGGTGACCAGCGCGGGCACCGGCTCGCCGAACAAGCTCCTCAAGCTCGTCCCGTAGCGCACACCTGAACGCCCGTTCCCCGGAGGCGACTTACGCCTTCGGGGAACGCTTGTCCCGCGGTCCGCACCATCCCCCGCATGGGGCCCTTCGGCCCTTGACGGCCGCCGCGGGACTGGGTCACATTGAAGCCCGGCATCCGGCGCTTCGGGGGGCAAAGTCGCCAATGCAGACCATACGTATCAGGACATCTTCAAGGGACCGCGCCGAGGGCGCGCGACCAGGAGCGGGGCAAGGCTCGGGGAAGGACCTGACGCCGCTGCTCGCGGGCGCCGCGACAGCGGTCGGCGCCTTCGGCGCGCTCCTCGCGCTGACCGGCTCCGACTCGCCGCTGCGCGGACCGTTCACCCTGTTCTTCCTGCTGACGGCGCCCGCCGTCGCCATCGCCGCCGCGCTGCGCGGCCTCGAACCGCTCGCCCGGGTGCTCACCGCCCTGGCCGGCTCGGTCGTCGTCAACATGCTGGTGGCCCAGGGCATGCTGGCCACCCACCGGTGGTCCTACCGCGGCGGCGTCGTGGCGGTGACCACGATCAGCGCGCTGCTCCTGCTGCTGGTGTGGGCACGGCGACGCGGCCGTACGACGACGGGACGGACTCCCTGACGTGGACATCAGTGTGTACCGCCCCGGTGAGCTGAGCGCGGCCGATCGGGCGGCGTGGACGTCGTTGCAGTCCAAGGCGCATCTGCAGGGCTCGCCCGAGCTGGCGAATCCCTTCCTGTCTCCGGAGTTCGCGCTCGCGGTCGGCAGGTGCCGGCGGGGCGTGCGGATCGCCGTGGTGCGGGAGGACGGGGAGCCCGCCGCCTTCTTCCCCTTCCAGAGAACGGCCACCGGGGTCGGCCGGGCCGTCGGCCTGGGCGTCTCGGACGCCCAGGGGCTGGTCCACCGGCCCGGTTTCGTCTGGGACGCGCGGGAACTGCTGCGCGCCTGCGGGCTGGCCGTCTGGGAGTTCGACCACCTGGTGGAGGGCCAGGAGCCGTTCGCCGCGGGGGCCCGGGCCGCCTTCCCGTCCCCGGTCATGGACGTGGACCAGGGCTATGACGCCTACCTCCGCCACCTGCGGTCCCAGGCGCCGAAGTTCACCCGGACCACGCTCGCCAAGGAGCGCAAGCTCGGCCGGGACGCCGGCGGGGTGCGCTATGTCCACGACGAGCGCGACCCGGCGGTGCTGCGCACCCTGATGGGCTGGAAGTCCGCGCAGTACCGCAGGACCGGGCGCAGCGACCGCTTCGCGCACGAATGGATCAGCCGGCTCGTGCAGCAGCTCTTCCACACCCGTTCCGAGCCGTTCGCGGGCATCCTGTCGGTGCTGTACGCGGACGGCAGGCCCGTCGCGGCGCACTTCGGGCTGCGCACCGAGCGCATCCTCGCGTGCTGGTTCCCGGCGTACGACCCGGGGTACGCGAGGTACTCGCCCGGCCTCGTCCTGCATCTGCGGATGGCCGAGGCGGCCGCCGCCGACGGGATCGCGTACCTCGATCTGGGCCGGGGGCAGAAGGAGTACAAGGACTCCCTGAAGACACGGGAGATCACCGTGTCGGAGGGGTGGGTGACCCGGCGTCACCCGGTCGCGATCGGGCATCGGGCGCGCCGCGCTCCGGTCCGGGCGCTGCGCAACACCGTCCAGTCACGGCCGGAGCTGTTCGCGCCGGCGGACCGGATGCTGAAGAAGATCGGAAAGGTCCGATCACGGAACCAATAGGTTCGGTAACGGCCAAACCAACAAAATCGGGAGGCCTCGTTCCAGGTCTTGCCATACGGGTTCAATCATCAATACCGTCGTACATCTCACCCGCATCGGTCCGTCGTCAGCGGTACTAGGGGAGGGCTCAAGGACCGCGACAGACCGGCGCGGGGCGCGGTAGGGGGGTGCCGTGCTCGGTGACCGCACACGTGACCGAGTCGTGCCGCGCGACCGGCGGCCGTTTCGGCGGCCGGCCAGCTATGCCAGCTCACCCGGGCATGCTCGGAGATCCCTTTCGTCATGCCGTAGGTGACAAACCCCCCTTTCGAACCGGATACGAAGCCGGACCGCCCAGGGGCGGGCGGTCCGACCGGACGAGAGGGAACCAGACTCATGAGCTCTGTTCTGCGCCCGGCGGCCACGGGCAAGGATCTGTCCACAGCCGGCAAATACCGGCCCGTCTCCACTCACCTGGCCATCGCACCGCCGGTGAGCGTCGTGATACCCGCCATGAACGAGGCGGAGAACCTTCCGTACGTCTTCAAGACGCTGCCCGACTGGATCCACGAAGTGGTCCTGGTGGACGGCAACTCCACGGACAACACCGTCGAAGTGGCCCGCGAGCTGTGGCCGGACGTCAAGGTCGTCCGGCAGTCCGGCAAGGGCAAGGGCGACGCGCTGATCACCGGGTTCAAGGCGTGCACCGGCGACATCATCGTGATGGTCGACGCGGACGGCTCGGCCGACGGGCACGAGATCCTCAGCTATGTCTCCGCCCTGGTCTCGGGCGCGGACTTCGCCAAGGGCTCGCGCTTCGCCAACGGCGGCGGCACCGACGACATGACCTTCATCCGCAAGCTCGGCAACTGGGCCCTGTGCACGATCGTCAACCGCAAGTTCGGCGCCCGCTACACCGATCTCTGCTACGGATACAACGCGTTCTGGCGGCGCTGCCTCGACAAGATCGACCTCGACTGCACAGGCTTCGAGATCGAGACCCTGATCAACATCCGGGTGGTCAAGGCGGGGCTCAAGGTGCAGGAGATACCGAGCTACGAGTACCTCCGCATCCACGGCGCGAGCAACCTGCGCGCGGTGCGCGACGGGTTCCGGGTGCTCAAGGTGATCCTCGGTGAGCGCTCCAACCGGCGTGAGCTGCGCCGCCAGGCCCACCACTCCCCGCTGCTCGACTCGGTACGGGGAGAGGTGTCTTGAGCGGTCCCGACGTCTCCGTCGTGATCTGCGTCTATACCGAGGACCGCTGGGAGGACATCCTCGCGGCGGTCTCCTCGGTGCGGGCGCAGTCGTACCCGGCGCGGGAGACGCTGCTGGTCGTCGACCACAATCCGGCACTCCTGGACCGGCTGGCCAAGGAGTACAAGGAGGCCGGGGAGGTGCGGGTGCTCGCCAACGCGGGCCCGCGCGGACTGTCCGCGGGCCGCAACACCGGGATCGCCGCCTCGCACGGCGAGGTGATCGCCTTCCTCGACGACGACGCCGTCGCCGAGCGCGACTGGCTGCGCCACTTCGCCGCCGGGTACGCCGACCCGAAGGTGATGGCGGTCGGCGGGCGCACCCTGCCGATCTGGGCGTCGGGCCGCCGCCCCGCCTGGTTTCCCGCGGAGTTCGACTGGGTGGTGGGCTGCACGTACAAGGGCCTGCCCGAGGGCCGGGTACGGGTGCGCAACGTCCTCGGCGGCAACGCATCGTTCCGTCGTACGGCGTTCGACGCGGCCGGCGGGTTCGCCACCGGCATCGGGCGCGACGGCGACAAGCGGCCGCTGGGCTGCGAGGAGACGGAGCTGTGCATCCGGCTCACCCGGGCCAGACCGGACGCGGTGCTGCTGATCGACGACCGGGCGGTGATCCACCACCGGGTGCCCGAGGCGCGGGAGCACTTCGGGTACTTCCGCACGCGCGCGTACGCCGAGGGTCTGTCGAAGGCGCTGGTGGCCCGGAGTGTCGGCGCGGACAAGGGACTCGAGTCCGAACGCCGGTACGCCACCCGGGTGCTGCCCGCCGGGGTGGCCCGCGGGCTGCGCGACGCGGTGCTGGCCCGGCCGGGCGGCGCGGGGCGCGCGGGCGCGATCGTCGCGGGGGTGCTGACGGCCGCCGGTGGGTACGTGGTGGGGAGCGTACGGGCGCGCAAGGGGGGCGCCACGTTCCAGGTCGCGGCGATCGAGGGGGAATCCGGATGACTGTGCCGATTCTGATGTACCACGCCGTCGCCGCCGACCCGAACGAGGCCACCCGTGAGCTGTCGGTGACACCGGAGGCCTTCGCCCAGCAGATGGATCTCATCGGGGACCTGGGCCGCACACCGATCACCACGGCCCAGCTGGCGGCGCACTGGCGCGACGGCCGGCCGCTGCCCGAACACCCGGTGCTGGTCACCTTCGACGACGGCTACGAGGGCGTCCACCGGCACGCGCTGCCCGTGCTCGCCAAGCACGGCTTCGCGGCCACCCTGTTCGTGTCCACCGCGTGGCTGCGCGGCCCGCACGACAACGGGCGGGCGCTGGGCGCCATGCTGGACTGGGACCAGGTGCGCGAACTCGCCGCGGAGGGCGTGGAGATCGGCGGGCACAGCCACACCCACCCGCAGCTCGACCAGCTCGACGACGACAGCCTGCGCCGCGAACTGATCCTGTGCAAGGAGATCGTCGCCGACGAACTCGGCACCGCTCCGGCCTCGTTCGCCTACCCGTACGGCTACTCCAGCCGCCGGGTCCGCAAGAAGGTGCGCGAGACGGGGTACGCCCAGGCTCTCGCCGTGGGCAACGGCCTGGCCCGGCGCCGGCAGGGGCCGTACGCGCTGCTGCGGGTCACCGTGCGCCGCAGTACGGACGCCGAGGAGTTCCAGCGTTTGATCGAAGGCCGGGCCATCGCCCGCACCTTCGCCCGGGACCGCGCGTTCACCAAGGGGTACGCCATGGTCCGAAGAGCACGCCAGGTCCGCCGGAAGGCCATCCGTTCCCGTGTCTGACACGACGACCACGACCGAGTCGACCGAGCCCGGGACCGAGGCGCCCGAGCAGTCGGGGCGCCGGCTGCGCCTGCCCGGGATGAGGGGCTCGTCGGGCGGCAACCAGTTGTTCCGCAACGCCTACGCCCTGATGCTGAACACGGGCATCTCCGCCGTGCTCGGCCTCGGCTTCTGGCTGGCCGCCGCCCGCTACTACTCCGAGTCCGCGGTCGGCCAGGGCTCCGCCGCGATCGCCGCGATGAAGTTCCTCGCGGGCCTGACCGCGGTGACCCTGACCGGCGCCCTGGCCCGCTTCATCCCCGTCGCCGGCCGGGCCACCGGGCAGCTCATCTTCCGTACCTACGCGGGCAGTTCGGTGCTCGTGGCGGTCGCGGCGGCCGTCTTCCTGCTGACGCTGGACGTGTGGGGGCCCTCGTACCGCTTCCTGCACGGGACGGTGAACGGGCTCGGGTTCATCGCGGCCGTCGTCGCCTGGAACCTCCTCACGCTCCAGGACGGGGTGCTGACCGGGCTGCGCAGCGCGATCTGGGTGCCGCTCGGCAACACCGTGTTCTCGGCGGTGAAGCTGGGGCTGCTGGTCGCGTTCGCGGTGGCGATCCCGACGGCCGGGGTCTTCGTGTCGTGGGTCGCGGCGATCGCGGTGTCCGTGCTGCCGCTGGGCTGGCTGGTGTTCCGGCGGCTGGTGCCCCGGCATGTGAAGGCCACCGAGGACCATGCCCGCCCGCCGACCCTGAAGGAGGTCGGCCGCTTCCTCGCGGGCGACTACACCGGCTCGCTGTTCTCGCTCGCCGTGGTCTATCTCGTCCCCGTGATCGTGGCCTCGCAGGTCAGCTCCGAGGACAACGCGTACTTCTACATCACCACCACCATCGGCGGCACCTGCAACCTGCTCGCCATCAACATGGGCGCCTCGCTGACCGTCGAGGGCTCGCACGACCCCGGGCGGCTCGCCGCCAACACCCGGGCGGCGCTCAGGCGGATGGCGCGGATCATGCTGCCGGTGGCCGGGGTGCTGTTCTTCGGCGCCCCCTGGATTCTCGGCGTGTTCGGCTCGGGGTACGCCGACGCGGCCACCCCGCTGCTGCGCTGGTTCGCGATCGGTGCGGTGCTGCGGGTCGTGATGGAGACGTACTTCGCGGTGCTGCGCGCCCAGAGCCGCACCGCCGGACTCGCCTGGTTGCAGGGCCTGCTGTGCGCGCTGGTGCTCGGACTGACGCTGCTCCTCCTCCCCCGGATGGGGCTCACCGGTGCGGGTGTCGCCGAGATCTCCTCACTCGCGGTGATCGTGGCCATCGCCGCGCCGAAGCTGTACCGGACCGTGCGGGCCGTGCCGGGCGGTGCCGTCCCCGAGGACGCGGCGCCCGACGGGGACCTCGCCGACCTGGGGGCACGCGAGGCGCCCGTCGTGCCGGGTGCCCGCAGGCGCGGGCCGGCCTGGGCGCTCGACCAGGACACCCTCGCCCTCGGCATCCACGTCGACTTCGACCACCTGGAACGCCGCCCGGACGTCCGGCCGGGCCCGGGCACCCCGCCCACGGGCATGCCGGTGGTCAGCCCCGCACCGCACCGGCCGACCTGGGCGCAGAAGCTGCCCGAGGTGGGGCTGCCGGTGGAGGCACGGGAACCCGGGTCGGAGGCGTCGCTCGGGCCGGTGGAGCGGCCGGAGGCGGAGGTGGACGCGCCGTTCGCCACCGGGGTGCGGCCGGTTCGCGAGGAAGGCACCTTACGGCTCGGAGAGTTCGCACGGCAGGAGGCCGCCGCGGGCCCGGACGAACCGGAGCCGCCGCTGTCCTGGCGTGCGCGACTCCACCCCAGCCGCGTCGGCGCCGTCGTCGGCGCTCTGCTGACCGTCGCGCTCCTGCTGTACTGGGTGCCCGCGCTGGGGCTCGGCGAGGCCGACCTGGACCGGATGGGCGGGCTCGGGCTGATCTCGGTGCTGCCGACGGCCACCCTGATCGGCGCGGGGCTGCTGGTGGTGTCGTTCGGTTCGCTGCTGTGGCTGGACCGCGAGCACAAGGCGCTGCTGATGATCGCGCTGCTCGCGACCGTGGTGTCGCTGCACGCGCTGCCCGCGGTGCTCGAGGCGGAACCCCGGTTCGCGACCGCCTGGCAGCATCTGGGCTTCCTCGACTACATCGACCGGACCGGGTCGGCGGTGCCCGACCTGGACGCGCGCTGGAGCTGGCCGGGGTTCTTCGCGGCGGCCTCGTTCGTCGCCCAGGCCTGCGGGGTCACGGACCTCACCGAACTGATCCGCTGGTGGCCGCTGGCCATCCAACTCCTCTATCTGGCACCGATGTTCCTGCTGGTGCGCTCGATGCGGGCGAGCTGGAAGGCCAAGTGGACCGGCCTGTGGGTGTTCGTGCTGTCCGGCTGGGTCGGCCAGGACTACTTCTCCCCGCAGGGCTTCACCTACCTCCTCTATCTGGTCTTCGCGGCGATCCTGCTCGTCTACTTCCGTGCCCCGCGCGTGATCTGGACGAAGAAGCGCCCCGGGGAGGTGGAGGTCGAGCCGACGAACCGCCGCCAGCGGGCCGTCCTGCTCATGGTGGTCATAGGGCTGTTCGCGGCGAGCGTCCCCGCCCACCAGCTCACCCCGTTCGTGATGCTGGGCGTGCTGGCGGCGCTGGTCCTGATCGGCAGGTCCGAACTGCGCGGCCTGCCCATCCTGTTCGCCGTGCTGGTGGCGGTGTGGGTGGGCTTCATGGCCGAGCCGTACTGGTCGGGGCACTTCGACGACCTGTTCGGCGGGGTCGGCGGGGTCGGCGGCAATGTGTCCTCGTCGGTGTCGGGCCGTATCGAGGGCGGCAGTTCCACGCACAAGCTCGTCCTCTACACACGGGTGCTGCTCGCCGGCGGTGTGATGGCCTTCGCCTGCTGGGGCTGGTGGCGCCGGCGCGACCACCACTACCGGGAGCGCTCGCTGCTGGTCCTGACCTTCGTGCCGTTCCTCGGCTTCGGCATGCAGTCGTACGGTGGCGAGATGGCGCTGCGCGTGTTCATGTTCGCGCTGCCGGGCGCCGCCCTGCTGATGGGGCTCGCGCTCTTCCCGCGCACCGGCGTCACGGCGAAGGAACGCGACAAGGACCGGGTGAGTCTGGCGCCGATGGCCGCGGTGCTGGCGGGGCTGCTGCTCATGTTCGGCTTCCTGGTGGCGCGTTGGGGCAACGAGCCGTTCGAGCGGATCCGGCCCGGCGAGGTCACCGCCATGGAGTACGTGTACGCCCATGACGATCCGACGGTCCGGCTGCTGTGGCTGAGCAACGACACGCTGAACAACGTGACCCCGGCGATGCCGTGGGGAGCGCGGGACATGGAGAAGGTCGAGTACGTGCCGACGCTGGCGCCGACCGATCCGGTGCTGGTGTCCAGCCTGGTCAAGGCGCTCAAGGACGCGGGCCCGAACTCGTATCTGATGATCAACCGCAGTCAGGTGACGTATCTGGAGATGGACGTCGGCTACTCGAAGTCCTGGGAGCCGCGGCTGATCCAGAACCTGGACAAGCGGGCCGAGTTGAGGAAGGTCTTCGTCAACCCGGACGTCACCATGTACGCGCTGGCCAAACAGCCCGCGGGCAAGGTCGCGAAGGCGGACCCGGGGCCGATCGGGCCGCAGGTGACCTGGACGCCGTGGTCGGTGGTCGGCGGACTCGCGGCGCTGGCGCTGATCGTGCTGCTGACCGCGCGCGAGGTGGTCCGGGTCGCGGTGCGGCCGGGGGTGCGGCAACTGCGCTGGCTGCAGAGCAGCTTCTGGTTCTCGCTGCCGCTGCTGACGGTGCTGTTCGCTTCACTGGTGCAGCGGTTCATGACGATGAAGTGACGACGCGGTGAGGTCCTGCGCGGTCGAGCGGTTCACCGGGTGAGCCACTTGACCTCGTAGGCCGCCATGTCGAAGCGCCGTCCGTCGATCTTCGCGCTGATCTGCCGGTCGAGGATGTTGACCACCAGGACCGCCTTGTCGGTGGCGAGGACCCGGACGTTGGGCACGTCGTCCGCCGCGACCGACACCGTCGTGTAGTCGGTCCCCGGCGGGAACGCCTTGCTGAACCTGCTGACCAGGTCGAACATGGGCAGCTGCTGCCCGCCGTCCTTCCCGCTCGTCGGCGTCCACAGGCAGCCCGCGCAGTCCGTGCCCCTCTCGTTCTCCGGGTTCCAGTAGAACGCGGACGTGGTGCCGCCCTTGGCGAGGGCGATCATCCCGGCGGCCTGGACGGCGACGCGGCGGCTCTCGGACCAGCCCTCGCGTTCGTCCTGGGCGTCGGCGGGCTCGACGTAGTACTCGGCCCACCACAGCGGCAGGTTGCCGGTCCGCTCCCGCACCCACTGGCTGACGGCGGTGAACTTGTCCGTCGCAGCGAACTCGTTCGGCAGCATCTCGTCGTCGTTGGTGTAGCTGGAGCCGTCCACGACCACGAAGTCGGCGCCGGCCTTGTTCTTGTTCCAGTAGCCGAAGGCGTCGAGGATGCGCTGGTCCATGGCGCCCCACGGGCCCTTGAAGGTCTTGGACGCGTCGTCGGAGCGGGGGTCGACGCTGTCCATCACGAGGTACGGCCCGCCGACCATGATGTCCGGGTCGACCTTCTTCAACGCCTTGTAGACGAGGTTGTAGAGCTCGGTGTAGCCCTCGTAGTCCCAGCGGGCCTCGGAGTCGTTCCAGAAGCCCTTGAACTCGTTCCAGACGATGAAGTGGCGGACGTCCGGGTAACGCTGGGCGACGGTCGCGGCGAGCGCGGCGAAGTCCTTGAAGTGCGCCCGGTCCGGGGCGGTCTCCAGCGCGGCCTGGCTCCAGTCGGTGTTGCCGACGCCCGGCTCGCCGCCCTTCATCCAGTCGGGGGCGCAGCACAGGGTGACGACCGGGGTGGAGCCGGAGGCGCGGATGAAGTCGATGCGCCGGTCCATGTCCTCGAAGTCGTAACGCCCCTTCACCGGCTCGGGGTTGTCGGCGCCCCAGCCCATGAGGTACTGGTTCTGCGGCAGCCCGCCGAGGTCCGCGATCCGCCCCTCGACCCGTTCGACGGCGGTGGAGTTGCCCTCGTCGGCGCTGTGCTGGGTGTGTGTGAACCCCCAGCCGACGTCCGGGGTCCTCGCGTCCGGTGTGCTGGTGGGGGTGCCGTGCGCCTTGCTTCCGTTGCTCGTGGTGCCGTTTGTGCTGGTGCCGTTGCCCGGCAGCGTGTTGAGGAGGGTCACGATCAGCGCCACAGCCGCCGCGCCCACACCGAGCAGTGCGGTGAGCCGCCACCGCAGTGCCCCCGAATTCCACCCATGACGTCCCATCAAGGGCAACAGTAGACGCGGGAACCGCGCATGGGGCAGGTCTTGTGAATGCACAGCTCTGTAACAGGACGGAGCGGGTGCAAGGGGTTCCATCCGACACTCCGGACGCACTGCGGAAACCGGGTGCGATCGGCGTTCTCGTGCCGGATCATGGCGGCATGTCTGCGAACCCACACGACGCTCTGCCGATCCGGCTCACCGTCGACGACAGCGACTCGCCGTCCGACGTCGTCGACGCGCTGTTCCTCGGCCGCTTCGCGACGGGCGAGCAGCCGTACTCGCACGCGGCGAACATCGACCGCGTGCGCTCCGGTGCCTCCCTCCTCCCGGACGGCGCCCGGGTGCTGCGCGTGGCCCGCGACGACGACCGCAGCGCGACGCTGGCGGAGGGCGACGGCTGGACCCTGCTGGTCTCCCGCTGGAGCCGCGGCGCCGACGTCACCGTGACGGCGACCAGCCCCGAGCTGGCCGAGAAGGTGCTCGGCGAGGCGACGGACGGCGCGGTCGACGAGCCCGAACCCCAGCCGGAGAACGTGACGATGGGCTTCTGGTACGTCTCCCCGCGCCGCGGCCCGCACCGCACGACCCGGCAGATCTCCGCGGGCACCTGGGACGAGGTGCGGGAGAACTACACCGCGCCGGTCGCCGATGCGATGGGCCGCCTGATGCGGACGACCCCCGAGGACATCGCGGGCCGGCTGCTCCTGCTGCACGGCCCGCCGGGCACCGGCAAGACCTCGGCGCTGCGCACGCTGGCCCGTTCCTGGCGGGACTGGTGCCAGGTGGACTGCGTCCTCGACCCCGAGCGGCTCTTCTCCGACGTCGGCTATCTGATGGACATCGCGATCGGCGAGGACGACGCGACGGGCAAGGGCCGCTGGCGGCTGCTGCTCCTGGAGGACTGCGACGAACTGATCCGCGGCGAGGCCAAGCACACCGCGGGCCAGGCCCTGTCGCGGCTGCTGAACCTCACCGACGGCCTGCTGGGCCAGGGACGCAACGTCCTGGTGGGGGTCACCACCAACGAGGACCTGGAGCGCCTGCACCCGGCGGTGGTCCGCCCCGGCCGCTGTCTGGCCCGGATCGAGGTGGGCCGGCTGACCCGGCGGGAGGCGGTGGGCTGGCTGGGCTCGGAGGAGGGCGTGGGCCGCGAGGGCGCGACGCTGGCGGAGCTGTACGCGCTGCGCCGGGGCACGTCCCCGACGGCGCTGCCGGAGCCGCGGGACGGGGCGGACGCGGGGCTGTACCTGTGAGTGGTTCCATGGAGGTATGACCCGGTACGTCGGCACGTCGGGCTGGCAGTACAAGGACTGGCGCGGCGCCTTCTACCCGGCGGGCTGCCCGACGCGGCTCTGGCTGGAGGAGTACGCCGCACACTTCCCGACGGTCGAGATCAACAACGCCTTCTACCGGCTGCCGTCCCGGGAGAACTTCGAGGCCTGGCGGGACCGGGTGCCGGCGGACTTCGTGGTCGCGGTGAAGGCGAGCCGCTACCTCACCCACATCAAGCGCCTGAAGGACCCCGGGGAGCCGGTCCACCGGCTGATGACCCACGCCGAGGGGCTGGGCTCCCGGCTGGGCCCGGTGCTGCTCCAGCTCCCGCCGACACTGAAGGCCGATCCGGAGCTGCTGGACGCCTGTCTCGCCCGCTTCCCCGCCGGCACCCGGGTGGCGGTCGAGCCCCGGCACGAGTCCTGGTGGACGCCGGAGGTGCGGAAGGTCCTGGAGTCCCGCTCCGCCGCCCTGTGCTGGGCCGACGTCCGCGCCCGCCCGGTCACGCCGCTGTGGCGGACGGCGGACTGGGGGTACGTCCGCTTCCACGAGGGCCGGGCGAAGCAGTGGCCGCGCTACGGCAGGCGGTCGCTGGAGACGTGGGCGCAGCGGCTCGGGGAGACCTGGTCCGACGACGAGGACGTGTACGCGTACTTCAACAACGACCCGAACGCGGCGGCGGTGGAGAACGCGAGGACCTTCGAGAGCCTGCTCCGGTGAGACTCAGCCGTCGTAAGCGGCCCGCAGCGCATCCTGTACGGCGGCCAGTGCGGCGTCCCGCTCCGCCCCCAGCCGCCGGGCCCGCTCGACGTACGCCTGTGCCGCCGACGCCAGTTCCCGGTCCGCCGCCGCGCCCGCCGCGGCCACGAACGTCCCGTTGCGGCCCCGCGTCTCGATCACGCCGTCCGTCTCCAGCGCCCGGTAGGCCTTGGCGACGGTGTTCGCGGCGAGCCCCAGCGACTCGGCCAGACCACGCACCGTCGGCAGCCGGTACCCGACGGGCAGCACCCCCGACCGCGCCTGCTCGGAGATCTGCGCCCGCACCTGCTCGTACGACGGCGCGCTGTCATCGATGTGGATCTTCAAGGTCACGCCCCGATTCTCCCGCACCGGCCGGAAAATGGGAGGCAGCCGCCGACCTCACCGCCTTAGTCTCCGGCCATATGGCAATCACCGTGCGCGACCTGCGCCCCGAGGCCCGAGCCGACCTGGAGGACTTCGTCCGGGTCCGCGAGAGCGCCCTCCCGTTCATGATCTACACGCCCGGCTCCGTGGCCTACGACCTCGCCCACATGCACCCCGACGCCCATTACCGTCCCCTGGTGGCGGAGGAGGACGGCGAGGTGATCGGCACGGCCCAGGTGGGGCTCGTGCACGACAGCCCGGAGCCCGGCCAGGGGTACGTCAACGTGTACGTGCACCCGGAGCGGACGCGCCGCGGCGCCGGAACGCTGCTGGTGAACACCGCCGAGGAGCACCTCGCCGGCCTCGGCGCGAGCAGGCTGTACGCGTGGGTCCTGGACGAGCCGGTCAACCGCGCCTTCGCCGGACACCGCGGCTACCGCGCGAGCCGTTCCGCGTACTTCTTGCGCCTGGACCTCGCGCACGGCACGCTGCCCCCGTTGCAGGACCCGCCGCCCGGCGTCGAACTGCGTACGGGCGTGGACTTCGCCGCCGACCCGCGCCCGCTGTTCGAGCTGGACGCGGCGACGGTCGCGGACGAACCGAGCGACGTGGACAACGAGTTCACCGACTACGAGGCCTGGTTGCGGGAGACCTGGCACCACCCGCTGATCAGCCAGGAGCTGACCTCGGTGGCCGTCGTCAATGGCCGTCCGGCCGCCTTCAGCCTGGCCCGCACCGACGGCGGCACCCGCTACGGAACCGTCATGACCGGCACCGCCCGTGACTTCCGGGGCAGGGGTCTCGCCAAGCTCGCCAAGAACGACTCCCTGCACCGCGCCCGCGCGGCGGGCTGCACGGAGGCGCTCACCGGCAACGACACGGGCAACGGCCCGATGATCGCGATCAACAAGTGGTTCGGGTACGAGATCAGTGCTACGGAGGTTCGGTATGTCCGTGAACTCGGCTGAGAGGAAGACCGAGTTGGAGGTCGTCCTGGTCAAGGCGGGCCGCACGAAGATCCGTTACCGGAGCGAGCTCCTGCGGGACGACGGCAACCACATCGCCGTCCGTGCGGCCTGGGCGGGCGAGGGCGTCCGCGACTTCGGCTTCGTCCGCTTCGAGCCCGGGGACGTGTTCACGGAGCACTACTGGCGGGACCGCTGGTACGCGGTGAAGGAGGTCCGCGCGGGCGACGGCACGCTCAAGGGCTGGTACTGCGACATGACCCGCCCGGCCGTGCTGGACGGCGCCGAGCTGGTCGTGGAGGACCTCGACCTCGACCTGTGGCGGTCCGCCGACGGCACGGCCGTACTGCGCCTGGACGAGGACGAGTTCGCCGAGAGCGGTCTGGCGGAGCGGGACCCCGGCGCGGCGGCGGCCGCCGTGGCTGCCCTCGACGAGCTGGAGAAACTGGCCCGCACGGAGGGGGGCCTCGCCGGGCTCCTCGTCCAGGGCCGGCGGGACTTTCACCACCGGCTCTAGGCCGCCGTCGCCACCACCACGTACCGCTCGTCCTCCACCGCCCTCCCCCACAGCAGCGGATCGCCGGACAGCCGTTCCACGCGTACCTGCCCGGCGAGCGGCTCGACGAGGGCGGTGAGGCGGTCCGCGGGTATGCCGACCGGGCTGACCGCGCCCCAGACGCCCTCGACGAGGACGAGGCGGCCCTCGGGGCGCAGCAGTTGCCGCCAGTGCCGCAGGGCGCGCCCCGGGTCGGGGAGCGTCCACAGCACGTGCCGTACGAGGACGACGTCGAAGCGCTGCTCCCCCACCGGCGGTGCCGCCGCGTCACCGACGAGGAACACCGCGTCACGTCCGGCGAGCTTGGCGCGGGCGAGGTCCACCATCGCCGGGGCGCTGTCGACTCCGGTGACGCGGTGTCCCTGTTCGGCCGCGAGGAGCGACAGGCTGCCGGTGCCGCAGCCGAGGTCGAGCACGTCACAGGCCCGGCCGGGCAGCCAGGTGCGCAGCCGCTCCGCCCAGGCGGCGCGCACCCGGGGGTCGCGCAGGCCGTGGTCCGGCTCCTCGTCGAACGTGGCCGCCGACGCGTTCCAATCCGGATCCGCGTCGGCTTCGAATTCCCTGTGATCGGTCATGGTCACCAGACTTGCACCCGCCACTGACAATCAGACGCCGCTGGAACATCGCTCGAAAGTCAGTCGAAATCGTGATGACCGCCACTGACAGATCGCCGCCGATGAGGAACTCTCCCCAAAAGGGTCTACCTCCGTGAGAACGCGGAACTCGGTAGGCCTTGAAGGAGGCAGCCATGCGCCGTACTACCGTGCAGAAGCCCCTGAAGAGGACGGACGCCCGCCGGATCCGCGAGGAGGCCGAAGAGCGCCCCGCAGGACGCCCGGAGGTGCGAAAGGACATCGCACGCACCTGGTGGCCGGACGGCTGACGGCAGCAGGCTCAGCCGAGTCGCTTGCGGTAGTGGACGCGGTCGTAGGGCCCGTCCACTCTCCGTTCCACGACCTCGTACCCGTACTTCGGGTAGATCTTCTGGTTCTCCCACATCATCGCGTTCGTGTAGAGCCTGACCTCGGGCAGGCCGAGCGCACGCGCGTGTGCGTCCACGAACCGCAGCAGCCGTCCGCCCACGCCCGTTCCCTGGGCGTCGGGGTGGACGGCGATGTTGTCGAGGTAGAGATGGTCCTCGTACGCCTCGACGACCACCAGTCCGCACACGGGCTCGCCGGTGACGAACACCCGCCCCTCGGCCACGCTCGCCGCGTGGTCGCGCTCCATGGGCTGCGGCACCACGCCGATGCGCTCGATGTAGTGGTGGTACGCCGCGTCGGTCACGGCCTTCACGGCCGGCACGTCGGCCGCGGTGGCCTGCCGGATCTCCTCGTTCGCCATGCGCGCACGCTATCTGCCTGATCGCAGTCTCAGCACTCCCTTAAGCGGGCCATAAAGATCGTTCCCGGCCGCCACAAGCGGGGGATTTCACGGTTTCTTGGTTCCGGCACCTGCCATTCCGGCATCCGTCAGCACCGCTTCCGAGGAGTCCCTTCATGCCCGCACGCCGCACGGCCGCCACCGTCGCCGCCCTCGGCCTGACCCCGCTCGCCCTCACCGCGCTCGCCGCGGCGCCCGCGTCGGCGCACGGCACGCTCGGCGATCCGGTGAGCCGGGTCGCCCAGTGCTACGCGGAGGGTCCCGAGAGCCCGAAGTCGGACGCGTGCAAGGCAGTGATCGCGGCTGGGGGCACCCCCTCTGGGGGAGGCACCCAGGCGCTCTACGACTGGAACGGCGTCCGCATCGGCGACGCGAACGGGCAGCACCAGACGCTGATCCCGGACGGCAGGCTGTGCAGCGCGAACAGCGACGAGTTCAAGGGTCTGGACCTGGCTCGCGCGGACTGGCCGGCGACGAGCGTGCGCAGTGGGCCGTACACCTTCAAGTACCGCGTGACGGCCCCGCACAAGGGCACCTTCAAGGTCTATCTGACCAAGGAGGGCTACGACCCGACGCAGCCGCTCGCCTGGGACGACCTGGACCTGGACCACCCGGTGGCGACGGCGACCGACCCGGTCGCGACGAACGGCTACTACACGTTCGCCGGCACCCTCCCGGAGCGCTCCGGCGCCCAGTTGCTGTACGCGATCTGGCAGCGTTCGGACAGCCCGGAGGCGTTCTACTCCTGCTCGGACGTGACATACGGCGGCAGCGGTGGCGGCAGTGGCAGCGGTACGGCGGGCAGCGCGTCCCCGGCCCCGAGCGCCTCCGCCCCGTCCGAGGAGCAGATCGAGGAGGGCGCGGACAAGTCGACGGTGGAGCACGGCGGGCACGGCGACCAGGACGCGTCCACGTCGGCCGAGCCGACCACCGCCGCGGCCCCGGAGTCGAGCCCGGTGACCGGCGTCAAGGCGGCCGGCGCCTCGCAGGACCTCGCCGAGACGGGCGGCGACAGCAGCACCGCGTACCTGGCCATGGGCGGCACCGCCGTCCTAGCGGCCGGCGCGGCGATCCTCTTCGGGTCGGTGCGACGGCGCGCGGTGAGCGGGGGCAGGCACGGCCGCTGAGGCCGGGGCCTCACGGGGGGCGGGGGGTGTCCGGCGGCTCAGGCCGGGCACCCCCCGGTCGTGCGTGGCACGTGTCAGCCGATGACCGACGCGCAGGTGGTCGCGGTGGCGTGCGCCGGGTCGAGCGCGTTGGCCACCTCGTGGAAGGCGATCAGGCTGAACAGGCCGATCGCCACGTGCTCGGAGAGGTCGAGCGGGCACAGGTCCTGGAGCAGGACGTTGCGGACGCCGGTCCCGCTGAGGTACTGGCTGCGGTACGGGGTGACGACCTCGTCGTACTTGGTGGCGAGGACGGTGTACTTGACGCCGGGGACGGTGTCGCCGCCCTCGTTGAGCTTGGTCAGGAAGGGCGATCCGGCGACCTGGTCGGCGAGGGCGGGGGTGCTGGTGGAGAGCAGGTCCGCGGCGCCGGGGAAGTAGGGCAGCAGCTGGGTGAGGCCGTTGAGGGTGGTGCCGTGGTTGCTGGGTGCGATGCCGACGAGGGCGTTCACCTTGGCGGCTCCGCCGAGGAACTTGAGGTAGTAGCGGGGCATCATGCCGCCCTGCGAGTGGCCGACGACGTCGGTCTCGGCGGCGCCGGTCGCGGCGAGCACCTTGTCGACGAAGGCGGAGAGCTGCTCGGCCGACTTGTCGACGGGGCCGAGGCCGTGGAAGACGGGGACGCCGGGGAGCTGTCCGTAGTCGAGGGAGAAGACGCAGTAGTCGCGCTTCTCCAGGTAGGGCGCGAGGCCGAGCCAGTTGTCGACGGAGTTGCCGAGGGTGCCGTGCACGAGGACGACGGGGCGGGGGTGGGCGGCGGAGGGCCGGCAGGAGTAGTCGTTCCAGCCGGAGTGGGGGGCGTCCGCGGCTCGGGCGGCGGTGGCGGGGACGACGGCGACCGCGGCGGTCAGCAGCAGCGCGGTCAGGGGTCTGAGCAGTCGTTTCCAGGGCAGCATCGGGTGATCTCCTTGCGGCTCAAGGGAGTTGCGACGGCCTTACGCCCTGTGATCCGGATCACGAGGATGCTGTTCATTCGTCAAGTTACGGACGAGTAGCGCAAGTGTGAAGTTACGCGTCAGTAAAAACTTCCAGTGCTAGCAAGAGACGAGCGGGACTGCAGGTGAACCGTCACCAGGCGGGCCTGATCGGACCATAGGGCGCGATGCGCGCCAATTGATCACGCAACGCCCGCACTTCACTCTCCCCGAGCAGTTCGACCCACGGCCGGACCGCGTCCGCGGCGGCCTCCTCGGCGGCCCGCGTGCACGCCCACCCCCGCTCGGTCAGCACCACGAGCCGGGCCCGCGCGTCACCGGGATGCGCGTTGCGCTCCACATAACCCCTGCGCACCAGCTCGTCGACGAGCTGACTGGCGGCCTGCTTGGTCACCCCGAGATGCGCGGCGAGCTCGGTGACCGTGGCACCGCCCGCGGAGAGCCGGGTGAACGCGAACCCCCAGGCGGGCCGCGCCTCGAATCCGCGCGCGACGACACCGTCGTTGATGCGCTGCGTCAGATCACCCGCGGCGGCGAGCAGGACGGCGGTCAGGGCGAGGGCTTCGGAGTTCTGCACACCCGCATTGAAACACCCTTGACGAATTGGTCAAGCAGCTTGACCATAGGAGCACATAGTCAACCTGCTTGACCATCTACCGATCCGGGGGGCCACCCATGCCTGTCATCCACCCGTCCGAAGCCGTCACCCACGAGATCCACGGCGCCCGTTTCGTCTCGTACGCCACTCCCCTCAGCGGCAGCGAGGAGCTGTGCGCCTGGCGCGGGGAGATCCCTGCGGGGACGAAGGCCCCCGCTCACACGGTCAACCGGGAGGAGATCCTCCATCTCCTGGCCGGCGAGCTGCTGATCACCCTCGACGGCGACACCCACCGGGTCACCCCGGGCGACACGGTGATCGTGAACCCCGGCGCCACCCTGAGCGTCGAGAACCCGACCGACGAAACCGCCGTCACCTGGGTCACCACGTCCATCGGCCTGTCGGCGACGCTGGCCGACGGCTCGGTCATCACTCCGCCGTGGGCCAACTGAGCGCGGCCACCGGGGGCGTCACGCCGCCAGCGTCCCCGGCATCACCGCGCGCGGTCCGAACTTGGCTCGCACGCGGTCCGCGACCTCCTCGATGCGGCGGAGCTTGTCGTCGGTGGGGTCGAAGGTGAGCTGGTGGGAGGCCTGTTCGGCGGGGCCGAGGCCCTCGGCGCGCAGCGACATCGCGCGGACCCGGGCGCGCTGGAGGCCGAGCGCCTCGTACATCTCGTAGGCGGTCCTGGTCAACGCCGCCGAGTGGGCGGTCGGTTCCTTCAGGGTGCGGGTGCGGGTCGTCGAGATGGGGGTCCCCCCGCTCGAGCCTGTTCGAGAGCGGGGGAGGTCGGCGTAGCGCACGGTGAGGGTGAGGGCGCCGCAGACCTTGTCCAGGGCGCGCAGCCGGGCGCCCAGTTCGCCGGCCGCGGAGAGCAGGGCGCGGCGGTGCCGGTCGGGGTCCAACTCGTCCCGGCTGAAGGGGCGTTCGGTGGCCAGGGAGCGGGAGACGCCATTGGGCACGACCCGGCCGCGGTCGACGCCGTTCGCCTTCTCGTGCAGTTCGCGGCCCGCCTTCGCGCCGACCAGGCGCTGGAGTGTGGACAGGGGTGCGGCGGCGACCCGGCCGAGGGTGTCGAGGCCGTACTCGCACAGGGTGCGGGCGGTGGCCGCGCCGACGCCGGGGAGCGCGACGACCGGCTTCCCGGCGAGGAAGTCCGCCCCCTCCGCCTCGGTCACCACACGGGTCACCCCGGGGCGGGCGTCGCGCAGCGCCATACGGGCCAGCATCGGTCCCGGTCCGGCGCCGATCATGCAGTCGACGCCGTGGTGGGCGAGGGTGCGGACCCGGATCACCGAGGCCAGTTCGACGGCGTCGCGTCCGAAGTACCGCTCGGCGCCCCGCAGATCGGCCAGCGCCCCGTCCGGTGGCAGCGCCTCGACCACGGGGGTGAAGTCCTCCAGCAGCCCGAGCAGGCCCGGCAGGGCCGCCTCGTGCGCCGGCGGCAGCTGGAAACGTACGCAGAGGATGGTCATCCCGCACTCCCCGGACTCTGGTGCCACAACTTCCTTGGCTGTGAAGTCTCTTGACCCGCAGGTCGCAGATCGGCCCACGGATGCAGTTCGTATCCCGTCGGCATCTGGATGCGTCGGCCGCCGGTCGAATCCCCGGCGGCTTGCGGCACCGGCTCCGCCAGCCGTGCCGCCACCGCGTCGAGGCCCTGCTCGGCCCGCAGTTCGACCAGTTCGGCGAGGTTCCAGGCGGCGGCGCCCACCACACTGAGGCTGCGCGGGCCGCGCCGCTGCACCGTCCCGCGCACCAGCAGCAGCCAGGAGTGGAAGACGGTGTGGGCGCAGGCGTCGTGGGAGTCGTCGAAGAAGGCGAGGTCGACCAGGCCGGTGCCGTCGTCCAGGGTGCTGAAGATGACCCGCTTGCCGGACCGGATCGGCGGCGTCTGGGTGGCCGCCTTGGCGCCGGCGACGAGGACCGTCTCCCCGTGCCGCGCCTCCCGCAGCCGGCGTGCGCCGACCACCCCCAGCTCCGCCAGGAACTCCCGGTGGTCGTCCATGAGGTTGCGCGAGGCGTCCATGGACAGCACTCCCAGCTCGGCGCTGAGCTTCTCGGCGGAGGAGAGGTCGGGCAGCCCGGCGGAGGCGGTCCTCCGCCCGCCGGACAGCGGCAGTTGACCGCCGCCACCGCCCCGCGCACCCCGGTGCAGCTCGGTCAAGTGCAGTTGCAGATCACGACGGTTGGCACCGAAGGCGTCCAACGCGCCCACTTGAGCAAGCCGTTGGGCCAGCGGCCTGCTGGGCCGGGCCCGCTCCCAGAAGTCGAGCAGCGAGGCGTACGGCTGTCCGTCCGCGATCCGCGCGGCCTCGGCCTCGCTGATGCCGTGCACGTCGGAAAGGGCGAGCCGGAGACCCCACACCCCCGAATCAGACACCAGTTCGATACGGTGTGCGACCGCCGACTTGTTCACGTCCAACGGCAGGATCGGCACCCCGCGCCGCCGCGCGTCCGCCAGCAGCAGCCGCTTCGGATACATCCCGGGGTCGTGCGTGAGCAGTCCGGCGTAGAAGGCGGCCGGGTGGTGCGCCTTCAGCCACGCCGACTGGTAGGTGGGGACGGCGAAGGCGACCGCGTGCGCCTTGCAGAAGCCGTACGACCCGAAGGCCTCGATGATCCCCCAGGTCCGCTGAATCGTTTCCGCGTCATAGCCCCGGGCCGCCGCGTGCTGTGCGAACCAGAACCTGATCCGCCCCTGCGACTCCGGGTCGGACAGCCCGCGCCGCACCCGGTCGGCCTCGCCGCGTCCGCAGCCGGTCATGATGTCGACGATGTCGATGATCTGCTCATGGAAGACGACGACCCCGTACGTCCCCTTCAGCGGCCCTTCCAGATCGGGGTGCGGGTACCTGACGGGCGCCCGCCCGTGCCGTGCCTCGATGAACGGCCGCACCATGTCGGCGGCGACCGGACCCGGCCGGAACAGCGAGATGTCGACGACGAGGTCGTGGAAGGTGGCCGGCTGGAGCCGCCCGACCAGGTCCCGCTGCCCCGGCGACTCGATCTGGAAGCAGCCCAATGTCTCGGCGGACCGGATGAGCTGGTACGTCGCCGGGTCACCGGGGGCGATCGCGTCGATGTCGACCGCCTCTCCCGTCGCCCGCGCCACCTCCGCGACGGCGTGCGCCATCGCCGACTGCATCCGCACGCCCAGCACGTCGAGCTTGAGCAGCCCGAGGTCCTCGACGTCGTCCTTGTCGAACTGCGACATGGGGAAGCCCTCGCCGCTGGTCGGCATGACCGGCGTACGGGCGAGCAGGGAGGCGTCGGACAGGAGCACCCCGCACGGGTGCATGGCGACACCGCGCGGCAGGGCGTCGAGGGACTCGACCAGCTCCCACAGCCGCCCGTGCTCCGCCCCTTCCCGCTGAAACTCCTTCGCCAGCGACCGCAGTTCGGGCAGTTCCTCCAGCGCGGCGCGGGCGTCACGGGCCCGGATGTGCGGGAAGGACTTGGCGATGCGGTCGATGTCGGCGGGGTCCATGGACAGGGCCGCCCCCACGTCCCGGACCGCGTGCCGCACCCGGTACGTCTCCGGCATCGCGACCGTCGCGACCCGCTCGGTGCCGAACCGGCCGATGATCGCGCGGTAGACCTCCAGCCGGCGCGCGGACTCCACGTCGATGTCGATGTCGGGCAGCACCAGCCGCCGCTTGGACAGGAACCGCTCCATCAGCAGCCCGTGCTCGACCGGGTCGGCGTGGGCGATGCCGAGGAGGTGGTTCACCAGCGACCCCGCGCCGGAGCCGCGCGCGGCCACCCGGATGCCCATTCCCCGCACGTCGTCCACCACTTGAGCGACCGTCAGGAAGTAGGAGGCGAAGCCGTGGTGGGCGATGATGTCCAGCTCCTGATGCATCCGCTCCCAGTAGGCGTACCGGCCGGCGTACCCCATCCGCACCATCCCGGCCGCCGCCCGGGAGGCGAGCGTCCGCTGGGCGGTGCGGCGGCCCGCGCCCACGAGGTGCGGCTCGGGGAAGTGGACGGTACCGATGCCGAGGTCGTCCTCGGGGTCGACCAGGCACTCGGCGGCCGTCGCCTGCGTCTGCTCCAGGAGCCGGTGGGCGGTGTCGCGCCGGAAGCCCGCGGCCTCCACGATCCGCTCGGCCGCCGCCAGCATGGCGGGCGCGTCCTTGAGCCAGGCCTCGCCGGAGTCCAGCTCCTTGGCGGCGCCGACGGGGACGAGCCGGCGGGCGGCGTCCAGGACGTCGGCGACCGGGCCCTGGCCGGGGTCGGCGTACCGGACGGCGTTGCCGAGCACGGGACGTACGCGCTGCTCGGCGGCGAAGCCCACGGTGCGGGCGGCGAGGCGCAGGGAGCCGGGGCCGGTGCCCTTGCGGCCGTGCCAGACGGCCTCCAGGCGCAGCGCGTCGCCGTACCGCTCCCGCCAGGGGGCGAGGAGCCGGGCCGCCCGGTCGGGGCGGCCGGCGGCGAGGGCGCGGCCGACGTCGGAGTCGGGGCCGAGCAGGACGGTCAGGCCGTCGCCGCGGCTCTCGGCCCAGGGCAGCAGCGGCACCCCGCCCTCCCCCGCGTGCACCGCCGTGACCAGCCGGCACAGGTCGGCCCAGCCGCGGGCACCGTCCCGGGCGAGGAAGGTGACGCGGGGGGTCGACTCGTCGATGAAGGCACCGCCGCGGACGGGGGCACGGCGCCGCTCCTGCCGTACCGGCTCGTACTCCTCGACGGCCAGCTCGGCGCCGAACAGCGGCCGCACCCCCGCCTTGGCGCAGGCCTTGGCGAAGCGGACCGTGCCCGCGAGGGTGTCGCGGTCGGTGAGGGCGAGGGCGTCCATGCCCCGCTCGGCGGCACGCTCGGCAAGGCGCTCCGGGTGGGAAGCCCCGTACCGCAGGGAGAACCCGGAGACGGTGTGCAGATGCGTGAACCCGGGCACCCGCGCCTCCATTTTCGAACATCAGTTCCCAACAGCCTCACCCCCACCATACCTCCTATCCCGAACGTCTGTGCGATAACCGTTCGGCCGCCTCCCACCTGCGAAAACGTCCGCCGCCTCGGACTGTGGGGACATGACACAGAACGGCACCCAGACCGGCGGCTTCCTCGCCGAAGTGAAGGACGCGGTCACCCCGCGGGCCACCGTGCTCGTCCTCGGCGTGCTCGCCCTCCAGCTGCTGTTCATCGCCTCCTACGTGGGGGCGCTGCACAATCCGAAGCCGAAAGACGTGCCCTTCGGGGTGGTGGCACCGCGGGCCGCCGCCCAGCAGGCGGTGACCCGGCTGGAGCAGCTGCCCGGCTCACCCCTGGACCCGCGCACGGTGGCCGACGAGGCGACGGCCCGCGAGCAGATCATGAACCGGGACATCGACGGGGCGCTGATCGTCAACGTGACCGGGGCGAAGGACACGCTCCTGGTCGCGAGCGGCGGCGGCACCGTCCTCGCCACCACCCTGGAGAAGTACCTCACCGCCCTGGAGGCCTCCCAGCAGCGGGGCATCCGCACGGTGGACGTGGCTCCGGCCTCCGCCACCGACTTCGACGGACTGTCGTCGTTCTACGTCGTCGTCGGCTGGTGCGTCGGCGGCTATCTGTGCGCCTCGATCCTGGCGATCAGCACCGGCGCCCGGCCCGCCAACCCGCGCCGCGCGCTGATCCGGCTGGTCGTGATGGCGCTGGTGTCGATCGCCGGCGGGCTCGGCGGCGCGGTGATCGTGGGCCCGATCCTGGACGCGCTGCCCGGCAGCGTGATGGCCTTCTGGGGGCTGGGCGCGCTGGTCACCTTCGCGGTGGGGGCGGCGACCCTGGCCCTCCAGGGCGTCTTCGGGATCGTCGGCATCGGCCTGGCGATCCTGCTCGTGGTGATCGCGGGCAATCCGAGCGCGGGCGGTGCCTTCCCGCTGCCGATGCTGCCGCCGTTCTGGAAGGCGATCGGCCCGGCGCTGCCGCCGGGCGCGGGCACCTGGGTGGCCCGCTCGATCGCGTACTTCAAGGGCAACGACACGACCGCCGCCCTGCTGGTGCTGTCGGCATGGGCGGCGGCCGGGATCGCGATCACGCTGGGAGCGTCGGTACTGCGCGCACGACGCGAGGGCGAAGCCCTGCCGACACGGACACCGTAAGCCCCGCGGTCGGCTGCGGAGCCCCGCAGTCGCGGGGCCCCGCAGTCGCGGGGCCCCGCAGTCGCGGGGCCCCGCAGCCGCCGACGGCGGGCGACCCGCACAGGGGCCGCCCGCACTCGACGACGAAAGTCGCACGGGTGGTGCGGATGATGCGGGTGGGAGACCAAGAACCACCCGCACCACAACGAGCCGTCAGCCGATGGACGTACCGGTGGCCGACAGAGCCTCCGTCACCGGCTGGAAGAACGTCTCCCCACCGGAGGTGCAGTCACCACTGCCCCCCGACGTCAGCCCGATCGCGTTGCTCCCCGAGAACAGCGACCCACCGCTGTCCCCCGGCTCCGCGCAGACGTCGGTCTGGATCAGCCCGTTGACGATGTCACCGTTGCCGTAGTTCACGGTGGCGTCCAGCCCGGTGACGGTCCCGTCGTGCACCTGGGTCGTGGACCCGCTGCGCGTGACCTTCATCCCGACGGTCGCCGAAGCCGCGCCCGTGATCGCCTGCGCGGACCCGTTGTAGAGGTCCACCTCGCTCGGGTGGTCGACGTCCGCGGTGTACTTGACCAGCCCGTAGTCGTTGTCCGGGAAGCTGGACACCTCGTTGGTGCCGATCTGGGTGCCGCTCGAGTCCGACCAGGTCGAGATCGCCTCGGTGCAGTGCCCGGCGGTGAGGAAGTACGGCTCGCCGCCCTTGCTCACGTTGAAGCCGAGCGAGCACCGCCCGCTGCCGCCGGTGATGGCGTCGCCACCGGCGATGAAGGGCTTGAACTCACCCTTCGTCCGCTGGAGTTCCGCCGTTCCGCCGAGCCCGTCGACGACCTTCGTGAGCTTGGCCCACTCGGCGTCGGAGACCGTGCGGTCGGCGGTGACGACCACCTTGTTGGTGGCCGGGTCGGTCGCCCAGGACGTGCCCGGGATGGTCGCGTCGTCCTTGAGGGTCGCACGGGCGCTTCTGAGCTCGGCGAGGGAGTTCTCCACGACCCGGGCCCGGGCGCCGGCCTCCTCGACGACCGAGGCCGCGGCCTCGTCGAGGACGTTGACGACGAGGGCCTTGCTCTTCGCGTCGTAGTACGTTCCCGCCGCGTCGCCGCCGAGTTCCTTGTCGAGCGTCGAGGCGAGGTTTCCGGCCGCGAGAGCCGAGAGAACCTTCGGCGTGGGGTCGTTCGCGGGCTCGCTGGCGTTCGCAGTCTGGAAGGTGACTCCCGCGGCGACCAGTGCGGCGATTCCCGCACCTGCCACGGCGGCCCGCCGCCTGGGTATGCGTCGGTGCTTCAACTCGCGTCCTCCTGTGGGGGGTCGGCCCGGTCGGTTGTGGGGACCTCGCGGGCCGGAAGGCTGGTTGACGAGCGCCTACTCTTCCGAACCCCGCAGGGAGTGCACAAGGTTGACTTCCGGACGCGCGTAGAACGCGGTTGCACGCCCCCGCGAACTTGACCGCAAACAGTCAGACCAGGCGAATTCGCACCGCAAACACTACGAGCGAGTAACTGCCCGTCAGCCTGCGAGGTCTAGTCCTGTCTTGAAATCGACCCCTCCGGGTCCGGGTCCAAGCGGGGCTGCGGGGACGGGCGTTGCTCCTGCACCGGTTGCGCCGCCGGACCGACCGACGCCGGCGGGGCCGCCGCGACGCCCTGCTGGGCCTTCTCCAGGAACCGCAGCAGCTCCACCGGGAAGGGCAGCACGAGCGTGGAGTTCTTCTCGGCGGCGACCGCCACGACCGTCTGCAGCAGCCGCAGTTGCAGCGCAGCGGGCTGCTCGGACATCTCCTTGGCGGCCTCGGCGAGCTTCTTCGACGCCTGGAGTTCGGCATCGGCGTTGATGACCCGGGCCCGCCGCTCCCGGTCGGCCTCGGCCTGCCGGGCCATGGAGCGCTTCATGGTCTCGGGCAGGGAGACGTCCTTGATCTCGACGCGGTCGATGGTGACACCCCACTCCACGGCCGGGCTGTCGATCATCAACTCCAGCCCCTGGTTGAGCTTCTCGCGGTTGGAGAGCAGGTCGTCCAGCTCGCTCTTGCCGATGATCGACCGCAGCGAGGTCTGCGCCATCTGCGAGACGGCGAACCGGTAGTCCTCGACCCGCACGACCGCCTCGGCCGGCGAGGTCACCTTGAAGTAGACGACGGCGTCGACCCGTACCGTGACGTTGTCCCGGGTGATGCCCTCCTGCGCGGGCACCGGCATCGTCACGATCTGCATGTTGACCTTACGGAGCTTGTCGACGCCCGGGATGATCATGGTGAATCCCGGGCCGCGCACCTGTGAGCGGAGCTTGCCGAGGCGGAAGACCACACCCCGTTCGTACTGTTTGACGACCCGCGCCGCGGCCATCGCGTACACCGCTCCGGCGGACGTGAGAGCCACCCCCGCCGCCACCAACTCCTCGACCATCACGGCCCCCAGGGTCCGTCGTGGACGTGCACAGGGAGTACTTCCCGTGGTTCGACGGTAACTCCGCCACGCGACCAAGGGGGAGCCCCCGCACGCGAGTCGCGTACGGGGGCTCGTGAACGCTGGGCGACTACCGGCCGAGGCCTAGTAGACGTGGACCCCGTACGCGCTCAGCGCCTCGGTGACCGGCTGGAAGAACGTCGTCCCGCCGGAGGTGCAGTTGCCGCTGCCGCCGGAGGTCAGACCGTAGGCGACGGTGCCGCCGTACAGCGGGCCGCCGGAGTCGCCGGGCTCGGCGCAGACCGTGGTCTGGATCATGCCGTAGACGATGTCGCCGCCGCCGTAGTTGACGGTCGCGTTGAGGGCGGTGACCCGGCCGCTGTGCGTGCCGGTGGTGGAGCCGCGGCGGTACACCGTGGTGCCGACGGAAGGCGTGGCGGCACTGGCGATGTCCTGGCTGCCCACGGAGCCCGACTTGGTGACCGACGTGTTCGTGTAGCGCACGATGCCGTAGTCGTTGGTCGGGAAGCTGGAGCCGGCGGTGCTGCCGAGCGTGGTCGAGTGGGACGAGTTCGACCACCAGGTACCCGCGCCGTCGGTGCAGTGACCGGCGGTCAGGAAGTAGTAGTTCCCGCTGTTGTCCTGGACGTTGAAGCCCAGCGAGCAGCGCCAGCTACTCGCATAGATGGCGTCGCCGCCGGAGATGAGCTTCTGGAACTTGCCCGGGGTCTTCTTGATCGTCAGCGCATCGGCGTTGGCGCCCGCCTGCCGCTTGAGCTTGGCGATCTCGGCCTTGGAGACGGTGCTGTCGACGGTGACGACGACACGGTTGGTCTTGCTGTCGACCGCCCAGGCGGTGCCCGGGATGTCGGCCTTGAGCACCGAGTTACTGGCGCTCTTGAGCTGGGTGGTGCTGAAGGTGGACACATCCGATGCGCTCGCGTTGGGGATCGCGATCGCGGCGGCGGCCACGAGTCCGGTGGAGACGGCGATCAGCCGGGTCCGTCTCGTGATACCGCTGCGGGGGGTGGTGCGCTTGATCCTCACTTTTCGTTCCCTCCCAGGGGAAGTCGGGGGCCCGCGTGGGGTCGGGGCCCGTGAGGCGCAGCCAGGGACCTCGCATGTCCGGATTCCGAACACGCCGTGCCCCTGACAAGCGCTGGGGGGAGTATTCGGCCGAACGACCGGTCGGCGCAAGGGCGCCTTTCGGCCGTCAAGCTTTGAACCACCCATGTGTCGACCAAGAGTTGGCCATTTCTCGGGGGCGGAGGGCCAGGGCCCTACGCCCCGCACCCCTTCACGGACCAGCGCGACCAGCCGCCGGGCCGCGTAGACGCCCCGGACGGAACGCCCTCACGGCGGTGCCGCGGCACCGGGCGGCCGGTTTGCGGCGGTTCAGCAGTCGCACCCGCAGTCGCAGCCGTCGCAGCAGTTCCCGCAGCACTCGCAGCAACTGCAGCAGTCACCGCAGTCGCCGCACCCGTCGCACTGATTGCACAGCCCTTCCCGGCGCTGCCGGCTCCACGGGTCCTCGAACTCCCCGCAGCACATCTGGCAGGTGCAGGCGAGCCCCAGCCACACCGCACACCCCGCGAGCAGCCCGCGCCGGTCCCGGCGGGGCGGCTCCGGGGGCGGCGGAACGCCGGGGCCACCGGGGCCGGAAGGGGCGTACGGCGAGGACAGGGTGGCCGCACCCCCGTGTCCGCACGACGCCGAACCGAAGGCACGGTCCACGGACCCCCGCAGCTCATGCACGAGCAGCACATGCGCCAGCTTGGCGTCGCCGAACTCCACCTCCCGCAACGCCAGCCGAATCCCGTGCACCGCGTCGTCGGCGAGCCGCCGCGCCTCCGTCAGCGAGGTCCCCGTGGCCGTCAGCGGGTTCCACGCACCCGACGCGGCGTCAGTTTCCCTGTCCTCCACGGCGTCCAGCAGATGCGCCAGCCGCCCGAAGAGCCGCCCGGCCTCGGCGAGCGGTGCGGCGTTGCCCGGCCGCCCGGCCAGCACGGCCGTGTGCGCGAAGGCGGCCGCCGTCGCGGTCTCGGTCGGTTCGGTGACGGTCAGGATCGGCGTCCCGGGTCCGGCGAGCGCCTCGATGCCGAGCTGCCGGTCGACGGCGTCGACGAGTACGGCGGTGTCGAACCCGACCGCGGACCCGCTGCGCGCCCCCGCCGCGCCCCAGCTCGACGCGACCCGGCGCGCCGCGAGCGCGACCGGCTTGCGGGCCAGCAGCCCGTCCCCGTCGGCGACATGGTCCCGGACCTTGGCCGAGGCGAGCACCAGCGAGACGGCGGCGGAGAGCCTCGCCCCCTCACCGTCGGCGACGGAGGCGGTGCGCATTCCGCGCAACGGACAGGGCCCCGCCGTACGCCTCCCCCCGGCGGCACTCGGCGCCTGAGCCTCCGTCAGAACCGATATCAGCAGCCCGTCGTAATTGGTGACGATCCGCGCGAACTGCCCGTGGTCCTTGCGCAGTGCGAGACACAGCCCGCACAAATGCGCCATCCATTGGGTCTTGAGTTGCTCACCGAGCCGATGGCGGCAGGGTCTGACGATTCCGAACATGGCGATCCCCCGTGGTGCTGGTGACGTTCAGCGGCGGCATCGTATCGACCGCGCCGATCACGCCGTTCACCCGTACGCTCCGCCCGTCACCCATACGCCGCGAAGAATCATATTTCACTCACAGTCAGCAGCCGTATGGGAAACGACCCTTGGGGCACCCGGGCTCTGTACGGATTCGCTGTGCACCAGTACCGTCACAAACCCCCCGCGCGGCGTCTATCCACTTGGCGCGACGTCCGCATCATGGATGACCATAGGGATGCGGAAAGCAAAACAGACCGCTGTGAGAGGAGGCGTCCATGGGATCGGTGCGCAAGGCGAGTGCCTGGCTGGGCCTCGTTGACGACAACGATGACGAGCGTTACTACGACGACGACGGATACTCCGAAGGGACCGAGGCCGGGGATGCCTGGGTCACCGACCCCCGGGTCAAGGTGGCCTCGGACGTGGCCGAGGAGAAGGGCCGCCGGATCGGGACGGTCACCCCGGACAGCTTCCGGGACGCGCGCGCCATCGGCGAGCTCTTCCGGGACGGGGTTCCCGTCATCATGAACCTGACGGCGATGGAGCCGGCCGACGCCAAGCGTGTCGTCGACTTCGCGGCCGGCCTGATCTTCGGACTGCGCGGTTCGATCGAGCGTGTCTCGACCCGCGTGTTCCTGCTGACCCCCGCCCACACGGAGATCGTGAACGGCGACCCGGCCGCGCACCGCACGGACGGTTTCTTCAACCAGAGCTGAGGCAGGGCCGCTCACCGGCCCTGCCCCCGCGCAGGTGTCCGTAAGGCTCACACAGTTCGACGACGCCTCACCGGAAGGCGTCGAGCCCGGTGAGCGCCTTGCCCAGCACCAGTTGGTGCATCTCGACGGTCCCCTCGTACGTCAGCACCGACTCCAGATTCGTCGCGTGCCGCATGACGGGGTATTCGAGGGAGATCCCGTTGGCACCGAGGATGGTCCGCGAGGTCCGGCAGATCTCGATGGCCTCACGCACGTTGTTGAGCTTGCCGAAGCTGACCTGCTCGGGACGCAGGCGGCCGGCGTCCATGCGCCGCCCCAGATGGTGGGCGAGCAGAATCCCCTTGTGCAGTTCGACCGCCATGTCGGCCAGCTTGGCCTGGGTCAGCTGGAACCCGCCGATGGGCCGCCCGAACTGTTCCCGCGTCTTCGCGTAGTCGACGGCGGCCTCGAAACAGCTGCGCGCCGCCCCCATCGCCCCCCACACGATCCCGTACCGGGCGTGCGACAGACAGCTCAGCGGCCCCTTGAGTCCGACGACGTCCGGCAGCACGGCGTCCGCGGGCAGCCGTACGTCGTCGAGGACGAGCTCGCTGGTCACGGACGCCCGCAGCGACCACTTGTGCTTGATCTCGGGGGCGGAGAAGCCGGGGCTGTCGGTCGGCACGACGAACCCGCGCACCCCCTCCTCGGTCTGCGCCCACACGACGGCGACCCCGGCGACGGACCCGTTGGTGATCCACATCTTGCGCCCGTCGAGCACCCAGTCGGCGCCGTCCCGCTTCGCGTACGTCCGCATGGACGCGGGGTCGGACCCGTGGTCGGGCTCGGTCAGCCCGAAGCAGCCGATGACCTCGCCGGCGGCCATCCGCGGCAGCCATGCCTGCTTCTGCTCCTCGCTCCCGAAGCGGTGGATGGCGTACATGGCGAGGGAGCCCTGCACCGAGACGAGGGACCGGATGCCCGAGTCGGCGGCCTCCAGCTCCAGACAGGCGAGCCCGTACTGCACCGCACTGGCCCCGGCGCACCCGTATCCGTCGAGCGACATCCCGAGCGCCCCGATACCGCCGAGTTCCCGGGCGAGCTCCCGGATTCCGGGCAGCTCCCCGCTCTCGTACCACTCGGCGACATACGGCAGCACCCGGTCCGCGGCCCAGGCCCGCACGGTGTCCCGCACGGCGAGGTCCTCGGGTTCGAGCAGATCGTCGATGCCGAGGGGATCGGCGGGGTCGAACGGGGGCAGCTTCGCGGACGCGGACATGGGAACACCCTCCGACACAGAAAACTAGCACCGCTAATCAGAACTGGGTCCAGACGTTACGGGGCGGTGTGACGCCCGTCCAGTGGAAGCACCCGCAGCCGCCAACGGCGAAGCACCCCCACAGGAAACGCCCACCCTCCAGCCGACCGTCACGGACGGTGCGCGGGTGGGAGATTCACGCGGAGACGCGGGACTCCATCACGTCCCGCGGCGCAGGCACCTCCACCTCGGCCGGAACCGCCTCGCACTGCATGACCCGCGGCAACCGCAACGCCATCACCGCCCCCAGCAGCAACAACCCCGCACTCACCAGCAACGTCACATGCAGCCCGTGCACGAAGCAGTCCCGGGCGGTGCGCCGCAGCACGTCCCCCGCCGGTCCCCCCAACCGCCCGGCGACCTCGTAGGCCTCCCCCAGTGAATGCCCCGCCGCGGCAGAAGCCGACGCCGGCACTCCCTGCACGGACGACAGTCCAGGCGTGTACGCCGCGTTCATCACGCTGCCCAGCAGCGCGATCCCGATGCCCGCGCCCAGCTGGTACGACGTCTCCCCGATCGCCGCCGCGCCCCCCGCCTGCTCCGGCGGAGCCTCGCTCAGCATCGACTCGTACGCCCCGAACAGCGTCGTCTCCAGCCCGAACCCGAGCAGCACGAACCCGACCAGCAGCAGCGACGCGTTGTCCTCGCCGCCCATCGCGAGCAGCGTCAGCACCGCCCCGGCCGTCAGGCAGAACCCGAAGCACACCATCCGCCGCGGCCCGAACCGCCGCAGCATCCGCGCCCCGGCCAGCCCCGACGCCATCGCCGCGATGGTCAGCGGCAGCAGCCGCAGTCCGGTCTCCAGCGGGGACAGCCCCAGCACCAGCTGGAGGTACTGCGCGGCGATCAGCTCAAGGCCCACCAGCGCCAGCATCGCCAGCACGATGCAGCCGACGGAGGTGGAGAAGGCGGGCCGCGCGAACATCCGCAGGTCCACCAGCGGATGCGTACGGCGCCTTTGCCGTCGTACGAAAAGAACCAGCAGTACCGCGCCCACCACCAGCGGCACCGCGGTGATCCCGTCGATCTCCCCGCCGCCGAGCCGCTTCACGCCCAGCACGACCCCGAACAGACCGGCCGCGGCCATCAGCGCGCCGACCACGTCCCAGGGGCCCTGGCCGCTGCCCTTCGACTCGGGCAGCAGCAGCCGCCCGACCGGCAGGCTGACCAGCATCAGCGGGATGTTGACCAGGAAGACCGAGCCCCACCAGAAGTGCTCCAGGAGGAAGCCGCCGAGGAGCGGGCCGACCGCCGCGCCGACCGCGGCGACCGCGCTCCAGATGCCGATGGCGAGGGCCCGCTCCCGCCGGTCGGGGAAGACCTGGCGGAGGATCGACAGCGTCGCGGGCATGATCATCGCGCCGCCGACCCCGAGCAGCGCCCGCGCCACGATCAGCACCTGGGCGTTGTCGGCGAGGGCGGCCAGGCCGGAGGCGAGGCCGAAAAGGGCGTACCCGAGGAGCAGGACACGTCTGCGTCCGACCTTGTCGCCGAGCGTGCCGAAGAGGATCAGCAGCGAGGCGCAGACGAGGGGGTAGACGTCGACGATCCAGAGCAGCTCTATCGCGCCGGGCTTGAGGTCCTCGGTGACGGCGGGGACCGCCACGTGCAGCACGGTCGCGTCGACCGCGACCAGCAGCAGGCTCACGCAGAGGACGACGAGGACGACCCAGCGGTCGGCACCGGCCCCGGCCGCCCGACGGCGCAGCGCTGCGGCGGCCGTGGTCGTCCCGGACATGTACGTACCTCCCAGATGTTCCCTCGCGTTCGGCGGGCACCGCGGGGTGGGGACTCCCCGTGATCTCGGCCGGAGAAGAGCGGTGATCTCCGGCCCGCGCAACGAAGGCGAGTGACACGTCAGCGTACGCGAGTTCACGCCTCGGCCAAGTGGTGGACCTCTCACACTCCGGCGAGAACACGTGTGGCGTACGCCACGCTCCATCCCTCCGTCGTCCTCTTGCGGACACGCCCCTGCGGCGCCGGCGGTTCACCCGGCGTTCGATAATCAGGCCCGTGACCGATCTTGAGACGCGCGCGGCGCCACCGGGAACCGCCCTGCGCCGCGCGGCCCCGGCCCTCCTCGGGTACACGGCCGTGCGCGCCCTGGGCCTGCTCGCGCTGGTGCTGTGGAGCGCGGCGCGCGACAAGAGCGCGTACACCTTGCTGACGGCCCGCTGGGACTCCCTCTGGTACACGAGGGTGGCCGAGCTGGGATACGGCTACGAGGTCCGGCTCCCCAACGGGGACGTGCACTCCAATCTCGCCTTCTTCCCCCTGCTGCCGTGGCTGGAGCGGGGCGTCGCCGCGGTGACGCCCCTGTCGTACGCCGACGCCGGTTTCGTCGTCAGCCTGCTCGCCTCGCTCGCGGCGGCCTGGGGGATCTTCGCGGTCGCGGACCATGTGCACGGCCGCCGGGCAGGGGTCTGCGCCGTGCTGCTGTGGGCCGTGCTGCCCGTCGGGATCGTGCAGTCGATGGCGTACAGCGAGTCGCTGTTCACCGCGCTCGCCGCCTGGTCGCTGTACGCCGTCCTCACCGGCCGCTGGCTGACCGCGGGCACCCTGGCGGCACTGGCGGGACTGACCCGGCCGGTGGGGCTCGCGGTGGTCGCGGCGGTGTGGGCGGCCGGTATTGCCTCGTTCGGGCGACACCGCAGCACGGCCGCCGCGCAGGGCGCCCACGACACGGAACACGCCCCCTCCCCCACCCCTGACATGCCAAGAGGGGGCGCGCCGGCCCGGCGACGCGCCCTGGGCATGCTCCTCGCCCCCCTCGGCGCCGCCGGCTACGTCCTGTGGGTCGGCCACCGCACCGGCGACGGCCCGCTCGGCTATCTCGACGTCCAGGCGGGCTGGCGCAACGGCTTCGACGGCGGCTACGCCTTCGCCCGCTTCGTCGCCGAGAAGTTCACGTCGTTCCCGGCGGCCCTCGCGGGCGTCGGTCTGATCGCCGGGGTCGGGCTCGTGGTGTGGCTGTACGTCGTCTGCGTACGCCAGGGCCAGCCGCTGCCGCTGCTGGTGTACGCCGGTGTCGTCACCGCCCTCGCGCTGTGCGCGTCGAGCTACTTCGGCTCGAAACCGCGCCTGCTGCTGCCCGCCTTCCCGCTGCTGCTGCCGCTCGCCCGGGCCCTGGCCCGGTCGCGGACGTCCAGGTCGGCGCTGGTGGTGGGCGGTGTCGCCCTGGCGTCGGCGGTGTACGGGGCGTTCTGGCTGAACGGTTCCGGCCCGCCATGACCGGGCCGGCGGCCCCGATGAGCGCCCGGAGAATTCCGCCCCATGATTCGGTGAACGAATTCATAAGCGGCAATAAACCGGAACCCGGAATGATCAAAGGAATTGAAGGGGCGGGCGTGACTCGATAGTGGATTCCTCGGAAATAAACCTCTTCCTGAGAGGAATCCCACATCACATCGTCATCACAAAGCCGTGGATTCGACCGGGAACTGAGCTCACTCGCTGTAACGTCGATTGGGTGCGTACCGAACGAAACCTCACCCGTCTGGACCGGGTGTTCGCCAGGCTGGACCGTGAGCCGGAACGACCGGCTCACCTCGACGTGCCGAAGATGAGCCGGCACCGGGTCGCCCTGCTCGCGGGGACCCTCGCCTTCTACCTGGCGATCGTGTGGCTCGTGGTGGACACGTCGTGGCTGGTCCGGCTGGACTGGCAGGTCATGTTCTTCCGGCCGTACCAGCAGTGGTCGGAGATCCACTGGTTCGTGGACTACTACGTGGTGCTCGGCCAGCGCGGCCCGACCGCCGTGATGGTCGCGGCCTGGCTGGGCTGGCGCTCCTGGCGGCAGCACACCCTGCGTCCGCTGCTCACCCTCGGCGCCTCACTGCTCCTGCTGAACATCACCGTCGGCGCCGCCAAGATCGGCATGGGCCGTCTCGGACCGCACTACGCGACCACCATCGGCTCGAACGAGATGGGTCTGGGCGGCGATATATTTCCCAGCGGCCACACCGCGAACGCCGTGGTGACCTGGGGCATCCTGGCCTATCTGGCCTCCACCCCGAGAGCCCGCAGATGGCTGTCCGCCGTCTCCGCGGTGACCTCGCTCGGCGTCGGCCTCGCCACCGTCTATCTCGGTACGCACTGGCTGAGCGACGTCCTCCTCGGCTGGACCGCGGGTCTGCTGGTCCTGCTGGCGCTGCCGTGGTGCGAGCCGCTCATCGCCCGTGCCGAGACCGCGATCTTCGACCTGCGCGACCGCTGGCGGGCCCGCCGCGCGGTCCCCGCGGCCGTCAAGCCCGTGGAGGTCCCGGTGCCGCTCAAGCCGCGCACCGCTCCGCAGAGCGAACCCGCGGCCCGCTCCACCCGGACGCCCGCCTATCTGGCGCCGGGCCCGCACACCAGCCGCTCGGAGCGCACCCCGGTCACCCCGGTCGGCCCTCGCCGGCCACCCCATCCCGACCGCGTCGCACGCGGTACGGCCTCGGCGGCCCGCCCCCTGACAGGCGGTTGAGCCCGCCGGCGGACAGCGGGGACGGTACGCACACACCCACCCCGCAGCGACGGCCCCCACTCCCTTCGAGTGGGGGCCGTCGTCGTGCGTCGGCAACTTCGGGCGCGGGACCCTCAGCCTTTCCAGGCGCGGGCCACCCGGCCGTCCTTCACCTCGAAGTTGAGCCGTCCCACGCGGTACTCCATCGTGATGATCGTCCCGGGCGGCAGCGAGCGGACCGTCGTCCAGCCCTTCTCGCGGGCGAGCCGCTCGGCCCGTGCCTGGTCGAGGCCGACGTACGCGTCCGGGCTGTCGTGAGGTTCGGCAGGGGGTGTCGGTATCGGTGCCATACGGCCACGCTAGGCCCTCCGCGCGTGCCCGGGCCAGGGATCAGGCCGCTGTCGGTCACTGGTCCGCCTCCGGTCACGCTTCTGTCACAAGATCCCGACAGCCGTTTCCCCGGGTCCGCGTCACACGTACGAGCGGTTCCCTAGGCCTTTCGCGCGCAATCGGACGTAATTCCCGCGTGTCGTGGATGGCCTTCCGATAACCGGCCGGAAAGTGCCAGGAGATGTGTCGCCGGAACCTTTTCCTTCCGATTCCGTGCGGGGCCGGTGGATCTGACGCCGCACAGGAAAAACACGGATCCGCCCCAGAACCCCCGTACGCCCTCTGTCGCTGTGCACGGCGACGCGAGCATCATGACGACACCCGAGGCGCGACAAGCGAAGGGGCGAACCAGCGATGGGGACCGAGACCGTGCAGACGACGGTACGACCCGTGCGGAGCAGGCATCACGGCCGGGTCGTCGTCGACTGGCTCACCACCACCGACCACAAGAAGATCGGCCATCTCTACCTGATCACGTCGTTCGTGTTCTTCCTGATCGGCGGGGTCATGGCGCTGCTGATGCGCGCCGAACTCGCCCGGCCGGGCCTGCAACTCCTCGACAACCAGCAGTTCAACCAGCTGTTCACGATGCACGGCACGATCATGCTGCTGCTGTTCGCGACGCCGAGTTTCGCGGGCTTCGCCAACGAGTTGATGCCGTTGCAGATCGGCGCGCCGGACGTGGCGTTCCCGCGGCTGAACATGCTGTCGTACTGGCTGTTCCTGTTCGGCGGTCTCATCGTGATGGGTTCGCTGCTGGTGCCGTCCGGACCGGCCGCCTTCGGCTGGTTCGCCTACGCGCCGCTCAACAGCATGGAACGCTCGCCGGGTGTCGGCCCCGACCTGTGGATCATGGGCCTGGCGCTGGCCGGTTTCGGCACGATCCTCGGTGCGGTCAACTTCATCACCACCATCATCGGGATGCGCGCGCCCGGCATGACGATGTTCCGGATGCCGGTCTTCACCTGGAACACGCTGTTCACGTCGATCCTGATCCTGATGGCGTTCCCGGTGCTGGCGGCCGCGCTGCTGGTGCTGGAGGCCGACCGCCGGTTCGGCTCGCAGGTGTTCGCGTCGGCCAACGGCGGAGCGCTGCTGTGGCAGCACCTGTTCTGGTTCTTCGGGCATCCCGAGGTCTACATCATCGCGCTGCCGTTCTTCGGGATCATCACGGAGATCCTGCCGGTCTTCAGCCGCAAGCCGCTCTTCGGCTATCTGACGCTGGTCGCGGCGACGATGGCGATCACCGGCCTGTCGATCGTGGTGTGGGCGCACCACATGTTCGTCACCGGCGCGGTGCTGCTGCCGTTCTTCTCCTTCATGACGTTCCTCATCGCCGTCCCGACGGGCGTGAAGTTCTTCAACTGGATCGGCACCATGCTGAAGGGCTCGCTGTCCTTCGAGACGCCGATGCTGTGGGCGTGCGGCTTCCTGGTGACGTTCCTGTTCGGCGGTCTGACCGGGGTGATCCTGGCGTCGCCGCCGCTGGACTTCCACGTCTCGGACAGCTACTTCGTGGTGGCGCACTTCCATTACGTCGTGTTCGGCACGGTCGTCTTCGCGATCTTCGGCGGCTTCTACTTCTGGTGGCCCAAGTTCACCGGCAAGATGCTCGACGAGCGGCTCGGGAAGATCCAGTTCTGGACGCTGTTCGTCGGTTTCCACACCACGTTCCTGGTGCAGCACTGGCTGGGCGCCGAGGGCATGCCGCGCCGGTACGCCGACTATCTCGCCGCCGACGGGTTCACCGCCCTGAACACCCTCTCGACGATCGGCGCGTTCCTGCTCGGCCTCTCGACGCTGCCGTTCCTCTACAACGTCTGGAAGACCGCCAAGTACGGCGAGAAGGTCGACACCGACGACCCCTGGGGTTACGGCCGTTCGCTGGAGTGGGCGACGTCCTGCCCGCCGCCCCGGCACAACTTCACGACGCTGCCACGGATCCGCTCCGAGTCCCCGGCGTTCGACCTGCACCATCCCGAGTACGCGGCGCTGGCTCCGCAGCCCGAGCCAGAGTCCGAGCAAGCCGGCCGTGAGCCGTCCTGATCGCCTCCGTCAGCTCGGCGGGCTCCAGCACCTCGAACTCGAAGCCGGTCATCATCACGTGAATGACCATCACGTCGAGGCTCGCGGCCCCGGTGCGCAGGATGCAGGCGTCGGGTCCGTCCGCCTCCAGTTGCCCCGCGCTCGGTGAGATCCGCTCGGCGGCCTCCTCGACGGGCACCAGCAGCCGGACGACGGCATGGGCGGCGTACGCGCGCGTGGAGACGCCCCGGGAGACGTAGGCGGCGAGGTCCTCGGCGGGCGGGGTGCGCGGGGTGAAACGGGGGCCGTGCGGCGGCTTGGGGGTGACGCGGTCGACGCGGAAGGTCCGCCAGTCGTCCCGGTCGAGGTCCCAGGCGACCAGGTACCAGCGGCGCTCGGTGCACACCAGGCGGTGCGGTTCGACGGTACGGCGGCTGGGCGCGCCCCCGTGGTCGCTGTACTCGAAGCGCAGCCGCTCGGCGTCCCGGCAGAGGTTGGCGAGCTCGGTCAGCACGGCCGGGTCGACGGCGCTCGGCTGCGGGCCGCGCAGCATCGGCACGGTGAACGCGTTCAGCGCGCCCACCCGGCGGCGCAGGCGGTTCGGCAGGACCTGCTCCAGCTTGGCGAGGGCGCGTACCGAGGTCTCGCCGATGCCCTCGATGCCCTGTCCGGCGGCCGTGCGCAGGCCGACGGCGACGGCGACGGCCTCGTCGTCGTCCAGCAGCAGCGGCGGCAGCTCGGCGCCCGCGCCCAGCTGGTAGCCGCCGCCGGTGCCGGGGCTGGCGTTGACGGGGTAGCCCAGCTCGCGCAGCCGGTCGACGTCCCGGCGCACGGTGCGCGGGGTGACACCGAGGCGGTCGGCGAGGTCGGCGCCGGACCATTCGCGGTGGGCCTGGAGGAGCGAGAGCAGGCGCAGGAGTCGTGCCGAGGTCTCCAACATGGGGCCGAGTCTGCCAGCGATCGAGGACAGCCGCGGTCCGCAACGGGTCAGCCGGCGGGGCCGCAGCGGAGACTGAGGTTGCCGTGGCGGGTCTCGTACGGGACGCGGCCGTCGGCGGCCCGCAGGTCCATGACGCCGGGCATCAGACGCCACTCGTCGTCCGCCACGCGCGCGTACGCGTCCCAGCAGCCCTCCGGGAGCAGCACGCTGCTCGGCAGCGCGGCGCGCAGCCTGCCGCCGGTGCCCGGGGTGAGCGGCAGGAACACCTCCTGGTGCCCCTCGCGTCGGCGCAGCACGAGGTGAGCGGCGCCGCCCCTCGCGTCCACGGTGACGTCGAAGGTCAGCCCGCCCGCGGTGTCGGCGATGCAGTCGGCACGCAGGGGTGCCGTCGGCCGGGCCAACGTTGTCATGCGGTACGGATCCTTCCTCGGCTGTGCTGCCTGGTTAGACCCACGACTTTGCCTTTTGGTTGCCTTACTGCCGATAGGAAAGCTGCGGAACGTCGAAGCAGGTGTCGTTCATGTCGCCCTGGGAGACCCACCCCTTCCCGTCCTGCCAGCGGGCCACGGACAGGCAGGTCCGGCGGGTCTTCGGCGGCTCGGCCAGCCGCTCGAACCGGACCGGGAGCAGCAGCCCGTCCGCGGTGTGGTCCGCGCCGTGGTTCATCCGGTCGTCGACGCACGCGCGCGTGATGCCGCCGGCCGTCTTCGCGCAGGCCCTCGCGGTGTCCGTGAACCACATCGCCGCCGCCCACCCCTCCAGCTGCCACTGGGAGTGCGACTTCAGGCCCTTGGTGGCGTCCCGGAACTCCCGTACGGCTGCCTGGCCCGTGTCCTCGTAGTTCCGGCTGGACCCGGTGGCCCACAGGGCGTTGCGGCAGCGCGGGGAGTCCTGGTAGTCGTCGGGGACGTCGGAGGTCCAGTTCTGGACGTTGGTGACCTTGGCGGTGACCCGGACTCCGGCGTCGTCCATCGCCTCGCACAGCCGGGCGTTGCCGTGCGTGTCGATCGCGTCGAACACGAGGTCGACGCCCCGGTCCTTGAGGTCGGCCGCGACGGCACGGAAGTTGGGCAGCGCGAAGTCGACCTGCTCGTTGACGACCTCGTACCCCTCGGCCTTCAGTCCCTGGACGACGAGCCGGGCGTAGGCGGCGGACGCGGCCTGGTTGTACGAGACGACGGCGGCCGTGCGCGCCCCGTGCTCGCGCTTGAAGTACCGGTAGACCTCGGTGCCGCCGTACTGCTTGCCGTCCCAGCCGGTGGTGCCGTTGCGGGGCGCGAGGCTGCCGTAGATGCCGTAGAGGTGCGGCCAGGTGTCGTAGGCGTTGCCGATGGGCTGGCCGCCGATGTCGGGCACGCGCGCGTGGGAGACGCGGGAGGCGCCCGCGTAGTCGAGGGACGTGGTGGCGACCAGGGCGACGACCCGGTCCTCGTCGATCAGCCGGTGGACGCAGGTGTTGTTGCCGACGCCGCTGCCGCCGTCGTCGCACTCCCGCACCTCGACCGGGCGGCCGTCGATGCCCCCGCGCGCGTTGAGACGCTCGAAGTACGCCTTGGCGCCGTCGCGGGGGCCGGTGAAGGTGTCGCCGCCGACCGGGCTGGTGGCGCTGCTGACGATGCCGACGCGGATCGGGCCGGCGTCCTGGGCAGGCGTGGTCCGGTCGCGGGCCTCGAAGTCGCTCTCCGGGAGCCGGCTGCCGCACGCCGTCCCCAGGGCGAGCAGCAGCACCACGGCCGCGGCCTCAGCAGCCCGGCAGGGCCGACGCCGACGCATTCCCGCTCAGCTGGACCAGGGCGCACAGCGTCGTCACGGACACCTTCCAGGTGCCGTCCTGCGCCACGGCCTTCCCGGAGGCGTCCGGCAGGGCGGTGGCACCGTTCAGGAGCAGCGTGTACGTCACGTTCGCCTCGGTCGGCGCGGTGAACTCCACCTCGGTGACCTGGGCCTTCACCTGCCCGCCCCGGTCGTCACCGCTGAAGGCCGCCAGGACGGGGCCCATCTTGTCGCCGTCCTCCAGGACGGCCTGCTTGTCCTTGGTGGACGTCTTGGGGTCGAAGAACTTCTGCCAGTTCTCCTTGATCTCCTTCTCGGCCGCCGCCTCGTCGGCGGGCCCGCTCGCGGAGGGACTGGCGGGCGCGCTCGTCGTCGTCTCCGGGGTCGGGGTGGGCGGCGGGCTGTCGCTGCCGCCACCGCTGTCGTCGCTGCAGGCCGTGAGGGACGCGGCGAGGACGAACACCACCGCCACCAGCCCCCGGCTGCCGTTCCCCCACTTGCGGTCGCTCCCGAGAACCATCTGGCTCACCACCGGGTGTCGGTCCGGGCCATGTGCGCCCGGTGCTTTCAGGGTCAGCTTCCAGAAGGCATAGTGCAAAAGATTGGCCGGCATGGACAGCCACGCGACATGTGGGAGCCAGAGATGCGGACAGCCCGACTGCGGACCGTGCACCCCGCCCAGTGGGCGGGCTGGGCCGCGCTCGCCGCGGGTGCGGTGCTGTGCGTCCTCGGCTGGTACGGCGTCTCCGGCGAGCGGTTCGCCGAACGCCAGCTGCCCTATCTGGCCTCCTGCACGATCCCCGGCGCCGCGCTGATCGTCGCGGGTGCGGTGCTGCTGGCGCGTGGCCGGGACACGATCGCCGCCGCGCGCGTGGAGGAGCTGTACGGCCTCCTGGTGGCCGCCGAGCCGGAGACACCTGCGGAACCGGCCACGGCTCCCCTCGCGATCAGCGTGGATCTGCTGATGGTGCCGGGCGGCACCCTGTGGCACCGCGCGGACTGTCCTCTGGTGGCCGGGAAGGTGGAGGCGGTTCCGGTGGACGCGAAGCTGGTGGCGAGCGGCGAGCTGGGCGCCTGCCCCATCTGCGAGCCCGCCGAAGAGACCGACTGAGGCGCCGCCGCCGATGTCCTCCCTCACCTACGACCTCACGCTCGCCGGCCTGTCCGTCGGCAGCGCCGCCGCGCTCACCGGGATCGGCCTGATCGTGACGTACCGCGCGACGGGCGTCCTCAACTTCGCGCACGGGGCGATCGCCATGGTGTGCGCGTACGTGCTGCGGCAGTGCGTGGTGGAGTGGGGCTGGCCGCTGTGGGCGGGGGCGACGGCGACGCTGCTGGTGCTGGCGCCGGGGCTCGGGGTGGTGCTGGAGCGTTTCGTCTTCCGCCCCCTGTCAGTGCTGGGCGACGATCCCGCGCAGACGCTGGTGGCGTCCATCGGGGTGTTCGTGCTGCTGGTGGGCGGGGCCGCGCTGGTGTGGGGGCAGGGGGCGAGGGACGACGCGCCGGAGCTGGTGTCGGCGGACCCGTGGGGTCAGCTGGCGGTCGCCCTGGTCCTGGCGGCGGGCGTGGGGGCGGTGATCCGCTGGACACGCTTCGGCCGGGAGCTGCGCGCGGTGGTGGACGACCGTCACCTGGCCGTGCTCGGCGGCATCGACGCGGACCGGGTGGCCGCGGCGGGCTGGGCGTTCGGGGCGTTCACGGCGGGTCTGACGGGCGTGCTGCTGGCGCCGTACGTGCGCCTGGACCCGTACGGCCTGCCGCTGCTGGTCATGGAGGTGGTGGCGGTGGCGGTGGCGGCCCGGATGCGCAGCCTGCCGGTGGCGGTGCTGGTGGCGCTGGCCGTGGGTGTGGGACAGAGCCAGCTGACCCGTCTGCACCCGTCCGGCTGGGCCGAGCCGCTGCTCCAGGCGATGGGCGCGAACCTCTTCGTCGTGGCCCTGCTGCTGGCAGCTCTGGCCCTCCCCCGCATCGGCACCCGGGACGCCCTGCCCCGCACGGCCACCGCGCGCGTGCCGACACCGCCGGGCGCCTGGATCGTGGCGGTGGTGCTGTTCCTGCTGCCGCTGGGCTTCGCGGGCTCGGACCTGCACACGTCGGTGCAGGTGCCGGCGCTGGGCGTGGTGCTGCTGTCGCTGGTGGTGGTGACGGGCAGGGGCGGCCAGATCTCCCTCGGCCAGGCGGCGTACGCGGGCCTGGGCGCCCTGTTCACGGCGCTGCTGTCCACGGGCCGCTTCCCGGGCCTCCCCCAGGTGCCCGAACTGCCGGCCCTGGCCCTGTCGGTCCTCCTGGTCGCCCCGCTGGGCCTCCTGACGGGCTGGCCGGCGATCACCCGCCGCGGCCTGGCCCTGGCGCTGGCCACCTTCGCGGTGGGCGTGGGGGTGAGCCGCTTCGTCTTCGCCCAGCCGTACGCCACGGCGGGCCTGGGCCTGGGCCGCCCGGCGGGCTTCGAAGGCGACCGCGCCTACTACGTCCTGGAGCTGGCCCTGCTGGCGGCGGCCCTGTGCGCGACCCGCCTGCTGCGTACGGGCCGCACGGGCCGGGCCCTGGCGGCGATGCGGGACCACGAGTCGGGAGCGTCGGCGGCGGGCGTGCAGGTCCCGTCCTTGAAGCTCCTGGCCTTCGTGGCGGGCGCCGCCCTCGCCGCGCTGGGCGGCGGCATGCTCGGCATGGGCGTACGCGCCTTCGACCCCGGCGCCTTCGACCCGGTCCGCGGCCTGCTCTGGTTCGCCGCGGTCATGGTCCTGGGCGCCGACAGCACCCTGGGCGCCCTGACCGCGGCGGCCCTGCTGGTCGGCCTGGACGCGGGGGCCCGGGGCGGGGTGGCGGCGGCGCTGATCGGCGTGCTGGCGGTGCTGGTGGGCCGGTTCCCGGGGGGACCGTACGAAGCGCTCAGGGCTGGGGTGGAACGGCTGCGGTTGCGGAGGGGGGTACGGCTGACGGCGGCCGGGGTGGAGGTACGGGAACGGCTCAGGTCCACGCAACGGCACGCAGCGCCGCCCGCACGTACCGCCACGGACGCCGAACCCCCGCAGCCACCCACACCCGGCCACGAGCCCCGCACCGCCCGCACGCAGAGGAAACCCGGCACGACCACGGCGCCAACCGCCGACGCCGCCCCACCCCCTCAAGCACCACCCGCACCCCACGACGAGACCCACACCACCCACACACGCAGGAAACCCGGCACAACCGCAGCCGCAACCGCCGACGCCGCTCAACCCCCGCAAGGGCCACCCGCGCCCGGCCACGAGACCCGCACGGGTCGTGCGGGCGGGAAACCGGGCGCGGGTGCGGGCCGTGTGCTCACCACGCACCGTCTCCGCGCCCGCTACGACACCTTCACCGCCCTCGACGGGGTCGACCTCACCGTCCACCCCGGCCGCATCACCGCCGTCATCGGGCCCAACGGCGCCGGAAAGACCACCCTCTTCAACTGCCTCGCCGGCACCCACCGCCCCACCCACGGCGAAGTCCGCTACGCGGGCCAGGACATCACCCGCCTCCCCGCCCACGCCCGCACCCGCCTCGGTGTCGCCCGCACCTTCCAGCAACTCGCCGTCTTCCCCACCCTCACCGTGGCCGAGAACGTGCGCGTGGGCGCCGAACAGAGCCACGCCCCCGACCCGGCCGCCGCCACCCACCAGGCCCTCAGACTCCTCGCCCTGGACGGCCCGCTCAGCGCTCTCCCCGCCGCCGACCTCCCCACCGGCACCCTCCGCCGGGTGGAACTCGCCAGAGCCCTCGCCGGCGCCCCTCGCGTCCTCCTCCTCGACGAACCCGCCGCCGGCCTCGACACCACCGAGGTGACCGCACTGGCCCGTGTCCTGAAGGCCCTCGCCGCCGACGGCACGGCCCTGCTCGTCGTCGAGCACGATCTCGACCTCGTGGCCGACCTCGCGGACGTCGTCCATGTCATGGCCGCGGGCCGCATCATCGCCTCCGGCCCACCCGAGCACGTACTCGACCGCCTCGGTGCCCGGGAGCCCGCCCCATGACGGCCCTCTCCCTGCGCCACGCGCGCGTGCGCTACGGCCCCCTGGAGGCACTCCACGGCATCACCCTCGCCGCCCCCGCCCCCGGCCTCACCGTGCTGCTGGGCCGCAACGGCTCCGGCCGGACGACCGCCCTGCGCGCCCTCGCCGGCACCGTCCCCCTGTCGGGCGGCGCCGTCGTCTGGGACGGCACCGACATCACCCGCACCCCCGCCCACGAACGCGCCCGCCGCGGCCTCCACCTGGTCCCCGAACGCCAGGCGGTGTTCGGCTCCCTCACCGTCCGCGAGAACCTCGAACTGGCCGCGCCGGCCCACGCCCACGCCCCGGCCTTCGAGGCGTACCCCCAGCTGGAGGCCCTCCTCGCGCGCCGCGCGGGCACCCTCTCCGGCGGCGAGCAGCGCATGCTGGCCCTCGCCCGCGCGCTGCTGACCCGCGCGCGTGTCCTCCTCGTCGACGAGCCCACGCAGGGCATGTCGCCGGCGGTCGCGGCCCGCACGTACGCCCTGCTGGCCGGTCTGGACGCCTGCGTGGTCCTGGCGGAACAACGTCTGCCACCCGCCCTGCGCGATCGGGCGGCGCCCCGGACCCCGGTCCTCGTGTACGAACTGCGGCGCGGCGCGGTGGTGTTCAGCGGAGAGGCGGCCGAGCGGGAACCGGAGCGAGCGGCGCCCCGAACACGGCGACAGCCCGGCTCGCGCCCCGCACACCCCCCGAGCCCTTCGGAATGACCAGCAACGTCCCCGCGTTCAGCCGGTCCGGATAGCGCCCGATCATGTCCTTGTTGGCCCGGTACAGCGCCCGCCACCCGCCCGGGACGCGGTACGTGCGGGCGAGTACCGAGAGCGTGTCGCCGCGCTTCACGGTGTGCATCCGGCCCTGGAGCCCGTACCGGCGCGAACAGACCGGCCAGGCCCCCCAGCCCTGTACGGCCAGCACCTCCTGGGCGACCGCGATCTGCTGTGCGCGGGTGGCGAGGTCCGCGCGCGGGGCGTAGGTGAGCCCGCCGAACTCCTCCCAGGTGGGCTGCCAGAACTGGAGCCCGCCGTAGAAGCCGTTGCCGGTATTGACGTTCCAGCGCCCGCTGCTCTCGCACTCCGCGACGCAGGCCCAGGGCCAGCCGTCGCGGGCGCAGTCGTACCGCACGGGTGTCGGGTTCGGGCCGGGGGCCGGGGGCGGCGGGGCCGCGTGCGCGAGGCCGGGGGCGAGTGCGGTGAGCAGGCAGGCCACGGCGAGAAGCTTGCGGAACATCGGCCCACGCTAAGCGGCCCGTCCCGCCGGGCCGTCGATACGCGACCGGCGCGAACAGGGCCCCACCCGGTCGGCGGACCGTCCGGGCGGGGCCCCGTGCCCGGGGAGGGGGAGCAGCTCAGAGTGCGAGTCGCTGCCCGGGCACGATCATGTTCGGATCACCGCCGATGACGTCCCTGTTGGCGGCGTAGAGCTGCCGCCAGGTGGTGCCGTGCCGGGCGGCGATCCCGCTCAGCGTGTCTCCCACGCGGACGGTGTAGTCGCCACGGGACGCGCTGCGGTCCGTGTGGCTCCGGGAACGCGCCGGCGCCTTCGACGGCTCGGAGGGGGCGGATCGGGTGGTGGCCGAGCCGGAGGAGACCGAGGGTGCGCTGCCGTAGGCCCCTGCCCGTGCCGAACAGGTCGGCCACGCGCCCCACCCCTGCGCGCGCTGGACCTTGGTCGCCACGGCGATCTGCTGAGCCTTGCCGGCCTTGTCGGCCGTCGCCGCGTAGGCCGTGCCGCCGTACGCGCGCCAGGTGCCGGCGGAGAACTGGAGCCCGCCGTAGTAGCCGTTTCCGGTGTTGATGTGCCAGTTGCCGCCGCTCTCGCACTGGGCGATGCGGTCCCACACTCCGCCGTCCGCCGCTGCGGCGTTGCCGGTCGCGGCCAGCAGTCCGAGCGGGGCGAGCAGGGCCGCCCCGGCGAGGACCGCCGTCGTGCGGACCGGAGTCTTACGAGCGTTGTCGTGCGTGGTATCGGCACATTCGGACATGAAGTTCCCTCTCGAAGGACCCGGGGTCCCCCAAGGCGGGGCGCACACCCTGCACAGGGACAGGGCCGTGGCGCTCCGCCCCGTCCGCCGGAGACTGGTGCTTCGAGCTGGCTGGTGCGGCCGGCGGACGAACCCGAGCGGTGCTCGTTGCACACGGCCGAGGAATGTAGAGAGGGCGGCTGCCCGGTATCAACCAACTCCTTGTCATTCCAGGCCAGTTCGACGTTACCGAAGGTAGCGGCATTTTCCGGCCACCCACTTCATTCGCTTATTTCCTGATTTTTCAACCAGCCGCCATCGCGATCTGTGACCCACTTCACGCAACCAACTTCCTTGGATTTCCGAAGACTTGACGTTGAGTGCCCGATTCCGCACCGGCGGTGACCCGTTGCGCCGGATGGTTCGATTCCGTTCGCTCTGGAGCGTGACTCCCGCCACAGATCGCCCGTTGTCTTCTTCATGAGCCCGGGACCCACCCGGGCGCCGCTTCCCGAGGGAGTCACCCGTGCCGCGCTTGCTCGACGTCAGCGACGAAGTTCGCGCCGAGATCGGCGACGAAGAAGCCGACCGGCTGCTCGCCGGAGACAACGCCCCCGGCAGTTACGACTGCACGTCCTGCCGCACCCCGGGCGACTCCGAGGCGGAGCGCACCAGCACCGTCCTGTTCATCGGCGACGAGACCGCGGTGCTCGCCTTCGCCCACGCCACCTGTCTGCCCTCGCAGGTCGTCCAGGTGACCGAGGAGCAGCTCCAGGGGGCCGTGCGGTCCATCACCGGCGACTCCGTCGACCTGGAGCCCGCGAAGGTCGCGCCCGAGCAGGCAGTGCTCGGCGTCACCAGCGGACTCGTGCTGATCGCCGGGGAGTTGCACCCGGCGCTCGTGGTCGAGCCGACGGGACCGATCGTGCGCCCGGGTGCGACCGGCGCCGGCGACGACTTCCTGCCGCTCCTCATCGAGCAGGGGTTCATGCCGGTCACCGAGCTGACCGAGGTGCCGCCGGTGCTGCACGGCTGGTCGGTGCTGCTGGCCATGGGCCAACTGCACGCGGTGCTCCAGCCGTCGGCCAACGGCGGGCAGCCGGTGGCCTGGTGGCAGGCGCACCAGCCGCTCCAGGTCACGGAGGGCTGGCGGGCCGCCGCCAACAAGCACCAGCAGGTGCTGATGTTCGCGGCGCCGGTGGGGTCGATCGGCCGTCAGCCGCGCGAGGATCTGCTGCGCGGCGCGATCGACAAGGCCGCCGCCAACGGCAAGCTGGTCGCCTCGGCCCTCCCGCTCGCCGGAACCTGAGCCCGCCGCCGCCGTGCGCCCGAACGCGCCCGCATCCCCTGAACACCGCGGTCGTTTGGACATACGTGCACACCTACGACGTTCCCCGCCGCCCGTCCTTCCAGCCGATCCCGTCGTCGCGGTCGGCCCCGGACCCGCTGGGCGGCCCATCGGCCACACCGATCTACGACGCGCTCTACGCCGAGTACGTCAAGTCCTTCCGGACACTGCCGGGTGACCGCAGCGGTGAGGACGGCCTGGACTTCACCGCGTTCGGGGTCCTCGGGAACCTCCCGCAGGGCGCGGACTCGTACGGCGGACACCGGCCGGGGTCGTTCAGCAGCTCGTACAGCGCCTACAGCGCGGGGGCGCACAGCGCCCGGGTCGGGCAGCAGCAGTCGCAGTGGCAGCGCGTCGGACAGGTCGGGCAGCACGGCACGATGGTGCAGCACGTGCCGGCGCTGCCACCGGGTCAGCGCCGGGGCTTCTGAGAAAGCCGGAAGGGCGGTCCCCCACTGAAACGGGGGCCGCCCTTCGCGCCTGTCGTACGCCTACTTCATCCTGGCGCCTACTTCTTCTTGGCGCCGCGCTTCTCGCGGACCCGCACCGAGATGTGGATCGGGGTGCCCTCGAAGCCGAACTCCTCGCGCAGGCGGCGCTCCACGAAGCGGCGGTAGCCGGCCTCGATGAAGCCGGAGGCGAAGAGCACGAACCGCGGCGGCTTGGTGCCGGCCTGAGTACCGAAGAGGATGCGGGGCTGCTTGCCGCCCCGGATCGGGTGCGGGTGGGCGGCGACCAGCTCACCGAGGAAGGCGTTGAGGCGGCCGGTGGGGACACGCGTCTCCCAGCCCGCCAGCGCCGTCTCGATCGCCGGGACCAGCTTCTCCATGTGGCGGCCGGTGCGCGCCGAGACGTTGACCCGCGGCGCCCACGCCACCTGGCCGAACTCCGTCTCGATCTCCCGCTCCAGGTAGTAGCGGCGCTCCTCGTCGAGGGTGTCCCACTTGTTGTAGGCGATGACCATGGCACGGCCCGCCTCGACGGCCATCGTCACGATCCGCTGGTCCTGCACCGAGATGGACTCGGAGGCGTCGATCAGGATGACCGCCACCTCGGCCTTCTCGACGGCGGCCGCGGTGCGCAGCGAGGCGTAGTAGTCGGCGCCCTGCTGGAGGTGGACGCGCTTGCGGATACCGGCGGTGTCGACGAACTTCCAGGTGACGCCGCCGAGTTCGATCATCTCGTCGACGGGGTCGCGGGTGGTGCCCGCCAGCTCGTTGACGACGACGCGCTCCTCGCCCGCCACCTTGTTCAGGAGGGAGGACTTGCCGACGTTCGGGCGGCCGATGAGGGCGATGCGGCGCGGGCCGCCGATCCCGGCGCCGCCGAAGGTCTGCGCGGGCGCGTCCGGGAGGACCTCCAGGACGGCGTCCAGCATGTCGCCGGTGCCGCGGCCGTGCAGGGCGGAGACGGGGTGCGGCTCGCCGAGGCCGAGGGACCACAGATAGGCGGCGTCCGCCTCCCCGCTGGGCCCGTCCACCTTGTTGGCACAGAGGACGACCGGCTTGCCGGCCTTGCGGAGCAGTCGTACGACCGCCTCGTCGGTGTCGGTCGCGCCCACCTTGGCGTCGACGACGAAGACGACGGCGTCGGACGCCTCGATCGCGTACTCGGCCTGGGCGGCCACGGAGGCGTCGATGCCGAGGACGTCCTGCTCCCAGCCGCCGGTGTCGACGACCTTGAAGCGGCGGCCCGCCCACTCGGCCTCGTAGGTGACCCGGTCCCGGGTGACGCCGGGCTTGTCCTCCACCACGGCCTCACGGCGGCCGATGATGCGGTTCACCAGGGTCGACTTGCCGACGTTCGGGCGGCCGACGACGGCCAGCACGGGCAGCGGTCCATGACCGGCCTCCTCGATCGCGCCCTCGACGTCCTCGAGATCGAAGCCCTCTTCCGCGGCGAGCTCCATGAACTCCGCGTACTCGGCGTCGCCAAGCGCTCCGTGGTCGTGCTGCTCGCCCGAGCCATCGGAATGGATGTGGTCGTTCATGAAGTCCGTACCTCGTTCATCGTGGTGATCGGTGGATCAACCGGTTTCTCCGATTTTGATCCACTACTCAGTGTCGCCTAGCGCCCGGTCAGGCGCCTGGCGTTTTCCAGGTGCGCGGTGAGCTGCTTCTGGATGCGCTCGGTCGCCTCGTCGAGGGCCTTGCGGGTGCGCCGCCCGGAGCCGTCGCCCGCCTCGAACGGGTCGCCGAAGACCACGTCGACGCGGCTGCGCAGCGGAGGCAGCCCCTTTATCAACCGTCCCCGCTTCTCGGAACTTCCCAGCACCGCGACCGGGACGATCGGGGCGCCGCTGCGGACCGCGAAGTAGGCGAGCCCGGCGCGCAGTGCGGCGAAGTCGCCCTCACCGCGGGTGCCCTCCGGGAAGATCCCGAGCACACCGCCGGCCGAGAGCACGTCCAGGGCCTGGGTGATGGCCGTGCGGTCGGTACCCGAGCGGTCGACCTTGACCTGTCCGATACCGAGCAGGAACGGGTCGAGCGGGCCGATGAACGCTTCCTTCTTGATCAGGAAGTGCGTCGGCCGGGGCGCGACACCCATGACCATCGGGCCGTCGATGTTGTGGGAGTGGTTGACCGCGAGGATCACCGGGCCGGACGCGGGCACCTTCCAGGCACCCAGCACCCGCGGCTTCCACAGCCCGTACATCAGGCCGACGCCGATCCGCCGCCCGACCTCGGCGCCCTTCACGGAGGGAGTGGTCACTTCCCGGCCCGCTTCTCCTCGACGAGGGTGACGACGCACTCGATGACCTGCGCCAGCGTGAGCTCGGTGGTGTCCACCTCGACCGCGTCGTCCGCCTTGGCGAGCGGCGAGGTCTTGCGGGAGGAGTCCGCCGCGTCCCGCTTGACGAGGGCCTCACGGGTGGCGTTGACGTCGGCGCCCTTGAGCTCACCGCTGCGGCGGGCGGCGCGCGCCTCCGGCGAGGCGGTGAGGAAGATCTTGAGGTCGGCGTCGGGCAGCACGGTCGTACCGATGTCCCGGCCCTCGACGACGATGCCGTTCTCCGCGGAGGCGGCGATGGACCGCTGCAGCTCGGTGACCCGGGCCCGCACCTCCGGCACCGCGCTGACCGCGCTGACCTTCGAGGTGACCTCCTGGGTGCGGATCGGGCCCGCGACGTCGGTGCCGTCGACGGTGATCGTCGGGTTGCCCGGGTCGGTGCCGGAGACGATCTCGGCCTTGCCCGCCACGGCGGCGATCGCGGACGGGTCCTCGATGTCGATCCCGTTGGTCACCATCCACCACGTGATCGCCCGGTACTGGGCGCCGGTGTCCAGGTAGCTCAGACCGAGCTGCGCGGCGACGGCCTTCGACGTGCTCGACTTGCCGGTGCCGGAGGGACCGTCGATGGCGACGATCACGGGCTGGGCGGCGCCGTTTTCCACGGGGGGACACCTTCCTGGTGCGGTGTGGTGGGGTGACGGGGCGGGAAAGTGCCCCGCACAAGGGTACTGGCTCGCCAGAGGCGTCCTTACGGGCGGATGAACCGCCTCCGGCCCGGCGGAGTCACTGGCGGATGGACCAGCCCCGCTCCCGCAGGGCCGCCGTCAGGACCGGCGCCGCCTGCGGCTCCACCATCAGCTGCACCAGACCCGCCTGCTGCCCGGTCGCGTGCTCGATGCGTACGTCCTCGATGTTGACCCCGGCCCGTCCCGCGTCCGCGAAGATGCGGGCCAGCTGACCGGGCTGGTCGTCGATGAGGACGGCCACGATCTCGTACGCCCGCGGCGCCGAGCCGTGCTTGCCGGGTACCCGCACCTGGCCGGCCTTCCCGCGCCGCAGGATGTCCTCGATGCCGACGGCACCGACCCCGCGCTTGGCCTCGTCGGAGGACTGCAGGGCCCGCAGGGCCTGCACCGTCTCCTCCAGGTCGGCGGCGACGTCGGAGAGCAGGTCGGCGACCGGCCCGGGGTTGGCGGACAGGATGTCGACCCACATCCGGGGTTCGGAGGCGGCGATCCGGGTCACGTCCCGGATGCCCTGCCCGCACAGCCGTACGGCGGACTCCTCGGCGTGCTCCAGACGCGCGGCGACCATGTTGGAGACGAGGTGCGGCATGTGGGAGACGAGCGCCACGGCGCGGTCGTGGGCGTCGGCGTCCATGACCACCGGCACCGCGCGGCAGTGCGAGACCAGCTCCAGGGCCAGGTTCAGCACCTCGGTGTCGGTGTCCCGGGTCGGCGTCAGCACCCAGGGGCGGCCCTCGAAGAGGTCGCCGGTGGCGGCCAGCGGGCCGGACTTCTCGCGGCCCGACATGGGGTGCGTGCCGATGTACGACGCGAGGTCCAGGCCCAGCGCCTCCAGCTCGCGGCGCGGGCCGCCCTTGACGCTGGCCACGTCGATGTAGCCGCGGGCGAGCCCGCGGCGCATGGCGTCCGCGAGCACGCCGGCCACATGGGCGGGCGGGGCGGCGACGATCGCGAGGTCGACGGGACCGTCCGGGGCCTCGTCCGTGCCGGCGCCCAGCGCTGCCGCCGTACGGGCCTGCTCGGGGTCGTGGTCGGCGAGGTGCACGGTGACGCCCCGCTGGGTCAGGGCGAGCGCGGCGGAGGTGCCGATGAGGCCGGTGCCGATGACGAGTGCGGTTCTCACTGGGCGATGTCCTTGCGCAGGGCGGCGGCGGCACCGAGGTAGACGTGGTTGATGTCGGCGCGGGGCCGGTCGGACTCGATGTGCGCGAGAATCCGCACGACGCGGGGCATGGCGCCCTCGATGTCGAGTTCCTGGGCGCAGATCAGCGGTACGTCGGCGAACCCGGCGAGCTTGCGGGCCGCGGCGGCCGGGAAGTCGCTGTGCAGGTCCGGCGTGGCCGTGAACCAGACGCTGATGACGTCGTCCGCGGTGAGGTCGTTCCGCTCCAGGACGGCGGTGAGCAGGGCTCCGACCTGCTCGTCCATGTGACCGGCGTCGTCCCGTTCGAGCTGGACGGCGCCCCGGACCGCTCGTACCGCCACGGCGATGCTCCTTGCTGATGTACGGCTCTTGGTACATCCAGCCTAGTCAGCCCGCGTGGGGGCGGGCGCACGGCGCCCGCCCGCTGAGACGGGCGCGGTGCGCTGCGCGCCGCTACACGGTCTGCTGCCTGATGAGCTCCTCCAGAGAGGCGGGCACCTCCCCGTTCGGGGTCAGCCGGTCGACGGCCTGCGGCAGCTCCTGGGCGAGTGCGTCGGCGGCCTGGTCCGGGGAGACGCCCGCCTCCTCCGCCACCTGCCGGAGGGTGTCGCCGGGCAGCGCCTGCTGGAGCTGCGGACCGGTCACCGGCTGGTTCTCGCCGGTGCCGAGCCAGGAGTCCTTCTGCTCGGCGAGACCCGACCTGGCCAGGGTGTCGAGCAGTCCGCCCAGCGGGTTGTCGCCGTTGCCGCCCTGCTTGCCGAGGGCGGAGAGCAGCGCGCCCAGGATGTCGCCCCCGTGGGCGCTGCCGCCCGAGCCGAGCAGACTGCCCAGCAGACCACCGAGATCATTTCCCGCCATGATCAGACGCCTTTCGGGAGTGCGGATGCAGACAATGTCACCCGAATGTCACAGCTCCGCTACTTGGGGCGAAAACGCACCGATGCGCCCCTGGACTCGGGGCCCCGGTTCCGCTCTCATGACAGGAAGCCCGCCTCGGGGGAGGCCCTTTCATGAAGCGTTCCGGACCGCTGCTCACTCTTCTCGCGGGTCTGCTGCTAGGCCTGTTCATGCTGTCGCTCAACGCGACGACGGGCGAGAAGAAGACGTCGGCGTCGGTGACGGAGTCACCGAGCCCCAAGGCGTCGTCACCGCCCACGACCCCGTCGCCGTCCCCGCCGCCCTCGCCCTCGAAGTCGCCGGTCCCGAACGCCGACTACGCCGGCCGCACCGACGACGACTCCTCCGCGGTCGCCGTGTCCCTGCGCGACGGCAGGGCGATCGCGTACTTCTGCGACGGCCGGGACAAGGAGTCGTGGCTCAAGGGTGACGTCGAGGACGACGGCAGCATGAAGCTCACCGGCAAGGGCGGCGCCGAGCTGAACGGCACGCTGAAGCAGGGCAAGCGGATCAGCGGCACGGTCGACATCGGCGGCGGGCACTACACGTTCACCGCGGACAAGGCGATCAAACCGTCCGGCCTGTACCGGGCGACGGCCACCGTGCGGAGCGCGAAGTTCGACGGCGGCTGGATCGTCCTGAAGGACGGCACCCAGGTCGGCATCCTCAACAAGAACGGCAAGCCCTCCCCCGCCCCCGAGATCGACCCGGAGACCGGCGCGGTGACGATCGACGGCCGGCAGCTCACGGCCCGCCCCGTCACACCCTGATCGCCTTCAGCCCTGGGAGCCGACCATGACCGTCGACCCGAACGCCGCCACCCAAGGATTTCCGTCCCCGCAGCCCGACCACCGGCAGCCGGGCGCGGCCCGCTATCTGATCCCGGCCCTGGTCGCCGCCGCGGTGGCGGTTGCCCTCGGCGTGTACGGCAAGGTCCACGACCCGGCGGGCACCGCCTTCAACCTCGCCGGCTTCAGCAGCACGGGAGCCGTGAAGTCCTGGCTGGCGACGGTCGCGGTGTTCTTCGCGCTGGTCCAGCTCACCTCCGCGCTGATGATGTACGGCAAGCTGCCGGGCCCGAGCTGGTCCGGGACGCTGCACCGCTGGTCGGGCCGGGCGGCGTTCCTGGTGGCGGTGCCGGTGGCGGTGCACTGCCTGTACGCGCTCGGCTATCAGACGTACGAAACGCGCGTTTTCTGGCACTCCCTCCTGGGTTGCTTCTTCTTCGGCGCCTTCAGTGCCAAGATGCTGCTGCTCCGCTCGGAGCGCCTTCCCGACTGGCTGCTGCCGATCGTCGGCGGGCTCGTCTTCGCCGCGCTCACGATCCTCTGGCTGACCTCCGCCCTCTGGTTCTTCCGCACGTTCGGAGTGACGACATGACGATGCAAGGCCCGACGCGACGTTCGGTGCTCCTCGCGACGGGCGCGGCGGCGTTCACCGTGGGGTGCGGCCAGTACGGCGACGAGAACGACTCCGGCTCCGGGACGGTCGAGGCCTCCGCGGGAACCGAGTTGGCGAAGACGAGCGACATCCCGGTCGGCGGCGGCAAGATCTTCGAGGACGAGAAGGTCGTCGTCACCCAGCCGGAGAAGGGCGAGTTCAAGGCCTTCACCAACATCTGCACCCATCAGCAGTGCCCGGTGGCGAGCGTGTCGGGCGGCACCATCAACTGCAACTGCCACGGCAGCAAGTTCAGCATCAAGGACGGCTCGGTGGTCCACCCGCCGGCGCCCCGCCCCCTGGCCGAGAAGAAGATCGCGGTCGAGGGCGACTCGATCAAACTGGCCTAGCCCCGCTCCGCTAGGCCGTGTTTTAGAAGTGGGCCTCGCCCCTTGCCCTGTGCCGTGATGATCGCGGTGTGGGGCGAGGGGATCTTTCTGACGGGCAGTGGGCTGTGCTGGAGCCGCTGTTGCCGGTCGCGGTGCTGGGGCGGCCATCGTTGGGTCGGCGGAGACTGATCGACGGGATCCGTTGGCGGGTGCGGACCGGTGCTCCGTGGCGGGATCTGCCGTCGGGGTACGGGCCGTGGCAGACCGTCTACGGGCTCTTTCGCCGCTGGCAACGTGACGGTACCTGGCCCGAACTGCTGACCCGGCTGCAGGCCCGGGCGGATGCGGACGGGCTGATCACGTGGGAGATGGCCGCCCGCGACTTCCCCGGACGGCCCACCAAGCAGGTCAGCGAGTTCTAAAACACGCCCTAGTCCCAGAGCGCGCCGAGCGTCACCAGCTCGCTCTGGTACTCGATCCGGTCCGCCCATGCGACGGGCCAGGCGTCGGCGCCGTGGTACGCCCCCGCGAACGCGCCCGTCAGGCAGGCGATCGAGTCGGAGTCACCGGAGCTGCAAGCGGCCCGCCGCAGCGCCGTCACCGGCTCGTCGACGAAGAGCAGGAAGCACAACAGCCCGGTCGCCAGTGCCTCTTCGGCGATCCACCCCGCGCCGGTGGCCAGACACGGGTCGGTCTCCGGCGAGACGGTACGGACGGCTTCCCGCAGCCGGTCCAGGATCTGCAGACACTCGTCCCAGCCGCGTGCGATGAAGTGCTCGGGCGTCGGGTCCTGACTCCGGGTCCACAGGTCGCCGAGCCAACGCTCCTGGTAGCGGGCGCGGTTCTCGATGGCGTACGACCGCAGCAGCCCGACCAGCCCGGTCGGCTCGGCTCCTTGCGCGAGCAGCCGTACGGCGTGCGCGGTGAGGTCGGAGGCGGCGAGCGCGGTGGGGTGGCCGTGGGTGAGCGCGGACTGCAACTGGGCGGCGCCGGAACGCTGTTCGTCACTCAGGCCGGGGGCGAGCCCGATGGGCGCGACGCGCATGTTGGCGCCGCAGCCCTTGGAGCCGAGCTGGCTGGCGTCCTGCCAAGGACCGGGGCCTTCCAGCAGATCGCACGCCGCGAGGCAGGTGCGTCCCGGAGCGCGGTTGTTCTCCGGGGAGCGGTTCCAGGCGATGAACTCCGGTCGCAGGGCGGCCGCCAGCCCCTGGGGGCCGAGCGCCCCCCGGTCCGTGGCGGTCCGCAGAGCGCGCCCGACCGCCAGCGTCATCTGGGTGTCGTCGGAGACGAACGCGCGGCTCGGCAGCGGCATCTCCCGCCACGGCCCGCACTTGGCGAGGATCGACGGCACGTCGTTGAACTCGGTCGGAAAGCCGAGCGCGTCCCCGAGGGCGAGCCCGATGAGCGTGCCGGTCGCGGCGCGCTTCCTGACGGTGGTAGCGGTCATGCGGGGCGTCCTTCCCGGGACGGTCGGAGGAGGGGCGGGTGCAGGGCGGTGGCCGGTCCCGCGCGGTAGAGGGCCGCCGGTTTGCCGCGGCCGCCGGTCAATCTCGCGGCGCCGGGGACCTGTTCGACGAAGCCGGGCGTGGCAAGCACCTTGCGGCGGAAGTTGGGGCGGTCGAGCGCGGTGCCCCACACGGTCTCGTAGACCTGCTGGAGCTCACCGAGGGTGAACTCGGCCGGGCAGAAGGCGGTGGCGAGGCAGCTGTACTCCAGCTTGGCGCCGACCCGGTCGTGCGCGTCGGCGAGGATGCGGTCGTGGTCGAAGGCGAGCGGCCGGGCCGTGCCGTACGGCACCCAGCGGGCGTCGGCCGCGTCGCTGCCGCCGTGCGGCTCGGGCGCGTCGGGCAGCAGGGCGGCGAAAGCGACGGAGACGACCCGCATCCGGGGGTCACGGTCGGGCTCGCTGTAGGTGCGCAGTTGCTCCAGGTGCAGCCCGGAGACGTCGAACAGGCCGGTCTCCTCGGCGAGTTCGCGCCGGGCCGCCGTCTCGGCGGACTCGTCCGGCCGCACGAAGCCGCCGGGCAGCGCCCAGCGGCCGGCGTACGGCTCCTCCCCGCGCTCGACGAGCAGTACGTGCAGGGCGCCCGCGCGCAGGGTGAGGACGGCGAGGTCGACGGTGACGGCGAAGGGCTCGTAGGCGTACTTGTCGTAAGCGGCCATGCCCAGCCCCCCTCCTTTAATAGTCAGGACGACTATAAAGAGGCGGGATGGGTCGGCACAACCCGGGTAACCGCATCCGCATGGGCGAGATCCTCGTGGGCACGTGTTCGTGGACCGACCGGGCACTGACCGGCAGCGGCTGGTATCCGCCGGGGCGGCGGGACGCCGAGGGGCGGCTGCGGCACTACGCCGGGCGGTTCCCCGTCGTGGAGGCCGACTCGGCGTACTACGCGCTGCCCGACGCCCGCACCAGCGCGCGGTGGGTGGAGCGGACGCCGAGCGGCTTCGTCTTCGACGTGAAGGCGTTCTCACTGCTCACCGGTCATCCGACCCGGAGTTCCGTGATGCCGGGCGGGCTGCCCGCCGAGCCCGGGGACCCGGCGGTGCTCGACGCGGTGTGGGCGCGCTTCACCGAGGGGATCGAACCGCTGCGGGCGGCCGGCCGGCTCGGCAGCGTGCTGTTCCAGTTCCCGCCCTGGTTCCGGCCCGGACAGCGGGCCGGGGCCTTCCTGCGGGAGTGCGCCGAGCGGACCGCCGGGTGGCCGGTCTCCGTGGAGTTCCGGCATCCCGGCTGGTGGCGCCGGGAGTGGGCGGACGTGACCACCGCCCTGCTCGCCCGGTACGGCATGGCCGCCGTGGCCGTCGACATGACGCAGTCGCTCTCCTCGTCGATCCCGCCCGTCGCCGCGGTCACCTCGCGACGCCTGTCCGTCGTGCGCTTCCACGGACGCAGCTCCGCCTGGGGCACGGGGAGCAAGGAGGACCGGTTCCGGTACGAGTACGGGGAGGCCGAACTCGCCGAGTGGCTGCCCCGGCTGCGCTCGCTGGCCGGGCGGGTCGACGCGCTGCACGTGCTGTTCAACAACTGCTGCGGCACCGCGGCCGTCCGCGCGGCCGAGACCATGCAGCACCTGCTGGCACGGGACGCTCACCGCACGGCGGCACGGGACGACGCGGGCGCTGCCGGCCCGGCGCCGGGGGCTACGAGGCGCGCCGGCGCCCGCAGCGAGGGTCCTCGGCAGGCGGGGAAGTCGGTGCGGGAGCAGTAGCCGACGAACCTCGCCGGTCGCACCGGTCTCCCGGTCAGCAGGGCGTCTCGGACGGAAGCCGAGAGGGTCCCGCACGCAAGGCGGGCACCGGACTCATCCCGGAAGGACGTCGCGGCGCCCCAGAAAAGCCAACAACCGGGCGTCCGGCGGCGCGCAGGGCGCCACCGCGACCGGCGCGGCGAAGCGCACACCCCGGTCCTCCGCCGCGACCACGCACCGGGCCACCGGCAGCAGGTCGGCGGCCAGGGCCGCCGGGATGGGCCGTGACCGGCCGCACGCCTGGGCGACGTCCCAGCCGTGCACGGCGATCTCGACGGCGCCGACCGCGCCCATCACCCGCACGTCCAGCGGCCGTTCCCCGACCAGCACCGCACCCTCGGCCCCGGCCGCCCAGGCGCCGAGCACGGCACACGCGCGCGTACGGAAGCCGCAGCCCCGGTCGGCCTGCGGCAGCAGCCCGATCCGGCCGCCGGTCAGCCCCTCGTGCAACGCGTCCAGGGAGTCGTCGAGATGCCCGAGCAGCTCCCCCAGGTCCCACTCGGCGCACGGAGTGGCCCGGCCGAGGCCCATGGACTCCGCGCCGGCGACGCTCCCGAGCGCGTAGGCGAGCGACCGTTCCAGCAGCTCCCCCACGTTCACGCCGGCACCCCCGTCGGCGCGGAGGCCCTCAGCGGCTCCTCAGGCGCCGCTGAGCGGCTCCCGAGCCCCGCGGGCAGCGGACGTCGCCCGCGGCCCCGCAGGGCCGTCAGACACATGCTGGTGGCGCTCCTCATGGCCACTCCTCTCGCCGATCACACATACAGACCGGCGAGAGGGCCAGAACACATCGGTGCGCACGGCCACGGGCAGACCCGAGGAACGTCCAAGGAAACCCGCGAAGGGCCTAGAGGTCGACTTCCTTCATCAGCATGCCGACCTCGGTGTTGGACAGCCGACGCAGCCAGCCCGACTTCTGGTCGCCCAGGGTGATCGGGCCGAATGCCACGCGCACCAGCTTGTCGACCGGGAAGCCGGCCTCGGCCAGCATGCGGCGCACGATGTGCTTGCGGCCTTCGTGCAGGGTGACCTCGACCAGGTAGTTCTTGCCGGTCTGCTCGACGACCCGGAAGTGGTCCGCCTTCGCGTACCCGTCCTCCAGCTGGATGCCGTCCTTGAGCCGCTTGCCCAGGTCGCGCGGGATCGGGCCGACGATGTGCGCGAGGTAGACCTTCTTCACGCCGTACTTGGGGTGGGTCAGGCGGTGCGCCAGCTCGCCGTGGTTGGTGAGCAGGATGACGCCCTCGGTCTCGGTGTCGAGCCGGCCGACGTGGAAGAGCCGCGTCTCCCGGTTGGTGACGTAGTCGCCGAGGCACTGGCGGCCCTCGTTGTCCTCCATGGTGGAGACGACACCGGCGGGCTTGTTCAGCGAGAAGAACTGGTACGACTGGGTGGCGACGGTCAGGCCGTCGACCTTGACCTCGTCCTTCTCCGGGTCGACGCGCTTGCCCTGCTCCAGGACGATCTCGCCGTTGACCTCGACCCGCGCCTGCTCGATGAGCTCCTCGCAGGCCCGGCGGGAGCCGTAGCCCGCGCGCGCGAGGACCTTCTGGAGCCGCTCGCCCTCCTGCTCGGCGCCCGGGAAGGTCTTGGGGAGCTTCACGTCCTTCTTGTTCGCGTACCGCTCCCGGTTGCGCTCCTCGGCCCGCGCCTCGTACTCACGGGAGGTCGCCGGCACCCAGCGGCCACGCCCGGTGCCACCCTGCTTGGGTCCGCCCTTGGCGCCGCCGCGCGCCGAAGCGCCGCGCCCGGACTTCGGACCCTGCGGAGAGGCTCCGGGACCGACGTCGTACTGGCGCTCCTCGGGGCGCGGCTTCTTCGGCCGGCCGCCCTGCTTGTCGTCACGGGAGTTGCCGGCGCCGCGGTAGTTACCGCGGCCACCGCTGCTCCCGCCGCGGCCGCCGCTGTTGCCACCACGGCTCCCGCCGTTGTTTCCGCTGCTGTTCCTGCCGCTGCTGCTTCGCATCAAAGTTCCGTCTTGTCGTCTGCGTCCTCGGAATCCGGAGCGTCCGGATCGAACGACGGCACCCCTTCCTGGGTCTCGGCCTCGATCGCCTCCGCCTCCGGGAGGAAGGGCGCGAGCTCCGGGAGCTCGTCCAGACCGCGCAGGCCCATCCGCTCCAGGAAGTAGTTCGTCGTCGTGTACAGGATCGCACCTGTTTCGGGTTCCGTGCCCGCCTCCTGGACCAGACCCCGCTGGAGAAGGGTGCGCATCACCCCGTCACAGTTCACTCCGCGCACCGCCGAGACCCTGCTGCGGCTGACCGGCTGCCGGTAGGCGACGACCGCGAGCGTCTCCAGCGCCGCCTGGGTGAGCCGGGCCTGCTGCCCGTCCAGGACGAAGCCCTCGACGGCCGCCGCGAACTCCGGCCGGGAGTAGAACCGCCAGCCCCCGGCGATCAGCCGCAGCTCGAAGCCGCGCCCCTGCACGGTGTACTCGTCGGCCAGCTCCCGCAGCGCGTCGCCGATCTGCCGCTTGGGCCGCTGGAGGATCTTCGCCAGGTGCTCCTCGGTCGCGGGCTCGTCCACGACCATGAGGACGGCCTCCAGGGCCGGCTTGAGGTCGAGGCCGGCGACGGTGCGCAGCCCGGCCGGGATCTCGGTGGTCTCCTCGCTCACGGCTTGTCCTCCTTGGGCGGCTCGGGCGGCCGGTCGAACTCGTCGGTCACCATCGGCGTCTCGTCCCCCTCGCCACCGGTCCAGCGCACGATCAGGTCCCCGAGCGCGGTCTCCTGGTCCAGGGCGACGGCCTTCTCCCGGTACAGCTCAAGGAGCGCCAGGAACCGAGCGACCACGGTGAGGGTGTCGTCGGTGTCCTCGACCAGCGCCCGGAAGCTGGCCTCGCCGAGTTCCTTGAGCCGGGCGACGACGATCCCGGCCTGCTCCTGCACGCTGACCAGCGGGGCGTGGATGTGGTCGACGTACACCTGCGGCTTGGGCTTGGGCTGCATCGCCTTCACGGCGAGCTTGGCGAATCCTTCCGCCCCGATGCTGATGACGACCTCGGGCAGCAGCTCGGCGTGGTGCGGCTCCAGGCCGACGGTACGGGGGTGGCGGCGGGCCTCGTCGTCGAGGCGCTGGTTGAAGATGTCCGCGATCTGTTTGTACGCGCGGTACTGGAGCAGCCGCGCGAAGAGCAGGTCCCGCGCCTCGAGGAGGGCCAGGTCGGCCTCGTCCTCGACCTCGGCGGCGGGCAGCAGCCGGGCGGCCTTCAGGTCGAGCAGGGTGGCGGCGACGACGAGGAACTCGGTCGTCTGGTCCAGGTCCCAGTCCGGGCCCATCGCCCGGATGTGCGCCATGAACTCGTCGGTGACCTTGGACAGCGCGACCTCGGTCACGTCCAGCTTGTGCTTGGAGATCAGCTGGAGGAGGAGGTCGAAGGGGCCCTCGAAGTTGGCGAGCCGGACCTTGAAGACACCGCCGTCGGGTTCTTCCGCGACCGGCTCTTCGACCACGACCGGCTCTTCGACCACGACCGGCTCGGGCACCTCTGGCACCTCATGTACCTCAGGCGCCTCGGACACCCCCGGCCCCCGGCCCAGCGCACGCCGCCGACCGGCGGCTGCGCCGGAGGCGGGGACGGGAACGTCGTTCGAGGTCATGGCCCCCGCAGGCTACCGCTACCGCCCGCGAAGCCGTCGTACGAGGATGCTCGCGTCTCCGCGGGACTCCAGATCGGCCAGCACCACGGCGACCGCCTCGCGGACGATGCGCCCGCGGTCGACGGCCAGTCCGTGCTCGCCGCGGAGGACCAGGCGCGCGTGCTCCAGGTCCATGAGCTCCTCGGCGGAGACGTACACGGTGATCTTCTCGTCGTGCCGCTCACGGCCACTGGGGCGGCGCGCTGCCGCCCTTCCGCCGCCCCGCTGCTTGCGCGGCGCGGCGGCGGCAGAACCTTCCTGCGCGTCCTGACGTCGCGTGGAGCGCTCGGCCGTGGTGCCCCGGCTGCGGGACTCCCCGGTCTCGGTCGGCTCCGTGGCCACGTGCTCCGCCCCGTCGCCGTCCCCGCCCTGGGCGGGCACGGAGTGCGGCGCGTCCTCCGCCACCACCCCGTCGCTCTCACCGGCGGGCGCGGGCACCCGGGCGTCGCCGTTGGCCCCCCGCCGCGGAGTGGACGGCTGGAGCGCCATTCCCCCTGTCGTACGGAAGAGTTCGTCGGCCCCCGGCAGACTCACTCGGCGTGACACCGGGCGAGCACCTCCCTGGCGAGCTGGCGGTAGGCGGCGGCACCGACGGAGTTGGAGGCGTACGTGGTGATCGGCTCACCGGCGACCGTGGTCTCCGGGAAGCGGACCGTGCGCCCGATGACCGTGTGGTAGACGTGATCGTCGAACGCCTCGACCACGCGGGCCAGGACCTCGCGGCTGTGGACCGTGCGCGAGTCGTACATCGTGGCGAGGATGCCGTCGAGCTCCAGGTCGGGGTTGAGCCGCTCCTGGACCTTCTCGATGGTCTCCGTCAGCAGGGCGACACCACGCAGCGCGAAGAACTCACACTCCAGTGGCACTATCACCTTGTGCGCGGCCGTCAGCGCGTTCACGGTCAGCAGGCCGAGTGACGGCTGGCAGTCGATCACGATGTAGTCGTAGTCGGCCATGAGCGGCTTCAGGGCGCGCTGCAGGGTCGACTCACGGGCGACCTCGGAGACCAGCTGGACCTCCGCCGCCGACAAGTCGATATTGCTCGGCAGCAGGTCCATGTTGGGGACCGCGGTCTTCAGCAGGACCTCGTCGGCCGCCATGCCCCGCTCCATGAGCAGGTTGTAGACGGTGAGGTCGAGCTCCATCGGGTTGACACCGAGACCCACCGACAGCGCGCCCTGCGGGTCGAAGTCCACGAGCAGCACCCGGCGTCCGTACTCCGCGAGCGCGGCACCCAGGTTGATGGTCGACGTGGTCTTGCCGACGCCACCCTTCTGGTTGCACATCGCGATGATCTTCGCGGGTCCGTGGTCGGTCAGCGGGCCCGGGATCGGGAAGTACGGCAGCGGGCGACCGGTCGGGCCGATGCGCTCGCGGCGCTGGCGGGCAGCGTCGGGAGCGAGCGTGGCCGCGTACTCGGGGTCGGGCTCGTACTCGGCGTCGGGGTCGTAGAAGTGCCCCTCGGGCAGTTCGTCGTAGTCGGCGAAGTGGTTGTGGGGCGCGCCACTTCCGTCGCCGGCCATGGCGTTCACGTGATGGCCATCCATGCTCTGGTGTGCTGACAGAGTCGTCCCTGTCGTCTGGTGACTCTGGTGGGCTGCGAAGGTGCGCACCGCAACGGAGCCGACAGCCTCGAACCCCGCGGGACCCTGGTCCCGTACCGGCATTCCTGGTTGACCACCCCCGGGAGTAAATGTCGACTCATTCACAAGTCGTCTTACCTCCTTGGTGACCAGGAAACTTCTAGACAGGTCAGCGTTGCACCATGCCGACAGTCGGCGACTCTATGGCGTGTCGGGCGTCCGCAGCAACACAATCCACCGGACCCGGCCCGATGTGTCGGCAATGAAACATCCCGCTGTCAAGGGCGTACGGCCGTCGCACGGCAGGTTTCACCGGTGTGCGAATCGACCAAAGGGTTACGTTCGAGGCGAGTTGGCCGAGAGCCGCAAAGTGACCATACACACATCCGGCCGGACCTTGTCGGGCAAGGTCCGGCCGCGTGTGCGTCGTTGACGCGCCTTGTTGACGTATCGCCTTTACGAAAAGGTGACTTAGCCGATCAGCGTCTCGAGGTCCACGTGCTCCAGGCCGTGCGCCTCGGCGACCTCGCGGTAAACGACCTTGCCGTCATGGGTGTTGAGACCCTTGGCGAGCGCGGGGTCGCGGCGCAGCGCCTCCACCCAGCCGCGGTTGGCCAGTTCGACGATGTAGGGCAGCGTCGCGTTGGTGAGCGCGTAGGTGGAGGTGTTGGGCACCGCGCCGGGCATGTTGGCGACGCAGTAGAAGACCGAGTCGTGGACCTGGAAGGTCGGCTCGGCGTGCGTGGTCGGGTGGGAGTCCTCGAAGCAGCCGCCCTGGTCGATCGCGATGTCGACAAGGACACTTCCGGGCTTCATCCGGGCGACGAGCTCGTTGGTGACCAGCTTCGGGGCCTTGGCGCCCGGGATGAGCACCGCGCCGATGACGAGGTCGGCGTCGAGGACGGCCTTCTCCAGCTCGAAGGAGTTGGACATGATCGCCCGGACCTTGGTGCCGAAGACCTTGTCGGCCTCGCGGAGCTTGTTGATGTCGCGGTCGAGCAGCGTGACGTGGAAGCCCATGCCGACGGCGATCTGGGTGGCGTTCCAGCCGGAGACGCCGCCGCCGATGACGACCGCCTTCGCGGGCTGGGTGCCGGGGACGCCACCGGGCAGGACGCCGCGGCCGCCGGCCGAGCGCATCAGGTGGTAGGCGCCGACCTGCGGGGCCAGGCGGCCCGCGACCTCGGACATCGGGGCGAGCAGCGGCAGGGCGCGGCTCGGCAGCTCGACGGTCTCGTAGGCGATCGCGGTGGTGCCGGACTCGATGAGCGCGTCGGTGCACTCCTTGGAGGCGGCCAGGTGCAGGTAGGTGAAGAGCGTCTGGTCCTTGCGGAGGCGGTGGTACTCCTCGGCGATGGGCTCCTTGACCTTCAGCAGCAGGTCGGCGGTGGCCCACACCTCGTCGGCGGTGCCGAGGATCTGTGCGCCCGCGGCGACGTACTCCTCGTCCGGGATCGACGAGCCGACACCGGCGCCCTGCTCGATGACGACCTGGTGGCCGTGGCGCACCAGCTCATGCACGCCGGCGGGGGTGATGGCCACCCGGAACTCGTTGTTCTTGACCTCGCGGGGGATGCCGACCTTCACGTCGATCACGGTCCTTGGCTCAGAGGGTGTGGGCAATACAGAAGGCGCCACAGGGGGCAATACAACACATACCCGGCCATGCATGAGCACACCAGGATGCACCGCAGGAGAAGGTGCGGCAGAGCCAGTCTAATGAAGGTGTTCCCGCTGTCTAGCCTTTCATTGCATCAATCTTCAGCGGGTGTACTACGGATTTCGCAGGCATCAGGGTCATGTTTCGGAGGATCGGGCCGTTCCGGTTCCGCTTCCGGCTCCGCGAGCTCCTCCCCCAGCAGCCGCTCCGCGGCCCCCCGGTGCAGCGCCGCGGCGGTGGGATCGCCCAGGTGCTCCAGGGTGTCGGCCAGCCTCAGCTGCAACGCGGCCTGCAGCCGTACGTCCTCCGCGCGCCGCGCCCACTCCACCGCCTCCTGGCAGGTGCGCAGCGATTCCTCGGGGCGTCCGGCGTACTCCTGGACGCGCGCGAGCTCGCTCAACGCCCGGGCGTGGGCGCCGACATCGCCCTCCTTGCGGTACCCGGCGACCGCGGCCCGCCAGCCCCGCAGCGCCTCGCCGTAGCGGCCCGCGTAGGTGTGGGCGGCGGCGATACGGCCGTACAGCCGGGCGGCGTCCGCGCGCTCGTCGCGGGCCAGGCGCTGGGCCAGGGCGCGGCCGAACCAGTCGGCGGCCCGGTCGTAGTCCCCGAGCTCCAGATGCGCGCCGCCTACGGATTCCATCGCGCGGCCGGTCGCATACGGATCATTTGCTGCGCGTCCGGCGTCCAGGGCGGCCCGATAGCGGACCAGCGCGTCGGCCGTGCGCCCCGTCTGCGCGTCCAGATCACCGAGGTTCAGCAGTGCCGCCGCCTTCTCCCGGGGCAGCTCCCGGCGCTCGGCCACGTCCAGGACGAGCCGGTGGATGCCGTACAGGTCGGGGGCCGCGGCCTGGGTGCCGAAGTGCGCGACCATCGCCCTGACCAGCTGGGACATCAGCCGTCGGGCCAGGGTGTCGAGCTCGCCGTCGGCGACCGCGAGGCGGGCGGCGGCCAGCAGGGCGGGTCTGCGGATGCGCAGCCAGTCCTCGGCGGCCCGGGGGCTGGGAAAGCGCAGGGAGCGGGGCATGCCCTGGAGCTTCTCGCGGGCCTCGGGGTTGTCCGTCTCGGTGATGGCACGGCAGGACTGGAGCAGCCGTACCGTCCGCTCCAGCATCCGGGCGCGGGCCAGCTGGAGCTCGGCGGGGCGGTCCTGGGTCTCGGCGAGGGAGGTCAGCAGGGGGTGCAGACAGGCCGGCACCTCGTACTGCGGCAGCGGGGACTCCACGGCGTGCAGCAGGCCCAGGGCGACGAAGTCGTCGAGGGTGGTGCGGGCACCGCCCACCGAGCAGCCGGCGAGGGCGGAGGCGGTGTGCGGGTCGACCAGGCCGGCCGGGGCGAGGGAGAGCAGGCGCAGTATCCGGGCGGCGGGGCTGGGCAGCGAGCCGTAGGCGAGGCGGAAGACCCGGGTCAGGGGCGTCCCCTCGTCGCCCTCGGCGTGCAGGTGCTTGGCGAGGTCGGCGACGGCGGCCTTCGGCCGGGCGGCGAGCCAGCCGCCGGCCATCGTGAGCGCGGCGGGCTGGGCCTGGCACACCTCCACCAGGCCCTCGGCGGCACAGGGGTCGACGGTGATGCGGACCGAGCCGGTGTGCCGGGTCAGCAGCTCCAGGGCGGACTTGGTGTCGAGGCCGCCGAGGGTGCACGGGCGGACGTCGGAGATGCCGGTGAGCGGGCCGTCGGACACCGCGACCACCAGGCAGTCCGGGGTGTCCGGGAGGAGGGCGTCGACCTGGTCGACGGTCACCGCGTCGTCGAGCAGGAGCAGCGCGCTGCGGTCGGCGAGGGCCTCCCGGAGCGCCGCCGTGAGGTCGTCCTCGGCGGCACCGGCCGGAGTGGGCCGGTCCAGGGCGGCGAGCAGTTCACGGGCGGTGCGCTCGACGGGGACGGGGGTGCCGTCGGGCTCGCTCAGGCGGGCCTTGAGCACTCCGTCGCCGTAACGGTCCGCGACCTGTCGTACGAGCTCCTCGGCGAGCGCGGTGCGGCCGGAGCCGGGGCGGCCGGCGATGAGCAGCACACGCGCGCGGGGCGCCTTCTTCCCGGACAGGGTGTCGAGACCCGCCCGCTCGATGTCGGCGCGGAGCTCCTTCAACTCCCGTGTCCGGCCCAGGAAATGACCCTCGGCCGACAGCTGAACGCCGCTCGTGTCCACCGCCTGATCCGTCACGGGCCACACTCCCGTCCCACCGCACGCGCAAGCCCGCCGGGACTCCGAACGGGCATTTACAGAGCGTAGTTCACGCTCTGCAACGTTCCTGGTGGAGCGCGGCGGACAGGTCGCCCGATCGGATCAACCGATGGTCACACCGGGAGTGTTCAGGAGGCGAAGGGACGGGCCGGCCAGGGGGCGTCCGCGGGGCGCAGGGCGTCGAGCCCGTCGCCCTGCTGCGCGGCCACCAGCGAAAGCACGCCCACCACCAGGCAGTTGTTGTGCAGCTCGCCCGCGAGGACACCCCGTACGAGCTCGTCGAGAGGCACGCGCGCGTACTCCAGGTCGATCTCCTCGTGCTCGACCTCGAAGCGTTCGCCGTCGGCCTCGGACAGATCGCGGGCCAGGAAGATCCGCACGGCCTCGTCGCAGCCGCCGGCCGTGGTGTAGACGTCGGTCAGCACCCGCCAGTCCTCGGCCTTGACGTGCGCCTCCTCGTACAGCTCGCGCTGAGCGGCGTGCAGCGGGTTCTCGCCGGGCACGTCGAGCAGGCCGGCCGGGATCTCCCACAGCTTCTGCCGGACCGGGTGGCGGTACTGCTTGATCAGCAGCACCCGGCCCTCGTCGTCGAGGGCAAGGACGCCGACCGAGCCGGGGTGGACCTGGTAGTCGCGGCGGACGACCGTGCCGTCGGGCATGACCACGTCGTCGGTGCGGACGGAGGTCTTGTTGCCCACGAAGGGGGTCTCCGTCGCCCGGATCTCCCACTCCTCGGGGGTGTCCTTGATCGTCATGCCCTGTCCTTCCGCACGTGCACCAGGAAAACCGGGGCGCCCGCCTTTGAATGCGGACGCCCCGGCCACCGTACAACTGTTGTGTTACTTCGAAGTCTTCCGCTCGACCGCGGCCTTCACCAGGCCCGCGAACAGCGGGTGCGGACGCGTCGGCCGCGAGCGCAGCTCCGGGTGCGCCTGGGTGGCGACCAGGTAGGGGTGGACCTCGCGCGGGTACTCGACGTACTCGACGAGCTTGCCGTCCGGGGAGGTGCCGGAGAACAGGATGCCCGCCTTCTTCTCCAGCTCCGCGCGGTAGGCGTTGTTCACCTCGTAGCGGTGGCGGTGCCGCTCCTCGATGTACTCCTTGCCGTCGTACACCTCGCGCACGATCGAGCCCTCGGCCAGCTTGGCCGGGTACATGCCGAGCCGCATGGTGCCGCCCATGTCGCCCTCACCGGCGACGATGTCGAGCTGCTCGGCCATGGTGGAGATGACCGGGTGGGCGGTGGCGGAGTCGAACTCGGTGGAGTTGGCGTCCGGGATGCCGGCGAGGTTGCGCGCGGCCTCGATCACGATGCACTGCAGACCCAGGCAGAGGCCGAGCAGCGGGATCTTGTTCTCGCGGGCGTAGCGGATCGCGCCGACCTTGCCGAGCACGCCGCGGTCACCGAAGCCGCCCGGGATGCAGATGCCGTCGACGTCGGCGAGCTGCGCCGCGGCACCGGCCGGGGTCTTGCAGTCGTCCGAGGTGACCCACTTGATCTTCACGCGGGCCCGGTTGGCGAAGCCGCCCGCGCGCAGCGCCTCGGTGACCGAGAGGTAGGCGTCGGGCAGGTCGATGTACTTGCCGACCAGGGCGAGGGTGATCTCGTGGTCGGGGTTGTGGACGCGGTCGAGCAGGTCGTCCCAGGTCGTCCAGTCCACGTCGCGGAACGGCAGGTCCAGCTTGCGGACCACGTAGGCGTCCAGGCCCTCGCCGTGCACGGTCTTGGGGATGTCGTAGATCGAGCGGGCGTCGGGGCAGGCGACCACGGCGGCCTCGTCGACGTCGCACATCAGGGAGATCTTGCGCTTGATCGCGGTCGGCACCTCGCGGTCGCAGCGCAGCACGATCGCGTCCGGCTGGATACCGATGTTCCGAAGGGCCGCAACCGAGTGCTGGGTGGGCTTCGTCTTCAGCTCTCCCGACGGGCCGATGTACGGCAGGAGGGAAATGTGGACCACGAAGACGTTGTCACGGCCGACCTCGTGGCGGACCTGGCGGACCGTCTCCAGGAACGGCAGCGACTCGATGTCGCCGACCGTGCCGCCGACCTCCGTGATGACTACGTCGACCTCGTCGGTGGCCATACGGCGGATGCGGTGCTTGATCTCGTTGGTGATGTGCGGGATGACCTGCACGGTGTCGCCGAGGTACTCGCCGCGCCGCTCCTTGGCGATGACCGTGGAGTAGACCTGGCCTGTAGTGACGTTGGCGCTGCCGTCCAAGTCACGGTCGAGGAAGCGCTCGTAGTGTCCGATGTCCAGGTCGGTCTCGGCGCCGTCGTTGGTGACGAAGACCTCTCCGTGCTGGAAGGGGTTCATCGTGCCCGGGTCGACGTTCAGATACGGGTCGAGCTTCTGCATGACGACGCGCAGGCCGCGGGCCTTGAGCAGCATCCCCAGGCTGGAGGCCGTCAGGCCCTTGCCGAGAGAGGAGGCGACACCCCCGGTGACGAAGATGTGCTTGGTCGTCGTAGATTTCGGCGGCATGGCCAAGAGGGGGCTCCCGTGGTCGCGATCTGGGGTGCGGGGCGGCGCTGCGGCCGGGGATTCCCGGCGTCGCCGTCGCTGCGGTCGGGGGCTTTGTCCACCACCGGTCCACGGGCTACCAGGGTATCAGCGCCTCGGGGGGATGGCTTCCGGCCACGCTCCGCGCTCGTGTCGACACAGACGCTCACCCGTCACGGGTTTCTTACCAGCTGCTCACCCGTTCGGCTCACCCGCGTTGCCCGGAGCGGCACACAGATCATCTACGTGCGTCGTATCCTGCTCGGACATTCGCTGCCGAGCCCGGCCGGCAACACGGCACCACCCCCCGCCCGTAAGCACCGGAACAACGTGAGCTCGTCAGTTCGTTGAGAAGAGATCGTCGTTTTGCCCAGCGGCAGAGCGACTGCTTTGCTTCACCGCTCAACGACGCATTACAACGACCCTTTGACCGCACTAGCGACAGCCCCCTTTTCCCTGAGGGGGTGACGTGGCCGTTCGACTGGAGTTGCACGTGGCCGGGCGCATCGAGGACTACGCACTCATCGGAGACATGCAGACCGCTGCGCTGGTCTGCCGGGACGGCACAGTGGACTGGCTGTGCCTGCCCCGCTTCGACTCGCATGCCATCTTCGCCGGTCTGCTGGGCACCGAGGAGCACGGCTTCTGGCGCCTGGGACCCGCGCATGCCGCGGACGCCGAGCCGCCCACCGCGGCCCGGCGGACCTATCGCGGCGACTCGCTGATCCTGGAGTCCGAGTGGGACACCCCGCGCGGCACGGTCCGGATCACCGACTTCATGCCGCCGCGTGACGGCGCGCCGCAGCTGATCCGGATCGTGGAGGGCGTCTCGGGCCGGGTCCCGATGCGCTCGGCCCTCAGGATGCGGTTCTCGTACGGGCGGGTCGTGCCGTGGGTGCACAAGCACGACGGGCGCACGGTCGCCGTGGCGGGCCCGGACTCGGTGTGGTTCGACACCGACTGCGAGACCTACGGCAAGTCGCTGACCACGTACTCGGACTTCACGGTCGCCCCGGGTGACCGGATCGCGTTCACCATCTCCTGGCAGCCCTCGCACAAGGAACCGCCCGCGCTCCCCGAGCCGGAGCAGTCCCTGGAGCTCACCGAGGAGTTCTGGCGCGACTGGGTGGAGCACTGCACGTACCACGGCCCCTACCGCGAGGCCGTCGTCCGCTCGCTGATCACGCTGAAGGCGCTGACGTACGCCCCGACCGGCGGCATCGTCGCGGCCCCGACGACCTCGCTGCCCGAGGACATCGGCGGCGTCCGCAACTGGGACTACCGCTACACCTGGCTCCGGGACGCGGCGATCACCTTGTCCTCCCTGCTGCGCACCGGTTACCGCGAGGAGGCCCGCGCCTGGCGCGAGTGGCTGCTGCGGGCGGTCGCGGGCGACCCCGAGAACCTGCAGATCATGTACGGCATCGCGGGTGAGCGGGAGCTGGGCGAGGCGGAGCTGGACTGGCTGCCGGGCTACGAGAACTCCGCGCCGGTCCGGGTCGGCAACGGCGCGGCGCACCAGCTCCAACTGGACGTGTACGGCGAGGTCACCGAGGCCCTGCACCTGGCCCACATGACGGGCCTGGCCCGCAACGACTACGCCTCCCTGCTCCAGCTCAAGCTGATCCGCTACCTGGAGGACCACTGGGACGAGCCGGACGAGGGCATCTGGGAGGTGCGCGGTCCGCGCCGGCACTTCGTGCACTCCAAGGTCATGGCCTGGGTCGCCGTCGACCGCACGATCAAGCTCATCGAGTCCGGGGACGCGGACGGCCCGCTGGAGCGCTGGCGCGAGCTGCGCGACGACATCCACCGGGACGTCTGCGAGAAGGGCTACGACAAGGAGCGCAACACCTTCACCCAGTCGTACGGCTCGAAGGAGCTGGACGCCTCCTTGCTGCTGATCCCGCAGATGGGCTTCCTGCCGCCGGACGACAAGCGGGTCATCGGCACCATCGAGGCGATCCAGCGCGAGCTGTCCACCTCGGACGGCTTCATCCTGCGCTACCCGACCGAGGGCGACAGCGAGGGTGTCGACGGCCTGCCCGGTGACGAGGGGGCGTTCCTGGCCTGCTCGTTCTGGATGGCGGACGACCTCGCGATGATCGGCCGCGTCGACGAGGCCCGCAAGCTGTTCGAGAAGCTCCTCGCGCTGCGCAACGACCTCGGTCTGCTCGCGGAGGAGTGGGACCCGCGCCTGAAGCGCCAGGTCGGCAACTTCCCGCAGGCCTTCAGCCACGTCCCGCTGATCGACACGGCACTGCGGCTGACGGCGTCCGGGGCCTACGGAGGCTGACGGGCCTCACGGACATACCGAAGGGGCGACCGGCCTCACGGGCATACGAGGGGGGCGACCGGCCTCACGGCGTGCCGCCGCCTGCCGCAGCGCGGCGCGGCACGCCACGATCGCCGGGTGCGCGCCCCGGCCCCGGCGTGCGACGGTGAAGACGCGCCGCGTGCGCCCCAGCCGCCGCACGGGGACGGTCGGCGGGCGCCCGCACCACACGAGGTCGGGCAGGAAGGCCGCCGCGTGGCCCTGCTCCACGAGCCGCAGACGGAGCAGAAGGTCGGTGGTCTCGAACCGCACGTCGGGTTCGAAGCCCGCGTCCTGGCACCTTCCCACCCTGGCCCCGCCCCGCCTGCCCGTGGCCGGGGCCAGGGCGCTCCTCGTCCTGCTGCACGCCGCCCTCACCCTGACCTGGCTCGGCGGTTGCGTGCTGCTGCCGGCCAGGGCCGGGGCCCGTGCTGCGACGGCCGCGGGTGCACGGCGCCCTCACCTGGGCCACGGGGGGCGTACTGATCGGCCTCGGACTCGTGGTGGCGACATCGGCCGGCTGACCGCCTGCCGGCACCCGCCCGCCCGCCGCGCCGAGCGGGTCCTCGGATGCCTCCCGTTGTTCCTGGGCACCACAGGCACTTCCTGAGCGCACAACAGGACCGGCGCCCTCGCCGCGCCTACGCTGTAACCATCTGCCCCTGCACGAAAGGGGGCGCCCCATGGCCTCCCCATCGAAGGCGGGTGCGGCGCTCGCCGCACTGCGCGAGGAACTGGTCGGCGACGTGTTCGCCCCGGGGGACACGGGCTACGACGCGGCCCGTACCGTCTTCAACGCGATGATCGACCGGCGTCCGGCGGTGATCGCCCAGTGCGTGGACGAGGCCGACGTCGTGCGGGCGGTGCGCTTCGGCCGGGACCTGGACCTGCCGATCGCGGTGCGCGGCGGCGGGCACAGCGTGGCGGGCATGGCGCTGAACGACGGCGGTCTGGTCGTCGACCTGCGCCACCTGCGGTCGGTCACGGTCGATCCCGCGGCGCGGGCGGTACGGATCGCCGGTGGCGCCACGATGAGCGACCTGGACCGCGCCTGCCAGCCGCATGGTCTCGCCACCACCGGCGGCCGGGTCTCCACCACCGGGGTGGGCGGTTTCGTCCTCGGCGGCGGCACCGGCTGGCTGGACCGCTGGTGCGGGCTCGCCGTCGACAACCTGCTCGGCGTCGACCTGGTCACCGCCGACGGCAGCCGGGTGCACGCGAGCGCCGACGACAACCCGGAGCTGTTCTGGGGACTGCACGGCGGCGGCGGGAACTTCGGCATCGCCACCGCGCTCACGCTCCGGCTGCACGCGCTGCCCGAGTTCTCCATCGCGTTCCTGCTGTACCTGCCGGAGTTCGGCCCCGAGGTGGTGCGCACCTTCCGCGACATCATCGCCACCGGCCCGGACGAGGCGGGCGGCGGTGTCATCTATCTCACCGGCCCGCCCGAGGAGTTCGTCCCGCCGCAGCTGGTCGGTACCCTGCTGTGCGGGGCGATGCTGACGTACGCGGGCGCCGAGGCGGACCTGCGCAAGCTCGCCGAGCCGCTGCTGGCGCTGCCGCACGAGACGGAGATCGTCGGGGCGATGCCGTACGCCGACGTCCAGTGCATGCTCGACGATCCGCCGGGGATGCGGAACTACTGGTCGGCGGAGTATCTGACGGGCGCGCCGGACGCGCTGCTGGACGTCTTCTGCGCCCGGGCGGCGTCGATGCCGGTACCCACCGGGACCCTCCATGTCCTGCTCCCGCAGGGCGGGGCGATCGCCGGTGGGCCGCGCGAGTACCCGGTGCCCTATCGGGACGCGCCGTGGGCCGTCCATCCGTTCGCGATGTGGGAGGACCCGGCGGACGACGAGCGGGTGATCCAGTGGGTGCGGGACGTCCGCGCGGACACCCGGCCGTGGAGCACCGGCGCGGTCTACCTGAACTTCATCGGGGACGAGGGCACCGACCGGGTCGTGGCCGGGGTCGGCGCCGAGAACACCGGCCGGCTGGCGGCCCTGAAGCGGCGGTACGACCCGGACAACGTGTTCCGCTTCAACCACAACATCAGACCGGCGTGACCGGCGCGGCGCGGGCGCGAGCGCCATCGGCGTCCGCTCCCCCGCCGCCTCGCCCGTGGCCGCCGGTACGGCCCGACCGTGCCGGCGGCCACGCCGAGATCCATGCGCTGCACCGCGGGTCTAACTCACCGCGGCTATCACCTCCTTGGCCGCCCGCTCCCCCTCGGTCGCGCCGCCTTCCATGAACCCCTGGAAGTCGTAGGAGCAGTGCTCGCCGCCGATGTGGATGTTGCCCTGGGCCACGCCCTCGTAGCCCGCGTACCGGTGGAGGTAGCCCACCGGCCAGTACGAGTAGGCGCCCAGCGCATACGGGTTGAGATGCCAGGCGGACAGCTGGGCGCGGCCCGTCCAGGCGGCGGAGGTGCCCGGGAAGAACGCGTCGATGTCCGCGAGGTACGTGGTCGCGAGCTTGGTGACGTACGGATCGCTCTCGTACGCGAACGGCGTCGCCGGAGTCAGCGACCTGGCGAGGCTGCCGCCGCCGTACTGGAGGAGGATGCCGCCCGTGCCGGGCTGGACCTTGGTGGTGTCCCAGGTCTGCTGGACCCGGCCGTCGGTGAAGCAGTCGCCCGCGGAGACGCCCGGCCAGGGGCCGGTGCCGCGCCAAGGGCGGCCGGCGAACTGCATGTTGAGCTTGGTGCAGTACCCCATGCGGGCGTCCCGCAGCAGGTTGGTCATCCGGGTGTCGAACCCGGCCTTGCTCAGGTCGAGTCGCTGGAGGACGGGCAGCGGCACGCACAGCACGGTGTGATCGGCCGTGACCGTCCGTACGGCGCCGGATTCCTCGAAGGTGAGGGTCTGGGTGCCGTCCCCGTTCGCCTTGACCGCGGTCAGCGACCAGCCCCGCCGGACCGTGCCGTCGGGCAGGGAGTCGGCGATGGCGTGCGGGAGCCGGTCGTTGCCGCCGACGATGTGGTAACGCTCGTTGGACAGCCCCCAGATGTTGAAGTTGCCCGGATTGGTCTGATAACCCATCAGCAGCACCAGGGCCAGCGAGGACTGGTCGGTCGTGTCGGCGCCGTACTCGACGTTGTAGGCCACGTCGAAGAACCGGCCGAGCGGCGAGTCGTGGCCGCCGGGGACGCGGGACTCAATCCAGTCGTACAGGGACATGGTGTCGAGGGCGGTGCCGGTCGGGGTGGTCTGGTTCCAGAACACCTCGCCGGAGTCCTGCAAGTCCTTGTGGAGGGCCTGGTAGACGTCCTTGAAGTCCTCGTCGGCCTGGGCGCGCGGGTAGTACTCGCCGTTGAACCACAGGACTTCCTCGGCCCCGTTGGGCCCGCCGCCGAGGAAGTCCTCGACCGGCAGGGAGAAGCGGCGGCACAGTTCCAGCATCTTCTTGTGGCTGGTGTCGATCAGCTCGCCGCCGATCTCCGAGGTCTGGCCCCACGACCAGTGGTCGCGCTGGGTGTACATCCGGCCGCCGACCCGGTCGGGGTGGGCCTCGTACACCGTGCAGCGGTAGCCGGCGTCGGCGAGCGTGAGCGCGGCGGTCAGACCGGCGATCCCCGCGCCGACGACGGCGATCCGCGGCGCGGAGGCGGCGACGGCTCTCGGGGCCGTGGCCGCCGTCACGGCGGTGGCGCCGAGCGCGCCCTTCAGGACCGTGCGGCGGCGCACCCGCGCCTCCGCCACGGGCACTCCGAGCCGCTCGGCGGCGGCGTGGTCGGCGAACAGGGAACGCAGGACGTGCATCGAAGGGGTTCGGGACACGACGGCCACGCTCCTCAGACGTTGACGGGGGTTTCGTCCGTGCGCTCGGCCGCGTCCTCCAGGACGATCCGGCCGATGATCTCGTAGCGCTCCGGCTGCCGGGCCCTGAGGTAGAAGCCCAGGCCCAGGCCGCCGAAGAAGACCAGGCCCACGATCCACGGGATGGCCTTGAAGAAGAGCGAGTCGGCCGCCGTACCGGCCGCGGTGTCGAGGTTCGTCACCAGCAGCCCGACGACCGCGATCATGCCGATGCCGCCGAGGAGGGGGGCGGTGAAGGTGCGGAACCAGTGGCGGTCCTCGGGGTGGTTCTTGCGGAAGTAGCCGATGACCGCGAACGAGCACAGGGTCTGCACGATGAGGATGGCCATCGTGCCGAGGATCGCCAGCAGCGTGTAGAGGTGGATGTAGGGGTCCTGACCGGTCAGCCAGAAGGCCGCCACGAGCGCGACCGCGATGACCGACTGCACGAAGGAGGCGAGGTACGGCGAGCCGTGCCGCGCGTGCGTACGGCCGAGGGCCGGGTGCAGGAAGCCCTCGCGGCCGATGGCGTACAGGTAGCGGGCCGCGCACTGGTGGAAGGCCATCCCGCAGGCGAACGACCCGGTGATCAGCAGCCATTGGAAGGCGTCGACGGCCCAGGCGCCGATGAAGGAGTGCGCCGGGTCGAAGAAGAGGTCGAGGGGGCTGGTCCCGGCGGAGACGGCCACGGACTTCTCCAGGCCGTTGCCCGCGATGGTCATCCAGGAGACGTAGATGTAGAAGAGGCCGACGCCGACGACCGAGATGAGGGTCGCGCGCGGGATGACGCGCTTGGGGTCCTTGCTCTCCTCGCCGTACATCGCGGTCGACTCGAAGCCCACCCACGACCAGAAGGCGAAGAACAGGCCGAGCCCGGCGGAGGCGCCGGTGAAGGCGTTCTTCGGGTTGACGGGCTCGACCGGGATGCCGTCGGGGCCGCCGCCGTGCAGGAGTACGGCGGTGGCGACCGCGAAGAGGACGGCGATCTCGGCGATGAGCATCACGCCGAGGGCCTTCGCGGTGAGGTTGATGTCGAAGTAGGCCAGCACGGCCGTGACCAGCAGCATCGCGGCGGCGTACAGGACCCAGGGCAGATCGACGCCCAGCTGGTCGTGGACGGTGGTCTTCGCGAAGTAGGAGAAGACGCCGACGATGGACGCCTCGAAGACGACGTACGCCAGCACGGCCAGCATCCCCGAGGCCATGCCGGCGATCCGGCCCAGGCCGTGCGAGATGTAGCCGTAGAAGGCACCGGCGGCGGTGATCCGCCGGGCCATGGCGACGTATCCGACGGAGAACACCGTCAGGACGAGCGTCGCGAAGAGATAGCCCGCCGGCGCGCCCGTGCCGTTGCCGAAGCCGACGGCGATCGGCAGGTTGCCGGTCATCGCGGTGATCGGCGCGGCGGTGGCGACGGCCATGAAGACCACGCCCACCAGACCTACGGAATTCGCCTTGAGCCGGTGCACTTCTCGCGTGGGTTTTTCTGCCATTCCCGCCCCTCTCAACGTGCTTGCGCAACGAAATCCGAAGCCGAAATACGCCTTGCCTTTCGGATGCGCCAGTGTGGCGGCGGAGTGACAGATGCCACAAGCGACACGCGGTCGTGCAATTGGGCCGCGGGCGCGACGGATTGTCGTGTACAGGGCCGCGGTGATCGTCGCCGTAACCGCCCGGAGATGTCGTCGAAGCATGCGCGCGGGTACCGTCCGGCTCATGGACAGCAGATTCGACAACCAGGGCGCCGGCATCACCGTTCAACGCGCGCTGGAGCTGCCCGGCCTGCGCAGCGGGCTGCCCGAGATCCTCGCGGGCGCCGACCGGCTGCAGCGGTCCGTGCGCTGGGTGCACGCGGGCGAGGTGCCCAACATCGCCAGCCTCCTCAAGGGCGGCGAGCTGCTGCTGACCACCGGCTACGGGCTCGGCACCCGCCCGGCCGAACAGCGGGCATTCGTCCGCACCCTCGCCGAGCGCGGCATCGCGGCCCTCGTCATCGAACTGGGCCCGCGCTTCACCCGCCTGCCCGCGGCCCTCGTGGACACGGCCCGCGCGACCGGCCTCCCCCTCGTCCAACTCCACCGCGAGGTGCCCTTCGTGACGGTCACGGAGGAGATCCACACCGAGATCGTCAACGGCCACTACGCGCTCCTCCAGCGCGCCGAGGAGGTCCACCGCCGCTGCACGGAGGCCCTGCTGGGCGGCGGCGGGGTCCCCCAGGTGCTGGGCATCCTGGCCGGCTTCAGCGACAACCCGGTCTTCCTGGAGACCACCGACGGCCAGCTCCTCTACGCCGCCGGCGCCGGGCCCGAGGGCGCGGACCCGCTCCAGGTGTGGGAGGGGCTGCGGGCCCAGCACAAGGACGCGCCGCCGGCGGGCTCGGTGCTGGTGGACGTACCGGGCGGCGGGCCCGGCACGGGCTCGGTACGTGCGCGTCTGGTCCTGCTCCCGGTCCGGTCCCCGCTGGCCCCCGTCCACCGGATCGCCGCCGAGCGGGCCGCCGGCATCCTCGCCGTGGTGCTGATGCAGGCCCGCCAGGAGGAGGAGCTGGCCGCGCGGGGCCGCGGCGACTTCCTCACCGACCTCGCCGAGGGCCGGATCACCGCGGACGACGCCCCGGCACAGGCCCGCGTACTGGGCTTCAAGCCGGGCGGCAGCCCGCTCATGCCGGTGGTGATGAGACTCGGCGACACGCTGTCGCCGGGCGGCGGCTGGGCGGTCCTGGCGAGGGCGGTCTCCGAGGAGCTGGCCTCGGTGGGGGTCCCGGTCCTGCTGGGCGTACGGCCCCTCGAAGGCCGCGTCCTGGTCCTGCTGGGCCTGCGTTCGGAGTCGGAGCGGTCGGCGGTCGCGGACCGGGTCGCGGCGGCGCTGCGGGCCGGGGTGGAGCGGGCCGGGATGCAGCGGCCGGGCGCCCAGGCGCCGGTCGTCGTGGCCGGGGTGGCGGGCGGCTGGGCGGCGGCCTCGGCGGGGCTCAGGCACGCGGCCGAGACGGCGACGGCGGCCCAGGGCCTGTCGGACCGCCCCTGGTACGACGCCCGGCGCCTCGACATCGACCTGCTGCTGTGGCGGCTGCGCGACCATCCCGACCTCGCGGCCTTCGTCGACCGCGCGATCGGCCCGGTACGGGACCACGACGCCCGTTCCAAGCCCCCGCTGCTGCCGACCCTGGAGACCTACCTGGCCCACGCCGGCCGCAAGGCGGAGACGGCCCGCGAGCTCCACCTCAACCGCCAGACGCTCTACAACCGCCTCGCCCGGATCGGCGAGTTGCTGGGCACGGACCTCGACGACCCGCAGACGGTACTGGCGTTGAGCCTGGCACTGCGAGCCCGCAGGCACGTGGCCTAGATCATGGGGCGCGGCTGGGTCAACTCGTCGTAGACGCTGAGCACTTGGGCGACGGTCTCGTCCTCGGTCGGCCAGGTGGCGGCCTGTCGTACGCCCTTCTCCCGCAGCTCCTCGCACCGCTCGGGATCACCGAGCAGCCGCACGACGGCGTCCGCGAGCGCCTCGGCATCCCCGTACGGCACGAGTTCGGCGGCGTCGCCCACGAGTTCGGGCATGCTGCCGACGTCGGTCGCGACGAGCGGCACGCGCGCGTGGAGGGCCTCCTGGGCGAGCAGGGAACGCGACTCCCAACTGCTCGACAGCAGGGCGAGGTCGGCAGCGGTCAGCAACTGGGCGACGTCGTCACGCCGCCCGATCAGCCGGACCGGCAGCCCCTCGTCCTCGATCCTGCGCTGCAACTCGCCCCGCAGCGGCCCCTCCCCGGCGATCACCACGAGCGGCACCGGGTCGAGCGCGAGCCACACGCGCGAGGCGTCCAGCAGCGTGTCGTACCCACGATGCCGGTCCAGCGAGCCGACGGCCATCAGCAACGGCCGCCCGGTGGCGCCGAGTTCCGCCCGCACCTTGGGCCGCGGCCGGTCGGGGTCCTCCGGCCCGGCGGTCCGGCGGCGGGCGGGCAGGGCGACGGCGGCGAGCCGCGCGTCCCGGGCACCGGTGGCACGGGCCCGGTCGACGAGGGCGGAGGTGGCCCCCAGCACCACGGAGGCGGCCTTCACGACCCGGCGCTCCAACAGCCGCACGAGATGGGCCCGCGCGCCCTCGGCACGCGCCCGGTCGTGCCATGTCACGACGAGCGGAGTGCGCCGCCCGCTGAGCGCGAGGACGGCACGGAAGGAGGCGTGCAGCCCGTGCGCGTGCACGAGATCGGCGTCCGCGCAGGCGGCCCGCAGCGCGGCGACCGACCCGGGATCGCTGCTCCTCGGCACATGCACATGCTCGGCACCGGCCCCCGTGAAGTCGTAGATGCGATCCGCCTCGACAGGGGCGCACACGGTGACCTTCACGCCCCTCGCGACGAGCCCGGAGGTCAGGGACCGCACATGAGCGCTGCTGCCGGCGTTGCCGCCGCCGAGCACCTGCACGGTGCGCAGCGGTGACTGACCGAGCGGTGACTGACCGTGCGGTGAGTGGCTGCTCACGGGGCTCACGTGGCCGGGGCTCCTGGTTCGGCGTCGGGCGGTCACGAGGAAACGTACAGAAGGTATCGAGCGGAGGGGTGTACCGCGCGCTTCCTACGCGTACTGCGTGCTGGGCCAAGGATGCCAGCACGTACGGGTGTTCCGGGAACGGCGGGGGTGTGCGGGTTCGGGGTGGAGGTGGCGTGGGTCACCCACACGGGTGAGGGAGCGGGGGTCTGTCACAGGGACCGAGCCGCCTCGGTGACCTGGTCCCCGTACACGGCGGCGGCAACGACCGCGACGGCGTGCGCGACCAGCCCCGCCCGCCCGTTGCCCGCGACGACCGCCGCTCCCAGGGCGGCGCCCAGCGTGTGCGCCCCCGTGTCGCCGAGCATCGAGCGCTCCCCGAGGTCGTCCGGCAGGACAGCGGCGGCGGCCCCCACCGCCGCGGCGGCCAACTCACCGCCGGGTCCCTTGCGGAGCATCCCCGGCACGCCGAGGCCGATGACCGCGGCGGCGGCCCGTCCCGGGCGCACGTCCACGAGGTTGACGAAGTGCGCGGCACCGGCGATGACGACTCCGGCGAGGATCTTGTCCAGCGCCTTCTCCTTCAGCATCGCCCCGGCGACGAGCCCGGCGGCGGAGATCCCGAACAACTTGACGGCTCCGCTGGTGACTTCGCCGCCACGCAGGGCGGAGAGGTGGGCGCGGAAACCGCGGCGGGGGTCGGTGGCACCGGCGATGTCGTCGTAGGCACCGCAGGCACCGGCAGTGGCGATCGCGAGGGCGGCTGCGGGGTGCACACGGGCGGCGGTGAGGGTGGCGGCGACGGCGGTGGCGGGGCCGGCGTGGAGGTCTACGGTGCGGCCGGCGTAGTTGTCGCGGTGCCAGTGGGGGCTGTCGGGGCGGTTGATCATGTGATCACCCTGAGAGAGCCGCTTATCTTGGCCCGCCGCTTGGGCCCGCGGAGCGGGCCGGATGTGGGCGGCTGTGGAGCCGGTGAACGCGGGTGGGCGGGTGGGGAGCCGCCGCGGAGCGGCGAAGCGCGGACCGCGGAGCGGTCAGGTCTTCGCCGCGGAGCGGCGCAACAGCCTCACGCGTCCAACCGCGCCGCCGCCAACAACTCCTCCGCATGGGCCCGAGCCGTCTCCGAGTCCTCCTGTCCAGCCAGCATCCGGGACAACTCCCGTACCCGCTCCTCCCCTTCGAGCACCTTCACACCGGACCGCGTGACGGACCCGTCGTTGGTCTTCTCGACGAGCAACTGCCGGTCGGCGAACGCCGCGACCTGCGGCAGATGGGTCACGACCACGACCTGCGCGGTCTTCGCCAGCTTCGCCAGCCGCCGCCCGATCTCCACCGCCGCCTTGCCACCGACACCGGCGTCGACCTCGTCGAACAAGTACGTCGGCACCGGGTCGGTCCCCGCGAACACGACCTCCACGGCCAGCATCACGCGCGAGAGCTCACCACCGGAGGCCCCCTTGGCGATGGGCCGCGGCGGAGCACCCGGGTGCGGCGCGAGCAGCAGCTCGACCTCGTCGACGCCGGACGGACCGTAGGCGACCGCCCGACCGCCGACCTCGACGCCGTCCGGGTCCTCGGTCTGCCGGATGTCGAAGGACACACGCGCGTGCGGCATCGCCAGCGAGGCCAGCTCGGCGGTCACGGCAGCCGCGAACCGCGAGGCCGCTTCCGCCCGCGCATCGGTCAACGCCTGCGCCAGCCCGCCCAGTTCGGCCCGCAGCGCGTCCCGCTCGTCGGTGAGCTCACCGATCCGCTCGTCGTCCCCGTCCAGCTCGGTGAGCCGCGCGGCACCCTGCTCGGCCCACGCCAGCACGGCGGCGACGTCCTCGCCGTACTTCCGTGTCAACGCGGTGAGGGCGGCCCGCCGTTCCTCGACGGCCGCCAGCCGCAGGGGATCGGCGTCGAGGTCGTCGGCGTACCCCGCCAGCTCCCCGGCCACGTCCCCCAGCAGAATCCCGACCTCCCCGATCCGGTCGGCGAGCGCGGCCAGCGCCGGATCGTGCGACCGCACGGCGTCCAGGGCCCGCTGAGCTCCCGCCACGAGCGTGGCGGCGTCGATGCCCTCGGGGTCCTCGGGGTTCCCGGCGAGCGCCGCGTGGGCGGCCGTGGCGGCGGACGACAGCGCCTCGGCGTGCCCGAGCCGCTCGGCCTCCTCGGCCAGCTCGACGTCCTCACCCGCGCGCGGCTCGACCCCGGCGATCTCGTCGAGCCCGTACCGCAGCATGTCGGCCTCTTGAGCCCGCTCACGCGCGCGCGTGGTGATCTCGTCGAGCTCGGTGGAGACGGCTCGCAGCCGCCGGTAGGCCTCGCCGTACTTGGCGAGCGGCACGGCGACGGCGTCCCCGGCGTACCGGTCGAGCGCCTGCCGCTGCCGCGACAGCTTCAGCAGTCCCTGCTGGTCGGTCTGCCCGTGCACGGCGACCAGTTCGTCGGCGAGCTCGGCGAGCACACCGACCGGCACGCTCCGCCCGCCCAGGTGCGCCCGGGACCGCCCTTCGGCGGAAACGGTACGGCTGATCAGCAGCGCCCCGTCGTCGAGCTCGGCCCCGGCCTCCTCGGCCCGCAGCACGGCCGAGGCACCCGTGGGGAGCGCGATCCGCCCCTCCACCACGGCCTTCTCGGCCCCGATCCGCACGAGCGCCGGGTCCGCCCGCCCACCAAGCAGCAGTCCCAGGCTGGTGACCACCATGGTCTTGCCCGCACCCGTCTCACCGGTGACAGCGGTGAACCCGGGCGACAGCTCGACGACGGCATCGTCGATGACTCCGAGCGACCGTATCCGCATCTCTTCCAGCACGGTGAAGACCTTACGAGGTAGGAAGCAAGAAGCGCGAGGCGCCCTGTCACCCGCCCGAGTGGAGTACCCCGGCTAGTGAGGCGCCCCCCGCCATCCGGACACCGGCAGCGCGAACTTCGCCACCAGTCGGTCCGTGAACGAAGCGTGATGCAGTCGGGCGAGCCGTACCGGCACGGCCCCCCGCCGCACTTCCACGCGGGCCCCCGGCGGCAGCTCGACCGTCCGCCGCCCGTCGCACCACAGCACCCCCGGCGGAATGTGCGGCAGCACCTCCACGGCAAGCACGGAATCCGGCGAGGTCACCAACGGCTTGGCGAACAACGCGTGCGCCGAGATCGGCACCATCAGCAGGGCCTCGACCTCCGGCCACACCACCGGACCACCCGCGGAGAACGCGTAAGCGGTGGACCCGGTCGGCGTCGACAGCACGATCCCGTCGCACCCGAACCCGGTGACCGGCCGCCCGTCGATCTCCAAGACGACCTCGAGCAGTTTCTCGGCGCCGGCCTTCTGCACCGCCGCCTCGTTCAGCGCCCAGTCGGTGTGCACGATGTCCCCGTTGCTGTGGACCACCACATCGACGGTCATCCGCTCCTCGACCTCGTACGACTTGGTCACCACCCGGTCGACGACCTTGTCGAGGTCGTCCCGCTCGGCCTCGGCGAGGAACCCGACCCGTCCGAGATTGACGCCCAGCATCGGCACCCCGGACGCCCGGGCGAACTCGGCGCCGCGCAGCAGCGTCCCGTCCCCGCCCAGCACGATCAGCAGCTCACACCCGTCGAGGCACTGCGGGGTGGCCTCCTTGACGAGCTCCACTTCCTCGGGCAGCGGCAGGTCCGCGGCCTCGTACTCCAGCACCCGCACGCCGATGCCCTCGCGCAGCAGCCCCTTCACCACCAGCTCGGCGCTGCGGATCGCCGCGGGCCGGCCGGTGTGGGCGAGCAGGAAAACAGTACGAGCTCGGTTCTGTGTCAACGAGGCCCCTCCGCCACTGCACGGTCAACGTCGGCCGGGTCCAGGGCGGGCGCCCCGGCACGCAGCCACAGGAAGTATTCGACATTGCCCGAGGGCCCGGGCAGCGGACTGGCCGTGACGCCCTTCACCCCGAGCCCGAGTTCCCACGCCTTCTCCGCCACTCCCCGCACGGCCTCCGCCCGCAGCTGCGGACTCCGTACGACTCCCCCGCTGCCCAGCCGTTCCTTGCCCACCTCGAACTGCGGCTTGACCATCATCACCAGGTCGGCGTCCGGCTTCACGCACCCCGCCAGGGCGGGCAGCACCAGCCCGAGCGGAATGAAGGACAGATCCCCCACGACAAGATCCACAGGTTCCCCATCGATCGCTTCAAGCGTCAACTCGCGTACGTTCGTACGGTCCTTGACGGTGACGCGTTCATCACTCTGCAGAGTCCACGCGAGTTGTCCGTAGCCGACGTCGACGGCGACGACGTGCGCGGCCCCGGCCCGCAGCAGCACATCGGTGAACCCGCCGGTCGACGCCCCGGCGTCCAGCGCCCGCCGCCCCTCCACGACGAGCCCCTGCGGCACGAACGCCGCCAGCGCGCCCGCGAGCTTGTGCCCGCCCCGGGAGACGTACTCGGGGTCGTTGTCGTCGCTCTGGACCACGATCGCCGCCGCGGTCTCCACCTGCGTGGCGGGCTTGGTCGCCACGGTCTTGCCGACGGTGACCCGCCCGGCCGCGATCAGCTGGCTGGCGTGCTCACGCGACCGCGCGAGCTTCCGGCGGACCAGCTCCGCGTCCAGACGGCGACGTGCGACTCCTGCCACGTTCGGTTCAGCTCCTGTTCCGGTACGACGACGGGGGCGCCGGAGGTCCCGGCCGGGCGTCGAGCGCGGTGAGCGCGTCGCGCAGCCCCCGGTGTACATCCTCGTACACCTCGACGTGTCCGTCCGTGGCGAGGTGGTCGGCGTCGGTCAGCCGCTCCAGCTGGGCGTCGACCTCGGGGTTGCCGGTGGGGGTCCGGGGGACGTTCAGAGGGGCAGGGGCGGCAGGGTCGTCCGCGGGTTCGACGTCGACGGGTTCCGCCGCCTCCGTGGCCTCGGGCACAGAGTCGCTCATGCCCAGACGCTACCCCGAAGCCCTGGGGTACCGTCGATCGCGATGGCCACGATCGAGGAGTGCCGCGCCGCACTCGAGAAGCTCTCCGACACCATGCAGCACGCCGAAGGGGACGTCGCCGCCGCGACCGCCCTGGACCGCTCGGTCAGCTGCCGGATCACCGACCTCGACATCACCTTCGTGGGCCGTATGACGGGCGGCCGGATCGTGGTCCAGGACACGATCCAGGGCGCTCCGAAGGAGAAGGCGCAGATCAGGCTCACCATGAAGGGCGACGACCTGGTGGCCCTGGTCAACGGCGAGCTGCACTTCGCCAAGGCCTGGGGCGCGGGCCGGGTGAAGCTGGAAGCCGGCCTCAAGGACCTCTTCCAGCTCAGGAAGCTTCTTTAGCGGTCACGCGCTCACGCGCCTTCCGCGCCGCCGGCACCACCAGCGGCGTCCCCGTCTCCGGGTCGTCGATCACCTGGCAGCGCAGCCCGAAGACCTCCTCGACCAGGTCGGCCGTGACGATGTCGTTCGGCGCGCCCTCGGCGATGACGCTGCCGCCCTTGAGGGCGATCAAATGCGTGGCGTACCGGGCCGCGTGGTTGAGGTCGTGCAGGACGGCCACCAGCGTGCGCCCCTGCTCCTCGTGCAGCTCGGCGCACAGGTCCAGCACGTCGATCTGGTGCTGGATGTCCAGATAGGTCGTCGGCTCGTCGAGGAGCAGCAGCGGCGTCTGCTGGGCGAGCGCCATCGCGATCCACACGCGCTGCCGCTGGCCGCCGGACAGTTCGTCCACATACCGGTCGGCGAGCTCGGCGACGCCGGTCTGCGCCATCGACTCCTGGACGACCCGCTCGTCCTCGGTCGACCACTGCCGCAGCAGGCCCTGGTGCGGGTACCGGCCGCGGCCCACCAGGTCGCCGACGGTGATCCCGTCCGGCGCGATCGACGACTGCGGCAGCAGCCCCAGGGTTCGCGCGACCTTCTTCGCCGGCATCGACTGGATGACCTGCCCGTCGAGCAGCACCCGGCCCCGACTCGGCTTCAGCATCCGTGACAGCGCCCGCAGCAGCGTGGACTTGCCGCACGCGTTCGGGCCGACGATCACCGTGAAGGAGTTGTCGGGGATCTCCACCGACAGCTGCTCGGCGATGACGCGCTGGTCGTAGGCGAGGGTGACGTCCTCGGCGGAGAGGCGGTTCACGGTGCTCCTTCGGTTGTCCAGGGTGCGGTCGGCGCGGTCGGCGGCACTCATATCCGGCCCGCCTTGCGCTCGGTGACCAGCAGCCACAGCAGATAGCCGCCACCGAGCACGCCGGTGACCACGCCCACCGGCATCTGGTCGGCGCCGAAGACCTTCTGCGACAGCAGATCGGCGGCGACCAGCAGGGCCGCGCCCATGCACAGCGACGGCAGCAGGTTCGGGCCGGGCGAGCGGGTCAGCCGCCGGGCGAGCTGCGGCGCGGTGAGCGCCACGAAGCTGACCGGCCCCGCGGCGGCGGTGGCGGTGGCGGTGAGGAGCACGGCGGCCACCATCAGCAGCGCCCTGGTGCGCTCGACGCGCACGCCGAGGGCGTTGGACACGTCGTCGCCCATCTCCATCATCCGCAGCGCCCGCGCGTTGCCGAGGACGAGCGGAACCAGCACGGCGCACAGCCACAGCAGCGGCCACACCTGTTCCCAGCCCCGCCCGCTGAGCGAGCCGGTCATCCAGACGACGGCCTGGGCGGCTTCCGTGATGGTGGACTTGGTCAGCAGATAGCCGTTGACCGCCGTGAGGATCGCGGACACCCCGATGCCGACCAGCACGAGCCGGTATCCGTGCACGCCCTGTTTCCAGGCGAGCAGATAGATGGCGAGCCCGGCCCCCAGCCCGCCCAGCAGGGCTCCGACGGTGACCTCGCCCGCGCTCCCGGAGAAGAACACGATCACGGTCAGCGCCCCGGCCGTCGCCCCCTGCCCCAGCCCGAGGATGTCCGGACTGCCCAGCGGGTTGCGTGACACGGCCTGGAACAGGGCCCCGCCGAGCCCGAGCGAGGCACCGACCAGCAGCCCGACGAGAACACGCGGCAGCCGCAGCTCGTTGACGATGAACTCCTGCCCGGCGTTCCCGTCCCCGGCCAGGGTCTTGAGCACGTCCCCGGCCGAGATCGGGAAGTCGCCGGTGCCGATCAGCACGACGCTCGCGGCGAGCGCGGCGGCCACCAGCAGGACGACGACCACGAAGGCCCGGACGTCGAGCCGGACCGACAGCCCGCCCGGCGTCCGGACGGCACGGTGGGGCCGATGAGCGCGTTCGGCAGGGTTGGTCCTCACAGCTGCGCCGTCCTCCGCCGTCGTACGAGAAAGATGAAGACCGGGCCACCGATGATCGCGGTGACGATGCCGACCTGAAGCTCCGCGGGCCGCGCGACGACCCGGCCGATGACATCGGCGCCGAGCAGCAGCACCGGCGACAGGACGGCCGCGTACGGCAGGATCCAGCGCAGGTCGGGTCCGGTGAACGAGCGCACGACGTGCGGCACCATCAGCCCGACGAACACGATCGGTCCGCAGGCCGCGGTCGCCGCCCCGCACAGCACCACGGCGGCGAGCATCGACAGCGCCCGGGTGCGGTTGAGGTGGGCGCCGAGGGCCCGGGCGGTGTCGTCGCCCATCTCCATGGCGTTCAGCGGCCGGGCGAGCGCCAGGGCGAGAAGCGTGCCGCCCGCCAGGAACGGCAGGACCTGAAGGATCGTCGACTCGCTCGCCGAGGTCAGCGAACCGACCGTCCAGAAGCGCATCTTGCCGAGCGCCGCCTCGTCGGTGATCATCACGGCCTGGAGATAGCCGTAGAGCGCGGCACTGATCGCCGTACCGGCCAGCGCCAGCCGCACCGGCGTCGCCCCGCGGCTCCCGCCGAGGAACCATACGAGCGCCCCGACCGCGGCCGCGCCGAAGAACGCGAACCACACGTACCCGCTCAGGCTCGTCACCCCGAAGTACGTCATCGCCGTGACGACCGCCGCGGACGCGCCCGCGTTGATGCCGAGCAGTCCCGGGTCGGCCAGCGGATTGCGGGTGAGCGCCTGGAGGACGGCCCCGGCGAGCCCGAGCGCGGCGCCGGCCAGCAGCCCGAGCAACGTCCGCCACAGCCGCTCGGTGACCACGACATCGCCGTACGTCCCCGAGTCCTCGAACAGGCCGTGCCACACCTGCCCCATCGACAGCTCTTTGGCCCCGATCGCGATGCTCGCCAGCGCGACGAGCACCAGGATCACGACGGACACGAGCAACCCGAGGACGCGTATCGCCCGGCGGGTCGGGGGCGCGGGGGCGGTCGCCGCGCGCTGTTCGGGAGGACTGTCGACCAACACGCAGTTAGGTTAGCCTACCCTCCAATCCGGCCACGATCCCGCTGCCGGGGTTCACAGGGAGCCCGACTCGCGCGGGGGCGTCACAGCCCGAGCCGCGCCAGCGCCTTCCCCCCGTCCAGCTCGCAGCTTCCCGCCCCCGCCGCCGTCCAGGCCGCCGCGCACAACGCCCGCAGCCCGTCCAACGCGTCCCCGTCACCGTCCAGTTCCAGCCGCTCGGTACCGGCCGCGGCGGTCCATCCCCCGCACCGGAACCCGCCGTCCGCCGCGACGACCTCGGGCTGCCCGGTCAGCAACCCCCGCAGATCGGCGTCGACATAGGTCGGCCGGTGCTGCGGCGGCGCGGCCAGCAGCTGCGCCCCGTCCGTCACCCCGGTCAGGACGAGCAGCGAGTCGACCTCGCCGTTGAACGCCCCCTCGATGTCCGTGTCCAGCCGGTCCCCCACCACCAACGGCCGTACCGCACCGGTACGCAGGATCGTCTCCCGGTGCATGGGGGGCAACGGCTTGCCCGCGACCTGCGGCTCGGCCCCGGTCGCGATCCGCACGACCTCCACCGCGGCCCCGTTCCCCGGTGCGATCCCCCGCCCGCTCGGGATCGTCAGGTCGGTGTTGGACGCGAACCACGGCACCCCGCGCGCGACGGCGTACGAAGCCTCGGCGAACCGCCCCCACGGCAGGTCGGGCCCGCCGAACCCCTGCACCACGGCCGCGGGATCGTCATCGGCCGACTCCACCGGCACGAGCCCCCGCTCCCGCAAGGCGACCCGCAGCCCCTCACCACCGATCACCAGCACCCGGGCCCCCGCCGGCACCTGCTCACTGATCAGCCGCGCGACAGCCTGGGCGGACGTGATGACGTCGTCGGCCCCGGTCGGTATCCCCAGCTCGGTCAGATGCTCCGCCACGGTGTCGGGCGTCCGCAGCGCGTTGTTGGTGACGTACGCGAGGTGCATCCCACCCGCCCGAGCGGTGGCCAGTGACTCGACCGCGTGCACGATCGCGTTCCCGCCCGCGTACACCACACCGTCGAGGTCGAGCAGCGCGGTGTCGTACGCCTCGCTCAGGGCCTGGCCACTGCCCGCGGGCCTCGTCCTGACGCTCTGGCTCATTCCACATCGCTCCTCGCTCGACGGCTTTCCCCCGATCATCTCGCACACCACTGACACACGTACGATGCCGGGATGAACACCGCAGGTCACTCGGAAGCAACGGCGCGCCGGGGCCTGGAACTCACCCCGTTCCGCGGCCTTCGCTACGACCCCGACCGGGTCGGCAGCCTCGCCGCCGTGACATCACCGCCGTACGACGTCGTCGTCCGCCCCGACGGCCTCTACCACCTGCAGTCCAACGACCCGCACAACATCGTCCGCCTGATCCTCCCGCAGGCCGCCACCCCCGCCGCCCGCAACGAACAGGCCGCCGCGACCCTGCGCCACTGGCTCTCCGAAGGCGTCCTGGCCGCCGACCCGGTGCCGGGCCTGTACGTGTACGAGCAGCGCGACGGCGCGGGCATGCTGCAGCGCGGCATCATCGGCGCCCTGCGCGTCTCGGACCCCGCGGACCAGGTGGTCCTGCCCCACGAAGACGTCATGCCGCACGTCATCGCGGACCGCGCCGCCCTCATGCGCGCCACCTCCGCCAACCTGGAGCCGCTGCTCCTGACGTACCGCGGCAACGGAACGGCCGCCGACACCACCACCGTGGTCGAACGCACGGCCGAGCAGGAGCCCCTCTTCTCCACGACCACCGAGGACGGCTACAGCCACCGCCTGTGGTCGATCACCGACCCGGCGGACGTCGCCCGCATCCAGTCCGACCTGTCCCGGCACCAGGCCCTCATCGCCGACGGCCACCACCGCTGGGCGACCTACCGCCGACTGCGCGCGGAACACCCCTCCCCGAGCCCCTGGGACTACGGCCTGGTCCTCCTGGTCGACACGGCCCGCTATCCGCTCCGCGTCCGCGCCATCCACCGCCTCCTGCACGGCCTGCCGGTGACGGACGCCCTGGCCGCACTCGACGGCCTGTTCCGCGTACGCCACCTGCACAGCCCTCTCCCCGAGGCGCTGGAGGTCCTGGCCGACGCCGCCTGCGCGGGCAACGCGTTCCTCCTCGCCGGCGACGGCGCCTTCCACCTCGTCGACCGCCCCGACCCGGACCTCCTCGCCCGCACGATCCCGGCCGACCGCCCGGCGGCGTGGCGCACCCTGGACGCGACCGTCCTGCACGCCACCCTCCTCGACCACGTCTGGCACATCCCCGAGGACGACCCCGCCCGCATCGCCTACATCCACGACACCGCCGCCACCGTCCGCAAGGCGGAACGCGACGGCGGTACGGCCGTCCTCATGCACCCGGTCCGCGAGGAGGTCGTCCGCGACCTGGCCCGCCAAGGCGTCACGATGCCCCGCAAGTCGACGTCCTTCGGCCCCAAACCGGCCTCCGGCCTGGTCCTGCGCGCGCTGGACCTCTGAACACGCGAAAGGGCGGGACCCCGAGGCCGGGGTCCCGCCCTTTCACTGAGGAACGTCAGTCCTTGTCGTCGTCCTCGGCGGGAACGTCCTCGTCGTCCACCACGACCTCGACGTCACCGTCGCCGCCGCTCTCGCCCGCGCTGTCGCCCTCGCCCTCGCTGTCGTCGAAGGCGTCGACGAACTCGACACCGTCCAGCTCGGCCAGCCGGTCCGAGGCGTCCGTGCTGCCGTCCCGGTCGGCCTCGACGGCCTTGGCGAACCACTCCCGCGCCTCGTCCTCGCGCTTGGCGGCAAGCAGCGCGTCAGCGTAGGCGTACCGCAGGCGCGCGGTCCACGGCTGCACCGAGTTGGAGGCCAGCTCGGGGCTCTGCAGCGTCACGATGGCCGCGTCCAGCTGCCCCATGTCACGCCGAGCACCGGCCGCGACGAGCCGCATCTCGACCTGCCCGGCCTTGTCCAGCTTGTTCACCTCGGGCGCCCCGGCCATGTCCAGCGCCTTCTCCGGCCGCCCGAGCCCACGCTCACAGTCGGCCATGACGGGCCACAGCTCAGCACTGCCGGTCATCCGCCGCGCGGCCCGGAACTCGGCGAGCGCCTCGGAGTACTTCTGGGTCGCGTACGCCGCGAACCCAGCCGCCTCGCGTACGGCGGCGACCCGCGACGCCAGCCGCAGCGCCACCCTGGAGTAGCCGTACGCGCCCTCCGGGTCCTCGTCGATGAGCCGGGCGACCATCACCAGGTTCCGCGCGACGTCGTCCGCCAGCGTCTTCGGCAGGCTCTGCAGTTCCTGCCGCACATCGCCGTCGATCTCGTCGCCCGTGACGTCCTCGGGGATCGGCAGCCGCTTGATCGGCTCACGGTCCCTGTCCCGGTCGTCCCGCCCACGGAAGCCACCGCGCCGGTCGTCGCGCCGGTCGTAGCCGCCCCGGTTGTCGTCACGCCGGTCGTCCCGTCCACGGAACCCGCCGGGACGCCCACCGCGGTCGTCGCGACGGGGCCCGCGGGAGCCGCGGTCGTCCCGACGGAACCCGCCCCGGTCGTCACGACGGTCGTCACGCCGCTCGTAGGAACCGCCACCGCGGTTGTCCCCACGGCTGTCATCGCGCCGGAAGCCACCGCGGTCACCACGGTCATCGCCACGCCGGTCATCGCGCCGGTCGTACGAGCCACCGCGGTGGTCGTCCCGACGGAACCCGCCACGCTCCCCGCGGTCACCGCGGTCATCGCGCCGGAAACCACCACGGTCGCCGCGGTCATCGCCGCGGAATCCGCGGTCACGGTCCCGGTCGTCCCGCCGGAAACCACCGCGGTCGCCACCCCGGTCGTCACGACGGTCGTCACGGCGATCGTCACGCCGTTCGTACGAGCCGCCGCCCCGGTTGTCGTCACGCCGGAAGCCACCACGGTCGCCACCCCGGTCGTCGCGGCGGCCGTAGCCACCGCCCCGGTTGTCGTCACGCCGGAACGCCGGACGAGGCCCACGGTCGTCGTCGCGACGCTCGCCCCGGTCCCGGTCATCGCGGCGGAAGGCAGGCCGGTCCCGGTCCCGGTCGTCCCGGCGGAAGCCACGGTCCCGGTCGTCCCGACGCGGGCCGCTGGGGCGGTCGTCACGCCGGAACGCCGGACGAGGCCCGCGGTCGTCGCCGCGCCGGTCATCGCGCCGGTCATCCCGTCGGCCGTAGCCGCCACCGCGGTTGTCTCCACGGCTGTCATCGCGCCGGAAGCCACCGCGGTCACCACGATCATCGCCACGCCGGTCGTCGCGCCGGCCGTAGCCGCCGCCCCGGTTGTCGTCACGCCGGTTGTCGTCGCGCCGACCGTAACCACCGCGGTCGCCACCCCGGTCGTTGTCGCGCCGGAAGCCACCACGGTCGCCACGGACACCGCGGTCATCGCGCCGGAAACCACCACGGTCGCCGCGATCGCCACGGTCCCCACTGTCCCGTCGCCGCTGGTCGCGCTCCGGTCGGTCGTCGGGAGAGTTGGTGGACATCGGTGACTCCTGTCTCGGTACTGCAAGCATTGTAAAAACAAAAGGACCCCTGGTCCCAGCTGAACGCTGGGACCAGGGGTCCTTCCAAAGATTGTTCGGCGGCGTCCTACTCTCCCACAGGGTCCCCCCTGCAGTACCATCGGCGCTGTAAGGCTTAGCTTCCGGGTTCGAAATGTAACCGGGCGTTTCCCTCACGCTATGACCACCGAAACCCTAATGGTTTCGAGCGAACAAGCACACTCTGTAGTTATTAGTGATGCGTTCTGCTCAAAAAACCGGCAACGGTCGTTGCCTCAGAACTAACACAGTGGACGCGAGCAACTGAGGACAAGCCCTCGGCCTATTAGTACCAGTCAGCTTCACCCATCTTCCTCGCCCCTCGAAAACCCGGACTCAACTACCCCCGCTTTTCGGCATCTCCTACGAGGGCGACGGCACCTGGACCTTGCAGAACTACAAGACCAAGCAGTACCTCACGGCGCCCCAGAAGGGCGGCGGGCTGTTCGCGCAGGACGAGGTCGAAGGCTCACCCGACCAGCGCTGGTTCCTCCAGGACTCCAAGGATGCGGCCGCGGCTCCCGGGTCTACCGAGCGCCGCGGCCGGTCGGCAACCGTGTTCGACCTCGACCTGGCCTCGACAGTTCGTGACGGCCCGTCGATCCTTGCCCCTGTCGGCGAAGTCCCTTTCCGGCATTACCCGGTGAACAGCAGGGAGGCGAAGTGGGACGTGCGGGTTGGTGCTGTGGGTGTTTCATCCAGCCAGGCGTCGATCCGCACAAGGTCAATCGCCGCAGCCGTGAGTACATGCTGCAGATGAGGCTTCACGGGGCGCGCACTGCCATACGGCCCAAGTGCCGTGCGGAGCCGCGATCGGCGCCGTGAGCTGGCGCGCTGCGTCGGCTCGCCCGAGCGTCGGCAGCTGGTTGCTTTCGGACGCTCGGGCGAGTGGGTGTCTTCGCGGACGCGGACGGCAGGAGTTGCTCAGTCTCGTTCGGTACGCGTACGGGAGAAGGTCGCCTCCAGCATGCTGATCGTGCTGGGGAGACGGTGGGCCGGCGGGATGTGGGCGGTGCGGTAGTGGCAGTCGGATGCCGTGGGGTTGGCGGGTGTCTCGTGCTGGGCGGTGGAGCGAGTGGTCATCGGGCGGTCCTGCGGTAGCGGGTGAGGAGGGCGGCGCCGATCTGTTCGGCGGACAGGCATTCCAGTTCGGCGTGATGGCCGTCCGTCGGGAAGAGCTGCCGGCCGGTGCCGAGGACGGTGGGGAAGGTCAGCAGCCGGTACTCGTCGATCATGTCCGCGGCCCTCAGCCTGTCCACGATGCTCAGGCTCCCGGTGACGATCACGTCCCGGCGCTCGCGCTTGACGGCGTCGACCAGGTCGCCGTCGAGTAGCTGGGAGTTCGCCCATGCCGATGTGTCGGCGTGGGTCAGGGTGTGGGAGGCGACCAGTTTCGGGACGGTGTTCATCCGCGCGGCGAACGGGTCGTCGCGGCCCGGCCAGATCTGTGAGAACAGCTGCCAGGTGGCGCGCCCGAGCAGCAGTACCCCTTCGTCCAGTGTGCGGCCGAGCCGGAACTTGTCCCCGGCGACCGGCTTGGGGCCGTGCCGGAAGGCCCAGCCGCCCAGAGGGGTGCCGGCGGAGCCGTCGGGGTCGGTGACGATTCCGTCCAGGGTGGTGAACTCGATGACGATGACGCTCACGGTGAGTTTCCCTTCGGTTCGGTGCTCACCGGTATGTACCGGCCGCACCGCCCCGACTCATCGCTCCTGGCGGAACTCGCTTGCGGGAATCTCATCCGGCAGCTCGAAGGCGTCGAAGACGCGCGGATCGGCGAACACGATGTTGTGCGCGATGCGGCCGCCGGTGACGGTGAAGACCTGGAGGGTGTGCAGCCGGTGGCTGCCACCGGGCTGCGGCGCGTATGCGGCGAGCGCGGGCTGCCCGCCTGCGGTGAGCTCCCGCATGGCCCAGCCCCTGCCGCGTACACGGAACACCCGCTCCAGGAACCGGCCGTAGTCGCGGCTGCCTCGGTACCACAGCGGCACCGGCGGCATCTCCAGTACCGCGTCGTGGGCCAGCAGCCGCACCAGCGCGGGTACGTCCGCCGCCTCGAATGCCTGCAGGTACTGCTGGATGACCGCCCGTACCTCGGGGTCGTCCGGCTCGGTGACCGCGTCGGCATCACCCACGTCGGCGAGAGCGGCACGGGCCCGCTGCAACGCGCTGTTGACCGCCGCGACCGTGGTACCCAACTGCTCGGCGACCTCGGCCGCGCTGAACGCCAGCACCTCGCGCAGCACCAGCACTGCCCGCTGCCGTGCGGGCAGGACCTGTACCGCCGCCACCCAGGCGAGCCGCAGATCGGCCCTGACTTCCACATCGAACCGCGCGTCAGGAAACGGCTGAAGCCAGGGCACGTCGAGCGCTGGTACCAGCGGCGCCTCGGGATCGTCGCTCGGTGCCCCCAGTCCGGACGGCAGCGGACGCCGCCCGCGCCCCTCCAGCGCGGTCAGGCACACATTGGTCGCGATCCGGTACAGCCAGGTCCGCACCGACGCGCGCGCCGGATCGTAGCGGTCACGGGCCTTCCAGGCACGTAGCAACGTCTCCTGCACCAGATCCTCGGCCTCGTGCACCGACCCCAGCATCCGGTAGCAGAACGCCACCAACTCACCCCGGTACGGCTCGAAGTCCACAACCTCATGATGCCGGACACCGGTCTGGCGGCGCGGTGAAGGACGGTTCGGTGGGGTCCGTCAGGGCCTCGGAGACGGCTGCTACTCGGTGTCCTTCCGGGAGGATTGCTACGCGTCCACGCGACCTGCCGTACCGCGAACCGGCTGTCGCGGTACGGCCTGCTGATCACGGGTGTGCGGGGCGTCCCCGGACCCTGTGATCAGGACAGGTACCGCTCCACCTGAGACGCCGGCCGTACCTGCGCGGTTGACGCATCCTGGCCTGCGGCGGCCAGGGCCCGGCGCTGGCGCAGCAGGTCCCAGCACTGGTCGAGTTCGGTCTCCAGCCTTGCCAGACGGGAGTGCTCCGCAGTCTGGTCGATGGTGTGCTGGGCCAAGCTGTCACGCAGGTGCCTCTCTTCAGAGATCATTTGCGTGATGCGGCCGAGGATCTCCTTCTCGGTGCCGGCGTCGGGTCCGCTCATGGCTCGCTCCTTCAGCAAGGTGTTCACAGGCTCCAAGCATCTGCCGGGCAGGGAGGGAGTGCATCGGTCAGGCGACTGTCTTCATGACCTCGCTTCCTTGAATGCGACGGTGAGCTCGTCGGTGGTGGTGATGGCGTGGGCGTAGGTGGGGCCGTTCAGCTCGTGTGCGGCGTGCATCATCTCGGGCAGGAACGCGGCGGTGGCGTCTCGGACGAGGGTGACGTGGTAGCCGAGTTCCATGGCGAACCGGCCGGTGGACTCGATGCAGGTGTTGGCGAGCAGGCCGATGAGCACGACATGGGTGATGCCGTGCTGCTTGAGGCGGAGGTCGAGGTCGGTGTTGGCGAAGCCGCTTTGCGCCCAGTGCTCCGCGACCACGATGTCGTTCGGCTGCGGTTGGAAGTCGGGGTGGAACTCCCCGCCCCAGGTGCCGCGGGCGAAGCTCTGTCGTTCCATGATCCCGAGCTGGGTGGGGTTGGGGAACGCCCAGGTCTCGTAGTCGCCCGGCTGCCAGCGCCGGTGCGGGACGAACACCACCGGCATGCCGTTCTCGCGGGCGGAGCCGACGACGGCGCGGAGGTGGTCGAGGAGGCGGGTCTCCTCCGCCATCGTCCGCAAACGGGGCCAGACCTTGCCTCCTTCGGACAGGAAGTCGTTGTAGGGGTCGACCAGCAGGACTGCCGTGTGGCGGGGGTCGTAGGTGACAGACATGGCTCCCACTCCAATCTGGATGCTGTGCGTCATCTAGATTGAGGATTATCCTCGACATCCAGAAAGTCAAGGGAGGTTTAGCTCACGGAGGGTTTGACAGCCGGGTTGTATGATGCAAAACATCCAGTTGCGCGGTGTTTTCCGGTTCGCGCCCCGACGAAAGGCAGGTCGGCCATGGGCCACTCGCAGGCGGAGAAGGCGGCGACCCGTGAACGGGTCCTGCGCATCGCCTCCCGCAAGGTCCGCTCCGAGGGCCTCAACCGCCCGGGCATCGCGGATCTCATGAAGGAGGCCGGCCTCACCCACGGCGGCTTCTACAAGCACTTCGCCTCACGCGACGACCTCATCACGCAGGCCGCGGCCACGGCACTCGCCGACGGCACCGCGAAGATGGAGCGGTCCGCCCGCAAGAACGACCAGGACCCCCGCGCCGGCCTGATCGACGCCTACCTCGCCGCCCGGCATCGCGACGCTCCGGCCACCGGCTGTGCGCTGGTCACCCTGGGAGCCGCCACCGGACGCGGTGAGCAGGAACTCAAAGAGGCCTACGAGAAGCAGGTCCGCACCTATCTGGACCTGATCGCCGGTCTCGGCGGTGAGGTCACCGACGACGCCCGTGCCGAGGCGATGCTCACGCTCAGCGCCCTCGTCGGAGCTGTCCTCATGTCCCGCGCCGTGGCCGACGAGAACCTGTCCGACGAACTGCTGAACACCGTCGCCGAGCGGCTGAAGAAACAGGACTGAGGGGCGGCACCGCGCGTCCCCTGCGCGCGGGACGACAGCAGACACCTGCCTTGGCCCGGCCATGTGGCCCGTCGACACCTGCCAGGTCCGGGTACGGCCCTCATGCGCGGCTGTCCCGGCCGGGGGCGGCACAGCCGCCTCCCGACCGGGACAGAACGCTGGTCGTGCGGAGCACGGGGACCGATCGCGTCACCAGGCGCTCGCGCCGCCGTCGACCGGGTAGTTGGCGCCCGTGATGTAGCCGGCCCGGTCCGAGGCGAGGAACGCGGCCAGTTCGACGATCTCCTCGGGGCGGGCGAAGCGCTTCAGGAGCGTCTTGCTGGTGATCGCGTCCCGGGCGGCCTGGTTGTCGCCCAAGTCGCGGTCGCTGGCCGGGGTGAGTGTCGGGCCGGGGCTGATCGTCACCGCGCGGATTCCGTGCGGGGCCCCCTCCAGGGCGAGTTGCCGCGTCATGCCGACGACGCCGGCGTTGGCCGCCGTGTGCGCGACCATGGGGGGCGTGGCGCCCGCGATCAGGCCGGCCACCGACGCGACGTTGATGATGACGCCGCCGCCCCGGCGGACCAGATGCGGCCAGGTGAACTTCGACACGAAGAAGGGGATGTCGAGTTCACCGGTCACCGTGATGCGCCAGTCCTCCACCGAGAAGTCCGGCATGGGGCCGAAGCGCTGGAGTGCGGCGTTGTTGTAGACGACGTCGAGCCCGTCGTACGCGGCGGCGGCCTCGTCGGCCAGTCGCCGTACCGCGTCGGGGTCGGTCAGGTCGACCGGCGCGATGCCCGTCATCTCGCCGCCCGCACGCCGCACGAGTTCGACGGTCTCCTTGTTGGCCTCGACCTGGATGTCGGCGCCGACGACCCGTGCTCCCTCGCGCGCGAAGACGAGTGCCGCGACGCGGCCCATGCCTCCGGCGGTGCCGGTGATGAGCGCCACCTTGCCGTCGAGTGTTCCCATGGAATTGCTCCTGATTCTGACGAGCGGTGCGGGCAGCGCACCGCGGATGCCCCCGAGGGCGCCGCCCCGGCCCTGGGCAGAAGGGCGTCAGGGCCGGGGCGGCGCGGGTCTACTTGGCGCTGGGTGTGACCGTCTCGGGGGGCGTGTCAGCGCGGAGTTCGTCGAGGAACCGGCCGAAGTTCCCCTCCGACCAGTGCTCGACCGACTGACCGTGGATCACGCGGTCGATGGAGATGCCGCTGAGGGTGACCTCGCGACCGGAGGCGGGGATGCCGAAGACGGTGCCGGTGTGGACGCCGGTGAAGCTCCAGCGGGTGACGACCTTGTCGCCCTCCACGATCTGGTCGAGGACGGTCATCTTGAACCCGGTGAGTCCCGCCTTGATGTTCAGGTCGCCCTGGAGCCAGGCCTCCCGGTCCTCGGGCCCGTTGAAGCCGTGCAGCACGAGGTTCTTGGAGATGTAGCGGTCGAAGCCGGCCGCCAGGTCCCCGTTGTAGCTGGCGTAGAACGCCGAGGTGACCTGCAACGGCGAGAGATGGCGGCCCTGCGACGCCTCGGACGAGGCCGCCGGTCGCGGCGCCTGGTCCTGCGCGGACGCGGGGACCGCCACCGCGGCCAGCGCGGCGGCGACGGCCAGGCCGGTCACGGCACCGAGCTTCTTGCGGGACCTGCGCGGGGAAGCGTACGTGAGGTCTGAGGCGCTCTCGGGGTCCTGCTGATAAGGCATGGGTCACTCCTGCTGAACGGTCGGCTTGCCGATACACCATTTACTTGACGCGTCAAGCATCTGCCTCAACCCCGGGAATCGTCAAGCCATTCCCGGCAACGGTGATCCGTCGCGCCGTACCGTTCCGCAGCGGGTGACGGGCGCAACACGTGTGATCGCAAAGGCGTGCCAATCCGGGATGAAAGGCGTCATCCATCTGACCGGCGGAGGTCACTTCCACGCACGCGCGCTTGACTTATGTGGATGACAAGAGTAATCCTCAATCTGGATGACAGTCGTCATCCAGATTGTCTCGATCCATCCGAGGTTCCTCATGACCACCGCAGTCACCCGCCCCGGTGTCAGACGGGGCACCATCCCGGTCCTCGCCACAGCGACTGCGATCACCGTCTCCAACATCTATTTCACGCAGCCACTCCTCGACGAGATCGCCCGGAGCTTCCGCATCTCCCCCTCCGCTGCCGGACTGGTGGCCACGACCGGACAGATCGGCTACGCGCTGGGCATCCTCGCCATCGTTCCGCTCGCCGACGGCGCTCGGCTCCGCCGGCTGTCGGTACTGCTGCTGGGGGTGACCTCCGCCGCCCTCCTCACGGGCGCGTTCGCCCCCTCGCTCACCCTGCTGAGCATGGTCACCCTGGTCATGTCGGCCACGACCGTGCTGCCGCAGGTGATCATGCCGACCGTCGCCGCCATGGCGACCCCCGGCCACGCCGGGCGCGTCCTGGGCGCGGTGGGCACGGGGCTGACGCTCGGGGCCCTGCTCTCACGCACCGCCGCCGGACTCATCGCGGAGGTCACCGGCACCTGGCGAGCCGGGTTCGCCGTCGCCGCGGTGGCCACCGGCGCCCTGCTCCTGGTCCTCCCCCGCTACATGCCGGCCGATCGGCCGGCGCGTGACGGGGCGCCGGAGAGCTATCCGCGGCTGCTGGCATCGCTCCCCAGGCTGATACCCGAGCACGCTCCCCTGCGTCTGTCGGCCGCCCTCGGCGGGGCGGTCTTCGCGGCCTTCTCCGCCTTCTGGTCGTCGCTCGCCTTCCACCTCGCCGCCGCCCCGATCGCGCTGGGCCCCGCGGTCATCGGGCTCTTCGGCCTGTTCAGCGTGCCGGGAGCCCTGGCCGCCCGCTATTCCGGTCGGCTGGCCGACCGCTGGGGCACGACGCGGGTCAACGCACTGTCCCTCATCTCGGTGCTGCTGGCCTTCGCCCTCTTCGGGCTGGCCGAACAGTCCCTGATCGCGCTCGCCGTCGGATGCAACCTCCTCGGCTACGGCACCACCAGCGGGCAGATCGCCAATCAGGCACGCATCTTCGCCGCCCGGCCCGCGATCAGGGCCCGCCTCAACACCGTCTACATGTTCACGGTGTTCGCCGGAGGCGCGACCGGCGCCGGCGTCGGTGGAGTGCTGTTCTCCGCCTTCGGGTGGACCGGCGTGGTCTCCGGCGGACTGGGCTTCCTGCTCCTGGCGGCCCTCGCCCTGCTCTGGCACGCCCTGCGCGCCCACCGCCACACCGCAGGTACGGCCGTGACCGCCGGGATCACGCGGTGACGGCTACCGGATCGATCACCCGCGCACCCTGTGGTCAGCCGAGACACCCGGCACCGGGCGCACCGGCGACCGGCGGGCCATCCTGTAGAGGGAGAGAAACATGTCTCATGTCATGACCGACATCCGGACCGTCCGCTCCTGGGTCATGAGCGACCTCGCCCGCCCGGGCACCGGCCGCCATCGGGGCGAGTGCGCCGACGAGGAGTGCCGAGCCGTGCTGGGCGACGCGTGCCCGGGCCACGGCCGGCACCGCGGGCTTCCCCGTCCCGTTCCGGTCCCGGTCCCGGCGTACGCGGAGTACCGCCTCCACCGCGGCGCGTCGGCCACACACCTCCAAGGCCCGGTGCCCGGCTGGGAGCACCGAACCGGCGACGAGTTCGGGGCCCTCGACACCCACACCCTGCACGAGGCGCACTGACAAGGCGACCGCTGTCCCGGCGGAGCCGAAGCGCCCCGCGCCCCGCACACCCCGCCCACCCGCAGAAAGGCATTCCCGATGAGCAGCACCGAGCAGTTCACCGTGCAAGAGATCACCCCCTCCTACTGGAAGGTGACGTTCTCCAACGGCGACATCAATCTCATCGACCCGGACACCATCGAGCAGCTCGCTGAGCTGGTCACCCGCATCGAGCAGGCTCCCGACCTGACGGTCGTGCTCTTCCGCAGCGCCAATCCGGACTTCTTCATGGCGCACTGGGACATGCTGGCGGACCGCTCCCGGGTGGCCGCGATGAAGCCGGCCGCGTCCGGCCTGCATCCCTTCGCCGACAACCTGTACCGGCTCGGCAAGGTCCCCGCCGTCACCATCAGCGAGATCAACGGCCGGGCCCGGGGCGCCGGCAGCGAGTTCGTCCTCGCGACCGACATCCGCTTCGCGGGACCGGGCGCCGTCCTCGGGCAGTTCGAGGTCGGGATCGGGTCGGTCCCCGGCGGCAACCCCACCGGGCGGCTGCCGCGCCTGGTCGGCCGGGGCCGCGCGCTGGAGATCCTGCTGGGCGCCGACGACTTCCCCGCCGAGCTCGCGGCGGCCTACGGCTACGTCAACCGCGTCGTGCCGGAGGACGAACTGGAGCAGTTCGCCGACACGTTCGCCCGCCGCATCGCCGGCTTCGACAAGGTGGCCGTACGCGAGGCGAAGGCGCTCGTCGACGCGGTCACCCAGCCTCCCGTCGAGGAGTTCGGGACGGCGCTGACGACCTTCTTCCGTACCTCCGGCCGGCCGGAGAACACCGACCGGATCAAGCGGCTCTTCGCCGCCGGTCTGCAGCAGCCGGACGGCGTCGAACTCGACCTGGGCCGTCGCGTGGCCGAGTGAGGGACGCGCCGGATCGCGCACCAACGCCGCCGGGCGTCGGGACAGACACGGTGCTCGTGTCCCGACGCCCGGCGGCGTTGGTGCGCCGCGTCCCTTTTCGGTCGCCTCCCGGGCGGGCTGCGGGGCCCCGTGGCGGCAGGTGCCGCGACGGTCGAGGGCCGGGCAAGCGGCAGGTACCTGCTGCCCTGCGGGCTGTCAGGCTGCGGGCGGGCGGGGCGGCGGAGGCCGATACAGCCACGTGCTTGAGTGCGCGGCCCCGGTGCTCACTCGTCGGCGATCCCCTCGCCCAGTCGGTACTCGAGGTCGCCGCGCTGCTGCATGCCGCGCTGGAGGAGCCGGCGAACCCTTTCCTGCGCCTCCGGCCAGGTCAGTGCCGTGCGGAAGGTGTCCTGACCGGCCTCCAGGTCCGTCTCGGACGGCAGCGTGGACCGGTTGATCAGGGACTTCACCTCGGCCAGCGGCCGACGGTCGAAGGAGGCGATGCGCGTGGCGACCCGGTCGACGTAGGCGTCCAGTTCGGCGTCGGGAAGCGCCCGGTTGATCCAGCCGTACCGCTCGGCCGTTTCCGCGTCGAAGTCGTCGGCCGCCGCGATGATCTCCAGCGCCCGGCCTCTGCCCACCAGCAGCGGGAGCCGCTCCGTCGCCCCGCCGCCCGGTGTGATCCCTGCCCCCACCTCCGGCTGGCCCAGGACGGCCTTTTCCTTGCTGGCGAACCGCATGTCGCAGGCGAGCGTGAACTCGCTGCCCACACCGCGCGCCCGGCCGCGGACGGAGGCGATGGTGATGACCCGGGAGCGGGCCATGCGCGCGGCGGTCTCCAGCCAGCTCGGCCCCGTGTACGGCTCCTTCGGCGGCACCAGGTCGAAGTGCGCCAGGAAGAAGTCCGGGTCCGCGCTGTCGAAGACCACCACTTTCAGGTCCTCGTCCGCCTCCATCCGGTCGACGAGGTCCGCGAGCGCCGCGAAGACGTCGTAGCTGACCAGGTTGATCGGTGGATTGTCGAACGTCACGCGCCAGTACGACGGGGATCGTCGCACCACCTTGAGGGGTGACTGGGGGGTTGGGTTCGGCATCTGTGGTGCACACCTCCATTGCTCGTTGCTTGTTGCTCGTTGCTTGCTGCTCGCTGCTCGCTACTCGTTGCTTGTTGCTTTTTGCTTGTTGCTCGTTGCTCGTTGCTCGCGGTGCGGGAACCGGTCCAGCAGGATGTTGCCCGCTTTCTCGGCGCCCGGGTCAGTCGGCCAGCATGTCGCGGACCAGTGGGACGACCTTCGTGCCGTACAGCTCGACCGCGCGGAGCCGGGCGCTGACCGGCAGGGCTCCCGCGGTGTAGAGGAGGTCGAACCGGCCGACGCCGAGCCCTCGGACGGCAGCCGCGATCTTGCGGGCGACCGTCTCGGGCGAGCCGACGTAGAGGGAGCCGTGAGCGATCTCGGTCTCGTACTCGACGCGGCGCAGCGGCGGCCAGCCGCGCAGTGCTCCGATGCGGTCGCGGATCTGCCGGTACGGCTGCCAGTAAATCTCACGGGCCTCCTCGTCGGTGTCGGCGACGAAACCGGGCGAGTGCATGCCCACCGGGCGGGCGGGGGTGCCGAACTCGGCCGTCGCGCGGTGGTATAGGTCGACGTAGGGAACGAAGCGTTCGGAGGAACCGCCGATGATCGCGAGCATCAGCGACAGGCCGTGACGCGCGGTGCGGATGACCGACTGGGGTGAGCCGCCGACCCCGACCCAGGTGGTCAGACGCCCGGACTCGGTCCGGGGGAAGACCTCGGCGTGGTCCAGCGGGGCCCGCACGGTGCCCTTCCAGGTGACGGGTTCCTCTTTGAGCAGCCGTACGAACAGGTCGAGCTTCTCCTCGAACAGCACGTCGTAGTCACCGAGGTCGTAGCCGAAGAGGGGGAACGACTCGGTGGAGGAGCCGCGGCCGAGGATGACTTCGGCGCGGCCGCCGGAGAGCGCGTCGACCGTCGCGAACCGCTGGAACACCCGGACCGGGTCGTCGGAACTGAGCACGGTCACACCGGAGGACAGACGGATGCGCCGGGTACGGGTGGCGATGCCGGCGAGCACGGTCTCCGGGGTCGACACCGCCCACTCGGGGCGGTGGTGTTCGCCGATGGCGAGGACGTCGACGCCGACGTCGTCGGCGAGCACGGCCTCGTCGACGATCTGCCGGATCGCCCCGGCGTGGGTGAGCGGGGCGCCGGTGTCGTCCACGGGCACGTCTCCGAACGTGTCCAGGCCGAGAACGAGGTCAGACATGGGCGGGCTCCTTCGTGAGCAGTTCCCGCGCGGGCGAGGCCACTTCGCGGCCGCGTGGTTCGATCGTGCGGGCGCGGGCCTGGCGCGGTGGGCGGAGGGTGTCGTATGTGCGGTCGAAGCGGCTCAGGAGCAGGTCACGGGTGGTCTTGGCGGTCGAGTGCCATCTCAAAGGTGGTCGCCGTCATGGTGATCGTCCTCTGCCGGTTCTCGGGCGGCTGACTGTGCGGATTTTGATTGACTCATCAAATATTGCGCGATATGATTGACATGTCAATCGAAGGGTGTGAGTGATGGGCGGGCGGCGCAGGGCATACCCCACCACCGAGGAGCTGCTGATCTGGCGGGACTTCATCGAATCCGCGCAGCTGCTCCGCACCGAGCTCACCGCGCGACTACAGAGGGACTCCTCGCTGTCCGCCGCGGACTATTCGGTGCTGCTCACCCTCAGCGAGGCGGACGGCACACGGCTGCGCCCCTCGGTCCTGGCCCAGAGACTGGAGTGGGAGCGCAGCCGCCTCTCCCATCAGCTCGCACGCATGGAGCGCCGCGGGCTGGTGCGACGCGAGGTATGCGCAGCCGACAGCCGCGGCGCCGAGGTGGTGCTCACGGACGAGGGCGCCGACGCCTTCCAGGGGGCGACGCTTCCGCATCTGCGGGCGATCCGGGAGCTGTTTCTCGACCCGCTCACAAAGGAGCAGATCGCCGCCGTCGGCGATGCCTCGGCGGCGCTGCGCGCATCGACGGAGTCGCGGCGGGAACGCTGACCCCGTATACCCCGGCAGGGTCGGAGCGCCGGAAACGGACGGAGCGCACGAGGAGTTCACGCCCCTCGGGGTCGGCCTTGGGCCAGGGGCTCCCGTGTGCGGCCCGAGCCTCACCCGGGGGTGTGGAGGGCTGCTGTACTCGGTCCCGGGGTGACACGGAGACCGACCGCGACCTGGACAAGGTGAGCCCGGAGTGGCGCAGAGCCGTGTCGGTCCGTCCCTTGGCGGACCGGCTTCCGCCGCTTTCCCCGACGTCGGGGAAAGCGGCGGCAGTCGGCTCAGGCGGCGCGCAGCGGGGCGAGGGCCTTCGCCCAGGCCACGACCTGGTCCAGCGTGGTGACCAGCGTGTCGCGCTGGATGTCGGCCGGCTTGAAGACGCTGAAATTCTCGAAGTCGGTGAACAGCGAGAGGGCGACCTGCGAGCGGACGTCGGCCAACTGAAGCTCGCCCGCGATACCGCGCAGGTGCTCCACCGCGCGGGCGCCACCGAGCGAGCCGTAGCTGACGAAGCCGACGGCCTTGTTGTTCCACTCGGCGTACAGGAAGTCGATCGCGTTCTTCAGCGCGCCCGGCACGGAGCGGTTGTACTCCGGCGTGACGATGACGAAGCCGTCGAACGACGCGATCTTCTCCGCCCAGGCCTGGGTGTGGGGCTGGGTGTAGTTGCCCAGGGAGGCGGGGTACGCCTCGTCCAGGACGGGCAGCTTGTAGTCCAGCAGATCGACGAGCTCGAACTCGGCGTCGGTGCGCTCGGAAGCGACCTCGTGCACCCAGCGAGCGACGGCTTCGCCGTTACGACCCGGCCTGGTGCTGCCGATGATGATTCCGATCTTGGTCATGGTGACGCTCTCTCCTCGGTCGGCCGGGCCTGAACCTGCGCTCGCCCAGCCATGCAGTACTTGCAGGGTCAAGTAAACGCCTAATTGCTTGACGCGTCAAGTAACTGTCGGTTTGAGCCGTCCGCGAGCAGGGCCGGTCCGGCAGTAGCGGGCGCTGTGGGCGCGCAGCAGTGGCGATACCACCGACGGGGTGCCGTCCACGGTGGCTCCCGCGAACTGCAGCATCCGGTTGTTGTCGGCCGGGAAGTGCAGCGCGGGGGCGGACACCTCGTCCAAGCCGGCCCGCTGGGCCTGGGTGAGAGTGAGGTCCAGGGCCCGGAGGTGCGCCTCCAACTGCGCCAGGCGACGCGCGCCGATCAGCGTGGAAGTGATGCCGGCACGGCCCCGCACCCAGGCCAGGGCCACTTCGGCGGGGCCGGCGCCGGCCTCGCCCGCGATGTCGTTGAGGGCGTCGATGACGGCATAGTCGGACGCGCTGGGGGCGCCCACCAGGCTCGCGCGAGCGGTGTCCACCGGGCCGGTCGCGGCGCTGGAGTACTTGCCGGACAGGAAGCCGCTCCTCAGCGGCCCCCACGCCGGCACCCCCATGCCCATGGCCTCTGCCATGGGGATCAGCTCACCTTCCGAGGTGCGCTCCAGCAGGGAGTACTCCAGCTGCACCGCGGTGATCGGTGCCCAGCCGCGGAAGCGGGCGATGGTGGCTGCCTCGGCGGTCGCCCAGGCGGGGATGTCGGAGAACCCGATGTAGCGGACCTTGCCGGCTGCGACCAGGTCGTCGAGGGCGCGGAGGGTCTCCTCAAGGGGCGTGACGGGGTCGAAGTTGTGCAGCCAGTAGATGTCTACGTAGTCGGTCCGCAGGCGGCGCAATGAGTTCTGCCGCCCCGGTCGAGATAGGCGGCGATCATGTCTTTGGCCTGGATGGGGCGGCCGATGGTGTGTCCGCCGGTGCTCACCAGGTGACGGGCAGGGCCGCCACGCTGTACACGTTCGGCCCGTCGCGGTGGAAGACCAGGTCCTCCGCCGGGACCGCGAGCCGCAGGGCGGGGAAGCGGCGGAACAGGGCCGGCAGGGCCAACTGGAGTTCCATACGCGCCAGTTGCTGGCCCGGGCACTGGTGCGGGCCGTGCCCGAACGCCACATGGGCGACCGGCGCACGCGACAGGTCAAGCCGGTCGGGGTCCGCCAGCAGCTCCGGGTCGCGGTTGGCGTTCAGCAGCGACACCAGGACCCGCTCCCCCTCCTTGACCTGCCATCCGTCGAAGGTGACGTCCTCGGTGGCCGCGCGGGGGAACACACCCGAGACGCTCATGTACCTGAGCAGTTCCTCCACGGCGTCCGCCGTGGCGACGTTCTCGTCGAGCAGCAGCGCGAGCTGCTCGGGCTGCTGGATCAGTGCCAGTGCGCTCACGCCGATCATCGACGCGGTCGTCTCGTGCCCCGCCACGACGAGCGCACTGGACAGGCCGATGACCTCCGCGTTGCTGACCTCTCCGTGGTGTCCTTGCAGCAGCGAGGAGATGAGCCCCTCTGCGGGGCGCCGGCGGATGTCGTCGACGAGTTCGGTCATGTAGGCGCCGAACTTGGCGAGGTGCGCGAAGTACTCGGCAGGGGCGTTGGCGAAGTTCACGATCCGTGTGCTGAGGGTGTGGAACTCGTCGCGGAACGCCGGGGGAACGCCCAGCACCTCGCTGATCACGGTCGACGGCACCGCGAGCGCGTACGCAGCGATCAGGTCGGCACCCGGCCCCGCCTTGTCCATCTCGTCCAGACACTGCTCGACGGTCTGCTCGATGACCGGGCGGAGGTGGTGCACGTGCTTGGGCGCGACGATCCCGGAGATCATGCGCCGCAGTCGGACGTGTTCCGCGCCGTCGAAGTCCGGCAGGAAGCCCGGCATGAACGTACGGGGGTTTCCGTCGGCCTGGGGCAGGTGGCTGTACCGCAGGCGCCGGTCTGCCAGGACCGCACGGACGTCGGCGTACCGGGACACCAGGTGGACGTCGGCGTCGCCGAACCGCGGCTCATACATCGGCACGACGGGCGGGATCTCCTGCCGGCCCATCTCGGCGAGACGGCGCGACGGATCGAACGGGCACTTGGGCTCTCGGTTCGTCACGGCGAAACCGCGCGTCAGACGTTCAGTCATCTTCATTCCTCGTACGGGCCCGGACGGGCGGTGCCGGACAGATACCGAAGGCCGATGCCGGGTAATGTCCGTTTCGGCGGCCACGGGCGCAGCGCGCCGGACCGGGATTGCCGACGAGCGGTCACGGCCCCACCGGGCTCAGCCAACCACCAGATACTTGACAAATCAAGTCAATGTCATGTGTCGCATCCGTAGCGGCCGGACGGCAACATATGTACCCGGGAAGCGGGCGCACGTGTGTGGTGCCCGAGACCGGGAGGCCCGGCATCCGGGCGCAGTACAGGAAGGCGGGTTCGCACCATGTATGAGCAGGCCGTAGCTGCTGGTCGCACATGTGGTGTTCCAGCCGCCCGCCTCCGAGCAGGCCGATCCGGTCGTCGGGCGAGACGTCGTCGCGGGCTGGCTGACCAACGGTCACGCGGGCCGCTTCGTCCGGGTCGAGTCGGTACGGCGCACCGTCCACCGGGTCATCGCCGACGGCGACACGGCGGCCGTGCTGCAGGGCATGCGGGCGCAGACCCACGACGGGCGCGACTACGTCAACGAATACGTGTTCGTGTACCGCGTACGCGACGGGTACATCGACCGGATCCACTCCCACGCCGACACCCTGACCGCCGCGCGCGTCGGCATCCTGCCCTTCGAAGCGCCCCGGCCTCGGCAGGCGGAGCGCTTCGACCGGGACCTCCCGCAGGTACCGGGCGGAAGGTAGGCCCGCTCTATCGGGACGAGGTCTGCGACCGAGATGACGCGACCGGGCTCAGCGTCTTCTTCTCGCTCGTCACCGGGCGGGTGCAGCCGACCTCCGGCTGCTTGGCCATGAGGGTTCGCGCGTGCAGGACGTCACCGATCAGGAGGTCGTAGACGAGGACGCCGATCACGCCGCCGACGAGGGGCGCGACGAGGGGGATCCAGAAGTAGTTGCTGAAGGAGCCCGGTGACGAGCCGGGCAGCGCCAGCTCGTTCCAGCCCATGGCCCAGGCGAACACACGCGGGCCGAAGTCGCGGGCCGGGTTGATGGCGTAGCCCGCGTTCGCACCGTAGGACAGACCGATGGCGGCGACACCGAGACCGATCACCAGGGGGCCCAGGAAGACTCGGACCGCCGGATTGCGCAGGTCGATGACCGCCATGATGAAGATGAGCATGAACGCGGTGCCGACGACCTGGTCCAGGAACGGCCCCCAGATGCCGCCGTGGAAGTAGGCGGCGGGGAACGTGCTGAAGATGGAGAAGGTGCCGAGTGTGTGGCCGTTCGTCTTGGGCCCCGTCGCCTGGTGGTCGAGGGCGCTGATCGCGTCGTGGTACACCGCGTACACCAGCGCCGCACCGGCGAACGCGCCGACGACCTGGGCGACCACGTACGGGCCGACCTTGCTCCAGGGGAACCGGCGGCGTATCGCGAAGGCCAGGGTGACCGCCGGGTTGAGATGGGCGCCGCTGACGCCGCCGGCCACGTAGATGGCGAAGGCGACGGCCAGGCCCCAGCCCATCACGGGCATGACCCAGTCGCCCGCCGCCACGAAACTCGTCGTGGCTCCCGCGGTGCGGCCCGAACCGGGCAGGGCCGCAACGGCCATGGCCGCCACTCCGCACCCGAAGGAGATGAGGACGAACATGCCCAGACACTCCGCGAGGCATTCGCCCAGCAGTCCGCCTCTGCGCCTGATCCCGGAGGGTTTGATCAAAGGGGGTACTTCAACAGCCATCATGACTCCTGAGCACTGAGTGAAGTTCGGACGGCATCACCGGAAGCGAGCGGTCAGCTTCCGTCGATGGCGGACCTGTACTGGAAGCGCGTCACCCACTGCGGGAGTTCGCGCTCGAGATCGCTGCGCTGCTGAAGTCCCGAATCGAACAGGTGCTTTGCGACGTGCTGCTGCGCCGGGCGGTTCACGGCGGCCCAGAAGGCGTCCATCTGGTCCTTGAACTCGGCGTCCGGCCGCAGGGTGGCGACGTTGACGAAATGCTTGATGTCCTTGATCGTCTGGAGATCGAAGGAGGAGATACGGGTGGCGAGTTCGTCGACGAAGGCGTCGAGTTCGCCGTCGGGGAAGGCCCGGTTGACGTATCCGTAGCTCTCCGCGCGTGCGCCGTCCATGTCGAGGCCGCCGTAGAGGATCTCGAACGTCCGGCCCCGGCCGACGAGTCCGGGCAGACGGGTGGCCGGGCCGCCGCCGGCGATGGCGCTCATGCCGATCTCGAACTGGCCGATGACGGCCCGCTCCCGGCTCGCGAAGCGGATGTCGGTGGCCAGCAGGAATTCGCTGCCCGCACCCCGCGCGATGCCCCTGATCGAGGAGATCGTCGCGAAGGGGAGTTTGGTGAGCCGCGTCAGCAGCGCCGTGTAGGGGTGGACCTCGTCCGGGTGGGCGAGGACGTGATCCAGTTCGTCCTTCGCGGACAGGTCGTAGTGCGCCAGGTAGAACTCGGGGTCGGCGCTGTCGAAGACGATGACGGCGACGCGGTTGCTGTTCTCCGCGCGGGTGAAGACCTCGTCCAGTTCACGGGTCATCGTCCCGTCGACCAGGTTGACGGGCGGGTTGTCGAACGTGACGCGCCAGAAGGTCGGCGAGTGCTCGGTGAGGGTGAAACGGGTCGGCGAGGCCATGACTTCTCCCATGTGTTACTCGATGGTTGACTGACGGGCCGGCTCGGAACGGGGCACCGCTTGAGGCGCCGTCGGACGCGGTGTGGGCGCGCGGGCGGGTCTTACGCAGGGGCGGGGCCGGTCACTGGGCCGGGGGGCCGGGGGTGTCGAGCAACTCCTCGATGAAGGAGTCCCAGTCCAGGCTCTGGCCCTCCTCCTCGGCCGGAACAGCCTGGTAGGTGGCCTCCAGCCATGCGGCCAAGGGGGCGATGGGGAGCCGGAACAGGGCGTTGCGCCCTTTGGAGTCGAGCATCAGCCACGCCAGGCCCTGCTCGTCGTCCACCGCGGGCCACACCTGTACGTCCCATTCGCCGCTGTCCTCGAAGAGGCCTCGGTAGAGCAGTTCCCGGCCGATCCTCCAGGTCACACTCATCCCCGGCCCGGGTTTGAACGTGACGGAGCAGATCATGGGTGCGCCGGGGTCGAAACGGAACTCCGCCCGCATGGGGTGCGTCGTTTCGTCGCTCAGCACGCGGCCGAGCCGCAGATGCAGAGGAGCCGGTCCTTCAGGCGCCGTCTCGCGAATCCGAAGACCTGACTGGTCACCGTTCATGACGGAAACTCCTTCCGCAGCGCGAGGTCCTGGATCCACTTTTGTGGATGGCGGCGTTCAGGACATCCGTCAGCTGACGGGATCGTGGGGCGTGTCGTCGCCCCCGGCCGACCGCAGCCCAGGCTCCGCACCGGGCCTCCACGGCGGCGGCTCTGAGCTGCTGTTTCGGCGGAAAAAGCTGCCGCCTGGCTCAGCGGGGCCGGGGGTCGGCCACCCTAAGCCATGTGACTGGCTCGGCCGGACGAGCGGGGGCGGCCGGGCTGCCGAAGCGACGCGGCGGTACCCGCGTCGTCGGAGATGGCTGGCGTCGCCCCCGCGGGAGCAGAGGGGCCTGCTCGGCGCCTCCGCCGGGTGGCTTCATGGATTCCTTTCCGGTGAAGCCGGTACTCCGCCACACATCAACCGGATGCACCGCGGTTCCGGTTCACACCCGCGAGGTGTGACGTGTGGCTTGGTTCGCGCGACGGTACGGAGCATAGTGGATATATTGAGATACGTTTCTTACCGCGCTGGGCGCGGAGATCCCGCCCGGCTCAGGTTCCGTCGATCATGTCCTTGATCATCCGCAGGGCTTCCTCGGTCCTGCGGCCTTTCGTCCCGACCAGACGGACCGAAATGCCTTTCTCATGGAGGGCCGCCTGGAGGCTCTCCACGAAAACCCCTTGGCCCGCCACCTCTCGGCCGCCCTTCGACGTGGTGTTGACGCCGCAGCTGGGTGACCGGTCGACGCCGATGATGCCCAGCAGGTCGAAACCGGCCGTGACGTACTGTTCCGCCTGGAACGTGACCTGGTCGACGTAGGACATGAGCATCCGGTGGGTCGACGGCTTCTCGAGTTCCGCCCGGATCCGGGTGTTCTCCACCACGACATGCCGCTCGGCTCCGCGCACATCGCCTCGGTCGAGGCCCAGACACATGAGCTCGGGACACGGCATCTGAATGATTCCGATGTCCGAGCGGGCCAGCAGCTGAACGATGTCGCTGTTCACCGCCGGGTAGTCGGCGGTTCCGTCCGAGAGGGAATTGGCGTTCAGGATGCAGTGCGAGACGAGTACGACCCGCTTGCTTCTCGCGTCGGAGTACATCGGCCACTCCTCAACTGTGATGGCGGAAAGATGTGTGCACACCTTGCGTCCCGACGTCCGCCGCCGAACGCGGCCACAGCCACCTTGAAAAACGTTGACGCTACAACTAGGTGATCTGTCCGCAGATCTCGGACACACTTCACCTTGATGCAAAGGGAAGGTAAAATGGGCAGGCTTGGCGCGACAGCGTGCGGCGTCGGCTGGTTCCATTTGTCGCGGCCGTTTCTCGAATTTGCTTCGAGTACCAGTGGGTCTCGTCCGAGGACCCCAAGCGGCTGCTCGTCGTCGCCGAGACCGTAATGGGCACGACGAGGATGAGGAGAACGGTGCCGCATGAGCCCACGCGAGGACAGCGAGCGGACGCTGCTGGAGCTGCGTGACCGTGGAGGCGATGGCATGACCGTGCGTCCCCTGTTCATGGATCTCGGGACACCGTCGCACCGGCCTCCGGCCTCCACCGGCACCGATGCCGTCGGATACGCCCTCCCGGGCGGAGTGCCGGACCTGCGCGCCGCGTTCGAGCGCAGGGTACGCCTGCGCTGCGGCGTGGACTCCCCCGACCTCACGGCGACCGTGACCGCCGGGTCCTCCCTCGCCTTCACGTCGATCGTCGCCGCGCTCACCGCGCCGGGCGACCGGATACTCGTTCCCGACCCGGGAGTTGCGGCGTACCGCAGCACGGTCGAGGCGCTGGGCCGGGTGGCCGACGGCTACCGGCTCAGCGAGGCCGACTCCACGGCCCTGTCCGCGCGCATGCGCGGCGCCCGCCTCGTCGTGGTGAACAGCCCGTCCGATCCCACCGGCAGGGTGCTGTCCCCGCAGGCGCTCTCCCGCGTCGCCGCGGCGGCCCGCCGGCACGATGTCCTCATCGTGTCCGACGAGATCCACGCCGACCTCGTCGAAGACGGTTACGCGTCCGTCGCGGCCGAGGCCCCCGAGCGGACGCTGGTGCTGGACAGCGTCTCCAAGTCGTTCGCGCTCGCGGGGACCAGGGTGGGCTGCGCGGCAGGCCCGGCCGACCTGGTCGCGCCCGTCACGCGGATGCACTGGACCTTGGGCATGAGCGTCGCCGTCCCGTCGCAGCGGCTGGCGCTGGCCGCGCTGGAAGCGGGCCCGGGGTACCTGGCGGACGTACGCGAGGAACTGGCCCACAAGAAGGCACTGTGCACCCGCATTCTCCGGTCCCACGGCGTCGACGTGGAGGTGCCGGAGGCAGGGATGTTCCTGTGGCTGGACGTCTCGGGCCTGGGCGGGTCGGGGCGCGCGGTGAGCGAACTGCTGGATCGCACGGCGCGCGTCGCCGTCTCCCCCGGGGAGTTGTTCGGTCCTGCCGGGGCGGGCCACATCCGCATCAACTGCGCGGGGGACGCCATCGACGTCGCCGAGGGAGCGGACCGGATCGGCAGGCTCCTCGCGGCGCTCGCACGCGGGGCCGTCACCGGCAGCGGTTGATGACATCGTTGCCGGTCGGAGTGGGCGGACCACCGGGCTGGCAGGCCGCCCGCCCAACGGCGTTCCGTGCCCGGCGAGTTGTGGCCGCGGGTCCGGATTCCGGCGCCATGCGACACCGTACGCCGCCGAGCGCCGGCCGGCCCGACGTTCCCCGGCCCCCTCGTCGACACCGCTGCCGCCGGGCCGGGGCGGCGTACTGCCGGTCTCGGCCGCCGAAGGCCGGGGCGGCATACTGCCTGCCGGTCTGAGCCGCCGAAGGCCGGGGCGGCAACCTGCCGGTCTCAGCCGCCGAAGGCCGTGGCCGCGGCGCAGGCGTGTCGCCGCCCGCGGTGACCGACGTACCGCGGGCTATGCCGCCGGAGTACCCAGAGCGGTTCCCATGCGGCGGACGGCCTCGGTGAGGATGTCCGGTGACGTCGCGAAGTTGAGGCGTACGTGCCCCTCCCCGCCCGGTCCGAATTCCGCGCCCGGAGTGAGCGCGACCCGGCCCCGGTCGAGGAAGACGGTGGCGGGATCGTCCCCCAGCCCGAGGTCACGGCAGTCCAGCCAGGCCAGGTACGTGCCCTGCGGCTGCCGGTGACGGACCGCGGGAAGATGCAGGGCGAGGAGATCGCCGAGGAGCCGGCGGTTCTCGTCCAGGCCGGCGAGGAGCCCGTCCAGCCAGTCGGTCCCGTGGGTCAGTGCCGCGGTCTGGGCGATGATGCCGATGCCGCTCAACTCGTGGGCCATGTCCATGGGGATGCGCCGCATGTCCGCGGCGGCCCCGTCGCCCCACACCAGCAGCCCGCCGCGAAAGCCCGACAGGTGCCATCCCTTGGAGGCGGAGAAGACCGACACCGCGTCCTCCGTGCCGGGCAGGCTCAAATAGGGCACGTGGCGCGCGCCGACGGGCACGAGTGGCGCGTGGATCTCGTTCGTCACCACCCGCACTCCGAAGGTGCCAGCCAGTTCGGCCACCGCCGACAGCTCCTCGGCCGTGTGGACCGTACCGGTGGGGTTGTGCGGGCTGCACAGCAGCAGGGCCCTGGGGCGGTGGCCGTCCGGCGCGCCGCTGAAGGCGGCACGCAGCGCTTCCAGATCGATCCGGTCGTCGGCATTGAGCGGGACCTCGATCAGCCGCCGCCCGAGCCGACGGACGATGTGCCCGTGCGGTCCGTAGCCCGGGGTGTTGACGACGACGGAGTCACCGGGCGCCGTGATCACCTTGAGCGTCTCGCTGACACCTGTCAGGACGGACGGCACGACCAGGGTCGACGCCGGGTCCACCCGCCAGTCCCAGCGCAGCGAGGCGAACCGGTCCCAGGCCTCGGCCAGCGCCGAGTCGAACGGCGGATACCCGGTGTCTCCGACGGCGAGTGCCTCCTGTACGGCGTCCACCACGGCGGCCGGCGGCTCGGCGTCCATGTCGGCAATCCAGAGGGGCAGAACGTCCTGCGGATAGCGGCGCCACTTGATTCCTCTGCGACGCCGCAGTTCATCGATGCTGAATCGGCGAAGCGGATTGTGCGCCCGGGTGGCGTCGGTATTCATTGACTTCCCTTCAATAGGCCCCGCGGTCGGCGGGGCTTGATTACGGGATCGGAGGGGCCGGCCCGGGGCACGGCCGGAAATTGCCGGCCGGCTGATGACGGCTCAGCGGACGACGATTACCGGGGACGCACAACCACCGACCACCGACCACCGGCGGGCCGGTAACCGACAACCGGTAACCGGCAACGGGGAAGCGCGCGGCCCTGTGTCGAGGTGACCCGGTCAAGTTCGCGCGTCCCGGAGGTGCTCAGCGCACACGGACACCGGCGCGGAAGACGCCGCGGACCTCGCGCAGTGCCGCGGGGTCGGCTGCCGGGTTGCCTCCCACCACGAGGAAGTCGGCGTCGGCACCCGTCGTGATCTGCCCCTTGCGGCCCTCGACCCCGCACGCCCTGGCCGCCACGCTCGTCACGGAGGCGAGCGCGTCGCGCGGGGAGACACCCAGTGCGACGGCCTCCGCCACGGCGTGGGGCAGGATGTCGTGGGGCTTGATGGGGGCGATACCGGCGTCCGAGCCGACGACAACCTTGGCCCCCAGTTTGTACAAGTCGCGGAACGCGCCCAGGATCACCTCGATCTGCGACACCATGGCGGGGTGGTCCGGGAGGGGATGGCGGGGGTCGCGTCCCAGGGTCAGGCTGACGAAACTCGGGCTGTCGGCCACGGCGGCGAGCAGGTCAGGCTCGGGCGCGCTGCCGGCAGCCGTCAGGAACGTCACATGTTCAAGGGTGTCCACGCCGGCCTCCACCGCCTCCCTGATGGCCTGCACGCCGTGGGTGTGAGCGGCGACCGACAGACCCAGCCGGTGTGCCTCGTCCACCACCGCGCGGAGGTCTTCCAGGCCGTACTGGGAGACGTGCGGCGCGGCCGATTCCGGGGTCATGTTCCCGCCGCTGGCCATGATCTTGACGACGGTGCAGCCGCGTGCGTGTCGCTCTCGTACCGCCGCGCGCAGCGCCTCGGTGCCCTGTACCTCGCCGCCGAAGAAGTGGCAGTGGCCCTGGGGTGTGGTGAGCGGAGGGCCGGCGGAGAGGATCTGCGGACCGAGGTGCGGCTGCTCCTTGAACTCCTCGGCGAGTGCGACGGCCAGATAGTTCCGGTCGCCGAGGTCGCGCACGGTGGTGATGCCGGCCCGCAGTGCCGACTGCGCGGCGGACCTCATGTGCGCCAGCAGCTCGGTGTCGTCCATCGCCGTGAGTGTGGCGATGGGGTCCGGGCCGGCGTCGAAGGCCAGGTGGACGTGACTGTCTATCAGGCCCGGCAGGAGGCAGGTGTCCGGGCCGAGGTCCACGACGTCGGCGGCCGGGGCGGGCACCGTTCCCGTGCGGTCCACGTCGCTGATCACGCCGTCGGTGACGGTGAGCGTCACCGGTCCTGACATGTCCTGACCGTCGAACATCGAAGCGGCACGCAGGGTGTAAGAGCTCACGTCGACATTCCCTTGGTCACACGTATATGTACTTGCGTGGTCACATATTACGTGTCCGTCGGACCACGCTGACCCTGGCGCCGGCCGCTCGGCCCGGATACGGGTCACCGCAGACGCCGGTGCCCTCGCGGCTCCGGGCGGTTACGCGGCGGCCTTGTCCCCGATCAGCGACTCCCCCATCCGGCCCCCTCCGTCCCGGTGTCCCTCCGGGCGACGGCGCCGACGTCCTGGGCGCACGTCTCCGGCACGGTCACCGAGGCGGGCACGGGCAGGGCGCTCGCCGGGGCCGCGGTCGTCCTGTAGTACGCGGGACGGCACCTGATCACGGTGCCGGCCGACAGCCACGGAAGTTACGACGGTGGGGCGCGGGCCGTCGGGCGGTGTGTATCTGCTGATGCGGTGGGGCGCGGGCCGTCGGGCGGTGTGTATCTGCTGATGCGGTGGGGCGCGGGCCCGCCGGGTGGGGTCCTCATGCTGGTCGCGGTGGTTGCCCGCCTCGCCCGTGGCGTGTGGGGTGCCGCCTGCTTCCTCGCGGGGGCGGGCGGCGGCCCCGGGGGCGCGGCTGGTCGGTGGGGCGCGTAGCGTGCGTGCGGGTGGGGCCGTAGTCGGGCCGTGGGTGGCACGACCTGGGTCGTCGGTCCGGTGCGGGCGGCGCGGTCCTCACCTCGGCGCCGCCACCCCGTGCCCGGTGCCGCCCCTGTGCACCGTGGGAAGGACGAGCCCTGTGCTCACGTCGTACGCAGCCTGTTTCGACACACCCGCCGGGTACCTCGACTTCGCGCGGTTCGGTCCGCCGTCGCGCGACGTCGTGGCGGCCACGGCGGGCGCCATGGAGGAGTCCGCCCTGGCCCGCCACACCACCGTGGACGGCCTGATGCGGGCGGATGCGGTCGCCCGGGAGAGGGCGGCCCGCCTCGCGGGGAGCGACGTCGGGCACACCGTGCTGCTGCCGAACGCCTCTACCGGCCTCTTCCACGCGGCGCTGGGCCTGCGGCAGGGTGTGGTGCTCGCGCCGCGCACCGACTTTCCCGCCAACCACTATCCGTGGCGCCGCAGCGCGGAACTGGGCCGGACCACACCGCGCTGGCTCGATCCGCTGCCCGGCGGCGGGGTCACCCCGGATCTGGTGCGTGCCGCGCTGACCGACGACGTCGTGGCGCTGTCCGTCAGCGCCGTGGACTTCCGTACCGGGTTCCGGGCCGATCTGGCGGCGTTGCGTGAGGTGATCGGGGCGGACCGGTTGCTGATCGTGGACGGTATCCAGGCGTTCGGTGCGGTCACGATGCCCTGGGAGGCGGCCGACGTGCTCGTGGCGGGCGGCCAGAAGTGGCTGCGCGCGGGCTGGGCCACGGGGTTCGCGACGCTGTCCGACCGGGCGCTGGAAGTGCTGGAGCCGGTGCTCACCGGCTGGACGGGCGTGGCGGACGCGGGGGTGTTCGACGGGGAGGAACACCCGCCCGCCCGGGACGCGGGCCGATGGTCGGTCACGCACCTGAGTCCGGTGACGGCCGCCGCGTTCGCCGCCGCGCTGGAACTGGTCGAGCGGCACACGGTCGCGGCGATCGAGGAAGCGATCGCCGCGCGGATGACCGAGCTGACGGACGTGGTGGAGCGTGCCGGCGGTCTCGTGCTGTCCCCCGGTGATCCGGCGCGGCGGGCGGGCATCCTGTCCTTCACCCTGCCGGACCACGATCCGTCCGTCGTCGCGAAGGCGCTGCACGCCGAGGGCGTCACCCCGACGGTGCGGGGCGACTCGCTCAGGTTCTCCCCGCATGCCTCGACGCCACCGCAGACGGCCGCACTGGTCGCCGCCGCGCTGTCCGCGCTGACGGGCGGCCGCTGACACCCGTGCCGTACGGATCGCCCGGCGCGCGCGGGGCGTTGGGGGGGGTGAGGGGTCAGCCGGTCGCGACAGTCCCGTGCAGCAGCAGGTCGATGAGGCGTGAGGCCAGGTCGCGTCGGTCTTCGTTGGCGGCCATGAGGCTGATCCCGCCGAGGGCCATCAGCACGTCCTGGGCCTCGACCTCCGGTCGCGCCAGCGCCGGGTCGCCGTCGCGGTCGAGCAGGTACTCGATGGCGTCGGCGAGCAGGGTGCGGGTGTGCAGCCTCTCGCTGTCGTCGGTCAGCACCACGCGCAGGGCGTCGGCCATCCCGTCCTTGGCGGCCATGAAGTCGATGAACCGCTCCATCCAGGTGCGCAGTGCGTCCACCGGGGCTTGTGTGGCCGCGAGGTGCGGGGCGGCCTCGCACAGGCGCTGCACCTCGTGGCGGTAGATGGCCGCGATCAGCAGTTCTTTGGACGGGAACCGGCGGTAGAGGGTTCCGACGCCGACGCCGGCCGCCCGGGCGATGTCCTTGACGGAGGCTCCCGCGCCCTCGCGGGCGAAAGCGGCGGCCGCGGCTTCCAGGACCTTGTCCTCGTTGCGCTGCGCGTCGGCGCGCAGCGGCCTGCGGGGGCTCTCCGTGTCCCCGCTGCTGTCGGTCAAGGCAGACTCCTTTCGCGTGACTGCTCGCAACCGCGGTCAGCTACGAGAGAGATTCGGAACGGGTTCCGGATAAGGCGCCATGGTAGTCAGTGGCCGCGTCGAGCGGAGGACGCGCGCACCGCTCCCGGGCACTGCCCGCCGGCTCAGACCTCGTGGTAGTCGGTGAGGAACTGTGTGGCCAGAGCGGTCACCGGCAGCACGATCTTGCGGTGGTGGGCCTCCCCCAGCGCGAGGAGCAGGTCCTTGTAGCCGAGTTCCGGCAGATCGGACTGCTGCCCCATGTCGAGGACCGCCGCACGGTTGGTGCTCATGAAGCTGGCTCCGGTGCCCGCGTTGACCACCTCCAGGACCGCCTCCTCGGTCATGCCCGCGGCGGACGCCAGCGCCAGCCCCTCCGCGATGGCGACGCTGTTGACGCCGGCGAGCATGTTGTTGATGAGCTTCGCGATCTGGGCGGCCCCCGGCTCCCCGACCCGTGTCGTCCGCGATCCGAGCGTCTCCAGCACGGGCGCGCACCGTGCGACGGCGGTCTCGTCGCCACCGACGATGAACGACAGGGTGCCCTCGGCCGCGGCCCTGAGGGAGCCGGTCACGGGTGCGTCGAGGACCGCGATGTCCTGGTCGGCGAGTCGCCGGGCCGCCGAGGCGACGGCCCCGGGAGAGACGGTGCTGTGGATGAGTACCACCGAGCCGGGCTTGAGGTGGGCGCTGATCCCGCCGTCCGGTTCGCCGAAGAGCACGGCCTCGACCTGCTCCTGGGTACGGACGGCGATCTGCACGACGTTCGCCGTCTGCGCGAGTTCCGCGGGCGAGCACGCCACGGTGGCGCCGGAGGTCCGCGCGGCCTCGACGGCTTCGGGGCGGGCGTCGAAGACCGTGACCGGGTAACCGGCCGCGAGGAGGTTCTCGGCCATCGGCCGGCCCATCGCGCCGAGGCCGACGAAACCGATGCGCAGGTCGTCTTCGGTCATTGTGCTCACCTTCCTGGTTGGGGTGCGTGGGGTGGTGCGCCGCAGGAGTGCCCGGCGCTGCGGCGGCGCCGGCGGACCCGTCCCCGGAGGACAGCGGGCGGGCGCCGGTGAGGTGCGGTCAGGCGATCCCGACGACCGGGTGCGGGACGTACGGGGTCTCCAGCTCGGCCACTTCCTCGTCGGTCAGGCCGAGTTCCAGGGCCGCCAGCGCGTCGTCGAGGTGGGCGGGCTTGCCGGCGCCGACGATCGGGGCGGAGATCACGGGGTTGCGCAGCAGCCACGCGAGCGCGACCTGGGCGCGGGAGACGCCGCGGGCGGCGGCGATCGACGCGACCTTCTCCACGACGGCCTTGTCGGCGGCCTCGGTGGCGTCGTACAGGCGGTTGCCGATGGGGTCGGCGGAGGAGCGGTCGGTGACGGTGTCCCAGTCGCGGGTCAGGCGGCCCCGGCCGAGCGGGCTCCACGGGATGACGCCGATGCCCTGGTCGGCGCAGAGGGGCAGCATCTCGCGTTCCTCCTCGCGGTTGAGCAGGTTGTAGTGGTCCTGCATGGACACGAAGCGCGCCCATCCGTTGGCCTGTTGCAGGTGCAGGGCCTTGCTGAACTCCCACGCGTGCATGGAGGAGGCGCCGATGTAGCGGACCTTGCCGGACTTCACCACGTCGTGCAGGGCCTCCAGGGTCTCCTCCATCGGTACCGCGTGGTCCAGGCGGTGGATCTGGTAGAGGTCGATGTGGTCGGTGCCGAGCCGGGTGAGGCTGGCGTCGAGCTCGGTGAAGATCGCCTTGCGGGACAGTCCGCTGCCGTTCGGCCCCGGGCGCATCGCGCCGCGGACCTTGGTGGCGATGACGACCTCGTCACGGCGGGCGAAGTCCCGTAGGGCGCGCCCGAGGATCTCCTCGCTGGAGCCGTCGGAGTAGACGTTGGCGGTGTCGAAGAAGTTGATGCCCGCGTCGATCGCCTGCTTGAGGATCGCGCGGCTGTCGTCCTCGGGCATGCTCCATGACGGGTAGCCGCGCTCCGGCTCGCCGAAGGTCATACAGCCCAGGCAGATGGGGGAGATGTCGAGGCCGGTCCGGCCGAGCTTCACGTACTTCATGGTGACGTCACTCTCCGCGTCGTCCCGGCGCTGGCGTACCGCCGGTCTTGCTCTTCTGATGCTGTGTCACCCCTGGTCCGTGACACGGTCGTTGGGTCACGGACCAGGGGTCTGCCTCGTGGGCTGGTCCGTGCCGTTACCAGGTCTGCTCCGCGGCGCGTACGAGGATCTCGTTGACGGCGACCCGGCGGTCGCGGGTGACGATGTAGGAGACCGCGTCGGCGATGTCCTCGGGGCGCAGCAGCTCCAGGCCCTGGACCTGGCGCTCGACCGCCTCGCGCACACCGTCGCGCAGGTGCGAGCTGAGCTCGGTCTCCACGGTGCCCGGTTCGACGACGCTGACCCGCACCCGCTTCTGCATGACCTCCTGGCGGAGGGCCTCGGTGAAGCCGTTGACGCCGAACTTGGTCATGTTGTAGACGGCGGTGCCGGGACGGGCCACACGGCCCGCGGTCGAGCTGATGTTGACCAGGTCCGCCACCTTGCGCGGGGAGTCCTCGGCGGCCCGCAGCAGGTGGGGCACGGCGGCGTGTGTGACGTAGAGCAGGCCCCGCACGTTGATGTCGACCATCCGCTCCCACTCCTCCAGAGGGGAGTCCGCCACCGGGCCGACGCCCATGGAGCCGGCGTTGTTGACGACCGTGTCCAGGCGGCCCAGTTCCGCCACGACACGCTCCACGGCCGCCGCGGCCCGCTGCTGGTCGGTGATGTCGGCCTCGACCACCAGGGCGGTCCCGCCCTCGGCCCGGACCTTTCCCGCCAGATCCTCCAGCCGGTCCCGGCGCCGCCCGAGGAGCGCGACCGCGGCGCCCTCGGCGGCCAGCGCGCTCGCGGTCGCCGCGCCGATGCCACTGCTCGCGCCGGTCACCAGTGCCACCGTGCCGTGCAGTCGTGCGGTCATTGTCTTTTCCTCCATGTGTGCTGCCCGCGGCTTACGCAGCCTGCGGGTGGTAGGGGTGGTGAGTACGTCGGCTCGACTCGCCCGCGCCGCGGGCGGGCGCCCGGGGGGGGCGGGGAGGGCCGGGTCAGTGGGTGTGCTGGATGAGCTCGATCAGGTTTCCCTCGGGGTCGGCGACGTAGGCGAAGCCGATCCCGGGCCGCCGGGCCCGCGCGGGCGGTGAGACGACACGGGCACCGTGGGCGACGGCGGCGCCCAGGGCCGCTTCCAGGTCGTCGACCGTGAGGGCCCAGTGGAAGTAGCCCTGGACACCCGCCCCCTCCAGGGGGCCGGAGAAGTGCTGCGGCACCGAGCCCGCGCGTTCGGTGAACTCGACGGCGACTGCGCCCGGGCCGCTGAGCAGGGCGATGCGGATGCCGGCGCCGGGGATCTCGTCGCGGTGCGTCTCGTGGAGTCCGAATGCCGCGGCGTAGAAGCGGCATTGGCGGTCGAGGTCGGCTACCGACAGTCCGATGTGATCGAAGGTGACCGTGGACATCGCCTGGGTTCCTCTCCCGGGTCAGCGTGCGGTGTATCCGCCGTCGACCGGGACGGCCGCGCCGGTGACGAAGCTGGACCGGTCGGAGCACAGCCACACCACGGCGTCGGCGATCTCCTCGGGCTCGGCGATCCTGCCGATCGGGTGCGCGGCCACCCGGGCCGCCATCACCTCGGGGGACCGCCCCTCGGCGATCAGCGGGGTGTTGACCAGGCCGACGACCAGGGCGTTGACGCGGATGCCGTCCGGGCCGTAGTCGAGGGCGGCGGTACGGGTCAGGCCGATGACGCCGTGCTTGGCCGCGGTGTACCCGGCGAAGCCCGGCACGCCGACGATGCTCGCGCCGGAGCCGACGTTGACGATGGAACCGAAGCCCTGGGTCTGCATCTGGCGCAGCTGGTACTTCATCGACAGGAAGGTGCCGCGCAGATCGACGGCGATCATGTGGTCGAACGCCTCGGTCGAGTAGTCGGCCAGCTTGCGCAGATCGTCACCGCCGCTGATTCCGGCGCTGTTGACACCGAAGTCCAGCCGACCGGAGTCACCGACCGCCACCTCGACAGCGTGTGCGACCGACTTCTCGTCGGCGACGTCGCACTGCACGAGACGGGCCGCTCCGCCTGCTTCGGTGATCATGCCGACGGTTTCTTCCAGCGTGGACACCGTGCGCCCGGCGACCGTCACGGTGCAGCCGGCGGCGGCCAGGGCGAGTGCCGAGGCCCGGCCGATACCGGTTCCGCCGCCGGTGATCAAAGCCGTGGTGCCTTCGAAGATCTGGTCCATTGCTCTGTTGCCTGTCTTTCCCTGCTCGTTGCTGTTCGAGGGGTGTGAGGCCGGTGCAGAGCCCGGTGAGGGGGGTGGGCGGTGTGGCCGTCTCAGCTGTGTGACGACCGCGCGTCTGCCCTCCTGGGCTCGCGACGGCGAGCGAACGGCCGGTGAGGGCGCTCTCCGCGTCAGCCGGAGTACAGCGACCCTTATCCGGAACCCGTTCCGGATACAGAGTAAGCGGAACCAGTTCCGCTTGCAAGTGACCCTGTGACGGGCGTTCGCACCAGGGGGACGGGTGCGCCCGGCACATCCCGTGCCGGGCGGACCGATGCGCTCACATGGCGCGTTCATGCGGGGAGCGCCGCGCGCAGCAGTGGCCCGCGGGGGGCTCCTCGCCGCGAATGTCGGCAAGGAGCGCGGTGATGGCGGCCATGATGTCCTCGGTGGCCTCCTTGAGCACGTCCGAGGTGAGGGGCCGGCCCTCGTGACGGCTGAGGTCGACGGGCGGGCCCGCCACCACATGGACGGGCGTACGGGGAACCAGCCGCAGCCGGCGGTCACCGGGGCCGCCGCGCGCGTAGGGCGGGACGATCCGGTGGGCGCCCCACTGGGCGACCGGAATGACGGGCACACCGGTCGTCAGGGCGATCCGCGCCGCGCCGGTCTTCCCGGCCGTCGGCCACATCCCGGGGTCCCGGGTGACGGTGCCCTCGGGGTAGATGGCGACACACTCGCCCCGGCTGACGGCGTCCACCGCGTCACGCAGCGCGAGCGCGGCGTCGGCGGTCCCGCGGTGGACCGGGATCTGCCCCGTCCTGCGCAGCATCAGGCCGACGAAGGGAATGCCGAAGAGCGACGCCTTCGCCAGCAGCCGGGCCGGCCGGCCGCTCTGGTACTGGAAGTGCCCGTAGGTGAGCGGATCGAGGTACGAGATGTGGTTGACGACGGTGATGAAGCCGCCTTCGGCGGGTATGTGCTCGTACCCGCGCCAGTGGCGTCTGACGAACACGAACAGGATCGGCTTCACGATGGCGGCTGCCAGCCGGTACCAGATGCTGTAGGGGCTGCGTGGCTTGCCGGGCACTCCGGGTCCTCCTTGGTCCGTGGAGCGCGATCCGGGCGCTGCCCCGTGACCCCCCGGTCCCGGCAGGCCGCGGCCGTCCGATCGCGGGCCCAATATACTTGATCCTGCAACTTTCTCGTCCGGGGCCGCCCGGCCCGGGGTGGGCACGTGTGTTCCTCGCCGGTGCCGTCCGACGCCGCGGTCATGCAGGGCGGCCGGACGGCTCAGCGGGCGTAGAACAGGCCGATGCCGACGACGACGCAGGCGCCCTGAATGATCCAGAAACGGACCACCACCAGCACCTCGGACCAGCCCTTGAGCTCGAAATGGTGCTGGAGTGGCGCCATCTTGAACACCCGCCTGCCGCTCAACCTGAACGAGCCGACCTGGACGATCACGGACAGGGTGATCAGGACGAAGAGGCCGCCCAGCAGGGCGAGCAGCAGCTGGGTGCGCGAGCAGATGGCCAGGCCCGCCAGCGCGCCGCCGAGTGCGAGCGAGCCGGTGTCGCCCATGAAGATCTTGGCGGGCGAGGTGTTCCACCACAGGAAGCCGAAGCAGGAGCCCATGAGCGCCGCGGAGACGACGGCGAGGTCGAGCGGTGCTCGCACGTCGACGCACGAGGCGGGGTGCAGGAGGTTCATCGCGTTGGCGCACGAGTTCCGGAACTGCCACACCCCGATGAAGGTGTAACCGCCGAAGACCATGACCGACGCCCCGGTGGCCAGCCCGTCCAGACCATCGGTCAGGTTCACCCCGTTGGACATGGCGATGATCATGAACAGGGCCCACACCACGAACAGCACCGGGCCCAGTGTCCAGCCGAAGTCGGTGACGAAGGACAGTCTCATGGAAGCGGGCGTCTGGCCGCGGCCGTCCGCGAACCGGATCGCCGGCACCGCGAACAGCGTGCCGACGATCAGCTGGCCGAGCACCTTCGCGCCGGCCCGCAGCCCCAGCGAGCGCCGCTTGACGATCTTGATGTAGTCGTCGAGGAAACCCACGGCACCCATGCCTGTCATCAGCAGCAGCACCAGCACACCGGGGTATGTGGGCCCTTCACCGGACATGGCCTTGGTGACGGCGTACGCGACGAGGGTGGCCAGGATGAAGGCGATGCCCCCCATGGTGGGGGTACCGCTCTTGCCGAGGTGGCCGCGCGGGCCGTCGTCGCGGATGAACTGTCCGTACCCCTTGGCGGCCAGCAGCCTGATCAGCAGCGGCGTGCCGATGAGGGACAGGAAGAGGCCTGCGGCCCCAGCGATCAGGATCTGGTTCATACGGCGGCGGTCTTCCCCTCTGTTGCTTCACCGAGCGGGACTGCCCTGCCTGATCAGCGGTCGCAGCCCACACCCATGCAGAGTCCTGATCGCCTCACGAGGTTGCTCCGGCTGGTGTGTCCGCACTCGGTGCCATCCGCACCCCACGTCACATAATTGACACTGCAATCATCTCTTGAGAGTCTGATGCTCCCTGCGGAGACCGCTTGCAGCTTGTTTCTGCGGCCTGTCGGTCGAGCGGTATCCATGACGAAAGAGGCCTCGTGAGCAGCGCAGCACCTGCCGCCGTAGTGCGTGAATTCTGGGAGAGCTTCGGTCCCACCTGCGACGACGCGATCGCGACCTGCAAGAGGCTGGTCCACGAGGATGTGGCGTGGGAGTCGGTCCTGGCGGAGGCCAGGCCGGTCAGGAGCCTCGACGACCTGGTGGCTGACCTGGAGCGGGCACGCCGTGACCTGGGGGCCGAGGGATACCACTTCGAGGTGAAGTACCTGGCCGAGCAGGGGGATGTCGTACTGAGCCAGCGCATCGAGAAGATCCTCGACAAGGACGGCAACGTCCTGCTCGTCTTCGATGTGATGGCCCTGTGCAGGGTCGAGAACGGCAAGATCACCTGGAACCGGGACTACTTCTACAACACCCAGCCGGAGACATGGGGGCGGGACACCGCCTCCTGACGCCGGGCTCCGCCGCGTTGCACGTATGCGGTGAAGCACTGCAAGCGGGACACGGTCCGATCCGTTGTCCTGAGCGAAGGGGCTCCTGCCGTCACCACGCCATTGGCGGCGGGTGAACGCGGGTCAAACACCCCCGATTGACACGCGATCCTCCCTTCCGGCGGTCCCGATCCCTGCTCCAGACGTGCGGGGATCGGGACCGCATCGCTGTGCGCGGGCCGCGCTACCGCGTGGCCCGCTTGCGAGGGGCCGGGGGTCAGGCTGCCTGTCGATCCGCCCACGCCTGCTCGAGAGCCCGGGTGAACGCCGCGGGGGACTGAACACCGTTCACCCCGTAGCGCCGGTTCAGCACGAAGAAGGGCACGCCCGAGACACCCACCTCGGTCGCAGCGCGCTCATCGGCGCGCACTTCCGCGGCGAACCGGTCCGGGTCGTCCAGCACCGCTCGCGCTTCGTCCGCGTCCAGCCCCGCCTCGACAGCGAGACTGATCTGCGTGTCGCGGTCGTAGACCGACCGCTCCTCCGCGAAGTTCGCCCGGTACGCGAGATCCATGAACTCGTTCTGCAGACCACGGGTCTTGGCGAAGTGGATGAGCCGGTGCAGGTCGAAGGTGTTGCCGAAGACGCGCCCGCCGATACGGAATCCCAGACCCACCTCACGGGCCATGGCCGCGGCCTGCTCCTCCCTGGCGACCTGCTGCTCGCGGGTGCGCCCGTACTGCGCCGCCACCGCGTCGATGATCGGCACCGTGCCGTTCTCGGCCTGGGGGTTCAGTTCGAACGACCGGTACACCACCTCCACCTGGTCGCGATGGGCGAAGGCGGCGAGACCCTGCTCGAAGCGGGTCTTCGCCACGTAGCACCAGGGGCACGCGATGTCGGTCCAGATTTCCACGCGCATGTTCGACATCTCCTGTCGTCGGTTCGACAACCGTTCGTGATTGCTCTCGGCCACCCGACGCATCGGACAGTCGACGTGCCTCACATAATAGACGACCGCTCATCTATATTCCGGCACAGGTGCCCGCCGCCCGTGCCACAGCTCAGCGCGCCACCCGCCGCGCGGCCTCGTCCGCCGCCCGCTCACGGGACGTGGGAGCCGCGCCGGGCCGAGCAGCCGCCCCCGCCACCGGGCTCGTGCCGGGTCGGCGCCGGGCGGGCAGCAGCGACGTCACCACGATCATCGCCGCCCACACCCCGCAGGCGAGCAGCGCGGCCGTCCGGTACCCCTCACTCGTGGGCAGGGTCTGCCCCACGGCGGTGTACGCCTGGAGGACGGTCGCACTCAGCACGCTTCCGGTGGAGTAACCGACGTAGCGGAGCACCTGGTTGAAGCTCATCGCGCTGCCGGTCTCGTGCGCGGGCACGGAGCCCACGATCATCCCGGGCAGTACGGCGAACATCCAGCCGATGCCGAAGCCGGCCACCGCCATGGCGGCGAAGACCTCCCACAGCCGGTCGTGGGCCAGCGCGAAGGCCAGGACGGCGGCCAGCGAGACCAGACAGCCGAGCGGCACGACCACGGCGTTGCCGGCCCTCCGCGCCAGCAGCGGGACCACCCGCCCGGCGGCGACGCCGGCGAGGGAGAACGGCAGCAGCACCAGCCCGGTGACGGCGACCGAGGCGCCGAAGCCGTAGCCGGCCGTGCGCGGTGTCTGCACGAACCGGGTGACCAGTGACACCAGCAGATACATGCCGACGCCCGCCACCAGCGCGGTGACATGGGCGGTCAGGACGGTCCGGTCCTTGGTCAGCCGCAGGTCGACCAGCGGCTGCGGGGTCCGCAGCTCGTGCCCGGCCCACACGACGAACAGCAGCACCGAGGCCCCGGCCAGGACGAGCAGCCGTGGCGAGTGCCAGCCCCAGATCTCGCCCCGGCTCAGACCGAGCAGCAGCCCGGCGAGCGCGCCGCCGAGCAGCAGCGCACCGACGACGTCCAGCCGTGCCGAGGCACGGCGCGGGGAGGGCGGCAGCACCACGGCGGCGGCCACCAGCGCGGCAGCGGCGGCCGCCGTACCGAACCAGAACCCGGCGTGCAGTCCGAAGGACTGCGCGATCAGACCGGTGACCGGGTAGCCGAGGCCGACCCCGGCGACGGTGGTGATGGACAGCGAGGCCACCGCCGGTCCCGTGCGATGCGGTGGCAGGGCGTCCCGGGCGGTGGCGATGGCCAGCGGGATGAGCCCCAGTCCGATGCCCTGCAACGCCCGGCCGGTCACCAGCGAGCCGAAGCCCAGCGGCAGCGCCGCGAGGATGCCGCCGGCCAGCACCGCGGCCAGGGCCCCGAGCATCACCGCGCGACGCCGCGGACCGTCGCCCAGCCGTCCCATCACCGGTGTGACCACCGCCCCGACGAGCAGAGGCACCGTGACCGACCACTGCGCGTCGTGCAGGGCGACGTGTTCCTCGGCGGCGATGGTGGGGACCAGCGGGGCGCCGAGGCTGCTGATCACGGCGACCAGCATGCCGAGCGAGACCAGCACCGGGATGAGTGCGCGCTGCCGTCGGTTACGCGGGCCGCCCTCGGTGGAACCGTCCATGACCTTCCTCGATGTCACCGTGCGATGTCACCGTGCGATGTCACCGGCACAAGGCCACAGCTGCTGACATGTATTCCCGCGCGGGAGCGGGGACGGTTCGGCGGGCGTGTGCGGGTGTCCGGGGTGCCTCGGCTCGGTGTGTTGGGGTTGCGCGCTGTTAGGAAGGTGTGCGGAGTGCTGTCATCCCGGTGCGGGGGTGACGCTGATGGCAAGGCTTTGGGCACACCTCGGGTGTGCGATGCCGGGCGCGAGATGGTGCCGTCGGCCGTGTGCTTCCTGGGGACCTGAAGATCAACTGGTCCAGCCGTAGGGTTACGCCAAAAGGTGAATATTGTGCCGACTTGTATCCACTCGATAGGGCTGTAAAACTCTTTTGAGCGTTTATTTTCGGCCATGCGCCAAGGCCGCGCGGTGTAGCATCTCCGTTACCACGGGGAGTCGCGCCCCGCATGCGGAGATAGTGCAGGTCACGAGCAAGTTTCCCGTCGGTCGGGGGTAGAGACGATGCCGGGCACTGCCGGTCCGGAACTGCGAGGGCGGCGCTCCGAGCGTCAGGCGCTCGATCGGCTTCTGGCCGGGGCACGCGCGGGACAGAGCCAGGTCCTGGCCATGACCGGCGAGGCAGGGGTGGGCAAGACCGCCCTGCTCGATGACCTCGCGAGCCGGGCAGACGGCTTCCAGGTGCTGCGCGTGGCGGGCGTCGAGTCCGAAATGGAGCTGGTCTTCGCCGGACTGCACCAGCTGTGCGCAGCGTCGCTCGATCAGTTGGACCGGCTTCCCGCCCCGCAGCGGGACGCCCTGGGGACCGCGTTCGGCCTCCATGCCGGAGAACCGCCCAGCCGTTTCCTCGTCGCCCTCGCGGCGCTGAACCTGCTGGCCGGAACGGCTGAGGAGCATCCGCTGCTGTGTCTGATCGACGACCTGCAGTGGCTGGATCAGGCATCAGTGCTCACCCTCGTCTTCATGGCCCGGCGGCTGCTGGCCGAGCCGATCGCGTTCGTCTTCGCCGGCCGCCCCGGCGACGACATGAGGGATCTGAACGGGTTCCCCCAACTCGCCCTCGGGGGGCTCGGTGAGAGCGACGCCCGCGCACTCGTCTCTGCCGCGCTGCCCGGCCCGCTCGACGCGGCGGTGCTCGACCAGATCATCGCCGAGAGCCAGGGCAATCCGCTCGCGCTGCTGGAGATGACCCGTGCCTGGAACCCGGCTGACGCCGCCGGTGGATTCGCCCTGCTCGACGCCATGCCACCCGCGCACCGGATCGAGCGGGTCTTCGCCGGACAGTTGCAGCAACTGCCCCGGCAGACCCGGCAGTTGCTGGTCACCGCGGCCGCTGAGCCGACCGGTGATCCCGGACTGCTGTGGCGTGCTGCGGCGGCCCAGGGAATCGATGTCAGCATGGCGGCCCCGGCCGAAACGGCCGGCCTGATCGAGTTCGGCGTCCGCGTCCGCTTCCGCCATCCCCTCGTACGCTCGGCGGCCTACCGGTCCGCCTCCGCGGAGGAACGGCGGGACGCGCACTCGGCGCTCGCGCAGGCGACCGATGCCGGGCTGGACCCCGATCGGCTGGCCTGGCACCGCGCCCAGGCGGCGACGGAGCCCGACGAGACACTGGCGGCCGAGCTCGAACGGTCGGCCGACCGGGCCCAGGCCCGCGGTGGGCTGGCCGCGGCGGCCGCCTTCCTCGAACGCGCGGTCGCGGTCACGCCCGAGCGGCCGCGGCAGGTGGCTCGCGCGCTGGCGGCCTCACAGGCGAAGCTCCAGGCGGGTGCGTCGGGGGAATCCGTCGCCCTGCTCGCCGTGGCACAGGCCGGGCCGCTCGATGATTTCCAGCAGGCGACCGTGGGCCTGCTGCGGGGCCAGCTCGCCTTCGCCTCGTCGCAGGGCCGTAGCGCGCCTGCTCTGCTCCTGTCGGCCGCACAGCGCATGGAGCGGTTCGAGCCCGCCACCGCACGGGACACCTATCTCGACGCCTTCGCCGCGGCTCTCTTCGTCGGCCGGCTCAGGGACGACGTCGGGCTGGTGGAGATCGCGGCGGCGGCCCGCGGCTCGGCCAGGTCCGGCACGAACCCGCCCGACCTGCTGCTCGGCGGTCTGACGGCGCTGTTCGCCGACGGCTACGAGGCCGGGGCGCCGCACCTGAAGCGGGCGGTGGCCGCGTTCCGCGACCACGACCTGCCGCCGGCCGACGCGCTGCGCTGGCTCTGGCTCGCCAGCAACGCCGCCCACGACCTGTGGGACGACGACAGCTGGAAGGTGCTCAGCGAGCGTTTCGTCGGGTTCGCCCGGCAGGCCGGCGCGCTGGGCGTCCTGCCCATCGCGCTCAGCACCCGTATCGGACTGCACCTGTTCGCCGGTGAGCTGACGCTGGCCTCCGCCCTGGTCGAGGAGGTCGACACGGTGACCCAGTCGACCGACAGCCGGCTGCCGGCATACGGAGCCGTGGCGCTGGCGGCCTGGCGGGGCCGGGAAGCGGAGGCCGCGCCGCTGCTGCAGGCGACCCTCGACGCCGCCTTCAGCCGCGGGGAGGGCCTCGGCCTGACCCTCGCGCTGCACGCGCAGGCCGTGCTCTACAACGGCCTGGGCCGTTACGAGGAGGCGCTCGCCTGCGCGGAGCAGGCCGCCGCGGACAGCCAGGACTTCGCCTTCTCCACCTGGGCGCTGGTGCAGCTCGTCGAGGCGGCCGTTCGCTGCGGCCGGCGCGAGGCGGGTATCGACGCCCTGGAGCGACTGGTGCGGACCACACGTCCCAGTGGCACCGAGTGGGCGCTCGGGATCGAGGCCCGGTCGCGTGCCCTGCTGGCCGACGACGACGCGGACCTCTACTTCCGTGCGGCCATCGACCACCTCGGGCGCACCCAGCTGTCGATGGAACTCGCTCGCTCCCAGCTGCTGTACGGCGAATGGCTGCGCCGGCGGCGCCGGCGGATCGAGGCACGTGAGTGGCTGCGCACGGCCTACCAGGCGTTCGCCGCCATGGGCGCGGAGGCGTTCGCCGAGCGCGCCCGCCGTGAACTGCTCGCCGCCGGTGAGACGGCGCGGGCGCACAAGGCCGGGAAGACCGAGGCGCTGACCGCGCAGGAGGCCCAGATCGCCGGGCTCGCGGCCCGCGGGCGGTCGAATCCCGAGATCGGCGCCGAGCTGTTCCTCAGCCCGCGCACGGTCGAATGGCACTTGCGCAAGGTCTTCGCCAAGCTGGGGATCACCTCGCGCCGCCAACTGCGTGCCGCCCTGCCCGACGACCTGCGCTCCGCCGACACCTGAGCCCGCGGCCACGCACCCCCTGCCAACAGCGTTCCAAGCCTCTGTGAGCGGCGTGCTGCTCTCCGGCAGGACGTTCCGGAGCTGCCGCATCGCAGGGCGGCCACCGCGAAGACGCTCAGTTCGACGTGCAGGCGCGTGAGCGCGCCGCTCTCTCGAGGGGCCTCCGGCGCGCACCGCGTACCAGTCGCCGCCCGTGGCCCGTGCCAGTACCCGGGCCAGTGGGTTCAACCGGTTCGCCCGGGGTCCCTGGCTGACACGGTGTATCAGGGGACGGCCGAACGCGGGGGTGGCCCGAAAGCCGCCATGGACGCGAGTCGCATGGCGGTGGGTGTGCGTTCATCTGGTCGGTAGCGGGGAGAGGAGTGGACGGTGAAACAGGGCCAGGTGTCGCGCAGTCCCGCTGAGGGACTGGTAGGACGCGAAGAGGAAGTGAGGCTGCTGCGGTCGTTCGTGGGTAAGGCGGTCGATGGCGGCGGGGCGCTACTGGTCTCGGGTGAGCCCGGCGTGGGCAAGTCCGTCCTTCTGGGGGTCGCGGCGGAGGCCGCTTCGGCGGCCGGGGCGCTCGTGCTGCGCTTCGACGGCGTCGAGTACCTCACGGATCTCAGCTTCGCAGGTCTCGCACGCGTGTTCGAACCGCTGCGCCATGAGGTCGATGCCCTCATCCCGCCGCACCGCGATGCGCTGCTGGTGGCCCTGGGATTCAGCGAGGGCGCCGTGCTGAACCGTCTGACGGTCTACGGTGCGGCTCTCGCACTCCTGCGCCTGGCCGCGCGCGACCGCCCGGTGCTGCTCATCGTGGACGATCTGCAGTGGGTGGACCGGGCCAGCGCGGAGGCGCTGACCTTCGTCGCGCGCAGGCTCGGCGGGAGCCGGGTGGGCTTCCTCGGCGGCTCACGACCCGGTCATGACAGCGTTGCCATGTGGGCGGACTTCCCTCAGCTCCCGGTCCGCCCCCTGGCCGAGGAAGCGGCATCCGTCCTGGTCGACAGCCGGTTCCCGGCGCTGGGCGCCCGGGACATGCAGCGGGTTCTGGCGCAGGCCCAGGGCAACCCCCTGGCCCTGCTGGAACTGCCGAGCTCACTGACCGCCTCGCAACGCGACGGCGCAGGCGGCCGCTCCGAGGTACTGCCGCTCAGCCGCCGCCTGCAGGACCTGTACGCCTCCCAGATCGCACAGCTGCCCGAACCCACCCGCTGGCTGCTGCTCCTGGCCGCGCTGGAGGGCGGCGGGAACCTGCCGGTGCTGCGGGCCGCCACCCCGGAGCAGGATGTGCTCCGCGTCCTCGCACCGGCGGAACTGGCCCAAGTGGTCCACATCGAGGACGGCGGCCTGGGGCGTCTGGTCTTCCGGCACCCACTGGTGCGGGCGACGATCGTTTCGGGAGCGACCAGAGGCCGGCGGGCCGAGGCGCATCGGGCGCTGGCCGGTGCGCTGACCGATCAACCCGACCGCCGGGCCTGGCACCTCGCCGAGGCGGCACCCGACCGCGACGAGGAGGTGGCGGACCTGCTGGAGCAGTCCGCCCTGCGGATACGCCGCCGCGGTGACGCCGTCGGCTCGTTCAACGCCCTGGTGCGAGCCGCCGATCTGAGCCCCGAACCCGCCGACCGCGGCAGGCGCCTGGCTGAGGCGGCCTGTGTGGGTTCGGAGGTCGCCGGTGAACTCCGCGCGTCCGCGCAGCTGCTCGTGGAGGCCCGCCGCGCCGACCCGGAGCTGCGCGGATCGCTGCCGGCCGCCGTCGCGGCCTCGCACGTGCTGCTGAACCGCGACGGCGACGTCGCCGCCGCGCACCGCCTGCTGATCCGTGCGCTGACGAGCTACGCCGGTCACGCCGACGACGACCCCACGCTCTTCGAGGCCGTACGCACCCTGCACAGGACCTGTGTGTGCGCCGGCCGGCCGGAGCTGTGGGAGGCGTTCGACACGGCCGTCGAGCAGATGCCGGTGCCGCTGCCGCCACGGATGAAGCTGCTGGTCGAGGTGTACGCCGACCCGGCACGCGCCACCGCGGACAGCCTGCGCCGGCTCGACGCGGAGATCTACGACCTGCACCACGAGTCCAACCCTGTGTGGATCGAGCGGATCTCGGCGGCGGCGTTGTTGGTCGACCGGGCGACCGGTTGCCGTGCCGCCCTGTGGCGGGTCGTCGACGACGGGCGCGGAGGCGGGGCGGTCGCCTCCGCCCTGGTGGCGCTGATGGTGCTGTGTCTGGACGACTTCCTCACCGGTCAGTGGGACGAGGCCGGTCGCCTGGCCGCGGAGGGCATGGCGATGGCCGAGGCGCACGGCTACGCGTTCTCCGGCCATCAGTTCGGCACCATGACGGGCCTGCTGGCGGGGGTCCGGGGCGATGCCTCCCGGGCACAGCGACTGGCCGGTGACACCATCCAGTGGGCCAGTCCGCGCGGTGCGCACGCCATCGAGCACCTCGCGCAGTACGCCCTGGGCCTGTCCGCACTGGGCCGCGGGGACTACGAGGACGCCTACCGCGCCGGTTCGTCGATCAGCCCGGCGGGTGTGCTGGCGCCGCACACCCCTCTGGCGCTCCTGGTCGCCATGGATCTCGTGGAGGCCGCCGTCCGCACCGGACGGCTGGCCGAAGCGCGTTCCCATGTGGCCGCGATGCGTGCGACGAACCTGCCCGGCATCTCCCCCCGCCTGGCGCTGATCACGGCCGCGTCGACGGCCCTGACCGTCGGTGAGGAGCGGGCGGGCGCGTACTTCGAGGAGGCTCTGGCCGTTGCGGACGCCGAGCGCTGGCCCTTCGACCTGGCCCGCGTCCACCTCGCCTACGGCGAGCACCTGCGTCGCGTCCGGGTGGCGAAGGAGTCCAGGGTGCATCTGGAGCGGGCCCTGGACACGTTCCGTCATCTGGGGGCCGCTCCGTGGGCCTCACGGGCGGCGGAGGGGCTGCGGGCGATCGGTCACACCACCGCCTGGGCGAGCCGGGGATCGCAGGCCGACGCCCTCACCGCGCAGGAGCACCGGATCGCCACGCTCGCCGCCTCGGGCCTGACCAACAAGCAGATCGGGGAGAAGCTCTTCCTCTCCCACCGGACCGTGGCAGCCCACTTGTACCGGATCTATCCAAAACTCGGCGTCTCTTCCCGGGTCACCCTCGGCGCGGCCCTCACCACGCTGCCGTCCTTCAGGGGACGGTTCGCGACCGAGAGCTGACCGGAGCGCGCGAACGGCAGACCCCCGGCAGGGACGGACGACGTCGCCGGCGCTCCTGGGGACGCGCGGCATCCGCGCGGACGCGGCTACCAGTTATGTGCGCCGCTGCGGAGCAGCAGCTCGTTGACCGCCACCCGCCGCTCACGCGTCACGATGTAGCCGATGGCGTCCGCGACGTCGTGGGCCCGCAGCGGCTCGGTGCCGTCCATCTGCCAGCACGCGACATCGCCGGCTGCCTCGCTCAGCTGGTCCATGAGCTCGGTGGCCACCGTGCCCGGCTCGACGAGACTGACCCGCACCTGCTCGGTGAGGAGCTCCTGCCGGAGGGACTCGGTGAAGCTGCTCAGACCGGCTTTGGTCAGGCTGTACACGCTGTTGCCCGGCCGGGCGGTCCGCGCGGCGGTCGAGCCGATGTTGACGATGTCGGCGACCTCCCTCGGGGACGTCGCCGCCGCGTCGATCAGATACGGCACGGCGGCGTGCGTCATGTGCAGCAGGCCCGCCACATTGAGCGCGACCATCCGGTCCCACTCCTCGATCCTGGTGTGCAACGCGGTGCCGAGCAGCATGACTCCGGCGTTGTTGACCAGGATGTCCAGACGCCCGAACCGGTCCAGGGTGTCCTGGACGGCCGCGGACGCGCCCCCCGGCTCGGTGATGTCCGCCTTGATGACATGGGCTTCACCACCGATCCCCACGATGTCGTCCGCCACCTGGAGCAAGCGCTCGCGGCGGCGCGCGAGCAGGGCGACCGAGGCACCGTCCTGGGCGAGCCGACGCGCGGTCGCGGCGCCGATGCCGCTGCTGGCGCCCGTCACGAGCGCGACGGCTCCGTACAACGCCTTCTCCGCCATGCTGTCCGACTCCCTCAATTCAGGTTCTGCCACGTCCTCGGGTGCCCTCGCCGCCTGGGACGGGACGCTCGCCGGTGTGCCGACCGTAGGCTTATGCCCCGGTACCCCTGGCTCACGCCCGCTGCAACCGCCCCACCCACCCTGGTCCGTTCGGGGCGTGAGCGAACCAGGGAGATTCCCTGGTTCGCCCCTGAGCGGGTTACGCCGGACGGGCCGTCGAGGGCAGTTCCGCGGCACACTGCCGCCCCTCCGGCCCGGGCAGCGGACGCGCGGTGGGGCGGAACGCGCGCCGATGAGGGCGACCGGGCCGAGTGGTGCTCTGCAGGGCGAGACGCAACTGCTTGCGGGAGGTGATGCCGAGTTTGGTGAAGATCTTGCTGAGGTGCCATTCCACCGTGCGTCGGCTGATGAACAGCTGAACGCTGATCTCCGGATTGGACAGCCCGTCACAAGCCAGCCGGGCGATCTGCGCCTGCTGAGCGGTGAGTTGGTTGGCCGTGTCGGCCGTGCGTTTGCGCACCGTCTCGCCGGTGGCCAGCAGTTCGCGTCCGGCACGCGCGGCGAACCCTTGCACTCCCATGGCGGACAGCATCTCGTGTGCGGTCCGCAGCTGCTCCCGTGCGTCGGTACGGCGCCCCTCCCGACGCAGCCACTCGCCGTACAGCAGATGGGCGCGGGCCAGCTCCAGCCGTACCCGGGTACGGCCCAGCCGTTCGACGGCCTCGCGGTACAGGCACTCGGCCGCGTCCCCCTCGTTCAACAGCGCCCTGGAGCGCGCCTCGATCCCCGCGGCCCAGTCGCTGCCGCTGGCCACAGCCGTCTCGGAGAGGCGGGTGAGCGCGCTGCTCGCGCGTCCGGGCGCTCCGGTCCGGACGGCGGCTTCGACCAACTCGGCCGACAGCCATGCGCAAACGCCCACTTCCTGCGAGTACGCCTCACCGTGCTCCGCCGCCGCCAGGGCCTGGTCGTAAGCGCCGATCCCGTTGCACAGCACCGCCTGGGCCCACTTGGTGAAGGTGATCGTCGTCCCCTGGCCGCCCGCTGCCGCCCGCTCGGCCAGCGCGCCGATCAGCTCCCGGGCCCGGCTCTCGTTGGCCTGGAGCACGGCCAGGCCCAGTTCGCCGTACGACGAGAAGCCATCGGCCTGCGGGTCGGCCGCCGCCCGCCTCTGCTCAGCCGCCGCCACCGCGTCCAGTTCGCCGGCGAGCAGCAGCACCAGGGAGCGCATGCCGAGAGCAGGCCGCAGCTCGCCCAGCGCGCCCGTGGCGCGGGCGAGCGTGACATGGCGCCGGGACAGGTCGTCCCAGGCACGGTCGTCCCACAGGTGCAGCGCGGCGATGCAGGCCGGTCGCAACCGGCGCAGCTCCTCCCGTGGCGGCATGCCGGGGCCCAAGGCGTCCAGGGCCGGTCGCAGACGGTCGGCTCCCTCGGCGTACCCCTCGGTGAAGTGTGCGGCGAAGCCGTCCAGGAGCAGGTCAGCAGCCGACCGTCCGGCTGTCCCGGGCGCACGGCGTGCCGCCCGCGCCACCTCTTCGGCCGACCAGCCCTCACCGGCGAGCCGGCCCGCGGACATTGCGGCGGTCAGCGCCTCCAGATAGGCCGGGCGGGCGACGGCCGTGGCGCTCTTCTCCAGTCGCCGTGCGGCCTCAAGGAGCATTGAGGGTGTGCTGTCGTCGCATTCGAAGACGTGTGCCAGGCGGGCGCGCAGCTGGAAGGCGCGGTCGCGCTGCGGCTGCCCCGTGGCGCCGGCTTCGGCGAGCGCCAGCAGGCCCCGTGCCGGGGTGTATGCGCCCGTGAGGATCTTGTCCTGGGCCGCTGCCAGGGCTCGTTCGACCCTCAGGACCGGGTCCGGTGTCAGGGTGGCGGCACGTTCCAGGAGAGCTGCCGCCGCGACCAGGTTCCCGCCTTCCTGTGCCTGGTCGGCCGAGCGTTCCAGGTGCGCGGCTACCGCGTCGTCGGGTGCCGGGGTCGCCAGGGCCCGGTGCCAGGCCCGGCGGTCGGGCGCGCTGTCCTGATCGGTCGCGTCGGCCAGGGCCCGGTGTGCCTCCTGTCGGGTGGCCAGCGGCGCCGCCCGGTACACGGCCGACCGCAACGCGGTCTGCTGGAAGCGGAGTTGCACACCGAGCGCGAGCAGACCTGCCTCGCAGGCCGGCGTGACGGCGTCGGGCATGAGGCCCAGCCGCGCGGCCGCGCGCCACACCAGGGCCGAGTCGCCCGTCGGGTCGGCCGCGGCGACCACGAGCAGCCGCCGGGTCTGTTCCGGCAGAGCTGCCATCTGCCGCTGGACGCCCAGTTCGAGCCGGGTCGACGGCGGTGCCACCACGGGCACCTGGTAGCCGCCGGCGAGTTCGGCGGTGAGTTCCCGTGCCCAGTCCCGCAGGACGAGCGGGTTGCCGCGTGCCTCACCCAGGAAGCGATCGCGCACCCGCGCCTCCAGCGGCCAGTCCACGAGACTCTCCAGCAGCTTGCGCGCGTCGGCCTCCCGCAGCCCGCCGACCACCAGTTCCGGCAAGCCGTGGAACTCCATGCGCTGCTCGCGGGTGACGAACACCATGAGCATCGACTCCGAGCGCAGGCGGCGAGCCGCGAAAGCGAGCGCCTGGGCCGACGGCCGGTCGATCCACTGCGCGTCGTCGACCACGCACACCAGCCGCTCGCCGGCCACCGAGGACAGCAGGTCCAGCACGGCGAGCCCGACCAGGAGGCGGTCCGGTACCGGGCCGGTCCGCAGCCCGAAGACGCTCTCCAGCGCATGGCGCTCCGGGTCCGGAAGACGGTCGAGCCGGTCCAGCAGCGATCCGCACAGCTGGTGCAGGGCGGCGAAACCGACGTCCCGCTCCGCCTGCACGCCCGCGGCCCGGATGACGGGCAGGTCCTGTGCCGCGGAGCGCAGCACATGGTCGAGGAGGGTGGTCTTGCCCACGCCCGCCTCACCGCGCACCACCACAACCGCGCTGTGTCCGCCGCGTACCTCCTCCAGCAGCGCGCCGAGCGTCGTGCACTCGCGTCGTCGTCCGTACAGCTCGGCGGGCGAGTCGGACAGGCGGCTGAGGGCCGCGTTGTCGGTTTCCGCAAGAGAGCCGAGTGGCATGGGGTACTCCCGTACGTTGCCGGACGCTTCCTCCGCCTTGAGCCGGCGGGGGCGTCCTTACACGATGTCTCCCGACCGAAACCGTTACATCGGTCATCTGGCTGCGCGGGCCGGGAGGGCATCTTCGGGGCGGGTGGTGAGGGCATCTCCGGGGCGGGTGGTGAGGGCGTGGAACGCCGTCTCGGTCATGAGAGGGCCGTGGAGTGACGGGGCTGGCGGTCATGGGGGGCTGCGGGTTGACGGGCCTGGCGGTCATGGGGTGCGGGCCCCCCGGTCGGCATGGGGCGCGGGCCCCGGTCGGCATGGGGCGCGGGCCCCGGTCGGCCGGGTCAGATGGCCGGTGGCGGGCGCATGCGGCGCTGGAGGGCCGGCATCAGGGCGACGTCGTCTGTGGCGGACGGCCGACGGCCCGCGTCGGCGGGCGGCCACGGTCCGGCGCCGCGGCGTCGGGCGGCGGGCGCCTCGAGGTGATGCCGGCGGCCCTTTCGGACGCCGAACCGGCAGCCCTGTATCGCAAATGCGCGGAGCAGGTGTGCGCGGCAGGCCCGGGTCCGGTTCGTCAGCGCACGGCCGCCCGGTGCGACGGCGGCCGGCACCGGAATCATTCCGCCGGGTTGTGCGGTGGGGACGGGGCCGGGCCGAGTGCGTCGCGCAGTGCGGCGCGGGACGCTATGCCGAGTTTCTGGAAGACGTGGCGCAGGTGGGCGCCGACGGTCCGGGAGGAGAGGTTCAGCCGCTCCCCGATCTTTTTGTTGCTCAGTCCGGAAGCCGCGAGCATCGCTATCTCGCGCTCCCTGGACGTGAGCGCGTCCGGTCCCTGTTTCCCCACGCGTGACCTGGTCTGGCTGGTGGCCAGCAGTTCGCTCTCGGCCCGCGCAGCCCAGGGGCGGGCACCCAGCCGCTGGAAGGCGTCGCGCGCCGCGCTGAGCTGCTCACGGGCGGCGGTGACAGCCCTGGCGCGCCGGAGATGCTCGCCGTAGGCCAGCCGCACACGAGCCAGTTCGAAGGGCCAGCGGTCGGCACCGGGCAGCGCGAGCGCCTCCTCGAAGAGCGCGGCGGCCGTGCTGTCGGAGGCGGCCATGGCCGCCGAACCCGTCGCCAGCAGCGCCAACCGGGGCGACAGGGCGGCGATGTCGTTGTCGCGCATGGCAGCCACGTGTGCCGCGGCCTCCGCGGGGCGGTTGCTGCGCACAGCCGCCTCGACGAGGTCCATGCACACCCACAGCGCGATGGGGGTACGGAAGGCGAATTCGCCTGCCGGGCTGATGGCTGCGGCCTGCTGGTACGCCTCGTCGTAGTCGCCCCGTCCCAGCGCCACCAGGGCCCGGATCTGCCACGCGTAGATCTGAGCGACCCGGACACCCCGGGGGGCTCCCCACCGGGTGATCTCGTCGGCCAGTGTCTCGGCGCGGGTGAAGTCGCCGTGGGCGGCGGCGAGCAGACCCTGGCCCCATCGTCCCGGCACCGCGATGATCTCGTACCCGAGGTCGTCGCAGAGGTCGACGCTCTCGTCGATCAGCCGCTGCGACTCGTCCCACCGGCCGGTCAGGAAGTCGTCGATGCCCAGCAGCTGCATGGAGTTGATGGCGGAGCCGACGGCACCCCCCTCGCGTCCGTCGCGAACCGTGCGCCACAGTCCCTGGCGCAGACCCGAGAGCCGGTCGACGAAGACACTGGCGATCGACAGCCACACGATCCGGGTCGGGTCCCGTTCCTCGTCGTTGTCGGCGATCAGGCTGTCGAGCCGTTTCAACGTGTCCGGGTCGGTGCGGGCCGGGTCGCAGAAAGTGACGCCGCACAGGGCGACGAGCCCGTCGCCCTCGGAACTCGCGAGGAAATCGTGGAAGGCGTCCCACAGCGTGGGGCGCCCGCCGAAGAAGCACACCAGCAGCAACGAGCGGAATGCCTCGTTCACGACCCGCTCGCGCGCCTCGCCCCTCGTCGGGAACGCCTTCAGGGCCCCGACCAGCAGCCGGTGGGCCGTGTCGATGTCGCCTTCTCCGGTGAGCAGGATGTACGCGGCGGCCACTGCCGCGTGCAAGGGCTCGTCGCTCCCGGGGTCGGCGGCGCGGGCGGCGGCCAGCAGCTGCGGTGTGTCGCGCAGCCGGCCGGTGACGTCCGCGCCGATGTACGCGGCCTCGGAGAGCCGGCGGCTCCGGTCGCTGCCGAGGGGGCTCAGCTCGGCGGCCCGCACCAGTGCCGAGACCGCTCCGCCGGCGTCGCCGCGTCTGAGGACCCGCTGGGCGACGTCGTCGAGGAGCCCGGCCACGTACTCGTCCGGCTCGACCGTCGCCTCGGCGAGGTGCCACGCCCTGCGCTCGGGTTCGTCGGCGAGGAGATCGGCGAGGTCACGGTGGGCGGTGTGCCGCTCGCTGCTGGTCGACTGACGTACCACCGCCGAGCGGATCAGCGGATGTGCAAAAACGATACGGCGGGCGTCCTCGTCGACGCGGATCAGCCGGGCCTGCTCGGCCGGGGCCAGGTCGCCGGGGCCAGGTGAGCCCGGTCCGGTGGACTGCAGGATGCGGGGGTCGCCCGTGGCGTCCAGGGCCGCGCGCAGGACGAGGCGGACGGTGGGGGCCGGAAGGCCGTTGAGCCGTGCCGTGAACAGTGTCTGGAGGCGGCGGAGGGGGGAGACGACCGCCGAGGGCGCCATGGCGCTCTGCGCACCGCTCGCCACGTCGTCGGCCAGCTCCAGCAAGGCCAGCGGGTTGCCCTGCGCCTCCGTCACCAACTGCGCGCGTTCCCCGGGGGTGAGTTGCGGGAACCGGGCACGCAGCAGCACTGCCGCGGCCTCGTCGTCGAGCGGCCCCAGCACGCGCTGGGGCAGGCCGACCTGTTCGAAATGGCTCTCGAGCCCCAGGCGGGCAGCGGCCAGGAACCCGGCCCGGGTCCCCCCGAGCCCACGTGCCACGAAGCTCAGCACACCGGCGCTGGCCCGGTCGAGCCACTGCACATCGTCCACGATGACCAGCAGCGGCCGGCGGGCGGCGGCCCGGCTGATCAGGTCGAGCACCGCCTCCGACACCTGCGCGCGTTCCGGGTGGGGGCCCACGCCGAACCCCAGCGCGACCTCCAGTGCCTTGCGCGGTCCGGGGTCCAGCAGGTCGAAGTCACCTTCGAGAGGCAGCAGGATCTGGTGGAGGCCCGAATAGGAGACATCGGCCTCGAACTCCACACCTGCGCTGTGCACGACGGATGATCCGGCGGCCCGGGCCATCTCCGCGGCACGGTGGAGCAACACGGACTTGCCGATGCCCGCGTCACCGATGAGGAGCTGTGTTCCCCCCGTCTGCGAGGCCGCGTGGAGGAACTGCCCGACGGCTCCGAGGGCTTCTTCCCGCCCTACCAGGCCATCGGCCACCTCGGTGTGGACCGGCCCACGCTCGCGCAACGCATCTCCTCCGCTTCGCGGCGGTCCCTGAAAGGCCGCTCGAGGACATCCGAAAAGCCTACGCCTCGTCCGGGTTCCGCGCGGGTCCTTGCCGCAGCCGTCCCCCGGCTCAATGCGGTCATATGGCCGATTCGAGGACACCGCCGCCGGACGCATGCTCGCTGCATGACGCCGCTCGCGGGGCGGCCGCAGGCCACTGAGCGCACATACCGGAGGTCTCATGAAAATGCGTGTGAAGCCCCTGACCGACCTGTGGGACTGGCAGCAGGAGGCCGCCTGCCGGGGCATGGACCTCTCCGTCTTCTTCTCTCCGCCCTACGAGCGCGGCGAAGCCAGGCACCGGCGTGAGGCGCGGGCCCGCGCCGTCTGCGACGCCTGTCCGGTCCGCGTCCCGTGCGGCCGCTTCGCCCTCGCGACACAGCAGGACTACGGCGTGTGGGGCGGCCTGACCGAGAGCGACCGCACTCCCGGGCACAGCCGTGACCCGAACAACGACAAGTCGATCGCCCTCTTGGAGCCGTCATGACCGCCTGGCCGCCCGCCGGCGACAACGCCCGGCAGCACGAAACCGTACTCGTGGAACAGCGGCTCCTCCTTGAACTGGTGCTGCGCTCCGGCGAGAAGCTCCCCCTCCCGGCCCGTCTGACCTACGACCGCAACGACCCGCTGGCGGCGCGCCTGGACTTTCCCGAGCACGCGGACAGCATCCGGGAGTGGGTGTTCGCCCGGAACCTGCTCGCGGCAGGCATGCACGCGCTCATGGGACGCGGGGACGTACGTATCTGGCCCCTGTGTGTGTCCGCGAACGACGACGACGGCGAGCCGAGGATGCGCATCCAGCTCGGCGGCCTCGGCGCCGTCGCCCTGCTGGAGGCCCCCGTGCCGCCGGTGCGCGCGTGGCTGGAGCGGACCTGGAAAGAGGTCCCGCTGGGCAAGGAGCACGAGTGGATGGACTGGGACCTGGTGCTGGCGAGGCTGCTCGACGAGCAGTGACGGCGTTCTGCCGACGTTCTGCCGGCGATCCGGCGGAGTCCCCGTCGGCAGGCGCGGCGGCCCGCGCGACGGGGGCCGTCCCAGGCCGCCGGCGCACGGGCCTCACTCACGCGAGACGACCATCCGGAACCGTGCGGCACCGGACATCATCTTCTGGTACGCCTCGTTGATCTCGCTCAGCGGTACGACCTCGTTCATCGGCGTGATCCCGTGCTGGGCGCTGAACTCCATCGTGTCCTGCACCGACTTGGACGTGCCGGACGGGTGCCCTCGCACGACCCGGCCGCGCAGCAGCAACTGCAGCGGATTGATGCCCAGCGGTTCGTACGTCGCGCCGATGGCGACGAGCTCTCCGCGCGGTGTCATACCGTCGATGGTGGCCGTGATGGCCTCGGAGCTCGCCGCGGTCGCCATGACGACCTTGGCACCGCCGAGCGCCTGGAGCGCCTCGGCAACGGGGGTGGCGGCGGTGCTGTCGACGTAGTGGTGCGCGCCGAGGTGTTTGGCGAGGTCCGCCTTCGCCTCACCCCGGGCGATGGCCACGGTCTCGAAGCCCATGGCGACCGCGTAGGCGATGCCGAGGTGTCCCAGCCCGCCGATGCCGAGAATGGCCACGAGATCGCCGGGGCGGGCGGGGCTGCGCCGCAACCCGTCGAACATGGTCACACCCGCGCAGGCCAGTGGCGCCGCGTCGGTCGCCGACAGCCCGTCGGGAATCCGGGCCAGGGCATCCACGGGCACCACGACGCTCTCGGCGTACCCGCCGTCGTAGGCCCAGCCGGGCACCTTCAGGTTGTCGCAGACGATGAAGTCGCCCTGCCGGCACGGTTCGCAGTGGCCGCAGCTGCCGCCGAACCAGCCCACCGCGACCCGGTCCCCCACGTTCCAGTTCCCGACGACGCCCTCGCCGATCTCGTCGATGCGGCCCGCGATCTCGTGGCCCGCGACCAGCGGGAAGCTAAGGCCGGGGAAGATCCCGTTCACCATGCCTGCGTCACTGTGGCAGATCCCGCAGGCATCCATGGATATCCGCACATGCCCTGGGCCCGGCCGGGGCACGTCGCGTTCGACGATCTCGAACGCTCCTCCGGCGGTGGCGATCTGGGCAGCGCGGTAGGTCTCGCTCATCCGCATCCCTCTCCCGTCGACGTGCAGGTTTCTCTGGCCTGCACAGCACAGCACCGGTGGTCCGTGGGCGCACTTCGAAGGCCACTTGACCTGCACGGAGCTGATGTGGAAAGGCTCGGGACCGCCGGGACACGAGGAGAGGTCCGCGCTGTCTGGCGCCGATATTGGCAAAAGGCATCGAAAACCAGCCATTCACTGGGCCTCGGCCCCTGTTGTACGGTGTCGAGGTGGAATGCGCTTGCGATGGGGGTGGGGGGCCGTGACGCATCCGGGAAACGGTCAGGGGAACGGGGAAAGAACCGGACCGCTCGGACGCGGACCGGAATGTGCCCGTCTCGACCAGGTGATCGCGGATGTGCGCGGCGGCGAGAGTCATGTGCTGGTGGTGCACGGCCCGCCGGGGGTGGGCAAGTCGACGCTGCTGGAATATGCGGAGCAGTCGGCGACGAATATGCAGGTCCTGCGCACGGTCGGCGTGGAATCCGAGATGGAGCTTCCTTTCGCCACGCTGCATCATTTCTGTTCGCCGCTGCTGGACCGGACGAAATACCTGCCCGCCCCGCAGCGCGATGCACTCGAAACCGTATTCGGAATGCGAGCGGGACCGCCGCCGGAACGTTTTCTCGTCGGACTGGGAGTCCTGAGCCTGCTGTCGGAGGCCACGCAGGAGCGCCCTCTGCTGTGCTTCGTCGACGACGCGCAGTGGATGGACCGGGTCTCCGCGCAGGTGCTCGGCTTCGTCGCCCGCCGTTCGCAGGCCGAGTCGGTCGGCTTGATCTTCGGTGCCCGCGAACGGCCGCAGGAGCTGCTGGGACTGCCCGACCTGCTGGTCGAGGGGTTGCAGGAAGCCGACGCGCACGCGCTGCTCGACTCGGTGACACGGGTCCGGCTCGACCAGCGCATCCGTGACCGGTTCGTGGCTGAAACCAGGGGTAATCCCCTGGCCCTGCTGGAGCTGCCCAGCAGGTTGACGGTGACTCAGCTGGCGGGCGGCTTCGGCCTGGTCCACGCCGACCTGCTGCCGGCCCGCATCGAGGAGAGCTTCCTCGCCCGGATCGCCGAGCTGCCCGAGCAGACCCGGCTGCTGCTGCTGGTCGCCGCGGCGGAGCCGACCGGAGATCCCGCCCTGGTCTGGCAGGCCGCCAGCGAGCTCGGTGCCAGGCCGGAGACCGCCCTGGTGAACGGCACGGACGGGCTGCTGACGTTCGGCACACGTGTGATCTTCCGTCATCCGCTGGTGCGCTCGGCGGTGTACCGCTCGGCGAAGGCGGACGACCGCCGCGCGGTGCACAAGGCGCTGGCGGAGGCCACCGACGCCGGGACCGACCCGGACCGCCGCGCCTGGCACCTGGCGTCCGCGGCCGCCGCACCCGACGAGGCCGTCGCCGCGGAACTGGAACGGTCCGCCGACCGCGCGCAGGCCCGCGGCGGGCCGGCCGCCGCCGCGGCCTTCCTGCGGCGATCGGCGGCCCTCACCGTGGACACCGTGCAGCGTGCCGAACGCGCCCTGGCGGCGGCGAACGCCAGCTTCCGGGCCGGCGACCTGGACGCCGCGCGGGAGCTCGTCGGCATCGTCGAGCAGGACGCCCAGGACGACTTCCAGCGCGCACGGGCCTATCTGCTGCGCAGCCACATCACCTTCGCGGCCGGCTTCAACGACCAGGCCCCGCCGATGCTGCTGAAGGCGGCCAAGCGCCTGGAGCAGTTCGACATGAAGATGGCCCGGGAGACCTACCTCCTGGCCTGGGCCACCGCGACCTTCGCCGCCTCGGACGAGCACACCCTCAAGGCGGTCTCCCGGGCGATCCGGGAGCTCCCCCCGCCGGAGGGCGGCCCGAGCACCCTCGATCTCGTGCTGGAGGGCTACGCACTCCTCGTCACCGACGGCCACAAAGCCGCGCTTTCCACGTTCCGCAGGGCGATGGAGGCGCTCGTCGACTACCCCGTGCAGGAGCTCCTGGCCTGGGGCTGGGCGACCTGCGGTGTCAGCTGCGCGATCTGGGACGACCGGGTCATGCACGAGACCTACGCCAGAGCGGTCGAGGTGGTACGGGCCGCCGGCGCCCTCACCGAACTGCCCATCTACCTCGCGTCCCTGGGGATCTCCACCGTGCTGGCGGGCGACCTCAGCACAGCGGACGAGATCGTCGCCGAATCCGAGACCGTCTCCGCGGCGACGGGCATGCCCATGGCGCAGCACACCAAGCTCCTCCTGGCGGCCGTGCGGGGCAGGCCGGCCGAGGCGTCGGAGCTGATCGACGACACCATCGAATGGGCCACCGCGGACGGCCAGTTGAACGCGGTCACCTGCGCGCACTGGGCCGCGGCGATCCTCTACAACGGCCTCGGCCGGTACGAGGAGGCGCTCCCGGCGGCGCAGGCCAGCACGCGGATCGCCCAGGTGTTCGTCGCGATGTGGGTGCTGCCCGAACTCGTCGAAGCGGCGGTGCGCGTCGGACAGGAGACGGCAGCCCAGGACGCGTTCCAGGGGCTGATGGACGCGGCCGGAATGTGCGACACCGACTGGGCGCAGGGCATCCTCGCCCGCTCCCGGGCGCTGCTGAGCGACGACCAGCTCGCCGACGACCTCTACCGCGAGGCCATCGAGCGGTTCGCCAGGACGCAGTTGCGCCCCGAACTGGCGCGTGCGCACCTGCTGTACGGGGAGTGGCTGCGGCGCATGCGGCGCCGGTCCGAGGCGCGGGAACAACTGCACACGGCGTACGAGATGTTCGTCTCCATCGGGATGGAGGCGTTCGCCGAGCGGGCCCGCCGGGAGCTGCTCGCCTCGGGTGAGTCCGTACGCCGGGCCAAGACCGCTGCGGCGTCGAGTGACGAACTGACGCCACAGGAGAGACAGATCGCGGTGCTCGCGCGTGACGGCTTCTCCAACTCGGAGGTCGCGGCCCGGCTGTTCCTGAGCCCCCGCACGGTCGAGTGGCACCTGCGGAAGGTCTTCGCCAAGCTGTCGATCACCTCGCGGCGGCAGTTGCGTGACGCCCTGCCGCTCAGCGAGTACGAGTCAACACTGAAGTAACTGAAATAGTCGAAGCACCGGGCCCCCGCTGCGGCGCGCACGCGGGGGGCTCGCGCTCGCGGGGGTCCGGTGCCGGCACCCGGCCGGGGCGCGGCGTGCCTATGCGGGCAGTTCGGTGCCGGCCTGTTCGCCGGCCAGGAACCGCGCGTACCGCTCCGGCCAGTCCTGGTCGTTCGCGGTGCCTGCCGCGCCGCCCTCCGCGGCTGCGGCGCGGCGCAGGGCGTCCGCCAGGTCGCCGACCGAGGAGAAGGTCGTGGCCTCGGTGTCCAGGCGTCCCGGGAGCCGGGTGGTGATCTCCTGCAGGACCCAGCCGTTGCCGTCCGGGTCGCTGAACGACAGGAACGAGCCGTAGCTGTTGCGCTGCGGGTGCGGGCCCGGCACGCGCGCCTCGGTCCCGGCGTGGTGGAAGACGCCGCCCTCGTCGTGGAAGACCTCGCTCGGTTCGGCGCCGAGGCGCTTGAGCTCGTCGTGTGCGGCGTTGATGTCGCTCACGATCAGATGCAGCCCCTGGGCGGAGCCCGGTGCCTGATCGGTGACCGAGCTGCCGAAGATCACCGACGCCGGGGAGCCCGGCGGCGTCACCTGCACCACGCGGAACTTCTCGTCGGTGGCGAGGTCCGCGTCGAGCCGCCAGCCCAGCCTGGTGTAGAAGTCCCTGGCCCGGTCCACGTCCGAGACCGGTACCACGACGACTTCGAGCTTCATGTCCATGGCCCACCATCCTGTGTGCGTATCCGAATGCCGGCGCCACGCAAACGAGCGCGGCCTGGTGTCTGCTGTCAGTGCGACGGGCTCGGCCTGGGCACGTCACCCACCGGTCGGGCGGAGGAGGGCCTGGGACGCCGCACCGATACGCCGGACAGCGCACGAGGCCCTCGAAACCGTGGGGAGACCTGCCGGTCGTCGCTCCGTCCGGGCGGCCGCGGCTACACCAGCACCTTCAGCAGCCGTTCCGCGACGACCGCGGCGGACGCCGGGTTCTGCCCGGTGATCAGGTTGCGGTCCTCCACCATGTACGGCTGCCACAGCCCGCCCCCGCTGAACTCGACGCCGATCTTCTCCTTCAGCTCCGTCTCCAGCAGCCACGGCGCCTTCGACGCCAGCCCGACCGCCTCTTCCTCCTCGTTGGTGAAGGCGGTGATCCGGTAGCCCTTGAAGGGCGACTCGCCGTGGATCCTGGTGGACAGGATCGCGGCGGGCGCGTGACACACGATCGCCAGCGGCTTCCCGGAGGCGAGCTGCGCCGTCAGGATGCGGCCCGCGTCGGCGTCCAGCCACAGGTCCGACATCGGACCGTGTCCGCCGGGCAGGTACACCGCGTCGTAGTCCTCCAGCCGGACGTCCGACAGCTGGAGCGGCCTGCGCATCACCTCCGCGGAGCGGATGACGGCCTCCAGGTCGAGAGCCACCTGCTCGCCACCGGCCATCGAGGGACGAAGGCTCATCATGTCGACGGTCGGTGTCACGCCGTTGGGCGTGGCGACCACGACCTCGTGACCGGCTTCGGTGAACGCCTTGTACGGGGCCGCGAACTCCTCGGCCCAGTAACCCGTCGCGTACCTGGTGCCGTCGTTGAGAACCCAGTACGACGCCCCCGTCATCACGAACAGGATCTTCGCCATCTTCGATCACTCCCGCTGTTCAGGGTAGGCGGCCTCTGCCCATGTCGCAGAAGCACTTCCTCGGACCACCTTTACGGAAAAGCACCACGATCGCCCCCGTGAGACACCCTGGTCCTCCCGGCCCGTGGCACCTGTCATCCGTCCGCTGCAACGTGTCACTGGCCGCCGGACGGCGCCGACCGCCGCTACCAGGTCTGGTCAGCGGCACGTACGAGGATCTCGTTGACGGCCACCCGCCGGTCCCGTGTGACGATGTACGTCACCGCGTCGGCGATGTCCTCGGGCCGCAGCAGCTCCAGACCCCGCACCTGCCGTTCGATCGACTGCCGTACGCCGTCCCGCAGGTGCGAACTCAGCTCGGTGTCGACCGCGCCGGGCTCCACCACGCTCACACGCACGTGTTTGGCCAGGACCTCCTGCCGCAGCGCCTCGGCGAATCCGTTGATCCCGAACTTCGTGAGGTTGTAGACGGCCGTTCCGCGCCGGGCGACCCGCCCCGCGGTGGAGCTGATGTTGACCAGGTCCGCCACCTGCCGCGTGGAGTCCTGCGCGGCCCGCACCAGATGCGCCAGGGCGGCGTGGGTGACGTACAGCAGGCCCTGGACGTTGACCTCCAGCATGCGCTCCCACTCCTGGAGCGGAGCGTTCAGCACCGGCCCGAGCCCCATGAAACCGGCGTTGTTCACCAGCGTGTCCAGGCGGCCGAGTTCGGCCACCACCTGGTCGACGGCGGCCGCGGCCTGGGGCTGGTCGGTGATGTCGGCCGCTACGACGAGGGCAGTGCCGCCGGCGGCGCGGATCTTCTCCGCCAGGCTCGTCAGCCTCTCGCGGCGTCGTGCGAGCAGGGCGACCGTCGCGCCCTGCTCGCTGAGGCTGCGGGCGGTGGCCTCGCCGATGCCGCTGCTGGCGCCGGTGACCAGTGCCACCGTGCCGTGGAGCCGTCCGGTCATGTCGTCTTCCTCCGTCCGCCGTGCTCACCGCGTGCGGAGCCGGCCGTCGGTGTAGGTGTGCGGCGGGCCTCGCATCAGCACCGGTCAGAAGGGCTTGCCACCGGCGTGGTGCGGATCAAGTGAGCGCTCTGCAGCAGTTGTGCAGGATTGTCCCGCAAAGCCACCGGGTCCAGCGAGATGGATCATGTTCGCGGCAGCCTGGGGCGGGATACCTCCGTGCCGTCCCTGGGCCGCATCCGGGCACCCCGGGTGCGCGCAGCCCGCGCTCGACATGTGTGCGCCCGTGTGCCGACCGGGGTGGCCCACGGGTGCGAGCGCCGGGTGCGGAGCACAGACTGTTGAACGACTTCGTACCGATCGCGAGAAACCACGACTTCGTACCGATGGCGAGAGACAGCGAGCCGGCGGCGCCGTAGCGACAGGTCGCCCGTCGACTCGTGCGACGTGACCGCGCGAGCGTGGCCCGGGCGTGCTCGCCCTGCCGTGACCCGGCCGAGGGTGCCGTCCAGGTCCTTCACGCCCGGCCGACCGGCCGGGCACGTCCCAGCAGGTGTTGCCGCTCCGTTCCTCGCCGACCGCGAAAGGCATGCCATGCGCTCCGACATCGTTCCCGGTGCCACGTTTCCCGACTACGAGCTGCCCGACCACACCGGCGTCCTGAGGCGGCTCAGCGAGCTTCAGGGCGAGGACCCGATGATCCTCACCCTGGCCCGCGGCCACTACTGCCCGAAGGAGCACCAGCAGCACCAGGATCTCGCGTCGTTCCAGACGAAGATCGCCGTCGCCTACACGCAGATCGCGACGATCGCCACCGACGAACACCACACCCTCCAGGAGTTCCGCGCCTCGGTGGGAGCCTTCTGGCCCTTCCTGTCGGATCCCGGGCGGATCGTCCAGCGCGATCTCGACATCCAGGAGTACACCGACCCGGAGCACGACCCGATGATCCCGCACACCCTCGTGCTCAAGCCCGGGCTCATCGTTCACCGCGTCTACAACGGCTACTGGTTCTGGGGCCGGCCGTCGCTGACCGATCTCTGGCAGGACCTGCGCCAGGTCAGCAGCGAGGTCCGCCCGGACTGGGATCTCGCCACCCCGGGGCTGCGCGAGAGGTGGGACGCGGGCGACCTCTCCCCCTTCCACGGCTGGAACAAGCGCGGCCTGCGGGAGACACCGCGCGCCCCGCAGCACACGGCTTCGGCGGACCCGTGACCCACCTTGTCCGCGGTGCCCAGCAGACCCGACCCGATCAGAAGGAGTTTGGATGAGCACGACCGAAACCACCGATCACGGTCCCGGCCGGCGCCGGTTCCTGGGCCTCGCGGCAGGCGTCGCCGCCGGCGCACAGATCGGCCTGCCCGGCCAGGCGCGCGCCGCGACCGGCGGCACCACGGCCACGGGCACCGCCGCTCACGGAGGCGCCGGTGTCCGGCCCTTCCGCATCAAGGTCCCGCAGCGCGACCTGGCCGACCTCCGGCGGCGGCTGCGGGCGACGCGGTGGCCGGACGAGGAGACCGTCGGCGACCGGTCCCAGGGCGCCCAGCTGGCGAAGCTGCGCCCGCTCGTCGAGTACTGGGGCACCGGCTACAGCTGGCGCAGGATCGAGGCGAGGCTCAACGCGCTGCCGCAGTTCATCACCGAGGTGGACGGGCTGGACATCCAGTTCGCCCACATCCGCTCCCCGCACTCCGGTGCCCTGCCGCTGCTGATGACGCACGGCTGGCCGGGCTCGATCATCGAGCTGCTGAAGGTCATCGACCCGCTCACCAACCCGACGGCGCACGGTGGCCGTGCCGAGGACGCCTTCCATCTGGTGCTGCCGACCATGCCGGGCTACGGCTTCTCCGGCAAGCCGACGGCGGTCGGCTGGAACCCCGCGCACATGGCGAGCGCCTTCCACACGCTCATGCTCAGACTCGGCTATCCCGAGTACGTGTCCCAGGGCGGCGACTGGGGCGCGATCATCTCCGAGCTGCTCGCGGTGCAGCAGCCCAAGGGACTGCTCGGCATCCACGTCAACATGCCCGGAACCGTGCCGAAGGACGTGCTCCGCCACCTCCGCAACTTCGATCCGGCCCCCGCCGGCCTCTCGGCCCGCGAGAAGATCGCCTACGACCGGTTGCTGCACTTCTACCGCGACGGCTTCGGCTACGCGGCGATGATGAACCAGAGCCCGCAGACGATCGGCTACGCGCTGGCGGACTCCCCGGTCGCCATGGCCGCCTACTACTACGACAAGTTCGCCGAGTGGACCGACAGCGGCGGTGAGCCCGAGAAGGTCCTCACCCGGGACGAGATGCTCGACGCCATCTCGCTGTACTGGCTGACCAACACCGGGACCTCGTCCTCGCGGTCGTACTGGGAGGGCGCCCAGGCCGGTGGCGGGCCGTTCGACGCCGTCGCCATCCCGAGCCTTCCGGTCGCGGTCACGGTCTTCCCCGCCGAGATCTACCGCGCCCCGCTCAGCTGGGGCGAGCGGACCTTCGGCAACATCATCCACTGGAACGAGGTCGACAAGGGGGGCCACTTCGCCGCCTGGGAGCAGCCGCAGTTGCTGACCCAGGAGGTACGGGCCGCGTTCAGGTCCCTGCGGTAGGGCGCTGGGGCGCACGGCGAGGTCATGGCCGGGGGCCTGCCCCGTGGCCGACGCGGGTCCCCGGTGACCACGGCCGGGGATCTGCCCCGTGGCCGACACGGGTGCGAGGCCCCGTCGGCCCGGGGACCATGGGCAAGGACTCCTCGGGCGCGACATCGGCTCGACCAGTCATCGGAAGCCGGGGACGCCGGCTCGACCAGTCATCGGAAGCCGGGGACGCCGGCTCGCGACCTCGTACTGAGGGAGGCACCGACATGGCGCACACCCAGACCGACTTCGACGTCATCGTCATCGGCGCCGGTTCCCCTGGTGAACACACCGCGGGAGAGATCGCCGAACGCGGCTTCCGGGTCGCCGTCGTCGAGCGGGCACTGGCCGGCGGCGAGTGCTCGTACTACGCCTGTGTCCCGTCCAAGACGCTCCTGCGCCCCGGGGAGGCCGTCCACGCGGCCCGGGGCGCCCTGGCACGCGCCGAGGTGGATGTCGCCGCGGCGCTCGCCTGGCGCGACTTCATGGTCTCGGACTACTCCGACGCCGGGCAGGAAGCCTGGCTGAAGGGGGCCGGCATCCATCTGATCCGCGGCACCGCGGTCATCAAGGCACCCGGGGTGGTCGAGGTCGAGGGAGCCGCGTACACCGCCGAGCACATCGTCGTCGCCACCGGATCGTCCTCGTACATCCCGCCCGTGCCCGGTCTGCGCGAACTGGACGGTGTGTGGACCAACCGGGAGGCGACCGGGCTGAAAGCCGTGCCGCGGCGGCTGGTCGTGCTCGGCGCCGGACCCGTGGGGGTGGAGATGGCGCAGGCCATTCGCCGCTTCGGTGCCGAGGTCGTCCTCGTCTCCGGTTCCGACCGGGTGCTCCCGCACGAACCCCGAGCGCTCGGTGAGGGCCTCGGCGAGTGCCTGCGCCGGGACGGCATCGAGGTCGTCCTCAACGCCCGGCCCACCGCCGCCCGCAAGGAAGGCGAGGACTACGTGCTCGACCTCGACGACGGCACCCGGGCGCGCGGGGACAAGCTGCTCGTCGCCACCGGCCGCCGCCCCAACGTGCAGGGCATCGGTCTGGAGAACGTCGACGTCAGCGTGACCGAACGCGGCATCGACGTGGACGAGCACCTGCGGGCGGGCGACGGTGTCTGGGCCGTGGGCGACGTGACCGGTGTCTCGCCGCTCACCCACGTGGGGAAGTACCAGGGCGACGTCCTCGCGGCCCATCTGGCCGGCGAGGAGGTCGAGGCGCACTACGACGCCGTCCCGCACGTGGTGTACACGGACCCGCAGGCCGCGTCCGTCGGGCTCGCCGAGGACCGGTTCTCCGCCGTCGTCCCGGTGAACGGAGTGGCGAAGCTCGCCACGTACACCCGCGACTACGCCGACTTCAACGGCCACCTGGCTCTCGTCTCCGACGGTGCGAGGCTCACCGGCGCCCACGCGCTGGCGCCCGAGGCCGGTGAGTGGCTGCAACAGGCAACCCTGGCGATCCGCGCCGGGGTCCCGATCGGCGTGCTGAGCGACACCATCCAGCCGTTCCCCACCTTCTCCGAACTGTTCGTGGCCGCGCTCAAGCAACTGCGCGCCGCCATAGCCGCCGACAGGCCCGCGGCGGCCCCGACGCATGCGTCCGGCACCCGGAAGTAGCGGCCCGTCGACAGGTGCCTGCCGCAGCAGGAGCTGCCCCGCTGGTGTACGGCACGAGCGGGGCAGCCCCGTCCAGGCGGGCGAGCCGGAACCTCGGGTCGATTGCCGAGCTGGTCACACACAGGCCCACACACCCGCCCGGAGCCGTCCGCGGGCGGGTGTGCCGGACCGGTCGATCACATGTCGTGCGGAGTGTCGGCCGACGGACCCGGAATAGCTGCTCCGTGATCGGCGTTGCGCCGACACTAGACAGACCTGTCTAGTGTCGGAGAAGGCTCCTATCGGCTCAGAAAGTGACCCATGAGCTCCGCACCCATCACAGACACAACAACCCAGGCGCGCGGCCCGGCGAGACGGTCTGCCGCGCACGCCGCCCCCAAGCGCCCCCTCCTGGGGCCGATCGCCTCCGTCGGACTGCTGGCCTCGATCCTTGTCTCGCTGCTGTCCGCGTCGAGCGCGCCCACTCCGCTCTACGCCGTCTACCAGCAGCACTGGGGTTTCTCACCGATCACCGTCACGGTCGTCTTCGGCGTCTACGCCGTCGCCGTGCTCGTCTCCCTCCTGATCTTCGGCAAGGTCTCCGATCACGTGGGCCGCCGCCCGGTCCTCCTGGTGGCGCTGCTCGGCCAGGCCGCGGCGATGGGCGTGTTCATCACCGCCGGCGGGGTGCACGAGCTGCTGGCAGCCCGCGTCATCCAGGGCCTGAGCACGGGTGCGGCCGTCGGCGCGCTGGGCGCCGCGATGCTGGACGTCCACCCGCGGCGCGGAAGCTTCCTGAACTCCTTCGCCCCCACCGTCGGCACGGCGGCCGGCGCGCTGCTGTCCGGCCTGATCGTTCAGTATCTGCCCGAACCGACCCACCTGGTCTACTTCCTGCTGCTCGGCGTCTTCGTCGCGCAGGCGCTCGCCGTGCTCGCCCTGCGGGAGACGGTCAGCCGCAAGCCGGGGGCCGTGGCGAGTCTGGCGCCGGAGATCAAGCTGCCCGCCGCCGCCCGCACCCCGGTGGCCATCGCCGCCCCGGTGCTGTTCGCGGTGTGGTCGCTGACCGGCCTCTACGGCGCTCTGGGACCGGCCATCTCGCGGACCCTCGAGCACTCCGACTCCGTGGTGTGGGGCGGGCTGCCGCTGTTCGTGCTGGCCGGCTTCGCGGGCCTGGCGATTCTCCTCCTGCACCGGGCCGGAACGCGCGAGCTGATGCTGACCGGCATCGCCACCCTGATCACCGGTGTGACGATCAGCCTGGTGTCCATAGGCTCCGGTTCGGGCGGTGCGCTGCCGGCGGCTGGCTTCTTCCTCGGTGCCGCGATCTCCGGCTTCGGCTTCGGCAGTGGCTTCCAGGGCGGCATCCGGATGGTGATCCCGCTGGTCGCACCGCACGAGCGCGCGGGCGTGCTGTCCCTGCTGTACGTCGTGTGCTACCTCGGCCTGGGTGTGCCCGCGGTCATCGGCGGCGTCCTGGTCGTGCACGGTGGCGGACTGGTGCAGACCGCCAGGGAGTACGGCGTCGCGGTCGTCGCCCTGGCTCTCGTGGCGCTGACCGGCCTGCTGCTCAGCGGCCGCCGCGCGGAGCGGGTGGCGGTGCTCCGGCCGGCGGAGACCGGGCCCCGCACCGAAGCCGTGACCGCGGCGCAGGAGGCGTGACCGGCGAGGCCGCCGCCGCGGCGGAGTGACGTACACCGGGCACCCGGCGGGGCTGCCGTGCCCCGTTCTGATAATGTAGACGACCGGTCAGCTATTCAGCGGCTGCCAGGAGGCTCTCATGAGCAGGACATTTCTCATCACCGGCGTCAGCAGCGGCCTGGGCCGCGCCTTCGCCCAGGCCGCACTGGACGCCGGACACCTCGTCGTCGGCACCGTCCGCGGCCCCGAGCAGGCCGACGCCTTCGAGGCGCTGGCCCCCGGACGAGCCGTCGCACGGCTGCTGGACGTGACCGACGACCGCGCCGTGACGGCGGTGGTCGAAGACATAGAACGCACCGTCGGCGCGATCGACGTACTGATCAGCAACGCCGGATACGGGCTGGAGGGCACCGTCGAGGAGACCGGCATGGCGGAGGCGCGGCGGCAGTTCGACGTCAACGTCTTCGGCAGCGTCGCCGTCATCAAGGCGGTCCTCCCCCACATGCGGCGCCGCCGCCGCGGCCACATCTTCACCGTGTCCTCCATGGCGGGGCTGACGGCACTGCCCGGGGTGGCCTTCTACGGGGCGAGCAAGTTCGCCATCGAGGGCATCGCCGGTTCGCTGGCACAGGAGGTCGCGGGGTTCGGCATCCACGTGACCTCGCTGGCACTCGGTTCCTTCCGGACGGACTGGGCGGGCCGTTCCATGGTCCGCGCCCCGCGCACCGTGCCGGACTACGACGAGGTCTTCGGCCCGGTCCGCGCCGCCCGGCAGGCGAGGGACGGGAACCAGACGGGGGATCCGGCGCGCGCGGCCCAGGCCGTGCTGCGGGTCCTCGACAGCGAGAAGCCGCCCCTTCATCTCGTGCTCGGCGCCGACGCCCTGCGCCTGGTGGCGGAGGGGCAGCGGCAACTCGCCGACGATCTCGCCGCCTGGTCCGAGCTGTCGGCCAACACCGACTTCCGCACCGACGACTGACCTTTTCCGGCCCACGACCACACCCGCAGCAATGGCAAGAGGAGTTCCCATGGCCGTATCCGCCTCCCCCGGGTCCCCGACCCCCGTGGATTTCTGGTTCGACCCCGTCTGTCCGTGGACCTGGCTGACGTCCCGCTGGATTCTGGACGTCGCCCGGCACCGTCCCTTGAAGGTGTCCTGGCACGTCATGAGCCTGTCCGTGCTCAACGAGAACCGGCTGGACGAGCTGCCCGAGCGCATCCGCGTGCTGATGGGCGAGGCATGGGCGCCGGTGCGCGTCCTGACCGCCGCCCGCCTCGCCCACGGGCCCGAGGTGCTCGAACCGCTGTACACGGCCATGGGCACGCGCTACCACCTGCATCAGCAGCCCAAGAACCGGGCCACGCTGGAAGCGGCACTGCGGGACGTGGGACTGCCCGTCGACCTGGCCGCCGCGGGCGACACCGACCGCTACGACCAGGAGCTGCGGGCCTCGCACTCCCGCGGGATCACCCTGGTCGGCCAGGATGTCGGCAGCCCGATCATCTCCGTGCCGAGCGCCGACCCGAGCGGCGATCCGGTCGCCTTCTTCGGCCCTGTGGTGAACCCCGCCCCCAAGGGCGAGGACGCGGCCCGGCTCTGGGACGGCGTACTGGCCGTGGCCTCCACGCCGAACTTCTACGAGATCAAGCGCACGCGTACGGGTGACCCCGACTTCGGCTGACACACCTGACACGTGTCCTGTCGCCGCGCGGCGGGAGCCGGCGCGCGGCCGGGCCCGCCCCGGGTGGTCACGCGGGGATCACCCGGCTGCGGCAGGTATCCCGTAGACGGGTGTGAGCCTCGCCCGTGCCAGCCCGTGGGCCACGAGCCGGAAGCCGAGCCAGGCGGGGCTCGCGGTCGGTGTCACGTCGTCGAGGGTCGGGATGTCGAGGGCGTGGACGACGAACATGTACCGGTGGGGCTCCTCCCCCGGCGGTGGTGCGGCGCCGAGGAAGCCCGGCCGACCGGCGTCGTTGGTCAGCGTTCTCGCCCCGGCGGGCAGCAGCGCCGCGCCGGGGTCGCCCGCTCCGGCGGCGAGTCCGGTCACCGACGGGGGGATGTCGTGGACCGCCCAGTGCCAGAAACCACTGACCGTGAGCGCGTCCGGGTCGAAACATGTGACCGCGAAGCTCCTCGTCCCCTCCGGATGCCCGTGCCACGCGAGGTGCGGTGAGCGGTCCTGGCCGGGGCCGCCGAAGATCGCGCTGGTCTGCGCCACGTCCAGGGTCTTCCCGTCAGCGATGTCGTCGCTGCGCAGTGTGAACGCCGGCACAGCCGGAAGCGCGTCATAGGGGTCAACAGGGTGCGGCATGCTCGTCCTCCGTCTGCTCCACGTGTTCACGATCGGACCGGACAGCGACCGCCGTGGCCCGGGGACGACAAACCCCGCCGACCCGGTCGGCAGGCCGCGACGCCTGAACAGGCTAGGTGTGGCCGCGGCGGGGCGCACGGCAAACAGGGGCCCACCTGGGCCCGCCGCCGCCACGTCCGGTCACCACGGGTTCTCGGAGGTTCACCGCGGTCGGTGCGCTCCCCGGGGCCGCGTCGGCAGAGGCGCGGTCCGGCAGATCACCGCGTGGGTCCGCTGCCCGGCTCCGAGGCCGCGTACGCCGTCGGCATGGTGTGCGGGAACTTGATCCGCAGTGCGAAGGCGGCCACGGCGGCGGTCGCGACCAGGGCGGCGGCCAGGAGCAGAGCACGGTGGTAGCCGTGGTGCAGCAACGGCGTCGCGACGAGCGGACCGAGGATCTGACCGACCGAGTACCCGGCGGTCAGCAGGGCCACGGCGCGCGGGAACCGCAGGTGTGTCCCCGTGCTCAGGGCCAGGGTGCTCACGCCGATGAAGGTGGCGCCGAACAGCACCGCGGAGAGGAGCGCGGCCGCCACTCCCCCGAGCAGTGCGGGCAGGGCGATGCCGACGGCCTGGACGGCGAGGGCGGCAAGGAGCAGATCCGGCCGGGACCAGCGGCGCCCCAGCCCCGCCCAGAGAGCGGAGGACGGAATCGCCGCGAGCCCGACCAGCACCCAGGCGCCGCTGCCGATCCAGCCGGGCGACGTCTGGTCGATGGCCGCGACGAGGAAGGTGCCCGCGATGATGTATCCGACCCCTTCCAGCGTGTAGGAAGCGAACAGGGCACTGAACCAGCGGTGGGTCCGCGGCCCTCCGCCGGTGGTGGCAGCGGCTGAGGGGGACGGTCGTGGGGCCGGCCGGGGGGCGGGTTCGGGACGCAGGCCCCAGGCCCCGAGGGTGAGTGCGGTGGCCAGCACCGCCGAGGCCCACCAGGCGGCCTGCCAGTTGCCGACCGTACGCAGGCCGAGGACGAGGACGCCGGACAGCGCGATGCCCGCCCCGACTCCGCCGAAGGCCCAGCCGGGCAGGTGGGCCGGGTGCTCACGCAAGTGGCTGAGCAGGGAGCCGGCGGCGATCACGAAGATCAGCGCGCTGAAGGCGCCCGCGGCGAGGCGCAGCAGCAGCCAGGCGGTGGCGTCGTGGGTCAGGGGCATGCCGGCCAGGGTCGCCACCAGGGCCGACAGGCAGCTGCGCAGTACGGCTCGGGAGCGCACCAGCCGGGGGACGACGGTGCCGGCCAGGGCTCCGATCAGATAGCCGACGTAGTTGGCGGTCGCCAGGTTGGCTCCGGATCCGGCGGACAGGCCGGCCTGGGCGTGCATGAGCGGGAAGACGGGGGTGTAGACGAAGCGGCCGACCCCCATTCCCGTCGCCAGTGCCGCCGCGGCCTGCAGTACGTGGATCCAGGGCGACCACCGCGCGTCCCTGCCTGCCGAGGACGCGCCGTCGGCGGACACCGTGAGCCGTTCCCGGCCGGTGCCGGGCAGCGTCGAGTTGTTGTTTCGCCTGCCTGCCATGGGGCCAGCCTGCGCAAACCGGCCCGCCGGATGCCACGACCGGTTTCCTCCCTGCTGCGAACCTCAGCCTCCTACCGGCCCGGGGCCGGAACATCACAGATTCATTCACCCGCAAAGTAGTCGATCGGTCGTATACTTGTGATATGGGACGGACGAGTGATGCCAAGAACAAGATCCTTACCGCTGCTCACTCACTGATCGAACAGCGCGGTTACTCGGCTCTGGGCGTCGCCGAGATCTGCAAGTCGGCCGGTGTGCCCAAGGGCAGCTTCTACTACTTCTTCGAGTCCAAGGAGACGCTGGCGCTCGCCGTGATCGACGAGCACTGGGCGGCCGAGCGGCGCGAGTGGGAGTGCGCGCTGGAAGGCGACGTCGGGCCCGTGCAGCGGTTGCAGCGGCTGTTCGAGTCCATGGAGACGCAGCAGCGGGCCGGTCAGGACAGCTGCGGCTCGGTCGTGGGCTGCATGTTCGGAAACCTCTCCCTGGAGATGAGCGTCCAGGCCGACGCCGTGCGCGAGCGTCTGCAGGGGATCTTCGAGGCCCAGGTGGACCTGGTCACCGCAGTCGTCGCCGAGGCCCAGGAGAGCGGCGAGGTGACCGTGGCCGACGCCCGCGCCGTCGCCCGGTCGATGGTCGCCCAGGCCGAGGGCCAGGTGCTCTTCGCCAAACTGCACAACGACCCCAGTCAGCTCAGCACGCTCTGGACGAGCTGCCGCGCGCTGCTGGGCGTACCAGAGCCCCAGGTCCCCGCTCACGCCTGACCGGTCCCCGCGAGGGCCCGTCAGGTGTGAGGCCGCGGCCGAAAGCACTTACTCTGCGCGCTCTGCACCAAGGGCTTAAGGTGGCCACCATTCACCAATTGCCGCCTCTCGCCATCGGTGTACGGGGGTGACGGCGACCGTGGGCCCCGCGGCCGCTGTCGGGTACAGGAGCGTCCGTGCACACCGGTGATCCGACGAGGCGACCGGCTCACAGGAGCAGCGATGGACGACGCCTCTCGCACGTACGACGTGATTGTCATCGGAGCCGGGCCGGCCGGTGAGAACGTGGCCGAGCGCACCCGCTCCGCCGGGCTGAGCACCGTGATCCTGGAGCATGAACTGCTGGGCGGCGAGTGCTCGTTCTGGGCCTGCGAGCCGAGCAAGGCGCTGCTGCGACCGGTGATCGCGCGCGCCGACGCCCTTCGGGTGCCCGGGCTGAGGCAGGCCGTGCAGGGCCCGCTCGACGTCCCCGCGGTCCTGGCGCACCGGGACACGATGGCCGAGCACTGGAAGGACGACGACCAGGTCGATTGGCTGGACTCCGTCTCGGTGGACCTGATTCGCGGTCATGGGCGGTTCACCGGGCCCCGGCAGGTGGAGGTGCGCACCTCGGACGGCGACACCGTGCAGCTCACGGCCCGGCAGGTGGTCGTCGTGGCCACCGGCACCGGCGCCGCGTTGCCCGATCTGCCGGGCCTCGACTCGGTACGGCCCTGGACCAGCCGCGAGGCGACGAGCGCCGACCGCGTCCCCGGCCGTCTCACGGTGGTCGGCGGCGGTGTGGTGGCCGTGGAGATGGCCACGGCGTGGCAGGCACTGGGTTCCCAGGTGACGCTGCTGGTGCGCAGCGAGGCCGGTCTGCTGCCCAGGATGGAACCGTTCGCCGGTGAACTCGTCGCCGAGGGCCTGCGCGAACTGGGCGTCGACGTACGCATCGGGACCTCGGTGCTCTCGGTGGAGCGGGACGCGGCCGACAAGGTACGCACACAGGTGTCGGACGGGGACGAGATCGTCTCCGACGAGATCCTGTTCGCCATCGGACGCACGCCGAAGACGCAGGACCTCGGGCTGGAGACCATCGGGCTCACGCCCGGCGAGTGGCTGCCCGTGGACGACACCTGCCGGGTCACCTCCGTTCCCGACGGTTGGCTCTACGCCGTGGGCGATGTCAACCACCGCGCTTTGATGACCCATCAGGGCAAGTACCAGGCACGGATGGCGGGCGCCGTCATCGGGGCCCGCGCCAACGGCGAGCAGGTCGACGACGGCAAGTGGGGGGCACATGTGGCGACCGCTGACGCCGAGGCCGTACCGCAGGTCGTGTTCACCCATCCCGAGGTGGCGTCGGTCGGCCTGACCACGCGCGACATCGAGCGCTCCGGGCGGCGGATCAAGGTCGTCGACTACGACATCGGTCGCGTCGCGGGTGCGCGCCAGTACGCCGAGGGCTACCGCGGTACGGCCCGCATGCTGCTCGACGAGGAGCGGGACACCGTGGTCGGCGTCACCTTCGTCGGCCCCGGTGTCGGAGAGCTGCTGTACTCGGCCACCGTCGCCGTCGTCAGCGAGGTGCCGGTGAGCAGGCTGTGGCATGCCGTCCCGGCGTTCCCCACCATCAGCGAGGTCTGGCTGCGGCTGCTGGAGACGTGCCGAGGCTGATGTGGGCCTTTCCTCATGCTTCGGCTACTTCGGCTACTTCGACTACGAGCTGAGGAGGACGGGACGCACGGGGCCGGGGAGGCGGTGCGACCTGACTGCTGCGGACGGACGCCTTACGCCCGTGCCGCAGAGCCGGGTTCTCCGCGGACCGGCCCCGGTCGTCACGTGGACAGCGGTCGTTCCGTGTCCCGGTCCGCGGTGTGGGTCCGGGCCTCGCCGCCCTGCGCCGGAAGGTTGGTCGCCACCTTCGTGGAGGCGGTGCGCCGGGTGGGCCGCAGGACGACGAGCGCGAGGAGGGCGGCGGCCAGGAGTGCCCCGCCGCTCAGCGCCACGGCGACATGGATACCGCTGGTGAAGGCATGGCCCGCCGCGGTGAGCACGGCACGGCTCTGAGGTCCGGGCGGGAGTTCGCCGAGCGCCCGCAGCCCGCCCCGGCTGAGCAGGGTGTGCGCCTGCACCGCGGTCTCCGGCGGCACCCGCCGCGCGGCGAACTCGTGCGGCAGTGTGGCGGCGACCCGTCCAGTGACCACGGCGCCCAGAACGGCCGGGCCGAGCGCGCCCCCGGTCTGCCGGAGGGTGTTGATCGCGGCGCCGGCCACGCCCATGAGCGGGGCGGGCACCGAGCCCACGGCGATCGCGGTCATGGAGGCCAGCACGAGGCCGAAACCCGCCCCGATCGCGGCGAGACGCCACCACAGCTCGCCGAGGCCACTGCCGGTGGACAGGCCGATCAAGCTCAGCATGCCGGCGCCCCCCAGCACCAGGCCCATGATCAGCGGTACCCGCGGATGCGAGCGGTGGGCGATGCGCGCCGCCAGTGGACCGGTGACGACGATGGGGCCGGTGACGACCAGGAACCGCAGGGCGACGGCACCCACCGTCCGGTGCTGCACGCCGCCGAAGAAGAGGCTCAGCAAAAACAACGTGCCGACCAGGCCGAACATCACCAGCATCGCGACCACGGTGGTGGCGGTGAACTGGCGGCTGTGGAACAGCCGTAGATCCAGCATGGGCGAGGAGGTGCGGCTCTCCCGCAGGACGAACCCCGCGAGCGCGAGGGCGGACAGCACGAACGCGGTCACCACACGTGTCGAGCCCCAGCCGCTGTTCGGGCCCTCGATCACCGCGAACACCAGCAGGGCGATCGCCAGAACGGCCGTGATCTGCCCCGGGGCGTCCAGGGCACGGGCGGCGTGGCGCTGCGTCTCCGCGACTCCGAGGCTCGCCAGGGCGATGCCCAGGAGCGCGAAGGGCACCACGGTGAAGTAGAGCCACACCCAGTGGGCGTCCGCGGCGTCGATCACCAGGGTGCTCAGCCAGGGCCCCACCACCAGGCCCAGTGCCAGCGACGAGGCCCAGGCGGCGATGGCGTGTGCGCGTCGCCGCGGGTCGGGCACGGCGTGCGAGACCACGGCGAGCGAGGAGGCGAGCAGCGAGGCGGCGGCGAGTCCGAGGACCGTCTGAGCCGTCCACAGCAGCTCCACCGACGCACCCGAGCTCAGGCCCAGCACCGCCCCGAGGCAGATCAACGACAGTCCCGCGAGCAGCACCTTCTTGTGCCCGTAGCGCTCTCCCAGCGTCCCGGACAGCAGGATGAAGGCGGCCATGGCGAGGACGAAGGCGTCCAGCACCCAGGTCAGTTCGCTCGTGGTGACACCGAGGTCGGCCTGGATGGACGGCAAGGCCACCGACACCGCCGTCAGCGGCACGTATGCGCAGAAGATGGCGAGACACGCGGCGGCCACGCTCAGCGCCTGCCGACGCGTGCCGGCGTCGCCGGCCGGCTGTGAGGACGGGGAATCGGACGACGGGTTTGACACGGTGGCCATGGAACACACCTTTGAGCAGTCGGAAATACGTGTGCATGAGGGGGGAACGGCATCAAGCTTCGCCGGTCACCGCCACGGACGCACGCTGATGTTGGTGCGGGAGGTCGGTGGTACGTGACCGAACATGCCTCTCGACGTCATGCGTCCCGGTTCTGCCGGGCCGTTCGCGAGGTACCGCGGTCGGGTCGGCCGCCGTCGCCGGCTTGTTCCTCACGCAGCCACCGCGAGTGCTGCCGGTCGGCCCACGACCGGCTTACGTATCCGGTACGCATCCCCAGCCGTGCCTCGGGGTCCTCGAAGGCCCTGCGCATGTGTCCGATCAGGACGAAGGTGATGGCCCAGGCCAGGAGGTCGTGGACGAAGATCGCGCTGGTGCGGGAGATGGCGGGCAGCAGGCCCATGAACCACATCAGCAGACAGCACATGCCAAAGAACGGAACCGGTGTGCCACAGGGAGCACACCGGATCAGCCGTTCAGTTTCCTCGTACGGGCAGGCGCGTCAGTCGCGCCGGGAGACCTGGTAGTGGGCGATGTACCACTCACCGTCCAGCCGCCGGAGCACCACCGTCAGGGTGACCGGAATGGTGGGCCGGTCGGAGAAGGAGAAGTCGACGCTCAGGTATCCGAGCAGGGCCTCCTCGCCGAGCGCCCGGACCTCGAGCACCTCGTAGTCCGCCACCAGTCCGAGCGGCTGGGAGTCGTAGTACTCCGCGACCCCGGGGCGCCCGACGCTGTAGGGGCGCAGCCCCTGGAAGATGGCGTCCTCGGTGAACACCGCTGCCACCTGCTGCGGTTCATGGGCGTCGACCGCGGCCTTCCACCGGTCCATGACGTCCCGCAGGGCGGTCCGCTGTGTTTCGGTGCTGTCCATCAACTGTTCCTCCACTCGGCCATCGCGCCGCGGCTCAGTTCGCGCGGCCCGGATCATTGGGGTGCGACTGCAGCGGGGTGATCACCGCGGTCATCCAGCGCCACAGGGGCAGGGTCCCGAGGACCTTCTCACGCAGTTCCGCCTCGTCGTCCGCGCACCAGACCCCGATGCTGCGCAGCTCTCCGACCGGCCGCCACAGCCGGAACAGGTGGCCCTGAGCGGCGAGTTCGGCGGCTCGCACCCGCTCGGCGGCCCGGATCCGGTCGACCTCGGCCGGGTCGGTGCCCTCGGGCACGGTGGTGGTGAGCTCGACCAGGAACTCCTTCATGACCTCATCTCCTCTCGACGAGGGCCTGGGAGGCGGCTGCGCCGCCGCTCCCGGACGTCGTCTGCGATGCGTCGGGGCCGGGTCCGCGACCCCGACGCCAATGATCAGCTCGTCCTCGCCGGAGGGCGAGCCGCCGCGGCGCGCCGGTGCCCGGCAGGCGCCGGCCGGGGCAGACCGTCCGTCAGGCGGCGGCCTTGATGATTCCGGCGACCCGGACGACGCGCTCGGCCTGGATACGCGCGGCGGCACGCGTGGTGTCGTCCACCGGGGCGGTGCCCTGGGCGTCGACGTGTGAGGTGCCGTAGGGGTTGCCGTCCACGAACTTCTGCGGGTCGGTGAAGCCGGGGGTGACGGTGATGCCACCGAAGTGGTGGATGGAGGTGTACAGGGAGAGCAGGGTCCCCTCCTGGCCGGCGTGCGCCGTCGCGGAGGACACGAAGCCGCTGAAGACCTTGTCCACGAGCTTGCCCTCGGCCCACACGCCGCCGAGGGTGTCGATGAACTGCTTCAGCTGCGCGGAGACGTTGCCGAACCGGGTCGGCGTGCCGAACAGCACCGCGTCGGCCCACTCGACATCCGAGACGGTGGCCTCGGGAATGTCCGCGATGGTGGCCTGGTGAGCGGCCCACGCCGGGTTGGAGTCGATCGCGGCCTGCGGAGCGAGCTCGGCGACCCGCAGCAGGCGGACCTCTGCGCCCGCCTTCACGGCTGCGTCGTGCAGCTCCTTGGCGATCTCCGTGATCGTGCCGGTGGAGGAGTAGTGGATGATCGCGAGCTTGACGGGGGTGGTGGACACGGGGGGCTCCGTTTCAGAGGAAAGCTTCCGTCGTCCGTACTAGACGACCGGTCGCCTAATTTAGATGACCGGTCGTCTTATGTCAAACAGCGATCGGCCCCGGAACCACCGGACCGAGCCGGTCTAGCGCAGGATCACGTCGAAGACGGTGCGGAAGAACGCGTCCACGGGCGCCGTCGACTTGTCGGCCCGTGCCGTGATCAGCGTCCCTTCCCAGGCACTGAGAATGAACAACGCGGTGGCCGGCACATCGAGAGCGGCATCCACGTCACCGTTGTCCCGGGCCTCGCCGAGGACCTGCCGGATCCGCTCCGCCCACGCGTCGAAGCCGCCCTTGACCGCGGCCCGGATCTCCGGGCTGTGGTCGGCCACCTCGGCGCCGAAGTTGCCGACCAGACAGCCGCGGACGAACCCGTTGTCCACGGTGTCCCTGCTCAGGAACTCGAAGTGGGCCCGAAGCCGCTCCAGCGGGGGCACGCCCGGTGTGCTGAGCATCTCGAAGCGCAGGGTGGCGGCATACCGGCTCAGCGCCTCCAGAGCGCTGTCTTCCTTGCTGGAGAAGTGGTTGTAGAACGAGCCCTTGGGGACTCCCGCGGCGGTGGTGATGTCGTTCACGCCGGTGGCGTTGAACCCGTTCTCGTGGAACTGCTGGAGGGCCGCCTGCGCGATCTCCTCGCGCTTGGACGCTCGTCCCATCTCTCCCGCCTTCCCCACGTGTGTCGGCGCACTGGCGAGCGGTCACACACCCTCACCCACGTGCGGCCGGTACGACCGCGAGCGCCTCGGACATGAGACGACCGGACATATCATAGACACCCCACCCGATACCGCACGCACCCGTCGGCCGTCGGGCCGCCGCGCCGTCACTCCGCCGTCACAGGGTCCCAGCCGCCACAACGGCCGCAACGAACCCTCTGGAACTCTGTCGCGAGCGGGCATGCCGTGCTTGAGCGCGGGGTGGGATAGCCTTTTTGAGACGACCGGTCATTTTGAAACCACTCCTGGAGCAGCCATGTCCACTTATCAGGCATTCGAAGCCACCGGCACGCGCAACCTGCGCCTGGTGGAGCGCGAGCTGACCGAGCCGGCACCGGGGCAGGTGCGCCTGCGCGTCGAGGCATGCGGTGTCTGCCACACCGACGTGCTGGCCGTGGAGGGACTGCGCGCGGACCCGTCCCAGCCCATCGTTCCGGGCCACGAGATCGTCGGTGTCATCGACGCGGTCGGAGCGGGCGTCACCGCCTGGCAGCCCGGCGACCGGGTCGGCGTCGGTTTCCTGAACGGCCACTGCGGCCAGTGCGAGCCGTGCCGTCGCGGCGACTTCGTCAACTGCACCGACCAGGCACACACGGGAACCTCGACCGACGGCGGATACGCGGAGGTGGCCTACGCTCGCGCCAGCGGCCTGGTCCGAGTCCCTGACGGCATCTCGGCGATCGACGCCGCTCCGCTGCTGTGCGCCGGCCTGACGACCTTCAAGGCGCTCCAGCAGGGCCCGACCCGGGCCGGCGCACTGGTCGCCGTGCAGGGCATCGGCGGCCTGGGCCACCTGGCCCTCCAGTACGCGCGCAGCCTCGGTTACCGCGTCGCGGCCGTGGCGCGGGGCACGGAGAAGGAGGAGTACGCGCGGAAGCTGGGCGCCCACGAGTACATCGACAGCAGCAGCACCGACCCCGGCGCCGCGCTGAGCGCCCTGGGCGGGGCGGCCATCATCGTCGCCACCGCTTCCAGCGGTTCCTCCATGAACCCGCTGGTCCGCGGCCTCGCTCCGAACGGCAGGCTCGTGGTGGTCGGTGCCGCGCCCGACCCCTTGACGGTCGCCACCCCGGACCTGATCTTCGGCACGCGCGCGATCGTCGGCAGCCTGACCGGTTCGTCCATCGAGAACGAGGACAACCTCGCCTTCAGCATCGCCCAGGGCATTCGTCCCAGCGTGGAGGTCATGCCCTTCACCCGGGCCCCGGAGGCGTACGCCCGCATGCTCTCCGGCGAGGCCCGCTTCCGCGTCGTGCTCGACACCGCGGCCTGAGGCCGACGGGGCGGGAGGGCGGCAAGCGTGTCGTGCGCTGCCGCCCTCCCGCTTGTCAGGCCACGACGGAGCTCAGGTGTGTGAAGCCGACCACTCGATACGCCACTGCTGGAATATTGTCGACCGGTCATCTACTTTGGACCTCAGCAGGCGTGAAGGACGAACTCGAATGCCACTTGGAGAGAACATCATGAGCACCCCCGCGAAGAAGGTCGCCATCGTCACCGGCGCGTCCCAGGGCATCGGCGCTGCCGTGGTCGACGGCTACCGCAAGCTGGGCTACGCGGTCGTCGCCACCTCTCGCACCATCGCCCCCTCGGACGACCCCGACGTCATCACCGTCCAGGGCGACATCGCCGACCCCGCCACCGCCGAGCGCGTGGCGAGCGCCGCGATCGAGAACTTCGGTCGTATCGACACCCTGATCAACAACGCCGGCATCTTCGTGGCCAAGCCCTTCCACGAGTACACGCGGGAGGACTACGACGCGGTGACGGGCGTGAACCTGTCCGGGTTCTTCCGCATCACCCAGCTCGCGGTCGAGCGCATGCTGGAGCAGGGCGGTGGACACATCGTCCAGATCACCACCAGCCTTGTCGAGAAGGCGAGTTCGGACCTGCCCTCCGTGCTGGCCTCGCTGACGAAGGGCGGCCTGCAGGCCGCGACCAAGAGCCTCGCCATCGAGTACGCCACCCGCGGCATCCGCAGCAACGCGGTCGCACCGGGTGTCATCAAGACGCCGATGCACCCCGAGGAGACCCACGAGGCCCTGGGTACCCTCCACCCGGTCGGCCGCATGGGCGAGATGAGCGACGTCGTCGACGCCGTTCTCTACCTCGAGAAGGCGCCGTTCGTCACCGGTGTGACCCTGCACGTCGACGGTGGCCAGAGCGCCGGCAACTGACATCGCACACACATGTGGGTGGCGCGCCGCGGATCGCGGCGCGCCACCCACATGTGTGTGCGCCCCGCGCACCTGCCGGGCCTCAGAGATCCGCGCTGATCCGCTGCAACGTCCGGGCGACCGGTTCCTCCTTCGCCTGGCGGTACCCCGTGCCGGCCCAGAGATGGACCAGCCGCGCGTCGCCCGCCGAGGCGGCCGCCTTGCGCAGCTCGGCAGTCAGGTGGTGTACGGCCGGATACCCCGCGGGAGCCACGGGATCGTAGCGGTCCGCGAAGTGGTTGCGCAGCGCGCGGGCGGGGCGGCCGGTGAAGGCGCGCGTCAGGGTGGTGCTGTCGAAGGCCGGGTCCACCAGCGCCTGCTTGTGGACGGCGGACGCTCCGCTCTCGTCGGTGCGCAGCAGCAGGGTGCCGATCATCGTGGCGTCGGCCCCCGCGCGCAGTGCCGCCGCCGCGTCGGCGGAGGTGGCGATGCCGCCGGCCGCGATGAGTGGCAGCGCGGTGGTGTGCCGCACGCTGGAGACCAGGTCGGGCAGTGCGGCCGGGCTCAGCGGGAGGTGCGGGGTGAGTGTGCCCGAATGGCCGCCGGCGGAGGACGCCTGCACGATCAGGCCGTCGACGCCCGCCTCCTCCGCCAGGCGTGCCTCCTCGGCCGACGTGACGGTCTGCAGCACGGTGGTCCCCGACCTGCGCAGCGCCTGGACGGCCGCGCTGTCAGGGATGCCGAAGGTGAACGACACCCACGGCACGTCCGCTGCCGTTACCAGGTCGAGTTTCTCCGCCAGGCCGTCGTCGTCCTCCACCGGTGCTTCGTGGTTGAGCTTCAGTCCGTAGCGGTCCGCCTCGGCCTGCAACAGGCCCGCGTAACGTCGGTACTCCTCCACCGAGATGGTCACCGGATCGCCCGCGAACAGGTTGACCCCGAAGGGGAGGTCTGCCGCCTGGAGGGTTCGGATCTGGTCGGCCAGCGCGTCCGCGGTCTTGTACCCGCCCGCGAGAAACCCGAGGCTGCCCGCACGGCCTGCGGCCGTGACGAGTCCGGTCGTGCCGGCGCCACCGGCCATTGGTGCGGCCAGTACCGGGAGTTCGACTCCGCTGTCGGACAGCAGACGGCTCATGGTGGGCTCCTCACTTCGCTCCGGCAGGCAGCGAGCGCGCGCAGGTCCGGCCCCGGTCGGCGAAGGCGGCGCGGTCGGCGCCGACGCGCCTGTGTGCGTCCTCCTCCGGGGCCATACGTATGAAGCCAGCCTAGAAGGCGAGCGAGACAATTGCCGACTAGGCTGGCTCCATGTACAGCGGGCATCGACACACCGAGGGACGCTGACGGAAATGAGGGGGGCGGGCCACCTCATTGCCTGGCCGGCACGGATGTTGAGCCGAGGATGTCCCGCACACGCCACCACAGGACCGGTGTGCGGATCCGGACCAGGAAAGCAGATGGGTGAGGGTGACGATGACGAGCTCGGAGCTGTTCCGCCAGGAGTGCGCGGTCACCGTACTGGGCGGCCCGACGGCCGTGATCGACATGGGCGGCCTGCGGTTCGTCAGCGATCCGACGTTCGACGAGCCCGGCCCGAGCGGGTATCTGACCAAGACGGCCGGGCCTGCTGCCGAGGAAGGCGCGCTGGGCACCGTCGACGTGGTGCTGGTCAGCCATGACCAGCACCCGGACAACCTCGACGTGCGCGGCCGGGCGTTCGCCGAGGCCGCGCCTCTGGTCCTCACCACGCCCGTCTCCGCGGCGCGGCTCGGCGAGCGGGCCGTCGGCCTGTCCCCGTGGAGCAGCCACCTCGTACCGCGCCCGGACGGCGCCGGCGATCTCACCGTCCTCGCGGTCCCGGCGGTACACGGACCGGAGGACGGGGAGCGCGACGCCGACGGCTACGTCAACTGCCAGGTCACCGGGTTCGTGTTGTCCGGGCAGGGATTGCCCACCGTCTACATCAGCGGAGACAACGCCTCCATCCGCACGGTGGCGGAGGTGTCCCGCCGGGCGCCGGACATCAGCGCCGCGGTGCTGCACGCAGGTGCGGCGCGCGTGCCGGCGAAGTTCGACGGGCGCCCGCTGTCCATGGACGGCCGCCGTACCGCGGCGGCGGCAGCGGTGCTGGGCGCGGACGTCGTCGTGCCTGCGCATTACGACGGCTGGACCCACTTCTCCGAGGGGCTCGACGACATCCGGACGGCCTTCCGCGAAGCGGGACTGTCGTCACTCCTGCACACTCCCCCGCACGGCTCGTGGGTCGCCTTGTGACCGTGACCCGGTCAGCGGGGCACAGGCACGCGGCTCTGTCGTCGCCCGTCGCGCTGCGCACACCCGCATGTCCTGGCACCGGCCCCCGGCCACGTTTCCCTCTCCGTGTCTCCAGGGCCGGTGGGGGCTCCGTACAGGTCTGGGTAGCATGCGCAGCACCATGGATGAGAGGGAGTGAACGGTTGTGACCAGCCAGTCAGCCGCCACGCTCCGATCGCGGTACGTCGAGCAGGCCGCGTCGGACCTTGAGGAGAACCGCCGACGGCAACGGGAACTGACCGACAGGATGAGGCTGTTGCAGCAGGAAGAGACCCTGCTGGTGGAGATCTTGGCCCTCGCCGAACGGTACGAAGGCATGTCGGATGCGTCGCCGCTGCCCGACCAGGGCCAAGATGAACCCGTGCTCGGCAGGACGCAGGTCAGGGAAGCTGCCCAGGTCGCGTCCACGCGGAAACCGCGCCGGGTGGCGGCCGGGGTCGCCATGCGGCGCAAGGCGATGAGCTCGGCGGGGTCCGGCGCGAGCAGGCAGTCGCGGCACCCGCTGCTGGGGGACGTCCTGGTCGACCTGTTGCGCGGTCACGAAGAACCGCGCCTGGCGAAGGAGTTGCGCGACGAGCTGCTGGAGAAACACCCGGACCGCGCTCCGACACCCCAGGTGGTGCGCAACACGCTTGAGTCACTGGTGGCCAAGCGGCGCGTCCAGCGGCACCGCCAGCAGCGTTCGGTGATGTACACACTCGTCGAGTCCGAGGGGACTGCCGCCGCTGAAGCGACGGCGGACGTCCACTGACCGGCGGGCCGGTCCACGCGGGCTCTCGAATTCCGTACATTTTTAGTTTATCAAGCAAGTACTAGGGTGACTGGCCGCATATTCCGTCGATTCATCGCTCTCCGCGCATCCTGACTTTCATCGATGCGCAGGGCAGCGAAGCCGATTTCCCGCCATTTACACTGTGCTCATGGCAGACCCGACCATCAAGCCCCTCGACCACGACGAGGAGGCGTTCCTGCGGGCTCTCGGCAGAGTAATGACACTCCTGCCCCGAGTCGTCGACGCGGACATGCTCGAAGAGCATCCGATTACCAGCACCGAGTACACGGTTCTGGTGCACCTGTCCGAGGTGCCGCACAACCAGATGCGGATGAGTGAGCTTGCCAATATGTGCGGGCTGTCGCTGAGTGGCATGACAAGGGTCGTGAACCGACTGGAGTCGCAGTCCCTGGTGATCCGGCAGAAGGCACCGGACGACGGAAGGGCGTGGCTGGCCGTCCTCACCGATGCGGGATGGGCCCAGCTGAAACAGGCGTGGCCCACCAACCTCGCGAGCGTACGACGTCACATCTTCTCCCGCCTGGAGGGCTGCGACATCGCGGCGGCGGCGCAAGTGCTGGAGCGCATAGCGCCCAACTACTGACACCTGCTGAAGGCGGACGCCCACGCCACCAGTTCCCGGGCCACCTGGGTGGCGTCCGGCATGGCGTCGATGTCGGCCCGGAGCCGGGATGCGCCCTGGCTGAACCGCGAGTCCGACAGCAGCGAACCGACGGCCGTCGCGACCCTGGTCGGGTCAGCGCTCCCGGCCGGCAGCGCGATACCCGCTCCCGCCGCCGCGAGCCGTGCCGCCCATTCCTCTTGGCCGGGGGACTGCGCAACGACGACGGCCGGGACACCGCGCGCGGCAGCCGCGAGGGTGGTCTCCCGGTCGCCGGAGTGCACCACCGCGCGAACGCCCTCCCAATCGCCCGCAGGAAAGCGGGAGCACCATCGGACCTGGCCCGGACCCGCTCCGAGATCCTTCGCCCGCTCCCCCGCCACCACCATCACGTCGACATCCAGTGCGCTCAACGCGCGGAGCACCTGGCTGAGCGTCAGCGACGCCCCTGCTGCCGCGTCGAGGCCGACGAGCACGCCGGGTCTGCCGTCGTGGGCGGGACGGGACGTCGCCGCGCCCTGCACGTCCACCAGTGGTTCCGCCCTCGGCGCGAGGCGGTCGGCGGACGGCCGCCCGCCCTCGCGCTGCAAACCCGGCGGACACAGATCCAGCAGCCGATCCCCGGCGGGCACCCGGGCGGGGGGCTGGAGGCCGCGCGCGACATAGCGCGAGCGGACCGCAGCGGCGAGGGCGCCGAGTTCTTCCGCCTCCGGCACAAGGCCCGCGACGACCACCACGGACGGCACCCGGAGAGCGGTCGCGACCAGAGGACCCACGAAGTCGCGGTCCTCACAGACGATCAGATCGGGCGCCCAGCGCTGCGCACGCTCCAGCGCCTCGTCGGCCATGAGGTCGACTCGTGCGCCGGCGAAGAGTTCCGCCGTGAGGTCCTTGTCCGAGCTGAACAGGATGTCGGAGCCGAGCCGACGGGCGACTTCGGCGGTCAGTTGATGCGCGTCCGGGCCCGAGGGGAGCACCTCGAAGCCCTCCGGCTCCAGCCAGCAGGCCGCCTCGGCGGCGGTCGAGAAGGCGACCGCGTGGCCGTGTCGGCGTAGCGCACGCGCCAGCGGCACCATGGGCATGAGGCGTTGGCGTACGGGAGTGCTGAAGAAGAGGATGCGCACAGCGGGGCTTTCTGACTTGACGTCGCGACAGGCTGCACTGGCCTACGGCCGGTCTGCGAGGACGTGACGACCTGCCGCCGACGACATACCCATGCCGGCAGCATCACCGAGAAACTATCCCCATTTAATTGATTAGTCAAGTATATGTGTGCGATGCCCCCTGCATGTGCGCGTTACGCGACCGCCGCCGCCCTGCATGCGACAGCGGTCACCCTGCTGAAGCCGAACTCATGCGGCCGGCGTGTTCACCGCAGCCCCGGCCGCCTGGGCAGCCCGGGCCGTGACCTCCGCGGCAGCCCGGGAGGCGCGTCCGGTGGTCTTCCAGGCGAGCATGCGCATTCCCGCCGCCGGCGTGGGGGGAAAGACGCCCAGCTGCCCCAGCATCGTGATGTCATCACGCACCGCCTCGTGCCGGACCACCTTGCCGTCCCGCAGATCGAGCACGTGTATCTGCTCGAAGTCGATCTCCCGGCCGGTGGGGGGCACCACCTGGTCGACGGCGCCGTCCTTGAACAGGACGAAGGCGCCGGTGTGCCGGCCCTGCATCCGCAGCCGCACCCACACCTGGTCGTCGTTGCGGGCGGTCTCCAGGAAGGGCAGCCGCAGCCCTTCGAACGCGAACCGCATCCACGCACTCGACGCCAGCACGCCGGCCGGCCCGGCGACGCGGCACGCCGGAGGCGCCACGGCCGCTTCGCGGTTGCGGAACTCTTCGTGGACCACCTGAGCGGCCAGCGCGGGATCACCTGTCTCAAGGACTGTGAAGAGCGAGGTGGCCAGGTCCGTGGCAGTCATTCCCATGGTGTAGAGGCTCCATCCGGGTTTTCGGCATATGTCAGCGGGACTGTCCTCCGCGGCACGCGCACCGGCGGGACGGCCGCCTCACCGGAGCAACCGTGGCCGAACGTGTTTTCTCCGCCGACCGAGTCGCTTGACTGCTCAAGTTTACCTGGCCGGGGCGGAACCCGCCGACCAGCGCCGCCCGCTGGGAGCCACGAGAGATGCCCCGCGCGCACCATTCACTTGACATATTTGACATATCAATTACCTGTCCATTTTACTGTGGAATGCACTGGGCGGAACTCATGGAACGTCTCGGGGCGTTGACCAGGGGACAGCTCAAGCGAACGGGCGTGGGCGCGGACGCACAAGCGGGGCGGGGGGTCCTGGATCCGATGGGCCGGGGGTCGGATTCACGGCAGTCGCGGAGGCGGCGTGCGCTTGCCGAACTGCGGGAACAGGGGCGCTACGGCCCCGAACTGCGCGAGGTGCTGCCCGCGTTCGCCGTCGTCGGATCGGCGGTGGCCGGGCTGACCCTCATCCTGGTGTGGCTCCACCACGTGATGGGCTTCGTCGGCCAGGCCCTGAGCCTGGGCCTGCTCGTCGCAGTCACCGTCATAGGGGTGCGCTGGCGCCGCGCGGCGGTCCGCCGACGCGCGGGCATCTACACCCGGGCCGAACTCGCACTGCTCGACGACCACGGCCTGCTGGCCGCCGCTGAACGGATACTGCGGCGCGACGGCTGGCACGTCGTCTCCCTCCCGGCCCGGCGGCGGCCTCGCCTCTACGCTCGCGACGGCAGCGGCCGCATGCTCGAGGTGTCCTTCTGCCCGGCCGAGGAGGCGACGAGCGGGAGCTTCCCGGCTGTCCGCGCCCCTCTGGAAAGGGCGGAGCACACCGCAACCGACGGGCTGATCCGGATCTTGGTCAGCCGGGCCCGGTTCAGCCGCGCGGACGTACGGTGGGCCGCCGACCAGAGCGGTGTCCGCCTTCTCGACGGCCGCCGGCTCCAGCGCTGGGCGGACGGTACCCCCCTGGACGACCTGGGTCTCCGCGGCCGGCGGGGAACCGATCGCCGCCTCTGACTCATCACCCCCGGGCCGAGGTGAGCACCACCACAGATATAAACACATACTTGACCAGTCAACAAGGTAGGCGTCACGATACAAGTGGCGGCACAGCCGTCCCGGCGCGATAACAGGAAGCCAATCATGACCACACCACTCGCTCGCTATTTCGAGATCGTCGACTCGGCAGTCAGTGACCACTCCGTCCTCGACAGCCTTCGCGACCTCTTCGCGGAGGAATTCGTGCTGCTGCACTGCGGCGAATTCGTCCAGGGCCGGGAAAGGGCCATCGCCTTCCACCAGCGGAAGGCCGCCAAGCGCAAGGAGATCAAGCACTCCCTGACCGTTTCCGCGCAGACCGACGAGTCCGTCACCGCACAGTGGAGCGAGGCGGGACTGGACCTCCAGGGCGACGAGTTCTCCGCGAACGGCGAAGTCACGGCCGTCCTGGACGGAGTGGGGCGGATCTCCCTCCTCAGCCTGACCCTGACCGGTTCCTCGGAGCGCGCCAGGCTCATCACCGCCAAGCACCTCCAGGTCTGGACGGTCAGGGACCCGATCGAGCGTGCCAAGGCGATCGAGGAGACCTACGCCGAGAACATCACGTTCATGGAGCCCGAGCCCGACAACATCTACGTCGGCCGCGCCGCCCTCAACGACTACATCGGCGTCGTGCAGCAGCAGGCCCCGCCCGTCAGCATCGAGGTCGAGAGCTACTACAAGAACCGGGAGTTCGTGCACTTCCGGTGGGACGCGGTCTTTCCCCCCGAGAAGACCGCGGTGGGATGGGAGGTCATCGAAACGACCGGTGACCTGATCGAGAAGATCGTCATCTTCAGCCCGGACCACGAGGTGGTCACCGAAAAGCTCCAGTAGCCGAGATCATCCCGGACGGCCCGCCGCAGTTGCGGCGGGCCGTCCGGGATGAGGTTCCGTCGGAAATGGTGTCCTGATCCGGGCCGGCACCACCGGCCTGGATCAGGACGGTGGTGCCGGGTGTGTGATCAGCTGGCCTCGCCGGTAGGCATGATCGTGACCTGCTGAAGGTTGACGCGTGCCGGCTGGGAGGCGAGGAACCCGACGGTGTGGGCGATGTCCTCCGCCGTCAGCCACTCCATCGTCTCCTTGGAGCCCTCCAGCCACTCCCGGGCCCCGGCGTCGGTGACGTGACCCTGCAGCTCCGTCCCGACGATGCCCGGCTCGATCGCCGACACTCGCACCTTCTTCGGGCCCAGCTCCATCCTCAGGTGCCGGGACAGGTGCGTCACGTACGCCTTGCTCGCCGCGTAGACGGCGAAGTTCGGGAAGAGGTTCTGCGCGGCGATCGAGGAGGTGTTGATCAGGTCGCCGACGCCGCGTTCGGCGGCCGCCTGGACCAGCTGGGGAACGAAGGCGCCGATGGCGTTCATCAGACCCGTGATGTTCAGGTCGATCTGGTGCTGCCACTGCCCCGTGGCCAGCTCCTCGATCGGGGCGGGGAGCATGACACCTGCGTTGTTGAAGAGCAGGTCCGCGCCGCCCAGGTCGCTCTGCACCCGGTCGGCGGCGGTGCGCAGGGCCTGGACGTCGGTCACGTCGGCGGCGATCGCCAGTGCGGTGCCGCCGTTCTTCTCGATGCGGGAGACCAACTCGGCGAGTCGGTCTTCGCGCCGGGCAAGCACGGCGACCTTCGCTCCCAGCGACGCCAGGTGTTCAGCGGTCGCTTCGCCGATACCGCTGGAAGCACCGGTGACGACAGCGACACGTCCGGCAAGGGGAGCGACAGAGGTTTGCGAGGTCATGGAGGAGGTACCTTCCGTGAAACATTCGAAGGGGGGCGGCCTGCTCGTCCGGGCCGCTCATCCAGCAGAACACCTCAGGACACATGTGTGGGGGCGCCTGCCATACCCTGCTGAGACTGGTACCGACAGGGCTACCCAGAACGGTAAACGCCGCCCGGCGAAGGCGCACACTTGACGCATGGACAGCCGCAGCGAGCTCGCAGACTTCTTGCGCACCCGACGCAACCGCCTGACCCCGGACCAGGCAGGGTTGCCCGAGGACGGTCGGGCACGCCGGGTACCGGGACTGCGTCGCGACGAGGTCGCCCGGCTCGCCGGGGTGAGCACCGAGTACTACACACGGCTCGAACAGGGCCGAGCCAGCAACCCCTCACCGGAAGTCCTCGACGCGGTGAGCCAGGCCCTGCACCTGGACGCGTCCGAGACGGAACACCTGCGGGATCTGCTGACCCGGCCCAACGCCGCCACTCGCCGCACTCCCACCGGGCCGCAGCGGGTCCGTCCGGGTCTGCACCTGATGCTGCAGACACTCCAGCATGTGCCGGCATACGTCCTCGGTCGGCGAACCGACGTCCTGGCCTCCAACCGACTGGCCCGGGCCGTCCTCACCGACTTCGACGCGCTGCCCGTACCGGCTCGCAACCTGGCGCGCTACTACCTGCTGGACCCCTCCGCCCGGGAGACCGTCGGCGACTGGGAGCGCGCCGCTGCCGAAACGGTGGGGATTCTCCGCCTGGAGGCCGGACGCCGGCCCCACGACCGGCAACTCGCCGACCTGGTGGGCGAACTCATGTTGCGGTCGCCGGAGTTCACCACCTGGTGGAGCGACCACCGGGTGCTGCGGTGCACCCACGGCGCAAAGCTCCACCATCACCCCGTCGTCGGTGACCTGGACTTCGTCTTCGAGTCCTTCCCGGTTCCCGGCGACGTGGACCAGACCCTGTACGTCTACAACGTGGAACCAGGCTCACCGACCGAAGAGGCGCTGCGCCTGCTCGAGTCCTGGACCGCGCCGGCCCTTGGCGGGGAATCGGTCCGCTCCGCGCCACCCGCGGTCTGACGCGCCGAACGTCCGCGCTCACAAACATGCAGGAGGGCGAGCCTCCTCGACGGCCTTGGTGCAGGCCATGGTCATGCCTCCCGGTACGGCTCCGACTCCTGGCTTCGCGTCAGGCCTGATCGCCGGTGAGGGAGTACATGCCAGATCTTGAACCGAACCTAGGGCAGAAAAATTGCGTTGATCTGGACTGTGTTCGCCATCTGGGACACATTGATGTCGCTCGTCATGGACTGATGGGTTCGGTGCGTGGCTGCCGTGATGTCCGTTGGGGGGCTGCGGAGGAACAGTGACACGGGATAGCGAGCCCGCTGACGGATCACCATGCACTCGTGGGCAGCGATCGTGGAATCTGGTTGTCACCAGTAAGGGGGGTGGGTGGACGTGACGGAAGAGGCACAGGTTCAGACAGGTGATGTTGTGCGGGTCACCGATGGGCCATTCGCAGGCTTCAGGGGCCCTGTTCGAGCCGTCGACTTCGGTCGTGGACGCGTGCAGTTGGCCGTCGACATCCTGGGTGACCCTAGCACTGTCGACGTGCCCCTGTCGGATGTCGTGAGGACCGACTGACCTCGGCGTTGTCGCGTCAGCCAACCTCACGATGCGGCGGTCCCCCGCGACTGCCGACAACGCGGCATCACGGCATCACGACAACGGTCCACATGTGCAACCTTGTCCTGGCAGGGTGATCACACGCACATGACCTGCACGGTCACAGCCTTCTGTCACACGCATTGGATTGAGAGAGTGTTCGAACGAGTGAGTGCTGAGGAGTTCGCGGCCTTGGAGGCGCTCTCCTGGAAGGTCCGCAACGAGCTGGCGGCCGCGGGGCTGCCCGTGCTTGCGCCGGGCATCAACTCGGTGCTGGCCGGTGGCGCCGAGGTGGAGGTCGATGACGGGGCCGACGCGGCGGGCGGAGTGTTCGTGGGCTGGCAGGCGAGCCCTCGCCTGCAGGCCTGCGCGAGCCGTGCGTTCGGGCTGAAGCAACTGGATGAGCCGGTCCTGCGGCACTCCAGTGCGGTCCGGGCAGCAATGCTGCAGGCGATGGCCGCGGTGCTGTCCTCGGCGGGCTTCAGTGTCGAGGACGCACGTGACGAATACCGGCCGCAGGAGTTGCGGGTCCTTGCTGGACCGCCGTCCGATCAGCCGCCGTTCTGGTCGCTGCGCGACGACGAGCTGACCTTGCCTGGCTGGCAGGACGCTCCTGCCGGGGGTACCGACTGAGACCAGCGCCCAGCGCCGATCACGGGTGGACGATCACGATGCGCAAGCGCCAGATGTTCCCCCGCGTCGGCTTCGGACTCCCTCGCACGCGCGTCCTGCTCACTCCTGGGAAGGCTGCTGCTCAGGACTCGTCATCGACCAGCCCGAACCCGTCCGGGAACTCTTCCAGGAACTCGCGGCGAGCCGAGTCGGTCTCGGCGGCTGCCATCTCCCCCACCAGCTCGATCAGTTCCTGCCGCTGGTCATCGGTCAGCGTACTGAATGCGTGCGCGACCCCCTCCATCACCTTGACCGCGTCGTCCTCATCCATCTGCTCGTCCTCGCTGCCTTCTATGAACCACAGGACATCGACCAAAGCCTCGCCCAAGGCGCGCGTCAGGGACGGATACGAAGAGGTCATGATGGTCTCCCAGCAGATCACCGACAAAGTCTGGTCATCCCACCACAGACCACTGACAGAGCATGGGCTGAACAGCTCGGTTTCCGGCTCCGGCGCGTCGAAGAACTCGCCGACTGCTGTGCGCAGCCGACTCTGATCGGCTGCTACGCGGAGGTGGGAGGGGACGGTGATGGTGGTGGTGTGCCCGGCATCGTCGGGTTGCAGTGTGTCGAGGGCGGGTCGACCGTCGCTGCGGGTGGAGGGCTGCCGCATCTCAAGTGCACGGAGTACAGGCCCTGGTCCGCCAGGGCGTCGAACGCACGTGTCCTGGCTATCGGGGTTCCGCCGCCCGCATCGACGGCACAGGAAACGGGCATTTCTTCGCCGTCGCAGGCATGGCGGTGACAGTCATCTGCTGCCACCGCCTGGTTGCTGGACCCAGGTGATCTCCGGTCGGACTGGCGGCAGCGCCCAGGGCTCCAGGACACCGCTCACCAGATCGGCCAGGAACTGAACCGCCCCACCGGCGTAGTGCCACCATGCGCCATTGCGCGAGGCGACGGTGACCATCCATTCCTGCGGTCCGTCGGGGCTGGTGGTCCACAAGAAGTAGTCCCCCTGGTTGGAGGTGGCCCAGGGAAGCAGGCCGCCCGCCGCGGGGTACGGATGCATGGGAATGGCCAAGTCAGCGTCCTCGCACCACTCAGCGACGATCTCCAAGTCCTCAGTGTCCTCGGCCCAGGTGACTTCGGCGCCCGGTGCCGGGCCGCTGACGAGTATGAAGTCACTGAGCACGAACGCCGGGTAGAGCTCACAGAGGAGTTTGTAGTCGGCGGGCAGAGCCGTACCCAGCACGCCCTCCAGCCGTGGCCAGTCGATACTCGCCGGTGTCGGCAGACGATGGGGCTCAAGACCGGGCAGCGCCCGTTCGAGTTCCGCAACCGACTCAGCGGGGTCGGTCAGGCGGCAGCCCGGGGCCTGTGTGCCTACGAGATCGTCCACGCGAGCAGACTGCCACAGCGCCGCTCCTGCCATCACGCCCCTGGGCAACCGCCAAAGGGGACTAGGGCCTGCTCTTTGTGCGCGCCGCGATCGAGGCCGCAAAACGGCAGGAGGGCGTGAGCTTGCAGGAGTACATCCTGTCCGCCGCCTACGACCGGGCCACCGCGGTGGAGAAGCACTGTGACACAGCAACACGAACCGCTTCACCCTGTTGGTGTGAGCTATCTGCTGCATGCTGCCGAGTTGCTGCCCGGTGACCCGCAGGTGGACGACTACGGCCCTTTGTACGCGGTGTCGCCCGGATCAATGCCAGGACTCTAAAGCGCGATGAGGCGGTCGCCCTGGTGCGGGGCGCGGCTTCCGGTGCGATGGTAATTGGCCTGGTGGGTCGGCGGTTGCGTGCCTGGAACGTGGCCTGACCTGCTGGTGTTTTCGGGGTTGCGGCTCGGTGCCCGGTGTTCGGAATCCGCTCTGAGGGCGCAGGTCGGCGGAGACGGGGAGGGGGAGGAGGAGGGGTAGGGAGGCGTCTTGGTCGTCTCGGTGTGTTCCGTGGTGCGGGGGTCCGGCATGGTGCGGGCGGGGCCCGCAGAGGGGCCCCGCTGTTGGTCGGGTGGGAGAGGCCGAGGGTCAGGAGCGGCCGAGCAGGCGCTTCCAAAGACCTCCGGTGGACGGGGTCTTCGGGTCGCAGGTGCAGCGCTGGGACTTGGGGACTCCGGCGAGCACTTGTTCCACGTGCATGCCGCAGCCTCGGTAGGTGATTCCTTGGCAGGTGCGGCAGACGGCTCGTTGGCACATGGGTGTTCTCCTTCTGTTGTCGTTGTCGGTTTTTCAGCTGTGGTTGAAGTGGATGTCGGGCAGGACGCGCTTGAGCCAGCCCGGGGTGTGCCAGGCGGCTGTGCCGGTGAGGCGGAGCAGGACCGGCAGCAGGACGAGGCGGACGAGGGCGGCGTCGAGCAGGACGGCGATGCCCAGGACGATGCCCATCTCCTTGGGGGGCAGGGGGCCGGAGAGGGCGAAGGTGAAGAAGACGGCGACCATGACGGCCGCGGCGGCGAAGATGACGCGGCCGGAGTGGCCGAGTGCGGCGACCGCGGCGGTGCGGGGGTTGCCGGTCTTCTCGTAGTGCTCCTTGGCAGTGGAGAGGAGGAAGACCGTGTAGTCCATGGCGATCGCGAAGATCATGGCGAAGAAGAACACGGGCGCCCAGCCGTCCAGGAAGCCCTGGGGGGTGAAGCCGAGCAGGCCGGCTCCGTGACCGTCCTGGAAGATCAGCCGGGCGGTGCCGAAGGCCGCGGCCGTGGCGAGCAGGTTGGTCACCGTGCCGATCAGTGCCACCAGGGGTGCCTGCAGGGCGATGAGCAGCAGCAGGAAGCCGAGTGCGAGGACCACGCCCATGACGAGGGGTGTCTTGGCGTCGAGGGTGGTTTGCAGGTCCAGGTTCTCCACGGCGGCGCCGCCCACGAGCGCTTCATCGGGAAGGTCGTGACGCAGTCGGTCGACGGTCTGCGCCAGTGCGGGGTCGGACGGGTCGACGGCGGGGACGGCCTGGATGAGGGACAACCCGCTGTCGTCCGCGGCCGGTTGGGCGGGCAGCACGCCGGCGATGCCCTGGTTCGCGGCGAGTTCCTTCGCCGTCGCGGGGGCCGTGGCGGTGGGGGTGATGATCTGCAGGGTGCCCGGTGCTCCGTCGCCGAACGCCTGCTGCACGGCCTCGTAGCCGACGCGTGAGGAATCGTCCTTGGGGACGACGGTGATGGACGGCATCGCGGTGCGCAGTCCGATGACCGGGGCGGCGAGTGCCACCAGGACGAGCAGTGCGGGAACGCCGTATCGGTAGGGGTGGCGCCACAGGCGTTCGCCCCAGGCGGTGAAGCGTGGCGAGGAGCCGTCATCGGTGGGGGTGGCGCGGGCGAAGGGCAGGGCGGCCGCGTCGATCCGGGTGCCGAGTCGGCCGAGTACCGCGGGCAGCAGGGTCAGTGTCGCGGCCAGCACGAAGACGACGGCGAGCATGATGCCGAGCGCCATGGACCGGAACGCGGGGGCGGGCACCAGCATCACGGCCGACAGGCTGACCAGGACGGTGAGTCCGGACAGGGCGACCGCCTTGCCCGCGGTGTCCATGGTCTCGGCGACGGCGCGGACCGGGTTGCCGTGCCGGGCCAGCGCGGCGCGGAAGCGGACGACGAGGAAGAGGGCGTAGTCGATGCCGAGCGCGAGGGCGAACATCATGGCGAAGTTCATCGCCCAGATCGACGTCGGTGTGAGGTGGTTGAGCAGCACGAGCGCGCCCGCGGACGCGGCGAGGCCGGCGATGGTCAGCAGCAGCGGCAGTCCGGCCGCGACCAGGGATCCGAAGGCCAGCACGAGGATGGCCATCGTCACCGGCCAGGACACCATCTCGGACTTCATCATGGAGTCGTGGTTGGCGGTGTTGAAGTCGCTCCACATCACCGACGCCCCGGTGGCGTGGACCGCGACGCCGTCGCCCGACAGTGCGGCGAGGGGCTTTTTCAGGTCGTCGGCGGCTCTGACCATGTCGTTGGTGTCGGCGCCGGCTCCGGCCAGGAGGACGGCTGTCCTGCCGTCACGGCTGATGGTCGCGCCGGGCTGCGGCTGGACGACGGTCGCGATGCGCGCGTCGGCCTCGAGCAGGGCGGTCGCCTCGGCGATCACCTTCTTCATCGCGGGGTCGGAGACCTGCTTCTCGGACTTCTCGGAGGTGACGACGACCTGGAGCGCGGAGGAGGCGTTGCCCCCGAAGTGCTGCTGCGCGAGTTCGCGTACCTGCACGGATTCCGAGCCGTTGGCCTGCCAGCCGGCTCCCGCCAGCGCCGAGGTCACCTGGGGCGCGAATGCCCCGAGACCGGCCACCAGGACCAGCCACAGCACGAGCACCAGGCGCAGGTGAGTGGTGGCCCAGACGCCGAGGCGCCCCAGTGGGCCGGGCGGCGCCGGCTCGGCGGAGGCGTCCGCCGTCTCCCGTGTGAACTGGGCAGTGGTCATGCTCATCTCCCTTTCAGATACCCCGGGGGGTAAATCTCGGCCCCAGAGTACTCGATACCCCTAGGGGTATCGCAAAGGTCATGAGCAACACCACGTACACGCCACGTACAGCGGTCGCGCCCGGGCCGCATCGAGCGTCTGCGGGAGGCCGGGAGCTACGGCCGGCGCGCCACGCGACGCCGGCCGGAAGCGGCGGAGGCGGTCCGTGTGTCCGCGTCCTGGTGCAGCGTCTGGCGGAGCGCTCCAGCAGGCCGTTCCTCGACGCCCCGGCTCAACCCGTCTCACCGCCGACCGCCTGCGGTACCGGCACCGCCGCCGCACGCGCCCCCGGGCCGAGTGCCGCGAGCACCCCCACGACGGCCGCGCCGGCGAACAGGATCAGCAGGGCCGTCCAGGGCACCTCCAGTACCGCCCCGTGCTGGCCGACCACCGCCGCCGCCCCCGCCGCCCCGCCCGCGAGGATGCCGAGAGCGGCGCCCAGCGCCGACACCACGACGGACTCCACGCGCAGCATGGAACGCACCCCCGACCGGTCGAGGCCGACCGCGCGCAGCAGGCCGAATTCCCGCCTGCGCTCGAAGACCGCCATGCCCATGGTGTTGGCCACGCCCAGCGCCGCGACCGTGACCGTGATGCTCAGCATCGCGTACAGGACGGACTGCAACTGGCCAAAACCCTGCTCGGCGTCCCTTCCCGCGTCCGCCCGGTCCTCGACGACCAGCAGCGGATCGTGCAGGGTCCGGCGGATCTCCTCCTTCACGGCCGCCGTCCGGCCCGGCTCGGCCCGGATCAGCACCGAGGTGATGTCGCCCTTTCCGGCGACCGCGCTCTCGGGCAGCAGGGCCGGACCCAGGGCGTCGGGGCCGTCGTACACCGCGACGATCTTCAGCCGTAGGCCCTTTCCGACCGGGTCGCCCGCGTCCGACAACCGTCGGCCGGTGATCCGGTCGCCCAGCCGCCAGCCGTGTTCCGCAGCGAGGGAACGGGTGACCGCGATGCCCTGGGAGAGGTCGTCCAGGCGGCCTGTCCGGACGCTGAGGGGCGCGAGGTGGCCCTGGCTCACCGCTTTCGGGTCCACGACGGCGCTCCACACCACCGAGCCGTCGCCCAGCCGGATTCCGGCCTCGCGCACCGAGCTGACCGCTGCGACGTCCGGCAGGTGGGACACCCGCGCCGCGGTGTGGGCGCCGATCTGCGCGTAGTCGACCGCGGTGATCCGCAGGTCCGTCGGCATGTCGGCCCTCGCCTCGCGTCCGGCGGTGGTACTCAGCGAGGCCAGTGCCACGGTGACCGCGCTCACGAGGGCCAGACACACCGTGAGCGCCCCGGCCGTCGCGGCGGTGCGCCGCGGATTGCGGCGGGTGTTGGCCAGGGCGAGGGTTCCTCGCACCCCGAACAGACGGCCGGCCGGCCGGCGCAGGGCCCGGGTCGCCCCGTTCGCCAGTTGCGGGGTGAGCAGGATCAGTCCGGCCAGCAGCACGGGTGTGGCCAGACACAGCACGCCGAGATCCCCGCCCGCGGCCGTCATCAGCAGCGCACCGCCCGCGGTCACCGCGACTCCGTAGCGGTTGCGGCGCCGCAGGGAGAGCGCCGCGACCGGCGTGTCGGTGCGCAGCGCCGCGACCGGTGCGACGGCGGAGGCCCGCAGGGCGGGGACGAACGCGGCGGCGGCCGTGAAGCCCACGCCCACGCACAGGGCCACCAGCAGCACGGGCGGTGACAGGACGTCCGGTGCGGCCGTGGTGACGGGGCCGCCGACGGCCCCGAACAGGCGGGTGAGCAGCGCGGCCACGCCGATGCCGAGCCCGTATCCGGCGACGGCTGCCACGGTGCCGACGACGGCCGCTTCGGTGAGCACGATGCCCAGCACCCGGCGCCGGCTCGCGCCCACCGCGCGCATCAGTGCGTGTTCACGGGCGCGTACGGCGCTGAGCATGGTGAAGGTGTTGCTCACCAGGAATGCGGAGACGAACAGCGCGATCCCGGCGAACAGCAGCAGCAGCGTGCCGAGTTTCTCCCGGTCGGGTGCTGCGGCGGCCTCCGCGTCCAGCTGGGCGCGGGTGACGGCTTGCAGGCCGTGCGGCAGCTCTCGCGTCACCCGCTCGGCGAGCGCGGCGGAGGAGATGCCGGGGGCGGCGGTCAGGGTCAGTGACGTGTACCGGCCGGGTGCCGGAGCGAACAGGGCCCGTGCCGTGGCCGCGTCGAACGCGGTGAGCGTGCCGCCGGCGGCAGTCGCGGGGTCGTGGACCGTGAACACCCCGGTCAGCCTCACCTGGTGGACCTCGCCGGCGGCGACGAGCCGCACCCGGTCGCCGACCCGGTACCCGGCCTTCCGTGCCGACCACTGGTCGACGGCGGCCTCCCCGGGCCTGTCGGGTGCGTGTCCCTCGGTGATCGGGTAGCGCGGGTCGACACCGTGGGTGTCGGGTACGAAGTTGACTCCGGCGTCGGCCGACGGCGTGCCCACCAGGCTGTCGTCGCGCGCCACCAGGAAGGCGCGCCCGCGCAGGGTGCCCCGCGCAGCTTCGACGCCGGGCAGTGAGGTGAGCCGCCGCAGCAATGCCTCGCCGGGGGGTGTACCCCCTGCGATCGGGCGTACCTCCACCGACACGTCGGGGCGCGAGGCCCGCTGCACCTGGGCAGCGCCCCGGGCCAGCGACTGGGTGTACAGCAGCGAGCCGCTGACGCAGGCCACGCCGATCAGCACGGCCAGGGCGGGCAGGGCGAACCTGTGGCGGTCGCGGAGCACGGAGCGTAGGACGGAACGGAACATGAGACCTTCCAGCACGACGGACAGGCCGGGCAGGCCGAGCAGGGACGCTTCCGATCCTGGTCGGGGCAGCGGGCCGGGCGGATCAACCGAACGACCGACCGTCCGGCCGCGCACCGCGCCCTCTCGGCCGAACGGTTGAGGCGCGGCGGGGTGCTGGCCACGTAGCCTCCGCAGACATGACCCAGTTCTTCGACATCCCGGCGGGGGGCCGGCGGATCGCGGCCGTGTGCGGGGCGGTGCTGTTGCTGGCCGCGGTGGGCACCGAGGGCGCGGACACCGGTTCCGCGCCGGCCACCGTCGCCTGGATCCTGTCCGGGGCCATGCTGCTGGCCGCGCTCGCCGTGCGCCGGGACCGGTTCGCCTTGGTGGCCGCCGCCGGGATCGCCGCTTCCTGCCTGGTCACCGGCTTCAGCATCTGGACGGACGCGCGTGCCGAGGCGACGTTCGGTCTCGTCGAATCGGCAGCCCTGCTCCTGGTCACCGTCCGCGCCACGCGCCGGTGCCGGCCGGTGGGGGCAGCCGCCCTGACCGGTGCGGCGCTGGTGGCGCTGACCGTGATCCCGCTGCGGCTGCCGGCGTCGGAGTACACACCGCTGGTGCCGTTCGTGGTCCCGTTCTTCTGGCTGGCGACCGCTCTGGCGGCGGCGCTGGGCCTGTACCTCCGGCTCCTCGACCGGTACCGGGCCCAGCAGCACGCGGTGGGACTGCAGGCACAACGCCTGGACTACGCACGCGAGTTGCACGACTTCGTCGGCCACCACGTGACCGCGATCATCGCCCAGACCAAAGCCGTGCGCTACGCGACCGCGGCCGGCGTGCCGCCGTCGCCCGAGGAACTCGACGGCATGCTGGCGGCCGTCGAGGAGGCCGGCGCGCAGGCCATGCAGTCGATGCGGAGCATGGTCGCCGTCCTGCGCACTCCCCTGGACGGTTCGGATGGCCCAGCCGGCGCACCCGGCACCTCCCTCACCGAACTGCGCACCCTCACCGACCAGTTCGCGGCCACCGGCCCGGCCACGACCCTCACCCTCGACCCCCGCCTGGCCACCGGCACACTGCCGCCCGGCGTCGCCACCACCGTGCACCACATCGTCCGCGAGTCACTGACGAACATCCGCAAACACGCCCGCGGCGCGAAGACGGTCACCGTCGACGTACGCCTGGACGGCGACACCGCCCACCCGGCCGTGCTGGCGTCGGTCACGGACGACGGCCCGGACGCCGGCCCGAGCGAGGCGGCACCGGCACCGCGCACCGGCTACGGCCTGACCGGTCTGGCGGAGCGCGCCGCGCTGGTCGGCGGCACCTTCCAGGCAGGTGCCGTGGCGGGCGGCGGCTGGACGGTCGAGGCACGTATCCCGCTGCCCGGGCCGCTCCCCCCGCTCGGGGACGACACGGAAACTGCCACCCTGGGCGCATGACGATCAGCATCCTCATCGCCGACGACCAGCAGATGATCCGGACGGCCTACGGCATGATCCTGGGCGCACAGCCCGACATGAAGATCGTCGCCTCGGTGGCCGACGGGGCCACGGCCGTGCGGGAGGCCCGGCGGCTGCGCCCCGATGTGTGCCTGCTCGACATCCGGATGCCGGGCCTGGACGGCCTGGAGGCGACCCGCCTGCTGGCCGGCCCGGAGGCCTCCGACCCCTTGAAGGTGATCATCGCCACCACCTTCGACCTGGACGAATACGTGTACCGGGCGCTGCGCAACGGTGCCTGCGGCTTCCTCCTCAAGGACGGCTCCCCCACTCTGCTCGTCGAGGCCGTCCGGGCCGTGGCCGCGGACAACGCCATGATCTCCCCGGCGGTCACCGTCCGCCTGTTGCAGCACATGGCGGATGCGGCCACCCACCGCACCACCCGGCAGGAACGCGCGACCGGACCGCGCACGGCGACAGCGCTGCCCGAACCTCCCCTGACGCCGCGCGAGCTCGATGTCGTACGGCTCCTCGCACGGGGCCGCACCAACGAGGAACTGGCCGCCGAACTCCACGTCACCCTCTCCACCGTCAAAACACACCTCGGCAACGTGCAACGCAAACTCGCCGCCCGCAACCGGGTCGAGATCGCCGCCTGGGCCTGGGAGAACGGCATCTGCACCACCCGGGACACACCCGGCAGGATGTCAGGCTGACCAAGAGATCTCGGTCGGACACTCCGGGGCAAGCCAGGGCCGAAAGCGTTTTCCGGACTACTCCTGATGTGCCTGTGCCTGCTGCTATGGTCGTGGCGCTGTGCGTGGGGGGCAGCTCGGGGGCTGGACATTTTCACAGCATCGTCGACGTGCGTCTGATGGGTCGCCGCCGTTCCGTCACGCCTTTTCTGTCGAGAGGCCCAGGAGGCGACGATGGCCCGTCGTATCAGCGTCCGTACCACCGCCCAAGGCATCGCCGCGTTGACGGTTCTCGCCGTCATCGGTGGTCCCGGACCATCTGCGGTCGCCGCCGGTGCGGACGACCGCGCCGCGGGCACTGCCCCGGCGACGGAGAAGGTCTTCCAGGCGGACCGCTACCTACCGCGCGGGGACCGCATTCACAGCGCCGGCCCCGGCGGCTACCTGCATGTGCGAGAAGGCCGTACCGGCTATCTGTGGACGTCGTACGACACCGGTACGACAACGGAGTTGGGCGAGCTGGCCCGGCTGGAACTGCCCGGGTACCTGGGGTCCTCGTCCGATGTCGTGACCGAGGTGGTCTCGGCCACCCAGAAGGTGGTCCTCCGGGACCTGTCCGCAGGTACCGCCACGGACGTCGCCCTCACCCACGGCACGTACCGGGCCACCTTCGGCACCCATGTGCTGACGCAGGCTCAGGACGCCGACGGCTACCGTGTGTTGTGGCTCTACGGCGACGGCGCTCCAGCCGATGGCACCCTCGTCGACGGATGGCCGGCCGGGCTCACGTCCGGCTTCAGTGTGCTGGGCGGCGACAGCAGAACCGCCGTCATCGGCTACCGGCTGGGAACCGGCGAGCGGCGTCTGGCGCTCGTGGACCTCGCCACCGCGAAAGTCACCGGCGAGGTGACCGTTCCCGCCGCACCGACCGGGGTCGCGCTGAGCGCCGACCGGCTGGTGTGGTGGTCCGACCTCAAGACGGCGCACGTCTTGGACCGCGCCGACCTCTCCGCCGCCGAGACGACCGTGCCGCTGCCCGGCACGGAGGGCACCCCGTCGGTGGGCATCGCCGGGCGGTGGCTGGTGGTGGCCCGTTCCGTCCCGGCGGACCCGGGCGACTGGGTCGACAAGTCCGGCGAGCGGCTGATGGCCGTCCCGTTCACCGGCGGCGACCCGATCACCCTGCTCCGGCACGCGAACACGTCCCTCGTCACCGCGCCGGACGGCAGCCTGCTGGCCGTCGGCGGCGCCGACGCCGGGCACTGGGCGGCCCGCCGGGTCGCCGACACGGGGGCCGGCACCCCGACGCTGACGGAGCTGACCGCAGTACCGCCCGTGGCCGCGAAGATCGAACGGCTGTCGCTGCAGAACGGCACCCTGGCCACGGACGAGGCCGACAGCAGCTTCATGGGCGCCTACTACACCCGCCGGATCGCCGTCGACGGAACACCGGGCGCGCCGACCTGGCAGACCTGGAACAACCGCGGAGCGGGCCCCTACACCACCGGCGACGGAAAGGTGGTGACGTTCACCGCCGACCCCGACCCCCATGGCTCCATCGTCCAGTCCCTCGACAACGAGTCGGGCTTCTTCGTGCCCTCGGCCGCCGGCATCGTCCTCGACATCACCGGCCGCTACGCGATCGTCAACGGCTCCTCCCCCACCCAGCAGTACATCGGCGACCTCGGCGTCTACTCCGATCTGCAGCCCATCGTGACCCGCTCCGTCACGGCCGCCTCCGTCTGGGGCACCAAGCTGTGGACGCCGGGCTCCGGCAACGGCGTCGTCACCGCCAAGGACCTCAAGACCGGCAAGACGACCGACAACGTCAGCACCGGCGCCCCGTGCGCCCCCAAGGAGCTGCAAACGGTGGGCCGTTGGATCTACTGGTCCTGCGGGCCGACCGCGGCGGCGGGCGTGTACGACCGTACGGCGAAGAAGAGCGTCGCCGTGCCGTCCGGCGAGGCCCTGCTCGGCGACGGTTTCGTCGTGCGGCACGACACCTCGGCCAGCGCGCTGCTGCTGACCGCCTTCGCCGACGGCACCGCGACCACCCGCAAGATAGGCGACCTCGCGGCGGGCACGGCCCGCCTGCGCGGGGTGACGTGGACCGTGGACAAGTTCGGCGGACCGGTGGCCTACGTCGACGCGGATCGGCGCATCCACCTCGTACCCAGCGGGGTCGCCACCCAGAGCCTTGCCACCATCGAGTCACAGGCGACCGACAACACGTCGGAGAGCAGTTCGGCGAGCAGCCCGTGGTGGCAGTGGCGCGGGCTGCTCTCCAAGCCCGCCGCCTCCTGGACAGCCACGCTCACCAGCCAGACCACCGGCGCCGTGGTCCGTACGCTGTCCGGCGGCGCGGTGCAGGGCAACCTGAGCGCACGGTGGGACATGCGCGACAGCAAGGGCGCGCTCGTCCCCAACGGCACGTACGCCTTCACGCTGACGGCTGTGCCCGCCGACGGTTCGGGGCCCGCGCTGACGGTGTCCCGGACGGTGCAGGTGTCCGTCGGAGCCGCCGTACGCCACGACTTCACCAACAGCGGCACCTGGGCGCCCGACGGGATCGGCGACGCCGTGACCCTCAGCTCCTCCGGCGTCATCAGCTACCGGCCCGGCAATGGGACGGGAGCACTCGGCAAGCCCATGTCCGCCTCGGGCTGGCCCTCCTCCGTAACTCTGGTCCCCTTCGGCGACCTGAACGGCGACCGCCGCAACGACGTCCTCGTCCGGTTCAGCAGCGGCGAGCTGCGCGTGTACCGGACGATGCGCGGCCAGGCGTTCATCACCGGTACCCCGCACACCTCGCTCGGCAAGGGCTGGAAGCAGTACGACCTGCTGACCTCGCCGGGTGACGTGTCCGGCGACGGCCGCCCGGACCTGATCGCCCGCAACTCGTCGACGGGAGCGGTCTATCTCTACAAGGGCACCAGTACCGGCAAGCTCTCCGCCCGCGTGAAGCTCTACGACAACTGGAAGACGTACAAGAAGATCGTGGGCGTCGGCGACCTCAACGGCGACGGCATCGGTGACCTGATCGCCCAGGACAAGTCCAACAACCTGTACCGGTACACCGGAACGGGCCAGGGCAGCTTCAAGGCGCGCGTGAAGCTGTTCACGGCCTGGGGCGGCTCCTACAACGCGGTCGTCGGCGTCGGGGACATCACCGGCGACGGCAAGGCCGACATCATCTCCCGCGACACCTCCGGGAACGTGTGGCGCAACAACGGGAACGGCAAGGGGTCGTTCGGCTCCCGCGCGAAGATCGCAAGCGGTTGGCAGGCGTACAAAGGGGTGTTCTGAGCTCCGCCGCGGCACTCACACACCTGGCGGGCCTCGATCCAAGGCCCGCCAGGCCGCTGAAGCCGTGGGGGCGAGCCCGTTTCCGGCCGGCGCTGACCGCGGCCGAAGCGGGCGTCGACTGACTACTTGGTGTCGACGTAGTCGCCGGTGGCCTTTGCGGAGGCTGTCGTGGTGGTGCCCGCGAAGGCGTAGCGCCAGTAGCCGTCGGAGAAGGCGGTCACCGTGGTGCGCAAGCTGCCAGTGCTGCTGGTGGTGATGGTCTTGACGGTGGTGTAGGTGCTCGTGCCCGCCTTGCGGAACTGCAGCTTCACCGACTGACCGGCGTATCCGTGGTACGCGTTGTCGTCCCAGTTGGCACGGCTGAGTTTGCCGGTCACGGTCAGGGTCCCGCCCTTGCGGACCGGTTCGGGCGAGGCGTCGGTCGTGAGCTTGGCGTACCGCTTGACGTAGAACTTGTCCTGGTTGTTCCGCGTCACGACGTCATGGTCCTTGGAGCTGATCTCCATGTAGGCGTTCCAACCACCCGCCTGCGCGTTGTCCAGCCCGACGCGGCCCTCCGCGGATCCCGGGTCCATGACATAGCTCATCGAGCAGGTGGCGGTGGTGGCGTTGACGGCCTTGCAGCCCAGGTTTTCGTGGTACCCGAAGCCGGTAGCGGTGGTCGTGCTCCACACGTCGGAGTAGGCCCCGTTGATGCCGGAGCTGTCCGTGGCGGTGATTGCCAGGATGAAGGTCTTCATCGTCGTGGTACCGACGACAACGGACTTACCGCCGTTGATCGACACGTTCGTGATCTTCAGGTCTCCGTCACCGGTCACGGCCTCGGCGGCCGGTCCGGTCAGAGCCGAGAGCGCCACCGTACTGGGCAGCAAAATGCCGACGGCAAGCTTGCGCATGTAATCCCCCACAGGGCACGCCCACCGTCCTGCGTGTCGACGGTGGGAAGAACAGGTGTGCGGAGTGTAGAGGCCCACCCGCAGGTCGGCCCAATCTCCGCATGCTGCCGGGAAGTGGCGTGTGGCCGTGTGTGACCGGCAGCTTGCGTGCTTCTTCGGGTGCGTCTTTGCTGCATGGGTCGTCAGATGCTGTGGGCGCCTGGCGGCACTCCGTTGGCAGTGCGGTACTCACAGAAGGCTTGCGCATCCGGAGACGGTGCCGGTCGTGGTGGCGCGCGAGCACCAGCTCGCCATCGCCCCCAAGACCACCCGCCTCTTCAGCGAGCCCGGCACTCTGGCCACAATCGCCCAATCCGCCCGCGACCGGTTCGAGGCGCACTTCGCCGGACTCACCGCCAACACCCGCCGCCTCGGAAGACGTAACCGCAACTTCCGGTACCCGGCGGCCTCAGGCCGGGGGCTCGATCGTCGGGAGCCCCCGGGCGATGATCCTGCCGTGTGTCACAGGGCGGCAAGGATGATCTTTTCGAAGTGCCCTACTTCCTCCTCGGACAGATTTCGGGCGAGATCGGCCTCACTGATGATCCCGACCGGCTGCCCGCTCTTCCCTACCACCGGCAGTCGGCGCACCAGGTGGTCCTCCATGGCCTCCAGCACCTCGCTCACGTCCGCCGCGGGCCCGACACTGAACAACGTCTGATCCTCGGCCAGCTCCCCTGCAGTCATGGTCTGCGGATCGCGGCCCTGCGCCACGCACTCGACCACGATGTCCCGGTCCGTAACGATGCCGCGGACGTGCTGGTTTTTCCCGCAGATCAGCAGCGAGCCGATCTCCTGGTCTGCCATGCGCTGTGCGGCGTTCAGCAGCGTCTCCTGCTCGCCGACGCACTCGGCGCCCAGGTGCATGATGTCCCGTGCTGCCGTCTTCTTCACCCTCCGCTCGCTTTTGAGACCGTAGCTGTGGTCCGAGGGGTTGATCCAGCGCAGCAACGGCGCGGCAGCGGCGGCGAGTGCCCCGTATAGCCACATCTGCCAGTTGCCGTAGTGAGCACTGCCGCCGGCGGCCAGGTCGGCAAGCATCAGGCCGAGGAAAGTCGCGACGGCGGCGCGCAGGAAGGTGCCGAGCATGGTGTTGCCGATCTTCGCCAGCCAGCGGTGCACGAGGCCATCGCCACTGGCGGGGTTGGGTTCAGGCATGGCAGGTCATCCTTCCGATCCCTAGTACGGGCAGGTGAGTCTGCTCGCTACCACTGTCTGCACGGAGCGGGGCTGGCAGCTAGGGCACCGCGGGGTCCGCCGGGTGGGCACAGGGCCCTGTTTCCAGGGCCGAATGGCCCTTTCGTGTGGGCAAAGGGCCCTTTGAGGCGGGGAGGGCACTGCAGTCGCATGGGATGGGACGCCGGGAGCGCAACACGTCCTGTGCCTCCTGTGCAGAAGAGGGGAACGATGTTCGTTCGACTCAAGACCTACGACGGACTGCACTACGCGTCCGCCGAGGATAGGGCGGCGCCGCCAGCGCGACGCGCCTGCCGCCCGAACATGCGCATTGCCGGGCGTCGGTGGGCGATTGAGGAAGGCTTCCAGGCCGCGAAGAACGAGTGCGGCCTGGACCAGTACGAAGTCCGCCGCTACGTCGGCTGGATGAGGCACATCACCCTGGCCATGATTGCGCATGCCTTCATCGCGGACATGGCAGCACAGGCAGTGGCAAAGGGGGATGCAGAAGCGGTTCCACCCTGGTTTCGCTCACCGTGACAGAAGCCCGCCGTCTGCTGGCAACTGGCCCCTCACACCGGCCCAGCCCGCCACTTCACATCCATGGGCCTAGATGGTCGCATTTGTCGCAATGTTCCGGTCACCAGGGCGTGCGCGGGGGTGAAGTCGGTGGCGGTGGTGAAACGGCGGCCGAGGGTCGCCTGGCCTGCGCCTGGGTTCTTGCGTTCGGTGACGGTGGCGGGCAGCAGGGGCGGGGAGGACGATCGCGGCGTAGCCGTAACTGGCGTCGCCGTACGGGCCGTTGAGGAGTTCGTCGCCCTCGGTGAGGGCCTGGATGCAAGTGGGGTCGAGCAGGACGCGGATCACTCGGTTTGCTGTTCCTGTCCGAGGCGCTGCAAGAAGGCACGGGCTCGGGCTCGGGCCTCGTCGGAGACGGTGGTGCCGGTGTTTCCAGGAGGGCGGCTTGATGCCGGTGACCTGGGGTCGGTCAGCCCAGTGAGGTGCTTGCTGCGCGTAGTTCGTTCAGGGCCGCCAGGGTGTGAACGGCGAGCTCGTCCTTGTCGTCGCGGTCGGCTTCGGACCATTGGGCGTATCCGCGTTTGAAGGCGAGGACGCCCAGTTCGCCCGCCAGGGCCGCGATCGGGTCGGGGGTGCCGCGGGCGGTCAGGGCGTTCGTCATCGCGGCTGCGAGGCTGACGCTCTTGAGGGCGTCGCGTTCCTGGAGTTCGGCGCTGGCGGCGACGGCTGCCTTCAGGCGCGGGGCGAGTTCGCGGCTCATGGGGCCCATGGCGCTGGATGCGCGTTCCAGGCCGGCGGCGACCGCTTCGAGTGGGCTGGCGTCGGCGGGGGCTTCGGCGATTCCCTCGGTCAGCAGTCTGCTCAGGGTCTCCTGGCCGGCCACCAGCAGCTCGCGCTTGTCGGGGAAGTGCCGGAAGAAGGTGCTCTTGGTGACTCCTGCGCGTTCGGCGATCTGCGCGACCGTCGTGGCGTCGTACCCCTGCTCGGTGAACAGGTCGACGGCAGCCACTACGAGGCGTTCGCGGGCGCCTGGTTCCCATCTGGCCATGGTCGCCATCCTAAGTGATGGGACTCTTGTCCCGTCACTGGAGTAGGGTGATGGGACAAGAGTCCCATCACTCCTGGGGAGCTTTCCCATGCGCGTTTTCGTCACCGGTGGCACCGGTCTGATCGGTTCCGCCGTCGTCGCCGAACTGCTCGGCAACGGTCACACCGTCCTCGCACTCGCTCGCTCCGACGCATCCGCGCAGGCCGTGGAGGCGGCCGGTGCCGAGGCCCTGCGGGGGTCCCTCGCCGACCTGGACAGTCTGCGCGCCGGTACCGCCCGGGCCGACGGGGTGATCCACCTCGCTTTCGGCCACGACTTCAGCAGCGCCGACGCCGTCGCGAAGTCGGTCGCGGAGGAGGGTGCCGCCCTCGCGGCTCTCGGCGATGCGCTCGTCGGCACCGGCCGTCCCTTCGTCACCTGCTCGGGTACGCCCCACGTCCCCGGCCGCGCCTCCACCGAGGCCGACCCGCTGATGACCGAGGGGCCGGTCGGCGGTCGCGGGCGTTCCGTCATGTCGGTTCTGGGGCTGTCCTCGCGCGGAGTCCGCAGCAGTGCCGTACGGCTGCCGCGGACCGTGCACAACCAGGGGTTCGGCGGGTTCGCCGGGCTGCTGACGGACATCGCTCGCCGCAGTGGGGTGTCCGGTTATCCCGGTGACGGCGCGCAGCGCTGGCCGGCCGTGCACGCGCTCGACGCGGCCGTCCTCTTCCGGCTCGCCCTGGAACGGGCGGAAGCGGGTACCTCCTGGCATGCCGTGGCCGACGAAGGGGACGCGGTTCGCGACATCGCCGCGGTCATCGGCCGGCGGCTGGGGGTGCCGGTGGAGTCGGTGCCGGCGGAGACCTACGGTCCCCTCGGCCAGATCTTCGCGAGCGACCAGCCCTCGTCCAGCGCGTACACCCGGCAGGCACTCGGCTGGGAGCCCAAGCATCCCAGCCTGTTGGAGGATCTGGAGAACGTCCAGCCCTGATCGGCGACGCATCCGGTTCGATCGAAGCCCGCCAAGCCGACGGCCCGCTGCGAACCGGTCCCGCCCATCCCCCGACGCCACCTTCTCGTCCAGAGCCGGTCGGGCAGGTCCCGTCAGGGGGTGCCGGTGTGGATCCGGGGCAGCAGCCCGTTGATCACCGTGGGTGATCACGCCGGCGCCCGCCTCAGGCGACTTGGAGCGTGGCCATCATGGCCATGTCCTCGTGCTCGAGGTTGTGGCAGTGGGCGAGGTAGCGGCCTCGGTAGGCGTCGAAGCGGACGGCGAGGTGGATCTCGGCGCCGGGTGAGAGTTCCACGGTGTCCTTCCAGCCCCCGTCGTAGGGGCCCGGCCCCGCGGAGCCGCGGCCGAGCACCTGGAAGAAGGCTCCGTGCAGGTGGAAGGGGTGTCGCTCGACGCTGAGGACAGTCCAGTGCTCGGTGGTGCCGAAAGCCGGCCGCAGGTGCGGGACGGCAGGATCGAAGGGTCTGCCGTTGATCTGCCACTGGGAACCGTTGCGGGAGAAGACCAGTTGGCGGTGGGCGCCGTCCGGTGTGAGCGGAGGGACGTCGGACAGCCGCTCGGGGATCGCGGAGTCGTCCGCGGCCTTGCGGGTCACATGGAACCTCATGACGCGGCCGGCCCGGCCGGTGTCGGCGAGGTTGACGAGAGTGACGGTGGAGCCGACGGCGTAACGGGAGAAGTCGACGACGACGTCGAAGCGTTCGGCCGGCGAGATCCGCAGCGTGGTGTGGCGCACGGGCGCTTCGAGGAGGCCACCGTCCCCGCCGATCTGGAGGAACCGGCTGTCCGCGGGGCCGTCGAGGCGCAGTTCGTAGCGGCGGGCGTTGGAGGCGTTGACCAGCCTCAGCCGGTAGCGGACGGCCGCGACTTCCAGGTAGGGCCATGGGGCGCCGTTGACGAGGATCACGTCGCCCTGGGCACCGCCCATGACGGACTCGTCGGTGCCCGGGGCACCGAGCAGGGTCGGATCGGTGGCGGGGTAGGCGAGTTGCCCGTCGGCGTCGAAGGCCCGGTCGCACAGGAACAGGGGGATCTCCTGGTCGCCGCGCGGCAGGGGGAGCCGGTCCTCCTCCTCGTCGCGGACGACACACATCCCGGCAAGTCCCTTCCAGACCTGAGCTCCGGTGAAGTCCATGCGGTGGTCGTGGTACCAGAGCATGCCGGCGCGCTGCCGCATGGGGAAGGTGTAGGTGCGCTGGTGGGTGCTCACCTGGGCGAGCGGGTCGTGCATCGTGGTGTGCCCGGAGTGGTGGCCGCCGCCGCGGTGACCGGCGGCGAGACGGGCGAGGCTTCGGGGGTAGAGCAGGTCGGTGGGGAAGCCGTCCTGTGCGGGTGGGGTGATCCCGCCGTGCAGGTGCGTGGCGGTGGGGACGGGCAGCAGGTTGGTCTGGCGCAGGACCAACGGGGTGCCGGACCGGGCCGTCAGACAGGTGCCGGGGAAGGTTCCGTCGTAGCCCCAGATGGTGGTGGCGTAGCCCGGCAGGATCTCGGCGGTGGACTCCCTGAGGGTCATGTCGTAGTGGTCGCCGGCGGCGGAGGAGCGGACGGGCTTGGCCGGGGTGGGGACGGGCAGGGGCACCGTGTAGGGCTTGGGGAGCCGGGCGGCGCTGGTGAGGGTGCCGGGCCCGATGGAGCCCCCGTTGCCCGCGCAGGCGCTGAGGACCGTGGGGGCCAGGGCGAGGCCCGCGCCCTTGAGCAGGCTGCGGCGGGTGAGGCTGGTCATGTGCGGTCCTCTTGGACGGACTTGACGGACTTGGCGGCGAGGACGAGAGGCAATGTGGCGATCACGGCGGCGAACAGGCCGACGCCGAGCGGGATGTGCAGCCACATGACGTGGTCCATACCGGCGGTCAGCTGCACGATCTCCAGCACGAAGACGGTGGCCGCGATGGGCAGGACGTAGGGTCCGGCCAGGCGCTTGCGCCGGGCGACCGCGGCCATGACGGCCAGCACGAGGGCGAGGGTGCTGACGATGGCGGCGTTGTCGCCGTGGCTGCCGATGGCGTTGTCGCGTCCGGACAGGAACATGCCGGCGAGGATCGGCTGCACGGCGTAGGCGACCGCGTGGAGGACGGCGGTGACGCGCAGGGCGATGAGCATCAGTGCGCTCCGCTCGGGCTCAGCGGGTGGCGGGCCGTGAGTCGGGCCGCGGCCAGTCCGGCCAGGTGTCCGCAGATCAGCAGGGCGATTCCGGTGAGCAGACCGGGCTTGCCGAACATGCACACCGCGAGGGCCGCGAGGATGCCGGTCCGGGTGAGGACGGAGTTCCACAGGCGCGGGTCGTGGATACGGGCGGCGAGCCCGGCGGGGAGTTCGTCCCCGGCCTCGCGGGCGCCCGCGACCATACGGCGCAGGTCCTTGCCGGTCAGGGGTTCGCCGAGGAGGACGAGTACGACCCAGCCGACGATCCCGGTGATGATCCAGCCCTCCCACGACCAGGCGGTGACGGCCAGGGTGAGACCGGCGGCCAGGGAGGCGAGCCTGCCCCAGACGCCGAAAACTGCCGACGCCTCCAGGGCTTTCAGTCCCTCCCTGGCCTGCTGGGTGGTGCCGGCGCCTCGTAGCGCGAGCACTCCGATCCAGTCGGTGACGAGGGCGGTGAGGATGGTGACAGCGGCGAGCACGTGGACGGCGAGGAGGATGGCGTCCAGGGACATGCGAGGTCCTTTCTCGGGGTGGCTTTCTCGGGGTGGCTTTCTCGAGGTGGCTTTCTCGGGGTGGCTTTCTCGGGGTGGCTTTCTCGGGGTGGCTTTCTCGGGGTGGCTTTCTCGGGGAGGGGGCGGCCCGCGAGGGCCGCCCCCGGGGCGGACTACAGGTCGGCGTCGGGGATCCAGGAGCCGTGGATGCCTCCGGTGACACGGCGCGGCAGGTGGACCGCGGCGACCTGGTCGAGTCCGGAGGCGTCCAGGACCAGGAGGCGGGAGGAGTCCTGCTTGAGGTCGGAGACGACGGTCAGGAGATAGCCGTCGTCCTCGTTGGTGGCGCCGGCGGCGGGCACGAACACCGCCTCGCTGGGCAGGCGGGCGTCGCCGGCCTGGTGGACGCGGCGGGCACCGGTGGAGCGGTCGTACTTGACGATGCCGTAGCCGCCGTTGCCGTCCTGATCGGGGAAGGAGACGGCGTACTGGTAGCGGTTCTCGACGCCCAGGTAGTCCTCGTTGAGGGTCGGGAACTCCACGGCGAGGTCGTCGATGATCTGCTCGTCGACGCTGCCGCGCTCCAGGTCGATCACCCAGCGGCGGGTGTAGGAGCGGGTGTTGGGCTCGGTTCCGCGGCCGGGAGCGCCGACCCACCAGTTCCAGGACAGCTGGAAGCCTTCCCGGTCGACGGTGGGGCCTTCCAGGACGATGCGGCCGTGGGCGTCCTCGTAGGCGTTGGAGGCGTGGAGCATGTTGCCGGGCTCGATGGAGAGCCACCGGATCCGGCCGGCGCCGTCGGCGGTACGGGGCATGACACCGATGCGGGAGGGCTGTTCGTCGCTCCACGCGTAGGGGATGCCGGAGTGCTCGGTGGGGTCGAAGGTGACCGACCCTTCGACGAACACCACGTGGTGGCGGGTGAGGGCGAAGTCGTGCTTGAGGGAGGCGGTGGCACCGGGTATCTCGGCGCTGTGGATGATCTGGCCCTTGGCATCGGCGATGTAGTAGATGAGATACGGCGGGAACGGCGAGGAGCCGAAGAAGTGGAGTTCGCCGGTGACCGGATCCGTCTTGGGGTGGGCGGTCATCGCGCTGCGCAGTGTGCCGTCGAAGTCGTAGGCGCCGACGGTCTCCAGGTCGGCGTTCAGCTCGAACGGGAAGTTCGCCTCGCACAGCGCCAGGAGGCGTCCGCCGTGCTCGATGACGTGGGTGCCGGCGGGGCTGGCGGTCAGGTCGGGGCCGTGCTCGGTCATGTAGGGGGCGCCGTCGAGGGCGGGGGTGCGGACCCAGCGGTTGCGGTACCACTCGGCCCTGCCGTCACGCAGCCTGACGCCGTGGACCATGCCGCTGCCCTTGAACCAGTGGGTCGGGGTGACGCCCGGCTTGGGGTTGTGGCTGTTGCGGACGAGCCGGCCGTTCAGTTCCGGCGGCAGGTGGCCCTCGACGGTCAGGCCCGTGGCGGTGATCTCGTCCACGGCCGGGGCGTAGTGGCCGATCAGATAGGGCTTGTCGTTCGTGCTCATGGTGGATTCCTCTTCCTTGTCCGCGCCACCTGCGGTCGGCGCGCGGGCAGACGGGGCATGGTCAGGCGGTCTGCTCCGCGCGGCCCTTCAGGGCGGCGAGCCAGTTCTCGAGGGAGGCGTGCAGGGCCTGGCCGAGCTGTTCGGTGGCGGCGTCGACGGGGGCGCCGCTCCAGGACTCCTCGGTGCTGACGGTGACGCGGTCGCCGTCGGCGGTGAAGGACCAGACGTGGATGCCGTCGATGCCGCTGGACGGACCGCCCCACACGATGCGCTCGCCGGGGACGACCTCGTAGACGGTGGAGTCGATGTCCAGACCGTGGGTCTTCCAGCGGAAGGAGCTGCCGGGCGCGACGGGGCCGGTCAGGACGGCCTGGTCGATGTCGGCGTTCCAGTTCGGCCAGGCGTCGATGTCGGTGTGCAGTGCCCAGACCTTCTCCAGCGGTGCGTCGATGACGGTGGACAGGCGGACGACCACGGGGGCGGATTCGTCGATGGTGCGCATGGCGGACTTCCTTTCGGGGGAACGGGTGGTGCGGGTCAGGGGGACGGCCAGGAGGGCCGTGGCGAGGAGGACGGCGGCCGAGACGGCGAAGGCGGCGCGGTAGCCGTCGGTGAGGGCTTCCGGGTGCGGGAGGGAGGAGCGGGCGGTGAGGGAGCCGGCGAGGGTGGCCAGGAGCGCGAGGCCGACGGCCCCGCCGACCTGCCGGGTGGTGTTCACCAGTCCGCCGGCGAGACCGGAGTCGGCCTTGGCCACGCCGTCGACGGACACGTCGGTGAGCTGGATGAACGCGATGCTCAGACCGAGCCCGATCAGGACGCTCGGGCCGAGCACGTCGGCGAGGTAGGAGCCGTCGGCGCTGATCCGCGACAGCCACAGCATTCCGGCGGCCTCGACGAGCACTGCGGCCGGCAGGGCACGGGAGACGCCGATCCGGGTGGTGATCCGGGGGGCCAGGGCGGAGCCGAGCATGACGGCGCCGGCGAGCGGGAGCTGACCGAGACCGGTGAGCAGCGGTCCTGCGCCCAGCACTTCCTGCTGATAGAGCGGCAGGAAGAAGAACAGTGCGATCCACACCGATCCGAACAGGGCCATCAGGACGTTGGCCGCGGCCACCCGGCCGCCCTCGAACAGCCGCGCGGGGACCAGCGGGTCGGGGTGGCGTCGTTCGGCGAGCACGAACACGGCGCCGAGGACCGCGGCCAGGGCGAAGGCGCCCTGGACACGTCCGTCGGTCCAGCCCTGCTCGCGTGCCCCGGCCAGTCCCCACACCAGGGCTGTCAGGGACAGGGTGACGGTGAAGGTGCCGAGCAGGTCGAATCGTCCGCCTCCGCGGTCCCGGGATCGCGGAGTGCGGACCGCGACGGCGAGCAGGACGGCGAAGGTTCCGCCGGCGACGGTGAAGAAGAGGGCACGCCAGCCCCAGGTTTGGGCGAGGAGCCCGCCCAGGAGCACCCCGGCGGCGCCTCCCGCGCCCGAGACCGCGCCCCACACCCCGAACGCTTTGCCCCGCCCGGGCCCTGGCGGGAAGAGTCCGAGCAGCACGGCCAGTGCCGCCGGCGCGACGGCCGCCGCGCCCACACCCTGCACGGCCCGGGCGGCGATCAGCACGCCCGCCGACGAGGCCGCGCCCGCCACGGCGGAGGCCGTCCCGAAGACCGCCAGACCGCCCAGCAGACTCCTGCGGTGCCCCAGCAGATCGGCGGCGCGCCCTCCGGCCAGCAGCAGCGCGCCGAAGGCCAGGCCGTAGGCGTTGACGACCCAGGTCGTCGCTCCGTCCGACAGGCCGGCGCCGGTCCGGATCTGCGGAAGCGCCACGTTCACGATCGAGTTGCCGAGCACGACGAGGAACTGCGCCGCGGCCAAGGCCGCGAGCGCTGTGCCCGTGGCTGTCTTGCGCATGACTGAACTCCGTAGGTGGGTGGTGGAACACTCGCTTCGGTGCGAGAGGAAGAGCGGCGCGTGCGCCCGGTCACTGCTCTCCGGCCGGTCACTGCTCTCCGGCCGGTCACTGCTCTCCGGCCGGTCGCCGGACTCCGCAGCAGGGAGGAATCGGTGGACGTCCGCCTGCTCGGCAGCGTCGTGTGGGCTCGTGCGCCCGGGTGTCCAGGTGTCCGGGCCGGTGCGGCGGTGATCTCTGCATGGCCGTCACCGTGCCGTTGATCGGTGTCCGGTTCCCAGCCCGGTCCGGTCCGGGAACCGTCCACTTCTGTCCACGGCTGTCGACGCGTGTCCCTCGCTGTACGCGGCACTTCGCCGCTGGTCGCGGCCACCGTCCGCCGCGGGGCGGGCCGTTCAGTGCGGACCGTTCAGTGCGGGCCGTACATCTCCCGCTGCCACAGCGCCTCGCACAGCAGGTCCAGGCCCTGACGCAGGTGGCGCCGGTAGGTGCCGAACGGCAGGCTCAGCCGCCGGGCGGCGGCCTCCTGGGTGGGCGCGCCGGAGAAGTAGGTGGTGGCCAGGACATCTCTGGCCCGCGCCCCGTGCGGGTTCGCCGCGACCGCTTCCACGGCGTCGCGCAGCAGCGTCCGCAAGTCCTCCACCGGCTCGGCCGAGTCGGCGACGAGCCGGCTGCGCAGCAGCGCGCAGGAGCCGAACACCGACGGTGAACGCCAGTGCCTGAGCGCCTCGCGGACCCCTTGCTCGAAGACGGTGCGGGAGACGCCCGAAGGCCCCGACAGGGCAGGCATCTCGGTGGCGTTGATGAGGTGCCGCAGCCATGACTCGACGGGGATCTTGCGCCAGTCGATGGTGAACAGGCCGTAGGTACGGCCGCCGACGACAGGCCGTTCGCCGCTGTCGGCCAGCACGCCGCGCAACTGCTCGGCCCATGCCTCGTGATCGTGGTAGACGAGGAATCCGTGTGTCCTGCCGCGGGCGCGGGCGGCCTCCGCCTGGACTCGCGAGTTCGCCAGGTCGACGACGCGTGAACGGACCTGGTACAGCTCCGGATAGATCGAGAAGCGGGTGACGGCGATGTGCTCCCCGTCCCGGACGGGCGAGGTCCGCTCGCCGTACTGCCAGGCCGCCGCGACGACCGGATCGCGGGCCACCTCGGTCTCGTCCGGCGGGTACGGAAGCACCAGATGGGCGGTGAAGGCGACGATCCGGCCGGTGGAGATGAGCCGGTAGACACTGAACCGTTCCGGCTGCCGCGCCAGCCAGAACCGCACCAGTTCGGCGGACTCCGGCCCCTCGGTCTCCTCGGCCATGCCGAGGACGAGCGCGTGGTCGGCAGGGTCGAGGACGCTCTCGTGCACCTCGTTGTCGATGGTCGGCCGCACGCGCAGCCGCGCCAGCACCTCGACATCCTGGAACAGGTAGAACAGCTCGTCGGTGATGGCACGGACCCGTTCCTCCGGTGCTTCGCGCAGCAGCCGCAGGTATTCCTCGGCCAGCCGGTGCCGCATCGCGCTGAAGGCGTTGGGGGCCCGCCACCGCAGGTCGGCCATGAGGGTTCCGCGGGCGGCGTCGTGCGGGTACAGGCCCGCCGCCGCCGATTCCATGAACGGCAGGTCACGCAGCCAGGTGAACAGGTCACCGACGTCCTCGTCGGCGAGGACGGCGGCCAGCAGTTCCTCGCTGGTGCAGGGAGCCTGGGCCGCCACTTCCAGTGCACGCCGGTGCGCCGGGGTGGGGACTTCGCCGATCAGCCCGGCGAGCAGGGTGCGCAGTACGTCCGCCGACGGAGTGCCGTCGGCGGAGGTGCTCCCGGCCGCCGCATCCGCGGCGCCCAGTGTGAGCGCCAGCGGGTTGCCGCCCGCGAACCGCAGCACCTGGTTCAGCCGCTCCGGCCGGACGGCCGCCGCGGCCAGCAGATCCAGGGCCTCCCGCTCCGACAGGACGTCCAACTCCCGTACGGCGAGCAGTCCCGACCAGGCGGGGTCGGCCATCCACTGCGGCTGCGGCGCGAACCTGCCCGCCACCACGGCCAGCGCACCGTCGGCCGCCCGCGGCAGGAACCTCTGCCACAGCCAGTCCTCCAGCCACTGGCAGTGTTCGAACGAGTCGAGGAGGAGCACCGTGCCGGGCACGGCCACGAAAGGGGCGGCGGCGCGCTCGAACGCGGCCGGGTCCCGGTCGACGAAGCGCCCGTCGAGCTGCACGACCTGCCGGCCCGCGTCCGCGGCCAAGTCGCCCATGCGCCGCACCAGCGCCGACTTCCCTATCCCGCCGGCGCCGTAGAGGTAGAACGCCAGCGGCCCCTCCTCGTCGCCGCCGAGCGCGGCCTCGAACCGCTGGAGCTCGCGGACCCGTCCGACGAAGGCGCGCTCCCTCGCACGGCTGAGCCGCCCCTTCCAGGACCGGTCCGACAGGGGCGTTTCACTCACCGTCATCGTGACCGCCGTCGATGCCGAAACCGGTCTGACCGGCCGTCATGCTCGTTCCTGTCACCTTCACGGTTCCGGGCGCTGCGCCCGCCGCGGCGGTGCCGCCGGAATCGGTGAAGCACCGTTCCACGGCGCCCACAGCGGCCAGTACCTCGGCGCGGGCCGGTCCCGGCCGGGTCCCGTACCCGTTGCTCGCGCCGTTCGCGCTCATCAGGGCCGCTGCCCTGCCCGACACCGCGGGAGCGGAGAACGCGGCCTCGGGGGCGGCCAGTCCGCACGCCACGTCGGCCATCGCGCGCAGCACGTCGGGGTCGGACAGCTTGAGCGCGTCCAAGGCATTGCCGAGGTGCCAACCGGGGTCCTCGGTCTCGTAACGCCGGCCGGCGAGCAGCGCGTCGATCTCCGCCAGCCGGTGTGTGTCCCAGTGCCGCAGCCGCTGGTGGACCGGCATGACCGTCTGCTCGGTGGCTTCGTCGAAGCGCAGTGCGAGCCCGACCGGGTCCTGTGTGCCGGCTGCGCCGATCACCTCGCTCAGCACGCGCGCATGCGTCAGCCCCAGGGACAGGCCCAGCCCGAACTGCGGGTCGGTGGCCGCCCGGGCGTCTCCCACGCTGAGCAGACCGGTGACCACGGGGACGCCCTCGACGACCGTACGCCGGCTTCGGCTGTGCAGGCCTCCCATCGCCTGGACCCCGGTGAGCGGCTCGCCGTCCGTCCGCCCGGCCAGTGTCGGGAACAGCGCCACGGCCCGTTCCCAGGCCCTTGGGTCGCGCAGGGCCCGCAGGGCCCGGTCCCGGCTGGAGACGACCAGGCTCAGCGACCAGGTGCCGTCATCGCCCGGGAGCACGATGCTGGACAGTCCGTCGTGGTGGACCAGTGGCCAGGCGGCCGGAGGCGGTGGCGTACCGGTGGCGCTGCGGAAGGAACGCGAGTAGTAGACGAACCCGGCATCGGCCTGTTCGCTGACGGGTGGTGGTCCGCCGAGCCGTGCCAGCAGCGCGCCCACGGGTGTGTTCCTGCCGCCCGCGTCCACCACCAGCGGTGCGTGGATCTCCTCGCCGTCCTGCGTGGTGACGCCGACGACGTGCGGGCGTCCGGGTATCCGTTCGGCGCCCGCCAGGAGACCGCTCACCGCGATGTGGCGGCGGACGGTGACTCCGGGGGTCCGCGCGGCGGCCGCGGCGAACGCGGCCTCCAGCACCGGCCGACGGGCGGTGAGTGTGTCGTAGCGCTCGTCGCCGGGGCGGCGCCCCCCGAGCGCGGGCAACCGCCAGGCCCCCTCGAGGATGTTGAGCGAGAGCGCACCGAGCTCCCGCAACTCCGCGACCACGTTCGGCAGGGAAGAGCGCAGCACGGCGGCACCCGCGGGCAGCAGGACGTGCGGCTGGCGAAACTGGTTCACCCCCGGTCTGTGCCACTCCCGCCACGCCCGCCCGACGGCATCCGGACCGCCGGGCTGCGCACCGTCCTTGTCCAGCACGGTCACGACCAGCCCGCGCCCGGCCAGCAGCATCGCCGCCGCCAAGCCGACCGGGCCCGCCCCGATCACGATCACGTCCGTCTGCGTCTGCGTCTGCGTCTGCGTCTGCGTCTGCGTCTGCGTCTGTGTCTGTCTCTGCGTCATGTCGACCTCCTGGACTCTGCGTCCTTCGGAGGTGACTCTCGGCCGCGGTGGTGCTCACCTACGAGACCGGTGACTGCTCACCTGGTGCTCACTTCACGGTCGGTCCACGTGGTGTCACAGGTGGGAGACGGGTAGTGAGCGCTCGGCCGTCTCGCGCTTCCACAGCAGTTCGCACACGCGCTCCAGCCCGCGTTGGCGGTGCCTGCGGTAGGTGCTGTAGGGCAGGCTCAGCCGCTCGGCCGCGATCATCTGGTTGGGCACCCGGTGGAAATAGGTCGTGGCCAGAACGCGGTGCAGCTTGGCTTCGCGCGGGTCGACGCTCAATGAGTCCACGGCATCGGTGAGCAGCTCACGCAGCATCTGCGCGGCGTGCTCGGCGACGTAGCCCGGCTGAATGGTGACCATCCGCGCGCGGCACAGCGGGCTGGCCGCGATGGCGTCCTCGCGGTGCCAGTCGCGCAGCGCGTCGCGTACGGCGGCATCGAACTCGGCGCGCGTCAGCGTGGCGGTGGGGGCGCCGGTCGTGGGCGTGGACGCCTCGTCGGTGAGGCCCCCGGGCTGGGTCCGGTCGAACCAGATCGACAGCGGCGTGGTACGCCAGTCGCACGCGAACAGCGTGTAGGTGTGCCCGTTCGGCCAGTCCAGCGCGGTGGCCGCCTCGTGGCCGAGGTGCTCCATCAGCTGCTCCCACAGCCGCGGGTAGGGGCTGATGATGAACGACCAGGCCAGGCCGGCCGAGCGGATCCAGTCGGCGCAGACGCGCAGCTGCATCAGGTGCAGTACCGGGGAGATCTCGTAGTAGGCGGGCGGGTAGATGAAGAACCGGGCCAGCATGGCGTGCTCGCCCGCACGCAACGGGCTCGTGCGGCCCACGTGTTCCCACATCTGGGCGAGCACCGGGTCGGCGGCCGTCTCGTCGGCGCGTGGTTCCGACAGGCGCAGCCACGTCATGAACGCGACCGGCTCGCCCGTCACCGTCTCCCGGTAGATCCAGAACGCCTCCGGCTGCCGTTCCAGCCAGAAGTCCACGATCGCCGCCGATTCGGGCCCCTCCGCCTGCACTATGAGCCGCCGGACGGCGTCGTGGTCCCCCGGGCGCAGCGTGTCCTCGTGGAAGTCGCCTTCGCGGCGCATCTGGAAGTACGAGCCCATCGACCCGTACCTCTTGATGTAGCTCAGTTCGCGGATCGCCACCATTGCCGCCGCCGGGGACGCGGTACGGGCCTGTTCCAGCAGGTGGTGGCCGACCCGCCGGTGCATCTCCTCGTAGCCCTGCGGGTCACGCCAGCGCAGGTCGGTGTCGATCGCGTCACTCACCAGGTCGTGCAGGAACATCCCCTGCCGGCCCCAGTCGGCGACCGGCAGGCGGCGCAGCCAGGTGAACATCTCGGCGCCCCGGTCCTCCCCCACCACCGCGCGCAGCAGCCCCTCGGTGGTGGTCATCGCGTGCGCCGCCACTTCCAGGGCGAGCCGGTGCACCTGTGTGGGCACCTCCCCCACCAGTTGCGAGAGCAGGAAGGTCAGCACGTCCGGTGTCGGTGCCCAGCGGGCACCGTACCCGTCCGCCGCGACGCTGGCGGCCAGGCTGAGAGCCAGCGGATGACCGCCCGCGAACGCGAGCACCTGCGCCCGCACGGCCGGTGCCACGGCCCGCAGCTCCAGCAGCCGTTCGGCGTCCGACGGGTCGAGGTCGCCCAGCGGTACGACGGCCAGAAGCTCGCTCCACGCCAGCTGGGAGGTCCAGGACGGGCTCGGCCCCTCCCGGCCGGCCACCACCACCAGGGTCTGCTGCGGCAGCGAGGGCAGGAACCGCTCGTAGAGCCACATCTCCAGCCCCTGACAGTGCTCGAACGCGTCGATGAGCAGGACCGCGTCCACCGGCGACCCGGCGGTCTCGGACTCGAATCCCGCGGGAGAGGGGTCGACGAGTCGGCCGTTCACCTCGACGACGGGCCTGCCCGCGTCCCGGCTCTCGTCCGCGAAGCGCCGCAGCAGTGTCGATTTGCCCACCCCGCCCGGACCGTGCACGTAGATGACCGCAGCGGCATCCGCCTCACCGGCCAAAGCCCTGCGGAACACCGCGATCTCCTCGGACCGGCCCACGAAGGCGCGTTCCCGCGCCCATCTCAGACGGTCCGCCAAACTCCCCGAATCCTTGCTCACTGCAGCAATATAGGAGCAGCCCACGCGCCCACATAGTTGCTGCCCCGTCAGGAGTCCTCGCTCCAGGCTCAGGCCAGCACGGCCAACGGGAGTCATCGCAGTCTCGGGCGCGGCATCACGGAAGAGCTGGGTGGACGACGAGGCGGATGTCGCTGCCCCTGAGCGGCGGCAGGGCCATCACCTGGGCGACCGGCCTGGTCAGGCGGTGTGAGACGGGCAGGGGATGTGCGGCGGGCAGGGCAACCCTGTGAGTGGGTGGTGAGTCTTCTGATCGATCACGTTGTGATCGCAGCCACGAGGAGAGACATCATCAACGCCCTACGCAAGACCCTGACCGCCACCGCCGTCGTCGGTGCCGTCCTCGCGGGCTCCGCCGCCTGCGGAACGGTGGAGCAGCTGTCTGCCGGCAGGAAGCTCAACCAGGCCTTCGACAAGCTCGGCGCGAAGAACACGCTCTCCTTCGAGGTCGATCTGAACACGGACGTGGCGTCATTGAAGGCGCTGGACGCCGCGTCCGACCCCGAGCCCGGGGAGGAGATCCCGGACGAGGTCGCCGAGTTGCTCAGCGGCGCGAAGATCGCGGTGACCGTGCAGTCGAAGAAGCCGCTCGAGAAGTCCGGGGAGAAGGACCTCGTCGGCACGGCCGTGAAGGTCAGCACCCCGGACGGCGACCTTGTCGAGTACCGGGTGATCGGCGACTACACCTACATCCGTGCCGACATGGACGCCCTGGGCAAGACGATGCCCATCCCCCTGCCGAACCCTGACGACCTGCCCCCGGAGGCCGGGGCGATGAAGGACGTCATCGAGGGCAAGTGGGTCAAGTTCAACACCAAGGAGATGGACCGGGCCGCCGGCGGCGGGGGCGAGGAGGCCGGGGGCGGTCCCGCGGCGTCCCTCGACGCCAAGACGCAGAAGAAGCTCGTCAAAGCCCTGCGCGAAGTCATCGCCCGCAAGGTGGAGTTCAAGACGACCGGTGGCGAGGACGGCACCGAGCACGTCACCGCCACCGCTCCCTTCCGCACGCTGATCACCGAACTCCTCGGTGAGATCCGGCCCGTGGTCAAGGACCTGCCGCCGGGCATGGAGCTGCCCACGGACAAGGACCTGAAGGACGCTCCCAACGCCAAGGTCACGGCGGACTTCACCCTCAAGAACGGTGAGCTGGCCCAGGTCGACGTCGACCTCGCCAAGCTGGCCGAGAACGCCGACGTGAAGAAGTTCGGCCTGACCCTGCGGATGCGCGAGGGCGCCAGGCCCACCGCCCCGGCCGGTGCCACGACGCTCGACCTGGACGAGCTCATGAACGGCTTCCTCGGCGGGCCGGCGATGGCCGATGGCGATGCCGGGCTCGGCATGAGCGATCTCGCTGACGAGGACACTGCCCTGTAAGGGGCCGTAGGGGGCCTTACAGGGGGTCATAGGAGGGCCGTAGGGGGCGGCTGGCTCTGTAGGGGCGCCGCCGGCCGCGCTTCGGGCGCGGCCGGCCGCCCGCTCAGTACAGCTTGTTGACCGCCGTGGTCGTGGTCTTCTTGAACGCGGTCACAGGCGCGCCCTTGAAGTCGCCCATCTGTCCCCACTGCACGACAGTGACGGTCCTGCCGTCCCGCCCGACCGACAGCAGGTCGACGTCGTTCGCGCCCCAGGACGTCTCGGTGTGCAGGCCGCGGACGCGGGCGCCCTCCTCGACCTTCAGCTTCCCGTAGTCCCGGCCCTCGGCCTTGGTGTCCGGCGAGGCCTTCTCGATGCGCTCGGCGCAGGTGCGGATCAGGTCGTCGTAGTGCTTCGCCAGGGCCTTCGCCTGGGCGGCCGTGCCCGTCACCACCGTCAACTGCACGGCACTGGCGTCCAGGTCGGTGCGGAAGGTGCGGTGCCGGTAGTCGTAGGAGAGCACGCCCTCCGTGCTCACACAGAAGCCGAGTTCCTCCGGGAACCCTTCGGTGACCGGCCCGGCCGTCCACGACGACGACGGGTGCGGCGGCAGCTGGGACGCCGACAGGAACTTCGGCGCGGCGGCCTTCGGCGCGGCGCCCGCGGAGGGTGCGGTCAGCAGGGTGCCCGCCGCGAGGGCGGCGACGGTGAGTGCGGTGAGGGCGTTCGCTCGGATGCGCATGGACATGGGTGTTCCCCCGTACGTAGGTGCGTGGATGCGGATGCCGCGGCGAGGCCGGCTGGTCAGTGCGGGCCTGTCGGGGCGACACCCAGAGCATCAGCGATCACAGCAGCCGGGCGCAACAACCTACGGCCGATCAGACAGGGTGGAACCATCCCACCCCCTCTGACCTGCACGTATATCCAGTACCTGGGATAGCCGCTCCGGGCGTGCGCTCTTGCGTTCACTTTCATCTCATTGCAACACTTGTTGTCTGGTTCGTTGCGTTCTATCTATAGGTGTTGCAACGATTTATAGGGTTTGAGCTGCACAGATTGGGTTTCTGCGCAACTTCTCTGTAGCCGATTTCCTGAATGCAACGTAGCGTTTCCTTCATCAGAAACAACGAGTCGAAGGAATGACGACATGCAGCAGAAGCTGAGCACCGCGCAGAAGTTCGACACCCCCGCCCCCATCGCGGCCCTCCTGGACATCCCCGCCGGGCGCATCCAGGTCATCGCCGCCGAGCGTGCCGACACCGTCGTCGAGGTCCGGCCCGTGCACCCCGGCAAGAGCCGGGACGTGAAGGCGGCCGGGCAGATCCAGGTCGGGTACGAAGACGGCGTCCTGCGCGTCACGGCGCCGGCGGCGAAGAACCAGTACCTCGGCCCCTCCGGAGCCGTCGAGGTCACCGTTCAGCTGCCCGCCGGTTCGCGCGTCGAGGCCAAGGCCGCGGCTGCCGAGTTCCGTGGGGTCGGGCGGCTCGGCGACGTGGTCTTCGACGGCGGGCAGGGGCAGGTCAAGATCGACGAGGCCGGCGACACACGCCTCACCGTCCTCGACGGGGACGTCCTCCTCGGCCGACTGGTCGGTGACGCGAAGATCAGCACCCAGCGGGGCGACCTGACCATCGCCGAGGCCCACCAGGGTGCCGTCGAACTCACCACCCAGCACGGCGACATCACCGTCAGCGCCGCCCGCGGCATCTCCGCCGCGCTCGACGCCGGCACCTCCTACGGCCGGGTCAGCAACAGCCTCAGCAACGGTGCCGGTGCCGGCCTGACCATCCGCGCCACCACGTCCTACGGCGACATCACCGCCCGCAGCCTCTGACAAGGAGCACGCGCCTGGCGACTCTGAGAAGCTGTGTCAGAACCGGTGATCTGTGACGCTCCGTGAAACTCCGCCAGTGTCCGTCCGTTGCGCGTTGATATGGCTGGAGCCTTGGTCGCGAACGATGTTCAACGTGGCGACGGTGACTATCGCGACCACCGGCGCAAGCAGACACTCAGGTCTCGACCGGAGACATCGGTGTAGGCAGATTCACTCCGTCACCACCCAGCGCAACGCTGATACGTCTACGCCGTTTAAGTAACCCAATCCTAGGTTGTTCGAGCTGGCCCAATAAGCCCTCAATGAGATATGCCAGTCAACCGTTCAGACTCAATATCAATGATCCACCCGGGGAAGAAGATGTGAGTCTCCCCGCCCTCTTGCGCGATATGAATATCGCGACCATCCTCCTCCTGACGAGCTCAGGGGGAGGTCCTGCTATGCGTTCCTTGGGTGATCATTTCTATACCACGTCTGCAGCGGAGCGCGCCAATGCCGTATCCAGCCTTGGATACGTAGATGAAGGCATAGCCTGCTGGACGCCGAGCGCCGCCACCGGAATAGACCATACCGCTCTGTTCCGGATGTTCAGTCCGGCCAGCGGGGATCACTTCTACACGACCGACGTGGGAGAACGAGAC
>NZ_QFRX01000001.1:8333206-8333444 GCF_003143935.1 Streptomyces sp. Act143 | reverse complement strand
CGACGCGGGAGAACGAGACAACGCGGTCAACAACCTCGGATACACCGACGAGGGGATCGCCTGTCACGTTTATGGTGCAGGAGGTGCAAACCGAGTTCCTCTGTTACGGGCGTACAAGAGGTACGGGGCTCGCGTGCGGCTGCAACTGAAGGTCGTGCAGAACTACCTGTCAGAGGGGATCGCCTGTCATGTGTTCTCGGCGGCCGGCTCTGGCACGACACCACTGTTCCGGATGTTC
>NZ_QFRX01000001.1:8287062-8333115 GCF_003143935.1 Streptomyces sp. Act143 | reverse complement strand
ATACACCGACGAGGGGATCGCCTGTCATGTGTTCTCGGCGGCCCGCCCCGGCACGACACCACTGTTGCGAGCATTCAATGCTGCAACCGGAGATCACTTCTACACGACGTCGATGGCTGAGCGAGACAATGCAGTCGGTAATCTCGGGCCGAATGTAACGCTGGCCGTGATGGTGCAGTCGATGCAAGAGGTGTACGACTCGATCGGAATCAAGGTAGAGGTCGGATCAAGTCAAAAATTGAGCCTTCCCGAACTCGTCGATATAGAAGTGGGGCAATGCACTCGCGGGAACACCACTACGGAACAGAACCAGTTGTTCGCTCAACGAGATAACGCTGCGGCCACGGATGTCGTTGTCTATTTCGTGCGTTCCACCGTTCCACCGTTCAACGGTTGTGCCGCACACCCGAACGGTCGCCCAGGCGCAGTCGTCGCACAGACTGCCACCCGGTGGACTCTCGCTCACGAAGTAGGACATGTTCTTGGACTGAATCATGTTCCTGGCGAGAGGTGCGAGAGGCCTGATTTCAGGCCCACGCGACTGATGACCGGTTGTGGTACCGGACGTATCACTGACCTGCCCCCCGACTTGATCGGTTCCGAAGGAAGCACCATGGACGGTAGCTCCCTCACAGTGGACATCTAGGAAGACGCCATGCCCGTGACCATTGAACAAGTGCTCCGCGCTCTACAGCCCGAGGAACCTGACTATGAACAGGCACGCCGCCTGGGCTCCGAAGCACTGCCCCACCTGTACGGGATTGTGGCGGCGGGCACGTCGCAGTTGGCCCCCAAGGCTACGTACCTCGCCAGTCTGATCGCTGCGGAAGGATCCGCCGCTGTTGTAAATCGAGCAGCCCAAAGCGCAGATCCTGCTCTGCGTGTGGCCGCTGCAGCGGCAGCGAGGAATCTCCCGGCTAGGGACTCAAACGACATTCTTGTCGGCCTTGTCGCCGATGAGGATATGGGGGTACGAAAGGTAGCCGTCACCTCCGCAGGCTCGGAGGCATCGGCCGAGCTCAAAGAAGGCGTAAGGCAGATAAGCCAGAGCGACGCCGCCCCCCGCATTCGCGAACTAGCTGCGGAAGTTCTTGACCGTATGGGTTCGTGATTGTAGCTACGAACCCAAGATGCCTCCGGAGGGCCAGGCCCGTCCGCGGAAGACCGATGGCCACGGGAGAGGCGTTTCGTGAGCGAGGCGACGATCGGGTATGGGTCCGGGAGGAGCCGGCTGAAGGTGCGGTGCCTTCGCCCACGTCGTACGAGCTGCTTACCGGTTGCTGTCTGGGCTCCTGAACCGCCGCAAACGCGATGATGACGGAGTCGTTCAGCAATACGTCGGACATGGGCGATGTTCGGGCAGTAACGGGATTGCTCGCATGCGAAACGAGGTATTTCCGGTCGCTTATGGCGACCTTGAGGCAGTCGGTGGAGCCTCGGGCATATGCGGGCCGGAGTGGTTGTGGCCGGTGAAGCATCGGCCCTTCCGGCCCCTGGGAGTGTGTCCCGTGGTCCAGACGGTCGGCAGTGTGCCGTGTGAGCGTTTCGATGATCTGGTGGACCGGTCGGTTGAGCTGGTCCGGGTGATGACGGGCTGCCAGTTCGCTCTGGGAGACGTCGCGTTGGAGATCGCTCCGTTGCGTACGCACGGCGGGAACATGGCGCTGGGCGAGGGCGAGGAGCTGGGGGTGGCTGACTCGTTACGCCTGTTCGCCGAGCAGATAGGGCTGTCCTTCCACACGATGCGCACGTATCGGTGGGTGGCCGCGCGGTGGCCGAAGGACCAGCGCCAGGAGGGCGTCTCCTTCGAGGTGCACCGGATTCTGGCGTCGACGCCGGACGCGTACGAGCTGATCCAGCACCCGCCGGCCAGTGAACGGACGGGCCGCCGCGCGTGGAGCGGGGACGCGGCGAAGCGGGCAGCGGGCTGGTCGACCGCGACACCCGTGACGGTGGAGGAGAAAGTCGAGGCCATCCGTGACCTCGCGCAGGACGAACAGGTCGCCGCCCAGGCCGCGTGCGATCTGCTGCACCGGCCGGAGGTGGCCTTCCGGGCCATGCGGGACCGTTATCCGGACTACGGCTTGGCGGTGTAAGTTCTGGAGGGCAGTTGCGTCGACTCAGGCTAGTTGTCGGGTTCATGTGAATATCGGGCAAAGCGGCAGATCCTCATTCGCTGTCCGGTTTCCTAGCGGAGTGCCGCAAGGGCGGTGTACGCGACCGCCGAGACGCCAACGATGGCTAGGGCGATCCGCTCCTGCCGCGGGCAATACGTCCATGAGCGACGCGTTCGCGGGTTGAACATGTCGTAGTGGCCTGCGAGTGCGAATGGATATCCCGCAAGCAAGAGGACTGACAGGCCAAACGCCCTAATTGGGACAGTTGCGCTGCCGATTTCAAGAACGGGTGCAATGAACACTCCGAGCATCGTCACGGCGATCGATAGCAAGTTGAGGATGTCTGCGGGAGGCAGCCACGTGATGTCGCCCTTGCCGCTGACATCGATCTCTCTATTGATCCGTAGAGCGAATCCGGTGACCTGGAAGCCGGAGACCACTCCGGCCGCGGTCCACAATGATCCAAGATCAGGATGCATCTCACACTCCCTCGCCTGCCGACGTGACGCGGGGAGTAAGCGTCGCAGCACAACGAGGCTGCGGAACAGACCGAGGGGCATTCCGGAAACGCGGAAACCAGCCATTATGCGGCATGACACCGTAAATGATCTCTGTGCTGGGGCCGGACAGCGACGTCACTGTGGCCTTGTGATCACCGGCATGTCGAGATCGGTGGGACCGCCCTTGCTGCTGTTGCGTGTCCGTTCCAGGCTGCGGTCGAGGGCAATAAGCTTCTCCTTGGCCTTGGTGAGGCTGACCTGGAGTCCTTGGACTTCGCCGAGCCAGCCATTCAACCGTGCTTCTGCGATGCGGTCAGAGAGGTTGCGGATGATCTCGATCAGCCGCGGCCGCTGTCTGGGGGAAACCCGCAGCATGGGGCATCTGAGGCAGGAATGTTCATGCTGGCAGGGGGTTCCGTAGGGGCGGGCGCAATCGCCCAGTTCGAGCTTGCGCGTGTGGAAGTGCTCCTGGAACTCGCGCCATTCGTCATCCGTGGGTTCGCGATACTCCTCGACGGGACGGACGGCGCGACGCTTGTCGAGGAAGGCCCGGTAGGAACGGATCAGGTCCTCTTGGAAGACGGCCACGTATGCCTCGGTGGTGGTCACAGAAGCGTGGCCGAGGAGGCGGGCGGCGATGTGGACGGGGAGTCCGCCGGCGACGGCCTCGGTCGCGAAGATTCTTCGGAAGTCGTGGGGCGTATAGCGCAACGGCCGGCCCGCCTGGTCGGTCAGTGAGGCGCGAGCCAGAGTGTCGTTGAGCAACTGGTAGACCATGTTGGTGGTGATGACATCGCGTCTCCAGCCGACGCGGCGCTGGAACAGGTGCGGAAGTACCGGACCTGTGACCAGCTCGTGGGGGTCATAGCGCGCGACGAAGGGAACGACGCCGTCGTTGTCGCCGCGGAGCCGGCTGATGACCGTGGCAAGGACGCTGGCCAGCTCGGGGCTGACCAGGAGGAGCCGTTCCTCGTTGCTCTTGGACGGGACGATCTGCAGCAGCGGGACGATCTCACCGGTGTCAGGGAGTTGATAGGAAACCAGCGCCAGGTGCGTGAGTTCCAGAAGCTCTTCGAGTCGGACTCCGGTGTGCCGGAGTGTCTCGATGACTGCCCAGGCCCAGAACGCCTCGTCCTCGCTGCGGGTGAGGTCGAGTTGCTCGCCAGCAGCAATGTCCTGCGCGAGCACGATGGTGGGCCGGTAGTGGAATCGCTTCCTGCTGTGGTCGTCCTTCCTGTCGATGCGCCGATAGTTGCGGCCGTCCAGGGTGAAGGTCTCGCCGATCGGGGTGGCTTCGGCCGCTTCCAGCAGGCGTTTCTGGTGGGCGTGGTGTTGTTCGGTGGTGTCGACGAGTTCAGGCAGACGGGGCAGGCGTTCACGGACCCGCTGGTACATCTTGGCGCGGGCCTTCTTCTTGACCTTGGTGAAGCCGCCAGTGTCGGAGCGGCGGACCGGGCTGGGGACCGCCCAGGCTGCCCAGCTCGGATCCTCAAGGGCCCATTCGGCGATGTCGAGGTAGAACGCCCGGACGGTGGTCAGCACGCTCGCCCACTGCTCGCGGGGGACTGGATCCTTGCCCGGGCGGTTGATCACCTTCACCCGCTGTTTCCATGCCTCGGCGATCTCCGGAGCCAGGTGGAGGCTGGAGATGCCCGGATGGTGCTTCTCGATGTCGGCCCAGAAGGCGCCCACCAGCTGGCTGGCCAGGCCGGACACCGAGCTGTAGTCGAGGCTGGGGCGGCGCTCGTCCAAGTAGCGTACGAACACGTCCCGGACGGGCCCGCTTTGGATGCCGTACCGGTCAACGAGTTGTGTTGTCGGCAGCTGCCCGCGCGCCAGTGTCCGGCGCAAGGACAGCTTCTCGTCTAGAACTCCGATGTCGCGCAGCAGGTCCCAGGCGGCGTGAAGCCCCATGGGCGCCTTGCCGAGGGTCTTCTTGTTCCACTCGTGATAAGCGATCAGGTCGTCTGCGGTGAGACCGGCGAGGTCGCGGCCGGTCCGGAAGGCGACCTTCACCAGGCTGTTCTCGGCCGTGCTCAGGTGACTGGGGATCGTTCCCCGGGCCATGCCGGCCTGCCGGAGCTTGCTGAACAGGTCGGCGCCGAACTCCTGCTTGGCGTGCCGGTAGAGCCCCGAGGTCCGGTAGCACTGCAGGAATTCGTAGCTCGGACGCACCACCCTGGCCAGGAGCAAACAGCCCAGCCCGTCCGTGGTCACTGACCGTCGGGATGCTTCGACGCATCCGTATCCGGCCGTGACGACGTCGATCCAGTCCAGGCCGCCGTCGGCGCCGGAGACGATCCACCGCTCCTCCCAGCCGTCCCCCCGGAAGGACAGTAGCCAGCCGAGGATCCGGGCGGTCCCGCGCGACCGCTCGGCCCGCTTGCTCCTGCTTCGCTTGCTCGTCGCCGACAGAAACGTCGAGAGTGACGGCAGCAGCTCCAGAACGCCCTCGACCGAGAGCTCGTCGAACGGGCCGCGATCGGCAGCGTGCATCGGCTGATGGTCGAGGGCGTCTCGGGCAGAGGGGACGGCATCGGCTGGTCTGCTGGTAGTCACAGTCATCGCGGGAGACCTCCGAATAGCACGTCCAGGTCAGTGGAGTGGTAGCCGACGGCGACCGGAGGCGGGGGTTGCTGGGCACGGAGCTCGCGTGCGGCCAGATGCTCGGCGACGCGGCGGATCACCCGGGCTTCGTCCTCGATGAGGTAGACGTCGGCGGTGGTGCTGAGGTGGGCATGACCGAGGATGATCTGTACGTCCCGGAGCGAGAGGCTTTCATCGCGGCTCATGCGCAGGGCTGCGGTGTGTCTCAGGTCGTGCATGGTGTAGTTCGTCCCGAGCAGCGCGTTCACCCGCCGGAACACAGCCCTCAAGGCGTCGTAGTTCATTGGCTGGTGCCGCAGGCCGTCGCCATGATCGCGGCGACGAAGCGTCCACCAGATCGGGTCGTTCGGGTCCAGCAGGCCGAGGTCGGCCAGGTAGAGCCGCAGCCAGATGAATGCCTCGGGATTCGCGGGCAGCCACTGCTCGGCGTCGCTGCCCTTCCGCCGGACCCGCACGAGCTGGTCGCCCCAGTCCAGGTCGACGCCGCGGAGTCCGAGGACCTCACTCGCACGGGCGGCGCAGCTGAGATCCAGCGCCAGGATCGCGCGGTCGCGGTTGGAGCGAAGGGCCCCGAACAGTTCCTTCCAGCGCTCGTCCGGAATCTCGCGGGGCCTGGATCTGGGCACCTTGGGGTTGTAGCGGATCCGGCCTTCGGCGCGGAACGGTTCGAGCGGGTTGTGGTGTGCGTGTGGGCGGCGCCCTTTGCGGTCGAGCGGCACGGGGTTGACCAGGGGGCCTTCGCCGACCTCGATCCAGAACTCATAGAAGCTGCGGACGACGGCGTTGTTGTGACGGATGGTCCGGGGTTCGTAGCCGTCGCCAAGGTTCCTCTTGCGAGTGATCGGGTTGACCTTGCCCGCCGTGTGGGCCCACGCACGCCGAGGAGAGTTCCGCGGCTTGTCCGCCCGGCCGAGCCACAGCACCAGGTCCCGGGCTTCCGCCGCGGTCGCTCGATCCCACTCGACATGGACGGCCTGCAGCCACCGCCACCATCTCAGCAGCCCGTACGCGTAGCTGCGTACCGAGCCAGGCCGGTTCCTCGCCGTGAAATCCCGGAGGTACCGCCGGATCGGCTCCACCGGCACCTCGTCCGGGCCGACCACCAGCCACGGCACTACACCCTCGGCGGGAATCACCCGCCCCCACTTCGGCAAGCGGATCGCGGTGATGTCCCGCTCGACCTCGCCAATCCTCGCCCCCATGCAGCCTCCTCACTTCGAGCTGCACGAGGTCTATCGCCCAGGCAGAGATCGACTCCTCTCCATCGTCGGCGTGTCTTCTGCTAGTCCGGTCAACAGGCAGCAGGCCCGTGAGCAGGTCAACCAGGCCCAGTTCGACCAGGCTGATCTCGTCGAGGAAGGCGATGAGGAGGAGTGGTGGGAGGAGAACGACGCCGAGGATGACGGTGTCATCGATCCCGTCGCGATCGTGCGCGGGTTCCGCCGGGCCATGGAGTTCACCGACCTGATCGGCGTCTGCCAGGGCTTCGTGGCCGGCGCAAGCCGGCTGGTGCCGAAGCTGCGCGGCCGGGAGTTCTCCGAGTCCCAGCTCGCCCTGGTCACACGGCAGGTGGAGAAGATCAGGGCCACCGCGGACTGGATCGAGACCGCCGTGGCCACCGGCAAGGTGGACCTGGATGAAGCCCTGGCCGAGCTCCTGCGGGGCCAGTAGCCATGAAACGGCGGGCGGGGCATCCCGCTCATGTTCATGCCGAAGCGATACGCAAAGCCCTGGAAGAAGCACGGCCCGCGGGACTGCACTCGAAACAGCTGGCCAAAGCCACCAAACGGAGTCCGGCACAAGTCTGGACAGGGATCCGGTTCTTGCGCAAGAACGCGGTCAAGGACGGGCTGCCGCCGGTGACCCACAACCGCCGCGACGGGTTCCAGCTGTCCGAGGACCCGGACGTGTGGATCGCTTACGAACAGGCAGTCTTTGACGCCGAGCTGCACCGGATGACGAACTTCATCGAGGGGATCGTCGCCCCGCACACCAAACGCACCCCGAAGGACGAGTGGGCCCGCCTGATCCTCGACCAGCTCGGCGGCATCAGAGCCACCCTCGAAGTCCTATCCCGCATGGAACGGCCATGACCTGCATCCATACCGAGCAAGGCACCGTGCGTGAGCGGCACTACCCCAGCGACACCACGGACGCCGAATGGGCTGTCCTCGAACCGCTGCTGCCCGTCCCGGCCTGCGAGTTGCCCACAGGCGGGCGCCCGGAGGCCCATCCGCGCCGGAACATCGTCGACGCCATCCGCTACGTCAACGACAACGGCGTGAAGTGGCGGGCCGTTCCCGTCGACTTCGGCATCCCCTGGCGCACGGTCTACGGATTCTTTCAAAGGTGGCGGGCGAGCGGGGACCTGGCCCGTATCCACGCTGAGCTGCACGAACAGGTCAGCGTCCACGACGGAATCAACCCGCGCACCGTCGCGGTGATCCTGGACTCCCAGTCGGTCAAGGGCGCCGAGACGGTGGGCCAGGACACCCGCGGCTTCGACGGCGGAAAGTTGATCAATGGCAGGAAGCGGCACCTGGCCGTAGACATGCGCGGCATGCCACTGGCCGTCATGGTGACCAAAGCCTCGCCGCACGACAGCGTCCCCGCCCGCGACCAGCTCTTCCGCCTGCGCCTGACCCATCCCGAACTCGCCGTCGCCTGGGCCGACTCCGCCTACGGCGGGACCCTCGTCGACTGGTCCCGCTCCTTCCTCGGCATCACCCTCAAGGCGGTGCCCCGCCGCAAGGACCAGGACGGCTTCGCCGTCCTCGCCAAGCGGTGGCGAGTCGAGCGGGCCATCTCGTGGATCATGAGAGCCAGAAGAAACGTCCGGGACTACGAGCGGCTCATCTCCCACAGCGAGGCCCACCTCACCTGGACCTTCATCACCCTCATGGTCCGCCGCCTCACCCGCCCTCCCCGACCACCCCGCAGTTCACCGCACCCCGTCGAGCCGGTGAAAGCAGAACGTCACTGATCACCGGTTCTGACACAGCTTCTGAGGCGGCCGCCCGCCTCAGAGTCGCCAGGCGCGCAGTTGGTCGGCGACGGCGGGGACCCGCAGCGCGGAGTCGCGGATCTTGCGTACGAGATCCGACAGGGCACCGTAGGGCGGGTCGATGCCTTCCCCGGACTGGTCCATGTACTGGGCCGCGACGAACGCGGCGAACAGGCTGTTGCGGTGCGGGAGCGGCTCCAGGCGCACGATGGTGTGCATGAGCGCGGCGGCCCGCCAGGCCGCGTCCGGGTCGGCGGCCTGGAGGCTGGGCAGCTTGGTCTTGTGCCGCGCGACTGCGGCGACCAGGGCTGAGTAGTCCGCGACCGACATGTCGTCGGTGCCGAGGGCGGCCTCCTGGACATCGAGGAGCCAGGAGACGTCGACGTACAGGTGCATCAGGCGGCCGCGGCCCCGTCCCCGCCCGCACGTTCGGACGGCGGCACCTCGTCGGGAAACGCCTCGTCGAACTCCGCGCGCAGCCGCTCGGCCCACGCGCCGGCACCCGCGACGAACCGCTTGCGCTGCATCTCGCGGACCCCGAGGTCGTGCAGGTACTGCTTGAGGCTCTTGCCCTCGGCGGCCGCGGCGGCGCGCACGCCTTCGAGCTCCTCGTCGGTGAAGGACACATTCAGTGACGGCATACCGCGATGGTACCTAGTAGGTGCCGTCTCGGGCAGGCCTGTCACATTTCCGTCGGCGCAGCTGTCAGTGCAGTGAGCACACCAGTACCGGCGCCGAGTCGTCACGCGTAGCGTTCAGTGGCATTCATTGCAACTGCATTTCGGATTTTCGTTGCGTTGAATGCTTATCCGTTGCAACGATATCTCGCTTCTAGCTGGAGCTTTGAGGGAGATTCGCAAATATTCTGTTGCTGTAGACAGAAACGCAACGTAGCGTTTTCTCTGTCAGGAAACGGCATATGGGGGAGGACCAAGCCATGAAGCCGCAGTCTTCGGACGAGCCCTCGGTCTCGCCCGGGCCCGTCGCCTCGTTCGTGCGGTTCGTGGTGTTCGGCGGGGGTGTCGGCGTGGTCAGCAGCTTCGCCGTCGCGGTGCTGGCCATGGTGGTGCCCTGGGGGTTGTCCAACGCCGTCGTCACTGTCGTCTCCACGGTGCTGTGCACCGAGCTCCACGCCCGCCACACCTTCGGGAAGAAGGGGGGTGCCGGGTGGCGTGAGCACTGGCAGTCCGCCGGGTCGGCCGGGGTGGCCTATCTCGCGACCAGCCTCGCCGTGTTCGTGCTGCATCTGGCGCAGAGCCAACCCGGCCTGCTGACCGAGCAGATCGTCTACCTCGGCGCCTCCGGGCTCGCCGGGATCGGCCGGTTCCTCGTGCTGCGGCTCTACGTCTTCGCCGGGCGGCGCTCCCGGAGCGCGGGGCTGATGACGCGGCCGGCGAAGGCCGGGGTGCCGGTCCTGGCGGCGTAGCCGGGCACATGGTGCGGCGCCGGGCGACTGGAATGTCACCCGGCGCCTGACGTGGCGGTGCGGTCAGCCGGCGGACCGGATGCGGTCGTGGGCCGCGGAGGCCAGCTGGTGGTAGGTCGCCAGCTTGTAGTACTCCTCGCTGGGCGACAGGGCGCCGGCGTAGACGAGGACGCGGTCGCCGTCGTACGTGTACGGGGCGTTGGCGGCGAACTCGCCGAGCTTCGGCTCGATCCGGGCGGGCAGCGCCGTCGGGTCGGTGGTGCGGGTGGAGAAGCTGATTCGCTCGACCTTGCTGGAGTCCCAGCCGAAGGTCGGGTACAGCGCCGACGAGGTCTCGATGAAGGACAGGAGCTGCTCGCTGGGCTCGGGGAGACCGAACTCGCGGATCAGGGACCGGGCCGCCTCGCGGCTGACGTGCTCGGGGGAGAGGCCGTTGAAGTAGAGGTTCCAGGTGCGGCGCGCGTAGTCGATCGCGATGGCGGACACCTTGTTGGCCAGGCCGTGGTCGGCGAGGGTGCGCACGTGCTCGGACAGGCCGCCCGGGATGGACGGGACGGCGTCGGCGAGCCGGGCCGGGTCCTGGAGGTCGGTCAGCGGGAAGAAGACGTACGCCTTGTTGAAGCTGCCGGATATGCGGTGGTCGACGCCGTACGACTGGATCGGGAACCGTTCCTGGATGTCCGCGAAGAGGGTGCGGATGGGGTGGTCCGTCTCGTCGACCAGGCCGTGGGCGAGGGCACGTGTGTAGGGGTCGCCGACGCTGGGGGGCACTGTGAAGTCGAAGGACAGGTCTCCGATGTGTCCGCCCATGGTCACCATGTTGAAGACGACGCTGCCGTCGGTGAGGACGTCCTGGAACGCGGTCAGGGCCGGCCACATGGCGTCGCGTGAGCACGCCACGCCCAGCAGGCCCGCCGCCTCTTCCACGGCCGCGTACAGGCGGTTTATGCCGGCTTCTCCGGACGTCATCAGGCCCCCAGGTGTGTGCTGGAACGGTGGTCCTCCGCAGTTTCCGTTCCGCACCTCGGCCGGGGCTGGAGGGCGAGTCGGTTCCGGCTCGGGCGTCAGTTCTGGCGTTCGGGGGTGTGCACGATCAGGCCGTCCATCGCCTCGGTGACCTTCAGCCGGCAGCTGAGGCGGCTGTTGGGGCGGCGGGGGCAGACGGTGTAGTCGAGCATGTAGTTCTCGTCGGGGTGGGCCGGTTCCGGTTTGTCGAGGGTGGTCTCGTCGACGTAGACGTGGCAGGTCGCGCACTGCATGTTGCCGCCGCACTGGGCGACGATGCCCTCGACGTCGTTGAGTTCGGCTGCGCGCATGACGCTGGTGCCGACGGGGACGTCGAGGGTGCGCTCGGTGCCGCGGGCGGAGACGTACGTGATCTTGGGCATGTGGACCCCTCTGGAGCGCTTGGCCGCCGCGTGCGGGGTGCGGTGCGTTACCCGTTCCGGTGGAGCGGCCGGTGAAGAGGCGTGGAGGATCGCTTGAGAGTCGGTGGGGACGCGACACCTCTCCGGCTCTTCTGCTCGCCGCCGGGCGGGGCCGTCGAAACGGTCCGGTGCCGGGGCGGGGAAGGGCAGTGAACGTACCAGAGGACTGTGGCGGCGCCAAGTCCAGTTCCGCTTGAGAACCGCTCGACAGATCCTAGGACTTGGCTTGGCGCGGGTCCGGCAGGCGGTGGGTCATGAAGGGGCGGGACGTGATGAACTCGCGGAATTTCAGGGCCGCTTCGGAGAGGTAGGCGTCGCGGCGCCAGACCAGGGTGAGGACGCGGTGGCAGGCGGGGGCGTCCAGGTGGACCCAGGAGACGGGGACGCGGGTGTCGGTGCCGGCCTGGCGGGACATGGCGGGGATGAGGCCGATGCCGAGGCCCGCGCTGATGAGGACCTGGCTGGCGGCGGGTTCGTCGCCCTCGCAGGAGATCACCGGGGTGCGGCCCTCGGCGGCGAACAGGCGGTCCAGCAGGGTGCGTTGCCAGTGGTTCTTGCGGGTGGTGACGAAGGGCTCGTCGGCGATCTCGGGGATCGTCACGCGGTCGCGTCCGTCCAGCCGGTGGCCTCGGGGGACGGCCAGCAGGACCTCTTCCCGGGTGAGTTCGAGGGAGTCCAGGTGGGGGTCGTCGAGCCGCTGGGAGGCGACACAGAAGTCGACCTCGCCGACGCGTAGTTGGCGCTCCATCTCCTCGGCGTCGGACTGGTAGAGACGGATGTCGGCGCGGGGCTGGGCCAGGCGGAAGCTGCCGAGGACGGTGGTGATGGTCAGCAGGGTCTCGCAGGCGATGCCGACCCGGCCCAGGCCCAGGTCACCGGCCTCGCGGACGGCTCTGACGCCGTCGTCGAGCTCGCTGAGGGAGCGGTCGACGTGCCGCAGGAACATCGTGCCGCTGGCGTTGAGCTTGATGCCCCGTCCGTGGCGCTCGAAGAGCGGGGAACCCAACTCGGCCTCAAGGCGGGCGATAGTGCGGCTGAGAGAGGGTTGAGCGATGCCCAGTTCCTCCGCGGCGCGGCTCATGTGCTCGAAACGGGCGACGGTCTGGAAGTAACGCAACTGCAGCAGATCCACGGTCCACCTTCACCTATAACTGTCGAGGCATCGTCACATGGCAAAACCGGTCTTGGAAATGCATGAGTGTTGTTCTCTACCGTCTTTCCGGGGCCACCGCACAGGTGGCGGGCTTCACCGCCCGGTTCCTGTACACGCGACGCGAGGGCCCCGCACTTCTGTCCTTCTCCCGCCGCCCTCCCTCAGGAAGGTCGCACCATGAGCGCTGCGGAGCTGGCCCGACTCCAGTTCGCGGCCACGACCGGCATCCACTGGCTGTTCGTGATCCTCACCATGGGGCTCGTCCCCCTGGTGGCGTTCATGCACACCAGGGCCGCCTACACCCGTGACCCCGCCAAGAAGGCTGTCCGGGAGCGCATGACGCGCTTCTGGGGACAGCTCTACGTCATCAACTACGCGGTCGGTATCGTCACCGGCCTCGTCATGGAGTTCCAGTTCGGGTTGAGCTGGAGCGGACTGAGCAAGTTCGCCGGGAACGTCTTCGGCGCGCCCCTGGCGCTGGAGACGCTCATCGCGTTCTTCGCCGAGTCCACGTTCCTCGGCATGTGGATCTTCGGCTGGGGGCGGCTGCGGCGCGGCGTGCACGTCACGCTGATCTGGCTGGTCGCCCTGACCGCGTACGCCTCCGCGTACTGGATCCTGATCGCCAACGGCTTCATGCAGCACCCGGTCGGCTACGAAGTGCGCGGCGGTGTCGCCTACTTGACCGACTTCGGGGCGCTGCTGACCAACGAGATGTCGCTGACCGCCCTCGGTCACATCGTGCTGGCCGCGCTGACGACGGGCGGTCTGTTCGTCGCCGGGGTCAGCTGCTTCCACTTCCTTCGGGGAACGAAGGAGACGGAGCTGTTCCGCTCCTCGCTGCGGCTGGGGACGTGGGTGGCGATGCTCGCCTCGTTCTTCGTGGTCGTGGTGGGTGAGTTGCAGCGTCCGATCATCGAGCGGACGCAGCCGATGAAGAACGCCGTGCTGGAGAACTCCGGCGTCGCCGAGGTGCAGCGGCGGCTGGTGGAGCAGTTCGGGCCCGGCGACTACGTGCCCCCGCAGGGCTGGATCCATCTGTCGATGAACGTGATGACGCTCCTCGGCAACACGATCTCGACGATCACCTTCGTCGCCGTGTTCCTGCTGTGGAAGGACCGGCTGGTCCGCTGGCGTCCCATGGCCTGGCTGATGGTGGCGGTGATCCCGTTCGCCTTCCTCGCCTCCGTGGCCGGCTGGGTGGTGCGTGAAGTGGGCCGGCAGCCCTGGATCGTCTACGGCCACCTGACCGTCGAGGACGCCCTGTCCCACGTCAGCAGGGCCTCGTTGATCGTGTCCTGCACGGTGTTCATCACCATCTTCGTGGGCCTCGCGGTGACGAACTGGACATTGATCACCCGCTTCGCCGTGCGCGGCCCGGACGCCACGCAGCTCGGCGTCACCGAACCGCTTCCCGAGGGCCTGCCGGAGCAGCCCACCGGCGGCGCCGACGACAAGCAGCCGGTCCCGGCCTTCTAGAGGGAGAGTTGAGCGAGATGTCTCTGGAGATCGCCTGGCTGGGCCTGCTGGGCCTGATGCTGGCCGGGTACTTCGTGCTCGGCGGATACGACTACGGCGCACAGATGCTGCACCCCTTCCTCCGCGACGGAGGCGACGAGCAGGCCCGGGCCGAGAAGCCTGAGGGCGGTAATGCCGCGCTCGACGCCATCGCGCCGTTCTTCCTCGGCAACGAGGTGTGGCTGGTGGCCTTCGCGGGGGTGATGTTCGGTGCCTTCCCGCACCTGGAGGGCACCCTGCTGTCCGGGCTGTACCCGCTGATCGTGGCGATTCTGGCCGGGCTGGTGCTCGGCAACGCGGCGGTGCAGCTGCGGCGGCGGGCCCGTGGGGCCCGTGGCCGGCGGGTGTGGGACGCGCTGATCGTGTTCGGCGGTGCGGTGCCCGCGCTGTGCTGGGGGCTGGTGGTGGGGCTGCTGCTGCACGGGGTGCCGCGGCGGGCCGACGGCAGCTTCCACATCGGCTTCGGTGAGGTGTTCACGCCGTTCGTGCTGGTGTGCGGCATCGCCACGATCTTGCTGTTCGCCGCGCACGGCGCGGGTTTCGTCGCCATCCGGTCCGGCTCCGAAATGGCTTCCAGGGCACGGGAGTTGGGCGCCAAGTTGCTGCTGGGCGCCGGGGCGGCGGCGCTGGTCGCGCTGCTGCTCACCGTCTTCGGTTCGGGCGCCTCGATGACCAACCGCGGGGCGTCGTGGGTCATCGCCGGCGCTCTCGTGGTGGCACTCGGCGTCGCCTGGTGGTCCTTCACCGGCGGGCACCAGGTGCGGGCGTTCGTGGCGACCTGCTGCGCGACCGCGCTGCCGGTGCTGCTGGTGGGCGCCGGTCACTACCCGTACCTGCTGATCAGCTCGGCGGGGCACGGTCTCGACATCCACGACGCCGTCACCGACGACGCCACGCTGAAGATCCTCAGCGTGTTCGGGGTGCTGGTGGTGCCGACGATCCTCGCCTACCAGGCGTGGAGCTGGTGGGCGTTCCGCGGCCGTACGGGCCTGCGCCACCCCAGCTACTTCTGAGCCGCGGCCGTACGGGAAGGGGAAGGGGTCCGGGATGAAACCGGTCGAACGTCGGCTGATGCGGGAACTGCCGGTGCTGCGGCGCCACTTGGCGAACTCGACGGCCCTCGCGCTGCTCGGCGCGGGGCTCGTCGTCACCCAGGTGACCCTGCTGGCGACCGTGCTCGCGGACGGGTTCGGCGGGCACACGGTCGCCTTCGGGACACTGGCCGCGCTGGGCGCGGTGGTGGCCGGGCGGGCGCTGCTGGCGTGGGCGCGCGGTGTGCTCGCGCAGCGGGCCGCGTCCGACGCCAAGCACGCGCTGCGCGCCCGCCTCACCGATCGGCTGGGCCGCACCGCGCCGCTCCGGCTCGCGACGGGCCGGCACGGCGAGACGGCCACCTTGCTCACCCGTGGCCTCGACACCCTGGACCCGTACGTCACCGGCTCCCTGCCCACCATGGCGGCGGCCGGCGTGGTGCCGGTCGCGGTCGTCGGGTGGCTGTTCGCGACCGACTGGACCTCGGCGCTGATCGTCGTCGTGACCCTGCCGCTGATCCCGGTGTTCGGTGCGCTGGTCGGTATGCACACCGCCCGGCGCACCGCGCGGCAGTGGCGGCTGCTGGCACGGCTCGGCGGGCATTTCCTGGACGTCGTGGCCGGGCTGCCGACGCTGCGGGCGTTCGGGCGGGCCCAGTACCAGGCGCGCAGGGTCGGTGACATGGCCGACGCGCACCGGCGGGCCACGATGCGGACCCTGCGGGTGGCGTTCCTGTCGTCGTTCGTGCTGGAGACGGTCGCGACGCTGTCGGTGGCGCTGGTCGCGGTGCCGGTCGGGCTGCGGCTGCTGGACGGCCACATGGCGTTGCGTACGGCGCTGATCGTGCTGTTCCTGACGCCGGAGGCGTATCTGCCGCTGCGGGCGATGGGGGCCGCGTTCCACGAGAGCGCCGAGGGCATCACGGTGGCCGAGCAGGTCTTCGCGGTCCTCGACGAGGACGAGGATCGCCCTGCGCGGTCGGACGAGCCGACGCCGGTGCCCGAGGTGCGTGCCGTGTCGGTGCGCCTGGACGGGGTCGGCGTCACCTATCCGGGACGCGCCGCACCCGCCCTGGACCGGGTCTCGCTGCATGTCCGGCCCGGTGAGCACATCGCCCTGGTCGGGCCCAGCGGAGCCGGGAAGTCCACGCTGCTGGCGCTGTTGCTCGGCTTTACCCGGCCCTCGACGGGCCGGATCACGGTCGGCGGCATCGACCTGGACCGCCTCGACGTGGACGAGTGGCGCCGGCGGCTGGCGTGGGTGCCGCAGCGGCCGCATCTGTTCGCGGCGTCCGTCGCCGACAACATCCGGCTCGGGCGGCCCGGGGCGAGCGAGGCCGAGGTACGGCAGGCCGCCCGCGACGCACACGCCGACGCGTTCATCGAGGCGCTGCCGCAGGGCTACGACACCCGGCTCGGCGAGCACGGCGCGGGCCTGTCCGCCGGTCAGCGCCAGCGCATCGCGATCGCCCGCGCCTTCCTCAAGGACGCCCCCGTGCTGCTGCTCGACGAACCGACCGCCCACCTGGACCCCGACAGCGAGGCCGCCGTCACCCACGCCACGGTGCGGCTCATGCGCGGGCGCACCGCGATCGTGGTGGCCCACCGCACCAGCCTGCTGCCGTACGCCGACCGGATCGTCACGCTGCGGGCCGGGCACGTGGACTCGGACGTGGGCACGGTGGTGGCCGGGCCCGCCGGCACCGGCCCCGCCGTCCTGGCGTCCGCACCCACCGGCACCCACCCCCTCAGTGACTTCGTTCCCTCCCCACTGGTGCCCGCAGAAGGGCCGATGGCCTCATGACCTCCCCCACGGCGGCCCTCGGCCGCACCGACTCCCGCCTGGCGGCCGTCCATTCCCCCGTCCGGCCGTCAGGCGGGCCTTCCCATCCGACGCTGCGTCTTGTGCGTCAACTCCTGCCGTACTGGCGCCGGTTGCTGCCCGCCGGGCTCGCCGCGGCCGGCAGTGAGCTCGCCGCGGCGGCGCTCATGGCCACCGCGTCCTGGCTGATCACGCGGGCCGCCGAGCATCCGCCGCTCGCCTCGGTGAGCCTGGCGATCGTCGCCGTGCGCGCCCTGGCGCTGGGGCGCGGGGCGCTGCGTTACGGCGACCGGCTCCTGGGGCACGACGGAGTGCTGCGGGCCGTGGCGGGGTTCCGGACCCGGGTGTACGAGGCGCTGGTGCCGTTGGCGCCCGCGGGGACACCCGCCTTCCGCAGCGGTGATCTGCTGACCCGGCTGGTGGACGACGTCGACGCCGCCCAGGATCTGCTGCTGCGGGTGCTGCTGCCGACCGCCGCGGCGGTCACGGTGGGGGTCGCCGCCACGGTGACGGCGTGGCTGCTGCTGCCACAGGCGGGCCTGCTGCTGGGGCTGCTGCTCGCGCTGGCCGTCCTGCTGGTGCCCGCGGCCGTGCTCGCCGTGGCCCACCGCACCGGCCGGGAGCAGGCGGCGGCACGGGCCGAACTCGCCGCACATGTCGTGGACTTGACCGAGGGAGCGGCCGACCTCGCCGCGTACGGGGCCCGGGGCCGGGCCGTGGGGCGGGCGCAGGATGCCGCCGCGCGGATCGCCCGGCTGGAGCGGCGGCGTGCGCTGACCACCTCGCTGGCCTCGGCCGTGCTGCTGCTCTTCCAGGGGGCGGCGCTGGTCGCGGTGGTGCACGGGGCGCTGCGCGCCCATGCCGACGGGCGGCTGCCCGCGGTACAGCTGACGGTGCTCGCGGTGCTCGCGCTGGTCGCCTTCGAGGCGCTGGAGCCGCTGCCGGCCGCCGCGTACCGGCTGGCCGAGGTGCGGGTGCGGGCACGGCGGCTGGCGGAGCTGTTCGACACTCCCGCCCCGGTCGTCGAGCCGGCCGACCCGGCCCCGCTTGCCGTCGACGGGCCGGTCGGGGTGCGCATCGAGAACCTGAAGGTACGTCATCAGGCGGGCGGTGCGACGGCCCTTGACGGGCTGAGCCTGGAACTGCGGGCCGGGCGGCGCACGGTGCTGCTCGGTGCGAGCGGCTCGGGGAAGTCGACGCTCATCGCCACCCTGATGCGGTTCGTGGAGTACGAGGCCGGCAGCGTCCGGGTCGGTGGCCGCGAGCTGCGGGACTGCGCCGGTGACGAGGTGCGGCGCGTGATCACCGGGATGACGCAGGACGCCCATGTCTTCCACGCCAGCATTCACGCCAACCTGCTGCTGGCGCGGCCCGACGCCGAGGACGCCGAGCTGCGGGAAGCAGCGCGCCGGGCGCGGATCCTGGACTGGATCGAGTCGCTGCCGGACGGCTTCGACACCGTGCTCGGCCCCGACGGCACCCAGCTCTCCGGCGGTCAGCGGACCCGGCTGCTGCTGGCCCGTGCGCTGCTGGCCGATCCGCCGGTCCTCGTCCTGGACGAGCCGACCGAGGGACTCGACCCGGACACCGCCGCGGCCGTGCTCGCCGACATCCTCGATGCCACGCGTGGCCGTACGACGCTGCTGGTCACCCATGAGCGGGAAGGCTTCGCCGGGGCCGACCAGGTGGTCACGCTGGACGAGGGGCGGGTGCTCGCCGCGCGCTGAGCGGTCCGCCTGAAGTGCCGTGGGGTGCCGTCGTCCGGCTGTTCGGCTGCTCGGCTGCTCGGCTGCTCGGCTGCTCGGCTGCTCGGCTGCTCGGCTGCTCGGCGAGGCTGCTCGGCTGTTCGGCGAGGCTGCTCGGGCCCTCGTACACCGCACGACGGACGCGGCCTCTGGTGGGCAGAGGCCGCGTCCGTCGTGCGGTGTCGGTGTGTGGTCAGTTCTTGGTGTTCCACCTGTCGAGTTCGATGTACGCGGGCACCCAGGCGGTGTGGTAGGCGGCGCGGACGGGCTCGGGGAGGATGGCGAGCATCCCGTCGATGGTCTCCTGGTCGGCGCCGTCGAGGACCCAGGGGGTCAGCAGGGGGCCGTCGGGGCCGGTCTTGGCGCCGTGGATCCTGCCGTAGTGCTGCCACTGCTCAAGGGTGAGGACCTCCTGGATCAGCGGCAGTGCCTGGTCCTCCTCGTGCTTGAGGTGTGCCGTGAGGTTGGTGGCCAGGGAGTCGACGGCGGCCGCGAGGCGTTCGGCGTCGGCCTCCGGGTCGGCGAGCGCGGCGTCGATGGTCTCCACGAGCGGGTCGATGGAGGCGTGTTCGGCGTCCATCGCGTCCAGCAGGGCCAGGTCGTCGGGGCGGTCGGCCACGGTCTGGCGCAGCACCGGCCACAGCGCCTCGTCCTCGGCGGTGTGGTGGATGTGCAGGGCCTTCTTGAAGATGTCCCAGCCTGCGGCGCCGGCGAGGGTGCGCCGCGGGTCGTCGTCGACGCGGGCCGTGATCGTGGCCATGATCTCCAGCTCGCGCCGCAGCGCGTTGTGCATCGCGTACATCAACGACATGTCGAGCCTGTCACCCATGGTCTCTCCCGATCTGTTCCGGTGTCAGTGGGCCGGATTCCTCGCATCCGGCCCGATCCGCCGTGTGCCTCGGCTCCGTGCCGCGCGACCGCGCCGATCCGCGGTCTCACCCTCATGACAGTCCGCGGCGCCGGAATGTGACCGGCGGACGACGAACGTACCCGGAAAGTCCGTTCGTGCCCCGTCGGCTGGACTCAGTCGCAAGCGGCTGACGAGCAACGGGAGTTGGGGGCGAGTGGCCGTCGGTGCCCGGCGCCAAGTCGGCGCCAAGTTGATCGGCAGTCATGAACAAGCCATGTCGTTGATGCTGAGGCGCCAGAACAAGATGCAGGGGGCGGGTCATACCGCATCAGTGCGAGTCGGTCCCGGTGCGTCCTGTCGTGAACACCCGTCAGCAAGTCGTGGTTTCGACCGGAGGGAATGAGTCCAAGATGCGGCGTCTCAAAACGAGCAGGATGCTGGTCGCCGGAGTGGCGGCCACAGCAGCGCTCGTCGGCCTGGGAGTCGGACCGTCGGAGCAGGCGGCCGAGGCCGCCACTCAGAAGGCCCGCCCGACCCGCCACCTCACCAGCGACGCGCCGGTCACCGTGGTGGCCCGCGGGCTGAACTCACCGCGGAGCCTGGCCTGGGGCCCCGACGGTGAACTCCTGGTCACCGAGATGGGGGCCACCCCCACCGCGTGCCAGGGCACCGGCTTCGCCACCAGGTGCTACGGCCAGACCGGTTCGGTCGCGGATGTCTCGTCCGGCACCCCGGTGCGGATCGCCGAGAACCTGCCGACCGCGTTCAACCAGGAAGAGACGATCGGCCCCAACGGCATCACCGTCGACCGCAAGGGCCACATCTACACCCTGCAGGCCGGCTCGCCGGAGCAGGTTCCGGCCGGGCTGGACCCGGAGCTGACCAAGACGCTGACCGAGCAGTACGGCTCGATCATGGACATCACCGACGGGCAGCGCAAGGTGATCGCCAACCCGGGCACGGTCAACTGGAACTGGACCAAGAACAACCCGGACCTGTCCGACACCTACCCGGCGTCCAACCCGTACGCGCTGACGACGAAGCCGGGTGGCGGGTTCTACCTGGTGGACGCGGGCGCGAACACGCTGAACTCGGTCGACCGCAAGGGCAAGACCAAGGTCCTCGCCTTCGTGCCCGAGACGCCGGGCGGCTCGGACGCCGTCCCGATGTGTGTCGACGTCGGCCCCGACGGCGGCGTGTACATCGGCCAGATCACCGGCCACGGCAACTCGGCCACCGCGGCCAACGTGTACCGGTACTCGCCCAAGACCGGCAAGCTCAAGGTCTGGCAGAGCGGCTTCAGCGCCATCAGCGGCTGTGGCTTCGGTGCCAACGGTGACTTCTACGTGACGCAGTTCGACACCACCGGGTTCCTGCCCACCGGTGACCCGATCGGCAACGTCATCCAGATCAACCACAAGGACAACTCCCGTACCGTCCTGGCGGACGAGAAGCTGTTCGCGCCCACCGGCTTCCTGGCCGGCGCCGACGGCTCCATCTACGTCGCGGACAAGACCATGATGTGGCCGGCCTGCACCGACGCCCCGGCCTGCACCAGCTCCACGGACATCCACGCCACCGGCGACGGACAGATCGTCAAGATCGGCTGACCGTCCGGTCGTCCCGCTCGCGGGCCGGACCGGACCGTTCAGAGGTCCGGTCCGGCCCGCGGCGCACACAGACCACACGATCCACCCGGTCGTGACAGACCGGCAAGGTCCACAAGGTCCACCAGATCTACAGGACCCACCAGATCCATTGTGTTCGTGATCGAACTCGTGATCGAAGGAGACAACCGTGCGTGCTGGCATCTGGTTCATCGGTGCCCGCGGGTCCGTCGCCACCACCAGCGTGATCGGGGCGCTCGCGCTGCGTGCCGGGCTCGCCGACCCGGTGGGCTGCGTGACCGCTCATCCCGCGCTGGACGTGACGGCGCTGCCCGGCTTCGGCGACCTGGTCTTCGGCGGTCACGACGTGACCACGATCCCCGTGGCCAAGAAGGCCGAGCAACTGGCCGCCGCCGGCGTCGTGCCGGCCCGGCTGGTGCAGGCGCTGCAACAGGACCTCGACGCGGTGGAGGCGAACCTGCGGCCCGCCCCGGCCGCCGCCACCCAGGCCGCGGACGCGGCGCTGATCGCCGCCGACATCAGGGCGTTCGCCGAACGGCACGGCCTGGACCGGGTGGTGGTGGTCAACGTGTCCTCCACCGAACCCGCCCCGCCCGCGCACCCCGCGCACTCCGACCTCGCCGCGCTGACCGCCGCGCTCGCCGCGCCGGGCAGGGTGCTGCCGCCCAGCTCGCTGTACGCCTACGCGGCGTTCGACACGGGCTGCGCCTTCGTCGACTTCACCCCCTCCACCGGAGCCCGGCTGCCGGCCCTCGCCGAGCTCGCCGCCGAACGCGGCCTGCCCTACGCCGGCCACGACGGCAAGACCGGGGAGACGCTGCTGAAGTCGGTGCTGGCGCCGATGTTCGCGATGCGCAACCTCTCGGTGCGCTCGTGGTCCGGCATCAACCTGCTCGGTGGCGGCGACGGCGCCAGCCTCACCGACCCGCAGGCCAACGCCGCGAAGACGGCCAGCAAGCAGCGGGTGCTGCACGAGACCCTCGGCTACGCGCCCGACGGCGACACCCGCATCGACTACGTCGCCGACATCGGCGACTTCAAGACGGCCTGGGACCTGATCACCTTCGACGGGTTCCTCGGCACCGGCATGTGCCTGCAGTTCACCTGGCAGGGCTGCGACTCGGCGCTCGCGGCGCCGCTCGTCCTGGACCTGGCCCGGATCACCGCCGCCGCGCACGAGGCCGGACACACCGGGCCGCTGGAGTCCCTCTCCTACTTCTTCAAGGACCCGCTGGGCGACGTCGACCACGCGCTGCACGCCCAGTGGGAGGCGCTGCGCACGTATCTCGCCGGGCTCGGCGCCGGATCGGGCGGCGGCCGATGACCACACCCCGGGATCTTGTGGAGCTGGTCCGCGCGCCCGCGGCACTGTCGGTGCCGGGGGACGCGGTGGCCGGTGCCGCCGCCGCGGGCACCCTCGGTCCGCGCACCGCAGGGCTGTCCGCCGCCGCGGTCTGCCTGTACTGGGCGGGGATGGCCGCCAACGACTGGGCGGACCGGGACCTGGACGCGAAGGAGCGTCCCGGCCGGCCGATCCCCTCCGGCCGGGTCAGCGCCCGGACCGCGCTGGGTGTCGCGGCCGGACTCAGCGCGGCCGGACTCGCGCTCGCCGGACTGGCCGGGGGCCGCAGGGCGCTCGCGGTGGCGGTGCCGCTGACCGGTGCGGTGTGGGCGTACGACGTGAAGCTGAAGGACACCGCCGCGGGGCCGGCCGGCATGGCCGCCTGCCGTGCACTGGATGTGCTGCTCGGCGCGAGTACCCGCCGGGGCGGCTGGCGCGGTGCGCTCGTGCCGGCGCTCACCGTCGCGGCGCACACGTACACCGTCACCGCGCTGTCGCGCCGCGAGGTGTCCGGCGCCGGCCGCCTGCTGCCGGGGGCGACGCTGGCCGCGACGGCCGGGGTCACGCTCGCCGCCTCGGGGCGCGCGCCACGCCAAGGGCTGGTCGGCTCGCTGGCCGCCTGGTACGCCGCCGGTTACGGCGACGCCCAGGTGCGGGCATTGGCCACGCCGGACGCAGGCAGCGTACGGGCGGCGGTCGCCGCCGGGATCACCAACCTGCCCGCACTGCAGGGCGCGCTTGTCGCACGGTCGGCGCGGCCCGGCGCCGCGGCCGTGGTGGCCGCCTGCGCACCGATCGGCCGGGTCCTGGCGGGGCGGGTGTCGCCGACATGAGCCCTATGACCTCCTCGGACATACGCTTCGGCTACGGCACCAACGGGTTCGCCAACCACCGCCTCGAGGACGCGCTCGCCGTCATCGCCGACCTCGGCTACGAGGGCGTCGCGCTCACCCTCGACCACGACCATCTCGATCCGTTCGCACCGGAACTGCCGCACCGCGTCGAGGCGTTGGCGGCACGGCTGGACCGGCTCGGGCTCGCCGTCGTCATCGAGACCGGCGCCCGCTATCTGCTCGACCCGTGGCGCAAGCACGCCCCGACCCTCCTCGACGACGAACCCGCGGCCCGGCTGGACTTCCTGCGGCGGGCCGTGGACATCGGGGCGGACCTGGGCGCGGAGGCCGTCTCGTTCTGGGCCGGTATCCGGCCCTCCGCGGTGTCGCGGGGGCAGGGCTGGGACCGGCTGGTGCGGGGCTGTGCCGAGGTGGTGGACGCGGCCGACGCGGCGGGCGTACGGCTGGGGTTCGAGCCCGAGCCCGGGATGCTGGTGGAGACGCTCGACGACTGGTTCGCGCTGCGCGGCAAGCTCGGCGCGCCGGACTGCTTCGGGCTGACGCTCGACATCGGGCACTGCCGCTGTGTGGAGCCGCTGCCGGTGGCGGAGTGTGTGACCAAGGCCGGCCCGTACCTGGTCAACGTGCAGATCGACGACATGCGGCGGGGTGTGCACGAGCATCTGGAGTTCGGCTCCGGCGAGGTCGACTTCCCGGCCGCGCTGCGGGCCCTGGCGGAGACCGGGTACCGCGGGCTGACGGCCGTGGAGCTGCCCCGCCACTCCCATGCCGCCCCCGCGGTCGCGCGCACGTCGCTGGCGTTCCTGACCCACGCCCGTGCCGCGGCCGAGTTCCTGAGCGCGACCCGTGTAGCGGAGGAGGTCTCCCTGTGACCGGCCGACATCTCGCAGACGTACTGACCGACGTGTTGAAGAACCAGGTCGCCGACCCGCAGTGGCTGGGTGACGCCCGCTGGCAGGTGGCGCAGAACCCGGACGCGATCGCCATGCTGTTCCCCGCCGTGGGCCGGCGCTGCGGCCGGGGCCCGCTCGCCGACGCCGGCCCGGAACTCGCGGGCTGGAGCGTCGACGACGCGGCCCGGGTGCTGTTGCTGACCGCGCTGCCGCTGCGCGGGACGGCACTGGCCCGGCTGGTCACCGCCCTGTACTGGCAGGGCGGCGCGGCGGAGAAGCGCGCGGTGCTGCGCGCCCTGTCAGGGCCGGACCTCGGGGACGGCGCGGCGGATCTGCCACGTGACACGGACAGCGGGGCCGGTGCCGCGGGGCTGTCGCAGGACCTGAACAGCGGGGCCGGTACCGCAGGCCTGCCACAGGACCTGCACAGCGAAGCCCGCGCCGCGGGCCTGCCGCAGGACCTGGGCAGGGGGGCGCGCGCTCCGGAGCTGCCCCAGGGCCTCGACATCGGGGCCGCCGCCGTGGAGTTGCTGGACGACGCCATCCGTACCAACGACCCGCGTCTGGTCGCCGCCGCGGTCGGGTCTGCTGCCCGGCGGCTCGATGACGGGATGTGGCGGCAGGCCGTGCTCAAGTGCGTGTTCATGGAGATACCGCTGACCGCCGTGGCCGACCTGGACCGGCGGGCCGACGGCGAGCTTGCCCGGATGCTGGCCGACCTGGACGACGAACGGAGGGCCGCAGGGCGGTCCCTGCCCGACGACGCGACCGTCCTGCTGGCGCTGATCAGCGACCCGGAGTGGGTGCGGTCCACACAACCAGGGGGGATCGGCGACACGGCGTCGGCACGGTCCGCAGAGTTCAAGGAGAAGACAGTCTGATGCGCATCTTCGACCCGCACATCCACATGACCTCACGGACCACCGACGACTACGAGCGGATGGCGGCCGCCGGCGTGCGCGCGCTCGTCGAGCCGGCCTTCTGGCTCGGCCAGCCCCGCACGAGCGCCGGGTCCTTCACCGACTATTTCGACTCGCTGACCGGCTGGGAGCCGTTCCGCGCGAGCCAGTTCGGCATCCGCCACTACTGCGCCCTCGCGCTGAACCCCAAGGAGGCCAACGACCCGCGCTGCCGCGAGGTGCTCGGCGCGCTGCCGCGCTACCTGGCCAGGGACGGCGTGGTCGCGGTGGGCGAGATCGGCTACGACTCGATGACCCCGGCGGAGGACGAGGTGTTCGCGGCCCAGCTCGCCCTGGCCGTCGTCCACGACCTGCCGGTCCTGGTGCACACCCCGCACCGTGACAAACAGCGCGGCACCCGTCGCACCCTCGACGTGGTGCGGGAGTCGGGCATCGACCCGGGCCGGGTCGTCGTCGACCACCTCAACGAGGTGACGGTCGGTCAGATCGCGGACAGCGGCTGCTGGATGGGGTTCTCCATCTACCCGGACACCAAGATGTCGCCGGAGCGCATGGCGGTGGTGCTGCGGGAGTGGGGGCCGGACCGGATTCTGGTGAACTCCGCCGCCGACTGGGGGCGCAGCGACCCGCTGCTCACCCGTGCCACCGGGCAGGCGATGCTGGATGCCGGGTTCAGCGAGGACGACGTGGACCGGGTGCTGTGGCGCAACCCGATCGAGTTCTACGGGCAGTCCGGGCGGCTGGACCTCTCCGGGACGGCGGGTGCGGCGGCCTCCGCGTTCGCCGGGAACTCCATCGCCCGCGGAGGCAGCTGATGCGGCTGGCCCACCGCGACGGGCAGACGGTCCATCTCGGTTACTGCACCAACGTCCACGCCGGCGAGGAACTGCCGGAGATCGTGCGGCAGTTGGACACGTACGCGGTGCCGGCCCGGCGGCGTCTGGGGGCCGAGCGGCTCGGGGTCGGGCTGTGGCTGGCCGCGCCGGTCGCCGCCCGGCTCGCCGCCGACCCGGCCGCGGTGGCGGGGCTGCGCCGTGACCTGGACGCGCGCGGCCTGGAGGTGGTCACCTGCAACGGCTTTCCCTACGGCGCCTTCCACGCGCCGGTGGTCAAGCACGCGGTGTACCGGCCGGACTGGCTGAGCGACGCGCGGATGACGTACACGCTCGACCTGGCCCGGGTGCTGGCGGGGCTGCTGCCCGATGACGCCGCCCGCGGCTCGGTGTCGACGCTGCCGCTGGCCTGGCGCACGCCCTGGACGGTGGCCGACCAGGCGGTGGCCCAGGGGCGGCTCGACGAGCTCGCGGAACGTCTTGAGGGCGTGCACGCGAGCACCGGGCGGCTGATCCGCGTCGGGTTCGAACCGGAGCCCGGCTGTGTGCTGGAGTCGACCGAGCAGGTGGCCGCCGGGCTGGCCGGCATCGACACCCGTTACCTCGGGGTGTGCCTGGACCTGGCCCATCTGGCATGCGGGTGGGAGGAGCCCGAGGAGGCGCTGGGCCGGCTGGCCGGTGCGGGGCTGCCGGTGGTGAAGGTGCAGGTGTCCGCCGCGCTCGGCGCGGACCATCCGGAGCAGCCCGCGACGGCCGACGCGCTGCGCGGGTACGCCGAACCCCGGTTCCTGCACCAGACCCGGTCCGCGGCCGGGCACGCGGCCGACGACCTGGGTGAAGCGCTCGACGCGGAGCTTCCCGGGCCGTGGCGGGTGCACTACCACGTGCCGCTGCACGCGGCCCCGCAGCCGCCGCTGCACGCCACGCTGGACGTGCTGCGGGACGCGCTGGACGTGCTGGTCGGCGGCGAGCGGGCCCTGTGCGACCACCTGGAGGTGGAGACGTACACCTGGAACGTGCTGCCTGCCGCCCAACGCCCTGTCACCGAAGGCCAGTTGGCCGACGGTATCGCCGCCGAGGTGGCCTTCGCCCGGGATGAACTGCTCGCTCTCGGACTGCGCGAGCAACCTGTTAGGGAGCTGATCCATTGAACGCCCGGCCCACTCCCCTGGTCGTGCTCGACGTCGTCGGGCTCACCCCGCGACTGCTCAAGCACATGCCGCGGCTGGCCGCGATCGCCCGTACGGGCTGGCAGGCCGAACTCGCCCCGGTGCTGCCCGCGGTCACCTGCTCGGTGCAGGCCACGCTGCTCACCGGCGCCCCGCCCAGCGAGCACGGCATCGTCGGCAACGGCTGGTACTTCCGTGACCTCGGCGAAGTCCTGCTGTGGCGCCAGCACAACAAGCTCGTCGGCGGCGACAAACTGTGGGACGCGGCACGCCGCCGCCACCCCGGGTACACGGTCGCCAACATCTGCTGGTGGTACGCGATGGGCGCGGACACCGACTGGACGGTGACCCCGCGGCCCGTCTACCACGCCGACGGCCGCAAGGACCCCGACTGCTACACCGACCCGCCCGAGCTGCACGACGAACTCACCACCGCACTGGGCGAGTTCCCCCTGTTCAACTACTGGGGCCCGGGAGCGGGCATCGCCTCCTCCGAGTGGATCTGCCGGGCCGCGCGGCAGATCATGGAACGCCACGACCCGGATCTGACGCTGGTCTACGTCCCGCACCTCGACTACGACCTGCAGCGGTTCGGCCCGGACGGGCGCAAGGCCGCGGCCGCCGCGGCGCGGCTGGACGCGGTGCTCGGCCCGCTCCTGGAGGCGGCGCGCCGGCGCGGGGCGACCGTGGTGGCCCTGTCGGAGTACGGCATCACGCGGGCCTCCCGCCCTGTCGACATCAACCGTGCGCTGCGCCGCGAGAACCTGCTGCGGGTGCACACCCAGGCCGGGATGGAGTATCTGGACCCGTGGACGTCACGCGCGTTCGCCGTCGCCGACCACCAGGTCGCGCACGTGTACGTCGACGACCCCGAGGATCTGCCGCTGGTGCGCAAGGTGTGCGCCGGCCTGCCGGGCGTGGCCGAGGTGCTGGGCGAGGCGGAGAAGGCGGCCTACGGCCTGGACCATGAGCGGGCCGGTGATCTGGTGCTGGTCGCCGAGCCGGACGCCTGGTTCACGTACTACTACTGGCTCGACGACGAGCGCGCTCCGGACTTCGCCCGGCTGGTGGAGATCCACCGCAAGCCCGGGTACGACCCCGCCGAGCTGTTCTTCGACCCCGCGGCGCCGCTCGCGGCGAAGGGACGCACGGCCGTGGCACTGGCCCGCAAGAAGCTCGGCATGCGCTATCTGATGAGCGCGATCGGGCTGGACGCGGGCGCGGCGGCGGTGAAGGGCACGCACGGCCGGCTGCCGGGCAGTCCGCAGGACGGGCCGGTGCTGCTGTGCTCGGATCCGCGGGGTGCGCGCGGGCGGTACGGGGCGACCGAGGTCAAGGAACTGCTGCTGGACCTGGCGGGGCTGGGAGACGGACGGGGCCTGCGCATGGTGAAGGAGAGCAGGGCCGACGTCCCGTCAAAGGACTGACAGCAACCGTCAGGAACGTCAGGAACCGTCAGGGGCCGTCACGGGCCCGAGCCGACCAGGCCCGCTGCGTAGGCGAGGCCGACGAGCTGGACGCGGCCGCGGGCCCGTAGCTTGGCGCGGGCGCGGTCGATGTGGGACTTCGCCGTGAGCGGCGTGATCACCATGCGGGCGGCGATCTGGGCGGTGGACAGTCCGCGGGCGACCAGGGCGACGGCCTCCCGTTCACGGTCGGTCAGTTCGGCGAGCAGGGCGGGCCGTGGGACCGGGGGCAGCGAGCGGGCGACGAGCCGGCCGATCACCTGACGGGTGACCGACGGGGCGAGCAGCGCGTCGCCGCGCGCGACGACCCTGAGGGCGTGGGCGAGCTCGGCGGGGGTGGTGTCGTCGACGAGGTATCCGGCGGCGCCGGCCCGCAGCGCCTCGAAGACGTGCCGGTCGCGGCTGTCGCCGGTCAGGATGACGACCCGCACCCGGGCCAGGGCCGGGTCGGCGGTGATGCGCCGGGTCACCTCGATGCCGTCGAGGCCGGGCAGGGTCACGTCCGTGAGGACGATGTCGGGGCGTCGTTCCCGGGCCGACCGCAACGCCTGCCTGCCGTCGTCGGCCTCGGCGACGATCTCGATGTCCGCCTCGGCGTCGAGGTCCGCGCGCAGCCGTGCCCGCGGCCCGGGCCGGCCATCGGCCAGCAGCAGCCGGATCGGGGCGGTGTGTCGTGTCATGTCGGCTCCCCCGTTTCCCTGCCGACCTGTTGGGCCGGCAGCCAGTGGATGGTGTGGACGCGGTTGTCGGCGATGCCGAGGGCCAGGGCGCCCAGGAGGGTGCCGTGGGGGTCGTGGAAGAGGGCACCCGGGTCGGCGGCGGCGTCCGTGGGGCGCATCGTGATGCCGACGGCCAGCAGGGCCGGGACGATCGCCGTGAGCAGCCGGGCCACCCGGTCCGCGCCGGTGATCTCGCGGGGCCAGGGGCGGGTGCCGGTGTCGGTTCTCGCCGTGATGGTGGCGGCGAGCTCACGGCAGGTGGCTTCCGGGTGGCCCACGGCCTCAGCGATCCGTGCCATGTCGCAGCCGAGCATCTCGCGCAGCACCAGCACCGCTCGTTCCAGGGAGGACAGTCGCTCCAGGAGCAGTACGGCCGCGGTGGACACGTAGTCGGGTGTTTCCGGCCGGGGGTCGGGCGTTTCTGCCGGGAGGGCGCACCACGGGTCGGGGTGCGGGGGTTGTCGTGGCCGGGGTGTGCGGGGGGTCTCCCAGGCGGTGTGGGTGGCCTCGAGGGGCCGTACTGCCTCGAACTCTTCGTCACGGCTCATGCAGGGCCCCTCCTCGGACTCGGCTCTCGTCTATGTGACAAGTCGGAGCGGGGGGAGGTGACAGGCCGGTCGGCGGCGGCGGTCGGCCGGTCCCCTGGCGGCTCTCCCGCCTCTGCTGCTCCACCAGCACTCCAGGCACCGGAGAGTGCGACCGTGCATCCTCTGCGAGGTCTCTGATGTCCATCACACGTATCTCCACGGGGAGGGGACATGATCCACCGCAGAACCGTCCTCATGACGGGGGCCGCGCTGACCGGCGCCCTCGGCAGTGCGGGCCTGCTGGCGCCCGCGATGGCCGAGCCGGCGCAGGCCGGCGAGCTGGACCCGACCACCATTCCGCAGTTCGAGCAGGCGATGCCGGTGCCCCAGGTGCTGGAGCCGGTGTGCGACCTGGGCCTGACCAGCTACTACGACGTCGCCATGCGGGAGGCTGACGCCGAGATCCTGCCGGGCCGCAAGACCCGCGTGTACACCTTCAACGGCAACTTCCCCGGTCCCGTCATCAAGGCGACCTCGGGGCGGCGCGTCCTGGTGCGGCAGACCAACCGGCTGGGGGTGTCGACCTCGATCCATCTGCACGGCGCGCACGTGCCCGAGAGCAGTGACGGCTCGCCGATGGATCTCATCGCGCCGGGCGGCGGGTCGAAGATCTACACATACCCCAACAACCAGCCGCACGCGAACCTGTGGTTCCACGACCACGCCCACCACCAGGAGTCGGAGACCGTCTACCGCGGGCTGACCGGCTTCTATCTGCTCACCGACGACGTGGAGAAGAACCTCAACCTGCCGTCGGGGGCCTACGACGTGCCGATCGCGCTGCGTGACGCGCGGTTCGACGACAGCGGCCAACTCATCTACAGCATGGGCGACTTCATGAAGCGCCATGTGCTGATGGCCAACGGCAAGGCATGGCCGTACTTCGAGGTCGCCGCCCGCAAGTACCGCTTCCGGCTGTTCAACACGGCCAACCTGCGGTTCTACACGCTGCAGTTGTCCGACGGCTCCTCCTTCCAGCAGATCGGCTCCGACGGCGGGCTGCTGGAGAAGCCGCTGGATGTGACGTCGGTGTCCCTCTCCCCCGGTGAGCGCGCGGACATCGTCATCGACTTCTCCAAGTACGCGGCCGGCACCAGGCTGATCCTCACCAACACCGGCGGTCTGCTGCCCGGCGAGCCCGTCGACCAGCTCGGCCGGGTGCTGCAGTTCCGGGTCACCGCTCCCGTCACGGACCGCAGCACGGTGCCCTCGACGCTGCGCAAGCTGCCCGCGCTGGGGAGCGCCACGGTCAGCCGTGACTTCGTGCTGAGCATGGACGAGACGGGCGCGACCATGGACGCGTTCATCAACGGCAAGTCGTTCGACATGGACCGGGTCGACACCGAGATCGAGTACGGGGCCACGGAGATCTGGAACGTGCGCAACGCCAATCTCTACACCCCGCACAACTTCCATATGCACCTGGTGCAGTTCCGGGTCCTGGAGCGCAACGGCAAGCCCGTCACCTCCGGTCCGGAGAGCGGGCTGAAGGACACGGTGCCGCTGCAGCCCGGCGAGACGGTCAAGCTGCAGGCGACCTTCACCGGCTATGAGGGCACCTACGTGTACCACTGCCACATGTTCGACCACGCGTCGATGGGCATGATGGCGAACTTCCGGGTGCGCAAGCCTTCGCTGCGTCGCGGCTGACGTCCGCCGCCCGGGAACGAAAGGAGGGCCGGGGTGACCCGGCCCTCTTTCGTGCTGCTCAGGCGGTGTGTGTCAGGACAGTGCCTTCTCCGGCTCGCCGGCCTCCGGCTCCTCCACCTTGGGCTTGGCGGCCCAGGCGGGCGCCGGGAGCGGGCCGCTGCGCAGCAGCAGTCCGCCGAGGACGGCGCCGGCGGTGAAGATGGCGGCGCACCACCAGAACACCTGCTGGTAGCCCTCGATCGCGGCGAGGTGGAACACCTCGGCGTTGGGCTTGCCCTGGGCGTGGCCGGAGATGTAGTCGCTGGCCGCGCTGGCGGCGATCGTGTTGAGCAGGGCGGTGCCGATGGCGCCGCCGAGCTGGGAACCGGCGCTGATGGTCGCCGAGGCGACGCCCGCGTCCTGCGGGGCCACACCGGAGGTGCCGGTGTTCAGAGCGGCGGCGTAGATCATGCCCATGCCGAGGCCGATGAGCATGAGCGGGCCCAGGATCGCGGTGGCGTAGTTGGAGTCGGCGCCGATCTGGGTCAGCCAGAGCATGGCACCCGCGTTGACCAGCATGCCGATGGTGATCAGCGGACGCGGGCCGGACTTCGGCATCACCTTGATGTTGCCGACGTTGCTGGCCACACCGGTGACGATCATCATCGGCAGCAGGGCGAGACCGGACTTGATCGCGGAGTAGCCGAGCTCGGTCTGCAGGTAGTAGATCAGGAAGAGCAGCACACCGAACATGCCGATGCCGACGAGGAGCGAGGTGAGGTAGGCACCACCGCGGTTACGGTCGGTGACGACGCGCGGGGGCAGCAGCGGCTGCTGGGCGCGGGTCTGCCAGGCGGCGAACACGATCAGCAGCACGGCACCGGCCGCGAGGAAGCCCCAGGTCGAGGGGGTGCCCCAGGAGTGCGTGGCCGCGTTGGAGAAGCCGTAGACGAGGCCGAAGAGGCCGGCGGAGACCAGGATGACGCCGGGGATGTCCAGGCTGGCCTTGGCGCGGGGCTGGCGCGGGACCAGCTTGCCGCCGACGATCAGCGAGAACGCGGCGAACACCAGGTTGACGTACATGCACCAGCGCCAGTTCAGACCGGAGGTCAGCGCGCCACCGATCAGCAGCCCCAGGCCGCCGCCGCTGGCCGCGACCGCGCTGAAGGCGCCGAAGGCCTTGCCGCGCTCCTTGGGGTCGGTGAACGTGGTGGCCAGCATCGACAGCGTGGTGGGCGCCAGCAGTGCGGCGAAGACACCCTGGGCCGCGCGGGCGGTCACCAGCATCCCGAAGCTGTTGGCCGCGCCGCCGACCGCGGAGGCCGCTGCGAAGCCGACCAGGCCGACGAGGAAGGTCTCCCTGCGGCCGATGAGGTCAGAGAGCTTGCCGCCGATCAGCAGCAGGGTGCCGTAGCAGAGGGCGTATGAGGTGACGATCCACTGCTTGTCCGCGTCCGAGAAGTCGAGGGCCTCCTGCGCCGACGGCAGAGCCAGGTTCATCACCGTCATGTCGAGGGTGAGCATGAGGTAGGCGACACAGATGACGGCGAGAACCATCCACCGCCGTGAGTCCCTTGCCGCAGGCACGGCACTGGTTGTGGACATGGTCTGTTCTCCTCGTTGTATTTGGGTCGGACTCAAGGCCTCGCCCGTATGACAGGTCCCGGCGGAGGAATGTGACCGGCTGCGGTCACGGTTTTTCCGCCGGGTCCGCCGGGTCAGGCCCTGTCAGCGGTCCCGTGGTTCATGACCTGGGACAACACCTGTGTCAGCACGGCCGCCGGATGGTCGGCCCCGCCCATGGAGCGCCACGCGACATGGTTGTCGGGGCGTACCAGGACGGCGCCGTCGTCGGCGATCTCCCGTACGTCCGCCCAGTCGTCGCCGGTGTACTCGGCGCCGGTTCCGATGCGGGCCACGGTGAGGGGGATCGAGAACTTCTCGGCGACCTGCTCGGCCGCCTCGGCCCAGCCGGTGCCGGTGGGGCCGGTGAGGAGGGCGAAGCCGCCCTCGGCGCCGACCAGGTCGTGGGTGGACAGGCGCTGTCCGTCGCGCTCCAGCCAGGCGTGCGGCAGCCGGTGCCCGGGGCGGGTGGTGGGGTGGTACTCGGTGCCCATGGGCGAGCCCGTCGGCGGCTGGGTGCCGTCGGGGACGAGTGCGCCTTCCTCGTAGACGTAGCCGATCTCCAGGTCGTGGGCCTGGCACTCGGCGCGGTGGGTGGCGAACAGCTCCGCCGCCCTGGCCCGCCGGACCTCGCCGACCTCGGACTGCTCGAAGTAGCCGGCGAACGCGGAGGCGCGCCGCTCGGGCGGGACGTGCGGGCCGAGGCCGAGCGCGGCCTCCGTCATGACACGGTGGTGGAACCAGGCGGCCAGCCCCCAGTCGACGTTGCGCTTGCCGACGGGGCGGCGCTCGCTCTCGTAGGTGTCGAGGAGGCCGTCGTCGGCGCGCCCCGAGAGGACGGCGGCGAGTTTCCAGGCGAGGTTGTGGACGTCCTGGATGCCGCCGTTGAGGCCGAGGCCGGTGGTGGGCGGCTGGCGGTGGGCGGCGTCGCCGACGATGAGGACGCGGCCGGACCGGTAGCGGTCGGCGAGCACGCCCTCCACCGTCCACTGCGACACCTTGTGCACGGTCAGCTCCAGGTCGGGCAGGCCCAGCACCTCGCGGATGCGGGCGGCGACCGCCTCGTTGTCGGCGCGGTCGGCGTCGCCCAGGAGGAAGGAGGTCAGGCCCCATTCCTCGCACTGCCTGCCCCAGTTCGGCCCCATCTCCAGCAGGGTGAAGTTGCGGTCGGCGCGCTCGGGGTTCATGAACCAGGTCATCAGCGTGCCGTCGTGCCACCACTGGGACAGGTCGGCGGAGAAGTAGGCGGTGGAGACGTCGGCCATCTTCACCGTGCCCTGCATCTGCACGCCGAGCTGGGGGCCGAGGGTGCGGCCGCCGTCGGCGGCGATGACGTACCGGGCGACGACCCGGGTGGTCTCGCCGGTGGCGAGGTCGCGGATCTCGGCGACGGCGTGGTCGTCCTGTTCGGTGAAGGAGACCAGTTCGTGGGAGAACAGCACGCGGCCGGGGTTACGTTCCTCAGCCTGCCGGCGCAGGATCGGCTCCAGCCTCAACTGGGGCAGTTTGAAAGGCAGTACGGGGCCGTCAGCGGCGTACACCTCGGTCAGCGCGCCACCGCCGAAGGCGTCCATCTCGTGGATGATCCGGCGGTCCAGGGGGCCGTCGCCGGTGAGGGTGGTCTGCCAGCGCACGCGGCCGAAGCGGTCGGTGGTGGAGGCGCGTTCGACAACGTCGTCGTAGAGGCCGTGCTGGCGGAAGATCTCCATCGTGCGCTGGTTGATGTAGTGCGCCTTCGGCAGGATCGACGTGTCCGCGTGCCGTTCCACGAGCAGGTGCCGCACACCGTGGTCCGACAGGAAGATGGAGGCGGACAGGCCGCAGCCGCCTCCGCCCACGATCAGAACCGGAACCTCGGTAGCCTCCATATTCGGCCTTCCATCAGATGAGGGCCCACACGTGGGGCGGGCCGTCGTGGATTACGGGTGAACAGGCATGACGGCGCACTTCGGCCAGTGCTGCGGCATCCAGCATCGGGTGGAGTGGTTGGGGCGCACTATGGAGCCGGTTGGCGCCCACTTGGCGCCGCCCATGGACGGCCGCTGACCTCGCAGAACACCGGAACACGTCGAACGCTGTCCCCGTACGTCGAACGCCGTGCCGTGTGCGCTCACCCGTCCGGGGGACTCAGGCCGGGAAACGGCCTTCGGCTGTCACATTCCGCAGCCCCCGGCTGTCGTCATGGTGAGCCGGACGAACACACCGTCCGGGAATTCCGGTAAGGAGAAAGAGGAAAGCGATGAATGACTTCCAGGCCATCGCGGACCGCGTCGAAATCGAGGCGCTGCGCGGTGAGTTCACCGATGCGGTGATGATGCGCGACTACGACCGGGTGGCGACGCTCTTCACGGAGGACGGGGCGCTGCGGATGCCCAACATCCCGATCGAGCTGGAGGGCCCGGAGGAGATCCGGGCGTGGGGCCGGCGGGTGCCGAAGGTCGTGGACTTCCTGGTGCAGAACACGCATCCGGGCCTGATCGTGCTCGACGGCGACACCGCTTCGGGGCGCGCCTACATGTCGGAGGTGGGGCGTGGTTTCGACGGCCGGGGCGGCATCAACTACGCCATCTATCACGACCGTTACCAGCGCACCGGGGACGGCTGGAAGTTCACCGAGCGGCGTTACGAGGTCCGCTACGAGGACTCGTCGCCGCTGGCCGGCTCGCCGCCCCGCCGGACCGCGGAGGCGTGAGCACTGCTCATCGCGAGAGGCCGGCGTGAGCACTGCTCGCCGCGGGAGGCCGGCGTGAGCGCCGCTCGCCGCGGGCGCCTACCGCTCCGCCAGCAGGGACGAGCGGAAGAAGTCGGGCCTGGGCAGGCGGTCGCGGTGGGCCGGCGGGCGGCGGACGGGGCGGCGGTCCGCGGCCTCAGGAGGCCGCCGGGTCGCGACGGCGGGCGGGCGGGGGGCCGGGTGCCAGTCCAGGGATGCGGACTGGGTGAGGATCTGCTGCTCCAGGCGGCGCAGGGCCGGGCGCGGGTCGATGCCCAGTTCGTCCGCCAGGCGCCGCTGGTTGGTGCGGAGCACGGCCAGGGCGTCGGCCTGCCGGCCCGCCCGGTAGAGGGCCAGCCCCAGGAGTTCGCAGCCGTACTCCCGTAGCGGGTGGTCCTGGACGAACGCCTCCAGTTCGGCCACCGCGATCTCATGAGCGCCGACGGCGAGCAGAGCCGCGCACCGGCCCTCGACCACCGACAGGCGCAGCTCCTCAAGGCGGGCCACGTCCGGCCGTATGTAGGCGGTGTCGGCCACCTCGGCGTACGCCTGGCCGCGCCACAGGGCCAGCGCCGACTCGAACTCGTGGACCGCGCTGCGCGCATCGCCCCGGTCCAGTGCCTGCCAGCCGGCGACGGAGCGTTCGCCGAACCACTGCACGTCCACCTCCACGACCCGGGTGTCGAGGAGGTAGCCGCGACCGTAGGTGCGCAGGATGGTCGGCGGTGTCCGGGGCGCGCGGTCGGGCTCCAGGACCCGGCGCAGGTTGGCGACGTAGGCCTGGAGGGAGGGCACCGCGGACGGCGGCGGCTGGCCGGCCCACAGTTCCTCGACGATCGTGTCGACCGCCACCGGGCGGCCCACCTTGCCGACCAGGAGCGCGAGCAGCGCGCGCTGCTTGGGTGCGCCGAGGTCGACGAGCCGGCCGCCGACAAACGCCTCGATGGGGCCCAGGGCGTGGAACTCGGCGAGGGCGCGCGGGTGGGCGGGCTCGGTCATGGCCGTGGTCGCGGGTGCCATGGTGGCGGCAGGTGTGGCCGCGCCTGTTCCGCGGCCGGGCACGACGTCGAATTCCGCCAGTTCCTGGTCGGCCACGACGGTGAATTCGGGCTCGGGATCGAGCTCTCTGCTCACGTACACGCGCAATTCCTCGTTGGTGCGGCGCAGTTCCTGGATCTCGCGTTCCAGCGCCGCTATGCGCCATGCGTCGGTATTACCGGGGCGCGCGTAGGGTCCATCGGTTCGTACGGCGGTATCGGTCGTGTCGTCAGCCATTCGTGAACTCGCCCCCACTCTCCATCGGGCAGGCAATGCTTCGGCCATTGTGCGTGCCCCCTGGCGTCGGGGGTCTGTTCGACCAGTCAGCGCCAATCGATCCTCCAGCGGGGTTCAAGGTCGATGGCCGAAGCTGAGGCGCGGACGGATCGTCAGGATCGAAGCGTGGAGGTATGAATGTCCGGAGCCGCTGATGTCGAGCGCGTGTACGCGGCCATGGAGGAAGCGGCTGGACTGCTGGGCGTGACCTGCGCACGCGAGAAGATCTATCCGCTGCTGACCGAGTTCCAGGACACCCTCACCGACGGCGTCGTCGTCTTCTCGATGGCGAGCGGACGTCGTTCCACGGAGCTGGACTTCAGCATCTCGGTGCCGACCAGCCAGGGCGACCCGTACGCCACCGTGGTGGAGAAGGGGCTGTTCCCGGCGACCGGTCACCCCGTGGACGATCTGCTGGCCGACACCCAGAAGCACCTGCCGGTGTCGATGTTCGCCATCGACGGCGAGGTCACCGGTGGCTTCAAGAAGACGTACGCGTTCTTCCCCACCGACGACATGCCCGGGGTCGCGCAGCTGAGCGCCATCCCGTCCATGCCGTCGTCCGTGGCCGAGAACGCGGAGCTGTTCGCCCGCTATGGGCTGGACAAGGTCCAGATGACGTCGATGGACTACAAGAAGCGTCAGGTCAATCTGTACTTCAGCGAGCTGAGCGAGCAGACGCTGGCGCCGGAGTCCGTGCTGGCCCTGGTCCGTGAGCTGGGTCTGCACGTGCCGACCGAGCTGGGGCTGGAGTTCTGCAAGCGCTCGTTCTCGGTCTACCCCACGCTCAACTGGGACACCGGCAAGATCGACCGCCTGTGCTTCGCGGTGATCTCCACCGACCCGACGCTGGTGCCCTCCACGGACGAGCGCGACATCGAGCAGTTCCGCGCCTACGGCACGAAGGCGCCGTACGCGTACGTCGGTGAGAAGCGCACCCTGGTCTACGGGCTGACGCTGTCGCCCACGGAGGAGTACTACAAGCTCGGCGCGTACTACCACATCACCGACATCCAGCGGCGGCTGCTGAAGGCGTTCGACGCGCTGGAGGACTGAGGTTCCTCAAGCACGGTTCTTCAAGCACGGTTCCTCAAGCAAGGTTCCTCAAGCAAGGTTCCTCAAGCACAAAAAGAAGGGGGCGGTCCCTGCGGACCGCCCCTTCTTCGTGCTCAGTTCAGGATGATCGTGCTCAGTTCAGGATGACGATGTCCAGGCCGGTCAGGTCGGCGCGGATGTCGATGTTGGTGATCAGGCCCGCGGCGATGTCGAAGCGGAACACGGCGTGCGGCACGCCGTCGCGGACGTAGGCGAGGCCGGCGGAGCCGTCGATGAGGGCCGGCACCGGAGCCCAGGAGAGCTTGGAGAAGGCGCGGGTGACGGCGTCGGAGCCGCGCATCTCCTCGGTCAGCCCCGCACCTGTGGCCAGGCCGATGCCGGTGGCCATGCCCATCTGTACGGCGGCGTGGTCGGCGCGGACCACGATGTCCGGGGCGAGGATGGCCAGCAGTGCCTCGAAGTCGCCTTCGCGGGACGCGGTGAGGAAGGCGTGCACGAAGTCGGCCTTGCCGACCTGGGCCGTCTCGGCGTCCGGGGTCTCGGCCGGGGCCGGCGGGGTCTTCGGGACCACCTCCACGTCCTCCGGCCTGACGCCCTGGCGCTGGAAGCGGCGGCGGGCCCGGCTGGCCAGCTGGCGGGCCGCGGCCGGGGTGCGGTCGACGATCGGGGCGATCTCCTCGAAGGGCACCGCGAACATGTCGTGCAGGACGAACGCCAGCCTCTCGGCGGGCGTGAGCGTGTCGAGGATGAGGAACATCGCGGCCCCGACCGACTCGGCGAGCACTGCCTCCTGCTCGGGGTCGGCGGACTCCGCCTCCCGGTGCTGCGCGCGCTCGGTGTCGGGGGCGTCCACGAGGTCTTCCCGGCGCGACTTGCGGGACTGGAGCATGTTCAGCGACACCCGGGCCACGATGGTGGTGAGCCAGCCGCTCATGTTCTCCACCTCGCTGGCGTCCGAGCGGATCACCCGCAGCCAGGCTTCCTGGACGGCGTCGTCGGCCTCCGTCATGGATCCGAGCACCCGGTAGGCCACCGCTCGCAGCCGGGGGCGGTCGGTTTCGAATCGGGCGGCCAGCCATTCGTTTTCGTTCATCAGGTCGCTTCCTCCCAGCAGGGCCTCGTCTGTGTGACAGGCCACGGCGGGCAAATGTGACGGGCCGCCGGCGGAGTCCGGCACACATGTGCTGGACGATTCCCTGCCGAACGGTCTTGATTCACTTGAGGCGGTGGGTGCCCGGTGCTCCGCGGGGGCCGGAATGCATGCTTCCGACGGGTCGGGGACGAGGTCGCGCGACTCTCCCGCCGATCGGCGAACGTGCTGGTCAGGCAGGGTGCGGCAGGGGGCGTCCTGACCCCTGCCGGAAGCGCGCGCGAGTACGCCTGGAGTCTGGCTCGGGTATGCCTAACAGGCACTTGGCTCGGCTCCTCAGCGCGTGTCACTATTTTCGCACCCCTCGCCTGCCCGAAAACAGCACGGGGCAACGGACCGAGGGTCGTTCGCCGGTTCCCGCAGGGCGACTCGAGCCCCTGCGCACCTGACAGCCGACGTTTTCTCCGGACAGCCGAAGTCCCTTCCCGGACTCTCCAGGACTCTCCCGGCTTCTTCGCCGTGTTCGCGTACTTCGCCGTGATCGCCTTCCCTGTCCGGTCACCTCTGCCACTGAACCATCCGAGGCTCGTCGCCGCCAGCCGCGACCGCTCGGTCTTGAGGCACCTTGTAGCGCTTGCTGAGCAAGCGTGTCCCGCCCGCCGCACCGCCCCCGCTGTCTAGACCCCAACAGAAGTGGATTCCAGATATGCCCAGGCTTTGCAAGCCGGCCATGATGGCGCCGGAACACATCATCACGGTGGAAGAGACTCTGGAATTTGCAGAGAAGGCGCATGCCGGCAAGCCGCAACTGCCCCTGGCGCTCCGCCTGATCCGCAACACCGGCGTGAAGAAGCGGCACATCGTGCAGCCCATCGAGCAGACGCTGCGCCACCCGGGCTTCGAGGAGCGCAACCGCATCTACGAGGTCGAGTCGAAGAAGCGCACCCCCGAGGTCATCGAGCGCGCGCTGGCCAACGCCGATCTGCGGGCCCGGGACATCGACGCGATGATCTACGTGTCGTGCACCGGCTTCATGATGCCGTCGCTGACGGCCTGGCTCATCAACAAGCTGGGCTTCCGCCCCGACACCCGGCAGATCCCCATCGCCCAGCTGGGCTGCGCGGCGGGCGGCGCGGCCATCAACCGGGCCCACGACTTCTGCGTGGCCCACCCGGGCAGCAACGTCCTCATCGTCTCCTGCGAGCTGTGCTCGCTGTGCTACCAGCCGGAGGCCGACGACATCGGTTCGCTGCTCTCCGACGGCCTGTTCGGTGACGCGGTCGCCGCGGCCGTCGTCCGCGGCATCGGCGGCAACGGCATCGAGCTGGAGCGCAACGCCTCCTACCTCATACCGAACACCGAGGACTGGATCTCCTACGCGGTCAAGGACACCGGCTTCCACTTCCAGCTCGACCGCCGGGTCCCCGGCACGATGGAGCCGCTCGCCCCGGTCCTGCGCGAGCTCGCCAAGGACCACAGCTGGGACGCGGGCAAGCTCGACTTCTACATCGTGCACGCCGGCGGCCCGCGCATCCTCGACGACCTCGCCAAGTTCCTGGAGGTCGACCGGGACGTCTTCCGGCACAGCTGGTCGACGCTGAGCGAGTACGGGAACATCGCCAGCGCCGTCGTCCTGGAGGCCGCCCGGCGCCTGTTCGAGGAGGACACCCCGGCCCCCGGCGCCACCGGTCTGATCGCCGGCTTCGGTCCCGGTATCACCGCCGAGATGGCCCTGGGCACCTGGGGAGCCGACGGCTCCCGGCCCGCGTCCTGAGCGCCCCTACGGACAGCGGAGGGAACCCGTATGACCGACCTCATCCTCCCGGCGGGCGCCGGGCGAAAGCTGGTCACCCGGGCACAGGAGGTGACCTTCAAGGCCACGAAGGAGATGGGCTCCTCCGTGTCCATCTTCGAAGTGGTCGTGCCGCCCGGCTTCGACGTCGGGGCCCATGTGCACGGTGACGCCCAGGAGTTCTTCTACGTCCTCGAGGGCGAGCTCGACCTGCTGTGCTTCGAACCGACCGAGCGCACACCGGACAGCTGGCACGACTGGGTGTCCCCCAAGGGCGACCGCGTGATCCGGGCGAGCGAGGGCGGCTGCATGTTCGTGCCGCCCGGCACGCCGCACGCGTTCCGCAACGCCACGGACAGGCCGGTGAAGATGCTCTTCCAGTGCCTGCCCTCGCCCATCCACGAGGACTACTTCGAGGAGATCGCGGAGATCTGGTCGCGCGGCACCACGGTGGACGCCGCGGCCGTGGAGGCGATGCGCAAGCGGTACGACGTCGAGCAGTTGACGCCGCTGCGCTACGAGCCGCCCGCCCTCCACATCCCCGGCCAGACGACGCACGCGAACCAGAGTGGGAGCTGAACCCGAGATGGAACCGATATCGCTGGTCCACGCGAGCCTCGGCGAGGAGGAACTGGCGGCCGTGGCCGAGGTGTTCGCCTCCGGCTGGCCCGCGGGACAAGGTCCCAAGGGCAAGGCCCTGGAGGCCCAGCTCGCCAAGAAGTACGGCGTCGGTGACGCCGTGGCGCTCGCCAACTGCGGGGCGGCGCTGCACCTGGCGATGCTCGCGCTCGGCGTGGGGCCGGGCGACGAGGTGATCGTCGCCGACTACGGGTTCCCGGCGCCCGCGCAGGCCGCCCTGTACGTCGGCGCGACCCCGGTCTTCGCCGACGTACGGCCCGACACGTACACGGTCGACCCGCAGGCGGTGGCCGACCTGGTCACGCCGCGCACCGCGGGGATCGTCGCGATCGACACGGTGGGCATGCCCGCCGACTACACGGAACTGCAGGAGATCGCCGACCGGCACGGGCTGTTCCTCATCGAGGACGCGGCCTGCGCGGTCGGCGCCACCTACCAGGGCCGGCAGGCCGGTGCGCTGGCCGAGATCGGGTGCCTGTCCTTCCACGGACGCAAGGGCGCCTCCAGCGGTGAGGGCGGCGCGCTGCTCGCCCACGACCCGGAGATCGGCAAGGACGCGCGGCTGCGCTCCTCGTTCGGCATCGGCAGCATCTTCGACATGGGCAAGGTCGTGGGCCTGCCCGTGCCGACGTTCACCGAGGTCGGTTACAACTTCAAGCTGTCCGACATCGCCGCGGCCATCCTCCAGGTGCAGCTCGGCCGGATCGACGAACTGCTCGCCCGCCGCAGCGCGGTGGCCGCCCAGTACGCCGAACTCCTCGCCGACGAGGACCTGGTGGGCACCCCGACCGTCCCCGACGACCGCACCCACGCCTGGCAGACGTACATGGTGACGCTGGACGCGGGCGTGGACCGCGCCGCCGTCGCCGCGGAGCTGCGCGGCCAGGGCATCGGCTGCCAGCAGGGCACCTGGGCCGGTCATGTGCAGCCGGTGTTCAAGGCACAGCAGACGTGCCCCGTCTCGGCGGACCTCTTCGCCCGCCAGCTCTCCATCCCCATGCACGCGGAGCTCAAGCCCCACCAGGTCGAGCGGGTCGTCGCCGCGCTGCGCAGCGCGGTGCACACCCACTCCACCGCCACCTCGCCCGCCACTTTCGCCCTCGGAGGGGCAGCATGACCAACAACCAGCCGTCACCTGTCGGCATCATGCGGCTGATCAACGGCTACTGGGCCACCGGTGTCCTCGCCGCAGCCGCCACCCACTCGGTCTTCACCCACCTCGCCGACGGCGCGGACACCTCCGCCGAGCTGGCCCGGCGCGCCGCCATCGCCGAGCGCGGCGCCCAGACGCTCCTCGACGGTCTGGTCAGCATCGGCCTGGTCGAGCTGCACGAGGGCCGCTACCGCAACACCCCCGAGGCGGCCACCTACCTGGTGGAGGACACCCCGGTGTCGCTGGCCCCGTTCGCGCGGCTGAAGCTCGGCCACACGGGCTCGCTGACCGATCTGGCCGAGGTCGTCCGGGTCGGCGGGCCGATCAAGGACGTGGTCGTCGAGGTCGCCAACAACCCGCACTGGGAGGGCATCGTCACGGCGATCGCCGCGCAGTCGGTGCCTGCCGCGGGTGTCGCCGCCGAGGTGCTCGGGCTGGCGGACGCCGGGGAGATCTCGATCCTCGACGTGGGCGGCGGCTCGGGCATCTACTCGGGGATCTGGCTGGAGGCCAACCCGGCCGCCCGGGCGACCCAGCTCGACTGGGAGCCGATCAACGAGATCGCCCGCCGGCTGCTCGACGAGCGGGGCGTCGGGGACCGGTTCACCACGCTCAACGGGGACTTCCACACCACCGACTTCGGTACAGCCGAGTACGACGTCGCGGTGTACTCGCACATCGCCCACCAGGAGAGCCCGGAGAGCAACATCGAGGTCTTCTCCCGGCTCCGGCAGGCCCTCAAGCCCGGCGGCACCCTCGTCGTCAACGACTACGTCGTCGACGACGACCGCAGCGGCCCGGCCTTCCCGCTGATCTTCGCCTCGGAGATGTTGCTCAAGACCCGGCAGGGCAGCACCTGGACGCGCAGCGACTACCGCGACTGGCTGATCAAGGCCGGGTTCGAGGACGTCTCGTTCCACGTCGCGGAGCCCGCCACCCTCGTCGTCGCCAAGTAATCGGCTTCGGCAGACAGAGAGTCAGCGAAGGAACCGTATATGGCAGCCGTCAACGTCTCGATCATCTACTACAGCGCCACCGGCAACCTGCACACCATGGCGCAGGCCGCGGCCGAGGGCGCGGAGAAGGCGGGCGCGACCGTGCGCCTGCGCAAGGTCCGTGAGCTGGCCCCGCCGGAGGCGATCAACTCCAATCCGGCGTGGGCCAAGCACATCGAGGACACGGCCGACGTCGAGGTGGCCGGCCTCGACGACCTGGAGTGGGCGGACGCGGTGCTGTTCGGCACCCCGACCCGCTTCGGCAACGTCTCCAGCCAGCTGAAGGCGTTCATCGACACCGCGGGCCCGCTGTGGCAGCGGGGCGGGCTCGCGGACAAGGTCGTCTCGGCCTTCACCGCGACCGGTACCGCGCACGGCGGCCAGGAGTCCACCATCCTGGCGCTGAGCAACACCTTCTACCACTGGGGCGGCATCATCGTGCCGCCCGGTTACACGGACCCGATCCAGTTCAAGACGGGCAATCCGTACGGCACTTCGTATGTCTCGGGCGCCGGCAACAGCAACGGCGGCCCGAGCGAGGTGGTCCTGGAGGGCGCCCGCTACCAGGCCCGCCGGGTCACGGAGACGGCGGCGGCGCTGAAGGCGGGCCGCGCGACGGCCTGACGGCACGCCTCACTCCGCGGTGTCCCGCACCGCCCGGTATCCCGCACAGAGCCGGCGACAGCCCGAACATCCATCGCCCAGCGCAAAGGAGACAGCCCGATGAAGGGCTCAACCGCCTACTCCTCGATACAGAAGCGCGGCCTGCACATCGGTCTCCTGCCGGAGATGGCCGCGGCCGTGAACCCGTCGACGCCGATCACCCTGGACCACGACCTGGACGCCCTGCCGGAGGTGGGGCGCCGGTTGACGGTGGCCGAGTACGCCGACCACGTCGACGACCTGGCGGCCCGCCTGTGGGCCGCCGGGGTCCGGCCCGACGAGCACGTCTTCATCTACAAGACGGCGGGCGCCGACCACTGGATGCTCGCGGCGGCGATCTCCCGTATCGGCGGGATCGTCGTCAACATCTCCCCCGCCCTGGACCCCGCCACCGTGGGTGTCCTGCTGGAGCGGGTCGGCCGGCCGACGCTGCTCACCGACGGCAACAAGCTCGACACCCTCGCCGACGTGCCGCTGGCGGATCTCACCGAGCGCGTCATCACCTCGGCGTTCGACCGGCCGGGCGCGATCTCGCTCGGTGAACTCGCGGGTTCCCCGCGGGTGAAGCCGGTGGTCCGGCCGATCGACGAGGCCGCCGTCATCACCCACACCTCCGGCACCACCGGCATCCCCAAGCTCGTGGTGCACACCGCCCGCACCCAGGGCATCCGCCTGCTGCCGCAGTGGCGGCTGCTGGCCCTGCTGCGCAAGAAGGAGACCGTCGCCATCCATGTGCCGTTCGTGCACTCGCGGATGGTCGCGGCGATGTCGCTGGCGCTGCTCAAGGAGTACCCGGTGCTGCTGCTGCGGGAGACGGACCCCGCGGTCGTCGCCGAGCACTTCATCGAGCACCGCCCGGCTCTCATCGAGGCGCTGCCCAACTCGCTGATGGAGTGGGAGGGCCTGGCCGAGGACCCGCGGGCGCCCTTCGCCTCGGTGAAGGTCTTCAGCAGCACCTTCGACGCGATCCACCCGGGCACGATGAGCACGCTCCTCAAGGCCTCCGACCGGCGCGGCGCCCTGTTCTTCCAGATCTACGGGCAGAGCGAGGTCGGCCCCGCCGTCGGCCGCGCCTACTTCCGGCACTCCGCGCACAAGGCCAACGGCCGGTGCGTGGGCTGGCAGATGCCGCTGGGCGCGGCGAAGGTGCGGGTCGTCAGCCGTGACGGCCACCGCCCGACCGAGCAGAACCCCGGCCGTATCGAGGTCGCCTGGCCGGGCATCGCCAAGACGTACTACGGCGAGCAGGAGCGTTACGACGCCAACCGCAAGGGCGAGTGGTGGGGCACCGGCGACGTCGGCTACTTCACCCGGTTCGGCTGTCTGCACATGCTCGACCGCGAGGTCGACATGATCCCGGGCGTCACGAGCTCCCTGGAGATCGAGGACGTCGTCCTGGCCGAACTGCACGAGCTGAGCGAGCTCGTCGTCGTCCAGGGGCCCAACGCCGAGGCGGTGCCGGTGATCTGCACGCACGGCGACAAGCCGCTGGACCTGGAACGGTGGCGTGCCGCCGTCGCCCGGTTCCCGCAGCTGGCCGACCCGGTGCAGATCCCGGAGGCCGAACTGCCGCGCACCGCGACGCTCAAGGTGCAGCGGCTCGCACTCGCCGACCAGCTCAAGGATCAGCTGACCGACCGCTGACCAGCCGCTGAGAAACCACGGTGGCCGGGGCTCTCCCCGGCCACCTCCGTACCCACCCACTGACGTCTTGGAGTGTCATGTCCCGTCGTCTGTTCACCTCGGAGTCCGTGACCGAGGGGCATCCCGACAAGATC
>NZ_QFRX01000001.1:8269941-8286962 GCF_003143935.1 Streptomyces sp. Act143 | reverse complement strand
AGAGACTCTCTCAGGCTTTCCTCCGGGCTTTTCCCTTCGGTCTTGCGTTTCCGACTCTATCAGATCCTTTCAGCGTCCGATTCCCTGTCGGCGGGATTTGCCAAAGGCTTCTGGCTTTCGCCTGTCGGCCTTTCGACATTCACTACGTTAGCCCATCCCCTCGCTAACTCATAATCGAGTTCCGAGAGTTCGAATTCGAGCATGCGGACACGTCGAATTGACCCTCGCTGGGAGGATGTCGTAGGTAGTGGTTTGGCCGCTTCCGGCTGCAGGCGATCGCCGTACCCGGTTCAAGCGGCTCGGGCTACATTACGCACCTCGCAAGGGCGCGTCAACTTGAGCGACGCCTCGGGGTATGGGCCCGATAAGGGCTCACCGTGGGGTCGTTGGCGATCCAGAAGCGCCAGGGATGGACGCCCCCGTCGCCGGAGACGCCGGTGCGCGGACCGTTGCGTACCTGGTCGGAGGGGACCTGGGTGCCGGTCAGGACCCTCAGCGGGGTGTCGACGGAGGTGCACGCGTCCGTGCCGTCGAGGGAGCGGTCCACGCCCAGGGCGGTAGCCAGGCGCGCAGGCCCTTTGGCCAGTTCCTTGTCATTTCGGGCCGAGAGTCGACGTTTACGCGCGAGCTTGGCGCCTTCGATCACCTCGCCGGCGCGGAGCAGGACGGCGCTCGCCCGGCCGTCGGGGCCGCACACCAGGTTCATGCAGAACCACATGCCGTAGGTGAAGTAGACGTACACGTGACCGGGGGGACCGAACATCACGCCGTTGCGGGCCGTGCGGCCGCGATAGGCGTGGGAGCCGGGGTCGTTCTGGCCGTCGTACGCCTCTACCTCTGTGAGGCGGAGAGCGATCGGACCGTCCGGGGTCGTGCGTACGAGGATGCGGCCGAGGAGGTCGGGGGCGACCTCCAGTACGGGGCGGTCGAAGAACTCGCGTGGAAGGGGCGTACGGTCGGGGGTCGCGATCATGCCGTCCGAGGGTAGTGCAGACGGGTGGCTGCGCCGGGGTGGTCAGGGGGCGTTCGCCTTGCAAGGGTGAGGGCGCGGAACCGGCCACGGTCGGATCGCGTTTGTAGGGATCAAGGATTCACGCGCGCGTGGCACGCGCGCGAAGCAGGACGACGTAAGGGAGAGTCATGGCGTTCAAGAAGCTGCTCGCGAGCCTGGGTGCCGGCGGGGCTTCGGTCGAGACGGTGCTGACCGAGGTCAACGTCGTGCCGGGCGGTGTCGTCCAGGGTGAGGTGCGGATCCAGGGCGGGTCCGTCAACCAGGAGATCGAGGGGCTGTCGGTCGGGCTCCAGGCCAAGGTCGAGGTCGAGAGCGGCGACGAGGAGTACAAGCAGAACATCGAGTTCACCAAGGTGCAGCTCGGCGGCGCCTTCGAGCTCCAGGCCGGGGCCGTGCACGCGGTGCCGTTCGGTCTTGAGATCCCGTGGGAGACGCCGATCACGATGATCGACGGTCAGGCCCTGCGGGGGATGAACATCGGTGTGACGACCGAGCTGGCGATCGCGCGCGCCGTGGACTCCGGTGACCTGGATGCGATCAACGTGCACCCGCTGCCGGCGCAGAAGGCGATCCTGGACGCCTTCATCCAGCTGGGCTTCCGCTTCAAGAGCGCGGACATGGAGCGCGGTCACATCCGTGGTACGCGGCAGAAGCTGCCGTTCTACCAGGAGATCGAGTTCTTCCCGCCGCAGCAGTACCGCGGTCTGAACCAGGTCGAGCTGAGCTTCGTGGCCGATCAGAACGCCATGGACGTCGTCCTGGAGATGGACAAGAAGCCGGGGCTGTTCAGCGAGGGCAGTGACACCTTCCGTTCGTTCCAGGTGGGGCTCAACGACTACCAGGGCACCGACTGGGCGGCTTACCTCAACCAATGGCTGTCCGAGGTCGGCAGCAAGCGCAACTGGTTCTAGGCTCGGGACTGCTGATTTCCGGCAATCGATCAGGAGGTACCGAGGTGACCGAGCTCAAGCGGCGGCCTCTCCCCCACGACTTCCACCCGCCCGTCCCGTCGTTCACGGTGACGAGTGAGGACATCGAGGAAGGGGCGACGCTCAAGGACGCTCAGGTCTACGCGGCCGGCAACACCTCGCCGCAGCTGCGGTGGGAGGGCTTCCCGCCCGAGACCAAGAGCTTCGCCGTGACCTGCTACGACCCTGACGCCCCTACGGGCAGTGGGTTCTGGCACTGGGTCGTGTTCGACATCCCCGCCTCGGTGACCGAGCTGCCGGTGGGTGCGGGCAGCGGCAAGTTCGAGGGGCTGCCGGAGGGCGCCGTACACGCGCGCAACGACTACGGCAGCAGGGACTTCGGTGGCGCCGCGCCGCCGCCCGGGGACGGGCCGCACCGGTACGTCTTCACGGTGTACGCCGTCGATCAGGAGAAGCTCGGTCCGGATGCGGACACCTCTCCTGCCGCCGTGGGCTTCAATCTGCGGTTCCACACGCTCGCGCGTGCCCAGCTGATCGGTGAGTACGAGAACCCCGAACAGAGCTGAACGAACCGAGCGTTCATGGAACGTTTGCCCGCCCCTGGTCTTGGAAGTGATCAGGGGCGGGCACTTTTTATTTCGTTGTCCATCTCGGCGTGCCCGGCCAGAGTTGATCCCAGCCCGCCATGGAGGTGGGCGGGTGAGCGCAGGAGGTGGGCTGGTCATGCGGGACACGCTGGTACTGAACGCGAGCTTCGAGCCGCTGTCGACGGTGACGTTGAACCGCGCCGTCGTTCTGGTGCTTCAGGACAAGGCCGTCGTCGAGCAGTCCCACCCCCAACTGCGCATGCGCGGAGCCGCGGTCGACATACCGGCGCCCCGGGTGATCCGGCTGTGCCGGTACGTGCGAGTGCCGTTCCGAAGACAAGCTCCGTGGTCGAGGCGGGGTGTGCTGGTCAGGGACCGGCACCGGTGCGCGTACTGCGGGCGCCGGGCGACGACGGTGGACCACGTGGTGCCGCGGGCGCAGGGTGGTCAGGACTCCTGGCTGAACACGGTGGCCTCGTGCGCGGAGGACAACCACCGTAAGGCGGACCGGACTCCGGAGCAGGCGGGGATGCCGCTGCTCAGGCAGCCGTTCGAGCCGACGCCGGCCGATGCGATGCTGCTGTCGCTGGGGACCGATGACTTCCAGGCGCTGCCGGACTGGTTGGCCGTGGACGCCGCGTAACGCCGTTGCTCACAAAGGCTTTGGGGCTCACCTTCCTGAGGAAGGCGAGCCCCGTCGTCGTTTATGTCGGCCTCAGTCGATCGGGGGCTTCTCCCTGCGTTCCGTACCGCCGTTGCCCGTTGCGCCGCCGCCTGCCGAACCGCCGCCCAGGGGGCCGAAGTTGCCCATGGCGCCGGACAGACCCTTGAGGGCGTCGCCGATCTCGCTGGGGACGATCCAGAGCTTGTTGGCGTCGCCTTCGGCGATCTTGGGGAGCATCTGGAGGTACTGGTAGCTCAGCAGCTTCTGGTCGGGGTCGCCCGCGTGGATGGCCTCGAAGACCGTACGGACCGCCTGGGCCTCACCCTCGGCGCGCAGGGCCGCGGCCTTGGCCTCACCCTCGGCGCGCAGGATCTGGGACTGCTTCTCACCTTCGGCGGTGAGGATGGCCGCCTGACGCGTACCTTCCGCGGTGAGGATCGCGGCGCGCTTGTCACGGTCGGCGCGCATCTGCTTCTCCATCGAGTCCTGGATGGAGGTCGGGGGCTCGATCGCCTTCAGCTCCACGCGGTTGACGCGGATGCCCCACTTGCCGGTGGCCTCGTCGAGGACCCCGCGCAGGGCCGCGTTGATCTCCTCGCGGGAGGTCAGGGTCCGTTCCAGGTCCATGCCACCGATGATGTTGCGGAGGGTGGTGACCGTGAGCTGCTCGATTGCCTGGATGTAGCTGGCGACTTCGTAGGTGGCGGCTCGCGCGTCCGTCACCTGGTAGTAGATGACGGTGTCGATGTTCACGACCAGGTTGTCCTGGGTGATCACCGGCTGCGGCGGGAACGGGACGACCTGTTCACGCAGGTCGATGCGGTTGCGGATGGTGTCGATGAACGGGACGACGATGTTGAGGCCCGCGTTCAGCGTCCGCGTGTAGCGGCCGAAGCGCTCGACGATGGCGGCGCTGGCCTGTGGGATGACTTGGATGGTCTTGATCAGGGCGATGAAGACCAACACCACCAGGATGATCAAGACGATGATGACCGGTTCCATCGTCGCTTCCCCGTACCCTTCTCCGCCTCGGCGCTTTCGGAAGATCTTATGGTTGTTGAAGATCTTGCTGGTCGAGTCTGACAGACCGTCGAGCAACTCGGGGGCTGTTCGGTTCAGTTGAGTCGTACGAGGTCAGATGACGATCGCGGTCGCTCCCTCGATCTCCACGACGTCCACTTCTTGTCCTACTTCGTAGGCGCGGTCGACGTCGAGGGCGCGGGCCGACCAGACCTCTCCGCCGAGCTTGATCCGGCCGCCGGAACCGTCGACCCGTTCCAGTACGACCGCCTGTTTGCCCTTCAACGCCTCCACGCCGGTGGCGAGTTGGGGGCGTTGTGCGCTGTGCCGGGCGGCGATGGGCCGTACGACGCCGATGAGGGCGACCGAGACGACGACGAAAGCGAGCACCTGTACCACGACGCCGAAGCCCAGGCCCGCGAGGATCGCGCCGGCGACGGCGCCCACCGCGAGCATGCCCAACTCCGGCATCGCCGTCACCACGAGGGGGATTCCGAGCGCGGCCGCGCCGATGAGCCACCACACCCATGCGTCGATGTCGTTCACATGGTCATGGTAGGACCGCGGGTCGTGCCGCCGACAGGGCGCAAGGGGGGTCAGGACATCGGAAGGCCCTGCGCGGTCCAGCGCTCGCCGACCTGCTCGACGACGAGGGGCAGGCCGAAGCACAAGGAGAGGTTGCGGGAGGTGAGTTCGAGCTCCAGGGGGCCTGCGGCGAGGACCTTGCCCTGACGGATCATCAGGACGTGGGTGAAGCCGGGGGCGATCTCCTCGACGTGGTGGGTGACCATCAGCATCGAGGGGGCGATCGGGTCGCGGGCGAGGCGGCCGAGTCGGCGTACGAGGTCCTCGCGGCCGCCGAGGTCGAGGCCGGCGGCGGGCTCGTCGAGGAGGAGCAGCTCGGGGTCGGTCATCAGGGCGCGGGCGATGAGGGTGCGCTTGCGCTCGCCCTCGGAGAGGGTGCCGAACTTCCGGTCCAGGTAGTCGCTCATGCCGAGGCGGTCGAGGAAGGCGCGGGCGCGCTGCTCGTCGATGTCGTCGTACTCCTCCTGCCAGCCGGCCGTCATGCCGTACGCGGCGGTGAGCACGGTCTGCAGGACGGTCTGGCGCTTGGGGAGCTTGTCGGCCATGGCGATGCCGGCCACGCCGATGCGGGGGCGCAGTTCGAAGACGTCGGTGCCGGGCTTGCCGAGGGTCTCGCCGAGGATGGTGGCGGTGCCCTTGCTGGGGTAGAGGTAGCTGGACGCGACGTTCAGGAGGGTGGTCTTGCCGGCGCCGTTGGGGCCGAGGATGACCCAGCGCTCGCCCTCCTTGACCGACCAGGAGACCTGGTCCACCAGAGCCCGGCCCTCACGGACCACGGATACGTCCTGAAGCTCCAGAACATCGCTCATGAGCGCGTTGTCTCCCCTTGCAGTGTGACCGGTCTCGGCGTCTCGGCTGTCGCGTGCGCGTTGTGGGCGCAGTCCTCAAGGAAATCTACGCCACCGGTCGGGCCGTCCATTCCATCGGTCCGGTCCTTAGGGTGGGGGCATGCTCTCGGAATCTCGCTCTGGACGCCTTGCCGCTTGGGGAAATGCCCTTTTGGCCGGACTTGTCTCACCTGACGATGCTGTGCTCGCCGCTGTCGGCGACGACGCGGTCCATCGGGTGGAGGGACTGCCCGGTGAGTCGGGCCCGGTCGGGTTGACGCTCGCGCTGGGGCGGTTGCGGGCGCTCGGGGTGACCGGGCTGCGGGTGGCGTTGCCGGCGCCGGGGCATCCGCTGGGGCTGAGCGGGCCGCCGGAGTTCAACGCGCGGGCGCTGGAGGCCGAGGAGGCCGTGATCTGTCACGGAGCCGCGTTGGGGCTGGTGCCGGAGGTGTACGAGGCCGGGCCCGAGGGTGATGTGCATGTCGAGGTCGTGTGGCATGCGCTGCCCGTGCGGGAGGCGCCGCCGGCCGATGTGCCGTCGCTGGGTGAGGCCGAGCGGGAGCTGGCGGAGGCGCTGCGGGAGGCGACCGAGGTGTTGACGCGGCTGGACGTGGCCGGGTCGGGGCCGGTGGCGGAGGCGGCGATCGACGCGTACCGGGCCCGGGCCGAGCGGGGGCGGGAGGTGCTGGCGCCGGGGTATCCGCCGCGGGCGGTGCGGGTGCTGGAGCTGGCGCAGCGGGTGGGGCTGTTGATCTCCGTGGCGTACGAGAACGGGCACGGGGGTGCGGTGACGGCGGGCGAGATGGCGTCGCGGGCGGAGGCGCTGCGGCCGGTGGAGCGGACCGCGCGGCGGGCGCAGGTGGCCGCGTACAACGCGTATGTGGAGGAGCGGGAGCGGGGGGTGAGCTGAGTCCAGGGTTTCACTCGCCCGCGTCGGCGGGGTGCCGCTGCGCCCGCCCGTGCCGCCCAAGCGGCACGACTGCCCGCGGCTCCGGCGACGGACAAGCGACAGCGACAGCGACAGCGACAGCATGCCAAGGGCCCCTCAAGTCGCCCTTGACTTGAGGGGCCCTTGGGGCTCGGACCCGACGTCAGTCGTTCGCGCCGGAGTTGCCGAAGGCGGGGTTCAGGCCGGCGATGCCGTTGACCGTGTTGCCGACGACGTTGACGGGGACGTGGACGGGGACCTGGACCAGGTTGCCCGAGCCGACGCCCGGCGACTTCACGGCCGCGCCCTCGGCACCCGCGTCGGCGACGGCGGCACCGGCAGCGGCACCCGTGGCGATACCGGCAACGGTGAGGGCCACGGCGGCCTTCTTGGCGATGTTCATGAGAAGCGTTCCTCCTGCGTTTGCGTGTCCGACCCGGCCGCGGGTCGTGCCTCATCAACGCGGGGATGCGCGGAAACGGTGCGGGAATCCGGCAGCAACTGCCCGTTCGGATCATTGCCACGACAAACTGACCGGCCTCCCGGGAGCGCCCGGGAGGCCGGAGGTCACTGCCGCTCCTGGGCGGAGGTCAGTGGTTGACGCCCAGGTTGCCGAAGGCGGGGTTCAGGATGCCCACGACGTTCACGCTGTTGCCGACCGCGTTGACCGGGATGTGGACCGGGGCCTGGACGAGGTTGCCCGAGGCGACGCCGGGCGAGCCCACGGCGTTGCCGTCGGCGTGCGCGTCGGTGGCGGAGGCCATACCGGCACCGGCGGCGATCAGCCCGCCGGCCACCATCGTCACGGCCGCTGCCTTCTTCAGGTTCTTCACTTCTGAGCCCTCCTAGCGATTGCCGCGGCAGTCGCCGCAGCACGCACTGAAGAACGCCGGAGATCCACGGAGGATGCGCCGTCCGGGTGACATTCCCACGACGGTATGAATCTCAGCCCGGAGCGGAACCTTCCGTATTGCCGTGCGCGTCGCGACGCGCCCACATCAACCGGTCACGCCGTGACGAACCGCCCACAGGGCGGCCTGGGTGCGGTCCGCCAGGTCGAGTTTCATCAGGATGTTCGAGACATGGGTCTTGACCGTCTTCTCGGAGAGGACCAGGGCGCGGGCGATCTCCCGGTTGGACCGGCCGTCGGCGATGAGCCCCAGCACCTCGCGCTCCCGCTCGGTCAGCGAACCCGCCCTTCCCTGTCCCGAGCCGGCCTCCTCCTGGGAGAGCAGGGCGCCGGCCACCTCGGGCTGGAGCAGGATGTGACCGGCGTGGACGGAACGGATGGCGCCCGCGAGGGCGTCGGGGTCGACGTCCTTGTAGACGTATCCGGCGGCTCCCGCGCGCAGGGCCGGGATCACCGTGCGCTGTTCGGTGAAGCTGGTGACGATGAGCACGCGCGCGGGGTTGTCCAGTTCGCGGAGTCTGCGCAGCGCCTCGACGCCGTCCATGCCGGGCATCTTGACGTCCATGAGGACGACGTCGGGCTTCAGCTCCTCGGCGCGGGCGACGCCCTCGGCACCGTCGGAGGCCTCGCCGACGACCTCTATGTCGTCCTGCACTTCGAGGAAGGTGCGCAGGCCCCGGCGGACCACCTGGTGGTCGTCGACGAGCAGCACCTTGATTGCGTCAGCCACCAGGGACCTCCATCTCGATCGTGGTGCCCTTGCCGGGCGCCGATTCCACGGTCAGTGCGCCGCCTACCCCGCTCGCCCGGTCCCGCATGGAGACCAGACCGAGGTGGCGTCCCGCGCGGCGGGTCTGCTTCGGGTCGAAGCCGCCGCCGTCGTCGCTGACGCTCAGGACGGCCCCGCTGCCGCGGCGGGCCAGCGTCACGTCGACGTGGTCGGCCCCGGAGTGCCGCAGGGCGTTGTGCAGGGCCTCCTGGGCGACGCGCAGAAGGGCCTCCTCCTGGGCTGCGGGCAGGGCGCGCACCCCGCAGCTGTCGAAGGTCACGCGCGCGGTGTGGGCGCGGTCGAGGACCTGGATCTGGGTGCGGAGGGTGGCCACGAGGCCGTCCTCGTCGAGGGCGGCGGGGCGCAGTTCGACCACGGCCGCGCGCAGTTCGTCGGCGGCCTCGGCAGCGAGCGCCGCGACCTGTTGCAGCTCGCCCTTGGCGCGCGAGGGGTCGCGGTCGACCAGGGCGGCGGCGGCCTGGGCGGTCAGCCGCAGGGAGAACAGCTTCTGGGCGACCGCGTCGTGCAGTTCGTGGGCCAGGCGGGAGCGTTCCTCGGCGATCGTCAGTTCGCGGCTGCGCTCGTACAGGCGGGCGTTGGTGAGGGCGATGGCGGCGTGCTGGGCAAGGATGGAGAGGAGTTCCTCGTCCTCGGCGGTGAAGCCGCAGGTGCCGTCCGGCTTGGGGCACGGGGGGTGTAGGGGGTCTCCCCCCACAGGGCGCAGCTTGTTGGCGAGGAACAGGGCGCCGATGACGTCGTCGCCGTCCCTGATCGGCAGGCCCAGGAAGTCGGACATGTCGGGGTGGGCCGAGGGCCAGCCCTCGAAGCGGGGGTCCTTGCGCACGTCGGCGAGGCGCTCGACCTTGGCTTCCTGGAGCATCGCGGCGAGGATGCCGTGCTGCCTGGGGAGCGGGCCGATGGCCTTCCACTGCTGGTCGCTGACGCCGTCGACGACGAACTGGGCGAAGCCGCCGTGGTCGTCGGGGACGCCGAGGGCGGCGTACTGCGCGTCGAGCAGTTCGCGGGCCGATGCGACGATCGTCTTGAGGACGTCGCGCACCTCGAGATGCCTGCTCATGGCCAGCAACGCGGAGCTCACCGCGGCGAGGCCGGACCTGGGGCCTTGACTCATGTCCTCACGGTACCGGCGGGGTGTGACAGTCCGTATCCGACCTGTGGCGGCGGCCGCCTAGGGCGGTGGACCTAGGGCGATGGGCCCGGACCGTGGGCTTAGGGCGAAGGGCCCCGCCGGTTCGCGACCCGGGTCCGACGCGGGCGAGGGCGGCCGGTTCCTACGTTGAGGGCACATGGACGTGACGACGAGGGGACAGGCCATGCCGGTAGCGATCATCACGGGGGCCTCCAGGGGGCTGGGGCGCGCGCTCGCCGAGGCGCTGGCCACGCGCGGCTGGGATCTGGTGCTCGACGCCAGGAACGCCGAGGTCCTCCGCAAGACGGCGGCGGGGGTGGCGGCGTACGGCACGCGCGTGACGGCGCTGCCCGGGGATGTCACGGCTGCCGGGCACCGGGCCGGGCTGGTGGCGGCGGCGCGGGAGCTCGGGGGGCTCGATCTGCTGGTGAACAACGCCGGGGTGCTGGGCGCCGAGCCCCTGGTGCCGCTGGGCGAGCAGGCGCTGGACGGCTTCCGTGCGGCCCTGGAGGTGAACGTGGTGGCGCCGCTTGGGCTGCTCCAGGAGGCGCTGCCCCTGCTGCGGGCGGCGCCCTCGGGTGCGGTGGTGAATGTGAGCTCGGACGCGGGCGCGGAGGCGTACCGGACCTGGGGAGCGTACGGAGCGACGAAGGCGGCACTGGACCAGCTGTCGGCGGTGCTGGCGCTGGAGGAGCCGGAGCTGCGGGTCTGGTGGGTGGACCCGGGTGGCATGCGCACCGACATGCTGGCCGCCGCCGAGCCCGCCGAGGACCTGTCGGGAGCGCCGACGCCGGCGGACATCGCGCCGGCCTTCCTGCGGCTGCTCGACCGGCGCCCGGCGAGCGGTCGGTACACGGCCGCCGCGCTGCTGGAGGCGCGGTGACCCTGGCGCTGCGGGTCCCGGAGGAGCTGTCGGCCCGTGTCCCCGCCGAGCAGCGTGGCCCGGGCCTCGACCGGGACGCCGTACGGCTGCTGGTCTCGCGCGGTACGGAGGTGTCGCATCGCGCGTTCGCCGAGCTGCCGTGTCTGCTGCGGGCCGGGGATCTGCTGGTCGTGAACACGTCGCCGACGCTGGCGGCGGCCGTGGACGGGCGGATCGGGGACGCGCGCGTGGTGGTGCACTTCTCCACGCGCGGGGACGACGGACGCTGGGCGGTCGAGCTGCGGGAGCCGGACGGGCGGGGCACCACGCGCGCGCGTGCGGGAGGGCCGGCGGGTACGGAGGTGCGGTTGCCCGGGGGTGTGCGGCTGACGTTGGAGGAGCCGTTGAGCGCGCGGAGCGGGCGGCTGTGGTGGGCGCGGGCGGCCGGGGCGCCGGTCACCGGGCTGCTGCGGGAGCACGGCCGGCCGATCCGTTACTCCTATACGGAGCGGGACCAGCCGCTGTCCGCGTACCAGACGGTGTTCGCGCTGCCGCAGCCCGGCGGGGTCGGCAGCGCGGAGATGCCGAGCGCGGCGCGACCGTTCACCGCGCGGCTGGTGGCGGAGCTGGTGAGCCGTGGTGTGCAGTTCGCGCCGATCACGCTGCACACGGGTGTGGCGTCGGTGGAGGCGCACGAGCCGCCGTATCCGGAGCGGTTCGCGGTGCCAAAGGCCTCGGCACGGCTGATCAACGCGGTGAAGGCGGGGGGCGGCCGGGTCGTCGCCGTGGGGACGACCGCCGTGCGGGCCGTGGAGTCGGCGGCCGGTGCCGACGGGGCCGTACGCGCGCGTGCGGGGTGGACGGACCTGGTCGTGACCCCGGAGCGCGGGGTGCGGGTCGTGGACGGGCTGCTGACCGGGCTGCACGAGCCGGAGGCCTCGCATCTGCTGATGCTCCGGGCGGTGGCGGGGCGGGCCGCGGTGGACCGCAGTTACGAGGAGGCGCTGCGAGGGCTCTATCTGTGGCACGAGTTCGGGGACGCGCATCTCATCCTCCCGGCGGAGGGCCGGCGGCCAGCCCCTCACGCAGAGCATTGCTTCAGCAACTGCCGGTGAGACTGTTACGCGCCCGATGTGAGCCCGCGCATAGGGCGCACATCACGTACGAAGGTCAATAGGAGATAAACAGGTCCCTCATGAGCGGGGCAGACGTTCCCGTCTGTCCCGTTTTGCCGTCCCCTGATCCACTATCCAGGATAGTACGTCACACCTTTGCCACACATTTTTGCGGCCGCTAAGAATGGCTGCCGTCGCTCAGCGCCGCGGGTTCCGCCCGCGGCGTTTGTGCCGCAAGGACGCAGAGCGACCTCCGCGCTATTCGAAGAGGTCCCATCCGCATGTCGCAGAACTCCACCCGTGGTCATAGTCGGGCGCTGACCAAGCGCCACAAGGTCGCGCTCGCCGGTGTCGCCACGCTCGGCGCCGCCGCCCTCGCGTTCTCCGCGGTGCCCAGCAACGCGGACACGACCACGAGCGAGGCCGTCTCCTCGGCGAAGGTGGCCTACAGCTCCGAGCAGCTGAAGGACCTCCAGTCCGGCGTCAGCGAGCAGCTCGCCGACACGAGCCTTCAGGCGCAGGCCGCCGAGGCCGCCGCCGCGAAGAAGGCCGCCGTCGAGGCCGCCGCGAAGAAGAAGGCGGCCGCCGAGGCCGCGGCCAAGAAGAAGGCCGCGCAGAAGGCCGCCCAGGAGCGCAAGGCGAAGGAGGCCGCGAGCCGGTCCGCCCAGCGCGCCGCGGTCAAGGCCGCCCCGAAGTCCTACGCGAACAACCTCGACGGCTGGATCAAGCACGCCCTCGACATCATGGACGCCAAGGGCATTCCGGGTACGTACAACGGTCTGTACCGCAACATCATCCGGGAGTCCTCGGGCAACCCGAGCGCGATCAACAACTGGGACGTCAACGCGATCAACGGCACCCCGTCGATCGGTCTGCTGCAGATCATCAAGCCGACCTTCGACGCCTACCACGTCGCGGGCACGTCCTGGAGCCAGTACGACCCGGTCGCCAACATCGTCGCCTCCGCGAACTACGCGGCCGACAAGTACGGCTCGATCGACAACGTGAACAGCGCGTACTGAGGCCGCGCGGACCTCAGCTCGCGTACGCCGAAGGGCGGCACCCAACTGACGGGGTGCCGCCCTTCGGCGTCGTACGGGGACCGGTTACTTGCGCATGACCTCGGGCTCGTGGCGGCGCAGGAAGCGGGCCACGAGGAAGCCGCAGATCACACCGAGGACGATCAGGGCGACCATGTCCATGCCCCAGGCGCCGACGGAGTGCGCCCACAGCGGGTCGTCGCTGTCGCCCTTGGCGGGCGGGCTGATCTTGTTGAAGTCGAGCGTGGCGCCCGCGGCGGCGACCGCCCAGCGCGACGGCATCAGGTAGGACAGCTGGTTGACGCCGACGGAGTTGGCGAGCGGGAACAGGCAGCCGGTGAAGACGACCTGGACGATCGCGAACATCACCAGCAGCGGCATGGTCTTCTCGGCGGTCTTCACCAGGGCCGAGATGATCAGGCCGAACATCATCGCCGTGAAGCCGAGCGCCATGATCGGGATGCACAGTTCCAGCAGGATCTGGCTGCCGAAGATCAGGCCCTCGTCCGGGATGGTGCGGCTGGAGAAGCCGATGATGCCCACCATCAGGCCCTGGAGCATGGTGATGAGGCCGAGCACGAAGACCTTGGACATCAGGTACGCCGAGCGGGACAGGCCGGTGGCGCGCTCGCGCTCGTAGATGACCCGTTCCTTGATCAGCTCACGGACGGAGTTCGCGGCGCCGGCGAAGCAGGCGCCCACCGCGAGGATCAGCAGCACGGTGAGGGCCGTGCCGTTGGCCACCGGCTTCCCGGTGGTCGGGTTGATCTCCGTGTTGACCAGCAGGTCCTTGCCGGAGTCGATGAGCAGGCTCACCGAGCCGAGGACGAGCGGCAGGATGATCGACAGGGCCAGGAAGCCCTTGTCGGAGCCGATGACCGAGACGTAGCGGCGCACCAGCGTGCCGAACTGCGACATCCAGCCCTGGGGCTTCGGCGGCTTCATCGCCTGCATCGGCGGCATCTGTACGGACTGCGGCGCGATCGCGTCGATGTCCGCGGCGTACATCTGGTAGTGCTGGGAGCCCTTCCAGCGTCCCGCCCAGTCGTAGTCGCGGTAGTTCTCGAAGGCGGAGAAGACGTCGGCCCAGGTGTCGTAGCCGAAGAAGTTCAGCGCCTCCTCGGGCGGGCCGAAGTAGGCGACCGAACCGCCCGGGGCCATGACGAGGAGCTTGTCGCAGATCGCCAGCTCGGCCACCGAGTGGGTGACGACCAAGACCGTGCGGCCGTCGTCGGCGAGGCCGCGCAGCAGCTGCATGACGTCGCGGTCCATGCCCGGGTCGAGGCCCGAGGTGGGCTCGTCCAGGAAGATCAGCGACGGCTTGGTCAGGAGCTCCAGGGCCACCGAGACACGCTTGCGCTGGCCGCCGGAGAGGGAGGTGACCTTCTTCTCCTTGTGGATGTCCAGCTTCAGCTCGCGCAGCACCTCATCGATCCGGGCCTCGCGCTCGGCGCCGGTGGTGTCGGCGGGGAAGCGGAGCTTGGCCGCGTACTTGAGGGCCTTCTTGACGGTCAGCTCCTTGTGCAGGATGTCGTCCTGCGGGACCAGACCGATGCGCTGGCGCAGCTCGGCGAACTGCTTGTACAGGTTCCGGTTGTCGTAGAGGACGTCGCCTTGGTTGGCGGGCCGGTAGCCCGTCAGCGCCTTGAGCAGCGTCGACTTGCCGGAACCGGACGGTCCGATGACCGCGATCAGCGACTTCTCCGGGACGCCGAAGGAGACGTCCTTGAGGATCTGCTTGCCGCCGTCGACCGTGACCGTCAGGTGGCGGGCCGAGAAGGAGACCTCACCGGTGTCGACGAACTCCTCGAGCCGGTCGCCCACGATCCGGAACGTCGAGTGACCGACACCGACGATGTCGGCGGGGCCCAGCAGCTGCGAGCCGCCCTTGGCGATCGGCTGACCGTTGACGTACGTGCCGTTGTGCGAGCCGAGGTCGCGGATCTCCATGCGGCCGTCGGGCGTCGAGCGGAACTCGGCGTGGTGACGGGAGACCTGGAGGTCGGAGACGACCAGCTCGTTCTCCAGGGCACGACCGATCCGCATCACGCGGCCGATCGAGAACTGGTGGAACGTGGTGGGGCTGCGGTCGCCGTACACCGGCGGCGCCCCCGCGCCGACGCCGGTCCCCCCCTGCTGCGACGGGATGCCCGCGGGCGGCTGCTGCCAGCCGCCCTGCGGAGCCTGCTGCGCCGGGGCCTGCTGCGGCGGCGCCTGCTGGGCCCAGCCGGGATTGGCGGCGGGAGCGGCCTGCGCGGCGTACGGCTGCTGCTGCGGCTGTGGCTGCGCGGCGGGAGCCGCGGCGCCGGAGACGCTCACGCGCGGCCCGTCGGTCGCGTTGCCGAGATGCACCGCCGTGCCGGCGCCGATCTCCAGCTGGTGGATCCGCTGACCCTGCACGAAGGTGCCGTTGGTCGAGCCGTGGTCCTCGACGACCCAACTGCGGCCGTTCCAGCTGATCGTGGCGTGACGCCAGGACACCCTGGCGTCGTCCAGCACGATGTCACCCTGCGGATCGCGTCCGAGGGTGTAGGGCCTGGACGGGTCGAGCGTCCAGGTACGTCCATTCAATTCCAGTACGAGTTCCGGCACTCCATGCCCCATGAGTAGTCCCCCGAGTTACCCCCAACACAGGGAGTCTAGGGATGTCGAACATCGTCGGGAACTATTTCAGGCTCGGCCCCCTGACCGAAAGTCGGGCCTTGTGAAGACCGCGCACCTACGCATCGACCGGTCCCGTTGACGGGGTTGAAACCGACCCGGAGAGTGGTAATCCACGCGAGGGGGACATGCGCGGCGATCGCCGCGCCGCGGATCGGGGGGTCTGCCATGAGTGTGTCCACGAACGTCGAGACCACGAAGTACGGCGCGAAGCTGCCGTGGGGAGACATCCTGCTGACCGCGATCGTCGCCGTGAGCTGGGCGTTGATCGGCATGGCCGGCGTCGCGGCGCTCGGGCTGCACCTGCTGGGAGCGGACGCGACGGCCTCGCTGGGCCCGATGACCGCGGCGGTGGTGGCCCTTGGGGCGGGTGGTTCGGTGACACCGTCCGGAGACGTGTCCGCGTTCGGGCTGACGGGCGCGGAGGCGGCGACCGCCATCGAGATCACGCCACTGGGAGTGAGCCTGGTCGGTGCGCTCCTTTTGTCATGGTTCTTCCTACGGTCCCTGCGGGCGGCGGGCGTTGTGATCGCACCGGCCGAACTCCTCGCGCGCGCGGGCACGGTGATCGCCCTCTTCGTGGCGACCCTGGGCGGGCTGGCCTGGGCGGGTCACGACGTCATCACGATCGACGGCGGCGCCCTGGGCCTCGACAAGCTGCCCGGCGGCGGGGGCGGCGGCGGCCTGGACATCCCGGGGCTCGGTGACATCGGGGACATCGGCGGGCTGCTCCCGGACAAGATCGGCAACCTGATCGACGCGAAGGCGGCGGTCGGGTTCACGGTGGACACGATGCCGACGCTGCTGGGCGGCCTCGGCTGGTCGGCGGGCGTCCTGCTGATCGCCCTGCTCGCCTCGCGCCGGACCCCGTTGCCGCGCGGCCTGGAGGCCGTGCACCGGGTGGTCCGCCCGGCGGTGTCGGCGGTCGTCACCGTGCTGCTGGTCACGGTCGCGGCGGGGCTCGCCGCGGCGGCGTACGCGGCGATCGGCGACGACCACCCGAAGCGGATCGCGGGCGCGGCGCTCCTCGGCGCCCCCAACGGCACGTGGCTCGGCATCCCGATCGGCCTCTTCGTCCCCTGGGACGGCCGGGCGACGGGCCCCCTCGCCGCCTTCCTCCCCGCCCCCCTGGACGACCTGCTGAGCTCCCAGCGCGACGAGTCCGTCTCCCTCTCCCGCCTCGCCGAACTCGACGGCCGGGTCTGGCTGCTGGCCGTCGCCGCGGCCGTGATGATGCTGCTGGCGGGGGTGCTGGCGGCGGTACGGACGCCGGTGGGAGTGGTGGGGGCGGCGCCGAGTGCCGGGGCGAGGTCAAGTGCGGGTGCGGGTGCGCGGCCGGGTGCGGGGGCGGGTGCGCGGCCGGGTGCGGGGGCGGATGTCGCGGAGGCCTCGGCGTGGTCGGGCGGCGGCAGTGTCGTACGGGGTTCAGGGCCCGGGGCCGTGGGGGGTGCGAGTGGCTCGTACGCCTTGCACGCCTCGTACGTACGGGATCCGGGCGCCCTCGGTTTTGCCGGGCTCTGTGCGCTGCGGCTGGGGGTGGCGACGGCGTTGGCACTGCCCCTGCTCGCGTGGCTGACGGAGGTGTCCGTGGACGCCTCGCTGTCGGTGCTGGGCGTCGACGCGTTCGGCGCCGGCATCGAACTCCACGGCCACCTCGGCATGGCCCTGCTGCTCGGTGCCCTGTGGGGCGGGGGCGCGGGCGCGGCCGGGGCCCTGCTGGCACGGGCCACGGGAGCGGCGGGGCAGCGGGCGGCGCCGTTGGCACTGGGGGGCCTGGCGGGGGCCGCGGAAGGTTCGCCGGGGGCGGCGGAGAGCCCGGGAGACGGTCCGGGGCAGCATGCGGGGTGGTCTGGGGGTACGCCTCATGCGGGTGGGGGTGCGTGGGGGGCGCCGTATGGGGGTGCGGGTTCGGGGGGCAGCGGGACTGGGGCTTCGGGTCGGGGCGCCGGGACTGGAGCGGGA
>NZ_QFRX01000001.1:8089229-8269869 GCF_003143935.1 Streptomyces sp. Act143 | reverse complement strand
GGTGAGGGTGGGCCGTATGCCGGTGGGGGCAGGCCGTACGCGGGTGAGGGTTCGCGTGCAGGGCGGGGTGGGGCTTCGGCGTCTGACGCCGGGCATGGTGGGGCTTCGGCATCCAGTGCCGGACACGGTGACGTGTCGGCATCCGGTGCCGGGCGCGGCGGGACTTCGGGAGAGGCCGGGCCCTATGCGCCGGGTACGCCGTACCGGCCGCCGAATCCCGCGACCAACCCGTATCTGCGGATGCCGGAGGAGCTGCGGGGGCCGGAGGACGCGCGACCACCCGAGGGGCGGGGCGCGGGGGTGACGGACGACCGTTCCGGAGGTGCACGACCGCCGTACGGCGCACCGCCCGGACGCGGCCGTCCGCCCGAGGACGCACCGCCGGAGCAGGGCGCGCCGCGGGAGAGGAGGTGGCGGGCGGAGCCGGCCCCACAGCCGCCGGCGGGCTCTTGGCAGCCGGGACAAGAGGCGCAGCCCACCCAGGGCTCCTGGCAGCAGGCGCGCCCAGCAGAGGGCGCACGACAGCCGGGGCAGCAGGCACACCCCGCAGAAGGCACTTGGCAGCCAGGACAGCAAGCACATCCCGCAGAAAGCCCACGGCAACCGGCACAGCCGACGCACCCCCCAGAGGGCCCACGGCGCCCGGAGCAAGAAGGGCGGTCGGCAGAAGGGTCACGGGGGCCCGGGTGCGACGGCCCGCAGGCCCGGGGCGCCTGGCGGGCGGGGTCGGCGCCGGGGGCCGGGCGCGGGCCGGTGCCGCGTTCTCAGGAGCCGGGCGGCGGCGGTGGTCGTGCCGAGGACGTGCGCGCGCCCGATCAGGCGGACTCGCCCGACGAGTCGCCCCCGGCCGAGGACGACATGTACGGCGCGCCCACCATGGTCCGCCCCATCGAGCCACCCTCGCGGAGGCCTCCCGGGGCACGCCCTGGGGGCCGGGGGCCTTCCGGGTCGGGCGAGGGGTCATCGACCCCGCCGCCTCCCCCTCCGCCTCCTCCGCCTCCCCCTCCTCCCCCACCCGGCAGGCCCAGGGGACGGAGGTGACCGCAGGGGCCGTGAGGTGCGCCGCACGGCCCCGTCGACCGTCCGTAAGATCCACTCCACCCGACCGACGCGGAGTGTTCCCTGTCCGCCAGGCGGACCTCAGGGGCGGGAGGCACTGCGTGCCGGATACGGTGGGTACACCATGAGCGCTTCGCAGACCTCCGACGTACCCACTCTTCTCGTCAAGATCTTCGGCAAGGACAAGCCGGGCATCACGGCCGGTCTCTTCGACACCCTCGCCGCCTACTCGGTCGACGTCGTCGACATCGAGCAGGTCGTCACCCGTGGCCGGATGGTGCTGTGCGCGCTCGTGACCGAGCCGCCGCGCGGGCTCGAGGGCGACCTGCGGTCGACCGTCCACAGTTGGGCGGAGTCGATGAAGATGCAGGCGGAGATCATCTCCGGCCTCGGCGACAACCGACCCCGTGGTCTCGGCCGTTCCCTGGTCACCGTGCTCGGGCACCCGCTCACCGCGGAGGCCACGGCCGCGATCGCCGCGCGGATCACCAAGGCCGGCGGCAACATCGACCGTATCTTCCGGCTCGCCAAGTACCCGGTGACGGCAGTGGAGTTCGCGGTCTCCGGTGTCGAGACCGAGCCGCTGCGCACCGCGCTGGTGACCGATGCCGCCGTGCTCGGGATCGACGTCGCCGTCGTCGCGGCCGGGCTGCACCGGCGAGCGCAACGACTGGTCGTCATGGACGTGGACTCCACGCTCATCCAGGACGAGGTCATCGAGCTCTTCGCGGCGCACGCCGGCTGCGAGGACAAGGTCGCCGAGGTGACGGCGGCCGCGATGCGCGGGGAGCTGGACTTCGAGCAGTCGCTGCACGCACGCGTGGCCCTGCTGAAGGGCCTGGACGCGTCCGTCGTCGACAAGGTGCGCGCGGAGGTGCGGCTGACGCCGGGCGCGCGGACGCTGATCCGCACGCTGAAGCGGCTCGGCTACCAAGTGGGCGTCGTCTCCGGCGGGTTCACCCAGGTGACCGACGATCTGAAGGAGCGGCTCGGGCTGGACTTCGCCCAGGCCAACACGCTGGAGATCGTCGACGGCAAGCTGACCGGGCGGGTCACCGGTGAGATCGTGGACCGGGCCGGCAAGGCGCGGCTGCTGCGCCGGTTCGCCGCCGAGGCGGGGGTGCCGCTCTCGCAGACCGTGGCGATCGGCGACGGCGCCAACGACCTGGACATGCTGAACGCGGCCGGTCTCGGGGTCGCCTTCAACGCCAAGCCGGTGGTGCGGGAGGCCGCGCACACCGCGGTGAACGTGCCGTTCCTCGACACTGTGCTCTATCTGCTGGGCGTGACCCGGGAAGAGGTCGAGGCGGCGGACACGCTGGACGAGGTTCTCTGAGCCGTCGGGACTCCGGGATCGGCAGGGGCCCGGCACCTCCGTGGTGCCGGGCCCCTGCTGCCGTCAGGCTGTCGTCAGGCTGTCGTCAGTCCCTCGTCAGGCCGTCGGCATGCCTGGGGGCGGGTCATTCCGACGGTGCCCAGTAGTCGGCGAGGGTGGCCACGCCCGGCTCCAGGCTCTTCCAGGAGCCGGTGAAGGTCAGCACCGCATAGGCGGCGGCCGGGAAGCCGCGGCGGCTCATCCGCTCGCGGGCGTCGCCCTCGGCCGCGCCCGCCAGGATCTCGGCGAGACCCTGCACACCCGGGTTGTGGCCGATCAGGACGATGTTCTGGGCGTCGTCCGGGGTCTCGTTGAGGACGGCGATGAGCTCGCCGGGAGATGCCTCGTAGACCCGCTCCTCGTAGACGGTTTTCGGCCGGTGCGCGAGTTCGTGCACGGCGAGTTTCCAGGTCTCACGGGTCCGGATCGCGGTGGAGCACAGGGCCAGGTCGAGGGTGATGTCGGTGTCGGCCAGCTTCCGCCCTGCCACGGCCGCGTCCATGCGACCCCGCTCGGCAAGCGGTCGCTCATGGTCGGACACCTGTGGCCAGTCGGCTTTCGCATGCCGGAAAAGGACAATCCTGCGGGGTTCTGCGACGCTCATGGGACCCAGCTTCGCATGAAACAGGCCATGGGGCGCAGGGAGTTGACATGCGGCTCCGGCGGCACGGGGCGATCACCGCGGGCCGGGTGTCGCGGGCCGCTCAGCGCGCGGCCAGCTGCTGGATGCGCTCGAAGAGATGAGCGATCGCGGGATCGCCCGCGGCGGCCTGCGCGTCGGCCGGGTTGAGTATCAGCGCGAGCAGCGTGATGAAGGCGAGGGTCGGCAGGGCGAGGGCCCACCAGGGCAGCCGGATGTCGGCGCGACCCCGGGTCGCCGGGTGGGGCGGGGTGTGCGATGGGGCCGACATGGGTGCCTCCGTGTCTCTCCGAGGGGCCGGTGGTCCGCTCGGTCGCGGCCACATCTCGAAGGTACGGACTCGGCGGCCCCCAACCCATCCGGTGATCCACCCAGTTGCCCCTGAGACTCGCCCCCTAGGGGATGGGGGGATAACCCCACCACCGGTCTCGCGGCGACCTGCCCGCGGGGTCACGGCATCACGGAACCCCACAGATCACCACGTCACGACGCCACCACGTCACCACACCACCGCGTCATCACATCGCGCCGTCACCGCGTCACGGCGAGGCGATCGTGGCGATGACGGCGATGATCACGAAGATGGCGAGGAACGAGCCGAAGACGATCAGCATCTTCTTCTGGCCGTTCTGCGGGTTCGGGTCGAGCACTGGCATACGGCAAGTCTCGCACCCCGGCCCGCAGACGCCCCGTGGGGGGGGGTGGCGTCAGCCGCCCGCCTCCTCCTCGACCGTCCGATCACGTCCGGCGAGGGCGCCCACGACCATCTGCGGGATCATCAGGCCGGTCATGAGGGCGATCGGCAGCCCCCAGCCGCCGCTGTGCTGGTACAGGACACCGACGAGGAGCGGCCCGGGGATGGAGATGAGATACCCGGCGCTCTGCGCGAAGGCGGACAGCTGGGCGACACCCGCGCCCGTCCTGGCCCGCATCCCGACCATGGTGAGGGCCAGCGGGAAGGCGCAGTTGGAGATACCCAGGAGGAGGGCCCACGCCCAGGCCCCGGCGGCCGGCGCGAGGTACAGGCCGGCGTAGCCCGCGAGGCCGCAGAGGCCGAGCACCAGCACGATCGGGCCCTGGTGCGGCAGCCGGGTGGCCACGCGCGGGATGACGAAGGCGAGCGGTACGCCCATCACCATGGTGACCGCCAGCAGCAGTCCCGCCGTGCTCGCGGGCACGCCCGCGTCCCGGAAGATCTGCGGCATCCAGCCCATCGTGATGTAGGCGGCGGTGGCCTGGAGCCCGAAGAAGACGGCGAGCGCCCAGGCGGTGCGGCTCCGGGTGATCCGCAGCGCGGGCTGCTCCGCGTGCGCGGTCGCCTGCTCGGCGGGCGCCGCGTCCGACCGCCGTACGCCGTCCCGCTGCCGTACGCCATCCCGCTGCGGTGCGCCCTCCCGCTCCCGGTCGTCCCCCCGCTGCCGTACGAACGGGATCCAGGGCAGTACGGCGACGGCGGCCAGCCCCGCCCACACCGCGAGCCCGGTCTGCCAGCTGCCGCCCAGCAGGTCGGTCACCGGCACGGTCGCCGCGGCGGCCGTCGAGGTGCCGAGGGCCAGGGCCATCGAGTACAGGCCGGTCATGGAGCCGACCCGGTCGGGGAACCAGCGCTTGACGATGACCGGCATCAGGACGTTGCTGACCGCGATGCCCATGAGGGCGAGGGCGCTGGCGGCCAGGAACCCGGCGGTGCTGCCCAGGTACGGCCGGATCAGCAGGCCCGCCGTGATGGCGGCCATACCCGCGCACACCACCGCACCCGGTCCGAAGCGGCGGGCCAGACGCGGGGCCATGACGCCGAAGACGGCGAAGCAGAGCGGGGGCACGGAGGTGAGGAGTCCGGCGACGCTGCCGCTCATGCCGAGTCCGTCGCGGACCTCCTCCAGAAGGGCGCCGAGGCTGGTGATGGCGGGGCGGAGGTTGACGGCGGCCAGCACGATGCCGAGCACGAGCAGTCGCGTCGTCCACGCGCGCGTGGACGGCTGCCGGCTCTCGTCCGTCGCCGAGCTTCGTATGTGCGGGGACGTCGTCGTCCGGGTTTCCTCGCTTGCCATGACGCCCATCATAGAATCATGGGATGATTGGTTGTCCATTCCCCGGCCGCCGCTCGGCGCCCGTCCCGTGCGAAGGTGAGCCATGCCTTTGAGCCACCCCCGTCGATCGGCGCTGTCCGAGCAGGTCATCGCCTCGCTGCGGCAGCAGATCACGTCCGGTGAGTGGCCGGTCGGATCGCGCATCCCGACGGAGCCTGAGCTGGTCGAGCAGCTCGGAGTGGCCCGCAACACGGTCCGCGAGGCCGTCCGGGCGCTCGCGCACAACGGCCTGCTGGACATCCGCCAGGGCTCCGGCACCTACGTCGTCGCCACCAGCGAGCTGGCCGGGGTGATGCACCGCCGCTTCGCCGACGCCGACCCCCGGCACATCGCCGAGCTGCGCTCCACGCTGGAGTCGTCCGCCGCGAAGCTGGCCGCCGAGCGCCGTACGGAGAAGGACCTCAAGCAGCTCGACGCGCTGCTCGTCCGGCGTGAGGAGGCCTGGGAGGCGCGGGACAAGGAGGCCTTCGTGGCGGCGGACGCGACCTTCCATCTCGCGGTGGTCTCGGCGTCCCACAACGACGTGATGACGGCGATGTACGCCGACCTCGGCGAGGTGCTGCGGGACTGGCTGCGCGACGACGTCGGCGAGGAGATGACGCCGGAGACGCACCTGGACCACTCGGGGCTGGTGGACGCGATCCGCGCGGGCGACGCGCAGACGGCCGCGGCGCAGGCGGCGAGTTACCCGTTCCAGTGCCGGCCGGGGCTGTTCAGCCCTTCTGGTGACTGACCCACACCGAGCGGACTTCCTTCCAGCAGCGGCCGTCGAGCCGTACCGTCTGCGCGGGCCCGGCCGCCACGGGCTTGCCGTCGCTGTCCACGTCCCACCACCGGTCGCACTCGATGTGCAGCCGGACCCGGTCGACGTCGGGGTAGGGGTTGTGGCAGTACGCGGTCACGCGGGAGCCGGTGACCTTGCTGTAGCACGCGGCGCCGAACAGGTCCGGGGCCGCCTTTTCGCGCACCTGGGGTGACGCTTCGTGCGGAAGGGACATCAGCAGGACGGCTGCGACGGCTATCGGGGCCAGGCTGCGGGACAAGCGCACAAGGGGGACCTCCTCGGCCGTGCTGGGGAGGGAAGCGGTGAACGCGTAATCCAGAGTGCCCAGTTGTGCCGCTCCCCCGCCCGGCCGGATGGGCCGAACGGGTGAGGGCCCGCGTTCCGGGGAACGCGGGCCCTCACCGTGGGAGTGTCAGGCGCCGATGGCGTGCAGACCGCCGTCGACGTGGACGATCTCGCCGGTGGTCTTCGGGAACCAGTCCGACAGCAGCGCCACGACACCGCGACCGGCCGGCTCCGGGTCCTCCAGCTTCCACTCCAGCGGGGAGCGGCTGTCCCACACGGCGGCCAGCTCGGCGAAGCCCGGGATGGACTTGGCGGCCATGGAGCCGATCGGCCCCGCCGAGATCAGGTTGCAGCGGATGTCGTGCTTGCCGAGGTCACGCGCCATGTAGCGGTTGGTGGCCTCCAGGGCGGCCTTGGCGGGGCCCATCCAGTCGTACTGCGGCCAGGCGAACTGCGCGTCGAAGGTGAGACCGACGACGGAGCCGCCCTCGGTCATCAGCGGCAGCAGCGCCATGGTCAGCGACTTCAGGGAGAAGGCGGAGACATGCATGGCGGTGGCCACGGACTCGAACGGCGTGTTCAGGAAGTTGCCGCCGAGCGCGTCCTGCGGCGCGAAGCCGATGGAGTGCACGACCCCGTCGAGCTTGTCGCCGAGGTGCTCACGGACCTGGCTCTCCAGGCGGGCGAGGTGCTCGTCGTTGGAGACGTCGAGCTCCAGGACCTTGACCTTCTCGGGCTGGGGCAGCTTCTTGGCGATGCGCTCGGTGAGCGTCGGCCGCGGCCACGCGGTGAGGATGATCTCCGCGCCCTGCTCCTGGGCCAGCTTCGCGGTGTGGAAGGCGATGGAGGACTCCATCAGCACACCGGTGATGAGGATCTTCTTGCCCTCGAGGATTCCAGCCATGGTGTTCAGTGACCCATTCCCAGTCCGCCGTCAACCGGGATGACGGCTCCAGTGATGTACGAGGCGTCGTCGGAGGCGAGGAACCGCACCGTCGCGGCGACTTCCTCCGGCTGCGCGTAACGGCCGAGCGGCACCTGCTGGACGATGTTCGCGCGCTGCTCGTCGGTGAGCGCCTTGGTCATGTCGGTGTCGACGAAACCGGGGGCGACGACGTTGAACGTGATGTTGCGCGAGCCCAGCTCACGCGCGAGCGAGCGCGCGAAGCCGACCAGGGCGGCCTTGGAGGCGGCGTAGTTGGCCTGGCCGGGGCCGCCGAGGAGCCCGACGACCGAGGAGATGAGCACGACGCGGCCCTTCTTGGCGCGCAGCATGCCGCGGTTGGCACGCTTGACGACGCGGAAGGTGCCGGTGAGGTTGGTGTCGAGGACGGACGTGAAGTCCTCCTCGGACATCCGCATCAGCAGCGTGTCCTTGGTGATGCCGGCGTTGGCGACCAGGACCTCGACCGGGCCGTGCTCGGCCTCGATCTCCTTGTAGGCCTGCTCCACCTGCTCGGTGTCGGTGATGTCGCACTTGACGGCCAGGAAGCCGGCCGGTGGCTCGCCCGAGCGGTACGTGATCGCGACCTTGTCGCCGGCGTCGGCGAAAGCGCGGGCGATGGCGAGGCCGATGCCCCGGTTGCCTCCGGTGACGAGAACCGAGCGGCTCAACGGATCACCCTTTCGATAGCGGTCTGAATACCCGCCCGAACACCTGGATGACAGGCGGCTTCCTCGAAAACCTATCGGTCCCCGACCTCCTGCGGACAATCGGGCACCGACAGTGGCTAAGGGGACTCGCTGTCGGGTCCCTACAGAAGCAGACGCGGTCGGCACGGAAACGTATGGTCCCTGGCCCCGCCCACGCGACATGATCGGAGTCCACAGGTCACGACAGCAGGGAGATACCTCGGTGCCTCATACCATCGACGAAGCCTTCACAGCGCTTCCGCTACGCGCCCTCGCCGACGCCGCGCTGGCACGCGCGCGTGCGCTGGGCGCCGAGCACGCGGACTTCCGGTTCGAGCGGGTGCGCAGCGCGTCCTGGCGGCTGAGGGACGCCAAGCCGGCCGGGTCCTCGGACACCACCGACCTCGGGTACGCGGTGCGGGTCGTGCACGGTGGGACCTGGGGATTCGCGTCCGGCGTCGATCTGACCATGGACGCGGCGGCGCGGGTCGCCTCGCAGGCGGTGGCCATGGCGAAGCTGTCCGCCCAGGTGATCAAGGCAGCGGGTTCGGACGAGCGGGTGGAGCTCGCCGACGAGCCGGTGCACGCCGAGAAGACGTGGATCTCGTCGTACGAGATCGACCCGTTCACCGTGCCCGACGAGGAGAAGGCGGGGCTGCTCGCGGAGTGGAGCGCGCGGCTGCTGGCCGCGAACGGCGTCAACCACGTCGACGCCTCGCTGCTCACCGTCCACGAGAACAAGTTCTACGCCGACACGGCCGGGACCGTGACCACGCAGCAGCGGGTGCGGCTGCATCCGCAGCTGACCGCGGTGTCGGTCGACGAGTCGAGCGGCGAGTTCGAATCGATGCGCACCATCGCCCCGCCGGTCGGCCGTGGCTGGGAGTACCTCACGGGCACCGGCTGGGACTGGGACGACGAGCTGGCACGCATCCCCGAGCTGCTCGCCGAGAAGATGCGGGCGCCGAGCGTCGAGGCCGGGGTGTACGACCTGGTCGTCGACCCGTCCAACCTGTGGCTGACCATCCACGAGTCCATCGGCCACGCCACCGAGCTGGACCGCGCCCTCGGCTACGAGGCCGCCTACGCCGGCACCTCCTTCGCCACCTTCGACCAGCTCGGCAAGCTGCGCTACGGCTCCGAGCTGATGAACGTCACCGGCGACCGCACCGCCGAGCACGGCCTGGCGACCATCGGCTACGACGACGAGGGCGTCGAGGGCCAGTCCTGGGACCTGGTCAAGGACGGCACGCTGGTGGGCTACCAGCTGGACCGGCGGATCGCGAAGCTGACCGGCTTCGAACGCTCCAACGGCTGCGCCTTCGCCGACTCCCCCGGCCACGTTCCGGTGCAGCGCATGGCCAACGTGTCCCTCCAGCCCGACCCGGCCGGGATGTCGACCGAGGACCTGATCGGCGGGGTCGATCGCGGCATCTACGTCGTCGGCGACCGGTCCTGGTCCATCGACATGCAGCGCTACAACTTCCAGTTCACCGGCCAGCGCTTCTTCAAGATCGAGAACGGCCGGATCACCGGCCAGCTGCGGGACGTCGCCTACCAGGCGACCACCACCGACTTCTGGGGCTCGATGGCCGCCGTCGGCGGCCCGCAGACGTATGTCCTCGGCGGCGCCTTCAACTGCGGCAAGGCCCAGCCCGGACAGGTCGCCGCGGTCTCGCACGGCTGCCCCTCCGCGCTCTTCAAGGGCGTCAACATCCTCAACACCACCCAGGAGGCCGGTCGATGAACAAGCCGCACGAGATCGTCGAGCGCGCCCTGGAGCTGTCCCGCGCGGACGGCTGCGTCGTCATCGCCGACGAGCAGTCCACGGCGAACCTGCGCTGGGCCGCCAACGCGCTCACCACCAACGGGGTCACACGCACCCGTACCCTCACGGTGATCGCGACGGTCGACGGCAAGGAGGGCACCGCCTCCGGTGTCGTCTCCCGGGCCGCCGTAACCGTGGACGAGCTGGAGCCCCTGGTGCGGGCCGCGGAGGCGGCTGCCCGCGGTGCCGCGCCCGCCGAGGACGCCCAGCCGCTCGTCACGGGCGTACCGGCGTCCCCGGACTTCACGGACGCGCCCGCCGCGACCTCCTCCGCGGTCTTCGCGGACTTCGCCCCGGCGCTCGGCGAGTCCTTCGCACGCGCGCGTGCGGGCGGCCGGGAGTTGTACGGCTTCGCCAACCACGAACTGGTCTCCAGCTACCTCGGTACGTCCACGGGGCTGCGGCTGCGGCACGACCAGCCCAACGGCACGCTGGAGCTGAACGCCAAGTCGCCGGACCGTACGCGCTCGGCATGGGCGGGCCGCTCCACCCGGGACTTCAAGGACGTCGACCCGGCCGCGCTGGACGCCGAGCTCGCCGTACGCCTGGGCTGGGCCGAGCGCAAGCACGACCTGCCCGCGGGGCGGTACGAGACGCTGCTGCCGCCGACCGCCGTGGCCGACCTGCTCATCTACCAGATGTGGTCGGCGTCGGGCCGGGACGCGGTCGAGGGGCGCACGGTGTTCTCCAAGCCGGGCGGCGGCACCCGCCTAGGCGAGAAGCTCACCGAGCTGCCGCTGACGCTGCGCAGCGACCCGAACGAGCCGGGTCTGGAGTCCGCGCCGTTCGTGCTCGCGCACTCCTCCGGCGGGGACTCGTCGGTGTTCGACAACGGGCTGCCGCTGACCGCCACCGAGTGGATGCGCGAGGGCGAGATCAGCAACCTGCTCACCAGCCGGCACAGCGCCGGGCTGACCGGGCTGCCGGTGGCGCCGGGCATCGACAACCTGATCCTCGACGGCGGGGAGGACCGGTCGATCGAGGAGATGGTCGCGAACACCGAGCGCGGGCTGCTGCTGACCTGCCTGTGGTACATCCGCGAGGTCGACCCGGCGACCCTGCTGCTGACGGGTCTGACCCGGGACGGTGTCTATCTCGTCGAGAACGGCGAGGTGACCGGCGAGGTCAACAACTTCCGGTTCAACGAGTCGCCGGTGGACCTGCTGGGCCGGGCCACCGAGGCCGGGCGCACGGAAAAGACGCTGCCGAGGGAGTGGAGCGACTGGTTCACTAGGGCTGCGATGCCGGCGCTGCGGGTGCCGGACTTCAATATGAGCTCTGTCAGTCGGGGCGTATAACCTCGTAGCCGGTGGTCACTCGACCGCCCGAAGATCATCAAGGAGACGCGAGAACCGTGACGGACATCGTCGACGAGCTGAAGTGGCGTGGGCTGATCGCCCTCTCCACTGACGAGGACGCATTGCGCAAGGCGTTCGCGGACGGTCCCGTCACGTTCTATTGCGGCTTCGACCCGACCGCGCCCAGCCTGCACCTCGGCAACCTCGTGCAGATCCTGACGATGCGCCGCATCCAGGACGCGGGCAACCGCCCCCTGGGTCTGGTCGGAGGCGCCACCGGCCTGATCGGTGACCCGAAGCCGAACTCCGAGCGCACGCTCAACGCCCCCGAGACCGTCGCCCAGTGGGTCGAGCGGCTGCGCGCGCAGATCGCCCCGCTGCTGGACTTCGAGGGGCCGAACGCCGCGGTCATGGTCAACAACCTGGACTGGACCCAGGGCCTGTCGGCCATCGAGTTCCTGCGGGACGTCGGCAAGCACTTCCGGGTCAACAAGATGATCGCGAAGGAGGCCGTCTCCCGGCGGCTCAACTCCGACGCGGGCATCAGCTACACCGAGTTCAGCTACCAGATCCTGCAGGGCATGGACTTCCTGGAGCTGTACCGGAGGTACGGCTGCACTCTCCAGACCGGCGGCAGCGACCAGTGGGGCAACCTCACCTCGGGCACCGACCTGATCCACCGGGTCGAGCCGGAGGCCGTGGTGCACGCGCTGGGCACTCCGCTGATCACCAAGGCCGACGGCACCAAGTTCGGCAAGACGGAGTCCGGCACGGTCTGGCTCGACCCCGAGATGACCACGCCGTACGCCTTCTACCAGTTCTGGCTGAACGCGGACGACCGGGACGTCTCCAAGTTCCTGCGGATCTTCAGCTTCAAGTCCCGCGAGGAGATCGAGGAGCTGGAGAAGGCGACCGAGGAGCGTCCTCAGGCCCGTGCCGCCCAGCGCGCGCTGGCCGAGGAGCTGACGACGCTGGTGCACGGCGCCGACCAGACGGCCGCGGTGATCGGCGCGTCCCGCGCCCTCTTCGGTCAGGGCGAGCTGGCGGACCTCGACGAGAAGACGCTGGCGGCGGCCCTGTCCGAGGTGCCGCATGTCCAGGTCGCCGAGCTCGGGCCCGTCGTCGACCTGCTCGCCGAGGTCGGTCTCGTGGCCAGCAAGTCGGCCGCGCGGCGGACCGTGAAGGAGGGCGGGGCCTACGTGAACAATGTCAAGGTCGCGGCCGAGGACGCGGTCCCCGCGAAGGAGGACCTGCTCCACGGGCGGTGGCTGGTGCTGCGCCGGGGCAAGAAGAACCTCGCCGCGGTCGAGGTCACCGGCGCCTAGACAGCGCGAAGGGGGCGGCTCTCGTCGAGAGGGCCGCCCCCTTCGTCGTACGCCCTGTCCGTGTCAGGCTTGCTGTTTCCTCTTGCCCAGCGTCGCCATGTACAGCATGTCGCCCACGCCAACGATGATGATCGCGGCGATCAGCTGGAAGGCGTGACGGCTCCAGTCGATGCCGCGGGTCGCGTCGACGCCCGCCCAGCGCGCGATCGCGTTGCCGACGAGGGCGCCCAGCATGCCGAAGATCGTCGTCAACCAGAGCGGACTGTGCTGCTTGCCCGGGAGGATCGCTTTCGCGATCAGCCCCAGCACGAATCCCACGATGATCGCCCACAACCAGCCCATGGCTGCCTCCTCGTACGGCTCTACGTGAGCATTACGGCCAGTGTCGGCCCATGTGCCGTACGACGCATGTCGAGTCGTCCGTACGCGCCGCTGCGCAGGTGGATCGCCTCGGCGGGAGGTGCCCCGGTCTCGTAGGCGGCTGAGACGCGGCGTAACGTAGGACGTGTCCGGGCCCGGGTCTCGTGCCGGGAGCGGAGCGGGAACGGGCCGGGGAGAGTCCGATGCGGGCGGATGGTGGAATGTGATGCGGAAGCAGCAGGCAGGCGGCGGCCAGGTTTTCCGGATCACCGGAGCCCGGGCGGGCCTCCAGGAGGACGTACGCGGCCGGCAGCGGCGGTACGTGATCTCGATGTCCGTGCGCACCCTGTCGGTGATTCTCGCGGCCAGCCTCTGGAACGTCGAACGGCACGTCGCGATCGTCGCGTTGGTGCTGGGGGCGCTGCTTCCCTACGTCGCGGTGGTCATCGCCAACGCGGGGCGGGAGAACGCGCCGGGCCTGCCGTCCACCTTCGTGAGCGCTCCGGCGCGGCCGATGATCGCGCCGCCGACCGCCGACGAGCGTTTCGCGGAACCCTTCCCGGAAGGCGCCGCGGACGGCCCGCCCGCGGGTGTGCGGAGCGAGCCCCACGAGCGGATGTGACGCTCGGCGGAGGGGGCACAACCGGATGTCACCTCCGGACCAAGCTCAAGAAAAGCTCAGATCAATCATGTTGTTCCAGTGCCGGGTGACGGGCTACCCGTGACATACTTCCTACGCGCTCCGCATCCCCCGTCGGAGCGACAGACCGACGCCGGGCAGCTCCCCCCGTGGCTGCTCGGCGTCGCCTTTTCCAGCGCAGTTGGTGAGACGAAGCAGTGAGTGAAGAGACCGCGCCGATCTGTTCGGCGAAGGGCTGCCGGGTCGACGCGGTGTGGGTGCTCGCCTGGAACAACCCGAAGCTGCACACGCCGGAGCGCAGGAAGACCTGGCTGGCGTGCGAGGAGCATCGGGAACATCTGTCCCAGTTCCTCGGGGTGCGGGGATTCCTCAAGGACGTGGTCCTTCTCAAGGAATGGGAATCCCCCGAGGGCGCCCAGGCGCCCGGGAGCCCGTCCGGGGCCTAGCCGCCGATCGCCGACATCGGGCGGTCCGGCTGGACGAACGTCGGGTCGTCCAGGCCCGCGCCCGCCTTCTTGCCCCACATCGCCGTCCGCCAGATGCGGGCTATCTCCTCGTCCGGGGCGCCCGAGCGCAGGGCCGCGCGGAGGTCTGTCTCCTCCTGGGCGAACAGGCAGGTGCGGACCTGGCCGTCGGCCGTCAGGCGGGTGCGGTCGCAGGCCGCGCAGAACGGGCGGGTGACTGAGGCGATGACCCCCACCACATGCGGACCGCCGTCGACGATCCAGCGCTCCGCCGGAGCCGAGCCGCGCTTCTCCGAGCCCTCCTCGGTCAGCTCGAAGCGGGTGCGGAGCGAGGTGAGGATGTCGCCCGCGGTGATCATGCCGTCGCGCTTCCAGCCGTGCTGGGCGTCCAGGGGCATCTGCTCGATGAAGCGCAGTTCGTAGTCGTGCTCCACCGCCCAGGCCAGCAGGTCGGGGGCCTCGTCCTCGTTCAGCCCCGGCATCAGGACCGAGTTGACCTTCACCGGGGTCAGGCCCGCCTCGCGGGCGGCGTACAGGCCCTCGATGACGTCCTTGTGGCGGTCCCGGCGGGTGAGGGTCTTGAAGACGTCCGGGCGCAGGGTGTCGAGGGAGACGTTGACCCGGTCCAGGCCCGCGGCCTTCAGGGCCGTCGCGGTGCGCTTGAGGCCGATGCCGTTGGTCGTCAGGGACATCTGGGGGCGGGGTTCGAGGGCGGCGACGCGCTCCACGATGCCGACCAGGCCGGGGCGCAGCAGGGGCTCGCCGCCGGTGAAGCGGACCTCCTCGATGCCGAGGGAGGTGACGGCGATGTCGATCAGGCGGACGATCTCGTCGTCCGTGAGGAGGTCCGGCTTGGCCAGCCACTGCAGGCCCTCTTCGGGCATGCAGTACGTACAGCGCAGGTTGCACCGGTCGGTCAGCGACACTCGCAGGTCGGTGGCCTGCCGGCCGAAGGTGTCGATGAGCACGCGGCCCCCTCCCTTGTCGCGGAGCATTCGTTTTCCGTCACCTGCGAGCCTACGTGACCTCACTGACATCGACAGGTCCCGATCCCACGAGGTAAGACGCGGCCGCGTCGTAGACACCTACGACGCGGCCGGTCGGTGGATCGTCCCGGTGGGGGGACTAGTGCGCGCCGGTGCCGGTCAGGGACCGGACCTCCAGCTCCGCGTACTTGCCGGCGTCGGGCTCCTCCTTGGACAGGACGGTGCCCAGGAAGCCCATGAGGAAGCCGAACGGGATGGAGATGATGCCCGGGTTCTTCAGCGGGAAGTAGGCGAAGTCGACGTCGGGGAACATCGCCTTGGGGTCGCCGGAGACCACCGGGGAGAACAGCACCAGGCCGGTGGCGACGATCAGGCCGCCGTAGATCGACCACAGCGCGCCCTGGGTGGTGAACCGCTTCCAGAACAGGCTGTAGAGGATGGTCGGCAGGTTCGCGGACGCGGCGACCGCGAAGGCCAGGGCGACGAGGCCGGCCACGTTGAGGTCGCGGGCGAGGGCGCCCAGGCCGATGGAGACGATGCCGATGAAGACGGTCGCCCAGCGGGCCGCGCGGACCTCCTCCTTGCCGGACGCCTTGCCCTTGCGGATGACGTTGGCGTAGATGTCGTGCGCGAACGAGGACGAGGAGGCGAGGGTCAGGCCCGCGACCACCGCGAGGATCGTCGCGAAGGCCACCGCGGAGATCGTCGCGAGCAGGATCGCGCCCCACGCCGAGTCGACGCCGCCCAGATGGAGCGCGAGGAGTGGCGCCGCCGTGTTGCCGGACGGGTTGGACTCGATGATCTCGTCCTGGGAGATCAGCGCCGCGGCGCCGAAGCCGAGGGCGATGGTCATCAGGTAGAAGCCGCCGATGATGCCGATGGCCCAGTTCACGGACTTACGGGCGGCCTTGGCGTTGGGCACCGTGTAGAAGCGGATCAGGATGTGCGGCAGGCCCGCGGTGCCGAGGACCAGGGCGATGCCGAGGGAGATGAAGTCCAGCTTGGAGGTGCCGGTGGCGCCGTACTGGAGGCCGGGCTCCAGGAAGGCGGTGCCCTTGCCGCTGTTGTCGGCGGCCTTGCCGAGCAGCTCGGAGATGTTGAAGTCGAACTTCAGCAGCACCAGGAAGGTGATCAGGATGGTGCCGCCGATGAGCAGCACCGCCTTGACCATCTGGACCCAGGTGGTGCCCTTCATGCCGCCGATGGAGACGTACACGATCATCAGGACGCCGACGAGGGCGACGATGCCGATCTTGCCCGCGTCGGAGGTGATGCCGAGCAGCAGGGAGACGAGGACGCCGGCGCCGGCCATCTGCGCGAGCAGGTAGAAGATCGAGACGACGATGGTGGAGGTGCCGGCCGCGGTGCGGACGGGACGCTGGCGCATGCGGTACGCCAGCACGTCGCCCATGGTGTAGCGGCCGGAGTTGCGCAGCGGTTCGGCGACCAGGAGCAGGGCGACCAGCCAGGCGACCAGGAAGCCGATGGAGTACAGGAAGCCGTCGTAGCCGAAGAGGGCGATGGCGCCGGCGATGCCGAGGAAGGACGCGGCCGACATGTAGTCGCCGGAGACGGCGAGGCCGTTCTGGAAGGCGCTGAACTGGCGTCCGCCGGCGTAGAAGTCGGCGGCGTCCTTGGTCTGGCGGCCCGCCCAGACGGTGATGACGAGGGTCGCGAGGACGAAGACGGAGAACAGGCTGATGATCAGCGGCCGGTGCTCGCTGGCCTCGCCGGCCGCCAGGGTGATCACGGGGCTCATGCGCCGCCCTCCATCCGGGACTTGATGGCCTCGGCCTTGGGGTCGAGCTTCGTGGCGGCGTGCCGCGAGTACCACCAGGCGATGAGGAACGTGGTGATGAACTGGGCGAGGCCGAGCACGAAGGCGACGTTGATGTTGCCGAAGAGCTTGGTGCCCATGAAGTCGCCCGCGTAGTTCGACAGCAGGACGTACAGCAGGTACCAGGCGATGAACGCGACGGTCAGGGGGAAGGCGAAGTTGCGGTGGGAGCGGCGCAGTTCACCGAACTCCGCGCTCTGCTGCACCTCGGTGAACTCCTCGGTGCTGGGGAGTTTGTGCTGCTCTGTCGAGGGGGGCGGTGCGTCGGTAGCCACGGAGTCTCCTCGCGTTGCGGGCGCTGTTGCCACGGCGGACGGGGGCTGGTCGGGGGTGGGGGACGGGCTGGGTACGACGGACATGGACGGCTCTGTTCCTCGCGGTTCGTCGGGGAGCTCGATCGTGCTCGTGCTCCCTGCCCAAGGTCACGGCGGCACGCGAGGGCCGGTTCAACTGGGTTTGCTTCTTCTTGAAGTCATCCCGGGAAGGTCATTGCTGGCCAGCGACTTCGGGAGATAGCTTCGGGCCTGCACCACCCGTCATGTACCTGCCCGAGCACCACCTGTGTCTCGGGCCGGTTTCGTTTCCGGATGATGTGGAGACCCCATGCCTCATCTGCGTTCCAGACGCCGTCTCGCCCTCGCCGTGCCGGTCGTGCTGTCGCTGACCGCCTCGCTCGGCTTCCTGCCGACGGCCGCGTCGGCCGCTCCGTTCGCGGAGCCCACCGCGCAGACCGCGGACGCGCCGAACCTGTCGTACGTCGTCAACACCAAGGTGGACCACCGCACGATCGAGGCGGTGAAGAAGGCGGTCGTCGCGAACGGCGGCACCGTCGTCATCACGTACGACAAGATCGGCGTGATCGTCGTCCACTCGGCCAACCCCGACTTCGGCGCCCAGATACGGAAGGTCCGTGGTGTGCAGTCGGCGGGCGCGACCCGTACCTCGCCGCTGACGCCGGCAGGCACCACGGACGAGGGCGCGGCGCAGATCCTCACCAAGGAGCAGGCCGAGAAGGTCGAGCAGGCCTCGGCCGCCGACGCGGGGAGCGAGCCCCTCGAGGCCGACCAGTGGGACCTGCGCGCGATCGGCGCCGACAAGGCCGCGCAGATCAACCCGGGCAGCAAGAAGGTCACCGTCGCCGTCATCGACACCGGCGTCGACGACACCCACCCGGACATCGCCCCGAACTTCTCCGCGTCGCAGTCCGCCAACTGCGACGGCGGCGTGCCGAACACCACCGAGGGTGCCTGGCGGCCGTACACCGCGGAGGACTACCACGGCACCCACGTGGCCGGTGAGATCGCCGCCGCCCGCAACGGCATCGGTGTCGCCGGTGTCGCGCCGGGTGTGAAGGTCGCGGCCATCAACGTGACCGACCCGAGCAACGGCCTCTTCTACCCGGAGAGCGTCGTCTGCGCGTTCGTGTTCGCCGCCGACCACGGCGTGGAGATCACGAACAACAGCTACTACGTTGATCCGTGGCTGTACAACTGCATGGACGATCCCGACCAGAAGGCCATCGTCGACGCGGTCAACAGGGCGTCCATGTATGCACAGAAGAAGGGCACCCTCAACCTCGCGTCGGCGGGCAACTCCAACGACGACCTCGACTCGGACGCCCTGGTCGACGACTCCAGCCCCGACGACTCCACGGCGGTCACCCGCACCGTCGACCCGCACGAGTGCTTCGACGTGCCGACCATGCTGCCGGGCGTCGTCACGGTCAGCGCGACGGGCGTGAACAACCTCAAGTCGTACTACTCGTCGTACGGTTACGGCGTCATCGACATCGCGGCCCCCGGCGGCGACCGGCTCTACCAGATCCCGGACACCCCGTCGAAGAACGGCCGCATCCTGTCGACGATGCCGAACAATTCGTACGGCTTCCTCCAGGGCACCTCGATGGCGTCCCCGCACGCCGCGGGCGTCGCCGCGCTCCTGAAGTCGACGCACCCGTGGGCGACCCCGGCGCAGCTCCAGGCGCTGATGAAGGCGCAGGCGGACAACCCGGGCTGCCCGGCCTCCTACGACCAGAACGGCGACGGCACGCAGGACGCGACCTGCGTGGGCGGCAAGCGGGTCAACGGGTTCTACGGCTTCGGCATCGTGAACGCGCTGCGCGCGGTCAAGTAGCCCGCGTACGGCACCCGCACGGTCCGCTCGTACCCGTGGTACCGCGAACGAACTGGAGATCCAGAATGACAGCGCCTCACCCGCGCTTCCGTCGTGCGATGGCCGTCCCCGTCGGGATGGCCATGGCGACGGCTCTCGCGTTCCTGCCGAACGTCACGGCGTCGGCGGCGGAGGAAGCCCCTGCCGCCGAGGCGACCTCGCTCAGCTATGTCGTCAACGTCAGCCCCGGGCAAGGGCCTTCGAAGCACGTGAAGAAGGCGATAGCCGAGGCCGGCGGCACGATCGTGACGTCGTACGACCAGATAGGCGTCATCGTCGTCCACTCGGCGAACCCCGACTTCGCGAAGATCCTGCGCACCGTGCGCGGGGTGGAGTCGGCCGGCAACACGCGCAACGCGCCGCTGCCCGCCCAGTCGACGACCGACGTCGGCACCCCGAAGGTGCTGGACGCCGAGGACCTCGCGGACGTCCAGGCCGCCGAGGGGCAGGACCCGCTGGAGCCGTTGCAGTGGGACCTGCCCGCCATCAAGGCGGACAAGGCGCACGAGAAGTCGCTCGGCAGCAGCAAGGTGACCGTCGCCGTGATCGACACCGGCGTCGACGACACCCACCCGGACATAGCGCCGAACTTCGACCGGGCCGCGTCGGTGAACTGCGTGACGGGCAAGCCCGACACGACCGACGGGGCGTGGCGGCCGACCACGGGCGAGAGCCCGCACGGCACGCATGTCGCCGGTGAGATAGCGGCCGCCAAGAACGGCGTCGGCATGACGGGTGTCGCGCCCGGCGTGAAGGTGTCCGGCATCAAGGTGTCCACGACGGCCGGCTACTTCTACACGGAGGCCGTGGTCTGCGGCTTCGTGTGGGCGGCCGAGCACGGCGTCGACGTGACGAACAACAGCTATTACACCGACCCGTGGTACTTCAACTGCAAGAACGACCCGGACCAGAAGGCGCTCGTCGACGCCGTCTCCCGGGCCTCGCGCTATGCGGAGCAGAAGGGCGCGGTCAACGTCGCGGCGGCCGGCAACGAGAACTACGACCTCGCGGCCGCCGAGATCACCGACCCGGTCTCCCCGAACGACGTCGAGACGCCCACGGAGCGGGTCATCGACCCCTCCGAGTGCTACGACATCCCGACCCAGCTGCCGGGTGTCGTGACGGTCGCGGCGACCGGCGCGAAGGGCATCAAGTCGTCCTTCTCCAACCACGGTCTGGGCGTCATCGACATCGCCGCTCCCGGCGGCGACTCGACCCGCTTCCAGACCCCTGCCCCGCCGGCCACCAGCGGCCTGATCCTGGGCACGCTGCCGGGCGGCGGATGGGGCTACATGGCCGGTACGTCGATGGCCTCCCCGCATGTCGCGGGCGTGGCCGCGCTCATCAAGTCGACGCACCCGAAGGCCTCCCCGGCCCTGGTGAAGGCGCTGCTGTACGCGGAGGCCGACGCCACGCCGTGCACCGACCCGTACGACATCGACGGCGACGGGAAGGTCGACGCGGTGTGCGAGGGGTCGAAGAACTACAACGGCTTCTATGGGTGGGGTACGGCTGACGCGTTGGACGCGGTCACCAAGTAACGGCGCGCGCGTGAGCGAAGGGGTCGGGGACCGGGTCCCCGGCCCCTTTGTGCGTGGGGGATGATCCTCGGCCATGGATGTGTACGAAGATCCGGCGACCTGGACGGCCGAACCGGTGCGCCCCAAGGGACTGCTGACCGCGCGCTTCATCGCGACCGTGCTGGTCATGCCGGTGCTCTGGGTGTTCTGGCTCGCGGTCGTTCTCGTCACCTTCGCCGTGGGCATGCTGACGGAGGCGATCGTCGTGTTCAGCACCTCTTACGAGAACGGCCTGTTCAAGATGCTGGACCGCGCCACCGCCCGTATGCGCCTGCCCTCCTGGGGCGTGACCTGGCCCGAGCTGATACACGAAGGCGACACCGCGTACTACAAGGCACGTGTCGAGAGGGAGGTCGCCAATTGGACGACCCAGGCCCGGTTTCCGCGCGATCCCAAGAAGTTCCACCGGTTGATGGAGTGCGCGATACCGATGCGTCACTACCGCGGCATCGGCGGCTGGTACGTCGCCCAGGTCGCCCTCGCCCAGGGTTGGGAGCTGCGGCCCACCGATGTGCGCAAGGAGGTACGGCTCTGGTGGTCCGCCGCCTCGTAGGTTGATCCCAGGTTGATTGCATCAATACTGCATAGTGAAGTCATGACTGATGTGGTGCGCGAGGGTGCTCTTCAGGCGCGGCTCCCCGTACGGGAGTTGGCGCGGGCCTGTGTCGGTGCGTGTGCGCGGGCCGCCGCTGAGCTGGGCGCCCTGCGGGCCGGGCGCGACGAGGTGCCGGACGTGCGGGTGGACGACGGGGCCGTGGCCACCGCGTTCACGAGTGAGCGGCATCTGTTGATCAATGGTCGGGCACCGGTCAACTTCGCGCCGCTGTCCAGGTTCTGGCGCACCGCCGACGGGTGGGTGCGCACGCACGCGAACTACCCGCACCACCGGGAGCGGCTGCTCAAGGTGATGGGCCCGGCCGACTCCCTGGAGGCGGCGTTCGCCGAGCGGTCCGCCCTGGAGGTCGAGGAGGCCGTGTACGCGGCCGGGGGTCTCGCCGTCGCGCTGCGGACGCCCGAGGAGTGGGCGGCCCACGAGCAGGCGGCCGAGCTGGCGAAGCGGCCTCTTGTCGAGCGCGAGCGCCTCGACTCCGCCCCCGCGCGCGTGCTCACGCCGGTCGACGGGGCTCCCCTGCTGCCCGCCGCCGGACTGCGGGTGCTGGATCTGACCCGGGTCATCGCGGGCCCGGTCGCGACCCGCACGCTCGCACTGCTGGGCGCGGACGTGCTGCGGATCGATCCGCCGCGGCTCCCCGAACTCCCCGATCAGCATGCCGACACGGGCTTCGGGAAGCGGTCGGCGACGCTGGACCTGACGGCCGACAGGGACACCTTCGAGGAGTTGCTCGCGACCGCCGACGTGGTCGTCACCGGGTATCGGCCGGGCGCGCTGGACCGGTTCGGGCTGTCGCCGGGGGCGCTGGCCGAGCGGCGGCCGGGGGTCGTCGTGGCGCAGTTGTCGGCGTGGGGCGCGTACGGGCCGTGGAGCGGACGACGGGGCTTCGACAGCCTGGTGCAGGTGGCGACCGGGATCGCGGCCGTCGAGGGGTCGATGGAGCGGCCAGGCGCGCTGCCCGCTCAGGCGCTGGACCACGGGACGGGGTATCTGCTGGCGGCGGAGGTGCTGCGGGCGGTGCGCGAGCAGTCGTACGACGGTGGCAGCCGGTGCGTGCGGCTGGCGCTGGCGCGGACGGCGCAGTGGCTGATGACGGGGGTCCCGGCCGGGCCGGTCGGGGAGGTCGGGTACGACGGTCCGGACGCCTGGCTCGCCGAGACCGGCAGCGGGATCGGACGGCTGCGGTACGCCCGTTCGCCGGTGTCCTTCACCGGCGGGCCGGTCGACTGGGCGCGGCCACCGGGGGTCTGGGGTGCCGATCCCGCGCGGTGGGCGTGAGCGGTGGACGGCCGGAAAACGTACCCCTGGGCGGAATCGTGTACCGCCAGTTGTTTTCCTTGACTTGCCCCGTTCTGCGGCGGCTGGTGAAGATCCTGAGGTGACCTTGATAAGACCCGGCACCGAGGCCACCGACGCCGGCGGGCCGCTGCCGCGCCGGTCCGGTACCGGCCGTGCCGTCGCCGTGCTCGTCCTGGTGGCCCTCGGCGCCCTGATACCGCTCCTCGGCCCGTCCGCTGCGCTGCACGGCACCGGGGAGGCCGAGGCGCCCGGCGACGGTGGCATCGCGCTGCTGCGGGCGGTGCTGTTCGCCGCGCTGTGCGTTCCGGTGGGCGAGCTGTTCGTGAACCGGCTGGCCCGTGCCGTCCCCGGCGCTTCCCCGGCCCTGCCGCGCAGTTGGGCCGTGTATGCCGCGGGCGCCGGTTTCGTGGCCGCGCTGGGGCTGGCCTCGGTCGTGGCGACCGGGAACCTCGTGCCGCACGGCCTCGGCGACATCGACGTGGGCGGCCTGTACGACTCCCGGGACGGCAAGCTGGCGCTCGTCGAGGTCAACGCGTTCCTCGTGGCCGGGCTGTGCGCCCGCTCGGCCCGGCCGGGCACCCAGGTGTGGCCCCTGGCCGCCGTGATCGCGGCGGAGGCCCTGCGCGCCCATCCCACCACCGAGCACAGTCCGCTGGTCGGGTCGGGGCTGACGCTCGTGCACCTGACCTGTGCGGCGCTGTGGGTGGGCGGCCTGCTGCACGCGCTGCGGGCCCTGCGGGGGTGGGGCGCGTCGGCGGCGGGTGCGGCCCTGCTGGGCCTCTACGCGCGCGTGGCCGCCGTCCTGCTGGCCGCGATCACCGCGACCGGGGTGTGCAGCACGCTGCGCCGGATGCCGCCGGAGACCGTCCTGGACCAGCTGACGTCGACCGCGTACGGGCGCGTGCTGCTCGCCAAGGTGCTGCTCGTGGCCGTGGTCGCGGCGCTCGCCCTGTGGGCGCGGCTCCGGCTGCGCCGCGCGCCCGACCCGCTGGCCGCCTGCTCCCCCGCGCGCGCGGAGGTCGCCGTACTGGGCGTGGTGGTCCTGGTGTCGGGGCTGCTGACGGCGCTGCCGGTGCCGATCCGCTGGTGAGTCTCAGCCGGTGACGAGCACCTTCAGGGCCGTGCGCTCGTCCATCGCCTTGTATCCCGCCGGGACGCCTTCCATGTCGACGGTCAGGTCGAAGACGGGCGACGGGTCGATGGTGCCGTCCAGGATGTCGGGCAGCAGCTCGGGGATGTAGGCGCGGACCGGTGCGACGCCGCCGCGCAGCGCGATGTTCCGGTCGAACATGACGCCGAGGTCGAGTCCGGTGCCGCTGCCGTGCGGGACGCCGACCCAGCCGACGGTGCCGCCGTCGCGGGCGGTGCCGATGGCCGTGCGCATGGACTGCTCGGTGCCGACGGCCTCGACGACGGCGTGCGCGCCCTGTCCGCCGGTGAGTTCCCGCACGGCTTCGACGGCCGCGTCCCCGCGCTCGGCGACGACGTCGGTGGCGCCGAAGCGGCGTGCGATGTCGGTGCGGACCTCGTGGCGGCCGAGGGCGATGATCCGTTCGGCGCCCAGCCGCTTGGCGGCGAGGACCGCGCACAGGCCGACGGCGCCGTCCCCGACGACGGCGACGGTGGCGCCCGCGCGGGCCCCGGCGCCGAGGGCGGCGTGGTGGCCGGTGCCCATGACGTCGGAGAGGGTCAGCAGCGCGGACAGCAGGTGGTCGTCGGAGGCCGCCTCCTTGGGCAGCTGGACGAGGGTGCCGTCGGCGAAGGGCACGCGCACGGCCTCGCCCTGGCCGCCGTCGTAGCCGACGGAGCCCCAGAAGCCGCCGTGCTCGCAGGAGGTGTGCAGGCCCTCCCGGCAGTAGTCGCAGACGCCGTCGGACCACATGAAGGGCGCGACGACCAGGTCCCCGCGCCGTACCGTGTCCACCTCGGCGCCCGTCTCCTCGACGATCCCGAGGAACTCGTGCCCGATGCGCTGCCCCGGCTGCCGGGCGGCCTCCCCGCGGTACGCCCACAGGTCGCTGCCGCAGATGCAGGCGCGCAGTACACGCACCACGGCGTCGGTCGGCAGCTGGACGACCGGGTCGGGCACGTTCTCCACCCGCATGTCGAAGGGGGCGTGGATGGTGGTGGCGCGCATGGCGAGGGTCCTTCTCGTCTGTGGTGCTTCGTGCGCTCAGGCGGTGGTCGAGCGCACTTCACCGTACGCCTCACCCTGCTGCCGTCGCTCGCCGAGTGTGCCGGTGACCAGCAGGAACTGCGCGGCTATGTAGGTGAGCATGATCCACAGATCGGGGCGCGGCAGCTGGTCCCAGTCGGCGACGCCGCTCGCGATGAGCGTGTCGGAGAGCACGAAGAGCACGCCGCCGATCCCCGCGACCCGGCCCATGCGGGCGGCGGCGAGGTAGGCCATGACGGTCAGCAGGACGCTGTAGCCGGCGACGGGGATGCGCAGGTCGGCGGGGAGGTCCGGCCAGAGGGACTGGATCGTGGTGGACAGCCCGACGGTGTAGACGACGGCGAGAAAGCCGCCCCGCGCGCGTACGGTCGCCATGTCCGTGCCGTGCTTCTGGAACAGGACGATGTAGCAGACGTGCCCGACGGCGAAGGAGGCCATCCCCGCGAGGAAGGCCGGATCGGCGTCGAGGAGGAGCAGGGTGTCGCCGCCCCAGCCGAGGAGCAGCGCGGCGATCAGGAGGCGGGGCGCGCCCCTGGACGCCGCGTACGCGGCCAGGAGGGGCATCAGCAGGGGTTTGGCGACGATGTGCCCGACGTCCCACCCGGCGGCCAGGGAGGCCAGGTCCACAACGGCCGTGAGGGCGAAGGCCCGCAAGAGGAAGCGTGTCACGCGGCGATGATCTCCTCGGCCGGCTCCGGGGCACCAGCGGGTTTCCACCCCGGGCCCCGGAACAGGATGCCCGCGCGGTCGCGCCACCTGCGGGCGGCCTTGATGTCCTTGGCGATCGACACGTACTCATGCGTGGCGACCTTGATCGGGTTGAACGTGTTGATGTTCTTGGTCAACCCGTAGACGGGCCGGTCGGTCTCGGCGACGAACGAGCCGAAGAGCCGGTCCCAGACGATGAGGATGCCGCCGAAGTTGCGGTCCAGGTAGCCGCCCTGGGAGGCGTGGTGGACCCGGTGGTGGGAGGGCGTGTTGAGGACGAACTCGAACCAGCGGGGCATCTTGTCGATGCGCTCGGTGTGGATCCAGAACTGGTAGACGAGGTTCGCCGAGGAGCAGAACGCGAGGGCTGCCGGGTGCACGCCGGCGGCGATCAGCGGGACGTAGAACGGCCACACGGTCAGCGAGGTCCAGGGCTGGCGCAGGGCGGTGGTGAGATTGAACTTCTCGCTGGAGTGGTGGACGACGTGACAGGCCCACAGGACGCGGATGACGTGGTGGCCGCGGTGCGACCAGTAGTAGAAGAAGTCCTGCGCGAGGAGCATCAGCGGGACGGTCCACCACAGCACGGGGACGTGCAGGGGCGTGAGTTCGTAGATCGCCGTGTAGACGGCGACGATGGGGATCTTCCAGAGGAAGTCGAAGACGAGGCTGCCCAGGCCCATGCCGACGCTGGTCGCGGCGTCCTTCGTCTCGTATCCGGCGGCGTCCTCGTCCGGGTGGATGCGCACGCTGATCATCTCGACCACGGTGAGCAGCACGAAGGCGGGTATCGACCACAGCACGACATCGGGCAGGTTCGGCATGGGGGCACCGTAGAACCGCCGGTCGGCCGCCGCTAGACGTTGTTACTCACAAGTATTACCGAGAGTACGCGCTTACTTGTTGGTGATCTCCGCCAAAGTCTGCACGGGCGGTTTCAGACTCCGGCCGCACCCAGCAGCGTCCCGGCCGCGTACGTGACCCCCATGGCCAGCGCGCCGCCCGCCACATTCCGCAGCATCGCCCTGCCGGGTTCGGCCGCGCCGAGGCGGGCGCTGCTCCAGCCGGTGAGAACGAGGGCGGCGAGGACCGAGACCACGGTGACCGCGAGGCGCCAGCCGGCGGGCGGCAGGACCATCGCCAGCAGCGGGAGCAGGGCGCCCGCCGTGAACGCCAGAAAGCTCGCCCAGGCGGCGTGCCAGGGGTTGGTCAGCTGGTCGGGGTCGATGCCGAGCTCCACGCGCGCGTGGGCGCGCAGGGCGTCCCGCGCGGTGAGCTGCTCGGCGGCCTCCCGGGCCACGTCCCGCGACAGTCCCCGTTCCGTCAGCAACCAGGTGAGCTCCTCCAGCTCGGCCTCGGGCTGCTCACGCAGCTCCCGCTTCTCCAGCGCCAGCGCCGCCTTCTCCGAGTCGCGCTGGGTGGAGACGGACACGTACTCCCCCGCCGCCATCGACATCGACCCGGCGAGCAGTCCGGCCAGGCCCGCCGTCAGCAGGGCCGAGCGGTCGTCGGTGGCGCCGGCCACGCCGACTACGAGGCCCGCGGTCGACACGATGCCGTCGTTGGCGCCGAGGACGGCCGCCCTCAGCCAGTTCAGCCGCTCACCGAGCGCACCGCCGTGGGTCTCGTCATGCGTGGGTTCGGTCACAGACGGGAGGATCGCACCCCGGACGCCCTCCCGTCCGCACCGACGCCCCTGCGAGGCGGCCCAGGAATGCGCCGGCCGCGCATCAACGCTCCCGCGCGGGCGATTCGGGAAGTCACCAGACCCGCACCGACGCCCCCTTCGCGAACACCGGACTCGTCGCGTCCGCCGGCGGCTCGGTGAGCGGCTCGGCGATCTCCTCCACCGTCGGCCCCACCTTCGCCGCGATGGGGTCGAGGAGGTCCAGGTCGAAGCCGTACACGCGCGCGGCGTTGCCGCCGACCATCGCCGCAACCTCCTCGCGCGGCACGCGCGCGTAGGCGTACCGCAGGCCCTCGCGCGTGTACGGGCAGGTGCCCTCGTCGTGGGGGTAGTCGCTGCCCCACATGATCTTGTCGACGCCGATCCGGTCGCGCAGCGGCACCTCGTGCGGGCGCATGAAGCTGGCGCCGACGAAGCAGTTGTCGCGCCAGACCTGTGAGGGCGGGTCGCCCATGCGGGCGGCGAGTCCGGCGCCGAACTTGGACTCCGCGGTGGTGGCCTTCGTCGCCGCCGCGACCAGGCGCCCGTGGTAGTAGTCCAGCATCTCCAGCACCCCCGGTATCCAGCCCGAGCCCTGCTCGGTGAGGACCAGCCTCAGCTGCGGGTGGCGGCGGAAGGCGCCGCCGAAGACGAGGTGCCACAGCGCCCGGTGCGAGAACCAGGTCGTCTCGACCATGAAGACCGCGCGCGCCGCCGGTTCGTCACCGAGCGGCGGGGACGCCGAGCCCGCGTGGTGGTTGACGGGGACGCCGAGCTCCGCGCAGACCGCCCAGAGCGGGTCGTACGCCGACGAGTACAGCTCGGGCAGGCCCGAGCCCGGCGGGGTGCCGGGCAGCAGCAGACCGCCCATGAGGCCCGCCGCCACGGACCGGCGGACCTCGTGCACGGCCTCCTCGACGTCGTTGAGGAGGATCTGGAAGACGCCCGCGCGGCGGCCCGGTGCGGCGGCGCAGAAGTCCGTCAGCCAGCGGTTGTGGGCGCGCAGTCCGGCCCAGCGCCGCTCGTACTCCGCCGCGGTGGGCGCGGGCGCCATCAGCGAACCCGACGGGAAGAAGGGCGGGATGGTGTTCGGGAACACCACCTCCGCGACGATCCCGTCGGCCTCCAGCTCCGCGAGCCGCCGCTCGGAGTTCCAGTTCCTGTCCGCCGAGTCGGCGAGCAGGTCCTCGTACGGGTTGACGTACGTCGCCGCCCACGCGTCGAAGTCGTCGTGGAACCGCTTCTCCAGGTACGGCCGGTAGTCGAGCAGGTCGGCGCCCGCGTGGCAGTCGGCCGAGATCACCGTGTAGCGGTCGGTCATGAGGAGGCCCCCAGCACAGGGAAGTCGTGGTCGGTCAGCCAGTGCCTGCCCACCTCGCGCGAACGTGCCCAGGACGCTTCCACGGCCGTCTGGTCGGCGCTCTGGCCGAGGTCGGCGGGGGTGGGGCCGATGCGGCGGGCGAGCGGGGTCAGCCGCTCGACGTCGAAGCCGAAGACGTCGGCCGCGGCGAGCCCCAGCATGCGGCGGGTCTCCGCGACCGGGATGTCGTGGAAGGTGCGCTTCAGCCACGCGCGCGTGTCGGGCCAGGTGCCCTCGGGGTGCGGGAAGTCGCTGCCCCAGAGGATGTTGTCGACGCCGATCTCGTAGCGCTGGGCGAGTTCGCGGCGCTTGGTGTTGGTCGCGCAGACGAAGACCTGCCGGTCGAGGTACTCGTGCGGCGGGCGCTTGAGCTCCTGGAACGGGGAGAGCTTCTTGCCGCCGTGCGCGCCGAGGTAGAGGCGGTCCATGAACCACAGCAGGTTCGGCAGCCACCAGCAGCCCGACTCCGCGACACCGAACTTCAGCCCGGGGTGGCGTTCGAAGACCCCGGACCAGAGCAGGAACCACAGCGGCCGGGCGGGCCACCAGGTCACCTCGCTCACGTAGATGCCCAGGTGGTCGCCGTACTCGTGGCGCGGAGCCGCTCCGGAGTGGGTGACCACCGGCATCGCGCACTCGGCCGCCGCCGCCCACACGGGGTCGTAACGGCGGTCGTGGTAGGGCTCCTTGTCGACCCACATGGACGGGATCATCAGGGCGCCGAGCCCCGACTCCTTGGCGCGGTACACCTCGGCGACCACCCGCTCGGTGGGGGCCGTGACCGGCAGCAGGGCGACCCCGCAGTGCCGTTCGGGGTGCTCGGACACGAAGTCGGCCAGCCAGCGGTTGTGCGCCTGCGCGCCCGCCATGCCCAGCTCCGGGTCCTGGTCGCCGGAGAGCCCGAGCCCCACCCCGAAGGGCGCCGCCGTCTGGCTGTCCACGGCGTCGGCGTCCGGGAAGACGACCTCGGCGGCCACTCCGTCGCCGTCGAGCTCCTTGAGCCGCTGAGCGCCGTCCCAGCCGCCGCGCAGGCCCTCCTCGTTGTCCTGGAACCACTTGGCCGCGAAGGCCTCGTTGCGGATACCGAGCCGGGTCATCTCCTCCCGGCGCCGGTCGCGCCCGGCTAGGAAGTCGTCGAAGTCCCGGTGGAAACGGGCGTCCAGGTACGGCCGGTACTGCTCGGTGGGCAGCCCGGCGTGGCAGTCGGAGGAGATGATCAAGTAGGGCTCGTGCTCGGTCACGTCGACCCCCTCAGTCCAGGATGAAGTGCTCCAGGTACGACGGATTCGTGCGGTCCAGCATCGACTGCGCACGCGCGCGTATCTGCGCGTCGCTGTGCTCGCTCGGCGGCAGCATCCAGAAGCGGTCGGCGCGGATGCCGTCCACGACCGTGCCGGCGACCTCCTCGACCGGGGTGAAGCGCACCTCCCGGCCCGCTTCCTTCATCGCGGCCTCCCACTGGTCGAGGCTGCGGTACGGGGTCCTGCGGGGCCGCTCCTTGGCGTACCGGGCGGGACGGTTGCGGTGCGACTCCCACAGCCCGGTGCGGAGCATGTGGGGGCCGGGGAAGAGGACGGAGGCGCCCACGCGCGCGTGTTCGGCCCTGAGATGCGCGTACAGGGACTCGGTCATCGTCACGACGGCCGCCTTGGTGACGGCGTAGACGGAGGCGGTGGGGAGCGGGGCGATGCCGCCGTCACCGGAGGACGTGTTGACGACATGACCGGGTTGACCCGACTTGATCATGCGGGGCACGAACGCCTGGACGCCGTGGAAGACACCCCACACATTGACGGAGAACGCCCACTTCCAGTCGTTCGGCTCGTGCTCCCACATACGGCCCTCGGCGCCCGAGCCGACCCCGGCGTTGTTGCACAGGACGTGGACGGCGCCGTACGTCTCGTACGCGAAGTCCGCCAGCTCCAGCACCTGTTCGCGGTCGCCGACGTCGACCACGCGCGCGTGCGCGTCGGCGCCGTCCGCGCGGAGCGCCGCGACGGCCGCGTCCAGCGCCGGCCGCTCGACGTCGGCGAGGACGACCTTCAGCCCCTCGGCGGCGAACCGCCGGGCCATCGCCAGGCCGATGCCGCTCGCGGCCCCGGTGACCACGGCGACCTGTCCTGCCCTCAGATCCACGGCCCCTCCCCTCCCGGCATCGATCGAGACGAGGCCGCTTCCGGCCGGGGGGCCGGGGGTTGACCGGGTTGTCCACCGGGTGGACACGGCATCAGGCGCTCCCCTCGGGCGGCGCGTCCAGGACCTGGGCCGGGTCGTCGTAGCGCTGGTGGACGTACGGCAGCAGCGTCCGCGCGTCCACCCGTTCGACGACCTCGCCGCGCTGGTCGCTGGTCTTCTCGCCGATGGTGATCTCCACCAGCCGGCGCACCGGCAGGTCGGCCACCGGGTCGTACATCGACTCGCGCAGCACGACGTCGCCGGTGATCCGCTCCAGGCGGCGCACCTTCTCGTGGCGCAGGCAGTGCACGAGGACCGGGTCGGCGTCGAAGCCCGAACCGTCCACCGCGGGCAGGAACTTGAAGTAGAAGTCGGTCTTCTGCACGGGATCGGGAAGCGGCAGTTCCCCGGAGACCGCGCCGCGCACCTCCACGAAGGCGATGCCGTGCCGGGCGAGGAAGGCGCGGACGACCGGGCCCGCGCGCTCCACGACGACCTCGCCGAGCTTCTTGGGCTCGCCGAACACCTCACGGCCGCCGATCAGGGCCCGTTCATGGGTCATCGGCATGACCAGGGGGTACCAGCCGTCGACGTCCCCGTGGGCCGCCGCGACCGCGAACGAGCCCGCGCCGAGCGGGTATCCCGGCAGGTCGACCTTGCTGATGGTGACCCGGGCCAGCGGCCTGGCCGTGGGCTTCAGGGGCGGCGGCAGGACCGCCGCGACCGCGTCCGGGTCGGTCTCCCAGACGGCCACCACCCCGGTGGACCAGATGTCGGGAAGCCGAGCGCTCGCGGTGCGCGCGGCGGCGATCTCCGCCTCGGTCCGCGCGCCGTACCGTACGCGTGCCATGCCGTACCGCCCTTCTTCTGATGGGCCGTCATCTGTAACAGAGTTACAGCAGACCTTCTGCGGGGTAAATACGCGTGCACGAAACGGACTTGGGGGCACCATGGCGAGAGCGTCGCTCACCAGGGACGAAGTCCTGGACACGGCCGCCGCCCTGGTGAAGCAGCACGGCCCCGAGGCGCTGACGATGCGCAAGCTCGCCGCCGAGCTGGGCACCGCCGTCACCTCGATCTACTGGCACGTCGGCAACCGCGAGTCCCTGCTGGACGCGCTCGTACGGCGGACCGTGGCCGAGCTGGGCGAGATCCGGCCCGTGGGGCGCACCCCGGCGGAACGGGTCGTGTCGGTGGCCCGCATCCTGCGCCGACGGCTGCGCGAACATCCGCACCTCGTCGCGATGGTCCACGAACGCGGCCTGACCGAGCGGATGTTCCTGCCGGCGCAGCAGGCGCTGGTGCGCGAGGTGCACGCGGCCGGACTGCGGGGCGCCCGCGCGGCGGAGGCGGTGCGGGCCGTGCAGTTCCAGGTCGTGGGCTTCGTGCTCGTGGAGCGCAACCGTGAGCGGGCGCCCGCGCAACAGCCCACGCAGGACCGCTACGACGACCCCGCACTCGCCCGCGCCTTCGCCCGTCCCGTGGACGAGGAGCGGCTGTTCGTGACGTCCGTGCGGGCCCTCGTGCAATCGCTCCTGGACAGCAGAGGAACAGCGCGAAAATAAATGAGTGGCGCCCGCGAACAGCGCCCTCCTACAGTCGTGATCGCGGGGACGGCTCCGCCGCGTGCTTCCTTCTCTCTTTCCTATGACATCGACAGCGCGCCCACTCTCCGTCCCCGCCTCCGAGACTTCTCTCCACCTTCCCCCAGGGGGCTTCCGCTTGTCCGTACTGTCGTCCGTGCTGCTCCGCCGCCTTCGTACCGTCTACGTCGACCAGGCCGGGCCGCGCCCGGGCGACCCGTCGACGGCGCCAGGGCTTGTCGCGCTCGAAGCCGAGCTGCTGGACCGGGGATTCGCGCCGACGGCGGAACTGCACGCGGCGCTCGCCTGGCTGGGGCCCGCCGGGCTCGCGGACGCGGGTAAGCAGGTGATCCGGCACATCGACGCCGAACTGGGCGCGGACCGCACCCACATGCCGCTGTTCCGCAGCTTCCCGGCCTCGGTGCCCGAGGACACCTTCCAGCTGTTCGTCGACCGGGTCTTCACACTGATCCTGCAGTGGCCGAAGCAGCCGTGCGTGCTGTGCGGCACGGTCGGCAGCGTGCACCCGGTGTCGCCCTGCGCGCATCTGGTGTGCCGCGCGTGCTGGGACGGCGCGGACTACGCGGGCTGCCCGCTCTGCCACCGCCGGATCGACCGCACCGACCCCTTCCTGAAGCCCGCGCCGCCGCGTCACGCGCGTGAAGTGGCCGTCGGCCCGCTGAAGGTGCTCGCGCTCGGCAAGGACGCCCGGACGGACGCCGTGCGGGCGCTGCTGCGGCTGCTGGCCCGGCGGACGCCGCTGCCGCCGCAGGACCGGGACGACGTGAAGATCCTGCTGGCGCACGCGCCGAGGGACCTGGGCTGGTTCCCGGAGGACATCCCGGTGCGCCAGACCAAGGCACTGGCCCTCGGCATGCTGCTGCTCGACCGGCACACGCGCGTGGCGGCCGCCGAGCTGCTCGCCGCCCGGCTGACGACCGCGACGGACGTGCTGCGGCTGTTGTGCGTGTGGTCCGGCGGCGCGGCCGACCTGCTGGAGCCGCCCCGCATTCGGTCGCTCCCGCGTGCGCTCCGCCGCCGGCTGCTCGGCGTCCTCGACGGGCTGGCGATGCCGTCGCTGATCGAGGACGTGCTCCGGCACCCCACCGCCTGGAAGCGCGCCGCCGAGATCCTGCACCCCTACGAGCAGCACGCGCGCCATCCGAAGGCCGCGCTCGCCTTCGCGGTCCTGCGCGGCACCGACGTCTCCGAGGGCGCCCTCGGCGCGGCGCTGCTGCGGACGGCCGCGGAGCATCCGGACGCGGTGCGGGTGACCCACCAGGACGGGGTGCGGACGGCCGCGGACCATCCCGACAAGGTACGGACGGCCGCGGACCATCCCGACGAGGTACGGACGGCCGCGGACCATCCCGACGAGGTGCGGACGGCCGGAACCCGCGTCAAGCCGGCCACCTGGGCGGCACGCGTCGAACAGGCGCTGCAGGAAGCGGACTTCGAGGCCGCCCTCGACCTGCTCGCCCAACGCCCCGGCGAGCTGCTGCGCCGCCTCGACCACCTGCTGCGGCTGCGCGAACTCGACGTGCTGCCGGACGGGTTCGGTGACGTGCTGCGCCGGGTCCTGCCCGAGGCGGGCCCGGGACCGCTGCTCGCCGCGCTCGGGCGGATGCGCACCCGTCATCTCCCCGGCGGGCGGCGGGTGTTCTTCCCGCGCGGCCAGGTGACGCGCTCGTTCACGATCGACGACACGCGCGTGCCGCTGTCGCCGAAGGTGACGGGCGAGGTGTGCGCGCTGCTGGAGGCCGAGGCGCTGCGGCGGCTCGGCGAGCACGACGGGCCCCGTCTCGACCTGTCCGTGCTCGACTCGGCGCTCACCGGACTCGCGGTGCCCGCCGCCGAGACCGCCGCCGGCAAGGCCCTCGTCACGGTCCCGCGGGGCAGCACGCAGCCGCTGCCCGAGGGTGAGGTGCTGCGGCTGTTCCTGCACTGGACGGAGCCCGCCAAGAAGCGCGTGGACCTCGACCTGTCGGTGGCCCTGTACGACGCCGAGTGGAACTTCGCGGGGCTGTGCGACTACACGAACCTCGTCCACGAGGGCCGTTCGGCCGTCCACTCCGGCGACCTGGTGTCGGCGCCCGCGCCGGACGGGGCCACCGAGTACGTGGACCTCGATCTCGCGGGGCTCGCGGAACGCGGCGTGCGTTACGCCCTGCCGGTCGTCTTCAGCTTCAACGACATCGCGTTCGACGAGCTTCTGGACGCCTTCGCCGGGTTCATGGCGCTGCCGTCCGCGGCCGAGGAGGACCGGAACGCGTCGTACGACCCGCGTACGGTCCGTCAGCGTTACGACCTGGTGGGCGACTCGCGCATCCATGTCCCGATGCTGGTCGACCTGGACCGCCGCACGTTCCTGTGGACCGACCTCCACCTCCCGGCCGACGAGGGCTTCCACAGCCTGTACCGGCACGGCGCCGACCTCGGCCGGGTCGCGCAGGACCTGCACCAGTACTTCGCGTCGGGCCGTACGACCCTGTGGGACCTCGCGGTGTGGCGGGCGACCGCGCGAGGCGACGAGGTCGCGGTGATACGGCGCGCACCGCATCCGCGCGCCGTGGACGAGCTGTGGCACTACCGGCGGCACGAAGCGGAGCCGGACACCGCGTTCGCCGCGCGGGTGCGCGGCCTCGAACCGCCCGAGGCGCGGCACCCCTCCGAGACGGCCGACGCCCTCGCGGGTGAAGCGGCGTCGCACCGCAACGTCTTCCTCGCGCTCGTGCACGGGGGCGTGGCACCGGCGGGGGCGTCCGGGGCGGCGTACCGGCTGCTGCCGGGGCCGGTCGACGGCTGCGGGCTGGAGGCGCTGACGGCGGGGGACTTGGTGGCCGCGCTGGGCTGAGAGCGCGCGCCGGGAACTGGGGCCGCGCTGGGTTGAGGGCGTGTCGCCGGGAACTGAGGCTGCATGGGGCTGAGGGTGTGTCGCCGGGAACTGAGGCCGCGTCATGTCCTCCGCTTCCGCCGGGTGGGCGCGGGACTGTCAGTGGGGGCCCGTATCCTCAGGGACCATGCTCGAAGACCGTACCGCCGAGGCGTCCTCCCCCACCGAGTGGCCGGCCGCGTATCCGAAGGGATACGCGGTCGTTGACGTGGAGACCACCGGACTGGCCCGCGACGACCGGATAATCTCCGCGGCCGTCTACCGCCTGGACGCGCGCGGCGAGGTCGAGGACCACTGGTACACGCTGGTCAACCCGGAGCGCGACCCGGGCCCGGTGTGGATCCACGGTCTGACGAGCGACGTGCTGGAGGGCGCGCCCCTGTTCCAGGACATCGCCGAGGAGTTCTCGGCGCGGCTGGAGGGCCGGGTGCTCGTGGCGCACAACGCGGTCTTCGACTGGCAGATGATCGCCCGGGAGTACGCGCGCGCGGAGCGCGAGGCACCGGTGCGGCAGCGGCTGTGCACCATCGCGCTGTCCAAGGAGCTCGCCCTGCCGCTGCCCAACCACAAGCTGGAGTCGCTGGCCGCGCACTTCGGCGTCGTCCAGCAGCGCGCGCACCACGCGCTGGACGACGCGCGGGTGCTGGCGGAGGCGTTCCGGCCGAGCCTGCGGGCGGCCGCCTCGCAGAGCATCCGGCTGCCGCTGCACGAGTGCCGGCCGCTGACGGAGTGGACGGACCGGGCCGCCGTACCCCGGCAGCAGTCCTCGTACGGCAGCTACCGGCCGACCAGTTGGCGCCCCGCCCGCAAAAGGCCCGCATGCCCCTATCCCAACCCGGGCCGGTACGAAGAGGGCAAACCGCTCAAGCAGGGCATGCGGGTGGCCTTCTCCGGGGACACCTCGACCGAGCGGGACCTCCTGGAGGACCGGGCCGTCGAGGCGGGCCTCCATGTGGCCACCAGCATCTCCCGGCTGACCAGCCTCCTCGTCACCAACGATCCCGACTCGGGCACGTCGAAGGTGGTCAAGGCCCGGCAGTACGGCACCCCGGTCGTCGACGAGGCGGCGTTCGGACAGCTGCTGGGCAACGTGGCACCGGCGTCGGAGGGATGACGGTACGGCCGCACGAGACCGCCTCCGGAAGGCTGACCGTCCCCGCCGACCTGGGCGAGGCTCTCCGGCGGGACGCCTGCGCCGCCCACCGTACGACCGCGCGTGACCGGCGTCGGGGCGACCGTACGGACGGGTGATTGCGCCGCGACTCGCCCGGCGCCCGCTCGCCCGCGCCCGGCCGACGGCTCACCCTGTGGCGCATGGCGACTTGCGAAGTATGCGGAAACAACTACGGCATGACCTTCGAGGTGCACGCCCAGGGAGCGGTCCACGTCTTCGACTGCTTCTCCTGCGCGATCCACCGCATGGCCCCGATCTGCGAGCACTGCCGCGTCCAGATCATCGGCCAGGGCGTCGAGGTCGAGGGCCACTGGTTCTGCGGTGCGCACTGCGCCCGTGCGGAGGGGAAGGTGGGCATCGTCGACCGCGTCTGAGCACCGGTCGTCCGAATCCGGCAGACCCCTGTGCGAACACCCCGCGGCCCGAGTTGTACGGTCGTGGGGTGTACCGCTTCCTGTTGTCCCGGCAGTGGGTGATCCTCACGCTGGTCGCCCTCCTCCTCATCCCCACGATGATCAGGCTGGGCATCTGGCAGATGCACCGCTACGACGAGCGCACCGCCCGCAACCAGCTGGTCTCCGACGCGCTGGACGCGAAGCCGGTGCCCGTGGAGACGCTGACCTCCCCGGCGCACACCGTCACCAGCAAGGAGCGGTACCACTCGGTGACCGCGAAGGGTCACTTCGACACCGAGCACGAGGTCGTCGTCCGCCGCCGCACCAACTCCGACGACGAGGTCGGCTACCACGTCCTGACCCCCTTCGTCCTCGGCGACGGCAAGGTACTGCTGGTCAACCGGGGCTGGATTCCCGCCGACGGTCCGAGCCAGACCGCCTTCCCCGAGGTCCCCGCTCCCCCGCGGGGCGAGCTCACCGTCACCGGGCGGCTGATGCCCGACGAGACGACCGAGGCGAGCGGCATCAAGGACCTCAAGGGCCTGCCCGACCGCCAGATCATGCTGATCAACAGCGCGCGGGAGGCGAAGCGGCTCGGCGCCCAGGTCCTCGGCGGCTACATCGTCCAGACCGCCCCCGAGTCCAAGGGTGACCGCCCGGAGCTGCTGGGCAGCAAGCCCGGCATGGAGAACGCCGCGCTGAACTACGCGTACGCCTTCCAGTGGTGGCTGTTCGCCGCGGCCGTGCCGGTCGGCTGGGTCGTCCTGGTGCGGCGTGAGACGCGGGACCGCCGGGAGAAGGCCGAGCAGGAGTCGGGCGCCGAGTCGGAGACGGAACGGGCCGCGGTCTGAACCCGCCGGCGCGCGTCACCCGCCCGGCTCCACCCCGGATTGCCCTGCCGCCCCTCCGGGAACCCGCATCCCGTGCACCCCCGTATCGAGGATTACGCCCTCATCGGCGACGAACAGACCGCGGCCCTGGTCGGCAAGGACGGCAGCGTCGACTGGCTGTGCCTGCCCCGCTTCGACTCGTCCGCCTGCTTCGCCAGACTGCTCGGCGACGAGAGCAACGGCCACTGGCGCATCGCACCGCGGGACGCCACCGGCAACTGCACCCGCCGCGCCTACCGTCCCGGCACCCTCGTCCTGGACACGGACTGGGAGACCGGCACCGGTGCGGTACGGGTCACCGACCTGATGCCCCAGCGCGACCGCGCCCCCGACCTCGTACGCGTCGTCGAAGGACTGAGCGGCGAGGTCACCGTGCGCAGCACGCTCCGGCTGCGCTTCGACTACGGCTCGATCATGCCGTGGGTGCGCAGGACCGACGGGCACCGGGTCGCCGTCGCCGGACCGGACTCGGTGTGGCTGCGCAGCGAACCCGAGGTGCGGACCTGGGGCGAGGACTTCTGCACGTACTCGGAGTTCACCGTCAAGAAGGGCGAGACGGTCGCGTTCGTGCTGACCTGGCACCCCTCGCACGAGCCGCGCCCGCCGCAGACCGACCCCCTCGACGCCCTGCGCACGAGCGTCGAGGACTGGCAGGCGTGGTCGGCCGGCTGCCGCTACGACGGCCCGTACAAGGAGGCCGTCCTGCGCTCCCTGATCACGCTCAAGGCCCTCACCTACGTCCCGACCGGCGGCATCGTCGCCGCGGCCACCACCTCGCTGCCGGAGGAGCTGGGCGGCGTACGCAACTGGGACTACCGGTACTGCTGGCTGCGCGACTCCACCCTCACCCTCGGCGCGCTGCTGTCGGCCGGCTTCCACCAGGAGGCGGAGGCCTGGCGCGACTGGCTGCTGCGGGCGGTCGCGGGCGACCCGGCGGACCTTCAGATCATGTACGGCCTCGCGGGCGAGCGACGACTGCCCGAGTTCGAGCTGCCGTGGCTCGCCGGCTACCGCGGCTCACAGCCGGTGCGGATCGGCAACGAGGCCGTGAACCAGCTCCAGCTGGACGTGTACGGCGAGGTCATGGACTCCCTCTCACTGGCGCGGCATGCGGGGCTGTCCACCAAGCCGCACATCTGGTCCCTCCAGTGCGCCCTGATGGAGTTCCTGCGCGAGGCGTGGCGGCAGCCCGACGAAGGGCTGTGGGAGGTGCGCGGCGGACGCCGTCAGTTCGTGCACTCCAAGGTGATGACGTGGGTGGCCGCCGACCGTGCGGTGCGGGCCGTGGAGGACAACCCCGAACTCGACGGCGACGTCGACGGCTGGCGGGCGATGCGCGACGAGGTGCACCGCGAGGTGTGCGAGAAGGGCTTCGACGCCGAGCGCAACACCTTCACCCAGTCCTACGGTTCGAAGGAGCTCGACGCCTCCCTGCTCCTCATCCCCCGCGTCGGTTTCCTGCCGCCCGACGATCCGCGCGTGATCGGCACCGTCGACGCGATCCGCGAGGAACTGGGCCACGGCGGCTTCCTGCGCCGGTACAGCACCGACGGCACGACGGTCGACGGACTGCCGGGCGACGAGGGCACGTTCCTGGTGTGCTCGTTCTGGCTGGCGGACGCCCTGCACATGACCGGCCGGACGAAGGAGGCGCGGGAGCTGTTCGAGCGCCTCGTGGGGCTGACGAACGACGTGGGGCTGCTGTCGGAGGAGTACGACCCGGTGCACGAGTGCCACCTCGGCAACTTCCCGCAGGCGTTCAGTCACATCGGACTGGTGAACACCGCCCTCGCCCTGTTCGGGGACGACGAGGCAGGATAGGGGCCATGGATCTTGGACTGAAGGACCGGGTGTACGTCGTCACCGGAGCCACCCGCGGCCTCGGCAACGCGTCCGCGCGTGAGCTGGTCGCCGACGGGGCGAAGGTGGTCGTGACCGGGCGGGACGAGAAGCGGGTCGCCGACGCGGCGGCCGAGCTGGGTCCGAACGCCGTCGGGGTGGCCGTCGACAACGGCGATCCGGAGGCCCCGGCACGGCTGATCGCCGCCGCGCGGGAGCACTTCGGCGGCTTCGACGGCATCCTCGTCAGCGTCGGCGGCCCCGCGCCGGGGTTCGTCGCGGACAACACGGACGAGCAGTGGAACACCGCGTTCGAGTCGGTGTTCCTGGGCGCGGTACGGCTCGCGCGCGCCGCCGCCGCGGAGCTGGAGGCCGGGGGTGTCATCGGGTTCGTGCTGTCGGGCTCGGTGCACGAGCCGATCCCGGGGCTGACGATCTCCAACGGGCTGCGGCCGGGGCTGGCCGGCTTCGCGAAGTCCCTCGCGGACGAGCTGGGGCCGCGCGGCATCCGGGTCGTGGGCCTGCTGCCGTCCCGTATCGACACGGACCGCGTGCGTGAGCTGGACGGGATGTCCGCCGACCCGGAGGCGACCCGGGCCGCGAACGAGGCGCGGATTCCGCTGCGGCGGTACGGGACGCCGGAGGAGTTCGGCCGTACGGCGGCGTTCCTGCTGTCGCCGGCCGCGTCCTACCTGACCGGGATCATGCTGCCGGTGGACGGCGGCATGCGGCACGGGTTCTGAGCCCGCAAGGGCTCTGACCTGAAAGGCTCGACCTCAAAGGCTCTGACCGCAATGGCTCTGGCCTCAAGGGCTCGACCTCAAAGGCTCTGACCGCAATGGCTCTGGCCTCATGGGTTCGGCCTCAGAGGCTCAACTCACCCGCTCCGCCCGGTGCTTGACCGCCGTCATCCGCACCTCCGCCGGAAGCGCCGCCAACGCCGCCGAGTCGCGCGCGTGGGTCAGCGCCTCCGTCGTCAGGTGGCTCAGCGCCGTCCCGGGGTCCACGTGCGGTTCCAGCTGGAGCCGCACCCGGGTCTCGGGGGCGTCGCGCCGGCCGGTCAGACGCACCTGGGCGTGGGCGACACCGTCCAACTGCGAGGCCTCGTCGGCCAGTACGCCCTCCAGGGCCCGGCCGCGCAGCAACGCGCCCTCGCCGTCGCCGGTGTCCACCAGGACCTCCGTCAGGCGGTGGCGGCGCAGGTTCGCGGTCAGCCACCACAGGGCGAGCAGGACGAGAAGCGCGAGCGCGCCGAGGACCGTCGGCCACCACCAGCCCGCGTCCCGCCAGCGGGTGCGTTCGGCGGTGTCGAGCAGTACGTCGTGACGGCTGTCGTGGATCCACCAGGAGGGCGGGTCCGCGCCCAGCCCCACGGCCAGCACCGAACCGCCCACGACGACCAGCACCAGCCCGATCAGCCCCAGCAGCACCCGGTTGACGACCCTGAGCACAGCCCTCACCCCTTCTTCCCCGGCCGCCGCACATGCAGCGACAACGCGGGCGGCCGGGCCAGGCCCAGTCCCCGGATCGCGTCGGTGAGCGTGGCCTCCAGGTCGGCGTGTACGTCGTCCAGTTCACGGAAGTGCGAGATCGCGCCGACGTCGGCCTTGGTGCGGCTCAGCCGGACCCGGACCGACTGCACCCCGGCGACCTCGACGGCCCGGTCGCGCAGAACCAGCGCGGCGGCCTCACGGTGCAGTCCGGCCCGTACATCGGCGTGGGTGCGCCGCATGGGCAGGACACCGCGCAGGCCCGGGGTGGCGGCGAGGACGATCAACCAGAGGCCGAGGGCCGCGGCGACGCCGGCGCCGACGAGGACCCAGGTGTCGTCCAGGGGGCGTTCGGCGAGCTGCGCGGCCAGTTCGCGGCGCCAGCGCATGGCCGGCTGATCGGCGCGCACGGCCGCGATGTCGTAGAGGAAGAACCCGGCGACGGCGAGGAGCAGCAGCGCGACGACGAGGGCGGGGACGCGCCGGTGCGACCAGAAGCGGCCGTTGCCGCCCTCGCCCTGAAGGACCGGTGTGCCCTCACCTTCGAGGCCCGGTGTGCTTTCACCTTCGAGGACCGGTGGTGCCTGCTCCGGCTCGGTCGCCTTCTCCAGGACCGGCAGTCGCTGGGTCGTGCCCTCGGAGCCCTGGGGCTCGCTCATCGCGTCCTCCCCTGTGCCGCGCCGTGCGCCGGGGTCAGATGCAGCCGCTCGACCTGGACCGCGACCTCCGACACCTCCATTCCCACCAACGCGCGTACCCGCTCGGCCACATGCCGACGCACGCGCGCGCAGCGGGCGCCGATGTCGGTGGGGTAGCCGAGTTCGACGTGGACGCGGACGCGGGCCGTGTCGTGGTGCACCACCACGGTGGCGTGCGGACGCGCGGCCTCGTCCGGGACCTCCCCGATCACCTCGCGCGCCGCCCGGGCGGCGATCTTCGCCACGACCCGGTCGGCGATCCGGGTTGCGCCGCGTTCGCCGGGCGGTACGACGGTCAGGGGTCTGCGCAGCTCACCGGCCTCGGCGGTCACCTACGTCACCGCCGGTCGCGGCGGTCGCGCCGGTCGTCGCGGGTGCGGAGGAAGTCGCCGATCTCCAGGTCCCCCTCCATGAAGCGGCCGACGACGAACCCGATCGCCCCCAGGGCCGCCACCAGCAGGAAGGCCCCGAACCCGCCGAAGTACCCGGCGAACCCCAGCGCCATACCGGCGATCATGCCGACCACAGCCATGCTCATGCCGCACTCCCCTCAGCCACCGGGAACCCTTGACCAGCCATCGGGAGACCCCTCACTGGATCCGGGGCTCCGGCTCGTCGTCCTCCTCCTCGGGCAGTTTCACGTCGCTCACCGCGATGTTGACCTCGACGACCTCGAGGCCGGTCATCCGCTCCACCGCGGCGATCACGTTCTCCCGCACGGCCCGTGCCACGTCGGAGATCGAGACGCCGTAGTCGACGACGATCTCCAGGTCGAGCGCGGTCTGCACCTCACCGACCTCGGCCTTGACGCCCCGGGTCACGGACTTCGACCCGCCCGGAACGCGGTCGCGGACGGCGCCGAAGGTGCGGGAGAGCCCGCTGCCCATGGCGTGCACGCCGAGGACGTCCCGGGCCGCGAGCCCGGCGATCTTCTCCACGACCCCGTCGGCAATGGTGGTCCGTCCCCGGGTCGCCGGGTCCCCGCCGCCGCGTTTGACGGACTTGCGCGGCTGCGCGGCGGTCTCCGCCTCAGGAGTCTGCGTCTGCTGCTCTGTCATCGCCGTACGTCCCTTTCGGTCGTCGTCCTTGAACCACCGTAAGTGGGGTTGCGTCCGCGCGCGCCGGGGATGCGGCAGGCTGGAGCAATGACCGACCGGTTGACACAGTCCGTACGGCATCGGCTGGGCCTCGGCAGGCTGCTGCCGCTGGGGAGTGCGCGCGACGGCGCGTGGATCGCGGAGGAGGCGGCCGAGGCGGTGCTGCGGCGCGCGGTACGGGAGTTGCGCGGCGTGCGCCTGGAGGCGCTGCGGATCGCGCTCGCCGATCCGGAGTCGGTGCACGAGCCCGTCGTACCGCCCCCGCCGAGCGCCCTGCCGCCGGGGCCGCTGCGGGTCTCGGCGGAGTTCGCGGCGACCGCGGACGAGCCGCTGCCGACGGCGGTGGCGCTCCTGCGGGCGGGCCTGGCGACCGCGGCCACGGAGCTGCTGGGTCTGGCGGTGGCGGAGGTCGATCTGACGGTGACGGCTCTGCTGGACGAGGAGCCGGAGGCCGCTGCGGTACGACAGCCCGAGCCGCCGTCGGTCGCGGCGACCGACGATCCCGCGGCGGCCGCCGCCCTCGCGGTGCCCGGCGTCGCGGGGCTGACCGCTGTGCTGGGGCAGGCGGTGCGGAGCGAGGCGGCCCTGCCGCGGCGCCACGTCCAGGTGGAGGTGGCGGTCGACGCGGACCACCGGGCACTGGAGGTGGCCCGGGCGGTCCGCGAGCAGGTGGGGAGGGTGCTGCCCGGTCACCCGACGGTGGCGGTCCTGGTCACCGCGGTCGGGTGACTGCCCGTGCGGCCTATTCGCCGATGCCGGCCAGGTCCCGCAGGCGGCGTGCCTGTGCGGCGCGCTCGGCGGCGCGCTGCTCGTCGTAGGTGCGGTCCTGGGCGCCGCGCAGCAGCGCCTTGGTCTCGATGACGGCGTCCCGCGGCGCGGCCAGCAGGGCGCCGGCGAGGTCGCGTACGGCGTCGTCGAGCTGGTCGCGGGGCACGGCGATGTTGGCCAGGCCGGTGTTCACGGCCTCCTCGGCCGTCACGAAGCGCCCGGTGGCGCAGATCTCCAGCGCCCGGGCGTAGCCGACGAGCGAGACGAGCGGATGCGTGCCCGTGAGGTCCGGGACCAGTCCGAGGCTGGTCTCGCGCATGGCGAACTGCACGTCGTCGGCGACGACGCGAAGGTCGCAGGCGAGCGCGAGCTGGAAGCCCGCGCCGATGGCATGCCCCTGGACGGCGGCGATGGACACGAGGTCGCTCCGCCGCCACCAGGTGAAGCCCTCCTGGAACTCCGCGATGGCAGCGTCGAGTTCGGCGTCACCACTGCGGGCGAGGTCGATGAACGACGGCTCGCCCTCGATCCCCTCCGGCGTGAACATCTGCCGGTCGAGCCCCGCGGAGAAGGACTTGCCCTCACCGCGCAGCACGACGACCCGGACGGAGCCCGGCACCAGCCGACCCGCCTCGGCCAGCGACCGCCACAGAGCGGGGCTCTGCGCGTTGAGCTTGGCCGGGTTGGTCAGCGTCACCGTGGCGAGGGTGTCCTCGACGGTGAGCCGAACGCCGTCCTTGTCGAGCAGGGGAACGAGTTCCTGGCCCATGGGGCGCCTCCGATGCGTGCGGTCATCCGCCGTGCCACACGGCACGACTAAGTGACTGCACAGTAACCACCCGGACGGTCAGACAACCGACCGGGTGGCCACCATCGAAGCCGAGGGGCCGCCCGGAATCAGGACGACGCGGCCTTCTTGCCCCGGGTCGCACCGCCACGCCCACGGAGCGTGACGCCCGACTCGCTGAGCATCCGGTGCACGAAGCCATACGAGCGGCCGGTTTCCTCGGCCAGCGCCCGGATGCTCGCACCGGAGTCGTACTTCTTCTTCAGGTCTGCCGCGAGCTTGTCGCGCGCGGCGCCGGTCACCCGGCTGCCCTTCTTCAGAGTCTCGGCCACCCGTGCCTCCTCATGGGAAGTGCGCTCTGGTCTTCTCATGATCACCCCTCTGGGGCTTCCTGGCCACCCATTCGGCAAGGTCCGTAAGACAAGGTTGTGACGACAGGAGCGCGTCCCCACATATGGAATCAGGCATTCCGCGACGGCATGTTCGTACCGCCGAACGGGTTCGTTCGGGAAGAGGCAGGTCAGAGACGTACGACGGCCGATCCCTTGTCGACAAAGGGATCGGCCGCGAAATGGATGTAGGACACACCCCGGTACGAGGAGATCTCACACAGATGATGGATCACCGGTAGGCCGAATGATCCATACGCCGTGGATCACGCATTCGATCAAGCCAGGGCGACCAGATCCGCGTAGTCGGCACCCCACAGATCCTCGATCCCGTCCGGCAGCAGAATGATCCGCTCCGGCTGGAGCGCCTCGACCGCGCCCTCGTCGTGGGTGACCAGAACGACGGCGCCCTTGTAGGTGCGCAGCGCGCCGAGGATCTCCTCGCGGCTGGCCGGGTCGAGGTTGTTGGTGGGCTCGTCGAGGAGCAGGACGTTGGCGGAGGAGACGACGAGCGTGGCGAGGGCCAGCCGGGTCTTCTCGCCGCCGGACAGGACGCCGGCGGGCTTGTCGACGTCGTCGCCGGAGAACAGGAAGGAGCCGAGCACCTTGCGGACCTCGACGAGGTCCATGTCCGGGGCGGACGAGCGCATGTTTTCCAGGACCGTGCGCTCCGGGTCCAGGGTCTCGTGCTCCTGGGCGTAGTACCCGATCTTGAGGCCGTGGCCGGGGACGACGGCACCGGTGTCGGGCTGTTCGGCCCCGGCGAGAAGCCGCAGCAGGGTCGTCTTGCCAGCGCCGTTGAGCCCGAGGATGACCACCCTCGACCCCTTGTCGACGGCCAGGTCGACGTCGGTGAAGATCTCCAGCGAGCCGTAGGACTTCGACAGGCCCTCAGCGGTCAGCGGGGTCTTGCCGCAGGGCGCGGGCTCCGGGAAGCGGAGCTTGGCGACCTTGTCGGAGACCCGGACCGCCTCCAGGCCGGCGAGCAGCCGGTCGGCGCGCTTGGCCATGTTCTGCGCGGCGACCGTCTTGGTGGCCTTGGCGCGCATCTTGTCGGCCTGCGCGTTGAGGGCGGCGGCCTTCTTCTCGGCGTTCTGCCGCTCGCGCTTGCGGCGCTTCTCGTCGGCCTCGCGCTGCTGCTGGTAGAGCTTCCAGCCCATGTTGTAGACGTCGATCTGGGCGCGGTTGGCGTCCAGGTAGAAGACCTTGTTGACGACCGTCTCGACCAGGTCGACATCGTGGGAGATCACGATGAAGCCGCCGCGGTAGGTCTTGAGGTAATCGCGCAGCCAGACGATCGAGTCGGCATCGAGGTGGTTCGTCGGCTCGTCGAGGAGCAGCGTGTCCGCGTCCGAGAACAGGATGCGGGCCAGCTCGATACGGCGCCGCTGACCGCCGGAGAGGGTGTGCAGCGGCTGGCCGAGCACCCGGTCGGGCAGGTTCAGCGCGGCGGCGATGGTGGCGGCCTCGGCCTCGGCGGAGTACCCGCCCTTGGTGAGGAACTCCGTCTCCTGGCGCTCGTACTGCTTGAGGGCCTTCTCGCGGGTGGCGCCCTGGCCGTTGGCGATCCGCTGCTCGTTCTCGCGCATCTTGCGGATCAGTACGTCGAGGCCGCGCGCGGAGAGGATGCGGTCGCGGGCGAGGACGTCGAGATCGCCGGTACGGGGGTCCTGCGGCAGGTAGCCGACCTCGCCGGAGCGGGTGATCTGGCCGGCGGCGGGGATGCCCTCGCCGGCGAGGCACTTGGTGAGGGTGGTCTTCCCCGCGCCGTTGCGGCCGACCAGACCGATGCGGTCACCCTTGGTGACCCGGAAGGTGGCGGACTCGATGAGGACTCGGGCGCCGGCGCGCAGCTCGATACCGGTGGCGGAGATCACGGACAGACTCCTGGGCGTGTGTTTGACGGTTGTGGGCGGCTGAGGACGTTCCCGCCGTCTAATGCGCGAGGAGAATGGCCATGGGCCAAGTCTAACGGGGCGGTGCAAGCACTTTTTCTGGGTGCGGGTGTTCGGACTCCTCCGCGGTGTCCGGGTTCGCCGGGGTGCGGGTGCCCGGGTTCCTCCGGGTGCGGGTGCCGGGGCTGTGGATCACGATGACGGCATGCAGTTCGACGACGACGCCAAGCTCGACACCTCCGAGGTCCAGGACGTGCGCGGCAGCCGGGTGCCCGGGGGCAGGGCGACGGTCGGCGGCGGCATCGCCGGGCTGATCGCGCTGCTGCTGGGGCTCTTCCTCGGCGTCGGGCCCGACCAGCTGGGCCTGTCCGACGGCGGCAGCGACCAGCCCGCCGCCACGTCCTCCGCCCTGGCGCAGGTGCAGCGGAGCTGCCGTACCGGGCAGGACGCCAACACCCGGGACGACTGCCGCATGGTCGCCGTCGTCAACAGCGTGCAGGACTACTGGGACCAGGAGTTCACGCGGCGCAGCGGCTCGTACTCCCGCTCCCCCACCGTCTTCTTCAGTCAGCGGGTCGGCACGGCGTGCGGGTCGGCGACCTCGGCGGTCGGGCCGTTCTACTGCCCCGGCGACCGGAAGGTCTATCTGGACCTCGGCTTCTTCGACGAGCTGCGGAGCAAGTTCGGGGCGAGCGGCGGGGCCTTCGCGCAGGCCTACGTCGTCGCGCACGAGTACGGGCACCATGTGCAGGACCTGATGGGCACGCTGAGCCGGTCCCAGGACGGGCGCACGGGTGCGAACAGCAACGCGGTCAGGGTCGAGCTCCAGGCGGACTGCTACGCCGGGGTCTGGGCGCACCACGCGACCACGACGAACGACGAGTCGACCGGGCGTCCGCTGATCACCAGCCTCACGGACGCCGACATCACCGACGGCCTGGACGCGGCGGCGGCCGTGGGCGACGACCGGATCCAGGAGCGGTTCCAGGGGCGGGTGACGCCGGAGTCGTGGACGCACGGGTCGGCGGCGCAGCGCCAGCAGTGGTTCCGGACGGGGTACGACAGCGGCGACATGGCGCGGTGCAACACCTTCCGCTGACCGCCGGTGTGCGGGGTTCTGCCTGGTCAGGGCTGTTGTCAGTCGTCGCTGCAAGACTGGGCCGCACGTCGAGTTCGTCGGCTTCCGGTGTTTTCCGGATCACGAGGGAGTGATCGGCATGACAGGCACGAGCGGTGCGCGGCCCAGCATCTACCCGACGCTGCTGTACAAGGACGCCAAGGCGGCGATCAGGCAGCTGACGGAGGCGTTCGGCTTCACCGAGCTGTCGGTGTTCGAGGGCGAGGACGGCACGGTCATGCATGCCGAGCTGGTCCAGGGCAATGGCGCGATCATGCTCGGCTCCAAGGGGCGCGGCGGTGTCTTCGACGCGGCGATGAAGGACGCGGGGACGACCGGGGTGTACGTCGCCGTGGACGACGTCGACGCCCACCACCGGCACGCGGTCGAGCAGGGCGCGGAGATCCTGATGCCCCCGACGGACCAGGACTACGGCGCGCGGGACTACATGGCCCGGGACGTCGAGGGCAACATCTGGAGCTTCGGGACGTACACGCCGGAGACAGGCGCCTAACTGTATTGATCACGAGCGGCGTTGACGCCGGGCGGGCTTGATCATGGCGAAGGCCTCCGTGTGTGGTGGAGGTGTCGGATCTGCACCGCACGGAGGCCTTCGTGTCCCATCGTGATGCCCGCCTGACCGTTCACGGCAGGCGCCCGCTGGTCGACCGTGTCCGCACCGGGCGCCCTGTCGCCCATGTCGCCGCCGAGACGGGCATCTCCCGCGTCACCGCTCACCAGTGGATGCGTCGCCGGCGGACCGGAGGCGACCAAGGAGTGCACGACCGGTCCAGCCGTCCGCGCACGACACCGCACTCGGCGGCCATCCACCCATCACCCGCATGAACAACGCTTCGGGGCGATACTTCGGGTCGATACACCGAGCACCTGTCCCCGGGCGGCACGTCTAGCTCCGGCCCGTGTGCACCTGGAAGGCCGCCCGGCGGACCGCCTTGGCCAGGGCGGGGTCGGGGTGGGCGGCGGCGAGGGCGACGAGGACCTGCACGGTGCGGGGGTGGCCGACGGCCCGTACCTCGTCGAGGAGCATGGGCACCGTCGGCTGCACCGCGGACTCCAGGTGCCGCACCAGCAGCGGGGCCTCGCCGTGGTCGGCCACGGCGGCCGCGGTGTCGACCCACAGCCAGGTGGCCTCCTCGCGGGTGAGGACCTCGTGGGCGTCCTCCGGGTCGTGGCCGTCGTGCTCGGCGAGCCACAGCAGGGCGTACGGGCGCAGCGTCGGTTCGTCGGCCACGGCACGGACGTCGGGCTCGGCGGGGGCGCCGACGACCCGCAGCGCCTCGAAGGCGAGGCCGCGCAGCAGGGCGTCCTCGCCGCGGGCCGCGTCGATGAGTTCGGTGACGGCGCTGCCGACGGGGCGGGCGGCGAGCCAGGCCCGGTATTCGGCGCGGGCGGCGTTGGGGCGCAGCTGGGCGCAGCCGCGGAGCATCTCCTCGGCGGCGACCTCGATGTTGCCGGCGGGGCTCTGCGCGGCGACGCAGATCTGCTCCAGCTTGACCCACACCGCCCAGCTGCCGAGCGGGGTCAGCGTGGCCTGGCCGTCGCCGTAGGTGAGGGCGCCGACGGAGGCCAGGGCGTGCAGGGCCCAGTCGAGGAGCGGTTCGAGGGGGGCGTCCTCGGGCCGGGCCCGGTCCTGAGCCTGGTCCTCGGCCTGGCCGGCGGGGTCCGGCTGCGGGCCGTAGGGGATCTCGCAGCGCTCGGTGCGCAGTTCGGTGACCCGCTGCTGGAGCAGGTCCAGGAGCTGCTCCATGGGCACGGGGCCGGCGGAGAGTTGGAGGAAGGAGAGCACCTGCGGCATGGCCGAGACGACCTCGGCGACGGCGGCCGGTTCGTGGTCCGCGGGTTCGGGGTGGGCCAGCGACCAGGCGTCGAAGAGGGCGACCCAGCCGCGCAGGACGGCGCTGTCGTCGCGGTCCCAGGCGCGCAGCCGCCAGCCGGGGCGGGCGCTGTCGCCGTGCACCTCGACGAGGCCGGCGAGGCGGGCGGTGTCCCAGTCGGCGCGGACCTGAGCCGCGGTCAGGCCCAGATCGGCGGCGGCCCGTTCGGCGGTCTCGTCGGAGAGGGTGGCCTTGCCGTCGGCTCTGCCGGCGTCCCGGCCGGGGCCCAGCGCGGCGTCGGCCCAGTGGGCCACGCGGGCCGCGCCGGCCAGCCCGGAGCGAGCCATTCTGGCCAGCTCGGCCCGGGCCGGGGTGCCCTCCGGAGGGCGGGGTGCGGGGCGGCGCGAGCGCCGCTGGTTCATCGCTGCGGGGGCGGCGGCCAGGGGTCGCGTGCGGACGAGTCGAAGCCTGGAGTCGCGCGGGATACGGGACGTCACGGGTGCAGTCTTCCGGTTGACGGTCCGAAAACCCAAACGGAATGTAACGGCGGGCTACGGGGATGGCCAACGCACAGGGTGCGGCGAGTGGTCGGGGACCGGGATCAGGCCAGTAGTACGGCCTTAAACGGAACCTTCGGGGCCGCCGGCTGCCGCCGTTACATCAGGGGCGTCAGGAAGCGGCGGAGCGCCTCTTCGTAGTCGGCGGGGTCGGCGTTCCACATGGCTCCGTGGGGGGCGTGCGGAACGGTGTGGAGGGCGACGAGGTTGGGGCGGGTGGCGGCGAGGCGGCGCGAGAGGGTCCAGGGGGCGACGGTGTCGTCCGGGCCGTGCAGGATCAGGGTGGGCACCCTGAGCAGCTCGGGGTCGACGGCCTCGGCGAGACGGTCGCCGTGCAGTCCGGTGCGGCCCTGGGCGGCGCGGACGGCGAGGGGCAGCAGGGCGCCCGGGGTGCGGCGGGCCGAGGCGAGGGCGCGCAGGGTGGTCTCCCAGCTGAGGACCGGGGAGTCCAGGACGAGGCCCTTGATGCGGTTGCGGACGCCCGAGTGGGCGGCGGCACGCAGGGCCATGGTGGCGCCGGTGGACCAGCCGTGCAGGACGACGTTGCGGGCGCCGTGGCGGACGGCGTGGCGGATCGCGGCGTCCAGGTCGCGCCACTCGGTCTCGCCGAGGTGGTTGAGGCCGTCGGGCTGCCGGGGTGCGCCGGGGTCGCCGCGGTAGCCGAGGGCGAGCACCGGGAAGCGTCGGCCGACGAGGAACTCCATGACGTTCATGGAGAGTTCACGGGTGGTGCCGAGGCCGTGGACGGTGATGACCCAGGTGTCGCGGACGCCGGGCACGAACCACGCGGGCAGGGTGCCGAGTTCGCCGGGGATGTCGACGTCGGCGTGGTCGAGGCCGAGGGCGGAGCGCGGGTCGCCGACGTGGACGGTGGGGGTGAGCCACACCTCGTCGCCGGGTCGCAGGGTGCCGCGCGTGACGCGTTCGAGGCGGCGTACGACGGTGTCGGCGGAGTGGGAGGCGGTGCCGAGGACGGGGCCGACGACCGCGTGGATGCCGTCGCCGGTGAGGCCGTAGGTGCCGGGACGCAGGGCGGCGAGGTCCCGGGTCAGGGCGACCTGGCCGGCGGCCGTGGCGTGCACGGTGAGGCGGGGTTCGCTGGGCAGGGGGCGGCCGGGGGGCGCCTTCAGCGCGGCATCGCTGGCGAGCCGCCCGGCGGCGACGCTCGCGGCTCCGGCGGCCAGGGCCACGGTGACGGCGGCGGCCGTCGCTTTGACAGTGCGCACCCGTCCAGTGTCGGGGTGGTGGAGAGTGGGGGCCAGTGGGAGGGCGGATGAGGGTGACGTTCCGCCGCACGGGCGCGGACCGCGAGCGTGGGAGGTGGTGACGGCCGGCGTCCGGGCCTCCGGGACGGCACGTACGTCAGGTGCGCTGCCCGTACCCTCGCAGCTTCTCCCCCACCTCGGCCACCTGTTCCGCCGAGAGCAGGCTCGGGGTCAGGCCCGGCACGGAGGACGCCGTCAGCCACAGGCGGCACATCCACTCCAGCTGGGCGGTGCGGTCGTAGGCCTGGTCGAGGGTGTCGCCGTAGGCGATCGTGCCGTGGTTCCGGAGGAGGCAGGCGGTGCGGTCGGCGAGGGCGTGGAGCATGTTCTCGGCCAACTCCTCGGTGCCGTACGTCGCATACGGGGCAACCCGGACGGCACCGCCGAGCGCGGCGGACATGTAGTGGATCGCCGGAAGCTCCGGCACCAGCGTCGAGACGGCCGTCGCGTGGACGGCGTGGGTGTGGACGACGGCGCGGGCGCCGGTGGAGCGGTAGACGGCGAGGTGCATGGGCAGTTCGCTGGTGGGGACCAGCGTGCCGAGGACCTGTCGGCCGTCGAGGCCGACGCCGGTGACGTCGCCCGGGGTCAGCCGGTCGTACGGCACTCCCGACGGCGTGACCAGCACGGTGTCGCCGACGCGGACGGAGACATTGCCGGAGGTGCCGACGACGAGTCCGTCGGCGACGGTGCGGCGGGCGGCGGCGACGAGGTCGCCCCAGGCGCGGGCCTCCTCATCGCGCACACCGCGCCCCCGCGGTTCGCCCACCGTCCGCGCGTCCTCCCGGGCGTCCCGCCCGTCCCGCTGCTCCTGCCGCTGCTCAGCCATGCCGCGATCCTGCCAGGCGCGGCCTCCGTGCACGGCCGGGCCGGGGCACTTTAGGGCGGAGGCATGCCGTCCGGAAGTGCGCATATGCGGATACATCCCCCTCTTGCGCAGCTTGGCCAGACATCATCGAGCGTTGCAGGATCTTCCAGTAATCTCTGCCTGATTTGTCGTGCACGTCGCCATTCCGGGGGGAAATATGGCTCGTGATCGCAAACCGTCCCGTCACCGCGGCCGCGTCCTGGCGGCCTCCGTGGCCGCGCTCGCCCTCTCGGGAACCGCGCTGGCCGAGTTCCCGGCCGCGGCGGCGGGCAAGCCGAGGGGACACGACGTCTCGTCCCATCAGAAGAACGTCGACTGGCGGAGGGCGAAGCACAAGGGCGCCAGGTTCGTCTACATCAAGGCGACCGAGGGCCGGAACTACCGCAATCCCTATTTCGACCAGCAGTACAGCGGCTCGCGCGACGCGGGCCTGATCCGCGGGGCGTACCACTTCGCACTGCCGGACAAGTCGTCGGGCAAGGCCCAGGCGCGCTACTTCGTGCGCAACGGCGGCGGCTGGAGCGCGGACGGCTGGACCATGCCGCCGGCGCTCGACATCGAATACAACCCGTACGACAGCAAGCACAAGTGCTACGGCCTGAAGAAGGCCAGGATGGTCAGCTGGATCAAGTCCTTCAGCAAGGAGGTCAAGCGGCTCACCGGCCGCCGTCCGGTGATCTACACGACCACCCACTGGTGGAACACCTGCACCGGCGGCAGCGCCGCCTTCGCCGCCGATCACGCGCTGTGGGTGGCCCGCTACAACACGGCGGACGCCGGGTCGCTGCCGCACGGGTGGGGGTTCTGGACCATCTGGCAGTACGACAACGGCGGCAGCCTGCCGGGTGATCAGAATCTCTTCAACGGCTCCATGGCACAGCTGAGGAAGTTCGCCCGGGGCTCGTGACGGTGCGGCGTCTGGGCCGTGCGGGTGCGGCGGAGGGAAAATCCTCAGTTCCGGACACCGTGCGGCCCTGCCCAGTTCACCTTCCGTTCACCCTGGTTACCTACGTTCAACGAGCCAATGACGCTCGAACGATTGCCTGGGTAAATGGAAAACTTCTCGCTGATCCTCGCGATCGTGGTCGTAACCGCGCTCGCGTTCGATTTCACGAACGGTTTTCACGACACCGCCAACGCGATGGCCACGACCATCTCGACCGGTGCACTCAAGCCCAAGGTCGCGGTGGCCATGTCCGCCGTGCTCAACCTTGTAGGCGCCTTTCTCTCCGTGGAGGTCGCCAACACGATCTCCAAGGGTCTCGTCGACGAGACCGGCATCCGTCCCGAGGTCATCTTCGCCGCACTGGTGGGCGCGATCCTCTGGAACCTCCTCACCTGGCTGGTCGGGCTCCCCTCCAGTTCCTCGCACGCCCTCATGGGCGGTCTGATCGGCGCCACCATCGCTTCGGCGGGCGCGGGTGCGGTCCACGGTGACGCCCTGGTCACCAAGGTCCTGATCCCGGCGATCGCGGCCCCGCTGGTCGCGGGCATCGCCGCCATGCTGGCCACCCGCTTCTCCTACAAGCTCGGCAAGCACGCCGACGGCAAGGCCGGCGCGAAGGGCTTCCGGGCCGGCCAGATCGCCTCCGCCGGCCTGGTCTCGCTGGCCCACGGCACGAACGACGCGCAGAAGACGATGGGCATCATCACCCTCGCCCTGGTCGCCGGCGGTGCCGTGGCCCCCGACTCCGACCCGCCGCTGTGGGTCATCCTCTCCGCGGGCCTGGCCATCGCGCTCGGCACGTACATCGGCGGCTGGCGGATCATCCGCACGATGGGCAAGGGTCTGACCGAGCTGGAGCCGCAGCAGGGCTTCGCCGCCCAGACCAGCGCGGCCACCGCCATCCTGGCCTCCTCGCACCTGGGCTTCTCGCTGTCCACCACGCACGTCGTCTCCGGTTCGGTGATGGGTGCGGGTCTGGGCCGCAAGGGCGGAGTGGTCCGCTGGTCGACGGCCACCCGCATGTTCGTGGCGTGGGGCCTGACGCTCCCGGCCGCGGCCCTGGTGGGTGCGCTCGCCGAGTCCGTCACGGACCTCGGTGACTGGGGCACGGCCGTCGTCGCGGCCTTCCTGGTCGCCTCCAGCGCGGCCATCTGGAAGGTCTCCCGCCGTGAGGTGGTGGACCACACCAACGTCAACGACACCGACGAGCCGGCCGGTGTGGTGACCACGGCGATCGCCGCCGTGACCCCGCCGCCCGCGGGCACGGTGACCGAGGACCTCACGGCCACGATCCCCGCCCCGGCCGCCACGGCCACCACGGTCGCCCCGGAGCCGACGGCCCCGCCGGCCGCCGCCGTCTGATCCGCACGCACCCGGAACACAAGGAATCACCAGCATGAAGATCGACTGGGAAGCGCTCGGCTCCGTCTTCGGTGTCAGTCTCGTCGTCACCGTGGCCCTCGTGGCCCTGTTCACCCTCGGCATCGCGGGCCTGTCCCGCCAGGAGAAGGCCACGGCCCAGGGCGGCTCCGCCGCCCTCGCGGTCACCGGCGCCTACGCCTGCTTCGCGGCCTGCGCGGCGGCGGTGGCGTACGGGATCTATCTGATCGTGGCCTGACGCCCTGCGCACAGCGCCGACCGTGCCCCCCGGACGTGATGTCCGGGGGGCACGGTTCTGTGCTGCCGTTCTCTTGCCCGGTCCACGGAGCGTGGACGTGTCATGCCCTCCGGCACCCCGCCCGTGTGGGCCTCAGCACACTCCTCCATCCCAGGTCAACAGCAAGTTGACGGCCCTTCCGGGCCCGTGGTGGACTGCCGGGGCCAAGTACGGCGGCCAGGGAGGAAGTCCGGTGTGAATCCGGCGCGGTCCCGCCACTGTCACCGGGGTAGTAAGCCCCGGGAGCCAGGAACTCCCACCGCCGGTCTCGTCGAACCAGGGCGTGGACACCCTGAGTGAGGACATGTCGCCATGCTCGCCTGCCGTGTGAGGAACCGCTCCAGGTCGCTGCCCGACCCCGCGGCCGGCTGAGCCGATGCGTGCCGATCGCGTCTTCGCGTACGGCGCCGCCGCCGGCCTTCTCGGGGACCATCTGCTCGGCGATCCGCGCCGCGGGCATCCGGTCGCCGCGTTCGGCCGGGCCGCGGGCGCCGTGGAGCGGGTGCTGTGGCGCGACCACCGCGGGTGGGGGGCGCTGCACACGGCCGTGTGCGTCGGCGGTGCCGTCGCCCTCGGTGCCGCCGCACAGCGCGCCGTACGTCCGTCCCGTAGCGCCTCCGTCGCGCTGACCGCGGCCGCCACCTGGGCCGTCGTGGGCGGGACTTCGCTCGCGCGTGAGGCCCGGACCATCGGGCGGGCCCTGGCGGCCGGGGACGTCGAGGCCGCCCGTGCCCGCCTCCCCCATCTGTGCGGCCGGGACCCGCAGTCCCTGGACGCCGACGGGATCGCCCGGGCCGTCGTCGAGTCCGTCGCCGAGAACACCTCCGACGCCGTCGTGGGGGCGCTCGTGTGGGGGGCCGTGGGCGGGGTGCCGGGGCTGCTCGGGTTCCGGGCCGTCAACACCCTGGACGCCATGGTCGGGCACAAGTCCGAGCGGTACCGGCGGTACGGGTGGGCCTCGGCCCGTCTCGACGACGTGGCCGGCTGGCCCGGCGCCCGCCTCACCGCCGTCCTCGCGGCCGCCTGCGGTGACGATCCGCGTGGTGCCGTACGGGCCTGGCGGGCCGATGCCGGGAAGCATCCGAGCCCCAACGCCGGGCCGGTGGAGGCCTCGTTCGCGGGGGCGCTCGGGGTGCGGCTCGGGGGGACCTTGTCGTACGGCGGGCGGGTCGAGCACCGGCCCGTGCTGAACGGGGAGGGACGGCCGGTGGCGGTTCCGGACATCGAGCGGGCGGTACGGCTGTCCCGCCGCACAGGTCTGCTCGCGCTCGGCGCCGGTGTCGCCGCGCGGGCCTTGCTGAAGGGACGCAGGACATGAGCGGGGGGCTGCTCGTCGCCGGTACCACCTCCGACGCCGGCAAGAGTGTCGTCACCGCCGGGATCTGCCGGTGGCTGGTGCGGCAGGGGGTCAAGGTCGCGCCCTTCAAGGCGCAGAACATGTCCCTCAATTCGTTCGTGACGCGCGAGGGCGCGGAGATCGGGCGGGCGCAGGCCATGCAGGCCCAGGCCTGCCGCATCGAGCCGACCGCGCTCATGAACCCCGTGCTGCTCAAGCCCGGGGGTGAGCAGAGCAGCCAGGTGGTGCTGATGGGGCGGCCCGTCGGCGAGATGAGCGCGCGCGGGTACCACGGGGGGCGGCAGCAGAAGCTCCTGGGGACCGTGCTCGACTGTCTCGCCGAACTGCGGGGCACGTATGACGCGGTGATCTGTGAGGGGGCCGGCAGTCCGGCCGAGATCAATCTGCGGCGGACCGACATCGTCAACATGGGGATCGCCCGCAATGCCGGGCTTCCGGTGCTGGTGGTCGGGGACATCGACCGCGGTGGCGTCTTCGCCTCCTTCTTCGGCACCGTCGCGCTGCTCTCGCCCGAGGACCAGGCTCTTGTCGCCGGGTTCCTCGTCAACAAGTTCCGGGGGGACGTCTCCCTCCTCGAACCCGGCCTGGACATGCTCCACGGGCTCACCGGGCGGCGGACGTACGGCGTGCTGCCCTTCCGGCACGGGCTCGGGATCGACGAGGAGGACGGGCTGCGGGTCTCCCTGCGGGGGACGGTCCGGGAGTCCAACGTCGCCCCGCCCGTCGGGGAGGACGTCCTCCGGGTCGCCGTCTGCGCGATCCCGCTGATGTCCAACTTCACGGACGTGGACGCCCTCGCCGCCGAACCGGGTGTCGTCGTGCGGTTCGTGGACCGGCCGGAGGAACTGGCCGACGCCGACCTGGTGGTGATACCGGGGACGCGCGGGACGGTGCGCGCACTGGAGTGGCTGCACGAGCGCGGGCTGGCGGACGCCCTGCGGCGCAGGGCCGCCGAACAGCGGCCGATCCTCGGCATCTGCGGCGGGTTCCAGGTCCTCGGGGAGCACATCGAGGACGACGTCGAGTCGCGCGCCGGCGCGGTCGACGGCCTCGGTGTGCTGCCCGTCCGCGTGCGGTTCGCGCGGGAGAAGACCCTCACCCGGCCCGTGGGCGAGGCCCTCGGCGAGCAGGTCGCCGGGTACGAGATCCATCACGGGGTCGCGCGGATCAGCGGCGGCGTCCCCTTCCTCGACGGGTGCCGCGTCGGCCAGACCTGGGGCACCCACTGGCACGGCTCGCTGGAGTCGGACGGCTTCCGGCGGGCCTTCCTGCGCGAGGTGGCGGCCGCCGCGGGCCGCCGGTTCGTGCCCGCCCCCGACACCTCGTTCGCCGCGCTGCGCGAGGAGCAGCTCGACCGGCTCGGCGACCTGATCGAACAGCACGCGGACACCGACGCGCTCTGGCGGCTCATCGAGTCGGGCGCGCCGCAAGGACTGCCTTTCATTCCACCGGGAGCGCCCGCATGAGCACTGTGTTGTTGTTGTCGACCGCCGACACGGACCTGTTGGCGGCCCGGGCCGCCTCCGGCGCCGACTACCGGATCGGCAATCCGACCCGTGTGGACGTCTCCGGGGAGCTGCCCGGCCTCCTCGACGGCGCGGACATCGCCGTCGTGCGGCTGCTCGGTGGCAAGCGGGCCTGGGAGGACGGGCTGGCCGCCCTGAAGGCCTCGGGCATCCCGACCGTGCTGCTGGGCGGCGAGGCCGTGCCGGACGCCGAGTTGATGGCCGAGTCGTCGGTGCCCGCCGGTGTGGTGGCCGAGGCGCTGAAGTACCTCGTCGAGGGCGGCCCCGGGAACCTGACCGAGTTGGCCCGGTTCCTCTCCGACACCGTGCTGCTGACCGGTGAGGGATTCCTGGAGCCGCAGAAGATGCCGGAGTACGGCGTCCACGGCGACCGTGCCTTCGTCGAGGGCCGTCCGACCGTCGGCGTGCTCTTCTACCGGGCCCACGAGCTCAGCGGCAACACCGCCTTCGTCGACACGCTGTGCGACGCGATCGAGGCGCGCGGCGCCAACGCCCTCCCCGTGTACTGCGGTTCGCTGCGCGGCGCCGACGCCGGGCTGTACGAGCTGCTCGGGCGGACGGACGCCCTCGTCGCCACCGTCCTCGCCGCGGGCGGCACACACGCCTCGCAGGCGTCCGCGGGCGGCGACGAGGAGGCCTGGGACATCGGGGCGCTCGCCGAGCTCGACGTGCCGGTGCTGCAAGGGCTCTGCCTGACGACGTCCAGGGCGGCCTGGGACGCGTCCGACGCCGCCCTCTCCCCCATGGACGCGGCGATGCAGGTCGCGATCCCCGAGTTCGACGGGCGGCTGATCACCGTCCCGTTCTCCTTCAAGGAGCAGGGGCCGGACGACGTCCCCGTCTACGTCGCCGACCCCGAGCGGGCCGGGCGCGTCGCCGGGATCGCCGTGCGGCACGCGCGGCTCAGGCACAAGCCGAACGCCGAGAAGAAGCTCGCCCTCGTCTTCACCGCCTACCCGACCAAGCACTCGCGGGTCGGCAACGCGGTCGGCCTGGACACGCCCGCTTCCGCGGTGCAGGTGCTGGACGCCCTCAAGCGGGCGGGCTACTCCCTCACCGAATACCCTTCCGAAGGCGACGAGTTGATCCACCGGCTCATCAACGCCGGCGGCCACGACGTCGAATGGCTCACCGAGGAGCAGCTGGCCGCCGCGCCCGCGCGGGTGCCGCTGGCCGACTACCGGGCGTGGTTCGGCAAGCTGGACCCGGAGCTGCGGGACGGCATGCTGGAGGCGTGGGGCGAGCCGCCCGGCAGTCTCTACGTCGACGGGGACGACATCGTGCTCGCCTCCCTCCAGTTCGGGAACGTCGTCGTGATGATCCAGCCGCCGCGCGGCTTCGGCGAGAACCCGATCGCGATCTACCACGACCCCGACATGCCGCCGTCGCACCACTACATGGCCGCGTACCGCTGGCTGGAGGCTGCAACATCGGAGGGGGGCTTCGGCGCCGACGCGATCGTCCACATGGGCAAGCACGGCACGATGGAGTGGCTGCCGGGCAAGGGGCTGGGGCTGAGCGGGGGTTGTGCGCCGGACGCGGTGCTGGGCGACCTGCCTCTGATCTACCCCTTCATCGTCAACGACCCCGGCGAGGGCACCCAGGCCAAGCGGCGCGGCCACGCCACCGTCGTCGACCACCTGGTGCCGCCGATGGCGCGCGCCGACACCTACGGCGACCTCGCCAAGCTGGAGCAGCTCCTCGACGAGTACGCGCTCGTCTCCGACCTGGACCCGACGAAGGCGCCGGCCGTGCGCGCGCAGATCTGGACGCTGGTCAAGGCGGCCGAGCTGCACCACGACCTGCATGTCGAGGACCAGCCGGACGACGACGACTTCGACGAGTTCGTCATGCACATCGACGGCTACCTGTGCGAGATCAAGGACGTGCAGATCAGGGACGGTCTGCACATCCTCGGCGGCGGCCCGGTCGGGGAGGCACGGGTCAATCTCGTGCTGGCCGTGCTGCGGGCCTCGCAGGTGTGGGGCGGGCAGGCCAACGCGTTGCCGGGGCTGCGGGCTTCGTTCGCGGCTCATTTCGGGCTGGTGGAGAAGGAGTTGCTGGCCGAGCCGGGTGCGCCGGTGAAGGTGCCGGTGGAGCTGACCGATCTGGTCGAGGGGCCGGCGCGTACGGCCGCCGACGCGATCGATCTGCTGGAGCAGCTGTGCCGGCGGGTCGCGGAGGGCATGGAGGCCCGGGACTGGGACGTGTCCGTCGCCCCGGCCGTGCTGCGCGGTGTGCTGGGGGCCGAACTCGCCGACGGCGTGGCCGTGTTGGAGTTCGCCTGCAATGAGGTCGTGCCCCGGCTGGCCCGCACCACCGACGAGATCGACCACATCCTCAAGGCGCTCGACGGCGGGTACGTCCCGGCGGGCCCGTCCGGTTCGCCGACGCGCGGTCTGGTCAATGTGCTGCCGACCGGGCGGAACTTCTACTCGGTCGACCCCAAGGCCATTCCGTCCCGGCTGAGCTGGGAGGTCGGGCAGGCGCTCGCCGACTCGCTCGTCCAGCGGTACCTGGCCGACACCGGCGAGTACCCGAAGTCCGTCGGCCTGACGGTGTGGGGCACGTCGGCGATGCGCACCCAGGGTGACGACATCGCCGAGATCCTGGCGCTGCTGGGGTGCCGGCCGGTGTGGGACGAGGCGTCGCGGCGGGTGACGGGCTTCGAGGTCATCGGCCTGGCGGAGCTGGGCCGCCCGCGCATCGACGTCACCGTCCGCATCTCCGGGTTCTTCCGGGACGCGTTCCCGCACGTGGTGGGGCTGATCGACGACGCGGTGCGCAAGGTGGCCGAGCTGGACGAGCCCGCGGACCGCAACTTCGTGCGGGCGCACGCCGACGAGGACACCGCCGAGCACGGCGACCGGCGGCGCGCGACGGCCCGCGTCTTCGGCTCCAAGCCGGGCGCGTACGGTGCCGGTCTGCTGCCGCTGATCGACGCCCGCAACTGGCGCTCCGACGCGGACCTCGCCGAGGTGTACGCGGTGTGGGGCGGTTACGCCTACGGGCGCGGGCTCGACGGGCGGGCGGCGCGCGGGGACATGGAGACGGCGTTCAAGCGGATCAACGTGGCCGCGAAGAACGTGGACACCCGCGAGCACGACCTCGTCGACGCGGACGACTACTTCCAGTACCACGGCGGCATGGTCGCCATGGTCCGGCATCTCACGGGCGCCAACCCCGAGGCGTACGTGGGCGATTCGGCGACCCCGGACCAGGTGAGGACGCGCACGCTGGGCGAGGAGACGCACCGCGTGTTCCGCGCCCGCGTGGTCAACCCGCGCTGGATGGCGGCCATGCGCCGGCACGGCTACAAGGGCGCCTTCGAGATGGCGGCGACCGTCGACTACCTCTTCGGCTACGACGCCACGGCGGGCGTGGTCGACGACTGGATGTACGAGAAGCTCAGCGCGGAGTACGTCTTCGACCCGGAGAACCGGGACTTCATGAAGAAGTCCAACCCATGGGCGCTGCGCGGCATCACCGAGCGGCTTTTGGAGGCCGCCGACCGCGGGCTGTGGGCGGAGCCGGACGCGGACACGCTGGAGCGGCTGCGCGCCACGTATCTGGAGCTGGAGGGCGACTTGGAGGGCGACGACCAGTGACCACCCCCTTCCCCTTTACGGCCGTCGTCGGTCAGGACGACCTGCGGCTGGCACTCCTGCTGAACGCCGTGTCGCCGGCCGTCGGCGGAGTGCTGGTGCGCGGCGAGAAGGGCACCGCCAAGTCCACGGCGGTGCGGGCCCTTTCGGCGCTGCTGCCGGAGGTCGACGTCGTTGCCGGCTGCCGCTTCTCCTGCGACCCGGCCCGGCCCGACCCCGGCTGCCCGGACGGCCCGCACGAGCCCGGCCCCGGCGCGTCCCGCCCCTCCCGCATGGTCGAACTCCCCGTCGGCGCCTCCGAGGACCGCCTCGTCGGCGCCCTCGACATCGAGCGGGCGCTCGCGGAGGGCGTGAAGGCCTTCGAGCCGGGCCTGCTGGCCGACGCGCACCGCGGGATTCTCTACGTCGACGAGGTCAACCTGCTCCATGACCACCTCGTCGATCTGCTCCTCGACGCCGCCGCGATGGGCGCCTCGTACGTGGAGCGCGAGGGCGTCTCCGTGCGGCACGCCTCGAAGTTCCTGCTCGTGGGGACCATGAACCCCGAAGAGGGTGAGCTGCGGCCGCAGTTGCTCGACCGGTTCGGGCTGACCGTGGAGGTCGCGGCCTCGCGCGAACCCGACCAGCGGGTGGAGGTCGTGCGGCGGCGGCTCGCCTACGACGACGACCCGGGCGGTTTCGCGGCGCGTTGGGCCGACGAGGAGGCGGCCGTACGGCAACGGATCGTCGCCGCGCGGCAGTTGCTGCCGTCGGTGCGGCTGGGCGACGGGGCGCTGCGGCAGATCGCGGCGACCTGTGCCGCGTTCGAGGTGGACGGCATGCGCGCCGACATCGTGATGGCGCGGACGGCCACGGCGCTGGCCGCGTGGGCCGGGCGGACCGAGGTGCTGGCCGAGGACGTGCGGCAGGCGGCGCTGCTGGCGCTGCCGCATCGCAGGCGCCGCAATCCCTTCGACGCGCCGGGACTTGACGAGGACAAGCTCGACCAGACGCTGGAGGAGTTCAGCGGCGAGGGCGAGGACGATCCCGATCCGGACGGGCCCGGCGGGGGCGGCGGGCAGCCGGCGCCGGACGACGGGTCGCAGGGCGACTCCGGGGCCGCGGCGCAGCCCGAGGCCGGAGAGGGCGGGGAACCGCAGGCCGGCGGGGCCGGTTCCGGTGAGCAGTCGGCCGTACGGGCTGCGGAGCCGTTCCGCACCAAGGTGCTCAGTGTGCCGGGGCTCGGTGACGGTGCCGCCGGGCGGCGGTCGCGGGCGCGGACCGAGCACGGGCGGACCACGGGTGCGCGACGCCCCAAGGGCGCGCTGACCAAGCTGCACCTGGCGGCCACCGTGCAGGCGGCGGCACCGCATCAGCGGGCGCGCGGCCGGTCCGGGCCGGGGCTGGTGCTGCGCCGGGACGATCTGCGGCAGGCGACGCGGGAGGGGCGCGAGGGGAACCTGGTGCTTTTCGTCGTGGACGCCTCCGGGTCGATGGCCGCGCGGCAGCGGATGAGCGCGGTGAAGGGCGCGGTGCTGTCGCTGCTGCTCGACGCGTATCAGCGGCGGGACAAGGTGGGCCTGGTGACGTTCCGGGGGACGGCGGGTGAGGTGGCGTTGCCGCCGACGTCGTCCGTGGATGCCGCCGCGGCGCGGCTGGAGTCGCTGCCGACCGGTGGGCGGACGCCGCTCGCCGCCGGGCTGCTGAAGGCGCATGAGGTGCTGCGGGTCGAGCGGTTGCGGGACCCGGCGCGACGGGCGCTGGTCGTGGTGGTGACCGACGGGCGGGCCACGGGCGGGCCCGAGCCGGTCGCGCTGTCCCAGCGGGCGGCTCGGCTGTTCGCCGCCGACGGGGTCGCCTCCGTCGTCGTCGACTGTGAGTCCGGGCCCGTGCGGCTGGGGCTCGCCGGGCAGCTCGCGGGTGAGTTGGGGGGTACGGCGGTGACGCTCGACGAGTTGCGGGCGGACTCCATCGCCGGCCTGGTCAAGGACGTGCAGAGGAGGGCCGCGTAATGCCTCAGGGACAGCCGAGTGTGGTGCCGGACGATGGGCTGACCACTCGTCAGCGGCGTAATCGGCCTTTGGTCGTCGTGCACACCGGGATCGGGAAGGGCAAGTCCACCGCCGCCTTCGGGCTCGCGCTGCGGGCCTGGAACCAGGGGTGGCCCATCGGGGTGTTCCAGTTCGTCAAGTCGGCCAAGTGGAAGGTCGGCGAGGAGAACGCGCTGCGGGTGCTGGGGGCGTCCGGTGAGGGCGGGTCCGTCGACTGGCACAAGATGGGCGAGGGGTGGTCCTGGGTCCAGCGGGACGCCCAGATGGACAACGAGGAGAAGGCGCGGGAGGGCTGGGAGCAGGTCAAGCGGGACCTCGCCGCCGAGACGTACCGGCTGTACGTGCTCGACGAGTTCGCCTACCCCATGCACTGGGGGTGGGTGGACACGGACGAGGTGATCGACGTGCTCCGCAATCGGCCGGGCACCCAGCATGTCGTGATCACCGGGCGGAACGCTCCCGAGAAGCTGGTCGACTTCGCCGATCTCGTGACCGACATGTCCAAGGTCAAGCACCCGATGGACGCCGGGCAGAAGGGGCAGCGGGGTATCGAGTGGTGATGTCCTCCTCCGTTTCCGTCCCTCGGCTGGTCATCGCCGCGCCCTCCTCGGGCAGCGGGAAGACCACCGTCGCCACGGGGTTGATGGCCGCGTTCGCCGCGCGGGGGCTTGCCGTGTCGCCGCACAAGGTCGGGCCGGACTACATCGACCCCGGGTACCACTCGCTCGCCACCGGGCGGCTGGGACGGAATCTCGACGCGTATCTGTGCGGGCCGGAGTTGATCGGGCCGTTGTTCGCGCACGGTTCGCGCGGGTGTGACATCGCCGTGGTCGAGGGCGTGATGGGGATGTACGACGGGGCCGCGGGGGAAGGTGAACTGGCGTCCACCGCTCATGTCGCGAAGCTGTTGCGGGCGCCGGTGGTGCTGGTCGTCGACGCCTCGTCGCAGTCCCGGTCGGTGGCGGCGCTGGTGCACGGGTTCGCCTCCTGGGATCCGGAGGTGCGGGTCGGGGGCGTGATCCTCAACAAGGTCGCGTCCGATCGGCACGAGGAGCTTCTTCGGGAGGCTCTGGACGCTGCCGGGGTGCCGGTCCTGGGGGTGCTGCGGCGGGTGGCTCAGGTGGACACGCCTTCTCGGCATCTGGGGTTGGTGCCGGTTGCTGAGCGGCGGGGGGCGGCTGTCGAGGCCGTGGCCGCGATGGGGGCGCAGGTCGCCGAAGGGTGTGACCTGGCCGCGCTGGAAGCGCTGGCCCGTACCGCGGGCGCCGTACCAGGGGGCTCCGCCGCCTGGACCCCCGAGCCGGTGCCCACCGACCACCCGACCCGGTCGGTCGAGGGGCGAGGCCCCGTAGTCGCCGTTGCCGGTGGCTCCGCCTTCACCTTCTCCTACGCCGAGCACACCGAGCTGCTCTCCGCCGCCGGAGCCGAAGTCGTCACCTTCGATCCCCTCCGCGACGAGCAACTCCCCCCGGACACCAGCGGTTTGGTCATCGGCGGCGGCTTCCCCGAGGTGTACGCCGGTGAACTGGCCGCCAACGAGCCTCTGCGCAAGGCCGTCAGCGAGCTCGCCCTCAGTGGCGCTCCCGTCGCCGCCGAATGCGCCGGGCTGCTCTACCTCTGCCGTGAGCTCGACGGGCTCCCCATGTGCGGGGTGCTCGACGCCTCCGCGCGGATGAGCGAGCGGCTCACGCTCGGGTACCGGGACGCGGTGGCCGTCGGGGACAGTTCGCTCGCCGTCGCCGGGACGCGGATGCGGGGGCACGAGTTCCACCGCACCGTCGTGGAGCCCGGCGCGGGGGCGGCTCCCGCATGGGGGGTGCGCGCCCCTGCGCGGCGCGTCGAAGGTTTCGTACAACAGGGTGTGCACGCGAGTTACCTGCACACGCACTGGGCGTCCCAGCCCGGTGTGGCCCGTCGGTTCGTGGAGAGGTGCCGGACGTCATGAGCAGCAACAGGTTGATCGGAGTCGGGGTGGGCCCGGGCGATCCCGAGCTGGTGACCGTCAAGGGCGTCAACGCGCTGCGTGCCGCCGACGTGGTCGTCGTACCCGTGATGGACACCCTGGAGCGGGGGCGGGCCGAGGCCACCGTGCTGCACTACGTCGGGCAGGAGAAGGTCGTCCGGGTCGTCTTCGCGCTCAACGAGCGCAGCGACCGGGGGCGCCGCGAGGCCGCCTGGGACGCCGCCGGGACGCGGGTCGCCGAACTGCTCCGCGCGCACGGCACCGTCGCCTTCGCGACCATCGGCGACCCCAATGTGTACTCCACCTTCACCTACCTCGCGCAGACCGTCGCCGAGCTGGTGCCGGGGACCGTCGTCGAGACCGTGCCGGGCATCACCGCCATGCAGGACCTCGCCGCCCGGTCCGGGGCGGTGCTCACCGAGGGGACCGAGCCGCTGACGCTGGTGCCCGTGACCGCGGGGGCCGCGGTGCTCAAGGACGCCCTCGCCGGGCCGGGGACGGTCGTCGCGTACAAGTTCGGGCGGCAGGCCCAGGAGGTCGCCGAGGCCCTGCGGGAGACCGGGCGGCTCGACGACGCCGTGTGGGGGTCGGCGCTGGGGCTGCCCGAGGAGTCGGTGCGGGCCGCCGCCGAGCTCGACGGCGGCCCGCTGCCCTACCTCTCCACGCTCATCGCGCCCGCCCGGCGTGACGGCGGGCGGGGCGGCAAGCTGTGAGAGCGTCCCTCGGGGCGTCAGTCGGCGATGCCCACCACCAGCCAGATGAACGCCGCGCCCGCGACCGTGCACAGCAGGGTCGAGCGGGCGGGGTGTTCGTGGTGGGCCTCGGGCAGGATCTCGGCGGCGGCCAGGTAGAGCAGCGCGCCGCCGAAGAAGCCGAGATAGGCGCCGAGCAGCTTCTCGGGGATGTTGATGAAGGAGGTCGAGGCCGCGCCCAGCACCGGGGCCGCCGCGTCCGCGAACAGCATCGCCAGTGCCCGGCGGCGGGCGTTCCCGTACAGGCTCGTGATCGTGTACGTGTTGAAGCCGTCCGCGAAGTCATGGGCGATCACCGCCAGGGCGACCGCCACGCCCATGCCGCCGCCCACCTGGAAGGCCGCGCCGATCGCCACGCCGTCCATGGCGCTGTGACCCACCATGGCGGCGGCGGCCGTGAGCCCCACCTCGGGGACCCGGCCGTCGTGCTCCTCGCCGCCGTGTGCCGCCTGGCGTACCGCGAGGAGACGTTCCACCAGATGGGCGGCCAGGAAGCCCGCCACGAACAGCAGCAGCGCGGCCGGTACGCCGAAGATCTCGGTGCCCGCCGCCTCCAGCGCCTCCGGCAGCAGATCCAGACCGACCACACCGAGCATGAGGCCGCCGGCCAGCCCGAGGACCAGATGGCGACGGTCGGTCACCTTCTGGGCCGTCCAGCCGCCGGCCAGCGTCATCAGGAACGCGCCGAGCGCGACGAAGACCGCCATGGGTTCTTCGTATCCGATCAGCCCCCGTTTCCGCACATCCGGCAGTACCTGTAGGAGGACCGATTTCCATGGCCGACACCCCCACCGGCAAGGTGACCTTCGTCGGTGCCGGCCCCGGCGCCGCCGACCTGCTGACGTTCCGTGCCGCACGCGCCATCGCCGAGGCCGACGTCGTGATCTGGGCGGCCAGCCTGGTCCAGGCCGAGGTGCTGGAGCATGCCCGCGAGGGCGCGGAGATCCTCGACTCGGCGACGATGTCGCTGGAGGACGTCGTCGCCGTCTACCGGCGGGCCCGCCAGGACGGCCTTCGGGTCGCCCGCATCCACTCCGGTGACCCCGCTCTCTGGGGCGGTACCCAGGAGCAGCTCGACCGGTGTGCCGAGATCGGTATCGCCACCGAGGTGGTGCCCGGTGTCTCCGCGTTCTCCGCCGTCGCCGCGCTCGCGCAGCGCGAGCTGACCATCCCCGAGGTCGCGCAGTCGGTGGTGCTGACCCGGCTCGGCGGCGGCAAGACGCCGATGCCGCCCGGCGAGGAGGTGCGGGAGTTCGCCAAGCACGGCACCACCATGGCGATCTTCCTGTCGGCGGCGCGCAGCGGTCAGCTGGTGCGGGAGCTGCTGGAGGGCGGGTACCCGACCTCCACGCCCGTCGTCGTCGCCTACCAGGCCACCTGGCCCGAGGAGCTCGTCGTGCGGTGCACGATCGAGACGCTGGAGGAGACGGTGAAGGAGCACAAGCTCTGGAAGCACACCCTCTTCCTGGTCGGGCCCGCGCTCGACGCCGAGGGCACCCGCTCGCACCTGTACCACCCCGGCCACTTCCACGGGTACCGCAAGGCCGACCCGGAGGCCCGCCGGGCCCTGCGCGCGCGGGGTGCGAGTACGTGATCACGGTCTTCGGCACGGGCACGGGGGCGCCGGTCCCCGCCGCCGCGCTGGCCGGGGCCCGGCTGGTGGTGGGCGGCCGGCGTCATCTGGCGTCCGCGCCGGTCCCGGCCGACGCCGAGCAGGTCGTCCTCGGGCCGCTCGCGCCCGCGCTGGACGCCGTCGAGCGGCATCTGAAGCTGCGGAACCCCGTCGTCGTGCTCGCCTCCGGTGATCCCGGGTTCTTCGGGATCGTGCGGGCGCTGGCCGAGCGGTTCGGGGCCGACCGGCTGGAGGTGCGGCCCGGGGTGTCGTCCGTCGCCGCCGCCTTCGCGCGGCTCGGGCTGACGTGGGACGACGCGGTGGTGGTCAGCGCGCACGGGCGGGAGCTGCGGACGGCCGTCAACGTGTGCCGGGCGCGGCCCAAGGTCGCCGTGCTGACCGGGCCCGGGTCCGGGCCGGCCGAGCTCGGCGCCGCGCTGCGCGCCGACGCCCGGGTCCTGGTCGTCGCCTCCGCGCTGGGCTCCGCCGAGGAGCGCGTCGAGCGGGTGACCCCGGCCGAGGCCGCCGCCCGGGACTGGGGGACGTCGGTCAGCGTGGTGCTGTGCCTGGACGAGACGCGGGTGCTCGGCGGCACGGCGCTGACGGTGGCCGGGGCCGGCCCCGGCCCGTCCCGGTGGGCGCTGGACGAGGACGAGTTCGCGCACCGCGACTCGATGATCACCAAGTTCGAGGTACGGGCCCTCGCGCTGGCCCGGCTCGGCCCGCGGCTCGGCGACCACGTCTGGGACATCGGGGCGGGCTCCGGCTCCGTCGCCGTGGAGTGCGCGCGGCTCGGCGCCGCCGTCACCGCCGTCGAGAAGACCCGGGACGGCGTGGAGCGGGTGCGCGCCAACGCGGCGGCGCACGGTGTCGACGTACGGGCCGTGCACGGGGCCGCGCCGACGGTGCTGTCCGATCTCGACGAGCCGGACGCCGTGTTCGTCGGCGGCGGGGGACGTGAGCTGCCCGCGATCGTGACCGCGTGCGCGCGACGGGCGCGGCGGACGGTGGTCGTGGCGATGGCCGCGCTCGACCGGGTGCCGGCCGTGCGCGAGGCGCTGACGGGCGCCGGGTTCTCCTGCGACGGCGTGCTGTTGCAGTCGTCGCGGCTGGCGCCGCTGCCGGGGGATGTCACCCGGCTCGCGGCGACCAATCCTGTTTTTCTGCTGTGGGGGTCCCGGACCCCCGTTTCTCAAGAGGGAGTTGCCCTGTGATCGGCCTCATTTCCGCCACCGCGGCGGGCGCGGCTGCGCGCGACCGGCTGGCCGCCGCGTGGCCGGAGCGGACACGGGTGTACGAGGGTCCCGTCGGGGACGCCGTACGGGCCGCGTTCGCGGAGTGCGAGCAGCTGGTGTGCTTCCTCGCCACGGGTGCCGTGGTGCGGCTGGTCGCGCCGCTGCTCGGCGACAAGGCGTCCGACCCGGGTGTGGTGTGCGTCGACGAGGGCGGGCGGTTCGCCGTGTCGCTGGTCGGCGGGCACGGCGGCGGAGCCAACGAACTCGCCGGTGAGGTGGGTGAGTTGCTGGGTGCGATGCCGGTGGTGACGACGGCGACGGACGCGGTCGGGCTGCCGGGCCTTGACACGCTCGGCTTCCCCGTCGAGGGGGATGTCGCCGCCGTGTCGCGGGCCCTGCTGGACGGTGAACCGGTCGCCCTGGCGGCGGAGTTGGCGTGGCCGCTGCCCGCGCTGAAGGTCACCGCGGAGGGCGCCCGCACCGTGCGGGTCACCGACCGGCTCGTGGCGCCCGCCGAGGGCGAGGTGGTCCTCAGGCCGCCGTCCCTCGTCGTCGGCGTCGGCGCCTCCAGGGGGGCGCCCGTCGAGGAGGTGCTCGGGCTGGTCCGGGACGCCCTCCGGGACGCCGGGCTGTCCGCGCGCTCGGTCGCCGAACTCGCCACCGTCGACGCCAAGGCCGGGGAACCCGGCATCGTGGAGGCGGCGGCTCGGCTGGGCGTCCCCGTGGTGACCCACTCCGCCGAAGAGTTGGCGGCCGTCGAGGTGCCCAACCCCTCCGACGCGCCGCTCGCCGCCGTCGGTACCCCGTCCGTCGCCGAGGCCGCCGCGCTCGCGACCGGCGGCGAACTCCTCGTACCCAAGCGGAAGTCGGAACGTGCGGACGGGCTGCCCGCGATGGCCACCTGTGCCGTCGTACGGCGTCCCGCGCGCGGCCGGCTCGCGGTGGTCGGGCTCGGGCCCGGCGCCCGGGACCTGCTCACCCCGCGCGCGAAGGCCGAACTCCGGCGCGCCTCCGTGCTGGTCGGCCTGGACCAGTACGTCGACCAGATCCGCGACCTGCTGCGGCCCGGCACCGTGATCCTGGAGTCGGGGCTCGGCGCCGAGGAGGAGCGGGCCCGCACGGCCGTGGCGGAGGCCCGCAAGGGGCAGGCCGTGGCGCTGATCGGCAGCGGGGACGCGGGCGTGTACGCCATGGCCTCCCCCGCGCTCGCCGAGGCCTCCGACGACATCGAGGTGGTCGGTGTCCCCGGTGTGACCGCCGCGCTCGCCGCCGCCGCGATCCTGGGCGCCCCGCTGGGCCACGACCACGTGTCCATCAGCCTCTCCGACCTGCACACCCCGTGGGAGGTCATCGAGCGGCGGGTACGGGCGGCGGCCGAGGCGGACATCGTGGTCACCTTCTACAACCCGCGCTCCCGGGGCCGTGACTGGCAGCTGCCCAAGGCGCTGGCGATCCTCGCCGAGCACCGCGAGCCCGCGACACCGGTCGGGGTCGTACGGAACGCGTCGCGGCCGGACGAGTCCAGTCGGCTCACGTCGCTGGGGTCCCTGGATCCGGCGACGGTCGACATGATGACGGTGGTGACCGTCGGCAACACGGCGACCCGTGACATCGCGGGGCGCATGGTGACACCGCGCGGCTACCGCTGGCAGGACGGCTCACTGGAGGACGCCAAGTGAATCGCGTGATCCATCCGATCGAGGAGGAGTCCTACCGGCGGCTGCGGGCCCGTCTGGACACCTCGCACCTCCCGCCGCTGACCCGGGCGGTGGTGGAGCGGGTCATCCACTCCGCCGCCGACCTGGAGTACGCCGACGACCTCGTCATGGACGAGGGCGAACTGGCGAAGGCGCACGCCGCGCTGCACGGCGGGGCGCCCGTCGTCGTGGACGTGGAGATGGTGGCCGCCGGGATCACCCGGCGCGAGACCGTCTGCCGGCTGCGGGACGCCGTCGCCGGGCCGGGCCTGACCCGTTCCGCGCACGCGATCCGGCTCGCCCACGAGCAGGTCGGCCCCGGCGCCCTCTGGGTGATCGGCAACGCGCCGACCGCGCTGGAGGAACTGCTCACCCTGGACGCCGCCCCGGCGCTCGTCATCGGCCTGCCCGTCGGTTTCGTCGGCGCGGTCGAGTCCAAGGCCGCGTTGCGCGAGAGCGGGCTGCCCGCCGTGAGCAACGTGTCCGAGAAGGGCGGGTCGGCCGTCGCCTCGGCCGCGCTCAACGCCCTGCTGTACCACCCCGTTTCCACCGAGGAGAAATCGTGACCACCCCCCAGCCCGCTCTGCTCATCGCCGGCCACGGCACCCGCGACGAGGCCGGGGCCGAGGCGTTCCGTGACTTCGTCCGGGAGCTGGGACGCCGCCACCCCGAACTGCCCGTCGCGGGCGGCTTCATCGAGCTGTCCCCGCCGCCGCTGGGCGAGGCCGTCACCGAGCTGGTGGAGCAGGGCGTACGACGGTTCACCGCCGTGCCGCTCATGCTGGTCTCCGCCGGGCACGCCAAGGGCGACATCCCGGCGGCGCTGGCCCGCGAGAAGGAGCGGCACCCGGGGATCTCGTACACCTACGGGCGTCCCCTGGGCCCGCACCCGTCGCTGCTGAACGTCCTGGAGCGGCGGCTGGAGGAGGCGCTGGGCTCCGGCTCCTCCGCCGGGCGCTCCCCCGGCGACCGCGCGGACGTCACCGTGCTGCTCGTCGGGCGCGGCTCCACCGATCCCGACGCCAACGCCGAGGTGCACAAGGCGGCCCGGCTGCTGTGGGAGGGACGCGGGTACGCGGGCGTGGAGACGGCGTTCGTGTCGCTGGCCGCGCCGGACGTGCCGAGCGGCCTCGACCGCTGCGTGAAGCTGGGCGCGCGGCGGATCGTCGTCCTGCCCTACTTCCTGTTCACCGGCATCCTCCCGGACCGGGTCCGGGAGCAGACCGAGGGCTGGGCGGCCGCGCACCCGGAGGCCGAGGTGCACTGCGCCGACGTGATCGGCCCGGAGCCGGAGCTGCTCGCCCTCGTGATGGAGCGGTACCAGGAAGCGATCAAGGGAGATCTGCGGATGAACTGCGACTCGTGCGTGTACCGCATCGCGCTGCCGGGCTTCGAGGACAAGGTGGGGATGCCGCAGCAGCCGCACTTCCACCCCGACGACGACGGCCACCACCACGGCCACGGCCACGGACACCACCACCACGGCTCCCACTCCCATGCGCACTGACAGACAGGGCACCGGCAGCCACGACCTGCGGCACCACGGTGACGCGGAGGTCCGGGACGACGGGGCGCGGCTCACCGACCTCGCCGTGAACGTCCGCACGGACACGCCCCCGGCGTGGCTGCGGGAGCGGATCGCCGCGTCGCTGGCCGGGCTGGCCGCCTATCCGGACGGCCGGGACGCGCGTGCGGCGGTGGCGGCCCGGCACGGACTGCCGGTGGCGCGGGTGCTGCTGACGGCGGGCGCGGCGGAGGCCTTCGTGCTGCTCGCGCGCGCCCTGAGGGCACGTCAGCCACTGGTGGTGCACCCGCAGTTCACGGAGCCGGAGGCGGCGCTGCGGGACGCGGGGCACCGGGTCGACCGGCTGCTGCTGCGCGCGGAGGACGGCTTCCGCCTGGACCCGGCGGCGGTGCCCGAGGACGCGGACCTGGTGGTGATCGGCAACCCGACCAACCCGACCTCGGTCCTGCACCCGGCGGACACGATCGCCGCACTCGCGCGTCCCGGGCGGACGCTGGTCGTGGACGAGGCGTTCATGGACGCGGTGCCGGGTGAGCGGGAGGCGCTGGCGGGCCGCACGGACGTGCCCGGGCTGGTCGTGCTGCGCAGCCTGACCAAGACCTGGGGTCTGGCCGGGCTGCGCATCGGGTACGTCCTCGCCGCCCCGGAGATGATCGAGGAACTGGAACGGGCCCAGCCGCTGTGGCCGGTGTCCACCCCGGCCCTCGCGGCGGCGCAGGCCTGCGTGGCGCCGCAGGCGCTGGCCGAGGCGGCGCACGCGGCCCACCGCATCGCCGCCGACCGGGCCCATCTCGTCGCCGGGCTGCGGGAGTTCGCCCCGGACGGACTCCGGGTCGCCGAGCCGGCGGAAGGCCCCTTCGTCCTCGTACGCCTGCCTCGCGCGGCCGCCGTGCGCCGGCATCTGCGCGACCTCGGCTTCGCGGTGCGGCGCGGGGACACCTTCCCCGGTCTGGACGAGGAGTGGCTGCGGCTCGCGGTGCGGGACCGGGCGACGGTCAACTCGTTCCTTCAGGCGCTGGACCGGGCGATGGTCCTGTCGCAGCACTGACCGGCGGCACAGGTTCCAGGATGCGGGCGCCGACGCGGGTGAGGCCGCCGGCACCCGCGGGACCGTGCCGGTCGGCTTCCCGGAAGCCGGTCACTGGTGCCGGCCGGCGGCCAACACCCCTGACGGGCAGGGGGCTTGTCGACCGCCGGCCTCGGTCAGGCTACCGCCGGGCGGTCAGCTCCTGCCGCGTCGCGCCACCGCGACCGCTCCCCCGCCCGCGACGAGCAGGGCGATGGCGCCGCCCGCGATGTACGGGGTCATGGAGTTGCCGCCGGTCTCGGCCAGCCCGGCCTCGGCGGGGGCGCCCTGGGGCTTCACCTCACCGACCGGGCTCTGCGAGGGCGCCGCGGAAGCCTGCGCCTGCGGTGCCTCGCAGGTCGCCTTCGCCAGGGTCAGGGTGCCCTCGACCTCGGCCACGTTGAGCTTCAACGGGTTGACGGAGACGGTGAGTTCGAGGGCGGTGGCGGCGGCCGTGCGGGAGGTGGTCTCCCGCTTGGAGAGGTCGAGGCGGACCTCGCCGACGCCCGGGACCTTCACCTCGGTCGGGCCGCCCGCGGTCAGGGAGACCTTCTTGCCGAGGACGGTGACGTCACCGAGCACGTTGGACCGGGCGACCGGGGTCTTCCCGGCCTCGCAGACCGCCTCCGACCTGACCGCGCCGAGCTCGACGACCGAGAGCAGGGGCAGGCCGGGGACATGGAGCTTGGCGTGGGCCAGCTGGGTCGATGCCTCGGCCTTGGCCGCGGTGACGTTCGCCTTCGCGGACGCCACCTCGGCGTTCAGGACACTGAAGGCCCGGCCGTTGTTCACGCCGTTCAACTCGGCCGTCAGCGCGGTCTTCTCGGCGCTCTGCGGCGCCTGCACTTCGTTCAGGGAGACCGCGAGCGGGACGTTCACGGTCTTGTTGAGCAGGGACACGTCGAGCCCGGTACGCAGGACGACGGCGCCGGCGCGGCCCTCGCCGCCGGTGGCGTGCGCTGGGCCCGCGCCGGCCAGGACCGCGGGACCGGCGGCCAGGGCGGTGGCCGTCGCGACGGTCGCGAGACGGCGTGCGGGCATGCGGAAGTTCTTGCCGTTCAAGGTGGGGACCCCTCAGAGGAGACTTGCTCGGGACTCGGCAAGAATTACGCACTGAGAGTGAACAGTCAGCAGTCCCACGGGACTTCACCCCAACGTGGTGCTCCCGTGAACTTTTTCGATTCATACGGCACGGGTGTTCCTCGAAGTCACCCCCGCACCCCCTTCCGTGCGAGCGCGCGGGTTGACGGGGCGGCGCGTGAGCAGGAGTGCAGAACGAGGCGGGGCGGTCGCTGGTTACGCTGCGTCAACGTGACCTAGGCGGCGACCCGGCCGTTGAGGACGACCCGGTGCGGGGCCGCCAGCACGCGTACGTCGGCGCGCGGGTCGGCCTCGTACACCACGAGGTCGGCGGCGGCACCCTCCTCCAGGCCGGGGCGGCCGAGCCACGCCCGGGCCTTCCAGGTGGTCGCCGCGAGCGCCTCGACCGGGGGGATGCCCGCGGCGACCAGTTCCGCGACCTCGGCCGCGGCCAGGCCGTGCGGCAGGGTGCCACCGGCATCGGTGCCGACGTACACCGGGATGCCGGCGTCGTACGCGGAGCGCACGGTGTCGTAGCGCCGCTCGTGGAGCCGCCGCATATGTGCCGACCAGCGCGGGAACTTGCCCTCGCCGGCCGCCGCCAACTGCGGGAAGGTGGCGATGTTGACGAGGGTCGGGACGATCGCCACGCCGTGCTCGACGAAGAGCGGGATGAGGTCCTCGGTCAGCCCGGTGGCGTGCTCGATGCAGTCGATGCCCGCGCCGACCAGGTCCGGGAGGGAGTCCGCGGAGAAGCAGTGGGCGGTGACCCGGACGCCCAGGCGGTGGGCCTCGGCGATGGCGGCGTCCAGTGCCTCGCGCGGCCAGACCGCGGACAGGTCACCGAGGTCACGGTCGATCCAGTCGCCGACCAGCTTGACCCAGCCGTCGCCGCGCCGCGCCTCCTGGGCGACGTACGCGACCAGGTCGTCCGGCTCGATCTCGTGGGCGTAGCCGCGGATGTAGCGGCGGGTGCGGGCGATGTGCCGGCCGGCGCGGATGATCTTCGGCAGGTCGTCGCGGTCGTCGATCCAGCGGGTGTCGGAGGGCGATCCGGCGTCCCGGATCAGCAGCGTGCCGGCCTCGCGGTCGGCCAGCGCCTGCTTCTCGGCGACGTCCTCCGCGACCGGCCCGTGCGGGCCGAGGCCGACATGGCAGTGCGCGTCGACCAGGCCCGGCAGGGCCCAGCCGACGACGGTACGGATGTCACGGGCGCCGACGGGACGGTCGTAGGAGATCCGGCCGTCGACGATCCACAGGTCGTCGCGGACCTCCTCGGGCCCGACCAGGATTCGTCCCTTGACGTGCAGCACCGCGTGATCGCTCATGCCTCGCACCTTAGTAGGGGGCCCGGCGGGTCACTGCTCCCAGGGCGGGGGTCCCTCGAAGGCCAGCATGTGGACGTCGAAGAGGACCGCCTCCCGCACGCCGAGCGCGGGGCCGCCCCGGCGGGCCGCCCAGGTCAGGAAGGCGCGGGGCTCGAAGGAACCGGCGCCGAGGCCCTTGGTGTACTCGGCGTGGGCCGCCAGGGAGGCGATGCCCCGCTCCAGCGGCTCGCCGGTGACGTCCACGCCGTGGGTGGGCCGTTCGGCCCCGGCGAAGCACACGCAGCGGATGCCGCCCCAGGGTTCGAGGCCCTCGTCGGCGAGTTCGGGGAAGATCCAGCGGTTGCCCGCGTCCCGGGCGGCGTCGAGGGCGGCGAGGCCCACCGCGCGGTGGTCGGCCTGGTTGACCACGCCGGCGACCATGCGGACGGTGTACGCCCCGGTCACGAGGATCTCGGGCCGGTGCCGGCGGATCGCCCGGACGATGTCCCGGCGCAGGGCGGGCCCGTACTCGACCACGCCGTCCCGGTGGTCGAGGAACTCCACTGTGTCGACGCCCACTTCACGGGCCCCGGCGCGCTCCTCGGCCTCGCGCAGCGGAGCGGCCCGGTCGGGGTGGAGTCCGTCGATGCCCGCCTCGCCGCGGGTGGCCAGCAGATAGCTGACCTGCTTGCCCTGGGCCGTCCAGCGGGCCACGGCCGAGGCGGTGCCGTACTCGATGTCGTCCGGGTGCGCCGCCACGGCCAGACAGCGTTCCCAGTCCTCCGGCAGCGGCGGCAGCGTGGCGCCGGCGCCGAGACCGCCCGTCTCCTCTTGAGTCGTCATGCCCGAATGATGACGGTTGGCGGTGTGCGGGGGACAGAGGAACGTATGTCCTTCTTCAGGCTTTCTCGCCGCCCACCTGGTCGGACGTCTCCTCCTCCACCTCGGCCATCGCCGGGTCGAGGAGGCGGGAGAGGAAGTGGCGGGTGCGTTCGTGGCTCGGGTTGCCGATGACCCGGGCCGGGTCGCCGTCCTCGACGATCACTCCGCCGTCCATGAAGACGACCCGGTCGGCGACCTCGCGGGCGAAGGTCATCTCGTGGGTGACCACCATCATCGTCATGCCCTCGTTCGCGAGCATCCGCATCACCGCGAGGACGTCCCCCACGAGTTCGGGGTCGAGCGCGGAGGTCGGCTCGTCGAAGAGCATCACCTCGGGCCCCATGGACAGCGCGCGGGCGATCGCGACGCGCTGCTGCTGGCCGCCGGAGAGGGAGGCCGGGTAGGCGCCCGCCTTCTCCGACAGGCCGACGCGTTCCAGGTTCTCGGCGGCCACCTTCGCCGCCTCCGCCTTGCCGCGCCTGAGGACCCGGCGCTGCGGGAGCGTGAGGTTCTCGGTCACGGTGAGGTGCGGGAAGAGGTTGAACTGCTGGAAGACCATGCCGATACGGCGGCGAGCGGCGTCGATGTCGACGTCCGGGTCGGTGAGTTCGGTGCCGCCGACGAAGACCTGGCCCTTGGTGGGCTCTTCGAGGAGGTTCACGCAGCGCAGCAGGGTGGACTTGCCGGAGCCGGACGGGCCGATGACGCAGACGACCTCGCCGCGTCCGATCTCCAGGTCGATGCCCTTGAGGACCTCGTTGTCGCCGAACGACTTGTGCAGGCCCTGGACCTGGATCTCTGCCGTGCTGGTCACTTGACCGCCTCCTGGGCCTTGGCCTCCATACGGCGGACGACGAAGCCGAGCGGGATCGTCACCAGCAGGTAGCACAGGCCGGCGACGAGGATCGGCGTGGAGTTGGCGGTCTGGCTGGCCAGATCGCGGCCGTACTTGGACAGTTCGCGCTCCTCCAGGGTGACGCCGAGGAACAGCACCAGCGAGGAGTCCTTGAAGAGCAGGACGAGTTCGTTGGTGAGCGGCGGCAGGATGATCCGGAACGCCTGCGGGATGATGATCGAGACCATCGCGCGGGCCGGTGAGAAGCCCAGTGAACGGGCGGCCTCCATCTGTCCCTTGGGCACCGCCTGGATGCCCGCGCGGATCGTCTCCGCCATGTACGCCGCCGCCACCAGGCCGAGCGCGAGCGCGACCTTGCCGTAGGTGCCGCCGGGGATCTCGGTCCCCGGGAAGGCGAGCGGCACGGCCACACCGATGAAGATGAAGATGAGCAGGGCGGGCAGCCCGCGGAAGATCTCGATGTACACGCCGGCGAACCAGCGGTACGGGCCCACCGACGACAGCCGCATCAGCGCGATGACCATGCCGAGGACGAGCCCGAAGGCGAAGCCGGACAGCGTGTACAGCACGGTGTTCTTCAGCGCCAGCGTGATGACGTCCGGGAACATCTGCTGCGCGATGTCCCACTGGGCGAACTGGTTCTTCAGCCGGTCCCAGTCCGCCGACACCGCGAAGGCGATCACGGCGCCGACGAACAGGACGTACTGCGCGCCACGCGACAGGCTGCGCTTCTGACGCCGGGTCAGGCCCTTCTTGCGGGGCTGGAGTTGTGTGTCCGTATCGGCCATGGGGTCAGGATGCCGACGCGGACGGGGAGGCGGAGGCCGCCGAGGCGTCGTACGGGCCGATCCACTTCTCGTACAGCTTCTTGTAAGTGCCGTCCGCCTTGGCGTCGGCGAGGGCCTTGTTGACGGCGGCGAGCAGCTTGGTGTTGCCCTTCTTCACCGTGAAGCCGTACTGCTCACCGGTGTTGATCTGCTCGGCGACCGAGAAGGCGGCGGAGTTGGCCTTGTCCTTCAGCCAGCCCTGGACCACCGGGTAGTCGATGACGACGGCCTTGACCTGGCCGGAGCGCAGGCCGTTGAGGACGGCGTCGGAGGACTCGAAGGAGACCGGGTCGAAGCCCTGGCTCTTGGCGTAGTCCTCGCCGGTGGTCTGGGCCTGGGCGCCCAGCTTGACGTCCTTGGACTTCACGTCGGCGAGCGAGGTGATCCCGCTGCCCTTGTCGACGAGCAGGGCCTGGGTGGCCTCGAAGTACGGGTCCGAGAAGTCGACGTTCTTCTTGCGCTCCTCGGTGATGGTCATGCCGGCCGCGGCGAGGTCGCACTCGCCGGAGTTGAGGAAGGCGCCCGTCTTGAAGTTCTCGAAGGGGGTGTCGAGGATCTCCTGCTTCACGCCGAGGTTCTTGGCGACGAGGTCGATCAGCGAGACGTCGAAGCCCTGCACCTTGCCGTCGATCTCCGACTGGAAGGGCGGGTAGGGCAGGTGGGTGCAGGTCGTGAGCTGCCCCGCCTTGACGAGTTCGACACCGCCGGCGGCGGTCTTGGTGCCGCTGCCGCCGTCGTCGTCCGAGGAGCAGCCGGCCACGAGCAGGAGCCCGGCCGTCGCGGTGGTGGCGGCCAGGATGCGGGTCCGGCGCCCGGGGATCGTCTTCACGGGGAGCCTCCTGTCAGGGAACTGTGAGTTCCGATTATAAGGAAAGGTTTGAGTCTCTCAAACCAAAGCGATGGTCGGGAGGCCGTTCAGCCTAAGAAGCACGGGTCGACGGCCGGCGAAGCACCGGCCGGTGGTCGGGGAAGCACCGGGCGGTGGTCGGGGAAGCACCGGGCGGTGGTCGGGCAAGCACCCGTCGGTGGCGGTGGTCGCGGGACGGTTACCCTCGATCACGTCTACCCCAGTGAGCGAAAGAGCACCGCCGTGACGCACCCGTTCCTTGACCTGGCCCCGCTGAGCGCCGCGCACTTCGCGTCGGTCGAGGACCGCGTGGCGCGGCTGCTGAGCACCGAGCAGGACGTCGTGATCATGCAGGGCGAGGCGCTGCTGCCGCTGGAGGGCGCGATCCGCGCGACCGCGGGTCCCGGGACGGTCGCGCTGAACGTGATCACGGGGCCGTACGGGCAGACCTTCGGGGACTGGCTGCGGGACTGCGGGGCGACGGTGATCGACCTCGCAGTGCCCTTCCACACCGCTGTCACGGCCGAGCAGATCCGGGAGGCCCTCGCCGAGCACCCGTCGATCGACTTCGTGTCGCTGGTGCACGCGGAGGCGGCGACCGGCAACACCAACCCGGTGGCCGAGATCGGCGAGGTCGTGCGGGCGCACGGCGCGCTGTTCTACCTGGACGCGGTGGCGTCGATCGGCGCGGAGCCGGTGCTGCCGGACGCGTGGGGCGTCGACCTGTGCGTGATCGGGGCGCAGAAGGCGATGGGCGGCCCCGCGGGGGTGTCGGCGGTGTCGGTGAGCGAGCGGGCGTGGACGCGGATGGCCGCGAATCCGCGGGCTCCCCGGCGGTCGTACCTGTCGCTGCTGGACTGGAAGGAGCGGTGGGTCGACGGCGGCCGGAAGGCGCTCCTGCACGCGCCCGCGCAGTTGGAGATGCTGGCGCTGGAGGCGTGCGTCGAGCGGATCGAGGAGGTCGGGCTCGACGCGGTGATGGCCCGGCACGCGTCGGCTGCCGCGGCCACCCGGGCGGGAGTGCTGGCTCTGGGCGGTGGGCTTGAGCCGTACGTGCACGAGGCACGGGACGCGGCGCCGGTCGCGACGACGCTGCGGGCGCCGGCGGGAGTGGTGGCGTCGGAGCTGGTGGCTCGGGCACTGGCCTCGGACCCGGCGCTGCCGCTGGCCGCGGGTGGGGGTGCGCTGGCCAAGGAGATGATCCGGGTCAACCACTACGGCCCGGACGCGACTCCCGGCGCGGTCCGGGCGAGCCTCGCGGCACTGGGGGCGGCGCTGCGCGAGCGCGGCCTGGACGTGGACGTGGAGCGGGCCCTGCGGGCCGCGGAGAGCGACTGGCGTTAGTCGTCCAGGCGGGCGCGGCCGGGGCCTTCCGGCCGCGCCCGCCTGTCTCCAGGCTTGCCCCGCCCTGCCCCGCCCCGGCACAACGGGCACGCGGATATTTCACGGGAACACATCGACGGGGTTACCGGAGCATAATTCCCGGGTAATTACTGAATTCTTTTGAGTGCAGCTTCCCGTATTCTTCTGCCCGCTTTTCCGCGGCCTAAACGCAAAGATTTCGCGAACGCCAAGAGGGGTAATTCGGGCAGATCTCGTGGGGGTTACATGGGTGTGACGCGTTACACACTCTGACCAATTTGCACCTTTCATGCCGGTCATATCTGGACACATCGCACCACCCTCGCGCAGCCGCCCGCGCCCGCGCGATAACACAGCAAGGTCCACCGCGTAACCCCCGACGGCCATGCATTTTTCATTTTCCCTCGGTAAATTCAATTTGCATGACTGCCTCACCAGCAGACCTGCAAGCCAAGCCGCAGACCGACCTGAAAATCGACCGCCCGTCGGTGACGGACGGTGCCGCATTGTGGCGGATAGCGAGGGACTCGAAGACCCTCGACCTGAACTCGTCGTACAGCTATCTGCTGTGGTGCCGTGACTTCGCCGCCACGTCGGCCGTCGCCCGGGACGAGCGCGGGGAGCCGGTCGGGTTCGTCACCGGCTATGTGCGACCGGACCGTCCGCGCACCCTGCTCGTCTGGCAGGTGGCCGTGGACGACGCCCACCGGGGGCGCGGTGTGGCCGCCGCGCTGCTCGACGGGCTCGTCGCGCGGGTCGGCGGCGAGTACGGCGTCACGAGCGTCGAGACCACCATCACTCCCGGCAACACCGCCTCGGAGCGGTTGTTCGGCGCCTTCGCCGAACGGCACGACGCCGCCCTGGAGCGCGAGGTGCTGTTCCCGACCCGCCTGTTCCCCGACGGGCCGCACGACCCCGAAGTGCTGTACCGCATCGGTCCCCTCTCCCCCTGACCGCACGCGGTCCCCGCACCCTGACCACCCGCGGTCCCATCACGCAAGACCGCCCGCACACAGCCCCCCTCACCCCGACCGCACAGCTGACGACCCCGGCACTCCCCCCACGCAACGAGGAGCGATTCGTCGTGACCATCACCCAGCCCGACCTCAGCGTCTTCGAGACCCTCGAGTCCGAGGTGCGCAGCTACTGCCGCGGCTGGCCCACCGTCTTCGACCGCGCGCACGGCAGCCGTATGTACGACGAGGACGGCCACGAGTACCTGGACTTCTTCGCCGGCGCCGGTTCGCTGAACTACGGGCACAACAACCCGGTCCTGAAACGGGCGTTGATCGACTACCTGGAGCGGGACGGCGTCACGCACGGGCTCGACATGTCGACCACCGCCAAGCGGGCCTTCCTCCAGACCTTCCAGGATCTGGTGCTGCGGCCGCGTGATCTGCCGTACAAGGTCATGTTCCCGGGGCCGACGGGCACCAACGCCGTCGAGTCCGCGCTCAAGCTGGCCCGGAAGGTGAAGGGGCGCGAGGCGATCGTGTCGTTCACCAACGCCTTCCACGGCATGTCCCTCGGGTCCCTCGCCGTGACCGGCAACGCCTTCAAGCGGGCCGGGGCCGGCATCCCGCTGGTGCACGGCACGCCCATGCCGTTCGACAACTACTTCGAGGGCAAGGTCCCCGACTTCCTGTGGTTCGAGCGGCTGCTGGAGGACCAGGGGTCCGGTCTCAACAAGCCCGCCGCCGTGATCGTGGAGACCGTGCAGGGCGAGGGCGGCATCAATGTCGCCCGGCCCGAATGGCTGCGCGCGCTCAAGGAGTTGTGCGAGCGGCAGGACATGCTGCTGATCGTCGACGACATCCAGATGGGCTGCGGGCGCACCGGCGCGTTCTTCTCCTTCGAGGAGGCCGGCATCACGCCCGACATCGTCACCGTCTCCAAGTCGATCAGCGGCTACGGGCTGCCGATGTCGCTGTGCCTGTTCAAGCCTGAGCTGGACATCTGGGAGCCGGGCGAGCACAACGGCACGTTCCGCGGCAACAACCCCGCGTTCGTCACCGCGACCGCGGCCCTGGAGACGTACTGGGCCGACGGGTCGGCGATGGAGAAGCAGACCCGGGCGCGCGGCGAGCAGGTCGAGCAGGGGCTCATCTCCATCACGGAGGAGAACCTCGCCGATGTGAAGGAGTACCGGGGCCGGGGCCTGGTGTGGGGCCTGGAGTTCCACGACAAGGCGCGGGCCGGGCGGGTCGCCGCGCGCGCCTTCGAACTCGGGCTGCTCATCGAGACGTCGGGGCCGGAGAGCGAGGTCGTGAAGCTGCTCCCGGCGCTGACCGTCACCCCGGACGAGCTGGACGAGGGCCTGAGCGTCCTCGCCCGCTCCGTACGCGAAACCGTTTGAGAGAAGGAGTTGTTCAGCACGTGATCGTCCGATCGTTCAAGGACCTCGAGGGCACCGACCGCCATGTGAAGTCGGCGTCCGGCACCTGGGAGAGCAAAAGGATCGTGCTCGCCAAGGAAAGGGTCGGGTTCTCCCTCCACGAGACGATCCTGTACGCGGGTACGGAGACGTCGATGTGGTACGCGAACCACATCGAGGCCGTCGTCTGCGTCGAGGGCGAGGCAGAGCTGACCGACGACGAGACCGGGCAGAAGTACACGATCACGCCCGGGACCATGTACCTCCTCGACGGGCACGAGCGGCACACGATGCGGATCAAGGAGGACTTCCGCTGCATCTGTGTGTTCAACCCGCCCGTGACCGGCCGGGAGGACCACGACGAGAACGGCGTGTACCCGCTGCTGACCGAGGAGGGCTGAGCCCGATGACCACCATCACCGATCTGTACCCGAGCCGGGGCGCCGCCGAGGTCACCGTCCCGCGCCAGGACCCTGTCGTCTGGGGCAACCCCGACACCCCCGGCCCGATCTCGTCCCTCGATCTCCAGTCGTACGAGCGGGACGGTTTCCTCGCCGTCGAGGAACTCATCACCGACGACGAAGTGGCGGTCTACCGGCAGGAGTTGGAGCGGCTGATCACCGACCCGGCGATCCGGGAGGACGAGCGGTCGATCGTCGAGCCGAAGTCCAAGGAGATCCGCTCGGTCTTCGAGGTGCACCGGATCAGCGAGGTGTTCGCGGCGCTGGTGCGGGACGAGCGGGTGGTCGGCCGGGCCCGGCAGATCCTCGGCTCGGACGTCTACGTCCACCAGTCGCGGATCAACGTCAAGCCGGGGTTCGGGGCCAGCGGTTTCTACTGGCACTCGGACTTCGAGACCTGGCACGCCGAGGACGGGCTGCCGAACATGCGGACGGTGTCCGTCTCGATCGCGCTGACCGAGAACTACGACACCAACGGCGGGCTCATGATCATGCCCGGCTCGCACCGGACCTTCCTCGGGTGCGCGGGGGCCACGCCGACGGACAACTACAAGAAGTCGCTGCAGATGCAGGACGCGGGCACGCCGTCGGACGAGGCGCTGACCGCCATGGCGGGCGAGTACGGCATCAAGCTCTTCACGGGCAAGGCCGGTTCGGCGACCTGGTTCGACTGCAACTGCATGCACGGCTCCGGCGACAACATCACGCCGTTCCCGCGCAGCAACGTCTTCATCGTGTTCAACAGCGTGGACAACGCGGCCGTGGAGCCGTTCGCGGCACCGGTGCGGCGGCCGACGTTCATTGGATCACGGGATTTCACTCCCGTCCGGTGAGCCGAGCCCGGCCGGGGGTCCGGGGGTTGTCCCCCGGAGAATGCAGCATTGGATCACGGGATTTCACCCCGGTGCGCTGACCCGTCGCCTCACAGCCACGCCAGCGACGCGGCCCGCTCCAGTACGTTCCGTACGGCGGCCGCGTCGCCGGTGGCGTTGCCGGCCACCGTGTCGGGGTCGCCCCGGCCGCCGACGAGGCGGCAGAAGTCATAGGGTTCCAGGGTGAGTTCGGCCAGCACGGGTTCGCCTTCGGCGCCCAGCACCCACTCCTCGCCCCCGGTGACCGAGAGCAGCACCGGGGGCGCGGTGGGTCCGAGGGCGATGCCGAGGATGCGGACGGCCAGCCGGACCAGCTGCCACAGGTGCCGCTCGGGCGGTGGTGGTACGACGAGTCCGAGGGCGCGGCCGAGGTCGTCGGTGTGGATCCAGGTCTCGAAGGCCCGCCCCAGGTAGTGGTCGGCGACCGGCAGCCGCAGCCCCATCGACAGCACGGCCCGCGCCGCGCGTTCGGGATCGTGGGCCTCGGGAACGGTCAACAGCCCGTCCGCCTGCGCGGACCAGTCGGCGACGGTCCGGGCCGGGTCCCGGCCGTGCTCGTGGGCGATGACGTCGGCGGTGCGCCGGTCCCAGGCCTCGGTCCAGCTCAGGTCCGCCGGGAGCGGTGCGGCCGGCACCCTCGGGGCCAGGCCCAGCAGGCGTGCCAAGTGCTCGTCGGCGGCGAGGAGATGGGCGACCGTGGCGTGCGCGTCCCAGTCGTGCACCACCGGTGTCGTCCAGCGCCCCGCCAGTTCCGGCACCAGGGCCCGGAGTCCGGCGACGGCGGCGGCGTACGGCGCGGCGTGCGCGGCCACCCGGGGCCCGGTGGGCCGGGCGCGCCGGGCGCCGGCGAGGACGTCCGCGGCGGGGCGGCGGGCGGCGCCGTCCAGGCGCGGCCCGTCGAGCAGGCGTACCGTCTCGCGCAGTCGTTCCGCCTCCGCCGCGCAGCTCTCGCACTCGGCCAGGTGCAGCGGCACCGCGCGCCGTTCGGCCGGTTCCAGTGCTCCGAAGGCCCAGGCGGCCAGCAGCTCCCGTACGCCGTCGTGTTCCGTGGTCACCGCGACACACCTCCTCTGCCGGTCATCATGCGCCCCTTTCCAGCGCAGGATCGGGCGGGTCCGCCAAGATCTCGGCCAAGGCCCGCAACGCGGTGCGCAGCCGGGTCTTCGCGGTGCCCTCGGGGATGCCGAGTTCGGCCGCCGCCTGCCGGTAGGTGCAGCCCGCGAAGTACGCCAGGTGCACCACTTCCCGCTGCTGCGGCGGGAGTGCGGCGAGGGCGGTGTGCAGCAGCAGGGAGCGTTCCCGGTCGACGACCGTCTCGTCGGGGCCGGGTCCGGGCTCGGGGACGGCGTGCAGCGCCGAGTCGTCGACGCGGGCGTCCTTGCGGTGCCGTTCCTCGCTGCGCACGTAGTCCACGGCCCGCCGGTGGGCGAGCAGGGACAGCCAGGTGCGCAGCGTGCCGCGGCGCGCGTCGAAGGCGTACGGCCTGCTCCACAAGTGGGCGAAGACCTCCTGTGCGACGTCCTCGGCGGCGCCGGGGCTGCGGGTGACCCGCGCGGCGACCCGTCGCACCAGGCCGCCGTAGGCCGTGTACACCTCGGCCAGCGCGGACTCGTCGCCGTACACGAGCCGCCGGTGCAGCTCGGTGTCCGCGGGTGGTTGTGCGGAGGCGCTCTGCCTGGACTCCACGTGCCCTTCCTAGCGTCCCCGCGGGGTCGGCGCCAGTGGTTCAGGCAGCCAGAGCGGCCAGCAGCCGGTCGACGTCGTCGGTCGTGTTGTAGAGGTGGAACGCCGCCCGCAGATTGCCCGCGCGGTCGGAGACCTCGATTCCGGCTCGGCTCAACTCGGCCTGGCGGTGGCCGAGTTCGGGGACGGCGACGATCGGTGAGCCCGGGGACGGCACGGGGGTGTGGCCGAGCGCGGCCAGGCCGGCGCGGAAGCGGTCGGCGAGGGCGAGGTCGTGGGCGCGGACGGCGTCCACGCCGAGCTCCGCGAGGAGTTCGAGGGAGCGGCGGGCGCCCGCGTAGGAGAACAGGGCGGGGCTCTCGTCGAACCGGCGTGCGGAGTGGGCGAGTTCACCGATGGGGCCGTAGCACGCGTCCCACGGGCGCTCCCCCGCGACCCACCCGGCGAACAGCGGGGGGAGTCCGCCGAGGTCCTCCGGGACGACGAGGAAGGCCACGCCCCGCGGGCAGACGAGCCACTTGAAGGCGACGGAGGTGGAGTAGTCGTCCGCGTCCGCGTCGTAGTCCAGCCAGCCGGTGGCCTGGGAGGCGTCGACGTAGGTGCGTGCGCCGTGCCGCCGGGCGGCCTCGCGGATCGCGGGCAGGTCGGCGATCCGGCCGTCGGCGGACTGGGCGGCGCTGACCGCGACCAGGGCGGTGCCGGGGCGGACGGACTCGGCGAGCCGTTCCAGGGGGACGGTGCGCACCTTGAGGCCGGAGCGGATGTGGAAGGGGTTCACGAGCGAGCTGAAGTCGCCCTCGGCGGTGAGGACTTCGGCGCCGTCGGGGAGGGAGGCGGCGATCAGGCCGCTGTAGACGGCGACCGAGGCGCCGGCCGCGACCCGGCGGTCGGGCACGCCGACGAGTCGCGCGTACGCGGTGCGGCTCGCCTCGACGTCGCCGAACATGTCGGTGGGGTCACCGGCGGCGGCCGACTCCACGGCGACGCGCAGCGCGGCCACGGTGCGGGCCGGGAGCAGGCCGGTGCTCGCGGTGTTGAGGTAGGTGTTCTTCGGGGCGAACTCGGCACGGACGAGGCTCTCGAAGGTTCCCAGGGTCTCCATGCATCCACTGTGGGACCCCGGGAACTCCCCGTCCATTGCCGATTTCTACGTGGTTTCGCCAAGCGATGCTTATAGATCGGCCCCGACCTGCGGTTCTCTACCGCTGGGGCACCGCGCACCCGTCGGGGCCGCAGGCCTCCGCGTCCGTCTGCTCGATGAGCTGGAGCGGGGAGCGCTCGCCCCAGGCCTGGGTCAGCGCCTGGGTGAAGACCTCCGCGGGCTGGGCGCCGGAGACGCCGTACTTGCGGTCCAGGACGAAGAAGGGCACGCCGTTCGCGCCGAGCTCGGCGGCCTCGCGCTCGTCGGCGCGGACGTCGTCGGCGTAGGCGGCGGGGTCAGCGAGGACCTTGCGGACGTCGGCCGCGTCGAGCCCGGCACCGACGGCCAGCTCGACGAGCCGCTCGTCGCCCTCGGTGAAGACGGAGCGCTCCTCGGCGAAGTTGGCCTGGTAGAAGGCCTGGATGAGCTGGTCCTGCCTGCCGCGTTCCTTGGCGAGGTGGAGCAGGCGGTGCATGTCGAAGGTGTTGCCGTGGTCGCGGTCGCGGGTGCGGTACTCCAGCCCCTCGGCGGCGGCCTGGGCGCCGAGGTTGTCCTCGCCGGCCTGGGCCTGGGCCTCGCTCATGCCGTACTTCTTGGTGAGCATCTTGATCACGGGCTGGACGTCGCCCTTGGCGCGCCCGGGGTCCAGCTCGAAGGAGCGGTGGACCACCTCGACGCCGTCCCGGTGCGGGAAGGCCGCGAGCGCCTTCTCGAAGCGGGCCTTGCCCACGTAGCACCAGGGGCAGGCGATGTCGCTCCAGATCTCGACGCGCATGTTCTCGGCTCTCTCCAGCTCGTACGGGTACGGAGACTCCCTCCGGACAGTCGGTGAACATTCAAGCAGCGGGGTTCATTCCCCCGTGCCCTACGGCTGCGCCCAGGCGGCCCCGGCCCCCAGGCGGCTGAACTGCGTGCGGTACGCGCTCGGGGTCAGGCCGGTGCGGCGGACCAGGTGGGTGCGCAGGGAGTCGGCGGTGCCGAGACCGCAGGAGCGGGCCACCTGGTCCATTGGGAGGGCTGTGGTCTCCAGGAGTTCCCTGGCGCGCTCGATGCGCTGGTGGAGGAGCCACTGGAGGGGGCTCACCCCGCTCTCGGCGTGGAAGCGCCGGGTGAGGGTGCGGACGGAGACGCCCGCGTGGCGGGCCAGGTCGGTGAGGGTCAGCGGCCTGTCGAGGTTGCGCATGGCCCAGCCCCGGGTGTCGGCGCAGGCCGTGCCGCGTTCGGGCGGCAGGGGGGTCTGGGTGAACTGGGTCTGGCCGCCGGGCCGGACGGGGGCCACCAGGGCCAGCCGGGCCACCTCGTTGGCGACGGCCGCGCCGTAGTCGGTGCGGATCAGGTGCAGGCACATGTCGATGCCCGCCGCGTAGCCCGAGGACGTGAGGATCTGGCCGTCCTGCACGTACAGGACGTCCCCCTTGAGGTCGAGCGCCGGATAGCGGGCCCGCAGTTCGTCCGCCAGTTGCCAGTACGTCGTCGCGCTGCGGCCGTCCAGCAGGCCCGCCTCCGCCAGCACGAAGGCGCCGCTGCAGAGGGAGGTGACCCGCTTGCCGTCCGCCGCCGCCTCGCGCACGGCGGCGACCGTGCGGGCGTCCGGGCCGTACCGCTCGCCCGTGCCGGCGACCAGCACGGTGTCGGCGGTCTCGACGGCGTCCAGACCGCGGCCGATGTGCAGGTCGAGGCCGCCGGTGGTGGCGACGGGGCCGGGGTCCGGGGTGCAGACGGTGACCGCGTAGCCGGGCGCCCCGTCGATCTCCACCTTCGCGAACAGCAACTCGGGGATGGCGAGGTTGAACATCGAGACCGGCGACGGCGCGATGACGACGACATGGTGCGGTGTCCGCGGCTGCGGCATGGCCAGAACCTCCGGATGCATGGCATTCAGGCCACTACTGTACGGCGGCGAAGATCCGCAGCATGAGGTCATGCCGAGCAAACAGCCGAGCAGTCTTCCCACCGAGGAACATCAACGCCCCGCGCGGACGGGGTACCCGCCCCCCGTGAAGCCCGCGCCCGCCCTCGCCCTCACGGCCGCCCTCCTCGGCTTCGCGCTGATCACCCTGGACGCGTCCGTGGTGAACGTGGCCCTCCCCGCCGTCGGCTCCTCGCTGGGCGGCGGGATGACCGGGTTGCAGTGGGTGGTGGACGCCTACACTCTCGCCTTCGCCGCCCTGATGCTGTCCACCGGCGCCTTCGCCGACCGGATCGGAGCGAGCCGGGCGTACGCGCTCGGCATCGCCCTGTTCACCCTGGCCTCGGCGGCCTGCGGCCTGGCCCCGAACCTGCCGACGCTGATCGGCGCCCGGGTGGTGCAGGGCGTCGCGGCCGCCGTGGTACTGCCGGCTTCGCTCGCGCTCGTCCGGCAGGCGTACGACGACCCCGCGCGACGGGCCCGGGCGGTGGCCGCCTGGGCCGCGGGCGGCTCGGTCGCGGTGGCCCTCGGCCCGGTGGCGGGCGGCGCGCTGACCACGGCCTGGGACTGGCGGGGCATCTTCTTCGTCAACCTGCCGCTGGGGGCGGTGGCGCTGACGCTGCTCCTCCGGGCACCCCGGTCGCGCCCCCGCCCCGCACCGCTCGACCTGCCGGGCCAGGTGGCCGCGGTGGTGACCCTGACCGCGCTGACCTTCGCGGTGATCGAGGGCGGGGTGACCGGGCTCGCGGCGCTGGCGGTCGCCGTGGGGGCCGGGCTCCTCTTCCTCCGGATCGAGCGCCGACAGCCCCACCCCGTGGTCCCGCTCGGCCTGTTCCGCAGCCGGAACATCTCCGTCGCGGTCGCGGCGGGCGTGGCGTGCAGCGTGGCCTTCTACGGGATGGTGTTTGTCTTCTCCCTCTTCTTCCAGCAGGTCCAGGGACGCTCCGCGCTCTACGCCGGGCTGCTGTTCCTGCCGATGAGCGCGCTGATCGGCGTGACGAACGTGGTCTCCGGCAAGCTGGCGGGCCGGTACGGGCCACGGCTGCCGATGCTGGTCGGACAGGGCGTGGCGCTCATGGGGCTGCTGCTCCTGCTGTCCGTCGGGGCGGGCACCTCTCCGGTGCTGGTGGCCCTGCTCCTCGTACCGATGGCCCTCGGCTGCGCCCTGACGGTCCCGCCGCTGACCGCCGTGATGATGGAGGCGGTGCCGGCCGAGCGGGCCGGGCTCGCGGCCGGGGTCCTCAACTCGGCGCGGCAGGTGGGCGGCGGGCTCGGGATCGCGGTGTTCGGGGCGCTGCTGTCGGACGGGTTCGTCGCGGGGATGCGGGTGAGCCTGGGGATCGGGGCGGCCCTGTTCGCGGGGACCTGGCTGTTCAGCTTCCGTCTCGCAGGTCCTGCATCCAGTTGGGGCGGAACTCCAGGTGGTCGTACGTCACCACGCACCCCTCCCCCATCGGCGACTGGGTCATGAAGCCGACGAGGGCGGCGCCGGTCTCCTTCTCCTCGCCGAGGGTGAAGAGCCGGACGAAGGTCCAGCGCTTGCCGTCCCGGGAGGCGTGGAAGGCGAACGCCCGCCCGGTGCGGCTCACCCTGAGCCAGACCGAACTGCCCTCCACGGTGAAGGAGTTGGCGTCGTCGGAGTGTCCCCGGGTGACCACCGTGCAGACGGTCGGCACGTCCGGGGAGTACTCCAGACAGAGCTTGGCCCAGGTCCGGTCGCCGACCTGGACGTAGAGCACTCCCGCGTCGAAGGCGGCGGCGAATCCGACCGTGACCCGGGCTATCAGCTGGAAGTCCCCTTCGGGCGCCCCGAGCAGACGGGGCGCGTCGGAGGCGGGGTCGAGCCCTTCGGCGGTGGGCGGCACGAACCGGTCCTGCCGGGGCCCGGCCCACCCCGTGAGGACTCCGTCCTCGTACGACCAGTGGCCGTCGGGCCCGTACGTACGCAGGGAGAAAGGCAGTTCGGGAAGTTCGACGTCCATCCGCTCATTGTCGCAGGGGGTGGATCGACTCCTCAGGGGCGCGGGGAACTGCGCGACCAGCCACAACGGACCGGTAAACCGCAATCCACCGCACCCCGTACGGCGCGTCCCGCGGAGCGCTATCGCTCCAGACGCCCGTTGAACCTGCGCGGCAGGCCCAGCGGATTGTCGTCCCGCAACTCCGGCGGCAGCAACGCCTCCGGCGCGCCCTGATAGGCCACCGGCCGCATCCACCGCTCGATCGCCGTCCCGCCCACAGAAGTCGACGTGGACGTGGTGGCCGGGTAGGGCCCGCCGTGATGCTGGGCCGGCGCCACAGCAACTCCCGTCGGCCACCCGTTGACCAGCACGCGCCCGGCCAGCGGCGTCAGCTCGGCCAGGATCTCCTTGCCGCGCCCCTCGCCCGCGGCCTCCTCGGCCGACAGATGAACCGTCGCCGTGAGGTTGCCCGGCAGCCGCGACAGCACCGCGCGCGCCTGCTCGTCGTCCTCGTAGCGGACGACGACCGTCACCGGACCGAAGCACTCCTCCAGGAGCAGGTCGTAGGCGCCCTCCTCGGCGAGCTTGTCCGCGGCGACCGTGAGGAAGCCCGCGCTGACGGTGTGCTCGCCGCCCGCGCCCGGCGTCACCGGCGACTCGACCTCGGGCAGCTCGACGCGCTCGGCGACGCCCGCGATGAAGTTGTCCCGCATGCGGTGGTCGAGCAGGACCCCGGCGTCGGTGTCGCTGACGGCGTCCGTGAGGGACTTGACCAGGCCGTCACCCGCGGCGCCGGACGGCACCAGGACGAGGCCCGGCTTCACGCAGAACTGGCCGACGCCCAGCGTCATGGAACCCGCGAGCCCGGCGCCGATGGCCTCGGCACGCTCGGCGGCGGCCGCCTCCGTCACCACCACGGGGTTCAGGGAGCCCAGCTCGCCGTGGAAGGGGATCGGGACCGGACGGGCCGCCGCCGCGTCGAACAGCGCGCGGCCACCGCGGACCGAACCGGTGAAGCCGGCCGCCGCGACCAGCGGGTGCTTGACCAGCTCGACGCCGGCTTCGAAGCCGTGGACGAGCCCGACGACGCCCGCCGGGATGCCGTGCTCGGCGCCCGCGGCGCGCAGCACGGCCGCGACCAGCTCGGACAGGCCGGGGTGGTCGGGGTGGGCCTTGACCACGACGGGGCAGCCGGCGGCCAGTGCGCTCGCGGTGTCGCCGCCGGCGACGGAGAACGCGAAGGGGAAGTTGGAGGCCGAGTACACGGCGACGACGCCCAGCGGCACCTTGTAGCGGCGCAGGTCCGGGACGGGCGGGGTCGCGGTGTCGTCGGGGTGGTTGATCACGACGTCGAGGAAGGCGCCCTCGTCGACGATGCCCGCGAAGGCGCGCAGCTGGTAGCAGGTGCGGGCGAGTTCGCCGGTGAGGCGGACCGGGCCGAGCGCGGTCTCGGCGTCGGCGGCCTCGACGAGCTGGTCCTTGGCGGCCTCCAGCCGGTCGGCGGCGGTGCGCAGGAAGGCGGCGCGGACCGTGCGGTCGGCGAGGGAGGCGCGGGCGTCGTACGCGGCGCGGACGGCGGCGTCGACCTCCTGGGCTGTGGCCTCCACCGCAACCTGTTCACGCTGCTTCCCGGTTCGGGGGTCGACACTCCAGACTGGTGCTGCTGCCACCGCGGGTCCCTCCACACATGTAATGCCGCAGTACTGGGTCACTCACCAGGGTCGTTCGATATACTGAACGCTGTCTCTGATGATGAATATGCTGTTGGAGACTATTTCCCGTCGAACGAAGGGGTCAAGGGCGATGTCGGCTGGCGAGACGGGGGGCGGCGCGCAGGTCAAGTCCGCTGTACGGACGGTTGAACTGCTCGAATACTTCGCCGGACGCCCCGGTATGCACTCCCTCGCGGCGGTCCAGGAGGCCGTCGGCTACCCGAAGTCCAGCCTCTACATGCTGCTGCGCACGCTGGTGGAGCTGGGCTGGGTGGAGACCGACGCGACGGGCACGCGGTACGGCATCGGGGTGCGGGCCCTGCTGGTCGGCACCTCCTACATCGACGGCGACGAGGTCGTCGCGGCGGCCCGGCCGACGCTGGACCGGCTGTCGGACGACACGACCGAGACCATCCACCTCGCCCGGCTCGACGGCACGAACGTCGTCTACCTCGCCACCCGCCAGTCCCAGCACTACCTGCGGCCCTTCACCCGGGTCGGCCGCCGGCTCCCCGCGCACTCCACGTCCCTCGGCAAGGCGCTGCTGAGCACCTACTCGGACGAACAGGTCCGCAAGATGCTCCCGGAGACGCTCCCGGCGCTGACCGAGAACACCATCACCGACCGGGAGAAGCTCATCGAGGAGCTCCACCAGGTCCGTGAGCAGGGCTTCGCCGTGGACCGCGAGGAGAACACGCTCGGGCTGCGCTGCTTCGGGGTGGCCGTCCCCTACCGCACGCCCGCCCGCGACGCGATCAGCTGCTCGGTGCCGGTGGCGCGGCTGACGCCGGCGCACGAGCAGATGGTGAAGGACGCGTTGTTCGACGCGCGGGACCGGCTGACACTGGCCACCCGTAGGCTCTGAGGCATGCAGATCGCGCTCCGAGAGGTCCACGCCAGTGATCTGCCGGTCTTCTTCCGGCAGATGAACGATCCCGAGTCGCTGCGCATGGCCGCCTTCGTCCCGAAGGACCCGGCCGACCGCGACGCGTTCGACGCCCACTGGAAACGGGTCCTCGCCTCCGACGCCGTCAACCGCACGATCCTCGTGGACGGTGACGTGGTGGGCAGCGCGGCGGTGTACGGGGAGCCCGGCGAGCGTGAGGTCACCTACTGGGTCGACCGCGCGTACTGGGGGCGCGGGATCGCCACGGCCGCCCTCGGAGCGCTGCTCGCCGAGGTCACCGAACGCCCGCTGTACGCCCGCGCGGCGGCGGACAACGCCGCGTCGCGGCGGGTGCTGGAGAAGTGCGGGTTCCGGTTGTCGGCCCACGACCGGGGGTACGCCCAGGCCCGCGGCGAGGAGATCGACGAGGTCGTGCTGAGGCTGGACGCCTGACCCCGCCGTCGTCGACGCACCGCACATGAACGTCCGATGAGAAAACCGGACGCATGGGAACGATTCGTCCGCCGCCGGTCGTCTACCAGGACGCGATGAACAAGACGATCAGGCGCGCGTCGGTCTTCGCGCTGCTGCTGGTGTTCGCTCTGCTGCTGCGGGCGACCTGGGTGCAGTTCTACGAGGGCCAGGCGCTGGCGGACGACAGCGACAACCGGCGGAACGCGATCGAGACGTACTCGTCGCCGCTGGGGAACATCATCGTGGCCGGTGAGTCGATCACCGGTTCCGCGAAGACGACAGGGAGCGACCTCAAGTACAAGCGCACGTACAAAAACGGCAAGCTGTACGCCGCGGTGACCGGCTATGCCTCGCAGGCGTACGCGCCGACCCAGCTGGAGGGCATCTACGCCGACCTCCTCAACGGCTCGGACAGCCGGCTGAAGGACGTCATGGACACGGTCACCAACCAGCGGGCCGAGCCGGGCGACGTGGTCACCACGATCGACCCGGCCGTGCAGAAGGCCGCCTATGACGCGCTCGGCGACAAGAAGGGCGCGGCCGTCGCGATCGACCCGAAGACCGGCAAGATCCTCGCGGTCGTCTCCACCCCGTCGTACGACCCGTCCTCGCTGACCGACGCCAACACCGCGGGAACGGCCTGGAAGAAGCTGACCGAGGACTCCGACAAACCGCTGACCAACCGCGCGCTGCGGCAGCCGGTGGCGCCGGGTTCGACGTTCAAGCTGGTGGTCGCGGCGGCGGCGCTGGAGGACGGCCTGTACTCGTCGGTGGACGAGAAGACCGACAGCCCCGACCCGTACACCCTGCCGGGCACGGTCACCAAGCTGGCGAACGAGAACAGGTCGGCCCCCTGCGAGGACGCCAGCATCCGCACCGCGCTCCAGTACTCCTGCAACAACGTCTTCGCGAAGATGGCGTACGACCTCGGGCAGGACAAGCTGCGGGCGACGGCGGAGAAGTTCGGCTTCAACGACAAGGAGCAGGACGTCCCCGTCCGGGCCTACACCAGCGTGTACCCCTCGGACATGAACGACTCCTCCACGGCCCTCACCGGCATCGGCCAGTTCGACGTCACCGCGACCCCGTTGCAGATGGCCATGGTCTCGGCGGCCATCGCCAACGGCGGTGAGTTGGTCTCGCCGCACCTGGTCTCGCAGATCACCGACGGCGGCGGTGATGTGCTGGAGGACTACGACGACGAGGCGTCCACGACCCGGATCGTCAGCTCCGAGACCGCCGAGCAGCTCCAGTCGGCGATGCAGACGGTCGTCCAGGACGGCACCGGCACGAACGCGCAGATCGACGGGGTGACGGTGGGCGGCAAGACGGGCACGGCCCAGCACGGCGAGAACAATAGCGAGACGCCGTACGCCTGGTTCACGTCGTACGCGAAGTCCGGCGGCCAGGAGGTCGCGGTGGCGGTTCTGGTGGAGCAGTCGGACGCGGCCCGCTCGGAGGTCAGCGGCAACGGGCTGGCCGCCCCCGTGGCCAAGGCCATGATGGAGGCGGCCCTCGGGAAATAGGCTTCCCGGTGGTTACTTGACGCCGAGGAGCTGCTCGATCGGGTCGATGGCGAAGTAGATCAGGAAGAGTGCGGAGACACCCCACAGCAGCCAGTGGATCTCCTTCGCCTTCCCGAGCACGACCTTGATCACCACGTAGGCGAGGAAGCCCGCCCCGATGCCGTTGGTGATCGAGTAGGTGAACGGCATCACCGCGATCGTCAGGAACGCCGGGATCGCGATGTCGTACTTGTCCCAGTCGATGTTCTTGACCTGGGTCATCATCAGGAACCCGACGGCCACCAGCGCGGGCGCGGCGGCCTGCAGCGGCACGATCGTCAGCAGCGGGGCCAGGAACAGCGCGAGGCCGAACAGGCCGCCGGTGATCAGGTTCGAGAAGCCGGTGCGCGAGCCCTCGCCGACGCCCGCCGCCGATTCGATGTAGGACGTGGCGGACGACGACGAGGCCGCGCCGCCCGCGACCGCCGCCGCCCCGTCGATGAGCAGCACCCGCCCGAGGTGCGGGACCTTGCCCTCCTCGTCCAGCAGCCCGGCCTCCGCGCTGATGCCGACGACCGTGCCCATGGTGTCGAAGAAGTCGGACAGCACGAGGGTGAAGATGAGCAGGATGACGGTGATCACGCCGACGTCGGCCGCACTGAACGCGCCGAACAGGCTGAAGTGGCCGAGCAGTCCGAAGTCGGGGGTGTCGACCAGCTTGTCCGGCCAGGCCGGCGTGGTCAGGCCCCAGGTCTTCACGTCGGCCGCCGAGTTGATGATCATCGCGAGGATCGTCATCGTCACGATGCTGATGAGGATCGCGCCCTTGACCTTGCGGGCGAGCAGTCCGATGGTCAGCAGCACACCGAGGCAGAAGACGAGGATCGGCCACCCGGAGAGCGAGCCGGTGCCGCCCAACTGGACCGGCACCGTGGTGTTCGCGGCGTCCGGGATGCGGCTGACGAAACCGGCGTCGACGAAGCCGATGAACGCGATGAACAGGCCGATGCCGACGCTGATCGCCTGCTTGAGCGGCTGCGGGATCGCGTGCATCACGGCCTCACGCAGTCCGGTGACCACCAGCACGCAGATGAGCAGGCCCTCCAGGACGACCAGGCCCATCGCGTCGTCCCAGCTCATCATGGGGGCGATCTGGAAGGCGACGACCGCGTTCAGGCCGAGGCCGGCGGCGAGCGCGAGGGGCAGGTTGCCGCCGACGCCCATGATGATCGTCATCACCGCGGCCACCAGGGCGGTGGCGGTGGTGAGTTGGACGGCGTCGAGCTGGTGGCCGAACTTGTCCTTCGCGCTGCCCAGGATGATGGGGTTCAGGACAAGGATGTAGGCCATCGTGAAGAACGTGGCGAATCCGCCGCGTATCTCCCGGCCGAAGGTGGACCCTCGTTCGGAGATCCTGAAGTACCGGTCCACACCGTTCGCCGCCTGGGGTGGGGCGGTTGGCCGGTCGGCCGCTCTCTTCGTCTCGGACATGGCTGTGCTCCTTGTTGCCTGAATGATCGGTGCGCGGATGCTGGCTGGATTGTTCCCGCGTTGAACGCGTTTCAGGTTTTCTTCGTGTTACGGAATCGGGGTCGGCCCGCCAGACTGTGTTCGAAGCCCCGTACGAACCAAGCGGTTGATCACTGCTACGCTTCCGGATCTCGTCCGGGCCCGTCTCCGGATGATCACATGTCATTCACATGACAGGCACAGGGAGGTTTCGCCCGTGGGCACGGTCGTCGACGACGCAGCCTCCGTGGAGTTCCATGCCTTCTTCGAGCGTCACTACGCCGAACTGTCCCGTCTCGCCCACCTCTTGACCGGTGAGTCGGACGCCGCCGACGACCTGGCGGCGGATGCGCTGCTCGCGCTGTGGCACCGCTGGGACCGGGTGCGTGCCGCCGACCATCCGGTGGCGTACGCCCGGGGCGTCGTCGCCAACCTGGCCCGTACCCGCATCCGCAGCGCCGTGCGGGAGCGGCGGCGGATCGCCCTGTTCTGGTCGCAGCGCGAGGAAAAGACCGAGAACCCGGACATCGCCGGGGTCGTGGACGTCCAGGACGCGCTGCGCAGGCTGCCGTTCCGCAAGCGGGCGTGTGTGGTGCTCCGGCACGCGTTCGACCTGTCGGAGAAGGACACCGCCCTCGCCCTCGGTGTTTCCGTGGGTACGGTTAAGTCCCAGACATCCAAGGGAATGGCCGAACTCCAGCGGTTGCTCGGCTCCCAGGGCGTACCCCAGAAGGTGCACGCGGCGATGGCGCGCGGCGGCGAGACCGGAGGACGGAACCGATGAGGCAGCAGGACGTGCACGACGAGCTGCGCGCCCGGCTGCACGAGGCGGCCGGGCAGCACGAACCGGACCGCGCGCGCATGCTGGCGCGGATCGAGCGCGGCATGGCCGAGCAGTCCCGCCCCGGCCACCGGGCCGGCCGGCCGCCGGTGTTCGGCTGGGTCCGGGTGGTCTCCGCCACGGCCGCGGTCGCCTGCGTGCTCGGCATCGGCGGCTACGCCGTCGCGTCGGCCGTAAAGGACGACACCCCGCAGCAGACGGTCGCCACCACGGCGACGCCCGAGCCGTCCCCGGACGCGACGAGCCGGGCGCCGATCCATCCGTCGGCCCCGGAGCCGGGCGAGACGCCGAGGACCGAGAAGCCGCGCAGCACCCCCACGGCGAAGGCGCCCTCCGCGACCGCCACCGCCCAGCCGCCCGCGACCGCCTCCGGCGAGGAGGACGGCCCGCTGTGGTCGGACGGCTCGGTCGACCCGCACAGCAACGACTTCTGGGCGCAGAGCAACATCACCCTGAAGACCTCCGGGGAACTGAGCGCGCTCACCGTGCAGTTGAAGATCGCGCAGACCGGCGGGGTGACCTCGGCGGGTGCCTGGCGCTCGCTGCCGGAGGACGACTTCACCCTCACCACCGAGGAGAAGGACGGCTTCCTCGTCTACACCTGGACGCTCAAGGAGGGCCGCAAGGTCGCCGAGGGCGAGTGGGTGTTCGCGGGGCAGTACGACCATGAGCGCGGCGGCCGGGACGCGGCTGGCGACAGCTACACGGCGACCGGCACGGCGGGCGGCGAACAGCTCGCGGTGCAGGGCGACTTCGCGGCCCACAGCGGGGACGACGCGTCGCACGACGGCGACTCGTAGGCTCCCCCGCCGGAGATTCGCAAAGAAATCCCGGAGACGCGGCAACCCTTTCTCCACCCGTGGCGACCAGGAGACGCAAGGTTCCTCTCCCACGCAAGGAATGGGCATGACTGCACGAGCTGAACAGCGCGTCCGTCACCGTCGCAAGGTCACCAAGCGGCGGGCGGTGATCGCCGGGGCGTCGGCCCTCACCCTCACCGGTGCGGCGATCGTCACGACGACGATGCTGTCCACCGCGGGTGCCGCGTCCTCCTGGCCGACGGCCACCGGCAGCAAGGCCGTGTCCTCCACCGTCGAGGTCTCCGGGACGCTGGACGGCAAGTACGTGAAGTACTACGGCTCCGGTGCCCTGGGCAGCGACAGCCAGGACGAGGACCAGGGCCCGATCTTCGAGCTGGCCGACGGCGCCACGCTCAAGAACGTGATCATCGGTACCCCGGCCGCGGACGGTGTGCACTGCCTGGGCAGCTGCACGCTGCAGAACGTGTGGTGGCTGGACGTCGGCGAGGACGCGGCGAGCTTCAAGGGCAAGTCCTCGTCGGCCGTGTACACGGTCTACGGCGGCGGCGCGAAGAACGCCTCCGACAAGGTCCTGCAGTTCAACGGCGCCGGGAAGCTGGTGGTCTCCAAGTTCCAGGTGGAGAACTTCGGCAAGCTGGTGCGCTCCTGCGGCAACTGCAAGACGCAGTACAAGCGTACGATCATCATCAACGACGTGGACGTCACGGCGCCCGGCAAGTCGATCGTCGGCATCAACTCCAACTACGGCGACACGGCGGCGCTGCGCAAGGTCCGCATCCACGGCGACAGCAGCAAGAAGATCAAGACGTGCACCCGGTTCAAGGGCAACAACACGGGCGCGGAGCCGACCGAGATCGGTTCGGGCCCGGACGGAACCAACTGCAAGTTCACCGCCTCTGACATCACGTACGAGTGATGCCCAGGACCTGCTGACCCGAGCCCCCCTCGGTCAGCAGCGCCGGCAGAGCCCCCTCGGCCGGCAAGGAGAACGCCCCCGTCGGTGACGACCGGCGGGGGCGTTTGCCTGTTCCTCAGTTCATGGTGGCGCCGATGGCCGTCGACCCCGTGGTCAGGAACGTGGTGGCGGGCAGCGAGCCGTCCGCCGTGCGGGCGCCGTAGGCCGTCGTGGCGTCCGTCGACCTGAAGGGCGGCGTCGGCACCCCGCCGTCCCAGTTGTTGGCGGCGGACACCGCGGACGAGCCCGGCTTCGACAGCCCGCCCTTGTTGCCCACCGCGAGGTTCCGCGCCAACCGGGCCTTGCCGGTGGCGAAAAAGAACCCGGCCTCAGCGTTGGCGTACGCGGTGTTGCGGTTCAGGACGATCGCGCCGGGGTTGGAGTTCTCGGTGAACCCGTTGAGCGTGTTGTCCCAGGCCGCGTTGCTGTTGACGACGTGCGCGACGGTGACTCCCCCGCCGCCCAGCTTGTAGCCGTTGCCGTTGCCCTCGAAGGCCGAGTCGTTCCAGCGGTTCTCGCCGTTGCCGAAGGCCCAGGAGTGCTCGATGGTGACGGGCGAGGAGAACTGCCAGAGGTCGAGGCCGTCGTCCGAGTTGTTGTACAGGCGGGCGCCCGTGACCTTGTTGCCGGTGCCGGAGCCGAACTTGATCGCGATGCCGTCGGCGTTCTGCCCGTGCCCGTCCGGGTCGTAGTTGCCGTAACTGTCCAGGTTCTGCACGAGGTTGTTCGTGGTGCCGTCGCCGCGCAGCGTGAACCCGGAGTCGCCGTTCCTCGCGGTGACGAGGTTCTTGAAGATCCCGCCCGCGGAGGAGGTGGCGACGAAGCCCTGGGCCGGGGAGTTCTGGAAGGTGAGGTCGGAGACGGTCCAGTAGTCGCCGTAGATCCCGGCCAGCCAGGACCCGTCAGGGAGCTTGGAGCCGTCGATCCGCACCTTCTCGCCGCCGTACGCCCGGAGCGTGATGCGCGCCGAACTCGTGCCGTTCGCCGTCGACTTCAGGGTGGCCGTCGGGTGGTACGTGCCGGCCCGGACCTGGATGACGGTCCCCGCCGTGGCGCTCTTCACCGCCGACTCCAGCTGTGCCGTGGTGGAGACGGTGACCGTCGTCGACGCGGCCTGGGCGCCGCCGTTCGACAGCCCGAGGTACACGCCCCCCGCTCCCGCGGCGACGGCGACCGCCGCCGCGATCGAGAGGGTGCGGGTCCTGCGGTGGCGTCCGGTGCTCTGACGCACGGAGCGTTCCTTTCCTAGGGGGTTCGTACGCACAGCAGTCGCCACCGCGGCCGGACGGGTTGCCGCGCCCCTACCGCACAGCGCCCCCTTCCCGGTCCGCGGACCGGGAAGGGGGCGCTTGCTGCCTGAACGCCCTGCGGGCGGCTAGCTGACGAAGTACGTCGGGTTCGGCAGCTTGTACGTGCGGTCGGCGTAGCCGCCGTCCAGGTCCGAGTACTGGTCGCCGAAGTTGGCGATGATCTCGTAACCGAGGTCGTCCTCGATGTGCTCGCGGGTGCCGCCCTTGTACTGCACGGTCGTGCAGGTCCAGGTGCCCGGCGTGGCGCAGGCGCTCAGGTAGGCCGGCGGGTTCGCCTTGTCCTTGAGGAACATGTGGGCGGCGTCGAGGTTCACATCGGCGCCGATCTTCTTCAGGTTCTCGACGGCGGCGCTGCGCTGCGCCTCGGAGAGACCGGAGTTGTAGAAGACCTCGACGCCCTTGGACTCGGCGTACCGGACCAGCTCGGCACTGCCGAAGACCCCCGGCCGGTCGGCCTTGTTCACGTACTCGGCCCAGGTGGTCGAGTTGTACGTGTAGTTGGTCTTCTTCTCGTAGTCGAGGCTGAGCAGCAGCGTGTCGTCGATGTCGAAGACGACGGCCGGCTTCTCGCCCTTGTGGTGGGCCTTGCGGGCCGCCTGGTCGATGTACTTCCGGGCGGCCTTGTCGAGGGCCGCGAGGTCCTTGGCGTACTGGCTGTCGGCCGACGCCTGGTAGACGCCGCCGGCGTCCAGCGTGGTGCCGTAGTAGGTGTCGATGTCCTTGACCAGGAGCCCGATGTTGTAGGGCTCGTGGGTGCTGTTCGCCGTCGACTGCCCGGCGGTGGCCGCACCGGCCCCGTAGAGACCGGCGCCGGCGACGGCACACGCGGCGGCGACGGCCGCGATACGCAATGGCTTATGCATGACAGAGTTCTACGCGCGTCACCGTGGCGGGCGCGAGACCCGTTGCCCGATCGATACCTCCTGCACGGGCAAAAAACGGGTCAAGCGCCCCGGTCGCGGGAAGATCGTTCAGTTCATCGTGGCGCCGATCGTGGTCGAGCCCGTCGTGAGGAACGTGGTGGCCGGCAGGGTGCCGCTGGAGCTGCGGGCGTTGTACGTGGTCGACGCGTCCGTGGAGACGAAGGACGGGGTCGAGATGCCGGAGTCCCAGTTGTTGCCGGCCGAGGTGACCGACGAACCCTTGTTGACCAGACCGCTGCCGTTGCTCACCGCGAGGTTCTTGCCGAGCTTGGCGGAGCTGGTGGCGAAGTAGTAGCCCCACTTGCTGTTGGCGTAGGCGGTGGTGCGGTTGATGACGATCGCACCGGTGTTGGAGTTCTCGGTGAACCCGTTGCCGGCGTTGCCCCAGGCGGCGGAGTTGTTGACGACGTGCGCGACGACCTCGCCGTCGCCGCCCAGCTTGTAGCCGTTGCCGTCGCCCGCGAACGCCGAGTCGGACCAGCGGTTGACGCCGTTGCCGAAGGACCAGGTGTGCTCGATGGTGACGGGCGAGGAGAAGGACCAGAAGTCGATGCCGTCGTCGCTGTTGTTGTAGAGGCGGGCCCCGGTGATCAGGTTGCCGGTGCCGGAGCCGAACTTCACGGCGACGCCGTCGGCGTTCTCGCCGTGGTTGGCGGCGTCGTAGTTGCCGTAGGAGTCGATGTTCCTGACGGTGTTGTTCACCGTGCCGTCGCCGGTGAGCGTGAAGCCGGAGTCGCCGCCGTTGATGGTCTTGATGTTGTTCCAGACCGTGCCGGTGCAGGACTGGCAGACGACCGCGCTGTCCGGGGAGTTCTGGAAGGTGATGTTGGAGACGTTCCAGTAGTCGGCGGTGAGCTTGAAGATCCAGTCGCCGTCGGGCAGGGAGGAGCCGTCGATCTTCACGGTCTCCGAGCCGTACGCGGTGAGCGTGACCGGCGCGGAGGAGGTGCCGTTGGCGGTGGACTGGAGGGTCGCCGTCGGGTAGTAGGTGCCGCCGCGGACCTGGATGACGGTGCCGGCGGTGGCGTTCTTGATGGCGTTGGACAGGTCGGTCGAGTTGGCGACGACCACGGTGGCCGCCTGGGCCTGGGTGGGCAGGACGGCGAGACCGGCGCCGAGGGCGAGGGCGGCCGTCGCGGCGAGAGCGGTACGACGAGACATGGAGTGCGGGTCCTTTCTCGTACTGCGGGGATGGGGGCGGTGAGGATCAGAGGACGTGGTCGAGCCAGTCGAAGACCTCGTCCTGCATGCGGTCGACGAAGACATGGCCGAGGCCGGGCCAGGTCTTGAGGTGCAACCGCTCCTCGGCGTGGCGGGAGTGCCAGACGGCGCGCAGTTTGTCGTACGCGACCTGGACGCCGTCGGCGGGGAACAGCGGGTCGAGCCCGCCGTTGAAGAACAGCATCGGCCTGGGTGCGGCGATGCTCGCCACGTCGGGGAAGTCGAGGAACCGGGGCAGCCCGGGGTGGAGCATGTAGTACGACGACTGCCCGCGCAGCGTGTTGTTGCCGGGCACCATCATCTCCTTCAGGCCGGTCATCCAGCAGACGGCGGCCGTCGCGGAGACGGCGTCGGTGAGCGCGGCCGTCTGCCAGGCGCGGTAGGCGCCCATGGAGAAGCCGACGGCCGCCACGCCGCGCCCGCGGTTGAGGCTCGCCAGGAAGCCGGCGGCGCGGGCGTCCTCACGGGCCATGAGTCCGGCGAGGGAGGAGCCGAGGTTGTAGAAGCTGGACGCGAGGGCCTGCTGGTCCTCGTAGGCGATGGGGCCGCGGTCGCCCCAGCCCGGCGCGTCCAGGCACAGCACGAGGTAGCCGCGCCGGGCGAGTTCGTCGCCCACGAAGCGTCCGCTGAAGTACGTGTCGGCCCAGGCCCGCGCGGCGGCGAGGCGCGTGTCGTCGTACCAGGGCCGGACGAGTTTCTCCTTGCCGATGTCGAACCGGGCGCCGTGGTCGTGGAGGAGGAGCACCGCGCGGTGGGGGCCGGGGCCGTGCGGGGTGAGCAGGGTGCCGCGGACGCGTTGGTGGCGGGTGAGGGAGAGGGTGACCACCTCCTGGGTGTAGGCGTCGGTCCGGGCGCGGTCGCTGTACTCGGGTGCGTACGGCGTCTCGTCCTGCCGTTCCACGAGGAGGTGCTCCTCGACCTTCGCACGGGCCGCCCGCCGCCAGTCCCGGAAGTCCCGGAGCGGTGAGGTGCCCCAGGCCAGGGGGAAGCCGAGGTCCTTCTTCAGGTCCTCGTAGAGGCTGTCAGGGGTGGCCATACGGCCTCCCCGCGCCGGCGTGGGCGAGGACGTGGCGCTCCACCGCGGCGGCGGACTTCAGCGCCCGGTACGCGTACGCGTCCGCCGGGTCCCAGCCCACGTCGTCCGTCAGGCCGAGGCCCGCCGCCACCGCGTCCAGACCGGCGGGGCGGCCGTCGATCCAGGACCCGGTGTCGTGGAAGTGCGCTCCTCCGTAGGCGGCGAGGGCCGCGTCGTACCGGAAGACGTTGCGCTCGGAGTAGATCGCGGACTCCACGCCCACGCCGAGGGCGTAGAGCGGGGTGCGGCTCCGGGCCACGTACACGTTGTTCACGACGTGCACCTGTCCGAAGCGCACGCGGGGGCCGCGCTGCACGATGTCGGTGAAGAGGTTCCGGGCGAAGGTCACCTTGAGGTGCCCGCGGTCGCGGTCGCCGCGGCCGTCGCCGGAGCCGATGAGGAGCGCCTTGTCGTGGTCCTCGAAACGGCTGTCGGAGACCGTGATGAAGTCGGAGCCGTCCTCGATGTCGAGCAGTCCGTCGTGCCGTTGGACGTGCTCGCCGTGGAAGCCGACGGGGGCCTCGGCGTCCGGGAAGCGGCCGTCGGTGAAGGTGCAGTGGTCGACCCAGATGTGCTTGCCGGTGATGACGGTCATCGCGTCGAAGCGGGCGTTCCAGTTGCCCTGGGTGCCGTCGTCCGGCGACCAGCTGGTGAAGTGGTCGACCGGGGCTTCGAGTCGCAGGTTGCGGACGATGATGTTCGTGCCCGTGTTGACGGTGAGGAAGACGCCCAGGAGTTGCGCGTCGCGTCCGACGCCGACGAGCGTGGTGTCGCTCGGCACGGTCAGCTGGATCTGGGCCTTCTCCCTGGTGGAGCCGGTCTGCCGCAACTGCCGTTGCTGCTTGCAGTAGTCGAATCGGGTGTCGGACCAGGCGGTGCCGTCCTCGCCGAAGCAGGACATGTACTTGGTGAGGTCGTAGCCGGGGGCGTAGTCCTGCTCGTCGAGCAGGGAACCGTCGTCCCCCTCATGGCCGTTGACGGTGCCGACGACCCGGATCGTCTTCGGGCCGGTGGCCGCGAGGGCCTCCTTGAGCTCGGCGCGGGTGTGCACGGTCCAGGTGGTGCCGCCCGCGCCGCCGGTGGTGCCGGCACCCCAGCCGACGGGGGTGCGCTGCTCGGTGGCGGCGGCCCCCGAGGGCGCCCCGAGCAGCACGCACGCGGCGGCCAGCAGAGCCGCGGCCGCCCTACGCACGGGGACGCCAGTCGCCGAGGTAGGCCGCCTTGGTGTGCAACTCGGCCTCTTCGGGCGTCAGTTGCGGCCGGTTCTCCGGGACCGTGATCTCCGCGCCCGGGCCGGAGTTGCGGTACTCCCGGAAGCGCATGGTCTGCCACGGGTACTGCTCGCGCATGTTGGTGTAGGGGGTGACGGGGTCGATGCCGGGTCCGATGCGGGTGTCGCGGACCACGAGAGAGGGCCAGGCGGTCGTCTCGTACGACGGGACCCAGGGCCGTGCCAGCTTGTACGCCGCGTCCTCGGCGCCGGAGGTGATGCGGGAGCGGACGGCGAGGATGCCGTACGGGTTGGCGCGGGCGGTGGAGGGGGCGAAGACCATGCCCTTCGGGGTGAAGGTGACGTCCCGTTGCAGGGTGTGGAAGTGGCAGTCCTCGAAGACGGCGGTGGCCCGGCCGAAGACGAAGTCGACGTCCCCTTCGATGTAGCAGCGGTGGAAGTACTGCCGGTCGAAGGAGGTGAGGGCGGTCGTCTCCACGAAGAGGGTGTCCTGGTGGGCGAGGAGCCGGACGTTCTCGAAGTGGGTGCGGTCGCCGTACGTGCAGGCCGCCACCGCCTGGGTGCCGGTGATGTCGGGGTGGTCGGCGCGCAGCCAGTCGTTGGCGAGGGTGAGGTCGCGGACCGTCAGGCCCGGGGCGGCGGAGGTGAAGGTGGCCGAGCCCGCGGTGCCGTAGGTGCCCGAACCGTCGGGTTTCTGGGTGCCGTTGGCGTTGTCGTGGACGATGACGGCGTCGCGCGGGTCGCGGGAGGCGCCGCGGAGGGTCAGCTCTGGCTTGTCGGCCGGGACGTCGACGACCTCGCGGTACGTCCCCGGGTGCACGACGATCGTCCAGCCGGGGCCGTCCACCGCGTCCACGGCGGCCTGCACGGAGTCGCCGGGACGGACGTGCAGGACACGGCGGCTGCTTGCGTGGGCGTTCGTGGAGCCGGCGGCCACGAGGCCCGCCGTCAGGCCCGTCAGCAGGGTGCGTCGGCGCATCAGCACTCCTCCTGCCATGGCTTCCAGTCACCGAGAAAGGCGTCCCGGGTCGCCGACTCGGCCTGTTCGTCGCTGAGTTGGGGGCGGTTCTCGGGGACGGTGATCTCGGCGCCGGGGCCGGAGTTGCGGTACTCGGCGAAGCGCTGGTTCTGCCAGGGATAGGAGTTGGACATGTTCGTGTAGGGCGCGACCGCGTCGAGGCCGGCGCCGAGGTGGGTGTCCCGGACGATGAGGCCGGGCCGGGCGGTGGGGTCGGAGCTGGGCACCCAGGGGCGGGCCAGCTTGTAGGAGGCGTCCGGGGCCGCGCTGCTGATGCGGCTGCGCGTCACCAGGTAGCCGCGCGGGTTGGCGCCGGCGGTCGAGGGCGCGAAGACGAAGCCGTACGGGGCGGCGGCCAGGTCGGTGCGGTCCAGGGTGCGGAAGTGGCAGTGTTCGTAGACCGCGGTGGCCCGGCCGAAGACGAAGTCGACGTCGCCCTCGGCGTAGCAGTGGGAGAAGTACTGGCGGGCGAAGACGGTCAGGGCGAGGGAGTCGGCGTACAGGGTGTCCTGGTGGCCGAGGAAGTGGCAGTGGTGGAAGGCGGAGCGGTCGCCCATGACCTTGAGGGCGACGGCCTGGGTGCCGCTGATGCCGGGGTGGTCGGCGCGCAGCCAGTCGTTGGCGAAGGTGATCCAGCGGGCGGTGAAGCCGTCGGCCCTGAGGGTGGTGGTGGCCGAGCCGGTGGTGCCGTAGGTGCCGGAGCCGTCGGGCTTGGGGGTGCCGGCCGCGTTGTCGTGGACGATGACGACGTCCCGTGGGTCCTCCGAGGCGCCGATCCAGGTCGCTTCCGTGCGGGTGGCGTCGAGGCTGACGGTCTCCCGGTAGGTGCCCGGCGCGATGACGAGCGTCCAGCCGCTGCCGGTGGTGGCGTCGACGGCGGCCTGGACGGTGGTGAAGTCGCCGCGGCCCTGGGTGTCGACGTACAGGGTGGTCGCGGTGCGGCGTGCGGTGGGCGAGCCGAAGCGGCCGAAGGGCGAGCGGGGACGGGCCTGGGCGGGGGTGCCGGTGAGGCTCAGCGCGGCGGCCGCTCCGGCGCTCGCGATGAGGAATCCCCTTCTGGTCAGGGGGAGTTCGAGGTGGGGCGAGGGCATGCGGGTGCTCCTTGGGTGCCGTGGACGTGCGGGGTTTTCCTCGCCGTGGGGGGTGGGGGCCGGGGCGGGCGCGCTGCGGGTCGTGAGCACGATGCGGTCCGCCCCGGCCGGTCGGTGGCGGGGGGTCAGCAGACCTTGCCGGCGCCCGCGCGGTGGTCGACGATCGCCGGGACCGCCTGGACCGGGTCGACCTTGGTGCGCAGGGTGGGCGTCCAGCCGGCGCCGGACTCCAGGGTCTCCGCCGGGATCTCGGCGTTGTGGACGGCGATCAGGTCGGTGACCTCGCCGTTCACGGTGTTGTCGGCGGCGGTCAGCGGCGACACGTTCCAGCGCTTGAGCACCTTGGCCGCGCTGATCCCCTCCGGGAGTGTGAACGCGTTGTGCTCGGCGACCAGTTGGGACTCCTTGCCGATGCCGAAGCTGTAGGCGTAGTCGTCGTTCGCCACGAAGTGGTTGTTGTAGGAGTCGACCTGGCCGAAGCGGACGCGGGGGGCGCGCTCGACGAGGTTCGAGAACAGGTTGTGGTGGAAGGTGACCTTCAGGTGCCCCCGGTCGACCGCCGTGGTGGCGGCGCTGTCGCTGTTGCCGATGAGGATCGTCTTGTCGTGCTCGGTGAAGACGTTCCAGGAGGCGGTGACGTAGTCGGCGCCCTTGACGATGTCGAGCTCGCCGTCGTGCTGCTGGTAGAGCATGCCGAAGTAGGTCGGTGCGGCGCTGTCGGGGTGGGCGCCGTCGGTGAAGGTGTTGTGGTCGATCCACACGTGGGTGGAGCCGTAGACGACGGCGGTGTCGTACTCGGAGTTCCAGTTGCCGTGGTCACCGTCGGTCGGGTCCCACTGCGGGAAGCAGTCGATCGGGCTCTCGAAGGCGATGTTGCGGACGATGACGTTGTCGACGGCCTTGATCTGGAGGCTGGCGCCCTTGATCGCGGCGTTCCTGCCGACGCCGATGATCGTGGTGTTGGAGGGGATGTTCGCCTTGATGGCCTGGTCCTGGGCGGCGGCGGAGGCGCGGCGCAGACCCTCGGGGCTGCCGTCGGGTTCGGCGCTCAGGTCGGTGTCGTAGCCCCAGGCCTCCGGTGAGTAGGCGGCGAGGTAGGCGTCGAAGTCGTATCCGTCGGCGGCGAAGGCGTCACAGCCCTCGGAGACGGCGTCGATGGTCCCCTTGACCTTGATGATCTTCGGTGCGTCGCCGCCGGCGGCGAGGGCGGCCTTGAACTCGGCCCAGGTGGAGACGGTGTAGACGTGCTCGGCGTCGGCCTCGGCGCCGCCGGTGGTCCCGGTGCCGTAGGACGCCCACCCGTCGTTGGCCGGCAGTGTCTGCCGGGCGAGGTCACGGCCCTGTGCCTGTGCGCTGGGGCCGGTGACGGCGAGCACGAGCGCGGTGCAGCCCACCACGGCGGCGGCGGCACGTGCCATTGCTGTGGCATGCCCATGCCATTTCTGTGCGTTCATTGTGCGGCTCTCTCTTCCGGTACGGGGGGTGGGGTTACGCGGTCGCTTCCGGCCAGGTGATCCAGGACGTGGGGATCTCGTCGTCGATCCGGCACACGTCCTGCGGGCGCAGCACCCGCGTCCGCAGCAGCTCCTGCGCGACGAGCCGCGCCACGGCGATCGCACCCGGCGGATTGAAGTGCGTGTTGTCCTGCTCGGTCGCGGTCCAGTTGAAGTACGTCTTGGTCTCCTCGGGCCCGAGCCGCTGCCACAGGGCGAGGGACAGCGCCTGGATGTCGAGCAGTGCCACGCCCTCCTCCTCGGCCAGCGCACGCATCGCCGCCGGGTAGTCGCCGTGGGTCGGCACGGCGTTGCCGTCCGCGTCGAACTTCCGGCGCTCCACGGAGGTGGCGAGCACGGGCCGGGCACCACGGGCGCGGGCGCCGTCGAGGTACAGCCGCAGACAGTCCTGGTACGTCGTCCAGGGCTCGGTGTAGCGGGTCGGGTCGGCGGACTTCTCGTCGTTGTGGCCGAACTGGACGAGGAGGAAGTCCCCGGGCCGGATGGCCGCGAGGATCACATCGAGTCGGCCCTCGTCGAGGAAACTCTTCGAACTCCGCCCGTTCACCGCGTGGTTGGCGACGGGCCGGTCCTTGTGCAGAAAGAAGGGAAGTGCCATGCCCCACCCGGTCTCGGGAGCGGCGTCGGCGTATTTCTGGGCGGCGGTGGAATCACCGGCGATGTAGAGAGTGCGATGACGGGAGGCGGCCTGCGCGGTACCGGTGGCCGCGAAAGCGGCAGGAACGGCGGCGAGGGCCGCTGCCGTGACCTGACGGCGCGATATTGACATGCGATGCCCTTCTTGCCCTAGGGGCGCGGGGAACTGCGCGACCAGCCACGGCGAACCCGCAGCTCCCCACGAACCGAAACCACCCCGAACCCTCAGCCCTTCTGCGAATTCCACTCCGCCTGGGCGTCGTTCAGCTGATCGGCCAGCGTGTCCAGGAAGTCCTTCGCGCTCATCTTCCCGAGCAGCACCTTCTGGAAGTTCGGCTCGTTGTCGGCCTTCGAGATGGTGCCCCAGTCAGGCAGGTAGTACGGCAGCTGGACAATGGTCGTGGAACCGTCGGTCAGCGCGGCAGCGGCCAGCTTCGTCGGCTCGGCCTTGGAGATCCACGCGTCCTTGGCGGCCTCGTTGTTGGCCGGCACCTGGCCCGCGGACTCGTTGAACTTGGAGTTCTCCGCGTGGGAGACCGCGAACTCGATGAACTTCCAGGCGGCTTCCTTGTTCTTGGAGCTCTTGAACAGGCCGACGCCGTCGACCGGGTTGGAGACCTGGACCCGCTTTCCGGACGCGCCGACCGGCTGCGGAATGCCACGGAACTTCTCGACGCCGAGCGCCTTCACGTGGTCCTGGTAGGAGCCCAGGTTGTGGTTGAGCATTCCGATCGTGCCGGAATCCCACTGGGCGACCATCTTGGTGAAGTCGTTGTTGAGGTCGGCGGACGGGGTGTCCTTCTTGTAGAGCGCGGCGTACTTCTCCAGCGCCGCCACGTTCTTCGGGTCGTTGACGGTGGTCTTGTCACCGTTCCAGAAGGACGTGATGCCGCTCTGCCCGTACATCGCGTCCAGCGCCTGGGCGATGGAGCCGGCGCCACCGCGGATGGTGTAGCCGAACTCGTTCTTCTTGGCGTCGGTCAGCTTGTTCGCGGCCTCGTAGAACTTGTCCCAGGTGGTCGGCTCGTCCAGGCCCGCCTTCTCGAACAGGTCGGTGCGGTAGTACAGCACGCCGTTGTTCGCGGAGGTCGGCACCGAGTACAGGGTGCCGTCACCGCCACCGGCCGCCTTCATCGAGGTGACCATGTCCTCGTTGAGCTTGCCGTTGAGGGAGGACTTGGCGAGACGGTCGTCGACCGGCTCCAGCACCTTCTGGGCGGAGAAGCTGGCGATCATCGCCGCGCCGACACCGCCGACGTCCGGCAGGCCGCCGCCCTGGATGGCGGTCTCCACCTTGGACTGGTAGTCCGCGGAGGGGATGCCGACGTACTCGACGTCGATGTCCGGGTTGGCCTTCTCGAAGTCGGCGATGATCGCCTTCCAGGCGTCGGTGCGGACACCGCCGTTGTTGTCCCAGAAGACGATCTTGCCCTTGCCGCTGCCCTCGTCGCCGTTGTCGCCCCCGGTGCCGCTGCCGTCGTCACCGCAGGCGGTGGCGGTCAGGGCGAGGACGGAGCCCAGGGCGACGGCCACGGCGGCGCGCCTGCTTCTGCGGATGGTGTTCTTCATGGGTCGGCTCTCTTCTTCTGGATCCAACTGAATATGAAGTTGTGGGGGTCAGTGCCGGGCGTACGGCGCCCAGCCGTCGCCGCCCCGGAGGTAGTCGGCGACGGTGTGGGCGCGGGCGTCCTCGTCGCTCATCTGCGGCCGGTCCGCGGTGACTTCGGAACCGGGGCCGTGGTTGCGGTACTCGGTGAACCGCGCGTCCTTCCACGAGAACCCGCTCATGTCCGTCCACGGCGCGGCCTTGACCGCCGCGGGCAGTTCGGTGTCGCGGATCAACACCTGGGCGACGGCCTCGGGTTCACCGCCCGGGTGCCACGGCCGGCCCAGGTGGAAGGACTGGTCCGGCGCGTCGCTCACGACCTTCGACCGGGTGATCAGGAAGCCGTAGGGGTTCCCGGTCCAGGTCGACGCGGCCGTCAGATAGCCGTTGTTGGTGGCCGAGCCCCGGCTCAGCAGCCGGATCACCGACCGGTCGATCACGGTTGTCGCCCGCCCGTAGACGAAGTCGACGTCGCCCTCGATGAAGGAGTCGCGGACATAGACCCGGCTGACGGTGGTCAGCTTGGGGCTGTCGGTCATCAGGGTGTCCTGGTTGCCCAGGAAGGCGGTGTCCTCGAAGACGATCCGGTCACCGGTCGTCTTCATCGCGAGGGCCTGCTCGCCGTTCAGCTCGACCGCGGCCTCGTCGAAGTCGTTGCTGAACGTCAGGTGCCGTGCCGTGACGTCGTTCGCGGCGATCCGCACGGTGGCGCTGCCGGTCGAACCGCCGTACGCGGCGGGCGTGTCGTAGACGATGACGGTGTCGGCACGATCTTGTCCAGTCCCCTGCAGCACCACGTTCGGCTTGGTCGCCGGGATGTACACCTTGGCCCGGTAGGTGCCGGGCGCGATCGCGACGGTGACGGGCACGGCGTTGCCGTCGGGAACGGCGTCCACGGCCGCCTGCACGGTCGGGTAGTCGGCCGGGACGTGGAGCGTGACCCCGATCTGCTGCTGCGGGCCGGAGAACAGCGGCACGAGCGCCGGCACGGCGGCGGCGGGGTCGAGGCGGTAGTCGTAGAAGTCCCGCGGGTCGAAGGCCGTACCCCAGGCGTCCGTCCGTCCGGTGGTGTCCCGCAGGATCGAACCGCGCTGCACCAGCTCGGCCGTGGCGTCCGCCTGGTAGGGGTGCTGGACCCCGTCGTAGTAGCTGTTCTCGATGACCATCCTGGTCTTGCCGCGCGCCCAGTTCCCGTACGTCCACACCGGGTCGCCGTCCTCGACCTGCGCGGACAGGTAGTTGTTGTAGAGGTGGGCGTAGGCGAGGTTGTCCGCCGAGGGGTTGCGCTGTTTGGTGCCGCGGAACCAGTTGTGGTCGATCGTCATCTCGGTCAGGACATTGGTGGTCCAGCCGATCCCGAACGCCTTGTTGTGATCGGCGAACTGGTTGTAGGAGACGGTGATGTACCGGCTGTCCTTGCGGATGTCGAGCAGCCCGTCGCCCATGTGCGTGAAGCGGTTGTGGTCGATCCAGACGTGGTCGGCGGTGTCCATCTGGATCGCGTCGAAGTCGGTGGTCTTGCCGTCCCAGTCGCCCTCGACATAGCTGTCGCGAATGGTCAGGTTGCGGATGATGACGTTGCTGGTGCCGGGGTTGAGGTGCAGTTCGCCGTGGACGATCTCACCGGTGTCGCCGACGCCGATGACCGTCTTGTCCGAGGCCACGACGATGTCCGAGCCGAAGGGCTCGACGGCTATCGACCCCGACACCCGGATGACGTACGGCTCCTCGGCCGCCGCGTAGCGGGCGAGCGAGGCCTGGTCGGTGACCGTCACGACCTTGCCGCCCGCCCCGCCGGTGGTGCCGCCGGCGAGCGAGGCGAACCCGTGCGGCCGGTCGGTCCACCGGGAGGCGGCCGGGGCCGCCGTGTCGGGAGCCGGGGCGGCGGCCCCGGCCTGCCCCACCGCCCCGAGTCCCAGCGCGGCCACGAGGCCGAGCACGGCGGCCAGCACCCTGCCCCGACCGGCTCCCGGTCTCGGCAAGCGCTTGCCCTGGAGTTGCGTCATTGCGGCTCCCAAAAGGCTTACGTACGAGGTGAGTTACAGAGAAGTGATCCTGAACCGCGTGAAGGTTGCCGCGCCGGCGTGCCCGTTTCCGGTGGGGGCGAGGGCGACGAGGCCGAGCAGGGCGCCCACCCAGCGCCAGGGGGTGGCGGCGAAGACGGGACCCGAGGGGTGCGGGCCGTCGCCGACGTCGTAGTGGAACCGGCAGCGCGCCCCCGCGCCGATCTCGATCCGCAGCCGTACCCGTCCCTCGGGGGCGAGCCGCGGACGGTCGGCGTCGCGCTCCCGCTCCGCGACCCCCTCCGCGAACCGGTGCACGACGTGAACCGTGCCGTCGGCGGCGCGCTCCAGCCCGATCCAGCCGAACGCGTCCCCGAGCACCGCCAGCCCGGCCCGGGCGCCCGGTTCCTCGCTGTCGAGGCGGACTTCGACCTCGACGGCGCACGGCGTGCCCGGCAGCCGCTGGGTGAGGACGTTCGGCAGTCGGCGCAGGTCGTGCGCGTCGGCCGAGCGGACACAGGTCAGACGGAGGCCGTCGCCGGAGTGCTGGGTGGCCCAGCCGTCCTGCGGGTTGGCGGTCCAGCTCCACTGGCGGCCGAAGCGTCCGCCGGGGAAGTCGTCGTCGGTGGCGGGCGCGGCGGGCGGCTGCGGCGGCAGGTCGGGCCTGCGGTGCACGGCGACGGGTGCGCCGTCGCGGCCGAGGACCGGCCAGCCGTCGGTCCCCCAGCGCATCGGCTGGAGGTGGACGACCCTGCCGTAGGCGCCGCGCTGCTGGAAGTGCAGGAACCAGTCCTCACCGGACGGGGTGCGCACCCAGCCGCCCTGGTGGGGGCCGTTGACGTCGGTGTCCTTCTGCTCCAGGACGATCCGCTCCTCGTACGGCCCGAAGAACCCGCGCGAGCGGAAGGCGCCCTGCCAGCCGGTCTCCACTCCCCCTGCCGGGGCGAGGATCCAGAACCAGCCGTCGTGCCGGTAGAGCTTGGGGCCCTCCAGGGTGAACCAGCCGGGTATCCGGTCGCCGTCGACGATCACCTTGCCCTCGTCGAGGAGTTCGGTGCCGTCGGGACGCATGCGGTGGCCGGTGAGGCGGTTCTTGACGCCGGAGCGGGACTTCGCCCAGCCGTGCACGAGGTAGGCCTCGCCGGTCTCCTCGTCCCACAGGGGACAGGCGTCGATCAGGCCCTTGCCCGCCTTCAGGAGGTGCGGGCGGCTCCAAGGGCCCCTGATCTGCTGGGCATTGATCTGGAAGATGCCCTGGTCGGGGTCGCCCCAGAAGATCCAGAAGCGTTCGTCGTGGTACCGCAGGGACGGCGCCCAGACGCCGCAGTCGTGCCGCGGGGTCCTGAACTCGGCCGCCGGTTCCAGGCGTTCGAGGGCATGGCCGACCAGGGTCCAGTTGACGAGGTCGCGGGAGTGCAGCAGCGGCAGACCGGGGGCGCGGCCGAAGCTGGAGGCGGTGAGGTAGAAGTCGTCGCCGACGCGGACCACGTCCGGGTCGGACCAGTCGGCGTCGAGCACGGGGTTCGTGTACGTGGTCACAGGCTCACCGCCTTGCGGACGAGCGCGGCGGCCGCGTCGCGGTCGAGGCGGCCGTCGGCGACGACGGTGACGACCCGGCGGACCAGGGTGTCGCCCGCGGCGATCGGCACCCGCTCGGTGTGCGCCAACGACGAGCCCACGCCCGGATATTCGGCCGTGCGCACGAACCACGGGTCGCGGCGGGTCTGTTCGGTGGCCCCGGCGAAGACCAGCGTCCAGCCGGCGCCCGCGAGGGCGAGCCAGTCGGCGCACCGGCCGTGCACCTCGGGCTCGCCCGCGGTGTCGGCGGTGAAGACGTCCGGTGTCCGCTCCTCCTTGCGGGCCCGCCAGAAGAAGCCGCCGTACGCCGCCCCCGGGCGGCCGTTGGTGGCCGGGCTGCCGATCGACAGCGGGCCGGCGGTGACGTTGGTGAGCGAGAACGTGAAGTCCAGCGCCCAGGCGGTGTCGCTGAGTTCGGTGGCCGCCACCGTCCGGCGCTCGCGCAGCAGCTCGCCGCCTGCGGCGACCCAGCGCAGCTCCTCCACGAAGCCGTCGGGGTCGCGCAGCTGGAACCCGGTGTGCCGCTGGGCGCCGTGGTTGTCGAGCTCGGTGGGGCCCTGGTCGCGGACATAGGTGCGCCCGCCCCAGAAGTTGTGCCCCTCGACGTCGGGAACGGCGACACCGACGCCGAGGTGGTGCAGGTGGTCGGCGGGGCTGAGTTCGGTGACAGCCGTGCCGGCCAGGGTGGTGACCGGGTGGAGGTAGGGGCGCGGCGAGAGCCGGGGGGCCAGCTCGGGCCGGGTGACGTAGCGGCCGACCGGGCGGCCCGCGACGCGCAGGACCGGGGTGTCGTTGGTCGTCATCAGGTGCTCACCTCTTGTGGTGGCGCCCAGGAGGCGCCCAGCTCGGAGAAGAGGGCGAGGGTGTCGGCGGAGGCCGCGACCAGGCCGTCGACGCCGGGGACCACCCGGCGGTCGTCCACCAGGTGCCAGGCGCTCGCGGGCAGCGGGGCCGGGTCGGGGGCCGTGCGGATCGCCTCGACGACCTTCATGAAGGCGCCGGTCGCGTCCGGCGGGACCAGCAGCCCGGTGCCGTCGGTGAGGTGGTCGACGAGGTTCTCCAGCAGGTCGGTGCGGCCGTACTCGTACTCCTCGGGGCCGTGGCCGGCACGCTGGAGCAGGACGCGGTCCTGCTTGTACCAGAACGTGATCCGGCCGCGGCTGCCGTGCACCAGGACGTACGGCTCGTCCGGGTGCTCGGCGCACAGGGTCGCCGCGACGGTGACCGGGCGGCCCTGGGCCGTGGTCACGCGGACGCACGAGGTGTCGTCGGACTCGATGGCGTTGGCGCGCAGCAGCTCGGTCCGGATGCCGGTGACGTCCTCGGCGCGCGTGGAGCCGTTGAGGGCGAGACCGGTGGCGACGGCGTGCGCGAGGGGGTTGGTGAGCGCGCCGTCGATGACGTCGACGCCGTTCAGGCGCCGCTTGCCGGCCCAGGGGGCTCGCCGGTAGTAGGACTCCGGGCGGGCCCAGGCACCGGCGCCGCCGATCCCGCCGACGGCGCCGATCGCGCCCTCGGCGATCAGCTGCCGGATCGCGGGCACGGCGTGCGAGCCCAGCGACTGGAAGCCGATCTGGCAGACGACCCCGGCCGCGGCGACCCCGTCTGCCATCCGCCGGAACTCGGCGTACGAGGGAGCGGGCGGCTTCTCCAGCAGGACGTGCACGCCCCGGCGGGCGGCTTCGAGGGCCAGGTCCGTGTGGGTCGGGATCGGCGTGCAGATCACCGCGATCCGGGCACCGGTGGAGTCCAGCAGGGCGCCGAAGTCGGCGGACTGCTCGGGCCTGCCGAGCCCCTCCGGGATCTCCGTGGCCTCCAGCGGGGTCAGCTCGCAGATGCCCGCCAGCCGCACGATCCCCTTGTCCTGCAGGCGCCGGATGTTCTCCAGGTGCCAGCGGCCGTGGCCGCGCGCGCCCGCCAGGACGATGTCTACGGTGCTCATGGGATCCTCCCTGCGCCCGCGCCGCGCGCCACCTCTCGGTCGGCCGTTCCGGCGCTGTCGATCTTTGTGTGCAGAGTAGGTGTCCAGCCGACGTCGGCCGTGAGGTCGCGCTCGCTGCCGGAGTTGTAGGCGTTGTAGATGGGCAGCAGGTCCACGGGGAAGCCGTTGAAGAGGGTGCCCTCGTCGTGCAGGGCGGTGCCGTTCCAGCTCTTGACCAGGTCGGCGACCTCGATCCGGCCGAGGGTGGTGAAGGCGTTGTTCTGGGCGTGGATGCCGGACTCGGTCGACACGCCCAGGGAGTAGCGGTAGTCGTCGGTGGGGACGACGTACCGGTTGTTGTAGACGTGCACCTGGCCGTAGCGGACGCGCGGGGCGCGCTGGACGATCGACTCGAACTGGTTGTGGTGCAGGGTGACCCGGAGCTTGCCGCGGTCGCCGGTCGCCGAGTCGCTGTTGCCGATGAGCATCGCCTTGTCGTGGCCCTCGAACCGGCTCCAGGAGACGGTGACCAGGTCGGAGCCGTTGGTGATGTCCAGCAGGCCGTCGTGGCGCAGGTAGTTCCGGCCGAACCAGGTGGGCTCCTGCTCGTCCCGGTGGCCCTTGTCGCTGAGGGTGACGTGGTCGACCCAGACGTGGTGGGAGCCGGTGAGCCAGATGTTGTCGTACGCCGTCTTCCAGTCGCCGAGGCCGCCGGTGTTGGGCTGCCAGACGGGGAAGCAGTCGTAGGCGTCCCGCAGGTCGAGGTTGCGGATGATCACGTTGGCGGCGTTCTTGACCTGGAGGCCGGCGCCCTTGAGGACGGCCCCCTTCAGGCCGACGATCGTGGTGTTGGAGCCGACGTTCAGCGTGATCCGCTCGGCCTGCCGGGCGGCGGAGGCCTGGCGGGCCTCCTCCTGCGGGCCACTGGGCTTGGCGGAACCCCAGGTGCGGGGGTCGTAGGCGGCGAGGTACTGGTGCAGGTCGTAGCCGTCGGTGGCGTAGTCGTCGCAGTCGAGGTGGTCGCCGTCGTCGTCGGTGTTGGCGTCGATGGTCCCCGCGATCTTGATGATCTTCGGGGTGGCGCTCCCACCGTCGAGGGCCGCCACGAGCTCGGCACGGTCGGTGACGACGAAGACGTGCCCGGCGTCGGCGGCGGCACCGCCGGTGGTGCCGGCTCCCTCGGCGGCCCAGCCGTCGTTCGCGGGGAGCGGGTCGCGGCTGATGTCCCGGGCCCCGGCGTGCGCGGGGACGCAGAGCAGCCCCAGCACACCTGCCACGACAGCGATCCGACGTACCCTCATCAGCCCTTCACCGCCCCCGCGCTGAAGCCCGTGATCAGCCACTTCTGGATGAAGGCGAAGACGAGCACCACGGGTACGGCCGCGATGATGCCGCCCGCCGCGAGGGCGCCGAGGTCGACGCTGTCCGCGCCCATCAGGGTGTTGAGGCCGACCGGGATGGTCTGCTTCTCCGGGTTGTTGAGGAACATCAGGGCGAACAGGAAGTGGTTCCAGGAGTGCACGAAGGCGAAGGAGCCGACGGCGATCAGACCCGGTCGCAGCAGCGGCAGCACGACGATCCGGAACGCGGTGAAGCGGTTGCAGCCGTCCACCCAGGCCGCCTCCTCCAGGGAAGGCGGCACGTTCTTGATGAAGTTGCTGATCAGGATGATCGACAGCGGCAGCTGGAAGACGGTCTCGGCGATGATCACGCTGCCCAGCGAGTTGATCATCTGGAGCTTGGCGAAGATCTCGAACAGCGGCACCAGCAGCAGCGCGCCCGGCACGAACTGCGAGCACAGCAGGCCCAGCATGAACGCCCGCTTGATCTTGAAGTTGAACCGGGCGAGGGCGTACCCGCCGGCCAGCGCGACCAGGGTCGTCATGATCAGCGTGGCGACACCGACGAGGACGCTGTTCTGGAAGTAGGTGCCGAATTCACGGTCTGTCCAGACCTTCTGGAAGTGGTCGAAGGTCATCGGCCAGGGGACGAGCGAGGTGGAGCCGGTCGGGCGGAGCGCGAAGAGCAGGATCCAGTAGAACGGGATCAGGGTGAAGATCAGGTAGATCGAGAGCGGGAGGTAGATCTGCCAGCGGGGCACGTCGTCCCAGGCGCGCTCCCTGGCCTTGGGGCGGGGCGGCGGCGGGGACTTGCGGGCCTCGGACACGACCGGGGCGGCTTCCTTGATGCTCACTTGTCCTCGCCTCCGAACTTGCTCAGGCGCAGATAGACCATCGAGCAGAAGAGAAGAATCACGAACGCCACCGTGGTCAGGGCGGACGCGTAGCCGAAGTTGTGCGCGTCGACGCTGGTGTTGGCGATGTAGAGCGGGAGGGTCGTGGTCTCGCCGGCGGGTCCGCCGCCGGTGAGGGTGTAGAGGAGGTCGACGTTGTTGAACTCCCAGACCGCGCGCAGCAGCGTGGACAGCACGATCGCGTCCTTCAGGTGCGGCAGCGTGATGTGCCAGAACTGCTTGAGGCGGCCGGCCCCGTCGACCTCGGCGGCCTCGTACAGGTCCTTCGAGACGGACTGGAGGTCGGCCAGGATGAGGATCGCGAAGAAGGGGACGCCGCGCCACAGGTCGGCGACGATCGCCGCCGGGAACACCGTGGAGGTGTCCGACAGCCAGCTGGTGCCGTAGGAGCCGATGCCCAGGTCCGCGAGGTAACGGGTGATGCCCGTCTGGGAGTTGTAGAGCAGCACCCAGATCGCGGAGGTCAGCACGCCGGAGACGGCCCACGGGGAGAAGACCATCGCGCGTCCCAGCGCCCGGCCCACGAAGGTCTGGTTGACGATGAGCGCCAGCGCGAGACCGAACAGCAGCTGGAGACCGACCTCGACGAAGACCCACTTGGCGCTGAAGGTCAGCGTGTCCCAGAAGGCCGGGTCGTCGGTGAAGATCTTCGTGAAGTTGTCGAAGCCCGCGTAGCCGTTGCGCCACGGCTTGGTCGGGTTGTAGTTCTGCAGGCTGTAGTAGAAGACGCTGATCACGGGGTAGGCGATGAAGCCCAGCATGAGCAGGGCGGCCGGTGCGATCAGCAGGTACGGGAGCCTGCGCGGGGTGGCGGAGGCACGGCGCCGCCGGGGTGGCGCGGGCGGTTTCGCCACGGCTGCGGCTTGGGCCATGACTGTTCTCCGTTCAGTTCAGTACGTGGCGCGGGAAGCGCTTTCTCCGGGTGCATGGTGGTGCGCGGACCGGGGGTGCTCGGATCAGCTCGCGTAGGGGTCCTGCACGGTGCCCTTCCGGGCGAGGAACTCGAAGTCGCAGCCGGTGTCGGCCTGGGTGATCTGCTCGTTGTAGAGGGCGCCGTAGCCGCGCTCGTACCGCACCGGCGGCGGCGTCCACGCGGCCCGGCGGCGCTCCAGCTCCTCGTCGTCCACATGGAGATGGAGGGAGCGGGCCGCGACGTCCAGGGTGATCCGGTCGCCGGTGCGGACCAGGGCCAGCGGTCCGCCGACGTAGGACTCGGGCGCCACGTGCAGCGCGCAGGCGCCGTAACTCGTGCCGCTCATCCGGGCGTCGGAGATCCGGACCATGTCCCGCACGCCCTGCTTGAGCAGGTGGTCGGGGATGGGGAGCATGCCGTACTCGGGCATGCCCGGGCCGCCCTTGGGCCCGGCGTTGCGCAGCACCAGCACGCTGTCGGCGGTGATGCCGAGCGACGGGTCGTTGATCGTCCGCTGCATGGTCCGGTAGTCGTCGAAGACGACCGCGGGACCGGTGTGCTTGAGCAGGTGCGGCTCGGCGGCGATGTGCTTGATGACCGCGCCGTCCGGGCAGAGGTTGCCGCGCAGGACGGCGACCCCGCCCTCGGCCGCGACCGGGTTCTCGCGGGTGCGGATGACGTCGTCGTCGTGGACTTCCGCGCCCTCGATCTGCTCGCCCAGGGTGCCGTTGACGGTCGGCCGGTCGAGGTGGAGCAGGTCGGTGATCCGGGAGAGGAAGGCGGGCAGGCCGCCGGCGAAGTAGAAGTCCTCCATGAGGTGTGTCCGGCCGCCGGGCCGCACGTTGGCCAGCACCGGGACGGTGCGGGCGATGCGGTCGAAGTCGTCGAGGGTGAGCTCGACGCCGGCCCGGCCGGCCATGGCGATCAGGTGGATGACGGCGTTGGTGGAGCCGCCGAGCCCGAGCGCCGTGGTGACGGCGTCCTCGAAGGCCTCGCGGGTGAGGATCTCCGACGGCCTGAGCGCGGTCCAGGCCAGCTCCACGGCGCGGCGTCCGGAGGCGGCGGCCATCCGCTCGTGCCCGGAGTCGACGGCCGGGATCGAGGAGGCGCCGGGCAGCGCCATGCCGAGGGCCTCGGCGGCGGCGGTCATGGTGGACGCCGTACCCATGGTCATGCAGTGACCGGGCGACCGCGCCAACCCGCCCTGGAGCTCGCGCAGTTCGCAGTCCGTCAGATTGCCCGCGCGGTGCTCGTCCCAGTACTTCCACATGTCGGTGCCGGACCCGAGGGTCTCGCCGCGCCAGTGCCCGGGGAGCATCGGCCCCGCGGGGACGAAGAGCGACGGCACGTCGGCCGAGGTGGCACCCATGAGCAGGGCGGGCGTCGACTTGTCGCAGCCGCCGAGCAGCACCGCCGCGTCGATCGGGTACGACCGCAGCAGCTCCTCGGTCTCCATCGCGAGCAGGTTGCGGTAGAGCATCGGGGTCGGCTTCTGGTAGGTCTCCGAGAGGGTGGAGACCGGGAATTCGAGCGGGAAGCCCCCGGCCTGCCACACCCCCCGCTTGACCGCCTCGGCGCGCTCGCGCAGATGGACGTGGCAGGGGTTGATGTCGGACCAGGTGTTGAGGACGGCGATCACCGGGCGGCCCCGGTACTCCTCCGCCTCGTAACCCAGCTGCCGCATCCGGGCGTTGTGCGACCAGGTGCGCAACTGGCCCTCGGTGCCGTACCACTGGTGGCTGCGGAGCTGCTCCGGGCTCAGCCGCTGTCTGCTGTCGCTCATATCGACCACCCGGCGGCTATCGCGGCGACCTCGTCCCGCTCGTCCTCGGGCAGCGGCTTGCTGGGCGGGCGGACGTCGCGGCGGCACAGGCCGAGGGAGGCGAGGGCCTCCTTGACGACGGTGACGTTGTTGGCGGAGCCGTTGGCGGCGCGGAGCTCCTCGAAGCGGCGGATCTGCTCCCAGACCTTCATGGCGGCCGGGTAGTCGCCGGATCGAAGCGCTTCGATCATGTTCAGCGAAACGGCCGGGGCGACGTTGACGAGCCCCGAGGTGAAGCCGGTGGCGCCCGCGGAGAAGTAGGAGGGGGCGTAAGGCTCGGCGAGCCCGGCGATCCAGACGAAGCGGTCCAGTCCCGCGTCCCGGGCGAAGCCCGCGAATCGCGACGCGTCCGGCACGGCGTACTTCACGCCGATGACGTTCGGGCAGACATCGGCGAGCTCGGCCAGCCGGAGACCGCTGAGCTGGGCGTTGCGGATGTAGGGCACGACGCCCAGCTCGGGCACGGCCTCGGCGATGGCGCGGTGGTAGTCGACCCAGCCGCCCTGGGAGACGTAGGGGTGGACCGGCTGGTGGACCATCACCATCGCCGCGCCCAGCTCACGGGCGTGCCGCGCGGAGGCGACGGCGGTCGGCACGTCGTGGCCGACGCCGACGAGGATCGCGGCGCGGTCCCCGGCCTCGTCGAGCGTCATCTCGGTGACGAGCTGCCGCTCGTCGGGGGTCAGGGCGTAGAACTCGCCGGTGTTCCCGTTGGGGGTGAGGGTCCTGATCCCCCCGTCGAGCAGACGACGCAGCAGGGCCCGGTGGGCGTCCTGGTCGACGGAGCCGTCCTCGGCGAACGGTGTCACCGGGATCGCGACCACGTCGGCCAGGGCGGCCCGCTGGGTCTCGAACGTCGTTGTCATGCCTGACCGTCCTCTCCCTGGGCCTCGGACCCGGCGTCCGGGAAGGCCCGTTGCACGAACGACGCGATGTGCGCGTGGAGGGCGCGGGCGGCGCCGTCGGCGTCACCGTCCAGGGCGAGCCGCAGGATCTCGCGGTGCTCGCCGGCCTCCCGCTCCCAGGAGGGCGAGGCCGCCCAGGCGACGGCGGAGACGAGGGCCGCCTGGTCGCGGACCTCGTCGAGCATCCGGCCGAGCAGCGGGTTGCCGCACGGCAGGTACAGGGCGCGGTGGAACTCCCGGTTGGCCAGGGAGCGTTCGGCGGTGTCGGTGGCCTGGTCGGCGCGGGTCAGCGCGTCCCGGGCCTCGTCCAGGGAGGCCCCTAGCCTGACGGCCCGCTTCAGCGCCTCGGGTTCGAGGAGCAGCCGGACGTCGTAGACCTCGCGCGCCATGTCCGCGTCCACCATGCGCACCGTGACGCCCTTGTACTGGCTCATCACGACGAGCCCGGTGCCGGCGAGGGTCTTGAGCGCCTCGCGCACCGGGGTCTTGGAGACCCCGAACTGTGCGGCGAGCTCGGTCTCGACCAGCGCCTGCCCGGGCGTCAACTGCCCGGTGAGGATGCGGTGTTTGATCGCGTCCAGCACGAATTGCGTGCGGGACGGGATCGGCGTGGGCACAGAGGTCATGCGCGCCTCTCGGAAGTCACGTATCAGATGTCGGGTATCTGATCTCGCGTATCTGATCTTGCGTATCGCGTCTCATATATGACGTACGAAGTACGACGCGTTGAAGGTAGGAGGGGGTAAGGGTTTCGTCAATGCTTCTGACAAAGGAAGTTGAGGTTGCGGTCACACCGCGTAGGTGTCACCCACCCGGGCGGTGCGGGTCGGACCCGGGAAGACGGCGGCGGCGCGGGCGGTGGCGGTCTCGGGGGTCAAGGTGGGGCCGACATGCGTGACGACCAACTGCCGTGCGCGGGCCGCGCGGGCGACGCGACCGGCGTCCTCGGGGGTCAGATGCACTTCGCTTTCGCGATGCGTGTCGATGTCGGCCTCGCAGAGGAACAGGTCGGCGTCGCGGGCGAGATCGGCGAGCGCGGGGCAGGGCCCGCTGTCCCCGGAGTACGCGAACACCCGCCCGCCGGCCTCGGCCCGCAGCCCGTAGGCCTCGACGTCGTGGCGTACCTCGTGGGCGGCGAGGGTCAGGTCACCGTGCCGGACGCGATGCCCGTCGTACAGCTTCCGGAAGTCGAACACCCCGCTCAGGAAGCCGACATCGGCCCGCCCGAGGAACCCGGCGAGCCGCTGGGCGCACCCCTCGGGCGCATGGACGGGAATCGGCGTGGCGGGGGTGAGCCCGCCGTAGGCCAGCGCGTAGACGGCCGCCAGCAGATCGGCGCTGTGGTCAGCGTGCAGATGCGAGATCCAGATGGCGTCGAGCCGCGCCGGATCCGTGTGCCGCCGCAACTCCGCGAAACTCCCGAACCCGGCGTCCACCCACACCTCGGCCCCGCCACCCCGCAGCAGATAGCCGGAGCAGGGGGTGTCGGGGCCGGGATGGGGCGAGGCGGTACCGAGCACGGTGACATGGAGAGACATGCGGGGAGAGTAGGCGGAGACACATCCGGGCGCCCCTCAATCGGGCCCCTGGGCGCCCCTCGATTGGGCCCCTGGGCGCCCCTCAGTTGGCGCGCCCCTGGGCGCGGCCCCGCCCCGCCCCCCGGCGAACCGGACCGCGCACAGCGCGAGCTCAGGACGGCGTCCACCCCGGGTCCCGCCCGCTCAACCCCAGCGTCCGGTCCAGCAGCGGCGCATCATCCGCAACCGGGACCACCGGGCCGAAGATGCCGCCCCCGCGACTCGGGTCCTGGGCGGCGGCCAGGAGGAAGGCGTACGTCGCCTGGAGCGCGGCGGGGTCGGGCTCGTACCGCTGGCCGGTCGCGACGGCCAGGTCCCAGCCGTGGATCACCAGTTCGTCGGCCGCGACGGCACCGCCGACCTCGCCGGGCAGATCGACGCCGCCGGCCCGGGTCATGCCGGTCCAGGCGGCCGGGTCGCGCCAGGCGTCGGCGAGCTCGGCCAGCACCTTGGGCAGCGCCTCGCGCCAGCCGGGGCCGATGTCCGGAATCGCGGCGGTCGGCGGGGTGTCGGTCGTGGCGCCGAGGTCCTTGCGAGCGGCGTCACGGAAGGCGGCGGACAGGCCGAGCACATGGCCCAGCAGGTGGTGGACCGCGTACGCGGGACACGGCGTCCCGGCCGCGAGCTGCTCGTCGGTCACCGCCTCCGCGAGGCGTGCCACGACACGGGTCTGCGGTCCGAGATCCAGGGGTGCGTCGGTCATTCGCTGCTCCTCAGGGCGTCGTCTGGAAGGTGGACCGCCCCCGCCCCCGAAACTCATCGCCGCCCACCGATCCGGCCGCCCACCTCCTCGTTCCGGCCCGCTTCCCTCCCCTCCCCTCGCCTCCCCGGGACTCAGCACCGCCCTCCACTCCCGCCCTCCTCCCCGGCGCTTTACAGGGCACCTTCCCCATCCGCGCGCCTGTTGCCGGCCCTGGGGCTGGTGTGGCCGGCGACCGCCCTGCCGCTGCTTCACCGCCCGGTGAGCGCGTCCCGTACCGCCCCCAGGTCCTCGTCCGACGCCAACCCGGCGTGATACAGCCGCAGTTCCGTCGCCCCGAGCGCACGCGCGCGTGCCGCGTCCGAGGCGAGGGTGCCGGGGCTGCCGCCCATGCCGGAGACCACGGTGAAGTTGGCGGCGACGACGGAGTCCCTGGACGCCTCCGCGAAGGGGGTCAGCAGGCCCGGCCCGCCCGTGCAGGGCACGACCACACCGTCCGCGACGGACAGGATGTGCGCGGGGTCCACCCCGGCGTTGGCGCCGACGTGGTACGAGACCGGATCGGCGTGCAGCAGGATCTGGAAGCCCTCGGGAGCGGCGGCGCGCACCGCCGTGACGGCCGCCTCCTGGAGGGTGCGGGCGGTGTCGTCGCGCCACGCGCGCGTGGCCGCCGCCGTCCGCTCGCCGAGGAGCTTCTCGACGCCGGCCCAGGCCCCGTCGGAGGGCGCCCCCTGCCACACCGGCTGCAGGGCGGTGCGCACGGCGGCCGCCAGTTCGCCGGCGTCGAGGCCGTGGGCGCCGTAGCCCTCCCGGCAGGTGGGGCAGAAGCAGAGGGCCATCAGGTACAGGCCCGCGTCGCCGAGGCCCACGCCGCCGGTCTTGTCGTGGGCGTGCAGGTGCTGGAGGCCGTACCAGCCGAGGGACTCCAGTTCGGTGCCGCGCGCGCCGGGCCGTACCGCCGCCTCGGCGGCCAGGTCGACGAGGTACGCGCGCGTGGCGGGCTGGGCGATGCAGGGGGCCCACGGGTAGCGGTCGCCGTAGGCGTTGACGACGGAGGTGTCCGGATGCTCGGCGCCCAGCCGGGAGTTGTGCGCGAGCACCACCCAGGTGTGCACCTCGAGGCCGGCGTCGGTGAGCGCGGCGGCGGCCTCGCCGAACGCGTCGCCGGGCGCCCAGTCGCCGGCGGCGTAGGGCCGCAGCAGCCGCCCGTCCCACCGGTCGTCGGTGGGGTAGAGCACGGCGGCGTGCTCCGCCGTCACGATGCGATGGCGCGGGTGGCGGGGCGTCAGCGCGCGCGTGGAGTGGTAGGCGGCGGCGAGCGTGACCTGCTGGACACCGAGGGAGGCGATGCGCGGCGCGGCCTCCGGGTCCCCGTTGACGTCCCAGGGGTAGACGAATGCCGACGCTGTCACTTGGTGTCCTCCTCCAGCAGCGCGTAGCCGCGCTCGATGATCTGGGCGAGCTGCTTCACATGATCCTCGGTCGGTTCGTGCAGGGGCGGCCTGACCTCCCCCACGTCGAGCCCGCGCAGCCGTACCCCGGCCTTGACGAGGGCGACGGCGTAGCCGCGGCCCTGGGCGCGCAGTTCGACGAAGGGGCGGTAGAAGCCGTCGAGGAGCCGGTCCGCCGTCGCCCGGTCCCCGGCCTCCAGGGCCCTGTGGAAGGCGAGGGCGATCTCGGGGGCGAAGCAGAACACGGCGGAGGAGTAGAGCGGGACGCCGACGGCGCGGTAGGCGAGCTGGGTCTGCTCGGCGGTCGGCAGCCCGTTGAAGTAGAGGAAGTCGCCCGGCACTTCGGTGCGGACGGCGCTCACGGTCCGCTGCATCAGGTCCAGGTCGCCGAGCCCGTCCTTGAGCCCGATGACCCCTGGCGTACGGGCCAGTTCGACGACGGTCCCGGGGGTGAACACGGCGTTGTCGCGCTGGTAGACGATGACGGGCAGCGCGGTGGCCGCCGCGATCTCCCGGTAGTGCCGCAGCAGCCCTTCCTGCCCGGCGATCACCAGGTACGGCGGCAGGGCGAGCAGCCCGTCCGCACCGGCCGCCGCGGCGAGGCGGGCGTAGCGCACGGCGAGCGCGGTGCCGTACCCGGCGCCCGCGACGACCGGTACCCGCCCGGCCGTCTCCTCGACCGCGGCCCGTACGCACGCCTCGAACTCCTCGGGGGTGAGCGCGTGGAACTCGCCGGTCCCGCAGCAGGCGAAGACGGCGGCGGCCCCCGCCTCGACACCCCGTCGGACATGCGCGCGGTACGTGTCGAGGTCGACGGCGCCGTCGGGACCGTAGGCGGTGACGGGGAAGAACAGCGGACCGCTGGGGATGCCGAGTCGGGTGGCGAGGTCGGCAGACGTCACGGGCTCTCCCTAGAACGGATGCGATGGATGTGCAAGTTTCTGATCAAAGTTTATATTTATGAACGCATCCTGTGCCACCCTTGACGCCGAGCGACATTGATCCATAGCTTGTCCACGCATGTGAATGCCGTGCAGATGGACACCAGGCAGAGGAGACCCGAGCATGCCAGCGCCCCGCACCGTTCTGCTCACAGGCGCCGCCGGCGGACTCGGCACCCTGATGCGGGGACTGCTGCCCGCGTACGGCTACGACCTGCGCCTGCTCGACCTCCTGCCCGTCGAGGGCGAGCCGGACGCGATCGTCGCGGACCTCGCCGACCGGGAGGCCCTGCGCGAGGCCGTGCGGGGCGTCGACGCGATCATCCACCTCGCGGGCATCTCCCTGGAAGCCTCCTTCGACAAGATCCTCAAGGCGAACATCGAGGGGACGTACAACCTGTACGAGGCCGCCCGCGAGGAGGGCGTGCCGCGGATCGTCTTCGCCTCCTCCAACCATGCGGTGGGCTTCACCCCCCGCCCGCAGGGCGACGACCCCCTGATCCCCGTCGACACCCCGCACCGCCCGGACACCTTCTACGGCCTGTCCAAGTCCTTCGGCGAGGACCTCGCGCAGCTGTACTGGGACAAGTACGGCCTGGAGACGGTCTCGGTGCGCATCGGCTCCTGCTTCGCCGAACCCACCAGCGTCCGCATGCTGTCGGTCTGGATGAGCCCCGCCGACGGCGCCCGCCTCCTGCACGCGGCCCTGACCGCCGAGGACGTCAAGCACACGGTCGTCCACGGCTCCTCCGCCAACACCCGCCTGTGGTGGGACCTGAGCACGGCCCGCGCCCTCGGCTACGACCCGCAGGACGACTCCGAGCCGTACGCCGAGAAGCTGATCGCCGAACAGGGCGACCTGGACCCCGAGAACATCGCCCACGCCTACCTGGGCGGCCACTTCGTGAGCGACCCGCCGATCTGGCCCTACTAGGTTGTCCTGATCACACGCCGGACGGGCGCCGAACGGGCCCGTCCGCAGGCATGTCCGGGCACCGGGCGGCGCCCCCGGACGTGGCGCGCCGACACCGCTCCAGGGGCGCGGGGAACCCCGCGACCAGCCCGAACGCACCCGCAGCCGCGCGACGGCAACACACTCCGCGCCCTTGGGCGCCCCCTGCCCGAACGGGCACACCCGGTCACTTTCACCCCTGCAACAGGCCTGGTCACGACCCCGCGCCCGCTGTAGAACTTCCTGCAGACGCCCGAACGGGCAACGCACCAGGAAAGCGGGTGACCTCATGACCGGCACCGCGGAAGAACGCCAGCGGGAAATCGTGCAGGCCGCCCGCGCACGAGGCTCCGTCGACGTCAACGCCCTCGCCGCCGAACTGGGCGTGGCGAAGGAAACCGTCCGCCGCGACCTCCGCGCCCTGGAGGACCACGGTCTGATCCGCCGCACCCACGGCGGCGCCTACCCCGTGGAGAGCGCCGGTTTCGAGACGACGCTCGCCTTCCGCGCCACCAGCCACGTCCCCGAGAAGCGCCGGATCGCGACCGCCGCGGCCGAGCTGCTCGGGGACGCCGAGACGGTCTTCGTCGACGAGGGCTTCACCCCGCAGCTCATCGCCGAAGCCCTGCCCAGGGACCGCCCGCTGACCGTGGTCACCGCGTCCCTCCCGGTGGCCGGCGCGCTCGCCGAGGCCGCGCACACCTCCGTCCTGCTTCTCGGCGGCCGGGTCCGCCCCGGCACCCTCGCCACCGTGGACCACTGGACGACGAAGATGCTCGCCGGTTTCGTCCTCGACCTGGCCTACATCGGCGCCAACGGCATCTCCCGCGAACACGGCCTCACCACCCCCGACCCGGCCGTCAGCGAGGTCAAGGCACAGGCCATCAGGGCCGCGCGCCGCACGGTGTTCGCGGGCGTCCACACCAAGTTCGGCGCGGTCAGCTTCTGCCGGTTCGCGGAGATCGGCGCGCTGGAGGCGATCGTCACCAGCACCCTGCTGCCGGCGGCGGAGGCCCACCGCTACTCCCTGCTCGGGCCACACGTCATCCGCGTCTGAAAAGCAGTCCCCTCCTCCCGGGGCACCCCCCTGCCTCACGGTGCCCCTTATCTCCCCATATGTTCAGGAGCGATCCATGCGAACCCCGAGCCGACGACGGCCACCGCGAGCCACGCTCGCCCTGGCCGCCGCAGGGACGCTGCTCGCCCCACTCCTCTCCGGCTGCTGGGTCGGAGCGGGCGGGGCCGGATCGGGCGGCAACTCGATCAACGTCCTGATGGTCAACAACCCCCAGATGACCGAGCTCCAGAAGCTCGCCCCCCGCTTCACCGAAGAGACCGGCATCAAGGTCAACTTCACCGTCCTGCCGGAGAACGACGTCCGCGACAAGATCAGCCAGGACTTCGCCAACCAGGCCGGCCAGTACGACGTCGCGACCCTCTCCAACTACGAGATCCCGATCTACGCCCGCAACGGCTGGCTGCACGAGATGGACTCCTACGTCGCCAAGGACCCGGCATACGACGAGCAGGACGTCCTCACACCGATGCGCGAGTCGCTGACCGGCGACGACGGCAAGCTCTACGGCCAGCCCTTCTACGGCGAGTCGTCCTTCCTGATGTACCGCAAGGACGTGTTCGAGAAGGCCGGTGTGACGATGCCCGCGCACCCCACCTGGACCCAGGTGGCCGACCTGGCCGCGAAAGTGGACGGCGCCGAGCCCGGCATGAAGGGCATCTGCCTGCGCGGACTGCCGGGTTGGGGCGAGGTGATGGCCCCTTTGACCACCGTCGTGAACACCTTCGGCGGCACCTGGTTCGACAAGGACTGGAAGGCCCGCCTCGACTCCCCCGAGTGGAAGAAGGCGGCGAAGTTCTATGTCGGCCTGGTCCGCGACCACGGCGAGTCCGGCGCCGCCCAGTCCGGCTTCGCCGAGTGCCTGAACAACATGACCCAGGGCAAGGTCGCCATGTGGTACGACGCCACGAGCGCCGCCGGCTCGCTGGAGGCGAAGGGCTCCCCCGTCAAGGGCAAGGTGGGCTACGCCCCCGCCCCCGTGGAGAAGACGGAGTCCTCCGGCTGGCTCTACACCTGGGCCTGGGGCATCCAGGACGCCTCCCGCAACCCCGACAAGGCCTGGAAGTTCGTCTCCTGGGCCTCCGGCAAGCAGTACGAGCAGCTCGTCGGCGACGAGATCGGCTGGTCCAACGTCCCCGCCGGCAAGCGCGCCTCGACGTACACGAACCCCGCCTACCGCCAAGAGGCCGCCGCCTTCCAGGAGATGACCAAGGAGGCCATCGAGGGCGCCCGGCCCACCGACCCGGGGGTGCAGCCGCGCCCCGCGCCCGGCATCCAGTTCGTCGGCATCCCCGAGTTCACCGATCTCGGCACCAAGGTCTCCCAGGAGATCAGCGCGGCCATCGCCGGACGACAGTCCGTCGAGTCGGCGCTGAGCAAGTCCCAGCGGCTCGCCGAGAAGATCTCCGAGGAGTACGAGGGACGATGACCGCGACGACGACGGCCCCCCTGGCCACCACACCCGTACCCACCACGCGCCAACCGTCGGCCCGCTTGCGCGCCTGGGCCACCCGCGCCCCGCTCCTGCCCGCCCTGGTCTTCATGGTCGCGGTCACCCAACTCCCGTTCGTGGCCACGCTGGTGATCTCGTTCTTCGACTGGAACGCGCTCTATCCGAAGGCCCGTCACTTCACCGGCGTCGACAACTACCAGGAGGTCCTCACCGACGCCGACCTGCGCCACTCGGTGTGGACGACGATCCTGCTGACGGTGGCCGTGGTCCTGGCCAGCCTGCTCCTCGGCCTGGTGCTGGCACTGCTCCTGGACCGGAAGTTCCGGGGCCGAGGAGTGGTCCGCACCCTGCTCATCGCCCCGTTCCTGGTGGTCCCCGTGGCGGCGGCGCTGCTCTGGAAGCACGTCCTCTACAACCCCGAGTACGGCCTGTTCAACGGCCTGTTGCACTATGTGGGCGGCCCGCAGCCGGACTGGATCTCGAACACCCCGCTGCTCGCGGTGGAGGCGTCCCTGGTCTGGCAGTGGACCCCGTTCATGATGCTGATCCTGCTGGCCGGACTGCAGAGCCGCGACCACCAGCAGATCGAGGCCGCGAAGGTGGACGGCGCGAGCAACTGGCAGATCTTCGTCCACCTGACCCTCCCGCACCTGCGCCGCTACCTGGAACTGGGCGCCCTGCTGGGCTCGATCTACATCGTCCAGAACTTCGACGCGGTCTTCACCATCACCTCCGGCGGCCTGGGCACGGCGAACCTCCCCTACACCGTATACCAGAGCTTCTACCAGGCCCACGAGAACGGCCTCGCCTCGGCCGCGGGCGTCCTGGTCGTCATCGGCTCCATCGTCATCGCGACCTTCGCCCTGCGGGTCGTCTCGTCTCTGTTCCGCGAGGAGGTGGGCCGGGCATGAGCGCCATGACCGTGCGCCGCGTACGCCGCAAGGAAGCCGGGCTGGGCCTGCTGGCCTGGTTGTTGGGCATCGCGTTCTTCCTCCCCATCGCCTGGATGGCCCTGACGTCCTTCCACTCCGAGCAGGACGCCGCGACCAACCCCCCGTCCTTCGGGGCGGCGTTGACCCTCGACGGCTACCGCGAGTTCTTCGGCACGGGCGGCGGCGCCAGCCCCTGGCCGGCGCTGATCAACTCGACCGTGGCGTCCGTGGCGTCGACGCTGTTCGTCCTCCTGCTGGCGCTGCCCGCGGCCTACGCCCTGTCCGTCAACCGGGTCCGCAAGTGGACGGACGTCCTGTTCTTCTTCCTGTCGACGAAGATGCTCCCGGTGGTGGCGGGTCTGCTGCCGATCTACCTGTTCGCGAAGAACACGGACCTGCTGGACAACATCTGGCTGCTGGTCATCCTCTACACCTCCATGAACCTGCCGATCGCGGTCTGGATGATGCAGTCGTTCCTGGCCGAGGTCCCGGTCGCGATCATCGAGGCGGCCCGGGTGGACGGGGCCCGCCTGCCGACGATCCTCACCCGGGTGGTGGCCCCGATCGCCCTGCCGGGCATCGCCGCGACCTCGCTGATCTGCTTCATCTTCAGCTGGAACGAGCTGCTCTTCGCCCGGGTCCTGACCGGAGTGGTCGCCGAGACGGCCCCCGTCTTCCTGACCGGCTTCATCACCAGCCAGGGCCTGTTCCTGGCGAAGGTGTGCGCCGCGTCGCTCATCATCTCCCTGCCGGTGCTCGCCGCGGGGTTCGCCGCCCAGGACAAGCTGGTCCAGGGCCTGTCGTTGGGAGCAGTGAAATGAAGGCCGCCGTCATCGAGTCCGTGGGCAGGGCCGTCACAGCCGAGGTCCCGGACCCGACGCCGGGCCCGCGGGACGTGGTCGTGGAGGTCGCCGCGTGCGGCCTGTGCGGCACGGACCTGCACATCCTCCAGGGCGAGTTCGCCCCGAAGCTGCCCATCGTGCCGGGCCACGAGTTCGCGGGCACCGTGGTCGGGGTGGGCACCCAGGTCACGGAACTGTCGGTGGGCGACCGGGTGGCGGTCGACCCCTCCCTCTACTGCCACGAGTGCCGCTACTGCCGTACCGGCCACAACAACCTCTGCGAACGCTGGGCCGCGATCGGCGTGACCACGGCCGGGGGCGCGGCGCAGTACGCGGTCGCGCCGGTGGCGAACTGCGTACGGCTCCCCGAGCACGTCCGCACCCAGGACGCGGCCCTGGTCGAACCCCTGTCCTGCGCGGTACGCGGCTACGACGTCCTGCGCTCCCGCCTGGGCGCCCACGTCCTGATCTACGGCTCCGGCACCATGGGCCTGATGATGCTGGAGCTGGCCAAGCGCACGGGCGCGGCGAGCGTGGACGTGGTGGACGTGAACCCGGCCCGGCTGGAGACCGCACGGCGGCTCGGCGTCACGGGAACCGCGGCGGACGCGGACGAGCTGGACCGTCCCCAGGGCTGGGACCTGGTCGTCGACGCGACCGGCAACGCGGCGGCGATCCAGGACGGCCTGGACCGGGTGGCCAAGGCCGGCACGTTCCTGCAGTTCGGTGTGGCGGACTACGCGACGAAGGTGACGATCGACCCGTACCGCATCTACAACCAGGAGATCACCATCACCGGCTCCATGGCGGTACTGCACAGTTTCGAGCGGGCGGCGGAGCTCTTCGCGAACGGGGTCCTGGACCCGGAGGTCTTCATCAGCGACCGCATCCCGCTGGAGCGGTATCCGGAGGCGCTGGAGCAGTTCGCGGCGGGGGTGGGACGGAAGATCGTGGTGGTGCCGTAGAGGTTTGACGGCGGGGCGCCGGGGGCGAAAACCCCTGGCGCGCACCCCCGCCCCACGCCCTACCATCCCGCCCATGCCCAGCCCCCACGGCTTCCGCTACGAAGCCCACGCCGACGGAACCGTCCGCATCACCCACCACCACCGCCCCGCGACCACCCTCCACGGCCCCCGTGCCGCCCAGTTCCTCGCCGAGGTGGAAACCGCCCCCGACCCCCAGCTCGTCATGGCCCGCTGGACCGGGAACTACAAGCGCGGCAACGAACGCACGGCCCGGAACCACCCCCGCAACCGCCGCTGAGCCGCCCCCTACGCGTCCGTGGTCCAAACGATCGCGGGTAAGGGAACGGTAAAGCGGGCTGGATCGTTCACCGGTCATGACAGCTATGACCCCCGGCTCGAACATCCCTCTCTCCACCGCGCGCGTGACGGTGGACGTCGCCGCCCCGGTGCGGCTCGACGTATCGGGCCTGCTGCTCACCGCCGACGGCAAGGTGCGCTCCGACGACGACTTCATCTTCTACAACCAGCCGACGGGACCGGGCGTGACGTACCGCTCGGGCGGCGGCACCAGCCCCGACGCGATCACGGTCGACACCGCGGCCGTCCCCCCGGGCATCGAGAAGATCGTCGTCACGGCCAGCCCGGACGCCGCCGGCCAGACCTTCCAGGGCATCGAACCGACGGCCACGATCCGCAACGCCGACGACAACTCCGTCCTCGCCACCTTCACACCCCCGCAGCTCGGCACCGAGACGGCCCTGGTGGTCGTGGAGATCTACCTGCGCAACGGCGCCTGGAAGGCCCGCGCGGTCGGCCAGGGCTACGCCGACGGCCTGGCCGGCATCGCCACCGACTTCGGCGTGTCGGTCGAGGAACCGGCCCCGGCCCCGGTGGCGCCGCCCCAGCCGGCCGCTCCTCCGGCCGCCCCGCCGCAGCCCACCCTCCAGCCCCCGGTCGCCCCGTCGGCCCCGCCGGTGACCTCGCCGACTCCCCCGCCGCCGGCCCACGCGCCCGGCACCGGCAAGATCAACCTCGACAAGGGCCGCGTCAGCCTCCAGAAGAACCAGACCGTGTCCCTGGTCAAGGGCGGCCGCCCGCTGCTCTCCCAGGTCAAGATGGGCCTCGGCTGGGAGCCGGCCTACCGCGGCAAGGACATCGACCTGGACGCCTCGGTCATCGCCTACGGCCCGCAGCGCAACCACATCGACAGCTGCTACTTCGGCAAGCTGTCCATCGTCAACGGCGCGATCAAGCACTCCGGCGACAACCTCACCGGCGAGGGCGGTGGCGACGACGAGGTCATCGTCGTCGACCTCGGCCGCCTCCCGCAGGAGGTCACCGGTCTGGTCTTCACCGTCAACTCCTTCTCCGGCCAGAAGTTCACCGAGGTCGCCAAGGCCTACTGCCGCCTCCTCGACGCCGCCACCGGCGAGGAACTCGTCCGCTTCGACCTCACCAACGCCGAGCCCCAGACCGGCGTGATGATGGCCAAGCTGATCAAGCAGTTCTCCGGCGAGTGGGAGATGACGGCGATGGGCGACTTCGTGAAGTCGCGCACGGTGCGGGGCATGGTGAAGCCGGCGGCACAGGCGCTGTAGCCGGCCCGCCGGACCACGGGCAGCCGGGCCGCTGAGATCTACGCGAACAGCGCGCTGTACGCGTTCAGCGCCGGCTGCCCGCCCAGGTGCGCGTAGAGCACCGTCGCATCCCACCCGATCTCCCCGCGCGCGACGAGGTCGATCATCCCGGCCATCGACTTCCCTCGTGGACGGGGCCGGTGACCATCCCCTCGGTCCGGGCGGCGAGCCGCATCGCGGCGAGGGTGGCCTCGTCGGGGATGCCGCAGACACCGGCGTGGTAGCGCTCGTCCAGCTCGACGTCGTCCGGGGTCAGCTCCCGCTCGACGCCGATGAGTCGCCCGGTGCCCCGCGCGATCCTGGCGATCTGCTCGCGCGTCGCGGCCGGCTTCTGGGTGGAACAGGCCCATCCGGCGAGGCCGAGGCCGCCGAGCGGATGGTCGAAGGCCCCCCCTTGTGCGGCCTCGAACAGTCAGGCATGGCGCACAGCCTTGTTTTCATGGCGACATACCGATGAACTCCAACTGGTCAGGCAAGCCAGGGCCAATGACCGTCATGGCCCCTTTCGATCAGTGAAACCATGCGGAACGCGGCATCCGAAAGTCCCGCGAATACATGCCGGTTCGCCTTGCCCGACGGGCCGTGGCCCGCCCGGTAGCCGGCGAGGTTCCAGGTGTAGACCGGCACGTCGGCGGGGACCTGCTCGGTCGGGTCGCCGTAGTGGCTGAACGCGTACTGCTCGTCGGTGACGATCAGCACCCGGTCGTGCTTCCGGTAGTGCCGGCGCACCGCGCCCGTGGTGTCGGTGCCGCCCAGGTCGCCGAAGCGCTCCAGGATCTTCAGCACCGACTCCCCCTTGCGGAACCGCACCTCGGCGCTGGTGGTGCCGAACTGCACGAGGACGGCGCGCTCGGCACGCAGCGCGAGCGCGGTGCCGAAGATCGCCGCCGCGTCCGCCCGGTTGAGCTGCGAACGGTCGGACAGCCGGCCCCACATCGAGCCCGAACGGTCCACGAGCACGAGCGTCCGGCCGGGCAGCGCGGGCACGTTGGCCAGCGAGTGGCCGAGCGCCTGCTCCAGCGGGTACGCCCAGCGCAGCGACGGTGCGTGCTGGTACGCGGCGAGGTACCGGAAGGGGAACTGCCGCGACCGCGCGACCTCCGCCGGGTCACTGATCCGGGCCGCCACCTGGGCGGCGACCTCGTCGGAGACGCCGGCCTGGTCGAAGTTCCGCAGGTTGCGCAGCAGGGCCATCGCGCCCATGGACGGGATCACCGCCTCCCAGGCGGCCCGGTCCATCGGCCCCTGGATCCACCCGGCCAGCGCCTCCCACGTCATCCCGGCCGCGGCGAGCCGCTCGGCGCCGCCCTCGGCGGTGACGACCGCGCGCCGCTCCCCGACCGGCAGCGCCATCAGCTCACGGTGCGCAACCAGCGTCCGGTTCGACGCGGGCGGCACGGCCGTGTCCGGGTTGTGCCGGCGGTCGAGGGCGTACCGGAACAGCTCTCCCTGCCATGCCTTGTCCGGGTCGGGCGCCGCGTGCACCAGGTTGAGGATGTCGCCGAAGCGGTAGCCCTTGGCCGCGGTGTCGTACTTCAGCAGGGACTTCCCGCTGTAGAGACGGCGTACGGCGTCGGCGATGCCGCGCTTGACGGGCTTGGGCACGTTGCGGCCGTGGGTCGCCGTCCAGTACGCGAGCAGCTCACCGGGCTCGTCCGGGCGCCGCAGCACGGAGTCGACGACCTGCCGGTTGGAGGGGCCGCCGGTGGCGCCCGCGTCGAGGCGTGCCTTCACGTACTCGGCGGCGCCGACGACGGACGCGGTACGGAGGTTGCCCTCGCCGCGCAGCCAGCCGAGCAGGCCGGCGGTCCACTCCGGGTCGGTGACGGCGAGCTCGCGCACGAGCTTCGCGAACCGGTCGTCGCGGTCGGCACCGCTCTCGTAGAAGGTCTGCTGGGAGACGAAGTTGGCGACGGCGAGGAGGAAGAGCTCGGAGCGCGCGTCCCGCTCGCGGCCCCGGCCGCCCTCGTAGGTGCGCAGCACGCGGCCCGTGGCGGTGACGCGCGAAGTGGGCTGTGCCCTGGCGGCTCGCTTGTTGAATCGCGACATGCTGAATTCCCCCGAATTCACTGAAGGTTTTCGGAGGGAGGCGCGGCAGAAGGAGGGTGCCCGAGATCAGAAGTCGGCCACGGAACTAAGTCAGATGCTCTGTCCATTGAGCTACACCGACCCTGAGTCGATGACGGGATTCGAACCCGCAACGTTCTGATCCGGAGAAGTAGCCGTTGCCTGCGCACCGGGCACCCACCATGAGCTGCGCCTCCCCGAGATCAAAAGACTCGCACCGGGAAGTGCGTGAAGTTGTGGTGTCCAGAGTTCAGGTCGGCGGAACCGACGTAGGTGCTCTGACCCCTGAGCTACACCGGCGCGTGGTACCGGTGGCGGGATTCGAACCCGCGGCCGCCCCATTATGAGTGGAAGTAGGTCCTGCCTTCGCACCTGGACGTTCTTCACTCTAGGAGGCGGGCCGCGGGTGGGCGACTCAATTAAATTCAGGCGCGCTTCTGGCGCTTCCAGGGGCCGGTGATGGCGAGCATGATGCCGGGGGTCTGGATGTTGGCGAACAGGGTCCTGCCGTCGCAGGAGAAGGTGACGCCGGTGAACTCGCTGTACTCGGGCTCGTCTTCGGTGCCGATGTTGAGTTCGTTGCGGGCGATCGGGTAGGTCCGGCCGCTGTCGGTGGCGCCGAAGAGGTGCTGGACGCCCTCGCCGTCCTCGGCGATGACGAGGCCGCCGTACGGGGAGACGGTGATGTTGTCGGGGCCGTCGAAGGCACCGTCGGCGGAGGGGTCGGGGTTGACGCCGAGGAGCACCTTGAGGGTCAGCGTGCGGCGCTTGGGGTCGTAGAACCAGACCTGGCCGTCGTGCTGGACGGGGCTCTCCGCGCGGGCGTAGGAGGAGACGATGTAGGCGCCGCCGTCGCCCCACCACATGCCCTCCAGCTTGCGGGCGCGGGTGACCTGGCCGTCGGTGAACTGCTTGCGGACGGCGACGGTCCTGGCGTCGCGGTCGGGGACGTCCACCCAGTCGACGCCGTAGACGGTGCCGATCTTCGTGGCGCGCGAGAGGTCGTCGACGAACTGGCCGCCGGAGTCGAAGCACTTGAAGGCCTGGAGGGCGCCGGCGTCGTCGGCGAGGGTGCGGAACTTGCCGCGGCCGTACGCGAAGCCCTTCGGCGGGGTCCAGCGGAACAGGAGGCCGTTGGGCGAGGCCGCGTCCTCGGTGAGGTAGGCGTGGCCGCGCTTGGGGTCGATGACGACGGCCTCGTGGTCGTAACGGCCGAAGAACTTCAGCGGCTTGGGGTCACGGTTGGCGCGCCGGTCGGACGGGTCGACCTCGAAGACGTAGCCGTGGTCCTTGGTCATGCCGTTGACGCCGGCCTTGTCGGAGTTCTCCTCGCAGGTGAGCCAGGTGCCCCAAGGGGTGCGGCCGCCGGCGCAGTTGGTGGAGGTGCCGGCGATGCCGACCCACTCGGCGACGTGTCCGTCGGGGCGGACCTCGACGACGGTGCAGCCGCCGGCCGCGGCGGGGTCGTAGACCAGGCCCTCGGTGAGCGGGACGGGGTACTTCCAGTTGGCGCGCGGGCCCTTCAGCTCGTGGTTGTTGACGAGGAGGGTGGTGCCGCGGGGGCCGTCGAAGGTGGCGGTGCCGTCGTGGTTGGACGGGGTGGTCTCGCCCGACTCCAGCTTGGTCTTGCCGCTGTAGGTGACGACGCGGTACTTGAACCCGGCGGGCAGCGCGAGGATGCCGTCGGGGTCGGGGATCAGGGGACCGTAGCCGACCCCGCCGCGAGCGTCCGCCCCGCTCTCGGCGTCGAGGCCGGTGTCGGTGGACGCGAGGGCCTGCGGCGCGGTGGCGAGGGCGCCGACGCTTCCGGCCAGTACGACACCGGCACCGGTGATCGCGGATGTTCTGGCGAAGTCCCTGCGGGTGAGCGACATGGTGTCTCCTGTGTGGCGAAAGGTGTGCCGTGGAGGGTGGCGGACCTCGGGTCGGCGTCACGCTCCCGTCCATGCCTGAACGGGAGTTGAACACCGGACGACGTCCGCAGGATCGCTTCCATGAATCCGTACATCCGTGAATCTTCGTAAACAAGGTCATCACGTGTGAAACTGCACCAATGCCATGATTTAAGGCGGCACACCTTGACCGCCGGTGTGCGCGGCAATAGACACCCAACTACCTGAAGAACCCGGGGGAGGCGAGCCGACGTGGACGCACATCGTGCGCGCAGCCTCCACGAGGGCCGGCTGTTGAGCCTGCCCCATGTGACGGGGGTCGGAACCGGGAAGGACGAGCACACGGGCGAGGACGTCATCTTCGTCTTCGTGACCCGCAAGGTGCCCCGGGACCGGCTCAGGGACGAGGACGTGGTTCCGGACGAGCTCGACGGCGTACCCGTGCGCGTGCTCGCGATCGGCGAGGTCTCCGCGCAGGAGGAGTAGCCCGTCCTGCCCCGGAACTGCGATGACACCGGGGAAGAAGGTGGTCTGGCCATGACGAGCCGGCCCGAACTGATGCGAGGACCCACCGGCGGTCAGCTGAGCGACAGCTCCCGCCAACAGGCACTGTCGGACTTCCTGCGCCGTGAGCAGCCGCTGGCGAACGTGGTCGGCTTCGGACACGGCGTGAAGTGGACGGGCGGCCAACCCACCGGCGAGGAAGCCGTGTTGGTGTTCGTGACGCAGAAAGTCCCGGAATCGATGATCCCGGAGCGGGACGTGATCCCGTATCAGATGGACGACGGCACCCCCACGGACGTGGTGGCGGTCGGCCATGTCGCCGCGCAGCGGCAGCAGCGGCAGTCCCGGCGCGCCGAGGACCGGCTCGGGCTGTCCTACGGCCCGGACGGCAACGTGCAGGAGCAACTGGCGCGGCTCTCCCAGCCGTTGCTGGAGGAGCTGAGCGGGGCGCCGGGGCTGGAGCCGCAGCTGCTCCGGCGCCGGATGCGGCCGTGTCCGTCGGGGTTCTCGATCGGCAACGTGCGGGTGACGGCGGGCACGCTCGGCAGCGTGGTGTACGACTTCCTGCCGGGTGCGACGGTCGACCCGCCGGGGCCGGGGCTGGGCACACCGGCGAAGTTCTACCTCCTGTCCAACAACCACGTGCTGGCGGACTCCAACCGGGCGCAGTTGGGCAGCCCGATCGTGCAGCCGGGCGTCTTCGACGGCGGCACGGACCCGGCGGACCGGATCGCGACCCTGGACCGCTTCATCCCGATCCAGTTCGCGCCGCAGATCCCGCTGGAGCGCCAGGGCAACGTGGTGGACGCGGCGCTGGGCCGGGTGGAGTTCCAGGACGCGACGCGGGAGCAGTACTTCAGCGGGGCGCCACGGGCCTGGCGGCGCAAGGCCAAGGTGTCGGTCGGCGATCTGGTGAAGAAGTCGGGCCGCACGACCAACATCAGCTTCGGCCGGATCATCTCGGTCGACGCGACGATCGACGTCAACTACGGCACGGCGGGCACCGCCCGCTTCAAGGACCAGGTCCTCACCACGAACATCTCGGCCGGCGGCGACTCCGGTTCGCTGGTCACCTCGCTCGACAACGTGGCGGTGGGGCTGCTGTTCGCGGGGTCGTCCGTGGTGACGGTCGCCAACCACATCGAGAACGTCCGCGCGCTGCTGCGTGTCGAGATCGCCGAACTGCTGGCCTGACGGCCGGTCAACTCGTCACGGGAGGGGGCGTATCCCCATGACCACACAGGCACAGAAGAAGAAGGGCGCGCAGGCCGAGCACCGCTTCCACAACGCGCAGGGCGCCGAGGTCAAGACGCGCGACGAGGCCTTCGCGAGGGAGCAGGGCGTGTCGCCGGAGGCGCTGGCGACGTCGGCCAAGCTGGAGCTGCACAACGGGGCCGCGGTCACCTGGCAGTTGGAGGTGAAGTACAACCCCAACACCTACCCGTACGTCGTGATCGGCGGTCAGATCACCGGCACGATCTGCGGCGGCACCTGGAACATCACGGGCGGCTTCATGGGCCAGACGATCCGGCTGGACGCCCGGCGCGCGGGAAGCGGCGGCGGTTGCGCCGAGACGCTGACCCTCATCGGGGAGTTCCAGAACCCGCCGGCGTACCGGGGGACGTACGGCTTCAACGGGGCCACGTCGTCGTTCCGGCACACGACGGTGTACCACTGCTGACCCGTTTTCCGGACGCGGGGCCCGGCGGCGTCGCCCGCCGCCGGGCCCCGCGGCATCCCGGGGGCGGGTCAACCGCCTTGCTGGGAGCGGGCCTTGAAGGCGGCCTTCCTGGCCTCCTTGGCGATCTTCTTGTCGGGGTGCAGCCGGCCCATCGCCTCCAGCACGTCCGCGGTGGCCGGGTGGTCCACCCGCCAGGCGGCGGCGAAGAACCCGCTGTGCTGCTGGGCGAGGCCCTCCACGAGCCCTTGCAGCTCCTCGGAGTTGCCTTCGGCGGCGAGTTGCGCGGCGACGGTGTCGACGGTGAGCCAGAAGATCATCGCCTCCGAGGGCGGCGGTACGTCCGTGGCGCCGCGCTCGGTCAGCCAGACGCGGGCCAGTCCGCCGAGTTCGGGGTCGTCGAGGACGTCCCGCAGCGCCGGTTCGGCCTCCGCGCCCACGAGGGACAGCGCCTGCTGGCAGCGCAGTCTGCGCAGCGGGGCGCCGCTGTCGCCGCCGCGGCTGGCGGCGAGCAACTCTCGTGCGGCGGCGAGGGGTTCACGCCGGGTGAGCCATTGCTCGGTCTCGGCCTGCGCGGCGCCGGGCGGGAAGGCCGCCGTCCCGTCGAGGAGCACGTCCGCACCCTTGTCGGCGAGGTCCCCGACGGCGGGCGCCGCGAATCCGGCCTCCAGCAGCCGCGCCCGGAGCCCGTAGAGCCCGAGCGGGGTGAGCCGCACCATGCCGTAGCGGGAGACGTCGGTGTCGTCGACCGGGGCGGCGGGCTCCTCGTCGGCGTCGGCCATGAGGGCCTCGTCGACGGGCTGGTACTCGACGAGCCCGATCGGCTCCAGGACCCGGAACTGGTCGTCGAGGCGCATCATCGCGTCGGAGACCTGTTCGAGGACGTCGTTGGTGGGCTCCCCCATGTCGTTGGGCACGATCATGGACGCGGCGAGCGCGGGGAGCGGCACCGGGCGGTCGCCGGGGCCGTCCTCGTTGACGGTGAGCAGATAGAGGTTGCCGAGCACGCCGTCGAGGAAGTCGGCCTCGGCCTCCGGGTCCCAGTCGAGGGAGGAGAGGTCGATCTCGCCGCCCTCGTCCATGGCGTCCATCAGGTCGTCGAGGTCGGGCACACTCGCGTCGGCGACGACCGTCTCCAGCGCCCCGAGCCACACCCCGAGCACGTCCTGCGGGGAGCCGCCGGTGAGCAGGGCGAGGTCCTCGCCGGCCGCGACGGCGCCCTCCTCCTCGTCGGTGATCTCGACGAGCCCGGTGTCGACGGCGACCCGCCAGGCCTCGCTCGCCCAGGCCGCGGCGTCGTCCCCGGTCAGGCCGAGGAACTCGGCGGCGGCGGGGAGCTGGTCCTCGACGAGCCCGCCGCCGGCGTCGACGCGGGTCTCGGCGGAGGCCCAGCGGGCGAGCCGGGCGGCCCGGGCGAGCAACGGCGTGGACAGCGCGTCCCGCGCCAGCTCCGCTTCGGGGTGCAGCCGCACCGGCGGCAGGGGGGAGCTGTCTGACATCGGATGGTTCTCCTAGAGGCGACGCGGGACGACGCGGGACGACGCGAGGCCGCGGGGCAGCGCTTCGTACCACTCAGCCGCTCAGCCTAGACGGATTTCCACCCATGCCGCCCGGTTCATCTCCCCGTCAGGTCCCGTACATGGCCGAAACCTTGACAAGTGACCTGATCACACAGGAGATTACGCGCGTAGAAACCTGCTGCACACCTGTTCACTGTATTTTCTACGCGCGTCGCCACCGCCCCACCGGTCGCGGCTCCCGCCGTTCCACGCTCCACCCTCGTCCCGGCGCACCAGAACGTCCCCGGAGGGATCCCGTTGCCGAGCAAGTCTTCCGCGCGCCTCGCCGCGCTCACCGTCGCCGCCGTGTGCTCCGCCGCGTCCACGGTCGTCCTGACCTCCCCCGCGCACGCCGACTCCGTGCGCATCCACGACATCCAGGGCACGACCCGGATATCCCCGTACGCCGGCCAGAAGGTCGCGGACGTCTCCGGCATCGTCACCGGCATCCGCACCTACGGCTCGTCGAAGGGCTTCTGGATCCAGGACCCGGACGCGGACGACAACCCGGCCACCAGTGAGGGCGTCTTCGTCTTCACCAGCTCCACCCCGAAGGGCGTCGCCGTCGGCGACCTCGTCAGGGTGTCGGGCACGGTCTCGGAGTACGTCCCCGGCGGCACCTCCTCCGGCAACCAGTCGATCACCGAGATCACCAAGCCGACCACCACGGTCGTCTCCAGCGGCAACGCCGTCCCGGCCGCCACGGTCGTCGACGCCGAGTCGGTCCCGGACGCCTACGCCCCGGCCGGCGACAGCGCCGCGAACAACTCGGTCAACGGCCTGACCCTGCAGCCGTCGAAGTACGCCCTGGACTACTACGAGTCCCTGGAGGGCGAGAACGTCCGGGTCGCCGACACCCGGGTGACCGGCGCCACCGACCCGTACACCGAGCTGTGGGTCACGGTGAAGCCGCACGAGAACGCCAACCGCCGCGGCGGCACGGTCTACGGCTCCTACGACTCCCAGAACACCGGCCGGCTGCAGATCCAGTCGCTCGGCGCGACCTCCGCCTTCCCGGTGGCGAACGTCGGTGACGTCCTGGAGGGCGCCACCGAGGGCCCGCTGGACTACAGCCAGTACGGCGGCTACACCCTCGTCGCCCACACCATCGGCACGCTGAAGAGCAGCGGCATCGCCCGCGAGACGACGCAGAAGCAGAAGAACGGCGAGCTGGCGGTCGCGACGTACAACGTCGAGAACCTCGACCCCTCCGACGGCACCTTCGCCGCGCACGCCGCCGCGATCGTGAACAACCTGCAGTCGCCCGACATCGTGTCCCTGGAGGAGATCCAGGACAACAACGGCGTGACGAACGACGGTACGGTCGCCGCCGACCAGACGGTGCAGAAGCTGATCGACGCGATCGTGGCCGCGGGCGGCCCGGCGTACGACTGGCGCTCCATCGACCCGGTGAACGGCGAGGACGGCGGCCAGCCGGGCGGCAACATCCGCCAGGTGTTCCTGTTCAACCCGGAGCGGGTCTCCTTCACCGACCGCGCGGGCGGCGACGCCACGACGGCCGTCGGGGTGACGAGGGAGCACGGCAAGGCGGCCCTGACGGTCTCCCCCGGTCGCATCGCCCCGGCCGACGCGGCCTGGGACGACAGCCGCAAGCCGCTGGCCGGCGAGTTCGTCTTCCGCGGCCGCACGGTCTTCGTGATCGCCAACCACTTCAACTCCAAGGGCGGCGACTACGGCCTGACCTCGCAGTACCAGCCGGTGCCGCGCAGCTCGGAGGTGCAGCGCCACCAGCAGGCCACCCTGGTCAACGCCTTCGTGAAGTCGATCCTCGACACCCAGAAGAACGCGGACGTCGTCGCCCTCGGCGACATCAACGACTACGAGTTCTCCGACACCGCCAAGATCCTGGAGACGGACGGCGCCCTGTGGTCGGCGATCAAGTCGCTGCCGAAGAGCGAGCGTTACTCGTACGTCTACCAGGGCAACGCCCAGGTCCTGGACCAGATCCTGGTCTCCCCGTCGATCCGGCGCGGCTGCGGCTTCGAGTACGACAGCGTGCACGTCAACTCGGAGTTCAACGACCAGATCAGCGACCACGACCCGCAGGTCCTGCGCTTCAAGCCGTGACCGTACGGCACTTCGCCGGGCCCGGCCGGACGACGAGTTCGGCCGGGCCCGGCCGTACTAGGCGGGTACCAGCCCGAGCACGTGCTCGTAGCGGCTGACCGTGCTGCTCTTGAGTCCGGGGAAGTTCTGGACGCGCCGCCACGGTTCGGTCGCCGAGCCGATGCCGTCGCCGGGTGCGGCCAGGGCGTCGATGTGGGCCTGGGCGGTCTCCCACTCCGCGTAGTTGAGGACGCGGGTGCCGTCGGTGGCGAGGTGGAAGTGGGCGCCGATGCCGCCGGGGTGCGGGTCCGGCTCGCTCTCCAGCGCCTCGAGGACGGCGTCGACCCAGGCGCGCTGCCGCTCCGGGTCGGGGCCCTCGAACTCGACGTCGACGATCACGATGCACCCCGGCACCCGTGTGTCGCCCTCGCGGGTACCGCTGCGATAGCGGCGGAAGCGGTCGAGCCGGACCCGCTCGATGCCCGGCACGTCGGTGTCGACCTCGTCGACGCGCTCCTGCCGCTGGGTCTTCACGAAGGCCTCGTACGCGGCCTCGCTCGTCCATTGCGAGTGGTGGAGGAGTGTGGAGCCGTCGTGTCCGGCGTAGACGTGGTAGCCGAGCAGGCCGGCGGTGGGCCAGGCGCGGCGCTCCCAGGTCCGCGCGATCGCCGCCACCGCCCGGCGCTGCCGCTCGGGGGTGCCGACGCGCCAGGTGCTGAAGAAGGGCGCTCCGACGCGCGGGTCGGTCAGGTCGGGGTGGTCGTCGGTACGACGGGTCATGTCGGTCTCCGCTGTTCGCTTGCCGATGCGTGTACCGACGACCCTCCGGCCTCAACCAAGGTTCAGGTCAAGTGCTCATCCTGTCCGGTGCGTCCCAGCTCCCTACTTCTTCGGGTACCGCCACGTCACCACGGCCACCGCGGCGAGCGTCGCGCCGATGACGAGCGCCGGCCGCGGGTGCCGGATCGCCGCCTGGACGACGTACCGGGCGGGCTGCGGAACGCTGTGCTCCACCCGCCGCTGCACCTCGTGCCCCGCCTTCGTGGCCCGGTCCTGGCCCTGATGACCGGTCCGCGCGGCCCGGTCCTGGACCTTCCGACCGGCCTGGGCGGCCTTGTCGTGCATCGCGTGCCCGGCCTGGGCCGCCTTGTCGTGCGCCGTGTGGCCGGCCTGCGCCGCGGTGCTGCGCAGTTGCACGGTCATCGCGCCCGCCTTGTCCCGCAGGTCGGCCGCGCGCGCCCGCGCCCGGCTCTTCACGTCCATCTTTCCTGCCAGCTCCTCCACTGTGTCACCGAGTTGGCTGCGGGTCCGCTCGATCTGCTCGCGCAGTTCCTCGGGGCCCTTGGCCCCGCTGTCCACACCCGGCGTCGTCCTGTCCGTCATCGATGCGCCCTTTCCCTGATCTCCTCGACATCGGCCCTGACGCTGCCGAGGGCCTCCTCGGGCGTGGGCGGCGCGGCGCGGCGGAGCTGGGCGCGGCCGTTCGCGGCCAGCAGGGCGGCGGTCAGGAAGAGCACGGCCGTCACGATGAGCGCCGCGGCCCAGACGGGCAGCGTCAGCGAGAGGGCGGCGGCGGCCGTGGCGGCGAGGGCGAGCAGCCCGGCGTAGGCGATCGCGCCCGCGGCGCCGAGCAGCCCGCCGCCGCGGCCGGCCCGCCGCCCCTTCTCGGCGAGCTCCTCCTTGGCGAGGGCCACTTCCTGTCGTACGAGCTGGGAGAGCTGCTCGGTGGCCTGGCCGACGAGTTCGCCCACGGAGTGCTGGGCCTGCCGGGATTCCGGGGTCTGGGTCACGGTGTCCGCCTCCTCTCGGTTCGGAACCTCCGGGTACCCGGACCCGCCCGCGCTACCCCTGCGGGTCCCGGCCGTGCCCCCGTTCCCCGAGCCTGGCCAGCTGCGTCTGGAACCAGTCGAGGCGTGCCTGCAACAGGGCCGCCTCCGCGGCGAGTTCGGACACGTCGAGGTCCGCCGTCGCCGTGCCCCCGCTGCCCGCCACCACCCGCAGCCCCTCCCCCGCCAGCCGGGCGAAGGAGGCGAGCGACACGGATGTGCGCCCGCGCAGACAGGCCGCGCAGGACGGGGCGAGGCCGCGCCAGCCCGGCCTGCCCCAGCCGGCGTCGGCGAGGGCGGAGGCGGTCGCGCCGCAGGCGCAGGGGGCGACGGTGGCGGTGCGTACGCGCTGGCGGGCGTAGCGGTAGCCGAGTTCGAAGCGGAGGTAGCGGCCGAGGACGGTGACCTCCAGCAGGACGGCCGCGCGGTGCTCGGCGGTGCAGAGCAGCGCCTCGGCCGTCGCGCGGTCGTGGACGCAGTGGAAGCCGCAGTCGCAGCGGCGGTGCGGCGCCCGGTGCCGCAGGCCGTAGACGCAGGACGCGTCGGCCAGGACCCCGTACGGCAGCGCGCCGCCCAGCGACACACCGGTGAACCCGGCCCGGGTGCCGTCGTGGGACAGCACCGGGTGGGCGATCTTGTATCCGGTCGGTGGCTCCGTCGGGCGTTCCTCCGGAAGCCGGAACCTCATCGGGCGGCCGGTACCTCTTCGGGCGCCTGCAGTTCCTCGATCTCCTCGGGGAGCCGGAGTCCGGGTTCTTCCTCATGGGTCTGCGGCCGTTCTTCCGCGACTCCGGTGGCGAGTGCCTTGCCGAGCTTCATGACGCCTCCCATGACCAGGGGCCGATGACCGTCCTGGCCATGGTGACCCATCAGGGGCCGATTTGGACATAGGGCCTGCGCCGGACCGCACCCCCACAATCTCTCAGCATCGCTTATCAATACATCGTAGAAGAATTAAGTGGAGCTTCACGATGACTGTGCCGAGACTACTCCCATGACCTACTCCGGTTCCGCCGCCCCGCCCTTCGGCCGCGCCCTCTGCGCGATGATCACGCCCTTCACCGAGGGCGGCGCCCTCGACCTGGACGGCGCGCAGCGGCTCGCCGAGCGGCTGGTGTCGGAGGGCTGCGACGGCCTGGTCCTGTCCGGCACGACGGGTGAGTCGCCGACCACCTCGGACGCCGAGAAGGCGGACCTCGTACGGGCGGTGCGGGAGGCGGTGGGCACCCGGGCGTCGGTCCTCACCGGCATCGGCACCTTCGACACCCGGCACACCGTCGAACTCGCCCTGGAGGCCGAGAAGTCGGGCGCCGACGGGGTGCTGCTGGTCAGCCCGTACTACAGCAGGCCCCCGCAGGACGCCCTCGAGGCGCACTTCCGCCAGATCGCGGACGCCTCCGGCCTGCCGATCGCCCTCTACGACATCCCCGGCCGCACCGGCACCCGCATCGAGCCGGACACCCTGATCCGGCTCGCCGAACACCCGAGGATCGTCGCGGTCAAGGACTGCTCCTACGACTTCCTCGCCGCCCAGAAGGTCATCGCCCGCACGGAGTTGGCGTACTACGCGGGCTGCGACGAGCACAACCTCGCCCTGTACGCGGTGGGCGGCGCGGGTTACATCAGCACGGTGGGGAATGTCGTACCCGCCCGACTGCGCGCCGTTCTCGACGCGTTCGACGCGGGCGACACGGCCGAGGCGGCCCGCCTCCAGCAACGCGCCACGCCCCTCATCGAGTTGATGATGTCGGCGGGCCTGCCCGGCACGGTCACCGCGAAGGCCCTGCTGAACGAACTGGGCCTGCCCGCGGGCCCGGTCCGCGCACCGCTGCTGCCCGCCGACCGGCGGACGGTCGACGGGCTGCTCGCGGCCTACCGGGAGCTTCGCTGAATCAGCGCCGCACGAACACCGGCTCCCAGGCCAGGCGCTGGGAGCCGTCGTCCGGATCGCGCTCGCCGCTCAGGGGGACGACCTTGTCGCTGCCGATCGTGACGAGGACGAGATGGTCCTTGTAGCCGGCGTTCTTGAGCGGTGTGGTGCGTTCCCAGGCGATCAGACGGTGGTCGTCGACCCAGGCGAGCAGGTGGCCGCCGCGCACCTTGGTGATCTCCTTGCCGGTGCGGGGGTTGCGGATCGAGGAGTAGGACTTGCCGGCGAGCTTCTTGCCGAGGTCGACCTCCTTGGTCAGACCGAGGGCGGCCAGCTCACCGTTCGGGGAGAGCCGGGCCGGGACGTCCCAGCGCAGGTGCTTCTCCTTCGCGGGCGCGGCGATCTTCCGGCCGGACAGGTCGTAGAACTCCTCGGTTCCGTCCTCGCTGCTGACGATGCGCCCGTACAGCGCCTTGTCGTCGTCGGTGAAGGCGAAGTCCGCGCGGCTGGGGACGTCGCGGCCGGACTTGATCTGCCACCAGGTACCGTCGCCGCTCACCAGGTCCAGGACCATGTATCCGCTCCGGCTCGTGGCCCGGTCCGCCATCCAGCCGGGCACGCCGCCGTTGGCGCTCTTGACCTCGAACAGCCGGTCGGGGTGCTCGTCGTACGTCGTGGCGACCAGCTTGGTCCCGTCGTGGGAGAACGCCAGCCCGCCGACCCCCACGCTGACCGGGATCCACTTCGTGACTTTCCGCGTCGTGAGGTCGAGCAGCCCGATCCGGCGGGTGGGCAGGGTGCGTTCCAGGACGGCGGCGGTCCTGGCGCCGGGTGCGACGGCGACGTAGGACCACCGGGTGTCCTTCCGGTAGCGCCCGGTGGCGGGGTCGAGGAGCCGGTACGTCCGTTCGGAGATCCCCTCGTCCTTGGTGGTCCGCCGGGCCTCGGCGGTGTAGTAGGCGGCCATCACGGTCTGCCCGGCCGAGATCGCCCGCACCGGCAGCGAGCCGTTCCGCCCGCCCGTGACCCCGCTCGGCCGTACGTCGTCGCCGCCGGAGACCAGCTGCGGCACCGCCACCGAGACGGCGACCACGGCCGCGGTGGCCGCCGCGACGGACGCGAACGTGCGGGCCCGCCGGCGTCGTCGCACGGCCAGCACCCGGTCGGCGAACCCCGGCGGCGCCGGCTGCTGCGCACCGGCCAGGTCCCGCAGCGAGTCCCGTACGAGTTCCTCGACGTTCACGGACGTACCTCCACGGGTGCGTAGTCACGGGACGGCCGGCTCGACGTGTTCAGGGCGGCCAGTTCGGGGGCGAGGGTGCGCAGTCGCGCGAGCGAACGGTGGGTGGTGGACCGTACGGTGCCGACGGAGCAGCCCAGGATGCGGGCCACGTCCGCCTCCGGCAGGTCCTCGAAGTAGCGCAGCACCAGGACGGTGCGCTGCCGGGCGGTGAGCCGTGCGAGCGCGCCCCGCATCACCAGGCGCACCTCGGCGGCCGAGGAGTCGTCGGCGCCGGTACGGCCCTCCGGCGGCTCGGCGACGCTGAGTTCGCGTCTGGGCCATTTCAGCCGCCAGCGGCTGATCTGCTGGCGGTAGAGGATCTGCCGTACGTACGCCTCGGGTTCGTCGATGCGGTGCCAGCGGCCGGCCGCTTTGATCAGCGCGTTCTGCAGCAGGTCCTCGGCGGCGTGCCGGTCCCCGCCGCTGAGCAGCACGGCCGTCTTCAGCAGCGCGGACGACCGGTGCTCCACGAACTCCCGGAAACTGTCCTGCGCCTCGGCATCCATCGTCACCTTCTCTTCCCCCGGCTGATTCCCCCGGGGCCCGTCCCTGGGACCCGTACCTGGGGCCCGTACCTTGGGCCCGTCCCCCGGGCGGACCCGGTGTCCGCCCCTCTGCCCCCTTGTGACGCGCGCGGTCGCGTCCCGCTATGCCTGCCGCGCGCGGAATTCTCAGCGGCCGGCATCCCCTCCTCGCCGTACGGTGATCCGGTGAGCAGCCGCTCCTTGCGCCCCTTGCTCTTCCCCGACTTGCTCTTCCTCGACTTGCTCTTCCTCAACGTCGACGGCCCGCTGAACCCGTACGCGGCGAAGCCGGAGCGCCGCCCCGAGGGTTGCACGACGATCCGGGTGACCCTGCACCCGGGAGCGGGACTTTGCGATGTTGCGGAACGCTACGCTGACGTGAACGCACCGTCAGCGCAGAGCGGGGGAACCACTCGATGACGTCGCCAAGCCCCCTCGAGGAGAAGGATCTTCCCGGGGTGTTCGAGTCGGCGGACGCGATATCCAAGGAAGGGCAGCGCGATTACCTCAAGTGGACCCGGGGACGGCTGCAACTCGCCCTCGCCGCAGCCGTGTTCGGCGGCGTCGCGGCCGCCGTCGACCGCCACGGCGCGGTGGGGAGGACGGCGGCGGCCCTCGCGCTGACCGCCTTCATCGCCGCGCTGCTCACCGAGGTCCATCTGCTGCGGGACAAGCCCGAGGAACGCTGGTACAACGGCCGGGCGCTGGCCGAGTCCGTCAAGACGCTGGCGTGGCGCTACATGGCGGGCGCGGAGCCGTTCCCGCCGTCGCTCGCGGACGACGAGGCCCGCGACGTCCTGCTGACCCGCATCCACGACCTGACGACGGAGGGCGGTCTCCCCGGCCTGGCGTTCGGCCAGGCACAGGTCACGGACCGGATGCGGGAGGTCAGGGCGCTCGACTTCGCGGGCCGCAAGTCCGCCTACCTCACGCTGCGGGTGGCGGACCAGGAGGCCTGGTACATCGGCAAAGCCAGGTTCAACAAGCAGAACTCCGCCAAGTGGCGCACCACTCTGATCGTCTTCGAGGTCCTCGGCGTGGCCGCGAGCACCGTCAGTCTGCTGGACCTCGCCGACATCGACGCCGGCAGTGTCGTGGCCGCCGCCGTCGCCGCGGCGGGTGCGTGGCTGGAGGTCAAGCAGTACGACAACCTCGCCTCGGCCTACTCCCTCACGGCCACGGAACTCGGCTTCGTCCGTATGACGGGTACCAACGTCACGACCGAGGCCGACTGGTCGCGGTACGTCGTCTCGGCGGAGCAGGCGATCAGCAGGGAGCACACGATGTGGCTGGCGCGGCGGCTGGGGATGCGGGCCGTGCGGATGCATCCGGAGTGAGGTGCGCGAGCGCCCTCCCGGGGACGGGGTCCGCCGGGAGGGCGCTGTCTGCTCCGTGGCCGCTGATCAGTTGTGGCTGTGCAGGATCTCGTTCAGGCCGCCCCACACCGCGTTGTTCGGCCGGGCCTCGACCGCGCCGGTGACCGAGTTGCGGCGGAAGAGGATGTTGGAGGCGCCGGAGAGCTCCCGGGCCTTGACGATCTGGCCGTCGGGCATGGTGACGCGGGTGCCGGCGGTGACGTACAGCCCGGCCTCGACCACGCACTCGTCGCCGAGCGCGATGCCGACGCCGGCCTCGGCGCCGACGAGGCAGCGCTCGCCGATGGAGATGATGACGCTGCCGCCGCCGGAGAGGGTGCCCATGGTGGAGGCGCCGCCACCGATGTCGGAACCGTCACCGACGACGACACCGGCGGAGATACGGCCCTCGACCATGGAGGTGCCGAGGGTGCCGGCGTTGAAGTTGACGAAGCCCTCGTGCATGACGGTGGTGCCCTCGGCGAGGTGCGCGCCGAGGCGGACCCGGTCCGCGTCGGCGATCCGGACACCCTTGGGGGCGACGTAGTCCGTCATCCGCGGGAACTTGTCGATGGACGTGACCTGCAGGTGCAGGCCCTCGGCGCGGGCGTTGAGCCGCACCTTCTCGACGTCGTCGACGGCGACGGGGCCGAGGGAGGTCCAGGCGACGTTGGCGAGGAAGCCGAACATGCCTTCCAGGCTCTGCCCGTGCGGCTTCACCAGCCGGTGACTGAGCAGGTGGAGGCGCAGGTAGACGTCATGGGCGTCGATCGGCTTGGCGTCGAGCGAGGAGATGACCGTACGAACCGCGACGACCTCGACCCCACGGCGTGCGTCCGGACCGATTGCCTTGGCGGCCCCGTCCCCGAGCGCCGCCACGGCCTGCTCGGCGGACAGCCGCTCGGTGCCGGAGGGCCCGGCCTCTTCCTTCAGCTCGGGCGCGGGGAACCAGGTGTCGAGAACGGTGCCGTCAGCAGCGATGGTGGCAAGCCCGGCGGCCACGGCGCCGGTGGTACGAGGAGCAGTCGTGTCGGTCATGAGGGCAACCTAACCGGCGGGGGGCCGCGGAGGCTAACCAGCGCGGGCGCGTCTCAGGTGGCGGGCGGTGGGGCGGGGGTGCGGCGGGGGCGAAGGGGCGGCAGCCCCTGGGGACGGGTGCGGGCGGCGGGGGCGAAAGAGCCCACCGCTCCACAACACCGCGCCCCCCGCCACCACCGCCAGCCCCGCACACACCGGCCACACCGTCCCCGGGGCCACCGCATACAACCCCCCGCCCAACGGCGCAGCCAGCACCACCCCACTGATCGAGGCCCCGGCGTACAACGACTGGAACCGCCCCTGCACATGCTCCGGCGCCTGATCGGCGACGTACGCCGTGGCCGTCGTCTTGTACAGCGCCTCCCCCAAGGTCAGCAACGCCATCATCACCACACACGTACCGAGTCCCACCCCCACCAGCAGCACCCCGTACCCCGCCCCCACCAACACCAGTCCCGCGCCGATCACCCGCAACGGCGACCGCTTCCGCAGCACCACCGCGACCGGCAGCTCAAGGCACAGCAGCATCCCTCCGTTGACGGCGAGCAGCGTCCCGTACACCCGCGCATCCATCCCGTGCTCCGCGAGGAAGACGGGAAACGTCGAGTACTGCTGCCGGTAGACGACGTCGACGACCACGATCGCCGGCAGCAGCACCAGCACCGCCGGCCGCGCCCGCAACGCCGCCCACACACCCCCGCTCCGCTCCTCCCGCGGCCGGCGCCGGATCACCTCGCGCGCCGCCGGCACCACCCGAGCCGTCCAGCACGCCAGCCCCGCACTCCCCACCCCCTCCCCCACGTACAGCCAGTCGTACGAGAACCGCGTCGCGACCACCGCCCCCAGCACCGGCCCCACCGTGAACCCCCCGTTCGCCGCGGCCCGCACCACGGCGAACGCCTGCCGCCGCACCCCCTCCGGCACGATGACGGCGACCAACGCCGACTGCGCGGCCCGCTGCACCCCGGACGCGTACTGCGCCAGCGGCAGCGCCCCGTACAGGGCCGCCGTCGGCAGCACCGGCACCGCCCCCAGCAGCACCCCCGCCCCCACGGCAGCCACCAGCAGCACCCGCCGATGCCCGAACCGGTCCCCGTACCACCCCCCGGTGAAGTTCCCCGCGACCAGCCCGGCGCCCCCGATCCCGACGAGCACCCCGGCCTCGCCGGCACCCAGCCCCCGCGGACCGGTCGCGTACAGGAACACGAACGCGAACCCGACACTCACGGCCATGTTCACGAACGTGCCGCAGGCCAACAGCCACACCGCCCGCGGCACTTCTCGCAACGCTCGCACCGGTCCCCCACCGCCCGACTGAGTTCCTTTTGGGAACTGACTATGTCAGCATGGCAGCCTCGGGTCAACGACACACAAGACGCCGACGGACACCCCGCCGGACACCAGCCGGCGGACGAAGGGACGGGACACCATGGCCCGCAGGACGAGCCTGGAGGACTCCACCTGCGCCATCGCGCAGGCCCTGGACGTCGTCGGCGACTGGTGGACCCTGCTGATCGTCCGCGACACCGCCCGCGGCGTGCACCGCTTCGACGAGCTCCAGCGCGAACTCGGCATGTCCCGAAAGGTGTTGACCGAACGGCTGCACCTCCTCGTGGACGCGGACGTGCTCACCCGGGTGCCGTACCAGGAACGCCCCGTGCGCTACGAGTACCGGCTCACCCCGCGCGGCCACGCCCTGCTGCCCGTCCTCGTCGCCCTCCAGGACTGGGGCGACACCTGGGTCCTCGGCGACGGCGGCACGACGGCCACCGCGGCACAGGCCTCGGCGGAGACCCGGCGGGTCCACGAACTCGCCGGCACCCGCCTCCCCGAGCTCCGACTCCTCGACGACCAGGGCGAGTTGCGCGACCCGGTCGCGGACGGCACCCCGTTCACCGTCCTGTACTGCTTCCCCGGCGCCTACGCCCGCGCCGACTCCTATCCGCCCGGCTGGTCGGACATCCCCGGCACCCCCGGCTGCACCCTGGAGTCCTGCACCTACCGCGACCGGCGGGCCGAGTTCACCGCGGCGGGCGCCACCGTGCACGGCGTCTCCACCCAACGCCCGGACGAACAGCGGGCGTTCGCGGAGAAGGAACGGCTGGGCTTCCCCCTGCTCTCCGACGCCGGCCTCGATCTCATCGCCGCCCTGCGGCTGCCGACGTTCCGCGCGGCGGGCGCGAGCAGGCTGAAGCGGCTCACCCTCGTGGTCGACCGGGAGCGGGTGGTACGGGACGTGCAGTATCCGGTGACGGACATCGCGGGGAGCGTGGCGGCGGCGCTGACCACCGTCCGGAACCTCACCGGGCGGGGATGATCCGCGCCAGCACGTCCCGCGCGTACTCCTCGTCGTACACCCCGTCCGTCAGCAGCACCTGAAGACAGATCCCGTCCATCAGCGCCACCAGCGCCCGCGCCGTGACCGGATCGGTGCGGCGGGCCACCAGGTCGACGAGCCGCTCGGTCCATTCGCCGGCGACCGGACGCAGCGCGGGGCGGCGCAGGGCGGCGAGGTAGAGCTCGTACTCCAGCTCCACACCGGTACGGTCCCCGGCGAGCCACTCGCCCATCCAGCCCGCGAGTTCCGCGGCCAGGTCGGCCCGCGGGTCCTCCAGCCCGCCGCGCGCCGCGATCACCTTGGCGAAGCCCTCGTTCGCCTGCCGCAGGGCCGCGACCATCAGCTCGTCGAGGGTCTTGAAGTGGTACGTCGTCGAGCCGAGCGGCACATCGGCCGCGGCGGCGACCGTGCGATGGCTCAGCCCGGCCAGCCCCTTCTCCCCGACGACCCGGATCGCCGCGTCGATGATCCGCTGCCGGCGCTCGGGGTCGTAGCGGCGGGCCATCAGTGCGCCCCGCCCAGGTTCAGCACGACCACCCCGACGATGATCAGCGCGATCCCGGCGGCCTTGGCGGCCGTCATGCCCTCCCCGAGGAAGACCATCCCGATGGTGGCGATGGTCGCGGTGCCGACCCCGGCCCAGATCGCGTACGCCGTACCGATCGCGACCGACTTCAGGGTCTGCGCGAGCAGTGCGAAGGAGACCACGTAGCCGAGGACGGTCAGCAGCGACGGCAGCAGCCGGCTGAAGCCCTCGCTGTACTTCATCGCGGTCGTCGCGGCCACTTCGGCGGCGATGGCCCCGGCCAGCAGTACGTATCCCATGTGTACGAGTGTACACATCATGCGTACGGGCGTACACAACTGCTCACGGGACCGGGTTCACGCAGCCGCGCCATGCGGTCGAGCAGCCGCCGCTTGGCGTGGGCGGCGCGGCGCAGGGCGGAGACCTTGCGGTAGCGGAGCAGCTCGGCGGGGTCGGGCCGGACGGCGCCGCTGAGTTCGTAGCCGTTGCGGCGCAGGCGTTCACCCAACGCCGCCTCGCACAGCTGTATCTGATGGGGCGTCAACCGCTGTTGCCAGCTCCCCGCGCGGGAGGCGTCGAGCGCGCCGTGGGTGCGGCGGTGCCAGGTCTTGCGGGCGGGTACGGCCGTGCTCGCGAGGCGCCGCGGCTCGGTCGTCCGGGGGTCGTACTCCTCACCCAAGTAACCGCACAGCGCGCGCAGTTGCGGCTCGGGATCGGCGACCAGGTCCTCGAAGCGCAGCTCGTGCCAGCTGCCGGGGCCGAGTCGGCGGGCGTGTCGGCGGGTCGTGTCCATCACCTGCGCCCAGGTGGCGACGGCCTCGTGGAAGCCGCGATGCCACCAGGGCATGCCCAGCAGGGAGGCGACGCAGTCGCGGCCGTCGCGGACCAGGTGCACGAACTGGGCGTCGGGGAAGAGCCGCAGGATCTCCTCGACGTGCAGGGCGTAGGCGGGCCGTTTGTCGCCCCAGCGCACCTTGCCGTGGCTCTCGGCGTAGGCCTGGAGCGGGACGCCCAGCGCGGAGCCGAGGGTGGGCGGCCCGTCCGCGATCCGCTCGGCCACGGCGTCGGCGTCCAGGCCGAGTTCATGGAAGCGGGTCTCCTCGCGGCCGGTGATCCACTGGGCGAGCGCGGCACGGTTGCCCCGCTCCCGCAGGTCGCCGAAGCCCAGCCGCCGCTCGTAGGCGGGCAGCACGAAACGGGTCTCGGGAGGCAGGGCGATGCGCGGGTGGGCGTGCAGCATGAGTTGCAGCAGCGTGGTCCCGGAGCGGGGGCAGCCGAGCACGAAGACGGGCCGCACGGCGGACGGACCACGAGGGGCGGAGGGCTCGGAGGGCTCGGAAGGTACGGAGGGCTCGGAGGGCTCGGAAGGTACGGAGGGCTCGGAAGGTACGGAAGGTACGGAGGTAACCACGCTTCCACGCTGCCGACCGGGGATGAGGCGGGCCTGGGAGGGCGCTGAGAAAGCGATGTGGAAGCGGCGGCGAAAGCGGTGTGAACGCGCGGTGGGGAACGATATGGAAACCGCTCGCTGAAAGGACTGCTGCGAAGCAAGCGGTTCCACTACTGTGCCGTCTGCTTCACCGTTCATCCACCCCCCATCACAGCCGCGGCCTTGCCATGGGCTCCGCCGGAGGAACCGCGCATGCCAGAAGACCAGTCCCGCCCTCCTCAGCCCTGGGAGAGCGGGTGGGCCCCCGACCCGTCCCGAGCCCCCGGCACCCGGCGTCTCTATCTCGCGGGTGCGCTGGCGGTGGCCACGATCATCGCCTGTGTGACGGCGATAGCCTGGACGGACCGGAATCCTGACACCCTGTCACAGGCGTCCCCCTCGGACGGCGGGACACTGCCGGGCCTGATCTCGTTCGGCACCCCGTCACAGCCGGAGGTGACGCCGCCGAAGGGCAAGAGCGGTCTCACCACCGACGAGGCCACTACCTCGGCCCCCCGCCAACAGGGCTCCGCGTCCCCTTCCCCGGCCGCGCATCCGACGGCCAAATCCCCGTCGTCACAGCCGAGTTCATCGGCCCCGAAGCCTGCGGCCAGCTGGCGCTCCGTCCGCTCGGTCAACTACCCCGACCGGTACTGGCACGTGAGCGGCGGCTATGTGAAGCTCGACCCCGTCGGCGGCTCGGAGTTCCGCGAGGACTCCACCTTCAAGCTGGTCAAGGGCCTGGCCGACAGCTCCTGCTACTCCTTCGCCACCGCCGACGGCCAGTACCTGCGCCACCGCGACTTCATCCTGGTGGCCGGCCGCAACGACGGCTCGCCCCTGTTCCGGCAGGACGCGACCTTCTGCTCCCGCGCGGCATCCGTCTCCGGCGCGATCATGCTGGAGTCGGTCAACTACCCCGGCCGCTACCTGCGCCACCAGAACTTCCAACTCAAGCTGGACCCGTACCAGTACAGCGACCTGTACCGCCAGGACTCGGCGTTCCGGTTGGTGGCGGGGCCGGCCTGAGCACACGGGAAGGGGCCGCGGTCCACGACCACGGCCCCTTCCGCACGCCCTGTGTCAGACGTTGAACCCGAGCGCCCGAAGCTGCTCCCGCCCATCGTCCGTGATCTTGTCCGGGCCCCACGGCGGCATCCAGACCCAGTTGATGCGCAGCTCGTTGACGAGGCCGTCCGTGGCGGACTTGGCCTGGTCCTCGATGACGTCCGTCAGCGGGCAGGCCGCGGAGGTCAGGGTCATGTCGATCGTCGCGATGTTGGCGTCGTCGATGTGGATGCCGTAGATCAGGCCCAGGTTGACGACGTCGATGCCCAGCTCGGGGTCGACGACGTCGTACAGCGCCTCGCGGATCTCTTCCTCCGAGGCCGGCTTCATCTCAACGGTCTCGCTCATGCCGTCTTCCTTTCCGCGTCGGCTCCGCCCAGGGCCTGGGCCGTCGCGTCCTTCCACGCCATCCAGCTGAGGAGGGCGCACTTGACCCGGGCCGGGTACTTGGAGACACCGGCGAACGCGACCGCGTCCTCCAGCACCTCCTCCATCGCGTCGTCGGGCTCCAGCCTGCCCTTGGACTGCATCAGCTCCAGGAAGGTCTCCTGGATCTTCTGCGCGTCGGACAGGTCCTTGCCGACCAGGAGTTCGTTCAGGACCGAGGCCGAGGCCTGGCTGATGGAGCAGCCCTGGCCCTCGTACGACACGTCCTCGATCGTCGTGCCGTCGTACTTCACACGCAGGGTGATCTCGTCACCGCACGTCGGGTTCACGTGGTGCACCTCGGCGTCGCCGTCCCGGAGACCACGCCCGTGCGGGTTCTTGTAGTGGTCCAGGATGACTTCCTGGTACATCGAATCCAGCTTCACGACAGCCTCTCAGCCGAAGAAGTTCCGTACGTGCTCCAGGCCGTCGACCAGTGCGTCGATCTCGGTCGGCGAGGAGTACAGATAGAACGACGCTCGCGTGGTCGCGGGAATTCCGTAGCGCAGGCAGACGGGCCGGGCGCAGTGGTGACCCACGCGGACCGCGATGCCCTGCTCGTCCAGCACCTGGCCCACGTCGTGGGGGTGGATGTCGCCGAGCGTGAAGGAGATCGCCGCGCCCCGGTCCTCGGCCGTGGTCGGGCCGATGATCCGCAGGTCGGGGACCGCCGCCAGCCGCTGGACGGCGTACTCCGTCAGCGCGTGCTCATGGGCGAGGATCTTGTCCATGCCGATCGAGTTCAGGTAGTCGATCGCCGCGCCGAGCCCGACCGCCTGGGCGATCGGGGGCGTGCCCGCCTCGAACTTGTGCGGGGCGGGAGCGTACGTCGACGAGTGCATCGACACCGTCTCGATCATCTCGCCGCCGCCCAGGAACGGGGGCAGGTCCTCCAGGAGCTCCTGGCGGCCCCAGAGCACGCCGATGCCCGTCGGACCGCACATCTTGTGGCCGGTGAAGGCCACGAAGTCGGCCTGCAGGGCCTGGACGTCCAGCGGCATGTGGGGCGCCGCCTGGGAGGCGTCGATGCAGACGAGCGCACCGACCTCCTGCGCACGGCGGATGATCGCCTCGACCGGGTTGACCGTGCCGAGGATGTTCGACACCAGCACGAAGGAGACGATCTTCGTCTTCTCCGTGATGATCTCGTCGATGTTGGAAAGGTCGAGACGGCCGTCGTCGGTCAGCCCGAACCACTTCAGCTTCGCGCCCGTGCGCTGCGCGAGCAGCTGCCACGGCACGATGTTGGAGTGGTGCTCCATCTCCGTGATGACGATCTCGGTGTCGGAGTCCACGCGGTAGGGCTCGTCGGCCCAGCCCAGCATGTTCGCCACGAGGTTGAGCGACTCGGAGGCGTTCTTGGTGAAGATGACCTCGTCGCGCGAGGGCGCGTTGATGAACGCGGCGACCTTGTCCCGCGCGCCCTCGTACAGCGCCGTGGCCTCCTCGGCGAGCACATGCACACCGCGGTGGACGTTGGCGTTGTAGCGCTCGTAGTACTCGCTCAGGGCGTCCAGCACCTGGCGCGGCTTCTGCGACGTCGCCGCGTTGTCCAGGTACACGAGCTTCTGCCCGTCGTGGACCTGGCGGTCCAGGATGGGGAAGTCCTTGCGGATCGCCTCGACGTCGAGGAGGCCCGGCAGCTGTGTCACTCGGATGCGCCACCCTTCGTGTAAGCCTCGTAGCCCTCGGCCTCCAGCTTGTCGGCGAGCTCGGGGCCACCCGACTCGACGATCTTGCCGTTGGCGAACACGTGGACGTGGTCGGGCTTGATGTAGCGCAGGATGCGCGTGTAGTGCGTGATCAGCAGGGTGCCGACCTCGCCGGTCTCGCGGACGCGGTTGACGCCCTCGGAGACGATGCGGAGGGCGTCGACGTCCAGACCGGAGTCGGTCTCGTCGAGGATCGCGACCTTCGGCTTGAGCAGCTCCAGCTGGAGGATCTCGTGGCGCTTCTTCTCACCGCCGGAGAAGCCCTCGTTGACGTTGCGCTCGGCGAAGGAGGGGTCCATGTTGAGGCGCTCCATGGCCTCCTTGACCTCCTTCACCCAGGTGCGCAGCTTGGGGGCCTCGCCGCGGACGGCGGTGGCGGAGGTGCGCAGGAAGTTGGAGACGGACACGCCGGGGACCTCGACCGGGTACTGCATCGCCAGGAACAGGCCCGCGCGGGCGCGCTCGTCGACGGACATCTCCAGGACGTCCTCGCCGTCGAGGGTGACGGTGCCGCTGGTGATCGTGTACTTCGGGTGACCCGCGAGCGAGTAGGCGAGGGTCGACTTGCCGGAGCCGTTGGGGCCCATGATGGCGTGCGTCTCGCCCTGCTTCACGGTCAGGTCGACACCCTTGAGGATCTCCTTCGTGGCGTTGTCGGCCTCGACGGTGACGTGCAGGTCTCGGATTTCAAGCGTTGCCATGGGTGCCTCAGGACTCCTGGGTGAGGGAGACGAGCACGTCGTCCCCTTCGATCTTTACGGGGTATACGGGGACGGGGCGCGTCGCGGGAAGGCCGGACGGCTTGCCGGTGCGGAGGTCGAAGCTGGAGCCGTGCAGCCAGCACTCGATCTGGCAGTCCTCCACCTCGCCCTCGGAGAGCGAGACGTTCGCGTGGGAGCAGATGTCGTGGATGGCGAACACCTCGCCCTCGGTCTTGACGACCGAGACCGGCGTGCCGTCGAGTTCCACCCGCTTCGGGGTGTCCTCCTCCAGCTCGCTCAGCCCACAGGCGCGTACGTAGGCCATCAGACGGTGGCCTCCAGCTCGGCCTCGATCTTCTCCAGCAGCCGCGTCTCGATGTCCTCGACGCCGATCTGCTGGACCAGCTCGGCGAAGAAGCCGCGGACCACCAGGCGACGGGCCTCGTCGGCGGGGATGCCGCGGGCCATCAGGTAGAAGAGCTGCTCGTCGTCGAAGCGGCCGGTCGCGGAGGCGTGGCCGGCGCCGACGATCTCGCCGGTCTCGATCTCCAGGTTGGGCACCGAGTCGACGCGGGCGCCGTCCGTGAGGACCAGGTTGCGGTTCATCTCGTAGGTGTCGGTGCCCTCGGCCGCGGCCTCGATCAGCACGTCACCGATCCACACCGCGTGCGCGTCGTCGCCCTGGAGCGCGCCCTTGTAGACGACGTTGGACTTGCAGTGCGGGGTGTTGTGGTCGACCAGGAGGCGGTGCTCCTGGTGCTGACCGGAGTCGGTGAAGTACAGGCCCAGCAGCTCGGCCTCACCGCCGGTGCCGGCGTAGGCGACCCGCGGGTGCAGCCGTACGACGTCACCGCCGAAGGTGACGACCACGGACTTGAAGGAGGCGTCCCGGCCGACGAGGGCGTTGTGCTGCGCCACGTGCACGGCCTTGTCGTCCCAGTCCTGGACGGAGACGACGGTCAGCTTGGCGCCGTCGCCCAGGACGTAGTCGACGTTGGCGGCGAGGACGGCGTCACCGGTGTGGTCGATGACGACGACGGCCTCGGCGAAGGCGCCCAGCTCGATCACCTGGTGGGCGAAGGCGGTGCCGCCCTCGCCGTGCACGGCGATCCGGATCGGCTCGGTGAGGACCGTCTCCTTGGGGACGGTGATGACACCGGCCTTCTCGAACGCCGAGTACGCCTGCGCGGCGATGCGGTCCACCGGGGTGCCCGCCTTGCCGAGGCGCGCGTCGTCGCGGCCGACGGTCTCGACGGTGACGCCCTCGGGGGCCTGCACGTCGACCTTCACGCCGTCGCCGGTGGCGACGGCGGTGCCGTCGTGGAGCCCGCGCAGGCGCTCCAGCGGGGTGAACCGCCACTCCTCCTCGCGGCCGTGCGGGACCGGGAAATCCGCCACGTCGAAGGACGGGGGCGCGCTCATGCGCGTGGCGACGGTCGACTCGGCGGCCACCGCGATCGAGCCGGCGGTGGTGGAACCCACCGGGATGTTGTGAGCCTCAGCCATGGCTGTCGGTCTGCTCTCTTCCTGCGTAAGTGACTTGACGGAGACGGGGGTCGCTTAGCCGACCGCGCCTTCCATCTGGAGCTCGATCAGCCGGTTGAGTTCCAGCGCGTACTCCATGGGCAGCTCCTTGGCGATGGGCTCGACGAAGCCGCGCACGATCATGGCCATCGCCTCGAACTCGCTCAGACCACGGCTCATCAGGTAGAAGAGCTGGTCCTCGGAGACCTTGGAGACGGTCGCCTCGTGGCCCATGGACACGTCGTCCTCGCGGACGTCCACATAGGGGTACGTGTCGGAGCGGGAGATGGTGTCGACGAGCAGCGCGTCGCACAGCACGTTGGACTTGGAGCCGGCGGCGCCCTCACCGATCTCGACGAGACCGCGGTAGGACGTACGACCGCCACCGCGCGCCACCGACTTGGAGACGATGTTGGAGGAGGTGTTCGGCGCCATGTGGACCATCTTGGAGCCGGCGTCCTGGTGCTGGCCCTCGCCCGCGAAGGCGATGGACAGGGTCTCGCCCTTGGCGTGCTCGCCCATCAGGTAGACGGCCGGGTACTTCATCGTCACCTTGGAGCCGATGTTGCCGTCGATCCACTCCATGGTCGCGCCCTCGTACGCCACGGCGCGCTTGGTGACCAGGTTGTAGACGTTGTTCGACCAGTTCTGGATGGTCGTGTAGCGGCAGCGGGCGTTCTTCTTGACGATGATCTCGACGACCGCGGAGTGCAGCGAGTCCGACTTGTAGATCGGGGCGGTGCAGCCCTCGACGTAGTGCACGTAGGCACCCTCGTCGACGATGATCAGGGTCCGCTCGAACTGGCCCATGTTCTCCGTGTTGATGCGGAAGTAGGCCTGGAGCGGGATCTCCACGTGGACGCCCGGCGGGACGTAGATGAAGGAGCCGCCGGACCACACCGCGGTGTTCAGCGACGCGAACTTGTTGTCGCCGACCGGGATGACGGTGCCGAAGTACTCCTTGAAGAGCTCCGGGTGCTCCTTGAGGGCGGTGTCGGTGTCGAGGAAGATGACGCCCTGCTCCTCCAGGTCCTCGCGGATCTGGTGGTAGACGACCTCGGACTCGTACTGGGCCGCGACACCGGCGACGAGGCGCTGCTTCTCCGCCTCCGGGATGCCGAGCTTGTCGTAGGTGTTCTTGATGTCCTCGGGCAGGTCCTCCCAGGACTCCGCCTGCTTCTCCGTGGAGCGCACGAAGTACTTGATGTTGTCGAAGTCGATGCCCGAGAGGTCCGAGCCCCAGGTCGGCATGGGCTTCTTGTCGAACAGGCGCAGGCCCTTGAGGCGGAGCTTGGTCATCCACTCCGGCTCGTTCTTCTTCGCCGAGATGTCGCGGACGACGTCCTCGTTGATGCCGCGCTTGGCAGAGGCACCGGCCTCGTCGGAGTCCGCCCAGCCGTATTCGTACTTACCCAGGCCCTCGAGCTCGGGGTGGGCAGTCTCCTCGATGGGGAGAGTCATGCGGGGTTCCTCCCGGCCGTGCTTGCAGATGCGTTGTGTGTGGTGTGGGAAATCTTGGGGATGAACGTCGTGCAGACGCCGTCACCGTGCGCGATGGTCGCCAGTCGCTGGACGTGCGTTCCGAGCAGCTGGGAGAAGATCTCGGTCTCCGCCTCGCAGAGCTGCGGGAACTTTTCCGCGACGTGGGCGACGGGGCAGTGGTGCTGGCACAGCTGCTCGCCGACCGGTGCGCTGCGCGCCGTAGCAGCGTACCCGTCCGCGCTCAAGGCCTTGGCCAGGGCTTCGGTGCGCTCCTCGGGGGCGGCGGCCTCGATGGCCTCGCGGTAGGCGCCGGCCTGCTCGGCGACCCTCGCGCGCGCGAAGGCGGCGACGGCCTCGTCCCCGCCGAACCGCTCCTGGATGAAGCGCAGGGCGTCCGCGGCGAGTTTGTCGTACGACTGGTCGAAGGCGTCGCGGCCGCAGTCGGTGAGCGCGAAGACCTTGGCGGGGCGACCGCGCGTCCGCGCTCCGTAGACCCGCTGCTCGCGCGCCTCCACGACGTCGTCGGCGACCAGCGCGTCGAGATGCCTGCGCACGGCGGCCTGGGTCAGGCCCAGCCGGCCGGCCAGCTCGGCGACGGTCGACGGCCCGTGGTCCAGGATGGATCGCGCGACCCGGTTGCGCGTCGAGCGCTCCCCGGTCGCGAGCTCCTCCTGCGGGGTCCCCGTGGGGGTCTCCCGAGCCTCGCCGACGTTTTTCACAACGCCATTGTTGCGTAATTCTCCAGAGCCGGGCAACCCACGTCCGGACCGATCAACGGTGCGGTGCATCACTTAGGTAAAGCTAACCTGACCTGCGAGAACGATCTTTGATCGATCAATTCGGTGGCATCGCCGACCCCCTTCGGGGACACTCCACAACCATGCCCACACCCCCTCCGACCGGCCCTCTTGTCACCCGCGGCACCATCGCCGCGCACCTGCGCGAGCTGGGTGTCCGGGACGGCGAGATCCTCCTCGTGCACTCCTCCCTGAAGGCGCTCGGCTGGGTCTGCGGCGGGCCGGTGGCCGTCGTCCAGGGACTTCTCGACGCCCTCGGCCCGCGCGGCACCCTGGTGGTCCCCACCCAGACCGGCGACCTCTCCGACCCGGCCCTCTGGGAGAACCCGCCGGTGCCCGAGGAGTGGTGGGAGCCGATCCGGGCCGCCATGCCCGCCTACGACCCCTCGATCACCCCCACCCGCGGGGTCGGTGTGATCCCTGAGACCGTCCGCACCTGGCCCGGCGCCCTGCGCAGCGCGCACCCCCAGACGTCCTTCGCGGCGATCGGCGCCCGCGCGCGTGAGGTGATCGACGGCCACGCCACCGACTGCCGGCTCGGCGAGCGCAGCCCCCTGGCCCGCCTGGAGGAGCTCCACGCGCGCGTGCTGCTCCTGGGCGCCGGTTACGACGCCTGCACCAGCTTCCACCTCGCCGAGTACCGCATTCCGTCGCCCCTGGTGAAGGTCGGCCGCCCGGGCCCGGTCGGCTGGGAGACGGTGACCGAGGTGTCGATCACCTCCGACCGCTTCGACGAGCTGGGGCACGACTTCGAACGGGACCGCCCCGTCGTCCGGGGCACGGTGGGCGCGGCCGACGCACGGCTGTTCCCGGTGGTGGACGCGGTGGCGTACGCGCAGCGCTGGCTGGCGGTGCACCGGTCCCGCGAGGAGGAGATCTGAACCCGGCGACCGGAGCCGTCCCCGCCGTACCTAGACTCTTGAGCCATGCGAAGTGAGCCCGTGGTCCAGGTCCAGGCCCTGGTGAAGCGGTACGGCACGAAGACCGCGGTGGACGGCCTCGACCTGGTGGCCAGGGCGGGTGTCACCGCCGTGCTCGGTCCCAACGGGGCGGGCAAGACGACCACGGTCGAGACCTGCGAGGGCTACCGGAAACCGGACTCCGGCACGGTACGCGTCCTGGGCCTCGACCCGGTCCGGCAGTCCCGCGAGCTGCACACCCGGATCGGCGTCATGCTCCAGTCCGGCGGCGTCTATTCGGGCGCCCGCGCGGACGAGATGCTGCGCCATGTCGCCAAGCTGCACGCCCACCCCCTGGACGTCGACGCCCTCATCGAGCGTCTGGGGCTGGGCAGTTGCGGCCGGACGACGTACCGGCGGCTGTCCGGCGGCCAGCAGCAGCGCCTCGCGCTGGCGATGGCGGTGGTGGGCCGCCCGGAGCTGGTCTTCCTGGACGAGCCGACCGCCGGCCTCGACCCCCAGGCCCGGCACGCCACCTGGGACCTGGTCCGCGAGCTGCGCGCCGACGGCGTCTCGGTCATCCTCACCACGCACCACATGGACGAGGCCGAGCAGCTCGCCGACGACGTCGCGATCATCGACGCCGGCCGGGTCATCGCCCAGGGCTCCCCGGAGGAGCTGTGCAAGGGCGGCGCCGAGAACACCCTCCGCTTCTCGGGCCGCCCTGGCCTGGACGTCGGCTCCCTGCTGAAGGCGCTCCCGGCGGACTGCACGGCGGCGGAGCTGACACCGGGCTCCTACCGGGTGGGCGGCAAGGTGGACCCGCAGCTGCTCGCCACCGTCACCTCCTGGTGCGCCCAGCACGGCGTGATGCCGGAGAAGATCTCGGTCGAGCGGCACACGCTGGAAGACGTATTTCTTGAGCTGACCGGCAAGGAGCTGCGCTCGTGACCGCGACCGGTACGTACACCCCGAAGCCGGGCGCGGCCCCGCTCGGCCGCATGATCGCGGCTCAGGCGGCACTCGAGACGAAGATGCTGCTCCGCAACGGCGAGCAGCTCCTGCTGACGGTCGTGATCCCGACCCTGCTCCTCGTCCTGTTCAGCTCCGTCGACATCGTCGACACGGGCGCGGGCGAGGCGGTGGACTTCCTCACCCCCGGCATCCTCGCGCTCGCGGTCATGTCCACGGCCTTCACCGGTCAGGCGATCGCGACGGGTTTCGAGCGCCGCTACGGCGTGCTGAAGCGGCTGGCCGCCTCCCCGCTCCCCCGCTGGGGCCTGATGACGGCGAAGACGGCGTCGGTGCTGGTGACGGAGATCCTCCAGATCGTGCTGCTGACGGTGATCGCCTTCGCGCTGGGCTGGGACCCGCAGGGGAACCCGGCGGCCGTCGTGCTGCTGCTGATCCTGGGGACGGCCGCCTTCTCGGGCCTCGGCCTGCTGATGGCGGGGACGCTGAAGGCCGAGGCCACCCTGGCCGCCGCCAACCTCGTCTTCCTGCTCCTCCTGGTCGGCGGCGGAGTCATCGTCCCGATGGACAAGTTCCCCGCCGGCGCGCAGGACGTCCTCGGCCTGCTGCCCATCTCGGCCCTCTCGGACGGTCTGCGGGACGTGCTCCAGCACGGGGCCGCCATGCCGTGGGGCGACCTGGGAATCCTGGCGGTGTGGGCAGTCGTCGGACTCGCCGCGGCCGGGCGGTTCTTCCGGTGGGAATAGCCCCTCGGGCAACCCCCTCGTGAAAGCGTGCACAAGCAGCCCCCTACGATGGACCCCGTGCCAAAGATGACCCGCGCCGACGCCGCAGCCGCCGTGCGCAACCCGCTCGCCTTCATCGCCGCGCGCTGGACCCCGGAACCCCGGACGGTGCAGCGGGCGGCTCTCGCCGCGCTCGTCATGTCGGTGGTCATCGTGGTCACCGGCGGGGCGGTGCGGCTCACCGGATCGGGCCTCGGCTGCCCGACCTGGCCCAAGTGCACCGAGGACTCGATCCACAACACCGCCGCGATGGGCGTCCACGGCTACATCGAGTTCGGCAACCGCATGCTGACGTACGTCCTGTGCGCCGCCGTCGGCTGGGCCATCATCGCCGCGCGCTCCGAGAAGCCGTACCGCCGCAGCCTCACCCGGCTGGGCTGGGCGCAGTTCTGGGTCGTGATGGGCAACGCCGTGCTCGGCGGCATCGTCGTCCTCGTCGGTCTGAACCCGTACACGGTCGCCGCGCACTTCCTGCTCTCCTCCGCCCTGATCGCGGTCGCCACCGTGATGTGGCAGCGCACCCGGGAGGGGGACGGCACGCCGCGTCCGCTGGTCGGCAAGTCGGTGCAGCAGCTGGTGTGGTTCCTGGTCGCCGCGTCCGTCCTGCTGATCGCGGTGGGCACGGTGGTGACCGGCTCGGGCCCGCACGCGGGCGACTCCAGCGAGGTCGAGCGGATGCCGCTGAACTGGGAGACGGTCAGCAAGCTGCACGCCGTGCTGGCGTGGATCGTGGTGACGCTGACGTTCGCCCTGTGGTTCGTCCTCAAGGCCGTCGACGCGCCCAAGGGCCCCCTGGACCGCACCCGCGACCTCTTCCTGATCCTGCTCGCGCAGGGCGTCATCGGGTACGTCCAGTACTTCACCGACCTTCCCGAGATCCTCGTCGGCGTGCACATGTTCGGCTCGTGCCTGGTGTGGATCGCGGTGCTGCGGGTGCTGCTGGCGCTGCGCGAGCGGCCCGAGGTCGAGGTCCGGCTGCCGGATCAGCCGTACGCCGCCACGAGCTCGTCGATCGCCGGTCCCAGGTAGTTCCGGGTCAGCTCGCCCCTGCGCGCCGCCCACTCCTCGGTGGCCGGCGTCGGCGTCCTGTCGTACCGCCGCCGGCGGATGTCCTCGACGACCTCGGCGGGCGCGCCGAGCTCCGGCAGCAGCTCCAGCGCCTCCCGCTTGGTGATGAGCCGTCCCTCGCGCAGGGTGGCGGTCGCGCGGGCGAAGGTCGTCAGCCCCACGTCGACCCAGGGCGCCTCGCGCCACCGCTCCGGCTTCGCGAGCTTCGGCCGCCAGAAGTCGCGCTGATCGCGTACGACGAACGCGTCCAGCGCGATGTCCGGCACCGGCGGCAACAGCTCCGCGGGCGCCTCCCCGTGCAGCACCCGCCCGAAGGTGTGCAGTTCCCGCCGGGTCACCGGGGTGACCGGGCGCTTGAACAATTGCGCGTGCGCCCAGGTCGGATGGGAGCGCCGGGAGTCCTCGACGGCCTCGGGGTGCAGGTAGGTGCAGTGCAGCAGCCCGGCGAGCGGCTCGTTCCGCAGCCGGGCGTGCAGTGTCGCCAGCCGCCAGAGCGTGCGCGCGCCGATCGGGCGGTCCAGCACGGCGATCAGGTCCAGATCGCTGCGGCCCTCCTGGTAGTCGCCGCCGGCGAGCGACCCGTGCGCCCAGACGGCGAGCGGCCGCAGCGCGGCGAGGCCGGACAGGAAGCGGTCGAGTAACGCGTCGGTCTGCATGCCCCCATCCTGTGCAGACCCTCCGGGCTCGTACACCCCGTGCGCCTCACTCCAGCCCGTACACCCGTCGCGCGTTGCCCGCCGCGATCAGCCCCGCCACCCGCTGCGCGTCCGCCAGCGACCAGGCCCCCTCGGCGACCCAGGTGCCGAGCACCCGCCCCAGGGCCTCGCGGAACAACCGGGCGCCCACCACGTGCAGTTCCGGCAGCCCCTGTGCGCCGCTGGAGAAGAGGATCTTGCCGAAGGGGGCGAGTTCGAGGATCTCCGCGAGGACGGTCGCCGCCCGGGCCCCGGTCCGTACGAGTGCCGCACCGGAGTCGGCGTAGACGTGCGGGAAGACGCCCGCGAGGTGGGCGGCGTGCCGGTGGTACGGGTAGCCGTGCAGCAGGACCAGGTCGGTGCCGAGGCCGGCCGTGGCCCGGACGAAGTCGGTGAGCAGGACCGGGTCGGTGCGGTCGATCCGCTGGCCCGGCTCGCCGAGCCCGGCGTGCAGCTGGAGCGGCAGCCCCGACGCGACGGCGATCCACAGCAGGTGCCGTAACAGCACCGGATCGGACAGCTCGCCGCCCACCCGGCGGTCCGCCAGCCACCGCCCCGCCGCGCCCCGCACCTCGCCCGGCCCCGGCGGCTCGGGGGCGAGGGCGAGTCCGTGCCGTACGCCCGCCACCGAGGTGAAGGCGACCGCGCCGCTCGCCGCGCCGTGCACCGACTCGGCGAGGTTGGCGAGGAAGGACTCGACGGTGCCGGAGGTGTCGGCGACCTGTTCGGCGAGGAGCTCCAGCCGCACGATCTCGCGGGCGTCGGCGTCCGACGCCGTCGCCATCTCGTCGGGGCCGGTCAGATCGCCGGGCAGGCCCGCGTCGACGAGGTACGTCGTGATGCCGCTGCCGCGCAGCAGCCTGCGGCCCGCTTCCAGCACGCCGAGTTCACGGCGCCGGGCGAGGTAGCGGGCGGGCGGGCAGTGCGGTTCCAGACCGAGCAGCGGGGGGCACCAGCGGCGCACGGCGAAGCCGGTCTGGGTGTCGAAGAGGGTCGTACCGGGGGCGGGCGGCCCCTCGGTGCGCGCCAACTGGGCCTCGAAGGTGCCGAGGCCCAGCTCGGTTCTCAGTACGCCGTGGCAGTACTGGTCCACGAGGGACGGCGTTTCGATCATCCGGGCTCCCGTGACTGGACCTTGTCCTCTCACGGGGCCTAACGGGTGAACGGGGCGTCAGGTGTTGGTCCCGCGCGCCCGGTGTGAATCGTCAGCCGTTGCTCGGGCCGCCGACCTGGATGCCCGCCATGCGGGTCCACTCGTACCGGCCCGTCCGCACCTTGGCCGCGAACTCGCCGTCGAAGTCCTCGTGGACCGTGATGCCGGACTTCTCGACGGCCTTCTGGGCGATCTCGAAGGTGGGGGCGACCAGGTTGCCCCAGTTGCCGTCCTCGCCCACGAGGGCGATCCGGGCGCCGCGCTGACCGAGGTAGGCCACCTGGCCCTCGGCGCCGCCGTGTGCCTTGGAGAAGGCGGTGATCTGCTTGGCGAGCTTGGCCGCCTTGCGGTCCGCCTTCGCGTCAACCTGCTGCGTGTCTGCCATGGCCAGGATGCTACTCACCGGTAGATCCACTGGCGAGGCCAGGGCACTGTGACGTACGTCAGCCCGGCTCAGCGCAGGAAGGGGTCCACCGCGATCGCCACGAAGAGCAGCGACACATAGGTGATCGACCAGTGGAACAGGCGCATCTCCTTGAGCTTCGCGCCCGTCACCTCAGCCTTGGCGCGGTTCTGGAGCGCGTGCGCCTCCCACAGCCACCAGCCGCCCGCGACAAGGGCGACCAGCGTGTAGAACCAGCCGGTGTAGCCGAGGGGGGTCAGCAGCAGGGAGACGGCGACCATCACCCAGCTGTAGACGACGATCTGCTTGGCGACCGTCTTGTTGGAGGCGATGACCGGCAGCATCGGCACGCCCACGCGCGCGTAGTCCTCCTTCACCTTCATGGACAGCGGCCAGTAGTGCGGCGGCGTCCAGAAGAAGATGACCAGGAAGAGGATGACCGGCGCCCAGGTGAGGGAGTCGGTCACGGCCGACCAGCCGATCAGGACCGGCATGCAGCCGGCGATGCCGCCCCACACGATGTTCTGCGCGGTGCGGCGCTTGAGGATCATCGTGTAGACGACGACGTAGAAGAGCAGCGCACCGAGGGACAGCCAGGCCGACAGCCAGTTGACGGTCAGGCCGAACAGCAGCGTCGAGACGACCGCGAGGGTGATGCCGAAGGCCAGGCACTCGCGCGGCGACACCATGCCGGTGACCAGCGGACGCTGCGAGGTGCGGTCCATCAAGGCGTCGATGTCCCGGTCGATGTACATGTTCAGCGCGTTGGCGCCGCCCGCGGACAGGTAGCCGCCGACGCAGGTGAGCAGCACCAGCGTCAGGTCGGGCACCCCCTGCTCGGCGAGGAACATCACCGGAACGGTGGTGATGAGGAGGAGCTCGATGATCCGCGGCTTGGTCAGCGCCACGAATGCCTTCACACGGGCCCCGAACGGCCGGTGACTTGAGCTCTTGCTCTCCCCCAGCTCCCCCACTGCCTTAAAGGCGTGGGAGGTGCCCCCATCGGCTGGACGGGATTCGACGGCCGTCACGCACACCCCTACAGAGACATCCCAGCAAACCCCTCCCGTGTGAAGTCCCGGTAAAGGCTCGCGCGTACCACGCCACTGTAGACGTTGCCCATACCCCGACATTCGCGGGGGTGGGGTCGTGTTGGGCAGCACCCCACGGATGACCCGGACCAGGGCGCGGCGGGGGTCCTCGGAAGGCCCGGCCGCCCCCTCTTCGGACGAGCCCGCCGACACTCGGTTGAGCACTCGAACGAGCGGCGCCGTATTCAGTTGCCGAACGCGATTCGGACCAGTCGGCAGGCGGATTCTCGAAGGGCCCGTCAGTCTGGATTGAGTCGAAAAAACGCACGTACTTACGGGGGTAGGCTCGACAACGTCCGGGGCGCCCCGAGCACCGGCATTTCGACATGCGCGACATGTGGAGAGGAGCCCTGACCCAGGGTGAGCACCAAGCCGACCACCACAGACCTCGAGTGGACCGAGTTGGACCAGCGGGCCGTGGACACCGCCCGCGTCCTGGCCGCCGACGCCGTACAGAAGGTCGGCAACGGCCATCCGGGTACGGCGATGAGCCTGGCCCCCGCCGCCTACACCCTCTTCCAGAAGGTGATGCGGCACGACCCGGCGGACCCGGAGTGGGTCGGGCGCGACCGGTTCGTGTTGTCCGCGGGCCACTCGTCCCTGACCCTCTACACCCAGCTCTACCTGGCCGGTTTCGGCCTGGAGCTGGACGACCTGAAGGCGTTCCGGACCTGGGGCTCGAAGACCCCCGGCCACCCGGAGTACGGCCACACCAAGGGCGTGGAGACCACGACCGGCCCGCTCGGCCAGGGTGTCGCCAACGCGGTGGGCATGGCCATGGCCGCCCGCTACGAGCGCGGCCTGTTCGACCCGGAGGCCGCCGAGGGCGAGTCGCCGTTCGACCACTTCGTGTACGTCATCGCCGGTGACGGCTGCCTCCAGGAGGGCATCTCCGCCGAGGCGTCCTCGATGGCCGGCCACCAGAACCTCGGCAACCTGATCCTGCTGTGGGACGACAACCACATCTCGATCGAGGGCGACACCGAGACGGCCGTCTCCGAGGACACCGTCAAGCGCTACGAGGCCTACGGCTGGCACGTCCAGCGCGTCGAGCCGCAGGCCAACGGCGACCTCGACCCGGCCGCCATCTTCGCCGCGATCCAGCAGGCCAAGGCGGTCACCGACCGGCCGTCCTTCATCGCGATGCGCTCGATCATCGCCTGGCCCGCCCCGAACGCCCAGAACACCGAGGCCGCCCACGGCTCGGCGCTCGGCGACGACGAGGTGGCCGCCACCAAGCGCGTCCTCGGCTTCGACCCGGAGCAGACCTTCGAGGTCGCCGACGAGGTCATCGCCCACACCCGGGGCGCCCTCGAGCGCGGGCAGGCGGCCCGTGCGGTGTGGGAGAAGTCCTTCCAGCAGTGGCGGGACAACAACGTCGAGCGCGCCGCCGACTACGACCGCATCGCCGCGGGCGAGCTGCCCAAGGGCTGGGAGGAGAAGCTCCCGGTCTTCGAGCCCGGCAAGGGCGTCGCCACCCGCGCGGCCTCCGGCAAGGTCCTCCAGGCGCTCGGCGCGGTGATCCCCGAGCTGTGGGGCGGCTCCGCCGACCTCGCGGGCTCCAACAACACCACGATCGACAAGGACTCCTCGTTCCTCCCGGCGGACAACCCGCTGCCGGAGGCGAACCCGTACGGCCGCACGATCCACTTCGGCATCCGCGAGCACTCCATGGCCGCGGAGATGAACGGCATCGCGCTGCACGGCAACACCCGCATCTACGGCGGCACGTTCCTCGTGTTCTCCGACTACATGCGCAACGCCGTCCGCCTGTCGGCGCTGATGCACCTGCCGGTGACGTACGTGTGGACGCACGACTCCATCGGCCTCGGTGAGGACGGTCCGACGCACCAGCCGGTCGAGCACCTGGCCTCGCTGCGCGCGATCCCGGGCCTGAACGTGGTCCGCCCGGCCGACGCCAACGAGACGGCCATCGCCTGGCGCGAGATCCTCAAGCGCTGGACGAAGGAGTTCGGCAAGGGCGCCCCGCACGGCCTCGCGCTGACCCGCCAGGGCGTGCCGACGTACGAGCCCAACGAGGACGCCGCCAAGGGCGGTTACGTCCTCTTCGAGGCGTCGAACGGCGCCCCGGAGGTCGTCCTGATCGCCACCGGCTCCGAGGTGCACGTCGCCGTCGAGGCGCGCGAGGCGCTGGAGGCCGACGGTGTGCCCACGCGCGTCGTGTCCATGCCGTCCGTGGAGTGGTTCGAGGAGCAGGACCAGGGGTACCGGGACAGCGTCCTGCCGCCCGCCGTCAAGGCGCGTGTCGCGGTCGAGGCCGGGATCGGTCTGACCTGGCACAAGTACGTCGGGGACGCCGGTCGCATCGTTTCCCTGGAGCACTTCGGCGCTTCCGCCGACGGCAAGGTCCTCTTCCAGGAGTACGGCTTCACTGCCGAGAACGTGGCTGCCAAGGCCCGGGAATCCCTGGCCGACGCCCAGCGCTGACGCTGACATACGACACGTAGGAGATGTAATTCCATGACAGACGCACTCAAGCGCCTCTCCGAAGAAGGCGTCGCGATCTGGCTGGACGACCTGTCGCGCAAGCGGATCACGTCCGGCAACCTCGCCGAACTGATCGACCAGCAGCACGTCGTGGGCGTCACCACCAACCCGTCGATCTTCCAGAAGGCGATCTCGCAGGGCGACGGCTACGACCAGCAGCTGTCGGACCTCGCCGCCCGCAAGGTCACCGTCGAAGAGGCCATCCGCATGATCACGACGGCGGACGTCCGCGACGCCGCCGACATCCTGCGCCCGGTCTTCGACTCCACCGGCGGCCAGGACGGCCGGGTGTCGATCGAGGTCGACCCGCGTCTGGCCCACAACACCAAGGCGACGGTCGCCGAGGCCAAGCAGCTCGCGTGGCTGGTCGACCGCCCCAACACCCTCATCAAGATCCCGGCCACCAAGGCGGGTCTGCCGGCCATCACCGAGGTGATCGGCAACGGCATCAGCGTCAACGTCACGCTGATCTTCTCGCTGGAGCGCTACCGCGAGGTCATGGACGCGTACCTCGCCGGTCTGGAGAAGGCCAAGGCCAAGGGCCTCGACCTGTCCCTGATCCACTCGGTGGCGTCCTTCTTCGTGTCCCGCGTGGACACCGAGATCGACAAGCGGCTCGACGCGCTCGGCACCGACGAGGCCAAGGCCGCCCGCGGCAAGGCCGGTGTCGCCAACGCGCGCCTCGCCTACCAGGCGTACGAGGAGGTCTTCTCCTCCGACCGCTGGGCCGCCCTGGACAAGGCGCAGGCCAACAAGCAGCGCCCGCTGTGGGCCTCGACCGGCGTGAAGGACCCCGCCTACAAGGCGACCCTCTACGTCGACGAGCTCGTCGCGCCCAACACGGTGAACACCATGCCGGAGGCCACCCTCCAGGCCACCGAGGAGAGCGGCGAGATCCGCGGCAACGCCGTCGCCGGTACGTACGAGCAGTCCCGCGCCGAGCTCGACGCCGTCGAGAAGCTCGGGATCTCCTACGACGAGGTCGTGCAGCTCCTGGAGGACGAGGGCGTCGAGAAGTTCGAGGCGTCCTGGAACGACCTGCTCAAGTCGACCGAGGCGGAGCTGGAGCGCCTCGCACCCTCGGAGGGCTAGACCTTGCCAGCCTTTTCCGGTTCCGGAGCGAACCCGCTCCGTGACCCCGCGGACCGACGGCTCCCGCGTATCGCGGGGCCGTCGGGCCTGGTCATCTTCGGCGTCACGGGCGATCTGTCCCGGAAGAAGCTCATGCCCGCCGTCTACGACCTCGCCAACCGGGGTCTGCTGCCGCCGGGCTTCTCGCTCGTCGGGTTCGCGCGCCGCGAGTGGGAGCACGAGGACTTCGCCGCCGAGGTCCACGACGCCGTCAAGGCGCACGCCCGTACGCCGTTCCGTGAGGAGGTCTGGCAGCAGCTCATCCAGGGGATGCGCTTCGTCCAGGGCACCTTCGACGACGACGACGCCTTCGAGCGGCTGCGCGGCACCATCGAGGAGCTCGACAAGGCGCAGGGCACGGGCGGCAACTTCGCCTTCTACCTGTCGGTGCCGCCGCGTTCCTTCCCGGTGGTCATCCAGCAGCTGAAGAAGCACGGGCTGGCCGACCAGTCGTCCGGCTCCTGGCGGCGCGCGGTCATCGAGAAGCCCTTCGGCCACGACCTGAAGTCGGCCGAGGAGCTGAACAAGGTCGTCCACGAGGTCTTCGCCCCGGACCAGGTCTTCCGCATCGACCACTACCTGGGCAAGGAGACGGTCCAGAACATCCTGGCGCTGCGCTTCGCCAACCAGATGTTCGAGCCGATCTGGAACCGGTCCTTCGTGGACCACGTGCAGATCACGATGGCCGAGGACATCGGCATCGGCGGTCGCGCGGGGTACTACGACGGCATCGGCGCCGCCCGTGACGTCATCCAGAACCACCTCCTCCAGCTCATGGCGCTCACCGCCATGGAGGAGCCCTCGTCCTTCGACGCGGACGCGCTGGCCGCCGAGAAGACCAAGGTGCTCGGCGCGGTACGGCTGCCGAAGGACCTGGGCCGGGACACCGTGCGCGGCCAGTACGCCGAGGGCTGGCAGGGCGGCGAGCAGGCGGTCGGTTACCTCCAGGAGGAGGGCATCGACCCCAAGTCGAAGACCGACACGTACGCCGCCATCAAGCTGGAGGTCGACAACCGCCGCTGGGCGGGCGTCCCCTTCTATCTGCGCACCGGCAAGCGTCTGGGCCGCCGGGTCACCGAGATCGCGGTGGTGTTCCAGCGGGCCCCGCACTCCCCCTTCGACACCACGGCCACCGAGGAACTCGGGTCGAACGCCATCGTCATCCGCGTCCAGCCGGACGAGGGCGTCACGGTCCGCTTCGGCTCCAAGGTGCCGGGCACCTCGATGGAGATCCGGGACGTGTCGATGGACTTCGCCTACGGCGAGTCCTTCACGGAGTCCAGCCCCGAGGCGTACGAGCGTCTGATCCTCGACGTGCTGCTCGGCGACTCGAACCTCTTCCCGCGCACCGAGGAGGTCGAGCTGTCCTGGAAGATCCTCGACCCGATCGAGGAGTACTGGGACAAGCACGGCAAGCCCGCCCAGTACCCGTCCGGTACGTGGGGGCCGGTCGAGGCGGACGAAATGCTCGCACGAGAGGGACGGAGCTGGCGCCGGCCATGAAGACAGACCTCACGGACACCACCGCCAGCAAGATCAACAAGGCGCTGGTCAAGGGCCGCCGGGCCATCGGCACGCCGGCCGTCGGCATGGTGCTCACGCTGGTCATCGTCACGGACGAGGAGAACGCGTACGACGCCCTGAAGGCCGCCAACGACGCGTCGCGCGAGCATCCCTCGCGCACGCTGGTGGTCATCAAGCGGGTCTCGCGCTCCCCCCGCGACCGGACGCAGTCCCGCCTGGACGCCGAGGTGCGGGTGGGCGCGGACGCGGGCACCGGCGAGACGGTCGTCCTGCGGCTGTACGGCGAAGTCGTCAACCACGCCCAGTCGGTGGTCCTGCCGCTGCTGCTGCCCGACGCCCCCGTGGTGGTCTGGTGGCCGGTGGACGCGCCGCTCGACCCGGCGAACGACCCGCTGGGCGCGCTCGCCCAGCGCCGGGTCACCGACACCTACGCCTCCGAGCAGCCGGTACGGGACCTGGGCGCCCGCGCCGACACCTACACGCCCGGCGACACCGACCTGTCCTGGACCCGCATCACGCCGTGGCGCTCGATGCTGGCTGCGGCCCTCGACCAGGTCACGGTGGACGTCAACGCGGTCGAGGTGGAGGGCGAGGAGTTCAACCCGAGCTGCGAGCTCCTCGCGATGTGGCTCGCGGACCGGCTGGACGTGCCGGTGAAGCGGTCGCTGTCCTCGGGGCCCGGTCTCACCGCGGTCCGCATGGACACCAATCACGGCCCGATCGTCCTCGACCGTGCGGACGGCGCCCTCGCGACGCTGTCCATCGAGGGCCAGCCGGACCGTGCGGTGGCGCTCAAGCGGCGCGAGACGGCCGAGCTGATCGCGGAGGAGCTGCGCCGCCTGGACCCGGACGACACGTACGCGTCCGCGCTGCGGTTCGGGGTGGAGAAGCTCAACCCCGCCCCGGCGGTGGCCGTGGAGACTCCCGTGGAGGAGGCGGTCAAGGCTCCGGCGAAGAAGGCGACCGCCAAGCGGGCCACTGCCTCGTCGAGGAAGGCGGCGGCGAAATGAGCACTCCGCAGCTGGTCGTGCACCGCGACAAGGAGCTGATGGCGCAGGCCGCGGCGGCCCGCCTGATCACGAAGATCGTGGACGCGCAGGCCTCCCGGGGCTACGCGTCCGTGGTCCTCACCGGCGGACGCAACGGCAACGGCCTGCTGGCCGCGCTGGCGGCGGCACCCGCCCGGGACGCGATCGACTGGGGCCGGCTCGACCTGTGGTGGGGCGACGAACGGTTCCTGCCCGAGGGCGACCCGGACCGCAATGTCACGCAGGCCCGCGAGGCCCTGCTGGACGCGGTGCCGCTGGACCCGAAGCGGGTGCACGCCATGCCTGCCTCGGACGGCCCGCACGGCGCCGACGTGGAGGCGGCGGCAGCCGCCTACGCCGAGGAACTCGCCCGTGCGGCCGGCCCGGAGAACCACGGCTCCGTGCCGACCTTCGACGTCCTGATGCTGGGCGTCGGCCCGGACACGCACGTCGCCTCGCTGTTCCCGGAGCTCCCGGCGGTCCGCGAGACCGAGCGCACGGTGGTCGGCGTCCACGGCGCCCCGAAGCCCCCGCCGACCAGGGTGACCCTCACCCTGCCCGCCATCCGCGCCGCCCGCGAGGTCTGGCTCCTGGCGGCCGGCGAGGACAAGGCGCAGGCCGCGGCGATCGCCCTGTCGGGCGCGGGCGAGATCCAGGCCCCGGCGGCCGGGGCCCAGGGCCGCTCCCGCACCCTGTGGCTGCTGGACGCGGCGGCGGCCTCGCAGCTGCCGAGGTCGCTGTACCCGCCGGCGTCGTCCTGACGCCATCGGCCCCCTGAGGAACCCGTACGGTCAACTTCCGTACGGGTTCCCGCCGTTGTAGGGACTCCCGGAGGGCGGACCGTACGGGTTGCTGCCCCGGTTGTAGGGGTGCCCGGGCGGCGGACCGTACGGGTTTCCGGGCGGCGGGCCGTACGGGTTGCCCTGGTTGTAGGGGTTTCCGGGCGGCGGGCCGTACGGATTGCCCTGTGGCGGCACGTACGGAGGGGTGCCCGGCGGTACGGGCGGGGCGTTCGGTGGCATCGGTGGGACGAACGGCGTCTGGGTGGCCGGGTGGGCCTTCAGCCGGATGCCGTACCGCTGGTCCAGTCGCCGCATCTCCATCAGCGCGATCCCCGTGACCGTCACCGGCGCGCCCAGGATGAACAGGACACCCATCCCGAGGCTGAGGCCGTGCAGATCGCCCGTGAGGAGGTCGGGCAGGGCCATCAGCCAGGTGGTGACCGTGGCCAGCAGCGGCGGCAGGCAGCGGTGCACACCGGCCGTGCCGAAGAAGTTCGCGCCCACGTGCCAGGCACCGCGCCCGACGAAGACCGCGAGCCAGATCACCAGCGGGGCGAGCAGCAGGATGAGGAGTCCCGCCGCGTTCGCCGACTGCAGCAGAACGACGGTGAGCACGATCGACCCGACGAAGAGCAGCAGCAGCTTCAACGAGTTGAACAGCGACGGCTTCAGCGCCCGGATGTCTCCGTCACGCTTCCACACCAGAAGCATGATGCCCACCGTGAGCGGTGTGACGAACAGCAGGACGACGGACGCCGTCAGCATGTTCTCCAGCATCTCGTCGAAGGCGAAGCCGCCCTCGACGAAGGTGTAGACACCGACCGCGGCGATCGTCCCGGCGATGAGGCGGATCTTCTTGAGCTGCTCGACCGCCGGGTCGATGGACTCCGGGATCCACGCGGGATGAAACGCCGCCCGTGCCGCGTGCTTCGGCTTCAGCAGATCTCTCGCCGTCAGCGAGCCACCTGTCCAACTGCCGTACGAACCAGCCACTTTGCACTCCCCCGAGCCATGGCTTCCATGATCGTCGGGGATTCTACGGGAAGCGGACGGCGGCGCACCGTCCGCTTTCCCGCATCGTTGACCCTTCGCGACGATTACCGGCCGCGCAGCTCCCGGTACTTGGCCACCAGGGCCTGCGTCGAGCCGTCCAGCCCCGGCACCTCCGCGCCTTCCGTGAGTGCCGGTTCGACCCGCTTGGCGAGCACCTTGCCCAGCTCGACGCCCCACTGGTCGAAGGAGTCGATGTTCCAGACGGCGCCCTGCACGAAGACCTTGTGCTCGTACAGCGCGACGAGCTGTCCGAGCACCGACGGCGTGAGTTCCTTCGCCAGGATCGTCGTCGTCGGGTGATTGCCCAGGAACGTCTTGTGGGCCACCAGTTCCTCCGGCACCCCCTCGGCCCGCACCTCGTCCGGCGTCTTGCCGAACGCCAACGCCTGGGTCTGGGCGAAGAAGTTGGCCATCAGCAGGTCGTGCTGCGCCTTCAGCCCCTCGCTCAGCTCGGCCAGCGGCTCGGCGAAGCCGATGAAGTCCGCCGGGATCAGCTTGGTGCCCTGGTGGATCAACTGGTAGTAGGCGTGCTGCCCGTTGGTGCCGGGCGTGCCCCACACCACCGGTCCGGTCTGCCAGTCCACGGCCTGCCCGTCCCGCCCGACGTGCTTGCCGTTGGACTCCATGTCCAGCTGCTGGAGATAGGCGGTGAACTTCGACAGGTAGTGGCTGTAGGGCAGCACCGCGTGCGACTGCGCGTCGTGGAAGTTGCCGTACCAGATGCCCAGCAGGCCCATCAGCAGGGGCACGTTGGACTCGGCGGGCGCGGTGCGGAAGTGCTCGTCGACGATGCGGAAGCCGTCGAGCATCTCGCGGAAGCGGTCCGGGCCGATGGCGATCATCAGGGACAGGCCGATCGCCGAGTCGTAGGAGTAGCGACCGCCGACCCAGTCCCAGAACTCGAACATGTTCGCCGTGTCGATGCCGAAGTCGGCGACCTTCCCGGCGTTCGTCGACAGGGCGACGAAGTGCCTGGCGACGGCCTCCTGACCGGCCTTCAGCTCATCGAGCAGCCACTCCCGCGCCGAAGTGGCGTTGGTGATCGTCTCGATGGTGGTGAAGGTCTTGGACGCGACGATGAACAGTGTCTCGGCCGGGTCCAGGTCGCGGGTCGCCTCGTGCAGGTCGGCGCCGTCGACGTTCGACACGAAACGGACGGTGAGGTCGCGGTCGGTGTAGGCGCGCAGCACCTCGTACGCCATCGCGGGG
>NZ_QFRX01000001.1:7722991-8089219 GCF_003143935.1 Streptomyces sp. Act143 | reverse complement strand
GAGGTCGGAGCCGCCGATGCCGATGTTGACGACGTTCCTGATCCGCTTGCCGGTGTGGCCCGTCCACTCCCCCGAGCGGACCCGGTCGGCGAAGCCGGCCATCTTGTCGAGGACGGCGTGCACCGCGGGGACGACGTTCTCGCCGTCGACCTCGACCACCGCGTCCCGCGCCGCCCGCAGCGCGGTGTGCAGAACGGCCCGGTCCTCGGTGGTGTTGATCTTCTCCCCGCGGAACATGGCGTCCCGCAGCCCGAACACGTCGGTCGCGGCGGCCAGTTCGCGCAGCAGCCGCAGGGTCTCGTCGGTGACCAGGTGCTTGGAGTAGTCGATGTGCAGGTCGCCGACCTGCGCCGTGTAGCCGGTGGCGCGCCCGGGGTCGGCGGCGAACAGCTCGCGCAGCCGCACCTCGCCGAGTTGCTCGCGGTGCTTGGCCAGAGCGGTCCACTCGGGCGTCTGGTTGAGCCTGGTACGGCCGTCTGCGTTCATGTCCGACTTCCGCCTTCTGTTCGTGCCTGTCCCAGCTGGTCCAACCTAATTGATCAGCGGGTGACGTGAGCTGTCGTCATGTCGTCCTGCGGTGCAACAACAGGTACGTCCCGCTTGAACGCCGGTATCAACGACGCGACGGACAGCGTGAAGAACGCGGCGGCGAGCAGTGCCGGGGTGTTGAGTCCCCAGGCCGTGGCGGCGGCACCGCCCAGCAGTGCTCCTATGGGCGCCCCGGCCACACCCAGGGTCCGGAAGGCGGAACTGACCCGGCCGAGCATCTCGGCGGGGCTGCGCTGCTGCATGAGGGTCGTGGTGTTCACGTTCCACACCATGCCCATGAGCCCGAAGAGGGCCATCGCGGCGACCAGCGCGACCAGACTGTGCACCGTCCCCATGACGACGAGCGCCCCGATCTGCACGCTCCCCGCGAGCAGCACCGCCCGCACCCGCCCCAGCCGCGAGACGAGCCGGCGGTTGACCGCTCCACCGGTCAGGGCGCCGACGGTGCAGGCGGTCGTCGCCGCCGCGTAGCCGGTGCGGCCCGCGTCCAGCCAGCCGGTCACCAGCAGGACCATGGTGGCGATCAGGGCGCCCACGCCGATGTTGCACAGGGCGGTGGCGGCGCACAGGCCGCGCAGGGCCCGGTCGCGGGCCAGGGTGCGCAGGCCCTCGGTGATCTCGCGGCGCAGGGTGCTGCCCGCCGGTCCGGGCTTGCGGGCGGGTGCGACCGGCCGCAGGGAGGCCACCACGGCGGCGGCCAGCAGGAAGGTCGCCGCGTCGGCCGCGAAGGGCACTGCCGCGCCGCCCGCCAGCAGCAGCGGCACGACGGGGGCGCCCAGCAGTCCCCCCGCGATCTTCTGCCCGGTCATCAGGCGGGCGTTGGCGCTGCCGAGGGCGTCGCTGTCGACGAGGGACGGCAGCAGGGCCGTGGAGGCGTTGTCGAAGAGGGTCTGGAACGTGGTCAGGGCGAAAGCGAGCGCGATCAGCAGGCCGATGGAGGCGTGGCCGAGGCCCACGGCGACCGCGAAGCAGGCGACGAGCACACCTCGCAGGGCATCCACGGTCCACATCGCGCGCCGCTGGTCCACGCGGTCGGCGACGGCGCCGCCGAGCAGCCCGAAGACCAGCCAGGGCAGATAGCCGCAGGCGGTGACCGCCGCTATCGCCAGCGGCTCGTCGGTCAGGGTGGTGGCCAGCAGGGGCAGCGCGGCCGTACGCAGCGCGTCTCCGAAGCTGGAGAGCACGGCGGCACCCCAGAGGCGTCCGAATCCCCCACGCCATGCGGGCGCACGCACGCCCGCCACCTCGACCGTAGCCACAGCTCCCCCTGACGATTCACCTGCACCGAAGCGATGCACAAACCGTAGAGGTCACCACTGACAGCCGGCCGGGCCTGTGGATAACTCGGGCGACCAGGGCGAAAACAGCTCCGGCCAGACACCCCTCGGTGCCCGGCCGGCTCTCAACTCCCAGGGCCGACCCGGCGGATCATGCCGGGTGGGCCTAGATCTCGCCCCGCAGTTTGGCGAGCGCCTCGGCGAGGATCGCCTCGCCGTCCGCGTCGCTGCGCCGCTCCCGTACGTACGCGAGGTGCGTCTTGTACGGCTCGGTGCGCGGCGGGTCCGGCGGGTTGTCCCGGTCCTGTCCGGCGGGGAAGCCGCAGCGCGGGCAGTCCCAGGTGTCGGGAACCTGCGCGTCGCTGGCGAAGCTGGGCTGCGTCTCGTGCCCGTTGGAGCACCAGAAGGAGATGCGCAGGCGGGGCGCGGACTCGCCCCGCTCGGCCTCGCCCATCGGCCCCGCCCCGACCCGGCTTCCTCGGATCGCGTTGCCACTTGCCACGGTCGTAACTCCCTGCGTGATGGTGCCGCGAAGCGAGTCGGCGTTTCGCTTCGTTGCGAGCGCCTCAGTCTACGTAAGGCCCAACGCGCGTCCAGTGATTGGAGTTACAGCCCCCACATCTAGACGCAAGCCCCATGATAGGCCGCGCTCAGGGGCGCGTACCGAACATGGGGCCTTACGTACGGAAAGTGCGTGGCGGTCAGTTGTTCGTCTTGATGAGGAGACCGAGCACGATGATGCACGCGAACCACAGCAGACCGACCACGATGGTGATCCGGTCGAGGTTGCGCTCGGCGACGGAGGAACCGCCGACGGACGACTGCATGCCGCCGCCGAACATGTCGGAGAGGCCGCCACCCTTGCCCTTGTGCATCAGCACCAGCAGCATCATCAGCGCGCTGAAGACGATCAGGGCGATCGAGAACCCCATAACCACGGCTGGACCAACTTCCTCGGATCTGGACGGACGACAGGGGCACAGCCACCGGGCTGTGCCCCCGCAAGGGTACGACGTATCGCCGCTACCGCATACTTACTGGTCGCGGAAGCGCACGATCTTGACGAACTCGTCGGCATCGAGCGACGCACCGCCCACGAGCGCCCCGTCGATGTCGGCCTGCGCCATGATCTCGGCGACATTGCCGGACTTCACGGAGCCGCCGTACTGGATGCGGACCTGGTCGGCCAGCTCCTGGGTGTACAGCTCGGCGATCTTGCCGCGGATGGCGGCGCAGACCTCCTGGGCGTCCTCGGCGCCGCAGACCTTGCCGGTGCCGATGGCCCACACGGGCTCGTAGGCGATCACGATGGACTCGGCCTGCTCGGCGGGGAGGTCCTTCAGACCGCCCTCGACCTGGGCGAGGGTGTGGGAGACGTGGTTGCCCGCCTCGCGGACGTCCAGCTCCTCGCCGACGCACAGGATCGGGGTCAGGCCGTGCTTGTAGGCGGCCTTGACCTTGGCGTTGACGATCTCGTCGGTCTCGGCGTGGTACTGGCGGCGCTCGGAGTGGCCGACGGCCACGTACGTGCACTTCAGCTTGGCCAGCATCGCCCCGGAGATCTCGCCGGTGTAGGCGCCGGAGTCCTGGGCCGAGATGTCCTGGGCGCCGTACTTGATCTTCAGCTTGTCGCCGTCGACCAGGGTCTGCACGGAGCGCAGGTCGGTGAAGGGGGGCAGGACGGCGACCTCGACGGCCTCGTAGTCCTTGTCGGCCAGGGCGAAGGCGAGCTTCTGGACGTGCGCGATGGCCTCGAGGTGGTTGAGGTTCATCTTCCAGTTGCCCGCCATCAGCGGCGTGCGCGTGCTCATAAAGGGTCAGTCCTCCAGTGCGGCGAGGCCGGGGAGCGTCTTGCCCTCGAGGTATTCGAGGGAGGCGCCGCCGCCGGTCGAGATGTGGCCGAATGCGGTCTCGTCGAAGCCGAGCGTGCGCACGGCGGCGGCGGAGTCTCCGCCGCCGACGACGGTGAAGCCGTCCGAGTCGACGAGGGCCTGGGCGACCGCCCTGGTGCCCTCGGCGTAGTCGGGGTGCTCGAAGACGCCCATGGGGCCGTTCCAGAACACGGTCCTGGCGTCGGCGAGCTTGCTCGCGTACAGCTCACCGGTCTTCGGGCCGATGTCGAGGCCCAGCTGGCCCTCGGGCATCTTGTCCGCGTCGACGGCGGTGTGCTCGGTGGGCGCCTTGGCCTTCAGGTCCGGGAAGCCCGGGGAGACCACGACGTCGATCGGGAGGACCAGCTCGACGCCGAGCTTCTCGGCGCGCTCCAGGTACTCGGTGACGGCCGGGATCTGGTCCTCCTGAAGGAGGGAGGTGCCGACCTCGTGGCCCTGGGCCTTGAGGAAGGTGAAGGCCATGCCGCCGCCGATGAGGATGCGGTCGGCCTTGCCGAGGAGCTGGTCGATGACGGCCAGCTTGTCGGAGACCTTGGAGCCGCCGAGCGCCACGGCGTAGGGCCGCTGGACGTCCTCGGTGAGCTTCTTCAGGACGCCGACCTCGGTGGCGATGAGGTAGCCGGCGTAGTGCGGCAGCTTGGCCGGGAGGTCGAAGACCGAGGCGTGCTTGCGGTGCACCGCGCCGAAGCCGTCACCGACGTAGACGTCGGCGAGGGCGGCGAGCTGGTCGGCGAAGGCGGCGCGCTCGGCGTCGTCCTTGGAGGTCTCGCCGGCGTTGAAGCGGAGGTTCTCGACGACCGCGACCTGGCCGTCGGTGAGGCCGGCGACGGTGGCCGTGGCGGACTCGCCGACCGTGTCGGTGGCGAACGCGACGTCGGCGCCGAGGAGTTCACCGAGGCGCGCGGCGGCGGGGGCGAGGGAGAACGCCGGGTCCGGGGCGCCCTTGGGGCGGCCCAGGTGCGAGGCGACGACCACGCGGGCGCCCGCCTCGGCGAGCGCCTTGACGGTGGGCAGCACCGCGCGGATACGGCCGTCGTCGGTGATGGTGGTGCCGGCCAGCGGCACGTTGAGGTCGGCGCGGACGAAGACCCGCTTGCCTGCGACGCCTTCGGTGAGAAGTTCGTCGATCGTCTTCATATAGGGGACTCCTGGAGAGGGCTCTGGCTCGTACGAAAGCTGATCACATGAGCGAGGGCTCGGACAACGCGCCGCCGCGCTGCCCGAGCCCTGCACTCATATCAAGCTGCCTGCTCTGTCGATCAGAGCTGGTTGCCGACGAAGACCGTCAGGTCGACGAGGCGGTTGGAGTAGCCCCACTCGTTGTCGTACCAGCCGAGGATCTTCACCGACTTGCCCTCCTGGACCATCGTCAGGGAGGAGTCGAAGGTGCAGGAGGCCGGGTCGCTGACGATGTCCGAGGACACGATCGGGTCCTCGGTGTAGAACAGGATGCCCTTGAGGTCGCCGTCGTCGGCGGCCTTCTTGAACGCGGCGTTGACCTCGTCCTTGGTGACCTCGCGCTGGAGCTCGACGACCAGGTCGGTGGCCGAACCGGTCGGGACCGGCACGCGCATCGCGATGCCGTCGAGCTTGCCCTTGAGCTGCGGGAGGACCAGGGCGGTGGCCTTCGCGGCACCGGTCGTGGTCGGGATGATGTTCTCGGCGGCGGCGCGGGCGCGGCGCAGGTCCGAGTGCGGGAAGTCCAGGATGCGCTGGTCGTTGGTGTACGCGTGGACCGTCGTCATCAGGCCCTTGACGATGCCGAAGTTCTCGTCGAGAACCTTGGCCATCGGCGCCACACAGTTGGTGGTGCAGGAGGCGTTGGAGATGACGTGGTGGTTCGCCGGGTCGTACTTGTCCTGGTTGACACCCATCACGATGGTGATGTCCTCGTCCTTGGCCGGAGCCGAGATCAGGACCTTCTTCGCGCCACCGGCGATGTGCTTCTCGGCGTCGGCCTTCTTGGTGAAGATGCCGGTCGACTCGATGACGATGTCGACGCCCAGCTCGCCCCACGGGATGTCGGCGGGGTTGCGCTCCGACAGCACCTTGATGGTGTGACCGTCGACCGTGATCGTGTCGGCGGTGTGCGACACCTCGGCCTTGAGGCGGCCCAGGATGGTGTCGTACTTCAGCAGGTGAGCGGTGGTCGCGGTGTCACCCAGGTCGTTGACAGCCACGATCTCGATGTCTGCACCCTGCTCCAGCAGCGCGCGGAAGTAGTTGCGACCGATACGACCGAAGCCGTTGATGCCTACGCGGATCGTCACGAACCGATCTCCTCGTTGGTACGCCGGCTATGCGGTGCCGGCGAGCTCTGTTTGGGATGTCCCCGACCGCCTACGACCCTACCTCTCCGACGCCTCCTCGGTGACATCGAGATGCCCCATACACGGGCAGGCGGTCCGTACCCGCCAGTAGGGGTACGGACCGCCCGGGCCGAAAGGCTCTATGGCCCGAATTGACTACGGAGAGTCAGTCACTGTTGACCAGTGCGCTCCCCGCTCGTCCGTGTTTGTCCGCGCTCATCCGTCGAGCGCCGCGAGCGCCTTTCCGAGCAGTGCCGTGCGGTCGGCCGCCGCGGTGACGTGCTCCAGGCCGAAGCCCAGCAGCACGGTGTCGTCCGTGGTGACCGCGCCGTACGTCTTGAACAGCTCACCGGCGCGCCCCCAGTCCTTCACGACCGCCGGGCTGCCCGCGGGCGGTCCGGGGACGCTCCAGGCGCCCAGCGAGGTCTCGAAGCCCTCGGTCTCGACCGCCTGGCCGCCGATGACGACCGAGGCGTTGTCGACGAGGACGCCGCGACCGCCGCTGCCGGGGTCGGTGATGTAACTGACCGAGATCTCGACCTTCTTGCCGGCGTAGGCGGACAGGTCGAAGGAGACCTGCTGCCAGCCGGCCGACGCCCCGGTGAAGCTGTTCCACTGGCCGCTGGTCCCGGAGGCCGTGCAGCCGCCGTCGCCGAGTGTCAGGTACCGCTTGAGCGCGGGGTGGGCCGCGATGAAGTACCCGGCCTCGCACTCGGCGGGCACCGCGGTGCTGGTGGCGCCGTTCTTCTCCGGGAGGGTGGTCCAGTCCTCGGCCCCGGTCGTGTGGGCCTCCAGGACGGCGTGGTCGTAGCCCTCCTCGGTGTTCCACAGCATCCGGGTCTGGAACGTGGGCGCCTGTGCGGCGGTCACGTTCGTGAGGTCGATGGTGCGGGTCAGACGGTTCCAGGCGTAGTCGCTGTGCGTGACGGCGGCCATGGAGGCGCCCTCGTAGGGCCCGTACGGGTTGACCGTGCCGGGGTAGCCGCCCGCGCCCGCGCTGGCGAACTGCGGGAACGTGGCGACCGGCAGGTTGTCGGAGGTGACGCTGAACGACCCGGCGGTGTCGAGCGGGTTGCCCGGCGCCGCGCCGAGGGCCGCGCCGGCACCGGCGAGTTCGCCGCTGCCCTGGAAGGCGGTGGCGTTGGGCAGCGAGGTGCGGGTGAAGGCGCCCAGGTAGTACTGGCTGAAGTCGTTCGACAGGGTGCCGCCGCCGAGGTCGACGCTGCCGCCGGCCCGCTCACCCGCCTCGATCAGCTTGCCGCCCTCGTTGAGGAAGGCGCGCAGCTGGAGCTGGGTGGCGTTGCCGGGAATGCTCGCGCCCGTGTAGTGGACGACGGTGCCGAAGTGGTCGAGGACGCCGAGCGCGTCGGGCGCGCCCTGGGTCGCGACGTCCCAGACGATCGCCTTGCGGCCGTTGGCCTTCAGCGCGTCGACGTAGGTCTGGGCCTGCGTGGCGGCAGCGCCCTCCTCGGCGACCACGAGCGTGCTCGCGCGCGGGCGTTCGGCGACCGTGTAGGTGAAGTGCTGGCTGGAGGTGCGCTTCTTGTCGGGCGTCCAGCCGGTGAACCACACCTCGACCTTGTCGCCAGGGTCGCCTTCGGGGACCTTGGCGCGGTACTCGTCGAAGTAGAGGTTGTCCTCACCGCCGTACGTCTCGCCGCCCTTCCACGCGCGCAGCGGCACGTCGTGCGTGTGGCCGCCGTTGACGCGGTACTTGAGCTCCTTGTCGCGCACGGCCCTGCGCACGACGACGGAGACCTCCTGGTCGGCGCCGCGCGAGTAGGACGTGGCGAAGGTTTTCGGGGTGAAGTCGGCGGCCTTCAGACCGAGCGAGGACTTCGGCTGATCGGGCTGCTTCGCCGACTCGGCAACGGAGAGAGCGAACGGGATGTTCTTCTCGAACTCCTGCTGGATCAGCTTCTCGTCGTCCGGGAAGTTGAACACTGACTGGCAGTCGGCCGCGTTCCACTGGTCGTTCGGGTCGAGGTCCGAGGCGGTCTGGCAGGTCGACATCTCGGGCGTGTACATCGCCAGGCCGTTGACGTTCGACGCGTGGCCGTCCGCCTCGCCGTTGGTGGTGTACAGCTCGGAGGAGACCTGCGGCCGGTAGCCGGGGATCGCGGAGTTGTCCGGGGTGCCGGCGAGCGCCTTGTACATGACGTCGTCCGGGGTGTCGGTGGCCACCTGCCAGCCGACGCCGTAGAGGAGGAGTTCGGCGGCGGAGTGGTAGTTGATGCCGTACGTGAAGCCGATCCGCTTCTCGAAGGCGTCCAGTGCCTTGGTCTCGGGCTCGGAGCCGGGTCCCGCGCCGCGGTAGGTCTCGCTGGTGGGGTTGGGGGACGAACCCTCGTTGTCGTAGCCCCACTTGTAGGCGAAGTTGCGGTTGAGGTCGACGCCGTCGCCGATGGCGATGGAGCCGTCGCCGTTGTTGTCCCGCAGGTTCTTGCGCCACAAGCGCTGGTCGGTGCCGGTGAACGTGTAGTCGTAGCCGTCGGGGTTGGCCGAGAGCACGAACCACAGTTCGGTGGAGTCGACGATCTTCTTGATGCGCTGGTCGGTCTTGTAGTGGTCCAGGTAGTAGTGCATCAGCCGGCGGGTCATCTCCGGGGTGATCCACTCGCGCGCGTGCTGGTTGGACAGGTACAGGACGGCGGGCTTGGCGCCGTCCTTGGTCTGCTTCGCGTTCTTGGTCAGTTTGAGCGCGAGGATGTCCTGGCCGTTGACGGTCTTGCCGATGGAGACGGCCTTGGTGAGGCCGGGGTTGGCCTGGGCGGTGGCGAGGACCTCCGCCTTGAGGCCGCCGGTGCCGCTGTAGGGGCGGTACACGCCGTCGGCGGCGGCCTCGACGCGGTCCTCGGCCTTCGCAGAGAGGGTGTGCTCGGTGAGCTCGACGCCCTGTTTCTCCAGCTTGTCGGCCTGTTTGTCGGTGAGGTAGACCTCGACGGTCGCGGTGCCCTTCGCGGGGACCTGCTCGCTCAGTTCGTGGCCGTCCTGGCCGGCCGCCAGCAGCAGGGGTACCTGCGCGCCGGTGACCTCGGCCCGGAAGACCTTGATCTCGTCGGGACCGGGAGAGCTGCCGCTCTCCGCGGCCTGGGCGAGAGGCGCGAGGCCCGCCCCGCCCAGAAGGAGTGCGCCAACGGCGAGGATCGGTCTCGCTCTTCGTCTCATGTGCCCCCCTTGCGGTGGTCCGCCACAGCAGCGAACGTATGCCAGGCTCATGACAGTTCATGATCCAGTCAAGGGTGCCTCACAGACATGCAAAAGCCGGTGCCGTTCACCCAAGTGGGCGGCGGCACCGGCGTCTTGACTATTGATCAACCGACGAGATTGTCGGCCATCTCCTCGGTGATGCTGGACTCCGTGCCCGGGATGCCGAGGTCGGAGGCGCGCTTGTCGGCCATCGCCAGGAGCCGGCGGATACGGCCGGCGACGGCGTCCTTGGTCAGCGGCGGGTCGGCGAGCGCGCCCAGCTCCTCCAGCGAGGCCTGCTTGTGCTCCATGCGCAGCCGCCCGGCGGCGGCGAGGTGCTCGGGCACGTCGTCGGCGAGGATCTCCAGCGCGCGCTGCACGCGGGCCCCGGCGGCGACGGCCGCGCGGGCGGAGCGGCGCAGGTTGGCGTCGTCGAAGTTGGCGAGCCGGTTCGCCGTGGCCCGCACCTCGCGGCGCATCCGGCGCTCCTCCCAGGCCAGCACCGACTCATGGGCGCCGAGCCGGGTGAGCAGCGCGCCGATCGCGTCGCCGTCGCGCACGACCACGCGGTCCACGCCGCGCACCTCGCGGGCCTTCGCGGCGATGGAGAGGCGGCGGGCGGCGCCGACCAGGGCGAGCGCGGCCTCGGGGCCCGGGCAGGTCACTTCCAGGGACGAGGAACGGCCGGGCTCGGTGAGCGAGCCGTGCGCCAGGAAGGCACCGCGCCAGGCGGCCTCCGCGTCACAGGTGGCCCCGGAGACGACCTGCGGCGGCAGGCCGCGGATCGGCCGGCCCCGGCCGTCGACCAGGCCGGTCTGGCGGGCCAGCTGGTCACCGCCGGCAACCACCCGGACGACGTAACGCGAGCCGCGGCGCAGTCCGCCCGGCGCCATCACGATCAGCTCCGAGCTGTGGCCGAAGATCTCCAGGATGTCCCGCTTGAGCCGCCGGGCCGCCATCGCGGTGTCCAGCTCCGCCTCGATCACGATGCGCCCGCTCACCAGGTGAAGGCCGCCGGCGAACCGCAGGATGGCGGAGACCTCCGCCTTTCTGCAGCAGGTCCGGGTGACGGGGAGCCGGGAGATCTCGTCCTTCACCGCTGCCGTCATCGCCATGGGCCGATCCTTCCATGCATCCGAAAAATACGGTCGTACGCGGCGGCCAACAGCTCCGGGTCGTGCCTCGGGGTTCCGTCGGGCCGGGCCACCGGGGCCAGCTCGACCGCGGCGCCGAACCGCTTGGCGGCGTCGGCGAGCGAGTCACGGTCCGGCACGGCGGCCTCGTCGGCCAGCACCACGTCCAGGGCGAGTTTAGGGGCGTGTCGTCCCAAAACCTCCAAATGACGCTGCGGGGAGAAGCCTTCGGTTTCTCCGGGCTGCGGGGCGAGGTTCAGCGAGAGTACCCGGCGCGCCTTCGTCTCCGTGAGCGCGTCCAGCAGTTCCGGCACCAGCAGGTGCGGGATGACGGAGGAGAACCAGGAGCCGGGGCCGAGGACCACCCAGTCCGCGTCCAGGACCGCGGCCACCGCCTCGGGGACGGCGGGCGGGTCGTGCGGCACCAGGTGCACGGACTGCACCTCACCCGGGGTGAGGGCGACGGTGGCCTGGCCGCGGACGGTGTCCACGTCCTCCGGCCGCTCCGGGTCGTGCCCCTTGACCAGGGCCTGGAGCTCCAGGGGTACGGCGGACATGGGCAGCACCCGGCCGTGCGCGCCGAGCAGCTTGCCGACCAGGTCGAGGGCCTGGACATGGTCGCCGAGCTGCTCCCACAGGGCGACGATCAGCACATTGCCGACCGCGTGGTCGTGCAGGTCACCCTTGGAGTGGAAGCGGTGCTGGATGACGCGGGCCCAGGTCTGGCCCCAGTCGTCGTCGCCGCACAGGGCGGCCAGGGCCTTGCGCAGGTCACCGGGCGGCAGGACGCCCAGCTCGTCGCGCAGGCGCCCGCTGGAGCCGCCGTCGTCGGCCACGGTGACCACGGCGGTGAGGTCGCCGGTGATCCGGCGCAGCGCGGCGAGCGAGGCGGACAGCCCCATGCCGCCGCCGAGGGCGACGACCTTGGGCTGGGCGCCGCGGCGGCGCGGGCGGGCGCCCCGGGCCTCGACGGGCCGGCCCGCGCGGGACTCGGGCACCGTCCGGCCCAGCCTGCCGAGCCGGCCCAGCCGCGGAGTACGTGCGGTCATTCGCGTCCCATGTCCCGGTGTACGACCACCGTCTCCACGCCCTGGGAGGCGAGGCGGGCGGCGAGCTTCTCGGAGGTGGCCACGGAGCGGTGCTTGCCGCCGGTGCAGCCGACCGCGATGGTCACGTACCGCTTGCCCTCGCGGCGGTAGCCGGCCGCGATGAGCTGGAGCAGTTCGCTGTAGCGGTCGATGAACTCCTTGGCGCCGGGCTGGTTGAAGACGTACGCCGACACCTCCTCGTTCAGGCCGGTGTAGGGGCGCAGTTCCGGGACCCAGTGCGGGTTGGGCAGGAAGCGCATGTCCACGACCAGGTCGGCGTCGACCGGGAGGCCGTACTTGAAGCCGAACGACATGACCGTGGCCCGCAGCTCGGGCTCCTCCTCGCCGGCGAACTGGGCGTCCATCTTGGCCCGCAGTTCGTGCACGTTGAGGCTGGACGTGTCGATGACCAGGTCGGCGTCGCCGCGCAGCTCGCGCAGCAGTTCGCGCTCGGCGTCGATGCCGTCGACGATGCGGCCGTCGCCCTGGAGGGGGTGCGGGCGGCGCACGGACTCGAAGCGGCGCACCAGGGCGTCGTCGGAGGACTCCAGGAAGACGATCCGCCGGGTGACGTGCTTGGCCTCGAGGTCGGCGAGGGACTCGCGGAGGTTGTCGAAGAAGCGCCGGCCGCGGACGTCGACGACCACCGCGATCCGGGCGACGTTGCCCTGCGAGCGGGCGCCGAGCTCCACCATGGTGGGGATCAGCGCGGGCGGCAGGTTGTCGACGACGAACCAGCCGAGGTCCTCCAGACACTTCGCGGCGGTCGACCGGCCGGCCCCGGACATGCCGGAGATGATCACCAGCTCGGGGATGGCCGCGTCGGGGATTCCGGCCGCGTCGCCGTTCGTGCCCTTACTCGTGCCCGTACTCACCTGTGCTCCGTCTGCGGTGTGGCTCGGTTGCCCTTGGTGTTCGTTCGGTCCTTCGTGCTCGTTCACATTCATGTCTCCTGCCCCCGTCGTTCGTCCGGGGCGCCCGCCGTCGCGGGCTCCCCTCCGGGACCCATGGTGCCGGGTTCCTCTTCCATGATCTCGCCAGTAGCTGTGTTCACCGCAGGGGCGGCCGGTGCCGCCTGGGCGAGGGCCACGGCAATGGTCTCGGCCGTTTTACGCCCTATGCCGGGAACCTCACAGATCTGATCGATAGTGGCAGATCGAAGTTTCTTCAACGAGCCGAAATGTTTCAGAAGCGCCTGCTTCCGGGTGTCCCCGAGGCCCGGCACGTCGTCCAGGGGGCTCGACCGGAACCGCTTGGCGCGCTTGGTGCGCTGGTAGGTGATCGCGAAGCGGTGGGCCTCGTCACGGACGCGCTGCAGGAGGTACAGGCCCTCGCTGGTGCGGGGCAGCACCACCGGGTCGTCCTCGGCGGGCAGCCACACCTCCTCCAGGCGCTTGGCGAGGCCGCAGACGGCGACGTCGTCGATGCCGAGCTCGTCGAGGGCCTTCTTGGCGGCGGCCACCTGCGGCTGACCGCCGTCGACGACGACGAGCTGGGGCGGGTAGGCGAACTTCTTGGGGCGGCCGCTGTCCTCGGTGAGGGTGTTCCCGGAGGCGTCCCGGAAGTCGTCCGGAGCGCCTTCCGCGGAGGAGCCCGGGAAAGTGCCCGGGGAGGCGCCCGGGGAGCCGTCCTGCGAGGCGTCGTCGACCCACTCGCCGGTCTTCTCCTTCTCGGCGATGTACCGCTTGAAGCGGCGGGTGATGACCTCGTGCATGGAGCGGACGTCGTCCTGGCCCTCGAAGCCCTTGATCTGGAAGCGGCGGTACTCGCTCTTGCGCTGGAGGCCGTCCTCGAAGACGACCATGGAGGCCACCACGTCGTCGCCCTGGAGGTGGGAGATGTCGTAGCACTCGATCCTGAGCGGAGCGCTGTCCAGGTCGAGGGCCTCGGCGATCTCCTCCAGGGCGCGCGAGCGGGTGGTGAGGTCGGAGGCGCGCTTGGTCTTGTGCAGCGCGAGCGCCTGCTGGGCGTTGCGCGCGACGGTCTCCATCAGGGCCTTCTTGTCGCCGCGCTGCGGGATGCGCAGCGAGACGTTGGACCCGCGGCGGCCGGTGAGCCACTCCTGGACCGGCTCGACCGGGTCGGGCAGGGCCGGGACGAGGACCTCCTTGGGGACGGAGTCGCCGCTCTCCTCGCCGTAGAGCTGCTGCAGGGCGTGCTCGACGAGGGCACCGGTGGTGATCTCCTCGACCTTGTCGGTGACCCAGCCGCGCTGGCCGCGCACCCGTCCGCCGCGCACGTGGAAGATCTGGACGGCCGCCTCCAGCTCGTCCTCGGCGACCGCGATCAGGTCGGCGTCGGTCGCGTCGGCGAGCACGACCGCGTTCTTCTCCATGGCCTTCTTCAGGGCCTCGATGTCGTCGCGCAGCCGGGCCGCCCGCTCGTACTCCATGTCCTCGGCGGCCTCCGTCATCTGCTTCTCCAGACGGCGGAGGTAGGTGCCGGTGCGGCCGGCCATGAAGTCGCTGAACTCCTCGGCGAGCTCGCGGTGTTCGTCCGCCGAGACCCGGCCGACGCAGGGTGCCGAGCACTTGCCGATGTAGCCCAGCAGGCAGGGGCGGCCGGTGCGGGCAGCGTTCTTGAAGACGCCGGCGGAGCAGGTGCGGACGGGGAAGACGCGCAGCAGGAGGTCGACGGTGTCGCGGATCGCCCACGCGTGCGCGTACGGCCCGAAATACCTGACGCCCTTCTTCTTGTGACCGCGCATCACCTGCACACGCGGGAACTCCTCGTTCATCGTCACCGCGAGGTACGGGTAGCTCTTGTCGTCGCGGTACTTGACGTTGAACCGGGGGTCGTACTCCTTGATCCAGGAGTACTCCAGCTGCAGGGCCTCGACCTCCGTGGACACCACCGTCCACTCCACGGACGCGGCGGTGGTGACCATGCTGCGGGTCCGCGGGTGCAGGTTCGCCAGGTCCTGGAAGTAGTTCGCCAGGCGCTGGCGCAGGCTCTTCGCCTTTCCGACGTAGATCACCCGGCGGTGCTCGTCGCGGAACCTGTAGACCCCGGGAGAGTCCGGGATCTGTCCCGGCCTGGGGCGGTAGCTGGAGGGGTCGGCCATGCTTCACACCCTACTGGCGAGGGGTGACAGTGCGGCGGGGCTGTGGACGACGGCCCCGGCGCTCCGCCGTCCGCACCGCGCCGGGCGGGGCGGGGCGGGGTCCTGCTCCGGCACGGACGGACGATCTCCCGGGGCCTGGGTGTGTCGCCCGTCACCACCGTCCCGGGACGACGCACCCAGACCCCCGCGCGCGCCGCGGACGCTCGCACGTCCGACAGGCCGGGGAATCGTCGTCGCCGCCGGCCGGCCCGCGGGCTCCCCGGCAGTCGGCGCTTCCGCCCCGGTCATCGGAGCCGCACTCGGCAACGACCGTCTCGGCGCGCCGACTTGACCCGACCCGTCAGGTATCGGCCGCGCGTGGGCCGCTGTTGGTCAGAAGGTGTTGTCGGGACTAGGTCAACACGCTTCAATGCGGGGGAACTCGGGGCCGTGAACGACGGCGCACGGAAGCGGCTGCGTACGTACACAAGAACGTCGCCGCGCCGACGGGGTGGCCCCGAGGAGATCCCCACGCACGGTCTGACCAGCCGTTGCGAACACCCACAGAAAGGCCCCTGCATGCCGCACGCCACACAGCACGCGGACGTCGCCGCCGTCGTCGCCACCGCGGAACTGGACTCGGCCCTGCGAGGCGGCCCCTTCCATGTGGCCCTGCGTGCCGCGATCGCCGCCCGCGGGCTGCCGCTCCAGCGTGTGCAGCACCACCTGTCACGCCACGGGGTCAAAGTCGGCGTCACCAGCCTGAGTTACTGGCAGCAGGGGGCGCGCCGTCCGCAGCGCCCCGAGTCATTGCGCGCCGTCCGCGCCCTGGAGGAGATCCTCCAGCTGCCGGAGGAGTCGTTGATCAGGCTGCTCGCCGAGAGCGACGACAGCGCGACCGGCCAGCGCCCCGCCGCCCGCTCCTACCGCTCCCTCGTCGAGGCCTCGGGCGCCCTGAACCGGCTGCTCGCCGAGCTGGGCTCGCCCGTCGACGGTGGGCTGCACACCCTCGGGCACCACGAGCGGGTCCGGATCGGCGGGCACCGGGAACTCCTCGGACGCGAGTCGCACCACATCGTGCGCGCCCACAAGGACGGCGTCGACCGCTTCGTGGCCGTCCACCACGGCGACCCGGGGTGCGTGCCGGAGCGGATGCGGGTGCACGCCCTGGAGAACTGCCGGACGGGACGTGTCCGGCTGCACCACGACACCGGGGTGCTCGTCGCCGAGCTGCTCTTCGACACCCGGCTCCGGGCCGGCGAGACGTTCCTGTTCCGCTACGCCATCGAGGACGGCACAGCCGGCGTCTCGCGCGAGTACGTTCGCGGATTCGGCCCGGCAGGGGGCCAGTACGCGCTCCAGGTGCTCTTCGACGCGAACGCGCTGCCGGCCCGCTGCCACCGCTTCACCCAGCACTCGCCGGCCGCCCCGCGCAGCGGCCGCCAGGAACTGGCCCTCGCCGGGCTGCACCGCTCGGTCCACATCGTCGAGCCACGGGTGCGCAGCGGCATCGTGGGGATCGGGTGGGACTGGGAGTAGGCGGACTCCCCGGGGGCGGGAGCGCGGCTGCCGCGGGAGCGCCCTCCGGATCGGGTTCGGGCAGGACTGGGAGTAGGCGGACTCCCCGGGGGCGAGAGCGCGGCTGCCGCGGCAGCGCACCCCGGATCGGGTACCGGACCCAGGCCGGTCCGCTACCGCGCGTAAACGCTTGCGCAAGCGTTTACGCGCGGCGCCGGATGGGATACGTTCCCGGCCTGAAGGTATTGCCGGGAGGGAAGGGGGCGCCATGCCGACCATGGCCGACGTGGCACGCAGCGCGGGCGTCTCCGTGGCGACCGTCTCGCATGTGCTCAACGGCACCCGGCCGGTCCTCCCCCACACCCGCCAGGCCGTTCTGGACGCCGTGGACGAGCTGGGCTACACGCCCAACACCCTCGCCCGTTCCCTGGTGACGTCCCGCACCCGGTCCATCGGCCTCGCGGTGTCGGCGATCAGCAACCCGTACTTCACGGAGATCCTCCAGGGCGTCGAGGCCGAGGCCCTGCGACAGGGCTACAGCCTCCTCATCGCCGACCCGCACGACGACCCCGCCCATGAGCGCAAGGTCGTCCAGCTGCTGCACGAGCGGCGGGTGGACGGCATGATCATCGCGCCCTCCGCGGAGCCCGGGGACCTGCTCGCCTACCTCGACCGACACCGGGTGCCGACCGTGCTCCTGGACCGGGTGGTCGACGGCCCGCCGCACTTCGACCAGGTCTGCGCCGAGAACGCCGGCCCGACGAGCCGGCTGGTCACCCATCTCGCCGGGCTCGGCCACCGGCGGATCGGCGTGGTCGCGGGGCTGCCCGGGCTCAGCACCAGCGCGGAGCGGCTCGCCGGGTACCGGTCCGGCCTGACGGCCGCCGGGCTGCCGTACGACGACGGGCTCGTCGCGCACGGCGACTCCGAGGCGGCCGGTGCCGAGCGGGCGACCGCCGCCCTGCTGTCCCTCGCCGACCCGCCCACGGCCCTCGTCACGGCCAACAACGCGATGACCATCGGCGCCCTGCGCACCCTGCGCGACCGCAGTCTGTCCGTGCCCGGCGACCTCGCGCTGTGCTGCTTCGACGATTTCGCCTGGGCCGACCTCTTCTCGCCCCGGCTCACCGCGATCGCCCAGCCCAGCAAGGAGCTCGGCGCGGAGGCGGTCCGGGTGCTGCTGGCCCGCCTGGCCGCCCCGGACCGGCCGGCCCGGACCGTGCGCCTGCCCTGCGCATTCGTCCACCGCAGCTCGTGCGGCTGCGCCGAGGCCCCGGCCCGGACCGCGCCGCCCTCCCCCGCCGAGAAAGGAACCGACTCGTGATCGTCGTCGCCGGTGAGGCCCTCATCGATCTGGTACCGCAGGGTCCGGGAGCCCTGGCGGGGCTGACGCCGGCGCTCGGCGGCGGCCCGTACAACACCGCCGTCGCCCTCGGCCGCCTCGGCTCCCCCACCGCCTTCTGCTCCCGTACGTCGTCCGACGCGTTCGGCGAGGCACTGCTGGACGGGCTGCGGCAGGCGTCGGTGGACGTGTCGGCCGTCCAGCGCGGCACGGAGCCGACCACCCTGGCCGTGGCCACGATCGACGCGCACGGCTCGGCCGCCTACTCCTTCTACGTAGACGGCACCGCCGACCGCCTGTTCACGGCCCCCGAGCGGCTCCCAACCGGCACGCGCGCGGTGTCCTTCGGCACCTGCTCGCTCGTGCTGGAGCCGGGCGCGAGCGCCTACGAGGAGCTGATGCGGATGGCGGCGGCGCAGGGGGTGTTCACCGCGCTCGACCCCAACATCCGCGCCGGGCTGATCCCGGACCCGGACGCCTACCGGGCGCGGTTCAAGAGCTGGCTGCCGTCGGTGTCGCTGCTCAAGCTCTCCGAGGAGGACGCGCTGTGGCTGGGCGGCACTCCGCGCGAGTGGCTGGCCTCCGGCCCGTCGGCCGTGGTCATCACGCAGGGCGGCGACGGGCTGACCGCGTTCACCCGGGACGGGGGTGTGCACTCGGTGCCGGGCGAGGAGGTCGACGTCGTCGACACGATCGGCGCCGGCGACACCGTGAACGCGGCCCTGCTGCACGGCCTGTCCGCCCTCGACGCCCTGTCCGCAAAGGCCCTTGAGGCGCTGTCCCGGGACGACTGGGCGCGGCTGCTGCGGTTCGCGGCACGTGCGGCGGCGGTCACCTGCTCACGGGCCGGGGCGGAACCGCCGTACGCAGGCGAAGTGGCGGGGATCTAGCGGGCGTTCAGCCGCGGACCGCGCGCAGTGCGCCCGCGGCGTGCGGCCGTTGAGCCGGTCGAGGGCGGTGGCGGTGGCCTCGTCCGCCGGGAGGTGGACCATCACGCGCCGGCCGTCCTCCGAGAGGGCCGGCGTCTCGTACGGCAGACGTAGCCGGCCCGCCTCGGGATGGTCGACGAGGTCGGTGCCGAACCGGTGGGGCAGACAGCGAACCGCGGCGAGCCGGTCGGTGCGGACCGCGCCCGCGACGACCGTCAACTCGTCCGCCAGGGCGGCGACATGGGGATCGTGCGGGGATGCCTCGTGCCGCAGGTGAGCCACCTGTGCGTCGGCGAGGCGGTCCCAGTGGGGGTAGGCGGCGCGGGCCCGGTCGTCGGTGAACAGATAGCGCACGATGTTGGGCGGATGACCGTCGAGCAGACCGAGCGGGCGGGCGACGCACTCGTATCCGCGGGTGAAGGCGACGATGTCGCCGATCCGGTTGAGCAGCACGGCCGGGTGGGTTCCAGGCGGTCGAGGAGAGCCCGCACGGTCGGGCGCACGGTGTGGGTGGGGGCCACGGCCGAGGCGCAGAACACCTTGTCCGCGCCGGTCTGCTTGGCCAGTCGGCGCAGCAGGAACCGGTCGGGGCCGGGCAGCCGCAACGCGTCCCCGAGGGCGCCGAGCCCCTGGGGCGAGGGGTTGCGGTCGCGGCCCTGTTCCAGGCGGGTGAGGTACTCGACGCCGATGCCGGCGAGCGTGGCCGGCTCGGGGCGGCGCAGACCGGGGGTGCGGCGGCGGGGACCGGCGGGCAGTCCCGCGTCGGCGGGGGTGACGGCTTCGCGGCGGGTGTGCAGGAAGGTGCCCGACTCGTTGCCGCTCACCCCGCGAACGTACAACGCGGCGCACGGCGGAGGGTGGCCTTGCCACGACCACTCTTCGCCCGCTGCGCTCGGCCGTCAACTTCACCGTCCGCCACCTCGGGATCGCCAAGGTGCGCGGACGCTTCGCCGAGGTGACGGCCGCGCCGTACGCCGGTGAGACCGCTCGGTGCGGGTGACCGGGGAGGGCGAGGACTGGTCGATGGAGGGCGAGTTGACGATCGGGGACGTGACCTGGCCCATGACGCTCGCCGTCGCGTTCGGCGGCGTGGTGGACTCGCCGGTGGGTCGGCGCAGGCACGCCGGTTTCGAGGCGACGGGTGAGATCCGGCGCAGCGATTTCGGGCTGGATCTCGGGGCCGGGTTCCTGGGGGACGTGGTGAGGATTCAGCTGGACATGCAGTTCATGGAGCCGCGCTGGTGTCCTGAGTCAGTTCGCCGCCTCGCGCTCGGCCCACTGCGTGGTCTCCTGGCTCGCGAGCTTCTCCACCTGTTCGGCGAGCAGGAGTTCCGGGTTCTGGGCGGTCGCGTAGGGGCCGGCCTGCGCCAGGTACAGGTGCTCCTCGCGGCGCAGGCCCTCGCAGACCGAGCGGTAACTGATCCAGTTCTCCTGGTACTTGAAGAGCTGCTGGGCGCCTTCGACGACCGCGACCAGAGCGCCCATCAGCGCCGCGACCCAGTTCGGCGCGGAGGCCGCCACGGCGACGGGGATGCCCGCCGCGAGGATCAAAGTGGCCATCTTCAGGCGCCTGAACTGGTGTTGGGCGGACTCGCTCTTCTCGTCGAACCAGCGGATCTGGTCCTGCAGACGCTTCCACACGACGTCCGCGGGCCTTTCCTCACGGCGGTCCGGTGACGTGCTTCTGGATGCCGGGATGGCGGGTTCAGGCATGGATTCCCCCCTGCTGCAAGGCACTTGGTGCTTGATGCTCGGCGCTTGATGCTCGGCGCTTGATGCTTGGCGCTTGGCGCTCAGCGCTCAGCGCTCGGTGTTTCTGGCGCAGCATGGCAGCCCGGGAGCTGTCGATCAAAGAGCGGGGTGCCGGAACGGCGCCGGGAGGCGGCTCTGGGTGAGCCGCCTCCCGGTGTCCGGTGCTGTCCCGGTCAGGCCTTGCGGGCCCGCGCCGTCTTCTTCGCGGGGGCGGCCTTCTTCGCGGTCGTGGTCGTCTTGGCCGTCGCCGTCTTCTTCGCGGTCGACCCGGCCGCGACGGTCTTCTTCGCCGCTGCCGTCTTGGCCGTCGCCTTCGCGGTCTTCGTCGCCGTCCTGCGCGGGGCCTTCACCGAGGCTCCGTCGCTGATGCGGTCGGCGCCGAGGATCTCGCGGAGGAACTTGCCGGTGTGGCTGGCGGGGACCCCGGCGACCTCCTCGGGCGTGCCCTCGGCGACGACGAGACCGCCGCCCGCGCCGCCCTCGGGGCCCATGTCGACGATCCAGTCGGCGGTCTTGATCACGTCGAGGTTGTGCTCGATGACGATGACCGTGTTGCCCTTGTCGACCAGGCCGGCCAGCACCTTCAGCAGCTTGCTGATGTCCTCGAAGTGCAGACCGGTGGTCGGCTCGTCGAGCACGTAGACCGTGCGCCCGGTGGACCGCTTCTGGAGCTCGCTGGCGAGCTTCACGCGCTGGGCCTCACCGCCGGAGAGGGTCGTCGCGGACTGGCCGAGGCGGACATAACCCAGACCGACGTCGTTGAGCGTCTTCAGGTGGCGGTTGATCGCCGGGACGGCCTCGAAGAAGTTCATCGCTTCCTCGATGGGCATGTTCAGGACCTCGGCGATGGACTTGCCCTTGTAGTGGACCTCCAGGGTCTCCCGGTTGTACCGGGCGCCGTGGCAGACCTCGCACGGGACGTAGACGTCCGGGAGGAAGTTCATCTCGATCTTGATGGTGCCGTCGCCCGCGCAGTTCTCGCAGCGGCCGCCCTTGACGTTGAAGGAGAAGCGCCCGGGCATGTAGCCGCGGACCTTCGCCTCGGTGGTCTCGGCGAACAGCTTGCGGACGTGGTCGAAGACACCGGTGTACGTCGCCGGGTTGGACCGCGGGGTGCGGCCGATGGGCGACTGGTCGACGTGGACGACCTTGTCGACGAGGTCGTCGCCGTCCACGCGCGTGTGCCGGCCCGGAACGCTCCTGGCGCCGTTCAGCTCGCGGGCCAGGTGCGTGTACAGGATGTCGTTGACCAGCGTGGACTTGCCGGAGCCGGAGACGCCGGTGACCGCGGTGAAGACGCCGAGCGGGAACGAGACGTCGATGTCCTGGAGGTTGTTCTCCCGGGCGCCGTGCACCGTGAGCCGCCGGGACGGGTCGTGCGGGCGGCGGATGTCCGGCAGCGGGATGGCCTTCTTGCCGGACAGGTACTGTCCCGTCATCGACTCCGCGTTGGCGAGGAGCTCCTTCATGGAGCCGCTGTGCACGACCTTGCCGCCGTGCTCGCCCGCGCCGGGGCCGATGTCGACGACCCAGTCGGCGACCTTGATGGTGTCCTCGTCGTGCTCGACGACGATGAGCGTGTTGCCCATGTCACGCAGTCGGACGAGGGTCTCGATCAGCCGGTGGTTGTCACGCTGGTGCAGACCGATGGACGGCTCGTCGAGGACGTACAGCACGCCGACGAGGCCGGAGCCGATCTGGGTGGCCAGGCGGATGCGCTGGGCCTCGCCGCCGGAGAGGGTGCCGGCCGCGCGGTTGAGGGAGAGGTAGTCCAGGCCGACGTCGACCAGGAAGCGCAGTCGCTCGTTGACCTCCTTCAGCACGCGCTCGGCGATCTTCTTGTCGCGGGCGGTCAGCTTGAGCTCGCCCAGGAAGTCCGCGCAGTCGCTGATGGACATCGCGGAGACCTCGGCGATCGACTTCCCCATGATCGTGACCGCGAGGACGATCGGCTTCAGGCGGGTGCCCTCACAGGTGGGGCAGGGCACCTCGCGCATGTAGCCCTCGAAGCGCTCGCGGCTGGCGTCGCTCTCGGACTCGCTGTGGCGGCGCTTGACGAAGGGGACGGCCCCCTCGAAGGGCGTGGTGTACACGCGCTCGCGGCCGTACCTGTTGCGGTACCGGACCTCGATCTGCGTCTTGTGGCCGTGGAGCAGGGCCTTCTTGGCGCGCTGCGGCAGCCCGGCGAAGGGGATGTCCGTCCGGAAGCCGAGCGCGTCCGCCAGGGCGCCGATCAGCCGGCCGAAGTAGTCCTTGGTGTGGCCGTGCGACCAGGGGTGGATGGCGCCCTCGTCGAGGCTCTTGTCCTCGTCGGGGACGATCAGCTCGGGGTCGACCTCCATGCGCGTGCCGATGCCCGTGCACTCGGGGCAGGCGCCGAAGGGCGAGTTGAAGGAGAAGGAGCGGGGCTCCAGCTCCTCGAAGGACAGGTCGTCGTAGGCGCAGTACAGGTGCTCCGAGTACATGCGCTCGCGCTCGGGGTCGTCGGCGGGCAGGTCGACGAAGTCGAGCACGACCATGCCGCCGGACAGGCCGAGGGCGGTCTCGACGGAGTCGGTGAGGCGGCGCTTGGCGGAGTCCTTCACGGTGAGCCGGTCGACGACCACCTCGATGGTGTGCTTCTCCTGCTTCTTCAGCGTGGGCGGCTCGGAGAGCTGGATGGTCTCGCCGTCCACACGCGCGCGGGAGTAGCCCTTGGTCTGGAGGTCCGCGAAGAGGTCGACGAACTCGCCCTTGCGCTCGCGCACCAGCGGCGACAGCACCTGGAATCGGCTGCCCTCCGGCAGCTCCAGGACCTTGTCGACGATGGCCTGCGGCGACTGGCGCGCGATGGGCCGGCCGCACTCGGGGCAGTGCGGCTTGCCGATGCGGGCGAAGAGCAGTCGCAGGTAGTCGTAGACCTCGGTGATGGTGCCGACCGTCGAGCGCGGGTTGCGGGAGGTCGACTTCTGGTCGATCGAGACCGCCGGGGAGAGGCCCTCGATGAAGTCGACATCCGGCTTGTCCATCTGGCCGAGGAACTGGCGGGCGTACGAGGAGAGCGACTCCACGTAGCGGCGCTGGCCCTCGGCGAAGATGGTGTCGAAGGCCAGGGAGGACTTGCCCGACCCGGACAGGCCCGTGAAGACGATGAGCGAGTCGCGTGGCAGGTCGAGCGAGACGTTCTTCAGGTTGTGCTCGCGCGCGCCACGGACGATGAGACGGTCGGCCACGCCGGTCCGCACCTTTCTTGAGAGAAGTGACAGGGGCGAGGCCCCCGTGTCTTCTCACACTAGGGGGAGCCACTGACAACGCCGGTCGGATTCCCGAATGGGAGAACAATCCCGGACCATCCAGCATGCCCGACGCCACGACCGACCATATAGCACGCGCATTCGATTTACGGCACTGCTTCACCACCTTCACCCAAAGGTGTGGCGGAGCTAGGGTCAGCAGCATGATTGATCACGCGCATGACCTGGCGTCTGTACGTGACGCTACCGACCGGCTGCTCACCGGAGTCGCCAAGATGGACAACGCGTCGGTGGCCGAGCCGTCACGGCTTCCCGGCTGGAGCCGCGGCCACGTCCTCGCCCACCTCGCCCGCAACGCGGACGCCCTCGTGAACGTTCTGGAGGGCCGGCCCATGTACCTCTCCGGGGAGGCCCGGGACGCCGACATCGAGCGGGACGCCCCGCGCGCCCTCGACGCCCAGCTCGCCGACGTCCGCGACAGCGCCGCCCGCTTCCAGGAGGCGGGGGCGGTCCCGGCCGACTGGTCACGCACCGTGGAGCTGCGCAACGGGGTCACGGACTCGGCGTCCCGGGTGCCGTTCCGGCGGTGGGTGGAGGTGGAGCTGCATCATGTGGATCTGGGGATCGGGTACGAGCTGGAGGACCTTCCGGAGGAGTTCACCGAACGGGAGATCGAATTCCTCGCCGACCGCTTCGCCCGGCACCCCGACGTGCCGCCGACGCGCCTGACCGACGGCACGCGCGCGTGGCGCACCGGGCGGGAGGCGCAGGCGCCGGAGGTGGCGGTGACGGGCAGCCCGGCCGGTCTGCTCGGCTGGCTCGCCGGCCGCCGGGACGGCACCGGGCTGACGGTGACCGGGGGCCCGCTCCCGGCGCTCCCCCCGCTGTAGGACGTGAACGGTCTCCTGACCGCTCCCCGCTATAGGCTGCCGCCATGACGTACAGCGGACAGGTGACCGTCGGCGGCCCGGCCGACGTGCATGAGCTCAAGGACCTGATGATCACCAAGATCGCGGTCGGCCCGATGGACAACAACGCCTACCTGTTGCGCTGCCGGGCCACCGACGAGCAGCTGCTGATCGACGCCGCCAACGACGCGGACATCCTGCTCGGCATGATCGGTGACGACGGCATCACCTCCGTCGTCACCACCCACCAGCACGGCGACCACTGGCAGGCGCTCGCCCGGGTCGTCGAGGCGACGGGCGCCCGCACCTACGCGGGACGGGACGACGCCGCCGGCATCCCGGTGCCGACCGACGTCCTCGTCGACGACGGCGACACCCTCCAGGTCGGCCATGTCCAGCTCACCGCCCGCCACTTGGCCGGGCACACGCCGGGCTCGATCGCCCTGGTCTACGATGACCCGCACGGCCACCCCCACGTCTTCACCGGCGACTGCCTCTTCCCCGGCGGGGTGGGGAACACCCGCAAGGATCCTGAGGCGTTCGCGAGCCTCATCCACGACGTCGAGACGAAGATCTTCGACGCACTCCCCGACGAGACGTGGGTCTACCCCGGGCACGGCAACGACACGACGCTGGGCGCGGAGCGACCGCATCTGCCGGAGTGGCACGCGCGCGGGTGGTGAACGTCGGGGCGCACAGGGCGCTTTCGCCGGCCGGGCACACGGGCGCACGCACGCGCCCCGTGTGAACCCTTCGCACACGCCGGTGTCATCCGCACGCTCCCGGCCTGCGTTGTTGCGCGGTCAACTGGTGCCAGCCCCGCACAGGATGACGGCTCCTGCGCGGTACGGGCCGCCGGTCTTCCGATCCCCGCCCTCGACCGGCGGCCCCGGCGAGCCGCCCGCACAGGCGGCGTTCACGAGAACGCAACACCGGTTCCCAGTATGCGGACAAAAGCCGACGTGACCTCGACAAACGGGGCGACGTACTGCCAATCTCCCGCCATGCACCTCGCCCACCGCGCCCTGCGCCGCGCCGTAGCCGCCGCAACGACAGCCCTGCTCGCCACCGCCGTCGGCTGCGCCCCGCAGCCCGAGGAGGACTCGGCCGCCAAGCCCTCGGGGTCGGCGACGGGCGCCGCGTGCGCCAAGGGCAAGCTCGTGACCAAGACGTCCGGGAAGCTGACCGTCGCCACCGACGAACCCGCGTACGAACCGTGGTTCAAGGACGACAAGCCCGCCAACGGCGAGGGGTTCGAGTCCGCGGTCGCCTATGCCGTGGCGGAGCGGCTCGGTTACGACAAGAGCGCCGTCGTCTGGCAGAGCGTTCCCTTCAACAAGGCGTTCGCGCCCGGCGAGAAGACGTTCGACTTCGACATCAACCAGGTGTCGATCAGCGACGAGCGCAAGAAGGCCGTGGACTTCTCGTCCGGCTACTACGACGTGCGCCAGGCCGTCATCGCGCTGAAGGGCTCCAAGGCGGCGAAGGCGACGAGCATCGCGGATCTCAAGGGCCTCAAGCTGGGCGCCCAGGTCGGCACCACCAGCCTCGACTACATCGACGACGTCGTGAAGCCGACCCAGGACGCCGCCGTGTACGGCAAGAACGACCAGGCCAAGTCCGCGCTGAAGAACGGTCAGGTGGACGCCATCGTCACCGATCTGCCGACCGCCTTCTACATCACCGCGGCCGAGGTCACGGACGCCAAGATCGTCGGCCAGTTCGAGAACCAGGGCGGCACGCCGGAGCAGTTCGGTCTCGTCCTCGACAAGGGCAGCGCGCTCACCCCCTGTGTGACCGAGGCCGTGAACGCCCTGCGCGAGGACGGCACGCTGGCGAAGATCGAGCAGCAGTGGCTGTCGGACGCCGTCGACGCCCCGGTGCTCAAGTGACGCTCACCAAGGACGAGTCGGACGCCGGCACGCCTGACCCGGGCGACGCGTACACGCCCTCCGCGCGGCGGATCGAGCGCGAGCGCCACAAGCGCGCCCGTTCCCGCCGCGCCGCGGCGATCGCCGCGGTCTCGACGCTCGCCACGGCGGTCGTCCTCTACCTGGTCGTCGTCAACGCGCCCGGCTGGCCGCGCACCAAGGAGACCTTCTTCAACGGGCAGTACGCGCGCGAGGCGCTGCCCAAGGTCCTCGAAGGACTGTGGCTCAACGTCCGGCTGCTGCTGATCTGCGGCGTGGCCGTGCTCGTCCTCGGCATGCTCATCGCCATCGCCCGCACGCTGCGCGGGCCGGTGTTCTTCCCGCTGCGGGTGCTGGCCGCCGCCTACACGGACTTCTTCCGTGGGCTTCCGCTCATCATCAACCTCATGATCGTCGTGCTGGGCGTCCCCGCGCTGCGGCTCCAGGGCGTGACCGTCGACCCGGTGTGGCTGGGCGGCACGGCGCTGACGCTGACGTACTCGGCGTACGTCGCCGAGGTGTTCCGCGCCGGCATCGAGTCCGTCCATCCCTCGCAGCGCGCCGCGGCCCGCTCGCTCGGTCTCAGCAACCGGCAGGCGCTGCGGTACGTGGTGCTGCCGCAGGCGGTACGGCGCCAGGTGCCGCCGCTCCTCAACGACCTGGTGTCGCTGCAGAAGGACACCGGGCTGGTGTCGATCGGCGGCGCGGTGGACGCCGTACGGGCCGCCGACATCATCGTGGGCCGCAGCCTCAACTACACGCCGTACATCGTCGCGGGCCTGGTGTTCGTGGCGCTGACCATCCCGATGACCCGCTTCACGGACTGGGTGACGGCTCGGATGGACCGGCGGCGGGCCCAGGGAGGAATCGCATGAGTGACGCGGACGCGCCGGTGCTGCGGATGGAGGCGGTCCGCAAGACCTTCGGCGGCTCGGTGGTGCTCCGGGACGTCGATCTGGAGGTCGCCCCGCACACCGTGACCGCGCTGATCGGCGCCTCCGGTTCCGGCAAGTCGACGCTGCTGCGCTGCGCGAACCTCCTGGAGGAGATCGACGACGGCGCGATCTGGCTGGACGGCGAGGAGATCACCGACCCGCGCGTCGACCAGGACGCGGTACGCCGCCGTATCGGCGTGGTCTTCCAGGCGTACAACCTCTTCCCGCACATGACCGTGCTGGAGAACATCACCCTCGCCCCGCGCCGGGTGCACGGGGTGTCCCACGCGGAGGCCGAGGAACGGGGCAGGGAGCTGCTGGAGCGGCTCGGGCTCGGCGGGAAGGCGGGCGAGTACCCGGATCGGCTGAGCGGCGGCCAGCAGCAGCGGGTGGCGATCGTGCGGGCGCTCGCCGTCCGTCCCCGGCTGCTCCTGCTCGACGAGATCACCGCCGCGCTCGACCCGGAGCTGGTGGGCGAGGTGCTGAACGTCGTCCGTGACCTCAAGAGCGACGGCATGACCATGGTGCTGGCCACGCACGAGATGGGCTTCGCGCGGGACGTCGCCGACCAGGTTTGTTTTCTGGACGGAGGGGTGGTCCTGGAGCGCGGGACCGCCGAGCAGATCTTCGGCGACCCGCAGCAGGAGCGCACACGGCGCTTCCTGCGGCGGATCGTGGAGGCGGGGCGCCTGTAAGGGGCGGTGCAACGGCCGTGGCGCAGCGGCCGTGGTGTAACGGCCGTGGTGTAACGACCGCCTGCCAGGCCGACGGTCCTTACACGTCGGCCTGTGCCGCCCCCACCAGCGCGGCGACCCGCTCCACACCGAACACGTACCCCTGCACCCCGCAGCCCGCGATGACACCGTCGGCGCGCAGGGAGACGTAGGAGTGGTGGCGGAAGGACTCGCGCTGGTGGATGTTGGAGATGTGGACCTCCAACACGGGCAGTCCGTCACAGGTGTTGAGCGCGTCCAGGATCGCGACCGAGGTGTGCGAGTAGGCGCCGGGGTTGATGACGATCCCGCAGTGGTGGAGCCGCGCCTCGTGGATCCAGTCGACCAGCTCGCCCTCGTGGTTGGACTGCCGGAAGTCCACCGTGCCGCCGTGCGCGGCCGCCGCCTTGGCGCACAGGGCCTCGACGTCGGCCAGGGTGTCCTTGCCGTAGATCTCCGGCTGACGCTGCCCGAGCAGGTTCAGGTTGGGGCCGTTGAGGATCATGATCGGGGCGTTGGCCAGGGTGCGGGGCACGGTTCCTCCGGTCCGGTGAAGGGTGGGCGGCCCGTTGAAGACCGCTGCTCAGACCCGGTTTATCACGGTGCGACGACGCGGTGACGGCCCGTACCATCCTGCGATGACGACGATCTCGTACCCGCCCAAGCCCGTGCCCGGCGACCGTATAGCGGTCATCTCGCCCGGAGCGGGGCTGCCGGGGCTCTTCCCGCGCCCCTTCGAACTGGGCCTGGAGCGGTTGCGCGAGGTGTACGGCCTGGAACCCGTCGAGTACCCGACCACCCGGAGCATGGGCGCGACGCCGCAGGAGCGCGCCGCCGACGTCAACGCCGCCTTCGCCGATCCGGACATCAAGGTCGTCATGGCCTCGATCGGCGGTGACGACCAGATCACCGTACTGCCGTACCTTGACCGGGAGTTGATCCGGGCGAACCCGAAGCCGTTCTTCGGGATGAGCGACAACACGAACCTGCTGGCGTATCTCCGCAGCACCGGGATCGTCGGCTACCACGGCGCGACCGTGATGGTGCAGCTCGGCAGGCCCGTCGCCATGGACGCGCTGACCGCCGAGTCCCTGGGGGCGGCGCTGTTCACCTCGGGCGCGTACGAACTGCGGCCCGCGGAGCGCTGGAACGACGTCAACCGGGACTGGGCCGACCCGGCGACCTTCGCCGAGGAGCCGCAGACCCGGCCCGGCACGGGGTGGACCTGGGTGAACCCCGACCGCGTGACCGAGGGGCGCAGTTGGGGCGGCAACCTGGAGATCCTCTCCTGGCTGCTGATGGCCGACCGCGAGATACCGCGTGACGTTACTGAATTCGACGGCGGCGTGCTGTTCCTGGAGACCTCGGAGGAACTGCCGAGCGGCACGGAGGTCTTCCGCGTCCTGCGCAACATGGGTGAGCGCGGCCTGCTGCGGCGCTTCTCCGCGCTCCTGATGGGCCGCCCCAAGACCTGGTCCTTCGAGCGGCCCAACAGCCCCGAGGAGGCCGCCCGTTACGCCGCCGACCAGCGCGAGGCCGTGCTGCGCGCGATGCGCACGTACGCCCCCGACACCACGATCGTCTTCGACGTGGACCTCGGACACACCGACCCTCAACTCGTCATCCCCTACGGCGGACTCGTGCGCGTCGACGGTCCCGCACGGCGCATCACGGTCACGTACTGATCCGGAGGACATGCCTCCGCACGCCCCCGTAACCTGTGATCACCGCGGGTGGTTGACGCGGCATGCACGACGTACGCACCGTCAGGGCGCCCTCCATGCTGCGGCTCGCGGCCGCCTCCCTCGCCGGGACGGCCATCGAGTTCTACGACTTCTTCGCCTACGGGACCGCGGCGGCGCTGGTCCTGGGGCCGCTGTTCTTCCCGACCTTCTCACCGTTGGCCGGGACGCTGGCCGCGTTCGGCACGTTCGGGGTGGGGTTCGTCGCCCGGCCGCTGGGATCGGTGCTGTTCGGGCACATCGGGGACCGGCACGGGCGGCGGCCGGTCCTCGTCGCCTCGCTGCTGCTGACCGGCGGGGCCACGGTGGCGGTGGGGTGTGTGCCGACGTTCGACGCGATCGGGGTGGCCGCTCCGCTGCTGCTGCTCGTGCTGCGGTTCCTGCAGGGGCTGGGCCTCGGCGGGGAGTGGGGCGGGGCGGTGCTGCTGACGGCGGAGCACGCGCCGGCCGGGCGGCGCGGCCTGTGGTCGAGCTTCCCGCAGGTCGGGCCCGCGCTGGGCTTCCTGCTCGCCAACGGTGTGATGCTGGCGCTGTCGGCGACGCTGACCGAGGCGCAGTTCGCGTCGTGGGGGTGGCGGGTGCCGTTCTGGGCGGCGGGGGTACTGGCCGTGGCGGGGCTGTGGCTGCGGTCGTCGCTCGCGGAGAGTCCGTCCTTCCTCGAACTCGAGGACCACGCGCGCGTGCCGCTCGTCGAGGTCGTGCGCGACCACTGGCGGCTGGTCCTGCTGACGGCCGGCGGGCTCGCGGTCGGGTACGCCATCTTCTACGCCGTGACGACGTGGTCCCTCGCCTACGGCACCGAACGGCTCGGCGTGAGCCGTACGGTGATGCTGACCTGCATCATGGCCGCGGTCGTGGTCAAGGGCGCGCTCACCGCGCCGGCGGCGCTGCTGGGCGACCGGTACGGGCGGCGGCCGCTGTGTCTGACCGGGTGCGCTGCGGCGGCTCTGTGGATGTTCCCGATGGTCGCGCTGCTCGCGACCGGTGAACCGCTGCTGATGTTCCTGGGGTTCCTCGGCGCGCTGCTCGCCTTCATCACCATGTTCGCGGTGATCGCCGCCTACCTGCCGGAGCTGTACGAGCCGCGGGTGCGGTGCACCGGTGCCGCGGTCGGCTACAACCTCGGCGGGGTCCTCGGGGGCGCGCTCACACCGATCGTGGCGACGGCGCTGGCCGAGCAGGGCGGTCGCGTGCCGTGGGGGGTGGGGGCGTATCTGACGGGGATCGCGCTGCTCAGCCTGGGCTGCTTCGCGCTGCTCCCGGAGACGCGACCGGTGGCGGGCAGCGCCGCCGAGCCGGTCATGGATTGATCGCCAGCTCCAGATACGCCGCGAACAGCACCAGATGCACCCCGCCCTGGAGCGGCGTCGCCCGGCCGGGCACCACGGTCAGGGAACTGACGACCACGGTCAGGGCGAGCAGCACCATGTGGGTGGAGCCGAGGCCGAGGACGAGCGGGCCCGACAACCAGACAGAGGCCAGGGCGACGGCGGGGATGGTCAGGCCGATGCTGGCCATCGCCGAGCCGAGCGCGAGGTTGAGGCTGGTCTGCACGCGGTCGCGGCGGGCCGCGCGCAGCGCGGCGATGGTCTCGGGGAGCAGCACCAGCAGCGCGATGATCACGCCGACGACGGCGTGGTGCAGCCCGGCGGCCTCCACTCCGGACTCGATGGTGGGCGACACGCCCTTCGCCAGGCCCACGACCCCGACCAGGGCGAGGCCCAGCAGGCCCAGGCTGATCAGGGCGGTGCGGGCGGAGGGCGCGTCGGCATGGTCGTCGGCGGTGACGACCTCGCCCTGGCGGGTGATGGGAAGGAAGTAGTCCCGGTGCCGCACGGTCTGGGTCGCGACGAACAGGCCGTACAGGACGAGCGAGGACAGCGCGGCGAAGGTGAGCTGGACGCCGGAGAACTCCGGGCCCGGCTTGCTCGTCGTGAAGGTCGGCAGCACCAGGCTGAGGGTGGCCAGGGTGGCGACGGTCGCGAGGGCGGCGCCGGTGCCTTCGGGGTTGAAGACGGCGAGGCCGTGCCGCAGGGAGGCCACCAGCAGGCAGATGCCGACGATGCCGTTGCAGGTGATCATCACGGCCGCGAAGACCGTGTCGCGGGCGAGGGTCGAGCCCTTGTCGCCGCCGTCGGCCATGAGGGTGACGATCAGCGCGACCTCGATGATGGTGACGGCGACGGCGAGGACGAGCGAGCCGAAGGGTTCGCCGACCCGGTGGGCGACGACCTCCGCGTGGTGCACGGCGGCCAGGACCGCTCCCGCGAGCACCAGGGTCACCAGGGCGACGACCGCGCCCGGCAGGTCGCGCCCCCAGGTGAACACCAGGAGCACGACCGCCAGTACCGGCACGAGGAACGTCCACCGGGTCGTGAGCGACCTGAGCCGAGCGATCATGATGCGATCGTCGCAGAGGCGAAGGGGCCACGCACCCCGGCGGCACGGGCCCCGGCAGGTCCTACCTGAAGTCGGTGACGTCCACGGCGTCGCAGTCCATGAACGTCGGCGGCTTGGTGCAGATCGCCGCCATCTGCTCCGCGAACTTGGTCGTGTCCGGATGCTCGCTGTTGCGCATGGCCTCGTCGTACGAGTCGAACTCGATCACGACGCGGTAGTGGTTGGGCTGGTTGCGGTCCCTCAGGACGAGGCGGCGCGTGGGACCTTCGCTGCGGCCGGCAGCACTCTCCTCCGCCTGTTGGGCCAGCTCCCGCATCTCGTCGATGCGGTCGGTCTCGAAATCGATGATCTGCACGAACTTCATCGGTGCGTCCACGGTGCCTCCGCCCGGCTGTGGCGTCTCCGGTACGGAGACGCTCCGCCCTCAACGGAAGCACCGGGAGCGAGGGGCGGCAATCGGTCATACGGCACTCCCGGTGCTGGTTGTTCCTACGTCCGACGTGGTCAGGCGTCGATGCTGTCCTTCGGAGCGCCATCGATCGGCTTCTGCGCCGCCTCGGCCGCCGCCTGCTTCTTCGAGGCGCGGAGGCTGGTGATCGTGGTGACGATCAGGACCGAGCAGATCACGCCGAGGGAGACCGGGATGCTGATCTCGGGGACATGGACACCGGACTCGTGCAGGGCGTGCAGCACCAGCTTGACGCCGATGAAGCCGAGGATGATCGACAGGCCGTAGCTGAGGTGGACCAGCTTCTTCAGCAGGCCGCCGATGAGGAAGTACAGCTGGCGCAGACCCATCAGCGCGAACGCGTTGGCGGTGAAGACGATGTACGGGTCCTGGGTCAGGCCGAAGATCGCGGGGATGGAGTCGAGGGCGAAGAGCACGTCGGTGGTGCCGATCGCGAGCATCACGACCAGCATCGGGGTCATGACCCGCTTGCCGTTCTGCTCGATCCAGAGCTTGGTGCCGTGGTAGCGGTCGGCCACACCGAAGCGGCGCTCGGCGGCCTTGAGCAGCTTGTTCTCCTCGAACTCCTCGTCCTCCTCGTCGGCCCGGGCCTCCTGGATGAGCTTCCAGGCGGTCCAGATCAGGAAGGCGCCGAAGAGGTAGAACACCCAGGCGAAGCTGGCGAGGATGGCCGCGCCCGCAGCGATGAAGATCGCGCGGAGCACCAGGGCTATGAGGACACCGATCAGGAGCACGCGCTGCTGGTACTGCGAGGGCACCGCGAACTTCGCCATGATCAGGACGAAGACGAAGAGGTTGTCGACGCTCAGCGACTTCTCGGTGATGAAGCCCGCGAAGAACTCCCCGCCGGCCTGGCCCCCGCCGAATATCAGCAGGCCGAGGCCGAAGAGACCGGCCAGGGCGATCCAGACGACCGTCCAGATCCCGGCTTCCTTGATGGACACGTCGTGCGGCTTGCGGCCGATGAAGAAGTCGACCGAGATGAGGGCGGCGAGGCCCACGATGGTCAGGACCCACAGGGTCACGGAAACATCCACTGATCCTCCGGCATTACGTAACGGCAAATAACCAGCGTCGTCGCGCTGCCGGAGGTCTCTTCCACCCAAGGTGGGCCGACGCCCCGGGAGCAGATCCATGGGGATCTGTTCCGTATTGACGGGTACGCCGCAGTCGACAGGGAGTACTCCCCTCCGTGAGGAAAACGGTACCCCAATCACCAAGGGAAGGTAAAGCGATTGGCAAAAGAAAGGTCAAAGAGCCTGGTCAAGGCGCCTTTACGTGTACTTGGTGCGGGCTGCCGCCACCAGGTTCAGCACCTGCTGGAGCACCTGGCTGCCCGGCGGCACGAGCGAAGGCTCGTACGTCCAGGCATGACCCACCCACGGGTCGGCGAGATGGTCGTCGGGCACCGGGCTCAGTCGCAGCAGCGAACGCCACAGCGGGTCGAGCAACGGACCGTACGCGGCGGCCTCCTCGCGGTCCGCGACCATCATCAGATGGACGCCGACCGCCGGGCCCTCGTCGGCGAGGTAGCGCAGCTGGGTCACGGCGCGGTCGTCGAAGCCGTGCGGGAAGTCGTTGACGATCAGCAGCTGCTCGGAGGTGTCGAAGCCCGGCGGGAGCGAGTCGGGCGCGCCTCCACGCACCGCCATCTGCACCAGGTCGACGCGCTGGGTGAGCCGGGCCAGGACGTCCGCGACGCCCGCAGCGCCGAGCGCGGGCGGGCCGGCCAGCACCCCGGTCTGCACCAGCGGGACGAGCGCCTGCCCTCCCGAGCCGGCCGGGTCGATGACGTGCACGCCGAACTCGCCCGCCGGATAGACGGCGAGCAGCCGGGCCGCGTGGGCCACCGCCGTCTCCATCGCCAGCCGCTTGAGTTCGTGGGAGTCGGTGAAGGAACCGTCGAGCGAGTCGGCCCGCCCGCTGTCGATCCACAGGCCGCGCTCCAGCGGCAGCCTGACCAGCATGGGGATGCGCAGTTGCGGGGCCTCGGGAAGATGCAGGTCGCCCAGGCGCAGCGCCATGGGGATCTCCATCGGTACGCGGTAGCCGTGCCAGACGGGGTTGTCCCAGCGGGCGTAGGCCGCGGGCAGCGCGGGCTCGACGACGTCGGCCTCGGCGGTGAGCTGGGCGAGGTCGCGGTCCAGGGCCGTACGGGCCTGGTCGACCAGCTGGGCGTGCTTGGCCTGGGCCGCCTCGCGCGCGGCGTCGCCCTGGCCGCCGATCCGGCTGCGCGGGTCGGACAGGGCCTGGTCCAGCTCCTTCTCCATGCGCGAGTCGGCGAAGTCGACCGCACTGCGGTACGCGGCCATGGTGCGGGCCAGGTCCTCGAACATGCCCCACACCTGGTTGTAGAGCCGCTCCTCCATGGACCACCCGGTCGCGTCCCCCGCGACGGGCTGCGCGGGTTGTCCGGGCTGGGCGGGGGGCGCGGTCGGCGGGGGCGGCGGCGGGGCTGTGGTCTGGCGGCGCGGGTGGCTGTAGTCGACGGGACTGCCCGTGGCGGGGCCCGGCTGAGCGTCGGCGGACGGGGCCGCGGCGCCCTGCGGGTGACCGGCACCGGTGGCCGGGGGGTCGTAGGGCGAGGCGGGCGGCCGGCCGGTGTTGCCGGAGGGCTGGACGTACGGGGAGGCGGGCTGTCCCGGTGTGCCCGGCGCCTGGGTGCCGTACGGCGACGCGGGCGGCTGCGGCGGTACGGGGCCGGTGGCGCCCTGGGCCGCCTGGCCGCCCTGGTCGGAGCCGAGCGCCGGTGCGGCCGCGTGCCGGGTGCGGTCGCCGTCGGTCGTGCGGGGGGCCTGGACCGAGCGGGCGAGGCCCTGGGCGACGGCTTCGTTGATGCCGCTCGCCAGGTGCTGGGCCTCGGGCATGCCCTGGTCGGCGAGGAGGTCGGCGAGGCCGCCCGCGTATCCCTGGCCGACGGCGCGGACCTTCCAGGCGCCCTGGCGGCGGTAGAGCTCCAGGGCGACGACGGCGGACTCGGCCTCAAGGCCGGTGATGGTGTAGCTGGCGATCTCGGAGCCGTCGAGGCCGGTGACCGCGACGAAGGGGGCGGCGAGGCCGCCGAACCTGACGGGACCACCGACCCCGGTGGGCAGAGCGAGCAGCACGCTGACCCGGTGCACGGCCTCCGGCACGGCGCCGAGGTCCACCGCGAGACGGTGGTCGGCGGCGGCCTGCCGGGAGACCTCCAGGCCCGGCAGGGTGGGGGCGCCCGGGTGGGCGACCCACTCCACTCCATGGACCTTGCCGTGCTCGTCGCTGAGCGTCGCGCCGGCCACGACCGGCTGGCCGGCCGAGACCCGGATCTCTAGGCGGGCCTGGGAGAGCGGGTGGTTCTGCCCCCGCACCAGCTCGGCCGTCATGCCTTCGTCCCCCTGTGTCGCTTTCGGTGTCGGGTGCCGCCAGGGCCCGTCCGGCGGATCATGCCGGGGACACGGGCCCTGGCCGGGCGGCCTACAGGTGCGGCAGGATCGCCGGCATCAGGTCCTGGAAGGTGCGGCCGTTGGCCGGGGTGCCGAGGGCCGTCATCGTCCAGCCCGGGCCGTTGCGGTGCACCTTCGCCATGATCTGGGCCGTGTAGGCGCCGCCGCCCGCGAGCGTGTAGCGGGCCAGCTCCTGGCCGTTGGTCTCGTCGACCAGACGGCAGAACGCGTTCTGCACTTCCTGGAAGGTCTGGCCCGTGAAGGAGTTCACGGTGAAGACGATCTGGTCGATGTGGACCGGGACGCGCGACAGGTCGACGAGGATCGCCTCGTCGTCGCCGCCCTGGCCGACACCGCCGACGAGGTTGTCGCCGGTGTGGCGCACCGAGCCGTCGTCGCTCACCAAGTGGCGGAAGAAGACGACGTCGACCGGCTGCTTGTCCGCAAACAGGACGGCGGAGGCGTCCAGGTCGATCTCGCGGGTGCGCGAGCCGAACAGGCCGCGACGGGGGGCCGCCTGCCAGCCGAGACCCATGCGCACCGCGGTCAGGCTGCCGCCGTCGTTCTTCTGCAGACTGATGGCCTGACCCTTGGTCATGTTGACGGTCACGCGCTGATTCCCCTCTCGAGCTGTCCCCTGTTGCCGCGGAGTCCGCGGTTGACCAGAACCCTATGCGGGGGCACTGACAATGCCGCTACCCGGGTCCGTACTTTGTGTCGGTCTTGCAACACTGCGCGTTCACGGACCGATGGGGGCCCTCCGGGGCTTGTCCGAGGTTTCGCAGGGGCGTGGCCGGGCGCGGCCGAGGTCTGCTCGGGACAAGGCCGGAGTATGCGGGCGGGCGCCGGTCCCGGGACGGGGACCGGCGCCCGCGGCTGTCCGTCAGGCCAGGCCGGCCTCCTGCATCTGGCGCAGTTCCTTCTTCATCTCGGAGACCTCGTCGCGCAGCCGGGCCGCGATCTCGAACTGAAGGTCCGCCGCGGCGGCCCGCATCCGCGCGGTCATCTCCTCGATCTGCCCGGCCAGCTCGGCCGCGGGCCGGTCGGTCGGGACGGTCTCCTTGGCCCTGCCCTTGGCACCCTTGCCGCCCGTCGCCTTGCCGCCGAGGGCGGGCACGGGGGCCTTGGCGCCCTTGCCGTCCTTCTGCTTGCGGTAACCGGAGCCGAGCAGCTGCTCGGTGTCGACGTCCTCGCGGGCGATCTGGGCCACGATGTCGTTGATCTTCTTGCGCAGCGGCTGCGGGTCGATGCCGCGTGCCGTGTTGTACGCAACCTGCTTCTCCCGGCGCCGGTTGGTCTCGTCGATGGCCTTCTCCATCGCCGGGGTGATCTTGTCGGCGTACATGTGGACCTGGCCGGAGACATTGCGCGCCGCGCGGCCGATCGTCTGGATCAGGGACGTGCCGGAGCGCAGGAAGCCCTCCTTGTCGGCGTCGAGGATCGCCACCAGGGACACCTCGGGCAGGTCGAGGCCCTCGCGGAGGAGGTTGATGCCGACCAGGACGTCGAACTCGCCGGAGCGCAGCTCGCGCAGCAGTTCGACGCGGCGCAGGGTGTCGACGTCACTGTGCAGGTAGCGGACCTGGATGCCGAGTTCCAGGAAGTAGTCCGTGAGATCCTCGGCCATCTTCTTGGTGAGCGTGGTGACCAGGACGCGCTCGTCCTTCTCGGTGCGCTTGCGGATCTCGTGCACCAGGTCGTCGATCTGGCCCTCGGTGGGCTTGACCACGACCTCGGGGTCGACGAGGCCCGTCGGCCGGATGATCTGCTCGACGACGCCGTCCGCGCGGGAGAGCTCGTAGTTGCCCGGGGTGGCCGACAGGTAGACGGTCTGCCCGATGCGCTCCTGGAACTCCTCCCACTTCAGCGGGCGGTTGTCGAGGGCGGAGGGCAGCCGGAAGCCGTGGTCGACGAGGGTGCGCTTGCGGGAGGCGTCGCCCTCGTACATGGCGCCGATCTGCGGGACCGTGACATGGGACTCGTCGATGACCAGCAGGAAGTCGTCCGGGAAGTAGTCCAGCAGGGTGTTGGGCGGGGAGCCGGGCTCGCGGCCGTCGAAGTGCATCGAGTAGTTCTCGACACCGGAGCAGGAGCCGATCTGGCGGAGCATCTCCAGGTCGTACGTGGTGCGCATGCGCAGCCGCTGGGCCTCCAGGAGCTTGCCCTGCTTCTCCAGCTCGGTGAGGCGCTCCCCCAGCTCCTTCTCGATGTCGTTGACGGCCCGCTCCATGCGCTCGGGGCCGGCGACGTAGTGGGAGGCGGGGAAGACGTACAGCTGCCGGTCGTCGCTGATGATCTCGCCGGTGAGCGGGTGCAGCGTGGACAGGGCCTCGATCTCGTCGCCGAACATCTCGATGCGGACGGCGAGCTCCTCGTAGACCGGGAAGATCTCGATGGTGTCGCCGCGGACCCGGAAGGTGCCACGGGTGAAGGCCAGGTCGTTGCGCGTGTACTGAATGTCCACGAAGCGGCGCAGCAGCTCGTCACGGTCGATCTCGTCGCCGACCCTGAGGGGGACCATCCGGTCCACGTACTCCTGCGGGGTACCGAGGCCGTAGATGCAGGAGACGGAGGCGACCACGACGACGTCACGGCGGGTGAGCAGCGAGTTGGTCGCGGAGTGCCGCAGTCGCTCGACCTCCTCGTTGATCGAGGAGTCCTTCTCGATGTAGGTGTCCGACTGCGGGACGTAGGCCTCGGGCTGGTAGTAGTCGTAGTACGAGACGAAGTACTCGACCGCGTTGTTCGGCAGCAGCTCCCGGAACTCGTTGGCCAGCTGGGCGGCCAGGGTCTTGTTCGGGGCCATCACCAGGGTGGGCCGCTGGAGCTTCTCGATCATCCACGCGGTGGTGGCGGACTTGCCGGTGCCGGTCGCGCCGAGGAGGACGACGTCCTTCTCACCGGCCTCGATGCGCTTGGCCAGGTCGGCGATGGCCGCCGGCTGGTCACCGCTGGGCTGGTAGGGGCTGACGACCTCGAAGGGCGCCACCGTGCGTTCGATGTGGGAAACGGGCCGCATGGAACCACCGTACGACCCCCCACTGACAACGCGGTCCGATCAGCGGTTCTGCGGGGTGCGGGAGCCGCGGTGGCCGACGCTGCGGCGGGTGCGGACGGCCGGGCGGCGGGCGGTGTGCGAGGCATCGGTATGGGCCGGGATACCTGGCTTGTTCTCGACGGGCGTCCAGTCGGGTTTGCCCATGACCATCAGCGGGTCGAACATCACGACGACGCCGGCGATCAGGAGGAAGGCAAGGGGGCCGACCAGCATGGGCGCCAGCAGCTCCGCGGGCGAGTCGCCCGAGGACGGGGCGGCGGAGCCGCCGTGCAGATGGACCCTGAGGGCGGCCATGCCCGTGTAGTGCATGCCGCTGACGGCGAGCCCCATGACGAGGCTCGCGCCCACGCTCCACATCAGGCCTCTGACCTGGCCGGCCGCCCATAGCGCGGCGGTGGCGGCGACCATGGCTATGACGACGGAGGCGGAGACGGTGAACGTGTTGTACTCCAGATTTCCGTTGAGCCGCATCCCCGCCATGCCCAGGTAATGCATCGAGGCGACGCCGAGTCCGGTGATGGTGCCCCCGGTGAACAGGGCCGTTCCGCTCGCGCCCTTGTAGCCGACGATGAAGATCCCGATACCCACCATGACGATCGCGACGCCCAGGCTCGCGAACGTCAACGGTTTGTCGTAATGGATCGGGGCCTCCTTGACGGTGAACCCCATCATGGCGACGAAATGCATGGTCCATATGCCCGAGCCGATCGCGGCGGCGCCGAGGGCGAGCCAGCCCGGGCGCCACGAGTTCGACACCAGCATGGATCTGGTGGTGCAGCGCAGGCCGAGGGCGCCCCCCAGGCAGGCCATGAGGTAGGCCACCAGCGGTGTGACGAGTCCGTAACTGAATCCGTCGACCGTGCCTTGCATGCGCGGCTACCCTTCCGCCTTCTTGCGTCCCGGAATGTGCTGAAATACGCCCCCTCCCAGGACCGCTGGAGCGGTCAGGGTTGAGGCGAAGAGTATGACCCCCACCGGAATGGTCGAACGATTTTCCGGCAAAGAAACACGCCCTTGCCACGCCGTTGCCGCAGTTGTGCGGCACCGGTGAGCGGAGTTGGGCAACTCCATTCAGTCTGTGGCCATTCTGTACTCCCCTCCTGTTGACCCTCTGCTGTCACAGTGGAGCTGTCCGTGCACGCTCGACGCAAGGAGTACGCATGCACGCGCGCGCAGTTGCCGCCACGACCACCGCGCTCCTGGGGGCCGCCACCCTCCTGCTCCCCTCCTCCGACGTCCGGGCCGCCGAGGACGGCGAACGGCCCACGGTCATCGCGCACCGGGGCGCCTCCGCCTACGCGCCCGAGAACACTCTGGCCGCCGTCGACACCGCGGCCCGGATGGGCATCCGCTGGGTCGAGAACGACGTCCAGCGCACCAAGGACGGCGAGCTCGTCGTCATCCACGACGACAGCCTCCGGCGCACCACCGACGTCGAGGAGGTCTTCCCCGGCCGGTCCCCGTGGAAGGTGAAGGATTTCACCGCCGCCGAGATCGCGCGCCTCGACGCGGGAAGCTGGTTCGGCCCGTCCTACGCGGGCGCGCGCGTGCCGACCCTGGAGCAGTACGTGCACCGGGTCGACCGCAACCGCCAGAAGCTGCTCCTGGAGATCAAGAACCCCGCCCTCTATCCGGGCATCGAGCAGCAGACCCTGAAGGTCCTCGCCAACGAGGGCTGGCTCGACCGGCGGCACCGCGCGAGCCGACTGATCGTGCAGAGCTTCAGCGTGGACAGCGTGCGGACCGTCCACGAACTGAAGCCCGGCGTCAAGACCGGCATCCTCGGTACGCCGTCCGTGGCGGAGCTGTCCGCCTACGCGAGGTTCACCGACCAGATCAACCCCTCCCACAGCACCATCACCGCCGGGTACGTCGCCACCGTGCACGCTTTCGACGGGGCGCACGGCAAGCCGCTGGAGCTCTGCACCTGGACCGTCAACGACGCGGAGACGGCCCGCCGGGTCGCCGGGTACGGCGTCGACGGCGTCATCACCAACAAGCCGGACGTGGTGCGGGACGCGACCGGCGGGTCCTGAGCCGCCAGGACGGCGGGCGGGGCCGGCCCGCGGGTCGTTGTCAGTGGCGGGTCGTACGGTGGGCGCATGGACAGCCATGGGCAGAACGAGCAGCGGGTCGTTTGGGCCGTCGTCGACACCGGCATCGGCCCCCTGCTGCTGGCCGCGACCCGCGACGGCCTCGTCAATGTCGTGTTCCACGCGACCGACGCGGTGCGCGCCAACACGCTCGACCGGCTCGCCTCCCGGCTGGGCTGCGAACCCGTCGAAGAGCCCGGCTCACCGCTGCTGGCCGAGCCGATACGCCAGGTGAAGGCGTACTTCGCGGGTCAGCGGCGCGATTTCGAGCTGCCCTTGGACTGGTCGCTGATCTCCGGGTTCAACCGGCAGGTGCTGCGCGAGCTGGCGGCCGGGGTGCCGTACGGCAGCGTCGTGGGGTACGGCGATCTGGCCGGGCGGGTGGGCCAGCCGGGTGCGGCTCAGGCGGTCGGGGTGGCGATGGGCTCCAACCCGCTGCCGGTGGTCGTGCCCTGCCACCGGGTCGTGGAGAGCGACGGCGGGATCGGCGGGTTCGGGGGCGGGCTGGAGACCAAGCGGCAGCTGCTCGCCCTGGAGGGGGTGCTTCCCGAGCCGCTGTTCTGAGCGGCTGCTCAGAGGGGCGGTCCACCTCCTCGGTGGCATGCCGCTGACAGCGGTCGACCCGGTCCGCGCGCGACGGCTGGCCGGAAGGCCGCCGCGGTAGCAGACTCCGCCATGCGCACAGCCACTGGCATCCGAAGACATCGGAGCCGAAGGGACGGCGATCACGCATGAGCGGAAGCGGAAACAGGGCAGTCGCGTATCTCAAGCCGGGCGCGGTGGAGGTCAGGACCATCGACTACCCGACACTCGAACTGCAGGACGGGCCGGGCGTCGCACCCGAGAACGTCGGCCGGAAGTGCCGGCACGGTGTGATCCTCAAGGTGCTCGCCAGCAACATCTGCGGCAGCGACCAGCACATGGTGCGCGGGCGGACGACCGCACCCGAGGGGCTGGTCCTCGGACACGAGATCACCGGAGAGGTCGTCGAACGGGGGCCGGACGTCGAGACGATCGACGTGGGCGACATCGTCTCCGTACCGTTCAACATCGCCTGCGGGCGGTGCCGCAACTGCAAGGAACGCGCCACCGGCATCTGTCTGAACGTCAACCCGGCCCGGCCCGGGGCGGCCTACGGATATGTCGACATGGGCGGCTGGGTCGGCGGTCAGGCCGAGTACGCCATGGTGCCGTACGCGGACTTCAACCTGCTCAAGTTCCCGGACCGGGACCAGGCCCGCGCGAAGCTGCTCGATCTGACCATGCTGTCGGACATCTTCCCGACCGGTTTCCACGGCGTGGTGAGTTCGGGCGCCGGGGTGGGTTCGACGGTGTACGTCGCCGGGGCGGGGCCGGTCGGACTGGCGGCGGCCGCGTCCGCGCAGCTGCTGGGCGCCGCGGTCGTCATCGTCGGCGACCTCAACGCCGAGCGGCTCGCCCAGGCACGCAGCTTCGGGTGCGAGACCGTCGACGTCTCGAGCGGCAGCGTGGACGAGCAGATCGCGCAGATCGTCGGCGAGCCCGAGGTGGACGCCGCGGTCGACGCGGTCGGCTTCGAGGCCCGGGCCCACGGCCCGGAGGCGCAGGAGGCGCCCGCCACGGTCCTCAACTCGCTGATGGGCCTCACCCGCGCGGGCGGCGCCCTCGGCATCCCCGGCCTGTACGTCACGGACGATCCCGGCGGGGTCGACGAGGACGCCAAGGCCGGGACGCTGAAGGTACGGCTGGGGCTCGGCTGGGCCAAGAGCCACCGGTTCACCACCGGTCAGTGCCCGGTGATGAAGTACCACCGGGGCCTGATGATGGCGATCCTGCACGAGCGCGTGCACATCGCCAAGGCGGTCAACGCGACCGTCATCGGCATCGAGGACGCACCGCGCGGCTACGCCGAGTTCGACCAGGGCGCCAGCCGCAAGTACGTGCTCGACCCGCACGGGGCGCTCAAGGGCGTACGGCCGGTCTGACGCGCCCGAAGGGGGTCCACGCGTGCGCGGGCCCCCTCGCGCGCGGGTCAGTCGTAGTGCCGTACCTCGAAGATGTTCTGGTCCGGATCGCGGAAGTAGAAGCTGCGCGGGGCCGTGCCGCGGGCGCCGTAGGAGTCGTGGTGGATCTCCGAGACCGGCACCGCGCGTTCCTCCAGGCGGGTGCGGAGCGCGTCGAAGTCGTCGCCCGGCAGGGCCAGGCAGATGTGGTTGACCGGGTGGCCCGCGCTGTCGGCGGCGCCGGGGAGCATCGTCGCGTGGCTCGCTCCGGCCGTCGGCGCGAGGTCGAAGATGGTCTCGTCGTTGAGCCGCACGGAAGGGAAGGGCGCGGTACCGGCGGCGAAGTCGGCGACCCTCAGGGGCTGCATGCCGACCGCTTTCTCGTAGAAGTCGGCCGACGCCACCGGGTCCCGCACCCAGAGGACGACATGGTCGAGACGTGTCGAGTTGTCCGTCATGCACCCCAGGCTGGTGTCGCCTCCGCCGCCCCGCAAGGGTTTGGCCGGGCGTGCCGCCCGCCAGAGATGAGGGAAGGACGATCGACAGGAGGCAGGCGCGTGGTGCTGGTGGTTTCCGAAGAAGTGCGCGAGGCGATTGACGCGCGTCGACCCGTGGTGGCCCTGGAGTCGACGATCATCGCGCACGGGTTGCCGCGACCGCGCAACCTCCAGGTGGCGCTGGAGCTGGAGGACGTCGTACGGCAGGAGGGCGCCGTTCCCGCGACGATCGCGGTGCTGGACGGGCGGCCTCATGTCGGCCTGGACAAGCAGCAGTTGGAGCGGGTCGCCAACGAGGACGGGATGCGCAAGCTGGGGCATCGCGATCTGCCGCTCGCGGTGGCTGCCGGGGCCAGCGGGGCGACCACGGTGTCGGCGACCGCGCTGCTCGCGGCGCTGGCGGGCGTCCGGGTGTTCGCGACGGGCGGGCTCGGCGGGGTGCACCGGGAGTGGACGGTGACGCAGGACGAGTCGGCCGACCTCGGGCTGCTGGCGCGTACGCGGATCACGGTGGTGTGCGCGGGCGTGAAGTCGATCCTGGACGTGCCGGCGACGCTGCAGCGGCTGGAGACACTGGGCGTGGCGGTGGCCGGGTACGGGACGGGTCACTTCCCCGGCTTCTATCTGTCCGACTCGGGCCACCCGGTGGACTGGACGCTGAACACCCCGGAGCAGGTGGCCGAGGTGATGCGAGCTCAGGACGCCGTGGGCGGAACCGAGTCGGCGCTGATCGTCGCCCATCCCGTCCCCGAGTCGGAGCAGTTGGATCCCGAGCTGCACGCGCGCGTACTGGCCGACGCGCTGCACGCGTGCGAGGAGCAGGGCGTCACGGGCCAGGGGGTCACGCCGTTCCTGCTCGACTACCTGGTACGGCACACCGACGGCGCCTCGCTGAGCGCGAATCTGGCGGCGGTGCGCGGCAATGTGCGGTTGGCGGGACGGATCGCGGCGGCCTGGGCCGGGGTGTAGCGGTGCGCGGCGAGGGGGTCGGGGGCGGGACGGCATCCACCGGTGGTTCGCAGGGCCCTGGGGAGGCAGCGATGCCGGTCGGCTCACCCGAGGGGCACGAAGACGCGGGCATGTCCGTCGGCTCACCCGAGAGGCACGGGAACGCCGACGCACCCACCGGCTCACCCGAGAGGCACGGGAACGCCGGCGCATCCACCGGCTCACCCGAGAGGCACGGGAACGCCGGCGCATCCACCGGCTCACCCGAGAGGCACGGGAACGCCGACGCACCCACCGGCTCACTCAAGAGACGCGGGAACACGGGTGCGTCCACCGGCTCACTCGAGGAGCCTCAGCGCGAGGTGGCGTGCGTTGGTCCGGCGTCCGGGGCCTTGCTGGTTGTCGGGGACGTCATCACGGATGTCGTCGCCCGGCATCGGGGGCCGCTCGCGGCGCGGACGGACACGGTCGCGGCGATCCGGACGCTGCCCGGTGGGGCCGGTGCCAACGTGGCCTGCTGGGCGGCACATTGGGGCGGCGGCGAGGTCCGGCTGCTCGGCCGGGTGGGCACGGAGGGGGCAGCCTGGCACGAGCGGGAGCTGACGGCATGCGGGGTGCGGCCCCGGCTCGTCGTCGACCCGGAGGCGCCGACCGGCACGGTGATCTGCCTCGTCGACACCGATGCCGCCGCCGAACGGACGCTGCTCACGGACAGCGGGGCCTCCCTGCGGCTCGATGCGGACGACTGGTCGGACGCGCTGCTCGACGGGGTGGCTCGGCTGCACCTGTCGGGTTATCTGCTGTTCGCCGCGCCGAGCCGGGCGTTCGTGGCGGTGGCTCTGGAGGCGGCACGCGCGCGCGGAGTGCCGGTGAGCCTGGATCCGGCGTCGGCGGGGTTCCTCGACAAGCTGGGCGTCGACCGGTTCCTCACGCTCGTGGAGGGGATCGACATCCTCCTTCCCAGCCGCGACGAGGCGTACCTGCTCACGGGGTTGCCCGATGCGGAGGACGCGGCGGCCAAGCTCAGCCGTCATGTTCCGCTGGTGGTCGCCAAGCAGGGTTCGGACGGTGCGCTGGTGGCCCGCTCGGGCACCGTGTCCGCCCGTGTCCCCGCGGTCCCGGCCACTCCCACCGACACGACGGGGGCCGGCGACGCGTTCACCGGCGCGTTCCTCGCCGCCCTCCTCACCGGTGCCGAAGCGGAGGACGCGGCGCGGGAAGGGTGCCGGGCGGGGGCGAGAGCGGTCGAGGCGGTGGGAGGCAGGCCGCCGGCGGAGCGACGATCCGGACCCAGCACCGGCGGAACGTCACCTCATGGGCAGGGGTGGGCGCCGCGGTAGTCGGGTGGCCGGGCCTCGCGCCCCCTCCTCCGCCCGACTCCCCTATGCCTTCCGCCCCCACGCCGAGATCATCGGTGCCGTCGCCAGGTCCATCGCGCCCGACGCGACGTTCGCCAGGTGTCGGTCGATCTCCTCGTCCGTGGCCAGGCCCGCCGTGACGAGGTCGGTGCGGACCTGCCGGATCGTGGCGGATTCCAGGGCCGCGCAGGCGGGTGAGGTGAGCGGGAAGTAGGCGTCGGCCTCCACCCGGCACAGACCGGCCTCCCGCAGGAGGCGCGGGAGTCGGCGGCCGTAGGAGAGGTCGGCGCCGCGGTCGGCGAGGAGTCGGCGGAAGCCGGTGCGCAGCCGGTTCGCCAACTGCTCGGCGGGACCGTGTTCGTCGGGGCAGGTCAGGGGCTGCAGGGCGGGGTCGGCGTCCTCGACCAGCAGCCGTCCGCCGGGCCGCAGGGACTCGATCATCGACCGCAACGCCCGCTCCCGGTCCAGCACATGGACCAGCACGAGCCTCGCGTGCACCAGGTCGAAGCCCTCGCCCGGCGGCTCCTCCGCTCCGACGTCGTGGACCCGCACCTCCACCGGCGGCCGGGCGGCCGGGGCGATCCGGGAGGTGTCGATGTCGGTCGCGACGACCCGCCCGGTCGGCCCCACCTTCTTGGCCAGCCAGGACACCACGGACGCGCCGCCGGCGCCGACCTCCCAGCAGCGCCAGCCGGGTCCGATGCCGAATCCTTCGAGGTGCCGGAACGTCGTGGGGTCGAAGAGGGAGGCGAAGGCGTCGAAACGCTCTCCGGCCTCGGTCTGCCGGTTGTCGAGGAGATACCCATCGGTTCGCATCATGTCGCGATCATCCCAGTTGTCCCGCTTGTCCACGATGGTCGACGCTCCGATGCGACAGTGCGGCGGTCCGGCTCCAGGAGTGGGGGCGGGGGTGGGGTACCCGAGCACCCCGCACCATCTTTCCAGCCCGTCGTCCACAGGCGGGAACAAAGCGGAACGCCCTGCTCCCACAGGCTTGCTCGCGTCTCACGCAAGGCTGGCACACTGGCACGCCAGGGCGCAGCAATGCGACGAGCGGGCATCCATGCAAGGAGATCCAGATGTCCATGGCAGGGAATCTGCGGAAGGTCACGAGCCTCGGCAGGGTCGGCGGTCTCCGCAGGGTGGCGAGGCTGGCCCGGCGCCGACCGCGCGTCGACCTGAGTCATCCCGCCCGGTCACCCCTGGGCTCCTCGGTGGTGAACTGCGTGTCCTACCGGGACGGGGCCCGGGTGCCGGGCGGCGGTGACCTGGTCGACACCGTGGAGCAGGTGCGCAAGCACGGGGACGGTTTCGTCTGGCTCGGTCTCCACGAGCCGACGGACCAGGAGTTCGCGGGCATCGCGGAGCTCTTCGAACTGCACCCGCTGGCGGTGGAGGACGCGATCGAGGCGCACCAGCGTCCGAAGCTGGAGCGGTACGACGAGACACTGTTCGCGGTGTTCAAGACGGTCTGCTACGTGGAGCACGAGGAACTCACGGCGACGAGCGAGGTGGTGAACACCGGCGAGATCATGGTCTTCGTCGGCGAGGACTTCGTGATCACCGTGCGCCACGGGATGCATGGCTCACTGGGCCCGTTGCGCGAAGAGCTGGAGGCCGACCCACAGCAGCTCACCAAGGGGCCGGCCGCGGTACTGCACGCGATCGCGGACCACGTCGTCGACGACTACCTGAGCGTCACCGACGCGGTCCAGGGCGACATCGACCAGGTCGAGACAGACGTCTTCTCCCAGGACGGCGCACGGACCGACCCGGGCCGCATCTACCAGCTCAAGCGGGAACTCCTCGAACTGAAGCGGGCCGTGGTGCCGCTCGCCCGCCCGATCGAGGAGCTGTCCACCCGGCCGATCCGGGTGGTCGGCTCGGAGATACAGACCTACTTCCGTGACGTCTCCGACCATCTGCTGCGCGCCAAGGAGCAGATCGCCGCCTTCGACGAACTCCTCAACTCGATCCTTCAGGCACACCTAGCCCAGGTGACCGTCGCGCAGAACGAGGACATGCGGAAGATCACGGCCTGGGCGGCGATCGTCGCCGTGCCGACGATGGTCTGCGGGGTGTACGGCATGAACTTCGAGCACATGCCGGAACTGCACTGGACGTTCGGATATCCGATGGTCCTCGGTGTCATATCCGTGGCGTGCCTGGTGCTGTACCGCGGGTTCCGGCGCAACGGCTGGCTCTGAGGAGCACCGGGACGACGACGGCGTCGGTCAGCGCGTGGTGCTCTTCGCGTAGACGCTCTCCGCCCAGGCCGCGATCTGGTCCTCCGTCAGGTGGTGGGCCAGGTCGGCCTCGCTGATCATGCCGACCAGGCGCTTGTTCTCGATGACGGGGAGTCGGCGGATCTGGTGGTCCTGCATCTCCCGGAGCACGTCGCCGACATCGGCGCCCGCGTCGATCCAGCGGGGTGTCCCCTGGGCCATCTCACCGGCGGTGACCTTGGCGGGGTCGTGGCCCATGGCCACGCAGCCGACGACGATGTCACGGTCGGTGAGGATGCCGCAGAGCCGTTCGTTCGCGTCGCTGATGGGCAGGGCTCCGACGTTGAGCTCGCGCATCAGCTGGGCGGCGCGGTCCAGGGTCTCGTGTGCGGGGATCCACTGGGCGCCGCGGTGCATGATGTCTCCGGCGGTGGTCATGAAGTACCTCCCGGTGCCGGACGGCCGGCGCGGAGCAGGAGGCACCGCTAGTCCCGGCGCCGTTCATTCTCGCCGCCGCACGGACCCGGCGCACCCGGAACCCGTGACGACGCCGCGCCCCGATGCCGCACCGGCTTGAGCCAGGACCGGCCGGCCGGTCCTGGCTCAAGCAGAGAAGCCCACGATCCTCCGCGGCACGATGCGGATGATCACGCGGGTCTCGTCCTCCTTCTCGGCGGGCGGGTCGATGCCGAGGTACTTGTGCGCGAGGTCGTGCGGGAGGCGCTTGTCCGGGTCGGGGAGGATCTCGGCGGTGCCGCGGATCTCTACCGAGGTGTAGGGGTTGGCCAAGTCGTAGACAGAGACGCTGATACGAGGGTCGCGGCGGAGGTTGCGCACCTTCTGGCGGTTGTCGACGGAGGAGAAGAGGACGGTGTCGCCCTCGCGTTTGATCCAGACCACAGAGTTCTGCGGGGCGCCGTCGGGGCCGAGGGTGGCGACGCTGGCGAAGTTCTTGCCGTCGAGGAGGGCGCGGACGGAGTCGTCGAAAGAGAGGTGAGCGCTCGTGGAAGTCGTCATGGGGCCCAGCGTAGTTACATGCACGCGCATATAAAAGTGATTTGATGGATCTTCTCAAAATGAATGGCCGGGGCCCCCGTCAGCCCCGCCACGCCGGATGCCGGGGATCGTCGGCACGCACCAGGACGTCGGCGGTGCCCGCCGGGTCGGTCTCGCGCTCGTAGCGCTCGAAGGCCTCCAGGGTCCACTGCTCGGCCTCGGGGGTGCGTCGGCGCAGGGCGCCCGGGGAGAGGAGGACGTGGACGGTCAGGTCGAAGGGGAACCAGTGGCGCAGCAGGAGCGGACCGTGCAGCAACAGCAAGCTGCCGGGCGGGAGTTGGACGTAGGGGCTGCGGGTGGCGCGGTCGGTGTCGGGGTCCCAGAGGTCGGGCAGGACACGGCCGTCGCCGCCCGGTTCCAGGGGGCCGAAGACCTCGCGCCACAGGGCGCCGGTGTCGAACCAGCCGTCGTAATACGCCTCCACGTCCTGGTGGCCGTACTCGAAGCGGAGCGAGGCGGGGCGCAGGAAGCCCCGGGTGCCGACGACGAGGGAAGAGCGACCTCGTATGCGGAGCGCCTCCGCGACTCGTTCGGCGAGATCCTGCGGGCGGGCCGCCGGGGCGCCGTCGAAGGCGATGCGCGGCCAGGGGCCGCCGTCGGCCGGCTTCAGGTCGAGAAGGCGGTCGGCGAGGAGGTCGCCGAGCCGGTCCCAGGTGATCGCTTCGAGTCGCACACGGCCCATCATGCGTCAACCGACGGCCGGGACGCGTTCCGGTCGGGAGAGGGAAGGGCGATGAGCGGGTGCGTCGAGACAGGCAGGCGGCGTCCAGGAAACGGGGTCGCGGTGGACAGGCGGCGTCCAGGAAACGGGGTCACGGTAGGCAGACGGCGTCCAGGAAACGGGGTCGCAGTAGACAGGCGGCGTCCAGGGGGTGGGGTCGAGGTGGGTGGGCGGTGGTTCGTGGTCCGGTCGTGGGAATGAATGTTGTATGGCCCATCTGGCAACTCCCCAGCACCGCGCCGGACTTCTCGTCGTGCAGCCTCTCAAGCGGAAGCAGTGTGCCGAATGCCGGCGCGGGCCACTGGCGATGCTGGTCCTGGAGGACGGAGCCCCGCGGTGTCTGGACTGCGCCGACCTCGGCCACCTGGTGTTCCTGCCGCGCGGGGACACCGCGCTGACACGCAGATCGCGGGAGGAGAGTGCGCTGTCGGCGGTGGTCGTACGGTTCAACCGGCGCAAGGGGCGGTACGAACGGCAGGGCGTCCTCGCCGAGGAGGCGGCGCTGGTCCGGGCGGAGGCGCGGTGCCTGGCGGATGCCGAGGCGCGGCGGCGCCGCCGGGCGCGGGACGCTCGGCGGCGGGCGGTCGAGGACGTGCGGTTCACGGCGGCGTTCGCGGCCGAGATCCGGCGGCTGTTTCCGCATTGTCCGGAAGAGCGGGCCCTGGGGATCGCCGCGCACGCGTCGATGCGGGGAAGCGGGCGGGTGGGGCGGAGTGCGGCGGGGCGGGCGTTGTCGGAGGGGGCTGTCGTCTCGGCGGTGGTGGCGTCGGTACGACATCTGGACACGCCGTACGACCAGTTGCTGATGAGTGGGGTCCCTCGGCATGAGGCTCGGCGGAGGATCTCGGTGGCGGTGGAGGGAGTACTGGGTGGGTGGCGGACGGTCGGGGCGGACACGGAGGCCGGCGTTGGCTGAGGGCGGGGGCTACCGTCCTCATCACAGCCACAGCCACAGCCACAGCCATCACCCTCACCGCAAACAGAGCTATAGCCAACACCACAGGCATGACAACAGGCCCGACCGCCAACCCGACCACCGCACCCGCTGCCCTCACCCCACCCGGCGTTTTCGCACAGCAGGACATGTCACCGAGCTCGGAGGGCGGTGTTGGTCGGCTTCCGGGAAGGCTCTCCTGGACGTCTGCGTATGCACCTGCGCCGATCGGCCATGGTGACGCTTCCCGTACGGGAATTCACTTGTGGTGACGGTTGGTGCCGGGCAGGATCTCGGCTCGATGCGGGAGTTGACGTTGAGATGATCCATGGACCGTACTTCGTACTCACGGTGCTGGGCGTGCTGGGGACCGGTCTGGTGGCCGGGGCGTTCTGCGCGTTCTCGACCTTCGTGATGAAGGGGCTCGCCGCGTTGCCGCCGGCGCAAGGGGTCGCGGCGATGAAGGCGATCAACGTGACCGCGTTGCGGCCGGCGTTCATGCTCGTGTTCGTCGGCTCGGCGGTGCTGTGCGCGGTGCTGGCGGTGGTGACGTTCGTGCTGTTGCCCGACGACGGCACGGTCGAACTGCTGCTGGGCAGTGCGCTGTATCTGGTCGGCTCCTTCGGCGTGACGATGGTGGCGAACGTGCCGCGCAACGACGCTCTGCTCAAGCTGGACGCCGGTACCCCCGAAGCGGCCGCGTACTGGCCGACATACATACGCGAGTGGACGATGTGGAACCACGTCCGCATGATCGCCTCCGGTGCGGCGGCGGTGGCGTACGTACTGGCCCTCACCTAGCCTGCTCCCTCGGTCCCCGGCCCTCCCGAGCCCTTCGGGAAAGCGCTGTCCCACACACTCTGCGGGTGTGGCCGAGCGGACGTATCGTGGCCGAAAGAGTGCCGCCCGATGACGCACGGCCCGTCGACGTCGACGCAAGGAAGACGGCCATGGCCGATCCCAAGGGATTCATGACCACCCCCCGTCAGGACTGGCCCCGTCGGCCCGTGGAGGAGCGGGTCCGGGACTGGGACGAGGTGTATGTCGCCGGGGCGCTGCTGCCCATCATCGACAAGCAGGCCGACCGGTGCATGGACTGCGGCGTACCGTTCTGCCACGAAGCCTGCCCGCTCGGAAACCTCATCCCCGAATGGAACGACCTCGTCAGCCGCGACGACTGGCGGGCCGCCGCCGACCGGCTGCATGCCACCAACAATTTCCCCGAGTTCACCGGTCGGTTGTGTCCGGCCCCCTGCGAGGCAGGGTGCGTGCTCGCCATCAACCAGCCCGCGGTCACCATCAAGAACGTCGAGGCCGCCATCGCCGACCAGGCCTGGGAGCTCGGTTTCGCGCCACCCCGGCCGCCCGACCGGCTGTCCGGTCGGACCGTCGCCGTCATCGGGTCGGGCCCGACGGGACTGGCGGCGGCACAGCAGTTGACGCGGGCGGGTCACACGGTCGCCGTGTTCGAGAAGGACGACCGGCTCGGCGGACTGATGCGTTACGGCATCCCCGAGTTCAAGATGGAGAAGCACCATCTGGAGCGCCGCATCGAGCAGATGCGGGCCGAGGGGACGAAGTTCCGTACGTCCACGGCGGTCGGGCGGGACATCGGGGCGGCGGAGCTACGGGCGCGGTACGACGCGGTCGTGATCGCCACCGGGGCGACGGCGTGGCGTGAACTGGACGTGCCAGGGCGGGAGTTGACGGGGATATACCAGGCCATGGAGTATCTGCCGCTGGCCAACCGGGTGTGCCAGGGCGACCTGGAGGTCTCCCCCATGTCCGCCGCCGGGAAGCACGTCGTCATCGTCGGCGGCGGCGACACGGGGGCCGACTGTCTGGGGACCGCGGTCCGCGAAGGCGCCGCGTCCGTCACGCAGTTGGACATCTACGCCCAGCCGGGCACCGAACGCGACGAGGACACCGAGCCCTGGCCGACGTACCCGAGGATCTACCGGCTCTCCGCCGCGCACGAGGAGGCCGGTGCGCTGCGGACCGCTCCGGCGGCGGACGCGGACGCGCGGCTGTTCGCGGCGTCCACGCTCCGGTTCACCGGTGACGCCGACGGGCATGTGCGTTCGCTGCACCTGGTCGAGGTCGATGCGGAGCGGCGGCCGGTGTCGGGAACCGGACGGACGCTCCCCGCCGACCTCGTGCTGCTCGCCCTCGGCTTCTCCGGCCCCGACCGCGGCGACGGGCTCGTCGACCAGCTCGGGCTGGCGATGGAGCCGCGCGGCACGATCGCGCGGGACGCCGGGTTCGCGACGAGCGCCCCCGGCGTGTTCGCCGCGGGGGACGCCGCGCGGGGGCAGTCGCTGATCGTGTGGGCGATCGCGGAGGGGCGGGCGGTGGCGGCGGCGGTCGACCGGCACCTGACGGGAAGTTCGCAACTGCCGGCACCCATCGGCCCGCACGACCGCCCCATGACCGTCTGACCGGCCCAGACCCGCTCATCACGACCGCCCCATGACCATCCGACCGGCCCAGACCTGCTCATCACGACCGGTCCATGACCATCCGACCGGACTCACACCCACTCATCACGACCGGCCCGTGACCGTCTCACCCGGCTCCGCCACGCTCGTCACGACCGGCCCGTGACCGTCTCACCTGGCTCCGCCACGCTCGTCACGACCGGCCCATGACGTCTCACCCGGCTCAGCCACGCTCGTCCGTGCCCGCGACCTTCTTCGTCGCCAAGGCCACCCTGTTCCAGGTGTTGATCGCGAAGATCAGCGCCAGCACCTGCGCCAGTTCCTTCTCGTCGAAGTGGGCCGCGGCCTGCGCGTACACCTCGTCCGGGACTCCGGCGTCGGCGACCAGCGTCACCGCCTCGGTCAGGGCCAGCGCCGCCTGCTCCTTCTCCGTGAAGAAGTGCCGGGCCTCGCGCCATACCGCGACCATGTGCAGCCGGTCCTCGCTCTCGCCCGCCTTGCGGGCGTCGTTGGTGTGCATGTGGAGGCAGTAGGCGCAGTGGTTGAGGTGCGAGGCGCGGATCTGGATCAGCTCGACCAGGGTCGGGTCGAGGCCCTCACGAGCGGCGGCGTCGAAGCCGATGAGGGCGCGGAAGACCTTCGGGGCGGACTTGGCGAAGTTCAGCCGAGGCGTCTCGGAGGTGTTCGGGCGCACCGTCTCGGAGGCGTTCGGTCGGGTCGTCACGGGGGCAGCGATCGTGTTCGCGTTCGTCGTCATGCCGTCGAATCTACGGCCAGGAAAGACCGGCTGTAGGGTGCAATTCCATGGCGAATGCGTGGGTCAATTCCGCGGAGCGGATCGGCTCCGATCTGCATCTGGAGCTGGAGCTCAGCAGGCCGGGGCCGGGCAGCAGGCGGGCCGCTCTCTGCGATGCGCTGCGGGAGGCCGTACGGAGCGGTCGGCTCGCCCCCGGCACCCCGCTGCCGCCCTACCGTTCGCTCGCCGCCGACCTCGGCGTGGCCCGCAACACGGTGGCGGACGCGTACGCCGAACTCGTCGCGGAGGGCTGGCTCACGGCGCGCCAGGGTTCGGGAACCCGGGTGGCGGAGCGGACCGAGGCGTTGCGCCCGGGGCACGCGCGCGTACCCACGAGAGCCGGGAAGACGCCGCCACGCGCGCGAGGGCCGCGGCACGATCTGCGGCAGGGCACCCCGGACGCGTCGACCTTCCCCCGTGCGCCATGGCTCGCGTCCTACCGGCGGGCCCTCCAGCAGGCGCCCAACGAGGTCTTCGGGCCCGGTGACCCCGCCGGGCGCGTGGAGCTGCGGGAGGCGCTCGCGGCGTATCTGGCACGCGCACGTGGCGTACGGACCGAGCCGGGACGGATCGTGATCTGCTCCGGCTTCGCACACGCCCTGAGGCTGCTCTTCCTGGGCTCCCCTGAGCGGGTGCTGCGGGGTCCGCTCGCCGTGGAGGCGTACGGACTCCCCTTCCACCGTGCGCTGCTCGCGGACGCCGGCGTGCGGACCGTACCGCTGCCGATCGACGAACACGGCGCCGACGTCGGGCGGTTGGCGCGCGAGCGGGCCGTACTGCTCACACCGGCGCACCAGTTCCCGACCGGCGGGCCCCTGCACGCCGAGCGGCGGGCCGCCGTCGTCGACTGGGCACGCGCGCGGGACGCGGTGGTACTGGAGGACGACTACGACGGGGAGTTCCGTTACGACCGCAAGCCCGTCGGGGCGGTCCAGGGGCTCGATCCGGAGCGGGTGATCTACATCGGCTCGGTGAGCAAGAGCCTGTCGCCCGCGGTGCGGCTGGGGTGGATGGTGCTGCCGGAGCGGTACGTCGACGGCGTGCTCGCGGCGAAGGGCGAACGGGAGGCCTGGGCGAGCGTCCTCGACCAACTGGCGCTCGCCGACTTCCTCTCCTCCGGGGCGTACGACCGTCATGTGCGGCGGATGCGGCAGCGGTACCGCGGCCGACGGGACCGCCTGGTCGCGGCGCTCGCCGCGCACGCGCCGCACATCGAGGTCACCGGCATCGCGGCCGGGCTGCACGCGGTACTGAGGCTGCCGCCCGGCACCGAGCGGTCAGCCGTCAAGGCCGCCGTGTGGCAGGGCATCGCGCTCGACGGGCTGGCGGAGTTCCGGCATCCGGACGCCTCGGTGGAGGACACGGCGGTCCGGGACGGGCTGGTGGTCGGGTACGCGACACCCGCCGAGCACGCGTACGGGACGGCGCTGGAGGCACTGTGCACGGCGCTGCCGCCGGGCGCCGCGCCGGGCACCGGTGCTCCTGTCTTCGGATGAGCCCGCCGCCCCGCGGCTCCCGCGCGAGGACGAGACGAGGATCGTTTCGGCTGGACCAGGTGCCGCGAGCCCTGTCCTACCACCTTCGGATTTCTTCTGCCGCCTGTCCGAAAAGTGGCTTACGGGCTCCATGGGTCGGAACAGCGGCGGGATCCTCGGGACAGGAGGCGTGCCACGGCCGTCTCCGATCCGGCCGATCCGATCAGTCCGGTCGGCCGGTCCGGTCGGCCGGTCGGTCCGGCAGAGGCTCGCCCCATCCTTCGTTCCGCCGTCAGGCGCAGGGCCACCCCCGCGCGTCCCCCCTGTTGGCGGTCGGTCCTGGAGGATGTGCGATGACGACGCTCGACGAACGTCACGTAGAACACCGAACAGTCATCGCTGGCGGGCCAGTTCGCCTCCGTGCTGGACGTGCGCGGCTGGCGGGACTTCCGTACGGCGGTACGGACCGTGCTCGACTCCGCGCGCCGGCCCGACGGGTCCACGGCGCCCATGGCGGTGCTCGTGCAGCCCATGTTGACCACGCGAGTCGGCGGAGTGATGTTCGGGGCCGATCCCGTCGCGGGGCGGACCGGCCGGGTGCTGGTCAGCGCGGTGCGCGGCGGTCCGGACAGCCTGGCCGGCGGGGAACAGGCCGGGACGGACTACTGGTTGAGCAGGCGCGGCCGACTGCTGCGGACGGAACGACCGGAGCAGCCGGAACAACCGGAACGACCGGAACGACCAGAACCCCGGGAGCCGTCAGAGGCTGAGGCCCCGCGCCGCGTCGAGCACCTCGCGCGGACCGGTGAGTTGCTCACCCGCTCCCAGTTGTTCCGGTTGGCGTGGCTCGCGCGGCGGGCCCGACGGGTGTTCGGCGGGCCGCAGGACATCGAGTTCGGCTTCGGCGAGGGCGGGCGGCTGTGGCTGTTCCGGAGCCGCCCGATCACCGCGATGGCGGCGCGACCGCCGCGCGGGGCATGGCTGCTCTGGCCCGGGCCGGTCGCCGAGACGCTGCCGGAGCAGTTGGAGCAGTTGGAGCCGCTGGAGCCGCTGAAGGAGGACCTGTGGGTGGCCCCCATGGCCCGGGGACTCGCCGCCGCCCTGGACATCGGGGGCAGCGCGCCGCGCCGACTGCTGCGGGACGGTACCCGTGGTGACCTCGGTCGGCGGACGGGCCGCGGCGTCCTCCCCCGCCGGATACCGGGCGCTGGCCGCCATGGGCATCACCACGGTCGTCGACCTGCGCGCCGAGGACCTGAGCGCGGCGCAGCTCGCCGAGCCGGGCAGGGCGGGATTGGATGTCGTACGTCTGCCCGCCCGGGACGGGCAGACCCCGACGCCCGGACAGGTGCGGACGTTCCTCGACACCGTCGCCCGCGCGTCAGGACCGGTGTTCGTGCGCTGCGGCGCGGGAGTCGGCCGTACGGGGACCATGGCGGCGGCGTACCTGGTGCAGACCGGCTAGGAGTCGTCCGCCCAGGCGGTCCGGCGCAATCGCGCGGTCGGACCGCCTTCCATCGAGCAGATCCACTACGGCCTGAACCTCAGCCCCGGCGAGGCGGAGCAGTCGCCGCTGCCGGTCGTCGTGGTGAGCCGGCTGGTGGACGCTCCGCAGTGCATCGCCTCCTGGTTCCAGTGAGCGTTCATCACATTTATCGCGTTCATCGATCAGCACTACGGACAAGAAGTTCAGGCCGACGCCGGACCCATGGGGTCACGACAGCAGGAAGTCCGCCTCCCCCGCCTTCGCGCCCTCGATGAACGCCGTCATCTCGGCCGTGGTGTAGATCAGCGCCGGACCGTCCGGGTCGGTGGACTGACGGACGGCGATCCTGCCGTCGGCGAGCTTCATCGCCTCCAGGCAGTTGCCGCCGTTGCCGCCGCTCCACGGCTTGTGCCAGCCCTCACTGCCCAACTCCCGCGCGGGCATGCCGTTGTAGACCGGTATGCGCGGCTTGATGCGATCCATTCACAGCTCCTTGCGGAGATCCCGGAGGATCTCCTTCGTGCGATGTGCCGTAGCGGCCTGCGCCGCCGTGCGGTCCATGACCTCGAGATGGGTCGCCACCTCGGCGCGCGCGTCCAGGTAGACGGCGCCGGTCAGGTACTCGCTGTAAACCATGTCCGGAAGCTCCGGCACGGCGAATCGGAACAGCACGAAGGGCCCGTACGTGCCGGGGTGCGGCCCGTTGGCGAACGGGGCGACCTGCAACGTCACGTTGGGCAGCTTCGTGGCCTCGAGCAGCTTGTCGATCTGGGCACGCATCACCTCCGGGCCGCCGACCGGGCGGCGCAGCGCAGTCTCGTCGATGACCGCCCAGAAACGGGGGGCATCGGGACGGGTGAGCAGTTCCTGGCGTTGTACTCGCAGGGCGACGTGACGCTCGATGTCCTCGGGCCGGGTCTGGCCGATGGCTCCGGACTTCAGCACACCGCGGGCGTAGTCCTCGGTCTGGAGCAGCCCGGGCACGAAGTGGGGATCGTAGGACCGGATGAGGCTGGCGGCACCTTCGAGGCTGACGTACATCGAGAACCAGCCGGGCAGGATGTCGTGGTACCGCTGCCACCAGCCGGGTTTGTTGGCCTCCTCGGCCAGCTGCACGAAGGCGTCGGCCTCCTCGTCGGAGACGCCGTAGGACTTCAGGAGCAGCTGGAGGTACGGGATCTTGAGGCCGACCTCGGCCATCTCCATGCGGCGGACGGTGGCCGGGGCGACGCGGAGCACCTTGGCGGCCTCCTCGCGCTTGAGACCGGCGCGTTCGCGCAGGTCCAGCAGGCGCCGGCCGAGGACGACCTGGCCGACCGTCGGCGCGGACCGCGGCTCGCTCACCCTCCACCTCCTGGACGTTCCCGGGGCCCGTGGGCCCTCCCTGGGGTCCGTGGACCCGTAAAAACCTGTGCAAAAGAATCCTGGCAGCCGGACGGCGCCATTCGAAGACCTATTCGAAGACCTGGTCGGATCTCCGGTGATCTCAACTGGCGCCGCTCGACATGCTGTTGCGAGCAGTGTGCCACGGCCGTCCAGACCGTCACACAGCACTCTGCAATTTTCAGAGTGACACTTGCCAAGTGTTCACGGCGGGGCGATAGTGGCAAGCGTGATTCCGTCCGCGCCCTTAGGAACAGACGCCGCCGCAGGTCCCCACAGCCTCGGTGCCGCATCGGGAGTCGGCCGCCCCTCGGGGCCCGCTGCCGAGCGCCGGTTCCGGTTCGAGCTGGCCGCGCATCCGGGTTCCGCCGCGCAGGCCAGACGGCTGACGCGGGCCCGGCTGAACGGCTGGGCGGTCTGCGAGGACACCTGCGACACGGCGGCCCTGGTGGTCTCCGAGCTCGTCACCAACGCGATCGTGCACACGGCGAGCAGCCACATAGTCTGCGAGCTGCACGACGGCGACGACCTGGTGCGCATAGCCGTGCGTGACGAGGGCTGCGCCCCGGGCGAGCCGCACCCGTGCGCACCGCGCGGCGAGGAGGAGCACGGGAGGGGATTGCTTCTCGTCGACGCCCTGTGTGACTCGTGGGGCACCCTTGAGCACGGCCCCGGCCTCCTGGTCTGGGCGGAACTGTCCCGCGAGGGCGCCGCCCCGGGCGAGGACCTGGACCACGCCCCGGACCGGACCGACTGCGCCCCGCGCAACGACCTCGGCTGGGGAGCCCGCCCCAAGCCCGGCCCGGCCGGCGGCTCCGGCGGCGAGGACGACGAGGCGGACGCGCGACACGACGCTCCCCTCGACACCGACGCGCGACACGACGCTCCCGTCGGCGCCCACCCGCACCATCACGCCCCCCTCGACACCGACGCGCGACACGACACTCCCGTCGACGCCGACACGCACCACCACGCTCCCGTCAACGCCGACGCCGACGCGCACCACCAGGCGATATCCGGGGGCGGTGACGCGATTGCCGGGCACAGCGACGCCACCCCCGCGCACGGCCACGGAATACCCCGGCCCGACGCGGCCAGAGCCCGGCACGACGGAACCCCCCGCGCCGACGGCACGGAGACCCGGCACGACGGGGCTCCCCGGCACCACGGTGCGGAGCCCTGGCCCGCCGGGCACGAGTCCTGGCATCTCGGCAGGCCCCGCCGCGACGGCGGCGAAGCCCTGCACTACGGGGCGCCCTGGCACGACGGCACGGAAGTCCGGTACGACGGGGCGGAAGCCCGCCACCACGGCACATCCCGGCACCACGGAACGGCGCCGCACCACGGGACGGGGGGCCCATGGCTCTGAGGGCTGCGACCGGTGGCCAGGCAATGACGCTGGACACGCTGGTCCGCCTCCGGCGGGGACTGCACACACCGGTCGCCCCCCGACGGCTCCCCGTGCCCGACGGCATGACGGCCCCGCTGGGCTGCGACGCGGTGGCGGTGCCCGCCCGGTTCGGCCCGCTGGTGATGCCCCGGCTGCCCCGCGTCGGTTGCGTCTACGCCGATGAGGCGCACTGGTGGTGGATCGTTCCGTCGGACTCCGACTACGCCCTGGAGTGGCCCGCACCCGCGCGCTACGCCGCCGGGGCGATCGTCCCCGACGCCCCAGCCGTCCCCGGTCTGATCCACAAGCCGGACGGCACCGTCCCCTACACCCCGCCGATCCCCCTGTACCTGGCCCTGTGCCGGCTGACGGGAACGACACCCGCCTGGTCACGGCCGGTCAGCGCCTGAACCTGCGACACGGACCGGTGCCCAGCCGCGCCCTGCGCCTGCGACACGGCCCGACGCCCCCGTCGTCTCGCCTGAGCATCCGGCACGGCCCGACGCCCCGTCCCGCCTGAGCCTCCGGCACGGCACGGCACGCCCCGGCGCCGGGCGCCCCGCTCACCGTAAAAGGGGGCACCCGGAAAAAGGGCACCCGGCGTCCACCAGGGCGCACGCCCGCGCGTAACCGTGCCCGGTCTCCGCGCTCTCCCCCCGCACGCCCCCTCCCGCGATAGTGGCCGTCCGTCCACGATCGGGGGAGGTCGACGGTGGGGAAGAAGCACGGCACCGGTGCGCCGGAGGTGTCGGAGTCGGAGCGGCTGCTCTTCGGTGGGCCGTTGCGCTACGACACGGGCTGGAACAGCCACTCCGACGCCCGGCTCCAGCTGACGTTCCGGGAGATGGTGCGGCAGCTCCCCGCGCTGCTCTCGCTCAGTTTCCGGCTCGCCTGGCAGGCCGACCGGCGGGCCGCGAAGGTCGTGCTCGGGGCCGAGGCGGGCCGGGGCGCGGCGCAGGCGGTGAGTCTGCTGGCCGTGAACAGTGTGCTGGGGCGGCTGATCGGCGGTGGGCCGATCGAGGACCGGTTACGGGGTGCCGTCCCCGCCCTCGTCGCGATGAGCTCGGTCATGCTCGTGGCCGCGCTGCTGCGGGCCGCGTCGACGTACGCCACCGGGCGCCTCGAACCGAAGGTGGAGCGGGTGGCGACCGAGCGGTATCTGGAGCGGGCCGCGGCCGTGGAGCTGGCCGCGATCGAGGACCACGCCTTCCACAAGCTGCTGGACACCGCCCAGTACGGCGCCTCGTCCGCGCGCCGCATGATCGCCTATGCCACCCGGGTCATGAATGCGGCGATCTCCCTGATCGCCGCGGCCGGTGTCCTGACCGTGCTCCACCCGGCGCTGCTGCCGCTGCTGGTGACCATGACCCTGCCCAGCGCCTGGAGCGCCCTGACCATCGCCCGGCGCCGGTACGAGTCCTTCCACACCTGGGTGCAGCACGCCCGCGCCGGCCATCTGCTCAGCGAACTGCTCACCGAACCGACCGCGGCACCGGAGATCCGGGTGCACGGCGTCGCGCCCTTCCTGCTGCGCCACTACCGGGCCATGTCGGAGGTCGCGGAGGCGGAGCAGGCCCGGCTGGCGCGGCTCGCGGCCCGGACCGGGCTGTTCGCGGCGTTCTGGACGGGGCTCGCGACCGTGGCGACGTACGCGACGCTCGGCGGGCTGCTGCTCGCCGGGGCGATGGCGCTGTCGGTGGCGGGGACGGCCGTGATCGCGATCCGCTCGGGTTCGGCGAGTCTCGACAGCCTGGTCCTGGAGGTGAACCAGCTCCACCAGGAGGCCCTCTTCGTCGGGGACCTCCAGCGGCTGTACGTCGAGGCGGAGCAGCGGGCGATACCGGTCGGCGGGCGGGAACTGCCCGAGGACCCGCGGGAGATCCGCTTCGAGAACGTCAGCTTCAGCTACCCGGGCGAGTCCACGCGCCCGGCCCTGGACGACGTGACGCTCACCCTCCCGCTCGGCCGGATCGTGGCGCTGGTCGGCGAGAACGGTTCGGGCAAGACGACCATGGTGAAGCTGCTGGCCGGGCTCTACAAGCCGGACCGGGGCCGCATCCTGTGGGACGGCGTGGACACGGCGGACGCGGACCGGCGGCTGCTCGCCGAGCGGATCGCGATGGTGGCGCAGGACTTCAAACGCTGGCCGTTCACGGCCCGGGTCAATGTGGCGGTCGGCCGGTCGGCGGCGCCGCTGACCGAGGAGCGGATGGCCGACTCGATTGCCGAGGCCGGCGCCCAGGACGTGGTGGCGGATCTGCCGCGCGGCCTGGACACCCTGCTGGCCCGCCACTTCAGCGGCGGGCACGAGCTCTCGGGCGGGCAGTGGCAGCGCCTCGGCATCGCGCGGGCGGCCTATCGGCGCGGTCGCATCCTGATCGTGGACGAGCCGACGGCGGCCCTGGACGCGCGGGCCGAGCTGGAGGTCTTCGAGAAGATCCGCGCGCTGGCGGGCAGCGGGCAGACGGTGGTCCTGATCACCCACCGGCTGGCGTCCGTGCGCCACGCGGACCTGGTGCATGTGCTGGAGCAGGGCCGGCTCGTCGAGTCGGGCACCCCGGAGGAGCTGCTGGCGACCGGCGGCGTCTACGCCGAGTTGTACTCGCTCCAGGCGGACCAGTTCACGGCACCGAAGGCGAGCTGATCGCCGGGTCCGCGGGGACGACGACCAGGAACGCGTCCGTCGCGAGGTCCATGACGACCTCGGCGGGCGTGCCCTCCATCCGTCGCGCGTGCGCGAACTCCTCCGCGGGCCAGGAGCCCCGCGGGCCACCGGCGGGAAAGCGCTCGAGCACCGTTCGCCCGTTCACCATCTCGCACCTCCGATAAGCGTCGTTCTTGTAAGGAGTTAACGCTGTGGAGGGGGCGAACGGCTCGCTGAGTTGCGGGACTGAGACGTACTCGACACGGCTTCGGCGCGCAGCGTGAAAATGCGGTTACCGAACGGTCACTTCCGTAACCGTCCGCGTCATTCGCGACACTCTCCGCGTCATTCCTCGTACTCGTCGTGATACCGGACGCGCTCGCTCCCCGCGGGCGCCCCCAGCGCCGACGCGCGCCCCTCGGGCTGCTCCCACTCCTCCTGCCGGCCCAGCGCGGTGAGGTCCAGCAGGCTGGTGGTCGAGCCGAGCCCGTCCAGGCCTCGCTCGTACGTCGAGTAGGTGTGGAAGACGCGGTCCCGCTCCCGCAGGAAGCAGCTGACGCCGGGCCGCTCGACGAGTTCGCCCTCGTGCACCAGGGTCGCCTCGAAGTCGGCGTTGAAGTCGCTGCCGTACGACGAGTACCAGGGCACGGTCCATCCCATCCGCGCCTTGAAGGGCAGGATCTTCGTGTACGGCGCCCGGGACACGGCGGCGAACGTCGTCCCCCGCGCCTTCAGATGCGCCAGATGCCCGATCTGGTCCAGGAACGCCGAGCAGCTGCGGCAGCCCGCGTCCCACTCGGGGGCGAACATGAAGTGGTAGACGACGAGTTGGGACCGCCCCTCGAAGAGGTCGAGCAGCGTCGCCTTCCCGTCGCCGCCCTCGAAGACGTACTCCGTCCCGATCTCCACCATGGGCAGCCGCCGCCGCTCTGCGTTGAGCGCGTCCCGCGCCCGGGTGGCCGCCTTCTCCTTGACCAGCAGTTCTCCGCGTGCCGCGCGCCACTGCGCACGCGAGACAATCTCCGGAAGCGACATGGCCCCTCCTGTGCAACGGTCCGTTCTGAGGTGGTGACCGTCGGGAAGGGCGGAACTCATCGCCGCGCCGGAGAATTTCTTCCGGACGGTCCTCAGGTGTCGTACTCCTGGATGCGCCTGCCGTGCCCGCGGTCCAGGAGGGCCGGCAGCCGAGCCCCCAACTCCCGCACGACGCCGGGCACATCGATGGTCAGCAGCTCGCGGTCGCGCATCAGCACGCGTCCGTCGACGATCGTCGTGCGGACGTCGGAGGAGCGGGCGCTGTGCACCAGGGTGGCGGCGAGGTCGTGGACGGGCTGGGTGTGCGGGCCGGTGAGGTCGACGAGGACGATGTCGGCGCGGCGGCCGGGCGCGAGGGTGCCGAGGGTGTCGCCGAGTCCGATCGCGCGGGCGCTCTGGAGGGTGGCGTGGTGCAGAGCCTGACGGGATGTCATCCAGCGGGGGTCCCCGGTCGTGGACTTCTGGACGAGCGCGGTGAGCGCCATCGACTCCCACACGTCGAGGGAGTTGTTGGAGGCGGCGCCGTCCGTGGCGAGGCCCACGGGGATGCCGAGGTCGTGCAGGGCGCGGACGGGTGTGGTGGTGGGCCAGGCGAACTTGAGGTAGCCGCGGGGCGCGGTGGCCACGGAGACCCGGCCGGAGGCGGCGCCGAGGACGGGCAGGTCGCGGTCGAGGATGCCGGTGCCGTGGGCGATGAGGACGTCGGTGTCGAGGACACCGGTGCGGGCGAGGACCTCGATGGGGGTGACGCCGTGGCGCCGGAGGCTGGTCTCGGCCTGGTCGCGGTTCTCGGCGGCGTGGAGGTGGACGGGGGAGGCCGTGGGCGCGGGCGAGGTCGGCGGTGGCGGCGAGGTCGGCGTCGTCAACGGTGTAGGGCGCGTGCGGGGCGAGGGCGGTGGTGACGCGGCCGGCGGCCCGGCCACGGTTGCGGAGCGCGAACTCCACTGACCTTTCCCGCCCTTGGGGCCCCTGGGAGGAGAAGTACGCCTCCCCGAGATGCGCCCGGATGCCGCACTCCTCGACCACCGCGGCGACGGCGTCCATGGCGAAGTAGTGGTCGGCGAAGCAGGTGACGCCCCCGCGGATCAGCTCCGCGCAGGCGAGCCGGGCCCCCACCTCCACGTCCTTCGCGGTGAGGTTGGACTCGACGGGCCAGACGACGTCGTTGAACCACTCCTCGGTCGGCAGGTCCTCGGCGACACCGCGCAGCGCGACCATGGGCGCGTGGGTGTGGCAGTTGACGAGCCCGGGCATGGCCACCTGGCCACGGGCGTCGATGTGCTCGGCGGCGGACGGAGGTTCGGTCGCGGTCGCCGTGAGGGACTCGATGACGCCGTCCCGTACGACGATCGTGGCGTTCTCCTCGAATCCGACGCGCTCCTGATCGTCGTGCACGAGGGCGGTGCAACCGGTGATGACGAGGTCGGCGGGAGAGTCGGTCATCCCGCCAACGTAGGGCGTCGTCGTCGGGTCGGGTGAGCCGAACCGCGCATCCTGTCCCGGCTCTGTCGCGGCGCCGCCCGGACGAGCACGCTGGCCTCACCACTCGGCAGCGTGCGGAAGGGGGACCGGCATGCTCATCGGCACCTGGAACCTGGAGAACCTGTATCGCCCCGGCGGCCCGTTCGGCCCCGAGGACAAGGCCGCGTACGAGACGAAGCTGGCCGCCCTCGCCGCGGTGATCACGGCGCTCGACCCGACACTGCTGGGCGTGCAGGAGGTCGGTGAGCCGGAGGCGCTGCGGGACCTGACCGGCATGCTGGACGGCACCTGGCACATCGCCCTGTCCCGGCACCCGGACAGCCGCGGCATCCGGGTCGGCTTCCTCAGCCGCGTCCCGTTCGAGGTGCTGTCCGACACGAACGCGTTCCCGGCGCGGCTGCGTCCGGTGCAGGCGGACGACGAGGGCGGGACGACCGGGCAGACGGGCCGCGGCTTCCTGGCGGTGGAGGCGGCGACGCCCGACGGCCCGCTGCGGGCGGCGGTCTGCCATCTGAAGTCGAAGCTGTTGGCCTACCCGGACGGCCGGTTCCTGCCGCGCGACGAGGGAGAACGGGCCCGCTGCGCGGCGTACGCGCTGTACCGGCGGGCGGCGGAGGCGACGGCGCTGCGCGCCCTGGCCGATGCGCTGCTGGCGGGGGACGGACGGGAGCGGGACGTCGTGGTGCTGGGGGATCTGAACGACGAGGTGCAGGCGGCGACCACGCAGATCCTGCTCGGCCCACAGGGTTCCGAGATCGGCACACCAGGCTTCGACAAGCCGGACCAGGGTGACGGGGAACGGCTCTGGAACACCGCTCCCATGATTCCCGCCGACCAGCGCTACTCCCGCCTCAACTCCGGGCGTCGCGAGCTGATCGACCACATCCTGGTGAGCCATCGCCTGGTCTTCCGCCTGGCGGCGGCGGGGACGGGCCTGCCGGGCGAGGCGGCTCCCCGACTGCCGTCGGTGGGCCCGGACCCGAGGGAGCGGCGAGGGGCGCCGGGGTCGGATCACGCCCCGGTGTGGGTGCGGACCGGCTAGCCGGCGAGGGACAACTCGGGCAGTCGCAGGCCAACTTGAACGCGGCTGCGCGCCAACTCCGCGAGCAGCTCGGAGAGCCGTGTGGTGTGGTGCGGTTCGAGCCGTCCGCAGTCGTCGAGGTGGACGGCACACGCGGTGGTCGTGTCGACGAGCCGTTCCAGCGTGCCGACCACCCCTTCCGCGCCCTCCGAGTGCCGGGCGAGCGGGGGGAGTTCGGCGGCGGCGAGGGCGAGGGCGGTACGGGCCTCGGCCAGCGTCCGGTAGGCCTCGCGGCGCAGGGTCCAACGGGTGGCACGGTCGTCCGGGTCGCTCAGCACATGGGTGAGATACGCCTGCGCGGCGGCGCCGGCCGTGCCGAGCCGGGCCCGCACACCGCCGCCGCGCTGCCCGGGCATCGGCAGGTGGCCCACCAGGAGGACGATCGCGCAGGCCAGCAACGTCTCACCGATCCGGCCGGCCGAGGCCTGCGGTTCGCCGCCGACCATCACCAGGGCGAGCACGAGGACGGTGACCACGGCGGTCTGGGCGGCGAAGTGCCGGGTGGCGACCGGGATGAGCGCCCCGCTCACCGCGACCAGCGCGATGAGCCCCTCGGGCCGGGGCAGCACGGCGGCGAACGCGGCGAACACGAGCGCGCCGAGGACGGTCCCCGCGGCCCGGCACAGCACGCGGGAGGCGAGGGGCCCCAGATCCGGCTTGACGAGGAAGACGGCGGTCGCGGGCAGCCAGTACCAGTGTTCGTGCTGCCCGTACCAGTGGGCGTGGTGCAGGCCCTGGGCGATGGCGGCGCTGGCGCCGAAGCAGAGGGCGACCCGCAGCCCGTACTCCCGTCCGCCGCTGCCGAACGCGGCCCGCAGCAGATCCCCCGCCGAGCGCGGACGGGTGTGCAGATCGCCGCCCTTGCCCCGGTCGAAGGCCTCGGCAGCGTGCAGCAGGGCGTCGTCGAGCGCGCGCAGGGCGGGCGCCGACCGGCTGGGCGCGGGCAGCGGCCCGGTGTGCGTGTTCTCCCGTACGGCGACGGCGAGCCGCCGGGGCCCGGCTGAGGCCCGCCCCGCCCGGCCCGTGAGGGCTTCGCCCGCCCAGGCGAGCGCGGTGGCGGCCTCGGCGAGCGGGAGGGCTGCCGCGTACTGCGCGTGCAGGCGCCGCTCGGTGGCGGAGCTGGCGTAGCGCCGCAGCCGGGGCCCGGCGAGGGCGTCCTGCGCGTGGTCGAGGGCGGCGGTGAGGGCGGCGCGCCGGGCGGTGGCGTGCTCGGCGCCGACGGCGTCGAGCAGGTCGGCGACGGCGTCGTACACCCGCGCGACCGCCTCCCGCTCTCCGTCGAACCGGAAGTCACCGGTGAGGGAGCCGGGCGTGGGCAGGGCCAGGCGCAGCGCGAGGAGCCATCCGGCGCCCGCGAGGTAGCCGGCCGCCCGCTGCCAACCGGCCTCCGGCAACGGCATCCCGGCCCCGATGGCGGAGGCGACGAGCAGCTGCGTACCGGCCCCCGAGGCGACGGGCCCGATGGCGCTCACGCCCCCGGCGACCAGCCCGAGCCCGGTGAGCAGCAGGGTGAGCGGCAGCGCGGAGACGTCCTGTCCGGCGTACGTCCCGACGAGCATCCCCAGCGCCCCGGCCACCGCCGGCACCCCGATCCGCTGGACGGAGGCCCGCCGGCTGCCGGGCCGGTCGTTGATCCCGGCGAGCATCGCGGCGATGGCGGCGACGACACCGAGGGAGGTGCGGTCGGCGAGCACGGCGGCGAGCAGCAGCGGCCCGGCGGAGAGGGCACCGCGCACGACGGCGTTCCAGGGAACCGGGCCGCGCTGGGTACGGAGGGTGTGGGCGAGCCAGGGCGGGAGAGCGAACGAACGTGGCACGAGGCTCCTGTCGTCTGGTCGAGGGCGGGGGTGTGCCTTCGGGCGACGGTGGCCGGGCGGTAGGTGTCCACGGTAGATCGCGTAGGGGGAGGAAATGGGGCGGTCGTATTTCGGGGGTGTGACGGTTGGCGGGGAGGCCGGTTTCTTTATGAACGCAACTGTCCGCGGGCTCCGCAAAACGGGAGCGGGCCCGAGGGCGTAGCCTGCCCCCGGGCCCTGAGTGATGCCGTCCATTTCGCACGCCGGCACGCTTGAGGACCCAGATCAGTCATCATGTCGTCGCGTCCTGCCTTTGGACCACCGCACATCGAGCTGTGCGGACTGGACTTGAACCAGCATCTCGACGCCCTGGGTCTGGGCCCGGTCGATCCGGCGATCGACGGCGAATACTGAATCTGGAGCGAGAGTCTGAGATTGACCGCGGCCGGTTCTGGGACCTGACACCGCTTCATCACGACAAGCTTCAGTTTCAGCTTGCGCTCCTCGCGCACCCCGGTCACAAATCACAAGGACCAGGGGGTCTGTGGGTGTTACCCGAAGAGGTAACCGAACACGGCGTCCCCGACCCGCTGGTCGACGACCTCCGCGCCATTGGCCTCTTCCCTGGCGAACTTCACGGCGTTCTGCAACTTCTCGACGCGGTCCAGGAGTTCGTTGACGCGCCGGGCGGGAAGAGCACCGGAGAACTTCACGGTGGTCCAGTACCCGATGGGGATGTCCTCGTAATAGACCTCGACCTGGGCTGGATGCTTCTCGGTGGCCTCGGCCTTCACATGATTACGGGGAACCTTCTTCGTACGAAGGGTCCGCACCGGCTCGGTCTTCCACGAGTCGGTCGACGGGTCCTGCACCCACGCCTCGGAGGCGTCGAGCACGGGCAGCTTCCGCACAAAGGTGTTGAGATCGACGAGCTGCTTCTCGAGGAACAGCAGATAGGAGACGGGAACGCCGGCGACCAGCACCCGCCCGTCCACGGTCACGTCCGCACGGGCCTCGCAATTGGCCCAGTCCTTGGTGGCGGTCACATCGAACAGCCGGGTAAGCGTGGCCGCGGTCTCCCGCAGCACGTCCTCGGCCTTGACCTGCACCCGCGTCGACTCGGGTGGCAGCTGCTCGCCCTCCTCGTCCTTCGGCTGATACGTACGCGAAATGCCGGCCAGCAACGCGGGCTTCTGCAGCCCGTGGTGAGCGGCCGTCAGGTCCTGGTGCGCCTTGGACTTGACGCCTTTCTCGACTGCGATGATCTGGTTGAGTTTTGCCACGTGAGGGACGTTAGCAGCGACAAGGGCCCCTTTTCGAAGGATTATTCGGGACCTTGTGGCATCGCGCCGTCAGCTGTGCGAGCGAGCGGTGAGATAAGGATCGCGGCGCAGAACTTCCCGGCTGCCGAGCAGAGTTCCGGCGGCCAGCCCAAGACCGGGGAGCAAGAGTGCCGCAATCGCCATCTCCAGACCGGGCAACGCATCCGGAACGGTGATGGGCAGACCGAGAACATCACTGAGCGGCCCGGCGAGCACGACGGACACCCCGGTACCGACAACCGCCCCGATCGTCCCCGCCACTCCCCCGGACAACGCGGCCTCACCGAGCAGAATCCGCCGCAGCTCAGCGCGCCCGGACCCGAGAATCCGCAGAATCGCGAGCTGCCCGATCCGCACCCGCGCACTGTCCGCGGCCCGGACGGCACCGAGCCAGACGGCGCCCAGTGCCAGGACGAGCACACCGCCACGCATCGCGAGATCGGCGGCCCCGAAGAGTCCGGGCAGATGCCGGACCCGGTCGGACACTGCGGAGGCGGAAAAGCCGCCGCTCTGCAAGGACTTGACGATCCCGGCAACCTGCCTCTGATGCCCGACCACGACGACGGCGGATTGAGCACCCTCCTTGCCCCGGAACGCCTCCACGGTCTGCCCGGCGCGCGCCGCGGCGAGCAGGGCGGCGGTGTCCTCGGAGAGATACGCGACACCGGGTCCGTCGGCCTGCCAACTCGGGGCGTAGAGGGCGACGATGTGCAGCTTGACGACGGCGGTCGTACCGGCCCCGGCCCCAGTCGCTCTCGTGTACCCGAAGGCGACGGTACGACCGAGAAGCGGGGCGAAGTCGGTTCCTTGGGCGGAGGCAGGCAACACGACCTGGTCCCGGCCGAGTCGGGCCGGCACGGCACCCCTCGTGACGGGCAGGTCGTCGGCCGGGGTGAGGGTGTGGCTGGTGAGGTCGTACGTTCCTTCGTCCTCGGCGTACAGGGTGGCAGAGTAGTCGGCGACGACGTGACGGACGCCGGGCGTCTGCTCTGCATCTCGTAGAGCGGAGTCGGTGAGCGGCCGAACCGAGTCGTCCCCCTCGAACGACGACAACTCGACCTGGGTGAGCCCACCCGACCCGAGCACGTCCCGCTCCACGGCCCCGGCGGCGCCGGCGGCGACTCCTGCGGCGGTGGTGAGCAGGGCGGCCATGACGGCGAGGGTGGGCAGCGCGCGACGCAGCGAACGCCCGTCCCGCTTCCAGGTGTAGAGACTCCAACGGCTCATGTCAGATTCTCCTTGCGAGCGTTGTCGGTGCGAGCGTTCTCCATGGAGGCGGGAGACAGCACTCCCTCGTCGAGCGCGTACCGCCGATCGCAGGTCGTGGCGACGCCGCGATCGTGGGTGACGAGCAGTACGGCGGCGCCCTGCGCGGCGCACGAACGCAGGGAGCCCATCACGAGGTCGGCGTTCTTCGGGTCGAGTCCCGAGGTCGGCTCGTCGGCCAGGACCAGCACGGGTTGCTTCACAGCGGCCCGAGCAACGGCGACGCGCTGCCGCTGCCCACCGGAGAGTTCGGAGACGGGGCGGTCGGCCAGCTCCGCCATTCCGAGGTCCCCGAGCAGATCCCGAGCCGCACCACGATGCCGCCCGAGCCGCGGCCCGAAAGCGGCGGCGACGTTCTCCCACGCGTTGAGGAAGGTCAGGAGCCCGAGGTCCTGAAGAACGATCCCGATCTCACATCGCCGCAACCGATCCCGCTCGCTCGGCGTCAGAGAGCCGGTGTCCGTCCCGCCGACGGACAGGGAGCCCGCGGCCGGCGTGAGGATGAGCCCGAGGAGGGCGAGGAGGGTGCTCTTGCCTGAGCCGGAGGGGCCCTCCACGGCGGCCGTCGCGCCCGCCTCCAGCACGAGGTCGGCGCGGGCCAGTCCGCCGCCGGTCGGGTAGGTGAAGGCCAGGCCTTCGGCCATGACCGCGGGTGGGGAGGCTGTGTTCATGTCGCGGAGTTCCTTGGGGTGTGGGATCAGGCGAGGAGGTAATACGCGGCTCTCGTGGCGTCCGCGGAAGCAGTGCCGCCTGGTGAATCGGCATACAGGTCGGGGTACTTGGTGTCGCGGTAGGGCTCCATCAGTCCGGGCAGGTCGTCCCAGAAGGTCTGCGGGATGCTCTGGTCGGAAGCGAGGGCCGCCTGGACCGCGTCCGAAGCGCTGAGGAGATCACCATCCCCCAGGCTCCGACGGGCCTGAGCAACAAGATCAGCCTTCTCGGTGAGCCGTTCCGCCTCGGTCGCACAACCGGCGTCTGCGAGAGCCACCACGATGCGCAGCGAGCGTGCGGACAACACGGACTCGTCACCTCGCGGTAGCTCGATGGACGCATGGCGGCACGGCAGACCGAACTCCGCCCGAGCCACCGTGGCGGCGTACCAGCGACGCTGGTTCTCCCGCGTCAATCGGCGAGGTACCGGGAGCCTGGCAATCTCCTTGGCTCCTTTCTCCGCTTGTGGGCCACATGCCAGGGACAGCCGGTGGCATGTCATGGCGAGCAGCAGGCGGTCGGACGGTTCGAGGGCGCGGCCGGAGCCCAGCTGTTTCAGCTGCTGCGTCAACCAGTCCGGCACACGCCCCTGTTGCGCACCAGCGGTCAGGGCGCGGGCGGCGTTGTACGTGGCAGTGAGGGTGCCGAGCTGAGCTGGAGACTTGGCGACGAGACCGTCCGTTCGGATGTGCCCTTTCGGCGCGGGAAGTGACGATGCGTCATTGCTGACGCCGATCGTGAGTGCGCGCCGGGCCAGCCACCGGGTCTGGGGATCGGGGTTGTGCAGCGCGGGCTTCAGGCACTTACGGGTCTGCGGCGTCGACTGCTGCCGCAGCAACGCCAGAGCGGCTCGCTGGATGGGGTCGAGAGCGGTGCACTCGGCCTTCAGCAGCCCGTCAGCGTCCCGCAAAGCCCGTGCCGGACGAACGTGCACGCCCACCGTCCGCAGCGCCTCCACCGCGTAGAGCACCGGAACGGGTTGCCCGACGCGAGCCGTGTCCGCGGCAAGGCGGTCCACGGCTGCGCGGGGCGCATCACCGTCGTGGCCAGTGCAGCTCAGCGTGTCCAGGAATGCGGCCCGCGTAGCAAGCGAGGTCAGGGCATCGTCTTCAGGGTCCGGTGAGCGGAGATAGGCGAGCGCCTCCTTCTCTGCGTCCTTGCGGAGCCCGGCTCGTTCCAAGATCGTCACCGCGTCGCCCGTCGTGGAGCCGGCCAGCGACAGACAGACGTAGTACGCCCGCCAGGCGGGGGTGTCCAGGATGTCGGTGCGCGCGAGTTTCGTGAGAGCACCTGAACGGACCTCAGGCATCGGCTTGCCGGTACGTTCGCCCGCGCGCACTTCGGCCTCCAGACGGCCGTACGCCGTCGGGTACAGCGCAGGGTCCCGTCCGACGTCGGCCCGGGTGGCGCGGACAAGATCATTGGCTCCGCGGAGGGCGTCGAGGTGCTCAGCCAGTTCAGCACCAGGCCGGGTGGGCCGGTTCACCGGCCCGCCACCGCACATGGAGACCCCCAGGACAGCCGCGGCACACGCCACCGCCACGGCGGCGATCATCCGGCCGCGGCGTCCTGTGCGGCCCGGAAGAAGGCTGTTCTTCACGCGTTCGCGGGTCAGTCGTTGGCACACGCCGAGGCGAACGCCTTCACACCGGCTTTGAAGGCGCCGCCGTCGGAGCAGGTGGTAATGCTCGTGTTGAGCGAGCCGCCGGGATCGGCGATCCCGCTGATGTCGGCGATCCAGGAGTTCTTGTTCGTCCAGCTGACCTGCCGGGTGTTCTCACTCACCATCGTGCCGCTCGGACTGAGCGAAAGGGTGGCCTGCCAGCCGTTGGCCTTCACCGTCGCCACGTTGGTGATCTTGCTGACCTTGTACTTGTGGCGCCCCTTCATGGCCTTGGTCGACGTCTTGAAGGAACACTTGTCGGCATAGACGTTGCAGTGCCACGCGCTGGCCACCACCTTCGCGCCCGTGCCGGGCAGAGCCGTCGAGCCGGTGTCGGAGATGGCGCCGGTCGGTGCGGCCGTCACTGCCATCAGAGCGCCTACGATCCCCGTGGTCAGCAGGGTCTTCTTCACTTGTCTCTCCCCGTGTTCACGGCGCACTCGCGCCATCCGCATATCCCCTCAAGCGGGGATCGGACTGTACATGCTGGGCAAATATGCGGATGTGGCTGAAAAGAGACGAGTGCATGCACGTCGATGAGCGTCGGGTCCCGCCTGCGACGAGGGCTGGCCTGGCCTGTCTCTATGTGGGCACGGGCCCTTGAGCGTTACGGGAAAACCGATCCAGCCACATGGCAAGAGCTGCTGTTCACACCAAAGCATGATGCTCTCGCTCAAAGCAGAGCCTCAGGTTGCCGCCTTCTCACACAGCGCCTGCACTTGATCAATCGTCTGACTCAACGCGTCCGCGTCTGCCCCCGCAGAGAGCGATGCGACGACGGCGTCCACGGACCTCAGACCTGCCCGCTCCACCAGCCGCTTCTCGTTGGTGACCCACTCTCCGCGTCCCGCCAACACCCCGTGTCCCGCCTGTACGACGGCCGTCGCAATGGCGCCCGCGGTCTCCGTCAGACGGCCCGAGGGGGCATGGTTGGCGCGTGCGTAGGCCAAGGTCGCCCGAGACGTGCCGTGCCAGCGGTCGCGCGCTGCACGGCGCAGCTTCTCCGGATAGGTCGCCGGGCGCGGCAGTTCGCCCCGCAGCACCTCGTTGATCGCCAGCTCCGCCACCACCAGATAGCTCGGAATCCCCGCGAGATGGAACAGCAACGGTTCCACCCGGAACCGCCCCGCCTCCGCCTCCGCCAACTCGTGCTCCACGACGTCGAGATCGCGGTAGTGGACGTCGACGCGTCGCCCGTCGACGGTCAGCCACGCGCCCCCGTTGAAGACGCCTCCGCCCCAGCCGCCCACCTCCGACACCTCGCCCTCCCAGCCGACGGCGCGGAGGTCGGCGGGGTCGAAGGGGCCGCGGTAGTAGACGGCCAGGTCCCAGTCGCTGTCGGGGCCGTGGGTGCCCTGGGCGCGGGAGCCGCCGAGGGCGACCGCCCGGACGGTCGGCAGCGCGGCGAGGCGATCGGCGGTGCTGTCGAGGAAGGCGGCGTCGGAGAGGGCGGGCGTGGGCATGAGGGCAGCGTACGAAGCCGGGTGCCGCACTTCCACGCGATTACGCGCCGCCACCACCCCGAAGCCCGGCGTCGGCCACCCCCTCCATCACACGCCCGCCACCAGCCCAAAGCCCGGCATCGGCCGTCCCCGCCCTCACGCGCCCGCAGCCACCCCGAAGTCCGCCCCCGAGATGTCCCCCAGCCGACCGGCGATAGACCGCAGGGGCCCCTGGAGCGAGGCCAGTTCGGCACGCATCGTGTCCGCCTCCGGCCAGGCCGTCTCGTGGTCGAGCGGGGCGGTGTCCGCCGGGCAGCGGGCCTCGTACGCGGCCAGACGCGGGTGCCAGGCGGCCGTGAAGGGGCGGATGACGTCGTTGATCAGACCGTACGCGAGGCTCTGGACAGTAGGGGCGCCACCGGCCGAACCCCGTTCCAGCCCGATGCTGTACGTGTGCAGCGTCGCGCGCGTGAAGTCGATCAGGGACTTCAGGGACGTCAGCGCCTCGCGCAGACTGCCCGTCCCCGGCGCCAGTTCCTGCACCCCGATCCGGGTGACCAACTCGACCTGGATGTCGAAGGCCGCCATCCGCTCCGACTCGCTCGGCGCTGTCATGGGTGCCTCCCTTCGGCTGCCGGGGAAGGCCAGCGTAACCGGGCCGCGGCGGCCGTAAAGGGTGCGCAGCGCGGCATGGCGCAGGGCCTCGGTGCGGGCGGGGGACGGGTCGTGGTGGTGCCAGGCGTGCAGGGTCATGGGGTGCAGAGCCCAGCCGTCGTCGGCGTCCGGGGTCAGCAGGCTGTGGGCGCGCAGCTCACGGATTCCGTTGGCCGCCCGTCGGCGGGCGACGGCCTGAGGGACGCGGTCGGCGGAGGCCAGGACGCGTTCGGCGTCCTCCGTGGTCAGGGGCAGGGGGTGGAGGGCGACCGCGCAGCGCAGGACGTCGGCGGCGTCCGCCGTGTCCACGTCCCGTACGACCGCCCCCGTCACGTCTTCCGCCGCGAGCGTGTCGAGGAGTGACCGGCCGCGGGCGTGCAGACGGTCGTACAAGGTCCGGGGCCGCTCCCCGGACGAGACCGCCCGGCCCAGCAGGGCGAGGGCGAGCGGATGTCCTCCCACCGCTTCGGCCAGGACCTCGTCCCCTCCGGCCACCACGCGCGCGTGGGGCGCGTCGAGCGGCCCCAGGTCGACGGCGGTGCCGAGGGCGTCGTAGGAACGGGTGCGGAGCGTGAAGAGGGTGCGGCCCAGCGGGTGGGGCGCCGCCATGGCGGCGATGTCGCGCGCGGCGAGGCGGCCCGCGGGGACGGCGTCGACGATCCACAGGAACGGTTTGCCGAGGTCGTCGAAGTAGGAGAAGAGGTCGGCCGTGCCGAGGGCGCGCACGGACGCGTCGTACGACTCCCCGTCCACCCAGCAGACACCGCCCGGGTACGCCGCCTCGAAGCGCAGGGCGTACTCCTGGGCGAGCAGTGTCTTGCCGATGCCGGCCATGCCCCGGAGCTGCACGGCGTGGGCGGCGGCGCGGCCGGTGACGAGCGGGGCGGAGTGGGCGTGCAGGGCGGAGTGGACCTGCCAGAGTTCGGAAAGGCGGCCGAGGAACTCCGGACGCGGCTCGGGGGTACCGAGTCGCCAGCGTCGTAGGCCTGGTTCGGCGATCGTCATGGGGGTGTCGAGGCGGGCCACGTGCGCGTGCACGTCCGCGACGAGGGCGCCGGGGTCGTCGGGCGTGGCGTGGCGGGCGTCCCGGAGTTCGACGGGATGGATGTGGCCGGTGCCCCGCTCCGGATTCACGACCATGACACGACGCCGCGGGTCGCCCTCCCCGAGTCCCGCCAAGTAGGCGGTCGTCAGCTCCCACTGGCAGGCCGCGCGCTCCGGGTAGCCGGTGGAGTAGTAGGCCAACAGGGCCTTGGAACGGGCGAGTTCGCGGCGGATGGTGTCGCTGATGCCGGTGAAGGAGGCGACCCCGGTCTCGTCCGTGAACACCGCCAGCCCGCCGTCGCGCAACGCGCGCACGAGCGGACGGACCCGCTCCACATCACCGCGGCTGTAGCTGAGGAAGACGTCCCACACGGCGACTTACCCTACTGTGGGTACCGGGGAGGTCGATCATGGCAAACAGGCAGCGCAGGCGGCGTCGACCGGGTGGCCCGGCTCAGGTCACGGCCAAGCTGACGATTCCGTTCGTGGGCGAGATCTCGGGCACGTGGGAACCGGCGGACGCGGAGCGCAGCGCGGCCTGGGAGCTGTACCTGGAGCTGGTCACGCGCGTGTCGGTCGAGGAACTCGACCCGGGTGAGGGCTTCCTGCGCGAGGCGCTGTCCTCCCTCTACACCTTCTTCAACACGACCCGCGAGATACTGCGCCGCTACGGCCCGGACGTCGCCCCGCCCCTCGCCCCGGGCCACGTCAGCTTCGGCGTCCTCGCGGTCACGGTCCTCAACCGCGTCCTGCGGCCCCTGCTCGCGGCGTGGCATCCGCGGCTGACGGCGTACGAGTCCCAGCGCCCGGAGGGGTACGACCCGGTGGCGTGGGAACGGGAGTGGGAACACGCGGGCGCGTTGCGCGAACGGATCGGCGAGGTTCGTCAGACCCTGGTCTCGCTGGCGCGAACTCTTCAGGAGGTGGCGGACGTCAGCGACCTGATCGATCTTCCGACGCCACGGTCCTCGGGGGCGGGGTCCCCCCCCCACAGGCCACAGGGGTCCTGACCGTTCCGGGGCGTGAAGTCCATGTCGGGCGCGGGGAGTTCGGCCGTACGGCCTGTCGCGGAGGGGCCGGTTCCGCGTCCGGGAGCGGGGAGACCCCTCTCGCTCAGGCATCCCGGAGATCCCGGTGCCGATGCCGGACCGGCGGATGGTCCAGGTCCTCGGCCCGCCGGGGCAGCGCCTCCGCGGTAGCGGCGGGATCGGCGGCAGCGGCGCGCAGTTCGCGGTGAGCGGCGGCCCGGAAGGCCTGGAGGGCGGCACGGGCGCGGCGCTCATAGGGGCTGCTCGTCCGCTCGTTCAGCGCCCGGGAGTACGTGTACGACGTGAAGCTCCGCACGACACGCCTCGGCACGGGGCGCCGCCCCCCGCGGCGGGCGCGGGCCAACTCCGCGTGCGAGTAGCGGAGTTCAGGCATGGCGTGGCCGGTCCACGGGCCCGGCAGGCCCAGCGCCCAGAAGGCGGGGAGGATGCGGTGCCGGCTGGGGACGTGATGGGCGGTGCGGGACACGCACGAGCCTCCTGAAACGCAGAGCACTTGCGGCTGTGGGCGCCCGTCGCGCGAAGCGCCGTCCGCCGAAGGCTGGCACCGACCGCCTCCTCGCGTCGAGCGGTTATGCGCGGTTGTCCACGGGCAGCCGCCGGCTCGGACGATTGTCAGTGGGACGCGCTTCAATGGGATGCGTCGTCACAGAGTGTGACGGACGGGCCGCGGCCGGGAGGTCGTGGTGTGCCACGGGGGAGGCTGCGATGACGAGTGCGGGTCGTGGGGAGCACGAGGAGGACGGACGGCGGTACGTCTCCTTGGCCGGACTGCGTATGCGGGGTTGGGCCGGGAGCATGGTGCACCGGCTGCTCGGGCCGCCGGACCGACTGAGTGTGAATCCGCGGGTCAGAGCGGCGCCCCCGGTGCGCCTGTATCGCGTCGAGCGAGTCGAGGCGGCGGAGCGGAGTCGGGAGCTGCGGCCGGGTCGGACGGCCCTGCCGGAAAAATTGGATGCGCTGCACAACCGCTCCGTGGATGATCGCCGGGTTGCCCGTTCCCCGTCCACCGCCTCGGGAGCCGCTTTGATCCGGCGCGTCACCGCCCCCGCCCTCTTCCCGCCCCCCACCTACTCCCACGCCTCCGTCGTGGAGGCCGGGACCAGACTCGCGTTCCTCGCCGGTTCGGTGCCGCTGGACGGTGAGGGCCGACTGGTCGGCGAGGGAGACCCCGTGCGCCAGGCCGAGCAGGTGATCGCCAATCTGGAGGAGCAACTGCGGGTGATCGGCAGCGACTTGACCCACGTGCTCTCCACGGACGTGTATGTCGTGAGCAATGAGACGTCAGCTCTCTCCGCCGTCTGGGAGGTCGTGGAGGCGTCCGGGCTCAGCACCGGGCCGCACTCGTCCACGCTGATCGGCGTGGCCTGCCTCGGGTACAGCGGCCAGTTGGTGGAGATCACCGCGACGGCCGCGGTCCCGGAGGAGGCGCGATGAACGCCGGACAAGGCGTCTCGATACGCCGGGCCACCGCCCCTGACGCCGCCGCGGCGGCCGACGTCTGGCTGCGGTCGTTCGGTGCCGCACTGCCGACGGTCGTCCGGCCACGGTCCGACGACGAGGTACGGGACTACTTCCGGGCGGTGGTCGTGCCGTTGCGGGACACCTGGGTCGCGGAGACGTCCGGTCCCGGGAACCGGGAGATCGTGGGGGTCATGGTGCTCGACGGCGACCTGCTCTCCCAGCTCTACCTCGCCCCGGAGTGGCGCGGGCGGGGCGTCGGGGACCGGTTCGTCGCGCTCGCCAAGGAGCGCAGTCCGCAGGGGCTGCACCTGTGGACCTTCCAGGTCAACAAGCCCGCCCACCGCTTCTACGAGCGGCACGGCTTCGTCGCGGCCGAGTCGACGGACGGGAGCGGGAACGAGGAGCGGGAGCCGGACGTGCGGTACGTCTGGCAGCCGTGAGCAACCCGAGGAGGATCAGCGGCGCGCGTTTCGGGCCAGCCCCAGCGCGTACGACGGCCACCAGCGGCCCGCCGCCGGCCCACCCCGGCAGGTTCCGTCGGACTCACCCGGGCGCTTGATCCACAGGTACGCGTCCAGCCGAGGGTGTCCCGTGCGTGCCGTCGGGGGTTCGCCCAGGGCGCGTCCGGGTGGATTGCACCAGCCGTCGGTGCCGGCGTAGGGCCCGTTGCCGTTGCGGCTGGTGTCGATGACGTAGTGCTTGCCGCCGAGGTCCTTCGAGAGCTGGTCCCCGTAGGTGGAACTGGCGGCGCTCGTCTGGAAGTTGGAGACGTTGAGCGCGAAGCCGTCGGCGCGGGTCCCTCCCGACGCCTTCAGGGCGTCGACCAGACGCCACGCCTCCGGAATCCAGCCGGAGTTGCCCGCGTCGAGGTAGACGCGGGTGTGCGGGCGCCGCTCGATACGGTCGACGGCGTAGGCGAGCAGGGCGTAGCGGTCCTTCGCGACGATCCGTGTGCAGCCCGCCACCACCTGGGCGACGGCGTCCGGTTCGACGATGACATAGGCGGCCCGGTCGCCGAGGGCTGCGGCGAACTCGTCCACCCACGCGCGGTAGGCAGCCGCGCTCGGGGCACCTCCGGTGGAGAACAGGCCGCAGTCGCGGTGGGGGATGTAGTACGCCACGAGTACGGCCGTCCGGCCGGTGCGCGCCGCGGCCGTGGTGCGGGCGCGGACGACGGGGCCGGGGTGCGGGCCGTTCAGCCACTCGGCCTGGGGGCGCGTCGCGATGCGGTCCATCAACGCGGCCTCCGTGTGCCGCCCCGCCCGCCTCCACTCGGCGGCCTGCCGGGCGGCCCGTGAGTCGGGGTTCGTCCAGAACGACTCGGGGGCAGTGCAGTGCGCCGAGGCCGCGGGCTGTCCGAGGCGGCACGGGCCGCCGTCCGGCACCCCGCCCGAGGCGCCGGTGCAGCACACGCCGACGAGCAGCACGGCGAGCACCGCACGCGAAGCCCGCCCACCGGCCAGTGACGACCACCCGAACACCGGCAACTCCGTTCCCGCCGCCGATACCAGGCGCCGGGAGCGGCGCGGGACGCAGGCGGCGGCGCGACTCGTCCCGACGGAAGTGTGCGACCGCACCGCCCCCACACCGGCGCACGCCCGCCCGGCCCGCACCAGGATCACCCCGACGGCGGCCCCTCACCCATGCGGGCCGCTCACTGCCCCCGCCGGCCCCTCACTCATCCAGACCCTTCGCTCCACCCGCCGGCCCCTCCCCCATCCGCCCCCTCACTCCACCTGCCGGCCCCTCCCTCATCTGCCCCCTCGCTCCACCCGCCGGACCCTCACTCCACCCGCCTCCCCCAAACCCGCCCCTTCGGCAACGGTCGCGCATAACCGCCCACCCGGCTCGTCCCCAGGCCCAGCCCGACCAGCGACTCCGCCAGCTTCACCGCGGCCCCCACCCCGTCGACCACCGGCAGCCCCAGCTTCTCCCCCACCGCCCGCTGCAAGCCCGTCATTCCGGCGCAGCCCAGCACCAGCACCTCGGCCCCCGCTGCGATCGCTCTCTCCGCGGCGGCGACGAAGGCGGCCTCCGTGCGCTCCGCGTCGCCGAGTTCGAGGACGCTCAGGCCCGTTCCGACAACCGCCGCGCAGTTGCGGCCGACGCCCGCCAGTTCCAGGCTGTCCTCGATCTGGCCGCAGGAGCGTTCCAGGGTGGTGACCACCCCGTAGCGGCGGCCGAGCAGGCAGGCCAGATGGGCCGCCGCCTCGGTGATGTCGACGACCGGCACGTCCACCAGCTCCCGGACGCCTTCCCGCCCGTGTTCTCCGAAGCCGGCCATGACGACCGCGTCGTAGGCCGGTCCCTCGTAGGTGCGCAGGAGGTCGATCACCGCGGCGGCCGACAGGTAGCTGTCGAGCCAGCCCTCGGCCGACTCGGGTCCCCACCGCGGCGTCAGCCCGGTCACGGCGGTGCCCGGGCCTGCCGCGGCCCGGGCACCTCGTACGATCTCCTCGGTCATCTCCTGCGTGGTGTTGCAGTTGGTGACGACGATCCGCACTTCCGTCAGACCTCCACAGCCTCGTTGGTCGTAGCCGCTGCCGTGGCCGTGCGTTCGTCGCGGCACAGCACCGCGTACAGTCCCGCCGCCAGCGCCGTGCCGATGAACCAGGAGTACGGGGCCACGTCGCTGAACGTCTTCACCAGGGCGAGGACCGCCGCGACGCCCGCCGCCGGCAGGAAGGCCCACAGCGCCTTGGGGTTGACGCCCTTCCGGTAGTAGTAGCGGGCGCCGGGGGTGCCGTCGAACAGTTCGTTCACGTCCACGCGGCCCTTCTTGATCCAGTAGTAGTCCAGCATGATCACGCCGAACAGCGGGCCCAGGAAGGCACCGAGACCGCCGAGGAAGTAGTTGACGACCGTGGGGTTGGAGAAGAGGTTCCAGGGGGTCACCACCAGCGCCGCCACCGTGCTGATCATGCCGCCGACCTTGAAGGTGATCTTCTGCGGCCAGACGTTGGCGAGGTCGTACGCCGGTGAGACGAAGTTGGCGACGATGTTGACGCCCATGGTGGCGACGGCGAAGGTGAGCGCGGCGACGACCAGGACCCAGGTGTTGCCGACCTTGGCCACCAGCTCCGCCGGATCGGTGATGGCCTCGCCGAACACCTCCAGCGAACCGGCCGTGACGATCACCGAGACGACCACGAAGGCCGTGGAGTTGATCGGCAGGCCCCAGAAGTTGCCGCGGCGCACGGTGCGGTAGTCCGGCGCGAAGCGGGAGAAGTCGCAGAAGTTGAGCATCAGCGTGCCGTACGTCGCGAGGATCAGTCCGATCGCGCCGAACCACTGCCGCCACTGCTCGCCGACCGACACCGGGTGCGGGGTGGTGGTGAGGGAGATGGTCCAGTCGGCCTTGGCCAGGACCCAGACCGCGAGCGCGATCATGACCAGCCAGATGGCCGGACCACAGAAGTCCTGGAACTTCCGCACAGATTCCATGCCCTGACTGATGATCAGCGCCTGGATCAGCCAGAGGGAGAGGAAGGAGATCCAGCCGAGCGCGTCGAGGCCCAGGAAGGAGCTGTGCGTCCAGGACTCCAGGCCCGGCCAGGCGGCCAGCAGCATCACGTTCACCGCGACCGAGGCCAGATAGGTCTGGATGCCGTACCACATGATGGCGATCACGGCCCGGATGAGGGCCGGGATGTTGGCGCCCCAGACGCCGAAGCTGATGCGGCTGACGACCGGGAAGGGCACGCCGTGGCGCTGGCCGATCCTCCCCATCCAGTTCATGCCGATGTAGATGAGCACGAAGCCGACGAGGAGCGAGGTGAAGACCTGCCACACGTTCATGCCGAGGACGAGCAGACCGGCGGCGAAGGTGTAGTTGCCCAGGTTGTGGACGTCGGACATCCACATCGCGAAGAGGTCGAAGACCTTCCAGTTCCGCTTCCCCGCGGGCGCGAGGTCTTCGTTGGTGAGGCGGGGGTCGGGGACGAACGCGGCGGCGCCGGTGGCTGTGGCGCGGTCAGCGAGGGACACGGGGCCTCCATGTGCCGGGGACGGAGGAGGGTGGCGGCCGTTTGGTATACCAAACTGCGGTCATGCTCCTCCCGTCAAGCGTTCCGACCGATGTCGCGTTCGTTAACGCTCCGTAAAACACCTCCGGAGTCGGCGAAGATGGCTGCATGAGCTCCACGACGAAGATCGAACCCCTCGGCGCCGTCCGCGAACGCGTCCTGGCCGCCCTGCGGCAGGAGATCATCGCGGGCGGTCTGCGCCCGGGCGACCGACTGGTCGAAAGAGAGCTCGCCGAGCGCTTCGGCGTCTCCCGGGTGCCGGTCCGCGAAGCGATCCGCGCCCTGGTCGCCGAGGGCTTCGTCCATTTCGAGACACCACGCCGGACCGTCGTACGGCGGCTCACCCCGCAGGACGTCAAGGAGCTCTTCGAGCTGCGCGAGGCGCTGGAGGTCTACGCGGCCGGGCTGGCCGCGGCCCGCGCGACCCCGCAGGAGCTGGCCGAGGTAGAACGGCTCCTGGACCAGGCGGCGACCGCGACCGAGGCGGGCGACGCGGAGGCGATCACGGACATCAACAGCCGGCTGCACGACCGCATCGTGGCCATGGCCGGCAACACCCTGCTGATCGAGGCCCTCGAACCGGTCGCCGGCCGACTGCGCTGGATGACCCGCCGGAACGAGGAGTGGCCCCAACTCCTTATAGAACACCGTGAGTTGTACGAGGCGATCGCGTCCGGCGACCCGGAGCGGGCCCGCGCGCACGCCCTCGCCCACGTGCGGACCAACTACGAGTCGACGGTACGGCAGCTGTTCGGGGAACCCCGCTGAACCACCGCGGCGGCGCCCCTCGACCCTCTCACCTATGGGCGTACTTGTCGGTCGCGGCGACCAGCGCCTCGACCACGTCGGGCGCGCCCGCGTTGTGCCCGACCTCGTCGATCACCACCAACTCGCTCGTCGGCCAGGCCTGATGGAGCCGCCAGACGATGCCGAGAAGGTTGCCGAAGTCCAGGCTGCCCTGGACGAGCGTGCCGGGGATGCCCTTCAGCAGGTGTGCGTCACGCAGGACGACGCCGTCCGCCTCCAGGAAGTGGTCGTTGCCCCAGTAGTGCGTGACGGTGCGGGCGAAGCCGAGGCGGAACTCCGGGTTCTCGAAACGCTCGACCGACCGCGGCGGCGCCGGAATCGTCGCCGTCTCCCAGTCGGTCCACGCCCGCGCGGCCCGAGCCCGCACCTCGGGGTCGGACGACTCCAGCAGCCGGCTGTACGCGGCGGCGAGGTTCCCGGACCGCTCGCCGACCGGCACCTCCGCGACGAAGCGTTCGAAGGCCTCGGGGAAGATCCGCCCAAGTCCCCTTGTCAACAAGGCGACTTCCGCGTTCGACCCCGTCGCGACCCCGGTCAGCACCAGCTCCGAGACGGCCTCGGGATGCGTCTGGGCATACCGCAGCCCGAGCACCGACCCGAACGACACGCCCCACACCAGCCACCGCTCGATCCCCAGATGCCGCCGCAGCAGCTCCAGGTCGGCGAGCAGATGAGGGGTGGTGTTCACGCTCATGTCGGTCTCGTACACACTCGCGCGCGGCGTGGAACGCCCGCAGCCGCGCTGGTCGAGCAGCACGATCCGGTACGCGGCCGGGTCGAACAGGCGCCGCGCCCAGGATGTGGAACCGGACCCCGGCCCGCCGTGCAGCACGAGGGCCGGCTTGCCGTGTGGATTTCCGCAGGTCTCCCAGTAGACGTGGTTGCCGTCTCCGACATCGAGCAGGCCGTGGTCGTACGGTTCGATCTCCGGGTAGAGAGGCATCCGGTGACCTTAACTCCCGCGCCGGTGCACGGTCGCCTCAATAGACCGCGGCCGCCGTGCGCAGCACGTCCCGGAGCATCTGCGGGGTCAGTCGGCCGGTGAACGTGTTGCGCTGGCTGACGTGGAAACAGCCGAACAGCTCGATTCCGTCGAGCGGTACGCGCGCCCCGTGCCCGAAGACCGGGCGCGGGCGGGGCACCTCCCACCCCGCCTCCGCCAGCGCGGGCAGCGTGGCCTGCCAGCCGAAGGCGCCGAGTACGACGACACTCCGCAGCGTCGGCCGCAGCAGTCTCAGCTCCTGCACCAGCCAGGGACGGCAGGTGTCCCGCTCCCCCGGGGTCGGCTTGTTGGCGGGCGGGGCGCAGTGCACGGGCGAGGTGATGCGGACGCCGTGCAGTTCCAGCCCGTCGTCGGCGGACACGGACGTGGGCTGCGAGGCGAGGCCGACGTCGTGGAGCGCCCGGTACAGCACGTCTCCGGAGCGGTCGCCGGTGAACATCCGACCGGTGCGGTTGCCGCCGTGCGCGGCGGGCGCGAGGCCGATGATCAGCATCCGGGCGTCCGACGGCCCGAAACCGGGTACGGGGCGGCCCCAGTACGTCTGGTCGGCGAAGGCGGCCCGTTTCGTGCGGGCCACCTCCTCGCGCCAGTCGACCAGGCGGGGACAGGCCCGGCAGCCCGCGATACGCAGGTCGAGGTCGGCAAGAGCGTCCACGACACCACCGTACGACCGTCTCCGTGCCGGCCGGCAGCACGCCGGGGGGGCAGGGCCGGACGTGGCGGGCCGGGGGTGGCAGGGCCGGGGGGTGGAGGGGCCCGGCGTGGCAGGGCCCGGCGTGGCAGGGCCCGGCGTGGCAGGGCCCGGCGTGGCAGGGCCCGGCGTGGAATTCCGTCGGGGTGGACCAGGCCGTCGGGCTAAGGTCGGGGCATGGCTGCTGAACGTGTGGAGGGCGAGGCGGGCGAGCGCATGAACACCGACGCACCCGCTCGGAACGGAACCGAGAGGGCACCGGCCGCCACCGGCGCGGAGGCGCCCGGTCCTGGTGCCGACGCGGGACCGGACCAGCAGGTCGCCGCCGCTGTCGCCGCCGCCGAGGCCGCCGGGCCGCAGCAGGGCGAGACGGTTCGGGTCGACAGCTGGATCTGGTCCGTGCGCCTGATCAAGACCCGCTCCGCCGGTGCCGCCGCCTGCAAGGGCGGTCATGTCCGGGTGAACGGCGAGCGGGTCAAGCCGGCCCACTCCGTCCGTGTCGGCGACGAGGTCCGTCTGGTGCACGAGGGACGTGAGCGGATCGTCGTCGTCAAGCGCCTGATCCGGAAGCGGGTCGGGGCCCCGGTCGCCGTGCAGTGCTACGTCGACAACAGCCCGCCGCCTCCGCCGCGCGAGGCCGTCGCTCCGGCAGGCATCCGCGACCGCGGCGCGGGACGCCCGACCAAGCGGGACCGCCGGGACATGGAACGGCTGCGCGGCTTCGGCGGCGAGCCGGGAACGGGCGGCCGCACCCCCCGACCGTGAGACCACCCGCACACGGCGACGACGTCCGGCCCAGGCCCTCCGGCCCGCCGGACGTCGTCGCCCTGTGCGTCGGTGTCACTGCCGAAGCGGCCGCACAGGTCACCCTCGTCGTCCCACCAGCCGCAGCAGCCGTGCGTTGTGGTCGCGTCGGGCCCAGGCGATGAGGGCCAGCGGCACGATCAGGATGAGGGGCGTCGCGGCGTTCTCCCCGTCGAAGTAGGAGACCTGGACCACGAAGGCGCCCACCATCAGCCCGCTCAGCGCCACCGCGGCCACCGACTGGAGCACCGGGATCAACAGGGCGGCGGCACCGGCGAGTTCCAGTGTGCCGATGATGTACATCCCCGCATTGCCCCAGCCCATCTCGGCGAAGGCGTCGACGGCCGTGGGGTGCGCGATCAGCTTGGGCAGCGCGCTCGCGAAGGCGTAGAACAGGGCGAGCAGCACCTGAATGGTGCGCAGGGCGATCCTGGCGCGGCGGCCTCGGGCGGTCGCGGTCTCGGCGACGACGGTGCCGGTACGGGAGTCGGCGGAGGAGGCGGGGGAAGCGGTGGGGACGGAGGTGCCGGGGACGGTCGTCTCGGACATCGGAATCTCCTGTGGAAAGCGGTTCGTTGTGCTGTCACAGAGACAGACCGCCTCCCCCGGCAAAACTCATCGCCGCCCGGCGAGGGAATGCGCGCTTTCTAGGCGGCCTCCCCCACCCGTACCGCCCGCACCCAGATCCGGTCCTCCGTCAGGTACTTGTCCACCCGCAGCCCCGCCTCCGCCAGCGCCCCCTCGAACTGCTCCTTCGTCAGCGGCCGGGACAGAAAGGTCTGGGTCCACACCGCGTCGGGGAACTCGTACTCCGCGTGCACCGAGTTCACCCCGTCCCCCACCGGCTCCGCGGACACCATCCGCACGGTGAAGCCGCTCGGGTCGACGCGTTCGCGCGGCAGGTCGGTGTGGTACTCCTCGCCCTCCCGCTGGATCAGTACGCACCCGCCGTCGGCCACATGCCGGGCGCAGGTGTGCAACAGGCCGCGCCGCACCTCGGTGTCCCCGCTGTGCACGAGGAACGACGCGAGCATCACCACGTCGAACGTCTCGCCCAGGTCGAGGTCCTCGACCTTGCCGCATATCGTGCGCGCCCCGCGGACGCGCTCCAGCATCTGCGGGGACTCGTCCACCGCCGTGACCGTGAAGCCCCGCTCCAGCAGCGGGTGGGTCATCCGCCCCACACCGCAGCCCAGTTCCAGGATGCGCGCCCCCGCCGGTACGGCCGCGGCGATGATGTCCGGCTCGTCGTACACCGGGAGCCGTGCGTACAGCTCCACCGCGCAGCCGTCCGGGGTGATCGCCCCGGGTCCCGTCCCCTCGTACCCCTCACGCATTTTCAGCTCCATGCCCGTCCAACGGCCCGCATCCGCACGCCCGTTCCCCGACCGAACAGCTTCACCCGTTCGAGGGACCGAGTCCCTGGGACGGCAGGGGAAACCATCCGTGCCCGATGTACCAGTGGCCGCCGGACCGCAGATGGTCCCCCACCGCCCGTTCCAGCGCCGTGCGCCGCGGCAGGCCCGCGACCGCCGACTCCGGGTCCCCGAAGACGAACTGAACGGGCTCGGTGTCGGCCGGCTCGGTGTCCTGCGGGGCGATCCGGAACCGCTCCTGGAAGCGGACGATGTTGGAGTCCGCGGGCAGGTAGCGCTTCAGCTGCGGGTCCAGCAGCCAGGAGTGGCACATCGCCGCCCGGTGCTTCTCCTCCGGGTAGCACCGGGCGAAGAACTCGGCGGCCAGGGCCAGCGAGCGGTCGCAGGCGTCCGGCGACAGGGGCCCGAGGAAGTCAGGGATGTGGAGGTCCAGACACGGCGTGCCGACCGGCGCGTCCAGCCCCACGGACGCGAGCTGCCGCGCCGCGCCCCGCCAGAGCCGCGTCCGCTCGAACTGGAGCCGCCCCAGCTGGTACAGCTCGCCGCAGAAATGACGGGTGAGCCACCGCGGGGACTGCACCCCGGCCCGGCCGTGCCGCCGCCGGTGGACGGCCATGTTCCGCCCCAGGTCGGCGAGGGTGCGCCGGGAGACGTCGGCCGGGACGCCCCGGTCGCGGTGGTACGCGCGCGTGTACGGCAGCACCGCGACGAAGACGTACACCGGGAAGCAGCTCCGCAGCGGGCCCGGCTCCCGGTCGGGCCCGGTCAGGTCGGCATCGCCGCCCCCGGGTTCGCCCATGCCCCGGACGAGCTGTTCCGCCGACGCCTCCAGCAGCGACCGCGTCTCCGGGTCGTCCGTCACCCTGCGGCGCATCCGCACGAGTTCGTCGATGTCCTCATGGGGTACCGCGAGGTCGAGCAGCGCCTCGGCGAGATCGTCGGTCTCCGGCAGCACGTGTTCCCCCGGTGAAGAGTTACGTTTTCAGAGAGGAGCGGTGATCCCAATGCGTACGGGCAGTGAGCCCACGACCGCGCGCAGTGCTCTGCGGGCGCGTCTCTGGCTGAGCGTCTGGGGGGTGGTCTGGACGGTCTTCGGGACGGCCGCGTTCGCGCTCGCGGGCCGTCCCGGCTGGGCGGCCGCCTGCGGGGTGCTGTGGCTGGTGATCACCGTCGATCTGACCTTGATCCTCCGGCACATCCGCCAGGGCCCGCACTACCAGCCGGGCCCGGACGTCCCGCCGTACCGGCCGGTGGAGAACCGGCCGCCGCACCGGCGACCGGGGAACCGCCGGCCGAGCGGTCCTCCGGACCGGCCCGCTCCCTGAGCCGTCACGAGTCGAAGCGTGCCGCCTTCAGGTACTGCGGGTTCGGGTCCAGTGCGGCGGCCAGCCGGAAGTGCCGTTTGGCCTGGTCGGGGCGGGCCTGGCGCTCATAGGTGCGGGCGAGTGCGAAGTGTGCGAACGCGTTGTCCGGCTCGCGCTCCAGGACGATGGTGAACTCCAGCTCCGCGGGCCGCAGTTGGGCCGCGGCGAAGAAGGCACGCGCGCGCAGCAGACGGGCGGCGGTGTTCTCGGGGTGCGCGGCGATCACCTGGTCGAGCAGCTTCACCGCACCCTTGGGGTCCCGCGCGGCGAGCAGCTGCTCGGCGGCACGGAAGTCGATGACATGCGTCTCCGGAGTACGTCCGGTCGAACCGCTGGTCTCGGGCACGGCAAAGTCCTTCCCTCACTGGACGGGTTCAACGCCCGGACGAGGGGCTGCTATTCCTGGGTCGCCCGGGGCGAGCCGCGGGACGGCTCGGGGGTGCTCTGAGACGCCTGGGCCGCATCGTGGGACGCGCGAGCTCTTCGTACGAGCTCCTCCCACACGTCCGTCACGCGGCGCCGCAGGTCTTCCAGGGGGACGTCGTTGTCGATGACGATGTCCGCGATCTTCAGGCGCTGCTCCCGCGTGGCCTGGGCGGCCATCCGCGCGCGGGCGTCCTGCTCGGTCATGCCGCGCAGCCTGACGAGGCGGTCGAGCTGGGTCTCGGGGCTCGCGTCGACGACGACCACGACGTCGTAGAGCGGGGCGAGGGCGTTCTCGGTGAGGAGCGGGACGTCGTGGACGACGACCGCGTTCTCGTCGGCGGCGGATTCCAGGGCCCGGGAGCGGGCGCCCACCAGCGGGTGCACGATCGAGTTCAGCACGGCGAGCCTGTCGGGGTCGGCGAACACGATCGACCCCAGTGCGGGCCGGTCCAGGCTGCCGTCGGCGGCGAGCACGCCGTCCCCGAAGGCCGCCACGACAGCGGCCAGTCCCGGCGTACCCGGCGCGACGACCTCGCGCGCGATGCGGTCCGCGTCGATCAGCACGGCACCCCGCTCTACGAGCAGCCGCGACACCTCGCTCTTGCCGGCGCCGATCCCGCCGGTCAGGCCCACCTTCAGCATGAGCCGCAGCTTAGGGGGTGCCGCTGACATCGCGTCCCGCAGGGCTCAGCTGTCGCCCTCCCGCTCCGCCAGGAAGCGCTCGAACTCCCGCCCGATCTCGTCGGCGGACGGGATGTCGGCCGATTCGGCGAGCATGTTGCCGCGGGTCTCGGCGCCCGCCGCGGCGTCGTACTGGTGCTCAAGGCCCTGGACGAGGGCCACGAGATCCTCGTCGCCCTCCTGGATCTGGCGGTCGATCTCGGTCTGGGTGCGGTGGGCGTCGGTGCGCAGGGCGTGCGCGATGCCCGGCAGGACCAGACCGGTGGCCGCCGTGATGGCCTCCAGGACGGTCAGGGCCGCGTCCGGGTACGGGGAGCGGGCGATGTAGTGCGGGACGTGCGCGGCGACTCCCAGGACGTCGTGTCCGGCCTCCATGAGGCGGTACTCGACGAGCGACTCGGCGCTGCCGGGGACCTGCGCCTCCTCGAAGGGGCTGCGGTGGCCCGGCACGAGGTCGTTGCGGTTGCCGTGCGGGGTGAGGCCTACGGGGCGGGTGTGCGGGACGCCCATGGGGATGCCGTGGAAGTTCACGGCGAGCCGGACGCCGAGCCGCTCCACGATCTGCTCGACGGCCGCCGCGAAGCGCTCCCACTCCACGTCCGGCTCCGGGCCGGACAGCAGCAGGAAGGGCGCCCCGGTGGCGTCCTGGACGAGCCGGACCTCGATCGAGGGGACCTCGTAGTCCGTCCAGCGGTCGCGCTTGAAGGTCAGCAGCGGTCGGCGGGCGCGGTAGTCCACGAGCCGGTCGTGGTCGAAACGGGCCACGACCTGGTGGGGCAGCGAGTCGAGCACCCGGTCGACGATCTGGTCGCCGGTCTCGCCCGCGTCGATGTATCCGTCGAAGTGGTAGAGCATGACAAGGCCGGCCGACTCCTGGGCGAGCGCCATGTCGACGACAGCCAGGCCCTTCGGCTCCCATGCGTACAAACCCTGCGGATCAAGCACTGTGACCGCTCCTCCTCGTGTTCGTACTGCACAACGCCCCCCAGGGCATGGGCATTCCCACCCACGCCTCTGATCAGGCACCTCTTACGGGCATCTCATGCGCCGCTCCACCCCGTCACGAGGCCCGCACGCGCGCGTGGAGGAGCGCGACGGCTCGGGGGATCGCCCCGCTCGCGACGGACGTCGACGGGGCCGCCCGGGGTGCCGTCGGGCCAGGGGGCGTCCAGGTGGGGCGTCTGATGACGATGCCGCGTGCGCAGCGGAAGCCGCACCGCCTTTGGCGAGGATGCGCGGCGGGCCCGTGACGACTCACGCGTCACTCGGGTGTCTGTCCGGTTCCGCAACGCCCTTGAGGAGCGCGGGGAACTGCGCGCCCAGTCCCCCGTCGGCCCGCACCCGGAACACCGCTCACCGCACCACCGGAAAACCCTGAGGGGCCGCACCTCGAAAGGTGCGACCCCTCAGCTCAACGGCTAAGCCTCAGCGGCCTGCGTTCAGCTCTGGCCACCCGCGAGCTTCTCGCGAAGCGCGGCGAGCGCCTCGTCCGAGGCCAGCGCGCCGGACGTGTCCGCACCCTCGGAGGAGTACGAACCGCCACCCGCGGCCGGAGCCGCACCGGCGGCGTCGCCACCCTCGGCGGCAGCGGCAGCGTCGGCCTCGCGGCTCTTGATGACCTGCTGCTGGTGCTGCTCGAAGCGGGTCTGCGCCTCGGCGTACTGGCGCTCCCACTCCTCGCGCTGCTTCTCGTAGCCCTCGAGCCAGTCGTTGGTCTCGGGGTCGAAGCCCTCGGGGTAGATGTAGTTGCCCTGGTCGTCGTAGGACGCGGCCATGCCGTACAGGGTCGGGTCGAACTCGACCGAGGCCGGGTCGGCACCGAAGGACTCGTTGGCCTGCTTCAGCGAGAGGCTGATGCGACGACGCTCGAGGTCGATGTCGATGACCTTGACGAAGATCTCGTCGTTGACCTGGACGACCTGCTCCGGGATCTCCACGTGGCGCTCGGCCAGCTCGGAGATGTGCACCAGACCCTCGATGCCCTCGTCCACGCGGACGAACGCACCGAACGGAACCAGCTTCGTGACCTTGCCGGGCACGACCTGGCCGATCTGGTGGGTGCGGGCGAACTGCTGCCACGGGTCTTCCTGGGTCGCCTTCAGCGACAGGGAGACGCGCTCGCGGTCCATGTCGACGTCGAGGACCTCGACGGTGACTTCCTGGCCGACCTCGACAACCTCGGACGGGTGGTCGATGTGCTTCCAGGACAGCTCGGAGACGTGGACCAGACCGTCGACGCCACCCAGGTCCACGAAGGCACCGAAGTTGACGATCGAGGAGACCACACCGGAACGGACCTGACCCTTCTGGAGGGTCGTGAGGAACGTCTGGCGGACCTCGGACTGGGTCTGCTCCAGCCAGGCACGGCGGGACAGGACCACGTTGTTGCGGTTCTTGTCCAGCTCGATGATCTTCGCCTCGAGCTCCTTGCCCACGTAGGGCTGGAGGTCGCGGACGCGGCGCATCTCGACCAGGGAGGCCGGGAGGAAGCCGCGGAGGCCGATGTCGAGGATGAGACCACCCTTGACGACCTCGATGACGGTACCGGTGACGATGCCGTCCTCTTCCTTGATCTTCTCGATGGTGCCCCAGGCACGCTCGTACTGGGCGCGCTTCTTCGAGAGGATCAGGCGGCCTTCCTTGTCCTCCTTCTGGAGGACCAGGGCCTCGATCTCGTCACCGACGGCGACGACCTCGTTGGGGTCGACGTCGTGCTTGATCGAGAGCTCGCGGCTCGGGATGACACCTTCGGTCTTGTAACCGATGTCGAGCAGGACCTCGTCCCGGTCGACCTTCACGATGACGCCGTCGACGATGTCGCCGTCGTTGAAGTACTTGATCGTCTCGTCGATCGCGGCGAGGAAGGCTTCCTCGTTACCGATGTCGTTGACCGCAACCTGCGGGGTGGTGGCGGTGGTCTCGGTGCTGCTCGTCATGTGGGAAAGGGCTCCGGTACGGACATTGAGTCGTAGGTACTGCTACGCCGGGAGCCCGTATCGCTCTGAAGAAGCCGGACAGCCAAGGAAGCGCCAAACCGGGAATCCGGTGATGGCGCCTCGAAAACCGAGGGGACATACAACAGATGCGAGCGCAGCCTGCTACGTCTGAGGTGCGCAGGCCCGCAGCGCAACTTGTAGCATACGGGGGCAGCCGGGCAGGGTCAATGCGCGAAGGCGCACACCCGGGGCGGATCGCCGCATACCCGGCACAAGAACTGTCTCTGGAGGCCGTGCAGGCCTGAGGCACCTCTTCCGTGACACCCGTGGGGACGGGTTGGAGGGAAGAGTACGACGAGGGAGCCGATCATCCAAGAGCGCGAGGCGTTCGAGCCCGAAGCCACCCGACGCGACGCGGGAGTGGCAGAGAGTTCCCGGGCCAACCGGGGCTGGTGGGACCGGAACGCGGACGAGTACCAGGTCGAGCACGGCACGTTCCTCGGCGACGACCGCTTCGTCTGGGGCCCCGAGGGCCTGGACGAGGTGGAGGCCGAGCTGCTCGGCCCGCCGGAGGACCTCAAGGGCAGGGACGTCCTGGAGATCGGCGCCGGAGCGGCCCAGTGCTCGCGCTGGCTGGCCGCCCAGGGCGCCCGCCCGGTCGCCCTGGACATCTCCCACCGCCAGCTCCAGCACGCCCTGCGCATCGGCGGCCCCTTCCCCCTGGTCTGCGCCGACGCCGGCGCCCTCCCCTTCGCCGACTCCTCCTTCGACCTGGCCTGCTCGGCGTACGGGGCGCTGCCCTTCGTCGCCGACCCGGTCCTGGTCCTGCGCGAGGTGCGCCGCGTGCTCCGGCCCGGCGGCCGGTTCGTCTTCTCCGTCACCCACCCGATCCGCTGGGCGTTCCCGGACGAGCCGGGCCCGGAGGGGCTGAGCGTCTCGGCCTCGTACTTCGACCGCACGCCGTACGTCGAGCAGGGCGAGGACGGCCACGCCGTCTACGTCGAGCACCACCGGACCATCGGCGACCGGGTGCGCGACATCGTGGCCGCCGACCTGCGACTGGTGGACCTGGTCGAGCCGGAGTGGCCGGCCTGGAACACCTCCGAGTGGGGCGGCTGGTCGCCGCTGCGCGGCAACCTGATCCCGGGAACGGCGATCTTCGTGTGCGTACGAGACTGAGTGCGTGATCCGTTACGACGCCCTGGACGCCCTTCCCGTACGCGGTGCCCTTCCCGCCCTGAACGAGGCCCTGGAGGGGCACGGCACCGCCGTCCTCGTCGCGCCGCCCGGCACCGGCAAGACGACCCTGGTGCCGCTCGTGCTGGCCGGACTGCTCGGCGACGGCGCGCCCGCGCGGCGGGTCGTGGTAGCCGAGCCCCGTCGTATCGCCGCCCGCGCCGCCGCCCGGCGGATGGCATGGCTGCTGGGCGAGAAGGCCGGGCAGAGCGTCGGCTACACCGTGCGGGGGGAGCGGGTCGTCGGGCGGCACACGCGCGTGGAGGTCGTCACGACCGGTGTGCTGCTCCAGCGGCTGCAACGGGACCAGGAGCTGGCCGACGTGGACGTCGTCGTCCTCGACGAGTGCCACGAGCGGCATCTGGACGCGGACACGGCCGCCGCCTTCCTGTGGGACGTACGGCAGACCCTGCGGCCGGAGCTGCGGCTCGTGGCCGCGTCGGCGACGACCGACGCGCAGGGGTGGGCGGGTCTGCTGGGCGGGGCGCCGGTCGTCGAGGCGGCGGGCGTCTCGCACCCGGTGGAGGTGGTGTGGGCGCCGCCGGCGCGGCCGGTACGGCCGCCGCACGGGATGCGCGTCGATCCGGCGCTGCTGACCCATGTGGCGTCGGTGGTGCGGCGGGCGCTGGCCGAGCGGGCGGGCGACGTCCTGTGCTTCCTGCCGGGGGTCGGCGAGATCGCGCGGGTGGCCGGGCAGCTGGGCGGCCTGGGGGACGTCGAGGTGCTCCAGGTGCACGGGCGGGCTCCGGCGGCCGTGCAGGACGCTGCGCTGACCCCTTCCGAGCGGCGGCGGGTGGTGCTGGCGACGTCCGTGGCCGAGTCGTCGCTGACGGTTCCGGGTGTGCGGGTGGTCGTCGACTCGGGGCTGGCCCGGGAGCCGCGGGTGGATCACGCGCGCGGGCTGAGCGCGCTGGCGACGGTGCGGGCCTCGCGGGCTGCCGGCCGGCAGCGGGCGGGGCGGGCAGGGCGTGAGGCGCCGGGTGCGGTGTACCGGTGCTGGACGGAGGCCGAGGACGCGCGTCTGCCGCTGTTCCCGGCGCCGGAGATCAAGGTGGCCGACCTGACGGCGTTCGCGCTCCAGGCCGCGTGCTGGGGCGATCCTGACGCGTCCGGGCTGGCGCTGCTGGACCCGCCGCCGGGCGGGGCGATGGCGGCGGCGCGGGCCGCGCTGCTGGCGGTGGACGCGGTGGACGCGGCCGGGCGGGCCACGAAGCGGGGGCTTCGGCTGGCTCGGACGGGGGTGCATCCCCGGTTGGGGAGGGCGTTGCTGGACGCCGGGTCCGAGGGGGCGGCCGAGGTGGTGGCGCTGCTGTCGGAGGAGGCTCCGCGGGAGTACGGCGACGATCTCGCGGGAGCGCTTCGGGCCGCCCGCCGTGGGGGCGACGCCTACGCGGGGCGGTGGCGGGCGGAGGTACGGCGGCTGCGGGGCGCCTCGGCGGGCTTTTCCCACTCACCCACGCGTGACTCCCTTCCCGCAGAGGTGAACGCCGAGGCCGACCGCACGGACGGAACGGGACGGGCCGAGGAGAGTGAGAGGCAAGCCCGCTCCGGTCGGGGGCAGGCGCACGCGGATCGGGGACAGGCGCACGCGCGCCGCTCGCAGGCCGATCAGGGCCGAGCCCATACCGATCGAGGGCAAGCACACGCCGAACGGAGCCAGGCTCGTCCCGAGGAGAGTGAGAGACAAGCCCTCTCCGGTCGGGGGCAGGCGCCCGCCGGTGCGGGGCGGGCCGGCGTCGACCCGTCTCCGACCGGCAGCGAGCGGGGTCCGGCGCAGCGGGATCGGGGGTCGGCCGATGCCGGTCATGAGCGGCTCGCCGGGATCGTCGCCGCCCTCGCCTTTCCCGAGCGGGTCGCGAAAGCAGACGGCGGTTCCTATCTCATGGCCTCCGGCACCCGCGCCGAGCTGGCCGACGGGTCGGCCCTTCGCGGCGCCCCCTGGATCGCCGTGGCGGTCGCCGACCGGCCCGTGGGCAGAGGGCACGCGCGCGTGCAGCTCGCCGCGGTCGTGGACGAGGAGACGGCACGGTCGGCCGCCGCCCCGCTGTACTCCGAGGCCCAGGAGGTCCACTGGGCCGACGGGGACGTCGTCGCGCGGCGCGTCGAGCGGCTCGGGGCGATCGAGCTGACCTCGCGGCCGCTGAAGGACGCCGACGCCGGCCTCGTACGCGAGGCGCTCCTCGAAGGGCTGCGGCAGGAAGGGCTCGGGCTGTTGCGCTGGTCGCCGGAGGCCGGTGCGCTGCGGCAGCGGCTCGCTTTTCTGCGGCTGCACCTCGGCGGCCCCTGGCCCGACGTCTCCGACGAGGCGCTCCACGCGCGCGTGGACGAGTGGTTGGAGCCGGAGCTGGGGCGGGCGCGGCGGCGGGCCGATCTGGCGCGGATCGATGCGGGGCAGGGGCTGAACCGGCTGCTCCCCTGGGCCTCGGGTGAGGCGGGACGCCTCGACGAACTGGCGCCCGAGCGGATCGCCGTGCCGAGCGGGTCCAGGATCCGGATCGACTACTCCGAGCCCGAACAGCCCGTTCTTGCCGTCAAGTTGCAGGAGATGTTCGGGCTCCAGGAGTCACCGCGTGTCGCCGGGGTGCCCCTTCTCGTCCATCTGCTCTCGCCCGCCGGGCGGCCCGCGGCGGTCACCGCCGATCTGGCCTCCTTCTGGAAGGACGGCTACAGGGGCGTGCGCGCGGAGCTGCGCGGCCGGTATCCGAAGCATCCGTGGCCGGAGGACCCGGCGTCCGCCGAGCCGACCCGCCACACCAACGCCCGCCTCAAGCGCTGACCGGTTCCGCTTCGTCGGCGTTCACGGGGACGGGGTCGTCCGGGCGGCGGTTCCGGGCCTCCAGCCACAGGGACAGGGCCAGGAGCAGGACGCCCAGGGTCAGGAAGCCCCAGGGGAGGTACGTCGTCATCAGCAGGACCAGCAGGCGGTTGGACTTGACGAGGTCGACGGTGTGCTCGATGTAGTCCTCCCGCATCTTCACGTGCCCGGAGAACGCCGTGACCTTCTCACGGTCGCCGAGGAGGGTGCCGCCGCGGAGTTCCTCCTTGTGGATCTCCTCGCCGTAGACGGGAGCGCCGGTGACGGGCTCGACCCAGAACTTGCGGACCGTGGTGTACCAGCGGGTCATGCCGGTCTTGGCGATCTGATCGGGGGTGATGCCGGCCACGGGCAGCTTCTTGGGGAACTTCACCTGGGTCCAGGGGATGGTCTGCTCGAAGTAGTAGACCTCCAGGCCGCGGAAGTCCTGCGTCCCCTTGTAGTGGATGGGGCTGCTGGTGCGGGTCTGCGCGTCGAAGTACTCGTAGTCCCGTTTCTCCGTCAGGAAGGGCCACTTGAACTCGATGCCCTCGCGTTTGACCGGGTCGCCGTCGACCATCTCGCCGGTGGCGTGGACGGGGTCCTGACTGTGCGCGTCGAAGATGTAGCGCTCGGGGATATAGGCGACCATCTTGCCGTCGGGGTCCTGGGCGTAGGACAGGCTGTCCCAGACGACGACGTCCCGGCCGAGCGTCTTCTCGATCTTCTCCGAGGCCTCCACGTTGCCCTTGAGGGTCTGCACGATGGTGATCTTGGAGACCTTCTTCTCCTGGAGGGAGTTGTCGACGAGGGTGGCGTCCTTGGCCTCCAGGACCATGTCCTGGTACTGGTCCGCGGGGATCTTGGCCAGGCGCGGGAAGGCGTACCAGCGCAGCATCGGGGACAGTGCCGCGAAGAACACGGCGAAGGCGAGCAGGATCAGGCTGGCCTTGCGGCGCATCTCGGCCTCCCTCCCGGGCGGTTACGGGTGTGACGGCACGGTCGTCAGCAGCGGCTTCGGAGACGTGTGGCCGGCCGGCGTGCCCATCGCGGTGATCGTGAACACCAGGGCGAGCGCGACGGCCAGACCGGTCGCGGCGGCGATCAGGGCGCGCATGGCTGCCTCCCGACGGACTGGAACGAACGCAGCGGGAACTGATACGTCGTCAGGTCCGGCACCGTAGCAACGGGCGGCCGAGATGAGAACACGTTGCACACGACGACGGCGCCCCTCCGTGGAAGGGCGCCGTCGTGGCCGTACGAGAAGTCATGCGCTGGGGCTGGCCGACGGCGTCGGGCTCGGTGACTCCGTCGGCTCGGCCGCCGCGACCGTCAGTTCGACGGTCAGGGACGCGCCGCCCGCGGTGTTGATGCGGAGCAGGAACGTGCCGGCGGTGTCGTCGGCGTACAGCTTGGGCAGCTTCAGCAGGCCGTTGGCGTCGGTCTCCAGGCCCGTCAGGGTGCGTACGGTCTTGCCGTCCGCGTCCTTGAAGTAGGGGCCCTTGGTGTTCTCGGTGGTGTCGTCCGCCGAGGTGATCAGGGTGGCGGTGGCGGCGACGCCGTCCGCCACGGCGCCGCCGTACGTCGCCTTGACCTCGACCTGGTCGGCGAACTCGCCGCCCGGGGTGCAGGTCAGCGCGGTGTCGCTGGTGCGGGCGAGGGAGTCGGCGACGCGCTCGGTGACGCTGGCCTTGTAGTCGAGACCGGCGACGGCGCGGCCCACGACCGTGGCACGGACGGTGAAGTCGCCCGTCTTCTCCCCCGCCTTCAGCAGGGGCGCGACGGCCACGCCGGAGCTGTCGGTGACCACGGTGGCGACGCTCTCGCCGCCGGTGAAGGTGGCGTCGGTGTCGCCGACGACCGTGAAGCGGATGCGGACCTTGCCGACGGCCTTGCCCGCCGAGGTCTCGGCGCGGGTGCTGATGTGCTTGGTGAAGGCGTCCCCGGCCTGTGCGGTGAGCTTCGCGGTGCCCGCGTCCTCCAGGTGGTCGACCGTGTCGGTCGGGGTGGGGGTCGGCGTACCGGGCGTCGACGGGGTGCCCGGCGTACTGGGTGTACTGGGTGTGCTGGGGGTACTGGGGGTACTGGGCGTGCTCGGAGTGCCGGGCGCCGACGGGGTGGGCGAGGGCGAGGGGCTCGCGCTGTCGTTGTCGTCGCTGCGGTGACTGGGCAGGCTGCCGGTGCCGTCGGGGATCTCGTGGGTGCCCTTGCGGTAGTACTCCAGCCACGACAGGACCGTGTGCAGGTAGTCCTGGGAGTTGTTGTAGCTGAGGATCGCGCGGTTCATGTCGGCCTGGACGGACAGGTCCCAGCCGTTGCGGCACAGGTAGTGGCCGGCGGCGAGGGCCGCGTCGTAGACGTTGTTGGGGTCCTTCTTGCCGTCGCCGTTGCCGTCGCGTCCGGCCCACTCCCAGGTGGAGGGGATGAACTGCATCGGCCCGACGGCCTGGTCGAAGGTGCTGTTGCCGTCGTAGACGCCGTTGTCGGTGTCCGGGATGAGGGCGAAGCCGTTGCCGTCGAGCTGGGGGCCGAGGATCCGGCCGATGGTGGTGCCGTCGGCGGTGACGCGACCGCCGCGGGCCTGGCCCGACTCGACCTTGCCGATGGCCGCGAGGAGCTGCCACGGCAGGTTGCAGCCGGGCTTGGACTCCTGGAGGGCCGCCGCGGCCTGCTTGTACGCGTCGAGAACGGTCGCGGGGATGCCGGCCTCGCCGGTGCCCGTGGCGGCGGTACCGCCGCTGCCCTCGGTCGGTGCGGGGTTCGGGCTGTTGAGGGGCGGCAGGTCCATGTAGAAGGGCGAGCCGCCGGTCGCGCTGTCGTCGTCGATCGCGTCGGGAGTGGGCTGGGAGTCGGCGGTGGTCGATCTGCCGTTGTCGTCGACCGACACGCCGGGTGCCTGGGACGCGGACAGTGCCGCGACCGCCGCGGCGGCGACGGTGGTGGCCACCGCCCCCTTGCGCAGCCTCCTGCCGAATTGCGCCGACATAAAGTGAACCCCTCCCGTGGACGCCGAGCGCCCGTCTCCGTCCGACGTGCTCGTCATGGTGTGACGATCGACCCGCGGCGCGGGTTGCCCTCGTGGAGCTTTTCCGTACGTTGTTCTGTTTGACCGTTCGATGCGGTTCTGCTGTCCGGCCCCGCTCCCCGGCGGGGGTGACCCAGGCGACCCTACGGCAACTTCCTTTGCTCGGGCACCCGTTCGTGCCCGGTTTTCACCGGTTGGCCATACTGGGCCGGTCCGTCCGCTGCCTTGGGAGGCCCCTTGCCGTTCACCCTCAGCCACGCGGCTGCCGTGCTGCCGGTCGTGCGTACCGACGGGACCGGCCGGGGGCGAGGGGTTCCGGCCGTTCTCGTGGCCGGTTCCTTCGCTCCCGACCTGACCTACTTCGCGGCGAGCGCGTTCTCCTCGGCGATGGAGTTCGGGACCGTCACACATTCCTTCCCGGGCGTCTTCACCGTCGATGTGCTCATCGCGTGGGCGCTGGTGGGACTGTGGCTGCTGGTGCGGGAGCCCTTGGTGGCGCTGCTGCCGAGGGCGCGGCAGGGGCGGGTGGCGGCGCTGCTGCGCTGCGGGGCGCCACGCGCGCGCGTGCGGCCCGCGCTGGTGGCGCGGTGGTACGTGTCGGCCGCGCTGGGGGCGTTGACGCATGTCGTGTGGGACGCGTTCACGCATTTCGACCGGTGGGGGATGCGGCTGTTCCCGGTGCTGGGCGAGACGATCGCGGGGTCGCCGCTGTACTGGTACCTGCAGTACGGGAGTTCGGCGGTGGCGGCGGTGGTGATCGCCGTGTTCGTCGGGTACGGGGTGCGGCGGGCGCCGGTGAGCGATCCTTCGGGCGTGCCGGCGCTCTCGGTGCGGGACCGGTGGTGGGCCGCGACCGGCATCGGCGGCTGTGTGCTGGTCGCGGCGGTGCAGCGGGCCTCGCGGTGGTGGGCCTACTGGGGGTCCTCCGCGAGGCCCTGGGAGCTGATCCCGACGCTCTGCTTCGGCGTGGGCGCGGGGCTCGTGCTGGGGGTGCTGGGGTACGCCGTGGCGGTCAGGGTGTGGCGCCCGGTTCGGGTGCCCGACGGGACCGGCCGGACCGGCCGGACCGGCCGGGAGCCGAGCCGTCCGGGGCGTCGGTGACCGTGCCGACCGTCGCGATGAACACGGTCATGGTGCGCACCGGGCGGGAGCGGGGCACGGCCGTGAGGAGCAGCGCCAGATAGCCGCGGGCCTGGTCGGCCCACAGGCGCAGGTCCTGCCGGGTGAGCCAGTCCCGCTGCGTGAGCCAGTCCCGGTGCGTGAGCCGGTGTCGGACGTCCTCGGCCGCCCGGCGGAGCCTCGTGGCGAGGTCCGTGGGAATGCGGGGAGTGCTTGCCGCCGCCGAGAAGGGCGGGACGTGCGCGGCTGGGGTGGACGCGGTCGCATCGGTGGTCGCCTGCGCCGGAGCCGTCTGGCGGTGGAGCGTGCGTATACCCATGTCCGCATCTTTACGGGCGGGGGCGGGTGGGGGCGTTTTCGCGGGGGCCACCTGAGTGACGGCCCGCCGGGGGTCGGGCGGCGGGGAGGCGCGGTGGGTCCGGCGCGGCCGGGATGCGCTGCGTGCGTACTCGCCCGTAGCGCGTCGGTTCGTAGGGAGGGGCGGTCGGTCCGGCGCGGCCGGGATGCGCCGTCGTGTGTGCTCGCCGTTGCGCGTCAGATCGTGGCGAGGGGCGGTTGCTGCGGCGCGGCCGGAATGCGCCGCCGTGCGTACTCGCCGTTGCGGTGGAGACGGCTTGCGTCCGCGTCCTGCGTCCTGCACCGGCGCTCGCGCGGTTGCCGGGGGCTCGCGCGGTAGCCGAAGTGCTCGCGCGTTGCGGCGGAGGGGCGGGTCGGCTCCCTCCGCCGCACAGCGACGACTTGCCGCCGGAGGCTAGTGCGCCGCCGACTCCCAGTCCGGTCCCACGCCCACCGACACGTCCAGCGGGGCACGCAGCTGGACCGCGCCCGCCATCTCGCGGCGGACGATCTCCTCGACCCGCTCACGCTCCCCCGGGGCGATCTCCAGGACGATTTCGTCGTGGACCTGGAGCAGCATGCGCGAGGTCAGCTCCGCCTCGCTCAGGGCCTTGCCGACGTTGAGCATGGCGATCTTGACGATGTCGGCGGCGGTGCCCTGGATCGGCGCGTTGAGGGCCATCCGCTCGGCGGCCTCGCGGCGCTGGCGGTTGTCGCTGTTGAGGTCGGGGAGGTAGCGGCGGCGGCCGAAGAGGGTCGCCGTATAGCCCGTCGCCCGCGCCTCGTCGACCACGCGGCGCAGATAGTCCTGGACGCCGCCGAAGCGCTCGAAGTACGTGTCCATCAGGGCACGCGCCTCGCCCGCCTCGATGTTGAGCTGCTGGGAGAGGCCGAAGGCGGACAGGCCGTAGGCGAGGCCGTACGACATGGCCTTGATCTTGCGGCGCATCTCCGCGTCGACGGCGTCGCGCTCGACGGCGAAGACCTGTGAGGCGACCGTGGTGTGCAGGTCCTCGCCGGAGGTGAACGCCTCGATGAGGCCCTCGTCCTCGGACAGGTGGGCCATCACACGCAGCTCGATCTGGCTGTAGTCGGCCGTCATCAGCGACTCGTAGCCCTCGCCGACCACGAAGCCGCGGCGGATGGCCCGGCCCTCGTCCGTGCGGACGGGGATGTTCTGGAGGTTGGGGTCGGTGGAGGACAGCCGGCCGGTCGCGGCGACGGTCTGGTTGAACGTGGTGTGGATACGGCCGTCCGCGGCGACGGTCTTGATGAGGCCCTCGACGGTCACGCGCAGCTTGGCCTGCTCACGGTGGCGGAGCATGATCACCGGCAGCTCGTTGTCCGTCTGCGTGGCGAGCCAGGCCAGGGCGTCGGCGTCCGTGGTGTAGCCGGTCTTGGTCTTCTTCGTCCTGGGCAGGCCGAGTTCACCGAAGAGGACTTCCTGGAGCTGCTTGGGCGAGCCCAGGTTGAACTCGTGCCCGGCGGCGGCGTGGGCCTCCTTGACGGCCTGCTGGACGGCGCCGGCGAACATCTGCTCCATGGCCTCCAGATGCGCCCGGTCGGCGGCGATGCCATGCCGCTCCATGCGGGCCAGCAGCGCCGAGGTGGGCAGCTCCATGTCGCGCAGGAGGTCCGCGGCGCCGACCTCGGTCAGGCGGGCCGCGAAGGCCTCGCCGAGATCGAGGATGGCGCGGGCCTGCACCATGAGCGCCTCGGCCTCGGCGCCGTCGTCCGCGCCGAAGGCGAGCTGGCCGTCGGCCGCGGCGGCGGGCGCGAGCTCCCGGCCGAGGTACTCCAGGGACAGGGCGTCCAGGTCGAAGGAGCGGCGGCCCGGCTTGACGAGGTACGCGGCGAGCGCGGTGTCCATGGAGACGCCCTCGATGCTCCAGCCGTGCTCGGCGAAGACGCGCATCGCGCTCTTGGCGTTGTGGAAGACCTTGGGCCTGCCCGCGTCGGCCAGCCAGGCGGCGAGGGCCTGCTCGTCGGCCTCGTCGAGCTGGGTGGGGTCGATCCAGGCGGCCGCTCCCCCGGCTGCCGCGAGGGCGATCTCGGCGACCGAGCCGGCGCCCAGGCCCCAGGTGTCGACCGTGGCGACGCCGAGCGTGTCGGTGCCGTGCTCGGTGAGCCAGGCGGGCAGCTCGCCGGTGCCGAGGACGGTGCCGTCGAGCTCCACGCCGGCCGTCACGACCGGCGTCGACTCGGCCTCCTCGGCGCCCGGGTCGACGGCCAGAAGGCGCTCACGCAGCGAGGGGTTACGGATCTCCAGGGTGTCGAGGATCATCGCGAGCGTCTTGCGGTCGTACGGCGCGCGCTCCAGGTCGGCGACCGTCTTCGGCAGCTCGACGGTGCGGACCATCTCGGTCAGGCGGCGGTTGAGCTTGACCGCCTCCAGGTGGTCGCGCAGGTTCTGCCCCGCCTTGCCCTTGACCTCCTCGACGCGCTCGACGAGGTCCGCGAACGAACCGAACTGGTTGATCCACTTCGCGGCCGTCTTCTCGCCGACGCCCGGGATGCCCGGCAGGTTGTCGGACGGGTCGCCGCGCAGGGCCGCGAAGTCGGGGTACTGGGCGGGGGTCAGGCCGTACTTCTCGAACACCTTCTCCGGGGTGAACCGGGTCAGCTCGGAGACGCCCTTCGTCGGATAGAGCACCGTGGTGTGCTCGCTGACGAGCTGGAAGGAGTCGCGGTCGCCGGTGACGATCAGCACCTCGAAGCCCTCGGCCTCGGCCTGGGTGGCGAGCGTGGCGATGATGTCGTCGGCCTCGAAGCCGTCGACGGCGAACCGCGAGACATGCATCGCGTCGAGGAGTTCGCCGATCAGCTCGACCTGGCCCTTGAACTCGTCCGGGGTCTTGGAGCGGTTGGCCTTGTACTCCGTGAACTCCTCGGAGCGCCACGTCTTGCGGGAGACGTCGAAGGCCACCGCGAAGTGCGTGGGCGCCTCGTCACGCACGGTGTTGGCCAGCATCGAGGCGAAGCCGTAGATCGCGTTCGTCGGCTGGCCCGTCGCGGTCGTGAAGTTCTCCGCGGGCAGCGCGAAGAACGCGCGGTACGCCAGTGAATGCCCGTCCATGAGCATCAGGCGCGGGCGGCTGCCGCCGGGGCTGTTGTCGGTCTTCTTCGATGCTGTCTCTGCCACGACCCCGATCCTGCCACGACCCACTGACAGTCGGGCCACCCTGCGGAACGGCGCCACGGAGGTCGGGGGCACCAGGACGGCGGCGGGAGCGCCCGCGGTTGTACGCGGGCGAGTGATGAGGGGGGTGCGGCCACGCCCAGGGCGGTCGGCCAAGGCGTCGTGTCGCCGCCATGCCGGGAAACGGCGACCTCGGACGAGCGGGCCGCGACGAGAGGGAGACGCACGCACCGCCGACGACGCCCCCTCCCCCTGCCCCCATCCTCGTCTCCCCCTATCCCCCCATCCTCATCGTTGCCTCTTCCGCAACTATTGCTTGATACGCAACCATAGTCTCCGCCCTCCACGCACCCCGGCGACCATCGATGTCGGCGTTGCGTGCGAGGATCGGAGACGTACTTCACACGTGCACGCGAAGGAGAACGCCGCGATGGCAACGAAGCCGCCCAAGGGTGATCCGGTCCAGGACGCTCCGGAGGTCGCCGGGCCGAAGCACGCGGCGGCGGGGCTGCCGGCCATCGGGCACACGCTGCGCATCGCCCAGCAGCAGATGGGCGTGAAGCGGACCGCGCTGACGCTGCTGCGCGTGAACCAGAAGGAGGGCTTCGACTGCCCCGGCTGCGCCTGGCCGGAGCCGGACCACCGGCACACCTTCGAGTTCTGCGAGAACGGCGCCAAGGCCGTGGCCGAGGAGGCCACCCTGCGCCGGGTCACCCCCGAGTTCTTCGCCGCGCACCCCGTCACCGACCTGGCGACCCGCAGCGGCTACTGGCTCGGCCAGCAGGGGCGGCTCACCCACCCCATGTACCTCCCCGAGGGCGGCACGCACTACGAGCCGGTCACCTGGGAGCGCGCCTTCGACATCGTCGCCGAGGAGATCGCCGCCCTCGGCTCCCCCGACGAGGCCCTCTTCTACACCTCGGGCCGCACCAGCAACGAGGCCGCCTTCCTCTACCAGCTCTTCGCGCGCGAACTCGGCACCAACAACCTGCCGGACTGCTCCAACATGTGCCACGAGTCCTCCGGCTCCGCCCTGTCGGAGACCATCGGCATCGGCAAGGGCAGCGTCCTTCTGGAGGACCTCTACAAGGCCGACCTGATCATCGTCGCCGGCCAGAACCCCGGCACCAACCACCCCCGCATGCTCTCCGCCCTGGAGAAGGCCAAGGCGGGCGGCGCCAAGGTCATCAGCGTCAACCCGCTGCCCGAGGCCGGCCTGGAGCGCTTCAAGAACCCGCAGACCCCGCAGGGCATGCTCAAGGGCGCCGCCCTGACCGACCTGTTCCTCCAGATCCGCATCGGCGGCGACCATGCCCTCTTCCGCCTCCTGAACAAGCTGATCCTGGAGACGGAAGGCGCCGTCGACCAGGCCTTCGTCAACGAACACACCCACGGCTTCGAGGAGTTCACCGAGGCCGCCAGCGCCGCCGACTGGGACGAGACGCTCACCGCGACGGGCCTCACGCGCGCGGAGATCGAGCAGGCCCTCTCCATGGTCCTCGCCTCGCAGCGCACCATCGTCTGCTGGGCGATGGGCCTCACCCAGCACAAGCACTCCGTGCCAACCATCCGCGAGGTCGTCAACTTCCTTCTCCTGCGCGGCAACATCGGCCGCCCGGGCGCGGGCGTGTGCCCGGTGCGCGGCCACTCCAACGTGCAGGGCGACCGCACCATGGGCATCTTCGAACGCCCCGCCCCCGCCTTCCTGGACGCCCTGGAGAAGGAGTTCGGCTTCGCGCCCCCGCGCGAGCACGGCTACGACGTCGTACGCGCCATCGAGGCACTGCGCGACGGCAAGGCGAAGGTCTTCTTCGCCATGGGCGGCAACTTCGTCTCCGCCTCCCCCGACACCGACGTCACCGAGGCGGCCATGCGGCGCGCCCGCCTGACCGTCCACGTGTCGACGAAGCTCAACCGCTCACACGCCGTCACCGGCGCGCGCGCCCTGATCCTGCCCACCCTCGGCCGCACCGAGCGCGACCTCCAGGGCAGCGGCGAGCAGTTCGTGACCGTCGAGGACTCGATGGGCATGGTGCACGCCTCCCAGGGCCGCCTGGAGCCCGCGAGCAGCCACCTGCTGTCCGAGCCCGCCATCGTGGCCCGCCTCGCGCGCCGCGTGCTCGGCGACGACTCCCGCACGCCCTGGGAGGAGTTCGAGAAGGACTACGCCACGATCCGGGACCGCATCGCGCGCGTGATCCCCGGCTTCGAGGACTTCAACGCGCGCGTGGCCCGCCCGGGCGGTTTCGCCCTCCCGCACGCCCCGCGCGACGAGCGCCGCTTCCCGACGGCCACCGGCAAGGCCAACTTCACCGCCGCGCCCGTCGAGTACCCGGAGCTCCCCGAGGGCCGGCTGCTGCTGCAGACCCTGCGCTCGCACGACCAGTACAACACCACCATCTACGGCCTGGACGACCGCTACCGCGGCATCAGGAACGGCCGCCGGGTCGTCCTGGTCAACCCCGAGGACGCGGCGCGGCTGAAGCTCGCCGACGGCTCCTACGTGGACCTGGTCGGCGAGTGGAAGGACGGCGTGGAGCGCCGGGCCCGGGGCTTCCGCGTCGTGCACTACCCGACCGCGCGCGGCTGCGCCGCCGCCTACTACCCCGAGACCAATGTCCTCGTCCCGCTGGACGCCACCGCCGACACCAGCAACACCCCGGCCAGCAAGTCCGTCGTGGTCCGTCTGGAACAATCGGCGACCGACTGAGCGTTTGGTCAGCCGAGTGATCCCTACGTGAGCGATCCCGACGAACGGAGCCGGGCCCCATGGGCGAGCAGCAGCACGTGAAGTTCCCGCAAGAGGTCATCGACGAGTACGCCACGCTCGGCGTGGACCTCCCGGCCCTGTTCTCCGCCGGACACCTCGGCACCCGTATGGGCGTCGAGATCGTCGAGGCCTCGGCGGACAAGGTCGTCGGCACGATGCCCGTGGAGGGCAACACCCAGCCGTACGGACTGCTGCACGGCGGCGCCTCCGCCGTCCTCGCCGAGACCCTCGGCTCGGTCGGCTCGATGCTGCACGGCGGCAGCTCGAAGATCGCCGTCGGCGTGGACCTGAACTGCACCCATCACCGGGGGGCGCGCTCGGGCCTGGTGACCGGCGTGGCCACGCCCGTGCACCGGGGGCGGTCGACGGCGACGTACGAGATCGTGATCAGCGACGAGGAGGGGCGGCGGGTGTGCACCGCGCGGCTGACCTGTCTGCTGCGGGACGTGAACCCCGGCGACGCCGCCCCCGCCGGGGCCGCCGGCTGACCTTGAGGACCTCTGGCCCCGACCGCCCCCCACGGCCTAGCGTCGGGGCATGAGGACGGGAGGCGCCCCCGCGCGCGGTGCCGGGGGCAGGACCGGGGGCAGGACCGGGAACGCGGTCCGGGGCATGACCGGGCACGCGGTGATGCCGCCGCCCGCCCACGAGTTGACCGGCCGTCAGCCACCCGGCGACGGCGCGCAGCAGCGCCACTGCGGCCCCCTCCAGCGCCACCGCGCCCCCTTCCGGCGCCACCGCGACCGCGGCCCCGGCGAGAGGCCACCGCAGTGAGCGGCGTAGGGCCGGTCGAGCCGGGTGAGGGCACGCACCCCTGGGAGGTGCTGGACCCCACCGGCCCGCCCCGGCCGCACGGCCGCCTCGCCGAGCTGTACGGCAGCCACCGGCGTGCCGTCCTCGCCACCGCGACCGCCGTGGCCCTCCTCGCGGGGGGCGGCTACCTGTACGCGACCCGGCCGCAGCCGCCCGCGCCGCCGGAGCCGCCGTACCCGTCCCAGGTGACGGACATGCGCTACCTCAGCGGAGAGCCGACCCCCGCGAACTCCGGTCCCCGGAGCTTCAGTTTCGGCGTGGAACTGAGCGTGCTGACCGGCCCGCCGGTCACCGTCACCGGAATTTCCCAGCCCTACACCGGCATGTCGGTGACCTCCACACCAAAAGCCCCTTTCCGGACGAGCGCGGGGACCAGCCGCAAGATCGTCATCACGGTGCATGTGGCGCAATGCAGGAAAGTGCCATGGAACGCCGGACTCCCTTTCCTTGACGTAACTCTACGTAATACGCGCGCAATAGAGGTTCACAGTTTCATCCTCGGACAGCGATACGCCCAGCACCTGTCAGAGGCCCTACAAGTCGCCTGCAGCAACGGTTCCGGGTAATTACCAAAACCCCTGAGACGCCTGAACAAGTTGCATCGAGTCCTGCGGGTTCTCACAATGCGGACAGGGCGAATCGGCCTGAATTCCGCTGTTCCACCCACTCAGTACCGCTCTGCATTACGACGTGTCATAACAAGAGCGTCACAGCCTCCGTCAGACCCTCCTCCACCCTCCCTGCACGCGCTTAGAGTCACGCCCAGTCACCGCGCCAAGGAATCTCACAACGGACCAGCGCAGAGACTCGGCCGCTTCCAGGGGGGAGCGCCGCGCCAGTGAAAGGACGAATCGTGCGTCAACGTTCGCTCATCACCATCACCGCCGCGCTGGCGGCGGGAGCACTCACCCTCACCGCCTGCGGCTCGCGCGACGACGACGGCGGCTCGGACTCCGGTAGCGGCGGCACCAAGGTCGTCATCGGCGTCGACGCGCCGCTCACGGGTGACCTCTCCGCGCTCGGCCTCGGCATCAAGAACTCCGTCGACCTCGCCGCGAAGAACGCCAACAAGCAGAAGCTCGTCGACGGCGTCACCTTCGAGATCAAGGCCCTGGACGACCAGGCGCAGCCCTCCTCGGGCCAGGCCAACGCGGTCCAGCTCCAGTCCGACAAGTCCGTCATGGGTGTCGTCGGTCCGCTGAACTCCTCCGTCGCCGAGTCGATGCAGAAGGTCTTCGACGACGCCAAGCTCGTCCAGATCTCACCGGCCAACACCGGCCCGGCGCTCACCCAGGGTGTCGACTGGCAGACCAAGAAGGTCCGCACCTACAAGTCGTACTTCCGCACCGCGACCACGGACGCCATCCAGGGCCCGTTCGCCGCGCAGTACGTCTACAACGACGCCAAGAAGAAGAAGGTCTTCGTCATCGACGACAAGAAGACCTACGGCGCCGGCCTCGCCGCGACCTTCACCGGTGAGTTCAAGAAGCTCGGCGGCAAGGTCGTCGGCACCGACCACATCGACCCCGACACCAAGGACTTCTCGGCGGTCGCCACCAAGGTCAAGAACTCCGGCGCCGACGTCGTCTACTACGGCGGCGAGTACCCGCAGGCCGGCCCGCTCAGCAAGCAGATCAAGGCCTCCGGCGCCAAGATCCCGCTGGTCGGCGGCGACGGCATCTACGACCCGACCTTCGTCGAGCTGGCCGGTGCCGGCAGCGCCGGTGACCTCGCCACCTCGGTCGGCGCCCCGGTCGAGGAGCTCGACTCCGCCAAGCAGTTCGTCGCGGACTACAAGGCGGCCGGCTACAAGGAGGAGTACGCGGCCTACGGCGGCTACTCCTACGACGCCGCCTGGGCGATCATCCTCGCCGTGAAGAAGGTCGTCGAGGACAACGGCGGCAAGCTGCCGTCCGACGCCCGCGAGAAGATCACCGCCGCCACCCAGAACGTCTCCTTCGACGGTGTGACCGGCAAGGTCTCCTTCGACGAGTACGGTGACGCCACCAACAAGCAGCTCACCGTCTACGCCGTCGAGAACGGTGCCTGGAAGGCCGTCAAGTCCGGTACCTACACCGGCTGATCCACCGACCCGCACCACACCTGAGCCGCGCGGGGCGCTGTTCCACAGGCGCCCCGCGCGGAGTCACATCCGGTCACGGACACACATCCGGTCACATTCGTCGAACATCCGAAACCTCGGAGGACATGCGGTGAACGAACTGCCGCAGCAGCTGGTCAACGGCCTGCTACTAGGAGCAATGTACGGGCTGGTCGCCATCGGCTACACAATGGTCTACGGCATTGTCCAGCTCATCAACTTCGCCCACGGCGAGATCTTCATGATCGGAGGGTTCGGAGCCCTCACGGTCTACCTGTACGTACTGCCCGACGGCACCACCATGTGGATCGCCCTGCCCCTGATGCTCGTGGGGGCCGTCATCGCGGCAGTCCTCGTCGCCGTCGGAGCGGAACGGTTCGCCTACCGCCCCCTGCGCACCGCCCCACGCCTCGCGCCCCTCATCACCGCCATCGGCCTCTCCCTCGCCCTCCAGCAGGCGGTGTGGGCCTGGTACCCCGGCGCCAAGGAGTCCATCAACTTCCCCGAGATCCCGGGCGGACCCTTCGAGATCGGCAGCGTCACCATCCAGACCGGCGACGTCTTCCTGTTCATCGCCGCCCCCATCAGCATGGCGATCCTCGCCTACTTCGTCATGAAGACCCGCACCGGCCGCGGCATGCAGGCCACCGCGCAGGACCCGGACACCGCCAAGCTCATGGGCATCAACACCGACCGCATCATCGTGGTCGCCTTCGCCCTCGGCGCCCTCTTCGCCGCCGTCGGAGCCGTCGCCTACGGCCTCAAGTACGGCCAGGTCCAGTTCCGCATGGGCTTCATCCTCGGCCTCAAGGCCTTCACCGCCGCGGTCCTCGGCGGCATCGGCAACATCTACGGCGCCATGCTCGGCGGCCTCGTCCTCGGCCTCGCCGAGACCATGGCCACCGCCTACATCGCCGACGTCCCCGGCTTCGACCTCCTCGGCGGCCAGTCCTGGGCCAACGTCTGGGCCTTCGTACTCCTCATCCTCGTACTCCTCGTCAGGCCACAGGGCCTGCTCGGCGAGCGCGTCGCGGACAGGGCGTGACACCGATGACGACACAGACCACCGAAAGCACCGGCGCCCCCGTCAACAAGGACAGCGCCCCCAAGGGCCTCATCGGCCTCCCCGAGAACGTCGGCCGCGCCCTCGCCACCGCCGGCGGCGCCCTCGCCGTCGTCTCCACCTTCCTCGCCTGGACCTGGACCTCCGAATTCCCCGGCGACCTCACCGTCTACGGCTACCCGGGCGGCCTCCAGGTCCTCGTCCTCATCGGCGGCGCCCTCACCGCCCTCTTCGGGCTCGCCTCCTACGGCATCAAGGGCCTGCGCTGGCTCACCCCCGCGGGGGCCGACAGCTCCATCAAGCTCGCCGCACTCGGCACCTTCGCCACCGCCTGGTACACGGTCATCGCGATCAGCACCGAGCTCGGCGGCGTCGTCAACCTCGAACCCGGCGGCTACATCGTCGCGATCGTCACCCTGGCCGCACTCCTCGGCGCCTTCTCCCTGACCTTCGAGCGCCCCGAGCCCGACCCGGTCGACCCCGACGACACCGGCTGGGAGCAGTTCAAGCACACCGCGCGCCACAACTGGTCGGTCTTCAAGGCCGCCATTGCCTCCGGCACGCCCCGCAAGGCCCCCGCGCTGCCCACCTACGCCGAGATCCTCGTCATCGTCGCCGCCATGGCCGTCGGCCTGACCGTCTTCACCTACGGCATCGGCACCGAGTACGACGAACTCTTCGTCGGCTTCCTCCTCACCGTCGGCTTCCTCTTCGCCGCCCTCGCCAAGGCCGGGCTCGTGGCCCGGGTCTCGGCGATCACCGGCAAGCACCGCACCATCACCATGTTCGGCGCCTTCATCGCCGCCGCGCTGTTCCCGTTCACCCAGTCCGACGACCAGTACGCGACCATCGGCGTCTACATCCTGATCTTCGCCACCGTCGCCCTCGGTCTGAACATCGTCGTCGGCCTCGCCGGCCTCCTCGACCTCGGGTACGTCGCCTTCCTCGGCGTCGGCGCCTACACCGCGGCCATGGTCTCCGGCTCCCCGGCCTCGCCCTTCGACGTCCACCTGCCGTTCTGGCTGTCGGCACTGCTCGGCGCCGCCGTCGCCATGGTCTTCGGCGTCCTCATCGGCGCCCCCACCCTGCGGCTGCGCGGCGACTACCTCGCCATCGTGACCCTCGGCTTCGGAGAGATCTTCCGCATCACCGTCCTCAACATGGACGGCACCTCCGGACCCGACATCACCAACGGCTCCAACGGCATCTCCTCGATCCCGAACCTCGACATCCTCGGATTCGACTTCGGCCAGTCGCACGACATCCTCGGCTTCACCATCGCGCGCTTCGCCAACTACTTCCTGCTGATGCTGCTCATCACCCTCGTCGTCGTGGTGGTCTTCCAGCGCAGCAGCGACTCGCGCATCGGCCGTGCCTGGATCGCCATCCGCGAGGACGAGACCGCCGCGCTCGCCATGGGCATCAACGGCTTCCGCGTCAAGCTGATCGCCTTCGCCCTCGGCGCCTCGCTGGCCGGCCTCGCCGGCTCCGTGCAGGCCCACGTCACCTACACCGTGACCCCCGAGCAGTACCAGTTCGCCCACGTCGTCCCGCCGAACTCGGCGTTCCTGCTCGCCGCGGTCGTCCTCGGCGGCATGGGCACCATCGCCGGACCCCTCGTCGGCGCCGCACTGCTCTACCTCATCCCGGCCAAGCTCCAGTTCCTCGGCGACTACCAGCTCTTCGCCTTCGGACTCGCGCTCGTCCTCCTCATGCGGTTCCGCCCCGAGGGCCTCATCCCCAACCGGCGCCGCCAGCTCGAATTCCACGAAGAGGCCGAAGCGCCCGCAGTCCTCAGCAAGACAGGGGCCTGACACATGACCACGGACACCACCACCGCCACCGGGACCACCGTCCTGGACGCCCGCGGCGTCACCATGCGCTTCGGCGGCCTCACCGCCGTACGCAACGTCGACCTCCAGGTCAACAGCGGTGAGATCGTCGGCCTCATCGGCCCCAACGGTGCCGGCAAGACGACCTTCTTCAACTGTCTGACGGGCCTCTACATCCCCACCGAGGGCGAAGTCCGCTACAAGGGCGACGTCCTGCCGCCCAAGTCCTTCAAGGTCACCGCCGCCGGCATCGCCCGCACCTTCCAGAACATCCGCCTGTTCGCCAACATGACGGTCCTGGAGAACGTGCTCGTCGGCCGCCACACCCGGACGAAGGAAGGCCTGTGGAGCGCACTGCTCCGCGGCCCCGGCTTCCACAGGGCCGAGAAGGCATCCCGCGAACGCGCCATGGAACTCCTGGACTTCGTGGGCCTGGCCGCCAAGGCCGAACACCTCGCCCGCAACCTCCCCTACGGCGAACAGCGCAAACTGGAGATCGCGCGAGCGCTCGCCAGCGAACCCGGCCTGCTCCTGCTCGACGAGCCCACGGCCGGCATGAACCCCCAGGAGACCCGCGCCACCGAGGAACTGGTCTTCGCCATCCGCGACAAGGGCATCGCCGTACTCGTCATCGAGCACGACATGCGCTTCATCTTCAACCTCTGCGACCGCGTGGCCGTACTCGTCCAGGGCGAGAAGCTCGTCGAAGGCGACAGCGCCACCGTCCAGGGCGACGAACGCGTCGTCGCCGCCTACCTCGGCGAACCGTTCGAGGACGCTCCCGGCGACGAGGAAGTGGCAGAAGTCGAGGCGGCCGAGACGGGCACCCCGTCGGACGCCACGCCCGGCAAGGAGAACGACCGATGACCGCACTGCTCGAAGTAGAGGACCTCCGGGTCGCCTACGGCAAGATCGAGGCCGTCAAGGGCATCTCGTTCAAGGTCGAGGCCGGCGAGGTCGTCACCCTCATCGGCACCAACGGCGCCGGCAAGACGACGACGCTGCGCACGCTGTCGGGCCTGCTCAAGCCGGTCGGCGGTCAGATCAAGTTCGGCGGCAAGTCGCTGAAGAAGGTCCCCGCCCACGACATCGTCTCGCTCGGCCTCGCCCACTCCCCCGAAGGCCGGCACATCTTCCCCCGCATGACGATCGAGGACAACCTCCGCCTCGGCGCGTTCCTGCGGAACGACAAGGCCGGCATCGAGAAGGACATCCAGCGCGCCTACGACCTCTTCCCCATCCTGGGCGAACGTCGCAAGCAGGCCGCGGGCACCCTCTCGGGCGGCGAGCAGCAGATGCTGGCCATGGGCCGCGCGCTCATGTCCCAGCCGAAGCTGCTGATGCTGGACGAGCCGTCCATGGGTCTGTCCCCGATCATGATGCAGAAGATCATGGCGACCATCGCCGAACTGAAGTCCCAGGGCACAACGATTCTGCTCGTCGAGCAGAACGCCCAGGCGGCCCTGTCCCTGGCCGACCACGGCCACGTGATGGAGATCGGCAAGATCGTCCTCTCGGGCAGCGGGCAGGACCTGCTGCACGACGAGTCGGTCCGCAAGGCGTACCTGGGCGAGGACTGAGTCCGCACGCCGATACGACGAGGCCCGCGCCCCCGGCTGGGGACGCGGGCCTCACGCTTGGCCGGTCAGCCCTTGGACGCCTTCTTCTCCTCGGCGTCCTGGATGACCGCCTCGGCGACCTGCTGCATCGACATGCGCCGGTCCATGGACGTCTTCTGGATCCACCGGAACGCGGCGGGCTCGGTCAGCCCGTACTCGGTCTGGAGGATGGACTTGGCGCGGTCGACGAGCTTGCGCGTCTCAAGCCGGAGGGTGAGGTCGGCAACCTCCTTCTCCAGCTCCTTCAGCTCGGTGAACCGGGACACGGCCATCTCGATGGCGGGCACGACGTCACTCTTGCTGAACGGCTTCACGAGGTAAGCCATGGCACCGGCGTCGCGAGCACGCTCGACGAGGTCACGCTGCGAGAAGGCGGTGAGCATCAGCACCGGGGCGATCCGCTCCTCGGCGATCTTCTCGGCGGCGGAGATGCCGTCCATCTTGGGCATCTTCACGTCGAGGATCACGAGGTCGGGCTGGTGCTCACGGGCCAGCTCGATGGCCTGCTCACCGTCACCGGCCTCGCCTACGACGCTGTAGCCCTCTTCCTCCAGCATCTCTTTGAGGTCGAGCCGGATCAGTGCCTCGTCCTCGGCGATGACGACACGGGTCGTCAGCGGAGGCACGTGCGACTTGTCGTCGTCGGGCGCGTCTACGGGCTGGGGCGACTCGGGGGCGGTCACGGGGGCTCCTCGTTCAGGGGCAGGGGTGCTGCTTACCAGAGCCTACCTAGCTGCAGGTCGGCTTGGTCACCCGGTACACTCCCATCAGCAACCTAAGCCGGGTTGGCGCAACTGGCTGACGCGGAGGTCTCAAACACCTCTGTCCGAAAGGACGTGTGGGTTCGAATCCCATACCCGGCACCACAAAGCGGATGTTCCCATTCTCGTGAACATCCGCTTTTTACTGCGCGCCGCCGCGATCAATCACACAGGGTGATCGCATGAACATCCACAGCACTGAGGTGCGACAGAAAGCCCTGACCCTGCTGCGTGCGGGCGCGAACAACGCAGCGGTGGCCCGGGAGCTGGCGGTGCCCCGCGGGACAGTCGGCTATTGAAAGCACCTAGACCGCGCCAAACGCGGCGAATGCCCAGGCAAGCATGATCCGAAGTGTCCGCGATGTGATGGTCGCGATCTCGACTCGGCGGCGTACAGCTACCTGCTGGGGCTCTACCTTGGCGATGGCCACATCAGCAAGTACTCCGCGCACCGAGTACCCAACCTGATGATCACGTGCGACGAATCATGGCCCGGCCTCATGGATGACTGCGCGCAGGCCATGCGCACAGTCTTCCCCGACAACTCCGTATGCCGCGTCCGCAAGATCGGCTGCCGCAACGTGAAGGTCTACTCGAAGCACCTTCATTGCCTCTTCCCACAGCATGGTCCCGGCAAGAAACACGAGCGCCCGATCATCCTCGAACCCTGGCAACAGGACATCGTCGACGCCTACCCCTGGGAGTTCATCCGCGGCCTCATCCACTCCGACGGATGCCGGATCACCAACTGGACGACCCGCCTCGTCGCCGGTGAGCGCAAGCGCTACGAATACCCCCGGTACTTCTTCACCAACGTCTCCGACGACATCCGCCGCCTCTGCACCGACACCCTCGACAAACTCGGCATCGAGTGGACGCACTGCACCCGCAATGGAAGCCCGTACAACATCTCAGTCGCCAAGAAGGCCTCAGTCGCCCAACTCGACACCCACGTAGGCCCCAAGTACTAACAAGAACCCTTTACTTGGGACTGTCATCCTCCCCCACATGATGCACCCGGACCAGGTTCGTCGACCCCGCCACCCCAGGCGGCGAACCGGCCGTGATCACCACCACGTCCCCCTTCTCGCACCGCCCGTACTTCAGCAACAGCTCGTCCACCTGATCGACCATCGCGTCCGTCGATTCCACCCGCGGCCCCAGAAACGTCTCCACACCCCACGACAGACTCAACTGCGACCGAGTAGCCGCCTCCGGCGTGAACGCCAACAGCGGGATCGGCGACCGGTACCGGGACAGCCGCCTCGCCGTGTCCCCGGACTGAGTGAACGCCACCAGGAACTTCGCGCCCAGGAAGTCGCCCATCTCCGCAGCCGCCCGGGCCACTGCCCCGCCCTGCGTACGAGGCTTGTTCCGCTCAGTCAGCGGCGGCAAGCCCTTCGCGAGGATGTCCTCCTCCGCCGCCTCCACGATCCGCGCCATCGTCCGGACCGTCTCCACCGCGTACTTGCCCACGCTCGTCTCGCCCGACAGCATCACCGCGTCCGTGCCGTCGATGACCGCGTTGGCGACGTCCGAGGCTTCCGCCCTGGTCGGCCTGGCCGCGTCGATCATCGAGTCCAGCATCTGGGTCGCCACAATCACCGGCTTGGCGTTCCGCTTCGCCAGCTTGATCGCCCGCTTCTGGACGATCGGGACCTGTTCCAGCGGCATCTCCACGCCCAGGTCACCGCGCGCCACCATGATCCCGTCGAACGCCGCCACGATGTCCTCGATGGCGTCCACGGCCTGCGGCTTCTCGACCTTGGCGATGACGGGGAGGCGGCGGCCCTCGTCGTCCATGATCCGGTGGACGTCCTCGATGTCCCGTCCGGAGCGGACGAAGGACAGGGCGATGACGTCGAATCCGGTGCGCAGCGCCCAGCGCAGGTCGGCCTCGTCCTTCTCCGACAGGGCAGGAACGGACACGGCCACACCCGGGAGGTTCAGTCCCTTGTGGTCGGAGATGACGCCGCCCTCGATGACCGTCGTGCGGACGGCCGGCCCGTCGACCCCCGTGACCTCCAGGCACACCTTGCCGTCGTCGACGAGGATGCGCTCCCCGGGTGTCACGTCCTCCGCCAGGCCGGCGTACGTCGTCCCGCACTGCCCTTGGTTGCCCTCCACGCCTTCCTCCACCGTGATGGTGAAGGTGTCGCCGCGTTCAAGGAGTACGGGGCCCTCGGCGAACCGGCCGAGGCGGATCTTCGGGCCCTGAAGGTCGGCGAGGAGGCCGACGCTGCGGCCGGTCTCGTCGGAGGCCTTGCGGACGTGCTGGTAGCGCTCCTCGTGTTCGGCGTAGCCGCCGTGGCTGAGGTTGAAGCGTGCTACGTCCATTCCGGCTTCGACCAGTGCCTTGATCTGGTCGTATGTGTCGGTGGCGGGGCCCAGGGTGCAGACGATTTTCGCTCGGCGCATGGTTCGACCTTAGGGCTTACCGGCGGGTAGGCCATTGGCTCGGCATGGCGGGCCAACAACCGTTCGGTGAAGGGTTGTTGACAAGTCCTGAAGTGCGCGGCTCACAGGTGCGGCGGGTGCATGGTGAAGCGGGCGTTGACCTGGGCGTAGACGCGCTGGCGTTGGGGTTCGAGGTCGAGGGGGGCGGCGGCGGTGTCTTCCGCGGCGGCGTAGGACATGGAGCGCATGCGCCCGCCGGGGGCGGCGGGGGCGAGGGGTTGGGCGTTCTCGGCGCCGATGTCGGCGAGTTCCACCAGGGCGGCCAGTGTCGTGCTCAGTGCTTCCGCGTACTCCTGTGCGCGTTGCACCGCTTCCCGCACGGCTTGCTGGCGTGCGGTGCGGTAGGCCGGTGAGTTGAGGCGGAGGGCCCACCAGGGGCCGTCCACGTGGGTGAGGTCCAAGTCGGCCAGGCGCGTGGTGAGTTCACCCAATGCCGTGAAGTCGGTCAGTTCGGCGGTGATGCGGACGCGGCCGTGGTAGGCGTGGATGCGTTCGCCGCGGCCCTTTTCCTTCAGTTCCGGGGTGATGGAGAAGGAGCCCGTCTCCAGCCTCTCCACGGCGTCGCCGTAGGTCTTGATGAGGTCGAGGACGGTGGCGTTGCGGCGCGTCAGGTCGTCGAGGGCGGTGCGGCGGTCCTTGCCGCGGGCGGCGACGGTGACGCCGATGCGGGCGATCTCGGGGTCGACTTCGAGGCGTGCTTCGCCGCGGACGGCGATGCGGGGGGCGTCGGGGGTGCCGTAGGGCACGGCGGGTGACGGGTCGGACGCGGGTGTGGTCATACGACCCACTCTGTCACTTCTTGGTGGGTTACCGGTGCCTGAAGTCACACGACAGGTCACCAGAAAGAAACCTCTGGGGACTATTGCCGTTCGGCATGCTCGGGTCAGAATCTACGCGCGTTGTTGACTGTTCCCCGAGGAGATCGAGACATGCCGTTGAACCGCAGGAAGTTCCTGGAGAAGTCCGCCGTGACCGGGGCCGGGGTCGCGCTGGCGAGTGCCGTGGGTGCTCCGGCGGCGCAGGCGGCGGGGGCCGGGAAGGGGCACAAGCCCGTGAAGCGGTACTCCCTGACGGTGATGGGCACGACGGACCTGCACGGTCACATCTTCAACTGGGACTACTTCAAGGACGCGGAGTACTCGGACGCCAAGGGCAACGCCCAGGGTCTGGCCCGCATCTCGACGCTGGTGAACCAGGTGCGTGCGGAGAAGGGGCGGTGCAACACGCTGCTGCTCGACGCGGGCGACACGATCCAGGGCACGCCGCTGACGTACTACTACGCGAAGGTGGACCCGATCACCGCGCCCGGCGGGCCGGTCCACCCGATGGCCGCGGCCATGAACGCCATCGGGTACGACGCCGTGGCGCTCGGCAACCACGAGTTCAACTACGGCATCGAGACACTGCGGAAGTTCGAGGAGCAGTGCGACTTCCCGCTGCTGGGCGCGAACGCGCTGGACGCGAAGACGCTGAAGCCGGCCTTCCCGCCCTACTTCATCAAGAAGTTCCGGGTGCCGGGCGCGCCACCGGTGAAGGTCGCGGTGCTGGGTCTGACCAACCCGGGCATCGCGATCTGGGACAAGGCGTACGTCCAGGGCAAGTTGGTGTTCCCGGGTCTGGAGGAGCAGGCGGCGAAGTGGGTGCCGAAGCTGCGGTCGATGGGCGCGGACGTGGTGGTGGTGTCGGCGCACTCCGGGTCGTCCGGCACGTCCTCCTACGGTGACCAGTTGCCGTACGTCGAGAACTCGGCGGCGCTGGTGGCGCAGCAGGTGCCGGGGATCGACGCGATTCTGGTCGGGCACGCGCATGTGGAGATCCCGGAGCTGAAGGTCACCAACACCGAGACCGGCAGGACGGTCGTGCTCTCCGAGCCGCTCGCGTACGCGGAGCGGTTGTCGCTGTTCGACATCGAGTTGGTCTTCGAGAAGGGCAAGTGGTCGGTCGAGTCGGTGGCCGCGTCCGTCCTCAACTCGAACTCCGTCGCCGACGACCCGAGGATCACCAAGCTGCTGAAGGACGACCACAACATCGTCGTGGAGTACGTCAACCAGGTCGTCGGCACGGCGACGGAGACGTTGACGACGGTCGAGGCGCGGTACAAGGACGCCCCGATCATCGACCTGATCACGAAGGTCCAGGAGGACGTGGTCAAGGCGGCGCTGGCGTCGACCGAGTACGCGTCGCTGCCGGTCCTCGCGCAGGCTTCGCCGTTCTCGCGGACCTCGGAGATCCCGGCCGGTGATGTCACCATCCGGGATCTGTCGAGCCTGTACGTGTACGACAACACGCTGGTCGCGAAGCTCATGACGGGGGCGCAGCTCAAGGCGTACCTGGAGTACTCGGCGGAGTACTTCGTGCAGACCGCGGCGGACGCGGTGGTCGACGTCGAGAAGCTGACGAACGCGAACAACCGGCCGGACTACAACTACGACTACGTGTCGGGGCTGTCGTACGACATCGACATCGCCCAGGCGGCGGGTTCGCGGATCAAGAACCTGACGTACAACGGTGCGGCGCTGGACGACGCGCAGCAGTTCGTGTTCGCGGTGAACAACTACCGTGCCAATGGCGGCGGCGCGTTCCCGCATGTGGCGTCGGCGCAGGAGCTGTGGTCGGAGTCGACGGAGATCCGTACCCGGATCGCGGAGTGGGTGACGGCGAAGGGCGTGCTGAACCCGGCGGACTTCGCGTCGGTGGACTGGAAGCTCACGCGGAACGGTACGCCGGTGTTCTAGCCGCGCGCCGGCGTGCTGGACTCGTCGCGGACCCGGCCTTGAGGCGGTACGGGTCCGCGACGGTCTTTCATCGGGCGTCGGTCAGGGGGGTGAGGGTGGCGGCTGCCGGTGCCTGGCGGGCCTGGGGGATCTGGGCCGTCTGTTCGAGTCCGAAGGTGGTGAAGGCCGTTCGGGTGGGCAGCGGGTAGGGGTCCTTGCCGGTCAAGGTGTTGAGGATGCTCGCGCTGCGCCAGGCGGTGAGGCCGAGGTCGGGGGTGCCGACGCCGTGGGTGTGGCGTTCGGCGTTCTGGACGTAGAGGGAGCCGGTGACGGAGGGGTCCATGACGAGCCTGAAGTGTTCGTCGACGCGGGGGCGGTCCCGGCTGTCGCGGCGCAGGTAGGGGTCGAGGCCCGCGAGGATGCGGTCGAGGGGGCGTTCGCGGTAGCCGGTGGCGAGGACGACGGCGTCGGTGGTGAGGCGGGAGCGGGTGTTCTGCTCGGTGTGTTCGAGGTGGAGTTCCACCTTGGTGGTGGCGACGCGGCCGGCGGTGCGGACGCGGACGCCGGGGGTGAGGACGGCGTCGGGCCAGCCGCCGTGCAGGGTGCGCTGGTAGAGCTCGTCGTGGATGGCGGTGATGGTGTCGTTGTCGATGCCTTTGTGGAGCTGCCACTGGGTGGTGACGAGGCGGTCGCGGACGCTTTCGGCGAGGGCGTGGAAGTAGCGGGTGTAGTCGGGCGTGAAGTGTTCCAGGCCGAGCTTGGAGTACTCCATGGGGGCGAAGGCCTCGGTGCGGCCGAGCCAGTGCAGCCCTTCGCGGCCGGCGGGGCGTTCGCGCAGCAGGTCGAGGAAGATCTCGGCGCCGGACTGTCCGAGGCCGATGACGGTGACGTGTTCGGCGGCGGCGAGCGTCTTGCGGTGGGCGAGGTAGTCGGCGGCGTGGATGACGGGCACGCCGGCGGCTTCGACGAGGGGTTTGAGGGGTTCGGGGATGCAGGGCTCGGTGCCGATGCCGAGGACGATGTTCCTGGTGTAGGTCCGGCCGAGGGCTTCGGCTTCCCCTTCGGCGTCCAGCTGGGTGAAGTCGACCTCGAAGATGTCGCGTTCGGGGTTCCAGCGGACGGCGTCGACCTGATGGCCGAAGTGGAGTGCGGGGAGGTTCTCGGCGACCCAGCGGCAGTAGGCGTCGTACTCGGCGCGCTGGATGTGGAAGCGCTCGGCGAAGTAGAAGGGGAAGAGCCGGTCGCGGGTCTTGAGGTAGTTGAGGAAGGTCCAGGGGCTGGCGGGGTCGGCGAGCGTCACCAGGTCGGCGAGGAAGGGGACTTGGACTCTGGCGCCGTCGATGAGGAGACCCGGGTGCCAGTCGAACGCGGGGCGTTGTTCGTAGAAGGCGGTGTCGAGTTCGGCGAGGGGGTGGGCGAGGGCGGCGAGGGAGAGGTTGAAGGGGCCGATGCCGATGCCGACCAGGTCGCGGGGTGCGTCGGGCTCGTGGGGGTGGGGCGGGGTGGGAGCGGGGGCGGGGCTCATCGGGGGGTGGTTCCTTCCACGAGTTGTTCGACGAGTTTCAGGAGAGCGGCCAGGTCGTCGGGCCGGGTCCGGGGGTTGAGGAGGGTGGCCTTGAGCCAGAGGCGGCCGTCGAGGCGGGCCCGGCCGAGGACGGCGCGGCCGGTGGTGAGGAGCTGTCGGCGGATGGCGGCGATGTCGTCGTCCGTCGCGGGGGCGGGGCGGAACAGGACCGTGCTGATGGTGGGGTGGCCATAGAGCTCGAAGCCGGGGCGGGCGTCGAGAAGTTCCGCGAACTGCTGTGCCAAATCGCAAACTTGGTCGACGAGGGCGCCGAGTCCGGTGCGGCCCAGGGTCTTCAGGGTGACGGCGGTCTTGAGGACGTCCGGGCGGCGGCTGGTGCGCAGGGAGCGGCCGAGGAGGTCGGGGAGGCCGGCCTCGGTGTCGTCGTCGGCGTTGAGGTAGTCGGCGTGGTGGTGGAGGGCGGCGAGGTCCTGCGGGGCCCGGACCGCGAGGACTCCGGCGGCGACCGGCTGCCAGCCGAGTTTGTGCAGGTCGAGGGTGACGGTGTCGGCGGCGCTTGTGCCGGTGAGCTTGGGGCGGTGCCGGTCGCTGAAGAGGAGCCCTCCGCCGTATGCCGCGTCGATGTGCAGGCGGGCTCCGTGGCCGGCGCAGACCGCGGCGATCTCGGGGAGGGGGTCGATGAGACCGGCGTCCGTGGTGCCCGCGGTGGCGGCGACGAGGTGGGGGCCCTGGTGCCTGGCGAGGGTGTCGTCGAGGGCGGCGGGGTCGAGGGTGCCGGCGGGGGCGGGGACGATCACCGGGTCCGGAAGGCCGAGGAGCCAGGCGGCGCGGGGCAGTGAGTGGTGCGCGTTGGTTCCGCAGATCAGGCGGACGCCGGCACCGAGGGATTCCCTGGCCAGCAGGAGGGCCAGTTGGTTGGATTCGGTGCCGCCCGTCGTTGCGAGAGCAGCGGGCCCCTGCCGGCCGGTCGCGCGGTTCCCCGCGCCTTCGGGGGCGTCGGCGTAGACCTCGTCCGCCAGTGCACGCGTGACCAGTTCCTCCAGCTCGGAAGCCGCAGGTGCCTGGTCCCACGAGTCCAGGGACGGGTTGAGGACGGACGCCGCCAGGTCTGCTGCCGCTGCGATCGCCAGGGGCGGGCAGTGAAGATGCGCCAAGCACAACGGGTCCGCCGGGTCCGCCGAGCCTTCCGCCACCGCCCGCACCACGTGCCGTAGCGCCTGCGGATCGCCCTTCTGCGGGAGTACGTCCCCCACCGCCGCCCGCAGCCGCTCCGCGACCGCCTCCGGGCCGCCCCCGGGCAGTGGCCCGCCACGCGCCCGGGTGCCCTCCCCCAGCGCGTCCAGGACCGTGTCGAGCAGCGGGCGCAGGGTGTCGGGGCGCGACGCGAGCGGTGGGGTGGTCATGGTGGGTCCTCCCGGGCGCGCTGGGCTAGAGGGAGTTCCAGCTTGTACGCGGATGCGTCATCGCGCCCGAAAAGCCCAACGATCGGAACCCGAAAGGGGGTACGTCCGTGCGGAGGTCGTACGTCGGGGTCCGCGAGCGGGACTCACGGACCCCGTCGGATCAGGCCTGCCGCACCCGCAACGCCCGCCCCAGGTCGTCCAGATGGTCGGCGAGCCTGCGGCGCAGTGCCGGAATGGGGTCGGCGTCGCTCAGGCACCGCTCCCCCAGCCGGAGCGTCTCGGCGTCGACGGCGTGTGCCGGGAAGGCCCACCGGCCGGTGGCGTCGGCCATGGCGGGGCCGCGGCGGGCGGCGAGGGCGACGGCGTCCTCGAAGAAGCGGGGTACGTACTCGCGGACGAGGTCGGCCTGTTCGGGCTGCCAGAAGCCCTGGGCGGTGGCGATGTAGAGGTAGTTGGAGAGGTCGTCGCGGGTGAACATCGCCTCCCATGCCCTGGCCTTGGCGTCCGCGTCGGGCAGGGCGGCGCGGCAGCGGGCGGCGCCTTCCTGGCCGGTGGCGGAGGGGTCGCGGTCGAGTTCGGCGGCGATGGCGGCCTCGTCGGTGGCGCCGAGGACGGCGAGCCGGGCGAGGACGCGCCAGCGCAGTTCGGGGTCGAGTTCGGGGCCGCCGGGGACGGTGCCGTCGGCGAGCCAGGCGGCGATGGTGTCGGGGTGGGCGGCGACGTCGATGAAGTGGCGTACGGCGATGAGGCGCAGGCCGGGGTTGTCGCCGTCCTCGGTGCGGCGGATGAGGTCGCGGCACAGGTCGGTGAGGGTGGCGAGGGCGGCGGGGCGTTCCTCGGGGGTGAGGTAGCGGTCGGCGACCTGGACGGAGGCGAAGCCGAGGATGCCCTGGACGAGGGCGAGGTCGGTTTCGTGCGGGAGGTGGGCGCGGGCGGCCTCCAGGTAGGCGGTGGGCGGGAGTTCGCCGTCGCGGAGGGCGTCGCGCAGGGCGTTCCAGACGACCGCGCGGGTCAGCGGTGAGGGCAGTCCGGAGAGGTTTTCGGTGACCGTCTTGAAGGACTGGGGGTCGAAGCGGACCTTGGCGTAGGTGAGGTCGCCGTCGTTGAGGAGCAGCAGGGCGGGGCGCTTGCCGATGGGCAGCGGTCCGTCGGTCTGCGGGATGTCCAGGTGCAGGCGGTCGCGCAGGACCAGGTGGCGGCCTTCGTCCGCGACGTCCTGGTCGTAGAGGCCGACGGCGACGCGGTGCGGGCGGCTGCCCTTGTGGTCGACCTGGAGGGTGCAGGTGCCTTCGGCGCCGGGGGTGACCTCGGGGGTGAGGGTGTCGACGCCGGTGGTGCGCAGCCAGGTGTCGGCCCAGGCGTGGACGTCGCGTTCGGTGCCGTCGGCGAGGGAGTCGATGAAGTCGGCGAGGGTGGCGTTGGCGAACTTGTGGCGGGCGAAGTGGGTGTTGATGCCGGCGAGGAAGTCCTTCTCGCCGAGCCAGGTCACCAACTGCCGGAGCGCGGAGGCGCCCTTGGCGTAGGAGATGCCGTCGAAGTTCAGCATCGCGGAGGCGGTGTCGGGCACCAGCTCGGGGTCGGGGGCGACGGGGTGGGTGGAGGGGCGCTGGTCGGCGTCGTAGCCCCAGGCCTTGCGGACGACGCCGAAGTCGGTCCAGGTGTCGGTGAAGCGGGTGGCTTCGGTGAGGGTCTGGTAGCCCATGTACTCGGCGAAGGACTCGTTGAGCCAGATGTCGTCCCACCAGCGCAGGGTGACGAGGTCGCCGAACCACATGTGGGCCATCTCGTGGGCGATGACCATGGCGCGGGTCTGGCGTTCGGTGTCGGTGACGGCGGAGCGGTAGACGAACTCGTCGCGGAAGGTGACGAGTCCGGGGTTCTCCATGGCGCCGGCGTTGAACTCGGGGACGAACGCCTGGTCGTAGGAGTCGAAGGGGTAGGGCTCCTCGAACTTCTCGTGGTAGCGGTCGTAGCACTGCTTGGTGATCTCGAACAGTTCGTCCGCGTCCGCGTCGAGGTGGGGGGCGAGCGAGCGGCGGCAGTGGATGCCGAAGGGCAGGCCGCGGTGTTCGGTGCGGACGGAGTGCCAGGGGCCGGCGGCGACGGCGACGAGGTAGGTGGAGATGAGCGGGGTGGGGGCGGCCTGCCAGCGGCCGTCGCCGAGGTCGGTGGTGATGCCGTTGGCGAGGACGCTCCAGCCGTGGGGGGCCGTGACGGTGAGTTCGAAGACGGCCTTGAGGTCGGGCTGGTCGAAGACGGGGAAGACGCGCTGGGCGTCGTCCATGCAGAGGTTGGAGTAGACGTAGGTCTCGCCGTCGGTGGGGTCGGTGAAGCGGTGCATGCCCTCGCCGGTGCGGGAGTAGCGCATGGCCGCCTCGACGCGGAGCTCGTGTGCGCCGGCGGTGAGGTTCTTCAGGGGCAGGCGGTCGCCGTCGAGGGTCTCGGGGTCGAGGGGCTGTCCGTCGAGGGTGACGGAGCGCAGCTCGGCGGGCTTGACCTCGATGAAGGTGTCCGCGTCCGTGCGCGCGGTGAAGCGGATGACGGTCTTCGAGTCGAAGGTGTCGTCGCCGGTGGTCAGATCGAGGTCGATCGTGTACCGGTGGACGTCGAGGAGGGTGGCACGGGTCTGCGCTTCGTCGCGCGTCAGTACGGACATGCACGACATGCTGCCTGATGGCGGGGTCGGGGCACAGGGGCGGATCGGTACGCGCCCTATGTCCGGTCCTGTTCGAGGCTGCCGGTGTGCGCCCCTTGTGCGCGTTGGACGGGGACGCGGGAGTCCGGGTGGGGCAGGGCGGGTCGTGCGGGGCGGCCGGGGGGTTCGGGGCCGTCCTTGACGAGGGCGCGCAGGGTGCGGACCTCTTCTTCGAGGGCGAGCCGGCGGCGGTGGCTGTCGTAGAGGTAGCGGACCTTGGTGCGCAGGGCCCAGGGGTCGATGGGCTTCATGACGAGGTCGGCGACGCCGAGGCCGAAGGCGGCGGCGGTGAGTTCCTGGTCGGGGCCGAAGCCGGTGAGCAGGACCACGGGGATGTGCTGGGTCTGCTCGACGCGGCGCATGTAGCGGACGACGTCGAGGCCGCTGACGCCGGGCATGCGGACGTCGAGGAGGAGCAGGCCGACCTGGCCGCGCAGGACCTGCTTGAGCGCCTCGTCGCCGCTGGTGGCCCGGCCGAGCCGGTAGCCGAGCGGGGCGAGGGCGCTCTCCAGCGCGTACAGCGTGTCCTCGTGGTCGTCGACGATGAGGATCTTGGCATCCGACGGCATGGCCCGACGTCCCTCCCGCATGGGACAACCAGCTTATGTCCGAGGCGCTGACCGTGTGTGCTCGTCAGCTGACAAGGAGTGCACAGCGCAGCATGCCCCTGCGGGGGGTGTCCTGTCACGCCCCGGGGGGCGTCGGCGGAGGTCAGTTCGCTGTGGGCGTGGCGCCGTTGGAGGCGTCCTCCGCGATGCGCTCGTGGTGGCGGATCACCTCGGCGATGATGAAATTCAGGAACTTCTCAGCGAAGGCCGGGTCGAGCTTGGCGTTCTCGGCGAGGGTGCGCAGGCGTTCGATCTGGCGGGCCTCGCGGGCCGGGTCGGCGGGCGGCAGCTGGTGCTGGGCCTTGAGGTGGCCGACCTGCTGGGTGGCTTTGAAGCGTTCGGCGAGCATGTGGACGACGGCGGCGTCGATGTTGTCGATGCTGTCGCGCAGCCGGGCGAGTTCCTCGCGCACGGCGGGGTCGACGGCACCGGTACCGGGGTTGCTGGTGGTCATGGGCGTCAACCCTACGGGGCCCAGGTGCCGGGGATGATCGGCGGATCCTCGGGGTCGGGTACCTGGTCGCTCCAGCCGCCGGGGACGACGCGGCTCTGCTGGGCGCGGAAGCGGACGGGCGGGGTGCCGACGCGGCGGGTGAACAGGCGGGAGAAGTAGGCGGGGTCGTCGTAGCCGACGCGGCGGGCGACGGCGGCGACGGGGAGTTCGGTGCCGGCGAGGAGTTCCTTGGCGCGGCCGAGGCGGATGCCGAGGAGGTAGTCCTTGGGGCTGCAGCCGGCGCCGCGGCGGACGGCGGTGCGCAGTTCGGCGGGGGTCATGCCGTGCCGGGTGGCGTGGTCGGCGATGGTCAGGGGCAGGAAGGCGTCGCGGGCGAGGGCCTTGAGGAGCTGTTCGCCGTCGGGGGTGAGGTCGGCGCGGGCGCGGCGCAGAGCGACGAGGAGTTCGTGGACGGCGGCGCCGGTCTCGACCTCCAGGAGGGGGTTGTCGCGGCGGGCGGCGCGGGCCATGCGGCCGATGACGGCGCGGGGTGCGGAGGCGTCGGAGAGGGGGACGACGGGGCGGTCGGGTTCGATGTAGCCGAGGTCGGTGTAGGAGGCGGTGGCGGGGCCGGTGAAGTCGACGAAGCCCTCGTCCCAGCCGGTGTCGGGGTCGGGTGCGTAGTGGTGCGGGATGCCCGGGGTGAGCCAGAGCAGGGCGGGTGCGGTGATGGCGGTACGGCGTCCGTCGGGGTGGTCGTACCAGCCGCTGCCGGTGCTGATGACGACGGCGACGTGGTGGTCGAGGACGCGGGGGCCGACGGTGGGCAGGGCGCCGTACTGGAGGCCGACGCCGAGGCAGACCAGGCCGAGGCGGTGGTGGGCGGGGCCGGGGGTGAAGAACCGCATCCAGGTGTGGTAGGTCAACGGGTCTCTCCCTTCGGTCCAAGCCCTGCCGATCTTTGTCCATGGACGGTGATCGGCGCCAGCGGTGAGGGTGGGGCGTATGAGCGAGTTCGCGGTGGGGGACGACGACTTTCTGCTGGACGGGCGGCCGGTGCGGCTGCTGTCCGGCGCGCTGCACTACTTCCGGGTGCACGAGGCGCAGTGGGGGCACCGGCTGGCGATGCTGCGGGCGATGGGCCTGAACTGTGTGGAGACGTACGTGCCGTGGAATCTGCACGAGCCGCGGCCGGGGGTGTACGCCGATGCGGAGGCGCTGGGCCGTTTCCTGGACGCGGCGCGGGCGGCGGGGCTGTGGGCGATCGTGCGGCCGGGGCCGTACATCTGCGCGGAGTGGGAGAACGGCGGGCTGCCGCACTGGCTGGAGGGGCGCGCGCGGACGAGCGACGCGGTGTATCTGGGACAGGTGGAGCGCTGGTTCGGCCGTCTGCTGCCGCAGATCGTGGCCCGGCAGATCGACCGGGGCGGTCCGGTGGTCATGGTGCAGGTGGAGAACGAGTACGGCAGCTACGGCTCGGACGCGGGGTATCTGCGGTGGCTGGCGGAGCTGCTGCGGGCGGCGGGGGTCACGGTGCCGTTGTTCACCTCGGACGGTCCGGAGGACCACATGCTGACCGGCGGCTCGGTGCCGGGGGTGCTGGCCACGGTGAACTTCGGCTCGCAGGCGCGCGGGGCCTTCGACACCCTGCGGCGGCACCGTCCGTCGGGCCCGTTGATGTGCATGGAGTTCTGGTGCGGCTGGTTCGACCACTGGGGCGCCGGGCATGTCGTCCGCGATCCCGGGGACGCGGCGGGGGCGCTGCGGGAGATCCTGGAGTGCGGAGCCTCGGTGAACCTGTACATGGCGCACGGCGGGACGAGTTTCGCCGGGTGGGCGGGGGCGAACCGGGGCGGCGGTGATCTGCACGACGGGGTGCTGGAGCCCGATGTGACGTCGTACGACTACGACGCCCCGATCGACGAGTTCGGGCACCCGACGGAGAAGTTCTGGCGCTTCCGCGAGGTGCTGGCCGCGTACGCGGACGGCCCGTTGCCCGGGCTTCCGCCGCTGCCGCCGCAGTTCGCGGGGCGGGCGGAGGTGGAGTTCACGCGGTGGGCGCCGGCGGCGGACGTGCTGGCGGCGCTGGGCGGGCCGGTCGTCACCTCTCCCGTCCCGCCGACCTTCGAGGAGCTGGACGTGGACCGGGGGCTGGTGCGCTACGAGGTGACCGTGCCGGGGCCCCGGCAGCCGTATCCGTTCGTGGCGCGGGGGCTGCGTGACCTGGCCGTGGTGTACGTCGACGGGGAGCGGGCCGGGGTGCTGACGGAGGCGGACGAGCGGTTGAAGGAACCGGTCGCCGGGCACGCGCGCGTGGAGCTGTGGGTGGAGTCGCTGGGCCGGGTCAATTACGGGCCGCGCACCGGGGAGGCCAAGGGCATCACCGGGGGGCTGCTGCACGAGCGGCAGTTCCTGCACGGGGTACGCGCGCGGGGGCTGCGGCTGGACGCGCTGGAGGACGTGACCGGCGTGCCCTTCGGGCGTTTCGACGGGCAGCGCGCCCCGGGGCTCTACCGGGGCACGTGCACGGTGCGGGGCGCCGGGGACGCGGTGGTCGAGCTGCCGGGGTGGACGCGGGGGTTCGTGTGGATCAACGGCTTCAATCTGGGCCGCTACTGGTCCGCGGGCCCGCAGCGGTCGCTGTACGTGCCCGGTCCGGTGCTGCGGGAGGGTGTGAACGACGTGTGGGTCCTGGAGCTGGAGGAGGCGTCGGCGGCGCCGTACGTAAGGAGCCGGTGACCTCGTAGAGTGGAATCGGGTTCTCGGCGTCTTGGGGGTACGGGCGTGGCGAACGACGGACCGGTCGAGCACGGATACCCGCATCTGGAGACGGTGCGGGCCGCGATCACCGCGCTCTGGAAACGACTGTCGTACGACACCGTCCAGACCTTCGCGACCAGTGTGGCCCCGGCGGACGTGGCGTTCTGCGACACGGACGATCTCCATCTGGGCGCGCAGCGGGTGGCGCGCGAGATGGTGCGGCACTACCGGCTCCCCGATGCCCGGATGATCGTCGGCTTCCGTGAGATGACGCATGCGGCGAACGTGGAACTCGCGGCCGGGCCGGAGTACTTCGTGGAGCTCAACGACCGGTTCCGGACGCATCGCCGGGACATCGGGGCGGCGCTCGCGCACGAGGTGATGCATGTGTATCTGCATCGCCTGGGGCTGTCCTTCCCGGGGACGCGGGACAACGAGATCCTCACGGACACGGCGGCGACGTACCTGGGGGCCGGGTGGCTGCTGCTGGACGCCTACCGGGAGGACGGGGCCTCGTCGCAGAAGCTGGGGTATCTGACGCCGGAGGAGTTCGGGTACGTCCTCGCCAAGCGGTCGCTGGTGTTCGGGGAGGACCCGTCGGTGTGGTTCACCAGTCCGCAGGCCTACACGGCGTATGTGAAGGGCATGGCGCGGGCGCGGGAGGACGAGCAGCAGCCGCCGCTGACCGCGGCCGGGTGGGCGGGGCGGCGGCGGTACGCGCGGGAGCGGCGCCATGCGGCCGCCGCGCCGGCCGGGGTGCCGTACGCGTTCAGTCCGGACGGGGGCGGGCAGCTGCGGGTGTCCTTTCCCTGCCCGACCTGCCATCAGAAGATCCGGGTGCCGGTGCGGGGGCGGATGCGGGCGCGGTGCGGGGTGTGCCGGACGGTGCTGGAGTGCGACACCTAGGACACGGAGGGGCTCCGCGGGGCCTCACCCTGTCCGCAGGCAGTCGGTCCGGCCGACGAAATTCTTGCTTGCCTGGCTCCAGCGCCGGGCGGCGGCCCGGCCGGCCGAGTGAGGCTCACGCCCCGTACACCGGCCCGGGTTCTGCGGCCTGCGCCAGCAACTTCCGTACCACGCCGTCCACTTCGTCGGGCGCCCAGCACGCCCCCTTGTCGGCGCTCGGTCCCGCCCGCCACCCCTCCATGACCGTGATCCGGCCGCCCTCCGCCTCGAAGACCCGGCCGGTCACGCCCTCGCTCGCCGCGGAGCCCAGCCAGACGACGAGCGGTGAGACGTTCTCGGGGGCCATCGCGTCGAACCCGGCCGCGGGCGCCGCCATCGTCTCGGCGAAGGTGCGTTCCGTCATCCGGGTGCGGGCGGCGGGCGCGATGGCGTTGACCTGGACGCCGTAGCGGGCGAGTTCGGCGGCGGCGACCAGCGTCAGCCCGACGATCCCGGCCTTGGCGGCGCTGTAGTTGCCCTGCCCCAGCGAGCCCAGCAGCCCCGCGCCGCTGCTGGTGTTGACGATCCGGGCCTGCGGCATGCGGCCCGCCTTCGCCTCGCCCCTCCAGTGCGCCGCCGCGTGCTTCAGCGGCAGGAAGTGGCCCTTGAGGTGCACCCGCAGCACCGCGTCCCAGTCGTCCTCGTCGAGGTTGACCAGCATCCGGTCGCGCAGGAATCCGGCGTTGTTGACCAGGGTGTCGAGGCGGCCGTACGTCTCCACGGCCGTCGCGATCAGGCCCGCCGCCCCCTCGGTGGTCGCGATGTCGCCGCCGTGCGCGACCGCCTCGCCGCCCGCCGCGCGGATCTCCGCGACCACCCGGGCCGCCGGGCTGCCGGAGCCGGGGGTGCCGTCCAGCCCCACACCCAGGTCGTTGACCACGACCCGCGCCCCCGCCGCGGCGAACGCCAGCGCGTGCGCCCGCCCGAGACCTCGGCCCGCCCCGGTGACGACGACGACCCGGCCGTCGCAGATTCCGCTCATCTCACGTCTCCCTGTCGGCAGTTGCGGCATCCAGGAACAGCGGCCGCTCCCCGCCCCCGTGCACCAGGAGCGAGGCCCCGCTGAGGTACGCGGCGGCCTCCGAGGCGAGGAACACGGCCGCGGCGCCCACGTCGGACGGCTCGGCCAGGCGTCCGAGCGGGACCGTGCGCGCGACGGCGGCGACCGCCTCCTCGTCGCCGTAGTGCAGGTGGGCGAGTTCGGTGCGGACCATGCCGACGACCAGCGTGTTGACCCGGACGTCCGGCGCCCACTCCACCGCCATCGAGCGGGCCAGGTTCTCCAGCCCCGCCTTCGCCGCCCCGTACGCCGCCGAACCGGGCGAGGGGCGGCTGCCGCTGACGCTGCCGACCATGACGACGGAGCCCTTCGCGCGCCTCAGGTGCGGGTACGCGGCGAGGGAGACCGTCAGCGGGGCCAGGAGGTTGAGCTCGATCACGCGCGCGTGCCGGGCCGCGTCCGCGTCGGCGAGCAGCCGGTAGGGGCCGCCGCCCGCGTTGTTGACGAGGACGTCGACGCGGGGCAGGGCGGCGAAGAAGGCGTGCACGGCGTCCTGGTCACGGACGTCGAGCGGCATGAACTCAGCACCTTTGAGGGGCACTTCGGGCGGGCGGCGGGCACAGACCACGACCTCGGCGCCCGCCGCCGCGAAGGAGCGCGCCACCCCGGCGCCCACGCCCCGGGTTCCTCCGGTGACGACGGCGACCCTCCCTTTCAGCTCCATTCGCCGCTACCCTCCACCTAACAAACGTTTGGTGGAAAGGTAGCTGATGCTTCCATGGGTGTCTCCACCTCATCCCCGGAAAAGGGGATTTCCGTCGTCACGGTCGACTTCCCGCCGGTGAACGCCCTTCCGGTGGACGGCTGGTACGCGCTGGCGGACGCCGTGCGCACGGCCGGCCGCGATCCCGGGACGCGCTGTGTGGTGCTGGCCGCCGAGGGGCGGGGCTTCAACGCGGGCGTGGACATCAAGGAGATCCAGGCGCGTGGCCCGGACGCGCTGGTCGGGGTCAACCGCGGCTGTTTCGAGGCCTTTTCGGCCGTGTACGAGTGCGAGGTGCCGGTGGTGGCGGCCGTGCAGGGGTTCTGCCTGGGCGGCGGCGTGGGACTGGCCGGGAACGCGGACGTGGTCGTCGCGAGCGAGGACGCCTCCTTCGGGCTGCCCGAGCTCGACCGGGGAGCCCTGGGCGCCGCCACCCACCTGGCCCGGCTCGTCCCCCAGCACCTCATGCGCGCCCTGTACTTCACCTCCCGCACCGTCACCGCGGCCGAGCTGCACGGGCACGGGTCGGTGTGGGCGGTGGTACCGCGCGACGAACTCGGCGACGCGGCGCTGGGGTTGGCGCGGGAGATCGCCGCGAAGGACGGAGAGCTGCTGCGGCTCGCCAAGGCCGCCCTCAACGGCATCGACCCGGTCGACGTCCGCCGCAGCTACCGCTTCGAGCAGGGGTTCACCTTCGAGGCGAGCGTGAGCGGGGTCGCGGACCGGGTGCGGGACAGGTTCGGGAAGGAGGACGCCGGATGAGCGACAAGACCATGACCGCCGACGAGGCCGTCTCGCGTCTGGACAGCGGCATGACCCTCGGCATCGGCGGCTGGGGCGCCCGCCGCAAGCCGATGGCCCTGGTGAGAGCACTGCTCCGTACCGGGATCACCGATCTCACCGTCGTCTCCTACGGCGGCCCCGACGTCGGCATGCTCGCCGCCGCCGGACGCCTGCGCAGGCTCGTCGCCCCCTTCGTCACCCTCGACTCCATCCCCCTGGAACCCCACTACCGGGCCGCCCGTGAGCGGGGCGCCTTCGAACTGACGGAACTCGACGAGGCCATGTTCATGTGGGGACTGCACGCGGCCGCCAACCGGCTGCCGTTCCTGCCCGTGCGGGCCGGCCTCGGCTCGGACGTCATGCGGGTCAACCCCGGCCTCAGGACGGTGACTTCGCCGTACGACGACGGCGAGACCTTCGTCGCCGTGCCCGCCCTGCGCCTCGACGCGGCCCTGGTCCACGTCAACCGCGCCGACCGGCGGGGCAACGGACAGTACCTGGGCCCCGACCCGTACTTCGACGACCTGTTCTGCGAGGCGGCCGACGCGGCGTACGTCTCCTGCGAACGCATCGTCGGCACGGCCGAGTTGGGCAAGGCAGGGCCGCCCCAGTCGCTGCTGGTCAAACGGCATGTGGTGACCGGAGTCGTCGAGGCGCCGAACGGCGCGCACTTCACCTCCTGCGCCCCCGACTACGGCCGCGACGAGGACGCCCAGCGCGCGTACGCGACCACCCCGTGGCCGGAGTTCGCCGAGCGGTACCTCGCCGACGACCGGTCAGGCGGGACGAGCCGACCCGGAAGGACGACATGACCGCGACCCGCGCCGAGTACTGCGTGATCGCCTGCGCCGAGGCCTGGCGCGACGCGGGCGAGATCCTCGCGAGCCCCATGGGCCTGATCCCCTCCGTGGGGGCCCGGCTGGCCCGCCTCACCTTCGCGCCGGACCTGCTGCTGACCGACGGGGAGGCGATGCTCGTGGACGCCGACGGCACCGTCGAGGGCTGGCTGCCGTACCGGCAGCATCTCGCCCTGGTCACGGGCGGCCGGCGGCACGTGATGATGGGGGCGAGCCAGATCGACCGGTACGGCAACCAGAACATCTGCTGCATCGGCGCCTGGGAGCGGCCGAGACGCCAGCTGCTGGGGGTGCGCGGGGCACCGGTCAACACCCTGAACAACCCGACGAGTTACTGGGTGCCCAGGCACTCCCGGCGGGTGTTCGTGGAGAAGGTCGACATGGTGTGCGGAGTGGGGTACGACCACGCCGGGTACGACCATGGCGCCGGGGCCCGCTTCCACCGCATCCCCAGGGTCGTCTCCGACCTCGGCGTCTTCGACTTCGCGACGCCGGACCACTCGATGCGGCTGGCCTCGCTGCATCCCGGAGTGCGTGTGGAGCAGGTCGCGGAGGCCACGGGATTCACCCTGACGATCCCTTCCGAGGTGCCGTACACCCGTGAACCGACCGCTTCGGAACTCAAGTTGATCCGCGAGGTGCTCGACCCGGGCGACACCCGCTCCAGGGAGGTCGCCGCCTGATGGACACGGCACTCACCCGGCTCGTCGGGGTCCGGCATCCGATCGTGCAGACCGGGATGGGCTGGGTCGCGGGCCCGCGCCTGGTGTCGGCCACGGCGAACGCGGGCGCGCTGGGCGTCCTGGCCGCCGCGACGATGACGCTCGACCAGCTGCGCGCGGCGGTACGGGAGGTCAGGTCCCGTACCGATGCGCCCTTCGGCGTGAATCTGCGGGCCGACGCCGCGGACGCCGGGGACAGGGTGCGGCTGCTGATCGAGGAGGGCGTGCGGGTCGCGTCCTTCGCCCTCGCCCCCTCCCCCGAGCTGATCGCCGAGCTCAAGGCGGCCGGCGTGGTCGTCATCCCGTCCGTCGGCGCCCGCCGCCATGCCGAGAAGGTCGCGGCGTGGGGCGCGGACGCGGTGATCGTGCAGGGCGGGGAGGGCGGCGGCCACACCGGTGAGGTCGCGACGACCGTGCTGCTGCCGCAGGTGGTCGACGCGGTGGACATCCCGGTCGTGGCGGCGGGCGGCTTCTTCGACGGGCGGGGGCTGGTCGCGGCGCTGGCCTACGGGGCGGCGGGCGTGGCGATGGGGACGCGGTTCCTGCTGACGTCGGACTCGACGGTGCCGGACGCGGTGAAGCGGCGCTATCTCGCGGCCGGTGTCACGGACGTGACGGTGACCCGCGCGGTCGACGGCCTGCCCCACCGGATGCTGCGCACCGACCTGGTGACGGCACTGGAGAACACCGGCCGGGCGCGGGCCCTTTGGCGTGCCCTGCGCAAGGCCGCGGGCTTCCGGCGGCTGTCCGGGCTCACCTGGCGCCAACTGGTCCACGACGGCCTCGCCATGAAGCACGGCAAGAACCTCACCTGGAGCCAGGTCCTGCTCGCCGCCAACACGCCCATGCTGCTCAGGTCGGCGATGGTGGACGGCCGTACGGACCTCGGGGTGATGGCCTCCGGGCAGGTCGCCGGGGTGATCGACGACCTGCCGTCGTGCGCGGAGCTGGTGGGGCGGATCGTGCAGGAGGCCGAGGAGGTGCTGGAGAACCTCAGAGCCTCTCTATGATCGTCACATTGGCCTGCCCGCCGCCCTCGCACATCGTCTGGAGCCCGAACCGGCCGCCCGTGCGCTCCAGTTCGTGCAGCAGCGTCGTCATCAGCTTGACGCCGGTCGCGCCCAGCGGGTGCCCGAGGGCGATGGCGCCCCCGTTGACGTTGACCTTCTCCGGGTCGGCGCCCGTCTCCTTCAGCCACGCCAGCACCACCGGCGCGAAGGCCTCGTTGATCTCGACGAGGTCGATCGCGTCGATGGACAGGCCGGTCTTCTTCAAGGCGTGGGCGGTGGCCGGGATGGGCGCGGTGAGCATGCGGATGGGGTCCTCGCCGCGCACCGAGAGGTGGTGCACGCGCGCGCGGGGGGTGAGCCCGTGTTCCCGTACCGCCCGCTCGGAGGCGAGCAGCATGGCGGCGGCTCCGTCGGAGACCTGGGAGGAGCAGGCGGCGGTGACGGTGCCGCCGTCGATGACCGGCTTCAGCCCGGCCATCTTCTCCAGCGAGGTGTCGCGGCGCGGCCCCTCGTCGACGTCGACGTCCCCGTACGCCACGGTCTCCCGCGCGAAGCGCCCCTCGTCGATCGCGCGGACCGCGCGCTGGTGGGAGCGGAGTGCGAACTCCTCCTGGTCCTGCCGGCTGATGCCCCACTTCGCGGCGATCATCTCGGCGCCGGCGAACTGGTTCACCGGCTTGCCCGGGTACCGCGCCTGCCAGCCCTCGCTGCCCGCGAAGGGGCCCTGCGTCAGCCCGAGCGGTTCGGCGGCCTGCCGGGTGGCGAAGGCGATCGGGATCATCGACATGTTCTGCACGCCACCGGCGACGACCAGGTCCTGGGTGCCGGACAGCACGCCCTGCGCCGCGAAGTGCACGGCCTGCTGGGAGGAGCCGCACTGCCGGTCCACGGTCACGCCCGGCACCTCCTCGGGCAGCCCGGCCGCCAGCCAGCAGGTCCGGGCGATGTCCCCGGCCTGCGGCCCGACCGCGTCCAGACACCCGAAGACGACGTCCTCGACGGCGCCCGGGTCGATCCCGGCCCGTTCCACCAGCGCGGCCAGCGCATGCGCCCCGAGGTCGGCCGGGTGGACCGCGCTCAGTCCTCCCCCGCGCCGCCCGACGGGCGTCCGGACCGCTTCGACGATGTAGGCCTCGGCCATGCCAACTCCCTGCCAGATAGGGGCTATTCGCGTACGGCGATCCCGTCCAGCACCATCGACAGGTACTGCCGGGCGATCTCCTCCGGGCGGTGCTGCCCGCCGGGCCGGTACCAGGACGCGGCGACCCACACGGTGTCGCGCACGAAGCGGTACGTCAGCCGGGTGTCGAGGTCGGCCCGGAACACCCGGGCGGCGACCCCGCGTTCCAGCGTGGACAGCCACGCCTTCTCGAACTTGCGCTGCGACTCGGCGAGGAAGCCGAACCGCTCCTGCGCGACGAGCTGTTTGCTCTCCTTCTGGTAGATCGCGACGGCGGCGCGGTGCCGGTCGATCTCCCGGAACGACTCGGTGACGAGCGCTTCGAGGGTCTCGCGGGGGCCCAGCTCGGCCGCCAGGACGGTGTCGTAGCCGTCCCAGAGCTCGTCGAGGAAGGTCCGCAGGATCTCCTCCAGCATCGATTCCTTGGAGTCGAAGTGGTAGTAGAGACTGCCCGCGAGCATGCCCGCATGGTCCGCGATCTTGCGGACGGTGGTGGCGTTGTAGCCCTGTTCGGCGAAGACCTCGGCGGCGGTGTCGAGGAGTTCCCGACGCCGGGCGGGGGCGGCGGTCACCTGGGGCTTCTTCTTGGTCGGCACGGGTCCATTCTCGTCCTACGCGCGCTGGGAGCTGACCGAGACGACCTCTCCCGTCAGGTACGACGAGTAGCCGGACGCCAGGAACACGATCACGTTGGCCACCTCCCAGGGCTCGGCCCACCGCCCGAAGGCCTCCCGTCCGGTCAGCTCCGCCAGCAGCTCCGCCGAGGTCACCTTCACGAGGTGCGGGTGCATGGCGAGGCTGGGGGCCACGGCGTTGACGCGCACGCCGAACGCGGCGGCCTCGATCGCGGCACACCGGGTCAGCGCCATCACACCGGCCTTGGCGGCGGCGTAGTGCGCCTGTCCGGCCTGGGCGCGCCAGCCGACCACGGAGGAGTTGTTGACGATGACGCCGCCGCCGGAGTCCCGCATCAGCCGCAGGGCGGCCCGGGTGCACCGGAAGGTCCCGTTCAACGTCACGTCGAGCACCCGCGTCCACTGCTCGTCGGTCATGTCGACGAGGTCCGAAGTCCCGCCGAGGCCGGCGTTGTTGACGACGACATCGAGCCGCCCGTGCGCGCGCAGCGCCGCCTGGAACAACGCCGTCACCTGTGTCTCGTCGGTGACGTCGCAGGGCACGGAGGTCACCGCGCCCGGGAACTCCCGGGCCAGTTCGGCCTCGTACTCCTTGAGCCGGCGCAGGTGCGCGTCGCTGACGATCACGCGTGCGCCCTCCTCCAGGAAGCGCCGCGCGGTCGCGCCGCCGATGCCGGCACCGGCCGCGGCGGTGATGACGGCGGTACGGCCTTTCAGCAGCCCGTGCCCCGGCTCGTACACCGGACTCTCGACGCCTGTCATGAGGGCACGCTAACCTACCAAACACTTGTTAGGGAAGGTCGATGGAGGAACCGGGAAGGACGGTTCGCCGATGGATCTCGCCTTCACGCCCCAGGAGGAGGCGTTCCGGCAGGAGGCCAGGGCGTGGCTCGCGGCCCATGTGCCGGCCGTTCCGCTGCCCTCTCTGGAGACCGAGGAGGGCTTCGCCGCCCATCGCGCGTGGGAGGCCGAACTGGCCGCGGACCGCTGGTCGGTGGTCGACTGGCCGACGGGGTACGGCGGTCGGGACGCGGGGCTGGTGCGCTGGCTGCTGTTCGAGGAGGAGTACTGGGCGGCGGGTGCCCCCGGACGCGTCAACCAGAACGGGATCAGCCTGCTCGCGCCGACCCTCTTCGACCACGGCACGGAGGAGCAGCGCGCGCGGGTGCTGCCGCCGATGGCCCGCGGGGAGGTGATCTGGGCGCAGGCGTGGTCCGAGCCGGAGGCGGGCTCCGACCTGGCGTCGCTGCGCTCGAAGGCGGTGCGCGCGGCCGGGGGCTGGCTGCTGACCGGCCAGAAGACCTGGTCCTCACGGGCCGCCTTCGCGGACCGCGCCTTCGGCCTGTTCCGCAGCGATCCGGACGCCCCGAAACCCCATCAGGGCCTGACGTACCTCATGTTCGACCTGCGGGCCCCGGGCGTCACGGTCCGTCCGATCGCCCGCCTCGACGGCAAGCCGGCCTTCGCCGAGCTGTTCCTGGACGAGGTGTTCGTGCCGGACGCGGACGTGATCGGGGAGCCGGGGCAGGGCTGGCGGATCGCGATGGCGGCGACGGGCAACGAGCGCGGGCTGACGCTCCGCTCCCCCGGCCGCTATCTGGCGGCGGCGGACCGGCTGCACGCCCTGTGGCGCGACCGGGGCAGCCCGGACGCCATGCGGGCCCGGGTGGCCGACGCGCTGATCGGCGCCCGCGCCTACCAGCTGTTCACCTGCACGGCCGCCTCCCGCTTCCTCGCCGGCGAGTCCCTCGGCCCCGAGTCCAGCCTGAACAAGCTGTACTGGTCCGAGTACGACATCGCGCTCACCGAGACGGCCCTCGATCTGCTGGGCGCGGACGGCGAGTTGGCGGACACGGACTGGGCGGAGCGGTACGTCTTCGCCCTCGCCGGACCCGTCTACGCGGGAACCAACGAGATCCAGCGGGACATCATCGCCGAGCGCCTGCTGGGCCTGCCGAAGGGGCGACGCTGATGCGGCTCACACCCGACGCCGAGCAGCGCGCGTTCACGGCGTCCCTGGACGCCATGCTGACGGCCGCCGGCACTCCTTCGGTGGTACGGGACTGGAGCCGCGGCGACCACGCGAGCGGGCGGGCGCTGTGGTCCCGCATCGCCGCGGCGGGCGTCTTCGCGCTGGCGGTGCCGGAGGCGTACGACGGGGCCGGCGTCCGGCCGCTGGAACTCGCCCTCGCCTTCGTGGAGTTGGGTCGGCATGCCGTGCCCGGCCCGCTCGTCGAGACCGTCACGGCAGCCGTCCTGCTCCCCGCCCCGGACCTCGCCCAGCGGATCGCGTCGGGCGAGGTGATGGCGACGGTGGCCCACGGCAGCCCGTACGCCCTCGACGGCGACGCGGCCGACCTGCGTCTCGTCCTCACCCCTGACGGCCTGCACAGCGCCACCGGCCACGGCCCGGTACGCCCGTCCCTCGACCCGGCCCGACGCCTGACCGCCCTCACCCCCGGCGACCTCCTGACCCCCGCACCGCACTCCACCCGGGCCCTCCTCCTGGCCCGGCTCACCACCGCCGCCCAGGCCCTCGGCGTCGGCCTCGCCCTTCTCGACCGGACGGTGTCCTACGTCAGGCAGCGCACCCAGTTCGGTGTCCCCATCGGCTCGTTCCAGGCCGTCAAGCACCAACTGGCCACCGCCAGGACGGCCCTGGAGTTCGCCCGCCCGCTCGTGCTCGCCGCAGCCCTCACCCTGGACCCCGCCGACGTCGCCGCCGCCAAGGTCACGGCGGGCGAGGCGGCGTACGCCGGCGCCCGCACCGCGCTCCAGCTGCACGGCGCGATCGGCTACACGGCGGAGTACGACCTGTCCCTGTGGCTGACCAAGGCCCGCGCCCTGCGCACCGCCTGGGGCAGCCCGGAGGAGTGCCGGGACACCGTCCTCAGTGCTGGTGGTCGCCGCTCGTGACCTGCCGGTACTCCTCCACCGTCGGCTTCGGGACGCGCGTCTCCGGCCCGAACATCACCCGCGCCAGCCGCGCCCGCACCCGCATGGAGGCGGTGACCGGGCGCCGGACGCCGTTGGTGTCGACGAGCGGGCCGATCGCGTAGGGCGGGGCCTGCTCGTGCTGGGTCAGGGTGTGCAACTGCGCCTGCGCGAGGGGCTCGTGGACCTCGACGTACTCGCCGTGCGGCAGCCGCCTGATGATGCCCGACTCCCTGCCGTGCAGCACCTTGTCCCGGTCCCGGCGCTGGAGCCCGAGACAGACCCGTTTGGTGACCACGAAGGCGAGCACCGGCACCACGAACACGGCGATCCGCACGAACCACGTGATCGCGTTGATGGACAGATGCAGATGGGTGGCCACGACGTCGTTGCCGCCGCCGATCAGCAGGACCACGTACAGGCTCAGCCAGGCCACCCCGAGACCGGTGCGCACGGGCACGTTGCGCGGCCGGTCCAGGATGTGGTGCTCGCGTTTGTCACCGGTGATCCACGCCTCGATGAACGGATAGGCCCCGATGGCGGCCAGGATCAGCGGGAAGAGCGCGAAGGGGATGAAGACACCCAACTGGAGGGTGTGGCCCCAGGCGTTGATCTCCCATCCCGGCATCACCCGGATCAGCCCTTCGGAGAAGCCCAGATACCAGTCGGGCTGGGCGCCCGTGGTGACGAGGTCGGGGCGGTACGGCCCGAAGGCCCACACGGGGTTGATCTGGGCGATGCCGCCCATGAGCGCCAGCATGCCGAAGACCAGGAAGAAGAAGCCGCCCGCCTTGGCGGCGTACACGGGCAGCAGCGGCATCCCGACGACCGTCTTCTCGTCGCGGCCGGGGCCCGGGAACTGTGTGTGCTTGTGGTAGAAGACCAGGATCAGGTGCGCGGTCACCAGACCCAGCATGATCCCGGGCAGCAGCAGGACATGGATGGGGAACAGCCGCGGGATGATGTCGTGCCCCGGGAACTCCCCGCCGAACAGGAAGAACGACAGATACGTGCCGACGATCGGCACGGACAGGATGGCGCCCTGCGCGAAGCGGATGCCGGTGCCGGACAGCAGGTCGTCGGGGAGCGAGTAGCCGGTCAGTCCGGTGAGGATGCCGAGCATCAACAGGGTCCAGCCGAATACCCAGTTGACCTCTCGCGGCTTGCGGAAGGCGCCGGTGAAGAACACCCGCATCATGTGCACGAGCATGCCGGTGACGAAGACCAGCGCCGCCCAGTGGTGGATCTGCCGGATCAGCAGCCCGCCGCGCACCTCGAAGCTGATGTCCAGCGTGGACTCGAACGCCCGGGTCATCACGACCCCGTTGAGGGGTTCGTAGGAGCCGTTGTAGACGACTTCGACGCCGCTCGGTTCGAAGAACAGGGTGAGGTAGATGCCGGTCAGGATGATGACGATGAAGCTGTAGAGGCAGATCTCGCCCAGCATGAACGACGGGTGGTCCGGGAACAGCTTGCGCATGTTGGCCTTGGCCAGCCCGTACAGGCCGAGCCGCCCGTCCGCCCAGTCGGCGAGTTTCTCGCCGTTGCCGGGCGGAGCCGAACTCCTCGCGTCCGCGCGTCCGTTCACCGTCCGTGCGCCGTCCATAGGTCGCCGCCTCCCGTCGGATCACCGTCGGATCACCCCAGAGTGGCACGCTCACCGGGCTGAGCCAACGGGGCGAGCAGCCGCGCCAGCGAACGGCGTGAACCCTCCAGACCGGCGATCCGCTCCTCGATCCCCTGGAGTTGCTCCAGGAGCACCGGTGTCAGGCACGGCTCGACCTCGGCATCGCTGCCGCACACGCAGTCCAGGACCTCACGGATCACCCGGGTGGGCAGCCCGGCGTCGAGGAGGGCACGGATACGGCGTACGGTCACCGGCGCACCGGCGTCGTACACGCGCTGACCGCCCGGGGTGCGTCCGGCGTCCAGGAGGCCCTGCTCCTCGTAGTAGCGCAGCAGCCGCACGCTGACGCCGGTCTCCCGGGCGAGCTCCCCGATCTTCATGTGACCCCCATCACAGACACTTGAACCTCACATCCATGTGAGCTCATAGCGTCGCAGCCATGACGAACAGCAAGGTATTCCAGCTCGGCGGCGACCTCGAGGTACGGCGGATCGGCTACGGCGCGATGCGCCTGGCGAACGCCCCGCACGAGCGTTCCGGCATGACGGCACCCATCTGGACCGCGCCCACCGACCGCGCGGAGTCGGTCGCCCTGCTCCGCGAGGCGGTCGGGCTCGGGGTGAACCTCTTCGACACCGCCGACGCCTACGCCCTCGGCGCGAACGAGGAGTTGCTCGCCGAGGCCCTCCGGCCGCACCGCGACGGCGTCGTGATCGCGACGAAGGCGGGTGTCGTGCGCCCGAGCCCCACCGAGTGGGTCACGCACGGCCACCCCGCCTACCTGCGCCAGCAGGCCGAGCTGAGCCTGCGCCGGCTGCGCACCGACCGTATCGACCTGCTGTACCTGCACCGCATCGATCCGGCCTACCCGCTCGCCGACCAGATCGGCGCGCTCAAGCAGCTCCAGGAGGAGGGCAAGGTACGGCACATCGGCCTCTCCGAGGTGTCCGTCGCGGACATCGAGGAGGCCTCGCGCATCGCGCCGGTCGCGAGCGTGCAGAACATGTACAACCTGGCCGAACGCGGCCACGACCCGGTGATCGACCACACCGCGGAGCGCGGGATCGCCTTCGTGCCGTACTTCCCGGTCAGCGGGGGCGAGCGGGCCGCGCTGGCCGAGGTCGCCGCGGAACTGGGCGCGACGGCCTCGCAGACGGCCCTGGCCTGGCTGCTGCACCGAGCCCCGAACGTGCTCCCGATCCCGGGGACTTCGTCGCCGGTCCACCTGGCGGAGAACGCCGCCGCCCTCGGACTCCCCCTCAGCGAGGAGCAGTTCAAGCGCGCGGCGGGATGATCCCCTGCGCCCGCGCGGCCACCAGCCACTTCGGGAACTCGCCGACGAGACGGTCGTACAGCTCGGCGTCGGACACCTTCCGCGGCTCCGAACCGGCGTGGAAGAAGCCGGCGTTGTCGACGACCCGCTTGTCCGGGACGGACAGGTCGTCGAGCTTGCGCAGATAGTCGAACTGCTTGCTCCTGGCGTCCCCGAAGCCGATGAACTGCCAGAACAGCGGGAGCCGGGCCGCCTTGCACAAGTACCGTTCCGCGGCGAGCTTGTTGATCGGGCCGCCGTCGGTCTGGAAGACGACGAGGGCGGGTTCCCGGGAGCCGCTGTCGAGGTAGTGGTCGATGACGGCGTCCATCGCCAGGTGGTAACTGGTCTTGCCCATGTGCCCGAGCCCGGCCACGATCCGCTCGATCCGCCCCTGGTGGTCGGCGAGGGCGATCTCGGTCTCGGCGTCGACGTCGGTGGAGAAGAAGACGACCGGGACGGTGCCGTCGTCGTCGAGGTGCGCGGAGAGTCCGAGCACCCGGTCGGCGAGCGCCTGGACGCTGCCGTCCTGGTAGTACGGCTTCATGGAACCGGAGTAGTCGACGACGAGGTAGACCGCGGCCCGCAGCCCGTCCAGTCCGTGCTTGCGCAGCGAGACCCCGGCGCTCTTGTACAGGTTCACCAGCGCGGGTGCCGTCTCCTCGACCTTGCTGAGGCTGATCGCCGCCATTCGTTCCCCCACCGTCTCTCTCTTCACGGGCATTGGCTATTTTTGTTCGCCGCCGTCCCCACCGGCTCACAGATCGTCCCATCTCCTGAGGAGCCGGCCGTGGAACCCGAGGCCACCGAGTCCGCCGTCACCACCTGCTTCCGCCATCCCAAGGTGGCGTCCCATGTCCGCTGCACCCGCTGCGACCGGTACATATGCCCGGACTGCATGCGCGAGGCGGCGGTCGGTCACCACTGCGTGGAGTGTGTGAAGGAGGGCGCCAAGTCGGTGCGGCAGGCCCGCACGCTCGTCGGCGGCCGGGTGTCGGCGGTGCCGCTGGTGACGTACGTACTGATCGGGCTCAATGTGCTCGCGTACGTCGGCGAGGTGGTCCGCCCGGCGATCGTCGACCGTTTCGCGATGCTCACCGCGGGGCTGGTGGGCCCGGACGGCGGGTACTACGTCTACCAGTCCTCCTACCCGTCCGACTTCCACGCCGAGGGCCTGGTCGCCGGCCAGTGGGAGCGGCTGCTGACCAGCGGCTTCCTGCACCTGGAGCCCACGGAGGGCACCTTCGGGCTGCTGCACATCGTGCTGAACATGGTCTCGCTGTGGCAGCTCGGCCGGGTCGTGGAACCGGCGCTGGGCCGGGTCCGGTACCTCGGGCTCTACCTCCTCGCGACGGTCGGCGGTTCCGTCGGCGAGGCGCTGCTCTCCGACCCCGGGACGGAGTCGCTGGGCGCGTCGGGGGCGATCTTCGGGCTGGCCGGGGCGTACTACGTGCTGGCCCGCCGGGTGGGTGCGGACCTGCGCGGCGTGAACCGCTTCATGGCCTACATGCTGGCCTGGCTGGTCGGCTCGGCCTTCCTGACGTCCTGGCAGGGCCACCTCGGCGGACTGCTCACCGGGGGTGCGGTCGCGCTCGCCTACGCGTACGCTCCCCGGGGACCGCGCCGCGGCCTGATCCAGGCGACCGCCTGCCTGGCCCTGCTCGCGCTGCTCGTGGTCCTGACCCTGGTGAAGGTCTCGGAGGTGGCGCGGTGAGACGTGCGGGTGTCCTGCTGCTCGGGGCCGTTCCCGTCGCCATGGCCGCGGGGATCTTCTTCATGACGCCCTCGGACTCCTCCGGGGAACCGGACCGCACCTCCCGGTCGGCCGGTGAGAACGCGTCCGGCGAGGCGGCCAAGCGCCGCGCCGAGGAGCGGCGTTCGGCCGACGACAAGGCCATCGCCGCGCTGCCGCCCGGCCTCGCCGCCCCGGCCAAGAAGGAGCTGGCCCAGCAGATCGTGGCGAGCGCCGAGAACTCCACCCTCGACTGGCGCACCGCCTACGCCTACATCGAGGACATCGGCGACGGCCAGGGCTACACCGCCGGCATCATCGGTTTCTGCACCGGCACCCACGACCTGCTCACCCTGGTCGAGCGCTACACCGAGGACCACCCCGGCAACGGCCTCGCCCGCTACCTCCCCGCCCTGCGCGAGGTCGACGGCACGGACTCGCACGAGGGCCTGGACCCCGGTTTCACCGCGGCGTGGAAGGCGGAGGCGAAGGTCGAGGCGTTCCGCGCGGCCCAGGACGCGGAACGCGACCGCGTCTACTTCGACCCCGCGGTCCGCCTGGCCAAGCTCGACGGCCTGGGCGCCCTGGGCCAGTTCGTCTACTACGACGCCATGGTCTTCCACGGCCCCGGCACCAACGCCACCAGCTTCTACGGCCTGCGCGAGAGCGCCCTGAAGAAGGCCGACCTGCCCTCCGAGGGCGGCTCGGAAAAGGCCTACCTCAGCGCCTTCCTCGACGTCCGCGAGGCCGCGATGAAGACCCGCAAGGCGGACATCGACACCTCCCGCGTCGACACCGCCCAGCGCCGGTTCCTGCGCGAGGGGAAGCTCGGGCTGGAGACACCGTTGACGTGGGCGGTGTACGGGGAGACGTACAAGGTGCCCTAGGGCCTGTCCGGCGGATCGTGCCGCAGACGCGGGGCCTGGCACGCCGGTCTGCGGCGTTGTCGTCGGTTGCCGACGCTCCGCGTCGCCGCCCTTCTCCGCCTTGCAGCTCGACGCACCAGACCCCGCTCACCTGCGCTGACAAGGCGCCGCTGCTTTCCTGCGACCTGATCCGCCGGACAGGCCCTAGCCGCCCCATTCCTCTCGCAGCACCCGCTCCGCCGGTTTCCCGTGCGGCGTGTACGCCAGCTGCGCGGGCGTCTCGCCGCTGTCCGGCCAGTCGTCCCACATCCACCAGCACACCCCGGCCCACCACCGGCGGCCGGTGAAGGTCTCCAGCAACGCCCGGTAGGCGGCGGCCTGTTCGGCGTCGCCGGTGCGTTCGCTGAGGTCCCAGGCGTACGGCGCGGTGGTCGAGCCGCGCTGGCTGACGTATCCGGCCTCGGTGAACAGCACGCGCCGGTCGTACCGTTCGGCGAACGCGGCGAGCCGCGTCGCGATCGGCCGCCAGGCGCGGCGCAGTCGCGCCACGTCCTGGGTGGGCTTCTCGGCCAGCGGCCAGTAGGCGTCGATGCCGATGAGATCGAGCTGCTTCCAGAAGCGGATCTTCGTGTACTCGTCGTAGTTGGCGGCGTAGGTGAGGGTGCCGTCGTAGTGGTCGCGGACGGTGTCGATGGTCCGGGTCCAGGCCGCGCGGTCGCCGGAGACCCCGGCGAGCTCGGTGCCGACCGCGAACTGCTCGGCGCCGGTGTCCGCCGCGAGGTCGGCGTAGTGGGTGATGAAGCGGCGGTACGAGGTGAACCAGGCGGCCCGGTCACGGGGGCGGATCTCGGCGCGGTCGACGTCGCCGGGCAGGTCCACGTGCGGCTTGATCATCACCTTGAGGCCGGCCGCGTGGGCGCGGCGCACGATCCGCCGCAGGCCGGCGTCGCTCGCGGTCTCCTCGGTGGGGTGCAGCTGCGAGTCGGTGCGCTCGCGCTGGTACCAGGTCGGGGTGAAGGTGACCCAGCGGGCCCCGGTGGCCCCGATGTCCCGCAGATAGCGGGCGGCGGCGGGGCTGTCGTAGTCGGTGCGGTTCCAGGAGGGCAGGGTGATACCGCGCATGACCGGCTCCGGCTTCTTGCCGTCGGAGGGGCCGGTGGTGGTGCAGGCCCCGGCGGCGAGGAGGGCCGCCACCGCGGCAGCGGCGACGGCCCTCCTCCTCAGGGCGGTCTCCCTCACAGGCTCGTCGGGCTGACGAAGGTGTAGCCCAGGGCCTTGATGCCGTCCACCGTGTCCTTGAGCGGCTGGGTCGGGTAGTAGGGGTGGTAGAAGAAGCTGGCGAACCCGTCCCGGACGGCCAGGTTGGCCCTGGCCGAGGCGATCAGGTCGGCGGGCAGCCTCGGCGGGTGGTTGTTGTAGGCGTCGGGTTCGTAGTTGCCGATGTTCTCGGGCAGCACCTTGGTGCCGTAGACGTCCTTCACGACGTACGGGAAGAACTGGCCGATGAACACGTTGGGTCCGGCGGAGTTGCCGCTGAGGGTTCCGGAGAAGTACAGCGAACGCTCCAGGCGGGCCGAGAAGTTGGAGCTGAAGACCTTGTAGTCGGTGGCCGAACCCGCGTAGTGCGGGGTGGTCCACAGCGTCGGCTTCGGCAGTCCGACGGCGGCGAAGGCGGCCAGCGCGCTGTTGACCCGGCCCTGGGCGAAGGCGGTGGAGTCCTCGGCGACGGGGCCGTCGTAGACGACGTTGTCGGAGGCGTCGACGTGTGCCCGGTAGAACTCGAAGTCGTCGCCGGTGACGCCGTTGTAGGGGTTGGCGACATTGCTGTACTGGTGCGTGTAGCCGTGGTCCATCAGGACCGCGCCCCTGGCCAGCATGTACTTCAGGGCGCTGACCACCTGCGGCCGCTGGGCGAGCGTGACCGTCTGCGGGACGCCGTTGTTGTAGGTGCCGTTGGGGTCGGTGTAGACGGGGATCACGTTGATGCCGTACGGGATGTTCTGCGACTTGAGGTAGTCGGCCATCGCGCGCAGTTCGGTCGGGTCCGCGTCGGGGCTGATGTCCTCCAGGCGCAGCATCGCCCGGTGCCGTTCGGCGGTGGCGGGCGCGAGGGCGTCGAAGAGGAGGTCCTCCAGGGCGATGATCCGGTCGCTCTCGGAGACGTAGGCGAACGGGATCTCACCGATGTAGGTGAGGTTCGAGGAGCGGACCGCCCATCCGAAGGTGTGTCCGTTGGAGGTGTCGAGCCCCTCCGCGAGCCGGGTGACGGCGGGGTAGCCGGGACCGGTGAGGACGTTGGGGCGCAGCACGCCGCCGTCCTGGCCGGCCGGGATCTTCCGGGTCAGGGCCTGGTTCTTGTACGTCACCTGGGTCACGGTCCCGATCGAACCGCCGTCCTCGTAGTACGACGTCGTCGGATCCCAGCCGTACTTCTGCGTGAACTGGGCTACGCCCACCGAGTTCGCCATGTTCCAGATGTTGGCGCCCATCCACAGCACGGGCTTGGTGGTGGTGGCGGCGTCCTGGTAGAAGGCGGCCGGGATGGCGTCCGGGACGTCGCAGCAGTAGTAGGTCGAGCCGATGTAGATGACGGCCGAGTACGACTCGGCCATGCCGGCCGTGTACTGCTGGACGGGCTTGGCGGTCACGGTGCCGAAGTGGCCCGCGAGGTTGGCCGCGGCCATGGCGTACAGCTCGCCCAACTGGCCGTAGGGGCCCGCGGTGTCGTAGAGCACGAGGGCGCTCGGTTCGGCCGCGGCGGCCACCCCGGCGTCGGCGGCCCGGAGCAGGGTGGCCTGCCGGGTCACGGCCGTCGCGGTGCCGGTGCGCAGGGCGGCCGTGGCCAGGAGCGTCGTCGTGGCGCTCTGCTTGCGGGGCTTGGCGTGGCGGGCCCGGTCCGCCTTGATCTGGGCCTTCGCCCAGCCCTTGAGGTCGACGCGGCTCAGGCCGGACTTTCCGCCGACGGCCTCGTGGCCGTGCCGGTGGCCGCCGCCCGCGGCCTGGGCTCCGGCGGCCAGGAACGTGCCGCTCAGCAGCGCGGCGAGCAGCAGCAGCACGACGGAAATCCTGGAGATCAGCCGTCGCCGGGCAGGGATCATTGTTCTTGGGATCAGTGTTCTCACGATCATTCCCCCCACTTTGCCAATCCTTGGCAAAGGTTTTTCCCAACAAGAAGTCACTGATTCTTCTGACGGCCGCGAAGGGTGTCAATGGGCCGAAGGGTGAATTTCCGGAGTGCCAGAAGACCCTACGGGAAGATCGGACATGTCCTTTTTTCGAATAGCCTTCTGGGTCACCCTTGAGGTCTGCTACGTTCACCTTCGCGCGATGGGGACGCGCTGTGAAATATGGGGGGACAATGTACGGACGACCCGCCCTGGGGGCTCTGTTGCCCCTGGCAGGGGCGATGGCCGCGCCAGAAGCAGTACCCGGGCTACCTTTGGCCAAAGCCCTGCAGGCGACCGCCGGGGCCGGATTTCTGTTCTATTGTTTGACGGCCTGTCTGATATTGCTGGCCCGGATAAGACTGCGCCGCCAGGCACAAAGGGCGCAGGTCAGTACCGGGAGTACCCATGATCACTGAACTGCTTCTGTGGTCGAGCATCACCCTGATCATTATGGCCGGGTGCTACAACACCAGTCTCTACGTGTTGTCGAGGCGCAGAATTCGCCGTTCCCGAACGGACCGGAGAGACCGGTTCTATGTATTTCTCCTCGCCTGCCTCAACGAGGAGAAAGTGCTTTCTGAAAGCCTGGCACGGATCACTTCACTGCCCGCCCGGAATTTCATGGCGCTGGTCATCGACGACGGTTCGGACGACCGCACCTCCGAGATCGCCCTGGCCGCCGACCCCACCCTGGTCCGGCTGCACCGGCGCACCCCGCCGAACGCCCGCAGGGGAAAGGGAGCCGCCCTCAACGACGGGGTCCGGCACCTGCGCGAGTCGGGCCTCCTCGCCGGCCACGACCCGGCGGACGTGGTCCTCTGCGTGGTCGACGCCGACGGACGGCTCGATCCGCACGTCGTGCAGTCGGTCGACCCCTACTTCGACGACCCGAGGACCGGCGCGGTCCAGGTCTGCGTCCGGATGTACAACCGGCACCTCGGCCTGCTCGCCCGCATGCAGGACATGGAGTTCGTCGTCTACGGCGATGTCTTCCAGAGCGCCCGCCGCTCCATCGGGAGCGTCGGCATGGGCGGCAACGGGCAGTTCATGCGGCTGTCGGCGCTCAACACCCTGGACGGCGACGGCCCCTGGAGCGACAGCCTCACCGAGGACCTCGACCTCGGCGTACGGCTGATCGCCAAGGGCTGGACCAACCAGCACTGCACCACCGCCGCGGTCTCCCAGCAGGCCGTGCTCAGCCTGCGACGCCTGATCCGCCAGCGGTCCCGCTGGTTCCAGGGCCATCTGCAGTCGGCCGGACTCGTCCCGCTCATCCTCAGGGACGTCCCGACCAGACCCGCGCTCGACCTGCTGTACCACCTCTCCAGCCCGGTGCTGATCCTGCTCACCTCGCTGCTGCCGCTGTCCTTCCTCGTCGCCGTCGGCGCCACCACGGTGGCCTCCGTACAGGTGGGGCACCCGCTCGTGTCGCCGATGTGGCTGCTCGGCCCGTACCTGCTGTCATTCACCGCCGCCTACGCGTACGGCTTCGTGTACGCCAAGCGGGAACGCGACCTCGGACTGGTGCGCTCGGTCCTGCTCGCCCATGTCTTCGTCTTCTACGGCTACATCTGGTTCGCGGCCGGCTGGTGGGGCTTCTGGCGGATGCTCACCGGCCAGCGGGGCTGGCTCAAGACCGCGCGCACCTGAGCCCCTTCAGCCCTTTCGCACCCGAGGACGTTCAGGCCGCGCCCGATCCCCGCGCGGGTCCTCGCTCCACCTCTCATCACCCTCACGTGATCGCTGCGCCGATCACGTATGCCCAAGGGGGGCACCCATCATGTCCACACCTCCGTCAGCCATGCCCGTACGCGCCCTGCTGGTGCTCGGCACCCGCCCGGAAGCGATCAAACTGGCGCCCGTGGCACGGGCGATGGCGGCCGGCCGGCAGTTCGAGCCGATCGTCGTCACCACCGGCCAGCACCGCGAGATGCTCCACCAGATGCTCGGCATGCTGGGCGTCGACGTCCGGATCGCCCTCGACGTGATGCGCGCCCGGCAGCAGCTCTCCGACCTGACCGCCCGGCTGGTGCGGGAGCTGGGCGCGGCGATGCGGGAGCAGCGGCCGGACCTGGTGGTGGTGCAGGGGGACACCACCACCGCGCTGGCCGGCGCCCTGGCCGCCTTCTACGAGAAGATCCCGGTCGCCCATGTCGAGGCCGGGCTGCGCACCGGCGTCATCGACAACCCGTTCCCGGAAGAGCTCAACCGCAGCCTCATCGGCCGGATCGCCCGCTGGCACTTCGCCCCGACCCCGGCCGCGGCCCGGCACCTCACCGACGAGGGCGTACCCGACGAGCAGGTGTTCACCACCGGCAACACCGTCATCGACAACCTGCTGTGGGTGCTCGCCGAGGGCGCCGGCGACTCCGCGTTCCGCACCGACGCCAAACGCATCCTGGTCACCCTGCACCGCCGGGAGAACCAGGGCGAGCGGATGCGCGGGATGGGGCGGGCACTGACCCGGCTCGCGCGGCGCGGGGACGTCGAGATCGTGCTGCCGCTGCACAAGAGCCCGGCCGTCCGCGACGCGCTGCTGCCCGAACTCGACGGCCAGAAGGGCATCTCGCTGGTCGAGCCGCTCGGCTACCTGGACTTCGCGGCGACCCTCGCCGAATGCGACCTCGTCCTCACCGACTCCGGCGGCATCCAGGAGGAGGCCCCGAGCCTGGCCAAGCCCTCGCTCGTGCTGCGGACGACCACCGAGCGGCCCGAGGCGGTCGAGGCCGGCGCCGCCCGGCTGATCGGCACGGACCCGGACGCCATCGTGACCTGGTCGGAACGGCTCCTCGACGACCCGGCGGAGTACCGGCGCATGGCCACCGCCGGCAACCCCTTCGGCGACGGCGATGCCTCGCACCGCATCCTGGGCCAGCTGGCGGAGGACTTCGCCGCCGATGTCCCGGTCGGCCTGACGGCATCCGGGCCATACTCGACGGCATGACTCGCAGGGGCCGCAGCGTCACCGGACTGGCACTGGTACTCACCCTGGCCGCGATCATCGCCGTCACGGTGAGCCAGTGCCAGGGCGGCGCGTCCCCGCCCCCGAAGCCGTGGATCGACGGCACCACCCACGGCCGCTGGCTGTCCGTGTTCAACGGCATGGGCACCAACCACGGCGACGACTCCTCGCTCACCCTCTCCCCCATGGCCGCCGAGGACCCGGGCACCACCCACGCCGGCCTGGTGGTGAGCACGGCCTCCTACACGGACGTGCGCTACGAGGCCCGGATGCGGACGCTGAAGCAGCTGCGCGAACCCAGGCCGAACCCGTGGGAAGTGCCGTGGCTGGTCTGGGCGTACACCGACCCGGAGCACTTCTACTACATCACCCTCAAACCGAACGGCTGGGAGCTCGGCAAGCGCGACCCCGCCTATCCCGGCGGCCAGCGCTTCCTGGCGACCGGACGGACGGAGTACCCCGTGGGCCCCTGGTACGACGTCCAGGTCGAGCAGCGCGGGGCGGCGCTGTCCGTCTCGGTGGACGGCAAGCCGCTGGTGAAGTACACGGACACCGAACTGCCTTACCCCCAGGGCCGGGTGGGCGCGTACTCGGAGGACGCGAGGGTGGAGTTCGAGGGCCTGGAGGCGTCCTCCGGTTGAAAAGGGCGACGGCGCCCGCCCATCGTCCGGTCGGGGACTGGATGGGCGAGCGCCGCCTGTGTTCCGTACGCCTTTGTACGGGACGTCTTTGATGAACCGTCAGACCATCAGCGCGCGGTCCGTCGGGCGGATCGGCGCCGGCAGGTCGCTGGTGCCGGTCAGGAACCGGTCGGTGCCGCGGGCGGCCGAGCGGCCCTCCGCGATCGCCCACACGATGAGCGACTGGCCGCGGCCCGCGTCACCGGCGACGAAGACACCGGGGACGTTGGTCTGGAAGTCGGCGTCGCGGGCGATGTTGCCGCGCTCGTCGAGCTCCAGGCCGAACTGCTCCACCAGGCCGTTCTCCCGGTCGGTGCCGGTGAAGCCCATGGCGAGGGTGACCAGCTGGGCGGGGATCTTGCGCTCCGTGCCCGGCTTCGGGGTCAGCTTGCCCTCGATGAACTCCACCTCGGTGAGGTGCAGCCACTGGACGTTGCCGTCCTCGTCGCCCTCGAAGTGGGTGGTGGAGACGGAGTAGACCCGCTCGCCGCCCTCCTCGTGCGCCGAGGTGACCTTGTAGAGCATCGGGAAGGTCGGCCAGGGCTGGGTGACGTCGTTCCGCTCGTCGTTCGGGCGGGGCATGATCTCCAGCTGCGTGACCGAGGCCGCGCCCTGGCGGTGGGCGGTGCCCACGCAGTCGGCGCCGGTGTCGCCACCGCCGATGACCACGACGTGCTTGCCCTCGGCGGTGATCGGAGCGGTGACGTAGTCACCCTCCTGCACCTTGTTCGCCAGGGGCAGGTACTCCATCGCCTGGTAGATGCCCTTGAGCTCGCGGCCCGGGACGGGCAGGTCACGGGCGGTGGTCGCACCGGCGGCGATGACGACGGCGTCGTACCGCTTCTTCAGGTCGGTCGCCTTGAGGTCGCGGCCGATCTCGATGCCGGTGCGGAAGCGGGTGCCCTCCGCGCGCATCTGCTCGATGCGGCGGTTGATGTGCCGCTTCTCCATCTTGAACTCGGGGATGCCGTACCGGAGGAGGCCACCGATGCGGTCCGCGCGCTCGTAGACGGCGACCGTGTGGCCGGCCCGGGTGAGCTGCTGGGCGGCGGCGAGGCCGGCCGGGCCGGAGCCGATGACGGCGACGGTCTTGCCGGACAGGCGCTCGGGGATCTGCGGCGCGACGTCGCCGGTGTCCCACGCCTTGTCGATGATCGAGACCTCGACGTTCTTGATGGTGACCGGCGGCTGGTTGATGCCGAGCACACACGCCGACTCGCAGGGCGCGGGGCAGAGGCGACCGGTGAACTCCGGGAAGTTGTTGGTCGCGTGCAGGCGCTCCGAGGCAGCCGCCCAGTCCTCGCGGTAGGCGTAGTCGTTCCACTCGGGGATGAGGTTCCCGAGCGGACAGCCGTTGTGACAGAACGGGATGCCGCAGTCCATGCAGCGGCTGGCCTGCTTGCTGATGATCGGCAGCAGGGAGCCGGGGACGTAGACCTCGTTCCAGTCCTTCAGCCGGACGTCGACCGGACGGGACTTGGCGACCTCACGGCCGTGGTTCAGGAAGCCCTTGGGATCAGCCATTGGTCGCCGCCTCCATCATCTTCTCGGTGATCTCGGACTCGGAGAGTCCGGCCTGCTCGGCGGCGGCCTTGGCGGCGAGCACAGCCTTGTACGTGCTGGGGATGATCTTGCTGAAGCGGTCCACCGCGGTGTCCCACTCGGCCAGGAGCTTCTCGGCGACCGTGGAGCCGGTCTCCTCCTGGTGACGGCGCACCACGTCGTGCAGCCACTGCTTGTCGGTCTCGTCCAGGGCCTCCACGGCGCCGACGTTGCCGACGTTGACGTTGTCCTTGTCGAGGTCGATGACGTACGCGACGCCACCGGACATGCCGGCCGCGAAGTTGCGGCCCGTCTCGCCGAGGACCACCGCGTGACCACCGGTCATGTACTCGCAGCCGTGGTCGCCCACGCCCTCGGAGACCACCAGGGCACCGGAGTTGCGGACGCAGAACCGCTCGCCGGTCCGGCCGCGCAGGAAGAGCTCGCCGCCGGTCGCACCGTACGCGATCGTGTTGCCCGCGATCGTGGAGTACTCGGCGAGGTGGTCGGCGCCCCGGTCGGGACGGACGATCACCCGGCCGCCGGAGAGGCCCTTGCCGACGTAGTCGTTGGCGTCGCCCTCCAGGCGCAGCGTGATGCCGCGCGGGAGGAAGGCGCCGAAGGACTGGCCCGCGGAGCCGGTGAAGGTGATGTCGATGGTGTCGTCGGGCAGGCCCGCGCCACCGAACTTCTTCGTCACCTCGTGGCCGAGCATGGTGCCGACCGTGCGGTTGATGTTGCGGATCGCGACCTGGGCGCGCACCGGCTGGGCGTCGGTCGCCGAGTCGGCGGCCAGGGCGTCGGCGGCGAGCTTGATGAGCTCGTTGTCGAGCGCCTTCTCCAGGCCGTGGTCCTGCTCGATCAGCTGGTGGCGGACCGCGCCGTCGGGCAGCGACGGGACGTGGAACAGCGGCTCCAGGTCCAGGCCCTGCGCCTTCCAGTGGTCGACCGCGCGGGTCACGTCGAGGGTCTCGGCGTGGCCGACGGCCTCCTCGATGGAGCGGAAGCCCAGCTCGGCGAGGATCTCGCGGACCTCTTCGGCGATGAACTGGAAGAAGTTCACGACGTACTCGGCCTTGCCGGAGAACCGGTCGCGGAGCACCGGGTTCTGGGTGGCGATGCCGACCGGGCAGGTGTCCAGGTGGCAGACGCGCATCATGACGCAGCCGGAGACGACCAGCGGCGCGGTCGCGAAACCGAACTCCTCGGCGCCGAGCAGCGCGGCGATGACGACGTCACGGCCGGTCTTCAGCTGGCCGTCGGTCTGCACGACGATGCGGTCGCGCAGGCCGTTGAGCAGCAGCGTCTGCTGGGTCTCGGCGAGACCCAGCTCCCAGGGACCGCCGGCGTGCTTGAGCGAGGTCAGCGGCGAGGCACCCGTGCCGCCGTCGTGACCGGAGATGAGCACGACGTCCGCGTGCGCCTTCGACACACCGGCCGCGACCGTACCGACGCCGACCTCGGAGACCAGCTTCACGTGAATCCGCGCCTGCGGGTTCGCGTTCTTCAGGTCGTGGATCAGCTGGGCCAGGTCCTCGATGGAGTAGATGTCGTGGTGCGGCGGCGGCGAGATCAGACCGACACCCGGGGTGGAGTGCCGGGTCCTGGCGACCCACGGGTAGACCTTGTGGCCGGGGAGCTGGCCGCCCTCACCGGGCTTGGCGCCCTGGGCCATCTTGATCTGGATGTCGTCCGCGTTGACCAGGTACTCGGAGGTCACACCGAAGCGGCCGGAGGCGACCTGCTTGATGGCGGACCGGCGGGCCGGGTCGTAGAGACGGTCCGGGTCCTCGCCGCCCTCACCGGTGTTGGACTTGCCGCCCAGCTGGTTCATGGCGATGGCGAGGGTCTCGTGGGCCTCGCGCGAGATGGAGCCGTAGGACATGGCGCCGGTGGAGAACCGCTTGACGATCTCGGAGACCGGCTCGACCTCGTCGATGGAGATCGACGGACGGTCCGACTTGAAGCCGAAGAGCCCGCGGAGCGTCATCAGCCGCTCGGACTGCTCGTTCACGCGGTCCGTGTACTTCTTGAAGATGTCGTAGCGGTTGGCGCGCGTCGAGTGCTGGAGGCGGAAGACCGTCTCCGGGTCGAACAGGTGCGGCTCGCCCTCGCGACGCCACTGGTACTCGCCCCCTATCTCCAGGGCGCGGTGTGCCGGAGCGATGCCGGAGGCGGGGTACGCCTTGGCGTGCCGGGCGGCGACCTCCTTGGCGATGACGTCGATGCCGACACCGCCGATCTTGGAGGCGGTGCCGTTGAAGTACTTCTCGACGAAGGACTCCTCCAGGCCGACGGCCTCGAAGACCTGGGCGCCGCGGTAGGAGGCGACGGTCGAGATGCCCATCTTCGACATGACCTTCAGAACACCCTTGCCCAGGGCGTAGATCAGGTTCCGGATGGCCTGCTCGGGCTCGATGTCCGAGAGGAAGGTGCCCGCGCGGACGAGGTCCTCGACGGACTCCATCGCCAGGTACGGGTTGACGGCCGCGGCGCCGAAGCCGATCAGCAGCGCGACGTGGTGGACCTCGCGGACGTCACCGGCCTCGACCAGCAGGCCCACGTGGGTCCGCTGCTTGGTGCGGATGAGGTGGTGGTGGACGGCCGCGGTGAGCAGCAGCGACGGGATCGGCGCGTGCTCGGCGTCGGAGTGCCGGTCCGACAGGACGATCAGCCTGGCGCCGTTGTCGATGGCGGCGTCGGCCTCGGCGCAGATCTCCTCGATGCGCGCGGCGAGGGCGTCGCCGCCGCCGGAGACCCGGTACAGACCGGACAGCGTCGCGGCCTTGAAGCCGGGCATGTCGCCGTCGGCGTTGATGTGGATGAGCTTGGCCAGCTCGTCGTTGTCGATCACCGGGAAGGGCAGGGTGACCGAGCGGCAGGAGGCGGCCGTCGGGTCGAGGAGGTTGCCCTGCGGGCCCAGCGAGGAGCGCAGCGAGGTGACGAGCTCCTCGCGGATGGCGTCCAGCGGCGGGTTGGTGACCTGCGCGAACAGCTGGGTGAAGTAGTCGAAGAGCAGGCGCGGACGCTCGCTCAGCGCGGCGATCGGCGAGTCCGTACCCATCGAACCGATGGGCTCGGCACCGGCCTTGGCCATCGGGGCGAGGATGACGCGCAGCTCCTCCTCGGTGTAACCGAAGGTCTGCTGGCGGCGGGTGACCGAGGCGTGCGTGTGCACGATGTGCTCGCGCTCGGGCAGGTCGGACAGCTCGATCTCGCCGGCCTCCAGCCACTCCGCGTACGGCTGCTCGGCGGCGAGGGCGGCCTTGATCTCGTCGTCCTCGATGATGCGGTGCTCGGCGGTGTCGACGAGGAACATCTTGCCGGGCTGGAGGCGGCCCTTGCGGACGACCTTGGCGGGGTCGATGTCGAGGACGCCGACCTCGGAGCCGAGGACGACCAGACCGTCGTCGGTGACCCAGTAGCGGCCGGGGCGCAGGCCGTTGCGGTCGAGGACCGCGCCGACCTGGGTGCCGTCGGTGAAGGTGACACAGGCCGGGCCGTCCCAGGGCTCCATCATCGTGGAGTGGAACTGGTAGAAGGCGCGCCGGGCCGGGTCCATGGAGTCGTGGTTCTCCCACGCCTCCGGGATCATCATCAGCACGGAGTGCGGCAGCGAACGGCCACCGAGGTGGAGGAGTTCGAGCACCTCGTCGAAGGACGCGGAGTCGGAGGCGTCCGGCGTGCAGACCGGGAAGACCCGCTCCAGCGCCTTGTCGTCGTTGCCGAACAGGTCGGAGACGAGCTGCGACTCGCGGGCCACCATCCAGTTGCGGTTGCCCTTGACGGTGTTGATCTCACCGTTGTGCGCGACGAAGCGGTACGGGTGCGCGAGCGGCCACGACGGGAAGGTGTTCGTGGAGAAGCGCGAGTGGACGAGCGCGACGGCCGAGGCGAAGCGGCGGTCCGACAGGTCCGGGAAGAAGGGCTCCAGCTGGCCGGTGGTCAGCATGCCCTTGTAGACGATGGTCCGCGCGGACAGCGACGGGAAGTAGACGTCGGCCTCGCGCTCGGCGCGCTTGCGCAGCACGAAGGCCTTGCGGTCCAGGTCGATGCCGGTGCTGGCACCGTCGGCGACGAAGAGCTCGCGGAAGGCGGGCATCGTCGACCGGGCGGTGGCGCCGAGCAGCTCGGGCGCGACCGGAACCTCACGCCAGCCGAGAACCGTCAGGCCCTCCTCACCGGCGATCGTCTCGATCTTCGAGACGGCGTCCTCGGTTCCGTCCTCCGGAAGGAAGGCGATACCGACGGCGTAGGCGCCCGCCTCGGGCAGCTCGAAGCCGGCCACCTCACGGAAGAAGGCGTCCGGCACCTGGGTCAGGATGCCCGCGCCGTCACCCGAGTCGGGCTCGGAGCCGGTGGCACCGCGGTGCTCCAGGTTGCGCAGAACCGTGAGCGCCTGCTCGACCAGCGCATGGCTCGCCTCGCCGGTGAGGGTGGCCACGAAACCGACGCCACAGGCGTCCTTCTCGTTGCGGGGGTCGTACATACCCTGCGCAGCAGGGCGAGCATCCATGAAGGACCACTTCTGGCCATTCGCGGAATGCTGGGACGGCTGGCGCGGCGTACGCATCGGCTCTCCCGTCGTCGTCTCAAGTGGCATATGTGCTGTGCCGAGGGACGACGTTGGCCCTCTGCGTGTGCGCAAAATTTCGTGCAGGTTACATGATGGAGCGGTTCTCGGGAACCGGATACTCCGTTCCAGCATGCGGACGCCACGCTGTGGCGACGGGGGTATCGCGCACGTGGCTTGAAGTGTGTGGGGACCGAACGGGACAGATCGATGTCCGTCGGTCCAGGCGCGGGAGGAGCGTCGCCGCCCATCCCGCGGGTGCCCGGCAGGCGTCATTGCCCACAGCGCTTACGGCTCATGCCCAGTGGTTAAGCATTCGAAACCAGTGAGTAACGGCTACTTATGCGGCCCAACGCATAAGTAGCGGTCGACCTATCCTACGGCCGTTCCGAACAAACTGCCCAGGGCGTACGTCACACCGGCCGCCGCACCACCGAGAGCGAGCTGCCGCAGTCCGCTGAACCACCAGGTCCGCGCGGTCACCCTGGCCACAACGGCACCGCACAGGAAGAGCCCCGCGAGGGCGACCAGAACCGCAGGCCAGAGCGCCGCGGCGCCCAGCAGATAAGGCAGCACGGGAAGCAGTGCACCGAGCGCGAAGGCCCCGAAGGACGAGACGGCGGCGACGAGCGGCGAGGGCAGTTCGCCCGGATCGATCCCGAGCTCCTCCCGGGCATGGATCTCCAGCGCCTGCTCGGGATCGCGCGAGAGCTGCTTGGCGACCTCACGCGCGAGGGCGGGCTCCACCCCGCGGGCCTCGTAGAGGGCGGCGAGCTCCGCCTCCTCGTCCTGCGGATGCTTCCGCAGCTCCCGCCGCTCGACGTCCAGCTCGGCCTCGACGAGCTCACGCTGCGAGGCGACGGAGGTGTACTCGCCGGCCGCCATGGAGAAGGCACCGGCGGCGAGCCCCGCGAGCCCGGTGAGCACGATGGTCTGCTGACCCACGGAACCACCGGCGACGCCGGTCATGAGGGCGAGGTTGGAGACCAGTCCGTCCATGGCCCCGAAGACGGCGGGCCGCAACCACCCTCCATTGACATCACGGTGGGTGTGGTTGTCGCGGTGCGCCTCGTGCAGCGGCGCCTCGGTCTCGATGATGGCCATCAGGTGTCCCCCAGGGAAGCTAAGCCAAAGCTAACTTTAGACAGATTCTAATTACCGACAACCCGACTGTACGACGAGAAATTCCCACCCGCCACAAAGGAAAGCCTGGGCTAACCTGCACCTTTGCGCCCGAATGCGCATACGATCGCAGGCCCGCTCAGATGTCGACCGGGTGATGCTGAGGCGAGTGATGCTCGTGTGTCCGGCCTCCGGTGGGACACATCCGCAAAGGCCCCGCGCCCTGTGCGGAGCCTCCGGAGGAGAGGCCGCCGTATGGCATCGATCGCCTGCATTCCCTCGGTCCCGGCGCCCGGGAACGCCGCCGTACTCCGCGAACGGGGACGGGGAGCCCTGCTGGGCCTGGCGGTGGGAGACGCCCTGGGCGCCCCGGCGGAGAACATGAAGCCCTCCGAGATCAGGGCCCGCTGGGGCCGCATCACGGGCTACGTCGCGGAGAAGCCCGCCGGCACGGACGACACCGAGTACGCGATCTTCTCCGGCCTCCTCCTGGCCCGCCACGGTTCGGCACTCACCCCGGCCCACGTGGAGGCGGCCTGGCACGAGTGGATCGCCGACCGCGAGGAAGGCCCCTTCAAGGGCGCGGGCTTCAGCGAACGCGGCACCCTGGAGAACCTGCGGCGAGGCCTCGCGGCCCCCATCTCCGCCCAGCACCGCCACGCCTGGAGCGACGGCCTGGCGATGCGGGCGGCCCCCTTCGGCGTCTTCGCGTCCGGCCGCCCGGCGGAGGCCGCGCGCCTGGTCGCGATCGACGGCTCGGTGAGCCACGACGGCGAGGGCATCTACGGCGGCCAGGCGGTGGCGGCGGGCGTGGCGGCGGCGATGGCGGGCGCCCCCACCGTCGCGGTGGTCGCCTCGGCCCTCGCGGTCGTCCCGGACGACTCCTGGACGGCCCGCTCACTGCGCCGCGCGGTGGCGGTGGCCCACCGGGGCGAACGAGCGGTCCGCTCCGCGGTGGTGATCGGCGGCTACCCCTGGACCGACCTGGCCCCGGAGGCCGTCGCCCTCGCCTTCGGCGCCTACGCGGCGGCGGACGGCGACTTCGTGGAGGCGGTGCTGACGGCCGTCAACATGGGCCGCGACGCGGACACCACGGCGGCGGTGGCGGGCGCCCTGGCGGGGGCGACGCGGGGCGCGTCGTCGATCCCGGCGGAATGGGCAGCGGCGATCGGCCCGGCGAGGGGCAGCTGCCTGCCGTCGATGGCGGGCCATCACATCCTGGACGTGGCGGATCTGCTGACGCCCGGCGAGCAGGTGCCGGCGCCCGACGAGCAGGTGCCGGCGCCGGGCGAGTACGTCCTGGCGGCGGACGGCGACGAGGCGGAGGCCCTCGCATGACACGCGATCAAGTGCGGGCACCCCATGACGCCACCCCCCACCTCTCGGCCCGTCCGGCGTTCGAGGACGAGGCCCCTTCAGGGCCGGCGGGGACCAAGGGAACAACCGTCGACACCCCCGCCCCCACCCCCACCCCGAACCCTCACCGCATCGAAGGCCTCCTCCTCGGCCTGGCCGCAGGCGACGCCGCCGGCTGGCCCGCCGCCCGCCACCGAGCCGCCCGCATGCCCGACTGGACCCGCCGCCTCACCCGCGAACTCGACACCTTCGCCGAACACAACGCCACCACCACCCTCCCCGTCCCCATCGCCCTCAACCAGCCCCCCGAGCCGCTCCGCCTCGGCCCCTCCGACGACGCCGAATGGGCGGCCTTCACCGCGGAGTCCCTCCTGCGCGCGGGCGACGACACCACGCTCCCCGACCTCAGCCGGGACCGCCGCACCCGAGCCGCGATCGACCTCACCTGGACCACCCTGGCCGGCGAAGTCGCCGCCGCCGCGCACCGCGCCCCGGAGATCGAGTCCGCCGTACTCCCCCTGCGCGCCCGCATCTCCGTCCGCGCCGGCCTCGGCAACCTCGCCACCGGCCTGCGCCCGCCCGCGACCGGCCACGACAACCCCCACTACTTCGACGACGCCGCCTGCGTCCGGGCCTGCGTCCTCGCGGTCGCCCACCCCGGCAACCCCGAACTCGCCGCCGATCTGGCCGAGTTCGACGCCCGCTACACCCAGGACGGCGACGGCGTGCACGGCGCCCGGGCCATGGCGGCGGCCCTCTCCCTCGCCCTCACCGGAGCCGGCGTCCACGCCTGCGTGGACGCCGCCCTCGCCGAACTCCCCCCGTCCACGGAGATCGGCCGCAACGCCCGCCACGCCCTCGGCCTGGCCCGCGCCACACCCGACGCCTTCGCCCTGGTCCCCCTCCTGGAACACCAGATCGTCGATCACGTCTACAGCTACGGCATCGCGGCCGCCGAAACGGTCCCGGTCGCCCTGGCCCTCGCGACCGCGGCGAACGGCGACATCTCGGCCGCGGTCCCCGCAGCCGCCTGCCTCTCCCGCGTCGCGGACTCCGCGCCCGCCCTGACCGGCGCCCTCACCGGCGCTTTGGGCGGCGCCGCCGCCCTCCCGCCCGCCTGGCGGGACACCTGCCGCATCCTCTCCGGCTGCGCCCTGCCCCGCCTCACCGGCACCGACCTGGTGGAACTCGCCGAACTCCTGGAAGCCGCACAACCGGCCCCGCCAGGAGGATGATTCGCCTCATGCCACACAAAACATCACAACACTCACAACACGAACCACCACAGCACACCCCCTCGCCCGACCCCCCGGACACCAGCCTCGACGACCGCATCACCGGCGCCCTCGTGGGCGCCGCGGTCGGCGACGCGCTGGGCGGCCCGGTGGAGGGCTACTCCCCCGACCAGATCCTCGAACGCCACGCCGGCCGCGTCCACGGCATCGTCGGCCCCTGGAACGGCGACGCCTGGCGCACGGCCCGCCCCCTGGCCCCGTACCACAAGGGCGACGGCCACGTCACCGACGACACCTTGATGACACACGCCCTGATCAGGGTCTACGCCGAGGTCCGCGACCACCTGGACGCCTACGCCGTCGCCGAGCACCTGGTCCCCGACCTGATGACGACACCCCGCTGGATCCCGGAACTGGAACAGGAGGCCCTCCCCGTCCACCGCATCTTCCTCGCGGAGAAATGGCTGGTCACCCGCCTCCATTACGCCCACGCGGACCCCCGCGAGGCAGGCGTCGGCAACATCGTCAACTGCGGTGCGGCGATGTACATGGCCCCGGTCGGCCTGGTCAACGCGGCGAACCCGCGGGCCGCCTACGCCGAGGCCCTGGACATCGCGGGCGCCCACCAGTCGTCGTACGGCCGCGAGGCGGCGGGCGTCTTCGCCGCGGCGGTGGCGGCGGCCTGCGAGCCGGGCGCGACCCCGGAGACCGTCGTCGCCCACTGCCTCGCCCTGGCGAAGGACGGCACCAGGACGGCGATCGAGAAGGTCTGCGAGGCGGCGACCCGCCACACCGCCTTCGAGTCGGCCCTGGCCCCCCTCCGCGAGGCGGTGTCCCCCTACGACACGGTCGGCCCCGACTACCGCGCCCCCTCCCTCGGCGCCCGGCGCCCGTCCCGGCTGCACGCGATCGAGGAACTCCCCGTCGCCCTGGGCATGGTGATCGTGGCCGACGGCGACTACCGCAACGCCGTCCTGGGCGCGGTGAACTACGGCCGCGACTGCGACTCCATCGCGACGATGGCCGGCGCGATCGCGGGCGCCCTCGGCTCCCCGGTCCCGGAGACCTGGTCCAAGCAGGTCGCGGAGGCCAGCCGGCTGGACCTCTGGGAACCGGCGCGGACCCTCACCCGGGTGACCCGCGAGATCTACGACCGCGACATCCACCGCCGCCGCGCCCACGAGGCCGCGTTCACGGCGATCGGAGGCCTCAGATGCTCCGACTGACCTGGGTCCAGCCGGAAGACCTCCTGGGCCACGAACTCCGCCAGGCGGCCCTGGACGGCCGGGAGGCCGGGGTCATCGCGGCGAGATGGCAGGCGGCGGGCGGCCAGGATGCCCCCCTGAGAGCGGGCGCCTCCCCGCAACCGGCCTCCCGCTACCTGCGCCTCCTGGCGAAGGACCTGCTGGACGAACTGGCGGACCTGCCCAGCAGCCGGGCGGACCAGGAACCGACCGACCTGGCAGGGATCAGGGCACTGTGCCCGAACTGGCCAGGCGGAACACACCCCGCCGCCACCCCCGCTCCCGCCGCCTACGAAGCGGCCTGGCTGGGCCGGGCAGTCGGCTGTCTCCTGGGCAAGCCCGTGGAGAAACTCCCCCTCGAAGCCATCCGCCGTCTGGCCGGGGCCACCGGCAACTGGCCCCTCGACACCTACTTCACCGCACAGGGCGTCCCCCCGGACCTCCTCACCGCACACCCGTGGAACCGCCGCTCCGCCCCCACCTCCCTCGCCGAGAACATCGACGGCATGCCGGAGGACGACGACCTCAACTACCCCCTGCTCAACCTCCTGCTGCTCCGACGCCACGGCAAAGCCTTCACCACCTTCGACGTGGCCACCCTCTGGCTGGAAGAACTCCCCGCAGGCCGCACCTTCACCGCCGAACGCGTCGCCTGCCGCAACCTCCTCCTCGGCCTGGAACCCCCGCACACCGCCCGCCACCGCAACCCCTTCCGCGAGTGGATCGGCGCTCTGATCCGCGCCGACGTGCACGGCTGGACCAACCCGGGCGACCCGGCGTCCGCAGCGGAACAGGCCCACCGGGACGCCACCCTCACCCACACCGCGAACGGCGTCTACGCGGCGATGTTCACGGCGGCGACGATCGCCGCCGCGACGACCGGCACCCACGACGTCCACGCTTGCCTGCACACCGGCCTGACGGTCGTACCCTCCGGCTCCCGCCTGGCCACCGCCGTCCGTCACGCGATCCGACTGGCCCGAACCACACCGGACTTCGACACGGTCGTGGACGAACTCCACGCCATCCACGCCCCCGCCCACCACTGGGTCCACGCCATCCCCAACACCGCCCTGATCGCCGCCGCCCTCACCCACGCGAACGGCGACTTCACCGGCTCCATCTGCAAAGCGGTGAGCGGCGGTTGGGACACCGACTCCAACGGCGCGACGGCCGGCAGCATCGCCGCCCTCCTCGCCGGCACCCCCGCCGCGCTCCCCGACCGCTGGACGGCCCCCCTGAAGAACCGGCTCGCCACCTCGGTCGGCGACTTCGACGGCACCGGCTTCGACACCCTGGCCCACCTCACCCACACCCTCACCCTCACCCACGCCCTCCCCCTCGACCGCACCCCCGTGGAGGCACCCCGCCCATGACGCACATCGCCGTGCTCGGCAGCACGAACATGGACCTCGTCGCGTACGTCGAGAAGGCCCCGCAGCGCGGAGAGACGGTCACCGGCCGCGAGTTCCGCACGATCCCCGGCGGCAAGGGCGCCAACCAGGCGATCGCCGCGGCCCGCGCCGGCGCCACCGTCTCGATGATCGGCGCGGTCGGCAACGACGCCTACGGCCACCAGCTCCGCTCCACCCTCGAACACTCCGGCGTCGACACCGACCACCTGCGCACCGTCGAGGGCCCGTCCGGCACCGCGCACATCGTCGTCGACGACGAGGGCGGCAACGCGATCGTCGTGATCCCCGCCGCGAACGGCACCGTCGACCATCTCGCCCCCGGCGACGAGGGCCTGATCGCCTCCGCCGACGCCCTGCTGCTCCAGCTGGAGATCCCGCTGAAGGCCGTCCTGGCCGGCGCCGAGGCAGCCCGCGCCCACGGCGTCCGGACGATCCTCACCCCGGCCCCCGCGCAGCCCCTGCCGCCCGAACTCCTGGCCGCCACCGACCTGTTGCTGCCCAACGAGTACGAGGCGACCACCCTCACCGGCCTGTCCGACCCGATCGCGGCGGCCCACGCCCTCCTCGACCGGGTACCGGCGGTCGTCGTCACGCTCGGCGCGGCGGGCAGCCTCTATCTGTCCCGTGACGCCGCCGAACCGCTCGCCGTGCCCGCCCCGGCGGTCACCGCCGTGGACTCCACCGGCGCGGGCGACACCTTCGCGGGCACCCTCGCGGTCGCGCTCAGCGAGGAGCGGCCCATCCGCGAGGCGCTGCACTGGGCGGCAGCGGCGGCCGCGCTCTCGGTGCAGCGGGCGGGGGCGTCGGCGTCGATGCCCTACCGCTCCGAGATCGAGAAGCAGTACCACGCATGACCGGCACCCCGCTCTCCGGCCTGCGCGTCCTCGACCTCGCCACCCTCTTCGCCGGCCCCCTCGCCGCCACCTTGCTCGGCGACTTCGGCGCGGAGGTCGTCAAGGTCGAGCACCCCGCGAAACCCGACCCCTCCCGCGGCCACGGCCCGTCCAAGGACGGCATCGGGCTGTGGTGGAAGGTCCTGGGCCGCAACAAGCGCACGATCACCCTGGACCTCTCCAGACCGGGCGGCCGGGCCACCCTCCTCCGGCTGGCCGCCGGCGCCGACGTGATCATCGAGAACTTCCGCCCCGGCACCCTGGAGAAATGGGACCTGGGCTGGGACGAGCTGTCCGCGGCCAACCCCCGTCTGATCCTGACCCGGGTCACCGCCTTCGGCCAGTTCGGCCCGCACGCCCACCGCCCCGGCTTCGGCACCCTCGCCGAGGCGATGAGCGGTTTCGCCGCGATCACCGGCGAGCCGGACGCGCCCCCGACGCTGCCGCCCTTCGGCCTCGCCGACTCCATCGCCGGGCTGGCGACCGCGTACGCCGTCATGACGGCCCTGGCGGCCCGCGACCGCACCGGCGAGGGCCAGGTCGTCGACATGGCGATCATCGAGCCGATCCTCACCGTCCTCGGCCCCCAGCCCACCTGGTACGACCAGCTCGGCTACGTCCAGCAGCGCACCGGCAACCGGTCCGCCAACAACGCCCCCCGCAACACCTACCGCACCGCGGACGGCAGTTGGGTGGCCGTCTCCACCTCCGCGCAGTCGATCGCGGAGCGCGTGCTGCGGCTGGTGGGCCGCCCGGACCTCATCGAGGAGCCCTGGTTCGCGACCGGCGCCGACCGGGCCCGGCACTCCGATGTCCTGGACGAGGCGGTCGGCGCCTGGATCGCCGAGCGCACCAGCACAGAGGTGCTGGCCGCCTTCGAGAAGGCGGAGGCGGCGGTGGCTCCGGTCCAGGACGTCCGGGACGTGATGACGGACCCGCAGTACGCGGCCCTGGACACCATCACCACCCTCCCCGACCCCGAACTCGGCCCGCTCCGCATGCAGAACGTCCTCTTCCGCCTCTCCGCCACCCCCGGCGCGATCCGCTGGGCGGGCCGCCCGCACGGCGCGGACACGGCGGCGGTTCTGACCGAACTAGGCCTGACCGAAGCCGAGTTGGCAGCCCTGCGCGAGGAGGGCGCGGTATGACCACCCCCCTGACGTGGCTGTACGCCCCCGGCGACCGTCCGCACGTCGTGGCGAAGGCGCTGGCGGCCGGCGCCGATGTCGTCGTGGTCGACCTGGAGGACGCGGTCGCCCCGCACCGCAAGGAGTACGCCCGTGACGCCACCGCCGAGCTCCTCACCGAACGGCAGCCCGTCCCGGTGCACGTCCGCGTCAACGCTCTGGACGGCCCGCTGGCGGCAGCGGACCTGAAGGCGGTGGCGGCCCTGCCGGGCCTGTCCGGCCTCCGCCTGCCCAAGGTGACGAGGCCCCAGCAGATCACCACCATCGCCGAACGCACCGCCCCCGCCGACGGCGGCGCACCCGCCCTCTTCGCCCTCCTGGAGTCGGCCCTCGGCATCGAGCACGCCCACACGATCGCCACGGCCCACCCGTCCCTGCGCGGCATCGCCCTCGGCGAGGCCGACCTCCGGGCGGACCTGGGCGTACGGGAGGACGCGGGCCTCGACTGGTGCCGCTCCCGCGTGATCGTGGCGGCGCGCGCCGCGAATCTCCCGCCCCCGCCTCAGTCGGTCCACCCCGACATCCGCGACCTGGAGGGCCTGGCCGCCTCCTGCGCCCACGGCCGCGCCCTGGGCCTGCTGGGCCGGGCGGCCATCCACCCCCGCCAGCTCCCGGTCATCGAACGCGCCTACCTCCCGACCCCGGAGGAGATCGAGAAGGCGGAGCGCATCGTGAAGGCGGCGGCGACGGAACAGGGCGCTCAGGCGCTGCCGGACGGCAGCTTCATCGACGCGGCGGTGGTGGCGACGGCACAGCGCACCTTGTCCCTCGCCCGCCGGACCTGACGGCCTGCTTCTCTCGCACGGCGACGGCGAGCACCCTCGCGGCCCGGTCCGGCGGTGCCGGGCTCACCGCGACCAGCCGTTCGCACACGACGAGGGCGCCCGGCGATCGCCGGGCGCCCTCGTCGTCGTACAACCGGTCGTCAGCTCTTCTTGGCCGACTCGGCCTCGTCCTTCACCTCGGTGGAGTCGGCCTCGTCCTGCGTCTCCTCGGAGTCGGCCCCGGCCTTCTCGGCGCCCTCGGCCTCACCGTCGGAGACACCGTCGTCCGCGGCACCCGGCTCGACGACCTCTTCGCGACCCGGCCGCTTGGCCGCCGAGATCACGATGTAGGCGACCGCCAGCAGGAACACGATGAGCGCGGTCCAGTTGTTCAGGCGCAGGCCCAGGATGTGGTGGGCGTCGTCGACGCGGAGGTACTCGATCCAGAACCGGCCCACGCAGTACGCCGCGACGTACAGGGCGAACGCCCGCCCGTGCCCGAGCTTGAAGCGGCGGTCGGCCCAGATGACGAGCAGGGCCACGCCGATGCACCACAGGGACTCGTACAGGAACGTCGGGTGGTAGGTGCCGGGGACCCGGCCGTCCGTCGAGGACGTGATCTTCAGGGCCCAGGGCAGGTCGGTCTCCCGGCCGTACAGCTCCTGGTTGAACCAGTTGCCCCAGCGCCCGATGGCCTGCGCGAGGGCGATGCCGGGGGCGATGGCGTCGGCGTAGGCCGGCAGCGGGATGCCCCGGCGGCGGCAGCCGATCCAGGCACCCACCGCGCCGAGCGCGATCGCGCCCCAGATGCCGAGGCCGCCCTCCCAGATCTTGAAGGAATCCACCCAGTCACGGCCCTCGCTGAAGTACAGCTCGTAGTCCGTGATCACGTGGTAGAGCCGGCCGCCGATGAGGCCGAAGGGCACCGCCCAGACCGCGATGTCGGCCACCGTGCCGGCGCGGCCGCCGCGGGCGATCCAGCGCTTGTTGCCGAGCCAGACCGCGACGAAGACGCCGATGATGATGCAGAACGCGTAGCCGCGCAGCGGGATGGGACCGAGGTGGTACACCCCGTGCGACGGGCTGGGAATGTAGGCAAGTTCCATGGCAGGTCCGACGCTACCGTGCCGGGTGCCGCCGACGGCAGGCAGCCCGGCTACGGCTCCATAACGGGAAGGTCGGAATTCTCTTACCCTTCGTCACCCTTTCGCCGCCTCCTGCACCTGCTTCTTCAGCTTCGCCGGGGTCATCGTCTGGTCCTGGTAGATGTTCTTGCCGTTGAGGATGACGGTCGGGGTGCCGCTGAATCCGCCGCTGCGGAAGGCCGCCGCGGACTTGGCGACCCAGCTGTTGTGGGTGCCCTTCTCGACACACGTCCGGAACGTCGCCGTGTCCAGGCCGTCGACCTTCTTCGCCAGCTCGATGAGCTTGCTGTTGTCGGCGTACGTGTCGTCCGTCTCCGCGGGCTGGTTCTCGTACAGCACGTCGTGGTAGGCGGGGAACTTGCCCGCGTCCTGGGCGCAGGCCGCGGCGTTGGCCGCGGTGCGGGAGCCGGTGCCGCCCATGTTGCCGTCGATGATCGTCGCGAGGTGGTACTCGACCTTCAACTGGCCGGCGTCGGTCAGTTCGTGGATGGTCGCGCGGTAGGTGTCCTCGAAGGACTTGCAGGCCGGGCAGCGGAAGTCCTCCCAGACCGTGAGCGTGGACTTGGCGTCGGTCTTGCCCACCGGGATGGCGAGGTTGTCGTCGCCGTTGGCCCCCGAGGGCGCCACGACCGGGCCCGCGGAGTCGCCTCCGTCGTCCTTGCCCGCGTTGGCGGCGACCACTCCGATCACCGCCGCGAGGCCCAGCACGCAGACGACGCTGGCGCCCACGATCAGCGTCCGGCGCCGCCTCTCCGCGGCTTTCTGCTTCTCACGCTCGACCGCCAGCCGCTCACGGGCGGTGCGCTTTCCCTCACGGTTCTTCTCGCTCACACCCCGGAAACGAACCGGGGAGGCGCAGCGCGCCTCCCCGGTCCCAGGTCCACCCGTTCGAGTGACCTGTACGAAACGTCCGGACTTGTTACGCCTGTCCGCGCACGCCCTTCGCCAGGTCACCGGCGAGTTCGCGGACGGCCTCGACACCGGCCTTGTCGTCGGGCGCGTCCAGCATCCGCTTCACGAAGGCCGAGCCGACGATCACGCCGTCGGCGAAGCCGGCCACCTCAGCGGCCTGCCGGGCGTCGGAGACGCCGAGGCCGACGCAGACGGGCAGGCCGGAGCCGGTGGCGCGGGTGCGCTCGACCAGGTCCTGGGCCTGCGCGCCCACCGACTCACGGGTGCCGGTGACGCCCATCAGCGAGGCGGCGTACACGAACCCGCTGCCCGCCGCGGTGATCTGCGCGAGGCGCTCGTCCTTGCTGCTCGGCGCCACGACGAAGACGGTCGCGAGGCCGTGCTTCTCGGCGTGCTCCCTCCACAGCGCCGACTCCTGCACGGGCAGGTCGGGCAGGATGCAGCCCGCCCCGCCCGCCGCGGCCAGCTCCGCGGTGAAGCGCTCGACGCCGTAGCGGTCGATCGGGTTCCAGTACGTCATCACGAGCACCGGCTTCCCGGTGGCCTCGTACGCCTCCTTCACCGTCCGCATCACGTCGGCGATCTTGACGCCGCCGCGCAGGGCGATGTCGTCGGCGGTCTGGATGACGGGGCCGTCGAGGACGGGGTCGCTGTGCGGCAGCCCCACCTCGACGACATCGGCGCCGCCGTCGAAGACGGCCTTGATCGCCTCGATGCCGCCGTCCACGGTCGGGAACCCGGCCGGGAGGTAGGCGATGAGCGCGGAACGCCCTTCGGCCCTGGCACCGGCGAGGGTGTCGGTCAGCAGCTGGATGTTCCCGCTCACTTGGCGTCCCCCTCGATCTCGGCGAGGTCGGCGGCGTCGGCCGCGACCTCGGCGTCGGTGTCGTACAGGCCGAAGTAGCGCGCGGCCGTGTCCATGTCCTTGTCGCCGCGGCCGGACAGGTTGACGATGATCAGCCCGTCCTTGCCGAGTTCCTTGCCGACCTCCAGGGCACCGGCCAGCGCGTGGGCGCTCTCGATGGCCGGGATGATGCCCTCGGTGCGGGACAGCAGACGCAGCGCCTGCATGGCCGCGTCGTCGGTGACCGCGCGGTACTCGCCGCGGCCGGAGTCCTTGAGGTAGGAGTGCTCGGGGCCGATGCCCGGGTAGTCCAGACCGGCCGAGATCGAGTACGGCTCGGTGATCTGGCCCTCCTCGTCCTGGAGGACGTAGGAGCGCGAACCGTGCAGGATGCCGGGCTCGCCCGCGGTCAGGGTGGCCGCGTGCTCGCCGGTCTCCACGCCGTGCCCGGCCGGTTCGCAGCCGATGAGGCGTACGCCGGTGTCCGGGATGAAGGCGTGGAAGAGGCCGATGGCGTTGGAGCCGCCGCCGACGCAGGCGATCGCCGCGTCGGGGAGGCGGCCGGCCCGCTCCAGGATCTGGCGGCGGGCCTCGACGCCGATGACGCGGTGGAAGTCGCGCACCATCGCCGGGAAGGGGTGCGGACCGGCGACCGTACCGAAGAGGTAGTGGGTGCGGTCGACGTTGGCGACCCAGTCGCGGAAGGCCTCGTTGATCGCGTCCTTCAGCGTGCGGCTGCCGGACTTCACGGCGATGACCTCGGCACCGAGCATGCGCATCCGGGCCACGTTGAGGGCCTGGCGCTGGGTGTCGATCTCACCCATGTAGATGGTGCATTCGAGGCCGAACAGCGCGCAGGCGGTGGCGGTGGCCACGCCGTGCTGTCCGGCGCCGGTCTCCGCGATGACCCGCGTCTTGCCCATGCGCTTGGTGAGCAGGGCCTGGCCGAGGACGTTGTTGATCTTGTGGGAGCCGGTGTGGTTGAGGTCCTCGCGCTTGAGGAACACCCGGGCGCCACCGGCGTGTTCGGCGAACCTCGGCACCTCGGTGAGGGAGCTGGGGCGGCCGGTGTAGTTGACCAGCAGGTCGTCGAGCTCGCGGGCGAACTCGGGGTCGTGCTTGGCCTTGTCGTACTCGACGGCGACCTCGTCCACGGCGGCGACGAGGGCCTCCGGGATGAACTTGCCGCCGAAGGCGCCGAAGTAGCCTTCGGGGCTGGGGACTTGACCCTCGGGGTCGGGGATGAAGAACTCGCTGGGCATGCGGAAACCTCACGGTGAGTGCGTGGAAAAGACACTGTTCGCCGTGGGGGCGGGGAGGGTCAGTCGGCTGCGGACCGGATGTGGCTGGTCGCGCCCACGCGGCGGTAGCCGCGCATCGAGCAGAGCCCCGCGCCCCTTGAGGTCCGCTGCCATCGCATGCCGTTCACTTGCCCCGGCTCATCTCCGATCACGTACCGCACCCGGCGGCCGTGGACCCTGCGTGCCGGCGCGCGGCAACCCCGCGGTCGGCAGCCGCGCGCGAGGCGGGCGTACCGGTCCACGGTCGTCAGGGTCAGCGAGAGGGTCATCGGAACCTAGCCTACCGAATGATCATCCGCGGCCGTGGCGCAATGCGGGATGTGCGCCCGCGGCCACCAGGTCCGCCACCGCCGTCTTCGGGTCCTTGCCCGTCACCAGGGACTCGCCGACCAGGACCGCGTCGGCGCCGGCGTTGGCGTACGCGATGAGGTCGTGCGGGCCGCGGACGCCGGACTCGGCGACCTTGACGATGTGGTCGGGGATCTCGGGGGCGACGCGCTCGAACGTGCCGCGGTCGACCTCAAGGGTCTTGAGGTTGCGGGCGTTGACACCGATGATCTTCGCGCCGGCGTCCACGGCCCGCTCGACCTCGTCCTCGTCGTGGACCTCGACGAGCGGGGTGAGCCCGATGGACTCGGCGCGCTCGATGAGGGACTCCAGGGCGGGCTGTTCGAGGGCCGCCACGATCAGCAGGGCGAGGTCGGCGCCGTAGGCCCGGGCCTCCCACAGCTGGTACGACGTGACGATGAAGTCCTTGCGCAGGACCGGGATGTCCACGCGCGCGCGGACGGCCTCCAGGTCGGCGAGCGAGCCGCCGAAGCGGCGCTGTTCGGTGAGGACGGAGATGACGGCGGCGCCGCCCGCCTCGTAGTCCGCGGCCAGGCCCGCCGGGTCGGCGATCGCGGCCAGCGCGCCCTTGGAGGGGCTGGAACGCTTGACCTCGCAGATGACCTTGACGCCGTCGCCGCGCAGCGCGGCCACGCCGTCCTTTGCCGCGGGAGCCTTCGCCGCGCGCTCCTTGAGCTCGTCGAGGCTGACGCGCGCCTGCCGCTCCGCGAGGTCGGCACGGACTCCGTCGATGATCTCGTCGAGCACACTCACGCGAGCGGCCCCCTTCCAGACGGTTGACAGTTCCAGCGACCGGTGAAAACAGGTGGTCACTGCGATGGTATCCGCAGGAGGGCGTAGGCCTCGCATCCGGTTGACGCCGGTCCCACTACCTGGACGTTCGCCAATTGATCAAGGATGCAGCCAGCCACCGAACGGCAGGTTCCGGACAACGGTGAAGACCAGCAGCAACGTCCCCAGCGTCCACAGGTGGACGGGGCCGAGATCGATCCGCAGCGGCCGTCCGCGCGCCGCGCGGACCACCCAGACGGTCCACAGCACGGCGAACCCCAGATAGCCGAGCACGGCCGGGGCGTTGGCCTGGAGGGCCGCCATGACGTCCCCGTGGACGAAGGCGTGCGCGCTGCGCAGTCCGCCGCAGCCGGGGCAGTACAGGCCGGTGAGGCGCAGCAGCGGGCAGACCGGGTAGTGGCCGGGCTCGTTGGGGTCCACGGCGGCCACGTAGGCGAAGGCCCCGGCGACGGCCGCGAGGACGCCCGCGGGCACGGCCAGGCGCCCCAGCACGCGCGTGGGGGTCATCACGCTCGTCACCCTCTGGCTGTCGGCGTTCACGCCTTGCATTGTGCCCCCGCAGGGCCCCGGACGCGCGTGAGGGGCGGTCCCGGCCTCATGACCGGTCCGCCCCTCCACGAGGTGGCTGCTGTCGCTCTCAGCCCTGGGTGCCGCTCAGCCCTGGGCGCTCGCCGGCTCCGGCTGCGAGGCGAGGAGGTCCTTGTGGGCGTCCTTCGGCTGGCCCAGGCCCATCGCGCTCATGATCCAGCCGACGACGCCGCCGATGACCACGATCGCCATGCCGGCCCAGAAGCCCGCGGGCTGGGCCATCACCATGAAGGCGCCCGCGACGCAGAAACCGATGAAGGCGATCGTGACACCGGTCCAGGCGGCCGGGGTGTGACCGTGGCTGCTGCCCGCCATGACTTGCTCCTCGTTGCTGTATTCGTGTCTGAGCCGGACGCTCGGGTCCATTGTCCCGCACGCGCGCGGGGGACGTGAGCAGGGGTGGCCCTAGCGGGTCGACCCCGGTGAGCGAAGCGACCCGGGGCACGGGGAACTGCGCGAACGGCCCCGCCGGCCCACGGGCCGGAAACGGCCCCTCAGGCCCCCGTGGGGTCCTCTCCTCGGTCGAGCGCCTTCCACATCTCCTCCGGCCGCTCAGGATCGACGGCCTTCGTCCGCCGAACCGCCCGCGGCTCCCCGTTGCGCTCGTACCGCCCGGACATCGCGGGCCACATCCGCCCGTACCGCAGCGCGAGCAACCCGGCGAGCAGGATCAACGCCCCGCCGGCGACCGCGACGTACGGCCACGCGGTGTGGCTGAGCCCGTCGACGGTGGCGGCCGCGTCGCCGGAGGCGGACGCCGCCTGTTCGTCGAGCGCCGAACTGTCGGACGCGCCGAGCAGGGCCGCGACGACGATGCCGACGCCGGAGAGCGCGAGCAGCCCGGCGACCGCGAAGCGGCCGACCTTGCGGACGGCGAAGACGGCGACGAGCGCGGCGAGGCCCACTATGGCGAGGGCCGCGGGGACGCCCGTGACGTCGCTGCCCTTCGCGGTGAGCGGGAAGTCGCCGCCGGCCACGGTCGCGGTGCCCGAGGACCACTGCTGGCGGGTCGCGAGCAGCGCCACGGCGGCGCCGAGCGCGCCGGAGAGCAGGGCTACGGCGAGGCTGAGGCGGCCGGCCCTGGCGGGTCCTGCGGCTTCGGAACGGGGGTGAGGTACAGCAGTCACGTACTCCACTATCGCCCGAACCCCGGGCGAACCGTCACCCGGGGTTCGTATGAGAAGCGCCCCATTTCTCGGGGAGAGCCGCTGTCCGTCCTCGGAGAGGGGTGCTGAGAGGGGTGCCGAGAGGGGTGCTAGCTGCCGAGTCGGTTCGCCGTGTGCACCGCCCGCAGCACCGCCGCCGCCTTGTTGCGGCACTCGGTGTCCTCGGCGACCGGGTCGGAGTCGGCGACGATCCCGGCGCCCGCCTGGACGTACGCCGTACCGTCCCTGAGCAGGGCCGTACGGATCGCGATGGCCGTGTCGGAGTCGCCCGCGAAGTCGAGGTAGCCGACGCAGCCGCCGTACAACCCGCGCCGGGACGGCTCGAGTTCGTCGATGATCTGCATCGCGCGCGGCTTCGGGGCGCCGGAGAGGGTGCCGGCCGGGAAGCAGGCGGTGAGGACGTCGAAGGCCGTGCGGCCCTCCGCCACCTTTCCGGTGACCGTCGAGACGATGTGCATCACGTGGGAGTACCGCTCGATGGACATGAAGTCGACGACCTCGACCGAGCCCGGCTCGCAGACCCGTCCCAGGTCGTTGCGGCCGAGGTCGACCAGCATCAGGTGCTCGGCGCGCTCCTTGGGGTCGGCGAGCAGCTCGTCGGCGAGGGCCTGGTCCTCCTGCGGGGTGGCCCCGCGCCAGCGGGTGCCGGCGATGGGGTGGACCATGGCCCGGCCGTCCTCGACCTTCACCAGGGCTTCCGGGCTGGATCCGACCACGTCGAAGCCGTCGAAGCGGAACAGGTACATGTACGGGGAGGGATTGGTGGCCCGCAGGACCCGGTAGACGTCCAACGCGCTCGCCGTGCACGGCGTTTCGAAGCGCTGGGAGGGGACGACCTGGAAGGCCTCGCCCGCGCGGATGCGCTCCTTGATGTCCTCGACGGCCGCCTGGAACTCCGTGCCGCCCCACCGGGCCGTGTACTCGGGGAGTTCGGAGGGCGGCAGGACGGCGGGCGGCTGGGCCACCGCGCGCGTGAGGTCCGCCTCCATGGCGTCCAGGCGGGCCATCGCGTCCGCGTGGGCCTCGTCGACACCGGTGTCGAGGTCGTTGTGGTTGATCGCGTTGGCGATCAGCAGGACCGAGCCCTCCCAGTGGTCCATCACGGCGAGGTCGCTGGTGAGGAGCATGGTCAGCTCGGGGAGCCTCAGGTCGTCCCGCTCCCCCGGGCCGATCTTCTCCAGGCGGCGCACGATGTCGTAGCCAAGGTAGCCGACCATGCCGCCGGTGAAGGGCGGCAGGCCTTCCTGGTGGGGGGTGTGCAGGGCCTCGATGGTGGCGCGCAGGGCGGCGAGCGGGTCGCCGTCCGTGGGGACGCCGACGGGCGGCGCGCCGAGCCAGTGGGCCTGGCCGTCGCGGGCGGTGAGGGTGGCGGCGCTGCGCACGCCCACGAAGGAGTACCGGGACCAGGAACGGCCGTTCTCCGCGGACTCCAGCAGGAAGGTGCCGGGGCGCTCGGCGGCGAGCTTGCGGTAGAGCGCGACCGGGGTGTCGCCGTCGGCGAGGAGCTTGCGCGTGACCGGGATGACACGCCGGTCGGTGGCGAGCTTGCGGAAGGTCTCGAGGTCCATGGCCGGTGACCTTACTGATCCTGGGCCCGTGCGCCGGAATCGGCGTCCTTGAGCAGCACGTCGGCGTCGAAGCAGGTGCGCGCGCCGGTGTGGCAGGCGGCGCCGACCTGGTCGACCTTGACCAGCACGGTGTCGGCGTCGCAGTCCAGGGCGACCGACTTGACCCACTGGAAGTGGCCGGAGGTGTCGCCCTTGACCCAGTACTCCTGGCGGCTGCGCGACCAGTACGTGCAGCGGCCGGTGGTCAGCGTGCGGTGCAGCGCCTCGTCGTCCATCCAGCCCAGCATCAGCACCTCACCGGTGTCGTACTGCTGGGCGATCGCGGGGACGAGCCCGTCGGCGCTGCGCTTGAGGCGCGCGGCGATCGCGGGGTCGAGGTTGCTGGGCGGGGGCGTGCTGGTCATGGGTGCCATTGTGCCGCGCGCCACGGACAGTCCTGGCGTGGTGTCCACTGTGCGGACCTGCTGCGCGGTCGTAGGCTGACGGCATGTCGACTTTCGCCAAGCGTGAACGACTTCTGCTCGCCGACCTCCTGGAGACCGCCGGTCCCGAGGCGCCCACCCTGTGCGAGGGCTGGCAGACCCGGGACCTCGCCGCGCACGTGGTGGTGCGCGAGCGCCGCCCGGACGCCTCCGCCGGTCTCCTCATCAAGCAGCTCTCCGGCCGCCTGGACAAGGCGATGGAGGAGTTCGCCGCCAAGCCGTACGAGGAGCTGATCCAGCTGATCCGTACCGGCCCGCCGCGCTTCTCGCCGTTCCAGCTCAAGCAGCTCGACGAGGCGTCCAACACGATCGAGTTCTACGTCCACACCGAGGACGTCCGCCGCGCCCAGGACGACTGGACGCCCCGCGAGCTCGACCCCGTCTTCCAGGACGCCCTGTGGTCCCGTCTGGAGCGCACCGCCCGCCTGATGGGCCGCGGCGTCCCGACCGGCCTGGTACTGCGCCGCCCCGACGGCCAGACGGCGGTCGCCCACCGCGGCACGCCGGTGGTGACGGTGACGGGCGAGCCGTCGGAGCTGCTGCTGTTCCTCTACGGCCGCAAGAGCGCCGCCAAGGTGGAGCTGGACGGCGACAAGGAGGCCATCGCCAAGCTGCACGAGGGGAAGCAGCTGGGGATCTAGGCACCTACTCCGGGAGCTCGGCGCGGCGCAGGTCCCGTACCAGCAGGGCGACGACCCCGCCGAGCCCGCACACCGCCGCGCTCACCACGAACACCGGTCCGGTGCCCCACGCCCCGATGGCCGCGGCGGACAGCGGCATGCTCAGCGGCGCGAAGCCCAGGCTGACCAGTCCGGCGACGGCGGTGACGCGGCCGAGGAAGGCGGGGTCGGCGTGGGTCTGGAGCAGGGCCCCGCACATCGCGCCGCTGAGTCCGGCGAGGAGCCCGACGAGCAGGGCGGTGCCGACGGCGGCGACCAGGGTCGGCACGTAGGCCAGCGCGCCGATCGCGACGGAGCCCGCGAGGATGGCGTACGCCGCGACCTGCCCGGCGTGCGGCAGGCGCCCGCGCACGGTGAGGAGCAGGGCGGCGGCGCCCGCGCCGACGCCGAACCCGGCGAGCACCGCGCCCATGCCGGAGGCGCCCCAGCCGCGTTCGTCGGCGAGCAGGGTCAGGCCGACGTTGAGCGGGCCGACGAAGCCGAGGTCGCCGAGGGCGATGGCCAGCATCAGCGGGGCGAGGACGCGGTGCCGGCGGATGTAGTGCAGGCCGCTCACCAGGTCGTTCCAGGCGGTGCCCCTGTCCTGTGCGCCGGCCTTGTCGTTGTCGTCGGCGGGCAGCCCCGTCATCCGCACGCTGACCAGCAGCGGCACCGACACCGCGATCAGCAGCCCGGCGAGTCCGAACGCGGCCGCCGCCCCGCCGACGGCCACCCCGAGCCCGCCGAGCGGTCCGCCGACCACGCTCGCGAACCGGATGGCCAGGCCCCGCATGCCCTGCACGCGCGCGAGCTGGTCCCGTGACGTCACGCGCGCGGGGAGGGCGCCCACGGCCGGCATGAACACGGCGTCAACGGTGCCGAAGACGAACGCCAGCGCGGCCAGCGGCCACAGTCCGGGGCTGCCGAGGAAGAGCAGCGCCGCCACCGCGAGGACGGCCGCGCAGCGCACCGCGTCGCTGGCGATGACGACCCGGCGCGGTCCCAGCCGGTCGGCGATCACTCCTCCGCCCAGCATCAGCACCGCGCGGGGCAGCGCGCTCACGGACATCACGAGCCCGGCCTGTGAGGGACTGCCCGCCTGGACGGCGGCCCAGGACAGGGCGATGTAGTACACGCTGTCGCCGACCATGGAGGAGGTGTAGGCGGCGAGCCAGCGCAGGACGTTGCCGTCGCGGTGGGCGGGCCGGGCGGAGGCTGCGTCGAGCGGGGCTGCGAGCGTGGCGGTCACGGGGCCGGGTCCTCTCAGGCGCGGAACGGGAAGGCGTACGTGTGCACCGCGACGTTCTCGCGGCCCTCGGTGTCGCCGGCGGTCTCGGCGGCCCGGCCCAGCTCGTCGTACTTGTGCAGGAGCGCGAGCATCTCCTTGTTCAGCTCGGCCAGTTCGTCCGCGGTGAGGCGGAGCGCCGACTCGGAGGACTCGGCCCTGCGGTTCCATGCCTCGCTCCAGTGGGCGCGCTCGTCGAGCCAGCGCCGGTACATGTCCATGCGCTGCTCGGCGAAGAGCCTGCTGGCCGCGGTGTGCGCGGCCGCCTCCTCGGGGGCGGCGCTGAAGTCCTCGTGGTGGATGCTGACCCCGTCGGAGGCGAGCTGCCACCACCGCTCGCGACCGTCCGCGCTCTGCGGCTCGGCCTCCTCGATGAGCCCGAACTCGGCGAGTTTGCGCAGGTGGTAGCTGACCAGCGAGACGGCCTCGTCGACCTGCTCGGCCAGCTGAGAGGCGGTGGCGACCCGCATCAGCGTGAGGTTCCGGCAGAGCCTCATCCGCAGGGGGTGCGCGAGCGCCTTGAGGGTGCCCACGTCCGTGATCCGCCGGTCCCGCTCTTTTCCTGTCATGCCTCCACCGTAGATGCGAAGGAAAAATTGCACAACATATTTTGCGCAACTTACCTTTCGCATCTTTCGGTGAGAAAGCCCCGGCCACCTCACCGGCGCCCGGGGCTCAGCTCAGCAGCGCGTCACCGCACCGGGTGCCCGGCCTCCCGCAGCGCGTCCTTCACCTCTCCGATCCGCAGATCGCCGAAGTGGAACACCGACGCCGCCAGCACCGCGTCCGCCCCCGCCTCGATCGCCGGGGCGAAGTCGGCGAGCTTGCCGGCACCGCCGGAGGCGATCACCGGGACCGTCACGTGCTTGCGGACGGCGGCGATCATCTCCAGGTCGTAGCCGTCCTTCGTGCCGTCCGCGTCCATCGAGTTGAGCAGGATCTCCCCCGCGCCCAGCTCGGCGGCCCGGTGCGCCCACTCGACGGCGTCGATGCCGGTGCCCTTGCGGCCGCCGTGGGTGGTGACCTCGAAGGTGCCCTCGGGCGTCCGGCGCGCGTCCACGGACAGCACCAGCACCTGCCGGCCGAAGCGCTCGGCGATCTCGCGGATGAGGTCCGGACGCGCGATCGCGGCGGTGTTCACACCGACCTTGTCCGCACCGGCCCGCAGCAGCTTGTCCACGTCCTCGGCGGTGCGCACGCCGCCGCCGACCGTGAGCGGGATGAAGACCTGCTCGGCCGTGCGGCGCACCACGTCGTACGTCGTCTCGCGGTTGCCCGACGACGCGGTGATGTCCAGGAACGTCAGCTCGTCGGCGCCCTCGGCGTCGTACACCTTGGCCATCTCGACGGGGTCGCCCGCGTCGCGCAGGTTCTGGAAGTTGACGCCCTTGACGACCCGGCCGTTGTCCACGTCCAGGCAGGGGATGACTCGGACCGCCAGGGTCATGAGTTCACGGCTCCTCTGAATGCCTCTAGTTCGACTTCGACGAGGATGCGCGGGTCGACGAAGCCCTCCACGACGAGGAGGGTCGAGACCGGGCGCACCGCGTCGAAAAGCTCCTTGTGGGCACGGCCCACCTCGTCGACGTCCCGCGAGTGCGTGAGGAACATCCTGGTCCGGATGACCGACCCGACATCGAGCCCGAACTCGCCGATCGCCTCGACCGCGCTGGTGAAGGCCACCTTGGCCTGCTCGTAGGGGTCGCCCTCCCCGTACAGCACGTCTCCCTTGAAGGAGGTCGTGCCCGACACCAGCACACGGTCGCCCGCCGCGACGGCGCGTGCAAAACCGAAGGACTCTTCCCAGGGGCTTCCGCTCTGCACCCGCCGTACGGCTTCCGACGTCATGACGACACAGCCTCCAAGGCCTCTTCCAGGGTGAACGCCTTCGCGTACAGGGCCTTCCCGACGATGGAGCCCTCGACACCGAGGGGTACCAGCTCGGCGATGGCACGCAGGTCGTCCAGCGAGGACACGCCGCCGGACGCCACGACCGGCCGGTCGGTCGCCGCGCAGACGTTGCGCAGCAGCTCCAGGTTGGGGCCCTGCAGCGTGCCGTCCTTGGCGATGTCGGTGACGACGTACCGCGCGCAGCCCTCGGAGTCGAGGCGCGCCAGCGTCTCGTACAGGTCGCCGCCGTCGCGGGTCCAGCCGCGGCCCTTCAGGGTCGTGCCGCGGACGTCCAGGCCCACCGCGATCCTGTCGCCGTGCTCGGCGATGACCTTGGCGACCCACTCCGGGGTCTCCAGGGCAGCGGTGCCGAGGTTGACGCGGGTGCAGCCGGTGGCGAGGGCCGCCGCCAGGGAGGCGTCGTCCCGGATGCCGCCGGACAGCTCGACCTTGATGTCCATGGCCTCGGTGACCTCACGGACCAGGTCCCGGTTGTCGCCGGTGCCGAAGGCCGCGTCCAGGTCGACGAGGTGGAGCCATTCGGCGCCCGAGCGCTGCCAGGTGAGGGCGGCCTCAAGGGGAGAGCCGTACGAGGTCTCGGTCCCGGACTCGCCGTGCACGAGGCGGACGGCCTGGCCGTCCCGGACGTCGACGGCGGGGAGGAGTTCGAGCCGTGCGGGCTTCGAGGGCATCAGAGGGTTCCGATCCAGTTGTTCAGCAGCTGCGCTCCGGCGTCGCCGGACTTCTCGGGGTGGAACTGCGTGGCCCACAGGGCGCCGTTCTCGACGGCGGCCACGAAGGGCTTGCCGTGCGTCGACCAGGTCACCAGCGGGGCCGTGAGGGCCGCGTTGTGCGTCTCCAGGGACCAGTCGTGGACGGCGTAGGAGTGCACGAAGTAGAAGCGGGCGTCCGCGTCCAGGCCCGCGAAGAGCTGGGAGCCGGCCGGGGCGTCCACGGTGTTCCAGCCCATGTGGGGCACGATCTCGGCCTGGAGCGGTTCGACCGAGCCGGGCCACTCGTCGAGGCCCTCGGTCTCCACGCCGTGCTCGATGCCGCGCGCGAAGAGGATCTGCATGCCGACGCAGATGCCCATGACCGGCCGCCCGCCGGACAGCCGGCGGTCGATGATCCAGTCGCCGCGCGCCTCCTTGAGGCCCTTCATGCAGGCGGCGAAGGCACCGACGCCCGGCACCAGCAGCCCGTCGGCGTTCATGGCCTTGTCGAAGTCACGCGTTATCTCGACGTCGGCTCCGGTGCGCGCGAGGGCGCGCTCGGCGGAGCGGACGTTGCCGAAGCCGTAGTCGAAGACGACGACCTTCTTGCTCGATGCCGCGCTCAATTCCACACCTCCAGCCTCAGGACACCGGCGACCAGGCACATCGCGGCGCCGATCGAGAGCAGCACGATGAGCTGCTTGGGCATCCCCTGCTTGACGAAGGAGATGATGCCGCCGACCAGGAACAGGCCGAGGACGATCAGGACGGTGGACAGGCCGTTCACAGCGCGCCCTTCGTGGAGGGGAGGATGCCGGCCGCGCGCGGGTCCCGCTCGGACGCGTAGCGCAGCGCCCGGGCCAGCGCCTTGAACTGGCACTCCACGATGTGGTGGGCGTTGCGCCCGTAGGGCACGTGCACGTGCAGCGCGATCTGGGCCTGGGCGACGAAGGACTCCAGGATGTGCCGGGTCATGGTGGTGTCGTACTCGCCGATCATCGGCGCCATGTTCTCGGGCTCGGTGTGCACCAGGTAGGGGCGGCCGCTCAGGTCCACCGTCACCTGGGCCAGCGACTCGTCCAGGGGGACCGTGCAGTTGCCGAAGCGGTAGATGCCCACCTTGTCGCCGAGCGCCTGCTTGAAGGCGGCGCCGAGGGCGAGGGCGGTGTCCTCGATGGTGTGGTGCGAGTCGATGTGCAGGTCGCCCTCGGTCTTGACCGTGAGGTCGAACAGGCCGTGGCGACCGAGCTGGTCGAGCATGTGGTCGTAGAAGCCGACACCGGTCGACACATCGACCTTGCCGCTGCCGTCGAGATCGATCTCGACGAGCACGGAGGTCTCTTTCGTGACTCGCTCCACGCGTCCTACGCGGCTCATGCGCTCTGCTCCTTCTTCATGTCACGGACCGCGTCGAGGAACGCGTCGTTCTCTTCGGGGGTTCCGGCGGAGACCCGCAGCCACCCCGGAATGCCGTTGTCCCGGACCAGGACACCCCGGTCGAGGATCTGCTGCCAGGCCGTGTGGGCATCGGCGAAGCGGCCGAACTGGACGAAGTTCGCGTCGGACTCGACGACCTCGTAGCCGATCGACCGCAGCTCGCTGACCAGCCGGTCCCGCTCCGACTTCAGCTGCTCGACGTACTTGAGCAGCGTGTCGGTGTGTTCCAGGGCGGCCAGGGCGGTCGCCTGGGTGACGGCCGACAGGTGGTAGGGCAGCCGTACGAGCTGTACGGCGTCCACGACCGCCGGGTGCGCGGCGAGGTAGCCGAGGCGCAGGCCCGCCGCGCCGAATGCCTTCGACATCGTCCGCGAGACGACGAGGTTCGGCCGCCCCTCGATGAGCGGCAGCAGCGAGTCGCCGTGGCTGAACTCGATGTACGCCTCGTCGACCACGACCATCGACGGCTTCGCCGCCTGCGCGGCCTCGTACAGCGCGAGGACCGTCTCCGGCGGGACCGCGTTGCCGGTGGGGTTGTTGGGGGTGGTGATGAAGACGACGTCCGGCCGGTGCTCGGCGACGGCCCGCGTGGCCGCCTCGACGTCGATCGTGAAGTCCGCGTTGCGCGGACCGGAGATCCAGCCCGTGCCGGTGCCGCGCGCGATGAGCGCGTGCATCGAGTACGACGGCTCGAAGCCGATGGCCGTACGGCCGGGCCCGCCGAAGGTCTGCAGCAACTGCTGGAGGACCTCGTTGGAGCCGTTGGCGGCCCATACGTTGGCCAGGCCGACCTCGTGCCCCGAGGTGTCCGTCAGGTACCTGGCGAGCTGGGTGCGCAGCTCCACCGCGTCCCGGTCGGGGTAGCGGTTGAGGTCGCGGGCGGCCTCGCGGACGCGCTCGGCGATGCGCTCGACCAGCGGCTCGGGCAGCGGGTAGGGGTTCTCGTTGGTGTTCAGCCGTACCGGCACGTCCAACTGGGGCGCGCCGTAGGGGGACTTGCCGCGCAGCTCGTCCCGTACGGGCAGATCGTCGATTCCGAAGCTCACTTGCTCTCAGGCACCTTCCAACCGAACCTGGCCTTGATCGCCGCGCCGTGCGCGGGCAGGTCCTCCGCCTCCGCCAGCGTGACCACGTGGTGCGCCACCTCCGCCAGCGCGTCCTTCGTGTAGTCGACGATGTGGATGCCGCGCAGGAAGGACTGGACGGAGAGCCCGGAGGAGTGGCAGGCGCAGCCGCCGGTGGGCAGGACGTGGTTGGACCCGGCGGCGTAGTCGCCGAGCGACACCGGTGCCCAGGGGCCGAGGAAGACCGCGCCGGCGTTGGTCACCCGCTCGGCGACCGCGGCGGCGTCGGCGGTCTGGATCTCCAGGTGCTCGGCGCCGTAGGCGTTGACGACCCGCAGGCCCTCCTCGACGCCGTCGACGAGGACGATCGCGGACTGCTTGCCGCCGAGGGCCGGGACGATCCGGTCCTCGATGTGCCGGGTGGCCGCGACCTGCGGCTCCAGCTCCTTGGCGACGGCGTCCGCGAGCTCGACGGAGTCGGTGACCAGGACGGCGGCGGCCAGCGGGTCGTGCTCGGCCTGGCTGATCAGGTCGGCGGCGACGTGCACCGGGTCGGCCGTCGCGTCGGCCAGGATCGCGATCTCGGTCGGGCCGGCCTCCGCGTCGATGCCGATCTTGCCGGTGAAGTAGCGCTTGGCGGCGGCGACCCAGATGTTGCCGGGGCCGGTGACCATGTTGGCGGGCGGGCAGGACTCGGTGCCGTACGCGAACATCGCGACGGCGGTCGCGCCGCCGGCGGCGTACACCTCGTCGACGCCGAGCAGCGCGCACGCGGCGAGGATCGTCGGGTGCGGGAGGCCGTCGAACTCGGCCTGGGCGGGCGAGGCGAGCGCGACGGACGGCACGCCGGCCTCCTGCGCGGGCACCACGTTCATGATCACGGAGGACGGGTAGACCGACCGGCCGCCGGGCGCGTACAACCCGACCCGGTCGACGGGCACCCACTTCTCGGTGACGGTGCCGCCGGGCACGACCTGGGTCGTGTGGGTGCTGCGGCGCTGCTCGCGGTGGACGAGACGGGCGCGGCGGATGGACTCCTCCAGGGCCGCGCGCACGGCCGGGTCGAGTTCGGCGAGGGCCTTGGTGAGCGCCTCCGCGGGCACCCGCACCTGCTGCAGCCGCACCCCGTCGAACTTCTCCGCGAAGTCGATCAGCGCCGCGTCGCCACGATGATGCACGGCCTCGCAGATCGGACGCACCTTCTCCAGGGCGGCCTGAACGTCGAAGTCGGCTCGGGGCAGCAGGTCGCGCAGGGCGGGGCCCTCGGGGAGGGCGTCGCCGCGCAGATCGGTTCGGGAGATCACGGGGTCAATTCTCTCAGACCCCGGTTCGGCGTCGTCCGGGCATTCCAGTGACTGATACGCGGCCTGATACGGAACCCGGAAGATCGCCCTCACGTCCTGTGCTTCGGGGGTGACCGAACGGGCATGACCGGGGGTGCGAGGACACGATGGGAGGACCGGTGACCGAGGGGGACCTGCCGGACGACCTGACACCGGCCGAGGTCGGCATGTGGCAGGCCTTCCGCAACGGCAGCGTGTACGACCTGAGCAGCGGCGACGCGATCGTCGACGATCCGCACGGCGGGCACCCGTGGGGCCCCGAGCGGACCGTGCGGGCCCGCATCGTGTGCTGGCTGCTGCTGGACGGACCGCCCGCGCTGGCCGGCCGGGTGTCGTCGCTGAAGCTGTCCGGCGTGCAGATCAGCGGCGCCCTGGAGCTGGCCGGCGGCATCGTGGTGCCGTACGTGGAGATGAAGGGCTGCCGGTTCGAGCGGGACGTCCTGCTGCCGGAGGCCCGCTTCACCACCGTCCGCCTGGTGAACTGCTCGGTGCCGCGCCTGGAGGCGGCCCGCGTGCACACCGAGGGCGATCTGCATCTGCCCCGCTGCCGCTTCCACAACGGCGTCCGGCTGACCGACGCGCACATCGGCACCGACCTGCTGCTCAACCAGGCGATCGTCTACCGGGACCGCAGCGGCCGGTCGATCGCCGCCGACGGCATGACGGTCGGGCAGGACCTCCAGGCCGAGCTCCTGGAGTCGCACGGCGAGCTGAGCCTGCGCAGCGCCAAGATCGGCGTCTCGCTGAGCCTGCGCGGCGCGAAGCTGGCCAACCCCTACACGCGCCTCGCGCTCAACGCCCCCCAGCTGACCGTCGGCCGCTCGATGTACCTGACCCCGGCGGGCATCGGCAGCCCGCTGCTCAGCGGGGCCACCCCGGCGCAGGGCACGCGCGTCCAGCGCTTCACCTGCGAGGGCGGGCTGCGCCTGGACGACGGGCGGTTCGGGGACGCGGTCGACTTCGAGAAGGCCCGGTTCACCCTCACCGACGACCAGGAGCTGTCGCTGCGCCGCATCCAGACGCCCGAGCTGCGGTTCCTCGGGGAAGCGCCCGCGCGCGGCCGGGTGGTGCTGTCGGGGGCGCGGGTGGTGAACCTGATGGACCGCACGGACAGCTGGCCGGGCCCGGGGCGGCTGCACATGGGCGGCTTCAGCTACGAGAACCTGGTGCCGAGGGGCCCCTTCCCGCTGGAGGAGCGGCTGGACTGGGTGTCCGCGGCGACCGCCGAGTACAACCCGGAGCCGTACGAGCGGCTCGCGACCGTGCTGCGGGCCGGCGGCGAGGACGAGGACGCGCGGGAGGTGCTGCTCGCCAAGCAGCGCCGCCGCCGCGAGACGCTGCCCCCGGCCGCCAAGCTGTGGGGGTACGCGCAGGACTGGACGGTCGCCTACGGCTACCGGCCGGGGCGGGCGCTGGTGTGGATGGCGGTGCTGTGGGCGGCGGGCTCGGTGGCGTTCGCGCACGCGGACCATCCGCCGCTCAAGGGCGGTGAGGGGCCGCACTGGAACACCACCCTGTTCGCCCTCGACCTGCTCCTGCCGGTCATCGACCTCGGCCAGGTCGGGTTCTGGCAACTGCGCGGCGGCTGGCAGTGGCTGGCGGCGGCGATGATCCTGCTGGGCTGGATCCTGGCCACGACGGTGGCGGCGGGGGCGACGAGGCTGCTGAGACGCAATTGACCCTGAGGGGCACAGCGAGCGAACAGTTGTTGAACAGTAACCTTTTTACGCGCTCTTGACCTGACGGCGTACAACTTTCCGCACTTTGCCCGCAACCTCTGGCGCATCCGCGACCTGCGGCTTTTCAATGGTCGACACCATGGCTCTGCTGCCCCCGTTCGTCCGCTCCTCCCGGCCGACCAGGACCGTCGATCACCCGCACGTCGCGCTCCCGGCCGACGCCGAGGTGCTCCTTGACGCGCCCGACGACCGGCTCGGCCCGGCCCTCGTGGCCGCGGGGCAGGGATCGTACGAGGTGGCGGCCGAGCTGCTCGCGGCCACCCGCACGGGCGCCGCCTGGGAACACCGCGACCGGTACGTCGTACGCCTCGCGTCCTTCGCGCACTCCCGCCCCGAGTGGTTCGAGAACTGGCGTACGGCCGCCCCGCGCGACCCGGACCTGCTGGTGCTGGGCGCCCAGCTCGCCGTGACCCGCGCCTGGCGGTCGCCGGCCCGCGCGGAGCTGCTGCGTGAGGTGAGCCCGCTGATCACGGCCGCCGCGCGCGGTGACGGCCGCGATCCGGTGCCGTGGCGGATCGCCCTGGACCACGCGCGCGGCTCGAACGCCGGGCACAAGTACTTCGAGGAGCTGTGGGAGGCGGCGATCCGCCGCGCCCCGCACCACTACGGCTGCCACGCCGCCGCCCTGCACTATCTGGCCGACAGCTGGCACGGCTCGCACCACGAGTGCTTCGACTTCGCGGAGACGGCCGCGCAGGACGCCCCGGCCGACTCCCTCGTCCAGGCCCTGCCGACGCGGGCGGCGCTCGCCTATCTGACGGACGGCTGCGGCCCCGACATCCCGCGCGCCCGGCTGGACGCGGCGGCGGACCGGGCGATCGCGCTGTCGGCGCGGTTCCCGACGGCGGACCCGTGGCCCGCCGAGATGCGCAACAAGCTGGCGTACGTCCTCTCACTGCTGGACCGCCGGCCCGACGCCCTGGAGCAGATGCGCCGGATCGGTCCGTACGCGACCTCCTTCCCCTGGGACCAGGTGTCGGACGATCCGCTGGGCCGGTTCCTGGAACTGCGCCAGGATCTGCGCCTCCGATCGGCCTCCGGCCATCCACGGAGTGAGCACCGCGCCCGTGCACACTCCCGCGACCATTAGGCTTTTGCGCCGTGACCACCGTCCGGCTCCCGCTCTTCCCCCTGAACTCGGTTCTGTTCCCGGGGCTGGTGCTCCCGTTGAACGTCTTCGAGGAGCGCTATCGCGCCATGATGCGTGAACTCCTGAAGGCCCCCGAGGACGAACCGCGCCGCTTCGCCGTCGTCGCGATCCGCGACGGCCACGAGGTGGCGGCGAGCGAACCCGGCCTGCCCGATCCCACGGCGAGCCCCGACAAGGGCCCGGCGGCGGGCTTCGGCGCCGACCCCGCCCAGGCCTTCCACGGCACCGGCTGCATCGCGGACGCGGCGACCGTCAGAGAGCGGGCCGACGGCACGTTCGAAGTGCTGGCGACCGGCACGACACGGGTGAAGCTGCTGTCGGTGGACGCGTCGGGCCCGTACCTGACGGCGGAGCTGGAGGAACTCCCGGAGGAGCGCGGCGAGGAGGCCGGCGCGCTCGCGGAGGGCGTCCTGCGGGCCTTCCGCCAGTACCAGAAGCGGCTGGCGGGCGCCCGCGAGCGCTCCCTGACCACGGGCTCGGAGCTGCCGGACGAACCGGCGGTCGTGTCCTACCTGGTGGCAGCGGCGATGATGCTCGACACCCCCACCAAGCAGCGCCTCCTCCAGGCCCCGGACACCGCGTCCCGGCTGCGCGACGAACTGAAACTCCTTCGCTCGGAGACGGCGATCATCCGTAATCTGCCGTCGTTGCCGGCGTCGGACCTGACGCGCGGCCCGACGAGTCTGAACTGAGCCCCGAGGACGACGACCGATGGCGAAGAAGTCCAAGAAGCAAGCCCAGCAGTCGGGCGGCACCCCCGCGACGGTGGCCCTGACTGCGGCGGGCGTGACCTTCACCGTCCACGCCTACGACCACGACCCGAACCACCCCTCCTACGGCGAGGAGGCGGCCGAGGCGATGGGCGTGTCCCCCGAGCGCGTCTTCAAGACCCTCGTGGCGGACGTGGACGGCGCCCTGACGGTGGCGGTGGTCCCGGTGGCGGGCCAGCTGGACCTGAAGGCCCTGGCGGCGGCGGTGAAGGGCAAGCGCGCGGCGATGGCCGACCCGGCCCTGGCCGAACGCACCACGGGCTACGTCCGCGGCGGCATCTCCCCCCTGGGCCAGCGCAAGAAGCTCCCCACGGTCCTGGACGCGTCGGCGTCCGCGCACACCACCGTCTGCGTCTCGGCGGGCCGCCGCGGCCTGGAGGTCGAACTGTCCCCCGAGGACCTGGCGAAGCTCACGGAAGCGGTGGTGGCCCCCATCGGCCGTGCGTGACCTCTCGACGCGGGCCCGTTCCTCGGCTAAGTACGAGGGACATGTCGAAGAAGACGCGCAAGCGGAAGTGGCGCATCAAGAAGGGCCGCTCGAACCACGGCAGGCGCCCGGCGTAGAGGGTTCTCAGCGGCACGTGCTCCCCCCGCGTAGCTGCGGGCAGTCGTGCCGCAGGGCGGCACGGATGGGCGCAGCGGCACCCCGCCAGCGCGGGCCGAGCGAGACCCGCCCCCGCCCAGCCCCCACCCCGGGCCACTGACGAGCTACACCGACGGCTTCGCCCCGTAAGGCCCCGGCCCCATCCCGTACGGCACCTCAGGGTCCCGGGGCCCGAACAACCCCGTGAGCCCGAGGTGCACCAGCAACGCTCCCAGCGGCCAGGCCAGCAACGCCCCCTTGGCCCCGAGCTTCAACGGCGCCGAGAACGTCACCCCCTTGCCCACGGACTTGGCATGGGCCAGGACGTCCTGCGCGGGCCCGAGCCAGATCCCGACCCGCCACGCCAGCAGCGACCCGAGCAGCCCCCCGACCCCGAGCGCCACCACCAACGGCACTCCCCCACGCCGTCGCAGCAGGAACACGACGAACGCGGTCACGGCCCCGAAGGCCAGCCCGAGCAGCGTGAACGTTCCGTCGACGCCGACCGCCTGCTCCCCCTCGGAGTCCTTGAGGTAGACGACCCAGCGCTTCTCGACGATGTCCCCGACCAGCGGCACATGCGGCGCCAGCCACCACCACAGCACCCCCAGCAGCGCCCCGCCGAGCGCCACCGCCACCGTGATCACGGCGGCTTCCCGCAGTTCGGTCTTCATGCCGGGACCGTCCTGTTCGTACAGACTTCCGGACCCGCCGGCACCGTACGGCGGTGGCACCTGCCAGGCCTGGTGCGAAGACGGGTCACTCGGCGGTGGAGGAGGAGTCAGCGGTGCGGTCACCCTGACATCGTGCCAGGCCCGCCTGTGCGGCGCGTCACCGGACGGCCGCCCGACGGTACGCCCAGGTGGCCACGCCCAGCGAGACGACCCCGACCGCGGCGCAGACGGCCAGGTCACCGAGGACGAACGCCCAGTCGGGATGCGGCCCGAAGGTCCGCGCGAAGGCCTCCACGCCGTAGGTCGAGGGCAGCAGGTCCCGCAGGAACCGCACCCCCTCCGGCATCCGGTCGGCCGGCAGCACCCCCAGCAGCAGCGCCGCGGACATGCCCAACTGGCCGAGCACCGTCGCCAGTTCCGGCCGCGGCGCGAGCAGCCCGAAGGCCGCGCCCAGACCGGCCAGCGCGGCCCCGGCGAGCGGGATCACCGCGACGAGGACCCACAGGTGCGCCATCGGCAGCCCGAACAGCACGCACCCGAACACGGCCGTCACGACGGTCCCGGGCACGGTGAAGGAGGCGTACGCCCCCGCCGCGCCGAGCACGACGGCGGCGGGCGGCACGGGCAGCGTCGCGTAGTGGTCCAGCCCCCCGCTCGCCCGCAGCTGCCCGAAGTACTGGGCGAGCAGGTTCAGCGCGACGAAGGCCACGACGAGCACCGCCGACCCGGCGACCACGGCCCGCGCCTCGCCGCCGCCGTCCACGACCCCGCGCATCAGGATCATGATCCCGACGGACTGGAAGGTCGCCACGAACAGCAGCGGGATGCGCGCGACCCGGGCGCGCGACAGCTGCGCCCGGTACACGGCCACGAGCGCCGGCCACAGCCGCGCCCGCGGCCCGAGCTCGGCCGCGCCCCGGTCCGTCTCCTCGACGGCCACGGCGCCGCCGGGCAGCACCTCGGCGGGTACGACACTCACGTGGCGCTGCTCCCTTTCACCAGCGGGGTCACCGATACGTTCGCCCTGTTCGGTCTCCGTACGGATGCTACGGCCCGGGTGCTCAAGCCCGGCTCAAGAGCCTTCAAAGCGTTCATGCCTTCACCAGCCCCTGCCGTGCCGCCCCGCCGAGTGCCAGGTACACGTCCTCCAGGCTGGGCGTGGCCAGCGTGAAGTCGTCCAGGGCGGCGAAGGCGGCCCCGCCGGTGACGGTGGCGACGACCGCGCGGGCCTCCTCGGGGGCGAGCCGGAGCGTCCAGCGGCGTCCGGCCTCGACGGCCCGGTCGTGCAGGGCCGCGACCTCGGGGACGTGCAGCGGCGCGGCCTCGCGCCACACGAGGTCGACCCGGACCTCCCCGGCGACCTGCTCCTTGAGCCCGGCGGGGGTGTCACAGGCGATCACCCGCCCCCGGTCGAGGACCGCGACCCGGTCGAGGACGGTCTCGGCCTCGATGACGTTGTGGGTGACGAGCAGCACGGTCGTCCCGCGTTCGGCCCGGCGCCGGTCGACGGCGGACCACACGGCCCGCCGCGCCACCGGGTCCATGCCGGTGGTCGGCTCGTCGAGCACCAGCAGCGGCCGCTCCCCGACCAGCGCGGCGGCGAAGCACGCCAGCCGCCGCTGACCGCCGGACAGCTTCTTGATCGCCCGCCCGGCGAGCGGGGTGAGCCCCAGCTCCTCCAGTACGGCGTCCCGCTCGGCCCGGGCCGCGCGCGCCTCCAGGCCGCGCAGCCGTCCGGTGGTCTCGGCGGCGAGCGAGACGGTGAGCTCGTCGAGGGCGGTGGACTCCTGGCCGAGGTAGGCGAGGATGCGCGCGGCCCGCTCCGGGTGGCGCACGATGTCGTGCCCGAGGATCTCGACGCTGCCGCTGTCGGGGCGCATCAGGCCGGTCAGCTGGCGCACGAGGGTGGACTTGCCGGCACCGTTCGGACCGAGCAGCCCGAAGATCTCACCGCCGCGGATGTCGAGTCGTACATCGTCGGTGGCCCGCACCTCGGGCGTCGCGGGGACGCCGCGCCGGCCGCGTCCCGCGGGATAGGTCTTGGTCAGTCCGCGCACCGCGCACACGACATCGTCGCCGTGCCGAAGTGCCTGTCCCGCGCGCGTACTCACAAGGGACGAGCCTACGGGGTCGGCACCCCCTGCTCGCCCTTGGGGCGGCGTATGTGCCGTTTCACTCCCCCGCGGGCGCGTGCTCGGCGGCCGTGCGTACGTCGATCTCGCGCCAGAAACCTGCCCGGATCGCGTACCGGTCGTGCTCGTCGATCTGGTCGTCCTTGTGGGCGAGCAGCCCGAAGCGGGCGGCATAGCGCAGCAGCTCGCCGTCGATGCGGTGCGGGACGCGCGGGTACATCCCGGACAGCTTCTGGAGGTGGCTCTGGTCGCCGAGCCGCTCCATCCAGCGCCGGGCGAAGACCTGCCCCACCTCGTAGGGGTCGCCGCCGACGGTCGTGATGTCCTCCTCGCGGTCGGCCCAGCGCTGCTCGGCGGTGGTGAGCTGGGCGAGCGTGGGCATGGCCGCGACCTCGGGCGGTTCGGCGGAGCCGCCGGGGCGGTCGACCCAGCCCTTGTCGGAGGACCAGCGCAGGGTGGCGTTGGCCGGGTGCTGGGGCTGGACGCCGGGGGCGCGCAGGGCGGCCAGGTCCTTGGGGGTGGGCACGCCCTTGGGCGCGGGCACCCGTTCCTGGGTGCCGTTCTCGGACGCGGCGGCGGGGGTGTGCTCGCCCTCGTCGGCGGAGCGCTCGGCGGCCGCGGTGAGCGCGGACTCGGGCAGCGGCGCGGAGAGGATCGCGGCGATCTCGGGCCGGGGCGCGGGCGGCGGGGCGCAGACCCCGCCGAGTTCCTTGGCGCGGACGGCCTTGGTGATCCACGTACGGTCCAGCACGCGCCGTTCGTCGGCCTCGGCGACCAGGTCCTCGGACTGGTTGTAGTCGCCGTCGGCGGCCTGTACGGCCCACAGGTGGACGGCGACGCCGTGCTCCTTGGCGGCCATCATGCCCGGCAGCAGGTCGCCGTCGCCGGTGACCAGGACGATGTCGGAGCAGGCGCGGTTGCGGGCCAGCTCGGTGAGCTCGGCGTGCATGGCGGCGTCGACGCCCTTCTGGGCCCAGCGTCCGTCGCTGCGGGTCAGGGCGCCGAGCCGGACGGTGACCCGGGGCATCACGCGCAGCCGGCGGTGCTCGGGCTGGGGGACGCGGTCGGGGGCGCCGTCGAACCAGTAGATGCGCAGCAGCGGCCGTTCCGTGTCCGACTCGGCGCGGTCGCGCAGGCCCTGGATGAGGGCGGCGTGATCCACGGTGATGCGGGACCGGGACGGCTCCCCCGCGAGGAGACTGGCGGCCGCCCCCAGCAGATACCCGGCGTCCACCAGGACGATGCAGCGGTCCACGCGACTCACCCTCTTCCCGGGAGGTTTGCTTCGGGCTTCCTTCGAGTCTGCCCGACCTCGCGGAGGTTAACGGCCGGAACTCGATCTTCGGCGTGGCGTTTCGCGGCATTGCCGGGCGACATTCCCTGTCACACACGGTAATTATCCGAAATGCGTTCTTTGTCAGCCTATGTGAATCTGGTCGCGGCCCTGGCCCCTAGATCACCCTCAGGAGGCAGATCACCATGGCCAAGAACAAGAACCGTGACCGCAAGCAGCCGCAGTCCGAGCGTGGTCAGCAGCAGGCCCAGCAGTCCTCGATGGAGGCACAGGCCGAGCAGCGCATGACCCAGGTGACTCCGGGTGACATCGCCCGCAAGGGCAAGCAGAAGCGCTTCGGTCACAACTGACATCTGCATAAAGGGTTGTTGAGACCCACGGGTTGTTGAGACCCGGGCACACAGAGAGGGCGCGTCCGACACCGGACGCGCCCTCTCGATGTACGGCTAACCCGCCAGACAGGACGGGCCGAGCAGCACCTTCAGGTCGCCGAAGAGCGCCGGGTCGGGCTTCACCCGGTGCCGGTCGAGCCGCAGGACGGTCGTCTTCGTCGGGCCCTGGAGCTTGATCCGGACCTCGCTCTCGCCCTTGTGGTGGGTGAGGATCTCGCCGAGGCGGCTGACCATCGGCGGAGTGACCCGGGTCGCCGGGATGGTGAGGATCACGGGCGCGTTGGTGCCCGCGTTGGACAGGTCGGGGACCTGGAGCTCCATCGCCACGAGCCGCGGCACGTCCTCGCGCTTGTCGAGACGGCCCTTGACGAACACCACGGCGTCCTCGACGAGTTGGGTCGAGACCAGCTGGTAGGTCGCCGGGAAGAACATGCACTCGATGGAGCCCGCGAGGTCCTCCACGGTGGCGATCGCCCAGGCGTTGCCCTGCTTGGTCATCTTGCGCTGGAGACCGGAGATGATGCCGCCGATGGTCACCACGGCACCGTCCGCGTGCTCGCCTCCGGTGAGCTGGGCGATGCCCGCGTCGGCCTTGTCGGAGAGCACGTGCTCCAGGCCGAAGAGGGGGTGGTCGGAGACGTACAGACCGAGCATCTCCCGCTCCTGGGCGAGCAGATAGGTCTTGTCCCACTCGTCGGTGGTGAACTCGACGTCGAGTCCGAAGCCGGGCTCGCTGGTCTCCTCCTCGCCCATGCCGCCGAAGAGGTCGAACTGGCCCTCGGCCTCCTTGCGCTTGACGGCGACCACGTTGTCGATCATCGGCTCGAAGTGCGCGGTCAGTCCCTTGCGGGTGTGCCCGAGGCTGTCGAAGGCGCCCGCCTTGATCAGCGACTCCGTGGTGCGCTTGTTGCAGGCGGTGGCGTCGACCTTGTCGAGGTAGTCGGGGAAGGAGGCGTACTTCCCCTTGGCCTTGCGGGCCTTGATGATCGACTCGACCACGTTCGAACCGACGTTGCGGACGGCCTCCAGGCCGAACAGGATCACGTCGTCGCCCTGGGCGGCGAAGTTGTGCACCGACTCGTTCACGTTCGGCGGGAGCACCTTGATGCCCATGCGGCGGCACTCGTTGAGGTAGACGGCCGACTTGTCCTTGTCGTCCTTGACGGAGGTCAGCAGCGCGGCCATGTACTCGGCGGGGTGGTTGGCCTTGAGGTAGGCCGTCCAGTACGAGACCAGGCCGTACGCGGCGGAGTGCGCCTTGTTGAACGCGTAGCCGGCGAACGGGACCAGGACGTCCCACAGCGCCTGGATGGCCTCGTCGCTGTAGCCGTTCTTCTGGGCACCGGCCTGGAAGATGGTGAAGTTCTTCGCCAGTTCCTCGGGCTTCTTCTTGCCCATCACGCGGCGGAGGATGTCGGCCTCGCCGAGCGAGTAGCCGGCGATGATCTGGGCGGCCTTCTGCACCTGCTCCTGGTAGACGATCAGGCCGTAGGTGACGTCGAGGACCTCCCTGAGGGGCTCCTCCAGCTCCGGGTGGATCGGGGTGATCTCCTGGAGCTTGTTCTTGCGCAGCGCGTAGTTGGTGTGCGAGTCCATGCCCATCGGGCCCGGACGGTAGAGCGCCGACACGGCGGAGATGTCTTCGAAGTTGTCGGGCTTCATCAGCCGCAGCAGCGAGCGCATCGGGCCGCCGTCGAACTGGAAGACGCCGAGGGTGTCGCCGCGCTGGAGGAGTTCGAAGGTCGTCGGGTCGTCCAGCGGCAGCGCCAGCAGGTCGATGTCGATGCCCTTGTTGGACTTCACCATCTTGACGGCGTCGTCCATGATCGTCAGGTTGCGCAGGCCGAGGAAGTCCATCTTCAGCAGGCCGAGCGACTCACAACTCGGGTAGTCCCACTGCGTGATGGTCACGCCGTCGGTGTGGCGCACCCAGACGGGCACGTGCTCGGTGATGGTCTCGCTGGACATGATCACGCCGGCGGCGTGCACACCCATCTGCCGGACCAGGCCCTCGACGCCCTTGGCGGTGTCGATGACCTTCTTCACGTCCGGTTCGTTCTCGTACATCCCGCGGACCTCGCCGGCCTCGCTGTAGCGCGGGTGCGAGGGGTCGGTGATGCCGTTGAGGTCGATGCCCTTGCCGAGGACGTCGGCGGGCATGGCCTTGGTGATGCGGTCGCCCATCGCGTACGGGTAGCCCAGCACGCGCGCGGAGTCCTTGATCGCGTTCTTGGCCTTGATCTTGCCGTAGGTGCCGATCATGGCGACCTTGTCGGCGCCGTATTTCTCCGTCACGTACCTGATCACCTCGACGCGCCTGCGCTCGTCGAAGTCGATGTCGACATCGGGCATCGAGATGCGCTCGGGGTTGAGGAACCGCTCGAAGATCAGGCCGTGCGGGATCGGGTCGAGGTCGGTGATGCCCATGGCGTAGGCGACGATCGAACCGGCCGCGGAGCCTCGGCCGGGGCCGACCGCGATGCCGTTGTTCTTGGCCCACATGATGAAGTCGGCGACGACGAGGAAGTAGCCGGGGAAGCCCATCGAGATGATGACGTCCATCTCGTAGTCGGCCTGCTTCTGGCGGTCCTCGGGGATGCCGCCCGGGTAGCGGCGCTCCATGCCGCGGCGGACCTCCTCCTTGAACCAGGTGACCTCGGTGTAGCCCTCGGGGATGTCGAACTTCGGCATGAGGTTCTTGGCCTCGAACATGCCGGTGGTGTCGACCTGCTCGGCGACCAGGAGGGTGTTGCGGCAGCCCTCCTGCCAGGCGTCGGAGGAGTCGACGGCGTACATCTCGTCCGTGGACTTCAGGTAGTAGCCGGTGCCGTCGAACTTGAAGCGGTCGGGGTCGGAGAGGTTCTTGCCGGTCTGGATGCACAGCAGGGCGTCGTGCGCCGTCGCCTCGTGCGCGTAGGTGTAGTGCGAGTCGTTCGTCACCAGGGGCGGGATGCCGAGCTTCTTGCCGATGTCGAGGAGGCCGTCGCGGACCCGGCGCTCGATCTCGATGCCGTGGTCCATCAGCTCCAGGAAGTAGCGGTCCTTGCCGAAGATGTCCTGGTACTCGGCGGCCGACTTCAGGGCCTCGTCGTACTGGCCGAGGCGCAGCCGGGTCTGGAGCTCGCCGGAGGGGCAGCCGGTGGAGGCGATGAGCCCCTCGGACCACTGGGAGATGGTCTCCTTGTCCATCCGGGGCCACTTCTGGAGCCAGCCCTCGGCGTAGGCGTCCGAGGAGAGCCGGAAGAGGTTGTGCAGTCCCGTGGCGTTGGACGCCCAGATCGTCTTGTGGGTGTAACCACCCGAACCGGAGACGTCGTCCCGCTTCTGGTGCGGCTGGCCCCACTGGATCTTGCGCTTGTTGCGCCGGGACTCGGGGGCGACATAGGCCTCGATCCCGATGATCGGGGTGACCCCGGCCTTCTTCGCGGAGTGGAAGAAGTCGTACGCGCCGTGGAGGTTGCCGTGGTCGGACATGGCGATATGGGTCATGCCCATCTCGTTGCACGCGTCGAACATGTCCTTCAGCCGCGCGGCACCGTCCAGCAGGGAGTACTGGGTGTGGACGTGCAGGTGCGTGAACGGCGGCTTTGACACGGTCGGGCCTCCAGGGGAAACACTCGGCTACGGGCCGGCGGACAGTTCGGGGGACAGCGTCGAAGTCTATGCCTCGGGACTGACACTTCGGGGGCCGCCCCGCGTACCTTCACAGCGAGGGTTGCGCGGGCACTTTCGCGCCGCCCCGACCGTTGAGACGACAGAAACGCTGTCGTACACATGCAGGTACGCCTGCACGTACACCCGCTCCAGGAGGCACCCCGCGATGTCGGTACCGCAGCTCAACGACGAGCCTCGCGGCGAGGAGATCCTCGCCGTCTTCGACACCGCCTTCGGCGAGCTCCTGGCCGCCGATCCGGCCGCGTTCCGCGTGAAGTTCCGCAAGATGGCGGCCTCGGCGTTCGCGTTCTATCGGGGCACGGCGTGCCTCTTCTACCACGACCTGGACGCGGAGAACGCCGGGCGGGGCGACGGGGCGATATTCCGTGGGCCGTACCTGGACGAGCGCACCTCGCGCGTGTGGATCCACGGCGACCTGCACGCGGAGAACTTCGGCACGTACATGGACGCCACCGGGCGCCTGATCTTCAACGTCAACGACTTCGACGAGGCGTACGTCGGCCCCTTCACCTGGGACCTCAAGCGCTTCTCCGCCTCCATCGCCCTGATCGGGTACGCGAAGGCGCTCAGCGACGAGCAGATCACCGAGCTGGTGCGGATCTACGCCGCCGCCTACCGCGAGCGCATCCACGCCCTGGCGACCGGCGCCAAGAGCGACGAGGTGCCGCCCTTCACGCTGGACACCGCCGAGGGGCCGCTCCTGGACGCGCTGCGCGACGCCCGCTCGCTGACCCGGTTCGGCCTCCTGGACTCGATGACCGAGATCCGTGACTTCGAGCGCCGCTTCGCGCCCGGCGGCGGCTCCATCGAGCTGGACGCGGCCACGCGCTACAAGGTGCTGGCGGCCTTCGACGGCTACCTGGAGACCCTGCCGGACGCCTCGCTGGCCCGCCCGGACTCCTACCGCGTGAAGGACGTCGTCGGCCGCCGCGGCATCGGCATCGGCTCGGCCGGGCTGCCGTCGTACAACATCCTCCTGGAGGGCCACAGCGACGCGCTCGAGAACGACGTCGTGATCTACATCAAGCAGGCCCAGACCCCGGCCGTCTCCCGGCACATCACCGACCCGGCGATCCGCGACTACTTCCAGCACGAGGGGCACCGCACGGTGATCTCGCAGCGCGCCCTCCAGGCGCACGCCGACCCGTGGCTGGGCTGGACCGAGCTGGACGGCGCGGGGCAGCTGGTCGCCGAGGTCTCGCCGTACGCCGTGGACCTCGACTGGGGCGACATCGACGACGCGGAGGAGATCGCGGCGGTCGTCGCCGACCTCGGCCGGGCCACGGCCACCATGCACGCGGCGGCGGACGACACCTCCGGCGAGTCCCTGGTGCCGTTCTCCACGGAGCGGGCCATCGACGCGGCGATCGCGGCCGACGAGGAGGGCTTCGGCGAGCTCCTGGTCTCCTTCGCGCACGACTACGGCGCACGCGCGCGTGCCGACCACCAGATCTTCGTGGACCTGTTCCGCAACGGCCGGATTCCGGGGCTGTGACGGAGACCGCACGGATGTCGATAACGATAGGGCCGCTCACAGGGATCTTTTAGGGCTCCCTTACAGGCCCGCGTGACACACTCTCTGACGCTATGGACATATCCGGGACCCAGTTGCGAGCGCTCCGCGCGGCGCTGTTCACGGCACTCGTCGTGACCCTCAGCACCGCGTCGCACGTACTGCTGTCCCGCGCCCCGCTCCCGCTGAACACGGTGGCCCTGGTCTCGGTCACCGTGTTCGCCGTGGCGTACGCCCTGGCCGGCCGGGAGCGGGGTTTCGGGCGGATCGCCGCCCTGCTCGTCCCGCTGGAACTCGCCGCGGACACGGTCCTCACCACCGGGCAGCACGTCTGCTACGGCGCCGCGGGCGGCCCCGTGGCCGGCCCGCTGCGCTCGGTCGGCTGGGACGTCCTGTGCGGCGACGGCACCAGCGTCGGCAGCCCCCTGGCCCGGGTCACCGGCACCGACAGCGACCGTCTGGCGGGCGTCCTCGCCCACGCCGATCCGCAGGCCGCCTGGCTGCTGCTCGGCGCACACATCGGCGTGGGCCTGCTGGCCGCCGCCTGGCTGCGCCGCGGCGAGCGGGCGCTGGCCCAGCTGCTGCGGGCGGTCGCGGCGACGACGTTCCGTCCGCTGCTGCTGGCGGTCGCCGTGGTGGCGGTCCGCCGCACCCCGGCGGTGCGCCGCCCGCGGCACCCCGGTCGCCGCACGACCATCGCGCGCGACCGGCTCCTCGTGCACTCCCTGGGACGGCGTGGACCGCCGTGCTCGGCCGCTTTCGCCTGACCCACCCGAACAGCACCGGGCATCACCACACCCTTTTACGTATCCGCACACGACGTGTGCGCGTCCCCTTCACGGAGATCACCCATGAGCAAGCGGAACAGCCAGGCGGCGAAGACGGCGGCCCGCGAGCGGCTGCGTCTGGAGCGCGAGCGCCAGGCCAAGCGCGACAAGATCAAGCGGCAGGTCATCGTCGCCTGCTCCGTCGTCGGCGTCCTCGCGATAGCCGGCGGCATCGGCTACGCCGTCGTCCAGGGCAACAAGCCCGGCTACTGGGAAGAGGCGAAGAACGACAAGCTCGTCAAGCCGGCCAACACCACGGGCGAGAACGGCACGACGGTCGTCATCGGCAAGGCCGCCGCCAAGAAGACCCTCGTGATGTACGAGGACCCGCGCTGCCCGGTCTGCGCCCAGTTCGAGCAGACCGTCGGCCCGACCGTGGACAAGGACGTCGAGGCCGGCAAGTTCAAGCTCCAGTACGTCGGCGCCAGCTTCCTCGACAAGGGTCTGGGCGGCGAGGGCTCCAAGAACGCGCTCAGCGCCCTCGGCGCCGCGCTGAACGTCAGCTCCGACGCGTTCCTCCAGTACAAGACCGCGATGTACTCGACGAAGTGGCACCCCGAGGAGTCGGACGACAAGTTCAAGGACGACGACTACCTGATCAAGATCGCGAACACGGTCGACGCCCTGAAGAACAACAAGACCTTCCAGAACGCCGTGAAGAACGGCACCTACGACAAGTGGGCCCTGGTGATGTCCGAGAAGTTCGACGACAGCGGCGTGACCGGCACCCCGACCCTGAAGATGGACGACAAGGCGCTGACCGGCTCCGACGGCAAGAACGCGCCGATGACGGTGGCCGAGTTCAACACGGCGCTCGAGGCGGCGCTGAAGGCCTGAGCATGACCTGAGGCGACCTCCGGCTGAAGAGCGGGCGAACTTTCCCGGTTCGCCCGCTCTTCGCTCGTACCGGCCAGTAACCTGAGCGCTCGTGACCAGTGAACACAGAGCATCCGAGCGCCTCAACTCCCTGGCGCCGCGCCGCCGTACGGTCGTGAAGGCCGCCGCCGCCACCGCGGGCGCCGCCCTCCTCGCGACCCCCTTCCCCGCCGGCGCCGCCGACGAGGCCCCCGCCTTCCTGCACGGCGTCGCCTCCGGCGACCCGCTGCCCGACGGCATCCTGCTGTGGACCCGGGTGACCCCCGTGGCCGCGGCGACACCCGGCTCCGGGCTCGGCCCGGACACCGAGGTGAACTGGACCGTCGCCACGGACAAGGCGTTCACGAACGTCGTCGCCAAAGGCTCCGTCACCGCGACCGCCGCCTCCGACCACACCGTCAAGGCCGACGTGCGCGGCCTCGCCCCGGCCACCGACTACTGGTTCCGCTTCTCCGCGGGCGGCACCGACTCCCCGGCGGCGCGCACCCGCACCGCGCCGGCGGCGGACGCGGCCGTGAACAACCTCCGCTTCGGCGTGGTCTCCTGCGCCAACTGGGAGGCCGGCCACTTCTCCGCGTACCGCCATCTCGCGGCCCGCGGCGACCTGGACGCCTGGCTGCACCTGGGCGACTACATATACGAGTACGGCACCGGCGAGTACGGCACCCGCGACACCGTCGTACGGCAGCACGCGCCGACCCACGAGATCCTCACCCTCGCCGACTACCGCGTCCGGCACGGCAAGTACAAGACGGACTCCGACCTCCAGGCGCTGCACACGGTCGCTCCGGTCGTCGCGATCTGGGACGACCACGAGTTCGCCAACGACGCCTGGTCGGGCGGGGCGGAGAACCACACCGAGGGCGCGGAGGGGGCCTGGGCCGCACGCCAGGCGGCCGCCAAGCAGGCGTACTTCGAGTGGATGCCGGTGCGTCCGGCGATCGCGGGGACGACCTACCGGCGGCTGCGCTTCGGCAAGCTGGTCGACCTGTCCCTCCTCGACCTGCGGTCCTTCCGCTCGCAGCAGGTGTCCGTCGGCAACGGCTCGGTCGACGACCCGGACCGCACCCTCACCGGCCGGGCCCAACTGGACTGGCTCAAGGCGGGGCTGAAGTCCTCCGACACCACCTGGCGGCTGGTCGGCAACTCGGTGATGATCTCGCCGTTCGCCATCGGCTCGCTCTCCGCGGACCTGCTGAAGCCGCTCGCCGAGCTGCTGGGCCTGCCGAAGGAGGGCCTCGCCCTCAACACCGACCAGTGGGACGGCTACACGGACGACCGCCGGGAGCTGCTGGCCCACCTGCGCTCGAACGCCATCCGCAACACCGTGTTCCTGACCGGTGACATCCACATGGCGTGGGCCAACGACGTGCCGGTGGACGCGGGCACGTATCCGCTGTCGGCCTCGGCCGCGACCGAGTTCGTCGTGACGTCGGTGACCTCCGACAACCTCGACGACATCGTCAAGGTCCCCGAGGGCACGGTCTCCGCCCTCGCCGCGCCGATCATCAAGGCCGCCAACCGGCACGTCCACTGGGTCGACACCGACCGCCACGGCTACGGCGTCCTGGACATCACCGCCGGCCGCGCGCAGATGGATTACTACGTCCTCTCCGACAAGACGAAGGCCGACGCGACCTCGTCCTGGGCCCGTTCGTACCGCACGAGGACCGGCACGCAGAAGGTCGAGCGGACGTACGACCCCGTGTAGTCAGGTTTTGGCCAACGGTGAGTGGCGCGGCCCGCGTTCGTATACGGCCGCGCCACTCGCCCGGTCGGAAGGCGTTCAGGAGGCATTTACAGGCTGAGCATGTACACGTAATCTCCGGGCGGCGGCCAGGAAGACCCCTGCGTCCGCTCTCCCCGACGCATCAGCTAGGAGTCAGCATGCGTGCGCTCGCCCGGATATCCCCTGTTATGCGCAGACGCCTTCTCGGTACGGCAGTTGTGGCCGGAACCCTGATGCTCTCTCCCCTGTCGGCGCCCACCGGAGTCGCGGCGGCCCAGGCTCCGGCCGCCGACTGCGCCGGCACGGACACGAACGCCGCGGCCCGCGAGATCCGCCCGGGCAGTGGCGAGAACATCGCCGAGCCCAACGAGATCAGCACCGCCAAGGCCCAGGCGATGGACGCCGATCTGCGCGCCAAGCTCGACAAGCTGCCCTCGTCCGGCAGCCGCAGCCTCGCCGCCGCCGCCTCCACCAGCATCCCGGTGTACTTCCACGTCATCCACGACGGCGCCACCGGCAACCTCAGCTCGTCCGACATCAGCGCCCAGCTGAACGTCCTGAACGCGGCCTACGCCGGCCAGGGCACCGGGAACACCGACTCCGGCTACCAGTTCACGCTGGCCGGCACCGACTACACCGACAACGCCGCCTGGTACAACGTCGGTTACGGCTCGGCGGAGGAGAAGGCGATGAAGACCGCCCTGCGCAAGGGCGGCGCGAACGCGCTCAACATCTACACCGCCAACCTCGGCGACGGCCTCCTCGGCTGGGCCACCTTCCCCAGTTCCTACAAGTCCAGCCCCTCGATGGACGGCGTCGTCATCCTCGACGCCTCCCTGCCCGGCGGCTCGGCGGCGAACTACAACGAGGGCGACACCGCCACCCACGAGGTCGGCCACTGGATGGGGCTGTACCACACCTTCCAGGGCGGCTGCAGCGGCAAGGGCGACTACGTCGACGACACCCCGGCCGAGAAGAGCGCGGCCTACCAGTGCCCGACCGGCCGCGACACCTGCACCACCAAGGCGGGCGTCGACCCGATCCACAACTTCATGGACTACACGTACGACAGCTGCATGTACCAGTTCACCTCGGGTCAGGTGACGCGGATGCAGCAGAGCTGGGCGGCGTACCGCGCCGCCGGATGATCTAGAGGGTCTCCAGGAAGCCGAGCGCCACCCGCCAGGTGGCCTCGGCGGCCTCCTCGTCGTAGTCCGGCAGGTCGGGGTCGGTGTAGAGGTGGCCGGCCCCGGCGTACCGGTAGACCTCCACATCGGCGCCCGCGCGCCCCATCTGGAGATACCAGGAGCTCAGCCAGTCGTCCGTCTCGAACTGGTCCGGCTCGGCCACGTGCAGCTGGACCGGCAGGTCGTCCACGGAGGCGTTGGCGGCGATGTCCGACGTGCCGTGCAGAAGCAGCAGCCCGCGCGCCTTGTCGTCGCCGAGGGCCAGGGTCTGCGCGACCGAGGCACCGAACGAGAACCCGGCGTACACCAGGCCCCGCTCCGAGTAGGGCGCGGCGGCCAGCACGGCCCGCTTGAGCAGCTCGTCCTTGCCGATGCCGTCCTTGAACTCCATGCCCTCCTCGACCGTCTCGAACGTGCGCCCCTCGAAGAGATCCGGGGTCCAGACCTCGTGTCCGGCGGCGCGCAGCCGGTCCGCCGCCGCGCGCACCGCGGGCCGCAGACCGTACGTCGAGTGAAAGAGCATGATGTTCATGAGCCCATCGTGCCAGTACGGTCGGAGGCATGGAGAACGTACTGCGCCCGCTGATCGTCGTCGGCGGCTCGGTCGTGCTCACGCTCCTCATCGGCTGGGCCACCGATCTGCTGATGCGCAAGGCCGACCAACGGCAGAGCGAGACCCCGCTGTGGGGCCTGCTGCGCCGCGGCCGCATCCCCTACCAGCTCGTCATCTTCGCGGCCCTGCTCAGAGGGTCGTACGACGAGGCGCGGGTGCTGGTGGAACACCGCGTCGGCATCGGCCGGACGCTGACCCTGGTCCTCATCGGGGCGACGGCGTGGCTGATGATCCGGATCGCGGCGGCGGTCGTGGAGACGACGTACACCCGCTACTCCCGCGCCCAGCGCGATCCGGCCCGGGTCCGGCGCGTCCGCACCCAGGTGACTCTCATCACACGGGTGGTCACGGCGGTCGTCGCCGTGGTGGCGATCGCCGCGATGCTGCTGACCTTCCCGGCGATGCGCGCGGCCGGTGCCTCGCTGCTGGCCTCGGCCGGAATCCTCGGCATCGTCGCCGGTGTCGCGGCGCAGTCCACGCTGAGCAACATGTTCGCGGGGCTGCAGATCGCGTTCGGCGACATGGTGCGCATAGGGGACACGGTCGTGGTGGACGGCGAGTGGGGCACGGTCGAGGAGATCACGCTGACCTTCCTCACCGTCCGGACCTGGGACGAGCGCCGGATCACCATGCCGGTGTCGTACTTCACCTCGAAACCGTTCGAGAACTGGTCGCGCGGCGGCGCCCAGATGACCGGCATCGTCTACTGGCACCTGGACCACTCGGCGCCGATGGAGGCGATGCGGGAGAAGCTCCGCGACATCCTCCGCGAGTGCCCGGCGTGGGACGGCCGTGCCTGCGATCTGACGGTCACGGACTCGACGCCGAACACCATGCAGGTGCGGGCCCTGGTGACCGCCAGGGACGCCGACGACATCTGGAAGGTGCGGGTCACGGTCCGCGAGCAGATGATCCGCTGGCTGACCGAGCACCACCCCTACGCCCTGCCCCGCGTCAACACGGCCGACTCCGCCCTGCCCCCGAGCACCAACGGCAACCGTCCGACCCCCTCCCCCGACGGCGGGCCCCGCAGGGCGCACGAGCCGCCGAGGCAGGCCCGCTGAACCGTCAACGCCCCCGCTCGGCGCCCCCGTTGACCTGCACGACCTGCGACGTCACGTGCCCGGCGCCGGGCGAGGCGAGCCAGTGCAGCGTCTCGGCGACGTCCCCGGGGTTCCCGGCGCGCCCGGTGGCGGTCTCGCCGATCAGCCGCTCCCGCCGGGCGGGGTCGATGGCGCCGCCGAAGAACTCGGTGTCCTCGATGTAGCCGGGCGCGACGACGTTCACGGTGATCCCGCGGGGGCCGAGCTCCCGGGCCAGGTCGTGCGCGTACGGGTGCAGTCCCGCCTTGGCGGCCCCGTACGCCCCGCTGCCCGATCCCCGGTAGGCGGCGATGGAACTCACGAACAGCACCCGCCCGCCGGGCGAGGCGAGCCGGTCCTTGAGGGCCTCGGTGAGCAGCGCGGCGGTCAGCAGATTGAGCCGGAAGTTGACGGTCCAGTGGTGTGCGACGGCGTCGAGCGGGTCGTCACCGGCGGCGGGTGGTTCGAGCTGCCCGTTGCCGCCGGCGCTGTGGACGAGGACGTCCACGGCCCCCAGTTCCCGCCCGACGAACCCGGCGACCCCGCGCACGTCGGCCGGGTCACTGAGATCGGCGGCACAGCTGAGCGCCCCGGGTACGGCCGCCCCTTCCAGCACCTCCTTGCGCCGCCCGAGCAACAGCACCCGGTCCCCGTCCGCCGCGAAGACGCGGGCCGCAGCAAGCCCGATTCCCGTACCACCACCGCTGATCACCACGTTGCGAGCCATGATCCGACCCTACGAAGGGCCACGGCGGGCCGTCATCCGTTTTCACCCGAAGGTCATGCGACCGCCGCGTCAGCGCAGGCTGCGAACATCCAGATGCCGCAGCACCCGATCCACCACCTCCGGATCCGCCCCCGGCTCGCTCCGCGCCGCCAGCACCTCGTGCCGCGCCGCGCTCAGCATCTCGCCCTGGATGCGCCGGACCCGCTTCAGCCGCTTCGCCCGCTGCTGATGCGCCTCGCGCCGCTCCTCGTCCCCCATGTCCGGGCTGATCCGCACCCCGATGTCGAAGGCCCGCCGCAGCATCTGCTCGGACAGCTCCTCCGGCAGCTCCTCGACCTCCTCGATCTCCTTCAGCCGCCGCTTGGCGGCCTTGGCGGCCCGGATGGCGAGGTTCCTCTCGAACTCCTTCTCCCGCTCGGTGTCGGCCTTCACGCCGAGCCGCTTCACGAGCCACGGCAGGGTCAGCCCCTGAAGCACCAGGGTCGCCATGATGACGCCGAACGCGATGAACACGATCTCGTCCCGGTCGGGAAAGGCGCCCCCCTCGTCGGTCTTCAGCGGAATCGCCAGCGCCAGCGCCACCGACGCCACCCCGCGCATCCCCGACCACCACATGACGACGGTCTCCCGCCAGGTCATCGGGATCTCCTCGTCGTAGTCCTGCTTGGCGTGCAGCCGCTTGGCGACCCAGGTCGCGGGCAGCAGCCACACCAGGCGGACGAGGACGACGACCACGACGATCGCGGCCGCCCAGCCGAGCATCTCGCCCCACCGCCCGGACGCGGTCCGGACGGCGTTGTGCAGCTCCAGCCCGATCAGCCCGAAGGCCACGCCGGTGACGAGCGTGTCGACGATGTCCCAGAAGGTGTGTCCGGCGAGCCGGGTGAGCACGTCGTCGGCGTCGGTGCCGTACTCGGCGAGGAAGAGGGCGGTGGTGAGCACGGCGAGGACGCCGGAGCCGTGCAGTTCTTCCGCGAGCACATAGGAGGCGTACGGCACGAGGAGCGTCAGCCCGATCTGGAGGGTCGGGTCGCCGAGCAGATCCATCAGCTTGTTCGCGCCCCAGCCCAGGGCGAGCCCCATGCCGACGGCGACGACCGCGGAGAGCACCAGCTCGAACGCGGCGTCCCCGAGGTCGAAGGAGCCGCTGACGGCCGCGGCGATCGCCACGTGGTAGAGCACGATGGCCGTCACGTCGTTGAAGAGCCCCTCACCCTCCAGGATCGACACCAGCCGCCGCGGCAGCCCCAGCTGCCCCGCGACGGCGGTCGCCGCGACCGGGTCGGGCGGCGCGACCAGCGCGCCCAGCGCCACGGCGGCGGCGAGCGGCAGCCCCGGGACGATCGCGTTGGCGACGGCGGCCACACACAGGGTGGTGACGAACACCAGCGCCACGGCCAGCAGCAGGATCGGCCGTACGTTGGCCGCGAACTGCCGCCACGAGGTGCGCCGCACGGCCGCGTAGAGCAGCGGCGGGAGCAGAAGGGGCAGGATCAGTTCAGGCGCGATGTCGACGTTCGGCACGAAGTCGAGGAGCGCGAGAACGATCCCGAGCAGGGTCATGAGCACCGGTGCCGGCAGCTTGAACCGGTCCCCCACCGGAACGCTCACCACGGCCCCGAGCAACAGCACGAACAGCAGGGCCAACTGATCCACGGTCAGGCTCCGGCGGGTCGGACGAGCAGGACTTCAGCGACCCAGCCTGCCACGACACCCGAGCCGATCAGCTACAGCGCGCGCCGCATCCCCTGGTGCGGAATCCCCGCCTCCAGGTACTCCGGCCCGTACGCCTCGTACCCGAGCCGCTCGTAGAACCCCAGCGCGTGCGTCTGCGCGTGCAGATCCACCGCCGCGAGCCCACGCGCGCGTGCCGCGTCCTCGATGGCCCGTACGAGCGCCACGCCGACGCCGAGACCCCGCGCCTCCTCGGCGACCGCCAGCCGCCCGAGCGACCCGAGGGAGAGATCGCCGGCGACCTTCTCGGCGGCCGCCTCGCCGTACAGCAGCCGCCCGGTGCCCAGCGGCACCCCGTCGTCCCGCACGGCCAGCACATGCAGCGCCACGGTGTCGTACGCGTCGTACTCCAGATCCTCCGGAACGCCCTGCTCGACGACGAAGACCTGCTTGCGCACGGCGAAGCACAGCTCCCGGTCCGCGGGGTCCTCGGCGACCCGCACGGCGTACGCCGGCCCGCTCACGCGTACGTCTCCTCGCGGACCTGGTCCAGGGCCTGCTGGAGGTCCTGCGGGTAGTCGCTCTCGAACTCGACCCACTGCCCGTCCCCGGGGTGCTCGAAGCCGAGACGGACCGCGTGCAGCCACTGCCGGGTCAGGCGCAGCCGCTTGGCGAGGGTCGGGTCGGCGCCGTAGGTGAGGTCGCCGACGCAGGGGTGGCGGTGGGCGGCCATGTGCACGCGGATCTGGTGGGTGCGGCCGGTCTCCAGCTTCACGTCGAGCAGGGAGGCCGCGCGGAACGCCTCGATGAGGTCGTAGTGGGTGATCGACGGCTTGCCGTCGGCGGTCACCGCCCACTTGTAGTCGTGGTGGGGGTGGCGTCCGATGGGGGCGTCGATGGTGCCGCTCGTCGGGTCCGGGTGGCCCTGGACGAGGGTGTGGTAGCGCTTGTCGACCGTGCGCTCCTTGAACTGGCGCTTGAGCGACGTGTACGCGTACTCCGACTTGGCGACCACCATCAGACCGGAGGTGCCGACGTCGAGGCGGTGCACGATGCCCTGGCGCTCGGCGGCGCCGGAGGTCGAGATGCGGTACCCGGCGGCGGCGAGCCCGCCGATGACGGTCGGGCCGGTCCAGCCCGGCGACGGGTGGGCGGCGACCCCGACGGGCTTGACGATGACGACCACGTCGTCGTCGTCATGGATGATCTCCATGCCCTCGACCGGCTCGGCGACGATCTGCACCGGGGCGGGCGCGCCGGGCATCTCGACCTCCAGCCAGGCGCCGCCGCGCACGCGCTCGGACTTGCCGACCACGGACCCGTCGACCTGGACCTTGCCCGCCGCCGCCAGCTCGGCCGCCTTGGTGCGGGAGAAGCCGAACATGCGGGAGATGGCGGCGTCGACGCGCTCGCCCTCCAGGCCGTCCGGCACGGGCAGGGTACGGATCTCGGGAATCGTGCTCACCCGTCGAGTATGCCGGACGGGTGCGACAGTCCCGAACGCGCGCTCAGTCCTTGTGGACGGTCCCGTCCGGGTCGAGGCCCTTGAAGGACAGCAGCACGATCAGGATGCCGCCGCACACGATCGCCGAGTCGGCGAGGTTGAACACCGCGAAGTGCTTCGGCGCGATGAAGTCGACGACCGCGCCCTCGAAGACGCCCGGGGAGCGGAAGATCCGGTCCGTGAGGTTGCCGAGCGCACCGCCGAGGAGCAGTCCGAGCGCGATCGCCCAGGGCAGGCTGTAGAGCTTGCGGGCGAGCCGGGCGATGACCACGATCACGGCCGCCGCGATCACCGTGAAGATCACGGTGAAGGCCTCGCCGAAGCCGAAGGCGGCGCCCGCGTTGCGGATCGCCTCGAACTTCAGCCAGTCCCCGACGATCTCGATCGAGTCGTGGTGCTCCAGCTTGGCGACCACGAGCAGCTTGCTGCCCAGGTCGAGGAGGTACGCGAAGGCGGCGACCGCGAACAGTACGGCGATCCGGCGCTTGCCCCTGGGCTGGGGCCGCTCCCCGACGCCCTCCTGCCCGGCTGCCTGCTCCGGCTCGGCCCCGTCCCCCTCCGGGGTGTCCGGCGTACCGATCATGCGCTCCGCTTCGGTCACGTGAGTCCCTCAACCTAGGTGCCTGACTGAGGACGAGGGTACGGCACGCCCCGCTGCACCCTCAGTACCGGCGTTCCTGCTTCTGCTTGCACTCCACGCACAGGGTCGCGCGCGGGAACGCCTGCATTCGCGCCTTGCCGATCGGGTTGCCGCAGTTCTCGCACAGACCGTAGGTACCCGCGTCCAGACGATCCAGGGCACGCTCGGTCTGTTCGAGCATCTCGCGCGCGTTGGCCGCGAGGGCCATCTCGTGCTCACGCGTGATGTTCTTGGTGCCGGTGTCGGCCTGGTCGTCGCCCGCACCGTCCCCGGAGTCCCGCATCAGGCCCACCAGGGACTCCTCGGACGTCGTGATCTCGGAGCGCAGCCGCAGCGCCTCGGACTGGAGCTCGGCGCGCGCCTCGGCGACCTCCTCCGGGGTCCAGGGGTCCTCGCCGGGACGGACCGCGAGCTCGCCCGGCTCCGCCGCGGCGAGACGTGCCTTGGGGACGGCGGTCTGCGCCGCCGTGGCCGTGCCAGGAGTCTTCTTCGCAACCACCGTCGTGGCTCCCGTCTGCTGCGCGGCCTGCGCCGCGCCCGCCTTCTTGGCCGCGCTCTTGCCGGCCGCGCTCGTCGTGGAGGTGCCCTTCGCGGCAGCGGTCTTCTTGGCGGCCGCCTTCTTCACGCCCGCCTTCCCGGCCGCCACCGCCTTCTTGCTCCCCGCCGCCTCCTTGGCGACGGTCTCCTTCGTTCCCACCGCCTTCTTGGCGACGGCGGCCTTCTTTGCAGCCGCCTTCCCGGCCACCGCCTTCCCGGCCGTCGTCTTCCCTGCCGTCTTCTTCGCAGCCGTCTTCTTCGCGGCTGCGCTCTTCTCGGCCGGCTTCTTCTCGGCCGTGGTCTTCACCGCGGCCGTCTTCCCCGCGGTCGTCCGCTTCGCTGCCGCGCCCACCGCCTTTTTCCCGCCCACGTCCTTGGCCGCACCGCCGGAGGCATGTGTGGACCTGCCCGACGCCGACTGCTGATCGGCGGTCTTCTTCGCCACCATGGCCGCGGCCCCTTCACATTTTGTGATCTTGCACGCGAATCGTGCTGGGACGATAAATCGACTTGAGCCCCGCGGCAACGGGACGCACCGCCCGATTCGCCCGCCTCGCGCAGGGAGCACGCCAGACATGCAAGCGTTGTGCCCAGCTCCCCGCCGGGTAATCCGCCGGACCGAGCGTCCCGGAATCCGAACACGCGTACCGATCCATTCGGGTCACCCCGGCGCCCCCGGCCCCCGCCCCGCCGAGGCCGGGAAAACCGGTCGGCCGCTGTCCGCGCGGCGCCGTACACTGGGCGGAGCGAAAAGCGTGGATGGGGACGAGTAGCGACGTACGCAGCCCAGAGCGACCCGGGGACGGTGGAAGCCCGGGGGCGAGCGCGACGTGAAGATCACCCCGGAGCCGCCGGAAGAACCCCGCAGTCGACAGACGGCGGGTGGTAGACCCGGCATCGCGACCCCAATGAGGGGGCTCACCGGCGCGTACGGCGCGCGGGAGGGCCAAGGAGGGTGGTACCGCGGGAGCGCGCCGAAACCGGCGTACAGAAGACAGCTCTCGTCCCTCCGGACGGAAGGCAGCAAGTCCGCCGGAGGAAGACTGATGACGCAGTACCGCCAGGTGCCCGCCCAGGTCGATCTGCCCGCGCTCGAGCACGCGGTGCTCGACTTCTGGCGCGAGCAGAAGATCTTCGCCAAGTCCCTGGAGCAGTCCGAGGGCCGCCCCGAGTGGGTGTTCTACGAGGGCCCGCCCACCGCCAACGGCATGCCGGGCGCCCACCACATCGAGGCCCGCGTCTTCAAGGACGTCTTCCCCCGCTTCCGCACCATGCGCGGCTACCACGTGGCCCGCAAGGCCGGCTGGGACTGCCACGGCCTCCCGGTGGAGCTCGCGGTGGAGAAGGAGCTCGGCTTCAGCGGCAAGCAGGACATCGAGGCGTACGGCATCGCCGAGTTCAACGACAAGTGCCGCGAGTCCGTGCTGCGCCACACCGACGCGTTCTCCGAGCTGACGACCCGCATGGGCTACTGGGTCGACCTCGACGACGCCTACGTCACGATGGACCCCGAGTACATCGAATCCGTCTGGTGGTCGCTCAAGGAGATCTTCAACAAGGGCCTGCTGGTCCAGGACCACCGCGTGGCCCCCTGGTGCCCCCGCTGCGGCACCGGCCTGTCGGACCACGAGCTGGCACAGGGCTACGAGACGGTCGTCGACCCGTCCGTGTACGTCCGTTTCCCGCTCACCTCCGGTCCGCTCGCCGGCGAGGCCGCGCTCGTGGTGTGGACGACGACGCCCTGGACGCTGGTGTCCAACACGGCCGTCGCCGCGCACCCCGACGTCACCTACGTCGTCGCCACCGACGGCGAGGAGAAGCTCGTCGTCGCCGAACCTCTGCTCGCCAAGGCGCTCGGCGAGGGCTGGGAGACCACCGGCCAGTCCTTCACGGGCGCCGAGATGGAGCGCTGGACGTATCAACGTCCCTTCGAGCTCGTGGAGTTCCCGGAGCCGGCGCATTTCGTCGTCAACGCCGAGTACGTCACGACCGAGGACGGTACGGGCCTGGTCCACCAGTCCCCCGCCTTCGGTGAGGACGACCTCAAGGTCTGCCGCGCGTACGGCCTCCCGGTGGTGAACCCGGTCCGCCCCGACGGCACCTTCGAGGAGGACGTCCCCCTTGTCGGCGGCGTCTTCTTCAAGAAGGCGGACGAACGGCTCACCGAGGACCTCCAGCAGCGCGGCCTCCTCTTCAAGCACATCCCGTACGAGCACAGCTACCCGCACTGCTGGCGCTGCCACACCGCGCTCCTCTACTACGCGCAGCCGTCCTGGTACATCCGCACCACGGCCATCAAGGACCGCCTCCTCCAGGAGAACGAGAACACCAACTGGTTCCCGGACACGGTCAAGCACGGCCGGTACGGCGACTGGCTGAACAACAACATCGACTGGGCGCTGTCCCGCAACCGCTACTGGGGCACCCCGCTGCCGATCTGGCGCTGCGAGGACGACCACCTCACCGTGGCCGGCTCCCGCGCGGAGCTCACCGAGCTGACCGGCACCGACCAGTCGTCCCTGGACCCGCACCGCCCGTTCATCGACGACGTCACCTTCGCCTGCCCCAAGGACGCCTGCGGCAAGACGGCCACGCGCGTGCCCGAGGTCATCGACGCCTGGTACGACTCCGGTTCGATGCCGTTCGCGCAGTGGGGCTACCCGTACAAGAACAAGGAACTCTTCGAGTCCCGCTACCCGGCCCAGTTCATCAGCGAGGCCATCGACCAGACCCGCGGCTGGTTCTACACGCTGATGGCGGTCGGCACGCTGGTCTTCGACAAGTCCTCGTACGAGAACGTCGTCTGCCTCGGCCACATCCTCGCCGAGGACGGCCGGAAGATGTCCAAGCACCTGGGCAACATCCTCCAGCCGATCCCGCTGATGGACCAGCACGGCGCCGACGCCGTCCGCTGGTTCATGGCGGCCGGCGGCTCCCCGTGGGCGGCCCGCCGGGTGGGCCACGGCACGATCCAGGAGGTCGTCCGCAAGACTCTGCTGACGTACTGGAACACGGTCGCCTTCCAGGCCCTGTACGCCCGCACGTCGAACTGGGCCCCGTCCGCGGCCGACCCGGCCCCGGCCGACCGCCCGGTCCTGGACCGCTGGCTGCTGTCCGAACTCCACGCGCTCACCGACCAGGTGACGCAGGCGCTGGAGGCCTACGACACCCAGCGCGCCGGCAAGCTCCTCTCGGCCTTCGTCGACGACCTGTCCAACTGGTACGTCCGCCGCTCGCGCCGCCGCTTCTGGCAGGGCGACAAGGCCGCGCTGCGCACGCTGCACGAGGTCGTCGAGACGGTCACCAAGCTGATGGCCCCGCTGACCCCGTTCATCACGGAGCGGGTCTGGCAGGACCTGGTCGTCCCGGTGACCCCGGGCGCGCCCGAGTCGGTCCACCTGTCCTCGTGGCCGGAGGCGGACCTCTCCGCCATCGACCCGGAGCTGTCGCGGCAGATGGTCCTGGTCCGCCGCCTGGTCGAGCTGGGCCGGGCCACGCGCGCGGAGTCGGGTGTGAAGACCCGTCAGCCGCTGTCCCGTGCGCTCATCGCCGCGACCGGTTTCGACGCCCTCGACCGTGAACTGCACGCGCAGATCACGGAGGAGCTGAACGTCGAGGCCCTGGCGTCCCTCTCCGAGGTCGGCGGCAGCCTGGTCGACACCACCGCGAAGGCCAACTTCCGCGCCCTGGGCAAGCGGTTCGGCAAGCGGGTCCAGGACGTGGCGAAGGCGGTCGCGAACGCGGACGCCGCCGCCCTGTCCCTGGCGCTGCGCGAGGGCACGGCGTCGGTCGAGGTCGACGGCGAGACGATCACCCTCGCTCCCGACGAGGTGATCATCACGGAGACCCCGCGCGAGGGCTGGTCGGTCGCCTCCGACTCGGGTGCCACGGTCGCCCTGGACCTGGAGATCACGGAGGAGCTCCGCCAGGCGGGCCTCGCCCGTGACGCGATCCGCCTGATCCAGGAGGCTCGCAAGAACAGCGGCCTGGACGTGGCCGACCGGATCGCCCTGCGCTGGACGTCCACGGACCCGGCGGTGATCGCGGCCCTGACCGAGCACGCACCCCTGATCGCCGACGAGGTGCTGTCGACGGACTTCGCCCAGGGCGAGGCGGACGACAGCTACGGCGAGCCGTTCACCGACGAGGGCCTGTCCCTGACGTTCCGCCTGCGCAAGGCGTAACGCGGGCACGGCCTACGAGGCCTGGTCTCCTCACCCGGGGAGACCAGGCCTTTGCCACGCCCCCACATCAACCCCACCCCTCGCGCCCTCGGACCCACCCCACTGATCAACCCGCGTAAAAGGGGCGAGCCCCGGACCGAAGTCCAGGGCTCGCCCCTTTGAACGCTGCCGACGCCTATGGCGTACTACAACTCGTCAGTTGTCGTCCTCGTCGATCAGGAACCCACGCATCGGCGAGGGAGCCTGCCCCATCGGCGACGGACCCTGCGGCCGGACCGGAGCCATCGGCTGGGTCATCGCGGGCGACATCTGCTGCTGGCCGCCGTAGGACGGAGCGGCCGGCGCCGGAGCACCACCCATACCGCCCGGGTTGCCACCGTAGGACGGGGCACTCGCACCGGCCGGAGCCATCGAGGGCGCCGGGGACGGCGGAAGCGACGCGGTCGCCGGGGTACGCGGCGGGGCCAGCGAGTCGTCGGCCTGGGTCTCCAGCTGACGCAGCTGCGACTCCAGGTAGGACTTCAGGCGGGTGCGGTACTCGCGCTCGAAGCCACGCAGGTCCTCGACCTTGCGCTCCAGCGTGGCGCGGGCGGACTCCAGGGAGCCCATCGCGACGCGGTGCTTCTCCTGCGCGTCCCGCTCCAGCGCGTCGGCCTTGGCACGGGCGTCACGCTCGAGACCCTCGGCACGCGAACGCGCCTCGCCGACGATCTTGTTGGCCTCGGAACGGGCCTCGGCGATCGCCTGGTCGGCGGTCTGCTGGGCCAGCGAGAGGACACGGGCGGCGCTGTCGCCACCGGGACCCTGACCGGGGCCGCCCATCGGACCGCCCATGGGGCCGCCCATCGGGCCACCCATCTGCTGCTGCATGGGCGGCTGACCGCCCATGGGGCCCTGACCCATCGGACCCTGGCCCATCGGACCGGGACCCTGCGGGCCACCCTGGCCACCGCTGGGACCGGCAGGCAGCTGCGGCGCACCGCTCGGCAGCTGGGGCGGGCCACCCATGGGGCCGCCCATCTGCTGCTGCGGCGGGCCAGATATGCCGGCCGGCACGGGGCCGCCGGGCCCACGCATGCCCTGCTGCGGCATCCCCTGCTGAGGCATGCCCTGCTGGGGCATCCCCTGCTGCTGGTCCTGCGGACCGGGACCGCCGGGCCCCTCCGGGGGCTTGCGCATGTTCTGCTGGTTCTGCGCGGCGGCACGCGTCGCCGCGGCCAGCTTGGCGCGCAGGTCCTCGTTCTCGCGGAGCAGGCGGGTCAGTTCGGCTTCGACCTCATCGAGGAAGGCATCGACCTCGTCCTCGTCATAGCCTTCTCGGAGGCGGACGGTCGTGAACTGCTTGTTCCGCACGTCCTCGGGGGTCAACGGCATCTCTTCACCTCAACGTAGTCGTCGGCATCGGCAAGACGGTAGTTCACATCGCTCACAGCCGGCTCACGATCGAGATCAGGATGTAGACGATGATCATCAGTACGAAGAAGGACAGGTCGAGCGCCACGCCCCCGAGACGCAGCGGCGGAATGAACCGCCGCAGAAGCTTGAGCGGTGGATCGGTGACAGTGTAGGTGGCCTCCAGAACGACCACCATCGCCTTGCCAGGTTGCCATGAGCGGGCGAACTGGAAGACGTAGTCCATGACCAACCGGAAGATGAGCACGATCAGGAAGCACATCAGCGCGATGTAGACGACATCCAGAACCACGCTCATGACCTGTGCTTCCCTCTCCCCTGTTTTCCGTGCTGCGGGTACTGCTTGTACTGCTGTTTCCGGCCTTGCGTCTCAGCTCTGGTTGAAGAACCCGCCCTCTGCGATACGGGCCTTGTCCTCCGCCGTGACATCGACGTTAGCAGGCGACAACAGGAACACCTTCTGCGTCACCCGCTCGATGCTGCCGTGAAGACCAAACACCAAACCGGCCGCAAAGTCGACAAGTCGCTTGGCGTCTGTGTCATCCATCTCAGTGAGATTCATGATCACAGGGGTGCCCTCGCGGAAGTGTTCCCCGATGGTACGGGCCTCGTTGTAGGTCCGCGGGTGAAGTGTGGTGATCCGGTAAGGCTCTCGTTCCGACACGACCTTGGGCATGATCACCGGTGCGTTCTTCTCCAGGCTCTGGCGTTCTTGTGTGATGGACGCCACGGGCGCGATCCGCGCCGGACGTCCGGATTCCGCGGCTAGCGAAGCGGAACGGGCGACCGGTTCACGCGGGGTGGACGGCTGCACGATTCGCACCTCTTCGTCCCTTTGGGACTGATGTGCACCATGAGACTGGTGCACCGGTTCGTGCCGCCGGTGGTCCCGCTCGGGCTCCGGGTCCAGTTCGGGTTCGAAGTCGTCGTCGGGGTCGAAACCGCGGCCGTCGTACCCATCGTCCTCCACGAGGCCGAGGTAGACCGCCATCTTGCGCATCGCGCCGGCCATGCTCTGAGTCCTCCGCTCTGTGGTGGATCTGCTGACGACTGCCAAGTGCCTGCGATCCACGAGGTCGTTACGCCCGCCTTTCGGCGGCAATGACCATATTTTCTGCTGTGGTCCGACTTCCTGGCGACGTTACCCGAGCCTCGCGCGGACTCCGAGTACCGCGGTACCGACGCGTACATGTGTCGCTCCGGCGGCCACGGCCTGTTCGAGATCCGCACTCATCCCTGCCGAGACCATGTTCGCAGCCGGATGAGCTCGGCGCAGGTCGGTCGACAAATCCATCAACCGCTCGAACGCCGCCAGTTCGCGTCCCGCGTACTCCCCGGTGAGCGGCGCGACGGTCATCAACCCGTCGAGCCGCAGCCCCGGAGCCTGCGCGACGAGGTCGGCCAACTCTTCGATTCCGCCCGGCGCCACGCCACCCCGCTCCCCGCGCGCGCTCTCACCCGCGTCGAGCGCGACCTGGATCAGACACCCGACCTCGCGCCCGGCCCGGACGGCCTCCTTGGAGAGGGCCGTCACCAGCTTCGAACGATCGACGGACTGCACGAGATCCGCGTAACCGACCACGGATCGCACTTTATTGGTCTGCAATTGGCCAACAAAGTGCCAAGTAAGGGGCAGATCAGCACATTCGGCCGCCTTGGGGGCCGCGTCCTGGTCCTTGTTCTCGGCGACGTCACGGACACCGAGCTCCGACAGGATCCGCACATCGCTCGCGGGATACGTCTTGGTGACCACGATCAGGGTCACCTCTTCACGCTTGCGCCCCGCGGCCACGCACGCGGCGGCGATGCGCTCCTCCACCTTCGCCAGATTTGCGGCGAGTTCGCCCTTACGGTCCGTCATGCTCTCTCAGTCCAGCCAGACATATCCCGCGAGTCGCCCCGTGGTGCGCTCGCGGCGGTACGAGAAGTGGTCGCCCGACTCCAGCGTGCACACCGGCGACTGCTCCCGGTCGCGCACCCCGAGCCGGTCGAGCTGCGCGTGCACTCCGGCGGTCACGTCGACGGCGGGAGTGCCCCAACTCGTCTCGGCGTACGCCGCCGGTTCGACGGCGGCGACGTCGGCGCGCATCTCCTCCGGCACTTCGTAGCACCGGCCGCAGACGGCGGGTCCGGTGCGGGCGACGATCCGGGCGGGATCGGCGCCGAGTCCGGTCATGGCCCGTACGGCGGCGGGGACGACCCCCGCGATCATTCCGGGCCGGCCCGCGTGGGCCGCGGCCACGACACCGGCGACCGGGTCGGCGAGCAGGACGGGCGTGCAGTCGGCGGTGAGGACGGCGAGGGCGAGACCGCGCTCGGCGGTGACCACCGCGTCGACCTCCGGCACCGGCCGGTCCCCCCACGGCGAGGAGACCACCTGGACGTCGGCCCCGTGCACCTGGTTCATCCAGACCACCCGCGCCGGGTCGATCCCCAGCGACTTGGCGGCCAGTTCACGATTGGCGCGGACGGCGTCGGCGTCGTCGCCGACCGCCCCGCCGAGGTTCAGCTCCTCGTACGGAACGGCGCTCACCCCGCCCCACCGGTCGGTGAAGGCGAAGTGCGCGCCGCTCACGGTGTCGCGCTGTCCTATCACTTCAGGAAGTCCGGCACGTCCAGTTCCTCGGCCGCACTGTCCGAGTAGGTCCGCGACGGCGGCACCGGCGGGGCGACCGGGAGGTCGGCGACCGGCTCGGGCGCGGGCTCCGGCTCCTCCTTCGGCGTGACGCTGCCGAGCGAGCCGAAGGTCGGGCGGGACTCGGTCTGCCGTGCCGGAGCGGGCTCCTCGCGGCGGGCCGTGGACGACGAGGCCGAGCCGAGGACGTTGTCCCGGCGGGCCGGCGGCTGGCCGCCGTCGAAGCCGGCGGCGATCACCGTGACGCGCACCTCGTCGCCGAGGGCGTCATCGATGACCGCGCCGAAGATGATGTTGGCCTCGGGGTGGGCGGCCTCGGAGACCAGCTGGGCGGCCTCGTTGATCTCGAACAGACCGAGGTCGGAACCGCCGGAGATGGAGAGCAGCACACCGCGGGCGCCGTCGATGGACGCCTCCAGCAGCGGCGAGGAGATCGCCATCTCGGCGGCGGCCACCGCGCGGTCGTCGCCGCGGGCCGAGCCGATGCCCATGAGGGCCGAACCGGCCTCGGACATGACCGACTTGACGTCGGCGAAGTCGAGGTTGATCAGGCCGGGCGTGGTGATGAGGTCGGTGATGCCCTGGACACCGGAGAGCAGGACCTGGTCGGCCGACTTGAAGGCGTCGAGCACCGAGACCTGGCGGTCCGAGATGGACAGCAGCCGGTCGTTGGGGATGACGATGAGGGTGTCGACCTCTTCGCGGAGTTCCGCGATGCCGTCCTCGGCCTGGTTGGCGCGGCGCCGGCCCTCGAAGGTGAACGGGCGGGTGACCACGCCGATGGTCAGGGCGCCGAGAGAGCGGGCGATGTTGGCCACGACGGGTGCGCCGCCGGTGCCGGTGCCGCCGCCTTCACCGGCCGTCACGAAGACCATGTCGGCCCCCTTGAGGACCTCCTCGATCTCCTCGCGGTGGTCCTCGGCGGCCTTGCGGCCGACAGCCGGGTTGGCGCCGGCGCCGAGTCCGCGGGTGAGTTCACGGCCGACGTCGAGCTTGACGTCGGCGTCGCTCATCAACAGCGCCTGCGCGTCGGTGTTGATGGCGATGAACTCGACACCCTTGAGACCGACCTCGATCATCCGGTTGATGGCATTGACACCACCGCCGCCGACACCGATGACTTTGATGACTGCGAGGTAGTTCTGCGGTGCTGCCACGTCGAAGGCCTCTCGCCTCGAGTTACGTGTCGTCGTCTCGCGGGTCATGCGAGCTGACGACGGATGCCGAATGGGACGGTCCATAGTGCCGACCCGAACCCTAACGTTGAAGTTTAGGGTTACCAGTGTGTCTGTTCCCTGGAGTCTTCTGAACAGGACACTAAGTCGACAAGTGGCGCACGTTCAACGAACACGCCGAACCTCCCGTTTTTCTTTTCACCCTATGTGATCAGCCATGTCGCTGCCCAACCAGGGTGGTGGCCTGCGCGGATGTGCGTCAACTCCCCGATGACGCAGGGGCGGTGGGAACCGAGACGTCGAAGTGCCGCGCACCGGCCGCCGCTTTCAGCAGGCCGGTGAGCGTACGGGCTTTTGCGGCACCCTTCTCGCTGCTCCCCCACTCGACCGTCCGGCCGCCGCTCAACTCCAGCGAGATGTCGTCGTACGAACGCACCTTGACGGTCCGTGCCGTCTTCGCGACGGCGGCCGGAATGTCACCGGCCACGCGTACCGCCTCCCGCACCAGCCGGTCCTCGCCGAAGCGGCGCAGGCTCGCGGCGGCGGAGCCGGACTCGGAGACCGTCAATTCGAGTGCGGGGACGCCTTTCGGGGCCCGAGAAACCGTGGCAAAACGGACGCCGTCGTCGTCCACTTCGACAAACTTTCCGCCCTTTTCGACAATCAGGACCGGAGTGCGCTCGACCACTTTCAGCCCGATTCCGTGGGGCCAGGAGCGAGTCACGTCAACCGAGTCAATTCGGGGCAATTTCCGGAGCAAGCGTGCCTCGATCGCATCGGTGTCGACCGAAATCAGCGGCGACCCGAGGGGCACATCCGCGGCCTCGCGCACCTGTGCGGGCGTCAGGACGCCGGTGCCGGAGACCGACACCCGCTCCACGCGCAGCCATTGGGAGCCGTAGAGGGCCCAGACGGAACCGGCGCCGAGGAGGACCAGGGCGACGGCCAGGATGATGATCGTACGAGGCCGGGGCAGCCTCAACCGTCGGGCAGGGGGCGGAGCGGACGACGACTCCTGCTGGCGCTCGCCGCGTTCGGCGGTGGTCGGTCCGGCCACGCTCCCTGCCCTTCGGTCATACGTTCCTAGTGACGTGCACGGTTGGCGGCGATCGCCTCGTACACCATGCCGACGAGCAGGTCGTCGGCGTCCCGGCGGCCGAACTCGGCGGCGGCGCGGGACATCTGGTACAGCCGGTGCGGATCGGCGAGCACGGGCAGGACGTTCTGCTGGACCCACTCCGGGGTGAGCTCCGCGTCGTCGACCAGCAGGCCGCCGCCCGCCTTGACCACCGGCTGGGCGTTGAGCCGCTGTTCGCCGTTGCCGATGGGCAGCGGGACGTAGGCGGCCGGGAGTCCGACGGCGGAGAGCTCGGCGACGGTCATCGCACCCGCGCGGCAAAGCATCATGTCGGCCGCGGCGTACGCGAGGTCCATCCGGTCCACGTACGGTACCGGGATGTACGGCGGCATCCCCGGCATATGGTGCACCTGCGGCAGTTCGTTCTTCGGGCCGACCGCGTGCAGGATCTGGATGCCGGCCTGCTGGAGCCAGGGGGCGACCTGCTGGACGACCTCGTTGAGGCGGCGGGCGCCCTGGGAGCCGCCGGAGACCAGGAGGGTCGGCAGGTTCGGGTCGAGGCCGAACGCCGCGCGGGCCTCGGGGCGGACGGCGGCCCGGTCCAGGGTGGCGATGGTGCGGCGCAGCGGGATGCCGATGTAGCGGGCGCCGCGCAGCTTGCTGTCCGGGGTGGAGACGGCGACCTGGGCGGCGTACCGCGAGCCGATCTTGTTGGCCAGGCCGGGGCGGGCGTTGGCCTCGTGGATCACGATCGGCACGCCCAGGCGTTTGGCGGCGAGGTAGCCGGGCAGCGCCACGTAACCGCCGAAGCCGACGACGGCGTCCGCCTTGGTGCGCTCCAGGACCTGCTCGGCGGCCTTGATCGTGCCGCGCAGCCGGCCCGGGACGGTGATCAGCTCGGGGGTGGGCTTGCGTGGCAGCGGTACGGCGGGGATCAGCGCGAGTTCGTAGCCGCGCTCGGGGACGAGGCGGGTCTCAAGGCCGCGCTCCGTGCCCAGCGCCGTGATCCCCACGGTCGGGTCCTGCCTGCGCAGGGCGTCCGCGAGGGCGAGCGCGGGCTCGATGTGGCCGGCGGTCCCCCCACCGGCGAGTACGACATGCACCGAAATTCACCGCTCTCCGGACGTACGTGCCGCCGAGGCACGCCGTCGCATCGTGTTCCATCTCCGAGGCTCCCTGGTCCGAGCGGAGCCCCCGGCACCCCGCTTTCTACCAAAGCGGGGTTGCCGCATCGCAAGCGCGGCCCGCGCAGCGGGCTCGTCGCGAGCGAAGGCGATCAGCAGCCCGATCGCGAACATGGTCGGCAGCAGGGCGGATCCTCCGTAGGAGAACAGCGGGAGGGGGACACCGGCGATCGGCAGCAGACCGAGCACCGCACCGATGTTGATCACGGCCTGGGCCGTGACCCAGGTGGTCACGCCTCCCGCGGCATACCTGACGAAGGGGTCCTCCGTGCGGCCGGCCACGCGGATACCCGCATAGCCTAGAGCCGCGAACAGGGCGAGCACCGACAGCGTCCCCGCCAGGCCCAGTTCCTCACCGGTGACGGCGAAGATGAAGTCCGTGTGCGCTTCCGGGAGTTGACCCCATTTTTCCACACTCGCACCGAGCCCGGAGCCGAAGATTCCGCCGGAGGCGAGGGCGTAGATGCCGTGCACGGCCTGCCAGCAGTCGGCGCCCGCCGACCGGGGCTCGGTGGCGCCGATGCAGGCGAGCCGGGCCATCCGGTTGGGGCTGGTCTTGATGAGGATCAGGCCGATCAGACCGGCGATCGACAGCACCCCCACGAACAGCCGGGTCGGCGCCCCCGCGAGCCACAGCAGGCCGAACAGGATCGCCGTCAGGATGATCGCCGTGCCCATGTCGCCGCCGAGCATGATCAGCCCGAGCAGCATGAACGCGACCGGGACGAGCGGCACCAGCATGTGCTTCCACTGGCTCAGCAGCTTCTTGTCCTGCTTGCGCGCGAGCAGGTCGGCGCCCCACAGCACGAGCGCGAGCTTGCCGAACTCACTGGGCTGGATCTGGAAGGAGCCGCCGAGCGAGATCCAGTTCTGGTTGCCGTTGACCGCCATCCCTATCCCCGGCACCTGCACCAGGGCCATCAGGAAGACCGCGCCCGCGAGGATCGGGTAGGCCAGCGCCCGGTGCAGCTTCACCGGCATCCGGGAGGCCAGAAGCAGCAGCCCGGCGCCGATCGCCGCGGCCAGCAACTGCTTGCGGAAGAAGTACGAGCCGGGCAGCGACATCTGCAACGCCTTGATCTGGGAGGCCGAGTAGACCATCACCAGACCCAGCACGGTGATCAGCAGACTGCCGCCGAGGATCAGGTAGTACGCGGTCAGCGGCCGGTCCCAGGCCTTTTTCGCGCGCGTGTGGAGCCGTCGTACGGGATTGTCGCGCACGGTCCGGGGAGCGGCGGGACGTCTGACGGTCCGCTGCACGGGCGGTCGGCCGGTACGGCTGCTGGGCATCAGAGCCTCCGCTACGTCGGTCAGGAGCCGAGTTCGCGAACCGCCTCCGCGAACGCGTCACCGCGCTGGTTGTAGTTGGTGAACATGTCCATGGACGCGCAGGCCGGGGCCAGCAGCACCGTGTCGCCGGGCCGAGCCAGCCGCTTCGCCTCCGTCACCGCCTGGAGCATCGCCCCAGTGTCGGTCCGGTCGAGGTCGACGACGGGTACTTCCGGGGCGTGTCGCGCGAGGGCTTCGCGGATCAGCTCACGGTCCTGGCCGATCAGCACCGCGCCCCGAAGTCGCTTTGCCGACTTGGCGACCAGCTCGTCGAAGGCAGCGCCCTTGGCGAGTCCGCCGGCGATCCACACGATGGACTCGTACGCGGCCAACGAGGCTTCCGCGGCGTGGGTGTTGGTGGCCTTGGAGTCGTCGACGTACGCGACGCCGTCCACGTCCGCCACGTGCGCGATGCGGTGCGCGTCCGGGGTGAACGCCCGCAGACCGTCGCGTACGGCCTTGGCGGGCACCCCGAAGGCGCGCGCGAGGGCCGCCGCCGCAAGGGCGTTGGCGATGTTGTGCGGGGCGGGCGGGTTGACGTCGGCGACCTCGGCGAGCTCCTGCGCGTTCTTCTGCCGGTTCTCGACGAAGGCGCGGTCGACCAGGATGCCCTCCACGACGCCGAGTTGGGACGGGCCGGGTGTGCCCAGCGTGAAGCCGATGGCCCGGCAGCCCTCCTCGACGTCGGCCTCGCGCACCAGGTCCTCGGTGGCCTTGTCGGCCACGTTGTAGACGCAGGCGACGCGATTGCCCTCGTAGACGCGGCCCTTGTCGCGCGCGTACGCCTCCATGGAGCCGTGCCAGTCGAGGTGGTCCGGGGCCAGGTTGAGGACGGCCGCCGAGTGGGCGCGTACGGAGGGTGCCCAGTGGAGCTGGTAGCTCGACAGCTCCACGGCGAGGACGTCGTACTGCTCCTCGCCGAGCACCGCGTCCAGCACCGAGATCCCGATGTTGCCGACGGCCGCCGTGCGCAGGCCCGCGGCCTTCAGGATCGACGCCAGCATCTGGGTGGTCGTGGTCTTGCCGTTGGTGCCGGTGATCGCGAGCCAGGGGGCCGCCTCGGGGCCGCGCAGCCGCCAGGCGAGTTCGACGTCGCCCCAGATCTCCACACCGGCCGCGCGGGCCGCCTCGAACAGCGGCTTGTCGGGCTTCCAGCCGGGGGCCGTGACGATGAGTTCGGTGCCCTCCGGCAGGGACGCGCCGTCGCCGAGGCGCACGGTGATGCCCAGCGCCTCCAGCTCTGCGGCCTGCTCACGCGCGCGTGCGTCGTCGCCGTCGTTGACGACTGTGACGAGCGCCCCGCGCGCGTGCAGCGCCTTGGCGGCCGGGATGCCGGAGACGCCGAGGCCCGCGACGGTGACGCGCTTGCCCTGCCAGTCGAAGTCCCCCGAGGACACCGAAGAGGTCACTTTTCCGCTGCCCATCCCGCGTAGAAGAGGCCCAGGCCGACGATCACGCAGATGCCCTGGATGATCCAGAAGCGGACCACCACGAGCACCTCGGACCAGCCCTTGAGTTCGAAGTGGTGCTGGAGCGGCGCCATCCGGAAGACGCGCTTGCCCGTCAGACGGAACGAGCCGACCTGGATGACCACCGACATGGTGATGAGGACGAACAGGCCGCCCATGATGGCCACCAGCAGCTCCGTGCGGGAGCAGATGGCCAGACCGGTGAGGACACCGCCGAGCGCGAGCGAACCGGTGTCGCCCATGAAGATCTTCGCCGGGGAGGTGTTCCACCACAGGAAGCCGAGACAGGCGCCCATCAGCGCCGAGGCGATGACCGCGAGGTCGAGCGGATCGCGCACCTCGTAGCAGGCGTTGGGGTTGGTCAGGGTGCCCGCGTTGGCGCAGGACTCCTGGAACTGCCAGACGCCGATGAAGGTGTAGGCGCCGAAGACGAGGACGGAGGCGCCGGTGGCCAGACCGTCCAGACCGTCCGTCAGGTTCACGCCGTTCGACATGGCGAGGATCATGAACAGGGCCCAGATCACGAACAGCACCGGGCCGATCTTCCAGCCGAAGTCCGTGATGAACGACAGCTTGTCGGAGGCCGGGGTGTTGTTGCGGGCGTCCGGGAACATCAGCGCGAGCACCGCGAAGCTGATGCCGACGATCAGCTGGCCGGCCATCTTCGCCTTGGCCCGCAGGCCGAGCGAACGCCGCTTGACGATCTTGATGTAGTCGTCGAGGAAGCCGACCAGGCCCATGCCGACCATCAGGCCGAGCACCAACAGGCCCGAGTAGGTGGGCGGGTAGCCGGTGATGACCTTGGACAGGAAGTAGGCGGCGACCGTCGCCAGGATGAAGGCGATACCGCCCATGGTCGGCGTACCGCGCTTGCTGGCGTGCTCGCGCGGGCCGTCGTCGCGGATGTACTGGCCGTAGCCCTTGCGGGCCAGCAGCTTGATCAGCAGCGGGGTGCCGACCAGGGTCAGGAACAGACCAATGACTCCTGCAAACAGGACTTGCTTCATCATCGGGCGGAAACCTCACCCTCGGCACCGGTCGCGAGCAGCGCAGCGGCGATGCTCTCCAGACCGACCGAACGGGACGCCTTCACGAGTACGACGTCTCCCGGGCGCAGCTCGCTGCGCAACAGGTCGACCGCCGCCTGTGCGTCGGACACGTGCACCGACTCCTCACCCCACGAACCCTCGTTATATGCGCCCAGTTGCAGCCAGGACGCTTCCCTGCCCCCGACCGCGACGAGCTTGCTGACGTTGAGCCGGACGGCGAGCCGTCCGACCGCGTCGTGCTCGGCGAGCGCCTCGTCCCCGAGCTCGGCCATCTTGCCGAGCACCGCCCAGGTCCGCCGCCCCCGGCCCATGGCCACGAGCGCGCGCAGTGCGGCCCGCATGGATTCGGGGTTGGCGTTGTAGGCGTCGTTGACGACGGTCACGCCGTCCGGGCGCTCGGTGACCTCCATCCGCCAGCGGGAGAGGGAGCCCGCCTCGGAGAGCGCGGTGGCGATCTCTTCCGCGGACATGCCCAGCTCATGGGCGACGGCGGCCGCGGCGAGCGCGTTCGACACGTGGTGCTCACCGTACAGGCGCATGGTCACGTCGCTGTCACCGGAGGGTGTGCGAAGCCTGAAGGCCGGCTGTCCCGTGTCCGTGAGTCTCACGTTCTCGGCGCGAACGTCCGCTTCGTCGGACTCTCCGAAAAGGAGCACCTTCGCCTTCGTACGGGACGCCATGGCCCGTACGAGAGGATCGTCGGCGTTGAGGATCGCCGTGCCGCCCTCTTCCGATGGCGGCAGCCCTTCGACGAGCTCGCCCTTGGCCTGCGCGATCTGCTCCCGGCCGCCGAACTCGCCGATGTGGGCGGTGCCGACGTTGAGGACCAGGCCGATCTTCGGGGGCGTCAGTTCGGTGAGGTAGCGGATGTGGCCGATGCCGCGGGCGCCCATCTCCAGCACGAGGAACTGCGTCTCCTCGGTGGCGGACAGGGCGGTCAGGGGCAGCCCGATCTCGTTGTTGAGCGAGCCCGGCGTCCACACCGTCGGCGCCTTGCGCTGGAGCACCTGGGCGATCAGGTCCTTGGTGCTGGTCTTGCCGGCCGAGCCGGTCAGCGCCACGAGGGTCGCGCCGAGCCGTCGTACGACATCGCGTGCGAGGGCGCCGAGGGCCGCCTGGACGTCGTCCACGACGATCGCGGGCACCCCGACGGGGCGCGACGCCAGGACGGCAACCGCGCCCGCCCCGACGACCTGGGCCGCGAAGTCGTGGCCGTCGACGCGTTCGCCGACGAAGGCGACGAAGAGGCTGCCGGGCTCCACTTCCCGGGAGTCCCGGACGACCGGCCCGGTGACCTGGACCGACGGATCCGGTATGTCGTGCGTCTGCCCGCCGACGACTGAGGCGATCTCGGCGAGAGAGAGGGCGATCACAAGTTCATCCCTGGGTCTTCTGGATGGCTTCTCGAAGCACCTGGCGGTCGTCGAAGGGACGGACCACCCCGGCGATGTCCTGGCCCTGCTCGTGGCCCTTGCCCGCGACCAGCACGGTGTCTCCGGGCCGCGCGCGGGCGACGGCGGCGGCGATCGCGGCGGCCCGGTCCTCGAAGACCTGGACCTCGCCGCGCTCGTGTACCGGCACGGACGCCGCACCTTCGAGCATGGTTGCGAGGATCGCCAGCGGGTCCTCGGAGCGGGGGTTGTCGGACGTCAGTACGGCGGTGTCGGCGAGCCGCGCCACGGCGGCACCCATCGGCGCGCGCTTGGTTCTGTCGCGGTCGCCGCCGCAGCCGAGGACGACGTGCAGGCTGCCCTCGGTGACCTTGCGGAGCGCCTTGAGGACGGACTCGACGGCGTCGGTCTTGTGGGCGTAGTCCACGACCGCGAGATAGGGCTGCCCGGCGTCCACGCGCTCCAGGCGCCCCGGCACGCCCGGCACCGCGGCGATGCCGTCGGCGGCGGTCTGCGGGTCGAGCCCGGCGACGGCCAGGGCGACGATCGCGGCGAGGGTGTTGGCCACGTTGAAGGGGCCCGCCAGAGGCGACCTGGCGTGGATGCGCTCGCCCTCGGGGCCGATCACGGTGAACGTCGAGTCCATCGGGCCGACCTGGACGTTCTCGGCCCGCCAGTCGGCGTCGGGGTGGCCCTCTGCGGAGAAGGTGACGACCGGGACGGTGGCCTCCTCGACCAGCCGGCGGCCGTACTCGTCGTCGAAGTTGACGACGCCGCGTTTGCTGCGTTTCGGCGTGAACAGCTGCGCCTTGGCCCGGAAGTAGTCCTCCATGTCGGAGTGGAACTCCATGTGTTCCGGGCTGAGGTTGGTGAAGACGCCGATGTCGAAGACGCAGCCGTCGACCCGGCCGAGGACCAGGGCGTGGCTGGAGACCTCCATCGCCACGGCCTCCACGCCGCGTTCGTGCATGACCGCGAACAGGGCCTGGAGATCGGTGGCTTCGGGGGTGGTGCGCTCCGACTTGATGCGCTCGTCGCCGATCCGCATCTCGACCGTGCCGATGAGACCGGTGTTGTTCTTGGTCTTCAGGCCGCCCTCGACGAGGTAGGCGGTGGTGGTCTTGCCGGAGGTGCCGGTGATGCCGATCTGGAGCAGGTCGCGGCCCGGCCGGCCGTAGACGGTGGCCGCCAGTTCGCCCATCCGCGCGCGCGGGTCGTCCACGACCAGGACCGGCAGGCCGGTCGCCGCGGCGCGCTCGGCGCCGGTCGGGTCGGTGAGCACGGCGGCGGCGCCGAGGCCGGCGGCCTGGGTGACGAAGTCGGCGCCGTGCAGGCGGGCGCCCGGGAGGGCGGCGTACAGGTCGCCGGGGCGGACCGCGCGCGAGTCATGGGTGATGCCCGTGACCTCGGCGGTGCTGCCCGGCTGCGCGACACCCAGCTGATCGGCGAGTTCCGCGAGGGGTGTTGCGGAGACCCGGACCGGCCGGGGCGGTCCCGGATATGTCACGGGATGGCCCTTCTGGGTGGTTTCGGACTGATCAGCGTGTGGCACGGCGGTGAGCGTACCGGGCACACCCGGTTCGGAGCGAAGTGAGGGCGCGGGCATGCTCTGGTTCCCGGGATCGGGAGTGATCGTTGTCACGAGGTGGTTCCTGGCTGCTCGTACTGATCAGGGCTTGAAGGTGACGGGAAGGGAGGCGGACTTGGTTCCCGTCGGCGGGACCTGGAGGGTCTTCAGGGCGAACTCCATGACCTGCTTGTAGACGGGGCCGCAGATCTGGCCGCCGAAGTAACTGCCCTTGGTGGCGTTCTGGATGGCGCAGTACACGGTGATGCGGGGGCTGTCGGCGGGCGCGAACCCGGCGAACGACGAGGTGTAGCCGCGGTACTTGCCGGTGGCCGGATCCACACGGTTGGCCGTACCCGTCTTGCCCGCGACCCGGTACCCCGGAATGCGCGCCTTGGCGCCGGTGCCCGCCTCGTCGTCCACGACCGACTCCAGCATCTGGGCGAGGGTCTTCGCCGTCTTCTCGCTGATCACCCTTGACTTCTTGGGCTTCGCGGCGGGCGTGAAGCGTCCGTCGGGTCCCTGCGTGCCGCGCACGAGCGTGGGCTCGACGCGTACGCCGCCGTTGGCGATCGTCGAGTAGACGGAGGCGGCCTGCATCGCGTTGAGGGAGACGCCCTGGCCGAAAGGAATCGTGTACTGCTGCGAGGTCGACCAGTCCTGGGGCGCGGCGAGGATGCCCTTCGTCTCGCCGGGGAAGTCCAGGCCGCTGTAGCTGCCGAGGCCGAACCTGCGCAGGTAGGAGTAGAGGACCTGGTTGGACTCGGCCTGGGTCTTGCCGAGTTGGCCGGTCGCCAGGATGGTGCCGATGTTGCTGGACATGGCGAGCACGCCGTTGAGCGTGAGGTACCAGGTCTTGTGGTCGACGTCGTCCTTGAAGAGCCGGTCGCCGCGGTGCAGCCGGTTGGGCACGGTGACGTGCGTCAGCGGCGTCGCGGCGTTCTCCTCCAGCACGGCGGCCATCGACATGACCTTGGCGGTGGAGCCGGGCTCGTAGGCGTCCTCCACGGCCCAGTTGTGCAGGGTGCTCGGGTCGGCCCGGCTCAGGTCGCCGGGGTCGAAGCCGGGCGAGTTGGCCATCGCGAGGATCTCGCCGGTCTTCGTGTCCTGCACTATCACGTACCCGCGGTCCGCCTTGGACTTCCGCACCTGCTCGGCGATGGCGTTCTGCGCGGCCCACTGGATGTCGCGGTCGATGGTGAGCTCGACGTCGCTGCCGGGCACGGCGGGGGTCTCCGTGGAACCCGCGGTCGGGACCTGCCGGCCCCCGGACTGGGCGTACCGGATCTTGCCGTCCTTGCCGGAGAGCAGCGTGTTCAGCTGCTGCTCTACCCCGCCGCCGCCCTTGCCGTCGGCGTTGACCCAGCCCAGTATCCCGGCGGCGAGATCGCCGTTCGGGTACACGCGCTTGCTGGTGGCGACGGCGAAGACGCCGGCGAGGACGTTGACGCCGGTGCCGTCCTCGGCCTTCGTCGCCAGTGCGTTCTTGAGGTCCTTGATCTGCTTCCAGACCTGCGGTGTCTGCCGCCCGGCGAGCTTGACGTACTGCCCCTTGGTGCGGAGCTTCTCGGTCAGCTCGCTCTGCTCCTGCCCGAGGATCGGGGCGAGCAGCGCGGCGGCCTGCTCGGGCCCGTCGTCGATCTTGAGCTGCTTGCGCTTGAAGAGCGTGGGGTCGGCCGTGATGTCGTACGCGTCCACGCTGGTCGCGAGGGCCACGCCGGCGCGGTCGGTGATCTGGCCGCGCTCGGCGGCCAGGGTGTAGCCGACGTACCGGTTCTGCTCGGCCTTGGCGGCGTAGGTGCTCGCGTCCACGGCCTGGACCTGGAGCAGCCGGACCGCGAAGGCGATCAGGACGAGGGTCAGGGCGAGGCTGACCATGCGCAGCCGGGGCCGGGGGCTGCCGAGGCGGATCTGCCGCGGGGCCGTGCCGCGCGGGGCCGCGGGGCGTGGCGACGCCGGGCGGCGGGCCGGGCGGGCGCCGGGACCGGCGGGGCGCCGGCGGCCGTCGGGGGCGGGCCTGGCGGGTCCGGGCACACGGCGGCGCGGCGGTTCCCTGTCGGACACTTCCGTCACCTGCCGGGGGTCGGGGTCGCGGAGGACGGTTCGGTGGAGGGGGTGGCAAGGGGGGTGGGTACGGCCGTGGTGGCGGCCGTGGGCGCCGGGGAGGCTGTGGTGGGCACCGGGGAGGCTGTCGTGGGCACCGGGGACGCGGCCGTGAGGGGCATCGCCTCGGGAGGCCGTACGACCTCGACGGCGGACTGCTCGGCGGCGGCGCCCGGGACGCCCTTGACGGTGCCGTCGGGGCTCAGGAAGGCCGGGTCGCCGCCGGGGACCATGCCGAGCTCGCGGGCGCGGCGCTGGAGGGCGTCGGGGGCGGAGTAGGCGTCGATGTCGCGCTGGAGGGCCTGTTCCTGGTCGGTGAGGCTCTTGGTCTCCTTCTGGAGGTCGTCGAGCTTGAACGAGCCTTCGCTGAGCGCGGAGTTCAGCACCAGGAGCCCGATGAGGCCGCCGCCCAGGAGCAGCACGACGAGGAGCACGAACGGGGTGCGGGCGGCCTGGCCGGAGCCGCCGGAGCCGGAGTGGGAGTCGGGTGGGAAGAGCCGCGCGAGACGAGCCGCCCGCCCCCTCAGTTCGGGTTTCCTGCTCACTCCGCTCCTCACTCGATGTCCGCCCTGATCCGCTCGGCACCTCGCAGCCGCGCGGGCGCCGCCCGGCGGTTCTCGGCGACCTCGTCCTCGGTGGGAAGTTCGGCACCGCGCGTGAGCAGCTTGAGCCGCGGCTGGTACTGCTCGGGGATCACCGGCAGGCCGGGGGGCGCGGTGTGGGCGGCGCCGGCCGCGAACACCTGCTTCACCAGCCGGTCCTCGAGCGAGTGGTACGACAGCACGGCGATCCGCCCGCCGACGCCGAGGGCCTTCACGGCGGCCGGGATCGCCCGCTCCAGCACGGAGAGTTCGCCGTTGACCTCGATGCGCAGCGCCTGGAAGGTGCGCTTGGCCGGGTTGCCGCCGGTGCGCTTGGCGGCCTGTGGCAGGGAGTCCCGGATCAGCTCGACGAGGCGCGCGCTGTTGCTGAACGGCTCCTTCGCCCGCTCGCGGACGATCGCGGCCACGATGCGCTTGGCCTGCTTCTCCTCGCCGTACGCCCGCAGGATCCGCACCAGCTCGCCCGGCGGGTAGGTGTTGAGGACCTCGGCGGCGCTGATGCCGGTCGTCTGGTCCATGCGCATGTCGAGCGGGGCGTCCTGGGCGTAGGCGAAGCCGCGGTCGGCCTCGTCGAGCTGCATGGAGGAGACGCCGAGGTCGAACAGAACGCCCTGGACGCGCGGGACGCGAAGTCTCTCCAGAACGTCCGGAAGCTCGTCGTAGACCGCGTGGACGAGGGTGGCGCGCTCCCCGTAGGGCGCGAGGCGCTCGCCTGACAGGCGCAGGGCCTCCTTGTCACGGTCGAGGGCCACCAGGCGGACCGCGGGGAACTGCTGGAGGAGGGCCTCGCTGTGACCGCCGAGACCGAGGGTGCAGTCGACGACGACCGCTCCGGGGGCCTGGAGGGCGGGGGCCAACATGTCCAGGCAGCGCTGGAGCATCACCGGGACATGTCGCGTGTTGCTCAAGGGGCCCTCTCAGGTCCGGCGGGCCGTACGCACCGCCGGGTCCCCGCCCGCTCGTGAAGGGGATGCCTGCCGGCGCCGGAAGCGTCAGCCGGCCGGGAGCGGGAGGAGGCCGAGCCGTACGTACGCGCCGCGCGCGTGGGGAGATCCGGTGACTGGGCCGGTGTCTCCTGGGGAATTCATGCCAGCAGGGAGACCTCGCCTCCCGCTTCGCGTCACTTTAGTCCACGGTGTCTCGCGGTCAATCAACCGGCCTGCGCGTCGTGGCCGGGCATCGGGGCGAGGAGAGCGGCGGCGGGAAATCACCCGGTCGGACGCACCGTCCGCACCTGTGGCTTACCTCACAAAGAGGACGTGATGGCGCTCTTTTTCCCTTCTCACCACAGGACCGGGCCGGCTGTGACCAGTAACGTCATGGGTATGACGACTTCCGCATCCGCCGCCCACGCATCCGAAGGCGCCATACGCGTCGCCGCCGTCACCGACCGGCTCGTCGACGCCAACGAGCACTACGCCGCCGCGTTCACCGACCCGGGCATGGACGCCCGCCCCGTCCTGCACGTCGCCATCGTGGCCTGCATGGACGCCCGTCTCGACCTGCACGCCGCGCTCGGCCTGGAGCTCGGCGACTGCCACACCATCCGCAACGCGGGCGGTGTGGTCACCGACGACGTGATCCGGTCCCTCACCATCAGCCAGCGCAAGCTGGGCACCCGCAGCGTGGTCCTGATCCACCACACCGGCTGCGGCCTGGAGGCGATCACCGAGGACTTCCGCACCGAGCTGGAGATGGAGGTCGGCCAGCGCCCGGCCTGGGCCGTGGAGTCCTTCCGGGACGTCGACCAGGACGTGCGGCAGTCGATGCAGCGCGTGCGCACCAACCCGTTCCTGCTGCACACCGACGACGTGCGCGGCTTCGTCTTCGACGTGAAGACCGGCCTGCTGCGCGAGATCGACCCCGCCTGACCCCGCCCCGGCCCTCTCCGAAGCTGTCGTTCTGCTGTTGATTTCCGGTTCCGTGGTACCCAAAAGGCCGCAAGCCCTGACATATCGCAGGCAGTTGTCCACAGGCGAGTGACACGAATCGGTAACGGCAGCAAGAATGCGTGGATGGACGTCACGCGGAACCATTTCCGCGTGCTGTCCGTGATTCGGGGTGGGCCGGTCCGCAACGCAGAGCGTCGGCCCGGAGAAAGAACGGGCCGAGGAGGGCCGGGTGACGACCTATGACGATCGAGCGAGCCTCACTGATCTGACTGCCACTGTGGAGCGAGTCCGCAGTTCGGTGGAGGGAGTGATCGAGGGCAAGCCCGAGGTCGTACGGCTTTCGCTGACCGTGCTGCTCGCCGAGGGGCATCTTCTGATCGAGGATGTGCCCGGCGTCGGCAAGACCATGCTGGCGAAGGCGCTGGCGCGGTCCATCGACTGCTCGGTGCGGCGTATCCAGTTCACGCCGGACCTGCTGCCCTCGGACATCACCGGTGTCTCCATCTGGGACCAGCAGCGCCGGGACTTCGAGTTCAAGCCGGGCGCGATCTTCGCCCAGATCGTGATCGGCGACGAGATCAACCGCGCCTCGCCGAAGACCCAGTCCGCGCTGCTGGAGTCCATGGAGGAGCGGCAGGTCACCATCGACGGGCAGACGTACGAGCTGCCCAGCCCCTTCATGGTGGTAGCCACGCAGAACCCGGTCGAGATGGAGGGCACCTACCCGCTGCCGGAGGCCCAGCGCGACCGCTTCATGGCGCGCGTCTCCATCGGCTACCCGAGCGCGGAGGCCGAGCTGCAGATGCTCGACGTGCACGGCGGGGTGAACCCCCTGGACGACCTCCAGCCGGTGGCGCACGCGCACGACATCGTGAAGCTGGTCGACGCCGTCCGCGGCGTCCACGTCGCCGACCCGGTCCGGCGCTACGCCGTCGACCTGGTCGCCGCCACGCGCACGCACCCCGACCTGAGACTCGGCGCCTCTCCGCGCGCGACGCTGCATCTGCTGCGCGCGGCCAAGGCGTCCGCCGCCCTCAGCGGCCGGGAGTACGCGCTGCCGGACGACGTGCAGGCCCTCGCCGTCGCCGTCCTGGCCCACCGGCTGCTGCCCACCGCGCAGGCCCAGCTCAACCGGCGCACCTCGGAGCAGGTCGTCCAGGAGATCCTGCAGCGCACCCCGGTACCCCAGCAGCAGGGCGGCATCGGCCTGGGCCACGGCACGCAGGCATACGGCCAGCAGCCGCCGCGGAGGCTGTGATGACCACCGCCACCGGGCCGGACCCCACCGAGGCCGACCGGGGCGACAAGGGCGGGGTGCGCACCGCGCTGGCCGGCATGACCACCCGCGGCCGCTCCTTCCTGGCCGCGGGCATCGCCGCCGCCATCTGCGCGTACGTCCTGGGGCAGAGCGATCTGCTCCGGGTCGGCCTGCTGCTGGCCGTCCTGCCCCTGGTCTGCGCCGCCGTCCTCTACCGCACCCGCTACCGGGTGGCCGGCAGCCGCCGGCTCTCCCCCGCGCGCGTGCCCGCCGGCAGCGAGGCCCGCGTCCACCTGCGGATGGACAACGTCTCGCGGCTGCCGACCGGCCTGCTGATGCTCCAGGACCGGGTGCCCTACGTCCTCGGCCCGCGCCCCCGCTTCGTCCTCGACCGGGTCGAGGCGGGCGGCCGCCGCGAGGTGTCCTACCGGGTCCGCTCCGACCTGCGCGGGCGCTATCCGCTGGGCCCGCTCCAGCTGCGCCTGACCGACCCGTTCGGCATGTGCGAGCTGACGCGGTCCTTCTCGTCGTACGACACCCTGACGGTGATCCCGCGCGTGGAGCCGCTGCCGCCGGTCCGCTTCAGCGGCGAGGCGAAGGGCTACGGCGACGGGCGGCAGCGCTCGCTGGCGCTGGCCGGCGAGGACGACGTCATCCCGCGCGGGTACCGCTACGGCGACGACCTGCGCCGGGTGCACTGGCGGTCCACCGCGCGCTACGGCGAGCTGATGGTGCGCCGCGAGGAGCAGCCGCAGCGCTCGCGCTGCACCGTGCTGCTCGACACCCGGGGTCTCGCCTACCACGGCGCGGGCCCCGACTCGGCCTTCGAGTGGGCCGTCTCGGGCACCGCGTCGACGCTGGTGCACATGCTCGAACGGGGCTTCTCCGTACGGCTGTTGACGGACACCGGCAGCTCGGTACCGGGCGAGGGCGCGGACGGGTTCGCGGGCGCGAGCCAGGAGTCGGCGGACGCGGCGGGCCTGATGATGGACACCCTCGCGGTGATCGACCACTCCGACGGCACCGGCCTGTCGCGCGCCTACGACGTGCTGCGCGGCGGCAACGAGGGGCTGCTGGTCGCCTTCTTCGGCGACCTCGACGAGGAACAGGCCACGGTCGCCGCCAAGATGCGCCAGCGCAGCGGAGGCGCGGTCGCCTTCCTGCTGGGCAGCACGAGCTGGGGCCGGGAGGCCACCGACGCGGCCTGGCCGTCGGACAGGAACGAAGAGCGCTTGCGGATGCTGCGCGAGGCGGGCTGGACGGCGCTGAGCGTGCCGCGCGGCGCGTCCCTGACCGAGCTGTGGCGCCAGGCGGACCGCGAGCGCACGGGCATCGGCGCGACGAACGGCGTCGGCAGTGAGGGGGCACCGGCATGAGCGGGCGGGCACGACTGGCGCTGTGCGCCTGGGCGGCCACCCTGATGGCGTCCTGCGCCCTGCTGCCCCTGGTCGAACCGGCCACGTGGATCATCCAGGCGGCCTTGATGCTGGGCGTCCAGTCCCTGGTGGGCGCGGCGACCCGGCGGGTACCGCTGGCCCGGCCGCTCACCGTGGCCTCGCAGGCCCTGGTGACGCTGATGATGCTGACCCTGGCCTTCGCCCGGGAGCAGGCGGTCGCCGGGATCGTCCCCGGCCCCCAGGCCTTCCAGCACTTCGCCGACCTGTTCCGGCAGGGCGGTGACGACATCGCGCGGTACGCGATCCCAGCCCCGCTGGAGTCCGACGGCATCCGACTGATGATCATCGGTGGCGTCCTGGTCATCGGGCTGGCGGTGGACACCCTCGCGGTGACGTTCCGCAGCGCGGCCCCGGCCGGGCTGCCGCTGCTGGCGCTGTATTCCGTGGCCGCAGGGCTGTCCGACGGCGGCGCCGACTGGCTGTGGTTCCTGGTCGCGGCGGCCGGTTACCTGACGCTGCTTCTCGCCGAGGGACGCGACCGGCTCTCCCAGTGGGGCCGGGTCTTCGGCGGGGCGCCGCGCACCCCCGGCGGGGAGTCCGGCGTGGTGGCCCCGGTCCGCACCGGGCGGCGTATCGGCGCGGTCGCGCTGGGCCTGGCCCTCGTGGTGCCCGTCGCCCTGCCCTCGATGAGCGGCGGCCTCCTGGACGGCGTCGGGACGGGCGCGGGCGCCGGCAACGGCAGCGGGGGCACGATCTCCGCGGTGAACCCCCTGGTGTCCCTGCGCGACAACCTCAACGCGGACGACGACCGCGACGTGCTGTCCGTGCGGTCCGACCCCGAGGCGGCCGGCGCCCAGTATCTGCGGATCGTCTCCCTGGACGACTTCGACGGCACCACCTGGAAGCCGTCCAAGCGCGACATCGACAAGGTGCCGGACGAGTTCCCCACCCCGCCCGGACTGGCTGCCGACGTCCGGCGTGCGGAGATCACGACTCGGATCGCGGCCGCCGACTCGTACAAGCAGGACTGGCTGCCGATGCCGTACCCGCCGAGCGGCGTGGACATCGACGGCAAGTGGCGCTACGAGCCCGTGGGCATGACGCTGGTCGGCGACAAGGGCCAGACCACGCGCGGGGAGACGTACACGGTCAAGAGCCTGGACGTGCGGCCGACGGCCGAGCAGCTCGCCTCGGCCCCGGAGCCGCCCACGGACCTGGAGCGCGAGTACACCGAGCTGCCGAAGTCCCTGCCCGACGTCGTCACCAAGACCGCCCGTGAGGTCACCGCCGGTTCCTCGAACCACTACGAGGAGGCGGTGAAGCTCCAGGAGTACTTCACGGTGACCGGCGGCTTCCAGTACGACACCCAGGTGCAGGCGGGCAGCGGTTCGCAGGCGATCGCCCGGTTCCTGGAGAACAAGCAGGGCTTCTGCGTCCACTTCTCGTTCGCGATGGCCGCGATGGCCCGGAGCCTCGGCATTCCGGCGCGCGTGGCGGTGGGCTTCGCGCCGGGCACGCCGCAGGGCGACGGTTCGGTGACGGTGACGCTGCGGGACGCCCACGCCTGGCCCGAGCTGTACTTCGAGGGCGTCGGCTGGACCCGCTTCGAGCCGACCCCGACCCGGGGCACGCAGCCCGAGTACACGCAGACGGAGACACCGGGCAGCAGCCTGCCGGACACGGGTCGTCCGACCCAGTCGGCGAGCGCGCTGCCCTCCGCCGCCCCGTCGGCGAGCGAGAGCTGCACGGCGCAGCAGAAGAAGCTCGACGCCTGCCCGAGCGAGTCCGCGGCGGCGGCGCTGCACACGGACGACGACGGTCCGAACTGGTACGTCCTGCTGGCCTGGGCGTTGGCCGGGCTCGCCGCCCTGGCGATCCCGCTGGCACCCGGGCTGTGGCGGATGCGGACCCGATCGGTACGGCTGGGGGCGCACGGACGCACCGAAGCGGACGCCGCGCAGCACACCCTGGCGGTCTGGCTGGAACTGACCGATACGGCCTGGGACTTCGGAATCCTGCCGGACGGGTCGCAGACCCCGCGCAAGGCGGCGGCCCGGATCGTCCGGGTGGGGCATCTCGACGCGTCGGCCGCGGCCTCGGTGCACCGCGTGGCGGAGGCCGTGGAGCAGGTCCTCTACGCGCCACGGCCCCGCCCGGCGGCGGGGCTCGCGGAGGACGTCCGGCGGGCAATCGCCGGGCTGCGCGGTACGGCGCCGCGGAGCACCCGGCTGCGCGCGGCCCTCGCGCCGCGTTCGACCGTACGAGTGGTGTGGGCCGTCTCGGCGTGGTGGAGCGGCGTCACGGCCCGGGTGGCGGCGGCCCGGCCGAGCCTGCGCAGGCCGTCCGGCCAGCAGGGCTGAGGCCGGGCAGACGGCAACGGGTGAGCCCCCGGTCCGCGGTGGCGGATCGGGGGCTCACCCGTCTGTGGTGCTGTCCGGCTCCGTCTGCCGGGCGATCACGGGGATCACGGGTCGACGTGCCGGAAGAAGGGCGTGCGTGAGGGGGTGACCGCCCGGCGGGCGGTCACCCCCTCATCAGCCGATGGTCGAGCTATTGGCCGCCCTGTTCGTCGCGGCGCCGCTGCCAGCGCTGCTCGATGCGGTCCATCATGGAGCGCTTCTGCCGAGGCTGACGGCGGGCGTGCGGGCCACCTGCCGCGGGCTGCTCGCCCGGCTTGGGGGCCTTGCGCCAGCCGGTCACGGCGAGTACCGCACAGCCCAGCATGACGAGGAAGCCCACCACGCTGAGCCAGACCTGCTTGGCGACCATTCCTGCCATGAGGAGCGCGATACCCACGAGGAAGCCCGCGACCGCCTGGTAGACCCGTCGCCGGGTGTACGTGCGCAGCCCGCTTCCCTCAAGCGCTGTCGCGAACTTGGGATCTTCGGCGTACAGCGCTCGCTCCATCTGCTCGAGCATGCGCTGCTCGTGCTCCGAGAGCGGCACGGAGTCCTCCTCATCGTGCAGTCGCCGGGGCGACCCGGGGGGTCCCTTCAGGATAGGCAGGGAATCGCCCCCGTGAAACCCGCCCCTCTACGCCAATTGGCCAACCGGATTCCGCCATGGACGTCCCGGCCACTGAATCCTGCATTCCCCAGCAGCCGACCCGTCATGCCGGGCGGTCTCCCTCGATCATACGGCGCTGAGCGTCCGATCGGGGGGCCTGTGGCGTACTCCATCCGCACCCAAGTCCCTGATCAGCGCCGCACCAGGACAGGGCACTCGGGCCTCAGGAGGCCACCCGCGTCTCGCCCAGCACATGAAGCTGGGTGGCCACGGAGTGGAAGGCGGGGAGCTCGGCCGCCGCCTCCTCCAGCTTGAGCAGCGCCTCCAGGGCGCCCGGCTCGGTGTCGACCAGCACGCCGGGGACCAGGTCGGCGAAGACCCGCACGCCGTGCACGGCGCCGACCTCCAGGCCCGCGCCCTCGACCAGCGCGGTGAGCTGCTCGGCGGTGAACCGCCTCGGCACGGGGTCGCCGGCGCCCCATCGGCCGTTCGGGTCGGCGAGGGCCTGCTTGGCCTCCTTGAAGTGACCGGCCAGGGCGCGGGCCAGCACGGCGCCGCCGAGGCCGGCCGCGAGCAGGCTGAGGACGCCCTCGGAGCGCAGCGCGGCGACCACGTTGCGCACGCCTTCGGAGGGGTCGTCGACGTACTCCAGGACGCCGTGGCACAGCACCGCGTCGTAGGTGCCGCGCTCGACCACGTCGAAGAGGCCGTGGGCGTCGCCCTGGACGCCCCGGACCCGGTCGGCGACGCCGGCCTCGGCGGCGCGGCGCTCCAGGGCGAACAGCGCGTTGGGGCTGGGGTCGACGACGGTCACGCGGTGGCCGAGGCGGGCGACGGGCACGGCGAAGTTGCCGCTGCCGCCCCCGGTGTCGAGGACGTCCAGGGACTCCCGGCCCGTGGCCTTGACCCGCCGTTCGAGAGCGTCCTGGAGGACCTCCCAGACCACGGCGGTACGGAGGGAGGCGCGGGGTCGCAGCGGGTCCGACACGGCAGTTGACTCCTCGGCGCGGCACCGCCTCTTGCACGGCGGAGCGAACGGGCAACCCTGCCCGCCCGGGGTACGGGAGGCGCAGGGCTTCAGGCGCCTCCACCCTATTGCCTCCGTTGCCTCACCTGGTCACCACGGGGCAGGGGCCCGGGCACGTCTCATACGACGGACACCGCCACCTCCTGTGCCGCCCCGTCAGCCCGCGTCCGGCATGTCCCGCTCCCTGGGGTGGTCGGCGTCCACCGCCGGGTCCGGGTCCTGGCGGGGCTGGGGCAGGACCGGCTGGAGGACCAGCATCCGCTCGACGAGGCGCAGGAACATCGCCACGTCGCGTATGAGGTCGTCGGCGTCCCGGCGGGAGGCCGCGCCCTGGATGCCGGCCTCGGCCCGGGCGCGGCGCCGGGCTCCGGCGGCGAAGAGCGCGCTCCACTCGGCGAGCTCGGGCGCTATCTCGGGGAGCACTTCCCAGGCGCTCCGGATCTTGGCGCGGCGTCGGGGCGTGGGCTCCGGGCGCCCTCGCGCGGCGAGCACGGCGGCGGCGGTGCGCAGGGCGGCGAGATGTGCCGTCGCGTAGCGCTCGTTCGGCGTTTCCAGGACGGCCGCCTCGTCGAGTCCGGCGCGGGCCTGGGCGAGCAGGTCGAGGGCGGCGGGCGGGGCCGTGGTCCGGCGCAGCACCGGGTGTACGTCGCTCGCCGGTCCGGTCAGTGAGGGGGCAGGGCCGGTGGCGCGGCGCCGACGGGCGGCTGCTGCGTGATAGCTGGCCATGACGAACCTCCTGTCGTCTGCGTGACGGCTCGTCCCGATACGGGATGCCGTATGTGCCCATCGTGAGGTATGGCACTGACAATCCGTTCTGACCTGGGCTTTTGCTTCGACCGAGAGTTCGGGCTAGTTTTTGCACTGACCAGTCAGTTCAAAAACTCGCAACACACTCAGGGGGTGGGCTGTGGGCGGAGTCGCCGTCACAGCCGAGGGTCTCGGGCTCAAGGGGCCGCGGGGATGGGCCTTCCGCGGGATCACCGTCGACGCCGAGCCCGGCTCGCTCATCGCGGTCGAGGGACCGTCGGGGTCCGGCCGGACCTGTCTGCTGCTCGCGCTCACCGGGCGGATGAAGGCCACCGAGGGATCGGCGGCCGTGGGCGGGGCCCGGCTGCCGAAGCAGCTGGCCGCGGTCCGGCGGATCAGTGCCGTGGCGCACGTCGCCGGGGTCACCGACCTCGACCCGGCGCTGACCGTCGGGGAGCACCTGCGGGAGCGGGCCCTGCTCCAGCGCCGGTTCGGAGACTCCCTGCGCGCACTGCTGCGACCGCGCGCCGAGCAGACGCTCGAGGCGAAGCTCCGGATCGACGCCGCGCTGACCGCCGCCGGTCTCGACCGGGAGACCCTGCCCAAGGGCTCCCGGACCGCCGTACGCGATCTGGAGCGGCTGGAGGCGCTGCGGCTGTCCATCGCCCTCGCGCTCATCGGGCATCCCCAGCTGCTCGGTGTCGACGACACCGATCTGAAGCTGTCGGATGCCGAACGGGCCGAGGTCTGGGCGCTGCTGCGGTCGGTCGCCGAAGCCGGGACCACCGTGGTGGCGGTGTGCAGCGAGGCTCCGGACGACGTGGTGAAGGTGTCCACCCAGGGAAAGGAGAAGGCCGATGCGCTCGCCACGACTGGCCGCTCTTGAGCTCCGGCGCTTCGGGCGGGGCAAGCTGCCGCGCGCCGCCCTGGTGGCGCTGCTGGTGCTGCCGCTGCTCTACGGCGCCCTGTACCTCTGGTCGTTCTGGGACCCCTACGGCCGCCTGGACCGCATCCCGGTGGCGCTCGTGAACGCCGACGAGGGCGCGACCGCCGACGGGAAGAAGATCACCGCGGGCGCCGACATCACGGAGGGACTGCTCAAGAGCGACGTCTTCGAGTGGCACGAGGTGAGCGCCGCCGACGCCCGCGCGGGCGTCCAGGACGGCACGTACTACCTGTCGCTGACCATGCCGGCCGACTTCAGCGAGCGGATCGCCTCCAGTGCGGGCGACTCCCCCGAGACGGGCGCGCTCCAGGTCAGGACCAACGACGCCAACAACTACATCGTCGGGCAGATCTCCCGCACGGTCTTCAGCGAGGTGCGCGAGGCCGCGTCCACGAAGGCGTCGCGGTCGTTCCTGGACCAGATCTTCATCTCCTTCTCCGACATCCACGGCGCGACGGTCAAGGCGGCCAAGGGCGCCGACAAGCTGGAGACCGGCACGGTCAAGGCCGAGAAGGGCTCCAAGGACCTCGCCGACGGGCTGAAGGACGCCAAGAGCGGCAGCGGCAAGCTGTCCAAGGGGCTCAAGAAGCTCGACACGGGCGCGGGCGACCTCCAGGACGGTTCGGCGCAAGTCGCTGAGGGCACCCAGACGCTCGCCGACAAGGTCAACGGGGTCGCGGGGAAGGTGGGCCCGTTCCTGAAGGACAACGAGAAGACGATCGGCGACACCGCCCAGCTGGTCGCGGACTCCGCCCAGGCGATCCGCGACCACCTCGACACCCTGGTCGAGACGGCCCCCGCCGCCGCCAAGGGCGCCCGTACCGCGTCCGAGACCCTGGACGACGTCTACAAGGCGCGCTGCGAGAACGAGGTCCTGCCGGACGTGGCCTGCACCGATCTGAAGAAGGCCAAGGACGCCGCCGACGACGTGGCGACGATCGCGGACGACCTCAACACGCTCGTCGGCGACCAGGACGGCGACCTGAAGAAGCTCGACAAGAACCTGGCCACCCTGCAGAAGCAGGCCCAGGCCCTCGCCGACCGGGCGCCGAACCTGTCCGAGGACCTGGACGACGCCGTCTCCAAGATCAACGAGCTCAACAAGGGCGCGGGCAAGGTCGCCGCGGGCGCCAAGAAGCTCCACACGGGACTCGGCACCGCCAAGACCGGCGCCGATGACCTGGACGAGGGCGTCGGCAAGCTCAAGACGGGCGCCGAGGACCTCAACGGCGGCATGTACAAGCTCGTCGACGGCTCCGGCAAGCTCTCCGACGGACTGCACGACGGCGCGGGCCAGATCCCCGACTACGACAAGGCCGACCGCGACCGGCGCACCGACGTCATGGCCGACCCGGTCCAGCTGGTCTCCAGGGACCTGCACAAGGCGCCCAACTACGGCACCGGCTTCGCGCCGTACTTCATCCCGCTGTCCCTGTGGGTGGGCGCGATGGTGGCGTACATGCTCATGGCGCCCATGAACCGGCGCGCGCTCGCGGCGGGCGCCCCGGCGTGGCGGATCGCGCTGGCCGGGTGGCTGCCGGTGGTGGCGGTCGGCACGCTCCAGACGGTGGCCCTGATGTCGGTGCTGCACTGGGCGATCGGCCTGCAGATGGTGCGGGCGGCCGGGACGGTGGGCTTCCTGTTCCTGGTCACGGCGTGCTTCGCGGCGATCGTGCAGTGGCTGAACGCCCGCTTCGGGGCGGCGGGGCGGATTCTCGTCCTGGCGTTCCTGATGCTCCAGCTGACGTCCGCGGGCGGCACGTATCCCGTGCAGACCAGCCCGGGCTTCTTCAACGCGATCCATCCCTTCCTGCCGATGAGTTACGTCGTGGAGGCCCTGCGCCGGCTCATCACGGGCGGCGGACTCGGTCCGGTGTGGCACGCGTGCGTGGTGCTCGTCGCGTTCACCGCGGGAGCGCTCGCGCTGACCGCCCTGTCGGCCCGCCGGCGCCAGGTGTGGACGCTGGACCGGCTGCACCCGGAGCTGAGCCTGTGACCTCGACGACCGCCCGGGAGCCGGATGCTGTGACAATCAGGGCCATGGAAAGCAGCAGCGGCAGCACGCGCCGCGAGGCCACCCGCCAGAAGCTCTACGAGGCGGCCGTCACCCTCATCGCGGAGCAGGGCTTCTCCGCCACCACGGTCGACGAGATCGCCGAGCGGGCGGGGGTCGCGAAGGGCACCGTCTACTACAACTTCGCGAGCAAGTCCGTCCTCTTCGAGGAGCTGCTGCGGCACGGCGTGGGGCTCCTCACCGCCGCCCTGAGGGAGGCGGCGGAGCGGACGGCCGCGGCGGGCGGCAGCAAGACGGACGCCCTGGACGCGATGATCCGGGCCGGCCTGGTCTTCATCGACCGCTACCCGGCCTTCACCCAGCTGTACGTGGCCGAACTGTGGCGCACCAACCGGTCCTGGCAGTCCACGCTCATGGTGGTCCGACAGCAGGCGGTGGCGGTGGTCGAGGGCGTCCTGCGCGAGGGCATCGAGGGCGGCGAGTTCCACGAGGCGATCGACGTCTCCCTGACCGCGTCCGCGCTCGTCGGCATGGTGCTGGTGGCCGCGCTGGACTGGAAGGCGTTCCAGCCGGAGCGCTCCCTGGACGACGTCCACGCGGCGCTGTCGCGGCTGCTCCAGGGCCGGGTCAGCGGCCGGTCCTGAGTCCGGTACGCGCGTAGGGACGCCTACGCGCGCGTTCACACGAAAGCGCCGGTCCGCCGTGGCCGCGTCCCCCGCGGGCCACCTCGAACCGGCGCTCTCTCGTGCTCCCCCGATTTCCCCCGTACTCCCCCGTTCCCCCGTTGGGCCCCCGTTCGGTCGTTCCCCCGGGTTCCCCCGTGCCTCGCTCCCGCCGGCGTCAACCGGCGGAAGGAGCGGATCCGGGGCGGCTCCGTTCCGGCGCCCCGTGTCGCCGGTGCCGGAGCCGTGCCCCTTTCCGTGCCACCACTCTCTCGTTCACGCAGGTCGGGACCCATCCGCGCGCGTACTCATCTCGCTCACTAGGTACGGATACTCAGAGCTGCGCACTCAGGCCCAGGACGCCCCGTTGCCGACTGGTTACGATCGCCTCCGTGTCCGTACTCCCTCTTGTCTTCACCAGCGGCTGGGCCAGCGGAATCAACGCCTATGCCGTCGTGCTGCTGCTCGGCGTCTTCGGCGCGACCGGGCTGAGCGACGACGTGCCCGAGACCTTGCAGCGCCCTGAGGTGCTCGTCACAGCGGGCGTGCTGTTCCTGTGCGAGGCGGTCGCGGACAAGATCCCGTACCTCGACTCGGCCTGGGACTCCGTGCACACGCTGATCCGGCCGGCCGCGGGCGCCTGGGTGGGGGCGGTGCTGGCCGGTCAGAGCGGCTCGCTCAACGACGTGGTCGCGGGCCTGGTCGGCGGTTCGACGGCGCTGGCCAGCCACGCGGTCAAGGCCGGGACCAGGATGGCGGTGAACGCCTCTCCGGAGCCGTTCAGCAACGTGATCGTGAGCCTCGCCGAGGATCTCGGGGTCGCCAGCATCGTCACGTTCGCGATCTTCCACCCGGAGGCGGCCGCGGTCATCGCGGGTGCGCTGCTGCTCGGCGGGCTGGTGATACTGATCTTCCTCGTCTCCCGCATCCGGCGGTTCCTGCGCCGCAGGGCCCAGCGCCGGGAGGAGAAACGCCTCGCCGGCCGGCCGGGGTGGCCACCGGGCTGACCTGAGCGTCCGCGCTGTCGGTGGCGGCCGATAAAGTCGCAGGCATGGCACGGATTGCGGTGATCGGCGCCGGGATGGGCGCGATGGCGGCCGCTGCCCGGCTGGCCGTCGCGGGCCACCGGGTGGCGGTGTACGAGCGTACGGAGACGTACGGCGGTGCGGTGCGCCGCTTCGAACGCGACGGGTTCGCCTTCGACACCGGACCGGGGCTGCTGCCCCTCCCCGCCGTCTACCGCGACCTGTTCGTCAAGACCGGCAAGGAGCCCCTGGAGTCGGTCGTCGAGCTGGTCCAGGTCGACCCGTCCTCGCGGCACCTCTTCGCGGACGGCACCGAGGTCTGCCTGCCGAACGCGTCCCGCGCGGGTGTGGTGGCGGCGCTGGACGAAGCACTGGGCGCCGGGGCCGGTGCCCGCTGGGGCGACTTCCTGGTCCGGGCCCGCGAGGCCTGGGACCGGACGCGCCGGCCGCTCCTGGAGGAGCCGCTGTGGCCCAACTGGTCGGTGCTGGCCGACCGCGAGCCCTACCCGTCGGTCCCGCACAAGAAGCTGCTGCGCACCCGCCGCGCCGGACGGCTCGCCGAGATCGGCGCCTGGGAGCTGCGTGACCCCCGCCTGGCCGCGCTCCTGGACGGCTACGCGCTGGCCTACGGCCTGGACCCGGGCACCGCCCCGGCGAGCGCGGCGGTGCTGCCGTACATGGAGCACGCCTTCGGTACCTGGTATGTCCGCGGCGGACTGCGGGAGTTGGCGCGCGCGGTGTACGAGCGGTGTGTGGCGCGCCGGGTGGAGTTCCACTTCGGGGCCGAGGTCACCGGGGTGCTGGAGAAGGACGGCCGGGCGGCCGGGCTGGAGCTGGGCGACGGGTCGGTGGTGGAGGCGGAGTCCGTCGTCGCCGGAGTGGCTCCCGAGGTGCTCAGCCGGTGCGTGCGGGGCGTGCCGGTCCGGGGTGACGGTGGCGTTCCGCCGCGGCGCGGGCTGCCGAGCCGCCTCACGGTGCTGCTGGCGCTGCGCGGTGGCCGCCCGGAGGGCGTGGCGCACAAGACGGTCGTGCACGCGGAGGACCGGGAGCGTGAGCTGGGTCTGCTGTTCGGTTCGCCCACGGGACTGGACGCGCGCCCCACGCTCACCGTCCTGCGCCCCGACGACGTCCGTTCGGTCCCGGACGCGGACCACGAAGCGGTCACCCTCACCGCGACGGTGCCCGCCCTCACGGACAGCGGCCGGCCGGAGTCCGAGGTCTTCGCCGATCACGCGGACCAGCTGATCACCGCAGCCGAGCGGGCCGTACCGGACCTGCGCGAGCGCCTGCTGTGGCACGAGGTGCGCACGCCGGCCCACATCGCGGAGACGACCGGTGCGGAGGGCGGCGCGGTGCCGCACCCGGCTCTCGCCGCGGCCGAGGGGCACCTGCTGCATCCGTCGAACGTCACCGGACTCCCGGGCCTGTTCACCGTCGGCGGCTGGTCGCACCCCGGCGGCGGTCTCCCGCACGCGGGCATGTCGGGCGCGCTGGTGGCCGGGCTGATCGTGGAGGGGCCGGACTTCCGGGGCTCGCAGTGACGGCCCCGCGAACCGGCTCCCGGTGGTGGTGAGCGCTTCCCGGAATCAGAAGCGGTACTGCTCGTCGTAGCCGTTCCCCTGCTGGCCGTTGCCCTGGCCCTGGTAGGGGTACGGCTGCTCCGGCGGCAGTCCGCCGCCGTAGGAGTCGTCGGTGCGCTGCTGCGGGACCCAGACGCCGCCGGGCGGGGTCTCGCCGCCGTAACCGGCGTTGCCGTACTGGTCCTGGCCGTAGGCCTGCTGGCCGTAGGTCTGCTGGCCGCCGTAGGAGGTGTCGTAGTCGGCGCCGCCGTAGGTCTGGGTGCCGATGTACGGGTCGGAGTAGGCGGCGTACTGCTGCTGTCCGGCCGTGTCATAGCCGTACTGCTGCTGGTCGTAGCCGGTGTAGGCGTCGTAGGAGTAGCCCTGGTCGGCGCCCTGGGCCGCCGTGGCGTACTGGTCCTGCCCGGCGTAGGAGCCGTCGGTGGCTGCCGCCGCGTAGGAGGTGTCGCCGTATATGCCGTAGGAGCCGGTGTCGTCCGGCATCGGCTGGGGCTCGTAGATCGCGGTGGTCTCGGCGGCCGTGGGGGCGCCGGAGCGGGCGGGCGTGAACACGTCGTCCCGGTCGTAGTCGTCGCCGTAATCGGCCGCGTCCTGGCGGAAGTTGCCCTCGTCGCCGTAGTCGGCGCCGGTGGCCTCGAGGTCGGAGACCTCCAGGGTCGGCTCCTCGCGGCCGCGCTCCCGGCGGGGACGCTTGCCGCCGGTCAGCCCGCCCAGGGCGGCCGGCGGATTGACCGCCCAGCCCTGTTCGAAGCCGCGGCGGAAGGAGAGGGTGACGTAGGTCTGGCCGATCGCGAAGGCGACGGCGCCCAGTCCGATGACGACGACCGAGGGGATCAGGACACCGAGGACGACGCCCACGAAACCCGCGAAGGCGAGCAGGCGCCAGCGCAGCCGCGCCTTGTACTGGAGCAGCACCTCGCCGAGCAACCACAGCGCGACGATTCCGAACGCGATGTAGAGGACCGTCCAGCCCATGTACGCCCCTCTCCCAGTGACCGCTACGCAGTGTGTCGTATATCCGTGCGGCCGGTCTAGGCCTGCGGTGGGTGGTGCAGGCCCAGGTTCTCGTAGATTTCCAGCGTCGCCGTGGAGTTGTTGAGCGTGATGAAGTGCAGTCCGGGCACTCCCTCGGCCAGCAGCCGCGCGCAGAACTCGGTGGCGAACTCGATCCCCATGGAGCGTACAGCGGCCGGATCGTCTTTTGCTGTGAGGATCCGCTCTTTCAGGGCGGCCGGGAAGGCGGCGTTGGTCAGGGACGGGACCCGCGCGAGCGTCTTCACACTCGCGATCGGCATGATCTCGGGGATGATCGGGGTCTCGCAGCCGGCGGCCGCGACGCGGTCGCGCAGCCGCAGGTAGTCCTCCGGCTGGAAGAACATCTGAGTGATGGCGTAGTCGGCGCCCGCGCGGCACTTGTCGACGAAGTGGCGGACGTCGGTGTCCCAGTCGGCGGAGCGCGGATGCATCGCGGGGAAGGCCGCGACGCCCACGCAGAAGTCGCCGGAGTTCTTGATCAGTTCGACGAGCTCGGCGGCGTACCGCAGCCCCTGCGGGTGGGCCACCCACTCGCCCATCGGGTCGCCGGGCGGGTCGCCGCGCAGGGCCAGCATGTTGCGGATACCGGCGTCGGCGTACTGGCCGATGATGTTGCGCAGGTCGGCGACCGAGTGGTCGACGGCGGTGAGGTGGGCGATCGGCGTGAGCGTGGTGTCGGAGGCGATGGCCTCGGTCGCCTTGACCGTGCCGGCGCGGGTGGAACCGCCCGCGCCGTAGGTCACGGAGACGAAGTCGGGGGCGACCGCCTCGACCCGGCGCAGCGCGTTCCACAGGTTCCGCTCGCCCTTCGGGGTCTTCGGGGCGTAGAACTCGAACGAGTACGTGGTCTTCCCGGTCGCGAGCATGTCGCGCACGGTGCGGGCGTGATCCGACCTGGTGGATGCGGTGCCGAGGGCCATACCCGCAGGTTAGCCAGGGGGCGGCGGTCACCCAACCAGATCACGGAAATTTGCCCGATTTGTCGACTTGTTGTCCACCCATCGGACAGTTTTCGGACAACGGGGCAGCGCCGAGGCCGTTCAACGCTGCCGCGGTCACCCACCGCTGCCGCAGGCACTCACCGCTGCCGCAGCCGCTTCGCGAACTCCGCGGCGGCCGCGCCGGGATCGTCCGCCTCCGTGATGGCCCGTACGACGACCACCCGGTCCGCGCCCGCCTCCAGCACCTCGTCGAGGTTGCCGAGGCCGATGCCGCCGATGGCGAACCAGGGGCGGCCGGTGCCGAGGGCGGCGGTGTACCGGACGAGGTCGAGGCCGGGGGCGTGGCGGCCGGGCTTGGTGGGGGTCGGCCAGCAGGGGCCGGTGCAGAAGTAGTCGACGCCGTCCTGGACCGCGGCGGCCGCCGCCTCCGGCTCCGCGTGGGTGGAGCGGCCGATGAGGACGTCGTCGCCGAGGATCGCCCGGGCCGCGGGGACCGGGAGGTCGCCCTGGCCGAGGTGGAGTACGTCGGCGCGGGCGGCGTGGGCCACGTCGGCCCGGTCGTTGACGGCGAGCAGCTTGCCGTGCCGGGCGCAGGCGTCCGCGAAGACCTGGAGGTGGTCCAGCTCCTCGGCGGCCTCCATGCCCTTGTCCCGCAGCTGCACGATGTCGACGCCGGCGGCCAGGACGGCGTCGAGGAACTCCGGGAGGTCGCCCTGGCGCTTGCGGGCGTCCGTGCAGAGGTAGACGCGGGCGTCGGCGAGGTGGGCGCGGGCGGTGCGAGTGGCGTCGGTCATGTCGGTCCCCCGGTGTCGGTGGCGTGCGGGCCTCGGACGCGTGCGGTCGGCCTCGGCGGGCGGTAGTGAACCACAGGTGGGTCGTGCGGGGGCATGCCGGTACGCCGCGGGGAGGGCGCACGGACCGGGGGCGGGTGTCACTCGCCCGCGCCTGCGGGAGGCCTCCCCCGGAGGGGCCCCAGCGCCCGCCCGTGCCGCCCCAGCGGCACGTCTGCCCGCAGCCGGGGCAGACGGCCCTGGGGCCGGACGGTGTTCAGGTCAGACGGCCAGCGCCTGGGCGCGGCGCTTCACCTCCGTGCCGCGGTTCTCGCTCAGGGCCTGGGCGGGGGTACCCGGCAGGCTGTCGTCCGGGGTGAAGAGCCACTCCAGCATCTCTTCGTCGGTGAAGCCGTCGTCCCGCAGCAGCGTCAGGGTCCCGGCGAGGCCCTTGACGACCTTCTGCTCGGCCCCGTCGATGAAGGCGGCGGGGACGTGCAGTGCGCGGTTCTCACCCCGGCGTACGGCGATGAGCTGGCCCTCCTTGACCAGCTGCCGCACACGCGTCACCTCGACGTCCAGCATTTCTGCGATGTCGGGGAGGGTGAGCCAGGCGGGGACGAGAGCATCGATCTTTGCGTCAATCTCGGTCACGGAATCAAGCCTGCCATCCCGCACTGACAGTCGGAAGCCAGGGCCACCCAAAACGCGTGCGACCTGGACATTTCCGCTAGACCACGGCCGCCTTCAACGGCCTGCCCGGGTCCGGCAGCAGCGCCGGGTCCAGTTCCGTCCCCGCCTCGATCAGCCGTCGCCCCTGCGCCAGGTCCCGGGGCCGGCCCACCGCCAGCAGGGCGACCAGGCGGTTCTCCCGCAGCCAGCAGACCGTCCAGGCCGGTCCGGACGGGTCCCCGCGCCACAGGACCGTGTCGGCGGACGTGTGGTGGCCGGCGTACTGGACGAAACGGCCGAACTGCTCGGACCAGAAGTACGGCACCGGGTCGTAGACCGACGGTGTCTCGCCGATGATGTTCGCCGCCACCGTGCGCGGGCCCTGGAGGGCGTTGTCCCAGTGGTGGACGAGCAGGCGTTCGCCGTACCTGCCCGACGGGAAGGAGGCGCAGTCGCCCACCGCGTAGACGTCCGGGACGGACGTGTGCAGGCCGGCGTCGGCCAGCACCTCGCCGTGCGCGCCGAGGCCGATGCCCGAGCCGGACAGCCAGGACGTGGCCGGGCGGGCGCCGATGCCGACCACGACCGCGTCCGCGGGCAGCCGGGAGCCGTCGTCGAGGACGACCTCGCCGGGCTCGACGTGCGCCACGCGCGCGTGGGTGCGCAGAGCGGCGCCCGCGTCGGCGTACCAGGCCGCCATCGGCGCGGCCACCTCCGCGGGCAGCGCTCCCGCGAGCGGCCGGTCGGCGGCCTCGACGACCGTCACCGCGCAGCCCGCGTCGCGCGCGGCGGTGGCGAACTCGGCGCCGATCCAGCCCGCGCCGACGACCACGATGTCGTGCTGGCGGGCGAGCACGGGCCGCAGCCGTTCGGCGTCGTCGAGGGTGCGCAGGAGATGGACGCCGGGGACGCCCTCCGCGCCGGGCAGCCGGATCGGTTCGGCGCCGGTGGCGAGGACCAGGACGTCGTACGGCACCGGACCGCCGACGGCGTCCAGTTCGTGGTCGGCGGGCCGTACGCCCAGCACCTCGACGCCCAGGCGCAGTTCGATGCCGAGCGCCTCGAAGTCGACGTCGAAGGCGGAGCCCTCGGCCTTGCCGAGCAGCACCGCCTTGGACAGCGGCGGCCGGTCGTAGGGTTGGTGGGGTTCCGCGCCGATCAGCGTCACGGTGCCGGTGAAGCCCTGTTCGCGCAGGGCCACCGCGGTCTGCACGCCGGCCATGCCCGCGCCGACCACGACGACCCGCCGCTGTGCCTGCGTCTCCGTCTCGTCGCTCACCTGATCACCATAGACAACTGACATTTCGTCAGTCAGGAGTCGTGCGCCGTGACCTGCTGCACACCCTGCGCGATCTGCTCCACGACGCTGGTGCCGCTCCCCGGCTGCGACTCCCACTGCCAGCTCTCCTCCAGGCGCAGCCGCCCGTCGGCGAGTTCGACGACCGTGGACACGCAGTGCCCGCTCGACGTCGTCCCGTCGGTCTTGAGCTGGACGTACCGGAAGTCGAGCCGGTCGCCCGCGCGCGTGCCCACCAGATGCCCGCGCACGACATCGCCGCCCGCGTACTCGGCCCAGATCTCACCGTCCTTCTCGTGGTACGTGAACCGGGTCCGGGTGCCCACCTGACCTGGGGCCTGGTCGGCGACGGGGGCGAGGACGAGGCCGTCCAGCGAGCGGGCCATGGCAGCAGGCCTCCTTACGAGGGCGAAGCTCCGGGAGCTAGGGTGGCCACCGTAGAGCACTCGCGGGAGCCCGGACGCACCGGGCTGAGAGGGAGGCTGGCGGCCTCCGACCGTACGAACCTGATCCGGGTCATGCCGGCGAAGGGAGGGGCTGGACGCCCATGTCCTCACGTACGTCAGACGTCCTCGTCGTCGGGGGCGGAATCATCGGCCTCGTCACGGCCTGGCGGGCCGCGCAGCGCGGTTTCGCCACGGCCGTGGTGGACCCCGCACCGGGCGGCGGGGCGGCCCAAGTGGCGGCCGGCATGCTGGCCGCCGTCACCGAACTGCACTACGGCGAGCAGACCCTGCTCGGCCTGAACCTGGCCTCGGCCCGCCGCTATCCGGACTTCGCGGCCGAGCTGACCGAGCTGACCGGACTCGACCTCGGCTACCGCCGCAGCGGCACGCTCGCCGTGGCACTGGACGCCGACGACCGCGCCCACCTGCGCGAACTGCACGCCCTCCAGCAGCAGTCGGGGCTGGAGTCGGAGTGGCTGTCCGGGCGGGAGTGCCGGCGCCTGGAGCCGATGCTCGCGCCGGGCGTGCGCGGCGGGCTGCGGGTGGACGGCGACCACCAGATCGACCCGCGGCGGCTGACGCAGGCCCTGCTGGCCGCCTGTGAGCGGGCGGGCGTGGAGTTCCACCGAGACTGGGCCGAGCGTCTGGACGTCCTTCGGGACCGGGCCGCCGGGGTCACGACGACCGACGGTACGCGGCTGGGCGCGAGCCAGGTCGTGCTGGCCGCGGGCAGCCTCAGCGGCCGCCTCGACGGCGTCCCGGACGCCGTGCTGCCGCCCGTCCGCCCGGTGAAGGGTCAGGTGCTGCGGCTGACCGTGCCGCGGCGGTACGCGCCCTTCCTGAGCCGGACCGTGCGGGCCGTGGTGCGCGGCAGCCACGTCTATCTGGTGCCGCGCGAGAACGGCGAGCTGGTGATCGGGGCGACCAGCGAGGAGCTGGGCTGGGACACGACGGTGACCGCGGGCGGGGTGTACGAGCTGCTGCGCGACGCCCATGAGCTGGTCCCCGGCATCACCGAACTGCCGCTGACCGAGACCCGCGCCGGGCTGCGCCCCGGCTCCCCCGACAACGCGCCGCTGCTCGGCCCGACCGGACTGCCGGGGCTGCTGCTGGCCACCGGCCACTACCGCAACGGCGTGCTGCTGACGCCGGTCACCGGGGACGCGATGGCGCACGCCCTCACCACCGGTGAACTCCCGGACGAGGCCCGTCCCTTCACCCCCAGGCGTTTCGCCGAGCACCTCACGGAGCAGCCCGCATGAACATCTCCGTCAACGGGGAGCCGCGCGTCTTCGCGCCCGGCACCGCGCTCGACACCGTCGTGCGCGCCCTCACCGCGGCGCCCTCGGGAGTGGCCGCCGCCCTCAACGAAACCGTCGTCCCGCGCGCGCAGTGGCCGTCGACGCCCCTCTCCGAGGGGGACCGCGTCGAGGTCCTCACCGCCGTCCAAGGAGGCTGACCCATGGCCGACGATCCCTTCGTCCTCGGCGGCAGGACGTTCTCGTCCCGGCTGATCATGGGCACGGGCGGGGCGCCCAGCCTGGACGTGCTGAAGCGGGCGCTGGTCGCCTCGGGGACGGAACTCACGACGGTCGCGATGCGGCGCGTGGACCCCGGCGTGCACGGCTCGGTGCTGTCCGTCCTGACCGAGCTCGGCATCCAGGTGCTGCCGAACACGGCCGGCTGTTACACGGCGGGCGAGGCGGTGCTCACGGCCCGCCTCGCGCGTGAGGCGCTCGGCACGGACCTCGTCAAGCTGGAGGTCATCGCCGACGAGCGCACCCTGCTGCCGGACCCGATCGAGCTCCTGGAGGCGGCGGAGACGCTGGTCGACGACGGGTTCACGGTGCTGCCGTACACCAACGACGACCCGGTGCTGGCACGGAAGCTGGAGGACGCGGGGTGTGCGGCGATCATGCCGCTGGGCTCCCCGATCGGTTCCGGGCTCGGCATCCGCAACCCGCACAACTTCCAGCTGATCGTCGAGCACGCGCGCGTGCCGGTGATCCTGGACGCCGGGGCCGGTACGGCGTCGGACGCGGCGCTGGCGATGGAGCTGGGGTGCGCGGGTGTGATGCTCGCCTCGGCGGTGACGCGGGCCCAGGAGCCGGAGCTGATGGCCCACGCGATGCGGCACGGCGTCGAGGCGGGGCGCCTGGCCCACCGGGCCGGCCGCATTCCCAGGCGCCACTTCGCCGAAGCGTCCTCCCCCACCGAGGGGTTGGCGCGCCTGGACCCCGAGCGCCCGGCGTTCTGAACGTACGTTCGACGAGATACGGGAGCGGGTGCGAGGTCCGTCACAGCTCGGCTTCAGTCCCGCCCCGATCTCACCCGAACCCCCGGCCCTGTCAGTCTCGGCTCGTACACTCACCTGCGTGGATACGACCCTTCAGGACCCTCTGGTCGGGCAGGTGCTCGACGGCCGGTACCGCGTGGAAGCGCGGATCGCCGTCGGCGGGATGGCCACGGTCTACCGGGCCCTGGACACCCGCCTCGACCGCGTGCTCGCCCTGAAGGTGATGCACCCCGGTCTCGCGGCCGACGGCACCTTCGTCGAGCGGTTCATCCGCGAGGCCAAGTCCGTCGCCCGGCTCGCCCACCCCAACGTGGTGCAGGTCTTCGACCAGGGCACCGACGGGTCGTACGTCTATCTCGCCATGGAGTACGTCGCCGGCTGCACCCTGCGGGACGTGCTGCGCGACCGCGGGGCGCTGCAGCCGCGGGCCGCGCTCGACATCCTGGAGCCGGTGCTGGCCGCGCTCGGTGCCGCGCACCGCGCCGGGTTCGTGCACCGGGACATGAAGCCGGAGAACGTCCTCATAGGGGATGACGGCCGGGTCAAGGTGGCCGACTTCGGGCTCGTCCGCTCGGTCGACACCGTCACCAACACCAGCGGCACCGTGCTGGGCACCGTCTCCTACCTCGCGCCCGAGCAGATCGAACAGCCGGGCGCCACCGACGCCCGCGTCGACGTGTACGCGTGCGGTGTGGTGCTGTACGAGATGCTGACCGGCCAGAAGCCGCACGACGGGGACTCCCCCGCCATCGTCCTCTACAAGCACCTGCACGACGACGTCCCGCCGCCCTCGGCGATCGTGCCGGGCCTGCCGTTCGAGCTGGACGAACTGGTCGCGTCGGCGACCGCCCGCACCCCGGACGTGCGCCCGTACGACGCGGTGGCGCTGCTCGCCCAGGTCCGCGAGGCGCGTGCCGCGCTCAGCGCGGACCAGCTGGACGCCGTGCCGCCGCAGGCGCTGTCGGTGGACCACGACATCGCGGAAGACCGGACGAGTGTCATCCCGCGCTCGCTGACGGTGCCGCGTCCGCTGCCCGTCAACGACGACGATCCGCAGCAGCTGATGCACCGCACGAGCCGGCTGGAGACCCCGCCGCCCCTGCCGCCCCGGCGGCGTTCGGGCCCGCCGCGCGGGCCGCTGGCGATCGTCGTCGCCCTGCTGCTGATCCTCGGCGTCGGCGCGGGTGTCTGGTACATCAACTCCGGGCAGTTCACCAAGGTCCCGGCGCTGATCGGGAAGACCGAGGCGCAGGCCCGCGAGCGGCTCTCCCAGGAGGGCCTCGACGTCGGCAAGGTGCAGCACGCCTACAGCGACACCGTGAAGCGGGGCCGGGTCATCAGCTCCGATCCGGAGGTGGGCACCCGTATCCGGAGCAACGACTCGGTGACGCTCACCGTGTCCGACGGCCCCGAGACCGTGCAGCTGGCCGACCTCAAGGGCTACCGGCTGGACAAGGCGCGGACCCGGCTGAAGAACGACGGGCTGGAGCCGGGCATGGTGACCCGGGAGTTCAGCTCCGACGTCATCAAGGGCTTCGTGATCCGCACCGACCCCGAGAGCGGCACCAAGCTCCACGCGGGCACGGCCGTCGCCCTGGTCGTCAGCAAGGGCAGCCCGGTCGACGTCCCGGACGTCACCGGCGAGAGCCTGGAGGACGCCAAGGCGGACCTGACGGAGGCGGGCCTGAAGGTGAAGGTCGCCACCGAGCAGGTCAACTCCGAGTTCGACAAGGGCCAGGTCGCCGCCCAGACGCCGGGCGAGGGCAGCGAGGCCGCCGAGGGCGACACCGTGACGCTGACGATCTCCAAGGGTCCGGAGATGGTCGAGGTCCCGGACGTAGTGGGTGACAGCGTCGACGACGCGAAGTCCGCGCTGGAGGCGGCCGGGTTCGAGGTCGACGAAGACCGCGGCATCCTCGGGCTGTTCGGTGACACCGTCAAGGGCCAGTCCGTGGACGGCGGCGACACCGCGCCCAAGGGGTCGACGATCACGATCGAGATCCGCTGAGCCCGGAGCCCGGACCGCCGACGGGGCACTCCCCCACGCATGACACCCTGAACGGGTGATGACTCAGCGCAACCCCGTCGGCGGCCACGTCCCCGTGGCCGGCGGTCTGAACTCCGTCGGTCTGTCCTACGCCCGTGATCTCAGGGCCGAGACCGTGCAGGTCTTCGTCGCCAACCCGCGCGGCTGGGCCACGCCCGTCGGCAACCCGCGACAGGACGAGGAGTTCCGGGCGGCCTGCGCGGCGGAGTCGATCCCGGCGTACGTCCATGCCCCGTATCTGATCAACTTCGGCTCGCACACCGAGGCGACCGTGGAGAAGTCGGTGGAGAGCATGCGGCACTCGCTGCGGCGCGGGCGGGAGATCGGGGCGCTCGGCGTGGTCGTGCACACGGGCAGCGCGACCGGCGGACGGGACCGGTCCGTGGCACTGAAGCAGGTACGGGAGCACCTGTTGCCGCTGCTCGACGAGCTCACCCACGACGACGACCCGTTCCTGCTGCTGGAGTCGACGGCCGGGCAGGGCTCCTCGCTGTGCTCGCGCACCTGGGACTTCGGACCGTACTTCGAGGCGCTGGACGCGCACCCGAAGCTCGGGGTCTGCCTGGACACCTGCCACATCTTCGCCGCGGGCCACGACCTGACCGGCCCGTCCGGCATGCACCAGACGCTCGACCTGCTGGTCGACACCGTCGGCGAGGGGCGGCTGAAGCTGATCCACGCCAACGACTCCAAGGACGTCGTCGGCGCCCACAAGGACCGGCACGAGAACATCGGCGCCGGGCACATCGGCGAGGACCCGTTCCGGGCGCTGATGACCCACCCGGCCACGGCGGGCGTACCACTGATCATCGAGACTCCCGGCGGCAAGGAGGGGCACGCGGCGGACGTGGAGCGGCTGAAGAAACTTCGCGACGCATAAGCCGCTACGGAATACCCCTGGGGGGTATACGGTTCTTCTCGATGCAGGAACCGTCACCTGACGTTGGGGGCACGCATGCAACACGAGGCGCACACAGACCACGCTCACCACCAGCACGAGGGGCATCACGCACCCGGCAGCAGCTGGGCCATGGCGATCCAGGCCACCCTCCACTGCCTCACGGGGTGCGCCATCGGCGAAGTGCTCGGCATGGTCATCGGCACCGCGCTCGGCTGGGGGAACCTGCCGACGACCGTCCTGGCGATCGTCCTCGCGTTCCTCTTCGGCTACTCGCTCACCCTGCGGGGCGTCCTGAAGGCCGGCGTGGGCCTCGGGACCGCCGTGAAGGTGGCGCTGGCCGCCGACACCCTGTCGATCGCCGTGATGGAACTGGTCGACAACGGCGTGATCGCGCTCTGGCCGGGCGCGATGGACGCCACGCTGGACGACCTGCTGTTCTGGGGCACGCTGGCGATCTCCCTCGTCGTCGCCTTCGTCGTGACGACCCCGGTCAACAAGTGGACGATCGGCCGCGGCAAGGGGCACGCGGTGGTGCACCAGTACCACCACTGAACCGGGCAGGACCAGGAGTCAGAGCTCCGGGCCGTCCCCGGGCTCCTCCTGGTACGAGTACCGCTGCTCTTTCCAGGGATCACCGATGTTGTGATAGCCGCGCTCCTCCCAGAAGCCACGGCGGTCGGCGGTCATGTACTCGACGCCGCGGACCCATTTGGGTCCCTTCCAGGCGTACAGATGCGGCACGACCAGGCGGAGCGGGAAGCCGTGTTCGGCGGTGAGCAGCTCGCCGTCCTTGTGGGTGGCGAAGATCGCGCGGTCGGCGGCGAAGTCCGCGAGACGCAGGTTGGAGCTGAAGCCGTACTCGGCCCACACCATCACATGAGTGACGTCCGGCGCGGGCGGGGCGATCTCCAGGACGGTCCGGGCGGGGACCCCGCCCCACTCGGCGCCCAGCATGCTGAACTTCGTCACGCAGTGCAGGTCCGCCACGACCGAGGTGTGCGGCAGGGCCGTGAACTCCTCGTGGTTCCAGCAGCGCTTCTCGCCGTCCGCGGTGGCGCCGAAGACCCGGAACTCCCAGCGTTCGGGGCGGAACTTGGGGACCGGTCCGTAGTGCGTGACGGGCCAGCCACGCTGCAGTCGCTGCCCCGGCGGAAGCTCGGAGTGCGCCGCTTCTCCACTTTCGCGCTCCACCGACTGACCCATGACTCCATCCTGACAGACCTGAGGCGGTACACCTGACCAACCCCCTACCGTTTCCCCTCAAATCAGACTAAGCATGCACTTACTTACTAAGCGAAGACTTACTGGACGATCTTCGGCGGCGGTGCAAGGATGCGGCGCAACCTGCCAGTCCCCCCTCGTTCTTTCTGGAAGGAGCCTCTGCGATGCAGGGCGACCCCGAGGTCATCGAATTCCTCAACGAGCAGCTCACCGGCGAGCTCACCGCGATCAACCAGTACTTCCTGCACGCGAAGATGCAGGAGAACTTCGGCTGGACGAAGCTCGCGAAGTACACGCGCCACGAGTCGTTCGACGAGATGAAGCACGCCGAGGTGCTCACCGACCGGATCCTGTTCCTGGAGGGGCTGCCGAACTACCAGCGCCTGTTCCACGTCCGGGTCGGGCAGACGGTCAAGGAGATGTTCGAGGCCGACCGGCAGATCGAGGTGGAGGCGATCGACCGCCTCAAGCGCGGTATCGAGGTGATGCGCGCCAAGGGCGACATCACGTCGGCGAACATCTTCGAGTCGATCCTGGAGGACGAGGAGCACCACATCGACTACCTCGACACCCAGCTGGAGCTGCTGGAGAAGCTCGGCGAGGCGCTGTACATCGCGCAGCTGATCGAGCAGCCGGAGAGCTAGGCGGCCTCGTCCAGTTCCGCCAGGACCGACCCGCCCTGCTCGACGAGCTCACGGCGGGGGCACGCGCCCCGGCCCAGGATCGCCTGGATGCGCCGGACACAGGAACCGCAGTCCGTGCCCGCCTTGCAGGCGGAGGCTATCTGGCGGGGGGTGCAGGCACCGTCCGCCGCGTGCTTCTTCACCTGCTGCTCGGTGACACCGAAGCAACTGCAGACGTACACGCGGTTCACCTCCCGCCGGGATCGATCAGTGGTGCCGTCCCGATTGATCGGTGAGGCTAACCTAACCTTACCCGGCCCACAGGGGCCGCAAAAGTGGTGCGGGGCGCGGATCGTATGTGATCCGCGCCCCACATCATGCCCCTGTAACAGGCGGAACCCTCACTGGTCCCTGTACATCTCCGCGACGAGGAAGGCCAGGTCGAGCGACTGGCTGCGGTTCAGGCGCGGGTCGCAGGCCGTCTCGTAGCGCTGGTGCAGGTCGTCGACGAAGATCTCGTCGCCGCCGCCCACGCACTCGGTGACGTCGTCGCCGGTGAGCTCCACGTGGATGCCGCCCGGGTGGGTGCCGAGCGCCTTGTGGACCTCGAAGAAGCCCTTGACCTCGTCGAGCACGTCGTCGAAGCGGCGGGTCTTGTGACCCGAGGCCGCCTCGAAGGTGTTGCCGTGCATCGGGTCGGTCACCCAGGCGACCGTGGCGCCGGACGCGGTGACCTTCTCGACCAGCTCGGGCAGCTTGTCGCGGACCTTGTCCGCGCCCATGCGCACGATGAAGGTGAGACGGCCCGGCTCGCGGTCCGGGTCGAGGCGCTCGATGTACTGCAACGCCTCCTCGGCCGTGGTGGTCGGGCCGAGCTTGATGCCGATCGGGTTGCGGATCTTCGAGGCGAACTCGATGTGCGCGTGGTCCAGCTGCCGGGTGCGCTCACCGATCCACACCATGTGGCCGGAGACGTCGTACAGCTGGCCGGTGCGCGAGTCCACGCGGGTCAGCGCGGACTCGTAGTCGAGCAGCAGCGCCTCGTGCGAGGAGTAGAACTCGACGGTCTTGAACTCCTCCGGGTCGGTGCCGCAGGCCCGCATGAAGTTCAGCGCGTTGTCGATCTCCCGGGCGAGCTGCTCGTAGCGCTGGCCGGAGGGGGACGACTTCACGAAGTCCTGGTTCCAGGCGTGCACCTGGCGCAGGTCGGCGTAGCCGCCGGTGGTGAAGGCGCGCACCAGGTTGAGCGTGGAGGCGGAGGCGTTGTACATCCGCTTCAGGCGCTCGGGGTCCGGGATACGGGCCTTCTCGTTGAAGTCGAAGCCGTTGACCGAGTCGCCGCGGTAGGTCGGCAGGGTCACGCCGTCGCGGGTCTCGGTGCCCTTGGAGCGCGGCTTGGAGTACTGGCCGGCGATCCGGCCGACCTTCACCACGGGGACGGACGCGGCGTACGTCAGCACGGCGCCCATCTGGAGCAGGGTCTTGAGCTTGTTGCGGATGTGGTCGGCCGACACCGCGTCGAAGGCCTCGGCGCAGTCGCCGCCCTGGAGGAGGAACGCCTCTCCCTTGGCGACGGCCGCCATCCGGGCGCGCAGCTGGTCGCACTCGCCCGCGAAGACGAGCGGCGGATACGACTCCAGCTCCGCAACGACTGCGCGCAGAGCCTCGGGGTCGGGGTACTCGGGCTGCTGCGCCGCGGGCAGGTCTCGCCAGGTGTTGCCAGCGCTCGCGCTGGTCTTAGCGTTCACGGTCACGGCCTCAACATTACGGCGTCGTGTCCTGCCCTCCGCCGCATGCCCAGCAAATGAGACACGGGGTACACAGGTCGGACATGGGGTAGGGTGCGTCGCATGTTCGCGCACTCGACCCAGAACTGGTGGTGGACCGCTCATCCGGCGGCCCACTGACTGCGCGTACGCAAGACTTCGCGAAGGCCGCCCGAGGGGCGGCCTTCGGCGTTTCCGGGGTCGTTCCTCATCATCGACAGCTGAGGAACCATGGACCTGACACAGCTCGTGCACGACGACCGTCCGTTCGCCCTGCTGCGCCGCCGCACCCCGGGCCACGACGAGAACACCGTGGAGGTGTTCCTCGGCCCGGTCTCCTCCTGCGACCGCCTCGCCGACCTCCCCGACCGGGGCCTCGCCCTCATCCCCTTCCGCCAGATCCGCGAGCGCGGCTTCGACGCGCGGGACGACGGGACGCCGCTGGCGGTGCTGGTCCCCGAGGAGACGTACTCCCTGGCGCTGACGGACGCCTTGGCGCAGCTTCCCGCCCATGACGTGCGCGTAGAGAACGGTGGCTTCGACGTCGCCGACGAGGAGTACGGCGAGATCGTCGGCCGGGTGCTGCGCGAGGAGATCGGGCGGGGCGAGGGCGCCAACTTCGTGATCCGGCGGACGTACGAGGGTCAGATCCCGGGGTTCGGGAGGGCCGACGCCCTCGCGCTGTTCCGGCGGCTGCTGGAAGGCGAGCGGGGCGCCTACTGGACGTTCGTCGTCCACACCGGCGACCGCACCCTCGTCGGCGCCAGCCCCGAGGTGCACGTCCGGATGTCCGGCGGCACGGTCGTGATGAACCCGATCAGCGGGACGTACCGCTATCCCGTCGAGGGCCCGAGCCCCGAGCACCTGCTCGACTTCCTCGCCGACGGCAAGGAGATCGAGGAGCTGTCGATGGTCGTCGACGAGGAGCTCAAGATGATGTGCACCGTCGGCGACATGGGCGGGGTGGTGATCGGGCCGCGGCTGAAGGAGATGGCCCATCTCGCGCACACCGAGTACGAGCTGCGCGGGAAGTCCTCGCTCGATGTGCGGGACGTGCTGCGCGAGACCATGTTCGCGGCCACCGTCACCGGCTCCCCGGTGCAGAACGCCTGCCGGGTCATCGAGCGGCACGAGGTCGGCGGGCGCGGGTACTACGCGGGCGCGCTGGCCCTGCTGGGCCGGGACTCGGGCGGCGGGCGGGAAGGATCGGCCGGGGCGCAGACCCTGGACTCCCCCATCCTGATCCGCACCGCCGACATCGCCCCCGACGGACGCCTCCGGGTCCCGGTCGGCGCCACACTCGTCCGCGGTTCGGACCCGGCGAGCGAGGTCGCCGAGACGCACGCGAAGGCGGCGGGGGTGCTGGCGGCACTGGGCGTACGACCGTCGCGGCCGCGTACGGAGAAGGCGCGCCCCAGGCTGTCCGACGACCCGCGCGTGCGTGCCGCGCTCGACGGGCGCCGCGCCTCCCTGGCCCCGTTCTGGCTGCGGATGCAGGACCGCGCGGCGGAGCTGGAGGGTCATGCCCTCGTCGTCGACGGCGAGGACACCTTCACCGCGATGCTGGCGCACGTCCTGCGCTCCGGCGGCCTCGACGTCACCGTCCGCCGCTACGACGAACCCGGTCTGCGCGAGGCGGTTCTCGCCCACGAGGGCCCGGTCGTCCTGGGCCCCGGGCCCGGCAACCCCGCCGACCTGGACGACCCCAAGATGCGCCTCCTGCGCGATCTCGCCGCTCGTGTCGTCCGCGAGCACCGGCACGGCGTACTGGGCGTCTGCCTCGGGCACGAGCTGATCGCGGCGGAGCTGGGTCTGGAGATCGTACGGAAGGAGGTGCCGTACCAGGGGGCGCAGACGACCGTCGATCTGTTCGGGCGGCCGGAGACGGTCGGCTTCTACAACAGTTTCGTGGCGCACTGCGACGACGGGACGGCGACCGAGCTGGCCGCGCACGGGGTCGAGGTCAGCCGCAGTCCGTCCGGTGAGGTGCACGCGCTGCGCGGGCCGGGCTTCGCGGGCGTGCAGTTCCACCCGGAGTCGGTCCTGACGCTGAACGGCACCGCGGTCGTCCGGGAGTTGATGGCTCAGCTGCGCGGCACCAGCACGTTCTCCGAGCGGCGGCCGGCCTTGTAGTCGAGGACGTTGCGCACCGTGGTGTCGACGATCTGGCCGACGGCGTCCTCGGTGTAGTAGGCCTGGTGCGAGGTGACCAGGACGTTCGGGAAGGTGACCAGGCGGGCCAGGGTGTCGTCCTCCACGGCCTCCAGGGACTTGTCGAGGAAGAACAGGCCCGCCTCCGCCTCGTACACGTCGAGGCCGACGCCCGCGAACCGGCCCGCGCGCAGCTCGGTGACGAGGGCCGCGGTGTCGATCAGGCCGCCGCGGCTGGAGTTCACCAGGATCGCGTCGTCCCGCATCGCCCTCAGGGCGGCGGCGTCGATGAGGTGCCTGGTCTCCGGCATCAGCGGGACGTGCAGGGTGATCAGGTCGGACTCGGCGAGGAGCTGGTCCTTGGGGACGTACTTCATGCCGAGTTCCCGGCAGGCGGGGTTCTCGGTGACGTCCCAGCCGAGGAGGTTCATGCCGAAGCCGTGGGCGATCCGGGTGAAGGCCTCGCCGATCTTGCCGGTGCCGAGGACGCCTGCGGTGCGGCCGCGCATGTCGCGGCCCATCAGGCCGTCGAGACGGAAGTCGAAGTCGCGGGTGCGGGTGGAGGCGCGGACGATCCGGCGGTTGACCGCCATGGCGAGGGTCCAGGCGAACTCGGCCACCGAGTACGGGGAGTAGGAGGAGACGCGGGCCACCGTCATGCCGAGCCGCTCGGCGACCTTGAGGTCGATGTTGTTGAAGCCGGTGGAGCGCTGGGCGATCATCCGGGTGCCGCCGGCGGCCAGAATCTCCAGGACGCGGGCGCCGAGATCGGCGTTGACGCTGCTGGAGACGACCTCGTAACCGGCGGCGATGGGTGCGGTGTCCTCGTTCAGGAAGACGTCCAGGCAGCGGGCCTCGTGGTGGCCCTGGAAGGCGTGCTCGATCAGGGGCTTCTCGTCGGCCTGGACACCGAAGGCGAGGATCTCCACGCGGCCCTCCGGGGGTGCGCCGGAATTGTCTGGTCCTGGCGAATATCTCACAGACCCCTGCGGAGGCGCTCCGTGAGCGCACGGCCCTGCTGCGGGGACGGGCGGGGCTCGGCGAGACGGCTGTGGAGACGGTCCAGGTGCAGATCGACGGCGGCCTCGACGAGGTCGGCGTAGACGTCGGCGGCGATTGCGGCCCGGCGCCGGGAGACGAGCGCGGTGACCAGCACGACCGGTGCGGCGGGCCACCAGTACAGGGCGAGCGGCAGATACAGCACCGCCCAGCCGCCGAGCGCGAACGCCGTGTCGAGGCGGGTGCGGGCCTCGGTGAGGGTGTCGCGGGTGGCGGCGGGGAGCAGCAGCCAGAGGCGGGGCCAGACGGTGGCGAGGTCGATGCCGTACTCCTGGCGCAGGCGTACGGCGGGGGCACGCAGGCGGTCGCCGAGGTGGGTGGGGTGTTCGGGCGGGATGAGGGAGAGGGCGTTGCGGCGGGCGGCCCGCTCGGGGTCGCGGTGCTCGCGGTAGGCGGTGTCCTCGGTGCTCCAGGCATCGGCGCGGCGGCGGGTGCGGCGGGCGGAGAGGCCGGCGAAGGGGTGTGGCCAGGGGCCGCACAGGGCGCGCTCGACGGGACCAGCCAGCGCCTGGGCGACGACTCCGAGGGCGGCCGAGACCGGGACTGCGGCCAGGACCAGCAGAACCGCCCGGACCGCGAGGGCGTCCTGGCGGTCCGCGTCGCCCTCGGTGAGCGCGGCGAAGCCGTTCCACAGCGCATGCCAGTCGTGCCAGTCGCGCTGGCCGAGCTTGAACGCCGCGGCGGCGACGAGGAGATAGGCCAGCCCCGGCAGGACCAGCAGCGTGAACCAGCGCTCGGCCAGCTTCCGGCCCAGTTCGGCGAGGAACCCCGTCACCGGCCGGTCCTCAGGCGTCCGGTACGAAGGTCAGCACGCGTTCGTGGACCAGGCACTCGGGCGGCCCCTGCCCCGCGTACCGCTGCTCGGCGCGATTGCAGGCGCCGACCGGGCAGAGGTAGAGGCCGGGGACGGGTGGGCCGGGGGCGGCGACCGGGGGCGGAGCGTGCCGGGCCAGCAACGGGCCGGTGACACCGACGGGGAGGCTGCTGACGACCTCGTCGATGGCCGCTCCCTCACGCAACCGTCGTACCGCCTGTTCCAGGGCCGCGCGCCGGGGCCCGCTGAAGAGCCTCATGGCCGCCAACTCCCGGCAGAATTCGGCATGCAGATCACGGTCGGCTGGTTCCACGGAACCGATCGTAAAGCCGTCCACGCCTCTCACACCCCCGAATGCACATGCGCCGCCCAGCTCAACGGCCGTTCCGGGTACCGCTCCCGCAGCCGGCCCATGGCGCTGTGCAGGGCGCGCGCGGCGGGCGGCGCCCCTGGTCCGGCCGTGGCCAGCCGGTCGTAGACCTGCCCGGCGATCTCCGCCGACGAGTCGTCGTCCACCCGCCACAGCGTCCCGATCACCTGTGAGAACCCGGCGAGTTGGAGCGCGCCCGCGAGGTGCAGCGCCTCGTCGGGCAGGCGGGCGCCGCCCACGGCCGTCTCACAGGCCGAGAGGTAGGCGAACTCGGCGGCGGGCAGGTGGAGTCGGGTCATGTCGAGGACGGACAGCTCGCCGTCGGGCAGCAACAGCCGTCCCTGGGACGGCTGTTCGGGGTCCTGGACGCCGTGGCAGGCGAAGTGGACCCAGGGGTGGGCGCGCAGCGCGTCCCGTACGGCATCCGCACGCACCTCCTCGCCCCGCAGCAGCGCGCCGCCGACCGCCCGGTGAGCCAGTTCGGCCTCCCGCAGGGCGCCCGGCAGCGGGGTCTGCCCGTCCAGTTCCGGTACGGCGACGATCAGCGGCTTCCGGTCCGCCTCGGGGGCCGCCCTCTCCCGCGCCCGCAGCAGCGCCGCGAGGCTCGGGGTGTACGAGGAGACGACCCGGTCGGGCACGGCGCCGGCGGCGTGCAGGGGGAGGAAGGTCAGCGGCCCGGAGGGGCACCACCACAGGCGGGGCGGCTCCTGGCCCGGCGGGGGCGGGCCGGTGATGCCGAGGGTGTCGAGGACCGGCTCGGCGACCGTGGTCCACAGCCACTCCAGGAGGTCGCCGGTGAACTGCTCGGCGAAGGCGCGGGCCAGGCCGGACCGCCCGGCCGCCGCGACCGCCTGGAACAGCAACTCGCTCTGCTGCCGGGCCTCTTGATGGGTGAGACCGGGCAGCGGGCAGACCCTGAGGCCGGTGCTGTCCAGGAGCAGGGCGTGGCCGGTGCCCTCCTGGCCGACGGTGACGACCGCGACCGGTCCGTGCGCGCCCGCGGACAGCAGCCGGCCGGCTCTGGGCGGCCGCAGGAAGTCGGCGAACCCGGGGCGGGCCCGGATCGCCTCCAGGGTCTCCTGCCACTCGCGGGCCAGGCGGTGCCGGCGGTCGGCGCCGGGTGCGGAGAGATCGTCGGTGGCGGTTTCCAGTTGCCGGCGCACCTCGCCGAAGCGGGCGGCGAGTCCGGGGTGGGCGGCGGCCAGGTCCTCGGTGTCGGTGCGCAGTTCGAGGGCCTGGGCGGCGAGCAGGCCGCGACCGGCTTCGAGCAGTTCGAGGGCGTCGTACGGCTTGCCGGCGGCCAGCGCGACCGTCGCGGCGAGCGATCTCAACTCGGAGTCGCTGAGGGACTGTTCGTGGTCCGAGCGGTCGCCGCCGCGCCACATCACCAGCGGCAGGGTGTCGATCGCGGTGCGCATCGCGGCCAGCGCCCGCTCCTCGTCCCCCACGTCATGGGCCACGCCGGCCAGCCGTACCGACGCCGCGACCTTGTGGGCCGGGGGCAGGGCGGGGTCGGCGGCCAGCTCGGCGTTGACGGCGAGCGCCTGGTCGCGGACCGCGTCATGACCGCCGTCCGCGCGGGCGATGTCCCTCAGCACCCAGGACACCGCGCCCAGACAGCCGCCGCGCAGCGGATGCCCCGGCGGTACCAGGCGTACGCACTTGCGGGCGGCGGCCAGGGCGATGTCGAGGTCCTCGCGGTCCCCGCCGTGCCGGTGGCGCTCGCGCAGGGCGTGGGCCAGGTTGCCGTAGAGGCCGGCGCGGCGCAGGGGGTCGGCGGGCGGGTTGCGCAGGGCCGTCTCGTAGTGGCGTACGGCGGCCTCGGCGGCCTCGGTGCCGGCGTCGGGCTGCTGGAAGCGGGCGAGCAGGACACCGCCGAGCGCGGAGACCAGGTGGTGCCGTCCGTAGTGGCCGGGCGCGGTGCCGTCCAGGGCGCGCTCCACCAGGCGCTGCGCCCGGTCGAGTTCGGCACCGCCCAGGCCCCGGCCGGCGTTCTGGCGGGCGTACTCGATCAGCAGGGTGGCCACGTTGCCGATGACGACCGGGGTCTCGGCCTCGAACTGCGGGATATCGGCGACGAGTTGCTCGGCCACGGTGACCGCCTCGCGCAGGGCGGCGAGATGCCCGGTGCGGGTGTGCCGGTCGGAGAGGGCCATGATCAGGCTGCCGCGGAGGCTGGTCAGCAGTTCGGAGTCGGGGTCCGCGGGCAGTGCGGCGAAGCCCTCGCGGCTGCGGGCCACGGCCTCGTCGAGCACGGCGAGATCGTGCCCGAACCGGTAGCGGTACACGAGCACGTTGGCGAGCACGCCCAGTGCCAGGGCCCGGTCGGCGGCGGAGCGGGCGAGGGACAGGGCGCGGCGGGCGGCGGCCTCGGCGGGGCGGTGGTCGAAGGCGGCCTCGTCGTCGGCGCGGGCGAGGCGCAGCATGCAGAGCGCGCGGTGGGCCGCGGAGGCTTCGGCGTACGCGCCGCCGGGGAGGGTCAGCGGGGTCACCACGGCCAGGGCGCGGTCGATCACCGCGATCTCGCCGGTCTCCCGGAACTCGTGCACCGCGGCGGCGCCGTACGAACTCACCGCCTCGTGCGTGGAGTGCGGCCCGGTGAGGCCCTCCCCCATGAGGTCCAGCGCGCGGCGCCGGTCGGCGGTGTCGCCGTGCAGCTGGTAGCGGTACTGGAGGTGCCTGCCGAGGTCGGCGGCGTAGCGCTGCGGCCGGGCCGCGTACAGCGCCTCGTAGATCTCGACGGCCTCCTGGAGGATCTCCCCGTCGCGGCGGCGGGCGAAGCGCTGGGCGAGCAGACCGGCGCAGGTCGGCTCCATCTGCTCCCGGATGAGCCCGTAGTTCGGGTGCCTGCGGATCGCGCGCTGCAACTCCAGTGCCTCGTCGAGGAGTTCGGTGCTCTGCTTCTCGTGGGCGGTGGCGGTGACGAAGGCGCCGGTGGCCGACGCGGCGTACGCCAGCCACTGCGGGCTCGCGGGGTCGGTGGCGGCGAGGGCGGCCCGTACCAGGTCGGGCACGTCTCCCATGGGCGAGGCGTCCCGCAGCCGGGCGCAGTGCTGCCCCAGCAGGCGGGCGAGCCGGGTGGCCTCCTCGGCGCCGGACGAGCCGGGGGTGCGGCGGTCGTAGGAGGCGCGGGCGTGGGCGATGGCCGTGTCCTCGTCGGCGGGGTCCTGGGTGATCTCGAAGCGCTGCTCGGCGGCGCCCGAGACGACCTGGTGCAGCACGCCCAGGCGGGGGTCGCCGGGGGCCGAGCCGGTCAGGCAGCGGGTGCCGCACAGCAGCGCGGCGTCCGCGCACCAGCGGCGCAGGTGGTGGGGGGTCCGCTGGTCCCGGGCCAGTTCGGCGAACCGGGCGGTCAGCCGGCCCGCGGCGTTCACGTCGTCGGCGTCGAGGTGTGCCACGGGGTCGACCAGGACGCGCAACGGGGGTGGTGCGAGGGCGGGTTGCAGCCGGTGGCAGAGCGCGAGGACCAGGATGACCACCGCGGTCTCGGGTGTGCTGTCGGCCTCGGCGCCCCGCTCCCCGCCCGACCTCCCGGCGGCCCGCAGCAGTTCGGCGAGGCCCAGCAGGTGCTCGGGCGTCGCCCTCGGCGGCGTCGCGGAGTCCCGGAACGCGGGCCATACGGCGCCGAGTTGCTCCTCGTGCCGCGCCAGCAGCGCCCGTAACTCCCGTCCGCTCCACCACCCGACCACGCGCCCCTCCCCCGTCGCACGCCTCTCCTGCTCCCCTCGTACCCGCCCCGGCACACGGCGAACGCCGCCACGGAAGCCGTGGCGGCGCTCTGAGGCCGGGCGGCGGAGAGGGCGTTCGGGGCAGCTCAGCCGAAGAACACGCCGACCTCCGCGTACAGCTCCGGGGCGACCGTCTTCAGTTTGGCCGTGGCGTCGGAGATCGGCACGCGCACGATGTCCGTGCCGCGCAGGGCGACCATCTTCCCGAAGTCGCCGTCCCGGACCGCGTCGATGGCGTGCAGTCCGAAGCGGGTGGCGAGCCAGCGGTCGAAGGCGCTGGGGGTGCCGCCGCGCTGGATGTGCCCGAGGACGGTGGTGCGGGCCTCCTTGCCGGTCCGCTTCTCGATCTCCTTGCCGAGCCATTCGCCGACCCCGGACAGCCGGACGTGCCCGAAGGAGTCCAGCGACTCGTCCTTGAGGACCATGTCGCCGTCCTTCGGCATGGCGCCCTCGGCGACGACCACGATCGGCGCGTAGGAGGCTTTGAAGCGGGAGGTGATCCAGGCGCACACCTGGTCCAGGTCGAAGCGCTGCTCGGGGATGAGGATGACGTTGGCGCCGCCGGCGAGCCCGGAGTGCAGGGCGATCCAGCCGGAGTGCCGGCCCATCACCTCGCAGACCAGGACCCGCATATGGGACTCGGCGGTGGTGTGCAGCCGGTCGATGGCCTCGGTGGCGATGCCGACCGCGGTGTCGAAGCCGAAGGTGTAGTCGGTGGCGGACAGGTCGTTGTCGATGGTCTTCGGCACGGCGACGACGGGGACGCCGTACTCGTCGTTGAGGGTGGCGGCCACGCCCAGGGTGTCCTCGCCGCCGATCGCGATGAGCGCCTCGACCTCCAGCTTGGAGAGGTTCTCCTTGATCCGGCGGATGCCGTTCTCCTGCTTCAGGGGATTGGTCCGCGAGGAGCCGAGGATGGTGCCGCCGCGGGGCAGGATGCCGCGCACGGCGGGGATGTCGAGGCGGACGGTGCCGCCCTCCAGGGGCCCGCGCCAGCCGTCCCGGAAGCCGACGAAGTCATAGCCGTACTCCTGCACGCCCTTGCGGACGATGCCCCGGATGACGGCGTTGAGCCCGGGGCAGTCGCCGCCTCCGGTCAGTACTCCGACCCGCATGGAAATGTCCCTTCGCCGGGGTTGCCTGGTGAAGGCCACGCTAATGGTGATCCAGGTCACACAGGGATGGGCCGGAAGGGCAATTCCGCGGAATCAGCGGGTCGTTCGTTCACTCGTCGTCGAGTCCACGCTGTATCGCGTACCTGACCAGCTCCACCCTGTTGTGCAGCTGGAGCTTGCCCAGGGTGTTCTGGACGTGGTTCTGGACCGTGCGGTGCGAGATGACCAGCCGCTCGGCGATCTGCTTGTAGCTCAGGCCCTTGGCGACCAGCCGCAGCACCTCGGTCTCGCGGTCGGTGAGTTCGGGCGCCTTCGGCTGGTCGGCGTCGGCGGCGGGCGCGGGCTCCGAGGCCAGGCGGCGGTACTCGCCGAGGACGAGACCGGCGAGGCCGGGTGTGAACACCGGGTCCCCGACCGCCGTGCGGCGCACCGCGTCCAGCAGTTCCTCGGTGGACGCCGACTTCAGCAGGTAGCCGGTCGCGCCCGACTTCACCGCCTCCAGCACGTCCGCGTGCTCCCCGCTCGCCGACAGCACCAGGACCCGCAGGGCCGGGTTGTGGCCGACGAGTTCCTTGCAGACCTGGACGCCGGGCTTCAACGGCAGGTTCAGATCGAGCACGAGCACATCGGGACCGGCCGCCTTGGCACGGCGTACCGCCTGGTCGCCGTCGCCCGCGGTGGCCACCACCTCGAAGCCGGACTCACCGAGGTCGCGGGCGACCGCGTCGCGCCACATCGGATGGTCGTCGACCACCATGACCTTGATCGGGCCCTTGTCACTCATCGCTGTCCTGCCTTCCCCCGTGAAACCTTCGGTACCTTCAGTTCGACCTCCGTGCCCTGCCCGGGCACCGAGATCAGCTCGGCGCTGCCACCGAGGTCGCGCAGCCGCCCCCGGATCGACAGGGCCACCCCCATCCGCCCTTCGCCCTCGGCCTGGGCGAGCCGCCCCTCGGGGATGCCGGGCCCGTCGTCCCGTACGGTCACGATCACCTCGTCGGGCTCGTCCTCGACCAGAATCCACGCGCGCGCGTCGCCCCCGGCGTGCCGGTGCACATTGTCCAGGGCGGCGCCCACGGCCGCGGCCAGCTCCCGCGCGGCCTGCGACGGCAGCGGCACCGGGGCGCCCGGCTCGGCCAGGCTGACCTTCGCGGCGGCGTACGGGGCGAGCAGCGTCCGCAGGTCGACGGGCCCCGGGGAGTCCTCGGGTTCGTCGACGGCACGTACCACCGCCCCCGCGGCCAGGTCCTCCGACACCCGCGAGACGGGCGTCAGCCCGCCGGAGACCAGCGTGCGCAGCGCCACCTCCTGCTCGCCCGCCATCCGGCCCAGCTCGGCCGCCTCGCCGCCGAGGACGGCGCCGCGCCGCTGCACCATGGCCAGCACCTGGAGCACGCTGTCGTGGATGTCCCGCGCCAGCCGCTCCCGCTCCCTGGTCGCCGCCTCGATCTCCAGGGCGCGGGCGAGCGTGCGCTCGGAGGCGCGGGCGACCTCGACGACGTAGCCGATGGCGATGGAGGCGACCCAGACCAGGATCACGTTGTGGACGGTGTCGCGGGCCGGGGCGCCGCGCTCGACGAGGTTGGCCACGGCGACCGGCGTGGAGGCGAACGCCGCCCAGCGCCAGCCGCCCTTGATGGCGTACGCGAGGACGGAGCCTGCCGTCCATATCGACGGCAGGGTGGGGCCGCCGGTCTCGATGTGGTGCTCGTTGACGGCGAACGGGGTGAGGAGGATGCCGACGAGCGCGATGGTGAGGTCCGCGGCCAGGAAGCGCTTGGTGCAGGCGGCCTCGTTCTGGGCGCGGGGCAGGGTCGCCAGCGTCCACACGCACAGGACGGCGTAGTACGCGACGGCGATGGAGGGACGGTCGTACTTCTCGTACCCGGTGGCGAACAGGCCGACCGCGTACAGCATGGTCAGCACCCGGTAGCCGGTGAGCGCGCGCCACAGCGGCAGTTCGACCGACATCCTCATGACACGCTCGCGCTTGGCCATGGCCCCCCCTTTTTTCCGGTCGTTCGCCTCCGGGCGCCCTCAGCCGCCCTCCGGCTCACTCCCCACCCCCGGCCGAGCCCTGTCTCAGGACTCGGCGCGTTCCTTCTCCGCCTGCGCGAGCGCGGCCTTGGCCGCCTTCTCGGCTTCCTTCTCGGCCTTCGCCGCGTCCGCGATCTGCCGCTTGGCGGCCGTCGCGTACATGTCGACGTACTCCTGGCCGGAGAGCTTCATGATCTCGTACATGACCTCGTCGGTCACCGCGCGGAGCACGAAACGGTCGTGCTCCATGCCGTGGTACCGGCTGAAGTCCAGCGGCTTGCCGATGCGGATGCCCGGCCGCATGAGCTTGGGCATCACCTTGCCCGGCGGCTGGATCTTCTCCGTGTCGATCATGGCGACCGGGATGACCGGAGCGCCGGTGGCGAGCGCCACGCGCGCGAGGCCGCCCGGCTTGCCCCGGTAGAGGCGGCCGTCGGGCGAGCGCGTGCCCTCGGGGTAGATCCCGAACAGCTCACCGCGCTCCAGGACCTCGATACCGCTCTTGATCGCCGCCTCGCCCGCACCGCGCGCACCCGAGCGGTCCACGGGGAGCTGACCGACGCCCTTGAAGAAGGCGGCCGTCAGCCGGCCCTTCACGCCGGGCGTGGTGAAGTACTCGGCCTTCGCGATGAAGGTGACCTTGCGGTCGAGGACCGCGGGCAGGAAGAAGGAGTCCGAGAAGGACAGGTGGTTGCTCGCCAGGATCGCGGGGCCCTCGGCCGGAATGTTCTCGGCGCCCTCCACCCAGGGCCTGAAGGCGACCTTCAGCGGCCCTCCGATGGCGACCTTCATCGTTCCGTACAACAACCGAGTGCCTCCTGTGTCTGTCGATCAGACCTTAACCCGGAGCACCGGCAAAGGACCCGACGACCCTGGTCGGTGTCAGTGCGGTCGCGTACGGTGAAGTACCTGCGCACGACCCCACGCACACGCAACCGACCCCATGAACAGGAGACCGAAGGTGCCGGTCCTCCCTGGAGCCGAGCCGTTCCGCCATGAGGGCGGGCAGACGGGCGTCCTCCTCTGCCACGGCTTCACCGGTTCCCCGCAGTCGCTGCGCCCCTGGGCGGAGCACCTCGCCGAGCGCGGCCTGACCGTGTCGCTCCCCCTGTTGCCGGGCCACGGCACCCGTTGGGAGGACATGCAGCTCACCGGCTGGCAGGACTGGTACGCCGAGGTGGACCGCGAGCTGCGCGCCCTCACCGAGCGCTGTTCCGAGGTGTTCGTGGCCGGCCTGTCGATGGGCGGCGCGCTCGCCCTGCGGCTGGCGGCGAAGCACGGCGACGCGGTCCGGGGCGTGCTGGTCGTCAACCCCGCGAACCGCATGCACGGCCTCGCGCCGTACGCCCTTCCGGTGGCCCGTCACTTCCTGCGGTCGACGCCGGGCATCGCCGACGACATCGCCAAGGAGGGCCGGCACGAACTGGGCTACACCCGGGTGCCGCTGCACGCCGCGCACTCCCTGCGGGCCTTCTTCCGGCTGGTCGACGGCGAGTTGCCGCAGGTCACCCAGCCGCTGTTGCTGTTGCGCAGCGCCGAGGACCATGTGGTGCCGGCGGCCGACTCCGCGCGCGTGCTGAGCCGGGTGTCGTCCACGGACGTGACGGAGATCGTGCTGGAACAGAGCTACCACGTGGCGACGTTGGACCATGACGCGGAGCGGATCTTCGAGGAGAGCTCCGCGTTCATCGGCCGGCTCGCCGCCGGCACCGGCAGCAAGGAAGGGACGGCCGTACGTGGCTGAGTACGACTCGGACCGCGAGGACCGGGAAGGCTGGGAGAACCGCGACGAGCGCGACGGCCTCGGCGCGGAGGAGCAGCACGTCCCCTTCGACGAGGCCGCCGCCTGGGAGGCGATCGTCGCCGGGTACGGCGAGGAGCCGCCGGACCCGCCGGGCGCCAAGCCGTTCAAGTCGGTCGAGGACCTGGCCCTGCTGGAGCCGGAGACCAACGACACCGACACGGGCACCGACACCGGCACCGGCGCCGACACGGACGCCGGGAAGCCGAAGGCGGACGAGAAGCCCGCGCCCGCCAGGCCGCTGGGCAGCTCGGTCGCCTTCGCGCCCGGCGTGGGCCCGCGCGACTACACGGCGCCGGAGCCGACCGAGGACGACTTCGACGAGGACGACGAGGGCCACTTCGTCCCGCCGGAGCCGCCCCCGCTGCCGGACGCCGACACCACGGCCAAGTTCGCGTGGCTGGCGGTGCTCGGCGGCCCGCTGCTCCTGCTGCTGGCGGTACTGCTCCGCTGGGACATGACCTGGTGGCTCACCACGATCGGGATCGGCGGCTTCCTGGGCGGGTTCGCGACGCTGGTGGTGCGGATGCGGACGGACGAGGACGAGGACGACGATCCGGGGCGCGGGGCGGTCGTGTAAGTCCGTCAGCTCACCGGAACTCTGAGGGTGGCCAGGACCGGAAGGTGGTCCGTGGCCGCCCTCAGGTCTTTCTCCGGGAGGTCCGGCGGCACCCCGCAGCCGAGCACCTCGATGCCCTTCGTGGCGAAGATCGCGTCGATGCGCTGGTGGGGTTCGCTGTGGACCCAGGTGTGCTCGCCGCCGTCGGGGGCCACGGCCCAGCAGTCCTGGAGGCTCTCGGCCAGCCGGCGGAACGTGCGGCCACCGGGGCGTTCGTTGAGGTCGCCGCCCGCGACGGCGTGCTCGACGCCCAGGCCGGCGACCCGGTCGAGAAGCATGCCGGCCTGTTCGTAGCGCTCGTCCTTCTGGAGGCTGAGGTGACAGCTCAGCACGCCGAGCCGGGCGCCACCGAGCCGTACGACGGCGGTCGCGAAGCCGCGGCGGTGCCGGCCGGGCGTGAGCGGCAGGAGAACGTCCTCGGTGCGCTCGACGGTGGCGCGGAGGTCGCAGAGGATCGCCGGGCCCGCGGCGGTGCCGCCGCCGGTGAGGATGACGAGGTCGGCGGCGCGGGCCAGGCGGGCGAGTTTCTTGCGCCAGCGGAAGAAGCGGGGGGCTTCTTGAACGAGGACGAGGTCGGGGGCGCAGGCCTTGATGACGCGGGCCAGGGCCGCGGTGTCGTCGCGGAGGGAGCGGACGTTGTAGCTCAGGACTCGGACGAGGGCTGAACTCTCGGGGGGCATGGCGTCAATGTACGCCCACTGGCTCGGGGCGCAGGGTTCGTGCGCGACTGCCGGATCGTCGTGGCTTGTCGCGCAGCTCCCCGCGCCCCTGAACAGCCCTGCCCCACCGCTCGATCACATGATCGGATCGGGCTCCCGTGCCAGGTCGGCAGCCCCGACCATCCCCGCCTTGTTGCCCAGCTGAGCGGCGATCACGTCCGCCACCGGGCGCCAGTTGCCGCCGACCAGCCAGCGCTTGTACGACTTGCGGATCGGGTCGAGGACCAGCTCGCCCTCGTCGGAGAGGCCGCCGCCGACGATGAAGGCGGAGGGGTCGAAGAGGGAGGCGAGGTCGGCGAGGCCGGCGCCGGCCCAGCGGGCGAGCTCGCGGTAGGAGTCGACGGCGACCGGGTCGCCCTGCCGGGCGGCGACGGAGATGTGCTTGCCCTCGATGCCCTCGGGGGTGCCGTCACCCAGGGCGAGCAGCACCTCGGCGCGCTCCGGGGTCGCGTTGGCGCGCTGCTTGGCGTACCGGACGAGGGCGCGCCCCGACGCGTACTGCTCCCAGCAGCCCTGCGAGCCGCAGCCGCACAGCAGCCCGTCCGGCACCATGCGGATGTGGCCGAACTCGGCGGCGACGCCGAAGTGTCCGCGGCGCAGCTTGTTGCCGATGATGATGCCGCCGCCGAGGCCGGTGCCGAGCGTGATGCAGATGACGTTGCGGTGGCCCTTGCCCGCGCCGAACTTGTACTCGCCCCATGCGGCCGCGTTGGCGTCGTTCTCGACGACGACGGGGAGGCCCACGCGGGCCTCGACCTCCGCCTTCAGCGGCTCGTTGCGCCAGTCGATGTTGGGCGCGAAGTAGACCTCGGAGCGCTGCCGGTTGACGTAACCGGCGGCTCCGATGCCCACGCCGACGATCTCGTGACCTGCGCGCGCGCCCTCGACGGCGGAGGCGATGGCGTCCACGATGCCCTCGGGCGTGCCCGGGGTCGGCACCTTGAAGGTCGAGAGGATGTTGCCTTCCTCATCGACCACGCCGGCCGCGATCTTCGTGCCGCCGATGTCGACGCCGATGGTGAGTCCCATGAATCCCTCAGTTTCGGTCGAGCCCCGCTACGGCCCACCGTACCCGAGGGCGCTCTAGTCCAGGTCGATGCGCTCCCCCGGACCGGGGCCCTCGCCGCCCTCCTCGGGCTTGGTGTCCCGCTGGGTCCAGCGCTGTTCCTGGGCCTGGACCGCGGAGCGGTAGGCGGCCAGGAGTTCGCTGCCGGCGGCTGCGAGGTGGTCGAAGACGTCCGGGTTGCGTTCGATGACGGGCTCGACGGCGGCCTTGGCCTGCTGGACGACCTGCTGCACCACCTGCTGGGCGGCCGGTCCGGCGACCGCCCCGAGCAGCGGCGACTGGATCGACGACAGCTTGTCGGTGACGGCGTCGACGAGTCTGCGCAGTTCCTCGGCGGCCGAGCCGGGCGGCTGGCCGTGTTCGGCGCGGCGGCGGGCCTTCTCCGCCGCGAGGTCCTCGGCACACGCCGTCGCCCAGGCGTCGGCGTCGGTGGCCCGCACCTCGTCCACAGCCTCATCGGCCTCTGACGGGCGGAGCTCTTCGCTCATGACGGACTCCTGACTGCGGTTCGTCCCTACGACGTTACCCGAACGGCCGCACCGGATTCACCGTGTCTCCGGCCAGAGATCCGGGTCCGGCGCGAACCGCACGCGCAGCTCTCCGTCGCGCAGCGCGGCCCCGGCGACGGTGCAGCGGCGCAGCGCGGAGGGCAGGGGCACGATCCGCCGGAACCGCCCGGCGGTGACGACGAGTTCGTCACCGCGCCGGATGAGGTCCAGCTCGTCGCGCACCGCGCCGGGCAGCGGGAGGTGCCACACCAGCACGCCGTCCTCGGCGAGCCGGTCGGCGACCGGCCACTCCACCCCGGACGGCACCTGCGGCGCCCCGGGCGCACCCAGCTCTTCGAGGTCGTCGAGGCCGCGCGGGTCCCGTCCGGAGTGGGCGACCTCCACGACCTCGTACGCCTCCCGCCACTCCTCCAGCGCCTTGCGCTGCTGGGCGACGGCCCCGGCGAACCGGCTGTCGGCGGGGACGTCGGGGAGGACCCGGTTCGCCAGCAGACGGTCGGGGCTCAGCCCGCGCAGGGCGAGCCCGAGGGTGGCGGCGCGGACGGCGTCGGCACCGGCCGGCCCCGGCTCGGCGACGAGGCGTACGGCCGTCTTGCGGTCGGCGATGACGGCCTCGACGGCGGCGAGCTCCAGGTCCCACCGCGCGGTGGTCTCGTACAGCCACTCCGACGGCATCGGCACCCCGGCCAGCCGGCCGAGCACGGGCCTGAGCGCCCGCGCGGCCTGTCGCTCGGGGGGCAGCAGCCGGCGCAGATAACGGCGCAGTTCCTCGGGGAGCGCGAGGAGGGCGAGGGCCTGCGGGGTGGGCGGGAGGTCCACGACGAGCAGGTCGTGGCGCTCGGACAGGGCCGCGTCCCGGAGCGCGCGGAGAAGCGTGAGCTCCTCCGCGCCGGGCAGCGGGGTGACCTCTTCGGGATCGAGGCGGGAGGCGCCGAGCAGGTCCAGGACGGAGGAGGCGCGCTCCTGGAAACCGGCGAGATCGTCCCGGAATCCGGCGGTCGCGTCGGGCCGCCACGCGGTGAGCCCGTCGCGGACCTCCACCGGCCGGGGGCCGGTGGCGACACCCAGGACCGCGCCGAGGGTGTCGGTCCGGTCGCCGCTGAGGAGCAGGGTCCGGTCACCCGCGCGGGCGGCGGCGAGTGCGGTGGCGGCGGCGACCGTCGTACGACCGCTGCCGCCGGGACCGGTGATCAGGAGGGTGCGCATGGGAGTGAACGGTAGATCCCCATGCGGTGAATCCCTACTTCGCCCCCGACTCCACCCGCTTCTTCAGCCCGGCCAGCGCCCGGTCGATGATGACCTTCTCGGCCTTGCGCTTGATCATCCCGAGCATCGGGATCTTGACGTCGACGGTCAGGACGTAGGTGACCTCGGTGGCACCGGTGCCGGTCGCCTTGAGGAGGTACGTGCCGTCGAGCTGGCGCAGCATCTGGGACTTCACCAGCGTCCAGGAGACCTCGTTCTCCCCGGTCCACGTGTAGCCCAGCACCTGGTCGTCCTTGATGGCGCCGGCGTCCATGACGAGCCGTACCTGCTCGGCACGGCCGGAGGCGTCCGTGGCCAGGACCTCCGCCTGCTTCACCTCGCCGGTCCAGTCCGGGTAGCGGGCGAAGTCGGCGATCACCGCCATGACGTCGGCCGGTGCCGCCTCGATCGTGATGCTCGAGCTGGTGTGTTCCGCCATCGCCGTGGCTCCTCCAGATGCGGGCCGGTAGGTCATGAAGCGTGCGCACGTGTGTGCAGCGTGAAGGCTACCGCGCACGTGAGCGGCCGACTTCACCGACCGGTCACCCTTCGGGCCACCCGCCGTCCGGGCCGCTCGCGTTCACGCCCCTCACCCTTCGAGCCACCCGCCGTCCGGAACCCTCACCATTCGAGCGCCCACGGTGTGCCGCTCCCCGCGAAGTGCCCGACGTTGACGCACTCGGTGGCACCGATCCGCATCCGGCGGACGAGCGGCTGGTGGACGTGGCCGAACAGGGCGTACCGCGGCCGGGTGCGCCGGATCGCGTCCAGCAGTGCCCGGCTCCCCCGTTCGAAGCGGCGCGCGACGGTGTCGTAGACGAGCTCCGGGACCTCCGGCGGGATGTGGGTGCACAGCACGTCCACCTCGCCGACCGCCTCGATCTTCGCCGCGTACTCCTCGTCGCTGATCTCGTACGGGGTGCGCATGGGCGTGCGCAGGCCCCCGCCGACGAACCCGAAGACCCGTCCGCCGATCTCCACCCGCTCCCCGTCCAGGACCGTCGTGCCCGGTCCGGCGTACTCCTCCCACAGGGGCGGCATGTCGACATTGCCGTAGGTGGCGTACGTCGGGGTCGGGAACGCGGCGAACATCTCGGCGTACTGCTTGCGCACCGCTTGCTCGATGGCGCTCGCCCGGTCCGTACCGATCCCGGCCCACAGGCGGGCGCCGAACTCGCGGGCCTCCTCGAAGCGGCGGGCGGTCCGCAGTTCGACGATGCGATCGGCGTTCTCCTCGCCGAACAGGTCGGGGAAGATGCCGCGGGAGTGGTCGGCGTAGTCGAGGAAGAGGACCAGGTCACCCAGGCAGATCAGGGCGTCCGCACCCTCGCCGGCGCCGGCCAGGTCCCGGGCGTTGCCGTGCACGTCGCTGACCACATGTACGCGTGTCCTCCGGTTACCGGCGGGTGTGGGTGCCATGACGATCAAGGGTAGGCGTGTGCGGCATACGTGAACAGTGGCGGCCGGACCTGCGGTTACTGGCCAGTCGTCAGACGCCTCGACTACTGTGCGCTGAGAAACACCAATCCGTGTGACGCAGCGAACATCTCGCCGGGACCCCCTGTCGGAGACGCCATACCGGCGGGTAACGTCCGGGCAGTCCAGTCGTGCTCAGGATTTCAACCAGTGGCTGCAACCATTTGAAGAAGCCTGAGCACCTGCCCGAGCCTTGGACCGCACCGTCGCATCGCACAACGTCGTGGCGCCGGCGCCTTATGAGGAGCAGCAGTCTTGCGCGAGTTCAGCCTTCCGGCTTTGTACGAGGTCCCTGCGGACGGAAACCTCACCGACATCGTCCGCAGAAACGCCGCGCAGCATCCCGATGTCGCCGTCATCGCCCGCAAGGTCGGCGGTGCCTGGCAGGACGTGACGGCCACGGCCTTCCTCGCGGAGGTGCACGCGGCCGCCAAGGGCCTCATCGCCTCGGGGGTGCAGCCCGGCGACCGGGTGGGCCTGATGTCGCGGACCCGCTACGAGTGGACGCTGCTCGACTTCGCGATCTGGTGTGCGGGCGCGGTCACCGTCCCGGTGTACGAGACCAGCTCGCCCGAGCAGATCCAGTGGATCCTCTCCGACTCGGGCGCGACCGCCTGTGTGGTGGAGCTGGACAACCATGCCGCCGCCGTCGAGTCGGTGCGCGACCGGCTGCCCGCCCTCAAGCACGTCTGGCAGATCGAGGCCGGCGGGGTGGCGGAGCTGGGCCGGCTCGGGCAGGACATCAGCGACGCCGCCGTCGAGGAGCGCAGCTCGCTGGCGAAGGCGGACGACCCGGCGACCATCGTCTACACGTCCGGGACGACGGGCCGCCCCAAGGGCTGTGTGCTGACCCACCGCAGCTTCTTCGCCGAGTGCGGGAACGTCGTGGAGCGGCTGCGTCCGCTGTTCCGCACCGGCGAGTGCAGCGTCCTGCTCTTCCTCCCGCTCGCGCACGTCTTCGGGCGGCTCGTGCAGGTCGCGCCGATGATGGCGCCGATCAAGCTGGGCACCGTCCCGGACATCAAGAACCTCACCGACGAGCTGGCCTCCTTCCGGCCGACGCTGATCCTGGGCGTCCCGCGCGTCTTCGAGAAGGTCTACAACTCGGCGCGCGCCAAGGCGCAGGCCGACGGCAAGGGCAAGATCTTCGACAAGGCCGCGGACACCGCGATCGCGTACAGCAAGGCGCTGGACACCCCGTCGGGCCCGTCCCTCGGTCTGCGGCTCAAGCACAAGACCTTCGACAAGCTGGTCTACAGCAAGCTGCGCGCGGTCCTCGGCGGCAAGGGCGAGTACGCCATCTCCGGCGGCGCCCCGCTGGGCGAGCGGCTCGGTCACTTCTTCCGCGGCATCGGCTTCACGGTGCTGGAGGGCTACGGCCTGACCGAGTCCTGCGCGGCCACCGCCTTCAACCCCTGGGACCGGCAGAAGATCGGCACGGTCGGCCAGCCGCTGCCCGGTTCGGTGGTCCGGATCGCCGACGACGGCGAGGTGCTGCTGCACGGCGAGCACCTGTTCAAGGGCTACTGGAACAACGAGGCCGCGACCGCCGAGGCGCTGGCCGACGGCTGGTTCCACACCGGTGACATCGGCACCCTCGACGAGGACGGCTACCTCCGGATCACCGGCCGCAAGAAGGAGATCATCGTCACCGCGGGCGGCAAGAACGTCGCCCCGGCCGTGATCGAGGACCGCATCCGCGCCCACGCGCTGGTCGCGGAGTGCATGGTGGTCGGCGACGGGCGGCCCTTCGTGGGCGCGCTGGTCACCGTCGACGAGGAGTTCCTGGGCCGGTGGGCCGCGGAGCACGGCAAGCCGGCGGGTTCCACCGCGGCGTCGCTGGCCGGGGACGCGGACCTGAACGCTGCCATCCAGGCCGCGATCGACGACGGCAACGCCGCGGTGTCGAAGGCGGAATCGGTGCGGAAGTTCCGCATTCTGTCCTCCCAGTTCACGGAGGAGTCGGGCCACCTGACGCCGTCCCTGAAGCTCAAGCGCAACGTGGTGGCGAAGGACTACGCGGACGAGATCGAGGCGATCTACCAGAAGTAGTCACTGCGGTACGCGACTTATGGCGCGGTGTCCTCCACGAGGACCCGCGCCATCGTCCGTTCCGCGAGCGCGGTGATCGTCACGAACGGGTTGACGCCGATCGACCCGGGCACGAGCGAGCCGTCGGTGACGTACAGCCGCGAATACCCCTTCACCCGGCCGTAGTTGTCGGTCGCCTTGCCCAGCACGCAGCCGCCCAGCGGGTGGTAGGTGAAGTCGTCGGCGAAGGTCTTGTTGGAGGAGCCGAACAGGTCGGTGCGGTAGATCGTCACGTTCGCCGAGTTGATCCGGTCGAAGAGCTTCTTGGCCATGCCCGAGGACACCGCGCTCTGGGCTGCGGTCCAGCCCAGCTTCACGCCGTCCGTGGCGCTGTCGTACGTGAACGCGGCCCGCTGAGGGTTCTTGGTGATCGCCAGGTAGAGGCTGACCCAGTGCTCCAGGCCCGTGGGCAGGGGGGCGATCTCGGCGAAGACCGGGTTGGCGGTGTTGGCCCAGTCGTCGATGCCCATGACCGGCATGGTCGACTGGTTCGCCCCGACCGTGTCCCACAGGTGGTTGGCCCGGCCGAGCATGGTGTTGCCGTTGGGTCCCCACCCGGCGCCGACGCTCGGGTCCAGGGCGGGCAGGGTGCCGGTGTCCCGGGCGCGGACGAGGAGTTCGGTGGTGCCGAGGCTGCCGCCGCCGAGGAACAGGTAGGTGCAGCTGTACTGCTTGGTCTCGACGACCGTGCCGGCGTCGTCGATGCGGTCGGCGGTCAGGATGTACGAGCCGTCGCTCGCCCGGCTGATGGCCCGCACCCGCTCCATCGTGTTGATGGTGACGTTCCCGGTGCCGAGCGCGGCGGCGAGATAGGTCTTGTCGAGGCTCTTCTTGCCGTGGTTGTTGCCGTAGATGACCTCCTGGGCGAGCGCCGACCTGGTCGCCGTCCCCGCGGCCTCCTTCTGCATGTAGGCGAAGTCGTAGGTGCTGGGCACGAAGGTGGTCCTCAGGCCGGTGTTCTGGGCGTGCTTCCGGGAGATCCGGGTGAAGCGGTACCACTCCGTCGACTCGAACCAGGTGGGGTCGACGGTGTTGACGCCGAGCATGGAGTTGGCGCGCGGGAAGTACGTCGCGTACATCTCGTCGGCGTCGACGGTCGGGAACTGTTCGGCGAAGTACGACTTGAGCGGGGTCACCGCCATGCAGCCGTTGACCAGTGAGCCGCCGCCGACGCCCCGCCCCACGAACACCGACATGTGGTCGAAGTGCACCCGGTCCAGGACGCCGGGGTAGGGGCTGATGTCCTTGTTGACGACGTCCAGCCACAGGAAGGTGGCGAGCGGTGCCTCGGTGCGGGTGCGGAACCACATGGAGCGCTGGTCCGGGGCGGCGGTGGAGCAGAAGATCTTGCCGTCGGAGCCGGCGGTGTTCCACAGCCGGCCCATCTCGATCATCAGGGTGCGGATGCCGGCCTGGCCGAGGCGGAGGGCGGCCACGGCGGCGCCGTAGCCCGAACCGACCACGATGGCCGGGGCGTTGTCGACGGCGGCCGGTTCCACGGCCGACGCCGACTCGAGACCGATGCGGGTGAGACCGGACGCGGCGGCGGTCTGGAGGGCCACCATGCCCAATATGTGACGTCTCGTCAGCTGACGCTGCATCAGTTTTGCTGTCATGCGCGCAGCATGGGCGGATTATTCGGTTCCGCCTAGACGCCTAGAGCAACGTCTTCAACTTTTCTGCCAGCAGGTCCCAGCGCCACTTCTCCTCGACCCAGGCCCGCCCCCGTTCCCCCATCCGCTGCCGCAGCTCGGCATCGTCCAGGAGCGCCAGGATCCGCTCGGCGCAGTCCTCGGCCGACCCGCCCCGCACGACCCACCCGGTCTCCCCGTCGAGCACCGCGTCCGGCGCCCCGCCGGAGTCCCCGGCGACGACCGGCAGCCCGGTCGCCGAGGCCTCCAGGTAGACGATCCCGAGCCCCTCCACGTCGAGCCCGCCCCGCCGGGTCCGGCACGGCATCGCGAAGACGTCCCCGGCGCCGTAGTGCGCGGGCAGCTCGGACCAGGGCACGGCCCCCGTGAAGACGACCGAGTCGGCCACCCGGGTCTCGGCTGCGAGCCTGCGCAGCTCCTTCTCGTACGGACCGCCCCCGACGATCAGCAGCACCGCGTCCGGCTGGGCGGCCAGAATCCGCGGCATCGCCAGGATCAGCGTGTCCTGCCCCTTGCGTGGCACCAGCCGCGAGACGCACACCACCACCGGCCGGTCGGTCAGCCCGAGCCGCGCCCGCACGGCCTCGCCGCCCGACCCCGGATGGAAGGTCTTCTCGTCCACCCCCGGCGGCAGCTGCACCATCCGCGAGCCGGCCTCCGGCGTCAGCGCCGCGGCGATCCGCGACCGCGTGTACTCCCCGAGGTAGGTGAGGGTGTCCGTGCCCTCACCGATCCGGCGCAGCAGCTGCCGGGCGGCGGGCAGTTGCGCCCACCCCGCCTCGTGCCCGTGGGTCGTGGCCACCAGCCGCTCGGCCCCCGCCTTCCGCAGCGCGGGCGCCATCAGCCCGAGCGGGGCCGCCGCCCCGAACCACACCGACGTACAGCCGTGTTCCCGCAGCAGTCCGACCGCCGTACGCGTCGCCGCGGGCGTCGGCAGGAGCATCGTCGTACGGTCGCGTACGACGGTGAAGGGCTGCTCGGCGTCGAAGGCGGCCGTGGCCGCTACGCCCTCCCGCCCCCGCTTCCAGGTCGAGGCATAGACCACGAGCCGCTCGGGATCGAGGCGCAGCGCCATGTTGTGCAGGAACGCCTGGATACCGCCTGGCCTGGGCGGGAAGTCGTTCGTGACGATCAGGGTCTTGGACATCGTCGTGCGCATCGCCGCCGACCCTACCCAACGGCATGCCCACCTCCGCTCCACGACCCCCTCACAGCCGGGCGCGGCCACGTTTATGGCAACCTCACAGCAGGCCGGGACATCATGGCCATCTCAAGGACAGCGAACACGGCAACGCGCGAACAGGGGCTCCGGTGGACATTGCGGGTACGAGGCGGTCTCCGGCGGGACTGCTGGCGACCTGGGGCCTGACGCGACTGCTGCTGCTCCTGTTCGTCCTGAAGGTGTACGTCTTCCCCGGCCCGGACGTCACCAGCGACGTGTCGGTGATCTACCAGGGCTGGTACGACGTGCTGCGCACCGGCACCTTCCCGCAGGACGACGTCACCTGGCAGTACCCGCCGGCCGCGGCGCTGGCGATCCTCTCCCCCGCCCTGCTGCCGTTCCTTTCGTACGCGACGGCGTTCTTCGTCCTCGCCTTCCTCGCCGACCTGGTGGTCTTCTCCCTGCTGCTGTACGCGGGCCTGCGTCCCGGGCGGAGTCTGCGCGGCGTGTGGATGTGGGTGGTGGGCGTGCCGCTGCTCGGTCCGACCGTGTACGCCCGCTACGACGTGATGGTCACCGCCGTCGCCGTGGCCGCGCTGCTCGCGGGCGCCCGGCATCCGCGCGTGATGGGCGCCCTGGTCGGCTTCGGGGCGATGCTCAAGGTGTGGCCGGTGCTGCTGCTGGTGGCCGCCCGTAAGCGGGCCACGTGGATGTCGGCGGCGGCCACGGCGGCCGGCCTCGCGGCCCTGTTCGCGGTGGCCATGCCCGGCGCCTTCGCCTTCCTGACCTTCCAGGCCGACCGGGGCACCGAGGTGGAGTCGCTCGGCTCCCTGGTCTTCCATGTGGCGCGACGGTACGGCTGGGACGGCCAGGTGCTGCTGAACTACGGCTCGGTGGAGTTCCTCGGCCCGTGGGTGAACGTCGTCAGCACCGCCGCGCTCGCCCTGACCGGCGTCGCCTTCGCCTGGCTGCTGCTGTGGCGGCTGGTGGCGACCCGCTTCGAGGCACACACCCTGGCGGACGCGGCGTTCGTGGCGATCCTGCTGTTCACGACCACGAGCCGGGTGATCAGCCCGCAGTACATGGTGTGGCTGATCGGCCTGGCCGCGGTGTGCCTGTGCTTCCGGGCGAGCCGGATGACGGTGCCCGCCCTGCTGGTGCTGGTGGCGTCCTTCGTGACCGTGCTGGAGTTCCCGGTCTACTTCGCGAACGTCGTCGCCAGTGACGGCCTGGGCGTCACCCTGCTCTTCCTGCGCAACGGCCTGCTCGTCGCCGCGACCGTCCTGGCGGCCGTGGAGCTGTGGCGGGCCACGGTGAGCGCCCCCGTCGAGGCCGCCGAACCCGCTCAGGCCGCGCAGGCCGCAGAGGCGTCGGAGTCGTCCGAGTCGTCCGAGTCGCCGGAGACCTCGGTCTCCTCCTGACGCCGGGACCGCCCGAGCACCACGCCCACCACCGCACACTGCACGGCCATGGCCAGCGCCATCGCGAGGCACACCCCCGGCAGCCCGAGCCCGGACAGCCCGTACGCCAGCGGCAGTTGGACGGCGGTCCCCAGCAGCGTCACCCGCAGCAGCACCGGCGCGCCCCCGCTGCCCTCGAAGACCCCGCCCAGCGCGATGAAACAGGCCATCAGCAGCAGATAGGGCCCTGCGCAGCGCAGGAACAGCACCCCCGCGTCGGCGACCGCGCCCCCGGCGCCGAAGGCGGCCATGATCCAGGGCGCGGTCAGGGCGAACAGCGCGACGGCGACCAGTCCGAAGGCCCCGGACACCGTCACCGCCTGCCGCCCGATCGCCCGCCGCGCGTCCGACCCCGCGCCCAGCAGATGCGCGGTGTGGATGGCGGCGGCCTGCCGGACGGCGTAGAAGCCCATGGTGGCGAGGTAGAGGACCTTGTAGGCGATGGCGTACGCGGCCACCGCCGTCACCCCGATCCGCGCCACGACGGCGACCAGCACCAGCGCCCCGCCCTGCCGCACGGTGAAGTCGGCGGCCATCGGCAGTCCGGTGCGCAGCGTCCGCCGGAAGGCGACGCCGGGTCCGGCGGCGTGCCGCAGCAGCGCGTTCCGCCGCAGGGCGAGAAGCCCGGCCCCCAGGGCCACGCACCGGCACAGCACCGTCGAGGCGGCGGCGCCCCGGACACCGTAGAAGTGGATGAAGAGCGGGTCGCAGACGAGGATCAGCCCGTTGGCCAGCAGGGCGAGCCGCATCGGCGTCCTGGTGTCCCCCGTGCCCTTCAGGATGGCGTCGACCATCTGCTGGGCGAAGAACACAGCGATGCCCGGCATGGATATCGCGAAGTAGCCGACGGCGAGCGGCAGCGCCGCGCCCTCGCCGAGCACCAGCCGGGCCAGCGGCTCCCGCAGCAGATACCCGCCCACCACGACCACCGGCGTGACCGCCCCGCACACCGCCCAGCCCCCGCGCACGGCGGCCCGTACCGCCCCCGGGTCCCGCGCCCCCCTGGCCCGCGCGACCAGCACGGTCGTGCCCGAGCCGAAGACCAGGGCCACCCCGAGCAGCACGTTCTCGGTGTTGGTCGCCACGGCGACGGCGGCCACCGCCGGTCCGCCGAGCCGGGAGACCCAGACGGTGTTGATGATCCCGGCGGCGACGGAGGCGAGCAGCGAGAAGTAGACGGGGTGGGCGAGCGCGACGATCCGACGCCGATGACTGTCCATGAGAAAGCCCCCTCGATCCGAGCTGCATCAATCCGAGCTACCTCGAAACGAGGTAGCTCGATAAGAGGTACCATGGCACCACGACCACCACAAGGAGGAATCGGCGTGCTGGAGCTGTCGATCCTGGGCTTCCTGGCCGAAGAACCGCTGCACGGCTATGAGTTGAAGGAGCGCATCAAGGCGCTCAGCGGCCATGTCCGCCCGGTCAGCGACGGTGCCCTCTACCCGGCCATCACCCGCCTGATCAAGGCGGGCAAGCTCGACGAGCACACGGAGCCCGGCGCGAGCGCGGCCCCGCGCCGCACGCTCTCCCTCACCGAGACCGGCCGCGCGGACCTGCTGGAGCGCCTGCGGCACCCCAAGCCGGTCGAGATCTCCGACCAGGTCCGCTTCAACACGGTCCTGACGTTCCTGCGCCACCTCCCGGACCGCGGCGAACAGGCCGCGGTGCTCCGCCGCCGCCTGGAGTTCCTCGACACGCCCACGAGCTTCTTCTACGAGGGCGGCAGACCCGTCCCCGCGGAGGAGGCGGCGGACCTGTTTCGCGAAGGCATGCTGCGAGTCGCGCGGGCGACCGGGGAGGCGGAGCGCACCTGGCTGGAGGAGGCCATCGAGCGGCTCAGTCGAGCTCAGCCTTCAGATAGTCCCGCCACTGGTCCGTGAAGTCGTCCAGGTCGGTGCCGAGCACGTCCTTCAGCGCGTCCTCGACCGCCCCGGCCCGCTGCTCGTGGGCGCCCACGGCCCGGTAGAACGCCCGCAGCTGGTCGGTGCCCCACCGCTCCGCGACCATCCGGCAGGCCAGCCAGCCGCTCTCGTAGGCCTGCGCCAGCTTCGTCGCGTCGCCGCTGAACCCGAAGTCCGCGTCCGCGGGCAGGGCCTCCGGCGTCCGCCCCTCGGTCACGGCCCGCCACAGCTCCGGCGCGGCCTGCACGGGCGAGCGGCCGGAGTCGAGGTAACCGATCCAGTCGGCGTACCCCTCGGACAGCCACAGGGGGGTGGCGGCGGTGGTGTCCTCGCGGGTGGCGACATGGGTGGTCTCGTGGGTGAGCACCACCTGCTTGCCGACGCTGCCGAGCACGCCGTACGCGTCGGGGTTGACGATGACCCGGTCGGCGGGCGCGCTCGCCGGGGCCCCGGTCTCGCCGGTGGTGACGGCGGCGATCCCGCGGTACGAGGAGGCGGGCGAGCCCAGCAGCCCCGCCATGCCCTCCAGCGACCTCGGCACGAGCACCACGACATGCCGCGCCCAGCCGGTGCCCCACCGCGCCGACACCGCCGGAACCGCGCGGTCCGCCAGATCCGCGTAGGTGTGCAGCGCCGCGCTCGACCGGCCGACCCCGAGGACGAGGCTGTGCCTGCCGCGCACGACGTCCACCTCGCCCTGGTCCCACAGCTGCTGGGCGGACTTCTTCGCGGGCTGTTCCTGGTCGACGTACCACTCGCCGCCCGCGTCCCGGGTCAGGGTGAGCGTCCGGCCGACGGTGACCGGCGCGTTGTCGTAGCCCTGTATGCGGTACTTCAGCTCGACGTCGGCGGTGGCGTCGGCGCCGTGCTGGTGCAGCCCCGTCAGCCGGTACGTCCAGGACGCGAACGGCACGCCCCGCGCGTGCTCGAACCAGTCCAGCGCGCCCGTCTGCATGAAGGCCGCCCGGTCCCGGTCGAGCACCGCGGCCGACCGCCGGTCGAGCAGCTCCTGGACGTCCGCCCTGGCGGTGCCGTTCCCCGCTCTCCCCCCGCAGGCCACCAGCGAGACCAGCAGCAGGCACAGCGCGAACACCCCGTGTCCCGACGCCCGCCTTCGACCAGCCATTTCACGATCGTACGGCGGGACGGGCGCGAGGGTCAGAGGTCCGGGGCGACCGGGGACCGCCGGCCGGCTCCGCAGCCGGAGGGAGCCCGGCCGGGCTCAGGGCCTGGTCACCGTCGCGCCCGGCATCATGCCCACCGGGTCGTAGCGGACGGGCGCGCCGGGGTAGGGCGCGTGGATCACCTGGCCGTTGCCGACGTACATGCCGACGTGACTGGCGTCGCCCCGGTACGTGACCAGATCGCCGGGCTGCGCCTGGGAGAGCGGGACCTGCCGGCCCGCGTAGCGCTGGCCCTGCGAGGTACGCGGCAGGGAGACCCCGGCATGCCGGTACGACCACACCATCAGGCCCGAGCAGTCGAAGCCGGAGGGGCCGGTCGCGCCCCAGACGTACGGCTTGCCGACGGCGGCACGGGCCGCGGCGACCGCGGCGGCGGCACGGGCGTTGGGCGGCAGCGCCCCGCTGAGGTCGGGCATCTCCTCGCGGCCGGAGCGGGAGGCCCGGTCGTAGGCGGCGCGCTCCGCGGACGGCAGGGAGTTGAGCAGTTGACGGGCCTTGGCCAGTTTGCGCTCGACCGTCTGTTTGTGGGTCGCGACCGCCTTGCGGCTCTTCTCCAGTTCGGCCAGCTGACCGGCCGCCTCCGCGCGCTCCTGGGCGAGTTCACGCATCGCCGACTGGAGGTCCTTGAGCTCACCGGCCTGGTGGGCGGTGATCCGGTCCAGGGCGGCGGCCTTGTCGAGGTAGTCGTCCGGGTCGTCGGAGAACAGCAGGGCGAGCGAGGGGTCGAGGCCGCCGGAGCGGTACTGGGCACCGGCCAGCGAACCGAGCGCCTCCCGCATGGAGTTGATGCGGTCCTGCTGCCGGGCGATCCGGTCCTGCGCGGTGCCGACCTGCTTCTTCAGCGCATCGGCGCGTTCGTCGGCCTTGTTGTAGGCCTCGGTCGCCTTCTCGGCCTCCTCGTAGAGGCGGTCCACCTCGGCGCGGGTGTCGTGCGGCGCGGCCGTGGCCGGTACGGCCCCGAGGGCCGCGGCGGTGGCTGACAGGACACAGAGCGCGGCGGCGCCGGCGCCCCGGTCGAACCCGGACGGTACAAGGCGGCGATGGGACACCACGGAGGCCGCACTCCTTCCGCTGGCGGACAAGGACTGCTCCCCGCCGCAGCGGGGAAACGCGGCCGACAGTAGCTCCGTGAGGGGGCACCGACCAACGACCGTCGCGGGCACACAACGTGACACCCCGCCGCTGACGCAGGTCATCGACGGGGTGCGGGGTCAGTTCAGGTGGCGGCAATCCACCCGTTCGGGCGGTGCGGTGTCGCGATCTTGAGGGTGCTCAGATCCGGACGCCGAACTGGAACGGCATGTTGCTGATCGCCTCGTAGCGCACGACCGTGCCGGTGCGCGGGGCGTGGATCACCTGGCCGTTGCCGGCGTAGATGCCGACATGGTGCAGGTCGCCGTAGAAGATGACGAGGTCGCCGACCTTGAGCTGGCTGAGGGACAGGTGCGTGCCCGCGTTCGCCTGGGCCTGGGAGGTGCGCGGGATGGAGACGCCGGCCTGGGCGTAGGCCCAGGAGGTCAGGCCCGAGCAGTCGTAGGAGGCGGTGCCCGTGGCGCCGTAGACGTACGGCTTGCCGAGCTGGGTCTGGGCGGCCTGGAAGGCGGCGGCGGCGAAGTTGGAGGCGGGCGGGGTGTTGCCGAGGTTCACGCGCTCGCTGGCGGAGCGGCTGGCGCGCGCGTCCTCGGCGGCGAGGGCGGCCTTCTCGGCGGCCGTCAGCGTGTTGAGGAGCTTCTGCGCCTCGGCGAGCTTGGCCTGGACTTCCTTCTTCTTCTTGGCCAGTTCGGTACGGGTGGAGGAGAGGTCCTTGAGCTTCTCGGAGGCCTCGGAACGCTCCTGCGCGAGCTCGCGCTGCTTCTCCTGGATCTTCTTCAGTGCCTCGACCTGCTGGGCGCTCAACTGGTCGGCCGTGGAGGCCTTGTCCAGGTAGTCGTCCGGGTTGGACGACAGGAAGAGCTGGAGGGAGGCGTCTATGGAACCCGTGCGGTACTGGGCGGCGGCCGCGAGACCCATGGAGTCGCGGAGCCCGTTGAGGTCCTCCTGGCCGCGGGCCACGGTGTCCTGGATGGCGGAGATCTCCTTCTGGAGCTTCTCCTGCTTCTCCTTGGCGCCGTTGAGCTTCTCGGTGGCCTGCTCGGCCTCCTCGTAGAGCTTGTCGACCTTGGACTTGACCTCGTCCTTGCTGGGCTTCTCGCTCGGTGCCGCGTTGGCGGCGTTGGCGCTCAGCGCGACGGCGGCGGCAGCAGCGGTGGTCAGCACGGTCACGCGTGTGCGGCTCGGCTGCTTGGGTCGACGGTGGGACGCCACGGAGGTGAGCTCCTTCTTGTGAGTGATCACCCGTTCGGAGGTTCGAGGCCAGACCCTAGTGACCTTCTTGTGATCAGTTCAAATCCTCGCGCCAAAAAATCAGTCACGGACTGCATTCTTTACACACAACTCACGTGCGGTAATGCTCGATTGACGCTACGTTGCGTGACGATTCGATCAAATCGGGCAATAAGCCTGGACCTTGAAGTTCAGGACAGCCGCTTCAGAAGCATCGCGGAAGCGACAGGCCGGGCCCCCGCCTTGGCCACTCCGTCGGCGACCTCGCGGTCGGTCGAGGCCACGATGACGGGCCGGCCCGGCGGCTCGGCGCGCACCAGCTGGCGGATCAGTTCGTCGGCCGTGACACCCGGCTTGGAGAACAGCACCCGCACGCCGCGCGGCGGCGCGAGCAACACCGGCGCGGCCAGTTCGGCACCGTCGAAGACGCAGGTCACCTCGGCCCCGGTCTGCGCGGCGAGCTGCGAGAGCTGACCGAGGAGCCGCAGCCGCTGCTTCTCCAACGGCATCTGCGGATAGCCGGTCTTGGTGACGTTGTAGCCGTCGACCACCAAGTGGGCCTGAGGCAGCGCCAACAACTGGTCCAAAATGGCCGGGTCATGTTCGGACAGGGCCCGCGCCGCGATGTCTTTCGGCGTCATTCGACCCGGTTCGACCGCGTCGACGGTCTCCGCGGGACGCACCGACACGGGCGGCAACGCCAGCTCCCGGCGCAGCCCTTGGGCCGCGTCGAGAACGGTGTCCAGCAGCAGCCGGACCCGCATGTCCTCGACACTGCGCCCCTCCCGCGCCGCCCGGCGCGTGGCCTCCAGGGCGGCCTCGGCCTCCCCCAGCCGGGCCTTGAGCCGACGCGACTCGACCTCGGCGGCGGACACCTGCGCCTGCCCCTCGGCACGCACGGCGTCCATCTCGCCCTGCAACTTGCGCAGCGCCGCCTCGCCGCGCTTGACGTCACTGAGGGCGGCCCGCAGCTTGCGGTGAAGCGATTCGGCTTCCTTCTTGGCGGAGTCCAGCTCCGCACGCAGCCGCTCGGTCTCGGCACGCGTGTGGTCCCTGGCGGCCGTCAGCTCCTCGCGCAGCCGCTCCAGCTCGACGCGGCTCTCCTCGTCGGCGCGCTCGGCATCGGCCCGCTGGGCCTCCTCGCCGGCCGCGGTCACGAGCTTCACCCAGCCGACGGGGCGCAGAACATAGGCCGCGGCCGCCACGTCGAGCGGATCCGCGGCCGGGGGCGGCGAGCCGGAGTCGAGGGCGCCGACGAGTTCCGGCTGCGCCTCTCTGAACTTCTCGCCGATCCGCTGCCGGAAGAGCGGATCGGTCTCCAGCGCCGCGGCCATCGCGTTGCCGGCGAACTTGGCCCGCCGGTTCGGCGCGAACCGCGCGTACTGTCTGAGCTGCGCGGGCAGTTCACCGACGGTCAGCCCGCCGAAGCCGTCCGACACGATCTGCACCACCCGGCGCCGCACACCGTCGGGCAGCGGACGGTCGAGCACCTCAGCGGCGCCGTCGTCCGGCCCCCCGCCTTGTGTCTCCACCATCCGTCAACACCCCAACCTCTGTGCGGGGCCCGCTCCCTCAGGAGTCGGCGCCCGGCCTGTCCACGAGTTCCACCTGATCCACGGCGTTGCACCAGCGGCAGCGCACCGACTCGATGGTCTCACTGACCACCTCGCGCTCCTCGACCTTCGGCTCACCGGCCAGGTCGAGGTGGACGTACTCGACGACCTTCGACGAGCGGGTCACGTCGAACCGCGTGAGGTTGCCGCAGAGGGTGCAGCGCCACCGCGTCGAGGCGGTCGGCAGGGGAACCGTCATCGTGCCTGTGCTCTTTCCTTCTAGGTCTTCCATTGTCCGCGACACACCGGGCCCGGTGCGTGTGGCTCGTAACCCTACGGCCTGGCGGGTACTCGTCGCTCGGCCGTCCGCGTCGGCCGCCCGGCGGCGAGGCGGTCTGTTCGGTTGCGTCCCGTTACGTCATGCTCTGTGTTCATGATCAGCAACTGGAGGGTCACGGTCGGTGGCGCGAGCAGGGGGTTGTGGCGGTCGGCACCGGTCACCTACGGCCTGATCACCCTGTGCTGCCTGCTCTTCGTGATCGGCCCCGCCGGGGGCCTCAACCCGGCCTACGGCACCGGCGACGAGCTGCTGGCCGCCCAGCGGGCCTACTTCCACCGCTGGGGCGTGGTCCCCGCAGAACTGTTCGAGGGCTCGGCCCGGGCCACCCTCACCCCGGCGACGGCCCTCTTCGTGCACGGCAGCTGGGTCCACCTCCTCGGCAACATGCTCTTCCTCTACGTCTTCGGAGTGCTGACCGAGGAACGGATGGGCCGCGTCCAGTTCACGCTGTTCTACCTCGGCTGCGGCTATCTGGCGCTGCTGGGCTACGCGGCCGCGAACTCCGACTCCGACCAGTCGCTGGTCGGCGCCTCCGGAGCGATCTCGGCCGTGCTCGGAGCGTTTCTCTACCTGTTCCCCGGCGCCCGGGTGACAAGCCTGCTCCCGTTCCTGTTCTTCCTCCCGCTGCGCTTCCCGGCCTGGGTGGTGCTGCCCTTCTGGGCGGCCTTGCAATGGCTGGCGGCGGGCCGGGCGCCGAACGGGCCCGGGGTGGCCTATCTGGCGCACCTGGTGGGCTTCGGCCTGGGCTTCGCCTTCGCGTGGGTCCGATTCGGCCGTACGACTAAAGTGAAACCCGCCCCAGCTCCGGCCCCCGAGGGAGAGAACCAGCCGTGATCACCGCGATCGTCCTCATCAAGACCAGCGTGGACCGGATCCCCGAGATCGCCGAGTCGATCGCGGCGCTGGACTCGGTGAGCGAGGTCTTCTCCGTCACCGGCACCTACGACCTGATCGCCATGGTCCGCGTCCGCCGGCACGAGGATCTCGCCGAGGTCATCCCCGGCAACATCAGCAAGATCCCGGGCGTGGAGGCCACGGACACCCACGTCGCGTTCCGCACGTACTCCCAGCACGACCTGGAGGCGGCGTTCTCGATCGGTCTCGACGGCTAGCTGCTGACGTCGAGGGCGGCGACGCCCTTGTTCGTACCGGCATAGACGCGGCGGCCGTGGACGACGGGCGTCAGCAGGACGCCCGGGTCGGCGCCCACCTCGGCCTTCCAGAGCCGCTTGCCGTTCAGGTCCAGGGCGTGGACCTCGGTCTCCGTACGCACGTACACCGTGGAGTCCACCAGGACGGGGTCCGAGAAGGCCCTGCCTTCGCTGTACGTCCAGACCACCTCTCCGCCCTCGGTGATCGCCTTGACCTCCGCCGCGTTGGTCACCCCCAGGAAGGCGAAGGATGCCGCCCTCGCCGGGACGTAGGAACCGGCGAGGCCCGGCCGTGTCCACTTCTGGCGGCCCTCGAGATCCAGCCCGAACAGGTCGTTGGCCTGGTTCCCAGTGCTCACGACCACGGTGTCACCGCTGACGGCGGGCCGGCCGACATCACCGTCCAGCGGGGCGTCGAACGGCGTGGCACCACCCTCGCGGATCCCGTAGAGGTGGTTGTCGATGCTGGGCACATAGAGGACGTCGCCGGCCACGACGAGTTCGTCGTATGGCGCACCGTCCAGCGAGGCGTACCAGCGCACCGTGCCCCGGCTGTCGTAGGCCTGCACGATGCCCGGACCGTCGTACGCGCGCACCGCCGAGCCGACGACGACGTTGCCCCCGAACACCGCGGGCTGACGGAAGTAGCCGCTGGGCAGAGTCTTCTTCCACATCTCCTCGCCGTCGACGCTCACGGCGATGAGCCGCCCCGGTCCGGTCGCGGTGTCACTGACCGTGGCGACGAAGATCCCGTGGGACGTGACGACCGGCTTGGTGACGTAGGACTCCCCCTTGAAGAGGGACACCTTCCAGTGTTCCTTGCCGTCGCTGCCCAAGGCCCGCAGCATCCCGTCCGCCCCGGCGAAGTACAGTGTCCGGCCGTCGGCGGAGAGCGCCCCGCAGGGACCGCCGTCCACGCTCGGCGGGCCGCCGTCCTCGTACGTCCAGCGCACGGTCGCCTTCCGCGCGGGCGCCTTCCCCGCGCCCCCGGCCCGACTGCCCGCCTCCGCGTCCGCATCGGTGTCCGCGTCGGTGTCCGGCCCGCCGAGCCACCACCAGACGCCCGCTCCGCCGACGGCGGCGACCGCACCCCCGCCCACGGCGAGCCGCAGCAGCCCGCGCCGCGACGGCCGCACCTCGGCCACCGTCTCCTCCGGCGCGGGCGTCTCGGGCACGTCCGGTGCGGCCGCGTCGCCGACCATGTACTCGACCCGGCTCTCCCGCTCCCCCGACTCCCGCTCGGGAAGCCAGAGTTCGTCCCCCTGCGCAGCCTCGGGCTCCGATCCCGCGGCCGTGTACCAGCCCGGACGCAGGCCGCCGAGCGGCGAACCCCCCATGGCCTCGACGACGTCCTTCGGCATCGGCCGCTGCCCCGGCTCCTCCCGCAGACACGCCTCCACCAGCGGGAGGAGATCCTCCGGTACGCCCGTCAGGTCGAAGTCCCGGGTCAGGATGCGCAGCAGGATCACCGAGTCCTGGCCCTCGCCGAAGGGTTCCCGCCCGCTCGCCGCATAGGCGAGGACGGCCCCCAGGGAGAAGACGTCGCTCGACGGTCCGACCTTGCCGCCGTTGCGGATCTGCTCGGGCGAGACATAGCCGACCGAGCCGACGATCGCGCCGGTGCGGGTCATCGCGGTGGCCTCAAGGGCCCGGACGATCCCGAAGTCGATGACCCGAGGACCGTCCGGCGCCAGCAGGATGTTGGAGGGCTTCAGGTCCCGGTGGACCATGCCGCGCGCGTGGATCGCGCCCAGCGCCTCCCCGAGCGCGGCCCCCAGCACCCGTACCGCGGGCTCGGGCAGGGGTCCGCCGTCGAGGACCGCGTCCCGCAGGTTCGGCCCCGCCACGAACTCCGTGGCCATCCAGGGGTGTTCGCCCTCGGGGTCGGCGTCCACCACCCGCGCGGTGTACGTGCCCGCCCCGCCGACGGTCTGCGCCGCCCGCACCTCCTGCCGGAACCGGGCACGGAAGGTGCGGTCCTGGGCGTACTCGGGCCGTACGACCTTCACCGCCAGCCGCAGCCCGGTCCGTGACTCGGCGAGGTAGACCTCGCCCATGCCGCCCGAGCCGAGCCGCCCCCGTACCTCGTACGGGCCGACCCTGCGTGGATCCGTCGCGCGCAGCGCCTGCACTTTCCGCTCCCCCTGGACGTCTCGAACATGTCCGAGGGGGAGGGTATCGGCAATGCCCGGTCAGCCGGTCAGACGGCCGAGACGCAGCGCCCGTCCTCCGTCCGGTACCGCCACTTCGCGCCGTCGCTCACCAGCTCGCACACGGCGTTCACGAACCGCTCGACGTGCTCGTCCGGCGTGCCCGCGCCGAAGCTGACGCGGATGGCGTTGAGGGACTTCTCCCCGGGCGCGGCCTCGGGGGCGCCGCACTCGCCCTGGGTCTGCGGGTCGCTGCCGAGCAGGGTGCGGACGAGGGGGTGGGCGCAGAAGAGACCGTCGCGGACGCCGATGCCGTACTCGGCGGAGAGGGCGGCGGCGAAGTGGGAGCTGTTCCAGCCGTCGACGACGAAGGAGATCACCCCGACGCGGGGGGCGTCGTCGCCGAAGAGGGAGAGGACGCGGACCTCGGGGACCTCGGCCAGGCCCGCGCGGACCTTCTCGATCAGGTACTGCTCGCGGGCGACCAGCGTGTCGAAGCCGGCCTCCGTCAGCGCCTTGCAGGCCGAGGCGATGGAGTAGGCGCCGATGACGTTCGGGGAGCCGGCCTCGTGGCGGGCCGCGGTCTCGTGCCACTCCACGTCCACGCCGCCGTCCTCGCGCCGGGTGACCTTGCGGCTGGCGCCGCCGCCGGCGAGGTAGGGCTCAGCCGCCGTCAGCCAGTCGGCGCGGCCCGCGAGGACGCCGGAGCCGAAGGGGGCGTACAGCTTGTGGCCGGAGAAGGCGACCCAGTCGACGTCGAGGTCCGCGACGGAGACCGCGTGGTGCGGGGCGAGCTGGGCGGCGTCGAGGACGATCCGGGCGCCGTGCGCATGGGCGGCGGCGGCCAGCTCGCGTACCGGCCACAGCTCGCCGGTGACGTTGGAGGCGCCGGTCACGCAGACCAGGGCCGGACCGTACGGGTCGCGGTCGGCGAGGGCCTTCTCCAGGGTCTCCACGGCCTGCTGGTGGGTGCGGGGCGCGTCGAGGCAGGTGACGCGGGCGTCGCGCCAGGGCAGCAGCGAGGCGTGGTGCTCGGTCTCGAAGACGAAGACCTGGCAGTCGGCGGGCAGCGCGGCGGCGAGGAGGTTGAGGGAGTCGGTGGTGGACCGGGTGAAGACGACCTGGTCGCCCGCACGGCAGTCCAGGAACTCGGCGACGGTCCTGCGGGCGTTCTCGAACAGGTCGGTCGACAGCTGCGACAGGTACCCGGCACCGCGGTGGACGCTGCCGTAGTAGGGCGCGTACGCCGCCACGTCGTCCCACACCCGCTGCAGGGCCGGGGCGCTGGCCGCGTAGTCGAGGGCGGCGTAGGTGACCTCGCCACCGGTGACGAGCGGGACGGTGACATCTCGCCCGAGAACGGGCAGCGGGGCACAAATGGTCTGAGCGGCGGCAGCGGTGGAGACAGACATGGGGAACTCCCGTGAGAGGGCAGCGCAAAGCGGCTGAAGATGAGAAAAGGGGTGCGCGGAGGCGGGGCTCGGCGGCCCTATCGCATTCGCTTGCTCACGGGAATCTCCTCGACGACCAGGACCCCTGGTATCGCGAGGGGTCCGCGCTTGCCGTAGACCTCACTGCCTACGGCCTGGTCCTCACCCGGGGCACCCCGCCACGGACGGAGGGTTGCCGGACAGTCGGCCGGGGCCTCATGACTGTCACTCATGACCTGGTACAGCATCCTGCCATACGATCTTCGACGCGCAAGGGCGCAGTCCGCATCGTGGACTGCGCCCCGCGTCACACCTCAGCGGTTGCTGGCCGCCACCCAGCGGTCGAGCGCCCGCTTGGCCTCCCCGGAATCGATGGATTCCGCGGCCTTCGCCATTCCGGCACGGAGCTGATCGGCCAGCGTTGCCTCCGTCGGCTCCAGCGCCACGAGCGCCGCCGCCGAGTTCAGCAGCACGGCGTCCCGCACGGGACCCGTCTCACCGTTCAGCAGGCGCAGCGCCACGTCCGCGTTGAACGCCGGGTCACCGCCGCGCAGCGCCTCCACCGGCACCAGGTCCAGCCCGACGTCACGGGGGTCGAAGGACTCCTCGGTGACCTTGCCGTCGCGGACGATCCACACCCGGGAGGTGGAGGTGGTCGTCAGCTCGTCGAGGCCGTCGTCCCCGCGGAAGACCAGGGAGGAGTTGCCACGCTCGGCGAAGACTCCGGCGACGATCGGAGCCATCCGCGGGTCGGCGACACCCACCGCCTGCGCCTTGACCTTCGCGGGGTTGGTCAGCGGGCCGAGCGCGTTGAAGACCGTGCGGATGCCCAACTGACCGCGGGCGGCGCCCGCGTGACGCAGCGCCGGGTGGAACTTGATGGCGAAGCAGAAGGTGATGCCCGCCTCCTCGGCCACCTCGGCCACCCGCTGCGGGGTGAGGTCGAGGTTGACGCCCAGCTTCTCCAGGACGTCCGAGGAGCCCGACGCCGACGAGGCCGCCCGGTTGCCGTGCTTGACGACCTTCGCGCCGGTGCCGGCCACGACGAGCGAGGACATCGTGGAGATGTTCACCGTCTTGGCGCCGTCGCCGCCGGTGCCGACGATGTCGACGGTCCGCCCGGACACCTCGATGACGTTCGCGTGCTCGTACATCGCCTGGACCAGCCCGGTGATCTCCTCGACGGTCTCGCCCTTGGCGCGCAGCGCCACCACGAACCCGGCGATCTGCGCGTCGGTCGCCTCACCGCGCATGATCTTGTCCATCGCCCAGGCGGTGGCGTCGGCGCTCTGGTCCTGGCCGTACAGCAGGGCGTTCAGCACCTCGGGCCAGGAACGGCCCGCCGCGGTGTCGCCTCCAGCGGGGGTCACAGCGCTCATAAGGCCGCTCCTGGGTGTCGTAGAACCTGCTTCAACAGACGTTTGACCCCACCCTATCCAGCTCAGGGCACGCGGAAGGGCCCCCGTCCGAAGACCGGACGGGGGCCCTTCCAGCGCGCGTGGCGAGCGCAGCGATCAGTGGTGGCCGTGGCCGCTCGTGATCTCCTTGTACTCCTCGACGGTGGGCTTGGCGATCTGCGACTCCTCGCCGTAGTACGCCTCGCTGAGCTTGACGCGCAGCTTCTCGGAGCCCTTCACCTTCCGCTCGACGCCGTTCTCGTCGACCGTCGGGCCGATCTCGGCCGGCTTGTACTGCTCGTGCGCCGTGAGCGTGTGCAGCGCGTCCTGGCTGAGCGGCTCGTGCACCTCGATGAACTCACCGTGCGGCAGGCGCTTGATGATGCCGGACTCGCGGCCGTGCAGCACCTTGTCCTTGTCGCGGCGCTGGAGGCCGAGGCAGATCCGCTTGGTGACGATGAACGCGAGGACCGGGCCGACGAAGAACGCGACGCGGACGAACCAGGTGATCGAGTTGATCGACAGGTGGAAGTGGGTGGCCCACAGGTCGTTTCCACCACCGACGAGCAGGATCATGTACCAGGTGATCCACGCGACACCGAAGGCCGTACGGGTCGGGGCGTTGCGCGGGCGGTCCAGGATGTGGTGCTCGCGGCGGTCGCCGGTGACCCAGGCCTCGACGAACGGGTAGACCGCGATCGCGACCAGGACCAGCGGGAAGATCACCAGCGGGATGAAGACGCCCAGGACGAGCGTGTGACCCCAGAAGTTGATCTCCCAGCCCGGCATGACACGGATCAGGCCCTCGGAGAAGCCCATGTACCAGTCCGGCTGGGCGCCCGTGGACACCTGGTCCGGACGGTACGGGCCCAGGGACCAGATCGGGTTGATCGAGGCGATGGCCGCGATGACCGCGATGACACCGAAGACCAGGAAGAAGAAGCCTCCGGCCTTGGCCGTGTAGACCGGCAGCAGCGGCATGCCGACCACGTTGTTGTTGTTCTTGCCGGGGCCCGCGTACTGCGTGTGCTTGTGGTAGAAGACCAGGATCAGGTGCGCCACCATCAGGCCGAGCATGATGCCCGGCAGCAGCAGGACGTGGATCGAGTAGAAGCGGGCCACGAAGTCGCCGCCCGGGAACTCGCCGCCGAAGAGGAAGAACGACAGGTACGTGCCGACGATCGGCACGGACAGGATCGCGCCCTCCATGAAGCGGACACCGGTGCCGGAGAGCAGGTCGTCCGGGAGCGAGTAACCGGTGAAGCCGGTGAACATGCCCAGGACGAACAGCAGGAAGCCGAACAGCCAGTTGACCTCACGCGGCTTGCGGAACGCGCCGGTGAAGAACACGCGCATCATGTGCACGAACATGCCGGCGAGGAAGATCAGCGCCGCCCAGTGGTGGATCTGCCGGATCAGCAGACCACCGCGCACCTCGAAGGAGATGTGCATGGTCGAGTTGAACGCCTCGGACATCAGCTGTCCCTGCAGCGGGACGTAGCTGCCGTGGTACTCCACCTCGTTCATCGACGGGTGGAAGAACAGCGTCAGGTACACACCCGTGAGGATGATGATGATGAAGCTGTAGAGGCAGATCTCACCCAGCATGAACGACCAGTGGTCGGGGAAGATCTTGCGCATGTTGGCCTTGGCCAGGGAGTAGATCCCGAGCCGGCCGTCGGCCCAGTCGGCGAGCTTCTCGCCGGCCGGGGCCTTCCCGCGGTCGCGGGAAGCGTTGTTCTCGTTGGTGCTCATCCGCGCTCCCAGAAAGCAGGACCGACAGGCTCCTCGAAGTCGCCGAGCGCGTAGAGGTAGCCCTCGTCGTTCACGCCGATCCGCAGCTGCGGCAGGGCGTGGCCCGCGGGACCGAAGATCACCCGGGCGCCGTCGGACAGGTCGAAGGTGGACTGGTGGCACGGGCACAGCACGTGGTGCGTCTGCTGCTCGTACAGGGAGATCGGGCAACCGACGTGGGTGCAGATCTTCGAGTACGCCACGATGCCGTCGTGCGACCACTCGAGCTCGCGCTTGTCCTTGATGTTGTCCGGCTGGATGCGGACGATCATCAGGGCGGCCTTGGCGATCTCGGTCTGGAACTCCTCGTCGTGCTCCTCCAGGCCCTCGGGCTTGGCGAAGGTGAGCGAACCCACCGCGACGTCCTCGGGACGCAGCGGCTCGTTCGTGTTCATGTTGACGAGCTGGAGCCCCTTGCGCCACATGGTGTGGCGGAGCTTGGTCCCGGGCAGCGGGCCCAGGTCGCGCAGCAGCACGACACCGGCGAGCGGCACCAGGGTGAGCGCGCCGAGCATGGTGTTGCGGATCAGCTTGCGACGGCCGAGCGCGGACTCCTTGGCGCCCTGCTTCCAGTCGTCGAAGACCTTCTCGCGGACCTCGGGAGACGCCTCGATCGGGTGACGCTCGTCGACCATCTCCACGTCGGACATCAGGGTGCGGGCCCAGTGGACCGCGCCCGCGCCGATCGCGAAGAGGGCGACACCGAGGGTCAGGCCGAGCGAGAAGTTCAGCGCGTTGATGTGCCCGATCGGGAAGACGTAGATCGCCTTGTCGTGCGGGACGCCCACGTACGCGGCGATGAAGCCGATCGTGGCCAGCATCGACAGGGTGAACAGCATGGCCACCGTGCGCTCGGACCGCTTGGCGGCCCGCTCGTCGATGTCCTGGACCCGGTGCTCGTGCGGCGGCAGGCCGGGGTCGGCGAAGGGGTCCTTGTCGTCCGCGACGCCTACCGCGCCATGGGCGTCCTGCTCTGCGGGCAGGTTCTCTTCTGGAATGTCTTGGCTACTCATGACTTCTTGGCCTTTGCGGTCCGAGCGGCGAGCCAGACGGCGATCGCGATCAGGCCACCGAGTCCGAACACCCACGCGAAGAGACCCTCGCTGACCGGGCCGAGGCCGCCCAGCTCGAGGCCGCCGGGGCTCTCGGTGTCGTCACCGTTGACCGCGTCGAGGTACGCGATGATGTCCTTCTTGTTCTGCTCCGACAGCGTGGTGTCGGGGAACGACGGCATGTTCTGCGGGCCGGTCTGCATGGCCTCGTAGATGTGCTTCGGGTCGACACCCTCGAGGCTCGGCGCGAACTTGCCGTGCGTCAGCGCACCGCCCTTGCCGGTGAAGTTGTGGCACTGCGCGCAGTTGGTGCGGAACAGCTCGCCACCCTTGGCGATGTCCGCGCCCTCCGGGCTGTACTGGTTCTTCGTCGGGACGACCGGACCGGCGCCCAGGGAGGAGATGTACGCGGCGAGCTGGTCGATCTCGGCCTGCGTGTAGATGACCTTCTTGCGCGGGACCTGCGCGCCCGGCTGCTGGGCCGGCATACGGCCGGTGCCGACCTGGAAGTCCACGGCCGCGGCGCCGACGCCGATGAGGCTCGGGCCGTCGGTGGTGCCCTGAGCACCGGTGCCGTGGCAACTGGCGCAGCCCACGGCGTAGAGCTTCTTGCCCTCCTCGATGGTGAGGGACTGGGCGGTTTCATCGGCCTGGGCCTTGTCCGCGGGCGCGAACGTGGCGTACAGCCCCCCAGTGGCCGCCAGCGCGAGGAGTAGGACGACGAGCGCCGCCAGCGGATGGCGTCGTCGTGCGGAGAGCTTTTTCACGGATTACCCCGGTGTCAGGATCTTCTGCGTCGATGCTTCTGGAAGTGCGCTTCTGATGGATGCGCTCGGGACGGGCCCGACTACTTGATCATGTAGATCGTGGCGAAGAGTCCGATCCAGACGACATCGACGAAGTGCCAGTAGTAGGACACGACGATGGCGGCCGTCGCCTGCTCGTGAGTGAACCTCTTCGCCGCGTAGGTGCGGCCGAGGACCAGCAGGAAGGCGATGAGACCGCCCGTCACGTGCAGGCCGTGGAAGCCGGTGGTCAGGTAGAAGACCGAGCCGTACGGGTCGGAGGAGAGCGAGAGCCCGTCCTTCTTGACCAGCTCGGTGTACTCGAACACCTGACCGCCGATGAAGATCGCACCCATGATGAAGGTGACGATGAACCAGCCCCGGAGCTTCTTCACGTCACCGCGCTCGGCGGCGAAGACGCCGAGCTGGCAGGTGAGGGAGGAGAGCACCAGGATCGTGGTGTTCGTCGCCGAGAACGGGAAGTTCAGGCTCTCGGCCATTTCCTTCCAGTGATCGGGACCCGTCACCGATCGCAGGGTGAAGTACATCGCGAAGAGGGCCGCGAAGAACATCAGCTCGGAACTCAGCCAGATGATCGTTCCGACACTGGTGAGGTTCGGCCGATTGACCGACGGGTGCGCGTGCCCGGTTTCTACTGTCGTTGCTGTCGCCACGACCGACATTATGTCGGTCGCTTATCCCGCCCTCACTCCGGGGGGTGCCGTTCGGAGTGTTCGCAGCGTGTGTACTGCCCGGATGGCCCATCGCAGGGGTGTTCCAGCGGGTGTTGACGGGCTGTTCAAGGGAGTAGCATCCGCGGCAACTGTTCTGTCCGTACGACGCTGATGTCACGGAGGAAGCATGCAGGCGACCGCCACGGTGCTGGTCTACAGCGACGACGCCAACACCCGCGAGCAGGTACGGCTCGCGACCGGCCGGCGGCCGGCTCCGGACGCACCTGTGGTGGAGTTCCTGGAGTGCGCCACGCCTGCGGCCGTGCTGAAGGAGCTGGACCGGGGCGGGATCGACGTCTGTGTGCTGGACGGCGAGGCCGTGCCCATGGGCGGCATGGGGCTGTGCCGGCAGATCAAGGACGAGGTGTTCAACTCCCCGCCGGTGCTGCTGCTGATCGGCCGCCCGCAGGACGCCTGGCTGGCCACGTGGAGCCGCGCCGAGGGCGCTGTGACGCATCCGGTGGACCCGGTGGAGTTCGCCTCCGCCCTGGCGTCCCTGCTGCGCCAGAAGCGGGCGCTGAGCGCCTGAGAAGGCCGCTGCGGGCTGGAGAGAGGCTCTGGTGGACTTCTAGACGCTCTCCGGCCGCAGTCGAGCCCGCTGCTCGGCGCTGGGGGCCTCCGGTGTGCCGGCGGTCAGGGCGCTGCCCTTGCGCCACTTGTTCCACTTGAGGTTCCAGTCGCCGAAGCCGTTGCCGAAGGTCTCCATCGTGTCGCCGTAGGAGTTGACGACCTTCACCACGTCACCCTCGCGGACGGTGTCGAAGAACCACTCGGCGTTGCCGGTGCTCATGCCGGTGCAGCCGTGGCTGACGTTCTCGTAGCCCTGGGAGCCGACGGACCAGGGGGCGGCGTGCACGTACTCGCCGCTCCAGGTGACCCGGGTCGCGTAGTAGACCGGCAGGTCGTACGACTCCGAGGAGCCCTCGGCGATGCCGATGCTGGTGCCGCGCATCCGTACGAAGTACTCCTTGCCGAGTACGACCTTGACGCCGTTGCGGGTCTCGAAGCCGGGCTTGCCCGTGGTGACCGGGAGCTCGTTGATGACCTTGCCGTTCCGGTAGACCGTCATCGAGTGCGAGGAGGCGTCCGTCACCGCGATGACGCGGTCCCCGGTGGTCAGCTTGAGGGGCTTGGCCGGGCCGCCCCACAGGCGATCGCTGATCTTGACTCCGTCCAGGTTGCTGTGCACCTGGATCGTGGCGTGGGCGGGCCAGTACTCCTTGGGGCGGTAGTGGAGTTCCTTGTCGTCCACCCAGTACCAGGCGCCCTCTGCGGCGGGCATCGAGTCGACCTTGAGGGCGCGCTCGACGACGGCCCGCTGCGCCTTGTCCTTGACGGGCTTGTTCAGCTTCGCGGTGATGGGCTGCCCGACGCCGTACTTGCCCGCCTCGGGGCCGAAGGTGACCTTCAGGCGCTTCTTGGTGGTGGGCTTGCCGGTGTCGAAGGTGAGGACCCGGCGGCCGGGCGCCCCGTCCTCGTCCTCGGTGCTCACGCGGACCGTGTAGTGGGCGCTGGCGGCCAGCGGAGTGGTGCTGTGCCACCGGGAGCCGTCGGCGGAGAGTTCGCCCGCCACATGGCGTCCCGTGGCGTCCATGGCCGTGACATCCGTGATGCGCCCGTCGTCGTCCTCGGCGGTGACCTCCAGGGGCTTGTCGGGGTCGGCCTTCTTGCCGTCGCCCGAGGGGCCGTTGAAGGAGATCTGGTCCGCCGCGTCGTACGGCGCCGCCGACAGCGGGTTGCCGTCGCTGCTGCAGGCGGTGGCGCCCGCGGTGAGGGCGAGCACCAGCAGGGTGCAGGAGAGGACGGTGCGCGTGCGCGGAGTGTGGCTCATGCGTCTCACGCTAGGAAGGTTCGTCAGCCGCGGCGCGGTGGGTAACTCGGACGAGGGACCGGCACTGCTGCAACCGGCCACCGAAACTGCTGCAAAAGCGGGAGCCCGGACCCTCCTGACGGAGTGTCCGGGCTCCCCTGAGCTCAAGCCGTGCTACTGGGTGCGGTTCTCACCGCGGTAGTACTCGAAGACCCAGCCCCACAGGCCGACCAGGATCAGCGGCGCCGAGAAGTACATCAGCCACCAGCCGATCGCGATCGACAGGAAGGCGAGCGCACCGCCGACCGCGAGGGACAGCGGCTGCCAGCTGTGCGGGCTGAAGAACCCGACCTCGCCGGCGTCGTCCGCGACGTCCGCCTCCTTGTTGTCCTGCGCGCCCGCGTCGACCCGCCGGGCCGTGAAGCCCAGGTAGAAGCCGACCATGATGCACAGACCGAAGGCCAGGAAGAGGGCCGTGGTACCGGCCGGCTCCTTCGACCACACGCCATAGACGACCGCCATGGCGAGGACGAAGACGCTCAGCCACATGAACATCTTGCCCTGGATCTTCACTTGCCGGCCTCCTTGCCACCAGCGAGGGCCTTCTCACCGTGAGGCGCGTTCTCGAGCTGGTCGAGAGCGGCGATCTCCGGGTGGTGCAGGTCGAACGCCGGGGATTCGCTGCGGATACGGGGCAGGGTGAGGAAGTTGTGCCGCGGCGGCGGGCAGGACGTCGCCCACTCGAGCGAACGGCCGTAGCCCCACGGGTCGTCGACGCCGACCGGCTTGCCGTACTTGGCCGTCTTCCACACGTTGTAGAGGAACGGCAGGATCGACAGGCCGAGCACGAACGAGCTGATCGTCGAGATCGTGTTCAGGGCGGTGAAGCCGTCGGCCGCGAGGTAGTCCGCGTAACGACGCGGCATGCCCTCCGCGCCCAGCCAGTGCTGGACGAGGAACGTGCCGTGGAAGCCGGTGAACAGCGTCCAGAACGTGATCTTGCCGAGGCGCTCGTCGAGCATCTTGCCGGTCATCTTCGGCCACCAGAAGTGGAAGCCGGAGAACATCGCGAAGACGACGGTGCCGAAGACGACGTAGTGGAAGTGCGCCACGACGAAGTACGAGTCGGACACGTGGAAGTCCATCGGCGGCGAGGCCAGGATGACACCGGTCAGACCACCGAAGGTGAAGGTGATCAGGAAGCCGGTGGCCCAGAGCATCGGGGTCTCGAAACTCAGGGACCCCTTCCACATGGTGCCGATCCAGTTGAAGAACTTCACGCCGGTCGGGACGGCGATGAGGAACGTCATGAAGGAGAAGAACGGCAGCAGGACTCCGCCGGTGACGTACATGTGGTGGGCCCACACGGTCACGGACAGGCCCGCGATGGCGATGGTGGCGCCGATCAGGCCCATGTAGCCGAACATCGGCTTGCGGGAGAAGACCGGGATGACCTCGGAGATGATGCCGAAGAACGGCAGGGCGATGATGTACACCTCTGGATGGCCGAAGAACCAGAAGAGGTGTTGCCACAGCAGCGCGCCGCCGTTGGCGGCGTCGAAGACGTGGGCGCCGAACTTGCGGTCCGCCTCCAGGGCGAACAGTGCCGCGGCCAGGACCGGGAAGGCGAGCAGGACCAGTACGGCGGTCAGCAGCACGTTCCACACGAAGATCGGCATGCGGAACATGGTCATGCCCGGTGCGCGCATGCAGATGATCGTGGTGATGAAGTTGACCGAGCCGAGGATGGTGCCGAAGCCGGAGAAGGCCAGACCCATGATCCACATGTCGGCGCCGATGCCCGGGGAGCGGACCGCGTCCGACAGCGGGCTGTAGGCGAACCAGCCGAAGTCGGCCGCGCCCTGCGGGGTGAGGAAGCCGCCGACCGCGATGAGCGAGCCGAACAGGTACAGCCAGTAGGCGAACATGTTCAGCCGCGGGAAGGCGACGTCCGGGGCGCCGATCTGGAGCGGCATGATCCAGTTCGCGAAGCCGGCGAACAGCGGCGTCGCGAACATCAGCAGCATGATCGTGCCGTGCATCGTGAACGCCTGGTTGAACTGCTCGTTCGACATGATCTGCAGACCAGGCCGGGCGAGCTCGGCGCGCATGAGCAGCGCCATCACGCCACCGATGCAGAAGAACGCGAACGACGTGAGGGCGAGCTCGGCGCGCATGAGCAGCGCCATCACGCCACCGATGCAGAAGAACGCGAACGACGTGACGAGGTACAGCGTTCCGATCGTCTTGTGGTCAGTGGTGGTGAGCCACTTGATCACGACGTTGCCGGGCTGCTTGCGCCGGACCGGCAGCTCGTCTGAGTAGTGCCCCTCAGCTGCCGCGGCACCCTGGGGTTCGTTGAGGATGCTCACAGGTTGTTCGTCTCCCGGTTCTTCTCGTGGGCGGTCTGCTCGATGCCCGCGGGAACGTAACCGGTCTGCCCCTTCTTGGCGAGGTCCTTGAGGTGCTGCTCGTAGCGCTCGGGGGAGACGACCTTCACGTTGAACAGCATCCGGGAGTGGTCGACGCCGCAGAGCTCGGCGCACTTGCCCAGGAAGGTGCCCTCCTTGTTGGGGGTCACCTGGAAGGAGTTGGTGTGGCCCGGGATGACGTCCTGCTTCATGAGGAACGGCACCACCCAGAAGGAGTGGATGACGTCACGCGAGGTGAGGACGAAGCGGACCGTCTTGCCCTTGGGCAGCCACAGCGTGGGGCCCGGGTTGTTGGTCTGCGGGTTGCGCGTGCCGGGCGTACCGACGTCGTAGACACCGCCGGCGTTCGCCGGGAAGTCCTCCTTGAACCGGTCCGGGATCGCGTCCAGGTTCTTGTCGGTCTTCGCGTCGCCGGAGGAACCGTCGACGTTCTCGATGTAGTTGAAGCCCCAGCTCCACTGGAAGCCGACCACGTTGACAGTGACGTCGGGCTTCTTCTCGAGGCTGAGGAGCTTCGACTCGTCGCGGGCCGTGAAGTAGAACAGGACCGAGACGATGATGAGCGGGACCACGGTGTACAGCGCCTCGATGGGCATGTTGTACCGGGTCTGCGGAGGAACTTCGACCTTCGTGCGGCTGCGCCGGTGGAAGAAAGCACTCCACAGGATCAGGCCCCACACCAGCACGCCGGTGGCCAGCGCGGCAGCCCAGGAGCCCTGCCACAGGGAGAGGATCCGCGGAGCCTCTTCCGTGGTCGGGGTGGGCATGCCAAGGCGGGGGAAGTCCTTGTATGTGCAACCGGTGGCGGTCGCCAGGACCAGGCCCGCGGTCATTGCCTGCAGCAGCTTCCGCCGCATCGGGCGCCGCGGCGAGCGGTCGGAGCCGTTGGGACTCACGTAGCGCCTTCCCGAGAGTCTCGCCCGCGCGGATTGGCTGCGGCCTGCCTTACTCGGTGGTCGGTCGCCGCCCTGCGTCGGGCAGGGGTTTGGATGTTTATGCGGACCAAACCCTAGCCGACGCGTTCTTGGGGGTCGCGGGGAGGGGGGCCTAGTGGGCAGGGTGGTTCGCTGGATTGGCGGCTGCGGGTCGGTTTGGGCCGATCGCGCCCCGCGGCGGAGCCGCTGATGGGTACAGCCGCGCGCCCCTGCCGGTACTAGCGTTGCCGCATGTCCTACTTCGATGCCGCCTCCGGTGCTCCTCTTCATCCCGTTGCCCGTCAGGCGCTGTTGGCCTCTCTGGAGGAAGGGTGGGCTGATCCTTCGCGGTTGTACCGGGAAGGACGTAGGGCTCGGATGCTGCTGGATGCCGCGAGAGAGGCCGCTGCCGAAAGCGTCGGGTGCAGGGCGGACGAGCTCAGGTTCACCCCGTCCGGTACTGCGGCCGTGCACGCCGGTATCGCGGGGGCGTTGGGTGGACGGCGGCGCGTCGGGCGTCACCTGATCGTGTCAGCGGTTGAACATTCCTCCGTGCTCCATTCGGCCGAACTGCACGAGAAAGAGGGGGGTTCGGTCACCCGGGTGACGGTCGACCGCGGGGGACGCGTCGATCCGTCCGCCTACGCCGCCGCACTCCGGCCGGACACCGCGCTGGCCTGTCTTCAGTCGGCCAACCATGAGGTGGGCACCGAGCAGCCGGTCGCGGACGTTGCCGACATCTGTCAGGCCGCCGGGGTGCCGTTGCTGGTGGACGCGGCTCAGTCACTCGCCTGGGGGCCGGTCGAGGGCGCGTGGTCGTTGCTCACCGGAAGCGCGCACAAATGGGGCGGACCCGCTGGAGTCGGGCTGCTCGTCGTCCGCAAGGGGGTGCGGTTCGCGGCTCAAGGGCCCGTGGACGAACGGGGATACGGCTTCGAGAACATCCCGGCGGTCGTCGCGGCGGCGGCCTCCCTGCGGGCCGTGCGTGCGGAGGCCGCCCAAGAGGCGGTACGGCTGCGGGAGCTGACGGAGCGGATCCGGGCGCGGGTGCCGGAGCTGGTCGCGGACGTGGAGGTGGTGGGCGATCCGGAGCGGCGGCTGCCGGGGATCGTCACCTTCTCCTGTCTCTATGTCGACGGGGAGACACTGCTGCACGAGCTGGACCGGGAGGGGTTCTCGGTCTCCTCCGGTTCGTCCTGCACCAGCAGCACGCTGACGCCCAGCCATGTGCTGAAGGCGATGGGGGTGCTGAGTGAGGGGAATGTGCGGGTGTCGTTGCCGGCGGGGACGGCTGCGGAGGACGTCGACAGGTTCCTCGCCGTGCTGCCGGGGGTGGTGACCGGCGTGCGGGAGAAGCTGGGCGCGCCCGTGCCCGGGCCGGCCGGGGTCGTGCGCGAGGACGAACTCCTCGTCGACGCCCTCGGCAAGCGCTGCCCCGTCCCGGTCATCGAGCTCGCCAAGGTGATCGGCGCGGTGCCGGTGGGCGGCCTGGTCCGGGTGTTGTCGGACGACGAGGCCGCACGCCTCGACATCCCCGCGTGGTGCGAGATGCGGGAGCAGGAGTACGTGGGTGAGGAGCCGGCGGACCAGGGAACTGCCTACCTCGTCCGCCGGACCTCATAGGACCTACGCCAGGTGCTTCTGGACCTCGGCCGCGGCCTCGTCGCCGTACGCCTTGGTGAAGCGCTCCATGAAGTGGCCGCGGCGCAGCTGGTACTCCTGCGTGCCCACGGTCTCGATGACGAGGGTCGCCAGCATGCAGCCCACCTGGGCCGCCCGCTCCAGCGAGACGCCCCAGGCCAGGCCGGACAGGAACCCGGCGCGGAAGGCGTCGCCGACGCCGGTCGGGTCGGCCTTGCGGTCCTCCTCCGGGCAGCCGACGACGATCGGCTCCTCGCCGGCCTTCTCGATTTGCACGCCGCGCGAGCCGAGGGTGGTGACCCGGTGGCCGACCTTCGTGAGGATCTCGGCGTCCGTCCAGCCGGTCTTGGACTCGATGAGGCCCTTCTCGTACTCGTTGGAGAAGAGGTACGTGGCGCCCTCCAGCAGGACCCGGATCTCGTCGCCGTTCATCCGGGCGATCTGCTGGGAGAAGTCCGCGGCGAAGGGGATGGCGCGGGAGCGGCACTCCTCCGTGTGGCGGAGCATCGCCTCGGGGTCGTCGGCGCCGATGAGGACCAGGTCGAGGCCGCCGACGCGGTCGGCGACGGTCTTGAGCTCGATGAGGCGGGCCTCGCTCATCGCGCCGGTGTAGAAGGAGCCGATCTGGTTGTGGTCGGCGTCGGTGGTGCAGACGAACCGGGCGGTGTGCAGGGTCTCGGAGATGCGGACCGAGGCGGTGTCGACGCCGTGGCGGTCCAGCCATGCCCGGTACTCGTCGAAGTCGAAGCCCGCGGCGCCGACCAGGATCGGCTCGGTGCCCAGCTGTCCCATGCCGAAGGCGATGTTCGCGCCGACGCCGCCGCGGCGGACGTCGAGGTTGTCGACCAGGAAGGAGAGCGAGACCGTGTGCAACTGGTCCGCGACGAACTGGTCGGCGAAGCGGCCGGGGAAGGTCATGAGGTGGTCGGTGGCGATGGAGCCGGTGACTGCGATGCGCACGGCGTGGACTCTCCTGTGGGGAGAAACTGGATTGACAGTTCACGCTACCCGGTCCGCGCGGGGCTCTGAAGCAGCCAAAACTACCCGATAGTAGATCTTTCTTCGCGGGCGTCGACGTGCATACGGTGCCGTCATGACGAACCTGAAGGCCCCTGCCCCCGCTCCGGCCGACCTCGACGGCGATCTCGCGTCGCTGCGCGGTGACTGCGCCCGGATGGTCCCGCACTGGGCCGCCCCCGACCGGGTCGCCGCCCTCCCGGTCTCCCCCTCGCTCATCCACGGGGTGACGGTGCCGACGAAGTCCGCCCGGCTGCTGGACGCCATGTCGGACTACGGCGACTGAAACAGGCGCTCCCAGGGGAACCGTGCGCTCCCCCGCTGCGTCCCATCGCTGTCCCCCGTAAAGGGGATGCGGGATACGACCCTCCGGCCGGCCGTTTTGACAGGGCCGGGTCAGGGTCATAGGGACAACTGCGCGGCCGAAGGAGCGATGCGGTGAACACCGAGCGACCCGACAACGACGACGACGCCGAGGTCGTCGGCAGGGACACGGGCGCCGACGAGGCTGCCGAGGAGGCCGGCACCTCGCAGGGAGCCGGGGCTGCCGAGGAGACCGGCCGGGAGACCGGGGACGGTCAGGAACCGGTCGTCGCGGCGGCCCGGGAGGGCGACGAGGACGAGCACCCCGCCCGGCGCCGCTCCCCCGCGCTCATCGCCGCCGTCGCCGCCGCCGTGCTGCTCGTCGGGGGCGGCGGGGCGTATCTCGCCGCCACCGCGACCGGCGGGTCGGGCGGCGGTACGGCCTCCGGGTCGCCCGGCGACGGCACTCCCCCGCCGCTGCACCTGGACGGCTACACCGACGGCGGCGGCACCAACGGCATCGCCCCCGGAGAGCCCAACCCGTACGGCGTGACCTACCGGGCCGACGGCACACTCCCGGACGGTCCGGACTCCGCGCCCGTGTACCGGGCGACCGGCGAGGTCACCAAGGACGAGGTGGCCCGGCTGGCCGCCGCCCTCGGCGTGACCGGGACGCCGGTGCTGGAGGGCAAGGCCTGGAAGGTCGGCGGGCAGGACGCCGCCGGGCCGAGCCTCCAGGTGAACCAGCTCGCGCCGGGAACCTGGACCTTCCACCGGTACGCGCCCGGCACCGACGACTGCAAGAGCGAGACCGTGTGCGCCGGCGACCCCGCCGCCCCGGCCGGCGACCCGGTGAGCGAGGACGTCGCCGAGAAGGCGGCGGCGCCGATCCTGAAGGCGGTCGGGCAGGACGACGCGAAGACCGACGCGAGCCAGGTCATGGGGGCGCAGCGGGTGGTGAACGCCGATCCGGTGGTCGGCGGGCTGCCGACGCACGGCTGGACGACCGGCGTCACCGTCAGCGCGCAGGGTGAGGTGGTCGGCGGCAGCGGTCTGCTGAAGGCGCCGGTGAAGGGGGACACGTATCCGGTCGTGGGCGCGGAGAAGGCGCTGGAGCTGCTCAACGGGCGGCCCGCGGACGGCCATCGGATGGGGATCGGCGGCTGCGCCAGTCCCGTACCGCTGAAGGACCGGCTGGAGGCGCCGTGCGGGTCCTCGTCCGGGGGGCCGGAGGCAGGTACTCCGGTACCTCCGAAGCAGGACACGATCACCGTCGAGAAGGCCGTGTTCGGGCTGGCCGCGCAGTACGTGGACGCGCGGCAGACGCTGGTGCCGTCCTGGTTGTTCGAGGTGAAGGCGGCCGGGGCGCAGGACCCCTTCACGGTGACGTATCCGGCGGTGGACCCGAAGTACATCGCCTCGGCCACGCCGTCCTCGGAGCCGAGCGGCGAGCCGACCGCCCCGCCGAGCCCGCGGCCGACCGGGCCGGGTTCCGACGAGCCGACCGCGGCACCGGCCACCCGGGACGTGCGGGTGGACGGCTACACCACCGACGGGAACGAGCTGACGGTGAGCTTCACGGGCGGCGTCTGCGCCGACTACAGGACGGCGGCCGTCGAGAGCTCGGACACGGTGACCGTCACGGTCACCGAGACGCCCTGGCCCGACAAGGTCTGCATCATGATCGCCAAGGTGTACCACCAGAGCGTGCAGCTCGACGAGCCGCTGGGCGACCGCAAGGTCGTGGGCTCGGACGGCAAGGAGATCCCGCTGGAGAAGGCGGGGGCGCGGCTGCCGGAGACGTCCGGGGCGCGGTAGGCGCGGACGTCCCGGAGCGCGGCTGAAGGCGGCGGCCCTGTCGGAGGGGGCCGCCGCCTTCGCGCGTGTTCAGTTCTTCAGCCGGGGCGTGTGGGCTCAGCTGAAGGAGTCGCCGCAGGCGCAGGAGCCCGTCGCGTTCGGGTTGTCGATCGTGAAGCCCTGCTTCTCGATGGTGTCGACGAAGTCGATGGACGCGCCGCCCAGGTAGGGGGCGCTCATGCGGTCGGTGACGACCTTGACGCCGTCGAAGTCCTTGACGACGTCGCCGTCGAGGGAACGCTCGTCGAAGAAGAGCTGGTAGCGCAGGCCGGAGCAGCCGCCGGGCTGAACGGCGACGCGCAGGGCCAGGTCGTCACGGCCTTCCTGCTCGAGCAGGGCCTTGACCTTCGCCGCGGCGGCGTCGGACAGGATGATGCCGTCGGTGACGGTGCTGGTCTCGTCCGATACGGACATCTACATCTCTCCCGGGTTGTACGGAGACTGCTTGCCGACAGGTGCAACCGGCAAGGCCGCGGATTCATTCCGGGCCGGGCGCCGCCTTTACGGCGTCTTCTTCATGCTCGCACACCTGACAGGCAGCCGAAAATGCCGCATCTGACCGGCAGCCGGTATTCCCCCTCGATTCCCGATCGGGATTCATGTCACATCGACGCAATGACCATCGTCAAAGTGACGTGAACCGGGTTATGATAGATAACGTCAGTTCGACGAAAAGTAGAAAGGGTGCGTGTCGTGACCACCGCCCAGACCCCGGAGCTCGACGTACAGCCGACTCCGCTCGCCCTGCTGCTGCTCGGCCGCGAAGCCGACCCGAAGAGTGAGCGGGGCGTCGAATGCCCCGGCGACCTGCCGTCCCCGTCCGACCCGGACCTGGTGGAGCGGGCCCGCGCGGCCAAGGAGAAGCTCGGGGACAAGGTCTTCGTCCTCGGCCACCACTACCAGCGCGACGAGGTCGTCCAGTTCGCCGACGTCACGGGCGACTCCTTCAAGCTGGCCCGGGACGCGGCCGCGCGCCCGGAGGCCGAGTACATCGTGTTCTGCGGTGTGCACTTCATGGCGGAGTCGGCGGACATCCTGACGTCCGACGACCAGAAGGTGGTCCTCCCCGACCTCGCCGCCGGCTGTTCGATGGCCGACATGGCCACCGCCGAGCAGGTCGCCGAGTGCTGGGACGTGCTGACCGAGGCCGGGATAGCCGACCAGGTCGTGCCGGTGTCGTACATGAACTCGTCGGCCGACATCAAGGCGTTCACCGGCAAGCACGGCGGCCTGATCTGCACGTCGTCGAATGCCGAGCGCGCCCTGGACTGGGCCTTCGAGCAGGGCGAGAAGGTGCTGTTCCTCCCCGACCAGCACCTGGGACGCAACACCGCCGTCCGGAACATGGGCATGTCCCTGGAGGACTGTGTCGTCTACAACCCGCACAAGCCGAACGGCGGGCTGACCGCCGACGAGCTGCGCGCCGCCAAGATGATCCTGTGGCGCGGCCACTGCTCGGTGCACGGCCGGTTCTCGCTGGACTCGGTCAACGACGTGCGCGAACGCATCCCGGGCGTCAACGTCCTGGTCCACCCCGAGTGCAAGCACGAGGTCGTGGCCGCGGCGGACTACGTCGGCTCGACGGAGTACATCATCAAGGCGCTGGAGGCCGCTCCGGCGGGCTCCAAGTGGGCCATCGGCACCGAGCTGAATCTCGTACGCCGGCTCGCGAACCGTTTCGCGCCGGAGGGCAAGGAGATCGTCTTCCTCGACAAGACGGTCTGCTTCTGCTCGACCATGAACCGCATCGACCTCCCCCACCTGGTGTGGACGCTGGAGTCCCTCGCCGAGGGCAACCTCGTCAACCGCATCGAGGTCGACAAGGAGACCGAGGCGTTCGCGAAGCTGGCGCTGGAGCGGATGCTGGCGCTGCCGTAACCCTTCCCGGAACAGGGACAAGGGCGGCCGGGTGACCCGGCCGCCCTTGTTCGGTTCAGGAACCGTCACACGCCCGCGGTTTCCGGCTGGGCCGGCACCTCCGCCTTCTTCTCCCGCTTCAGGGCCCGCTTCTTCGCGCGGCGCTCCTTGCGGAGCTCCAGCATCGTGTAGAGCGTCGGGACCAGGAGCAGGGTCAGCAGCGTCGAGGTGATCAGGCCGCCGATCACGACCACGGCCAGCGGCTGGGCGATGAAGCCGCCCTCGCCGGTGACGCCGAGCGCCATCGGGAGGAGGGCGAAGATCGTCGCCAGGGCCGTCATCAGGATGGGGCGCAGCCGGTGCCGGCCGCCCTCGATGACGGCGTCGACCGTCGAGTAGCCCTGCCTGCGGTACTGGTTGATCAGGTCGATCAGCACGATCGCGTTGGTCACCACGATGCCGATGAGCATCAGCATGCCGATCATCGCGGGGACGCCCATCGGGGTGCCGGTGAGGATCAGCAGGCCGATCGCGCCGGTCGCCGCGAACGGGATGGAGACCAGCAGGATCAGCGGCTGGGCCAGCGACCGGAAGGTCGCCACCAGCAGCATGAAGACGATCGCGATCGCCGCGAGCATCGCCAGGCCCAGGTTCTTGAACGCGGAGTCCTGGTCGGAGGTGACCCCGCCGATCTCGGCCGTGGCGCCCGCCGGGAGCTTCAGCGCGTCGAGCTCGGACGTGAGGTCCTGGCTCACCGCGCCCGTGTTGTCGCCGGTCGGCTTCGCCGTGATCGTGGCGGCGCGCTGACCGTCGATCCGGGTCATCGAGACCGGGCCGTCCACCAGCTTGACGGTGGCGATGTCACCGAGCTTCACCGGGCCGAGCTTCAGGTTCCTGAGTTCGTCCAGGGTCTGCGCGGGCTTCGCCGACTTGATGACGACGTCCCGCTCGGTGTCGTCGAGGACCGCCTTGGCGGCGGTGGTGCCCTTGACCGCCTGGGCGACGGCCGCGCCGAGCGTCTGGTCGTCGAAACCGGCCGCCGCGGCCCTGGAGTTGGCCTTCACCGAGATACGCGGGACGCTCTCCGCGAGGTTGCTGGTGACGTCGGTGACGTCGTCCAGGCCCGCGACGGTCTTGCGTACTTCCTCGGACGCCTCGCGCAGCACGTTCGCGTCGGCCGCCTTCACGACGACGCTCAGGTCCTGGCTGCCGAAACCGTCGCCGGCCGCGATGGTCGTCGTGCCGATGCCGTCGAGCTTCTTCAGGCCGGCCTCGATGCGGTCCTGGACGTCGTCGGAGGAGGCCGAGTCGTCCAGCATCACCGAGTAGGAGGCCTGGTTGGTGTCGGTGCCGCCGCCGAAGGCCGCCATGAAGCCGGAGGAGCCGATGGTGACCTGGTAGTCCTTGACGCCCTTGGTGTCGGCGAGCAGCTGCTCGACCTTCTTCGCCTGCTCGTCGGTGGCGGCCAGGCTGGTGCCGGGCTTCAGCTCCTGCTTGACGGTGAGGACTTCCTGCTCGCCCTGGTCGAAGAAGTTCGTCTTCAGCAGCCCGGACATGCCGAACGTGCCGATGAGGATGACGACCGCGATCAGCACGCTGGTCAGGCGCCGCCGGGTGGCGAACCGCAGGACGGGGACGTAGAGCCGCTGGAGCCTGCTCCTCGCCTCCTTCTCCTCGGCGAGGCGGCGGGCCTCCTCCGCGTCCTCGGGGGTGTTCTTCGGGGCGCGCAGGAACCAGTACGACAGGACCGGGACGACCGTCAGCGAGACCACGAGCGACGCGAGCAGCGCGGCCGTGACGGTGAGGCTGAAGGAGCCGAACAGCTCGCCCACCATGCCGCCGACCAGGCCGATCGGCAGGAACACGGCGACCGTGGTGAGGGTGGAGGAGGTGACCGCTCCGGCCACCTCGCGGACCGCCTTGAGGATGGCGTCCTGGCGCTCCTCGCCGTAGCCGAGATGGCGCTTGATGTTCTCCAGGACCACGATCGAGTCGTCGACGACCCGGCCGATGGCGATGGTCAGCGCGCCCAGCGTCAGCATGTTCAGGGACAGGTCGCGCGTCCACAGCACGATCAGCGCCAGCACCACCGACAGCGGGATGGACACCGCGGTGACGAGGGTGGAGCGGACGGACGCCAGGAAGACCAGGATGACGAGGACCGCGAAGAGCAGGCCGAGCGCGCCCTCGGTGGTCAGGCCCTCGATGGCCTTGGCGACCGCGGGGCCCTGGTCGCTGACGACGGTGATCTCGGAGCCGCTGCCGAGGTCCTTGCGCAGCGCGGGCAGCTTGTCCTCGACGGCGTCGGAGATGGAGACCGCGCTGCCGTCCTTGTCCATGGTGACCATCACGGCGAGGCTGGGCCTGCCGTCGGTGCGGGTGATGGAGTCGGCGGCGGCCTCCTCCTGCCGCACGTCGGCCACGTCCCCGAGGCGTACGGGCTTCTTCCCGGCGGGGCCGGTCACCATCAGGTCCTGGATCTGCGCGACGGAGGTGAAACCGCCGCCGACCTGGACGGTGCGGTTGGCTCCGTCCTCGTCGAAGGAGCCGGCCGGGACGGTCGCCCCGCCCGCCTGGAGGGCCTGGGCGAGGGCGGCCGAGGTGAGACCGGCCCTGGCGAGCTTCGCGTCGTCGGGCGTGACGGTGACCTGGAGGTCACGGACGCCGTCCACGGTGACCTGGCCGACGCCGTCCACGGACTTCAGCTCCGGCACGACCGTCTTGTCGAGCTGGTCGGCCAGGGCCTGCTGGTCCTTGTCGGAGGTGACGGCGAGGACGACGGTCGGCATGTCGTCCGTGGAACCGGCGATGACCTGCGGGTCCACGGAGTCCGGGAGCTGGACGCGGGCCCGGTTGACGGCCTGCTGGACGTCGGCGACGAGCTGCTTGGTGTCCGGGCCGTAGTCGAAGGACGCCATGATCACGGCGTTGCCCTCACTGGCCGTCGAGGTGACGCCCTCGATGCCGTCGACGGCTTCGAGGCTGTCCTCGATGGGCTCCACGACCTGCTTTTCCACGACATCCGGGGAAGCGCCCTGGTAGGGGGCCAGCACGGACACCATGGGCAGCTCGATGGACGGCAGCAACTGCTGCTTGAGCTGGGGGATCGCGATCGCTCCGAAGGCGAGCGCGATGATGGACATCAGGCCGATGAGGGCACGTTGCGCGAGGCTGAATCTCGACAGCCAGGACATGGGTCAGGGATCTCAATTCTGTGAGCGGCAGAAGCGGCCCCTACACCCTGTGTCCTGTGAGACCGCTGTTCCGTAGCCCCCAGGTCCATTTCCTTGTCCGGCGCATACTCCGGCCGCAGTACGACAAGTGGAGCTCACTCCACCCTCGGACGTACCAGCCCCGACTCGTAAGCGATCACCACCAGCTGCGCCCGGTCCCGGGCGCCGAGCTTGGCCATGGCCCGGTTGACGTGCGTCTTCACGGTCAGCGGGCTGACTTCGAGCCGCTCGGCGATCTCGTCGTTGGAGTGCCCGCCGGCGACCTGGACGAGGACCTCCCGCTCCCGGACGGTCAGTGCCTCCAGGCGGGCGGTGCGGGCGGGGTCGGCGGCCTGGTCGGCGCCGTCGCCCTGGGCGAGGAAGCGGGCGATGAGGCCCTTGGTGGCGGCCGGGGACAGCAGTGCCTCTCCGTCGGCCGCGATCCGGATCGCGCTGAGCAGCTCCTCCGGTTCACTGCCCTTGCCGAGGAAGCCGGAGGCCCCGGCCCGCAGCGACTGGACCACGTAGTCGTCGACCTCGAAGGTCGTCAGGATGACCACCCGGACATGGGCCAAGGAGGGGTCCTCGCTGATCATGCGGGTGGCGGCGAGGCCGTCCGTGCCGGGCATCCGGATGTCCATCAGGACGACGTCGGCCCGTTCCTCCTTGGCCAGCCGCACCGCCTGCGCCCCGTCCGAGGCCTCCCCCACGACCTCCATGTCGGCCTCGGAGTCCACGAGCACCCGGAAGGCGCTGCGGAGCAGGGCCTGGTCGTCGGCGAGCAGGACGCGGATGGTCATACGGGGTCCTCTGCGGCAGGGGGCGGGCTGCTGTCACGACAACTGCCGCGGGGTGCGCCCGAGTTCCGCGGCGTCGGCATTCAGGCGGTCATACGGTGTCGTCGGCCGCGCGACCGCGGGTTTTGACCGGCAGGATCGCATGGACGCGGAAGCCGCCGCCGTAACGGGGACCGGTGGTGAGGGTGCCGCGCAGGGCGGTGACACGCTCCCGCATGCCGAGCAGGCCGTGTCCGCCGCTGTCCACGGGGCCGTCGCCGTCGCCGGCGCCGTTGTCGAGGACGGTGATCTCGATGTTCGGCCCCACGCTTACCACGCTGACCTCGGCCTTCGCCTCACCGCCGGCATGCTTGCGGACGTTGGTGAGGGCTTCCTGGATGACCCGGTAGGCCGCCAGGTCGACGGCGGCGGGCAGGGCGGTGCCGGCGTCGGCGCGGGCGACCTCCACCTGGAGGCCGGCGCTGCGGAAGGTGCCGACGAGTTCGTCGAGCCGGTCGAGGCCGGGAGCGGGCTCGGTCGGTGCCTCGGGGTCGCCGGACTGTCTGAGGAGGCCGACGGTGGCCCGGAGTTCGTTGAGCGCGGAGCGGCTGGCCTCGCGGACGTGGGCGAGGGCCTCCTTGGCCTGGTCGGGCCGCTTGTCCATGACGTGCGCGGCCACGCCCGCCTGGACGTTGACCAGCGCGATGTGGTGGGCGACGACGTCGTGCAGGTCACGGGCGATCCGCAGGCGCTCCTCGGCGACGCGGCGGCGGGCCTCCTCCTCGCGGGTGCGTTCGGCCTTCTCGGCACGGTCCTGGATGGCCTGCACGAAGGCGCGGCGGCTGCGGACGGCGTCGCCCGCGGTGGCGCCGATGCCGGTCCAGGCGAAGATCGCGAGGTTCTCCTGGGCGTACCAGGGCAGCGGGCCGCCGAGCATGGCGGCGGCGGTCAGCACCGTCATGGTGAGCAGGCCGACGCGCCAGGTGGTGGGGCGGTCGGTGGCCGAGGCGACCGTGTAGAGGGCGATGACCGCGGCCATGGCGACGGGGGCGCGGGGGTCGCCGGTGACGCACTCGACGACCGAGAAGGTGCCGGTGAGGGCGAGCACCGTGATGGGGGCGCGGCGGCGGAGGACGAGTGCGGTGGCGCCGAGGGCGATGAGGACGAGGCTGAGCGGGTCCGGGGTGCGGATGCCCCAGGTGACACCGTCGGGGCCGTGCGGGTCGACGAACGAGCCGGCCACCATGCAGACGAGGACGCCGGCCGCGAGGATGGCGTCCAGCGCCATGGGGTGCGCCTTCAGCTGGTGCCGGATGCGGTCGACGGTACTCACGTCTGACAAGGTACGGGTAGGTCGGGGCTTACGTCCCTGGGGGCTCGGCCCTCGGACCCCCGGCCTGTGCCCACCCTCCACCAGACTCGGTTGGTCGAGAGGTCACCCCGGAATCAGTCCGTCGTCGCTGAGCATCTCCCGGACCTCCTCCAGCGTCGCGTCCGGGGACGGCAGGATCAGTTCCGAGGGTTCCAGGGAGTCGTCCGGGAGCGGTTCGCCCAGTTCCCTGACCTTGGCCAGGAGGGCGTCGAAGGTGCGGCGGAAGCCGGGGCCGTCGCCGTTCTCCATCTCGGCCAACAGCTCGTCGTCCAGCTTGTTCAGCTCGGTGAGGTGGCTGTCCGCCAGCCTCACCTGCCCCTCCCCCATGATCCGTACGATCACGTCGCCCTCCTAGGCGTGGGCCGCGCTGTCGGTCACTGCTTGTCGAAGCGCGGGGTGTCCTGCGGCTGCTGCTGGGACTGCGACTGGCTCGTGCCACCCTCGATGGCCTGCTGCCCGGAGGTGCCTCCGGCCAGCTCCGCCTTCATGCGCTGCAGTTCCAGCTCTACATCCGTACCACCGGAGAGCCGGTCCAGCTCGGCCTGGATGTCGTCCTTGTGCATGCCGGACTGGTCGTCGAGAGCGCCGGAGGCGAGGAGTTCGTCGATCGCGCCCGCGCGAGCCTGCAGCTGGGCGGTCTTGTCCTCGGCCCGCTGGATCGCCATGCCGACGTCGCCCATCTCCTCGGAGATGCCGGAGAATGCCTCGCCGATCCGGGTCTGGGCCTGGGCCGCGGTGTAGGTGGCCTTGATGGTCTCCTTCTTCGTCCGGAAGGCGTCGACCTTGGCCTGGAGTCGCTGGGCCGCCAGGGTGAGCTTCTCCTCCTCGCCCTGGAGCGTCGCGTGCTGGGTCTCGAGGTCGGTGACCTGCTGCTGGAGGGCGGCCCGGCGGGACAGCGCCTCACGGGCGAGGTCCTCACGGCCGAGCGCGAGCGCCTTGCGGCCCTGGTCCTCCAGCTTGGAGGACTGCGACTGCAGCTGGTTGAGCTGGAGTTCCAGGCGCTTGCGGGACGTGGCCACGTCGGCCACCCCGCGGCGGACCTTCTGGAGCAGCTCCAACTGCTTCTGGTACGAGTAATCGAGGGTTTCGCGAGGGTCCTCGGCCCGGTCAAGGGCCTTGTTCGCCTTCGCGCGGAAGATCATCCCCATACGCTTCATGACACCGCTCATGGGCTTCGCGCGCCCCCTTCTGACGGACTCCAGCTCACAGGTCTGCGACAGAACCCACAGTACGGGCCCTGCATCCATTGACGCACTGTTCGGGGACGGATGCGCTCATCCCCAAGGACGACTGCCCCAGGCCTTGCTCCGGCGTGAGGAGTAGGTGACCTTCAGGGTGAGCCGTCGGTCACCGGACGTCCCCTCTGTCCCCCTACATGACGTCTGGTGTTGCCGGATCGTTCCCCACCGGGCTGGGGTCCAACCCCGGGCACCCCGTACCCTTGGGTTTTGTGTTCCGTAGCCGTGCCACCAAGGAAGAGAAGGCCACCGCCGCCCAGGCCCCGGTGACCGACTCCAAGCAGCCCCGCGATCCGCAGGCGCCCAAGGGCCGCCCCACGCCCAAGCGCAGTGAGGCCCAGTCCCAGCGCCGCAGCGTCGCCAACACCTCGATGACGCGCAAGGACGCCGCCAAGCGGCAGCGCGAGGAGCGTCGCGCCGCGCTGGAGAAGCAGCGTCAGGCGCTCGCCGGCGGTGACGAGCGATACCTGCCCGCGCGCGACAAGGGCCCGGTCCGCAAGTTCGCGCGTGACTTCGTCGACTCGCGGTTCAACGTGGCGGAGTTCTTCCTGCCGATGGCCGTGGTCATCCTCGTGCTCAGCATGGTGCAGGTGGGCTCGCTGCAGAGCATCGCGCTGCTGCTGTGGCTCGTCGTGATCGTGCTGATCGTGCTCGACTCGATCCTCACCGCCTTCCGCCTGAAGAAGCGGCTCGCCGAGCGCTTCCCGGACCAGAGCCGGAAGGGCGCGGTCGCCTACGCCCTCATGCGCTCCCTCCAGATGCGCCGGCTCCGGCTGCCCAAGCCGCAGGTCAAGCGCGGAGAGCGGCCCTGAGCACAACGCCGTTCACCGGGGGCGCACAGGCCTGGCTGAACAAGCTGGGCGGGCTGCGGGACGTCGTACGACAGGAGCTGGTGGCCCGGCAGCTCGACGAGCAGATAGCCGGGCGTTACCCGGTCGGGCAGCGGCTGCGGGTGCTCGACGTGGGCATGGGCCAGGGCACGCAGGCGCTGCGGCTGGCCCGGGCCGGGCACCAGGTGACCGGCGTCGAGAAGGACCCGACGATGCTCGCCGCCGCCCGGGAGGCGCTGGCCGGTGAGCCGGAGGGCATCCGGGAACGGGTGCGGCTGCTCCAGAGCGACGGCCGGGACACCGGGGTGCACTTCCTGCCCGGCAGCTTCGACGTGGTGCTCTGCCATGGCGTGCTGATGTACGTGGAGGAGCCGGACGCCCTGCTGGCGGGGCTGGCGCGGATGCTCGCACCGGGCGGGCTGCTGTCGCTGCTGGTGCGCAACGCCGACGCGCTGGCCATGCGGCCGGGGCTGTCCGGTGACTGGGCGGGGGCGCTCGACTCCTTCGACACGGTCGCGTACCGGAACCGGCTGGGGCTGGACGTCCGCGCCGACCGGCTCGCCGCGCTCACCGCGACGCTCGCCGGGATCGGGGCACCGCTCCAGGCCTGGTACGGCGTACGGGTCTTCACGGACACCGCGGTGGACGGGGCGGAGATCCCGGCCGACGTCGAGTCGCTGCTGGCGGCCGAGGAGCGGGCCGGGCGGACCGACCCGTACCGGGCGGTCGCGGCGCTGCTGCATCTGTGCGGCGTGCGGGGCTGAGGCGCCCGTTCGGGTGCACTCCGCAAGCCGGTCATTCACCCTGAAGTGAGACTCGGGGCATGGACGCTTTCCGCCACCGTGCCCTTCGTCTCGCCGTGCCAGTCGCCGCGTTCGCGTGTTCCGTCGCGCTGCTGTCCGGCTGTTCCGACTCCGGTTCCTCCGGCGACCGGCAGGAGTCGACCACCCAGGCCGCCGCTGCCGCCGCTGCTGTGAACAGCGATCTCCAGGACGACTACAAGAAGGTCATCAAGGAGGTCCTGCCGTCGGTCGTGCAGATCCAGGCCTCCAGCGATCTCGGCTCGGGGGTCGTGTACGACGACAAGGGACACATCGTCACCAACGCCCATGTCGTCGGCGACGAGAAGACCTTCCGGGTGACGACCGCAAACAGCGAGAACACCCTGACGGCGAAGCTCGTGTACGCCTACCCGGAGCAGGACCTCGCCGTCATCAAGCTGGACAAGGTGCCGGACGGGCTGGAGGCGGCGACGTTCGGGGACTCCTCGAAGGTCGAGGTCGGCCAGATCGTGCTGGCGATGGGCTCACCGCTCGGGCTGTCGTCCAGCGTGACGCAGGGCATCGTCTCGGCGACCGGACGGACCGTCACGGAGGGCCGTGCGGGCGGCGGTACGGGGGCCACCATCGCCAACATGGTGCAGACGTCCGCGGCCATCAACCCCGGCAACAGCGGTGGCGCCCTGGTCGATCTCGACGGTCAGGTCATCGGCATCCCCACGCTCGCGGCGACCGACCCCAACCTCGGGGACAGCGCGGCGCCCGGGATCGGGTTCGCGATCCCCTCGTCGATGGTGAAGACGGTCGCCGACCAGATCATCGAGAACGGCAAGGTCACCGACTCGGGCCGGGCCGCGCTCGGCATCACCGGCCGCACGGTCGTCGACGACAGCTTCCGGCCCGCCGGGGTCGCGGTCGTCGACGTCAAGAGCGGCGGGGCGGCCGACAAGGCCGGCATCGAGGCCGGGGACATCATCACCAAGCTCGGCGACACCGGCATCACCACGATCACGTCCCTGTCGGAGGCGCTGGCGTCGGAGTCGCCGGGCGACAAGGTGACGGTGACCTACACGAGGGACGGCGCCGGGAAGACGGCGGACGTGACGCTGGGCGAGCAGTGAGGCAGTGAGAAGGGGCGGCCGGAAACCCCGGCCGCCCCTCTCCGCGGGGTCGCGGGGGTTACGCCTCCTCGGCGTGCAGGCTCATCGGGCCGTAGATCTTCGTGCCGTCCTCGTAGAGGTACACCTGGTCCGCACCGCCTTCGAGGAGGTCCTTCCAGAACTCGCCGACCCAGGACTCGGCGTCGCCCTGGGTGGTGAACTCCTCAGGCGTCACCGCCGGTTGGACCTCCGTCCCGTCGGCCTTCTCGAATCGCCACGTCCATGCCGCCATGTACGCCACCTCGCTCCGCTGGGTTGGACCGTGATCAACATACGGTAGTCGGTCGGGTGCGGGTTGCGTGTGGCCGGTCGCGCCCACGCGACGGTAACCGCACATCTCATGCTTCCCCGCGCCCCCTTGACGGCATCCAGCGCGCGCAAGATCAGCAGTGACCGGCGAAAATCTACTCGTGGAACTGACTCTCCTTGGTACCGGCGCTCCCTCCGGGCTCCCCCGCCCCGGCTGCCCTTGCGCCGCCTGCGCGGTGTCCCTCGGCCCCGACGCCCGTGCAGCCACCGCGCTGCTGATCGACGGGGCGCTCATGCTGGACCTGACGCCCGGCGTCGCGTTCGCCGCAGCCCGGGCCGGGCACTCGCTGGGTGGCGTGCGGCAGGTGCTGCTGTCGCATCCGCACGACGGGCCGGCCGTGGAGGTGCCGGCGGGACTGCCGCAGCCGGGGCGGGTGCCGGACGGGCGGGAGTTGGCGCTGCTGACGGGGCACCGGGTGCGGGCGGTGGCGCTGGACGCGCCCGGCACCGGGTACGCGGTGACCGGGCCGGACGGGCAGCGGCTGCTGTATCTGCCGCCGGGCGGGGCTCCGGCGGGGCTGGAGGAGAACCCGGAGGACGTCTACGACATGGTCCTCGCCGATGTCGTGGGGCGGCCGGACGTGCTGTCCAGGCTGCGGGCGGTCGGGGCGGTGGGGCCGACCACCGATGTCGTCGCCGTGCATCTGGACCACGACGTGCCGCCGGGCGCGGAGTTGCGGCGCCGGCTCGCGGCGGCGGGCGCGCGGGCCGTGCCCGACGGGACGACGCTGGCCGTCGGCGCCTATGAGGACGTACCGGACGTGCCGCGGCGCACCTTGGTGCTGGGCGGGGCGCGGTCGGGGAAGTCGGTGGAGGCCGAGCGGCGCCTGGAGGCCTTCCCCGAGGTGCTGTACGTGGCCACGGGCGGGACGCGCAACGGGGACGGCGAGTGGGCGGCCCGGGTCTCCGCGCACCGGGAGCGGCGGCCGGGGTCCTGGCGCACGGCGGAGACCTGCGACCTGGTGCCGCTGCTCGCCGGCGAGGGGCCGCCGCTGCTGATCGACTGTCTGTCGCTGTGGCTGACGGACGCGATGGACGCCGTCGGGGCGTGGGACGACGCGGAGTGGGCCGGTGGCGGGGAGCGGGCGCTGCGCAAGCGGGTGCGGGAGCTGACGGACGCGGTGCGGGCGACCCGGCGGACCGTCGTCGCCGTGTCGAACGAGGTGGGGTCGGGGATCGTGCCCGCCACCGCGTCCGGGCGGCGGTACCGGGACGAACTCGGGCGGCTGAACGCGGCGTTCGCCGCGGAGTGCGAGCACGTGCTGCTGGTGGTGGCGGGGCAGGCGCTGGTGCTACGCGGGTGAGGGCGCCCGGCGGGCGATGACGCGGGTCGTCCTGGACAGGCGGTCGAGGGCGGGGTGACGGCCGGCCGGGAGGACCGTGCAGCCGCTCGCTTCGAGTGCGGTGCGCAGGGCGTCGGCGGGTTCCGCCGTCTCCACCAGTACGTGGCCGCCCGGGCGGAGGAACGTCAGGACCGGGCCGAGGTCATCGGTGGGGTGCAGGACGCTGATCACGTCGTAACGGGCCGTCAGGACCTTGGCGAGGTGCGGGGAGGCGGGGTTGCCGAGGTGCGCCTCCTCCACGCGCTCCGCCTCGCGGGCCACGAGGACGGCGGTGGTCGTGTCGAGGCCGTCGAAGGAGGTGTAGGGGAACAACTCCTTGGCCGTGGCCGGGAAGTGCGCGTCGCCCGTGCCGACGTCCAGCCAGCTCTCCGGTTCGGGGTCGAGGCGCAGCATCGCGCGGGCCGTGGAGCGGTGGCGCCGTCTGCGGTCGAGGTCCGAGAGACGGGCGCGCAGGCGTTTCATGGAGGCTCCCTGAGACGTATGACAATCCGCTGCAAAACGGAACGTAAGGGATCTCGATCTTGGGAGCAACGACGTGCGATGCGCGTGGTGCCCCTGTGGCGGCGCTCTGTTCGACCGGTGCCGGTACTGTTCGGCGAATGAGCTCGCTTAATCTCGACGACTTCTCCGATCTGATCGAGCGCCCCGACGGCGGGGTGCGCCGCGACGCCGAGGCGCGTCGCGAGCGCCAGATCGTGCCGCCCGGATCGCTGGGCCGCCTCGACGACCTGGGTGAGTGGCTGGCCGCGGCGCAGTCCGCCGTGCCGGTGCGGCCGGTCGAACGGCCGCGGGTGGTTCTCTTCGCCGGTGACCACGGCATCGCCGAGCTCGGCGTCTCGGCCCGAAAGGCGGGCAGCGCCGCGGAGTTGGTGCGCGAGGTGCTGGAGGGCGGGCGGCCGGTGTCGGTGCTCGCGCGGCGGCTCGGGGTGCCGGTGCGGGTCGTCGACATGGCCCTGGACACCGACCCGGAGTCGCTGCCGGAGGACGTCGTCCGGTATCGGGTGCGGCGCGGCAGCGGGCGTATCGACGTCGAGGACGCGCTGACCCCGGACGAGGCGGAGGCCGCGTTCCGGGCCGGGATCGCGGTGGCCGACGAGGAGGCCGACTCCGGTACGGATCTGGTGGTGCTCGGCGATGTGAGCGTCGGCGGGACCACGGCGGCGGGCGTGCTCATCGCCGCGCTGTGCGGGACCGACGCCTCGGTGGTGACCGGGCGCGGCGGGCTCGCGATCGACGACCTGGCGTGGATGCGCAAGTGCACGGCGATCCGGGACGCGCTGCGGCGGGCCCGGCCGGTGCTGGGCGATCAGCTCCAGCTCCTGGCGACCGTGGGCGGCGCCGACCTCGCCGCGATCACCGGGTTCCTGCTCCAGGCCGCGGTGCGCAAGCTGCCGGTGGTGCTGGACGGCGTGGTCGTGGCCGCCTGCGCGCTGGTCGGGCAGCGGATCGCGTTCCGGGCGCCCGACTGGTGGCTGGCCGCGCACGACTCCGGGGAGCCGGGGCAGGCGAAGGCGCTGGACCGGATGGCCCTTGAGCCGCTGCTCGACCACGGGGTGCGGGTGGGAGAGGGCGCCGGGGGGCTGCTTGCCCTGCCGCTGGTGCAGGCCGCGGCGGCGTTGGCGGCCGAGCTCCCCGAGAAGCCGTCCGTCGTGGAGGAGCAGGAGGAGGAGAAGGAGGAGGACTAGTCCGGCCGGTTCGGCAGCGCCGGGCTGCGCCGTCGTGGTTGAGCGTCGTCACGGCGGAGGAATGGTTTGATCCCCTCTCATGGGATACGCCCGATTCGCCGTCTGGTACCTCCGGCTCGTCGCGTTCGTCAACTTCCTCAGTGCGGTGTGGGTGTCCCCGGGGCAGGACGTGCGGCGGCACAACCAGGAGGATCTGTTCACGCCGTACCTGCTGACCGCCGGCTTCGCCTCCGGGGTCTTCACGGCGTTCCTGGCGATCACCATGCGGCGCCGCAAACGCGCCGCATGGCTGCTCAACCTCGGCCTGAGCGGGGCGTTCCTCGCGCTGCTGGCGTTCGCCATGGTGTTCCCGGAGATCCGGCGGCACCCGCAGAACTGGATGTCGCTGGGGCTGACCGCCGCCTTCGTGGGCACGCTGGTGCTCGGCCGGCGGGAGTTCTACGCCAAGGGCGACCGGGCCAACCCGAAGCTGGCCGCGGCCGTCGGCGCGGGCGGGCTGCTCGTCTCCTCCCTGCTCGCGGCGCTGCTGGTGGACGTGACCAACCAGCGGCACTCCACCTTCGCCGCGTGCTGGCGCTACGGCACCCTGCGCCTGGTCTCCATCGCCGACTTCCGCTCCCCCGGCATCGCCACGCCCAACTGGGTCGACGTCACCGTCAACGGGCTCAGCACGGTCCTGCTCCTCGCCGTCCTCTATGCCGCCTTCCGCTCCCGCCGGGCCGTCGACCCGCTCACCGACGACGACGAGAAGCGGCTGCGGGAGCTGCTCGACCGGCACGGCGAGCGGGACTCGCTGGGCTACTTCGCGCTGCGCCGGGAGAAGAGCGTCGTCTGGTCGCCGAGCGGGAAGGCCGCCGTCGCCTATCGCGTCGTGGGAGGTGTCTCGCTGGCGTCCGGTGATCCGCTCGGCGACCCCGAGGCATGGCCCGGCGCCATCGAACCGTGGCTCGCCGAGGCCCGGGCGCACGGGTGGATCCCGGCCGTGATGGGGGCGGGCGAGGAGGCGGGGACCGTGTACGCGCGGCACGGGCTCGACGCGCTGGAACTCGGGGACGAGGCGCTGGTGGAGGTCGCCGAGTTCACCCTTGAGGGGCGGGCCATGCGGACCGTGCGGCAGGCGTACAACCGGGTGCGGCGGGCCGGGTACGCGGTGCGCATCCGGCGGCACGAGGAGATCCCGGCCGCGGAGATGGCCACGCTGGTGCAGCGTGCCGACGACTGGCGGGACGGGGCCACCGAGCGCGGGTTCAGCATGGCGCTGGGGCGGCTCGGGGACGCGCGGGACGGGCGCTGCGTGATGCTGGAATGCACGGACGCCAGGGGCGAGTCGAGGGCGCTGCTGTCGTTCGTGCCGTGGGGGCCGCACGGGCTGTCGCTCGATCTCATGCGGCGGGACCGGGACTCCGACAACGGGCTGGTCGAGTTCATGGTGATCGATCTGCTGCGGCGGGCCCACGAGATCGGGATCACGCAGGTCTCGCTCAACTTCGCGATGTTCCGGTCGGTCTTCGAACGTGGTGGACGGCTCGGTGCGGGACCGGTGCTGCGGCTGTGGAGGTCGCTGCTCAGCTTCTTCTCGCGCTGGTGGCAGATCGAATCCCTGTACCGCGCCAACGCCAAGTACCGGCCCATCTGGGAGCCGCGGTTCCTGCTCTTCGAGAAGAGCGCGGACCTGCCGCGCATCGGGCTCGCCTCGGCGCGCGCGGAGGGCTTCCTGGAGCTGCCGGGGCTGCACCGGACGCACTGGGGGAAACAGGGATGACGACACTCGCCCGCTGGGCCCGTGCCGAATGGGGCCCGCTGTACATCGCCGTCCGCGGGCCGCTGGTGCGGCGGCGATGGCGGGCGGCCCCGATGACGATCGGGGTGGTGTGCCTGACGGCGGTGCTGCATGTCGTGCACAACCAGTCCTGGGGCTTCCGGTTCGTCGAGGACGTGGGGGCCGTACGCGCCGAGGACCCGCTGTGGCCGGCCCTGCTGCGCACGCCCCTGTCGCTGTTCGTCCCCGCCCTCGACCTGCCCGTCTGGGGCGCCCTCGGCCAGATCCTGCTGGTCTTCGGCATCGCGGAGATCTGTCTGGGCTGGTGGCGCACGCTCGTCATCGCGTACGTCGCCACGCTCGCCGGCACGTTGTACGCGCGCGTGGGCATCTGGCTGGGCCCCGACAGCCCGCTCGGCCTGCCCGCCTCCGACTCCCTGGTCGTCGACACCGGTCCGTCGGCGGCCGTGGTGGGGCTGGCGGTGTTCCTGGGGTGGCGCTACCGGGCGTACGTCACCGCGGGCGTGGTGATCGTCGCGATGGTGGTCGAGGTGCTGCTGAAGGACAACCTCGCGGGCAAGGAGCATCTGGCGGCGATCGCCGCGGTGCTGGCTCTGTGCGCGGTGTCGGCCCTGCGTCACCGGCGGACAGGGTCGGGGGCGGGGTCCGGGTCGGGCTTGCCGCCGATCAGGTCCTGAAAGCGGCGGCGGGGGCCGGACCAGCGGCGGTCGTGACGGTAGGCGCGCAGGGTGGCCTTGGCGCGGGCGCGAGGGCGGCGGCGGTAGAGGCGGCGGGCCCAGGGCGAGCCGGGGCGGGCCAGCCGGACGAGGCCGATGACGCCGAGGAACGGCACGACCACGCTGAAGATCGCCATCCGGGTCTTGCCCTTGAGGAGCACGGCCAGCGCGAAGAGGAAGTTGACCAGGACGGTCGTGATGACGCTCCCGCGGTCCTTGAGCTCCTCCTGGGTCATGTCGTTGACCCCGAACGGCGAGAACCCCGAGAGCACCAGGCCGACCAGGGCCGCCGTGAGCACGACGACCTCGACGCTCTTTCTTCCCTGCTCCGTCCAGTAGACGTCGTCCAGGTGCAGGATCAGCGCGAACTCGTCCAGCACCAGACCGGCGCCGACGCCGAAGACCACCGCGAGGACCGCCGACCCGAAGCCGTGCCGCCCGCTGGCGACCGCCCCGAAGCCGCCGAGGACCGTCAGGATGACGCCGGGCACCACGTGGTGGATGTGCACTCCGCCGGAGCTGATGTTGCCGAAGGGGCCCTTGCCCGCGCGGATGAGGCGGGTGATGACCCGGGTGACGAGGAAGGTGACGACGAACGCGGTCAGGGCCAGGAGCAGCGGCAGCTTGCCGGGTTCGACGATGTTGCGGTGCAGCCAGTGGCCCATGGGTCCAGTTTCCGGCCGGACGGGGTGGGCTGCTCGGCGGCTACGGCGACCGGGCTACTCTTCCGGGCGTGTCCACGTCCCCGCAGCTCCACGGCCTCCGCTTCGCCTTCGGCACCCTGAGTGTGCTCCCCGTCCGGGTGAGCCGCTGGGACCGGGTGGCGGCGCGCGGCGGCATGCTGTGCGCCCCGCTGGTGGGTGTGGTGATCGGCGGGCTCGCGGCGGCGGTCGGGCTCGCGCTGCTGTGGCTGGGCTCGGGTGCGCTGCTCGCCGCGGTCGGCTCCGCCGCGGTGCCGGCCGTGCTGACCCGGGGCCTGCACCTCGACGGCCTCGCCGACACCGCCGACGGCCTCGGCAGCGGCAAGCCCGCCGAGGACGCCCTGCGGATCATGAAGCAGTCGGACATCGGGCCGTTCGGGGTCATCACGCTGGTCCTCGTCCTGCTCGGCCAGGTGGCCGCGCTGGCACGGGCCTACGACGACTCGTGGGCCCGGGGTGCGGTGGCGGCCGTCGTCGCGGCCGTGGTCGCGCGGCTCGCGCTGACCCTGGCCGCCCGCGCGGGAGTGCCGGCCGCCCGGCCGGAGGGGCTGGGGGCGGCGGTGGCGGGGGTGGTGCCGGCGGGGGGCGCGGCCGGGGCCGTCGCGGCGGTGCTGGTGGCGGCGGTCGGGAGCGGGCTGCTGGTGGGGGGCCACGGGCCTGTCGTCGCCGTCGTCGCCGTCGTCGTCGCCCTGGCCGCATCCGAGCTGCTGCTGCGGCACTGCACGCGCCGGTTCGGCGGGATCACCGGGGACGTGTTCGGCGGGCTCGCGGAGACCGCGGCGACGACGGCGCTGGTCGTCCTGACCTTCGGCGTCTAACAGGGGCGCCGCCACACCCCCAGCTCGTACTTCTTCGCCATCGAGCTCAGCTTCAGCCTGCGGGACTCGGCGCAGAAGGCGCTCGTCGGCAGCTCGTACTCCACGTGGAACACGGCCTTGCCCGCCTTGATGAAGGGCGTGTTGGCCCGGCACTCGTCGTACTGGGCGCACTGCTCGTTGACCGCGAAGTCGAAGTCGTCCACCAGCTGCGGGATCTGGTCCAGGTCGTTCTTCAGGCCCACCGCCATGCCCCGGTCGTGGGCGAGCTTCGCGATCAGACGGTTGTAGCGGAGCTGGTCGGACGCCTTGAGGTCGAATCCCGTGCGGTTCTTGTAGCCGTCCATGTTGTCCGGCTCCACCGCGTCGAAGCCCTTGTCCCGGCACATGTCGACACGGGCCGCCATCAGCGGTTCGAGGACGTCGACCTGCCGGATGTCCAGCCAGCGTTCGCCCTCCCAGCCGTTGCCGCGGCCGAGCACCGACCCGGGGAACCTCTTCGCGTCGGGCCGCCAGTCCTCCCAGGCGCCGGTGGAGAGGTAGCAGATCACCTTGCGGTCCTTGCGGTGCAGGGCGGTCACGGTCGCTGCGGGCTGGTCGAAGCCGTCGATGTCGTAGACCGGGACGTCGACGGAGGTGTCGATCGTCCGGCCGCTCAGCTGCCACTGCCAGGCCAGGCCGGGGGCCGGCTGCCAGCGGGGGTCCGGCTTTCCGTCCTGGGCCGTGGTGCAGGCGGCGAGGAGGAACAGGGGGAACAGCCAGAGGAGGCGTTTCACGGAGCGGGCTCCAGAGTGTGGGGCAACGTACCCCAAGGATGATCGCCCATGCCCGGCACCCCGCAGCACAGGTCCGCCCCGTACTCCGGGAGATCCGCGCCACGCGGGACGCCGTACACCAGATGGCAGACGCGTACGTCCCTGCTGCCCTGCCACGTCGGCGGGCCGAGGTGGAGGTACGACTTCCAGGGGCCCTCGAAGGTCACCAGGACGTCGGCGATGCGGGCGTAGGAGGGGTGCGGCGCGGTTCCGTGGTTCAGGGCGAGGGGGCCCCGGACGGCTGTCGCGAGCCGGCGGTAGTACGTGAACTCGGCTTCTCCTGTGGCCACTTGGTCGAGGAAGGCGCCGTCCGTGGCGTACCAGTCGCGGTGCCGGGCGAGGTCGCGGACGACGTCGGAGTGGGGGCGGCGGGCGTAGGCGGTGTCGACGTAGCCGAGGGTCCGTACGCCCGCCGTTCGCAGCCTTGCCGCGACCTCGGCGAAGGCCTCGTCGGGCTGGTCGCCGGGGCCGCTGGCCGGGTTGAGGACGACCGCGTAGAGGTGGGGCGCGGCCGTGATGATCGCTTCCCATTCCGCGGGGCGGACGGACGGGTGCTCGTAGTACGGGAGCAGGAGGTTCGTCATCGGTGGGCGGTCGCTTTCCCCAGCAGGGCGCAGACGAGGACGGCTTGGGCCGCGGCCGCCGCGCCCTGGATGGTCAGGGTGACCCAGTGCGGGCTGCCTGTGTGGGTGAGCAGGGCGAGTGTCTGGGTCAGGGCCGCCGTGCAGCAGATCACTGTCGTCACGAGGATCGCGCCGAAGGACTGGAGCAGCAGGCCGGTCCACAGGACCGCACCCAGGATCAGCAGAGGTGCCGGGCTGACGCCGGTGGTGACGGCCAGGGCGAGGAGGGTGAGGAGGTAGGCGGTCAGGCCCTTCAGCACGGTGCGGGTCGTGGTGCGCCGGAAGGCAGTCGGGGTGGTGCTCGACCGCAGGCCGGTGAGGGCAGCGCTGCGGAATCGGTACAGGAGCCATTCGGCGGGGCCCATGCTGAGGGTCAGGGCGATGGCGGTGAGGTTGTCCTCCAGGGCGGCGTGGAGGACGAGGGTGCCGGTGGCCAAGCCGAACAGGGCGTAGGGAAACGACGAGATGAGCGGGGGGCCCGTCGCCGCCTTTCGGCTGTCGGCAGGTTGTGGCTGGTCGCGCGGTTCCCCGCGCCCCTTGGGCCCGTGCCGCCGGGGCATGACGTCGAGCAGCGCCAGGATCGTCACCGCCAGCAGGGAGCCCAGCAGCAGGATGGGCCTCGCCGCGTCCGGGACGGGGTGGAGCAGGGGCAGGACCGCCGCCGTCGCCATCGGCGACAAGGCCAGCAGCAATGCTCGTTCACGGCCCCGTACCAGCAGGATCGTCGATGCTCCCAGATACACGGACTGGCCTGCCGCGAAGGCCGTCGCCGCGTCCGCCTCGCCCGACACCAGCAGGGCGACCAGGGCGCCCAGCACCGCGCCGAGCGGGGCTCCGAGAAGAAGGGTCCTGCGGGCCGCCCTCTCGTCCCCCAGGCCCAGCCAGGTGTACGCCCGATGGGCCAGGCCCTGGTTCCAGGTCCAGCCGGTCAGGGCGCTCGCCAGGAGGGGAAGCGGGGCTGCGGCGGCCAGTACGTAGGCGAAGCCGGGGAGGGCGAAGAGCACGCCCCGGAGGAGGCAGGCCGGCAGACTTGCCCGCCACGGGTCGTGGAGCGGGGTCTCCGGCTCGGGATGGCGGCGGGCGACGCGTTCGTAGAGTTCCTCGGCCAGCGCGAAGGAGTTCTTCACGCCGTACCGCTCGCGTATCTGGTCGTCCGACATGCCGTCGGACTCCAGAAGCGCGGCGATCTCGTCCGGGTGGACGGCCGCCGCCACGAAGTCGTCGAGGCGGACGGCGAGTTCGTCGACGGGGTCGGGGCCGGCCCAGCCGGGGGCGGTCCGTTGCCTGGGCACGGCGGGGAAGGCGTCCGGGCGGGCGTCCGGGGGCAGCCGGAGCGAGCCGCTCACCAGCCGGTTCCGTCCGTCGCGACCGCCGCGTACCAGGGGTCGCGCAGTTCGACGGTCCAGTCGGCGACGGTCTCGACCGTGGGCTCGTAGACCTCGGGCAGGCCCGCGAGCTCCTGGTAGATGGTGCGGAAGGCGTCCACCGAGCGGCGCAGGGTGAAGCGGTCGATCACCCGCTGCCGGCACAACACGCCGAGTTTCAGGCGTCGTTCGTCGTCCTTCAGCAGGGTCAGGGCCGCCGCCGCCATCTTCTCCGGCTCGCGCGGGGGCACCACGATGCCCGTGTCGCCGACGGCCTCGCGGACGCCGCCGACGTCCGTGGACACCGTCGTACGGCCGCAGGACATGGCCTCGATGATGGAGAACGGGAAGCCCTCGGAGATGGAGGAGAGCATCACCACGTGACCGGCCGCGTAGGCGCGCCAGACCTCGCTGATGCGGCCCTCGAAGGTGAGGCCGTCGGTGACGCCGAGTTCGGCGGCCAGTTTCTCCAGGCGGGTCTTGTAGTCCTCGCCGCCGGGGGGCACCGGGCCGAACAACCGCAGCCTGGTCTCCGGGAGTTCGGCGCGGACCATGGCGTAGGAGCGGATCAGGGTCTCCAGGTCCTTGATGGGGTCGACGCGGCCGCACCAGGTGAGGGTGGGGACGTCGGGTTCGGGGCCCGCGTGCGGGAAGGCGGCCGGGTCGACGCCGTTGTAGACCGTGCGGATCTTGTCGGCGTCGGCGCCGCCGCGCTCCTCCCAGCGGCGGTTGTACTGGTTGCAGGGGGTGATCAGGTCGGCGGCCCGGTATCCGAGGGAGTTGAGCTCCCGGTAGAAGCCGAGCATGAAGGCCTTCACCGGCCAGCGCTGGGCGTCCGAGCGGTAGCCGAGGTAGCGCTCGCGGAGGTAGATGCCGTGCTCGGTGAGGAGGAACGGCACACCGTCGAGGGTGTGTGCGGCGAGGGCCGGCAGGGTCGCGAGGCCGTTGCTGACCGCGTGCGCCACCGAGTCCTCGGGGATGCGGACGCCCAGCGGGCGCAGGGCGTGTTCCAGCAGGTCGGTGGCGGTCAGGGCGTCGTGGACCGTGGGGCGGGCGGCGGCGGTGGGGAGGTGCGGCATCGTCCAGATCCACATCAGTGAGCGCAGCGCGGACTCCGTGCGCAGGGCCGCCGACAGCCGTCCGTCGCGGGCGAGCCGGGCCAGGTCGTACAACGCCTCGCCGAAGTCGCAGTCCGCGTCCGGGGCGAGGAAGGAGAGCAGGAGGCGTTCGTAGGAGTCGAGGAAGCGGCGCCTCGCCCTGCCGAACGGGGCGGCCCTGCGGCCCGGTCGCGGGCCCCAGGTGGGCACCGAGGTGTGCCGGTAGACGTTGGGCGGCAGCTCCCAGGTCACGGGTTCGCGGCCGCTGCCGGTGAGCGACAGGATGTGGAAGTCGACCTCCGGCATGCCCTTGACCAGCTGGTCGCACCAGGTGCTGACGCCGCCGTGGACATGTGGATAGGTGCCTTCGGTGAGCATGGTGACGTGACGGCCCGTGCGCATCGCGGCGCGGTTCCCCCCTGTTGTGCGGATGATGTGCGGGGGCTGCGTCCGGTTCCCGGCCACCGCCGCGTCGTGGCCGGTCGCGCCCACGCGGCGGTAGCCGCAGATCGAATGCAGCCCCGCGCCCCTGAGGGGCGTTGCTGCTTACGGAAGTTTCAAAGTCACTGCCGACTGCAGCGGCTCCGGCGTGGTCCATGCCGAGCGCCTGCCCGCGTACTGCGTGCCGAAGGTGCTCGCCCCCAGCAGCAGCTGCTTCTTCGTGCCCTCCGGGGCCGTCACCGGGATCTGGGTCCCGCTCGGGGCCGTGATCGTCACCGTGTTGCCCACCCGGTACGCCGTGACCTTGCCGGAGGCCAGCGCGGCCTGCCATGCGGCGCGGCGCTGGAGTTCGGTGCCGATGGCGGCCTGGGCGAGGTTCTCCAGCGGGGTGTTGTCGGCGAACAGGGCCTGGTAGTCGGCCAGCACCTTGTTCAGGACCGGGTAGAGCGTGCGGTCCTCGGCCAGGTTGGACTGGTGCGCGTAGTGCGGGCGCGGGTCGCCCGAGATCGCGTGGCCGAGGGCGGTGCGGGCCTCCTGCGGGACGATGTACGACTGGTAACCCGTCGCCTGGTCGAGGGGTGCGGGCAGGCAGGTGGAGGACGGGTTGTTCTCGCACAGGCCGCTGCCGCCGTCGGCCGCCGAGGTGTAGATCCAGTTGTACTCGTCGGCCATCTCCGCGTCGGTGCCCGTGTTGTAGTACACGTTCATCGGGTAGCGGGGCACGGTGAGGGTGCTGCTGCCGACGGCGCGCTGTTCGGGCTCACGGGAGCTGTCGGAGCCGGTCCACTTGATGCCGTTCGCGGAGAGCGCGCCGGCGAGATTGGGGTTGTCGTCGGGCTGCTGCGGCAGCGTCTTCAGGCCCGAGTGTTCGCCGGTGACGAGTTCGGCGCGGTTGAGCGGGAGGCCCTTGGCGACGCCCCAGTTGTAGTTGTTGCTGATCTCGGCGGAGATCTCGGACCGGCTCAGGTACTGGGTGGTGCCGTCGGCGTTCTTCGCGCAGCTCCACGGCACGCTGGTGGTGTCCTGGATGCAGCCCAGGAACTTGTGCGTGTAGGTGTGGTTGATCCAGCGGTACTTGGCCTTGTCGGCGAGCAGTTGGGTGGCGAGCGGGTCGGTGCCGCCGTTCTCGGTCTTCCATTCCTCGCCGGAGCCGGCGTTGTAGACCATGTCGAGCTTGAAGCCGTGTTCCTGCTGCCATTGCGCCGCGTACTGGGCGTCGGCGGCGGTCATGCGGATCGGCACTGTTCCCGCGCCGTCGCCGCCGGGGCAGGTGAAGTCGCCCGGCGTGCAGTTGTGTTCGGTGTCCCAGCGGCTGTCGGGCGCGAAGACGTCGTCGACGTGGACGGCGAAGTAGTTGCGGGCCTGCCCCAGGTGCATGCCCTGGGTCAGCCATTCGACGATGCCGCGGGCGAGCACCCGGAACTGCTGCTGGTACTGGTTGTAGGCGAAGGTCACGACCAGTTCGCGGCGTCCGTCGTGGGCGTACTCGCCGATCAGGCTGCCCCGGCCGGTGCCGCCCGGCACGGGCACGTCGACATAGCTGGTGAAGCCGGTGCGGGGCGTGGCGACGAAGCCGTAACTCTCCTGTGTCGAGGGCGAGTTGTCCTCGAAGGTGACCGCCCCGTCGAGATAGCCGAACCAGCCCGCCCGGCCGGCGGTGGTGACGTCGGCCGTCCGGCCGTCCAGCGTCCCGGAGTACGCGCTGTAGTCCAGGCCGACCTCCGGGTGCGCCCAGGTGTAGGCGTCGACCTGCGGGATGCCGTACGTCCGCTCGTACGTCTCCAGCGCGGTCTGCTCCGCCGACCCGGCTCCGAAGGGGGCCTCGTTGGGCAGCACCACGCCCTGGTACCTGGCCCGGGGCGTGCCGTTCACGGTGTCGGCGAGGAACGTGTCCGTGATGGTGGAGCGGTTCGCGTCGTTCAGGTCGACGGTGGTGTACGGGATGCCCGTGTTCCTGAGCTGGGCGGTGATCGCCTGGACGGGGCTGTCGCCGTTGTCCACGACCAGCACTCTGAGATCGATGCGCGGAGTCACCGCGGCCGACGCGACGGGCGTTCCGAGGACCGTCGACAGCAGTCCGGTGGCCGCCAGGGCGGCGGCCGCGGCCCTCCATCTGAGCGCATTCTGCGCCATTGGGTGTCCTTCCCCCCAGAAGATCCCCTTGAGGCACCAAGCAGTCCTATGTGGTGGATTCAAGGAAGATCCGTGGAAATCATGCAAAGCGGCGAGCGGGTCGCTCACCGGAACACGAGGAGTGTGACCGAGGTGACCGGTGGTGAGGATCGAGAAGTGGCCACGACGCCACTCACAGGTGAACGCCCGTAGGAATGAGCGAAAGCGCGCCACGCGCGTAGGCTCGGTCCGGGTGCTCATCGACGGGGTGAAGGCCCCGGTCGATGCCGCCCCTGGACGCGGATCTAGGGTCGGCTGTCGGGCCCGGTCGACCCACCCAGCTCGACCAACTGAACTTCACATCGGAAGCGAGATTTCACCACCGTGACTGCTCTCACTCTCAGCACCGCCGCGGCGCCCGGCCTGCGGGCCGACGCGATCGTGATCGGTGTCGCCAAGGGCGCCAAGGGCCCGGTCGTCGCACCGGGCGCCGAGGCCGTGGACAAGGCCTACGACGGCAGCCTCGCCGGCGTCCTGGAGACCCTCGGTGCCTCCGGCGCCGAGGGCGAGGTGACGAAGCTGCCCGCCCCGTCCGGTTTCAAGGCCCCGCTCGTCGTGGCCGTGGGCCTCGGTCCGGAGCCGGAGAAGGACTCCTCCTTCGACGCCGAGGCGCTGCGCCGGGCCGCCGGTACCGCCGCCCGCGCGCTGAACGGCTCCAAGAAGGCCGCGTTCGCCCTGCCCCTCACGGACGCCGCCGACGCCGGCGCGGTCGCCGAGGGCGCGCTGCTCGGCGCGTACTCCTTCGACGCGTACAAGGAGAACGCCAAGGACCCGAAGAAGGCCAAGGCGCCGCTCGCCGAGGTGGCCCTGCTCGGCGGCAAGCCCCGTGACCGCGCGTACAAGGCGGCCGTGGAGCGTGCCCTCGCGGTCGCGGAGGAGCTGAACCGCGCTCGCGACCTGGTCAACACCCCGCCGAACGACCTGTACCCGGAGGCCTTCGCCGCCGTCGTGCAGGCCGCGGGCAAGGAGCACGGCATCAAGGTGCAGGTGCTCGACGACAAGGCCCTGGTCAAGGGCGGCTACGGCGGCATCCTGGGCGTCGGCGGCGGCTCCGAGGCCAAGCCGCGGCTGGTGAAGCTGTCGTACACCTCCTCCAAGGCGAAGAAGCACCTGGCGCTCGTCGGCAAGGGCATCACCTACGACTCGGGCGGCATCTCGCTGAAGCCGGCGGGTCACAACGAGACGATGAAGTGCGACATGAGCGGTGCGGCGGCGGTCTTCGCCGCGGTCGTCGCGGTCGCGCGGCTCGGCCTGGAGGTGAACGTCACCGGGTGGCTGGCGCTCGCCGAGAACATGCCGTCGGGTTCGGCGGTGCGCCCGGGTGACGTGCTGCGGATGTACAGCGGCAAGACGGTGGAGGTGCTCAACACCGACGCCGAGGGCCGGCTGGTGCTGGCCGACGCGCTGTGGGCGGCGTCGGAGGAGAAGCCGGACGCGATCGTGGACGTGGCGACGCTGACCGGCGCGATGATGCTGGCGCTGGGCAGCCGGACGTTCGGGATCATGGCCAACGACGACGCGTTCCGCTCCGCGGTGCACGAGGCGGCGGAAGAGGTGGGCGAGCCGGCGTGGCCGATGCCGCTGCCGGAGCACCTGCGCAAGGGGATGGACTCCCCGACCGCCGACATCGCCAACATGGGTGAGCGGATGGGTGGTGGCCTGGTCGCCGGGCTCTTCCTGCGGGAGTTCGTGGGCGAGGGGATCACCTGGGCGCACCTCGACATCGCGGGGCCCGCGTTCAACGAGGGTGGGCCGTTCGGGTACACGCCCAAGGGGGGTACGGGTACCGCTGTGCGTACGTTGGTGCGGCTGGCGGAGCTGACTGCCTCGGGTGACCTGGGGTGATGTTCGCCCAATAGCTCGGTGCCATCGGTGGTGCGGCGTCCACAAGGGGCGTGGGGGCTGGTCGCGCAGTCCCCCGCGCCCCTGGGTGCGCCACGCTCAGGCATCTCACTTCTCGCCCTCCTCACATGTGAGCGTGTGGTGTCTCACACCCCGGCCCGGCGTCTCGTTCCCTTCCGACAAGTGCGAAGATGGGGCTCGGCAGGACAGGGCCCCACCACAGGGCCGAAGAAAGAGCGGCCGGACACCAGCCGCCGACCGGTCACCGCAGACCGGCGTAGGCGCACATGCATGGAGGACGTGACGTGGCGAACGACGCCAGCACCGTTTTCGACCTAGTGATCCTCGGCGGTGGTAGTGGCGGTTACGCCGCGGCCCTGCGCGGGGCGCAGCTGGGCCTGGACGTCGCCCTGATCGAGAAGGACAAGGTCGGCGGCACCTGCCTGCACCGGGGATGCATCCCCACGAAGGCCCTGCTGCACGCGGGCGAGATCGCCGACCAGGCCCGCGAGAGCGAGCAGTTCGGTGTCAAGGCCACCTTCGAGGGCATCGACATCGCCGGTGTCCACAAGTACAAGGACGGCGTGATCTCCGGGCTCTACAAGGGCCTCCAGGGTCTCGTCGCCTCCCGCAAGGTGACGTACATCGAGGGTGAGGGCCGGCTGTCCTCCCCCACCTCCGTCGACGTGAACGGCCAGCGCATCCAGGGCCGCCACGTGCTCCTCGCGACCGGCTCCGTGCCGAAGTCGCTGCCGGGCCTGGAGATCGACGGCAACCGCATCATCTCCTCGGACCACGCCCTCGTGCTGGACCGTGTGCCGAAGTCCGCGATCATCCTGGGCGGCGGTGTCATCGGCGTCGAGTTCGCCTCCGCCTGGAAGTCCTTCGGTGCGGACGTCACCGTCATCGAGGGCCTGAAGCACCTCGTCCCGGTCGAGGACGAGAACTCCTCCAAGCTTCTTGAGCGCGCGTTCCGCAAGCGCGGCATCAAGTTCAACCTGGGCACCTTCTTCCAGAAGGCCGAGTACACCGCCGACGGCGTCAAGGTCACCCTGGCCGACGGCAAGGAGTTCGAGGCCGAGGTCCTGCTGGTCGCGGTCGGCCGCGGCCCGGTCTCCGCCGGTCTCGGCTACGAGGAGCAGGGCGTCGCGATGGACCGCGGCTACGTCCTGGTCGACGAGTACATGCGGACGAACGTCCCCACCATCTCCGCCGTCGGCGACCTGGTCCCGACCCTCCAGCTCGCGCACGTCGGCTTCGCCGAGGGCATCCTGGTTGCGGAGCGTCTGGCCGGCCTCAAGGCCGTCCCGATCGACTACGACGGTGTCCCCCGCGTGACCTACTGCCACCCGGAGGTCGCCTCCGTCGGTATCACCGAGGCCAAGGCCAAGGAGATCTACGGTGCGGACAAGGTCGTCGCTCTGAAGTACAACCTGGCGGGCAACGGCAAGAGCAAGATCCTCCAGACCGCGGGCGAGATCAAGCTCGTCCAGGTCAAGGACGGTGCCGTGGTCGGCGTCCACATGGTCGGCGACCGGATGGGCGAGCAGGTCGGCGAGGCCCAGCTGATCTACAACTGGGAGGCGCTGCCGGCCGAGGTCGCCCAGCTCATCCACGCCCACCCGACGCAGAACGAGGCGCTCGGCGAGGCCCACCTGGCGCTGGCCGGCAAGCCGCTGCACGCGCACGACTGACCCTCGGTCGACGAAGCGCACGCGACGACTCAGACTTCCGCAATTCGTAAGGAGCAACCGAAACCATGGCGGTTTCCGTAACCCTTCCGGCGCTCGGCGAGAGCGTCACCGAGGGCACTGTCACCCGCTGGCTGAAGGCCGAGGGTGAGCGAGTAGAGGCCGACGAGCCGCTGCTCGAGGTGTCGACCGACAAGGTCGACACCGAGATCCCCTCCCCCGCCGCCGGCATCCTGGCCTCCATCAAGGTCGCCGAGGACGAGACGGTCGAGGTCGGCGCCGAGCTGGCCGTCATCGACGACGGCACCGGTGCCCCCGCTGCCGCCCCGGCCCCGGCCGCCGAGCCCGCGCCCGCGCCCGAGCCCGAGCCCGCCGCGGCTCCGGAGCCGGCCGCTGCCGCCCCGTCCACCGAGCAGGCCGCCCCGGCGCCCGCTCCCACCGCCGAGGCCGCCACCGGCGGCGGTTCCGCCGAGGGCACGGACGTCGTCCTGCCCGCGCTCGGCGAGTCCGTCACCGAGGGCACCGTCACCCGCTGGCTGAAGGCGGTCGGCGAGACCGTCGAGGCCGACGAGCCGCTGCTGGAGGTGTCGACCGACAAGGTGGACACCGAGATCCCGGCGCCCACCTCCGGTGTGCTGCTGGAGATCGTCGTCGGTGAGGACGAGACCGCCGAGGTCGGCGCCAAGCTCGCCGTCATCGGCGCCCCGGGTGCCGCTCCGGCCGCCGCCGCGCCCGCGGCTCCGGCCGCCCCGGCTCCGGCCCCCGCGCCCGCCGCCCCGGCCGCCCCCGCGGCCCCGGCTCCGGCCCCCGCCGCTCCGGCTCCGGCGCCCGCCCCGGTTGCCCCCGCCCCGGCTCCGGCCGCCCCGGCCGCTGCCCCGGCCGCCCCGGCGCCCGCCACCTCCGGTGACGACGGCGCCTACGTGACCCCGCTGGTGCGCAAGCTCGCCGCCGAGAACGGCGTCGACCTGGCCGCCGTCAAGGGCACCGGCGTCGGCGGTCGTATCCGCAAGCAGGACGTCGTCGCCGCCGCCGAGGCCGCGAAGGCCGCCGCCGCTGCCCCGGCTCCGGCCGCGGCTGCCCCGGCCGCCGCCCCCGCCGCCAAGAAGGCGCCGAGCCTGGAGGCCTCTCCCCTCCGCGGCCAGACCGTCAAGATGCCGCGCATCCGCAAGGTCATCGGCGACAACATGGTCAAGGCGCTGCACGAGCAGGCGCAGCTGTCCTCGGTCGTCGAGGTCGACGTCACGCGGCTGATGAAGCTGCGCGCCCGGGCCAAGGACGCGTTCGCGGCCCGTGAGGGCGTCAAGCTCTCCCCGATGCCGTTCTTCGTCAAGGCCGCGGCCCAGGCGCTGAAGGCGCACGCGCCCATCAACGCCAAGATCAACGAGGCCGAGGGCACGATCACCTACTTCGACACCGAGAACATCGGTATCGCGGTGGACTCCGAGAAGGGCCTGATGACCCCGGTCATCAAGCACGCGGGCGACCTCAACATCGCCGGCATCGCGAAGGCCACGGCGGAGCTGGCCGGCAAGGTCCGCGCCAACAAGATCACGCCCGACGAGCTGTCCGGCGCGACCTTCACCATCTCCAACACGGGTTCGCGCGGCGCGCTCTTCGACACGATCATCGTGCCGCCGGGCCAGGTCGCGATCCTCGGCATCGGTGCCACGGTCAAGCGCCCGGCGGTCATCGAGACCGAGGAGGGCACGGTCATCGGCGTCCGCGACATGACCTACCTGACCCTCTCCTACGACCACCGTCTGGTGGACGGCGCCGACGCGGCCCGTTACCTGACCGCGGTCAAGGCGATCCTGGAGGCGGGCGAGTTCGAGGTCGAGCTCGGCCTGTAAGCCGCTCCAGCAGCAGTACGGTGCCCCGTCCGGAGCTTTCCGGGCGGGGCACCGCCGTGTTCCGCTACCGGGGCGTCAGGGTGCGGTCGCTCCAGTCCCACAGGGTCTCCACCCACACGTTCGGGACGTTCAGCCGGGGCGAGTAGGTCAGGTGCCGGGCCCGGTAGGCGCGCAGCACGTCGTAGGTGGCGTCGAGGCAGTCGCGGGAGGTGAGCTCGCCGCTCTTCGGGTCGAAGCCGACGAGGAAGCCGCGGCCCTCGACGCTGCGGATCATGGCCCGGGCGGAGTTCACGTCACCGGTCGACGAGGCGACGCAGCGGTAACGGCTGTACGGGTGCGTGGACTTGCCGGGGTAGTGGGCGTCCCGGGACATGTCGCTGAGCATGCGGTCGTACGATCCCTGCGCGTGCCAGGCGCCGATGTCGCCGCCCGGCGGGGTGTAGAGCTTGTCGGTGGGGTTCTCCACGGCGCCGTAGACCCACTGGTTCGTGCCGGTGATCCGGAAGCCCCAGCCGACGTGCCCGAACTTCTGGGCGCCGTCCGGCTTGACGAAGACACAGGCACCGCCGCCCGCCCGGCTGCCGCCGGCCATGTGGGTGAGCGCCTCGGCGGTTCCGCTGGGTGTGGCCTCCGCCTTCGTCCTGGTGGCCGTCTGCTGGCAGCCGGTGATGCCGACGATCGCGCCGATCACGGCCGCCGCGGCCGTCCAGCGAAGCGTTCCGCGCCGTCCTCGGTTGTTCATGCCATCCCCCGATGGTGCAGGGGGCGCCCCGCGCGGGCACCCCACGCCGACCGCGACGGGCAAGCGGCTCGCCGGGGTTCCTCCGGTGACACGGCGGTGACGCCTCCGCACCCGCTCCGGTACGGGTCTTTACAGGGCGGGTCGCCGTGTGGAGCGTGTAAGTCTCGTCTCACCTGCGGGAAAGCGCCCCCGTGCGCCCCTCGGGGAAGCGCTTGCGGCCTTATTGTCTAAACGTCAAACGCCCCCGGGGCCGATGGGCGGCCCCTCCTTAAGGAGCACTCATGACCGCGCCCGTCGTCCACTCGCTGCGCGAACAGATCCGCGAGCACATCGTGGAGGGGATCGTCAGCGGGCGCTGGAAGCCGGGCGAGCGCATCGTCGAGCGGCGGATCGCGACCGAGCTGGAGGTCAGCCAGACGCCGGTGCGGGAGGCGCTGCGCGAGCTGGAGTCGCTGCGGCTGATCGAGTCGGCGCCGAACAAGGGCGTGCGGGTGCGGAATCTGACCGCGGCCGACCTGGAGGAGAGCTACCCGGTCCGGGCCGGTCTGGAGGCGATCGCGGCGGAGCTGGCGGCGGAGAGGCTGGCGAGCGACTGCTCGGCGCTTGAGCCGCATGTGGCGGCGCTGTACGAGGCGGACCGGGCGTCGGACGGCACCGCCCAGGTGCGGCACACGGTGGGCTTCCACCGGGAGATGGTCCGCGCGGCCGGCAACTCCGTGCTCCTGCACACCTGGGAGGGCCTCGGCATCGAGGTGTTCACGGCCCTGTCGATCCGCTGGCTGGGCACGGTGCAGCAGTCGTACGCGGAGGAGCACGAGGAGCTGGTGCAGGCGTTCCGGCGCCGGGACCCGCGTATCGCGGAGTTGGTGAAGGCCCATGTCCTGGGCTGCGCCCCGCGTCATGAGGGGCAGTAGGGCGGCATATCCAGGGGCGCGGGGAACTGCGCGACCAACCACGACGCTCCCGCACCCGGCCACGCACCCGTAGCACGACGGCCAAACCCACCCGAGCAGCCCCCCGCTCACCTGCGAAAACCGGCGTCGAACAAGGTCACCCGGTGCCACCGCCGGAGGCACCCCGTGCCTACTTTCTCGGAATCAAGAGGTTTTGCCCCTCAACCCTTTGATCGATCATCGATCAGGGAGTTACAGTCGCCGACGGGCCTCCACCGGGGCCCGACGAGCCCCTACCGGGGCTCAAGCCCTGTCCTGCCAAAGACCTAGGGCACCCCCGAACCCTTACAGATGAGGGAACCCCCTTCGACTGAGGAAGGCGGCGACATGACCGACCCCAACGCCATCCAGCCGAGCGAGCTCGACCAGCTCCACGACCGGGACCCCGAGGAGACCGCCGAATGGCAGGCCTCCCTGGACGCGGTCGCCAAGGCTGCGGGCCCGCACCGTGCCGCGTACCTGATGCGCCGCACGCTGGAGAGGGCGGAGGGCAACGGCATCGCGCTGCCGAAGCTCCTCGAGACGGACTACGTCAACACCATCCCCACCGCCGCGGAGCCGGGCCTGCCCGGTGACCCGGCGATGGAGGCCCGGATCACCGCGTGGAACCGCTGGAACGCGGCCGCCATGGTGACCCGCGGCAGCAAGTACGGCGTCGGCGGCCACATCGCCACCTTCGCCTCGGCGGCCTGGCTCTACGAGACGGGCTTCAACCACTTCTTCAAGGGCAAGGAAGCCGACGGTTCCGGCGACCAGCTCTACATCCAGGGCCACGCCTCCCCCGGCATCTACGCCCGCGCCTTCCTCGACGGCCGCCTGAACGAGGCGCACCTCGACAACTTCCGGCGCGAGTCCGGCGGCAACGGCCTCCCGTCGTACCCGCACCCCCGCCGCCTGCCCTGGCTGTGGGAGTTCCCGACGGTGTCGATGGGCCTCGGCCCGCTCTCCGCGATCTACCAGGCGCGCTTCAACCGCTACCTGACCAACCGCGGCATCAAGGACGTCTCCGCCTCCCACGTCTGGGCCTTCCTCGGCGACGGCGAGATGGACGAGCCGGAGTCGACGGCGGCACTCGCACTGGCCTCGCGTGAGGGTCTCGACAACCTCACCTTCGTCATCAACTGCAACCTCCAGCGCCTCGACGGTCCGGTCCGCGCGAACTTCAAGATCGTGCAGGAGCTGGAGGCCCAGTTCCGCGGCGCCGGCTGGAACGTCATCAAGACGCTGTGGGGCTCGGCCTGGGACGAGCTGTTCCAGCTCGACACGACCGGCGCGCTCGTACGACGGCTGCGTGAGGTACCGGACGCGCAGGTCCAGACGTACCAGACCCGCGACGCCGCCTACATCCGCCAGGACTTCTTCGGCAAGGACCCGGCGCTCGTCGAGATGGCGAAGCTGCTGAGCGACGACAAGATCCTGGAGTGCTTCCACCTCTCGCGCGGTGGCCACGAGGCGCGCAAGGTGTACGCCGCCTACAAGGCCGCGGTCGAGTTCAAGGGCGCCCCGACGGTGATCCTGGCCCAGACGGTCAAGGGCCACACGCTCGGCGAGGGCTTCGCGTCGAAGAACGCCAACCACCAGATGAAGAAGCTGACGGTGGACGAGTTCAAGACGATGCGTGATCTTCTTGAGCTGCCCATCTCGGACAGCGCCTTCGTCGACGGTGTCGTGCCCTACGGCCACCCCGGCGCCGACTCCCCCGAGGTCCGTTACCTCCAGGAGCGCCGCGCGGCCCTCGGCGGCCCGGCCCCGGCCCGCCGCACGCACGCCCTGGCCCCGCTGCCCGCCCCCGCCGAGAAGGCGTTCGCCTCCTTCGACAAGGGCTCCGGCTCCCAGAACGTGGCCACCACCATGGCCTTCGTCCGCCTGATCAAGGACCTGGTCCGCGACAAGGAGACGGGCAAGCGCTGGGTGCCGATCGTCCCCGACGAGGCGCGCACCTTCGGCATGGAGAGCCTCTTCCCGTCCCTCGGCATCTACTCGCCGAAGGGCCAGACGTACGAGCCGGTCGACCGCGACCAGCTCATGTACTACAAGGAGGCCAAGAACGGCCAGATCCTCAACGAGGGGATCACCGAGGCCGGTTCGATGGCCGACTTCATCGCCGCGTCCACCGCGTACGCGACGCACGGCGAGGCGATGATCCCGTTCTACATCTTCTACTCGATGTTCGGCTGGCAGCGCACGGCCGACCAGATGTGGCAGCTCGGCGACCAGCTGGGCCGCGGCTTCCTGGTGGGCGCGACGGCGGGCCGTACGACCCTGACGGGTGAGGGCCTCCAGCACGCCGACGGGCACTCCCCGGTCATCGCGGCGACCAACCCGGCGGCGCTGACGTACGACCCGGCGTTCGCGTACGAGGTCGCCACGATCGTCAAGGACGGTCTGCGCCGCATGTACGGCGAGGCGGCCCCGGGCGAGGACCCGAACGTCTTCTACTACCTGACGGTCTACAACGAGCCGCTCCCGCAGCCCGCCAAGCCGTCCGGTCTCGGCATCGACGAGGGCATCGTCAAGGGCCTGTACCGCTTCAACACGGCCGAGTCGGCGGGCGTGAACGTGGCCGCGGCCAACGCCCCGCGCATCCAGCTGCTGGGCTCCGGCACGGCGATCCACTGGGCGCTGAAGGCGCAGCGGATGCTGGCCGAGGAGTGGGGCGTGGCGGCCGACGTCTGGTCGGCGACGTCCTGGTCCGAGCTGCGCCGGGACGCGCTGGAGGCCGACGCGGCCCTGCTGCGCGGCGAGGAGCGGGTGCCGTACCTCCGGCAGGCGCTCCAGGGCGCCGAGGGCCCGGTCCTGGCCGTCTCCGACTACATGCGCCAGGTCCCGGACCAGATCGCGCAGTGGGTCGAGCAGGACTGGTCGTCGCTGGGCGCGGACGGCTTCGGCCTCTCCGACACCCGCGACGCGGCCCGCCGCCACTTCGGCGTCGACGCCGAGTCGATCGTGGTCGCGGCGCTGGCGCAGCTCGCCAAGCGCGGTGAGGTGAAGGCGACGGCCGTGAAGGAAGCGCGCGAGAAGTACGGGCTGTAGCAGCTCGGTGAGTGACGAGGCCCCCGCCGCGGCGGGGGCCTCGTTGCATGATGGGCCCCATGCGTGCCGCCCGCCTGATCAAGATGGTCCTGCTGCTCCAGTCCCGGCCGTCCATGACCGCCGCCGAGCTCGCCGCGGAGCTGGAGGTGTCGGAGCGGACCGTCACCCGGGACGCGCAGGCGCTGTCGGAGGCGGGGGTGCCGGTGTACGCGGAGCGGGGGCGGGCCGGTGGGTACCGGCTGATCGGCGGGTACCGGACGCGGCTGACCGGGCTGCACCGCGGCGAGGCGGAGGCGCTGTTCCTGTCCGGGCTGCCGGGGGCGCTGCGCGAGATGGGGCTGGAGGACGCGGCCTCGGCGGCCCGGCTGAAGGTGTCGGCGGCGCTGCTGCCGTCGTTGCGGGACGCCTCGCGGTCGGCCGCCCAGCGGTTCCATCTGGACGCCCCGGCGTGGTGGAACGAGCCGAAGACCCCCGAGCTGCTGCCCGCCGTGGCCGACGCGGTGTGGGACGACCGGCGGGTCGTCGCGCGCTATCGCAAGGGCGAGACGGAGGTCGAGCGGGAGCTGGAGCCGTACGGGCTCGTGCTGAAGGCCGGGGTCTGGTACCTGTGCGCGCGGGTCCCGGGGGCCACCGGGTCCTTCCGGGTGTACCGGATCGACCGGTTCACGGCGGTGGAGCCCTCCGGTGACCGCTTCTCGCGCGACGAGGACTTCGACCTGCCGGGGTTCTGGCAGGAGCGGGCCGAGCAGTTCGCGCGGGCCATCCTGCGGGCCGAGGTGGTGGTACGGCTGTCCCCGGCTGGGGTGCGCGGGCTGCCGCACGTCCTCGACCGGGTCGCCGCGCGGGAGGCGCTGAGCCGGTCCGGGGCGCCGGACGCGGAGGGCTGGGTGACCGTGACCGTCCCCGTGGAGTCCGAGGAGGTCGCGCACTCCCAGCTCCTGGGGCTGGGGGCGGAGGCGGAGGTGCTGGCTCCGGAGGGCTTGCGGGCGCGTTTCGCGGCGGACGCGCGCGGGATGGCGCGCCTGTACGGGACATAACAATCCGCCCCACTCCACGTGCGCCCCACCCGTCCAGGGCCGATGCTGGACCCGTGATGGACGAGACGGAGTTCTGGGAGCTGGTGGACACCACCCGCGAGGCCGCCGAGGGCGACCCCGAGGAGCAGGCCGACCTGCTCGTGGACCGGCTCCTCCAGCTGGACCCGGAGATGGTCCTGGACTTCGCCCGTCACTTCGAGGCCCGCTACAACCGCGCGTACACCTGGGACCTGTGGGGCGCCGCCTGGCTGCTCCTGGACGGGGCCGGCGACGACGCCTTCGACTCCTTCCGGTGCTGGCTGATCGGGCAGGGCCGCGAGGTGTACGAGGGTGCCGTGCACGCGCCCGACTCCCTGGCCGACCTGCTCGGCGACTTCGACGAGGAGATCGACGGCGACGGGGAGGAGCTCGGCTACGCCGCCGACGAGGCCTACGAACAGCTCACCGGCGCCGTCGCCCCCGACCTCGGCATCGCCCAGGCGGCGCCCGAGCCGGAGGGGACGCCGGTGGACTTCGAGAACGACGCGGCGCTGGCGGAGCGGTATCCCAAGCTGTGGGAGCGGTTCAGGGGCTGACGTCCCTTCAGGCCGCCGTCCTGCGGCGGGCCGTGTCCGTCGGGAGGTACGCCTGCGTCTGGTCGGCCTTCAGCACCACGTGGTGCATCGGCGCGGCGTTGGCCTGGTCGAGCGCCGAGGCCGTGACGGCGGCCGGGCCGAGGACCACGGCCGCGGCGGCGCAGAGCGCCGCCCAGGGGCCGCGGGACGTCTTGGTGCCGGTGTGACTGCTGTTCATGTTCCCCACCTCCGGTCAGTGCGTGTGCGTCGACGGTAGGGAGGCTGCCTCGGGCCGGCCGTTGAGCCGGCTGCGAGAAGCCTGTGAACCGTTCCCCCCTCTTTCCCGGTCTCATGCCCGCCGGGGCGCCGCCCCGTCCTCGGCGGGACGCGGGGGCGTGCGTCCTTGCAGGCGGGCCGCCTCGTCCCTGATGCGGGGCAGTTCGGCCGTGAGGGCGGCACCGGGGCAGCTGGTCATGTAGCCCTCGTCGTGGCCGGCGACCGCCGGGAGGGTGGCGGTGGTGCCGGCGGCGTAGCGGCTGAAGCTGTTGCTCGACAGCAGCCGCACGCTCGCGCGCGGGTCGATGCCCGCCAGGCCCAGCTTCCATGCCGCGAGGGCCGCGATGGCGTCCGTCATCGCCCGCGGCACCGTCACGCCCGCCGTGAAGGTGCCCAGGGCCGCTATGCCGGTGGTGCGGTGGTTGAAGCCCTGGGTGTGGGCGCCGGTGACCGGGCGGTCCACGCCGCCGGCGCGACCCTCGTAGATGGTGCCGCAGCGGTCGACGAGGAAGTTGTAGCCGATGTCGTCCCAGTCGCGGGCGCCGGTCTGGCCGGCCGCGAGGTAGCGGATGATGCGGGGCGCGTCCGCGCAGTCGTAGCCGTTGGGCGAGTCGGTGTGGTGGACGAAGACGGCGACGACCTTGTCGTCGTACCGCGCGGGGGGCGGGGTCCGGGCGGCGGTGTTCGCCTCGCCCGTGCCCGCCGCCCACGCCGAGCGCGGCACGATGTGCGGCTTCGGTGCGCGGTGCGGGGTGGCCGGGCGGGCCGCGAGGGGGTGTGCGGGGCGGGCCGCGGGGCGGTGGTCGACGCCGGTCGCGCAGAGGATCAGGGCGGCCACGGCCGCGACGCCGGGCACGCATGCCAGCGGGAGCGGCACACGGCGGCTTCGCCGTCGCGGCCGGGCCGGTATGCGTACCGGGCGGCGGCGTCGTATTCCCCGTGCTCTTCGGACACGCATGGTCCCACTCTCGGCCCGATCTTCCGCGTCCGCGATGTGTGGTGTGCCACCCGGTGGAACCATCGTCCTGGTCCGGGGCGTTTCTCCGGAGGCACGGACACCGTGTGCACGCACGCGTGGCCTGTTCCGGCGCCACGCGCGCGTGGCGGCTGATCACCGGGCCCGTCCCGCCCGTAATAAGGGGTCCGAGAGAAAGGCGGCTCCGTGGATCTGCTCGACATCGTGCTGGTGGCGGCCGTCCTGGCCTACGCGGCGTCCGGTTACCGGCGCGGCCTCATGGCCGGCTGTGTCTCCTTCGCCGGTTTCGTGGGCGGCGCGATCGTCGGGGTGTGGGTGCTGCCCTGGATGATGGACCTGGTGGCACCGGGCAGCACGTCGGCGACGGTGACCGCGGTGCTGACCGTGCTGGTCCCGGCCGTGGTGGGGCACGAACTGGCGGGGCGGCTGGCGCTGCGGCTGCGCCGGGAGCTGGACCGGGGGCCGCTCAGGGTCGCCGACGGGATCGGCGGGGCCGCGGCCAACTCGGTCGCCGTGCTGATCGTGGCGTGGGTGGCCGCGAGCGTGCTCGGCGCGTCCTCGTCGGCGCTGCTCACCTCTTCGATCCGGGACTCGCGGGTGCTGGGCGCGGTGCAGGACGCGATGCCGGACACCACGCCCGGCTGGTTCTCGCGGGCCACGTCCGCGCTGACCGAGGCGGGCTTCCCGCAGGTCTTCAACCCGTTCGAGAACGAGTCCACCGCCCGGGTCGCCAAGCCCACCGGCGACAGCGTGACCGCCGCCGCCACGACCGCCGCCAAGGTCAGCACGGTGAAGATCGAGGGCGCCTCCGGCACCCAGGGCCGCGAGGGCAGCGGGTTCGTGTACGCCCGGGAGCATGTGATGACCAACGCCCACGTGGTGGCCGGCATCGACCGGCCGAGCGTGCGGATCGGCGGGGTCGGCAGGTCGTACGAGGCACAGGTCGTGCTCTTCGATCCGGACAAGGACGTGGCCGTGCTGTACGTGCCCGGCCTGAAGGCGCCGGTGCTGAAGTTCGACGACGGTGCCTCGCGCGGCGACTCCGCGGTGGTCGCCGGCTATCCGCAGGACGGCGACCTGGACCTCCAGGCGGCCACCGTGGCCAACCGGGTCCGGGCGAACGGGCAGAACATCTACAACGACGAGAGCGTGACCCGCGAGATCTACTCGATCCGGTCGACGGTCCGGCCCGGCAACTCCGGCGGACCGCTGCTGACCACGGACGGCAAGGTGTACGGCGTGGTCTTCGCCCGCTCGACGTCCGACGACGAGACCGGGTACGTCCTGACCGCCGCCGAGGTGGCCTCCGACGCCGAGCGCGCGGCGACCGCCACGGCGCCGGTGGACACGGGTGAGCTGATCACCTCCTGAGCGGCGGCACGTCAGTAGTGCGTGCCGCCGTCGACGCGGATCTCCGTGCCCGTGATGAACCGGCCGTCCTCGCTCGCCAGCATCGCGACCACGCCCGCGACGGTCTCCGGGCCCGCGAACCCCTCCCCCAGCGCCGGGGCGAGCTTGGTGAACAGGCTCCAGTCGGTGTCCTCGGGCAGACCGGGCCCGGCGCTCTGACCGCTGGCGCCCGAGCCGTCCGTCATGCCGGAGGAGATGGAGCCGGGCTGCACGGCGGTGAAGCGGATGCCCTGCTTGCCGTACTCGGCGGCCAGGGCGTGCGTCATGGACTGGACGCCGCCCTTGCTGGCCGCGTACGCCGCCATGTACGGGTGCGCGAACTGCGCCGAGGTGGAGCTGAAGTTGACGACCGCCGGGGCGTCGCCCGCCAGCAGGGCCGGTATCGCCTCCCGGATCATCAGGAAGGTGCCGGTCAGGTTGACGGCGACGATCCGGGCGAAGTCGGCGAGGCTCTGCTCGTGGGTGTGCGCGGAGCGCAGGATGCCGGCGGCGTTGACGAGCACGTCCAGGCCGCCGAGCGCGTCGACGGCGCGGGCCACCGCCTCCCGTACCGACGTCTCGTCGGCGATGTCGACGACGACGGTGGTCAGCCGTCCGGCGTGCGCGCCCGCCTTCTCGGCGGTGTCCTTCAGTCCGGCTTCGCTGATGTCGGCGGCGACCACCCGGCCGCCCTCGGCGAGCAGGCGCAGCACGGTGGCCTGGCCGATGCCGGAGCCGCCGCCGGTGATGAGGGCGCGTCGGTTCTCGTAACGGTTCATGGAGTGCACCGTACGCCTTGGTGGCACGTTTTGCCATTGCTGCGGAATCTGTCGTTCAACGCGCAACGGCTACGCTTCCCCGGTGAGCACCAAGCCGCCCTCACTGACCGAGCGCCGCAAGGCCGCGACCCAGCTGGACATCGCACGGGCCGCCGCCGAACTCTTCACCGAGCGCGGGCCGGACCACACCACCGCGGAGGACATCGCCGAGCGGGCCGGGGTCGCGCTGCGCACCTTCTACCGGTACTTCCGCAACAAGCAGGACGCCGTGGGGCCGCTGCTCGCGCGCGGCGCGGACCGCTGGCGGGAGCTGCTGGCGGGGTCGGAACCCGGGGCGGGGCTCCCGGACGCGCTGGAGCGGGCGGTCGAGGAGTCGCTGGCGGCGTCCGACGAACGCGCGGCGGAGGGACTGCTGCAGACACGGGCGCTGCTGCGGGCGGCGGTGGCCGACCCGGCGCTGCGGGCCGTCTGGTACCGGGTGAACCAGGAGTCGGAGGAGAAGCTCGTCGGGATCATCGCCGGGCTCGCGGGGCCGGACGCGGACCCGATGGCGGTACGCCTGGCGGCCGCCGCGGCGACCGACGCGATCCGGGTGGCGCTGGAGACCTGGGCCGCGACGGACGCCGGCGTGACCGGGCCGGGCTCACCCGCCGGGCTGGCCGTGCGCTGTCTGCGGGAACTCATGGGCGGCATGCGCCTGTTGACGGACCGACCCGGCCGGTGACGGACCGACCGGGCCCTCGTACGGCCCAATGCCATGGCCGGGCGCCCGCACCGGCGTACCCCTGGGCACATGACACTGCCCGTCTTCTTCCTGATCTCCCTGCTGGTGGCGGGGGCCGTGCTCTTCCGCGTCGTGCGCAGGCGTCGCGCGGCCGCCGAAGCCGACCAGGTCAGAGACTTCGCCCCATGAACACGTCGTCGACGTAGGCGCCGTCCAGCAGGAACTCCTCCGGCAGCACGCCCTCCACCACGAAGCCCTCGGCCTCGTAGAGTTTGCGGGCCGGGGTGTTGTGGCCGAGGACGCGAAGAGTGAGGCGGCGGGCGCCGCGGCGGCGGGCCTCTTCGGTGACCGCGCGGATCAGGGCCCGGCCGACGCCCCGCCCGCGGGCCTCTTCGGCGACGGCGAGGCCCTGGATCTGGCGGACGTGGGCGTTCGCGGCGAGCGAGGTGGGGAATCCCAGCCGGACATAACCGACGATGCGGCGGTCGAGCTCGGCGACCAGATGGTCGTCGGGGCGGTGCCGCTCGTCGAAGAACGGCTCGTAGGGCGGCTGCGGTTCGGGCATGACCGCGTGCAGCGGCGACCAGGTCGCGCGGTCGAGACGCCCCAGCTCCTCGTCGTCGTCGGGCAGGGCGCAGCGTATGTACGGCTCGGACATGGCCGCCACCCTATGACGAGGACAACACTCCGCGGCGACGGGTTTTCCGCGCACGCCGGGCGCAGAATGGGCGTCATGCAACCTTCCCGAATCGCGGTCGCCGGGGCGTCCGGTCTCATCGGCAGTGCCCTGGTGAAGTCACTGACGGCGGACGGTCATGAGGTGGTGCGCCTGGTGCGGCGGACACCGAGGGACGAGGACGAGGTCCGCTGGGACCCCGCGGGCGGGCAGGTGGACACGGCCGGGCTCGCGGGGTGCGACGCGGTGGTGAACCTCGCCGGCGCCGGGGTCGGGGACCGGCGCTGGACGGACGCGTACAAGGCCCGTATCCGCTCCAGCCGGGTGCACGGCACGGCGGCGCTCGCGAAGGCGGTCGCCTCGCTCGACGAGCCCCCGCGGGTCTTCGTCAACGGCAGCGCGATGGGCTATTACGGCGAGACCGGCGACCGGATCGTGGACGAGAGCGCGCCGCCCGGCGAGGGCTTCCTGCCCGAGGTGTGCGTGGAGTGGGAGGGTGCGGCGGCTCCGGCCCAGGAGGCAGGCGTACGAACGGTGTTCACCCGGACCGGGCTGGTGGTGGCGCGCGGGGGCGGGGCGTGGGGGCGGCTGTTCCCGTTGTTCAAGGCCGGGCTCGGGGGGCGGCTGGGCGACGGGCGGCAGTACTGGTCGTTCATCGCGCTGCACGACGAGGTGGCGGCCATCCGGCATCTCATCGACACCGACGGCCTGTCGGGACCGTTCAACCTCACCGCGCCCACCCCGCTGACCAACCGGGAGATCACCGAGGCGATGGGGCGCGTGCTGCACCGGCCGACGCTCTTCCCGGTGCCGGAGGCGGTGCTGCGGACCGTGCTCGGGGAGATGGCCGGGGATGTGCTGGGCAGCCAACGGGTGGTGCCGAAGCGGCTGTTGGAGTCGGGGTTCGTCTTCGCGTTCCCGGAGATCGAGGGGGCGCTGAAAGCCGCCCTGTGAAACACCCCGGGAGCGCGGCACTGACAAAAGACGTCCGTATGCGACCGCTGTGCGACCGTGCCCTGTCGATGCGCGACTGTCCCTGACCGATCACGGCCTTAACCTCAAGCCGAACTCGGGTATCCCCGGAGCCGGTTGGGGGCATGACGTCTGCACCGGCCGCGCAAACCTCGAGGAGGGGCACGTGCTTGAGCCCGCGTACCAGGCGGACGTCGTGATCGTGGGAGCCGGGGTCGCCGGGCTCTCCGCGGCGCATCGGCTGACCAGCGCAGGAGTGACGACCGCAGTTCTGGAGGCCGCCCATGGCGTGGGGGGCCGTATGTCGACGGAGAAGGTCGACGGCTTCCGGCTCGACCGCATCGGGCAGCTGCTGTCCACGGCGTATCCCGAACTGCGCCTGACGCCGGGGCTCGACGGGCTGGTGCTGCGCCCCTTCGCCCCCGGCGTCCTGCTGCACAGCGACGGACGCCACCATCGCGCGGGCGCCACCCCGGCGAACACGAGGAGCGCCGCACCGAGCATGCGGAGCACGAGGAGCGCGCGGGGCGCGAGGGGCGCACTCCACGCCGTACGCGCCCTGGCGAGCGCCCCCCGTCCTACGTCCCGCCCCACGCCCCGCCCCACGTCCCGCCCGGCGGCGGTCCCCCGGAGCGGCACCGCACCGCTGGGCACCGCCGTCGACCAGGCCCGTCTCGGCGCCGCCCTGGCCCGGATCGCGAACGCGCCCGTCGAACGCCTCCTCGCCCGCCCCGAGCTCCCCGCCGCCCGCGCCCTCGCCGCCCGCGGCCTGCCCGCCCGCACGATCGACGGGTTCCTGCGTCCGCTGCTCGCCGCCCTGCTGTGCGACCCGGAACTGACGACGTCCAGCCGGTGCGCCGACCTCGCGCTGCGGGCCTTCGCGGGCGGCCGGCTGGGTGTGCCGGAGGGCGGGGCCGAGGTCCTGCCGGAGCTGCTGGCACGCTCGCTGCCGCCGGGGACGGTGCACACCGGCGTCCGGGTCACCTCGGTCTCGACGAACACGGTGACCACCGCGGAACACGGCGAGTTCCGCTGCCGCGCGGTGCTCCTGGCGACCGACGCGCGCGCCGCCGCGGAGCTGCTGCCGGGCCTGCGCATACCGGACTTCCACCAGGTGACGGTGGTCCACCACACCACCGACGAGCCGCCGGAGACCGGGACCGCGCTGCTGCTGGACGCGGACCGCGGCGGCCCCGTGGCGCACACGGCGGTGGTCAGCCAGGTGGACCCGAGCCGCGCCCCCGCGGGCCGCGCCCTGATCTCGTCGACGGTCCTGGGCCCGCCCCCGCCGGACGTCGAGACCGCCGTACGCATGCACCTGTCCCGCCTCTACGGCACCTCGACGGCCCGCTGGGAGACCCTCGCCGTGCACCACACCCCGGAGGCGGTCCCGACCATGCGCGCCCCGCACGACCTGCGCCGCCCGGTGCGCCTGCTGGCGGGCCTGTACGTGTGCGGCGACCACCGGGACACCAGCACGGTCCAGGGGGCGCTGCATTCGGCGCACAGGGCCGCGTCGGCGCTGCTGGCGGACCTGGGCGCGGCAGGCTCGATGCACCGGGCCGACCCGCTCCCCGCGGCAAAGGCCGCCTAGACCCCCGGGCGCGGGGAGCTGCGCGACCAGCCGCAGCACCCCCGCGCCCGGCACCCGACCGCCGGCGCCACGGCGCTACCCGAACACGGCGACCTTGTCCCGGTACCCCCGTACCGGCGCCGCGTCCTTGTACGGCTCCAGCCTCCGCTCGAAATCCTTCACGTACTCGATCGCCCGCACCGACCGCATCTCCGCGGCGGCACCGGCCGCCTCCGCGCCCAGCGCGCAGGCCTGGTCGAGTTCGCCCAGGCCCAGGCGGGCGGAGGCCAGCACGACCCGGCAGAACAGGCGGCTGCGGGCGTAGGCCGGTGCCCGCAGCTGCAACGACCGCTCGGCATGCTGCGCCGCCGCGCGGAACTGCTGAAGGTCCCGGTGCGCATGCCCGAACTCGTCGGCGAGCTGCGCCTCGTCGAAGAAGCGCGCCCAGTACGGGACCTCGTCACCGGGCCGGGCCGCCTCCAGCGCGCGCTCGGCACGGACCAGCGCGGCCGTGCAGTTGCGCACCTCGCCGAGCACCCCGTGCCCGCGCGCCTCGACGGAGTGCAGCAGCGCCTGCACCACCGGCGGGGCATTGGTCCCGAGCCCCTGCTGGGCCACCCGCGCGAGCTGCACCGCCTCGCGCCCGTGCCCGAGATAGACCGCCTGGCGGCTCATCGTGATCAGCACGTACGACCCGTAGGCCCGGTCCCCCGCGGCCTGCGCGAGCCGCAGCGACTGCACGAAGTACCGCTGCGCGAGGCCGTGCGCCGCGATGTCGTACGACGTCCAGCCCGCGAGCCGGGTCAGATCGGCGGCGGCCGCGAACAGGCGGCGGCCGGTCTGCTCGCCGTAGGTGCCGCGCAGCATCGGCTCGCACTCGTGCTCCAGGTAGCGCACGAGGGCCTGGCGGGCGTGACCGCCGCCGTACATGTCGTCGAGGGAGCGGAACAGCTCGCCGACCGAGCGCAGCGCCGCGATGTCGCCGCCGGTGACCTTCTGGCCGGGGCCGCGTTCGGCGCCGCGCTGGCGGGGTACGACGGGCCGGCCCTGAGCGGGCACCCGGAGCGGGGGCTCGCCCCGGGCCACCTTGTCGTCGGCCCGGCCGATCAGCCAGTCGCGGCTGGGGACGACGAGGCCCGCCGGGGTGAAGGCGATCTTGCGGAGTTCGGCGTGGCTTCCGGAGTCCTTGCGCCACAGCCCGCTGACGATGTCGACGGCCTCCTCGGGGGTGGCCGCGAACTCCAGGCCCGCGTAGACCGGCGCGCAGGCGTCCAGCCCCAGGTCCTGGGCGCTCAGGCGGCGGCCGAGGCGGCGGGTGAAGACCTCGGCGATGAGGGCGGGGGTGGTGCCGCGGGGCTGCTGGCCGCGCAGCCACCGGGTGACCGACGTCTTGTCGTATCTCAGATCAAGCCCGTGTTCGAGACCGAGCTGGTCGACTCGACGGGCGAGTCCCGCGTTGGAGAACCCCGCTTCTGCGATGAGCGCGGCGAGCTGGCGGTTGGGAGTGCGCTGCGCGGGTCGTTCCGTCATCTGCGGTGGTGTCTCCTGCCCGGATTGCCTGTCGGCAGCCCTTATGGCCTCTATAGAACGGCGTGAATGTAGCGGAGAGTGAGCAGACGATCGCACACTTCGACGCTCGTTCATCCGATCGTGTGAGGATTGACCGCACGGCTGACGCGTGACGGCGAGTCGTACAGTGGCGTAGGCACGTTTCGTGCCTTACGACAGACGGTCGTGCTAGGGAGGCGCTTGCCGTGAGTGAGTTGCGGTTCGTCCGGATGGGGTTCGGCGCGGACGCCGTCGAGTACCAGGAGGCGTGGGACGAACAGCGCCGGGTGCACGCGGCCCGGTTCGCGGACGAGGTCCCCGACACCGTGCTCCTGCTCGAACACCCGCCGGTGTACACGGCCGGCCGGCGCACCGCGGACAGCGAGCGCCCCCTGGACGGCACGCCGGTCGTCGACGTGGACCGCGGCGGCAAGATCACCTGGCACGGCCCGGGGCAGCTGGTGGGCTACCCCATCCAGAAGCTGCCGCGTCCGGTGGACGTCGTGGCGCACGTACGACGCCTCGAGGAGGCCCTGATCCGCACCTGCGCGGAGTTCGGGCTGGAGACCACGCGGGTCGAGGGCCGCAGTGGCGTATGGGTGCTCGGCGACCCGGTGGAGCAGCGTCCGGCCCTCGGCGGGCTGTCGCTGGACTTCGACCCCCGTCTCACCGACGAGGAGTTCGACCCGCGGATGAACGGGCCCGAGTACGCCCCGTCCAACGCCGGGCAGCGGCGCGAGGACCGCAAGATCGCGGCGATCGGCATCCGGGTCGCCAAGGGCGTCACGATGCACGGTTTCGCGTTCAACGTGAACCCGGACAACACCTGGTTCGACCGGATCATCCCGTGCGGGATCCGGGACGCCGGGGTCGCCTCGCTCGCCAACGAGCTGGGCCGGGACGTGACGATCGACGAGGTGCTGCCGGTGGTGGAGCGGCACTTGCGGGACGTACTGGAGAACGCGGAGCTGAAACCGCGGGAGATCGAGAAGGCGACCGCCTGAGAACCGGGAATCAGTCCCGCGTGAGCGGGGTTGGCCTGGAAGCGGGGCTGTAGAAGCACGGGCGTACGCTGGTGTACGCCGAAGAATCGAAGACTACGCAAGCCAATCAGCAGGGAGCCGATGTGTCCGCAGTCACACCCGACGGACGCAAGATGCTGCGCCTGGAGGTCCGGAACGCCCAGACCCCCATCGAGCGCAAGCCCGAGTGGATCAAGACCCGGGCGAAAATGGGTCCCGAGTACACGGCCATGCAGAAGCTCGTGAAGAGCGAGGGTCTGCACACCGTCTGCCAGGAAGCCGGCTGTCCCAACATTTACGAGTGCTGGGAGGACCGCGAGGCGACCTTCCTCATCGGCGGCGACCAGTGCACCCGGCGCTGCGACTTCTGCCAGATCGACACCGGCAAGCCCGAGGCGCTCGACCGCGACGAGCCGCGCCGCGTGGGCGAGTCCGTGGTCACCATGGACCTGAACTACGCCACCATCACCGGCGTCGCCCGCGACGACCTGGAGGACGGCGGCGCCTGGCTGTACGCCGAGACCGTGCGCCAGATCCACCGGCAGACCGCGCAGCGCGAGGGCGGCCACACCAAGGTCGAGCTGCTCGCCCCGGACTTCAACGCCGTCCCGGAGCTCCTGAAGGAGGTCTTCGAGTCGCGCCCCGAGGTCTTCGCGCACAACGTCGAGACGGTCCCCCGCATCTTCAAGCGCATCCGCCCCGGCTTCCGCTACGAGCGCTCCCTGAAGGTCATCACCGAGGCCCGCGACTTCGGCCTGGTGACCAAGTCCAACCTGATCCTCGGCATGGGCGAGACCCGCGAGGAGGTCAGCGAGGCGCTCCGGCAGCTGCACGACGCGGGCTGCGAGCTCGTCACCATCACCCAGTACCTGCGGCCCTCCGTGCGCCACCACCCCGTGGAGCGCTGGGTGAAGCCGCAGGAGTTCGTGGAGCTGAAGGAGGAGGCCGAGCAGATCGGGTTCTCCGGAGTGATGTCCGGCCCGCTGGTCCGCTCGTCCTACCGCGCCGGGCGGCTGTACCAGATGGCCATCGAGAAGCGCGGTTCGTTCATCGCCTCGCAGGCGGTCTGAGACCCGCTCGAAAACGACTGGATGGCACTCGGTGCCATCCGCATCGTGTGAATCCGAGCACAAGCAACTACCGCCCGGTAGTGGCCGATTGACGCGGCCCCGGGCGTCCCCGCAGATGGGGGCGCCGTCAGGGCCGCGTCAGCGTTTTCCGGCCGCGCATCAAGGCTTCATTGGTGTTTGACCGGTCGGTCACGCCCTGGTAACACCAATCAGTGACCCTGGCTGTACAGCCCGTGCACCATTCGCCAAAGCCGCCATTCCCTGAGGGGGGACCTCCATCATGCAGGCCGCGCCCGTTCGCGCCACCGCCATCCCGTCATTCACCGATGCACTCCGTGCCGTCGAGTCGCTGCTCATGAGCAGCGGCCAGCGCACCGCCCGCCGCAACGCCTGGACGTCCGTCCTGGAGGACCGCCGCCGCGCGAAGGACCGGGTCGAGGCCCAGCAGGTCCTGGACAAGGCGCTCGCCTCCCGTCCGTGACGCCGGCCGCCGTCGGGAGACTGCCGTCGTCGGCGCTCCCGGGGCCACGTAGACTTCGTGGCATGGCGAGAAGTGACAGCGCGGCGGATGCCGCAAACCCCGGGCGTCTGAAGCAGATCGCCCTGACGTACAAGATGACCCGCAGGGCCGACAAGAAGATCGGTCTGGTGCTCGCGGGTGTCTTCCTCCTGATCCTCGGTGTCTTTCTCGCGTTCGGTTTCCTGATCGGTCATCCGATCTACCTCGGCATCCTGGGCCTCCTGCTCGCCTTCCTCGGGACGGCGATCGTGTTCGGGCGCCGGGCCGAGCGGGCCGCGTTCGGTCAGATGGAGGGACAGCCGGGCGCCGCCGCGGCCGTGCTCGACAACATCGGCCGGGGCTGGACGACGACGCCCGCGGTGGCGATGAACCGCAGCCAGGACGTGGTGCACCGGGCCGTCGGCAAGGCCGGCATCGTGCTGGTCGCGGAGGGCAACCCGAACCGGGTGAAGACCCTGCTGGCCGCCGAGAAGAAGAAGATGAACCGTATCGTCGCGGACGTGCCGGTGCACGATCTGATCGTCGGCACGGGCGAGGGCCAGATCCCGCTGAAGAAGCTCCGCACCTCGATGCTGAAGCTGCCGCGCGTGCTGACCGGCCCCCAGGTGACCGCCACCAACGACCGGCTGCGGGCGATGGGCGACCTGATGAGCAACATGCCGCTCCCCAAGGGGCCGATGCCGAAGGGCATGAAGCTGCCGAAGGGCGGGCCGAAGGCGCGCTGAGCGACCTCCGACAGGGAAGGGGGCGCCGGGACTGATCCCGGCGCCCCCTTCGCCGTACGAGCTTCAGATCCGTACCTCGACCGTGCGGGCCAGCCGGTCGTGCAGGCCGCGGCCGTCGCGGTCCCAGATCAGGGCCGGGACGGCGAGGCACAGCAGGACGCAGCGCAGCAGGGCCCGCAGGGGCTTGACCTGACCGGTGCCGACCTCGACGACCCGGAGGCCGAAGATGCGCTTGCCCGGGGTGAAGCCGATGGTGCCGACGGTGAGGACGCTCATCGCGAAGAAGACCAGGAGCGCCCAGTTCGAGGTCGTCGGGGTCTCGTAGCCCTGAGTGATCAACTGGGATGCAATCAGGATGCTCATCCCCCAGTCGACAGCCAGTGCGCCGAGGCGCCGACCCGGCCGGGCGACGGAGCCCGGCCCCTCCTCGGGCAGCCCCAGCTGCTGACCGCGGTATCCGAAGTCCACACCGGCTTCCTCGGCGGCCGCACGGGGGCCGGAGAGCCACGATCCGATTGCTTCCCTCTTATCCACCCGTCCACCGTACTGCCCGTGTTTCGCGATACGGACAGGTGGGGTGGATCGGAAGGTGTCCGGTTAACTTGTGCGAAACAAATGGGTCACGCCTGAGAAATCACCCGTCCCTAGGGTCGGGAACAGCGTGTGCCACCGCACTGGCCGCACGAACGAACTACCACCCCGGCACGGAACCGTCGGGAGTAGGAGGAGCTGGATGTTCCAGAACGCCGACGAGGCCAAGAAGTTCATCGCGGACGAGGACGTCAAGTTCGTCGACGTCCGCTTCTGCGACCTGCCGGGCGTCATGCAGCACTTCACGGTGCCCGTCGAGGCGTTCGACCCGGACGAGGAGCTCGCGTTCGACGGTTCGTCGATCCGCGGTTTCCAGGCCATCCACGAGTCCGACATGGCGCTGCGCGCGGACCTGTCGACCGCCCGGGTCGACCCCTTCCGCCGCGACAAGACGCTGAACATCAACTTCTTCATCCACGACCCGATCACGGGCGAGCAGTACTCCCGTGACCCGCGCAACGTGGCGAAGAAGGCCGAGGCCTACCTCGCGTCGACGGGCATCGCCGACACCGCGTACTTCGGCCCCGAGGCCGAGTTCTACGTCTTCGACTCCGTCCGCTTCGCCACCTCGGCGAACGAGAGCTTCTACCACATCGACTCCGAGGCGGGTGCCTGGAACACGGGCGCGCTGGAGGACAACCGTGGTTACAAGGTCCGCTACAAGGGGGGCTACTTCCCGGTCCCGCCGGTCGACCACTTCGCCGACCTGCGCGCCGAGATCTCCCTGGAGCTGGACCGGGCCGGCCTGAAGGTCGAGCGCCAGCACCACGAGGTCGGCACCGCCGGCCAGGCCGAGATCAACTACAAGTTCAACACGCTGCTCGCCGCGGCCGACGACCTCCAGCTCTTCAAGTACATCGTGAAGAACGTGGCCTGGCGCAACGGCAAGACCGCGACCTTCATGCCGAAGCCGATCTTCGGTGACAACGGCTCGGGCATGCACGTCCACCAGTCGCTGTGGAGCAACGGCGACCCGCTGTTCTACGACGAGGCCGGCTACGCGGGTCTGTCGGACACCGCCCGCTACTACATCGGCGGCATCCTCAAGCACGCCCCGTCGCTGCTCGCCTTCACCAACCCGACGGTGAACTCGTACCACCGTCTGGTGCCGGGCTTCGAGGCGCCGATCAACCTCGTCTACTCGCAGCGCAACCGCTCCGCGGCCATGCGTATCCCGATCACGGGCTCCAACCCGAAGGCCAAGCGCGTCGAGTTCCGTGCGCCCGACTCCTCCGGCAACCCGTACCTGGCGTTCTCGGCGCTGCTGCTCGCGGGCCTGGACGGCATCAAGAACAAGATCGAGCCGGCCGAGCCGATCGACAAGGACCTCTACGAGCTGGCTCCCGAGGAGCACGCGAGCGTGGCGCAGGTCCCGACCTCGCTTCCGGCCGTCCTCGACTCCCTGGAGCGCGACCACGAGTTCCTGCTCGCCGGTGACGTCTTCACGTCCGACCTGATCGAGACGTGGATCGACTTCAAGCGCGCGAACGAGATCGCTCCGCTCCAGCTGCGTCCGCACCCGCACGAGTTCGAGCTCTACTTCGACGTGTGATCGGACCCATGCGTCACGCATGAGCTTCACCCCGGCGCCCCCGCCCCTGTTTTCCAGGTGCGGGGGCGCCGTCGTATGGTTTCCGGCACGACTGTTCGAAGAAAGCTGACGGGGGTCACGGACATGCCCGAACGGGACGACGAGGAACGGGAGTTCGACATCCGCTGGGCCGATGCCGCCGAGCTGAAGGAGCCCTCGGCGCGGGCCCGGATGCTGGCCGCCCGCTGGAAGGACAACCCTCCGCAGCCGCAGCCGTTCCGCGCCGACCCGGACCACGTGTCCCGCCCCCGCTCCGGCTGGGGGTCCGCGGCGCTCGTGTTCGGGATCGTGGCGGTGGTCATCGTGGTGCTGGGGTACAGCGGGTTCCGGGCGCCGTACTAGGCGGGGCGCTGAGGGGCGGGTGCGGGCCCGTGCGAGGTATGTGGTGCGGCGGGCGGGGGTGATCCTGCCGCCTGGTACCGGCAGCGGTGTGCCGGTGCCGGGGTGACGCCGGGGGCCGTCAGCGGGCTCGCGGAGTGCGGGGAGCGGGGGGGGGG
>NZ_QFRX01000001.1:7351399-7722924 GCF_003143935.1 Streptomyces sp. Act143 | reverse complement strand
GCGGGGCTGCGGGCGCTTGACGTATCGGATGTGGCACGGTTCATGGCGCTGCTCGACGATCCCGATGCCGGGGTGGTGCGGGAGGCGGCGGTGGCGCTGCTGCCCTCGGCGGGGGCGCTGGACGAGGAACGGCTGAGGGGACGGCTCGCGGAGGGGCGGTCCCGGGCGGTGCGGGTCTCCGCGTTCCGGCTGTTCCAGCGGCACGGTGGGCTCGCACGGCTGCGGGCCGCGGTCGCGCTGATCGGCGATCCGGACGACAGGCTGCGGCATGCCGCCCGGCAGGCCGTGCGGCGGTGGTGCCCGGCAGGCCGTGCGGCGGTGGTGCCCGGCAGGCCGTGCGGCGGTGGTGCCCGACTTCGGATGTGCCGCACGGGGTGGTCGAGGTCGGTGAGCTGCTTGAGCGGGCGCGGGAGCTGTTCAGCGAGTTGGTGCTGACGCGGCGCTCGGGGTCCCCCCGGTTCGAACGGAGTTGAGAACTGGGGAGGGAGGCCGGCTGCGGGCTTGAGGTTTTGCCTGTCCTGGGCCCGATCACGACTGCTTGATGACAGGGGCGGGTGCACACTGGCAGTGGGACGAGTGCCTGACTGCGGGGTGATGCAGATGCAGAGCCGCTTCCGGAGCGACCGGCGCCTGACCGTGCGGATGACGGTCACGCTGTTCCTGCTCGGGCTGTTGTACGTCGCCTTCGTCGGCGCGTTGATCGTGTTGCTGAAGTCCTGGGTGCTCGTCGTGGTCGTGGCGGCGCTGGTGCTCGGGGCGCAGTACTGGTTCTCCGACCGGGTCGCCCTGTTCGCGATGCGCGGGCAGGTCGTGGAGCGGGAGGAGTATCCGGAGCTGCACGGGGTCGTGGACCGGCTGTGTGCCATCGCCGACATGCCCAAGCCCGTGGTCGCCGTCTCCCACATGGACATGCCCAACGCGTTCGCCACCGGGCGGAACGCCGATCACGCCGTGGTGTGCGTGACCGACGGGCTGCTGCGCCGGCTGGAGAAGGACGAGCTGGAGGGTGTGCTCGCGCACGAGCTGTCGCACGTGGCGCACAAGGACGTCGCCGTGATCACCGTCGCCTCGTTCCTGGGGGTCATCGCGGGGCTCATCGTGCGGTTCGCGTTCTACTCGCAGGTCTTCGGCGGGCGGAAGGACCAGAACACCGCCGTCGTCTTCGCCGCCGTGATGGGGATCTCGGCGGCGGTGTACGCGATCAGCTTCCTGCTCATCCGGGCGCTGTCCCGGTACCGGGAGCTGGCCGCCGACCGGGCCGCGGCGCAGCTGACGGGGCGGCCTTCGGCGCTCGCCTCCGCGCTGACGAAGGTGTCCGGGGACATCGCCCGCATCCCCACCAAGGATCTGCGGACCGCGCAGGCCTTCAACGCGTTCTACTTCACCCCGGCGACCGGCAAGGAGCCCGGCGTCGAGCGGTTCTTCTCCACGCACCCGACGCTGGAGCAGCGGCTTGAGCAACTGGGCCGGATCTCGGCCGAGTTGGGCGAGGCGGCGCGCCCCGGGAAGACGGAGTAGCGGATGGGGCTGCTGGACATCCTGCTCGGGCGCACCAAGCCCGTCGCGCCCGATCTCGACCGGCTCTTCGCGCTGCCCTCGGCGGCGGTGACGCTGGAGGCCGCGACCGGGTTCACCCCGACCGGGAGCGGCGCGGTGTGCTTCGCGACCGTCGAGGGCGCGGCGTTCGAGCAGACGCACCGTGAGGTGCAGGCGCTGCTGGACGCGGACGCCGACCGGGACGGTCCCCCGGTCGAGCTGCGGCGCGACGACTACGGCTACTCCTGGCTGGTCTCGCAGCGCGCCCCCGACCAGCTGCATCTGCTGGTCAACGATCTGCACGCGGTGAACTCCTCGATGGAGGTCAACGGCTTCGGCCCGCAGCTGCTGTGCTCGCTCGCCGGCTTCCGCGACGACGCGGGCCGCGCCCTCGCGCTGGTCTACCTCTACAAGCGCGGCACCTTCTACCCCTTCGCGCCGCTGCCCGACGGCGGGCAGCGGCGGGACAACGCGCTGGAGCTGCGGGTGAAGGCGGCGCTCGCGGACGATCTGCGGCTGGAACAGGACCTGAGCCGCTGGTTCCCGGTGTGGGGCGCCCCCGGCCTGTGACCAGGGGACACCCGTACCGCTCTCACTTGCTCTTCTCGCGTGCCTGGCGACGGGCCTCGAGGGGGCGCTCCCGGCGGTAGCGGCGCTCCCACTTGGCCTGCTTGTCCCGGCGGGCGCGGTACGTGCGGTAGTCGCCGGCCATCATGCCGCCGCCGGACGACGCCCCGCCGCCCCTCGACGATGTCGAGGACGTCCCCCGCCCGTACTGCGTGTACAGGAAGAGCACGGCGACGGCGGCGAGCCAGTAGAGGTGGTTCCCGAATCCCAAGACGACCAGAACAGCGGTCCCGGCCATGACGATGGTGCCCATCGGTGGCCTCCGTGTGCGTGGGTGGTGTGCAGCAGATTAGTGCTGAACGCGCAGAGTGACGCCGGCCCTGCGGAAAGCAGAGCTGACGGCTCCGCAACGGGTGTCCAGCGTAGGGAGACCGTCACTCGGCGTGCATCTCTTTTTCTCGCGGCCTAGAGTCGGGCGAAAAGGAAGATTCACGCTAATTCACCACACAAGGGGTGCCCGGGATGAGTGATCTCTTCGTCATCGCCTACGACGACCTCGCCACCGCCCATCAGGTCCGCGAGAAGGTCGTCGAACTGTCCAAGCAGCATCTCGTCGAGCTGGAGGACATCGTGGTCGTCGAGCGGCGTGACGACGGCAAGATCAAGCTGCACCAGGCCGTCAACCACACCACCATGGGCGCGGCCGGCGGCGCGCTGTGGGGCGGGGTGATCGGGCTGCTGTTCCTCGCCCCGCTGCTCGGCGCCGCGGTGGGCGCGGCGGCCGGCGCGGCCGGGGGCGCGGTCACCGACACCGGCATCAACGACAACTTCATGAAGGAGCTGAGCCAGAATCTGCGCCCGGGTGCCGCCGCCCTGTTCGTCCTGGTCAAGCAGGCCGCACAGGACAAGGTGATCCCGCAACTCACGCCGTTCGGCGGGCAGTTGGTACAGACCTCGCTGAGCCAGGCCGACGAGGACCACCTGCGCGAGGCGATCAGGGCGGCGCAGAAGTCGCCTGCCTGAGGCCCGTTCGCCGTGATCGAATGAGGGCATGCTCTCCTCCTTCACCTTCGGTCATGGCGGCGAACGGCTCAGCGGGGTGCACGGCGGCGGTGGTCCGGGGCGGGCCACCGCCGTTCTGCTGCACGGGGCCGGCAACGGCAGCAAGGAGCGGCTCGTGCCGCTGGCGGCGGAGTTCCTGAGCCGTGGCTGCGGCGCCCTGGCCTTCGACTTCTCCGGACACGGCGAAAGCAGCGGTGAGCTCGCGGAGTTGAGTCTGCGGCGCCGGTTCGAGCAGGCCGTCGCGGTGATCGACGCGCACGTTCCGGCAGCGGAGCCGCTGGTCCTGGTCGGGTTCAGCATGAGCGGCCAGACCGTGGCGGATCTCGTGGGGCATTACGGGGAGCGCGTGACGGCGGTCGGGCTGTGCGCGCCGGCGGTGTACGCGGCGGAGGCGTGGGACGTGCCCTTCGGGGCGGGCGACGGCCGGTTCAGCGCGATCATCCGCACCCCGGACAGCTGGCGGGAGACGCCCGCGCTCGACGTCCTGGGGGCGTACGAGGGCCGTACGGTGCTCGCGGTGCCGGGGGACGACCGCGTCATCCCGCCCGCCGTGACAGCGGCCGTCCAGGACGCGCTGGCGGCCCGGGCCTCGTACACGCGCCTCGAACTGCCCGATGCCGACCACTACTTGGGCCTGTGGTTCCGCGACCACGCCGGCCCCCGGCGGGACTTCGTCGACCTGCTGCTCGCCGACGGCCGGACGGCGACCCGCGCTTGGCTGGCCAAGCAGCTCCCCGCGGGCCGTACGGTCGCCACCACCCGGTTCCTGCCGGGCGGCTGGACCTCGCAGATGCGCGGCCTCACCCTCGACGACGGCACGGACCTGGTGCTGCGGTCGTTCGTGAAGCCCTTCTTCCGGCACCACGCCCCCGGGCTCCTCGCCCGCGAGGCGGCGGTCCTCACCCTGCTCGCCGGGGCGGACGGCGTCCCGGCGCCCGAGCTGCTCGCCGTGGACGCCACGGCCGAACTCACCGACCATCCGAGCCTGTTGATGTCCCGGCTGCCGGGCCGGGTGCGGGTGGACGAGGAGGATCTGGGACGGCGCCTCGACCTGCTGGCGGGGCAGCTCGCCCGGATTCACGCGGTCGTACCGGACGACCGGCCGCGGACCTATCAGGCGTGGACGTCTCCCGAACGGGTGCGGGTGCCGGAGGGGGCGTTGTGGGAGCGGGCCGTGGACGTCATCCGGCGTGAGCCGCCGACGTACGAAGGGGTCTTCCTGCACCGGGACTTCCACCCGGGGAACGTGCTCTTCGACGAGGGGCGGATCAGCGGTGTCGTCGACTGGGTGGAGACCTCGTGGGGGCCGGCCGACCTGGACGTGGCGCACTGCTCGACGGCGCTCGCCCTGCTGCACGGGCCGGAGCACGGGCTGGGGTTCCGGGAGCGGTACGAGGCCCAGGGCGGGCGGCAACTCGCCGACGGCGCCGACCACTTGTACTGGCGGCTGCTCGACGCCCTCGGCTACGCCCCCGACGCGGCGAAGCTGGCCGGGCCGTGGCGCGAACTGGGGCGGACCGATCTGACGCCCGAGGTGCTGGGCGCGCGGCTGGCGGCTTATGTGGACGGGTTGTGGGAGCGCTACGCCTGAGCGGTCACGGGAGAGGCCCGCGGGAGGGGGGGCGACGAGCGCCGGGCGCCGCTGTCGCCGCGCCCCTCGTCCCCGGCGCCCGGTCACACCTCGGGTGCCGCCGCCACCACGCCCGCCGCGATCGCCGCGGCCAGGGTGGTGTGGTCGGTGACGGTCTGGACGGCGTAGGCGCGGGCGAAGTCGGCGATCGCGTGGTCGAAGGTGTCGCCGCCGCCCAGGTAGGCGGCGATGGCGATCCGGTCGCCGGAACGGGCGTGCGCGCGGGCGAGGGCGGTGCCGCAGAGGCGGGCGTACGTGGTGAGCTCCGCCGGGCTCATCCCGGCGACCTCCGCCGAGCCCTTCATGTCGCGCAGCTGCCGCCAGTAGAAGGCGCGTCCCTGCGGCCCCGTCATCCACCCCAGGAAGATGTCTCCGGCGGCCTGGAGCAGGCGCTGACCCGCGACGACCCGGTGTCCGGGGTGGACGTACGGCCCGCTCGGCAGATGCTCCTCCAGGACGGACTTGCGGGCCTCCTTGATCTGGAGGAACAGCGGGTCGTCGGCGTCCCGTCCGGTGAGGAGGACGATGAAGCAGCGGGTGCCGACACTGCCGACGCCGACGACCTTGCGGGCGGCGTCGACGAAGCGGTAGCGGTCGAGGAGGAGGCGGCGTTCCTCGGAGAGCGTGGAGCGGTAGTCGCTGAAGATCTTGCGCAGGGCCGCCATGTCGGGGACGCCGGCGGGTTCGAGCAGCGGCGGGTCCTGGATGATCCGGCGGCGCCCGTCGACGACCTCGGTCAGTTTGCCGAGGGCGTGGAGGCTGGTGCGGCGGCGGGCCCGGGCGAGGGTCGAGCGGGCGCGGCGGCGGTGCCGGGTGGAGCGGACGAGGGGCAGCAGGCTGTCGGCGTCGAGGCGTTCGTACCAGACGTCGAGTTCACCGAGCCCGGCGAGCCGGCGCATGGAGGTGCGGTAGGCGGCGGTCGCCGCCACGGCGGCCCGGTGCGCCTTGGTGTCGCTGTGGCCGTTCTCGCGGGCGGCCACGACGACGCTCGCGGCGAGGCGTTTGACGTCCCACTCGAAGGGGCCGGGGTACGTCTCGTCGAAGTCGTTGAGGTCGAACAGGAGGGCGCGTTCCGGGGAGGCGTAGAGGCCGAAGTTGAGCAGATGGGCGTCGCCGCAGAGCTGCACGGTGAGGCCGGTGTGCGGCTGGGCGGCGAGGTCGGCGGCCATCACGGCGGCGGCGCCGCGCAGGAAGGCGAACGGGGAGGCCGACATCCTGCCGTATCTGATCGGCAGGAGCTCCGGGAGGCGGTCACGGCCCTGGCGTTCCAGGACGGCGACGGGGTCGGGGCGGTCGACGGCGGGGAGCCGGCCGGCGTGCGCGGAGCGGGGGACGCGCTTACGGGCGGCTCGTCCTCGGGCGGCGCGGTCGCCGGGGGTGCCCGGGCCTCCGGGGCTTCCGGGGATTCCGAGGGCGCTCATCCGCCGTGCCTCTGCATCGCGCCTCCCGATTCGCTGTTCCGGCCGTTCCCTGGTGCCGGACACCTCCTGATCGCAGGGAAGCGTGGGACGGGGGCGGGCGCATGCGGAGTACGGCGATCGGGTGAGACGGGCCGGTGCGGCACGCGGTGCCGACGGGGCCCGCGGGCGGCAGGCGGCAGGCGGAACGCCGGGTGCCCCCGCGAGCGGGGGCACCCGGCGTCGTCGGCTCACCGCGCGTAGCGCATCAGCGCCCGCACCATGTGGCACGTCGTGTCCGACGGCGGGTGCACGCCGATCAGCTCCGCCGTGCTCCGTATCTTCTCGTTGCGGGCCTGGTTCGGCACGTAGACGCCCGAGTCGAGCAGGGCGATGGCGAGCCGCATCGCCTTCAGGCGGCGGTTGTGCGTGATGTACCACTCGCGAGGGCGCCCCGGCGGCAGCGGGCGCTTCTCCACGGGTGCGTAGGGCAGGTCGAGCAGCACCGGGTGCTGGGCGGTGGACTGGGTGGGCAACGGCTTCAGGGCGGCAGCGGGCACAGGCATCCTCCTGTCGCGGTCAGGGTGTCCGGCGGGGCTTCCGCGACCCCGCCAACTCCCTCGAACACTGCTTCTATTCTACCCGCCCCCACTGACAAAAGCCCCTGGCCACAAGGGCTTTCGGGGGTGCTGTGACAGGGGTGGAACAGGGGTTTTCGCGTACCGTGGGCGGCATGGAGATCTGGATCAACCCGGCCTGTTCCAAGTGCCGCAGCGCCCTCAGCCTGCTCGATGCCGAGGGGGCCGACTACACCGTCCGCCGCTACCTGGAGGACGTACCGAGCGAGGACGAGATCAGGGCCGTGCTCGACCGGCTCGGTCTCGAACCCTGGGACATCACCCGCACCCAGGAGGCCGCCGCCAAGGAGCTGGGGCTCAAGGAGTGGGCGCGGGACGAGACTTCGCGCGACCGGTGGGTCAAGGCGCTCGCCGAGCACCCCAAGCTGATCCAGCGGCCGATCATCACCGCGGACGACGGCACGGCGGTGGTCGCGCGCAGCGACGAGGCCGTACGGGACGCTCTGTCCCGGTAGTCAACCGATTGTCCGGCGGCGGGAGTTCAGGGCCCGCGCACTGTTACCCTCCGCCGCCATGACCTTCGGTGATCAAGGAATGCCGTACGGGGGCGCGGACCCGTACACCCAGTGGGTGGTCGAGCAGGAGCGGATGCGCAGGCGCCGGCGCACCCGGCGGGCGGTGGCCGCCGGGACGGGCGTCGTGCTCGTCGCGGCGATCACCACGGGGGCCGTGCTGTACACGGACGGCGGCCGGGGCGGGGCGGCGGCCGCCGCGCCCTCTTCCCCCGCCGCGTCCGCCGCCCCCGTTCCGTCCGTCACCGTCTCGATGCCCTCCGACGCCCCCTCCGCACTGCCCTCGCTGCTCGCCCGGCCGGTCATCCGCCCGGAACAGGCCTTCCCGGCGAAGAGTGTGCGGCCGGCGGACGGCTCCCGGTACGAGCGCGTCGACCTGGCCACCACCTCCGACTGCTCCGAGGGCACGGCACCGGAGCTGGCCGCGCTGATCGCCCAGGGCCAGGGGTGCGAGCGGTTGACCGCCGCGCTGTTCACGGACGCCGAGCGGCGCTCGCAGGTGACGGTGACCGTGCTCAGTTTCCGTACCGTGCAGGACGCCTCGTCCGTGTTCGCGATGGCCTCGATGGACCCGGTGACCTATCAGGTCGTCTCGCTCGACCCGCCGCCGGAGGCGGGGATGCCGACCGTGCCGCCCGGGTCGGCCGGGGTGTTCCGGCGGCTGATGACCGTGCGGTCCGTGGTGTTCGCCAACGGGCAGTGGGGCGACGGGTCGGAGGCCGACGAGGCCGCGATCACCAAGCAGACCGAGGACCTTCTCCGGTACGTCGACGACGACGTCCTCGCGTACGAGGACCCCGACTCGGCCTGATCCACGGTGTGACGCACGTTACGCCAGTGACTCCCGCAGCGTCTGAGCAAGCTCGTTCGGTATCTCGTACATAGCGGCGTACGCTCCCCTACCTCTTCAGGAGGCGCGCATGTCGCGCAGGAGAACTCTGAGTACGGGCAAGAAGATCGCGCTGTTCGTGGGCGCGGCGTCGGTGGCGGGCGGTGGCGCCTTCGTCATGGCGAGCACCTCGAACGCCGACACGTCGACCGCCGCGCAACCGCGGACCAAGTCGGCGGACGCGGCGGTCTGCCAAGGGCTCGCCACCGCCCTCGGCAACAACCAGAAGTTCATCGACGGCCAACGGGCCGCGCCGGACGCGCAGTCGGCGGCCCGGATCGCCAACCGCGAAGCGGTGATCGAGCAGATCAAGGTGCAGCAGAAGGCGTCCGGGTGCACCGTTGGGGAGTCGGCTCAGGGCTCCCAGACGGCACAGCCGGCCACTCCGGCCGCACCGAGCACACCGGCCGCGTCCGCGGGGAACGCCGGGAACGGCGGCACCGCCTCGGGGCAGCAGGTCTGCAACGGCTCGACGGTCACCCTCTCCGGCGAGGGCGGTGCGCCCGCCGCGTCCAGCAACCAGTTCCCGGCGGGGACGAAGCTGAAGGTCACGAACCTGGACAACAGCAAGTCCACGACGGTGGAGGTCACGTCGGTCTCGGGCAGCTGCGTCCTGCTGAACAACGCGGCCTTCGAGCAGGTCCGCGAGCCCGGCAAGTTCCTGATCCGGCGGGCCGTGATCGAGAAGGTGGGGTGAGGTTCAGCGGGACAGGAACTCCGTGAGGCGGCGGCCCAGTTCGGCGGGTGCCGAGTGCGGCAGCGCGATGGGGGTCCCCCCGCTCGAGCGAAGTCGGGAGTGGGGGGGGTGAGACACCGGGGACCACCAGTGTCTCGACGCGCGGCAGCAGTTCACCCGCCCTGGTCGCCACCTTGCGGGGGACGTGCGTCCTGCTGTTCGCGGCCACGAGCGGCAGGACCGGCACGTCCAGCCCGCGCAGCGCGTCAGGGGACGGGCGCGGGCCGGTCACCGGCTTCGTCACGGAGGGGAAGCCGGCGGCCGCCTCCTGGAGGCGGAGCCGGTCGGGGTCGAGCGGCACTCCCCCGGTCTCCCACTCCAGGAAGGCCCGGACGCGGTGCGGTGCGGGCCGCAGCAGCATGGGCAGTGCGTGCAGCAGATAGGCCGGGCGGTATCCGGCGAAGCGCTGGGGGGCACGTCCAGCCATGCCGCCAGGCCGGCGACCATACGGGGGTGACGGTCGGCGGCCGGGGTGCTGCGGCCCGGCCCGACCCGCAATCCCATCGCATACGAGCCGGCACCGGCCGCCCCTCGCCCGGCTCCGGCCGGCTTTCCGTGCCGCTCTCCCGTCGCCGTCCGCCTCACAGCGTGAAACGCGCCACAGAATCACCAGGTAACACGGGGTTCACATTCGAGCAATGACCGGGAAATCGCCTGTTGACAGGCTCGCGCACATCAAACGCGGCGTTTCAGTGCCGCAGCGCCGCAGCACCCGCAAGTGCGCCTAGAGACCCACCCCCGAAGGATGTGGCCCGTGACCTTCAAGGCTGAGTACATCTGGATCGACGGCACCGAGCCGACGGCCAAGCTCCGTTCCAAGACGAAGATCCTGGCGGACGACGCCAAGGGCGCGGAGCTGCCGATCTGGGGCTTCGACGGGTCCTCCACCAACCAGGCCGAGGGGCACTCCTCGGACCGCGTGCTCAAGCCGGTCTTCTCCTGCCCGGACCCGATCCGCGGCGGCGACGACATCCTCGTCCTGTGCGAGGTCCTGAACATCGACTTCACCCCGCACTCCTCCAACACGCGCGCCGCGCTGGTCGAGGTCGCGGAGAAGTTCGCCGCCCAGGAGCCGATCTTCGGCATCGAGCAGGAGTACACCTTCTTCAAGGACGGCTACCCGCTCGGCTTCCCCAAGGGCGGCTTCCCGGCCCCGCAGGGCGGCTACTACTGCGGTGTCGGCGCCGACGAGATCTTCGGCCGTGACGTCGTCGAGGCCCACCTCGACAACTGCCTGAAGGCCGGTCTCGGCATCTCCGGCATCAACGCCGAGGTCATGCCCGGCCAGTGGGAGTTCCAGGTAGGCCCGCTCTCCCCGCTCGAGGTCTCGGACCACATGTGGGTGGCCCGCTGGCTGCTCTACCGCACCGCCGAGGACTTCGGCATCTCCGCCACCCTGGACCCCAAGCCGGTCAAGGGCGACTGGAACGGCGCGGGCGCGCACACCAACTTCTCCACCAAGGCGATGCGCGAGGGCTACGACGCCATCATCACCGCGTGCGAGTCGCTCGGTGAGGGCTCCAAGCCGCTGGACCACGTCAAGAACTACGGCGCCGGCATCGACGACCGCCTGACCGGCCTGCACGAGACCGCCCCGTGGAACGAGTACTCCTACGGCGTCTCCAACCGCGGCGCCTCGGTCCGCATCCCGTGGCAGGTCGAGAAGGACGGCAAGGGCTACATCGAGGACCGCCGTCCGAACGCCAACGTCGACCCGTACGTCGTGACGCGCCTGATCGTCGACACCTGCTGCACCGCGCTGGAGAAGGCCGGCCAGGTCTGATCCACCCCACCCGGTTCCCGAGGGGCGCCCACCTTCCCGGTGGGCGCCCCTCGGCGCGTTGTCAGTGAGGTCTGCCATCGTGGGGGCATGGAGAACGACGGGGGTCTGGCCGCCAAGGTCATGACCGAGTACGGGGAGACGCTCACCGGCGTGAGCGAGCGGGCACTGCGGGACCTGGTCCACCGCATCGGGGAGAGCGGGGACCGCTGGCTGGTGATCCAGCGCATTCCTGATCTGCCGGACGTGTTCGCCCAGATATGGCACGAGCACGGCGTGGGTTTACCAGGTCGAGCACCGGGCGAGCCGCACCGACTTCTTCCGTACGGACCTCACCGATCCCGGCACCGCGGCCGACGTGCTGACGGGCTGGGCCCGTGAGGGAGACGGCTGGGACGCGGGGATCTCCTGGACGCCGGTCGACTTCGACACGGCGCAGGAGGAGGTGCCCGAACTCCCCGACGAGGTGCGGGAGAACGTCGAGGGGCGGGTGCGCGAGCTGCTGCGGTGCGGGTACGGCGACCGCGGCAGGATGGCCGAGGACGCCGAGGAGTGGCTCGTCGACGGCGACGACCGTCCGGTCTCTCCCGCGCAGGCCCGCCTGCTCGTGGACCGGATGTGGCTGGAGCGGGTGGCGGAACAGCGCACCTGGGAGGGGACCACCGACCCGGAGCGGATCACGCGCGCTTTCGAGGCCCTCGATGCGGCCGGCATCACCGCCCGGGAGAACTTCACCTGCTGCCGCACCTGCGGCACCGCCGAGATGGGCGCCGAACGCGCCGAGGGCGACCGCGGATTCGTCTACTTCCACTCCCAGTGCACCGAGAGCGCCGCCGCCGGACACGGACTGACGCTGCTCTACGGCGGTTTCGACGGCTCGGCGGAGACCACCGCCGCCGTCGGTCGCGAGGTCGTCGCCGCCCTCGGCTCCGTGGGGCTGTCCACCCAGTGGGACGGCGATCCGGGCACCGCGATCGAGGTCACGCCCCTGAACTGGCGCAAACGCCTGGTGGGATGAGACCCGCGGCGTCGGTTTCCGGTCACGGAGGCGTCCGAGCAGTGAGAGGAGGGTCCTGTCGCGGGCCGGTGTCTGCTTCAATGTGGGCATGGCCAGCTTCCAGAACCGTACCGCGACAGGTCGCCATGACCTCGAGCCGTTCTGGCCGTCCCGTCAGCACCACGACTTCGACCGGGTGTGTTGTCGCGCGATGAACGCGCGGGCCCTCTAAAGCCGTACCCACCCCGTCCGGCCTTCGGCCAGCGCGCAGTCGATCCACGTCTCCGGACGACCCGTCCCCGGGACGACCTTCTCGCGCGAAAGAGCTGACCCTCATGGCGACCACCCGTTCCCTGTCCCCCGCTCCCCTCGCCACCACCCCGGCCGAGCCCAGCCCGCGGCACCGGCTGCGGGCCGTCGGCCCCGACGACGTGCTGCACGTGGCGGACTTCCTTCCGCCGGGCGCCACCTGGCTGCCCGCCCCGCAGCACGCCGTGCCCACGCTGCCCGGCCGGCCGCCGATGATCGGCTACCTGGTGCTCGTCCCGGCCGACCGGCAGCCGCCCCTGCTGCCGACCGAACCGGGCGAGGCCGCTGCCGGGAGCGGCGGCGAACCGCTCGTCCGTATCGACACCGTGCAGCGCACCGCCGAGGTGGACGGCACCCGACTCGACCTCACCTACCTGGAGTTCGAGCTCCTCGCCCACCTCGTCGCGCACCCGCACCGGGTGCACACCCGCGACCAGCTGGTCACCACCGTGTGGGGCTACGGCCACGTGGGCGACGGCCGTACCGTCGACGTCCACATCGCCCGCTTGCGCCGCAAACTGGGCGCCGAGCACCGGCAGGCGATCCAGACGATCCGCCGGGTCGGCTACAAGTACGCGCCACCGACCGGGCGTTGACGCCGACGGTCGGCCGCCGCGGCCCGAGCGCCGGCTCCCGGGCCGGGACGCCGGTCTTCTGCTGACGGCAGAGCACTGTTCCGCGCACCCCCCACCACCAGGCAAAGTCGTCCCATGAGACTTCTGGTGCTGGGTGGTACGGAGTTCGCGGGACGGGCCGTCGTCGAGGCGGCGCTCGGGCGCGGCTGGGACGTGACCGTCTTCCACCGGGGACGGCACGCCCCCGTGGCCGGGGTGCGGTCGCTGCACGGCGACCGCACCGCGCCCGAGGGACTCGCCGCCCTGGCCGGGACGGACACCTGGGACGCCGTCGTGGACACCTGGTCGGCGGCGCCCCGGGCGGTGCGGGACACGGCGCGGCTGCTGCGGGACCGCGCACAGCGGTATGTGTACGTGTCGAGTTGCTCGGTGTACGCGTGGCCCCCGGCCGCCGGATACACCGAGGACGCCGCCCTGGTGGAGGGCGCCCAGGCCGGTGCCGGGCAGAGCGACTACGCCCGTGACAAGCGGGGCGGCGAGCTGGCCGCGACCGAGGCGTTCGGCGCGGACCGCTCGCTGCTCGTCCGGTCGGGGCTGATCCTCGGGCCGTACGAGAACATCGGGCGGCTGCCCTGGTGGCTGAACCGGGCCGCCCGGGGCGGGCCGGTGCTGGCTCCGGGGCCGCGGGAGCTGCCGTTGCAGTTCGTCGACGTCCGCGACCTCGCCGAGTGGGTCCTCGGCGCGGTGGAGCGGGAGCTGAGCGGCCCGTACAACCTCGTCGGGCCGTCCGGGCACGCCACCATGGGCGGTCTCCTGGACGCCTGCGTCCAAGTCACCGGCGGAGGTGCCGAGTTGCGCTGGACCGAACCGGACGTCGTGCTCGACGCCGGCATCGAGCCCTGGACCCAGCTGCCGGTCTGGGTACCGCCGGGCAGCGACCTGCACGCCGCCCTGCACAGCTCCGACGTGTCCCGGGCGCTCGCGGCGGGGCTGCGGTGCCGGCCGGTCGAGGAGACCGTCGCCGACACCTGGGACTGGCTGCGCAGCGTCGGCGGCCAGGCGCCCCAGCGGCCGGACCGGCCCGTGGTGGGGCTCGATCCGGAGGTGGAGGCGAAGGTGCTGGGTGCCGCCGGGGGTGTACCTGGCACCACCCTCTGACCCGGTGCCCAGGCCCCGTGCCCCCGCGCCCGCCCTCGGCCAGACTGATGCCATGAGCATCGACATACATCAGGACAGCGGTCGTCCATGGGCACGGACCTCGGGTCTGGCGGCGGTACGGGGGTTCGGGCTGGCGCTGGTGGCGCTGCCGGGGTCGGTCCTGTGCTTCACGCTGTCCCTGGTGTCGATCGCGCTCATCCCGATCGGCGTCGGCATCGTCACCACCCCGTGGGTGCTGACCGGGGTACGGGCGTTCGCGGACTGGCGGCGGGTGGTCGCCGCCGAGTGGGGCGGGGTGCGCATCCCGTCGGCGTACCGGCCGCTCCCCGCGGACGCCAACCCCTGGGGGCGCACCTTCGGCATGCTGCGTGACCCGGCGACCTGGCGGGACCTGCGGTGGCTGCCGGCCGACATGACGGCGGGGTTCCTGACCGCGCTGCTGCCGGCCGCGCTGCTGCTCTACCCGGTGGAGGGGCTCGCGCTGGCGGCGGGGCTGTGGCGGGCCTTCCCCGACGGGTACTGGTACGCCTTCGTGCCGGTCACCGGGCAGGCCTCCGCGTTCGGCGCCGGCGCGCTCGCGCTGGTCTTCCTGCTGCTGTTCCGGCTGCTGCCCGTACCGCTGCTGCGCGCCCACTTCCGTCTGACCCGTGCGCTGCTCACCCCCAGCCAGGCCGAACTCGCCGAGCGGGTACGCGTGCTGACCGAGACCCGGCGGGACGCCGTCGACACCTCCGCCGCCGAACTGCGGCGCATCGAGCGGGACCTGCACGACGGGGCGCAGGCCCGGCTGGTCGCGATGGGCATGGACCTCGGCACCATCGAGATGCTCCTCGACAAGGACCCCGAGAAAGCGAAGGAGTTGCTCGCGCAGGCCCGCAAGTCGTCCGTGGACGCCCTCGCCGAGCTGCGCGACCTGGTGCGCGGCATCCATCCGCCGGTGCTCGCCGAGCGCGGACTGGGCGACGCCGTACGGGCGTTGGCGCTGCGGCTGCCGCTGCCCGCCGAGGTGACGGTGGAGCTGCCCGGGCGGGCCGAGGCGCCGGTGGAGTCGGCGGCGTACTTCGCGGTCAGCGAGGTGCTCACCAACGCGGTGAAGCACGCGAACGCGCAGCGGCTCTGGATCGACCTGCACCACACGGAGGGCACGCTGCGGATCAGCGTCACCGACGACGGCAGGGGCGGCGCGGTGATCGGGGCGGGCTCGGGCCTGGCCGGGGTGGAGCGCCGTCTCGGTACATTCGACGGCGTCCTGGCCGTCAGCAGCCCCGCGGGCGGTCCCACCATGGTCACCATGGAGATCCCTTGCGCGTTGTCCTAGCCGAAGACCTCTTCCTCCTGCGGGACGGGCTGGTCCGGCTGCTGGAAGCCCACGACTTCGAGATCGCCGCCGCCGTCGAGTCCGGCCCCGAGCTCGCCCGCGCGCTGGCCGAGCTGGAGCCGGACGTCGCCGTGGTCGACGTGCGGCTGCCGCCCACGCACACCGACGAGGGGTTGCAGTGCGCGCTGACGGCCCGGCGGGCGCGGCCGGGGCTGCCGGTGCTGGTGCTCTCGCAGCACGTGGAGCAGCTGTACGCCCGCGAGCTGCTCGCCGACGGCACCGGCGGGGTCGGCTATCTGCTGAAGGACCGGGTGTTCGACGCGGGGCAGTTCGTGGACGCGGTGCGCCGGGTCGCGGCGGGCGGCACCGCGATGGACCCGCAGGTGATCCAGCAGTTGCTGACCCGGCGGGCGGCCGGCGACCAGCCGCTGGGCCGGCTGACCCCGCGGGAGCTGGAGGTGCTGGACCTGATGGCGCAGGGCCGGTCCAACGCGGCGATCGCGGCCCAGCTCGTCGTCACGGAACGGGCCATTGCCAAGCACACCTCCAACATCTTCGCCAAACTGGACCTGGAGGTGTCGGACGACGACAATCGCCGCGTTCTGGCAGTCCTCGCCTACCTGGACCAGGGCCGGTGAACGGCCGCTGATTTTCCGTAACTACCGCTGCTCAGGCGGCTGTTGAGGCCACGTGGCCCAGTAGTCCGCTGATTTGTTTGCGGGACGGCTGAACACCCCTGGGACCCCGTCCGTATGGAACGACGCCGCTTCACTCCTGTCGGGCGCCTCGATGCCCCGCAAGGAAGTCAGAGGAGTTCCATGGGACGCAACACACGAAAGCGCCGTACGCCGCTGGCCACCAAGGCCATTGCCGCTTCGGCAGCCCTAGCGCTCGGTGGGGGCGGGCTTGTATGGGCGAATTTCTACGCATCGGCTCATGAGTCGAACGCAGGACAGAACCAGACGAAGGCCGCCGGGGCCCAGATCGCCACGATCCAGTGCCCCGACGTCGGCCAGCAGCTGAGGAACGTCCCGAACGGCGCCCGGAACGGCGTGAGCACGGAGCTGGCGAACCTCGACAAGCAGATCACCGAGGCCTACGCCCGGCTGGCGTCCACGCGTCAGGCACAGGCGAACGACTCCGGGTTCGTGCAGAACGCGATCCTCGGCCCGCTCAAGGACAAGCGGACCGCGGCTCTGGACCGCATCCGGATCAACATCCAGCGGGCCGGCGGACAGGCCTCCAACCTGTCCCAGTTCGCCGGATGCACCGGAGTCCCGGCCGAGCAGCCGGAGACCAACGCCGGCGAGGGCGACCAGAACCAGAACGGCGACGGTCAGCAGCAGGGCGGTCAGCAGGGCGGCCAGGACCAGAACGGCGGCGGCCAGCAGCAGGGCGGCCAGGACCAGAACGGCGGCGGTCAGAACGCGGGCAACAACGGCAACGGGGCCGCGGGCCCGGTGGCCGAGGACTTCGTCAACATCAATGACGTCCAGCCCAACTCGCGCGGTCTGCAGAACGGGCTCGCCGCCAACGGGAACACCGGCTCCAAGGGTTCCTTCACCACCAAGTGCGGGGTGAACCAGAACAACCTGTTCAACAGCGACAACATCATCGTCGCCCCGGGTGTCGACAACGGTGCGCACCACACGCACGACTACGTCGGCAACCAGAGCAACACCGCCTTCGCCAGCGACCAGGACCTGGCCAACGCCCGGACCACCTGCCAGAACCAGGGTGACAAGTCCACGTACTACTGGCCGGTGCTGCGCCTCCAGGACGGCACCCAGGAGTTCGACGCGGGCGACCTCGGCGGTGGCGCCGAGGGCAACGTCGGCAAGATCCTGAAGGCGAGCCAGGCGCAGATCAAGTTCGTCGGCAACAAGAAGAGCCAGGTCGTCGCGATGCCGAAGTTCCTGCGCATCATCACCGGTGACGCCAAGGCCTTCACCAACGGTCTGAAGAACGCCAACACCTCTTTCAGCTGCACCGGCTTCGAGGACCGGCAGGTGACGGACAAGTACGTGATCTGCCCCCAGGGCAGCTCGGTGGTGCGCACGTCCAACTTCCAGAGCTGCTGGGACGGGAAGAACATCGACAGCGCCAACCACCGCGACCACGTGGCGTTCGTCCAGGCCGACGGCAGCTGTGCGAACGGTTTCAAGGCGATCCCGCAGCTCCAGGTCCGCCTGGTCTACAACGTGCCCGCGCCGACCGTCGAGAACGGTCAGGTGAAGAACCCGTACGCCGTGGACGGCTTCCCGGAGCAGTTGCACAAGCCGATCACCGACCACAACGACTTCATCAACGTCATGAGCACGCGACTGATGAACAAGGTGGTCAACTGCATCAACACCGGCAGGAAGTGCCAGTGACGCACCACTAGGGAGCCGGCGGTGGGATCCCCCACCGCCGGCTCTTCTCTGTGCCGTACCGGCTCAGTGACCCGAGTGGCCCGAGTGCGCCGAGTGGTCCGTGCCCACCTCCAGGTCCCCGCCGAGCGTGCCGCGCAGGGCCTCGACCACGTCCTGGTGTCCGACGGCCACCCACCTGCGGCCGACGAGGTAGTAACCGCCGTAGTCCTTGGCCGTGTCGATCCATTCGCGCTGGCCCCGGTCGGTGGAGAAGGTGGCCAGGACGTACTTCTCCTCGCCCTTCTTGCAGAGGGCCTGGCGGATGGTGTCGGCGTCCGTCTGCATGTTCGGCGTGCACTTCACCTCGGCGGCCAGATGCTCCAGGGTGCCGGTCGCCGTCTCCGGCACGTCCGCGGCCCGGTCGTCGGCACCGCCGCCGGATGCGCAGCCCGCCAGCACGAGCACCGCCGCGGCGGCCGTCGCCGCGAGCATCGGTCGGGTCAACCTCATCTGTTCCTCCGGTCCGTTCCGGTGGGCCTGGACGCCCGTCCCCTTGCATACGGTCACGGCCCGGGGTCTGCTCAAAAACGCTGTACCGGTAGGCACACCCGTGCGAAAGTGTGCCGGTGAACGAGAACTGGGAACAGCGTGTGACGGCCGCGTGGGCCACCTTCGACGACTATCCGGAGGAGCGGGCCGCCGACTTCCGGGCGGTCATCGACGCCCTCGTCGCCGAACTCCCCGCCGACAGTCCGCTCGGCCCCTTCGAGCAGGCCTGCGCCTGGGACTCGACCGGCCACTCGGACAAGGCGGCCCCGCTGTACCGGGAGGCGCTGGCGCGCGGGCTGTCCGGCTACAAGGGCCGCCGCGCGAAGATCCAGCTCTCCAGTTCGCTGCGGAACATCGGGCAGGCCGAGGAGGGCGTCAAGCTGCTGACGCCCGAACTGGACGGTCCTTCCGACGAGTTGGACGACGCCGTACGGGCCTGCCTCGCCCTGTGTCTGTCCAGCCTCGGCCGGGACCGCGAGGGCCTCTCGCTCGTCCTCGGCGCCCTCGCCCCCCATCTGCCGCGCTACCAGCGGTCGATGGCGAACTACGCCCGCGCCCTGGTCGAGCCGGAGGAGCCTTCGGGGGCCTGACTCACCCGGGTGGCGGTGACCAACCACCGATTCGCTCGTTCTGCTGAACGTGCAGTCACAGGATGTCGCCCCGCGCCCCGCACCGTCCGCCTCCGCCGAGCCGTTCGTCGACGTCGAACAGGCCGAGGCCGCGCTCGTCGAGCACTACCCACGGCTCGTCCGGCTGGCCTACCTGGTGCTGCCGCCGGGCCTCGGCCGCAACCGGCGGGTCCTGACCGCGCACGCCCTCACCCAGCGCGCCTTGCCCCGCGGCCGCGCCTCGACGCCCGCCATCCCGGCCCAGTCGACCGGCCGCGACGGCGACCCGGGCTACGCCTTCGTCCGCCTCCAGGTGCTGCGCACGGCACTGGAGGCGGGCCTGCCGCTGACGTACCGGGCGTGGCCCAAGCGTTCCCAACTGCCGCCGCTGCTGCCCCAGGTGTGGGGTCTGAGGCTCTTCCCGCGCTCGGGCGGCGCCGACGAACTCGCCCTGGACCAGCGGCTGTCCGCCCTGTCCGGCGCGGCCCGCGCCGCCTATGCGCTGCGCGGCCTGGAGCGGCTCCCGGACGGCGACGTCCGCCGGGTGCTGACCGAGGCCGGGGTGGCGGACCCGGACGAGGCGCTGGAGGAGGCCGGCGAGGTATCCGCGCAGTACGACCTCCTCGACTCGCCCGAGTTCGACCCCTGCTCGCTCCAGGCGCGGCCCACCGACCTGATGCGCCGCAGGCAGCACATGAAGGCCGCGCTCGCCGCCGCCGCGGCGGTCGCCGTGTGCGGGGCGCTGCTCGGTCTGCCGGGCGACGGCTGGGCCCCCGACGGCGCCGCCGCGCCCGCGTACGCGCAGAACCCGGCGGCCCAGGCCGCCCTCGACCCGGCCAAGCTGACCCGGGTCCCGGCCACCGCCTGGCAGGCCGCCTCCCGGAACGACTTCTCCGTGTGGCCCGCGCGCGGCGACCTCGCCGACGACACCGCGCTGCTGCGCCGCGCCCTCGCGGTCTGGGCCCGACCCGGCGAGACCGTCCGGGTCTCCGCGACCCCCGGCACCCCGTCCGGCGGCCCCGCGGGCCCGCCCCAGCTGCTGTTCGCCGGGCTCGTCGACAACGCGCGCGTGGTGATCCTCTACGACGGTCTGCGCATCGCCCGCTACGCCGAGCCCAAGGACGGCACCGAGGGCGCCGCCCTCGACTTCGCACGGGTCGACGGGGCGACGCCGGGCGAGGCGAGTGCGGTCGTGCTGGGCCGGGCCGACGGCAACGTCCGCTATCTGCTGGCCCCGTGGGTGACGAAGGCGGCCGAGCGCGACCTCCTCAAGCCGAACTCCGGGGCGATGGACCTCACGCCGACCGACGGGGTCACCTCGCCGCTGGCCGGCCCGGCCCAGCAGAACGGCAGCTGCACGTCCTGGAACGTCCTGCAGCTGACGGACCGCTCCGGCACCCGCCTGCTGAGCGACCTCGGCGAACTGGTCCCGGCCCGCCTCACCACCGGCCGCCCCGGCGCGGTGCGCGAGGCGTCCGGCGCCGAGGCGCTGCACACCTGGGCGCCGTACGCCTGCTCGCTGGGCGCGATGCGCTCGGCCGGCGTGCGGACGGTGAACGCGTGGCCGTACGCCGAGCAGCGGCTGCCCGACGCGAGCGGGTCGGCGGACTGGGTGTGCACGCGCGCGGAGACCTGGCGTGGCGGCGGGACGCGCGTGCTGGCGCAGTTCCGCACGCCGGGCGGGACGTACGGGGCGGTGGCGGCACAGGCCGAGAACGTCCCGGCGTGCGGTCCGCGTGACCCGAACGTGCTGGCGGGTGTGTTGTGGAAGTCGGCGGCGGGGTCCTGGTACCTGCTGGCGGCGGGCGGCAAGAACACCGCGTCGATCAGCACCACGGGCGCCGTCCGCGGCTCGGGGCAGGGGAACCTGCTGGCCGTGAAGGCGAAGGAGGGCGCGCAGGCCGGGCTGAAGGGCACACTGGCCGACGGGCGGGCGATCAACGGGCTGCGCTGAGCGCCGCTTGCTGACGTCGGCGTAAACAAGACGGCGCAGGGGGGTTCCCGACCGCCCTACCCGTCAGTACATTGACGCCATGTCTAACACGCAGGACCGGGTGCACCTCAAGGCCCGCAAGGTGTCCTTCTCCTGGGACGACACCCCGCTGCACTGGGTGCCCGGCGATCCCTTCACCACGCACACCATCAATGTGCTGCACCTGCTGCTGCCCGCCGGTGAGCGGTGGTTCGTGCACGTCTACAAGCAGGTCCTGCCGTACATCCGGGACGAGCGGCTGCGCGAGGACGTCATCGGGTTCATCGGCCAGGAGGCCATGCACTCGCAGGCGCACGACGAGGTCCTGCCGCACCTGAAGGAGCTGGGCCTCGATCCGACGCCGTACACCGCGCAGATCGACTGGTTCTTCGAGAAGCTGCTCGGCGACCGGACCCTGCCGCCGGGCAGGCCGCGCAAGTGGTGGCTCATGGAACGCGTGGCGATCATCGCGGCCATCGAGCACTACACCGCGTTCCTCGGCAACTGGGTGCTGAACGCCGAGGAGCTGGACCGGCGCGGCGCCGACCCGACCATGCTGGACCTGCTGCGCTGGCACGGCGCGGAGGAGGTCGAGCACCGGTCCGTCGCCTTCGACCTGTTCCTGCACGTCGACGGCGGCTACCGGCGGCGGGCGCGGACCTGGGCGACGGCGTTCGCGGCGCTGGTCTTCCTGTGGCAGCGCGGGGCCCGCTTCTTCATGGAGCACGACCCGACGCTGATCGACGGCAAGGCGAGCTTCAAGGACTTCTACGTCCGCGGACGGCAGGGCGTACTGCCCGCGACCGGCGACATGCTCAGGTCGATCCCGCGCTACCTGAGCCGCGACTACCACCCCTCCCAGGAGGGCTGCACCGAGCAGGCCGTCGCCTACCTCGCCCAGTCCCCCGCGGCACTGGCCGCCGAGAAGGGCGCCGCGTGATGCCGAAGCCGCTGACCGTCGCGGCCGTCGCGGGCGCCGCGCTGCTCGCCCGGCGGGCGCTGCGCCGCCGCATCCGCACCTCACCGCTGTGGCCGATGCCGGCGCTCGACGAGCCGATCTCCGGGCGCCCCCGGTCCCGGGCCCTGCGCCTGCTGGTGGCCTCGCGCACGGAGGTCGCCGAGGGCGTCGTACAACTGCGCCTGGAGGGGGCGGACCTGCCGCGCTGGGAGCCCGGCGCGCATCTCGATGTCGTGCTGCCGTCGGGGCTGGTGCGGCAGTACTCGCTGTGCGGGGACCCGGCGGACACCTCGTCGTACACCGTGGCGACCCGGCTCGTCGCGGACGGGCGGGGCGGTTCGCGCGAGGTGCACGAGCGGGTGACCGAGGGCACGGAGGTCGAGGTGCGCGGGCCACGCAACCGTTTCCCGCTGGTCGAGGCCGGGGCGTACGTCTTCGTCGCGGGCGGCATCGGGATCACGCCGATCCTGCCGATGCTGCGGGCGCTGCCGGAGGGCGCCGAGTGGCGGCTGCTGTACTGCGGGCGGTCGCGGGAGTCGATGCCGTTCGTGGCGGAGCTGGAGAGGCTCGACCGGGACCGGGTCACCGTCGTCACCGGGGTGCCCGACCTCGACGCGCTGGACGTGCCCGAGGGCGCGGCCGTGTACTGCTGCGGGCCGGAAGGGCTGATGGCGGCGGTCGAAGAGCGGTTCCCGCAGGTGCACTTGGAGCGGTTCACGCCGCGGGCCGCCGCGCCGGGTGCCGCCTTCGAGGTGGAACTGCGGCGCAGCGGGCGGACGTTGACCGTGCCGGGCGACTCCTCCGTGCTGGCCGCCGTGCGCGCCGAGCTGCCCGACACCCTCTACTCCTGTGAGCAGGGTTTCTGCGGGACGTGCCAGCAGCGGGTCCTGGAGGGCGAGGTGGACCACCGGGACGAGCTGCTGACGGACGCCGAGCGCGGCGACTCGATGCTCATCTGCGTTTCGCGGGCGCGAAGTGAGCGACTTGTGCTGGATATGTGAACACCCATGGTTGGACCGGTCCGTTCGGGGCCGGATCCGATCGGTAAGGTATTCGCATGACTACCGGCGTACGGCGAAGAATGGGAGTCGAGGAGCGGCGGCAGCAGTTGATCGGCGTCGCCCTCGAACTGTTCAGCCAGCGCTCACCCGATGACGTGTCCATCGACGAGATAGCGAACGCGGCGGGCATCTCGCGCCCGTTGGTCTACCACTACTTCCCCGGCAAACTCAGCCTGTACGAAGCCGCGTTGAAGCGGGCCGCGGACGATCTGGCGAGCCGGTTCGTCGAGCCGCAGGAAGGGCCGCTGGGGGCGCGGCTGCTCCGGGTCATGCGGCGGTTCTTCGACTTCGTGGACGAGCACGGGCCCGGTTTCGCGGCGCTGATGCGGGGCGGCCCGGCCGTCGGCTCCTCGGCCACCAACGCGCTCATCGACTCCGTGCGGCAGGCCGCGTACGACCAGATCCTTTCGCATCTGGGCGTCACGAACCCGCCCGCACGACTGGAACTGGTCGTCCGCTCCTGGATCTCGCTCGCCGAGTCCACGGCGCTGATCTGGCTGGACGGCCGGCGCATCCCGCGCGGCGAGCTGGAGGTCCAGCTCGTGCACGACTTCGCGGCGCTCGCCGCGGTCAGCGCCGCCTACGACGAGGAGATGGGCGCGCTGATGCGCGTCATGCTCCGCGACGAGCCGACCGACGGGCCGTTCGCCGACCTGGTGGGCCGGCTGATCGCGCTGGCGTCCTAGAACTTGCGGTAGGAAGAGTCGAGATCGCGGACCTCGGCGGAGGCGTGCAGCACGATCCCCTGGTCGTCCCGGATGTGCTTGCGCAGCAGCTCCAGGGCCGCTTCCGTGAGCTTCACCTTGGTCTCGTCGGTGCGCCCGGCGAGCAGACCGAAGGTGACATGGACGACGGCGTGACCGTCCTCCTCGTATCCGAAGGCCGTGAACTCGCTCGCCCGGAACTGCGTCTTGCAGGCCTCCGGCTTCGCCGCGGCGATCTCCACCGTCGCCTCGTGCAGCGCCCGGGCGAACCCGGCCCGGTCGAAGGCGGGGGTTATCGTCCCGGAGTAGTCGACGGTGATCTGCGGCATGAGCACTCCTGTTCAAGCGGGTCGGGGGACGCAGGGGTGCGTTCCCGCGTCGTCCGGTGCGGCGGGCGTGCGTGCCGGGCGGCGTGGCGATGTGCCCCGGCGTCCCCCGGCCCGCTCAGGTCGACCAGGTCACCCTAACGGTCTCGGTCCAGGCGCAGCGCCAGCATCGCGATGTCGTCCTCGCGGTCCCGGCCGAAGCAGCCGAGCAGGGTGTCGCACAGGGCGTCCAGGCCGGGCGGGGCGTCGGCGGCGGCCTTGCGGAGCTGCTCCATGGAGACGGCCAGGTCGGTGCCCCGGCTCTCGATGAGCCCGTCGGTGACCAGCAGCAGCCGGTCGCCGGGCGCGAGGTGGAGCTCGGTGGGCGCGGGGCGGTCCAGGCCGAGGCCGAGCAGCGGGCCGGACACCTTGACGTACTCGGCGCCGCCGAGAGCGGGCACGACCAGCGGCGGCGGATGTCCGGCGTTGGCGATGCGGATGCGTCCGGTGGGCGGGTCGACCAGGACCAGGCAGACCGTGGCGGTGACATCGGGGTGGAAGTGCTGGAGCATCCGGTCGAGCCGTTCGGCCAGCACCCCGGGGTCGCTGGTCCCGACGGAGTAGGCGCGCAGCGCGTGCCGCATCTCGACCATGACGGTGGCCGCGTCCAGCGAGTGCCCGACGACGTCGCCGACCGCGGTGAGCACGCCGTCGCCGGAACGCACGGCGACGTAGAAGTCCCCGCCGATCTCGGCCTGCCGGGAGGCCGGCACATAGCGCGCCGCCAGCTCGATGCCGGGCAGCGGGGGCAGCCGGTGCGGCTGGGGCAGGAAGCTGTGCTGGAGGGTGAGGGCGACATGGCGCTCGGCCTGGTACATGAGCAGTGGCTCGGCGGCGAGCGCGGTGGCCTCGGCGAGGCGGGCGACGAGTCCGTCGTCGGCGGGGACGCCCCTGGTGGCCCGGTGCGCGGGGATGGCGACGCAGACCGGTGTCCGTCCGTGCCGGGTCACGGCCACCGCGAGGCGGGCGTCCTCCTCGACGCCGGGCCGGAAGAACCCGGCGGGCCACATCGGCGCGGGCACGATGAGGCTCTGCACCCCGGTCTGGCCCTCGGAGATCCGCTCGACCAGCCGGACGACCGCGTCATGGGCGCTGGTGTCCGGCAGGGCGAGGGCGGTGCGGGCCCGGGAGGCGCCGCGGTGCAGCTCCCCCTCCGGGCCGATCACGAACACCACGGCGGGCGCGCCGGTGAGCCGCCGGGCCCCCTCCGCCGCGGCGTCGGCCAGCTCCGCGACGCAGCGCGCCGACTGCACGGCGACGATGGCCTCGGACAGCAGGGTCAGCCGCTGGACCAGGGTCTCGGTCCCGGTGCGCCGCCGCGCCCCGAGCACCGCGGCCCGTACGACGGCCTGGATCTCCTCCGGCTCGGCGGGCACCGTGAGGTAGGCCTCCCCGCCCGCGTCCAGCCCGAGGCACCGGTCGCTGGGTGCCACGGCCGCGGCGGAGAAGTGCACGACGGGCAGGGTGGCCGTCGGCGGCTGGGCCTTGAGCCGCCGACACAGCTCGAAGCCGTTCATGTCCGGCAGTCCGACGTCCACCAGGGCCAGGTCGGGCAGCCGCCCCGCGTGCAGGCGCAGGTCGAGCTCGAAGAGCGCCTCACCGGCGCTCGCGACCGGTACCACGCGGTGCCCGGCCCGCCGCAGCACGGCGCCCATGGCGTAGCGGCTGGCCGCCACGTCGTCGACGACCAGCACGGTCGTGTCCGTGAGTTCGGTGTAGCCGTCCATGTCCGACAGCCCCTTGGAGCACGATGGGGTGGGACGGCCCCGAAACCGGGCCCGCCCCACCCAAAATAGTGCCCGGTCAGGCAGTCCGGGAGAATACGGCGACAGTGCGCCCCGGAACGGCGAAGGTGCCCGATTCCCGCTCGTACGAGGAGGACTTGACGATAGAGTCCCCGCCCGTGGCCTGCACCGGGTGCAACGCGTACCCCTTGCCTGCCAGAGAAACGATCCGCTGCTCCTGCTTCTCGGGCGTCGCGTTGAACACCACCACGAGATCACCGAGTTCCATGGTGATCACACCCGGCGTCTCCTCCTTGCCGGAGAGCGGGAAGGACAGCTCCGACTGCACCTGCGCGGCGGTGCCGAGGGAGAAGACGCTCTCCGTCGAACGGATCTTCAGCAGGTCCTGGTACGCCGCCGAGGCCCCGGTGATCTGCGCGCAGCCGACCTTCACCTGACCCAACAGGGGCTTGGCGTACGGCCACTTGGACTCGTTGTCGGCCGCCATCGGCAGACCCCGGCCGAAGCCGTTGCCGTCGGCGCAGTTCCAGTGGATGGCGTTGAACCAGTCGCCGCTGTCGTACGAGTTGCGGTCCAGGGACTTGGAGCGCAGCAGGTCGGTGCCCGCCTGGGAGAGCGACGGGCCCTGCGAGAGGGTGGCCGTCGCCATGGCGAGGACCTGCATCCGGGCGCGGTCGTCGGCGCCGGTCGTGGCCGGGAGCTTGTACGTCAGCGCGTCGAACAGCGACTCGTTGTCGTGCGCGTCGGCGTAGGCGAGGGCGTCGCCGGGCGCGTCCGCGTAGCCGGCCGGCTGGCCGTTGTAGTCGACCTCGGCGCCGGTGACCTCCTTGCCGTCGGTGTCGGTGAAGGTGTACTTCGCGAGGTTGCCGCTCAGCCCCACCTTGATGAGGTCCTGGTAGTGCAGCAGGCGGGCCTTCTGCTCGGCCGGGGTTCCGTTGCTCTTCGAGGAGTTGGGGTCGGTGTAGAGGCCGGACGCGAAGCCCTGGACGCCCGGGTCCTCGTCGAAGGGGCCGCCGCCGCGGACCGCGTCACGGGCGCGGTCGGAGAAGGTGGCGATGCCGGTGCCGGCCATGTTCTTCTGGGTGGCCTGCACGAAGCGGGCGTCGTCGGCGACCTCGCCGAAGTTCCAGCCCTCGCCGTACAGGATGATCTTCTTGCCGTCGACGCCGTCCTTCTGGAGGGTCAGCGCGTCGAGTGCCTTGCGGACGGCCAGGATGTTGGCCTTCGGGTGGTGGCCCATGAGGTCGAAGCGGAATCCGTCGACCTTGTACTCCTTGGCCCAGGTGACGATCGAGTCGACGACCAGCTTGCCCATCATCGCGTTCTCGGTCGCGGTGTTGGCGCAGCAGGTGCTGTTGGCGACCGAGCCGTCGGCGAGGAGCCGCTGGTAGTAGCCGGGGACGACCTTGTCGAGGACGCTGGTGCCGGCCTGGCCGCTGGCCGCGGTGTGGTTGTAGACGACGTCCATGACGACCCGCAGACCGTCGTCGTTCAGCGCCTTGACCATCTTGCGGAACTCGACCGTGCGGCCGGTGCCGTCCGGGTCGGTGGCGTAGGAGCCCTCGGGGACCGTGTAGTGGTAGGGGTCGTAGCCCCAGTTGAAGGCGTCCTTCGCGGCGATCTTCGCGACGCACTCCTGCTGCTTGTCGGAGTCGGCCGCGTAGGAGGTGAGGTCGCAGTCGGTGGTCGCCTGGTCGGACTTCCTCTCGGGGATGGTCGCGATGTCGAAGGCGGGCAGCAGGTGCACGTAGGAGGTGCCCGACTTCGCGAGCTGCTTCAGGTGCCGGGAGCCGTCGCTGTCCTTGTCGGTGAAGGCGAGGTAGGTGCCCTGGTCCTTCGCCGGGACCGTCTTGTCCGCCACCGAGAAGTCCCGGATGTGCAGCTCCTGGATCTGCGCGTCCCTGAGCGGGGTGGCCTTCGGCTTGGTGTACGACGTCCAGCCCGACGGGGCCAGGGATCTGTCGTCGAGGTCGGCGACGAGGCTGCGCTCGGAGTCGGTGGTCAGGGCGACCGAGTAGGGGTCGGTGACCTTGTTGGTGACGAGCTTCTGGACGCTGGGCGCCCAGACCTTCACGACGTACCGGTACTCCTTGCCCTTCCAGGACCTCGGGCCGGTGACGGACCAGACGCCGGTGCGCGCGTCGCGCTTCATGGCGACGGTGGAGCCGTCGAGTTCCAGCTTCACGGACTGCGCGGTCGGCGCCCAGACGGACAGCGTGGGGCGGCCCTTGCGGAACGTCGGTCCGAGGTCGGCCTTGGTCGCCGCGTCCGCGTACAGGTCGTCGAGGACGCCGGCGAGCTGGACGCCGGTCGCGGCGAGCACGGCGCCGTTCGCGGCCCGCTGGGAGGCGACGACCTGGCCGCTGAGGGCCTCGCGGACCCGGTCGCGGTCGCGGGGGTCGACGGTCCAGGCGGTGTAGGCCTTCAGGTGCGGGAACTTCTCCTTCTGGGCGTCGGTGAGGGTCGTCCTGGACAGCCGCAGCCAGCGCTCGTCGTCGCTCGTCAGGGTCCCGTCCTTGACGGCGATCGACCCGTCGCGGCTGTAGCGCAGCTGGGTGGAGGCGGCGGCGTCGGAGCCGTTCCAGGCGACCGTGTCCCGGTCGATCCAGACCGCCTTGGAGGTGGTCAGGTCGAGGGCGGCGGCCGAGCCCGCGGGCTGCGGGAGCAGGTACTTCTCCTGGCCGTTCAACAGCCACACCTCATGGCCGTCGGCGGTGAGGTCCAGCGACTGGTCGGACGGGAGGTCCTTGTCGTCGCCCTTGTGGATGATGTAGCTGAGGCTGGTGGCACCGTCGGTGAGCGGTACCTCGAAAACGGCGCCATAGGCGTCAGTCTTCACCGGCTTCAGCGGGTTCGACCAGTCGGTGGGGTTCGCGGCGCCCGTCCAGACGTGCAGACTCCAGCCGTCGTAGTTCCCGTCGGCGCGGTGGTAGTGGAGGACCGCCTTGGTCCTGTCCTGCTCGGGGTAGTCCGGCTTCTCCGTCACGACGTCGGTCTTGCCCTGCTCGATCCAGACCTCACCGGTCTTGGTGACGTCGATCGTGCGGTCGGCGGAGACGTCCTTGTTGCCGTCCTTGTCGATGACGAGGAAGCCGACGTTCGAGGCGCCGGTCTTCAACTTGACGTAGGCGAAGGCGCCGTAGGCGTCACGGCCGGTGAAGGGGTGGCTGTCCGGCCAGTTCGTGGCCTCGCCGTCGGCGAGGTCGCCCCAGGCGTACAGGCCCCAGTTGCCGTAGTCGCCGTCCGCGCGCTTGTAGTGGACGATCGCGTAGTCGCGGGAGGAGGCGGTGGGGACCTCCTCGGCGGGCGGGGTGCCGGTGGTGGACGCGGCGAGGGCACTGGCGGTGTGTCCCGCCGAGTCGACGGCAACCGCCTTGTAGCGCAGGGCCGTTCCGGCCGGTACGTCCTTGTCGATCGTCTGCGTGACCTGGTACGGGGCGTGGTCGGCGGAGCCGAGGGTCCGCCACTTGCCGTTGCCGACCTGGGCGGCGAAGACCACGCGGTTGAGCCGGCCGCCGTCGACGTCGGCCGTCAGCGTGACGGTGCCGGTGGCGCCGGCGTCCGGGGCCTTGAGGGTGAGCGTGGGCGCGGTGGCCGCTCCGGCGGGCTTGGCGGCCGCCTTGAGGACGATCGCGGAGCCGGCCGGGACGGTGACGGTGAGCTTGCCGTCGGCGTCGGACTTCGCGGAGTCGTCGGTGCCGTGGATGCCCTGGTAGGTCATGCCCGCCGAACCGGCCGCGAATGTCGCCGACTTGGCCTCACCGGCGTTGTTGAAGGCGACGACGTACTCCTGGCCGGTCTTCGCGTCGGTGCGGGAGAAGGCGTAGACGCCCGCGCCGTCGGCCGCGTAGCGCTCGGTCTGGATGCCGTCGGCGAGGGCCGGGTTGGCCTTGCGGAGCTTGGCGAGCGCGCTGATCTGCCGGTAGAGCGGCGCACTCGTGTCGAAGGCGTCGCTCGCGTGCGTGCGGTCGGTGCCGATCTCGTCGTCGTCGAGGTAGTCGGCGGTCCTGGAGGCGAACATCGTCTGGCGGGCGTCCTTGTCGCCGCCGGAGCCGGTGAAGCCCTGCTCGTCGCCGTAGTAGACGACCGGGTTGCCGCGGCTGAGGAACATCAGCTCGTTGGCGAGCTCGTCCTTCTTCAGCAGTTCGGCGTCGCCGGCCTTCGGGTTGTCCTGGTTCAGGAAGTACCCGATGCGGCCCATGTCGTGGTTGCCGAGGAAGGTGACCTGCTCGTACGCGTTGGCCTTGTCGGTCGTGTACTTGTAGTCGTCACCGAAGACGGAGGCCAGCTTCTGCGCGCTGCCGCCCTGGGAGGCGTACTGCCGGGCCGCCTCCTGGAAGGGGAAGTCGAGTGTGGCGTCGAGGCGGCCCTGGGTGACGTACGGCGAGGTGATCGAGGTGTCGGCGGAGTAGACCTCGCCGAACATGAAGAAGTCGTCGCGGCCGTGCTTGGCGGCGTAGGAGTCGAGGGCGGTGGCCCACTGGGTCCAGAACTCCATGTTCACGTGCTTCACGGTGTCGATCCGGAAGCCGTCGATGTCGAAGTCCCTGACCCACCGCTGGTAGATCTTCTCCATGCCGCTGACGACCTCGGGACGCTCGGTCCACAGGTCGTCGAGTCCGGAGAAGTCGCCGTAGGTGGTCGACTCGCCCGCGTAGGTCGAGTCACCCCGGTTGTGGTACATCGTCGGGTCGTTGAGCCACGACGGGACCTTGCTGTTCTTCGTGACCTCAGGGGTGCGCGGGAAGGAGTCGGCGTCGACCTCCGGGAAGTCCCGCGTGCCGTCGGCGTAGTCGGCGTCGTCGAAGGGCTCGCCGTCCTTGGTCAGGTACGGGAACGCGCCCTTGGAGAGGTAGTCGTAGGACTTCTCCTCGTAGTCGACGACGTCGGCGGTGTGGTTGGTGATGACGTCGAAGAAGACCTTCATCCCCTTGGCGTGCGCCTTGGAGATGAGGTTCTCCAGGTCATGGTTGGTCCCGAAGTGCGGGTCGACCTGGGTGAAGTCGGTGATCCAGTAACCGTGGTAGCCGGCCGAGGCGTTGGCCCCGGTGCCCTGCACGGGCCGGTTCTTGAAGATCGGCGCCATCCAGATGGCGGTGGTGCCGAGCCCCTTGATGTAGTCGAGCTTCTTCGTCAGGCCCTTGAGGTCACCGCCCTGGTAGAAACCCTTGTCGGTGGGGTCGTAGCCGGTGGTGAGGCGGGTGCCGGTGAGGCCGCCCTCGTCGTTGCCGGTGTCGCCGTTGGCGAAACGGTCCGGCAGCACGAAGTAGAACTGCTCGCGCGTGGAGTCGTGCCGGGCGGGCTCGGCGGCGAGCTTGGCGTCGGACGGCGGCGGAGGCGGTGTGTCCGCCCGCGCCGCGAGGGGTTGGACGAGCGCTGCGGCCAACGCGGTCACGGTGACCGCGGCGACCCGTCCGGCATGGGCGGTGCGGCGCCTCGACGGCGTCGGCCATCTCGGTATCACAGATGGACTCCTTGCGATTACGGCTCTACGTGGGTCCGACCCCGCGCGACCGTATCGCCGCCGTAAGGCTTACAGCAAGAGTCTTGAAAGTAACGGAAAGACCTTTCACGGGACTTCTTCCGGGCCCGTACGCGTCCGGCGCCGCTACCGCCTGATGGTGTACGTGACGAGCGAGCGGGCCGGCACCGTCGCGGTCAGCGCCCCTCCGCGCACGTGCACGGCCGGCTGCCGGGCCATGCTGTGCGAGCCGTTGGTGAGGTACGGGGTGGCCGTCCCGGCCGTGATACCGGTGTTCCTCAGGCCGTACGACACCTGCTGAGCACCGGTGCCCGCGTTCAGGGCCACGACGGTGAGGTTGCCGTCGGTGTTGCGGAACGCCGAGAGCTCCAGGCCGGCGTCGGGGGTGGTGGCGCCGATGCGCGTGGCGCCGGGCCGGATGAACCGGCTGTAGCCGGCGAGCGCCCACAGCCGCTTCGACACGTGGTAGTTCTCGCCGTCCATCTGGATCAGCCCGCGCGTGGCCCCGACCGAGGCGCCGTACCAGTACACGTATCCGCTCGCGTTGCCCTTGGTGAGCGCGTCGTGGACGGCGGAGGCCACGGTGAAGCCGTCGTAGCCGCTGCCGTCGTCCCAGTTCTCGTTCCAGGTGGTGCCGTTGGGCGACCACTCCGACATCCAGGTGCGCTTCCGCGTCGGCAGCGGGCCGTCCACGGCGCTGGCGTAGGTGTGGCCGGTGTGTGTGGAGACGAGGTCGCGGGCGACCGGGTCCGCCTCGATCGCGCTCGTGTACGCCTTCTGCTGGGTCCAGCCGAAGGAGTCGCAGCAGGCCACCCGGTAACCGGCCGCGCGGGCGACCGGCCCGAAGATCTTCACGAACTCCGTCGCCTGGGCGGGGGTGAGCCGCATGGAGTCGTACGTCGCCGTCCAGTCGGGTTCGTTGGTGAAGCCGATGTCGGTGATGCGGACGCCTTCCTGCCCGTAGAACTTCGCCCACTGGACGAGGAAGTCCGCGTACGCCCTGCGCCAGTCGCCGCTCGCGCAAGCGGCGCCCGGAAGGCCGCACAGGGTGCCGCCGTCGGCGTCGGTCCCGTTCGTCTTCATGTAGCCGGGGGCGGTCCAGGCGTCGGCGTAGAAGCGGTTGACGCCGTAGGCCCTGGCCTCCTTGGCGAGCCACACCTGGCCCTTGTCGTAGCCGTCCCAGGTGTACCGGGGGGTGGCGTCCGGGCCGCCGGGGTCGGTGGGCTGGATGCCGGAGTCGATGCCGAGGCGCAGGATGCTGAGGCCGGCGCCGGTACTGCGGTCGAGCAGCAGGTCCAGGAGTTCGCGCTGCTTCTGCGCCGGTAACCCCTGTGCGCCGTGCATGATGTCGGCGCGGCCGAAGTGCTCGGAGAAGCCGAAGCCGTCGATGGGCTGGTAGGTGGTGGAGCCGTCGATGGTCGCCGTGGTGGCGGCACTCACCCTCGGCGCCTGGGCCGCACTGGTGCCCGCGACCGCCAGCAGGGCCGCCACGGACGTCACCGTCCACCTGCGGAATCTGGTTCGCATACTGAACATCCCTTCATGGGAGCGCTCCCATAACCACCGGAGAACGTAGGACGACACTCCGTGAGCGTCAATCCCACGTTCCCCGGGGGGTGTTCAGCAGCTGGACTTGCCGCTGTAGATCGCGAGCGCGGTGTTGGCGCCCAGGGTGGCGGTGAACTGTCCGCTGGAGTTCACGGTCACCGTCGTGTTGTTCTGGACGTTGCAGTACGTGCCCGCGGCCAGTGACGTCTGGTACGTACGGGTCAGGCTGCCCGACTCGTGATTGATGGCCACGTAGCCCTTGCTGCCCCGCCCGAAGGCGATCGCGTCGCCGCCGTTGTCCCACCAGTTGGTGACCGACTCACCGCGGGTCGCGTTGCGGAAGGCGACCATGCGGATGATCTCCGGCCAGGCGTGCTGGCACTTCCAGCCGTTCTGCCAGCAGGCCGTCACCGAGCCGCCGTTGGGCGGACCGGCGTCCGTGTCGGACCACTCGTAGCCGGAGTTGATGTCCGGGGCGCCGTACGGGTAGGCCAGCATGAAGACGTTGGCGAGGGTGTAGTTCGCCCCGTCCTTGTAGTTGAGCGTGGAGCCGTTGCGCTCGGTGTCGTGGTTGTCGACGAAGACGCCGGCGACCGAGCTGCTCATGTAGCCCCAGCCCTCGCCGTAGTTCTTCAGGTAGGCGAGGTTCTCGTTGTTGAAGACGCGCTTGAGGTCGTAGGCGTAACGGAACTCCTGGACGTCCCCGTTGCCCGTGTACTCGGTGGGCTGGACGGCCTCGCCGCTGCCGTAGATGACCTCCTGCTTCCAGTACACGGAGGGGTTGGACAGACGCGACTTGATGTTGGCGAGGTCGGTCGCCGGGATGTGCTTGGCCGCGTCGATGCGGAAGCCGTCGACACCGTAGCCGAGCAGGGTGTTCATGTACCCGGCGATGGTGGACCGGACGTACTCCTCGCCGGTGTCCAGGTCGGCGAGGCCGACGAGTTCGCAGTTCTGGACGTTGGTGCGGTTGGTGTAGTCGCTGATCGTGGCCGTGCAGTCGTCCATGTCGTAGGACGAGTACAGGCCCGGGTAGTTGTACTTGCTGTAGCTGGACCCGCCGGTGCCGGTGCCGCTCCCCGCCGACATGTGGTTGACGACGGTGTCGACGACGACCTTCACGCCGGCCGCGTGACACGTGTCGACCATGCTCTTGAAGGCGGTGGCGTCACCGAGGCGACCGGCGATCTTGTAGCTGACGGGCTGGTACGACGTCCACCACTGCGAGCCCTGGATGTGCTCGGCGGGCGGGGAGACCTGGACGTAGCCGTATCCGGCGGGGCCGAGGGTGTTGGTGCACTCCTTGGCGACCGAGGCGAAGTTCCACTCGAACAGGACGGCGGTGACGTCCTTGGTGCCGGGCGGGGAGGCGGCGGCGGGGGTGGCGGGGGCGATGAGGGCCGCGGCTGCGGCGAGCGCGGTGAGGGATGCGCTGGCTGGCCATCTCGATATCACGTGGGGGCTCCTTGCGGGACGGCCGGGCGTCCTTGCCCGGCGCCGGCGTGAACGTACCCCTGACGAAAGGTTTACAGCAAGAGGCTTGCAACTCACAGCAAGAACTTTCACCCACTCTCTTGACGTGCCCTTCTCAACTGCCGCACGCTCACCACTTGTTGAATCCCCGACCTCTGATCGACTCCACCTCGCCTCCGTCCGCTTCCCCATCCCGGAGCCGCACATGATCTTCGAACCGGGTGTGCTCAGCCGCACCACGAGAGCCCTGGCGGTCGGCGCCCTGGCGCTCGCCGGTGCGACCGCCCTGCCCGCCGCGACCGCCCAGGCCGACGCCACCACCTCCGGCGATGTCATCGCCAACCTGTGGGAATGGAACTGGGACTCGGTCGCCGCCGAGTGCACCGACGTCCTCGGACCGAACGGCTACGGGGCCGTGCAGGTGGCCCCGCCCGCCGAGTCCCTCAAGCAGTCCTCGTACTACTGGTGGGACGCCTACCAGCCGTACTCCTACAACCTCAACAGCCGCTTCGGCACCGCCGCCCAGTTCGCGTCGATGGTGAGCACCTGCCACACCGCCGGCGTCAAGGTGTATACGGACGCGGTGATCAACCACACCGCCGCGCAGACCGGCACCGGCTACAACGGCACCACGATCACCAACAAGTACGACACCCCCGACTGGAACCCGGGCGACTACCACCAGTCGGACGACTGCTCCGACTCCGACCTCGTCATCGACGACTGGTCGAACCTCACCGAGGTCCAGAACTGCGAACTCCTCGGCCTGCCCGACCTGGAGACGGAGGAGGACAGCGTCCGCAGCGGCATCGCGGGCTTCCTCAACAAGCAGCTCGCCCTCGGCGTCGACGGCTTCCGCGTCGACGCGGCCAAGCACATCCCGACCGCCGACCTCCAGGCGATCGAGGCCAAGCTGACCGACACGACGTCGGGCACGGACCCGTACGTCTTCCAGGAGGTGTACCCGGGCTCGACCCCGGCGGCCTCGGACTACTACGCCTCCGGTGACGTCCTCGACTTCACCTACGCGAGCAAGATGAAGTCGGCCTTCCAGGGGAACATCAGCGACCTGGAGTCGCTGTCCTCGTCCGGCATCCTCGCCCCCGCCAACTCGGTGTCCTTCGTGACCAACCACGACACCGAGCGCAACGGACTGCACATGTCCTACAAGGACGGTGACACCTACAAGCTGGCCAACATCTTCCAGCTGGCCTACAAGTGGTCGACCCCGACCGTCTACGCCGGCTGGGAGTTCACCCAGAGCGACCAGGCCCCGCCGAACTCCGCCGGTTTCGTCACCGACACCGACTGCTCCGACGGCTGGTACTGTCTCGACCGGGACACCGCCGTCACCGGCATGGTGAAGTGGCACAACGCGGTCGGCTCGGAGGCGGTGGCCAACTGGTCGACCAAGTCGTCGAGCGTGATCGGCTTCAGCCGCGGCACGGCGGGCTACATCGCTCTGAACAACGGCTCCTCCGCGGCGACGTACACCTTCGCGACCGGGATGGCCGACGGGACGTACACGAACGTCATCGACAACGGGGCCACCACGGTCACCGTGTCGGGCGGCAGCGCGACCCTCACGATCCCCGCGAAGAGCGCGATCGCCTTCTACGACGGCGCGTTCACGCCGTGCACGACCTGCGGCGGCTCGGGTGGCGGCGACTCGACGTCGACGGTGACGGCGACGTTCAACGAGTACGCCTCCACCTCCTCCGGCACCAACGTCTACGTCGTCGGCTCCGTGCCGGCGCTCGGCTCCTGGGACACCTCGAAGGCGATCCGGCTGTCGTCGACCGGGTACCCGGTGTGGTCGGGCGAGGTGAGCGTGCCGATCAACACGTCGTTCGAGTACAAGTACATAAAGAAGGACAGTTCGGGCAACGTGACCTGGGAGTCCAACGCCAACAGAGCCGGTTCGAGCGCGACTTCGGCCGTCTCCTTCGACAACTCCTGGAACGTGGCGAGCGCGAGCGCCACCGACGTCACCTTCAACGTCACCGCCACGACCGACTGGGGCACCAACGTCTACGTCGTCGGTTCCCTCGCCTCCCTCGGCTCCTGGAACACCGGCGACGCGATCCCGCTGTCCTCGGCGTCGTACCCGACGTGGAGCAAGCTGGTGATCGTCCCGAAGAGCACGGCCTTCACCTACAAGTACATCAAGAAGGACAGCTCCGGGAACGTGACCTGGGAATCCGGCACCAACCGCGCGTACACCACCGGCTCGGCCACGGGCTACACCGCGAACGACACCTGGCACTGAACGATCCGTCTGCGCATCGACCCGGTCCTCCGCGAAAGCGGAGGACCGGGGCTGTGTCGTCTATCGGGCAGGACGTGACAGCCAGGAGGCGGGCGGGAAACGCTGGCGCGATGGGCAATCCATCGGTGGCGCGGGCGCGCCTGGTCGGGCGGCGGGACGAGATCGCCGAGGTGCACCGGCTGCTGTTCGAACGGTCGCGGCTGGTGACGCTGACCGGCGTGGGCGGCGTGGGCAAGACCCGGGTGGCATGGGCGGTGGCCCGGACGGCGCACACGAGGTTCCGGGACGGGGTGTGGTTCGTGGAGCTGTCCTCCCTGAGCGAGGAGAGCCTGGTGCCGCACGTCATCGCGGAGGCGCTGCAACTGGCTGATCAGACGACCCGGCCGGTGATCGACGCGGTCGCCGAGTATCTGGCCGACCGGGAGGCGCTGCTGGTCCTGGACACCTGCGAGCACCTGGTCGACGGCTGCGCGCTGACGGCGGAGGCGCTGCTGCGTGCGGCGCCGGGACTGCGGGTCCTGACGACCAGCCGCCGGCCGCTGGGCATGATGGCCGAGGAGGTCCTCAGGGTCGATCCGCTGCCGGTGCCCGAGGGCCGCCGCTCGACGACGGACGCGATGGTGCTGTTCACGGAGCGGGCGAGGGAGGCGGTGCCGGATTTCCGCGTCACCGATGCCAACCGGGCCGACGTCGTGCAGCTGTGCCGCCGGCTGGAGGGACTGCCGCTGGCCCTGGAACTGGCCGCGGCCCGCCTGCGCGAGCTGCCCCTGACGGAGCTGGCCGAGCGGCTGGACGACCGGTTCGCGCTGCTCGGCGACACCGAGAAGGCCGTGCCCGACGCCGACCCGCCCTGGCACCAGGCGCTGCGGACGGCGATCGGATGGAGCCACGAACTGTGCACCCCGGCCGAGCGGTTGCTGTGGGCACGGCTCTCGGTGTTCGCGGGCGGCTTCGAGGCGGAGGCCGTGCTGCACGTGTGCGCCGACGAACGTCTGGCCGCCGACTCCGTCGTGGAGTTGCTGGCCGCGCTCGTGGACAAGTCGATCCTCACCTGGCAGCCGGACCAGCACGCGGAGCGCTTCCGGATGCTGGACACCGTCCGCGAGTACGGCGGCCACTGGCTGCGCGAACTGGGCGAGCAGGACCTGCTGCGGCGTCGCCACCGGGACTACTGCCTCGCCTTGGTACGGGAGGGCTGCGCCGCCTGGATCGGTCCGCACCAGCACACCTGGCAGCGCCGTATGACGGACCAGGTCGACAACCTGCGGGCCGCCCTGGAGTACTCGCTGCGTCATCCGGAAGGACATGCCGCCCTGGAACTGGCCGGAGGGCTGTGGTTCTTCTGGCACTGCCTGGGATTCCACCACGAGGGGCACCACTACCTGGAGCGGGCTCTGGCTTGCGATCCCACCCCGGGCAGGGAGCGCGGCCAGGCCCTGTGGGCGTCTTCCCTGGTCCTGTCGAGTCTCGGAGACCCCGACGCGGGTGAGGCCCGGGCAACCGAGTGCGCCGGCCTGGCCGAACGGCTGGACGACGCCGAACTGCGGGATCACGCGCGGGCGATGCTCGCGTTCGCGGCCATCCTCCGCGGCGACAGCGCACGTGCCGTACCCCTGGCGCAGGAACTGCTCGACAAGCACGACTGCGCCGGCGCCCTCGGCCATCCCTGGATGGCCGCCGGTCTCTTCCGCGGACAGGCCCACCTGTTGGAGGGGCGCGTCGAGGACGCCCTCGTCGTCCTGGAGCACCTGCACTCCGACTGCGCCCGGCACGGCGAGCGGTGGATGCGCGGTTACGCCGACTACATGCTGGCCCGGGCCGAGTCGGCGCGCGGTCGCCACGAGGCGGCTCGCCGGCACGGCCGGGCGGCCCTGCGGGCCAAACAGCAGCTGAACGACCGACTGGGCATGGCCATGGCCCTGGACGTACTCACGGTGGCCGCGGCCGGGGAAGGGCGAGGAGCGCAGACGGCCTACCTGCTGGGTCTGACACACCGGCTCTGGGCCACGGTGGGCCAGTCGCAGGTCGGTGTGGCCGCGTGGATCACCGCCCGCGAACGGTGCGAGAAGCAGGCGCGCGAGGCCATGGGTGACGCCTCCTACGAGGAGGCGTTCCGGGCCGGCTGTGAAACCGACCTGGCCACCGCGGTGGATGAGCAGCTGGGCCTGTCCGCCTGACCCGGCCCCTGCACGAGTCCGCGGTGCCGCGAACGACGTCGGCCCGCCGCCCAAAGGGCGGCGGGCCGCGTTCAGTTGCTCAGCCGTCAGGCCGTGGTCCACCACACCGTGGTGTCCGCCGGGACCTTCGCCTCGCCGTCCACCTCGGCCACGTCACCGCTCGCGAGCAGCACGCGGCCGTACGCCGGAGTCGTCACCGCCTCGCCGCTGGTGTTCGCCACGCAGACGAACTCGCCGCGGCGGAAGGCCAGTACGCCCTCCGGTGCCCGCAGCCACTCCACCGCGTCGCCGGCGCCCAGGTCGGGCTCGGTGCGGCGGACGGCGAGGGCCGTGCGGTAGAGCTCCAGGGTGGAGCCGGCGACGCCGGTCTGGGCCTCCACGCTCAGGTCCGCCCACTCCGCCGGCTGCGGAAGCCAGCTGCCGCCCGCGCCGAAGCCGTACGACGAACCCTCCCGGGTCCACGGGATCGGGACGCGGCAGCCGTCGCGGAAACCGTCCTGGCCGGCGCCGCGGAAGTAGGCCGGGTCCTGGCGGACCTCGTCGGGGAGGTCGACGACATCCGGGAGGCCCAGTTCCTCGCCCTGGTAGATGTACGCCGAGCCCGGCAGCGCCAGCATCAGCAGCGTGGCCGCCCGCGCGCGGCGCAGGCCCAGGGCGCGGTCGCCCGCCGTGCGGATCTGGGTGCCGAGGCCCGCCGGGTTGGCGAAGCGGGTGGCGTGGCGGGTCACGTCGTGGTTGGAGAGGACCCAGGTGGCGGGGGCGCCGACCGGGCGCATCGCCTCCAGGGTCAGGTCCACCACCTTGCGGAGCTCCTCGGCATCCCAATGGGTGCCCAGGTACTGGAAGTTGAAGGCCTGGTGGAGCTCGTCCGGGCGGACGTAGTTGGCGGTGCGCTCCACGGTCGGGGTCCAGGCCTCCGCCACGAAGATGCGCTCGCCCGCGTACTCGTCGAGGATCGTGCGCCACTGGCGGTAGATGGCGTGCACGCCGTCCTGGTCGAAGAACGGCATGACATCGTTGCCCAGCAATTTCAGCTGGTCACCGTCGCCGCCGAGGTCCGGCAGGCCCTCGGCCTTCACCATGCCGTGGGCGACATCGATGCGGAAGCCGTCCACGCCCATGTCCAGCCAGAAGCGCAGGATGGAGCGGAACTCGTCGCCGACGGCGGGGTGTTCCCAGTTGAAGTCGGGCTGCTCGGGGGCGAAGAGGTGGAGGTACCACTCGCCGGGGGCGCCGTCGGGTTCGGTGACCCGCGTCCACGCCGGGCCGCCGAAGATGGACTCCCAGTTGTTCGGGGGGAGTTCGCCGTTCTCGCCCTTGCCGGGGCGGAAGTGGTAGCGGGCGCGCGCCGGGGAGCCGGGGCCCTCGCGCAGGGCGCGCTGGAACCACTCGTGCTGGTCGGAGGAGTGGTTGGGGACCAGGTCGACGATGATCCGGAGGTCCAGCTCGTGCGCGTCGCGGATCAGCGCGTCCGCGTCCAGCAGGTTGCCGAACATCGGGTCCACGGCCCGGTAGTCGGCGACGTCGTAGCCGGCGTCGGCCTGCGGGGAGGCGTAGAAGGGGCTGAGCCACACGGCGTCGACGCCGAGGTCGCGCAGGTACGGCAGGCGGGAGCGGATGCCCTCCAGGTCGCCCATGCCGTCGCCGTTGCTGTCGGCGAAGCTGCGCGGATAGACCTGGTAGATGACCGCGTCCCGCCACCAGTCGCGGCGCTGGGCGACGGTGGCTACGGCGGAGGTCGGGGCCGGGTCGGCTGCGGAGTGCTGGCTCATGGCGTCCTTGATACGTAACGGAGTCATCTGGGCAGGAGGTTGCAGATGGGGGCAGAAGGGGGGCGCACGGGTGTGTGCCGGTGCGGCGGCGGGCTTGCAGCGAGGCGGTCGCGGTGACAGCGGGGTCGGATGGACACCGCGACCGCCTCGGGTCCGGTGGGGGCGGCGCCCCCGCGGGGGTCAGCCCTTGGTGCCGCCGGCGGTGAGGCCGGCCACGAGGTTCTTCTGCACGAGGTAGAAGAACGCGGAGACCGGGATGGCGATGAGCACCGCGGTCGCGGCCATCAGGTTGCGCTGGGCGTCGTGCTCGCTGACGAAGCTCTGGAGGCCGACGGCGAAGGTGTACTTGTCGTCGCTGAGCATGAACGTCGAGGCGAAGGCGACCTCGCCGAAGGCGGTGATGAAGTTGTAGAAGGCGGCGACCGCGAGGCCCGGCTTGGCGAGCGGCAGGATCAGCCGGAAGAAGGTCCCGAAGGGCGTCAGTCCGTCGACGCGTCCGGCCTCGTCGATCTCGAACGGGATCGTGTCGAAGTAGCCCTTGAGCAGCCAGGCGCTGTAGGGGACCGCGGTCGCGCAGTAGACGAGGATGAGACCGAGGTAGCTGTCGACGAGCTGGAGATCCACCAGGATCTGGTACATCGGCACGATGAGGACGGCGATCGGGAACATCTGGGTGACCAGGAGCACCCACATGAGCTTCTTGTAGCCGGGGAACCGCATGCGGGAGACCGCGTAGCCGGTGGTGGCCGCCGCGAACACGCCGATGACGGTGGTGCCGAGGGAGACGATCAGCGAACTCTTCAGCCAGTCGAAGAAGTTGGTGTGCTGGAGGACGAACGAGTAGTTGTCCAGCGTCATCTTGTCCCAGATGCCGCCGGGGTGGAGGTAGTCGTCCTTGTCCGGGCCGAGGGAGAGGTAGACCAGCCAGGCGATCGGGAACAGCGCGATCAGGCTCGCGACGATCAGGATGCCGTGCGAGGCGAGTGCGGTGAGGCGGCTGCGCTGCTCGCGTCCGCGGACCTTGCGCGGCCGGGCGGCTTCGAGGACCTGGGGAGTCACCGGGCGATCAGCCTTGATCTCGGAAGGGGTTGAGGTGCTCATGGGACTCCTGCCTCAGATCGCGAGCTGCTGGTCGTTGCGGTTCAGCCAGCGGCGGTAGAAGGAGGTGAAGACGATCAGGATGGCCAGCAGCAGGATGCCGTAGGCCGCGGACTGGGCGAAGTCACGCGGCTGCTGTCCGAAGCCGAGGTAGTACGCCCAGGTGACGAGGATCTGCGCGTCCGGAGCGGTGTTGCCGAACAGCAGGAAGATGATGGCGAACTGGTTGAAGGTCCAGATGACACCGAGCAGGACGACGGTGGAGCTGACGGACCGCAGGCCCGGCAGGGTGACGTACCGGAAGCGCTGCCAGGCGTTGGCGCCGTCCATCTCGGCGGCCTCGTAGAGCGAGGAGTCGATGGACTGCAGTCCGCCGAGGAGCGAGACCATCATGAACGGCACACCGCACCAGGTGTTGACCATGATCGCGGCGAACCGCTGCCAGAAGGTGTCCTCCAGCCATGACGGTGTCGGCAGGTGGAGGGAGCCCAGGAAGCTGTTGATGATGCCGCTGTCGGCGAGCATGAACCGCCAGCCGAAGACGGTGACGAAGGTCGGCACGGCCCACGGCAGGATCAGGATCAGCCGGTAGAAGGTGCGGCCGCGCAGCTTCTGGTTGAGCAGCAGGGCGAGGCCGAGTCCGATGCCGTAGTGCAGGGCCACACAGGCGGCCGTCCACACGATCGTCCAGATGAAGTGCGACCAGAAACGGTCGTAGGCGGTGTCGCCCCAGAGGATGTCGGCGTAGTTGTCGAGGCCGATGAACTTGTACGTGGCGTCGATGTGGTTGACGCCGATCGTCCGCGCCGTGTTGAGGCTGTTGGCGTCGGTGAGCGTGAGGTAGAGGCCGTACACCAGCGGGTACAGCACGAGCACACCGAGGACGATCGCCACCGGGGCGATCATCGCGTAGGCGTACCAGTGCTTCTGGTATCCGCGCTTCAGGCGCTGGCCCAGCCCGGGGCGTGGCCCGCGGTCACCGCGGCGCTTGCCGGTCGCGCGGTCGATGGCGACTGTCATGGTTCGACACCTTCTGGGAGGTTCAAAGGGGTGTACGGCTCACAGGCCGATGGCCGCCGGGTCCCTCCCCCCATGAAGCGGGGGACCCGGCGGCCGCTCGGGGCTTACTTGCTGAAGTCCGGGACCAGCTTGGCGATGGCGGTCTCGGCGTTGCTCAGCCCCTGGTCCAGGGACTCCTTGCCGCCGGCGATCTTCGGCAGCTCGGTGTCCAGCGGGCCCCACAGGGAGCTGTACTCGGGCAGGGCCGGGCGCGGCTGGGCGGCGGCGAGGACCGTGCCGTAGCCGGCGATGCCCGGGTCGGCCTTGACCTCGTCGGTGTAGGCGTCGTCACGGGTGGGCAGCGTGGAGTTCTTCAGCGCGATGGTCGCCTGGGACTTCGCGGAGGTCATGAAGTTGACGAACTTCAGCGCGGCCTTCTGGTGGGCGGCGTCCGAGCCGGCGTAGACCGAGAGGTTGTGGCCGCCGGTCGGGGCGCCCGCCTTGCCGGCGGAGCCGGCCGGGACGGTGGCGATGCCGAGGTTGTTCTTGTCCTTGAACGCGGAGCCCTTGTAGAAGTTGGTGATCTCCCACGGGCCCTGGATGATCGCGGCGACCTTGCCGTTGACGAACGCGTCCTGGATGTGGGCGTAGGCGTCGGCGGTGGTGTCGGCCTTGTGCAGGCCCTTGCCGGAGAACAGGCTCAGCCAGGTGCCGTACGCCTTCTTCGCGGCGTCCGAGTTCACCGTGATCTTCTTGGCGCCGGCGTCGACGGTGTCGGTGCCCTCGCCGTAGAGGAAGGACTGGGCGTAGTAGGCCTGGGTGGAGCCCCAGTAGCCGTCGACGCCGGTCTTGTCCTTGATCGTGGCGGCGGCCTTCTTCAGGTCGTCCCAGGTCTTGGGGGCCTCGACGCCGGCCTTCTCGAAGAGGGCCTTGTTGTAGACGAGGGCGAGGGTGTCGGTGACCAGCGGGACGCCGTAGGTCTTGCCCTCGTACTTGGCCTGCTCGATCAGGTTCGGCTTGAACTTGGCCTGGTCGGCGAGGGCCTCGGTGCCGTCGAGGGGCAGCAGGTAGCTCTTCTTGGCGAAGGCCGGGGTCCAGCCGACCTCGGAGCGCAGCACGTCCGGGGCGCCCTTGGAGCCGGCGGCGGTGTCGAACTTGTTCTGCGCCTGGTCGAACTGGACGTTGACGTACTTGACCTTGACGTCCTTGTTCGCGGCCTCGAACTCCTTGATGAGGGCCTTGTAGGTCGGCGCCTCATTGGTGGCGTTGGAGGTGTCCCACCAGGTGATGGTGACCGGACCGCTCGAGTCGCTGCCGCTGTCGTCGTCTCCGCCGCAGGCCGTCGCCGCGAGGGCGAGGGACGCCACCAGCGCGGTGGCCGCTATGCCACGCCGCATGAGTTCTCCTTGAGGGTGAAAGCCCGTGTGGTGCGGGAGGCGGTCCCGCCCGCTTCCCGCGTGAGGTGAGGGCCGGCCCCGTCAGCCGTCCTCACTGTCTTGCCGACTGCGCCGTTGCGGCCGCCGGGCGTCGCCGAACGTAACAGCGATGTAAGCGTTGCGAAAGACCTTGCAGCAAAAAAGTGCAAGACGTCATGGAAGTTATCCGGGCGTGACCTCACGGCTACCGCCGTGAGACGCTTGTTTCCAGGGGCGGAGTGGCACGGAGCGCCCTGTGCAAGACTCTGCAAGCTCTTGCCATCACATTCACGAGGGAGCGCGATGACCCAGCAACTCGGACCGGGACGGTCAACAGGTCGCCCACGGCGTCCGATTGGTGTGCAAGGGCAGGGTCGGCCGGTACAGTCCAATCCTGTGACCACACGGCTTGCCGACATCGCTGCTCAAGCGGGGGTCAGCGAAGCGACCGTCAGCCGCGTCCTCAACGGGAAGCCGGGCGTCGCCGCCACCACCCGCCAGTCCGTGCTGGCCGCTCTCGACGTGCTGGGCTACGAGCGCCCGGTGCGTCTGCGGCAGCGCAGTGAGGGCCTGGTGGGCCTGATAACCCCGGAGCTGGAGAACCCGATATTCCCGGCGCTGGCCCAGGTGATCGGCCAGGCGCTGACCCGGCAGGGCTACACCCCGGTGCTGGCCACCCAGACCCCGGGCGGCTCCACGGAGGACGAGCTCACGGAGATGCTCGTCGACCGGGGCGTGGCGGGCATCATCTTCGTCTCCGGGCTGCACGCGGACACCTCCGCCGACATGCAGCGCTACGAGCAGCTGCGCGGCCAGGGCGTGCCGTTCGTGCTCGTGGACGGCTTCTCGCCGAAGGTACAGGCGCCGTTCATCTCCCCCGACGACCGGGCGGCCATGACGCTGGCGGTCACGCATCTCGCCTCGCTCGGTCACACCCGGATCGGTCTCGCCCTCGGCCCGAAGCGGTTCGTGCCGGTGCAGCGCAAGATCGAGGGGTTCGTGCGGGCGATGCAGGACCAGCTGGGCCTGCCCGCGGAGGCCGTCGAGGCGGAGCTGGTCCAGCACTCCCTGTACACCCTGGAGGGCGGCCAGGCCGCCGCCAACGCCCTCATCGGCCGCGGCTGCACGGCGGTGGTGTGCGCGAGCGACATGATGGCGCTGGGCGCGATACGGGCCGCCCGGCAGCTCGGTCTCGAAGTGCCGCGGGACGTCTCGGTGGTGGGCTTCGACGACTCCCCGCTGATCGCGTTCACCGACCCGCCCCTGACGACGGTCCGCAAGCCGGTTCCGGCGATGGGCCAGGCCGCGGTGCGCACGTTGCTGGAGGAGATCGGCGGGACGCCCGCGCCGCACAGTGAGTTCGTGTTCATGCCGGAGCTGGTGGTGCGGGGATCGACGGCTTCGGCGCCTGTTGCGTCCCGTACGGAGCGGGCTCGTTCCTGAGGTGGAGAAACCGGGCTTTCGGGGCATGCGCTGGTAGGAGACGGGGGCGTCGCAGCGCCGTAGAACATGCGTCCCGAACCCGACCGCGGGATGATCTGGGGGCAAGGGCTTTTCTGGCAGACTCTGTGTCCATGGGTGATTCGACCGTGACGACAGTGGAAGGCCGCGAAGAGGCCGTTCCGCACCCTGTCGCGGACAACGCGGGCAGGGGCCCCCTTCGCCGCCTGCGCACCCCGCGCCGCCCCCGGCTCTGGTTCGAGATCCTGCTGATCGCGGTGAGTTACTGGACGTACTCACTGATCCGCAACGCGGTCCCGGAGCAGAAGGCCGAGGCGCTGCGCAACGCCGACTGGATCTGGCGGGTCGAGCACGATCTCGGGATCGCGGTCGAGGAGTCGGTCAACCACGCCGTGAACTCGGTGACTTGGCTGATCGTGGGCATGAACTACTACTACGCGACGCTGCACTTCGTGGTGACGCTGGGTGTCCTGGTATGGCTGTTCCGCTACCACCCCGGCCGCTACGCGGCGACCCGCATGGTCCTCTTCGCCACGACCGGCGTGGCCCTCGTCGGTTACTACCTGTATCCACTGGCCCCGCCGCGGCTGATGAACGGCGGCGACTTCGTCGACACCGTCGTGGTCCACCAGACCTGGGGTTCGATGGCGTCCGGCGACCTGAAGAGCATGTCCAACCAGTACGCCGCGATGCCCTCCATGCACATCGGCTGGTCCCTGTGGTGCGGACTGACGATCTTCGCGCTGGCGTCGGTGCCGTGGGTGCGGGTCCTGGGGCTGCTCTACCCGGCGGCCACCCTGATCGTCATCGTCGCCACCGCCAACCACTTCTGGCTGGACGCGGTGGGCGGCATCCTGTGCCTGGCCTTCGGTTTCCTGGTGGCGCGGCTCTGGTACGGGGCGCTGCCGTACCGCCTGCCGCGGCTGGTGCCTACGGCCGGGCAGCAGCGTCCCGCAGCGCCGCGATGAACGCCCGCAGCGCGGGCTGCGGCGGTGCCGTCTCGCGTACGGCCGCGTGGATCGAGCGCGTCGGCTCCGGCGCCCGCAGCTCCCGTACGACGACACCCGGGCGCACGCCGGTCGCCAGCCCCAGCCTCGGGATCAGGCTCACCCCCATCCCGGCCGCCACGAACCCCTGAGCGGTCACGTAGTCCTCGCTGTCGACCACGAACCGCGGCCGGAAGCCGGCCGCCTCGCAGGCGGTGAGCTGGGCGTCGAGACAGGGGCCGGGCCACTCGCTGCCGACCCAGGGTTCGGCGGCGAGATCGGACAGCTCCAGGTCGGGGGCGTCCGCGAGGCGGTGCCCGGCGGGCAGCACGGCCAGGTACGGATCGTCCAGCAGATGCAGCAGCCGTACCCCGTCGTGAGCCGGTGCCGGCGATCCGACCACCAGCGCCAGGTCCGCCCGGCCCTCCCGGACGTCCGGGAGCGGGTCCTCGGGGTCGATGAGCCTGAGCTCGATCTGCACGCCGGGGTGTTCCGTGCGCAGGCGGGCCACCGCCGGGGCGACCAGCGAGCCGCCCGCCGTCGCGAAGTACCGCACCGCGAGCCGTCCCGTGCGGCCCGCCAGCAGGTCGGCCAGCGCCGTCTCCGCCTCCGCCACCTGGCGGCTGATGGTGTCCGCGTACTCGGTCAGCAGCAGTCCCGCCGCCGTGGGCCGCACCCCGCGGCCCACCCGCTCCAGCAGCTCGGTCCCCGCCTCCTTCTCCAGCGCGGCGATCTGCTGGCTCACGGCGGACGGCGTGTACCCGAGGACGGCCGCCGCCCCCGTCACCGATCCGCTGCTCACCACGGCCCGCAGCACCTGCATCCGACGTACATCCAACATGCAGGACAGCTTAACGAACCTTCCAGAACTCTTCACTTGTCCTCACGCGTCTGCTCGCGGACCGTAGAGGGCATGTCTCCCGCCTCCACCCTGCGCATGACCGCCCTGGCCCTCCTGTGGGGCTCGGGGTTCCTCTGGATCAAGCTCGCCCTCGACCACGGCCTCTCCCCCGCGCAGATCACGATCGTCCGCTGCGCGCTCGGGACGGCCGTGCTGTACGGCCTCGCCCGTACCGCCGGCCAGCGCCTCCCCCGCTCCCGCGCCGTCTGGGGCCGTCTGACCGTGGCCGCGCTGTTCTGCAACGCGATCCCGTTCGCCCTGTTCGCGGTGGGCGAGCAGCACCTCGACTCCGGCATCGCGGGCGTCCTCAACGCCACGACGCCGCTGTGGTCCCTGCTGATCGGCCTCCTGCTGGGCACCGACCGCGGTCTGCCTCCGCTACGCCTGACCGGCCTGCTCGTCGGCTTCGCCGGTACGGTCCTGATCTTCGCGCCATGGCAGCGGTCGGGGCTGCTGAGCTGGAGCGCCCTGGCCCTGCTCGGCGCCGCCGCGAGCTACGCCGTGGCGTTCGCGTACATGGCCCGCAAGCTGACGGACAAGGCGGCGCCGATGGCGATGTCGGCGGCGCAGATGGTGATGGCGACGGGGTGGACGACGCTGTCGATACCGGTGGCGGGCGGCGTGGACGCGGACCTCGTGGCGCTGGCAGCCGTCACCGTTCTCGGGGTCCTGGGCACAGGGGTGACCTTCTACCTCAACTACCGCCTGATAGCCGACGAGGGCCCGACGGCGGCGGCGACGGTGGGGTACCTGCTGCCGGTGGTGTCGGTGGGGTTGGGTTCCGTGTTGCTGGGCGAACAGGTGGGGATCAGGGTGTTGGTCGGCATGCTGGTCGTATTGGCAGGCGTCGCCATGACGCGCCCTGCAGGGGCGCGGGGAACTGCGCGACCAGCCCCCACGGCCCCGCACCCGCAGACGAAACTTCACGCCCCGTAGAACAACGTCTCCACCACACTCCGCGCCCTGCGGGCCGTACGGCGATACGCATCCAGCATGTCCCCCGCATGCCCCGGCCCATACCCCAAGTACCGCCCCACCGCGGCCAGTTCGCGCGCCTCGGTGGGGAATGTGTCCCCCGCCCGCCCCCGCACCAGCATCACCGCATTGCGCACCCGGGTGGCCAGTACCCAGGCCTCGTCCAGGATCTCCGCGTCCTCGGCCGAGACGAGCCCGGCGGCACACGCCGCGGCAAGGGCCTCCCGCGTCCGCGTCGTCCGCAGCCCCGGCACGGCCCAGCCGTGCTGCAACTGAAAGAGCTGCACGGTCCATTCGACGTCGGACAGACCTCCCGGCCCGAGCTTGGTGTGCAGCTTCGGGTCCGCGCCGCGGGGCAACCGCTCGGACTCCATCCGCGCCTTCAGCCGCCGGATCTCCCGTACGGCGTCCTCCCCCAGCCCCTCCGCCGGGTACCGCAGCGGATCGATCAGCTCGATGAAACGCCGCCCCAACTCCTCGTCACCCGCGACGACTTCGGCCCGCAGCAGCGCCTGCGACTCCCAGACCAGGGACCACCGGCGGTAGTAGGCCTCGTACGACTTCAACGTGCGTACCAGCGGACCGGACTTGCCCTCCGGGCGCAGGTCGGCGTCGATCAGCAGCGGCGGGTCGGCGCTCGGGATCTGCAGCAGCCGGCGCATCTCGGAGACGACCTTGTTGGCGGCCTCGGCGGCGGACTGCTCGGGGACGCCGTTGCGCGGCTCGTGGACGAACAGGACGTCCGCGTCGGAGCCGTAGCCGAGTTCGTGCCCGCCGAAGCGGCCCATGCCGATGACGGCGAAGCGGGTCGGCAGGGTGTCGCCCCAGGTGTCCCGCACGACCGCGCGCAGGGTGCCCGCGAGGGTCGCCGCGGTGAGGTCGGAGACGGCGCCGCCGACCCGGTCCACGAGGGCGCCCTGGTCGGCCTCGGCGGGCTGGGTCTCGGTGCCGTAGGAGCCGACGATGTCGGCGGCGGCGGTACGGAACAGTTCGCGGCGGCGGACGCCACGGGCCGCCGTGACCGCCTGCTCGGCACCGTCGGCGCGGCTGACGGCGGCGAGGGTCTCCTGCTCCAGCGCGGCCCGCCCGCGAGGGGCGAGCCCTTCCTCGTCGCCGAGGAGCGCGACCGCCTCGGGGGCGCGCATCAGCAGGTCGGGGGCGAGGCGGCCGGCGGACAGGACGCGGGCGAGGTTCTCGGCGGCGGCGCCCTCGTCGCGGAGCAGCCGCAGGTACCACGGCGTCTTGCCCAACGCGTCGGAGACCTTGCGGAAGTTGAGCAGCCCGGCGTCCGGGTCGGCGGAGTCGGCGAACCAGCCCAGCAGGACCGGAAGGAGGGTCCGCTGGATCGCGGCCTTGCGGGTGACGCCGGAGGCCAGGGCCTCCAGGTGGCGCAGAGCGGCGGCGGGGTCGGCGTAGCCGAGGGCGACGAGTCGTTCGCGTGCCGCCTCCGGGCTCAACCGGGCCTCTCCGGGCGCGAGTTGGGCCACCGCGTCCAGCAGCGGCCGGTAGAAGAGCTTCTCGTGCAGGCGCCGTACGACGCTGGTGTGCCGTTTCCACTCGCGGTTCAGCTCGGCGACCGGGTCGGTGCGCAGGCCGAGGGAGCGGCCGATGCGGCGCAGATCGGCCTGGTCCTCGGGGACGAGGTGGGTGCGGCGCAGCCGGAACAGCTGGATGCGGTGTTCCATGGAGCGCAGGAAGCGGTAGGCGTCGTCGAGTTGGACGGTGTCGTCGCGGCCGACGTAGCCGCCGGCGGCGAGGGCCTGGAGGGCGTCGAGGGTGGTGCCGCTGCGCAGTGAGGCGTCGGCGCGGCCGTGCACCAACTGCAGGAGCTGTACGGCGAACTCGACGTCACGGAGGCCGCCCGGGCCGAGCTTCAGCTCCCGCTCGATCTCGGCGACCGGGATGTTCTCGACGACCCTCCGGCGCATCTTCTGCACGTCGGCGACGAAGTTCTCGCGCTCGGCGGCCTTCCAGACGAGGGGTTCGAGGGCGGCGACGTACTCCTCGCCGAGCTCGATGTCCCCGGCGACCGGCCGGGCCTTCAACAGGGCCTGGAACTCCCAGGTCTTGGCCCAGCGCTGGTAGTAGGCGAGGTGGGAGGAGAGCGTGCGGACCAGCGGTCCGTTTCTGCCCTCGGGGCGGAGATTGGCGTCGACGGGCCAGATGGAGCCCTCGACGGTGGTCTCGGAGCACACCCGCATCATGTGCGAGGCGAGCTTGGTGGCGGCGCGCAGGGCCTTGCCCTCGTCGGCGCCCTCCACCGCCTCCGCCACGAAGATGACATCCACGTCGGAGACGTAATTCAGCTCGTGGCCACCGCACTTGCCCATCGCGACGACGGCGAGCCGGCACAGGGCGGCGTCCTGCGGGGCGGCGGCGCGGGCGATGGCGAGGGCGGCGCGCAGGGTCGCGGTGGCGAGGTCGGCGAGCTCGGCGGCGGTCTCGGCGACGTCGGTGGTGCCGCACACGTCACGGGCGGCGATGGAGAGCAGACAGCGGCGGTAGGCGACGCGCAGGGAGACGGGGTCGGTGGCCTCGGCGAGCCCGCGCTCGAACTCCTCCACCCCCGGGTGCAGGTCCCGCGGCTCGTACCTGGCGAGCGCCCGCCAGTCGCCGGCGTGCCGGGCGAGGTGCTCGGCGAGCGCGGCGGAGGCGCCGAGGACGCCCAGCAGACGGTCGCGCAGCGGCTTGGCCGCTATCACGGTGTCGAGCAGCTCGCGGTCCGGCTGGGCCTCCAGGAGCCGGGCGAGACCGTGCAGCGCGAGATCGGGGTCGGCGGTGGCGCCGAGGGCCTCCAGGAGCACCGGGTCATTGCGGACGGCGCTCAGTTCCGGCCCGTCCAGCAGCCGCTCGGCGGCCGAGGGGTCGGTGAACCCGTGCCGCAGCAGCCTGCTGAAAGTACTGCTCCTGCGCCCCGGCGCCGTCATCCCCGGCCTCCTCCGATCAAGGTCATACCTGCTTGAGCCTAACCGGAGCCGCCACGGGAAGCGCCGATGAGTTTCCGGCCGGAACGGGGTCTGCCCTCCATGACTCTCGACGAACCACGGACCCGGCTGGACGAGCGCTACAGCGAGCCGACCGCCACGGCGACGCCCTGGTCGCAGGCTTCCACGCTGCTGGAGGCGGCCGAACTGTTCTGGATCTCGACGGTACGGCCGGAGGGGCGCCCGCATGTGACACCGCTCCCGGCGGTCTGGTCACAGGGCGCCCTGCACTTCTGCACGGGCCCCGAGGAGCGCAAGGCCCGGAACCTGGCGGCGAACCCGCAGGTCGTGCTGACGACCGGGACGAGCACCTGGAACAAGGGGTACGACCTGGTCGTGGAGGGCGAGGCGGTACGGGTCACGGACGAGGACCGACTGCTCGCGCTCGCGGCCGGGTGGGAGGCGAAGTACGGCGAGTTCTGGCACTTCGAGGTACGGGACGGATGTTTCCACCACGGTGGGGGCAGCGCTCTGGTCTTCTCTGTGGCGCCGCGTACGGTTTTCGGCTTCGGTAAGGGTGAACCGTTCAGCCAGACGCGCTGGCGCTTCGACTGAGGGAGTCTTGCCATGGACATGAGCCTCGAAGTGATCCTGATGCCGGTCTCCGACGTGGACCGGGCCAAGGAGTTCTACCGGGACAAGGTCGGCTTCCACGTGGACCTCGACGGGGAGGTGATGCCGGGCGTACGGATCGTCCAGCTGACCCCGCCCGGCTCGGGCTGTTCGATCGCGCTCGTGGACGGCCTCCAGGTCCCCACGGGCACCCCGCAGCCGGGGACGTACCACGGCATGCAACTGTGCGTCACGGACGCCAAGGCGGCGTACGAGGAGCTGACCGCCCGCGGCCTGGACGTCACCGAGCCGCAGTCCTTCGCCCCGCAGGACGGCGCGGCCTTCATGTACTTCAAGGACCCGGACGGGAACGGCTGGGCGATCCAGGAGTACAAGCGCCGCGAGACGGAACCACTGCACAAGCTGCTGACGGAGCAGGCCGCGCGGCGAGAGGGCTAGACCGAGGGCACGGAGCAACGGGGAAGCCGCGGGCCTTCGGCGCCGCGGCTTCGTCGTCCGTGGGTCAGTTCTGTCCCGGCGGGGCGTGACCAGCCGGGTTCTGGTTCTCGGTGTTCTGGGTCTGTCCGCCGCCCGTGCAGGTCGGCTGCTGGCCCGGGGCCTCATGACCGCCGTTGTTGGTGCAGGAGGTGTCCACCGGTTCGATCTTGGCATGGGCGACACCGGCGCCGCCAAGACTGAGTGCGAGCACGGCCGCTCCGGCGCCGAGCGCCGTCGCGATCCGCTTCATCGTCAGTGAGCTCGTCATTCGCCCGGCCTCGATTCTTGCTCTCGGCTGCGCGGCAGAGCGTTCGCAGGACTGTCGCGTCTCGGGTCAACACGCTTGTCTCCGAGACGCGTCACGTCAATACGGAATGCTCACTTTTGTCCGAAAAGACGAGATCCGTCTTCTCGCCCGTCAGAGCACCGGCAGGTTCTTCCGCAGCTCGAAGGCCGTGACCTCGGAGCGGTACTCCTCCCACTCCTGGCGCTTGTTGCGCAGGAAGAAGTCGAAGACGTGCTCGCCCAGGGTCTCGGCGACCAGGTCGCTGCGCTCCATCAGGGTCAGGGCCTCGCCCAGGTTCTGGGGCAGCGGCTCGATGCCCATCGCGCGGCGCTCGGCGTCGGAGAGGGCCCAGACGTCGTCCTCGGCGCCCGGCGGGAGCTCGTAGCCCTCCTCGATGCCCTTCAGGCCGGCCGCCAGCAGGACCGCGTAGGCCAGGTACGGGTTGGCGCCGGAGTCGATCGAGCGGACCTCGATACGGGCCGAGCCGGTCTTGCCTGGCTTGTACATCGGGACGCGGACCAGGGCGCTGCGGTTGTTGTGGCCCCAGCAGATGTAGGACGGGGCCTCGCCACCGGCGCCGGCCGTGCGCTCCGAGCCTCCCCAGATGCGCTTGTACGAGTTCACCCACTGGTTCGTCACCGCGGAGATCTCGGCGGAGTGCTTCAGCAGGCCCGCGATGAAGGAACGGCCGACCTTGGAGAGCTGGTACTCGGCGCCGGACTCGTAGAACGCGTTGCGGTCGCCCTCGAAGAGCGACAGGTGCGTGTGCATGCCGCTGCCCGGGTACTCCGAGAACGGCTTCGGCATGAACGTCGCCTGCACGCCCTGCTCCAGCGCCACCTGCTTCATCACCAGGCGGAACGTCATGATGTTGTCCGCCGTGGACAGGGCGTCGGCGTAGCGGAGGTCGATCTCCTGCTGGCCGGGGGCGCCCTCGTGGTGGGAGAACTCCACCGAGATGCCCATCGACTCCAGCATGGTGATCGCCTGGCGGCGGAAGTCCATGCCGATGTTCTGCGGGGTGTGGTCGAAGTAGCCGGAGTTGTCGGCCGGGGTGGGGCGGGAGCCGTCGAGCGGCTTGTCCTTCAGGAGGAAGAACTCGATCTCCGGATGGGTGTAGAAGGTGAAGCCCAGGTCGGAGGTGCGGGCCAGGGCGCGCTTGAGGACGTAGCGCGGGTCCGCGAAGGACGGCGAGCCGTCCGGCATGAGGATGTCGCAGAACATGCGCGCGGTACCGGGGGCCTCGGCGCGCCACGGCAGGATCTGGAACGTCGACGGGTCCGGCTTGGCGATCATGTCGGACTCGTAGACCCGGGCGAAGCCCTCGATCGCGGAGCCGTCGAAGCCGATGCCCTCGTCGAAGGCCTGCTCCAGTTCGGCCGGGGCCACGGCGACGGACTTGAGGAAGCCCAGCACGTCCGTGAACCACAGGCGTACGAACCGGATGTCGCGCTCCTCCAACGTCCGGAGCACGAACTCCTGCTGCTTGTCCATCTTCCGCTTCCCCATCCTTGCTGGTCAGGCCGCCTGCCTCCGGTCCCGCGAGAGACGGTCGGGCACCTGAGCATCCCACCACAACACCATTTCATGCGTGTTGCGGACCATGATCGGCAGGCCGACGCCCGGTTGAACGCCTCACGTCCGACAGGTGTACTGTTCTGCCGCCCATCTTGCCTGCTCGGACCCGTATAAGTAATGCCGGGCGGGCCGCGAGCTGCCGCGCCCCCGGCCTTCGGCGGAACCCGGTCTTCGGCCATTCCTGTGCCCGCCCTACGACAGATCCGTCGCCCCCATTACGATCAGCGGACCCGACCGGCCCCTTTTCCCCAGAAGGACACAACCCCATGGGCTCCGCCAAGAAGAAGGAATCCGCCGCACGGCAGGCGCGCATAGCCGAGATGCGGCGTGCCGAGCAGGCCCGCGAGCGCCGCAACCGGATCCTCACGATCGGGGCGAGCGTGGCGGTCGTGGCCGCTCTCGTCGTCGGTGCGGTCGTGCTCGTGCAGTCGCAGGACGACGACAGCAGCACCGCCTCCGACTCGAAGACCCCGGGTCACTGGACCACGGGCAAGGACGGGGTGAAGACCTGGTCGGCGAAGCTCAGCCAGACCCACGTCACCAAGTCGGTGAAGTACCCGATGTCGCCCCCGGTCGGCGGTGACCACAACGCGGTCTGGCTGAACTGCAACGGCAACGTCTACACCGAGGCCGTGCAGAACGAGAACGCCGTGCACTCGCTGGAGCACGGCGCGGTCTGGGTGACGTACACCAGCAAGGCCAAGAAGGCCGACGTGGACGCGCTGGCGGCGAAGGTGAAGAAGACGCCGTACTCGCTGATGAGCCCGTACGAGGACCAGGAGGCCCCGATCGTGCTGTCGGCGTGGGGCCACCAGCGGACGGTGACCGGCGCGAGCGACCCGAACGTCGCCAAGTTCTTCGAGAAGTACGTCCAGGGCGAGCAGACGCCCGAGCCGGGTGCCTCCTGCACCGGCGGGAAGATGTGATGTCGATGCGCAAGCGCGTCGGCTGGATCGCGGGGTCCGCGGCGGCCGTGCTCGTCGCGGCCGGCGCGATCACGTACGCGGTCGCCGAGGGCGAGGGCGGCGGCGCGGCGGACGTCCCGGCCGCCGACTCCGCCGACGCGGGCTTCGCCCGGGACATGGCGGTGCACCATCAGCAGGCGGTGGAGATGTCCTTCATCGTCCGCGACCGCACCAAGGACGAGGACGTACGGCGGCTCGCCTACGACATCGCCCAGACGCAGGCCAACCAGCGCGGCATGCTGCTCGGCTGGCTCGATCTGTGGGGGCTGCCGAAGGTGTCCTCGGACGCGCCGATGACCTGGATGGACATGGGCGGCATGGCCGACGGCGAGGACGGCGCGCTGATGCCGGGCATGGCGACCAACACCGAGCTGAAGAAGCTGGAGTCGCTGAGCGGCAAGCAGGCCGAGATCTTCTACCTCCAGCTGATGACCGACCATCACAAGGGCGGCATCCACATGGCCGAGGGCTGCGTGTCGCGGTGCACGGTGAAGGTGGAGAAGCGGATCGCGCAGGGCATGGTGAACGCGCAGGAGTCCGAGATCGATTTGATGACGGACATGCTGAAGGAGCGGGGCGCCGCACCGCGTTCCTAGGGGACCGGGGTGTCGCCATAGAGGGTTTTCCCTCGGTCCTCATAGCGCGTTGACGCTCAAATGGCCTTGTCATTAGGTTAATTGGGCTCTTCTTGGGATTCGTATTCCCCTGGCATGAACGGTTCGCCGAAAGAGTGGCCACCGTCGAGTGATCCACTCGCGACGAACCGCACACAGGGGGTTCCATGAGATCCAACCGCGCCAGAACGCGCGCCGGAGTGAGCATGGCAGCGACACTGCCCATGATCGCCGGCGCGCTGGCGCTCGGCATACCCGCGGCGCACGCCTCGGACTCCCCGGCCCGTGACACGCTGGCCGGTACCAGGCCCGCGTGGGCGACGGCCAAGGCCGACAAGGGCGCCACCGCCGACAGTTCGCGGGTCTCGGCCCGCGTCTACCTGGCGGGCAAGGACGCGGCCGGACTCACCGCGTACGCGAAGGCCGTGTCCGACCCGTCCTCGGCGTCGTACGGCAAGTACCTGAGCGCCGGCCAGGCGCAGTCCCGCTTCGGCGCGACGAAGGCCCAGGTCGCCGCCGTCAAGTCCTGGCTGACGTCGGCCGGTCTGAAGGTCACCGGCGTCACGCAGCACTACGTCTCCGTCACCGGTGACGTGGCCGCCGCCGAGAAGGCGTTCGGCACCCAGCTGCACAACTACGCCAAGGGCACGAAGACTTACCGCGCGCCGTCGAGGACCGCCTCCGCGCCGGAGAGCCTCAACGGTGCCGTCCTGACCGTCACCGGCCTGGACACCGCCCCGCACAAGGCCGGCCACGCCGACCAGCTTCCCGGTCCCGGCGCCGTGTTCAAGAACTCAGGGCCGTTCTCCTCGTACTACGGCTCCAACATCGCGAGCACGCTGCCCGACGCGTACGGCACGAAGATCCCGTACGCCGTCAAGGGCTACACCGGCAAGCAGCTGCGTGCCGCCTACGGCGCGGGCTCGTACACGGGCAAGAAGGTGCGCGTCGCCATCACCGACGCCTACGCCTCCCCGACGATCGCCTACGACGCGGCCACCTACGCGGCGAAGCACGGCGACGCGGCGTACAACACCGGCCAGTTGAAGCAGGTCCTGCCCAAGAAGTACACGAAGACCGAGGAGTGCGACGCCTCCGGCTGGTACGGCGAGGAGACCCTCGACGTCGAGGCCGTGCACGCGGTCGCGCCGGCCGCGCAGATCACCTATGTGGGCGCCTCGTCCTGCTACGACGACGACCTGCTGGACTCGCTCAGCAAGATCGTCGACAACCACCTCGCCGACATCGTCTCCAACTCCTGGGGCGACATCGAGGCCAACCAGACGCCGGACCTCGCGGCCGCCTACGACCAGGTCTTCCAGTTCGGCGCGGTCGAGGGCATCGGCTTCTACTTCTCCTCCGGCGACAACGGCGACGAGGTCGCCAACACCGGCACCAAGCAGGTCGACACCCCGGCCAACTCGGCGTGGGTGACGGCGGTCGGCGGTACCTCGCTCGCCGTCGGCAAGGGCGACAAGTACCTGTGGGAGACCGGCTGGGGCACCGAGAAGGCCGTGCTGTCCGCGGACGGCACGAGCTGGACGAACTTCCCCGGCGCGTTCACCTCCGGCGCGGGCGGCGGCACCAGCAGGACCGTCGCCGAGCCCTTCTACCAGAAGGGTGTCGTCCCCGACGCGCTGGCCAAGGCCAACGACGCGGCCGGCAACCGGGTGGTCCCGGACATCTCCGCGATCGCCGACCCGAACACCGGCTTCAAGGTCGGTCAGACGCAGACCTTCCCGGACGGCTCCGAGCAGTACAGCGAGTACCGCATCGGCGGCACCTCGCTGGCCGCGCCGGTCATCGCGGCCGTGCAGGCGCTCGCCACGGAGGCCCGCGGCGGCAAGGCGATCGGCTTCGCCAACCCGTCGATCTACGCCAAGTACGGGTCGAAGGTCTACCACGACGTCACCGACAACCCGACGGGCTCCGGCCTGGCGGTCGCGCGCGTGGACTTCGTCAACGGCTACGACGCCACGGACGGTCTGACCACGTCCGTGCGGTCCCTCGGCAAGGACAGCTCGCTGTCCGCGGTGAAGGGCTACGACGACGTCACCGGCGTGGGCACGCCCGCGAACGGCTACGTGGAGTCGTACAAGCGCCGCTAGCAGCTCCGGCAAGGCGGCCGATGGGGCGCGGGACGATCACGTCCCGCGCCCCATCGCGTCGCTCTGACGATTACACGGATTACACTGGGCGCCGTGCCTCCGACTCCGCGTACCCCGCTGAACTTCCGGTCGATCTACCAGCACGGCTTCGCGCGCGTCGCCGCGTGCACGGGCCACACCGTCATCGCCGACCCGCCCGCCAACGCCGCAGCGGTCCTGCGTCACACGCGCCGGTGCTCCGAGGAGGGGGTCGCGGTCGCGGTCTTCCCCGAGATGGTGCTGTGCGGCTACTCGATCGAGGACCTGCTGCTGCAGGACGCGCTGCTCGACGAGGTCGAGGCGGCCCTCGCAACCGTGGTGGCCGGGTCCGCGGACCTGCTGCCGATCCTGGTCGTCGGCGCCCCGCTGCGGCACCGCAACCGGGTCTACAACTGCGCGGTGCTCGTGCACCGCGGCCGGGTCCTCGGGGTCGTCCCGAAGTCGTACCCGCCCAACTACCGCGAGTTCTACGAGCGCCGGCAGATCGGCGACGGCGCCGACGAGCGCGGCGGTTCGATCCGGGTGGGCGGCGAGAGCGTGCCGTTCGGCGTGGACCTGCTCTTCGAGGCCTCCGACGTCCCCGGTCTCGTCCTGCACGCAGAAATCTGCGAGGACATGTGGGTGCCGGTGCCGCCGAGCGCGGAGGCGGCCCTCGCCGGTGCGACCGTCCTGGTCAACCTGTCCGGCAGCCCGATCACGGTCGGGCGGGCCGAGGACCGCAAGCTGCTGTGCCGTTCGGCGTCCTCCCGCTGCCTCGCCGCGTACGTCTACGCGGCGGCCGGTCTGGGCGAGTCGACCACCGACCTGTCCTGGGACGGACAGACGATGATCTACGAGAACGGCGTGCTGCTCGCCGAGACCGAGCGGTTCCCGCTCGGCGACGAGTACGCGGTCGCCGACGTCGATCTCGACCTGCTGCGGCAGGAGCGGCTGCGGATGGGCACGTTCGACGACAACCGCCGTACGCACGCGGCACGGACGGGCGACTTCCGTACGGTCTTGCTGGAACTCGACCCGCCGCTCACCGACCTGGGGCTGCGCCGGCGCCTGGAGCGCTTCCCGTTCGTGCCGGCCGACGCCGAACGGCTCGCCCAGGACTGCTTCGAGGCGTACAACATCCAGGTGCAGGGCCTTCAGCAGCGGCTGGCCTCGATCGGCGGCGCGAAGGTCGTCATCGGCGTCTCCGGCGGCCTCGACTCCACGCACGCGCTGATCGTCGCCGCCCGCGCGATGGACCGCGCCGGGCGCCCGCGCAGCGACATCCTGGCCTGGACGCTGCCCGGCTTCGCCACCAGCGACCACACGAAGGACAACGCGCACGCGCTGATGCGCTCCCTCGGCGTCACCGCGGCCGAGCTGGACATCACGCCGACCGCGCGGCTGATGCTGCAGGAGATGGGGCACCCGTTCGCGTCCGGCGAGCCGGTGTACGACGTCACCTTCGAGAACGTGCAGGCGGGCCTGCGCACCGACTACCTCTTCCGGCTGGCCAACCAGCGCGGCGGCATCGTGCTCGGCACCGGTGACCTCTCGGAGCTGGCGCTCGGCTGGTCGACGTACGGCGTGGGCGACCAGATGAGTCACTACAACGTCAACGGCGGCGTCCCGAAGACGCTGATCCAGCACCTCATCCGCTGGGTCATCAGCAGCGGCCAGTTCGGCGACGAGACCGGCAAGACGCTCACCGCGATCCTCGACACGGAGATCAGCCCGGAGCTGGTGCCGGGCGAGGAGATGCAGTCGACGGAGTCGAAGATCGGCCCGTACGCGCTGCACGACTTCACCCTCTTCCACGTCCTGCGCTACGGCTTCCGGCCGTCGAAGATCGCCTTCCTGGCCTGGCACGCCTGGCGGGACGCGGACGCCGGCGACTGGCCGCCGGGCTTCCCGGAGGCCAAGCGGACGGCGTACGACCTGCCGGAGATCCGCAAGTGGCTGGAGGTCTTCTGCCGCCGCTACTTCGGCTTCGCCCAGTTCAAGCGCTCCGCGATGCCCAACGGCCCGAAGGTGTCGGCGGGGGGTTCACTGTCCCCCAGGGGCGACTGGCGCGCGCCTTCGGACAGTTCGGCGCGGGCGTGGCTGCGGGATCTGGAGCGCTTCGAGGAGCTGCGGGCCGGCGACGACGGGGCGTCCGCGTCATAGACCGGCCCATCCGCAACATCCGTTGCCTGCGTGACCGTCCGTGACGTGCGTGACGTCCGTGCCACGACTGCTGACCCACCGGGACGAGGCGATGCGGGAGCCGGACGGACCACCTCAGCTGCCAGGGCGGGCGGCACCCGGCACACCGGCCGCCCGCCGGCCACCGGCCGGAGCCGCATCCGGCGGACGCGGCTCAGCCGCTCAGGCTCGCGTTGCTCGGCTCCGGGACATGCGAGGCGACCACGCGCTCCCGGCCGGTCACCGGCACCCGCGGTGCCACCGCCCGCCGCCGGTCCACCAGCGCCGCCGCGCCCGCCACGCCGAGGCCCAGCACCGCCAGCGCCGCTCCCGCGAGCGCCGGGGACGTGACGCCGAAGCCGGCCGCCAGCGCCAGGCCGCCGATCCACGCGCCCCCGGCGTTCGCCAGGTTGAAGGCGGCCTGGTTGGCGGAGGAGGCCAGTGAGGGCGCCGAGGACGCCTTCTCCATGACCATCAGCTGGAGCGGCGAGCCGGTGACGAAGGCCGCGACGCCGAGCAGGACGACGCCCGCGGCGGCGCTCACCGGCGTGCTCATCAGCAGCGGGAAGGCGGCGAGGACGACCACCAGCGAGACCAGGCCGCCGAACAGGGTCGCCCGCATCGCGTGGTCGGCCAGCCGTCCGCCGAGCAGGTTGCCGGCCGTCGCGCCCACGCCGAACAGCGCGAGCAGCAGCGTGACGCTGGCGTCGGCGTACCCGGCGGAGTCGGTGAGCATCGGCGTGATGTAGCTGTACGCGGCGAACAGCGCGCCGAAGCCGGCGACGGTCGTGCCGAGGGCCAGCCAGACGGGCAGCGACTTCAGGGCCGTGAGCTCGCCGCGCAGGCCCCCGTGCGCCGACGCCGGCCGGTCGTGCGGGATCAGCGCCGCCAGGGCCGCGATCGCGGCGAGGCCGATGGTGCTCACCGCGAGGAAGGTGGCCCGCCAGCCCAGGTGCTGGCCCATGAGCGTGGCGACCGGCACGCCCGCGATGTTGGCGACGGTCAGGCCGAGGAACATCAGCGACACCGACCGGGCCTTGCGTTCCGGCGCGACCAGGCCCGTGGCGACGACCGCGCCGACGCCGAAGAAGGCGCCGTGCGGCAGGCCGCTGAGGAAGCGGGCGGCCAGCAGCCAGTGCTGGCCGGGCGCGAAGGCGGAGGCCGCGTTGCCGGCCACGAACAGGGCCATCAGCGCGATGAGGACCGTACGGCGGGACATGCGCGCGGTGACCGCGGCGAGCAGCGGGGCGCCGATGACGACGCCGAGCGCGTACGCGGAGACCAGGTGGCCGGCGGCGGGGATGGAGATGCCCAGGTCGTCCGCGACCTCGGGCAGCAGGCCCATCATGACGAACTCGGTGGTGCCGATCCCGAAAGCGCCCACGGCGAGGGCGAGCAGGGCGAGGGGCATGAAGGGCCTTTCGGAGGTGTTCCGCGGTGCTTATGTTCACCTGCGGAACAAAGCCTTGCAGGCCCAGTATTCCAGACGGTTACGACGACATGTCGACCTTCAGACGGGCGGCCACCGGAAGGTGGTCACTGCTCGTCTCCGGCAGGGTCCACGAGCTCTCCGGCCGCACGTCCTTGACCAGGATCTGGTCGATCCGCGCCATCGGGAACGAGGCCGGCCAGCTGAACCCGAACCCGCTGCCCGCCGCGCCCTGCGTGGAGCGCAGCTGGGAGGTGACGGCGTTGAGGGCGCGGTCGTTCATCGTGCCGTTGAGGTCGCCGAGCAGCACGACGCGCGGCAGCGGCTCGTCGGCGATGGCCTCGCCGAGGGCGTTGGCGCTCGTGTCCCGCTGGCGGGCGGTGAAGCCGGCCTCCATCTTCACGCGGACCGAGGGCAGGTGGGCGACGTAGAACGCGACCTGCCCCGCGGGCGTGCTCACCGTGGCGCGCATGGCCCGGGTCCAGCCCAGCTTGATGTCGACGGGCTTCACCCCGGTCAGCGGGTACTTGCTCCACAGCCCGACGGTGCCCTGCACCGAGTGGTACTTGTACGTCCCCGCCAGCGCCTTCTCGTACGTCGGGACCGCCGCGCCGGTCAGCTCCTCCAGGGCGACGACGTCCGCGCCGGAGGCGGCGACGTCATGGGCGGTGCCGGACGGGTCGGGGTTGCCGGCGTTGACGTTGTGCGTGGCCACCGTGAGATCGCCGCCGGCGCCCGCCTTGTCGGTGAGCAGCCCGCCGAAGAGGTTCAGCCAGACGGCCGCCGGGAGCAGTACCGCGATCAGGGCGGTGGCCGACTTCCGCACGAGCGCGAGGACCAGCAGCACCGGGACGAAGAGGCCCAGCCAGGGCAGGAAGGTCTCCGTCAGGCTGCCGAGGTTGCCGATCGCGTTCGGGATGCGCGAGTGCACCAGCATGATCAGCGCGAGGATCAGGGCCAGCGCGGCGAGGACGAGGCCGCGCCGCCAGATCCGCGGGTCGCCGCGCCAGGGGCCGGTCAGTCTGTCCAGCAGGCGCCGGAGCCTGGAGCCCTGGCGCTCGGGCCCCGAGCCGCCGTTGTCCGTCTCCTCCATGTACGCCTGCTGCGCCATACCGCGTCGCCTCACTGCCTGCCGTGCAACCGTCCGTCCCCCGGTGGCCAGGGGGGTGTCCGTCGATCCCCGGCGCCCGCCCGGAGGGCACCCCTAGACCCTAGGGGATGATCGGTTCCGATCCTGCCGTCCCATGACGGCCGTACCCGCACGAGGACGTACAAGTCGCCGTTCGGAGTTCCGGACACGGCCGGGGAAAGCGCCCTCTGTGACGAAACGCGCACATCGGCATTACGAGGTCGGCGAACTGACGGACGGTGAGCTGACGGGGCGTAGGCCTGCCAGGACCGTGTCGACGATCTGCTCGGAGAGCCCCTCGGGCAGGTCGTCGTCCGGGCGCATCATGGCGCGCACCAGCATGGGGCCGACGAACAGGTCGTTGACGAGCTCCAGGTCGAGGTCGGCGCGGAGTTCGCCGTTCTCCCGGCCGCGGCGCAGGACGTCGAGGCCGACCCGGCGCCGGGGGGCGATGGCGGTGTCGTGGTAGGAGGCCCAGATCTTCGGGCTGCTCTTCATCTGGGCGTACACGTTGTGCAGGATCGCCGAGCTACGGGTGACCAGTCCGCGCTGCCGCAGCGACTCCAGCAGGACGACGAGGTCGTCGCGCATGGAGGTGCCGGGCAGCGGCGGGTCCGGGGGCTCGGCGGTACGGACGACGGCGACGAAGAGCTCCTCCTTGCCGCTCCAGCGACGGTAGATGGCGGCCTTGCCGACCCCGGCGGTACGGGCGATGCGCTCGATGGAGAGTTCCGCGAGCGGCACGCCGTCCTCCAGCAGCTTCATCACGCCCTCGACGATGGCGCGCTCCACGGCCTCGCTGCGGGGGCGTCCGCGGGCGGGGCCGGGGGCGGTGGGCCGGGGGGTGCCTTCGGCTTCGGCGCGGCTGGTCACGTCGGTGCGTCCCTTCTGCTGTCCGGAGTGATTCTCCCCCCATGGCGCTCGCGCACGACTCGGCTACTCCGCCGCCGTCACCAACTCCCGCCCCTGCTCGTCCTTCTCGCCGACGGGCGGCTTGCCCGGCAGGAACACGGCGACCACGACCGCGCCGACCACCGCGACGCCGGCGCCCCACAGCGCGGTGACGTGCATGGCGTGCAGGAAGGCGTCGTGGGCCGGGCCGACGAGTGCCTTGCCCTGGGGGCCGAGCTTCTCGGCGACGCCGAGGGTGGCCTCGATGGACTCGCCCGCGGTGTGGCGGACACCGGCGGGGAGCAGGCCGAGCTTGTCCTCGATGCCGTTGCGGTAGGCGGTGGACAGCACCGAGCCGAGGACGGCGATGCCGAGGGCGCCGCCGACCTGCCGGAAGGTGTTGCTCAGCGCGGACGCGGAGCCGGCCTTCTCGCGCGGCAGGGCCTGCATGATCACGACGCTGACCGGGGTCATGATGTGCGCCATGCCGGTGCCCATGAGGAAGAAGACGACCTCGAGCACCCAGATCGGGGTGTCCGCCTCGAAACCGGCGAACGCGGCCAGCGTCGCGGCGATGACGAGCAGGCCGGTCGTGGTGGTGGCCTTGTTGCCGAACCGGTCGACGAGCAGCCGGGCCCGCGGCGCGAAGATCATCTGGGCGGCGGCGAGCGGCAGCATCAGCAGACCGGTCTGGAGCGGCGAGTAGCCGCGCACACTCTGGGTGTAGAAGACGGAGAAGAAGGTCACGCCCATCAGCGCGAAGAAGACCAGCGCGATGGCGGCGATCGCGGCCGAGAAGACCTTGTTCTTGAAGTAGGTGACGTCGATCGACGGGTGGTCGCTGCGCTTCTCGAACACCACGAACGCGACGAGCACGGCGAGACCGGCGCCGATGGTCGACAGCACCTTGGGGTCCGTGAAGTCGGCGAGCTGGCCGCCCTTGATGATGCCGTAGACGAGCAGGACCAGGCCGACGACCGACAGGACGACGCCGACGGGGTCGACGCGGCCCGGGTTCGGGTCGCGGGAGTCGGGCACCAGCCACAGCATCAGGGCGAGCGCGAGCAGCACGATCGGCACGTTGATGAGGAAGACCGAGCCCCACCAGAAGTGGTCGAGGAGGACACCGCCGGTGATCGGTCCGATGGCGATGGCGAGGCCGACGCCGCCGGCCCAGATGCCGATGGCCTTGGGCTGCTCGTCGCGCTCGAAGACGTTCATGAGGACGGCGAGGGTGGCGGGCATCACGAAGGCGGCGCCGAGGCCCATCACCGCGCGGAAGGCGATGAGCTGCGTCGGTGAGCCGGAGAAGGCGGCGAGGGCGGAGCCGATGCCGAACACGGCGAGCCCGCCGAGCAGGACCTTCTTGCGGCCGAGCCGGTCACCGAGGAGGCCGGCGCTGAACAGCAGGCCCGCGAAGACGAGGGTGTAGGCGTTGATCGCCCATTCGAGCTCGCTCTGGGTGGCGCCCAGGCCGGTCGGGGCGGGGGTCGAGATCGTCTTGATCGCGACGTTCAGGATCGAGTTGTCGAGCACCACGATCAGCAGGCTCAGCATCAGCACGCCGAGGATCGCCCAGCGGCGCCGGTGCACGGCCTCGGGTATGCGGGGGCCGGTGAGGGCAGGGTCGGCTGGAGAAGTCATACGGCCGAGCCTAGACCCATTCCGATACGGCACCGTCTCGTATCGGAATCCTTTACGGAGACCTTAAGAACGGACCTAGGGCGGCGGACGTACACCGCTCGACGCGTGACCGATGTCCCGTCACCCGGTCTGGCCGCGCGTGGCACGAGGTGCCACCATGGAGGTGATCCGGGGACGCCGTCAGGGCGCCTCGAGATGACTGAAGGAGCCGTTGCCATGACGCAGCTTTCGGCTGCCCAGACGAAGCCCTCCGACGGCAGCAAAGCGCTGTACGGGGGGAAGGGCACCCGCCGCATCACCGTCCGCGACATCGCCCTCGCCAAGGAGCGCGGCGAGAAGTGGCCCATGCTCACCGCCTACGACTCGTCGACCGCGGCCGTCTTCGACGAGGCCGGCATCCCGGTCCTGCTCGTCGGTGACTCCGCGGGCAACACCCACCTCGGCTACGAGTCGACCGTGCCGGTCACCCTCGACGAGATGACCATGCTCTCGGCCGCCGTCGTACGCGGCACCTCGCGTGCCCTCATCGTCGGCGACCTGCCCTTCGGCTCCTACCAGGAGGGCCCGGTGCAGGCGCTGCGCTCGGCGACCCGGATGGTCAAGGAGGCCGGGGTCGGGGCGGTCAAGCTGGAGGGCGGCGAGCGGTCCTACGACCAGATCCGGCTCCTCGTCGAGTCCGGCATCCCGGTGATGGCCCACATCGGCCTCACCCCGCAGTCCGTCAACGCCATGGGCTACCGCGTCCAGGGCCGCGGCGAGGAGGCGGCGGCGCAGCTGCTGCGCGACGCGAAGGCCGTCCAGGACGCCGGTGCCTTCGCGGTCGTCCTGGAGCTGGTCCCGGCGGAGCTGGCGGCCGAGGTCACGCGCACGCTGCACATCCCGACGGTCGGCATCGGCGCGGGCGCGGAGACGGACGCGCAGGTGCTGGTGTGGACCGACATGCTCGGTCTGACCGGCGGGCGGGTGCCGAAGTTCGTGAAGCAGTACGCCGACCTGCGCTCGGTCATGGGCGACGCGGTGAAGGCGTTCGCGGAGGACGTGGTCGGCGGGACGTTCCCGCAGGAGGAGCACAGCGTCCACTAGATCCCCGCAGGGCCGCGTACCGGGCCCGCGCACCAGAGCCACAGTGGCACAGAAGCAGCCCGCCGACTTCCCCCATCGGCGGGCTGCTGGCTTTGCAGGCGGCCTGTAGGCGGCTGTCGGTGACCTGTAGGTCGTTTGTCGGTGGGCCCTGGCACCGTTCTCGGCATGACGCGAATCGACAACCACCGCAGCGGCGCCGACAGCGCCGTGTCCGTGCGGGGACTGGTCAAGCACTACGGCGAGACCAAGGCGCTGGACGGCGTCGACCTGGATGTGCGCGAGGGCACCGTGATGGGTGTGCTCGGGCCGAACGGCGCCGGCAAGACCACCCTCGTCCGGATTCTGTCCACCCTTCTCTCCCCCGACTCCGGCCACGCGACGGTCGCCGGCTACGACGTCGTCCGGCAGCCGCGGCAGCTGCGCCGGGTGATCGGGCTCACCGGGCAGTACGCCTCCGTGGACGAGAAGCTCCCCGGCTGGGAGAACCTCTACATGATCGGCCGGCTGCTCGACCTGCCCCGCAAGGAGGCCCGGCGGAGGGCCGACGAGCTGCTGGAGCGGTTCTCGCTCACCGAGGCCGCCAAGCGCCCGGCGAGCACCTACTCCGGCGGTATGCGCCGCCGCCTGGACCTGGCCGCCTCCATGATCGGGCACCCGGCGGTGCTCTTCCTCGACGAGCCGACCACCGGCCTCGACCCGCGCACCCGCAACGAGGTGTGGGACGAGGTCAAGCGGATGGTCGGCGACGGGGTCACCGTCCTGCTCACCACCCAGTACATGGAGGAGGCCGAGCAGCTCGCCTCCGAGCTGACCGTCGTCGACCGCGGCAAGGTCATCGCGGGCGGCGGCATCGAGGAGCTGAAGGCGAAGGTCGGCGGCCGGACCCTGCGGGTGCGCCCCGCCGATCCGCTGCACCTGCGCCCGCTCGCCGGTCACCTGGACGGCCTCGGCATCACCGGCCTGGCCACCACCGTCGTCGACCCGGAGTCCGGCTCCCTGCTGGTGCCGATCCTCAGCGACGAGCAGCTGACCGCCGTGGTCGGGGCGGTCACCGCGCGCGGCATCACGGTCTCCGCCATCACCACCGAACTGCCCAGCCTGGACGAGGTGTTCCTGTCCCTCACCGGCCACCGTGCCAGTGCCCCGCAGGACACCGTGCCCGCCGAGACCCGCGAGGAGGTCGCCGTATGAGCGCCGCCACCCTTACCGCCGACAGCAAGCCCGCCGACGACGTCCGCATCCCGCTGCGCGGGCATCTGCGGCACACCGGCGCCCTGATCCGCCGCAACCTGCTGTGGATCCGCCAGGACCCGGAGTCGATGGCCGACGCGCTGCTGATGCCGGTCATCTTCACCCTGCTGTTCGTGTTCGTCTTCGGCGGCTCGATCGGGCAGGCGCTGGGCGGCGGTCAGGACCAGTACGTGCAGTACGTCATCCCCGGCATGATCGCGATGATGAGCATGACGCTGTCCCAGGGCGTCGGCACCGGCTTCAGCCAGGACTTCAACTCCGGCGTCATGGACCGGTTCCGGTCGCTGCCGATCGGGCGCGGCTCGGTGCTGTTCGCGAAGATCTCCGTCGAGCTGATGCGGATGCTGTTCGCGACGACCGTGCTGATGCTGGTCTCCGTCGCGGTCGGCTTCGACATCACCAACTGGCCCGGCCTGTTCGCGACCGTGGCGCTGGCCACCGCGTTCGCCTCGTCGATCATGTGGGTGTTCCTCACCCTGGGCGTGGTCATGAAGAGCGCGCAGTCCGTGCAGGCGATGGGCTTCCTGGTGCTCTTCCCGCTCCAGTTCGGCTCGTCGATCTTCGCGCCGACGACCTCGATGCCGGGCTGGCTCCAGACCTTCACCGACTACAACCCGCTGTCCACGCTGGCGGACGCCGCGCGCGGGCTGATGATCGGCGGGCCGGTCGCGCACGACCTGTGGGTGACCCTCGCCTGGTCGGTGGCGATCACCGCGGTGATGGCGCCGGTGGCGATCCACAAGTTCCGTACGAAGAGCTGACGCCGAGCGGCGACGGCGGGGTTCAGACGAGGGCGGCGGCCTCCCCGGGGGAGAGACCGGCGCCCTCGTCGTACGCCGTGTCGAAGGCCGCCTCGCCGAGGAGGGCGCGCAGGTCCCGCTCGGCCTGCGCGCGGGTATCGCGTTCGAAGGTCGTCGGGGCGTGGTCGGAGGGCAGCAGCGCGTCGCCGGCCGCGAGACAGCGGACGCCGTCCGGGGCACGGCCGGGATCGCCGAGACCGGCCAGGCCGAGCGCGGCGATGTGCAGGTACTGGGCGCGCATGTGCGGGGCGATGGCCTGGGACAGCGGGTCCTCGGCCTTGTCGAGCGCCCGGCGGATCTTGTCGAGGCAGACCTCGAAGCAGCCGCCCGCCGCCTCCACCCGGGCTTCCACGCCGAGGATGTAGGCGTCGAACATGATGAAGTGGGCGATGGCGAAGTTCTCGCGCAGCAGCCGGATCTGCTCGCGGGCCTCGGCGACCCGGCCGGTCTGGGCGAGCCGGGCGGCGAGGAAGAGCCGGGCGGCGGGCATCGCGTCGTTGTGGCTGCCGCTGTCGGCGGCGATCACCTCGCGCAGCAGCCGCTCGCCCCGCTCGGGCTCGGACTCCAGCAGGGCGCTGCCCAGCCGGGCCTTGAGCACGGCCTGCTGGGCGTGGGCGCCGAGCCGGGCGGCGATGTCGATGCCCGCCGCGTAGTCGGCCGCCGCCCGGTCCCAACGGCCGTCGCGCTCATGGGACTCGGCCCGGGCGGAGAGCGCCTCGGCGGTGCCCCACAGGTCACCGAGGCGCTGGTAGATCGCCAGTGACTCGTCGGCGTCCCGGATGGCGTCGCCCTCCCAGTCGACGCGGTGGGCGAACAGGTTGGCCCGCCACTGGAGACTCGCGGCGAGCTCCCAGTCGTACCCAGGGGTCTCGCGGGAGGTGCGCACGGTCTCCTCGATGACCACCCGCAGCCGCTCCATGTCCCCGGTGAGCATGACGGCGAAGAACCACAGGGAGCCGGGGATTCGGCAGGTCTGCGGCATGCCGGGTTCGTAGGTCCGGGCGATGGACCGCAGCTTCGTCTGGGCCGCCGGGGTCTGCCAGGCGTCCAGCTCGGTGTCCATACAGGCGAGATGGACCAGGTGCAGCCCGCGCCGGGCCTCTTCGAGGACCTCGCCGGTCCAGGGCGGCGGCGTGTCCGTGCAGCGCTGCCACACCGGCGCCGCGGGGCGGGCGGGGTCGGGGAAGGGGTCGGGGCCGAGGGCCATGACCTCCCGGGACCAGTTGCGGGCCTCGATCTTCAGATCGCGCATCTGCCAGTACCAGGCCAGCGACAGGATCAGACAGATGCCTTCCTGCTCGTCGCGCTCGGCGACGGCGAGCCGCAGGGCGGTGCGCAGGTTCTCGTACTCGCGCTCCAGCAGCCCGATGGCGTCGAGCTGGCCCGGTCCGCGCAGCAACGGGTCGGTGGCGCGGGCGAGTTCGCGGTAGTACGTCAGATGCGCGCGCCCGGCCTCGGCCCGCAGTCCGCTCTCGTCGAGCCGCTCGGCCGCGTACTCGGCGACGGTCTCCAGCAGCCGGTAGCGCATCTCCCCGCCGTCCGAAGGGGCGGCGACCACGAGGGACTTGTCGACGAGCGAGCCGAGCGCGTCCAGCGCGGCCGGCCCGCACACGGCCTCGGCGGCGGCCAGATCGCAGCCGCCGGCGAACACCGACAGCCGCCGCAGCACGTCCCGTTCCCCCTCGTCCAGCAGGTCCCAGGACCAGTCGACGACGGCCCGCAGGGTCTGCTGGCGGGGCAGGACGGTACGGCTGCCGGAGGTGAGCAGCCGGAAGCGGTCGTCGAGCCGGTCGGCGATCTGACGCGGCGTCATCATCCGCAGCCGGGCTGCCGCGAGCTCGATGGCGAGCGGGAGGCCGTCGAGCCGCCGGCAGATCTCGGCGCAGGCCGCGGCGGTCTCCTCGTCGGCCTCGACCCGGAACCCGGGCCGGGCCGCGGCCCCGCGGTCGGCGAGCAGCCGCAGCGCGACGGGCTCGGGCAGCGGGTCGACCGGCCGCAGCAACTCCCCCGGCACCCCCAGGGATTCACGGCTGGTGGCCAGCACGGTCAGCTGCGGGCAGCGCTCCAGGAGCGCCGCCGCCAGCCGGGCGGCGGCCTCGACGACATGCTCGCAGTTGTCGAGGATCAGCAGCATCCGCCGCCTGCCGCAGTGCTCGACGAGCCGCTCCACCGGGTCGTCGTGCCGTTCGTTCCCGGCCCGCATCGCCTCGGCACCGGCCCCGTACAGCACGGTCTCGCGGGCGCCGACGGCGGTGAGCACGGCCTCCGGCACATCGGCGGGGTCGTCGACGGGAGCGAGCTCGACCAGCCACACCCCGTCCCGGGCCGCGTCCCCCACGGTCTCGGCCGCCTCCTGCGACAACCGCGTCTTGCCCGCCCCGCCGGGCCCGAGCAGCGTGACGAGCCGCGCCCGCGCCAGGTCGCCCCGGATGGCCGCGATGTCGGCCTCCCGGCCCACGAAGGAGGTGAGCCGGGCACGGAGGTTGCCGGGGGTGGGGGCGAGAGCGGGGGCCGCGGCGACCGGGGCCGGGGCCGCCGCCCGGTCCAGCAACTCCCCGTGCAGGGCCCGCAGCTCCGGCCCCGGGTCCGCGCCGAGACGGTCCGCCAGCATCTGCCGTACGTCCCCGTAGGCGGCCAGCGCCTCCGCCGTGCGGCCCGCGTCGCGCAGGGCGCGCAGGCGCAGGGCCTGGAGGGGCTCGTCGAGGGGGTGGGTGTCGCACAGGGCGGTCAGTTCGGGCAGCGCCTGCTCGGCGTGGCCGAGGGCGAGGGCGGCGGTGTGGCGGGCGCGCAGGGCGTCCAGGCGCCGGGTCTCCCAGCGGGCCGACTCGGCGGTGCGGTCGGGCAGGTCGGCGAGGGCGGGGCCGCGCCACAGGGCGAGGGCGTCGTCGAGGACGCCGGCCGCCTTCGTCGGGTCGCCGTCGGCCAGCGCGCGCAGGCCCTCGCCGGTGAGGCGGTCGAAGCGGTGCAGGTCGATGGCGTCGGGGGCGGCGACGAGCCGGTAGCCGCCGTCCACGGAGGCGACGGCGTCCGCGCCGAGGGCCCTGCGCAGCCGCCCCACCAGCGCCTGGAGGGCGGCGGGCGCGTCGGCGGGCGGGTCGCCGTCCCACACCTCGGCCACCAGCAGCCCCACGGTCACGGTACGGCCGGGCCGCAGCGCGAGCACGGTCAGCAGGGCACGCAGCCGCGCCCCGCCGACGGGAAGCGGGGTGCCGTCGGAACGGAGTGCCTGGGTGGTGCCGAGGATGCGATAGCGCACGGGGTCCATTGTTTCCGGTCGTTCGGGGAAGGGTCACGGGGATACGGAGGCGGCGTGAAGCCGTGTCGGGGGCGGCCGGCCTCGGCTGTCTCTGGTCGTTCCGGTCGAAGGTCTCGGGGGTGCACGAAGGCGGCCGGGAGCCGTGTCGGGGGCGACCGACCTCAGTGGGGCGGCCGGTGCACCGTACTGAACCTCTCCAGCAGCGCCGCCAGGGAGGCCGTGTCGAGGTCCGCCGTCTCCGCTCCGGGCGGCGCGTCCGCGGGCAGGCCGCTCGCCTCGCGGACGGCGGACGACAGCCCGGAGACCTGGGTGAGCTGGTCGTACCAGCCCCCGCCGAGGACGTCCTCGGCGTCGCACAGCAGCAGCGGCCGGCTCACCTCGTCCCCCACCGAGACCGCCGGCCCGCAGCACTCCATCTGCCGGCCCTCGTAGTACACGTGCCACAACCCCATGTCCCCCACCTTCCACGGAACCGAAGACCCTGCGCGAGACGTTTTCGTCGTACGCCCGGTACGGTCGGGCAGTCCCAGCGCGTGTACGAGAGTCGGGGGAACCCCATGACAGCCACTGCCGCCCGCCGCAGCGACCGGCGGATCAGCCCCGTCTTCGTCGGCATCCTCGCCGTGACGGCGGTGACCGGGTGGGCCACCTGGACCGGGTTCGCGGAGCAGCCCGGGGTGGCGGTGTTCCTGTTCGTGACGGCCGCGTGGATCGTCTCCCTGTGTCTGCACGAGTACGCGCACGCGCGGACCGCCCTGCACAGCGGCGACATCTCGGTCGGCGCGAAGGGTTATCTGACCCTGAACCCGCTCAAGTACACCCATGCCCTGCTCAGCATCGTCCTGCCGGTCCTCTTCGTGATCATGGGCGGGATCGGTCTGCCCGGCGGTGCCGTGTTCATCGAGCGCGGGCGCATCCGGGGCCGCTGGCGGCACAGCCTGATCTCGGCGGCGGGCCCGCTGACCAACGTGCTGTTCGCGGCCGTGTGCACCGCCCCGTTCTGGCTGGACGCCCTGGACGGGGTGCCGGCCGACTTCCGGTTCGCCCTCGCCTTCCTCGCCCTGCTCCAGGTGACGGCGGCGATCCTGAACTTCCTGCCGATCCCGGGCCTGGACGGCTACGGCGTCATCGAGCCCTGGCTGTCGTACGACATCAAGCGCCAGGTGGAGCCGTTCGCGCCGTTCGGCCTGCTGTTCGTCTTCGCGCTGCTGTGGGTGCCGTCGGTCAACCACGCGTTCTTCGACCTGATCGACTCGATCCTGGCAGGGCTCGGGATCAGCGACCTGGAGACGTACTGCGGTCAGGACCTCTACCGGTTCTGGCAGACGAGCGACTTCTGCACGGTCAGCGGCTGACGGCCTTCCGCTCCCTGCCGCGCTTGACGTAGTACCAGCACATGTTGCTGGACAGGCCCGCGATCAGCACCCACAGAATCCCCAGCCAGCTGCCCTGCGCGAAGGACACCACCGCTGCGGCGACGGCGAGCAGGCAGACGATCAGGGCGTAGAGGGCGAGGCGGGGCATGGTCGCTCGGCTTTCGGATCGGGGGACACTGCGCTGTTACGGCGTCCAGTGTCCCCCATTCCCTCACACGTCCGTGACGCGCAGTCCCGCGTGCGCCTTGTAGCGGCGGTTCACCGAGATCAGGTTGGCGACCAGCGACTCGACCTGGTGGGCGTTGCGCAGCCGGCCCGCGAAGACGCCCCGCATGCCGGGGATGCGGCCGGCGAGGGCCTGGACGATCTCGACGTCGGCGCGCTCCTCGCCCAGCACCATCACGTCGGTGTCGATCTCGTCGATCTCCGGGTCCTGGAGCAGGACGGCCGACAGGTGGTGGAAGGCGGCGGCGACCCGGGAGTCCGGGAGCAGGGCGGCGGCCTGCTCGGCGGCGCTGCCCTCCTCGGGCTTGAGGGCGTAGGCGCCCTTCTTGTCGAAGCCGAGCGGGTTGACGCAGTCGACGACCAGCTTCCCGGCCAGCTCCTCGCGCAGCGACTCCAGCGTCTTGCCGTGGCCCTCCCACGGCACGGCGACGATCACGAGGTCGCTGCGCCGCGCGGTCTCGGCGTTGTCGGCACCCTCGACGCCGTGTCCGAGCTCGTCGGCGGCGGCCCGGGCGCGGTCGGCGGCCCGCGAGCCGATGATCACCTTCTGGCCGGCCTTGGCGAGCCGGTAGGCGAGGCCCTTGCCCTGGGGGCCGGTCCCGCCGAGCACGCCGACGACGAGTCCGGAGACGTCGGGCAGGTCCCAGGGGTCCTTGGCGGGAGCCTTCGCGGGGGTCTGCCCGGGGGTCTGTGCAGCACTGTCGGTAGAGGTCATGGGCTGACTTTACGTGCGCCCGGCCGGCCGCCACCGGTCAGGTGAGCCGCGTCACCCGCGCCTTGCGGCCGGGACCGCGTGTGCCCGGTTCGGGCGAATCCGTGATGAACTCCGGGCCGCCGCTGTCCGGTTGCGGCAGGATGCGGTCGCATGGACGCCGTACGTGTCGCGTTGCTGCGCGAAGTGCTCGCCGGGACCGAGTGGTTGGGGTCGACCCGGAGGTTCGCGGGAGTGCTGCGCGGGTCGGTCGTCTCCTACGGGGGCGGGCTGCTGCTGGTCGGCACCCCGGAGTACGAACCCTGGCATCTGGCGGCCCATCTGGTGGACGAGGCGGCCTGGTCCGGTACGCCGGAGCTGGCCCCCACGCTGGTGCGGCACGACGCGCGGCCCTCCGATCCGGCCCATCTGGCCGTCGGTCCGGGCCGGTTGGCGGCGGCGCGGCGCGGCGAGACGCTGCTGGTGGTGACGCCGCAGGAGCCGGACGCCCCGCTCCTGGAGCGGGTGCACGACGCCCGCAGGGCCGGGGCGACGGTCCTCTCGCTCGGCCCCGGCCGGGGGGACCTGGCGGCGCTGGCGCACGAGTCGCTGGCGGTGCCGGAGGGCACGGACCTCGATCTGGACACCGTGCAGCATCTGGTGAGCGCGGCGGCGGGGGAGAACGCCCTGCCGGCGCCCCGCGGCCCGCGCCGCTTCCGGGACCGGCTCGCCCGGCTCACGGAGCACCTGACGGCACCGCCGCCGGCGCGCTGGTAACGGGAAATTCGGTTGCCGGGGCGGCTGCCCCGGCCGAGCATGACCGGTCGTGACCGATGCTGCTGCCGATACCGATACGGCCTTGTCCCGCCGTGTTCGCTCCGTCCTCCCCGACCTCGCCCCCTGGCGGGCCTCCGCCGACTTCCGGCGGCTGTGGGTGTCGGGGCTGATCTCGTACTTCGGCAGCTTCCTGACGTTCGTCGCGCTGCCGGTGCAGATCAAGGAGCTGACGGGGTCGGCGGCGGCCGTCGGCGCCATCGGCGCGGTGGAGCTCGTCCCGCTGATCGTCTTCGGGCTGTACGGCGGCGCCCTCGCCGACGCCCTCGACAAGCGCGGCCTGATCATCTGGACCGAGGCGGGGCAGGGCCTGCTCAGCGGGGTGCTGCTGCTCAACGCGCTGCTGCCGAGCCCCGCGATCTGGCCGCTGTACGTGGTCGCCGCCCTCTCCTCGGCGCTGACGTCGGTGCAGCGGCCCGCGCTCGACTCGCTGTGGCCGCGGATCGTGGCCCATGAGCATCTGCCGGCCGCGGCCTCCCTCAACACCTTCCGCTGGACGGTCGGCGGGGTCGCGGGCCCGGCGCTGGCGGGCGTGGTCGTCGCGTACGCGGGCCTCGGCTGGGCCTACGCCGCCGACCTGGCCACCTTCGTGGTCTCCGTGGCCCTGATGATCCCGATCGCCTCCTCCCCCGCCGCGCACGAGGCCGCGAAGCCGTCGCTGCGGGCGATCGCCGAGGGGGCCCGGTACGCCTGGAACCGCAAGGAGCTCCTCGGCACCTACGCCGTCGACCTGGCCGCGATGTTCCTGGCGATGCCGCTGGCCGTGCTGCCGTTCCTCGCGGACGAGCTGGACGCGGAGTGGTCGCTGGGGCTGATGTACGCGACGGTGCCGCTGGGCGCGCTGCTGGTGAGCGTGACGAGCGGCTGGACGGCACGGGTCCACCGCCACGGCCGCATGGTGGTGCTGTCGGCCGCGCTGTGGGGCGCGGCGATCGCGGCGGCCGGCTTCGCGGGCAACGTGTGGCTGGTGCTGCTGTGCCTGACCGTGGCCGGGGGCTGCGACATGGTCAGCGGGATCTTCCGCGGGGTGATGTGGAACCAGACGATCCCGGACGAGCTGCGGGGCCGGCTCGCCGGGATCGAACTGCTGTCGTACTCGGTCGGCCCGACCCTCGGCCAGGTCAGGTCGGGCGGTTTCGCCGCCTGGTGGGGGGTGCGGGCGTCGGTGTGGTCGGGCGGGCTGCTGTGCGCGGGTGCGATGGGGCTGCTCGTGCTGTGCCTGCCGAAGCTGATGACGTACGACGCCCGGACGGACGAACACGCGGCACGGGTGCGGGCCCAGCGCGAGGCGGCGGCGCAGGCATCCCCGGCCGAGGCCTGATCAGTCGTCCTCGGCGCCCTTCGCGGCGTCGTGCCACTTGGGGTCGTTCTCCCACTGGAGGTTGCGCTCGCGGGCGGTCTCCATCGCGTGTTCGGCCTCCTGCCGGGAGGTGTACGGGCCGAAGCGGTCCTTGGCGGGGCACTCCGGCCCCTCCTCGACCTTCTTGTGCTCCAGGCAGTAGTACCACTCGCCCGGCTTGCCGACCGTGCGCTTCTTGAACAAGGCCATGACCTGCTCCTCTCGCCAGGGACATGTTCCCCCACCCGGGCTCGTTAGACTCGCTGGCATGTCTGGCCAGTCGCTGCTCGTCCCAGGGGAGCTGTCCCCCACCCGTTCCGTGCCCGGAAACATCCGTCGCCCCGAGTACGTCGGCAAGCCCGCGCCGACGCCGTACACCGGTCCGGAGGTGCAGACGCCCGAGACGATCGAGGCGATGCGGATCGCCGGCCGAATCGCGGCGCGGGCGATGGCCGAGGCGGCCAAGAAGATCGCGCCCGGCGTCACGACCGACGAACTGGACAAGGTGGCGCACGAGTACATGTGCGACCACGGCGCCTACCCCTCGACGCTCGGTTACCGCGGCTTCCCCAAGTCGCTGTGCACCAGCGTCAACGAGGTGATCTGCCACGGCATTCCGGACTCGACCGTGCTGCGCGACGGCGACATCGTCAACCTCGACGTGACCGCGTACATCGGCGGGGTGCACGGCGACAACAACGCCACGTACCTGGTCGGGGACGTGGACGACGAGAGCCGGCTGCTGGTGGAGCGGACGCGGGAGTCCCTCACCCGGGCGATCAAGGCGGTCAAGCCGGGCCGCCAGATCAACATCATCGGCCGGGTCATCGAGTCGTACGCCAAGCGCTTCGGCTACGGGGTGGTCCGTGACTTCACCGGTCACGGCATCAACTCCTCCTTCCACAGCGGCCTGATCATCCCGCACTACGACAGCCCGCACGCGACGACGGTCATTCAGCCCGGCATGACGTTCACGATCGAGCCGATGCTGACGCTGGGCACCCACGACTACGACATGTGGGACGACGGCTGGACGGTCGTCACGAAGGACCGCAAGCGGACGGCGCAGTTCGAGCACACGCTGGTGGTGACGGAGAGCGGCGCCGAGATCCTGACGCTGCCGTAGGCAGGCTCTGAGCAGGCAGGCTCCAGGACCCGTCCCCTGCTGGGGGCGGGTCCTTTCTTGTACCGTTTTACCGACAGGGTGTCGGCAAGAGTATTGACTTAGGTAAGGCTAACCTCAGAGGATGTGGCGCATGGACTCCTTCTCCGCAGTGATCCGCACCGCGTCCCACGAGCAGCACGTCGAGGCGGAGACCTCGTCGTTCATGAGCGACCTGCTCGGCGGCCGCCTGGGCGTCGAGGCGTACGCGCGCTACACCGAGCAGCTGTGGTTCGTGTACGAGGCGCTGGAGGCCCACGCGGACCGGCTCGCCTCGGACCCGGTGACCGGGCCCTTCATCCGGCCGGAGCTGTACCGGCTGGGCGCCCTGGAGCGGGACCTGGAGCATCTGCGGGGCCCCGGATGGCGTACGGCACTGTCCGCGCTGCCCGCCACCCGGGCGTACGCGGACCGGGTGCGCGAGTGCGCCGAGCGCTGGCCCGCCGGATACGTCGCCCACCACTACACGCGCTACCTGGGCGACCTGTCCGGCGGCCAGATCATCCGCGACAAGGCGGAGCGGACCTGGGGCTTCGCACGCAAGGGCGACGGCGTGCGCTTCTACGTGTTCGACGGGATCGCCAACCCGGCCGCGTTCAAGCGGGGTTACCGCGAACTGCTGGACGCCGTCCGGGCGGACGACCTGGAGAAGCAGCGGGTCGTGGCCGAGTGCAAGCGGGCGTTCACGCTGAACACGGCGGTGTTCCGGGCGCTGGGCGAGGAGTTCCCGCTGAGCGCCTGAGACCTCTCTCTAGCGTTCCGGCTCGCGTTCCAGGACCACCCGGCCGCCGATCTCCACCCAGCCGTACGGCTGCGGCGCGGTGAGGATCTGGGAGCCCGCGCCCTGAGTGATGTTCAGGGCGCGGCCGAGCCGGTCCGTGAGCAGGATCGCCGCGGCGCCGGTGGCCTCGTCCTCGTCGATGCCGTCGTCCCGGCCGGGGAAGGCACGGGCCCTGATCCGGCCCGCGGACTCGTCCTCCCAGGCCCACGCGTAGATCCACTCCCCCTTGGGCGGCACCGGGAGCTCGTCGACCTCGGCGGCCGAGGCGTACTGGCGCAGTGTCCTCGGCGGCGCCCACTCCGCCCGCGCCTCGATCCAGCTGAACTCCCCGTCCAGCCGGGCGCCCACGGGCCCCGCGGGCGTGACGAGCTCGGGCACGTCCAGCAGCCAGGCGGTACCGACACACGGGTGCCCGGCGAAGGGCAGCCGCAGGGTGGGCGTGTAGATGTCGATGACACCGCGCTCGGGGTCATCGACGAACACGGTCTCGCTGAAGCCGAGTTTGCCCGCGAACGCCTGCCGCTCGTCCCTGTCGGGCATCACGGAGCCCTCGCGGACGACGCCGAGTTCGTTGCCGTATCCGCCGTTGGGCGCGCAGAAGACGCGGAGGACGTCGTAGTCAGTCACGGGGGCATTGAAACATTGCGCGGGCGCCGAGGTCGTCCCAGGTGGGGGCTGCGCCGGGGAGGGGCTGCACGGTCATGGGCTCCACGGCGTACGGCAGTGAGCCGCTTCCCCCGCAGGTCCGCGTCCGTTCATCTCATCGGCGCCCCGCCCAACCCGGTGACGCCCTCGCCGAGGTCGACGCCCTTCACGTCCGCCTCGGCCCCCGGGCCGCCGTCGACCCGCCCGACGACGACACCGCCGTGGCCGAAGCCATGCGGCAGACGGACGCCACCGCCTTCGCGCCGCGGCCCTTCTCCGCGCTGAGCGGCGGCGAGCGGGCCCGGGTCGCGCTCGCCCGGGTGCTCGCCCCAGCGCGCGCCGCTGCTGTTGCTGGACGAGCCGACCGCCGCGCTCGATCTCCGGCATCAGGAGCTGGTGCTGCGGGTGTGCCGGGAGTGGGCCCGGGCCGGGGACGTGGTGGTCGTCGTTCTGCACGACCTGGGGCTCGCGGCGGCCTGCGCGCAGCGGGGCGCGATCCTGTGCGCCGGGCGGGTCGCTGCCCCTCGTCACCCCGGCCCGGAACCTGTGAATCTCCTTTGAGGGGTTCTTGGGACTTCCTTGGGGTCCGTTTTAGGTCACCGTGATCGGCTCGTGCCCTTACACCGTCTATGAGAGGTGAATCACGGCGCGACGGGGTATCACGCAGGTAAGCCTCGGTTAAGTTAGGGCAGCCTCACCAATCCGTGTGAGCGCTGTCACGTGATTTTTCGGCCACCCACAGCCATCCACGGGAGCCTGCATGCGAGCCGTCCGCCTGTCCGCCGTCACCGCCACCGCCACCGTGGCGGCTCTGACCGCCCTCACCGGATGCACGGAGAAGGGCGGCGACGCGAGCGGCGACCGGGTGATCAACGTGACCGCCACCGACAGCAAGTGCGAGGTGTCGTCGAAGGAGTTCCCGGCCGGGCACGTCGAGCTCGCCATCGAGAACAAGGGCTCCAAGGTCACCGAGGTCTACCTCCTCTTCCCCGACGACCGCATCGTCACCGAGCGGGAGAACATCGGCGCCGGCACCAAGCAGCGGGTCACCGCCGAGGTGAAGGCCGGTGACTACACCATCGCCTGCAAGCCGGGCATGAAGGGCGACGGCATCCGCCAGGACGTCAAGGCCACCGGCGGCACCACCGCCAAGCGCGACCCACGGCTCGACAAGGCCGTCGCCGCCTACCGCACCTATGTGCAGGAGCAGGCCGACGCGACCCTGCCGCTCGCCGAGACCTTCGCCAAGGCGGTCAAGGACGGCGACGTCGCGGCGGCGCAGAAGGCCTACGCCCCGTCCCGCATCGGCTGGGAGCGCACCGAGCCGGTCGCCGAGTCCTTCGGTGACATCGACCCGAAGGTCGACGTCCGCGAGGACGGCCTGGAGGAGGGCCAGGACCCGGCGAAGGACTGGACCGGCTGGCACCGGCTGGAGAAGTCCCTGTGGAAGGACAAGAAGCTCACCGCCCGGGACTCCGAGCTCGCCGACCAGCTGATCACCGACCTCACCGACTGGCAGAAGCGGGTCGGCAAGGCGGACATCACCCCGACCTCCATGGCCAACGGCGCCAAGGAGCTCCTCGACGAGGTCGCCACCGGCAAGGTCACCGGCGAGGAGGAGCGCTACTCGCACACCGACCTCGTCGACTTCAAGGCCAATGTCGAGGGCGCCGAGAAGTCCTACGAGCTGCTGAAGCCCGTCGCCCAGGAGAACGACCCGGCCCTGGTGACCGAGCTCGACAAGCAGTTCGCCGCGCTGAACACGCTGCTGGACAAGTACCGGGCGGACAAGTCGTCTTACGACTTCACCTCGTACGACAAGGTCGGCGACGCCGATCGCAAGGAGCTGTCGGACGCGGTGAACGCGCTCGCGGAGCCGCTGTCCAAGCTCGCCGCCGCCGTCGTCGTGAAGTGAGTGGGGGGCATCCGATGAGCGAGATCCCGCAGACCGACAACTCGGCGGCTCCGTCCCGGCGTTCGGTCATCGGCTGGGGTGGTGCCGGGCTCGCGCTCGGTGCCGTCGCGGCCGGTGGCGCGGTGGCGATGACCCGTGACGGCGACGACGTCGACACCGTCGCCGCCGAGGCGGGGGCCGCGGTGGAGTTCCACGGCGCCCATCAGGCCGGTATCTCCACGCCGGTGCAGGACCGGCTGCACTTCGCCGCGTTCGACGTGAAGACCGAGGACCGCGCCGAGTTCGTGCAGATGCTGAAGGACTGGACGGCCGCGGCCCGCCGGATGACCGGTGGGCAGGCCGTCGGCGAGGGCGCCTTCGGCGGGCTGGCGGAGGCTCCGCCGGACGACACCGGCGAGGCCGTGGGGCTCAAGCCGTCGCGGCTGACGCTCACCATCGGCTTCGGGCCCTCCCTGTTCCAGAAGTTCGGCATCGAGGACCGGCAGCCCGACGCCCTCGTCGAGTTGCCGCACTTCGCCGGCGACGCCCTCGACAAGAACCGCAGCGGCGGCGACCTGTGCGTCCAGGCCTGCGCTGACGATCCGCAGGTCGCCGTGCACGCCATCCGCAACCTCGCCCGCATCGGCTTCGGCAAGGTCGTCATCAAGTGGTCGCAGCTGGGCTTCGGCAAGACCTCCTCCACGACGCCCGAGGAGCAGACCCCGCGCAACCTCATGGGCTTCAAGGACGGCACCCGCAACATCGCGGGGACGGAGACGGACCGGCTGAAGAAGTTCGTGTGGGTGGACGAGAAGGACGGGCCCGACTGGATGGTCGGCGGGTCCTACCTCGTCGCCCGGCGCATCCGCATGCACATCGAGACCTGGGACCGCACCTCCTTGCAGGAGCAGGAGGACATCTTCGGCCGCGACAAGGGCGAGGGGGCCCCGGTCGGCAAGGCCAAGGAGCGCGACGAGCCGTTCCTGAAGGCGATGAAGCCCGACGCGCACGTCCGGCTCGCGCACCCCGACGCCAACGGCGGGGCGACGATCCTGCGGCGCGGCTACTCCTTCACCGACGGCACCGACGGCCTCGGCCGTCTGGAGGCGGGCCTGTTCTTCCTGGCCTACCAGCGTGACGTGCGCGAGGGGTTCATCCGCATCCAGCGGCATCTCGCCACGGACGCGCTCAACGAGTACATCCAGCACGTGGGTTCGGCCGTCTTCGCCGTGCCGCCCGGCGTCCGGGACAAGGACGACTGGTGGGGCCGGACGCTGTTCTCCAAGGAGGCGTGAGCGACCGTGTTCTCCAACTACCTGATCGGTCTGCGCGAGGGCCTGGAGGCCTCTCTCGTCGTCTGCATCCTCATCGCCTACCTGGTCAAGACGGGCCGCACGGACGCGCTGAAGCCCATCTGGACCGGCATCGGCGTCGCCGTCGCGCTCGCGCTGGGCTTCGGCTGCGCGCTCGAATTCGGTTCCCAGGAGCTGACGTTCGAGGCGCAGGAGGCGCTCGGCGGCTCGCTGTCGATCATCGCGGTCGGCCTGGTGACGTGGATGGTCTTCTGGATGCGGCGCACCGCCCGGCACCTGAAGTCCGAGCTGCACGGCAAGCTGGACGCGGCGCTCCAGATGGGCACCGGCGCGCTGGTCGCCACGGCGTTCCTGGCCGTCGGCCGGGAGGGCCTGGAGACGTCCCTGTTCGTGTGGACGTCGGTGCGCGCGGCCGGTGACGGCACCCCGCGCCCGGTGATCGGCGCCGCGCTCGGCATCGCCACGGCGGTCGTGCTGGGCTGGCTGTTCTACCGGGGCGCGCTGCGGATCAACCTCGCCAAGTTCTTCACCTGGACCGGCGGCATGCTGGTCGTGGTCGCGGCGGGCGTGCTGGCGTACGGCTTCCACGACCTGCAGGAGGCCCGCTTCCTGCCCGGCGAGCGGACCCTGGCCTTCGACATCAGCGACACCATTCCGCCGGACAGCTGGTACGGCACCCTGCTCAAGGGCGTGTTCAACTTCCAGCCGAACCCGACGGTCCTCCAGGTCACGGTGTGGCTGCTGTACCTGATCCCGACGCTCGCCCTGTTCCTCGCCCCGGTAGGGTTCGCCTCCGGGAAGGGGAAGGTGAAGGTACCCGATGAGCAGGGATCGCAGCCGTCGAAGGCTCCGCAGTCTTGACCGGAGGGCCCTGATAGCGGCCTCGGTGACCGCTTTGTCGCTGACGGCGAGCGGGTGCGTGGTGGTGCACGGGGAGCGCGAAGTGCTCCCCGCGACGACCAGGGCCGAGGCCGCGAAGGCGCTTCAGGAGTTCACGACCGCGTACAACGCCGCGGACAAGGCGTACGACAGTTCACTGGACGCGGACCACGTCACCGGCGCCCTCGGCGACATCGACGCGGCGCGTCTGAAGGCCGGTTCGGTGACCAGCCCGGATGGCAATCCGTCGCACACGCCGCTGAAGCTGACCGACGTGAAGTACACCATCACCGAGAAGGCGGGCTGGCCGCGCTGGTTCGTCGCGGACGCGGCCGCCAACAAGGGCGGCACCGCCCGCTGGCTGTTCGTGTTCACCCGCAACGGTCTGAACGAGCCCTTCCAGGCGGCGTATCTGACGCTGGTGGCCCCGGACGACGTACCTCGGTTCAAGACGGACGCGGACGGTTGGGCCGAGGCGATCCCCGTGAACTCCACCGAACTGGCCGTCGCGCCCAAGGACTTGAGCCGGGACTACACGACGTATCTCCAGGACGGCAAGGGCAAGGTCTTCGCGGACGGCGCGCACACCAGCGGGTGGCGCACCGAGCGGCAGAAGCAGGCCAAGAAGCCCGGTCTGGTCAGGCAGTACATCGACGAACCGCTCACCAGCGGCGCGTACGCCCCGCTGGCGCTGCGCACCGAGGACGGCGGCGCGGCCGTGTTCTTCACCTCGCGCCACTTCGAGAAGCAGACCGCCGCACCCGGCACCTCGGTGCCCGCCCAGACCGCGGCCGTGCAGGCGCTGACGACCGGTGAGGTGAAGCAGTCGCTGACGCTGGAGTCCGTCTCCAACGAGATCGCCCTCGACCCGCCGAAGAACGCGGACGGCGGGCAGGTGCGGCTGCTGGGCCGCATCCAGGGCCTGACGGCCGGCAAGGGCGAATAGCCCTACGGCGTCTCAGCCGCGCAGGGGCCAGGCCGCGGAGACGTGGTCGGGTTCCTCGCCGGCGTAGCGGGCGCAGGCGTCGGTGAGGACTTCCAGCAGGCTCAGCGGGTCGGGCAGCGGGTGTTCGAGCCCGCGGACCCAGTGCACGGTCTGACCCTCACCGGGCAGCCGCGCGGGCGGTACGAGGACGTAGGACCCCCGGCAGTGCCAGCGCAGTCCGGGATGCTCGTCCATCGTCTCGGGGTGGCAGTCCAGCTCGCAGGGCCACCATTCGTCCTCGTCCTCGGGGGTGCCGCGGGTGAGGGTGAAGAAGAGCAGGCGGCCGTCGCTGCTCTCGGCGACCGGGCCGACCTCGACACCGGAGGCGAGCAGCCGCTCCACGGCCTCCAGGCCCGCCTCCAGGGGGACGTCCAGGACGTCGTGGACCATGCCGGTGGCGGTGATGAAGTTGGCCTGCGGCTGGTGCCGGGCCCAGCGCTCGATCTGGCCGCGGTCGGTGGTGGACTGCGTCTGCCACGCGAAGGAGACGGGGTGCCGGGCGGGGGTCGGACAGCCGACCCGGTCGCAGGAGCAGCGGTAGCCGGGGGCCGGGTGCGCGGCGGGCGCGAGGGGCAGTCCCGCCCCGGCGGCGGCCAGCAGCAGGGCCTCACGGCCGCTGTCGTCGGCGGCCTCCTTGGGGCGGCGTCCGCGCAGCCACTGGGTGAGTTTGCCCTGAAGGCCGGTCCGGCCGCCGAACTCCTGGCTCATCTATCCCCTCGCCTCGCTGTGGTGCGGACAGCATGCCCTATGGTCCCACCATCCTGCGCTCCGGGGGGCCGGAGCCGACAACCGGGGTAGGTGGGACAGGGCGTACCGGGCCCGTGGATCGCGCACCATCACCCGCTTTGCCGGGATTTAGCCGCTCACCGCCCTCGCCGTTGTCGGCATCGTCACAGGGGCCGGGGCGTCACGAGCGGGGTGCGAGGCCGTACAGGGCGTAGTCGACGAGGGTGTCGGTGTACTCGTAGGAGATCGGGCCGGTGTGCTGGAGCCAGCGCTGGGCGAGGGGGGAGACGAAGAGTTCGAGGGCGATGCGCGGGTCGATCTCGGTGCGGACCTGGCCCGCCTCCTGGGCGGCCCGCAGTCGCTCGACGTAGAGCTGGAGGGAGGGGTCGAGGAGCTTGGTGACGAATTCCCGGCCGAGCTGCTCGTTGACCAGGCCCTCGGCGGCCAGGGCGCGCGAGGGCCGCTCGAAGCGGGGGTCGTGCAGCTCATCGACGGTGGCCCGCAGGACCGCCTTGAGGTCGGCGGCCAGGTCGCCGGTGTCGGGGATGGCGTACGGCTCCTGGCCCGCCGCCTGCGCCGCCTGCCCGCTGAGGTCGAGGAAGGCCTCCAGCAGGACGTCCGCCTTCGACGACCACCACCGGTAGATCGTCTGCTTGCCGACGCCGGCGCGGGCGGCGATGCCCTCGATGGTGGTCCTGGGGTAGCCGACCTCACCGACGAGCGCGAGGGCGGCGTCGTAGATGGCGCGGCGGGACTTCTCGCTGCGCCGGGTGGTGTCGGGGCCGGGACCGGACTTCTTGACCATGGACCGACCGTACCGGCTGCCGGTGTCAGCGCTGCTCGGAGTGCGGCGGCCAGGCGTCGCCCCAGTCCGCGTCCCGGGCCGCCTTGTACAGGTCGCCGTGGCGTTTGGTGATCGTCGTGCGGCGCAGGGACGGTTCGGTCTCGCACAGGTCGAGGAGGACCTGGCCCTTGCGGATCTGGGGCTTGCGCACCACTCGGGAGGGCGCCGGGTCGGCCGGGAACCGGGTCGCGGCGACGTAGCTGAACTTCTCGTCCTCGTAGGCGAGGGAGCCGCCCTTGATCCGGCGGTGCAGGGAGGAGCGGCTGACCCGGGCGGCGAAGTGGCACCAGTCCTCGCCGGGGACGATCGGGCAGCGCGCGCTGTGCGGGCAGGGGGCGGCGACGTGGAAGCCGGCGGCGACGAGCCGGTCTCTCGCCCCGATCACGCGGGCGTAGCCGTCCGGGGTGCCCGCCTCGACGATCACCACGGCCTGCGCGGCGGTCGCGGCGGCGTCGACGAGGGCGGTGCGGTCGGCGGGGGTGAGTTCGTTGAGGACGTAGGAGACGGTGACGAGATCGGTGCTCTCGATGGTGAGCGCCGATCCGATACGTGCGCGCTGCCATGTCGCCGCGCTCAGGGCCGGGTGGGCGGCGGCGAGCTCGCGGCCCAGGGCGAGCGCGGGTTCGGCCCAGTCGAGCACGGTGACCGGGCGGGTGCCGTCCCAGGTGGCGGTGACGGCCCAGGTCGCGGCGCCGGTGCCGCCGCCGACGTCCACATGGCTCCGCGGGGACCAGTCGGGGGTGGCAGCCGCGAACTCCTCCAGCGCCGACCGCACCGCCTCGAAGGTGGCGGGCATCCGGTAGGCGGCGTACGCGGCGACGTCCGCGCGGTCCCGGAGGATGGGGGCGTCGGTCGGGGTGGCCCCGCGATAGTTGGCGATCAGCCGGTCCACGGCCTGGGCGGCCTGCCGGGGCGGGAGACCGTCGAGGAGACCGGCGAGGGCGGTGCGGAGGGTTTCTGCCGGGGGTACGGGGGCGTTCACCCGGTGATTCTATGGGCGCGGGGTGCGGCGACCGCACCTGCGCTCACTTCTCCCGCACCGCCCGCGCCATCCTCGTCGCCGCCTTCGCCCGCGGACCGTTCGCCGCCGGCCGGCGTCTCGGGTGGACCGTGTTGGCCAGCAGGACGAGGAACGTGTCCGTCGCCCGGTCCAGGACCAGGGACGTCCCGGTGAAGCCCGTGTGGCCGGCGGCGCCGCGGCCCGCCAGCTCGCCCATGAACCAGGGCTGGTCCAGCGCGAAGCCCAGACCGGGCGGGGTCAGCAGCAACTCCACGAAGTCGGGGCCCAGGATGCGCGCCGGGCCGTACGAGCCGCCCGCCAGCACCGCACGGCAGAACACCGCCAGGTCGCGGGCCGTGGAGAAGAGGCCCGCGTGACCGGCCACCCCGCCCAGCGCCCACGCGTTCTCGTCGTGGACCACGCCCCGCAGCATGCCCCGGTCCACCTTGGCCCAGGGCCGCCGCTGGTCCTCCGTGGCCGCCGCGCCGGGGCAGGGGCCGAACGCCGTGGACGTCATGCCGAGGGGGCGGGTGATGCAGTCGTGGACGAGGACGTCGAGGGTGCGGCCGGTGATGCGTTCCAGGACGTGCTGGAGCAGGAGGAGGTTGAGGTCGGAGTAGCAGTAGGTGCCGGGCACGCCGATCGGGGGTTCCGACTGCAGGGCCGCGAGCCGGGCCGGGTCGTCGGCGTACTCGTACAGGGGCAGTTCGGGGCGCAGGCCGGAGGTGTGGGTGAGGAGTTCGCGGACCGTGATGCCGTGTTGGGCCGCCGCCCGGAAGTCCGGGAGGTACGCGCCCACTCTCGCGTCGATGCCGAGCGTGCCGCGTTCGATCTGCTGCATCGCGGCGACCGCCGTGAACAGCTTGGTGAGGGAGGCCAGGTCGAAAGGGGTGTCGGTGGTCATCGGGACGCAGGAGGCGCGCGGCAGCTGCACGCCCGCGTCCGCCTCCGGGTCGTAGGACGCGTACCGGACCGCCCAGCCCGCCGCCTCCTCCACGGCGATGACCGGGCCCCGTCCGGCCACCACGACCGCGCCCGCGGCCCAGGGGCGTTCTCCGGTGGTGAGCTCGTGTACGTCCTGGACGAGCAGGCGCAGTTCCTCGGGGTCCAGTCCGGCCCGTTCCGGTGTGTCGCTGCGCAGTTTCGGCGCGCTCAGCTCTCCGCTCCCTCCACACTCGCACGTCTGTTCCAAGGACGGCACATTCCCATGAAACAGGTAAGCGCTACCAGTGCTGCCGACAACTGGACGACGGCCATCGGGACAGCGGTTCCCTCCCCGGCGATCCCGACCAGCGGCGAGGCGACCGCTCCGATGAGGAAGGAGGAGGTGCCGAGCAGGGCGGACGCGGAGCCCGCGGCGTGCTTGGTGCGCAGCAGGGCGAGGGACTGGGCGTTGGGGAGCGTCAGGCCCATCGCCGACATCAGGACGAACAGGGCCGTGGCCACGGGCGCCAGGCCCACCTCGCCGAAGGCGCCCAGGGACATCAGCAGCAGCGCCGCCGCGGCGGCCGTGACGATCAGCAGGCCCACGCCGAGCACCTTCTCCAGGCTGACCCGCCCGACCAGCAGCTTGCCGTTGATCTGGCCGACGGCCACCAGGCCGACCGAGTTGACGCCGAACAGCAGGCTGAAGGTCTGCGGGGAGGCGCCGTAGATCTCCTGGACCACGAACGGCGAGGCAGAGATGTAGGCGAACAGCGCGGCGAAGGCGAAGCCGCCGGTGAGCATGAAGCCGGTGAAGGGAAGGTCGGCGAGGAGCGTGCGCATGGCGCGCAGGGCCTCGCCGACGCCGCCGACGTGCCGCGCCTCCACGGGGAGGGTCTCCGGGAGCCGCGCCCACACCAGCCCGGCGAGCAGCGCCCCGATGACCGTCAGGACGACGAAGACGCCCCGCCAGTCCGTCACGCGCAGGATCTGGCCGCCGATGAGCGGCGCGACGATCGGGGCGACGCCGCCGATCAGCATGAGGGTGGAGAAGAAGCGGGCCATGGCGACGCCGTCGTAGAGGTCGCGTACGACGGCCCGGGCGATGACTATTCCGGCCGCGCCCGCGAGACCCTGCGTCAGCCGGAAGGCGACCAGCGTCTCGACGGTCGGGGCGAGGGCGCACAGGACGGTGGCGAGGACGTAGATCGCGAGGCCGGCGAGGAGCGGGCGGCGGCGGCCCCACCGGTCGCTCATCGGGCCGACCACCAGCTGCCCGAGGGCCATGCCGGCGAGGCAGGCGGTGAGGGTGAGCTGGACGGTCGCCGCAGGGGCGTGCAGGGAGCGGGTCACCTCGGGCAGCGAGGGGAGGTACATGTCCATCGCCAGCGGGGGCGTGGCGGTCAGGCCGCCGAGGACGAAGGTGACGAGCAGTCCGGTGCGGCGCACGGCGGGGGCGGCCGTCTCCTGCTCGGGGACGGCCGCCTGGTTCAGGTCCGGTGTGGATGCCCCGCGCTCGGGCATGCGCCCCTCCCTCTGCCGGTGTCTCGCATGGTCCGGCACCTATGCTCTCAGTTCGTACAGGGTGGCGAGGGTCACCTGAGCGAGCGCGAACAGGGGCGGCGGGGAGCGGGATGGCGGAGAGAAACGTGCGCTGGGGCGTTCTGGCGACGGGCGGGATCGCGGCGGCGTTCACGGCGGATCTGGTGGATCTGCCGGACGCGGAGGTCGTGGCGGTGGCCTCGCGCAGCGAGGAGTCGGCGAAGGCGTTCGCGGACCGGTTCGGGATCGAGCGGGCGTACGGGGAGTGGGGTGCGCTGGCCGAGGACACGGACATCGATGTCGTGTACGTCGCCACTCCGCACTCGGCGCACCGGGCCGCCGCCGGTCTGTGCCTGGAGGCCGGGCGGAACGTGCTGTGCGAGAAGGCGTTCACGCTGAACGCGCGCGAGGCCGGGGAACTGGTCGGGCTGGCGCGGGAGCGCGGGAGCTTCCTGATGGAGGCCATGTGGATGTACTGCAACCCGCTGGTCCGGCAGCTGAAGGCGCTGGTGGACGACGGGGCGATCGGCGAGGTGCGCAGTGTGCAGGCGGACTTCGGGCTGGCCGGCCCCTTCCCGCCCTCGCACCGGCTCCGCGACCCCGCTCAGGGCGGCGGCGCGCTGCTGGATCTCGGCGTGTACCCGGTGTCGTTCGCCCAGCTGCTGCTCGGGGAGCCGTCGGACGTGGCGGCGAGAGCGGTGCTCTCCGACGAGGGCGTCGATCTCCAGACGGGTGCACTGCTCTCCTTCGAGAGCGGCGCTCTCGCTTCGGTGCACTGCTCCATCATCGGCGGTACGGCGACGTCGGCCTCGATCACCGGCTCGCACGGCCGCATCGACGTGCCGTACGGCTTCTTCTTCCCGGACCGGTTCGTGCTGCACCGGGACGGCCGCGACCCCGAGGAGTTCAAGGCCGACCCGGCCGCCGGTCCCCGCAACAGCCTCAAGCACGAGGCCGCCGAGGTGATGCGGGCCCTGCGGGCGGGCGAGACCGAGTCGCCGCTCGTCCCGCTCGACGGGACGCTGGCCGTGATGCGGACGCTCGACGCGATCAGGGACCGCGTCGGCGTCCGCTACCCGTCCGAGACCCCGGCGGCCCCGGCGGCCCCGGCGGCCCCGGCGGTCACGCCGGCTTGAGCCCCTGGTCGCCGACCTCGGTCACGAAGGAGGCGTACGTGGTGAGCGGCGCCCCCTGGGTGGTGATGTACGGGACGGTCTTGTAGTCGACCAGCGCCCGCTCCCGGTCGAGGGCCACCGTCGCGTAGCCGCGCTGCCCGTTGTAGAACTTCAGGTGCGGGTTGGCGGCGAGGTAGGTGGCCCAGTTCGACGGCTTCTCGGAGCCGTTGCCGCCGCTGCTGACCGAGGTCGTGACGATCTCCGTGCCCAGGGTCCTGGAGGCGGGGTCGTCGAAGTCCCGCTTGATGTCGAAGCCGTAGTGCACGTGGACGTCGCCGGTGAGGACCATCAGGTTGCGGATGCCGGCGGCCTCGGCTCCGGCCAGCACCCGTTCCCGGGAGGCCGGGTAGCCGTCCCAGGAGTCCATGGAGACCTTGGACGGCAGGGTGGTGGAGTTGTACCGGCGGGAGAAGGTGACCTGCTGCGGTACGACGTTCCAGAGGGCGTCGGAGCGGTGCCAGCCGTCGATGAGCCACTTCTCCTGGGCATCCCCGGTCAGCGTGCGGCCCGGGTCCTCCGACTCGGGGCCGGGGAACTGCCAGCCGTCGCCGTAGGCCTGGTCGGAGCGGTACTGACGGGTGTCGAGGACGTCGAACTGGGCGAGCCTGCCCCAGTGCAGCCGGCGGTAGAGCCTGAGGTCCGGGCCGTCGGGGAGCTGGGGGCGGCGCAGCGGCATGTTCTCCCAGTAGGCCCGGTAGGCGGCGGCCCGGCGGAGCAGGAACTCCTCCGGCGGGACGCTGTTCTCGGGGGTGTCGCCGGCGTAGTTGTTCTCGGTCTCGTGGTCGTCCCAGGTGACGACGAAGGGGTGCGCGGCATGGGCGGCCCGCAGGTCGGGGTCGGTCTTGTAGAGGGCGTACCGCAGGCGGTAGTCCTCCAGGGTCACCGTCTCGTGGTTGAAGAGGTCGGGGAGGGTCCCGGCCGGGTAGGCGCGGGCACCGCCGACCGCGTTGACCGCGTACTCGTAGAGGTAGTCGCCGAGGTGGAGGACGACGTCCACGTCGTCCTCGGCGAGGTGCTTGTAGGCGGTCCAGTAGCCCTGGTCGTAGCGCTGGCAGGAGGTCAGCGCGAAGGTGAGGGCGGAGGTGCGGGAGCGCTCGGCGGGGGCGGTGCGGGTGCGGCCGGCCGGGCTGATCCAACTCCCCGCGCGGAAGCGGTAGTGGTACACGTGGCCGGGGGCGAGGTGGCCGACCTCGACGTGCACGGTGTGGTGGAACTCGGGGTGGGCGGTGGCCGTACCGCGTCTGACGACGCTGCGGAATCTCTCGTCGAGGGCCAGTTCCCACTCCACGGTGACGCGCTCGGCGGGCAGTCCGCCGTCGGCCTGGTAGGGGGTGGGCGCCAGGCGGGTCCACAGCAGGACCGAGTCGGGGCGCGGGTCGCCGGAGGCCACGCCGAGGGTGAAGGGGTCGGCGGTGAGCTGCGCGGGGTCGAGGTCGGCGGCGGCCGCGGTGCCGGCGGTGGGCAGGTTCACCGCGAAGGCGAGGGCGGCGGCCGCGCCGCCGAGGGTGAGGAAGCGGCGCCGGTTCAAGTGGCGGACGGCGGCGCGGAGTTCGGGGGCGTGCTGGGTCGGGTGTGCTGCGGGTGTCATTCCGGTCCTCCCCTGACGGATGCTTGCAGGAGGCATTGGAGTGGCCGGGGACGACCCGCGCCCATCGCGTTCATGACATCCAGATGGCGGACGCATGAGTTCCGGTCAGCGGACATCGCTCCCGTACGCTGCGGTGCCATGACTGACAGTGGATCGAAGATCGCCGTGGTGACCGGCGCCGGCTCCGGCATCGGACGGGCCGTCGCGGTGGAGCTGCTGCGGGCCGGCTGGTCCGTGGCGCTGGCGGGGCGCCGCGCGGAAACGCTGGCGGAGACGGCCGCGCTCGCCCCCGAGGGCGCCGCCCTCGCCGTACCCACCGATGTGTCGCGGCCGGAGGACGTGGCCGCGCTGTTCGCCGCGACGGTGGACCGCTTCGGACGCGTGGACCTGCTGTTCAACAACGCGGGGACGTTCGGGCCCGGCGGGGTGCCGGTCGAGGAACTCCCGTACGACGCCTGGCGGCACGTGGTGGACACCAACCTCAACGGGGCGTTCCTGTGCGCGCAGGCGGCGTACCGGCAGATGAAGGAGCAGGACCCGCAGGGCGGCCGGATCATCAACAACGGCTCCATCTCCGCGCACACGCCCCGCCCGCACTCCGTCGCCTACACGGCGACCAAGCACGCCCTGACCGGCCTCACCAAGTCGCTGTCCCTGGACGGGCGGCCGTACGGCATCGCGGTCGGGCAGATCGACATCGGCAACGCGGCCACCGACATGACGGCGCGGATGCAGACGGGTGCGTTGCAGGCCAACGGGGAGGTCGCGCCCGAGCCCGTGATGGACGTGGCCGACGTGGCGCGCACGGTGCGGCACATGGCGGAGCTGCCGCTCGCGGCGAACGTGCAGTTCGCGACGGTGCTGGCGACGGCGATGCCGTACGTGGGGCGCGGCTGAGCGCCGGCTTCAGGGGGCCGGCTGACGGCTTCAGGGGGCCGGCTGACAGCTTCAGGGGGCCGGCTGACAGCTTCAGGGGTGCGGCTGAGCGCCGGCTTCAGGGGTGCGGCTGAGCGCCGGCTTCAGGGGTGCGGCTTCACTACGTGCGGCTTTACAACTTGCACAAGCGGAATAGTTCAATCCGCACCATCACGGCCGGTGGCGGACCTATGCTCAACTGGCGCCTCCACAAGAGCTTCACAGTTGGAGTGGAGGAATTCCGGCCAAACCGAGGGGGGGAGACGGCAGCCGTTCCACCACGCCGGTCGGGGGCGGACACCGCGTGGGACCGCGGGGTGCACACCGACGGGTGGAACGGCTGCCGTGCAGTCCGGGGCGCCGCGCGGATTCTCAGCTCCCGCACATCGCCTCTCAGGTCCCCCACATCCCTTACTCACGGCCACTCAACATTTCGTCCCTAACTTGAGGCCGCGCCCACAGCGGGCGCCACGAACCTCGAGGAACGGGATGTTTGGCATCTATCTCAAGCGCGAGCTGGGCCGGCGCAAAAAGGCGGCTCTGGTCATCGCACTGGGTCTGGCGCTCGGTATCGCGCTGGTCATCACCGTCAACTCGGTGTCGGCCGGTATGACGCAGGCTCAGGACAAGGTCCTGAAGTCGCTGTACGGCCTCGGCACCGACATGACCGTCACCAAGGCCAGGTCGGCGCCCACGGACAACAGCTCAGGCAGACCCAACTTCGAGTTCGACGCCAAGTCGAACGACAGCGACGAGGAGCAGAGCTCCGACCGCGTGATGACACAGGGCGGCCAGGCCCTCAAGGCCGCGCTTGTCGCCGAGGTCGCCGAGCAGGACGGCGTCGCGAACGCCGTCGGCGCGATCACGCTGAACGTCACCAAGGTCAACGGCTCCTTCACGCAGGGCAAGGCGCAGTCCACGACCGGCGACCAGTCGCAGGGGCAGGGCGGCCCCGGCGGCAGCGGCGGCAACAGCACGGCGGCCCCCCAGGTGCAGGGCGGCGGCGCCTCGTTCGACGTGAACTCCTACTCGGTCGCCGGCGTGGACGTCACCGACCAGACCCTGGGCCCGCTGGCGGGCATGGAGATCACCTCCGGCAAGACCTTCACGGCCGCGCAGACAAATGCCAAGGTCGCGGTGCTCAGCAAGTCGTACGCCAAGGAGAACGAGTACAAGGTCGGCAAGACCCTGAAGATCTCCGGCACCAAGTACACGGTCATCGGCATCGCCACGGCCTCCAGCAGCGAGTCCACCACCGACGTCTACCTGCCGCTGAAGCAGGCCCAGACGCTGGGCGACGCCAAGAACAAGGTCACCACGATCTACGTCAAGGCGACCGACTCGCAGCAGATCGACACCGTCAAGGCCACCATCCAGAAGAACATCTCCGGTACGACGGTGACGACTTCGGCCGACCTCGCGGAGACCGTCTCCGGCTCCCTGTCCACCGCCTCGAACCTCGCGACCAGCGTCGGCAAGTGGCTGTCGATCGCGGTGCTCGCCGCCGCCTTCCTGGTCGCCGCGCTGCTGACCTCCTCCGCCGTGTCCCGTCGCGTGCGTGAGTTCGGCACCCTGAAGGCGCTGGGCTGGCCGAGCCGCCGGGTGACCCGGCAGGTCGTCGGCGAGTCCATCGTGAACGGCCTGCTCGGCGGCGCCCTCGGCATCGGCCTCGGCCTCGCCGCCGCGTACACGGTGACCGCGATCAGCCCGACGCTGACCGCGCAGCTCGGCAGCACCGGCGGCGGTGGCGGCATGGGCGGCGGCCCCGGCGGCGGCCCCGGCGGGCAGTCGGCGCAGAACACCATGGAGATCGCGCTCTCCGCGCCCGTCTCGCCGACCACCATCGCCCTCGCGGTGGGCCTCGCGGTGACCGGCGGTCTGATCGCCGGCGCGATGGGCGGCTGGCGGGCCTCCCGGATGCGGCCGGCCGACGCGCTGCGCAGCGTGTCCTGAGCCTTCCCGGGCCTTCCTGAGCCGGGGTGCCGCGTCCGTTCCCCCCGGGCCGCGGCACCCCACCCCCCTTACCTACGGAGAGCACCCCATGTACAGACTGACCGGCGTCACCAAGCGGTACTCGCGCGGCAAGGAGACGGTGGAGGCGCTGCGCGGCATCGACCTCACCATCGAGGACGGCGACCAGCTCGTCATCCAGGGCCCCACGGGCGGCGGCAAGTCCACGCTGCTGCAGATGATCGGCGGGCTCGACCGCCCCACCGAGGGCAGCGTGGAGCTGGACGGCGTGGACCTCGCGCGCATCAGCGAGGCCAAACTGACCCGGCTGCGCGCCGAGAAGATCGGCATCATCTTCCAGTCCTTCAACCTCATCCCGACGCTCACCGCACAGGAGAACGTCGAGACGGCGCTGGTCCCGCTGGGCGTCAAGCCGTCCGAGCGGCGCGAGCGGGCGGCGGAGGCGCTGCGGTCGGTGGGCCTCGGCGAGCGGCTCGGGCACGCGCCGTCCGAACTGTCCGGCGGCCAGCAGCAGCGCGTCGCCATCGCCCGCGCGCTGGTGAAGAAGCCGAAGGTACTGCTGGCCGACGAGCCGACGGGCAACCTCGACGAGGGCACGCGGGACGACATCATGGGCCTGCTGGAGGGCCTGTGGCACGAGTACGGGCTGACGTTCGTCATGGTCACCCACGACTCGTCGATCGCCCGGCGGGCACCGCGGCTGGCGACCATCAAGGCGGGGCAGATCACTCTGACCGAACAGCGGCAGCAGCAAGAGCAGCAACATCAGCAACATCAGCAGTCGTACGCGCAGTACTGAGCCGGCGTCCTCCGGGGCCGCTCACCGTTCGAGGACTCGGCCGATCCCGGCCACCGGTCCGCGGTGAGCGGCCCCCGCTGCTTGCGGTGTCACGCCTGCCCGGTCTCGAAGCGGGAGATCCGGCCGTCGTCCCCGACCTCGAAGTGCCACTTGGTGCGCATCTCGCCCCAGGCGTCATTGCGGTAGCGGGCGATGAGGTCGCGGCCGCCGCGGGACTCGTTGTCCACCTCCATGTGGCCGTGGGAGGCGAAGATCTCGCGGTCGATCCACTCGGCGAGGTCGCGGTCGGAACCGTCGTCCGACATGGTCGCGCCGGGCGCGAGAAGGGCCATGAAGCCCTCGCGGTCGTGCGCGTTGACGGCACCGACGAAGGCGCGGACGGCCGGATCGCTGAGTTTGGACGTCTGAATCGTCATGCCAGCCAGACTCACACCGCCCTCCCGGGCCCGCCACCCGAACGGCGGGCGTGGGCGACGCCCGGAGGTGTCGGGGGTGCGACGGTGGAAACACGGGAGGGGCGCAGGGGGGCGTGAGGTTCTGGGGGGTTGTTGTTGCCGTCTGCTCCGGGAGTCATCGTGACGACGTACGACCGACGTGATCTGGGCCTGCTGCTGCTCCGGCTGGGAACCGGGGGTGTGCTGGCCGCGCACGGCGCGCAGAAGCTGTTCGGCTGGTTCGGCGGCCACGGCCTGGAGGGGACCGGCCAGTTCATGGAGTCCGTGGGCTATGCGCCGGGCAAGGCCAGCGCGACCGCGGCGGGCCTCGCGGAGGCCGGCGGCGGCACGCTGCTGGCGCTGGGCCTGGCGACACCGGCCGCGGGCGCGGCGGCGGCCGGGGCGATGGGAGGCGCGGCGGCGGTGCACGCGCCGAACGGCTTCTTCAACGCCGAGGGCGGCTTCGAGTACGCGGCGACCCTGGGCCTGGCGGCCACCGGCCTGGCCGTCGCGGGGCCCGGCCGCCTCTCCCTCGACCATGCGATCGGGCACGCGTTCGACCGCGGGTGGATGGTCCCCGCGGCACTGGCGGTGACGGCGGCGGCCACGGCGGTGGTGGTGGGGGCGCGGCACCGGCGGGTGCAGGAGGGGAAGAAGGACGAGGCCGCGGAGATGTTCGACCAGCAGGAGTCGCTGTCCGGGGAGTGAGCCCACCCACCTGTGTTTTTCGCGCCCCTCCCGGAAGCGCCCCCGGGTCTGCCCCTAGGCTGTGCCCCCGTGAACCGCCGCTCCGGGCATCTCCGCGCACGACCGCCCTCGCGGCGGTGGCGGACGCTGCTCGTGCTGGCGGTACTGGCCGGGGTTCTGGGGATGCACGCCCTGTCCCCCGGCGGGGCCCCTCCGGGCGATCACCCGTACCCTTCCGCGATGACCGGCCTCGTCTCCGTGTCGGCGCCCCACGAGGACTGCGGTGGCAAGGGCCACTGCGGCTCCGGGCACATGACGCATGCCGACGCCACCTGTTCGGCGGCTGCGGTGAGCGGAGGGCCGGTGCTGCCCGCGCCGGTGGCCGACCCGGTCGCCGGCGTCGTACGGGACGACGTACTGCGTGCGTGCGCGGTCGCGGACCCGGACGGGGCGCGCGCTCCCCCGTCCTTGGCGGAACTCCAACTCCTGCGGATCTAGACACGGTTGCCGACGGCACGCACTCGTGCGCCTCGGCATGCCCGCAGTCCGGATCAATCCCTTTCACCCAGCAGGAGTTCAAGCATGAGCACCACCCGTACGCGTCGCGCCGCCGCCCTGGTTGTGGCGACCGTCACCGCCGCCCTCGTCCTCACCGCGTGCGGAGGCGACGACGGCGACAGCCACGGGAGCGGCCACGACACCTCGGCCTCCGCGTCCGCGTCCGCTTCCGCTTCCGCTTCCGCGGCATCCCACAACGCGCAGGACGTCTCCTTCGCGCAGGGCATGATCCCGCACCACCGTCAGGCCCTGGAGATGGCGGAAATCGCCGCCGACCGGGCCGCCTCCGCGGACGTGAAGGACCTCGCCGGGCGCATCGAGAAGGCGCAGGACCCGGAGATCAAGACCATCTCCGGCTGGCTGAAGGCGTGGGGCGTGGACGTCCCGGAGGACATGGAGTCGATGCCCGGCATGGATCACGGGGTGGGCTCCGCGATGCCCGGGATGCCCGGGATGCCCGGGATGATGGACGACGCGGACATGGAGAAGCTGCGGAAGGCCTCCGGCCGTGACTTCGACACGATGTTCCTGACCATGATGGTCGAACACCACGAGGGCGCCGTCGAGATGGCCGGGACGGAGCAAGCGAAGGGCTCCTACCAGCCCGCCACCTCCATGGCCGACGACATCGTCACGTCCCAGACCGCCGAGATCACCGAGATGAACAAGATCCTCGGCAAGAGCTGAACCTGCCGTGCCAGGCTGCGTCCATGAGTGATCAGGCCCCCGACATCTGGTCGGGCATCGACGAACTGTGGGCGTGGCTCGACGCGAACCGCCCGTCCGACGGGGAACAGCCCGACGGGCAACGGGAACTCCTCCTGCGGATGCTGAAGCTGTCGGAGGAGGTCGGCGAAGTGGCCGAGGCGGTGATCGGCGCGATGAACCACAACCCGCGCAAGGGCAACTCCCATACCTGGGACGACGTCCAGAGCGAGCTGTGCGACGTCGCGATCACCGCCTTGGTCGCGCTGCGCACGCTGACTCCGGAGGCGCGGGAGGTGTTCAGCCGGCATCTGGGACGGGTGAGGGAACGGTCGCTGGGCTCCCGCTAGGACCGTCTCAGCGGCCGTGCGCCGCCGCGTACTCCCGCAGGAACAGGGCCTCCACGTGCGCCATGTGCTCGATCTCGGACGGGTCGACGCTCTCGTTGGGGGCGTGGATGAGGCAGCGCGGCTCCTCGACGCCCATCAGGACGATCTCGGCACGGGGGTAGGTGGTGGCGAGGACGTTGCACAGCGGGATGGAACCGCCCTGGCCGAGGAAGGCGAGGGGTTTGCCGTAGACCTGCTGCACGGCCTTGCCGAGGGCCGCGTAGGCGGTGCCGTCGGTGGCGGCCTGGAACGGGGAGCCGGTGCTCTCGGTCTCGACCGTCACCCGCGCGCCCCAGGGGGCGGCGTCCGTGAGGTGCTGGGTGAGGGCCTTGAGCGCGGCCTGGGCGTCGGTCCCCGGCGGCACGCGCAGGCTGACGCGGGCCCGGGCGGTGGGCGGTACGGCGGCGGCGGAGCCGACGACCGGCGGGCAGTCAACACCGAGCACGGTCACGGCCGGGCGCGCCCAGAGGCGGTCGGCGACCGTGCCGGTGCCGGTGAGCCGTACGCCGTCCAGCACGCCGGCGTCGGTGCGGAACTGTGCCTCGTCGTAGCCGACACCGTCCCAAGTGCCTTCGCAGTCCAGCCCGTTGATGCGGGTGGCGCCGGTCTCGGGGTCGCGGAGGGTGGCCAGCATCTGGATGAGGGCCGCGAGGGCGTCGGGGGCGGGGCCGCCGAACATGCCCGAGTGGACCTCCCCGCCCAGGGTGTCGACGGTGACGACGAGGTTGGCGAGGCCGCGCAGGGTGATGGTGGCGGTGCCGGTGCCGACCTCGGCGTTGCCGGTGTCGCACACCAGCAGGGCGTCGGCGAGGAACTGCTCCGGGTGCTGGGCGACGTACGCCTCGAGACCGCCCGTGCCCTGCTCCTCCGAGCCCTCCGCGACGAACTTCAGGCCCACCGGGATGTCATCGCCGAGCGCCCTGAGCGCGGTGAGGTGCATGACGATGTTGCCCTTGCAGTCGGCGGTGCCGCGCCCGTACCAGCGGCCCTGGGCCTCGGTGAGGGTGAAGGGCGGGGTGGTCCAGGCGGTGTCATCGAGCGGGGGCTGGACGTCGTAGTGGCAGTAGAGCAGGACGGTGGGGGCGCCGGGCGGGGGCGGGCGGTGCCCGATGACGGCGTGGCTGCCGTCGGGGGTCTCGGCGAGGTGGACGTCCCGCAGCCCGGCCTCGGCGAAGGCGTCGGCGACCCACTGGGCGGCCCGACGGCACTCCTCGGGCGGGTACTGGCGGGGGTCGGCGACGGAGGGGATGGCGACGAGGTCGGCGAGATCCTGTTTGGCGCGGGGCATCAACGCGGCGATTCTGGCGCCCAGTTCGGTCTGTTCGGTCTGTCCACCTGCCATGGTGTCGCTCGTCATGCGTCCCGCCTCACCGTGTCGTCGGTCTTCAGGTCGTCGAGCCGGTCCTTGAACGTGTCGAGCTTCTCGGGACAGTAGATCTCCAGAATCTTGGCCTCCGCCCGCAGCGCCTTGGTGTCGCCGATGACGGGCCGCTGGCCCACGAAGGCGGCCCCGTTGGAGACGTTGATCTTCCACAGGGCGGAGCGCAGGGCGGTCGCGGGGTCCTCGCAGACGATCCCGCCGTCCGTGCCCAGCGCCCGTTCGATCACCTCGGTGTCGGGGCGCGGATAGCCGGCGTCCTCGGCGGCGTCGGCGAGCTTGTTGGCCTTCTCCGCCGCCTCGTTGGTGGACTTCACGCTCTCGTACTGCACGACGCCGACGATCGCGAGGACGACGAGGACGAGGATCGCGCCGAGGTAGATCCACTTGTGCTCGGAGGCGAACCGGGTGGGACTCATGACGCGCTCCTCTCCGTGCGCCAGGCGGGCTTGCGGAACTTGAGGAAGGCGTAGGGAACGAGCAGGCCGAGGATGACCAGACCGCCGCCGATGAGGAGGACGTACGACCAGACGCTGCCGCCGCCGAACTGCGAGGGCGGCACGAAGCCGATCGCGAGGGCGGCGACGGAGGCGAGGAGCCCGACGGTGCACATCAGGTGCAGGGCGGGAACGCGGTAGCCACGGGGGTGGTCGGGCTGGGTCTTCCGCAGCCGCATGGCGGCGGCGAACATCAGCAGATAGACGATGAGATACACCTGCGTGGTGATCGTGGAGAAGATCCAGTAGACGCTGGAGACGTCGGGGATCAGCGCATACATCAGGGCGATGGCGGTGGTGACGACGCCCTGGGTGACCAGGATGTTCTGCTGGATGCCGTACTTGTTGAGCTTCTGCAGGAAGGGCGGCAGATAGCCCTCGCTGCGAGAGATCTCCAGCAGGCCCTTGGAGGGCCCGGCGAGCCAGGTGAGCATGCCGCCGAGGGAGGCGGCGACCAGCATCACGGCGGCGATGGGGGTCATCCAGCCGATGTGGAAGTAGGAGAAGAAGGCATTGAAGGCCTGCATGACGCCGGCGGTGAGGCTGGTCTGGTCGGCGGGCACGACCCAACTGATCGCCAGCGCGGGGAGAATGAAGATGACCAGCACCAGCCCCATCGCCAGGAACATGGACTTGGGATACTCCCTGGCCGGGTCCTTCAGCGACGAGACGTGAACGGCGTTCATCTCCATGCCGGAGTAGGAGAGGAAGTTGTTCACGATCAGCACGAGGCTGGCGAGGCCGGTCCACTCCGGCAGCAGATGACTGCCGGTCATCGGCGCGGCGGACGGATTCCCTTGCCCGAGGAAGACGATGCCGAGCACGACGAGAATCGTGCCCGGCACGAGGGTTCCGATGATGAGACCCCAACTGGACAACCCGGCAAGGGCCTTGGTCCCCCGTGAGGACACCCACACCCCCGTCCAGTACAGGACCATGATGACGATGGCGGTGTAGAGGCCGTTGGAGGCGAGGGCGGGGTCGATGACGTACGAGATGGTGCTGGCGACGAACGCGAGCAGGCTCGGGTAGTAGAAGATCGTCATCGCGAACTGGCACCACACGGCGAGGAATCCGAGCGGCTTGCTCAATCCCTCGCTCACCCACCGATAGACACCGCCGGTCCACCCGGAGGCGAGCTCCGCGGACACGAGGGCGGTGGGCAGCAGGAACACGACCGCCGGGACGAGGTAGAGAAACACGCAGGCGAGCCCGTAGACGGCCATGGTCGGGGCGGCACGCAGACTGGCCACCGAGGAGGTGGTCATCAGCGCGAGGGTCACCCAGCTGAGGACGGGGGCGGGGGTGGCTCGCGCCGCCGCCTGCGCCGACGGGGCCGTCGGCGTCGGCGTCTGTGTCTGCGTCGGCTTCGGCACGTCGGCGGGGACGTCCATCGATGCCATGAAGCGCTCCCGGGGCTGGGCAGTTGGGGTGGTGCCAGCCTCGGGGGGAAACAGCGGGGGCGCATGGCGGCTTGGGCCGTTGGGGTGAGCGGGCCCGAGGAGCCCGGTCACGGTACGACCTCCTCGCCGCCGCCAGAGCCCACGTGCCACCTTCCCCGCATCCCCCATACGTGCTACCCGCCCGGCCGCCCCGACGGACCGCGCAGCAGGCTGGAGCGCTCAGGTGCGAAAGCCGCTGACAGGAGGGCACCTGATGAACCCATTGCGCGCCCTTCTCTCCCACCACTGCCCCTCCCCCGGGGAACTGGCCCACTTCCTCACCCTCCTGACCCGACTTGCCGCCGAACACGAGCGGCGAGGGCTCACCATCAACGCCAAGAACGTTTCCGCAGGTCAGCGCAGCTAGTCGCTGATCACTCGATCGCGGTGCAACAAGCAGAAGCGCGCAACCGCCATGCGCGGGACCCGGTTGTCCGAGGTGCTCATCAGGACATCACCAGAAGGGTCCACGTTGTTAAGGCACCATGTCTCACGTCTCACCGCGGTTCTGGCTTCTGCTGCAGTTCTCGCCCTCACCGCACCAACGACCGCACACGCCACGGCGATCAGCTCCACCCCGGTACGCACCTTCGAGTACAGCGTGGGTGGAGTGACCATGAAGGTCCCGACAGGCTGCATGTTCACACACATCATTCGCGGCAGCGGCAAGGAGATCACCTACCAGAACGCCGGCGTCGACTGCGCCTTCGTCGCAGCTCTCAGCAGCGGTTTCTGCAACTGGCGCATCGACTTCACCTACGCGGACACCAACAACCGGATGTACCGCACGTCACGCGGCAAGACGCACAGCGAATGCAAGATCGACCCGATGCGAAACAACTCTCCGCAGAGGTTGCCTCGTTATGGAAAGGCGTGCGCCCACCTCTATGTCAACGGAGTGCGCCGCGTAAGCCAGTGCCACCACATCACGAAGTGAGTCCCGGATGGTCGAACGACCCCAAGCGAAGAGCCCCGAACCGACGCGAGACACGCGACGACAGCGAGCAGGCATCGCTGCCTTCCTCGTAGGCATGATCAGCGCACTGGCGTTCTTCGCCTTCTGGCCCGGACTCCCGCACGTCATCGACTGGGGAGCCATTCTCGTAGCCATCGCCGTGGGCTCGCTGGCCCGATGGGCCTGCCAGGCCTGGATGGCGAAGACGGCACGGCAGAGGTCAGACCGCTCGTGATCGCTCGGTGGGGCCTCACGGCTCCACCGATGGTCAGATTCCTTTTCGCTCCATGAGCGGGTGCGCCGCATCATCCTGCGACAGGTCCGACAACGCCTCCTGTGTGAACGAGTTCACGTCGTGTACACAGGGGAGAACGCCCGGCCGTCGGGAGCAGAAGGTGACATGCGTGATGAGAGCATGGACGCAGCTTCCTTGCCCAGGTCGGTCATGCCGCCCCCCCCCCGTTGTTCGCTCTGTGCACATGCCAACCTGGGGGCCCAAACCGGACCACTCCGCAGTCGGGTGCGTGGCAACTGGTGCCAGCCTGATCTGGCCTCGGCCACTGTGGGACTGCAAGCGGTACCGCGCCTTCCGGGAGCAGTGCCTCTGACGCACGTGCGGCGTCGCCATGGCGTCCGAATTCGATCTGCGTCAACTGCCCCGTGCGTTAACGTGGTTACCCGCTGCGCACCTCCCGGAGGGTACGTTGGCGGTGTTCCAGGTTCCAATCCTCGGTAATGAGCGACGAATGGTCTCCATCGCGGGTTTCGCGCGGTGTGACTGCGGATGCCCGGTAGGGCGATCCCTGCCATTCCCAGCTCACGCTCAGGAGTGGAAACCGATGAACCCCGTTGAGTACAAGCTTGCACGTCGTGACCGGATTCGTCAGATTCTGGTGGACGTCACGGTAGGAGTCATCACCAACCTGTTGGTGACGGCACTCACCGTGGTAGCGCGCCTGGTCCTCTGACCGGCAGGTGGCGGGCCCGGGAGCCCGCCACCCATCTTCTGGTCCACCGTCTCAGAAGAGACGCAGCTCGCCGGGCGGAGTGCCCTTCTTCTTACGCCTCCTGCGGCGGCGCCCTCCTCGAGCGGGGCGAGGCAGATGCGGCTGTCGTGCTTCTTCGGGCAGGTTCTCCCAGGTGGGTCGCAGACCGTGGATCTGGACGTCGCCGACGAGCCCCTTCAAATAGTCCCGGGTCTCCTCGTCCGTGGAATAGAGCACGGTCGCGCGGCTCGCCCGGGTCATCAGCACGTGGTACGCGTGCCGGACGAGGCGCGCGAACTCGCCGTCGTCCACGCTCTTCGGCTTCACTTTGGGGTCGAACGAGCCGGGTTGGCCCACCCGTTTGACGCCCGCCTCCTTGTCCGCTCGTTCCTTGCCCCGCCGGAACACCCAGCGATCACCCCGGCGCACCATGTCCTCACCCATGATCACGCCGCACCAGTCCCACTCCAGCCCCTGCGCCGTGTACACACAGCCGATCTGGCCCAGGCCGTTCTCGTGCACGGACCAGATCTTGGAAGGCGGGACGGCCTTGTTCTCGCAGAAGGACTCGCTGTCCGCGTTCCACGGCCGGTGCCAGTCACCGATCCTGACGTCGGGTTCCAGCCGCTTCTCCCTGCCCAGAGGCTTCGTCCAAGGCCAGCAGTACCCGGCAACCATGCGGGCGGACGCTCCTGCCGCGGCCTCGGCACGAATGATCCGTTCGAGTTCTGCCGGACTGTCCACGACCTCCACGTGCATCAGCCCGTCCGGGGTCCACGGCTCCGGTTCCGCGTCGGCAATCCCCAACGCGCCGCGCACCCAGCGGATGTAGGCGTCGCTGCCCCCGCACCGGAACTGTTCCCGCAGGCTGCAACGGACCAAGTGGGCGTCGTAGCGCCTTGCCGCGTCCTCCACGAGGTCGACCGTGCCGACCTCCTGCGGACGCACGGACTGACCTTCGTCGAGGAAGAAGATCGTCAGCCTGGAAGCATCGAGAAGTTCGTCCACCTGAGGCTTTGTACCCCAGTCCTCGGGCTTCCAGAAGCGGTTGGTCGAACGCTCCCGCAGGCGATGAGCCTCGTCGCAGATCAGCACGTCCAGAGGCGGATCGGGCGGGGTCACGAAATTGCTGAAGTAGGAGAAGGTCTCCTTGAACTCCCGGTCCCCGAAACCGACATGCTCCTGCAGGGCACCATTGAACGCCCTGCTGCCGCTCGCGTACTTGACCGTGCGGCCCTCCGCCTCCAGTTCGGCCTTGATCTGGAGGCCGATGGCGCTCTTGCCCGTGCCGGCGCCCCCCGTGACGAGGAAGACCACCCGCCGTTCATCGGGTATCAGAGCGGGCCGCCGGGGGTCGGGCAGCACTTTGGAGGCCGTGTCCAGGATCTGGTCGGCGACCTTCTTCTGCCGGCCGCGCAGGGTGAATACCGTGTCCTCGCCTCTGGAGCGGATCATGGCATCGAGCAACGGGGTGTTGCGCAAGCCCATGCTCCGCAGCAGGATCTCGGCCGCTGAGTCGGCCCCTTCGTCGGCGAAGCTGCTCCGCAGGTCGGACAGCAGTTGGTCACGGCGGTCGTTCGTGTAGACACGGGCATAGGAACCGGTAGGCGCGTCCACTCCGACGAGCGGGAGGACTGCGGCGTCAGTGGCATTGTGCAGATAGGCGAAGCCGCCGCACTCGTAGGCCAGTCCGTGCAGCGGGCCCCTGTTGCTGGTGAACGCTTCGTAGTACTCGCGCAGTTGCAGCGCCGGGTGCTTCTTCTCCCCCATGCCCGGGACGTGCACCAGTTCCGCGGTGGCCCGCTCCACCCGGGTCACCGTCGACCACCTTTTCAGCTCGACGAGTTGGACGGAGAGCCCCTTCTCTTCGGGGTGATGCCCCACGAGGACCACGTCGATGAGCCGTGGGTCCCCGGCACGGTCGGTCTCGTCGAGGGTGGCCGCGCACTCGACGACCATCTCGACGTTCCCACGGCCTGCGGCCACCAGGTCCTCAGCGAGATGCACCAGGCTCTCCGCCCAGGCGGAGCGTTCGGTCAACGAGGCATCGGTGTTGAGGAAGTGCTTCCACCTCGCAGCCAGGTGAGGCACCATCCGGCGTCTTGAATTCAGGTTCAGCAGATCCCGCGCTGCCAGTTTCAGCAGGAGCATGGACACGAGGTGGGTCCCCCAGGGCACGAGTGACTCGTGCGGATGGGGGCATGTCCACGTGGGGAAGCCCGTCGGGCCGCAATGACGCCTGGGATCTTAGAGAACTGATCGCTCCACCCGACGTGCTCGACACGTCGGTCGGCTGGAAGCACAGGGAACCATGGCCGAATATCGCGCGCTCACTGCCGCAGTGAGGGCTCCACGACGACGGCAGACCGTGGCTCTGGTCGGCTGGGCACGAGTTCCCGTAGCTTCGCCCGGGTCTCCGCGTCGGTCGAGTACACGACCGTGCCGACCATGCCACGTGTCAGCAGCACCTTGTACGTGTTCCGGATGAGACGGTCAACGTCGCTGTCCGGCGTGGACTTCTTGAAGACCGGGTCCTTGGACGCGGTGCGGTCGGTGACCCAGCGGTCGCCCCGCCAGACCAGGTCCGGGCCGATGATGACGCCGGACCAGTCGTACTCGAAGCCCTGGGCGGTGTAGACACAGCCGATCTGCCCGAAGCCGGCAGGATCGGTGGCCCACAACGCGGACGGGGGTGCGCCGGAGACCGACCGGTCCCCCCGCAGGTTCCAGGGCCGGGCCCAGCCCCCGATGACGACGTCGGCAGGCAGAGGATCGCCGGGCTTCGGCTCGGGGGACCATCGCCAGCAGTAGCCCGCGGACATCCGGGCACCGTATTGCTCAGCGCGGCGGGCGTCGAGGAACGCCTCCATCTGCTCGGGACTGTCAGCGATCAGCAACTGCATACGGCCGTCGGGCTCCCATACGACCGGTCCGCCCGGCTCGAGGCCGAGGAGCCGGACCACCCAGCGCAGGTAGGCGTCGCTTCCTCCACAACGGAACTGGCTGTCCAGCGGAACGACATGGCAGTCGATGCCCCTTCTGGAAGCGGCCTCACGGATCTCGTCCACAGTGCCCATCTCACCGGGACGCACCACTTGGTGCTCGTCGAGGAAGAAGACCGGGACGTGGGCGACATCGATGAGCTCGTCGATCTGCGCTCTGCCGGTCCGCAGCGCCGCCCGGGTGTAGCGGTTGGCCGACGTCTCCCGGATGCGGTGCGCCTCGTCACAGATCAGAGCACCCAGACTGTTCTTCTCCGCGGTCATGAAGCTGTTGAAGTACTTGAAAAGGCCCTGGACTTCCCGCTTCCGGGAACCGGCCACCTTGCGCATCGTCTTGGTGAACGACTGCGAGCCGGTCGCGTGGACCGCGGCCACACCCCTCCGGTAGAGCTCGCCGAGCAGTTGAAGCGCGATCACGCTCTTCCCGGTGCCGGGGCCACCAGTGACGACGACGACTTCCTTGTGGTCCGCGCGCTTCGCTCGCTCCACCGCGTTGAGCACCATGCGGTAGGCGACCTGTTGCTCGTCGAGCAGGACGAACTGCTGGCGCTCCCGGACTTCCTGGGCTGCCACGGACATCAACTGTCTCGACGGCACGGTCGCACCCGCGAGCAACTCGTCGGCGGCACGAGCACCAGAATGCTGGTCGCTCAGCTTCGACCGGAGGTGGTCCAGGAAGGCACCACGACGCTCCCCCGTGAAGAGCCGTCCGCGCCCGTCACGTTGGATCTCCCGTAGCCCCGCCACCCCGAACTCGGTGGCGTTGTGCAAAAAGGCCACCCCATGAATCCGCTCGCCGTGTTCGGCCACCGCGCCGTTGAAGTTGACCAGGTAGTCGCAGTACCGCCACACCTGCTCGATCGGATTGAGCACGGGGTGGGCGTAAGCGTCGACATGGCAGAGGGTGGGATCGTCCTCGTGCGGAGCCGCCTGACTCCACTGCTTCAATTCCACCACTACGTAGGACGGCTCTTGCGTGACCGGATGCACACCGGCGAGGACGACATCGGCGCGCTTGCTGTTGAGCGGCAGCGCGTACTCCAGCATGACCTCCACGCCGCCCAGGCCGGCGTCGTTGAGCGCGGCGGTCAGTAGAGGGATGCTGCGCTCCCAGGAACGCACCTCCGAGGCCCCGGGCCGATAGCCGTGCATGTGGACGAACTGGTCGGTGAGGTGCAGGAACAGCGAACCGTCGAGTGCCATGACGGCGACCGTTTTGGCGGACGCGCGGAACAGCAAGGACTTCCCCCGGGCAGCACGAAGAGACTCGTGCGGGTGGGGGCATGTCCTTCGAGACCCCACCGGGGTGGAGCGGAAGCCCGTCGGGCCGCATTGACGATGAGTCCGAGGGTACCTGGCAGTCTCCACAGATGAACCGGCGGTCGCCTGTGGTGGCAGCGGACGTTGCGCCGGTCGACCCATACCTATGCCCGGGCAACGGACTGCACGACCTGGCCAAGGGAGGCCGCAGGCAGCGGCAGACGAGTCGGGCTGTACGCCGGGTTCTGTCACCCGGCCACCTCGCGGCGGCCGGGGAGACGGCCATCCATCTAGGACCGGTGTTGCCACCGGCCTCATGCGGTCTACCCGGGGACTCGGGCGGGCAGCCCTCAAACGTCTCCGCAGAGCCGCCCCTCTTTCAAGAAGACGGCCCCTTTTGACCTTGCTCCGGGTGGGGTTTACCTAGCTGCCCAGGTCACCCTGGGCACTGGTGGTCTCTTACACCACCGTTTCACCCTTACCGAGGACCGAGGTCCCCGGCGGTCTGTTTTCTGTGGCACTGTCCCGCGGGTCACCCCGGGTGGCCGTTAGCCATCACCCTGCCCTGTGGAGCCCGGACGTTCCTCGGGAAGCCCCCGTCAAGGGGACTCCACGCGGCCGTCCGCCCGGCTCGTCTGCCGTGTCGACCATGTTACCGGGCGGCCAGAGCGCCGGGCTCCAGACGCCGTCGCCAGGACCGAGCCCCCCAGGATCAGCGTGAACGCCGCCCCGATGCCCAGCGTCAGCTCCTCCCCCAGGAACAGCGCCCCCGCCGCCACCGCCACCGCCGGATTGACGTACGTGAACACCGTCGCCCGCGTCGGGCCCACCTCCTTGATCAGCTCCAGGAACGCCACGAAGGCCAGCGCCGTGCAGATCGCCCCCAGGGCGACCAGCGCCGTCAGTACCGACGCCGACGGCATCGACGACGGCCACGTCGCTCCCGCCGCCGGTGCGTACACCACCGCCGCCAGCGCCAGGCAGGGCGCGGTCAGCTGGAGGGTGGGGACGTCCTTCAGCCAGCGGGCCGCGATCAGGGGCGCCGTCGCGTAGCCGACGACCGTCAGCAGTACCTCGCCCAGTGAGCGCGCGTCCCCGCCCGTCAGGTGCGGCACCGTCAAGACCCCGACCCCGGCCAGGCCCAACCCCAGCCCCGCCGACCGCCGCGCACCCAGCCGCTCCGTGTCACCGAAGAAGCGGGCCAGCGCCACGCCCACGATCGGCACCCCGGCTATCAGCAGCCCCGCCGTCGAGCTCGACAGATGCCTCTCCGCGTCCGTCAGCGTGAACCACGGGCCGATGATCTCTATGCACGCGAAGGCCAGGAGCGGCTTCCAGTGGCGTCGGACCGTCCCTGTCAGGTTCCCCTGCCGCACCGCGAACGGCAGCAGCAGCGCCGCGCCCAGCGCGCACCGCGTGAACACCACGAAGGACGGCGACAGCGGGGCCTCCACCGCCACCTTGATCATCAGGTAGGGGATGCCCCACACCACTCCCATCAGGGAGAACAGGAACCAGCCGCGTGCAGTCATACCGCCATGCTCGTCGCGCCGTCAGCGCCCGTCTTGAACGCTGTTGCGGTACGCCGCCGGCGTCACCCCCAGCACCCGCCGGAACCACCGCGTGAGGTGCGCCTGGTCCGCGAAGCCCACCGCTGCCGCCGCCTCCGCCGGGCGCAGCCCCGATTCCAGCAGGGTCCGGGCGCGGTGGACCCGGTATTGCGCCAGCCAGGCGTACGGGGGCAGGCCCATCGTCGTACGGAAGGCGCGTAGGAGCTGGTAGCGGGACAGGCCCAGTTCCGCGCCCAGCAGGGCCAGGGACGGCGGGTCCAGCAGTTCGTCCGCCAGGCGGTCGCGTACGACGCGGGCGATGCGGTCCGCGCCGGGGAGCCTGTCGTCGGCGGGGCGGGCCGTCGAATGGCGGCGGGCCAGGGCCGTGAGCAGCCAGGGCAGGCGGGACTCGGCTTCCAGGGGGTCGGGGCGGGCGCTCAGGGCGGTGTGGGTACGCAGGAGGGCGGCGGCCAGCTCCGGGTCGTCTATCAGGGGCTCGCGGAAGTGCGGGAAGCCGAGGGTGCCGTCGGCGAGCAGGGGCGTCTCCGCGTACAGGGCCCGGTACGCGTAGCCGTCCGTCGCGTTTCCCGGGCCTCCTGTGTGCACCTCTCCCGGTGCCAGTACGACGATGCTGCCGGGGCCTGTGCGGATATGGCCGCCCCTGTAGTCGATGATCTCCGAGCCGCCCACGCACACGCCGACCGTGAACTCGTCATGGGCGTGGGGGGCGTAGACGTGCTTGTCGAAGCGGGCCGTGAGGAGGTCCAGGCGGGGGCCGCAGCGGCCCAGCTTCGCCCGAGTCCACAGTGCCTGTTCCACGCCGCGCCCCCTGTCCGTCGTTCTCAGGGTGCAACGCCGGAGTGGTCAGAGAAAGTCCGTTGTCTCCAGATCGAAGGCGAAGGAATCCGGCGGCCACCAGGGAAACAGCCCTTCGGTCGGCGCTGGGACCGCACCACCGGAGCGTACCCGTTCGTGAGAGGCACCGGGTCCGGCCTTGACCCTCACGCGACGTCAACGTCTCTACTGATCCCATGCGGATCGGAGAACTCGCCGCCGTCGTCGGCGTCACCACGCGGACCGTGCGGCACTACCACCATCTCGGGCTGTTGCCCGAGCCGGAGCGGCTCAGCAACGGCTACCGGGACTACACCCTGCGGCACGCCGTCGTGCTCGCCCGCATCCGGCGGCTGACCGAGCTGGGGCTGGGGCTCGCCGAGGTGCGGGACGTGCTCGTCGAGGACGCCGGGAAGGATCTCGTCGAGGTGCTCACCGAACTCGACGAGGACCTCGCCCGGCAGGAGGCCGCCCTCCGCGAGCGGCGGGTGCGGTTGCGGGCCCTGCTCGACGCGGACGGCAGTGCCGGCGCGCTCCCTCCCGAAGGCCCCGTCTCGCCCGAACTCGCCGCCCTCTTCCGCGACATGGCCCCCCTCGCCGACTCCCCCATGGCCGTCAAGGACCGTGAGGTCCTCGCCTTGATCGAGACTGCCGCCGATCCTGAGCAGAGGGAACGGCTGCTGAGTGCCGTCACCTCCGCCTTCGCCTCCCCCGACGCCCTCGCCGACGCCAAGAAGGCGTACGCCCTGCTCGACTCCCTCGTCGACGCCCCGCCCGCCGACCCCCGCATCGCCGAAGCCGCCCGTACCCTCGCCGCCCTCATCCCTCCCGCCCTGCTGCCCGCGACCGACATCGACCCCGAGCACAGCTTCCTCCGTGCCCTCTACGCCGACTTCGCCCCGGCCCAGGCGGAGGCCGTCCGGCAGGCCCTGCGCATCGTCCAGGGACAGCGGCCATGAGGATCGTGCGCGCACTGCTCCGGCACGAGACACGGCTCCTCGTCAGCCTCGTCCTCTGGGCCGCCCGGCGGACGCACCTGGCCGGCGGCTCCGGGTGCGTCGCCTTCCCCTACGCCCGCGGCGCGGGGCCACTGATGTTCGGGCTCGCCTTCGTCTGCGTCATCGAGTCGCTGACCATGTCCGTGCTGCTGCGGGACTGGCCGACCGTCCACCGGGGCGTCCTCGGCCTGGACCTCTACACCGTCGCTCTCGTCATCGGTATGCATGCCGCCGACGTCGTACGACCGCACGTCCTCGACATCGGCACCGGCACCCTTCTGATCCGCCGAGGCGCGTACGTCGACCTACGCGTACCGCTTCAGCAAATCGCTGCCGTACGACGTGAGTTGCGGACCGCCCACGAACGCACCGCCAGCGTCCTCGACCTTCCCGTCGGCGCCCGCACCACCCTCGTCCTCGAACTCACCCATCCCGTCACCCACTTCACCCTCCTCGGCCGCCAACGGCACATCCACACGGTCCGGTTCCACGCCGACGACCCCGCCTCCCTCACCCGTGCGATCACGCAGGCGCGAACCGCACCTTCGACGCTCCCGGATCGGCCTGCAGCAGCCTGACCCGCAGACGCTCGCCCAGGGGGAGATCCTCCCCGTCGATCCCGTCGATGCGGCCGATCACCGCCGGGGACTCCAACACCACCACCCCCACCGACGGCCTGCGCTCCTCCACCTCCACCACGCACCCGTCGAAGACCTCCCCCACCCGGTCCTTCAGCAGCGCCGCCTCGACGATGTCGACGCACTCCCGCTCGACCGTGGCCGCGCGCCGGCCGCCCTCGGTCATCTCCTGCGGCAGTGAGTCCAGCGCCCTCAGCACCCAGTCCGGCGGAGCCTGCCCCGCCACTGCCGCCAGGCAGATCTCCGACGCGTAGCGGTCGGCGAGGCGGCGCAGGGGGGCCGTGCAGTGGGCGTACGGGGCCGCCACCGCCGCATGGGTGGTGATCGGTGGGAGGACCCCGTCGCGGAAGACCGTGTAGCCCGCGCCGCGCAGCAGCGTCGTGCACTCCTGCAGGAAGGCCGCGTGGTGCGGGACCTGCGGGTCCAGCGACCGCACGAGCGCCGCGTACGAGACGTGGTGCGGCCAGTCGATGTGCAGGGCGTGGGCCGTGCGGCGCAGGCGGCCGACCGCGCCGTCGGGGGCGGCGGGGAGCGTGCGCAGTACGCCGGTGCCGTGGGTGAGCATCAGGTCCGCCGCCGCCATGCCCGTGAGCAGGGAGATCTGGGCGTTCCAGCCGTCCGCGGGGAGCGGGGCGCGGTACGACAGCTGGTAACCCCCGTCGTGCTCGACGATCTCCTGTTCGGGGACGTTCAGGGAGATGCCGCCCCGGGCCACCTCCAGCTCCTCCCGCAGCCGGCCCACCACCTCCAGCAGGGCCAGCGGCTCCTCCGCGGTGCCCCCGTCGATCTCCTTCTGCACGCCCTCGTAGTCCAGCTTCGCCCGGCTGCGGACCAGGGCGCGGCGGACGTCCACCGCCACCGTCCGGCCCTCCGCGTCGAGGTCGATCGTCCACAGGGCCGCCGGGCGGGTCTGGTCCGGGAGCAGGCTGGCCGTGCCCTCGCTGAGCACCGGTGGGTGCAGCGGGACCTTCTCGTCGGGGAAGTAGAGGGTCATCACCCGGCGGTGGGTCTCGGCGTCCAGTGCCGATCCGGGTACGACGAAGGCGGCGACGTCGGCGATGGCGTAGTGGACGCGGTAGCCGGTGCCCCGGCGGGAGAGGTGCATCGCCTGGTCGAGGTCGGTGGACGTGGGCGGGTCGATGGTGAAGAAGGGGATGTCGGTGGCGTCGTCGTGCGGTGGGAGCGGCGGCGGGTGGCCGGCTTCCGCCGCCGCGTTCGGCGGGTAGGCGTCCGGCACGCCGAGGTCGGTGCGCAGTGCGGTGAGGGCGGCCCGGAGAGGGGCTTCGGGGGCGCCGGTCACGCTGATGTGGCGGCGGGGCATACCAGCGAGCGTAGAGCGGGGGGCGCAGGGTGGCACGCCGTACGCTGGGGCGGAGCCAGACGTGAAGGAGATCCATCCCGTGCTTGTCCTGCTGCCGCCGTCCGAAGGCAAGGCCTCCTCCGGTCGTGGCGCCCCGCTGAAGCTGGAGTCGTTGTCGTTGCCGGGGCTGACCGAGGCACGGGCGGCCGTGCTCGGTGAGCTCGTCGAGCTGTGTGCGGGGGACGAGGAGAAGGCCCGGGAGGTGCTCGGGCTGAGCGAGGGGCTGCGGGGTGAAGTCGGGAAGAACGCGGAACTGCTGGGCGCCGGGGCGCGGCCTGCCGGGGAGATCTACACCGGTGTGCTGTATGACGCGCTCGGCCTCGCCTCCCTCGACGCGGGCGCGAAGCGGCGGGCGGGGCGGCAGCTGCTGGTGTTCTCGGGGCTGTGGGGGGCCGTCGGGGTCGGCGACAAGATCCCCTCGTACCGGTGCTCCATGGGCGTGAAGCTGCCGGGGCTCGGGGCGCTGGGGGCGCACTGGCGGGGGCCGATGGCCGAGGTCATGCCGGAGGCGGCCGGGGCGGGGCTCGTGCTTGATCTGCGGTCCTCCGCCTACGCCGCCGCCTGGAAGCCGAAGGGGGACGTGGCCGGGCGGACGGCGAGCGTGCGGGTGCTGCACGCGCCGACGCGGAAGGTGGTGAGCCACTTCAACAAGGCGACCAAGGGGCGGATCGTACGGAGTCTGCTGGCGGCGGGCATCGCGCCTGCCGGGCCCGCCGAGCTGGTGGAGGCGCTGCGGGACCTCGGGTACGTGGTCGAGGTGGAGCCGCCGAAGGGGGCCGGGAAGGCGTGGTCGCTGGATGTGCTGGTGGACGAGGTCCACTAGGCGCACACCCGCCTCCTGACCCCATTGCATCCTCCGCAACGCTCATTGCACACATCGCTCCTCATGGGCACGATGAGGCCATGAGCGTGCTGGATCTCGCCCCCGTCGTGCCCGTCGTCGTCATCGAGGACGCCTCCGATGCCGTGCCGCTGGCGCGGGCGCTGGTGGCGGGAGGGCTGCCGGCGATCGAAGTGACCCTGCGGACGCCGGTCGCGCTGAAGGCGATCCGGGCGATCGCCGACGGGGTGCCGGACGCGGTGGTCGGCGCGGGGACTGTCGTGACGCCGGAGCAGGTGACGGAGTGCGTACGGGCCGGGGCGCGGTTTCTGGTGAGCCCGGGGTGGACGGACGTACTCCTCGACGCCATGCGGGCGTCCGGGGTGCCGTTCCTGCCGGGGGTCTCGACCGCGTCCGAGGTCGTGGCGTTGCTGGAGCGCGGGGTGCGGGAGATGAAGTTCTTCCCGGCGCAGGCCGCGGGCGGGACGGCGTATCTGAAGTCGCTGGCCGGGCCGTTGCCGCAGGCGCGCTTCTGCCCGACGGGAGGGATCGGCCCGGCGAACGCCGCGGATTACCTGGCCCTGCCCAACGTGGGGTGTGTGGGCGGGACTTGGATGCTGCCGGCGGAGGCGATCGCCACGCGGGACTGGGCGCGGGTCGAGGAGCTGGCCCGCGCCGCCGCCGGACTCAGGGACCTCAGGGACGCAGGTGGGACGTGTCGTTGAAGAGGCGGACGCTGGCGTTGCCGTCGGCGTAGTACGCCACCGCCGACAGGGAGGCGGCGCTCAGTTCCATGCGGAACAGGGACTCCGGCGGGGCGCCGAGGGCGAGGCGTACGAACGTCTTGATCGGCGTGACGTGGCTGACCAGCAGGACCGTACGGCCCGCGTACGCGGCGATCAGCTTGTCGCGGGTGGCGGCGATCCGGGTGGCCGTCGCCGCGAAGCTCTCACCGCCGCCGGTGGGTTCGGCGTCGGGGTCGGCGAGCCAGCGGTTGAGGTCGTCGGGGTACCGCTCCCGCACCTCTCCGAAGGTCAGCCCTTCCCACGCCCCGAAGTCGGTCTCCCGCAGCCCTTCCTCGACGGTCACGTCCAGCCCGAGGCGCTCGGCCACGGCGGCCGCGGTCTCCCGGGTACGGGTGAGGGGCGACGCCACGATCTCCTGTACGGTGCCACGCCGGGCCAGCGCCTCCGCGACCCGCCGCGCCTGCTCGCGCCCCACCTCGGACAGCGACGGGTCGGTCCCCCCGCTCCCCGAGAACCGCTTCTGCGGAGTCAACGGCGTCTCCCCGTGCCGCAGCAGCACGAAGGTCGCAGGCGACCCCATGTCGGCCGGGGCCCAGCCAGGACTGGCGACGCTCTGAGCGGCCCGGACATCAGCGTCAGCCTTCGCGGCTCCGCCGCCCGGAGACTCCGCCGCTCCGCGGCGGGAAGACCGGCCGGCGGAAGAAGGCGCAGCAGCAGCGTGGGCGGTAGCAGAGTGGGCGGTAGCAGAGGAGGCGGTAGCAGAGGAGGCGGTAGCAGAGGAGGCGAAGGTCGAGGCCGCCGCCGCAGGGGAGGCCGAAGCCACCAACGCAGGCGAGGCCGAGGCCGCCGACGCAGCCGAGGTCGAAGCCGCCGCCGCCGAGGCCGCCGCCAGCGCAGCCCGCGCGCGCGCCGCACCCGCCACCGCGTCACCCGGCGGGCCGGACGGCTCAGGCGCGGCGGACGCGGCGGCCCTCGTCTCCAACTCCGCCACCGAAGCCGAAGCCGACCACTGCTCCCCCTTCGCCCCCGCGTCCATCGCCTCGTTCGCCAACCGGTCCGCGTGCTTGTTCCGCTCGCGCGGGATCCACTCGTACGTCACCCGGTCCGGCGGGAGCACCCGTGCCGCCTCCATCGCCAGCGGCTTCATGTCCGGGTGCTTGATCTTCCAGCGGCCCGACATCTGCTCGACGACGAGCTTGGAGTCCATGCGGACGTGGACGGAGGCGGCGGGGTCCAGTTCGGCCGCCGCGCGCAGGCCGGCCACCAGGCCCCGGTACTCGGCGACGTTGTTCGTCGCGACGCCGATGTACTCGGCCCGCTCCGCCAGCGTCTCGCCCGTGGCCGCGTCGATGACGACCGAGCCGTACCCGGCCGGGCCGGGGTTGCCCCGCGACCCGCCGTCCGCCTCGACGATGAACTCCCGCACGCGCAAAGCTCCTTACAGAACCCTCAAGGGCCTCAAAGCCCCAAAGGGCCTCACGGCCTCTACAGACCCGACTCGGCCGTGCGCACCAGGATGCGGCGGCAGTTCTCGCAGCGGACGACCGTGTCGGGCGCCGCCGCGCGGATCTCGTTGATGTCGGTGATCGCCAGCTCCTGGCGGCAGCCCTGGCAGGTGCGCTGGTACAGCTTGGCCGCGCCGATACCGCCCTGCTGCTCGCGCAGCTTGTCGTAGAGCTTGAGCAGGTCCGCGGGGATGGTGCCCGCGATGACCTCGCGCTCCTTGGTGACCGTGGCGACCTCGCCGTCGATGCCCTCGAACGCCGCCTCCCGGCGGGCCGTCGCGTCGTCGATCTTGCCCTGGACCGCGCCGACCCGCTCGGTCAGCTCGGCGACCCGCTCCTGCGCGGACTCACGGCGCTCCATGACCTCCAGGACGATGTCCTCCAGGTCGCCCTGGCGCTTGGCGAGGGAGGCGATCTCGCGCTGGAGGTTCTCCAGGTCCTTGGGGGACGTGACCGCGCCGGAGTCCAGGCGCTGCTGGTCGCGGGCGGCGCGCTGGCGGACCTGGTCGACGTCCTGCTCGGCCTTGGTCTGCTCGCGGGCGGTGTCGCTCTCCTCGGTCTGCGCGGCGACGAGGAGGTCGCGCAGCTGGGTGGCGTCCTTGGTCAGCGACTCGATCTCGGCGTGCTCGGGCAGCGACTTCCGCTTGTGGGCGAGCTGCTGGAGGCGGACGTCGAGGGCCTGGACGTCGAGAAGGCGGATCTGGTCGGCGGGCGCGGCGTTCAGTTGGGGGCTCCCATGTCAGTAGTCGGGGTGGACGCCGCGTGGGCGGTCCAGGGGTCGGTGACCGTGCGGGAGACGTGGACCCTGAGGTCCCATCCCTTGCGGTCGGAGATCTCGTCGAGCTGGGCTGCGGCCAGCTCGCACCAGGGCCATTCGGTGGCCCAGTGCGCCGCGTCGAGCAGCGCGAGAGGACTGTGGGCGCGGGCCTCGGAGGCCGGGTGGTGGCGCAGGTCCGCGGTGAGGAACGCGTCCACGCCGGCGGCGCGGACGGCGTCGAAGAGGCTGTCGCCGGAGCCGCCGCTGACGGCGACCGTGCGGACGACGGCCTCGGGGTCGCCGGCGACGCGGATGCCCTGCGCGGTGGCGGGGAGCCGCTCGGCGGCCCTCGCCGCGAACTCCTTCAGCGGGAGCGGGTGGTCCAGCTCGCAGATCCGGCCGAGACCCCGGCGGCCCGTGGCGTCCGACGGGTCCGGCACCAGCGGTCCTACGACCCGGAGGTCCAGGGCACCGGCCAGCGCGTCGCTCACGCCCGGGTCGGCGGTGTCCGCGTTGGTGTGGGCCACGTGCAGCGCGATGTCGTTCTTGATGAGGGTGTGGACGACCCGGCCCTTGAAGTGCCCGGCCGCGACCGTCGTCGTGCCGCGCAGGTAGAGCGGGTGGTGGGTGACCAGCAGGTCGGCGCCGAGCTTCAGCGCCTCGTCGACGATCTCCTGGACCGGGTCGACGGCGAACAGGACCCGGGTGACCTCCTGGTCGGGGTCGCCCACGACGGTGCCGACCGCGTCCCAGGACTCGGCCCGCTCGGCGGGCCACAGGTTCTCCAGCGCGGCGATGACTTCAGACAGACGGGGCACGCACAAAAGGCTACCTGCCTGTTCTGTGCCCTTGTACCGGTGTGGCTCCCGTTGGCCCCGGCCAGCACATTCATCTCCGTTTCCTCAGGCGAATCGTTCCTGGGCCACCCCTTTGTGTGAAGGGGACGTCGGCCTGTCCCACGCCCGTGCGTGCGAAAACTAGCTTCGTGATCCGGAGGTGACCGAACCATGACGGCCTGTGCGATCGAGCCCACGGCGGCGGACGAGGACGGTACGCCGCAGGCTGACTGCGTGATCACCGCGGACGGCGGTTACGCCGCCCGCCTCACCCACGACGGCGACTCCTGGTTCCCGGAGCGCTGGACGCTGGACGGCCCGGAGCCGTACGCCGTGTCCCTGCACGGCAACCAGCCGGAGGAGCCCGGCACCGAGGTCCAGCCGATGGCCGACGGACGGGTGCTGATCCGGCGGTTCGCGGACGGGCGGCACAACTTCTCACTGCTCTACCCGACCGGCCCGGACACGGGTGAGCTGCCGCTCGGCGCGGTCGAGTGCCCCGACGAGGGGACCCGGCTGCGGCTGCTGCCGCCGTCCCCGGGCGGGGAGAAGGCGTACGCCCTCGCGGTGGGCCGGCGGACCACGGCGGTGTGGCTCGTGGCCGGCGGCGCCTTCGGGCCCGAGCACCTCGCGGAGATCCCCGGGCGCTGCTCGGGCGGGGTGTGGCTGGACCGGGCCGGGCGGATGCTGGCCCTGGACCGGGAGGTCGGCGGCTGCACCAAGGCGATCGTGGTGGACCTGGAGCGGGGCGGCGAGGTGTCGCCGCTGCTCCAGATCGCGCCCGGCAGCGACGACCGGCTGCTGCTGGCCGACCCGGACAGCGGGCTGCTGCTGATCGCCTCCGACGCGCCCTCGCCGGGACGGCAGCGGCTGGGATGGGGGGTCATGGGCAGCACCCTGCCGGTGCGCTTCCCGGAGAGCCTGCGGCTGCCCGACTGCGCGGTGACGCCGTTCGCGGTGCAGCCGGGGCAGGTGCTGATGCCGGAGAGCTGCGCGGTGGCGCTGCGCATCGACGGGCCGCTGGGCAGCTGGGTCGGGGTGTGGCGGCCGGACGGGCGGCAGGTGCACCATCTCGCGGCGCCCGCGGGGTGGTTGACGGGTACCGGGCTGTGGACGCGGGACGGGGTGCTGCGGCTGCCGTACGCCACGGACGAAGTTCCCTGCGGAGTAGCGGAGTTGACGGTCCCCGTGGCGGCGGGGGCGGGAGGAGCCATCGGGAACGGGGGAACCGCGGGGGACACGGGCCCGGGGGATTCGGACAGGGGCGGGACGGCCGCCGGGGAGGCGCCGGATGCGGCGTCGGACTCGGGTGCCGGCGGGCCGTCGGAGCCGGATTCCCCGGAGCCCGTGGCGGCGGCCGAGCCGGTGCCGACGGAGCCGGTGCCGGTGGCCGCGGAGCCGGTGACGCCGCGGCCGGTGCCGCTCGGGGAAGCGCCTCTGGGACGTCTTGTAACGAAGTAGTGCCGGTTGGCGCGCCCGCCTGGATTCGCCCTGTGGGGTGCCGGTTAAACTCGCCCGGCTGTTTGAAAGATCATGTTGACGGGGTGAGTTCTTCCGATGAGCGACGCACGCACGATCGAGCCGCCGCACACCGATGTCCAGGAGTCCACGGGCCACGGCAAGCACCGCGGTCAGGTCTCGGCCCGGGACGGCGAGTCGGCCCCTCGCGGCCGGCACCGCAAGCCGGCCGAGGAGACCGAGTCGGCGGCCTGAGGACGCAGGACACACGCAGGACGCAGGACGCACGGCCCCGTTCACCGTCGAGGTGAGCGGGGCCGTTCGCTATGCGCGCTTGAGTCCCAGTACTTCGGCCGCCCCGAAGGTCTCCCCCTCCGGCCGCTCCGCGAAGTGCGGGGTGAGCAGCGTGTCGAGTTCGTCGTACGTGAAGGTCTCCTGCTTGCTGTCGAACTTGGCTCGCACCCGCGGCCGTTCGACCACGGCGACCATCCCGCCGTGGACCACCAGCAGCTGTCCGTTGACGCGGGCGGCGGCCGGTGCCGCCAAGTAGCCGACGAGCGGGGCGACATGCTCGGGGGCCAGCGGGTCGAGCCGGTCCTCCGGCAGCTCGAAGCCCGCGAAGACGTCCTCGGTCATCCGGGTGCGGGCACGCGGGCAGATGGCGTTGGCGGTGACGCCGTACTTGGCGAGGGCGAGGGCCGTGGACGTGGTGAGCCCGACGATGCCGCCCTTCGCGGCGGCGTAGTTGGGCTGTCCGGCGGAGCCGGCGAGGAACGCCTCCGAGGAGGTGTTCACGATCCGCCCGTACACCCGCCCGCCCGCCTCCTTGGCCCGGGCGCGCCAGTGCGCGGCCGCGAAGTGGGTCGTGTTGAAGTGCCCCTTGAGGTGGACCCGGATGACCGCGTCCCACTCCTCCTCGGACATCGAGAAGACCATGCGGTCACGCAGGATGCCGGCGTTGTTGACGAGGATGTCGAGCTTGCCGAACTCGGAGACCGCCAACTCGACGAGCTGCCCCGCCTGTTGGAAGTCGGCGACGTCCCCGGTGTGGGCGAGGGCCTTGCCGCCCGCCGCGCGGATCTCGGCGGCGACCTCCTCGGCGGGGCCCGTGGAGGCCGCGCCGGACCCGTCGCGCCCGGGCTGCCCGAAGTCGTTGACGACGACGGCGGCGCCGAGCCGGGCGAGTTCGAGCGCCTCGGCCCGGCCCAGGCCGCGGCCCGCGCCGGTGACGATCGCGGACAGCCCTTCGAGTGGCTGCGACACGGAGACCCCTTCGAGTGGCTGCGACACGGACACCCCTCTCAGATCTCGATGCACGTGCGGAGCGCGGTGCCCGTGCGCATCTGGTCGAGGGCCTCGTTGATCTCGGCGAGCGGCACCCGGTGCGTGATGAGCCCCTCCAGGTCGATGCGGCCGGCCCGCCACAGGGCGATGGTGCGCTCGTAGGAGGTCAGCACGTCACCGCCGCCGTACATGGACGGCAGGATGCGCTTCTCGTCGAAGAACAGCTCGAACATGTTGAGCTGGAGGAAGTCGTCCATGGCGCCCGCGCCGACGACGACCAGGGTGCCGCCGCGCCGCGTGTGGTCGTAGGCCGTGCGGGCGGTGGCGGACTTGCCGACGACCTCGAAGACGTAGTCGAAGCCCTCGCCGCCGGTGACCTGCTGCTTGGCGTCGGGCAGCTCCTCGGGGGAAACGGCCTTCGTGGCACCGAACTTGAGGGCGGACTCGCGACGGGAGGCGACCGGGTCGACGGCGACGATCTCGGCGGCGCCCTTGAGCCGCGCCCCCTGGATCGCGCTGATGCCGACGCCGCCGCAGCCGATCACGGCGACGGACGAACCGGCCGCCACATCGGCGGTGTTGAGGGCCGCGCCGAGCCCGGTGGTCACCCCGCAGCCGATGAGCGCGGCGATGTCGAAGGGCACGTCGTCGGGGATCGGCACCGCGCATCCGGCGTCGACGACGACCTCCTCGGCGAAGGTGCCGGTCCCGGCGAAGCCGAACAGATCACCGCCGGGCCGCTTGAAGTTGGGGGTGCCGGCGTTCATGAACCCGGCCAGGCACAGCTCGGTCTGGCCGCGCTTGCAGGCGGGACAGGCACCGCAGGCGGGCAGCCAGCAGACCACGACCCGGTCCCCGGCCTTCAGGTTGCCGACGCCCTCGCCGACCTCGATGATCTCCCCGGCGCCCTCGTGCCCCGGCACGAAGGGGGCGGGCTGCGGCAGCACGCCGCTCATCGCGGACAGGTCGGAGTGGCACAGCCCGGTGGCCCGCACCCGGATCCGCACCTTGCCCGGGCCGAAGCCCACCGCCTCGACGTCGTCGAGGACCTCCAGCTTGTCCTGGCCGATCTCGTGCAGTACGGCTGCGCGCATGGTGCGGCTCCCCTCGTGCAGGATTCTTGGGACTCAGGTGTGTTCGACGATCGTGTCGGCGAGGACGGGCGCGTCGTCCCGCTCGACGGCACTGACGGCGATGCGCGTGGAGGCGGGCGTGTGCCACATCCGGATGCGCAGCGTCTCGCCCGGGTACACGACCCCGGCGAACCGGGTGACGTAGGACCGCACCCGCGTCACGTCCCCGCCGAGCAGCGTGTCGACGACCGCCTTGAGCGTGATCCCGTACGTGCACAGCCCGTGCAGGATGGGCCGCTCGAACCCGGCGACCTTGGCGAACTCGGGGTCGGCGTGCAGCGGGTTCCAGTCGCCGGAGAGCCGGTAGAGCAGCGCCTGGTCCTCGCGGACCGGCCGTTCGACCACGCGGTCCGGCTCACCGGCGGGTGGTTCGAGCCGCCCGGAGGGCCCGCGGTCGCCGCCCCATCCGCCTTCCCCCCGTACGAAGATCTGGGCGTCATTGGTCCACAACGGGCCTTCGGCGTCGGCGACCTCGGTGCGCATCACGAGGACGGCCGCCTTGCCCTTGTCGTGGATCGCGGCGATCCGGCTGGTGGCGGTCGCGGTGCCGGTGACGGGGAGGGGGCGGTGGATCGTCAGCGACTGTCCGCCGTGCAGCACGCGGGCCAGGTCGACCTCGATGCCGGGCATGGACAGACCGCTGATCACCCCGGGCGAGCCGGAGCCGGCGACGGTGGCGAAGCTCGGCAGCACGTGCAGCCGGGACTCCAGCGTGTAGCGCAGCTCGTCGGGGTCGGTGGCGGGACTGGCCTTGTCGGGGTTCGCGCCCGCGCCGATGCCGAGGTGGTAGAGCTGCACGTCCTTGGAGTTCCAGGAGATCTCGCCGGAACGGGGTGCGGCGGCAAGGGCCTTGGCGGCGTCGATGGGCAATGCGGCTCCCTCGGGGTCAGGGGCGGGGTCGGGCGGGTCCAGGACGGGTTCGGGCGGGTCGGATGAAGTGGGGCGGGTCGCGGACGGGTTGGGGAACGGTCGGGAGACCGGCTCGAAGACCCCGGTGCGGCCGTCCGCACCGTCGGCCGCACCGAGGTCGTCACGGGCCGATCTAGAACGCGTTCCAGTCCGGCGCCCCCTGTATAGCCCAGGGCACGGGAGTTGTGAAGACTCCTGACGGAGTGTCAGTTACCGGCCCCCGGTCCGGTTTCAGCGTCGGCTCCGGCTCCGGCTCCGGCTTCGGCTTCGGCTTCGGCTTCGGCTTCGGGCACCCGTGACATTTGTCCTGCGGGATTCCGTACGACCGACTCTGCCGCGCGGGTGGGTGGGGTTCGTAGCGTGGGAGCCATGACACAGGGGACCAGGACAGACACGGGCTCGGCCACAGGCACAGGCACAGGCACAGGCACGGGCACGGGCACAGGCAACCGGCGGCGCTGGTGGGGGACGGTGTCCTGCCGTCTCGCCGGCAGGACGGACAAGCGGCTGGAGAACCCGGGTCCACCGCCCACCGGCTTCACGCTCCTCCCCTGGCTGCTGCTGGGCATGGGCGCGTTCTCCAACCTCTTCCGGGCGGGCACGCAGCAGCCGGTGCTCGGCGGCATCGGCCTGTTCGTCTTCAACTCCCTCTACATCTACGTGGTCTTCCGCGCCTTCACGAAGGAGACGCGGCAGGCCCGTTCGACCCGATGGGCCCTGGCCCTCATGGCCGTGGTGACCTGCGCCCTCGCTCTCGGCTACGGCGGCAGCTGGCTCTACTTCTTCCCCCTGCTGGGCCTGGCCACCGGGGCGGTCACCCGGGGCCGGTGGCTCGGCAGGGCCGGCCTGGCCCTGACCGCACTGGCGGCGGCGGTCGCCGCGTACCGGGAGGGCTGGGACGCGGTGAACATCGCCTACGCCACGTTCCTGTCGACGATGGTGACGGCCGCGATCCTGTCGCTGTCCGAGGCGGTACGGGAACTGCGGGCCGCCCGCGAGGAGTTGGCCCGGCGTGCGGTCGAGGAGGAACGCCTGCGGTTCTCGCGCGATCTGCACGACCTGCTCGGCCACACCATGTCCGTGATCGTGGTCAAGTCGGAGGCGGCCCGCCGTCTGGCGCCCCGCGACCTGGACGCCGCCGTCGCCCAGATCACCGACATCGAGTCCGTCGGCCGCCAGGCCCTCACGGAGATCCGGGAAGCGGTGACGGGATACCGCGAGGGCAGCCTCAGCACCGAGCTCGACCGGGCGCGGTCCGTCCTGGAGGCCGCGGGCGTCGAGCCCGCCGTCCACCGGTCCGGCCCGCCGCTCGCGGCGCAGACGGAGGCATTGCTGGGGTGGGTGGTACGGGAGGCGGTGACCAATGTGGTGCGGCACGGACAGGGGGCCGCGCGGTGCGCGATCTCGGTGGAGGGGGAGGCCGAGCGGGTTCGGGTGCGGGTGATGGACGACGGGGAGGGGGGTGCGAGGCCGGAAGGCGCGGCAGCTGGGGGCACCGGCCTGCGTGGGTTGCGGGAGCGACTTGCGGCGGCGGGGGGCTGGTTGGAGGCCGGGCCAGGGGCTCGCGGCGGGTTCGTGGTGACGGCGGAGCTGCCGGTGGGCGTGGAGGATGCCGACACGGCGGTCGCCCGGGCCGGAGCGGTGGGGAGCCCCGGGGAGTCGATGCGGGCGGCCGGTTCGGACGATGCGGTGCCTTCCGCGGTCGCATACGCGCCCACGTCTCCGTCCATGTCTCCGTCCACGTCTACGACCACATCCACATCCACATCCACATCCACATCCGCTGGAGCGTGAGCCCGCACACCAAGCGCCGCAGGTCCCTGCCCCCTACTCTTGGGCCGTGAACGAGATGCCGCGGGATCACCGGCCCGCCAAGTCCATCCGGGTGCTCCTCGCCGAGGATCAGGGCATGATGCGCGGCGCGCTCGCGCTGTTGCTCGGGATGGAGGCGGACATCGAGGTGGTCGCCCAGGTGGGGGCCGGTGACCTGATCGTGGACGCCGCGCTGATCCACCGTCCGGACGTCGCGCTCCTCGACATCGAACTCCCGGGCAAGAGCGGCCTCGACGCCGCCGCCGAGCTCCGCGACCAGGCGCCGGACTGCCGGGTGCTGATCCTGACCACCTTCGGCCGCCCCGGCTATCTGCGCCGGGCCATGGAGGCGGGAGCCGCCGGTTTCCTGGTGAAGGACGGTCCCGTGGAGGAACTGGCCTCGTCGATCCGCCGGGTGCTGACCGGCGAGACGGTCATCGACCCGGCCCTCGCCGCGGCGGCCCTCAGCGCCGGCCCCAATCCTCTGACGGCCCGTGAGTGCGAGGTCCTGGGCGCGTCGGCGGACGGCGCGACGGTCGCCGACATCGCCGACGCCCTCCACCTGTCGGAGTCCACGGTCCGCAACTACCTCTCCGCCGCCATCGGCAAGACGGGCACCCGCAATCGGACCGAGGCGCTGCGGGCGGCCCGGCAGCAGGGGTGGCTGTAGGCCCCGGGCCGCAAGACCCCCAGGCCGCAGGGCCCCGCGTCGGCTCGGAGGGCCTCGTCTACTTCCCCAGTCCTCTACCTTCCCGTCGCCGTCACGTCCGCCGCCTGGTACTCCGTCCCCTTCGGCGCCAGACACACGAACCAGTCCACCGGCGAGCCCTCAGCCGTGCGGATCGTCGGGCGGTCGGTGCTGACGTCCGTGTTCTCGGCCGGGCGGTCGACCTTGGTCCTCGTGCCGTTCCTCCAGGTGCAGGTGACCTGTTCGGCGTCCTTGCCAACCATGCCGACAACCAGGCGCTGCACATGCTCGTCGGTGGTCCGGAAGGGGATCGTGGCGGATTCGACGTCCGTGCCCCGCATGGGGTCGTCGGTCTCCTCGAACGCGTCCTCGTAGACCCCCCTGCGCTCGCCCCTGTCGTCACCGTCGCCGTTGCTGAGGAACGTCACGTACGAGCTCTTGCCGATCAGCTCGGTGGCCTTGGTCACGCCCGAGGGGACGTCACCGGCCTCGCCCATCGCCGCCAGTTGGCCGGCGGCCTGGTCCTCGGTCCACGGAGCCGCCCAGACGTCGATGACGACCCGCCATTCCTTGCCGTCCTCGATGCCGGTGGCGAGCGTCGTGCGCTGGGGGGCGAAGAGATCCGCCCGCGTCGTCGCCGGGGCCCGGGTCGCCGGTGGCGTCACCGTGCCGCCCCCGCCGGGCAGTCCCGCCACCGCCAGCGTCGCCGAGGAGCCGGCGATCACGAGGGCGGTGACCGCGGCCACCGCCCAGCGGCGGGCCTTGCGGCGTCGGCCGCCCCGGATCACGGCCTCGTAGGGGGCTATACCGATCTCGACGTCGTCCGTGGCCTCGGCCAGCAGGAGGGTGATGTCGCTGTTCGTCATGTCCTGGCTCGTCTCCCGGTCCGCGCTCATCACTGCCGCCCTTCCTGCGTCACCATGTCGGCCAGCCCCGGTATGGCGCGGAGTTTCGCGATCCCCTTGGCCGCGTTGCTCTTCACCGAGCCGACGGAACAGCCCATCGCCTCGGCGGTCTGGGTCGCGGTCAGGTCCTCCCAGTAGCGCAGGACCACCGCCTCGCGCTGCCGCGGCGGCAGCTGGGCCAGCGCGTTCAGCAGCGCGCTGCGGTCCTCGGCCTGCGCGATGCGGTCGCCGGTGTCGGCGATCTCGCGCACCAGCCCCGAGTCGTCCTTGGGCGCCAGGAACTCCCTGATCCGTCTGCGGTGTTTCCGCGCATGCGCGTTGATCATCACGCGCCGTACGTACGCCTCCGGGTCGTCGGCCGATCCGACCCGGCGCCAGGCCACGTAGACCTGCTCCAGGGTCGACTGGACCAGGTCCTCCGCGGCGTGCTGCTCCCCCGTGAGGAGAAATGCCGTCCGCATCAGCCGCGGCCAGCGGCCGATGACAAAGCTCTGGAACTCAGCGTCCCGAGCTTTCTTGCGATCCCCCATGGGCACCTCCTAGATATGCAAAGGAGTCCATGAGCCGCCCGGACCGTTGCCTCAGTTCGAGGACTTGTTCGCCGGAGCCGCGCCCGGCACCGCGACCGGGGAGGCCCCGCGCGGCAGCCACACCGCCATCAGCAGCACGCCGCCGATCAGCACTCCGGTGCCGGTGCGGAACACCAGCGCGTACCCCTCCGTCAGCGCCTCCGCCGTGCCCCGCTGCCCCGTCCGGGACGCGGCGACCGTCGACATCACCGCGAGCCCCAGCGAGCCGCCCATCGTCCGCGAGGTGTTGACCAGCCCCGACACCAGCCCGGCCTCCCCCGGCGCCGCCCCCGACGTGGCCAGTGCGGCCAGGGGGGTGGTCGCCAGGCCCGCGCCGAGCATCATCAGGATTCCGGGGCACATGATCGTCACGACGTACTCCGCGTCGACGCTCATGGTCGACTGCCAGGCGAATCCCGCCGCCGCCACGCACGTCCCCAGCACGGCCGCCGTCCGCGCGCCGAACGCCCGCATCAGCCGCGGCGCCTGCTTCGAGCCCAGGATCACGGCCAGGGAGCTGGGCACGAGGGCGAGTCCGGCCTCCAGCGGCGTGTAGCCGAGCACGTTCTGGGCGTACAGGGTCATGAAGTACCACATGCAGAACATCGCCGAGCCGGACAGGAACATGGCCACGTTCGCCGAGGCCACCGACCGGAGCCGGAGCAGTCCGAGCGGCATCAGCGGGGCGGTCGTACGCGCCTCGACGGCGAGGAAGAGCCCGATCAGCGCGAGCCCGGTGACCAGCGGCACCACCGTGGCCGCCGACGCCCACCCCGCGGCCTCGGTCTGGGAGATGCCGTACGCCAGGGTCGCCAGCCCAGCCGTCACCAGCACCGCGCCGGGCAGGTCGAGCCGCCGCCCGTCCCCGGCCCTGCTCTCGCTCAGCCACCACAGGGCGCCCAGGAGCACGAGGGCCCCGACCGGCACGTTGATCAGCAGGGTCCAGCGCCACGACCAGACGTCCACCAGCGCACCGCCGACCAGGCCGCCCGCGGCACCGCCGCCTCCGCCCACCGCGGTCCAGGTGGCGATGGCACGCGCGCGTGCGGGCCCCTCCGGCACGGCGGACGTGACGATCGTCAGCGTCGAGGGTGCGAGCACGGCCGCGCCCAGGCCCTGCACGGCCCGCGCCACCAGCAGCTGCCAGCCGTCCTGGGCCAGTCCGCCGCCCAGCGAGGCCAGCGTGAACAGGCCGAGCCCGACCAGGAACATCCGCTTGCGCCCGTACAGGTCGCCGGCCCGCCCGCCGAGCAGCATGAACCCGGCGAAGGCGATCGCGTAGGCGTTCACCACCCATTGCAGGCCGGACGCGCTCATGCCGAGATCGGCCCGTATGGACGGCAGGGCCACGTTCACGACGGACACGTCCAGGACGACGAGGAACTGGCCGGCACACGCGAGCACCACGACCAGCCAGGCGGGCGGGGCGGTACGGCGGCGGGACGCGGCGGCGGTGGGGACTTCGGCGGCTCGGGACATGGATGTCATGCTCTCAACCGCCGAACGCTCCTGGCATCGGGAATTGGGTCTAGGTCCAGCGGTCCGCCGGCCCGGCCGACCCCGCGCCGCAGGTCGTAGCGTCAAGAGACGATAAAGAAATCGTTAGTGGGCCGAAGCATCGGAATAGTTGCCCCGGCACACCGAGTTCATGGCACACATGAGACCTACGCCGACCGACCAGCCCACCCGCACAGCAAGCGGCGCCGTCGTCCCGGTGCTCGCCTTCGCGGGCATCGTCGTCGCGGTGATGCAGACCCTGCTCGTCCCCGTCATCAAGGACCTGCCGCAGCTGCTGGACACCGCCCCCAGCAACGCCACCTGGGTCCTGACCTCGACCCTTCTGTCGGGTGCCGTGGCCACCCCGATCATGGGCCGCCTCGGCGACCTGAACGGCAAGCGCCGCATGCTGATAGCCAGCCTCGCGGTGATGGTGGCCGGCGCGCTGGTCAGCGCGCTCACCAGTGACCTGCTCCTGATGATCGTCGGCCGTACCCTCCAGGGCTTCGCCATGGGCGCGATCCCGCTCGGCATCGGCCTGATGCGCGACATGCTGCCGCGCGAGAAGCTCGGCTCGGCGATGGCCCTGATGAGCTCCTCCATCGGCGTCGGCGGCGGCCTCGCCCTGCCCCTCGCGGCCCTGATCGCCCAGCACGCCGACTGGCACGCCCTCTTCTACGGCGCCGCCGGCCTCGGCGCGCTCTCCATCGCGCTCACCCTCCTCGTCGTACCGGAATCGAAGATGCGCGCGGAAGGCACCTTCGACCTGCTCGGCGCCCTCGGTCTCTCCACCGGCCTGGTCCTCTTCCTCCTGCCGATCACCAAGGGCAGCGACTGGGGCTGGACGTCCGGCACCACGCTCGGCCTGTTCGCCGCGTCCGCCGTCGTCCTGGTCCTCTGGGGCGTCTACGAGCTGCGCACCGCGGCCCCCCTGGTCGACCTGCGCACCACCGCCCGCCCGGCGGTCCTCTTCACCAACCTGGCCTCGATCATGGTCGGTGTCTCCTTCTACGTCGTCTCCCTCGTCCTGCCCCAGCTGCTCCAGCTCCCGAAGGCCACCGGCTACGGCCTGGGCCAGTCGATGGTGGTGGCCGGCCTGCTGGTCGCCCCGCTGGGGCTGACGATGATGTTCACGGCGCCGGTCTACGCCCGCCTGTCCGCGAAGTACGGCCCCAAGTTCACTCTCATCCTGGGCCTGCTGATCATCGCCGTCGGCTACGGCGCGGGCCTCGGTCTGATGAGCGCCGCCTGGCAGAGCCTGGTCATCGCGGTCGTCCTGGGCGCGGGCATCGGCCTCGCGTACTCCTCGCTCCCCGCCCTGATCGTGGGCGCGGTGCCGGCCTCGGAGACGGGGGCGGCCAACGGCCTGAACACGCTGATGCGGTCCATCGGTACGTCGGTGTCGAGCGCCGTCATCGGCATGGTGCTCGCCAACACCGCGAACACCGTGAACGGCGTCGCGATCCCGACCATGCACGGTTTCCGCGTGTCCTTCCTCATCGCCACGGGCGCGGTGGCGATCGGCCTGCTGATGGCCCTGTTCCTGCCGAAGCCCGACCGCGCCCCGCAGCTGCGGGCGAGCAGCGAGGAAGACGCGAACCTGAAGCGGGCGGAAGAGGCGCTGCGCGGCTTCCGGGGGCGGGTCCTGGACGCCGCCGGCACTCCGGTGGCCCGCGCGAAGGTGACGCTGATCGACCGTCGCGGGCGGCAGGCGGGGGCGACGCTGTCCGCGGAGGACGGCAGCTACGCGCTCGCGGTGCCGGCGCAGGGGGCGTACGTGCTCGCGGCGAAGGCCTCCGGGCATGGGCCGCTTGCGTCTTCCGCCACGCATGCGGGGGACGACAGTGCCGTGGACCTGGATCTGTCGCTGCCCGCTGAGGCTGTGACCGCGTAAGGGATCGTGTGCCGGCTGCGGGTGGTCCGTGGCCGGTCGCGCAGTTCCCCGCGCCCCTCGGCCGCGTATCCGCACCCCCTGTCACCCACGTGACGGGGGGTGTGGTGCACCATGGGCGCCCGGACACCCGTACGACCGAAAGGCACCCCATGACCGCGGCCCCCGAGCCCGAGATCCTGGCCGCGTTCGAGGCCGCGAAGGGGTTCATGCCCCCGCACGAGGGGCTCGCCCTGTACGCGGCGGCCGTCGAGGCCGGGGCGCTCGGGCTTCCGCTCCTTGAGGTCGGCACGTACTGCGGCCGTTCCGCGGTCCTGCTCGCCGCCGCGGCCCGGGCGGCCGGAGTGACGGCCCTCACGGTCGACCACCACCGGGGCAGCGAGGAGCAGCAGCCCGGCTGGGAGTACCACGACCCGGAGACGGTCGACCCGGAGATCGGGCTGATGGACACGCTGCCGACGTTCCGCAGGACGCTGCACCGGGCGGGCCTGGAGGATCACATCGTGGCGCTGGTCGGCCGTTCCCCGCAGGTGGCGAAGGTCTGGGGTGCTCCCCTCGGCCTCGTCTTCATCGACGGCGGCCACACGGACGAGCACGCGAACGCCGACTACGAGGGGTGGGCGCCTCATGTGGCGGAGGGCGGGCTGCTCCTCATCCATGACGTGCACCCGGACCCGAAGGACGAGTTCACCGGCCAGGCGCCGTACCGGATCTATCTGCGGGCGCTGGAGTCCGGGGCGTTCACGGAGGTCTCCGCCACGGACACGCTGCGGGTGCTGCGGCGCAAGGGCGCGGGGATCTGAGTCGCCTCAGGGCCTGACGTCGATGTCGATGTCGACCGGGACCTGGATGACGTTGCCCGTTCCGACGCCCGGCCGGCCGTGGACATGGTCGACGGCGCAGGCGTCCTCCGGCGGGGTGCAGGGGAACGAGGCGGCCCGGGCTGCCGCGGGTGAGCCGAGGACGACCGGCCCGGCGACGGCGGTGGTGGCGAGGACGGCGCCCGCTATGACACGCATGAGTGATTTCATGGGCGATTCTCGACATATCGCCCATGTGTGAGCGACGCCGGTGTGCCGTTCGGATGAAACGACCCGTCCGGCCGACGCCACCCCGCCGGGACGGTGCCCCGCCGTTAGGGTGGCTGTCGTGTCGTACGTAGGCCCGGACTTCGATCCTCCCCAGCCCCGCCGCTCCCGGCGCCGCCCCCTCACGGTCGCGGTCGCCGCCCTCGTGCCGGGCGCGCTGCTCGGCTGGCTGGTGTACGAGGCGGTGGGCGGGCCGGGCGGCGGCGCGGCGGATGCCGTGGGCACGCCGGCCTCCTCGTCCAGCGCGCCGGCCGCCCCCACCGCGACCGCCGCCTCCGCCCCCGAGCCGACGGACGACGAGAAGCCGAGCCCGGGCGCCGCCACTTCCGCCCCCGCGGTCTCCGGTCCCCTCAAGGGCAAGGTCGTCGTCATCGACCCCGGGCACAACCCGAGCAACTTCCAGCACACGGCCGAGATCAACAAGAAGGTGAACATCGGCACGAACTGGAAGGAATGCGATACGACGGGCACGTCCACCAACTCCGGTTACACCGAGGCCAAGTTCACCCTGGACGTGGCCCACCGGCTGCGCGCGCTCCTCGAAAAGCAGGGCGCCACGGTGAAGTTGACGCAGGACGGCGACCGGACGTACGGCCCGTGCGTCGACGAGCGGGCGCGGATCGGCAACACGGCGCACGCGGACGCCGCCGTCTCGATCCACGCGGACGGCGCCGGCGCCGGACAGCGCGGCTTCCACGTCATCCTCCCGGGCAGCGTCCACGCGGGCGGCGCCGACACCCGGCCGATCGTCACCTCCTCCGCGGACCTCGGCGAGCGCATCGCGGGCAACTTCGTCCGCGTCACGGGCAGCGCGCCCTCGAACTACGTCGGCGACGGCACCGGTCTCGTCACGCGTAAGGACCTGGGCGGTCTCAATCTGTCAACGGTTCCCAAGGTGTTCATCGAGTGCGGCAACATGCGCGATAGCAAGGACGCTGCACAGCTGACCAGCGGTGCGTGGCGGCAGAAGGCGGCGCAAGGGATCTCTGAGGGAATCGTGAGTTTCCTGCGCGGGTAGCGATCCGCGGGTTGATCCCTGCGGACAGCCTCGTCGGACGGACGATAAGGTCGTCTTTACGATGAGGGGCCACCCCCGCGCTTCACACCGGGGCCTGACGGCGACATGGTGACAGCGACGCCTCCAGCGATGCCGATGACGAGACGACTGAACCGAAGGACCTTGAAGTGAATATCCGCTCCCTCACTCGAGGCGACGGCGTGGTGATCGGAGCAGCGGTGTTGCTGTTCATCGCGTCGTTCCTCAACCTCTCCTCCGTCGCCGGGTACGACCTCGACGTGAACGCCTGGGACAGCCTCGGCCTGGGCCTCGGCATCTACATGGGCGGGGTCATCGGTGCGGTCCTGATCGTGCTCAACCGCTGCCTGCCGCAGCCCCGCAAGATCGCGGGACTGGACCTCGGGACCGTCGGTGTGGCCTTCACGGTCCTGGCCGCCTGGAGCCTGTTCTGGTCGCTGGTCGATCCCGGCGAGCGGACCGACGCCGGTTCCGGCCTGATCCTCGGCTTCATCGCCGCGCTCCTGCTGGCCGCCGCGGCGATCGCCACGCCGCTGGTCGGGGCGCTCCAGGCCGCGCTGGTCCCCGCCCCGGGCCCCGCCGCCCCCCAGCCCTACGGCGCCCAGCCCCCCGGCGGCTACGGCTACCCCGGCGCCGGTGCCCCGCAGCCCGGTCAGCCCTACGGCGGTCAGCCGCAGCCCACGCCCCCGTTCAACGCCGCCCAGCAGGCGGGCCAGCCGCAGCCGGGTCAGCCGGCGCCCGCGGCCTCGGACTTCTCCCCGTTCTGGTTCGCGGTCCCCGTCCCGCGCCCCCTCTTCGCCGAGGACGGCTCGCAGACGCCGATCGCCGAACTGGCGCCGGGCACCTGGTACCTGGCCGTCGAGCAGCGCGGCCCGGCCCTCGTGGCCCAGACGCAGGACGGCCGTCGCGGTGTCCTTCAGGACACGTCCGGCATCCAGCGCGGCTGAGCCCCGACGAGAACCGACGCACGGCCCCTCTCCCTTCCGGGTGAGGGGCCGTTGTCGTACAGTCGCCTACCACTCTCGTCTGACGCAGCGTCAGGAGGCAGGCATGCGGCTCGGTCTCGCGCTCGGCTACTGGGGTCGCGGTCCCGACCCCGGCCACGTGCCCCTCGCCCAGGAGGCGGAGCGGCTCGGCTACGACTCCGTGTGGACGGCCGAGTCCTGGGGGTCGGACGTCTTCACGCCGCTCACCTGGATCGCGGCGCAGACGTCAACGATCAAGCTGGGCACCGCCGTTGCCCAGATGGCGGCCCGCTCCCCCACCACCACCGCCATGCACGCCCTCACCCTCGACCACCTCTCCGGCGGGCGCATGATGCTCGGCCTGGGGCTGTCCGGACCCCAGGTGGTGGAGGGCTGGTACGGCCGCCCCTTCCCGAAGTCGCCGCTCACCGCCACCCGCGAGTACGTCGACGTCGTGCGCCAGGTCCTGCGACGCGAGGCCCCCGTCCGGCTCGACGGCCGCTTCCACCCGCTGCCCTGCACCGACCCCGACGCCACCGGCCTCGGCAAACCCCTGAAGCCCATCACCCATCCCCTCCGCCCCGACCTCCCGGTCCTCCTCGGCGCCGAGGGACCCAGGAACATCGCCCAGACGACCCGGATCGCCGACGGCTGGCTCCCGCTGTACTGGTCACCCACCCGCCCGGAGGTCTACGAGGCGTCCCTCGCCGGCGCCCCCGACGGTTTCCTCGTCGCACCGATGGCGCAGGTCCGGGTCTGTGACGACGTACGCGAGGGTCTCCTCCCCGTGAAGACCATGCTCGGCTTCTACATCGGCGGCATGGGGCACGCCCGCCGCAACTTCCACGCCGACCTCATGGCCCGCATGGGGTACGAGGAGGAGGCCCGCCGCATCCAGCGGCTGTTCCTCGAAGGCCGCCGGGAGGAAGCGGTGCTGGCCGTCCCGGACGCCTTCGCCGACGAGATCTCCCTCGTCGGGCCGCGGGAACGCATCGCCGAGCGGCTGGAGTTGTGGCGCAAGGGGCCGGTGACGGATCTGCTGGCGCTGGCGCCGGACCGGGCCGCGCTCCGTGTGCTCGCGGAGCTCAACTCCTAGGGCCTGTCGTCAAATTCCCGCCTGCCCGGCGGACGACGGGAATTTGACGACAGGCCCTAGGGCGAGGTGAGCTGCGAGGCCGACGGCACCTTCTCCGTCACCGCCGCGCCCGCGCTCCGCCCCGCGTCCTTCACCTGGTTGACGACGTCGTCGAAGGAGCCGACCACGCTCGTGTCGCCCTTGCGGAGCTTCGACGGGAGGTCCTTGAGGGCGTCGATGCCCGCGGTGAGCGGGGCGACCGCCTTGGCGAGGGCCGGGTCGCCCTCGGCGTTGCGGGAGGCGGCCTTGAGACGGTTGTAGGCGAAGGTGCCCGCCAGGCCCGCCTTCACCAGCGCCACCGTACGGCCGTCCGCGCCGCTCTTGAACTTCCCCGCCCGCCACGGCTTCACGATCCACTGGTACGTCGCCCCGGCCGCGAGCCCCGCGTTCGTCACGAACCGGGTCTTGGCGAACTTCTGCCGCTCGGCCGAGCTGGTGCCGGTCGGGGTGGCGGCGGCGCTGTCGTCGTCGCCACCACAGGCCGTGGCCCCGGCGAGCAGGGCGCAGCAGAGCGTCAGCGCCAGGAGCAGGCGGCGTATCGGTGCGGGCACGGGGGCCTCCGGGGGCGTTCGGGCAGGTCTCCCCTCAACTTCACCCCGGCCCGTGCGACCCGCCACCCGGGCGAACCCGTTCGGGTTTCATACACGGTTGAGCGGCAACCCGCAGGTTATGTCCCCTCGATATCGCAGCAGTGCCAACTCGGCCGGCACGGTCATAGCGATCGTCGCCGACATCATGGCCCTCATCCTGGGTCTGTGGATCCTGATGTACCTGCTGGACGCCAACCGGGCCAACGACTTCGTGCAGTTCATCCACGACGCGGCCCTGTGGCTGGCGGGCTGGTCGCACGACCTGTTCACGTTCGACGAGGCGTGGGCACGGGTCGTGGCGGGTTACGGGCTCGCCGCGGTGGTCTACCTGTTCGTCGGGCACGCCATCGCCAACCGCGTCCACCGGCACTGACCCGTACGCGCCCGCCTGCTCAGTCGCAGCAGTCCGGGTCCAGGCCGCTCGGCAGCTGCTCGCCGCCGAAGACCTGGCACGTCGCCTCGTCGCCGCCCAGCGCGGCGACCGCGAGCAGCAGCGACCCGGCCGTCCACGTCGTCAGTTCCTGCGGCCAGATCGCGTCGTCCTCGAAGACGTAGCCCGTCCAGTACAGGCCGGACTCCTCGTCCCGCAGGTGCTGGATGGACTGGAGGATCTCCAGGGCCCGGTCGGACTCGCCCGTCGCCCACAGGGCCAGGGCGAGTTCGGCCGACTCCCCGCCGGTCACCCAGGGGTTGGGGACGACGCAGCGCACGCCGAGGCCGGGGACGACGAAGCGGTCCCAGTCGGCCTCCATGCGGGACTTGGCCTCCGCGCCCGTCAACGCCCCGCCCAGGACCGGGTAGTACCAGTCCATCGAGTAGCGGTCCTTGTCCAGGAACCGTTCCGGGTGTCTGCGGATCGCGTGGCGGAGCGCTCCTACCGCCAACTCCCAGTCCGGCTGCGGCTCTTCGCGCTGTTCGGCGATCGCCAGCGCGCAGCGCAGCGCGTGGTGGACGGAGGAGGAGCCGGTCAGCAGCGCGTCCGTGGTGAAGGTGCCGTCCTCCTCGCCCTTCCAGCCGATCTGGCCGCCCGGCTGCTGGAGGCGCAGGACGTACTCCATCGCCGCGTAGACCGACGGCCACATGCGGTCCAGGAAGGTGTCGTCGCCCGTCGAGAGGTAGTGGTGCCACACCCCTACGGCGATGTAGGCGACGAAGTTCGTCTCGCGTCCCCGGTCGGTGACGTCGGCGAAGTCGCCGTCCTGGTACGCGGCGTACCAGGAGCCGTCCTTGTTCTGGTGCCGGGCCAGCCACTCGTAGGCCCGCTCCGCCGCCTCGTGCTCGCCCGCCGCGTCGAGGGCCATCGCGGCCTCGGTGTGGTCCCAGGGGTCGAGGTGGTGGCCGCGGAACCACGGGATCGCGCCGTCCTCCCGCTGCACGGCGAGGATGCCGGCGACGGTCGCGGCGGCCTGCTCGGCGGTCAGCACCCCGGGCAGGACGAGGTGTTCTGTCCGGGGAGTGGTCACTTGGCGTCCACCCGCGGCAGGTGCGGCTTGGTCGCGTACGCCACGAAGCTCTTGCCGATCAGGGGGTTGAGGGCCTGCTCGGCGACCCGGGTCGCGAGCGGTTTCTTCATGATGTCCCAGACCAGGAGCTTGTGGTACGCCTTCACCGGCAGCGCCTTGTCGTTGTCGACGCCGAACGCGCACTTCAGCCACCAGTAGGGGCTGTGCAGGGCGTGGGCGTGGTGGGTGCCGTACGGCTTCAGGCCGGCCTCGCGGATCTTGGCGAGCAGTTCGTCCGCCTTGTAGATGCGGATGTGGCCGCCCTCGACCTCGTGGTAGGCGTCGGACAGCGCCCAGCAGACCTTCTCGGGGCCGTAGCGCGGGACGGTGACGGCGATCCGGCCGCCGGGCCTGAGGACCCGGACCATCTCGGCGAGCACGCCCTTGTCGTCCGGGATGTGCTCCATGACCTCGGAGATGATCACGACGTCGAAGGACTCGTCCGGGAAGGGGAGCGCCAGGGCGTCGCCCTCCATGGCGGTCGCGGTGGCGCCCTCGGGTGCCTCGCCGGCCTCCTTCATCGCCGCGAACCACTTGGCGACCTCGCGGATCTCCTCGGCGTTCCGGTCCAGGGCGACGACCTGGGCACCGCGCCGGTAGCACTCGAACGCGTGCCGGCCGGCTCCGCAGCCGAGGTCCAGGACGCGGTCGCCCGGGGCGAGCGGGAACCGGGAGAAGTCGACGGTCAGCACGTGGCCCTGCTTTCGGAGGAGATGCCTGTCACAGTCACTGAGGCCGCGGAGCGGCCGGGGTGCGGGCCCGCGGAGCGGGCGATGGCCTCGCGGTACCTGGTCACCGTGCCCTCTGCGGCTCGGGCCCAGGTGAAACGGGCCAGTACCCGCTCACGGCCCGCCCGGCCGAGGCGGGCTCGCAACTCCGGGTCACCGAGGAGCCGGCCCAGCCCGGCGGCCAGCGCTCCCGCGTCGCCGGGCGGTACGGCGAGGCAGGTCTCTCCGTCGGGGCCGGCGACCTCGGGGATCGCTCCGCCGGTGGTGGCGAGGAGGGGGGTTCCCGTGGCCATGGCCTCCGCCGCGGGGAGGGAGAAGCCCTCGTAGAGCGAGGGGACGCAGGCGATCTCGGCCGAGCGGACCAGGTCGACGAGTTCGGCGTCGGAGATGCCCTTGACGAAGTCGACGGCGCCTTCGAGGCCGTACCGCTCGATGGCCTGGGCGACGGGCCCGTCCTCGGCGCGCTTGCCGACGACGACGAGGTGGGCGTCGGGGTGCTCGACGCGGACCTTCGCGAGGGCCTCGACGAGGTAGATCAGGCCCTTGAGGGGGACGTCGGCGCTGGAGGTGGTGACGATCCGGCCGGGGACCTTGCGCACGGACGCGTCCGGTCTGAACAGGTCCGTGTCGGCGCCGATGTGGACGACGTGGATGCGGTCGTCGCGGACGCCGAGGTGGTCGACGATCTCCTGGCGGGAGGTGCCGGAGACGGTCAGGACGGACGGCAGTCGGCGGGCGACGCGCTTCTGCATGCGGGTGAAGGCGTACCAGCGGCGGACCGAGTAGCGGCGCTGCCAGCCCTCGGCCGCGTCCAGCTCCAGCCGGCGGTCCACGGTGATGGGGTGGTGGATGGTGGTGACGAGCGGGGCGCCGACGTCGCCCAGCAGGCCGTAGCCGAGCGTCTGGTTGTCGTGGACGACGTCGAACTCGCCGCGTCTGGCGCGCAGATGGCGGCGGGCGCGGAGCGAGAAGGTGAGGGGCTCGGGGAAGCCGCCGGTCCACATCGTGGCGACCTCGAGGGCGTCGATCCAGTCCCGGTACTCGTCGCGCTTCGGGGTGCGGAAGGGGTCCGGGGAGCGGTAGAGGTCGAGGCTCGCCAGCTCCGTCAGGGACAACCGGCCCCGGATGTCCTCGATACCCTCGTCGAGGACCGGGTAGGGCTGGGAGCCGATGACCTCGACGCGGTGGCCGAGGCGGGCCAGTTCGCGGGAGAGGTGGCGGACGTAGACGCCCTGGCCGCCGCAGAACGGGTTCCCCTTATAGGTGAGGAGTGCGATGTTGAGCGGTCGCTCGCCGTCCGCGGCCGGGCCCTCCTGGGACCCCGCCTGACTGGCCTCAGCGGTCACTCCGGGCCCCCTTCTCCCTGCTGTTTCCCGCGAGACTACGACGGGACGGTAATCTAGAACAAGTTTCAGACTTGATCGTCCAGGAGGCTCTGAATCTACCGGCAGGTAGGGGCGGTGTGAGCAGTGGATCAGGTGATTCGCGCCACGGCCGAAGCCCCTGACATGCTGTGCGATCATTCGCCCTCACCGACTGTCACGGAACGGGACCCGACCCATGCCTGCGCAAGCCAAGCCACCGGCCAGACCGGTCAAGCCGGTCAAGCCGGTCAAGGTCGAAGCCGGTACGGCGCGGACCGACTCGCCGCCGCTCACCGAGCGGCAGGAGGCCCGCCGTCGCCGCATCCTGCACGCGAGCGCCCAGCTGGCTAGCCGGGGCGGCTTCGACGCCGTGCAGATGCGGGAGGTCGCGGAGTCCTCGCAGGTGGCGCTCGGCACGCTGTACCGGTACTTCCCGTCCAAGGTGCATCTGCTGGTCGCGACCATGCAGGACCAGCTGGAGCACATGCACGGCACGCTGCGGAAGAAGCCGCCGCAGGGCGAGACGGCGGCCGAGCGGGTCGCGGAGACGCTGATGCGCGCCTTCCGCGCCCTGCAGCGCGAGCCGCATCTGGCCGACGCGATGGTCCGTGCCCTCACCTTCGCCGACCGCAGCGTCTCCCCCGAGGTCGACCAGGTCTCCCGGCAGACCACGGTGATCATCCTGGACGCGATGGGCCTGGCGGACCCGACCCCCGCGCAGCTCTCCGCGGTCCGGGTCATCGAGCACACCTGGCACTCGGCCCTGATCACCTGGCTCTCGGGGCGCGCCTCCATCGCCCAGGTCAAGATCGACATCGAGACGGTGTGCCGTCTGATCGACCTGACGGCACCCGAGGAGCGGTGACAGCCGCCGGGGACTACCCGACCGGCTCCAGCCCGCTCCAGCTCCGCCCGATCACCGCCTGCGCCGCCCACCGCTCCAGCAGCCGGCGCGCCTCCTGCGGCGGGGCCGCGAGCGAGAGCTGCTGGGCGCCCGCCTCGACGCTGCGCTGCTGCTCGTGGCTGCCCTCGCTGCAACAGGCGCACAGCATCCGCACGCTGCTCGCGGGCTCGGCGCCGTAGCCGTGCTCGGTGAACAGCTCGACCAGTGCCTCCAGGTCGGCCGGTTCGCCCGCGGCGACGGTCACCTCCAGGGTGGGCAGTTCGGAGGCCTCGAAGAGCAGCAGCTCGTCGAAGACGGGGTAGGTCGTGCCGTCGACGATCCGCTCGCCGTTGGGCTGACCGTCGTGGAGGACGATCTCGCCGTACCGCCGGCCGCCGGTGACCGGCACGTTCACCACCCGGCCGCGGGTCGGGCACAGCCGCTCGATCCACACGACCTCCCGCTTGCCGTCGGTGTCGAGACGCACGCAGGCGGGTCCGAAGCGGCCGCTGATCTCGCCCTCGCCGTCGGGGAGTTCGATGCCGAAGCCGGCCCAGGCGTCCCGGGCGGTCGCCCAGTCGCGCCGGACCGTCGCCGCGATACCGAGGTTCCAGTACGCCGGGTCGCCCTCGCCGCGCGGCGAGCGGGCGGCGGCCTCGCGGCCGAGGTCGTACGCCTTCTGCCAGTCCCGCAGGAACTTGTGGGCGAGCGCGGCGTCGTACCACCACACCGCGCTGTCCTTCTCGTCCGGGAAGTGCGCGAGCACCTCCTCGAAGGCCTCGGCCGCGCGCAGCCATTCCTCGGCCTCCCATGCCTGGTACGCCTGCTCGATCAGCCGCTCGGCCTCGGACTTCCGCACGCTCACTCCCGCGATCTCCTGATGACGACCGCAGGAGCCTAAGCGGCTACTCCTCGGGCGGGAACACCGGCTCCCCGCTTCCCAGCACCGTGATCCTGATCGCCTCGACGGGGCAGTTCTCGGCGGCCTCCAGGACCTTCTCGTTGGCGTCGGTCTCCGGCTGGACGGGGTGGGACTGCATGCCGGAGTCGAGCTTGAAGGCGCCCTGGGAGCGGTGGACGCACTGCGCCGAGCCGATGCAGATCGAACGGTCGACCTCCACGTGCCAGCGGTCACCCATGGCAGCCTCCCTCACGCCTCCCAGCCGGCCGGCAGATGGATCATCTTGTGTTCGAGGTACTCGCCGTAGCCCTCCGGCCCGAACTCCCGCCCCAGCCCCGAGTTCTTGTAGCCGCCGAACGGTCCGAGCATGTCCAGGCTGAAGGTGTTGACGTTGTACGTGCCCGTCCGCACGCCCCGCGCGAACTCGATGCCGTGGGCCACGTCGGCCGTCCACACGCTGCCGCTGAGCCCGTAGTCGGAGTCGTTCGCGATCTTCGCGGCCTCGGCCTCGTCGCCGTAGGGCAGGAGGCAGATCACCGGGCCGAAGATCTCCTCGCGCGCGATCCGCATCGAGTTGTCGACGTCGCCGAAGAGGGTCGGCTCCACGTACCAGCCGCGGTCCAGGCCGGGCGGGCGACCGCCGCCGGTGAGGATCTTCGCGCCCTCCTCCTGGCCGATGCGGATGTAGTCGAGGTTGCGGCGCTGCTGGCGCTGGGCCACCAGCGGGCCCACCTGCGTCGCGGTGTCCAGCGGGTCGCCGACGACGAGGGCGCTCGCCGCCGCCGCGAAGGCGTCCGCGAACTCGTCGTAGCGGGAGCGCGGGAGGAGGATGCGGGTCTGGGCGACGCACGCCTGGCCGTTGTTCATCCACGCCGCCGGCACGACCCCGGCGACCGTCGACTCGACGTCCGCGTCCGGCAGCACGACCGCCGCCGACTTGCCGCCCAACTCCAGTGTCACGCGCGTGAGATGGCGGGCGGCGACCTCCATCACCCGCTTGCCCGCGGCCACCGAGCCGGTGAAGGAGACCTTGTCCACGTCCGGGTGCCCGACCAGGTACTCGCTGACCTCGCGGTCGGCGGGGAGGACGGAGAGCACGCCCTGCGGCAGCCCGGCCTCGCGGGTGATCTCGGCGAGCAGATACGCGTCCAGCGGTGACTCCGGCGACGGCTTGAGGATCACCGTGCAGCCGGTGAGCAGCGCGGGCGCGAGCTTGGCGGCGGCGACGAACTGCGGGACGTTCCAGGGGACCACGGCGGCGACGACACCGACCGGCTCGCGGCGGACGAGGATCTTCCCGAGGACTCCGTCGCGCTGCTCCTCGTACGTGAAGTCCCGGGCGACGGTGATCGCCGCGTCCCACACCATCATCGCGCCGAGCGCCTGCGCGAGGACGCTCCAGGAGTACGGCGACCCGTTCTCGGAGGAGATCACGCGGGCGATCTCCTCGTGCCGGGCGAGGATGCCGTCCTTGATGCGGGTGACGACCTCGATGCGCTCGTCGAGGGACATGCGCGGCCAGGGCCCCTCGTCGAAGGCCCGCCGGGCGACGGCGACGGCCGCGTCCACATCCGCCTGCGAGGCGTGCGGGACGCGTCCGATGACCTCCTCGGTGTGCGGGGAGATCACCTCGATGACGTCCGTGCCGAGGGGGTCGGTCAACTCCCCGCCGATGAACAGCTGTCCGTGTTCCACGAGCTCGGTCATGGCCGACTGCCTCCCCGGGGACTGACTCTGACGGCTCATCAGATAACGGAACTGATACCAGTTCTACTCCGATGAGTCCACAGGGCCGGAGGCCGGGAAGCACCGGGTCCGCGCCCGCGAGCGCCCGACCGGCCGGGTCGACTGGGCGACTTGGGCTCCCATCGAAACCCGTTCTAGTTATAGTGGCCTCGGCCGCGGGAACGCGGGGACGGGGGAGCCCATGACACCGGTCAGCCCACAGGTCAGCGACCACGGCGGAGGCGTCCGCTCGGTCCGGGTGCCCATCCCGGACAATCCCCTGGGCCACACCCTGGTGTACGTCGTCGACACCGACCGCGGCCCGGTGCTGGTCGACACCGGCTGGGACGACCCGGACTCCTGGGACACCCTCGCCGCGGGGCTGGCCGCCTGCGGCACCTCGCCCGCGGAGATCCACGGCGTGGTGATCACCCATCACCACCCCGACCACCACGGCCTGTCAGGCAAGGTGCGCGAGGCGTCCGGCGCCTGGATCGCGATGCACGCGGCGGACGCGGCCATCGTCCGCCGCACCGGCGAGACCCGCCCCGAGCGCTGGTTCGCCTACATGACCGCCAAGTTGATGGCCGCGGGCGCCCCCGAGGAGCACGTGGCCCCGCTCCGCACCGCCCGCCCCCGGCGGCTCCCCGGCTTCTCCCCCGCCGTCCCGGACCGCGAGATCGTGCCGGGCGAGCTCCTCCCGCTGCCCGGCCGCCGCCTGCGCGCGATCTGGACCCCGGGCCACACCCCCGGCCATGTCTGCCTCCACCTGGAGGAGCGGCACCCGGCCCGGCTGCCGGGCCACGGACGCCTGTTCTCCGGCGACCACCTGCTTCCCGAGATCTCCCCGCACATCGGTCTGTACGAGGACCCCGACAACACCACCGTCACCGACCCCCTCGGCGACTACCTCGACTCCCTCGAACGCGTCGGCCGCCTTTCCCCCGCCGAGGTCCTCCCGGCCCACCAGTACGTCTTCACCGACGCGCCCGCCCGGGTACGGGAGTTGCTGGCCCACCACGAGGACCGGCTGACCGGCTTGCGGGCCCTGCTCGTCGAACCGCTCACGCCCTGGCAGGTCGCCGAGCGCATGGAGTGGAACCGTCCCTGGGCCGACATCCCGTACGGATCGCGGAACATCGCCGTCTCGGAGGCGGAGGCGCATCTGCGGCGGCTGGTGAAGCTGGGGCGGGCGGAGGCGGTGGCGGGGAGCGATCCGGTGACGTACGTGGCGATGTGACCCGCTGCCCCGCCGAGGCGATTCCCCACCGGTGCGATCCCCTGCCGGTGCGATCCCCTTCCGGTGTGATCCCCTGGCTGCATGGACCCACTGGAACGGCTGCTCGCCGAACGTGCCTGTGAACGGCTGGTCATCGACTTCGTCCACCGCCTCGACCTCGGCGAACCCGGCTCCGTCGCCGAGCTGTTCACCGAGGACGGCTCCTGGGAGTGGCCCCTTCCCGCCGGGGACGGGCGGCGCTCCGTGGGCCGCGCGGCGCTGCGGACGTACTTCGGCTCCCGCCCGGCCGACCGCCTCTCCCGCCGGATCATGTCCAACATCCTCGTCACGGTCACGTCCCCGGACACGGCGACGGCGACCTCGTACTTCACGACGTACCGCGTCGACGGCCACGACGGCGGCGGCGCGCCGGTCCCGCCGGGGCCGCCGGTCCAGGTCGGTCAGTACGAGGACACCTTCCGTCGTACGGCGGAAGGTGGCTGACTGCTGGCCTCGCGCGTGCTGCGGCTGCCGTTCGGCGGGCCCACGCCTCAGGCGTCGTCCGGGGCGAGCGCGTAGTCCAGGCCCTCGTCGTACGACAGCGCCGCGCCCTCCGCGTACGCCTGCTCGAAGGCCGTGTCGCCCAGGCGGTCACGAAGGGTCTCCTCACGGGCGCGGCGGGCGGCGACGAGGCCCGGTGAGTTCATCTGGGCGCGTCCGAGGCGCTCCCACACCCGCCGGCTGACACCGTGCAGCCGGGCGGCGCGCCGGTCGTCCCCGCCGTCGACCAGGGCCGAGAGCAGGAAGTCGAGGCTCAGCGCCAGTCCCGTCGTGTTGTGCATCAGCCGCGCGGCCCGGACCCCGTCACGGGCGTGCGCCTGCGCCGCGTCGGTGTCACCCCGCGCCAGGTCCGTCTGCGCGATCATGCCGTCGAGCGCGGACCGCAGCCACTGTTCCCCGCACCGCTCGCTCTCCGCGCGGGCCGCCAGCGCCGTCGCGCGCGCCTCCCCGGGCCTCCCGCTGAGCAGTTGGGAGAGCGCCAGAGACGCACGCAGCTGCATCTGCCCGGCGCCGCGCCAGTCGACGCTCATGGGCCGCCGGGACACCCGGGACATCACGTCGATCGCCTCGTCCAGCCGGCCGTGCAGCATCGCGCCGCCGCCGATGGCGCACACGGCCGACTCGATCGCGACCGGGTCGCCCACCTCCCGGGCCGCGTCGGCGCAGCGCTCCGCGAAGTCCAGGCCCACCTCCACGTCCCCCTGCGAGAGGGCCACGACGGAGCGGGTCCACAGGGCCCGTACGAGATCCTGCCCCGGCGGGTGGTCCTCGGCGAGCACCCGGTCCAGGCAGCGCTGGGCGTCCCGCAGCATCCCGCAGTGCCGCCACAGAAAGCCGACGCTGCCCGCCATCTCCAGCGCGGCCGGCCGGCCGGGGGCGGCCAGAGCGTGGTCCATGGCCGCCCGGAGGTTGGCGTGTTCGGCCAGCACCCGTTCGCACCAGGCGACTTGGCGGCCGGAGTTCCAGTCGGAGCACGCCGCGCGCGCGAGCCGCCGGTAGTGGTCGCGGTGCCGCTGCCGTACGGCCTCCTGTTCGCCCAGCTCCCGCAGCCAGTCGGCGCCGTACTCGCGCACCGTGTCCAGCATCCGGAAACGGTCGGGGTCGGTGGGGTGCCGCAGCACGATCGACTGCTGGGTCAGCCGCAGCAGGACGTCCTCGACCTCGTCGGCCGGCAGCGGACCGCCGGCGCAGACCCAGGTGGCACCGGCGGCGGTGAAGGTGCCGGCGAACACCGACAACCTCGCCCACAGCAGGCGTTCGACCGGCGCGCACAGCTCGTTGCTCCAGCCGATGGTGGTCCGCAGGGTCCGGTGCCGTACGGGCGCCCTTCCGTCCGCGGTGACGAGCAGGTCGAGACGGGAGCCGAGTCGGTCGCCGAGTGCCGCGCCCAACTGCTCCAGGGTGTACGACTCCAGGCGCGCGGCGGCGAGTTCGATGGCGAGCGGGATGCCGTCGAGGAGACGGCAGATGTCGGTGACCCGGTCCCGGTCCGCGCCGTCGAGGACGAGAGCGGGGTCGACGGCGGCGGCTCGCTCTACGAAAAGGGCCTCGGCGTCGGACCGTCGGGCCGCCTTCGGGGCGTCGGACCGTTCGTCCGGCGGCACCGGACCGGACCCCGCGCCCACCGGCAGGGGCTCGACCCGGACGACCCGCTCCCCCGGCACGCCCAGCGCCTGCCGGCTGGTGGCCAGTACCCGCACCCCCGGGGCGGCGGCCAGCAGGTTCCCGATCAGCGTCGCGCATTCCGACAGCACCGGCTCGCAGGAGTCCAGGATCAGCAGCAGCCGTTTGTCCCGCGCCCACTCGCACAGCTCCACGGTGACCGGCCCCGTGGTCTGGTCGGCGATTCCGAGGGCCTCCATCACGGACAGCGGCACCTGTCCCCCGCCGCGCAGCCACGACAGTTCCACCAGCCAGACCCCGTCCGGGAACCTCCCCCGCGCCCGCGCCGCCGCCCGCGCCGCCAAGCGCGTCTTCCCCACTCCGCCCACTCCGACCAGAGTCGTCAGGCGTCCGCCTTCGTCACTCAATTCCGCCGCGAGAAGCGCGAGTTCGGTCCGTCGGCCGACGAAGTGGCGGGTGTCGGACGGCAGATTCCCCGGCTCGCGCGCATCTTGCTGACCCAGCACGCCGACCAGTGTGGCCGGGCCTGTCAGCGGCGTCTGCCGGACCGCCGGTCACGACAGAAAGATCACGGAAGTTGGGCAGTTCGTGGCATATTCCGACGAGATCCGCTCAATCTCCTCTGCGCACGGGGCGGACACGAGATATTCGACGCAATGAATGCCACGCTCACCCCGCCGATCGCCCTGGTCCTGCTCGGACCGTTCCTCGGTTGCGTGTGGCTCAGCGTCGGGCGCACCCGGCTCGTCAGCGCCCTGTCCGCCGCGCTCGGCCTGACGCTGGGCCTGCTGGAGGGCCCGCTGGCCTCCGCCGGGTTCGCCGTGCAGTACGGCGCGCTCCTCCTCGGCTGCGCCCTCGGCCCGTTCGCCGCCCGGCGCCGCACGGTCCTGGAGGCGGCGGTGGCCGAGGCCCGGGAACTGACCCGCCGCACCCAGCACCTGATCCTGCGGCCCATCTCCCACGATCTGGCGGGCACGCGCGTGTGCACGCGGTACCACTGTGCCGGCGCCGCCTCCGACTCCGGCCTCGCTTCCGCCTCCGGCTCCGGCTTCGGCTCCGCCTCCGGCTTTGGTTCGGGGATCGGCGGGGACCTGTACGACGTGGCGGTGACGCCGTACGGTCTGCGGGTGGTGGTCGGGGACGTCCGCGGCCACGGCACGGAGGTGCAGCGGCTGACCGCCGCGACGATCGCGGCCTTCCGCGAACTGGCCTACACCGCCCCCGATCTGCCCGCGCTCGTCACCGACCTCGACAAACGGATCACGCCCGACCTGAACGCGGAGGACTTCGTGACCGCCGTCGTCGCCGAGTTCGCGAGCGGCGAGGTACGGCTCGTCAACTGCGGTCACCCCGCTCCGCTACGGGCCGGACGCCACGTCGAGCTGCTCGAACCCGGCACGTACGTACCGCCGTTGGGGCTGCACCCGGACCCGCGGCAGTACCGGTTCCGGCTCCAGCCCGGCGAGCGCCTGCTGCTGTACACCGACGGCCTGACCGAGGCCCGCTCCGCCGACGGCACCCCGTTCCCGCTGCTCACCGAGGCCACCGACGCCCTGCGGGAACTCCTGCCCGACGAGGCGCTCGACTCCCTGTACGCCCGTGTCGTCGCCCACACCGGCAGCCGCCCCGCCGACGATCTCACCCTCGTCCTGTGCCAGCCGTCCGAGATGCCGGTGGCGGTGCCGTTGGCGATCAGGACAGGAACGTCCTGACCAAGTCCTCGGCGGCCCCGAGCAGTTCGGTCTCCCGCCGGCTCATCGTCGGGTTGTCCGCCCGCCGTCCGCGGGCTTCCCTCAGCCCTTCCTCCGTGAGGTCGGCCGGATCGGCCAGCATGGCCGCCAGCATCGCGCGGGCGGGCTCGGCGACCGGCTCGTCGCCGACGGCGACCTGGGCGAGGATCACCGCCGACATGCCCCAGTCGAGACCGGGGTCGCCCTGCTCGGCGTTGGCCCAGTCGATGACGTAGGGGCCGTCGTCGGTGAGCATCACGTTGTCCGGGTGCAGGTCGAGATGGACGATCCGGCCGGGGACGGCGTGCAGCCGCCGCAGCAGCCGGGCGAGTACGGCCCCCGCGCCCGGCGCGTCGATCCGCCCCGCCGCGAACGCCGCCAGCATGGTCGGCCCGTGCAGCCGCTGCATCACCAGGTCGGACGTGGTGGAGTCCTGCCGCCGCACCCGGGGCACCGGATAGCCGTGGGCCCGTACGTGCTCCATGACGGCCGCCTCGGCCGACGCGTCCGCGTACCCCTCCCGATCGCGCCGCAGCACCCAGTCCTGGTCGATCTCGTACACGTCGGACGCCCGCCCCGACCCGATCAGTCTCCCCGTGATCTCCATGCCGCCGAACCTACCCCCACCCCCCTCACAGGAGCCCCTCAGCCCGTTCTTTACGGCCGGGTAGAGTGGCCGGGTCGTCATCACACCCGTACGGGGGGAAGCCGGTGCAATTCCGGCGCTGACCCGCAACCGTGAGCCGTCCGTTCACCCGGACGGCGAGCCGGATCGCCCCGCCGGGAGCAGTTGACCGGCTCACGCGCACCGGCATCCGGCCGGTGCACGGCACCGTCGAGGTCTACGGGGCCGAGCCGCCCGGGGCTTCCCCGTGCCGCCCGGCTCCCTCGCACCCCGGTACGCCCCTTCGGCGGACCGGCTTCAAAGGAGAGAGGCAGCCGCCGATCATGAACGTCCGCCGCACCGCCGCGGTCCTGGCCGCCACCGCCGTGATCGGCACGGCCGCACCGGCCGTGGCCGCCGACCCGTCCCCGTCCGCCTCGGTGGCGATACCGGACGGGCTGTACGGGACGGCCGACCCCACGTACGACGGGGTGTGGCGGCAGTCGCTGGCGCTGATGGCTCAGCACGAGGCGAACGTCGACCCCGCCGACAAGGCGGTCGCCTGGCTGGCCGGGCAGCAGTGCGCGAGCGGCGCCTTCCCGGCCTTCCGCGCGGACCCCGCCAAGCCCTGCGACGCCAAGGTCATGGTCGACACCAACATGACGGCCGTCGCGGTCCAGGCGCTCGCCACGCTCACCGACCGCTACGACAGCCAGGTGCAGAAGGCCGTCACCTGGCTCAAGTCCGTGCAGAACAAGGACGGCGGCTGGGGCTACTCGGCCGGTGCGGCCACCGACGCGAACTCCACCTCCCTCGTGATCGGCGCCCTCACGGAGGCCGGCGTCACGGTGCCCGGCCTCCGCAAGGACGGCAAGTCCCCGTTCGACGCGCTGTGGCAGCTCAGCCTGCCGTGCGACGGCAAGGACGGAGGTGCCTTCGCCTACCAGCCGGACAAGAAGGGCAAGCTGGTGGCCAACGCGGACGCGACCGCGGCGGCGGTCCTCGGGGGCAACGGCGTGACGCCGGCGGCCGACCCCCAGGAGGATGCCGACACCTCCGCGGGCTGCCGGCCGAAGCAGGACGACGGTCTGGGCGAAGTGGCCGCGCACAACGGCGCCGCCTGGCTCGCCAGGACGCTGGAGAAGGATGGTTACCTCAAGTCGGCGCTGCCCGGCGCGGAGGACCAGCCCGACTACGGCAACACGGCTGACGCGGTCGTCGCTCTCGCCTCGGCGGGCTACCACGACCAGGCGACCGCCTCGCTGCACTGGCTGGAGGCCAACGCCGTGAAGTGGGCCGGGCAGAGCGGCCCCGCGGCCTACGCCCAGCTGATCTTCGCGGCGTACGCCGCCAAGGGCGGTGACGCCCACGACTTCGGCGGCAAGGACCTGGTCACCCTGCTGAACGCGACCGGCCCGGCCCCCGCGGCCGTCACCGCGGAGCCCGCCAAGGCCTCCCCCGGCGGCAGCGAGGCATCCGACGACAACGACGGCGCCCTGAGCGTCGCCTGGACCGTCGGCGGCGGCCTCCTCCTCGGCTCCCTCATCGGCTTCGGCCTCATGCTCCGCGGCCGGAAGCGCCGCCAGTGATGCGCCGCCTCGCCCCTCTCCTCCTCGCGGCGTGCTGTCTCCTGGCCCTCACCGGCCAGGCGGCCCACGCCACCGGGTACCGCTACTGGTCCTTCTGGGACCGCACCGGCACCACCTGGACCTACGCCACCCAGGGCCCCGCCACCGCCGTCCCCTCCGACGGCGACGTCCAGGGCTTCCGCTTCGCGGTGAGCGAGGACTCCGCGGACGCGACGAAGCCGCGCGGCACGGCGTCGTTCGCGACGATCTGCGCGGACACGCCCGCCGAGGACGGCAGGAAGCGGGTGGCGCTGGTCATCGACTTCGGTACGCAGGCGGACGCCCCGTCGGGCGAGACCCCGCCCGCGCTCCGCACGAGGTGCGCGGTGGTCCCGCAGGACGCGACCACGGCGGAGGCCCTGGCCGCGGTGGCGAAGCCGCTCCGCTACGACACCAACGCCCTGCTGTGCGCGATCGCCGGGTATCCCGAGCAGGGGTGCGGGGAGCAGGTGGCGCCGGGGAGGACGGACCACCGGAAGACCTCCGCCGAGAAGGAGCACGAGGACGCCGGCCCCTCGGTGGGACTGCTGGCGGGCGCGGCGGCGGTGGCGGTGCTCGGCGCGGCGGCGGTGTGGCAGGCGAGGCGACGCAGGGATGCGAGGTAATCCGGCGCGGGCCAGCGAAACGCCCCCGGCACCGGCCGCCGCCGCCCGCCGTACTCGCCCCTCTGCCCCGCTTCACCCCGGCGCCTGGTGGCTCTGGGCCCTCTCCCTCGGCATCGCGGCCACCCGCACCACCAACCCCCTCCTCCTCACCCTCCTCATCGCCACGTCCGCCTACGTCGTGGCCGCCCGCCGCCCCCACACCCCCTGGGCCCGCTCCTACTCCGCCTTCCTCAAGCTCGCCCTCGCCGTCCTCCTCATCCGCCTCGCCTTCGCCGTCACCCTGGGCTCCCCCCTCCCCGGCACCCATGTCCTCGTCACCCTCCCCGAAGTCCCCCTCCCGGACTGGGCACAGGGCATCCGGCTGGGCGGCAGGGTCACCGCGGAGACCCTCGCCTTCGCCTTCTACGACGGCCTGAAGCTCGCCACCCTCCTCATCTGCGTCGGCGCGGCGAACGCCCTCGCCAGCCCCACCCGGCTCCTGAAGTCCCTTCCCGGCGCCCTGTACGAGATGGGCGTCGCCGTGGTCGTGGCCCTCACCTTCGCCCCGAACCTCGTCGCCGACGTCCAGCGCCTGCGTGCCGCCCGCCGCCTCCGGGGCCGCCCGGACTCCGGCCTCCGCGGCCTCCTCCAGGTGGGTCTGCCCGTCCTCGAAGGCGCCCTGGAACGCTCCGTCGCCCTCGCCGCCGCGATGGACGCCCGTGGCTACGGCCGTACCGCCGACGTCCCGCCCGAGGTCCGCCGGACGACGAACGCCCTGATCCTCGGCGGGCTGCTCGGCGTCTGCGCGGGAACGTACGGCCTGCTGACCGCCGAAGGCGGCACGTACGGCATCCCCGTCCTGCTCGCCGGGGTGGCCGCGGCCCTCGCGGGCCTCCGCCTGGGCGGGCGCCGCACGCCCCGCACGCGTTACCGCCCCGACCCCTGGGGGGCCCTCGCCTGGACGGTGACCGGCTCCGGCGCGGCGGTCGCGGCAGCGCTGGTGTGGGCCTCCGTCCAGGACCCGGCGGCCCTCCATCCGGGCGTGATCCCCCTGGTCGCCCCCGCGCTCCCCCTCTACCCGGCAGCCGCGATCCTCATCGGCCTGCTGCCGGCGTTCATCACCCCCGCCCCCGCGATCGAGGAGCCGTCGTGATCCGCTTCGAAGACGTCTCCGTCACCTACGACGGCGCGACCGAACCCACCGTCCAGGGCGTCGACTTCGAAGTCCCCGAGGGCGAACTCGTCCTCCTCGTGGGCCCCTCCGGCACCGGCAAGTCGACGATCCTCAACTCCGTCAGCGGTCTCGTCCCGCACTTCACCGGCGGCACCCTGCGCGGCCGGGTCACGGTCGCCGGCCGCGACACCCGCACCCACAAGCCGCGCGAACTGGCCGACGTGGTGGGCACGGTGGGCCAGGACCCGCTGTCCCACTTCGTGACGGACACCGTCGAGGACGAACTGGCCTACGGAATGGAGTCGTTGGGCCTGCCGCCGGATGTGATGCGGCGCCGCGTCGAGGAGACCCTCGACCTCCTCGGTCTCACCGGCCTCCGCGCCCGCTCGATCTCCACCCTCTCCGGCGGCCAGCAGCAGCGGGTCGCGATCGGCTCGGTCCTCACCCCGCACCCCGGGGTCCTGATCCTCGACGAGCCGACCTCCGCCCTGGACCCGGCCGCCGCGGAAGAGGTCCTCGCGGTGCTGCAACGCCTGGTCCACGACCTCGGCACGACGGTGCTCATGGCCGAACACCGCCTGGAACGCGTCATCCAGTACGCCGACCGGATCGCCCTCCTGCCGGGCCCGGGCGAACCACTGGTACTGGGCACCCCGGCCGAGATCATGGCCGTGTCCCCGGTGTATCCGCCGGTGGTGGACCTGGGGCGGGTGGCGGGCTGGTCGCCGCTGCCGCTGACGGTGCGGGACGCGCGGCGAAGGGCCGCGGACCTGCGGCACCGATTGGCCGGGGGTGCGGCCGACGCCACCAAGGGGAGCGGGGAACTGCGCGACCAGCCACAGGCGACCCGCGACCGCCCGCGATCCACGCCCCCCGCCCCCGCGGGCGCCCGCACCCCGCGCCGCTGGTTCCGCAGACCCGCCCCAGCCGCCATGCCCCCGTCCCCGCACGCCGCCGAGACCCACGCCCTCACCGTCCGCCGATCCCGCGTACGAGCCCTCACCGACGTCACCCTCACCATCTCCCCCGGCGAGACGCTCGCCCTCATGGGCAGGAACGGCGCCGGCAAATCCACCCTCCTCAACACCCTCGTAGGTCTCGTCCCCCCTACCTCCGGCACAGTCCTGACCGGCGGAGCCGTCCCCCACCGCACCCCGCCCCGTGACCTGATCCGCCGCGTGGGCCTGGTCCCCCAGGAACCCCGCGACCTCCTCTGCACCGACACGGTCGCCGCCGAGTGCGAGGCGGCCGACGCCGACGCCGGCGCACCCCCCGGCACCTGTCGCGCCCTGGTCTCCGGCCTCCTCCCCGGCGTCGCCGACGACACCCACCCCCGCGATCTCTCCGAGGGCCAGCGTCTCGCCCTCGCGCTGGCCGTCGTCCTCACCGCCCGCCCCCCGCTGCTCCTCCTCGACGAGCCCACCCGAGGACTCGACTACGCGGCGAAGGCCCGTCTGACCACCGTCCTCCGCTCCCTCGCCGCCGAAGGCCACGCCATCGTCCTGGCCACGCACGACGTGGAACTCGCCGCCGAGATCGCCCACCGGGTCGTCCTCCTCGCGGACGGCGAGGTCATCGCCGACGGCCCGGCGGCGGACGTGGTCGTGGCGTCCCCGTCCTTCGCCCCGCAGGTCAGCAAGATCCTGGCCCCGCAGAAGTGGCTCACGGTCGCCCAGGTGAGAGAGGCACTCGGACCGTCATGAACGTCATCCGGCTCGGCCCCCGTTCCGTCGCGGCCCTCGTCCTCGTCAGCGCGGTGGGCGTCGTGGCTCTCGGCTGGCCCTTCCTCGCCCCGCCGCACTCCCAGCTCAACGCGCACGCGACCGACGCGCCCTGGCTCTTCGCGGGCCTGCTCGTCCTGCTCGTCGTGGTCGTCGCGGCGACGATCTCGGAGTCGGGCCTCGGCCCGAAGGCGGTGGCGATGCTCGGCGTGCTCGCGGCGACGGGCGCGGCGCTCCGCCCGCTCGGCGCCGGAACCGCCGGAATCGAACCCATGTTCTTTCTCATGGTGCTCAGCGGCCGGGTCCTCGGCCCCGGCTTCGGATTCACCCTCGGCGGGGTGTCGATGTTCGCGTCGGCGCTGCTCACGGGTGGGGTGGGGCCCTGGATGCCGTTCCAGATGCTGGCGATGGGCTGGTTCGCGATGGGGGCGGGTCTGCTGCCGGGCGCCCGGCGGCTCCGCGGCCGGGCCGAGCTGGCACTGCTGGCGGGGTACGGCTTCCTCGCCGCGTTCGCCTACGGCACGGTCACCAATCTCGCGGGCTGGCCGTTCCTGGCCGGGACGGCGTCGAACATCGCCTTCCAGCCGGACGGCACGGTACCCGGCAATCTGGCCCGCTTCTTCCTCTACTGCGTGGCCACCTCGCTGGGCTGGGACCTGGGCCGGGCGCTGTGCACGGTCGTGCTGACGTTCACGCTCGGCCCGGCCGTGCTCAGGGCGCTACGCAGAGCCACCCGGCGGGCAGCCTTCGAGAGCGCGGTCACATTCGACCCCCGTTGAGCGGTGAACCACCCCACATGACCCACATCACGAACTAACTCCCTTAGTATTGCATATCGGACGCCATGCCCATGCCATAACAGCCTCTGACCTGCACATTGAGAGCCAGCTCACATGGAGCCCGTCCGCCCCAGATGCGACCACAACTAGTAAAAGGGGTCATTGCGGACGCGCTCCGAGCCTGTTTCTCTTGAGGACGTCGCACGGCGCCGACCAGCCCCACGGGCCTCGGCGCCGCCGCATGTACCGGCCGCTCACCGCGATCGACCGGGACCCGCACGCGACAGACCTGTCCCCGAAGAAAAGGTTCTCCGTGTCCGTCTCCCGCATCGTTCGCCGCATCGCTTCCCCGAAGAAGGCCATCACCACCGCCGCGATGGCCGCCGCCACCGCCGGTCTGGTGCTGACCGCGGCGCCCGCTCAGGCGGCCACTGCCGACTCCGCCGCGCAGGCCAAGGCCATCGCCAAGCAGATGATCCCGAACGCCGCCCAGTACGCCGCGTTCAGCAACATCGTCGAGCACGAGAGCGGCTGGGACGTCGACGCCACCAACTCCTCCTCCGGCGCCTACGGGCTGGTCCAGGCCCTGCCGGGCTCCAAGATGGCCACCGCCGGCTCGGACTGGAAGACCAGCGCCGAGACCCAGATCGAGTGGGGCCTCGACTACATGAACTCCCGCTACGGCAGCCCTTCCGGCGCCTGGGCGTTCTGGCAGGCCAACGGCTGGTACTGAGCAGACTGACAGCTGCTGATCCACGTACGAAGGCGGCGACTCCCGTTCCCACGGGGGTCGCCGCCTTCTGCGTTCGGCACGGTGGGGCGCAGCCTGACGTGTCAGCCCGCCAGCGCACTCCGCCCGGCCGACAGCCGATGCGCGAACCGGCCGAGCAGTACGGCGTTCACCAGCCCGGCGAGAGAGCAGCCGACGGCGAAGATCAGCGGGTTCAGCCAGTCGGCGCCGACGAACCCCGCGGGTATCGCAGCCATGAGGGCGACGAAGCTGAGCGGCGCCGTGGCCATGATCGGCCAGATGCCCGCGAAGCCCGGGTCCGGCAGCGCATAGGCGGCGACCAGGAAGAACCCCACCGCCACGGCGACCACCGCGAGATAGATCCGCGAGAGCCAGTTGTCCCAGGCCGGTGCCAGCAGCGACCCTCGCGTGCGCCGGGCGGTCGCTCCGGACGCGGACCGTTCGGCGAGCGCACCGACCACGGCCGCGTTCACGAGGGCGCACACCAGCAGCCACAGCCCGTAGGAGCCGACGGCCAGCACCTCGACGGCGCCCCCGCCCTCGGTGCCCGGACCGAACGGAAGCGGCACGGGCAGGAAGGACAGCGGGGCCGTGAGCAGCGCGGGGCCCATGGCGAGCGGGCTGTCCGGGGCGACGAAGAGGACCCCGACCGAGGCGGCGACGACCCCCAGGTAGGTGCGGCCGAGCCAGTTGCCCGTCGCCAGCGCGAGCATGCGGCGCCATCGCGGGCGGGAGGTGTTCGTCATCGTCTGGTTCCTTCGCTTCGATCCGGCCTGTGTGTCTGCCTGTCTCCACGATGGACCGACGGCCGCGCCCGGACATGAGCGCGGCTACTCATCCCGGTCTGAGCACCTCGAACCAGACGGTCTTGCCGCCCTCCGCTCTCGGCCCCACTCCCCACGTGTCCACGACCGCCTCCAGCAGCGCGAGCCCCCGCCCGCTCTCCGCCTCCGCGGACAACCCGGCGTCCACGAACGGGAGCTCGTCGAACCCGTCCCCGACCTCCACCCGAACGCCCGCCCCCTGCTTGCGGATCACCACCTCGCACCGCCGGTCCGGAACATGCCGTACGACATTGGCCACGAGCTCCGTCACACCCAACTCCACGGCGTCACAGACCTCTTGCAGCTCCCACTCGTCGAGCAGCGAACGGACGATACGACGGATGTGCCGCGCCGAGTGCGCGCCGACGGTGAGGCGCATGCGGTACTGGGTGGGGACGGAGCCCAGGAGGGTGGGGGGAATGTGTGCGTTCACGGTACGAGCCTGACCTGGCGGAACTACGCTGGGCTACCGTTCGGATACAACGGGCTCTGAAGTGGGGGCTGTTCGTGACGCACATCAACGTCCTTGACCCGGGGGCCTCGCCGCTCGACTACTACGGCTTCGAGCTGCGTCGGCTGCGGGAATCCGCCGGGCTGAGCCAGAAGCAGCTCGGGGACATCCTCAACTACACCGGCTCCCTGGTCGGCCAGATCGAGACCGCGAGGAAGGTCCCGACGCCGGAGTTCAGCGAGCGGGCGGACGCGGCGCTGGGGTCGGACGGTCTGCTGTCGCGGCTGGTGGAGCTGGTACTGCGGAGTCAACTTCCGGCGTGGTTCAGGCAAGTCGCGGAGCTGGAGGCGCGGGCGACGGAGATCTGTACGTTCCAGGCCACGATGGTCCACGGCCTTCTCCAGACCCACGCCTACGCACGCGCCACACTCGGCACGCTGGATCAGACCGACCTCGACGACCGCACCGCCGTGCTGCTGGCCCGTCAGCGCATCTTCGACAAGCCGGAACCGCCCGTCTTCTGGACCGTGATCACCGAGGCCGCGCTCTACCAGGAGATCGGCGGCCCGGAAACCATGCGCGGCCAACTGGCGCATCTGTTGGGCTTCGAGGACAACCTCCGGATCAACGTCCAGGTGCTGCCGTTCTCGACCGGAGCGCACACGGGACTGACAGGCTCGTTCAACCTCTACCGCTTCGCGAGCGACCCGACCATCGTCTACACCGAGGGGTACGGCAGCGGACATCCGTCCGCGAACCCGGAGACGGTCAAGGACTGCTCACTCCGTTACGATCATCTGCGAGCCGCCGCTCTATCCATCAGGGACTCGGCGGAGTTGATCCGAAGCGCGATGGAGGATCGCTATGGAGAGCAAGTGGCGTAAGTCCAGCTACAGCAGCGACCAGGGCGGTGATTGCGTAGAGATCGCCGAAGCCCCCACCGCCGTCGCCGTCCGTGACTCCAAGAACCCGGCGGGCCCGATCCTCACCGTCGGCCCCGCCGCGTTCCGCCACTTCGTCTCCTGGAGCGGAACTACACCTGCGGTCTGACCGCCGGCGCCTTCGCCGCCTGGTGCGCTCTCCACTCCTTGCGGAACAGATACCCGCGCAGCACCGCGATCGCCAGGAACAGCAGCCCGAAGCCGCCCCTGCCCAAGCCCCCTACCTGGACGAACCAGTAGAAGCACGCACCGGCCATGGTGAGGCAGATGCCGATGACCAGCGGTTCGCGGAGGTAGAAGGGCAGGACGCGGAGGATGAGGTTGAGAAACATCCGGCAAGTTGATCAGTCCGCGTCAACCGTGTCGAGCGGAAATCCGTGGGCCTAGATCCGCTGAATGATCGTGCCGGTGGCCAGCCCGCCCCCCGCGCACATCGTGATCAGCGCGAACTCCTTGTCCACGCGCTCCAGTTCGTGCAGGGCGGTGGTGATCAGCCGGGCGCCCGTCGCCCCGACCGGGTGCCCGAGGGCGATCGCCCCGCCGTTGACGTTCACCTTCTCCAGGTCCTGTTCGAAGACCTGCGCCCAGCTCAGCACCACCGACGCGAACGCCTCGTTGATCTCGACGAGGTCGATGTCCTTCAGGGACATCCCGGCCTTGCCCAGCACCGCCTTCGTCGCGTCGATCGGCCCGTCGAGGTGGAAGTGCGGATCGGCACCGACCAGCGCCTGGGCGACGATCCGCGCCCGCGGGCGCAGCTTCAGCGCCCGCGCCATCCGCTTCGAGGCCCACATGATCGCGGCGGCGCCGTCGCTGATCTGGGACGAGTTGCCCGCCGTGTGGATGGCCGTCGGCATGACCGGCTTCAGCCCCGCCAGCGCCTCCATCGACGTGTCGCGCAGCCCCTCGTCCCGGTCGACCAGGCGCCACATGCCCTGCCCGGCGTGCTGCTCGTCCTCCGTGGTCGGTACCTGTACGGCGAACGTCTCCCTCTTGAACCGCTCCTCGCTCCACGCGACGGCGGCCCGCTCCTGCGAGATCAGCCCCAGCGCGTCGACGTTCTCCCGCGTCAGCCCCCGGTGCCGGGCGATCCGCTCGGCCGCCTCGAACTGGTTCGGGAGGTCCACGCTCCACTCGTCCGGGAACGGCTTGCCCGGCCCGTGCTTGGACCCCGACCCCAGCGGCACCCGCGACATCGCCTCGACCCCGCAGGAGATCCCGACGTCGATCACGCCCGCCGCGATGAGGTTGGCCGTCATGTGGGAGGCCTGTTGCGAGGAGCCGCACTGGCAGTCGACCGTCGTCGCGGCGGTCTCGTAGGGCAGGCCCATCGTCAGCCAGGCCGTGCGCGCGGGGTTCATGGACTGCTCGCCGGCGTGGGTCACCGTGCCGCCGACGATCTGCTCGACGCAGTCGGCGGGGATGCCGGTGCGGCCGAGGAGTTCACGGTAGGTCTCGCCCAGCAGGTAGGCGGGGTGGAGGTTGGCTAGCGCGCCGCCGCGCCTGCCGATGGGGGTGCGTACGGCTTCGACGATCACGGGTTCCGCGGCCATGGGGAGTTCCTCTCCTCAGAGCACCCGCGCGGCGCGGGGGCGTCCCGGCCCGGCCCGCCACGCGGAACTAGTACGTGTTCTAGTTCCAGGTGCAGTCTGCTGACAGGGAGTCCATCGCCGCAAGAGTCGTGCACGCCTCTTGCTACTTCTAGAACCCGTTACTACGTTCACGGCACGACCTGATGGACCGTCAGAAGACCGCCGAGCAAGGCTGGAACACGGCTGGAGCTGCCCCATGACCTGTCCAGAGCTCCCCGACGGGTTCGACCTCACCGACCCCGATCTGCTGCAACAGCGCGTTCCGCTGCCGGAGTTCGCCGCCCTGCGCCGGGTGGAACCGGTCCGCTGGATACCCCAGTCGGGCAACGTCGCCGGTTTCCAGGACGCCGGCTACTGGGCGGTGACACGGCACGCGGACGTCAAGTACGTCTCCACGCACCCCGAACTCTTCTCCTCCACCCTCAACACGGCGATCATCCGCTTCAACGAGCACATCGAGCGCGACGCGATCGACGCCCAGCGTCTGATCCTGCTCAACATGGACCCGCCCGAGCACACCCGTGTCCGCAGCATCGTCCAGCGCGTCTTCACCCCGCGCGCCATCCGCGCCCTGGAGGACAACCTCCGCGCCCGCGCCTGCGCCATCGCGGCGAACGCCCGCGACCGCCGCGGCTCCTTCGACTTCGTCACCGAGGTCGCCTGCGAACTCCCCCTCCAGGCCATCGCCGAGCTCATCGGCATCCCGCAGGACGACCGGGCCAAGATCTTCGACTGGTCCAACAAGATGATCTCGTACGACGATCCCGAGTACGCGATCACCGAGGAGGTCGGCCAGGAGTCGGCGACCGAACTGATCGCCTACGCCATGAACATGGCCGCCGACCGCAAGCAGTGCCCGGCGAAGGACATCGTGACCACGCTGGTCGCCGCCGAGGACGAAGGCAACCTGGGCTCCGACGAGTTCGGCTTCTTCGTGCTGATGCTGGCGGTCGCGGGCAACGAGACCACCCGCAACGCCATCACCCACGGCATGCACGCCTTCCTCACCCACCCCGACCAGTGGGAGCGGTACAAGGCGGAGCGCCCGGCGACGGCCGCGGAGGAGATCGTCCGCTGGGCCACCCCGGTCAACTCCTTCCAGCGCACCGCGACGCAGGACACCGAACTCGGCGGCAAGCAGATCCGAAAGGGCGACCGGGTCGGCATCTTCTACGCCTCCGCCAACCACGACCCCGAGGTCTTCACCGACCCCGACACCTTCGACATCACCCGCGACCCCAACCCCCACCTCGGCTTCGGAGGCGGCGGCCCGCACTACTGCCTGGGCAAGTCCCTGGCCGTGCTGGAGATCGACCTGATCTTCAACGCGATCGCCGACGCGATGCCGAACCTGGTCCTGACCGGCGACCCCCGCCGCCTGCGCTCGGCGTGGATCAACGGCGTCAAGGAACTCCAGGTCAGCATGGCCTGAACCGCCACGACCGCAGATGAACCCCTGGTCCCGGGCCGGCGGCTTCCCGGCGCCGCCGGCCCGTCCGGACCCGAGGGAGGCAGGAGCATTCCCGTCCCTCACGCCCCGTTCCTGCCTCCCCCGAGGCCCACCGCGTCCGGCGCGCAAGCCGTGGCGGCCGCCACCGGCCGGGCACAGAGGTGCCGGGCGACATGCCCGGCGTCCCGGCCCACGCCCTGGATCATCGACGAGGCCAGCGCGTACTGGAACAGCCGCCCCACGAAGTACAGCCCGGGCTGTGCGGGGACCACGCCCCGCCGTTGCGCCGGTTCGCCGTCCTCGTCGAAGACCGGCAGGTCGATCCAGGAGACGTCCGGCCGGAAGCCCGTGCACCACACCACGTTCGCCACCTCGGCCCGCCGCCCGTCCGCGAGTTCCGGCAGCCCGTCGCGCACCCCGACGGTACGGCCCACCCGCTCGACGCCCGCCGCCTTCAGATCGGCCGACTTCACCCGGATCAGCGGGGCACTGTGCGCCAGCACCTTCGGCCGCACCTTGCGGCCCATCGGCGTGCGTACCGTCAGGACGTTGCGGAAGAGGAAGAACAGCACCGGCGTCAGCAGCCGGGCGGCCCGGCGTTCGATCCGCCACGGGATCTGCCCCGGGTGCGCCCCGGACAGCAGGACCCGGTGGCTCGCCGCCAGCTCGACGGCAATGTCCGCCCCCGAGTTCCCGGCCCCGACGACCAGGACGGGACCGTCCCGCAACTGGCCGGGGTTGCGATAGTCGACGGCGTGCACCTGCGTGATGCCCGGCGCGAGTTCACCCGCGAACGGCGGCATCTTGGGCAGCCGGTCGTACCCGGCGGCGACGACGACGTTCGCGGCCTCGTAGCGCAGGTCGCCGTCGGTCTCCACGAGGTAGCGCGTGCCGTCGTACGACAGCCGCCGCACCCGGATCCCGGTCCGCACCGGGAGTCCGGCCCGGGCGGCGTAGACCTGGAGGTAGTCGGCGAACTCCTCGCGGGTCGGGAACGCCCAGCCGGGTCCCGGGTAGGGCAGCCCGGGCAGTCCGTCGAAGCGGGCGGGGCTGAACAGCCGCAGGGAGTCCCAGCGCTGCCGCCAGCTGTCGCCGATGCGCTCCCCCGCCTCCAGGATCACGAACGGGCGTCCGGCGCGGGCCAGGTGGTACCCCGTGGCGAGGCCGGCCTGGCCGCCGCCGATGATGACGGTCTCGATGTGTTCGGTGTTCATGCCGGCTCCTCGGTGCCTCGGTCGTCGTCCGTCCGGGTCCCGCGCTCGGCCTCGTAGATCGCCACGGCCTGCCGCAACAGCCTCTCGGCCGCCGCGAGTTCACCGCGCAGCCGGAGCAGGGTGCCGAGCTCGGCGGCGCTGTCGGCGTACCTCAGCCGGGCCGTTCGCACCTGTTCGCGGAGGGTGAGCGCGTCATCGGACACGCTTCGATGCTGCGGGCGGGGCGGGGGTGCGCACATCGACAGGAATGCCCAATCCCGGACGCCGGGCATGGGTGCTTCTGCGCAGCGGGTGCTTCAGGCGGAGGGCCCCGGTCGCGCCAGCCCGTGCGCGAAGGCGTACGCCGCGACAGCGGTACGCGATCCGAGGTCGAGCTTGGCGAAGATGTTGCTGATGTGCCGGGCGACGGTCTTCTCGCTGAGGACCAGCTCCGCGGCGATGGCGTGATTGGTCCGCCCCTGCGCGAGCAGCCGTACGACCTCCAGCTCGCGGGGCGAGAGCAGGGACCGCCGGTCGGTGCCGGTACCGGCGCCCACGAGCCGCTCCACCCGCCGCACGTCCGGCAGCGCCCCGAGCCGCGCGAACGCCTGCCGGGCCGCGTCCAGCTCCAGCGCCGCGCAGTCCTCGTCCCCGAGCGCCCGGCAGGCCAGCGCCACCAGCACCCCCACCCGGGCGGCCTCGTAGGGCACGTCGAGTTCCCGCCACCCGCGCCCGGCCTCCCGCAGCACCGCCAGCGCCTCCCCCGCCGCCCCGTCCGCGAGCAGCACGGCGCCGCGGGCCTGGCAGGCCATGAGGTGCAGCGCGGCGATGCTCTGGGAACCGGCGACGGCGGCGAGCTCGTCGGCGGCGCGGCGGGCCTCACCGGGAACACCGCCGTCGGCCTCCGCCAGGAGGATCTCCACCGCCGCCGGCAGCAGCCGCGCCCTTCTCATCGGGTCCGTGGTCTCCGCCAGGGCCCGGCGGATCGCCGCCGCGGCCGGGGCGGGGCGGTCCTGGGCCAGCCGCAGGAGGGCCAGGCCGGGCTGGGTGTCCCAGCCGTGCCGCAAGGTGTCCCGGTATGCCTGTTCGGCCTCGTCGTACTCGCCGCGCAGCCGGTGCAGCTCGGCCAGTTGGTAGTAGGCGCTGCCCGCGACCACCTCGCCGTACCCGGCGGTGAGCTGGGCGCAGGCCAGCCGTGCCTCGCGGACCGCTTCCGGCCATGCCCCGCCGAGCTGGAGGAGCGCGGCCCGGTGCACCCGGCACAGCCCGCGGTAGGCGCCGCTGAAGTCGGGCTGGGCGGCGCACCACCGCGCGAGTGCCTTGGCCCACTCCTGGGCGCGGCGCAGTTCCTGGAGTTCCTGGCAGGTGCCGATGACGACGCAGTACGTCATGCCGATGCAGCGTGCCGAGGGCCGGCCGTCGGCGACGACGACCATGGCCTCGTCGAGCTGGGCGAGGCCGCCCGCGACATCGCCGTTGCCGATCAGGGCGAGGCCGAGCGTCATCGCCGTGCCGGCCACGAGGTCGGGGTCCGCGTCGGGGCCGACACGCGCGGCGAGCCGCCGGGCGAGCGTGAGCATCTCGGCGTGTTCGCCCGCGCGGAAGTGCAGTTCGGCTTCCAGCATCGTCAGATACCCGCACTGCGGGCAGTCGGGCTCGGTGGCCGCCAGCCGTTTGGCGCGGGCCAGCCAGGCGCCGGACTGCGCGAGGTCCCCGCCCCAGGCGAGGCCCTTGCACAGCCAGTACGCGCAGCGCAGCGCGGCCCCGACGTCGCCGTCCCCGGCGTAGGCCGCGAAGGCCCGGCGCAGGAGGGCCACCGCGTCCTCGCCGCGCCCGAGCATGTCGGCGGCCTCGGCGAGCGCCTCGACGTCGGCGGCGCCGAGGGGCCGTACCGTGTCGGCCCGGCCGAGCAGCGTGTACGCCTCCGCCCACGCCTGCCGGGTGCGGGCGTGGCGTCCCTGGTCGAGCTCCGCGTCCGCTTCCATGGCGCCTCCGCCCCCATTGCACCCCCGCGGGGGCGGGCTGTCACCCGCTGCCGGGGGTACGGGCGGCGTCCGCCCGCTCGCGCGGACCGTCCGTGGCCGCCTCCTTCACCGTCCGTGCCCGCGGCCCCTGGAACAGATACGACAGCCCGAAGCCCGCACCGACCACCACCGCACCGCCCACCGCGTCCAGCACCCAGTGGTTTCCGGTGGCCACGATCGCCGTCACCGTGAAGAACGGGTGCAGCAGCCCCAGCGCCTTCATCCACGCCTTCGGCGCGACGATCGCGATGACCACCCCGCACCACAGCGACCACCCGAAGTGCAGCGACGGCATCGCCGCGTACTGGTTGGTCAGCGCGGTCAGCGTGCCGTAGTCCGGCTGGGAGAAGTCCTGGACGCCGTGGACCGTGTCGATGACGCCGAGGGACGGCATCAGGCGGGGCGGGGCGAGCGGGTAGAGCCAGAAGCCGACCAGGGCGAGCAGCGTGGCGAAGCCCAGGGACGCGCGGGCCCAGCGGTAGTCGACGGGGCGGCGCCAGTACAGGACGCCGAGGACCGTCAGCGGGACCACGAAGTGGAACGACGTGTAGTAGAAGTCGAAGAAGTTCCGCATCCAGTCGATCCTGACGACCGCGTGGTTGGCCCAGTGCTCGATGTCGATGTGCAGCAGCCGCTCCAGGTCCAGGACCTGCTGCCCGTGCTCCTCGGCCCGCGCCCGGCCCGCGGAGTTGCTGCCGCCCGTCGCCGCGAGCCGCACCTTCTGGTACGCGGCGTAGGTGACACGAATGAGCAGCAGTTCCAGGAGCAGATTGGGACGCGTCAGCACCCGCCTCAGGAACGGCAGCAGCGGCACGCGGCGGAAGCGGGCCGGGACCGGCTCGGCGTACTCGGTCGGGACCGCGGTCCGGTAGTGCGGCGAGGTCCGCGGCAGGAACGGCACGAACGTCGCCGCGGCCAGCGCCGCGAGCATGATCACGTTGTCCCGCAGGGGGTGGAGCGAGGCCATGTTCGGCAGGATCATCTTCGTCGGCAGCGTCATGACCAGCACCACCGCGACCGGCCACACATAGCGGTCCGAGGCCCGCTTGCCGACCCTGCCGACCACCGCGAGCAGCACCCACAGCAGCTGGTGCTGCCAGGCCATCGGGGCGATGAGGATCGCCGCGCAGCCCGTGACCGCCACGGCCAGCAGCAGCTGTCCGTCGTGGGCGTAGCGCACGGCGCGGCGCAGGGCGAGCACCGCGACGGCCGCGCCCAGTGCGAGGAACAGCGCCACCTCCGTCGGGCCGGACAGTCCCGCGCGCACCAGCGCCCCGTGCAGCGACTGGTTGGCGAGGTCGTCCGCGTCGCCGCCCAGGCCGCTGCCCGCCAGGTGGTGGACCCAGTAGGTGTACGAGTCGTGCGGCAGCGCCGCCCACGCCAGCGCCGTGCTCGCCGCGAACGTGATCCCGGTGGTCAGCGCGGCCGGCCGCCGCCCGGTGAACCACAGCAGCCCGGCGAACAGCAGCACCGTCGGCTGGAGCGCCGCGGCCAGGCCGATCAGCAGGCCGCCCGCCCGCTGCCCGCGCACGACGAAGCACCCGACCAGTACCAGCAGCACCGGCATGATGCTGGTCTGCCCGAGATACAGCGTGTTGCGGACCGGCAGCGACAGCATCAGCAGGCTGATCGCGACCGGGGCGGCGAAGAACGCCGTACGTCTGTTCACCGGCTGAGGCAGCGCCCGCGCGACGACGAGCCCGAGTGCGGCGACCAGCAGCAGGGTGCCGAAGGTCCAGCCCCAGCCGAGGGCCTGCTCGGCGGCCTTGGTGAGCGGTTTGAGGACGAGTCCGCCGAACGGCGTGCCGGTGAACTCCGTCGAGTCGTAGAGCGAACCCTTCACATGGAGGACGCCGTCGGGGCCGACCCAGGTCTCCAGGTCCGTCAGCCGCTCCCCGCTGGGGGTACTGAGGACGACGGCCACCTGCCGGACGGCGAGTATCGCGGCGACCACCCACAGCAGGAATCTGGCCACGCGCAGGCGCGCTCTGGCCGTGTCGACGGCCGTCGCTCCGAACGCTTCCGCCGGTCGTCCGCTGGGGTTCGCATTCGCCACGCGCCCAGGCCTCCCGCCCCGTTCGTCCCTCACGTCCGATACGCGAAGTCTGTCGTGCGCAGCCTATGAGGCGCGCACGCCCCCCGGAGAAGAGACGCAGGCGGTTCCGTATCACCTGACGCCCGTCCTGCATTTGTCCGAATGACGATAGTCCGCCCCACCGTGCACCGCCCCGCTGAGCGCCCGGTGGATCACTTACGTAGCTACAAAGCGCGGACCCGTATGCTCCGCGTAACCGTCTGAAGGCCCGGCGAACGCGCGGCGGAGGGGTGGGGGGACATGGTCGATGCGGTCGGCTCCCTGAGAGGCCGGGCGCGCCGCCGTCTGCTCGCGGTCGTCCTGGCCCTGCTGGCCACCCAGGTCGGCGCCCTGGTCGCCCCGGCGTACGCGTGCGGCTGCGGCGCCATGGTCCCGGACACCGCCCGGCGGATCGGCGTGGCGCGCGAGGAGTCGGTGCTGCGCTGGGACGGCCGCCGGGAGCGGATCGTGATGCGGCTGACGGTCGACGGCGACAGCGACCGGGCCGCCTGGATCATGCCGGTCCCGCACCGCGCGGACGTGCGGCTCGGCGACCCCGCCCTCTTCGACGCGCTCGACGCGGCCACCGCGCCCGTGCACCGCACCCGCCACCACTTCTGGCCGCAGGACGGCGACTGGCCGCTGGTCTCCGGCGGCGGCCGGGACGCGGGCGCGCCCCCGCCCGGCGCGGGCGCGGCGCCCGGGGTGAGTGTGGTCGGCCGCCAGAAGCTGGGCCCCTTCGACGTGGCCCGGCTCACCGCCACCGATCCCGACGCCCTCGGCGGCTGGCTGACCGCGAACGGCTTCCGCCTCCCGCCGCTCCTGAGCACCGCCCTCCAGCCGTATGTGGCCCGCCGCTGGGAGTACGTGGCGGTCCGGCTGGCCCCCGAGACCGCGAACACGTCCCTGCGGGGCACCCTGGACCCGCTGAGCCTGTCCTTCGCGGCCGACGAGCCGGTCTACCCGATGCGCCTGTCCCGCCTCGCCCGGACACCCCAGTCGCTGGGCCTGTACGTCCTGGCCGCGCACCGCATGGAACCGGCCTCCGCCCTCGGCGGCTCCCGCCCCCGCGTCACCTTCGCCGGGCGGATCGCGCCGGAGCGGGGCAGCCCGCTGGCCGAGCTGACGTCCGGCACCCCGTTCCTGACGGCGATCGGCCAGGAGTTCCCGGCCCCGTCCCTGATCGACGGCGACCACACCCTGCGCCGGGCCGCCGCCGACACCGCCTTCCAGCAGGTGATCTACGAGGACCGGCTGCGCACGGTGGCCGGGGTCCCGGCCTGGCTGCTGACGGTCGCGGGCACCCTGGCCGCGCTCACGGCGGCCGTCGCCCTGCTCGTCGTACGACACTCCCGGCGCCCGGCGAAATCGGTCGCCGGGGAGCCGCCGGACACCTATGTTCGTCAGGTCTCCTAGTTAGCACCACTAATTACCCTGACGAATGAGGTCGTATGAGCGAGTCGCGCTGGGACGCCGTGGACAGCTACTTCGCCACCCATCTGGCGCCCGACGACGAAGCACTGCACGCCGCGGTACGGGACAGCGAGACGGCCGGACTCCCGCCGGTCGCCGTCACCGGCCCGCAGGGCAAGCTGCTGCACCTCCTGGCGTGCGTCCAGGGCGCCCGGCAGATCCTGGAGATCGGCACCCTCGGCGGCTACAGCACCATCTGGCTGGCCCGCGCCCTGCCCGCCGACGGCCGGCTGATCTCCCTGGAGTACAGCCCGCGGCACGCCGAGGTCGCGGGCCGCAACATCGCGCGGGCCGGTCTGGACAAGGTCGTCGAGATCCGCGTCGGTCCGGCCCTCGACTCCCTGCCCCGCCTGGCCGACGAGGCTCCGGCCCCCTTCGACCTGGTCTTCATCGACGCCGACAAGGCGAACAACCCGCACTACGTGGAGTGGGCGCTGAAGCTGACCCGCGCGGGCAGCCTGATCATCGTGGACAACGTCGTACGGGGCGGCCGGGTCGCCGACCCGGACAGCGCCGACCCCGACGTCATCGGCACCCGTGCCGCCATCGAACTCCTCGGCTCCCACCCGCGGTTGAGCGCAACGGCGATCCAGACGGTGGGGGCGAAGGGCTACGACGGCTTCGCGCTGGCGCGCGTGCTGGCGTAGCCCCCCTCGCCTCAGACCTCGTGGTAGAAGCCGACGTTGACGCTGCGCGGGGCGGTGCGGTCCACGACGACGATCTCGCCGCTGCCGCCCCGGGGCAGCGCCACGGTCCCGCCGTAGGCGAGCGGCTGGGCGTACTCCCCGACCGTCAGGCGCACTTCACTGGACGGCTCGGCCTGCGACCCGCGCAGCCACGTCACCTGCCAGGTCCCCTCCGGCCCGCACAGGAACTCCAGGTGGACCCGGGAGACGAACAGCCAGTCGTCGGGCGTCGCGAGCCGGCACACGGACTTGTCGCGGCCCACCCGCAGCAGCGCGCCCGGCTCGCTCGGTGCGTCGGCCATGAGCATGCCGGCCGTGGCACCCTCCTCCGCCGCGGAGACGGCGGCCATGGTGAGTTCGAGCACGTGCGCTCCCTTTGCAGTTCCTGAACCGTTCCTGAGCAAGTGTCCTTGCACAGCGGCCGCATGATAAATCGCCCGGCCCCATCGCGTCCGGCACAATGGACTCATGACCGAGCGAAAGCCACCCGGCGTCCCGTTCGAGATGGGGGTCCCCCCGCTCGAACGAAGTTGAGAGTGGGGGACACCCTGGCCGCGGCGTACGCGGCCCCGTCCGAACGTGCGGTCCGCAAGCTGATCACCGACGTCAACGTCAAGATCCGCGACATGATGTTCAGGCCGCCGCCCGGCCCCCCGCTGGGTATGAAGCCGTACGACGTGGAAGAGGTCGTACGCCAGTGGCGGGAGCGCCGGGCGGCGGACTCGGGGGCGACGGGCTCAGAGGCGCAGTAGCCGCTCCGTGAGCTCGCGGTAGTCACGCAGGGCGAGCCGGAGCTGCTCGGTGTCGCCGGAGGCGGAGCCGGAGTCGCCGGTCATCGGCTTGCCGTCGCCGTGGTCGGCACCCTGCCAGGACTGGCGCAGGGTGCGCCGCCGCTGGGCCATGGCGTCCGTGAAGCGGGCGGCGACCTCCTCCAGCACGTGGTCGGCCTCCTCGACGGCGGCCCGGGGCCCGTCCACGAATCCGGTCACCGCGTGCTGCAGCTGCCCGGTGAGCTTGTCGCACTGCTCGTCGGCCAGCAGCCGCCCGCGGTGGGCCTCGCGTCCCGCGGCCTCGTGGCTCGCCACCACGGCGGCCTTCTCCCGCTCGTTCCCGGAGCCGCCCCGCCCTTCGTGCCCCGCCACCAGGGGCGACCCGTCACTCCGCGGAGCGCCCTCGGCGCCCCGACCGCTCATGGCGTCCGTCATGCCTCTCAACTCCCCTTCGCCTGACGCCGGGTGAACGTCCACGGCAGATGACCGTGGCCGTCGTCGCGCGCGTGCCGGGCGTCGCCGGACGGGGCCGCCGACTCGCGCCCCCGCTCCCGCCGGCCACCGGACCCCACGAGCTCCTCGAACAGGGCCCGGGCCTCGACCATGGCCTCGCGCATCTCCTCGGTGCCGCCCCGCGCACCGTCCTCGGTGCCGCCGCGCGTGTGGGCCACGCGGTGCACCCGCCGGTAGCCGTGCACATGGTGCGCGTGGTGCACGGACAGGGCGGCGAGCTGCTCCTCGTACTGCCCCCCGTCGGGGAAGCCGCGGGCCCCGGCCACCTCACCGAGCAGCCGGTCCGCCTCGCTCACCGCCTCGCGGGGCGACTCGACGAACCGCTCCTGGGCGGCGGCCCACCGTGCCTCGTACTGCTGCCGCTGCGCGGGCTCCAGGTCCCGCTCCCGCAGCGACCCGTGCTTGTCCACGCGCTCGGCGAGCTCGCGCTCGGCGGCCTGGGAGTCCCCGTCGTGCCGGGCGACGGCCCGGTCGTACTCGGGCCCGAAGCGCCGCTTCAGGTCCCGCCCACCGGGCCGGCGCCGGGCCAGGACGACCGCCACCACGACGACGGCCGCCACGATCACGATCAGAGCGATGATCACGCCAGTTGTCATGCGCCACGAGTAGCCCCGAGCATCCCCCTCAAACGGGCCCGCCCCCAGATATCCGCTTGCGGCCCGCCCCACGCCCCGCCCGACAATGGCGCCCATGACCTGGACCGTCACTCCGGAACCCTTCGACTCCCCCGCCGCAGTGGCCCTGTGGCGCGCGTACTACACGGAGGTCAGCGACCGCTACTACCTCCGCCACGAGAACCGCCGCACGGCACCGGAGGAACTGGAACGCGAGATCGCCCGCGCGGACTGGTCCGAACTGACGCCGCCGAGCGGCCGGTTGCTGGTGGCCCGCTTCGCGGGCGACGCGGCGGGCACTGCGGGCGTACGCCTGCTCGACCCGGCGACGGCCGAACTGAAGCGAGTGTTCGTCCGGCCGTCGCTGCGCGGCAGGGGCGGCGCCCAACTCCTGGTGGCGGCGGCGGAGAACGCGGCCCGCGCCCTGGGAGCCACCCGCATGATCCTGGACACGCGCCACGACCTGACAGAGGCCAGAGCCCTGTACACGCGCCTGGGCTACACCGAGACGCCCCCGCACAACGACGACAGATACGCGGAGCACTGGTTCACCAAGAACCTGTAGCCCCGCCGCGCCGCAGCGCGCTACGGCGGGCCGGCCGACGAGAGCCGCACACCGCGCCCTCTCACTCACAACCGAGGAACCTCCACCGCGCCCCCTTGCTCACAACCGAGGAACCTCCACCGCGCCCTCTCACTCACAACCGAGGAACCTCCACCGCGCCCCCTCGCTCACGGTCGAGGAGCCTCGCCGCTACCCCTCGCTCACGGCCGAGGAGTCTCCGCCGCGGCCCCGTTGTGCGGCTGCTCGCGGTCCGAGCCGCACAGCTCGGCATTCAACTCGGCCACCAACTGCGCCAGATCAGTGGGCCGGTCCGCGCCCCACCAGTCCCCCAGCAGCTCCGCCAACGACTCCTCCCGCGCCGCGGCGAGCCGCTCCGCGACGCCCCGGCCCTCCGCGGTCAGCACCAGATCCACCCCCGACCGCACCGCCAGCCGCCGCTCCTCCACCTGCCGGGCCGCCGCGATCACCACCGGCAGCGGCACCGCGCTCCGCTCGGCGAGCGACGCCGGCTCCTCCGACCCGTACCTGTTGATCCGCAGCAGCAGCCAACTCGCCGCGGGCAGCAGGTCGTACCCGGCCCGCGAGGTGATCGTCCGGTAGATCTCCCGCCGCCCCTCGCGGGTACCGAGCACCGACAGCGCCCGGCACACCTCGTCGTACGACGAGCGCTCCACGGGATTGCTGGCCAGCGTCTCCGTCACGTCCGGCGCGGTGACGGACGCGCGCAGCCGGTCCTCCTTGAGGAACCAGGCGAGCACGAACCCCAGCAGGGCGACCGGCGCCGCGTACAGGAACACATCGGTGATCGACGAGGCGTAGGCGTGCAGCGCCGCGGGCCGCAGTGCGGCGGGCAGGTTCGCGATGTCCCGCGGATCGGCCTCCAGGCCGTCGATCGTCACCCCGCCCGGCAGCCGGTCCCCGGCCCCCGCGAACGCGTCCGCCAGCTTGTCGCCGAGCCGCTCGGTGAAGACCGTGCCGAAGACGGCGACGCCGAACGAGGCCCCGATCGACCGGAAGAACGTCGCCCCGGAGGTCGCGACGCCCAGGTCCTCGTACGACACGGCGTTCTGCACGATGAGCACCAGCACCTGCATGACGAGCCCGAGCCCCAGGCCGAACACGAAGAAGCAGCTGCTCATCGCCCAGGTGGAACTGCCTTCGTCGAGCTGGTGCAGCAACAGCAGCCCCAGTGTGGTGACCGCGGTACCGGCGATCGGGAACACCTTCCAGCGCCCGGTGCGGCTGACGATCTGCCCGGACGCGGTGGAGGACAGCAGCAGCCCGAACACCATCGGCAGCATGTGCACACCGGACATGGTCGGCGAGACGCCCTGCACGACCTGGAGGAACGTCGGCAGATAGGTCATCGCGCCGAACATCGCGAACCCGACGATGAAGCTGATGACGGCGGACAGGGTGAAGGTCCGGATGCGGAAGAGCTTCAGCGGCAGCACCGGCTCCGCGGCCCGCCGCTCCACCGCCACGAACGCCCCGCCCAGCACGACCCCGAGCACCGCCAGCCCCACGATCTGCGGCGACGACCACGCCCACGTGTTGCCGCCGAGGGAGGCGACCAGCACCAGACACGTGGCGACGGACGCGATGAGCAACGTCCCCAGGTAGTCGATGACATGGCGGGTCGACTTGCGCGGGATGCGCAGCACGGCCGCGATGACGGCGAGCGCCACGACGCCGACCGGCAGGTTGACGTAGAAGACCCAGCGCCAGCTCAGATGCTCGGTGAACACCCCGCCCAGCAGCGGCCCGAGGACGCTCGTCGCCCCGAACACCGCCCCGAACAGCCCCTGGTAGCGCCCGCGTTCACGCGGCGGCACCAGATCGCCCACGATCGCCATGGACAGCACCATGAGCCCGCCACCGCCCAGCCCCTGCAGGGCCCGGTACGCGATGAGCTGAGGCATGTTCTGCGCCATTCCGCACAGCGCGGACCCGATCAGGAAGATCACGATCGCGGTCTGGAACAGCTTCTTCCGGCCGTACTGGTCGCCGAGTTTGCCCCACAGCGGCGTCGCGGCCGTCGAGGCGAGGAGATACGCGGTGACCACCCACGACAGATGTTCCAGGCCGCCCAGATCACTGACGATGGTCGGCAGCGCGGTCGACACGATCGTCTGGTCCAGCGCGGCGAGCAGCATCCCGAGCAGCAGCGCCCCGATCGACACGAGGACGTTGCCGGGCACGTGCTCGTCCCGCGCGTCCCGCACATCTCCCGTCATAGCGTGCGCATCCGCGGCCATGAAGACCTCCCGTCGGTCCCGTTACGACTTCCATCGTGGTCGGTGTGACCACTTATGGCCTGTCGAGTCCTGTTGGAAGCCGTTGTTCCGGGGTGGGTGGGAGACGTGTGTGAAGAGGTTCTGCATAATCTCTGGAGTTCGCGAGGGGAGGGACGCACACATGGCGGAGTCGACGGGCCACCAGTGCCCGGAATGCGGGGCACCCAGAGGGGTCGACAACACCCCGTCCTGCGGCTGCACGCAGCGGGCGTCCGACGCCCTGCGCGACGCGCGCGAGGCGGAGCAGGCGGCGGCGGAGGACTTCGATCCGCTGCGGATACGTCCCTACGTCGACCTGGAGTCCGAGGGCAGGGAGCCCGAAGCCCCGGCCCCGGTGCCCGACGCGACGATGCCGTTGCGCCCGATATCCGTGCCGCCGCCGCCCAGCACCACGGATCTGAGCCTCTTCGACACCACCCCGGAGCACGAGAGCGCTCCGGACGAGCCCCGCTCCCGCATCTCCCGCAACCGCCGCACCCTGGTCCTGGCCGCGGCCGGCGCCCTGGTGGCGGTGATCGCGGCGGCGGGCCTGGCGAGCGGCCTGCTCTCGTACGACACCCCCGAGCGTGACACCGCACTGCCGAAGGAGGTCCGGGCGAGCGTCCCGGACGCTTCCACCAGCTCGGCGCGGGCGTCCGCGCAGACGAGCGCGGCCTCGGCCCGGCCGACCTCGGCGCCCCCGTCCGCCGGGGAGAGCCCGTCGGCGTCGGCGTCCGCGTCCCCGTCCCCGTCGCGATCCAGCGCCTCCCCGACCCCGTCGGCCTCCACCGCACCGGCGTCGACCCCGGCGTCGGCCGCCCCGACCAGCACGCAGAACACCATCGGCAACGGTCAGGAGACCGACCCGCCGGTGCTGCGCCGCGGCTCGCAGGGCGAGGAGGTCGTGGAACTGGAACTGCGCCTGACCCAGCTCGGCCTCTACACGAGGAAGGCGGGCGGCCGGTACAACGAGGGCGTCGAGGACGCGGTGACCCGCTACCAGTGGGCGCGGGGCATCAAGGTGGAGCAGTACGGGGTCTACGACCTGGCGACGAGGGAGGCGCTGGAGTCGGAGACGACGGAGCCGTAACGGCCCGCCGAACCCCGACAGCGCCGCACAGCCCGCCGGTCACCCCACGTACAGCCGGATCTCCCCGCCGGGCCCGGCCGCCACGCGCACCTGCGTCAGGTCCCGCACCACCACGTCCGGCTCGTGGAAGTCGGCGCGCGGTCCGACCCCCACCACCTGCATCCCGGCGGCGCGCCCGGCGGCGATTCCCGCCCCGGAGTCCTCGAACACCACGCACTCCGAGGGGGCCACACCGAGTTCCGCGGCCCCCTTGAGGAACCCCTCGGGGTCGGGCTTGCTGGCGCCGACGCTCTCGGCGGTGATCCGCACCTCGGGCAGGGCCAGGCCCGCCGCGGCCATGCGCGCGGTGGACAGGGCGACGTCCGCGGAGGTCACCAGGGCGTGCGGAAGCCCGGCGAGCGAGGCGAGGAACGCCTCGGCGCCGGGGATCGCCACCACGCCGTCCATGTCGGCGGTCTCCTCGGCGAGCATGCGCGCGTTGTCCGCGTGGTTGTGCGCCATCGGCCGGTCGGGCAGCAGCAGGGCCATGGAGGCGTACCCCTGCCGCCCGTGGACGACCTTCATGACCTCGTCGCCGTCCAGTCCGTGCCGCTCGGCCCAGCGCCGCCAGCAGCGCTCGACGACGACGTCGGAGTTCACGAGGGTGCCGTCCATGTCCAGCAGGAGGGCGCGGGCGGTCAGCACGGTGGGCACGACGGTGGCCGTCATCGGCAGCTCCAGGGCGCGGGGAACGCCGGGGGTCGCCCGGCGGGACAAGGCGGCCCCGCCCGCCGGTCAGGGAAAACGGGCGGGAGCCACTTTGTTTCTCTACGGTACAAAACGCGACCATGATCCCGCCACCGCCTCCCGGAACAGTTCACCGGCCGTTCAGCTCACGCGCTCACGGCCTCCCACAGGCTCCACAGCCCGAGGGCCGTCATCAGTGCGGCCGCGATCTTGGTGATGAGGCGCAGCGGCACCCGCTTCATCAGGGCCTTTCCGCCGACGATGCCGAGCCCGGCCACGGACCAGAGCGCGAGCACGGCACCCAGTCCGACGGACAGCGGGTCGTCGTAACGCGCCGCGAGATTCGCGGTCATGATCTGCGTCAGGTCACCGAACTCGGCGACCAGGATGAGCATGAAACCGGCCCCGGCGACCTTCCAGAAGGACTGGTTCGCGGGGCGCCGGATCTCCTCGTCACCGTCGTCCTTCTTCCGCAGCAGCACCGCCGCGCCGCCGAGGAACAGCACACCCGTCACCGCGTGCACGACCTGCTGCGGCAGCAGCGTGAGCACGCTGCCCGCCGCCACGGCGAGCGCGACATGGAGCGCGAAGGCGGCGGCGACACCGGCGAAGACGTAGGACGCGCGGTAGCGGGTGCCGAGCACGAGCCCGGCCAGGGCCGTCTTGTCCGGCAGCTCGGCGAGGAAGACGACGCCGAAGACGACGGCGGTCACGGTGATGCTGATCAAGGTTCCTCAATCGGTCGGGGCTGCCCCACCGAGAGTGTTACCGCGTAAAAAAGACACCTCGGCACGGCAGCACACAGTCAGTGCACTGCAGGCCGAAGGTCTCGCTGGCGAGGTCCGCGAGGAACCTGCCTCCGGGCGCCGGCTCAGACGAGCTGAGCAGTATGTCGACGGTCCGGCGAAGAGCTACTCCCCTTCAACGCCATCCATCATACGAGATCATTTCGCCGTACATCTTGTCGTGTCATGCACACGTCACTAACTTCTCACCCGGCGCACACCTCCCCGCAACGCGGCGAGGCGAGCATTCCTTCGCCCGCACGCCCCAACACCCCCACCCCCCAAGGGAGTTCGCATGCCGAAGTTCTACGCGCGTCGACGGCTGAGCATACTCGCGGCGTTCACCGGTCTCATAGCCTCGGTCGGACTTTTCAACGGCCCGACCGCCTCCGCCGCCCTCCCGACGCCGGTCAGCGCCGCCACCGCCCGCACCTACCTCGCCTCGCTCACCGTGGCGACCGAGGACCGCACCGGCTACAACCGCGACCTCTTCCCGCACTGGATCACCATCTCCGGCACCTGCAACACCCGCGAGACGGTCCTCAAGCGCGACGGCTCCAACGTCGTCACCGACTCCTCCTGCGCCGCCACCAGCGGCAGCTGGTACTCCCCCTACGACGGCGCGACCTGGACCGCCGCCTCCGACCTCGACATCGACCACCTGGTGCCGCTCGCCGAGGCCTGGGACTCCGGTGCCAGCGCCTGGACCACCTCGCAGCGCCAGGCCTTCGCCAACGACCTGACCCGCCCGCAGCTCATCGCGGTCACCGACAACGTCAACCAGGCCAAGGGCGACCAGGACCCGGCCACCTGGATGCCGTCGGTCACCTCGTACCGCTGCACCTACGTCCGCGCCTGGGTCCAGGTGAAGTACTACTACGACCTCTCGGTCGACTCCGCCGAGAAGAGCGCGCTGACGAGCTACCTCGCCAACTGCTGACGATTCAACGACGGAACCTCCCCACCGGCCGCCGTCGTTCCGTACCGTACGGGGCGACGGAGGAGGATCGCGTGGCCGAACTTCGGTTGGGACCGCTGCTCAGGTATGTCGACGGCTCGTCCGCGACCGTGTGGGTCGAGGCGAGCCGTCCGTGCACCGCCGAGGTGCGCGGAGCGCAGGGCGCGCAGGGCGCGCACGGCGGGATCCGCACCTTCCAGATCGCCGGCCACCACTACGCCCTGATCCCGGTGACCGGCCTGACCCCCGGGACCTCGCAGCCGTACGAGGTGTTCCTGGACGGCACCCGGGTGTGGCCGCTGCCCGGCTCCCCGTTCCCGGCGTCGGTGATCCGCGCCCCCGCCGACGGCGACACCGTCCGTGTCACCTTCGGCTCCTGCCGCTGGGCGGCCCCGCCGGACGGCGGGAAGGACCCCGTGGGCCCGGACGCCCTGGACACCCTGGCGGCCCGGATCGCGGCCGACCCGGACGGTGAACGCCCGGACGTGCTGGTGCTGCTGGGCGACCAGGTCTACGCCGACGAGACCTCCGAGGCCACCCGGCGCTGGCTCGCCGCCCGCCGCGATCTGCGCGACCCCCCGGGCAGCCAGGTCGCGGACTATGAGGAGTACACCCGCCTCTACCACGAGTCGTGGCTCGACCCCGAGGTGCGCTGGCTGCTGTCCACCGTGCCCAGTTGCCAGATCTTCGACGATCACGACGTCATCGACGACTGGAACACCTCGGCTGCCTGGCTGGAGGACATGCGGGCCACCCCGTGGTGGCAGGAGCGGCTGCTGAGCGGCCTGATGTCGTACTGGGTGCACCAGCACCTCGGCAACCTCACCCCGGACGAGCTCGCCGCCGACCCGCTCTACGCCGCCGTCCGCCGGACACCGGACGGCACCGAGGAGTTGCGGGCCTTCGCCGGCAAGGCCGACGCCGATCGGTCCTCGGTGCGCTGGAGTTACCGGCGGGACTTCGGAAGGGTACGGCTGCTGATGGTGGACACCCGGGCGGCCCGCGTCCTCGACGAGGAGCACCGGGCGATGCTCGACCCGGGCGAGGCGGAGTGGCTGCGCGAACAGGCCCTGGCCGACCGGGAGTCGTACGACCATCTCCTCCTCGGCACCTCCCTGCCCTGGCTGCTGCCCCACCTGGTGCACGACGCCGAGACGTGGAACGCGGCGCTGTGCCGGGGCGAACGCGGGGCGCGCTGGGCCCGGTTCGGGGAGGACCTGCGGCGCCGGGCCGACCTGGAGCACTGGGCGGCGTTCCCCGCCTCCTTCGACGCGCTGGCCGGGCTGATCGCCGAGGCGGGGTCGGGGCCGGGGGCACCGGCGACGGTCCTGGTGCTCTCCGGGGACGTGCATCACGCGTACGTGGCCGAGCCGGCCTGGCGGTCCGGCGGCCCGGACGCCCGGGTCCTTCAGCTGACCTGTTCCCCGGTCCACAACTCCATCCCGCTGTCCATGCGCCTCGGTTTCCGGTTCGGCTGGAGTGCGGCGGCCCGCTTCCTGGGCCGCCGTTTCGCCGGTCACGCCGGCTGTCCGCGCCCGCCGGTGAACTGGCGGCGGACGGGCGGGCCGTGGTTCGGCAACCAGCTCATGACCCTGACGCTGCGGGGGCGTTCGGCCGGGCTGCGGCTGGAGCAGGCGCGGGCGAAGGGCGCACTGAGGACGGTGAAGGAGTCCACTCTCACGGCCACTTGAGTGACGGACGGGGCGGCCGTCAAGGGGCTGTCCGGCGGGCGCCCGGCGAGGCGTGGATTCGGTCACGCTTTCGGGCGCCGACACGGTGGCGCGGGAGGCCCTGCGTACCGCGCCACGTGCGACTACCGGCGAACCAGAAGCTCAAGGGGAGGAAAACTCGTGGCTAAATGTTGAACTTGCAAGCATTGCTGAGATCGACCTAGCGTGGAGTGCTCGCACGGTTCCGTCCCCCACACCGGTCCTCCCCACGGACCGGTCCGACCGTAGGAGTACTCCCCCATGACCGGACGCCTCAACAGCGCCCAGCCGTACGTCCTCGGCCTGTTCCGTATCGTCGTCGGACTGCTCTTCACCTGCCACGGCGCCGCCTCGCTCTTCGGTGTCCTCGGTAGCAGCAGCATTCCGGCCGGCACCTGGCCCGGCTGGTACGCGGCCATGATCCAGCTGATCGGCGGCCCCCTCGTCCTGCTCGGCCTCGGCACCCGTGCCGCCGCGTTCCTCGCCTCGGGCTCGATGGCCTACGCGTACTTCAAGGTCCACCAGCCCGCGGCCCTGTGGCCGATGGAGAACGGCGGCGAGGCCTCGGTGATGTTCTGCTGGGCCTTCCTGCTGCTGGTGTTCACCGGCTCCGGCGCCTTCGGCGTCGACCGGCTGTTCGCCCGGCGCGCGTCGGCCGGCGCCGAACGCCCGGCTGCGGAGAAGACACCCGTGACCGCCTGATCCGCCGGAACGTGCCACCCGGGTGAACATCCCGTGCGGAACACACGAGCCCCCCATGAACCTCCTGTCACAGCCCCGGCGTACGCTGTATGGCTGTTACGGGGGAAAACGGGGAGTGACGGTGTTCGAGAGTCTCGGGAGTGTGGGCGCGCTGACCGGCAGCCCATGGATCTACGCGCTGGTGGCCGCGTCGGTCCTGCTCGATGTGTTCCTGCCGGTCCTGCCCAGCGGTGTCCTCGTCATCACGGCCGCCACCGCGGCGGCCGCGGGCAGCGCGGCGGGCAAGGTCCCGGCGGACGTCCCCGACATCCTGCTGCTCACCCTCTGCGCCGCCACCGCCTCCGTCCTCGGCGACCTGGTGGCGTACCGGCTGGCCTGGCGCGGCGGCGACCGGCTGGACCGCGCCATCGCCCGTTCGCGCCGGCTGACCACCGCGCAGGAACGTCTCGGCTCGGCCCTCGCCCGCGGCGGCGGCCCGCTGGTGGTCCTCGCCCGCTTCGCCCCGGCCGGCCGCTCGGTCGTCTCCTTCATCGCGGGCGCCGCCCACCGCCGCGTCCGCGAGTTCCTGCCCTGGTCCGCGCTGGCGGGCCTGGCCTGGGCGGCGTACAGCGTCGCCCTCGGCTACTACGGCGCCCAGTGGCTCGGCACGACCTGGCTGGCGACGGGCGTGTCCGTACTGGCGCTGTTCGGCGCGGGGGCCGGGGCGGCGTACGTCATGCGCCGCCAGCCCGCGTAGCTACCCGGCCTTCCGCGCGGCACCGCGCACTTCGAGCCCTGCCAGCAACTCGGCCGTGGCCTCGGCGACCGCGTCCACGGCGCGGTCGAACACCTCCTGGTTATGGGCGGCGGGCGCCCGGAAGCCGGAGACCTTGCGCACGTACTGGAGGGCGGCGGCGCGGATCTCCTCCTCCGTCGCCTCCTCGGGCAACACGGGCGGGCGAAGAGTCTTGATGCTGCGGCACATGTCTCAAGTGTGGCCCGGCCGCCGGAATAGCGCGGGGCATCGGCCGGATTGTGCAGTACATGACTTCCGTGGAGATCCTTTACGTCGGCGGCCCGACCTCTCTGATCACGCTCGGCGGGGTGCGCCTGCTGACCGACCCGACCTTCGACGCGCCCGGCGAGTACACCGTCGGCTCCCGCTCGCTGGTGAAGACGACCGGCCCCGCGGTCACCGCGGCCGAACTGGGCCCGGTGGACGCCGTCCTGCTCTCCCACGACCACCACCCGGACAACCTGGACACCGCGGGCCGGGCCTTCGCCCGCTCCGCGCCCCTGGTGCTGTCCACGCCCTCGGCCCAGGACCGCATCGGCGCTCCCGTCCGCGCCCTGCCCACGTGGGACCACACCGAGGTCGGCGGGGTCCGTGTCACCGCCGTCCCCGCCCTGCACGGCCCCAAGGGCTCCGAGCCCGTCGTCGGCCAGGTCACCGGGTTCGTGCTGTCCGGAGCGGGACTGCCGAAGGTGTACGTCAGCGGCGACAACGCCGACCTGGACCTGGTGCGGGAGATCGCCGACCGCGAGGGCCCCTTCGACGTGGCGGTCCTGTTCGCGGGAGCGGCCCGCACCCCCCTCGTGCCGGACGCCCCGCTCACCCTGACCAGCGAGTGGGCGGCGGAGGCGGCCGTGACACTGGGCGCCCGGCATGTCGTACCGCTGCACTTCGAGCACTGGGGTCACTTCACGCAGGACGGGGCGACGCTGACGAAGGCGTTCGCGGAGGCGGGCCTGACCGACCGGCTGCACCTGCTGACGCCCGGGGCGAGCGTCCGCCTGCCCTGACCCCCGGCCCGTCTGCGATGATCCTTCCCGAGGCGGCCACCGTCCAAGGGGCCGACCGGAGAAGGGACTTCATGTCATGGCGCACGACACGCACGACACGCACGACACCCGCGACGACAAGCTCACCGTGGCGGTGCTCGGCCCCGGCGGCATCGGCGGCCTGCTCGCCGGGCTGCTGGCCCGGGCCGGGCACCGGGTGATCTGCCTGGCCGGAGAGGAGACCGCCGAGGCGCTGCGGACGTCCGGCATCCGGGTCCGCAGCGGTGTCTTCGGCGACTTCACCGCCCGGGTCGAGGCGGACACCGAACTGCGCACGCCGGTGGACGTCTGCCTGGTCGCCGTGAAGCACACGGCCCTCGACACGGCCCTGGACCGCGTCCCGCCGGCGGCGCTGGGCGAGGCGCTGCTCGTGCCGTTCCTCAACGGCGTGGAGCACCCGGCGGCCCTGCGCGCCCGCTACCGGGCCGACCTGGTGGCCCCGGCGGTCATCCGCGTGGAGTCGACGCGGGTGGCACCGGGCGAGATCGAGCACGGCAGCCCCTTCGCCGAGATCGACCTCACGGGGGACGGGGTGGCGAAGGAGCGCCTGGTGTCGCTGGCCGAGGTGCTCGGCGCGGCGGGCCCGACGACCCGCGTCCTGCCGGACGAGACGGCGACGCTGTGGGCGAAGATGTCGTTCCTGGCCCCCTTCGCCCTGCTGACCACGCGGTACGGGGTGCCGCTGGGCGAGGTACGCACCGCCCGCCGCGACGAGCTGACGGCTCTGGTCGAGGAGACGGCCGCGATCAGCCGCGCCGCGGGCGGCCCGGCGGACCCCGCCCAGGCCCTGGCCCGCTACGACGCGTTCCCGCCGCAGACCAAGTCCTCCATGCAGCGTGACGCCGAGACCGGCCGCCCGCTCGAACTCGACGCGATCGGCGGGGCGTTGCTGCGCGCGGCCGAACGGTCCGGGGTGCCGGCGCCGGTGACGGAGCGCCTGGTGCGCGAGCTGCGGGCCGCCGGTCACTGAGCCGCGGAGCCGCACGCGGCCGCGCCGGGCGCCCTCGGAGGCGCCGGACACGGCACGGCCGCCGCCGGGTGCGGACGGGTACGGCACGCTGCCCGCGCCCTGCGGCGGCAACCCGTTCGCATGAACCACCCCCGGAAACTCGCACCCCTAAATCGAACAGGCGTAGCATTGCTCCGTGGCTACGACCTATGACTTTCCGAGTGACCTCCTCGCCGGTCAGGAGGAGCTGCATCAGGTCCGGGCCGAGCTGTCGGCCCTGCTCAAGCGGCTGCCCTGGTCGGTCGAGCCGCTGGACGGATTCAGCGACACCGCGGGCTGGCGCAAGGTGGAGCGCCCCGCCTCGCCCGGCTGGACGGCCGACGAACAGGCCGAGGTGGAGAAGCTCCGGCAGCGCGAGCACGAACTCGCCGTCTTCGTCAGCGGCCACCGCTTCTGGGCGGAGGTCGCGGCGGGGGAACGGGTGGATGCCCGGATGCGCCTGAAGCACGTACCGGACGAAACGGAGTGACACGACGAAGGGGACCCCGGCCGCTCTCGGCCGGGGTCCCCTTCACGCTGGTGGGCGCGGACGGTTTCGAACCGCCGACATCCTGCTTGTAAGGCAGGCGCTCTACCCCTGAGCTACGCACCCCCACCCCGGGCCGGTGCGCCCAGGACGAGTCGACAGCCTACCTTGCCCTGGGCACTGCCCTGCAAACCCGTTCCGCCTCTCAGGGTTCTCCGGGGGTTTTCCCCACCCCCGATCCGGGAGCGTCCCGGATCCCGCGGCCGGCCCCCGGTCCGTACGGTCGAAGAGACTCGTCAGTCGGCATCAGGGGGAACTGTCATGGACCGCACCGCCATCGCCCGCGCGGCTCTCGCCGCCGGAGCCGTCGTCCTGATCGGAGCGGTCAGCGCCTGCGGTGCCTCCGCGGGGGACGACAAACATCCCGACCAGCGGGCCTTCACACTGCGCGGGTACACCCTCACCATCGACTCCGACGACTCCGCGCTGGAGATCGTCGCCGCCGACGACGCCGAGGCGGGCCGGGTCGAGGTGACCCGGTGGTTCCAGGGCTCGGTCGCCCTCGGGAAGGACCCCGGGGTGACCTGGTCGATGACGGGCGACCGCCTGAAGCTGCGGATGCACTGCTCCGGCGTGGTCGCCGACTGCGCGGCCAAGCACCGTATCGAGGTGCCGCGCGGGGTCGCCGTGAAGGTCGAGGACGGGGACGGCAGCGTGCGGGCGCGGGGGTTCGAGGACGCGCTGAGCATCCGCACCGGGGACGGGTCCGTCCAGGTCACCGACACCAGCGGGCCGCTCGACCTGAAGACCGGCGACGGCTCGGTGCACGCGGATGTCACCTCGCGCGAGATCCGGACCGAGACCGGCGACGGCTCCGTGCACCTCGAACTGGGCGCCGCACCGGACCGGGTGGAGTCCAGGAGCGGGGACGGCTCCGTCACCCTCGACCTGCCCAAGACCGCCTACCGCGTCGCCACCCGGACCGGCGACGGCGGCGTGGACGTCTCCGTCCCCCGGGACGGGTCCAGCCCGCACGTCATATCCGTGCGCACCGGCGACGGCAAAGTCACCGTCAGGACCGCGAACTAACCGGCCCGTGTGTTCGTCCTTAACCGGTGGGAGAATGACACCGGGCCGGACGGATGACAGCACGGGAGAGGGATGTGACGGCGACACCAGCACAGCCGTACTCGCCGGCACAGCCGTACTCACCGTCGGCACCACGCGTCCGCTCAGCCCTCCGCGACACCCTCACCCTCGTCGCCCTGCCCCTGGTGGCCGCCCTCGCGCTGCCCGCGGCGTTCGCCGGCGGTGGCACCCGGCGCTGGTTCGGCGGCCGGTCCGAGAGCCAGCGGGCCGAGGCACAGGCCGCGAAGGACGCCGCCGCGGCCGCGTTCTACGAGCTCGACACCGCCCAGCGCGACCTGCGGATCTCGATAGAGACCATCACGGCCGTCGACGACACCCCCGCCGCCCGGCGGGCCGTCTCCGACTTCGAGGCACTGGGCCGCCGCATCGACGAGGCCAGCAGCCAGTACATCAACGCCGTCGACGCCCACGACCTCGACCGGGACGACCTGGAGGCGTCGGCCGCGGCCCGCGCACGCGCCGAGCTGACCGCCGCCAAGGACGAGCTCGGGCGGGTCAAGCAGGACCTCGACCGGTTCGCGGACGGCCTCGGGCCGCTGCTCGGCAAGGCCGAGACCCAGCTGGCCCGCCTCGCCCCGGCGGTCGAGCGGGCCCGGCAGGGACTGCTGGCGGCCTCCAACGCCCTGGACGCGGTACGGCAGTCGGGGCTGAAGGCCGACGACCTCGCCGCCCGCCTCGCCGCCCTCGGCCCCGAGCTGACCAAGCTCAACCAGGGTGCCGGGCAGCACGGCGTGCCGCAGACCGTGGAGCGTGCCGAGCGGGTCGCCCGGGCGGCCGAGGCGGTCCGCGTGGAGGCCGAGCGGCTGCCGGAGAAGGCCGCGGAGATCGACCACCGGCTGGTCTCGCTGCGCACCCGCGCACAGGCCCTCACCACCCGTGCCGGCCAGGTCGATCCGGTCCTCAGCGAGCTGCGGCGGCGCTTCGCCGCGGCCTGCTGGCAGGACCTCCAGCAGGTCCCCGGCCAGGCAGAGGAGAACGTCCGGCAGGCCGAGCTGAAGCTGCGCGAGGCGCAGACCGCCCGCGACGCCCAGCGCTGGCCGGACGCGACGGCCCTGCTGTCCACGGTGCGGGCCCTGCTGAACTCCACCGACGAGTCCGTGTCGGCGGCCGGTGACCGGCTGCGCCGGCTGAACGCCGTGCAGAAGGACCCGCAGCAGGAGATCGACCGGACGCGGTTCGCGATCCGGGACGCGCAGCGGCTGGCCATGTCGGGCCGCAACACCCCCGACCCGCGGCACGCCCGCCCCCTGGACGACTCCGTGGCCCGGCTGGAGCGGGCGATCGGCACGCTGGAGGGACGGCACCCCGACTACTGGCACTTCCTCACCGAGACAGAGGCGGTGCGGCAGACGGTGGCGCGGGTGGTGGCGCAGATCCGGGACGAGCGGGGAGCTGGGCCGCACTGACGGTTAGCCTGTGCGCATGCCTCGTTATGAGTACCGCTGCCGGAGCTGCGGCGACACCTTTGAGTTGAGCCGGCCGATGGCCGAGTCGTCGGCGCCCGCCTCCTGCCCCGTGGGGCACGAGGACACGGTGAAGTTGTTGTCGACGGTGGCTGTGGGGGGTACGGCACGCGGTACCGCAGCGCCGGCGCCTCAGGGGGGCGGCGGCTGCTGCGGTGGAGGGTGTTGCGGCTAGTTCTCAGGTGCGGGCGTGGGGGCTGGTCGCGCCCGTGCGGCGGTAGCCGCACATGCAACACGGCCCCGCGCCCCTCACGGCGTCGGCGTGCGCGTCGCCTTCAGGAACTCCCGGAGAATCCGCTCTCCCGCCAGCACCCCTCGCTCCGGCAGTGCCGTGATCGTCGGCGCCGCCCACCCGGCGTCCGCCAGCTCCCCGTGCCCCGGCCGCCAGCTCCGGTCCGCGGCCAGCAGCAGGTCGGCGTCGAGCAGGGAGTCGCCCGCGGCCAGCGTCAGTTCCGCCCCCGTGCGCCGGGCCACCTCCCGCATCGCCGCGCTCTTCGTGAGCGGCTTCGGGACGGCGTAGATCTTGCGGCCCTGGAGGGAGACCGTCCAGCCGCGGTTCTCCGCCCAGACCGCGAGCTCCTTCACCCAGTCCTCGGGCAGCAGCTCGCGCTCGACGACGAGGTAGGCGAAGAGGTCCTCCGCGACCCGGTGCTTGCGCACCCACGCCGGGTCGGCGGACGCCATCAGATGGTCGCGGATCTCCGCCAGCGGGGCGCACTCGTCGGCCAGCCGCGCCTGCACGCGGGCGTGCCAGTCGGCGTCCGAGACGCCGTCCACCAGCAGGTGGCCGCCGTTGGCGCAGATCGCGTACGTGGGCGCCGGGCCAGGGAGGTTGATGCGCTGGTACTGCTTGCGGGTCCGGGTCGTGGTCGGCACGAACACCGCCGCGTCCCCGAGGTCGGCCAGCAGCCCGGCGGCCGTCTCCGTCAGGTAGGACAGGGGCTTGCTCTCGTGCACCTCGACGCAGAGCAGCCGCGGCGCCCGCGCGTCCGGCATGGTCAGCGCGAGGGCCGCCGCGGAGTAGATGAGCGTACGGTCGAGGTCGCTCGCCACCAGCACCGGCATCAGACCGCCACCGCCTTGCCGTCGGCGCCGGTCGCGCCCCGCGTGTACTTGGGGTGGATCAACCCCACGCAGGTGTAGGGCAGTTCGGCGACCTCTTCCACCGGTACGCCTCGCTGCTCGGCCAGCAGCCGTACGTGGTCCAGGTCTGCGCCCGCTCCGGCCCGCGCGAGGATCTTCCACGGTACGCGGCGCAGCAGCACCCGGGTGGTCTCGCCGACGCCGGGCTTGACGAGGTTCACGTCGTGGATGCCGTACTCCTCACTGATGCGTTCGACGGCCGCCCAGCCCTCCCAGGTGGGCTCGCGGTCGCCCGACAGCAGCTCCTTGACCTGCTGTTCCACGGAGTCCGCGACCTCGGGGAAGGTGGCGGACACGGCATCCAGGAAGTCCACGGAGACGTCCGCGCCGGCGAGTTCGCGGTAGAACTTCGCGCCGTGGAAGTCGTTCGGGCCGACGAGGTCGGCGCGCAGGACGGTACGGGAGATCAGGCCGGAGACAGTGGAGTTGAGGCAGGCGGAGGGGATGAGGAAGTCCTCGCGGGTGCCGTACGTGCGCACACAGGAGCCCGGGTCGGCGAGGACCGCGATCTCCGGGTCGAAGCCGGTGGCGCCGCCCGCGGCCTCGAACTCCTTGATCGCGTCGGCGAGTTCACGGGTGATGGCGCCCTTGCCGGTCCAGCCGTCGACGAAGACGACGTCGGCGGGGTCGTGGTGGGCGGCCAGCCAGCGCAGCGCGTTGGCGTCGATGCCGCGGCCACGGACGATCGAGACGGCGTAGTGCGGAAGATCCAGGCCGTGCCGGAACTTGGCCCAGCGGCGCATCAGCACGCCGACGGGGGTGCCCGCGCGGGCCAGCGAGACGAGGACGGGCCGCGGCGAACGCTCTTCGAGGACGATCTCGGTCACGGCACCGACCGCCTGCGCGAGCCGGGCCGCGGAGGCGTCGAGGGCGGTGTGGAACAGCTGCTGGTACTGCTCGCTCGGCTGGTACTCCACCGGCAGCGACTCGGCGTAGTGCGCGCCGCCGCTCTGGATGGCCTCCTCGCGCTCCTCGGTCGGCGCCTCCAGCGTCACGTCCGAGAGGTCCTGGAGCAGCCAGCCGACCTCGTCGGGGGCGTACGAGGAGAAGGCGGGGCCGCGGAGGGGCTCGGGGAGCATGGTGGGCCTTTCGGGGACGTACGACGGGACGACCGCGAGCAGTATGTGCGGCGCGGTCTCGGCCAGCTGGGCCAACAGGCCGTCGGCGGCGTGCAGTTCGGGGGTGTCGGCGGCGGAGTCGACCACCGCGACCACCACGTCGAAACCGGCGCCGGCGATGTTGTACGCGTAGCGGTCGCCCGGGCCGTCGGCGGGGTCGTCATGGGCGGGGAAGACCAGGCGGCTGCGTATCGCGTAGCCGGGGTCGTCGACCGCCAGGACGGGCGAGCGGGTGGTGGTGGAGTAGGTGACCTCGATGCCTCCCGCGACCTGCTCCAGTTCGCGGGCGAGTCTCAGGGGCGCGTACATCAGCTCCTCGAAGCCGAGGACGTGTATGCGGCGGGCCTGGGCCGGGAGCGCTTCCGCCAGGCGGGCGGTCATCTCGGGAAGGGCGGCTTCGAGGCGGGTGCGGTGGGCGGGGGTGAAGCCGTGGCGTCCGCCGTCGGGGAGGTTGTGCGGCCAGTGGAGGTCCACTCGGTCCGCTTTCGGCTGCGGGACGGCGGAGGCTGGTCGCGCCCGCGCGGCGGTGGCCGCAGATCCAGCACAGCCCCGCGCCGCCGGGGCGTCCGAGTACTCGGCGACAAGAGCCTGGCCCTTCTCCAGTACCCCCTCCGGCAGGCGTACGTTCCCCGAAGCCGCCGCCACCAGGTCCACCCTCGCGCCGATCTCCCGCGCGAACTCCTCCAGGCGCCCCGCGTCCGCCTGCGACCTCATGTCGACCAGCGCCACGACCACGTACCGGCCCCGCGGATAGCGCTCGTGCAGGTCCCTGATCGTGTTCAGGACGGTGTTGCCCGTCGAGAACTCGTCGTCGACCAGCACCAGCGGACCGTCACCGGCCAGCAGCCCCGCGTCCTCCGGGAGCAGCAGATGGGACGTCGCGTGGGAGTGGGACTCCTCGAAGCCGCCCGCCTGGGCGACGCCGGCGACCGGGCGGCGGGTGGAGTGCAGGTACGGGGCCGTGCCCAGGCCGTCGGCGACCGAGTGGCCGAGGCCCGTCGCGGTCTCCGCGTAGCCGAGGACGACCGCGGTGGCCGCCTCCGCGCCGAGGAGGTCGCGCACCCGGCGGCCGAGGGCGAACCCATGGCCGTACACCACCGTCGGCGACTGCGGTACGTGCTTGCCGAGCACGTGGGAGACGAGGAGGTGGGCCCGCTTGGGGTTGCGGCGCAGGGCCAGGCCGAGGAGGTCGGTCAGGCTCGCGTCGCCGACGAGTTCGACCCCCAGGCGCTCGGCGACCCAGGTGCCGGACCAGAGGGTGTCCGGCACCTTGCTGTTCACTGCGTTGTTCATGCGTCCCTTGGGTGGAGGTGGGTTCAGCCGGGTATTCCGGCGGCGAGCAGGTCGACGAAGCTGACGTCCTCGTTCGCGACGCCGAAGACCTCCGCGCGCAGCATGGTCCGCTCGGCCCAGGCGCGGTGCGGCTTCACCTCGTTCATCTTGTTCGTGTACTGCGAGCGCAGAACGCCTCCGCCACCGCGCTCGGGCCGCAGGATGTCGGCCGCGTCGCTGTACTCCTCGTGGCTGACGACGGACAGCGCGTGCACCGCCGGCACGTGGGAGGGGTGGATGCAGGTCTTGCCCAGCAGGCCGTTGGCGTGGTCGAGGGAGATCTCCCGCAGCAGCCCGTCCATGGCGTGCTCTATCAGTTTCTCGCGCAGCTCCACCGCCTGCCCCTCCAGGAAGGGGCTGTGCCGCAGCATCGGCTTGAACATGCGCTCCGGGACCCGGAAGTACTCCCAGACGGGGCCGGTCACGGTGAAGCCGGTGCCGTCGGCGCGGCCCAGCATGTTCACCACGTCGGCGATCACGGAGGCGACGATCTGGACGTCGTAGGCCGTCATGTCGGGGGCTCTGCGCAGGCCGTACGAGGAGCAGAAGTCGGTGACGCCGAGGCGCAGGGCGAGGACCCGGTCGCGGTACTTGTCGACGGCGCGGGCGATGCCCTCCAGGGCGTCGACGCGCGACTCGCGGTACATGAGCTCGGGCGTCTCCAGGACCGGCATGGCGAACAGGCGGCGGCCGCTCGCGTGCTCGGCGACGGCGAGGGCCTCCAGGAAGGGGATGCCGCGTTCCTCGGTGAACTTGGGGAACACGAACCCGGTCAGCAGCCGCACGGTCGCGCCGAGGCGCTGGACGAGGTCGGGGATCTGCTCGGGGGTGCGCACGCGGATGAAGAGCAGGGGCAGCCCGGCGCCGTCCCGGGCGGCGAGGTCGGCGAACTGCCGGACCAGGTTCTCCTCACCGGCGGCGACGTCCTCGTCGCCGATGGAGTCCTCCAGGCACAGCACCATCGAGACCACGCCGCGTTCGGCCTGCTTGACGACGTCGTCGGCCAGCCGGGGGCGGGTGGCCGGACTGTAGAGCGTGGCGCCCAGGGCCGCGGAGAGCAGCCGGGCCGGCGAGTCCGCGTCGAACGCGCAGGGCTCGCGGTGGAAGAGGCGCTGTCGCACCTCAGGGGCGATGTGCCCGAAATGACGCATAAAACTCCCCCGTGGCGCAAGGTAAGCCTGTGGATTTTGAGAACAGGTGGCCGGTAATAGTACGTACCGAGCCATGTCAGAGGTTCCCGTCGGGCATGAATTTCAGGTAACGCCCGCGGGGACAACCAGGTGGACACCATGGTCGAACACCGTGCCGCGCGCCTTGTCGGGCGCCTGTGTCGAGCACCTACCCCCGCGTTGTCGTGATCAGGACCGAGAAGGCAGGATGACCGCATGACGCACGCCATGCTGAAGGGGTCGAACGTCCCGCTCGAAGTCACCACGGTACGCGCCGTGGTGCGCTGGACGCCCGGGCAGGGGGTCCCGGATGTCGACGCCTCGGCGCTGCTCCTCGGCCCCGACGGTCGCGTACGTTCCGACGAGGACTTCGTCTTCTACAACCAGCCCCGGCACCCCTCCGGGAAGGTGTGGCGGCTCGGCAAGAAGCGGGTCGCCGAGGGCCTCACCGACACGATCCAGACAGATCTGTCCGGTGTCGAGCCCGGTGTCGGCCAGATTCTGCTGGTCGCATCGGCGGACGGCGTCACGTTCGACCAGGTACGCGCGCTGCGCATTCTGCTGTACGACGCCGCGGTCGCCGAGGGTGAGCCGCTGGCCTATTTCGACATCAAGCCGGAGACGGGCCGGGAGACGGCGCTGATCTGCGGGGAGCTGTACCGCCGCGGCGACGGCTGGAAGTTCCGCGCGCTGGGCGAGGGCTACTCGGACGGTCTGAAGGGCCTGGCCAGCGACTTCGGCATCTCGGTGGACGACTCGGAGGTCACCGAGGAACCGGCTCCCGTCCCGGCCCCGGAGATCTCCCAGCCGCTCCCGCCGGAGCAGCCGACCGCGGTCCCGTCCCAGCCGGCCTACGGCTACCCGCAGACGCCCCCGACGGCGCAACCGGCGTACGGCTACCCCCAGCCGACCAGCCAGCCGGCGTACGGCTACCCGCAGCCTCCGGTGCCCGCAGGCGCAACGCTGGACCCGGACTTCCGGCTGCCTCCCCAAGGCCCGCAGTTCATCGGTCGCTGAGGGGAGCTACCCAGGGGCGCGGGGCTGCCCATGGAATGTGCGGCTGCCCGGGCGCCCCTCACCTCTCCGCCTTGGTCTTGTAACCCCGCCCCCACTGAAGGCCCCACCCGTACAGCCGATCCAGCTCAGCCTGGAACCCGTACACGAACTTCACCTCACGCCGCACGATGATCTCCCCCTTCACGTTCTCGATCATCACCACCGCGCACGACCGCGCCTGCGGATGCCGCTCGTCGAGGCCTATCTCGATCCGCGGCCCGTTGCTCGGGTACAGCGTCACGCTCGCGTGGGTCCGGTCGAAGGCCGGCGTCTGGTCGTAGATGTAGACGAACACCAGGATGCGCTTGATGGAGTCCCGGTGATCGAGGTTGACGTAGATCGTCTCGCCGGACGCCGACCCGAACCGGTCGTCGCCGCTCAGCTTCACGTACGGCGGTGCGTTGACGTCGCCGAAGAGGCCGCCCAGGGGCTGGACGACGCCCTTGGAGCCGTCCGCCAGCTCGTACAGGCAGCCCAGGTCGAGGTCGACGTTGACCATGCTCTGGCTGTGTCCCATGACCTCCGGCGGCTTGAGCGCCCGGAAGGGGTGCCGCAGCAGCGACTCCCGCTGGGAGCCGCCGATGTCGGACGTCCGCATCCGCCAGGCGAGGTTGATGCGCAGATGGCCCGTCTCCGCCCCCTGCTTGCTCAGGGAGACACGGTCGTGCCGTTTGGTGAGCTCGATCGCGTTGGTCGCCGCGTTGCCCGAGTCGAACTCGACCGCGCGTCCGGGCCGGAGTCCGTCCAAGAAGCCCATTACCGCCCCCACCTCGATGACCACTTCACTGACCGCATTGTCAAAGACCGACGGGGCGGCGTCGAGGACTCGCCTCGACGCCGCCCCGCTCAGAGCGTTCCCTCAGAGCCTGTGTCATATCCCCGGCCGGGCGCACGACGCCTGGCACGCGCGCTCGCCGCGTTGCCGGAGCGCCCACGTGACTCCGCCACGTGGGCGCTCCGGCGCCTTGCGATCGCACGCACCAGACGCCGCGCGCTGATCCGACCGGGAATATGACACAGGCTCTCAGCCCGAGGGGTGTCACACCCCGGACGAGACCTCAGTCTTCTCGTCCGAGCCGGCGTTTCCCTCGGCCGCCGCGAGGGCCTTGTTGCGGCGTACGGAGGACCAGAAGGACCAGGCGATCAGGACGACGCCGACGAGACCGGTGATGACCTCGTTGATCTCGTACTGGATGGTGACCATGAGGATCACGGCCAGCGCGCCGATCGCGTAGTGCGCGCCGTGCTCCAGGTAGACGTAGTCGTCGAGGGTGCCCTGGCGGACCAGGTAGACCGTCAGCGACCGGACGTACATGGCGCCGATGCCGAGGCCGAGGGCCATCAGCACGATGTCGTTGGTGATGGCGAAGGCGCCGATCACGCCGTCGAAGGAGAACGAGGCGTCCAGGACCTCCAGGTAGAGGAACATGAAGAACGCGGCCTGGCCGGCGAGGACGACGGCGGGCCTCTTCTTGCCCGTGCGCGCGGCCTCTTCCTCCTCCTCGTGCTCCCGCTCCTCCTCTTCCTCCAGCTTGTCCTCGAAGTAGCCGGACAGGCCGCCGACGACCATGTAGGTGATCAGGCCCGCGATACCGGAGATCAGGACCGTCTGGGCCTTGTCGACGTGGGCGCCGCCGTGCTGGTGGGCGTGGGTGGCGAAGGTGAAGGCGGTGATCAGCAGGACGATCAGCGCGATGCAGACCGACAGCATGTCGACCTTGCCGAGCTTGGCGAGCGGGCGCTCGATCCAGCGCAGCCACTGGATGTCCCGGTCCTCGAAGATGAAGTCCAGGAAGATCATCAGCAGGAACATGCCACCGAACGCGGCGATCGCCGGGTGGGCGTCGGTGACGAGTTCCTGGTAGTGGTCCTTGTTGTTGAGCGCGAGGTCGACGGCCTCGATGGGACCCAGCTTGGCGCTGATCGCGACGATGACGACCGGGAACACCAGCCGCATGCCGAACACGGCGATGAGCACGCCGATGGTGAGGAAGATCTTCTGCCAGAAGGCATTCATCTTCTTCAGGATCCCGGCGTTGACCACCGCGTTGTCGAAGGACAGCGAGATCTCCAGGATGGAGAGGATCGCCACGATGCCGAAGGCCTCCCACCCCCCGTAGAAGACCGCTGCGACGAGGCCGAGCGCGGTGATCGCGAACGACCAGCCGAAGGTTTTCAGAACCACTGGCTACCCAATCCTTGTGTACGGGTCTCCCCCGCGCCGTACTCGGCTTTACGAAGACTTTGAAGCCGAAGTCTAGTCCCGACCCCTTCGCCGCCCGCCGGGGACCGGCTTTTGCTCATAACGCGTTATGAGACGTTGTCCTGGCGTCTCACGAGACGTTGACCCCGAAGTCCAGGGCGATGCCCCTCAGGCCGGACGCGTACCCCTGCCCGACGGCGCGGAACTTCCACTCGCCGCCGTAGCGGTAGACCTCGCCGAAGATCATCGCGGTCTCGGTGGAGGCGTCCTCGGAGAGGTCGTAGCGGGCGAGTTCCTGGCCGTCGGCCTGGTTGACCACGCGGATGAACGCGTTGCTGACCTGGCCGAAGGTCTGGCCCCGCTCGTCGGCCATGTGGATCGAGACCGGGAAGACGATCTTGTCGCACTGGGCCGGCACCTTGGAGAGGTCGATCAGGATCGACTCGTCGTCGCCCTCGCCCTCACCGGTGAGGTTGTCGCCGGTGTGCTCCACGGAGCCGTCCGGGCTCTTGAGCTGGTTGTAGAAGATGAACCACTCGTCACCCATGACCCGTCCGCCGGCGCACATCAGCGCGCTCGCGTCGAGGTCGAAGTCGGCTCCGGTGGTGGAACGTGCGTCCCAGCCGAGCCCGACCATCACCTGGGTGAGGTTGGGTGCGACCTTGGACAGGGAGACGTTGCCCCCCTTGGCGAGCGTGACGCCCATGATGCTGGTCCTCCCCGTGTGCTGCTTTTTTGTTGTCGTGCGCGTCCGGCGCCGTACGCAAACCGTACGGCGCCGGATTCGGCAATGTCGCGTCCCGGAAGGTCACGACTCAGCCGTGGAACACTGCCGACGTCAGACGTTGACGCCGAAGTCCTGCGCGATACCGCGCAGGCCCGAGGCGTAGCCCTGGCCGATGGCGCGGAACTTCCACTCCGCGCCGTGCCGGTACAGCTCGCCGAAGACCATCGCGGTCTCGGTGGACGCGTCCTCGGAGAGGTCGTAGCGCGCGATCTCCGCCTCACCGGCCTGGTTCACGACGCGGATGAACGCGTTGCGGACCTGGCCGAAGGACTGCTGGCGGTTCTCGGCGTCGTAGATCGAGACCGGGAACACGATCTTCTCGATGTCGGCCGGGACGGCCGCGAGGTTGACCTTGATCTGCTCGTCGTCGCCCTCGCCCTCACCGGTGATGTTGTCGCCGGTGTGCTCGACGGAGCCGTCGGGGCTCTTGAGGTTGTTGAAGAAGACGAAGTTGGCGTCGCTGCTCACCTTGCCGGAGCTGTTCAGCAGCAGCGCGCTGGCGTCGAGGTCGAAGTCCGTGCCGGTCGTGGTGCGGACGTCCCACCCCAGACCGACGATGACCGCGGTCAGGCCGGGGGCCTCCTTGGTCAGCGATACGTTGCCGCCCTTGCTGAGGCTGACTCCCACGAGTCCTCCATTGGTGTCCAGGGGCGGGGAGCCCCGCCATGCGTTTGATACCGGATCAACGAGCCGATCCTAGTGACGGGTTCCCGTGGCTCGCAGGCCTTGGAACCGAAGAATCACAGGGTGTCGACGGATCAGAGGGCGTCGAGGGCCTTGACGTACTCGTTCAGGTCACGGGCGTCGGGCAGGGCGTTGACGACGGTCCAGCGGACCACGCCCTCCTTGTCGATGACGAAGGTGCCGCGCACCGCGCAGCCCTTGTCCTCGGCGAAGACGCCGTACGCGCGGGAGACCTCGCCGTGCGGCCAGAAGTCGCTCAGCAGCGGGTACTCCAGGCCCTCCTGCTCGGCGAAGACGCGCAGGGTGTGGATGGAGTCGTTGGAGACGGCGAGGAGCTGGGTGTCGCGGTCGGAGAACTGCGGCAGGTGGTCGCGCAGCTCGCAGAGCTCGCCGGTGCACACCCCGGTGAAGGCGAAGGGGTAGAAGAGCAGGACGACGTTCTTGCTGCCGCGGAAGTCCGACAGCTTCACGGTCGCGCCGTGGTTGTCCTTGAGCTCGAAGTCGGGGGCCTTTTCGCCGACCTGGATGGCCATCGTCGTGAATCCCTTTCGGTGGGACTGTTCGGGTGAGACCCACCCTACGCAGCGATCACGACAGGCCGACGGACGGGCTGACCACACTGGGTGGCTCAGCCCGTCCGGTACTACCGGTTCTACCGGGCGGAGGTCACCGCTTCGACTTGGCGCCCTTCGGCGTCACCAGACGGCTGCCGCTCCAGTCCTTTCCGACGCTGACGCTCTTGGAGGCGGAGAGCCCCGCCGTCGTCGCGGCTTCGGAGATGTCGCTGGGCTCGACATAGCCGTCGCGGCCGGTCTTCGGCGTCAGCAGCAGGATCGAGCCACCCTCCTCGATGTACGTGGTGGCGTCCACCAGCACGTCGGTGAGGTCGCCGTCATCGTCGCGGAACCACAGCACCACGGCGTCGGCGACGTCGTCGTACTCCTCGTCCATCAGCTCGCCGCCGATGACTTCCTCAATGGCCTCGCGGAGCTCCTGGTCGACGTCGTCGTCGTAGCCGATCTCCTGGACCACCTGCTCGGGCTGGAACCCCAGCCTTGCGGCAGGGTTCGTCCGCTCCTCCGCGTGGTCCGCGGTCGCGCTCACGGGTTGCCTCCTGATCATGTCTTCGGGAATAACTCAGCCACGCGCGTGCGCGAAGCATTGGCCGTAGTCCACACGGGCGGGGCGGATCGCGCAAGTACCCGGCCGTTCAGACCGCCGAAACGGTGACGTTCCGGAACGTGTCACCGCAACTCCAGGCACATCATCACGGCTCTACAGTGGCGCACGCCACACGTTTCTGCCCCCTTTGGGCGTTTGAGAACCATACCTGGGTACGCGCCCCTTGTTACCCCACGGTAGAGATGACGTTTGACGCCCCGAGGTACACGATGGGGAGCGGTGCAGACATACAGGAATACGGCCCTCTGACAGGTAAGGAACAGCGTGGCTTCCGGATCCGATCGCAACCCGATCATCATTGGCGGCCTTCCGAGTCAGGTTCCTGACTTCGATCCCGAGGAAACCCAGGAGTGGCTCGACTCCCTCGACGCCGCCGTCGACGAGCGCGGCCGGGAGCGGGCGCGCTATCTGATGCTGCGGCTGATCGAGCGGGCCCGCGAGAAGCGCGTGGCCGTGCCGGAGATGCGCAGCACGGACTACGTCAACACCATCGCCACCAAGGACGAGCCGTTCTTCCCCGGCAACGAGGAGATCGAGCGCAAGATCCTCAACGCGACCCGCTGGAACGCCGCGGTGATGGTCTCCCGCGCCCAGCGGCCCGGCATCGGCGTGGGCGGCCACATCGCCACGTTCGCCTCCTCCGCGTCGCTGTACGACGTGGGCTTCAACCACTTCTTCCGCGGCAAGGACGAGGGCGACGGCGGCGACCAGGTCTTCTTCCAGGGCCACGCCTCCCCGGGCATCTACGCGCGCGCGTACCTGCTGGACCGGCTCAGCGAGGACAACCTCGACGCGTTCCGCCAGGAGAAGTCCAAGGCGCCCTACGGCCTGTCCTCGTACCCGCACCCGCGGCTCATGCCGGACTTCTGGGAGTTCCCGACCGTGTCGATGGGGCTCGGCCCGATCGGCGCGATCTACCAGGCGCGGATGAACCGGTACATGCACGCGCGCGGGATCGCCGACACCTCGAAGTCGCATGTGTGGGCGTTCCTCGGCGACGGCGAGATGGACGAGCCGGAGTCGCTCGGCCAGCTGACCATCGCCGCGCGTGAGGGCCTGGACAACCTCACCTTCGTCGTCAACTGCAACCTCCAGCGCCTCGACGGCCCGGTGCGCGGCAACGGCAAGGTGATCCAGGAGCTGGAGTCGGTCTTCCGCGGCGCCGGCTGGAACGTCATCAAGCTGGTCTGGGACCGCTCCTGGGACCCGCTGCTGGCCCAGGACCGCGACGGCGTCCTGGTCAACAAGATGAACACCACGCCGGACGGTCAGTTCCAGACGTACGCCACCGAGCCGGGTTCCTACATCCGCGAGCACTTCTTCGGGGACGACCACCGGCTGCGCGCGATGGTCGAGAACATGACCGACGACCAGATCCTGCACCTGGGCCGGGGTGGTCACGACCACAAGAAGATCTTCGCGGCGTTCTCGGCGGCCAAGGCGCACAAGGGCCAGCCGACGGTGATCCTCGCCAAGACGATCAAGGGCTGGACGCTGGGCCCGAACTTCGAGGGCCGCAACGCCACGCACCAGATGAAGAAGCTGACGGTCGACGACCTCAAGGGCTTCCGCGACCGGCTGCACCTGCCGATCTCCGACAAGGAGCTGGAGTCCGGCGCGCCGCCGTACTTCCACCCGGGCCGGAACTCGGAGGAGATCCAGTACATGCACGACCGCCGCAAGGGGCTGGGCGGTTACGTCCCCACGCGCGTGGTCCGTGCGAAGCCGCTGGCGCTGCCGGACGACAAGGCGTACGCGACCGTGAAGAAGGGCTCGGGTCAGCAGTCGATCGCGACGACCATGGCCTTTGTCCGGCTCCTCAAGGACCTCATGCGGGACAAGGAGCTCGGCAAGCGGTTCGTGCTGATCGCGCCGGACGAGTACCGCACGTTCGGCATGGACTCGTTCTTCCCGAGTGCGAAGATCTACAACCCGCTGGGCCAGCAGTACGAGTCGGTGGACCGCGATCTCCTGCTCGCCTACAAGGAGTCGCCGACCGGCCAGATGCTGCACGACGGCATCTCGGAGGCGGGCTGCACGGCCTCGCTGATCGCGGCGGGTTCGGCGTACGCCACGCACGGCGAGCCGCTCATCCCGGTCTACGTCTTCTACTCGATGTTCGGTTTCCAGCGCACCGGCGACCAGTTCTGGCAGATGGCCGACCAGTTGGCGCGCGGTTTCGTGCTGGGTGCGACCGCGGGCCGTACGACGCTGACGGGTGAGGGTCTGCAGCACGCGGATGGCCACTCGCAGCTTCTGGCCTCCACCAACCCCGGCTGTGTCGCGTACGACCCGGCGTACTCGTACGAGATCGCGCACATCGTGCAGGACGGTCTGCGCCGGATGTACGGGCCGACCGCGGACGGCAAGCCGGGCGAGGACGTCTTCTACTACCTGACCGTCTACAACGAGCCGATCCAGCACCCGGCCGAGCCGGAGAACGTGGACGTCGAGGGCATCCTCAAGGGCATCCACCGGATCGGCGAGGGCACCGCGGGCTCCGTCCCGGCGCAGGTCATCGCGTCCGGGGTCGCGGTCCCGTGGGCGATCGAGGCGCAGAAGATCCTCGCCGAGGAGTGGAACGTCAAGGCGGACGTCTGGTCGGCGACCTCCTGGAACGAGCTGCGGCGCGAGGCGGTCGAGGTCGAGCGGCACAACCTGCTGCACCCCGAGGAGGAGCAGCGGGTGCCGTACGTGACGCAGAAGCTGTCGGGTGCGCAGGGGCCGTTCGTGGCCGTGTCCGACTGGATGCGATCGGTTCCCGACCAGATCGCGCGGTGGGTGCCGGGGACGTACCAGTCGCTGGGTGCGGACGGTTTCGGCTTCGCGGACACCCGGGGTGCGGCCCGCCGGTTCTTCCACATCGACGCCCAGTCGATCGTGGTGGCCGTGCTGACCGAGCTGGCGAAGGAGGGCAAGGTCGACCGGTCCGCGCTGAAGCAGGCGATCGACCGGTACCAGCTGCTCGACGTCTCGGCGGCCGACCCGGGGGCCGCGGGCGGCGACGCGTAGCACGATGCCGCGGGTGAGGGCGGTGGGGCCTGGCGGCTCCGCCGCCCTTACCGTTTTCCCTTACCGCTTCTTTACGATGCGGTCATGAAGGAACAATCGGCGCAGGTCCGTTGGGAACACCTGACCCAGCGGCCCCTGATGGCGTTCGCGGTGCTGTTCGCCGTCGCCTATGCCGTACCGATCGTCGACGACTCGGCCGGCCATCAGCTGACGGCCGTGTGCACGGGCGTCGAGTGGGTGGTGTGGGGGGCGTTCGCCGTCGACTACGTCGTCCGGCTGTCGATCGCGCGGGATCGGCGGGAGTTCGTACGGCGGCACTGGCTCGACCTGGGGGCGGTGGTGCTGCCGCTGCTCCAGCCGCTGCGGTTGCTGCGGCTCGTCGCCACGCTGCTGCTGGTGCAGCGCAGGGCGCGGATGGCCTCGCAGATCCGGCTGACGACGTATGTCGCGGGGGCGGTGGTGGGCCTGCTGATGTTCGGCTCCCTGGCGGTCCTCTCGGTGGAACGGGACTCGCCGGACGGGAACATCCGGACGCTGGGTGACGCGGTGTGGTGGTCGTTCACGACGATGACGACCGTGGGGTACGGCGACCACGCCCCGACGACCGGTCTGGGCCGGATGATCGCGGTCGGCCTGATGCTGTCCGGCATCGCCCTGCTCGGTGTCGTCACCGCGAACATCGCGGCGTGGTTCATCGCCCGCTTCGAGAAGGACGACGTGGAGGAACGCCGCCAGACGGAGGCGATCATGGCGCTGACGGAAGAGGTGCGGGCGCTGCGGGCGCAGGTCGCGGCGCTCCAGAAGGCAACCGTGGAGAAGTGAGCGACGGCGAAGGGCCTCATCAAACAGGTCCGCAGACACGGGCGGGCCCCCGGCCCATCACGCCAGGGGCCCCTCCCTCACTCCCCGGCTAGAACACGCCGTTCCCCGGGAAAGCCGCTCCCGCCAGCCACACGACCGCCAGAAGCGTGTCAATAGCGCCCAGCACAAAGGCGACCAAGGCCGTCACCGGCCGCGAACGCGACCACGTGCGACCCATGGCAAGCCAACCGCAGACGATCGCCACGGGGCCCAGAATGATGCCCAGCACGAAGAAGCCGGCGACCGCGCAGATACGACCCCTCTGGGGGGACACCCCCAGACCCCCGGCGATGATTCCGAGCGTCGCGCGATCCGGCCCGGTCCGTCACCACGTCAGATCAGCGATCGGATCAGCGAAGGGCCTCATCAAGCAGGTCCGCAGACGCGGGCGGGCCCCCGGCCCATCACGCCAGGGGCCCCTCCCTCACTCCCCGGCTAGAACACGCCGTTCCCCGGGAAAGCCGCTCCCGCCAGCCACACGACCGCCAGAAGCGTGTCAATAGCGCCCAGCACAAAGGCGACCAAGGCCGTCACCGGCCGCGAACGCGACCACGTGCGACCCATGGCAAGCCAACCGCAGACGATCGCCACGGGGCCCAGAATGATGCCCAGCACGAAGAAGCCGGCGACCGCACAGATGACTCCGATGATTCCGAGCGTCGCGCGATCCGGCCCGGTCCGTGACCACGTCCGGCCACGCGAGCGGGGGTACCTGCGCGTTCCGTGTCCGAAGCCCGCCATCATCAACTCCCTGAACCCTTGGGTTGGTTGGGTTCAAGGAGTCGGGTACCCCCGGTTCCTGTCCTAATCCTCCGGTCTTGCGGCGCGCCGCCCCCCTCCGGCAGCGCGCCGCAACGCCGGTCGCCCTCCGCGCACTTGCCTGCGGAACATTCCGTACCGGAGGGCTTCACCTACTGTGACGTGCGGTGTGTACCAGGGGCGAGGAATCTTTAGCGTCTTCACTCTGATGAGGGAAGTTGCCTCGGATTGTGCCTCGGATTGTTCTCCGACGGCGGCCCTTCGCGGCGGGTCAGATGTGGCCGACGCCCGCACCCGCTTCGGCGTTCGCGCCCCGCTTGGTGAGCAGCGCGACGAAGATCGCGACGGTCGCGACACCCGCGGCGACCAGGGACGCCAGGCTCATGCCGGAGATGAACGTGTCGTGCGCGACGTCGGTGATCTTCGCGGCGATCGCCTCCGGAGTCCCCTTGGCGACCGGCGGCACGCCCACCTGGACGGCCTCGGACGCCTGCGCCTGCTGGGCGGCGGTGAGCTCCGGCAGGCCCGCGGCCTTCCAGTTGCCCGCGAGGTCGCTGTCGACCTTGGACGCCATCACGGCACCGAGGACCGCGGTGCCGAGGCTGCCGCCGATCTGCATCGCGGCCTGCTGGAGGCCACCGGCGACACCGGACAGCTCCAGCGGAGCGTTGCCGACGATGACCTCGGTCGCGCCGACCATGACCGGGGCGAGGCCCAGGCCCAGCAGGGCGAACCAGACGGACATGACGAGGCCGCTGGTACCGGTGTCCAGGGTCGACATGCCGTACATCGCGATCGCGGTGGCGGCCATGCCGCCCGCCAGCGGGATGCGCGGGCCGACCTTGGTGATCATCAGGCCCGCGAGCGGGGAGCCGACGATCATCATGCCGGTGAGCGGGAGCAGGTGCAGGCCCGCGTCGATGGGGCTCATGCCGTGGACGTTCTGGAGGTAGAACGTCACGAAGAACAGGCCGCCCAGGAAGGCGATGGCCATCAGCACCATCAGGATCACGCCCGCGGACAGCGCGACCGAGCGGAACAGGCCGAGCGGGATCAGCGGTTCGGCGACCTTCGTCTCCCAGAAGGCGAAGAGCCCGAACAGCAGCACGGAGCCGACGATGAACGCCCACGTCTTGCCGTCGCCCCAGCCCCAGGCCGGCGCCTTGATGAGAGCCCAGACCAAACAGAACATCGCGGCCGACAGCAGGGCGATGCCCAGCATGTCGAAGGAGCGGGGCGCGTTCTCGGCGCGGTGGTCGAGGAGGATCAGCCCGCCGAGGACCAGGGCGAGGAGTCCGACCGGCACGTTGATGAAGAACACCGACTGCCAGTTGACGTGCTCGACCAGGACGCCGCCGAGGATGGGGCCGCCCGCGGTGGAGGCACCGATGACCATGCCCCAGATGCCGATGGCCATGTTGAGCTTCTCGGCCGGGAAGGTCGCGCGCAGCAGGCCGAGCGCGGCCGGCATCAGCAGCGCGCCGAACAGGCCCTGGAAGACGCGGAAGGTGACGACCGCGCCGATGCTGCTGGACAGCCCGATCGCGCCGGACGCGGCGGCGAAGCCGACGACGCCGATCAGGAAGGTCTGGCGGTGGCCGAAGCGGTCACCGAGCTTGCCCGCGGTGATCAGGGAGACCGCGAGGGCGAGGAAGTAGCCGTTGGTGATCCACTGGACCTGGGCGAAGGTGGCGCCGAGGTCCTTCTGGATGGCCGGGTTGGCGATGGCCACGATGGTGCCGTCGAGGGCCACCATCATGACGCCGACGGCCACGGTTATGAGGGTGAACCAGGGGTGGCCGCGCAGCCCGGCGGCCGGTGCCGGGTCCGACGGGGAGGCCGGCGCCTCGTCCCCCGGTCCCGTCTTGTCGAGCGTGGTCTGACTAGTCATGCTCCGAGGCTAGTGACAGCCACTGACAATTGACAAAGCAATTCACAAGTCGGTAACTGACACAGCATGGAAAACCTGCGCGAACGCAAGAAGCAGCGCACCCGTGAGGCCCTGCTGCGAGCCGCCCTCGAACTGTTCACCACCCGCGGGTACGAGCAGACGACCGTGGACGACGTCGTCGCCGCCGTCGACGTCTCGCAGCGCACCTTCTTCCGCTACTTCGCGAACAAGGAGGAGGCCGCCCTGGCGGTGGTCGAACTGGCGGTGGCGCACTTCGTGGACGCGGTGCGCGGGCGACCGCCCCACGAGGCGCCGATGGAGGCCCTGCGGCAGGCCGTGGTGCAGGGCTGGGACTCGCTGAGCGACGTCATCGAGTCCGTCGTGCCGATCGAGCTGTACCTGCGGATGTACCAGGTCATCGAGTCGACGCCGGTGCTGCTCGCGGCCCATCTGCGGCGCTCCATGGAGATCGAGGAGACGCTCGCGCGGCTCGTCGCCGAGCGCGAGGGGCTCGACGTGGACACGGACCCGCGGCCCCGCGTCGTGGTGGCCGTCTTCAGCGGGGTGATGCGGGTGACGGAGCGGCAGTGGAGCACCGGAGCCGACGCCGGCCTGGACGCCATGCGCGCGCTGACGGTGTCGTATCTCGAACAGGTGGGCCCGGCACTCACGGGCGGCTGGCGAACGGGCTGACGATGTCACCGCGTCGACCGAAACGTGATACCCGTCACTCGGTTAACGCGAGACCCTCTCGTTCTCCTAGTGTGTCCTCCCAGTGACTTCCTTCGACACCTCTCCCCAACTGAACGTCTGGCGCGCACTGCTCGCGCTGGCCGTGGTGTTCGTGATGCTGGCGACCACCGGCTGGACCGCGCTCAAGGGCCACCGGCCCACCAGCCCGCTCCAGGCCTCGCTCAACGCCTGGGAGCACGGCCGTATGGCGGGCCACGCCCTGCCCGACCCGGATGCCTCACCCGCCCGGCTCGCCGCGTTCTTCGCCTCGCTCACCGCTCCGCAGCGCGACCGGCTCGCCCACCGCTACCCGCTGGCGGTCGGCAACATGAACGGCGCCCCCGTCGAGCTGCGCTACCGCGCCAACCGCATCGCGCTCGGCAAGGCCCGCAAGACCGAGCTGAAGCGCATGCACGACACCCGCCTGACGCCCGACGGGCAACGCGACGCGGGCCGTCGTATGCACCGCTACGAGTCGCTGATGAACGACCAGCGGCACATCCTCGCCTTCGACCCGGAGGGCTCGGGCCGGGTCGCCGAGGTCTTCGGAGACCTGAGCAAGGCGGAGCGGATCTCGGTCGTCGTCCCCGGCGTCGACACCGACCTGCTCACCTTCCAGCGCACCTACCGCAAGTACTCGGCGCCGGTCGGCATGGCCAAGTCCCTGTACGCGGCCGAGAAGGCGGCGAGCCCCTCGACGCGTACGGCCGTCATCGCCTGGGCCGACTACACCGCGCCCGGCGGGATCGGCCTCGACTCGGCGACCGGCCTGCGCGCCGCGGAGGGCGCCGTGCGGCTGAACGCGCTGCTGCGTGCGCTGCCCGGCAGCTCGCCCGTCTCCCTGTTCTGCCACAGCTACGGCTCCGTGGTCTGCGGTGTCGCCGCGCACGAGCTGCCGGGCCGGGTCTCCGACATAGCGGTCGCCGGCAGCCCGGGGATGCGGGTGGAGAAGGCCTCCCATCTGCACACCTCGGCGCAGGTGTGGGCGATGCGGGACGCGGACGACTGGATCCAGGACGTGCCGTACCTGGAGCTCGGCGGGCTGGGCCACGGGGCCGACCCGGTGTCCTCCGCGTTCGGGGCCCGGGTGCTGTCGGCGGCGGACGCGAAGGGGCACAGCGGCTATTTCGAGCCGGGCACCGAGAGCCTGCTGAACTTCGCCGACATCGGCGTCGGCGCCTACCGCTCGGTGCACTGTGCCGACGACGACAGGGCCTGCCGGGCCGGTTTGTCCGGCACCACGACGGACGGACGCGCGTAGAGGCGCAGGAATTGCGGTCTGCGCAGGGAGGCGACGGAGGAGCTCGTGCCGCATACGATGAGCCGCATGGGTGACGTACTGGCCGGATTTCATGCTGCCTGGGAGTTCGAGTCCGACTCCGTGCTCATCCGTTACGAACGAGGCATTCGAACACCCAAGCTCTTCCAGGCGCTGGGCGAGCGCAGGATTCCGCTGCGGGCCCTGACCGGGGTGACCCTGACCCCCGGCAAGCGCGGCACGGTCGTCCTGCGCGCCGAGCCCCGGCCGGGCGCCGATCCGCTGATGGAGGCGGCGGCCGGTCAGCTGAAGGAGGGCTGCGACCCGTACCGGCTGGTGCTGCCGGCCGAGCGGGAGACCCTCGCCGAGTACTACGCCGACGAGCTGCGGGCGCTCCTGACGCCGGACGACGAGCCGGCGGACCGCTTCCTCGTGCCGGCGCCCGAGGTGCCGTTGTCCTTCAAGGCGTACGACGGGAAGGCGTCCTTCGACGGGAAGACCGTGTTCTTCCGGTGGTTCTGGACGGGGGCGTCGTCGGCGAAGTGGAAGGCCGGCGACCAGAGTTTCGCCGTCTCGGAGCTCAGCGGGGTGGAGTGGCGGTCACCAGAGGTCTTCGAGGGGCATCTGCGGCTGCGCCGCGGTGACGTGGCGTCGCCCGCGCAGGCCGACCAGGACCCGGCGGCCGTGGTGTTCGGGCTGGGCTACGGGCCGGTGCACGAGTCGCTGCCGTTCGCGGCGGCCGTGCTCGCCGCGGTACGTGAGCGGGGGCCCGTCGCGGCGGTGCCGGCCAGCGCGCCGAGGCGCGATCCGGCCGACATCGCCGAGCGCATCCGTCATCTGGGAGAACTGCATCAGGCCGGGCTGGTCACCGATGAGGAGTTCTCCGTGAAGAAGGCGGAGTTGCTGGCCGAGCTGTGAGCTACTCGCGGCCCGCGGAGGCGAACGTCATGTCCGCGTACCGGTCTCCCGCGACCTTCTCCGCGATCGGCTCCAGCAGGGCCAGTTCCGCCTCCGTCAGCTCGATGCGCACCGCCGCGACGTTCTCCTCCACCCGGCTCGCCTTGCGCGTGCCCGGGATCGGGACCACCGTCAGGCCGTGCACCCGGGCCTGCTGCTGGACCCAGGCGAGCGCCACCTGCCCCAGCGACACCCCATGGGCCTCGGCGACCGTGCGGACCGGTTCCAGCAGGGCCACGTTGGCGGCCGCGTTCTCGCCGGTGAAGCGGGGCTGCTGGCGGCGGAAGTCGTCGGCGGTGAGGTCCTTGTCGGCGTTGGCGAAGGAGCCGGTGAGGAAGCCGCGGCCGAGCGGGGAGTACGGGACGAGGGTCACGCCCAGCTCACGGGCGGCCGGGACCACGCCCGCCTCGATGTCCCGGCTGAACAGCGACCACTCCGACTGCACGGCGGCGATGGGGTGGACGTCCTGGGCGGCCCGCAGCTCGGCGCCGGTGACCTCGCTCAGGCCCAGGTGCTTGACCTTGCCCTCGCGCACCAGCTCGGCCATGGTGCCGACGGTCTCCTCGATCGGCACGTTCACATCGCGCCGGTGCATGTAGTAGAGGTCGATGACGTCGACGTCGAGGCGCTTGAGGCTGGCCTCGACGGCCTGGCGGATGTAGGGCCGGTCGTTGCGGATGATGCGCCGGGTCGGGTCGTCCGGCGGGACCGTCAGGGCGAACTTGGTGGCGATCACGACCTCGTCGCGGTGCGCCTTGAAGAACGGGGAGAGGAACTTCTCGTTCTCCCCGGCACCGTAGGCGTCCGCCGTGTCGTAGAGGGTGACGCCGAGTTCCAGGGCCCGCTCCAGGGTGGCCCGGGACTCGCCCGCGTCGGCGGGGCCGTAGGCGAAGCTCATGCCCATGCAGCCGAGGCCCTGCACGCCCACCTCGGGGCCGTCGGCGCCCAGTCGTGCGGTGGGGATCCTGCTGTCCGTCATCCGGCTTTCTCCGTTTCGTAGGCACGACCGGCGTCGGCGTAGAAGCTGATCTTCCGGTCGAGAACGGCGAGGGTGTCCTGGAGTTCCGCGATCCGGGACAGGACGTCCCGCCGGGTCGTCTCCAGGAGCTCGTACCGTTCGGTGAACGTGTGGTCGCCCTCGCGCACCAGTTCCGCGTACCGCACCATGTCGGCGACCGGCATGCCGGTGAGCCGGAGCTTGCCGACGAGGTCGAGCCAGTCCAGGTCGCGGTTGCTGTACCGGCGCTGGCCGGTGTGCGAGCGGTCGATGTGCGGCATCAGGCCGATGCGCTCGTACCAGCGCAGCGTGTGCGCCGACAGGCCGGTAAAGGCGACGACCTCGCTGATCGTGTAGCTGTCCTGGCCCTCGGGGCGCCGGTGCGCGTGCGGCGGGGCGGCACAGCTGTCGGTCCTGGTACCCGTGGTGGTCGTGGTCTCCATCACCGTCATGACCTCAACGCTAAAACCTTGGAGTGCACTCCAAGCAAGCGGAACCGGTAAGAAATCCACAGGACGGGACGGGGCGTGGCACACGGCCCCCTCGGCCTCCTCCCCGGGCCGGACCCCTTGCCGGAGCCGAAGCTCTGAACGCTTAGGCTCGACGGCATGTCCTTGCAGAGCCTCGCGCTGATCGAGAACTGGCCGGTTCCCACCGCCGCGGCGGGTGTCGTACGGGCCGACGGTACGGTCCTCGGCACCCACGGCCCCGTCGGCCGGCGCTTCCCCCTGGCCTCGGTCACCAAGCCGCTCGCGGCGTACGCGGCGCTCGTCGCGTACGAGGAGGGGGCGATCGAACTCGACGAGCCGGCGGGGCCCGCCGGGTCGACGGTCCGCCATCTCCTCGCCCACACCTCGGGCCTCGCCTTCGACGAGCACCGGGTGACGGCCCCGCCCGGTGAGCGCCGCCTGTACTCCAACGCCGGGTTCGAGCAGCTCGGCGACCACATCGCCAAGGCGACGGACATCCCCTTCGCCGAGTACCTGCGGCAGGCGGTGCTGGAGCCGCTGGGCATGGCGTCGACCTCGCTGGAGGGCTCCCCGGCCAAGGACGGCGTCTCGACGGTCGAGGACCTGCTGCGCTTCGCCGCCGAGGTGCAGGCCCCGCGCCTGCTCGACCCGCGCACGGTCGCCGACGCCATGACGGTCCAGTACCCGGGCACCAAGGGCGTCCTGCCCGGCTACGGTCACCAGAACCCCAACGACTGGGGCCTCGGCTTCGAGATCCGCGACTCCAAGTCCCCGCACTGGACGGGGAGTTCCTCCTCCCCGCGCACCTTCGGGCACTTCGGCCAGTCCGGTACGTTCCTCTGGACCGACCCGGACGCGGGGGCCGCCTGCGTGGCCCTGACGGACCGGGCGTTCGGGCCGTGGGCGGTGGAGGTGTGGCCGGTGTTCACCGACGCCGTGCTCGGTGAGCTCTAGGCCATCTCCCAGACCAGCAGCTCGGCCGGCGTCACGGCGACGGCGTCCACACCCTCGGCGTCGGTGATGCGGGCCGCGTCACCGGGCCCCAACGCCTCGCCGTCCAGGCGCACTTCACCGCGCACGACATGGACGTGGACGTACCGCCCGTCCGGCACCGCCGTCCGCTCCCCGGCCCCCAGCCGCCGTACGTGCAGCATCGCGCCCGCCTCCGGGACGGCGTACGGGGTGGAGTCGGCGATGCCGCGGACGATCTCGTAGGCGGGGTCGCCGCCCGGCTCCCTGGGTGCCAGCCACATCTGGAGGAAGGTCAGGGGCCGGTCGCCGTCGTTGCGCTCCACATGGCGGACGCCGCCGGCGGAGCTCAGACGCTGGAGGTCGCCGGGGCGGACCTTCGTCTCGTGCCCCGCCGTGTCGCGGTGCGTGAGCTCGCCCTCCACCACCCAGGTCACGATCTCGGTGTGGCTGTGCGGGTGCTCGTCGAAGCCGGCGCCGGGCACGAGCCGTTCCTCGTTGCAGGCGATCAGCGCGCCGAAGCGGAGGTTGTCGGGGTCGTAGTGGGCCCCGAAGGAGAAGGCGTGACGGGACTCGATCCCGGTCCCGGCCTCGCCCCCTGGGTAGCGCTCGCCGGCGCGTCGCACATCCATCACGGACCCCACGCTACTGCCGGGCCGGGGCCTTCCCCACGGCACAGCCCCACTCGGCAGAAAGCACCCCGTAGGCGACGGACCCGATCAAAACCCACCCCGTAGGCGACCGACCCATCCAATAAGGCAGTCTTGTCCCGTGCCCGAACCCGAAACCGGCAACGCCGCAGCCGCCGCATCCGTCGTCCATCCGCACGCCGCGACCCTGAAGAGGCTGGAGAAGTCGTCAGGCTCCCTCGCCGCGCAGGCCATCGCGCGCATGGACGAGACACTGCCGTGGTACCGGGCCATGCCTCCGGAGAACCGTTCCTGGATCGGGCTGGTCGCCCAGGCCGGTATCGCGGCCTTCACGGAGTGGTTCCGGCGTCCGGACGCCCCGCAGGCCATCTCCACCGACGTCTTCGGGACCGCTCCGCGCGAGCTGACCCGGGCCATCACCCTGCGGCAGACGGTGGAGATGGTGCGCACCACCATCGAGGTCATGGAGTCGGCGATCGACGAGGTCGCGGCGCCCGGTGACGAGAACACCCTGCGCGAGGCCCTCCTCGTGTACGCCCGCGAGATCGCCTTCGCCACCGCCCAGGTGTACGCCCAGGCCGCCGAGGCACGCGGTGCCTGGGACGCGCGGCTGGAGTCGCTCGTCGTGAACGCCGTGCTGAGCGGCGAGGCCGACGAGGGGGCGGTGAGCAGGGCCGCCGCGCTCGGGTGGAACGCCCCCGAACATGTGTGTGTCGTACTCGGTACCGCTCCCGACGGCGACTCCGAGCTGACCGTCGAGGCGATCCGGCGGGCCGCCCGGCACGCCAAGCTCCAGGTGCTCACCGGGGTGCTGGGCGACCGGCTCGTGGTGATCGCGGGCGGCAGCGACAATCCGATCGGCGTCGCCAAGTCGCTGATCGGGCCTTATGCGGCGGGGCCGGTGGTCGCCGGGCCCGTGGTGCCCGATCTGCTGGCCGCGACCCGGTCCGCGCAGGCCGCCGCGGCGGGGCTGAAGGCGTGTTCCGCCTGGCAGGACGCGCCGCGGCCGGTGCTGGCGGACGATCTGCTTCCGGAGCGTGCCATCGCCGGGGACCCCAGCGCCCGCGAGCAGCTGGTGGAGGAGATCTACAGACCACTGGAGGAGGCCGGGTCGGCCCTTCTGGAGACGCTCTCCGTCTATCTCGAACAGGCGTCCAGCCTCGAAGGTGCGGCCCGGATGCTGTTCGTCCATCCCAACACCGTGCGCTACCGGCTTCGACGTGTGACTGACGTCACCGGCTGGTCGCCTTCCGATGTACGTTCCGCGTTCACGCTGCGGATCGCGCTGATCCTGGGGCGTCTGGCCGACGGGGATCTCCAGCTCTAGGCTTTTGTCGGGGGTCCACAAAACCCCCTCGTGTTCTTCGTCCCTGTCCCCACGGGCGGCTTGGGCCGCCCTCAAGAGAGAGTGTGAGAGTGCTCGTACTCGTCGCTCCCGGCCAGGGCGCCCAGACGCCCGGCTTCCTGACTCCTTGGCTCGAACTCCCCGGTGCCGCCGACCGCGTCGCCGCGTGGTCGGACGCCATCGGGCTGGACCTCGCCCACTACGGCACGCAGGCCGACGCGGACGAGATCCGCGACACCGCCGTGGCCCAGCCGCTGCTGGTCGCGGCCGGCATCCTGTCCGCCTCGGCACTCGGTGCCGTCGCTCCGGGCGCGGTCGCGGGCCACTCCGTCGGTGAGTTCACCGCCGCCGCCTTCGCCGGTGTCCTCGACGACACCGCCGCGCTGACCCTCGTCCGCAAGCGCGGTCTGGCCATGGCCGAGGCCGCCGCGGTCACCGAGACCGGGATGTCGGCGCTGCTCGGCGGCGACCCGGAGACCTCGGTCGCGCACCTGGAGAAGCTCGGCCTGACCCCGGCGAACATGAACGGCGCGGGCCAGATCGTGGCCGCCGGCACCCTGGAGCAGCTCGCCGCGCTCAACGAGGACAAGCCCGAGGGCGTCCGCAAGGTCATCGCCCTGAAGGTGGCCGGCGCGTTCCACACGCACCACATGGCGCCCGCGGTCGACACGCTGGCGAAGGCCGCCGAGGCCGTCACGCCCGCCGACCCGACGGTGGCCTACGTCTCCAACAAGGACGGGCGGACCGTCGCCACCGGCGCCGAGGTGCTGGAGCGGCTGGTCGGCCAGGTGGCCAACCCGGTCCGCTGGGACCTGTGCATGGAGACGTTCAAGGAGCTCGGCGTCACCGCGCTCATCGAGGTGTGCCCGGGCGGCACCCTCACCGGCCTCGCCAAGCGGGCGCTGCCGGGTGTGCAGACGCTGGCCCTGAAGACCCCCGACGACCTCGACGCCGCTCGCGAGCTCATCGCCGAGCAGAGCGCCTGAAAAGGAGCGACCGAGCAATGTCGAAGATCAAGCCCAGCAAGGGCGCCCCGTACGCGCGGATCATGGGCGTGGGCGGCTACCGCCCGGTCCGGGTCGTGCCCAACGAGGTGATCCTCGAGACGATCGACTCCTCCGACGAGTGGATCCGTTCGCGCTCCGGCATCGAGACCCGGCACTGGGCGAACGACGAGGAGACCGTCGCCGCGATGTCGATCGAGGCGTCCGGCAAGGCGATCGCCGACGCCGGGATCTCCGCCGAGCAGATCGGCGGCGTGATCGTCTCGACCGTCTCCCACTTCAAGCAGACCCCGGCCGTGGCGACGGAGATCGCCGACAAGCTGGGCACGAACAAGGCCGCCGCGTTCGACATCTCGGCGGGCTGCGCCGGTTTCGGCTACGGCCTCACCCTCGCCAAGGGCATGATCGTCGAGGGCTCGGCGGAGTACGTCCTCGTGATCGGCGTCGAGCGGCTGTCCGACCTGACCGACCTGGAGGACCGTGCGACGGCCTTCCTGTTCGGTGACGGCGCGGGCGCGGTCGTCGTGGGTCCCTCGCAGGAACCGGCCATCGGCCCGACCGTGTGGGGTTCCGAGGGCGACAAGTCCGAGACCATCAAGCAGACCGTGCCGTGGACGGACTACCGTTCCGGTGAGGTCGCCAAGTTCCCCGCCATCACGCAGGAGGGCCAGGCGGTGTTCCGCTGGGCCGTCTTCGAGATGGCGAAGGTCGCCAAGGAGGCGCTGGACGCCGCCGGCATCACCGCGGACGACCTGGACGTCTTCATCCCGCACCAGGCCAACGAGCGGATCATCGACTCGATGGTGAAGACACTCAAGCTGCCGGAGTCCGTCACGGTCGCCCGTGACGTACGCACCACCGGCAACACCTCGGCCGCCTCGATCCCGCTCGCGATGGAGCGGCTTCTGGCGACCGGTGAGGCGAAGAGCGGCGACACCGCGCTCGTCATCGGCTTCGGGGCGGGTCTCGTCTACGCCGCGACTGTCGTTACCCTCCCCTAGGCACCGCCGCTGCCGCGGTACGTGCCCAACCCTCTGGATACCAACGAAGGAGCGCCTCCATGGCCGCCACTCAGGAAGAGATCGTCGCCGGTCTCGCCGACATCGTGAACGAGATCGCCGGCATCCCGGTCGAGGACGTCCAGCTGGACAAGTCCTTCACCGACGACCTGGACGTCGACTCGCTGTCCATGGTCGAGGTCGTCGTCGCCGCTGAAGAGCGCTTCGACGTCAAGATCCCGGACGAGGACGTCAAGAACCTCAAGACGGTCGGCGACGCGACCGACTACATCCTCAAGCACCAGGCCTGAGCCACCCCTTAGGCCCGGCTGCCAAGGCCCCGCCACCCGGCGGTGGCGCCGCTGAATCCTCGTAATCGTTGGAGAAAGATTTCCCGTGAGCCCGACCAATCGCACCGTGGTCGTCACCGGTATCGGCGCAACCACACCGCTGGGTGGCGACGCAGCCTCTACCTGGGAGGGTCTGATCGCCGGAAAGTCCGGTGTGAAGCCCCTGGAGCAGGAGTGGGCGGCCGACCAGGCCGTCCGCATCGCGGCGCCCGTCGCCGTGGAGCCGACCGAGGTCATCCCCCGGCCGCAGGCCCGTCGTCTGGACCGCTCGGCGCAGTTCGCGCTGGTCGCGGCTCAGGAGGCGTGGAAGGACGCCGGGTTCGAGGGCAAGGCCGGTGAGGACCAGAGCATCGACCCGGACCGCCTCGGCGCGGTCATCGCCTCCGGCATCGGTGGTGTGACGACGCTGCTCGACCAGTACGACGTGCTCAAGGAGAAGGGCGTCCGCCGGGTCTCCCCGCACACCGTCCCCATGCTGATGCCGAACGGCCCGTCCGCCAACGTGGGTCTCCTCGTGGGCGCGCGCGCCGGTGTGCACACCCCGGTCTCGGCCTGCGCCTCGGGCGCGGAGGCCATCGGCTACGCCATCGAGATGATCCGTTCCGGCCGTGCCGACGTCGTCGTCGCCGGTGGTACGGAGGCGGCCATCCACCCGCTGCCGATCGCCGCGTTCGGCAACATGATGGCGATGTCCAAGAACAACGACGACCCGCAGGGCGCCTCGCGTCCCTACGACACCGCCCGGGACGGCTTCGTCCTCGGCGAGGGTGCCGGTGTGATCGTCCTGGAGTCCGCGGAGCACGCGGCGAAGCGCGGGGCCCGCGTGTACGCCGAGGCCGTGGGCCAGGGCATCTCCGCCGACAGCCACGACATCGTGCAGCCGGAGCCGGAGGGCCGGGGCATCGCCCACGCCCTGCAGAACCTGCTGGACAACAGTGACCTGAACCCGGCGGAGATCGTCCACGTCAACGCGCACGCCACCTCGACGCCGGCCGGTGACGTGGCCGAGCTGAAGGCGCTGCGCAAGGTGTTCGGCGACGACACGGACCACTTCGCGGTGTCCGCGACGAAGTCGATGACCGGTCACCTGCTGGGTGGCGCCGGTGGTGTGGAGTCCGTCGCGACGATCCTCGCCCTGTACCACCGTCTCGCCCCGCCGACCATCAACGTCGAGAACCTCGATCCGGAGGCGGAGGCCGCCGCCGACGTCGTCCGCGGTGAGGCGCGCAAGCTGCCCGTGGAGGGCCGTATCGCCGCGCTGAACGACTCGTTCGGGTTCGGCGGGCACAATGTCGTCCTGGCGTTCCGCACGGTCTGAGAGGCGTTCGTACGCAACTGAAGGGGCCCCCACCGGCTGGTGGGGGCCCCTTCGGCGTGTCGGTGATTCCTAGACCACCTGGTGCAGCCAGCGCACCGGCGCTCCCTCGCCCGCGTACCGGAAGGGCTCCAGCTCGTCGTCCCACGGCTTGCCGAGCAGTTTGGCGATCTCCGCCTCCAGGTCCGTCTCGCCCTGCTGGGAGCGGGTCAGGGCGGCGCGCAGCCGGTCCTCGGGGATGAGGATGTCGCCGTGGATGCCGGTGACGGCGTGGAAGATGCCGAGGTCGGGGGTGCAGCTGTAGCGCTCGCCCTCCGCGGTGGGGCAGGGCTCCGCGGTGACCTCGAAGCGGAGCAGGTGCCAGCCTCTGAGGGCGGAGGCGAGCTTGGACGCGGTGCCGGCCTGGCCCTGCCAGGAGAATTCCGAGCGCCAGGTGCCGGGGGCCGCGGGCTGCCGGATCCAGTCGAGGTTGACGCGCGTGCCGAGCACTCCGGCGACGGCCCACTCGACGTGCGGGCACAGCGCGCGCGGAGCGGAGTGCACGTACAGAACTCCACGTGTCGTCACCGGGACCTCCGGGCAGAGCGGGACCATTGTGCGGACGGGATGAGTGGCGGTGGCGGCAGCCACGTTGATGGCGAGGCTACCGTGCGGCGGCGCAAGGAGTGTGACGTACCGTCGGTCCCGGTGCCGGGAAACGCCCGCCATTCACCCGGCAGGACGCTAGTACGGGGGGTTCCGGACGGCGCGGGCGTGATCGGGAACTCCCGTGCGTTGTCATGGAGGGGGACGAAGTTCGCAAGGGATTGCATGTCGACCGAGGGGGTCACCAGGGGATGCGAAGCCGTCGTTCGCGTGCCGTTCTCGCCGTCGTGGCGGCGAGTGTCCTGGGCGTCGCGGGGTGCGACGCCGTCGGTGGCAACGCATCGGAGCCGTCCGGCACGGCGGCGCAGAGAACGAAGCCGTCCCCTTCGCCGACCCCGCTGTGGGACCGCAGCCCGGACTCGCTCGCCGCGGTCGGCGACTCCATCACCCGGGGCTTCGACGCCTGTTCGCTGCTCAAGGACTGCACGGAGGCGTCGTGGGCGACCGGCAGCGACGCCTCCGTCGACAGTCTCGCCGTACGTCTGCTGGGGCGGGCGAAGGCGGCCTCGTCCAGTTGGAACTACGCGGTGACCGGGGCGCGGATGTCCGATCTCGCCGGGCAGATGGCGCAGGCGGCGACGCGGCGGCCGGAGCTGGTGACGGTGATGGCGGGGGCCAATGACGCGTGCCGTGACTCCGCCGCGGACATGACGTCGGTGGCGGACTTCCGGGCGCAGTTCGGGGAGGCGATGAGCACGCTGCGGGCCGCGGCGCCGAAGGCGCAGGTGTACGTGGCGAGTGTGCCGAACCTGAAGCGGCTGTGGTCCGAGGGGCGGACGAACCCGCTGGGCAAGCAGGTGTGGAAGCTGGGGATATGCCCGTCGATGCTGGGCGACGCCGACGCCCTGGACGCGGCGGCGACCGAGCGGCGGGACACCGTGCAGCAGCGGGTGGAGGCGTACAACGAGGTGCTGCGGGAGGTGTGCGCGAAGGACAAGCGGTGCCGGTTCGACGGCGGCGCGGTATACGAGTACCGGTTCGGGACCGACCAGTTGAGCCACTGGGACTGGTTCCATCCGAGTGTGAACGGCCAGGCGAGGCTGGCGGAGATCGCCTACCGGAACATCACCGCCCCCGGCACGTGACCTAAAGTTCCGCACATGAACGAACTCTTCGGCACACTTTCCGACGGCACCCCGGTTCACCGCTGGACGCTGGAGCGGTCCGGTGTGCGGGTGCGGGTGCTGTCGTACGGCGGGATCGTGCAGTCGGTGGAGGTGCCGGACCGGGACGGGCGCACGGCGGACGTGGTGCTGGGGTTCGCGGACCTGGACGGCTACCTCACGCACCCGGGGCCCTACCTCGGCGCCCTGGTCGGCAGGTTCGCGAACCGCATCGCCGGCGGCCGCTTCCCGCTGGACGGGGTGACGTACGCGCTGGCGCCCAACACCCCGCCCAACTCCCTGCACGGCGGCGAGCGGGGCTTCGACAAGCGGGGGTGGGACGTGGCGCCGGCCGGCGAGCACGGGCTGCGGCTGTCGCGGGTCAGTCCGCACGGCGAGGAGGGATTCCCGGGGCGGCTGGAGGTCGCGGCGACCTACTCGCTGGACGCCGGCGGCGCGCTGCGGATCGCCTACGAGGCGACGACGGACGCGCCGACCGTCGTCAACCTCACCAACCACAGCTACTTCAACCTGGCCGGGTCGGGCCATGCCGGCGGTCATGAGCTGCGGCTCGCCGCCTCCCGGTACACGCCGGTGGACGCGGATCTGATCCCGACGGGTGTGCTGGAGGACGTGACGGGCGGGCGGTTCGACTTCCGGGCGGGGCGGAAGACCGGGGCCGGCTACGACCACAACTTCGTGCTCGACAAGGGGGTGACGGACACTCCCGTCGAGGTCGCCGAGCTGCACGATCCCTCCTCCGGCCGGGTCCTGACGGTCTCGACCACCGAGCCGGGCCTCCAGCTCTACACCGCCGACCATCTGCCCGAGCCGTTCGCCCCCGGTGACGGGGTCGCGCTGGAGACGCAGCACTTCCCCGACTCCCCCAACCGCCCCGAGTTCCCGAGCACGGTGCTGCGGCCGGGCGAGGTGTTCCGTTCGGAGACGGTGTACGCCTTCTCGGCGCGCTGACCGGCACCCGACGGCATTTGCCCCGGCCCGGGTGTCAGGTCCCGGGCCGGGGCCGCTCATGGGGAGACTTGTCCCGATCAGACGTTAATCGTCGCGGTGAGGCGGCGGTCCGTGATCGACCGCCCGATCCGGATCTCGTACGAACCCTTCACAAACGACCACGCGCCCTCCTCCTCGCTCCAGCTCTCGAAGGCGCGGCGCGGGAGTTCGACGACGGTCTCGACGCTCTCGCCCGGTGCGGCCTCGACCCCGGCGAAGCCGGCGAGGAGGTGTTCGGGGCGGTCGCCCGGCTCGGCGGGCGCGAGGTAGACCTGGACCACCTCTCGGCCGGCGCGCCCACCGGTGTTGCGGACCCGGACCGTCACCGTCGTGCCGGTGACCTCGACGGACTCGTAGGCCCAGTCGGTGTAGCCGAGGCCGTGGCCGAAGGGGTACGAGGGGGTGCGGCCCGCCTTCGCCCAGGCGCGGTAGCCGATGAAGACGCCCTCGGTGTACGGGAGCCGGCCGTCCTGCGGGGTGACGCGGGTGACCGGGGCGGCGTCCAGGGAGCCCCAGGTGGTGGGGAGCCGGCCGCCGGGTTCGTGGGCGCCGGTGAGGACGTCGGCCAGGGCCGCGCCGCCCTCCTGACCGGGGAACCAGCTGAGCAGCACGGCGGCGACCTCGTCGCGCCACGGCAGCTCCACCGGGGAGCCGGAGTTGACGACCACGACCGTGTTCGGGTTGGCGGCGGCGACGGCCCGGACCAGGTCGTCCTGGCGGCCGGGGAGCCGCATGTCCTTGCGGTCGAAGCCCTCGGACTCGACGCGGTCGGTGGTGGCGACCACGACGACGGCGGTGTCCGCGTTCCGGGCGGCCTCGACGGCCTCGGCGATCAGTTCGTCGGGGTCGCGCTGCGGCTCCTGGTGGGCGAGGGCGAAGGCGACGACCTTGAAGGGGAAGTCCTCCGGGAGCCGGACGACGTGGGTGAGGGAGACCTCGACCGGTTCGCCCGCGGTCAGTTCGGCCCGGGCGCGCGGCACCGGGGAGCCGAAGAATGCCTCGAAGGGGTCGCTGGTGTCGGCGGGGAGCTGGACGTCGTCGTAGTGCGTGGTGCCGTCGACGGCGAGGGTGAAGGCGCCGACGCCCTTGATGCCGAAGGTGTGCGGGCCGGTGGCGCGCGGGGTGAAGGTGCCGGTGAGCTCGACGGTGCGCAGGGTCTCGTGGGTGACGCCCTCGGGCAGGTCGCTGCCCATCCACTGGATCTGCCCGTTGGGGGCCGAGCCGGTGCCGATGACCTTGCCGTCGGCGTCGCGGCAGACGGCCTTCAGGCGGAAGCCCTTGTCGGCGACGGCGAGTTCGGTGTTCGGGTCGGCGCCGACGGCGTACGTCAGGTCGGGGACGGCCGCGGTGAGGCCGTCGAGCGGGGAGACGGTGCGGGACGGGAAGACGGTGGCGGAGCCGCCGCCGAGGACGCGGGCGTCGCGGGCGGCGGCGCCGAGGAGGGCGACGCTTCCGGGCTTCAGCGGAAGGGCGCCCCGGTTGCGCACCAGGACGAAGGCCCGGCGGGCGATCTCGCGGGCCAGCGCCTGGCCGTCGACGGTCTCCGGAAGCTCGGTGACGGCGGGTTCGGCGCCCTCCAGGATGCCGACGCGGGCGGCGAGCCGCAGGACGTTGCGGACGGCCGCGTCGACCTTGGCCTCGTCGACCTCGCCGTCGCGCACGGCCTGGGCGAGGGCGGGGCCGTACACGGTCCGCGGTCCCGGCATGGCGACGTCGAGGCCGCCCTCGATGGCGCCCTTGGTGGAGCGGGCGGCCATCCAGTCGGAGACGTTGCAGCCGTCGAAGCCCCACTCCCCGCGCGCGATCTCGGCGACCAGGTGGTGGTGCTCGGTCATCGTCACACCGTTTACCTGGTTGTAGGCGGTCATGATGCCCCAGGGGCGGGCGTTCTCGACGATGAGCTCGAAGGGCCTGAGGTACAGATCGCGCAGCGCGCGCTCGGAGACGAGGTTGTCGACGGTGAAGCGGTCGGTCTCGGCGTCGTTGGCGACGAAGTGCTTGACGGTGGTGCCGACGCCGCCGGACTGGACGCCGGTGACGTATCCCGCGCCGATGAGGCCCGCGAGGTAGGGGTCCTCGCTGTAGGCCTCGAAGTGCCGGCCGCCGAGCGGGGAGCGGTGCAGGTTGACGGTCGGGGCGAGCAGGACGTGGACGCCCTTGCGGCGGGCCTCCTGGGCGAGCAGGACTCCTGCGCGGCGGGCGAGTGCGGGGTCCCAGGTGGCGGCGAGGGCGGTCGGTGAGGGCAGCGCGACCGACGGGTCGTCGGCGGTCCAGCGGACGCCGCGGACGCCGATCGGGCCGTCGGACATGACGAGGGACTTCAGGCCGATCTCGGGCAGGGCGGGCAGTGTCCACATGTCCTGGCCGGAGAGCAGCCGGGCCTTTGCGTCCAGGTCGAGCTTGCCGAGGGCGGCTGTTACGGCCGCCTCGCGGGCCTGGTCGGCCGGGGTTCCCTGCATCGCGGTGCCTCCTCGTCGACGTCGGTGCACGCCTTCATCCTGACTCGGCGGGCAACGACGCAGTCGGGACGGCGACCATCGAGCGAGGAACCCCGCGGCGCGCAACCAGGCCCGCGAGAGCGGCGCCGGTTCAGCCGCGGGGAATGGCGCGGCGGGCGGCGGTGCTCGCGGTGGTCGCCGAGCGCGGCTACCGGGGTCCCGCGCCCACCGCGGCGACGATCTCCACCTCGATCAGCGCCTCCTCCTTGAAGAGCCGTGGCACCTCGAAGGTCATGCTGGTGGGTGGGGTGCCGGTGAGGAACTCCCCTCGTACGGCGCCGTATTCGTGGAGGCGGCCGATGTCCGTCAGATAGGTGCGGATGTTGACGACATCGGCGAGCGTGGCGCCGTGCGCCTTCAGCAGCGCCTCGATGGTCTCGAAGACGCCGCGGCTCTGCTCGGCGAGGGTGTCCCCCTCGGCGATCTGGCCGGAGAGGAACAACAGGGCGCTGCCGTCGGCCTGTTCAACGCGGGCGACCTGGGAGTAGTAGGGGCTCAGGGGCTGCGGCGCGGCGGCCGGGTTGTCGAGGGTGATCTTCATGCTGTTCCTTCAGCTGAGGGTGGCGCGGATGCGGGCGGCGGTCCGGGAGATGTCCTCGCCGGGTTCGGCAGCCTTCCGGTAGAGGTCCGACGCGGCCTTGATCATGGGCAGTTCGGCTGTCTGCGTGGCCAGGGCGAGGTCCTTCACCGCGAGCGCCGTGTCGAAGTGGACGTCCTCGGCGAAGGCGCGGGCGACGGCGCCTCCGAGGGGGCTGTTCGCGAGGGCGGTGCGGGACGTCTGTCCGTCCAGCCCGAGGGCGTCGGCGAGCCGCAGCGCCTCGGCGACGACCGCGATGCCGCCGATGACGGCCGAGTTGACGACCAGCTTGAGCGCGGCGCCGGAACCGAGCGGACCGGTGCGGGTGACGGTGCCGAGGTGCGCGAGGACGTGCTCGACGGGGGCCGTGTCACCGCCGGCGAGGATGCCGAGGGTGCCCGCGGCGGCCCTGTCGGTGCTGCCCATGACGGGCGCGTCGACGACGCGGACCCCGGGGAGCCGGCCCAGGCGGTGTACGGCGTCGGGCCCGACGGTGGACATCTCGATCCAGTGCGTGCCGGGACGCACGGCGGCCGACACGGCCTCGACAACCGCGTCGAGCGCCTCCGGCCCGGTGAGCATCGTGATCACGACGTCGGCGTCCCGTACGGCGTCGGCGGGCGACGCGGCTGCGGTGGCCCCCTCGGCGACGAGGGACGCGGTCTTCTCCGCGGTGCGGTTCCAGACGGTCAACGGGTGCCCTGCGGCGCGGAGTCGGCGGGCCATGGGGGCGCCCATGTGTCCGAGGCCCAGGAATGCGATGTGCTCCATGGCGTCGACGCTATGCGGGGCGTACGGATGCGACAAGCGAATGTCTAGCATGGCTGCCATGCCGTATGCGCATGTCGAACCTCCTGCCGAACCCGAGGTCTCCAGCGTCTGGCTGCGGGTGTTCCTGGAGGTGGGCCGGCAGGGGTCCTTCACCGTCGCCGCGCGCGCCCTCGGCTGGACCCAGTCCGCGGTGTCCCGGCAGATCTCCTCGCTGGAGGCGGCGTTCGGCGGGGCCCCGCTCTTCGACCGGCTGCCGCGGGGTGTGCGGCTCACCGAGGCCGGGCGGCTGCTCGTGCCGTACGCGGAGGCCGTCGCCGAGGCGCTGCACGGTGCCGGGCGGGAGCTGGCGGCGCTGCGTGAACTCGCGGGCGGGCGGCTGCGGTTCGGGGCGTTCGCGACGGCCGACGCGGCGCTGGTGCCGCAGGCGCTGGCCGCGTTCCGGGCCCGGCATCCGGGGGTGCGGGTCGCCCGGGAGGAGGGCCTCACCCCGAGGCTCCTGGAGCGGCTGGCCGCGGGCCACCTGGACCTGGCGGTCGTCTCGACGACGGGTCGGCCGCCGCTGGAGTCGTACGAGCTGCACCACCTCCTCGACGAGTCGCTGTACGTCGCCGTTCCCGCCGACCACCCTCTCGCGGGCGGCGGCCCGGTGCGGCTCGGCCGGTTCGCCGACGCGGACTGGATCTCCGGCGGCGCCCGCCCCGAGGGGACCCTCCTCGACGCCGCCCTGCGCCAGGGCTTCCGCCCGCGCGTCGCGCACGTCGTCGCCGAGTGGACCGCCAAGCAGGGGTACGTCGCCGCGGGCCTCGGCGTGACGCTCGTCCCGGCGCTGGCCGCCGCGTCCGTACGGTCGGACGTGGCCCTGGTGCCGGTGCTGGACGAGGGGGCTCCGGCGCGGGCGGTGTACGCGGCGACGGTCAGGGGGCGGTCGCCGGTACCGGCGGCGGGGGCGTTCGTGGGGGCGCTGCGGGAGGCGGCCGGGAGGCTGCCCTCCTGAACCACGCCCCATGGCGCGCACCACTTCCGTCACGCGATACTCACCCCACTCCCCCACCGCAGACGGAGGCTGAACTCCCGTGACTTCTCCACGTGTTCGGATCGGCGTACTGGGCATCGCGCTGGCGGCGGGGCTCACGGCCGCCCCGCACCCGGCACAGGCGGCCACCGCCACGGTCGAGGAGCAGCGGCTCGACAGGGCGGTGCCGCAGGAGATCCTCGCGCGGTCCGGATTCGACGACGTGGCACCGGAGTTCGCCGAGGCGCTCGGGGCGGCCCGCTCCTACGCGCAGGCCCGCCGGGTCGTCGTACGCGCAGGGTCGGCGCTGTGGAAGCGGGCCGTGGACCGGGTGCAGGGGCGGGGGCCCGCGGAATCAGAAAGGCGCGAAGCGCTTCCTCATAAGGGTGGTGGCGGGCGACGGGTGGACCTGAGCCGGGACGACGACCGGCCCTTGTACTGGGCGCGGTTGGGCATGACCCGGGAAGTGCGTGCCTGGCAGCCGGAGTTCGGGCTCGGCGACGGGCAGCGGGCGGCGCTGCTGGACCAGTTGGAGCGGTCCTCGCGCGGGCAGACCGACATCCGCTGCCCCAAGGGCGGCAAGCGGGTCCTGGTCACCGGGTTCGACCCGTTCACCCTCGACCGGGACATCCGGATCTCCAACCCGTCCGGGGCGACCGCGCTCGCGCTCGACGGGACGGTGATCGAGACGGCGGACGGGCCCGCTCGGGTGGAGGCCGCCGTGTTCCCGGTGCGGTGGCAGGACTTCGCGGAGGGAACGGTGGAGCGGACGCTGCGGCCGTGTCTGGGGAAGGCCGACCTGTTCACGACCGTCAGTCAGGGGCGGGTCGGGCGGTTCGACGTCGAGCGGACCAACGGGGCCTGGCGGGGCGGGTTCCCGGACAACGAGAACGTGAGCCGCACGGAGACCGTGCCGGTGACCGATCCGGCCTCGCAGCCGCAGTGGACGACGACGACCTTGCCGTACCAGGAGATCGTGGCCGCCGCCACCGGACGGTTCCCCGTCTACGACAACACGAGCGTGACCGAGATACCGGCCGGGGGGACCGAGCCCGTCGTGCGTCCGGACGGGCCGACGGAGGGGTCGACGGCCCGGGCCGGGGGCGGCGGGAACTACCTGTCGAACGAGATCGCCTACCGGGCCACGCTGCTGCGGGACCGGCTCGGGCTGCACGGCCGGCTGCCGGGGGGCCATGTGCACACGCCCGTGCTGGAGTTCGGCGCCGGGAACACCACCGAGGTGACCGACCCGCAGTTCGTGCGCAACCGGCTCGACATCGTCGCGCAGGTGAAGGCGATCCTGACGGTCGCCGTGGAGGCTAGTGCGACGGAGCGAACGCGAGGCTGATGCCGAGGCCGGCCAGCACGGACCCGATCACCTTGTTGAGGACCTTCTGGCCGCGCAGCATCAGGGTGCGCATCCGGTCGTGCGAGAAGAACACGGCGACGACGCCGAACCACAGCAGGTGGGCCAGCGACATGAACAGGCCGTAGCCCACCTGCTGGTAGACCGGGGTGCCGGGACTGACGACCTGGGCGAAGGTCGAGACGACGAAGAGGGTCGTCTTGGGGTTGAGGACGTTGGTGAGGAAGCCGGAGCGCAGGGCCTTCAGCGGGGTCAGGTCCGACGTGGTCTCCAGGTCGACCTCGACCTCGCCGCGGGTGCGGAAGGTGCGGACGCCGATGTAGACGAGGTAGGCGGCGCCGATCAGCTTGATGATCGTGAACAGGAAGGTGGAGGAGGCGATCAGCAGGCCGACGCCGAGCATGGTGTAGGTGACGTGGACCAGGACGCCCGCGGCGACGCCGGTCGCGGCGAGAATGCCGGTGCGGCGGCCGTGGAGGTAGCTGTTGCGGACCACCATGGCGAAGTCGGCGCCGGGGGCGATGACGGCCAGGACGGTGATGACGGCGACTGCGAGTATCTCGGTCACGAGGTGACTTCCTCCACGTCGTCGGAGTCGTCCAGCGTTTCCTCACCGAGCAGTTCGCGGGCCATGAGGGTGGCGCCCGCGACCGCGCCCGGCATCAGGAACACCGCGACGAAGGGGACCAGGAAGGCCAGGCCCAGGGGGGTGCCGAAGCCCCAGACCAGGGTCTTGCGGGAGCGGAGCAGGGCGAGCCGGTCGCGGAGTTCGACCCCGCGGCGCTGCATCGCGACGGCGACGAGTTCCTCGGTGAGGAAGAACCCGGTGACGAAGAAGCCGAGGACGGGGACGACGGTCTGCCCGACGAACGGGATGAAGCCGAGGCCGAAGAGCAGCACGCCCCACAGCGCGGCGCGCACGAGGATGCGCAGGCTGTCCCGCGCGGAGATCCACAGCTCGCGCCAGAGCGGGAGGCCGGACTCGGGTGCCGTGCCGTCCGGGGACACGTCACGGTCGACCGTCTCCGACAGGCTCTCGTAGAAGGGCTGGCCGATCAGGAGCGTGACCGCGGTGAAGGTCAGGACGGCGAGGAGCAGTCCGAGCGCCCACAGCACGACGGTGAGGAAGCCGCGGAAGAGACCGAGCCAGGGGCTCGACCAGTCGTCGGCGAACGGGGTCGCCCAGGCGATGAAGTCGTCGCCCCAGATGGCGAGCGCCACCAGGGCCGCCCCGTACAGGACGAGGGTGATGAACCCCGGGATCAGCCCGAAGTTGAACTGCTTGCCGTGCCGGGCCACCCATCGTTGGCCCTTCAGGAGGTACGTGAACCCCGCCCCAAGATCGCGCATGGCCGAACTCTATCGGGCGGCCGGGGCGGGGTCCGTGGTCGTGGACGCTGCCGGACTCTCCCGACGGGCCCGGGCCCACCGGGGCCGGACAGACCGCGGCACCGCCCTTCTGATCGCCTGGTCGTCCTCACGCGGCCCCGCTCACACCGCGGCGACCGACACCACCACCCCCGGCTCCGCCGCCGGACTGACCGCCGCCGACACCCGTACCGCCGCCGCCCGGGCCACCCGGCCCGCCCGGGAGGCGGTGGCCAGCAGGAGCGGCTGGAGCTGTTCCAGGCCCGCCACCAGCAGCTCCTCCCCCGCGACCAGCACCGGCCCGGCCGCCTTCGTCGTCGCCGCGGCCGCCTCCGTGAGGTCGGCGAGGGGCTGGAGGGAGGTTCGGACCACGCCCGCGCCCGCCGCCGCCGCGCGTTCCGCGAGCGCCACCTGGAGCGGCATCAGCGGGGCCAGGGCGGCGGTCAACGCGTCGGCGATGCGGCGGAGTTCGGGGGAGGAGTCGCGCAGGACGTCCGCCGCCGAGCGGATCAGCGGGGCGAGGGCGAGCAGGGTGCCCGCCGTGAGGCCCGCCGCCGCGGGGAGCAGCGGGGACATGGCCTCCACCAGTTCGCCCAGGGCGGTCGCGAACTCCTCCACCGCCGGTTCCACCGCGTCCAGCACCGGCAGCAGACTGTCGCCCAGCGCCGTCAGGAGGGCCTGCGCCGGTTCGCTGACGGGGTGGACGGCGAGGGGCGCGCCGCTGGTGCCGAGCCGGGTCAGGGTGTCGACGATGCGGTAGAACGCCTCCTGCGCCTGGGGCGAGGCGCTCGCCTCCGCCAGTTCGGCGGTGGTGCGGCGCAGTACCCGGAGCACCTCCTGACCCGAACCGCCCCTGGGGTCGAAGGTGTTGATGGCGATCTTCGTGATGTTGCCTGCGGTGTCCAGGAGCTGGCCGGTGATGTCCGTCGTGCTGCGGGCCATGCGCAGCACGTCGTCCCTGCTGGGGAGCGAAGGGATGGCTGCCATGGGTGGCTCTCCTCGTCCTCGGCTCGTTCGACCTCAGCATGCCCCTTCCGGGGCCGGCGGGATGCGCCGTCCGGGGCATCCGTGACACCAACTCCCTCTTGTTCCGGTTGAGTCGAACGGGTACATGTCGCCGTACCGGTCTCAGGAAGCTCCCGGAGGAGGTACGACCCGTGCGCACCACGAGAACCGCCCCTGCGAGACCCGTACTGATCGCCGCCCTCGTCCTGACCACGGCGGGGTCCCTGCTGCTCACCCCGCAGCCGGCCGGCGCGGACCCCGAGCCGTCTCCCACCCGCCACGAGCCGGCCCTGGACCGGCGCGCCGCCCAGGCCCCGGCGAGCGCCGCCCGGCGGGCCCTCACCGCGGCGACCCCCGCCCGCGCCCCGGTCACCGGCTATCCGCGCGAGCAGGTCCTGTCCCCCGATCCCGAGAACCCCGCGGACAAGTCCATCAAGCTGGGCCTGACCCCGTACCACGCGATCGCCCCGAAGCTGAACGCGATCCAGTCCCTCGGCGACCGCGTCAGCGTGGAGGTCGCCGGGCGATCGGCGGGCGGGCACCGCCTCTATCTCGTCACCGTCACCGCCCCGGAGACCGCCCGCCAGGCCCGCGCCCAGGAACGGATGCGCGAACTCATCGAGAACGCCCCGGCCGTGGCGGCCAAGTCGGCCGAGATCAGGGCCGGTTACAAGGCCCCCGTTTTCTTCAACAACAACATCCACGGCAACGAGTGGGAGGGCACCGACGCCTCGCTGCGCCTCATCGAGCGGCTGGCCACCGCCAAGGACGCCCGCACCGAGGACCTGCTCGCCCACACCCGCCTGTACTTCAACATCACCGCCAACCCCGACGGCCGGATCGCCGGGACCCGCGCGAACGCGAACGGCTTCGATCTGAACCGGGACTTCGTCACCGCCTCGCAGCCCGAGACGCGCGCCATGCGGCGGATCGAGATCGACAAGCAGCCGGCCGTGATGCTCGATCTGCACGGGTACGTCAACGGCACCCTCATCGAGCCCACCACTCCCCCGCACGGCGAGAACTACGAGTACGACCTCTTCCTGAAGAACACCTACGCCAACGCCCTCGGCATGGAGGCCGCCGTCAACGGCCTCGGCTACACGCCCGCGAAGGACGGCGTCGACCCGGCCCAGATCCCGTTCCGGGACCAGCAGGAGGGCTGGGACGACTGGCCGCCGATCTTCACCCCGCAGTACGCCGCCTTCCACGGCACGGTCGCCGCGCACACGGTCGAGATCCCGCTCCAGGTGAACAACTCGGCCTACACCGGTCTCCCGGTCGACGAGCTCCGCCGCCGCTCGGCGATCAACGTGGACGTGGCGGGCGCCGCCCTCCGGGCCACGCTCGACTTCGTGCAGGCACGACGGACGTCCCTCGTCGCCGACCAGATCGAGGTCTTCCGGCGCGGGGCGGCCGGGGCCGCGCAGGTGCCGGTGTCCGCGGAGACCGTGCCGGGCGTTCCGGGCATCGGCCCGGAGGACGTCTACACCACCGCCTTCCCCCGCGCGTACGTGATCCCGGCGGGCACGACCGCCGCCGCCCGCCTGGTGGACCACCTGCTCACCAACGACGTCCGCGTCACCCGCGCGAGCAGGGCCTTCCGCCTCGGCGGACGGCCGTACCCGAAGGGCTCGTACGTCGTCGACATGCACCAGCCCAAGCGCGGCCTCGCCAACGCGCTGCTGGCGGACGGCCGGGACATCAGCGACAAGGTGTCGGTGATGTACGACATCTCGGGCTGGAGCCTGGGCCGGCTGTGGGGTGCGGACGTGGCGGCGGTGGCGGCGGGGAAGCTCACGGGCCTCCCGCTGCGCCCCGTGCGGGAGGCCACGGCCGTCGCCTCCGTCGCCCCGCACGGCGACCTGAGCCTGCGCCTCGACGACCCGGCGGCGATCGCCGCCCTCAACTCCCTGCTGCAGCAGGGCGTTCCGGTACGCGGCACGGCGGACGGCAGCACCGCGATCATCCCGGCGTCGGCCCGCCCGAGGGCGACGGCCCTCGCCCGCACCTACGACGTCGCCTTCGACGCCACCCGTCTCCCCGGCACCAGGCCCCTGCACCGCACCCGTGTGGCCGCCGCGGTCACCCCGGGTGAGCTCTTCGCCCTGCGTGAGATGAACTTCGAGGTCACGCCGGTCTCGACGGCCGTCCTCAACGCGGGCTTCGACTGGTCGGCGACGGACGCGCTGTTCGTGTCGACGGGCCTGGAGTACGGCGACCTGACCCCTCCGGCCCGGACAGCCCTGGACGCCTTCCTCTCCCCGGGCAGCGGCCACGGCCTGGTCGGACGCGGCATCGGCGGAGCCGAACTGGCCGGTGCCACCGGCCTGCTGGCCGCGAAGCCCGTCGAGGGCAACGGCGACGCCAACGGTGTCGTCCGCATGGTGAACTCGGGGCCGATCACCACGGGTGCTCCGGGTTACGGTTTCGTGTACGCGCCCGTCTGGTTCACCGACCTCGGACCGCAGGTCCGCGTGGAGCAGTCGTACGCGACGGGCAACCCGTTGGTGTCCGGGCACTGGCGGCCTCTGGGGGACGGCACCGGCGGGCCTTCCGCCGCGGCCGGACAACCCTCGGTGATCAGTGGTCCGCACGCGGTCCTCTTCGGCACCGAGCCTCTCTTCCGGGACCACCCGAAGGGAGAGTTCCCGCAGGTGGCCAGGGCATTGTTCAGCATGGCAGCAGTCAAGGAGAGCGGATGACGCAGGAGATCCACGGGACCGTCGCCGACGGCTTCGAGGCGGTGCGCGAGGAGTTCGCCGCGTTCGTGGCCGGAGAACGCCCCGACTACGAGGGCCAGTTGTGCGCCTATGTGCACGGCCGCAGGGTCGTCGACCTGTGGGCCGGCGACGGCAACGCGGCGGACTCCCTGCACGCCGTCTTCTCCTCGACGAAGGGCGCCGCCCACCTGGTGGTGGCGCTGCTGGTCCAGGACGGCACCCTCGAACTGGACCGCAAGGTGACCTACTACTGGCCGGAGTTCGGAGCCGAGGGCAAGGGCGCGCTCACGCTCCGCGACCTGCTCGCACACCGGGCCGGTCTGGTGGGCCTGGACGCCGGCTTCACCCGGGCCGAGACGGCCGACGACCGGGCGATCGCCGAACGTCTCGCCGACCAGCGCCCGTTCTGGCGCCCCGGCACGGCCTTCGGCTACCACGCGCTGGTCATCGGCGCCCTCACCGGCGAGGTCGTCCGCCGGGCCACCGGCCGCACGATCCAGGACCTGTGGGAGGAACGCGTCCGCGCGCCCTACGCCCTGGACTTCCACCTGGGCCTGCCGGAGGCCCTCGAACCCCGCTACCGCCCGATCCAGCCGATGCTGCCCACCCCCGAGCAGCAGGCCCTCATCGACGCGGCCCCCCAGGGCCCGCACAGCCTGGCCTCGATCGCGTTCAACGCGCACGTCCCGGACGCGGGCGACCTGGTGGACTACGCCAACTCCCGCGAGGTACGCGCCAAGGGCCCGGCCTCCGCGGGCGGAGTGGCGGCGGCCCGCGGCATCGCCGGGATGTACGCGGCGGCGATCAGCGAACTGAACGACCGCCCGCCCCTCCTCAAGCCGGACACGATCGCCGAGGTGGGCCAGATCCACTCCATCGGCTACGACCTGGTCGCCCGCGCCCACCGCTCCTACGGCCTCGGCTTCCAGGCCACGGCCGACACCTGGCACCCGTTCCTGGGCGCGGGCGCCTTCGGCCACAGCGGCGCGGCAGGCTCCCAGGGCTTCGCCGACCCCCGCAGCGGCCTGGCCTACGGCTACACCCGCCGCAGGCTGGCCTTCCCCGGCGGGGCGGCACCGGAGAACAACGCCCTGGCGAGGGCGGTACACACAGCAGCCCTGGCCCACTGAACCAAAAGCGCACAGCACAGGCCCACCGACATCAGCTGTCTGCGGGCCACCGGCGCGCCCCCGCAGGCGACCGAGCCACGATGCGGCACGGCACGCGCAAGGGCCTTTGGCGGGCGCGCTCCAAAACTCAAGGCGTCACCAAAAGCCTTTGGCGGGCGCGACACAAGCCCCAGGCCACCGCCAACGGCCCTTCCTCAGACCAGCGTCACCGTGATGTTGCCCCGGGTCGCCTTGGAGTAGGGGCAGACCTGGTGGGCCTTCTCGAGCAGTTCCTTGGCCGTCTCGGTGTCCACGCCAGGGAGGTGCGCCGAGATCTCCACGATCAACCCGAACCCGTCGTCGTTCTTCCCGATGCCGACCTTCGCGGTGACGGTCGATCCACTGATGTCGGCCGCGGCCTGCCGGGCGACGACTCCCAGCGCGCCCTGGAAGCAGGCGCTGTACCCGGCGGCGAAGAGCTGCTCGGGGTTGGTGCCCTCGCCGCTGCCGCCCATTTCCTTCGGCGGGTTCACGACGACGTCGAGGCGGCCGTCGTCGGTGGCGACACGGCCGTCGCGACCGTTCTCGGCGGTGGCGACGGCCGTGTAGAGGACGTCGGTCTGCTGGATGGACATGCGGTTGGTCTCCTCCTCGGTCCGCCGTGCGACTCGCGCCCACGATCGACGACGGTTTCGGAAAGAAGTTACCGCATACCGGAAACCGACAGAAGAGGCAGGAGAGGCAGACGCGGCAGCCGAGGCAGACGCGGCAGCCGAGGTCAGAGCTTGACGATCATCTTCCCGGTGTTGTCCCCCCGCAGCACGCCGAGGAACGCCTCCAGGTTGTTCTCGATGCCCTCGACGACCGTCTCGCGGTACTTCAGCGCGCCGGACGCCACCCACGGGCCGACCTCGGAGACGAACTGCGGCTGCAGGTCGTAGTGGTCGCCGACCAGGAGGCCCTCGATGCGGCCGCGGGTCTGGATGAGGCGGGCGAGATTGCGCGGGCCGGGGGCGGGCTCGGTGTTGTTGTAGACGGAGATCATGCCGCAGATCGCGATCCGGCCGCCCTGGTTCAGGGAGCCGATGGCCGCCTCCAGGTGGTCGCCGCCCACGTTGTCGAAGTAGACGTCGACGCCGTCGGGAGCCGCCGCGCGCAGCTGCTCGCTCACCGGGCCGTTCTTGTAGTTGAACGCCGCGTCGAAGCCGTACTCCTCCACCAGGAGCTTGACCTTCTCGTCGGAGCCGGCCGAGCCGATGACCCGGGAGGCACCCTTGAGCTTGGCGATCTGGCCGACCTGGCTGCCCACGGCACCGGCCGCGCCGGACACGAAGACGCTGTCGCCCTCCTTGAAGGAGGCGGTGCGCAGCAGGCCCGCGTAGGCGGTGAGGCCGGTCATGCCGAGGACGCCGAGGTAGGTGGAGAGGGGCGCGGCGTCGGGGTCGACCTTGACGGCCTGCTGGGCGTCGAAGGTGGCGTACTCGCGCCAGCCGCCGAAGTGCAGGACGTGGTCGCCGACGGCGAAGCCCTCGGCCTCGGACGCCACGATCTCGCCGACCGCGCCGCCCTGCATGACCTTGCCCAGCTCGAAGGGGGCGACGTAGGACTTGGCGGCCGACATCCTGCCGCGCATGTACGGGTCCACGGACAGGTACTTGTTCCGCACCAGCACCTGACCCGCGCCCGGCTGCTTCACCTCGGCCTCGACCAGGGCGAAGTCCTCGGGCTTCGGCCAGCCGACGGGACGGCTGAGCAGGTGCCATTCGCGGTTGATCATGACGGAGCCTTTCGGTGTTGCCTTCAGCGTTTCGCTTCGGTCATTTACTTCAGTACCTGAAACAACCATGCTCCTGAATATTTCAGGTTGTCAAGTAATGGGGGTAGTCTTGAGCCATGGCCACTCCACCGAAGACCCGGCGCCCCGACGCGCTGACCATGGAAGTCGTCGAGCTGATCGGCGACGTCGTGGCGCGCTTCTACGAGGACTACGAGGAGGCCGCCGGCGACCACGCGCTCACCGGCGCCCAGGCACGGCTGCTCAGCCTGCTGTCGCTGGAGCCGCTGCCCATGCGGAAGCTGGCGCAGAAGCTGAAGTGCGAGCCGTCGAACGTCACCGGGATCGTGGACCGGCTGGAGGCACGCGGACTGGTGGAGCGGCGGCCCGACCCCGCGGACCGGCGGGTGAAGGTGGCGGCGGTGACGGACGCGGGCCGGGACGTGGCCCGCAGCCTGCGCGAGGAACTGCGTTTCGCCCGCGAGCCGCTGGCAGGACTGTCGGACGCGGAGCGGGAGTCGCTGCGGGACCTGCTGCGGCGGATGCTGAACTCCTAGGCGGAGTCCGGACGTTGCCGTGCCGGAGGCGGGTGCCTCAGGTGCACCACCACAGGAACCGCTCGCACTCCGACTGCGTCGGCGAGGGTTCCGCGGTCGGCTGGGCCGACGTCGGGTCGGCGGTCGGGGTCGCGGAGGCGGCCGGGGTGGTCGGCGCGTTCGTGGGCGGCACGACCGGGACCGAGGCGGTCGCGGACTGGGCGTCCTTGTCCTTGTCGTCCTTGCCCTTGTCCTCGTCGCCCTTCGACGCCGAGGCCGACGGCGACGCGGAGGCGTCCGTGGAGGCCGAGGCGGAGGGGACGGTGCCGTTCTCGCCGTCCGGCGACTCGGCCGTCGCGCTCGCCTCCGCCGACGCCGCGCCCTCCGCCGAGTCGTCGCCCGCGGCGGCCGGGGTGGAGTTCCCGCCGGGGGCGTCCATGCCCAGCTCGGCGAGGCTCAGGCCACCGGCGGCGAGCACGAAGCCCGCGGCGACCAGGAGGACCCGGCGGCGTCTGCGGCGGTGGGCGGCGGCCTTGCGGTCGCGTCTGCTGGCACCGGCGGCGGAGTCGTCGGCGTCCTCGTCGTCGTACTCGGGGTCCTCGGAGTCGTCGTACTCCTCCGGGCCCTCCCCCGGCTCGTCCTGCGGCACCGCCCGTCCGCGGCGCCCCTGTGCGCGCCGCCGTGCCGCCCGGCCGCCGGTCACGGCCTGCGGGGCCGGGGCCTCCTCGGGCGCCTCATGGGGTTCCTCGTGGCTCTCCGCGGCCTGGGACGTGCCGGTGGCTACGGGGCCGCTGCCGTACCCGGACGCCTCGGGAGCGCTCCCGTAGTCGGTCGCGACGGGACCGCTCCCATACGCCGGCGCCTCGGGACCGGCTCCGTACGCGGCGGCCTCGGGGGCGCCGGCGTACGTGCCCGCGTAGCTTTCGCCGTAGGGCTGGTACGCGCCCGCGCCCACCTGTTGCGGCACGTACTGCTGGGCCTGCATCTGCTGGGCCTGCGGCTGCTGCTGGGCGGGGACGCGCGGCTGGGTCTCGTACGCGCGCAGTTCTTCGGCCGAGGTACCGCACCCCGGGCAGGCGAGGGCGCCGTTGAGGTGCCGTCGGCACGGGAGGCAGTAGTCCATGACGCGGGAAGATTAAGTTCCTTGCGGGTAGCGTTCCTAGAGGCAGCTGTGAAGGTTGTGTGGGAACTGGCCGTTCCGGTGCGGCGAGTCGAGGAGGATCCGCCCATCCGTCCCCAACTCGCCGAAACCGGTTTCCTTCCGGGCCGTTCAGGCTTTCTTACGGGTCGTCATCACGCGCTGGATCAGGATGAACGCGCAGAGCAGCACCCCGGTGGCGATCTTCGTCCACCAGGAACTGAGCGTGCCCTCGAACTGGATGATGCTCTTGATCAGGCCGAGGACGAGGACGCCGAACAGCGTGCCGAGGACGTACCCCGAGCCGCCGGTCAGCAGTGTGCCGCCGATGACCACCGCGGCGATCGCGTCGAGTTCCATGCCGACCGCGTGCAGCGGGTCGCCGGACTGGATGTAGAGCATGAAGAGCAGGCCGGCGAGCGCGGAGCAGAAGCCGCTCATCGTGTAGACCGCGATCTTCGTGCCGCCCAGCGGGAGGCCCATGAGGAGGGCCGACTGCTCGTTGCCGCCGATGGCGTAGATCCGGCGGCCGAAGCGGGTGTAGTGCAGCAGGTAGAAGGCCGCCGCCAGGACCAGCAGGGCGACCACGGCGCCGATCGACAGGTCGCCCAGGCCGAGCGACACCCGTGTCTCGGCGAGGCTGCTCACCGCGGAGTCGTTGATGGCGATCGACTCCTTGCTGATGACCAGGCACAGGCCGCGGAAGAGGAAGAGACCGGCGAGGGTCACGATGAACGGCTGGATCTCGAAGTTGTGGATCACATAGCCCATCAGGAAGCCGCCGAACGCGCCCACGCCCAGGGAGATGGGGATGACCACGAGGAGCGGCAGGCCCACGTCCTGGACCAGCCACGCCGTGAGCATCGTCGTGAAGCCGATGACGGAGCCCACGGACAGGTCGATGCCGCCGGAGAGGATGACGAAGGTGGCGCCGACGGCGGCGACCAGCAGATAGCCGTTGTCGATGAACAGGTTGAGGAAGACCTGCGAGTCGCCGAAGCCGTAGTTCTGGTAGCGGCTGAGGCCGGCGATGTACATCGCGAGGAACAGCCCCGCCGTGACCAGGACCGGCAGCCGGCGGTCGGCGAGCAGGCGGGCGGCCTTGGCGGGCGTCCCGGTTTCCGGTGTCGTGGGGGTCCGGGTGGTCGCACTCATCACGACACCTCCATCTTGGCAGCGGGCTCGGCGGGGGCCACGGACGGCGCCGCCGGGGCCGTGGTCTTCGCGCGGGCGCCGAAGACCTTGGCGCGGAACTTCGGGGACTGGAGCAGGCAGACGACGATGACGACGGCGGCCTTGAAGACCAGGTTGGTCTGGGTGGGGACGCCGATGGTGTAGATCGTGGTGGTCAGGGTCTGGATGACCAGGGCGCCCACCACCGTGCCGCCGATGGAGAACCGGCCGCCCAGCAGGGACGTGCCGCCGATGACCACGGCGAGGATGGCGTCGAGCTCGATCCACAGGCCGGCGTTGTTGCCGTCCGCGGCCGAGGTGTTGGAGCTGATCATCAGGCCCGCGATGCCCGCGCACAGGGCGCAGAAGACGTACACCATGATCTTGATGCGCATCGACCTGATGCCCACCAGGCGGCTGGCCTCGGCGTTGCCGCCGACGGACTCGACGAGCAGGCCGAGGGCGGTGCGGCGGGTCAGGGCGACGGTGACGGCGACGACCGCGGCGACCACGAAGATCGAGAACGGCAGGGTGAGCCAGTAGCCGCCGCCGATCAGCTTGTACGGCTCGCTGTTGATGGTGATGATCTGGCCGTCGGTGATCAGCTGGGCGACGCCCCGGCCCGCGACCATGATGATCAGCGTGGCGATGATGGGCTGGATGCCCATGCGGGCGACGAGGAAGCCGTTCCACAGACCGCAGACGACCGCCGCGATCAGGCCGAGGCCCATCGCGAGCAGGACGCCGGCCAGGGCGTCCTGGTCCTTCTGGTCGCTGATGTACGAGCAGGTCAGGGCGCCGGTGATGGCGACGACCGCGCCGACCGAGAGGTCGATGCCGCCGGTGGCGATGACCAGGGTCATGCCGACCGCCACCAGGATCAGGGGCGAGCCGAACAGGACGATCGAGACGAGGCTGCCGTAGAGGTGGCCGTCCGTCATGTGGATCGCGAAGAAGTCGGGCGTAAAGGGGATGTTGACGAGCAGCAGGGCCACCAGGACCGCGACCGGCCAGAAGAGGTTGTGGCGTGTCAGTGCTCGCCAGCGGTTGGTGGTGGTCACTGCTGTTCTCCGCTCTGCTCGCCACTGGCGATGGTTTCGAGGATCTTGCTGGGGGTGATCTCCGGGCCGTTGGTGATCCGGGCGACCAGCTTGCGGTCGCGCAGGACGCCGATGGTGTGGCTGAGGCGGAGGACCTCCTCCAGCTCGGCCGCGATGTAGAGGACGGACATGCCGTCCTCGGAGAGGGAGACCACCAGCTTCTGGATCTCGGTCTTGGCGCCGATGTCGATGCCGCGGGTCGGCTCGTCCAGGATCAGCAGCTTCGGCTGGGTGATCAGCCAGCGGGCGAGGAGCACCTTCTGCTGGTTGCCGCCGCTCAACTGGCCCACCCGGGCTTCGGGGTTGGCGGGGCGGATGTCGAGGGCCCCGATGTACTTGGCGACCAGTTCGTCGCGCTGGGCGGCGGGGATGGGGCGGGTCCAGCCGCGGGCCGCCTGGAGGGCGAGGATGATGTTCTCGCGGACCGTGAGGTCGGGTACGAGGCCCTCGGTCTTGCGGTTCTCCGAGCAGAACGCGACCCCGGCGCCGATGGCGTCGTTGGGGGCGCTCATCGACACCTGCTTGCCGCCGATGGTCACCTTGCCGGCGTCGGGCTGGTCGGCGCCGAAGAGGAGCCGGGCCAGTTCGGTGCGGCCGGAGCCCAACAGGCCCGCGAGGCCGACGACTTCGCCCTTCTTGATGTCGAGGTCGAAGGGGGCGATGCCGCCGGTGCGGCCGAGGCCCTCCGCGGTGAGCAGCGACTCGCCGACGTCCGCGTGGAGCTGGTGGTCGTGCAGCTCCTCCAGCTGGTCCAGGGCCTTGCCGATCATCAGCTCGATGAGCTGGACCTGGTCGAGGTCGCGGACCAGGTGCTCGCCGACGAGGGTGCCGTTGCGCAGGACCGTCATGCGGTCGCAGATCTCGTAGATCTGGTCGAGGAAGTGGGAGACGAAGAGGATCGCCACGCCCTCGTCGCGCAACTGCCGCATCAGGCGGAAGAGTTCGAGGACCTCGTCGCGGTCGAGGCTGGAGGTCGGCTCGTCCAGGACGAGGACCTTGGTGCCGGAGCCCTCGCCGTCGCTGTCGCCGTGGCCCACCGACCGTACGATCGCGACCAGTTGCTGGACCGCGAGGGGGTACGAGGCGAGCGGGGCGGTCACGTCGATGTCGAGGCCGAGGCGGTCGACCATCTCGGCCGCCTCCTTGCGCATGCGCTTCCATTGGATGCGTCCGGCGCGGGTGGGTTCCCGGCCGATGAAGATGTTCTCCGCCACCGACAGGTTGGGGCAGAGGTTGACCTCCTGGTAGACCGTGCTGATGCCGGCGTGCTGCGCCTGCAGCGGGCTGCCGATCCGTACGGCCTTGCCGTCGAGGGTGATGGTGCCGCCGTCCAGGGTGTGGACACCCGTCAGCACCTTGATCAGGGTGGACTTCCCGGCCCCGTTCTCGCCCATCAGGGCGTGGATCTCGCCGGGGAAGAGCCGGAAGTCGACGCCCGACAGAGCCCGTACCCCCGGAAACTCCTTGACTATGCCCGTCATCTCCAGGACGGGCTGCGGCTCTGCCATGGCAGCGCTCCTCCGTGAAATCGGTTCGGACCCAGGGCAGTTCGAGGCTGCGGTGGGCCGGTCCCCCGCGGGGAGCCCCGCCGGGGCCGAGGTGTGCTCGGCCCCCGCCGGGGGCTCCCCACCGGTGCGTGCGGTCGGTCAGTACTTGCGGGTCGGGAGCGCGGCCTTGGCCTGGTCCTGCATGAAGTCGCCCTCCTTGGTCTTGATCCAGCGCTCGACCGAGCCGCCCTCGTGGACCGTTTTGACGACCTCCATCAGCTGGGGGCCGAGCAGCGGGTTGCACTCGACGATGGCGTTGATCTTGCCCTCGGACATGGCGACGAAGCCGTCCTTCACGCCGTCGATCGAGACGATGAGGATGTCCTTGCCGGGCTTCTTGCCGGCCGCCTCGATGGACTGGATGGCGCCGATGGCCATGTCGTCGTTGTGCGCGAAGAGCACGTTGACGTCCGGGTTGGACTGCAGGAAGGCCGCCATGACCTGCTTGCCGCCGGCGCGGGTGAAGTCACCGGTCTGGCTGACGACGATCTTCCAGTCGTCGGCGTGGTCGGCGTCCATGACCTCCTTGAAGCCCTTGGCGCGCTCGATGGCGGGGGCGGCACCGGTGGTGCCCTCCAGCTGGGCGATCTTGACGTTGCCCTTGAGGCCGGCCTTCTCGATGACCTTCTCGAGGATCTTCGCGGCGCGGCGGCCCTCGTCGGTGAAGTCGGAGCCGACCAGGGTGACGTAGAGGGAGTCGTCGGAGGTCTCGACGGAGCGGTCGGTGAGGACGACCGGGATCTTCGCGGCCTTGGCCTCCTTGAGCACGGCGTCCCAGCCGGTGACGACCACCGGGGAGAACGCGATGACGTCCACCTTCTGCGCGATGTAGCTGCGGATGGCGGAGATCTGGTTCTCCTGCTTCTGCTGGGCGTCGGAGAACTTCAGGGTGTACCCCGCGTCCTTGGCCGCGGACTTCACCGACTCACTGTTGGCCGTGCGCCAGCCGCTCTCGGAGCCGACCTGCGAGAAGCCGAGGGTGATCGCCTTGCCGCCACCGCCGCCGGAGGAGCCGGTGTCGCTGTCGTCCTCCTTGGCGCAGGCCGCCAGGGTGCCGGCCGCCGCCACGCCGATCGCCGCAGTGAGGAAGTTCCTTCTGTTGAGCATGTTCTTCTCCTTTGAAGAGCCGGTCCGCAAGGACCGCTGTCCGGTCCGGGGAGGACCGCTGTCCGGTCCGGGGAGGACCGCTGTTACTCGAGGGACCGACCACACTGCGTCCAGCCTGTCGATCATTATTCGAAATCTCGGTCACACTGGTGTGCGAATTAGATGGTCAGTACATGTCAGTCGGGGGCGGTGCTGGCCCGGACCACGAGGTGCGGTTCGATGGCGATCCCGGGCGTCCCGGACGGGGCCCGGCCCTCGATGAGGTCCAACAGCAGGGCGATGCTGTGCTTGCCCACCGTCGCGAAGTCCTGCCGGACGGTGGTGAGCGGCGGTGCGAAGAACTCGGACTCCGGGATGTCGTCGAAGCCGACGATCGCGACGTCCTGCGGCGTGCGCACCCCCGCCTCCCGCAGGGCCCGCAACACCCCCAGTGCCATCTGGTCGTTGGCGACGAAGACGGCGGTGAGTCCGCGGCCCACCCAGCCGGCCAGTTCCTGGCCCGCGCGGTAGCCCGAGAGCGGACTCCAGTCCCCCCGCAGCGGCGTCGGCGGCTCGATGCCGGCCGCTTCGAGGGTGTCCCGCCAGCCGGTGACCCGGTCCGCCGCCTCCTGCCAGTCCTCGGGTCCGGCGAGATGCCAGACCGTGCGGTGCCCGGCGGCCAGCAGATGGCCGGTGGCGAGCCGGGCACCGAGCTGCTGGTCCACGTTGACGCTGGGGATCCGCGCGCCGGAGCCGGTGCCGACGACCACCACCGGGAAGGGGTGGCGCAGTTCGGCGAGGGCCTCGACCGCGGAGCGCTGCGGGGCGAGGGCGATCACCCCCTCGACGCCGCCGTCGCTGAGGTGGTCCAGGGCCTCGGACAGGGTTTCCTTGGCCAGTTTGTGCAGGCTGACCGTGGAGACGGTGTACCCCGCGGCCCGCGCCGCGTCCTCCAGCGCGAACAGGGTGCTGGCCGGGCCGTAGAGCGTGGTGTTGGAGGCGACCACACCCAGGGTGCGGGTGCGGCGGGTGGCCAGGGCCCGTGCGGAGGAGTTGCGGCGGTAACCCATCTCCTCGATCGCGCGGAGCACCTTGGCCCGGGTCTCGTCCCGCACGTTGGGGTGATCACCCAGAACGCGGGAGACGGTCTGATGGGACACCCCGGCGAGGCGTGCCACATCGGCCATGGTGGGCGGCCGGAGCTCTAAGTGGTTCACGGCCGCACCTCCTGGCGGTCAGCGATCGATTGAATGCGAGGCACATTGTGAGCGCTAACAATTCATGGCGGTCAAGAGGGCTGCATCGGGGAAGGTGTCACGGTTGAATAACGCCGCAGGCAGGGCGAGTTGAGATCGCGGGTGATTGTGGGCGTCTCCAAAACCGTTACGCCGTTCGACCCTCCGACCCATTGACACCCCGACCGAGGCGTCCTTACCGTCAGGCCAGCATTTCGAACGTGAGCCGAAATTTCGAACAACAAGCCTCAGAGCCTAGGGAGTAGTTGACGTGCGCATCACGGGAATCAGCACGCACGTGGTCGGGACGCCATGGCGCAACCTGACCTACGTCCAGGTGCACACCGACGAGGGACTCACCGGAGTCGGCGAGACCCGCATGCTGGGCCACACCGACGCCCTGCTCGGCTATCTGCACGAGGCGAAGACCAACCACATTCTCGGGTCGGACCCGTTCGCTGTCGAGGATCTCGTCAAGCGGATGAAGTACGGCGACTACGGCCGCGCGGGCGAGATCGTGATGTCCGGCATCGCGGTGATCGAGATGGCCTGCTGGGACATCAAGGGCAAGGCGCTCGGCGTCCCGGTCTGGCAGCTGCTCGGCGGCAAGGTCACCGACAAGGTCAAGGCGTACGCCAACGGCTGGTACACCACCGAGCGCACCCCGGAGGCCTACCACAAGGCCGCCCAGGGCGTCATGGAGCGCGGCTACAAGGCGCTCAAGATCGACCCCTTCGGCACCGGCCACTTCGAGCTCGACCACGAGCAGAGCCTGTACGCCGTCTCCCTCATCGAGGCCGTCCGGGACGCCATCGGCCCGGACGCCGAGCTGATGCTGGAGATGCACGGCCGCTTCTCCCCCGCCACCGCGGTCCGCCTCGCCAAGGACCTCGCCCCCTTCAAGCCCGCGTGGCTGGAGGAGCCGGTGCCGCCGGAGAACCTCAAGGCGCTGGAGAAGGTCGCCGCCAAGGTCGACATGCCGGTCGCCACCGGCGAGCGCATCCACGACCGCATCGAGTTCCGCGAGCTCTTCGAGAGCCAGGCCGTGGACATCATCCAGCCCGACGTCGGCCACATCGGCGGCATCTGGGAGACCCGCAAGCTGGCCGCGACCGCCGAGACCCACTACATGCTGGTCGCGCCGCACAACGTGGGCGGCCCGGTGCTGACCGCCGCCTCGCTCCAGGTCGGCTTCACCGCACCGAACTTCAAGATCCTGGAGCACTTCAACGACTTCGCCGACGCGGAGATCAAGAAGGTCGTCAAGGGCGCCCCGCAGGTCGTGGACGGCTACTTCCAGCTCTCCGACGCCCCCGGCCTCGGTGTCGAGCTGGACGTCGACGCCGCCGCCGAGTTCCCGCAGCAGCAGGCCCGCTTCGACCTGTGGGCCGAGGGCTGGGAGCAGCGCAAGCCGAAGGGCACCGCGCAGTGAGCAGCGCGGTCGTCGTAGCGGCGCCCGGCGAGCACAGCGTCGTCGCGCACACCCCTCGCGAGCCCGGTGCAGGCGAGGCCCTGGTCCGCGTGCACGCGGTCGGCATCTGCGGCAGCGACCGCGAGGTGTACCAGGGCAACCGGCCCGCGGGGTACGTCCGCTACCCGCTCACGCCGGGCCACGAGTGGTCCGGCACGGTGGAGGCGGTGGGGGCCGGAGTGCCCGCGAGCCTGGTCGGCCGGAAGGTGGTCGGCGAGGGCTTCCGCAACTGCCAGGTCTGCGACCGCTGCCACGCCGGTGAGACCACCCTGTGCACGGACGGCTACGAGGAGACCGGGTTCACCCAGCCCGGTGCCATGGCCGGCACGCTCACCCTGCCCGCCCGGCTGCTGCACGTGCTCCCGGAGGACGCCGACCTGACGGCGGCGGCGCTCCTGGAGCCCGCCGCCTGCATCGCCGCCGCCGCGCTGAAGGCGAACGCGCGGCCCGGTGAGCGGGTCGCGGTCGTGGGCACGGGAACGCTCGGGATGTTCGCGGTGCAGTTCCTGCGGGCGGGCTCGCCCTCGGAGCTGCTGGTGGTGGGCACCCGCCCCGACCGCGCGGAACTGTCGAAGACCTTCGGCGCCACCGACTTCCGCACCCGGGACCAGGAGCTCCCCGACGACTTCGACGTCGTCATCGAGACCGCCGGGTCGGCGTCCGCCGCGAACACCGCCGCCGCGCTGCTCAGACGCGGCGGCCGGCTCGTGCTGACGGGCATCCCGGCGCCGGGCGCCGACGGTCTCGACCCCACGGATCTCGTCGTACGGCAGCTGGAGGTGCACACCGTGTTCGGGGCACCGCCGGACGCCTGGGCGCACACCGTGCGGGTCTTCGGCGCCGGACTGCTCGACCCGCTGCCGCTCGTCACGCACGAGCTGCCACTGGAGGAGTTCCCGCAGGCCATCGAGTTGGTCGGGTCCGGTGACCCGACGGTCGGCAAGGTCCTCCTGAAGCCATGACGCCATGACAGCCCCCTGAGCCGTACGCCGGTACGGAGTACCTGACGACTTCGTACCGGCGTACATCCAGAGCTCAGGGCGTTTTGAACCTTGTTGCACGCAGAGCCGCGATCCACGTCCGAAATATCGAACACAAAGGACAGCTTGTGACCGAGACCACCGCCAGCGCGGCCCGACGACCCGGTGAGCAGGCGCTCGCCGCGCTGGGCCTGGGCGCCCCCGCCCTCGACCCGGCCGACGCCTCGCCGCACACCTTCCCCGGTGGCGGGCGCTGGCGTACCGAAGTGCCTTCCGTGGAGGGCCCCGAGGCCCTCTCGGTGGTCCTCAAGGAGTCGTCGCGGCTCGACGTGCCGATCCACCGGATCAGCCAGGGCAGCGGTGTGTGGATGCTCACCGACGCCGAGATCACCGAGATGGTGGAGGCCACCGCCGAGCGCGACATCGAGCTCTGCCTGTTCACCGGTCCACGCGGCACCTGGGACATCGGCGGCTCCACCCGCACCGACTCCAGGGGCGCCGGACTGCGCGCCCGCGGCCACGACGCGGTGGCCGGGTGCGTCGAAGACGCCGTCCGCGCAACGGAGTTGGGCGTGAAGTGCCTGCTCGTCGCCGACGAGGGCGTGCTGTGGACGCTGCACCGGGCGCGGGCCGCCGGGATCATCCCCGCCGACACCACGCTGAAGGTGTCGGCGCTGATCGGGCCGGTGAACCCGGCCTCGTACGCCGTCTACGAGAACCTCGGCGGCGACTCGATCAACGTCCCGAGCGACCTGACGCTCGATCAACTCACGGAGATCCGGCGGGTGTCGGGGGCTCCGATGGACATGTACATCGAGGCCCCCGACGATCTCGGCGGCTATGTGCGGATGTACGAGGTCGCCGAGCTGATCCGGCGCGGTGCCCCGCTCTATCTGAAGTTCGGCCTGTCGAAGGCCCCGGGGATCTACCCGTACGGCCATCACATGCGCGAGCTCACGCTGTCCACCGCCAAGGAGAGAGTGCGGCGCGGACGGCTCGCCCTGGATCTGCTCGCACGGCACGGGGCGGACGGCGACATGGCGCCGCTCGGCTCGCGCCTGCCGGGCGCGCTGAAGCGATTCGAAACGCCTGCATAACGTTCCGGACAACGCCTCTTCACAGAAGCCGACGTAGTCGAACAGACTCCGACACAACTTCTCTCGGTTCCACTCCGCACCACCAGAACGGCGCTCGTACCGCAGACCGCCCCTGGCCCCTAGACCATCAAGGAAGATGATCATGCTTAACCGCAGAGCTGCACTCTCCGCCATAGCCACCTCGGCCGTCCTCGCCCTCTCCCTGACCGCCTGTGGCCAGGACAGCGAAGGCGGCAGCGCGGAGAGCAAGGGCGACGCCAAGGGCGGCACCATCGGTATCGCGATGCCGACCAAGTCCTCCGAGCGCTGGATCGCCGACGGCAAGAACGTCGAGACCAACCTGCAGAAGCTGGGCTACAAGACCAAGCTGGTCTACGGCGAGGACGAGCCCGACCAGCAGGTCTCGCAGATCGAGAACCTGATCACCCAGGGCGTCAAGGCGCTGATCGTCGCCGCGATCGACAACAAGTCGCTCAACAACGTCCTCCAGGAGGCCAAGGACGCGGGCATCCCGGTCATCGCCTACGACCGCCTGATCCTCGGCACGCCGAACGTCGACTACTACGCCTCCTTCGACAACACCAAGGTCGGCGAGCTCCAGGCCAACTACATCGTCGAGAAGCTGGGCCTGGCAAGCGGCAAGGGCCCCTTCAACATCGAGCTGTTCGCCGGCTCCAACGACGACAACAACACCAAGTACTTCTTCAACGGCGCCATGAGCGTCCTCAAGCCGTACATCGACTCCAAGAAGCTGGTCGTCAAGTCCGGCCAGGTCGACCTCAACAAGGTCACCACCCTGCGCTGGGACGGTGCCACCGCCCAGCGCCGCATGGACGACATCCTGACCGGCTCCTACAAGTCCGGCCGGGTCGACGCGGTGCTCTCGCCGTACGACGGCATCTCCATCGGCATCCTGTCGGCGCTGAAGTCCGACGGCTACGGCACCAAGGCCAAGCCGCTTCCGGTCCTCACCGGTCAGGACGCCGAGCTGGCCTCCGTGAAGTCGATCATCGCGGGCGAGCAGACGCAGACCGTCTACAAGGACACCCGTGAGCTGGCCAAGGTCGCGGCCAACATGGTCGACGCGGTGCTCAACGACAAGAAGCCCGAGACCAACGACACCAAGACCTACGACAACGGCTCCAAGGTCGTCCCCGCCTACCTGCTGAAGCCGGTGAGCGTCGACAAGACCAACTACAAGCAGGTCCTGGTCGACGGCGGCTACTACACCGAGGGCGAGCTCAAGTAACCCTCCCCCGGCTGTAGTTCGGCTGCAACAGACAGAGATTGGAAGGCACGACCATGGCGGGACCCGTCCTGGAAATGCGCTCGATCGTCAAGACCTTTCCCGGCGTCAAGGCGCTCTCGGACGTCACGCTGACCGTCCGGCAGGGCGAGGTCCACGCCATCTGCGGGGAGAACGGCGCCGGCAAGTCCACCTTGATGAAGGTGCTCTCCGGCGTCCATCCGCACGGCACGTACGAGGGCGAGATCCTCTTCGAGGGAGAGGTCTGCGAGTTCAAGGACATCCGGGCGAGCGAGGCGCACGGCATCGTCATCATCCACCAGGAGCTGGCGCTGGTGCCCTACCTCTCCCTCGCGGAGAACATCTTCCTCGGCAACGAGCACGCCACGCGCGGTTTCATCGACTGGCGCGAGACCCTGCGGCACGCGAGCGAACTGCTGCGCCGGGTGGGGCTCGGTGAGCACCCCGAGACGCGGGTCGCTGACATCGGTGTCGGAAAGCAGCAGCTGGTGGAGATCGCCAAGGCGCTCTCGAAGAAGGTGAAGCTGCTCATCCTGGACGAGCCGACCGCCGCCCTGAACGACGAGGACTCCGGCAAACTCCTGGACCTCATCCTGGAGTTGAAGAAGCAGGGCATCACCTCGATCATCATCTCCCACAAGCTCAACGAGATCCGCAAGGTGGCCGACTCCGTCACGATCATCCGTGACGGCAAGACCATCGAGACCCTCGACGTGAAGGCCGCGGAGACCACCGAGGACCGGATCATCTCCGGCATGGTGGGCCGCGACCTGGACCACCGCTTCCCCGAGCGCACCGCCTACGAGGGCGAGGCGGACGCGGCTCCGGCCCTGGAGATCCGCGACTGGACCGTGCACCACCCGATCGACCAGCAGCGCAAGGTCGTCGACGACGTGTCGATCCATGTCCGGCGCGGGGAGATCGTCGGTATCGCGGGCCTGATGGGCGCGGGCCGCACCGAGCTCGCCATGAGCGTCTTCGGGCGCTCCTACGGCCGGCACGCGGCGGGCACGGTCCTCAAGGACGGCAAGGAGATCCGTACCAAGACCGTCGCCGAGGCGGTCGACCACGGCATCGCCTACGTCACCGAGGACCGCAAGCACTACGGCCTCAACCTCATCGACACCATCAACCGCAACATCTCGCTGAGCGCCCTGGACAAGGTCGCCAAGCGCGGGGTGGTCGACGAGCACGAGGAGCGGCAGGTCGCCGAGGGCTTCCGCAAGTCCATGAACATCAAGGCGCCGACCGTCTTCGAGCCGGTGGGCAAGCTGTCCGGCGGCAACCAGCAGAAGGTCGTCCTCAGCAAGTGGATCTTCGCCGGTCCCGAGGTGCTGATCCTGGACGAACCCACCCGAGGCATCGACGTCGGTGCCAAGTACGAGATCTACACCGTCATCGACCAGCTGGCCGCCCAGGGCAAGGCGGTCGTCTTCATCTCGTCCGAGCTGCCGGAGCTGCTCGGCATGTGTGACCGCATCTACACGATGGCCGCCGGGCGGCTGACCGGCGAGTTCTCCCGTGCCGAGGCCTCGCAGGAATCGCTGATGCGCCAGATGACCAAGGACAAAGAGGTAACCCGATGAGCACGGACGTGACCGCCAAGACGCCGGCCCCGGCGCCGCCGGGCAAGAGCGGATCTGCCTCCGGCGACAACCTGCTGCAGCTGATGCTGGACGGCCTGCGCCGCAACATGCGCCAGTACGGCATGCTGATCGCCCTCGGCCTGATCGTGGCGCTCTTCGCGGTGTGGACCGACGGCGACCTGCTGCTGCCGCGCAACGTCTCCAACCTGGTCCTCCAGAACAGCTACGTGCTGATCCTCGCGATCGGCATGATGCTGGTCATCATCGCCGGGCACATCGACCTGTCGGTCGGCTCGGTCACGGCGTTCGTGGGCGCGTTCGCGGCCGTGCTGACGGTCCAGCACGACGTGGCATGGCCGCTCGCGATGGTGCTGTGCCTGGTGGTCGGCGCGGGCGCGGGCGCGGCCCAGGGCTTCCTCATCGCGTATCTCGGCATACCGTCGTTCATCGTGACCCTCGCGGGCATGCTGGTCTTCCGCGGCTTCACCGAGATCCTGCTGGAGGGCCAGACCCTCGGCCCGTTCCCGGGCGGCCTGCAGAAGATCGGCAACGGCTTCCTGCCGGAGACCGGCCCGGAGACCAACTACCACAACATCACGCTGCTGCTGGGCCTGGCCCTGATCGTCTTCGTGGTCCTCCAGGAGGTCCGCGACCGCAAGCGCCAGCAGGAGTTCTCCCTCGACGTGCTGCCGCGGAACATCTTCCTGCTGAAGCTCGTCTCCATCGTGGCCGCGATCCTCGTCGTCACCATGCTGCTCGCCAGCTACAAGGGCGCCCCGATCGTCCTGCTGATCCTGGGCGGGCTGGTCGTGGGGTACGGCTACCTGATGCGCAACTCGATCTTCGGCCGGCACATCTACGCGATCGGCGGCAACCTGCCGGCGGCCAAGCTGTCCGGTGTGAAGGACAAGAAGGTCACCTTCCTCGTCTTCATGAACATGGGCGCGCTCGCGGCCCTGGCGGGTCTGGCGATCGCCGCGCGACTGAACGCGGCGTCGCCGAAGGCGGGCCTGAACTACGAACTGGAGGCCATCGCCTCGTCGTTCATCGGCGGCGCGTCCATGAGCGGCGGTGTCGGCACCGTCCTCGGCGCGATCATCGGCGGTCTCGTCCTCGGCGTCCTGAACAACGGCATGAACCTCCTCAGCGTCGGCTCCGACTGGCAGCAGGTCATCAAGGGCCTCGCCCTGCTGGCCGCGGTCGGGTTCGACGTGTGGAACAAGCGCAAGTCCGGTTCGTAGCAGACACGTTCTACCGGTCGGGCCCCGTCGGAAGGCGGGGCCCTTCCCATGGGAGGAGACATCCGGTGAAGGAACTCTTCGGCAGGCTCGCCGACGGCACCGAGATCCACCGCTGGTCGCTGGAGAACGGCGGCACCCGTATGAAGGTCCTGTCCTACGGCGGGATCGTTCAGTGCCTGGAGACCCCCGACCGGCACGGCCGGTACGCGAACATCTCCCTCGGCTTCGACCGCATCGAGGACTACGTCACCTCCAGCCCGTACTTCGGCGCGCTGATCGGCCGGTACGGCAACCGCATCGGCAAGGGCCGGTTCACGCTGGACGGCGAGACGCACCGGCTCTCCGCCGACGACGGCGAGAACAGCCTGCACGGCGGCGAGGCGGGCTTCGACAAGGTGGTCTGGGAGGTCGAGCCGTTCCAGCGGGGCACGGACGTCGGTCTGCGCCTCTCCCACACCTCCCCCGACGGCGAGATGGGCTACCCGGGCACGCTGACGGCGCAGGTGACGTACACCCTCACCGCCGAGGGCGACTGGCGCATCGACTACGCGGCGACCACCGACAAGGTCACGGTCGTCAACCTCACCAACCACGTCTACTGGAACCTCGCCGGCGAGGGCAGCGGGACGATCGAGCACCACGAACTGACCATCGCCGCGGCCCGTTTCACACCGACCGACCCGGGCCTGATCCCGACCGGTGAACTGGCCCCGGTGACGGGCACCCCCTTCGACTTCCGTGCGCCCAAGCCGATCGGCCGGGACCTGCGGACCGGCCATCCGCAGCTGCTCGCCGCGCAGGGTTACGACCACAACTGGGTGCTGGAGAAGGGGATCACGGCGGAGCCAGAGGCCGTGGCGACCCTGCGCGACCCCGCGTCGGGCCGCACCTTGAGGGTCGCCACCACCGAGCCCGGCATGCAGTTCTACTCGGGCAACTTCCTCGACGGGACGCTGGTCGGCCCCGCCGGCCGCGCCTACCGCCAGGGCGACGCGCTGTGTCTGGAGACGCAGCACTACCCTGACTCCCCGAACCACGCGCACTTCCCGTCGACCGTGCTGCGACCTGGGGAGACCTACCGGTCGACGACCGTGCACTCTTTCCCCGCGTGACACTCCTTCACAGGTGGCACACAAGTTCTTACCGATTTCTCAGCGGTTGAACAGTGGCACCCCAGCCTCCGTATGTAGGAGCGGCCCGTGCTCCCCCGCGCGGGCCACCCAAGACGACGGACCCGGCCGTCCCCAACGGGTCCGCCCCTTACGGAGGTTCCATGGCCGAGAACGTCACCTCGCTGTTCCGCAGCACCGCGGCACACAGCCCGTCCATGGCGGCGCTGACGCGGGCAGCTGGCGACGGGGCCGGCCCGATCGACTTCTGTATCCCGGTGAACCCCTACTTCCCCACCCCGCAGATGTGGGACGACATGTCCGGCCGCCTGCGGGACATCATCACGTACTACCCGTCCAGCGCCGACACCATCACCGCCGAGCTGTGCAACCTCCTCCAACTCCCGCCGCAGGCCGTGGCGATGGGCAACGGCTCGACCGAGCTGATCACCTGGATCGACCACCTGCTGGTCCGGGAGTCCCTGGCCATCCCCGTCCCCACCTTCGGCCGCTGGACCGACCAGCCCATGGAGACCGGCAAGCGGGTCGACATGTTCCCGCTCCAGGAGTCCAGCGGCTTCGCCCTGGACCTCGCGCAGTACGCCGAGTTCATCCGGGCCAGGGGCACCCGGGCCGCGGTCATCTGCAACCCCAACAACCCCGACGGCGGCTTCCTCCACAAGCACGCGATCGTGCAGTTCATGGACGCGATGGCCGACCTCGACCTGGTCGTCATCGACGAGAGCTTCCTGGAGTTCGCCGACGCGGAGGCGGAGCCGAGCGTGGTTCAGGAGGCCATGCTGCGGCCCAACGTGATCGTGCTCAGAAGCCTCGGCAAGAACTTCGGGCTGCACGGCATACGCTTCGGCTACATGGTCGCCAACCCGGCGCTCGCGGGCCGCGTCCGCTCGATGCTGCCGAAGTGGAACCTCAACGCCTTCGCCGAGCACGTGGTGTTCATGCTCAAGGAGCACGGCGCCGAGTACGCGCAGAGCCTCCAGCAGGTCCGCCGGGACCGCCTCGACATGTCGAGCCAGCTCTCCGCGCTCCCCGGTCTGACCGTCTACCCCTCCCAGGGCAACTTCCTCTTCGTGCGCCTCCCCGTGGGCGCCGAAGGCACCGTGGTCCGGGACCGGCTGCTCTCCGAGCACCGGATCCTGGTCCGCGAGTGCGGCAACAAGATCGGCTCGTCCAGCCGCTTCCTGCGTCTCGTGGTGCGCCCCCAGACGGACGTGCGTCGCCTGGTGTCCGCGCTGGAACAGGTGCTCTACGGGACCAGGAGGGGAGCCGCCGTGCCCGAGCTGGCTACCGGGACCAGCTACAGCTCGGGTACGGCGGCCGTGGACCGGCTGGTGGGGGCGAGCAGCGGGGTGGGGGTGCCGCTGGCCGCGCAGGCGATGGCGGCGGCGCCGATGCCCGCGGCGCCTCAGACGGTTGCCCCGCAGCCGGTTGCCCCGCAGCCTCAGCCGATGCCGGTGCCCATGCCCGCGCCGGTCGCCCCGCAGCCGATGCCGATGCCGGTGGCTCCTGCCGCCGCCGCTCAGTCGCCCTACGGGGTTCCCGCCGCCGGTCCCACGCCGCCCGGTGTGCCCGCTCGGGGCGGGCTCACGGCGGCGCAGGTCCGGGGGACCAACGGGTTGACGCCGGCTCCGGCGCAAGGGTGGCCGAACAGCGGCAGTTGGCCCAATGCCGCGGGGGCCTGAGAAGCCCCCGCTAGACCGGGTTCAGCCTCCACTGCTGGCAGGCGTTGTTGAGCCAGGTCCACTGCCTGACGTCCGCCGCGTCCGCCGTGGAGCAGTTCGCCACGTCCGCCACCTTGCCCGTGGCCTCGTTGACGATCCGTACGTAGCTGCTGTCGGTGACCACGAACCTGAATCGCTGGCAGGTGTTGTTCAGCCAGCTCCACTGGCGGAGGTCGGCACCGTCCGCGGTCGAGCAGTCAGCCGTGTCCAGGACCTTGCCCGTCGCCACGTTCACCAGGCGGCTGGTGTCGTCGCCCTGGTCCTCGACGCGCCACTTCTGGTTGTTGCCGCCGTTGCAGGTGTACTGCTGGACGTTGGCGCCGTCGGCCGCCGAACTCCCGGCGACGTCGAGGCACTTGCCGCTGTTGCGGTTGGTGAGGGTGTACGTCGTGGAGGCGGCCGACGGTTCGCCGGACGGGCCCGTCGTGCCGGTCCCCAGCGCCACCGGCGTGCCGAAGTCCGGGGTGCCGTCGGAGTTCCAGGTGAACTTCTGGGCGCGGGTCGTCCGGCCGTTGTCGCAGCCGTCGGACGACGCGTCGTTGGCGTGGTAGACGATCCAGTTCTCGGTGCCGTCCGGTGAGGTGAAGAAGCCGTTGTGGCCCGGGCCGTAGACGCCGGCGGAGTCGTTGCGCTGGAAGACCGGGGTCGACTTCTTCGTCCAGGAGGAGGCCGAGAGCGGGTCGGAGCCCGTCAGCGTCAGCCGGCCGAGTTTGTAGTCGGGGGTCCAGCAGCCGCTCGCCGAGTAGACGAGGAAGGTCTTGCCGTCGCGCTGGAGGATCTCCGGGCCTTCGTTGACGGTGCCGCCGCTCGTCTCCCAGGAGTACGTCGGCGTGGAGATCGTCGAGAAGCCGGTGGCAAGGGTGTAGGGGTTGGCCATCCTGGCGGCCACCAGGTTCTGGGTGCCGCCGCCGCTCGCGCTGCCGAAGAGATACAGCTGGCCGTTGATGGTGGCGACCGTCGGGTCCAGCATCCAGGCGGAGTTGAGCTGACCCTTGTAGGTGTAGGGGCCGGTGGGGTCCGTCCCGGCGCTTTCGAGGACGTGGGTGCGCTGGGTGGGATTGTAGTCGCTGATGTTCTGCCCGGCGACGTAGTACAGGTACCACTTGCCGTTGAGGAAGTGGATCTCCGGCGCCCAGATGTTGCAGCAGCGCGAGGCCGCGTCGCCCGTCCACACCTGGTAGTTGGGGGCGGTGGCGAGCCCGGCGAGGGTGGCCGACTTGCGCATGGTGATGACGTTCGTCCAACTCGTCGTCACCATGTAGTAGTTGCCGTTGTAGTACGAGATCCAGGGGTCGGCGCCCTTCTGCGCCTTGAGCGGGTTGGCGAACGAGGCCGCGCTCGCGGAGGACTGGCCCAGCGACAGGGCGAGGACCAGCGCGGCCAGCAGGGTCAGTAGGCGACGGGCCATCCGCTGCTCCAGTTCAGAAGGTTGATGCCCAGCTTGGGCGTGCCGTTGTCGTTGCCGTCGTAGTAGTGGTAGACGATCAGGTCGCCGTCGGTGTCGTTCATGATCGACTGACCGCCGGGACCGATGATGCTGCCGTGCGACTCCAGGACCGGGGTGCCGCCGTTGTTGGTCAGGGCGACGCCGTTCTTGTCGTAGTAGGGCCCGGTGACGCTGGTGGCACGGCCGACCTTGACCTTGTACGTCGAACTGGTCCCCGCGCAGCAGGTGTCGTAGGAGGCGAAGAGGTAGTAGTAGCCGTTGCGCTTGACGATGTACGGCGCCTCCACGGCCTTGGTCCCGGTGGGGCGGGACGCGATCGAGTACCGGGTGGTGTTGGAGGAGAGCTGCTTGCCGGTGGCGGGGTCGATCTGGATCATCTTCAGCCCGGTCCACCAACTGCCGAAGGACAGCCACCACTTGCCGTCGTCGTCCACGAAGAGGTTCGGGTCGATGGCGTTGTAGTCGCTGGCGGTGGTGGAGGTGTAGACGACTCCGTAGTCGGTCCAGGAGCCGGGCAGTCCGGTCGTCGAACCGGCGAGCCCGATGGCCGACTTGTTGGAGCCGAAGGTGGAGACGGCGTAGTACATCAGGTACTTGCCGCCGTGGTACGAGATGTCGGGCGCCCATGCCTCGGTGGCGTACGAGGACCACCAGCCGGGCTTGGTGGTGAAGGCGTCGCTGCCGGCCGTGAAGGCGATCCGGTCGGTGGAGGTCCGGTAGCCGAGGCCGCCGCCGGTGCCGTAGAGGAGGTAGCGGCCGGCGGAGGTGCGGATCATCGTGGGGTCGTGGATGACCGTGGCGCCGGTGACGGTACCGGGGTTGGGGTAGGCCGAGGCGGTGGAGGGGATCAGGGCGAGGAGGGCGGCTGCGGGGAGGGTGATGAGGGTGGTCCGGATCCGGGCCTTGCGGGAAGCGCGGGGGGAAGTGCGGGAGGTGCGGGAGGTGCGGGAGGTGCGGCTCACACGGGCCTCCTTGACGGAAGGGGGAAGTCGCCGCCCGCAATACCGATGTCCGGAATCTCGAACGGCGATCGTCAATTCGGACGGACCGTAGAATCGAATCACTCGCGCGTCAACAGCCCGGACATTCACAGCTTGTTGAAAGCCGGACGCCTCTTGCACAGAGATCAAACAGTGGGCATAGTCCGATCACACGGTGTCGACCACGTGAACTCCCCCCACGCCAACGCCCCTCACCCTGCAAGGAGTTCAGCCATGCCCAAGCTCAGACACCTCGCCGTGCCCGCCGTCGCCGCGGCGGCCCTCGTGATCGGCACGGCGGGCTCCTCCTTCGCCGCCGACATCTACACGGCCGACTCCAGCAACGCCTGCGGAGCCGCCTACTTCTACGACTACGGCGACACCTTCAAGATCCTCGACGTCTGCTCGGACGGCAAGGGCGTGCGCCTGCAGTACACGAACCCCGTGGACGGCAGTCCCTCCACCAGCGACACGAAGATCGTCGTGGACTACACCGGCGGCTACACCGGCTGGAACCTCGACAACGCCTATGTCTACGACACCGACATGCCCGAGTCGGCCTGCTTCTACTTCCGCGTCGGCCACGTGGACAACGGCGCCTACGTGAGCGGCTCCTACGGCAGCTGGAACGAGGCCTGCGCCGCCAACTGAGCCCGTCCCGCCGCCCCGGCCCCCTCCGTCGGCACTCGTGCCGCTTCCCTGTCGGGGCGGCCGTCCGCCGGGCGGCATCCGGACATCCCGTGGTGCGGGAAGGCCGGGGAACGGGAGAGGGCGGCCATCGCGCCGACCCGGCAAAAGGGGACCGGAGCCAGGATCGTCGACGTCCCGCCGCATCGCGGCACCTTCGCCTGCGCAGGTCATCAGCCGCACCGACGGCCTGAGGGCCGTGTCCTGCAAGAACCTTGACGCCTCGCCACTTTGCCTAACTGACAGCCCTCCGACAGCAACCGTTCCTACGGTGCCGTGTCCATGACAGACACTTCGGAAGCAACCCCCACCCCGGTCGGGCGCCGCACCGTGCTGATCGCGACCGGCGCCACGGCAGCGGCGGTCGCCGTGGGCGCCGCCGCGCCCGGAGCCCCCACAGCCGACGCGGCGGACGCGACCCCGGTCGCCGCGGCCGCCGTCTGCACGCTCACGAAGGAGATGACCGAAGGCCCCTACTACCTGGACGGCGCGCTCGTCCGCTCCGACATCCGCGAGAACAAGACCGGCTTCGTGCTGAAGCTGGCGCTCACCGTCGTCAACGACGACACCTGCGCGGTGATCCCGAACGCCCTGGTGGAGATCTGGCACGCCGACGCGCTCGGCGAGTACTCCGGCTACGTCGGCAACAACGGCCACAACGAGTCCGACAACGGCACGTTCCTGCGGGGCGGCGTCCTCACCGACGCCGGCGGCGTCGCCGACATCACCACGGTGTACCCCGGTTGGTACCGCGGGCGCTGCGTCCACATCCACGTCAAGGTGCACACGGGCGTGACGCTCACGTCCGACGGCTCCTTCACCGGCGGCACCGAGGTCCACACCGGCCAGCTGTTCTTCGACGAGACGGTCACGGCGAGAGTGGGCGCGCTGTCGCCGTACTCGGCGAACAAGGTCACCCGGACGACGCTGGCCCAGGACTCGATCTACGACGACGGGGGCGCGGCGTCGGGGCTCCTGACCCTGACGGCGCTCGGCAGCTCACCGTCGTCCGGATACACCGGAACGCTGACGCTCGGCGTCGAGGTCTAGCACCAGGCCCAGCCACCCCGGCACATCCACCTCCGCCCGCACGGTCTTCCCGGGCGGCGGCTGCCGGTCCACCACCTCCCACCGGTCGGCCAACGCGCCGACCAGCACCAGGCCGCGCCCGGCTTCCTCCAGCGGGCGCGGCTTTCGTACGTCCACGGAGGCGTCGGCGCGGATGCCGGTGACCTCGACGCGGACGCTGCCGGCGACGAGGGAGAGGGCGAGCTCGAAGTCCCGTCCGGGTACGCGACCGTGGGTGACGGCGTTGGCGGCGAGTTCGGCGACGATCGTCCCGACGGCGTCGGAGACCGGGGTTGCTGACGGGATGCCCCAGTCGTGGCGCTGGATGAGGGCGAGGCGTCTGGCGGGGCGTGCGCCGCGCAGGGTGGGGCTGAGGCGCTGACGGGATGTGCGTGCGACGACTCGTTCGGGGCGGGTGGGGGATGCGAAGACCGGCCGGGCATGACCGGTCTCCGTCCGGCCGGAGCGACCGCCTGCCGGGTGGCGGTGGGCGTGGCCGCGATGCCGGCCACGGCCCTCGCACCGCGCTGACGGTCTACACCGGCGTCACGCCTCCGGGCACTCCTTCCACGCCAAGTGGTACACCGTGCTGATGTCCCCGTCCGTCGAGTCCATCGTCATGAAGCTGACCTTGTCCGCGGACGTCGACCCCGCGGTCACCCGCAGCTCGGTGTTGATGTTGAAGTTGCGCTGGACTCCGCAGGGTGCCCAGACCAGTTGGGCCCAGTCCGTGGTGTCCGTGGCCTGCCAGTTGTCGTTGTACGGGCCGCTGAAGGGGTGGGAGCGCGACGCCGTGTTCGGAGAGCCCTGGAAGTAGTACGAGGCTCTCTGGGTGCCGGTCGCGCCGGACTGGAGGGCCGCGAAGCCCCGGTAGTCCGCGCTGGCGACGGCGTACGTGAAGCCCTGCGGGACGTGGACTATCAGGTTCAGCTGGCAGTTCTTGCGGAACGCCGTCGGGTCCGAGCCGCCGCCCGCCTGGGCGAGGTAGTCGCTGTACGTCACCGTGAAGGCCGTGTTGTCCTCCGAGACCGCCACCGCGGTCGTCCCGGCCGGGCAGCCCGAACCGTTCACCGTCGCGACCTTGATGACGATCTTGTCCGGCGGCGGGTCCTCGAAACCGCCGGACGAGGTGGCCGCCTGGGCCGGTAGTGCCGTGGTGAGCAGAGCGGCTACCGCACCGCTCAGCAGGAGCCCACGAGTCATGGTCTCTCCGTAACAGTTGGGGGGTGGCTGACTTGCCAACCGGACCGTAGGGACAGACCGACGCCGCCGACAGGATGAACTCAAGCCATTCACAGACGCGGTTTTCACAGCATCTTCACAGTGCCCGAACTCCGTTGACATCAAAGGCCGTTGGCGAGTTGGCGAGTCCAGTCCATCCACAGGGCATCAACACCGGGATCCAGGCGACCTCGCCGTACTCGGCGAGCACCCTTCAGGAGCGACTGATCCTCAGACGCTGACGGGCTGCCGCCCCCGCGCGTGCCCGCTCTCGGCCGCCCTCTCCTGACGGTGGCCGCGGATCGCGTACGCCAGGGCGGCGGCCCACGCCGCGTGGAGGACGACGTAGACGGACGTGCTCACCGCACCGCCCGCCGCGATCCAGTCGCTGTTCAGCAGCGTGCGCGCGTTGAGCAGGACGACGAGGCCGCCGACCGTCGCGCCCAGGATGCGCGGCGCCACGAAGCGGGCCAGCCAGGCGGCCACCGGCGCGATGACCATGCCGCCGACCAGGAACGCGAGGACCCACGACCAGTTGACGCCGTGCGAGCCGAGGGAGAAGAGGAAGCCCAGGCTCGCGGCGACCGCCACCAGCGCCTTGCTCGCGTCGACGGAGCCGACCACCTTGCGCGGCTCCAGGCGCCCGCTGGCCAGCAGCGCCGGAGTGCCGATCAGCCCCCAGCCGCCTCCGCCCGTGGCCCCGAGGAACCCGGCGAGCAGGCCGACCGGGACCAGGAACCGTTTGCCCAGCGGCCTGCCCAGCCGGCCCTCGGGCATGCCGCGCAGGGTGAAGCGGACGGTGACGTAGATGCCGAGCGTGAGCAGGATCACCGCCATCGCGGGCTCGGCCACCGCGGTCGACATCTGCGAAAGCACCGTCGCCCCGACGAACGCGCCCACCGCGCCCGGGACGCCGATCCGGACCACGACCTTGAAGTCGACGTTGCCGAATCGGGCGTGCGAGACGCCGGACACCAGCCCCGTGCCGATCTGGGCGAAGTGCACGACGGCCGAGGCGGCGGCCGGGCTCGTGCCCATGGCCAGCAGCAGCACGGTCGAGATCACGCCGTGCGCCATGCCGAGGCTGCCGTCCACGAGCTGCGCGCCCAGGCCCGCGAGGGCGAGCAGTATCAGCGTCTGCATGGGGGGAGGTCCCGTCCCGTCTTTCCTGGCTTTCCCACCGGGGCGGCAGGGATGAACGGGAGGGAACGCTAGAACGTCAAACTGAGGACAGCCTGAGACCCGGATGAGGGCGTTCACAGGCAGCGCCCTCGGAAGTCGGGTCCGGATCACGTCCGCCGCCGTGATCCCCGCCGCGTCCCCGGTGCTCGTACGGTCCCTTGTGATCCTCATACGGTCCCTTGTGAGGTGTGCCGCGGCGGGCAGGCAGAATGGTCCCTCACTCGCGTCCCGGGAAACGCAGGCACAACAGGAGGCGACGCTCGCGTGGAGCTCAGCAGACGAACTTTCAGCACCCTCGCCGGTACGGCCGCGCTCGGCTTCGCGCTGACCGGCAGCGGCGGCGTGCTGCCGTCGCGGACGGGGCCCCGCTTCGTGCCCACGGGGCCGCCGCCGGCTCCGCCCGTCGCCGACGGAGCCGTGCACACGGTCGGCCACGACCGCTACTCCCTGCTGGTCGACGGCCGGCGGCTGACGCTGTGGCCGGGCGCGATGCACCTGTTCCGGCTGCCGAGTCCGTCGCTGTGGCGGGACGTGCTGGAGAAGATGCGGGCGCACGGCTACAACGCCGTCAGCCTCTCCGTGGCCTGGAACTACCACTCCCCCGCCCCGGGTTCGTACGACTTCACGGGCGTACGCAACCTCGGCCTGTTCCTGCGCATGGCCGCCGAGACCGGGCTGTACGTCGTCCTGCGTCCCGGCCCGTACCTCGGCGCCGACGTCGACGCGGGCGGCTTCCCCGGCTGGCTGACGGCCACCGAGGGCCGGGCCCGGACCACCGACCCGGCGTATCTGGCGCACGCCGACGAGTGGTTGACGCGGGTGAACGCGATCGCCGCCCGCCACCTCTACACCCGGGGCAGGGGCACCGTCCTGCTCTATCAGCTGGAGGACACCGCCGACACCGCCTACCTCTCCCACCTCCACAGGAAGGTGCGGGCCGACGGCATCGACGTACCGCTGTCCGTGCCGGAGTCGCCGCTCGGCGGCCTGCGCAACGACTCCATGGCGTACGGCGGGACGTCCTGGGGCTGGCTGGCCGCGCCGCAGGCCCCCGGCACGTCGTACGGCTCCGGTGCCGCCCTCGACGAGGGGCGGCGGCCGACCGCCGCGCTCGCCCCGCTCCACCGGCTCGGCCACCTGCTGCGCACCGTGCCGGACTTCGCCAAGCTGGACCGGGCGAAGGAGGTCAGGTCCCCGGGCGGGCGGCTGGAGGTACGGCACCTCGCCAACCGCGACACCGACTCCCAGACCTACGTCGTGCGCAACGACTCCGCCGAGGCCGTGTCCACCCCGCTGCCGGGCGCCGGGATCGAGGTGCCGGTCAACGTCCGGGCCCATGACACCAAGGTGCTCAGCACACGGCTCAGGCTCGGTGGGCGGACATTGCGGTACGCCACCGCCCAGCTCATGCTCTTCGTCTCCGCCGGTCGGCAGGACATCGCCGTCTTCTCGGGGCGGTACGGCGACATGGCGCAGGTCGTCCTGGAGTGCCCGCAGGAGCCGACGGCGACCCGGCTGGACGCGGAACCGGCGTGGATCTACGACCGCGGGCTGCTGCGGGTGACCTGCCCGCTCGGCGTCGGCGAGCTGGCCCGCGTGAAGGTCGAGAACGGCGGCTCCGACCGGCCGCTGCTGCTGCTGTTCGCCGACGACGCGACCGCGCTGCGGCTGTGGCCGTACGAGACGCCGTCCGGGTCGGTGCTGGTGTACGGCCCCTCTCTGGTGCGTGACGTCCGGCTGCGGGACGACACCGTCCATCTCAGCGGTGACACCGCGAAGTTGACCGGCCTGGAGGTGTGGGGGCCGCGCGGCATGGAGCACGTGACGTGGAACGGGCGGCCGGTGTCCTCCCGGATCAGCGCCACGTTCAGCCTGCTCGCCCTGAAGCCGCTGCCCGGCCAGGGCCCGGTGCCGCTGCCGGCCCTCGACGGCTGGCGGCGACGGGCCGAGAACCCCGAGTCCGCACCGGACTTCGACGACTCGGCGTGGGTGCGCGCCGACAAGAAGTCTTCCTTCAGCACCACCCCCGTCCCGGAGGGGCAACCCGTCCTCTTCGCCGACGACTACGGCTTCCACTACGGCGACGTCTGGTACCGGGGGCGCGTCAGCGACGCCGAGGGCGTCGCATCCGTCTCCCTCGGCTACAGCACCGGCACCCAGGGGCTGCTGATGGCCTGGCTGGACGGCAGGCCGCTCGGCACCCATCGAATGCCGGCCCCGGACCCCGCGTCCGCCCGGCAGGGCACCTGGACGGACACCGCCGCCTTCGACGTGCCGAAGAAGCTGCGGAAGCGCAAGGAGCATGTGCTCTCCGTGCTCGTCCGGCGGATGGCCCACGACGTGGACGAGATGTCCGGCGACACCCACAAGGCGGCCCGCGGGCTGACGTCGGCCACCTTCAAGGGCGCTTCACCGGTGGTCAGTTGGCGGCTCCAGGGCGCCGGGACCGCCGACCCGGTGCGCGGACCGCTCAACAATGGCGGGCTGCACGGAGAGCGGGAGGGCTGGCACCTGCCCGCCTTCGACGACCGGGGGTGGGAGGCCGTGGATCTGCCCCGCGCCGAACGCCGTCAGGGAGTGACCTGGTACCGCACCGGCTTCCGCCTCTCCGTCCCCGCCGGCGTCGACGCCTCGATCGGGCTCACCCTCGACGACGATCCGAAGCGTGCCTACCGGGTGCAAATCTTCCTCAACGGCTGGAACATGGGCCAGTACGTCAACGACGCCGGCCCCCGGCACCCCGTCGTCCTGCCGAACGGCATCCTGCGCACCCGGGGCAGCAACTCCCTCGCCCTGGCGGTCCTGTCGGACGGCAGCACGGAGGCGGGCCCGAAGGACGTACGACTGACCCTGCTGGGCGCGTCGGCGGGCGGGGTGACGGTGGACAACGTCTGAGGGGAGAACCTCGTGCGAAGACGGCGATTCATCAGCGGGTTACTCGGGGCGGGGGCCGGAGTCGGGCTCACCTCGTCGAGCGGCGGGACGGCCGGGGCGGCCCCGGTCAGAGCCGCCGGCGGTCCGCACGACTGGCAGACGGTCCCCGCCCCCGCCTGCGCAACCGCCGCCCAGTTGCTGGCAGTTGCCGCCGCCGGCCCCGATCTCGCCTGGGCGGTGGGGGAAGAGGGCCGTAACGGCTCCACCCGCGGCAAGCCGCTCGCCCTGGTGTGGGACGGAAGCATCTGGACCCGCCTCGACCTCACGCACCTCGGCTTCTCCGGGGGCCATCTGCGCGCGGTCGCCGGTTCGTACGGTGCCGCGTGGGCCGTCGGCGTCGACAGCGGCGGCGCCGCCCGCCTCCTCCGCTGGGACGGCACCACCTGGCAGGAGGCCGAGTTCGCCGGCCGGTCGGCCTACGGGACGGCCCTCACCGGTGTGGCGCTGGACGCCGACGACCACGTATGGCTGTCGGGGCGCAACAGCGACGGGTGCGTGCTGCTGCACGGCGACGCCGACGGCTGGCTGTGGCTGCCGCCGCCCCCGAACGGCCCCCCGACCGCCCCGGCGGGCCTGCGGGTGACGCGCGGGGGCGACGTCTGGGTGTACGACAGCGCGCTCGTCGCCCGCTGGGACCACGAGGAGTGGACCGGACTGCCCGCACCGGCCGGTCTGCGGCCGTACGTCACCGGGCTCCTCCCGGTCGCCGACGACGACATCTGGCTCACCGGCTACGACTACGGAGTGGGCGGCCCGCCCGGCAAGCCGCCGAGCGCCATGCTGAAGCACTGGGACGGCGGCGCGTGGGCCTCCGTCGCCACCCCGTTCACGCCGGGCATGCTGACCGCGATCGTCGACGACGGGCTCGGCGGCCCCGACCGCATCGCGGGCTGGGACTTCTGGGACCAGACCCGGTCCCACCACCTCCGCTGGGAGGCGGGGGCATGGGTGAGTGAGCGGGGCCCGCTGTCCGCGACTCCCGTGCTGGTGAACGCACTTGCGACGGTTCCCGGCGCGGGCGGCTACTGGGCCGTGGGCACGGACTCCGCGTCCCCGTACCCGCCCGCGCAGGTCCACATCGAGCGATGACGTTCTAGGCCAGCCGGATCACGTTCCACGACAGCGGTTCGAGCACGGCGGTGAGGGTGCCGTCCGTGAGGGCGGTGCCCTCGACCGGGTGCGGGGCGACCCGCTCCGGCTCGGCGAGGGTGTTGCGGGCGTCCGGGTCGGCGTCGGCGAGGGCGCTGTGCTCGACGACGGACGTCAAGTTCAGTGCACCGAGGGCGACTTCGAGGGGCAGCGGCTCCGTCCGGCTGCGGTTGACGGCAAAGACGGTGACCGAGCCGTCCGCGGCGCGCACGGCGGTGGCGTGCAGCAGGTCGGTCTCGCCGTACTTCTGCGTCTCGTACGTCGGGGAGTCCACGCGCACGTCGAGGACCTCGCCGCGGCCGTACTTGGCGGCCTGCGCGAACGGGAAGAACGTCGTCTGCCGCCAGGCCGGGCCGCCGGGCTCGGTCATGATCGGGGCGATCACGTTGACGAGCTGGGCGAGGCAGGCGACGGTGACGCGGTCGGCGTGCCGGAGCAGGGCGATGAGCAGGGATCCGAAGACGACGGCGTCGGTGACGCTGTAGCTGTCCTCCAGCAGGCGGGGGGCCTCCGCCCAGTCCCGTGCGTCCGAGTTCTCGATCTCGTGCCACTCCGAGATGTACCAGACGTTCCACTCGTCGAAGGAGAGGTTGATCTTCTTCTTCGACTTCAGCTTCGCGCCGATGTGGTCGGCGGTGGCGACCACGTTCTCGATGAAGGACTCCATGTCGACGGCGGAGGCCAGGAAGGAGTCGATGTCGCCGTTCTCGGGCTGGTAGTAGGCGTGCAGGGAGATGTGGTCGACCAGGTCGTACGTCTCCTCCAGGACCGTCGCCTCCCACGCGGCGAAGGTCGGCATGGACTGGCTGGAGGAGCCGCAGGCGACGAGTTCGACGTTCGGGTCGATCTGGCGCATCGCGCGGGCGGTCTCGGCAGCGATCCGGCCGTACTCCTGGGCCGTCTTGTGGCCTGTCTGCCAGGGGCCGTCCATCTCGTTGCCGAGGCACCACAACCTGATGCCGAACGGGTCCTTGTCGCCGTGCGCGGCACGGAGGTCGGACAGGGCCGTGCCGGCGGGGTGGTTGGCGTACTCCTGGAGTTCGAGGGCCTCGGCGACGCCCCGGGTGCCGAGGTTGAGGGCCATCATGGGCTCGGCCTGGGGGCCGACCTTCTTCAGGAAGGCGATGTACTCGGAGAGGCCGAAGCGGTTGGTCTCGGTGGAGCGCCAGGCCAGGTCGAGGCGGCGGGGGCGGTCCTCGACGGGGCCGACGGAGTCCTCCCACTTGTAGCCGGAAACGAAGTTGCCGCCGGGGTAGCGGATGGCGGTGACGCCGAGTTCCCGGACGAGGCCGAGCACGTCCTGGCGGATGCCGTCCTCGTCGGCGGTGGGGTGGCCGGGTTCGAAGATGCCGGTGTAGACGCAGCGGCCGAGGTGCTCCACGAAGGAGCCGAAGACACGGGGGTCGACCTCGCCGACCGTGAAGGCGGGGTCGAGGGTGAAGCGGGCGGTGGACTTGCTCATGGGGACCTTTCGGGACCTGTCCGGAACGGGGTTACTTGACAACGGGCCAGTCGTTCACCCAGCCGAGCCTGTTCAGGCCCAGCTTGGGTGTGCCGTTGTCCTCTGCGTCGTAGTAGTGGTACGCCAGCCAGTCCTGCCCCTGGTCCTGGAAGACGGACTGGCCGCCCGTGCCGAGGTAGCGGCCGTGGCCCTCCAGGAGCAGGTCGCCGCCGCCCTCCAGCATGGGCTTGCCGGTGCTGTCGACGTACGGGCCCGTCACGTCCGTGGCGCGGCCCACCCTGATCTTGTACGTCGAGTTCACGCCCGCGCAGCAGGCGTCGTACGAGGCGAAGAGGTAGTAGTGGCGGCCGTGCTTGACGATGTACGGGCCCTCGACGGCGTACGGGAGGTCGGGGCGGGTGGCGAGCTGGCCGACGGTCGCTCCGGGGAGCGCCTTTCCGGTCGCGGGGTCGAGCCGGACCATGCGGATGCCCGTCCAGTACGAGCCGAACGCCATCCACAGCTTGCCGTCGGCCTTGATGACGCCGGGGTCGATGGCGTTCCAGGAGTCGGTGGTCTCGGAGGAGAAGACCTTGCCGTGGTCCTTCCAGGTGCCGGGGAGCCCGGAGTCGGAGGTGGCGACGCCGATCGCGGAGTGGTTGGTGCCCCAGGACGAGACGGCGTAGTACAGCCAGTACGTGCCCGCACGGTAGGAGATGTCCGGGGCCCACGGGTCGCCGGTGTCGTTGTACTCGTACCACCAACTCGGCGGCTCGGCGAAGGCGTTGCCCGCGTCGTCCCACTGCTTGCCGTCCTTCGACAGGCGGGCGCCGATGATGCCGCCGGTCGAGTAGGCCACGTACTGACCGGACTTGAGCTTGATGACGCTCGGGTCGTGGATGATCTGCTGGCCGGTGACGGGGCGGGGGTCGGGATACCTCACGCTTGCCTGCGCCGCGTTGGGGAGCAGGGCGAGGGCGGTGGCCGCGGCCGCCGCGGTGAGGGTGCTGCGCAGGGTCACTGGCCCGCCAATCCCGTGTGGGCGACGCCCGCCACGATCTGCCGCTGGAAGAAGACGAAGACGACGATCAGGGGCAGGCCGGCCATCAGGCCGCCGGCCATGAGCTGGGCCCACTGGATGCCGTAGGAGTTCATGACGGTCGCGATGCCGTTCGGCATGGTCATCAGGTCGGGGTTGTTGGTCACCATGTACGGCCACAGGAAGTTGTTCCAGGAGGCGATGAAGGTGAAGATGCCGACCGCCGCCAACGACGGCCTCGCGAGCGGGACCACGATCGTGAAGAAGACCCGCCAGCGGCCCGCGCCGTCGATGAACGCGGCCTCCTCCAGTTCGCGCGGGATGCCCTGGAAGAACTTGTAGAGGATGTAGACCATCGCGGCCGGTGCGCACTGCGGCAGGATCATGCCCCAGTAGGTGTCGACCATCCCCATCTGCTGGACGGTGGTGAAGAGGGGGACGCCGAGGACGGCCGGGGAGATCATCAGGCCCGACATCACCACGCCCATGAGCAGGGGCTTGCCCCTGAACTCCGTGCGGGCGAAGCCGTATCCGGCGAGCGCGCTGACCACCAGCACGACGGTCGTCACGCACACGGAGACGACGAGCGAGTTGATGAACCAGTTGCCGATGTTGCCGGTCTCCCACAGCGCCTTCCACGCCTGGACCGTCCATGCCTTGGGCAGCCAGTGCGGCGGGATCTCGGCGGCCTCCGCCTCGGACTTGAGGGAGGTGAAGAGGGCGGCGGCGATCGGGGCCACGAAGACGGCGGAGACGGCGACGCCGAGCAGGGTGAGAACGATCTGGCTGGGTGTCCAGGGCTTGCGGGACTTGAGCCGCACCTGGGTGGCGCTCATCGGGTGCCCTCCTCACGGTTGCGCAGCAGCGCCATCCGGCCGAGGGCGACGGCCGCGATGATCACGAAGAAGATGATGGACATCGCGGAGGCGTAGCCCACGCGGTAGCTGGTGAAGCCCTGTTCGAGGGTGTACTGGACGAAGGAGCGGGTGGCGAGCTCGGGTCCGGGGCCGAAGTCCATCATCACGACGGCCTGGTCGAAGAGCTGGAGCGAGGCGAGGATCTGGAGGGCGATCACCAGGCCGGTGATGTGACGCAGCATCGGCAGGGTGATGTGGACCATGCGGTGCCAGGCGTTGGCGCCGTCCAGCTTGGCGGCCTCGTAGAGGTGGTCGGGGATGCCCTGGAGGGCGGCGAGGTAGAGCAGGAACGAGAACCCGACCGTCCACCACAGGGTCTGGATGACGATGGCGAGCATCGCGTACGACTTGTCGGTCAGCCAGGGGGTGTCGAGGCCGAAGGTCTCGTTGAACAGGCCGATGCCCTGGGTGAACAGCCACTGCCACAGGTTGGCGGCGACGGTGGAGGGCAGCAGGAAGGGCACGAAGAAGCACAGGCGCCACAGCCATGTGCCGCGCTCGATGTGGTGGGCCAGCATCGCGAGGAGGAAGGCCAGGAGGGTGATGCAGGGCACGACGAGGAGGGTGAAGTACGCGCTGTGGCCGAGCGCGTCCCACATCGCCTGGTCGCCCAGGGCCTCGCGGTAGTTGTCGAGGCCGACGAAGCTCGCGCCCTCCCCGGAGATGTTGGCGTCCGTGAAGCTGAGCCAGACGCCGCGCAGCAGCGGCCAGACCACGAACAGGGCGAAGAGGAGCAGGAACGGGGCGATGAACCAGCCGCCGTGCTGGAAGCCCTGCTTGCGGCGGACGGTGGCGGTCGCGGTCGCGGTCCTGGCACGGGCCGGTACGGCGACGGTCTGAGCGCTGGTCGTCATGCGACGGCACCTCCTTGCGCGGCGGTCCTGCCGTCCATCGGGTTCTTGGACGCGAGGAGCTTGACGAGATGGCTCTTCATGGTCCGGGCGACCTTGTCGGGCCTGGCGGAGCCCATCGTCGAGGAGACGACGACCGGGCCGAGGTCCTGGGCGAGGACGCCGGTGGAGCCCGCGAACCACACCTTGGGCTCGGTGGCCTGGTGGTCCATGGCGCTGACGTACTCGTTCTGCGGGGTGAGCCTCTGGTACGCGGCCGTGGACAGCGTCGGCGTGTACGCGGGGATGTGGCCGCCGGCCGCCCACTGCTGGGCGTGCTGGACGACGTAGGCGGCGAGCTGGTGGGCGCCGTCGTCGGTGGCGCCGCCGCGGCCGGCCTGGTGGGGCAGGACGAAGGCGTGCGACTCGGCGTGGGTGGCCGGCTTGCCGAAGACCGGCGGCAGCGGGGTGGCGCCGTAGTCGAGCTTCGCGCCGGAGAAGACCGGCACGGACCAGTTGCCCTCCCAGGTGAAGGGGGCGCCGTTGATGAACTGTTCGCCGGTGGGGGCGCCGGGGATGACGTAGCCGTCGGTGACGTGCTGCCGGAGGAACTCCAGGACCTGGGTGGCCTTGTCGGTGTCGAAGAGGACCTCGGTGTTCCCGGCGTTGAACCACTCGCCGCCGAGCTGGGTGTAGAAGGCGACGAAGAACCACCACTGGAAGTTCTGGTCGTTGGTCCACAGGCCGATGGTCTGCAGGCCCTTCTTCTGGACCGCCTTGGCCTTCTTCAGCACGTCGAACCACTCGGTGGTGGAGCCGACCGGGATCATGCGGCCGTCGTCGCCGAGCAGGCCGGCCTTCTTCAGCACGTCCTTGCGGTAGAAGCAGAGCTGGACGTGGATGTCGAGCGGGAGGGCGTACAGCTTGCCGTCGATGACGCCGCGCTTCCACAGCGCGGGGTTGAAGTCCTGTTCCCGTACGCCGTACTCGGCGAGCAGGTCCACGTCCCAGGGGTCCAGGAGGCGGCCCGGCGAGAAGCCGGTGACGCGGCCCATGTGCATGACGCCGAGTTCGGGGGCGCGGTTGCCCGCGGCGGCCATGGCGAGCTTGGTGTAGAAGGGGTTGCCCCACTGGAGGGTGGAGTCCTTCACCGCGATGTCGGGGTGTTCCTCACGGAAGGCGTCCAGCATCGCGATCATGTTGGCGCCGTCGCCGCCGCTGAAGAGGTTCCAGTACCGCACGCGGGTGTCCGCGCCGGAGGCCAGTGCGTCGGCCCCCGTCCCGAGCGCCGCGAAGCCGAAGCTGCCCGCGACGGCCAGTCCTCCCGCCGCGGTCAGCAGTTGCCTGCGATTCAGGTCAGGTCGTCCCATTGCCTGCCCTTACATTCAGAGATCAGAGAAACATGTCAATCGTTCGATATTTCGAAAGGCGCCCGTAACTTCGAACGGGACCGTAGATAGGAAGCGCTTTCCAGTCAATGGTCCGGACAAGATTTTCAGAACGGGGCCGATGGTTCTCAGTTGTACGAACGGTCCTCGGAACCCATGACGTGGACACTTCCTGCCGCGTACGCTCGGACGAACTGCCGTGCGGCGGTGAGAAGGGGGATCGATGGACATCGCGGGCGCGCGCACCAGGGCGGGGCGGATCGCCGCGGCGCTGCGGCGGGCGAGAACCGGCTCCGCGATGCGCGACCTGGCGGCGGAGCTCGGCGCGGCCGTGCGCGCCAGACCCCAGCCCCCCGCCGGGGCACGCGAGGTGTGCCGCGCGCTGTGCGAGGCGATGAGCGCCCGCCGCGGCGGGCGGCCCGTCGAGCTGCGCTTCGAGCGGTTCCCCGACGAGATCGAAGTGACCGGCCTGTGGGTGGAGTTCCACGACTTCGACCTGGTCATCGTCGAGGAGCGGGCCGAGGCCGTGCAGCAACTGGTCATCCTCGGCCATGAGTTGTGGCATCTGCACGCCGGGCACCGGCACGGCGTGGGTTCGGCCGCCGCCCGCGCGCTGGCCGGTGAGCCCGACTGGAAGGACGCCCTGACGGTCGCCGCGCGCAACGGCTCCCGGCAGACGGACGAGGCCGAGGCCGACGACTTCGGGCACCGGCTGGCGGCCGTCTTCCGGCCGTATCTGGCGGGCCGGGGCGACCGGCGGCACCTCGAACCGCTGGAGCGGTCCATGGGCTACCGCGGACGGCAGGCCGCGGACCGGTGAGCGAGACCCTCGCCGTCACCGGCACCTCCGGCCCGCTCGCCGCCGGCAACCTCCTCAGCGGGATGTACATCTCCTTCTGGCTGCCCACCGCCGTGCTGACCGCGGCGCTGGCGATCAAACTGCCCAGCATCCTCAAGCTGTGGCGGGACCCGCTGCTGCGCGCCGTCGGCGGACTGCTGCTGTTCGCCTGCGCGGTGTTCGTCTTCGCCGCCCCCTCCACCATCGCCTGGACCAACCGCGTCACCGGCGTCCCCAACATCGCCGCGCCCTGGGTGTACTCGCTGCTCACCGCGCTGTGCGCGTCCTGGCTGCTGCTGGTCGTCCACTGGCGCAACGGCCGGACCGAACGGCACGCCCAGACCCGCCGCGCGACCCGCTGGGTGGTCGCCGTCTACGCGGCCGTGGTCGCCGCGCTGTGGGTGCTGTTCGCGCTCGCCGACGTGCCCGTGGAGCAGATCCGGGACCTGGACACGTACTACGCCTCGACGCCGTTCATGCGGGAGCTGATCCTCCTCTATCTGAGCGCGCACACCGTGGCCAGCCTGATCACGTCCCGGCTGGTGTGGAACTGGATCCGCACCGACGGCCTCGACGCCTGGCTCCGCTGGGGGCTGCGCTTCCTCGGGATCGGCTTCGCGACGAACCTGCTGTTCAGCGCGGCCAAGCTGACCGCGGTGGCGGCCCGCTGGACCGGCCACGACCTGGACTGGCTCAACACCAACGTCGCGCCGTCGGCCGCCTGCATCGCCGCCACGTTCGTCGCGGTCGGCTTCATCGTGCCGCACGCCGGCCAGTACCTGCGGGAGCGCTGGCTGGTCCGCCGCCGCCACCGCGGCCTCAGGCCCCTGGCCCGGCTGATGCGCACGGTCGCGGGCAGCCGCGAACCCCTCGGCCTGCGGGCGACCCCCGAGATGCGCCTCATCCGCCGCGAGACGTTCATCCGCGACACCCTTCTCCAACTGGCCCGCCGCCTCGACGAGGACCTGCGCACCCGTTCGTACGACGCCGCCGTCGCCCTCGGCTTCCCGCCCGGCCGCGCCCGGGCCCTGGCCGCGGCCGTGACGATCCTGGACGCGGTGGCGGCCGAGCGGCGCTCCCCGGACGGCGGCGGCGCTGGGCGCTCCGCCGGAAGCACGGTGCTGGGCCGTCGGTCCTCTGCGGCACCGTCGCGGCCGGCCGCGCAGTTCCCCGCGCCCCTTCAGGGAACTGCCGAACCGCACCGGATCTCGCCGGACCCGCTCAGCGCCCCCGACACCACCTACCTGCTGCAGGAGATCCAGGCCGTGTCCCAGGCCCTGCGCACACCCGAGGAGATCAAGGCGGTACGCGCCCGCGCGGCCGTCCCGGCAGAGAGCATGTCCGCGCATGAATGACAGACCCTCCCCCGCTTCGCCGGAGGCGCGCAGAGTAGCCGTGGTCCTGGGGGGATCGCACACCGGCATGCTCGCGGCCCGCGCGCTGGCCGGCCTCGCCGACCGGGTCGTCGTCGTGGAACGCGACGAGCTGCCCCGCGAACCCGCGCCCCGCAAAGGGCTGCCGCAGGCCCGGCACGCCCACATGCTGTGGTCGGGCGGCGTGCACGCCATGGAGGAGCTCCTGCCGGGCGTCACCGCGACACTCCGCGCCGCCGGGGCCCGCCGGGCGCCGGTCACCACGGACATGGTCGTGCTGTCGGCCCACGGCTGGTTCCGGCGCTGGCCGGAGTCGCACCATGTGATCCTCGCCGGACGCGATCTCCTCGACGCCACGGTCCGGGCACAGGTCCTCGCCGACCAGCGGATCGAACTCCTCGACGGCACCGAGGTGGTGGGGCTGACCGGCAGCGCCGAGGCGGTCACCGGGGTCCGGGTGCGCGGGCCCGAGGGCCGGGAGCGGACCCTCGGCGCCGGGCTGGTCGTCGACGCGAGCGGACGCGGCTCCGGGGCGCCGCGCTGGCTGGCCGGCCTCGGGCTGCCCGGGCCGGAGCAGCGCGAGGTGGACTCCGGGCTGGCGTACGCGAGCCGGCTGTACCTGGCCCCCGAGCAGGCCCGGGACGGCTTCCCGGTCGTCAACGTCCAGTCCGACGCCCGCGGCGACGGCCCCGGCCGCGCGGGCTTCCTGCTGCCCATCGAGCACGGCCGCTGGATCGTCACCCTGAACGGCACGCGGGGCGGCGAACCGACCGCCGCGAACGCCTCCGGCGACGACTTCGCCCGCTTCGCCCGCGAGCGGCTGCGCCATCCGCTGATCGGCCGACTCCTCGCGGGCGCCGAGCCGTTGTCCGACGTGGCGTTCACCCGGACGACCGTCAACCGGCGGTACTTCTACGAGCGGATGCCCGCCTGGCCGGAGAACTTCACGGTCCTCGGCGACGCGCTGGCCGCGTACAACCCGGTGTACGGGCACGGGCTGGCGGTCGGGGCGCAGAGCGCGCTGCTCCTGCGGGATGCCGTGCGACGGCGCGGGTGGGGGGCGCCGGGGCTGTCCCGGCGGGTGCAGAAGGCGGTGGCGCGGCCGGTGGGGGCGGCCTGGGACCTGGCGACCGGGCAGGACGTGTTCTATCCCGGGGCGACGGAGAACGGGCCGACGGCCCGGGACCGGCTCGTGGCCGCGTACGTGGATCGGCTGATGTACGCGGCCACGGGGAACGGGCGGATCGCCCGCCGGGTCACTGACGTCACGTCGTTGGAGCGGCGGGCGGAGGTGCTGCTGACTCCGTCGGTGCTGCTGGCGGCGCTGGCGGGGCCGTTGAAGCCCGGGCTGGTCGAGCCGCCCCTGACCGCCGAGGAGTTGAAGAAGGCGGGGCTTCAGTGATCAGCCGGCGAACGCCGGTTGGCTCACTCCCTTGCCCGCCCCGGGAACCACCAGCAGCGACCCCGCGACCGGGTGCGGGCTCTCCAGCCCCACTCGCGCCGTCGTGACGTACAGGTCCGTCAGGTCCGCGCCGCCGAACGCGCACGCCGTCACCCTCGGGGTCGGCAGTGTGATCACGCGGTCCAGCTCGCCGGCCGGGGTGTAGCGGCGTACCGCTCCCCCGTCCCACAGCGCCACCCACACGCAGCCGTCCGCGTCGACCGTGAGGCCGTCGGGGAAACCGGCGCCGTCCTCGATCTCGGCGAAGGGGCGGCGGCCGGAGACCTTGCCCGCCTCGTGGTCGAAGACGTCCACGCGGCGGGTCGGGGAGTCGATGTAGTACATCAGGCGGCCGTCGGGGCTCCAGCCGGTGCCGTTGCTGACGGCCACGTCGTCCAGGACCGTCTCGACGGTGCCGTCGGCCGTGAGACGGGACAGGGTGCCGCCGCCAGGGGCCTCGTCGTAGCGCATGGTGCCGGCCCAGAGGGAGCCGTCGGGGGCGATCGCCGCGTCGTTGGCGCGGCGGCCCGGCACCGGCTCGTGGTGGAGCCAGCGGAAGGTGTCGTCCGGGTCCAGCAGGGCCACGCCGTCGCGCAGGTTGAGGACGAGGCCGCCGTTCGCGCGCGGTTTCGCGGCGCCCACGTGCTGGTCGGTGACGCGGACCGTGCGGTGCCCGGTCGCCGGGTCGTAGCTGTGCAGGCGGGCGCCGAGGATGTCCAGCCAGAGCAGCCGGCCCGCCGCCGCGTCCCAGGTCGGGCCCTCGCCGAGGGTCGCCTCGGCGCGGACGGCGACCTCGTAGTCGTACGTCGTCGAGGTCATCCCACGCTCCGGTGGCCCAGGCGCTCGGACAGCTCGGCGGCGCCCTTCGCGGCGAGCTGCTCCAGCTCGTCGCGGCGCTCGTCGCTCCAGCGGATCATCGGCACCGAGATGGACAGCGCGGCGACGACCCGGCCGGTGCGGTCGCGGACCGGGGCGGCCACGCAGGAGACGTCCGGGTTGGACTCGCGGCTCTCCACGGCGAGACCCCGCTCACGGATCTCGGCGAGGGCCTCGCGCAGAGCGGCCGGGTCGGTGATGCTGTTCGGAGTCATGGCGACCAGGTCGGCGTCGTCCGGGATGCGGGAGCTCAGCTCCGGCTCGGACAGCGAGGCCAGCAGCATCTTGCCGACGGAGGTGCAGTGAGCGGGCAGGCGGCGTCCCGCGGCGGACACCATGCGCACCGCGTGCGTGGAGTCGACCTTCGCGATGTAGATGACGTCGGTGCCTTCGAGGATGGCCACGTGAACGGTCTCGTCACAGGTCTCGGCGACCGAGCGGGCGACCTGCTGGCCCTCGGCGGCGAGGTCGAGCTGCTCGGCGTAGCGGCTGCCGAGCTGGTACGGACGCACGCCGAGCCGGTAGCGTCCCGGCTGACCCGGCACCGGGACGATGTACGACCGGGCCGCGAGCGTGGTGACCAGCTCGTGCACGGTGGTGCGCGGCAGCTGGAGCTTGCGCACGATGTCCGGGGCGGAGAGCGTGCCGTCGCCGTCGAGGAAGAGCTCGAGGATGTCGAGAGCCCGGGTCACGGCAGGTACGAGACGTCCCACGTTCGGCCCCCTCCCTGTGAGATGTCGGTGGAGTTCGGTGCCTGTCGAGCATGGTTGCACGTTGTTCGAAATTTCAACAGGCGATCGGAATAACGAACACAGGCTACTCAACGCGGGTTTGACCCGGCAATGGTCCTGCGGGGGCCCCGTGTGACAAGGTGATCTCAGAGTGTGGGGGGGGGATCTGGATGGCTGAGCTTCTCAAGGGCGGGAACACCGTCGTCGGGGCGGGACTCGTGACCGCCGAACTGCGTTCCGCGGGTGACCCGGTCGACCTGAGTGCGCTGCTGGTCGGGGTGGACGGCAGGGTGCGGTCCGATGCCGATCTCGTCTTCTACAACCAGCCCACCGCCGAGTCAGGCGCCGTCCGCCACCTCGCCGCGGACGCCGGTGCGCCCGAGCGCGTCGCCGTGCACCCGGGCGCGCTGCCCGCCGACGTGGACCGGGTGGTGCTGGTCGCGAGCTGCGACCCCGACGACACCGGCCGTACGTTCCAGGGGGTCAGGGACGTCACCGTACAGGCCGTCCAGGAAGGCGCCGATCCGGTCGTCTTCCGGCAGCCGCCCCTGGCCGACGGTGAGCGGGCCGTGCTGCTGATGGAGCTGTACCGGCGGGGCGACGGCTGGAAGCTGCGGGCCATCGGGCAGGGGTACGCGGAGGGGCTGGCGGGGCTGGCGACGGACTTCGGGATCGACGTGTCCGAACCCGAGACACCTGCACAGACAACACCGGCACCCGCACCGGCTCCGGCTCCGGCTTCGACTGCGGCTCCGGCTTCGACTGCGGCTCCGGCTTCGACTGCGGCTCCGGCTCCGGCCTCGGCTTCGGCCTCGGCCTCGGCACAGACGACGCCGGTACAGACGACACCGTCGCCCGCACCCGCCACCGCCCCCGCACCCGCACCCGCACCCGCACCCGCACCCGCACCCACCAGCCTCGTCAAACCCCCGCTCGGCAAGGTCAGCCTCGACAAGGGCGGCCAGGTCGCGATCAGCCTGGACAAGCAGGACCGTGAGCTGGTCGTCACCGTGTCCCTGGAGTGGGACGGCGGCAGTGACGCGCGGCGGCGCCGGGGTGCCGACCTCGATCTGTACGCGCTGTTCGTGCCCGCCTCGAAGGCGCAGCGCGGCGGGGCCGAGGCTCCCGGCACGATCGTCAAGACCGGCCTCGCGAAGAAGCCGCCCGAGATGATCGGGAAGGCCGGCAAAGGCGACAAGGGCGGTAAGGGGGAGAACGCCGACGTCGTCTATTACAAGAACCTCGGCTCCCTGAAGCAGGCCCCCTACATCCGGCTCGACGGCGACTCCAAGATCCCCGGCCGCGAGACTGTCCGTATCGTCCGGCCCGACCAGCAGGGGTACGTCCTGCTGTGCGCCTACTCCGCCCTCAGCAACGGCTTCGGGTCCTTCAAGAGCTTCGGCGCGCAGGTGGTCGTGGACGACGGCCGTGGGTCCGTGGTCACCGTGCCGCTGTTCGAGAACACCAAGACGCGCTACTGGGTGGCCATCGCGCTCGTCGACTTCACCTCGGCCGACGGCGCGGCGATCCAGCACATCGAGGCGTACAGCGGCCGGATGACCGAGCGGCGCCCGGTGCTGCATCCGGACGGGACGATCGAGATGAACGCCGGGCCGGTGGAGTTCAAGGGGCGGGACTAGGAACGGCCGGCCACCCCCAACGCCCCTCTCAACCGCTGCGCCCGCAGTACCAGTTCCAGTTCGAAGCGGCGGTCCGGGTCGTCGATCTCGGCGCCCCAGAGTTCGCGGATCTGACGCAGGCGGTAGCGGACCGTCTGGGGGTGGACGCCCAGGCGGGCGGCCACCTCCGGGGCGCCGCCGCGGGTTTCCAGCCAGGCCAGGAGCGTCTCGGCGAGGCGACGGCCGTGGGTGGGGCCGCAGTGGGCGAGGGGGGCCAGGCAGCGCAGCGCCAGGTCGTCGATGAGTTCCTCCGGTTGCAGGAGGACCAGCGCCTCCGTGTGCTCGGTGCAGTACAGGACCTCGCCGGCCGGCAGCAGCCCGCGTTCCATCAGGCTCACCGCCGCCTCCGCCCAGCGCAGCGACTTCGCCGCGTCGGCGAGCGGCACGGGCGGGCCGATGGCGCCGGCCCAGCCGGTCAGGGCGCGGTGCAGGAGTTCGGGGCGGCCGGCGCAGTCCGGTTCGGGGACGACCATGCGGGGCTGCTCGTACTCCATGTCGAGCAGGACGCCCTGGCCGACCGCGGGGGCCATGGCCTCGCGCGCCGGGCGCAGCAGCACGCCGACGGCGACCTTCTCGGGGAGGGTCCAGCCGATCCGGGCGGCGCGTTCGGCGAGCAGGTCGTCCGGGCTGCCGGCGTGCTGCCGTTCGGCCAGCAGCAGTTCCATCAGGCCGCGTTGCAGGCGTAGGCGCTCGCCCGCCTGGCGGGCCGCCGCCTCCGCGTAGCCGCGGACCGACTGGTCGACGAGGCCGTCGAGGTACTCGTAGCCGGCGTCGACGAGTTCGTACATCGCGGGCGGCGGGATCTCGACGCGCTGGCCGATCTCCGCGAACCGGCGCCAGGCGAGGCGGACGCCCATGCGGTAGATCGCCTGGAGGGAGTCCAGGCTGCGTCCGCCGAGTCCCTCGCCGCGGCCGAAGTCCTGGAAGACGCCGGGCGGGACGGTGGGCCGTCCCTCGGCGGTCTCCAGGTGCTCGACGAAGACCTCGATGGCGCGGCGGATGCCGACGAGGGCCATCGGCTCGCCGGACTCGTCGAGGACGACGGGCAGATGGGGGTACTCGCGGCGGATCTCGTGCAGGATCTCGTCGGCGAGTTCGGGCGCCTCGGCCATGGCGATCGCCGCGAACCTGCGCACCTTCAGGCGGGGTACGTCGAGCCAGGCCGAGCGGGAGTTGACGGCTGCCGGGCGGGCCGTCACGCTCAACTCCCCTGGCCCGCTTGCTCGTACGTGATCAATGGGGTGTTGGGCTGGTCGGGTGTGGCGTCGAGCAGGGCGACGATGCCGAGCGCGGCACCCACGGCGAGCACGGCGGCGGCCGCTACGGTCAGCGCGGCGGCGAGCAGTCTGGACATCGCAGGGTCAGCCTTTCCATGGCTCTGTACCGGCGGTCGTCCCCACCCCGGCGTCCCACCCTGCCTGTCCGCCCCAGTGTCAGCAAGACATTGACACCTCGTCAAGGGAGCCCTACGGTCTCCGCCCCATAGAGCGGCCCGAACTCCGTACCCTCACGCCCCTGGAGTGCCCGGATGCGCCGTACAGCCTCACCACTTTCCCTGATCCTGCTGGGACTCGGCACGTTCCTGCTGGTCCTGGCGCCCCTGCTGGCGTGGTACGTGACCCCGCGGGCCGCCGTCAATCCGATCGACATCGACCAGACCGCCGTCTACAAGGGCACCGGCCGCGTCTTCGACACCGACAAGGTCGAGACCGTGCCCGACCAGCGGATCACCGTCACCCAGCGGGTGCGCGGCAACGTCGAGGACAGCGAGCGCAGCGGCGACACGGTCTGGGACGTGACGACCACGGTCGACACCGACAAGTCGCTGCCGGCCGCCGATCCGCACGACGCGCTGGAGTTCATCCCGCACCGCTGGGTGATGAACCGCACGACCACCAAGCCGGTGCACTGCTGCGGCGAGAAGCCGTACATCGAGGGCGAGGCCTATCTGAAGTTCCCCTTCGACGTGCAGAAACGCTCGTACCAGTGGTGGGACAACTCCCTGGGTTCGACGGTCGTGTTGACCTACCGGGATACGAAGAAGATCCAGGGGTACACGGGTTACCGGTTCACCGGCACGGTCGCCCCGGCGAAGGTCGGCACCCGGCTGGTGCCGGGCAGCCTCGTCGGCCTGAAGAACCAGCCGCAGGTGCTGGCCGAGGAGTGGTACTCCAACCACCTGATCGAGCTGGTCGTCGACCAGCGCACCGGCCGGGTGATCTACGCGCAGGTCGGCCCGAAGCGCACGCTGCGGGCGCCGGGGTCGAAGAAGGACGCGGTGGTGCTCCTGGACAGCCGGAAGATCGCGTTCACGACGGCGACGCAGAAGGACGCCGTGCAGCAGGCCGAGCGGGACAGCGGTCAGCTGAAGGCGATCGGGGTGACGGTGCCGATCGGTGCGGCTGCGGGCGGGTTCGTCCTGGTGGTGGCCGGTTCCGTTTTGTTGGTGCGGGGGAGGCGGAATCCCGGTAATTCCGATACGCCCGATCCCGCGCTCACGATGTGACGTGACGTCAGCTCTGACAAGCCCGGAAATTGTCACCCCGGTGAGTAGCCATGAGGAACGGGTGGGCGAAAACTGTCCACCCCCACCCGAACACAGCCCGTCCACACCCTCCTCGTAGGAAGTGTTCACATCCCCCACAGGAACGCCAAGCACCGCCCCACGCTTCAAGTTCCGCACCCTGAGACGAGTTGGAGCACGCATGCCCCAGCACGTGCCTTCGTCGTTGCGCGCCACGCATCCGCAGGCGTCGCAGCACCCCCCGGCGCTCCCCCCACCTCCGCGCCGGATCGTTTTCCTCGCTCATCGCGACCTGGGCAACCCGGCCGCCGGGGGCTCCGAGCTCCTGGTCGACCGGCTCGCCGACGGCCTCACCCGGCTCGGCCACCAGGTCACCCTGCTGTGCGGGGGTCCCGCCTCGTACCGCGACTACCGGGTCGTCTCCGCGGGCGGCGAGCTCGGTCACTTCCTGCGCGCCCGCTCCGCCTTCTCCCGCCAGGTCGGCGACTGCGATCTGCTGGTCGAGGTCTGCAACGGGATGCCGTACTTCGCGCCCGTGTGGCACCGCGGTCCCACGCTGTGCCTGGTCAACCACGTCCACACCGACCTGTGGAAGATGCGGTTCGGCGGGCCGATGGCGCCTGCCGCGCGGCTCGGCCGAAGACTCGAACACTGGGCGCTGACCGGTGCGCAGCACCGGAGTCTGCTGGTGGCCGTGTCGCCGTCGACCGCGCACGCGCTGCGGGCGATCGGCGTGGAGCGGGAGCGTATCCGGGTCGTCCACAACGGGGTCGAGGAGCCGGGGCCGCGGGCCGACCGGTCGCCGGAGCCGCTGTTCGTCGCCGTCGGGCGGCTGGTCGAGTACAAGCGGATCGATCTGCTGCTGCGGCTGTGGGAGCGGGTGCGTCCCGTGACCGGAGGGCGTCTTGTCATCGTCGGTGACGGGCCCGAACGCGAGCGGCTGGAGCAACTCGCGGGTCCCGGCGTCGAGTTCGCGGGCCATGCCTCCGAGGCCGAGAAGCACCGGCTGCTGTGCGAGGCGTGGCTGCTGATGCATCCGTCCGCGGTCGAGGGCTGGGGGCTGGTCGTCACGGAGGCCGCCGCCCGGGAGACGCCCACGGTCGCCTTCGACGTGCCCGGACTCCGGGACTCCGTCGTGGACGGGGAGACGGGTGTGCTGGCGCGGGGTGAGTCCTCGTTCGCCGCCGCGTGGTGCACGCTCGCACTGTCCGGGGAGCGCCGGGAGCTGATGGGCAAGAGCGCCCGGGAGCACGCGGCACGCTACCGCTGGGACCGGACCGTCAGACAGTTCCGTGCGGTTGCCGCCGAGGCGGTGAGGGGCTGGACGCCATGACGGGCACCAGTCTCAAGGATCCGTCCATCCGCAGATCGGTGGCCCTCTTCCGCGCCTTCCGCCACGAGCAGGAGGACCCCGAAGCCTGCTACTCCCTCCTCGCCCGCGACTCCGTCGACCAGGTCGAGGCCTACGACGGCCCCGTCGCCGGACGCACCGTCGTCGACGTCGGCGGCGGCAGCGGGTGCTTCACCGAGGAGTTCCGCCGGCGCGGCGCCCACGCCTACCTCTTCGAACCCGACGTACGGGAACTCGGGGACAAGCCGCCCGACGGGGCCGTGATCGCCGACGGGTACCTGCTGCCGCTGTACGACGGGGTCGCGGACGTCACCTTCTCCTCCAACGTCCTGGAGCACGTCGCCGATCCGCAGACCTTCGTCAGCGAGCTGGTGCGGGTGACGCGGCCCGGCGGGCTGATCTACCTGTCGTTCACCAACTGGCTGTCCCCGTGGGGCGGCCACGAGTGGGCGCCCTGGCACTACCTGGGCGCCGAGCGGGCGCGGGCCCGCTACCGGCGCCGTACCGGCAGGGCCGCCAAGCACACCCTCGGCGAGAACCTGTTCGCCGTGCACATCGGCCCCACCCTCCGGCAGGTGCGCGCCCGTGACGACGTCCGGGTCGTCTCGGCGCGCTCCCGCTACTGGCCGTTCCTCGCCGAGACCGTGGTGAAGGCGCCCGGTCTCCGCGAGGTGGCCACCTGGAACCTCCTCCTCATCCTCCGGCGGTGTCCACCATGACGACGTCCACGGTCCAGGCCCCTCCTCCGGCCGCCGTCCCCTCCACCGCGCGCATGTCGGGCCCGCCGGAGGGCCCGCGGTCACGTCGGTGGCTGGTGGGGTTCTGGGCCGTGGTGTTCGTGCTGTTGCTGGCGGTGCACCCGGGGCGGCAGACCTTCGACACCAAGCTGGGTGTGACCGTCGACCCGGGGCGGTTCTTCGACGATCTCGGGCAGTTGTGGCAGGACCAGGGGTCCTTCGGCGGGATCTCCGACCAGTACGCCGGTTATCTGTGGCCGATGCTGCCGTTCTACTGGCTGGCCCACGCGGTACGGCTGCCGGTGTGGCTGGCGGAGCGGCTGTGGCTGTCGCTGATCGTGTCGGTCGCCTTCTGGGGCGCGCTGCGGCTGGCGGAGCGGCTACGGATCGGCAGCGGCGGGTCGCGGCTGCTCGCGGCCGTCGCGTACGCGCTCTGGCCGGTCTTCACGATCGTCATCGGGTCGACGTCGGCCGCCGCGCTGCCCGGCGCCTTCCTGCCGTGGGTGCTGCTGCCGCTGACGGACGAGCGGTACAGCGCGCGGGTCGCGGCCGTACGGTCGGCGCTGGTCATCCCGTTCATGGGCGGGGTGAACGCGGCCGCCACCCTGGCCTCCCTGCTGCCCGTCGGCCTGTATCTGCTGACCCGGCCACCGGGACCGCGGCAGAGAAAGCTCCTCGCCTGGTGGGTGCCGGGCGTGATCCTGGCGACCGCCTGGTGGTGGATCCCGCTGCTGCTGCTCGGGGTCTACGGCGAGAACTTCCTGCCGTACGTCGAGAGCGCGCAGACCACCACCGAGACCATGTCGGCGACGGAGGCGCTGCGTGGCGCCGGGAACTGGGTCGCCTATCTGCACTTCGGTGAGGCGTGGCTGCCCGCCGGGTGGACGGTCGTGTCCTCGGTGATCGTGATCGTCTGCTCGGCGCTGGCCGCCGGGCTCGGGCTGGCGGGCCTGGCGCGGCGGGATCTGCCGGAGCGGCGCTGGCTGACGCTGACGGTGATCGTGGCGGCGCTGATCCTGCTCGCCGGGTACGGCGGCGGGTTCGGGGCGCCCTTCCACGGGGTCGTGCAGGACTGGCTGAACGGAGGGCTCGCGCCCTTCCGGAACATCTACAAGTTCCAGACGGGACTTGCCCTGGCCCTGGTGCTGGGGCTCGCCCATCTCGTCGGGGTGGCCGTCGAGGCGCGCGGGGCGCGGCCGGTGCGCGGCCGGCGGTTCGCGCCGCTGGTCGCCGCGGTGCTGATCCTGCCGGGGCTCATGTGGCCGTACCTCAACGGGTCGATCCTGAACCCGGGTTCCTTCCAGGAGATCCCCAGGTACTGGAAGTCGACGGCGACCTGGCTGGAGAAGTTCTCCCCGGACGCCCGCGCCCTGGTCGTGCCGGCGACCGCGCACGGCATCTACACCTGGGGCTCGACCATCGACCAGCCGCTGGATGTGGTCGCCAAGTCCCGCTGGGCGCAGCGGGACTACGTCCCCTTCGGCACGGCCGGCAACCGGCGGGCCATGGACGCCGTGGAGCAGGCGCTGACGAGCGGCGGCGAAGTCCCGGGACTGGCCGACTTCCTGGCCCGCTCGGGCATCCGTTACGTCGTCGTCCGCAACGACCTCGACCCCGACCAGATCGGCTATGTGCCGACGACGACGGTCAAGCGGACCCTGGAGCAGTCCGGGTACAAGCGGGTCATCGGCTATGGGCCGATCATGACCGGCGGCCGGATCGTGCACGACGCGCCGCTCGCGGTCGAGGGGCTGTACCCGCGGCAGCGGGCGGTGGAGATCTACATGCCGCCCGACGGCACCCAGAACCCCGGCCACGCCGGACTGCTGCCGGTCGCGGACACCGCCGTCGTCTCCGGCGGCCCCGAGGCGCTGCTGCCGCTCGCGTCCGAGCTGCGCGGCCGGGCGACCGTGCTGACCGGCGACAACCACCCCGGCCTCGGCACCCCGCAGCTCCAGATCACCGGCGACGGTCTGCGCCGCGCCGACACCCGGTTCGGCCTGGTCGACAACAACACGTCGTACACGTACACCAGCGGCGAGCGCAACGCGCCCGACGCCTCCGCGGACGCCGGGGAGAAACCGCACCAGATCCTGCCGGCCAAGGGCCTCGACCACCAGACGGTGGCCCAACTGCGCGGCGCGAGCTCGGTGACGGCGTCCTCGTACGGCAACTGGCTGTTCCATCTGCCGCAGTTCGACCCCGTCAACGCCTTCGACGGCAACCCCGACACCGTCTGGGTGGAGGGCTCACTGGGCTCTGCGGACGGCCAGTGGCTGCGGATCGGGTTCTCCGACGACGAGTACGACATGCCGGCGTCGTTCAAGGTGACGCCGCTGCCGCAGCAGAGCGTGCGGGCGGCGCCGACCGAGGTGCGGGTGGAGACGGAGAAGGGGGCCCGGACCAGTTTCCTGCGCCCCGACGGCATGACGCAGTCGGTCAAGGCGCCGAGCGGGCCGACGAGTTGGATGAAGCTGACGATCCTCGACTCGGTGGAACGCCGCTCCGGGCTGCTGGGCGCGGGCTTCTCCGAGATCGATCTGCCGGACGTCCAGGTCACCCGGCTTCTGCGGCTCCCCACCGACGCCGCCGACACCGACGCCGCCGCCGAGCTGGTCTCCCTGCACCGCGCGGCCGACGGCACCGAGGCCGGCCTGCACCGCCGCTTCTCCACGGCGGCGGCGGGCACCTACCAGGTGAAGGCGAGCGCGACCACCGTGCCGGGTCCGGAACTCGACCGGCTGCTGTACGAGGTCGCGCCCGACCAGGACAACCGCATCGTCGCCACCGCAGACTCCACGGCCGCCCTGGGCACCGGCCTGTCGGCCCGCAACCTCACCGACGGCGACCTGACCACGGCGTGGATCGCGGGCGACCGCCCCACCATCCACCTCAGCTGGAACGGGAAGCAGCCGGTCAGTGAGCTGGTCCTGGCCCCGGCCGGAGGCCTCGCCACCCGTCCCACCCAGGTCGCCGTCAGCTCCCCCGACGGCTCGACCACCGCCGGCGTCGACGAGAACGGCTGGGTGCGCTTCCCGGCGATCACCACCGACCGCCTCGACATCACGATCACCGACACGGCCCCGGTCACCCTCTACAACCCGGTCGTCGACGAGAACCTGCGCCTCCCGGTGGGTCTGACCGAGGCCTACATCCCCTCCCTCGACCAGTACCGCACACCCCAGCCGCGCGACACCCGCACGTTCTCCCTGCCGTGCGGCGAGGGACCGGTGGTGTCGGTGGACGGCGAGCTGTACCGGACGAGCGTGCGGGGCACGGTCGCGGACCTGCGGGAGCGCCGACCGGTGTCGGTGACGCTCTGCCAGGAGGGGCGCACGGACGCCGAGTTGGAGCTGTCGGCCGGTGCGCACCGGGTCGAGGGCGGTGACGCGGGCCCCCTGGCCCTCACCGACGTCACCCTGACCCGCGGCACGGTCACCGAGCCCACCCCGGCGGGCCGTGACCTGAGGACACGGGACTGGCTCGGCGACCGCCGCGAGGTGACGGTCGGCTCGGGCGCGGCCACCTATCTGACGACGTACGAGAACTACAACGACGGCTGGAAGGCCACGCTGAACGGCAGGGAACTCTCGCCGGTACGGCTCGACGGCTGGCAGCAGGGCTGGCGGATACCGGCCGGTGCGGGCGGCGTGGTCAAGCTGTCGTACGAGCCGGCGGTGACCTACGACGGCGCCCTGATCGGCAGCGGTGTGGCGCTGCTGGTCCTGCTGGGCCTCGCCCTGTGGCGGCGGCGCTCCCCCAACCCCGACGAGCCGCAGCCGCCGGCCGCGCCGCCGGGGCTGTGGCTGGGCACGGTCGCGCTCACGCTGGTGGGTGTGGTGATCGCCGGATGGTTCGCCCTGCTGGTCCCGGCGCTCGCGCTGCTGGCGTACCGGCGGCACGAGTGGCTCGTCCCGATCGCGTTCGTCGCCCTCGCGGGGGCCGGGATCGCGGCGGCCACGGGGGCCGGTGAGCCGGTCGCGTCGGGTGCGGGGGCGTTCGGGCGGGCGGCCCAACTGCTGGCGCTGATCGGGTTGTTCGCGGCGGTGGTGAGCACCCGCGCACCACGCGTTCCGGACGACGACGGGGCCGTCGGCGAGTCGGAGGCGCCGACGCAGGTGCTGCCCAGGGTGCCAGGGGCCGAAGGGGGAGAGAAGGCGTGAGGACCATTCCGTTCCCGGTCGTGGACGAGGTCGCCCGGCACTGCCTCCAGGAGGAGGAGCCGGAGACCGTCCACATCGAGGTCCACCTCCCGGGCCGCCTGGACCCGGCGGGCCTGCGCAAGGCGTTCCACGAGGCCCTGCTGCGCCACCCGCGCATCCTGATGCGGGAGGCGCGGGGGCGGTGGTACCGGCGCCGGTACGCGTGGGAACTGACCGAGCGGCCGGACGTGGAGGTGGTGTCGTTCCCGGCGCCGGGGCGGGACGCGCTGCGGGACGCGCGGACGCGTGCGCTGACCACGGCCCCGCCGCTGACGGATTCACCGCCGGTGCGGTTGGAGGTGGTGGAACGGGTGGGCCAAGTGGAGGGCAGCGAGGCCACGGACGCCGTCGGCCTGTCCCCGCAGCTCCGCCCGGGACGGCGGCCGGTCGGCTCGAAGGGAACCGTTCTGTTCCTCACCATCAACCACACCGCCCTCGACGGCCCCGCCTGCCTCCGCGTCCTCGCCACGGCGGCCGAGATCTACGGCGGCAAGGACAACTCCCCCACCGCACCACCCACCCGCACCGCGGAGGCCCCCCGCGACGGGACACCGGCCCCTTCCAACTGGTCACCCCCCGCCCGAGTGGCCCCCGGCACCCCCGAGCCCTCCCCCGGCAACGGCATGCTCGTCACCGAACTTGCCCTCCCCCACCGCCCCAAGGGCGCCCCCTACACCGTGAACGACCAGCTCATGGTCACCACGGCCCTGACGATCGCCCACTGGAACAGGGAACACGGCGCCCACCCCCGCCCGCTGCGCATCACGATGCCGGTCGACGACCGCCCCCGGGATCTCACGATGCCCATCGGCAACGGCACCCGCCTCGTCGAAGTCCCGTTCTCCCCGGACGAGTTGAAGGAACCCGACATCCAGCCCCTGCTCGCCCGCACAGCGACCCGCACCCGTGCCCTCAAGTCCCTCCCCCGCCCCCAACTCGGCCACGGCGCCGCCCTCCTGACCGCGCCCGTCACCCCCGTGGCCTGGCGCGCGGCACTCACCCGAGGTCTGCGCCGGGCCGCCGCGCCCTGGACGTCGACGACCCTCCTCAGCAACATCGGCCGCATCCCGTACCCCCTGGACTTCGGCGAGGAGGCGGGCCGCGCGCACGCGGTGTGGTTCTCGGCGCCGGCCCGGATGCCCCGCGGCCTCACCGTCACCACCGCGTCCACGGCCGGCCGGCTGCACCTCGCCCTGCGCTGGTCGCGTTCCCTGCTCAGCCACGGCGACGGCGCCCATCTGCGCGATCTGTTCGAGCACTACTTGCACACCACGGACGTGGAGCAGTCATGACCACCGCCCCGGCCGAGCCCCGCGACCTGCGCGACTTCTACGAGGACCCCGCCGTCCCGGTCGCCTCCGGCACCCCCCGCAGCCTCCGCCAGGCCCGCATGCTGGCGGCGGCACTGAGCGAACCGGCACGGACGATCCTGGACATCGGCTGCGGCGACGGAACAGCCGCCGCCACCGCCGCGCCCCTCCTCCCCGGCCACCGTCTCGTCGGCGTCGACTGGTCCCAGGACGCCCTGCGCCGCGCCCGCACCCGGCTGCCGCACGCCGTCCGCGGCGAACTCACCGGCGGCGGGCTGCCGTTCGGCACCGAGTCCATCGATGCCGTGCTGTTCAGCGAGGTGATCGAGCACCTCGTCGACCCGGACTCGGCGCTGGACGAGATCCGTCGCGTGCTGCGCCCCGGAGGCCATCTCATGCTGTCCACACCGAACTTGGCGGCCTGGTACAACCGGGCGCTGCTGCTCGCCGGGGTCCAGCCGGTGTTCTCCGAGGTCAGCCTGCGCGCCGTCCACGGGCGTCCGGGGCGGGAGGTGGTGGGGCACCTGCGGCTCTACACGGCCCGCGCGCTGCGGGAGTTCGTCGCCGCGGCCGGCTTCACCGTCGTACGCCTGGAAGGAGCCCCCTTCCACGGGGTGCCGCGGCCGTTGCGGCCGCTGGACCGGCTGGCGTGCCACAGACCGTCCCTGGCTTCGATCCTGTTGTTGCACGCGCGGAAGACCTAGGGGGCGTGGACCATGTGGTGGGGAGTGGCGGCGGCCCTGCTGGCGAACAGCCTGTACAGCATCGGTTTCGTCCTGGAGAAACGGGCGTTGAGCTCCCTGCCGGAGGTGTCGATCCGGCAGCCCGCCCGGCTGCTGCGGCTGGTGCTCGGCAGTCCGCTGTGGATCGGCGGGTCGCTGGCGCTGGCCGCCGGGTTCGGGGCGCAGCTCGTCGTCTACCGGACGCTGCCGATCGCCGCCGCGCAGGGCATCTTCGTCTCCGGCCTGGTGCTGCTGGTGCTGCTGTCGGCGCGGCTGCTGGGCGAGGAGACGACCGGGCGGGAGCGGTACGCGCTCGGGGCGATCCTCGCTGCGCTGCTGATGGTGGTGCTGTCGCTGGACGAGAGCGCGGACTCCGTGAGCCAGGCGGCCCCGTACCCGTTGATCCTGCTGGTGTGCGTGCCGTCGCTGGCGGCCGGGGTATGGCTGTACGGGGCGGCGGAGCGGCGGTCCCGGCACCGGCACCGGCTGCCGACCACCGGCGTCGAGTACGGCGTGGCGGTGGGCCTCCTCTACGGGGTGAGCTCGCTGGCCATCAAGGGGGTGTCCACCCGGCTGACATCGAGTGGGCTCGGGGCGGCCGTCGTCGACGTGCTGCGCTCCCCGTACCCGTATCTCCTGCTGTTCACCGGCGCGTTCGGGCTCGTGATGTCGCAGGCGGCGCTGCAGCGCTGCCGGGCCTCGCTGATCGTGCCGGTGTGCACGACGGTGACCTGCCTGTTCACGGCGGTGCTCGGCACGCTGTCGTTCGGCGAGACGCTGCCGCACGACCCGCTGCGGCTCGCGCTGCGCCTCGCGGGCACGGTCCTCGCCGTCGCCGTCCTGCTGTCCATGCCCAGGCACGACCAGCAACCGAACCCTCAACCCCCCATCGGAGCCAAGGAGTTGACACCCCCATGAACCCCGACGACCCACTGCTCCAGATCCTGGCGTGCCCCCTCGACAAGGGCCCGCTGCACCTGGTCCTGCCGGACGGCCCGGCGGCCCCGGACGAGGTCCTCTACAACCCGCGGCTGCGCCGCCGCTACCCGATCGTCGACGGCATCCCGCAGTTGCTGCCCGCGTCCGGGGAGCAGGTGTCGGACGACGAGCACGAGGAGCTGCTCAAGCGGATGGCACCGGCGACACGGTCGACACCGGCGACACGGACGACACGGACGACACGGACGACACGGACGACACGGACGACACCATGACGCTCGCCGCGCGCATCGCCCCGCTGCTGCCCGACCGGCTGGTGGCGGCCCTCGCCCGGGCCGTCTATCCGCGCTTCGAGCCGGAGCTGGCCCGGCTGCCCGAGCTGTGCCCGGACGGGTGCGGTACGGCCGTGGACGTCGGCGGCTGGTACGGGCCGTGGACGCGCCGGCTGGCGGGGCGGGCCCGCCGGGTGGTGACCGTGGAGCCGGTGCCGCGGCTGGCCCGGCTGCTCGCCGCGACCGCCCCGCCCAACGTCCGGGTCGTCCAGGCCGCCGCGGCCGAACGCCCCGGCACCGCCCGGCTCTGGCTGCCCCCGGACGACACGGGTGCGCGCGGGGTGTCGTCGCTGGTCCGCCGGGACATCCACGGGCGGGCGCTGCCGGTCGGCTGTGTCACCCTCGACGAACTCGGCCTGAAGGACGTCGGGTTCATGAAGGTCGACGTGGACGGCAGCGAGCTGGCGGTGCTGCGCGGCGCGACCGGCATCCTGGCCCGCGACCGTCCGGCGCTCTTCGTCGAGCTGGAGTCCCGCATCCAGCCGATCGGCCCGGTGGTGACGTATCTGGCGCTGCTGGACTACGAGGGCTGGGTGCTGCCGGGCGACACCTGGGTGCCGCTCCGCTCCTTCCCGCTGGAGGCCCACCAGGAGGGTGCCGCGTACGTCGTCTCCCGCGGTCTGCTGCGGCGCGTGCTGCCGTTCCGGGGTCCGCGGTACGTGAACTCGGTCCTGTTCCTCCCGGACGGCCGCCGTCCGGGCGACGGCGTCGGCGACCATGGGACGCATGCCCTCCGCAAAGCCCGCCGCCAGCCCCTTCGGCCCCGTTGACTTCCAGCTGGTCCTGCTGCGCCGCATGGCCGACCACAACCCGGACCTCGTCGAGGACGCCCGCCGTGACCTCGGTGTCTCCCCGGCGGAGATGCGCGAGGCGAACAGACGCTGGCAGACCATGCTCCACTCCCCCCGCGCCCGGTCCGCCGCGTCCCGCTACCGCTCGGTCCTCGGCACCCCCGGGACGGTGCTCACCCGCACGGTCGGCGACATGGTGTGCGAGGCCTGGCTGTGGCCGCTGCCGCTCTGGCCCGACCTGCGCTTCGAGGTGCTGCTGGCGCCGACGGGGACGGCGGTGTGGAACGAGTGGCTGGTGCGGGCGCCGGGGGCGCCGGGCCCGGCCCTGCGCACGCTGGACGACCTCACGCCCTGGTCGTGCACGGTCGACGAGGCGGCCCGGGCGTTCGCCCCGGCCCGCCCCCTGGAGGGCACGGCCCCGACGAGGTGGGGGCTGGCGTTCACGGTGCCGGACGCGGCGGGCGTACGCCGGGAGTGCGCGGCGGAGTTCACCTGGGGCCTGTTGCAGCGGGTGGCGGTGCGCTGAGCGCCCCGGCCGCTAACGGCGGCCGGGGGGTGCGTACGGCCCCTCGGCCGCCGCCAGCACCGCCTCCACCACCCTCGGCACGGACTCCGGGTGCAGGAAGAGGAAGAGGTTCGGCTCGACGAGCTCCAGCTCCATCACCACCGGCTCCCCGTCGTCCCCGTCGACCAGGTCCACGCGCGCGTACAGCAGCTCGGGGGCGTCCGGTACGGCGGCCAGGGCGCGCTCGGCGACGTCCAGCTCGGCCGGTGTCGCCGTCCACGGCTCCAGGCCCGGGTGGGCGACCTTGTCCGCGTCGAAGGCCGTGCCGGGCGCGAGGACGGCCCGCTTCCGGCTGGCGTGCAGCAGCCGCCCGCCGAAGAACTGCAACGCCCGCTCCCCGCCGGTGTCGATGCCCCGCATGTACGGCTGGATCATCGCGGTGAAACCCTCCGCGTGCATCCGCTCCAGATGCCCTACGGCCGTGTCGTGCTGCTCGGCCGTGTACCGCGCGGCATAACGGGCGCCCGCCCCGGAGGTCGGCTTCACCACGTACTCGTGACCGTCGGGCAGCACGACGGCGTCCCCCGGCGCGAGATACGACGTGGGCACGGTCGGCACGCCGGCCGCGGCCAGCTCGCCGAGGTACCGCTTGTCGCCGCTCCAGCGCACCACGTCGGCGGGGTTGGCGAGCCGGGTCACCTTGCCGACCCGCTCGGTCCAGGCCGTGAACTCGGCGGCCCGCCAGCTGTAGTCCCAGGTGGACCGGATGAGGACCAGGTCGTAGCCGCCCCAGTCGACCTCGGTGTCGTCCCAGCATACGGCCCGGGCGTCGGCCCCGGCGGCCCGCAGCGCCGCCTCCAGCACGGGCAGGTCGCGGTCACGGGAGGGCTCCGGCCGGGGGTCATAGGTGGCGAGGGCGATGCGGGGCACGGACGGGGTCCCTTCTCGTACGGCACGCGGACCACGCGCAGGTTAACCGGCCGCCCCGCAACCGCGGCAACCGGTTTGACCCTCCCCCTCGGTGAAGCCCCAGCATCGAGCCAGGGAGGACGACCATGCTGACGATCGGTGCCTTCGCGAAGGCGTGCCGGCTGTCGCCCAAGGCCCTGCGGCTGTACGACGAGCTGGACCTGCTGCGCCCCGCGCGGGTCGACCCGGACACCGGGTACCGCTACTACACGCCGGCGCAGCTGGAGCAGGCCCGGCTGGTGGCGTGGCTGCGGCGGATCGGGATGCCGCTGGCCCGGGTCCGCGAGGTGTGCGCGCTCGCGCCGGACGCCGCCGCCCGGGAGATCCGCGCGTACTGGGCCCGGGTGGAGGCGGAGACGGACCGGCGCCGGGACCTGGCCGCGTTCCTGATCGACCACCTCAGCACGGGCCGGCCGGAGGAGGAAACCGTGCTGGAACTGCGCCACGCCGCCCGCTCGGACCCCGGCCGGGTCCGCCCGCAGAACCAGGACACGGCGTACTCGGGTGCCCGCCTGCTCGCGGTCGCGGACGGCTTCGGCCCCGGGGGCGCGCCGGTGAGCCGGGCGGCCGTGGAGGCGCTGAGGTCGCTGGAGACACGGGAGATCCCCGCGGGGGACGTCCTCGACCTCCTTCAGGAGACGGTGCGCGGCGCGACGGACGACGTGGCGGACGGCTCCGGGACCACCCTCACCGCCCTGCTCCAGGCGGGCTCCCGCCTCGCCCTGGTCCACATCGGCGACTCGCGCGCGTATCTCCTCCGCGACGGCGCCCTGTTCCGCATCACGCGCGACCACACCCTCGTCCAGTCCCTGATCGACGAGGGCCGTCTGACTCCGGAGGAGGCCACGTCCCATCCCCGGCGCGCCCTCCTCCACAAGGCCCTCGGCACCGCGGACCCGGACCTCCGCCTCCACGACGCGGCCCTTGGCGACCGCTATCTGCTGTGCTCCGACGGCCTGTCGCGCGTGATCCCCGACGCCGGTGTCCGCACCGCCCTCACCACCGCGGCCACCCCCGAGGCGGCCGTCCACGCGCTGATCGGCGCGGCGAACGCCGCGGGCGGCCCGGACAACGTGAGCTGTGCGGTGGCGGACGTGGTGCTACCGGGACGGGTTCGGAGTACGGAAGGATCGTGCTGACGTACGGCGACAGTGAGCGAAGGAGTACCACCGGTGTCCTCCCTATTCCCGGCCCTCACCGACAGCCCGCCCGACCGGCCCGCCCTGCGGTTCGGTGAGCGCTCCCTGACGTACGGCGAGCTCGCCGCCGTCGCCGGTGCCCTCGCGGGGCGCATCCGCGGGGCGGGCCGGGTGGCCGTCTGGGCGACGCCGGCGCTGGAGACCGCGGTGGCGGTGGTGGCGGTGCTGGAGGCCGGTGGCGCGGCCGTACCGCTCAACCCCAGGTCCGGTGAGAAGGAGCTGGGACACATCCTGTCCGACAGCGCGCCCTCGCTGGTCCTGGCCGCGCCCGGTGACGAACTGCCGCCCGCGCTCGGGCACTTGGCCCGCCTGGACGTACCGACGCAGGCCACCGGGGAAGACGCCTTCGCGGGCGCCGGCCCGGACGCCGCGGCCGGCACCCCGGCCGGGGCCCCCGCCTCCGGCGCCTCCGCCGAGAGCCCCGCCCTCGTCGTCTACACCTCCGGCACCACCGGCCCACCCAAGGGCGCCGTCCTCCCGCGCCGGGCGATCGCCGCGACGCTGGACGCGCTCGCCGACGCCTGGCAGTGGACCGGCGCGGACGTGCTCGTGCACGGGCTGCCGCTGTTCCATGTGCACGGCCTGGTGCTGGGCATCCTGGGCCCGCTGCGCGGCGGCGGCTCGGTGCGTCACCTGGGCCGGTTCACCACGGAGGGCGTGGCACGGGAACTGAACGACTGCGCGACCATGGTGTTCGGGGTGCCGACGATGTACCACCGGATCGCCCAGGCCCTCCCCGGCGAACCGGGGCTGGCGAAGGCACTGGGCCGGGCCCGGCTGCTGGTCTCCGGCTCCGCGGCCCTGCCCGTGCACGACCACGAGCGCATCACGGCCGCGACCGGCCGCCGGGTGATCGAGCGGTACGGCATGACGGAGACGCTGATGAACACCAGCGTGCGCGCGGACGGGGAAGCGCGGGCCGGCACCGTGGGCGTCCCGCTGCCGGGCGTGGAGCTGCGGCTGGTGGAGGAGGACGGGACGCCGATCACGTCGTACGACGGCGAGACGGTGGGCGAGATCCAGGTGCGCGGGGCGAACCTGTTCACGGAGTACCTCAACCGTCCCGACGCCACGGCCGCCGCGTTCACGGCGGACGGCTTCTTCCGCACCGGTGACATGGCCGTGCGCGATCCCGACGGATACGTCCGGATCGTCGGCCGCAAGGCCACCGACCTGATCAAGAGCGGGGGTTACAAGATCGGGGCCGGGGAGATCGAGAACGCGCTCCTCGAACATCCGGGGGTGCGGGAGGCGGCGGTGACGGGCGAGCCGGACGCGGACCTGGGTGAGCGGATCGTCGCCTGGATCGTGCCGGACGATCCCCAGTCGCCGCCGGGCGCGGCGGAGTTGGCCGATCATGTGGCCCGCCGCCTCGCCCCGCACAAGCGGCCCCGCGTCGTCCACCACCTCGACTCCCTCCCCCGCAACGACATGGGGAAGATCATGAAGCGGGCCCTGCATGCCTGAGCGTCCGTCCGCCCGCGCCGCACTCGCCCTCGTCACCGACGACTTCACCGAACTACCCGTCCCGGAGCGCGAGTTCGGGGCCGACGGGCCGCTGGCCTGGGAGGGCTACGACGCCTCGCGCACCCGCGCCGCCGAGCGCACCGGCGAGGACGAGTCGGTCGTGTGCGGCACCGGGCGGGTCGAGGGCGTCCGGGCCGTGCTGATCGCCTTCGAGTTCGGCTTCCTCGGCGGCTCGCTCGGGCTGCGCACCGGCGACCGGCTGGAGGCGGCGTACACATATGCCCGCGCACACCGGCTGCCGGTCGTGCCGCTGGTCGCCACGGGCGGCAGCCGGATGCAGGAGGGCATGCTCGCGCTCACCCAGCTCCAGCGGGTGGCACGCCAGTCGGCGCTCACCCGGGAGGCGGGCCTGGCGCAGATCGCCGTCCTGCGCGATCCGGCGACCGGCGGCGGCTGGGCCACCCTCGGCGCCGGCGCCGACGTCACCCTCGCCCTCCCCGGCGCCCAGGTCGGCTTCGCGGGTTCCCGGGTGCGCCCGGCGGACGCCGACCCGGCGGCGTACACGGCGGAGGCGCAGCTCGCGGCGGGCGCGGTGGACGCGGTCGTCCGCCCCGAGGAGTTGCGGGAGGTACTGGGGCGGTGGCTGCGGCTGCTGACACGGCCGAGCGGCGACCCGGCCCCGGTGCCCGCCCCGCTCGGCGCGACCGATCCGCCCGCGACCGGCTGGGACGCGGTCCGCCGCGCCCGCGCCCCGCGACGCCCGCGGGCGACCGCCTATCTGGACGCCTACTTCACCCACCGGCTGCCCCTCTCCGGCGACCGGTGCGGCGGCACCGACCCGGGCATGCTGTGCGGTTTCGGCGAGCGGGACGGCCGTACGGTCGCCTACGCGGCGCAGGACGGGACGGCGACCCGCCCGGCGGGCTACCGGACGGCGACCCGGCTGATCCGGCTCGCGGACCGGCTCGGCATCCCGGTGCTGACGCTGGTGGACACCCCCGGTGCCGCCAATGACGCGGAGGCCGAACGGCAGGGCGTGGGCGCGGCGATCGCGGACCTGTTCCTGACGGTGGCCGCCGCCCGCACCCCGGTCACCACCTTGGTCATCGGCGAGGGCGGCTCCGGCGGCGCCCTGGCCCTGGCGGCGCCCGGCACCACCTGGGCCGCACCGGACAGCTACTTCTCGGTGATCGCCCCCGAACTGGCCGCGGCGATCCTGAAGCGGCCGACGTCGGAGGTCCGGGCCACGGCGGAACAACTGCGCCTGCGGCCACAGGACTTGGCGGAGCTGGGGGTGATCCGAACAGGGGATCAGGTGTTCCCTTGAACAGGTGATCGTCGCTCAGGAGATCGCCCGGGGCGCGAGAGGCGGACGATACTTACGGTGCGCAAGCGACGGGCTGCAGACCGTGGTCGGCGCAGGTCCCACTCAATGCACCTTCGCAAGGAGAACGCACGATCATGAACCTTCTCACCGACATCCTGGCCGGACTCGTCCACTTCGTCGGCTGGCTGGTCTGACGGCAGAGAAAGCCCGACCGCAGCGGCGCCGTCTCCCCGTCCCAGGGAGGCGGCGCCGCCGCATGTCCGGCGACCCCCTGCCCGACTGGGCCTTTATTTTTTCATTACAAGGGACATAAGACACAAAACCCCCATTCAGCCGCTCCCCACACAGCCCCCTCCAACAGGCGCCCCACCCCCGGCCCCCACACGATGCCAGTGAGGCCCGCCGCCCGGCGCGCCCCCCGGTCTGTGCTCTCGGGAGGACCTGCCATGACCGCCAGTCTGGAGCAGCTGCGTCGCTGCCACTTCGCCGTCGACCTGGGGGCGGCGAGGACGCGGGTGTACGTGAAGGGCGCCGGGCTCGTCGTCGACCAGCCGTCCGTCGCCGCCGTCAACACCCGCACCGGCGCGCTGATCGCGGTCGGCGACTTCGCGGAGAAGATGACGGGCCGCACCCCCGACTACATCCGCGTCGTCCGCCCCGTCTCCGGTGGCACGGTCGTCGACATCGAGATGGCCCAGCGCATGCTGCGGCACCTGCTCGGCGACAAGATCCGCCGCTCGCTGCGCCGCAAGCCGATCCTGCGCGCCGCCGCCTGCACCCCGCACGACGCGGACCCGCTCGCCCAGCGCGCCGCCATCGAGACCCTGGTCGGCCTCGGCGCCCGCCGCGTGGAGCTGGTGGACACCCTCATCGCCGCGGCCGTGGGCTGCGGACTGCCCGTGGAGCGGCCCGAGGCGACCATGGTGCTGGTCTGCGGCGCGGCGGCGACCCAGGTCGCCGTCCTCTCCCTCGGCTCGATCGTGAACGCCGTGCGCATCCCGGTCGGCGGCGAGGCCGTGGACCACGCGATCGTCCAGCACCTGCGCCACCAGCACGAGCTGATGCTGCCGAGCCAGTCCGTACGACCGCTCCAGCTCGCCCTGTCCGGCAACGGCCTCACCGCGTCCGGCCCGGCCTCCACCGAGATCCACGGCCGCGACGTGGCCACCGGTCTCGCCCGCTCCGTCCAGGTCGACACCGCCGCCGTCCGCGACGCGATCCAGACCCCGCTCACGGCCGTCCTCGACGGCATCGGCAAGGTGCTGCGGGACTGCCCGCCCGATCTGGTGGCCGACCTCGCCGACCGCGGGATCATGATGGTCGGCGGCAGCGCCCTGCTCCCCGGTTTCGACCAGATGCTGCGCGAGGCGACCGGCATGCCGGTGCACATCGCGGAGCGTCCCGAGGTGTGCGCGGTGGAGGGGCTGGGCGCGATGCTGGAGGGCCGCATCGAGCCGCTGGCGCTGGACCCGATCACCGACTGAGGCGCCCCGTTGACCGGCGAGGACCCGCTCCCACCCCTCCTGGAGGCCGTCCTCAGCGTCGGCACCGACCTCGAACTGCGCACCACCCTCGAGCACATCGTGGACGCGGCGGCCGACCTCACCGGCGCCCGGTACGCCGCGCTCGGGACGGCCGACCCGGGGCAGGACGGGCTCATCGAGATCCGCGCCCCGGGCGCGCCGGCGGCCGGGGCGGCCATGCTCACCGTGCCGATCCACGTGCAGGACGAGGAGTTCGGCACCCTGCACCTCGCGGGCAAGGAGACGTTCACCACCGAGGACGAACAGCTCCTGCACGTCCTCGCCGTCCAGGCCGGCATCGCGATCGGCAACGCCCGCCTGTACGAGGCGGCACGCCAGCGGGAACGGTGGATCGAGGGCGCGGCGGCGGTCACGACGGCCCTGCTGAGCGACGGGCCGGCGGCCGACGCCCTGACGACGGTCGCCGAACGCGCCCGCATCCTCGCCGACGCCTCCGCCGGGGTCATCCTCCAGCCCACCGAGGAGGGCGGCATGGAGATCGTGACGGCCTCCGCGTACGACGACCCCGGTGACATCGTCGGCACCACCATCGCTCCCGGCAGCCCGGTCCTGGAACAACTCCTGGGCGGCGAGCCGGTTTTCGTGGACGACTCGGCGACGGACCCGCGCATGACGACCCGTGTCCGCCACCGCTTCGGGCCCAGCATGATGCTCCCGCTCCAGGCCGGCGGCCGCCTGATCGGCACCCTGGCCCTCCCCCGCCGGCGCGGCGACCGTCCGTACACCTCCGTCGAACGGCTGCTGGCCGTCCAGTTCGCCTCCCAGGCGGCGCTGGCCCTCGTCCTCGCGGACGCCCAGCACAGCCGCGAGCTCCTCGCCGTCTTCGAGGACCGCGACCGCATCGCCCGCGACCTGCACGACCTCGTCGTCCAGCGGCTCTTCGCCACCGGGATGATGCTGGAGTCCGCACAGCGCCGGAGCGGGTCGGAGGACGTCCGGGAGACGCTGGGCCAGGCGGTCGACGAACTCCAGTCGACGATCCAGGAGGTCCGCACGACGATCTTCGCCCTCCAGCAGCCGCCGGCCGACGCGCCGACGACCTTCCGGGGCAGGGTGCTCCGGGAGACGGCGGGGGCGGCGGCGGTCCTGGGGTTCGCGCCCTCGACGCGCTTCACGGGCGCCGTGGAGAGCCGGGTTCCCGAGCAGACCGCCGACCACCTGCTCACCGCCCTGCGCCGCGCCCTCGCCGCCGCGTCCCGGCGGTCCGGCGTCTCCCGCATCGAGGTGACCGTGGACGTGACGGGCACGCTCCCGGACGGACGCGACGGGGTCCGGCTGACGGTGCACGACGACGGAGGGACCGGCGACGGGGGCACGGGCGCGGGCACGGGCACGACGGTGAACTGGCAGGCACCCCTGTGACCGTCCCCCAAAGGTTTCCACCGGCTCCCACGGCCCCCACGGCTCCCACGGCTCCCACGGCTCCCAAAGGGAGGATCAGGCGCTAGGCCACGCCCCGAACCAGCACCGCACCGTCGTCCCCGCCCGGCCGGTGTGCATCCGGACCAGGTCGGCCACCATGTTCACCAGCAGCAGCCCACGCCCGCCGCGCTGGTCCGGCGGGGCCGGGCGGCGCCCCGCCAGGGAATCCGCGAGCAGCCCGGAGTCCCGCACCTCGCACACCACCGCCCCGGACGTGCCGTGCTCCCCAGGCGTCCCGTCCTCCCCCCATACGCGCAGCACCCCCGCCCCGCCCCCGTGCACCACGCTGTTGGTGGTCAGCTCGGCGGCGGCCAGCATCAGGTCCTGCGCGCGGGCCGGGGTGAGGCCGAGGCGGGCGCCCTCGTCGGCGGCGCGGTGGCGGGCCTCGGCCAGCGAACCGCTGCCGAAGGGCAAGGTCAGGGAGCAGGCCTCCGGAGGGGCGGGCAGCGGCCGGTTGTAGCGGGCGACCACGGTGTCGGGCGCGTACCGCCCGCTGTCCGCGGTCCATCCGCCGTGGATGACCGTGGGATGGGTGGCGCAGGCGTCGGCGAGCACCCGGGCGTCGAGGCGCCGGACGTCGTACGGGCACAGGATGGTCACCGCACGGCCTGCGAAGGCCGCGTTGATCAGGGCCTCGTGCTGGACGCAGGCCGGGTACTCCACGGCGGTCCGGCCCGCCCAGATCGGTTCGCCGACGATCCGTACCCGGCGTCCCGGCGGCTGTGCGTCGGCGAAGGCCCGCAGCACGCCGGGGATGATCCGGCCGGGGTTGCGGCCGGCCTCGCGCATGTCGAGGAGGCGTACGGCGTCGGCGTCGGGCCCGAGCCCCTCCCGGACGAGACGGAGGTTCTCGCCGGGCACCGCAACGGCGACGGGCTCCCCCGCGGCGAGCCCTTCGCGGACGAAGCGGAGCAGGCCGTCGAGGTAGTCCCGGGTGTGCCGGTAGAACAGGGCGGGATGGGCGAAGGCACCGGACGTGCCGCCCGGTCCGCGCCCGTCGAGCCCCTCCGGCCCACTCCTGCCACTCATACCGCTCCCCGCTGATCCCGGACGAAACGCGCGTACCCGCCGCCAGGCCGGTCAATCCCCGCCGGACGGGTGTAGCCCGCGACGCGCAGGGCAGGCGCACCTCAGCACCGCCGGGCCCCCGCGGAGCCGGTTCCACGCTCCACGGCCTGTCGCGGGCTGGGAAGGGCACGGCAGGCAGGCGGGTCGTACGGCCGGGGACGACACGGCGTACGACGCCGTGACGACGGACGGGGACCGACGAGGCGGGGACATGGACTCAGCGGCGCACACCTCTCTCGCAGGCCGACTCATCCCCCTGGTCATCCAGGGACGCACGCACGCGGGCCGTGCCGAACTGAGGCCGCGCGGCGAGCTCGTGCACGGCTGCGCGGACGTCCTGGACAGGACGTTGACGACATTGCCGGACGGCGTCCGCCGCGTCGAACTGGACATGGCCGACGTGGTGTTCATGGACACGGCGGGGCTGCAGTTCCTGGACCTGCTCGACGACTACGGCCGCCGCCGGCACATACCGGTGACCACCACGCACTGGAGCGGCCAGCCGCGCCGCATCCTGGAACTGGCCGGCCTGGACACCACCGACCCGCTGAGCACGGCCCCTCGTCCGCCCGGCCCCGGGGCCGCGACCCCCGGGGGCTCCGCGGTGGCCCGGGAACGGGCGGAACAGCTTCATGTGCTGCGCGAGGAGGTCGACCAGCTCCGCCGGGCGATCGTCTCCCGGCCGGTCATCGACCAGGCCCGCGGCATCCTCATGGCCGCGCACGCCTGTACGTCCGAGGACGCCTGGCTGATCCTGCGCACGACCTCCCAGCTCTCCAACACCAAGCTCCACACGGTCGCCGCCGCCCTCACCGCCGGCACCGGGACCGACGGCCCACCGCCGCCGCAGGAGGTCCGCACGGCTCTCCGCACGGCGATCAGGAGCTGTCTGCGCTGACCCCCGGTGGGCCGACCGCAACCGGCCGCCGCGGCAGGCCCGTTGATCAATTCCGCGGCCCGACCGTAGGTTCCGGTGCATGACGAACCTTCGGATCGGTGTGATGTACGACCGCGACTGGGCCCCCGAGGAACTGCCCGGGTTCGCGCGGCGGGCCGAGGCACTCGGTGTGGACGACCTGTGGGTGGTGGAGGACCTGGGCTGGACCGGCGGGGTGTCGGCGGCGGCCGTGGCGCTGGGCGCGACCGAGCGGCTGCGGGTGGGCATCGGGATCACGCCGGCCCCGCTGCGCAGCCCGGCGCTGCTGGCGATGGAACTGGCCACGCTGGCACGGGTGTTCCCGGGGCGGCTGGTGTCCGGCATCGGGCACGGGGTGCGGGAGTGGATGGAGCAGGCCGGGGTCGCGCCGCGTTCCCCGCTGGCCCTGCTGGAGGAGACGATCACCGTCGTACGGGCGCTGCTGCGCGGGGAGCGGGTCACGGTGGAGGGGCGCGAGGTGCGCATCGAGGACATCGGGCTCGTGCACCCGCCGGCCGAGCCGCCGCCGGTGGTCGCGGGGGTGGTCAGGCCGCGTTCCCTGGAGCTGTCCGGGCGGGTCGCGGACGGCACCCTGATCGCGGAGGGCCACGGCCCGCGGGACCTGGAGCGGGTCCGGGCGCTGCTCGCCAAGGGCGGTGCGGGCGAGGACCACACCCTGAGCGTGTTCGCCTTCGCCTGTGTCGGCGACGACCCGGACGCGGTGGCCCGGGCTCTGCACCCGTCCACCGAGGGTCACGGCGCCTGGCTGGGGCGCCCGCAGGAGGAGGTGTTCACCGTCTCCGGCAGTGCGCGGCAGGCCGCCGGGAAGATCAGCGCGCTGCGGTCGGCCGGCGCCGACACCGTCGTCCTCCGCTTCGTGGGACCGGAGCCGCTCCGGCAGGTGGAAGCCGTCCTGGGGGCCGTCGGGCGGTAAGCGCTCTCACAGTAAACACACAGGTCAGTGGGGTCATAGAGGGATAACCCTCGAATGACTCCCACCCGCCTGACATGCCACCGTCAACTCTGTCACTCTTCCTCCACCCTGCGCACAGGGCGCACCCGCCCGACGCACAGGTGCCGCACGGCCCTGCCCAGCTCGACCCGGACAGCACACCCGTCTGTCCGGTCTGACACCGGCCGCCCGCGCGCGGCCGTCGCAGGAGGAGCAAGAGTGAGACGAACCCCCAGACCGGCGACCGGACCGGCCACCAGACCGGCCACCGCCGCCGCAGCACTGGCGGCCACCGCCGCTTTGCTGGCCCTCGGCGTGCAGACGGTCCCCGCGACCGCCGCGCCCGCGTCCCCCCACCCGAGCCCGCTGCGCACCGGAGGCCTGGAGGCCAAGCTCTCCCCGGCCCAGCGCACCGCGCTCATCGAGAACGCCTCCGCGAAGACGGGCACGACCGCGAAGTCGCTCGGCCTCGGCGCCAAGGAGAAGCTGGTCGTCAAGGACGTCGTCAAGGACAACGACGGCACCCTGCACACCCGTTACGAGCGCACCTACGCCGGCCTCCCCGTCCTCGGCGGCGACCTGGTCGTGCACACGCCCCCGGCCTCGGTGGCCGCCGGCACCGTGAGCACCACCTTCAACAACAACCGCCGTACGGTCTCGGTGAAGTCCACGACCGCGACGTACGGCAAGTCCGCCGCCGAGACCAAGGCGCTCCGGACCGCCAAGGCCCTCGACGCGGACTCCCCCGCCGCCGAGAGCGCCCGCAAGGTGATCTGGGCGGGCCAGGGCACCCCGAAGCTGGCCTGGGAGACGGTCGTCACGGGACTCCAGGACGACGGCACACCCAGCAAGCTGCACGTCGTCACCGACGCCACCACCGGCGCCGAACTCTCCCGCTTCGAGGGCGTCGAGACCGGCACCGGCAACAGCCAGTACAGCGGCACGGTCACCATCGGCACCAACCTGTCCGGCTCGACCTACCAGCTGTACGACACCTCGCGCGGCGGCCACAAGACGTACAGCCTCAACAACGGCACGTCCGGCACCGGCACGCTGATGACCGACACGGACGACACCTGGGGCACCGGGTCCGGGTCCAACACGCAGACGGCGGGCGTCGACGCGCACTACGGGGCGCAGGTCACGTGGGACTTCTACAAGAACACCTTCGGCCGCAGCGGCATCAAGAACGACGGCGTGGCGGCCTACTCCCGCGTCCACTACAGCTCGTCGTACGTCAACGCCTTCTGGGACGACGACTGCTTCTGCATGACATACGGCGACGGCTCGGGCGGCACGCACGCGCTGACCTCGCTGGACGTGGCCGGGCACGAGATGAGCCACGGCGTCACCTCGAACACGGCCGGACTCAACTACTCGGGTGAGTCAGGCGGGCTGAACGAAGCCACCTCCGACATATTCGGCACCGGCGTCGAGTTCTACGCCGGCAACTCCACCGACGTCGGCGACTACCTCATCGGCGAGAAGATCGACATCAACGGCGACGGCACGCCGCTGCGTTACATGGACAAGCCCAGCAAGGACGGCGCCTCGGCGGACAGTTGGTACTCGGGCGTCGGCAACCTGGACGTCCACTACTCGTCCGGCCCCGCCAACCACATGTTCTACCTACTGAGCGAGGGCAGCGGCAGCAAGACCATCAACGGCGTCACCTACAACAGCCCGACCTCGGACGGCGTCGCCGTCGCCGGCATCGGGCGGGCCGCGGCCCTGCAGATCTGGTACAAGGCGCTGACGACGTACATGACGTCGAGCACCAACTACGCGGGCGCCCGCACCGCCGCCCTCAACGCCGCCGCGGCCCTCTACGGCACCAGTTCCACGCAGTACGCCGGGGTCGGCAACGCCTTCGCCGGCATCAACGTCGGCAGCCACATCACGGTCCCGGCGACCGGCGTCACGGTCACCGACCCGGGCAGCCAGACCTCGACCGTCGGCACGGCCACGAGCCTTCAGATCTCGGCCAGTTCGACCAACAGCGGTTCCCTGACCTACGCGGCGACCGGTCTCCCCACCGGCCTGTCGATCAACAGCTCCACCGGCGTCATCTCCGGCACACCGACGACGGCCGGCACGTACAGCACGACCGTCACGGTGACGGACAGCACGGGCGCGACCGGCACCGCCTCCTTCAGCTGGACCGTCAACTCCAGCGGCGGTGGCGGCAGTTGCACTTCCACCCAGCTGCTGGGCAACGCGGGCTTCGAGTCCGGGAACACCACCTGGACCGCGACCAGCGGTGTCATCACCAACGACAGCGCCGAGGCCGCCCGCACCGGCTCCTACAAGGCGTGGCTGGACGGCTACGGCTCCACCCACACCGACACGCTCTCCCAGTCGGTGACGATCCCCAGCGGCTGCACGGGCACCACGTTCACCTTCTACCTGCACATCGACACGGCCGAGACCACCACCAGCACCCAGTACGACAAGCTGACGGTGACCGCCGGTTCGACCACCCTGGCCACGTACTCCAACCTCAACGCGGCCTCCGGGTACGTCCAGAAGTCGTTCAGCCTGGCGGCCTTCGCGGGCACGACGGTGACGCTGAAGTTCTCCGGTGTCGAGGACTCCTCGCTCCAGACGAGCTTCGTGGTCGACGACACGGCGGTGACGACGGGCTGAACCCCGAGGACTCAGTGCCGGGCGAACTGCAGGCCCGTCCCCTGGACGACGTTCGGCCGTAGGGCGATCCCGTCCACCGCCAGCTGCTCCCCGTAGATGTCGGTGACGCGGATCGCCCCGCCGCAGCCGGAGCCCTGCTCGGAGAGGAAGTAGTTGTACTCGGCCCGCGGCAGCGCGGTCCAGCCGCCACTGGTTCGCACCTCCAGCCGTGCCACCGGGTTCCGGTGGCCGAGCACCTGGAGACCGCACCAGTAGCGGCTGGACCCCGTCTTGTACCGGATGGACAGCTTCTCGCTCGTGTCCGGGCTCACCAGGCTCCAGGTGACGGGGATCTCGCCCTTGACCGGCGCGGCGAGCTTCGCGAAGGCCTGCGCGCTGAGGTCGAGTTGGCCGACCCGGCAGGGCGCGGGGCACTCGTTGGTGATCCGCACGACGATCGACGCGCCGCTCGCGGCACGGACCTTGACGTACGCCCCGCACGCCTTGGACGTCTCGTAGTCGGCGGTGTTCATGGCGGCGGTCATCACGTCGTCGGTCGGACCGAAGGTGCAGGCGCCGTCGCCGTTCCCGGCGTCGTAGAAGGTGGCGACTCCGCTGTAGCTGACGCCGGGCCTGATCCGTCCCGCCGACGCGCCCGTCGTGGACCGGGACTTGGGGGTGCCGGTGGCCTTGGGCCGCTTGGACGCGGTGGCCTTCGGGGTGGCGTTCTTGCTCGCCGAAGCCGAAGCCGAAGCGGTCGCGGAAGGAGTCGGCGACGGGCCGGTGGACGGTGTGCGCCTCACCGCGGTGGACTCGGTGATCGCCGGACCCCCGCTGCCGTCCGCGACAGAGACGCTCGCCGCGGAGCCGCCGCCGGGCCGGAACGCCACGATCACGGACGCGACGAGCGCGACGGCGCCCACCGCGACGGCGATGAGAAGGGCGCGTGACGTGCGGGGACGGCGGTGTGAGGAGCGAGGCGCCACGGCTGAGGTCCTTGTGTGTCGGGTGGGGCTTCGGTGACGGAAGCCTTCGACGTACAGTCGCCGCAGGATCCCAGAAGGTTGCCGGGCGGGAGGCGGAAATGACGACGACGGTGACTCTCCTCCACCCGGGGGCGATGGGGGCCCCGGTGGGCGGCCAGGCGGCCCGCACCGGAACCCGCGTCCTGTACGTCCCGGCCGGCCGCGGCCCGGCCTCCCTGGAACGGGCCCGTCAGGCGGGCCTGGAGGCGGCCGAGTCCCTCGCATCCGCCCTGGCCGTCAGCGACTTCGTGCTGTCCGTCTGCCCGCCGCACGCCGCCGAGGACGTGGCCCACGAGGTCCTGGAGCACGGCTTCCGGGGCGTCTACGTCGAGGCCAACGCCATCAGCCCGGACCGCGCCGCCCGTATCGCCAAGGCCTGCGCCGAACGCGGCACGACCATGGTCGACGGCTCGCTCATCGGCGGCCCGCCGGCCGGCGGCAGCGGCCCGCGCCTCTATCTGAGCGGCGACGCGGAGGCGGTGGCGAGGACCGCCGTACTCTTCGAGGGCACCGACGTCCCGGCCCGCCCGCTCGACGCCGGGATCGGCGCGGCATCGGCGCTCAAGACGGCGTACGCCTCCTTCCAGAAGTCGGCGCGGGTCCTGGCGGCCGTCTCGCACGCCCTCGCCGCGAGCCATGGCGTGGGCGATGAACTGACACGGGAGGGTGAGGAGTTGACGGCACGCATCCTCGCCGAGGTCGATCACCTCCCCAGCGTCGCCGCCCGTGCCTGGCGCTGGGCGCCGGAGATGCAGGAGATCGCGGCCACCCTGGACGCCGCAGGACTGCCGCCGGACCTGGCGGAGGCGTCGGCGGCGGTCCTGCGGCACTGGGACGCGGACAAGGACCGTCCCGACCTGCCCCTGGAGGACGTGTTCGCCCGCCTCCACACGCCCGCGGGCCCCGCCACGACGACGTGACAGGGCCCGCGGGACGACGGGAACGCGTGTCACCGGTGGTGCGGTGACGTGCGGCAGTGCTGCCTGAGGAGCAGGTTCCGGACCGGACTCGGACGGCCACGGCGAACTCCTGCCCGGCAGCCATGGCACGAGCCCGGCGGGCGAGGCGGGGTGCCGCCTGTGGGCTGCCTGGGCCCGGGCCATGACGTGTGCCGGCGGTCAGCGGAGCACGGGCCCGGCGACGGCGTTCCTGATCACCGTGGTCCAGCAGTCCTCCATGGTCCCGGGACCGCGCAGGGATGCGGGGTCGGCGGGTTCACCCCACACCCGGCGCGCAGCGGTGCGCCGGGGCATCCGAGTCAACAACCCGGGAGGTCGTATGAACGTCGTCGAGCAGGAGCTGACCGCTCCCTGGGAGGGGATGGTCGCCGCTCCCGAGCACGGCGGTGACGTCGGCGTGCTGGTCCTGGCGGGTTCCAGCGGGCGGATCGAGCGGGAGAGGGCACGGCTCCTGGCCCGACACGGCATGACGGCACTGGCGATCCGCTGGTTCGGCGGACCGGGTCAGCCGCCGGGCATCTGCGAGATCCCCCTGGAGACCTTCACCACCGCCGTCACCCGTCTCCGGGCGAGACGCGCGACACGCATCGGCATCCTGGGCACGTCCAAGGGAGCCGAGGCGGCGCTCCTCACCGCCGTGCACGACCCGCGCGTGAACGCCGTCGTCGCGCTGTCTCCCCCGTCCCACGTCTGGTGCAACGTCGGCCCGGGCCACGACGGGGCGGACCACCCCTACCGGTCGTCCTGGACCTGGCGCGGGCGGCCACTGCCCTTCGTCCCGATGGACGACTCCTGGACCCCGTCGGAACCGGACGCCGGACCGACAGCCATCCGCCCCTGGTACGAACTCAGCGAGCGCACCCACGCCCACCGGCTTCCCGCGGCGGCGATCCCCGTGGAGCGGACCCGGGCCGATCTCCTGCTGGTCGCGGGCGGCGCCGACGCGATGTGGCCGTCTCTTCCGTACGCCGAACAACTGGCCCTGCGGCATCGCGCGTCCGGAGGGGTTCCCCGTCTGATCACCGCCCCGGACGCCGGCCACCGCGTCCGCCTTCCCGGCGAGGCGCCGGCACCGGCGTCGCCGCGCTACCGCTATGGGGGCACACCCGAGGCGGATGCTCTTCTGGGAGGGGCCGCCTGGTCCCGCATCCTGGCCGTACTGCGCGGCGGGAACTGACGTTCCGGCAGGTCGCATCGTTTCTGCGGGAGTGGTGGGTGGTGGGGCGGGTGGGACTCGAACCCACGGCCGACGGATTATGAGTCCGCTGCTCTAACCGGCTGAGCTACCGCCCCATAGCGGCGTGTCGCGTACATGTGTGCGCGCCGTCTGCCGCAGCATAGCCGCTCATACGATCTCCTGCTTCGTATGGTCGACTTCGCATGCCCTGAAGGACTCCGCCGTGACCTGCACGGTTCCCGGGACACGGGAAGCGACATGAAAAAGGACCCCATCGGGGGTCCTCGTTCAATCTGCTCCCCCGACTGGACTCGAACCAGTAACCTGCCGGTTAACAGCCGGCTGCTCTGCCAATTGAGCTACGGAGGACCGAGCTCCCCCGACTGGACTCGAACCAGTAACCTGCCGGTTAACAGCCGGCTGCTCTGCCAATTGAGCTACGGAGGAATGCCTCGTTGCATCGAACGTACCTACCTGGGTATTCGCCAGGGGGCGGACGCTCGCTGCGACACATACATTAGCGCAAGCAGGGGGGTGCTCCGCCAATCGGTTCCCCCGGCACCGACGCCGCACCGAAGTCCTACGCAAGGAAAGGGTGGCCGCCATGCGCTACAAGCTCACATTCGTCGCCGGGCTGACTCTGGGTTACGTGCTGGGCACCCGTGCCGGGCGCGAGCGCTACGAGCAGCTGAAGAAGTCCGCGCGACAGGTCTCGCAGAACCCCGCCGTGCGCAACACCGCCGAGACGGCCGCCCAGCAGGGCCGCCAGTTCGCGGGCAAGGCGTACCACGCGGTGAGTGACAAGGTGGGTGACCGGATGCCGGAGTCGGTGACCCAGCGGGTGCGCTCGCTGCGGGACCGGAACACGGGCGGGGCCCCCGAGGACGACTGGGGAACCAGCAACACTTGAGTGCCGGGCGGGGCGACGCCGCCGGGCCCATAGAATTTTCGCCATGGGGATAGTCGCCGGGCTGGACAGTTCGCCCGAATTCACTCGTATCGTCGTCTGCGACGCGGACACCGGCGCCGTGCTCCGGCAGGGCTACGCCCCGCATCCGGTGGAGGGCCGTCCCTCCGACGTCGACCCCCAGGCCTGGCTGCTCTCCCTCGGTGAGGCGGCCGGCGGCGGTCTGCTCGAAGGCGTGCAGGCCATCGGCGTGTCGGCGCAGCAGAACGCCGTCGTGCCGCTGGACGCCCAGGGCAACACCGTCCGCCCCGCCCTCGTCGGCGGCGACAAGCGCACCCAGGTCGCGGCGGCCGATCTCATCGACGCGCTCGGCGGGCGCGAGGCGTGGGCGCAGGCCGTGGGGTGCGTGCCGCAGGCGCCGCAGCCCGTCACCAAACTGCGCTGGCTGGTGAAGAACGAACCCGACGCCGCGCTGCGCACCGCCGTGCTCCTCCAGGCCCACGACTGGCTGGTGTGGCAGCTGCTCGGGCGGCCCGTGCGCCGGACCACCGACCGCGGCGGCGCCTCCGGCACCGGCTACTGGTCCGCCGCCACCGGCGCCTACCGCACCGACCTCGTCGAGCTGGCGCTCGGTCACCAGGCCATGCTGCCCGAGGTGATCGGCCCGGCGGACGCGGCCGGTACGACCCCGGAGGGGCTGCTGATCTCCGCCGGGACCGGCGAGACCATGGCCGCCGCCTTCGGCCTCGGCATCGGGCTCGGGGACGCCGTCGTGTCGCTCGGCGCGTCCGGGTCCGTGATGGCCGTGCACCCCGAGGCGCTCGTCGACAACTCCGGGATGATCACCTCCCTCGCCGACGCGACCGGCATGCACCTGCCCGTCGTCACCACGCTGAACGCCGTACGGACCCTGCGCGGCGCCGCCGAACTGCTCGGGCTGCCCGATCTGGAGAGCCTGTCCGAGCTGGCGATGAAGTCGACGCCGGGGGCGCACGGGCTGGTCCTGCTGCCGTATCTGGAGGGCGAGCGGACGCCGCATCTGCCGCACACCGCCGGCACCCTCGCCGGACTGCGGCGTGAGTCGATGAGGCCCGAGCATCTGGCGCGGGCCGCGTTCGAGGGCATGCTGTGCGGGCTCGCCGACGCGCTCGACGTGCTGCGCGGGCGGGGCGTGGAGGTGCGGCGGGTCTTCCTGCTGGGGGCCGCCGCCGAGCTGTCGGCCGTGCAGGCCGCGGCGCCGGCGATCTTCGGCGCCCAGGTCGTCGTACCGCAGCCCGCGGACTACGCGGCGATCGGTGCCGCCCGGCAGGCCGCGTGGGCGCTCGGGGTGTCGCAGGGGACGCTCGATCCGCGCACCCCGCCGGCCTGGCAGGGGGCGGCGGCGCAGATCCTGGAGCCCGGCGAGGAGCTCGCGGTGGGGCAGGCCGTGCGGCAGCAGTTCGTGTCCGTGCGGGAGCAGACACATCCGAACGCCTTCCGCCCATAAGGCGGTAAAGAGCACCGCTGTCGGCTTAATCGGTTGAGGTAACGCGGGGGGAGTGTCCGACGATAGGGGCCAGGGGCAACCACCTCCGGCCCCTGCCGTCGACTCCGAGAGACGTAGCGTGCTCATACGACTTCTGCGGACCTATCTCAGGCCCTACAAGAAACCCATCGGCGTACTGGTCCTGCTCCAGTTCCTGCAGACCTGCGCCACCCTCTACCTGCCCACGCTCAACGCCGACATCATCGACCAGGGCGTGGTGAACGGGGACACGGACTACATCCTGTCCTTCGGCGCCCTGATGATCGGGATCTCGCTGGCGCAGGTCGTGTGCAACATCGGGGCCGTCTACTACGGCGCCCGGACGGCCGCGGCGCTCGGGCGGGACGTGCGGGCCGCCGTCTTCGACCGGGTGCAGTCGTTCTCGGCCCGGGAAGTGGGCCACTTCGGCGCGCCCTCGCTGATCACCCGGACCACGAACGACGTCCAGCAGGTGCAGATGCTGGCCCTGATGACGTTCACCCTGATGGTGTCGGCGCCCATCATGTGCGTGGGCGGCATCGTGCTCGCCCTCGGACTGGACGTGCCGCTGTCCGGGGTGCTGGTCGCCGTCGTCCCGACGCTGGGCATCTGCGTGACGCTGATCGTACGGCGGCTGCGGCCGCTGTTCCGGGCCATGCAGGTGCGCCTGGACACCGTGAACCGGGTGCTGCGCGAGCAGATCACCGGCAACCGGGTGATCCGCGCCTTCGTGCGGGACGGCTACGAGGAGGAGCGCTTCCGCAAGGCCAACGGCGACCTCACCGAGATGTCCCTGGCCACCGGCAACATGCTCGCGCTGATGTTCCCCGTGGTCATGACGACGGTGAACCTGTCGTCGATCGCGGTGGTCTGGTTCGGCGCCCACCGCATCGACAGCGGCGGCATGCAGATCGGCGACCTGACCGCGTTCCTCGCCTATCTGATGCAGATCGTGATGTCCGTGATGATGGCCACCTTCATGTTCATGATGGTGCCGCGCGCGGAGGTGTGCGCCGAGCGCATCCAGGACGTCCTCGGGACCGAGTCGAGCGTCGTGCCGCCGCTCGCCCCCGTCACCGAGCTGCGCCGCCACGGTCACCTGGAGATCCGGGACGCGGGCTTCCGCTACCCGGGTGCCGAGGAGCCGGTGCTGAAGGCCGTCGACCTGGTGGCCCGGCCCGGTGAGGTGACCGCGGTGATCGGCTCGACCGGCAGCGGCAAGTCGACGCTGCTCGGTCTGGTGCCGCGGCTGTTCGACGCGACCGAGGGCGAGGTGCTCGTCGACGGGATGCCCGTCGCGGACGTCGAGCCGAAGCTGCTCGCGAGGACGGTCGGGCTCGTACCGCAGAAGCCGTATCTCTTCGCGGGGACCGTGGCGACCAACCTGCGGTACGGCAACCCGGAGGCCACGGACGAGGAGCTGTGGCACGCGCTGGAGGTGGCGCAGGCCAGGAGCTTCGTGGAGGGTCTGGAGAACGGGCTGGACTCCCCCATCGCCCAGGGCGGGACGAATGTCTCCGGCGGTCAGCGGCAGCGTCTGGCGATCGCCCGGACCCTGGTCCAGCGGCCCGAGATCTACCTCTTCGACGACTCCTTCTCCGCCCTCGACTACGCCACCGACGCGGCCCTGCGCGCGGCGCTCGCCGCGGAGACGGCCGAGGCGACCGTGGTGATCGTGGCCCAGCGGGTGGCGACCATCCGCGACGCCGACCGGATCGTCGTCCTCGACGAGGGCCGGGTCGTCGGCACCGGCACGCACCGTGAACTGATGGCGCACAACGAGACCTACCGGGAGATCGTGCTCTCCCAGCTGACGGAAGCGGAGGCTGCCTGATGGCCGGGCCCATGGGGCGGATGATGGCCGGCGGCGGCCCGGACAGCCGTTCGCTGGACTTCAAGGTGTCGGGCCGGCGGCTGATCGGGCAGTTCCGGCCGGAGCGGTTCACCGTCTGCACGCTGGTCGCGTGTGTCGTGGTGAGCGTGGCGCTGAACGTGCTCGGACCGTGGATCCTCGGCAAGGCCACGGACCTGGTCTTCGCGGGCATCATCGGCCGCCAGATGCCGGCCGGGGCCTCGAAGGAGGAGGTCCTGGACCGGATGCGCGAGCGCGGCGACGCGGGCATCGCCGACATGCTGGGCAGCACCGACTTCACGCCCGGCGAGGGCATCGACTTCACGGCCGTGGGGCATGTGCTGCTGTTCGCCACCGGGGCGTTCGTCGTCGCGGGCCTGCTGATGGCGGTGGCGACCCGGCTGGTCAACCGGGCCGTGAACCGCACGATGTTCCGGCTGCGGGAGGACGTCCAGACGAAGATGTCGCGGCTGCCGCTGTCGTACTTCGACAAGCGGCAGCGCGGTGAAGTGCTCTCGCGCGCCACGAACGACATCGACAACATCGGGCAGACCCTCCAGCAGTCGATGGGCCAGCTCATCAACTCCCTGCTGACGATCATCGGCGTGCTCGCGATGATGTTCTACGTCTCCTGGCTGCTGGCGCTGGTCGCGCTGGTGACCGTGCCGCTGTCGTTCGTCGTCGCCACCCGTGTCGGCAAGCGGTCGCAGCCGCACTTCGTGCAGCAGTGGCGCACGACCGGCAAGCTCAACGCGCACGTCGAGGAGATGTACACCGGGCACACCCTGGTGAAGGTGTTCGGGCGGCAGGAGGAGTCGGCCACACAGTTCGCCGAGCAGAACGAGGCGCTGTACGAGGCCGGGTTCAAGGCGCAGTTCAACAGCGGGATCATGCAGCCGCTGATGATGTTCGTGTCGAACCTCAACTACGTGCTGGTCGCGGTCGTGGGCGGGCTCCGGGTCGCCTCGGGCGCCCTGTCCATCGGCGACGTGCAGGCCTTCATCCAGTACTCGCGGCAGTTCTCGATGCCGTTGACGCAGGTCGCGTCCATGGCGAACCTCGTGCAGTCCGGAGTCGCCTCCGCCGAGCGGGTCTTCGAGCTCCTCGACGCCGAGGAGCAGGAGGCGGACCCGGTGCCGGGGCTGCGGCCGGAGGAACTGCGCGGGCGGGTCTCGCTGGAGAACGTGTCCTTCCGCTACGACCCCGAGAAGCCGCTGATCGAGGGCCTGTCGCTGAAGGTGGAACCCGGGCACACGGTCGCGATCGTCGGCCCGACGGGCGCCGGCAAGACCACCCTGGTCAATCTGCTGATGCGGTTCTACGACGTCTCCGGCGGCCGGATCACCCTCGACGGGGTGGACATCGCGAAGATGTCCCGGGACGAACTGCGGTCCCAGATCGGCATGGTGCTCCAGGACACCTGGCTGTTCGGCGGCACCATCGCGGAGAACATCGCGTACGGGGCGTCCCGGAAGGTGACCCGCGGCGAGATCGAGGAGGCCGCGCGCGCGGCGCACGCCGACCGGTTCGTCCGGACGCTGCCCGACGGCTACGACACGGTGATCGACGACGAGGGCACCGGCGTCAGCGCGGGTGAGAAGCAGCTCATCACCATCGCGCGGGCGTTCCTGTCCGACCCGACGATCCTGGTCCTCGACGAGGCGACGTCGTCCGTGGACACCCGCACCGAGGTGCTGATCCAGAAGGCGATGGCCAAACTCGCCCACGGGCGCACGTCGTTCGTGATCGCCCACCGGCTCTCCACCATCCGGGACGCGGACACGATCCTGGTGATGGAGAACGGCTCGATCGTGGAACAGGGCGCGCACGAGGACCTGCTGGCGGCGGACGGGGCGTACGCGCGCCTGTACAAGGCGCAGTTCGCGCAGGCCGTGGCGGAGGTCGATTAGGTGTGGTGGGGGCTGCTTCGGCAGCCCCCCGGCTAGTCCAGATAGCCCCTCAGCTGGTCCGCGAAAGCGTGGTCCCGCAGCTTGTTGAGGGTCTTCGACTCGATCTGGCGGATGCGTTCCCGTGTCACGCCGAAGATGCGGCCGATCTCCTCCAGCGTGCGCGGGCGGCCGTCCGCCAGGCCGTAGCGGAGCTGGACCACCTTCCGCTCGCGCTCGCCCAGGGTGGACAGCACGGCCTCCAGGTGCTCCCTCAGCAGCAGGAACGCCGCCGACTCCACCGGGCTCGCCGCGTCGCCGTCCTCGATGAGGTCGCCCAGGGCGACGTCGTCCTCCTCGCCCACCGGGGCGTGCAGGGACACCGGTTCCTGGGCCAGGCGCAGCACCTCGCTGACCCGCTCGGGCGGCAGGTCGAGGTGGCCGGCCACCTCCTCCGGGGTCGGTTCGTAGCCGCGTTCCTGCAGCATGCGGCGTTGGACGCGGACGACCCGGTTGATCAGCTCGACGACGTGGACCGGCACCCGGATGGTGCGGGCCTGGTCGGCGAGGGCCCGGGACATGGCCTGCCGGATCCACCAGGTGGCGTAGGTGGAGAACTTGTAGCCGCGGGCGTAGTCGAACTTCTCGACCGCCCGGATCAGGCCCAGGTTTCCTTCCTGCACCAGGTCCAGCATGGTCAGGCCGCGGCCGACGTAACGCTTGGCCACCGAGACGACGAGTCGCAGGTTCGCCTCTATCAGGCGGCGCTTGGCCATCCGGCCCATCACGACCAGGCGGTCCAGATCGAGGGCCAGCTGGCTGTCGAGGTCGGGGGTGGTGCTGAGTTTCTCCTCGGCGAACAGGCCCGCTTCGACGCGCCGGGCGAGTTCGACCTCCTCGGCCGCGGTCAGGAGGGGGATGCGGCCGATCTCGCGGAGGTACTGGCGGAACAGGTCGGAGGACGGTCCGCCGGTGTCTGCGCGGTGGCGGGCGGCCGGTTCCGGGGCCTCGGCCGGCTCGGGTGCCTCCGCGGCGGCCTCGGTGCTCTCCAGGGCGTCGGCGGGCGGCTCTTCCGGTTCGGTCTCGGGGTGGTGCACGACACGGTTCTGCGGGGGGACCGCGACGAGAACCTCGGTCTCGGCGTCCGGCTCCGTGGCGTCCGTACTGTGTTCGGTCTGGGTGAGGGTCTGGGTCTGCACGGGGGCGACCTCCAGGATGATCGCTGCAGAGTGCGGCAGCGCTGTTTCGGGGGCGGAGTCGGCGGCCTCGCCGCTGTCCGTCCCGTACGCGATGAGCGGAACCGCGGGGGTGTGGGACCCGTTGGGAACGGATCGGCCGCGCTCCGAGGACTCAGGCACCGGAACCCAGTGTGGAGTACGACACATCGCCGCCACGAGGGGCGTGCGGTGACTTTTTGAGTCCGGTCCGTGACCGGGTGGTTACCCTGACGGACCCGACACGCTCAGAGAGCTGCGGCTCCGTGCTCTCTCAGCGCCTGGTCGTACTGCTGGAGTACCCACAATTCGTTCTGTACCGCGGCTGTCTGGGCCGGATCTCCCTGGGTGCCGAGGCGGGTGAGCGTCGACTGGATGTCCCGGACGCGGCGCTCCACGGCCCGGCGGCGGACGGTGACGAGCTGCTGGCCCGCGTAGTCCTCGTCGACCGTGCGCCGCATGATCGCCTCGACGGCCAGCTCCGTGACCATCGCGCGGACCGCGTCGTCGGGGGCGGCCTCGCGGACCCGGACCAGATAGTCCTGCGAGTCCCGTGTGCCGTACTCGGCGCCGCCCGCCTCCATGATCGCCTGGCGTACGGCGGCGTAGGGGGCGGCGGTGAACTCGTCGATGCCGTAGGCGTCGAAGGCCGGGGAGACCAACTCGGGGCGCTGGAGGGCGAGTTTCAGCAGCTCGCGCTCGGTGGCGTAGACGGGGTTGCGGAGCTGGAGCGCCGGGCCGCCGGCCGGGGTGCGCTGCGCGGTCTCGTACGGCTGCTGGGGGCCGCGGGCGGGGGCCGGGGCGCCCTTGCCGCCGCGGTCGCGGGCCCAGCGGGCCAGCTGGGCGACCCGCTTGACGACGAACTGGGTGTCGAGGATGCCGAGCATGCCGGCGAGCTGGACCGCGACCTCGTGCTGGGCGCCGCTGTTCTTGATGCGGGCGACGATGGGGGCGGCCTCGTCGAGGGCGGCGGCGCGGCCGGCCGGGGTGTCGAGGTCGTAGCGGACGACGATCTGGCGGAGGGCGAACTCGAAGAGGGGCGTACGGGGCTCGACCAGGTCCGCGACCGCCTCGTCGCCCTTGGCGAGGCGCAGCTCGCAGGGGTCCATGCCGTCGGGGGCGATGGCGATGTAGGTCTCGGCGGCGAACTTCTGGTCGTCCTCGAAGGCCCGCAGGGCGGCCTTCTGGCCGGCCGCGTCGCCGTCGAAGGTGAAGATCACCCGGGCGCTGCCGTTGTCCATCAGCAGACGGCGGAGGATCTTGATGTGGTCGCCGCCGAAGGCGGTGCCGCAGGTCGCGATGGCGGTCGTGACGCCGGCGAGGTGGCAGGCCATGACGTCGGTGTAGCCCTCGACGACCACGGCACGGCTGGCCTTGGCGATGTCCTTCTTCGCCAGGTCGATGCCGTAGAGGACCTGGCTCTTCTTGTAGATCGCCGTGTCGGGCGTGTTGAGGTACTTGGGGCCGTTGTCCGCCTCGTAGAGCTTGCGGGCGCCGAAGCCGACGACGTCGCCGCCGATGTCGCGGATGGGCCACATCAGGCGGCCGCGGAAGCGGTCGATGGGGCCGCGGCGGCCTTCCTGGGAGAGGCCCGACAGGAGGAGTTCCTTGTCGGTGAAGCCCTTGCCGCGGAGGTAGCGGGTGAGGTGGTCCCAGCCCTGGGGGCTGTAGCCGACGGAGAAGTGCTCGGCGGCGGACTGGTCGAAGCCGCGCTCGGCGAGGAACTTGCGGCCGGTGTCGGCCTCCGGGCTGGTGGCGAGCTGTTCCACGTACCAGTCGGCGGCGATCTTGTGGGCCTCGACCAGGCGGATGCGTTCGCCGCGCTGATGGGCCGGGTTGTAGCCGCCCTCCTCGTAGCGCAGGGTGATGCCGGCCTGGGCGGCCAGGCGCTCGACCGCCTCCGAGAAGGAGAGGTGGTCGACCTTCATCACGAACGTGATGGTGTCGCCGCCCTCCTGGCAGCCGAAGCAGTGGAAGAGTCCCTTGCTCGGGCTGACCTGGAAGGACGGCGACTTCTCGTCATGGAACGGGCACAGGCCCTTGAGGTTGCCCCCGCCCGCGTTGCGCAGCTGGAGGTACTCGGACACCACGGCGTCGATCGGGACCGCGTCCCGTACCGCCTTCACGTCGTCGTCGTTGATCCGTCCTGCCACGCAGTGATTCTACGGGGCCGAACCGACACTCCTGGGGCGAGACGTCTTTCGGCCGGGGGTCCGGGGGTTGCCCCCGGGAATTGCAGCACGGTGGTGGACTGACACTCAAGAGACGAGGCTTTCGAGCGGAACGTGCGGGTCCGCCAGCGCCTCCGTGTCCACCTGTGTCTTCGTCCGGATCAGCTGCTGGATCGGGTCCGTGACGTCCCACACGTTCACGTTCATCCCCGCCAGCACCCGGCCCTCCTTCACCCAGAACGCGATGAACTCACGCTTTCCGGCGTCCCCGCGAATCACCACTTCGTCGTACGACCCCGGGGGCGCCCAGCCGCTGTACTCCATCCCCAGGTCGTACTGGTCGGAGAAGAAGTAGGGGACGCGGTCGTAGACGAGGTCCTGGCCGAGCATCGCGCGGGCCGCGGCGGGGCCGCCGTTGAGGGCGTTGGCCCAGTGCTCCACGCGCAGCCTGCTGTCGAAGAGGGCGTGGTGGAAGGAGGCGACGTCGCCGGCCGCGTGGATGTCGGGGTCGGAGGTGCGCAGCCGTTCGTCGACCGCGACGCCGCCGCCGTGGGCGCGGTCGGCGAGTTCCAGTCCCGCCGCCTCCGCGAGCGCGGTGCGCGGTGCGGCGCCGATCGCGGCGAGGACGTCGTGGGCCGGGTGTTCCTCGCCGTCGTCGGTGCGGGCGGCCAGCACCATGCCGTCCTGGCCGACGATCTCGGTGAGCTGGGCGCCGAAGTGGAAGCGGACGCCGTGCTCCCGGTGCAGGTCGGCGAAGAGACTGCCGAGCTCGGGGCCGAGGACGCCGTGCAGCGGGGTCGCGGCGGGCTCGATGATGGTGACCTCGGCGCCGTACTCCCGGGCCGCCGCCGCGACCTCCAGGCCGATCCAGCCGGCCCCGGCGATGACCAGGTGGCCGTTGTCGCGGCCGAGCGCGGCCAGCACGCCCTTGAGCCGCTCCGCGTGGGCGAGGCGGCGCAGGTGGTGGACGCCCGCGAGATCGGTGCCGGGGATGTCCAGGCGGCGGGGTTCGGCGCCGGTGGCCAGAAGCAGCTTGTCGTAGTGGACGAGCGTGCCGTCGTCGCCGAAGCGGACCGTCTTCGCCGCGCGGTCGATCGCGTCGACGGTCTGGCCGAGGTGCAGCTCGATGTCGTTGCGCGCGTACCAGGCCGGTTCGTGGACGAAGACGCTGTCGCGTTCCTCCTTGCCGAGCAGGTAGCCCTTGGAGAGGGGAGGGCGCTCGTAGGGGTGGTCGCGTTCGTCGCAGATCAGTATCACGCGACCGGTGAAGCCCTCCGCTCGGAGCGTCTCGGCCGCCTTGGCGCCGGCGAGACCGCCTCCGACGATCACGAATGTCTGGTCCGCGTCGACCACTTGATGCCTCCTCGTAAGGGTGCTGCCACATGGGAGCGTCCCGCACGGAGTGTGATGGGGGAAGAGGGAGTGGCCCGATCAGGCCACGCAGGGTCACATTCGGGCGTGTTTCGCTTCACCCTTGGCACATCTGTCTCACATATGCCCAGTCAAACGCGCGTGAAGCGATCGCGCCGACGCATCCGTCAAGGACGCGATCTGGTCGACGATCACGCGTTTGCGGGCGCGGTCGTCCGGCGCCCGGTCGAACAGCGCCCGGAACTGCGGGTCCAGCCCGTCGGGGGCCCGGGCGGTGAGCGCCTCGGCGAGCTCCGCGACCACGATCCGCTGGTCGGCCCGCAGCCGCTCCTGCTCGGCGCGCTGCATGACGTACAGGTCGGCGACGGCCTTGAGGACCGCGCACTCCAGGCGCGTCTCGTGCGGTACGACGAGCTCGGCGGCGTACCTCGTGAGCGGGCCGGCGCCGTACGCCGCGCGCGTGGCGCCCTCGGCGGCGAGGCAGAAGCGGCCGATGAGCTGGCTGGTGGCGTCCTTCAGGCGGGCCTGGGCGACGGCGGACCCGTCGTAGCCGTGCGGCCACCACGGCTGGTCCTGGAGCCGGTCGAGGGCCGCGGCGAGTTCGGCGGGGTCGGTGTCCTCGGGGACGTACCGGCCGAGGGCCACCTCGAAGACCGCCCGGCGCTCGGGTTCCGCGTGCAGGCAGTTGGGGTCGATGTGGCCGGCGTGCAGGCCGTCCTCCACGTCGTGCACCGAGTACGCCACGTCGTCCGACCAGTCCATGACCTGTGCCTCGAAGCACGCGCGTGTGCCGGGGGCGTCCTTGCGGACCCAGTCGAAGACGGGGCGGTCGTCCTCGTAGACGCCGAACTTGGGCGACGCGTGCGCTCCGCGGGGCCAGGGGTACTTGGTGGCCGCGTCGAGGGTGGCACGGGTGAGGTTCAGCCCCACCGAGCCTTCTTCGGTGAAGCGTTTGGGCTCGATGCGGGTGAGGAGCCTGAGGGACTGGGCGTTGCCCTCGAAGCCGCCGCAGTCCGCCGCGAATTCGTTGAGGGCCTGTTCGCCGTTGTGGCCGAAGGGCGGGTGGCCCATGTCGTGGGACAGGCAGGCGGCTTCCACCAGGTCGGGGTCGCAGCCGAGGGCAGCGCCGAGCTCGCGGCCGACCTGGGCGCACTCCAGGGAGTGCGTGAGGCGGGTGCGGGGGCTGGCGTCCCATGCCTGGACGGGGGTCCCCCCGCTCGAACGAAGTTGAGAGTGGGGGAGGGTGCCCGGGGTGACGACCTGGGTCTTGCCGGCGAGGCGTCGCAGGGCGGATGAGTGGAGGATGCGGGCGCGGTCGCGTTGGAAGGCGGTGCGGCCGGGGCGCTTGTCCGGCTCGGGGGCCCAGCGTTCTGTGGACGACAGGTCGTACGGCATGACTCGACAGTACGGGCAGGCAGTGACAATTGGGGTGTGCCGTTGCGCCTTTGCGTCTGCCGGGTGCGGTTACACGGCGACCGCGGGCCGAGTGTGGCTGGTCGCGCAGTTCCCCGCGCCCCTCAGGGACGTCATCTGGTCGTACCTGTGCAGGATCAGGTCGGCCATCGCGGGGTGCGTGCCCAGGGGAGCCGACGCTGTCCACGGTGCCGCCTCCGCGCACTCCGTCGCGAAGCGGCCGGGGGCCGTGAAGTAGGAGGCGATGGCCACACGGTCGTAGCCTCGGGCCGTCAGCGCCTCCACCGCCGCCGGGACCGTGGGGGCCGCTGTCGTCGCGTAGGCCGGGACCACCGGGACCTCCAGGCGGGTCGACAGCAGAGCCGCCATCCGCGCCATGTCCACCTTCGACTCCGGGTCACGCGAACCCGCCGCCGCCAGCACCACCGCGCTCCCCGGCCGCGGGGACTCCTCCCAGCCCGCCTCCACCAGGCGGGCGTGCAGGGCCTCCACCAGAAGCGGGTGCGGGCCCAGTGCGGGGGCGACACGCGCGCGTACGTCCGTCTCGGCGGCCATCTCCGGGATGTCCCGCTTGACGTGGTAGCCGCGGCTCAGCAGCAGCGGGACCAGGATCGCCTCGCGGTCGCCGAGGGCCTTGAGGGTGTCGGTCAGCAGCGGCTCGTTGAGCTCGATGTGGCCGAGGTGGACCGGCAGGCCGGGCCGCCGGTCGCGGACCTTGTCGAGAAGGCCGCGTACGGTGCGCAGGGCGCGCGGGTCGCGGCTGCCGTGGGCCACGACGACGAGCGCGGGCGGTTCGGGGCGCCGCCTGCCGTCGAGCGACACGAGGCTGAGCTGGCTGGCGAGCTGGCTGCTGATCCGGTTCATGAGGTGCGCCGTACTGTCGAAGTGGACCGTCTTGGACTCGTCGCGCGGAGCGATCGAATTACTCGACGCCGTCATGGACCGATGGTGGCGGGGGGACGTTGCCGCCCCGTTGCATGAAGATAACGGGGATTTTCCGTGGGTTCACGCTGCGGTGGGAGGCCGCTGTGAGGCGGCCTGACCTGCGGTTTCGTTCGCGTGCGTGAGGCTGGTCACGTGCGCCGGAGTGAACCGCGGGGGCTGGCACCACGTCCCTGACTGTCGAAGGACGACCTGGGAGGGACCCCGTGAGACTGCGCCGACCCCGTCTGCCGCGCACCCGTACCGGGCAGCGGCGGCTCGTGCAGGCCGTCATGGCCGGGTGCGTGCTGGCGCTGCTCCCGGCGACCTGGATGTACGTCGTCACGGGCGACCGGCTGCGCACCACCGCGGACGTGCCGCGCACCGAGGTCGCCGTCGTCTTCGGTGCCGGGCTGTGGGACGGGGAGCCGTCCCCGTATCTGGCGCACCGGCTGGACGCGGCGGCGAAGCTGTACCGGGAGGGCCGTATCGAAGTCGTCCTCGTCACCGGTGACAACAGCCGGGAGGACTACGACGAGCCGGACGCGATGCGGGCGTATCTGACGAAGCACGGGGTTCCCGACGGGCGGATCGTCAGCGACTACGCCGGGTTCGACACCTGGGACTCCTGCGTGCGGGCCAAGAAGATCTTCGGTGTGGACAAGGCCGTGCTGATCAGCCAGGGGTTCCACATCCGGCGGGCGGTCGCGCTGTGCGAGGCGGCGGGCGTGACGTCGTACGGGGTCGGGGTCGACGCCAAGCACGACGTGACCTGGTACTACGGCGGTACGCGGGAGATCTTCGCGGCCGGCAAGGCGGCCCTGGACGCGGTCTTCGAGCCCGATCCCCGGTTCCTCGGGCCCGAGGAACCGGGGGTGCGCAAGGCGCTAGCTAGCGGCCGGTGAAGCGGGGCGCGCGTTTCTCCAGGAAGGCGGTCATGCCCTCCTTCTGGTCGTGGGTGGCGAACAGGGCGTGGAACACCCGGCGTTCGAAGCGGATGCCGTCGCGCAGGCCGGTTTCGAGGGACCGGTCGACGCATTCGCGGGCCGCTCTGACGGCCGTGCGTCCGTAGGAGGCGATCGTCCGCGCCGCCGCGAGGGCCTCGGGGAGGGTCCGGTCGTCAGGGACCACTCTGGACACGAGGCCCGCGCTCTCCGCCTCCCGCGCGTCCATCGTGCGGCCGGTGAGGACCAGGTCCATCGCCTTGGCGCGGCCGATCAGGCGGGTGAGGCGCTGGGTGCCGCCGATGCCGGGGATGACGCCCAGCTTGATCTCCGGCTGGCCGAACACCGCCGACTCCCCCGCGATCACCAGGTCGCACATCATCGCCAGCTCGCAACCGCCGCCCAGCGCGGTCCCGTTGACGGCGGCGATCTTCGGGGTGCGCAGGTCGGCGAACTCCTCCCAGGCCGAGAACCAGTCCTCCGCCACCATGTCGACGGCCGTCATAGCGGCCATCTCCCTGATGTCGGCGCCGGCCGCGAAGCACCGCTCGGAGCCGGTGACGACCACGCAGCCGACCTCGGGGTCCGTGTCCAACGGGCGCAGGGCCGCCAGGAGTTCGGCAAGCAGTTCGGCGCTGAGCGCGTTGCGGACGTGCGGGCGGTGCAGGCGTACGGTCACCACGGCGCCGTCGCGTTCGAGCTTCAGGTTGTTCATGCGCATCCCCTTCTACGAGTCCCAGATCGCGCCGTACGCCGGAATCCCCCGGCGCTCCAGGCCGTGCACGACCTGCCAGGTGAGCTTCTTGTTGGAGATGCAGATCACCGCCTCGGCCCCGAAGTCGCGGTAGGCCTCGTAGGCGAGGCGGACCATGTCGGGCTTGCCGTGGCGGGAGGTGTCCCAGACCAGGGCGTGCGGCTGGACGGCGAGGATCTCGTCGACGAGGGCGTCGCCGTAGGTGGTGCGCGGGTCGCGGGTCGCCCAGACCAGGCGGGAGGGGACCTCGGCGGCGAGCAGATGGGGCAGGCAGGGGCCGATTCCGCTGCCGGTCGCGACGTAGACGACCTTGGTGAACAGGGTCTCGATGTTGGCGACTCCGGCCGTGGTGATGCCCTTGACCCAGACCCGTGCCGGCAGGTCGTCGATGAAGGCGCCCGTCCAGTCGCCCGCCCGGGAGATCGTCAGGCGGAAGCCCGGCTCGCCGGGGGCGGGGACGTTCGCGAAGGAGTGCCACTCCTTGAGGGGGCTGCGGCTGATCGCCGTGGAGGAGCCCGCGAACGGGGTCTCGCCGTGGTCGAAGCGGGCCAGCACGACGTGCGGGGAGGGGCGTTCGAGGCGTACGGCGACCTTGCGCAGCCGCAGCCAGGGCAGGGCCACGCTGAAGGTGACGACCGACAGGACCGTCACCTCCACCGGGCCGGGGCCGGACAGGAGGGTGTGCGTCCAGAACAGGGCCAGGGCCGCCCAGCCGCCGAAGCGGTGGATCTTCTCGAAGTGGTCGTGACGGCGGGAGCGGAAGGGGGGCAGGGCGGTGCCGACGACGAGGGCCAGCAGGGTCAGGAGCGCCCAGCCCACCACGGCCTGCCGGGTGTCGGGTGCGCTGATCACCGCCGCCAGGAACCAGGCCGTACCCGCTGCCGCCCCGCCGACGTGCAGGCCACCGAAGTGGTACACCTTCCCCAGCGTCCAGCGGACCTTCAGCGGCCAGCTCGTCGGCGCCCAAGTGGCCAGCCGGAACAAGAGGTTGATGACGTACTGCTGGCGGACGAGGACGGCCAGGGCGAGGTTCGCCAGCGCCGCGTGGCCCGCGGTGCGGGTGGTCGGCTCCCAACTCGTCCACAGGAAAAGCCCGTTGACCAGGAGGACCAGCGCCCACAGGCGGTTGTAGTGCATCAGGCGGGGGTGTTTGAACAGGCGGCGCAGGGGTGAGGTGAGCGGGGGCAGGTCCGCGGCCCGCCGCTCCAGCGAGGTCGTCATCGGGACACCGCCGGATGCTGCTCGGCCAGCCGCAGCAGCGCCGGTTTGTCGATCTTGCCGCGGTCGGTCTCCGGCAACCGCGTCAGGGGCAGGACGCGCTCGGGGACGCAGTAGTACGGCAGCGCGTCCGCCACCGCGCGCCGGGCCCGGTCGGGGTCGACGTCCGCCGGGGTGACGAAGGCGACGAGGGTGCGGGCGTCCCGCTTCAGGGTCACCGCGCGGACGCAGCCGTCGACCGACTCCAGGACCGAGGAGACGGAGTCGAGTTCGACGCGGAAGCCGCGCACCTTGACCTGGTCGTCGGTGCGGCCGAGGTGTTCGAGTTCGCCGTCGGCGGTCCAGCGGCCGAGGTCGCGGGTGCGGAACATGCGGCGGTCGCCGCCCAGGAAGGGGTCGGGGGCGTAGCGCTCGGCGTTGAGGGCGTCATTGCCCAGGTAGCCGGCCGAGACGCAGTCGCCGCCCGCCCACATCTCGCCGACCTCTCCGATGGGCAGGGGGCGGCGGTCGGCGTCGAGGACGTAGACCGTGTTGTTGGGGGTGGGGCGGCCGATGGTGAGGAGCGGGGCGGCGGGGTCGTGGCGGCTCATGGTGTTGACGATGGTCGTCTCCGTCGGGCCGCAGCAGTTGTGGAAAACCGCCCGGCGCGCCCAGCGGTCGGCGAGCGGGCGGGGGCAGGGCTCCCCCGCCACGGCGACCGTGCGGACGCGGGGACAGGCGGCCGGGTCGATGCCGGACAGGACCGTCGGGGTGGCGACGAGGACGTCGGCCGTCCGGGCCGCCGCCGCGATGTCCTTGCCGCGGATGACGAGGGTGCCGCCGTGGGCGAGGCAGCCGAGGATCTCCCAGGCGGCCATGTCGAAGGCGATGTTGAGGAGCTGGGCGACCCGGTCCCCGGGGCGGATGCCGAGGTCGCCGGGGGCGGTGAGCAGGATGTTGGCGACGTTGCGGTGGGTGACCTTCACACCGTTGGGGCGGCCGGTGGTGCCCGAGGTGAACAGGACGTAGCAGCCGTCGTCGGGGCTCACGGGGACCGTTCGGCGGGGCTGTCGCGGGAGGCGGGGGCCGGGGATGTACGGCAGTGGCTCGTCGAGGGTGATCAGGTGGTGGCCGGGCGGCAGCGGCACCCGGTGGGCGTGCTCGGCGACGGTGACGACGACGCGGGTGCGGGCGGTGCGGACGACGTGGTCGCCGGGACGTACGCCCTGGCGGATCAGCCGGGCGGCGAGGGCGTCGGCGTACCGGTCGAGTTCGCCGTACGTGATCCGGGCGCCGAGGTGTTCGGCGGCGACGGCGTGCGGGGCGGCGGCGGCCCGGCGTTCGACGGCCCTGTGCAGGAGCGGGTCCGGGACGGGGACGGCCGGGCCGGCGCCGTACGCGCGGAAAAGGTGCCGGTCTCGTGGGCTCAGATGGCGCAGAGGCATGCTGGGGGAACCTCCTGGCTGGCTTCTTCGCGTGAGGGACGGCCTGGCGCCAAGCTGGATCCGCGCTCGACTGTAACCCCAGTTTTTCAACTCTCAACTAGGCGTGACCGGCCAACTACGGAACGCGCCACATGTGGCGTCTTTCACAACACAGGCAACTTCAGCCCCGGTCTGCGGCGACTCAGGGGTGGCCGCCTGTGCGCCTGAACAGGGGCGGGGCCGACGGCCTCACGGCGGCCGGCGCCCGGCGGGGAGGTCGCCGTCCCGGCCGCGTAACAGGGCGCCGCCGCGCACGTAACACGGCGGAAGCACGCTGAAAGGCATGCAGAACTCCGCGACTCCCACCCACTGCCCCTACTGCGCCCTGCAGTGCGGGATGAATCTCACGCCCGTCCCGGACGGGGGCGTGGCGGTGACCGAGCGCGCGGACTTCCCGGTGAACCGGGGGGCGCTGTGCGGCAAGGGCCGTACGGCGCCCGCGGTGCTCTCGTCGAGCGTCCGCCTGACCTCCCCGTTGGTGCGCTCCGGGGGCACTCTGGTGCCCGCGACGTGGGACGAGGCGCTGGACCGGATCGCCGAGGGGCTGCTGCGTACGCGTGCGGAGCATGGTCCGGACGCGTGCGGGGTGTTCGGCGGGGGCGGCCTGACGAACGAGAAGGCGTACACGCTGGGCAAGTTCGCCCGGGTCGTCCTCGGCACCTCGCAGATCGACTACAACGGCCGCTTCTGCATGTCCTCGGCCGCGGCCGGCGGCATCAAGGCGTTCGGCCTGGACCGCGGGCTGCCGTTCCCGCTGGAGGACATCCCGAGGACCGGGTGCGTGATCCTCGTCGGCTCCAACCTCGCCGAGACCATGCCGCCGTCGCTGCGCTTCTTCACCGAGCTCAAGGAGAACGGCGGCACTCTGATCGTCGTCGACCCGCGCCGCACGAAGACCGCCGACCAGGCCGACCTGCATCTGATGCCGCGCCCCGGCACCGATCTCGCCCTGGCCCTTGGCCTGTTGCACCTGATCGTCGCCGAGGGGCGAGTCGACGAGGCGTACGTCACCGAGCGCACCGCCGGCTGGGAGGAGGCGCGGGCCGCGGCGATGGCGCACTGGCCGGAGTACGTGGAACGGATCACCGGCGTGCCGGTCCCCCAACTGCGGGAAGCGGTGCGGATGTTCTGCGAGCCGGAGGCCGCGATGGTACTGACCGCGCGCGGCCCCGAGCAGCAGTCCAAGGGCACGGACACCGTCGGCGCGTGGATCAACCTGTGCCTGGCCACCGGGCGCGCGGGCAAGCCGCTGTCCGGGTACGGCTGTCTCACCGGGCAGGGCAATGGACAGGGCGGGCGCGAACACGGCCAGAAGGCCGACCAGTTGCCCGGCTACCGCAAGCTCGACGACCCGGCCGCGCGCCGGCATGTCGCCGAGGTGTGGGGCGTGGACCCGGACTCGCTGCCCGGGCCGGGGCGCAGCGCCTACGAGTTGCTGGACGCGCTGGGCACGGACATCAGGTCGCTGCTGCTGATGGGCTCCAACCCGGTGGTGTCGGCGCCGCGGGCCGCGCACATCGAGGAGCGGATCAAGTCCCTCGATTTCCTGGCCGTGTGCGATGTGGTGCTGTCGGAGACCGCCGCGCTCGCCGATGTCGTCCTGCCGGTCACGCAGTGGGCCGAGGAGACGGGGACGACGACCAACCTGGAGGGCAGGGTGCTGCTGCGCCGACAGGCGATCACCCCGCCCGAAGGTGTCCGCAGCGACCTGGAGGTCCTGCGCGAACTGGCCGACCGGCTCGGGGTGGAGAAGGGCTTCCCGACCGACCCCGAGGAAGTCTTCGAGGAGCTGCGCCGGGCCAGCGCGGGCGGGGTCGCGGACTACTCCGGGATCACCTACCGCCGACTGGCCGAGGAGAACGGGGTGTTCTGGCCCTGCCCCGCACAGGACAGTGACAGTGACGCGCACCCCGGCACCCCCCGCCTCTTCCTGGACCGCTTCGCCACCGACGACGGCCGCGCTCGCTTCGCACCGGTCTCGCACCGGCCCTCGGCGGAGGAGCCGGATGACGAGTACCCGGTGCTGCTGACGACCGGCCGGGTCGTCGCCCAGTACCAGTCCGGCGCCCAGACCCGCCGGGTGGACGAGCTGAACGCCGCCGCGCCCGGTCCGTTCGTGGAGCTGCACCCTCGGCTCGCGGCCCGGCTCGGCGCCGCGGAGGGCGATCCGGTGGCGGTGGTGTCGCGGCGCGGCCGGGCGGTGGCACCGGCCCGGATCACCACCGGCATCCGCCCGGACACGGTCTTCATGCCCTTCCACTGGCCCGGCGAGGGCCGCGCGAACACCCTCACCAACCCGGCCCTCGACCCGACGTCCCGCATGCCGGAGTTCAAGACGTGCGCGGTGCGGGTGGAGGCGGTCGGGTCCTGAGCGCGCGGGGCATCACGGCCTGAGCGTCAGCGCAGGGCCAGCCAGTCGCCGGTCGCGATGCGGCTGCCGCGGCGGCGGAGCCCTGCGGCCACGGCGGGGGCGGCGACGTACACCCAGGCCCGCACCGGTGTGCCGTCGGCCTCCCGGACCACCTCCCGCTCGACCCGCTCGTAGAGGTTGCGGGGGTCGCCCGGCGCGTACTCCTCCAGGCGGTCGAGGGCCACCAGGAGGGCGGCGTAGGCCTCGGGGCGGGCGGTGACGAGGTCGCCGCGGACGGTGCCGGGCTCCTCCACCGCGTACGGGTATCCGGGGCCGTCGTAGAGCGCCGCGCCATGCAGGCGTGCCGGTTCCTCGGCCCGGGTACGGCCGTCGAGGAACCGGTTGTGGTTGGGCTCACCTGGGCGAAGGGTGCCGTAGACGAAGAACGGGAGGGAGGGCGGCAGCAGGGGGGTGAGGCTCACAGGAACGATTCTCTCTCCACACACACCGGCACAGACGCGGTATGGACATGACACGTCTGGGCGTTTTGAATCTCCTCCAACACGAGCGCCTCCCCCACGCGCCCCAAGGCGCCTTCCTGAGGAGACAGATGAGCCGAATACGCTCAGTCCGCCCTGTCCGCTCCATCAGCTCCCTCCGCTCCGGCCGGAGTTCCCGGCTCGCCGCGGCCGGGGTGGCCGCCACGACCACCGCCCTGCTGGCGGCCGCTCTCGTCCCCGCCGCCGACGCGGCCGACAGACCGACCCGGGCCACCGCGATCGACAACGCGGCCTCGGTGCTGGCGGAGCGGGCCTCCGCGCTGGGCCTGACGTCCGCGCAGGACACCAAGGTGCGGGACGTCGTCGTCGACAAGGACGGCACGCAGCACGTCCGTTACGACCGCACCTACCGCAATCTGCCCGTGCTGGGCGGCGACTTCGTCGTCCACCTGGCACCGGACGGATCGTACGAGAGCGTCGACCGGGCCACGAAGAGGGCGATTTCGCTGCCCGGCGTGACGCCCTCGCTGTCCGCCCCGAAGGCCGCCGGCCTCGCCGCGAACGCGCTGCGCGCCGCCAACCTCGGCGAGACGCTGAAGAAGCTGACCGCCAAGCCGCAACTGGTCGTCGACGCCCTGCACGGCACGCCGAAGCTGGCCTGGCGCACCGAGGCGGTGGCCCAGGACGAGCAGGGCAACCCGGTCGCGCGCGTGGTGCTGACCGACGCGGGGACCGGGGCGCAGATCGACGCCTGGGACTCCCTGGAGAGCGCCTCGGGCGACGGCAAGTCGCTGTACGGCGGGACGGTACCGCTGGAGACGACGCTGTCGGGTTCGACGTACCAGCTCAAGGACCCCACGCGCGGCAACACCTACACCGGTGACGCGGCCAACAAGACCGACCTGTGCATCTTCGGCATCTGCTTCAGCCGCGCGCCTGCGACGCTGTTCACGGACGCCGACAACCACTGGGGAACGGGCGCGACTTCGGACCGGGCGACGGCCGCGGTGGACGCCCAGTACGGCACCGACGTGACCTGGGACTACTACAAGAACGTCCACGGCCGCAACGGCATCGCCGGGGACGGCAAGGGGTCGTACAACCGCGTCCACTACGGCAACAGCTACAACAACGCCTTCTGGGACGACAGTTGCTTCTGCATGACCTACGGCGACGGTGACGGGACGCAGCTCGGCCCGCTGGTGTCGCTGGACGTGGCGGGGCACGAGATGTCCCACGGGGTGACGTCGAAGACGGCGGCGCTGACGTACTCGGGCGAGTCCGGCGGGCTCAACGAGGCGACCTCCGATATCTTCGGCACGCTGGTGGAGTTCTACGCCGCGAACTCCTCCGACGCCGGGGACTATCTGATCGGCGAGAAGATCGTCCGGTCCGGGTTCGGGCGGGACGCCCTGCGCTACATGGACAAGCCCTCCAAGGACGGCAACTCCGCCGACTGCTGGAGCTCCTCGGTCGGCAACCTCGACGTGCACTACTCGTCCGGGGTCGCGAACCACTTCGCGTATCTGCTGGCCGAGGGCAGCGGGGCGAAGACGGTCAACGGCGTCAGCTACAACTCGCCCACCTGCAACGGCAGTTCGGTGTCGGGGATCGGGCGGGACAAGGTGGGCGCCATCTGGTACCGGGCGCTGACCGTCTACATGACGTCCTCGACGAACTACGCCGGGGCCCGGACCGCGACGCTGAACGCGGCCAAGGACCTGTACGGGGCGGGCAGCACGGAGTACAACGCGGTGGCCGCGGCATGGAGCGCGGTGAACGTCGGCTGACCGGACGCTGATCGGACGCTGATCGGACACCGACCGGACCACGGCGGGTGTGACGCGGTGGCGGTGCGGTGGTGGGGGCCGGTTGCGCTCCGCCGCCGCACTGCCGCCCGGCGTCAACGGCCGGCTTCGTCCTCGGGGGGCGGGGGCGGGCTCGTGGTCGCCGGCAGGGTCGCCAGTATCGCGGTGACCTGCTGCCGGAACCCTTCCGGGAGCCTGCCGTCCTGTGCCGTGCCGATCAGTTCGTCGGCGAGCACGTGCAGCTTGGTGTTGGTGTTCTGGGAGACCCTGACCAGGACGTTCCAGGCGTCCTCGGGGCTGACCGCGAACGTCGCCATCAGGATGCCTCGCGCCTGGTCGATGGCGGGCCGCGTCTGCATGGCGCGGCGCAGCTGGACGACCTCGTTGCGCAGTTCCTGCTCGTCGTGGTTCAGGGCGGGCTCCCCCGGTGTGAACAGTGGCCAGGTGCCGGTCGCGGTCAGCAGGTGGCGCACCGCGGGTCCGGCGGATCGGATGGTGAGCGTCCCGCCGCGTTCCCGTGCGCGCCGCCGGGCGGTCAGCAGGGCGTTCAGACCCGAGCAGTCGCAGAACGCCGCGCCTTCCAGGTCCAGGTCCACGCGCCCGGCGGCGCGCCCGACGGCCGTCCGCAGGGCGCGCTCCAGGGCAGGGGCCGTACTGATGTCGAGTTCGCCGCGGACCGTGACACACACGCGGCCGTCCGGCGACGGCACGTCCGTGGTCACGTGCAGCGCAGTCTCGTCGACCACCGGTGGTGCGTGCATTTTCGTCGTCCTTGTCGAGTCCGCTCGCTCCGCTTCCAGCTTCCGCACCGCACCTTCACACGTCAAGAGATACCGGAAATTCAATTCATGCTTTTGGTTACGTGAATCAGAGATCCTATCCTGGGGGCATGGGAGAAGTGCCGGAACCACACTCCGGGTGGACGTTTCTGACCAGTCACGCCCGTGTACTGGCCGCGATCGCCGAGGACCACACGACCCGCATCCGTGACATCGCGGCGCGCTGCCGACTCACCGAGCGGGCGGTCCAGAAGATCATTTCCGATCTGGAGACCGACGGGTATCTGACCCACACGCGCGAGGGCAGATCGAACACCTACCGCATCCAGCCGGGGACCATCCTGCGCCACCCGGCGGAGTCGGGGCTGACGGTGTCGGAACTCCTGAACCTGCTGGCCAACCACGAGGCGCGGCGCGAGGCGACCGAGGGGTGAGGCCGGCGGAGGCCGGCACCCGCTCCGCCGCCGCGCCGCCTCACCGTGCGCGCCGCAGCGGCCCCCAGCGCTCCTCCTGTGCGGCGACCTCACGCTCCGCCTCTCCGATGACGCCCTCGTCGATCCAGCCGACGGGCCGCACGTCCCGGACGAGGGGTTCGTTGTCGGGACCGCGGCCCACCACGCTGCCGACGAGGACCCACGGGCGTACGCCGGGCCCCTTCTCCCGCGGCAGATGGGAGTAGTCGTACAGCCGGCGCGCCACCCACAGTTCGACCGAACGGCCCTGCCACCAGGGCTCGACGCCGAGCGGGTTGGCGGACAGGCCCGGCATCCTCACCCCCGTGAGGTCGTCGGTGCTGACCGCGGTCTCCTCCAGATCGGCCTCCGGCCCACGCGACCAGCGGACGAACAGGCGCTCGCCGCGCTCCACCAGCTCGGCCAGCTCCCGCAGACTGCTCATCACGGGCAGCCCGTCCCCGGCGCCTGCCGGCTCGTCCGCCGGCCTGTCCGTCGGCCTGCCCGTCGGCTCGTCCGTCGACTTGTCCGGGGCGGTCATCGGCAGTCTCTTCTCGGGGTACGCACGCGCGCCGGGTACCCGGGTGGGCCCGGTGCCGAACCCCCCGCAGGCAGGCTGCACGGAAGGCCGGGCGCGTCCGGGCCGGCGTCAGGCCGCGCAAGAGCCGGAGTCAGGGCGCGCAAGGGCCGGCGTCAGGCCGCGTACGGGCGCCTCACCCGGGCCTCCCGCAAGCCCCGCCCCCACCACACCAGTTGGTCCAGCATCGTCTTCGCCGCCGCGTCCGGCCCCGCGGGGTCCCGCAGGCGGCCGGCGTCGTCGAAGGACGCCCCGGCGTTGTGGAAGGAGACGGTGTCGCGCATCGTCACCGCGTGCAGTTCGGCGAAGACCTGCCTGAGGTGCTCGGCCGCCCGCAGGCCGCCGGCGAGGCCGCCGTAGGAGACGAGGGCGACCGGCTTGGCGCGCCACTCGGCGTAGTGCCAGTCGATGAGGTTCTTCAGGCCGGCCGGGAAGGAGTGGTTGTACTCCGGGGTGAGGACGACGAAGGCCTCGGCGCCCGCCAGCTTGGGCGTGACGCCGGCGAGGGCGGCGGTCGCCTCGGGGGTCGGGGCCAGGCTCGTGGGCAGGTGGACGTCGGCCACGTCGACGACCTCGGGGATCAGGTCCTCCCGTTCGCGCATGCGGTCGAGGAGCCAGTCGGCGACGACGGGGCCGAAGCGGCCGTGCCGGTTGCTGCCGACGACGAGGGTGACCTGGAGCGGTGCGTCCGTGCGGGACGTGTCTGTGATGGACATGCGGAACAGCCTGATACCTCAAGTTTGGTCGAGGTCAAGCCGTGGCCGCGAGGAGCGGGTCACCCGGTCGCACGCGCGCCCCGCGCTCTTCGGGTTCTCTTCCGCGACCCGCCCGCCGCACGCCGGTGACCTGCTGAAACTCCGGACCGTCAGGCCCCTTTCACACCGCCCTGACACCCATTCACCGTATTTCTGACACACCTTCAGGAAGCGCGCGCGGCCCGCTGCCCCTTACCTCGGAAGGGCAGGGGACACCGAATCGCTCGAAGGAGCACCGATGCGCCGTACCGCCCGTCTGCTCACCGGCACCGCGCTCGCCGCCGCGGCCGCTGGGCTGGCAACCGCGCCGGTGTACGCCGCCGGCGCCGGGACCCTGGAGGTGTACCCCTCCTCGGTGGCCCCGGGCGGTCAGGTCACGGTGAACACGGCCGCGTGCGGCGACGGCGGTACGGCGGACGGCGACGCAAGTGCCGTCGGCGCCGGACGGTTCACGCTCGCGCCGAGCACGCACGAGCAGGACGCCATCGGGCAGTTCAAGGTGCCGGAGAGCGCGCAGCCGGGGACGTACGAGATCGTCGCGACCTGCGCGGAGGGCGGGAAGCGGGTGGCGGGCGACCTCGTGGTGACGATGACGTCGACGCGGCAGCAGGTGTATCCCCGCGGAAGTGTGAAGACGGGGGTCGGTGGCGCGCTGGGCCCCGACCCCGTGCAGACCGCGGCCGGCGTGGCGGCTCTCGCCGTCGCCGCCGCGGGCGGTACCTGGCTCCTGCATCGCCGGGCGAGAGGCGACGGGATCTGACGGACACCCTCCGCTGTCCGTCCGCCGGTACCGCATGTCCCTCCCCCTCCGGGTCCGACGCCCCTCGCGGCCCGGAGGGGGGCGGGTCCACCGCACAGGAGGCTCGTTGTGCGCAGCTTCAGCAGGGCCGGCCGGGCCGGCAACGCCGTCATAGCGGCCGTCACCCTCGTCGCCCTGTGCACGGGCGCCTGGCTGCTGCGCAGTGGCGCCGAGACGCACGCGCCGCCGCAGCCGGCCCCGGCGGAGGCCGGTTCCGCTCACACCGACCCGCGCTCGGCGCCCGCCCTGCCGCCGTCCCCGCCCGACCGCATCCGCATCCCCTCGATCCGGGTGAACGCCCCCCTCATGGGCCTCGGGCTCACCCCGACCGGCAGCCTCGACGTCCCGCCGGCCGCGAAGAAGAACCTCGCCGGCTGGTACGAGGCCGGTACGACCCCCGGTGAGACCGGCACCGCGATCATCGCCGGGCACGTCGACAACGCCGACGGCCCCGCCGTCTTCTACGGCCTCGGTGCCCTGAAGAAGGGCAGCCGGATCGAGACGGAGCGCCGCGACGGCACCACGGCCGTCTTCTCCGTCGACTCCGTCGAGGTCTACGACGCCGAGCACTTCCCCGACGAGAAGGTGTACGGAGCCGCCCGACGCCCCGAGCTACGGGTGATCACCTGCGGCGGCGGCTACTCACGCGCGACCGGCTACCAGGGGAACGTCGTCGTCTTCGCCCACCTCACGGGGAGCCGCTGAGCACGGCTTCGGCGATGGTGCGGGCGCACTCCAGTGACTCGGCGTGCGCGGTGTCGACCTCGACGTCGTAGACCACGCCCCGGTGGACCTGCTCCGCCTGCTGCTCCGCCATCCCCCGCACCCGGTCGCCGCGGGCGATCTCGCGGGCCGCGGCCACCGGTGCCTCGCAGCGGACGCCGACCCAGAGGACGTCGAGGCCCGCGAGGACACCGCGCCACCTCTCCTGGGTCGCCGCGCCGCCGAGGAACACGTCGTCGATGATCAACCGGGCGCCGGAGTGCGCCATCTCGGCGATCCCCCGGGCCCAGGCCGCCTCCATCGCCATGAACGCGGGGCCGACCTCCACCCCGCCGTCGGCGGCGAACTCGATGCCGACCCCCCGGCCCGGCATCGCCTCGATCAGCGAGTCGACCCCGAAGGTCAGCCACGGGTCCGGCAGCACCGCCTGAAGGCACCGCGCGATCCCGGACTTGCCGGAGCTGGAGCCACCGTTGAGCACGATCACCTGGGTCGCCATGCCGTCACCGTAACGTCAGGCCACCCACTGCTCCCACGCCATTTTCGCCACCAGCGCGCACACCACCGTCAGCAGCACGACCCGCACGAACCCGCTGCCCTTCTTCAGTGCCGTGTGGGCGCCCAGCGTGCCGCCCGCCAGGTTGAACACGGCCAGCAGCACCGCCAACTGCCAGAGCACCGCGCCCTGCCAGGCGAACATGGCCAACGCGCCGGCGTTCGTGCAGCAGTTGACGATCTTGGCGGTGGCGGACGCGGTGACCAGGTCCAGATGGAGGACCGCGGTGAGGGCAAGGACCAGGAACGTGCCGGTGCCGGGGCCGATCAAGCCGTCGTAGAAGCCGATGCCGAGGCCCGCGAGGCCGATCGCGGCGAGCATCTGGCGGCGGGTGGCCGGGCCGGTCGCGGGCGCGGTGCCGAACGCGGGGCGGAGGATGACGAAGGTCCCCACGCCGATCAGCACCACCATGATCACCGGCTTCAGCACCTCCGTGCTCATCCCGGCCGCGAAGAACGCGCCCGCCGAGGAGCCCGCGAGGGCGGCCAGACCGATGCGGACGGCGAGGCGGACGTCGACGGGCGCCTTGCGGGCGTACGTCACGGCCGCCCCCGAGGTGCCCACGATGGCGACCGCCTTGTTGGTGCCGAGGGCGTGCGCGGCCGGGGTGCCGGGCGGCAGGCCGAGGAGGAGGGCCGGGAGGAGGAGCAGGCCCCCGCCGCCCACCACCGCGTCGATCCAGCCCGCCGCCAGGGCCGCGAGGCACAGGACGACGACGGTGGTCAGGGGTATGTCGGGCATGAGCGCGACCCTATGGATGGGATACGTGCAGCGTCCAATCACCTGGGGCGCGCAGGGGCCGCGCCCGGCCCGCTGTGGCCCGGGCCACGCTCCTCACAGCGCACCCCCGGCGTCCGCCCCGAACCCTCACACCCGCCCCCCGCTCCCGAAGAGGGCAGCGTTCCTCATGGGAAACAGATGCGATGCGGTCGGGTAACACCGGCACCGCACGCTCCTAGGCATGACCTCGAATACGCGTGTGGTGGTGATCGGCGCCGGCCTCGCGGGCGTCCGTCTCGCCCGGCGGCTCGGCGAGCTCGGCACGCCCGTGACGCTGATCGGCGAGGAGGAGCACCGCCCGTACAACCGGGTGCTCCTCGCCGAAGTGCTGGCCGGGCGCTACAGCCCCGACGTGATAGCGCTGCCCGCGCCGGCGGAGCTCACCCGCGCCCGGGTCACCGGCATCGACCGCGAGGCCCGGACCGTCGAGTGCGCGGACGGCACGAAGATCGCATACGACACGCTGGTCCTCGCGACCGGCTCCAACCCGGTGCTGCCGCCGCTGCGCGGCCTGTTCAACCCCGACCACATGCTGCCGGAGGGCGTCCACGCCTTCCGCACCATGGACGACTGCCTGGGCCTGTCCAAGCAGGTGCGGGCGGGCGTGAAGGCCGTCGTGATCGGCGGCGGGCTGCTCGGCGTCTCCGCCGCCCGGGCGCTGGCCCAGCGCGGCGCCCAGGTCGTCCTCGCCCAGCAGGGCGAGCGGCTCATGGAGCGCCAGCTCGACCCGAGCGCCTCGAAGCTCGTCCAGCGGCACCTGAAGGACCTCGGCGTGGAGATCCACACCGAGTGCCGGGTGCGGGACGTCCGTGTCGTCGGCGGTGCCGTCCGCTCGGTCGAGATGGCCGACGGCTACGCGCTCGACGCCGACCTGGTGGTCCTCGCCTGCGGGGTCCACCCGCGGGCGGGCCTCGCGCAGAGCGCGGGCCTGGAGGTCCGCAAGGGCATCGTCGTCGACGACGAGCTGCGCACCTCCGACCCGCACATCCACGCCATCGGCGACTGCGTCCAGCACGACGGTGTCCTGTACGGGCTGGCCACTCCGGCCCTCGAACAGGCGGACGTGCTGGCCGAGTTGCTGGCCGGCCGGGCGAACGCCCGTTACACCGGCACCCGTTCGCTGACCCGGCTGACGCTGACCGGGCCGGACTCCCCCTTCGATCTCGCCGCGTTCGGCGAGACCGAGCCGCGGCCCGGGGACGACGTCGTCCAGCTCACGGACGCCACCCGCGGCACCTACCGCAAGGTCGTCGTCCGCGACGACCGCCTGGTCGGCGGGGTTCTCGTCGGCGAACTCGGCACCGTCGGCGCGCTCGCCCGCGCCTGGGAGGGAGCAGAGCCGCTCCCCGACGACGGACCGCTGCTCCACCTGCTCACCAACGATGGAGGCTCCTGATGACCGCCAGCCCGGAGGCCACGGAGGCCACCACCCCCACGATCGTGCTCGTCGGCCACGGCATGGTCGGCCAGCGCTTCCTGGAGGCACTCGCCGAGCGCGGCCTGACCGCCACACACCGCGTGGTCGTGCTGTGCGAGGAGCCGCGTCCGGCCTACGACCGCGTCGCCCTCACCTCGTACTTCTCGGGCAAGACGCCCGAGGACCTGTCCATGACGGACATGGAGTTCATCCAGACGCACGGCATCGAGCTGTACGTCGGCGACCCGGCCGAGACGGTCGACCGCGAGGCGAAGAAGGTCACCGCGAAGTCCGGCCAGGTCTTCGACTACGACATCCTCGTCCTCGCCACCGGCTCCTTCCCGTTCGTCCCGCCGGTCCCGAACAAGGACGCCACCGGCTGCTTCGTGTACCGCACGATCGAGGACCTGCTCGCGATCGAGGAGTACGCCAAGAACTCGACGACGGGCGCCGTGGTCGGCGGCGGTCTGCTCGGACTTGAGGCCGCCGGCGCGCTCAAGGGCCTCGGACTCACCTCCCACATCGTGGAGTTCGCGCCGCGGCTGATGCCGGTGCAGGTCGACGAGGGCGGTGGCGCGGCCCTGCTGCGGACCATCGAGGAGATGGGCCTGAGCGTCCACACCGGCGTCGGCACCCAGGAGATCGTCGTCGACGAGACGGGTGCCGTCACCGGCATGAAGCTCTCCGACGGCTCCGAACTCGCCACCGACCTGGTCGTGTTCAGCGCCGGTGTCCGCCCCCGCGACCAGCTGGCCCGCGACTGCGGCCTCACGGTCGGCGAGCGCGGCGGCATCAGCGTCGACGAGCAGTGCCGCACGGTGAACGACCCGAGCGTCTTCGCCATCGGCGAGTGCGCGCTGGCCGCCGACGGCCGGGTGTACGGCCTGGTGGCGCCGGGTTACGAGCAGGCCGAGACGGCCGCCGCGACCATCGCCGCCGACGAGGCCGCCTTCACCGGCGCCGACCTCTCCACCAAGCTGAAACTGCTCGGTGTGGACGTGGCCTCCTTCGGCGACGCGCACGGCGCGACCGAGGACTGCCTGGACGTCGTCTACTCCGATTCCCGCGCGGGCCTGTACAAGAAGCTGGTCATCGCCCGCGACGGCACGCTGCTCGGCGGCATCCTGGTGGGTGACGCGGAGGCCTACGGCACGCTCAAGGCGTTCACCGGGTCGGTCCCGCCGGTCTCGCCGGAGTCGCTGGTGCTGCCCGCCGGTGCCGGGGAGTCCGTCCAGCTCGGCCCGAGCGCGCTGCCGGACGACGCGATCATCTGCTCCTGCAACAACGTCCGCAAGGGCACGATCCGCGCGGCCGTCACCGAGCACCGGTGCACCACCGTGCCCGAGGTCAAGAAGTGCACCAAGGCCGGTACGACGTGCGGCAGTTGCGTCAAGGTCCTCGGCCAGCTGGTCAACGCCGAACTGGAGGCGTCCGGCGTCGAGGTCGACAAGGGCCTGTGCGGCTGCTTCGGGCAGACCCGCGAGGAGCTGTACGAGATCGTCCTCGCCCTGCGCATCAACACCTACCAGGACCTCCTGGACCGGTACGGCCGCGACGAGGCCCGGGGCGGCGACGGCTGCGAGATCTGCAAGCCCGCGGTCGCCTCGATCATCGCCTCCCTCGCCCCGACGATCGGCGCCGATGTCTACGTCCTCGACGGCGAGCAGGCCGCGCTCCAGGACAGCAACGACCACTTCCTGGCCAACCTCCAGAAGAACGGCTCCTATTCGGTCGTCCCGCGCATCCCCGGCGGTGAGATCACGCCCGAGGGCCTGATCGTCATCGGCGAGATCGCCCGTGACTTCGGCCTCTACACGAAGATCACCGGCGGTCAGCGGATCGACATGTTCGGCGCCCGCGTCGAGCAGCTCCCGCTGATCTGGACCCGGTTGGTGGACGCCGGCTTCGAGTCCGGCCACGCGTACGGAAAGTCCCTGCGGACCGTCAAGTCCTGCGTGGGCCAGACCTGGTGCCGCTACGGCGTCCAGGACTCGGTCCGGATGGCGATCGACCTGGAGCTGCGCTACCGGGGCCTCAGGTCGCCACACAAGCTGAAGTCGGCGGTGTCGGGCTGCGCCCGCGAGTGCGCGGAGGCCCAGTCGAAGGACTTCGGCATCATCGCCACCTCCGGCGGCTGGAACCTGTATGTGGGCGGCAACGGCGGCGCCACCCCGCGCCACGCGGACCTGCTGGCCCAGGACCTGAGCGACACCGAACTGATCAAGCTGATCGACCGGTTCCTGATGTTCTACATCCGCACCGCCGACCGCCTGGAGCGCACCTCGACCTGGCTGGAGCGGATTCCGGGCGGCCTGGACCACGTCCGGGACGTGGTCGTGGAGGACTCCCTCGGCATCTGCGAGGAGCTGGAGAGCCTGATGGCCAACCACGTCTCGCACTACCGCGACGAGTGGGCCGACACCATCAACGACCCCGAGAAGCTCGCCCGGTTCGTGTCCTTCGTGAACGCCCCCGACACCCCCGACCCGGTCGTCGGCTTCGTCCCCGAGCGCGACCAGATCAAGCCCGACCTGCCGCTGCTGTCCATCGGCATGCGCCCTGCTGAAGACGTCCTGGAAGGAACCGCCCAGCGATGACCCTGGCACCCGAGACCACCGACCTCAAGATCCAGATCCAGCTCGACGACAGCTGGTTCACGGTCTGCGACCTGAACGTGCTGCTGCCGGGCCGCGGGGTGGCCGCCCTGCTGCCCGACGGCCGGCAGGTCGCCCTGTTCCGCGACCGCGCGGGCAAGCTGTACGCCGTCGACAACCGTGACCCGTTCGGCGGCGCGGCGGTCCTCTCCCGCGGCCTGACCGGCTCCCTCCAGGGGCGGCCCTTCGTGGCCTCGCCCCTGCTGAAGCAGCGCTTCGACCTGGAGACCGGGGAGTGCCTGGACGACGAGACGGTACGGATCGCGACGTACGAGGTCCGTGCGGCCTGAGGCGCGTGCCGCATGAGGCGCGTGCCGCATGAGGCGCAAGGAATGGTTTCTTGACTGATCGTTCTGCATGGTTCTAGGCTCCCCTCCATGGCCAGGACCAAGGAGTTCGACCCCGAAGCCGCGCTGCAGGCAGCCCTGGAGCTGTTCTGGCGGCGCGGCTACGAGGCGACGTCGATGGCCGACCTGGTCGAGCACCTCGGCATCGGCCGCGCCAGCATCTACGCGACCTTCGGCAACAAGCACGAGCTGTACCTGAAGGCGCTGGAGCGCTATCAGGAACGGCTCCCGGACCTGCTCGGGGAGCTGTCCCAGCCGGGCCCGGTGCTGCCGGCCGTCCGTGCGCTGGTACGGCGGTACGCCGACGAGGCCACCGCCGAGAACCTGCGCCTGAGCGGGTGTTTCATCACCAACACGGCGGCCGAGCTGGCCCCGCACGACCCGGCCGCGGCCCGGCAGGTCGAACGGAACTGGGACCACCTGGAGACGGTGCTGCACTCGGGACTGGTACGCGCCCGGGCACAGGGCGAACTGCCCGCGGACCGCGATCCGCTGACCCTCGCCCGCATGCTGCTGGTCCTGCTCCAGGGACTGCGGGTGGTCGGCAAGGCGTCGGCCGACCCGGCCCGGGTGCGGGACGCCGCGGAACAGGCGCTGACCCTGCTGGACTGAGGCCCCGCCTTTTTTATTTGGCGCCATACTGAACCGATCGGTCAAGAACAAGGGGAGATCATGACCAGCAGGACGCGCTTCACCGGCAAGACCGCCCTCGTCACCGGCGCGGGCTCGGGCATCGGCCGCGCGATCGCCGTGTCGCTCGCCGCCGAAGGGGCGCAGGTGGTCGCCGCCGGACGCCGCCGGGAGCCGCTGGAGGAGACCGTGCGGCTGATCGAGGAGGCGGGCGGCAAGGCCCTGGCGGTCGCCGCGGACGTCACCGACGCCACCGACGTACAGGCCCTCGTCGCCGCGGCGGTGGACCGCTTCGGCTCGCTGGACGTGGCCGTCAACAACGCGGGCGTCTTCCGCGGCGGACTGCCGCTGGCCGACCTCCCGGAGGCCGACTGGCACGAGCAGCTGGCCGTCAACCTCACCGGCGTCTTCCTCGCCCTCCGGGCCGAGGTCCGCCAGATGCGCACCCAGGCCGCCGGCGGCGCGATCGTCAACATCGCCTCCATCTTCGGCGCCCACGCCCGCACCCCCGGTGCCGCCGCCTACGCCGCCACCAAGGCGGCCGTCTCGGTCCTGACGCGGGGCGCCGCCCTCGACCACATCCGCGACGGTGTCCGCATCAACGCGGTCAGCCCCGGCGCGGTCGAGACGCCGATGTCCCTGCGCCCGGGCGAGACGGCGGCGGACCGCGCCGAACGGGCCGCGCAGACCCTGCCGCTGGGCCGCATCTCGACCACGGACGAGATCGCCGCGGCCGTCCTCTACCTGGCCTCGGACGACGCGTCGTCGGTGGTGGGCACCGACCTGGTGGTGGACAGCGGGGCGACGGCCTGAGCCGTCGCCCCGGTCACCGCCCGGCGAGGCTCAGGGCGTGGGCCAGCGCCTGGTCGACGGCCGTCAGCAGCCGGTGGTCCCCTTCGACCGTGCTCAGAGCGCTCTGCCAGGCGTCGACGGCCCACCATCCGTCGCGCTCCAGGGCGGGAACCGGCGTGGACGGCTCAAGGCCGGTCGGCGCCGCGGGAAGACGCAGGAGCAGCCTGCTCGTTCCCGTGGCGGCGACGGCCGCGACGCCCTTGCGGGCCAGGAGCGGGACACCGTGGGCGGCGTGCAGGGGCGCGCCCAGCCCCAGCGCGGCCAGCCGTTCCATGAGGTCGGGATGTGTGTGCAACTGCCACTCACCCAGCGCGTAGTCGTGCGGGCCGCTCGGCGCGGCGCCCTGCGCCCGCAGGAAGGCCAGCAGTGCGGCGTTGCGGGGATGGTCCGGGAGTATCTGTGGCAGGTCTGCGCGCATGGGCGTGACCCTAACGGCCGGGGAGGCAGCGGGATCAGGTCTTCAGGAGGTCGTACGCCACTCCGGTCAGCCGTTCCGAGGCGGTCCACAGCAGTTCCCCCGCCCGGTCGTCGACCGTCCACGGCGCCCGCCACGAGGGCCCCGGCGAGCCACGCCGGCCCGCGAACGACGGGCCCGTGAAGGAGTCGGGCGGGACGTCGGGGGCGGTGGCGGCGTGGAGCAGGGGGAGGGCGCCGGCCTCCGCGGACTGGGCGAAGAACCGGTTGCCGACCGCCATGAACCGCTCGACGAGGCGCCGCCCGGCCATGCGCGGCCCGGTCTCCTGGAGGTTGGTCGCCGCGTATCCCGGGTGGGCCGCGGCGGCCACCACGTCGGCGCCGTGCGCGGCGAGCCGGCGGGCGAGCTCGTGGGTGAAGAGCAGGTTGGCGGTCTTGGAGCGGGCGTAGGCGATCCAACGCCGGTAGCGGCGCTCGCTGTTGAGGTCACGGAGATCGATGTTGGCGAGCGCGTGCATGCCGCTGGAGACGGTCACCACCCGGGCGCCCGGGGTGTCGAGGAGCACGGGCAGCAGCAGCCCGGTGAGCGCGAAGTGCCCGAGGTGGTTGACGCCGAACTGCGTCTCGAACCCGTCCGCCGTGGTCCCGTACGGCAGCGCCATGACGCCCGCGTTGTTGACGAGCAGGTCGAGGCGGTCGTACGGGAAGGTCCGCGTGAAGTCCCGTACCGAGGCGAGGTCCGCGAGGTCGAGTCGCGCGAACTCCGCCTCCGCGCCCGGCACTTCGGTGACGAGCCGGTCGCCGGCCGCGGTGCCGCGCGCCTCGCTGCGGCAGGCGAGCACCACCCGGGCGCCCCGGCGGGCCAGCTCCCGGGCGGTGACGTACCCGAGACCGCTGTTGGCGCCGGTGACGACGGCCGTGCGGCCGCTCTGGTCGGGGATGTCCTTCGCGCTCCAGCCGGACATGGCCGGCCTCCCTCCACCGATGACGGGAGTTCAGCATACGAGCGGGGGGCGCTCCTGGTCATGCGCGACGTACGACCGATTCATGCCTTGTCCATGACACGTCCATCCCGTGCCCCTAGGGTCCGTCACCGCGCGACCCCGCCGCCGACCGGTGACGGGGCTGTCACGACACCCCTCTGGAGTGAGCGTGGAACGTCGTACCTTCCTCCGTGCGACCGTTGTCGGCGGGACCGCCGCCGCCTTCGGCGGCTCCCTGTGGCACGGTGCCGCATACGCCGCCCCCGCCCAGCCCGGCACCGGCCCCTACGGGGCCCTCGGTTCGCCGGACGCCAACGGCATCAGACTGCCCGCCGGTTTCACCAGCCGCGTCATCGCCCGCTCCGGCCAGACGGTGAGCGGGACGTCGTACACCTGGCACAGCGCCCCGGACGGCGGCGCCTGCTACGCGGACGGCACGGGCTGGATCTACGTCTCCAACTCGGAGATCAACCCGAGCGGCGGGGCGAGCGCGGTGAAGTTCTCGTCGTCCGGCGCGATCACGGGCGCGTACCGCATCCTGTCCGGCACCCGGCAGAACTGCGCGGGCGGCAGGACGCCGTGGAACACCTGGCTGTCCTGCGAGGAGGTGGACCGCGGCTTCGTCTACGAGACGGACCCGTGGGGCGTGACGCCGGCGGTGCAGCGCCCGGCGATGGGCCGCTTCAAGCACGAGGCGGCGGCCGCGGACCCGGTGCGCCGGGTGATCTATCTGACCGAGGACGAGACGAACGGGCGCTTCTACCGCTTCGTGCCGACGACCTGGGGCGATCTGTCCTCCGGCACGCTCCAGGTGATGGTGGCGGGCAGCGCCGCGTCGGGCTCCTTCAGCTGGACCGACGTCCCCGACCCCGACGGCTCCCCCACGACCACCCGCACCCAGGTCTCCGGCTCCAAGTCCTACAACGGCGGCGAGGGTTGCTACTACGCCGACGACAAGGTGTGGTTCACGACGAAGGGCGACAACCGGGTCTGGCAGCTCAACCTCACGTCCGGCACCTACGAGCTGGCGTACGACGACTCCCTGGTGACCTCCGGCACGGCCCCCCTCACCGGCGTCGACAACATCACCGGCGCCTCCTCCGGGGACCTCTTCGTCGCCGAGGACGGCGGCACCATGGAGATCTGCCTGATCACCCCGGACGACGTGGTGGCCCCGTTCCTGCGCATCGACGGCCAGTCGTCCTCGGAGATCACGGGCCCGGCCTTCTCGCCGGACGGGACGCGGCTGTACTTCTCCAGTCAGCGCGGGACGACGGGGAGTTCGTCGGGCGGGATCACGTACGAAGTGACGGGGCCGTTCCGGTCCTGAGTCTTCGCCGGGCGTCCCACAACGGGGCGCCCGGCGACCGCAGTTGACAGAATGCGCTGCGCAATCGTCCGGCCACGTCACGTTCGCGTCACGGCTCCCCCACACCGCCTCCGTCACTGCGGCCCCGCACTACGTTCGGCACCTCATCGCACCACGAACGTGGAAGGACCCGCCGTGAACCTGCTCCGCAAGCCCGGCGCCGTCGTGGCCGCCGCGCTGGCCCTCGCCGCGCTGCCGACCACCGCCTCGGCCGACGACGGCAGCCACCCCTTCGCCAACTGCACCGAGGCGTACGCCGCCGGGTACGCGAACATCCCCGTGGGCGACGAGCACTACGGCACGCACCTGGACCGCGACGGCGACGGCATCGGCTGCGACCGGCCGCCCGAGGGTTTCGTCCCCGCCGACGACAAGGCGGCCGGCACGGACGCGGAGCAGGGCACCGACGGCAAGCAGACCACCGCGGACCTGGCCGAGACCGGCAGCGCCGACACCACCCCGTACCTCGCGGCCGGCAGCGTGGTCGCCCTCGTCGCCGGCAGCGGGGTCCTCCTGGTGACCCGCAGACGACGGACCCCGGCCGACCGGCCGTGAAGGCCGAAGGGGCGGCACCCCCGCACAGGGTGCCGCCCCTCCTTGGTGATCCGGAACCGCCGCCCATCGGTACTGAGGGTCGGGGACGGACGGCGGTTCCGGCGTCATGGGTGGGTCAGCGGTGGTCGCTGCCCGCCGACTGCGAGGCCGCGCGTCCCGCCTCCAGGCGGGCCACCGGGATACGGAACGGGGAGCAGGAGACGTAGTCCAGGCCGACCTCGTGGAAGAAGTGGACCGACTCCGGGTCGCCGCCGTGCTCGCCGCAGACGCCGAGCTTGAGGTCGGGGCGGGTGGCGCGGCCGGCCTCGGCGGCCAGCTTCACCAGGGAGCCCACGCCGTCCTTGTCGATCGTCTCGAAGGGGCTGACGCCGAAGATGCCCTTCTCCAGGTAGGCCGTGAAGAACGAGGCCTCCACGTCGTCCCGGCTGAAGCCCCACACCGTCTGGGTGAGGTCGTTCGTGCCGAAGCTGAAGAACTCCGCCGCCTCGGCGATCTGACCCGCCGTGAGGGCGGCCCGCGGCAGCTCGATCATGGTGCCGATCGCCAGCTTGAGCTTGGTGCCGGTGGCCGCCTCGACCTCCGCGATGACCTGGTCGGCCTCCTCGCGGACGATCTCCAGCTCCTGGACGGTACCGACGAGCGGGATCATGATCTCGGCGCGCGGGTCGCCCTTGGCGTTCTTGCGCTCGGCCGCGGCCTCCGCGATGGCCCGGACCTGCATGGTGAACAGACCGGGGATGACCAGACCGAGGCGTACGCCGCGCAGACCCAGCATCGGGTTCTGCTCGTGCAGCCGGTGGACGGCCTGGAGCAGCCGCAGCTCGTTCTCGTGCGGCTCCTGGCGGGACTCCGCCAGCGCCACGCGGACCGACAGCTCGGTGATGTCGGGCAGGAACTCGTGCAGCGGCGGGTCCAGGAGACGGATCGTCACCGGAAGGCCGTCCATCGCCGAGAACAGCTCCACGAAGTCCTGCTTCTGGAGCGGGAGCAGTTCCTTCAGGCTCTCCTCGCGCTCGGCCTCGGTGTCCGCGAGGATCAGGCGCTCGACCAGTTCACGGCGGTCGCCGAGGAACATGTGCTCGGTGCGGCACAGGCCGATGCCCTGGGCGCCGAAGCGACGGGCGCGCAGCGCGTCCTCGGCGTTGTCGGCGTTGGCGCGCACCCGCAGCCGGCGCTTGCGGTCGGCGAACGCCATGATCCGGTGCACGGCCTCGACCAGCTCGTCGGCGTCGTTGGCGCCCGCGTGCATCCGGCCTTCGAAGTACTCCACGACCGGGGAGGGGACGACGGGCACCTCACCGAGGTACACCTTGCCGCTCGACCCGTCGATGGAGATGACGTCGCCCTCCTCGACGACGTGCCCGCCCGGGACGGTCATCCGGCGCCGCTTGGTGTCGACCTCCAGCTCCTCGGCGCCGCAGACGCAGGTCTTGCCCATGCCGCGCGCGACGACGGCCGCGTGGGAGGTCTTGCCGCCCCGGCTGGTCAGGATGCCCTCGGCGGCGATCATGCCGTCGAGGTCGTCGGGGTTGGTCTCGCGGCGGACGAGGATGACCTTCTCGCCGGACCGCGACCACTTCACGGCGGTGTACGAGTCGAAGACCGCCTTGCCGACCGCCGCACCCGGCGAGGCGGCGATGCCGCGGCCGATCTGCTCGACCTTCGCCTCCTCGTCGAACTTGGGGAACATCAGCTGGGCGAGCTGGGCGCCGGTGACGCGCTGGAGCGCCTCGGCCTCGTCGATCAGGCCCTGGTCCACCAGCTGGGTGGCGATGCGGAAGGCCGCACCCGCCGTGCGCTTGCCGACGCGGGTCTGGAGCATCCACAGCTGACCGCGCTCGATGGTGAACTCGATGTCGCAGAGGTCCTTGTAGTGGTTCTCCAGCGTCTCCATGATCTGCATCAGCTGGTCGTACGACTTCTTGTCGATCGACTCCAGCTCCGCGAGCGGCACGGTGTTGCGGATACCGGCGACGACGTCCTCGCCCTGGGCGTTCTGGAGGTAGTCGCCGTAGACGCCCTGGTGGCCGGAGGCGGGGTCGCGGGTGAAGGCGACGCCGGTGCCGGAGTCGGGGCCGAGGTTGCCGAAGACCATGGAGCAGACGTTGACGGCCGTGCCGAGGTCGCCGGGGATGCGCTCCTGGCGGCGGTAGAGCTTGGCGCGGTCGCCGTTCCAGGAGTCGAAGACCGCCTTGATGGCGAGGTCCATCTGCTCGCGCGGGTCCTGCGGGAAGTCCCGGCCGGCCTCGGTCTTGACGATCTTCTTGAACTTGGTGACGAGCTTCTTGAGGTCGGCCGCCTCCAGGTCGGTGTCGACCACGACCTTCTTGGCCGCCTTGGCGGCGTCGAGGGCCTCCTCGAAGAGCTCGCCGTCGACGCCGAGGACCGTCTTGCCGAACATCTGGATGAGGCGGCGGTAGGAGTCCCAGGCGAACCGCTCGTCGCCCGCCTGCTCGGCGAGGCCCTTCACCGACTTGTCGGAGAGGCCGATGTTCAGGACCGTGTCCATCATGCCGGGCATGGAGAACTTGGCCCCGGAGCGGACCGAGACGAGCAGCGGGTTGTCGGCCTGGCCGAGCTTCTTGCCCATCCGCGTCTCCAGGGCGTCGAGGTGCGCACTCACCTCGTCACGCAGTGCCGCGGGCTCCTCGCCGGAGTCCAGGTAGACCTTGCAGGCTTCGGTCGTGATGGTGAAGCCGGGGGGAACGGGAAGTCCCAGGTTGGTCATCTCGGCGAGGTTGGCGCCCTTGCCACCCAGGAGGTCCTTGAGGTCCTTGTTTCCCTCGGTGAAGTCGTAGACGAACTTCACTGCACGGGTCTCTACGTTTTCCGACACGGTTCTCGACTCCCTCGAGGACGCGGTGGCTGCCCTGACGGCGAGGAACATACCCAGATCGAAGGCTCATGGGTACGTCCACTTGCGCGTCATGCGCTCGTAACCAGCCCTCTGCCAGCGGATCGAAAGTCAAAGCTTGGCAAGCAATCGGGTGATCATGTGTTCACTTCTTGAACGGACACCCTCCTGCAAGTGCCCCCAGGCGCTCATCTGAGCGGCTTTGGCTACGTCTGATTTCGATCGATGAACGATCAAGGGGTGGCACTGGGTGCCACCCCTTGGAGAAGTGCAGTCGGTCAAGATCCGCTCATCTGAGCGTCACCCCGATCAGAGGTGGCGAGAATCACGCCATAGCCGAGGGCCAGGTACCACGATGCGGACGTCACACACCCAGCGCCAGCAGCCGTTCCTCGGCCCGCTCGGGCGCGTACAGGTGCTCCACCACCAGCACACCCGCCCCCACCAGCCCGGCCCGCTCGCCGAGCCGTGAGGTGACGACGTCCAGATGAGCGGTGGAGCGGGGCAGCGCCCGCTGGTAGAGCAGCTCGCGCACCCCGGTGAGGAAGGGGGTTCCGGCCAGATCCCCGGCGATCATCAGCACCCCGGGGTTCAGCAGCGTCACGACGGTCGCCAGGACGTCCCCGACCTGCCGCCCGGCCTCCCGGGCGAGCGCGGCGGCCTCCGGGTGCCCGGCCGTGAGCAGGTCCCGCACATCTGATCCCGAGGCGGCGGGCACGCCGCTCTCGGCCAGCCGCCGCGCCACGGCGCCACCGCTCGCGACGGCGGCGAGACAGCCGTACGAACCGCACCGGCACAGCGCGTCGGCGCCGACCCGGATGTGTCCGATGTCCCCGGCGCCGCCGTCGATGCCGCGGTAGATCGAGCCGTCGACCACCACGCCCGCGCCGATCCCCGTGGACACCTTGACCAGCACGAACGCCGAGCAGTCCGGGTGTCCGGTGCGCTGTTCGCCGTACGCCATGAGGTTGGCGTCGTTGTCGACGAGGACCGGCACCGCCCGGCCGCTGCCGGTGCGTTCGGCGAAGGCTCTCGCCAGGCGCTCTCTTATGTCGTAGCCGTCCCAGCCCGGCATGATCGGCGGCTGCACCACCCGGCCGGTCTCGCGGTCCACCGGCCCCGGCACGGCGAGCCCGATGCCGCACACCTCCCCGGCCCGGTGGCCGGCCTTCTCCAGCAGCTCGGCGAACCAGCGGCCCAGCTCGCCCAGCACCAGGTCCGGGCCGTCCTCGACGGCGAGGGTGCCGCTGTGCTCGGCGAGGATCTCACCGGTCAGGGAGAGGACGGCGGCGCGGGCGTGCCGGGTGTCGAGGTCGGCGGCGAGGACGACGGCGTGGGAGTCGTCGAACTCCAGGGTGATGGAGGGCCGTCCGCCGAGCGGGGAGTCCACCGGACCCCCGGCCCCCTCGCGCAGCCAGCCGGCCCGGAACAGCCGGTCGAGGCGCTGGCCGACGGTGGCCCGGGACAGCCCGGTCACCTGCTGGAGGGCACCACGAGTCGTCGCCCGTCCGCTTCGCACCAGTTCGAGCAGTTCGCCGGCGCTCGCCTGAGCACGACCACTCATGCGCACCCCCTTGTGTTTCTCAAGTTTGCATTACATATTGAGTTTTGCGTGTTAAATAGACGTAACTCTACGGTGGCATCGACCGAACCGGTCGGGCCGAACGTCTTCGGGGAGTCCCGAGTGGATCGCACCGCCCAGCTGACCTCGTACGCACGGATCAGTCCCGTCGTATACGAACCGGACGTCACGCCCCATTCTCTGCACGTCAGGGCGGCCCAGGTACTGGAGGCCAACTGGACGGGCAGCTCCACGGTGCCCTCGCGCAGCCTGTACCCGCACCAGTGGTCCTGGGACTCGGCCTTCATCGCGATCGGTCTGCGGCACCTCTCGCCGTTACGGGCCCAGACGGAACTGGAGACGCTCCTCGACGCCCAATGGGGTGACGGGCGCGTCCCGCACATCGTCTTCAACCCTTCCGTGCCGCTCGACGCGTACTTCCCGAGCCCCGACTTCTGGCGCTCCTCGACCGCGGGGCGCGCTGCGGGCGCCCCGCGCACCGTACAGACGTCCGGCATCGTGCAGCCACCGGTGCACGCGCTGGCCGCCTGGCTGGTGCACCGCGCCGACCCGGGGCTGTCCCGGGCGCGCGGCTTCCTCACCCGGGTGTACCCCCGGCTGGCCGCCTGGCACCGCTATCTCCTGCACCGCCGCGACCTGGGCGGCGGCGGCCTCGCGTCGGTGGTCCACCCGTGGGAGCAGGGAATGGACAACAGCCCGTGCTGGGACGCCCCGTTGAGCCGGATCACGCCCGCCCCGGCGCGCTCCTTCCGCCGCGCCGACCTCGATCACGGCGCGCCGGAGGACCGGCCGACGGATCTCGACTACGGCCGTTACGTCCGCCTGGCGTCGGACTACCGGGACGGCGAATACGCCGACGGGGAGGGCGAGTTCGCGGTCGAGGACCCGTCCTTCAACGCCCTGCTCATCGCGTCCGAGCACGCACTGGCCAACATCGCCCGGGAGCTGGGGGCATCGGGCACGGCCCGCCGCACCCGGGCCGAGCGCCTCACGACGAGCCTGGTCGACCGCCTGTGGGACCCGGCGGAGGGCATGTTCTTCTGCCGGGACGTGAGGACGGGCGCCCCGATCCGGGAGCGCGGCGTCTCCGGCCTGATCCCCCTCCTGCTCCCCACGCTCCCCCGGGAGATCGTCACGGCCCTGGTCCGCACCACGGCCTCCAAGCACTTCGGACTCGGCGGCACCACCCGGCTGGTCCCCAGCTACGACCTGCTCGGCGAGGCCTTCGACCCGCACCGCTACTGGCGCGGCCCGGCCTGGTTCAACACCAACTGGCTGCTGGAGCGCGGCCTGCGCACCCACGGCGAACGGGGCCGGGCCGACGCTTTGCGCAGAGCCGTCCTGCACCTCGCCGACACCTCCGACTTCGCGGAGTACGTCGACCCTTACACCGGCGAGGCCTGCGGGGCGACCGGCTTCGGCTGGACGGCCGCGCTCTCGCTCGACCTGCTCCACAGCGCCACCACACTCACGGGATCCAAGGGAGGGGACCGGGGATGACGGACCGGCATCATCTGCTCGTACGCGGCGGGACGTTCGCGGCCGTGGGCGACGGCGGGGACATCAGCGGCGTCCGCGGCGGCTCCCCCGAGGGGTTGTTCGTGCGGGACGCCCGCCATCTGAGCCGCTGGCAACTGACGGTGGACGGCGCCGTGCCGGAGACCCTCACCCCCGTCGCCGACGGCGACACGGCCCGCTGCGTCCTCGTCCCCCGGGGCGGCCGCAACGAGCCCCCCGCGTACACGATCTTCCGCGAACAGGCGGTCGGCGACGGCTCGTTCGTGGAGTCCCTGAAGGTCACGAGCAACCGTCCGGTCCCCACCACGGTCCGCCTCGCGGTCACCGCGGACGCCGACTTCACCGACCAGTTCGAACTCCGCTCCGACCACCGCACCTACACCAAGACCGGGGCCACCCGCACCCGCGAAGTCCTGGACTCCGGGGTGGAGTTCACCTACCGGCGCGGCGAATGGCGGTCCTGCACGACGGTGACGGCGGAGCCCGCCCCGGACGCCGTGGAGGAGACCGGCACCGGCGCCCGCCGCCTGGTCTGGACGCTGGAGCTGGCCCCGCACGACACCGCCGAGCTGACCCTGCGGGTGGTGGCCCGCCCGCACGGCGCCAAGCGCGCTCTGCGCGTCCCCCGCTCCCCCGCCGCCCTCAGCGCCGAACTGATCGCCCTGGAAGGCGAGTTCGTGGAGGGCGTGGCCTTCCCGACCGGCTGGCCCGAACTGGCCGCCGCGTGCGCCCGGGGCCTGGCCGACCTGGCCTCGCTCCAGGTCCCGGCGACCGGCCCGGACGGTGAGGACCTGCGCGTCCCCGCGGCCGGCGCCCCGTGGTTCCTGACCCTGCTGGGCCGGGACGCCCTGCTCACCTCGCTCTTCGCCCTCCCCTACCGCCCCCAGCTGGCGGCCGCCACCCTGCCCGCCCTCGCCGCGCACCAGGCCACGGAGACGGGCCCGGACGCGGTGGCCCAGCCGGGCAAGATCGTGCACGAGGTGCGGCACGGCGAGCTGGCCCACTTCGGCCAGGTGCCGTTCGGGCGCTACTACGGCTCGGTGGACGCGACACCGCTGTTCCTGGTGCTGCTGGGCGCGTACGTCGAACAGACCGGGGACGTCGCGCTCGCCCGCCGCCTGGAGCCCCACGCCCGCGCCGCGATCGGCTGGATGCTGGACCACGGCGGCCTCACCTCCCGCGGCTACCTCGTCTACCGCGCCGACCAGGGCGGCCTCGCCAACCAGAACTGGAAGGACTCCCCCGGCTCGATCTGCTCCTCCGACGGCACCCGGGCCTCCGGCGCGGTGATGGCGGCGGGCGCGCAGGGCTACGCGTACGACGCGCTGCGGCGCACGGCGTGGGTGGCGCGGACGGTGTGGGGCGACGAGACGTACGCGGCCCTGCTGGAGCAGGCCGCGGCCGACCTCCGCGACCGCTTCCAGCAGGACTTCTGGATGCGCGACCGCGCCTTCCCCGCCCTCGCCCTGGACGGCGAGGGACGCCGACTCGACGCGCTGGCCTCGGACGCCGGGCATCTGCTGTGGTCCGGGCTGCTGGACAAGGAGTACGGGGAGGTGGTCGGGCGGCGGCTGCTGGAGCCGGACTTCTTCTCGGGCTGGGGAGTGCGGACGCTGGCGGCCGGGCAGGCGGCGTACCACCCGTTGTCGTACCACCGGGGGTCCGTGTGGCCGCACGACAATGCCCTGATCACGCTGGGGCTGGCTCGCTACGGGCTGCATGACGAGGCGCGGTCGGTGGCGCACGGGCTGGTGGACGCGGCGACGGCCGCGGGGCACCGGCTGCCGGAGGTGATCGCCGGGTACGGACGGGACACGCATCGCGAGCCTGTCCCTTACCCGCATGCGTGTGTGCGGGAGGCCCGGTCCGCGGCGGCGCCGCTTGCGTTGCTGACGGCGGTCGGGGGCGCCTAGGAACTCGTGAGGACCGGTCGCAGGGCGACTGCACGTGCTCTGCGGACGGCCCCGCCCGCGCGGCGGAGCCGTACGTCGACACGGCCCCGCGCCCCTGGCGGCGTTGACGAGCCGTTTGCTTTGAGTTTGCCCGAGTCCTGTGAACAGCCGCCCGCGGCAGCCCGTACCGAGATGTGGCGGGTCCGCGACCCCATGACGGACCCGCCACCACGCCACCGGGTTCCGCACGGAAGGTCCTTCGGGTGTCCGTCTCCACCAGCACGCCGCCGCCGACCGAGGACGTCGTCCCCGACACACCCTCCCGCCCCCGCCCACCGATCCTCCGCTGGACGATCACCGCCCTCGCCGCCGTGCTCGTCCTCGGCGCGCTCCTCCTGCCCAACGCCCTGCCCGCCCTCAAGCCCAACCGGTTCACCCGTATCCCGGTCGAGGCGGTCATCGGGGCGGCGGTGGCGCTGTGGCTGCCGCGCAGGCCCAGGGTGATCGTGGCGGCGGTCTCCGGAGCGGGACTCGGCGTCCTGACCGTGCTGAACCTGCTGGACATGGGGTTCCGGGACTATCTGGGCCGGGGGTTCAACATGGTCCTCGACTGGGAGCTGCTGGACGACGCGCAGTCGTACGTGCAGGACTCGATGGGCGGGACGGTCGCGGTGTTCGCGGTGATCGGGGCGGTCGTCCTCGTCCTGCTCCTGCTGTCGCTGACGGCGCTGGCGATGGTGCGGCTGAGCAACGTGCTGGCCGCGAACCGGGCGGCGGCGACCCGGGGCACGCTGATCGCGGCCATGGCGTGGATCACCTGTTACGCGCTCGGGCTGCAGATCGCCGGGATGCCGATCGCCTCCGACCGGGCCGCGGCGGCGCTGAAGATCCAGGCGACGCGGGTGACGGACACCCTGCGCGACGAGGCGGCCTTCGCGCGGGAGGCCAAGTCGGACACCTTCGGGGCGACACCCGGCAGCCGGCTCCTGCCCGACCTCCGCGGCAAGGACGTGATCTTCACCTTCATCGAGAGTTACGGCCGCAGCGCGATCGAGGACCCGATCATGGCGCCGGGCGTGGACAGGACCCTCACCACCAGCACCGAGGCCCTGAAGAAGGCGGGCTACAGCGCGCGCAGCGGCTGGCTGACGTCGGCGACGTACGGCGGCAGCAGCTGGCTGGGGCACTCCACCACGATGTCCGGCCTGTGGATCGACAACCAGCAGCGCTACCGCACGGTCATGGCCAGCGACCATCTCAGCCTCACCAAGGCGTTCCGGAAGACCGGCGCCTGGGACACGGTCGGGGTGATGCCGGGCGTCCAGAAGGGCTGGCCGGAACAGCGCTACTACGGCCTGGACAAGGTCTACAACGCCTTCCAACTCGGCTACCGGGGGCCGAAGTTCAGCTGGTCGACGATGCCCGACCAGTACGCCCTGGAGGCCTTCCAGCGCCAGGTCCACGGCAAGAAGCGGGACAAGCCCCTGATGTCGGAGATCATCCTGACCTCCAGCCACCAGCCCTGGGCGCCGATCCCGAAGATGGTCGACTGGGACGAGCTGGGCGACGGCAAGGTCTTCGACGCGATCCAGAAGGCGGGCAAGAAGCCGTCGGACATCATCACCGACCCCGCCAAGTCCCGCGAGGAGTACGGCAAGTCCATCCAGTACTCGGTGACCGCCCTCACCCAGTGGCTGGAGCGCTACGGCACCGACGACACCGTCCTGGTCTTCCTGGGCGACCACCAGCCCATCGCCAGGGTCAGCGGCGACCACGCCAGCCGCGACGTCCCGGTCTCGATCGTGGCCAAGGACCCGAAGGTCCTGGACAGGATCGCCGCCTGGAACTGGACGGAGGGCCTGAAGCCGGCCCACGACGCCCCGGTCTGGAAGATGAGCGCGTTCCGCGACCGCTTCCTGAAGGCGTACGGCTCGACTCCGCACCCTTCCGAGAGCTGACTCCGCTCAGCCGCCGGAGGTGTCCAGCTCCGCGTCCTCGCTCACGCCCGCGCAGTCGTAGGGGTCCTTCAGCCAGCCGTCCGGCAGGACCACCCGGTTGTTCCCGGACGTACGCCCCCGGGGACCGTCCGCTCCCGTCGGCCACGGCTGGTCGAGGTCCAACTCGTCCAGTCCGGAGCGCAGTTCCTCCAGCGACGACGTGATCGCCAGCCGCTTGCGCATCTCGCTGCCGACGGCGAAGCCCTTCAGGTACCAGGCGACATGCTTGCGGAAGTCGACGACGCCCTTGGACTCGTCACCGATCCACTCGCCGAGCAGGGTGGCGTGGCGGACCATGATGTCGGCCACCTCACGCAGCGACGGACGCGCGATGCTTTCCGTACGCCCCTCGAACGCGGCCACCAGGTCCGCGAACAGCCACGGCCGCCCCAGGCACCCGCGGCCCACGACGACGCCGTCGCAGCCGGTCTCGCGCACCATCCGCAGCGCGTCCTCCGCCGACCAGATGTCGCCGTTCCCGAGGACCGGGATCTCCGGCACGTGCTCCTTCAGGCGCGCGATGGCGTCCCAGTCCGCCGTGCCGCCGTAGTGCTGCGCCGCCGTACGCCCGTGCAGGGCGATGGCCGTGACGCCTTCCTCGACGGCGATCCGCCCGGCGTCGAGGTAGGTGATGTGGTCGTCGTCGATGCCCTTGCGCATCTTCATGGTGACCGGCAGGTCCCCGGCACCCGAGACGGCCTCCCGCAGGATCGCGCGCAGCAGCGGCCGCTTGTAGGGCAGCGCGGACCCGCCGCCCTTGCGGGTCACCTTCGGCACCGGGCAGCCGAAGTTCAGGTCGATGTGATCGGCGAGACCCTCTTCCGCGATCATGCGGACGGCCTTGCCGACGGTGGCCGGGTCGACGCCGTACAGCTGGATGGAGCGCGGCTTCTCGCTCTCGTCGAAGTGGATCAGCTGCATGGTCTTCTCGTTGCGCTCGACCAGCGCCCGCGTCGTGATCATCTCGCTGACGAACAGCCCCTTGCCCCCGCTGAACTCCCTGCACAGGGTGCGGAAGGGCGCGTTGGTGATCCCGGCCATGGGGGCCAGGACGACGGGCGGCTGCACGGTGTGCGGCCCGATCCGAAGGGGCGTGCGGGTCATGGGCGCGGTCGTGGACATTGCTCCATTGTCGCGTACGAGGAGCAGTGCCCTCCGCTCGATCCCCACTCGCCTTCCGCTCGCCCCCCCACTCGATTCCCGCTCGCCCCCCACTCGATTCCCGCTCGCCCCCAGCTCGTTTCCCGCTTGACTCTCGCTTGACCCTCACTCGATCATGTAACGACCATTAGTTAGACGCACTATCGAAATCGGCGTACGCTGGACCCCATGCCCGAGCTCAGCCATCGCCGACGCCTCCTCGTCCTCGCGATCTGCTGCATGAGCCTGCTGATCGTGAGCCTCGACAACACGGTTCTGAACGTCGCCCTGCCGTCCATGCAGCACGACCTCGACGCCACCACATCAGGCCTCCAGTGGACGATCGACGCCTACACCCTCGTGCTGGCCTCGCTGCTGATGCTGGCCGGGTCGACGGCCGACCGGATCGGGCGCAGGCGCGTCTTCATGGCGGGCCTGGTCGTCTTCACGGCCGGCTCGGTGCTCTGCTCCCTCGCCCCGAACCTGGAGGCGCTCGTCGCCTTCCGCATGGTGCAGGCGGTCGGCGGCTCGATGCTCAACCCGGTCGCCATGTCGATCATCACCAACACCTTCACGGACCCGCGCGAGCGCGCCCGCGCGATCGGCGCGTGGGGCGCGGTGGTCGGTATCTCCATGGCCGCGGGGCCACTGGTCGGCGGGCTGCTCGTGGACTCCGTCGGCTGGCGCTCGATCTTCTGGATCAACCTCCCGGTCGGCCTCGCCGCCCTCCTCCTGACGCTCCGCTTCGTGCCCGAGTCCCGCGCTCCGCGGGCCAAGCGACCCGACCCGCTGGGCCAGTTCCTGGTGATCGTGCTGTTCGGCTCGCTGACCTACGCGATCATCGAGGCCCCGAACGCCGGGTTCGCCTCGACGCTGCCGTACGCGGTCCTGGCCCTGGCCGCGCTGCTGGGCATCCTCTGGTACGAGCCCCGGCGCGCCGAGCCCCTCATCGACCTGCGGTTCTTCCGCTCGGTGCCGTTCAGCGGCGCCACGGTGATCGCGATCAGCGCGTTCGCGGGGCTGGGCGGGTTCCTCTTCCTGTCGACGCTGTACCTCCAGAACGTCCGCGGTCTGGACGCCCTGCACGCGGGCCTGTGGATGCTGCCGATGGCGGTGCCGACGTTCCTCTGCGCGCCGCTGTCGGGTCGGCTGGTGGGGAACCGGGGGCCGCGGTTCTCGCTGCTGGTCGCCGGGTTCGCGATGACGTCGAGCGGGGTGATGTTCGCGGCGTTCGACGCGGAGACCTCGAACGTCACCCTCTTCCTCGGATACGTCCTGTTCGGCATCGGCTTCGGGTTCGTGAACGCGCCGATCACCAACACGGCGGTGTCCGGGATGCCGCGGGCCCAGGCGGGAGTGGCGGCGGCGGTGGCCTCCACCAGCCGGCAGCTGGGGCAGACGCTCGGGGTCGCGGTGATCGGCGCGGTGCTGGCCGCGGGCGTGGGGTCGTCGTCGTACCAGGACGCGTTCGTGGATGCCGCCGGGCCCGGCTGGTGGATTCTGGCCGGGTGCGGGTTCGCCGTGCTGTTGCTGGGCGCGCTGAGCAGCGGGGTGCGGGCCCGGCGCAGTGCGGAACGGGTGGCCGAGCGGCTGTCGTCCGCCGAGGTGCGGGAGGCCGCGGGGGTGTCCGCCTGAGCGCCTGTCGCCTCAGGCGCCGGGCATCGGCGCCCGTTCCCGCGCGATCGCGTGCAGCCGCTCCAGCCGCTCCCGGGACTCCTCGTCCGCGGGCACGTACGTCACCATGCGCGGCCCGGCCTCCGGACCCAGCCACATGTCGGTGTGGTGCACCGCGACCGGGCCCACGTACCGGTTGAGGAACTCCTTGCGCTTGCTGAGGTGGGCGCCCACCTCGTGCCGCTCCCAGGCCTCGCAGAACTCCGGGGACTCGGTGCGCAGCCGCTGGAGGAGCATCTTCCAGGCGGGCTCGCCGAGGTGGCCGGCCATGGTGGCGCGGAAGCGGGCGGCCATGAGGCGCTGGGTCTGTTCGAGGTGCACGATCGAGGAGCGCCACGGCTCGTGCGTGTAGGAGAGGATCAGGCAGTTGCGGTCCTCGGCGGGCACCGCGTCCAGGTCGCAGAGCAGCAGACCGTACGTGCGGTTGTAGGCGAGGATGTCGTACCGGCTGTTCTGCACGCAGGCCGGGATGGGCTCCAGTTGTTCCAGGACGTGGCGGATCGCGGGCGTGACGGACGGGCAGCTGGTCGCCGGGGTCGGGTCGACCGCGCCGGCGAGCTGGAAGAGGTGGGCGCGCTCGTTCGGGTCCAGCAGCAGCGTGCGGGCCAGCGCGTCCAGGACCTGCACGGAGACCTGGATGTCCCGCGCCTGCTCCAGCCACGTGTACCAGGTCACGCCCACCGCGGAGAGGTGGGCGACCTCCTCGCGGCGCAGCCCGGGGGTGCGGCGCCGGCGGCCCCGGGGCAGGCCGACCTGTTCGGGGCTGATGTGCTCACGGCGGTGCCGCAGGAAGGCGGCCAGTTCGTGCCGCCGCACCTCCGCGGCGCCTGTCGTGCCGCCCGCGGCGGGGGCCGTCGCCGTCACCTCGGCCATCGTCGTCATGCCTCCAGCCTGCCGCCCGGCGGACCCTGTTTCCAGGTACTCCTTGTACCAGGATAAAGACACTCTGGTACCAGTCTGGGGGCGGCCGGAGGCTGGGGTGCGTGACCACCGAAACCATCACCTCACGTCACCTCCGCACCCCCGCCGCGCCCCCGGTGCTCGGCGGCCTCGGACTCTTCACGGTGCTGCTCGGCGCAGCACTGCCGCTCATCGACTTCTTCATCGTCAACGTCGCCCTGCCCACCATCGGCCGGGACCTCTCGGCGAGCGAGTCGGTCCTCGAACTCGTCGTGTCCGGTTACGGGTTGGCGTACGCCGTGCTGCTCGTCCTGGGCGGCCGGCTGGGCGACCTCTTCGGCCGGCGCCGGCTCTTCCTCGGCGGCATGGCGGCCTTCGGACTGACCTCGCTGGTCTGCGGGCTCGCGCCGACCGCGTGGACCCTGGTCGCCGCCCGGGTCGCGCAGGGCGCCGCGTCGGCCGCGATGCTGCCGCAGGTGCTGGCCACCATCCAGGCGGCGACCGCCGGACCGCGCCGCGCCAAGGCCATGGGGCTGTACGGCGCCACGGCGGGCCTGTCCATGGTCGCGGGCCAGATCCTCGGCGGTGTCCTCGTCGCCGCGGACATCGCGGGCACCGGCTGGCGCTCGGTCTTCCTCGTCAACGTCCCGGTCGTCGTCCTCGGCCTGGTCCTCGCCGCCCGTGCCGTGCCCGAGACCCGCTCCCAGCATCCGGAGCCGGTGGACGGACCCGGCACCGTCCTGCTGGCCGTGTCGCTGCTCGCCCTGCTGGCCCCGCTGACCGAGGGCCGGGCGGCGGGCTGGCCGCTGTGGACGTGGCTGTCGCTGGTGGCGTTCCCGTTCGCGGCGGCGGCGTTCTGGGCGGTGGAGCGCCGCGCGGACCGGCGGGGCCGTACGCCCCTCGTCCCGCCGAGCCTGTTCCGGCTGGTGTCGCTGCGGCGCGGGCTCGTGATGATCGTGCCGTTCTCGATCGGGTTCAGCGGCTTCATGTTCGTGATCGCGGTGGCGTTGCAGCGCGGTGCCGGACTGGGGCCCGTCAAGGCCGGGCTCGCCCTCGCTCCCATGGCGGTGGTGTTCTTCTTCACCTCGCTCGCCGGTCCGCGGCTGGTCGCGAAGTACGGCACGCGGGTCGTCACCGCCGGTGCGGTGATCCAGGCGGTCGGGGTGGCCCTGATGGCGCTGGCGGCCTGGCGCTCCTGGCCGGACCTCGGTCTGGTCGAGCTGCTGCCCGGTGCGGCGATCGCGGGCGCGGGCCAGGCGCTCCAGCTCCCCGTGATCTTCCGGATCGTGCTCTCCGAGGTGCCGGCCGCGCGGGCGGGCGTGGGCAGCGGCGTGATGATCACCACTCAGCAGTCCTCGCTGGCGCTGGGCGTGGCCACCCTCGGCACCCTGTTCCTCTCCCTGATCCCGGCCCTGGGCATGCGCGACGCCCTGGCCACCACGCTGCTGGTGCAGCTGGCGGGCGTGGCCCTGACGGGCGTGCTGAGCCTGCGGCTGCCGCGGACCGTCGGCTGAGCCGGTGCACGCCTCGGCGAACCGGCGGTGAAGAGGCTCCTGTTGATGTTGTTCTTGCTGCACACTCCTCCCCGGAGGCGAGGCGTCATGGTGCAGACCAACACGAGCAGGGTGAGCCGCTGGGACCAGCACGGGCGCGAGCACGTCGTCCAAGTGCTGCGCAGAGGCCCGCAACGCACGATCAGATGCGACACCTGCGGCTGGCGCAGGCCCGCGCAGTTCCTGCCCTGGCTGAAGGCGGAGGAACACCTGGCGGAGGCCCACCAGGCGACGGTGAATCCCCGGAGAGACTAGGGTCGCAGCCCGCGCACCAGGAGGTCCACGACCGCGTCGAAGTCGCTCTGGATGTCCGGTCGTTGCCAGGCGGGGGCGTAACCGGGGTCGTGGAAGCGGCCCGTGGCGTGGAAGACGGCGCGGGCGGCGGCCTCGGGGTCGGCGGCGGTGAAGGTGCCTGTGTCGACGCCGTCCTGGACGATCCTGGCCAACTGGCCGGTGAGATCGGCGAGATGGGCGTTGACCGCCTCGCCGTTCTCCGTCGTCAGGACGGTGTAGGTCGCGAACAGCTCGGGGTCGTCGCCGGCCTTGCGGCGCTTGGCCGCGAAGAGGGCGGCGAGCCAGTGGCGCAGCCGGGTCTCCGGGTCGGCGTCCTCGGCGACGATGCCGGACAGGGCGGCCGTCGTGCGGTCCAGCCAGCGCTTGGTCACCGCCTCCCGGAGGACCGCCTTGGTGCGGAAGTGCCGGTAGACGCTGCCGTGGCTGACGCCGAGCGCCCGTGCCACGTCGACCACGGTGGCCTTGGCCGGGCCGTGGCGGCGCAGCACCTCCTCGGTGGCTTCGAGGATGCGCTCGGCGGTCAGGGTTTCGCTGGTCGGGGCCATGGAGGAGACCGTACCCGGCGCCGGGTTCAGCGCTCGCTGTCGAGGTGGGCCAGCTGCGCCTCCGCGTAGCGCCCGCCGGCCGCGGCGCCCGCCGGCACGGCCTCCTCGATCACCGCGAGGTCGGCCGCGTCCAGGACGACGTCCAGGGCACCCAGCGATTCCGCGAGCCGCTCCCGGGTGCGGGCGCCGATCAGCGGCACGATGTCGTCGCCGCGGGACAGCACCCAGGCGATGGCGAGCTGGGCGACGCTGACGTCCTTCTGCTCGGCGACCTTGCGCAGGGCTTCGACCAGGTCGAGGTTGTGCTGGAGGTTCTCGCCCTGGAAGCGGGGCGAGTGCTGCCGGAAGTCGTCGGCGGCGAACCGCCGGTCCCGGCCGAGGTGCCCGGAGATCAGACCGCGGGAGAGCACGCCGTACGCCGTGACGGAGATGCCCAGTTCCCGGGTGGTCGGCAGGATCGACTCCTCGACGCCGCGGCTGATCAGCGAGTACTCGATCTGGAGGTCGGCGATCGGGGCGGTGGCGGCGGCCCGGCGGATCGTCTCGGCGCCGACCTCGCTGAGGCCGACGTGCCGGACGTAACCCTGCTCGATGAGGTCGGTGATCGCGCCGACCGTCTCCTCGATCGGCACGTCCGGGTCGAGGCGGGCGATCCGGTAGACGTCGATGTGGTCGACGCCGAGGCGCTGGAGCGAGTAGGCGGCGAAGGTCTTCACGGCGGCGGGGCGGCCGTCGTAGCCCGTCCAGGAGCCGTCGGGGCCGCGCAGCGCGCCGAACTTCACGCTGGTCAGCGCCTGTTCGCGGCGGGCGGCGGGGGCGCTGCGCAGGGCCTCGCCGATCAGCATCTCGTTGTGGCCCATGCCGTAGAAGTCGCCGGTGTCGAGCAGGGTCACGCCCGCTTCCAGGGCGGCGTGGATCGTGGCGATCGACTCGGCGCGGTCGGCGTGGCCGTACAGCGCGGACATGCCCATGCAGCCGAGGCCGAGAGGGAAGACCTGGGGGCCGGTGGCGCCGAGGGGGCGGGCGGTGCGGGGGGTCTGTGTCGTCATGCGATCCAGCCTGACATGACAGATGACAGATTTCAATATCTGTCATCTGTCACCTGCCAGTCGCCACCTGTCAGTCGTCAGCTGCCACCCGTCAGCTGTCGCCTGCCATCTGTCACTTGTCATCCGCCACCCGTCACCTGTCGGCTGTGGCCAGCTTCGCCCCCAGCAGCACGAAGGACCCGGCGAAGCTCCGCCGCAGCCAGGCCATCACCCGCGGCCGGGAGATCACATGGCTGCGGACCGAGGCCGCGAGCACCCCGTAAGCGGCGAAGACCACGAAGGTCGCCAGCATGAAGAACCCGCTGAGCAACAGCATCCGCGGCAGCGCGTGCGGTTCGCTCGTGCTCACGAACTGCGGCAGGAACGCGAAGAAGAAGATCGTCAGCTTCGGGTTGAGGAGGTTGATCAGCACCCCGCGGACGATCACCCGGCCCGCGGAGGCGGGCGCGTCGGCATCCCGCTCGACGGTGATCGTGTCCCGGTCGCGCAGGCTCGTCCACGCCATCCACAGCAGATAGGCGACACCGGCGTACTTGAGGACCTGGAAGGCGGTGGCACTGGCGTTCAGCAGCGCGGCGAGGCCGGTGACGGTGGCCAGGACGTGCGGCACGATCCCGAGCGTGCAGGCGAAGGCGGCGACGACGCTCGCGCGGCGGCCTCGGGAGAGCCCGGCGGCGAGGGTGCAGACGACGCCGGTACCGGGGGTGGCGACCACGACGAGGGTGGTGAGGAGGAAGGCGAGGCTCATGCCTCCAGCCTGAAAGCGCAACGGCCCTTGATACAGGTCCACCGGGGGACCTGTATCAAGGGCCAATCAATGCCGGGACGTGTGCCCTAGCAGCCGATCAGGCGGCTGGCCAGGTAGCCCTCGATCTGGTCGAGGGAGACGCGCTCCTGCTTCATCGAGTCGCGCTCGCGGACGGTGACCGCGTTGTCCTCCAGGGTGTCGAAGTCGACCGTCACGCAGTACGGCGTGCCGATCTCGTCCTGGCGGCGGTAGCGGCGGCCGATGGCGCCGGCGTCGTCGAACTCGATGTTCCAGTGCTGGCGCAGCGCCTGGGCGAGGCCCTTGGCCTTGGGCGACAGCTCGGGGTTGCGGGACAGGGGCAGGACGGCGGCCTTCACCGGGGCGAGGCGGTGGTCGAGGCGCAGCACCGTGCGCTTCTCCAGCTTGCCCTTGGCGTTGGGGGCCTCGTCCTCGACGTAGGCGTCGAGCAGGAACGCCAGCATGGTGCGGCCGACACCGGCGGCGGGCTCGATGACGTACGGGGTGTAGCGCTCGCCGGCCTCCTGGTCGAAGAAGTGGAGGTCCTGGCCGGACGCCTTGGAGTGCGCGGTGAGGTCGTAGTCGGTGCGGTTGGCGACGCCCTCGAGCTCGCCCCACTCACTGCCGCCGAACTGGAAGCGGTACTCGATGTCGGCGGTGCGCTTGGAGTAGTGGGAGAGCTTCTCCTTCGGGTGCTCGTACCACCGCATGTTCTCCTCGCGCAGGCCCAGGCCGGTGTACCAGTTCCAGCGCTGCTCCATCCAGTACTCCTGCCACTTCTCGTCCTCGCCCGGCTTGACGAAGAACTCCATCTCCATCTGCTCGAACTCGCGGGTACGGAAGATGAAGTTGCCGGGCGTGATCTCGTTGCGGAAGGACTTGCCCATCTGCGCGATGCCGAACGGCGGCTTCTTGCGCGCGGCGGTCTGCGTCAGGGCGAAGTTGGTGAAGATGCCCTGGGCGGTCTCCGGGCGCAGGTAGGCGATGGAGCCGGAGTCCTGCGTCGGGCCGAGGTGCGTGGAGAGCAGACCCGAGAACTGCTTGGGCTCGGTGAACTGGCCCTTGGTGCCGCAGTTCGGGCAGTTGATGTCGGCGAGGCCGTTCTCGGGGAGGCGGCCCTTCTTCTCCTCGTACGCCTCTTCCAGGTGGTCCGCGCGGTAGCGCTTGTGGCAGGAGGTGCACTCGGTCAGCGGGTCCGAGAAAGTGGCGACGTGACCGGAGGCCACCCAGACCTCGGGGGCCAGGATCACGGACGAGTCGATACCGACGACCTCCTCGCGCGACGTCACCATGTAGCGCCACCACTGACGCTTGATGTTCTCCTTGAGCTCGACACCCAGGTGTCCGTAGTCCCAGGCGGCCCGCTGGCCGCCGTAGATCTCACTACAGGGGAAAACGAAGCCACGGCGCTTGCTCAGGCTGACGATGGTGTCGATCTTGTCGGCGGCCACGGTGCTCTCTTCATTACGAATGGACGGCAGCGAATGACTCAGGTTACTGGTGCCGACACCCCCGGTATCAAATCGGTTCGGCAAGCGACCACTCTCACCGGGCCCTTACCCAGGCTTGTTGACAACGGTTTCCATATTTGTTGAAAATGACTGTCATGAACGTACGACGACAGCACATATCCGGGGCAGCCATCGCGGCCGTCACCGCCCTCGGTCTCGGGACCCTCTCCGCCTGCTCCGGGGCGAGCGCCGCCGGCAACACCGACAAGTTCGACGTCGTCGCCTCGTTCTATCCGATGGCCTTCCTCGCCGAGCAGATCGGCGGCGACCATGTCCACGTCACCAGCCTGACCGAGCCCGGCCAGGAGCCGCACGACCTGGAGATCAGCGCCAAGCAGACCGCGCAGCTCCAGGACTCCGACGCGGTGCTCTACCTCAAGAACCTCCAGCCCTCCGTCGACGACGCGGTGGCCCAGTCCGAGGTCAAGACCAAGATCGACGCCGCCTCCCTGACCACGCTGGAGAAGCACGGCAACGAGGTCGGCGGGCACGCGGCCGAGCACGACGACCACGAGAACGAGGAACTGGCCGGCCTCGACCCGCACATCTGGCTCGACCCGGTGCGCTACGCCCAGGTCGCCGAGGGCGTCGGCAAGGCCTTCGAGAAGGCCGACCCCGACCACGCGGCCGACTACCAGAAGAACACCGCGGCCCTGGTGAAGAAGCTCGACGACCTGAACACGCAGTTCGAGGACGGGCTCAAGAACACCAAGACCAAGGTCTTCCTCACCACCCACGCCGCCTTCGGCTACCTCGCCGAGCGCTACGGCCTGACCGAGGAGGCCATCAACGGCCTCGACCCCGAGTCCGAGCCCAGCGCGGCCCGGGTGAAGGACCTTGAGAAGATGGCCAAGGCCGACGGCGTCACCACCGTGTTCTACGAGACGCTCGTCAGCGACAAGACCGCGAAGACCATCGCCTCCGACGCGGACCTCAAGACGGACGTCCTCGACCCGATCGAGGGCATCACGTCCAAGTCCAAGGGCGACGACTACTTCCAGGTCATGGAATCCAACCTCAAGGCGCTGCAGAGCGCCCTGGGCGCCAAGTGACCCACCCGGAGGAGTTCGTGTCCGAGCCCGTCATCTCCCTGCGCGGCGTCCGCGCCGACCTGGGCTCGCGGCCCGTCCTGCGCGGCATCGACCTCACCGTGAACCGCGGTGAGGTCGTCGCGCTGCTCGGCGCCAACGGTTCCGGCAAGTCGACGGCCGTGCGCAGCATCATCGGCCAAGTCCCGCTCGCCGACGGCGAGATACGCCTGTTCGGCACGGACCGCAAGGCCTTCAGGGACTGGGCGCGCGTCGGCTACGTCCCGCAGCGCACCACGGCCGCCGGCGGCGTCCCCGCGACGGTCACCGAGGTCGTCTCCTCCGGCCGCCTGTCCCGCGCCCGCTTCGGCGTGCTCCGCAGGACCGACCGCGAGGCCGTGCGTCGGGCCCTGGAGCTCGTCGGCATGGCGGACCGCGCGAAGGACTCCGTCGACGCCCTGTCCGGCGGCCAGCACCAGCGCGTCCTCATCGCCCGGGCCCTCGCCGCCGAACCCGAACTGCTGATCATGGACGAGCCGATGGCGGGCGTCGACCTGGCGAGCCAGGAGGTGCTGGCGCACACCCTGGAGGAACAGGTCGCCGCCGGTACGACCGTCCTGCTGGTCCTGCACGAACTGGGCCCGCTGGAGCCCCTGATCGACCGCGCGGTCGTGCTCCGCGACGGCTGTGTGCTGCACGACGGCCCGCCCCCGAAGGCGGTCGGCCAGCACGCGCTCCCCGGCCACGACCACGTCCACCCGCACGAACACGCGCCGATCCACACGGGACTGCTGAGCTGATGGAGATCCTCGACTACGCCTTCATGCAGCGGGCCCTGCTCGCCGCCGTCCTGGTCGGCATCACCGCCCCGGCCGTGGGCATCTACCTCGTCCAGCGCCGCCAGGCCCTCATGGGCGACGGCATCGGCCACGTGGCGATGACCGGCGTCGGCCTCGGCTTCCTGCTGTCCTGGTCCCCGGTGTGGATGGCGACCCTCGTCTCCGTCCTCGGCGCCGTGCTCATGGAGCTGATCCGCTGGTACGGCAAGACCCGCGGCGACATCGCCCTCGCCATGCTCTTCTACGGCGGCATGGCCGGCGGCGTGATGTTCATCAACCTCGCGCCCACCGGCTCCAACGCCAACCTCACCTCGTACCTCTTCGGCTCCCTGTCGACGGTGTCGGCGTCGGACGTGACGGCGATCTGCCTGCTCGCGGCCTTCGTGGTGCTGGTCACCCTGGGCCTGCGCCGGCAGCTCTTCGCGGTCAGCCAGGACGAGGAGTTCGCGCGGGTCACGGGCCTGCCGGTGCGCGCCCTGAACCTGCTGACGGCGGTCACGGCCGCGGTGACGGTGACGGTGGCCATGCGGGTGGTGGGCCTGCTGCTGGTCTCGGCCCTCATGGTGGTCCCGGTGGCGGCGGCGCAGCAGCTCAGCCGGAGCTTCGCGGCGACCTTCGCGATCGCCGTGGCCATCGGCGTCACGGTCACGATCAGCGGCACCGTCACGTCGTACTACCAGGACGTCCCGCCCGGCGCGACGATCGTGCTGCTGACCATCGCGGCGTTCATCCTGACGACCGCCCTGGCCACTCCGCTGGCCCGGCGCCGGGCCCGGGCGGCAGCCGCCGCGCAGGCCGCCGGCGACCCCGCGGAGTGCGTGATTCCGGCCAGCCGGGAGGCGTCGGGCAAGGTCGGCGTCTGACTGCGCCCAGGCCGGGCTGGCACAATGGCCCGGCAGACGCAGTAGGGATGAGGAGGCAACCGGTGACGACCGCTGGACCGCCCGTGAAGGGCCGTTCGACCCGGCAGCGGGCTGCCGTGGCGGCGGCCCTGAACGAGGTCGACGAGTTCCGCAGCGCGCAGGAACTCCACGACATGCTCAAGCACAAGGGCGATTCGGTCGGCCTGACCACGGTGTACCGCACCCTGCAGTCCCTCGCGGACGCCGGCGAGGTGGACGTCCTGCGCACCTCCGACGGCGAGTCCGTCTACCGCCGCTGCTCCACCGGCGACCATCACCACCACCTGGTCTGCCGCGTCTGCGGCAAGGCGGTGGAGGTCGAGGGTCCCGCGGTGGAGAAGTGGGCCGAGGCGATCGCGGCCGAGCACGGCTACGTCAATGTGGCGCACACCGTGGAGATCTTCGGCACGTGCGCGGAGTGCGCCGCGGCCTCCGCCGGCTGACGCTCAGACGCGGGTCAGGTTGCGGTCGAGGACCGTCCGCAGCCGGTCCACGTCGGCGGGCGTCCGCACGCCCTTCTTGACCAGCACCATCGCGCAGTTCCCCGCCTGGTCGGGACTGCGCAGCACGAAGACCCCGGGGCCCTCGGCGTAGCTGCCGTAGTTGGCCCAGTCGGTGCGCAGATCGGCGTGGGCGCTGACCATGTGGACGCCCTCGTCGGTGACGGTCACCCGGGTCAGGCCGTGGTGGCGGTTCGCGGCGACCATCTTGTCGGCCATGGACCGCGGGGCGAAGGGGATCAGCAGCCCCCACACGATGAGCATGATCCCGAAGACGTTGCCGGCGTCGCCGTTCCTGAACCCCAGCGCCACCAGGGCCGCGCCGATCAGGATCGCGCAGCCCGCGAAGACGGGGTGGTAGACCAGCCCCGCCGCCCTGCCGCGCTTGCGCAGCATCAGCCGGATCGCCTCCGTCATCTCCTCGCGCTGCTGCACGTACTCCAGCTCGACCACGCCCTGTTCGGCGTCCCGCCCCATGTTCATGACCATGAGGCGGGATCGTACGCCCACGGGCTACGTGCGCTTGAAGCACCTCTCCAGCTCGTCCAGGTCGTAGAACGTGCTGCCCTTCGCGATGGGCGTGCAGCCCGCCTTGAACGCGGCCTCCTTCTCGTTGTAGAGCATCCGCACCAGCCAGCGGTCACCCTTCCGGAAGACGTCCCACTGGATGTTCGCGCCGAGCGGCGAGACGGCGGCGCCGCGCCAGGGGTTGGTGGCGTAGGTGTACGGCTCCTGCTCGGTGGCCGGCCGTGTGCTGCCCGGCAGACGCATCAGCGCGGCCAGCGGGATGATCTCCTCGGCGTGGCTGAAGCGGAGCTCGGCGCCCAGGGCGCTGGTGCCGTCGCGCTTGGCCTCGACCTGCTCGAAGAAGTCGTCGAGCAGGACGTCGGCCATCTTGTACGTGATGTCGCTGTCCGCGAAGCCGGGGCCCTTCTCGTAGAAGTCCTCGGCGTCGGACAGATAGCCGAACCAGGCGGCGTCGGTGGCGGAGATGTACCGCTGCATGCCCCAGCCCTTGCCGTCGGGGCTCTCCTCGCTCATCGCGGGGGCGATGGCGTACAGGTTGTAGACGGCCTCGGCGGCGGCGACCTGGTCGGCGGCGCTCAGCTGCTCGACGAAGGCGTCCGCGAAGAGCCGACGCAGCACACTGCGGGCGGCCTCCTGGGTGCGGGGCTGGTCGGTGATCGACTTCAGGGTCGCGGCGAGGCGCTGGTCGTTGTCGATGTAGTCGCGGTAGGCGGCGCCGCCCGCGGCCTTGTGGAAGTAGAGCAGGTCCTTGTCGGTGCGGGTCGGGCCGATCAGGGGCTTCAGGGCCGGGTCGGCGGCGGCGAGCTCACCGGCGTACTCGTTCGCGCTGGCGATGGCACGGCCCTGCCCGGAGCTGACGACGTCGATCTTCTCGCCGTCGGCGGCGATCTTCGTGAAGAGGGAGGGCAGCCGTTGCCGCATGCGCGCGGCGGTGTCCCGCATCTCCTGCTCGCCGCGCCCGCTGAGGTTGCCGTAGCCGACCTTCGCCATGGCGGCCTGGAGGGCGCGTACGTCGGGGCCGAACTCCTTTCCCTTGCCGGTGAGTTGGCCCGCGGCCTGGGCCTGGTCCCACAGGGCGAGGAGCAGGTCGCCGTCCTCGCTGTCGGAGGCGGCACGGGAGCCGTGCCGAGAGACGTTCTCCGTGAAGACCGGGGTGAAGCCGGCGGGCGGGCGCTGGTAGGTGTGCGTGCTCTGCCGCGGGGCGTACGTGGCCTTGGTGCCGTAGCTCGTGGCGTGGGCGGGCTGGTGCGCGGCCTGCGCGGGCAGGGCCGCGACCAGCAGGGTGCCCAGGGCGAGGGCGGCGGGTATGGCGCGGTGCGTGACCTTCATGGGCGGATCGTGCGCGAGCCCGGTGAACGGGCGGTAGCCGCGATATGGCCATGTTCCCGCTTACGGGGCGGTCTGCTTGCCCTCCATCGCCAGCAGCTCCTCGTTCGGCAGGGCGCCGCCGAAGCGGCGGTCGCGGGAGGCGTACTCGACGCAGGCCCGCCACAGGTCGCGGCGGTCGAAGTCGGGCCACAGCACGTCCTGGAAGACCATCTCGGCGTAGGCGCTCTGCCAGAGCAGGTAGTTGGAGGTGCGCTGCTCGCCGCTGGGCCGCAGGAACAGGTCCACGTCCGGCATGTCCGGGTAGTACAGGTACTTGGCGAGGGTCTTCTCATTGACCTTGGAGGGGTCGAGGCGCCCCGCCTTCACGTCCTCGGCGAGGGCCTGGGCGGCGTCGGCGATCTCGGCGCGGCCGCCGTAGTTCATGCAGAAGTAGAGGGTCAGCTTGTCGTTGCCCTTGGTCTGCTCCTGGGCGACCTGGAGCTCCTTGGCGACCGACTTCCACAGCTTGGGCATCCGGCCCACCCAGCGGACCCGGATGCCGAGCTCGTCGAGCTGGTCGCGGGTCTTGCGGATGAAGTCGCGGTTGAAGTTCATGAGGAAGCGGACCTCGTCGGGCGAGCGCTTCCAGTTCTCGGTGGAGAAGGCGTACAGCGAGATGGCCTCCACGCCCATCTCGATGGCGCCCTGGAGGACGTCGAGAACACGCTCGGCTCCGACCTTGTGGCCCTCGGTGCGGGGCAGGCCGCGCTCCTTGGCCCAGCGGCCGTTGCCGTCCATGACGATCGCCACGTGGTTCGGGACGAGTTCGCCGGGGAGCTTCGGCGGGCGGGCACCGGAGGGGTGGGGCTCGGGCGTCCTGTACTGGCGGCGCTGGCGCCCCAGAATCCCACGTACGACCATGTTGCTTCTCGTTCCTCTCCGGCTTACTTCTCTACGTAACGCAGCGAGCGCAGCCCGCGTTCCAGATGCCAGTGCAGGTAGGCGGAGACCAGTCCGCTCCCCTCCCGGACGTACCGCGGCTCGCACGCGTCCGCGGTTCCCCAGTCTCCCGTAAGCAGCGCGCCGAGGAGTTCCAGGGTCTGCGGAGAGGGTACGACGCTGCCCGGCACCCGGCAGTCCACGCAGACGGAGCCCCCGGAGCCGACCGAGAAGAACCGGTTCGGGCCGGGGAGCCCGCACTTCGCGCAGTCGCCGAAGCTGGGGGCGTAACCGTTGACGGCGAGGGAGCGCAGCAGGAAGGCGTCGAGGACGAGGTGCGGGGCGTGCTCGCCGTTGGCGAGCGTCCTGAGGGCGCCGACCAGCAGCAGATACTGCTGCACGGCGGGCTCGCCCTCGTGGTCGGTGAACCGCTCGGCGGTCTCCAGCATCGCGGTGCCCGCGGTGTAGCGGGCGTAGTCGGAGACGATCCCGCTCCCGTAGGCGGCGATGGTCTCGCTCTGCGTGCACAGCGGCAGCCCGCGCCCGACCAGCTCACTCCCCCGCGCGAAGAACTGCACGTCGACGTGGGAGAAGGGTTCGAGCCGCGCCCCGAACTTGGACTTGGTCCGCCGCACACCCCGGGCGACGGCCCGCACCCGGCCGTGCCCACGAGTGAGCAGCGTGATGATGCGGTCCGCTTCGCCCAGCTTCTGGGTGCGCAGCACGATGCCGTCGTCGCGGAACAGGCTCATGGGCCCATTGTCCCGTACGCCGGGGGGTCAGCGTGCCCGGTCGGGGTGGCTGATGGTGTCCCAGGGGGCGAGGTTCCACGGGCTGGAGCGGTTGGCGGGGTCGAGGAGGGCGCGGAGGTGGGCGTCGGCGGTGGCCTGCGGTGCGGGCAGGCCGCCGTCCCCGGTGGCCCTCAGGTCCTCGCGCCACACCTGCCGGCCCAGCAGATAGTGGTCGGCGTACTCACGCCAGGAGCCGTACGTCGACACCACCGACGGCACGATGTTCTTGAGCGCGGTCCACGCCTCGGCCTCGTTGATCAGCCCGCAGCCGAACCCGCGCCGGGAGATGTCGACGTACAGGGCGGCGTCCCAGGCGAGCGGCGAGACGCCGTGCAGCTGTGCGGCCCGGGCCCGGTAGCCGCTGCGGTGCAGTTCGTCGAGGCGGCCGGCCAGCTCGTCGCGCGTGGTGATGCCCCACTGCTCGGCGAGCCAGTCGCGGGCCCGCTCGTCGTCGATCCGCGTGAACGGGTAGAGGGTGGCGCGCGAGGCGTCCCGGTCCCGGCTGACGGGCGCGCTCAGCGACACCATCCACAGCTGGTGCGCGGTGAGCGGCACCCGGTGGCGGCTCGTCGCCCTCGGCCTCGTCCATCTCCGTATGCTCCACAGACCCATGGGACCCGACCCTGGGACAAGGCCGACGACGCCGTCAAGGCACCTCACCCCGGCTGCGGGCGTTGGCGAGGGCGGTCGCGGCGCTGAGCCGCTCGGCGGGGGTCGCGTGCCGTACGGCCTCGGGGTCGGCGTCCCATTCCTTGCCGCCGCCATAGGGTCTGAGCTGGAGATAGGGGCCCTCGTGTCCCATGACGATGCCGACCCTTCCGGTGCGGGTGTCGACGACGTGGCTGCCGACGGGGAGCTTCATCGCGGCACCGGACAGCGCGCGTCGTGCGCGGGGCTCACCGGACCGACCCGAGGTTTCGGCGACACGCTCCCCGCCTTCGCCGACGCCGCCCGCCATTGCCTCACCGTCTCCCCCGCTTCGCCGGACGCGGTACGCCGCGTGATGTTCCTCCGTCTCACTCCCCGCTCTTCCGGATTTCACGCTTCGCCCCTCCCGGGGGAGCCGCCTTCCCTACACTCGGCAGGAGTCTGTCCGCCGCCTGTGCGAGTCAGGGGCTCGTGGCGTCGGGGCCACCCGACTTGCCGGTGCTCTCGCCCGGCTGGATGAGGATCATGGGGTCGTTGCCCTTCAGCTGCTGCCAGACACCGACGAGGGCCACCACCTGGGCGACGAGGAACGCCAGCTGCACCGAGGCCGTCCGCAGCTGGTAGATCGACAGCAGCAGGGACGCCTTGGTGGGCCAGTAGATGCCTTCCTGACGGAACGTGTCGATGTCCATGACCACGCCCGTCACGGTGAGAACGAGCAGGGTCAGCGCCAGGTCGAGGGCCCAGGTGCCGAAGGTCTGGCCGGTCGCCCGGGTGAGGATCCAGTGGGCGGCGACGGGGACGGCGTACACCACGAACAGGCCTAGGGCCTTGGCGGGCCCGCGACGGCCGGGCAGCACACGCCACAGCGCGCCGAGGACGAAGCCGAGGGCGGCTGCGCAGAGCTCCAGGTCGACCGCGTCGGCCAGCAGGCCGACGATACCGAGCCTGTCCCTGGTCACGCTGTCCCACAGCGACCCTCGGATGTTGTCCGCCCAGAACGAGACGGCGTTGGCGGGCAGTGCGATCAGCGCGGTGAACAGGGCGGCGCGGCAGGCGTTCTGCCACCAGGTCGCGCGCGGCCCCCAGGCGAGGGCGAGTTCCACGACGTCCACCGACTCGGGCAGCCGGGCGCCGGCGAACGGAGCGGTGGCACCGGGCGGGTTCCAGTGGTGCAGGGCGTCGAGTTCCTGTTCCATCTGCTGGCGCCTGCCCTCCGGGTCGCCCTGCTCCAGCCGGCGCAGCCGTGAGTGGAGGTCCCGGTAGGTGCGGGCGGACTCGATGAGCCAGCTCCGGTCGGACTCCCGGATCGCGTGCCGCAGCAGCTTGTCCGGCTTGTCCGGCAGCGGCTTCTGCCACAGCACCGCCCGGCGCCGGCCGACGGCGAGCAGCAAGAAGCCGGTGAGCAGGGTGACCGGCACGGTGACGGGCGACAGCCACAGGCCGACGTACCAGCCCGGGGTGGGCCACACGAACTGGAAGGACAGGAGAGCGAGGACGAGGAGCGTCGGCCCTTCGGGAGCGACCGGCTCGTCGTGGGGAGCGGCCGCGCGGGCGGCGAGGACGGCGAGGAGCGCCGCGGCCAGGCCGTACCACCAGCACACCGTCACGAACCACCAGCCGGACATGTACGAGGGGAACCAGGCCAGTTCGTTGTAGTGGTAGACGAAGCGCCACAGCTCCCAGAAGTCGTCCCGGGTGCTCAGCCAGGTCGTCTGGGACCAGGCGTTGTGTGTGGCCCACAGGGCCAGGGCGGGCAGGACCACCGCGCCGGCCGCGCAGACCGGCAGGACCCACCAGGGGAAGGTGCCCCGCGGCGGCGTCGCGGTGTTCTGGACGTCCACGCCCGCCCTGATCCGCCGGAGCGCCGACACCCCGCCCACCATCCAGACGAAGGCGACACAGACGCAGGCGAGGGCGAGCCACCAGAACCCGCCCGTCCGCTCCGCCCGCAGGACCTCGTCGGTGATCATCTGGTCGAGCCAGAAGTCGGCGGGCAGTCCGAACCAGCCGGGGCGTACCGCCACCACGACGGGGTAGACGCCGGCCACGGCGACGGCGACCCGAGCGGCGACCCGGGGCCTGCCGAACAGGGACGGCACGATGCCGAGGCCCGTGCCCAGCACGAGGTACCAGGCGACGCGATGGCTCTGCCACCAGGAGGACAGCCGGGTCAGATCATCCGCCAGCTCGAAGAGCAGCGACATGACGAACATCAGCCAGACCCACAGGAGCAGGTTGCGCCGGGTGGCCGCCTCCGCGGGAGTCTGGAGGGCCGGGGACCGGGACAGCCGCCGTATCAGCAACAGGGCCACGGGGAACAGGGCGAGGTCCCAGGAGACCCAGGTGACCGACCGCACCAGATACCAGGGGGCGCCTTCCTCCCAGCGAAGGGTGAGTGCCTTGGTGGCCGGCGGCTGCATCCGCACCCACAGCGCCGGCATCGGCATGTCGGACTTGGCCCAGGTCCAGGTCAGTTCGTTCGCCGAGCCCTTGGTGGGCATCGGCCAGATGTCCCGCGCGCCGCGGTTGCCGAGGTCGACGGAGATCTCCCGCCACCAGGACTGCGCGAGGGCCGGCGGGCGTTCCAGCGAGAGCGTCCACAGCCGCTTGCCCGGTGTGATGCGCCAGGGGCCGAACCGACGCTCGGTCGGGCTGTCCACGGAGCTGACGGCCCGGTACTTCACCGTGATGGTCTTCGCGCCGACCGTCACCCGGGGCGGCCAGGGCCGCCACTCGGTGTCGCGGTACGGGTAGTCGTCGTAGGCGTCGTGGACCAGACACCGCATCGCTGCCCGGTAGGCCGCCGCGTCCCCGTTGAGCAGCAGATCGTCGGAGAGCGGCCAGGACTTCGGCACCTTCACGACCATGTCGGCCTCGGCGCGTGTGTAGTCCTCGCCGTCGTGCCTGATCCGCACCGAGCTGGTGACCTCGGCGTCCCGCAGCGCCCGGGACTCGCACGGGTCCTCGTCGGCCGACGCCGTCCCGGCCCCGGCCGACACGAACAGCACGATCAGCCCCAGCACGAACACCGGCAGCAGAAACTTGCGCATCCCCCGTCCCCTCCCCACCCCCTTGTATACCCGCAAGCAGGGGGTGGCACTGCCGGTAGGTGATCACTGGGGTAAACCCCCGCAGGAACCGGGCAGTTGGCCGGATGGGGGCCGTCGTGGAGATCCGCGAAGCTCGACGGCATGAAGCAGCTGACCAAGAGTCTCGTCCAGATCGCCGTCGCCTCCGGGATCGTCTTCGGGGCTCTCACGCCCCTCACCGCGTCCGCCGCACCCGCCCTGAAGTGGGAAAAGTGCGCGGGCACCGGCCTCGATCCACGCCAGCAGTGTGCCGTGCTCGACGTGCCCATGGACTACGCCGATCCCAGTGGTCCGAGCATCGAGATCGCCGTCTCGCGGATCGTGAGCGAGAAACCCGCCGCCCGGCGCGGAACGCTGTTCCTGATCCCCGGCGGGCCCGGCGGGTCGAGCCTCGACGACCCTTCCGGCAAGGGGCAGAAGCTGCCGCAGGAGGTGCGCGACGCCTACGACCTGATCGGGTTCGCGCCACGTGGGCTCGCGCCCTCCACCCCCGTCGACTGCGGACTGGAACGCGGCGACCTCTCGCTGACCGCGTCGCGGCCCTGGCCCGCCGCGGACGGGTCCGTGGACGCGAACATGGCCACCGCCCGGCGGATGGCCGAGGCCTGCGAGCGCAACGGCGGTGAGCTGCTCAAGCACCTCAGCACCCGCAACGAGGCCCGCGACCTGGACCGGTTGCGGGCCGCGCTGGGCGAGCGGCGGATCTCCGCGTGGGGAGTGTCGTACGGGACGTACGTGGGCGCCGTCTACGCCGAGTTGTTCCCAGGCCGCACCGACCGGTTCGTGCTGGACAGCAACGACGACCCCGATCCCACCCGGGTCGCCCGCGCCTGGCTCGCCGGGCACGAGCAGGGCGTCGAGGACACCTTCCCCGAGTTCGCCAAGTGGGCGTCCTCGCCCGGCAATCCGTACCGCGTCGCCGCGACGGCCGCCGAGGTGCGCCCCAAGTTCCTGGAACTCGCGGCGCGCCTGGACCGCGAGCCCCTCCCGTGGCCCGGCGCCAACCCGGCCGAGCTGAACGGCAACATGCTGCGCCAGGCCATGCTGAGCAGCCTCTACGACCCCGACGACTTCCCCGCGCTGGCGCAGCTGATGCTGGCCGCCGACCAGGGCACGGTGCCGCCCGCGCCGGCCTCGCCGCCCGACGCCGTCCTCCAGAACGTCTCCGCCGTGGGCGCCGGAACGCTCTGCAACGACGTGGCCTGGCCGACCTCAACGGCCGTGTATCAGAAGGAAGTCGAGGAGAGCCGGGCCAAGTTCCCGCTCACCGCCGGTATGCCCCGCAACGCCATGGTCTGCGCGGCCTGGCCCTACACACCTCAGGAGCCGCCGGTGCGGGTCACCGGCCGGGGGCCGTCCAACATCCTCCTCGTGCAGAACGAACGGGACGTCGCCACCCCCGTGAGCGGCGCCCTGAAGCTCCGCGAGGCCCTCGGCCGGCGAGCCGTCATGGTGACCGTGAACTCGACGGGCCATGACGCCTATCTCGACAACGGCAACGCGTGCGGTGACGCGACGGTGTCCCGCTTCCTGGCCACCGGCAAGCGTCCCGCCACCGACCTCTACTGCCGCTGACACGCCCCGCGATAGGCCCCGGCCACGGCGTGGTACGCCGCCTTCGGCTCCCGGTGCCAGGGCGAGTCCGGGTCGCCGGGGCGGTCCTGGATCGCCTTGGCGATGCCGTAGCTCGCCAGGTCGAGGTCGTGGCGCGGGTCGCCGGGGCGGTGCGGGGCGTCCGCGGTGAGGAACTCGAAGACCATCGCCGCGTAGAGGTTCATCGACTCGAAGACGTCCAACAGGTCGGTGAGGTAGGCGGCTTGGGTGCGCTCGCTGCGGACCGGGATCGGGTCCTCGATCTCCTCGGGCGTCTTGTCGTGGTCGACGATGTCCCAGCCCATGCCGGCCGTCTCGGGGGCGCCGCGGTAGGCGCAGGTGCCGAACTCGGTGATGGCGAGAGGCTTGCCGTGGCGCAGGTGCTTCCGCAACTCCCGCACGTAGTCGGAGCGTCGGGGGAAGAAGGAGTAGTAGTCGACGCCGATGACGTCGAAGAGGTCCCAGTCGACCTGGTCGATCTCGGGGGCGGAGGCGTAGCTGAGGCGGCCGTGGAAGACCCTGCGGCCGAGCGCTGCCGCCTTCGCGGTGAAGCGGGCGAGGCGGCGCTGCATGGCGGCCGGGTCGACGTTTCCGCTCTGGAGGTTCGCGATGCGCTCGAAGACCGTGTCCCCGGGGATGATCCCGGGCACGAACAGCCAGAACTCGCAGCCCACGCTGAACTCGACGCTCGCGCCCTGCCGCCGCAGCCGCTGCGCGAACCGGCCGGTCTCCGCGAGGTGTTCGAGGATGTCCCGCTCCGGCACGTCGCCGAGGGTCGGCTGGAGCCAGATGTGCAGGCCGAGTTCGGCGGCCTCGGCGGCGGTGGCGGTGAGGCGTTCGACGCCGTCGCCCGTGACGTCGACGGTGTCGGCGTGCAGCTCGTCGCGGATCGCGCGGAGGTCGGCCCGCATCCGCGCGGCGCTCCAGGCGGTGGCCGGCGTCTCCCCCGCGCCGACGGTGTAGACGACGCCCCGGCGGGTCAGCCCCGTGCGGGTCAGCCCCGTGCGGGCCGGTCGCCTCCCGGCCGCCGCGCCTTCGGGTCCCGCTCCGCCGACCGGCCCGCCGGCCGCCGCCGGGGCCGCCCCCGCCGTCAGCGCCGCCCCCGCCAGCCCGGCCGCCGCCGCGCCGGCCAGGAACCGCGCCCGGCTGATTCCCTTGGTCTTTCCCGTACGGTCCGTACGATCCATGTGGTCCATACGGCCACTGTGGCGAGCCCGCGCCCGTCCCGGCGTCCGCCGATGGTCTACGACCCCGCAACCAAGGAATGACGTACGGCGTCGATCACTGAGGAGATCTTCCCTCGACGCCGGACAAAGGAGAGCGCGATCTTAAGCCGCCGCACGATTCTCACCGCCACCGCAGCGACCGCCACCGCCCTCGCGACGGGCGCCCCTGCCGAGGCGGCCACCCCTGCGGGCCTGCACGAGCTGGAGGCCGCCCACGGCGCCCGCCTCGGCGTGTTCGCCCGCAACATCGCCACCGGCCGTACCGTCCGCCACCGCGCCGACGAACTCTTCCCGATGTGCTCGCTGTTCAAGACGCTCGCGTCCGCCGCCGTGCTGCGCGACCTCGACCGCGACGGGGAGTTCCTGTCCCGCCGCATCCACTACACGGACGCCGACCTGCCGAAGGAGGGCTCCGACAAGACCCGGGAGCACCTGGCCGACGGCATGACGGTCGCCGAACTCGCCGAGGTCGCCATCACCTTCAGCGACAACGGCGCCGGCAACCTCCTGCTGCGCGAACTCGGCGGCCCGACCGCCGTCACCCGCTTCGCCCGCTCCCTCGGCGACCGGGTGACCCGACTGGACCGCTGGGAGACGGAGCTCAACTCGGCCGAGCCGTGGCGGATCACGGACACCACGAGCCCGTACGCGATCGGCCGGACGTACGGCCGGCTGGTCCTCGGCGACGCCCTCGACGGCCCGGACCGCGACCTGCTCACGCACTGGCTGCGGAGCAACACGACCAGCGGCACCCGGCTGCGCGCCGGTCTGCCCGCGAGCTGGACGGTCGCCGACAAGACGGGCGGCGGCTCCTACGGCACCAACAACAACGTGGGCATCGCCTGGACCGAGGACGGCACCCCGCTGCTGCTGGCCGTGCTGACGACCATGCCCGCGCCGGACGCGGCGAGGGACGACGCACTGGTCCGCGACACGGCGGCCCTGCTGGCGGACACCCTCACCGGGAGGGCCTGAACCGCCGCACATAACGCCGCTGCCAGGGCGTCTCCACGGCACCCCGGTGATAGTGCGCACGGACGTACGCGACGGCCTCGCCCGGCGGTACGCCGTCCAGCACGGCCAGACACGCCAGCGCCGTCCCCGTACGCCCGCGCCCGCCCCCGCACGCCACCTCGACGCGTTCGCCCGCGGCCCGCTCCCACACCTCGGCGAGCGCGTCGCGGGCGTCCGCACGATCGGCGGGCAGCCGGAAGTCGGGCCAGCGCAGCCAGCGGAACTCCCAGGCGACGGTCGGGGGTTGGTGCCCGAGGAGATAGAGGCCGTACGAGGGGGTCGGCGCCCCCGGCGGAAGGGGGTGCCGCAGCCCCCGGCCCCGCACCAGCCGCCCCGACGGCAGCCGCAACACCCCGGCCGCGTCCTCGTCCCACTCAGTCCCGGTCATGCCCAGCCGCCTCCGTCTCCCGCAGCGCCGCCGTCGAGGCGAAGGACGTGATGCGCTGGGCGGCGGACGCGTCCCGCGTCAACCCCGCCGCCATAAGATCCCATCCGCAACCCCTTCCGTCCCGACCTCACCCGCACCGCCCCCGAACCGCCGGCCGCCACCCTCCCCGCCGACGTCCACCGCCGCCTCCTGACGGGCCTCACCCTCGTCCACGGCATGGAGGCCATGATCGCGACCGCGGTGTCCGCGAACTCAGCTACGAGGCGGCCTCGTCGGCCGCGTCCATGTGGGCGAGCGCGCGCAGGGTGCGCAGGGTGCCGGGGTGGTCCTCACCCAGCACCCGGCGCCGTCTGGCCAGCGTGTCCTCCCCCAGGGCACGGGCCCTCTCCGTCTCTCCCAGCTTGGCCAGGTCGACGGCGAGGTTGTGGGCGGTGTCCAGGGTCTCGGGATGATCCGCACCCAGCACCCGGCGCCGCCGGGCCAGCGCGTCCTCGCCGAGCTCGCAGGCCTTCTCCACCTCACCCAGATCGGCCAGGCTGACGGCGAGGTTGTGGGCGGTGTCCAGGGTCTCGGGATGATCCGCACCCAGCACCCGGCGCCGCCGGGCCAGCGTGTCCTCCCCCAGCTCGCAGGCCTTCTCCACCTCACCCAGGATCGCGAGCCGGATGACGAGGTTGTAGGCGGTGCTCAGCGTGTCGGGATGGTCGTCGCTCAGCACCCGCCGGCGCCGGGCCAGCGTGTCCTCGTCCAGGGCACGCGCCTGCTCCGTCTCCCCGAGGTCGGCCAGGTCG
>NZ_QFRX01000001.1:7240554-7351347 GCF_003143935.1 Streptomyces sp. Act143 | reverse complement strand
GCAGGGTGTCCGGGTGTTCCTCACCCAGCATCCGCCGGCGCCGGGCCAGCGTGTCCTCGTCCAGGGCACGCGCCTGCTCCGTCTCGCCCAGGTCGGCGAGTCGGATGGCGAGGTTGCCGGCGGCGGCCAGGGTCTCGGGGTGGTCGTCGCCCAGCGACTCGCGCCGCCGGGTCAGGACGTCCTCGTCCAGGCGGCGGGCTTCGGCGTGGTCACCGATGTCGTTGTGGGCGCGGGCCAGGTAACTGGCCGCCCACATGGTGGCCTTGTCGTCGGGGCCCGCCTCCAGCAGCCAGGTCCCGTGCAGGTCCTGCAACCGGGGCAGCACCGTGGCGGCCGCACCGCGGTCCATCAGGTACCAGCACGCCTCACAGGCCGCGTACCGGGCATCGACCGTGGTGAGGTCGGTGGGAGCGATGAGGAGGAGATGGGGCAGGATGTCGGGCCAGCGCGGCCAGGAGTCCGGGTCGGCCGCGTTGCCCGGGGCGGCGGCGACCAGCAGCAGGCCGGCCTGGCGGGCGGCCCGTGTCCGCTGCCCGTCGGTGAGCTGGTCGCGCAGCACGGACTGCGTCAGCCGGTGCATCTGGACGCTGCCCCCGGCCACCCGTGCCAGCCCGAACCGTTCCACCACCCCCACCACCCGCCGGAAGACACGCGGGTCGGACAGCACCTCGACCAGCCCGGCGTCGTCCTCGTCGTCGTCCTCGACCTCGTCCGGGTCGCAGGCATGCAGCGGAAACGGCTCCGGCGCCAGCAGCGCCAACGCCCGCAGCAGATCGGCCGCCGCGCCGTCCTCCACCTCCAGCCGTTCCATGCTCAGCCGCACCGACGCCGCCAACGAGCGCGGATAGTCCGGCGGCGTACCGTCCTCCGTCGCCGTGCTCGCACTGCGCGCCAGCAGCGCCAGGTACCGGTCCGGACTGAAGGCCGTCAGCGCCTCGGCCGCCTGCACCAACGCCAACGGCAGATCGTCCAGCGCCTCCGCCAGCCGCCCCGCGTCCTCCTCCCCCAGCCCCCGGCTGCGGGAGCGCAGCAGCGCCACCGACTCCGCCCGCGCCAGCACGTCGACATCCACCGGCGTGGCCACGTGATGCCACTGCGGATTCCGCGAGGTGATCAGCACATGCCCCGCCCCGGCGGGCAGATGCGGCCGCAGGGCCACCGGGTCCTCGGCGTTGTCGAACACCAGCAGCCAGCGCGCCCGGGTCCGCAGCTCCTCCCCCAGCGCCCGCACCGCCTCCGCCCGCGGAGTGTCGACCTGGGCGCAGCCGGTCGCCACCGCCAGCGCGGCCAGCTGGTCCGGGATCAGTGCCGGGTCCTCGGCCGCCACCCACCACGCCAGTTCGTACTCCCCGCTGAACCGGTGCGCGTACTCGATCGCCAGCTGGGTCTTGCCGACCCCGCCCCGGCCGTCCAGTGCCAGCACCGCCACCGCCCGTGCGCCCGCCAGCCCGGTGCGCACCTCCACCAGCAGTTCGTCGCGGCCGGTGAACCCCGCGTTGCGCACCGGGATGTTCCACACCCGAGGCAGGTTCCCCGGCAGCCGCGGCCCGGTCGCGCCCATCGACCGCAACCGCCCCGGCCGCCCGCGCTCCGGGAACACCGGCGCCCGCCCGGGGGTCCCCGGCGGCCCCGCCACCGCCCGCAGCAGCACGGCACGTGCCTCGTCCTCATCCAGCCCGAACAGGTCCGGCGCCAGCAGCGACCGCAGCAAGGGGGGCGCCTCGGCGTCCTCCACCCGGACCGGCACCCACTTCTCCCGCGCCCCCACGACGTCGGTCCACTCCTCCGTCGTGAAGCGGCCCGTGTCGAAGTAGGCCCGCGAGAACAGGGCGACCATCCGCCCCCGCTCCAGCGCCTGACGCATCCTCAGGACGAAGTTGTCCCCGGCGCCCCAGTGCCAGACGTCCAGCTCGACCTCGTACCCGGCGTCCTGCAACTGCCAGGCCACCCACTCGGCCCAGGCACGGTCCGCCCCGGCATGCGAGACGAACAGCCTCTCCCCGTTCGGCCTATCCCCGTTCGGCCTATCCCCGTTCGGCCTATCCCCGTTCAGCTTCTCCCCGTTCAGCCTCACGCCGTCCAACCGCTCCCCGTCACCCACGGCTACACACCCCCGGGTGTAACCATCCCAGACTCGTACGCCACGATCACCAACTGCGCCCGATCCCGCGCCCCCAACTTCCCCATGATCCGGCTGACATGGGTCTTCGCGGTCAGCGGGCTCAGCCCCAACGCCGCCCCGATCTCCGCGTTGTTGAGCCCCCGCCCCACCAGGGCCAGCACGTCCCGTTCCCGCTCGGACAGGCACTCCGGCCCGCCCTCCGCCGCGAACGGCCCGACCGTGCCCGGGCTTTGCAGCAGCCGCGCGATCAACCGCGCCGTCGGCCCCGGCGACAGCAGCGAGTCCCCCGCCGCGACCGTCCGGATCGCCTCCAGCATCTCCGCGGGCCTGGTGTCCTTCACCAGGAACCCCGACGCCCCCGCCCGGAGCGCCTCCACGATGTTCTCGTCCGTGTCGTAGGTCGTGAGGACCAGCACCTTCACTCCGGCGAGGTCGGGGTCCGCCGCGATCAGCCGGGTCGCCTCGATGCCGTCGAGCTCCGGCATCCGGATGTCCATCACGATCAGGTCCGCCTGCGCGCGGCGGGCCAGCTCCACCGCCTCCCGCCCGGTGCCCGCCTCTCCCACGACCTCCATGTCCCCCGCCGACTCGACGAGCATCGCGAACGCGGCCCGTACGAGCGTCTGGTCGTCCGCAAGCAGTACGCGGATCGTCATCCGGCCCCCTCCAGAGCACCCCTGAGCGGCAGCACCGCCGTCACCTCGAAGCCGCCCCCGGCCCGCGGCCCCGCGTCGAGTGTGCCACCCACGCTGCGGGCCCTCTCCCGCATCCCCACCAGCCCGAAACCGCCGCCGCCGGCGCCGCCCGCGGCGTCCGTGCCCGCCCCGTCGTCCGTGACGGCCAGCCGCAGGGCGCCCTGCTCCTCGTAGACCTCCACCCGGACCGCCGGCTCCGCCCCCGCGTGCCGGACCGCGTTCGTCAGTGCCTCCTGCACGATGCGATAGGCCGCGGCGCCCACGGCGGGCGGTGTGGCATCCCCCGTCCGTACGGTCTGGGTCACCCGCGCCCCCGCGAGGCGTGCCGCCTCCACCAGGTCGGGGACGCCGTCCAGGCCGGGCAGCGGGCCGCGCGCCTCCCCGGCCGCGGCGCCCTGTTCGCGCAGCACCTCCAGGGTGGTGCGCAGCTCGCCGCGGGCCGTGCGGCAGGTGTCGGCGATGTCGTCGAGGGCCTTGGCGATCGTCTCCCGGTCCAGGCGTTCGGGGTCGGCGGACAGGACGTGCGCGGCGACCGAGGTCTGGACGCCGATCAGGGTGATGGTGTGGGCGAGGAGGTCGTGCAGGTCGCGGGCGATCCGCAGGCGTTCCTCCGCCACCCGGCGCCGCGCCTCCTCCTCCCGGGTGCGTTCGGCGCGTTCGGCGCGTTCGACGAGGGAGGCGACGTACTGCCGGTAGTAGCGCACGTCGATGCCGATGAAGAGGACGGCGAGCACCCAGCCGTAGGTGCGGACCAGGTCGGGGAGTTGTTTGTGGTCGCCGAAGGTGAACATCACGGTCACCGAGAGGGCGAGGCCCGCGACGCCGACCAGGATCGAGCGGGCGGGGCGCTGGGTGACGGTGACCGTGTAGAGCGCGACGAGCGAGGCGGGGACGGGCGCGCCGTGGTTGTTGTCGAGCGCGTGGTACGGGATGACGAGCACCACCACCGCGGCCAGCACCAGCAGCGGCCGCCGCCGGCGCCACACCAGCGGCACATGGGCGGCGAGCAGCAGGGTCCAGCCCAGGGCGTCGGGGTGGCGCAGGGTGTCGGTGAAGGCGGCGAGAACCGCGGCGAGGGCGGCGAGTACGGCCGCGAGCACCGCGTCCTTGCGGGTGGCGTGCGGCGCGGTGGTGGGGTCGCGGGTGAGTGTCGCCGTGACGCGTTCGCCGAGGCGTGGCCGCGCCCGGGTCGTGGTGAGGTGCATGGGGCTCATCCTCCGCCGGAGCGGCGCCCCTCCGGGAGGGGAGGGGCGCCGGCCGGCCGCGTTCAGTGCGTCACCACCGCGACGGGCTCGGGTTCCTTCGGCGGCGGCATCGGCGCCTCCGGTTCCCTGGACAGGGCGCCCGGCCACCACACCTTGCGGCGCAGGGCGACGGCGGCGCTGGTCACCAGGTAGGTGCGGACCAGGAAGGTGTCGAGCAGGACGCCGACCGCGATGACGAAGCCGAGCTCGACGAGGCTGACCAGCGGCATGTTGGTGAGCACCGCGAAAGTGGCTGCGAGGACCAGGCCGGCCGAGGCGATGACGCCGCCCGTCGTGCGCAGCGCGGTCAGGGCCGCCGCCGCCGGTTCGCTGCCCTTCAGCGACTCCTCCCGCATCCGGTGCATCAGGAAGATGCCGTAGTCGACGCCGAGGGCCACCAGGAAGACGAAGGACAGCAGGCCGAGCCCGGGGTCGGTGCCCTCGAAGCCGAAGACCGGGCCGAAGACCAGCCCTCCGATGCCGAGCGCCGCGCCCCAGACCGCGACCACGGCGCCGACCAGGATCAGCGGCGCGACCACCGACCGCAGCAGCGCGATCAGGATCAGCAGGACGGAGACGAGGACGAGCGGTACGACGATCATGCGGTCGCGGGCGTTGGTGTCCGCGAGGTCGATCTGCTGGGCGCTCGCTCCGCCGACCAGCGAGTCGCCGAGGCGGTCGCGCAGGGCCTCGATGGTCGCCGTCTCGCCCGCCGACTGGGGCGCGGACGTCGTGACGACCGAGAACTCGGTCCAGCCGTCGCCGCTGCGTCCGCGCTCGGCCGTGGCGACGCCCGGGGTGTCCTCGACCTCGGCGAGCACGGTGTCGGCCCGGTCGGTGCGGGCGAGGACGGTGAGGGGCCGGGTGCCCTGCTCGGGGTAGGCCCTGGCCAGCGTCTCCATGGCCGCGACCGCGTCGGGCTTGGTGGTGAAGGAGTCCTCCTGCTTCAGGGCGCCGGGCAGGTTGAACGCCCCGAGCGCCAGCGCGCCGAGCAGGACCGCGCCGGCCGCGAGCACGGTGCGGGGGCGGCGCTCGGCCGAGCTGCCCATCGCGGCGAACAGGGACCGGCGGGCCTTGGGGGCGCTGCCGTAGCGGGGCACGAGCGGCCAGAAGACACGGCGGCCGAGCAGGACGAGGACGGCGGGCAGCAGGGTCAGCATGGCGACCAGCGCGCACAGGATGCCGACGGTGCCGAGCGGGCCCATGCCGCGGCTGGAGTTGAGGTCGGCGGCGAGCAGGCAGAGCAGGCCCGCGGCGACCGTGCCGGAGGACGCCAGCACCGCGGGGCCGCAGCCCTTGAGCGCGGCAACCATCGCGTCGTACGGCCGCTCGATGCGCCGCAGCTCCTCGCGGTAGCGGGAGACGAGCAGCAGCGCGTAGTCGGTGCCCGCGCCGAACACGAGGATGGTCATGATGCCGGAGCTGGCGCCGGTCACGGCGGTGCCGAACGCCTGGTTGAGGCCGTAGGCCACGCCCATCGACAGGTAGTCGGCGAGTCCGGCGACGGCCAGCGGCACCAGCCACAGCACGGGGCTGCGGTAGATCAGGATCAGCAGCAGCGCGACGACGCCGGCGGTGGTGTAGAGCAGCGGCCCGCCGAGCGCGTTGTAGACCTCGGCGGCGTCGGTCTGGAGCGCTCCGGCGCCGCCCACGTCGACGCTCAGCCCGTCGCCGCCGTGCGCGATGTCCCGGACGTCGTTGACGAGCGCGTCGCGTGCCTTCTCGTCGGTGCCCGGCTCGGTGCTCGCCACCGGGTACATCAGGGTGGTGCCGTCCTTGGACGGGACGCCCTGGGGTGCGGCGGTGAGCTGGTGGGCGCCCGCGATCCGCTCGATCTGTTGGGCGGCGGTCGCCTTGTCGGCGGCGGTCAGTCCGCTGTCGCGGTGGTAGACGACGACCATCTCGGTGGCCTCGCCGCCGGGCAGCCGGTCCTGGATCTTCGCGACCTGCGTCGAGTCGGCGCCGGCCGGGAGATAGTCGACGGCCCGGTCGTGCTGCACGTCGGCGAGCTTGGAGGCGAACGGCGAGGCGAGCGCCAGGACGGCGATCCACAGCCCGAGCACCAGCCAGGGCACGGCACGCCGTCGTCGTGCGGATGTGGTTGCGGCCCCCATCGACGGGCCTCCCTCCGGTCGGGTGTCTGGGTCGTCTCCAGACTCCCGGCGCACGGGGGCGGATTCGTCGCGCCGTAGGGCGAGTTGGGGGCTACTACGCAGGGCGGCGCGGAGCTGCGGTTACTCCCTGGGGAGTAACGGGGTCCTAGGACGGGGTCCGTGCCGCCGCGGCCAGCAGCCGCGTGACGTCCTCGGCGTCGATGGTGAGGGCGGCGCCCACGGTGGCCAGCGTGTCCCGCTCGGCCGGGGTGTAGGGGCCGTCGGCCAGGGCGATCCGGGCGCCCTGGAGGAGGATGGATTCCCGCCCGGCGGGTGCGAGGTGCGGCGCCAGCGGGTCGAGCGCCTCGTGCAGCTCTATCGCCAGCCCCGCCCCGCAGGGTTCGCCGAAGACCCGCCCGGTGTCGGCGGCGAGCGCCTCCACCAGCGCGCCGAGCTGGTCCTCCGTGCAGTCGTCGAAGCCGGCGGCGCGGACCGTGACCGCGGCGGCCTCCAGGGCGGTGCGCGAGCAGGTGCCGCCCGCGGCGAGGACCGCGAGGGCGACGGTGTGGACGGCGTCGCGGAGCATCGCGGAGAAGCGGGTGGTGGTGGGGTGGTCGAGGACGTCGGTGCCGAAGTGGCGACGGCAGGCGGCGCACTCGACGACCGGGCCGGTCCGGCCGCGCGGCACGAGCGGTACGCCGAGCAGGGTGAAGCGCCGCCGGCCCGTCAGCCGCTGGTAGTTGCGGTCCCCGCCGCAGCCGGGGCAGAAGAACTCCCCGTCGCCCACGGGCGTCCACGCGGTACGCGTGCCCAGCATGCGCGCAGGCCTGGCGGCACGGTCGTTTCGTCCCCGTCCTGGCAGCACGTCACACCTCCGCGTTACCGCACGGCAACATCGCCGCGCTGGCGTGATGTTAGCCACATCGGAGAGCCGCAGTCAGCACCCTGGACGAGACCTTTCCGTGACCTCCACGGGCGGTTGGCCGATATACGACGGGGCCCTGATCGCCGTATACGACGATCAGGGCCCCGAAATGCCCGGTCAGAGCGGTCAGCGCGCGGCTCGGTTGACCGCGGAGACGACCGCCTTCAGTGACGCACGTGTCGTGTTCGCATCGATGCCGATTCCCCACAGAACCTTGCCGTCGATCGCGCATTCGATGTACGAGGCGGCCTGCGCGGAGGCGCCCTCGCTCATCGTGTGCTCCTGGTAGTCCAGCAGGCGGGCGTCGATGTCGATCTTCGCCAGGGCGTCGAAGAAGGCCGAGATCGGACCGTTGCCGGTACCGGTCAGGACGGTGTCGACGCCGTCGACGGTGGCCTCGACCTTGAGCGTGTCCACCCCGTCCGTGTCCGTGGTCGACTGCCCGTTCTTGACCTGGATACGGCCCCACGGGTTCTCGGGGTTCGGCAGGTACTCGTCCTGGAAGACGGCCCAGATGTCGGAGCCGGTGACCTCGCCGCCCTCGGCGTCCGTCTTGGCCTGGATGATCTTCGAGAACTCGATCTGCATCCGGCGCGGCAGGTCCAGCTTGTGGTCGTTCTTCAGGACGTACGCGATACCGCCCTTGCCGGACTGCGAGTTGACGCGGATGACGGCCTCGTAGGAGCGGCCGACGTCCTTGGGGTCGATGGGCAGGTACGGCACGGCCCACTCGATGTCGTCGACCGTGACGCCCTTGGCGGCCGCGTCGGCCTCCATCGCGTCGAAGCCCTTCTTGATGGCGTCCTGGTGGGAGCCGGAGAAGGACGTGTAGACCAGGTCGCCCACGTACGGGTGGCGCGGGTGGACCTCCATCTGGTTGCAGTACTCCCACGTACGACGGATCTCGTCGATGTCGGAGAAGTCGATCTGCGGGTCGACGCCCTGGGAGAACAGGTTCATGCCCAGGGTGACCAGGTCGACGTTGCCGGTGCGCTCGCCCTGGCCGAACAGGCAGCCCTCGACGCGGTCGGCGCCGGCCATCAGCGCCAGCTCGGCCGCCGCCACCGCCGTACCGCGGTCGTTGTGCGGGTGGACGGAGACGCAGACGTACTCGCGGCGGGACAGGTTGCGGCTCATCCACTCGAAGCGGTCCGCGTGCGTGGACGGCGTCGAACGCTCCACGGTGGCGGGCAGGTTGAGGATGATCTCGCGGCCCGGACCCGGCTGGTAGACGTCCATGACGGCCTCGCAGACCTCCAGGGCGAAGTCCAGCTCGGTGTCGGTGAAGATCTCGGGGCTGTACTGGTAGCCGAACTCGGTCTCGGGGCCGAGCAGCTTCTCCGCGTACTCCATGACCAGGCGGGTGCCGTCGACGGCGATCTGCTTGATGTCGTCCTTGGAGCCCCGGAAGACGACCCGGCGGAAGACGGGGGCGGTGGCGTTGTACAGGTGGACCGTCGCGCGCCTGGCGCCCTTCAGGGACTCGACGGTCCGCTCGATGAGGTCCTCGCGGGCCTGGGTCAGCACGGAGATGGTGACGTCGTCGGGGATCGCGCCCGGCTCCTCGATGATCGAGCGTACGAAGTCGAAGTCGGTCTGGCCCGACGCCGGGAAGCCGACCTCGATCTCCTTGTAGCCCATCTTGACCAGCTGGTCGAACATCCGGCGCTTGCGCTCGGGCGACATGGGGTCGATCAGGGCCTGGTTGCCGTCACGCAGGTCCGTGGAGAGCCAGCGGGGGGCGACGGTGATCCGGTTGTCCGGCCAGGTGCGGTCGGGGATGTCGACCTGCTCGTACCGGCCGTACTTGTGGATCGGCATGTGGCTGGGCTGCTGGCGGTTCGCCATGATGCGGGGGCTCCTCAGGGTGTCCGGAAGGACGGCCGACGACGCAACGCCAAGCTCCGCGGGGAGGGAGTCGACCTGGACTACAGGCCCTCGCCGCGGCAGCTAAGAAGAAGCAGCCCGAAACGCATGATGCGAAGCATGCTAGCCGAGCCGGTTCGGATGCGGGGCGCTGTATCAGCATGCGGGACCCGAGGGACGGATAACCAGCGAAACGGACAAAAAGTGCGCCATACCACTTCGTCACGGAGCGTGCCGCTCCCTGTCCGCATATTTCACCAATCATGGTTGCGGGTAGTGACAGCGACATAACGCAGTGCAAGGGTTCCGGGCATGACGAAGACCAACGGGGGCTTCGAGCCCGTCTTCTGCACCGTCGTACCGCCACACGTCCTCGACAAGCTCGCCCAGGCCGAGGACCCCGCGCTCGCCGATCCCGCCCGCAGGACCCTGGAGCGCGACGCCTTCGAGCGCACCCACCGCCGGCTGACCACGGTCGTCGGCGCCCCGTCCGTCGCCGCGCCGCTCGGCGCGGAGCCCGGCAAGCCGCACCGCACCCTCTACGACGCCCGGCACCGCACCGAGCTGCCCGGCAAGAAGGTCCGCACCGAGGGCTCCGAGCCCGGCAAGGACGCCACGGTCAACCGCGCGTACGCGGGCCTCGGTGCCACCTTCGAGCTGTACCTGAAGGCCTACGAGCGCGACTCGATCGACGGAGGCGGCCTCCCCCTCGACGCCACGGTCCACTACGACAAGGACTACAACAACGCCTTCTGGAACGGCGAGCAGATGGTGTTCGGCGACGGGGACGGCGAGATCTTCCTCGACTTCACCATCCCGATCGACGTCATCGGCCACGAACTCACCCACGGCGTCACGCAGTACACCGCCAACCTGACCTACTTCGGCCAGCCCGGCGCGCTCAACGAGTCGCTGTCCGATGTCTTCGGCTCCCTCATCAAGCAGTACACGCTCGGCCAGACCGCCGCCGAGGCCGACTGGCTGATCGGCGCGGGCCTGCTCGCCCCGCGGGTGACGGGCAAGGCGCTGCGCTCCATGAAGGAGCCGGGCACCGCGTACGACGACGACGTCCTCGGCAAGGACCCGCAGCCCGCGACCATGGACGGCTTCGTCCGCACCGGCCGCGACAACGGCGGCGTCCACATCAACTCCGGCATCCCCAACCACGCGTTCTACATCGTCGCCACCACCCTCGGCGGCCACGCCTGGGAGCGGGCCGGACAGATCTGGTACGACGTCCTGACCGGCGGCCAACTGAAGAAGGACGCCCTGTTCACGGACTTCGCGAACCTGACGGTGGCGGCGGCCAGGACCCGCTACCAGGAGGGCGAGGAGCTCCAGGCCGTGCTGAAGGCGTGGGAGCAGGTCGGGGTGCGCACGGCGTAGTTCCGTACGCCGGCATTCCGTACTAGAAGAGATCCATGCGTATTCAGGTGACACGCTCCGGTGGGTTCGCAGGCATCGAGCGGCACGCGGAGGTGAACACCTCCGGGCGGCCCGACGCCGCGGAGTGGCACGCCCTGGCCGAGCAGGCACTGGCCGCCGGCCGGGGCGCGCCGCCCGTCGGGGTGCCCGACGGGTTCAGCTACGAGATCACGGTGGACGGCAAGACGGTGTACTGCGCCGATCCCCGGCTCACCGAGGAGCAGCGGGAGCTGATCTCCCGGGTCCTGAAGGAAGGCGCGTAACTCGTTCTTCACGCCTGCCCGTTGACTTCCGTTACCGGCGGTACGGATGATCCGGCGCATGGCGACTGCTTCGGGTGACCCGATACCCACGTTCCCCTCCGGCTTCCTGTGGGGCGTCTCGACCTCGGCCCATCAGATCGAGGGCGCGGCGGAGCTGCGCGAGCCCTCCGTGTGGGACGCCTTCACGGCCGAGCCGGGCCGGGTGAAGGACAGCTCGACGGCGGCGACGGCCTGCGACCACTACCACCGCTACCGCGAGGACGTGGCGCTCCTGGCCGACCTGGGCGTGGACGCGTACCGCTTCTCGATCTCCTGGCCGCGGGTGAACTCCCCCGGCGGGCTGGACTTCTACGACCGCCTGGTCGACGAACTCTGCGCGGCGGGCGTCCGCCCGGTCCCGACCCTCTTCCACTGGGACCTGCCGGTCTCGCTGGACTGGCTGGAGCGGGACACCGCGGCGCGGTACGCCGAGTACGTCCAGGTGGTCGCCGACCGCCTCGGCGACCGCGTCAAGAAGTGGATCACCATCAACGAGCCCGCCGAACACACCCTGTTCGGCCACGCCCTGGGCGCCCACGCCCCCGGCAAGCGGCTGATGTTCGACGCGCTGCCGGTGGCCCACCATCTGCTCCTCGCGCACGGTCTGGGCGTCCAGGCCCTGCGCGCCTCCGGTGCCGCGGACATCGGCATCGCCAACTCGCACGGCCCGACCTGGCCCGCCTCGCGGGAGCAGCCGGACCTGGAGGCGGCGGCGTTCTACGACCTGCTGCTCAACCGCCTGTTCGCCGAGCCGATCCTGCTGGGTGAATACCCCGACGGGCTGGGCGAGTTGATGCCGGGGGACGTGGCGGCGGACCTGAAGACCGTCTCGGAGCCCCTGGACTTCTACGGCGTCAACTACTACGCGCCGACCAGGGTGGGCGCCCCGCAGGGCACGGAGATCGAGTTCGGCGGGCTGACCATCCCCGCCGAACTCCCCTTCTCGGTGCGGGAGATCGAGGACGTCCCGGTCACCGACTTCGGCTGGCCGGTGGTCCCGGAGGGCCTGACGGAACTCCTCACGACCTTCCGCGACCGGTACGGCGACCGCCTCCCGCCCGTGGTCATCACGGAGAACGGCTGCTCGTACGAGGGCGTCCACGACCAGGCCCGGATCGCCTACCTGGACGGCCATGTGCGGGCGCTGCACCAGGCGCTGGCGGCGGGGGTCGACGTCCGCGGCTACTTCGTGTGGTCGCTGATGGACAACTTCGAGTGGGCCGAGGGGTATGTGCAGCAGTTCGGCCTGGTGCACGTGGACTTCACGACGCAGGAGAGGACGAAGAAGGACTCCTACGCCTGGTACCGGTCCCTGCTGCGGGCCCAGCGGTGACGGTGGCGGCCCTGGACGAACCCGTGGAACGGGTCGGCCGGGGCTGGACCACGGCGCTGTCGCTGGCCAACGTGGCGATCTGGGTGGGCTGGTACGGCCCGTTGCAGATCCTGCTGGCCCGGCAGGCGGAGGACTTCGCGCCCGGCACCGGCATGTCGAAGGAGACGCTGCTGGCGTGGGTGACGGGCGCGGGCGCGGTGGTGTCCCTGGCGGCCAACCCGTTCTTCGGCGCCCTGTCGGACCGGACGACGGCCCGCCGGGGCCGCCGTACACCGTGGATCGTCGCGGGATCGGCGGGCGGTGCGCTGTCCCTGCTGCTGCTCGCGGGCGCGGGCGGGCTGTGGCTGATGACGCTCGGCTGGTGCCTGGTCCAACTGACCCTGAACGCCTCCTTCGCGGCGGTGACGGCGGCGGTGCCGGACCGGGTGCCGCGGCTGCAACGGGGTGCGGTGGGCGGGTGGCTGGGGGCGGCGCAGATCCTGGGCGCGGTGGCCGGTACGGGGCTGGCCACCGCGGCGGGCGGGATCGCGGCGGGGTATGCGGCGTGCGCGGTGTTCGCGCTGGCGGGGGTGCTGCCGTACGTCCTGCGGTATCCCGATCTCAGGCTGGCGGTCGCGGACCGGCCGGCCTGGCACTGGCGGTCGTTCGCGCGCGGCTTCTGGCTGAGCCCGCGGCGCTACCCGGACTTCGGCTGGGCCTGGCTGACCCGCTTCCTGATCAATCTCAGCAACGCGCTGGTGATCCTCTACCTCCTCTACTACCTCCGGGACCGGCTCCACCACGGCGATCCGGAGCAGGGCGTCCTGATCCTCACGGCCGTGAACAGCGTGACGCTGCTGGCCACGGTGGTGGTGGGCGGGGTGTGGTCGGACCGGACGGGCCGCCGCAAGCCGTTCGTGCGCTGGTCCGGGGCGCTGATGGCGGCGGCCACGGCGCTGCTCGCCGCCTGGCAGACCTGGCCGGCGGCGCTCGTGGTGGCGGCGCTGCTGGGACTGGCCCTGGGGGTGTTCATGTCGGTCGACTTCGCGCTGATGACGGACGTCCTGCCGAAGGCCCGGGACCGCGGCAAGGACCTCGGCGTCATCAACATCGCCAACGCCCTCCCCCAGGTCGCCGCCCCCGCCGTGGCCGCACCGATCGTGACGCACCTGGGCGGGTACCGGGTGCTGTATCTGGTGGCGGCGGTGATCGCGGTGGCGGGGGCGGTGCTCGTGGGGCGGATCAGGGGGGTGGACTAGGGCCGGAGGTGAGAGTCGCGTCGTCCGCCCGAAGGGCGGCGAGAGCGCGTGCCGGGCGTCGCGGGGCAGGCGGGACTTTCACCACCGGCCTTGAGGTCTACAGGGCCCCGGCGTCGCGGGCGGCGTACACCGACGGGTACAGCGGTCGATAGCCCAGCTCGCGGCGGATGCGGTCCGTGGCGGTGATGATGTACCAGGGGTCGGGGTCGGTACGGGTGTAGAGCTCGGCGGGGATCTCGACGCCGTTGAGCTGGTGCAGTTCGACGGCGGTGACGGGCGCGTCGTCGGCGATGTTGTAGATCCGGCCGGCGATGCCGGGCGCGTGCAGGATGCGCAGCAGCCCCTGGGCGACGTCCGCGTGGTGGCCCATCTGCAGCCGCTGGGCCGCCGCCCAGTTCTTGGCCCACATCAGGGACTGGGCGAGATGCGGATCGCCCTCGCCGTAGACGAAGGGCAGCCGGGCGACGCGCACGTCCAGCCCGTCCATCGCGAGCAGTTCCCGCTCCGCCGCGGCCTTGGACTCGCCGTAGGCACCCCACATGGGGCCGCCGGGCAGGCTCTCGTCCTCCTCGGTCAACGGACGCCCGCGCCCGAGCCCGTACACGATGCCGGTACTGACCTGCACGAACCTCCGCACCCCGGCCGCCTGCGCGGCGCGTCCCAGCGCTACGGCCGCGTCCCGGTTGACGGCCCACGCCTCCTCGTCCGGCACCCCGCGGAAGGAGGCGGCGACATTGACGACCGCGTCCACGCCGGCGACGGCCTTGCCGAGGGTGTCGGTGTCCCGCAGGTCTCCTACGACGACTTCGGCGCCGAGGTCGGCGAAGGGCTCACCGCGCGCGGTGTCCCGTACCAGCACCCTGATCCGCTCCTCCCCCCGGGCCTGTGCCAGTAGCCGCGGCACGAAGCGCCGCCCGACCTGCCCTGTCGTTCCGGTGACCAATGTCAGCACGATGTGCTCCTCTCGTCCCGGCCAGCCTCGGTCAGCGGCGCCGGTGCCGGGAGAGACCCGTCGATCAGGGGATCGGCAGTCCCTGGATAAGCCGGGCGGCGTGCCGCAGGCTGGAGGGGTGAACCGACCCGAACTGGCCGACTTCCTGCGCCGTGGCCGCGCCCGCCTGACCCCGTCGGACGTGGGGCTGACGCCGGGGGCGCGGCGCCGCACCCCCGGGCTGCGGCGGGAGGAGGTGGCGGCGCTGGCGGGCATGTCGGTGGACTACTACACGCGTCTGGAGCAGTCCCGGGGCCCCCGCCCGTCCCGCCAGATGCTGACGGCACTGGCGCGGGCGCTGCGCCTGACGGACGTCGAGCAGGACCACCTGTTCCATCTGGCGGGCGAGGAGCCGCCCCGCCGGGAGACGGCGTCGGCGCACGTCCGTCCGGGCCTGCTGCTGATCCTGGACCGTCTGCACGACACCCCGGCGCAGGTGGTGAACGACTGCGGCGAGGTCCTGGCGCAGAACACGATGGCTAAGGCGCTGGTGGGTGACGTGATGTCGCGTCCGCGCCGGGACCGCAACCTCATCCGCCGCTTCTTCCTGGACCCGGCGGCCCGTGACCTCTTCCCGGAGGAGGACGCCGCCGTGCACGCCCGCGCCCACGTCTCGGCTCTCCGGGCGGTGGCGGCGTCCCGTCCGGACGACCCGGAACCGGCCGCGCTGGTCGCCGAACTACGCGCCGCGAGCGCGGAGTTCGCGGCCCTGTGGGAAGAACACGAGGTGTCGCTGCGCAACCGGGCGACCAAACGCTTCCTGCACCCCGTGGTGGGTCTGCTGGAACTCGACTGCGAGGTCATGCTCAGCCATGAGCACCACCACCTCCTGATCGTCCACTCGGCCCGCCCGGGAACGCAGGCGTACGAACGGCTGGAGCTGCTGAGGGTGGTGGGTCTGCAGGACCTGTCGCCGTCAGAAGCCCAGACGCCGTAGCTGCTTCGGATCCCGCTGCCAGTCCTTGGCCACCTTCACATGGAGGTCCAGGAAGACGGGTGTGCCCAGCAGTGCCTCGATCTGCTTGCGGGACTTGATGCCGACCTCCTTCAGGCGCTTGCCCTTGGGGCCGATGATGATCCCCTTCTGGCTGGGGCGCTCGATGTAGACGAAGGCGTGGATGTCGAGGAGGGGCTTGTCCGCGGGGCGGTCCTCGCGGGGGAGCATCTCCTCGACCACGACCGCGATGGAGTGCGGCAGCTCGTCGCGGACGCCCTCCAGCGCGGCCTCGCGGATCAGCTCCGCGATCATGACCTGCTCCGGTTCGTCCGTCAGGTCGCCCTCGGGGTAGAGGGCGGGTCCTTCGGGGAGCATGGGGACCAGCAGGTCGGCCAGCAGGTCCACCTGCTTGTTCGCCGTCGCCGACACCGGCACGATCTGCGCCCATTCGATCCCCAGCTCCTTGCCGAGCTGGTCGATCGCGATGAGCTGCTCGGCGAGGGTCTTGGAGTCGACGAGGTCCGTCTTCGTGACGATCGCGACCTTCGGCGACTTCTTGATCCCGGCCAGCTCCTTGGCGATGAAGCGGTCACCGGGACCGATCTTCTCGTTCGCGGGCAGGCAGAAGCCGATCACGTCGACCTCGGCCCAGGTCGTGCGGACCACGTCGTTCAGCCGCTCCCCCAGCAGGGTGCGCGGCTTGTGCAGCCCCGGCGTGTCCACCAGGATCAGCTGGGCGTCCTCCCGGTGCACGATCCCGCGCACCGTGTGCCGCGTGGTCTGCGGCTGGTTGGCGGTGATCGCCACCTTCTGCCCGACCAGAGCGTTCGTGAGGGTGGACTTGCCCGCGTTGGGGCGGCCCACGAAGCAGGCGAAGCCGGCGCGATGGGGAGCCCCGGACGGCTCGGACGGCTCGGATGACTGACTGCGAACGCTCATGCGGCCCATTCTCCCTGATCCCCGGACCCCCGCCGCACGGTGAGCTTCCGGTAACCCGTACGCAACGAAACGTCACGGAAACATATACGTACGCCGGCAGAAATACACAGCGGTGACCCTCTGACGAGCCCCCACCTCGTTGGAGACCCCATGCCCCTCGCCACCGCGCAGGCCGCAGCGCACATCGACACCGGCGACACCGCCTGGCTGCTCGCCGCCACCGCCCTCGTCCTGCTGATGACCCCGGGTCTGGCCCTGTTCTACGGCGGCATGGTCCGCACGAAGAGCGTCCTCAACATGCTGATGATGAGCTTCGTGTCGATCGCCCTGGTGACGGTGGTGTGGCTGGCCGCCGGCTACTCACTCGCCTTCGGCGACGACCTCGGCGCCGGCCTCCTCGGCGATCTCGACCACATCGGCTTCAAGGGCCTCGGCCCCGACAGTGTCCAGGGCACCGTCCCCACCCTCCTCTTCGCCACCTTCCAGCTCACCTTCGCGATCATCACGGCCGCCCTGATCAGCGGCGCGATCGCGGACCGCGCGAAGTTCGGGGCGTGGCTGGTGTTCGTCCCCGTCTGGGCGCTGCTCGTATACGTTCCCGTCACCCACTGGGTCTGGGGCCCGGGCGGCTGGATCCTGGACAAGCTCGGCGCGCTCGACTTCGCGGGCGGCCTCCCCGTCGAGATCACCTCCGGCGCCTCGGGCCTGGCCCTCGCGCTCGTCCTCGGCCCGCGGCTCGGCTTCAAGAAGGACGCCATGCGTCCGCACAACCTCCCCATGGTCGTGCTGGGCGCCGGCCTCCTCTGGTTCGGCTGGTTCGGCTTCAACGCCGGCTCCGCCCTCGGCGCCAACGGCCTCGCCGCCGCAGCCTTCCTCAACACCCTCGCGGCCGGCTGCACGGGCCTGCTCGGCTGGCTCTTCGTCGAGCACAAGCGCGACGGCCACCCCACCACGCTGGGCGCCGCGTCCGGCGCGGTCGCGGGCCTGGTGGCGATCACCCCGTCCTGCGGCTCGGTCTCCCTCCTCGGCGCCCTCGTCGTCGGCCTCGCCGCGGGCGTGATCTGCTCCTACGCCGTGAGCTGGAAGTTCCGGTTCAACTACGACGACTCCCTCGACGTCGTCGGCGTCCACCTGGTCGGCGGCATCGTCGGCACCCTCCTCATCGGTGTCTTCGCCGTCGAGTCGATGACCGGCGGCACCGAGGGCCTGCTGTACGGCGGCGGTCTCGCCCAGCTCGGCAAGCAGCTGGTGGCCGTGGTCGCCGTGGGGGCGTACGCCTTCGGCGTGACGTACGGCATCGGCAAGCTGCTCGACAAGACGATCGGCTTCCGCGCGAGCGAGGAGGAGGAGCACACCGGCCTGGACCTTACGGTGCACGCCGAGACCGCATACGATCACGGCGTCCTGGGCCACGGCGCCCCGGTCAGCGCGTCCTCCGTCGTCCCCTCCGCCCAGAAGGTCAAGAGCCAGGCATGAAGCTCATCACCGCGATCGTCAAGCCCTACCGCCTCGACGAGGTGAAGACCGCCCTCCAGGAGATGGGCATCCACGGTCTGACCGTGAGCGAGGCCAGCGGCTACGGCCGGCAGCGCGGCCACACCGAGGTGTACCGCGGCGCCGAGTACCAGGTCGACCTGGTCCCGAAGGTCCGGATCGAGGTCGTCGTGGACGACGCCGACTCCGAGGCTGTCATCGACGCGATCGTCAGGGCCGCGCAGACGGGGAAGATCGGGGACGGGAAGGTGTGGGCACTGCCGGTCGAGACGGTCGTGCGGGTACGGACGGGCGAACGCGGCCCCGACGCGCTCTGACCACGAGGACGACCCCCACCCCGACGACCACCACCAGCAGCACCGCCATCAGCCACGGCAGCGCGAGGAAGGAGGCGCCCGCCGATTCGCGGGTGTCCTTCGCGCTCGCCGTGAGCGTCACCTCGCCCCAGTCCAGCTGGGGCGCGCCCCGCCACGGCTCGCTCAGCCGCACGCGCTGCCCCGGCAGCAGCTCGGAGGGGACCTTCGTCAGATCGCGGGCGAGCAGCGTCCGGCCGAACAGGCCCGTCGCGCGCAGCTCCACCTTCGGGTCGAGGGTGACGTTGCCGGTGTTGTGCAGGGTGTACGAGACCGTCGCCGTGCTGTCGCCCAGTCCCGGCAGCAGCGGCTGGTGGTGGCTGACCCGGACGTCCTCGACGGAGATCGCCGGGAGGGTCGGGCCGCCGACGCGCAGGTAGACGCGGGCGGCCACGGCCCGCTGCACGCCGAGCGCCACGGAACCGTCGCCGCGGTCGATCCGCTCGTCCAGCGCGACGATCGCGCCGGGATGGTCGCCGGGTTCGGCGCCTTGCGGCACCTTCAGGGTGAAGGGCACGGTGACCTTGCCGTGCGCGGGGACGGTGACCCGGGATGCCGCGGGCCGCGCCCAGATCCCCACGCCGCGCATCCTCTCCTTCATCGTCCGGACGGCGAAGCCTCCGTCGCGGGCGGTGTTGTAGGCGTCGGCGGCGTACAGCCGGAAGGTCAGCGGTGCCGCCGTCTTATTGGAGACGACGGCCTTGTCGGTGATCGTCTGCCCGGGATCGGCGGAGAGAGAGAAGTACGGGCGCGCGGCGACCTTCGAGGCGAGCGGGTACACGGACCAGCTGCCGTTGTCGGCGGCGTGCGCGGGCAGGGCCTGGACAGCGAGAAGGAGCCCGAGGACAAGGGCGGAGAACGTACGGCGCATGGGTGCGGACCCCCACGGGGACGAGGCGGACACAGACAGCCGCGGGCGGGTGCGGACGCCCGTTTCCGGTCAGCTGAGCGTGAGGGTGAGAACGCCGGAGTACGTGCCCGGGGGCGTGAACGCCGGTACGTTCAGGGAGAGTTTCGCGTCGACGGTGAACTCACCGCCGGTGAGCGTGCCGTCGGGGGCGGATGCGAGGGTCGCCCCGGCCGAGCCCACGGTGCCGGAGGAGCCGGCCTGGCAGGTGCTCGGGCTGCCCGCCTCGGTGGTGCAGGCGGGGGTCCAACGGAGCGCCCCGGCATCGATCTTGGCGCCGGGACCGGTGAAGTCGGTGACCTTGCCGGTCAGGGACCAGCCCGCGACGCCGCCGCGGAAGTCCTTGACGCTGACGGTGTTGAGGTCGCCGCCCGAGGCGCCGCCCTTGCCGTAGTCGACCGCGCTCAGGGAGACGGTGTCCCCGGCCTGGGTCATGGACAGGGTGCCCGCCCTGACGGTGGTGCTGATCTTCTGGGCGTTGTCCGGGACGGGCGTGGTGTCGATGACGGTGTAGGCGGCGGGCCCGGCACCGAGCTCGGACGTCCAGCTCGCGCCCTCGTACGCGACGACCCCGGTGGTCGTCTTGTCGTTGACGGCCAGTGAGCCGCTGAAGGCGCCGGCGGAGTCCGCCGTCACGGTCGCGGTGTCCGCGGTCTGGCTGGAACCGGAGCGCCCGGCGAGGGTGACGGTCGCGCCCGGGGTGAAGTGGCTGCCGTTGACGGTGACGCTGTCGCCGGGGTTGCCGGAGGCCGAACCGAGCGTGATGGCCCGGGTGTTGGGCTGCTGCACCGGGCTCGCGGTGATCGTCTCGGAGACCGGGGCGGGCGCGTTGGTGACCGTGCAGGGGGTGTCCAGTTCCAGGATGTAGCTGGTGTGGATGTTGTAGTCGCCGGGCGAGAGGGTGATGGCCCCGGCGGTGGTGACGGTGAAGGTGCCGGTCATGCTGAACGACGGGAAGGGGGCGTTGCCCGCGACCGGATCGTTCTTCTTGGGCCCGACGACGGTCACGTCGCCGGTCTGCGCCCCGCCCAGGGTGATCTTCCCGGACGGCGTCATGATGTCGGCCGGCAGGCTGATCGCGGTGGGGTTGCTGGCGGCGGGCTTGACCACGGTGTAGGTCACGGTGACGGTGTCGCCGACCTTGGGGGCGGCGTTGTCGACCGTGATCATCGCGGTGGTGGTGCCGTCGATGGGCGGGATGCCGGCGACGGCGGGCGGGATGCAGTGGGTGGCGAAGTCCACGTTGCCCGCGGCCGCGGCCGGGGCGACGAGCGTACCGCCCGCGGTGACGGCGAGCGCGGTCGCTCCCAGCAGTGACAGCAGTGACGCCCGTCGGCGTCTTCGGTCTCTCATGGTTGGTTGCCCCCTCCGAGGGATGCGGGCGCAGCGGCTCTTCTGCGCCGACAGGGGGCATTGATGTGGGGATGGCGTGAGAAGTCAATGGAGCTGCCGCAGAAATCTGACGATTCATCAGAAATATCTGACGTGCCGTCAATTCCTGCGGCAGCGTTGAGATTTGCTCATACTCAGTCGAACACGAACGGTCCCGGCGACTGGAGTCCGGTCGCGGTGCACGTGATGGTGATCCCGAAGACCGTCATCGTGAGCGAACCGCCGAAGGCCTCAAGGCTGTCGCCGGAGGCCACGGTGCCGGGGAGCGGTCCGACCTGGACAGGGTCACCGGCGGCCATGGCCGGGTTCTCGGTGGCGGTGAAGGTCCTGGTGCCGCCCGAGGCGTTCACCAGAGTGAGGGTCGAGGTGATCGAGTCCTCGGCCAGACCGATCGGTGCGGTGATGGCCGAGGAGTTGACCGTCATGGTCGCGGCGGTGCCGTCCTGTGTGGCGGTGATGGTGGCCGCACCGCTGCCGAAGCTGCCGCAGTCGGCGTCGATCGTCGCGGTACCGGGGCTGACGGCCAGGGCCGCGGGTGCGAACGCCAGCCCGGCGACCGCGAGCGCCCCGGTCACCAGTGCCGCACCTGTCGCTGTTCGTTTGCCTCTCATCGGGTTCCGACTCCCTTCCCGTAGCGGGGAAGTGCCATGTGGGGATGGACGGGAGATGCCCGGACGGACCGCCCGCGGGGCGTGGTGCGGGACGCGCCGCGTGGGGGGTGGCGGGGGTGAATCTGACGGACCGTCGGAACTATCGGTTCCATTGATGCGCGAGAGACTGAATACGGCAAGGTTCAATTTCGGCCGAGCCGGAGGCCGTCGCTCCGACCCGGACCGTCCCGGACGAACCGGACCTCAGCCGGCGGTCACCGTCGAGCGCACCGCCCCGTCCGGCCCCGCCAGCAGCACCGGCGTCCCCGCACCCCCCAGATCCCGCACCGCGGCGAGATCCGCCGCCGCCACCGACTCCGCCTCGGTCACCAGCGCCGCCGCCTCCAGCGACTTCGCCCCCGAGGCCACCGCCATCGCCACGGCCGTCTGCAGGGCGGTCAGCCGGAGCGAGTCCAGGGTCACGGTCCCCGCGACATAGGTACGGCCGGTGTCGTCGCGTACCGCCGCCCCCTCGGGCACACCGTTGCGGGCCCGCGCGGAACGGGCCAGGGTGACGATCTTGCGGTCCTCGGGATCGAGGTCGGGCGCGTTGCTGTCGGTCATGCCCCGAGCATACTTAGGGGTTTCTCCCGCCCCGGACACGACCGCGCCCCCGGGCGTCCGCGCGGAGCGGAGGCCTCAGGGGCGGGGATCGCGAGGGGGTGGGGCGAGCCGGTCAGCAGACGGGGACGTCGGGGGCCGGGTCGGCACCGACGTTCACGTCGCCGCCCCACACCCACACGTTGTAGTAGGAGTGCGGTGGTGTCGCGGCGTAGTCGTCGACGTAGCCGAGGTACCAGACGTCGGTGCCGCAGACTGGTGGGCCCGACTGCCGCAGTACGGCGGCTACATGACCAACATCTATCTCAGCATGCCGGAGAACCAGGTGCCAGGCGTGCCGGTCTGCTGACCGGGCGGTAGGACGACCCGGCGCCGACGGCCTCGGCCGCCGAGGTCCCGCCGGCCGGTCGATCTTCAACAACGGCGCGCCCCTTCCCGGCCCCGACCACATCCAGGTCGAGTGGCGGGGCGTCGGCAGCGGCTCGGAGTGTCTTCACTACTGCCCCGGCCCGGGCCACTACGGCCTCAACTTCACCCTGGACGCCATCGTCTACAAGGTGACATGGCGCGGGGAGCGCTGACGCGGTGCCGGGACCGGGCCGGTCGTGGCCGTCAGGGCCGGTCCAGGCGCAGCCGCTCCGCCCGCGGCAGTCCGGCCACCACCAGGTCGTAGGAGTCCTCGATCAGCTCCCGCACGAGTCGGTCGGGCAGCTCCCCGTCGACCGTGACGGTGTTCCAGTGCCGCTTGTTCATGTGGTAGCCGGGGGCGACCAGGCCGGGGTGGTCGGCGCGCAGCCGGACCGCGTCCTCCGGGTCGCACTTGAGGTTGACCGTCAGGGGGCGGTTGTCCAGCCAGGACAGGGCGAACATCTTGCCCAGCACCTTGAAGACCGAGATCTCCGGCGAGAAGGGGAAGTCCTCCACGGCCGCGTTGAAGGACAGGCAGAAGGCGCGCAGCTCCTGGGGGGTCACTCTTCCTCCGTCCCCTCCTTCACCGGTTCGACCGGCTCCACCAGCACGGTCACGATCTTGTTCCGCCGCCCGGCCGCGGCCTCCGCCGTCAGCCGCAGCGCCCGCTCGTCGGGCAGGTCCACGACGGCGGACGCCCCGGCGATCGGGACGCGCCCGAGGGCCTTCGCCAGCAGCCCGCCCACGGTCTCCACGTCCTCGTCGTCGTACTCGTCGAGGCCGTACAGCTCGCCCAGGTCGGTGATGTCGAGGCGGGCGGTGACGCGGTAGCGGTCCTCGCCCAGTTCCTTCACCGGCGGCAGCTCGCGGTCGTACTCGTCGGTGATCTCGCCGACGATCTCTTCCAGGATGTCCTCGATGGTGACGATGCCGGCGGTGCCGCCGTACTCGTCGATGACGACGGCGACGTGGTTGCGGTCCCGCTGCATCTCGCGCAGCAGGTCGCCGGCGTTCTTGGTGTCGGGCACGAACGCGGCGGGCCGCATGGCCGTGGAGACCAGCTCGCTCTCCGCGTCCCGGCTGATGTGCGTCTTGCGGACCAGGTCCTTCAGGTACACGATCCCGACGATGTCGTCCTCGCTCTCCCCGGTCACCGGGATGCGCGAGAAACCGGAGCGCAGGGCGAGGGTGAGGGCCTGCCGGATCGTCTTGTAGCGCTCGATGACGACGAGGTCGGTGCGCGGCACCATCACCTCGCGGACCAGGGTGTCGCCGAGCTCGAAGACGGAGTGCACCATGCGGCGCTCGTCGTCCTCGATCAGCGACTCCTTCTCGGCGAGGTCGACCAGCGCCCGCAGCTCCGCCTCGGAGGCGAAGGGGCCGCGGCGGAAGCCCTTGCCGGGGGTGAGCGCGTTGCCGATGAGGATCAGCAGGTTCGGGATCGGGCCCATGATCCGCGCGAGCGGCAGCAGGACGTACGCCGCCGCCGTCGCGGTGTTCAGCGGATGCTGGCGGCCGATGGTGCGCGGGGAGACCCCGACGGCGACGTACGACACCAGGACCATGACGCCGATCGCGACCAGCAGGGCCTCGGTGGTGCCGTCGAACTCCTGGAGGCAGGCGTACGTGACCATCGCGGCCGCCGCCATCTCACAGGCCACGCGGACCAGCAGCGCCACGTTGAGGTAGCGGGTCGGGTCGGCGGCGATCTGCGCCAGCTTGGCGCTGCCGCGCCGGCCGACCCGGACGGCTTCCTCGGCGCGGAAGCTGGAGACGCGCGCGAGGCCCGCCTCCGCGCAGGCGGCGAGCCAGGCGACGACGACCAGGGCGATCGCGCCGGAGACGAGGGGAAGGCTCATGACACGGTCGGGGCCGGCGACGGACCCGTCATACCCTTCTCGGCCCGCCAGCCGTCCACGATGGCCGCCTGGAGGCCGAACATCTCGGCCTTCTCGTCCGGCTCCTCGTGGTCGTAGCCGAGCAGGTGCAGCACGCCGTGGACGGTCAGGAGCTGGAGCTCCTCGTCCATGGAGTGCTGCGTGGGCGCGTCCTCCCCCTGCTTCTTGGCCACCTCGGGGCACAGCACGATGTCACCGAGCAGTCCCTGCGGGGGCTCCTCGTCGTCCTTGCCGGGCGGCCGCAGCTCGTCCATCGGGAAGGACATGACGTCGGTCGGCCCCGGCAGGTCCATCCACTGGATGTGCAGCTGCTCCATGGCGTCGGCGTCCACGACGATCACCGAGAGCTCGGAGAGCGGGTGGATGCGCATCCGCGCGAGTGCGTAGCGGGCGATGTCGAGGATCGCCTGCTCGTCGACCTCGGTTCCGGACTCGTTGTTGACGTCGATCGACATGGTTGTGCGGTGTCTACTTCCCCTTGTGCCCGGACCTGCCCCGGCCGCCCTTGGTGTCCCTGTGGGTGCCGTTCTCGGTGCCGTGCTTGCTGTCGTACTTCTCGTACGCGTCGACGATACGGCCGACGAGCTTGTGCCGTACGACATCGTGCGACGTGAGGCGCGAGAAGTGCACGTCGTCGACGCCGTCCAGGATCTCCTGGACCTGCCGCAGACCCGACTTGGTGCCGCCCGGCAGGTCGACCTGGGTCACGTCACCCGTGATCACGATCTTCGAGTCGAAGCCGAGACGGGTGAGGAACATCTTCATCTGCTCGGGCGAGGTGTTCTGGGCCTCGTCCAGGATGATGAAGGCGTCATTGAGCGTGCGGCCGCGCATGTACGCCAGGGGCGCGACCTCGATGGTCCCGGCGGCCATCAGGCGCGGGATGGAGTCCGGGTCGAGCATGTCGTGCAGCGCGTCGTAGAGCGGGCGCAGATACGGGTCGATCTTCTCGTAGAGGGTGCCCGGGAGGAACCCGAGCCGCTCCCCCGCCTCCACCGCGGGGCGGGTCAGGATGATGCGGGTGACCTGCTTGGACTGCAGGGCCTGCACCGCCTTGGCCATGGCGAGGTAGGTCTTGCCGGTACCGGCGGGGCCGATGCCGAAGACGATCGTGTGCTTGTCGATCGCGTCGACGTACCGCTTCTGGTTCAGGGTCTTGGGCCGGATCGTGCGGCCCCGCGAGGAGAGGATGTTCTGGGTGAGCACCTCGGCCGGCGTCTCCTGGCCGTCGTTGGTGCCGTTCTCACTCGCTCTGAGCATCGCGATGGAGCGTTCCACTGCGTCCTCCGTCATCGGCTGTCCGGTGCGGAGCACCAGCATCATCTCGTCGAACAGGCGCTGGATGAGGGCGACTTCAGCAGCGTCGCCGGTCGCGCTGATCTCATTGCCCCGGACATGGATGTCGGCCGCCGGGAAGGCCTTCTCGATCACGCGCAGCAGGGAGTCGCCGGACCCCAGCACGGTCACCATGGGGTGCTGGGCGGGGACGGTGAACTGTGCTCTCGCCTGTCCCTGCGCGGGGGTGCGATCTGTGGGTGTCTGAGTCATGGGCCGGCTCTGTAGGCCTTGCTCGTCCTCCTCGAAACGACTCGCCCGCCACAAGGGCGGCCTGGCGATTTCCAGGGTACGCCGGGGGGCTGACAACGCCGAAGGTGTTTTCCGCCCACCGTGAGCGGGGGTGCGGGCGCCCCGCATGCCGCGGTGAGCCCTGCATACGCCCCCCGCGCGCGTGGGGAGAATGCGCGCCGACAGCGCTCCGCGCGTGCGTTCTCGCCGCCGCGGGTCCGGGAAGAGTTCTCGTCACCGTAAGTCCGGGGAAAGCAGGTCGGCCGTGTTCTTGCGTCTGCCCACGTCCGTGTCCGAGGCACGCCAGTGCCTGTCCGAGGGGGCGATACCCGTCGGCGGAGCCACCCTCCAGTGGGCCGTCTGGCAACGGGACGGCTTCCCGGAGCAGGCGATGAGCCTGCGCGAGGTGCCGGAGGCCAATGTGCTCGGCACCGGGGAGCTGGGGGCGGCGGTGCTGCTGCACCGGGTCGACGAGCGGGTGCCCGAGGTACTGCACAGGGCGGCGTCGAAGGTGGGGACGGGGGCGGTGCGCCGGACCGCGACGGTGGGCGGCAACATCGTCGGCAGCACGCTGCGCTGCCTGCTGCCCGCCGCCCTGGTGCTGGACGCCCGCGCCACCGCCCTGGACACGGAGGGCCCCTTCGAGACCGACCTCGCCGAGCTCACGGCGAAGCGCCCGGTGCTGCTGAGCCTGCGCTGGCGCACCCCGCTGGCCAGCGGCTACCGCAAGCTGCCGGAGACCGGGGAGCCGCCGCTGGTGGTCGCCGTCGCCGTGACGCCCGAGGACGACGGCAGGCCGACGCTGCGGGTGGCGGTCCGGGACGGCTACGACGTCCTGAGCGAGACCGTCCCGTACGGCAGGGAGGCCGAACCGGTCCTCGACACCCTGGCCGGCACACCGCTCGGCACACTGCCGTCCGTGGCACGGGAGGCGGTACGGAATCAGGTCACGGAGGTACTGAACCGCACACCGGCCTGAGCCCCCCGCCGCACACGAACCCACACCTGCACACGCCGCCGACTGCCGTCCCCACCGCCAGCGCCCCGCACCGCCGACCGCATACCTGCCGCCCCACGGCGGCCGACCGCATGTCCGCCGCCCCCACGCCTGCCGCCCCCGCAGACGCCCGCTAAGCCGACCGTCGGAACCCGATCGTCGGTACCGCTCGTCGCAGGGGCCACGGGCGGGCCTGTTCTGTCGGGACCAGGTCCGCCAGGAAGCCGTAGCGGCGCAGGGCCGCGGGGTCCTGGCCCGGTACGGACTGGACCTTGCGCCACCACGCGCCGATCTCCGACCAGCCCGGCGCCGACAGGGAGCCGCCGAACTCCTGGACGGAGAGCGCGGCGGTCAGCCCGGCGAAGGCGAGGCGGTCGGCGAGCGGCCAGCCCGCCAGGGTGCCGGTGACGAAGCCGGCGACGAAGACGTCTCCGGCACCGGTGGGGTCGAGGGCCTCCACGGCGATGGCGGGGACCTCGGCGGACTCCCCCGTGCGCCGGTCCACCGCGTAGGCGCCCTCCGCGCCGAGGGTGACGACGGCGAGCGGCACATGGTCGAGGAGGGCGTGGGCGGCCTCGCGCGGGCAGGACGTGCGGGTGTACCGCATGGCCTCCTGGGCGTTGGGCAGGAAGGCCTCGCAGTGTGCGAGGTCGGGCAGGCCCGCGAGGTCCCAGGCGCCGGTGTCGTCCCAGCCGACGTCGGCGAAGACGCGGGTGCCCTTGCTCGCGGCCTCGGCGATCCACGGGGCGCGCCGGCCCGGCACCAGCGAGGCGACCGCGGCACGCGCGCGGGGCGGGCAGTCGGGGGCGGGCTCCTCCGGTGGCGGCTCGTGGCCGTGGGAGACCATGGTGCGCTCGCCCTCGTACGCCATGGAGACGGTGACCGGGGAGTGCCAGCCCGGGACGGTGCGCGACGGGGTGAGGTCGATGCCCTCGCCCTGCGCCAGGGCGTCCCAGCAGTATTCGCCGTAGTGATCGGAGCCGAAGGCCGCCGCGAGGGACGTCTTCAGACCGAGGCGGGCCAGCGCCGTCGCCATGTTGGCGACACCGCCGGGGCTGGACCCCATCCCGCGCGCCCAGGACTCGGTCCCGCGCACCGGGGCGGAGTCGAGCCCGGTGAAGATGATGTCGAGGAAGACGGTGCCGGTGAGATAGACGTCCCAGGGCGGGTCGCCGGGTGCGCGCAGCGCGGCGAGCGGATCGACCTGGGCCTGGCACGGCCCGGTCGTCGCTCCGAGGTGTGACGGTCCCGACGGTGCCTTTCCGACGGATGCCCTGGACGCGATCACGAGGCGCTCCCTGCGAGTGGTGCGGATTCAGCCAGTCTGCACCACCCCACCGGCAACGGAAGGGTCCACCGAGCGCGACGCGTCCCGCGCGTCAGGCCGTCGCGGAGCCCGGCCGGGCGATACGCGCCGTACCCCAAGTGGCTTCCGGGGCCACCGGGAGCGTCGTGGCCCGCGTCGGGATGCGCTGGTTTCGGCCGCCGCCGCGCACCAGCAGCACACTGAGCGCGGCCAGGAATCCGACGCCCATGACTCCGACCTGTCCGTCCTTGGCCGGCCCGGTCGTGTCCTCGGTGATCCCGAAGGCGGTCGGGGCGACGGACCCGCCCAGCTTGAGTGAGCAGGGTGTTCGGGACGGGTGGGTCACCAGCGAGGCACGCCCGGCGTCACCCACCCCGGTTCGGCCACCCGCATCGCCGCCGCGTCGTCCCGCTCCCGCAGCGACCCGTTGTCGTCGAGCCACCGCCGGTGCAGCACCCGCAGCTTCTCCGGGTCGACCTCGACCCCGAGCCCGGGCGCGTCGGACACGGCGACCTTCCCGCCCTCGAAGACCAGCCGCTCGGTCAGCACGTCCTCCGACTGCCACGGATAGTGCGAGTCGCAGGCGTGGTGGAGGTTGGGGACGGTGGACGCGACGTGCGTCATCGCGGCCAGCGAGATCCCCAGATGGGTGTTGGAGTGCATGGACACCCCGACCCCGAACGTCCGGCAGATCGCGGCGAGTTGCTGGGTGTTGCGCAGCCCGCCCCAGTAGTGGTGGTCGGAGAGGACGACCTGCACGGCGTCCTTCACGAACGCCTCTTTGATCTCGGCGAACGTCGTCACGCACATGTTGGTGGCGAGCGGCACGTCGGTCCCGGCGGACACCTCGGCCATGGCCGGCGTCCCGAGGGCGGGGTCCTCCAGGTACTCCAGGACGTCCCCGAGCTCCTCGGCCACCTTCAGCGAAGTCTCCACCGACCAGGCCCCGTTGGGGTCGAGCCGCAGCGGATGCCCGGGGAACGCTTCGGCGAGCGCCCGCACGGCGGCGATCTCCTCGTCCGGCGGGAAGACGCCGCCCTTGAGCTTGAACGAGGTGAACCCGTACCGCTCCTTGAACAGCCGCGCCTGCGCCACGACCCCGGCCGGATCGACGGCGGCCCCCCAGTCGTCCTTCTCCGCGGCGACGCCCGCCGGATGGCCGGCCCACTTGTAGAACAGGTAGGCGCTGTACTCGACGGTGTCGCGCAGCTTGCCGCCCAGCAGGGCGTGCACGGGCAGCCCGAGCGCCTTGCCGAGGGCGTCGAGGCAGGCCACCTCGAAGCCGGAGACGACGGACAGCCGCAGCTTGTCGGCGGTCTGGACACCGCGCAGCCCGCCGACGTCGGCCTGTCCGGAGACCCGGGCGTCGTCGACGGCGACCGCGTCGGCGACCGTGAACAGCCCGTTGAGGTCGGACACCTGACGTCCGATCAGCTTCTTGGCGAACGGCCGCGCCAGTTCCAGGTACTTGGTGTCGCCGTACGTCTCACCGACCCCGACGACCCCGTCCGCGGTCTCCACCTCGACGACGAGACGCGGGGTGTACGGCTGGTGCACGCCCTGCGTGTTGAGCAGCGGCGGGTCGGCGACGAGGATCGGGGTCAGCCGTACGTCGGCGATCGCGAGGTTCACAGGGCGCCTCCTACGAGGTCGAGTCCGGTGGTGTGCAAGTCCTTGAGGTCGGCGAGGCCGCCGGCCGAGGGGTAGGCGGGCGGAGAGGACAGCACGTCGGTCGCCGTCGCGTCCCGCAGCCGTCGGACGGGGTCGGTGTCGATCTCCACGCCGAGCCATCTCCCCATGTAGACGTCATCCGCGTATGGAGATGGAGATTAGATAGGCGAACACCGGCCGTCAATGGTCCGGTCATCCGCGATTACGATCGGCACATGTCGGAGACAGGGGGTGTGCGCGAGGTGAAGTCGGCCGCGCGCACGGTCGAACTGCTGGAAGTGCTGGCCGCACGCGGGGACCGCCCGGCGCGGCTGCAGGAGCTGGCCGACGAGCTCGGCGTACCGCGCAGCTCGATGTACGCGCTGCTCCAGACGCTGATCTCCCGGGGCTGGGTCCGCACGGACGTCACCGGCTCCCTCTACGGCATCGGCATCCACGCCCTGCTGGCCGGCACCAGCTATCTGGACTCGGACCCGCGCGTCCGGGTCGTGCGCCCGTACCTCGACGAGGCGTCCGAGGCCCTCGGGGAGACCATCCACATGGGCCGCCTGGACGGCCGGGACGTGGCCTATCTGGCGACCCGCGAGTCCCACGAGTACCTGCGCACGATCAGCCGCGTCGGCCGCCGCCTGCCGGCCCATGCGGGCGCGCTGGGCAAGGCCCTGCTGGCGGAGCGGGCGGACGCGGAGCTGCCGGCTGGGCCGTACGAGGCGCTGACCCCCCATTCCCACACCACCAGGGAGTCCTTGCTGGCGGACCTGGCAAAGACCCGCTCCCGGGGCTACTCGATCGACCGCGAGGAAGGGGTCCTCGGCCTCGTCGGCTTCGGCTTCGCCCTGCGCTACGACGCCCCCGCCCAGGACGCGATCAGCTGCTCGGTGCCGGTGGCCCGGCTGACGCCGGGGCACGAGGAGCAGATCGTCGCGGTGATGCGGGAGATCAGGGCCAAGATCGAGGCGGCGCCCCCCGGCGGCGGAGCGGCGGCCCACTGGCGGTGAGGGCCGCGCTTCTACCCGCCCTCACCCACCCCAAACACAACGTGTGCCACGTCACACCCTCGCCTCTTCTTCTGGAACCGCGTGCTTGATACAAATTGCCCGCGCGTTCCTGTCCCTCGACGGTCGTCGCCCAACCCCCTTTCTTGAGCCGCTCCTTCCGCATGCCCTGGGAACGCCCGTGTCCGCCCCCCGCACCACCACGCCCTGGCCCCTCATTGCCCTTTTCACGGCCGGGTACCTCGCCCCGTACCTCCTCCCGACCACCGTCGGCAGACTCGACTCGGGGCTTCCGCTCTCCGCCACCCAGGCGGGCGCCGTCGGCAGCGCGCTGCTGCTGAGCTCGGCCGCGGCGGGCTTCCTGTTCGCCTCCCGGGTCGACCGCATCGGCCCCCGCCTCCTGGCCCGCACCGGCCTCGCCCTCGCCGTCCTCGGCTATGGCGGCGGCGCGCTCACCCACACCGTGTGGGCCGTCGTCGCGGGCGTGCTCGTCGGCGGTTTCGGCTCCGGTACGGCGACGGCGGTGGCCGCCACCGGCATCGCCGCCCAGCCTGACCCGCACCGCACCACCACGTTCGGCCTGCTCGGTGTCTCCGCGCTCGCCGGCGCCGTCTATCTGACGGTCCCGCACCTCGGCCCCGGCCACGGCCGGCCGCTGGCCGCGATCGCCCTCACGGCGCTGGCGGTCTGGCCCCTCACCGGCCGCCTCGCACCCGCCACCGCGACCCGCGGCGCCCGGCACACCAAGGCCCCGCTGCCGCACCTGCGCGCCGGGCTGCTCCTCGCTCTCACGCTGCCGTGCTGGTCCCTCGCCCAGAACTCCCTCTGGGGCGTCAGCGGCCGCATCGGCCTCGACCAGGCGCACCTCACCGAGGCCACCGTCGGCGCGGTCTTCGCGATCGCCCTCGGCGCCGGACTGCTCGGGGTCGTCGGCGCGGGCGCGCTCGGCCCCCGGCTCGGCAGGGCCCTGCCCATCGGGGCGGGCACGGCCCTGATCGCCGCCTGCATCGCGCTGAGCGCCGCCGCGACCGACCTCACCACGTTCGCGACCGGCGAGATCGCGTGGAACGTCCTCTACCCGATCGTCCTGTCGTACGTCATCGGCCTCGCCGCGTCCCTGGACCCACGGGGCCGCTGGGCCGTGCTCGTGAGCTCGGCCTCGTCCCTCGGCACGGCCGCGGGCCCCCTGGCGGGCAGCCTGCTCTCGGCACGGGCGGGCTTCCCGGTGATGGGCCTGGTCCTGGCGGCGGGCCTGCTGCTGATCGCCGTACCGATGACGGCGGTGGCACTGGGGGCAGGCAGGCGTTCCTTGCCGGTGGTGGAAATCCCGGTGGAAGCCCAGGTCTACGACAAGGCAACGGCTGCGTAGAGGCTTTCAGGGGCGCGGGGCTGTATCGACATGCGGCTCCGCCGCGGGGCGCGACCGGCCCCCACCCGCCCGGAGCCGAAACTCAGAACTGATACGCCTCCACCTCGGCCAGATACCGGGCCCGCCGCTCCTCGTCATGCTCCAGGAAACTGGCGACGAACGAGTTGCGGGCCAGCTCCCGCAAACGCTCCTCCCCCAGCCCCAACGCGGAGCGCACCGCGTCGAAGTTGTCACCGGCGTAGCCCCCGAAGTAGGCGGGGTCGTCGGAGTTGACCGTGCACAGCAGCCCGGCGTCGAGCATCGCGGGCAGCGGGTGGTCGGCGAGGACGTCGACCGTGCGCAGCCGGACGTTGGAGAGCGGGCAGAGGGTCAGCGGGACCCGGTCCCGGACGAGGCGCTCCACCAGGGCCGGATCCTCCATGCACCGCAGCCCGTGGTCGATCCGTTCCACCCCCAGCACGTCCAGTGCCTCGGTGATGTACTCCGGCGGCCCCTCCTCGCCCGCGTGCGCGACGCGCCGCAGCCCCAGCGCGGCGGCGGCCTCGTACACCTCCCGGAACTTCACCGGCGGATGCCCGACCTCGGCGGAGTCGAGGCCGACGCCGACGATCCGGTCGAGGTACGGCTTGGCGGCCTCCAGGGTCTCCAGGGCGCTCTCCGCGGACTCGTCGCGCAGGAAGCACATGATCAGCTGCGTGGAGATGCCGTGCACGGCCTCGCTGTTCCCCAGCGCCCGCCACAGCCCGTCCACGACCGTGCCCATGTCCACGCCCCGCGCGAGGTGCGCCTGCGGGTCGAAGAAGATCTCCGCGTGCCGCACGCCCTGGGCGGCGGCCCGGGCCAGGTAGGCGTTGGCGAGGTCCTCGAAGTCGCGCTCGGTGCGCAGGACGGCCATCAGCTCGTAGTACAGGTTGAGGAAGGACTGGAGGTCCTCGAAGTCGTACGCCTTGCTCAGCTCGCCGGCGTCCGCGTACGGCAGCGCGACACCGTTGCGGGCGGCGAGCTCGAAGGCCAGCTCGGGCTCCAGCGTGCCTTCGATGTGCAGGTGCAGTTCAGCTTTGGGGAGGGGCATCAAAGCATCGTACGGCCGTTCTACCGCCGTTTCGGAACCGGCACCCGCAGCAGGTCGTGCGCCACCGTCAGCTCGCCGTCGAACCCGGCCGCCCGCGCCTGCCGTTCGAACTCGTCCGGCTCGCTGTAGCGCTGGCTGAAGTGGGTGAGCACGAGATGCCGTACGCCGGCCTCCCGGGCGACCCTCGCCGCCTGGCCCGCGGTGAGATGACCGTGCTCCACGGCGAGGTCCGTGTCCTCGTCCAGGAACGTCGACTCGATGACGAGCAGGTCGCAGCCGTCGGCGAGCGCGTACACGCCGTCGCACAGCCGGGTGTCCATGACGAACGCGAACCGCTGCCCGCGGCGCACCTCGCTGACGTCCGCCAGCGTCACCCCGCCGACCGCGCCCTCGCGCTGGATGCGGCCGACGTCCGGGCCCTTGATGCCGTGCACCGCGAGACGGTCGGGCAGCATGCGGCGGCCGTCGGGTTCGACGAGGCGGTAGCCGTACGACTCGACGGGGTGGGACAGCTTGCGGGCCTCCAGCGCGTAGGAGGCGGACCCGCCCAGCACCCCGTCCTCGCTCACCGGTGCCTGCGTGATCTCGACGGTCTCCCGGTACGCCGTCGCGTACCGCAGCCGGTCGAAGAAGCGCTGGCCGGACTTCGGATAGTGGGCGGTGATCTCGTGCGGCACGCGGTCGAGGTTGATGCGCTGGATGACGCCCGCGAGGCCCAGCGAGTGGTCGCCGTGGAAGTGCGTGACGCAGATCCGGTTCAGGTCGTGCGCGGCGACCCCGGCGCGCAGCATCTGGCGCTGGGTGCCCTCGCCCGGGTCGAAGAGGATGCCCTCGCCGTCCCAGCGCAGCAGGTAGCCGTTGTGGTTGCGGTGCCGGGTCGGGACCTGGCTGGCGGTGCCGAGGACCACCAGTTCACGTACGGACACGGTGGCTTACCCGGGGGGCCACTCGAGGCCGCGCCCACCGAGGACGTGCGCGTGCGCGTGCCAGACGGTCTGGCCGGCGCCGGTGCCCGTGTTGAAGACGATGCGGTAGCTCTCGACCTTCTCCTCGTCGGCGACGGCCTGCGCCTCGCGCAGCACGTCGGCGGCGACGGCGGGCTCCGCGGCGGCGAGGGCGGCGGCGTCCTTGTAGTGGACCTTGGGGATGATCAGGACGTGCGTCGGCGCCTGGGGGTTGATGTCCCGGAAGGCGACGGTGGTGTCGGTCTGGCGGACGATCGTGGCCGGGATGTGACCCTCGACGATCTTGCAGAACAGGCAGTCCGCCTGCGGCTCCCCTGGCATGTGCGTCCTCTCGCCCTGTCGTCCGAAGTCTCCGGGGCATCGTATCGATCAGGTCAGGGGAGCGACGGCGGGACCTTCGCCGGAGTCGTCTCCAGCGCCTCCAGCGCGAGCCTGATCGCCTCGTCCAGTTGGACGTCGCGCCCCGCCGCGTGGTCCTGCGGCCGCTGCACGACCTCGACGTCCGGGTCTACGCCGTGGTTCTCCACGCCCCACTCGTAACCCTCCAGCCAGAAGGCGTACTTGGGCTGGGTGACGAGCGTGTCGTCGACGAGGTGGTAGCGGCTGTCGATGCCGATCACGCCGCCCCAGGTCCGGGTGCCGACGACCGGGCCGATGCCGAGGGCCTTGATGGCCGCGTTGACGATGTCGCCGTCGGAGCCGGAGAACTCGTTGGCGACGGCCACGACGGGGCCGCGCGGGGCGTCCTGCGGGTAGCTGTAGGGGCGCATGCCGCGCGGGCTGGCCCAGCCGACGATCCGGCGGGCGAGCTTCTCCACCACCAGCTGGGAGGTGTGGCCGCCGCGGTTCTCGCGGACGTCGACGACGAGCCCCTCGCGGGCCACCTCGACGCGCAGGTCGCGGTGGATCTGGGCCCAGCCGGGGGCCTGCATGTCGGGGACGTGGAGATAGCCGAGCCGGCCGCCGGAGCGCTCGTGGACGTAGGCGCGGCGGTCGGTGACCCAGGCGTGGTAGCGCAGCGGCTCCTCGTTGGCGACCGGGACGACGACGGCGTGCCGCACCTCACCGCCGCCGGACGGGGAGATGGTCAGCTCGATCGCCTTGCCCGCCGTACCGACGAGCAGCGGGCCCGGCCCGGTCACCGGGTCGACGGCCCGGCCCGCGACCGCGACGATCGCGTCCCCGGCGCGGACCGCGACGCCGGGGGCGGCGAGCGGGGAGCGGGCGTCGGGGTCGGAGGTCTCCGAGGGCAGGACGCGGTCGATGCGCCAACTGCCGTCCGGGTGGCGGGAGATGTCGGCACCGAGCAGGCCCTGCCGGGCGCCGCTGCCGTAGCCGCCGCGCGGCACGACGTAGGCGTGCGAGGTGCCCAGTTCGCCCTGGACCTCCCAGAGGAGGTCGACGAGGTCGTCGTGGGTGGCGACGCGGTCCAGGACGGGACGGTAGCGGTCGAGGACGCCGTCCCAGTCGGTGCCGCCGAGGTCCGGGCGCCAGAAGTGGTCGCGCATGATGCGGCCGGTCTCGTCGTACATCTGCCGCCACTCGGCGGCCGGGTCGATGGTCTGGCGGACGCGGGTGAGGTCGACGGTGATGTTGGTGTCGCTGTCGTCGTCGTTGGAGGCCCGCCGGTCGCTCGGTACGACCTTCAGGCGGCCGTCGGTGCCCAGCAGCACCCGCTTCCCGTCACCGCTGACGGCGAAGTGGTCGACGTCGGCGGCCAGATGCTCCACGCGCTGCTGGACGAGGTCGAAGCGCTCCAGCTCGGTCTTGGGGTCGGGGGCCTCGGGTGTGGCCCGGGAGGCGCCCAGCACCCCGCGCACCGGGTGCCGCAGCCACAGCACACCGTCCTTGGCCGCGCGCAGGTCGGAGTAGCGGGCGGCCTCCACCGGGAAGGGCACGATCCGGTCGGCGAGACCTTCGAGGTCGATCCGGGTGGCGGGGGCGCCCTCGCTGTCGGGGGTCTCGTCCTTGTCGGGCGCGTCGAAGGGACGGCCGTGCCGCTGCGGTCCGAAGGGGGACGGGGTGGTGGCGGCGAGGGTGATGAGGTGCGGGCGGGCGCCTTCCACGAAGGCCAGGTCGAAGACGTGCTCGTCGTAGACCGGGTCGAAGGAGCGGGTGGAGAGGAACGCCAGGTGTTTGCCGTCGAGGGTGAAGGCGGGGTCGTAGTCCTGGAAGCGCAGCGGGGTGGCCTCGGTGACCGACAGGTCGGTGGTGTTGGCGAGGCGGAGCTGGCTGAGCGGGCGCGGGCCGGGGTGGGACCAGGCGAGCCAGGCCGAGTCGGGCGAGAAGACCAGCCCGGAGACATCGCCGTCCGCGCTGCGGTCGAGCTCGCGGACCTCGCCGGTCTCGCGTTCGACGAGGAGGACGCGCCCGTCGTGCGAGGCGACCGCGGCCCGGCTGCCGTCGGGTGCCATGGCCAGGTCGAGGACCCGGCCGAGCTGCCCGGCGGCGAGCCGGCGCGGGGTGGCTCCCGGGGCGAGCCCGGTGGCGGGCGCGAACTCCAGGGCGTCGTCGCCCTCGGCGTCCGTCACCCACACCACCCACTCCTCGCCGTCGGCGCGGAAGGCCTGCGGCAGCCGGGACCGTACGCCGGGCTCGGCGGCCAGCGCGCGGGCCGGGCCGGAGCGGTGGGTGACCCAGTGCACGGCACCGCGGACGCAGACGGCGCTGCCGCGCGCGGTGTGGTCGGGGGACGCCGACTCGACCCAGCGGGCGGCGTTCAGGGTGTACGGCTGGAGGTCGGCGCGGGAGCCGCCGAGCCGGATGTCGAGGCGGCGCGGCTCGGCACCGTCGAGGTCGTCGAGGACCCACAGCTCACCGGCGGAGGCGTAGACGACCCGGGTGCCGTCCCCGGCCGCGTGCCGGGCGTAGAAGCCGTCGAGCGGGGTGTGCCGGCGCAGATCGGAGCCGTCGGCGAGGGACGAGTAGAGGGCCCCGACGCCTTCGTGGTCGGAGAGGAAGGCGATCCGCTCCCCCGCCCACACCGGGAACTCGATGTTCCCGTCCAGCTCTTCATGCAGCCGTACGAACTCCCCGGCGCCTTCCCCGTCGCGGACGTCCCGGTCGATCCACAGCTTGCCCGCCGTACCGCCCCGGTACCGCTTCCACCAGGCCGCCTCCCGCCCCATGGGCGCCGACAGCAGGACGGTGGACGGCCCCTGGGCGACCGCGCCGACCGGGCCGTACGGCAGGACGGTGGACGGTCCGCCGTCGAGCGGGACCGTGTGCGCCCAGGAGCGGCGCAGGCTGGCCTGGCCGTGGGTGGTGATGGCGAGGACCTGGCCGTCGGGGGTCCAGCCGCGCACCTGGGTGCGCCAACTCCCCCAGTGGGTCAGGCGTTTCGCCGGGCCGCCGGCGACCGGGGCGATGTGCACCTCGGGTGCCCCGTCCCGCGTGGAGGTCCAGGCGACGGTGCTGCCGTCCGGCGAGATGCGGGGCGTGGAGACCGGCACGTTGTCGCTGCTGACCCGCCAGGCCCGGCCGCCGTCGCAAGGCGCGATCCACACGTCGTCCTCGGCGGTGAAGGCGACCAAGTCGCCGTGCAGATGCGGGTATCGGAGATACGCGGGCGGCGTCACGGGCTGGGTCACCCGATCACCTTAAGGTCATTTGCCTTGCACCGGGCGGCAGTCCGGGTACTTGTCGCACCACACGGTCTCGGTGACGGTGACCGTGACCGTGGCACCGGGCTGGCCGTTGCCGTTCGTGGGCTCGGGCGCGGCGTTGCAGTTGCCCAGCCCGTTGACCTGGAACCACTGCTTGCCGTCGATCTTGGCCGTCAACTCCCCCCGCACGCACTGCCCGTTGACCACCCGGGTGACCTTCCCGTCGACCTTGATGTCCTTGCCGTCGCTGGTCTCTCCGGTGCAGTGCACCTCGGCGACGGCGTTCTCGGTCGCGGTGGGCGTGGAGCGGTCTCCGTAGGAGGCCTGGCAGGTCAGCCACTGCACGTTCGCGTGCTGCCGCTCCAGCTCCTTGGTGACGGTCTGGTCGGTGGTGTACGCCACGGACGCGGAGTTCAGCCCGGCCGGATCACAGGCGACGGCTCCGCCGACGGTCACGGCGACGAACACGGCCACGGCACCGACCCGCCGGCCCCGGTGCCGCCAAATCCTCCTCAATGCCCCCATGGAGGGCAGCTTCCCACTGTCCCGCCCGACGCGGTAGAGCGCATACGGACACTCGGCCACAATCGAGTGACATCCGATCACCGGAGGGCCCGACATCGTGCGCGACAACCACCGCCTGCGACGCCTCGTCGTCGACGCGACCACGACCTACCTCTGGAGCTACCGCCAGAAGAAGGGCCGCGACGGCGTCTGGCGCGACACCGTCACCCTGCACCGCGCCGGCCGCCGGACCCGGATCGTCTTCCGGGCGGGCGGCCCGGGTACGGGCCGGTACGTCTCCGAGGGGCATCCCTGGTTCCAGGGCTGCGCGGGCGACGGCCGGGGCAACCTGATCAACCTGCGCGAGCCGGCCGTCGTACGCGCCCTGCTCGACGAGGCCCTGCGCCGCGGGACGTTGCCGGACGGCGGGGAGCTGGACGGCTGGGACCTCTTCCCCGCGGTCGCCGCGGCCGTGGACCTCAAGCGCGCAGCAGCAGCCACTCCTGGAGTTCCACCAGGTTCCCCTCCGGGTCCTTGAGGTGGGCGACCCGCATCCGGTCGGTCATCGGGGCGGGTCCGTGCAGCAGCACCGCGCCCCGGGAGGTGATCTGCTCGCAGTACTCGGCCAGGTCGTCGACGCGCAGCACGACCAGCGACCGGTGTCCGTTGGCCGCCTCGCCCAGCTCGTCCAGGATTCCGGCCATCATGGCCCGGTCCTGGAGCGCGATGCCCGCCGACCCGGTGGCGGGGCTGAACTTCTCGTACGGCCCCTCGGTAGCCCCGGACTGCGGCTTCAGGCCCAGGACTTCGGCGTAGAAGCGGTAGCAGGCGGCGAAGTCGGTGACGAGCAGCCGGACTTGGGCGAGTTCCACGGTGTTTCCCCCGGAGGATCGGTCAGGACCAGCGGCCGGTGCGGCCGAGGAGCAGGGCCGTGGCCGCCGTCCCGGCGGTCGATGTACGCAACACGGTAGGACCCAGCACGTACGTCTTCGCACCCGCCTCCTCGAAGAGCGCCAACTCGTCCTTGGCGACGCCTCCTTCGGGGCCGACGACGAGCACGATCTCGCCCTCGTCGGGGAGTTCGGCGGTGGCGAGTGCCTGGCTGCCGTGCTCGAAGTCGGAGTGGAGCACGGCGGCGAAGTCGGCGCGCGCGAGCAGCGCGGCGACCTGCTTGGTCGTCGCCAGGTCGGCGACCTCGGGGAAGCGGACGCGCCGGGACTGCTTGCCGGCCTCGCGGGCGGTGGACCGCCACTTGCCGAGCGCCTTCAGCCCCCGGTCGCCCCTCCATTGGGTGATGCAGCGGGCCGCCTGCCAGGGCACGACGGCGTCGACGCCGACCTCGGTCATGGTCTCGACGGCGAGTTCGCCGCGGTCGCCCTTGGGGAGGGCCTGGACGACGGTGATGCGGGGCTGCTCCACCGGCTCCTCGGTGACGCCGTCCATCTTGACGATCAGCCGGTCCTTGCCCTCGGTGCCGAGCACGACACAGTCGGCCCAGCGTCCGGCGCCGTCCGTGAGGATGACGTCCTCGCCGGCCTGGAGGCGCTTCACGGAGACGGCGTGCCGTCCCTCGGGCCCGTCGAGGACGTAGTGGCCGCCGCCACCGGCGTTGAAGTGTTCGACGACGAAGACGGGAGCGGTCATCGCAGGTCACCTCCGGAGGTCCGGAATCCGGACAACGCTGTCGTGGCGTCGGCGAGTTCGGCGGCCAGCACCTCCACCAGCTGCCCGGCGGGCAGCGCACGGGCCATCCGGTGCCCCTGCCCCGCCCACAGGGCCATGCCCTGCGCGTCCCCGGCCTTGGCGGCGGCCTTGCGCAGCGGCGAGGTGAGGTGGTGGATCTCCGGGTAGGCGGCGGGGGCGTAGGGGCCGTGCTCGCGCATGAACCGGTTGACGAGCCCGCGGGCCGGCCGGCCGGAGAACGCCCGGGTCAGTTCCGTCCGCACGAAGAGCGGGTTGGTCAGCGCCTGCTTGTGGATCTCGGCGGCGCCGGACTCGGGGGCGGCGAGGAAGGCGGTGCCCAGCTGGGCGGCGGCGGCGCCGGTGGCGAGGACGGCGGCGATCTGGCTGCCGCGCATGATGCCGCCGGCGGCGACGACGGGAATGCGGACGGTTTCGCGGATCTGCCCGACGAGCGAGAGCAGCCCGAGCCCGGCACCGTCGTTCTCGGGGCTGTCCCGATGGGTCCCCTGATGCCCGCCGGCCTCCACGCCCTGCGCGATGACCGCGTCGGCCCCGGCCCGCTCCACGGCGAGGGCCTCGTCCGCGGTGGTCGCGGTGACGAGGGTGAAGGTCCCGGCACGCCGGAACGCCTCCAGCACCTCACCGCTCGGCACGCCGAAGTGGAAGGAGACGACGGGGACGGGGTTGTCGAGGAGGACGGCGACCTTCACGTCGTACCCGTCGTCCCGCCCGCTCTCCGGATCGCCGAGCTCGGTCTCGTACCAGGCGGCTTCCCCGGCCAGCTGATGCGCGTAGACGTCGACGGCGGCGGCGTCGGCGCTGTCGGGCTGCGGCATGAACAGATTGACGCCGAAGGGCCGCCCGGTGAGCCCGCGCAGCTGCTTGATCTCCTGGTACATGCCGTCGGCCGTCTTGTACCCGGCGGCGAGGAACCCGAGCCCCCCGGCCTCGGACACGGCCGCCGCCAGTTGCGGGACGGAGACCCCGCCCGCCATGGGGGCCTGCACGATCGGATGGGGGAAGAGATCGGTCAGCGCGGAGGACATGACGGCATGTTGTCACGTCCTCCGAACAAGTCCGAATCCACCCTTCCGCGGGCATAGGCCTACGGCATCTCCCGGCGCCGGCCGGGGAATCAGCCCGTCCGGCGCTTGAGGACGAGGCCTCTTCAGGGCCGACAGCGGGGGGCCGGGGGCGGCAGCCCACGGGAGGGGACGGGCAGGGGCGGCGGGGGCGAAAACGCCTCCGCGCACCCTCCACTCACCGCCCGTTGAACGCGTCCTTCAACCGCGAGAACAGCCCCTGCTGCCCGGGCTGGAACTGCCCCTGAGGCCGCTCCTCGCCCCGCAGCTTCGCCAGCTCGCGCAGCAACCGCTCCTGCTCCGGGTCCAGCTTGTTCGGCGTCTGGACCTCGACGTGGACGATGAGGTCACCCCGGCCGCCGCCACGCAGGTGGGTGACGCCCCGGCCGTGCAGCGGAATCGACTGCCCCGACTGCGTGCCCGGCCGGATGTCGACCTCCTCCAGGCCGTCCAGCGTCTCCAGCGGCACCTTCGTGCCGAGCGCCGCCGCCGTCATCGGGATCGTCACCGTGCAGTGCAGGTCGTCGCCGCGCCGCTGGAACATCGGGTGCGGCAGCTCGTGGATCTCGACGTACAGGTCACCGGCGGGACCGCCACCGGGGCCGACCTCGCCCTCGCCCGCGAGCTGGATGCGCGTGCCGTTGTCGACACCGGCCGGGATCTTCACGGTCAGCGTCCGACGCGACCGCACCCGCCCGTCACCGGCGCACTCCGGGCACGGGGTCGGGACCACGGTCCCGAAGCCCTGGCACTGCGGGCAGGGCCGCGAGGTCATGACCTGGCCCAGGAAGGACCGGGTGACCTGCGAGACCTCACCACGGCCCCGGCACATGTCACACGTCTGGGCGGAGGTGCCCGGCGCCGCGCCCTCACCGTTGCAGGTGGAGCAGACGATCGCGGTGTCGACCTGGATGTCCTTCGTGGTGCCGAAGGCCGCCTCGTCGAGCTCGACCTCCAGCCGGATCATCGCGTCCTGGCCCCGCCGCGTACGCGACCGCGGACCCCGCTGCGACGCCGTACCGAAGAAGGCGTCCATGATGTCCGAGAAGTTCCCGAAGCCGCCCGCGCCGAAGCCGCCGGCGCCACCGCCGCCGCTCTGCGAGAGCGGGTCGCCGCCGAGGTCGTAGACCTGCTTCTTCTGCGGGTCCGACAGCACCTCGTAAGCGGCGTTGATCTCCTTGAACCGCTCCTGGGTCTTCGGATCGGGGTTGACGTCCGGGTGCAGCTCGCGCGCGAGCCGACGGAACGCCTTCTTGATCTCATCCTGCGACGCGTCGCGGCGCACGCCGAGAACGGCGTAGTAGTCCGTGGCCACTTACGACTCCGCCAGGATCTGTCCGACGTACCGTGCCACTGCGCGTACCGCTCCCATCGTTCCCGGGTAATCCATGCGGGTCGGTCCGACCACGCCGAGCTTGGCGACTGCCTCGCCGCCCGAACCGTAGCCGACCGACACGACGGACGTGGAGTTGAGTCCCTCATAGGCGTTCTCGTGACCGATGCGTACGGTCATGCCCGAATCCCCGGCCTCGCCAAGCAACTTGAGGAGCACGACCTGCTCCTCCAGTGCCTCCAGGACAGGCCGGATGGTGAGGGGGAAGTCATGTCCGAAGCGGGTGAGATTGGCGGTTCCGCCGATCATCAACCGCTCCTCGTTCTCCTCTACGAGTGTCTCCAGCAGTGTGGAGAGCACTGTCGCGACCGTACCCCGATCCTCGACGTCGAAGCCCTCGGGCAGATCCTCGACCAGCCGCGGCACATCGGTGAACCGACGCCCCGCGACCCGGCTGTTGAGCCGCGCCCGCAGATCGGCCAGCGAGGCCTCCCCGAAGGGCGCCGGGCAGTCGACCATGCGCTGCTCGACCCGGCCCGTGTCGGTGATCAGCACCAGCATCAGGCGCGCCGGAGCGAGCGAGAGCAACTCCACATGGCGCACGGTGGACCGCGTCAGGGACGGGTACTGCACGACCGCCACCTGCCGGGTGAGCTGCGCGAGCAGCCGCACGGTCCGCGCCACCACGTCGTCGAGGTCGACGGCGCCGTCGAGGAAGTTCTGGATCGCGCGCCGCTCGGGCGCGGTCATGGGCTTGACGCCCGCGAGCTTGTCGACGAACAGGCGGTAGCCCTTGTCGGTGGGGATGCGCCCGGCGCTGGTGTGCGGCTGGGCGATGTATCCCTCGTCCTCCAGGGCGGCCATGTCGTTGCGCACGGTCGCCGGGGAGACGCCGAGGTTGTGCCGTTCGGTGAGGGCCTTGGAGCCGACCGGCTCCTCCGTCCCCACGTAGTCCTGGACGATGGCGCGCAGCACCTGAAGCCTGCGTTCACTCAGCATCGCGCACACCTCCAGAAGTCGTTCTCTCGGCCCCCGCCTGGCACTCTGTCCGTCCGAGTGCCAGCGTTCCCCGCGGCCCAGTGTACGGCGGCGGGGTACTGCCCGGGCAAGGTCGGTCCGGGTGTGACAGCTCGTGGACCGCCCCTACGGCTAGCGTCGCCGTATGACGGTGACTTGGGAAGAGCTGGGGTGGCAGCGGGTGGCGGCCGGGGTGGGCCGGTGCCGGCTGCCGGTCTGGGACTGTACGGCGGGGCTGGTCGTCGGCGCGGGCACGGCCCTGTTGGTGGACGCCGGGTCGAGCCTCGCGGAGGGGGTGCGGCTGCGGGCGCAGGCGGAGGCGCTCGCCGGGCACCGTGTGACCCATCTCGCGCTGACGCACCCCCATTTCGACCATGTCCTCGGAGCGGCGGCGTTCGCGGGCGCGGAGGTGTTCGGGCCGGTCGGCATGGACACGCTGCTCGACCAGCGCCAGGCCCGAGAGGAGCTGCGCGCGGACGCGGTACGGGAGGGGCTGGCGGAGCACCTGGCCGACGAGGCGGTCGACGCCCTCCCCCGGCCCCGCCACCTGGTCTCCGGCGAGTGGACCCTCGACCTCGGCGGCGGCCGGCAGGTCCTGCTGGCGAACGTCGGCCCCGGGCACACCGCCCACGACCTCGCGGTGCTGGTGCCGGGCTCGCCCGAGGTGGTCTTCTGCGGCGACCTGGTCGAGGAGTCGGGCGACCCGCAGGCGGGCCCGGACGCCGTACCGTCGCACTGGCCCGCGGCCCTGGACCGGCTCCTGGACCTGGGCGGCGAGGACGCGCTGTACGTGCCCGGTCACGGAGCGGTGGTGGACGCGGCGTTCGTCCGGCGTCAGCGGGACGCCCTGGCGCGGCGTTTCGGCGTGTCGCCCTGACCCCGCCCCGGCTTCTCCTATCGTCATCCGAATGCGCCAGTACTCCGCCGACCTGACCCCGCCGTGGAAGAAGCCGAAGCCCGTCCCGGAGGTCCCGGCCGAGCCGGGTCTGGTGGTCGAGGAGCCCGGCACCGGTTTCTGCGGCGCGGTGATCCGCTGCGAGGCGGGCACGGTGACCCTGGAGGACCGCTTCGGCAAGCACCGGGTGTTCCCGCTGGAGCCGCGGGGCTTTCTGCTGGAGGGCCGTGTGGTGACGCTGGTGCGGCCTTCGACCGGCTCTCCGGTACGTCCCAGCCGCACCGCCTCCGGTTCGGTCGCCGTCCCCGGCGCCCGCGCGCGCGTGGCCCGCGCCGGCCGCATCTACGTCGAGGGCCGGCACGACGCGGAACTGGTCGAGAAGGTGTGGGGCGACGACCTGCGCATCGAGGGCGTGGTCGTGGAGTACCTGGAGGGCGTGGACGACCTGCCGTCGATCGTCGCCGAGTTCGCCCCGGGCCCGGACGCCCGCCTGGGCGTGCTGGTGGACCATCTGGTGCCGGGCACGAAGGAGTGGCGGATCGCACAGGAGGTGACGAGTGAGCACGCGCTGGTCGTGGGCCACCCGTACATCGACATCTGGGAGGCGGTGAAGCCGGCGGCACTGGGGATCGAGGGCTGGCCGCGCGTCCCCCGCGGCCAGGACTGGAAGACGGGCGTCTGCCGGGCCCTGGGCTGGCCGTCGGAGAACACGGGCGCGGTGTGGCAGGCGATCCTGAAGCGGGTGGGGTCCTACAAGGACCTGGAGCCGGAACTGCTCGGGCGGGTGGAGGAGCTGATCGACTTCGTCACGGCGCAGCCGTGAGAACCTGCTTCACCCGCCTGAGTGATCAGTCCACCAGATCCCTCACCACCGCGTCCGCCAGCAGCCGCCCCCGCAGAGTCAGCGCCGCGCGCCCCTCGCCATAGGGCCCCTCCTGAAGCAGCCCTTCCGCCAAGGCCCGCCGCGAGGCCGCGAGCCCCTCCTCCCGCAGCAGCGCCAGCGGCACCCCCTCCCGCAGCCGCAGCTCCAGCAGAATGCGCTCGACCCTCCGGTCCTCCTCCGAGAGCACCTCGCGTCCCGCGCCCGGCGACTTCCCCGCCGCCAGCGCCGCCGCGTACGCCCCCGGATGCTTCACGTTCCACCAGCGCACCCCGCCCACGTGCGAGTGCGCGCCGGGCCCGGCGCCCCACCAGTCGGCGCCCCGCCAGTACAGCTCGTTGTGCAGGCACCGGCCCGCCTCGCCGGTCGCCCAGTTCGAGACCTCGTACCACTCGAAGCCGGCCGCCGCGAACGCGTCCTCCGCGATCAGGTACCGGTCCGCGTGCACGTCGTCATCCGTCATCGGCACCTCGCCCCGGCGGATGCGCCGGGCCAGCTGGGTGCCCTCCTCCACGATCAGCGCGTACGCCGACACGTGGTCCGGGCCGGCGCCGATCGCCGCGTCCAGGGAGGCCCGCCAGTCGCCGTCCGACTCGCCCGGGGTGCCGTAGATCAGGTCCAGGTTGACGTGCTCGAAGCCCGCCGCCCGGGCCTCCGCCACGCACGCCTCCGGCCGTCCCGGGGTGTGCGTGCGGTCCAGCACCTTCAGGACGTGCTGCTTCGCGCTCTGCATGCCGAAGGAGATCCGGTTGAAGCCGCCCTGCCGCAGCGTCGCCAGATACGCCGGGTCCACCGACTCCGGGTTCGCCTCCGTCGTCACCTCCGCGTCCGGAGCGAGGCCGAACTCGTCGCGGATCGCCGCGAGCATCCGTACGAGATCGCCCGCCGCCAGCAGCGTCGGCGTGCCCCCGCCCACGAACACCGTGCGGACCTGCCGGGGATCGTCCCCCAGCACCTTCCGGGCCAGGCGGATCTCGTCGATCAGGGTGTCCGCGTAGTTGTCGCGGGAGGCCAGGACACCGCCCGTGCCGCGCAGCTCGGTCGCGGTGTAGGTGTTGAAGTCGCAGTACCCGCAGCGGGTCGCGCAGTAGGGGACGTGCAGATAGAACCCGAGGGGGCGCTCGGCGGCTCCGGAGAGCGCCTGCGCGGGGAGCGCGCCGTCGTCGGGGACGGGCTCGCCGTCGGGGAGTGCGGAAGGCATGCCTTCCATTGTCCAGCACCCCGGCGGCTACTCGGCCTGGAGCACCAGCAGCGCCAGATCGTCCTCCGGCGGCCGTACGCCGAACTCGTGCACCAGCCGCTTGATGCGCTCGGCGATCAGCGGGGCGGTCAGGCCCGCGCAGCCGGCGAGGGCCGTCGCGAGGCCGTCGGCGTCGTCGAACTGGCGGGAGCCGCTGCGCCGCTCGGTCACCCCGTCGGTGACGCACAGGAGGGTGTCGCCGGGGCGCAGCTCCACGATCTCGCTGGTGTACACGGCGTCCTCGACGACTCCGAGCAGGGTCTGCGGCTCGGCGACCGTGCGGACCCCGCCGTCCGGTCCGAGGAGCAGCGGCAGCGGGTGCCCGGCGGAGGCGAGGGTGCACTGGACGCCGCCGTCGAAGGGGCGGAGCTGGCCGAAGAGGAGGGACAGGAAGCGGGTCTGCGGGCCGTCGGCGGCCGCGGCCAGGCCGGCCGGTCCGGCGAAGGCGCGGGCGGCGGCGTCGGCGGCCTCGGTCGCGTCGTCCAGGAGGAGCTGGTTGAGGCGGTCCAGGACGTCGGCGACGCCGTACCCCTCGCGGGCCAGCAGCCGCAGCCAGGGCCGGGCCAGGCCGATCACCACGGCGGCCTCCGGCCCCTTGCCCTGGACGTCGCCGATGGCGAAGCACCAGCGGCCGTCGCCGGAGGGGAACAGGTCGTAGAAGTCGCCGCTGGGCCCGGCCTTGTCGCAGGGCTCGTGGACCAGTGCGCTGCTCACCCCGGGGATCTCGGCGACCGCGCCGGGCAGCAGGCCGCGCTGGAGCACCGCGCTGATGGTGGCCTGGCGGGCGTACTGGCGGGCGGCGCTGATGGCGAGGGCGACGCGGCGGCCGAGGTCCTCGACGAGGCCGGTGATCTCGTCGGGGAAGCGCAGCAGGCCCGCCCGTCCGATGACCAGGGTGCCGAGCGGACAGCCTCCGGCGATCAGGCGGTACGCGAGGGCCGTGCCGTGGGTGCCGTGCGGGCCGAGCGCGTCGCCGGGCCAGGGGAAGGGGACGGGGCCCGAGCGCGGCGGGTCCGGCAGTCGCGGCGTCTCCTTCTCCAGGGCCCGGCGCAGGTCCTCGATGAGGCTCTCGCTGCCGTGCCAGACGCGGGCCAGCCGCGGTCCCGGCCCGCCGATCCCGTCGGCGCCCCGGACTCCCCCGCCCACGCCGCCGTCGGCCTCGGTCGCGCGCGGGGAGCCCCAGCGCCCCATCAGCTCGTCCTCCAGCCACACCGCGCACCAGTCGGCGAGCCGCGGCACGATCAGCTGGCCGGCGAGCGCGGCCACCAGGTCCTCGTCGAGCTGCCCGGCGAGCAGGTCGGAGGCCTCGGCGAGGAAGGACAGGGCTCCCCGGTTGAGCCAGTCCTGGTCGCGCTCGAACCGCCGCGGTTCGGGGGCGAGGATCTCGGCGACGCGCAGTCCGCGCTCCAGCGCACGCTCCTCCTGGTCGGAGTCCGGGTCCGGTGCCGGGTACGCATTCGGGGCCGGTGCCGGACAGGAGTCCGGGTCCGGTGCCGGGTCCGGGGCCGAGTACGCGTCCGGGGCCGAATCCCCGGTGGCCGCGCCTTCCTCGTCGGTGAGGCGGGCCCACACGGTCTTGGAGCCGGTGCGGTAGGTCACGCCCCAGGACTCGGCGAGGGTGGCGACGAGGCGCAGGCCGCGGCCGTACTCCGGGGTGCCGTGGTGGTATTCCCTCGCGCCCGGGCCGTGTTGCGCCGAGGCGTGCTCCGCAGGGCCGTGCGCGCCCTCGGTCGCCTCGTACGGCGGTTCGGGCTGCCTGCCGCGCGGGGCGCGCGAGGGGTGGTGGTCGGTGACCTCCACGACGACCGCGCCCGTTTCCTCCATACGGCAGTCGAGTTCGACGTCGGTGCCCGCGTGGACGACCGCGTTGGTGACGAGCTCGCTGGTGACGATGACGAGGTCGTCGACGACGCGTCCGGTGAGCCGGGCCATGCCGGGCAGGCCGAGTTCGGTCCATTCCGTGAGCGCGCTGCGCAGCAGTGCGCGGGCGGCGCCGGGCGCGTGGCAGCTGCCGGTGAGGGTGGCGTGCGCCCGGGCGGACGGCAGCGCCTCTTCGCGCGCAGGCACATCAGAGGCACGGGGATCGCTCTCCCGTTGCGTCGGAATGGCCCCCATGTCCAGCTCCCCGAGCAGTTCGGACGAATACGCCTCAGCCGATGCGGACAGAGTGACAGACTGACTGCGCCCATAAGCGCCGAGTCACCGAAGTGGGCCGCCATGAGTGAGAACAGTGCTACGCGTGCGCTCGAAGACGGGCAGAATCAGGACCGGATTCGAGCGACCGAGCTGCGTCCGCTGCTCGCCGCCATGACGGCCGCCCGGGACGGGCACTTCTCGAAGGTGCCGGAGACGGAGCACGGCCCCGTCCTGGCCGAACTGCACGCGATCTTCAACCAGCTGGTGGACCGCAACGTGCACTTCACCTCCGAGGTCCAGCGGGTCAAGCGGGAGTTGGTGCGGCACGGCCGGCTCGACGAGCGGCTCTCCCCCAGCCCCGGTGCGGGCACCTGGGCCTCCCGGGTCAGCGATGTGAACCAACTGCTGGACGCCCTGGTCGCCCCGGCCGCCAACGCGACCCGGGTGCTGGACGCGGTGGCCGACGGCGACCTCACCCAGCGGGTCGATCTGCACGACGGCAACCGCCAGTTGCGGGGCGATCTGCGGCGCCTCGGCCGGGCCGTGAACAAGATGGTCGACCAGCTGTCCCTGTTCACCGGCGAGGTGACCCGGGTGGCCCGCGAGGTCGGCACCGAGGGCCGGCTGGGCGGACGCGCCAAGGTGACCGGTCTGTCGGGCAGTTGGCGGGACGTGACCGAGGCGGTCAACACCATGGCGTCCCGGCTGACCGCGCAGGTCCGGGACATCGCCCTGGTGACCACGGCGGTGGCCCGCGGCGACCTGACCCGCACGGTCACCGTCGAGGCGACCGGCGAGCTGCTCGAACTGAAGCTGACCGTGAACACGATGGTGGACCAGCTCTCCGCGTTCGCCGACGAGGTCACCCGCGTCGCCCGCGAGGTCGGCACCGAGGGGCAGTTGGGCGGGCGCGCTCAGGTGCGGGGCGTGTCGGGCGTGTGGAAGGACCTCACCGACAACGTCAACTTCATGGCCTCGAACCTGACGTCACAGGTGCGGAACATCGCCCAGGTGACGACGGCCGTGGCCAACGGCGATCTGTCGCAGAAGATCACGGTCGACGCGCAGGGCGAGATCCTGGAGCTGAAGTCGACCATCAACACGATGGTGGACCAGCTCTCCGCGTTCGCCGACGAGGTGACGAGGGTCGCCCGCGAGGTCGGCACGGAGGGCAACCTCGGCGGCCGGGCGCAGGTGCGGGGTGTGAGCGGTGTCTGGAAGGACCTCACCGACAACGTCAACTTCATGGCGGACAACCTGACGTCTCAGGTCCGGAACATCGCCCTGGTCTCCACCGCGGTGGCCCAGGGCGACCTCGGCAAGAAGATCACGGTCGAGGCCAAGGGCGAGATCCTGGAGCTGAAGTCCACGATCAACACGATGGTGGACCAGCTCTCCGCGTTCGCCGACGAGGTGACGAGGGTCGCCCGCGAGGTCGGCACGGAAGGCAACCTCGGCGGCCAGGCGCAGGTGCGGGGCGTGTCGGGCGTGTGGAAGGACCTCACCGACAACGTCAACTTCATGGCGCTGAACCTGACGTCACAGGTCCGGAACATCGCCCAGGTGACCACCGCCGTCGCCAACGGCGACCTCTCCAAGAAGATCACGGTCGACGCGCGCGGCGAGATCCTCGAACTCAAGGACACCGTCAACACGATGGTGGAGCAGCTACGGGCCTTCGCCGACGAGGTCACCCGCGTGGCCCGCGAGGTCGGCACCGACGGCCGGCTCGGCGGACGCGCCCAGGTGCTGGGCGTGAGCGGTGTCTGGCGGGACCTGACCGACAACGTCAACTACATGGCGGACAACCTGACGTCCCAGGTGCGGAACATCGCCCAGGTGACCACCGCCGTCGCCAACGGCGACCTCTCCAAGAAGATCGACGTGGACGCGCGCGGCGAGATCCTGGAGCTGAAGACCGCCATCAACACCATGGTCGACACGCTGTCCTCCTTCTCCTCCGAGGTCACCCGCGTCGCCCGCGAGGTGGGTTCCGAGGGCCAACTCGGCGGCCAGGCCCGGGTCGAGGGCGTGTACGGCACGTGGAAGCGCCTGACGACCAACGTGAACGAGCTGGCCTCCAACCTCACCACCCAGGTCCGCGCCATCGCCGAGGTGGCCTCCGCGGTGGCCCAGGGCGACATGTCGCGCTCGATCACCGTGGAGGCGCGCGGCGAGGTCGCCGAGCTGAAGGACAACATCAACCTGATGGTGGCCAACCTCCGCGAGACGACCCGCGCGAAGGACTGGCTGGAGTCGAACCTGGCCCGTCTCGCGGCCCTGATGCAGGGCCACCGCGACCTGATGGAAGTCGCCGACCTGATCCTGCGCGAGCTGACCCCGCTGGTGAACGCGCAGTACGGGGCGTTCTTCCTGGCCGACCCCGACGAGGACGGCGCCGCCATCCGCACCACCGTTCCCGCGAAGGGGCTGGCGTTCATCGCGGGCTACGGCTCGGCGCAGGGCGCGACCGTCGAGACCGGCGGCCTTCCCGTGCACGGCCTGGTCCGCCAGGCGGCCCGCGAGAAGAAGCGCATCCTCGTCGAGGAGGCCCCGCCGGACTACATCAAGATCAACAGCGGTCTGGGCGAGGCGGCCCCCACGAGCGTCGTCATCATCCCGATCCTCTTCGAGGACAAGCTCCTCGGCGTGATCGAGCTGGCGTCCTTCTCCCGCTTCTCCGACGTCCACCTGGCGTTCTTCGACCAGTTCGTGAACACCATCGGCGTCGCGATCAACACCATCATCGCCAACTCCCGTACCGAGTCGCTGCTCGGCGAGTCGCAGCGGCTGGCGATGCAGCTCCAGGAACGCTCGGACGAACTCCAGAAGCAACAGGCGGAGTTGCAGCGCTCGAACGCCGAACTGGAGGAGAAGGCAGCCCTGCTGGCCACGTCCTCGCAGTACAAGTCGGAGTTCCTGGCGAACATGTCCCACGAACTCCGCACGCCGTTGAACTCCCTGCTCATCCTGGCGCGTCTGCTGTCGGACAACCCGGACGGCCATCTCTCCGACCAGGAGGTCCAGTTCGCGACGACGATCCACCGGTCGGGCTCGGACCTGCTGCAACTCATCAACGACATCCTGGACCTGTCGAAGATCGAGGCCGGCCGGATGGACGTACGCCCGAAGAAGCTGCCGCTGATCAAGCTCCTCGACTACGTCCACGCCACCTTCCGCCCACTCACCCTCGACCGGGGTCTCGCCTTCGAGGTGTCCGTCGGCGAGGACGTGCCGCGCGAGATGTACTCGGACGAGCAGCGCCTCCAGCAGATCCTGCGCAACCTGCTGTCCAACGCGATCAAGTTCACCGCGACCGGCCGGGTCGAGCTCCGGGTGAACCGGGTCAAGGACCCCGACCACCGGTACGTCAACGAGGCCGACGACGTGGTCGCCTTCGCCGTCTCCGACACCGGGATCGGCATCGCGGCCGAGAAACTCCCGGTGATCTTCGAGGCGTTCCAGCAGGCCGACGGCACCACCAACCGCAAGTACGGCGGCACCGGCCTCGGCCTGTCCATCAGCCGGGAGATCGCCGGCCTGCTGGGCGGCCGGATCGTCGCCGAGAGCGAACCCGGCCAGGGCTCCACCTTCACGCTCTACGTCCCCGTCGTCAGCCCCGGCCACCCGGCGGCCGGCCCGTTCCCCGAGGACCGCACCCTGTCCGCGGTGCCGGACCAACTGTCCTCGGAGCCCTGCACGGCCACGCACGACGTGGACGACGCCTGGCCCGCGCCGACCAAGCTGGAGGCGTGGAAGAGCGGCCGGGCGGGTCAGGTCCTGCCCGGACGGCGGGTGTTGATCGTCGACGACGACATCCGCAACGTCTTCGCCCTCACCCACGTCCTGGGCCGGGTCGGCATGCCCGTGCTGTACGCGGAGAACGGCCGCGAGGGCATCGAGACCCTGGAACGCAACCCGGACGTGGAACTCGTCCTGATGGACATCATGATGCCGGAGATGGACGGCTACGAGACCATCGCCGCCATCCGCCGCACCCCCCGCTGGACGGGCCTGCCCATCGTCGCGCTGACCGCGAAGGCGATGCCCGGGGACCGGGAGAAGTCGATCGCCCGGGGCGCCAACGACTACGTGCCCAAACCGGTCGACGTCGACCAGCTGCTGACCGTGGTCTGCACGCTCCTGGACCCCGAGGGCCCGGACGGGACCGGGCCCGGCGAGGAGACCTCCGTAGAGGGACCGGACACGGCAGGGAAGGCGCCGGTCCCGCCGACGACTGAATGAGGCACAGTCACCATGAGCGCTGAGGCAACGACCGACGGGCGCGCCGGCATCCTCCTGGTCGACGACATGGAGGACAACCTGATCGCCCTGGAGGCCGTCCTGGGGTCCCTCAACGAGCCGCTCGTCCGGGCGCGTTCGGGCGAGGAAGCCATGAAGGCGCTGCTGCGCCGGCCGTTCGCCCTCGTCCTGCTCGACGTCCGCATGCCGGGCATGGACGGCTTCGAGACCGCCGCGAACATCAAACGGCTCGACCAGACCAAGGACGTCCCGATCATCTTCCTGACCGGCGCGGAGGACGACTCCGGCTACGCCTTCCGCGGCTACGCGACAGGAGCGGCGGACTACTTGACCAAGCCGTTCGACCCGTGGGTGCTACGGGCGAAGGTCAGCGTCTTTCTGGACCTGCACCGCAAGAACCAGCAGTTGGAGCGGTTGCTGGCGCAGGACCAGGCCGAGTGCGGGGAGGTGGCGGGCCGACTGGCCGAACTGGAGGCCGAGTTGGAAGCGGAGCACCCCCCGGACCTGCGCGCACTGCGCGAGCAGATCCGGGAGCTGCGCCGGCTGGTGCACAGGGGCCGGGGCTGAGGGCCCGCTACGCCTCCCGGGTCCCCGCGTACATCTCGTCGATGAGGTGCTTGTACTCCCGCTCCACGACCGGCCGCTTCAGCTTCAGGCTCGGCGTGATCTCCCCGTGCTCCACGTCGAGGTCCCGGGGCAGCAGCCGGAACTTCTTGATGGTCTGCCACCGCTGGAGCCCCTCGTTGAGCTCCTTGATGTACCCCTCGACCATGGCCACCGTCTCCGGCGCGGCCACGACCTCCGCGTACGACTTCCCGCCGAGCCCGTTCTCCTCGGCCCAGCCGAGGATCGCGACCTCGTCCAGCGCGATGAGCGCGGTGCAGAAGTTCCGGTCGGCGCCGTGCACGAGGATGTTGGAGACGTAGGGGCACACCGCCTTGAACTGCCCCTCGACCTCGGCGGGCGCGATGTACTTGCCGCCGGAGGTCTTGATGAGGTCCTTCTTGCGGTCGGTGATCCGCAGGTACCCGTCGGGCGACAGCTCGCCGATGTCCCCGGTGTGGAACCAGCCGTCGCTCTCCAGCACCTCGGCGGTCTTCTCGGGCAGCCCGTGGTAGCCCTCCATGATGCCGGGGCCGCGCAGCAGGATCTCGCCGTCCTCGGCGATGCGCACCTCCGTGCCGGGCAGCGGCTTGCCGACCGTGCCGGTGCGGTAGGCCTCGCCGGGGTTGACGAAGGAGGCGGCCGAGGACTCCGTGAGGCCGTAGCCCTCCAGGATGTGGATGCCGGCGCCGGCGAAGAAGTAGCCGATCTCCGGGGCGAGGGCCGCGCTGCCCGAGACACACGCCCGCAGGTTGCCGCCGAACGCCTCGCGGATCTTGGCGAAGACCAGCGCGTCGGCGACCTTGTGCTTGGCGGACAGGCCGAAGGGGGCGCTCGCGGTGCCGGTGCGGCGGAAGTTGTCCTGGCTGGCCTTGGCGTACTCGCGGGCCACCTCGGACGCCCACTGGAAGATCTTGTACTTGGCGCCGCCGCCCGCGCGGGCCTTGGCGGCGACCCCGTTGTAGACCTTCTCGAAGATGCGCGGCACGGCCGCCATGTACGTCGGCTGCACGACCGGCAGATTCTCGATGATCTTGTCGACGCGGCCGTCTACGGCGGTGACGTGCCCGACCTCGATCTGGCCGGAGGTGAGCACCTTGCCGAAGACGTGCGCGAGCGGCAGCCACAGGTACTGCACGTCCTCGGTGCTGATCAGCCCGGTCGCGGCGATCGCCTTGGCCATGTAGGCCCAGTTGTCGTGCGGGAGCCGGACACCCTTCGGGCGGCCGGTGGTGCCGGAGGTGTAGATGAGGGTGGCGAGCTGGTCCTTGGTGATCGCGCCGACCCGCTCCTTGATCAGCTCGGGGTCCTTCTCCAGCCGGGCCGCGCCGCGGGCCTCCAGCTCGGCGAGGGTGAGCACCCAGTCGCCGGTCTCCACGCCCTCGGCGTCGATGACCACGACATGGGTCAGCGCGGGCAGCTCGGCGCGCTTCTCCTTCGCCTTGGCGACCTGCTCGGCGTTCTCCGCGAACAGCACCCGGCTCTCGGAGTCGGAGACGATGAACGCCGACTCGTCGGCGTTGGTCTGCGGGTACACGGTGGTCGTGGCGGCGCCCGCGCACAGGATGCCGAGGTCGGCGAGGATCCACTCGACCCGGGTCGAGGAGGACAGCGCGACCCGCTGCTCGGGCTGCACGCCGAGCTCGATCAGGCCGGCGGCGATGGCGTAGACCCGCTCGGCGGTCTCACCCCAGCTCAGCGACTTCCAGTCGTCGGGGCCCTCGCCGGAGGCCGGGGGCACGGGGTAGCGGTACGCCTCCGCGTCGGGCGTGGCCGCAACGCGCTCCAGGAAGAGGGTCGCCACGCTCGGCGGACGGTTCTCGATCAGGGTCTGTGTGTCGCTCACGACATCCTCCGGGGCCCGCGACAGTGCGGCGGCTGGCTCAGTGCGGCTGGTGTACTCGGTGGACTCGACCGGTGTGCTCGAACAGCTGTTGTTTAACTCACGAGTAACTATCGAGTGGAGATCAGAGTAGAGCGCGACCGCCGCCTGCGTAAGGGGCGGCGGCCTGTCACTTCCTACAGAGCGCGACCCTACGCATGCGTAGGGGCCCGTCGCGCCCAGACGCGACAGGCCCCGATTTTCGCGGGAAAACGCGGTTACTTCTTGCCCTTGCCGGAACCCGCGGCGTCGTCGCTGCTCAGTACGGCGATGAAGGCCTCCTGCGGAACCTCCACAGAGCCCACCATCTTCATCCGCTTCTTGCCCTCCTTCTGCTTCTCAAGGAGCTTCCGCTTACGGGAGATGTCACCGCCGTAGCACTTGGCGAGGACGTCCTTGCGGATGGCGCGGATGGTCTCGCGGGCGATGACCCGGGAGCCGATGGCGGCCTGGATGGGCACCTCGAAGGCCTGCCGCGGGATGAGCTCGCGCAGCTTGGCGACGAGCCGCACACCGTACGCGTAGGCCGCGTCCTTGTGCGTGATCGCCGAGAAGGCGTCGACCTTGTCGCCGTGCAGCAGGATGTCGACCTTGACGAGGCTGGAGGCCTGCTCGCCGGTGGGCTCGTAGTCCAGGGAGGCGTAGCCGCGGGTCTTGGACTTCAGCTGGTCGAAGAAGTCGAAGACGATCTCCGCGAGCGGCAGGGTGTAGCGGATCTCCACCCGGTCCTCGGACAGGTAGTCCATGCCGAGCAGGGTGCCGCGCCGGGTCTGGCACAGCTCCATGATCGCCCCGATGAACTCCGAGGGCGCGAGGATGGTGGCCCGTACGACGGGCTCGTACACCTCGTTGATCTTGCCCTCGGGGAACTCGCTCGGGTTGGTGACCGTGTGCTCGGTGCCGTCCTCCATGAGGACGCGGTAGACCACGTTGGGCGCGGTGGCGATGAGATCGAGACCGAACTCGCGCTCCAGCCGCTCACGGATCACGTCGAGGTGCAGCAGCCCGAGGAAGCCGACACGGAAGCCGAAGCCGAGGGCGGCGGACGTCTCCGGCTCGTAGACCAGCGCGGCGTCGTTCAGCTGGAGCTTGTCGAGGGCCTCGCGCAGCTCGGGGTAGTCCGAGCCGTCCAGCGGATAGAGCCCGGAGAAGACCATGGGCTTGGGGTCCTTGTAGCCCCCGAGCGCCTCGGTGGCCCCCTTCTGCTGGCTGGTGACGGTGTCACCGACCTTGGACTGCCGGACGTCCTTCACACCGGTGATGAGGTAGCCCACCTCACCGACCCCGAGCCCGTCGGCGCCGAGCATCTCGGGCGAGTTGGTCCCGATCTCCAGCAGCTCGTGGGTCGCGCCCGTGGACATCATCCTGATCCGCTCACGCTTGTTGAGCTGGCCGTCGATGACACGGACGTACGTCACGACACCGCGGTAGGAGTCGTAGACGGAGTCGAAGATCATGGCGCGGGCGGGCGCGTCGGCGACGCCGACGGGGGCCGGGATCTCCCGCACCACCTTGTCGAGCAGCGCGTCGACGCCGACACCGGTCTTCGCGGAGACCCGCAGCACGTCGTCGGGGTCGCACCCGACGAGGTTGGCGAGCTCCTCGGCGAACTTCTCGGGCTGCGCGGCCGGCAGGTCGATCTTGTTCAGTACGGGGATGATCGTGAGGTCGTTCTCCATCGCCAGGTACAGGTTGGCGAGGGTCTGGGCCTCGATGCCCTGGGCGGCGTCGACGAGGAGGATGGTCCCCTCGCAGGCGGCGAGCGACCGCGAGACCTCGTAGGTGAAGTCGACGTGCCCGGGAGTGTCGATCATGTTCAGGATGTGCGTGCTGCTCTTGTCGTGGGTCGGAGCCCACGGCAAACGCACCGCCTGGGACTTGATCGTGATGCCACGCTCACGCTCGATGTCCATACGGTCGAGGTACTGAGCACGCATCTGCCGCTGCTCGACCACACCGGTCAGCTGGAGCATCCGGTCGGCGAGGGTGGACTTGCCGTGGTCGATGTGCGCGATGATGCAGAAATTGCGGATCAGAGCCGGGTCGGTACGGCTCGGCTCGGGCACATTGTTAGGGGTCGCGGGCACGCAGGGTCCTGTCTCTTGAGGCGCCTTATGCCTCGGGTCGGATCGATACGTAGGCTCCATGGTCCCACGACGGGCGACCGGGGACCGTTTTGGGCCGCCGCCCGGCCCCCTGGTAGCCTGGGTGGCTGTGTCTCATGCCCTCTCAGCGCGAGGCACACCCCAAGAAATCACCTGGCCCGGGCCCCTAGCGGTCCCGTGCCTGAACCTGAAAAGGCTCAATCAGTGGCGAACATCAAGTCCCAGATCAAGCGGATCAAGACCAACGAGAAGGCTCGGCAGCGCAACAAGGCCGTCAAGTCCTCCCTGAAGACCGCGATCCGCAAGGCCCGTGAGGCTGCTGCCGCGGGTGACGTCGAGAAGGCCACCGAGTACCAGCGCGCTGCCGCGCGTCAGCTCGACAAGGCCGTCTCGAAGGGCGTCATCCACAAGAACCAGGCCGCCAACAAGAAGTCGGCGCTTGCTTCCAAGGTCGCGTCCCTCAAGGGCTGACACCTTCTGATCTGACCGCCGGAGGGAATCGAGCGGGCCCTCTCTCATCCGCTCCCGTCCGGCACCCCGGATCTGCGCGCGGCCTGCGTTCGCCACGCGGGCGCGGATCCAGCATCGTGAACCGAAGGCCCCGGCACCCGCCCTTCCCCAGGGCGGAAGCCGGGGCCTTCGGCATGCCCGGAATGGGACACGGGCTGGCGTTCAGGCCCAGAACCCGTCGCTCTTCTCGATGTCCTCGACGCCCTTCTTGAAGTCGTCCGAGAGCGGGTGACTGCCGGGAACGTGATGCGTGGCGTCCTACGCGATCGGCTCTCGCAGGATGTCCAGGTCCCCGCGGGTGAAGGCCCCGAAGCCCTTGCGGACGAGCCTTGCGTGCGGGTGTTCAGCCATGGCGACCGCCACCTCTCCATGACCTCGGCGACATGCGGCTGACAGCTCCGGTTGTCCTCTCGTCGACCGGCATCTGCAGCCCGGCCGAGGTTCACCCACGAAACCGCGCCGCGCCGGCGCAGAGCCGGCGTCGCCGCCTACGCCCGCCCTCGCGACCGCGCCGCCCGGGCGATGGTGACCACCGCCTTCTCCAGGGCGTACTCCGGATCGTCCCCGCCGCCCTTCACCCCGGCGTCCGCCTCGGCCACCGCCCGCAGCGCGACCGCGACCGCGTCCGGCGTCCACCCCCGCATCTGCTGACGCACCCGGTCGATCTTCCACGGCGGCATCCCCAGCTCCCGCGCGAGATCCGCGGGCCGCCCGCCCCGCGCCGACGACAGCTTCCCGATCGCCCGCACGCCCTGTGCCAGCGCGCTGGTGATCATCACCGGCGCCACCCCGGTCGCCAGTGACCACCGCAGCGCCTCCAGCGCCTCCGCGGCCCGCCCCTCGACCGCCCGGTCGGCGACGGTGAAGCTCGACGCCTCGGCCCGGCCGGTGTAGTACCGCCCGACCACCGCCTCGTCGATCGTCCCCTCGACGTCGGCCACCAGCTGCGACACGGCCGACGCCAGCTCTCGCAGATCGCTGCCGATCGCATCGACCAGCGCCTGACTCGCCTCCGGCGTCGCCGACCGCCCGGCCGTCCGGAACTCGCCCCGCACGAACGCCAGCCGATCCGCCGGCTTGGTCATCTTCGGGCAGGCCACCTCCCGCGCACCCGCCTTGCGCGCGGCGTCGAGGAGCCCCTTGCCCTTCACACCGCCCGCGTGCAGCAGCACGAGCGTGATCTCCTCGGCGGGTGACCCGAGATACGCCTTCACGTCCTTGACCGTGTCGGCCGACAGGTCCTGCGCGTTGCGCACCACCACGACCTTGCGCTCCGCGAACAGCGAGGGACTGGTCAGCTCGGCGAGGGTGCCGGGCTGCAACTGGTCCGGGGTCAGGTCCCGTACGTCCGTGTCGGCGTCGGCGGCCCGGGCGGCGGCCACCACCTCCTGCACGGCACGGTCGAGCAGAAGGTCCTCCTGGCCCACGGCAAGCGTCACGGGGGCGAGAGGGTCGTCATTCGCAGTCTTCCTGGCCATCGCGACAAGCATGGCACGCACCACTGACAACGAAGGCCCCCGAGCCCTGCCGACAGGTCACCGCTCCCCCGAGCCCTGCCGACAGGTCACCGCCCCGCACTCCCTACGGCTCCTCCCGCCAGCCGTCCCACTCCCCCGCGAACTCGTCCAGCTCCGCGGGATCGAGCCGTCCCTCCTCGTCCCGCAGGACGACCAGCCACTGCGCGTCCTCTGCGTCGTCCTCCCCGGCCAACGCGTCCCGCACCAGCTGCGGCTCCTCGGCCACCCCGAACCGCTCCGCGAGCGCCTCCGCCGCTTCCTCCGCGGCATCCCGGTCGGGCAGCACCAGCACATGTCTCACATCACTCACGAGCCCATTCTCCGGCACCCACCCGACACCGCCCGCACCACGACAGCCCGCCCGCCTTCTTGTGAACCCCCCTTTGCCTCTCCCGCGCCGCCGCACCCCCGCTCCCTCACCCTGCCTACCGACCGCCCCGGTCGAAGTCCCGTACCTCCGGCACCCGCGCCAGCGCGATCCCGAACCGCTCCCGGTACACCGCCAGCACCTCCTCGTCCGTCGCCAGCTCGCGCACCTCGCGTGTCCCGTCCGCCGCCGTCACCGTCAGGCCCCGGCCGCTGAGCGTGATCCGGCCGCCGTCCTCCGTGACCCGCGAACACACCAGCGACCGCGTGAAGTGCGATTCCGACGACGTGCTGTGCCACCACGCGCCCGCCACGAAGTCCCGGAGCACCCGGGGCCGCATCTCCAGGCGGTACTGGGGCTTGCCGTCCATGACGACGTCCAGGTCCACGGCCTCGGCCGCCGCGGGCCCGCCGCCCCTCACCCCCGCCGCGTCCGGCGCCGCCGCCACGACCCGGAAGGTGCCCGCGGGGTCGGCCTGGTCGTCCCGCACCCCGATCGCCAGCGGCCGGTGACTGTGCGCCCCGAAGCCGACGTCGGCCAGCCAGTCGCCCCCGTCCACCGTCCGCACCCGCAGGGCGAGATGGTCGTAGGGGATACCGAGCCGTCCCTCCTCGCCGTACACCCGGGCGGCGAGCAACGTCACGTCGAAGCCCAGCGCGGCGAGCAACGTCCCGAAGGCCCCGTTGAGTTCGTAGCAGAACCCTCCCCTGTTCGCCCCCACCACCTTGTCCATCAGCCGCTTCTCCGCCAGCACGATCTCCTCGCCGAGATGCACCGACAGGTTCTCGAAGGGCACGGTCCGCAGATGGCGCAGCTGGAGCTCGCGCAGGGCGTCCGTGGTGGGCCGCGCCGGGCGACCGGCTCCCAGACGACGGAGGTAGGCGTCGACCTGTTCAGAATCCATGCCTTCAGTCTCCGCCACACCCCCTCCCCTTGACCTGGCCTCCGGCCATCCCTGACCTCACCCTGCCGTCACCCGCAACCCCTCCCCCGTCCCGGCGACCGCCAGCGCCCCGTCCTCGTCCGTGCGCAGCACCACCGCCCCTTGGGCCCGCAGCGCCGCGACCGTGCCGGGAGCCGGGTGGCCGTACGGGTTGTCCCGGCCGCAAGAGATCAGCGCCAGCCGTGGGGCGGCCCTCCGTATGAGTTCCGGATCCTGGTAGGCCGAGCCGTGGTGAGCCACCTTGAGCACATCCACGCCTTCCAGCAAGGCACCCGCGGGTGATCTCAACAGCGCTCGCTGGGAGGGCGGTTCGAGATCGCCGAGCAGCAGGAACCGCAACCCTCCCGACCGCACGAGCAGCGTGACGCTGGCGTCGTTCGGCCCTTCCGGTTCCGGCGCCGCGGGCCTTCCCGGGACCCCCGGCGGCGCGCTCGGGGGCGGCCACACGACCTGCCAGGACAACGCCCCCGTACGCCGCTCCTCCCCCGCGACCGCGCGCGTGAGCGGGATGTGCCGCCGCGCCGCCTGTCTCCGTACGAACTCCACCTGGTCCACGGGCTCTTCGAATCCGGTCGTCTCGATCGCGCCCACGGCCCGGCCACGCAACACACCGGGCAGGCCCGCCACATGATCGGCGTGGAAGTGGGTCAGGACGACGAGCGGGATGCGCGTGATCCCCAGTGTGCGCAGACACCGGTCGACGAGTGCCGGATCGGGCCCGGCGTCGACCACCACACCGGTGCCGTCGCCCGCCGCGAGCACCGTCGCGTCCCCCTGGCCCACGTCACAGACCGCGAACCGCCAGCCCGGCGGCGGCCACCCCGTGACCACCCTGGTCAGCGGCGGCGGCTGGACCACCGCCAGCACGAGCAGCACCCCGCAGGCCCCGCACCACCACGGGTGCCGCAGCAACGGCCGGCCGGCCAGGACGACGGCCCCCGTGATCACGGCGAGCAGCATCGCCCCGCCCCAGTTGCCCGGCCAGTCCACCCCCGCCCCGGGCAGGGCGGCCCCGGTCCGGGCGACGTCCGCGATCCACCCGGCGGGCCAACTCGCGCACCAGGCCAGCACCTTGGCCACCGGCATCGCCACGGGTGCCGTCGCCAGCGCCGCGAAGCCCAGCACCGTGGCCGGCGCCACGGCGACCTCCGCCAGCAGATTGCACGGCACCGCCACCAGGCTCACCCGCGCCGACAGCACCGCCACGACCGGCGCGCACAGGGCCTGCGCGGCACCGGCGGCGGCCAGCGCCTCGGCCAGTCGCGGGGGCACCCGACGCCGTTGCAGGGCCGCGCTCCACCGGGGCCCGATCGTCAGCAGGGCGCCGGTGGCCAGCACCGACAGCAGGAACCCGTAACTGCGGGCGAGCCAAGGGTCGAACAGCACCAGCAGCAGCACGGCCGCCGCCAGCGCCGGGATCAGCGACCGGCGGCGCCCGGTCGCCAGGGCGAGCAGCACGACCGTTCCGCAGGCCGCGGCCCGCAGCACGCTCGGGTCCGGTCGGCACACGACGACGAAGGCCAGCGTGAGTACTCCGCCGAGCACGGCCGTCGTCCGCAGCGGGATGCCGAGCCGGGGCGCGAGTCCTCGGCGCTCGACGCGCTGGGCCAGCCCGGGCGGTCCGATGAGCAGGGCGAGGATGATCGTGAGGTTGCTGCCGGACACGGCGAGCGTGTGGGTGAGATCCGTGGCCTTGAACGCCTCGTCCAGTTCAGGCGTGATCCGCGAGGTGTCGCCGACGACCAGCCCCGGCAGCAGGGCCCGGGCGTCGCCGGGCAGCGGATCGGTGGCCGCCCGAAGCCCCGCCCGCAGACTCCCCGCGAGCCGCTGCGCCCCGGACGGCTCGGCCACGATCTCCGGTGCCTCCCGGCCCTCGACCCGCGCCACACCCGCCACCCGGTCACCCGCCACCGCCGTCGGGGCCAGCCGCGCGCTCACCCGCACCCGGGTGGACGGCAGCAGCCGGAGCCAGGCCGAGGCCCCCGGACCGGCAGCCGCTCCCGGCGCCCCTGCCCCTTCGCCGCGCCCGTCCCCCGGCCGCACATCGACGATCATCAGCACCGGCGTCCGCGTCACCACCGCCGTCCCGTCCGCTTCCTCGACCCGCCGCACCTCCGCGCCGATCAGCACCGAGGGCGGAGCCAGGTGATCCCCCTTCACCCGCGGTCGGGTGAGCCGGGGATCGGAGGTGACCTCGATCTCGGCGGTCACCGTGGCGTACTCCCGCGCCAGCGCGGGAACCGGGCCCCGGCGCAGATCGGCACCGTGCAGCCCGGCGGAGACGGCGGCAGCGGCGACGCACAACAGCACGGCGGCGATCGCCGTCCGCCGCCCGGCAGCACGTCTCCGCATGAGCAGGAGCACGACGGCTGCCGCCAGGCAACCGACGGCGACACCGGTGACCCACCCCGGCGCGGCGTCCACCGTCGACGCCGCCGTCGCCCAGGCGGCCAGCGCGGGCGGTACGAGCCGCAGGTCGGCCGGTCCTTCCTGCCGGGGGTTGGCCGCGCCCAGCCGGGCACGGGCGGTGGCGTGCACGGCCGGCCGCGGATGGGGTGGCGGCGGCACGGGCGTCGAGGGCCCGGGGGTGCGGCTCATGGCCGTACGAGGTTTCGGAGGTCGGCGAAGCGGCGCTCGCCGATGCCGTTGACCTCGCGGAGTTCGTCCACCGAGCGGAAACCGCCGTGCTGGGTGCGGTAGTCGACGATGTGCTGGGCCAGCACCGGGCCGACGCCGGGCAGTGTGTCGAGCTGGTCCACGGTCGCCGAGTTGAGCGAGACGGGTGCCGCGGGCCCGGTCCCTGGCACGAGACCGGCCGAACCTGCCGAACCACCCGAACCCGCCACCCCGCCCGTCGAGCCTCCCGCCGATCCGGCGGGACCCGGCGCCGCCCCCGCCGGAGCACCCACGACGACCTGCTCACCGTCCACCAGGAACCGGGCCCGGTTGAGGCCGGTGACATCTGTACCGGGGCGCACCCCACCGGCCGCGCGGAGCGCGTCGGCGACCCGCGAGCCCGCCGGAAGCCGGTGAATCCCGGGTTCCCGGACCTTGCCGCTGACGTCCACCACGATCTCGGCCGTCGCCGTCCCCACCGCGCTCGGCGCACCGCTCGAAGTACCGGGCCCGGCCCCCGAACCCGGGTCCTCGAAAGGCACCGCGGCCCGTACCACCTCCGGCGCCGGTACCGACTGCGTACGGCCGGTCCAGAAGTGCTGAACGGCGAACCCGGCCGCGACCACGAGCAGCACCGCGAGCGCGACCACACTCCGCCGCTCCAAGCCGCACCTGGTCTGAAGCCACACCGGCAGCCGCTCCCGCACGGCAAGCCCGACCCGCGCCCGCCAGTCCCCTGAACCAGAACCAGAACGGAAACCGGAAGCAGAAGCAGAAGCAGAAGCAGAAGCAGAAGCCAACGGCGAAGGCGAAGGCGCAGACGCAGGCGACGGCGACGGCGACGGCGACGGCGACGGCGACGGCGACAAAGAATCCCCCCACGCCCCCGACACCGCCCCCGACGTGCCCGCCGCCGACACAGCCTGCCCACCCTCCCGACCGCCCCCCTCACCCCGCTCCGCGAAGATGACCTCCGCACGCCGCCGAAGCTCCTCGGCCGACGCGTACCGATGCCGGGCGGCCCGCCCCCTGCCGCTCGGGCCGCGGCGATGGCGGGTGCGGACATCCGAGGCGGGGCCACGGCCCGGCCCACTGGTGGGGGTCGCTGTGCGTGAACGTGATCGAAGTGCCATGCGACGAGGATCGGCCACCTCGCCGAGCCGCGATGATCTTGCTCAATTCCCGGGGACGACCACCCAGTTGTGGATAACTCCGCCACCCGCACGAGTGACGGCAGGCTCACCGAGGTGAAACCACAGCCCCCAGCAGTCCGGGCCCCGTGTGCGCCCCGATCACCGCTCCGACCTCGCTGACATGCAGGTCGGCAAGCCCGGGCAGCCGCGTCCGCAGCCGGTCCGCCAGGGCCGACGCCCGGTCGGGGGCGGCGAGATGGTGGACGGCGATGTCGACCTGGGCGCTGCCCGCACGGTCGGCCACGATCTCCTCCAGGCGGGCGATCGCCTTCGACGCCGTCCGCACCTTCTCCAGCGGTTCGATACGACCGCCCTCCAGCTGGAGCAGCGGTTTGACCGCGAGTGCGGAGCCGAGGAGGGCCTGCGCGGCGCCGATCCGGCCGCCGCGGCGCAGATAGTCGAGGGTGTCGACGTAGAAGTAGGCGGAGGTGCCGGAGGCGCGCTTCTCCGCGGCGGTGACGGCCTCGTCGACGGTGCCGCCGCTCTCCGCGGTCTCGGCCGCCGCGAGCGCGCAGAAGCCGAGGGCCATGGCGATCATCCCGGTGTCCACGACCCGCACCGGCACCGGCGCCTCGCGGGCCGCGAGGACGGCCGCGTCGTAGGTGCCGGAGAGTTCGGCGGACAGATGCAGGGAGACGATGCCGGTGGCGCCGCTCTCGGCCACCTTGCGGTACGTCTCCGCGAAGAGCTGCGGACTGGGGCGGGAGGTGGTGACCGGGCGCCGCTTCTGGAGCGCCTGGGCCAGGGACCGGGTCGAGATCTCGGTGCCCTCTTCGAGTGCCTGGTCGCCGAGGACCACGGTCAGCGGCACCGCGGTGATGCCGTGGCGCTCCATCGTCCGCGGCGGCAGGTAGGCCGTTGAATCGGTGACGATCGCGACATGGCGGGACATGAGCTGGAGGTTACCTGGCGTAGCGCCCGGACGGCAGTCCGACCCCTCCCGGCCGGAAGGGCCGTGGCCGGATCAAGTCGTGCTCTCAGGGCGGGGCTTCTTCTGCCACGGGTAGGTGGGACGGGTGGGTGGCGGGGTGATGGCGGCCTGGGTCGGTTCTTCGGCCGTGCGGGACGGCGGGGTCTCCGGCCGGCTCTGCCGGGAGCCGGAGCCGTGGGCGGCCGGGGCCTCGGGCCAGGGCGGTGGCGCGGACTGCCCGGTGGCGGGGTCCGCCGGCTCGGCCGTCGTCCAGTGCCGCAGCGCACCGGCCTCCAGGTCGATCTGGGTGCTCAGCGAGTCCAGGTCGTCGTCCGCGAAACGGCGGGCCCGGTCCCGGGCCGCCCAGCGCAGGGAGTCCGCGGACCCGGTGATGCGTTCGGTGCGTTCGCGCAGCGCGGGCATGCGCTCGGTGAGGGTCGCGCGGTCCGGTTCGGACTCCAGGCGGCGCAGTTCGCCGTCCAGTTCATGGCCGTGCGCGCTGAGCCGCTCGAAGAGGGCGAGGGACTCCTTGAGCGACTCGTCCTCGGCCACGCCCGCGTGCAGCGCGTCCTGGGTGGCGCGCATGGAGGTGCGCAGTTTCAGCCGCAGTTGGGCGACTTCGCCCGCCGGGCCGGTCTGCACCATGGACTTGGCCCGCAGGGTGTGGTCCTCGACCGTGCGCCGGGCCTGGGTGATGGTGCGGTCCACGCCCCGCTTGGCGGCGCCGACCGCCTTCACGGTGGCGTAGGCGCCGAGGACCAGGAAGAGGACGAAGAACAGGGCGACCACCGCCATCAGTGCTTCCACGACACTCCTCCTCAGGCCGGGCACGGCCCGCTCCGCGCCGCTCTTCAACGGTAAACGCGGCGGGCAGGCCCGAAGTTCCAGAAGAACCCCGAACCTGCCCGTACCGAACCCTTAGGGGCTCACCGCCCCAAAGACCACCGGAGCGACGGTCACGCCGGAACGATGTTCACCAGCTTCGGCGCCCGCACGATCACCTTCCGGATGCCGGCCCCGTCCAGCGCCGCCACGACCTTGTCGTCGGCCAGCGCCACCTTCTCCAGTTCCTCGTCGGAGATGGCGGGCGAGACCTCCAGGCGGGCCTTGACCTTGCCCTTGATCTGCACGACGCAGGTCACGGTCTCGTCCACGACGTACGCCGGGTCGGCGACCGGGAAGTCCTGGTGGACGACCGAGTCGGTGTGCCCCAGCTTGCGCCACAGCTCCTCGGCGACGTGCGGGGCCAGCGGCGCGACCAGCAGCACCAGCGCCTCGGCGACCGGGCGGGGCACCGCTCCGCCCGCCTTGGTCAGGTGGTTGTTCAGCTCGGTGACCTTGGCGATGGCGGTGTTGAACCGCATACCCTCCAGGTCCTGCCGTACGCCGTCGATGGCCTTGTGCAGCGCCCGCAGGGTGTCCTCGTCGGCCTCGGTGTCGACCACCGTCACCTCGCCGGTCGTCTCGTCGACGATGTTGCGCCACAGCCGCTGCAGCAGCCGGAACTGGCCGACGACCGCGCGCGTGTCCCACGGACGGGAGACGTCCAGCGGGCCCATGGCCATCTCGTACAGGCGCAGGGTGTCGGCGCCGTACTCCTCGCAGATCTCGTCCGGAGTGACGGCGTTCTTCAGGGACTTGCCCATCTTGCCCAGCAGCCGGGAGACCTTCTCGCCCTGGTAGTAGTAGGCGCCGTCGCGCTCCTCCACCTCGGCGGCCGGTACGGCGATCCCGCGCGCGTCCCGGTAGACGAAGGCCTGGATCATGCCCTGGTTGAACAGCTTGTGGAACGGCTCCGCGGAGGAGACGTGGCCCAGGTCGAACAGCACCTTGGACCAGAAGCGCGCGTACAGCAGGTGCAGCACGGCGTGCTCGGCGCCGCCGACGTACAGGTCGACGCCGCCGTGCGGCTGGCCCTCCCGCGGGCCCATCCAGTACTGCTCGATCTCGGGGTCGACCAGCTGCTCGCTGTTGTGCGGGTCCAGGTAGCGCAGTTCGTACCAGCAGGAACCGGCCCAGTTGGGCATGGTGTTGGTCTCGCGGCGGTACTTCTTCGGTCCGTCGCCCAGGTCCAGGGTGACGTTGACCCAGTCCTCGTTGCGGGACAGCGGGGTCTCCGGGGAGGTGTCCGCGTCGTCCGGGTCGAAGGTGCGGGGCGAGTAGTCCTCGACCTCGGGCAGCTCCAGCGGCAGCATCGAGTCGGGCAGCGAGTGGGCGATGCCGTCCTCGTCGTAGACGATCGGGAAGGGCTCACCCCAGTAGCGCTGGCGGCTGAACAGCCAGTCGCGCAGCCGGAAGTTGACGGTGCCCTCGCCGATGCCCTTGCGCTCCAGCCATTCGGTGATGCGCGCCTTGGCCTCGGGGACGGGCAGGCCGTCCAGGGAGACGCCCTCACCGGAGGAGTTGATGATCCTGGCGTCGTAGGAGGCGAAGGCGTCCTCCCACGTGGAGGTGTCCGTGCCGCGGCCGTCGGTCGGCTCGACGACGCACGCGATCGGCAGCTCGAAGGCGCGCGCGAACTCGAAGTCACGCGTGTCGTGCGCCGGGACGGCCATGATCGCGCCGGTGCCGTAGCCCATCAGGACGTAGTCGGCGATGAAGACGGGGACCTGCTCGCCGTTGACCGGGTTGGTGGCGTACGAGCCGGTGAAGACACCGGTCTTGTCCTTGGCCTCGGCCTGCCGCTCCACGTCGGACTTGGCGGCGGCCTGCGCGCGGTAGGCGGCGACGGCCTCGGCCGGGGTGGCGTGGCCGCCGGTCCAGACGTCGTGCGTGCCTTCGGGCCATTCCTGCGGCGTGAACTTCTCGACCAGCGGGTGCTCGGGTGCCAGCACCATGTAGGTGGCGCCGAACAGGGTGTCGGGGCGGGTGGTGAAGACGGTGATCTTCTCGCCGTCGATCGGGAAGTCGACGCGGGCGCCCTCGGAGCGGCCGATCCAGTTGCGCTGCTGCAGCTTGATGGCCTCGGGCCAGTCCAGCGCGTCCAGGTCGTCCAGCAGCCGGTCGGCGTAGGCGGTGATGCGCATGTTCCACTGGCGCAGCTTGGCCTTGAAGACGGGGAAGTTGCCGCGCTCGGAGCGGCCGTCGGCGGTGACCTCCTCGTTGGCCAGCACGGTGCCCAGGCCGGGGCACCAGTTGACGGGCGCGTCGGAGGCGTAGGCCAGGCGGTACTCGCCCAGGACGTCGGCGCGCTCGGCGGCGTTCAGCTCGTTCCAGGAACGGCCGCCGGGGACCGCGCGCTCACCGCTCTCGAACTGGGCGACCAGCTCGGCGATGGGGCGGGCCTTCCTCGCCTCGTCGTCGTACCAGGAGTTGAAGATCTGCAGGAAGATCCACTGGGTCCACTTGTAGTAGTCCGGGTCGATCGTGGCGAACGACCGGCGCTTGTCGTGGCCCAGGCCCAGCCGGCGCAGCTGGGCCTTCATGTTCTCGATGTTGGCCTCGGTGGAGACCCGCGGGTGGGTGCCGGTCTGCACGGCGTACTGCTCGGCGGGCAGGCCGAAGGCGTCGAAGCCCAGGGTGTGCAGGACGTTGTGGCCGGTCATCCGCTGGAAGCGGGCGAAGACGTCGGTGGCGATGTAGCCCAGGGGGTGGCCGACGTGCAGGCCCGCACCGGAGGGGTACGGGAACATGTCCATGATGAACTTCTTGGGCTTGGCGACCAGCGCCGGGTCGCCCGCCAGGTCACCCTTGGGGTTCGGTGCGGCGTACGTACCCTCGGCGTCCCAGAAGTCCTGCCAGCGTGCCTCGATCTCGGCCGCGACGGCGGCCGTGTAGCGGTGCGGCGCGGCCACCTCGGCGGCAGCGGAGGGGTTCGTCTCGCTCATGATCCTTAAGCTCCATCGATCGTCTCTGCCAGCGGCTGTCTCGTTCCGGAAACGAAAAATCCCCTCGCACAGGAGGGGACGCCGCGCTGACTCCGACCGGCCGGCTCGTCCGGCGGTCGGGACTGATCAGCGCGGCTCGCTAAGCAGAAGGCGTACGGCACGCATGGCGTCAGGGTACCGCAGCCGTTGAGCAAGCCGCGACGCACATACGTATGCCTCCTTGGCACCTGGTGCCCGTTCGCTCAGACCCCGCAGAGCACTTCGACATCACCGACAAGAACTGAACAACAGTCAAATATTACTTCGCGTAATAGCCGCTAAAGGACATCACAACAACATCATTGTCCTTTGATAACAACGCAATAACTCAAACCTCGTACCGATCGGTATGGCTCCACTTAGAGTGCGGCAGCGGGACCGCCTTCCCGAACTGCTCGGAGTTGCCCCCATGAACCCTCGTAGTAGTAACACCTCGCTCCCCAAGCCCGGCCGCTCGGCCTCTGGGGTGGCGTCGGCCGTCTTCCTGCTGGCCATACCCCTCGTCGTGGTCTACGGAGGTCTCTGGCTCCAGGACTTCCTGAACTTCGGCGCGGGCGTGGTGGCGCTCGTCCTCCTGACCTGCTCCGTGATCTGGGGACTGGTCGCCCAGGACCGGATGATCCTCAACACCCGCCAGCGGATCGTCGCGCAGGGTGTCCACCGGATCACCGCCGTCGGCTCGATCGCCTTTCTGCTGCTGCACATCGGGATCAAGCTGACCCTGGAGCACACGACCTGGATCGCCGCGTTCATCCCCTTCGGGCTCGGCATCAGCGGCAGCGGCGGACTCATCGGGCTCGGCACCCTGGCCGGCCAGCTGATGATCTTCGTCGGCGTGACCGGCGCCCTGCGCAACCAGTTCGCGTCCCCGGCGCCGGTCGCGGCACGGTGGCGGAAGATGCACATGATGGCCTACCCGGCCTGGTGCTTCGCGCTCGTCCACGGCCTGTACGCGGGCCGCGAGGTGAAGGCCCCCATCTTCACCTACCTCTACGAACTGTCCCTGCTCGGCGTCATGGCGGCCCTCGCCCTGCGCGCCGCACCGCGCCCCTTCAAGCGCAAGGTCGCCGACCGCATCCAGGCGGTCCTGGGCGCCGAGGAGAAGCCGGGCCGCGAGGAGCTGGACGCGAGCCGGGCCAGGGTGGCCGAGGCCTCCTCCGCGCTGCCCGGCTACGAGAACGCGCGCGCCGCACAGCCGCGCACCGCCCCCTCGTACGAGACCCCCGCCCCCGCCCCGTCCCCGGAGCCGGCGAACGGCTTCGCGGCCGCCTACCGCGCCGTCACCCCGACCCCGCGCATCCCGCAGCAGCCGTCCTACGGCGCCGACCAGACCGCCCGCATGGACCTGCCGCTGGACCTTCAGGCCACGGAGGCCATGCCCCGCTACGACAGCGGCGGCAGCACCTCGGGAAGCTGGCCCATCCCGTCCCCGCCGCCGGTCGGCGAGGCACCCCGGTCGTCCTACGACCCGCTCCAGGACACCGGATACAACATCCCGACCTACCGCAATGCGGACACGTCCGGATACGGCACGAGTGATGTGTACGACACCGGTGAGTCGAACACCGTCTCCGGCACGTACTACTCGAACGACACGTACAACAGCGGTCCCGCCACTGATCCAACGCCCGGTGACTCCTACGACTTCGGCACACCGGGCTCGGGCGAACCTTGGAACACGCCGTCCGGAGGCTATAGGTGAACGAGGCCCTGCCCGACGTCCCGGAAGTCCGCGTAGTCGGACTTCCCCAGCTCACGTCGGGCTTCGACCTTGTCGAAAGACTCGATCTGCCCATGCACCTGAAGGTGCACGGGCCGCTCGAACCCATGGGCGGCGAGCAGCTCGCGAAGCTCGCCGAGAACATCAACCTGAAGGGCCGCGGCGGAGCGGGCTTCCCCTTCCACAAGAAGCTGCGCTCGGTGGCCGAGGCGGCCATCAAGCGCGGCGTCCGGCCGGTCGTCGTCGTCAACGGCAGCGAGGACGAACCGGCCTGCCGCAAGGACACGGTGCTCATCAACCGTGCCCCGCACCTCATCCTGGACGGCGCCCTGCTGGCCGCCGAGGCCCTGGGCGCCCGCACGCTCGTGGTGGGGGTCACCCGGGAGTCCACCCAGCGCTCCATGGAGGCCGCGCTCGCCGAACGCGGCCTCAGCAACGGCCGCCGCTCGGCGCTCCGCGCGCGCGTGCAGCGCAACCCCGTCCGCATGGTCACCGGAGCGGCGGCGTCGCTGATCCGCTCCATCGACGGCGGCCCGGCGATCCCGCCCGGCCGCAAGGTCAGCGCCTCCCAGAACGGCGTCGGCGGCGCCCCGACCCTCCTGTCGAACGCCGAGACCTTCGCGCAACTGGCGATCGCCGCGCGCATCGGCCCCGAGCGCTACGGCAACACCGGCCTGTACGACGAGCCGGGCACCGTCATGCTCACGGTCTCCGGCGCGGTCGCCCGCCCCATGGTCATCGAGGTGCCCACGGGCGTGCCGCTGCGCTACGTCCTTCAGCTCGCCGGCGCCCCGCCGGTCCCGCAGGGCGTGCTGACCGGCGGCTACCACGGCAAGTGGATCGACGCGGCGACGGTCAACGAGGCGATCGTCTCCCGCAACTCCCTGGACGCGGTGGGCGGTTCGCTCGGCGCGGGCGCGATCCTGCCGATCAGTCAGGAGACCTGCCCGCTGGGCGAGTCCCTGATGGTGGCGAAGTGGCTGGCCGAGGAGAGCGCGGGCCAGTGCGGCCCCTGCTACCTCGGGCTGCCGGCCGCCGCGCGCGGCATGGAGGACATCCTCAACGGCGGCGGTCCGGCCGCCCTGGAGGCGCTCAAGCAGGTCGCCAAGAACGTGAAGCGGCGCGGCGCGTGCTCGCACCCGGACGGCTCCGCGATGTTCCTGGAGTCGACCATCAAGGCGTTCACCGACGACCTCGCCGCCCATGTCCTCGGAAACGGCTGCGGACGGCGCGTGGAGGGTGTTCTGCCGCTCTTCGAGGGCGGCAAGACCCCTACGGGCATCCCGGGCGGCGCCGAGGTCGAGGAGAACGGCCCCAGCCGCCAGAAGATCTACGTCGACTGGACGCTGTGCCGCGGGCACGGCCTGTGCGCCGACATCCTCCCGGAGGTCTTCGAACTGGGCGCCGACGGCTTCCCGACCGTCGCCCAGGCCCAGGTCCCCCGCTATGCGGAGGCGAAGGCTCTCCGCGCGGTCCGCCGCTGCCCCGCCCTCGCCCTGCGCATCGAGGAAGCCGCCCCGCGCGACGGCGGCACGTCCCGCAACCTCCCGGTGCTCTCCCAGGGCCGCGGCCGCCGCGCCCTGGGCCGCTGACCGACACGGCGAGAGGGGGCCACCCGACCCGGGTGGCCCCCTCTCGCACACACCGAGCAGCGGGACAACTGCCCCTGGAAACGCAAGAATCCCGCCGGATCGAGATGATCCGGCGGGACCTTTTTCTGTGGAGCTAAGGAGAATTGAACTCCTGACCTCCTGCATGCCATGCAGGCGCTCTACCAACTGAGCTATAGCCCCTTGCTTGGTGCCTTCCGGGTTTCCCCGGCGGCGACGCCAACATTACACGGTCCCCGGGGTGGAACACCAAATCGTTTCCCTGAGGCCCGACCCGACGGGCCTCACGCGGTGACGAACGAGTAGAACCGCTTGAGCGTGCAGTGCTCTTCGAGCAGCCGGCCGTAGATCGGCTCGCCCTCGAGTTCGCGGTACGTCTCGATCGGATCGCCTTTTATGATCAGCGCCCGCGCGCATTCCTCGCACCAGTACTGGTAGTCGGGGTTGACCGGCTCCATGTCCCGCACGATCGGCGTCCCGCTGCCGCACCAGTCGCACTTTCGCCTGTGTGCACCCATCGATCAGCTCCAGCTGTGGCCGCAGGCCGTGCACACGTAGGAGATTCCGCCGTTGTCACCGAGGACTTGCGCGACGTGGAGGGAACCGCAGGAAGGGCAGATGAGGCGGGTGACGGTGTCCCGTGTCAACACTGCTTCGAGAAGGCCGTCGACCTCCTCGAGGATGCTCGCAGGCATCGCTACTCCCTCCCGTCGGGCCGCGCCCCCTTCCGGCCGTTTGATTCTGCCACGGCCGGACCAATACGGTCAGCGACGCCTCAGTACCAGTCCGGACACGGCACCCACCGCGGTGGTCCCGAACGGCGCGAACCCGCGCACCCGAAGCGCCTCCGCAGAGGTATACGCCTCCGAGGGCCCAAGTGACTCAAGCCGGTGGAAGAACGGTGCCGGGGAAGTCACGTGAAGATCACTTCACAACCGCATCCCGCCGGGCGACGGTGGGCAGAAACAACGGCCGCATCCACCCTCACCCCAGGAGTCAAGGCCGTGACCGCCTCACCAGCCGTGCCTGCCCGCGTCCCGACCGCCCCCGGCGGGCTCCCGCTGATCGGGCACGCCCACCGTCTGGCGCGGACCCCGCTGCCGTTCATCACCTCGCTGCGCGAGCACGGCAGCGTCGTCCGAATACGTCTGGGCCCGACACCCGCATACGTCGTCACCGATCCCGTGCTCACCCGCACCGTACTGGTCACCGAGGCGGCGCACTTCGCAAAGGGCGGAAAGATCTTCGACGTCCTGCGGGGCGTCTTCGGCGACGGTCTGGCCACGATCGCCGACGGCGACACCCATCTGCGCAACCGCCGCCTGATGCAGCCCATGTTCAACAAGGCCCACATCGCCACCCGCCGCACCGCCATGATCGACCAGGCCAGATCCATGGTCGGGGCATGGCAGGAGGGTCAACTCCGCGACGTGTTCGCGGACATGAACGACGTCACCCTCGCCGTCTTCCTCGTCGCGCTGTTCGGCGCGGATCTCCCCACGCACCTCCAGAGGGAGTTCACCACCCTCATGCCCGAGCTCATGAAGGGGGCGATCCGGCAGACCGTCCTGCCACCGTGGGTGACCCGGCTCCCGCTGCCCGCGAACCGTGCCCACACCCGCGGGATCGCCCGGCTGCGCGCGCTCATGGACCAGGCCATCGACCACCGTTCCGGCGGGCCGGAGAGCACCACACCCGACCCGGCCGAAGCGGCGGGCTGCCCTCACCGGGCCGCCACCGACGAACGGCAGAGCGGGCTGTTCGAGACCCTGGCGGCAGCCGGGGACCAGTTCACCCGCCGCCAGCTCCAGGACGAGGCCATCACCCTGATGAACGCGGCGATCGAGACCACGGCCACCGCCCTCGCCTGGACCCTGTACGAGCTCACCCGGCACCCCGGGATCGAACAGCGGCTGCGCGACGAACTCGCCGCCGTCAGCGCCGGCCGGCCGCTGCGCGAGGAAGACCTCGACCAGCTCCCCTACGCCCGGCAGGTGCTCCAGGAAGGCGTCCGCAAGTACGGACCGGCCTGGATGGTGACCCGGACCGCCACCCGCGACATCGACCTCGGCGGGCACCGCATCCCGCGGGGCGCCGACGTCGTGTGGAGCCCCTACCTTCACCAGAACGACCCCGCCCATTTCCCCGAACCGGCCGTCTTCGACCCGGACCGCTGGGCCGACGGCCGGGCGCCGTCCACCCGCGACTCCTTCTTCGCCTTCGGGGACGGCCGCCGCAAGTGCATCGGGGAGAACTTCGCGTGGGTCGAGATGCAGATCATCCTCGCGGCCGTCCTGGAGACCTGGCCCCGTCTCCGCCTCGTCTCCCGCCCGCCCCGTCCTGAGACGGCCATCACCGTCAAGCCGGACCGACTGGCCATGACCTTCGGGGCCTGACGCAAAAATCCCGCCGGACCTGATCGGTCCGGCGGGATCTCTCTGTGGAGCTAAGGAGAATTGAACTCCTGACCTCCTGCATGCCATGCAGGCGCTCTACCAACTGAGCTATAGCCCCGAGCTTTGTTCTTCCCGCTCGGCGGGGCGAACAAGAAGAACTTTAGCCTGCGACCTGCCAGAAAGTGAAATCCGCTCAGTCGTCGTCCCCGAGCACCGGCTCCGGCAGGGTGCCGGCGTTGTGCTCCAGCAGGCGCCAGCCGCGGGCGCCCTCACCGAGGACGGACCAGCAGCAGTTGGAGAGGCCGCCGAGGCTCTCCCAGTACTGGGAGTCCAGACCGAGGAGGCGGCCGATGGTGGTGCGGATCGTGCCGCCGTGGCTGACGACGACCAGCGTGCCCTCGTCGGGGAGCTTGTCGGCGTGCCGGAGCACCACGGGGGCGGCGCGGTCGGCCACCTCGGTCTCCAGTTCGCCGCCGCCGCGGCGGACCGGCTCGCCCCGCTTCCAGGCGGCGTACTCCTCGCCGTAGGAGGCGATGATCTCCTCGTGCGTCAGCCCCTGCCAGACGCCCGCGTACGTCTCGCGCAGGCCCTCGTCGTGGCTGACGTCGAGGCCGGTGAGCGCGGCGAGCTCGGCGGCCGTGTGCGCGGCCCGCTGGAGGTCGGAGGCGACGATCGCGTCCGGCTTCAGCGAGGCGAGCAGCCGGGCGGCCCGGCGGGCCTGGGCGACGCCGGTCTCGGTGAGGGCGACGTCGGTGGTGCCCTGGAAGCGGCGCTCCACGTTCCACGAGGTCTGACCGTGCCGCCACAGGATGACGCGGCGGCCCCGGCCGCCCCGCTTCGCGTCCGTCACCTCACCGGTGCCACTCATCACCAGTCCCCGCCCAGGTCGGCGGACTCCTCGGCGGCCTGCAGCTTGGCGTGCTCCTCGGCCTTGCCGCGGGTGGCCTTGGCGTCCTCGGGCAGGTCCAGCTCGGGGCAGTCCTTCCACAGCCGCTCCAGGGCGTAGAAGACACGCTCCTCGCTGTGCTGGACGTGGACGACGATGTCGACGTAGTCGAGCAGGATCCAGCGGGCGTCGCGGTCGCCCTCGCGGCGCACCGGCTTGGCGCCGAGCTCCTTCTGCAGGCGCTCCTCGATCTCGTCGACGATCGACTTGACCTGGCGGTCGTTGGGGGCGGAGGCCAGCAGGAAGGCGTCCGTGATCGACAGCACGTCGCTGACGTCGTAGGCGATGATGTCGTGCGCGAGCTTGTCGGCGGCCGCCTGGGCGGCGGTGTTGATGAGCTCGATGGAGCGGTCAGTGGCGGTCACTACACGGCTTTCGGTCGGCGGTCACTTGACCTCAAGGGTCTCACGGACCGCCGAGCACACCCCATGTGATTAAGGGACCACCAGGTGAGGCCGGGCCACGGACGTCCGCGACCCGGCCTTCCGGGGGCCGCTACGAGGACGGGTCGTAGTTCTGGCCGAGGATCACGGAGACGTTCGCGTTCGAGGTGACCTTGCCCTTGCTGACGGCGCCGGCGGGCAGGCCCAGGGTCTTGGCGACCTCGGTGGCGTTCTCCTTGTCGGCGGCGTCGGCGTAGACGACCTTGGAGGCGGCCTGGGTGCCGGAGGCGGTGCCGCCCTCCAGGAAGGTGAAGCCACCGTTGAGGAGCACCACGCGGGCCTTCTCGGTGTTGTCCTTCACACCGCTGGCGTTCTGCACCGAGACCCGGACGGCGGCGTCCTTGTCGGGGCTCTTGGCGGTGCCGCCGAGCACGTCCTTGACCACGCTGTCGCTCGCCTGGGCGCTGAGGGTGCCGTCGGTCTGCACCGGCAGCAGCGCCGTCTTGTAGTCGCCGCCCTTGGCGAGGTCGGCGAGCTTGGCGAGGAAGGTGCCGAGGTCCTTGTCGGTGAGCGACGGGTCGAGGATCTGGGCCAGCGTCTGGACGGTGGTCGTGGCGGCGCCCGCGTCGGACGACAGCTTGCGCAGCACGGCCTGCATGACCTGCCCGAACCGCTCCAGCTGGGCGTTCTGGGCCTCTCCGGAGGCGCGGTAGGTGGCGTAGGCGACGGCCGTCTTGCCGCTGAGGGTCTGGTTCTCGCCCTTGTTCACCAGGGGCGCGGTGCCCTTCTTCTTGGCGTCCGGGTCGGGCACGTCGGTGTCGGTGTCGACCTCGATGTTGCCGACCAGGTCGACGAGGTTCTGGAGGTAGGGGGTGTCCAGGCGCCAGGTGCCCTGGATCTGGGTGCCGAGGACGGTGTCGATCGCGTCCCGGGTGCCGGAGGAGCCGTCGTCCTCGACGGACTTGGCGAGGGTGGTCGTGGTGCCGTCGTCGTCGGTCAGCGCGAGGGAGTTGGGCAGCAGGACGGTGGTGCCCTGCTTGGTCGTGGTGTTGTCGACGAGCAGCGCCGTGGAGGTGCCGCCGCCCTTGGTGTTGTGCAGGTGGACGACGATCACGTCGCGGTTCTGGGCGGCGGCGGACGTGCCGGTGCCGGTCCCGGAGTCGGACGAGGACGACAGTCCGGGCAGCTTCCCGGCGTACCAGAGGTAGCCGACGCCGCCGACCGCGGTGAGCGCCAGGACGACGACCAGGGCGACGAGCCGGCTGCGGGCGCGGCGCTTGGCCTCCTCGCGGCGCTCGGTGCGGTTCTCGGTGAAGTTCAGCCAGTCGATGACGTCCTCGGAGTCACCGTCGGGCTCCTCGACGAAGGCGAACTGCCCGGTGTGGTAGTCGCGTCCGGCGTCCTCGGCCCGGGTGCGGCCGTCCGGCTCCCCGGACTCGGCGGGACCGGCCTGCTGCGGGATGTAGGCGGTCTGTTCGGCGACGCGGGGCTGCTGCGCGCTGGTCGCGGCCCGCCCGTAGGGGTCGTAGGGGTCCGCCGGCGCCCCGCCCTGCGCGCCCCCGTAGGGGTCGTAGGACGGCACGGGGTTCTGCTGACCGGTGTCGTACGGGTCGTAGCCCTGCGTGGGGTACTGCCCGGCGTACGGGTCGTAGCCGTAGCCCTGCTGCGTCTGCTGCGTCTGCTGCGCGTACGGGTCGTACGGCTGCTGGTGCGGCTGCTGTGGGGGGACCTGCTGGTAGACGGGCCGGCCGTACTCGTCGTAGCCGACGAGTTGGTACTGGTCGTCGCGGTCGCCGCCGTGTCCCGCGTCGTATCGGTCGTTCACCGGTGCCCCTCTCGGCTCACTCGCCGCGGTACAGCTCGCGCTTGTCGATGTAGCGCACGACTCCGTCCGGCACCATGTACCAGATCGGGTCTCCCTTGGCGACTCTCGCACGGCAGTCCGTGGAGGAGATGGCGAGCGCGGGAACCTCCACGAGAGAGACACCGCCCTCCGGGAGACCGGCGTCGGTCAGGTGGTGGCCCGGCCGGGTGACGCCGATGAAGTGTGCGAGGGAGAACAGCTCCGCCGTGTCCCGCCAGGTGAGGAGCTGGGCGAGGGCGTCGGCCCCGGTGATGAAGAAGAGATCCGTGTCGGGGTTGAGCATGCGCAGGTCGCGCAGGGTGTCCACGGTGTACGTGGGCCCGCCGCGGTCGATGTCGATGCGGCTCACCGAGAACTGCGGGTTCTCGGCGGTGGCGATGACCGTCATCAGATAGCGGTCCTCGGCCGGTGAGACGCTGCGGTGGCTCTTCTGCCACGGCTGCCCGGTCGGCACGAACACCACCTCGTCCAGGTGGAACTGCGCGGCGACCTCACTGGCCGCCACGAGGTGCCCGTGGTGGATCGGGTCGAACGTTCCGCCCATGACGCCGAGGCGGCGTTTGCCGGAGTTCGACGGGGCGTTGCCCGGGCCGGTAGGCATGTCCTGCTCTCCCATGCGTGCAGACCCTACCGGCCCGTCCTGGGAGGTCCGGTCTCCCCCAGGCCGTCGGCGGCTCAGCGGTCGCGGTTGAAGCGGGTGGTGATCCACAGCAGCAGCAGGAGGACGACGAAGGCGCCACCGCCGGTGACGTAGGGGCTGAGGCTCTCGTGGTTGCCGCCGTGCTCCTCGCCCTCTGCGGCAAGGGTGACCAACTGGGCAGCGGTGCTGTGGAAGCTCATCTGGACCTATCCGGTGTGGGCGGGATAAAGATGTCGGCCCATCGTAAGCGGGCGGCTCGGCGCCGATCACGCCGACTCCGCCGTTGGCGCACCCCGACGGAACTTCGGGCCCGTCTCAGTCGTCCTTCTGCTTGTAGCCCCGCAACAGGAACCACGCGGTCAGCACACAGCCCACCACCATCACGACCAGTACGACCCGGAGCAGATACCCCGACCCTTCCTGCTGGGCTGCGTTCGCGGCTTCGGTCAGCCAGGCGGACGCGGGGCTGTGCTCCATGACGGGACTCCTTCGCTGTACTGCCCGTCCACGGTATCTCCGCCTAGGCTGGGCTCTGCTTCGGGGGCGCAAAGGGCCGCACAAGGGTCCGCAAAGGACGACACTCACGCACATGGGGGAAGACATGTCCGACGACGGCCACGAGCAGAACGGGCACGAGACCGGCCACGAGAACGTGCCGAGCCGGCAGCGCAGGCGCTTCCCGGGGATCTCCTCGCGTGCGTACGAGCATCCCGCCGACCGCTCAGCCCTGGTGGCGCTGCGCAAGCTCAGCGGTTTCGACACGGTGTTCAAGGCGCTCAGCGGCCTGCTGCCCGAGCGGAGCCTCAGGCTTCTCTTCCTGTCCGACTCGGTACGGGTCTCGGACCAGCAGTTCGCGTACCTCAACGACATGCTGCGGGACGCCTGTTACATCCTGGACCTGGAGAAGGTCCCGCCGATGTACGTCAGCCAGGACCCGAAGCCGAACGCGATGTGCATCGGCCTGGACGAGCCGATCATCGTGGTGACGACCGGGCTCGTCGAGCTGCTCGACGAGGAGGAGATGCGGGCGGTCGTCGGCCACGAGGTGGGCCACGCCCTGTCCGGCCACGCCGTGTACCGCACCATCCTGCTCTTCCTGACGAACCTCGCCCTGCGGGTGGCGTGGATCCCGCTGGGCAACCTCGCGATCATGGCGATCGTGACCGCGCTGCGGGAGTGGTTCCGCAAGTCGGAGCTGTCCGCGGACCGGGCGGGTCTGCTGGTCGGCCAGGACCTCCAGGCCTCGATGCGCGGCCTGATGAAGCTCGCGGGCGGCCACCACCTGCACGAGATGAACGTGGACGCGTTCCTGAAGCAGGCCGAGGAGTACGAGGCGGGCGGCGACCTGCGCGACTCGGTCCTGAAGATCCTGAACGTCCTGCCGCGCAGCCACCCCTTCACCACGGTCCGCGCGGCCGAACTGAAGAAGTGGTCCGAGTCCCGCGACTACCAGCGTCTGATGGACGGCCACTACCCGCGGCGCAGCGAGGACAAGGACACCTCGGTCACGGACTCCTTCCGCGAGTCGGCTTCCCACTACGCCGACCACGTCAAGAGCTCCAAGGACCCCCTGATGAAGCTGGTCTCGGACATCGCGGGCGGCGCGGGCGACCTGGGCGGCAGGGTGCGACGCGGCTTCGGCGGCTTCACGGCCACGAACCCGAAGGACCAGCCCCCGAGGGACACGGAGGAGGACTGACCTGAGGCGCCTGGGCAACCATCCCTGGCGTCACCCCTGGCGCCGTACCTGGCGTCACCCCTTGGGCAACGCCCCCGAGGCCAAGGTCCCGCAAACCGCCGTGGCCCGGTCCGTGGCGAACGGATCGGTCCCCGCCGGCCCCCCGGCCTTCGCGGTCTGCCCCGCCAGCAACGGACTGAAGACGTCCGCCGCGTTGTCACCGCAGGACAGCGGCCCGGCCTGCACATAGGACGTGGAGAGCTGCGCCTGGTGCAGCCGCACGTCCTCGCGGTCGAACCGGAAGTGCAGCTCGCGCCGGACGGTGAACAGGGAGGTCTCCGCCTTGGCACCGGCGTCCGCACCGGTGGGCCGCAGGGCGTAGACGTAGGTGTGGTCGGCGGTCACTTCGAGGATCGTGGACTCCGTCTCACTGACGGCGAGCGTCCCGCGGACCCGGATCTGCGGGTCGGCCAGCCGCACGCTCCTGGCATCGAGGCGAACCAGCCATCCGGTGACCGCGTGCCGGCCGTCGGCGGCGGGGTGGTTCAGGCTCTCGTCGAACTGGAGGTGCTGGTCGGCCGGGAGCAGGACGCGGACCGGGCGGGTCTCGCCGCCGGTGAGGACCTCCGGGTAGAGCGCGGACCGGACCAGGTACTCCTTGACGGTGTCCAGCGCGCTCATCACCTGGGCCTCGGTGAAGTGCGAGGTGTCCCGCGCGGCGGGCAGCGTGATCCCGGCGGCGCCGATGCGGAACTGCGCGGCGGGGCTGTGCGCGTAGAGGTACTCGGCGTCGGCGGCGCCCGGCACCTTGCCGACCGGGGCGAGCGGGACGACGGTCGTCCGGAGCGGCAGCGAGACGTCCCGTACGGCGGCGGGGGTGTCGTAGGGGTGCCGTACCCCCATGTAGATCGCCGTACCGAAGGCGAGGGCGATCAGCAGGACCAGGACGAGTGCCTGCCGGGACAGTCCCCGGTGCATCGGCGGGCGGCGCCGGACGGCGGGGGCGTGGTCGGCCATGCGCTCCTGCGCGGAGAACTCCTGGAGCCGGGCAGCACGGACGAACGACTCGTCGAAGACGACGGATCGGTACTCGTCCTCACCACCCCCGGGGCCGCCCTCGGGTGCACCCTCAGGTGGTTCTCCAGGCCCTCCCATATCTTCAGAGTAGGTCTCCGGGAGCTCAGGTAAACGCCCCGTCGCACGACAAGTTCTGACAGGTTCTCACCAGGACGGTCGGGGCGTGACCGACGGACGTTCAGGGCGTCTTCGGGACCGCCGAGAAGGCTGGCTGGGAGTAGTCCGCGGAGGCGGAGGGCGGCGGCGCGCTGCCCTGCTCCAGGCCCGTCGTGGCGGGCGGGGGCGGTACCTGGTCGCGGCTGTTGGAGGACGCGCCCCGGTAGACCGCGGTGAAGGCGAGCGTGACCATGCCGATGCCCATGAGGAGCGCGAGCATCCAGGCGACGGGGCGGTGCCAGCGGACCTGTTTGCCGTACGTCCCCGGGGCGCCGTAGCGGCCTTCGAGGATGTCGGTGTCGTCGTCCAGGTCGTCGAGCTCGGGATCATGGCCGAAACCGGCGCGGCCGTCGGTGCCGTACCCGTCGTCGTAGCGCTTGCCTCGGCCGTGGGTTCTGCGGGCCTCGGCCTCGGAGGCCTCCGCTCTCGCCTGGGCGGCGGCCAGGAGGCGTTCGACGGCGGTCGGCTCGTGCACCACGGCCGCCCGTACGAAGGCCTCGTCGAAGACCACGGAGGCGAACTCTTCGTCCGACACCCCGCGGTCGTGGTCGTCGTCGGGCTCCCAGCCGTCAGGGAACGGCGTGCCCCCCACGTCCTCCGGCACGGATCCAGAGTAGACCTGAGGGGTCAATTTGGGCAGACGGTATGGAAATTCATCCGCTGGGTGAGACGTCTCCCCCGCGCACGGGCGTACGCCGAAGGCGCGTGCCGTGCGCATATGCACGAACGCGCGCCCTCAGCGTGTCAGCTGCCCCTTGGCTGCCTCTCAGCGGCGCACGTGCCCGTCGCCCGTGACGATGTACTTGGTGCTGGTCAGTTCCGGCAGGCCCATCGGGCCGCGGGCGTGCAGCTTCTGGGTGGAGATGCCGATCTCGGCGCCGAAGCCGAACTGGCCGCCGTCGGTGAAGCGGGTGGAGGCGTTCACGGCGACGGTGGTGGAGTCGACCAGCTGGGTGAAGCGGCGGGCGGCCTGCTGCGAGGTGGTGACGATGGCCTCGGTGTGCCCGGAGGTCCACAGCCGGATGTGCTCGACGGCCTTCTCCAGGGAGTCGACGACGGCCGCGGCGATGTCGTAGGAGAGGTACTCGGTCTCCCAGTCCTCGGCCGTCGCCTCGACGACCGTCGCCTTGGAGTCCTTGGCGTACGCCAGCACCCGGTCGTCGGCGTGCACGGTCACGCCGGCCTCCGCGAGGGCGTCCAGGGCCCGCGGCAGGAACTCGGGGGCGATGTCCTGGTGGACGAGGAGGGTCTCGGCGGCGTTGCAGACGCTGACCCGCTGGGCCTTGGAGTTGATCAGGATGTCGATGGCCATGTCGAGGTCGGCGTGGGCGTCGACGTAGACGTGGCAGTTGCCGGTGCCGGTCTCGATGACGGGGACGGTCGACTCGCTGACGACGGTGCGGATCAGGGAGGCGCCGCCGCGCGGGATGAGCACGTCGACCAGGCCGCGGGCCCGCATCAGCTCGCGTACGCTCTCGCGGCTCTCGCCGGGCACCAGCTGGATGGCGTCGGCGGGCAGCCCCGCCCCGCCGACGGCGTCCCGCAGCACCCGCACCAGGGCGGTGTTGGACTCGTACGCGGAGGCCGAGCCGCGCAGCAGCACCGCGTTGCCGGACTTCAGACACAGGGCGGCGGCGTCCACGGTCACGTTCGGGCGGGCCTCGTAGATGATGCCGACCACGCCCAGCGGGACGCGGACCTGGCGCAGGTCGATGCCGTTGGGCAGGGTGGAGCCGCGGACCACCTCGCCGACCGGGTCGGGCAGCGCGACGACGTCCCGGACGTCGGAGGCGATGGCGCGGATCCGCTCCGGCGTGAGGGTCAGCCGGTCGATGATGGCCTCGCTGGTGCCGGCCTCGCGGGCCTTGGCGATGTCCTTGGCGTTGGCCTCGACGATCTCGCTCGTACGGACCTCCAGGGCGTCCGCGACGGCGAGCAGCGCGTCGTCCTTATCGGCCCGCGGCAGCGGGGCGAGGTCGGCGGCGGCGGCCTTGGCGCGGTAGGCGGCCTGGGTGACCGGGGACATCGAGTCGTACGGCGAGAGCGTGGTCATGAGGGAAGGGTAGTGCGCCGTACGGGGGTGGGGACCCCGTCGTCTTGCACCGCGAGACGGGGTCAATGGGTCCCTATGGAGCGATGCAGGTCAAAAGGGGTGAACCCCTACCGGTGTCGCCGGTGCCGGGCCGTAGCCCTCGGCGACGCGCTGGTGGTAGGTCTCACGGTCGATGACCTCCAGGCCGACGATCTCCCAGGGCGGCAGCTGGGCGGTCTGGCGGTGCTCGCCCCACAGGCGCAGCGCGACGGCGGCGGCGTCGTGGAGATCGCGGGCCTCCTCCCAGTAGCGGATCTCCGCGTGGTCGTTGGCGTAGCGGCTGGTCAGCAGGAAGGGGTGGTCGTGGGCGAGCTGTTCGAGGCCGCGCCGCACCTCCTTCAGCGGGGCCTCCTCGCCGGAGACGCTGAGGGTGACGTGCCACAGCCGGGGCAGCTCGGCCGGCTCCTCGTAACGGTCGCCGGCCGCGACGCTCGTCAAGAGGCGCTCCTCACCGGCCGCACGGAACGAGGCCTCCTCGGCACCACCACGGGGCGCGGCCCCAGGGCGCACTCGTCTCACGACGGCCTCCTTTACCCAGTGATCCCCGTGACCGACACGGTGGTCGCGCGGAACGTGTCCCTAGAAACAAAGTTGAGCAGGCCGCAAGGGCTCGCGTGGCACTTTTGCGGAACGTCCACCTGAGGGCGACAGCCTTGACAAGGCGTTCACCCCGTTTTCGGCAACCCGGGGCCCCGGGCCCGCCGCCGCGCGCCGCGCCGCGCCGCGAAGCCGTCAGGGTTGGAGGATCACCAGATCGTCCCGGTGCACGACCTCCCGCTCGTACGCCGCCCCCAGCTCCCGCGCCAGCTCCCGGGTGGAGCGGCCGATCAGCTGGGGGATCTCCTTGGCGTCGAAGTTGACGAGTCCGCGGGCCACCGCGCGCCCCTCGGTGTCGCGCAGCTCGACCGGGTCCCCGGCGTTGAACTCGCCGTCCACGGCGGCGATGCCGGCCGGCAGCAGCGACTTGCGGCGCTGCACGACCGCCCGCACCGCGCCGTCGTCCAGGGTCAGCGAGCCCTGCGGGGTGGAGGCGTGCTGGAGCCACAGCAGCCGGTCGGCGGAGCGCTTGCCGGTGGGGTGGAAGTAGGTGCCGGTGTCGCCGCCGGTCAGCGCGTCGGCCGCGTGGACGGCGCTGGTGAGCACCACGGGGATGCCGGCGGCGGCCGCGATCCGGGCGGCCTCGACCTTGGTGACCATGCCGCCGGTGCCGACCCCGGCCTTGCCGGCGCTGCCGATCTCGACGCCCGCCAGATCCGCCGGCCCCCGCACCTCCGCTATCCGCGAGGTGCCGGGCTTGCTGGGGTCTCCGTCGTACACGCCGTCGATGTCGGACAGGAGCACCAGCAGGTCGGCGCGGACCAGGTGGGCCACCAGCGCCGCGAGCCGGTCGTTGTCGCCGAAGCGGATCTCGTCCGTGGCGACGGTGTCGTTCTCGTTGACGACCGGGAAGGCGCCCATCGCCAGGAGCTTGTCGAGGGTGGTGGAGGCGTTGCGGTGGTGGGACCGGCGGCTCATGTCGTCGCTGGTCAGCAGCACCTGGCCGACGCGGACGCCATAGCGGGCGAAGGAAGCGGTGTAGCGGGCGACGAGCAGGCCCTGGCCGACGCTGGCGGCGGCCTGCTGGCGGGCCAGGTCCTTGGGGCGGCGACGCAGCCCGAGCGGGGCGAGTCCGGCGGCGATGGCGCCGGAGGAGACGAGGACGACCTCCTTCTCTCCCCCGCTGCGGCTCTTGGCGAGGACGTCGACGAGCGCGTCGACGCGGTCGGCGTCCAGGCCTCCCGATGCGGTGGTCAGTGACGAGGAGCCCACTTTGACGACGATCCTGCGGGCCTCGGTCACGGCCTGCCGGGCGCTTGCGACGCTTGCCACCTGCACTGTCCCCACTTCCTTGCGCGTGGCAGCAATCTACGCGAAGCGCCCCCTCGGCCGCCCCGGCGTTTCAGCCCCCGGACACACCAGGACGTAACTGTTTGCTCACGCATCGCATACGGCAAAAAGGTTGTAGGGGTTCCTTATAGAAATCAAAGAACTCACCAACTTAAGTTGAACGCCGTGAAGCGCGTTCTCCTCAGGTCCGGTAAGAGTCCCTTCGACGTCGTCCCTGTCGAGGAAGCCCTCCAGCGTGACGTCATCGCCACCAACTCCGGCAACCTGATCTTCAGCGACGCCACCCACAAGATCCTGGAGACGCCGGGCACCGAGGTGGTGTCGAACGGCATGAAGGCCGACGTGGCGTCTGCGGCCCTGATCAACGCGGAGTACGACGCCTTCGTCGTACCGCTGGCGAACGCCTTCCGTCCGTCCTTCGAGGCCGGACTCAAGCGCCTGACCCGCCTCATCAGACGGCTGAAGATCCCGGTCGTGGTCACCGGTGTCGGAGCGCAGACCGGCCTCAACTACGACCCGGCGCGGCTCAAGCCCATCGAGCCCGCGGTCCGCGACTTCGTCTCCGCGGTCCTGGACCGCAGCGCCTCGATCGGGGTGCGCGGCGAGTTCACCGAGCAGTACCTCAGGGACATGGGCTTCAAGGACGTCGAGGTCATCGGCTGCCCCTCGCTGTTCATGTACGGCAAGGAGCTCGCCGTCCACAAGCGGGCGCCGCAGCTGACCGCCGAGTCCCGGATCGCGATCAACGGTTCGCACAGCGCGGTCCAGAAGCAGGGCCTGGGCAAGGTCATCGACCGCACCCACGCCCGCTACCCGCACCTGCGCTTCATCGGCCAGAACCTCTCCGACGCGCGGCAGCTGCACTGGCGGGACCTGTCGGACCCGAACGCCAAGGTCAAGGCGATCCCGACGCACCCCGACCACCCGATGTACGGCGAGGACAAGGTCCGCGTCTACATCGACCCGGTCACCTGGATCGACGACCTGCGCGGCTTCGACTTCTCCTTCGGCTCCCGCATCCACGGCAACATCGCCGCGCTGCTGGCCGGTACGCCCGCGACCGTGCTGTCCGGGGACTCCCGGACGCTGGAGCTGTGCCGCTACTTCGACATCCCGCACCTCCGCATCGACAAGGTGCCCGCGGACCTGGACCCGGCGAAGCTGTACGAGGACGCGGACTTCGGCAAGCTGATGAGCGGTCACCACGAGCGCTTCGAGCGGTTCACGGGCTTCCTCGACCGCAACGGCCTGCAGAACACCTTCACGCACGGCGACGGCGGCGCCGCCTTCGAGGCGCGGCTGCGCAAGCTGTCCTTCCCGGCGGGCGTCCGCCCCTGGCTGGAGGCCGACCTCGGCTCGCTCGCCGCGCGCATGGCGTTCATGCAGCGCACCATCGCCGAACTGACGCAGGACAACGAGCGGTTGAAGCGCGACCTGACCCGCGCCAAGGCCGGTTCCCGGTCGTCGAAGGCGTCCGGTGCGGTCCCGGCGCCGTCGGTCTACCGCCGCGCCCGCCGGGTCGTGGGCGGTCCGATCCGCCGGGCTCTGCAGTCGGGGCGCTGAGCGGGCACGGCACTCCTATCACTTCACGGTCGCTCCAAGGCGCCCGGACACGCGCGTGTCGTCCAGAGGTCGGCAGGCGTTAACCCGGGCGCACGTCCTTGACGACCTTGGAGTGACGCCGTGCCCACGAAGAGACTCCGCCGCCCCCGCCTGCTCCGCCTCAGACGCCCGCTGAAGCGTTCCGCCGCCGGCCCTCGCACAGGGCGCAGGCGGCGGCTCCCGCTCCGCCGTGCCGCCCCCCGCGTCCTCGTCACGGTCCTGCTGGCCGCCGCCTTCGCCGCCCAGGCCGTCGCCGCCTTCCTTCCCGACGTGCCGCTGCTGATCGCCGCCACAGCGGCCTCGGTGGCCGGGGAGGGGGTGCTGCACCGGTGGCAGCGGGGCATGGCGACGGTGTTCGCCAAGTCGCACGCGGACATCACCGTCCGGCACGTCCTGCGCGACCTGCTGCTGGTGGCGGGCCTGCTGCGGGTGGGCGAGCAGGACCGGGAGGCGGTGTACGGCCCGATCGTCGCCGCCCTGCTGCTCTTCTACGCCCTGCACTGCGCGATCCAGGCCGTCTCCGTCCTGGTCCGCCGCACCCGCACGCTGCCGGTGGTGACCCGGAACATCGACGCCTCCGCGCTGCGGCTGTCGACGGCCCCGCCCGCACTGCTGCTGCGCCGCCCCGGGCACCGGCTGCTGGTGTTCGGGCTGCCCGCGACCTTCGGCCTGGCGGCCACGGCGGCCACGGACGTCCCGGCCGCCGCCGTCGGCGGACTGGCCGTGTCCCTCGTCCTGGCGCTCCTCGGCCTGGGCGAGCTGCTGCTGCGGCTGCTGCCGAGCCGCCGCCCGGCGGGCGAGCAGGAGGTCCTCGACTGGTTCGACGCCTGGCTGGCGGAGTACCGGCCCACGGTCGGCCTGTACTTCTCCGGCGGCGCGTCCTCCGCGTACCAGGCCAACATGTGGCTGGAGCCGCTCGCCGGGCTCGACGGGCGGCCGGTCATCGTGCTGCGCGAGCGCTTCATGGTGCAGAAGATCGCCGCGACCGACGTGCCGATCGTCTGTCTGCCCAAGGTCACCACCCTGATGCGGCTGGAGCACTCCACCCTCCAGGTCCTCATCCACCCGTCGAACTCCGGCAAGACCTCGCAGGTCCTGCGCATCCCCACGCTCAAGCACACGTTCGTCAACCACGGCGAGAGCGACAAGCTGTCCTCGTGCAACCCGTACGCGAAGGCGTACGACGAGGTGTGGGTGGCCGGTCCGGCGGCCCGCGAGCGGTACGCGCTGGCCGAGGTGGGCGTGGACGACCGCGAGGTGCGGGAGATCGGACGGCCGCAACTGGAGGCCGTACGGCCGTACGCGGGCCCGCCGCAGGGCCCGTACACGACCGTGCTGTACGCGCCCACCTGGGAGGGCTGGGACGGCAATCCGGGCAACACCTCCGTCATCGAGGCCGGCGAGAACCTCGTACGGGCGCTGCTCGCCGATCCCGGTGTGCGGCTGCTGTACAAGCCGCATCCGCTGACCGGGTCGGTCGACCCGCGGGCGGGGGCGGCCGATCAGCGGATGCGGGAGCTGATCCGGGCCGCCAACCGGACGCGGTCGGGGGCGCGGACCGACACCGGAGGCCAACTGGCGCGGTGCACGGAGGAGTTGGACCGACTCACCACCACCGACTTCCGCACCAGTGCCGACTCGGTGGAGCGGATGCTGCTGCAGTCCGCGCCGCCCCGCGGGCGGGCCAGGGCGGTGGAGCGGGCCACGGCGGCCTGGGAGGCGGCTTACTGGGCCTCGCTGCCGGAGTGGGAGCACCAGATCGTCACGGGCACCCGGCCCGCGCTCTACGCCTGCTTCAACCGGGCCGACCTGCTCGTCAGCGATGTGTCGAGCGTGGTCAGCGACTTCCTGGCGAGCGGCAAGCCGTACGCGGTGGCCAACACCAGCGGGCTGGCCGAGGAGGCGTTCCGGGAGGCGTTCCCGACCGTGCGGGCGGCGACCGTGCTGACGCCGGACGCGGCGGGGGTGCCGGGCCTGCTGGACGCCGTACGGCATCCGGAGAAGGACGGACTGGCCGAGGCGCGGGCCGAGTTGAAACGGCATCTGCTGGGGCCGGACGAGCCGTCCTCGCAGGAGCGCTTCAACGAGGCCGTGCAGGTGCTGTGCGCGGCGGCACGGGAGCACCGCGCGCGGATGGCCGAGCGGTTGGCGGCGGAGATCCCGGGGCCCCGGCAGGCCGAGGACCCGTCCGCCGTCACGCCGCCGCAGCCGGCCTGACGTCCCGGGAGCGCGACGGCAGGCTCCGGCGCGCCTTGCGCACCGCCCGCCGTACGAACGAGTCGAGCCCGCCCTCCCGGTAGCCCGGGACGGCGCGGGCCTCGCGCGGCTCGGCGAGGTAGAGGGCGTCCGGGATGCCGGTGGCGGCGTCCCGGAAGTGCGGGTAGGCGAAGTACACCCGCCGGCCGCGCTTCTCCAGCAGCGCCTCGGGCTTCTTCCTGGCCCGCTGGAACTCCAGGTGGTCCAGGAGGAGATCGGGGCGCTGCCCGGCCACCGCGTGTATCCGCAGCCGCTCCTCGACCCGCAGCCGGCGGGCGACCTCCTCGGTCCAGTACGCCTCCAGCAGCGGCTTCGCCAGCTCGAACTTGTGCCGCCGCACCTGCTCGCTGTCCTTGAGGTACTTCGCGCCGAACTGCGGGAGCAGGGTGACGACGAACGGGCGGACCATGAGCATGTCGCGGCGCGGGCCCGCCGGGACCATGTCGGCGATCAGGGTCATCAGGGCGCGTGCGGAGTCGAAGCGCAGGGTGTAGCTCCCGCTCTTCGTCACGTGCTTGCCGTCCTCGCGGCCCACCAGGTAGTAGCAGGTGTAGTCGTCGATGAGGGAGACGCCGTCGGCCCGCAGATAGGCCTCCATGGTGAACAGGGCGTCCTCGCCGGTCCACAGCGACTCGTCGAAGCGCATGCTGTGACGGTTCAGCAGCTCGCGGCGGAACAGCTTCTGCGCACTCAGCGTGAACTTGATGTTGGACGACCAGACGTCCGTGCGCTCCAGCGTCCGCCCCCACATGGACTGCGGCGGCTTGCGGTTGATGCCCTCGACGCGGCCGAGCACCACGTCCGTGGCGTTGCGGTCGGCCATCGCGACCATCCGCTCAAGGGCCTCGGGGCCGAGCCGGTCGTCGGCGTCGAGGAAGAACACGTAGCGCCCGGTGGCCTTGTCCAGGCCGACGTTGCGCGGGCCGCTGGGGCCGCCGGAGTTGTCCTGGCGGATGACGGTGACCGGCATGTCGACGCGGGCGGCGAACTCCTCCAGGTACTCGCCCGTGCCGTCCGTCGAGCCGTCGTCGACCGCGATGACCTCGATGCGGGCGTGGCCGAGGGTCTGGGCCTCCACGGACGCGAGGCACTCGACCAGGTAGGGCATGGCTTCGTAGGCGCCGATGACCACGGTCACATCAGGCTGGGTCACATTTCCCCCGTATCCTCATATTCGCAATCAGTTAGACGGCCGAACGTCACCAGCGGTTGTCTCTGAGCATGTCCTTTGTGACGCAGGTCACGGACTACAACGACCGTTCCCCCCTCAGATACGCAAAAGGGCCCGGCTTTCGAGAATCACTCCTCGAAAACCGGGCCCTGGGCCGAATGGGCCAGGCGGACGGGTCAGGCCGTGGTCGCGGCCTCCGCGGCTCCGGCCGCCGCCCGTGACTCCTGGCCGGCGTTGCGGGTGTCGGCCTTGCGGGCCAGGTCCGCCACCGCGGTGTTGAACTGCTCGATGGACGTCGGCTCGTCCGGGCCCAGCAGGTACTGCTTGAGCTCCTTGCGGTCCTCGGCCAGCGGGTCGCCCGCCAGGTCGCGGACCGCGCTCAGCAGCTCGCCCAGCTCGGCGGCGCTGTTGGACAGGATGGTGGCGGCGCGCACCGCGGTGTTCTGCCGCTTGAACTCCTCCACGCCCAGCTCCGCGGAGTCCGTCACCGCGTACGGCTTGCCGCTCGCGATGAAGTCGGAGACCACGGACGAGATGTCGGAGACCATCGCGTCGGAGACGTTGAAGCAGTCGTACAGCCGCGGTTCGGCGCCGGTGATGACCCGGTGCTCGTGGGTGCCGAAGGAACGCCAGTAGGTGTCGTTCCACTCGGCGCGCAGCCGGGCGATCTCCTCGTGCCTGGCCACGTCGACCAGCCCGTCACGGGTGGCCTCGGCCTCGTCGCCCTTCTCGCCGCCGTTGCCGGCCAGCTGGGCGATCCGGGCCTCGATGCGGGTCAGCTCGGCCTTGGCCTGCGCCTGGGCGGCGGCGTCCGACGTGAAGCGGGCGTCCGTGGCGCGCTCGGCGGCGGCCTTCTCGACCAGCGCGGTGATCCGGGCGTGCGCGGCGCCCGCCGCCTTGCTGACCGTGCCCGTGAAGGGGTGCGGCTTGTACAGGACGCGGACCGGCGGGTCGGCCTTGATCAGCTTCTTGACGATGTTCTCGCCGGCCAGCACCAGGGAGGTGTTGCCGGGGTTGCCGTCCCAGCCCTCCCAGGTCGGCGCGTACAGGACCGTCGGGATACGGCCCTCGGGCACGCCCTGCCAGGTCTGGATCGGCGCCAGCTGCGGGCGGCCGACCTCCACGATGTCGTCGTCGCGGACCCCGACGTCGGCGATGGCGTACCGGTCGCGGCCCGCGCGGCCCGCGGTCCACACCTCGTCGTAGACCTTGCTGAACGGGTTGACGCTGGCGAGCTTGTCGCTGTCGCCGTGGCCGATGAAGACGTGCTTCATGGTCGGCACGCGCAGCAGGTGGATGTTCTTGCCGACGTTGGCCGCGTACAGCGCGACCCGCACGGTGGACAGGTCCATGTTCATCAGGTGCACCCCTCCGGGCACGCAGATGACGGGGACCGTGGTCGGCGCGAGGTTCTGCAGTATGACGCGCTCACGCAGGATGATCAGCGGCTTGGAGTCCAGCTGCTCCATGGTCTCCAGCCACATGTTGACCTGGTACGCCGAGTCCTTGGAGCCGGAGAAGTACAGCACCGTCTCGGGCCGGTACCCGGCCAGCCAGTCGTCGACCGCGGCGAGGACCTTGTCCGCGTTCGGCGGGATCTTGTTGCCGCGGACGTACGGCATCAGCGCGAGGACGTACAGGGTGCCCAGCGCTATCGTCGCCCCGATGCCGGCGAAGGCCGCCACGGTGTCGTCCATCGCGGCGGAGACCAGTACCCCGACGACCGCGAAGAGGTCCAGGTGGAGCATCTTCTCGGCGGAGCGGTTGAGCAGGCCGCGCGGCGGGGCGTCCGGGATGCGGATGCGGGCGGCCAGGTCGACGTTGCGGGTGGCGACCGGCATCCGGCGGCGGTTGCGGATCAGGGTGACCAGCGCGCCGTGCGGGGCCTGGAGGCCGTAGAAGGCGATGAAGCAGGCGACCGTCCCGTAGAAGACGATGCCGTCCGCGAGATCCAGGCGAGCCAGCAGCAGGATCAGCAGCAGCTGCCGGATCAGGAAGCGGATCGACAGACCCGCGCGCACCTTGCTCAGGCGGTTGATCAGATAGCTGCTCTTGCGGTGCAGATAGTGGTCCGCCAGGTACGTCACGGCGGCCGCGGCCGCGAAGGCGTACACACTCGGGACGAGCGCGGCCAGCATGAGCACAGGGAAGCCCAGGATCATGAGGGCCGCCGCGGCCAGCTCGGCCGCGCTGCCCACCCGGGCTACGCGAATGGCTCTGGTTATCACGGATGAACCTGCTCTTGGAGGGGGAGTGCCGGTTTTGTTCTGAGGTGCGGCGAAAATGTGAGGAATTCGCGAGGGGTACTGATTCAGGCCCCTGCGAATGCTCCGATAACGGGCGAACACAGAGGCCTGAATAACAGATGTCTAATTGCGATTGATTATGCCACGCCGTCCTGACGGTCCAGAACGGAGGCCAGCGCCTGCTCGAAGCCGGAGGCCTTGCCCGCGGCGGCCGTCGGGTCCTGCTGGCGGACGTCGATGACATGACCGGTCAGCTCGGACAGCAGCACGTCGAGCGAGGTACGGGCCACGACCTCGGAGGACAGCAGCGAGCCGGCCGGCTCCTGGCCGAAGGCCTTGGTGCGCATGGGCGTTGCGGTGCGCTCGGGGTTCACGCAGTTGACCCGGATGCCGTCCGCCGCCCACTCGTCGGACAGGGCCTGGGTGAGGTTCACCATCGCGGCCTTGGTCGAGGAGTAGAGGCTGTACTCGGCGCGACCGCGGGTGTAGCTGCTGGAGGTGTAGAGGAGCAGCTGGCCCTTGGTCTCGGACAGGTACTTGTAGCTCGAACGCGCGATCTGCACCGGGGCCAGGTAGTTGACCTTGAGCGCTTCCTCGATGGTCGCGTTGTCGGTCTCGGCCAGCTTGCCGATGCGCAGCACGCCGGCGGTGTTGACGACGTAGTCGATGCGCCCGGTCTCGGCGTACGCCTTGGACAGCGCGTCGTCGACCTCCTCGGGGTTCTCGACGTGCGTGCCGGTGGTGGAGCGGCCCAGCGCGTAGACCTTCGCGCCGTAGGACTCGGCGAGCTCGGCGATGTCCTTGCCGATGCCGTACGAACCGCCGAAGACGACCATGGTCTTCCCGGTCAGCAGCTCGCGGTAGGCGTCCTCGGAGACCTGCTCGGGGGCGGCGGTGGAGGCCAGCTGGAAGAGCTTGTCGGCGATGAAGACGTCGACGGGCTGGGTGACCTTCATGTTGTACTCGTCGCCCGCGACGACGTGGATCGGCACGTCCGGCAGGTACTTGAGCACGACCGAGCAGTCGTCGGTGGCCTGGAAGTTGGGGTCACCGGCGGCGACCTCGTAGGCCCGCTTGATCGTGGACAGCTTGAAGGCCTGCGGGGTCTGACCGCGGCGCAGCCGGGAGCGGTCCGGGATCTCGGTGATGAACTCGCCGTCCTCGCCGTGGGTGCGGGTCACGATGATGGTGTCCGCGGACGGGATGGCGACGTCGACGGCCTGGTAGCGCTCCAGCGCGACCACGCAGTCGTCGATGACGCGCTGCGAGAGAAGGGGGCGAACGGCGTCGTGGAACAGGACGTTGAGGTCCTCGCCCTCGGCCAGGCCCTCGCCGAGCGCCGAGATGGCGCGCTCGGTGGTCTCATTCCGCGTGGAACCGCCCTCGATGATCTTCTTGACCTTCGTGAACCCGGCCTTGGCCACGATCTTCTCTATGTCCGGCACGTAGCCCGGCGCCATCAGGACGATGATGTCGTCGATCGAGTCGGCGTTCTCGAAGGTGGTCAGGGTGTGCTCGATGACTGCCTTGCCGGCGATCTTCAGCAGCTGCTTGGGGATCGAGAGACCCACGCGCTGACCGGTACCGCCGGCCAGGATCACTGCGGTGGTACGGGGCTTGGCGATGTGCTGGGACACAGGTGACCTACCTCGGGGCGACAGGGAACTTGGAAATGGTCCCACTTGGGGTTACCGCAGTGCAAGGTGAGCGCCGTCCACCGCATATGTGCGCGCTACCTGTCATTCACCTTGCACTCCTGGTGATTGAGGAGACCGTTGTGGCGAGCACCCTGAATTGCTGTGAGTAACTCCACAGGAGTTCCGTATTGCTGTGTGTGACGACCGTACCGCTCAGCGGCGTCGCAGCCGCCACAGGCTCAGCGGCGTCGCAGCCGCTTCAGGCACCGGTGGCCGAGCACCTTCACGAGTTCCTTGGACGAGGTCTGGTGCACCGTCCGCGACTTGACCGGCGCGGTGTTCCGGATCGGCGCGGCGGCGGCCGCGGCGAGCGCCCCGTACAGCGCCTGCGCGGCCACTTCGGGAGCGATCCGCGGTTCCGCAAGGGTCTCGGTGCCGGGCTCGGGCACGGCTGACAGCAGCGCCGGGTCGCCGAGGACCCGCACGCCCGTCGCGCCGATGCGCAGTGCCGCCTCGGCGCCGATCCCGGCGGCGGCCTCCACGGCCCAGCGCGGGGTGCAGATCTTCACGTCCTGCGATGTCGGGCTGCACGCGTTCTTCATATGCATCACCGCGCCGTGCCGCACCAGCTTCGAATACAGCTCGTCGGGCAGTCCATTGCCGCGGAATTCCCTATTAAGATTCCGCAGCATTTCGGTCTCGGCGAGCGTGAGAGAGCGGTTGGCCGCGTCGGGGACCTCCTGGAGCAGGCCCTGCGGGAGACCGAGGAGCCGCTCGAAGGTGCACATCAGCCCGTTCCGGTCGCGGTCGTCTACCACGACCACGGTGACCCGCTCGGCGCCGACCGCCCGGACCCAGCGCTCGACCAGCCGGTCGTGCCGGTGGCGGCGCCAGAAGCTGGGGTTGGGCTTCTCGTACGGGGCCTTGCGGAGCATGTGCTCCAGCCACTCCTCGTAGCCCATGCGCAGCCCGTTCTGCACGTACTGCTGCCACTGCGAGGGCATGATCTTCGCCAGCGGGCGCAGGGTGACCAGGATGTGCACGGAGTCGCCGCCGAGCTGTTCGACGATCCGCTCGATGGCCGTGTCGTCGGAGGCGTCGGCGAAGAACTCGCTGCTGATGACCGAGGTGGTGGACCGGCCGGCGCTGTCGACCCGGTCCACCAGCTGCCGCCACTGCTTCTCGTCGGGCGCCGCGTCGCCCATCATCCCGGGCCGGGCGCAGGCAGCGAGGACGGCCTCCATCGGGTGCCGGGTGGCGGCGGGCCACAGGACGCCGTGCTCACCGAGCCGGTCCTTGGCGGCGAACAGCGCGCCCTGGATGGATGTCGTGCCGGTCTTGTGGGGGCCGATGTGCAGCAGGCGGGTGCCGGCGGGCAGCGGCGCGACACCCTCGTCTCTTCTCGTACGGTCCGTCTCCATGGTCAAGGGACGGTAAGAGGGGTTCCTGAGACTGCCCTGAGAGAGACCTGGGACACAGATGAGTCCCAGGCCCCCGTCACCCGGGGTGCACGGTCACGGTCACGCGAGCTCCACGCCCGGGCGTCCCGCCTCCACCCGCAGCGTGGCCAGCGTGCTCGCGGTGGCCGTCGGCTGCCGGACCGTGTCCACGACCCTGACCTGGGCGTCGATGCCGTGCTTGTCGATGTCGAACAGGTGGTAGCCGCGGTGGGCGTCGATCAGCTTCCAGTGCGGGTTGTCCGGCATGCGCGGGTCCCATTCGGCGTGGAAGGCGGCCTGGTCCTGGTCGCCGTTGCTGGAGACGGACGTCCCCACGAACTCGGCGCCGACGACGTCCGAGTCCGGGTCGGCGTAGTCCTTCTTGAGGTCGCTGATCATCGTCAGGTGGCGGTCGCCGGTGAACACGACCGGGTTGCGGACGTCGGCGAAGTCGGCCATGAGGGCGTTGCGTTCGGCCTGGTAGCCGTCCCAGGCGTCGTAGTACCAGAGCTTGCCCTCGCCGATCTTGAGGTCGGTCTCGGCCATCATGATCTGGGAGGCGATGAGGTTCCAGCGGGCCGGGGAGTCGTGCAGCCCGTCGAGGAGCCACTCCTTCTGCGTGGCGCCGAGCATGGTCAGCGACGGGTCCTGGGCGCCTTCCTGGGTGGTCGCCTGGTCACTGCGGAACTGCCGGGTGTCGAGCACGTTGAGCCGGGCCAGGCGGCCGAACTCCAGACGCCGGTACATCTGGATGTGCGGGCCGTTCGGCACCGCGGTCGCGCGGACCGGCATGTGCTCGTAGTACGCCTGGTAGGCGGCGGTCAGGCGGGCCACGAAGGCGTCGTGGGTCTGCTTGTCGGGGTCCTGCGGGATCTCGCCGGCGAAGTCGTTGTCGACCTCGTGGTCGTCGAAGGTGACCACCCAGGGCGCGTTGGCGTGCATCGCGGCGAGGTCGGGGTCGCTGCGGTACTGGGCGTAGCGGTTGCGGTACTGGACCAGGCTGTACGGCTCGCCGGTGCCCTCGTGGCGGCGTACGCCGGTCGAGGACGGCGTCGACTCGTAGATGTAGTCGCCGACGAAGAGCACGACGTCGGGGTCCTGGGCGAGCATGTCGGCGTACGGGGTGAACCAGCCGTGCTGCCAGTTCTGGCAGGACGCGAGCGCGACGCGCAGGCTGCCGCCCTTGCTGTGCGGGTGGGGTGCGGTGCGGGTACGGCCGGTGGGCGAGAGCTGGCCGCTGGTGCGGAAGCGGTACCAGTACGCGCGTCCCGGGCGCAGACCTCGTACATCCACGTGAACGCTGTGCCCGTACTCGGGCCGGGCCTGGGCGACACCGCGGCGGACGGGCTTTCTGAACCGCTCGTCCTCGGCGATCTCCCACTCCACGGGCACCACCCGGTCGGGCATCCCGCCGCCGTTCAGCGGGTCCGGGGCGAGCCGCGTCCACAGCACGATGCCGTCGGGCAGCGGGTCGCCGGAGGTGACGCCGAGGCTGAACACCCCGTCGGGCAACGGGGTTTCGGCGGCACGGGCGGACGTCGGCAGCCACAGCTGGGCGGAGGCGGCGGCGCCGAGCACGGCGGCCCCGGCGGTCAGAAAGCGGCGGCGGTCGGGCGAAACTGCTCCGGTCATCAGCGAACTCCCTTGCCTCACTGGCCTCATGGACATCGGAAGCTCACGCCCGTGGGAGGTCCGGCCGCTGAACGGCGGGGTTCACATGCATGACAAGAAGGAGGACAACAGAAAACCCGCCGCGGCACACGAACTCGTCGTGTCCGCAACGGGTCTGAGGGCTGATCAGCAGACGGGACGAACGTCAGTACGCGAACCCGGTACCGAGCCGCGCGCCCGCCGCCGTCGTCCCCAGCAGTGTGTTCCCGAAGGCGGTCGTGCCTCCCCCAGGCGCCACAACCGTCGCCGGCAGCGGCACCCCGCCCGGCTCGGCGACGTACGACGCCCGGGAGCGGAAGGACCACACGTACCCGGCGTCGGCGTTCTCCCCCGGCGCCCCGACCGCGACGTCGGCCAGCCCGTCGCCGTTGGCGTCCCCGAGGTGGACGGCCGCGCCGAAGGCGTCGCCCCGCTCGGCGCTGCCCGGCACCCCGGTGGTGTCCTGCGTGACCACCTGGTGGGAGCCGACGCCGGTCAGCCCGTCGGCCCGGCCGCTCAGCACCACCACGGCACCCGCGTCGGCGACCGACCCGATGTCCTCCCCCGGCACGCCGGTGAGCACGTCCAGGTACCCGTCCCCGTCCACGTCCCCGAGCCGTACGTCGGTGCCGAACCGGTCGCCCTTCTCGGCGGTGCCGGGCACGCCGGGGCTGTCCTGGTTGAGGAACTGCGCCCGCACCCCGTCGGGCCCGTCCGCGGTGCCCGGGATCCAGCCGATCCGGCCGCCCTTGGCGAGGTGGGTGTCGAGGTCGCTGTCGTAGCCGTCGATCGCCCGGCCCACCACGATGTCGTCGTAACCGTCCCGGTTCACGTCCCCGACGTCGAGGCTCTCGCCGCCCTGGAGCCCGGCGCCGTCGATGTCGTACACCAGCGTGAAGGGGTCGAGCCCTGCGCCATTGCCGAGCCAGTACACGACCCGGCGCGCGTCGAACTCGTCGCCGTCGTTCTCGGCGCCGACGACATCGGTGCGGCCGTCGCCGTTGACGTCACCGGTGGCCAGGTCCAGGACGCGGCTGTCGTAGCGGTCCGGGACCAGCTCCTCGCCGCCGTGCGAACCGCCGCGCGTGAAGGGGCCCTTGAGAATCCGCAGGTCGTGCAGGTTCGCCACGGTCACCACGTCCGGGGAGCCGTCGTCACCGATGTCGCCGGCCGTCAACTGCCCCTGGGAGCCGAGCTTGTCGTACGCCTTCCCGCTCGCCAGGGACATGCCGCCCGCGAGCCCTCCGGGTCCGCCCCACACCACCTCGACCAGCCCGGCGTCCGCGCCCGCCGAGGTGTCCTCGCCGCTCACGCCGATCACGAGGTCCGGGTAGCCGTCGCGGTCCAGGTCGGCGGTGCTGAGCGCGCTGCCGAACCCGTCCCCCGCCTCGGCCGTGCCCGGCACCCCGGCGGTGTTCTGGGTGAACACCTTCCGGCCCGTGGTGGTCAGTGCGTTCCTCGACCCGTACAGCACGGCCACATACCCGGCCTTGGCCTTGCCGCCCACGCTCGCCGCGGGCGCGGCCACCGCGAGGTCCTCGTAGCCGTCGCCGTTGAAGTCCTGCCGCACGCCGGCCGCCGGGGCGGCCTGGGCGACGGGCAGTGTGCCGCACGTGGCGGCGATCAGGGCGATCGCGGCCACGGCGGCACGCCGGGTGGTACGAGGGGGCAGGGGCATGCGAACTCCGTAGGACGCACGGGCAGTCGGCCACGGAAGAAGTCAAGATCCTCATCCGTGCTGCCCGGTACGACTCGTCGGAATCCCGGTTGGTTGCCCTGCCGCCGGCCGGGTCTCCCGGCCGTCAGCCCTGGAGGGGGCCGGTCACTTCTCGAACGGGTCGAAGTCGTCGAACTCCCGCTCCGACTCGTCCCGTTCGGCCTGCTTGTCGCGGCGGCGCTGGGCGGCGGGCCGCGGCGCGTCGAAGCGGTGGTCCTCGCCGCGTCGGCCGAGCATCTCGGCACCGGCCATGACGGTCGGCTCCCAGTCGAAGACGACCGCGTTGTCCTCGGGGCCGATGGCGACGCCGTCGCCGGAGCGGGCGCCCGCCTTCATCAGCTCCTCCTCGACACCGAGGCGGTTGAGCCGGTCGGCGAGGTAGCCGACGGCCTCGTCGTTGTTGAAGTCGGTCTGGCGCACCCAGCGTTCGGGCTTCTCGCCGCGCACCCGGAACAGCCCGTCGTCCTCGCGGGTGACGGTGAAGCCCGTGTCGTCGACAGCCTTCGGCCGGATGACGATCCGCGTCGCCTCCTCCTTCGGCTTCGCGGCCCGCGCCTTGGCGACCAGGTCGGCCAGCGCGAACGAGAGCTCCTTCAGCCCCATGTGGGCCACGGCGGACACCTCGAAGACGCGGTAGCCGCGGGCCTCCAGGTCCGGGCGGACCATCTCGGCGAGGTCCTTGCCGTCGGGCACGTCGATCTTGTTCAGGACGACCATGCGGGGTCGCTTGTCGAGCCCGGCGCCGTACTGCCGCAGCTCCTCCTCGATGACGTCGAGGTCGGAGACGGGGTCGCGGTCGGACTCCAGGGTCGCCGTGTCCAGCACGTGCACCAGCACGCTGCACCGCTCCACGTGCCGCAGGAACTCCAGGCCCAGGCCCTTGCCCTGGCTGGCGCCCGGGATCAGACCGGGCACGTCGGCGATGGTGTAGACGGTCGATCCCGCGGTGACCACGCCGAGGTTCGGGACCAGGGTGGTGAAGGGGTAGTCGGCGATCTTCGGCTTGGCCGCGCTCAGCACCGAGATCAGCGAGGACTTGCCCGCGCTCGGGTAGCCGACCAGCGCCACGTCGGCGACGGTCTTCAGCTCCAGGACGACGTCCTGGAGGTCCCCCGGCTCACCGAGCAGCGCGAAGCCGGGCGCCTTGCGGCGGGCCGAGGACAGCGCCGCGTTGCCGAGGCCGCCGCGGCCGCCCTGGGCGGCGACGTACGAGGTGCCGTGCCCCACCAGGTCGGCGAGGACGTTGCCCGCCTTGTCGAGGACGACGGTGCCGTCCGGCACGGCGAGGACCAGGTCCTGGCCGTCCTTGCCGGAGCGGTTGCCGCCCTCACCGGGCTTGCCGTTGGTGGCCTTGCGGTGCGGGGAGTGGTGGTACTCCAGCAGCGTGGTCACGGACTGGTCGACGGTGAGGATCACATCGCCGCCGCGCCCGCCGTTGCCGCCGTCGGGTCCGCCGAGCGGCTTGAACTTCTCACGGTGGACGGAGGCACAGCCGTGACCTCCGTTACCCGCGGCGACATGCAGCTCGACGCGGTCCACGAAGGTGGTCATGGGGTGTGCCTCCAGATACGTGCGGGACTGTCTCTTGTACTAACACGCGAAAGGCGGACCCGCCTTCCCACCAGGGAAGTGAGGTCCGCCTCGCGCAAAGCTTCCGATCAGTGCCTGATTCAGGCGACCGGAACGATGTTCACGACCTTGCGGCCACGGTGCGTGCCGAACTGCACCGCACCGGCGTTCAGCGCGAACAGCGTGTCGTCGCCGCCACGGCCGACGCCCGAGCCGGGGTGGAAGTGGGTGCCGCGCTGGCGGACGAGGATCTCACCAGCGGAAACGACCTGACCGCCGAAGCGCTTCACGCCGAGCCGCTGGGCGTTGGAGTCGCGACCGTTCCGGGTGGACGATGCGCCCTTCTTGTGTGCCATTGCTCAGTCCCTCTTTACTTCGCGGCCGTCGGGATGGACGTGACCTTGATCGCCGTGTACTGCTGACGGTGACCCTGGCGACGGCGGTAGCCGGTCTTGTTCTTGTAGCGCAGAATGTCGATCTTCTGGCCCTTGTGGTGGTCCACGACCTCGGCCTGGACCTTGATGCCGGCCAGCACCCACGGGTCGCTGGTCACAGCGTCGCCGTCGACAACGAGCAGGGTCGAGAGCTCGACCGTGTCGCCAACCTTGGCAGTGGAAATCTTGTCAACCTCAACGATGTCGCCGACAGCAACCTTGTGCTGGCGACCACCGCTGCGCACGATGGCGTACACGCGGATCTCACTCTCTCGCTCGGGAACGGCACCCCCGCAGTCCAGCCGCCCGGCAGAGCAAGCGGCCTCTCCCGGCCGCAAGGCCCGAGAGGATGAGGTTTACGGGGATGTGGCGTGCCCATATCCAAGGACACGCCGACGGTCAAGGTTACGGGGCCACGGCCGAACGGGTCAAACCGGCCCCGGCCCGGTCACTGACCGAGACCCTCCCGGTACGCCACGCACTCCTCGTAGGAGGGCAGCAGCCCCTGCTCACGGGCCTCCGCGAGGCTCGGCGCCTGCTCGTCCTTGGGGGACAGCAGCGGCGTGAGGTCGGCCGGCCAGTCGATGCCGAGGTCCGGGTCGAGCGGGTGGATGCCGTGCTCGCGCTCGGGGGCGTACCCCTCGGAGCACAGGTAGACCACGGTGGCGTCGTCGGTCAGCGCCATGAAGCCGTGCCCGAGCCCCTCGGAGAGGTAGACGGCGTGGTGGTCCTGGTCGTCCAGGCGGACGATCTCCCACTGGCCGAAGGTGGGCGAGCCGACCCGGATGTCCACGATCACGTCGAGGACCGCGCCGCGCACGCACTTGACGTACTTGGCCTGGCCGGGCGGCACGTCCGCGAAGTGGATGCCGCGCAGGGTGCCCCGGCTGGAGACGGACATGTTGGCCTGGGCGAGGGTGAGCGGGTGGCCGGCCGCCTCGGTGAAGAGGGGGGCCTTGAACCACTCGTGGAAGCTGCCCCGGCCGTCGGGGAACACCTTCGGCTCATGCACCCAGGAACCGGAAATGGAGAGCGGTCGCATCACATGCATCCTCAGCTGTTCTTCTGCTGGTTCGTCAGGGCCCGCTTCAGGCGCCCGGCGGCCCGCCGCCACAGCGGCCGCGGCGGGGCGGGCTGCTTGGCCTTCGGCGCCGGTGCGGGAGCAGGCTTCGCCGGCGGGAGGTGCCGGTCGATGACCTTGGCGGTGCCGTCGGCGGCGACGACCACGTCGACGGGGAGCCGGGTCCACTTCGGCTCGCCCCGGTCCGCGGACGGCAGCCCGATCCGGACCGCCCAGCGCTTGCCGGTCAGCTGCTCCAGCGGCAGCGTAGCGGTCACGGTACGGCCGTCCGCCACGGCCTCGGCGGGGAACTTGCCGACGTTCTTGCGCTCGAAGCGCAGCCGCACCGTCTCCTCGCCGGTCACCGCGAGCGGCAGCGGCAGCCGCACGGTCGCGCCGTCGACGACGGCCCCGGCCGGGTCCACCAGCACCACGGCCTCGCGCTCCAGCTTGTTGGTGTGCTGGTCGACGTCGAGGGAGAGGTTCCCCGGCCCGTCGGTCCAGTACGGCAGCACGAGCCGCCGCGGCTCACCGGTGAGCGCGGCCAGCCGCCCGGCCTCCACGCCCTCGCCGTGCACCGCGCCGATCCGGCACTCCTTGCTCCAGCCGCCCGCCTTGATGCGCAGGTGCAGGTCCCAGATGCCCCGGGACAGGGGCGAGCCCGCGGCGGCGGTCTCCGGGTCGAGCACGGCGGCGGCGGTGATCCGCTGCCGGAAGGTGCCCTCCTCGTCGCCGTCCGGCTCGTGCCGCTCGCTCTCCAGCGGCAGGTAGTACTGCGTGGCGTTCTCGCGGTGCCGGACCACCAGATCGACGTCGCTGTCGTCGGTCCGGGCGTCCAGGGCGATGCCCTGCCCGGTCAGCGCCTCGCGCGCCTTCTCGGACAGCGGCAGGTCCAGCACGGCGCGGTCGCCGTCGCGGCGGAAGACGAGGGGGCTGTCGCCGGACTGGTACTCGGCGCCCAAGCCGATGGTGAGGCTGCCGTCCGTCCAGGTCAGGGAGGTCAGCTCGCCGGTGGGCCGGATCGCGGCCTCCCACTGGGCGAGCTCCCGGATGTCGTCGTAGAGGTCGGCCTGGATCAGCCCGGCGACGACCCGCTGCATGGGGGCGATGTGGGTGAGGACGCCGGGTCCGAAGCGTTCGGTGACGACGCCGCGGATCTCCCGGTACAGCTCCTCGGCGTAGTCCTCGGGGAGCTTCAGCAGCCGGTTGCCGCGCAGCCGCTCGACCATCTCGTTGCGCAGCCAGCGGCTGAACAGCCGGTCGCGCAGGGGGCCGGGCTCGGTGAGCTCCTCGACCACGTCGAGGGCCTCGCGGAGGTTGCCGAAGTAGCCGACCGGGTCGAAGCGCTGGAAGCCGGCGTTGGAGCCGTCGTCGCGGGTGATGTGGTAGTAGCACAGGTAGTCGCCGAGGACGGCGACGCTCTTGGCCCGCAGGTACGCCTCGACGACGAAGACGTGGTCCTCCAGGCGCCGGCGCCCCTCCTTGAACCGCATGCCGTGCTCGGCGAGGAACTCCCGGCGGAACATCTTGTGCGGGGTGAGGCTGTCGATCAGCGGCGCGTTCTCGACCGTCGCCCGCGGCCGGTTGACCCGGAACAGCTCCTGCGGCACCGGGCGCCCGATGCCCGCCATCTTGCCCACGACGACATCGGCGTCGTTCGCCTTGCCGTAGGCATACATCCGCTCCAGGGCCTCGTCGCCGAGCCAGTCGTCGTGGTCGACGAACATGACGTACTCGCCCCGGGCGGCGTCGATACCGGTGTTGCGGGGCTTGCCCGACCAGCCGGAGGACTCCTGGTGGACGACGTGGAAGTGCGGGTGCTCGGCGGCGAGCGCGTCCAGCCGGGCCGGGGTGTCGTCGGTGGAGCCGTCGTCGACGAAGAACACCTCGAACTCGTCCGGGCTCAGGCTCTGCCGCAGCAGGCCGCCGATGCAGTCCTCGACGTACTTGCCGGGGTTGTAGACCGCGATGACCACGCTGACCTTGACGGTCACGCCGGGTTCTCCTTCGTCTGGACCCGGTGGATCTCCGGGAAGGCCTCGGTGAGCGCCGCCCGCCAGTCACGCAGGGGCGTGAGCCCGGCCGCCGCGAAGCGGTCGTGGCCGAGGACGCTGTAGGCCGGGCGAGGGGCGGGGCGCACGAACGCCTCGCTGGTGGTGGGGCGGACCCGGTCCGGGTCGGTGCCGAGCAGCCGGAAGATCTCCCGGGTGAAGCCGTACCAGGTCGTCTCGCCGGAGCTGGTGCCGTGGTAGACGCCGGCCGGGGCGGTGCCGGCCAGGGCGCCGCGGCCCAGGTCGTACAGGAGCCCGGCGAGGTCGGCGCTCCAGGTGGGCTGGCCGCGCTGGTCGTCGACGACGTCCAGGGTGTCCTTGACGCCCTCCAGCTTGATCATCGTACGGACGAAGTTGGGGCCGCCCGTGCCGTACAGCCAGGCCGTGCGCACGACGTAGCCGCGGTCGAAGCCGAGCACGGCCTGCTCCCCGGCGAGCTTGGTGCGGCCGTAGGCGCTGCGCGGGGCGGTGGGGGCGTCCTCGGCGTACGGGGTCGTCGCGTCGCCCGCGAAGACGTAGTCGGTGGAGACGTGCAGGAGGACGGCGCCGGTGGCGGCGCAGGCGGCGGCGAGGTGGGCGGGGCCGTCGCCGTTGATGCGCAGCGCCTCCTCCTCGCGGCTCTCGGCGTCGTCGACGGCCGTCCAGGCCGCGCAGTTGACGACGACGGCGGGCCGGTGCGCCTCAAGGGCGCCGCGCACGGCCCCGGCGTCGGTGAGGTCGAGGGCGGCGCGGTCGAGGGCGACGACCTGCTCGCCCGCCTCGGCGAGCCGGGCCAGGACGTCCTGGCCCAGCATGCCGCCCGCGCCGGTGACCAGCCAGATGCGGTTGTCGGTCACAGCGCGGCCCGCTCCTTCAGCGGCTCCCACCAGGCGCGGTTGTCGCGGTACCACTGCACGGTCTCCGCGAGGCCCTGCTCGAAGCTCTTGCGGGGCTCGTAGCCGAGCTCCTCGCGGATCTTGGTGCAGTCCACGGAGTAGCGGCGGTCGTGGCCCTTGCGGTCCTCGACGTACTCGACGCTGGTCTCCCAGTCGGCGCCGCACGCCTTCAGCAGCAGCCCGGTGAGCTCCTTGTTGGACAGCTCGGTGCCGCCGCCGATGTTGTAGACCTCGCCGGCCCGGCCCTTGGTGCGCACCAGTTCGATGCCCTGGACGTGGTCGTCGATGTGCAGCCAGTCGCGGACGTTGCCGCCGTCGCCGTAGAGCGGGACCTTCTTGCCGTCGAGGAGGTTGGTCACGAACAGCGGGATGACCTTCTCGGGGAAGTGGTGGTGCCCGTAGTTGTTGGAGCAGCGGGTGACGCGGACGTCCAGGCCGTGGGTGCGGTGGTACGACAGCGCGATCAGGTCGCTGGAGGCCTTGGCCGAGGAATACGGCGAGTTGGGCTGCAGCGGGTGCGTCTCCGGCCAGGAGCCCTCGTCGATGGAGCCGTAGACCTCGTCGGTGGAGATGTGCACGAAGGTCTTGATGCCCGCGCGGTGGGCCGCGTCGATGAGGGTGTGGGTGCCGACCACGTTGGTGCGGACGAACTCGGCGCCGCCGTCGATGGACCGGTCGACGTGCGACTCGGCGGCGAAGTGCACCACCTGGTCGTGCTCGGCCATCAGCTTGCCGACCAGCTCGGGGTCGCAGATGTCGCCCTGCACGAAGGCGAACCCGGGGTGCTCGCGCACCTCGTCGAGGTTGGCCGGGTTGCCCGCGTAGGTCAGCTTGTCGAGGACGGTGATCTCGACGTCACCGGGGCCCTCGGGGCCGAGCACCGTGCGGACGTAGTGCGAGCCGATGAAACCGGCGCCGCCGGTCACCAGGATCTTGGTGGTCGTCATGAGGAGATCTGCACCTTGCTGTGATCACCGAGCACGAGCCGGTGGGCCGACGGGTTACGGGGAGCGGGCGTGACCTCGACGTCCCGCCCGATGAGCGAGGCCTCCACGCGGCGCACACCGGTCACGGACGACCCGCGCAGCACGATGGAGTACTCGATTTCGCTGTCCTCGATACGGCAGTCCTCGGAGACCGAGGTGAACGGGCCGATGTACGCGTCGCTGACCACCGAACCGGCTCCGATGATCACCGGCCCGACGATCCGGCTGCCGCTGACCTGAGCGCCCGCCTCGACACGGACCCTGCCGATGATCTCGCTGTCCTCGTCGACCGCGCCCTCGATCAGCGGCGGGACGGTCTCCAGGACGGAGCGGTTGACCTCCAGCATGTCGGCGACGTTGCCGGTGTCTTTCCAGTAGCCGGAGATGGTGGTGGAACGGACGTCACGCTTGTTGTCGATGAGCCACTGGATGGCGTGCGTGATCTCCAACTCGCCCCGCCAGGACGGCTCGATGGCGCGCACGGCCTCGTGTATGGCCGGGGTGAAGAGGTAGACGCCGACGAGGGCCAGGTCGCTCTTGGGCTGCTTGGGCTTCTCCTCCAGGCCGACCACGCGTCCCTGGGCGTCGAGTTCGGCGACACCGAAGGAGGTCGGGTTGGGCACCTGCGTCAGCAGGATCTGCGCCTCGGGCCGGTCGGCGCGGAACTCGTCCACCAGACCGGTGATGCCACCGACGATGAAGTTGTCCCCGAGGTACATGACGAAGTCGTCGTCGCCGAGGAACTCCCGCGCGATCAGCACCGCGTGGGCGAGTCCCAGCGGCGCGTCCTGCGGGATGTAGGTGACCTCGATCCCGAACTGCGAGCCGTCGCCCACCGCCGCGCGGATCTCGTCGGCGGTGTCGCCGACCACGATGCCGACTTCGGTGATCCCGGCGTCGGCGATCGCTTCCAGGCCGTAGAAGAGCACGGGCTTGTTGGCGACCGGCACGAGCTGTTTGGCCGAGGTGTGAGTGATCGGGCGGAGGCGAGTGCCCGCTCCCCCGGAGAGCACGAGTGCCTTCACGTATTGAGCCCCAATGACTGTGTCGAAGGGGATGAAACCCCAACTGTCCGGATTTGTCGTCGATCTCGGTTCACATCGTAACCATGCTGGCGGAACGGCGATTCACCGCATGGAAGCGTGATTCAACGCCTGTTCGCACTTTCGACACCTGTATGACGGCCCGAACCCTGTGAGGGTTGCCCACGTAATATGAAAAAAACATGAGCCCGCCCCCGGTCGTCGGACCGGGGGCGGGCTCATGTGCCACGCGGGTGACGGGGTGTCAGTCCTCGTCTGCCGCCGTCGAGACGGACGACAGCGGCTGCTGCTCGGCCGCCGCCGTCTTCTTCGCGGCCGCCTTCTTGGCGGTCGTCTTCTTCGCCGCGGTCTTCTTCGCCGCGGTCTTCTTGGCCGCCGTCTTCTTGGTGGCGGCCTTCTTCGCCGTCGCCTTCTTGGCCGTCTTACGGGCCGTCTTCTTGGCGGGGGCGGCCTCGGCGGCCTCCTCGGTGGCCTCGGCGGCGGCCGGTGCGTCCGCCGTCTCCGTGGCCGCCGTCTCCGTGGCCGCCGTCTCCGTGGCCGACGTCTCCGTGGCCGACGGGACAACCACGACGGCCGTCTCCTCGGACGCGGTCGGCGCGGTGGCCTTGCGCACGGCGCGGCGCCGCGGGCGGGCCGGGGCGGCGCTCTCGGCGACCGGCTCGGCCGGGGCCTCGGGCTGCTCCGCCGGCGTCTCGGCGACCGGCTCGGGCGCGGTCTCGGCGACGGTCACGACCGCGGCCTCGGCCCCCGCCGGCGACCCGGCGGGCGCGGACACCTTGCGGGTGGCACGGCGGCGGGTACGGCCCTTGGGCGCGGCCTCCTCGACGACCGGGTCCTCGACGGCGACCGGCTCGGCGTGCGCCTCGGCGGCCGGCTCCGGCTGTACCGGACGCTCGACCTCCTCAGCGGCGGTGACGTCCTGAGCGGTCGGGACGGTGTCGGTCTCCTCGACCTGCTCCGCCCGCTCGGGCCTCTCGACCCGCTCGGCCCGCTCGGTCCGCTCGGCCTTGTCGCGACGCGGCGCACCGGCCGGAGCCGACGCCCGCCGGCTCGCCCGGCGCCGCGAACGGCCCCGGCCGACCGCGGCCTCCGCCTCGGCGGCGCTGCTGTAGAGCTCCTCGTCCGGCTCGAAGGCGGGCGCGGGCAGCGCGACCGGCTCGGCGACCTCGGCAGCGACCTCGGCCTCGGTCTCCACCTCGCCGTCCTGCTCCGCGACCTCGGCGACCGCAGCGGCCTCGGCCGCCTCCGCCGCCACCGCGGCCTCGTGCACGTGCTCGATGCCGCCACGCCCGCGCTTCTTGCGCTTGCCGCCACCGCCGACGGAGGTCGGCTGCTCCATGTGGACGATGACACCGCGGCCGTTGCAGTGGACGCAGGTCTCGGAGAACGACTCCAGCAGACCCTGGCCGACCCGCTTGCGGGTCATCTGCACCAGCCCCAGCGAGGTCACCTCGGCCACCTGGTGCTTGGTCCGGTCCCGGCCCAGGCACTCCAGGAGGCGGCGCAGCACCAGGTCCCGGTTGGACTCCAGGACCATGTCGATGAAGTCGATGACGATGATGCCGCCGAGGTCGCGCAGCCGCAGCTGACGCACGATCTCCTCGGCCGCCTCCAGGTTGTTCCTGGTGACCGTCTCCTCCAGGTTGCCGCCCTGGCCGGTGAACTTGCCGGTGTTGACGTCGACGACGACCATCGCCTCGGTCCGGTCGATCACCAGCGAACCGCCGCTCGGCAGCCAGACCTTGCGGTCCAGGGCCTTGGCGAGCTGCTCGTCGATCCGGTACGTGGCGAAGACGTCGACCTCGGAGGTCCACTTGGACAGCCGGTCGGCCAGGTCGGGCGCGACGTGCGAGACGTAGCCGTAGATCGTCTGCCACGCGTCGTCGCCGCTGACGACGACCTTGGAGAAGTCCTCGTTGAAGATGTCGCGGACGACCCGGACGGTCATGTCCGGCTCGCCGTACAGCAGCGTCGGCGCGTTGCCGTTCTTGGCCTTCTTCTGGATGTCCTCCCACTGCGCCTGGAGCCGCTCGACATCGCGGCGCAGCTCGTCCTCGCTGGCGCCCTCGGCGGCGGTGCGGACGATGACGCCCGCGTCCTCGGGGACGATCTTCTTGAGGATGGTCTTCAGCCGCGCCCGCTCGGTGTCGGGCAGCTTGCGGCTGATGCCGGTCATCGAGCCCTCGGGAACGTACACGAGGTAGCGGCCCGGCAGCGAGACCTGGCTGGTGAGGCGGGCGCCCTTGTGCCCGATCGGGTCCTTGGTCACCTGGACCAGCACCGACTGACCGGACTTCAGGGCGGACTCGATGCGCCGCGGCCCGTTGGCCATGCCCAGCGCCTCGAAGTTGACCTCACCGGCGTACAGGACGGCATTGCGCCCCTTGCCGATGTCGATGAACGCGGCCTCCATGGACGGCAGCACGTTCTGGACCTTGCCCAGGTAGACGTTGCCGACGTACGAGGTGGCCTGCTCCTTGTTGACGTAGTGCTCGACGAGCACGCCGTCCTCCAGGACGCCGATCTGCGTGCGCTCACCGCTCTGCCGGACGACCATCACACGCTCGACGGCCTCACGGCGGGCCAGGAACTCGGCCTCGGTGATGATCGGGACGCGGCGCCGGCCCTGCTCGCGGCCCTCGCGGCGGCGCTGCTTCTTGGCCTCCAGGCGCGTGGAGCCCTTGATGGACTGCACCTCGTCGGACGGCTCGGACTTCGGGCGGGGCTCACGGACCTTGACGACCGTGCGCTCCGGGTCGCCGTCACCGGGCTCGGTGTCGGCGGCGGCGTCACCGGCGCGACGACGACGGCGGCGACGACGACGGCTGCTGGAGGACGAGGAACCGGCCTCGTCGGAGTGGTCCTCCTCGGCGTCCTCCTCGCCCTGCTCGGTGTCCGCGGCTTCCTGATCGGCCCGCTCGTCCTGATCGGCAGCGAGCTCGTCGCCCTCCTCGCCCTCGGCCTCCGCGTCGGCGGACTCACCCCGGCGACGACGACGGCCGCCACGGCGACGGCGACGGCGGGAACCGGTCTCCTCCGACTCCTCCGACTCGCCCTCGGCGCCGTCCTCGACCTCCGCCTCGGCGTCCTCGGCCTCGTCCTCGGCCTCCACGACCTGCGGCGCCTCGGTCTCCGCGGGCTCACCGCGACGGCGACGCCGACGGCGCGGGGAGACCGGCTCCTCCCGGGTCTCCTCGACCTCGGCCTCGGGCTCCTCGACCTCGACCTCGACCTCCGCCTCGGCGGCGGCCGCGGCGGCGGCCCGCTCGGGCGTCTGGAACTGCGGCTCGGCGAAGACGGGCGCCTGGAACACGGCCACGGCCGGCCGCGCGGGCCGACGCGGCGCGTCCTCCTCGGCGGCCTCGTCGCCGACGGCCTGCGCGGGCTCGGAGAACCCGGTGGCGGCGCGACGCACGGAACGCCGACGGGCGCGGCGCGGCGCGGCCTCCTCGACGGGGGCCTCGGCAGCCGGAGCCTCGACGGCGGCGGCCTCGGCCGGCTTGCTCTCCTCGTCAGCGCTCACGGGCGCCTCCACGGTCTCGGGCGCCCCGGCGGGCGCGGACACGCGACGCGTGGCACGCCGGCGGCCCCGACGCGGGGTCTCTTCCTCGGCAGCGGCGACGGCCTCGGGGGCGACGGCCTCGGCAGCGGCCTCGACGGCCACGCTCTCCTCGGCCACCGGAACGACGGTCTCGGCGGCGTCAGCAGCGGTCTCGGCAGCCGCGGGCGCCCCGGCGGGCGCGG
>NZ_QFRX01000001.1:7240231-7240482 GCF_003143935.1 Streptomyces sp. Act143 | reverse complement strand
GCGTACGCGGCGCGGGGGCGGCGGCCTCCTCGGCCTTCGGCTCCTCGACGACCTCGGCCTCAGCCTCGGCCTGGGGCTCAGCCTGGGGCTCGGCAGCGGGTACGACGGTCTCGGCGGCGGCCGCGCTCTCGGCAGCGGCCGGGGACCCGGTCGGCGCGGACGCCCGCCGGACGGCGCGACGCCGGGTACGGCGCGGAGCGGCGTCCTCGTCGGCGGAGTCGGCGGCCGGAGTCGCTGCAGCGGCCTCGGCG
>NZ_QFRX01000001.1:6897513-7240128 GCF_003143935.1 Streptomyces sp. Act143 | reverse complement strand
CCCCGGCGGGCGCGGCTGCCCGACGGGTGGCACGACGCCGCGTGCGCGCGGCAGGCGCGGGTGCCTCTTCAGCCGCCACGGCCTCTGTGGCCTCTGCGGCCTCCGTCGGCTCTTCGGCAGCGGCCTCGGCGTCCTCGGCGGCCGGTATGGCCGGCGTCACCTCGTCCGGCGCATCGGCCGCGGCGGCGACCGGCGGACCCGCCGGCCGGGATGCGGCACGGCGCCGGCGTCGCGGCGGCAGAGTGTCGCTGGGGGTGTTGAGTTCGGAACCCTCGGTGGGTTCGGTCGGCTCGAGCATGCGGGCGTTTCTCCCGTCAGGCTCCCGGGCGCCGCGCCTGGTCCGGCGATGCCGGTGACGTCCGCGGCTCGCGCGATGCGCGGTGCCGCCGTCCGGGGCGCGGGCGCCGCACGGGAGCTCTCTGTGTCCTGTCTCGCCGGTTCCGTACACCCTGTTGGGTACGGCCTGGCGAAAGTCTTCTGGTCGGTGCGCTGCCCGACCCAGGTGGCTCCCGAGTACGAGGGCGGCGCTACGACGTCCGTCCTTTCGCGGGACCTTCCCTACGCCGGCGCCTTCGCGGCGGCAGCGGCCGTTGTGGGGGCCTCAGCTGCCTCGCGGTCGGGCGCGAGCGGGTCGGTCACCTCGCCGGTCTCTTCATCGAACAGCCCCTGCGCCAGCCTGGTCACCGCTGCGGGGACCGGCGGCGCCAGGTCGGCCACGGCGCGGAGACCGGACAGGACGTCGTCGGGTCGTACGGCAGGCGTCACGTGCCGAACAACCAGCCGCAGTATCGCACAGGGCTGGTCGGTCGGCCTATCAGCAGCCGAACTGTGCGTTTCAAGATCTACGACCGCCGAACGGGCGTCGAAGGTACGGACGCCGTTCTTGGTCATGCGCTGGACCTCGACGGTCTCGGCGGCGTTGAACGCGGCGACGGCCCGTTCGGCCTCCGCCGGCTCCACTCCGTCGAGCCGCAGCTCCCACACCGAGGCGGTCAGCCGGTCGGCGAGCCCGGAGGTCCGGGCCTCGACCGCGTCCACGATGTCGAGCCCGACGGGCATCGACTCGTCGAGCAGGGCCCTGAGCTTCTCGGGGTCCCGGGCCTCGGTGAGGGCGATCTCCAGATACTCCGCCTCACTGCCCGTGCCGGTGGGTGCGGCATTGGCGTACGACACCTTCGGATGCGGCGTGAACCCCGCCGAGTACGCCATCGGCACCTCGGCGCGGCGCAGCGCACGCTCGAAAGCGCGCTGGAAGTCACGGTGGCTGGTGAACCGGAGGCGGCCGCGCTTGGTGTAGCGCAGTCGGATGCGCTGCACCGCGGGTGCGGGCGGCGGGCCTTCGGGCTGTCGCTTGCCCAGTGTCGTTCAGTCCTTCGTGAGAGCGGTCGTACTGCTACCAAGAGTACGTGTCTCGAGCCGTGTCGGTTCCCGCCGGTCCGCCTCGACCGCCTCCCGGTGCTCCCCGAAGAGCATCCGCCGGAAGTCGGCACGCGCCTGACGCGCGGTCTCGCGCACCGAGGCCAGCGCCTCCCGAGTGGCCCGTCCCACACTGCGGGCGGCCTCGGCGACGGGCCGCAGCACCACATCGCGTACGACATGTCCGACCGGCGTGAGCACCGTGCGGTAGACCCAGCGCACGGGTTCCACGAAGACCCACCGGAAGAGGGCCGCGAGGAACCGCCCCACCGCGAGCGAGACGTACCCGGCGATCCGCCAGGCATGCCCGAGCGCGTCCCGCACCTCCCGCCCCAGCACGGCGAGGAACCGCCCGACGGGCGTGAGCACCCACCGCCACAGGGCGAGCACGGGCAGCACGAGAAGCACGCGCGCGGTCCAGTACAGCGCGACGCCGATCCCCCGCACCACCCACACGACACCGTGCCCGACCGGCGTGAGCACCCACCGGTACAGCCACACGGCAGGCAGCACGAACAACACCCGGCCGCTCCAGTACAGAGCGACCCCGATCCCCCGCACCACCCACACGACACCGTGCCCGACCGGCGTGAACACCCACCGGTACAGCCACACGGCAGGCACGACCGCGAGGTAGCGCGCCAGCCAGGCCAGGGCGGCGTACAGCCCGGCCCCGAGCAGGGCGAACCCGGCGCCGATCCCCCGCAGGGCCCACAGGATCGCGTGCCCGACGGGCGTCAGCACGCGCGCGTACACCCACGCCAGACCGGCCACGACCTGCCGAGCGGCCCAGCCGAAGCCATGCCCGAGAGGAATCAGCACATACCGGTACGTCCACACCAGAGGCACCACGACGAGCGCGTTCCCGAGCCAGGCGAGCCCCTTGCCGACCGGCACGAGCACATACCGCCACAGCCCCAGGAGCGGCCACACGAACAGGATCCGCCCGGCCCACTCCAGGGCCCACTCCAGCGCCCGCCCCAGCGGCCGCAGCACGGTGTCGTTCAGGAACCGCCCGGCGACGACGAGCGCGTCCCACGCCATGCGCACCGGCACGACCAGCACCAGCACGACGATCCGCACCGGCACCCGAATCGCGACCGCGAGACACCCCTCGGGGTTCTGCCGCGGCGCCGTCTGCGCTGGTTTCTCCAGATCCATACCGACGTAGACGCCGGAGGCCCTGCTTCCGTTCCGACCGCGCACCGCCGGCCGCGGCCGGGTCCGTCCCGACCGCCCGACGACTCCGGGCAGAAGGACGAGCCCCCTTCCCGTCCGGAAGGGGGCTCAGAAACCCATGACGCGATCCAGCGCCCCGTTCACCTCAGTGCGAGTGACCACTCGCAGCAGGCGTGGGCCCCGCGTTCTTGACCGTGAGCGGCAGCAGCTTCTTCCCGGTCGGGCCGATCTGGATGGAGGTGTCCATCTGCGGGCACACCCCGCAATCGAAGCAAGGCGTCCAGCGGCAGTCGTCGACCTCGGTCTCGTCGAGGGCGTCCTGCCAGTCCTCCCAGAGCCAGTCCTTGTCGAGGCCGGAGTCGAGGTGGTCCCAGGGGAGGACCTCCTCGTAGGTGCGCTCGCGGGTCGTGTACCAGTCGACGTCCACGCCGAGGGGGGCGAGGGCCTTGTCGGCGCACGCCATCCAGCGGTCGTAGGAGAAGTGCTCGCGCCAGCCGTCGAAGCGGCCGCCGTCCTCGTAGACCGCGCGGATGACGGCGCCGATGCGGCGGTCGCCGCGGGACAGGAGGCCCTCGACGATGCCGGGCTTGCCGTCGTGGTAGCGGAAGCCGATCGAGCGGCCGTACTTCTTGTCGCCGCGGATCTTGTCGCGGAGCTTCTCCAGGCGGGCGTCCGTCTCCTCCGCCGAGAGCTGCGGGGCCCACTGGAAGGGCGTGTGGGGCTTGGGGACGAAGCCGCCGATCGAGACCGTGCAGCGGATGTCGTTGGAGCGGGAGACCTCGCGGCCCTTGGCGATCACGTTCATCGCCATGTCCGCGATCTGCAGGACGTCCTCGTCCGTCTCCGTCGGCAGGCCGCACATGAAGTACAGCTTCACCTGGCGCCAGCCGTTGCCGTACGCGGTGGCGACGGTCCTGATCAGGTCCTCCTCGCTCACCATCTTGTTGATGACCTTGCGCATGCGTTCCGAGCCGCCCTCGGGCGCGAAGGTGAGGCCGGAGCGGCGGCCGTTGCGCGTGAGTTCGTTCGCCAGGTCGACGTTGAAGGCGTCCACACGGGTCGACGGGAGGGACAGGCCGATCTTGTCCTCCTCGTACCGGTCCGCCAGGCCCTTCGCGATGTCGCCGATCTCGGTGTGGTCCGCGGAGGACAGGGAGAGGAGGCCGACCTCCTCGAAGCCCGTCGCCTTCAGTCCCTTGTCGACCATCTCGCCGATGCCCGTGATCGAGCGCTCGCGCACCGGGCGGGTGATCATGCCGGCCTGGCAGAAACGGCAGCCACGGGTGCAGCCGCGGAAGATCTCCACCGACATCCGCTCGTGGACCGTCTCGGCCAGCGGGACCAGGGGCTGCTTCGGGTACGGCCACTCGTCCAGGTCCATGACCGTGTGCTTCGACACGCGCCACGGCACGCCCGACTTGTTGGGGACCACACGGGCGATCCGGCCGTCGGGCAGGTATTCGACGTCATAGAAGGCCGGGATGTACACCCCGCCCGTCTTCGCCAGACGGAAGAGGACCTCCTCGCGACCGCCGGGGCGGCCCTCCGCCTTCCACTCCTTGATGATCCGCGTCATGTCGAGGACGGCCTGCTCGCCGTCACCGATGATCGCCGCGTCGATGAAGTCCGCGATCGGCTCCGGGTTGAAGGCCGCGTGGCCGCCCGCGAGGACGATCGGGTCGTCCAGGCCGCGGTCCTTCGACTCCAGGGGGATGCCCGCCAGGTCCAGGGCCGTCAGCATGTTCGTGTAGCCCAGCTCCGTGGAGAAGGACAGGCCGAACACGTCGAAGGCCTTCACCGGGCGGTGGCTGTCCACCGTGAACTGCGGGACGCCGTGCTCCCGCATCAGCGCCTCCAGGTCCGGCCACACGCTGTAGGTGCGCTCGGCGAGGACGCCCTCCTGCTCGTTCAGCACCTCGTAGAGGATCATGACGCCCTGGTTGGGCAGCCCGACCTCGTAGGCGTCCGGGTACATGAGCGCCCAGCGGACGTCACAGGTCTCCCACGGCTTGACCGTGGAGTTGAGCTCTCCGCCGACGTACTGGATCGGCTTCTGCACATGCGGGAGCAGAGCTTCGAGCTGCGGGAACACAGACTCAACGGCCTCGGCGGTTTCGGCTGACATCTCGCACTTCCGTGGACTGACAGGGGTGACCATCTAGCGTAACGCGAGCGCGGCCGCCTCCCGGACGCCCGGCGGCTCAGAGGGCGTCCGCCCCGTCCTTGATCCCGTCCCAGAACCCGGGCAGCTCGGCCTCCACAGCCGCCGCCCGCTGCTCCTCCCGCCCGTACAGCAGCCCGTAGGTGAAGGCGCTCTCCCCCGCCGCGTGCGCCAGCGCGGACAGCTCGCTCAGGGTTCCGCGGGCCATGACGCTGTCCTGGTGCTCCCCGAGCAGGTTCTGGAGCCCCTTCATGGCGCTGGTCAGGGCCTTCGCGGACTTGCCGAGGGCCGGGGTGGCCGCCTCCGCCGCGTACCGGGTGCGCTTGGTCTTCTTGCGGGCCTCGTGGACGGCGACGTCCCGATCGGTGCCGGGCTCCAGCTCCACCGCCTGCTCGACCAGCGCGGACACCTTGCCGAACGCCTTCTTCACGGCCTTGGGCAGTACCTTCTCGGGCTTCTTCCCAGCCGCCTTCAGCAGCGGCGGCTCGCTGAGCACCTCGTCCAGGGCGTCGAGCAGGGACAGATAGCGGCGGGAGTCGAGGACGCCGATCAGCCGCGCGCTCGCCCCGCCGGGCCGGTCGCCCGCCCAGTGGTCCAGCCGCCGCGCGACCGGTCCGTGGACCAGCGTGGGGGGCACCTCGTCGAGCGCCGCCGACAGGCGTTCGCTCAGCACCTCACGGTCCCGGTCCTTGCCCAGTTCGCCGGCCAGCCACTTCAGGTCCTCGCCGATCGGATCGGTGACCTCCCGGTCCAGGACCTTGCCGAAGGTCTTGAACGTGCTGCGCAGCCTGCGCGTGGCGACGCGCATGCTGTGGACGGAGTCCTCGACGTCCTGGCGCACGGCGGGGTCGTACTCGACGATCGCGTCCCGCTGGACACGGAGGTAGGCGAGCACATGGTCGCCCGCGGTCACCGGGTCCTCGACGGACGCCGGCGGGCGCTTCTTCGGCGCGGTCTCGGCCAGGGCACGCGCCAGCTTGGACGCCGACTTCGAGGGCCGCACGCCTGCCTTGCGCAGCCGCTTCTCCACCCGGTCGAGGAAGGCCGGGTCGCCGCCGTCCGCCAGCTCCACCTCCAACTCGGTCCACTGGGCGCTGCCGTCGCCCCCGGCGAGCCGCTGGGCGTGTACGGCGTCCACGCTGACCTCGGCGAGCAGCTGTCCGTCGGCGTTCATGAGGTGGCGCACATCGCGGTCGGAGCGCAGCCGGACCACGGGCAGCAGTTCGCTCGCGCGCACTCGGGAGCGGACCAGGCCGGCGAGGGCATCGGGCAGGGTGTCGGAGAGGGGCGCCTGGATCTCGTCCCGTACGCCGGGCGCCACCGGGAACTTCAGGTGCCAGCCGGCGTCGGTGCCCCCGATGCGGCGGCGCAGCGTGATCGAGGACGCGGCGAGGCGTTCGTCGTGGGTGTCGTAGTAGGTGGCGTCGAGGTGGGCGACACCCTTGTCGATGACTGCCGCGACCCCGGCGACGCCGGTGAGGTCGGGCAGTCCGCTGTCGTCGGACTCGTACTTCCGCTCGATCTCGCGCTTTGTGTCCGCCATGAATCGAATCTAGACGGAGTAGGGGCGGGAGGGCAGAGGGCACCGACTCCGAACCCCGGGGAATCAGGAGGTGAGCAGCGTCCCCTGTGAAGCTCCGCTTCCGTGGTGCTACGCCGACATCGGCCGCTGCACCTTGATCGACTGCAGCAGTCCCACCGCGACCCACACGGCGAACATCGACGTTCCGCCGTAGGACACGAACGGCAGCGGAAGACCGGTGACCGGCATGATGCCCAGCGTCATCCCGATGTTCTCGAAGGACTGGAAGGCGAACCAGGCCACGATCCCCGCGGCGACGATCGTGCCGTACAGCTCGGTCGTCTCCCGGGCGATGCGGCAGGCCCGCCACAGGACCACGCCGAGCAGCACGATGATCAGGCCCGCGCCGACGAAGCCGAGTTCCTCGCCCGCGACCGTGAAGACGAAGTCGGTCTGCTGCTCGGGCACGAACTGGCCGGTGGTCTGCGAGCCGTGGAACAGGCCGGAGCCGGTGAGGCCGCCCGACCCGATCGCGATCCTCGCCTGGTTGGTGTTGTAGCCGACGCCGGCCGGGTCGAGGCTGGGGTTGGCGAAGGCGGCGAAGCGGGCGATCTGGTAGTCGTCGAGGATGCCGAGCTGCCAGACCGCGATCGCGCCGATCGCGCCGGTGCCGAGGAGGCCGAACACCCAGCGGTTGGAGGCGCCGGAGGCGAGCAGCACGCCCAGCACGATGATGACCATGACCATGACCGACCCGAGGTCGGGCATCAGCATGACGATCAGCATCGGCACGGCGGCCAGGCCCAGGGCCTGGAGCACGGTCCGGTGGTCCGGGTAGGGCTTGTCGCCCGCGTCGACCCGCGCCGCCAGCAGCATCGCCATGCCCAGGATGATCGTGATCTTCACGAACTCCGAGGGCTGGAGGGAGAAGCCGCCGCCGAGCACGATCCAGGAGTGGGCGCCGTTGACCGTGGAGCCCAGCGGGGTGAGGACCAGCAGGATCAGGAACACCGAGGCGCCGTAGAGGATCGGGACGGCCGTTCTCAGGGCTCGGTGGCCGAGCCAGACCGTGCCGATCATCAGGGCGAACCCGATGCCGGTGTTCATGATGTGCCGGATCAGGAAGTAGTACTGGTCGCCCTGGTTGATCTCGGTGCGGTTGCGGGTCGCCGAGAAGACCAGGAGCGAGCCGATGCCGGAGAGCGCGAGCGCCGCGAACAGTATCGGCCAGTCCAGCCGGCGGGCGAGCGAGTCGCGGGCGAACAGCCGCGTCCAGCCCGCGCGTTCGGGTCCGTACCCGGAGACGGAGAAGCTGTTGCCGGTCATGTGCACGTCCTCCGGCTCCCCCGGCGACGGCGGCGCCTGCGGGTGTTGCGGTTGCCTGCCGCGGGCTGCTCGACGGTCGCGGCCAGCGTGGTCTCGTCCGGCTTGGGGGCGCCCTCCTGGCTCACCCGCTGCTCCTTGGCGGGGTCCTTGGCGACCTTCGGGGACTTGATGGTGCCGTCCGTGCGGACCTTCGGCAGGCCCTTCTGCGGGGTGGGCAGCAGCGCGTTCTTCTTGTTGATGGTGCCGTCGTCGGAGACGCCGTACAGCGCGTCGTAGATGTTGCGGACGGCCGGGCCGGAGGCGCCGGAGCCCGTACCACCCTGGGAGATGGTCATCACGATCGAGTAGTCCTTGGTGTACGTGGCGAACCAGGACGTCGTCTGCTTGCCGTAGACCTCGGCCGTACCGGTCTTGGCGTGCATCGGGATCTTGTCCTGCGGCCAGCCGACCTGGGCGAAGCGCCAGGCGGCGGTACCGCGGGTGGCCACGCCCGCGAGGGCGTCGTCCATCTTGGCGAGCGTGGTCTTGCTTATGGGCAGCTTGCCGTGGGACTTGGGCGCGATCTCGTCGACGGACTGGCCGTCGGCGCTGACGATGGCCTTGCCGACCGTCGGGTTGTACAGGGTGCCGCCGTTGGAGATCGCCGCGTAGATCGTGGCCATCTGGATCGGGGTGACCATGGTGTCGCCCTGGCCGATGGAGTAGTTGATCTCGTCACCGGCGCGCATCTTGTTGCCCTCGAGGCAGTTCTCGTAGGAGATCTTCTCGACGTACGTGCCGTCCTTCTTGCCGGTCTTGCACCAGGCGTCCTTGTTGGCCTCCCAGTACGCCTGCTTCCATGCGCGGTCGGGGACGCGGCCGGTGACCTCGTTGGGCAGGTCGATGCCGGTGGTCTTGCCGAGGCCGAACTGGTGGGCGGCCTTGAAGAAGTAGTCCTTCGGCTCGCCCTTCTTCGGGTTGATGCCGCCGTCCCGCTGCCACTCCTTGTGGGCGAGGCCGTAGAAGACGGTGTCGCAGGAGACCTCCAGCGCGCGGCCGAGGTTGATGGGGCCGAAGTTCTCCGACTCGAAGTTCTTGAAGACCTGGCCGCCGACCGAGTACGAGCTCGTGCACGGGTAGCGGCCGTCGAAGTCGTAGCCGGCCTCGACGGCGGCGGCCGTGGAGATCACCTTGAAGGTGGAGCCGGGCGCCGACTGGCCCTGGATGGCCCGGTTGAGCAGCGGGTAGTTGGAGCTCTTGCCGGTGAGCTTCTTGTAGTCCTTGGCGGAGATGCCGCCGACCCAGGCGTTGGGGTCGTAGGTCGGGTTGGAGGCCATGGCGACGATGCGGCCGGTCTTGGCCTCCATGACGACGACGGCACCGGAGTCGGCCTTGTAGTTCTCGCCGGTGTTGTCGTCGTAGACCTCTCGGGCCTTCTTCATCGCCTCGTTCAGTTCGTACTCCGCGACGCGCTGGACGCGGGAGTCGATGCTGGTGACGAGGTTGGCACCGGGCTGGGCCTCGTCGGCCTCGGCCTGGCCGATGACACGGCCGAGGTTGTCGACCTCGTAGCGGGTGACGCCGGCCTTGCCGCGCAGCTCCTTGTCGTACTCCCGCTCGAGCCCGGAGCGGCCGACCTGGTCGGAGCGGAGGTAGGGCGAGTCGGTGTCCTGGGCCTTGGTGATCTCCTCGTCGGTGACCGGGGAGAGGTAGCCGAGGACCTGGGCGGTGTTGGCCTTGCCGGGGCCCGGGTAGCGGCGCACGGCCTCGGGCTCGGCGGTGATGCCGGGGAAGTCCTCGGCGCGCTCACGGATCTGCAGGGCCTGCTTGGCGGTGGCCTCGTCGGTGATGGGGATGGGCTGGTACGGCGAGCCGTTCCAGCAGGGTTGGGGGGTCTTGGCGTCGCAGAGGCGGACCTTCTGCATGACCTCCGCGGGCTTCATGCCGAGGACCTTGGCCAGCTTGGTGAGGACGGCCTTGCCGTCGTCCTTCATCTTCAGCAGGTCCGTGCGGGAGGCGGAGACCACCAGCCTGGTCTCGTTGTCCGCGATCGGCACGCCGCGCGCGTCCAGGATCGAGCCGCGTACGGCGGGCTCGACGACCTGCTGGACGTGGTTGCCGGAGGCCTCCTTGGCGTATGCCTCGCCCTCGCGGATCTGGAGGTACCACAGGCGCCCGCCGAGGGTGCCGAGGAGGGACAGGACGAGGATCTGGATCACGATGAGCCTGATCTGGACCCGTGGGGTCCGACCGGTCTCGGGGATGTTGGTCACTGCGGCTGCCGCCCCCTCTCAGTGCGCCGGGTTGTGTGCGCGTACGAATGATGAACGGCTGACCTGTGAGACGACGTTCCGGCCCGGCAGACCCGTTCGAGTGAACTCGCCTGAGGCCGCAGCGATCTGATCCGGCCTCGACACCCCCGCCCTCACAGCCGCTTGACCCCCTTGATGCGGCCGACGCGGGCGGTCCGCGTCCGGGCCTTGGTCTTCAGCGAGCCGAGTCCGCCGCGCTGCCCGCCGATCTTCAGGCCGGTCCCGGACGACAGCCAGCCCGACGAGATGTCGGTGGCCTTCTTGGCGGCGGAGTTGGTCTCCGCGAGCGGGTCGTTCTCGGCGCGGCGGGCGAGCGCCATGATGCCGGGGACGACGAACGGCGCGAGCAGCAGGTCGTACAGCGCGGCGGTGAACAGCAGGCTGCCGAGGCCGACATGACGGGCCGCGGTGTCGCCGACGAGGGCGCCGACACCGGCGTAGAGCAGGGTCGTGCCGAGGGCGGCGACGACCACGACGACCATCGGGCCGGTGGCCGACTTCAGGCGGCCGTTCTCCGGCTTGGCGAGGCCGGCGAGGTAGCCGATGACGCACAGCACCAGCGCGTAGCGGCCGGCGGCGTGGTCCGCGGGGGGCGCGAGGTCGGCGAGGAGTCCGGCGCCGAAGCCGACGAGGGCGCCGCCGACATGGCCGTAGACCATGGCGAGGCCGAGGACGGTCAGCAGGAGCACGTCGGGGACGGCGCCCGGGAGGTGGAGTCTGGACAGGACGCTGACCTGGAGGACCAGGGCGACGACGACGAGGGAGGTGGAGAGCAGGATCCGGTTGACACGCAAGGGGAATCAGCTCCTACTGCTCTTGCTCGAACTGGCCGTCGGCGTTGGCGTTCGCCGAGGGGGTGACCGTGACGGTGACCGTCGGCCGGGGGGTCGGCTTCGGCTTGTCCGGCAGCACCGTGTCGCGCGGGTCCTTCTTCGGGGCCTCGACGACGACGCCGACGACGTCCAGCTTGGTGAAGCCGACGTACGGGGTGACGTAGAGGGTGCGGGTCAGGCCGCCGCCGGAGGGGTCGACGCGGGAGACGACGCCGACGGGGACGCCGGGCACGAAGGGCTTGTCGGCCTGCGAGCCGAAGGTGACCAGGCGGTCGCCCTTCTTCACCTCGGCCTTGCCGTTGAGGAGTTCGACGCGCAGCGGCCGGTCGCCCTGCCCGGAGGCGAAGCCGAGTTCGTCGCCGGCCTCCATGCGGGTGCCGACGGTGAAGTCGGGGTCGTTGGCGAGCAGGACGGTGGCGGTGTTCGGGCCGACGGTCGTCACGCGGCCGACCAGTCCGTCGCCGTTGAGGACGGTCATGTCACGTTTGATGCCGTCGTTGCTGCCGACGTCGATGGTGATGGTCCAGGAGAAGCCCTGGGCCGCTCCTATGGCGATGACCTCGGCGCCCTTGATGCCGTACTGGCCCTCGGCGGCGATGCCCATCAGCTTGTTGAGCTGCTTGAGGCGGCTGGCGTTGCGGTCGTCGCTGCCGAGCTTCGCCTTGAGGGCCGCGTTCTCCTTCTCCAGGGCGGCGAGCCGGTCGTGCCGTTCGCCGGAGTCGCGGATGGAGGAGATCGCGTTGCCGACCGGGTTCACCGCGGCGGAGACGCCGTCCTCGATGGGGCCGAAGACCGTGGCCGCGGCCTGGCGGGCACCGTCGACCGGTGAGTCCTCCCCGCCGCGGATGTCCACCGTGATCAGTGCGAACGCGATGGCGATCAGCAGCACCAGGAGCAGCCGGCTCTCTCGTGTGTCCCTCACGTGCGGCGGCCGTGCCTTCCTCAATAGGAATGTGCAGTGTTCAGAATGTGCGGTTGTGTACGGGCGAGCTTATGCCTCTATATCAACGATCCGCCGTACGAGAGGAGATCATCCCGTACGGCGGAATCGAAGAGTTACGTCATCTGCGCGGCTGGGCGTCCAGCACCTGCTGGAGCGCCTCGAACTCCTCCACGCACTTGCCGGAGCCGAGCGCCACGCTGTCCAGCGGGTCCTCGGCGATGTGGATCGGCATGCCCGTCTCCCGGCGCAGCCGCTCGTCGAGACCGCGCAGCAGGGCTCCGCCGCCGGTCAGAACGATTCCGCGGTCCATGATGTCGCCGGACAGCTCGGGCGGGCACTTGTCGAGGGTCGTCTTGACGGCGTCCACGATCGCGTTGACGGGTTCCTCGATCGCCTTGCGGACTTCGGCGGCCGAGATGACGACGGTCTTGGGCAGCCCGGAGACGAGGTCCCGGCCGCGGATTTCGGTGTGCTCGTCGGAGTCGAGGTCGTACGCCGAACCGATCGTGATCTTGATCTGCTCGGCCGTCCGCTCACCGAGGAGGAGGGAGTACTCCTTCTTGATGTGCTGGATGATCGCGTTGTCCAGTTCGTCGCCCGCGACGCGGATCGACTGGGCGGTGACGATCCCGCCGAGCGAGATGACCGCGACCTCCGTCGTGCCGCCGCCGATGTCGACCACCATGTTGCCCGTGGCCTCGTGGACCGGCAGGCCGGAGCCGATGGCCGCGGCCATGGGTTCCTCGATGATGTGCACCTGGCGGGCGCCGGCCTGGGACGACGCCTCGATGACGGCGCGGCGCTCGACGCCGGTGATGCCCGAGGGCACACAGACGACGACCCGCGGACGAGCCAGATACCGCCGCTTGTGGATCTTCAGGATGAAGTAGCGGAGCATCCGCTCGGTGATCTCGAAGTCGGCGATCACGCCGTCCTTCAGCGGACGGACGGCAACGATGTTGCCGGGCGTGCGCCCGATCATCTTCTTCGCTTCGGCGCCGACCGCCAGGATGCCACCGGTGTTGGTGTTGATCGCGACGACGGACGGCTCGTTGAGTACGATCCCGCGACCCCTGACGTACACCAGCGTGTTGGCGGTCCCGAGGTCGACAGCCATGTCACGGCCGATGAACGACATTGAGTTCCCCATCAGGATTCGTCTGGCCTTCCTGGGAGCTTTTGAGGGCTTTTCAGGTCGGCGAAGTGGGTGCTGTGACGTGAAGGCTTCCATCGTAGTGGCGCCCGCACGGACACTGCGTAAGGGTCTCCGCCATTGTCAGCAGATGCCGACACGGTTCGCTCCTGGAGAGGGGCGTTCGGGGGTGCTCGTTCCCTCGATCGGCACGCATATGCCAAGAAAGTCCGGAGGCGGTCCCCCGGACTTTCACGGCCGCCGCACGCGCTACGCGCGACCCGGGAAGAAGATCTTCACCTCGCGCTCGGCGGACTCCTCGGAGTCGGAGGCGTGGATGAGGTTCTCGCGGACGATCACGCCGTAGTCACCGCGGATCGAGCCGGGGGCGGCGGCGATCGGGTCGGTGGGACCGGCCAGCGCCCGCACCCCCTCGATGACCCGCTCGCCCTCGACGATCAGCGCCACGACCGGGCCGGAGGCCATGAACTCCACCAACGGCTCGTAGAAGGGCTTGCCCTTGTGCTCGCCGTAGTGCTGCTCCAGGGTCTCCTGGTCCAGGGTGCGCAGCTCCAGCGCGGTGATCTGCCAGCCGGCCTTGCGCTCGATACGGCTGATGATCTCGCCGGTCAGGCCACGACGGACGGCGTCGGGCTTGAGGAGGACGAGGGTGCGCTGCGTCACGAGGGGGCTCCTTAGTCGAGCGTGTCAAGCGTGGTGCGGGAAGACCGAGGTTACAGGGCGTGTCCGGCCGTCTGTCACGCAGCGTCAGGTATACCGTCCGGGCCTGCGCCACGCAGCGTCGGGCATACCGTCCCGGCCTGCGCCACGCAGCGTCGGGCATACCGTCCGTGCCTGTGCTACGCGGCGTCAGGTGCAGCGGCCTCGGACTGTGCCGCGAACCTGGCCTTCGCCTCGTCGATCTTCCGGCCGTAGTGCACCGAGGCCCACCACAGGGCGGCGAAGACCGCGCCCAGGAAGAACATCGTCGGCACGGCGAACCCGGAGGCGATCAGGGCGATCTGGAGGGCCCAGCCGAGGGCGATGCCGCCCGGCCGGGTGACCATGCCGCACAGCGCCAGGCACAGGAACATCGCGATGCCGCTGACCGTCCACACCGTGGACGTGGTCAGGTCGTCGTCCTTCATCGCCACCAGGGCGGCGAAGCCGATGACGAAGAACTCGCCGATCAGGGTCGAAGAACAGAGCGTGCGCACGGGCGGTCAGCCCCTCCCCAGAAGCAGTCGGGCCTCGCCGACAGTGATGACGGAACCGGTGACGAGCACGCCGCCGCCCGCGAACTCGCCCTCCTCCTCGGCCAGGGTGATCGCGGCCTCCAGGGCGTCCGGCAGCCGCGGCTCGACCTGGACGCGCTCCTCGCCGAAGACCTCGACGGCGATCGCGGCGAGCTCGTCGGCGTCCATGGCGCGGTGGCTGGAGTTCTGCGTGATCACGACCTCCGCGAAGATCGGCTCGAAGGCCTCCAGCAGCCCTCGTACGTTCTTGTCGCCGCTCGCCCCGACCACGCCGATCAGCCGGCTGAAGTCGAAGGCCTCACCGACGGCCTCGGCGGTGGCGCGGGCGCCCGCCGGGTTGTGGGCGGCGTCCAGCACGACGGTCGGCGACCGCCGGACGACCTCCAGCCGGCCCGGCGAGGAGACGGCGGCGAAGGCCTTGCGGACGGTCTCGATGTCCAGCGGCTCGGGCCGCTGCGAGCCGACGCCGAAGAACGCCTCCACCGCGGCGAGCGCGACGGCGGCGTTGTGCGCCTGGTAGGGGCCGTGCAGCGGGATGTACACCTCGTCGTACTCCCCGCCGAGCCCGCGCAGCGTCAGCAGCTGACCGCCGACGGCCACCTGCCGCGAGACGACGCCGAACTCCAGCCCCTCCCGGGCCACCGTGGCGTCGACCTCGACGGCCTTCTTCAACAGGACCTGGGCGGCGTCGACCGGCTGCTGGGCCAGGATGACGGTGGCGTCCTGCTTGATGATGCCGGCCTTCTCCTTGGCGATCTCGCCGGGCGTCTCGCCGAGCCGGTCGGTGTGGTCGAGGTCGATGGGCGTGACCACGGCGACGTCGGCGTCGATGACGTTGGTGGCGTCCCAGGTGCCGCCCATGCCGACCTCGACGACGGCGACATCCACGGGCGCGTCCGCGAAGGCGGCGTACGCCATGCCGGTCAGCACCTCGAAGAAGGACAGGCGGTACTCCTGCTGGGAGTCGACCATCTCGACGTACGGCTTGATGTCGTCGTACGTCTCGATGAAGCGCTCGGCGGAGATCGGCGCCCCGTCGAGGCTGATGCGCTCGGTGACCGACTGCACGTGCGGGCTGGTGTACCGCCCGGTGCGCAGCTCGAAGGCGCCGAGCAGGGCCTCGATCATGCGGGCCGTCGAGGTCTTGCCGTTCGTCCCCGTGATGTGGATCGAGGGGTACGACCGCTGCGGCTCGCCCAGCACGTCCATCAGCGCGGCGATCCGGCTGACGGACGGCTCCAGCTTGGTCTCGCCCCAGCGCGTGGCCAGCTCGGCCTCGACCACGCGCAGCGCCTTGTCGACCTCGGGGTCCTCGGGCCGCGCGGGCACGTCGGCGGCCGGCGGGCCGCCCTGCGTGCGCAGCGTACGGCTGCCGGCCTCGATGACCGCGAGGTCGGGGTCGCGGTCGGTCTCGGCCGCGACGATCTCGTCGAAGGGGTCGGGGTACCCGCTGTCCTCAGGGGGGAGCTCACTCACGGGGCCCAGTCTACGGACGGCCGCCGACAACGGGCCTCTCGGTCCCGGGAGCGAATCGTTACCTTTGGTGCTTATGTGCGCCCCTTTGGTCCTGATCGCCCTGCACCTCGACCGGCCCGCCGAGGTCATCGCCTCGATGCTCCGGGAGCAGGGCTACCGCGTCGAGCGCACCGCCGACGGCGCCGCAGCCGAGCGCGCCCTGCTCGAACTGTCCCCGGACGCCCTCCTCCTCGGCGTGCACCTGCCCGACTGCGACCCGTGGAAGCTGCTCGGCCGGGTCCGCGCCGTGAACGACATGCCGGTGCTGCTGTTCTCCGCCGAGTACGTCGCGGACGACGCCATCCGCGCCTATCGGGAGGGCGCCGACGACTACCTCAGCTACCTCACGCCCTCGGCGGAGGGCTTCCCGCGCATCGTCCGGCGGCTGACCCGCCGGGTGCCGTGCGCGGCGGGGGCGGCGAGGGCGGCGGCCCCGCAGAACGGGCTTCAGGTCGACGCGGCCACCCGCGCGGCCAGCGCCGACGGCGTCCCGCTCGCTCTGACCGCCCTGGAGTTCGACCTGCTGAGCACGTTCGCGGAGCATCCCGGCCAGGCCCTGACCTACGAGCAGTTGCTCCGCCTGGTCTGGCACGACGCGGCGGACTCCGGCCACGCGCGCGTGAAGTACGCCGTGCTGCGACTGCGCCGCAAGATCGCGGCGGCCACCGGGGACACCACCTGGATCAGCACGGTCCGCGGCGTCGGCTACCGCTACCGCCTGCCCGAGTGACCCTCGACCCGGCTCCGAGCGATGGTCCGGTGACTTTGGTCCCAGGTCCTCCGTCCTGACCTCGCGCCGCGCGCCGCCCGCACCCGGCCCGCACCCCCGCGGCACCCTGGCCGCAACCCGCCACCCCGACCGTTGAAGCATGAACAGCTCGGACAGGCGCCTGGTGGCGATCATCCCGGCCCACGACGAACAGGACCGCGTGGCCGCCGCCCTCGCCGGCCTCTACCGGCAGACCCTGCGCCCGGACCGGATCGTCGTCGCCGCCGACAACTGCACCGACGCCACCGCCGCGATCGCCGAGCGGATCGGCGCCGAGGTCTTCGTCCCGGTGGCCAACCGCGACAAGAAGGCGGGCGCCCTGAACCAGGTGCTGGAGCGGCTGCTCGACGACCTCGGCGACGACGCCCTCGTCCTCGTCCAGGACGCCGACACCGTCCTCGACCCCGGCTTCGTACGCTGCGCCGTCGACGCCCTCGACGACCCCGAGGTGGGAGCCGTGGGAGGCGTCTTCTACGGCGAGGAGGGCGGCGGCCTGCTGGGCCTGCTGCAACGCATGGAGTACCAGCGCTACGCCGTGGAGATCCGCCGCAAGCACGACGAGGCGGCCGTCCTCACCGGCACGGGCACCCTGTTCCGCGCGCGGGTGCTGCGCGAGGTCCGCCAGGCGCGCCGGGACGGCCTCCTCGGCGGCGGCACCGGCTGCTACAGCCTCGCCTCCCTCACCGAGGACGACGAGATGACCAAGGCGGTCAAGACGCTCGGCCACCGCACGGTCTCCCCCGCCGGCTGCCGGCTGGTCACCGAGGTCATGCCGAGCCTCGGCAAGCTGTGGCACCAGCGGCTGCGCTGGCAGCGGGGCGCGCTGGAGAACCTGCGCGACTACGGCTGGACGCGGGTGACCGCGCCGTACTTCCGGCAGCAGTTCCTGCTCGGGCTCGGGGCACTGGCCCTGGCGTTGTTCACGGCGTTCACCGTGCTCAGCCTGACGCTGGTGGGCTGGCAGGGCGTCTCGGTCTTCTGGGCCGGGATCACGCTCCTGTTCGTCGCCGAGCGCGTGCTGACCGTACGGGGCGCGGGCCGCCGTGCGGTACTGCTCGCCGCTCCCCTGATCCCCGAGCTGCTCTACGACGCCTTCCGCCAGGCCGTGTTCGTCAGGTCGCTGATCGACCTGGTGCTGCGGCGCGAGGAGCGGTGGGTGGCGACCTGAACCCCCTTTTGTATGAACGGAGTTGACCATGTACGGCAAGCCCACGGACGCCGCCGCCCTAGGAACCGGCGGCACGGGCGCCCTGGCCGCCACGGGTACGCCCGCACTGGCGATCATCGGCCTGGTGGTGGCCGCGTTGACACTGATCGCCGCGGGGTTGGCGGTGCGGAGCCTGGTGGGGGTGGCGCGGGACAGGAACAGGAAGGACGAGGAGGAGTAGCCGAAAGGCCCCCGGAGCAGAAAACCTCCGGGGGCCTTTCACGGCGTACGAACCCTTACGCGGGCGGCAGCTTCTCCAACTGGGCCTGGATGCGCGCGATGTCCTCGTCGGCCTTGGCGAGCCGCGTGCGGATCTTCTCCACGACGTGGTCGGGGGCCTTGGCGAGGAACGCCTCGTTGCCGAGCTTGCCCTGGGCCTGCGCCTTCTCCTTCTCGGCGGCGGCGAGGTCCTTGGCGAGCCGCTTGCGCTCCGCGGCGACGTCGATGGTGCCGGAGAGGTCGAGGGCGACCTCGGCACCGGCCACCGGCAGGGTCGCCGTCGCCGAGAAGCCCTCACCCTCCGGCTGCAGACGCAGCAGCTGGCGGATGGCGGCCTCGTGCGGCGCGAGGGCCGTGCCGTCGAGCGTGAGGCGGGCCGGGACGCGCTGGCCGGGCTGGAGGCCCTGGTCGGCGCGGAAGCGGCGGACCTCGGTGATGACGGACTGGAGGGACTCGATCTCACGCTCGGCAGCCGCGTCCCGGAAGCCGCTGTCCGCGGGCCACTCGGCGATGACGACCGACTCCCCGCCGGTGAGGGTGGTCCAGAGCGTCTCCGTGACGAAGGGGACGACCGGGTGGAGCAGCCTCAGCGTGACGTCGAGGACCTCGCCGAGGACGCGCTTGCTGACCTCGGCCGGCTCGCCGCCCGCCTGGAACGTCGTCTTGGACAGCTCGACGTACCAGTCGAAGACCTCGTCCCACGCGAAGTGGAAGAGGGCGTCGGAGAGCTTGGCGAACTGGAAGTCGTCGTAGAGCGCGTCGACTTCGGCGACGACCGAGTTGAGCCGGGACAGGATCCACCGGTCGGTCGAGGACATCTTCGACGCGTCCGGCAGCGGACCGTCCACCGTCGCGCCGTTCATGAGCGCGAAGCGGGTGGCGTTCCAGATCTTGTTGGCGAAGTTGCGGGAGCCCTGGACCCAGTCCTCGCCGATCGGCACGTCGACACCGGGGTTGGCGCCACGGGCCAGGGTGAACCGGAGCGCGTCGCTGCCGTACTTGTCCATCCAGTCCAGGGGATTGACGGCGTTCCCGAAGGACTTCGACATCTTCTTGCCGAACTGGTCGCGGACCATGCCGTGCAGGGCGATGGTGTGGAACGGCGGGGTGCCGTCCATCGCGTACAGGCCGAACATCATCATCCGGGCGACCCAGAAGAAGAGGATGTCGTAGCCGGTGACCAGGACGGAGTTCGGGTAGAACTTCGCGAGCGACTCGGTCTGCTCGGGCCAGCCGAGGGTCGAGAAGGGCCACAGGCCGGAGGAGAACCAGGTGTCGAGGACGTCGGTGTCCTGACGCCAGCCCTCGCCGGAGGGCGGCTCCTCGTCCGGGCCGACGCAGACGACTTCGCCCTCCGGCCCGTACCAGACCGGAATCCGGTGTCCCCACCACAACTGCCGCGAGATGCACCAGTCGTGGAGGTTGTCGACCCAGTCGAAGTAGCGCTTCTCCATCTCCTGCGGATGGATCTTGACGCGTCCGTCGCGGACGGCGTCACCGGCGGCCTTCGCGAGCGGACCGACCTTGACCCACCACTGCATGGACAGGCGGGGCTCGATGGTGGTCTTGCAGCGCGAGCAGTGGCCGACGGAGTGGACGTAGGGCCGCTTCTCGGCGACGATCCGGCCCTCGGCGCGCAGCGCGGCGACGATGGCGGAGCGGGCCTCCAGGCGGTCCAGGCCCTGGAACGGACCGTGGGCCGTGATGACGGCGTGCTCGTCCATGATCGTGATGGCCGGCAGGTCGTGCCGCTGGCCGATCTCGAAGTCGTTCGGGTCGTGGGCGGGGGTGACCTTGACGGCACCGGTGCCGAACTCGGGGTCGACGTGGGTGTCGGCGACGACCGGGATCGAGCGGTCGGTCAGCGGCAGCTTGATGAGCTTGCCGACCAGGTGCCGGTAGCGCTCGTCGTCGGGGTGAACGGCGACGGCGGTGTCACCGAGCATGGTCTCCGCACGGGTGGTGGCGACGACGATGGTGTCGTCCCCCTCCCCGTACTTCATGCTGACCAGCTCGCCGTCGTCGTCCTGGTACTCGACCTCGATGTCGGAGATGGCGGTGAGACACCGCGGGCACCAGTTGATGATGCGCTCGGCGCGGTAGATCAGCTCGTCGTCGTAGAGCCGCTTGAAGATGGTCTGGACGGCCTGGGACAGCCCCTCGTCCATGGTGAAGCGCTCACGGGACCAGGCGACGCCGTCACCGAGGCGCCGCATCTGTCCGCTGATCTGCCCGCCGGACTCGCCCTTCCACTGCCAGACGCGCTCGACGAAGGCCTCGCGCCCCAGGTCGTGCCGGGACTTGCCTTCCTTCCCCAGCTCCCTCTCGACGACGTTCTGGGTGGCGATGCCGGCGTGGTCCATGCCGGGCTGCCACAGCGTCTCGAAGCCCTGCATGCGCTTGCGGCGCGTGAGGGCGTCGATGAGGGTGTGCTCGAAGGCGTGCCCGAGGTGGAGCGAGCCGGTGACGTTGGGCGGCGGAATGACGATGGTGTAGGGCGGCTTGTCGCTCTTCTCGTCCGCCTCGAAGTAACCGCGCTCTACCCAGCGCTCGTACAGCGGCCCCTCTACATCGGCCGGCGCGTACTGGGTCGGCAGTTCGGTGTCGGGCGCTGGTGGCTGCTGCTGAGCGTTCTCGGTCACGGGGTCAGTTTAGGGGTGTCGCGGCGGTGTCCCGAAACGCGTTTGTTCTTTGACATCCTCCCCGCAGTGACCTGCGGAGATTCCTGACAGCCCTCGGTATCCCGCAACGGCTGAGCTGTCACGAACGAGGGGTTCAGAGGTTCACGCGTGCGCTCCGTACGGGTACGAAGCATCGCAGGCCGGATTTGGCCTGTCGGTGCGTGCTGTTCACCGCAATGTCCTGCGGCAATGGGTGTGCCCGCCTGATCACGGAGGGCGCGGCTGAGGATGACGACCGATGCGTTGTGGTCCGCATCGTCAGTGTGCCCGCACCCTGTGCAGGCGAAAGCGTCCCGACTGATCCGCGATGCGGGGTCCCAGAGAGTGCAGGCACCACAGGTCTGCGACGTCCTGGCTGGATGTACGAGAACGAGCTTGGATCCGTAGGCCGGGCATTTATAGGCCAGCTGTCGCCGCCGCTCCCCTGGCAGGTTATCGAGAACGGCCCGGTTGAGACCGGCCTTCTGAGAGACGTGCACCCCCGGCTCATCGGGCGTGCCCTTGGCGCTACGTGTCATCTGCTTCACACGAAGATCTTCAATCGCGACCAAGCCGTGGCTCTTGGCCAGGTCTGTAGTGAGTTTGTGCGTGAAGTCGGCACGACGACGAGCTTGCCTCGCCTTCAGGTCGGCGATGGCGCGGAGTGTTCGTCGCAATCGGTTGCTGTATTTGCCTCCTCTGTGCCTCTTCGCCTCCCGGATCTGCCGCTCTCTACGACGTTCCAGTCCAGCAAGACGCCGCCGCTCGCCTTTGGTCAGCGTCTGCTGCATGAGTCGCGGCGCGACCTCGTCCGAGAGGTACGCCGCTTGCTTCACGCCGAAGTCCACACCCACGGGTGGCTGTCCGTTCGGCGGTGCCGCGCTCCTCCCCGTGTGCACCCCGAAACTGACGGACCAATTCCCCGCCCCGTCCCTCTGGATCGACGCGGCTTTGATCTGCCCCCCGATCGGACGGGTCAGCCTGAACCTGACCTCACCGAGCTTGGGGATTCGTACGCAGGCCCACTTACGGTTCAGCTTGGTCACCCGCACGGCCTGTCCGGGCAATGGGATCGCCAAGCGCGAGCTGCGTTTCTTGAACCGGGGAAACCCTGCGGGATGGTCGTGGCTCCAAAAGTTGTCGAAGGCCCTGTCGAGGTGCTTCAGAACCTGCTGGGGCGCCTGGGAAGGAAGGTCCGCGATCCAGTCCAGATCGCGACGCGCCCGGGTCAGGTAGCGGCACTGCTCGTCCGCTCGTAGGTTCTCACGCCGCTGCTTGTACACGTAGATGCGCTGTTCCAGGGCCAGGTTCCAGACAGTACGGCAGGTGTGTCCCCACTGAATGAGTCGCTCGGCTTGAAGCTGCGTGGGGTAGAGACGGTACTTGCGGCCGCTGTCAGCCGGGGCCTTGGTCGGTTTCCCAACCTTCTTGAACCCTTTCACAATCACCCGCCCCCCTCGACGCAACGCACCTACTTGCACCTGGCGGCGCTCGGCGTGCATTCACGATAGGACGGACAAGTTGAACTTGTCCGTCCTATCGTGAAATCCATGACAGAACGTCGGCTCGACCCCGCACAGGCCGCCAAGCATCTCGATGTGTCGCGAGAGGCCGTCTACGCCCTCAACTCCAGGGCAGGTAACGGGTTTCCGCAGCCGGTCTACGTGGGACGGACACCGACATGGACACCAGCGCAGCTGGATGCCTGGCGGGCAGCACACCCATCAAAGCGGCCAGGACAGGACCGCGAGGGCGAACACAAGGCCGTCGAAGGGGGCGCGACCATCGAGCCCCACACCCTCCACGTGCAACTGGTGTTCACAACAAAGGGACAGCGCCCCATCCTCACCTCCGACCTACGATCATTGGCCGAGCGCACGATGCGCAACGCGGCGCGGGAACTTGACGCGGAGATTGAAGAGTTCAGCGGTTGGCCCGATCTCGTACAAGTCAAGGTCAGATACCCGGCGCGGGTTTCCGTCGCGAACCTCGCCAAGCGACTCAGAGGCGCTACAGCACGTTCCATGCGGGAATCACCCGACATCAACGTATACATCTGGTCGAAACAGTACTTCGCCGCTTCCATCGGCCCGCGCTCGCCCGCCCCACCCGACTGGCCCGCCCAACAATTGGAACGACCTGTCAACAAGTAGGCATCAATACCCCCCGCCGGCCCCGCACCCCTGCCCCTTCAGCCAAGATGTCTGGGACACACAAGCATCTGGAGGGGAACCCAGTAATGAGTTACAACCAGCCGGGCCCGTACGGCGGGCAGCCCCAGCAGCCCGGACCGTCCGGCCAGCCGGGCCCCTACGGCCAGCAGCCGCCGCAGGCCCCCCAGCCCGGCTATGGCTACCCTCAGCAGCCGACCGCGCCCCAGCCGGGTTACGGCTACCCGCAGCAGCCCCCGCAGGGCGTGCCGCCCCAGACCCCGCCGTACGGCCAGCCCCCTTACGGCCAGGCCCCCTACGGAGTCCCGCAGCCCCCGGCGCCGGGTGGCGGCAAGAAGAAGCTGGGCATCATCATCGGCGCGGTGGCTGTGGTGGCGGCTATCGCGGTGGGGGCGGCGCTGCTGCTCGGTAAGGGCGGGGGCGGTAGTGGGTCGGACATCGCCGATGACGGTCCCCACAAGCTGACGACTCCGGCGACCGTGCTCTCTGAGTACAAGAAGTCGGAGAGCGACAGCGACACCTTCACCGAGAGCGACATGAAGGACGCCGAGAAGTGGGGCGTGCACGACCCCAAGGACGTCAGCGCCGGGTACACCGCCGGTGACGAGTCGAACCCGCTGAGCCAGAAGATGATCAACTTCGGCGGCGTCTACGGCACGATCGACGACCCCGAGAAGACCGTCGACGCGATGTTCGCCCACATGAAGTCCGAGAGCAAGAAGGAAGACGGCGAGGACGTCAGCCTGGTCGGCGAGCCGAAGGCGTACAAGCCGGCCTCCCTCGACGGCGCGATCCTCAAGTGCCAGCAGGCGAAGGTCGACAACTCCGAGGCCGCCGCGGGCGAGCCGAAGGAGATGTCGATGTCGATCTGCATCTGGGGCGACCACAGCACGCTCGGCTTCGTCATGCCGATGGAGTTCGCCAGCCTCGCGGCGGGCAAGAGCAGCGACCCGGCAGCCGACGCCGAACTCACCGCGAAGCTCCGCAAGGAGGTCCGGGTCAACGCGTGAGTTCTGCCGCACCATGAGGGGGCGCAGCCGATTAGAACGGCCACGCCCCCTCGTGGACACACACGAGTCGTTGACTCAAGTCCGGCGGCAGGCCTCACTCGCTACCGCTGAAGCGACACCTGCTGCCGTCAACCCCGAAGTGCAAGCCGGATTAGGAAGCGGACGCCCCCAGGGCTGTGGTATCGCCTTATACGCACAGGCTGCAGTCACCTTGGGGCCAACGTTGTAGCCCTCGTAGGCCACACAACCTCTGCAGTCTCCAGATGAAGCCGACGCGGGCGCCGCCACAACCACAGGTACCACGCCAGCTGCCGCGACGATGCTAACTACCGCAAAAGTTCGCTTCACCTTTTGTACCATCATGCGATCCCTCCCGTTTGAAACTCAGCCGAACACACGAGCGAGCGACAAGGTCGAACGGAATTCGATCATGGAGCGACGCATGACCGCTATGACTGTCTTGTAGTTGGCCTGATTCATCAACTGTCGCAAGCAGCTGGCAAACCCGCACCCGCTGCTCAGGGAACTAACCGGGCTTATCCCTCACCATCCGACTGCCTGGGCCTGAGGTCCAGTACGCGAACGGAAGGCCCCTTCCATGATTTCGGATGAGCGGTGACCACGACCGAACCGTACGGGCGATCGGGAGTCGGCTTGGCTGCATACCAGCTGTGCGCGACCGCCCAGGTCTCCTCGCGGGCAACGGCGAGCGCAGCGGGGAGGTCGAGGTTGACCACTGTGATGCCCGGCAGAGCGGCGATGTGCTCCGCCGTACCAGGCCGCGCGCGGTCTGCCTCGACCAGCGCACAGACGGTGGCATACAGGAACCAGCCCTGTTGTTGGTGCGCATGGTGGATCAAGCGCGAGACCAGAGCGTTGCCACGCCCGGCGGCGACCAACGCCGTCTCGTCGAACACGACGTGCAGTTCATCGCTCATCCGATGCCAGCCTCCGCCAACCGTCGGTCCAGTACGGCATCCAGACGACTCTCGTCGGCCCAGGGTAGGGGTACGCACCCGTACCCGTTTGTGTTCAGGCAAATGAGGAGGGCGCCTGGCGTCAAATCGCCAGGCGCCCCTACAGAACTCTCTGCCAACGGCTACGCCGTCTTCGCCTCCCCAGACCCCCGTCCGCCCCGCGCATCCCGCGGGATCAGTGTCGGGTTGACGTTGGAGTGGACGACGTCCGCCGTGATGACGACCCGTGCCACGTCCTTCCGGGACGGGATCTCGTACATCACGCCCTGGAGGACTTCCTCCATGATGGCGCGCAGGCCGCGCGCGCCGGTCTGGCGGAGGATGGCCTGGTCGGCGATGGCTTCCAGCGCCTCGCGCTCGAAGTCCAGCTCCACGCCGTCGAGTTCGAAGAGGCGCTGGTACTGCTTCACCAGCGCATTGCGCGGCTCGACCAGGATCTGGAGGAGCGCCTCGCGGTCGAGGTTGTGAACCGAGGTGATGACGGGCAGACGGCCGATGAACTCGGGAATCATCCCGAACTTCACCAGGTCCTCCGGCATGACGTCCTCGAACTGGTCCTTGGCCTCCAGCTCCCGCTTCGAGCGGATCGTCGCGCCGAAGCCGATGCCCTTGGCGCCCGCGCGCGACTCGATGAGCTTTTCCAGGCCCGCGAAAGCGCCGCCCACGATGAACAGGACGTTCGTCGTGTCGATCTGGATGAACTCCTGGTGGGGGTGCTTGCGACCGCCCTGCGGCGGGACCGAGGCCGTGGTGCCCTCGAGGATCTTCAGCAGCGCCTGCTGGACGCCCTCACCGGACACATCGCGCGTGATCGACGGGTTTTCGCTCTTCCGGGCGACCTTGTCGATCTCGTCGATGTAGATGATGCCCGTCTCGGCCTTCTTGACGTCGTAGTCCGCCGCCTGGATGAGCTTCAGGAGGATGTTCTCGACGTCCTCGCCCACGTAACCCGCTTCCGTGAGCGCGGTGGCGTCCGCGATCGCGAAGGGCACGTTCAGCATGCGCGCCAGTGTCTGGGCGAGGAGTGTCTTGCCGGAGCCCGTGGGCCCGAGCAGCAGGATGTTGGACTTCGCCAACTCGATCGCGTCGTCGCGGCCGTTGGCGCCGCCGTTCTCCCCGGCCTGGACGCGCTTGTAGTGGTTGTAGACCGCCACGGACAGGGCCTTCTTGGCCGCCTCCTGGCCCACCACGTAGCCCTCGAGGAACTCGTAGATCTCGCGGGGCTTGGGGAGTTCCTCCCAGCGCACCTCGCTGGTCTCCGCGAGTTCTTCCTCGATGATCTCGTTGCAGAGATCGATGCACTCGTCGCAGATGTAGACACCGGGCCCTGCGATGAGCTTCTTGACCTGCTTCTGGCTCTTGCCGCAGAACGAGCACTTGAGCAGATCGCCGCCGTCACCGATGCGTGCCACGGTGTGCTTCCCCTTCGCCTGGGAGACGACTGGACGCTTACGAATCCAGCGGCTCCTGGTGCTGCCTTAATCCGACGGTACCTTGCCTGGCCCCCCGTTCGGGCCCCCCTTGGCCCGGTTCACTTTGACGTGCAGCGTGTCAAAGCACACGAACCGTGCCAAGGGGCGGCAGACGATACAGCAGTCGCGTCAGCGGACTGCGGCGTTGTTCATCTTCCGGGTGGAGATGATCTGGTCGATCAGGCCGTACGAAAGCGCCTCCTCGGCCGTGAGGATCTTGTCGCGCTCGATGTCCTCGCGGATCTTCTCGATCGGCGTGGTGGAGTGCTTGGCCAGCATCTCCTCCAGCTGCGAGCGCATCCGCAGGATCTCATTGGCGGCGATCTCCAGGTCGGAGACCTGGCCGCGGCCGGTCTCGCTGTACGGCTGGTGGATCAGGACGCGGGCGTTCGGGAGCGCCATGCGCTTGCCCGGCGTGCCGGCGGCCAGCAGCACGGCAGCGGCGGAGGCCGCCTGGCCCATGCAGACCGTCTGGACGTCGGGCTTCACGAACTGCATCGTGTCGTAGATCGCCGTCAGCGCGGTGAAGGAGCCGCCGGGGCTGTTGATGTAGATCGAGATGTCCCGGTCCGGGTCCATCGACTCCAGGCACAGCAGCTGCGCCATGACGTCGTTGGCGGAGGCGTCGTCGATCTGGACGCCGAGGAAGATCACGCGCTCCTCGAAGAGCTTCGCGTACGGGTCGTACTCGCGGATGCCCTGCGAGGTGCGCTCGACGAAGCGCGGGATGACGTACCGGGACTCCGCCGTGGGGCCCGTGTACTCGGCGCGGGTGCGGTCGTACAGGCCGCTGCCGGGGAAGTCGTTCACTGTCTGTCTCCTAGGAGCTGTGGCGGTCGGCTGGGGGCTGTGGCGGGGTCGTTACGGGCCCCTCCGGGGCGTGTCAGGCCCCGGTGCCGCCGCCGCCCGGCATGTTGGCGGCCGTGGTGATGACGTCGTCGATGAGGCCGTACTCCTTGGCCTCCTCGGCGTCGAACCAGCGGTCGCGGTCGGAGTCGCGGGTGATCTGCTCGAACGACTGACCGGTGTGCTGGGCCGTGAGCTCGGCCATGCGCTTCTTGGTGTGCAGCAGCCGCTCGGCGTGGATCTTGATGTCCGAGGCCGAGCCGGCGAGGCCGGCGGACGGCTGGTGGATCAGGATCTCGGCGTTCGGCAGCGCGAAGCGCTTGCCGGGGGTGCCGGCGCTGAGCAGGAACTGGCCCATGGAGGCGGCGAGGCCCATGGCGATCGTCACCACGTCGTTCTTGATGTACTGCATGGTGTCGTAGATCGCCATGCCGGCCGTGATCGAACCGCCCGGGCTGTTGATGTAGAGGTAGATGTCCTTGTCCGGGTCGGCGGCAAGGAGCAGCAGCTGTGCGGTGATCTTGTTCGCGATGTCGTCGTCGACCGGCTGGCCGAGGAAGATGATCCGCTCGTTGAGCAGCCGGTTGTAGACCTGGTCGCCGAGGCCACCACCGATGGAAGGCTCGCCGGCGGCGGAGGGCATCAGATTCGTCACGTATCCACCTGCTCGTCTTACGACGGCGCCGGGCCGTCTTCACGTGTTCCCTGCGGGGGCCTCCGGCGGTTCGGCCGACTGGGGGCCCCATACTCATGGACCCTAACGCGCTGGTCCCCCTGGGGAATCCCGGAGTAGGGGGTGTTCGCCGGGGGCGTAGAGCGTGCGGAGGGTGTTTGTCTGCTACTCGCCGTGGTGGGGGCCGTGCTCGGCAGGCTGCGGGTCCGTGGCGGCGGTTCGCGCAGTTTCCCGCGCCCCTGCCCGCACCACCCCGCCCCAAGTCGGAAGGGCCCTCGGGATCGTCTTCCCGAGGGCCCTTCCTTACGACCTACAAGGTGCCGTGGGCTCAGCCCTCGGTCTTCTCGGTGTCGGCCTCGGTGGCGTCGGCCTCGGTGGCCTCGGCGGCGACCTCGGCGGCCTCCTCGACCTCGTCCTCGTCGTCCAGGTCGATGACCTCGCCGTTGGTGTCCTTCACCGTGGCGGCCTCGACCACGACGGCCAGGGCCTTGCCGCGGGCGACCTCGCCGACGAGCAGCGGAACCTGGCCGCCCTCGACGACCGCCTGCGCGAACTGGTCGGGGGACATGCCGGAGGAGGCGGCGCGGCGCATGAGGTGCTCGGTGAGCTCCTCCTGGTTCACGTTCAGCTTCTCGCGCTTGACCAGGGCGTCCAGGACGAACTGGGTCTTGATGCCCTTGACCGCGGCTTCCTTGGTCTCGGCGTCGAACTCTTCCTCGGTCTTGCCCTGGATCTCCAGGTACTTGGCGAGGTCGAGGCCCATCTGGCCGAGCTGGTGGTGCTCCAGGTTGTGCTTGCGGGTGTTGATCTCGTCCTCGAGCAGCTTCTCGGGGACGGGCACCTCGACGAGCTCCAGGAGCTTCTCCAGGACGCGCTCCTGGGCCTGGGTGGCCTGGTCGTACTGCTTCATGTTCTCGAGGCGCTTGCGGCTGTCGGCCTTCAGCTCGTCGAGGGTGTCGAACTCGGAGGCGAGCTGCGCGAACTCGTCGTCCAGCTCGGGCAGTTCGCGGGCGGCGACCTGGGTGACCTTGACGGTGACCTCGGCCTCCTTGCCGGCCGCCGAGCCGCCCTTGAGCTCGGAGGTGAAGGTGGCCTCGCCACCGGCCTCCAGGCCCTTCACGGCGTCGTCGATGCCGTCGAGGAGCTCGCCGGAGCCGATGGTGTAGGAGACACCGCTGGCGATGCCGTCCTCGAGCACCTCTCCGTCGACCTTGGCCTCCAGGTCGATCGTCACGACGTCGCCGTCCTCGGCGGCGCGCTCGACCGGGGAGGTGGAGGCGAAGCGCTCACGGAGCTGCTCGACGGACTTGTCGACGTCCTCGTCGGTGACCTCGACGGCGTCGACCTCGACCTCGATGCCGGAGAAGTCCGGGATCTCCAGGGCGGGGCGGATGTCGACCTCGGCGGTGAAGTTCAGCGTGTCGCCGTCCTTCAGCTCGGTGATGTCGACCTCGGGCTGGCCGAGGACGTCCAGGTCGGCCTCGTTGACCGCCTCGGTGTAGAACTTCGGAAGCGCGTCGTTGACCGCCTCCTCCAGGACCGCACCGCGGCCGAACCGCTGGTCGATGACGCGGGCCGGGATCTTGCCCTTGCGGAAGCCCTTCACCGTGACCTGCTGGTTGATCTTCTTGTACGCCGCGTCGAGGCTGTCCTTGAGCTCCTCGAAGGGCACCTCGACAGTGAGCCGAACCCGGGTCGGGTTCAGGGTCTCCACGGCGCTCTTCACGGTTCGGTCTCCTTGTGGCTGACTTCTCGGATTCTGCCGGGGCCAGAACGGCTCCGGCGGATTCGCCGCCCGGAGGACGTCGTCAGGGTCAGACGAGAGACACACGGGCATGCAGCTTGCATAGTAACCGCAGCCACGACACGCCCCAAAAGGCGATCAAGGAAGGTGGTCGGGGTGGCGGGATTTGAACCCACGGCCTTCCGCTCCCAAAGCGGACGCGCTACCAAGCTGCGCCACACCCCGTCTGGTGCGAGACGTAGGGTACATGCCCGCAAGCCATGGGAACGCCGCATTTACGGGCTGCGGGGCGAGGTGGGCCGGGGTGTGCGGCGAGGGGGCCCGACCCGCTACGATGCCTTCTGTGCCGCGGTCACCTGACCTGCGGCGCGCGCTGTGCGGGCGTAGCTCAATGGTAGAGCCCTAGTCTTCCAAACTAGCTACGCGGGTTCGATTCCCGTCGCCCGCTCTGTTCGGCAAAGGGCCCGGTTCCTCTGGAACCGGGCCCTTTCCTCGTGTGCTCGGCGGGTGCGGCAGGCCGGAGGGTCCGTACGTCGATCGTGTGGACGGAGCGCAGGCCGTACGGGACGCTCGGCTTCGCTCGCGCGGGTGGTAGCTGCATCGCCGCCGGTCCGGGTGAGGGCGTCGGCGTACTGGCCGTGCACGCCCTTACCGCGAGGCGGCGGCCGGAGGCGGAGCGGGCGAGATGAGCACGCCCTCCCCCGTCTCCGCCGCCCCGGCGGTCCTCGATGAGGAAACCGCCCATCTCCGCCGGGTCCGAGGCGTACAGCGCCATCCCCGTACGTACCCCGCTGTCCGTCTTCGGCCCCCGTGACCGGGTCGGTCGGTCAGCCTGGACCGGCTCGGTCGACAGGGTCAGAACTGGATCGAGTTGATCGTCTCCGCTATCGAGTTGAGGAAGCGCTGGATGTCGTCGGCCATACCCGTCGAGGCCAGGAAGAAGCCGAACAGCACGGCCACGACCGCGGGTCCGGCCTTGAGGGACCCGCCACGGATCAACACCACCATGATGATCGCCAACAGCAGCACCACTGACAGCGAAATGGCCACAACTGATCACACCCTAGGTCGGTCCGCTCTCCCGGCCCGGAGGTGCCGGCCCCGCGCACCCCCGCCAGAACCATCGTGCCACCAACCAAGCCGCTGTATGCGGCGGGTGACGCATCGTTGACCACACCTGTGCCTGAACTGTGCGGCGCCGGGCGGGTGTCGCCCGCGTCCGCGACCGAACCGTCAAGTCCCGCACAGCAATTCGAGCGCACCCTCGCACAGGGATCACGCAGGGAATTCGGCCGGATCGTTTCGGTCTCCACACATCCCGTTCGCAGGTAATTCGAAAATGAACGGCGGCCATAACCGGCCCAGAGGAAGCGGACATTCCACCGGAGTCGCCTGCTGGCCTTATGACCTATTTAGTCAGGATGAATCACACCAAGACGCCCCTTGCGGTGACGGATACGCCTGTCAGTTCGCTGTGTTCACCGTCACGTGCAGAATGACGCGAGGTGCCGATATACCGGGTACTCGAAGTCGATAACCAGGAATGACGTGGCCGGTTTTACGAAATCGCACAGACAACGCTAGGGTCCCTCAGATGTTCCACGCCGCCTCGCCCCGAGTGCCGCTCCCGCCGGCACAGTCGTCGGCACCCGGAGTGCCGAGCCCGCGCTCACCGCTCGCTCAGCAGAAGCCTCGGCAGCAGCCGCAGGGCAAGCAGCGCGACGCGTTCTTCGACAACGCCAAGTACCTGGCGATCGTGCTCGTCGCGGTCGGTCACGCCTGGGAGCCGCTCAAGGGCGACAGCCGCATCCTGGAGGGCGCGTACACGGTCGTGTACTCCTTCCACATGCCGGCGTTCATCATCATCTCCGGCTTCTTCTCGCGCAGTTTCGACATGCGCCCCGACCGGCTCAAGCGGCTGATCACGGGTGTCGCGGTGCCGTACGTGCTCTTCGAGACGGCGTACGTGCTCTTCGCGCGCACGGTGGGCGACGAACCCGGCAAGGACATCAGCCTGCTCGACCCCTGGTATCTGACCTGGTTCCTGTGCGCGTTGTTCGTCTGGCGGATGTGCACCCCGATCCTGAAGATGATCCGCCGGCCGCTGCCCGTCGCCCTCGGCATCGCCATGCTGGCGTCCGTGGCGCCCTCGATCGGCAACGACCTGGACCTCCAGCGGGTGCTTCAGTTCCTGCCCTACTTCGTCCTCGGCCTGAGCATGAAGGCCGAGCACTTCCACATGGTGCGCACCTGGCGGATGCGCATCCTGGCCCTGCCCGTGTTCGCGGCGGCGCTCGTCGTGGGCTGGTGGGCGGTGCCGCGCATGAACACCGCGTGGTTCTACCACCGGGACGCCGCCCAGGACCTGGGCGCCCCGTGGTGGGTCGGCCCGGTCATGGTGCTCGCGATGTTCGGCTGCTCGCTGCTGCTGACCGCCTGCTTCTTCGCCTGGGTGCCGCGCCGGAAGATGTGGTTCACGGCGCTCGGCGCGGGCACGCTCTACGGCTACCTGCTGCACGGCTTCCTGGTGAAGGCCGGTGACTACCAGGGCTGGTTCGACCACGCCTGGCTGCACCGCCCGGCCGGTGAGATCTTCGTGTCCGTCCTCGCCGCCGCGGTCGTCACCGCGCTGTGCACCAAGCCGGTGCAGCGGGTCTTCCGGTTCGCGATGGAGCCGAGGATGGAGTGGGCCTTCAAGCGGGACGCCACGGAACTGGCGCGCGAGCGGCAGCAGCGGGAGCGGCAGCAGCAGGAGCGCCGCGAGAAGGTCTCCGCCTAGACCGCCAATCGGCCAGAGGGCCAGACCGCGAGACCGTCTAGGGCGAGGGCGCTAGGCCGGCTGCCCTTCACCCCGTACGAGACCGAGAAGTGTGCGCATCCGCGTGTACTTCTCGGTCAGTCGTTTCCGGGTCGGTTCGTCCAGGGCCGCGAGGCGGGCCGGGTCGGCGTTGTGGGCCAGGTCCGCCTCCTTCACCAGCAGTGCGCCGGGCGTGGCGAGGATGCGGGCGGCGTACGCCTCGGGCGGCTCCCCCGCGCGCTTGGTGAGCGCGAGCACGATGTCCTTCGTACGACGGCTCAGCGCCGCCTGCGCCAGCCACCGCTCGGAGAGCGCGTCGTCCTCGACGGCGTCGTGCAGCCAGGCCGCCGCGATCTGCTCGGCGTCGCCGCCCCGCGCGCGGACGCCCTCCGCGACGGCCTGGAGGTGTTCGGCGTAAGGGCGTCCGGCCTTGTCGGTCTGCCCTTCGTGGGCGGTGCGGGCGAGGGCCTCGATCTCGGCGAGCGCGAGCGTCAGTGGTTCGGTCACTCGTCCAGTGTCTCCCCGCGGAGCGCCGCCTTGGCGGGAAGGGTCGCCGCGGTCAGGCCGAGCGCGACGATCGTCCCGGCGAACGCGCCGTACATCAGCGGCGGGATGTAAGGCCCCTGCCCCGTCAGCCCGTTCATCATCGGCACGAGCGTGGCGAGGGCGATCGCGGTGCCGAGGGCGATGCCGGCGAGGGCGACCAGCAGGGCCTCCCAGCGGATCATCCGCAGCACCTGGCGGCGGGTGGAGCCGATGAGGCGGAGGGTGCCGAGCTCACGGCGGCGGTCGAGGACCGTCATCACCAGGGTGTTGACGGCGGCGACGGCCGCGAAGCCGCCGAGGACGGCCGCCATGAGGTTGTTGGCCCAGGCGTTGAGCTCGCGGTCCACGGACCGGGCGGTGGTGTAGCCGTCACGGTCCTGGACGGTGCCGAGCGCCTTCAGACCGGCCGTGGTACCGCCTTTCGTCCACAGTTCCGTGTCGTAGGCGGAGGTGACGTGGGTGGCGAGATCGGCACGGCTCAGGGTGACTTGGGCGAGCCCCAGGCCGCGGCCGTACGTCGCCACGACCCGCGGCGCGGCCTTCGTGCCGTCGGGGAGGCGGAGGTGGAGACGGTCGCCGACCTTGACGTCCGCGGTGTCGGCGAGGGACGCGTCGATCGCGATCTCGCCCTGCTGCAGGGACAGTTGGCCGTCCTTGACGTCCAGATCCTGTACGGCGGCCAGGTCGCGTGCGGAGCCCGTGACGCCCTGGGCGGTGGCCTGCTCCAGGGCGCCCGCCGAGCCGGGGACGAGTACGGCGGTCTTCAGCAGGCCGACGGCGGCGGTGACTTCGGGGGTGCCCTCGGCTCGTCGTACCGCGTCGGGGGCGAGGCCGGGGCCGTCCGGGGCGGTGACGATGTGGTCGGCGGTGATGCCGTCGCGCTGCTGCTGGGCGGTGACGTGGTCCTCGCTGGTGTGCAGGAAGACCAGGACCGAGGAGAAGGCCATCGCGAGCACGATCGGGGTGATCGCGGAGGCCAGACGGCGGGCGTTGGTACGGGAGTTGGCGGCGGCCAGCACGGCGGAGGCGCTCGCGCCGCGCAGCGGAAGGCCGAACAGGGCCGCGCAGGCCCGGGCGACCAGCGGGCCGAGCAGGCCCACGGCGAGCATGAACAGCACGACGATGCCGAGGGCAGCGTTGGCCGCGTCCTCGCCGGTCAGGGAGGCGGACAGGGCCGCGCAGACGAAACCGCCGGCCGCGGCGGCGAGGCCGAGCGGGGTGCGGATCCAGCCGATGCGCAGCCGCTCCACGCTCGCCTCGCTCAGCGCCTGGCCCGGTTTGATGCGGGAACTGCGGTGGGCGGCCATGTAACCGGCGAGCAGGGCGGTGAGGAGGACGGCGCCGGTCGCGGAGACCAGGGGGATCCAGGAAACGGCCAGGTCGACCGGGGCCGGGACCGCGCCCCGGTCGCGGAGCTGGTCCAGCCACCAGGCGGCCAGGGCCATGCCGGGCAGGCAGCCGAGGGCGCCCGCGACGGGGGCCACGAGGAGGGTCTCGGTGGCGATGGTGCGGCGGATCTGGCGCGGGGTGGTGCCGAGGGCGCGCAGCAGGGCGAACTCGCGGGCGCGCTGGCCGACGGCCAGGGCGATGGTGCCGGCCGCGGTGAAGATCGCGACCACCGTGGCGACGCCGCCGAAGGAGCCGCCGATGCCGATGAGGACCTCTTTGGCCTCGTCGAGGGTGGGGTCCGCGACGGTGCCGCGGCCGTCCCCGGTGTGGATCTCGGCCCGGCCGCCGAGGGCCTTGTCGACCTGGGCCGCCAGGGCGGCGGTGGGGACGCCGGGCTTCGGGAGCACGGCGATGGCGTCGATGCGGCCGGGGTGCCCGGAGACGCGTACGGCGTCCGGGTCGGCCAGCCAGACGCCGGTACCCGTGGTCGTGCCGGAGACCCGGTAGGTGTGCGGGCCGTCGGGGGTGGTGAGGGTGACCTGGTCGCCGACCTCGGACCGGTCCTTGTCCTTGGTGAGGACCACTTCGCCGGGGTTCGGGGCGTGGCCCGCGGTGAGCTGTTCGCCGGTGAAGGCGGTGGCGGACCAGTTGTGGGCGGTGAGGGGGCCGTGCGGGCCGGTGACCGGGAAGGTGACGTCGGGGACGGCGGTGCGGGCGCCGGGGGCGGTGGCCGCCTTGGCCACCAGGGCGGCGTCGAGGCGGGCGCGGTCGGGGACGGGCTCGCTGTCGGCGCTGTCGCCCGTGCCGTAGTGGGCCGCCTGGTCGGCCGCGGCCACGACCGGGGCGCCGGCGTAGCGGCCGGGCGGGACCTCGGCGCGGACGCCGGTCTCCAGGAGGATGCCGCAGGCCGAGACGATCGCGGCGGCCATGACGAGGGCCACGAAGGTGCCGACGAACGCGGCCGGGCGGAATCGGATCGCGGCGCGGGCCAGGCCGTTGGGGCGCATCACGCCGCCGCCTTCACGCCGTCCCGGCGGGCCGTCAGGGTCTTCATGCGGTTGGCGATCTGGTCCGGGGTCGGGCGGTCCAGGTGGGTGGTGAGCTCGCCGTCGGCCAGGAACAGGACGCGGTCGGCCCAGGCCGCGGCCGTGGGGTCGTGGGTGACCATGACGACCGTGGCGCGCTGGGTGTCGACGGCCTCGCGGAGCAGGGCGAGGATCTCGGCCGCGGTGGTGGTGTCCAGGGCGCCGGTCGGTTCGTCGGCGAAGACCACGTCGGGGCGGGTGACGAGGGCGCGGGCGATGGCGACGCGCTGCTGCTGGCCGCCGGAGAGCTGGCCGGGGCGGCGGCGGGCCTTGTCGGCCAGACCGACCTGGTCGAGGACCTCGGCGGTGCGCCGGCGGTCGGGGCGGTGGCCGGCGAGGCGCATGGGGAGGGCGACATTCTGCTCGACCGTGAGGGACGGGAGCAGGTTGAAGGCCTGGAAGACGAAACCGAGGCGGGTGCGGCGGAGGGCGGTGAGCTTGTTCTCCTTCATGCCGGTGATCTCCGTGCCGCCGAGGCGGACGCTGCCGGTGGTGGGGCGGTCGAGGCCGGCCGCGCACTGGAGGAAGGTGGACTTGCCGGAGCCCGAGGGGCCCATGACCGCGGTGAAGGTGCCCGGGGGAAGGGTGAGGTCGATGCCGCGCAGGGCGTGGACGGCGGTGCGGCCACGGCCGTAGCGACGCTGCACTCCGTGGAGTTCGACAGCCCATTCGACCGAGGTGGGGGGCATGGGGGATTTCTTCCGGTCCGAGGTCATGTACTTGACGCTACGGAGCGGGGGTGTGCGGGGCGATGAGGGGTGCTGGCGGATCCGGGCTGGGGAAAACCCCACCTTGGCGTGGGCTGGGCGGGCCTGCCTGGGTGGGCGCAGCGACACGACTGGGCGCAGTTACGGCGACGCCAACAGCAACAGGCGTAGTCGCGCAGGGCTACGGCTGTGCCGGCTGGGCCGTGGCTGTCGGGCCTTCCCGGCAGATCAGCAGGAGGGCGCGGTCGTCGTTGACGTCCTTGGCCACTGCCTCGATCAGGTGCCAGGCGGCGCCGTGGAAGCCGCCGGCCACGTAGCGGTCGGCCTCGCCCGTGAGGCGGTCGATGCCTTCCACGATGTCCCGGTCGGAGGTTTCCACCAGGCCGTCCGTGAAGAGCATCAGCACGTCGCCGGGGCGCAGGGAGCCCTTCACGGGGTCGAACTGGGCACCGTCGTAGACGCCCAGGAGCGGGCCTTCCGCGGCCTTCTCCTCCCAGCGGCCGCTGCCCGCGCTGAGCTGGAGGCCCGGCGGGTGGCCCGCGGAGTAGAGCTCGTAGTCACCGGAGTCCAGGTCCAGGACCAGGTGGATCGAGGTCGCGAAGCCCTCGTCCCAGTCCTGGCGCAGGAGGTAGCCGTTGGCGGCGGGGAGGAACGCGTGCGGGGGCAGGGAGCCCAGGAGGCCGCCGAAGGCTCCGGACAGGAGCAGGGCGCGGCTGCCGGCGTCCATGCCCTTGCCCGAGACGTCCGTCAGGACGACCTCCATGGTGCGGCCGCCGTTGGTGCGGGCGGCCACCACGAAGTCGCCGGAGAAGGACTGGCCGCCCGCCGGGCGCAGCGCCATCTCACGGTGCCAGCCGTGCGGGAGTTTCGGCAGCTTGCTCTGGACGCGGATGCGTTCGCGCAGGTCGAACAGCATGGTGCCGCCGCGCCGCCAGGGCACGCCGACCCGGCTGCGGAACTGGGCGATCAGAAGGCCGAAGAAGCCGCAGGCGGCCACGACGAGGACGATGCCGGGGGTGACCCGGGAGGGGCCTTCCGTGTACGGGCCCAGCTGCACCGACTCCACGATCAGTGCCGTCGCCGCCGCCGCGTACAGGCCGAGCAGGCTCGCCGGGCGCAGCAGCAGCCCGCCCGCGACGATCGGGAGGACCAGCGCGGCCGGGGAGCACCACACCGAGTTCATCAGCGTGGTGGCGGCGATCAGCGGGACGGTGAGGAGCAGACCGGCCAGCGCGACCCAGTCCGAGCCGTCCCCGCGGAAGTAGTCCACGGCGCTTCTGCGCAGGCCGACGCGGGCCCGGTGCCACTGCATCTTCAACCGGGCCGTGAACGTGTCGGCTTCCGCGCGCCGCTCTCGTCCTGCTGCCATTAGTTCGGGACCCTATCCATCGGACCAGCTGCTTGGCACGGGAGGTCCCACTTGTCCCCCGTCCGAGGTTCAACTTCACAGTGAACTTCACGGAAAGCCACCTTGCCGCCACCAAGGAGAAATTCCCTGGCTCGTCCCGCAATGCCCTGGTAGGCATGGTCCATGGCTTCTGACTTGGCGACCGACCTGCGGGTGCTGCGGCGGGACGAGTGGGACGAGTGGTACGACAACCTGATCCGCGCCTTCGGCGGGGTCGCGGAGGCGGCCGAGGAGCGGGAGCTGTGGAACTCGCTCACCGAACTCGACCGTTCCCTCGGCGCCTGGGACGGGGACGAGTGCGTGGGCACGGCCGGGGCGTTCAGCTTCCGGCTGACCGTGCCGGGCGGTGCGTCGGTGCCGGCGGCGGGCGTGACGATGGTCAGTGTGGCCGCGACGCATCGGCGCCGCGGGGTGCTGACGTCGATGATGCGGCGCCAGCTGGACGACGTACGGGAATGGGGCTGGCCGCTGGCCGTCCTGACCGCCAGCGAACCGGCGATCTACGGCCGGTTCGGGTACGCGCCGGCGACCTTCCACGTCAACGCCGAGATCGATACGACCCGGGTACGGCTGTCCCTGCCGCCCGGCACCGATGACGTACGGGTGCGGTACGCGAAGCCGGCGGAGGTGCTCGACGCCTGTGAGGCGGTGTACGCGCGGCTGGTGCCGGGGCGGCCGGGCATGCTGGCGCGGCTTCCCGGGTGGGAGCGGCTCGGGATGCTCGACCCCGCGAGCGACCGGGACGGCGCCTCTCCGCTGCAGTGCGTGGTCGCGGAGCGGGACGGCGGAGTCGTCGGGTACGCGCGCTTCCATGTGAAGCCGGAGTGGGGGACCGCCGGGCCCGACGGGACCGTGGTGCTGCGGGACGTGCAGGCGCTGGATGCGGCGACGCATGCCGCGCTCTGGCGGTTCCTGTTCGGGATCGACCTGACGTCGAAGGTGAGCGTGCGGGGGCGGCCGGTCGACGAGGTGTGGCAGCAGCTGGTCTCCGACATGCGGCGGTGCGAGCCGCGGCTGCGGGACTCGCTGCACGTACGGCTGGTGGACGTGGGGGCCGCGCTGGAGGCGCGGACCTATCAGGCGCCGGTGGACGTGGTGTTCGACGTCCAGGACGACTTCTGCCCCTGGAACACGGGGCGTTGGCGGCTCAGCGGGGACGCGAAGGGGGCGTCCTGCGAGCGGACCGAGGACGCGGCTGATCTGGCGCTGTCCGTACGGGAGTTGGGGGCCGCGTATCTCGGCGGGGTGAGCCTGGCCGCGCTGGGCGCCGCCGGGCGGGTGCGGGAGCTGCGGCAGGGGGCGCTGACGGAGGCGGCGGTCGGCTTCGGGTCGGCGGTGGCCCCCTGGTTGCCGCACGGCTTCTGAGCGCGGCTGCCGGAGGCGCCGTGGCGCCGGCTGCCCGGCCGTCAGGCGGTACGGGCGCGGGGCCCGCGGCTCAGGCCGTCTGACAGCCGGTGCGGGGGCCTGCGGCTCAGGCCGTCTGACAGCGGGTACGGGGGCCTGCGGCTCAGGCCGTCTGGCAGCCCGGGCACCAGAAGAGGTTGCGGGCGGCGAGGTCGGCGGTGCGGATCTCGCCGCCACAGATGTGGCAGGGCAGGGTGGCCCTGCGGTAGACGTACACCTCGCCGCCGTGGTCGTCGACGCGGGGCGGTCGGCCCATCGCCTCCGGGGTGTGCTCGGGGCGGACGGTGTCGATGCGGTTGTTGCGCACGCCCTCGCGCATGAGGTCGACGAGATCCCGCCAGATCGCGTCCCACTCCCGCGCGGTGACATCCTTCCCCGCCCGGTACGGGTCGATGCCGTGCCGGAAGAGGACCTCGGCACGGTAGACGTTGCCGACGCCGGCGATGACCTTCTGGTCCATCAGGAGCGCGGCGATCGTCGTACGGCTGCGGGAGATCCGCCGGTACGCCGCCTGCGGGTCGGCGTCCGCGCGCAGCGGGTCGGGGCCGAGGCGCTCGTGTATCGCGTCCTTCTCGGCGTCCGTGATGAGGGCGCAGGTCGTGGGGCCGCGCAGATCGACGTACGACGTGGCGTTCGCGAGCCGCAGGCGGACGGTGTCCGTGGGCGGGGGCGCCGGGGCGTCGCCGAAGGCCACCTTGCCGAAGAGGCCGAGGTGGATGTGGACCCAGTCGGTGTCCCGGAAGCCCAGGAAGAGGTGCTTGCCGTGGGCTTCGGTACGGGTGAGTCCGGCGCCGTCCAGGAGGGCGGCGGCGTCGGAGAACTTGCCCTGGGGGCTGGTGACGCGGGGCGCCGTGCCGGAGAAGCGGTCGGCGTAGTCGGCCGCCAACCGGTGGATCGTGTGCCCCTCTGGCACGGTGCCTGTTCCTTCCAGCCCTCTGGGTGCTGTGTTACGTCAGTCCTGCTGCGGGTGGTGGGCCGGGATCGGCGGGAGGTCGCCGGTCGTCTCGTAGTCGGCCAGCATGTCGATGCGGCGGATGTGGCGCTCGTCACCGGAGAACGGGGTGGCGAGGAAGGTCTCGACGAACTTGGTCGCCTCGTCCTGGGTGTGCATCCGGGCGCCGACCGCGACGACGTTGGCGTTGTTGTGCTGGCGGCCCAGCGACGCCGTCTCCTCGCTCCAGGCGAGCGCCGCGCGTACGCCCTTGACCTTGTTCGCGGCGATCTGCTCGCCGTTGCCGGAGCCGCCGATCACGATGCCGAGGGCGTCGGGGTCCGCCGCCGTACGCTCCGCGGCGCGGAGGCAGAACGGCGGGTAGTCGTCCTGGGCGTCGTAGATGTGGGGGCCGCAGTCGACGGCCTCGTGGCCGGCGGCCTTGAGCCACTCGACGAGGTGGTTCTTGAGTTCGAAGCCCGCATGGTCGGAGCCGAGATACACGCGCATGGGATGAGTGTGACACGCCTGTTTCGGGGCAGCCGCCCTGGGTGTCCAGGACGAAAAACACGGCCTCAACCATGGAAGCTCAAGAAAACCTCAAGTAACGATCCGGATTCATAGGTTCACGAATTCCTTTGCCTCCGATTCACTGGACCGATCCGTACGCAACCCGTACGGGAACCGCTCACCCGGCGCAAAGGAATTCCCCCCATGACTGGTCTCCAGGCCGGACTCAAGAACCGACATCTCTCGATGATCGCCATCGGTGGCGTCATCGGGGCGGGTCTGTTCGTCGGCTCCAAGGCAGGCATCGCCACCGCAGGGCCGGGCATCCTCCTGTCCTACGCACTCGTCGGCACGCTCGTGGTGCTGGTGATGCGGATGCTCGGCGAGATGTCCGTCGCCAACCCCACCACCGGCTCGTTCTCCGCGCACGCCGACCGGGCGCTCGGACGCTGGGCCGGGTTCTCCATCGGCTGGCTGTACTGGTTCTTCTGGGTCGTGGTGCTCGCCGTCGAGGCGACCGCGGGAGCCGAGATCCTCGAAGGCTGGATCCCCGCCGTCCCGCAGTGGGGGTGGGCGCTCATCGTGATGGTGGTGCTGACCGCCACCAACCTGATCTCCGTGGGCTCCTACGGCGAGTTCGAGTTCTGGTTCGCCGGGATCAAGGTCGTCGCCATCGGCGCGTTCATCGTCATCGGCGGGCTCGCGGTCTTCGGTGTGCTGCCGGGGGTCGACGCCGACAAGGCGGGCCTGTCCAACCTCACCGACCACGGTGGCTTCCTGCCCAACGGGCCCGGCGCCATCCTCACCGGTGTGCTGCTCGTCGTCTTCTCCTTCATGGGCAGCGAGATCGCCACGCTGGCCGCCGGCGAGTCCGAGGACCCGCAGCGGGCCGTCACCAAGTCGACCAACAGCATCATCTGGCGGATCGGCGTCTTCTACCTCGGCTCGATCTTCGTCGTCGTCACGCTGCTCCCCTGGGACGACCCGTCCATCGCGGAGAAGGGCTCCTACGTCGCCGCCCTGGACTCCCTCGGCATCGCGCACGCCGGTCAGATCATGAACTTCATCGTGCTGACCTCGGTGCTGTCCTGCCTCAACTCCGGCCTCTACACGGCCTCCCGCATGGCCTTCTCGCTCGGTGAGCGCGGGGACGCGCCTCGCGCGTTCGCGCGGACCAACGGGCGGGGCGTGCCGATGACGGCGATTCTCGCGTCCGTGCTGTTCGGCTTCGTGGCCGTCTTCTTCAACTACCTGTCCCCGGACACGATCTTCCTCTTCCTCGTCAACTCCTCCGGTGCGGTCGCCCTGTTCGTGTGGCTCGTCATCTGCTTCTCGCAGCTGCGGATGCGGCGGATCATCCAGGCGGAGGCGCCGGAGAAGCTGGTCGTGAAGATGTGGCTGTACCCGTACCTCACCTGGGCCACGGCCGCGCTCATCGTGTTCGTCCTCGGTTACATGCTGACCGACACGGAGGGGGCGAGCAGCGGGCGTACGACCGTGCTGCTGTCGTTGCTCGTCGCGGCGTGTGTGCTGGTGGTCGCTGTGGTCAAGGAGCGGGTGCGGGGCGGACGTCCGGCCGCCGTCGACGGGCCTGAGGTGCAGGACGAGATCAAGGTCGGCTGACACGTCCTGAGTTCGCCGGTCTCAGTCAGCCGGTTTCAGTTCGTCGGTTTCACGGTGCTGTGGGTCTCACAGCACCGTGAAGCTGTTCTTGACCTTCTCGTACGTCTTCAACGCCTGTGTCTCCGTGTGCGGTTGGTACCACGTGTTCACCTGGTACGACTTGCCGTCCACGTTGAAGCCGAGCAGGCGGGCGTGCCAGGGAACGCCCTTGAGCGTGAAGGTGTACTCCCAGACCACCGCCGGGTGGCCCTGGAACTCCGTGTCCTCCAAGCGGATCTTCCGGTAGTCCTGGCCCTGGTGGGCGTTCTGCTCCGAGGTCTTCCAGGTCTCCATCAAGTCGCCCCGGGCGAGGGAGGACTTCGCGGCGAGTTCCTGGGTGCCGTCGGGTGACGTGTAGTGCACCTCCGCGCCCGTCTTCACGTCCCTGCGCCAGCCCTCGGGGGTTGCCCAGGCGAAACCTCCGGCCTCTTGGTGGGCGCCGGGTGGGATCGACTGGGGCCTGGAGGTGCCTTCGACGGTGGGGGGCGGGGAGTTGAGGGTGGTGGCGGAGGGAGCCGGGGTCGGGGTCGAAGTGCTGTGTGCCTTGTCGTCGTGGGTGCCGGGTGCGTTCGCGTTCAGCAGGAGCAGGGTCGTGGTGAGCGCGGCTGCGGCGGCGACGGCGGCGGTGAGCAGTCGGGTGCGGTGGCGGTGGGGGTGGGGGTGGGGGTGGACGTCGGGGTGGGGGTCGGGTGGGGGTGGCTGGAGGGGGCGTTGTTCGGTGACTGCCTCTGAGCGGATGAGGGAGATGCCGCCGTGTGCTTCTGAGGAGGCGTTGGGGGTGGGGGCCGCCGGGCCTTCGGCCCGGTTTTCGTTCCCACCCGCACCACCCGTGCGGCTTTCGTGGTCGGCTGCGGGTGGCCCCTGCGGGGGCTGAGCGCCGTCGGCGTGTGCGGGGGCGTGGGTGGGGGTGGGGGTGGACGTCGGGGTGGGAGTGAGTTCCCAGGTGGGGGTGGTCCCCTGGGTAGGGGTGGGCCCCTGGGTAGGGGTAGGGCTCTGGGCAGGGGTGGGCCCCTGGGTAGGTGTGGGCTCCCAGGTAGGGGCGGATTCCCCGGTAGGGGTGGGCTCCCACGTAGGGGTGGGCTTCCAGGTGGGGCTGGGTTCTTCGTGGGGAGGTGGTGGTTCTGTGGGTGGGGTGCTTCTCGGGGCTGCGTGGGCCGGGAGTTGGGAGGCGTTCAGGTAGGGCGGGGTGGGGTGTTCCGGCCTGGGCCAGGGGAGGAACGGGGTTGCGCGGTCCGGGAGGGCGCTCGCGGGCCGCTCGTCCTCGGGGGGTGCCGGTCGTTCCTGGGGCGGCTGTTCCTCCTCGATCACCCGCATCGTGGCGACAGTGGGCGGGAACGCCACCGGGCGGAGCGCCTCCTCCACCTCGTCCAGGCCCGGGCGCAGCTCCGGCTCCTTCTCCAGGAGGGCGGCCAGGATGTCCCGCAACGGCCCTGCCGTGCTGGGCAGTTCGGGCTCCTCGTAGAGGACCGCGTGCAAGGTGGCCAGCGTGGTGTCGCGGGAGAACGGGGAGTGGCCCGCCAGGGCCGCGCAGAGCGTGGCGCCCAGCGACCAGATGTCCGACGGGGGGCCTTGCGGGCGGCCGGAGATGCGCTCGGGGGCCATGTAGTCGGGGGAACCGACCAGCATGCCGACCATGGTGAGCGCCTTGGCGTCCTGGATGGCCGCGATGCCGAAGTCCGTGAGGACCACGCGGTGTCCGGCCCCCTCCACCAGTACGTTGCCCGGCTTGATGTCCCGGTGCAGGACACCGCGCGCATGCACCTGACGCAGGGCCGTCACCAGACCGATGCCGATCCGGGCGGTCTCCCGGGGGGCGAGCGGACCGTCCTCCACCATCATCCGTTCCAGGGAGCGGCCCGCCACCAACTCCATGACGATCCACAGGCGTTCGCCCTCGTCCACGACGTCGTAGACCCGCACCACATTGGGGTGGTCGATGCGTGCCGTGGCGCGGGCCTCGCGCAGGGTGCGTTCACGGCGGGTGCGGGCGTCCTCCGCGTCGAGGCCGTCTATGCGCATTTCCTTGACCGCGACCTGGCGGTCGAGCATTTCGTCGGCGGCTCGCCACACCCGCCCCATTCCCCCCTGGCCGATGCTCTCGACCAGGCGATAACGACTCGACACCAGTGTCCCCGGAGCCCCGCCGCTTCTCATGTTTCCCGTGCTGCCCGCACTTCCCGTGCTTCCCGTGTTTCCCGTATTCTCCGGCAATCCGCTGCACCCCCTCCGGCACGTACCGGCCACCGCCTACTTCAACACAATGGTCACACTTCACGCCGTACCAGCATAGTGCGGAGAAATCTTGTGGTAGCTCTTCAAGTACTGCGAATTCAGGCGCAGCCAAGGGGGACGAACATGAGTTCTCGTCGCATGACGACCATCGCGGGATCGCTGGTCACGGCATCTTTCTCGGCCGTACTGATCCTTCCATTCGCCGCCAGCGCGGATGACCAGGGGCCCGGCAGCAGCAAGGGGGGAAAGGCCGTCGACGAGGCACCGGCGGGCGTGAAACTGACCACGCTGCTGCCCGAACAGATCTCGGTCGACAACAGTTCCGAAAAGACCGACATCACCGCCACGGTGAAGAACGAGGGGACCAAGGACAGCGGAAAGATCCAGCTTTTGGTCGTCGGTTTCGACGGCCTCACGGTCAACAACGTTCAAGGCTGCTCCTCGATTGCCAAAAGCGATCTGCCGGAGGGCTCGAACAGCGGTTTCGCGTGCCCGATCGACAATCTCGCAGCCGGTAAGTCGAAGTCGTACGCGGTCGACGCGTCGTTCGATCTCGGCAAGACCGGAAAGATCTGTCTGCCGGTGCAGACCGGCGACGGGAAGAAGACGTACTGGCAGCAGGGCCCGGTTCCGTTCGGGACGACGAATCCGTCGCCGAACGCCCCGGCCACCCCGCTGCTCCTCGGTACGGACAACAAGCCGGTGGCACCCGGCGGCGACGAGCTGCCGAAGACCGGTGTGATGCGTGATCTGCTCCCGGCGGGAGCGGCGGGAGCGGCCCTGTTGACGGCCGGTGCGGCCGGGCTGTGGTGGTCGACGCGGCGGCCGCGGCAGGGGATCTGACAGGCACGCGGCACGGGGGCATGGCCTGACGGCGGTCGTCAGGTCGTGCCTGCACCCCGGGAGCGATGGATCACGAGAACCGCCCGCGTCCGTACCGGCTCCGGCGGGGATCGGAGCGAGGGGCCGTACGACGCCGTAACGCGGAAGAGGCTCGCCGGGGCGTAGGTGACCTACGCCCCGGCGAGCCTCTGCGGTGACGGCTGCGGCGTCAGCGCTTGAGCAGCTTCCAGGCGCTCGGCAGCAGGCCCATCGCCAGGGCCGCCTTCAGGGCGTCGCCGATCAGGAACGGGGTGAGGCCGGCCGCGACGGCGGCGGAGGCGGACATGCCGGTGGCGACGGCGAGGTAGGGCACGCCGACGGCGTAGATGATCGCCTCGCCGAGCAGCATCGCGCCCGCCGTGCGCAGCACGGAGCGGTCGGCGCCGCGGCGGGCCAGGGCGCCGACGACGGTGGAGGCGAGGATCATGCCGAGGATGTAGCCGAAGGAGGGGGCGGCCGAGCCGGAGCCGGCGCCCGCGAACCACGGCATGCCCGCGACGCCCGCGATCGCGTACAGCGCGAGGGAGAGGAAGCCGCGGCCCGCGCCGAGCGTGGTGCCGACGAGCAGCGCGGCGAAGGTCTGGCCGGTCACCGGCACCGGGGAGCCGGGCACGGGTACGGCGATCTGGGCGGCGAGGCCGGTGAGCGCGGCGCCGCCGACGACCAGCGCGACGTCCCGGACGCGGGAGGCCGGAAGCAGGTCGGCGAGGACCTTACCGGGGAGGGCGGGGGCGACGGCGGTGCTCATGGGGACTCCGCGGGAGGTGGGGACAGGGAGGACACGGTGACGCTATACCGGCGCCCTGGAGGCGATCACCGTCAGCGCTCGACAAAGGGTGGAACGGCCGCTTGGTGGTCTCCATACAAAGGGTGCGGGTTACACCCGGTACGGGGTGACGCCGGTCACTGAGGTGGGGTGGTTTCGGCTACGGATGGCCGCCTTGGCCCCGCTGTAGGTTTTCGCCAAAACGGTGTGGGTGAGGGGTCGGTGACGGAGGGTGGCCGGGGTGTCCGGATGGTGGGCGCCTTCGCCCTCCGGGCGGCGACCCTGCCCAGACTGTGGGCGTTTTTGCCGTCTCACGCATTGGACGAACCACGCCCATGCCCAGCACCACCGTCACGACCCCACAGGAGTCGGACGCCCCCGGGACCCTCTCCCACGGCCTGAAGCAGCGCCACCTGTCGATGATCGCCCTCGGCGGTGTCATCGGTGCGGGCCTGTTCGTGGGCTCCGGCGCGGGCATCGCCGCCGCCGGGCCGTCGATCGTCCTCGCCTACACCCTCTCCGGGCTCCTCGTGATGCTGGTGATGCGGATGCTGGGCGAGATGTCGGCCGCGTACCCGTCCTCGGGTTCGTTCTCCGCGCACGCCGAACGTGCGATCGGCCCCTGGGCGGGCTTCACGGCCGGCTGGTCGTTCTGGGTCCTGCTCTGCACGGCCGTCGGCCTGGAGGGCATCGGCGCGGCGAAGATCGTGACGGGGTGGCTGCCGGGGACGCCGGAGTGGGCGTGGGTGGCGCTGTTCATGGTCGTCTTCTGTGGCACGAACCTCGCCGCCGTGAAGAACTTCGGCGAGTTCGAGTTCTGGTTCGCGGCCCTGAAGGTCGGCGCGATCTCCCTGTTCCTCGTCCTGGGCGTGCTGGCGATCGCCGGCGTCCTGCCCGGCACGGACTCCCCCGGCGCCTCGCACCTCACCGACCTCCTCCCGAACGGCAGCGAGGGCCTGGTCATCGGCGTCCTCGCCTCCGTCTTCGCGTACGGCGGCCTGGAGACGGTCACCATCGCGGCGGCGGAGTCGGAGAACCCGGTCAAGGGCGTGGCGAGCGCGGTCCGCACGGCCATGTGGCGCATCGCGCTGTTCTACGTCGGCTCGATGGCGGTCATCGTGACGCTGGTTCCGTGGGACTCCGGGGCCGTGACGGAGAAGGGCCCGTACGTCGCCGCCCTGGACTCGCTCGGCATCCCGGGCGCCGGGCAGGTGATGAACGTGGTCGTGCTGGTGGCGCTGCTGTCCGCGATGAACGCCAACATCTACGGCTCCTCGCGCATCGCCTACTCGCTGGTGGCGCGGGGGCAGGGGCCGAAGGTGCTGGGCCGGGCGCCGGGCGGGGTGCCGCGGGTCGCCGTACTGGCGTCCTCGGTGTTCGGTTTCGGGTGCGTGCTGCTGAGCTACTGGCGCCCGAACGACGTCTTCTCCTGGCTGCTCAACATGATCGGCGCGGTCATCCTCGTCGTCTGGATCTTCATCGCCGTCTCGCAGCTGCGGTTGCGCGGGCAGTTGGAGCGGGAGGCCCCGGAGCGGCTGACGGTGCGGATGTGGGCGTTCCCGGTGCTGACGTGGGTGGCGCTGGCGGGCATGGCGGGGATCTTCGTGCTGATGGCCCGGGAGGCCGACACGCGGGTCCAGCTGTACTCCACGGGCGCCATGACCGTGGTGCTCGCGGCCGTGGGTTACGCCTGGCAGCGCCGGCGGGCGGCGCGCTGACGCGGTCCGCTCCCCCGAAAGCCCCCGGATGATCCACCCGGGGGCTTTTTGCTGCTAGCTTGTTATTGCAAGCTATTCGCAACAAGCTGGCACCAAGCTCTTGAGGGGACCCGCCATGCCCGTCTACACGCTGCCTGACCTGCCGTACGACTACTCCGCGCTCGCCCCCGTGATCAGCCCCGAGATCATCGAGCTGCACCACGACAAGCACCACGCGGCGTACGTGAAGGGCGCCAACGACACGCTGGAGCAGCTCGCGGAGGCACGGGACAAGGAGCAGTGGGGGGCGCTCAACGGGCTGGAGAAGAACCTCGCCTTTCATCTGTCCGGGCACATCCTGCACTCGATCTACTGGCAGAACATGACCGGCCCGAAGGACGGCGGTGGCGGTGAACCGCTCGCCGTGGACGGCGTGGGGGAGCTCGCGGGCGCGATCGAGGCGTCCTTCGGGTCGTTCGCAGGGTTCAAGGCGCAGCTCACCAAGGCCGCCGCGACCACCCAGGGGTCGGGCTGGGGGGTGCTGGCGTACGAGCCGGTGAGCGGGCGGCTGGTCGTCGAGCAGGTCTACGACCACCAGGGCAACGTCGGTCAGGGCGCGGTGCCGATCCTCGTGTTCGACGCCTGGGAGCACGCCTTCTACCTCCAGTACCGGAACCAGAAGGTCGACTTCATCGACGCCATGTGGGCCGTCGTCAACTGGCAGGACGTGGCCCGGCGTTACGAGGCGGCCACGTCCCGTGCGGATGTGCTGCTGCTCGCACCGTGACGGGTGTATGAATACGTCCTGCTCGTGATCGTCTTCTCACCCTTCACGTGGCAGGCGGAATGACGGGAGCCCCCGCGAGGACGTGACTCGCGGGGGCTTTCCCGTGCGGAGCGGCGCCTACGGCTTGCGGCCCACGCCGCCGTGCTGGCCGATCGGCTCCGGCGTGGTGCCCGGGTCGGGGCGCCACAGGGGGACCGAGACGACGCCCGGGTCCACCAGTTCCAGGCCCTCGAAGAACGCCGTGATCTGCTCCACCGGACGCAGGAAGTACGGGACGGCGCCGGTCTCGTTGTAGGAGTCCTGGGCGTGCTCGTAGTCCGGGTCGGTGCCGCGCGAGCCGTCGTTGACGCACAGATGGCTGCCGGAGGGCAGGCCCGCGAGGAGGCGGGCGACGAGGTCCCGGGCCAGGTCGTAGTCGGCGACGTGGCCGAGGATGCCGCTGAGGATCAGGGCGGTGGGCCGGGAGAGGTCGAGGGTCCGGCTCGCCTGCTCCAGGATGCGCTCGGGCTCGTACAGGCTCAGGTCCTCGTACGCGGTGACGCCCTCCGGGGTGGAGGTGAGCAGGGCGCGGGCGTGGGTCAGGACGAGCGGGTCGTTGTCGACGTAGACGATTCTCGACTCGGGGGCGATGCGCTGGGCGACCTCATGGGTGTTGTCGACGGTCGGCAGGCCGGTGCCGACGTCCAGGAACTGGCGTACACCCGCCTCCTGCACCAGGTACCGGATGCTGCGGCCGAGAAAGGCGCGGCTGCTGCGGGCGATGGTGACGATGCCGGGGAAGACGGCGGTGTAGGCGTCGCCCGCCGCCTCGTCGACCGGGTAGTTGTCCTTGCCGCCGAGCCAGTAGTTCCAGATGCGGGCCGAATGGGGTACCGAGGTGTCGATCTCCGTCATGTGCCCATGGTGCTACGGCAGGCGCAGGTCGCACGGCACATTGAGGGAGACGAGTGCGGCCGGACCGCCGTCCGTCACGCGGAGTTCACTGACCGCCGCGTTGCGCAACCGCGGGAAGACCCGCCGGTACTCGCTCAGCGGGATGGACAGCAGCTCGCACAGGACCAGGCGGAGCAGGGTGTTGTGGGCCACGACGAGGACGCGCTCGCCGGGGTGGGCCCGCGCGATGCGGCGCAGGGCGGCGGTGGCCCGCTCCACCGCCGCCCTCGGGTCCTCGGCGCCGGGGAAGGGGTGGGCCACGGGATCGGTGCGGAAAGCCTCCGCCGCCTGCGGGTTCTGCGCCGCGAACTCGGCGAGGGTACGGCCCTCCACCACCCCGAAGTCGCATTCGCGCAGGGCGGGTTCGCGGTGCGGGGTGAGGCCGAGGGCGCGGCAGGCGGGGTCGGCGGTGGCGACGGCCCGGGACAGCGTGGACGTCCAGACCGCGTCCACCGGGTGAGCGGCGGCCCAGCGGCCGAGGGCCTCGGCCTGGGCGCGGCCCTCGTCGGTGAGGGCGATGTCGCTGACGCCGGCGTAGCGGTTCTCGGCGTGCCAGACGGTCTGGCCGTGCCGGGCGAGGAGGAGGGTCGTGCTGCTCATGAGTCCGCAGTGTCCAGGCCGAGGCGGGCCCGCGCGTGCGCCGCGACGGGCGGGGGCAGCCAGCCCCGGTTCGTGAGTTCGTCGATCAGGCGGGCGTACGGCTCGGTGAAGCGGGCGGTGCGGTCCGGGCGGGGTTCCAGGACCGTCCGGACCCGGACCATCCGCTCCGCGAGGTCCGGCAGCGGCTCGCCGCCGATCCCGTGGGCCGCCAACGCGGCCATTCCCAGAGCCGGTTCGGTCTGTTCCGGGACGCGGGCCGGCCGGCCCAGGACATCGGCGCGCAGCTGGTTCCAGTACGGGCTGCGGGCCGCGCCGCCGGTGAAGGTCAGGGGGCCGTCGAGGGGGGCGCCGAGGTGGTGGAGGTAGTCCAGGCAGAGCCGTTCGGTGAAGGCGACGCCCTGGAGGAGGGCGGCCCACAGGTCGGCCTGGCTCGCGGGTTCGCCGAGCAGCAGGGCCGTCGCTCCGGGGGCCAGGAAGGGGAAGCGTTCGCCCGGGGAGACCAGGGGGTAGGCGATCGCCCCGGCCGGTTCGTGCCGGGCCGCCTGCCGGTCCATCTCCGCCGGGTCCGCCCCCGCGAACGCCGCCGTCAGCACGCCCGCGCCCACGCTCGACGCGCCGCCGGGCAGCCAACTGCCGTCCGGGGCACGGTGGTTGTAGAGGACGCCGGTCGGGTCGTGGACCGGGGCCGGGGACGCGCCCTTGAGGACCAGGGTGGTGCCGAGCACCGAGTTCCAGGAGCCCGCGCGCAGGGCGCCGGACGCGATCTGGGCCGCGCAGCCGTCGGTCATGCCGGCAACGACGGGGGTGCCGGCCGGGATGCCGGTGGCCTCGGCGGCGCTCGCGCAGACCTCGCCCAGGCGGGTGCCGGGGCGTACGACGCCGGGCAGCGGCAGCGGGGAGCCCGGCAGGTCCGGCCAGGCGTCGGCCGCCACGTCGTACGCCGTCTTCAGGGCGTGACTGGAGTCGGTGGGGACGGGGTGGCCGACGAGGCGGGCGGTGACCAGGTCGGGCTGGTGGGTGATCCGGCCGGGGCCGTGCACCCGGCGCAGCCACAGCGCCTTCGGCAGCCCCCACGTGTTCTGCACCGCGAGGCCCGCCCCGCGCAGCCGCTCCGCCTCCGCCCACGCCCGCCCGTCGTCGTACATCAGCGCGGGGCTCACCGGTCGGCCGGCGTCGTCCGTGAGCAGCACGGTCCCGGACGTCCCGCACACCGCGAGCCCGCCGACCCCGGCGGAGCGCTCCCGCAGGGCGGCCCGGGCCGTCGCGCACACCGCCGTCCACCACTCCTCCGGGTCCTGTTCGTGCCGTACGCCGTCGCGCCGCGCCCGGAGCGGGGCCGAGCCGCCGCCCAGGGCCGTGCCGTCGGCCGTGACGAGCAGGGTGCGGACGCTCTGGGTCCCGAGGTCGATCCCGAGCCATGCCTCCTGCGCCATCCCGGCCTCCCGCACATCCGATGCCGTGAACTTCTCACTGTGCCCTGAGATGTGGGCGTGCGCGAGGGATTGACGGCCATCTTCCGCCGTTACACCCTCTGTTATCGAGTCGACCCGAGGTGTTGCCGAGCACCTGGCCCCGCCCCACCTGGAGGTCACGGATGGACACGCACGCGCATCACCGACGGCGTTTCCTCAAGGGCACCACGGGCCCCGCCGCCCGCCAGGCCGCCATGACCGAGCAGGTCCTCGCCGACGGTTCGGCGACCGCGGCCGAGCTCGCCGAGCGCTTCGGGGTGAGCCTGATGACCATCCACCGCGATCTGGACGAGCTCGAACGGCAGGGAATCGTCCGGAAGTTCAGGGGCGGGGTGACGGCGCAGCCGTCCGGGGTCTTCGAGTCGAACGTGCAGTACCGGCTGAAGACCATGCGGGCCGAGAAGGCGGCCGTCGCCGAGCGGGCGCTCCAGCTGATCGAGCCCGGGATGGCGATCATGCTGGACGACTCGACGTCCGCCCTGGAGATAGCCCGCCGCCCCCGCCTCGGCGAGGTCACCCCGCTCACGGTCGTCACCAACTTCCTGGAGGCCCTCAACCTCCTCGCCGACCAGCGCGGCATCCACCTCATGGCCCTCGGCGGCGACTACGACCCCCTGCACTCCTCCTTCCTCGGCGTCTCCTGCGTCGAGGCGGTCCAGTCGCTCCGGGTGGACGTCTGCTTCGCGTCCACCTCGGCCGTGCACGGGGGGTACGCCTACCACCAGGAGCAGCACATCGTGTCGGTGAAGCGGGCGATGCTCGACTCGGCCGCCCGCAACGTCCTGCTGATCGACCACACCAAACTCGCCCGGACCGCCCTGCACCGCGTCGCCCCCCTGTCCCGCTTCGACCTCCTCCTGGTCGACGACGGGGCACCGGCGGACGCGCTGCGCGATCTGGACGAACACAAGGTCCGTTACGAGGTCTGTGTGACGAGGGGCGGCGATGACCCGGCTGGAGCCACGTGACCTGCGCAAGGCCCGTCGCGCCCGCGGGAGTCCGCCGGTGGAGGCGGTCCGCGGCATCGACCTCACCCTGCGCCCGGGCGAACTGCCGGGCCTGCGCGGCCCGTCGGGCGGCGGGAGCTGCGGGAGCTGCGGGAGCTGCGGGAGCTGCGGCAAGTCCACCACCCCGCGGATGATCGCCGGCCTGGAGACGGTCACCGGCACGCACATCCTGGCGGACGGCACGTCGGCGACCGGGACGCCGGCGCGGCTCCGGGACATGGGAGTGGCGTTCGGGAACTGCGCCCTGAACCCGCCGCTGACGGTGGCGGAGAACCTGGCGTCCGGGCTGAAGGCGCGGCGCGGGACGGCCCGCGGGGATGTCTCCCGCGAGGTCGCCGAGATCGCCGGGCGGGTGGGCCTGGCCGAGATCCTGGACGTCCGCCCCGCGGGCCTGCCCAGCGGCCAGAAGCAACGCTTCCGCCTGGCACGGGCGCCGATCCGCGTACCGGACGTGCCGGCCGACTTCGTCGGTGAACCGGCGATCGACCTGCTGCCGGGCGTGGTGACCGCGGACGGCCGGGTCCGCCTCTCCCGGGCCGTAGCGATCGAGCTGCCGGTTCCGGTGGCGGCGGGCCGCGAGGTGGAGCCGGGCATCGCGACCCTCGCGCTGGACGGCGTGGCGGGTCCCGTCACCGCCCGCACCCGCCCCGAGGTACGGCTCGCCCCTGACGAACGGGGCCCGGTGGCCCCAGGACTCACGCACGTCTTCGACGGACAGACGGGAGACACCCTGCGATGACCGATGCCCTGCGGGCCGTGGCGGCCGGCGACCACTTCATCCTGCCGGAGCTGATCCGCCGGGCGATCACCCATGAGCTCCGCGAACAGCCTGTTGACATACATGAGTTGACGCTGGGCTGGCCCCTGGAACCCTTCGGCCCGGTCGCCGAGGTCAGCGAGGCCGGCGACGCCGAGGACGAGCTGATCGAGGCCCTGGCCGGCGCCCGGGTGCTGGTCACCCAGATGGGGCCGGTCACGGCACGCGTCCTGGACGCCTGTCCCGACCTGCGGCTGGTCGTGGTCTGCCGGGGCGGCCCGGTCAACGTGAACCTGGAGGCGGCCAAGTCCCACGACGTCCGCGTCTGCTTCACCCCCGGCCGCAACGCCGCCGCCACCGCCGAGTTCACCGTCGGCCTGCTCCTGGCGGCCCTGCGCCGCATCCCCCAGGCCCACGACCTGCTGTCCCGGCAGGGCAGTTGGGCGGGCGCCGCCTACTACACCTATGAACACAGCGGCCTGGAGCTGGAGGACCTGCCCGTCGGCCTGGTCGGCTACGGGGCGGTCGGCAGCCGGGTCGCCCGGGTGCTGTGCGCCTTCGGGGCGCGGGTCATGGTGTACGACCCGTACATCCACCACCTGGAGATCCACGGGCTGCGGGTCGCCACCCTCGACGAACTCCTGCGCCGTTCCCAGGTGATCACCCTGCACGCCCGCCTCACCGCCGAGACCCGCGGGCTGGTCGGCGCCCGCGAGCTGGCCCTGCTGCCGCCGGGCGGGGTCGTCGTCAACGCGGCCCGCGGTCCCCTGCTGGACGAGGGCGCCCTGTGCGACGCGCTGGAGAGCGGACACCTGTCGGCGGCGGCACTCGACACCTTCGCGCACGAGCCCCTCGCACCGGACTCCCGGCTGCGCGCGCTCGGTGACCGCGTGGTGCTCACCCCGCACCTGGGCGGGGCCTCCCGCGCGGTGGCCGAAAAGGCGACGGCGCTCGCGGCGGCGGAGGTGGGGCGCTGGGTGCGCGGGGAATCACTGGCGCACTGTCTGACCTGAGGCACCGGGAGGCGCTCATGTACGTGGGGATCGACGTCGGCACATCCATGGTGAAGGCCGCCGCCTTCGACCGCACCGGCCGTCAACTGGGCGTGGCCGCCCGGCCGGTGGGCCTCGCGCTGCACGGCGGCTTCGTGGAGCAGGACATGGACGAGGTGTACGGCGCGGTCGTCGCCGTACTCGAAGAGGTGACCACGAGCCTGCCCGAACCGGTCGAGTTCGCCGGGCTGACCGGGCAGGGCGACGGGGTGTGGCTGGTGGACGGCGAGGGGCGCCCGGTGCGGGCGGCGGCGTCCTGGATGGACGGGCGGGCCCATGAACTCGTCGACCGGTGGCTGGCGGACGGCACGTTCGAGACCGTCTTCAGGCGCACCGGCAGCGCGATGTTCCCGGGCAGCCCGGGGCCCCTGCTGGCCTGGCTGGACTGCCACGACCCGAAGTCGCTGGACGCGGCGTCGGCGGCCGTCTACTGCAAGGACATGGTGTTCCAGCGGCTGACGGGCGCGGCGCGCGCGGCGACGGATGTCTCGGACGCCTCGATGCCGTTCCTGGACCCGCGGACCCGGTCGTACGACAACCGGGTGGTGGAGCTGCTCGGTCTGACCCACCGCAGGGGGCTGCTGGCGCCGGTCAGCGACCCGGTCGCGACGGGCGAGGCACGCGGCGAGGGCCTCCCGGCGGGCGTCCGTCTCGCCGACGGCCCCTACGATCTGCCCGCGTGCGCGCTCGGCGCCGGGGTGACCGCGCCCGGCGACGGCCTGCTGATCGTCGGCACCTGCCTGGCCGCCCTGGTCGCGACGGACGAGGTGGTCCTGACGGGCGAGCCGGCCGGCCTGTACATCTCCACGGACCGTCCGGGGCACTGGCTGCGCGCGATGCCCGCGATGGTGGGGACGGCCGCGCTGGACTGGGTGCTCTCGACGACGGGGACCGGCCACGACGAGGTGGACGCCCTGCTCGCGCGGACCCCGCCCGGCGCACACGGCGTCCGCGTCCTGCCCTACTTCGCCCCCTCCGGCGAACGCGCCCCCTTCGTCGAACCCCGGCTCCGCGCCGAACTCACCGGTGTCTCGCTGGAGTCCACCCCGGCCGACCTGATCCGCGCGACCTGCGAGGGCATCGGCTACGCGGCCCGGCACTGTCTGGAGGCGGCGGGGCTCACCGGCACGCTGGCGGTCTGCGGGGGCGGTACCCGCAGCCCGGCCTGGATGCGGCTGCTGGCGGACGTGCTGGGCAGGCCGTTACGGGTCGTCGAGGGTGAAGTCGGCGCGCGCGGGGCGGTGCTGGCGGCGGCCGAGCGGTTCGGGGCGGCGCTGGACGTGACCGCGTGGACGCAGCCGACCTCGGTCGTCGAGCCGGACCAGGACCGGGCGGCGTACTACGCGAAGGGCTACGGCGAACACCTGGCCCGGCTGTCGGAGGCACGGGCCCGCTCGCGTGCCTGACCGTGCCCGGGTCCTGGTGGTCCGGCGCGGGAGCGGAGCGAACGATTTCGGGGGCGCGTGCGCGCAGTACGCGGTCTACTACGAGGCGGGGGCCGACGTGGTGATGAGCGACTTCCCGAATCCGGCGGTGACGGCCGGGAGCAGCTGAGGAGGGGCCGGTGTTCTTCGCGAACAAGTACTGCCCGACCTGCAAGAAGTACGACCGGGAGTTCCGGATGCTCGAAGGCCGGGAGTGGACGGGGGTCGAGCCGCGGCATCGCGGCAGGACCGACCTGTGGCGCTGCACCGCCGTGGGCTGCCGCTGGTACCAGCCCGTCCACCACCAGCGCGACGGCGGCCGGCTCCTGGAGGAGTTCCGGAACCCGGCCGCCGATCCCCCGGCGTGAGACCTACAGGTTGCTGAAGTCCGGGCCCTTGGTCCGGGTGCGCTTGATCTCGTAGAAGCCGGGGACCGAGGCGACGGCCAGGGTGCCGTCCCAGAGCTTCGCCGCGTCCTCGCCCTTGGGGGCCGGGGTGACGACCGGGCCGAAGAAGGCGATCTGCTCGCCGTCGGGGCCGGGCACGGCGATGACGGGGGTGCCGACCTCCTGGCCGACCTTCTCTATGCCCTCCTTGTGGGAGGCGCGCAGCTCGGCGTCGAACTCGAAGTCCTCCTGGTCGGCGTAGTCGATCAGGTCGGCGGGCAGTCCGGCGTCGGCGAGCGCGGCGGCGATGGCCTCGACCGTGGGGCCCTCGCCGTTGTTGTGGAAGCGGGTGCCGAGCGCGGTGTAGAGCGGGCCGAGGACGTCCGCGCCGTGCTTCTGCCAGGCCGCGGTCACCACGCGCACCGGCTTCCACGCCTTGGTCTCCAGCATGTCCCGGTACTCCTCGGGCAGCTGGTCGAGCTTGTCCTCGTTGAGCACGGCCAGGCTCATGATGTGCCAGCGCACCTCGATGTCCCTGACCTTCTCCACCTCCAGCACCCACCGGGAGGTCATCCACGCCCAGGGGCACAGAGGGTCGAACCAGAAGTCGACAGGGGTCTTCGCGGGGGTGCTCGCGGTCTCGGACATGCGTCTCCTAAGGAAAGTGTTCGATTCCCACGGACAACGTCGTCCCCACCCCACCCCATTCCCTGGTCCCGGCCGTCAGGGGCACATGGCAGGATCGGTGCTGTCCACATACCGAACACCGCTTGTAGGGAGTGCCGCCCGTGCCCGGTGAGAATCTGTCCCGAGACGAGGCCCGGGAGCGGGCCGCCCTGCTGTCCGTCGACGGGTACGAGGTGTCCCTCGACGTCCGTTCGGCGGTGGGCGGCGCGGACGACGGGCCGCGCACCTTCCGTTCCGTGACCACGCTCCGGTTCCGCTGCAACGAGCCCGGTGCCACCAGCTTCGCCGACCTGATCGCGCCGAGTGTGACCTCCGTCTCCCTCAACGGCCGTGATCTCGACCCCGGCGAGGTCTTCGACGGTTCCCGGATCACCCTGGAGGACCTCGCCGCCGAGAACGAACTCGTCGTGGACGCCCAGTGCGCCTACTCCCGCACCGGCGAGGGCCTGCACCGCTTCGTCGACCCCGAGGACGGCGAGGTGTACCTGTACACCCAGTACGAGCCGGCCGACTCCCGCCGGGTCTTCGCCAACTTCGAGCAGCCGGACCTCAAGGCCCCGTTCCGCTTCGAGGTGCGGGCCCCGGAGGGCTGGACGGTGTGGAGCAACGGCGTCGCCTCGCACACGGACGGCGTCTGGCGGTTCGCGGAGACGAAGCCGATCTCGACGTACATCACCTGTGTCGTGGCGGGTCCGTACCACTACGTGACGGATTCCTACGAGCGGACCTTCGAGGACGGCACGAAGCTGGAGATCCCCCTCGGCGCGATGTGCCGCAAGGGGCTGGCCCCGCACTTCGACTCCGACGACGTCTTCCTCGTCACCAAGCAGGGCCTGGACTTCTTCCACGACCACTTCGACTACCCGTACCCCTTCGGGAAGTACGACCAGGCGTTCGTGCCGGAGTACAACCTCGGCGCGATGGAGAACCCGGGACTGGTCACCTTCCGCGAGGAGTTCATCTTCCGCGGCAAGGTGACCCAGGCGTCCTACGAGGGCCGGGCCAACGTCATCCTGCACGAGATGGCGCACATGTGGTTCGGCGACCTGGTCACCATGGTGTGGTGGGACGACCTGTGGCTGAAGGAGTCCTTCGCGGACTTCATGGGCACCTTCGCCAACGTCGGCGCGACCCGCTTCAAGGACGCCTGGATCACCTTCGCCAACCGCCGCAAGGCCTGGGCGTACCGCGCCGACCAGCTGCCCTCCACGCACCCCATCACCGCCGACATCCGCGACCTCCAGGACGCGAAGCTCAACTTCGACGGCATCACGTACGCCAAGGGCGCCTCCGTACTGAAGCAGCTCGTCGCGTACGTCGGTCAGGACGCCTTCCTGGAGGGCGCGCGGCGCTATTTCAAGCGGCACGCGTACGGCAACACCCGGCTCGGAGACCTGCTGTCGGTCCTGGAGGAGACCAGCGGCCGGGACATGGCGGCGTGGTCGCGGTCCTGGCTCCAGACGGCGGGCGTCAACTCCCTCACCCCGCATGTGCTGCTGAGCGGCGAGGGCCGGATCACCGAACTGGCCGTGCTCCAGGAGGCCGCCGAGTCGCACCCCGAGCTGCGCCCGCACCGGGTGGCGGTGGGCCTGTACCGGCGGACCCCCGAAGGCGCCGTGGAGCGGTACGCGCGCGTGGAGGTGGACGTCGACGGCCCGCGGACGGTCGTGGCGGAGCTGGCGGGCGCTCAGGCGCCGGAGCTGGTGCTGGTCAACGACGACGACCTGACGTACTGCAAGACGCGTTTCGACGCGGGGTCGCTGGAGACGCTCAAGGCCCACCTGGGCTCGGTGACCGACCCGCTGGCCCGCGCGCTGTGCTGGTCGGCGCTGTGGAACATGACGCGGGACGCGCTGCTGCCGGCCCGGGACTTCGTGGACCTGGTGCTGCGCTTCGCGGGCCGGGAGTCGGACATCGGCGTGCTCCAGATGCTGCACGCGTGGGCGAACTCGTCGCTGGTCAACTATGTGGCGCCCGCGTGGCGGCCGACGGGCGAGCGGCTGCTGGCCGAGGGTGCGCTCAACGAGCTGCGGCGGGCCGAGCCGGGCAGCGAGCACCAGTTGGCGTGGGCGCGGTTCTTCGCGTCCGCGGCGTCCGGCGAGGCCGATCTCCAGCTGCTCCAGGGCCTGCTGGACGGCACGGCGAAGATCGACGGTCTGACGGTGGACCAGGAGCTGCGCTGGGCGTTCCTCGGCCCGCTGGCCGCGCACGGGGTCGCCGACGAGGGCGTGCTGGCGGCCGAACTGGCCCGCGACGACACGGCGTCGGGCAAGCGCCACCAGGTCCGCTGCCTGGCCTCCCGGCCGTCGGCGGCTGTGAAGGCCCAGGCGTGGGCGCAGGTCGTGGAGTCGGACGCGCTGTCGAACGCGCTGGTGGAGGCGACGATCGGGGGCTGGAACCAGTCCTCGCAGCGGGAGTTGCTGGCGCCTTACGCGGAGAAGTACTTCGCGGCCATCGAGCGGGTGTGGGCGGACCGGTCGATCCAGATCGGGATGGACGTGGTGCGGGGCCTGTTCCCGTCGCTCCAGGACTCCCCGGACACCCTGGCCGCGACGGACGCGTGGCTGTCGGCGCACGAGGACGCGCCCCCGGCGCTGCGCCGGCTGGTGCTGGAGGCGCGGGACGACCTGGCGAGGGCGTTGCGGGGGCAGGAGTGCGACGCGCAGGCATCCTGATCACCGCGATCTCTGGCCAAAACTTCGGCGGTAGGTAGCCGTTACGAAGTTCAGGCAATTATGACCGTAACCCCTGGCCGAACCCATTCGGACCAGGGGTTTTCGGTGCCTACTCGGCATCCGAACACCCGTCCTTTAGTACCGTGTTGTCCGCATTTATCGACAGGCACGTAACAGCGGTTAGAGGGCGGACCGGCCGCGGGAATCCCCGCTGCATGAACCACAACACCCCGGTCCCCCCACTCTCCTCCCGCCCGGTCCGCCACCTCTCGCAGGTGCACCGCCGGGTGATGACGACGGCGCGGCTGCGCACGCACGGCGTCTCGCCGGCCGACGTGAACGAGCAGTGCCGCCCCGGCGGCGCCTGGCAGCAGATCCTCCCGGGCGTGATCCTGCTCCACCCCGGCCCGCCGACCAGCGAGGAGCGGCTGCACGCGGTCCTGATGTACGCGGCGAAGGAGCGGCCGACGGGGGTCCCGGCCCAGCCCGGCGCGGAGGACCCGCACGCCCCGGCGTACACGGAGGCGATGCTGACGGGCCTGGCGGCCCTGACCCTGCACGGCTTCACCTCGTCCCCGCCGCTGATGTCGATCGACAAGTTCGACGTCCTGGTCCCCCGCCTGCGCCGGCTGCGCTCGACGGGCACCGCGCGCATCCTGCGCACGGCGTCCCTGCCGGCGCCGCAGCAGGTGACGGGCGTGCCGGTGGCGCCGGTGCCGCGGGCGCTGGCGGACGCGGTGTCGGAGCTGACGGACGCGGGCGCGGTGCGCCGGCTGCTGACGGAGGCGGTCCGCGGCGGCCACTGCGAACCAGCGGCGGTGGTGAGGGAGTTGAACGCGGCGAAGCTGCTGTCCCGCCCGCACGTGGTGGACGCGGTGGACTCCCTGCTCGCCGAGGGCCGGTCGATCGCGGAGGACCGCCTGTACCGCATGGTCCGCGAACACGGCCTGCCGGACCCGGTGTGGAACGTGGACCTGAGGCTGCCCGGCGGGCCCCACCTGGGCGGCCTGGACGCGTACTGGCCCGAGCAGGCGGTCGCCGTCGAACTGGACACCCGCGCCCCGCGCCAGGACGAGGACGCGATGTGGTCCGAGTACGCCCGCAAGCGCGAGCACCTGGAGCGCCTCGGCATCACGGTCGTGTACATCACCCCGAAGAAGCTGCGGGAGTCCATGGAGCAGCAGGCGGCCGTGGTCCGCACGGCGCTGATGGCGTCCGGCGACCGTGATCCGGCCGCGTATGTCGTGGTCCTGCCCCGGTAGTGACGGACCGGGGCGAGATCAGGAGGGGAGAGGAGGAGCCGCCGGGTGGAGGGGACCGGGCGGCTCCTCCTCGTGCGCGCGGAGCGGACGGGACGGGCACGTGTGCCGTGCCGTGCCGTGCCGTGGCGTGGCGTGCCATGCCGTGGCGTGGCGTGCCATGCCGTGGCGTGCCATGCCGTGCCGTGGCGTGGTGCGGGACTACTTCCCGCAGAACTCCGCCTCGACCACCGCTTCCGCGTCACCCGACCAGTCGCCGTTGAAGTTGAACGCCAGCGAACGGCGGCCGTCCGCCGTCGTCACCGCCACCGACGACGAGCCGTGGATGCCCCCGTCGTGGCCCCAGACGTGCACGCCGCAGCTCAGTTCGCGGTCCATGAGGCCGAGGCCGTAGCCGATGTCCGGGGCGCCCTCGCCGGAGCCCGTCGTCTTCATCTCCTTCAGCTGCTCCGGAGGCAGCAGCCTGCCTCGCAGCAGGGCCGAGTAGAAGCGGTTCAGGTCGGCCGAGTCGGAGACCATGCTGCCGGCGGCGAAGGCCACGGAGGGGTTGAGTTCCGTGACGTCGTAGGTCGGTCCTGTCGCCGTCTCCGCCAGCTTGGAGTAGGCGCGGCTGCTCGGCCGCGGGAGGGTGGCGCGGGTGCCGGGGACCGACGTGGCCGTCAGATGCAGCGGCCTGATGACGCGGTCCCGGATCTCGTCGCCGTACGGGCGTCCCGTGACCTTCTCGATCACCAGCCCGGCCAGGACGTAGTTGGTGTTGGAGTAGTGCCAGGCCGTGCCGGGCGCGAAATCCGGCCGGTGGGACATCGCGATGGCGATCATCTCCTGCGGCGCCCTCGTGTCGTAGCGGTGCCGGAAGAAGCCGTCCTTGGTGAAGTACGCCTGCGCGAAACCGTCGTCCTGCGTGTAGTTGAAGATGCCGCTGGTGTGGTTGAGCAGCTGGCGCAAGGTGATCCGACGGCCGTCGTGGCCGTGGCCCCGCACCACGCCCGGCAGCCACTTCTCCACCGTGTCGTCCAGCGACAGCCGCCCCTCCGCCTCCAGTTGGAGCAGCACCGTCGCCACGAAGGTCTTGGTGATGCTGCCGACGCGGTAGCGGTCGTGCGGCGAGCGCGGTGCGCCGGTACGGAGGTCGCCGACGCCTGCGGTCGCCGACCAGCTGCCCGCCGTCACCGTCACCCCGGGAACGCCGTCCTTCACCGCGGCCTCGATCGCGGCGCGGGTCGCCGCGTGGTCCCCGCCGCCTCTCGGGGCGGCGAACGCGGGTGCCGCCAGGGCCGCCGACAGCGCCACCGCCGTCACCGCCGTCACCGCCGTCACCGCCACGAGAGTCGTCCGTACGGTCCTCATGCTCTTCCCCTTCCGGCCTGCGCGGTTGGTCGGGGAAGGAGACCCGGGCGGAACCGGCGGGGTTGACCGCTGTGCGCCGGTTGAGCCGTTTTCAGCCCTTCTTCAGCACCAGCTCCGTGTTGCGGTCCCGTGCCGAGCCGCCGAGCGTCGTGCTCGCGCCCGGGGCGTTGAAGGACAGCTCGCGGTACAGCGCCGCCAGGCCCGTCTGGGAGAGGTCGGCGAAGTCGGTGCGGTGCGGGGCGGCGGACTCGACGCAGGTGGTGAACAGGGAGAGCGTGCCGTCCTTGTTGTCCACCAGCTCGATGACGCGGGCGAGTTGGGGGTAATCGACGTGGGAGGCGGTGGAGATCTCCCAGAAGCCGTGGCCGCCGCCGGAGCCCGCGTGGGCGGTGATGTCGTTGCGGTGGATGTGGCCGTTGACCCAGGCCAGCACGTTGCGGTGGCGGGCCAGCAGGGCGACGACCTCCTCGCCGCTGTGCCGGCGCTCGCCGGGGCGGGCCGGGTCGGGGCGGGTGTTGTCCATCGACTTGCTGGTGTGGTGGCTGAAGACGACGGCGTACGCGTCCTTGTTGTCCTTCAGCGTCTTCTCCAGCCACTTCAACTGGGCCGTGCCGACGGACCCTTCGTAGTGGCCGCCCGCGTCGGTGGTGTCGAGGCTGACGCCGATGACGTCGTCGGCGATGCGGAAGGAGTAGTACTGGGTGCCGGCGTCGAGGTTGGCGGTGGAGTAGCCGTGACCGACGGGTCCGAGGCCGCGGTGGGCCGGGTCGAGGTGGGCCTTGAGGTAGTCGGTCGGCGTGTACGGCGCCCGGTTCTCGTCCGGCGTCACCGAGCGCATGTCGCGGGCGTGGGCCTTGAGCAGGTCGCGGAAGCCGGCGCCCTTGGGGTCCTTGGCGTTCCTGATGGCGTCCTGGAGCTTCTTCGCCTCGGCGGCGGGCAGGCTCATGAGCTTCCTCCCGCCCATCGCGTACTCGGTGAGCCAGGGGTCGGCGTGGGAGCCGTAGCAGCCGAGCGGCATGGCGTCGTGGTTGCCGACCGTGGAGTACCAGGGGAGGTTCAGGCCAGGGCTGTTGAGCTCGCGGATCACGGCGGCGAGGAAGCCGTCGAGATGCGGGAAGCCGCGCTGCTTGTCGGCGTCGCGGACGGTGGTGTCAGGCTGCCAGTACTGCTTGATGCCGCTGTTCTGGACGCCTTCGTACTGCCGCGGGTCACCGGAGTTGGGGCTGATCCGGCCGCCGCTCATCACCTTCAGGAACCACTCCAGCTCGGTCTTGGCGTTGTTGTCCGTGTTGTCGCCGGTGGTCATCGCGAAGTGCAGCGGGGCGCCGGTGACGGGGGCGCCGCGCAGGGCGTTGATCCGCTCCACGAGGGCGATCGCGCCGTGCACGGTCAGCGATTCCTGCGGGCGCCAGGCGTGCACGTCGGTCGAGCGCAGGTATTCCAGGCGCATCGGATGCTGGGCGTCGATGATGTGCAGGTCGGTGAGCTGCACGAACGCGGCGAGCGCGGTGCGGCGGCCGGCCCGGCCCGACTTCGCGGCGGCGAGATCGCCGCGCACGACGCGCAGCCAGCCGGGGCCGTCGCCCAGGCGGCGGAAACCGGAGGCGGTGCGCGGGGCGGCGACGGTGGCGACGGTGGTGCCGCGGGTGTAGGGCGCGAGGGGCACGGCGGGGGCCCGCCGGGACTGGGCGACGGGCGCCTCCGCCGCGGTGTCGGCGGCCGTGCCGGTGGCACCCGCGTCGGTGGCGGCCTGGCTGTCGGTGGGCCGCAGGGCGTAGCCGACGCCCGCGGAGACGGCTGCGGCGCCGGTGACGGCGAGGACGGTACGGCGGTTGACCGCCAGGGCGGAGCTGGCGACAGAGCGTATGCGCGACATGGCGCGATCTCCCCGAGTGCGAACGCGTCGGCAGTGGTCGCGGGTCGCTCGCTGCCGCGAATTCCCCGCTCGCTCTGGATCGTTGGCACCGGGGATGACCTGTGCGTGAACGAGACGGCAACGCCCGACACCGATCACCGTACGTGGATCTTGGGGGACCCTGGGTGTCCACGAGGACTCTTGCGGTGGCCGGACGACGGTCACGCTCTGTTCATCTCGCGGGGTAGGGGAGGGTCCTGCGCGCATCCCCCGCGCTCTGAAGGGTCCTGCGCGCATCCCCCGGCCATGGGAGGGCCGTTCGCGCTCCCCGTGCGGGTCGGCGCCGGGGCGGGCGGGGCCCCGGCACGCGGCGCGGTGTCAGTCCCCCTTCGCCGCCGCCACCCGCCCCGTCACCGGCCGCTCCCGCCACAGCGCCAGCCCCACGTCCACCAGCCCGACCCGGTTCAGGGCGGGTACCTCCGTCAGGGGATGCCAGGCCGCCAGGTCCGTGGAGCCGCCGATCTCGGGGCGCAGCTCGCCGCCGGTGACGCGGCCCTCGTAGACGAGGCGCAGGCCCTGGTGCGCGATGCTCCGGCCCCAACTCCGGCGCTGTGTGCGGCGAATGGAGTTCACGCCGAGCAGGCCCGTGATCTCGACCGTGTACCCGGTCTCCTCCGTCACCTCCCGCAGCACGGTGTCGTAGGGGTCCTCGCCGTGTTCCATGCCTCCCCCGGGCAGGGTCCACTCCGGCTCTCCGCTGCCGTCGATCCAGCGGGCCAGCAGGAGATGGTCGTCGCGAACGCACACGGCGTAGGCCGCCACCCTCAACTTCTGTCGCATAAGGGAAAGTTAGCCGGTATCGCCGGGATTGGCCGGGGAGTATTCCGGCTCCGACCAGCGCAGCGGCACCGCCGACGGCCGCTCGACGGCTGCCGTGACCGTGAACCGGACCCGGCGTTCGGCGCCTGCGAACTCCGTCCGCGCCTCGCCCGTGAGCTGGAGGGTCGTGCCCGTGGTCCAGTCCAGGAACAGCAGGCCCGCCCGGGGATCGGCGGCGAGGTTCCCCAGGGAGAGGAACATCGAGTTGCCCGGGTAGTCCCGCCAGCTGAGCTCGCGCGGTGAATCGACGCGCACGAAGCCGGGGTTGCCGCCCCGGTGGCTGGCGTCGGCGCCGTCCGCGTGCACGGTTCCCAGGAAGAAGGTGTCCGCGGCGGCGATGAACGCGGCCTGGGGCGGGGTGAGTGCGGTGCCGTGCCGGGCGGCCCCGCTCCCCCGGCCGGTCACCACCTCGTACGACTCCCGTCTCTGGAGGTACTTGGGGCAGTTGGCGAACACCTGGTCGGCCGCCACCGCGAACCCCTGTGCCGTGGGCCGGGCCCGGCCGTTGAGCCGCATCCGGCGGCGGGTGCGCGGGTCGAGGGCGATCGTGCCGACGGCCACGCCGGGCGTCCCGAGGGCCGTGGCGAGCGGGTCGGCCGGCGGAACGCCGACGGTCACGGACAGCTGGGCGGGGCCGGTGGCCCGGACGAAGCCCGGAGGGCCGGCGAGCGGTGACGTCCAGACCCGGGAGGTCGAGGGGTCGGTGGCGGTCACCACCAGCAGCGGCTGCTGTTCCAGGAAGGCCGCGGCCACCGGCTTGATGCCCGCGCCCGCGGCCCGCCCCATGCGCGCCGCGATCTCCCGTACGCCCACCCGCTCCTGCACGGCCAGCGAGCCCGCGTGATACAAGCCCGCCATTAGAAGAACCCGCAGGTCGGAGCCGACTCGACCGGCGCCGGCGCGCCTTCCGCGCCGCTCGGCACCGAGATCTCCAGCCGGGTGCCGTCCGGGTCGTGGAAGAAGATGCCGCCGGACGCGGCGCCCTCGCGGTGGGCGACGACCCCCTCGTAGGCGAAGTCCACGCCGTACGTCCGCAGCGCCGCCTCGTACTCCTTGACCCGCTCGATCGAGTCGGCCTCGAAGGCGAGGTGGTGCAGGCCCGCGCGGTCGCTCGCGTACGGCCCTCCCGCCTGCTGCCAGAGCGTGAGGACGAGGGCCGAGCCGTCACCGAGGAACGCGTACCGGCGGCCTTCCTCCTTGCCCTCGCCGATCAGCGTGAAGCCCAGGACGTCCCGGTAGAAGGCGAGCGAGCGGTCGAGGTCGGTGACGTTCAGGCCGATGTGGCCGGTACGCAAGGTCATGGCTCTCCCCTTCGACATGGCCAGCCCCGCGGCTAACCTCTCTCAATCAAGTTAAAGGTTAGGTGTGAGCAGCGCAACCCCTCACGTACCCTTGAGTGGTTAGCGTCGAAGGAGCCCCCGCATGCCAGCCGACCCCCGCCCCCTCACCGGCGAACCCCTCGCCCTCGATCTGCTCAACACGCGCTGGATGCGGGAGGGCGCCGTCCAGGACCTGCTGACGGACGCCGACGGGCTCACCGTGTGGCTGGCGGCCAACGCGCTCGACGGGCGCTTCACGGCCGACGCGCCGACACTGCGGCACACCCTCCAGGCGCGGGACGCGCTGCGGAAGGCCGTCGACGGGGGCGACCCGGCCCCGCTGGACGCCGTGCTCGATCATGGCCGTATCCGGGCCACCCTCACCCCCGAGGGCCCGGGCGAGGTGCCCGAGTTCCGAGACCCCGCGTGGGGGCCCGCCTGGCTCGCCGCGCGCAACTACCTGGAGCTCCTCACCGCCGCACCCGACCGCATCCGCGGCTGCGCCCACGAGGCGTGCATCCTGCACTTCTTCGACACGTCACGGAACGGCACGCGCCGCTGGTGCTCGATGGCGGCGTGCGGGAACCGGGCGAAGGCGTCGCGGCACTACGCGCGTACCAGAGAAGCCTGAGAATCCACCGGACAGTTGGCGGGCGGTTCGCCCCTTTTCTCACCCATGCCCCTAAAGGGGATCGCGGGTTTTCCCCATCCGCCCATATCGATTCGGTCAACTCTCCCTAAACATCCTTCCCATGCGTAAAGCTGTGCGATCGTCCGGGTCGCATTTCCGGACCTTCGCGGTCAGGACCGATCGGCCCCGGCCGCATCCGCACGTTCCTTTACCTACAAGGGATGCCGATGACCCTCACCCCCCAGCGCGATCCGATATCGGGCGGCGCGAGACGCGTGGTGCGCATAGCCGTGGCAGCGGGGCTCGTGGCCGCGCTCTCCGCGGCCGGGCCGATACCCATGGCCTTCTCCGCCGACGACGCCACGCCGGCCGCGGCCGACCCGGGCGTCAAGTCCGCCGACGCCAAGCTCGGTTCGGACGACGCGGACCTCCTCGCCGAGGCCAAGGCCGACGGCGACAAGAACGTCACGCTGATGGTCGCCACCGCCCCCGGCAAGACCGAGCAGGTCGCCGAGGAGCTGGACGCGGTCAAGGGCGGCTCGGTCGGCAAGACGTACGACAAGCTCGGTTACGTCCGCGCCACCGTCCCGACCTCGAAGGCCGACTCGGCCATCGCGGCCGCCGCGAAGCTCTCCTCCGTGCACGGCATCGACCTGCGGCAGGAGATCGCGCTCGACGACCCGACGCCGTCCGCCGACACCGCGAAGGGCGCCGCCTCCTCCGCGACGGCGACGACCTACCCGGCGCCGGGCAAGAACACCCCCGCCGAGAACCCGTACAACCCGTCCTTCGAGACGGGCGCCGTCGACTTCGTGCAGGACCACCCGAAGGCGGACGGCCGCGGCATCACCATCGGCATCCTCGACTCGGGCGTCGACCTCGGCCACCCGGCCCTCCAGAAGACCACCACCGGCGAGCGCAAGATCGTCGACTGGGTCACCGCGACCGACCCGATCCTGGACAGCGACCGCACCTGGCGTCCGCAGGTCACCGGCGTCTCGGGCCCCACCTTCACCTACGGCGGCAAGACCTGGACGGCGCCCGCGGGTTCGTACTCCGTGAGCACCTTCCTGGAGTCGTACACCAAGGGCGGCGACGCGGCCGGCGACGCCAACCGTGACGGCGACACCACCGACTCCTGGGGCGTGCTCTACGACGCCGCGGCCGGGACGGTCCGGGTCGACCTGAACAACAACAACGACTTCACCGACGACGAGGCGATGAAGCCGTACAAGGACGGCTACCAGATCGGTTACTTCGGTACCGACAACCCGTCCACCGACGTCGTCGAGCGCCAGCCGTTCGTCGTGGAGATCCGCAAGGACGTCCCGATGGACCCGTACGGCGGCGACTGGGTCGGCCAGAAGCGGGACTTCGTCAACATCGGCGTCATCGAGTCCGAGCACGGCACGCACGTCGCCGGCATCACCTCCGCCAACGGCCTGTTCGGCGGCAGGATGAACGGCGCGGCCCCGGGCGCGAAGATCGTCTCGTCCCGTGCCTGCACCTGGACCGGCGGCTGCACCAACGTCGCGCTCACCGAGGGCATGATCGACCTCGTCACCAAGCGCGGTGTCGACATCGTCAACATGTCCATCGGCGGTCTGCCGGCGCTGAACGACGGCAACAACGCGCGCGCCGAGCTCTACACGCGCCTCATCGACACCTACGGTGTGCAGCTCGTGATCTCCGCGGGCAACTCCGGCCCGGGTGCGAACACCATCGGCGACCCCGGTCTGGCCGACAAGGTGATCTCCGTCGGCGCGGCCATCTCCAAGGCGACGTGGGCCTCCAACTACGGCTCGGCCGTGGAGAAGAAGTACGCGATGATGCCGTTCTCCTCGCGCGGTCCGCGTGAGGACGGCGGGTTCACGCCGACCCTGTCCGCGCCGGGTGCCTCCATCAACACCACGCAGACCTGGCTGCCGGGCTCCCCGGTCGCCGAGGCGGGCTACTCGCTGCCGGCCGGCTACTCCATGCTCCAGGGCACCTCGATGGCCTCCCCGCAGGCCGCGGGCGCCTCGGCGCTGCTGCTCTCCGCCGCGAAGCAGAAGGGCATCGCCCTCACCCCGGCGAACCTGCGCACCGCCCTGACCTCGACCGCCGACCACATCAAGGGTGTGCAGGCGTACGAGGAGGGCGCGGGCCTCATCAACATCGTGGACGCCTGGGACGCCATCCGGGACGGCGCCACCGCCCACGACTACACCGTCAAGGCCCCGGTCGACACCGCGCTCGACCAGCTGCTGAAGACGCCCGGCTACGGCACCGGCATCTACGACCGTGAGGGCGGCCTGAAGGCCGGCGTGAAGAAGTCGTACGAGGTCACCATCACCCGTACCTCCGGCCCCGACCGCCCGCTGTGGCACGAGCTGAGCCTGCGCAACAACGCCTCCGGCACCTTCTCCATCGCCGGCTCGGACCTGGTCCGGCTGGAGCTGAACAAGCCGGTCACCGTCAAGATCACCGCGAAGTCGCCGTCCGCCGGCCTCAAGAGCGCGATCCTGGAGGTCGACGACCCGCGCACCGAGGGCGTCGACAAGCAGATCCTGAACACGGTCGTGGTCTCCTCGCCGGTGAAGTACACCTGGTCCGCGGCGAACACCGTGCAGCGCAACAGCACGCAGTCGTACTTCGTGACCGTGCCGGAGGGCGCCAAGTCCCTGGAGGTCGCGATCGGCGGGCTGAAGGACAAGAGCCAGACCCGGTTCATCGCGATCCACCCGTACGGCACGCCGGTCGACAACACCTCCACGCCGTACTGCTACAACAACTACCTCGACGGCAACGGCTGCAAGCCCGACGTGCGTTCGTACGCGGACCCGCAGGCCGGCGTCTGGGAGATCGAGGTCGAGTCGCGCCGCACGTCGCCGCTGCTCGACAACCCGTACAAGCTGGACGTCGCCGTCCTCGGCGCGGCCTTCGCCCCGGAGACCGTGACCGTCCCCGAGGCCAAGGTCGGCACGCCGGTCGCCGCCTCCTGGAAGGTGACGAACAAGTTCGCCGCCCTCGACGGCAAGCTGGTCGGCGGCCCGCTCGGCTCGGCCAAGTCGGCCCGTCCGTCCATCGCCGAGGGTGCCACCCAGACCACCACGGTCGAGGTGCCCGAGGGCGCCAAGTCGCTCGACGTGGTCATCGGCAACGTCTCCGACGCCTCCGCCGACCTCGACCTGACGGTCTACGACTCGATGGGCGCCCAGGTCGGCCAGTCCGCCGACGGCGACTCGGAGGAGGCCGTCTCGATCGCCTCCCCGGCCGCCGGGACCTACACCATCGAGGTCGTCGGCTACTCGGTGCCCGCCGGTTCCACCGAGTACGACTACCAGGACGTGTTCTTCTCCGCCGCGCTCGGCACCGTCACGGTCGACGACTCGGCCGCGGTGAAGCTGGGCACGGGCGACTCCGCGGACGTCACCGCGAGCGTCACCGCCGCGGCGCCCGCCCCGGAGGGCCGTGAGTTCTTCGGCCAGGTCCAGCTGGTGAACGCGCGCGGCACGGTCGCGGGCATCGGCAGCGTGAAGATCGAGAAGGTCACGCCGTAACGGCTGAGTACGGCAGTGGGGCGGGCGTCCGCAGGGGCGCCCGCCCTTTCTCATGCGCACGGCAGGCCGCGCGACTCCGGCAACGACGCCTGGACCCAGGCCCGTTCGCGGGCGACCTCCTTCTCGCCCACCACCCAGTGGTCGGGCACGGCGTCGCCCTTGAGGACCCCGAACAGCACCGCGTCCCCCTTGTGCAGGCCCTGCACGAAGGTGTCGTCGACGACGTAGGTCAGCTGCTCGGGTCCCTTCACGTCCTGTTTGTAGTAGCGGGCCACGTCCACGGTGATCCGCAACTGCACCTGGTCCGAGAGGCGTTCGACCGAGGCGACCGTGCCCTCGACGACCAGCCGGGTGCAGGCGAGGTAGTGCGGGCTGCCGAAGCGGGGGGCTGCGTCGGCGCCGGGCTGGGACTTGTCGCTGGCGCTGCTCCCGGCGTCCGCGGCGTTGTTGCCGCCCGTCGCGATCAGCCAGCCGAGCCCCGTGACGACGGAGGCCGCGGCGGCGACCGCGAGGGTGCCGTAGGCGAGCCGGGGGGCCCAGCGCCGGGCCCGTGAGGGACGGACCGGAGCGGGCCGCGGCGCCGGGCGCGGCTGCTGTGCCAGCGCGTCGCCGATGAGGCCGAGTTGTTCCCGCAGCAGGGCGATGTCGGCGGTGGCCTTGCGGTGTTCGGCGAGGAACGCGGCGTCCGTGCCGTCGGGCGGTGGTGCGTCGGTGAGCGCGGCCATCAGCGCGTCGACGTCCCGGTGTTCGGCGGTCATGTCACACCACCTCGTCCTCGTGCAGACGGGCGCGCAGCGCGCGGACCGCCGTGTGCAGCCTGCTCTTGACCGTGCCCTCCGGGACGCCGAGTTCCTGGGCGATGTCCCGCACCGGGAGGTCGGCGTAGAAGCGCAGGACGACGACCTGGCGCTGGGCGTCGGGGAGTTCGTCCAGTCCCTGGGCGACGGCGAGCGAGAGCACGCTGGTGTCCTCGCCGGAGGGGTGCTCCAACTGCCGCAAGGAGGCGAGGCGTTCGCCGATGCGCTCCTGCCGGCGCTTGGCGCGGTGCCAGTCCATGGCGAGGTTGGAGGCGACGACGGCCGCCCACGCGGAGACGTCGCGCGGCGCCTCGTACCCCTTGGCCGCCCGCTCCAGCAACCGCAGGCGGACCTGCTGCACCCCGTCCGGCAGGTCCGCCTGCGGTACGCCGCCGAGCGCGAGCACGGCTCGCACCCGGCGTTCCTGGGCCGCGTCGAGCGGGTCGTCCGGCCCGTCATGGACGCTGTCCCCCTGGCCGCGGCGGGCCTTTCTGCGCAGCACAGCTCCCCCTCTCCTCGCCGCGTTTCCTCTATGACGCCGGTGCGGGCGGAAACGTTCGGCCCGATTCCCGGAATTGTTTCTTCACGTGATCTTCACTGTCACCATGAGCCCCATGACGCACATCGTGAAGGGGGCCAACACCCCTGTCCCCACCGGTCCTCTGAGGGTTGCCGTCTGCCGCCGCAAGGTGCCGGGGACGCCCGCCGTGGATGTCTCGGCGCTGCTGCTGGACGCGACGGGCAAGGTGCGCGGCGACGCCGACCTCGTCTTCCACAACCAGCCCGCGCACCCGTCGGGCGCGGTACGGCACCTCGGTACGGGCGACGGCGTGGACCAGCTCGCCGAGTGGCTGGAGCTGGACCTGCCCCGGGTGGAGCCGGTGGTGCAGCGGGTGCTGGTCGCCGCGTCCTGCGACGACGGCACCTTCGGGGCGGTGCCGGGGCTCGCGCTCCAGACCGTCGCGGCCGACGGCACGATCGTCGCGCACTACGACGTGACGGACGCCGCCGGTGAGACGGCGTTCGTGCTCGGGGAGTTCTACCGGCGCAACGGGGCGTGGAAGTTCCGGGCGGTCGGGCAGGGGTGGGAGTCGGGGCTCGCGGGACTGGCGACGGACTTCGGGATCGTGGTGGCGCAGGACCCGGTTCCGGTGATGCCGGGGCCGGTGGCCCCAGTGGCTCCGGCGGCTCCGGCGGCTCCGGCGGCTCCGCCCACGATGGCGTACGCCGCGGTCTCCAAGACGGACGCACCCATGGCCGTGCCCGCGCACATACCGCCCGTGCCCTCCATACCGTCCACGCCGACCGTGCCGTCCACGCCGTCCCTGCCCGTGCCGGCGCCGCAGGCCCTCGGTGCCGACTTCCCGCCCCACACCCAGAGCGGGCGCGGCAACGGCGTCGTCTCCGTCGACGTACCGCTGCCGCCCGGACCGGTGATCGTGGAGGCCCAGATCCGGGGGGACGACTGGCTCCTCGTCGAGACGCTGAACCGGCGCAACAAGGACGAGGACACCGTCTTCAACACCACCCTGCGCGACTTCCACGGCCGCGCCCTGGTGCAGCCCCCGCGCGACCGCCCGCTGCGGATGAAGGTCAACTACGACGGCGACTGGACCATCAGGGTCCTGCCGCTGTCGGCGGCCCGTGAGCTGGGCACCCAGACACTCAAGGGGCGCGGCGTCGACGTCATCGCCTACCGGGGCACGATGGCCGACGTGAAGGTCCGCTTCGACGGGGGCGCCGACCGCGGCGAGTGGTTCGTGCTGAACTGCCACGAGGCCGAGCACTTCGACGACCTCGACGAGCACGAGATGCTGTGCAACGAGATCGGGAAGCTCAAGCAGACCGTCCCGGTCCCCGACGGCCCGCTGCTGCTCGTCATCGAGCACGGCGACGGCAACTGGGAGCTCACCGCGAAGCCGCTGCCCGTCCGCGACCCGTCCGCGGGCCGGCAGACCGGCGCCTACCAGGGCCGCGGCGACAAGACGGTCACGCTCCTCAACCCCCGCCCCGGGCGTCCGGCGCTGGTCGAGTACGACTTCCCCGGCGCCAAGGCCGACTACAGCCTCGAAGTGCGGATCGTCGACGAGTACGGCGACGAGGACGAGTGGCTCACCGGCCGCCAGCGCGGCACCCGGGGCATGGCCGTCCTGTTCGCCGACGGCAGGGCCGAGCAGACCGTGCGGGTCAAGTGCGCGGGCGACTGGACGCTGCGGCTGCTGCCCGAGGAGCAGGCGCCGCTGCTCACCGGTCCGGCCGAGGGCCGGGGCAGCAGCGTCCTGCGCTACCAGGGGCCGCCCACGCTCATGACGGTGCAGCGGACCTCACGCGGCGACGACGAGCATCTGAGCGCATGGTCCCTGAATCACCCCTACGGCAGGTCCGCGACGATCGCCGACACCCTCGGCCGCCGTCGCCCCACGCTCGGGCCGGTGTGGGTCGACCCCGGCGGTACCTGCTTCATCACGGTCCGTGCCGCCGAGGACACGAAGTGGCGCCTGGAGCCCGCCCCGCTGAGTGCGGCGCCCGTGCTCGGCGCGCGGACGCCGGGTGGCTGGTATGGAGTCGTACGTCACACCGGGCCCGAGGCCGAGCTGGTGGTCGTCGGCACGGCCATGATCCATGTCTTCGAACTGGACGAAAATCTCTTCCCGCACCGGAAACTCACCGCTTCTTCCGGCCCGCACCGCATCTCGGGCTCGATCCTCCACGTCCGGTCCCTCGGCGAGTGGACGCTGGAACTGCGTCCCTGACAGGAGTGGCGTCCCACCCCTCGGGCAAACGATTGGACACACCGGCCGGTAAGAGACGCATGATGGAAACGTCCAGGCCACGCACCCGCCACGTAGAAGGAGTCGTCGTGAAGGTAGGAATCGTCGGAGCCACCGGCCAGGTCGGCACGGTCATGCGCAGGATCCTCGTGGAGCGGGAGTTCCCGGTCACCGAGCTGCGCCTGTTCGCCTCGGCCCGCTCGGCGGGGACGGTCCTGGACGGCGTGACGGTGGAGGACGCGGCGACGGCCGACTACACGGGCCTGGACATCGTGCTGTTCTCCGCGGGCGGCGCGACCTCGAAGGCGCTGGCCGAGAAGGTCGCCTCGCAGGGCGCGGTCGTGATCGACAACTCCTCGGCCTGGCGCAAGGACCCCGAGGTGCCCCTCGTCGTCTCCGAGGTCAACCCGCACGCCATCGCGGACCGCCCCAAGGGCATCATCGCCAACCCGAACTGCACCACCATGGCCGCGATGCCGGTCCTGAAGGTCCTGGACGCCGAGGCGGGCCTCCAGGCCCTCGTCGCCACCACCTACCAGGCGGTCTCCGGGTCCGGCCTGGCGGGCGTGGCGGAGCTGCACGGCCAGGTCCAGAAGGTCGCCGCCGACGCCGAGAAGCTGACCCACGACGGCGAGGCGGTCGACTTCCCCGAGCCGCAGGTCTACAAGCGCCCCATCGCCTTCAACGTGCTGCCCTTCGCCGGCAACCTCGTCGAGGACGGTCTCAACGAGACCGACGAGGAGCAGAAGCTGCGCAACGAGTCCCGCAAGATCCTGGAGCTCCCCGAGCTGAAGGTCTCCGGCACCTGTGTGCGCGTCCCGGTCTTCTCCGGCCACTCCCTGCAGATCAACGCCCGCTTCGAGCGGCCGATCTCCCCGGAGCGCGCCACGGAGCTGCTCGCCGGCGCCCCGGGCGTCGCGCTCTCCGAGATCCCGACCCCGCTCCAGGCGGCCGGCAAGGACGCCTCGTACGTCGGCCGCATCCGCCGCGACGAGACCGTCGACAACGGCCTCGCCCTGTTCGTCTCCAACGACAACCTGCGCAAGGGCGCGGCCCTGAACGCGGTGCAGATCGCGGAGCTGGTGGCGGCGGAGCTGAAGGGCTGAAGGGTGTTCCGCGACACCCTTCAGGCGGGCCTGCGCACCTCGTAGAGGAAACAGCCGTACTCGACGGCCCGGACGTGGACGAGCGCCACGGACGGGTCGTCGAACGCGTGGTGGAAGGCATCGTCGTCGAGGGCGTCGACCAGTTCGCCGCCGAGGATGCGCCCGTCGCGGGAGTACCGGCGGACGGTCCGGTGAGCGTTCGCGAACGGATAGCCCTCCCCCTCGGGCCCGGCGCACTCCTCGGCATGGACGAAGACGGGCCCCTGCTCGTCGTAGGCCCCCGGCTCGGCCCCCGTCCGCGCCGCCCAGCGGCGCAGCGGGGCGTACGAGACCAGGGCGATCAGCTCCCCGGGGACACTGCGCCGCAGACAGCACCTGAGCGGCGCTCCGCCCTCCTCGTCGGTCACGGGAACCATCTCCCGCCCCGAGTCGTCGGTGGAGCGGAGCTCCTTCAGAGCGGACGGGGGGATGGGGCGTGCGGTGTAGGTGGTCATGTGCTCCACGATCCCGGGTGTCCTCGCCGGTCACCGGCGGGTTCCGGACATCGCGTTTCGTGCAGCTCCCGTGGAAGGATGTCGGAACCGCCGAACCTACCCATAACGAGGAGATGACCGCGTGCCTGGCACAAACCTGACTCGCGAAGAGGCTCAGCAGCGAGCGAAGCTGCTCACCGTCGAGTCGTACGAGATCGATCTCGACCTCTCCGGCGCGCAAGAGGGCGGTACCTACAGGTCCGTGACCACGGTGCGCTTCGACGTGGCCGAGAACGGAGCCGATTCCTTCATCGACCTGGTGGCCCCGACGGTCCACGAGGTGACGCTCAACGGGGACCAGCTCGCCCCGGACGAGGTCTTCAAGGACTCCCGCATCGCGCTCCCCGGCCTGCTGGAGGGCCGCAACGTACTGCGCGTGGTGGCGGACTGCGCGTACACCAACACGGGCGAGGGCCTGCACCGTTTCGTCGACCCGGTCGACCAGCAGGCGTACCTGTACACCCAGTTCGAGGTGCCGGACGCCCGCCGCGTCTTCGCCTCCTTCGAGCAGCCGGACCTGAAGGCCACCTTCCAGTTCACCGTGAAGGCGCCGACCGGCTGGACGGTCATCTCCAACTCCCCGACGCCGGAGCCCAAGGACGACGTCTGGGAGTTCGAGCCCACCCCGCGGATCTCGTCGTACATCACGGCGCTGATCGTCGGCCCGTACCACTCGGTCCACAGCGTGTACGAGAAGGACGGCCAGTCCGTCCCGCTCGGCATCTACTGCCGCCCCTCGCTGGCCGAGTTCCTCGACTCGGACGCGATCTTCGAGGTCACGCGGCAGGGCTTCGACTGGTTCCAGGAGAAGTTCGACTACGCGTACCCCTTCAAGAAGTACGACCAGCTGTTCGTGCCGGAGTTCAACGCGGGCGCGATGGAGAACGCGGGCGCGGTCACCATCCGCGACCAGTACGTGTTCCGGTCGAAGGTGACGGACGCCGCGTACGAGGTCCGTGCCGAGACGATCCTCCACGAGCTGGCCCACATGTGGTTCGGCGACCTCGTGACCATGGAGTGGTGGAACGACCTGTGGCTGAACGAGTCGTTCGCCACGTACACGTCGATCGCCTGCCAGGCGTACGCCCCGGAGAGCCGCTGGCCGCACTCCTGGACGACGTTCGCCAACTCCATGAAGACGTGGGCGTACCGCCAGGACCAGCTCCCGTCGACGCACCCGATCATGGCCGAGATCCGTGACCTGGACGACGTCCTGGTCAACTTCGACGGCATCACCTACGCCAAGGGCGCGAGCGTTCTCAAGCAGCTCGTGGCGTACGTCGGCATGGACGAGTTCTTCGCGGGCGTGCAGGCGTACTTCAAGCGGCACGCGTTCGGCAACACGCGTCTGTCGGACCTGCTGGGCGCGCTGGAGGAGACCAGCGGGCGTGACCTGAGCACCTGGTCGCAGAAGTGGCTCCAGACCGCCGGCATCAACATCCTGCGCCCCGAGGTCGAGACGGACGAGCACGGCGTCATCACGTCCTTCGCCATCCGCCAGGAGGCCCCGGCCCTCCCCGCGGGCGCGAAGGGCGAGCCGACGCTGCGCCCGCACCGCATCGCGGTCGGCCTGTACGAGCTCGACGACGACAGCGGCAAGCTGGTCCGCGACGAGCGCGTCGAGCTGGACGTCGACGGCGAGCTGACGGCCGTACCGCAGCTGGTGGGCAAGCGCCGCCCGGCGGTGATCCTGCTGAACGACGACGACCTGTCGTACGCGAAGGTCCGCCTCGACGAGCAGTCCCTCGCCTTCGTGACGGAACACCTCGGCGACTTCGAGTCCTCCCTCCCCCGCGCCCTGTGCTGGGCGTCGGCCTGGGACATGACCCGCGACGCCGAACTCGCGACCCGCGACTACCTGTCCCTGGTCCTGTCCGGCATCGGCAAGGAGTCGGACATCGGTGTCGTGCAGTCCCTGCACCGCCAGGTGAAGCTGGCGATCGAGCTGTACGCCGCCCCGGCCGCCCGCGAGACGCTGCTGACCCGCTGGACGGACGCCACCCTGGCGCACCTGCGGTCGGCGACCGCGGGCAGCGACCACCAGCTGGCGTGGGCGCGCGCGTTCGCGGCGACGGCGCGTACGCCGGAGCAGCTGGACCTCCTGGAGGCCCTGCTGGACGGCACGCAGACGATCGAGGGCCTGGCCGTCGACACCGAGCTGCGCTGGGCGTTCGTCGAGCGCCTGGCGGCGGTCGGCCGCTTCGACGAGGCCGAGATCGCCGGCGAGTACGAGCGGGACAAGACGGCGGCCGGCGAGCGCCACGCGGCGACCGCCCGCGCGTCCCGCCCGACCGAGGAGGCCAAGGCGGAGGCCTGGTCCCAGGTCGTCGAGTCCGACAAGCTCCCGAACGCGGTGCAGGAGGCCGTGATCGGCGGCTTCGTCCAGACCGGCCAGCGCGAGCTCCTCGCCTCGTACACGGACAAGTACTTCGAGGTGGTCAAGGGCATCTGGGACACCCGCTCCCACGAGATCGCCCAGCAGATCGCGGTCGGCCTCTACCCGTCGATCCAGGTCTCCCAGGAGATTCTGGACAAGACGGACGCCTGGCTGTCCTCCGCCGAGCCCAACGCGGCCCTGCGCCGCCTGGTCTCGGAGTCCCGCGCGGGCGTCGAACGGGCCCTGAAGGCCCAGGCGGCGGACGCGGCGGCGACGGAGTAGCCGGTACGAGCGACGAGGGGCGCCCGGTGCGATGCCGGGCGCCCCTCGTCATGTCCTGGGTGCGACAGCTCGTGGCGCGCGTGCGGGCCGGTGGGGGCTGATCGCGCAGTTCCCCGCGGCCCTTGGGCGGGCCCGGCCACCGCCGCTGCCCCGCTGCGGGCAGTCGTGCCTCCCGCACCCCGGAGGCCCGCTCGAAGAGCGCCGTCAGCACCGGTGACGCGGCCGTGATCACGCCCATGGTGGCGGCGGGGGGTGGTCGATCCGGCCTGGCTCGCCAGGGTGTCGTGGACGGTGACGCCGAGGAGCGAGGCCAGGACGACGAAGCCGGGGTGCCGGCGGATCGCCGCCCGCTGCCGCCAGGCCCGCCGCGCCCCGAAGGGGGCCACGGCCGCGAGGGCGGCGATCCAGCGCCGGAAGGCCTGCTGGACGGGCGGCACGCTGTCGTGCGGGGCACGGGAGGTGACGAGGATCTACCGTCGCAGCGCCGGACCTGTCACGCCCGTCGCATCTTTCCGGGCGTTCTTTTCAGCAGAACTGAACGATCGGGCGGGCACGGCGGGGGTCCGCTGCCGGAGCTGTCCGGCCACCGTCGCCCCGAACGCCAGCCCCATCCCGGCGAGCTGGAGCGGCGTGAGCGCCTGTCCGAGGGCCGCCCAGCCGACGACCGCGGCGGTCAGCGGGGAGAGCGGGCCGAGGAAGGTGACCTGGGTGGCGGTGAGGCGGCCGATGCCGCGGAACCACAGCCAGTAGGCGACGGCCGTATTGGCGAGCGCGAGGTAGAGGTAGCCGCCGATCGCCGGTCCGTCGAGCGCGGGCGGGGCGCCCTCGACGAGGAAGGCGAGGGGCGCGATGAGCAGCCCGCCCGCGGTCAGCTGCCAGGCGGTGAGCGCCAGCGGACCGACGCCGTCGGGGCGGCCCCAGCGCTTGGTGAGCACGGTGCCGGTGGACATGGAGGCGGTGGCGGCGAGGGCCGCCAGCACACCGACGGGGTCGAGGGCCCCGGCCGCCTTCAGCACGACCAGGCTGACGCCGAAGGCCGCCACGACGCCGGTGAGCACGCTCCGGGTCGTGGAGCGCTCCCCCAGCAGCAGCGCCGACAGCCCCACCACGAACAGCGGCCCGACGGACCCGACGACCGCCGCCATCCCGCCCGGCAGCCGGTACGCCGACAGGAACAGCAGCGGGAAGAAGGCCCCGATGTTCAGCGCGCCGAGCACGGCGGCCTTCCCCCACCAGATGCCGCGCGGCAGCACCCGGGCGAGGGCGAGCAGGACCAGGCCGGCGGGCAGGGCGCGCATGAGTCCGGTGAACAGGGGGCGGTCGGCCGGCAGGAACTCGGTGGTGACGGCGTAGGTGGTGCCCCAGGAGACGGGGGCGAGGGCGGTGAGCAGGACGGTCGCGGCGCGGTTCACGACGGCACCCTTCTGAAGGTCACTTGGTAGTCATTAGCTTAGCGCTAAGCTACTTACTGTCAATCCACTTTCTTGCGGGCGACCGGAACCGGGCGGATACTCTCCGCATGAGTGCACCGCGCAAGGACCCCGTCGACGCGATCGTCGACCAGTGGGCGGCCGTCCGGCCCGACCTCGACACCAAGGCGATGGAGGTCTTCGGGCGGATCTTCCGCCTCTCCCGCGCCATGGGCGACCGCATGGAACGGGCCTACGCCCCCCACGGCCTGGCCCGCGGCGAGTTCGACGTCCTGGCCACGCTGCGCCGGTCCGGTGAGCCCTACACCCTCTCCCCGCGCCAGCTCTCGGGCACCCTGATGCTCACCACCGGCGGCATGACCGGCCGCCTGGACAAGCTGGAACGCGCCGGCCTGATCCGCCGCTCCCCCGACCCCCACGACCGCCGCGGCCTCCAAGTGACCCTGACCGACAAGGGGTTGACGACCGTCGACGAGGCGGTGGGCGCCGGCCTGGACGCCGAGGCGGCGGCCCTGTCCGCCCTGGACGACGAACAGGCCGACCGACTGGCCGACCTGTTGCGGGAGTTGCTGGCGGGTACGGAAGGGGCGGGCCACCAGGCATAGCGGCCCGCGGCCCCTCAGCCCCCCACGTGGGCGGCGAGCGCCGCCTCGATCTGCGCGGCATCCGCGGCGTCCGCCGCCCAGGCCACGTATCCGTCGGGCCGCACCAACACGGTCGTACGGCGGTCGCTCGCCCAGCGGTCCACGGTCAGCAGGTCCTCGCGGGCGCCCCGTCCGTCGTGGGCCTCCGGGGTGATCAGCACGAACCGGCCGCCGCGCAGGGCCTCGTAGAGGCGGCCGCCGCCGCGCAGCGCGACGTCGGGGACGCGGGTGCCGGTGAGGCGGTGGGCGCCGCGCGGGGCCGGGTAGTGGTAGCCGATGCCGGAGACCTGGCCGAGCGCCTTGCGCTGCACCGGCGGGGCCGCGTTGACGAAGGCCGCCACCAGGCCCCGCACGAGACGCAGCGCGGGGTTCTGCGCGCGGGCCAGCCGGACCAGCCCGCCGCTGCTGCGCAGCACCGCCTTGCCGACCGGGTGCCGCTCGGCCTCGTAGCTGTCGAGGAGCCCCTCGGAGGCCCGGCCCTGGACGGCCGCCGCCAGCTTCCAGCCGAGGTTGGCCGCGTCCTGGAGACCCGTGTTCATGCCCTGGCCACCGGCCGGGGAGTGGATGTGCGCGGCGTCCCCGGCGAGGAAGACCCGGCCGACCCGGTAGCGCGGCGCCTGGCGCTCGTCGCTGTGGAAGCGGGACAGCCAGCGGGCGTCGTGCATGCCGTAGTCGGTGCCCAGGGCGCGGCGCGTGACCTCCTTGATCTCGTCCAGGTCGAGCGGGGCGTCGTCGGCCACCTCGTGCCGCCGGTTCCAGCCCATCACCCGGTACCAGCCGTCGCCGAAGGAGGCGATCATCGCGAAGGCGTCGTCCGCCCCGTTGACGGTGAGCACCCCCTCGGGCTTCTCGGCGAGCCGGACGTCGGCCAGGAAGAGGGACTTGATGACGGCGACCCCGGGGAAGTCCACCCCGATCGCCCGGCGCACGGCGCTGTGGTGGCCGTCGGTGCCGACGACGTAGTCCGCGCGGAGCGTGGCGGTCACCCCGTCCGGACCGCGTACGTCGAGATCGACGCCGGCGTCGTCCTGCCGCAGCCCGACGACCTCGCTCTCGTACCGGAACTCCACCCCGGCCTGCCGCGCCCGCCGCTCCAGCAGCCGCTCGACCTCGTACTGCGGGGTGATGAGCAGGAACGGGAAGCGGGACTCCAGCGTGCCCAGATCGAGCGAGAGCCGGCCGAAGAGGCGCAGGCCGGTGATGGTGTCGCCGGTGGCCAGCAGGTCGTCGGCGAGGCCGCGGGCGTCGAGCTGCTCCAGGGTGCGGGCGTGGACGCCGAAGGCCCGGGAGAGGTTGCTGATCTTGTGCGGGCGCTTCTCGACCAGGACGACCGGGACACCGGCGGTGGCCAGGTCGCCGGCCAGGAGCAGGCCGGTGGGGCCGGAGCCGACGACGATCACGGGGTGCGTGGTGCGGTGGGTGCCGGTACCCGTACCAGTGCCGATGCCAGTGCCGGTGCCGTTCATGGGGGCCTCCTGTTGCCGGCGCCTGTCCGCCGACACTTGATTGCCAACGTCTGTTTGCCAACGCCCGTATGCCAACGATCGTATGCAAACGATTGTTTGCCAACGCTCGTTGACGAGAGTAGATGCGGACGCACAACGAAGTCAACACTTGTTGGCAAACATGCGTTGGCATACGCTTGCGGGCATGACCGGCACCCCTACCACGAACCCCCGCCCCCGCCCCCGCCGCTCCGAGGCGACCCGCGACGCGATCCTCGCCGCGGCCCGGGAGCGGTTCGCCACCGACGGGTACGAGCGGGCCACCATCCGCGCCATCGCCAAGGACGCGCAGATCGACCCGTCGATGGTGATGCGCTACTACGGCAACAAGGAGGGCCTGTTCGCGGCGGCCGTCGCCGTCGACCTGCGGCTGCCGGACATCGGCGGGCTGTCCCCGCAGGACGTCGGCGAGGTCCTGGTACGGCACTTCCTGGACATGTGGGAGGACGACGAGGTCCTCACCGCCCTGCTCCGGGTCGGCGCCACCAACCAGGACGGGGCCGAGCGCATGCAGGGCATCTTCCGGGACCAGTTGCTGCCGGTGGCCCGTCAGGTGTGCCCCGATCCCGAGCAGGTCCCGGCGCGGGCGGCGCTGACGTCCTCGCAACTGCTGGGGCTGGCGCTCACCCGGTACGTGCTGCGGATTCCGCCGGTGGTGGCGCTGCACCCCGACGAGATCGTGGCGTGGCTGGGGCCGACGGTGCAGCGGTACCTCACGGCACCCAGCCCCTCAACCTCCTGAGCACACACCGAGGGCGCCGGCCTCGCCCACGTACGGCGGATGCGCGTACGTACGACGGGGCCGGCGCCCTCGGGAAACGTGCGGTGAGCCGCGGAGCCGCAACCTCGGCCCCGGGCTCGGTCAGGCGTTGGCCTTGGCCTTCGCCTCGGTCTTGGGCACGGCCACCCGCTGCTCCGGCTTCGACCGGTCCAGGACCAGCACGAGGCCGGCGATGACCCCGAAGATCACGAGCGGGGCCGCGACGAAGAGACCCAGCGTGTCGATGACGCTCAGACCGGAGCCGGGGTCGTCACCGTCGTCCCGGGTGAGCGCGAGCGCGGGAGACGTCATGAGCAGCATCATCAGCGTCGTACCGGCAGCCAGAGCACCGGCGCGCAGGGCGTTCTTCTTGTCCACGGTGCCAAAGTATCTAACGCGGATCGAGCCCGCGCGCCCGGGGGTGCGTATGAGGCAGCCGTCCGTCCATCCGCCCGGTCCGGTCCGGCACGGCCCCGGGCCGGCGCCACCTCCCGCCCCACCGTCCGGCACCCGCCCGCCCCCGCTCACCCGCCCCCGTCCACGCCTCTCCCCCGCAGCACCTCCACCAACGCATGCAAGCGGGGCTCCCCCGCCAGCTCCTCCAACGTCACCGCCCGCCCCTCCGCGTCCGCGATCGGCAACCGCCAGTTCGGGTACTGGTCCCACGTCCCGGGCAGATTCTGCGGCCGCCGGTCCCCGACCGCGTCCGGCAGCCACACCCCCACCAGCCGTGCGGGCGTCCGCAGCAGGAACCGGTGCACGGCCTGCACCTCGGCCTCCTCGGTCGACGCACCGTGCCCACCGCCCGTACCGTGCAGCAGCCCCAGCCGTGCCAGCACCTCCAGCCACTCCCCCGTGTCGGCGGCGGCCTCGGCCCGCTCCTCGGCCAGCCCCCGCGTCAACAGCCCCAGCCGGTGCCGGAGTTCGACGTGCTCACCAGTGAGCCGGGCGGCCGTGGACGGCAGGTCGTGGGTCGTGGCGGTGGCGAGGCAGTCGGCCCGCCAGCGCTCGGGCGGCAGCGGACGGCCGTCGCCCTCCCAGTCCCGCTCGAACCACAGCACCGACGTGCCCAGCACCCCGCGCTCGCGGAGCGTCTCGCGTACGCCGGGCTCGACCGTGCCGAGGTCCTCGCCGATGACCATCGCCCCGGCCCGTGACGCCTCCAGCACCAGCACGGCGAGCATGGCCTCGGCGTCGTAGCGGACGTAGGTGCCCTCGGTCGGCGGCAGCCCCTGCGGGACCCACCAGAGCCGGAACAGGCCCATGACGTGGTCGATGCGCAGGGCGCCGGCGTACCGGAACAGCGCGCGCAGCAGCCGCCGGTACGGCGCGTACCCCGACTCGGCGAGGCGGTCGGGGCGCCAGGGCGGCAGCCCCCAGTCCTGGCCGCGGGCGTTGAAGGCGTCCGGCGGGGCGCCCACCGACATCCCGGCGGCGAAGTACTCCTGCTGCGCCCAGGCGTCGGCGCCCTCGGGGTGGACGCCGACCGCGAGGTCGTGGACGACGCCGACGCTCATCCCGGCGTCGCGGGCCGCGCGCTGGGCGGCGGCCAGTTGGGCGTCGGTGAGCCAGGCGAGCCGCGACCAGAAGTCGACGCGGTCCATCAACTCGGCGCGGGCGCGGGCGGTTTCGGCCGAGCGGGGATCGCGGAGCGCGGCCGGCCAGCGGCGCCACTCCGAGCCGTGCACCTCCGCCAGCGCGCACCACGTGGCGTGGTCCTCCAGCGCCTCGCCCTCCTGGGCGAGGAAGTCGGCGTAGGCGGCGCGCCGACCGGGCCCGAGCGGCACCTCGTGGACGAGCCGGAGCGCCTCGCCCTTGAGTTCCCACACCGCGTCCCGGTCGATCAACGCGCCTTTCTCCAGGACCGCTTCGCGCAGCAGCGCGGCCCGTTCGGAGAGGGCGCGGAGCCGGTCGCGGTCCGGGACGTACGGGTACTCGTCGACGTCCTCCACGCGCAGGTGGACCGGGTCGGGGAAGCGGCGGGAGGAGGGCCGGTAGGGCGAGGGGTCGGTGGGGGCGCCGGGCACGGCCGCGTGCAAGGGGTTGACCTGCACGAATCCGGCGCCGAGCGCGCGTCCGGCCCAGGCGGTCAGTTCGCCGAGGTCGCCGAGGTCGCCCATGCCCCAGGAGCGCCCGGAGAGCAGGGAGTAGAGCTGGACGAGCAGGCCGTACGAGCGTCCGGTGGGGGTGGGGAGCCGGGCGGGGGCGGCGACCAGGTGGGCCTCGGCGACTCGCCCGTCCGGTGCGGTGGCGGTCAACCGGTGCAGTCCGGGCGGGAGTTGTTCGACCGTGGAGCGCGTCTCGCCCTGTTCGGTCGTGATGCGCAGCCGGGTGCCGTCAGGGAGGGCGTCGAGGGCGGCGCACGGGGTGCCGCTCCAGCACACGACGGTCGGCGGCAGCAGCCGTGCGCGCAGCTCGCGCTCACGGGCGGCCAGTGCCGCCGCGGGGTCGGCGGTGTCGACGCCGAGGGCGGTGAGGGCCCGGATGACGGCGGTGGCCGAGGCGGTGACCGTGCGGCCCGGGGCGGGACTGTAGGAGGTGGCGACGCCGTGCAGCCCGGCAAGCCGGGAGAGGTCCTCGGACGGGGGCTCGGCAGCGGTCATCTACAGCTCCGCATCGGCATCGGACTCGCTGGTCAGCGGGGCGGCGTCGGCCAGCGGCGGCTCGCTGGTCAGGGGCTCGGCGTCGGGCAGGGGCGGTTCGCTGGTCAGCGGGGTCTCGGCGCAGGCACCCTCGGCGCTGAAGACGCACAGATGGGCGTCGGCGGGTTTGGACAGGGCCGGGAGCGGGGGGTGGGTCGGTGCGGCCACGGGGGCCTCCTTGGTGTGTGCGGCTGCGTGAGGGGTCATCGCAGCCCTACCCAGCGGTCGCGGCGGCAGACGTACGGAGGGCAAGAACGTGCTTTTCGTCATGTTCCGGCCCGCTCTGCGATCCGTCCAGCGATGGCGATCCACTCGGCCCACCCGCCCCACTATTCACTCAGTACATGTATCGAGTGCATAATGATCGCCATGAGCACCCGCCACATCCTGCTGGGGCTGCTCGCCTCGGGGCCGAGCCATGGCTACGACCTGAAGCGACGCCATGACGAACGTTTCCCGCAGGCCCGCCCACTGGCCTACGGGCAGGTCTACACGACCCTGCAACGCCTGGTCCGCGACGGTCTCGCCGAGGTCGACGCCACCGAGTCCGACGGCGGGCCGGAGCGGACGACGTACCGCGCGACGGCCGGCGGGGAGCGTGAACTCGCCCGGTGGGCCGCGGAGATCACCCCGCCCGCCCCCTTCGTCACCAACGAGATCTTCGCCAAGGTCGTCGTCTCGATCCTGTCCGGCGGCGACCCGGACGCCTACCTGCGCGCCCAGCGCACCGCCCACATGGCGCGGATGCGGGAGCTCACACAGGTCAAGACGGCCAAGGGCGCCGATCTCGCGACCGTGCTCTCGGCGGACTACGCCCTCAACCACCTTGACGCCGACCTCCGTTGGATGACCACCACGGCGGCCCGGCTGACCACTCTGACCACGGAGGTCGACACAGCATGAGCACCACAGTGCCGCTCCTGGCGGCGCGCGAGCTCGTGAAGGCGCACGGCCGCACCGAGGCCCTGCGCGGCGCCTCCCTCGAACTGCGGGCCGGCGAGATCCTGGCCGTGACCGGTGCCAGCGGCAGCGGGAAGTCGACGCTGCTGCACTGCCTCGCGGGCATCGTCCGCCCGGACGGGGGCTCGGTGAGCTATGCCGGCGAACAGCTCCACACCCTGCCCGAGAAGCGGCTGAGCGAGTTGCGGCGCACGGAGTTCGGGGTGGTGTTCCAGTTCGGGCAGCTGATCCCGGAGCTGACGGCGCTCGACAACGTGGCCCTTCCGCTGATGCTCGCGGGCACCGCCCGCAAGGACGCCCGGGCGCGGGCCCAGGAGTGGCTGGAGCGGTTCGGCGTGCTGGCGCAGGAGGCGCTGCGGCCCGGCGAGATGAGCGGCGGCCAGGCCCAGCGGACCGCGCTGGCGCGGGCCCTGGTCACCGGCCCGAAGGTGGTCTTCGCGGACGAGCCGACGGGAGCGCTGGACTCGCTGGCGAGCGAGCAGATGATGACGGCCCTGGCCCACACGGCGGGCGAGCTGGGCACGGCGGTGCTGCTGATCACCCACGACGACCAGGTCGCGGCGTACGCGGACCGCGAGATACGGCTGAGCGACGGGGTCGCGGTCCCGCAGGAGGTGGCGGCGTGACGACGTACGCGCACCACACCGGCGCCCGTGGGCACCTGCGTGCCGATCTCCGGCTGGCCTGGCTGCTCACCCGGGGTTCGGACCGGCGGGAGGGGTGGCGGGCGTTGCTGACGGGGGTCGGGGCGGCGCTGGCGACCGGGGTCGGTCTGGTCGTCGCCGCGCTGCTGTCGCTGAGCGGGCGGTACCACATCCCCGTCGGCTACGGCATGCTCGACCAGCCGGGCACCCGCATCGGTGTGATCACCGCGCTGCTGATGCTGCTCGTCCCGGTGCTCGGCTTCCTCGGCCAGTGCGCCCGGATCGGCGCCGTGCACCGCGAGCGCAGGCTGGCCGCGCTGCGGCTGGCGGGGGCCACGCCGGGACAGGTGCGGCGGATCGCGGCGCTGGAGTCAGGGCTGGCCTGTCTGGCCGGTTCGGCGGTGGCCACGGTCGCCGCCGTACCGACCCTGCTCCGGGTGTGGCACCGGCCCGACCCGCTGGCCTGGGCGGTCATGGCCGTGGTGGCCGTCCTGGTGCCGGTGCTGGGGGTGGCCGTGAGCGTGCTCGCCCTGCGCCGGCTGGTGGCCTCGCCGCTGGGCCGGCTGCGCCGGGAGCGGCCCGCCGAGGGGCCCGGGCGGCTGTTCCGGGTGGCGACCGCGCTGCTCGGGCTGCTGGTGGTGTACGTGCTGACGACGCCCTTCCACGACGTGCCGTTCGAGTTCGCGCTCACCCCGGTCACGGTGTTCTGCCTCTGTCTCCTGGTGGGCGCCGTCGCGGTGTGGCTGACCGGCGCCTCGGCCCGGCAGCTGGGCGAGGGGCTGTCCGTCCGCGCCAAGAGCCCGGCGGTGCTGATCGCGGCGGGACGGCTGCGCGACGACCCGTGGGCGGCGGCGCGGACGCATGCGGCGGTGCTGCTGGTGACCGTGGTCGGCTCGGGTTTCCTGGGGATACGGCAGGTGCTGCTGTCGGCCCTGCACTCCCGGGAGCACGGCTACGACGGGCGGATCGAGGACGTCGAGGGCGGCCTGAACCTCACGGGCCTGGTGATCCTCGCCGCCCTCGTGCTGGTCCTGACCGCGCTGGCCGTCGGCACCGCGGAGTCCGTGGCCACCCGGCGCCGGGGGCTGGCCGCCCAGTCGGCGGCGGGGGTGCCCTACTCGGTCCTCGCGCGGGCGACCCTGCTGGAGACCGCGCTGCCGCTGGCACCGGCGCTGACGGTCGCGGGCCTCGGCGGTCTGACGATCAGCGTCTGGTACGGCTCGGTCGTCTCCGCGCACGGCTCGCCGGCGGTGCCGTACCTGGCACTGGTGGCGCCGGTGGCGGTGTTCGCGGCCTGTCTGCTGGCCGCCGCCACCGCGCTGCCGCTGCTGCGCCGTTCACTGCGTCCGGCGGAGCTGCGGTACGCGTGAGGCGCCCATGACCCGGGACGCGTGAGGCGCCCATGACTGTCGTCCCGGGGGCACGGGGGACCCCCGGGACAGCACACCCGGCACGCCCGCCGGACAACACGAAGGCCCGGATCGTCGTCAGGCAGAGATGCCGTCGATCCGGGCCAGGGCGTCGTCCGCGCCGAACGGCTGCAAGTACGGCAGCCAGCGCGGATCCCTGTGCCCGGTGCCGATGATGCGCCAGGCCAGGCCGGTGGGCGGAGCGGGTTTGTGGCGCAGCCGCCAGCCGATCTCGAACAGATGCCGGTCGGCCTTCACGTGGTTGCAGCGGCGGCACGAGGCCACCACGTTGTCCCAGACGTGCTTGCCCCCGCGGCTGCGCGGGATGACGTGGTCGACGCTGGTTGCGACGCCACCGCAGTACATGCACCGGCCCCCGTCGCGGGCGAAGAGCGCGCGGCGGGTCAGAGGAACGGGCCCCCGATAGGGAACCCGCACGAATCGCTTGAGCCGGACCACGCTTGGTGCGGGGACTGTGACGGTCGCGCTGTGCATGAAGGCGCCGGACTCCTCGAGGCACACGGCCTTGTTTTCGAGGACGAGGACGAGCGCGCGGCGGAGCGGTACGACGCCCAGTGGCTCGTACGACGCGTTGAGGACCAGGACATGCGGCACGGATGCCTCCTTGGGCGTCGGCGGCGCGTGGCTCGCGCCGGGACGATCTGTAGTCAGTCTCCCCTCATGCCTGGTGGAAGCGCCACCATCTCCCGGTAACGGGCTGGAAGTGTTTTCGACCACACCTGAGACCACTGCCTACTACATCCCCAGGTGAGCACGGTCTCTCCCCCGAACATTGCAACGATCCCCACACGATGCACCGTTAGTGTGGTGGGTCTGCCGCCCGGTGACCTTTCCGTGACCTTGACCATCGGCCGGGCCGCGGACGCTGCACCTGGAGGTTCCTGCCGTGTCCTTGCCCGCCGCCCTACTGGCCGCGACCGCGACGCCGTCGCCCTCTCCCTCGGAGAGCCAGACCGCGACCGTCCCCTCGCTCCAGGACGCCCAGGAGAGCGCGACGAACGCCGCCAGCTGGGTCGAGCAGAACTGGTCGACCTGGCTGGCGATCGGTCTGCGCGTGCTGCTGATCCTGGTGATAGCGGCGGTGCTGAGAGTCGCGGTCCGGCGGGCGATCACCAAGCTCATAGATCGCATGAACCGCACGGTCCAGGCGGTCGACGGCACGGCGCTGGGCGGCCTCCTGGTCAATGTGGAGCGCCGCCGCCAGCGCTCCCAGGCGATCGGCTCGGTCCTCCGCTCGGTGGCCAGCTTCCTGATCATGGGCACGGCGGCCCTGATGATCCTGGCCACCTTCGAGATCAACCTCGCCCCGCTCCTCGCCTCGGCCGGTGTGGCGGGCGTGGCGATCGGTTTCGGCGCCCGCAACCTCGTCACGGACTTCCTCTCCGGCGTCTTCATGATCCTGGAGGACCAGTACGGCGTGGGCGACACGATCGACGCGGGGGTGGCGTCCGGCGAGGTCATCGAGGTGGGCCTGCGCGTGACGAAGCTCCGCGGCGACAACGGCGAGATCTGGTACGTCCGCAACGGCGAGGTCAAGCGCATCGGCAACCTCTCCCAGGGCTGGGCCACGGCCGGCGTGGACGTCACGGTCCGCTCCGACGAGGAGCTGGACAAGGTGAAGTCGACGATCGACGAGGTCGCGGAACGCATGAGCAAGGAGGAGCCCTGGAACGAGCTCCTGTGGGGCCCGATCGAGGTCCTGGGCCTGGACAGCGTGCTGCTGGACTCGATGGTGGTCCGCGTCTCGGCGAAGACGATGCCGGGCAAGGCGCTGACGGTCGAGCGCGAACTGCGCTGGCGTGTGAAGCACGCCTTCGACGCGGCGGACATCGACATCGTCGGCGGCTCGGCCGTCGCGGCGGCCCCCGAACCGGCCCCCGACCCGACGGCGGGCATGGCGGCCCCGTCGGCCTACTCCAACACCTCGTCCCCGCAGGCCCAGGCCGCCACTCCGCTGACGCCGCCGAGCGTGGCGAAGTAGCGGGCACGGGAGGACACGCCGCCCCCGGCCTCTTCGCGGGTACGTCCCGCCCCGCAACGCCCCCGGACCGCCCCGGCAGGTAACGACTCCGTTTCCTGCCGGGGCGGTTCGTTCATCCCCCCTTGACTCCCCCACGGTCCGGATCTATGTTCCCTGCATCCGATAGGAAACCTTCCTAACAGTCACCTTCCGTAAAGTCAGCTGCGGACCGATCCCAGGAGAGGGGCACACATGGCAGGCACCCCCAGCACCCTGCGCGCCATGAACGACCGTGCCGCCCTCGACCTCCTCCTGGAGCACGGCCCCCTCTCCCGCACCCGGATCGGCAAGCTCACCGGCCTGTCCAAGCCGACCGCCTCCCAGCTCCTGGCCCGGCTCGAAGCGGCCGGACTCGTGCTCGCCGGCGGCACGACCGAGGGCCGCCCCGGACCCAACGCCCAGCTGTACGAGGTGAATCCGGCCGCCGGACACGCCGCCGGGCTCGACGTCACCCCCGAACGCGTCCTGGCCGCCGTCGCCGACATCACCGGCCGCACGATCGGCTCGTACGAACTGCCCACCCCCGGCAGAAGGACCGGCACCCCGGTCGTCCAGCAGGTCACCGACGCCCTCGACGGCGCCGTGAAGGCGGCCGGGCTGACCCGTGCCGACATCCACCGCCTCGCCATCGGCACCCCCGGCGCCTTCGACCCCAACACCGGCCGGCTGCGCTACGCCTCCCACCTGCCGGGCTGGCACACCCCGACGCTCCTCGACGAACTCGCCGCCGCGCTGCCCATGCCGGTGGAGTACGAGAACGACGTCAACCTCGTCGCCGTGGCCGAACAGCGGCTCGGCGCGGCACGCGGGCACGAGGACTTCGTGCTGCTGTGGAACGAGGGGGGCCTCGGCGCCGCCCTCGTCCTCGGCGGCCGGCTGCACCGCGGCTGGACCGGCGGCGCGGGCGAGGTCGGCTTCCTGCCGGTGCCCGGCGCCCCGCTGGTACGGCAGGTCACCAAGGCCAACAGCGGCGGCTACCAGGAGCTGGCCGGTTCTCAGGCCCTCCCCAGGCTGGCCCGTGAACTCGGCATCCACGACGTCCCGAGCGGCCCGTACGCCGAGGCCGCCGCCGCCCTGGTCGCGCGCGCCGCGCACTCCGAGGACCCCGCCCACCAGCGGCTGCTGGAGACGTACGCGACCCGCCTCGCCACCGGTCTGGCCTCGCTCGTCTCCGTCCTCGACCCCGAACTCGTCGTCCTGAGCGGCGCCTCGCTCACCGCCGGCGGCGAGCCGCTGCGCGCGCTCGTCCAGTCCGAACTGGAGGAGCTGGCCGCGGCCCGCCCCCACCTCGTCATCGGCGAGGTACCCGAACAGCCCGTGCTGCGCGGCGCGTTGGAGAGCGCGCTCGCCGCCACCCGTGACGAGGTCTTCGACACCTCGCGCTGAGCCCCCTTCTCACCCTCTTGCCCGCCCCAGGGAGATCTCGCCATGCCCAAGCGCGCCCGAATAACAGCTTCTGCCCTCCTTTCCTCCGTCGCCCTCCTGGCCACGGCCTGCACCGGCCAGTCCTCCTCCGGCGCCGACGACGACGCCTCCGCCGAGACCACCATCAACTTCTGGCACGCCTGGAGCGCGGACTCCGAGGTGAAGGCCGTGAAGTCGCTGGTCGCCGGTTTCGAGAAGGCGCACCCCAACCTCCACGTCAACGTCGTCGGCAACATGACCGACGACAAGATCAACCAGGCGCTGCGCACGGGCGGCGACAAGGCACCGGACGTCATCTCGTCGTTCACCACGAACAACGTGGGCAAGTTCTGCTCCTCGGGCGCGCTGGTCGACCTCAACCCGTTTTTCGAGAAGTCCAGGATCGACCCGGCGAAGACCTTCCCGGCCGCGATGAACGAGTACACCCAGTTCGACGGCGACCGCTGTGCCGTGCCGCTGCTGGGCGACGCGTACGGGCTCTACTACAACAAGACCGCGTTCGAGAAGGCCGGCATCAGCTCGCCGCCCAGGACATGGTCGGAGTTCGAGGCCGACGCCAAGAAGCTCACGATCGAGCAGGGCAGCACCTACAAGCAGCTCGGATTCATGCCGAACTACCACGGCTGGGAGACCACCACCGAGCACTATCTCGGGCAGTTCTCGCCGACGTACTTCGACTCCAGCGGGAAGTCGCGGCTCGCCAAGGACCCCGCGTTCAAGGCCGCGTTCACCCTGCAGAAGAAGCTGGTGGACGAACTCGGCGGCTACCGGAGGCTGGAGAAGTACCGGGCCACGCTCGGCGACGAGTGGGGCCCCAAGCACCCCTTCCAGACCGGCCAGGTCGCCATGCAGCTGGACGGTGAGTGGCGCCTCGGCATGGCCGTGGACGCCAAGCCGGACTTCGAGATCGGCGTCGCCCCGCTGCCCGTCCCCGACGACCAGCCGGACCAGTACGGCAAGGGCTACATCACCGGCACCATCGCCGGCATCGCCGCCAACAGCCGCAAGCAGAACGCGGCTTGGGAGTTCGTCAAGTACATCACCACGGACACGGACGCGGTGGTCGGCTTCTCCAACGGCATCCACAACGTGCCGTCCACCCTCGAAGCCCTCAAGTCGCCGAAGCTGACGTACGACCCGCGCTTCAAGACGTTCCTCGACATCGCCGCGAACCCGAAGTCGTCCTCCTCCCCCGCCTCGGTCAACGGCGGCGTGTACCTCAACACGATCCAGCAGCTCGGCTACGACTACGAGAGCGGCAAGGTCACCGACCTCGACAAGGGCCTCGCGGACGCGGCGCGGCAGATCGACACGGACATTGCGCAGGCGAAGTAGATGACCACGATCACCGTGGCGTCGAAGCGCCGCAGGGCCGACCTCGCTGCGAAGCGGCGGAAACAGGCCCTGCGCAACCTCGCCTTCATGTCGCCCTGGCTGGTGGGCTTCGCGGTCTTCTTCGCGTACCCGCTGCTCTCGACGGTCTACTTCTCGTTCATGCACTACGACGGCTTCCGGCCGCCGACGTGGAGCGGCACACAGAACTGGACCTACGTCTTCGAGCACTACCCCTTCTTCTGGCCCGCCCTGCGCAACACCCTCTGGCTGGTCGTGGTCATGGTCAGCCTCCGGGTCGTCTTCGGTCTCGGCGTCGGCATGCTGATCACCAAGATCAAGACGGGCACGGGAGTCTTCCGCACCCTCTTCTACCTGCCCTACCTGGCCCCGCCGGTGGCGGCCACCATGGCCTTCGCCTTCCTGCTCAACCCCGGTACGGGCCCGGCCAACTCGATCCTGGAGAAGGCCGGCATCCCGGCCCCGGGCTGGTTCAACGACCCCACCTGGTCCAAGCCGGCCCTCACCCTGCTCGCCCTGTGGGGCATCGGGGACCTGATGGTCATCTTCATGGCCGCGCTGCTCGACGTACCGCGGGAGCAGTACGAGGCGGCGGAGCTGGACGGGGCGTCGGCCTGGCAGCGGTTCCGCTTCGTCACGCTGCCGAACATCTCGCCGATCGTGATGTTCGCGGTCGTGACCGGAGTGATCCAGACGATGCAGTACTACACACAGCCGCTGATCGCCGGGAAGGTCGCCTCGGGCGTGATCCAGGGCGCGGGCACCCAGTTCGAGCCCGGCTACCCGGACAAGTCGACGCTGACCCTCCCCCAACTCGTCTACAACCTGGGCTTCCAGCGCTTCGACTACGGCTCGGCCTGTGTCGTGGCCCTGGTCCTCTTCGCCCTCTCGATGGCCTTCACCGCGTTCCTGATGCGGCGCCGGGGCGGCCTGATCCAGGCAGGTGACTGACGGTGACCCAAGTACTGGACGTGCCGGTGGAGCTGAAGTCCCCGGCGTCGCCCGCCGAGCGCACCGCGCGCCGCCGGGCCCTGCTCGAATGGATCGCCGTCCACTCCCTCGGCCTCGCCGCCGCCCTCTTCTTCACCCTCCCCTTCGTCTTCGTGTTCCTGACCTCGCTGATGAGCGACACCCAGGCCCTCAGCCGCGACCTGATCCCGCACACCTGGGAGTGGGGCAACTACCGCCGGGTCCTGGACACCCCCGGCTTCCTGACCTGGTGGCGCAACACGCTGCTGTACGCGGGCGCGGGCACGGCGCTGACCGTGGTGTCGTCGCTCCCCGTGGCGTACGCGCTGGCCAAGTTCCGCTTCCGGGGCCGCAATCTGTCCCTGATGCTGGTGATCTCGATGATGATGCTGCCGCCGCAGGTCGTCGTCATCCCGATGTACCTGTTCTGGGCGAAGCAGCTGGACCTGTCCGGCACGCTGTGGCCGCTGATCATCCCGATGGCGTTCGGCGACGCGTTCTCGATCTTCCTGCTGCGCCAGTTCCTGATGACGATCCCGAACGAGTACGTGGACGCGGCGAAGGTCGACGGCTGCGGCGACCTCCGGACCCTCCTGCGGGTCATCGTCCCCATGGCGAAACCGGGCATCGCGGCCGTGGCCCTGTTCCAGTTCTTCTACGCCTGGAACGACTACTTCGGCCCGCAGATCTACGCCTCGGAGAACCAGAACGCCTGGACCCTCAGCTACGGGCTGGAGTCCTTCAAAGGCATGCACCACACCGACTGGAACCTGACCATGGCCGCGACCGTGCTGGTCATGGCCCCCGTGATCCTCGTGTTCTTCTTCGCGCAGAAGGCGTTCGTGGAGGGTGTCACGCTCACCGGAGTGAAGGGTTAGCCCCGACATGAAACTCACCGTGGTAGGCGGCGGTTCGACCTACACGCCCGAACTCATCGACGGCTTCGCCCGCTTGCGGGACACGCTGCCCGTCGAGGACCTCGTCCTGGTGGACCCGTCCGCCGAACGCCTGGACCTGGTGGGCGGCCTGGCCCGCCGCATCTTCGCCAGGCAGCGGCACGACGGCCGCATCACCACCACCTCCGACCTGGACGCGGCCGTGGAAGGCGCCGACGCGGTCCTGCTCCAGCTCCGCGTCGGCGGCCAGGCGGCCCGCGAACAGGACGAGACCTGGCCCCTGGAGTGCGGCTGCGTGGGCCAGGAGACGACCGGCGCGGGCGGCCTCGCCAAGGCCCTCCGCACCGTACCCGTCGTCCTCGACATCGCCGAACGGGTCCGCCGCGCCAACCCCGACGCCTGGCTGATCGACTTCACCAACCCGGTGGGCATCGTCACCCGCGCCCTCCTCCAGGCCGGCCACAAGGCGGTCGGCCTGTGCAACGTGGCGATCGGCTTCCAGCGCAAGTTCGCCGCCCTGCTGGACGTCAACCCGTCCGAGGTGCACCTGGACCACGTGGGTCTCAACCACCTCACCTGGGAGACGGCGGTACGCCTGGGCGGCCCCGAGGGCCGCGACGTCCTGCCCGACCTCCTCGCCCGGCACGGCGAGGCGATAGCGCAGGACCTCCACCTCCCCCGCCCCCTCCTGGACCGCCTGAACGCCATCCCCTCCTACTACCTGCGCTACTTCTACGCCCACGACGAGGTCGTGCGAGAACTGCGCACCAAACCCTCCCGGGCGGCCGAAGTGGCGGCCATGGAGAGCCAGTTGCTGAGTCTCTACGCCGACCCGGCCCTGGACGAGAAGCCGGCGCTCCTCTCCCGGCGCGGCGGCGCGTACTACTCGGAGGCGGCCGTGGACCTGGCGGCGGCCCTGCTCACCGGTGCGGGAAGCCCGTACCAGGTGGTGAACACCCTCAACAACGGCACGCTCCCCTTCCTCCCCGACGACGCGGTCATCGAGGTCCAGGCGGCGGTCGGCCGCAAGGGCGCGACCCCCCTTCCCGTCCCGCCCCTGGACCCCCTCTACGCGGGCCTGGTCGCCAACGTCACGGCCTACGAACACCTCGCCCTGGAGGCGGCCCTGCACGGCGGCCGGGACCGGGTCCTCAAGGCCCTTCTCTCCCACCCCCTGATCGCCCAGTACGAGTACGCCGACCACCTCACCGACCGACTCGTCGCACACAACCGGGAGCACCTCGCGTGGGCCTGACCGCACGTGTCCTCGCCGTGGACGCGGGCAACAGCAAGACGGACGTCGCCGTCCTCGCCGCCGACGGAAGGGTCCTGGCCACGGCACGGGGAGGAGGCTTCCGCCCGCACGCGACGGGCGTCGGGGCGGCGCTGGACACCGTGGCGGAAGCGGTGACCGCGGCCTTCACCGCAGCCGGGGTCACGACGGCGGACCACACGTCGGCGTGCCTGGCCAACGCGGACTTCCCCTTCGAGGAGGAACAACTGGCCGCGGCCCTCCGAGCCCGCGGCTGGTCCGCCACCGTCACGGTCCGCAACGACGCCTTCGCCATCCTCCGCGCCGGCACCACCGAGCCCCGCGGCGTGGCCGTGGTCTGCGGCGCCGGCATCAACTGCGTCGGCATGCGCCCCGACGGCCGGACCGCCCGCTTCCCGGCCGTCGGCCGCATCTCCGGCGACTGGGGCGGCGGCTGGGGCCTGGCGGAGGAGGCCCTGTGGCACGCGGCACGGGCGGAGGACGGCCGGGGCGAACCCACCGACCTCGCCCGCACGCTGCCCGCCCACTTCGGCCTGCCGTCCATGTACGCCCTGATAGAGGCCCTGCACCGAGAACGCATCCGTCTCTCCCGCCGCCACGAACTGACCCCGGTCCTCTTCACCACGGCAGCCACCGGCGACCCCGTCGCCCGCGCCCTGGTGGACCGCCTGGCCGAGGAGGTGACGACCATGGCCACGGTGGCCCTGACCCGCCTGGACCTCCTGGCGGAGGAGACCCCGGTCCTCCTGGGCGGCGGCGTCCTGGCGGCCCGCCACCCCCAACTGGACACCGGCATACGGGACCTGCTGGCGTCCCGCGCCCCCAAGGCCGTACCGCAGGTCGTCACGGCAAGCCCGGTGCTGGGCGCGGCGCTGCTGGGCCTGGACGACGTGGAAGCCCCCGCGACGGCCCAGGCACGGGCACGGGAGCACTACGAGCCCTGACTGCGCCCCCTCCGCCATGTGCCCCGCATCCCTCCCCAGCCCGTACGAACCGGCAACCGGGAACCGAACAGATTCCCCTCGCGTGTGAATGGGCAGGGGGTGTGCGGGGCGCTGCGTCGTGCCGGAATTCCGGCATGCACGCTGCGATCCGATCAAGATCCAGTGAAGGCCGGTGCGCATTGTCGGTCCCGGCAGCGATACTTGCGGCGACGGATGACCATGGGGGAGGTCAACAGTGACACACCCGCCGAAAAGCAGCGCGGCACCACCACCGAACCTCGGCATGCCCACGATGCCGGCCGTACCACCACAGGCAGGGCCCCAGGCGCACGGCAACGGCACCCCCACCCCGGCCGCCACCGCCGCCCCCGCCCCGCAGGAACCCCGCCGCACCGCGTTCGCCGAGGGCGTCGACCGCCTGCGGCACGCGGCCACCACCGAACCCGGCCGGCTGCGCATCATCGGCGCCTTCCTCGCCGCCCTGGTCATCGCGTTCGGCGCCGTCACGGCCTGGCAGACGACCGAGCGCGCGGCAGCCGCCGACGACGTGCTCAACAAGAGCCAGCCGCTCAGCAGCGCCGCCGCCGACATCTACCGCAGCCTCGCCGACGCCAACACCGCGGCCTCCAGCGGCTTCCTCGCCGGCGGCCAGGAGACGGCGGCCTCCCGCGACCGCTACGAACAGGACATCGACAAGGCGGCGGCCGGTCTGGTCAAGGCCGCGGCCAACTCCGACCCCGACTCCCCGGCCGCGGCGACGGTCGGAAAGCTCAACCGGCTGCTGCCCGAGTACAAGGGCCTGGTGGAGCGCGCCCGCACCTACAACCGCCAGGGCTTCCCGGTCGGCGGCGCGTATCTGCGCTACGCCAACGAGAAGATGCAGCAGGACATGCTCCCCGCGGCGGAGGACCTGTACAAGAAGGAGAACCAGCGGCTGCGCGCCGACTACGACGACGCGACGCCGTACCCGTGGGCGGCGATAGCCCTCGGCGTCCTCGCCCTCGCCGCCCTCGCCTGGGCCCAGCACCGCAACTACCGGCGCACCAACCGGGTCATGAACCACGGCCTGGTGGCGGCGACGGCCACCGCGACCGTCGTCCTGCTGTGGCTCGTAGTCGGCCACACCGTCGCCCGCGCGGGTCTGAACGACTCCTACGACCACGGCGTCCGCTCCCTCAACGTCCTGCACGACGCCCGCATCGCCTCCCTCAAGGCGCGGGGCAACGAGAACCTCACGCTCGTCGCCCGCGGCGCCGAGACGGTGACGGTCAAGGACGCCGACGGCGTGGAACAGACGCTGGACGCGTACGACCACGACTTCCAGAAGGACATGCAGACCCTCGGCGCGGGCCTGACCGAGGCGGCGAAGCTCGCCGACGACAGCTCCGGCGAGAAGCCGGTCACCGCGGCCGAGGGCAACATGACGGAGTGGAAGAAGCGCCACACCGCGGCCCGCGCCGAGGACGACAACGGCAACTACGAGGCGGCGCTGAACCGGGTCATCGGCCCCGAGAACGCGACGGGCGAGTGCTTCGACAGCGTCGACGACAACCTCGCCAAGGCGCTGGCGCACGAGGAGGCCGAGTTCGAGCAGGCGGCCGGTGACGGCCTGGACGCGATGACCGGCCTGCCCGTGGGCGCGGCCGTGCTCGCCGTACTGGGCGCGGCCGGCGCGATCCTGGGCATCGGCCGCAGGCTGTCGGAGTACCGGTGAAAGGGGGCGTGACGATGACCGTGCGACGGATACGGGCCGGTCTGAAGGGCTGGGGCGGCGTGGCCGCGATGGCGGTGGTCTGCGCCCTCGCGCTGGCCTTCGTGCTGCTGCTGCCGCTGACGCAGTCGAAGGGCGCCGACGCCGACGGCACCGGCGGCCCCGGCGTGGCCCACGGCAGCCAGGCGCGGGCCGAGGACGACCCCTGCCAGGACCCGCAGATCGCGAAGGCGCCGGAGAAGCAGACGCTGGCCCCGTCGAGCGCGGACGGCGACACCATCCGGAAGATCAAGGACCGGGTGGGCGACAAGCGCAAGCTGGTCGTCGGCGTGGACCAGAACAGCTACCGCTGGGGCTACCGCAACCCCAACGCCGGCACCAGCGGCGAGCTGGAGGGCTTCGACATCGACCTGGTGCACCGGATCGCCGACGAGATCCTCGGCGACCCGAACGCGGTGCTGTTCAAGGCGATCCCCACCAACCAGCGCATCCCGGCACTCCGGGAGGGGCGGGTCGACATGGTGGTGCGCACGATGACCATCAACTGCACCCGCCTCGGCCAAGTCGCGTTCTCCGCTCCGTACTTCAAGACCGGCCAGCAGGTCCTCGCCCCCAAGTCCGCGCCGATCACCGGGTACGACGACACCCTCGCCGGCAAGAAGATCTGCACGGCGGAGGGTTCGACGGCGTACACCAAGCTGGACGAGGACAAGAAGAAGAACGCGCTGCCCGAGAGCACCGACATCTCCACCACCGTCCCCAACCAGCTCGACTGCCTCGTACGCCTCCAACTCGGCGAGGTGGACGCCGTGGTGACCGACGGCGCCCTCGCCGCGAGCCAGGCGGCCCAGGACCCGACGGTGCAGCTGAAGGGCGATCCGTTCACGACCGAGTACTACGGCGTGGCGATGAACCTTAAGGCCGACGATCTGGTACGCCGGGTCAACCAGATCCTGGCGGACTACCGCAAGGACACCGCCAACGGCTGGCAGGCGTCGTACGACAAGTGGCTGTCGGCGACACTGGACAAGGACTCCACGAAGTCGGAGCCGCCCGCCCCGGAGTACCTCCGCACGAGCTGACACGGAACGCACGGACACAGGCACCCCGAACGGCGAGCACACCCCCAACAACCAGACCAGCAGCGAGAGGTGATCGATGGGCGTCACGGGACCCCCCGGGCCGGTGATGGACCGGGACGAGGTGGACCGTGCGCTGGCGCGGCTCGGCGCGGAGTACGAGGCGATCGAGACCTCGCTCCTCGCCCTTCAGGACCACTCCGGCCGCAGGCTCCTCGAAGGCGCCTCGCTCACGGGTGTCACCAAGGAGCGCTGGACGGCCGCGGAGGCGTCGATCACCCTGCTGTGGGCGTACTTCGACGCGTACACGGACGCGTTGCGCACCGCCCGCGAGATCCGGTCGCGGCGCCGCTGGTCCAGCCGTGAGGACCTGGTGGAGCTGACGGAGCTGCTGCGCGGCGAGTCGGTGACGGTGGCCGGCAGCACCACGGCCACCGCCAACGCCCCGACCCTGCACGGCGGTTCGGGCAAGCTCAGCGAGCAGTTCAGCCTCGCCACGCTCGTCGACCGGATGAACGAGCTGTACGCGTCCTCGCTCGACATGGTGGTGGCCGCGGACGCGGTGTGGTCGGCGCTGCCCGCGCGGATAGATTTACTGGCCGCGGAACTCCAGCGCACCCGCAAGCTGGCGCACTCGGTGGGCGTCCGCCCCGGCGAGCACCCGGCGGGCGACGACCTGGAGCGCATCACGCGCACGCTGACGCACCTGCGCGAGCAGGTGGTCTCCGATCCGCTCGCCTACTGGAACCCCACCCCGGGCAGCTCGGCACCGGGCGGCGGTCGGCCCGACACCACGGTCTACGACCGTGAGGCGCGCGCCCTGGAGGACGTGCGCCGGGAGATCGACGCGGTGCTGACGGTCCGCCAGGACGCCGAGCAGCGGCTGGTCCGACTCCGTGACGTGCTCTCCCGCGCGGACCGCACCCTCGCCGAGGCCCGCACCGCGCGCGGCGAGGTGCTGGCGAAGATCGCGGCCACGGAGGTGCCGGTGGTCAGCGGGCCGCCGACCGTGCTGCAGGAGCAGCTGGCGACGGCCGCCGAGTACCGCAGACAGGCCCAGTGGCACCGGCTGTCCCCGCTCCTGGAGTCCCTGGAGCAGAAGGCGGAGGAAGAACTGCTGCGCGCCCGCGAGTCGTTGACCGCGGTCACCCAGCCACTGGCGGTCCGCGCGGAGCTGCGCGGCCGCCTCGACGCGTACAAGGCGAAGGTCGCCCGGCACGGCCTCGCCGAGGACCCGTTCCTGATCGAGCGGTACGACGCGGCGCGCCGCATGCTGTGGAGCGCGCCCTGCGATCTGCGCGTCGCCGAACAGGCCGTGCTGCGCTACCAGCACGCGGCCGCCGAACTGCTGCGCGCCCCGCGCGTGCCGGAGCAGGGCGGGCCAGAGGACCGTAGGGGGGAGGCCCAGTCATGAGTCAGGCAGCACAGCGGACCTGTCAGCGGCCAGGCTGCGGCGGGACGTACGAGGACGTGGGCGGCGGCGAGCTGTACTGCGACACCTGCGGTCTCGCTCCGGTCGTGTCGGCCACCGGCATGGTGGGGGCCTCGCCGACCGGGGTCACGGGCGGCGGCAAGGGCTCGGGCAGCGCGGGCTCACGCTCCAGCAGCCGCAGCACCTCGCGCAGCACGTCGCAGTCGTCGAAGTCCCGGCGGTCGGTGTCGGGCCGCCTGTCGCGCTCCCTGTCGGGCCGGTCGACGGGCCGCTCGGTGTCGGTGCGCAGCTCGGGCTCCAGCACCGGGGCGAGCGCCCGCGGCCGGCTGGGCGCCGGGCTGGTCGAGGTGCCGGGCGTGCCGCGTCCCGACCCGCGCGCGATGGTGCTGGAGAACCCGGAGGTCCCCGAGCGCAAGCGGTTCTGCTCCCGCTCGGACTGCGGGGCGCCGGTGGGCCGGGCGCGCGGCGACCGGCCGGGGCGCACGGAGGGCTTCTGCACCAAGTGCGGCAACCCGTACTCGTTCGTCCCGAAGCTGGCGTCCGGTGACATCGTGCACGGTCAGTACGAGGTCGTGGGCTGCCTGGCGCACGGCGGCCTCGGCTGGGTGTACCTCGCCGTCGACCGGGCCGTCTCGGACCGCTGGGTGGTCCTCAAGGGCCTGCTGGACACCGGGGACCAGGACGCGATGGCCGCCGCGATCTCCGAGCGGCGTTTCCTGGCGGAGATCGAGCACGCCAACATCGTGCGGATCTACAACTTCGTGGAGCACCTCGACCAGCGGACGGGTTCGCTGGACGGGTACATCGTCATGGAGTACGTGGGCGGCAAGTCCCTCAAGGAGATCGCCAACGGCCGCCGCACCCCGGACGGCAAGCGCGATCCGCTCCCTGTCGAGCAGGCCTGCGCGTACGGCATCGAGGCGCTGGAGGCGCTCGGCCACCTGCACAGCCGCAACCTCCTGTACTGCGACTTCAAGGTCGACAACGCCATCCAGACCGAGGACCAGCTCAAGCTGATCGACATGGGCGCGGTCCGCAGGATGGACGACGACGAGTCGGCCATCTACGGCACGGTCGGCTACCAGGCGCCGGAGGTCGCGGAGGTCGGCCCGTCGGTGGCGTCCGACCTGTACACAGTCGGCCGCACCCTGGCGGTCCTCACCTTCGACTTCCAGGGCTACACGAACGTCTTCGTGGACTCCCTGCCCGACCCCGACAACATCGAGGTCTTCCGCCAGTACGAGTCCTTCTACCGGCTCCTGGTCCGCGCCACCGACCCCGACCCGGCCCGCCGGTTCGCCTCCGCGCAGGAGATGGCGGAGCAGCTGACGGGGGTGCTGCGCGAGGTCGTGTCCTTGCAGACCGGCCGCGCGCGCCCCGCCCTGTCGACGCTGTTCGGGCCGGAACTGCGGGTGCCGGACACGGAGTTGTTCCCGAAGCTGGACGGGGAGGTCTCGCGGCTGGGGGCGCGGGTGGTCGTGCCGCGCCGCCGTTCCGCCGCGCCGGCCGCCGCTGCCGTCCCCGCTCCTTCCCCGCTGGCCCCGGTCGGTGCGGCCGTCCCGACGCCGGTGGGCGCCGCGGCGCTGGTCAAGTCGGTCGCGACGCCCGCCGCGGCGCTGGCCCTGCCCGTTCCGCGGGTCGACCCGTCCGACCCCAACGCAGGTTTCCTCGCCGGGCTCATGGCCACGGCCGCGGCGGAGCTGCTCGGGGCGCTGGCGGCCGCGCCGGCGCCGTCCGTCGAGACACGGCTGCGGCAGATCCGGGCGTGGCTGGAGAACGGCGACGCGCACACCGCGCTGGAGGCGCTGACGCGGGTGGAGAACGAGCGGCCCGACGACTGGCGGGTGGTCTGGTACCGCGGGGTCGCCGCCCTGGTGACCGGGGATCACGAGGCCGCCGCGCTCGCCTTCGACGCCGTCTACGACGCCTTCCCGGGCGAGCCCGCGCCGAAGCTGGCGCTCGGGCTGTGCGCGGAGGTGCTGGGCCAGCTCGACAACGCCGCCGAGTACTACCGGCTGGTCTGGTCGACCGACCCCAGCTATGTCAGCGCCGCCTTCGGGCTCGCCCGGGTGCAGCTCGCGGCGGGCGACCGCGGCAGTGCCGTACGGACGCTGGAGTCGGTCCCGGAGAGCTCCATCCACTACACCGCCGCCCGGGTGGCCGCCGTACGGGCGCGGCTGCGTCAACGCACGGCCGCCGCCGGTGACGTACCGTTCCTTGACGACCTGACCGCCGCCGCGGGGCAGGTCGAGGCGCTCGACGCGTACGGACTGGATCCGGCGCGCCGGGAGCAGCTGTCCGCCGAAGTCCTCGGCTGTGCGCTGGACTGGGTACTCTCCGGTGGCCAGGGCGCCGACCCGGCGGCCCGCCGGGTGCTGCTCGGCAGCGAGCTGGACGAGCGGGGACTCCGCTTCGGACTGGAGCGTTCGTACCGCACGCTGGCCCGGCTCGCGCGGGGCGGCGAGGAGAGGATCGACCTGGTGGAACGTGCCAACCGTTACCGCCCCCGGACGTGGGTGTAGTTGATGTCGCAGATGCCCCAGCAGGCCGCCCTGACGAACTGCCCGAGCTGCGAGGAGCCGCTCGAGTCGGGTGACCGCTTCTGCGGTGCGTGCGGATACGACCTGTCCGCCGTACCGGCACGCCCGGACGACCAGCCGACCCTGGCCGTGAACGGCTCGGCGCCGGTGTCACCTCCCGCCGAGGGGGGCCCGTGGCCGGTCGGCCAGGAGCCCGCGGGCACCGCCTCCGGCGAGCACGCTCCGGTGCCGCCGCCCCCGAGCGGCTCCCCCGTCTCCCCGGCCTCCGGGGTGCGCTTCGACCGGCCGTCGGAGCCGGACGAGTACCCGCTCCAGGCGCCGGACCCGCGGGTGGCCGCCGAGGCGCCCGCCCCGGCGGAGGGCGCCAAGGTGTGTGTGGCCTGCCGCGCGGGCCATGTCGACCACGACGGCTACTGCGAGAACTGCGGGCACGCCCAGCCGCGCGAGCGCGACCACATGGAGCAGGAGTGCGGCCCGATCGCGGCCGTCAGCGACCGCGGCCTGCGCCACCACCGCAACGAGGACGCCTTCGCCGTCGGCACCGCCGCCCTGCCCGACGGTTCGCCCGCGTCCGTGGCGATCGTCTGCGACGGCGTCTCCTCGGCGACCCGCCCCGACGACGCATCCCTCGCCGCGTCCCGGGCGGCGAGCGAGTCGCTGCTGGCCGCCCTGGAGCGCGGCGCCCACCCGCAGCAGGCGATGCACGACGCGATCGTCGCCGCCTCCCAGGCTGTCAACGCCCTGGCCGCCGAACCGCAGACGGCCCGCGAGCACGCCCCGCACCAGAACGCCCCGGCCTGCACGATCGTCGGCGCCGTGGTCACGTCCGGGCTGCTGACTGTCGGCTGGGTCGGCGACAGCCGCGCCTACTGGGTGCCGGTGGACCGCTCCTCCCTGCCGGCCCGGCTCACCGAGGACGACTCGTGGGCCGCGCAGATGGTCGCCGCGGGCCTGATGAACGAGGCGGAGGCGTACGCCGACGAGCGCGCCCACGCGATCACCGGCTGGCTCGGCGCGGACGCCTACGAACTGGAGCCGCACACCGCTTCCTTCAAGCCGGACCGGCCGGGTGTGGTGGTGGTGTGCACCGACGGACTGTGGAACTACGCGGAGGGCGCGCAGGAGATGGCCGAGGCCGTCCCGCTCGACGCCGCCGTACGCCCCCTGCACGGCGCCCAGGTCCTGGTCGGTCACGCCCTGGACGGCGGCGGCCACGACAACGTAACAGTGGCTCTCGTGCCGTTCCCCGCCCCGTCTCAGGGGGCAGGATCGGCCTGAGGCCGATTCGTACGGGGACGCCTCACGGACCGGAGGGGACCGGTCCGCACACAGCCGTATGCCCTGCCACCGCGGGGTTTTCAAGGGGGATTCGATCAGGCATGGCCAATTTCTCGAAGTCCAATGTGCCGCAGTTCTCGGTGGACGTGTACCAGAACGAGTACCTGCCGGAGGGCGGCCGCGAGGTCAACGCGATCGTGACGGTGTCCGCGACCGGCGGCGGCACCATCGGCAGCGCGGTCGCGGCGCCGCACCTCTACACACCGGGTCACGGACCGGACGCGGCCGTGGCGATCATGGTCGACTGCTCCGGGTCGATGGACTACCCGCCGACCAAGATGCGCAACGCCCGGGACGCCACGGCCGCCGCCGTCGACACCCTGCGCGACGGGGTGCACTTCGCGGTGATCGGCGGCACCCATGTGGCCAAGGAGGTGTACCCGGGCGGCGGGCGGCTCGCGGTGGCCGACGCCACCACCCGCGACCAGGCCAAGCAGGCCCTGCGCAAGCTCAGCGCGGGCGGCGGCACCGCCATCGGCACCTGGCTGCGGCTCGCCGACCGGCTGCTGTCCTCGGCGGACGTCGCCATCCGGCACGGCATCCTGCTCACCGACGGCCGCAATGAACACGAGTCACCGGAGGACCTCAAGGCGGCCCTCGACTCCTGCGCCGGACGTTTCACCTGTGACGCGCGGGGCGTGGGCACCGACTGGGAAGTGAAAGAAGTCACAGGCATCGCCTCCGCGCTGCTCGGCACCGCGGACATCGTCGCCGACCCGGCCGGTCTCGCCGCCGACTTCACGCAGATGATGGAGACGGCGATGGGCAAGGAGGTCGCGGACGTCTCGCTGCGGGTGTGGACGCCGGTCGGCACCACCATCAGGTTCGTCAAGCAGGTCGCGCCCACCGTCGAGGAGTTGACCGACCGCCGCACCGAAGCCGGCCCGCGTGCCGGGGACTACCCCACCGGCTCCTGGGGAGACGAGTCCCGTGACTACCACGTCTGCGTGGAGGTGCCGGCCGCCCACCTCGGCCAGGAGATGCTGGCCGCCCGGGTCTCCCTCGTCATCCCCCAACCCGACGGCACCGCACAGAACTTGGGCGCCCAGGGGCTGGTACGGGCGGTGTGGACCGACGACATGGTCGCCTCGACGTCGATCAACCCCCAGGTCGCCCACTACACCGGCCAGGCCGAACTGGCACAAGTCATCCAGCAAGGGCTCGATCTGCGCAAAGCGGGCGATATGGATGGAGCAACCGCCAAACTGGGCCGGGCCGTTCAGCTCGCAAGCGCTTCCGGGAACGCCGATACTGCGAAACTGCTTGCGAAGGTGGTGGACGTGGTCGATGCCGCGACAGGTACTGTGCGATTGAAGGCGAAGGTCGAGGAGGCGGACGAGATGACTCTCGAGACGCGGTCCACAAAGACTGTTCGTGTAAAGAAGTGACCTAGAGGTCTCCTTATGTGAGAGGGGGAAGCGCCGACATGCCGACCTGCCCGAACGGACACCAGTCGGGTTCCGACGACTGGTGCGAGGTCTGCGGTCACCGCATGGCCGGTGCCGTGCCTCCGCCCCCTCCCCCGCCGCCCCCGGGTGGCGGCTACGGCTTCCCGCCGCCCCCGCCGGGCGCCGGCGGCCAGCCCGGACGCTCCCACCTGTCCGCGGTGCCGGACCCCGAGCCGGAGCTCTGCCCGCAGTGCCGCACGCCCCGCGAGGGCGGTGCGCCGTTCTGCGAGGAGTGCCGGTGGAACTTCCTGACGAACACGGCGACCTCGTACACCCCGGCCGCCCCGCGCCCGCCGGCCCCCGGCCCGGGCGTGCGCTTCCAGGGCCCGCCGCCGGGTGCGTCGTACGGCGCCGGTGACTCGTACGAGTACCAGGGCTCCCGTCCGTCCCAGATGAACCGTCCCGCCGAGCCGATCCCGCCCTTCGGCAGCGAGCCCCCGGGCCCGGCCGGTCCGGGTGGTCCCGGCGGTGCCGGTGGCCCGGGCGGACCTGGCGGCTTCGGCGGTCCCGGAAGCCCGGGTGGCCAGGGCGGCCAGGGCGGCCCCCACGGCCCCGGCAGCGGTTCCGGCGGACCGGGCGGCCCCGGTGCGTTCGGCGGTCCCGGAGGCCCCGGAGGTCCCGGCGGCCCCAATGGTCCGGGTGGCCCCGGCGGTCCCGGTGGCCCCAACGGTCCCGGCGGTTACGGCACGCAGGGCGGGCCCGGCGGGCCGAACGGCCCCGGTGGCTTCGGTACGCAGGGCGGCCCCAACGGCCCCGGTGGTCCCGGTGGTCCCGGCAACCCCAACGGCCCCGGTGGCTTCGGCGGCCCGGGCGGCCCCGGTGGCCCCTCCCCCTTCGGCAGCGACCCGTCCCGCCCCGTCCCGCCCCCGCCCGGCCCCACGCCGCCCGCGGGCCCCGGCGGACCCGGCGGTCCCGGTGGTCCCGGTGGCGCTCCCTCGGCCTTCTCGCCGTCCGGACCCTCCGCCCCGCCCGCCTTCCCGCAGGAGACGAACCGCCCGCAGCCCGGCGGCCCCTCCTTCGGCGGCGGCGAGGACGACTGGGTGATCTCCCCGCCGTCCGCCACCGGCCCCGGCGGTCCCGGTGGCGCCCCCGGCGGCTACGGCTACCCGCAGCCCGGCTCCACCCAGGCCCCGCCCGGCCCCGGCTTCCAGCAGCAGCCCGCCGGACCGGCGACCTGGACGGCGACCATCGGTCCGGACCGCGAGTACTTCATGGCGATGATGCAGCGCTCCGGCCCGGAGGCGGCCGGCCTCAACCTGCCCGCGTACTCGCCCGAGCAGCAGCGCACGCTCACCGGCAACCAGGTCACCATCGGCCGCCGCCGGCACTCCACCGGTGACACCCCGGACATCGACCTGTCGGTGCCGCCGGAGGACCCGGGCGTCTCGCACCAGCACGCGGTGCTGGTCCAGCAGCCCGACGGCTCCTGGGCGGTCGTCGACCAGAACTCGACGAACGGCACCACGGTCAACGGCGCGGAGGAGCCCATCCAGCCCTTCGTCCCGGTACCGCTCCAGGACGGCGACCGGGTGCACGTGGGCGCCTGGACGACGATCACCGTCCGCCGCGGCTGACGGTCCGGCTCAGGGCAGCCGGAGGGGCCACGCGTAAGGCCCCTCCGGATCGTCCAGCCAGGCCCACTCGTCCCCGCCGCTCACCGTGAGCCCGTACCGTCGGCGCTCCGGCCGTCCCTCCCGTTCCCAGAGCTGATACGCCTCCTGGGGGTCGAGGCTGCCCCGGCCGAGGTCGAGCAGGAACCGGAACAGCTCGTGCTCCCGCGCCTGCCGGGGCACCCCGCCGAGGTGCGCGGTCTCCGGCTCCGGCCGCCCCTCGCCCCGCAGCGGCACGAAGTAGGCGGGCGTGTGCAGGAAGCGCCCCTCGGCGTGCCCCGCGTCCCGGACCGTCAGCGCGACGAGGCCGTTGGCCAGCGGGGTCAGGATGCGGGCACCGGGAGTGCACTGGGCGAGCCAGACCGGCGGGACCGAGGCCAGGGCGCAGGTCGCGATGATCCGGTCGAAGGGGGCGCGCTCGGGCACCCCGCGGGCCCCGTCGCCGGTGACGACGACCGGGTGGTACCCGGCGGCGGCCAGATGCTGCCGGGCCGCCTCGGTGATCTCCGGCTCCAGGTCGACGGTGGTGACGAGGCCGTCGTCGCCGAGCCGGTGCGCGAGCAGCGCCGCGTTGTATCCCGTACCGGCGCCGATCTCCAGGACTCTGTCGCCGTCCTCGACCTCCAGCGCGGTCAGCATCATCGCCATGAGGGAGGGCTGGCTGCTGGAGGAGACCAGCTCGCCGTCGCGCAGCCGGGTGGCCAGCGGGGCGTCGGCGTAGGCGCCGCGCAGCCAGCGTTCCCGGGCGCGGGCGTCGGGGCTCTCGCCCCAGCGCCGCTCGTAACCGCCCATGACGCCGACGTAGTAGTACGGCACGAACAGATGCCGCGGTACGGCCGCGAAGGCGTCCCGCCACACCGGGTCGGCCGCCCAGGCCCCGCTCGCGTCGATCTGCCCCACCAGCGCGGCCCGCGCCTCGGCGGCCAGTTCTTCCAGGTCCTCGGAGAGAGCGTGCGCACCCATACCTCCACTGTCCTGCGGAAGGGTCCTAAGCCCCAAGTCCTGGTTCCCCTCGTCTGAGACGATGGACGGGTGAAAGAGATTCGGCGCGGCACGCTTCAGACGGAGACCTTCTACGAGCAGGTCGGTGGGGAGGAGACCTTCCGCCGCCTCGTCCGACGTTTCTACGAGGGCGTGGCCGAGGACCCGCTCCTGAAGCCCATGTACCCGGAGGAGGACCTGGGCCCGGCCGAGGAGCGGCTGACGCTGTTCCTCATCCAGTACTGGGGCGGTCCGACGACGTACAGCGAGAACCGCGGCCACCCCCGGCTGCGGATGCGGCACGCCCCGTTCCAGGTGGACCGGGCGGCGCACGACGCCTGGCTGAAGCACATGCGGGTGGCCGTGGACGAACTCGGCCTGTCCGAGGAGCACGAGCACACGCTGTGGAACTACCTGACGTACGCGGCGGCGTCGATGGTGAACACGGAGGGTTGATCCCGCCGGGGGCGCACTGAGTCCCGAATTCCGGTCGTACGACGTCGATTTCCGATCACGATCCGGTCAAGTCCGGCGCACAACCGCTTACCGGCCCTCGCCCCCCTCTGACAGCATCGCCCGGAGGTCTGGACAACACGACGGGGCCTGGCGGGGCGCGGTGGGGCACGACGGGGGTCGGGTGACGCGGTGACGGGGTACGGGGGGTTCGCGAGGTTCGTCCTCCAGCGGGCGCGGGCACACCGCCCGCTGCTCGCCGCCGCGCTGCTGACCGTGCTGCTCACCACGGCGGTCCTCGCGACGCTCACGGCGTACTCGGGCGCGATCGGCGACGCCGCCCTGCGGCACTCGCTCACGGACTCCCGCAACGCCGCCGACGCCGCCCTGGTCGTCAAGGCCGACGTCCCGGCCGCGTCCCGCACGGCCGCCGACACCGCCGTACGCAAAGGCGCGCAGCGGACCTTCGACGGGCTGCCGGTGACCGTGCGGACGCTGCTGAGGTCGGGCCCGTACGCGCTGCCCCGCTCGCTCCGCCCGGCCGCCGAGCGGTCCGGCGACCCGGATCTCACCCACTTCGCCGCGCTGGACGCGTCGCAGGTGCGGATCACGGACGGCAGGGCACCGTCGGCCGCGACCGAGGCGGCGCTGCCGCAGAACGCGGCCCGGCTGCTGAAACTGGCGCCCGGCGCCCGCCTCACCCTCGTCGACCGCCTCGGCGGCCCGAAGGTGCGGGTCGAGATCGTCGGCCTCTACCGCCCCGTCCGCGCGGACGCCCCGTACTGGCAGCTCCTGGACGATCTGCACGGCCGCGGCGTCAACAAGCTCGACTTCACCACCTACGGCCCCCTCCTCGCCGCCCCCGACACCCTGACCGGCGGCAAGGTCAGCGCCGGGCCGTCGGCATGGCTGGCCACCGCCGACTTCTCGGCCCTGACGACCGCCCGGATCGGCGCCCTGCGCGACGCGGCCCGCGACGGCAGCGCGGCGCTGCGCGGCGAGGCGGCGCTCAGCGGCACCACGGCCGCCCACACCGACCTGCCCGCGGTCCTCGACCGCGTCGACCGCTCCCTGCTCGTCTCGCGCTCCACCCTGCTGATCGTCGCGCTGCAACTGGCGCTCCTCGCGGGCTGCGCGCTGCTGCTGGTGGCCCGGCTGCTGAGCGCCGAACGGGCGGGCGAGACCCGGCTGCTGCGGGCGCGCGGCGCCTCCCGGCCGCGGGTCGCGGGGCTGGCCGCGCTGGAGGCGCTGCTGCTCGCGGTGCCCGCGGTGGCGTGCGCGCCGCTGCTGGCGGGGCCGCTGACCCGGCTGCTGGCCGGGCAGGGCGCGCTGGCCCGGATCGGACTCGAACTGCACGTGCCGGCGACCGGCCGGTTCGGGGTGTGGCTGGTCGCGGCGGGTGTGGCGCTGGGGTGCGCGCTGGCGGTGACGCTGCCCGTGCTGACGTCGTCCTTCGCCACCGGCCGGGCCCGGGCGCTGCCCTCTGCGGTGCGCTCGGGCGCGGACCTGGGGCTGCTGGTGGTGGCCGGGGTGGCGTACTGGCAGCTGAGCCGGCAGACGACCGGCGCGGTGACCGACGGCATCCCCCACTCTCGGCTCCGCTCGAGCGGGGGGACCCCCATGGGCACCCTGGGCGTCGACCCGCTGCTGGTCGCCGCCCCCGCGCTGGCCCTGCTCGCCGGTACCATCCTCACCCTGCGGCTGCTGCCCCCGCTCGCCCGCCTCGCCGAACGCCGGGCCGCCGCCGGGCGGGGCCTCGCCGGGGCCCTCGCGGGCTGGCAGATCGGGCGCCGTCCGATGCGGGGCGCGGGCCCGGTGCTGCTGCTGGTGCTGGCCGTGGCGCTGGGCATGCTGGCGATCGCGCAGGGCGCCTCCTTCGACCGCTCCCAGGACGACCAGGCCGACTTCCGCGCGGGCGTCCCGGTGCGGGTGCTGGCCAACGGCGAGGACGGCCTCGGCCGCACCGACGAGTACGCCGCCGTCCGCCACGTCCGCGAGGCCGCTCCCGCCGCCCGCAGCGAACTGCCGCTGTCCGGCAACCGTTCGGCCACCGTGCTGGCCCTGGACACCGCGCACGCGGCGGACGCGGCCTTGCTGCGCCCGGACCTCGCCACGGAGCCGGTACGACCGCTGCTGGCCGGGCTCGGCCCGAAACGGCCGTCGGCCGGCGCGGCCGTCCCCGCGGGCGGCGCCCGGCTCCGGCTGACGGCGACCCTGCGGGGACCGGCGCCGGGCACGGCCGCCGACGCGACGGTCACCCTGGAGGACGGCCACGGCACCCCGTACCGGCTCCCGGCCGGCTCGCTCCCGGCCGACAACCGCCCGCACACACTGGAACTGACCGTCCCCGCGGCCACGTCGACGCTCACCGACGTACAGCTGGTGCTGCCGGTACCGCGCGGCCGGGCGGAGCAACACCGTTTCACCCTGGACGCGTTGACGTCCGTGACCGCCGAAGGCACCGAGCGGCGGCTGCCGTTGCCCGCCGCGTGGACGGCCCGCACGACCACCGACAACACCTCCGAACTCCCGGACCGCAGCAACGCCCCCGCCCCGCCGCGCGTGAGCGGTGCGGCCGTGGAGTACGGAACCGGTTACGTCCCGCGCGAGGACACCTGGACCCTGGCCTCGCTCACGGTCCGCCTCCAGGTCACGCAGCCCCCGGCAGCGCGGATCACCGCCGTCGCCACCGACAGCTTCCTCGACTCCGCGGGCGCCCGCACCGGGCAGCGCGTGGACGTGACGTTCGGCGGCCGGTCGCTGCCGGTGCGGATCGTCGCGGCGGTCCGGGCGCTGCCCACGACGGGGAGCGAGAGCGGCGGGGCGCTGCTGGTCGACCTGCGGTCCGTGAACCAGGTGCTGGAGAACAAGTACGGCGAGAGCGTCACGCCGACGGAGTGGTGGCTGGAGACGGACCGGCCGTCCGAGGTCGCCACGGCCCTGCGGGCCCGCCCGGACCTGGACCGCGCGCAGATCGTCGTGCGGGACGAGATCGCCGGTGAACTGCGTGACGACCCGTTCGGGGCGGGCCCGGAGGCGGCGTTCACGGCGGCGGCCGGGGTGGCGGCGGCGCTGGCCGCACTGGGCTTCGCGGTGAGCGCGACGGGGTCGCTGCGGGAGCGCGACACCGAGTTCGCCGTACTGCGCGCCCTGGGCGCCCCGCGCCGCCGGCTGGCCCGCACGATCGCCGTCGAGCAGGGCGTCCTGGTGACCCTGGCGCTGCTCGTGGGGGCGGCGCTCGGAACGGTGCTGGCCCGGGCGGTGATCCCGCTGGTCGTCCTGACCACCGACGCGACCCGCCCGGTACCGGAGGTGCTGGTGGAACTGCCCCTCGCTCGGGTGCTCGCCCTGCTGGCGGCGGTGGCGGCGACACCGCTGGCCGTCACGGCCGTACTCGCACTGCGCCGGGCGAACCCGCTGGTGACGTTGCGGGAACAGGGGGGCGAGTGACGTGACGGATGTGACGGTCGGGCCAGGCGCAAGTGACGTGACGGATGTGACGGTCGGGCCAGGCACGCGTGACGTGGCGGCCGTGACGGTCGCGCGAAGGGGGTGGATGCGGTGAAGTCGGCTGCCGTGGCCCCGTGGATTCGTACCCGGCTGCGCACCGCCCCCGGCGCGGCCCTCGCGCTCGCCCTGCTGGTGGCGCTGACCGCGTGCCTCGGCGCCGCCCTCCCCCGGGCCGTCGACCGGTCCGCGGACGCCGGTCTGCACCGGGCCGTGGAACAGGCGGGCGCCGACCGGACCTCGATCCTGCTGTACGCCCGCCCCGAGTACGGCATCGTCTCGGACCAGGACCTGCGCCCCGCCACCCTCGCCGCGCAGTACAAGAAGATCCTCGCCACGGTCGAGAAGCCCCTCGTCGTCGACCCCCGCCAGTCGACCTACGGCGTGCGCGGCTCCACCAATCTGGAGGTGCCGGACCCCTGGCTGCCGCGGCCGACCGGAACGCCCGCGCAGGTCGCCCTGGTCGCCCAGCAGGGCCTCGCCGACCACATCCGCTCGGTCGAGGGCCGGCTGCCGCGCGCTCCCGCCACGCCCGCGGACGCGATGACGCCGGAGGTGGAGGCCGCGGTCAGCGCGCGGACCGCCAAGTCCCTGCACATCAGGATCGGTTCCGTCATCCACGTCCCCGGCGAGTCCCGCGCCCCGCTGGCCGTCCGCGTCACGGGCATCGTCACCCCGCGCGAGCCGTCCGGCGCCTTCTGGTCGGCCCAGCCGCTCCTCCACGAACCCACCCTCGTCCGGATGCCCGGCCCGAGCTCGGACGCCGACAAGTACTGGCTCGGCGCCCTGCTGCTCGCCCCCGAGTCGGCACCCGCCATGGCGGGCACCCCGGCGGTCCCGTGGCGCTACTGGCAGCTGGCGCCCGCCATGGACGCCCTGCACGCCTACGACGTGGACCGCCTGAAGTCCTCCGTCGCCTCCCTGGAGTCCGGCCCCGCCCTCCAGCACGCCCGCACGGTCACGGGCGGCCTCACCGACACGTACACCGACCTCAGCGAGATCCTGACCGGCTACTCCGAACTGCGCGAGGGCGTAACCCCGTTGGTCGCCGTGGCAGCGTTCGGCGCCGGTACGGTCGCCGCGGTCGTCCTGCTCATGTCGGGCGGCCTCGCCGCCGACCGCCGCCGCACCGAACTGGCCCTGCTGCGCGCCCGCGGCGCGTCCCTGCGCGGCCTGGCCGGACGCCTCCTCGCCGAGACGGCCACGGTCGCCGTCCCGGCCGGCGCCCTCGGCCTGGCGGCGGCCCTGCTGGCGGTCCCCGAGGGCCGGACAGCGTACGCCGTCACGGCGGCCGCCACGGTCACGGCCGCGGCCTGCGCCGCGCTCCCGCTGCGCGCGGCGGCGGCCCACCGGACCGTACGGCTGCACACCGGCCGCGAGGACATCGCGGCGCTACGCCCCTCCCGGGGCCGCACGGTCGCGGAGCTGACCCTCCTCGCACTGGCCCTGGCGGCGGTGGAGACCCTGCGCCGAAGGGGCTCATCGGGCAATGAACTGGCTTATGTCGCACCGGCGTTGACGGGCGTGATCGCGGCCCTGGTGCTGGTCCGCCTGTACCCCTTCCCGCTGCGCGGCCTGGCCCGCCCCGCCGGCCGCCTGCGCGGCGCGGTCGCCCACCTCTCCCTGGCCCGCGCGGGCCGTACGTCCGCCTCCGCGGTCCTGCCCCTGCTGGCCCTGCTGACCGCCCTGACGACGGCCGCCTTCGGCGGCTCGGTCCTCACCGGCGTCGCCGAGGCACGTGACCGCGCGGCGCTCCTCGCGGTGGGCGCGGACGCCCGTGTCGACGCGGAGGGCCCGCTGCCCTCCGGACTGCCGGACCGGCTCCGCCGACAGCCGGGCGTCGACACGCTGACCGGGGTGAGCATCGCGTACCAGGCGAAGCCGACGGACGGCAGCCAGTCGGTCCCCCTGGTGGGCGTGGACCCGGACGGCTACGCGCAGTTGGCGACCCGGACGGGCCTGGGCCCCTATGACAAGGGCGAGTTGACGGGCGCCCGCCCCGGCGACGCGCTCCCGGCCCTGGCCTCCCCCTCGGTGGCGAAGACGTACGGCACCCGCCCCTTCCCCGTCCTGCTGGAGGACGGTACGACGACGATCACCGTCCGCATCACCCTCGTACGGGACCGGACCCCGGCCATCGACGGCGTGGACTTCCTGGTCGTGGACCGCGCGGGACTCGGCGCCACGGCGGCCCGCCCCACCGCACTGCTGCTGACGGGCGCCCACCTGTCCGGCGCGGACCTGAGCAGGGCCACCGGCAGGGCAGGGCAGGTCCGGACGGCGTCCGAGGAGCGGGCGCGCTATGTGAACTCCCCGCTTCAGTCGGGCGCGGAGGACATCTACACGGCGGCGGTGGTGGCAGGTTCCGGCTACGCGATCCTGGCCCTCCTCCTCTCCCTCCTGCGCGCCGCCCCCGAACGCACCGCCCTCCTGGCCCGCCTCCGCACGATGGGCCTCACCCGAACCCAGGGCCGCCGTCTGCTGATCCTGGAGTCACTGCCGCAGGCGGTCATGGCGGCGGCCGGGGGCGTCCTGACGGGCTGGGCGACGGTCCATCTCCTGTCCCCCGGCATCGATTTGACGACGATCGCCCTGGCGAAAGCGTCCCCCACGGGAGACGCGGAGCTGCGCACGTCCCCGTGGTCCCTGGCGCTCCCGGCCGCCGCGGTGGTGCTGGTGACGGTGGGGGTGGCGGGGGTGCAGGCGTGGTGGTCGGGCAGACAGGGCTCGGTGGCGGAGCTGCGGGCGGGGGATGCGCGGTGACGTGCTCCATGCGACTGCGGTCCGGCAACGCCCCAAGGGGGCGCGGGGAACTGCGCGACCAGCCGCAACGCCGCCGCACCCGCACGACGACACCCTCCGGCACCCCCAGCGGCGCGCTTCGCTGCGGGCAGTCGGGCCGCTGGGGCGGCACGGGTGGGCGATGGGGGTCCACCCGCTGGGGCGGCACGGGTGGGCGATGGGGGTCCACCCGCTGGGGCGGCACGGGTGGGCGATGGGGGTCCACCCGCTCGGGCGAAGCCGAGAGTGGGGGAGGCACCCCGCGAGCGCGGGCGAGCGAATCCCACCCCACAGCCATCCCCACCCAGGCCAGCAGCCAAGGAGGCCCCCGGTGACCACCAACCCCACCCTCGCCGATCTGACCACCAAGGCCGCCGCGGCCCGCAACACCCCCACCTACGGCCACGACGCCCTCATCACCTGCGACCGCCTCGTCCGCATCTTCACCACGGACGGCATAGAGGTCCAAGCCCTCCAGGGCCTGGACCTCCTCGTCCGCGAGGGCGAACTCATGGCCCTGGTCGGCGCCTCCGGCAGCGGCAAGTCCACCCTCATGAACATCCTCGCCGGCCTGGACACCCCCACCGCGGGCGCGGCCCGCGTCGCCGGTCACGACCTGCTCACCATGACCGCAAAGGACCGCCTGGCCTACCGCCGCAGAACCGTCGGCTTCGTCTGGCAGCAGACCTCCCGCAACCTGCTCCCCTACCTCACCGCGGCCCAGAACATCACGCTCCCGATGCAGCTGTCCGCCACCCGCGGCTCACGCAAGGCGAAATCCGAACGCGCCCTAGAGCTCCTGGAGTTGCTGGACGTGTCGGACTGCCGCGACCGCCACCCCCACCAGATGTCCGGCGGCCAGCAGCAACGCGTCGCGATAGCCGTCGCCCTCGCCAACGCCCCCGCGGTCCTCCTGGCCGACGAACCCACCGGCGAACTCGACTCCCAGACCGCGGAACAGATCTTCGCCGCGTTCCGCACCGCGAACGAGCAGCTCGGCACGACCATCGTGATCGTCACCCACGACCAGGCGGTCGCCGGCGAGGTCCGCCGCACGGTCGCCATCCGCGACGGCCGCACCTCCACGGAGGTCCTGCGCCGCAGCGAGGTCGACGCGACGACCGGCCACGAGACGGTCGTGGCCCGCGAGTACGCCATGCTCGACCGCGCCGGCCGTCTCCAGCTCCCCGCCGAGTACACCGAGGCCCTCGGCATGCGCGACCGCGTGGCCCTGGAACTGGAGCCGGACCACATCGGCGTATGGCCGGACGACAGCGACCACAGCTGACTTCACACCGGGGCACTCAGCGCACGCTGACGCCCAACGCCCCAAGCCCCGCCCGCCGCACGGCGATCGACCCGTACGGCGTACGAAGCCGCAGCCACGCTCCGCAGGACAGCAACGCCAACTCCCCGTCACCGCGCAGGAATCCGAGCGACTGCGCGGCATGCACGGCCCGCACCGGCAACTCGGTCTCCCCGACCGTCCGGGACCAGATCTCCCGCCCTACCCGGTCGAGTTCGGCACGGGTACGGCTCTCGGGCGCCAACTCCCCGACACGGGAGCGGAATTCGGCGACCCCGGCACCCACCATGCCCCGCAGGGCGGCAGGCTCGGGCAGCCCGGCGACGGCCTGCCATCCACCCCGCGGCGGCAGCACCCCGGCCCACGGCGGCCCGGTCACGGCGGCCGGCACCCCGGCGGTGGCGCCCGCCTCGTCGAGGGACTCCAGCAACTCCCCGGCCGACACGGTCACATCGAGCGTGACGTCGAGCCCGTGCTCATAGGGCTTGGCGAGCCGCACCGCCCGGATCGCCAGCACCTCGAAGGACGGCGGCCGCCCGAACACGGCGAGCGCGGTCCCGGCGGCCTGGAGCCGCACGGCGGCTCCGCGGTCGTAGTGGAGCAGGCGGGAGAGGAAGGCCGCGAGATCCGCCGCCTCCCCCTCGTCGGCGAGGTGGAGCACCGTCATGCGGCGACGGCCTCCTCCTCGTCGTCGTCCCGGTACCCCTCCAGGAACTCGCGTTCCTCGGCGGTGATCCGACGCGGCCGCTGGGCCTCGAAGTCGAACGGCACTATGACCGTCGAGGCCCGCACGTACACCAGGTCGTCGTCCTTCACCTCATAGGCGATGGTGAAGGACGCGGCCCTTATCTCCGTGACCCACAGCTCGATGACCACGGGCGTGTGCCGGTGGACGAGCTGCCGCTTGTAGTCGATCTCATGGCGCGCCACCACGGACCCCTGCTTGAAGTCCTTCTCCGGGCGGAACAGGAAGTCGATACGGGCTTCCTCCAGGTAGCGGAGGAAGACCACGTTGTTGACGTGGCCGTACGCGTCCATGTCCGCCCAGCGCAGCGGGCAGTGGTAGATGTGCCGCAAGACCGATCAGCCCCGGGTCAGCTTCTTGTAGGTGGCGCGGTGCGGACGCGCGGCGTCCGGGCCGAGCCGCTCGATCTTGTTCTTCTCGTACGACTCGAAGTTGCCCTCGAACCAGAACCACTTGGAGTCACCCTCGTAGGCGAGGATGTGCGTGGCCACTCGGTCCAGGAACCACCGGTCGTGGGAGACGACCACGGCCGCGCCCGGGAACTCCAGCAGCGCGTTCTCCAGCGAGCCGAGGGTCTCGACGTCGAGATCGTTGGTCGGCTCGTCGAGGAGCAGCAGGTTGCCGCCCTGCTTGAGGGTGAGCGCGAGGTTGAGGCGGTTGCGCTCACCACCGGAGAGGACACCGGCCGGCTTCTGCTGGTCGGGACCCTTGAAGCCGAAGGCGGAGACGTAGGCCCGCGAGGGCATCTCGACCTGGCCCACGTTGATGTAGTCCAGCTCGTCGCTGACGACGGCCCACAGGGTCTTCTTCGGGTCGATGTTCTCGCGGCTCTGGTCGACGTACGAGATCTTGACGGTCTCGCCGACCTTGATGGAGCCGGAGTCCGGGGTCTCGATGCCCTGGATCATCTTGAAGAGCGTGGTCTTGCCGGCGCCGTTGGGGCCGATGACACCGACGATGCCGTTCCGAGGCAGGCTGAAGCTCAGATCATCGATGAGGAGCTTGTCACCGAAGCCCTTGCTGAGGTTGTTGACCTCGACGACGATGCTGCCCAGGCGCGGACCCGGCGGGATCTGGATCTCCTCGAAGTCCAGCTTCCGCATCTTGTCGGCCTCGGCGGCCATCTCCTCGTAGCGGGCGAGACGCGCCTTGGACTTGGCCTGCCGTCCCTTGGCGTTGGACCGCACCCACTCCAGCTCTTCCTTGAGCCGCTTGGCGCGCTTGGCGTCCTTCTGCCCCTCGACCTTGAGACGGGTCTGCTTGGTCTCCAGGTACTTGGAGTAGTTGCCCTCGTAGCCGTGCAGCCGGCCGCGGTCGACCTCGCAGATCCAGCCCGCGACGTTGTCCAGGAAGTACCGGTCGTGGGTGACGGCGACGATGGTGCCCTCGTACTTGGCGAGGTGCTGCTCCAGCCAGTTCACCGACTCGGCGTCGAGGTGGTTGGTGGGCTCGTCGAGGAGCAGCAGGTCGGGGGCCTCCAGCAGCAGCTTGCACAGCGCCACACGCCGCCGCTCACCACCGGAGAGGTTGGTGACGGCCCAGTCGCCGGGCGGGCAGCCCAGCGCGTCCATGGCCTGCTCCAGCTGGGCGTCGAGGTCCCACGCGTTGGCGTGGTCGAGCTCCTCCTGCAGCTTGCCCATCTCGTCGAGCAGCGCGTCGGAGTAATCAGTCGCCATGAGCTCGGCGATCTCATTGAACCGGTCGAGCTTGCCCTTGACCTCGGCGACACCCTCCTGGACGTTCTCCAGGACGGTCTTGTCCTCGCTGAGCGGCGGCTCCTGCAACAGGATGCCGACGGTGTACCCCGGCGACAGGAACGCGTCCCCGTTCGAGGGCTGCTCAAGCCCCGCCATGATCTTCAGAATGGTCGACTTGCCGGCACCGTTCGGGCCGACCACACCGATCTTCGCGCCGGGCAGGAAGTTCAGCGATACGTCGTCAAGGATGACCTTGTCGCCGATTGCCTTGCGCGTCTTGCGCATGGTGTAGATGTACTCAGCCAAGAGAAACCGTCCGGCAGCTTGAAATCTGGCAGTGGGCAGATACACCCCATCTTGCCGTACGTCCATCCCCGGACGGAAACCCGTATGTCAGCGCCCCCGCCCGCCCACCACACCCCGCGAGCATCCGGTCACGGGGCGTGAGGGGAGTTTCCGGGTCGCTCAGTCGCGGCCCGGTGTCTTCTTCCGCTGCACCAGCACCAGCGCCGTCCCGCCGATCACCACCAGCGCCACCGCGACGCCCGTGATCACCGGGGTCATGCTGGACGCGCCGGTCTCGGCGAGGTTGGTGCCGGTGGCGGTGCCGCCCACCGTGGCCGGGCTCGGTTCGCTGAGGGTCTGGGTGGAGTCGCCGGTCTCGTTGCCCTGGGTCTGGCAGTCGAGGACGCCGGTGAAGCGCTTCTCCAGGCCGCCGGGGCCGGTGATCGTGAAGTCGTATGCCTGGTCCTCCTGGAGCGGAACCGTCACCGTCCGGGACTCGCCCGCCGGGATGCTGTGCTCCAGGCCCATCAGCTCGAAGGTGAAGGGCTCGTCGCCCTCGTTGGCCGCGGTGATGTCGATGCCGCCCTCGGCGCAGTTCTTCGCCGCGGACAGGGCCGGTATCGCACCCTTGTCGGCCCAGGTCGCGCTCGCCGTCGCCGACACCGTCGACTCGCTGGACCCGGCCAGGATCTGCGTCTGGCTCCTGCTCTCGGAGGTGAAGGCGCGGCCCACCGGCACGGTCGTGGAGGCCTGCACGGCCAGCTCGGCCGAGCCCGCCGGCGCGTCCTCGGGGATGTCGAAGAAGAGCTGGCTGCCGTTCTTGGCGGAGGTGACGTCCATGCCGTTCTTGCCGACGATCCGCACCCCGCTGGTGACGGCGTCCGCCGGCGGCGTGACCGTCACGCTGTCCGCGTCGGTGTGCACCGTCACCGGGCCGAGCAGCCCGCCGGAGCGGCCGGAGACCGCGGCCGGCGAGAGCGTCAGCGAGGCCTGCGGCTCCGCCAGCGGGCGGGCACTGTCGTACAGGTAGTCGGCGAGCTTCTCGGCCTGCGGGTCGGCGGCGTCGACGTCGGCGCCGTCCGAGTAGCGCCAGATGGCCACCTGCGTGCCGGCCGCCGCGTCCTGCTCGGTGAGGCCCCGCACGCCCGCCTTCGCGGCGAGCGCCGCGAGGTCGTTCACCTGCGGGTAGGAGTTCTGCAGGATCCAGCGGATCTTGCCGGCGTCCTTGTTGGCCCCGAGCGAGGTGCCGCTCCAGGGCGTCTCGTGGTACTTGGCGTCCCGCTGGGTGGGGTTGTAGAGGTCGACGCAGTACGTCTGGAGCATGCCGCCGCCCTCGACGGACATCTCGAACAGGCCCGCCGAGACCTCCAGGTCGCCGGAGTCGTCGTGTATGACGGCCGTGCCGTAGGTCTTCAGGCCACCTATGGTGGCGGTCGCCCCGCCCTGGATCTGCGCGGCCTCGTCACCGGCGGCGGCCGTACCGGCACCGGCCAGGACGCCGGCCGCGACCAGCCCGGACAGCAGCGTCCCGGCGACGAGCCGGGCCGCCCCTCGTCCGCGTGCCGACCGCCGCGTCCTGGGCGCAGAGAGCGAAGAAAACACAGAATTCCCCTTCAGGCAGGACCCGTTGACATGGGGGGAACGGTCCCACCAGCAGAATCAGAAGCCCCGAGAGCCACGTTCGGCATCCTAAGGAAGCGCCGCACCGCGGTTCCCGGGGATGCGGTCGCAGGGCCGATCCGACTCGGAATCGTTATCGCCAAGATCACCCGCGAGCAGGGCTTATCGACAAATCCACCAGGGTCGTTCAGGGCGCATTCGCCGATAAGCCGCAGTTCGGTACGGCCCCGGGCCGTCATCCGCTCCCGTCGGCTGACATCACGTCACCGCGACGGGTTCCGACTCCGGTTGGGGGGCGGCGTCACCGACGGGCGTCTCCCAGTTCGGCTCGGGCTGCGCGGCAGCGGACTCCACCGATCCCGTCTCACCCGGCTTCTGTCCACGCCGGAACATGGCCGTGCCGCGCGCCAGATCATGGCCGATCGCCACCGCGTCGATGTCGGCGGAGGTCCAGTTCTGCCCCTCGCGCACGTCCGACCGCACCTTCAACCTGCCCTGCACGACCACCGGGTCGCCCACGTTCAGCGACGCCGCCGCGTTGGTGGCGAGCTGCCGATTCGCCCACACGGTGAAGAAGTTGGTGTGCCCGTCCGTCCACACGCTCTTCTCCCGGTCCCAGTAGCGCTGGGTCACCGCCAGCCGGAAGCGCGCCGACGGTCCGGCCGCCAGTTCCCGGTACACCGGCCGCGTCGCCACGTTCCCCACGACACACACGATCGTCTCGTTCATCTCGAACCCCTCCCTGGCCCGGCCGGCATCCGTGCCGGGCCGATAGCGGAAAGCGGACAGCGGATGGCAGACAGGGGCTGACCGGGCACACGTACGGGCCCGTCCCGTACGGCTGCTGCGTCCGTCCCCCGTCCGGCGACCGCGTCCGCCGCGATCGCCGTGGAACCAGACTGCCTCCGCCGGGCCGAGCCCGCTGAGCGCTGTGGACCATCGCCCACCTGTGGAAAACCCCGCCACCCGAACGAGCGACGCCCCCCCACTCACAAGGTCACCGCACCCCCGCCTCCACCCCCAGCGCCCTCCCGTACTGCTCCCGAACCTCCCGGTACCGCAGCAACTCCGCCGCCACCGGATCCAGCACCCGGGCCCGCCCGCACCCGGCCGCCGCCTCCCGAAGCCGTCGCTCCGCCTCCATGCCGTACCGCCGGGCCGGCCCCCGGGCCGCGATCCGGCAGCTCCACTCCACCAGCGGACCGCCGATGATCCCGGCCACCATCAGCAGCACCGGCACCCCGAGGTTGGGCGCCATGAACCCGACGATCTGCCCGACCAGCCACAGCCCGCCGACGACCTGAAGCAGCGTCATGGACGCCTGCGCGAGCACGGCCACCGGCCACCACCCCGGCCGCGGCGGCCTCCCCGGCGGCAGTCCGGCCCGCGCCGCCAGCTCGTCCAGCGCCTCGGGCAGCCCCTGGGAACCTCGTACGGCCGCCTCGCGCACCGCCTGCGCCCAGGGCGCGGGCAGCCCGGTGGAGGCCCGGTCGGCGACCGTCCGCACCGCCTGCTCGACGCGCTGCCGGGCCGTCGCCTCCTCGTCGGCCGGGGCGCGCAACGGAAGCCGCCCGGTGACCGGTTCGAGCCGGTCCTGGTACCACCGCCACAGCCGCAGCCAGGGCGTCCCGCACGCACGGTTGGCGTTGCGCAGCCAGGCCCGCTCGGCGGCCTCCCCGGCTGCCGTGGCGCCGACCGCGTCGGCCAGCCGTACGGCGAACTCGTCCCGCGCCTCCTCGCTCAGCCCGGCCCGCCGCCCGGTCGCGTACACGGGCCGCAGCCCCCACGCCGCGGCGTCCACGTCTGCGGAGATCCGCCGCGCGGGTGCGCCCCGTTCGGCCACGAACTGCCCGAGCGCCTCCCGCAGTTCACCGACGCCGTCACCTGTGAGCGCGGACAGCGCGAGCACGGTCGCCCCCGGCTCGCCGTACTCCCCCAGCGCGATCCCGTCCTCGTCGAGGAGCCGCCGCAGGTCGTCGAGGACCTGCTCGGTGGCCTCGCCGGGCAGCCGGTCGGTCTGGTTGAGGACGACGAACATGACCTCGGCGTGTCCGGCCATGGGCCGCAGATAGCGCTCGTGGAGCACCGCGTCCGCGTACTTCTCGGGATCGACGACCCAGATGACGGCATCGACCAGCGCCAGCACACGGTCGACCTGTTCGCGGTGCTGCACGGCCGCGGAGTCGTGATCGGGCAGGTCGACGAGGACCAGCCCGCGCAACTGGGCCTCCGTCTCGGCGTTCTGCAAAGGCCGTCGCCGCAGCCGCGGCGGGATGCCGAGCCGCTCGATGAGCGAGGCCGAGCCGTCGCTCCAACTGCACGCGATGGGCGCGGCGGTCGTCGGCCGCCGTACGCCCGTCTCCGAGATCGTCACGCCGGCCAGCGCGTTGAACAGCTGCGACTTGCCGCTGCCGGTCGCGCCCGCGATGGCGACGACGGTGTGCTGCCCGGAGAGCCTGCGCCGCGCGGCCGCCTCGTCGAGCACCCGGCCCGCCTCCGCGAGCGTCCGGCTGTCGAGCCGGGTCCGCGAGAGCCCCACGAGCTCCCGCAACGCGTCGAGCCGCGACCGCAGCGCCCCGTCGTACGCCAGGGGAGCCGCGACCGGCGCCCCGGTCCCCCGCGCCTCCACGACGGCGACCGGCTCGCCACCGGTGCCCTCGTTCACCCGCCGCGCGATGAGCCCGTCGTCCCAGGCGCCGGAGGCGTCGGTACGACCGGAGAGGTCACCACGCCCGGAGGAGTCGTCCGCCACGCGCGCGTTGGGCCCGCCCTCCCCAGCCCTCATGGCCCTGGTGGATGCCAAGCCTCCTTCGACGCCTTGTACGCCCGCGTCAACCGACCCCTCTGCCTCCACCTCTTCCACCTCTTCCTCATCCCCTACGCCTTCTGCTCCTTCTGCACCTTCTGCACCTTCTGCGCCCTCCGCCTGTACGGCATCCAGGGCGTCGCCCTGCACGGGCGCACCGCCCGCGTCGCCGGAGACGGCCGCCTCCGCGTGATCGGTGCGGTCGGTGTGATCGGTGTGGTCCTGATCAGTGACGGCGGTCACCGCTCACCTCTCCTTCTGCAGCACGGACAGCGCGGCGATGAGTTCGGCCTGGGGTTCGGGATGGACGTCGAGGGCGTCGAGCGGCGCGAGCCGGCGCTCGCGCTCGCCGTGCACGACCCGGTCCAGGTGCTCGGTGAGCAGCCGGCCGCCGCGGTCGCGCAGCCGCAGCGCACCGTGGGCGCCGAGGCGCTCGGCGAGCCCCTCACCGGCGGTGCGCGCGCGACGGCCGCCCAGCAGGGCGGTGGCGACGAGGGCGGCGATGACCTCGGGGTCGGGCGCGACGCTCCGTTCCAGGTCGCGCACCTCTTCCTCGGCGTACTCCTCCAGCTCGCGCCGCCACCGTCGCACGGCGAGCCCGATCCGGTGCTCGGGGCTCTCCAGCGCCGGGTCCCGGTCGGCGAGCTCCGGGGCGCCCGCCGCGGGTTCGCGCCGCCAGGCTTCGTCGACGCGTTCGTCGGCGGCGGTGACGGCACACAGCAGGAGCGCGGCGAGGCTCTCCACGAGCGCGTCGAGCAGTTCCGTGGCGGTGCAGTCGAGCGGGAAGGCCCGCCACCGCTTCAGCGCGTCGCCCGCCAGTACGGCCCCCGCTTGCAAACGCCCACGCACGCGCGCGTGCTCGCTGTCGTACGCCCCGTCGACGGCGGCGGTCAGCCGCAGCGCGGCGGCGTACTGGGCGGCGGCGGCGCCGGCCAGTTCGGGCATGCGGGCCTTGAGGGAGTCGAGGACGCCGTGCGCGGTGCGGGCGAGGGTGTGCTGCCGGGAGGCGGGGTCCTGGGCCTGGTGCACGAGCCAGGTCCTGAGCGGCGCCACAGCGGTGGCGGGCAGCAGTCCGCCGCCCCAGGCGGACTCCGGCAGTTCGGGCACGGTGAACCGGGGTACGTCGCCGAGCCCGGCCTTGGTGAGCAGCGCCGCGTACTGCCTCGACACCTCGGAGACGACCTGGTGGGGCACCCGGTCGAGGACGGTCACGAGGGTGGCGTCGTACTCCTTGGCGGTGCGCAGCAGATGCCAGGGGACGGCGTCGGCGTACCGCGCGGCGGTGGTCACCATGACCCAGATGTCGGCCGCGCAGATGAGTTCGGCGGCCAGGGTGCGATTGTCGGCGATGAGGGAGTCGATGTCGGGCGCGTCGAGGAGGGCGAGGCCGGGCGGGAGGGTGTCGGCGGTCTCGACGCGCAGTACGCGCGCGGGGTCCTCGCCGGGCAGCAACAGGTCGTCGCCGCCCTCCTGCTGGGGCATCCACACACGCGCGAGGTCGGGCAGGACCCGCATCCCGCTGAACCAGTGATGGTCCTCCGGATGGCACACCAGTACCGGGGTCCGGGTGGTCGGTCGCAACACGCCCGCTTCGCTGACCCGCCGCCCCACAAGGGAGTTGACGAGGGTCGATTTGCCGGCGCCGGTAGAACCTCCCACCACGGCCAGCAGGGGCGCTTCGGGTTGCCGCAACCGGGGCACCAAGTAGTCGTCGAGCTGGGCGAGCAGTTCGTCGCGGTTGGCACGCGCGCGTGGAGCCCCCGGCAGGGGCAGCGGGAAGCGTGCGGCGGCGACACGGTCGCGCAGGGCGGAGAGTGCGTCGAGCAGCTGAGGCCGTACGTCCAAGGTCACCACATGCGAAGAATGCCCAATTTTAGGGGATTTCTGAAGCATATGAGCATGTCTGCGTGCCGACAGGACACAAGGGACGGAAGGGGTGACCGGGACAACGGCATAGTCCAGGCATAACGAGTACACAACACCCGTGGCGTGAGACGCCAAAAGCGATGCACGATTCGTACCTGCCTGCGATTATCAGGACCGCTTCACCGAACCTCCACATCGAGCCACGGAGGCGAAGCAACAGGGACGAGGACGCGGGAGCCCTATCCTTGTCCCCGGCAACGTCACGGATCAGCCCACACCCGGGCACCAGACACGAGGCCACCACACCGGCCCCCGTAGCTCAGTGGATAGAGCAGGCGCCTTCTAAGCGCTTGGCCGCAGGTTCGAGTCCTGCCGGGGGCGCCCATGCTCCGCCCTCCTTCGGGAGGGCGTTTTTGCTGGTCAGAGGCCGTTTATCGGGCCCGGCGGAGCAGCTTTGCGAGTGCGGGTTGGCCCTCGGGCGGAGTCGGCTGGTGTCCGGCTGGAGACGATTTCGTCCGGCTCTCGGCGGGTGTTCTTCCCGAAAACTTCCCGAAGTTTCGGTGTGCTCTCTGCCGTCGAACCGCCTAGCAACGCCACGGTCTATGGTCGGCCACAAGCATCACCCTCGGCCGCGCAAGGCGGGGCGCTCGGACCGTCCGTGTCATCCCGCCCGACCGAAACTCGGACTACCAGGCGTCGCCGCAGATGGCAGGGACACTGAAGGACATGTTCTTCGGGGATGTAGTTGCCGACCCATCGTGGACCTTCGAGCTGGCAGAGGCCCTGCGCGACCGCTGGTACGAGGAGGACGGACAGGATCTGACCTTCCCGGCAGCGTTGGACCAACTCGAATCATGGCTCAACGACTCGCGTGATTTCGAGAGACGGCACCGGTTCTCCTGGCAGGCCGCCATGGCCGACTTCGACTTCGGGGTCAACCGCCTGGGACCCGGATACCGACAGGGTCTGGACATCCACCTGCAAGCCTTCCGTTCCGCGATGGCCGGCCTGCCTGCACCCGTGGCTCAAGGACAGGTGGCACAGGCACAGCAGCTCATGCGCGCCCTTTCCCAGGAGGCGTCTTCGGACAGCCAACTGATTCATGCCTGGCAGGACATCGTCTCCGCGGTCAGGGATAGCCAGCGCTACGAGGACATCAGGGCGCGTACCGTCCTGCTTCGCGCCCTCCTGCAGCGTTCCGAGCGTCGCTCCACAGAGGTGATGCGCGCCCTCTCAGGTGTGTTGCTCGACCGTCTTGTAGACGTGCAGATGGCTCGGCTCAAACTAGGAGACACCGAGGACCTGGGCGCACTGTCGCATCAAGACGTCATGTCAGCAGCCGGGCTGTCCGAAGAATCCCGTCTCACTCTGTGCGAGCGATTGCTGACAACTCCTCCGCGTCACGCCCATCACGTGGTGTGGCATGCCTTCGCCAAGGCCCGGATCGCAGGCATGGTCCAGACGTTCGGCCCCATCACCTTGTACAACCGCGACTGGTTTCACGGGAACGCGGCCGGGGACGGCCCGTTCCGGGACCAACTGCCCTGCGAGGTGAGCGGAGCCGAGTCCCTCTTCCCCACGGACTCGCTCCCTGACGGACCAAACGTGGTTCTCGCGCGGGTGGATCTCGGCGTAGGGGCACAGGCAGACGCTCCGGCAGTCTCGCGCCTTCAGGTGCAATCCATGATCTTGGCCGCGACGTTCCCTGAAGACTTCCGCGGCTGGGAGATGTACGAGGGGCACATCCATGCCGTCGACGGCGTCTGGAGTGGCGATGAGGTGTTCCGCTTGTCCGACGAAGATTTCGCGACGCCGTACCTCCAAATGGATGCCACAGCAGAGCGCTTGAACCGCATGGCTCCGCGCATTGCACCTCACCTTCCCGGAGCAAGCACGGACCTGTCCGATGTCATTGACGCGGTGGGCTGGTGGAAATCCTCCAGTGCGCAACCTTCGCTGCCAGCGGTCGTCCTGGACGTGAGGATTCTCGAGTTGCTCGCCACCAGGGTCTCAGGCGAGGAGTGGCATGTGTACTCGGACAACTTCCACAAGCAAGCCTGGATCCGGCATCAAGTCATCCACGCGCTGGTACGAGTGGGCCTGCACTCATGCGACGACCTGACGCACTTCACGCCGGACGTCCGTCAAGCCGCCGAGGCCCTGCACAGGGAAATGGTGCAGAGCGAGGGGATGAGCTTCCGCACAGACGTACGCCGGGTCATCTCCACGCTGCCTGACCTCATGTCGATCTACCCCACGCACAGCAAGCAGCGCCGGCGTGCCGAGAACATGGCCGACCGAGTAGCAGGACGCGAGGGCATGCGCACCTGGTACGAGGAGCTCGATGACTGCTGGTCACGCGCCCTCAATCGTCTGCGATCGGTGCGCAATTCACTCGCTCACGGCGGTCCCGTCACACCGGGGGCGGCCGCGTCGGTAGCACCACTCGCCCACTTCCTGGCGGGCACCGGTCTGATGGACAGCCTCAGTTCGCTCCTCGAAGGCGAGTCTCAGGCAATCGCGCACGCCAAGAGGCGAGACAGTGCCCAAGCCTGGGCCTCACGATGGCTCTCCGGCGTTTCTGCAAGCGAGGCGTTCGAAGCAGACTGACGACACCCGCCGGTTCAGCAGTCGCCGTCGCAGGACCACCTCGTTGCAGCACCCCAAACAATGGCAAATCGGCATACAGGTTGAAGGGGTGCTGGATATCGGATCATCCTTGCCGTCATGAGTCTCGTCTCCGCCTCCTTCGATGTGCCCGCGATGGGCTACTACGCCTACGACTGGGCCTTGGTTGATGTGGAGACGACGGGTCTCATTGCCCGGCGAGACCGTGTGCTGTCCGTCGCGGTGATCACGATCGGTCCGGAGGGCGAGCAGACCGGGGAGTTCTCGACCCTGCTCAATCCGGGCTGCGATCCGGGACCGGTGGAAGTGCACGGGCTGACCGTCGAGCGGTTACAGGGCGCACCGAGCTTCGACCAGGTCGCCGGGCGGATCGGGGCGATGCTTCAGGACCGGGTCCTGGTCGCTCACAACGCCCAGTTCGACTACGACTTCCTGGCCTACGAGTTCGCCCGTGCGCGGATGTGGCTGCCGGTGTCGCAGCGGCTGTGCACCCTGGCTCTGAATCGCCAGGTGGATCCGCCGACGGACGACATGAAGCTCGGCACCCTCGCCGCCCATTACGGCGTCCCCCAGCAGCGTGCGCATGATGCGCTGGACGACACCCGTGTGCTGGCCGGGATCCTGCGGGCGTCACTGCGCGAGGCGGCGCGGCTCGATCTGCCCTTGCCGCTGGTGGCCTGCCCGCCCCGGGCGGAATCGCAGTTCACGCCGAAGCCGCCGAAGACTCCCTGCGCCTACCGCAATCCGGGACGGCTGGCTCCCGGCGGGCCGCTCCAGCAGGGGATGAAGGTCGCGATCACCGGTGAGACCGCCCATGCCCGGGCGGAGCTGGTCGGGCGGGCGGTCGCCGCCGGGCTGAACATGATGACCTCCGTCAGCCGGCACACCAGCGTGCTGGTCACCAATGAGCCGACGTCCGGTTCGGCGAAGGCCCGACGCGCACTCGCCGAGGGCGTGCCGGTCATCGACGAGCACACCTTCCTGCGGCTGCTGGCCGACGTACGGCCGGGGACAGCGCATGATGCGACCGCCGTCACTGTCACCCCGGTGGCCGAGCCGGAAGCAGAACCCAGCGCCCGGCCCGTGGAGTCGGCGCCCACCACGACCTCTGCCGCGACCGTCTCGGAAGCCGTAGCCCTTCCCACGGCCGCTCCCGGTGCCGGGGTACCCGCTCCGCGCCGACCCGTGCCCTCCGTCGGCACGTTGGACAAACCGCTGTCCGGGCGTCGCGTGCTGGTACTCGGTGGTGTCCATGCCGATGCCGCGGCGGCCCGTACCCGCATCGTCGAACTCGGCGGGTCCGCGGCGATCAACCTGTCCGCCAGCGTCACCGACGTCGTACTCCTGGAGGGAGGGGAAGGCGACCGGCGCATGAGCCGCATCACCGCCCTCGAACTCCCCGTGCACGACCTCCACTGGCTCACCGCTCCGACCACCACCGCCCGGGCCGCGGCGACACTCCGGACCCAGGAGCCGCACGTGATGCCGAGAGGCGGCGTCATCGACCTGCCCATGCCGCACGGCAGACCCGCGCCGGAGTGGTACGTCACCGCCGGCTGGGCCCCGCAGACCGACTACGAGATCGACGTCGTCGCCTTCCTCCTCGACGAGGACGAACAGGTCACCTTCGACGAGGACTTCATCTTCTACGGCGCTCCGGAGAGCTCCGCCGGAACCGTGCGACTGCTGACCGGCGGACCTGCCGAACAGACCATCGCCCTCAACCTGGCCGCCCTGCCGCCTGCGACGCGCAAGGTCGTCGTCGCCGCGGCCATCGACGGCGCCGCCACCTTCGGGACGGTCGGTGCGATCCAAATCGGTGCGGCACCCGGCAGCAGCGGGGCACCGCTCGCCCGGGCCACCCTGGATGCCGCCACCACCGAACGCACCATGCTGCTCGCGGAGATCTACCGCAGAGGTCCGGTGTGGCGGCTACGAGCCGTCGGTCAGGGCTACGACCACGGCCTCGACGCCCTCGCACGCGGATACGGCGTCGACATCGCCGACTGAACGGCGGTGCCGGAGGCGGAGGTCCGTGGGACCCCTAGATCTGGGTCAGGCCCGGCGACGCGGCGCGGGGGTGGATCCAGGCTTGGGCACCGGCATGCTCGGGGCCGGCCCGGCGGGCAGTCGCTGGGGGCCTTCGATGCGCTGCTGGAGCTCGGCGAGCTGGCCCGTGATGCAGCGGGCGTAGGTGGCGAGCAGGACGGGGACGCTGTTGCCGGCCCACTCTGCGACCTGGGCGGGTGGGATGCCGTGGTTGAGCCAGGTGGTCAGGCAGGTGTGGCGCAGGTCGTAGACGCGCTTGCCCACGGGTGACTCGTATTCGTGCTCCGGCAGGACCGCCTTGCGGGCCTTGTTCCAGGCGCGGCGGAAGACCGATCCGGCCAGCAGTCCGCCCTTCTCGCCGGGGAAGAAGAGGTCTCCCGGCTGGAGGCCGTCCCTCTTGATCAGGTCGCGGAGGACAGCGACGAGTGCTGGGTGGGCGGGGACGGGGCGGGTGTCGCCCTCGGCGCGGCCCTTGAGGTCGCGGGTTTCGTGGACGCGGCCGTCGTCGGTCCACTGGCTGCCGACTTCGGGCTCAGCGGTGTGGACGAGCAGTTCGCCCCAGCCCTCGGCGGGCAGTGTGGTGGCGCTGACGCGGAGGGCTACGGCCTCCTCCGGCCGCAGTCCGGCGTAGTAGAGGGTGGCGAAGAAGGCGTGGAGGCGGCGGCCGGTGCGGGGGCGGTCGGCGATCCAGGCCAGGAGGCGGGTGACCTGACCCGGGTTGAGCAGCGACCGCTTGTCGACGGCCTCGGCCACCTTGGGGGCGGCGCCTTCCTCCTTGCCCTTGGGGAGCGGGTTGGCGGTGAGGATCTTCTGCCGTACGGCGTACTTCATCGCCACGTTGAGGATCCGCTGCTCGCGCGTGACGGAGCTGGCGGCGGCCGGGCTGCCGTCCAGAAGTGTGTCGAGCGCGTGCAGGACGGCGTCGACGCGTTTGGTGTCCTCCCAGGCCGTCATGGGCAGGGAGTTGCGGGCTATCCACGACAGGACGGTGCGGACTTCGGGCGGCGCCTCGTCGCGTCGGAGCTTGTTGAAGGCGTACTCGCGCAGGGCCCGGCGTACGTCGATGGGGTCGAAGCGTTCCGGGAGTTCGGTGCGGAGCAATGCGAGGGTGACCTTGGTGAGGGCCTTGGCGGTGTTCTTGCGGTTGTTGGCCGAGATGCGCGGCCACTTCATGTCGACGTACTGGAGGGCGAATTCGTAGTTGGTGACCTCAGAAGCGGAGGTGGCGTGTGAGACCGGCAGGCCGGTGTCCATGTCGAACGGTTCGCCGTTGTTCGCGGCTACGCGCAGCGTTGCGCGGAAGGACTCGGCGAGCGCACTCGTGGCATAACTCTGGCCGTGGCGCCTTCCGTTGACGGACCACCGGACGGTGTAGCTGGTCTTGCGCTTTCCCCTGTAGATCTCCGTGTCGTAGAAGCGGACCTTGTAGGACCGGTTGCTCAAGCGTGGTCCTCGCAGTCGGTCAGCCAGTTCTCGTAGTCACTGCGGCGGATGCGCAATGCGCCGTTGGGGATGCGTATGCAGCGCGGGGCTGTGCCCTTCTTGCGCCAGTCGTAGAAGGTGGAGCGGGAGATGCGGAGGTCGTCGCAGAACTCGTCGACCGTGAGTTTGTCGGTGGGGCGGTGGGGCGGAGACGTCAAGCGGTGTTCCTTGGGCAGGGGGGCGGGGCTGTCCTGCGTTTGCGCCGGGTCGGTGCAAAAGGCAGGCGGACTGGGAGTTGCCAGTCGATAGTCGCGTGGATCCGTGGGCAGGGTCAGCACCTCGATTGGCACCACAACTATCCATAGAATCGCCGGTTTCGCTAACCGGCGATCGTCGTCTATATTGCGCTCGCGCGGTTCGCCGCGAAGCGGTTTCCCAAGGACGGGAAGTACCGAAAACCGGCACATCAATCGACTATTTCGTCAACCGGCGATCGTGCCCTAAAGTTTTGGGACCGCCTTCTACCGCCTTCTTTTTCGGCACCCTTTCTGCCGTGAGAGATGTCGCGGGATAGGGCTGGACTTGCGCGGCCCGGTGTGGCTATGTGTTGACGGCACCCCCGGAAAGCGCGAGCGGCCACCGCTGCGCCACGCGCCGCCGGCCGGTCAACTCCCCCACCCCTAATGCCCGTATCGCCACGACGACGGTGAGCCGTGGGTTCCCCGCCCACCTGCAACCGAGTGAGGAACCGCCCCTCTTGGCCCGAATCCGCACCATCAAGCCCGAAGCCTTCGTCTCCGAGTCCCTGGCCGCCGTCTCCCTGACCGCCGAGCGCACCTTCATCGGCCTGCTCACCCAGGCCGACGACCAGGGCCGCCACCGCGACCACGCCGCGATCATCGCCGGACAACTGTGGGTGCTGCGCCCGGAACACGGGCCCTCGGACGTCGAGACGGACCTCGCCCAGCTCGCCGATGCCGGGCTGATCTGCCGCTACACGGGGCTCGACGACAAGCGGTACCTGCACATCGTCACCTGGAGCCGGCACCAGAAGATCAACCGGCCCAGCAAGAGCCGCCTCCCCGCCTGCCCGCACCACGACGCCCCGGCAGGAGCCACGCCAAGCGCCACGGGGGTCGGCTTCACGGAGCCCGCACTGCCGCCTCACGGAGCCCTCCGTGCAGACGCACGCGAGATGCGCGAGACCGCACCGAATCCGGGCACCGATCACGAATCCGCAGGTCAGGACGGATTCGCGGCTTCCTCCATGAGGGCTCGCGGAGGACACCCGGAGCCGTCGGTGAAGCCTCACGGTACGGATCTAGGACCTAGGATCATGGACCTAGGAAGTACCCCTTCGGGGGGCGCGAGCGCCCACGCACCCGACACCGTCTCGGCCCGGCAGATGATCGCCGAGTACGTCTCTGCGTGCGCCCACCGTCCACCAGCCGGCGTCCTGGACCATCTCGGCCGGGAAGTGCGCAAGATGCTCGACGAGGGCATCTCCCCCGCCCACATCCGGGCCGGACTCGAACGCCACCGGGCCAAGGGCCTGCATCCCAGCACCTTGCCGAGTCTCGTCCACGAGGCCATGAACGCCGCGCCCGTGACGGTCCGCCACACGCCGTGGACGAACCCAAGCGACATCGACGCCGCCTACGGAGGTGACCTCTGAGCGCCACCCTCACCCGAGAGCCTCGCCAGGTCGGTCCGCTCGCCAACCGGCTCAACACGATCCTGGCCACCCGCGGTATCGACCCCAGCGTCACAGCCGAGGAACCGCCGCCCGAGCCCGTCACGGCACTGGAACTCGCGGACGCCCGGATCCCCGCCCGCTACCGCCGTGCCCTGGCCGACCACCCGCAGATCACCGCCTGGGCCGACCACATCGCCGGAGCAGGACGCCCCGGGCCCGGAGGTCCAGGCATCGCCGAGGGCCCGTCGCTGCTGATCGCCGGCCCCACCGGCACGGGCAAGACCCACCAGGCGTACGGCGCCGTCCGCGCCCTCCTCACCCGGGGCGTCCGCCTGCGCTGGGAGGCCACCACCTCCGCCGACCTGCACGCTCGGCTCCGCCCACGCGCCGGCCACGACGGCGAACGAGAGCTCCAGACACTCGCCCGATGCCCCCTGCTGCTCCTGGACGACCTCGGCGCCGCCAAGACCAGCGAATGGACCGAGGAGCTCACCTACCGGCTGATCAACCACCGGTACGAGCACATGCTCCCCACCCTCATCACCACCAACCTCCCCACTGCCGAGCTGCGCACCGCACTCGGCGACCGCGTCGCCTCCCGCCTCGCCGAGATGACCGAGCGCGTCATCCTCACCGGACCCGACCGACGCCGCACCGCGCCCGCCGCCTGACGGCAGCACCGCGTCTCCCCCCCTCCCACCCTCACCTCACCCGGCCCGCGCACAGGCATGCCCTCGCACGCGCGGGCGCCCTGGAGAGCCCCTGCATGACACCTGGCAACACCGTGCCCACAAGCGACGAAGCGACTCCGACAGCGTCCCTGGCGCACTGGATCACCTCGCCCACCGCCGCCGTGCTGCTGCTCGTCGCCCTCGCCTTGACCGCTGGATGGCGGTGGCAGCGCGCCCGCCAGCCCGGCAACGGGCAGCGACGTCGCACCGCCGCGATCCCGGTTGCCGCTGTCGCCGCGATCGGCTGCACCGCCTACAGCGCGGACACCAGCTGGCGCTTCGCCGCCGACTACCTCGACATGGGCGGCACCATCGAGCGTGCCGCGATGTTCGCCGTCGCCGAGCTCGCCCTGTTCGCCACCGCGCTGATGGCCCGGGCTAACCTCAACGGCCCGAAGCAGGCGCCCGGCCTGCCCGGCACCCTCACCTGGGTGATCACCGGCGTGCAGATCGTGCCCGCCTACGCCGAGTCCGGGCTGGTCGGCGGAACCGTGCGGGCCTTCGTCGGCCCGGTCCTGGCGGCGATGCTGTGGCACCTGGCCATGGGCATCGAACTGCGCAACCGCAGCCCGCACGCCGGCTCCCGCAGCCTGACCGCCGTCCTCGCCCGACAGGCACGCGAACGCCTACTCGCCCGCCTGAGTATTGCCGACCGGGACGCGGACGCCGCCCGGATCATCCGCGAGCGCGCCCTCGACCGCGCAGTCACCCTGATCCTCCGGGCCGAGGCCATGAAGCCCGAGAAACGCGTCAAGCGGCGAGGCCAGCGCCTCACCCGCCGCCTGCACCAAGCACTGGAGCAGGCCGACATCGACCGCGACGAACGCCAGGACGAGCTGCTACTGCGCAAACTCGCCACCCGGCAACAGGCCCTCGCCCTGGCCTCCATCCCACTGCCCGCCCGTTGGCCCCACTACCTCGCCCCCGGGTCTATGGACGGATCCACGATCGCCGGCCTGCGGGCCAACACGGCAATTCGGGCAGACATTCCGGGCAGCCCGCCTTCAAAGGCCGCGGGCGGGGACGCCGCCGACCGGGCAGCCCGAACTCAGGCCGAAAACCGCCCGCAACAGCCCGCCCGCACCGCCACCAGCCCGGAACCGAAACCGGGCGAGGAAGCGCTGGACGTCGATTTGGGCAAGGCCGCGCGGGCGAAGTCGAATCGCCCGGGCCCCAAGCCGCGGGCGACACGGAACCTCCTCACCGAGTACGCCCATCGCCTCCACCGCGACACCGGACGTCTCTCCCGTGACCTGCTGGAGAACGCCGTACGCGAGAACGGCTACAGCGTCGCCAGCGACACCGCCGGAGAAGTCGTCCGCACGGTCAAGGCCGACCTACGCACCAGGCCCGCCGGCCACCCGCAATGAGACCGCCCCTACACCCAAGCCCCAAGGAAGACCGCTCGATGCACGACTCTCACCACGAACTCCGCGGCGCCCAAAAGGAGATCAACACCCCAACCTCGGCGCCAGCAAGTTGTACCGGGAGCAATGCTCCCGGGATTCCCGCCCCAGGGGTGGTGGGAACAGCCCGGCGCCAGGGGGCACCGGGCGGTCAGGCTGCGACCGAGGGCGGACCGCAGCAGGGAAGGGAACGGCAGGCCGAGTCCCTCTCGAAGAGACGTCAGCGCACCCGTCAGCCGAAGTCGCGCAAGCGCCTGCACCAGCCCAGCTGCCGCATGAACGACGCCGAGTTCAAGCGATTCACCGACGCCGCCGCCCACTGCCAGATGTCCAATGCCGCCTTCCTCGCGTACGCCGTCGACAAAGCCGCCCGCGACCTGAACCGCACCGCCGCCGAGATCGCCACCGAACGAGAGGTCATCCACGAGCTGTTCGCCGCCCGCCGCCACCTGGGCCGCATGCACGGCCTGTTCAACCAGGTCGCCAAGGCCCTCAACTCCGGTGCCGGCGCACCTCACCTGGACACGGCGGCCGACGCCGTGCGCAGTGCGGCCCGCCGCATGGAAGACGCCGCCGATGCCCTGCTCGCTCACCGCGACGGCGGTACCGCTGAGTGATCCCCAGCATCCACGATCGCGGCAGCGAGACGATCGGGCTCATCAACTACCTCTACGGCCCGGGTACCGCCGAGGAGCACATCGACCCGCACCTCGTCGCTGCCTTCGACCCACTCACCCTCGACCCCGGTCGCGACCCGAAGGTCACCTACGAACAGCTCCAGCGGCTGCTCGACCAGCCCGTCAACGCCCTGCCCGTCGGCAAGCGACCCGAGAAGCACGTATGGCACATGTCCGTACGGGCCGCCCCGGAGGACCCGATCCTGTCCGACGAGGACTGGGCGGCCGTCGCCCGCCGCATGGTCGCCGCCACCGGTATCGCCCCCGAAGGCGACGAGCAAGCCTGCCGGTGGGCAGCCGTCCGGCACGCCGACGACCACATCCACATCATCGCCACCCTCGTCCGCGACGACGGCCGTCGGCCCCGCCTGCACAACGAGGCCCGCCGCGCCCAGGCCGAATGCCGCCGCATCGAAGCCGACTACGACCTGCGCCGCGTCCCGCCCGGGGACGGCACCGCCGCCAAGCGCCCCACCAGCGCCGAACGGCACAAGGCCAAGCGGCAGGGCAAGGGCCGCACCTCCCGCGAGGAACTGCGGGAGACCGCGCGCCGCGCGGTGGCTGGCGCCACCAGCGAGGAGGAGTTCTTCGACCGCCTGGCCGCTGCCGGCGTACTGATCCGCAAACGCATCGCACCCTCCGGTGACCTGCTCGGCTACAAGGTCGCCTTCCCCGACGACCGCAACGGCGACAAAGAGCCTGTGTTCTACGCGGGCTCCACGCTTTCCCCCGACCTGTCCCTACCCCGCATCCGTCGGCGCTGGTCCGACGACACCGCCACCCAGAATCCCGACAAGCCACCGGACCGGACCACGAGCCCGGCACCAAGTGGCCCAGCGGCAGCGCGGCGCCGAGCCGCCACCGCGGCCTGGCAGGCGGTGCTGGTCATCGACCAGGGCGCGGACGCGCAGGTGGCCGCGCATATCGCTGCGGCCGGGGAGGTCCTGGACGCGCTCGCCAAGACCTCAGCGGCCCACACCCGCACCGAACTGCGGGAGGCGGCCTTCTCGTTCGAGCGGGCCACCCGCTCCCACATCAAGGCCGAACGCGGCCACGACCGCGCCCTGCGCCAGGCCGCCCGCGACCTTGTCCACAGCGGGCCGGCACTCGGCCGCGGGGAAGACGGCGCCACCACCGCCATGGTGATCGACATGGCGTTCTTCCTCGTCACCGCCGCCGCCCAGTGGCACGCAAAGAAGGAGCACGCTCAGCAGGCCGCCGCGGCTCGCGAGGCCGCCGAGCACCTGCGCGCCGCCTACCGGGCGGCAGCCGAGATCCCGCTGGTCGTGCTGTACCAGCGAGGCCGACGTCTGGCCCAGCCCCTGCGCCAGAAACAGGTGGGCCATCTTCGGTCGGCCGTGCCGGAGCTGGCCGAGCAGATCCTGGCCGAGCCGGGCTGGCACGCCTTGGCGGCCACCCTCGCCGATACCGGGAGCGCCGGCCACGACCCGGCCGCGCTACTGGCGGAGGCTGCCGGACGTCGGGAGTTGGGCACCGCCGACTCGATCAGTGATGTGCTGGTGTGGCGACTGCGCCGTATGGCCGACCTACCCGCCGACGCCACCACGGTGCCCGACCACACCCCGGCTGCGGCCAGGGCTAGCCGACGCGCTGGCTCGCCCGTCGCAAGCCGAGACGGCCGGCCCCGCAAGACGCGGTGATGCAGCGCATACGCCCGCGCCCCTCTGCCCAGAACAGGCAGAGGGGCGCGGGCGTATAGGGGCGGTCAGGGGGCAGCCTGGACCTTGGCGAGCGCCTTCTCCAGGTTGGCATCCACCAGGCTCGGCAAGCCGGAGACGATCACCAGGACGTTGCCAGAATCAGCACAAAGCCCGCACGCTGGACTTCACGGAAAGCCCGATCCTCGCGCGCACGTCGAAAGAACAAGACCTCTTCCTTTCTGTCTCCTGGCGAGCACGGCGAATGTGCCTCTACTCAGGGGCATTTGTGACAGGTGGCCCCGTCGGCGGATCCTCTGGGGCAGGGGTCGTCAGCTGTGGTTGACGACGGTGAGCCGACCCTCGGTGCTCTTGGGGAGGGTGCGGCGGGGCACAGGGACCGGTGAGGCGAGCGGGGAGACGAACGCGGCGACCACGTCGTGGGGGACGCTGGCGCTGAAGCTGGCGCACCACAGATACGGCGCGCCAAGAACGGGTTCTGCCCACGCCTGCCAGCCCATCAAGTCGGGGCGAGGGTCAGCGTCCTGGATGAGCGGCGGTAGCAGTTCCAGGGACACACTGGAGGTGAACCCGGGGTCCGTGGCGGTAGTCCGGGGTCGGTCCACGTCGCGAATCCAGCCCCGGGCAGTGAGGGCGGCAAGGACCGTCTCCGGCCCCGCGAGGCCGGCATCGGGCTCCTCACATGCATCGATCGCCACGAGGAGATCAGCGAGCGCCTCGTACGGGACGCCGGGAGTGAAGTACGCGTTCCACTCCGTCATTGCAGACGTGGCACGGGAGCGGGCACTCAACTGCCAGGCCACCGGCAGTCCGCCCAGGTGGAACGGGTAGGCCGCGAGGATCCACTCGGCGCCGCACAGCCCGTCCGGGCTGACGTACAGCAGCGTGTGGCGCGAGGTCGGCCACATGCGCCAGCCGAGGCCGGCCAGGGCGTCGCCGATCAGCTCGGCGAGCACCTCGTCATCTCCGGCCAAGTGGCGCGGGGTGACCCAGTACACCGTGTCCGGTAGTTCGGGGCGGAAGGGATCGCTGGGATGGTGCGGTTGCAGGGGCGCCTCCGTAGGCCCATGGACAGGTCGCTGAGGGTCGTTGACCTGCGGGTTCGGAAGGTCGTCCACGTTGACATGCTTGTTCGCGGTGCACCAGTGGTTGCGGGATCTTCCCTGTCTGCCTCCGGCGAACTGGTGATCCATCGACGTGGACCGCATCCAGTCGCTCTGCCCCGTCGACCAGGCTTCACCGCTCGGGTCGCCGCCCGAAGTGCTGGCAAGTTTCGGCAAGTTCCTGGCTTGCGGGCTCAAGCGCGGGCAAGCTCTGGCACAGAGATCGTTACCGGCATCCGAGGAGGACATCATGGCCCTGCGTAAGCTCGGCAAGGACCCGGAGAGTCCCAGTGGCGGCTCGCCCACCATCTACCTCGACGAGGAGAAGGACAGTTACCTCGTGCAGGGGTGGAAGGTGGAGGACGCCGAGCGCCTCGGCCAGATGGACATCCCCGGCCACGAGTCGGTGGTGGAGATCCCCCGGCGCATGGTGCAGTTCTTCCTGGAGGTGAAGAAGGATGACGAGGCCCCCGACGTTTGAGGAGTTGTTCCGCGACTGCCAGAGGACGGCTGTCCATCTGGAGATGCGCGACGCCTACATGAAGTCGGACCCGGCCTTCATCGACTGGAAGGCCGGTGTGGTCCTCGATCCCGCCGAGCGCTGGGCTGACTGGCACGCCATCGTCACGGAGGCGGCCTCGCGAGGCGTCGAGGTTCGACGTGCCCGCGTCGTTTCGACACCGGTCAGCGAGTACATCCGCTTCGAGTACGACGTGACGGACGGACTGAACATCGCGGCCGGCGAAGGCGTGCGGTGGCTCTCCCGGCGCAACGCCACCGACATCTCTCTTCCGGGCAACGACTTCTGGCTGTTCGACTCCAGCCTCGTCCTCGTCAACCACTTCGACGGCGAGGGCGAGAACATGGAGGTCGAACTCACGGAGGACCCGGAGGTGGCGAAGCTCTGCGAGTCGGCCTTCGAGGCCGTGTGGAAGCGGGCGACGCCACACGCAGAGTTCGACCTGGCCTGATAGTTCGAACATCACCCTCGCGCCGACATGACATCACCGTCTTCAAGCGTCCAGGAAGCCCGCAGGGCGCTCGGACAGCGCCTGGCCGAGATCCGGCGGACAGCCGGCCTCACCAAGCGAGCGTTGGCCCAAAGCCTGGGCTGGCATGAGTCGAAGGCTTCGCGCTTCGAGAGCGGCGCCCGTTCGCCCTCGGAGCGCGACCTTCGCGATTGGTGTTCCGCGTGCGGCGCGGAGGGTGAGGCAGAGGACCTCGTCTCGACAGCCCGTGGAATTGAGGGCATGTATATCGAGTGGCGCAAGATGGAGCGCTACGGACTCAAGTGGGCGCAGGAGTCCGTTGTCCCCCTGTGGGAACGTACTGAGCGTTTTCGTATTTACTCGCCCTGGCTCATTCCCGGGCCTGTGCAGACGGCGTCGTACATCACCGCCCTTCTGACGTCCATTCGTGAGCGCCGAGGACTCATCGACGATGTGCCGGCGGCCGTCAAGGTGCGGGTGGAGAAGCAAGAGGTCGTCTACGGGAACCACACGTTCGCCATCCTCCTGGAGGAGAGCGTGCTGCGGTACCGCATCGGTGGCACCGACGTGATGGCGGGCCAACTCGGCTATCTCCTCAGCGCCATGGCGCTCCCGTCGGTGAGCATCGGCATCATCCCCCAGGACGCCGACCGTTCGGGGCTCTGGCCCGTCGAAGGGTTCTTCCTGTACGACGACGAATTGGTGAACGTCGAACTGATCTCGGCGCATCTCACCGTCGTCCAGAAGCACGAACTTGCCATGTATGCCGAAACGTTCAGCGAGCTGGCAGAACTTGCCGTCTACGGCCCTGCAGCGCGTGAACTCATCACCGCTGCCATCGAATCTCTAGGGTGAATGCCCGGCAAGTTCCGGCACACTCATGGAGCCCCGCCCAACTCCCTTCCTAGCTTTATAGGCACGGCTGAAAGCGTGCTCCGGAAGGGCCAGAGATGACTGTGGCAAGTACCGGCAAGACGATCGAGACGGCCGAGGACACCGAGGGCGACGACACCCCCATCGACGTAGAGGCGATCTCCTCACGAACGAACACCATCCTCGGCCTGCAAATGGACACCACGACCCGCGCGGCGATGGACAGGCAGTTGCCGGCGATCGCTGGTGACCTGAACCGGTTGCTCCGCGAGGACCTGGGCGCCGACGACGACAACGAGGTGCGGCAGCTGCTTCGCCAGGGGACCAGGCTGGTCGACCTCACGAACCGGCCTACCGCCGAGACGCCCGCCTTCGGGACGTACCTCTACCTCCGCGATACCGCTCTTCTGGCCCAGCGCCTGCTGTGGATCTACATCGAGCGGAACGGGCTGGATGCCCCGTGAGCGTCAGGGACGACCAGATCATCCGGGAGCTCTCCCACTACCTCCACGAGCACCCTGCCGACAGGATGGCGCTGCTGCCGGTCTACGACGCGGCCCGCGACCACTCGCAGCGCCGAGCCTGCACCCACGGCCAGCGCTGCCCCCTCGTGGTCACAGGAGCCATCGTCCTCGACGAACGCAACCGCGTCCTCTGCCTGCGGCACGAGGGAAGCTACGCCCTCGCGGAGGCGGAGCCAGAGGATGCGGACGACTCCCTCAGCGAGGCGGCCCTGCGCCTGCTGGCCGAGGAGGCCGGTATCCGGGACGTATGGACGCAGCCCGGCGCCGAGGGCCCCTTCCTAATCGACGTGACCAGGCCGGGCCAGCACAGGTACGGGCCGCGCTTGCGGGTCGGCATCCGCTACCTCTTCCGGGCCCATTCGGGCGCGGTCTTCCCTTCAATGATCGAGACGGGCGCAGCGGCCTGGGTGCCCCTCACCGAGATAGGCATCCCGTCAGTCCGCAGCCGCGTGGAGCATCACCTGATCGGAACCCGATGACTCCACGCAGCCAACAACTCGCCTACGTGGTAAGCCTCACACGATCGGCGGCTCCCTCCTGCTCGGCATCTGGAGGGGCTGATGTACGAGCGCGGGCCCAAGGAGCCGCCCTCCATACCGCCTCCGCCTCGCGGAACCATGGGAAGCACCCGGCCGCCGAGCGATGTCCGCATCGGTGACTTCGTCTACCTCGACGGGGTGTACCAGCGAGTCCGGGACATGCGGTCGGCCGGCACCGCAGCCCACCGTGTACTGATCTTTGCCAGGCGGGAGCCCTGGGTCATGCGGGAAGCCCGGACGACGTACCGGCCCATCGACTTCCGCTGATCCCCCGCCCTGTTCGGGCGTCGCATTGTCATTCCCACCTCACCATACGAGGAGCTTTGCCATGCGCTTTCGCAAGATCCATGGCGCCGGAAACGACTTCGTCCTGCTCTCCGGCCTCGACCCGGACGACGAGATCGAGTGGCCCAAGGAGGCGGAACGTCTGTGTGCCAGGCGTACCGGGGTGGGTGCGGACGGTCTGGTCATCAGCAGGCTGATCAGTAAAAGCCCTGCCGTCCTCGAAGTCACCTGCTTCAACGCGGACGGCTCGGTCGCCACCATGTGCGGCAACGCTCTGCGGTGCTCCGCCTGGGCCGCTCACCGTGATCACGGTTTCCAGCAGATAAGCCTCCAGATGGCCGGCGTGGTGCACGAGGCCGTCGTGTCCGACGACTCCGTGTGGGTCACGGCCGAGGTGGGTGAAGTCCTCCCTCGGCGCTTACAGGCCGTCATCAACGGCAGGCCGACCTGGTTCGACAGCGCCCACACCGGCACCGAACACGTCGTAGCCATCGTGGACGACGTAGACGCCATCGACGCGGTCATGGTCGGGCGCCTCGTCCGCCACCACATCAACCTGGCTCCGCTGGGGACGAACGTCAACTTCGTCCAGTCCGCCGGCCACCAGGAGTTGAAGATCCGCACGTACGAACGCGGCGTCGAGGCGGAAACCCTGTCGTGCGGTAGCGGGGCCGTGGCAGCCGTCGTCGTCGCCGCCATGCGCGGGCTGGTGGTCCGTCGCGCCGTCACTGTCCACAACCGCGCCGGGGAGCCGCTCACGGTCCGGCCGCATGACGCCCGGCCAAACCGAACTCAGTGGGTTGGCGGCCCGGTCACCCACACCTTCGAAGGAGTACTCGCATGACTCTCTTCCTCAACGCCAGCTCGGACCTTGCGGTACAGAAGGCCGCCGAGGCGCTTCGCGAGTGGGGGCAGAGCCGCCAGGGCCTCGGCGTCGCGCTCGTCTACGGGCCCGTGTCCGCCGAGGACAGGCTGTACCACTCGAAGTGCCCCGTCGAACAGCGATCTGTCACCGCTCTGGCCGAGGCGCTGGAAGAGATCGGCGCCCGCTGGAAGGTGCTGAACCCCTGCGAGTCCGACTTCATCATGGAGCTCGTCGAGTACGACGTGGCCCTCTCCAACCTGCACGGCCCCTACGGCGAAGACGGCCGGATGCAGGGCCTGCTCGACTACCTACGCGTGCCGTACTGCGGCAGCGGGGTCGGGGCATCCGCGGTGGCCGCCGACAAGATCCTCTGCAAGCGGGTGATGCTGACCCTCGGCGTCCCCACGCCCGGCTGGCACGTCTGGTCCGGCGGCCCGGTGACCTGGAACGGGCGCCCCGCGATGGTGAAGCCGCCCTTCGGCGGGTCCAGCGTGGGCATGAGCCTCGTACGCGATCCGGCAGACCTGCCAGGCGCTCTGGCGGAAGCCGCCGGCGGTGAGGGCACGCCAGTGCTCGTCGAGGAGTACGTGACCGGCACGCCGATGACTGTGGGGCTGCTGGAGCTGCCGGGCGGCTCGGTCGTCGTCTTCCCGCCGCTGGCCACCGAGGCCACCGAAGCCGACTTCTACGACGCCGACACGAAGCTCGACGTGGACTCTAAGGGCGCTGTAACCGTACGCGCCGCCGACCTGGCTCCCGCCGTGCTCGACAAGATCACCAAGCACGCCCGGACGCTGTGGGACGGGCTCGGATTGCGCGGTTCGGCGCGCATCGACTTCATTCTCACCGAGGACGGTGATCCTTACGTGCTGGAGGTCAACAGCACGCCGGGCATGTCCAGGGACAGCAACTTCGCGGTGGGGGCAGCGATGGTCGGACTCACGCACACGGACGTCGTGTTGGCCATGCTGCACGAGGCCCTGACCCGCCCGCCATACGATGTACCCCTGCCCACTCCCGCGTTCGCCGGCACCACACGGGCTCGGGAGGCTGCCGTCTCGCCGTAGGAGCCCGCCGCTGTGCCGCGCGTCCACGAGGTCCCCCTGTGCCGTCAACTCATCGACCCCGCCGAGTGGGATCTGCACGGCGGATGGGCACTCGGGGACAGGATCGAATGGTCCAACCGGGCGTGCGGCCTGGCCTCGCTGAGAATGATCCTGCTCGCCTACGGACGCGAGGCACCCACGGTCACGGAACTGCTGAAACTCGCGGTCAAGCATGAGATTCTGACCCCGCGTGGAGCACTTCACGCGGGGATCGCGAGCCTGGCGACCGACCTCGGAGTCCCCTCGACCGCCGAGCCCGTCCCCGTCGAAAATCTGACGGCGCGGCTCGACCATGCGCCGCTCATCGTGTCCGTGACCGAGCAGTTCCCGGACGACGGCCGCGCCGGCGGCCACCTCGTCATCCTTCGCGGCTACGACGACAGCCCCGACCCGACGATCCACTTCCGAGACCCATCGGCCTGGGGCCAGACTCACGATCGAGTCCCCCTCAGCCGCGCGTCCGCGTCCTACACCGGCCGCGCGATCACCTTCGCGCCCCTCATTCACAACGGAGAGTCTTGATGACCGAGGCAGTCGGCGACACGACCGAGGCCGCAGGCGGCCGGCGAATCGCCGTACTCGGAGAAATGCTGGAACTGGGCGACGCTGCCGTCGAAGCCCACCGCGAGGTCGGGCGCATGGCAGCCGAGAACGGCGTCGACCTCGTCGTAGCGGTCGGCGGGGAAATGGCCAAGCAACTCGCCCTCGCGGCAGGTTCGGCAGGGGTGCCAGACATCGCGCTGGTAGGCGACAACATCACCGCCGCCGCCTACCTCGACTCCATCCTCCGCCCCGACGACGTCGTACTCGTCAAGGCGTCCCGCGGCGGCCAGCTCTGGCAGATCGCCCAAGCACTAACGGGGCAGCCCGTCACCGGCCTCTGAGCAGCCGCCTGCCCGCTGTTATCCCGGCTATCGGTCGTTGAGCTCGGAGCGGCACACCGCGCAGTACATGGCCGCATGGCGCCCGTGCCGACGCATCAGCTGACCGCAGCCTGCGCACAGCCCCAACTCCCAGGTCGGGCAACCCAGCGCGGCCGAGGCGGCGGCTCGCTCGACGGACGTGATCAGCGACGGCTTCACAGACCGCTGCAGCGGCATGCGCGGCAAGGTGTAGCCACCGGTGGGCTGTCCCAGATCACGGATGGGCCGGGCGTCGCTGACAAACCATCCCTCTTCGCCAGCGCGGCATGTCCGGTCGATCTCCTGCTCGGCGAAGGTGATCTGGTCGTCCTCCTCCTGCTCCGGCGCGACGGGTAGGGGTGCCTTCTCCCCGACCAGCTCGCGCCATAACTCGCAATCGTCCGCCGGCACCCACATATGCCGTCCGGCCCGGCCATTGCCCCGATTAGGCACGTAGACGGGGACGCTGTCTCCCGTCGCGCTGGAGAGAACGAGATCCTCAATATGGACCGGGTTCTTCTCCGGCTGGCACAGCGCAGGAAGAAACCACTCGGCATGTATCCCGCCGCAGTGGCCTGCTCCCTCGGACAAGGGACAGTGGCGATCGCTGCTGGGCACGCACTTCCAGACCTGGAGGTAGCGGTATCCACCGCGGATCAGCATCTCCTTGCCGTCGGCGATCTCCTTCCACGGCATATCGTCCACACGGGCCCATGGCGCCCGGTCGATCAGCGAGGCCGTACGGTCCTTCGCCACCCACAGCGGTGTTATCTCATGCTGTACGGCGTTGACGGACCGGCGGTGGACGCTGCTGGGGCTGATGTGGTGGTACTGGATCTCCCAGCCGATGCGGATACCACCGGGGCCGGTGACGAGGGCATCGGAGACCGTTCGCCGGTTCGCCGTGGAGACTTCGGCATCTGCCTCCAGGCCGGAGCGCGAGGCCGTGTCGACGATCCGTTCCTTGGTGGCCTTGTGCTGTGCGCTCTCTGCCGGGGTCGCCTTGTGCGTGATCGGCACGTGTGATGCCACGAGCGGCCGACGGCCTCCAACACGGCCTCGCCGGATGAACATCCACGGAGACTTTCCGCCAGACTCCGACAGGCATTCGCGCCCATGGTGGTGCGCGAGACATTCGAGCAGCTGCGGGTCGCGGTCGGCGACGCTCGCGGTGATCTCTCGGAGCAGATCCGGGCGGTCCTCGTGACCGAGGTCGGGCAGGGACAGATTGATCTCTATGTCATATCCGGTGTGCCACACCCCATTTGCCATCCCAACACCATAAGGAGCACCGTCCGCACTCGAAAGATCGCCTATGGCGCGAGCAGGAGTGCAGGCGACCTCTTTTCGGCAGAGAGGTCCCCTGCACAGAACGCGAGCCCGTGGAAGGAGAGCGCTGTCTGACGTAAGACGGCTAACTGGCCAGCGCCATCACGTTCTCCAGAAGCGAGTACAGGAGCTTCGGCTCCCCGCTGGCAGTACGAGCGGCCTCGGCGTACGTCGGAGCGTGCTTGCAGTCGGCCACGTAACCATCGCCCTGCTTCGCCAACTCCTTGCGACGCTCAGTCCACGCCGGCCAGTGCTCAGCGAGATACGTCTCCAGGTCATCCTCGAACACCGTATGAGTCGCCTCGCATGCGGTGGCTGGCCGCGCGTTCGCCGAAGCGCCGAGATAGTTAAGGATGTTCATGTTCTTCTCGCCCGCCGCGCGGACTGCCTCAGCCTTTCCGGCCAACGCCTTGGGCCCCGCGTCGCCATCGAAGACGACGTAGCACTTGACACCGAACCCGCTCAGGATGGCGTGGGCGAGGATGAGATTGTCCTTGCCTTCCACGTTGATCACGCTAATGCCGTTCGCGCCAAAACTGAGGCCCTGCTGCTCGGCGAACCCGAGGATGACCGCCTCGTCCGCCTCTCCTTCGACGAGCACAGCAGCCGCGACGAAAAGCCCCTCCGCCAGGTCCTTGACGTAGCGCGTAGTCGCATGACGCCGGATGGACTTATCCGACACTCGGCCGATGAGAGACTGAATCAAATCCTGTTCGGAGAGCTGTCGCACGGTGACATCGGGGTGTTGCCCGCTGCCCACCCTGACCAGCCGACGGATCTGCTTGTAGTTGCGCGGGTCGATAAATACCGGGCTGTGAGTCGCGTACATCACCTGAGTTCGGTCCGCTGCCGAAGAGACGAGGCCGCGCAGAACCTGGGCGAAGACCCTTGTCTGCGCGGGATGCTGAAAAAGCTCCGGCTCTTCGATCGCCAGACACAGCGACCGGGTCCCGTCCTCAGGCCGACGAGTTTCCGCAAGGTACTTCAACGCGGCGATGATCAGCGCTCGCTGGAAGCCGTGCCCCTGGCGACGCACCGAGGTCATGGCCGCGCCGTCCCTGATGCTGACCGCAAAAGTCGTCTTGGCCGGCTTCGGAGTCTGTGCCACAGGCTTCACGACGATGTGCCGCCCCGTGCTGAATTTGGCGACTTCGTCGGACAGCGAACCCGACAGCCTCTTCAGCATCGGCCCGTACACCTCCTCGTGCACCTTCTCGCGCGCCGTCTGCGCGGCGTCCTCGATCGATGTGAACCGAGCGTCGGCCTCGGATCGGTCCACCGCGTGCTCAAGGATCCGACCCACCGCCGTGGCCTTGCTGTCGTCCGCCTCCTCGTATGCGCGGAGGTCGGCGGAGACGAACACGAAGTCGATCAGCTTGGCAAGCAGCCCCTGGCCGGCGAACCCGAAGAACTGTGTGCCCTCGACGTCCGTTTCAGCGAGCCGATCGCGGTTCTTCGACTCCCAGACGCGCATCGCGGCGTCTGCATCGTCCCAGCTCTTTGTGGCGGGCAGGTCAAGTCCGGCGTCGCTCTCCCGCAGGGCCTTGTACGCGTTGTGCTTCTCCCGTTTCCCCTCATGCCGCCTAATCTCGTCGAACGGCGGGTAGGCCAGGGCCTTCCCAGTGATCCGATCGTCCCCGTCCTCCCAGGTACGCCAGATCCGTACCGTCTCAACCCCGTCGGGCGCGTAGTAGCCCAACGCAGCGCGGTCGGAAGCCGTCAGCCCGTCGAACTCCACTTCCACACGGATCCGCTTGCCCTCCGCCGCCGAGTGAACGTCCTCTTCCCCGAGTCCTCCGCCCTTGTCTCCGTTGAAGAACCAGTCAAGGGCGCGCAGCACGGTGGACTTACCAACGCCTGTGGGGCCGATGAGGGAGGTGATGGCATCGAAGGAGACATCCAGCGTGCGCAGGCAGCAGAAGTTCTCGATACATACGCGCTTGATCTTCACGAGCGTCCTGGGATGCAAAGGTACGGGGCCTGCTAGGCCCACAGGGACATCTGTGACGCTAGCGCCAGATGTGATGTGTGGTCAGTTTCTTTTCATAATTGGATACACGAGACATCTACTACACGACCCGTATCGGGGCAGGCGCCCGTACAGACGTGCGGGCAGCATTCGCATCTGGGCACGCCTCGTTGGTCGCGAGACCGAAACCGGCACGCACCGGGGGTGGACCGTCGACGGGATCAACAGCAGTAGCGCAACATCACAACACGGCTGAGTACCGAGGCCCCGGCGTGGGCCGCCCTGGCTGCCAGCCACATCATTGCGCTGTAGAACGCGAGCCTCGTCCGTGACGGGTGAGAGCTTCTCCCGATGGAAGGATCACCATCAGCTGGGGAATAGCGTCAGCACTTCAGGGGTGACCGACTTCTCGCTCTCCTCGGATGGATCCAGCGCAAGGCGCGGCCTCGTCATTGTCGCGGTCGCGTAGACCTCGTTCGCAAGCTCGAACGGCAGGCCCGAGCGGGAGACAAGATCATCGAATGAAACGCCCGTCTCCTCACAGAGGCGGACCGCCTTTTCCAGAAGCAGAGGCGCTTCACGAGGTCCGAGGTCGCAAGGCTCCGGATCACCGTGCTGAGAGAGCATCATCATGGCCCGCTTGTACGTCGTGTCCCGGAAGGCACCGAGAGCATGGGCACGATAGACGAGAGCCTTGAGGGAAGTCCCCCAGCGTCGCTTCAGGCCGTAGAGCGCCTCCCAGTCAAGCCTGTGCGGCAACTCCGCAAGGATCTCAGCGCTCGGCATCAAAAACTCGGCGGCGAAGTCATGCGCCTGGTTCTCGACAATGCGACTGCCGGGCTCAGCGTCAAGGTGCATGACCAGGTGCCCAGCCTCGTGAGCCGCATCGAATCGCGACCGAGCCTTGTCGTTCTTGGCAGGGTTCCGGAAGACCAACGGCCTGCTCCCGTACCAGTGCGAGAAGGCGTCCACCCGTTTGGACATAGCCGGTAGCTCCAGGACCACGGCGCCATGGGCTTCTAGCAGGCGGGTCACATGGGGGATCGGACCGCTGGGCACCCCCATGGCATCACGCGCATCGCGGGCCACGGCCGCGATGTCCGCCCTGCTCGGCTCGGCCGGCAGGGCCAGTCGCGGCAGCGCCGCAGGGGGAAGCTCCACGTAGTGCTCGACGGTCGTAACCAGCCGCCAGACGATCTTGCCGAACGCAACCGCCTGATCCCGCTGCAGCTGCGTGGTCGCCCTGAGACTTCGGAAGTGGGCAGCACTGGGCACCGTTGGATGCGGGTGCCCCGTAGCAAAGAATGTGGCGGGCACCCCCAAGGCCATGGCCAGCTGCGCAACGACCGTGGCCGAAGGCCGACTCTGGCCCAGCTCATACTGACTGACCGCTGCCGGCGTGAGATCCACCTTCCGGGCAAGCTCGTTCTTGCGCAGCCCTCGAAGCTGTCGGGCCGTGGTCAGAGCTTCGGGTTCGAAGGAGCGGGAGGCGAGCTCAGCGCCTCTCGATCCTCGCGGCGGTGTCGGCATGGATTTCTCAGTCTGTGTTCTCGCGCTCGTCGCGCGTCTCTTCGGTGCGCCGGCGAAGCGGCAGGTCGTTCTCTTCGAGGTCGGTGTGGTCGGGCGCCTTCGGTTCCTTCCCAGCAGCGGGTCGATCCTCGTCGGAATCCGTTTCGGACGGCAACTGGCCGTCTCGATCCGAAACTCCCTCTGGGGGTAGCCCACCCAGGTCGACGAGCACGTCCTCGGTCGACCGCGGAGCCGGGAGGCTCAGCTGGAGATCATTGTGGATCTCGACGGTGCCATCAAGCCAGGGCGAACCGCCTTCTCGGTTGTCCCGCGGAAGGCCAACTTCGATGACGCAGTTTCCCGTCTCCGGGTCACCCGTGTGCATGATCCGAACATGCCCCTGCCGAACGGCCTCAGCGAAGCTCTCGGCCCAGTCCGGGTCCTGGTCGAACGCCAACTGATCCTTCGGGGCACTGTTCAGCACGGCGCCTCGCAGTCGAGCGGCGCTGCCGTCCCAACTGAGCTGTTCGAGCTTGTCCCGCACCTTGTCAGGGGCTGTCAGCGGGAACTTGTAGATCCTCACGACCCAACATCCGGAGGTGACCTCGATGGCCCCGCCGGCGACTCTTCGGACCGGAATCCCTGCTTCGTTGAGCTTCTTGAAGGAGAGGTTGGCGATGTTCCGCCAGACCAGCTGAGCAAAGGTGCCGTTGTCGTCCCCGTGCGACGGGTCGTGACGGTCGGCGTTGGTCGCGTACACCTCGCGCGTGACGCTCCGGATGATCTCCAGCACCCGCTGGAGATCACTCACTGCTTGCTGCAGAGTGATTTCCACGCGAGGACAATACCAGGAAGCCCCTGATTCTGCGTGGAAATCAAGCAGATGAGCTCTCTACCGATTCGCGCCTCAAGAGGTTGAGGACACCCGCACGTCAGGCTGCCTCTCGCTACCTACGAGAGTCGGCACACTAGGCGGATGTAGCCCGAGTCCAGACCGATGTCGTCCCAGTGGAGCCCGAGCAACTCCCCTTGGCGGAGTCCAAGGCCGGGACTACGACCCATCGGGCGCTGTTGCGGAGCTTGGCGGACTCGACCAACTGCTACTCCTCAGGCCAACGTGTCAGGTCGTGATCCGGGCAGGGGCATCTCAAAGAGAACAAATCAGGTACCCCAGAGGGTGCCGTCTGCCTCAAGCCTGCAAGCTCTTCCGGGCCCTCGCGGCCCGAGGGAAGACGGAGACCCTGTGCAGCAGCCGCCGCGATTGCATCGCAGTCCGCCCGCGCCCACGAACCGAACGCTGCATCAAACAGGAAACGTTGGGCGGATCCTGGGAGATGACCTTCTCCCGACGAGCAACCAACACCCCGTTACTCCGTCGCACGCCAATCCACCGACCTGCACGTATGCAAGATCCGAGGATGAGGATATTCACCGAACCTCGTCCAGAATCAAGAGGTAGTGGATTTGACCGACGATGGAGGCATCCACGGTCCGAAGAGGGGAGCTTCAGTGGGAAACAGCGGCGGTGCTGCGACACATTCCGGGATCGACTTCCAGCAGCGCATCGCGGCTCTCATCATGAGCCACATGCTGTGCGATGCCTCAGAGCTTGATCTTCTGGGGTTCGGCGACGTGCAGATTGACGAGTTGCGCTTCGAGACAGCGGACGACATCGACGACCTCGTACTGGTCGGCCCAGCTGGTCGACTGTTCATCCAGGCGAAGAACACGATCAGCCTGTCCGCAGACCCCACGTCGGACTTCGGATCCGTCTTGGCCCAGTTCGTCGGTCAGTACGTAGGCGACAAGCGTCCAGGCGATGTGTACGTGCTCGCCACTTCGATAGAAGCCTCCGCCAACGTGCGGAAAGTGCTTCGTAAACTCACCGAGGCCGCTCGACTCAACGAGGCCGGTAGCAAGACGTCTCCTCTGACAAATGGGGAGAAGGACGTCCTGCGGAAGACCGAGGCACTCATCAGCTCCCACTACCAGGCCGTGGCCGGCATCCCGATCCCACCAGCGGATATCCACCGCATCCTGGCCAGGATGCGGATCTGTTCTCTGGACATCAGAGAAGGAGGGGCCCTGGAGTCTGCTGCTCTGCTGATGCTGGGCAGCAAGGCCGTGGTTCCTCCTCGATTGCTGTGGAGCGCCCTGATCGCGTTCTCGGTCTCCCTGGCCAGAGATCGCCTCTCCCTCAGCGCCGCCGGCCTGAGGGAGCGCATGGGCAGGTACGTGAGCCAGCCCTCTAACGTCGACGGCACATACGACGGGGTCGCCTCGGAGCTCTTCACGAAGGACCTTCTGTCCGGCCTCTCATACGGGCGGGAGGTCGTGCTGGTGAGAGACCCGTTCGAGGAGTGCGACTTCCTCATCACGGACGTCAGGCGGTTCGACGACACCGGTGTGAGGCGCGTGAAGCTCAGCGAAGGCCATGTAGAACTGGCCCAGGGAGAGAGATGGGAGCTCGTTGGTCGCTGGGCCACCTATGCCGGACTCGAACGCTACTTGGACCGTCATCTCGACGAGTACCGGGAAGCACGGCTGGTCGTAGCTCCCTCTAACTTCGCTGATGACCCCAATGGAGATCTCGCGGCGCTCGCCCACGGAGTTCAGTGCGCATCCCTGGCCTCGAGTATCGAGGACCCCTTCCTGTGCAGGCACTGCGGCGACTCCATCTCGGAAGACGGAGCGCCCATGGTCGAGGTGGACGAGGAGGGCGTGCCAGCAGACGTCGGACTCGTGCACGAGTCATGCCGCACTCCCACGGACCGCGTCCTCGGAGGCATCGATGCAGCCCTTTTCCGGGAGAACGGGTTGCTGCGAAACTTCGACTACAAAGGGTGGTTGGCTGCGGTTCAGGGAGGACAGTGGCTGTTTGGCGGCCTTCTGAAGTCTTCGTTGAAGCTCGCCCCCATCGCCTGGAAATCCGAGTACGACGACTTCTCGCAGGGCACCTGGTGCGTCGAACTCGCCGTAGAGGACGGGACCGTCCGCTACGGCACGGACCGCGGGCGAGTGAGCCGGTTCTCGGCACGCGACGCCGCACACACCGCAGAGGTAATGAACCGTGGGATCTCTCAGGCCCGTGAGGCTGGTGACCCTCTCTGCTACGCAGTCGACGGCTCCGCCTACGGCCCCTACTCTCACCTCCTCAGCCAAGGTCACGATCCTGTGCCCTGCACAGGAGCCAGGGCTGTGCGATACACCCGCGCCATCGGCGACGCCTACTCCGACTGCAAGCGGTATTACGCCCCACTCGCCTACCTCGTAGACGCGGAGACGGGCGACCCCATCGTGGTGGAAGGTGTGATCTCCCTGCTCCACAACCCGTTGGAGCTGGACACGTACCTCCAGAACTGGGCGCGAGCAGGCATCGAACTGCCCGACTTCACCGTGTCGGCAATTCTGACTGACGAACAGTTCGATCGCTTCGTACGGCTGATGATGACACGCGGCATCCGCATCGTGATCAACCCGAAGCTGACGCTGCATGGCGAGCTGGTGAGCGGCTACTGGGTGGAGAACTTCGAGCAACTGATGCGCTCCGCCTCCCAAGGCGCAGAGGACGGTCAGTCGTGAGCGATGCGTAAGTGGTGACGCCCAGCAGGCAAGCGATCGACCGGCACTTTAACCAACTGCAGGACCACTGCGGGTAGTTACACATGCCGTCCACTTGCCGCGAAGGCGCTATGATCCGGTGAGGCGACCACGCTCGCCGTTACGTCGGACCTGGACTCCTCCCGCAGTTGCCCAGGGTTGAGGGCGCAAAGTGCCGTCGGGCGCGCGTGAAGTAGGGCTGTTGTTCCTCCTATGGGGCGCAGTGGGCGGGAGCACTGACACGCGCCCACCAGGAGCCGGACATGACGCTCGACAGGGACATCACCGAACTCGCACGCCGAATCCAGGGCGAGTCGGGGGACACCGTCCCCTACCAGAAGGCCAGGTTGGCCGCCGCCAGGGAGTTGGGCGGACTGCCCGTCCACATCATGTCGACCGAGGACCGGATTGAGCTCCGTGCCCAGTACACCGGCGAGAGCATGGACGCCGCCGGGTTCGCGATCCGCGGCGGCACTCACGGGCTGGGCCTGGATCACTGCTCGGGCGAACAGCGTTCCTTTCGAGCCTTGTTGGCCCTCGCGCTTTTCAACGGCAACGTATACACAGGCCCGACGGCGAAGTGGAACTACGCGGTTGTCGCCTCATACGACCCGGTGATGTCGCCCCGTCGGGACCAGTTGGTGATGGTGGCGGAGCGCGCCCCGGAGAACGTGGCCACCCGACTGCTGCCCGCCGCTAAGGGCAGTTCGCGCGGTGTTCCCGGCCTTCGGTACGAGGACACGTACGTCTGCCATGAACATGTCTCTGTCCTCCTGCGCCATCTGCCGACTGGTGCACGGCTGACGATCACCGGGGATCCGGCTGGCTGCCCCCGCGGCGGCAATCGCAGCATCGGACCCCGGGACCGCTCTCTCACGGTCGACCAAGACCTCATGGCGCATGAGCGTCGTGCACTGGCGGAGGTTCCCCCGATCTCGGGTGATGCCGCCACCCTGCTGGCCGGCCTCGTGTCCCGCTATAACCTGGTGGACCGCCGTGGGCGTTGGGCGACCAGCTTGTCCTGGGATCCTTTGGAGCGTCCCGGAGTCGAACGCAGGAGTGAGCCGGATGTGCTCCGGGACGGTGCCGTGCGCCGACTATGGGGCGCTGGGGATTCGTGGGAGTTCCGTTGGACCGGCTACCCCGAACCCCACGACCTGGCCCGGGCCTTGACCCACCCGGAGGCCGGAATCAAGGGCGCGAGAGTCACCAGCCACGGCGATGCCTACCGGGTGCTGTTGGGTACCGCCTCGCTCGACCTTTGCGAGGGGGAGGACTGATCCGTGTCGCTTCTCGCCGACCATCCGGAGTCCGTGTCCGTGCTGGTGACCACCGTCGTCCTCGGAGTCCTCCGCTTCACGTTCCCGAAGGACTCTCGCCATCGGCTGGAACTGTGGAAGGCATTCCTCGAACACCGACGCCGGCGCTGGCAGGTGACGGAGCGCCGCCGTGCGGCTACGCCATCCGGTAGGTCGGGCCCGCTGCGGCATTCTTCCCGATCGATGCGACGAGGCGATCGGTGAACCCCACGCAGCCAATTCGTCAGCATTCGGGGCACCCTCACCTGCGGCTACTCCATCAAGGACCTCCGCACCTTCGCCGCACAGACGAAGGAGCAGAAGGGTTGGGCCATCGCGACGAGCGGCGGATGGGGAAGCAGCCGCGGTCCAGTCGGGACGACGCACTCCCTGCACGCTCACCGCAAGAGCTTCACCTGACACGCAAACTCGCTGTGGCAACCGGGCGGCTCCGCGCCGGGTCCTCAGATGGTCGCCCCTTGCTGGGAGAAATCTGGGAGATGATCTTCATCTGGAAGCCCGCCGAGACCGCGCGAAGGCATTCGACACCAAGCTCCTGACCGGCACTGATACCCATCATGGCCGGTCACGATCTCGCCCGAACCTCATTCGGGACGAAGAGGTCGAGAGTTCAGAACTCGCAGCATCGATTACAGCCGGGCTCGAAGGGCATCACGCCGGACCGTCACGCACCCAGCAGTAGTCGGTACCAGCGGGATCCTTCCCGAAAACGCCGGAAGATTCACTGACGGCCGGTCAGACCATCACGTAGGACCAGGTCAGAGGCACAACAGACGTGCCCTCGCCAGGCGCCTTCTAAGCGCTTGGCCGCAGGTTCGAGTCCTGCCGGGGGCGCCCTTTTCTCACCAGGCCAGGTTTCAGGCCACCCGCCGGTAGATCCCCTCGCTCCGCCGCAGATGCTCCAGGTCCACCAGGTAGCGCCGGAGCGTCACATGGTCGACGTCGCCGTCCTCGCACCAGCCCCGGAGCTTCTCGTCGACCGTCCGCTCGGGGTACTCGACGCCCGGTTCGAAGGTCTGCTCGGCGATGTACTTCAGGATCAGCTTCTTGCGGGTCCACTGGGCGGGCAGCCGCACGAGCCGTCCCTCCCGTACGAAGGTCCGCAGCAGCGCGTCCGTGTCCGCGTCCCCCGACCCGGGATTCCCGGTGTCCGGCGTCGCTGCCTCCCGCCCCTCGCGCGCGTACTGCCGGAACAGCGCATAGGCGACGGCCAGTCGGCCTCCGCCCTCGCCCTCACCCTCGCCCCCGTCCCCTGCCGTCACCACGCCCTCCTCGCGCAGCTTCAGCAGGGCGAGGGCTGTCTCCTTCGCGGGCACTCCGGCCGCCCGCGCGACGTCCTCCGGAGTGTCGGCGCCCAGCGCCACCGCGGCGAAGACCCGTACCCGGTTCTCGTCGGTGAACAGACGGATGAGTTGGTCGGTAGCCATGCCCGGAGGCTAGTGGAGGGCCCACCCCGCGGCTAAGCGAATTTCCACCGCCCCCCGCCCTCCCATCACCAGGCACCGCTCCCATGCACCGCCCTGTTCAAAAAGGGTGATCCGCACATGATCGCCGTTACCAGCCGTCAGCGGCGGCGTTGAACCGGCAGTGCGGTGGCACGTCCTGCTGCCGCGCGGTCATCGATCCAAAAGGAGAACGTGATGTCTCGCATCGCGAAGGCTGCCGGAATCGCCCTCGGCGCCGGTGCCATGGCGCTCGGCGGCGCCGGTCTGGCCATGGCGGACGCGGGCGCCCAGGGTGAGGCCGTCGGCTCGCCCGGCGTCCTGTCCGGCAACCTCGTCCAGGTTCCGGTCCACGTGCCGGTCAACGTGTGCGGCAACACCGCCAACCTGGTCGGTCTGCTGAACCCGGCGTTCGGCAACACCTGCGCCAACGTCAGCGACGGCATGGACAAGAGCGGCGGCTACGGCTACGGCGACTGACATCCCGTCAGCACCCGCAGTACCGCACCACCGAGGAGCCCCGGCACTCCGAGCGCCGGGGCTCTTCCCATGCCCGGTGACAGGGGGATGTCAGGCGTACCGGTAGATCCGGCCCACGTCCTCCAGCGAGTCCGGCGTCACATCCCACGGCGGCAGCTTCTCGTGCCGCGCCACGATCCGCCGGTACTGCGAACTGCCCGGCTCCGGCGGCTTCGCGGGCAGATAGCGGGCGTCGGGGTGCCGGCGCTGCCAGCGGGTCCACTGCAGGTCGACGAAGGCGTGGTGCATCCAGAAGACCGGGTCGTTGACGGACGCGCCGCCCACCATGACACCGCCGACCCAGCGGTGCACCCGGTTGTGGTTGCGCCAGGCGACGGGCCCGCGCCCGCTCCCCCACCCCTCCAGCCGGTTGCGGAACCCCTTCTCCGCCGTCGAGTCCCAGGGCGGGACGTCGTACACCGGGTCGTCCAGCGCCGACTCCAGCTCGCCCTTGGTCGGCAGCTCGATCGGGTCGCGGGCGCGGCCTAGGTCGCGGGTGAGGAACTCCCCGTCGGTGATGCCTTCCTTGATGGTCCAGTTGCCTCCCGCGTAGGCGAACGGCCCGGTCGTCACCTGCCGGTCCGAGCGCCGTCCGTTGCCGCCGAGCAGATCCTCGGTCCAGGGCCCGGCACCCACCTTGCGGTCCTTCGTCCAGTCCCAGTACGGCACGGTCACCGACGCGTCGACCCGGCGCAGCGCCCGCTCCAGGTCGAGCAGGAACCGGCGGTGCCAGGGCAGGAAGGACGGCGCCATGTGGGCCGTACGGAGACCGCCCTCGCCGTCGGTGACGTAGAAGTCGATGTGCATCCGTACGAACTCGTCGTACTCGCCCCGTCGTTTGATCTCCAGCATCGCCTTCACGAAGCGCCGCTTCTCCGCGCTCGTGAGCGTGCCGGCGTCCTTACGGACGTACGCCATGGTGTTCCCCCATGTCCATGTGTGCGTCCCCCATGTCCATCTGCGCGTCCCTCATGCCCGTGCGGGTGTGGCCCATGCCCGTGTGGGTGTCCCCCATGTCCATGGGCGTGTCACGTAGTTGCTGTCCCGGGCCCAGTTCGTCGACGGCCGCGCGGGTCGCCGCGAGCGGGGTGTCGTACGACCGGTAGTGGTCGACCATGCTCAGCCAGGTGCCGTCGGCACGGCGCATCAGGTGCAGGGGGCGGCCGTCGACGGTGACGTGCCACGGGTCGGCGCCGAAGACGCGGCCCGCGGTGGTCTTGATGCCGCGGATGTGGCGGCCGCGGTAGGTCTCGTCGAAGGCGAGCTCGCCGGGGGTGTCCGCGCGGTGCGGCGGGCGGGAGGCGGCGACGAGCGGCGCGAGCACCAGCGCCCCGGCAGCGGCGAACAGCCCGCGCAGGACGTCCCGTCGGCCCCTCCGCGCCGCGTCCCCCGCCGGGCCAGGTCTCGTCTGACCGCTCACCGCGGGCTCCACCCCGCCCGCCACTCCGACTCCCACACCGGCTCCCATGCCCACACCGGCTCCGGCTCTGACTCCCGCTCCGCCGACACTGCCGACACTGACGACCATCCTGTGCTCCTCCCGGTTCGGTCGATCCGTAGCGGTAACCGCGAAGGAGCCCGCACGGTCACCGTCCGGTGGGCCGGACGGAGCCGTACGGGCTCCCTGGGAGGCTACGAGGGTGGGGCTGCGCGGCTGCGCGGTTACAGGCCGGGGCCGGCGACCAGGTCCGCGCCCGGCACGGTCTGCAGGACCGGGGTGAGCACGCCCACCTGGGGCAGCTTCGTCTCGGGCAGGCCGAAGTTGTCGGCGTTCGGCGCGGTCAGGGGGGCGTCGACGGACAGTCCGGGGGCCAGCGTGCGCAGGTCGGAGGCCGGGGCCCCGACGCCGACGTGGTCGAAGTCGTCGCCGAGGATGTGCGGCAGGGGCGCCTTCAGACCGGCGCCGGGGAGCCCGCCGGAGACCGGGAGCTGCGGGATGACCCGCTCGGGGATGAGCCGGCCCTCGACGTACTGCGGGCCCTCGGGGGCGCCGGGCACCGGCAGCGGGATCTCGCCGCCGAGCGTGGGCAGTTCCATGTTGAGGGAGTTCTCGACGCCGTCCAGCGGCACCGGAACGGGGACCGTTTCCACCGCTGCGGCGGGGGTCGCGGTGGCGCCCACCGCGGCAGCGACGCCCGTGATGACGGCGGCAAGGGTTCGGCGGGTGGTCGGCTTCATCTCAGGCACGGTCCCTTTCAGGGTTCGTCGGTCTCAACGTCCGTACCGCGTAACGATCCTGGGCCGCTCACCAGCGCAAGATTCGCCCGGCTGCCGCAGTAGTACGACGGCTCCATAGGCTGAATATCGACCGGGGAGAGCAACGGGCCGGGGATCTGCAGGCTGAACGGTTCGGCATGCCGGAGGCGACCAGGCCCGCCCCGAAAGGCCGGGGCCCGGTCGCACCGCCCGGCGGCCTCAGCCGCCTCGCCGCCGTAGCCGCCTCAGCCGCCTCGCCGCCGTAGCCGCCTCAGCTGCCGCAGCCGCCTCAGTCGCCTCAGCCGCGCAGGCTGCGCGCCGGCAGAACGATGTGCGCGGCGGCGTTGAGCGTCTCGTCGGCGCCGGCGAAGGCGGCGAGGGCCTCCGGCTCGACGGGCTTGCCCGGCTCGGCCTCGGGCCAGGGGCGGGTGGTGAACACGAAGTAGGCGAAGCCGCGTTCGGCGACGGCCTCCAGCCACTCCGGCGGCGGGCTGCACTGGGCGTTGAAGCCGGGCATGTTGACGACGGCCGTGCCGGACTCGACGAGCAGGCTGACCGGCAGGCTCGGCTTGGCGTTGCCGTCGACGAGGTCGCCGCCGACGGGCAGGCCGTTGTTCTCCAGCAGCGCTTCGACGGCGGCCGTGGCGGCCTCCGGTCCGGCAGCCGAGTCCCCGAGGGTGTAGGCGAGGAGGTAGGGCATGTCGCCGTCGGGGGCCTCGCCGCTCCAGGCCATGACGACGAGCGTGCCGAGGTCGGCGGCGTTGAAGGGGCGGGTTTCGCTTGAGGTTGAGGTCACCGCGCGACCATATCGACGGGGCCGAACGGGTCCCGCCCCGTTCTCACTCGACCGGGCGACGTCCCGCACGCGGTCCACACGATCGAGGGACGTTTCCTCGAACACGGTCGGGATCAATGGTGAAGAACAAGAGGAGAACAGAATCAGAACACGGCGGGGGCCGATTCCGTACGGTGCGGAATCGGCCCCCGATCACTGGCCCGGAATACGTCAGCCACCCACCGGCAGACCGCCGAGCAGCCCGCTGGAGTTCAGCGTGGTGGTCGCGCCCTTGACGGTGTTGAGCACGGAGTCCTTGTTCTCGGTGTCGAGCGCGTTCGACTGGTGCTGGAGCGGCATCACGTCGGCGGGGGCGAGCTGGCCACTGGTGAGCGTGTTCACGGCACCGGTGAGGCTGGTGGGCGTGACGTCGGCGGCGCTGTAGGCGAACGCGGGGGCGGCAGCGCCGGCGAGGGCCACGGAACCGGCAACTACAGCGGCAGCCTTCAGGGACTTCATCGTGTTCCTTTCTTCGGCGACTCACGTCACCAGAGCGAATGTCACCAGAGCGAATTCTGACGCCGTGCCTAACGATTCTTCACCGGCCCGGAAACCCCGTACGCAGAAATTTTCTGCAACCCGACAGAACCAAGAGAAAACAATAGGAAAACAAAACAGCCGTGGCGCCGGCCGAATTGGCCGGCGCCACGGCTGCGTCCTCGGATCAGGAAGCGGGCAGCGGCAGCGGCAGCCCGCCGGTCACCCCGCCCACCGTGTCGGTCGCGCCGCCCACCGCGCCGGTCGCACCGCCCACGGTGTCGGTCGCGCCCCCGACCGCGCCGGTCGCGGCACCGGTGTCCACCGGCAGCGGAACCGGCAGCGGCAGCGGCAGTCCGCCGGCCAGCAGCAGCGCGAGAACGGCGTTGAGGAGCTTGCTCACCACCGCGGTCGCGGCCGGGACCACCTTGGTGGGGTCGCCGCCGGTGGCCGCCGCGAGCAGGTCGCTGACCGCCTGCTGCAGGGCGGCGAGCGCGTCGCCGACGGCGTCCGCGGACGGCGCCTTGGAGTCGCCGCCGCTCTTGGCCGCGGGCAGCGGCAGCAGCCCGGTGACCGGCGCGGTCGCGGCCGACGGAGTGGCCGGCGCGGTGGCGGCCGACGGGGTCGTCGGCGTCACCGGGGTCTCCGGGACCGGTACCGGGGCCGCCTCGGTGATCTTGGCGATGGCGGCCTTCACCGGGTCGAGGAGCTGGGTCGCCTGGTCGGGTGTGATCTGGCCGTCGTCGGCCTTGAGCACGGTGTTCAGCACATCGGTGACCGGGTCGAGCAGGGAGCCGAGGTTGCTCAGGGTCTGGACCTGGCTGAGGAGCGCGTCCGCGCCCGGGAGGGGTGCCTTGGCCGCCGCCTCGACGCGCTCGCGCTTCGACTCGTGGTCGGCCGCCACCGCGGCGGGCGCGGTGATTCCGAACAGCAGGGCGGCGGTGACGGCGGTGGAGGCGAGACGTAGTGCGGGCAGAGCACGCATGGAGATTCCCTTTCGGTGGGGCGGATCTTGAGCCCACCGTGAAAGCGCTCGCCACACCCTGCAACCGATAAAACACAGGGCGTGACCGTCCCGCGCCCGCGTCATCCCTGGTGAGACGCCCTGTCAAGCCCCGCTCACCGTGTCGGTGCGCCCACCCCCCATTCGGGGCAACGCAAAACCGGCCGCCCTCCTGAGGGGGAACCACAGGAGGACGGCCGGCAAAGGGCGGTTCGCCCCGACGTCAGTCGTTGACGCAGGTGTTGCCGAAGGCGGGGTTCAGCAGACCGATGACGTTCACGGTGTTGCCGCAGACGTTGACCGGAACGTGGACCGGAACCTGGACGACGTTGCCCGACAGGACGCCCGGGGAGTGGGCGGCCGCGCCGTGCGCGTCGCTGTCGGCGGCGGCGATGCCGGCGCCGCCGGCGACGGCCGCGACGGCGGCAGAGGTAAGGACCAGGCCCTTCGCGATACGCGACATGGAGAGGTGCTCCTTGGGTTGACACAAACACCCGGGCGGATGCCCGGCGCTGTGTCAACGCGCGGCGCCCGATGGAGTTGTGCCGCCAATGGGGTGATCTCGCGACAGGGCCGACTTCACCATTCCGACACAGTTGTCCGGTTTCACCGGATTAATACGGATAGCAGCTAGAGTTGCGGACCTCGCGACGCACCCCTATAGCCGGCACATCGCACTCATTGACGCCCTGGCGCCACGCCCCGGGCGTGCCACCCCTCCCCCGCAACCTCCCGGAAGGGCGACCCCGGTCATGCGCCAATCCCCGCGTCCGCTGCTGCGCCGAGCGACGGTGGGAGTCCTCGCCCTCGCCGCCGCCTGGGCCCCGGTCGGCGCCCTCGCGGCGGCCCCGCCCTCCCCGGAGGCCGAGCGTCTGCCCTTCACCGAGCGGTACCGCGCGCTCCAGCACGGCGGGATCGTCCGCGCGGCCAACACCTCCATCAGCTGCCGGACGACCACGGCCGCGCCCTCCTGCCCGGCCGTCCGCGAGGGCGGCACGGCGGCCAACGGCGACTTCGACATGTTCTACGTCGACGTCGACACCGACCCCAACACCTACAACTCCTCCCGGGCCGAGGTCCGCCTCCCCGAGGGCGCCCGGGCCACGTACGCGCGCCTGTACTGGGGCGGCAACCTCCGCGTCGGCGAGCAGAAGCCGCCGAAGGACAACGGGCGGGTGCTGATCGCCGAGCCCGGCGGCCAGTACAAGGAGGTCCTCGCCGACACCCTGGTCGGCCACCGGGTGGCGCAGGGCGCGGACGCCTTCCAGGCCTCGGCGGACGTGACGAAGCTGGTGCGGGAGAGCGGCTCGGGGCTCTACACCGTCGCGCAGGTCAACGTGGCCATGGGCAAGTCGGCGGCCGGGGCGTGGGGCGGCTGGACGCTCGTCGTGGCGTACGAGAAGGCGGCGGAGCCGCTGCGCCATCTGGCCCTGTGGGACGGGTTCGACACCCTGAAGCCCGGTCGCGCCGTCACGCCGGCCGGCCTCGGCTTCCCCAAGGGCGCCTCCGGTGTGGCCGGTCTGGTGGCCTACGACGGCGACCGCGGCCGTACGGGCGACTCACTCACCCTGACGGCCGGCAGCGGGGCCCCGGTCACCCTCACCGACGCCGCCAACCCCCGTACGGACGTACTGAATTCGACGATCAGCGAGCCCGGCGAACGGCAGGCGACGCGCGTCCCGTCGTACGCGAACACGCTCGGCTACGACTCCGATGTGTTCGATCTCGGGACGGCTCTCGGGCGCGGTGGTGACCAGCTGGCCTTCCGGCTCGTTTCCCAGCGGGACGCGGCGTGGGCCGGCGCGCTCTTCGTCGCCGTCGACGCCCAGAAGTGAGGCGCGTTCCCGCCCGTCCCGAGTGCCATCCGTGAGCGAGGAAACCGCGCAATGCACCAGTCAGCAACCGACCCTCGGCCACGGGTCCTGCACCTTACGCAGCCGGTGGAAGGCGGGGTCGCCCGGGTCGTGACGGACCTGGTCCGGGACCAGCTCACGGCCGGGATGCGGGTCGCGGTGGCCTGTCCGGACGGCGCCTTCGCCGACGGCTTGCGGGCGCTCGGCGCCGACGTACGGCACTGGGCCGCGACGCGTTCCCCGGGGCCGTCGCTCCCGGGTGAGGTGCGGCGGCTCGCACGGGTGATCGAGGAAGTACGGCCCGAACTGGTGCACGCGCACAGTGCGAAGGCCGGTCTCGCCGGACGGCTCGCGGTGCGCGGACGGGTCCCGACCGTGTTCCAGCCGCACGCCTGGTCCTTCGAGGCGGTCGGCGGGACCACCGCGGCGCTCGCCCTGAAGTGGGAGCGGTTCGGAGCGCGTTGGGCCTCCCGGGTGGTGTGCGTGAGCGAGGCGGAGCGCGCGACCGGCGTGCGCGCCGGGATCGCCGGGCGGTTCAGCGTCGTCCCCAACGGCATCGACCCCGCCCGCTTCCACCCCGCCGCCGTCGGTACCGTCCGGGCCTCCCTCCTTCCCGAGGTCGATCCCGCCGCCCCGCTCGTCGTGTGCGTGGGGCGGCTGTGCCGGCAGAAGGGGCAGGACGTCCTGCTGCGAGCGTGGGAGGCGGTGCTGGAGCGGGTGCCGCGGGCCCGGCTCGCCCTCGTCGGCGACGGACCCGACCGGGACGAACTGCGGTCCCTGGCAACGGAGTCGGTGCACTTCGCGGGGGCCGTCACCGACCCCGCCCCCTGGTACCAGGCCGCCGATCTGGTCGTCCTGCCCTCGCGCTGGGAGGGCATGGCGCTCGCCCCGCTGGAGGCGATGGCGTGCGGGCGGCCGGTGGTGCTGACGGACGTGGACGGCGCCCGCGAGAGCCTGCCGCCGGGCCTCGTACCGCACTGTCTCGTCCCGCCCGAGAGTCCCGCGCCGCTCGCCGGGGCCGTCGCCGGGCTGCTGCTCGATCCCCTGCGGTGCGAGTCGCTCGGCCACCAGGGGCGCCGGCACGTGCTGTCCACGCACGACGTACGGCACACCACCGGGGCGGTGGCGGACCTGTACCGCGAACTGCTCGGTACGACAGGCCGCGTCATGCCCTCCGAGTACAGGGAGTCGATCCACTCGTGACCGCGGAAAGCACCCTCCCCTCGCCCGGCGGGCAGCCACGCGACCCCGGCGTCTCGCCCGTCTCGGTCCTCGCCTCGCGCGGCGTCACCGGCGGATTCCGGTTCCCGCACCGCCGCCCGCAGCCCCGGCCCGCCTCGCCCGTGCCGCTGCTCGCCGCCGACCTGGCCGCCGCCCTGCTGGGCGCCCTGGCCCTCACCGGCACCGCGCACCAGCCGCTGCTCGCGGCCTTCTTGGTCGCGGCGTCGATGCTGCTGCGCCCGCATCTGCCGCGCGCGGTACCGGGCGTGCTCGACGAACTGCCCACCGTGTGCGGCCGGATCGCGGTGGCCTGGCTGGCGCTCGGCGCGCTGGTAGCCGGGCACGCCCCGCAGCACGCCCTGGCCTCCGGCACCCTCGCCGCCGGTTTCCTGCTCCAGTCGGCGGCGGCCTGCGCGACCCGCGGCACCGTGCACTGGCGGCGCCGCGCCGCCCTGCGCGACCGGCCGCGCGCCGCCCTCGTCATCGGCCCGGCCGCGACCGCGCAGCGCGTGTCCGCCGGGCTGCTGCGCCACCCGCGCTGCGGAGTGCGGCCGGTGGGCGTGGTCGCCGAACAGCCCGACGGCAGCGACGGCCTGCCCGTGCTGACGACCGGCGAGGAGGTCGAGCGGGCGCTCATCCAGAACGGTGTCCGGGACGTCCTGGTCGTCCACCCCTCGGTACGGACCGGACAGGGGCCGCTGCTGCGGGCGCTCGCCGAGTCGGGCTGCGCGGTGTGGGAGATCGACGCGGACTCCCCCTCGTACGCCTCCCGCGATCAGCTCGCCGGATTCGCCTGCCGCCGCCTCGACATGGGCGGCCGGCGGCCCGGCAGCGCCGGCAAGCGGCTGCTGGACATCCTGGTCGCCGGGACGCTGCTGCTGCTGGTCAGCCCGCTGCTGCTGGTGTGCGCGGTGGTGCTGCGGCTGACCGACGGACCCGGTGTCGTCTTCCGCCAGGAGCGCATCGGCAAGGACGGACGGCCCTTCACGCTGCTGAAGTTCCGCACCCACCGCCCGGTCGACGAGCACGAGTCGGCGACCCGCTGGAGCGTGGCCGACGAACGCCGGATGTCGTGGTTCTGCCGCTTCCTCAGACGCACCTCGCTCGACGAGCTGCTCCAGCTGTGGAACGTCTTCTGGGGCGACATGAGCCTGGTCGGCCCGAGGCCCGAACGCCCCTATTTCGTCGGTCAGTTCAGCCAGACCTACCCCGGTTACGCGGCCCGCCACCGGATGCAGACCGGCATCACCGGCCTCGCCCAGATCCACGGTCTGCGCGGTGACACCTCCATCGAGGACCGGGCCCGCTTCGACAACGCGTACATCGACAACTGGTCGCTGTGGCAGGACATCTGCATCCTCGTCCGCACGGCCGCCGCGCTCGTCCGCCCGACCGGGAGCTGACCCATGGACCACGTGCGGCGCTGCGCGCCGGTGCTGCCGGTGATGGCCGTGATCGCCCTGCTGGGGCTGCCGATCGGGCCCGGCGGCGAGGGCGGCGCGGGACCGGCCGACGCGGTCTCGGCGCTGATGGTCCTGTACTGCGGCATCCGTCTCGTACGGGACCGGCGGCGCCCCCTGTCGCGTACCGCCGCCGTGATCCTGGGACTGCCCGTGGTCGGGCTGGCGATCGCCGCCACGGGCGCCGCGTCCGCGGGGGCCGGGATCACCGGCATGGGGCGCTATCTGCAGATCTTCGTCCTCGTACCGGCCGCGGTGCTGCTGCTGGTCCGTGGCCGCGCCGACTTCCGGGTCCTCGCCTGGTCCTTCGTCGGGCTCGCGCTGTGGCAGGGGGCGATCGGGGTGCACCAGTTCCTGACCGGGACCGGTGCCTCTTACCAGGGCCAGGAGATCCGCGCCGTCGGCACCTTCGGGGCGCAGGACGTGATGGGGATGGCGACGGTCGTCTGCTTCGGGCTGATCTGCGCGGTGGGGCTGGCGCTGGGCACCACGGCGGTACGACAGCGGGCGGTTGCCGCCTGCTGCGCACTGGCCCTGCTCGTGCCGCTGGCCCTGTCCTTCAGTCGCGGGGCGTGGATCGCGGCCGTGGTGACCTGCTCGGCGCAGTTGGTACTGGCCGGGCTGCGGCGGGCCCTGAAGGTGGGGGCCGTGGTCGCCGCGCTCGGGGTGGTCCTCGTCGGCGGCTTCGGCGTGGGCTCGGCGATGCTCCAGGAGCGCGTCGACAGCATCACACGGGTCACCGACGCCCCCGACCAGTCGGTCACCGACCGGTACACGATGTGGGCGGCGGCGGTGGACATGTGGCGCGAACGGCCGCTGACCGGAGTGGGGTTGAAGGGCTTCCCCGAGCACCGGGACGCGCACGCCTCGCTCGCCCTGTCCGCCGGCAGCGACACGGAGGGCGCGGGCGCGGCCTTCCGCAAGCAGCCGCTGCTGTCCCCGCACAACATGTACCTCCTGATCCTCGCCGAACAGGGCCTGATCGGCCTCCTCGCCCTGGCGGGCGGCTGGCTGGCGCTGCTGGTGTGCGGGCTGCGGGGGCTGGCGCGGGTCCGGCCGTCGGGCCGCGGGACGGACTGCGGACTCGTCGCCTGCGGGCTGCTGGTGTGGCAGCTCACCGACTTCATGTACGCCGACATCGGCGGGCCCTCCACCGTGCTGACGGCGGTGTGCTTCGGGCTCGCGGCGTGGTGGGGGCTGGCCGGCGGCGGTCTGCGCAAGGCCGTGCCGGCCGCCGCTCCCGCGCCCGGCCGCGTCGAGGAGGCCGCGGCGCGATGACGGTGACGCCCTCCCGGCTGCCCCGGGCCGACACCGCCGCCGACACCGGGTCCGTGGCCGACGCCGGGTCCGTGGCCGACGCCGGGTCCGTGGCCGACGCCGGGTCCGTGGCCGACGCCGTCGCCGGCTCCGACACCGACACGGGTTTCGACACCGGCACCGACACCGGTTCCGACACCGACGCCGACGCCGGTCGAGCGGCTGACATCGGCACCCGCGCCGACGCCAGTCCCGTGGCGGAGACCGGCGCCCACGCCGACACCGGTCCCGTGGCCAACACCCACCCCCACGCCGACACCAGTCCCGTGGCCAACACCCACCCCCACGTCGGCACCAGCCCGGTAGCCGTTCCCGCGGCGCGTGCCGCCGCGCCGGCCGTCGAGCACACCGATGTCGCCCCCGCCTCCCGCGGCTTCCTCGCCAAGGCCGCCCTGATCACCGCCGTCCTCACCGCCGCCGGCGCCCTGCTCGGGCTCGTCCGGGACCAGGCGCTGGCGCGGCTGTTCGGCGCCGGGAGCGAGACGGACGCCTTCCTGGTGGCGTGGACCATCCCGGAGTTCGCCTCGACGCTGCTCATCGAGGACGGTCTGGCCTTCGCCCTGGTCCCGGCGTTCAGCCTGGCGCTGGCCCGGCGGGCCCAGGGCGCCCCCGGCGACCCGGTGCGGGCGCTGGTCGGCAGCACGCTGCCCCGCCTCTGCCTCGCCTTCGTCGCGGTGTCCGCGCTCATCGCCGGCACCGCCCCCTACCTCGTCGAGGCCCTCGCCCCCGGCCTGCCCGACCCGGCCCTCGCCGTCGACTGCACCCGCCTCACCGCGGTCTGCGTCCTCGGCTTCGGGCTCGCCGGGTACTGCAGCGCGGCCCTGCGGGCACACCGCCGCTTCCTCGCGCCGGCCGCGATCTACGTGGCGTACAACACCGGCATCATCACGGCGATGTTCGTCCTGGGCGGGCAGTGGGGGGTGCGGTCGGCGGCGGCCGGGGTGGCGATCGGCGGCGGACTGATGGTCCTCGTACAACTGCCCTCCTTCGTGCGGCAGTTGCGGCGCAGGGGCGCCCCGGTCGAGCAGCCGCCCGCCGAGCCCGGCGCGTCCGCCGAGCGGGCCGTCAGCGGCGCCCTCGTCGCCACCGTCCTGCTCTTCGCGCTGTGCCGGCAGTCGCAGACCCTCATCGAGCGCTTCCTCGCCTCCACCCTCGACGCCGGGGCCATCTCGCACCTGAACTACGCGCAGAAGGTCGCCCAGATCCCGATGACGCTGTCGATGATGCTGTGCACGGTCACCTTCCCGGTGGTCGCGCGGGCACTGGCCGACGGGGACGTAGAGCGGGCCCGCCACCGTGTGGAGCGGGACTTGGCGCTCGCCTCCTGCGTCCTCCTGCTCGGCGCGGCCACGGTGATCGCCTGCGCTCCGCAGATCGTCGAACTCCTCTTCCAGCGGGGCGCGTTCACCGCCCGGGACACCGCGGCGACCGCCGACGTCATGCGGGTGTACGCCCTCGGCCTGCTGGGCCAGACCCTGACCGGCGTGCTCGTGCGGTCGTACTTCTCCGCGGCCCGCCCCAGCTGGTACCCGGTCGCCGCGATGGCCACCGGCATCGTCGCCACGTCCTGGATCGGCGCCTGGACGGTGGGCCCCTGGGGCGTGCTGGGCATCGCCGCCGCCAACGCCTCCGGGATCACCGTCACGGCCGTGGTGCTGCTCGCCGGGATGGGGCCGCGCAGTGTGCCGATCCGGGTCCGGGGCGTGCTGACCGAGCTGAGCAAGCCGGTGCGGGCCGCGGTGGTGGCGACCGCGGCCGGGGCGTTCGTCGCCGGACAGCTGCCCTCGGCCGTGCCCGGGCTCGCGGCGGGCGGCGCCACCGTCGGCGCCGTGTTCGTCCTGCTCGCCTGGGCGCTGGACGCCCAGGGCGTCGTACCCGCACTCCGATCCGTACGCACCCTCACGCGGAGGCTCGCTCATGGCCGCACCCGTTGATCCCGCCGCTCCCGCACGGCCGCGCGCCGTTCCGTGGATCGCGATGTACCACTCGGTCGGCGACGTCTCCGACGACCCGTACCGCATCACGGTCACCCCGGACCGCCTCGACGGGCAGCTGACCTGGCTCGGCCGCCGCGGCCTGCGGGGCGTCTCCGTCACCGAGCTGCTCGCCGCGCCCGACCGCACGGACCTCGTCGGCCTGACCTTCGACGACGGGTACGCCGACTTCGTCACCGCCGCCCTGCCCGTCCTGCGGCGGCACGGCTTCGGCGCCACCCTCTTCGCGCTGCCCGGCCGGCTCGGCGGGGAGAACGCCTGGGACCCGCTGGGCCCGCGCAAGCCGCTGCTCACGGCGGACGGCATCCGGGAGGCCGCGCGGGCGGGCATCGAGATCGGCTCGCACGGTCTCAGCCACGTCGACCTCACCCGGGCCGACGACCTCCGCCTCAAGAGCGAGGTCGTCGAGAGCCGGGCCGAGCTGGAGGAGCTGACCGGCGCTCCCGTCGACGGCTTCTGCTACCCGTACGGGACCGTCGACCGGCGCGCCGTCGACGCCGTGGCCGGGGCCGGATACCGGTACGCCTGCGCCATCGACCCCGGCCCGCTCACCGGCCCGCACGCCCTGCCCCGCGTTCACGTCGGGCAGAACGACACCGCCGCGCGCCTCTTCCTCAAGCACCGGCTGCACCGCCTGCGGCGCCGACCCGTCGAGGGGGTCTGAGGTGAAGGCCCTGCACGTCATCACCGGTCTCGGCGTCGGCGGTGCCGAGCAGCAACTGCGGCTGCTGCTGCGGCACCTGCCGGTCGACTGCGACGTCGTGACGCTCACCAACCCGGGCGCGGTGGCCGACGGGCTGATCGCCGACGGGGTGCGGGTCACCCACCTCGGCATGGCCGGCAACCGCGACCTGGCCGCGCTGCCACGCCTGGTCCGGCTGATCCGCTCCGGCGGCTACGACCTCGTCCACACGCACCTGTACCGGGCGTGCGTCTACGGCCGTCTGGCCGCCCGGCTCGCCGGGGTCCGCGCGGTGGTCGCCACCGAACACTCCCTGGGCGACTCCCAGATGGAGGGCCGCCGGCTCACCGTCGGGGTGCGCGGCCTGTACCTGGCCAGCGAGCGCCTGGGCCGGGCCACGGTCGCCGTCTCCCCCACGGTCGCCCAGCGCCTGAGGAACTGGGGCGTGCCCGCCCCCCGCATCGAGGTCGTCCCCAACGGCATCGACCTGACCCGCTTCCGTTTCGACCCTCTCCAGCGCCTCCGCACCCGCCGCCGACTCGGCCTGCCCGAGGAGGCGTACGTCATCGGCGGCGTCGGCCGGCTCACCGCGGGCAAGCGGTTCGGCATCCTCGTCCAGGCCCTCGCCCAACTCCCGCCCGACTGCTGGCTCCTGCTGGTCGGCGGCGGCCCGGACGAGAGCGTCCTGCGGCGCACCGCCCACGAGGCCGGTGTCGCCGACCGGGTCCTGTTCACCGGCGAGAGGCCCTGCGTCCCCGACGGCTCCCCCGGCCCCGATCTGCCGTCCCTCACCTCCGCGATGGACCTGCTCGCCTCGCCCTCGCCGGAGGAGGCCTTCGGCCTGGCGATCGTCGAGGCGCTGGCCGCCGGGCTGCCGGTGCGCTACGCCTCCTGCCCGGCGATCGAGGACCTGCCCGCCGAGTCGGCGGCGACCCTCGCAGCCCAAGTGCGCGGCGGCGCCGACGAGTTCGCCCGCGCCATCGCCGCCGCCCGCGCCGCGGGCCCGCACCCGCGTACCGCCCCCGACGCCGCCCACCACTACTGCATCACCCGCAGCGCCGCCCAGCTGATGGACGTCTACGCGGCCGCATCCTCGTCGTCCCCGTCACCGTCCACGTCACCCCAGGGAGTCAGTTCCTCATGACCGAGAACCCCTCCGGACCGCGCCGACCGGCGGTCCTCACCCGCGCCAAGACGCTCCCGGCCTGGTCCCTGCTCGCGGCCGGCGCCGTCGCGGGCGGCCTGCTCGGTGGCGTGTACGGCCTGGCCAAGACGCCCGCCTACACGGCCACCAGCTATGTCATCGCCGTGCCGAACGAGAAGTCCGACTCCGCCTCCGCGCTCGGGTTCGCGCAGGCCTACGGCCGGGTCGCCACCCAGCTCGCGGTGCTCGGGGACGCCCAGGTGTGGGCGGGCGTGCCCGTGAAGACACTGAAGTCCAGTGTGCAGACGGCCACCTCGCCGGACGCCCCGATGGTCGCGATCACCGCGACCTCCTCCCGCCCGGACCTCGCCGCCGACATGGCCAACGCGGTCGCCCGCGCGCTGACCCGGCACGCCGACAACACCGAGTCGGCCACCAACGTCGAGCTCCAGCAGTTCGCCCGCGCCACCAAGCCCACCGAGCCCTCCTCGGCCTCCCCCGCGCTGACGGGCCTGGTCGGGGCGAGCGCGGGCGGGCTGCTGGGCGGCCTGGTGCTGCTGGTGCGGCCCCGGCGGACCGCGCAGGAGCCGACCGGCCGGCCGGCCGCCGTGCCCGGCCCGGCCGTCGCCGCCGACGCCCACGGCCAGCTGTGACGTACACGACGGAACTCGTCACCGACGACACCGTCTTCGCCGGGCTCGGCCCCGACTGGACGCGCCTGTACCGCCGCTGCTCCGCCGCGACCCCGTTCCAGAGCCACGCCTGGCTGCACTCCTGGTGGCTGTCGTACGGCCGTCGCGGCCGGCTGCGTGTCCTCGTCGTCCGCGACCACGACGACCTGGTGGCCGCCGCGCCGCTGATGCGCGTCGGCCGGCCGGTGCCCTCGCTGGTGCCGCTCGGCGGGGCGATCTCCGACTACGGGGACGTCCTGCTGGACGACGAGCGGGGCGAGGAGGCGGTGGCCGCGCTGACGGACGGCCTCGCGGCGGCGGCGCGGACCGCGCTGGTCGACCTGCGCGAGGTGCGGCCGGGCGGCGCGGCCGAGCGGCTCTACGACCACTGGCCGGGGCCCCGGCGCCGGGTCGGCGACTCGCTGTGCCTGGAGCTGCCCGCCGTACCGATGGACGAACTGGTCGCCCGGCTGCCGGCCGCCAAGGCCCAGCAGCGGGTGCGTGCCAAGCTGCGCAAGCTCGCCTCGCTCGGCGTCGAGCGGCATGTGGTCGAGCCGGACGAGGTCGACAAGGCGGTGCGCCGGCTGCTGGAGCTGCATCAGCTCCAGTGGCAGGGGCGCAAGGTGACGAGCGAGCACCTGCGGCCCCGGTTCTGCGACCACCTGGTGCGCGCGGTCGGCCCGATGGTGGCCGCCGGGGACGCGGTCGTCACCGAGTTCCGGCTGGACGACGACGTGGTGGCCGTCGACCTGACCCTGCTGTCCCGGCGGCTGGCGGGCGGCTATCTCTACGGCGCCCATCCGTGCCTGCGGGAACGCAAGGCGGACGTGGCGGTGATGCTGCTGGACGCGTGCACCGGGCACGCGCGCGGCACGCTGAGCCTGCTGCGCGGCAACGAGCCGTACAAGCACCACTGGAAGCCCGAACCGGTCGCCAATCAGCGGCTGCTGCTGGCCCGTCGGCGCACCGCCCCGCTGCTGGCGGCGGCGCTGTGCGACGTCGCGGCCCGACGGCACGGCAAGGAGGTGCTGCGCAGGTGGCGGGAGCGCGGCGGTGGCGGCGGATCGTGACCGACCCGCCGCCACCGGGGTGCGCCTGCGTCACCGGCTGCGCGACCACCAGTCGAAGCGCATGCACAGCTTCCCGCCGATCCAGTACTCGACCCAGTCGCCCAGGTCCAGCGGCGAGCAGTTGGGCGGGTTGGCCGGAGTGGGCTCCGGGGTCGGAACGGGCGTCGGCTCGACCGGCGTCGGCTCCGGTGCCGGTTCCGTCGTCGGCTCGCCGGGGGTGCGGCCGAAGAGGATCGACCGGTAGACCTCGGAGGCCTTCGGGTTGTCCTCGCACTGCCAGACGCCGTGCGGGCAGTAGTCCGTCAGCGTGTTGTACAGCGGCTTGTGCTCGTCCATCCACGCGAGCATGCGCCGCATGTACTCGGCGTTGTCTCCGTTGCGGAAGAGTCCCCATTCAGGATAGGAAATTGCCTTGCCGTGGGATTTGGCGAATTCCACGTGCTCCTGAAGTCCGTAGGGCTCTTTCACCTGCTGGTCGAACGAGAGCCCTTCCGGCTGGTCGTACGAATCCATGCCGATGATGTCGACGGTGTCGTCGCCCGGATAACAGTTCGTCCAGGCAACCGCGTCCCGGCCGCGGCTGGGCGTGAAATCGAAGCGGAATTTCTGGCCCGGCACCGAACGCATGGTGGTGACGATCCTGTTCCAGTACTTCTTCCAGGCCTCCGGGTCCGGCCCGCAGCGATGGGTGTACGTGATGCCGTTCATCTCCCAGCCGAGCACGATCACCGTGTCCGGCACCTTCAGCTCGACCAGCCGCTCGGCGAGGCGGCGGAAGTGATCGTCGAACTGTCCGGCCGCGCCCCTGCGCAGCAGCAGCCGCACCTCGGCGTCGGAGACGTGGTCCTCGTTGCGCTCCAGCATCGGGACGTTGAGGACGAGCATCCGGTCGTCCTTCTCGTTGCGCCAGTCCGCCCACACGTCGAGGAAGCCGGGGGCGCCCTCGATGTTGCTCCAGCGGTCGCCGGGCAGATAGGTGTGGCCGACGCGCAGTTCGGCGCCGCCCAGCCAGCGGCTGAGCTCGGCCATCCGGGCCACGCCGCGCGGGCCGTAGTCGAGGTAGGCGCCGAAGGCGGGCGCCTCCGGTGCGGGCTTGGTCTCGGGCTCGGGTCTGGTCTCGGGCTCGGCCGCGGGCTTGGTCTCGGTCTCGGTCTCGGCCGCGGGCTTGGTCTCGGGTTCGATCACGGGGTCCGGGGCCGGGGACGGCTCCGCCGGGACCGCGGGCACCGTGGGCGTCGGAGCGGGAGGATCAGCGGCCCGCACCACCCCCGCTGCGAATCCGGGCCCCGAGGCCAGGGCGGCGGACGCGGCGGCTGCCACCGCGATGAACGCCAGCCGACCGGTCCGGGCCCTTCGCTGCTGTGAGTCCATGCCTGCTCCTTTCTCACTCTCGCGCTGTGGGGACAGGTGAAACGCGTTACCTGACACTCAGTCATATGAATATGAACTACGCCACCGTGCTTGCGGCTTTCGGGTGGCGCCATCGCCCGCACGGGTGAAACGACCGAAGGAATTGAATCCGTGTCGCTGTTCGACACCCGCGTCCCCGCCGTCCTGCTGCGGATCGACCGGAATCCCTTTCACCACGGAACACTGGGTGCCGCGCGTTCGCTCGGCCGGGCCGGAGTGGAGGTGCATGTGATCGCGGATTCCGCCGGAAGTCCGGTGTCCCGGTCGCGTTTTGTACGGCAGATCCATCCACCGCCGCCACCCGGCGCGCCCGCGGCCGACATCGCCGTCACCCTGCGCCGGATCGCCGCCCGGATCGCGCGCCCCGCGGTGCTGGTCCCGATGGACGACGCGAGCGCGCTCGCGGTGAGCGGGCTGCGCGAGGAACTGGCCCCCTCCTATCTGCTGCCGGCGACGCCGGGTCCGCTGGCCGAGCGGGTCGCCGACAAGGCGGAACTGGCCGCGCTGTGCGCGACGGCGGACGTGCCGCACCCGGTCACGCTGATCCCGGACAGCCCCGCCGACGCCGCGACCGCCGCCTGGCACCTGGGGCTGCCGGTGGTGGCGAAGTGGAGTAGGCCCTGGCTGCTGCCGACGGACAGCGGCCTGCGCAGCACGGTGCTGCTGCGCTCCGCGCACGAGGCAGCCGAGCTGTACCGGCGGTCCCCGGAGGCGGGCAGCAGGCTGCTGCTCCAGGCGTTCCTGCCGCCCGGCCCCGACGGCGACCGCTTCTGCCACGGGTACGCCGACCGCTCGGGCGCCGTCCGCGGCGGCGGTGCCGGCGTCAAGCTGCGGTCCTGGCCGCGCGACGCCGGGCTGACGGCGGTGGGCCGGTGGACACCGGACCCGACGGTGCAGGCGCTCGCCGAGCGGCTCACCGGCGAGCTGGGCTACCGCGGCATCTTCGACCTCGACTTCCGCCACGGCCCTGACGGCCGCCCCCACCTCCTGGACTTCAACCCGCGCCCCGGCGCCCAGTTCCGGCTGTTCTGCGACACCGCGGAGCTGGACGTCGTACGCGCCCTGCACCTGGACCTGACCCACCGTCCGCTGCCGGACGGGCTGCCGCGGGCCGGGCGGGAGTTCGTGGTGGAGAACTACGCCCCGCTCACCGCGCTGCGCCCGGCGCCCGGCGGCCGGGAGGCGGCCTGGTACGCCGCGGACGACCGGGGGCCGGGCCGGGCGATGTGGGGATTGTGGGCCCGGCACGTGTCCCGGCGGGTCCTGGAGCGGTTGCGCAGGCTGTGCGCGCCGCCCGGGGAACGGGCCCGCGCACTGGTGGTGCGTCAGGCGACCGCTGCGTACCTGACCGACCTGTCGGACGACGAGAAAGCGAGCAGCTGCTGATGTACGACCTGCTGGTGGTGGGCGCCGGCCCGTACGGCCTGTCCATCGCGTCCCACGCCGCGGCCGCCGGGCTGCGGGTGGGCGTCTTCGGACGGCCCATGGCGTCCTGGCGCGACCACATGCCGCGCGGGATGTTCCTGAAGTCGGAGCCGTGGGCGTCCCACCTCTCCGACCCCGAACGCCGCTGGCGTCTGGACGTCTACTGCGCCGAGCAGGGCATGACGGCCCGGCACGGCGAGCCGATCCCGGTGGAGGTGTTCGCCGAGTACGGCCTGTGGTTCGCCCGCAACGCCGCGCCCGAGGTGGACGAACGCATGGTGACCCGGGTGACCCGGGGCGCCGGCGGCTTCGAGGCGGTCACCGACGACGGGGAGACGCTGTCCGCCCGTACGGTCGCGCTGGCCGTCGGCGTGATGCCGTTCCTGGAGGTTCCGGCGGCCCTCACCGGCCTGGACGCCTCGCTCGTGACGCACAGCAGCCACCACAGCGACCTCGACCGCTTCCGGGACCAGGACGTCACCGTGGTCGGCGGCGGTCAGGCGGCCCTCGAAACGGCGGCGCTGCTCGCCGAACAGGGCACCCGGGTACGGGTGCTGGCCCGGTCCGGGCAGCTGTGCTGGAACGACGTGCCGCCGCCGTGGGAGCGCCCGTGGTGGCGGTCGGCCCGTTCCCCGCACAGCGGTCTGGGCTGCGGCTGGCGGAACTGGTTCTACGCCGAGCGCCCCGGCCTGTTCCGCCGGCTGCCGGAGCCGACGCGGGCGCGGATCGCGGCGACGGCGCTGGGGCCGGCGGGCGCGTGGTGGGTGCGGGACCGGGTCGAGCCGGCGGTGGAGGTGCTGCTGGGCCACGAGGTGGCGGCGGCGCGGGCGGTGCCGGGCGGGCTGCGGCTCGACGTGACCGACGCGGCGGGGTCGCTCGGCACGCTGGAGACCGGACACGTCATCGCCGCCACGGGGTTCAGGGCGACCGCGGACCGTCTCGGTCTGCTCTCCGCCGACCTGCGCACGGCCCTGGCGACGGGCGCCGACGGCTCTCCGGAGGTCGGCCGGGACTTCGAGTCCACGTCCCACCCCGGCCTGTTCCTGGCGGGCCTGGCGACGGCCTCGGGCTTCGGCCCGGCGATGCGGTTCGTGCACGGCGCGACCTACACGGCGGGTGCGCTGGTACGCGGGGTGCGGCGCCGGCTGCGGTCGGGTCCGGGGCTGGTCCCGGCGCCGGGGCGGCACGAGGCGCCGGAGACGGCACGCCGTTGAGGGGGCGCGGGTGCCGGACGGGGACGTCCGGCACCCGGCGCACTAGCGGTGGGACGCGGTACGGCGGCCCCGGCGGTACAGGACGGCACCGGCCGCGATCAGCGCGGCGCCGGCACCGGACGCGGCGAGCAGGGCCTCGCTGCTGCTGCCGGTGTCGGGCAGGCTGGGCGGCGGACCGTTCGGCCCGGGGGGCGTCTGGTCGCCGCCGGTGGGCGGCGTGGGTGTCGCCGTCGGGGACTGGTCGCCGCTGGGCGACGGCGTCGGCGTCTGGTCACCCCCGGTGGGAGGAGTCGGCGTCGGCGTCGGCGTCTGGTCACCCCCGGTCGGCGGCGTGGGGGTCGGCGTCTGATCACCCCCATTCGGCGGCGTGGGTGTCGGCGTCTGGTCACCCCCGGTGGGCGGGGTCGGCGTCGGCGTCGGCGTGTGGTCACCCCCGTTCGGCGGCGTGGGAGTGGGCGTGGGCGTGTCCTCCCCGCCGTACGGCGGGGCCGTGTGGTCGTCGCTCCAGTCGCCGCAGTCGTCCCCGTACGCGGGGTTCATCGCGCTGATCACGTCCGCGGTGTTCCCGCACACGTTCACCGGCACGTCGACCGGCGCTTCCCCGTGGTTGCCGGAGCCCACACCGGGCGAGCCCCCGGTGCGGCCGTGCGTCGAGGAGCCGGAGCCCGACTCGTGGCGCCCGGAGCCGTAACCGGAGTCACCGCCCCCGTACGGTTCCCCGTACGACCCGCCCTTGGACGAACCCGACGCGTTGGCACAGGAGTTGCCGAACGCCGGGTTCAACAGGGCGATGACGTCGACGGAGTTGCCGCAGGCGTTCACCGGCACGTCGAGCGGGACCTGGACGTTGTTGCCGGACAGGACTCCGGGCGAACCCTTGGTCGCGCCGCTCGCGTCCGAGTCGGCCAGGGCGGGGCTGCCGCCGCACAGGGACAGAATGCTTGTCGCGGCGGCCGCCGCGACCATTCCCCTACTCAGGGTCTGTCGCAATCTCGTTGTCTTCCTGCTTGAAGAAGTGGGAAAAGCCGGCCTTGGAAGGCACAGAAGCTGTCCAAGGCCGGCTGTCACATAGCCGGAGCGGCCGATGCGTTACGACGTCAGTCGTTGACGCAGGTGTTGCCGAACGCCGGGTTCAGCAGAGCGATGACGTCGATGGAGTTGCCGCACACGTTGACCGGCACGTGCACGGGAACCTGGATCACGTTGCCCGAGAGGACACCCGGCGAACCGACAGCGGCGCCCTCGGCGCCCGCGTCGGCGAAGGCGGGGGCGGCCATACCCAGGGCCATGATCGCGCCCGCGACGACTGCAGCGGTCTTCTTCATGAACTGTCCCTTCTCTGCGGTCATGCCCCAATGACGTGACCTGCAGGCTGTAAACGAGGGATAGACAGCCGAAGAAACTACGGAACGCATGGCGCCTGGTAATTCACTCGAACGCCTTCACAGAATTGACACCCGTACTCCACAGGAGGAGAAACGCTTCGCCTGAGTGGCGGAAAAAGCTCGGGCAGCCCACGAGGGAATCAGACTGCCCGAGCCATTCGAATCCGGCTCTGGCCGAGCCGACGGTTCAGTGGTTGGCCACCCCGTTGCCCGAGAGGGCGGAGATGTCGTCCAGGATGTGCGACAGCGGCTCGTCACCCTTGGCCTGGGTGGCGTTGTCGGCGCACTGCTGGTTCTGCGCGGCCGACAGGACCGGGATGTCCTGGGCCACACCGACGGCGGCGAGGACACCGACGATGGCCTGCGCGTTGCCCTTCACCGGCACGCCGAGGCAGAGCTTGTTGGCGGTGCCCTGGACCAGCGTGGCCTGCGGGCTCATGTTGCCCTTGGTGATCGAGTTGCCGAACTTCGAGTGGGCCTCGTTGCCGCTGGCCGAGGTGGTGCCCTCGTCGTTCCCGATGGCCATGGCCGGCGAGGCAGCTCCGACGACGGACGCGGCGACCGCCGCGGCGGCCATTGCCTTCTTCAGCATTGTGATTTTTTCCTTTCCTGGCGTGCATCACCACGACGCATGCTCCTGCCTCCGCATCAACCCGCTGCACGGGGATTGGTTTCGAGACTTCACCCGATCGGGCAGCACAGGCGCGGCGCATCAACAAAAAGGGCGAGCGCCCCGGAATCGGGTCCGCTTCTTCTTTTTGTGGGCCATCGGAGTGAATGCCAGGAACCAAGCAGGCTCCGGGCAGTTGACCAGAGCGCTCCGGTGGACGGGGTTTCTTCAGAAGGGACTAGCAAGTGATCAAGAAGGTTCTGGCTTCCGCCGCGGTCGCCGCTTCCGTCGCGGGTGTCGCCTCCCCCGCCATGGCCATCGGCAACGACTCGGGCACCACGTCCGCCAGCGGCAACGGTGCGCACCAGTCGTTCGGCAACTCGGCCACCTACGGCAACATGAGCCCGCAGATGGCCCTCATCCAGGGCTCGCTCAACAAGCCCTGCATCGGCCTGCCGGCCAAGGCGAACCTCCAGGGCATCGTCGGCGTCGCCGCCGTCGGCGTTCTGCAGGACGTGCCGATCCTGTCGGCCCCGCAGAACCAGCAGTGTGTCGAGAACTCCACCCAGGCCAAGGGCGACGAGCCGCTGTCGCACATCCTGGACGACATCTCGGTCCTCGCGGGCAACGGCGCGGCCAACCACTGAGCCGTCCTCAGGGGGTCTGTCCTCTGAGCCCTGGGGCTGCAATCTGAGTCCCTGTCAGCGGGCCGCCGGTTTCCCGGCGGCCCGCTGTTCTAGCGTGCGTCGCGTGACGACGAAGAGAACCCTTTCTTCCCTGGCCATCCCCGTACTCGTCCTCGCTGCCGCCACGACCCTGCTGGGCACCTCCCCCTTCCCCGAGCGGCAGGCGCCCCGCCCCCTGAACCTCCTGCTGATGGGCACGGACGGCCGGGACACCATCACCGCGGACGAGAAGCGCCGGTTCCACGCCGGCGGCATCGCCTGCAACTGCACCGACGTCCTGATGCTGGTGCACGTCTCCGCGCGCCGCGACCGGGTCAGCGTGGTGAGCATGCCGCGCGACTCCTACGCGGACATCCCGCCGTACCTCGACGCCGCCAGCGGCGAGGAGCGCGGCCCGCACCCCTCGAAGATCAACGGCGCGTACGCCGAAGGCGGTCCCTCGCTCACCATCGGGACCGTCGAGGCGATGACCGGGGTGCGGATCGACCGGTATCTCCAGGTGGACTTCCGGCGCTTCATCGATGCCGTCGACGATGTCGGCGGCGTGGAGGTCTGCACACCGCGGACGCTGAAGGACTCGGCCACCAAGCTGCACCTCAAGCCCGGAAAGCACCGGCTGACCGGCGGGCCGGCCCTGCAGTACGTGCGTTCCCGGCACGTCGACCGCAGCGCCGACCTCGGGCGTATCCAGCGTCAGCAGCGGTTCCTGGTGAACGCTCTGCGCGGGCTCAAGGCGAAGAAGGCGCTGACCGACCCCGCGGGCATGGCGCGGGTGGTGGACACGCTGCTCGGGTCCGGTCGGGTCGAGCAGGGCTTCGCCGCGGGCGAGCTGGTGCGGCTGGCGGCGGCGCTGGACAAGGTGCCCGCGCGGAACCTGGAGTTCACGACCGTGCCGATCGCCGGGTTCAACGAGACCAGGCCGGACGTCGGCTCGACGCTGGCCTGGGACCGCAAGCGGGCGGACGCGATGTTCGCGAAGCTGCGCGCCGACCGGCCGCTGCTGAAGGCCGGCGCCGATCCCAGGCCCAAGGACCCGCCCAGCCTGAAGGGGTACGGGCCGGTGCGGGGCAGCCGGTTCGCGTGCGGGTGAGCGCAGGGCGGGGGCGCCCGGGTGCCTCCGCAGTGCGCTGGGCCAATCGGGGCAAAGAGCGCAACCCCGGCCGGGGTACGGCCGTTGACGATCACGCAGCTCCTCACCGGAGTCCGCTTTTCGAAGGGAATGAACATGAAGAAGCTGTGGGCAACCGCGGCTATCGCCGCCACCGTGGTCGGCGCCGCCTCCCCCGCCATGGCGATCGGTGACGACAACGGCACCACGTCCGCCAGCGGCAACGGCGCCTCGCAGGAGTTCGGCAACTCGGCGACCTTCGGCGACATGAGCCCGCAGCTCTCGCTGGTCCAGGGTTCGCTGAACAAGCCCTGCGTCGGCCTGCCGGCCAAGCTCAACCTCCAGGGCATCGCCGGCCTCGCGGCCGTCGGCGTGCTGCAGGACGTGCCGATCCTGTCGGCTCCGCAGAACCAGCAGTGTGTCGAGAACTCCACCCAGGCCAAGGGCGACGAGCCGCTGTCGCACATCCTGGACGACATCTCGGCCCTCTCCGGCAACGGCGCGGCCAACGGCTGATCCTCGGATCTCCCGCCACGGCGGGTCACCGGTTCCTCCGGTGGCCCGCCGTTCGGCGTGTACGGCTACTTGCGCTTGCTGTAGAGCGCCTCGATCTCCTCGGCGTACGCCGCGAGGACCGCGTGCCGCTTGACCTTCAGGGACGGGGTGAGCAGACCGTTGTCCTCGGTGAACTCGCCCTCGACCAGGGTGAAGGCGCGGATCGACTCGGCGCGGGAGACGGCGGCGTTGGCGTGGTCCACGGCCTTCTGGACGGCGGCCCGCAGCGCGGGGTCGTGGACCAGTTCGGACAGCGGGGTGTCGGCGGGGCGCTTGCGGACGGCCAGCCAGTGCGCGACCGCCTCGGGGTCGAGGGTGATCAGGGCGGCGACGAAGGGGCGGTTGTCGCCGACGACGAGGCACTGGCCGACCGGTGAGCGGCTGCGCAGCCGGTCCTCCAGGACGGCCGGGGAGACGTTCTTGCCGCCCGTGGTGACGAGGATGTCCTTCTTGCGGCCGGTGATGGTGAGGTAGCCGTCCTCGTCGAGGGAGCCGAGGTCGCCGGTGGCGAACCAGTCGTCCCGCAGCACGGCGTCGGTGGCGGCCGGGTTGTTCCAGTACGCGCCGAAGACGATGGCGCCCTTGATGAGCACCTCGCCGTCGTCGGCGATGCGTACCGCGGTGCCGGGGACGGGGACGCCGACCGTGCCGGGGCGGGGGCGCAGCGGCGGGACGATCGTGGCGGCCGCGCTGGTCTCGGTCAGGCCGTAGCCCTCGTAGATGATGATCCCGGCCGCGTAGAAGAACAGGTTGAGGTCGCGGTCGAGCGGGGAGCCGCCGCTGATGGCGTAGCGCATGCGGCCGCCGAGTTCCTTGCGGATGCGGCGGTAGACCAGGAGGTCGTACAGGGCCCAGGCGGCGTAGAGGCCGGGGCCGGGGCCCTTGCCGCGGCCCAGGAACTTGTCCAGGTAGCGCTCTCCGAAGCGGACGGCGATGCGGTCGGCGCGGTCGAAGGAGGCGGCGCGGCCGATCTTCTCGGCGGTGGCGCGGCCGGTGTCGTGGATCTTCTCGAAGAGGTACGGGACGCCGACGAGGAAGGTGGGGCGGAACTCCTTGAGGGCGGGGCGGAGTTCGTCGGGCTTGATGCTCGGGCAGTGGCCGATCTCGATGCGGGCCGTCAGACAGGCGAGTTGGAGGGTGCGGCCGAGGATGTGGGCGAGCGGGAGGAACAGGAGGGTCGAGGCGACCTGGCGGGTGACCTCCTTGAAGACGGGGTGCAGCAGCTCGGCCGTGTTGGCGGCCTCGGCGTACAGGTTGGCGTGGGTGAGGACGCAGCCCTTGGGCTTGCCCGTGGTGCCGGAGGTGTAGCAGATCGTCGCGACGGTGTCGGGGGTCAGGCCGGTGCGACGCTTGGTGACCTCCTCGTCGGGGAGTTCACGGCCGAGGGCGGTGAGTTCGGCGACGGCCCCGCCCGCCTCGGCGGCGGCTGGTGTTCCGGTCAACTGCCAGATGCGCGGCGGTTGTTCGTGGCGGGCGGTGCCGGTCGTCACGGTATCGGTGTGCTCCGCGGTCTCCGTGACGACGTGGCGGGCTCCCGAGTCGCGGACGATCCACTCCACCTGCTCCGCCGAGGAGGTGGCGTAGATCGGCACGCTCTGGCCGCCCGCCGCCCAGATCGCGAAGTCCAGGACCGTCCACTCGTAGCGGGTGCGGGACATCACCGCGACCCGGCCGCCCGGTTCGACGCCCGCCGCGATCAACCCCTTGGCCACCGCGGTGACTTCGCGGGCGAACGCGGCGGCCGTGACCGGCTGCCAGACGGTCCCCTGCTTGCGGCGCAGGACCACCGCCTCGGGGGCCTCGGCCGCGTTGGTGAACGGGATGTCGGCGGTGCTGCCCGTCGGGGCGGGGGGCGCGAGGGGTGCGGTGCGGGCCTCGCGGACCACTCCGTGCTCGTCGCGGACGATCTCGACCTCGGTGCGGGTGGCCAGGTCGGTGCGTTGTTTCGCCCGCTTCAGATCCTTGCGTACGCCCATGACGGCTCCCCGGTCGGCGCTGACTGGGACGTCAACTTACTCACGCGTAAGGAAAGGTCAATGGGGCCTGCAGCGCCGGGACTGGTGTGCGAGTCAGGAGCGCAGGCTCCTGGCGTCCTCGATCGTCTCGGCCAGGCGCGCCACGTCCTCGTCCTCCGTGGTGTGGGCCAAGTCGCGGGCCTGTTCGCTCAGTTCGGACAGGGAGGGGCAGCCCGGGAGGGCGGTGCGGTCGCCGTCGGCGGAGCGGAGGGTGTCGGCGAAGTAGGCGGCCAGGGTGGTCACTTGGAAGCGGGGGCTCGCCCGGTGGACCGAGCTGTCCAGGGCGTCGGTCTCCAGTCGGCCCGACTCCTCGTGCGGGGTGCGGGTGTCGGGGTCGAGCCAGCGGACGGTGGCCGTGGCGAGGTGGCCGTCGGCGCCGGGCTCGGTGCGGACGGCGTAGAGCGCGGTGACGGTGTGGCCGGGGCCGACCTCGCCGCCGTCGACGCGGTCGTCGCGGAAGTCGTCGTCGGCGACCGTGCGGTCGTCGTAGCCGACCAGGCGGAACTCCTTGACCGTCTCGGGGTCGAAGGCGACCTGGGCCTTGGCGTCGCGGGCGGTCAGGTCGATGTTCTGCGGGAGCTGCTCGACGAACACCTTGCGGGCGTCCTCGTCGTCGGAGACGTAGGCGGTGTGGCCGTCGCCCTTGTCGGCGAGCTCCTCCATCAGCGCGTCGCCGTAGTCGCTGCCGACGCCGACGCCGAAGAGGGTGATGCCGTGTTCGCGGCGCTCGCTCGCGATGCGTTCGAGGATGGTCCCGGATTCGGTGTCGCCGGTGTTGGCGAGGGCGTCGGAGATCAGGACGACCCGGTTGGTGGCGCCCTCGCGCAGGCCGTCCTCGGCGGTCTCGTAACCGGTCTCGACGCCCGCGCCGAGGTTGGTGGAGTCGGTGGGCTCCAGGCTGTCGATCGCGTCGTGGACCGCGCCGCGGTGGCCGTCGAGGCGGGTCATCGGCAGGACCCGCTCGGCCTCGTCGCTGAAGGTGACGATCGCGACCGAGTCGTCGTCGCGGAGCTGGTCCGTCATGGTGTCGAGGGAGTCCTTGGCCAGGTCGAGGCGGCCGGGTTCGCCCATGGAGCCGGAGATGTCGATGACGAAGGTGAGCGCGGCGGGCGGGCGGTCGTCCGCGTCCCCGGCGTCACGGGTGGCGAGGCCGACGCGGACCAGGGACCAGTCGTCCTCGGTGGTGCGGGCGCCGTCGACGGTGACCGTGAAGCCGTTGCCGTCGGGGCGGTCGTAGTCCTGGCGGAAGCTGTTGACGAACTCCTCGGGGCGGACCGTCGAGGGGTCGGGCAGCCGGCCGTCGGCGAGGGTGCGGCGGGCGTAGCCGTAGGAGGCGGTGTCGACGTCGAGGGCGAAGGTGGAGAGATGGTCGGGCGAGGGGGCGACCTCGCGGGAGTCCTCCTGCGAGCCGTCGTCCGGGCCGCTCTGCTGTCCGCCTCCGGGTGCGGGGGCGTACCCCCTGCCCGAACTGTCCGACGCCTTGCTGCTGCCGCTGTCGTCCGGGCCGCCGCAACCCGTCAGCAGCAGACCGCCCGCGGCGGTCACCGCGAGCAACGCGGCGCGCAGGCGTCGTATTCGGTATCGCTCCATCTTCCGTGCCCCCTTGGTCCGTTGACGTCGACTTCTGTGACTGTGACGGGCCAGGGGGCCGGAACGTGCGCTACGGAGCGTTGCGGAAGTGTCTCGAAGAGGCCACGGAGCAGGGGCGTTGAGACCGGTATGCGATCTTCCGTTGACCTAGGAGACCACGTCCTTGCGGGCGAAACCGCGGAAGGCCAGCGCGAACAGCACGAGGGCGTACGTTACCGAGACCGCCGTGCCCTGGATCATGCCGGACCACTCGGGAGTGGGCTGTACGGCGTCCGCCCACGCGAACTGCCAGTGCGCGGGCAGGAAGTCGCGCCAGTCGCCGAGGGCGGTGACGGCGTCCAGGACGTTGCCGACGATCGTGAGGCCGACCGCGCCGCCGACCGCGCCGAGCGGGGCGTCGGTGCGGGTCGACAACCAGAACGCCAGCCCGGCGGTGACCAGTTGGGAGACGAAGATGAACGCCACGACCACGACGAGACGCTGCGCCGCGGTGCCCGGCGAGAGCGAGCCGCCGGTCGGGATCTCCAGGGGACCCCAGCCGTAGGCAGCGGTGCCGGCGGCCAGCGCCACGACCGGCAGCAGGATCATCGCGGCCAGGCTCAGGCCGAGGCCGACGACGAGCTTGGACCACAGGAGGCGAGCTCTGGGCACGGGCGCCGCCAGCAGATAGCGCAGGGAGGACCAGCCGGCCTCCGAGGCGACCGTGTCGCCGCAGAACAGGGCCACCGGGATGACCAGCAGGAAGCCCGCCGACACGAACAGGTTGACGGCGGCGAAGTTGGCGCCGGACGCGGTCGCCGTGTCCATCAGGGAGACGGTGTTGTTGCGGCCGCCCGGCTCGCCGCCGATCGCGAAGGCGATCAGCAGCACGAACGGCAGCGCGGCGAGGATGCCGAACATGACCATCGTGCGGCGGCGTTTGAGCTGGCGGACCAGCTCCACGCGGAGGGGGAGGGTGTGGCGTGCCTGGTAGCCGGAGGCTGTCTCGGTGAGTGTGGGCGTGCTCATGCGGAGCCTCCGATCAGGGTGAGGAAGGCGTCCTCAAGGCGGCGGTGGGGGCCCAGTGAGGCGACCGGTACCTCCAGGCGGACCAGGTCCACAAGTAGGTCTGCGGCAGTTGTGCGTTCGTCTGCGGGTTCGTTGTGGCCGGTCGCGCAGTTCCCCGCGCCCCTTGGCGGCATCACCGTCAGGCGAACCAGAAGGCCGCCGTCCGTTCTTGTTGCCGACTCGATCTGCGGTAGGGCGGCCACCTTTTCCAGCAACGGGTCCGTGATGTCTGCCGCCAGGCCCACCAGCAGCGTGTCGCCCGCGCCGATGATCTCGGACACCGGTCCCGCCTGGACCAGCTGTCCGCGGTCCATCACCACCAGGTGGGTGCAGGTCTGTTCGACCTCCGCCAGGAGGTGGCTGGAGACGATGACCGTGCGGCCGGCTGCCGCGTAGCGGATCATCACCTCGCGCATCTCGCGGATCTGCGGCGGGTCGAGGCCGTTGGTCGGTTCGTCGAGGATGAGGAGATCGGGGAGGCCGAGCATGGCCTGGGCGATGGCCAGGCGCTGGCGCATGCCCTGGGAGTAGGTGCGGACCGCGCGGGCGAGGGCGTCGCCGAGGCCGGCGATCTCCAGCGCCTCGTCCAGGTGGGCGTCCTCGGGCGGGCGGCCGGTCGCCGCCCAGTACAGCTCCAGGTTCTCCCGGCCGGAGAGGTGCGGCAGGAAGCCCGCGCCCTCGACGAAGGCGCCGACCCGGGACAGGACCGGGGCGCCTGGGCGGATGGCGTGGCCGAAGACGCGGATCTCGCCGCCGTCCGGCTTGATCAGGCCCATCAGCATGCGCAGGGACGTGGTCTTGCCGGCGCCGTTCGGGCCGAGGAGGCCGAGCACCTGGCCCTTCTCGACGCGGAAGGAGAGGTCGCGGACGCTGTAGCGGTCGCTGCCCGGGTACTTCTTGCTCAGGTCCGTGATCTGCAGCGGGACTTCGGCCAGCTCCGGGTCCGGGGCGGGCATCGCCGTGCGGCGGCGGGCCGTCAGGAGCAGGGCGAACGCGATGATCGCGCCCGCGAGCGGGAGCCACCAGACCCAGGAGGGCAGCGGGGCGGCGGCGGTCGCCACGCCGGGGGCGGTCGGGACCTTCAGGTCGCCCTTCAGGGAGACGGTGTACGTCGCCGGAGCCGCCGGGGAGGCGTAGCCGAGGTCCGTCGAGGCGAGGACGAGGCGGAGCCGGTGGCCGTTCTCGATCTTGTGGTCGATCGCCGGGAGGGTGACCGTCACGTCCTTGCCGGACTTGGCGTCCTCGACCCGCAGGGGTGTCACCAGCTGGGAGGGCAGTACCTGCCGGGTGCCGCCGGGGCCGACGTCGTACAGCTTGGCGAACAGGACGGCGTCGTCGGACGTGGACTTCACATGGACCGTGGCCGTCGGGGCGCCGGTGATGCGGAGGTCGTCGGTGACGGGCGCGGACTCGAAGTGCGCGTACTGGCCCGGGAAGTCGAGGGAGACGCCGACGCCCAGGGAGGAGAGCTGGGCCAGGCCGCCCGCGCTGCCGAGGCCGGGGAGGGCGGAGACGCCGGGCGGGTTGGCGCCGGCCGGGTTGGTGACGCGCTGCTCCTCGCGGCCGGTCAGGGCGATCGTGCGGTCGCCGTCGGCCAGGCCGGGGTAGGTGTCGGAGCTCGCGCCGCGCAGTTGGGCGGCGCCGTCGGTGGAGTCGACGCCGCCGGTGCGGGTGACGCGGAAGGCGGGGCCGGTGTCGACTCCGGTGTTCTTCTTGAGGTAGCGGTCGAACCAGGACTCGATGCGGGCCTGGACGCGGCTCGTCTCCATGTCGCCGCCGTCGTGGCCACCCGCGATCCAGTCGACGTCCACGGGGGCGCCGTTGGCCTTGATCGCCTTCGCGGCGGCGTCGGACTGGTCGAGGGTGAAGAGGGAGTCGGTCTGGCCCTGGACGAGGAGGGTGGGGACGTCGATGCGGTCGCCGACGGCGGACGGGGAGCGTTCCTCCAGCATCTTCTCGGCCGCGGCGTCCGGGGTGCCGGACTCCGCCACGCGGTCGTACATCGCGCAGATCTGCGGCTCGAACCTGTCGCAGCCGCCGCCCGTGTTCACGAAGATGCCGGCCCAGAGCTTCTTGAAGACGCCGTTCGGGAACAGGGCGTCCGAGAGGTTCCAGTACGTGATCGCGGGTGCGATGGCGTCCACGCGGTCGTCGTGGCCCGCGGTGAGGAGGGCGATGGCACCGCCGTAGGAACCGCCTGCCATGCCCACGCGCGGGTCGCCCGGCTTGTCGAGCTGGACCTGGGGCTGCTTCGCCAGCCAGTCGATGAGCTTCGAGACGTCGGCCACCTCGGCGTCGGGCCCGTTCAGGCCGATCCTGCCCGTCGACTTGCCGAAGCCTCTCGCCGACCAGGTGAGGACCGCGTAGCCGTCCCGCGCCAGGTCCTCGGCCTGTTGGCGTACGTCGTTCTTCGAGCCGCCGAAGCCGTGGCCCAGGAGGACCGCGGGGCGGCGTCCCGAGGCGCCCGACGTGAAGTACGAGGTGTCTATGCGGACGCCGTTCACCGCCATGACCTGGTCGGTCACGCGCACCGGGGACGGGTCGTCGTCGGCGACCGCCGTCCAGGTACCGGCCCCCGCGAGCACGACGACGGCGGCCCCGGCGGCCAGCAGTCGCCGGGGCCGCCGCAGCAGCCCTCGCAGTCGAAGATCCATGCCTCAACGGTACGGGCTGAAGCTGTCGGGGAGTTATCGACCACAGGCCGAACCGGCCGACCTCCTACGGATGTACGCCTGCCCCCGCGCATACCGCGCTCGAAGTACGAGGAACAGTGTTCGAGGTACCACCCGATGCATTGAAAAGCCGGGAAAGTCTGCGTGTCCGCGGCAAGCGCCGTCTTCGCTTGAGGGTCCGCCCCTTTGCGAATGGAGACGCCCTCGTGCGTATCACCGACATCCAGCGCTGCGAGATCCGGCCCGGACGGCTCGTCGAGTGGACGCTCAGTCCGGCGACCGTGGCGGCGGCGCGGGGGCTGCCGGAGGACACCCGGCCACCGGCGTACATCCAGGAGTCGCACATCCGGACCGCCCGCACGGTCCGCGAGGACGGCCTCTTCGTCCCGACCTGGCTCGGTGCCGCCTTCGACATCCCGGGGCCGGTCGACCTCGGCGCCCTGGAAGAGGCCCTGCGCGCGTGGACCCTGCGCCACGAGACGCTGCGCAGCGGGTTCCGGACGGACGGGGACGAGCTGCGGCGGTTCACCCTGGACGCCCGCGACGTGTCCCTGCACCGGGAGGAGGCCGGGGAGTTCACGGACGCGACCGCTCTGGAGCGGCACCTCCAGGACCGTTTCGACGTCACCGCGGACGCGCTGCGCTGGCCCAACCTGATGTACGCGGCCGTCGTACGGGACGACTCGACGAGCGTGTACATGGCGTTCGACCACAGCAACGTCGACGCCTACTCGATCTACCGGATCCCGTCGGAGATCCACGAGTTGTACGCGGGCCGGGGCGTGGCGGACACGGCGGCGGTGAGCAGTTACATCGACTTCTGCCGGATCGAGCGGGCCGACGCGGACCGGATCGACGAGGACCACGAGACCGTCGGGCGCTGGCGGGAGTTCATCCGGCGGTGCGACGGGACGCTGCCGACGTTTCCCCTGGACCTGGGGGTGGAGCCGGGTGGTGCGCTGCCCGAGCAGAAGATGATGTGCGAGATGCTCGTGGGTCCCGCAGAGGCGGCCGCCTTCGAGGCGTACTGCCGGCCGTACGGCGGGAGCCTGGTCGGGGTGCTCGCGGCCACCGCGCTGATCGCCGGGGAGATCGGCGGCGCCTCCGTCTACCGGACGGTGGTGCCCTTCCACACCCGGGTGAAGTCCCAGTGGTCCGACTCCGTGGGCTGGTACGTCGGCGGGGCGCCGATCGAGGTGCCGGTGCCCGCCGACTTCCCGAGCGCGCTGCCTGCCGTACGCGCGCAGTTGCAGGCCGCCCGGCCGCTGTCCCGGATGCCGCTCGCCCGGATGCTGGGTCTGCTGGGCACCGACTTCCGGCCCACCTCGCCCGACCTGTACTCCATCGTGTCGTTCACCGACGCGCGCGCCCTGCCGGGGGCCGAGCGGTGGGACGCGCTGTCGGCGTACGGGCTGATCCGGGTGTCGTACGGGGACCAGGTGTGCGTGTGGCTGAACCGGCTGCACGACGGGGTGTGGTTCGCCTGCCGGTACCCGGACACGGACGTCGCCCACAAGAACATGCGGCTGTACATGGAGCGGCTGCGGGCGTTGATGGTGTCGACGGGCGGCCCGTCCTAGGCGAGTTCGTCCTCGGGGATCTCCACCAGCCAGCGGGTGTCCTTGCGCGGACGGAGGTAGAGGGCCCAGTAGAGCGTCGCCGCTGCCGTGATGCCGCCTGTCCACAGGAGGTACTGGGTCTCCTGTCGGCTGAGGATGTAGGCCAGGACGCCGATCAGCAGGACCGGCACGGCCGGCCACAGGGGCATCCGCCAGGCCGGCGTGTGCTTGTGGGTGCCCTTGCGCGCGAGGAGAGCCGCGACCGCCACCAGCAGGTACATGCCGGTCACCGAGACGCCCGTCACGCCGTACAGGGTGTCCAGGTTGACGAAGCACAGGGCCGCGCCGGGGATGCCGACGGCGAGGGTGGCGACCCAGGGGGAGCCGAAGCGGCCGAGCTTGGAGAAGACGTCGTTGACCGGCTGGGGCCAGGCCTTGTCGCGGGCGGAGGCGAACAGGACGCGGGAGTTCTGGATGACCATGACGATGCCCGCGTTGATGATCGCGAGGGCCACGCAGAGGCTGACGAACGTGCCGACCGCCGAGTTGGACCAGGCCGTGACCATCGCGCCGATGTCACCGCCGGTCAGTTCCGACAGGTCGCTCGCGCCCATGGTGATGGCCACCACCGGGACCAGGATGATCACCGAGGAGATGGCGAGGGTGGCCAGGACCGTGCGGGCGACGTTGCGGCGCGGGTTCTCCAGTTCCTCGGAGAGGTAGACGGCGGTGGAGAAGCCCTGGGTGACGAAGAGGGCGATCGCCAGGCCGGAGACGACCAGCATGGCCGTCACCGTGTCCGTGCCGCCGTTCGCCCCCGCGACCTGCATCGAGACCAGGCTGTCCGGGCCGCGCTCGGCGTGGGCGAAGCCCAGGACCGCCACCACCGCCGCCGCGATGACCTCCAGGACCAGGAAGACGCCGGTGATCCAGGCGTTGGCGCGCAGGTCGAGGAGGCCGGCCAGGGTGGCCAGGAGCATCACACCGGCGCCGGCGAGGGCCGGGTCCAGGTGGATCACGGGGGCCAGGTAGTCCGCGGTGCCCATCGCGATCACCGGCGGGACGATCATCACGACCAGGAGGGAGAGGACGAAGACGAGCCAGCCCGCCAGCCGGCCCGCCATCGTCGAGACCATCGCGTACTCGCCGCCCGCGCTGGGGATGAGGGTGCCCAGCTCGGAGTAGCAGAACGCCACGGCGATGCAGAGCAGGGAGCCGATCGCGATGGTGAGGGCGGTCGCGGTGCCGAGGGAACCGAAGAGGTCGGGGACGACCACGAAGAGGGTGGAGGCGGGGGTCACGCACGAGAGGGTGAGGAGGGTGCCGCCGACGACGCCGATCGAACGCTTCAGCTTCCGGGGGTGGTCCGAGGCCTCGGGGGCGATGGTCGCGGGCGGGCGGAGCGTGTCGGTCATACGGCGGTTCCGATCGACTCGTGCAGCAGATTGCGCTGCATGGAATCCCGACGGAAACCATTACGTCAATGGGTCTCTGTGTGCGGAATCCGTAGATCGAAACGGCTTTTGATCGCGTATTCGGCGAACCAGGGCCGGGGATTCCGTTTGCGCGCCGGGTGCGGGAACCGCAGCGAAGGGGGTGAAAAAACTGCCGACGTCCGGCATACGGACGTGTCAGTGTGTCCCGTTAGAGTCTGCGTTCACAGAACACACAGACGTAGGACACAGCTATGGGTGGGGACAGATGAAGGCGAAGCACAGCGCTGCCTGGGTGGGGTTCACGGCAGCGGCGTTGGTGGCGACGTCCGCGTGCGGCGCCGACGGCGTGAAGCAGGCGGCGGACGCGGTCGACAAGACCGACGCGATCCTCGCGGCCTTCGGCCGGGCCACCGACCGGACCGAGCAGCTCGGGTCGGCCGAGGTGAAGGTCTCGACCGACCTGGGCACGGGCACGCCGATCGCCATGGACGGCACGTACTCGTGGGGCGACGGCATGGCGTACGACGTGCAGATGGACACCGCCGCCGCCCAGATGCAGGCGGTGCAGGACGACCCGAAGATCCACTGTCTGCTCGTCGACGGCGTGTACTACTACGACGTCGACCCGCAGGCCTCGGGCCCGCTCGAGGGCAAGGAGTGGATGAAGGTCGACGCCTCCGCCGTGTTCGGTGAGAACGGCGCGGCGGCGATGAGCGGGGGCGGCGGCGGGAACCCGACGGCCTCGCTGAAGGGCCTGAAGTACGCGAGCGACGTCGAGGACCTCGGCTCCGAGACGGTGAACGGTCAGAAGGCGACCCACTACCGGGCCGTGATCGACCAGGAGCACATGGGCCGCTTCAAGGAGGCCTACACCGGCGACGGCAGCCTGCTCAACCAGATGACCGGCGGCGCGGACACCATCACCATGGAGGTCTGGCTGGGCAAGAAGGACCTGCCCGTCCGGCTGGTGCAGGTGATGGGCAAGATGAAGGTCACCATGGACTTCGCCAGGTTCGGTGCCACCGCCGAGGTCAAGGCCCCGCCGGCCGCCGAGACCGCCGACATGACCGAGGCGCTCAAGCAGGCCCAGGGCCAGTGAGACAGGGCTGAGCCCGGACACCCGCCTTCGGGTGCCCGGGCTCAGCGGCTGGTCTCGGTGACTGGTCTCAGTGGTTGCGCGGGAAGCCCAGGTCCACGCCCGCCGGGGCGTCGGCCGGGTCGGGCCAGCGGGTCGTGATGACCTTGCCGCGGGTGTAGAAGTGGGTGCCGTCGTTGCCGTAGATGTGGTGGTCGCCGAAGAGCGAGTCCTTCCAGCCGCCGAAGCTGTGGTAGCCGACGGGGACCGGGATCGGGACGTTCACGCCGACCATGCCGGCCTCGACCTCCAGCTGGAAGCGGCGGGCGGCGCCGCCGTCCCGGGTGAAGATCGCGGTGCCGTTGCCGAACGGCGAGGCGTTGATGAGCGCGATGCCCTCGTCGTAGGTGTCGACGCGCAGGACCGTCAGGACCGGGCCGAAGATCTCGTCCTGGTAGGCCTTCGCGGTGGTCGGCACCTTGTCGAGGAGCGAGATGCCGATCCAGTGGCCGTCCTCGAAGCCCTCGACCGTGTAGCCGGTGCCGTCGAGGACGACCTCGCAGCCCTCGGCCGCCGCGCCCGTGACGTAGGACGCCACCTTGTCGCGGTGGACGGCGGTGATCAGCGGGCCCATCTCGGAGGCCGGGTCGTTGCCGGGGCCGATCTTGATCTTCTCGGCGCGCTCGCGGATCTTCGCCACCAGCTCGTCGCCGATGGAGCCGACCGCCACGACCGCGGAGATCGCCATGCAGCGCTCGCCCGCCGAGCCGTAGGCCGCCGAGACGGCCGCGTCGGCCGCCGCGTCGAGGTCGGCGTCCGGCAGGACCAGCATGTGGTTCTTGGCGCCGCCCAGGGCCTGGACACGCTTGCCGTTGGCGGAGGCGGTGGTGTGGATGTAGCGGGCGATCGGGGTGGAGCCGACGAAGGAGACGGCCTTGACGTCCGGGTGCTCCAGGAGGCGGTCGACGGCCACCTTGTCGCCGTGGACGACGTTGAAGACGCCGTCGGGCAGGCCGGCCTCGGCGAGCAGCTCGGCGATCTTGATCGACGCCGACGGGTCCTTCTCGGACGGCTTCAGCACGAAGGTGTTGCCGGTCGCGATGGCGATCGGGAACATCCACATCGGGACCATCGCCGGGAAGTTGAACGGCGTGATGCCGGCGACGACACCGAGCGGCTGCCGGATGGACGCCACGTCGACACGGCTGGCGACCTGCGTCGACAGCTCGCCCTTCAGCTGCACGTTGATGCCGCAGGCGAGGTCCACGATCTCCAGACCGCGGGCCACCTCACCGAGCGCGTCGGAGTGCACCTTGCCGTGCTCGGCGGTGATCAGCTCGGCGATCGCGTCGCGGTTGGCGTCCAGCAGCGCACGGAACTTGAAGAGGATCTCCGTGCGCTTGGCCAGCGAGGACTGCCCCCAGGACACGAACGCGTCCTTGGCGGCCTGGACCGCCGCGTCGACCTCATCGACGGACGCGAACGCGACCTTGGTGGTGACCGCGCCGGTCGCCGGGTCGGTGACCGGCCCGTAGTTCCCCGACGCGCCTTCGACGGTCTTGCCGCCGATCCAGTGGTTGACGATCTTCGTCATGCCCAGTTGCTCCTTCACAGATGGCGGCGTCGGGTAGAGACGTGCCGGTCGTACAGCTCTCGTGCCTTCACCGCGGACGGTCGGGTCGCGGTCTCGGCCACAGGTACATCCCACCAGGCCTGCGCCGGAGGCGCGCCCGACACTGTGTCTGCCGTTTCGGTCTCGACGTAGACACATGTGGGAGTGTCCGCCGCGCGTGCCTGGGCGAGGGCCTCGCGCAGGTCACCGACGGTCTTCGCGCGCAGCACGCGCATGCCCAGGCTGGCCGCGTTGGCGGCCAGGTCCACCGGGAGCGGCGCCCCGGTGTAGGTACCGTCGTCCGACTGGTACCGGTACGCGGTGCCGAACCGCTCGCCGCCGACCGTCTCCGACAGGCCGCCGATCGAGGCGTACCCGTGGTTCTGGATGAGCAGCATCTTGATCGCGACGCCCTCCTGGACGGCGGTGACGATCTCGGTCGGCATCATCAGGTAGGTGCCGTCGCCGACGAGCGCCCAGACGTTCCGCTCGGGGGCGGCCATCTTCACGCCGATCGCGGCCGGGATCTCGTAGCCCATGCAGGAGTAGCCGTACTCCAGGTGGTACTGGTCCCGGGACCGGGCCCGCCACAGCTTGTGCAGGTCGCCGGGGAGGGAGCCGGCCGCGTTGATGACGATGTCGCTCTCGTCGACCAGGGCGTCCAGGGCGCCGAGGACCTGCGGCTGGGTGGGGCGCACGTCTATCTCGTCGGCCTCGTAGCAGGCGTCGACGCGGTGCTCCCAGCGCTGCTTGTCCTCGGTGTACTCGGTGACGTACCCGTCGGTGACCGTGTGCCCGTGCATCTGGAGGGCCTCGGTCAGCTCCGACAGGCCGCTGCGGGCGTCCGCGACCAGCGGCCGGCCGGCCAGCTTGTGGCCGTCGAAGGGCGCGATGTTGAGGTTGAGGAAGCGGACACCGGGGGCTTCGAAGAGGGTCCCGGAGGCGGTGGTGAAGTCGGTCCAGCGGGTGCCGACGCCGATCACCAGGTCGGCCTGGCGGGCGAGTTCGTTGGCGGTCGCGGTGCCGGTGTGGCCGATGCCGCCGACGTCCTGGGGGTGGTCCCAGCGCAGCGAGCCCTTGCCGGCCTGGGTGGCCGCGACCGGGATGCGGGTCACCTCGGCGAACTCGGCGAGGGCCTCCTCGGCGCGGCTGTGGTGGACGCCGCCGCCCGCGACGACGAGGGGGCGGCGGGCGCCGCGGATCGCCGTGATGGCCTCGGCGAGTTCGGTCGGGTCGGCGCCCGGACGGCGTACCACCCAGGTGCGCTCGGCGAAGAACTCCTCCGGCCAGTCGTACGCCTCGGCCTGGACGTCCTGCGGGAGGGCGAGCGTCACGGCGCCCGTCTCCACCGGGTCGGTGAGGACGCGCATGGCCTGGAGGGCGGCCGGGATCAGGGCCTCGGGGCGGGTGACGCGGTCGAAGTACCTCGACACCGGGCGCAGGCAGTCGTTGACGCTGATGTCGCCCGCGTACGGCACCTCCAGCTGCTGGAGGACCGGGTCGGCGGGGCGGGTGGCGAAGATGTCGCCGGGCAGCAGCAGGACCGGGAGGTGGTTGATGGTGGCGAGGGCGGCGCCGGTGACCAGGTTGGTGGCACCGGGGCCGATGGAGGTCGTGACGGCGTGCGTGGACAGGCGGTTGGACTGCCGCGCGTAGCCGATGGCCGCGTGCACCATCGACTGCTCGTTGCGGCCCTGGTGGTACGGCATGTCGTCGGCGTACTCGACGAGCGCCTGACCGAGGCCGGCCACGTTGCCGTGGCCGAAGATGCCCCAGGTGGCGGAGATCAACCGCTGCCGCACACCGTCGCGTTCGGTGTACTGGGCGGTGAGGAAACGTACAAGGGCCTGCGCGACCGTGAGCCGGGTGGTCGTCATCGGTACCCCTCCGTGTGGTCCGGGTGGAAGCAGATCCGCCACTCCCGGGTCTCGCCCGGGCCCGCCATGACGTTCAGGTAGTACATGTCGTGGTCGGGCTGGGCGATCGACGGGCCGTGCCATCCGTCGGGGACGAGGACGGCGTCACCGGAGCGGACCTCCGCGAGGACGTCCGATCCGCCCTCACGGGAAGGGGATACGCGCTGATAGCCGAAACCGTTCGGGCCGTCGATCTCGAAGTAGTAGATCTCCTCCAACTCCGCTTCCTCGCCCGGCCGGTGCTCGTCGTGCTTGTGGGGCGGGTACGAGGACCAGTTGCCGCCGGGGGTGATGACCTCGACGGCGATCAGCTTGTCGCAGTCGAAGGCGTCGGCGGAGGCGAAGTTGCGGACGTGGCGCAGCCGGTTGCCGCTGCCGCGTTTTTCGGTGGGGACCTCCGGCGCGGGGCCGTAGCGGGCGGGGAGTCGTCGCTCGCACTTCGCTCCTGCCAGGGCGAAGCGGCCTCCCGCGCCGGAGGCGATCGTTGCCCGGGCGTCGCGGGGCACGTACGCGAAGTCGGAGACCGACGCGAACACGCTTTCCCTGCCCAGGAGTTGGAATTCGTTCTCTTCTGTTTGCACGGTACATCCGCCTTCCAGCGGAAGCACGATCCACTCACTCTCACCGGTGGTGAAGGTGTGCATGCCACCGGGTTCCAGCGCGACGATCCGCAGACTGGAATGCGTCCAACCGGCCCGCTTCGGGTCGATGTCCACTGTGTACAGGGCGGTGGTGGAGGCGCCCTTGGGGATGTGGAGATCGTTGCTCATGCGGTCCTCACAGCAGTCCTACGGCGGTGTCCACGGCGGCGGCGACGTCTCCGTCCGCCGGGTAGAGCAGCGAACGTCCGACCACGAGCCCGCGCACGGTGGGGAGTTGCAGAGCGCCCCGCCACTTCTCGTACGCCCCGTCCTGGTCATCGCCGACCTCGCCGCCCAGCAGCACGGCGGGCAGCGTGGAGGTGGCCATGACCTCGGCCATGTCGTCGGGGTTGTCGGTGACCGGCACCTTCAGCCAGGTGTAGGCCGAACTGCCGCCCAGGCCGGAGGCGATGGCGATGGACTTGGTGACAGCCTCGGCGGAGAGGTCGTTCTTCACCTTGCCCTCGGCGGTGCGGCTGCTGAGGAACGGCTCGACGAAGACGGGCAGCCGGCGCGCGGCCATGTCGTCGATGACGCGGGCGGTGGACTCCATGGTGGTCAGGGAGCCCGGGTCGTCGTAGTCGATGCGCAGGAGCAGTTTGCCCGCGTCGAAGCCGAGCCGCTCGATGTCCTCGGCGCGGTGCCCGGTGAAGCGGTCGTCGAGTTCGAAGCGCGCGCCCTGGAGGCCGCCGCGGTTCATGGAGCCCATGACGACCTTGCCGTCGAGCGCGCCGAGCAGCAGCAGGTCGTCGAGGATGTCGGCGGTCGCGAGGACGCCGTCGACGCCGGGCCGGGAGAGCGCCAGGCAGAGGCGTTCGAGCAGGTCGGCGCGGTTGGCCATGGCGAACTTGCGGTCGCCGACGCCGAGCGCGCCGCGGGCCGGGTGGTCGGCGGCGACGATCATGAGGCGGTCGCTGGCGCCCAGCAGTGGCCTGCGGGTGCGGCGGGCGGCGGCCTCGGCGATCGCCTCGGGGTGGCGGGTGCGCAGGCGGACGAGTTCGGCGATGTCGACGGTCACCGGACGGCCCCCGCGGCGATCGCGCCCTCGATCTCCTCCGGCGTGGGCATCGCCGAGCTGCATTCCAGGCGGGAGGCGACGATCGCGCCGGCCGCGTTGGCGTGCCGCATGATCTTCTCCAGGTCCCAGCCGTCGAGGAGGCCGTGGCACAGGGAGCCGCCGAAGGCGTCGCCGGCGCCGAGCCCGTTGAGGACGTCCACGGGGAGCGGCGGGACCTCGGCGGAGTTCCCGTTCCGGTCGACCGCCAGCACGCCCTTGGGGCCCTGCTTGACGACGGCGAGCTCGACCCCGGCGTCGAGGAGCGCCTCGGCGGCGGCACGGGGCTCGCGGACGCCGGTCGCGACCTCGACCTCGTCGAGGTTGCCGACCGCGACGGTGGTGTGCTTGAGGGCTTCGGCGTAGAAGGGGCGGGCCGCGTCCGGGTCGCTCCAGAACATCGGGCGCCAGTCCAGGTCGAAGACGGTGATGCCCGCCTTGGCCCGGTGGGCGAGGGCCGCGAGCGTCGCCGTACGGCTGGGCTCCTCGCTCAGGCCGGTGCCGGTGACCCAGAAGACCCGGGCCTCGCGGATGGCGTCGAGGTCGAGCTCGTGGGCGTCGATCTCCAGGTCGGGGGCCTTGGGCTGCCGGTAGAAGTACAGCGGGAAGTCGTCCGGCGGGAAGATCTCGCAGAACGTGACCGGGGTCGGCAGGCCCGGCACCGGGGTGACCCAGCGGTCGTCGACGCCGAAGCCCCGGAGGGCCTCGTGCAGGTAGGTGCCGAAGGGGTCGTCGCCGGTGCGGGTGATCACCGCGGTCTGCCGCCCCAGGCGGGCCGCGGCGACCGCGACGTTCGTCGCCGAGCCGCCGAGGAACTTGCCGAAGGACGTCACCTCCGGCAGCGGGACGCCCGTCTGCAGCGGATAGAGGTCCACTCCGATCCGCCCCATGGTGATCAGGTCGTACGCCATCGAGTTCCCTTCGTATCGGCTCTCCACGGCTTTCTAGCCCCGCGGGAGCTACCCTGTCAATGTTTTGTCCAGACATTCGGACCAGCTCTTGACAGCGCTTGCCGCCCACGCGGAAGCTGACCGGCATGACGTCGTTGTCACCCTCTTCCTCACTGTCCCGCATCCGGATCGGGTCGGCTCCCGACTCCTGGGGTGTGTGGTTCCCCGACGACCCCCAGCAGGTCCCCTGGCAGCGGTTCCTCGACGAGGTCGCGGATTCCGGTTACGAGTGGATCGAGCTTGGCCCTTACGGGTACCTGCCGACCGACCCCGCGGTGCTCACCGCGGAGGTGGGCCGGCGCGGCCTCAAGGTGTCGGCCGGCACGGTCTTCACCGGGCTGCACCACGGCGAGTCCGTCTGGGAGAAGACCTGGGCGCACGTCGCCGACAACGCGGTGCTGGCCCAGGCCATGGGGGCGAAGCACCTCGTCGTCATCCCGTCCTTCTGGCGGGACGACAAGACCGGTGAGGTGCTGGAGCCGGACACGCTGACGCCCGAGCAGTGGCGGAACCTCACGTCGCTCACCGAGCGGCTGGGGCAGCGGGTGCGGGAGGAGTACGGGTTGCAGATCGTCGTGCATCCGCATGCCGACACGCACATCGACTCCGAGGAGAACGTGACCCGGTTCCTGGACGGGACGGACTCGTCGCTGGTGTCGCTGTGCCTGGACACGGGGCACTACGCGTACTGCGGCGGGGACAGCGTGAAGCTGATCGAGACGTACGGCTCCAGGATCGGGTACCTGCACCTCAAGCAGGTCGACCCCGAGATCCTCGCCGACGTGCGGGCCAAGGGAACGCCGTTCGGACCCGCCGTGGCGCAGGGCGTGATGTGCGAACCGCCGTCCGGGGTGCCCGCGTTGGGGCCGGTGCTGGAGGCGGCGCAGAAGTTGGACGTGGATCTGTTCGCGATCGTCGAGCAGGACATGTATCCGTGCGATCCGGACAAGCCGCTTCCTATTGCTCAGCGGACTCGGGCGTTCTTGAGGTCGTGCGGGGCTTAGGTTTTCGGCGGGTGCGGCGCCGCCGGGGCTTGTCGCGCCCACGCGGCGGAGCCGCAAATTGACACTTTCCCGCGCCCCTGACGGCGTTGCACGATGGGGCGATGACAAATGTCCGGTCCGGACATGGAGCCTGGGGTTCCTGGGACATTGCCCTTGCTCTGCCCCATGCCCGCCTTCGTCCCGGCGTCATCTCCTACCGCGGGTGCGGCTGGCGCTCGATCGGCCACGGCGGCGGCTTGAGGCGCCCATCGGGGCCGCCACGTTGCTGCTGGGGTTCGGGGAGCCGGTGAGGATCACGCGTGCGGGCCGGGCGCCGGACACGCTGGTGTCCGTGTACTGCGGGCCCACCACCACTCCCGCCATCGGTGAGCACGACGGGCGGCTGTCGGGGATCGAGGTTCTGCTCGCTCCCTGGGCCGCCTTCTCGCTGTTCGGGACGCCACAGCACGAGTTGGCCAACCGCACGGTCGATCCTGACGAGTTGCCGCACGCTCTGCCCACGCGGGTGGGTGAACTCGCCGCCGCGCTGGGCGCCTTGCCGTCCTGGGAGGCCCGGTTCGGGCTGCTGGACGACGTGTTGGTGCGGTGGTCCGCGGCCGGTGCGCCGCACTCGGCGCAAGTTGTGCGGGCCTGGGGTGAGTTGGTGCGGACCGGCGGGGCGATCCCGGTGCCGCGGCTCGCCGCGGACGTCGGCTGGAGTGTGCGGCATCTGGAGAACCGGTTCCGGGAGCAGATCGGGCTGGGCCCCAAGGCGGCGGCGCGGGTGCTGCGGTTGCAGCGGGCGCGGCGGCTGCTGGCGGCGGGGCGGGGGCAGGCGGAGACCGCGGCGCTGTGCGGTTTCTACGACCAGGCCCATCTCAGCGGCGAGTTCAAGGCGATGACCGGGTGCACGCCCCGGGAGTTCACCCTCGCGCGGCGCGGGGCGGGTGGCGCCGCCGGAGGCGACCGGATCAGCGGTGAGGCGACGAGTCTGGTGCTCTGACCCGGCCGCAGTGCGGATTTCTCCAAGACCGGCCGCGGTGGCTGAATGCAGTCTGTGGGCCCCGGCCGTTGTGAGCCGTGCGTGGCCACCGGGGAGGCGGGGGAACTGGTGGGGCCGGGCCCGGCGCAGCGGGTCCGGCCCCACCTGCGCGCGTCCTCCCGTGGGCTGTTCCGCGCCCCGCTGTCAACGCGCCGCGCCCACGCGCCCGCGTGCGCCTCTGCTGCACTCGTGTCACGAACGCCCCCTGCGTGTCACACATGTCGCGTGTACGCGGGTCCTGCGTCACACGCCGTGCACAGGCCCTGACCGGCGCTCACTCTGCGTCGTTCACGGGGCACAGGCTTTGTGACGCCAGCGCAGCGCCCGGTACCCCCGACGGCCGTTCCCGGCCGCCACCGCGGCGCGCGCAGGGAGGTGCACCTCATGACCGACCGAAGGCTCTGGTCGTACAAGGACATCGCCGCACACATCCGGGTGCAGCCGGACACCGTGCGGTCGTACCGCAAACACGGGCTGCTGCCGCCACCCGACCATGTGGAGGGCGGCAAACCCTTCTGGTACGCGGACACCGTGCGGGCGTGGGTCGCCTCGCGGCCCGGCAACCGCGGCAGACGGCAGGACTGAGGGAAACACGGTTGCCGACCGGGCGTCCGGCCGGTGAGGATCCGCGGATGAGTTTCTCCGTCAAACCCGTTCTCACCGGCGCGAAGACCGTGCTGCGTCCCTTCACGGAGGCGGACGCGGAGGTCATGTCGGAGATCATCGACGATCCCGAGGTGCTCCGCTTCACCGGCGGGCCGGGCACCGTCTTCACCCTGGAGCAGTTGCGCTCCTGGTACGGCTCCCGGTCCGCGCAGCCCGACCGCCTCGACCTCGCGGTCACCGACCGCGCCACCGGCGAACTCGTGGGCGAGGTGGTGCTGTACGAGTGGGACGCGCAGACACGCAGTTGCACGTTCCGCACCCTGCTCGGCCCGCGGGGCCGTGACCGCGGGCTCGGCACCGAGGCGACCCGCCTCGTCGTCGGGTACGGCTTCGAGCACCTGGGCCTGCATCGGGTCCAGTTGGAGGTGTACGGCCACAACGCCCGGGCCCTGCGCGCCTACGAGAAGGCCGGCTTCGTGCGGGAGGGCGTCCGGCGCGAGGCCGATCTACGGGACGGGCAGTGGGTGGACTGGGTGGTCATGGCCGTGCTGGAGCAGGAGTGGGCGGCCCTCAGCGCCACGGCTCGATGACCGTCACCCCGGCGCCGGGTGCGGTCCCCATCGCCGCAAGGGCGGCGGGCGTCGCGGCCAGGTCGATGGTGGACGTGACGAGGAGGTCAGGCCGCAGGACACCGGCCCGCACCAGCTCCAGCATCCCCGGGTAGGTGTGGGCGGCCATGCCGTGGCTGCCCAGGATCTCCAGCTCCAGGGCGATCGCGCGGGCCATCGGGACGGGGGTCGTGCCGTCCGCCGAAGGCAGCAGGCCGACCTGGAGGTGGCGGCCGCGGCGGCGCAGGGAGTTGACGGAGGCCGCGCAGGTGACCGGGGAGCCGAGGGCGTCCAGGGACAAGTGGGCGCCGCCCCCGGTCAGTTCACGGATCGCCGCGGCCGGGTCCGGGGTCTCGGCGGCGTTCACGGCCGCTGCCGCGCCGAACTCCCGTGCCAGGTCCAGGGCTTGCGGGGACACGTCCACGGCCACCACCCGCGCGCCCGAGGCCGCCGCGATCATCACCGCCGACAGGCCCACCCCGCCGCAGCCGTGCACCGCGACCCACTCCCCCGCCGCGACCCGCCCCTGCTGCACCACCGCCCGGAACGCCGTGGCGAACCGGCAGCCGAGGGAGGCGGCGGTGGCGAAGGAGAGGCCCTCGGGGACCGCCACCAGGTTCACGTCGGCGTGGTCCAGCGCCACGTACTGCGCGAAGGAACCCCAGTGGGTGAAGCCGGGCTGGGTCTGCCGCTCGCAGATCTGGTGGTCGCCGGCCGCGCAGGCGGCGCAGGTCCCGCAGGCGCACACGAAGGGGACGGTGACCCGGTCGCCGGGGTGCCAGGCGGTGACCCGGTCGCCGGCCGCCTCGACGACGCCGGCGAGTTCATGGCCGGGCACGTGCGGGAGCGTGATGTCCGGGTCGTGGCCCTGCCAGCCGTGCCAGTCGCTGCGGCACAGACCGGTGGCCTCGACACGGACCACGACCCCGTGCGGGGCCGGCTCGGGCTCGGGCACCTCCCGCACCTCGGCCGGCTCGCCGTACCGCTCGAACACCACTGCCCGCATGTGCGCTCCCATGACCGTGAGGATCAGACGGTCACATCCTGACCGACCTCACCACGACTCCGACCCCCCGAGCGGCTCTTCCACCACCCTCTTCTCCCCGCGCAACCGCAGCCCCGCCAGCGGGAACAGCAGCACCGACAGCATCGCGGCGCCGACCAGCGCGGCCGCCTCGTCGGTCTTCAGGACGCCGTCGTCGACGCCGATCGTGGTGATGGCGACGACCAGGGGGAGCGCGGTGGACGCGTAGAGGGTGAGGGCGCGCCGGTCCCGCGGTACGAGGTCACGCGGCGCCAGGACATACACCGGCAGGCCTCGGACCAGGACGAACAGCAGCAGGAAGACCGGCAGGAGCAGCAGCGCCCGGCCGCCGGAGAGCAGCGCGTCCAGGTCGAACTCGATGCCGGTGACCACGAAGAACACCGGCACCAGGAAGCCGAACCCCATCGCCTCGACCTTCTCCAGGACCGGTCCCGCGCTCTCCGGCGCCGCCCCGTGCAGCACCAGCCGGGTGAGCAGCCCGGCGGCGAAGGCCCCGAGCAGCGTGTCGAGGCCGAGGGCCTGGGAGATGCCGAGCATCACCGCGAGGAGCAGGACGACCAGGCGTACGGCGAACTGGCCGCTGCTGTGCAGGGTCTTGGCGATCACCCGGGGGAACCACGGCGGGCGCGGTCGCATCGCCCACCACACCGCGGCGGCCGTGAGCAGCGCGAAGGCCGCCAGCACCGCCGTCGAGCGGCCCGGTGAACGCCCGCTGAGCAGCAGCGCCATGGCGATGATCGGCCCGAACTCCCCCACCGCGCCGAACGCCATCATCACCGAGCCGAACCGGGTGTGCAGATGGCCGGCGTCCCGCAGCACCGGCAGGATCGTGCCGAGGGCGGTGCTGGTGAGGGCGGTGCCGAGGTAGACGCCCTTCGACAGACCGGTGAGGGCGGAGGCCAGGGTCAGTCCGACGACCAGCGCGATCAGCCAGGCCCACAGCGAGCGCCTGAGGGTGTCGCCGCGGACCTTGTCGAACTCGATCTCGTACCCGGCCAGGAAGATCAGCATCGCCAGCCCCAGGTCGGACAGGGTGTCGATGACCTGCCCGTCGCCCGCCCAGCCCAGTACGTCGGGGCCGACGAGGATGCCCAGCAGGATCTCGAAGATGACGAGCGGCACCGGCAGCCGGCGGCTGATCCCGTAGGCCAGCAGGGGCGCCAGCACCGCGATGGACATGATCAGGATGAGCGTCCCGGCCTGCGACATAGGGGGTACTTACCATAGGGTTCCGGCAAATCCTCACATTGCACCCACTTCACCATCGAGCCGAGCATCACGCACACTTCGCCCCCGACCCGAGGACCTGCCGTGAGCTACTCCCCGCCGCCCGGCGCACCCCAGGCCCGCATCCCCGGCCCGCAGCAGCCGCCGCCGACGTATCCGCAGATCCGCGCGGGCCTGTGGCGGCGCTGCCTGTGGGGCGGGCTGGCGCTGTGGGCGCTGACCGCGCTGGTCACGTACGCCACGAAGAACACCACCCTGCTGCCGACCCTGATCCTGCTCGGCAGCTTCCTGGTGCCGGTGACCTTCGTGCTCTGGGCGTACGAGCGCCACGGCCGCGACCTCGGGGTGAGCGTCATCCTCGGCTGCTTCCTGACCGGCGGCACGCTCGGCGTCCTCGGCGCCTCGGTCATGGAGTACTACCTGCTCCACCCGTCCCTGTGGATGTTCGTCGGCGTCGGGCTCATCGAGGAGGCGGTGAAGCTGGGCGCGCTGATGGTCGTGCTGCGCCGGCAGGTCCGGCTGCGGGGCATGCGGGCGGGGCTCGTCCTGGGGGCGACCGTCGGCTTCGGGTTCGCGGCACTGGAGAGCGCGGGGTACGCCTTCAACGCCGCCGTCACGACTGAGGGCATCGATCTGCGGGCCCTGCTGGAGACGGAGATCCTGCGCGGGGTGCTCGCCCCCTTCGGACACGGCCTGTGGACGGCCGTCGCGGGCGGTGTGCTGCTGTCGTACCGCCGCCCGAACGGGCACTTCCGCTTCGCCGCTCCGGTGATCGGCACCTACGTCGGCGTCTCGCTGCTGCACGCACTGTGGGACTCGACACACGGCATCGCGATCTGGCTGGTGGCGCACCTGACGAGCACGGGGCTGGACAAGGAGCTGTTCGCGCAGGGCTATCTGCCGCGCCCCACCGACCAGCAGGAACACCTCTTCACGCTGTTCTCGGTCGGGCTGCTGGTGCTCGTCTCGCTGTTCGGGGTGGCCTGGGTGCGGTCGCTGGCCCGCCGCGACCCCTCTTGGAGAAATACCCCCTAGGGGTATAGTGTGCAACACGTGGACGCCACCGCGGGTCCCGCAGAACCCACACGCCTCGAAGAGGAGAACGAGATGACCGCCCAGAGCGACACCCAGGTCACCACCGTCTACAAGGTGAGCGGCATGAGCTGCGGCCACTGCGAGGGCTCGGTCTCCGGCGAGATCTCCGAGATCCCCGGCGTCAGCTCCGTGAAGGCCGTCGCCGCCACCGGTGAGGTCACCGTCGTGTCCGCCGCCGAGCTGGACGAGGAAGCCGTGCGCGCCGCCGTCGACGAGGCCGGCTACGAGCTCGTCGGCAAGGCCTGACACCACCCCTGAAGCAAGGCCTGAGCACCACCCCTGGAGTACGGACATGGCCGGCACCACCGCCCCGACAGGCCCGCACGCCGAGGTCGAACTCGTCATCGGCGGCATGACCTGCGCCTCCTGCGCCGCCCGCGTGGAGAAGAAGCTCAACCGGATGGACGGCGTGACCGCCACCGTCAACTACGCGACGGAGAAGGCGAAGGTCAGCTACGCCGAGGGCGTCGAGGTCGCGGATCTGATCGCGACGGTGGTGAAGACGGGGTACACGGCCGAGGAGCCCGCGCCCCCGGCGGAGGAGCCGGCCCCCGAGGAGGACCCGGAGCTGACGGTGCTGCGACAGCGGCTCGTCGTCTCCGCCCTCCTCGCCGTGCCCGTCGTCCTGCTGTCGATGATCCCGGCTCTCCAGTTCGACAACTGGCAGTGGCTGGCCCTCACCCTCGCCTCCCCCGTCGTCGTCTGGGGCGGACTGCCCTTCCACAGGGCCGCCTGGACCAACCTCCGGCACGGCGCGGCCACCATGGACACCCTCGTCTCGCTGGGCACGCTGGCCGCGTACGGCTGGTCGCTGTGGGCGCTGTTCTTCGGGGACGCCGGGATGGCGGGCATGAAGGACGAGTTCGCGTTCACCGTCTCGCGGATGGACAGCGCCTCCACCATCTACCTCGAAGTGGCCGCGGGCGTCACCGTGTTCATCCTGCTCGGCCGCTATCTGGAGGCCCGCTCCAAGCGCCGGGCGGGGGCCGCGCTGCGCGCCCTGATGGAACTGGGCGCGAAGGACGTGGCGGTCCTGCGGGACGGCCGCGAGATCCGCGTCCCCGTCTCCCGTCTCACGGTCGGCGACCGTTTCGTCGTACGGCCCGGGGAGAAGATCGCCACCGACGGCACCGTCGTCGAGGGCGTCTCGGCCGTGGACGCGGCCATGCTGACCGGCGAGTCGGTGCCGGTGGACGTGACCGTCGGGGACGCGGTCGCGGGCGCGACCGTGAACGCCGGAGGGCGGCTGGTCGTGGAGGCCACGCGCGTGGGCGCCGACACCCAGCTCGCGCGGATGGCGAGGCTGGTCGAGGAGGCCCAGAACGGCAAGGCCGAGGTGCAGCGGCTCGCCGACCGCATCTCGGCCGTCTTCGTGCCGGTGGTCATCGCGATCGCCGTGGCCACCTTCGGCGGCTGGCTCGGCGCGACCGGGGACACCGCCGCCGCGTTCACCGCGGCCGTCGCCGTCCTGATCATCGCCTGCCCGTGCGCGCTGGGCCTGGCCACCCCGACCGCCCTGATGGTCGGCACCGGCCGCGGCGCGCAGCTCGGCATCCTCATCAAGGGCCCCGAGGTCCTGGAGTCCACGCGCCGCGTCGACACCGTCGTCCTCGACAAGACCGGCACGGTCACCACCGGCCGGATGTCCCTGCACGAGGTCTACGTCGCCCCGGGCGCCGACGAGAAGCAGGTGCTGCGGCTCGCGGGCGCCCTGGAGCACGCCTCCGAGCATCCCGTCGCGCGGGCGGTCGCCGCCGGCGCGGCGGAGCGGGTGGGGCCGCTGCCGGCCGCCGAGGGGTTCGAGAACGTCCCCGGGCGGGGGGTGCGCGGGCGCGTGGAAGGCCATGAGGTGGCCGTGGGGCGCCTCCTCGACGCCCTGCCGGAGGAGTTGACCCGCGCCAAGGAGGAAGCCGAGCGGGGCGGTCGTACGGCCGTCGTGGTCGGCTGGGACGGGGCGGCACGCGGCGTCGTGGCCGTCGCCGACGCGGTGAAGGAGACCAGCGCCGAGGCGGTACGGGAGCTTCGGGCGCTCGGGCTGACCCCGGTGCTGCTGACCGGGGACAACCGGACGGTGGCGGAGGCGGTGGCCGAGCGGGTCGGGATCTCGCGCGTGGTCGCCGAGGTGCTGCCCGAGGACAAGGTCGACGTCGTACGGCGGCTGCAGGGCGAGGGGCGGGTCGTCGCCATGGTCGGCGACGGGGTCAACGACGCCGCCGCGCTCGCCACCGCCGATCTGGGGCTGGCGATCGGCACCGGGACGGACGCGGCGATCGAGGCCGGCGATCTGACGCTGGTGCGCGGGGACCTGCGGGTGGCCGCGGACGCCATCCGGCTGGCGCGGCGGACGCTGGCCACGATCAAGGGGAACCTGGTGTGGGCGTTCGGCTACAACGTGGCGGCGCTGCCGCTGGCCGCCGCGGGACTCCTGAATCCGATGATCGCGGGCGCCGCCATGGCGTTCTCCTCGGTCTTCGTGGTGACGAACAGCCTCCGATTGCGGTCGTTCCGTTGAGGGGGCCCTCTGGAGTCCGGCGCGCCGCTCACATAAGCTCTTCACAAGGCTCGCGCATCTTCCTTACGCTTGGGTCCCGATCGACGTTTCGGCCCCTTGCGTATCAAACGGACAAATGCAAGAGACGCAGATCACAGTGATGTGAACGTAACCATCGAAGGGGTTCGAAGGTCTAAGTTGACGATGTCAGGCCGCGTCTTGGGGGGCGCATCCTGGCATCTGGGGATGTCTTGGGGGACTTCCTCAGAGATGCGTTGCCGGGACAGACACGTACGTCGGGAAGCTTTGAGCGGCCCTCCCGACCGTGCGCTGTCCCGGCAGATCGCACACCGCAGTAACCGCAGTGACACAACAGGAGTACGACGAGTTCTGCTCGTTCTGCTCAACGCAGCGATTCAGGCGCTGCTTTCTCACAGGCGCCCGGCCGGATCCCGTGGGGGGAATCCGCACCGGGACATGGGAAGGCGCCCTGGACGTCGGCCCGTGGGGGGACCGGCGCCAGGGCGCCTTCTTTTTTCCTTGCCGCCTTGCGCATACGACGAGGCCCCGCAGCCGGTGTCGGCGACGGGGCCCGGTGTGACCTCTGCGGCTCAGCGCAACGGTCAGCGCTCCTCGACCGGGACGAAGTCGCGCTCGACCACGCCCGTGTAGATCTGGCGCGGACGGCCGATGCGGGAACCCGGCTCCTTGATCATCTCGTGCCACTGGGCGATCCAGCCCGGGAGACGGCCAAGGGCGAAGAGGACCGTGAACATCTCGGTCGGGAAGCCCATCGCGCGGTAGATGAGGCCCGTGTAGAAGTCGACGTTCGGGTAGAGGCTGCGCGAGACGAAGTAGTCGTCGGAGAGCGCGTGCTCCTCCAGCTTCAGGGCGATGTCCAGCAGCTCGTCGGACTTGCCGAGGGCCGACAGGACGTCGTGGGCGGCGGCCTTGATGATCTTGGCACGCGGGTCGAAGTTCTTGTAGACCCGGTGGCCGAAGCCCATCAGGCGGACGCCGTCCTCCTTGTTCTTCACCTTGCGGATGAAGGAGTCGACGTCGCCGCCGGAGGCCTGGATGCCCTCCAGCATCTCCAGGACGGACTGGTTGGCGCCGCCGTGCAGCGGGCCCCAGAGGGCGGAGATGCCGGCCGAGATCGAGGCGAACATGTTCGCCTGCGACGAGCCGACCAGGCGGACGGTCGACGTCGAACAGTTCTGCTCGTGGTCGGCGTGCAGGATGAGCAGCTTGTCCAGCGCGGAGACGACGACCGGGTCCAGCTCGTAGTCCTGCGCCGGGACCGAGAACGTCATGCGCAGGAAGTTCTCGACGTAGCCGAGGTCGTTGCGCGGGTAGACGAACGGGTGGCCGACCGACTTCTTGTACGCGTAGGCGGCGATCGTCGGGAGCTTGGCGAGCAGACGGACCGTGGAGAGGTTGCGCTGCTTCTCGTCGAACGGGTTGTGGCTGTCCTGGTAGAAGGTGGACAGCGCCGAGACGACCGACGACAGCATCGCCATCGGGTGCGCGTCGCGCGGGAAGCCGCGGTAGAAGTTCTTGACGTCCTCGTGCAGCAGGGTGTGCTGCGTGATCTCGTTCTTGAACACGGAGAGCTCGTCGACGGTCGGCAGCTCACCGTTGATCAGCAGGTAGGCCACCTCCAGGAAGGTGGAGCGCTCGGCCAGCTGCTCGATCGGGTAGCCGCGGTAGCGGAGGATGCCCGCCTCGCCGTCGAGGTAGGTAATCGCCGATTTATACGCGGCCGTGTTGCCGTAGCCGCTGTCCAGCGTCACCAGCCCGGTCTGGGCGCGGAGCTTGCCGATGTCGAAGCCCTTGTCGCCGACGGTGCTGTCGATCACCGGGTAGGTGTACTCGCCATCGCCGTACCGCACTACTACAGAGTTGTCGCTCACGTCTTCCCTCACCCGACGTTGTGCCTCATCTTCGAGGTTGCCCTGACTGTCTCTACCATCCCCCATTCGGCGCAGGAGAGTGCACTGGGGGTCGACCATTGGGCCTATTGGCGGCACTCAGTGCCGCCAACTTGCCCATCCTGCCCCTCCCGAACCGGTTCCGGAAGGGCTCTGTGACCTTCATGACTCATTTGATCGATCATTTTTTGATGAGAAGCCTGAAGTCCAGTGCCGTGCAGCGCCGCCCCGCCGACACCGTGCGCACCGCCTGGCCTATCGCCTTGCGCGAGCCGACCAGGACGACCAGCTTCTTGGCCCGGGTGACCGCGGTGTAGAGCAGGTTCCGCTGGAGCATCATCCAGGCCCCGGTGGTGACCGGGATCACCACGGCCGGATATTCACTTCCCTGGGAGCGGTGAATGGTGACCGCGTAGGCGTGGGCCAGCTCGTCCAGTTCGTCGAACTCGTACGGCACCTCCTCGTCCTCGTCCGTCAGCACCGTCAGGCGCTGGTCGACCGGGTCGAGCGAGGTGACCACGCCCACGGTGCCGTTGAAGACACCGTTCTTGCCCTTCTCGTAATTGTTGCGAATCTGGGTGACCTTGTCGCCGACCCGGAAGACCCGGCCGCCGAACCGCTTCTCCGGCACGTCGGGCCGGCCCGGGGTGATGGCCTGCTGGAGCAGGCCGTTGAGGGTGCCCGCGCCGGCGGGGCCGCGGTGCATGGGCGCGAGCACCTGGACGTCCCGGCGCGGGTCGAGCCCGAACTTGGCCGGAATACGACGGGCGGCCACGTCGACCGTGAGCCGCCCGGCCTCTTCCGTGTCGTCCTCGACGAAGAGGAAGAAGTCCTTCATACCGTCGGTGACGGGGTGTTGTCCGGCGTTGATCCGGTGGGCGTTGGTCACCACACCGGACTGCTGGGCCTGCCGGAACACGCGCGTGAGACGGACGGCGGGGACGGGGCTGTCGTCGGCGAGGAGGTCGCGCAGCACCTCGCCCGCGCCGACGGACGGCAGTTGGTCGACATCGCCGACGAACAGCAGGTGCGCGCCCGGCGGCACCGCCTTCACCAGTTTGTTGGCGAGCAGCAGGTCCAGCATGGACGCCTCGTCGACCACCACCAGGTCGGCCTGGAGCGGGCGGTCCTTGTCGTACGCCGCGTCGCCGCCGGGCTTCAGCTCCAGGAGGCGGTGGACGGTGGAGGCCTCGGCGCCGGTGAGCTCGGCCAGCCGCTTGGCGGCGCGGCCGGTGGGGGCGGCGAGGACGACCCGCGCCTTCTTCGCCCGCGCCAGCTCCACGATCGAGCGGACGGTGAAGGACTTTCCGCAGCCGGGGCCGCCGGTCAGGACGGCGACCTTCTCGGTCAGCGCGAGCTTGACGGCGGCCTCCTGCTCGGGCGCCAGCTCGGCTCCCGTACGGCCCTTCAGCCAGGCCAGCGCCTTGTCCCAGACGACGTCCCGGAAGCCCGGCATGCGGTCCTCGTCGGTGCGCAGCAGGCGCAGCAGCTGGGCGGAGAGGGAGAGTTCGGCGCGGTGGAAGGGGACGAGGTAGACCGCGGTGACCGGCTCGCCGTGCTCGCCGGGGACCTTCTCCCGGACCACGCCGGGTTCTCCGCTGTCCTCGTCCGGCTCGGCCAGCTCGGCCAGGCACTCGATGACCAGGCCGGTGTCGACCTGGAGGAGCTTGACCGCGTCGGCGATCAGGCGCTCCTCGGGGAGGTAGCAGTTGCCCTGGTCGGTGGCCTGGGACAGGGCGTACTGGAGGCCCGCCTTCACGCGCTCCGGGCTGTCGTGCGGGATGCCGACGGACTGGGCGATCTTGTCGGCGGTGAGGAAGCCGATGCCCCACACGTCGGCGGCGAGGCGGTAGGGCTGGTTCTTGACGACGGAGATGGAGGCGTCGCCGTACTTCTTGTAGATCCGGACCGCGATCGACGTCGAGACCTCGACGGTCTGGAGGAAGAGCATGACCTCCTTGATCGCCTTCTGTTCCTCCCAGGCGTCGGCGATCTTCTGGGTCCGCTTCGGGCCGAGGCCGGGAACTTCGATGAGGCGCTTGGGCTCCTCCTCGATGATCTGGAGGGTGTCCAGGCCGAAGTGCTGGGTGATGCGGTCGGCGAAGACCGGCCCGATGCCCTTCACCAGCCCCGAGCCGAGGTAGCGGCGGATGCCCTGGACGGTGGCGGGCAGGACGGTCGTGTAGTTCTCCACGGTGAACTGCTTGCCGTACTGGGGATGGGAACCCCAGCGGCCTTCCATCCGGAGGGACTCCCCCACCTGGGCGCCGAGCAGCGCGCCGACCACCGTGAGGAGGTCGCCGCCGCCGCGGCCGGTGTCCACGCGCGCGACGGTGTAGCCGTTCTCCTCGTTGGCGTACGTGATGCGCTCCAGCACGCCTTCGAGGACGGCGAGACGCCGCTCGCCCGTCGCGTTTTCCGCCTGTTGAGCCATGATCCGACGGTACCGGGCCGCACTGACAGCTCACCGGGCCTGTGGAAAAGCCCGCCTCGGCTCACCGGCCCGCGGAAGGACCCCGCTCCCGGGTCGGTACGGTCACCACCACCGCCGCGGCCAGCAGGGCGCCGAGCGCGGTGAGCGCGGTACCGGGCCAGCCGAGGGTTTCGACGAGGGGCGCCGCCATCGTCGTGCCGAGGGCCCCCACGGTGAAGTACACGACCAGGTAGACGCTGCTCAGGCTGCCGCTGCGGGCGGGGTCGAGGGCCATGATCCGGCTCTGGTTGGCGGCCTGGGCGGCGAACGCGCCGGCGTCGAAGAGTGCCAGGCCGGCGAGGGTGACCCAGGGACGGTCCAGCCCCGTGGCGAGCAGGGCGGTGCCGGTCGCGGCGGTCAGCAGCGAGGCCGTGATGACGGTGCGGGGGCTGTGCCGGTCGGCGAGGCGTCCGGCCGGGGGCAGGGCGAGGAAGCCGAGGAGGCCGGCCAGGCCGTAGAGGCCGATCTCGGTGGCGTCGAGGGAGTGGGGCGGGCGGCCCAGCGCGAGGGCCAGGGCGACCCAGACGAGGTTGAAGGCGAGGTACCAGAGGCCTCCGGCGGCCACCGCCCGGCGCAGGGACGGGTGTTGACGAAAGAGGCGGGGCAGGGCGGAGAGGGCGGCGAGGTAGCGCCCGCGCGCGGGCGGACGTTCGCCGGGAAGCAGTCGCGCGGTGGCGAGCGCGCAGAGCAGAACCAGGGCGGCGCACACCAGCAGCATCCACCGCCAGCCGAGGGCGTCGGCCAGGGCGCCTCCGACGAGCCGGCTGAGCAGCATGCCGGCCGACATCCCGGCGGCCACCGTGGCGACGGCACCGGCCCGGCGTCCGGGCGGGGCGAGGCGGCCCGCGATCGTGCCCGCCTGCGCGGCGACCCCGGCGGTCGCGCCGACGAACAGGTAGGCCACGAGCAGCACGCTCGCAGCGGGTGCGGTCGCCGCCAGCGTCAAGGATGCGGCCAAGGCGCTCAGTTGAGTGGCCATCAGGCGGTTCGGTGCCATCCGGTCGGCCAGCGGGAGCAGCAGCGCGAAGCCGGTCGTGCAGCCGAGCAGCGCGGCGGTCGGGACGAGGCCGATCACCTGGAGCGGGACGTCGAACTCGGCGGCCATGTCGGTGAGGGCGGGCTGGACGGCGTAGTTGTTGGCTATCGCCGTGCCGGCCACGGCGGCGAGAAGGGGCGCGCGTCCGCGGGTCGCGGTCTCCGGCGCCGCGAGAGGCGTGCGGGTGCGGGTCACGGCTGCTGGTGGCGGGCCAGGACGACGACGTAACGGCACTCGGTGTCGGTGTCGTTGGCGAAGGTCCGGGGGGCCGGTTCGCCGAGTTCGATCGTGTCGCCGGGGTGGAGTTCGTGCACGCGGTCGCCCTCGTGGAAGGTCAGTTGCCCCTCCAGCACCCACACCACCTGCCGGATGAACGCGAACGCGGCGGCGGGGTAAGGGACTTGGGCTCCGGCGGGCAGGCGGATCTCGGCGATCTCCGCGGGGAAGCGCGGGCTGGTGATCTGGCGGCGCCGGTAGCCCGTCCCGGGGTCGCGCCACTCCGCCGCGTCGGCCTGCCGACGCACCCGCTCCTCATCGGTCGCGGCCCCGCCTTCCAGCGGCGCCAGCAGCGACGACACGCTGAGCCGGAACGCGGCCGACAGCTTGCCGAGGACGACCGCGGTGGGGCTGCTCTCCTCCCGTTCGATCCGGCTGATCATCGCCTGGGAGACGCCGGACGCCTCGGCGAGCTGGGCCAGGGTCCAGCGGCGGCGTTCCCGTTCGGCACGCACGCGTGCGGCGATCTGGCGGACCAGGGGATCTACTATGTTGGACATGAATCCAATATACGAGAAGTCCGCCACCGGCGTGACGGTGCGTCCGGCACTCCCCGGGGACGCCGAGGCCGTCCGGGAGATCCGCAACCACGCGATCGAGCACTCCACGGCCCTGTGGACCGACCGCACCCTGTCCGCGGCGGAGGGGGCCGCCTGGCTGGATGCCCACCTGGACCGCGGTTCCGCGTTCGTCGCCGAGGCGGACGGGGAGGTGGTCGGCTTCGCGACCTACGGGCCGTGGCGGGAGAAGGAGGGCTACCGCCACACCGTGGAGAACTCGGTCTACGTCCGCGAGGGGCGGCACGGACTGGGCATCGGCTCCGTCCTGCTGGACGCCGTCATCACCTCGGCCCGTGCGGCCGGGCACCACGTGATGGTCGCCGGCATCGAGGCCGGGAACGCCGCGTCCGTCCGGCTGCACGAGCGGTTCGGGTTCGAGCACGCGGGGACCGTCCGGGAGGTCGGCATCAAGTTCGGGCGGTGGCTGGACCTGACGATCATGCGACTGCCGCTGAGCTGAGCGCCCCGCCCCCCGCTCACCTGAGCGCCCGTTTATCACGATCAGGTCTCGGGATGTGGTTGAGGGCTTGATTAATCGCCGTGTAATCGATTCCAATCCTCCGTACAGATCGATGTAATCGATTCCATGAACCGGTTGCACAACCGATCACGATCGATCCACAAGGAGGTGGAACGGCGATGGCGAGCATCAAGGACGTCGCTGCCGAGGCGGGGGTCTCCGTCGCCACGGTCTCGCGCGTCCTGAACGACCATCCGTCGGTCAGCGCCGACGCGCGCAACCGCGTGCTGGCCGCCGTCGAGGCGCTGGGCTACCGCCCGAACGCCGTCGCCCGGTCGCTGCGCACCGACCAGACCCACACCCTCGGCCTGGTCATCAGCGACGTGCTCAACCCGTACTTCACCGAACTGGCCCGCTCCGTCGAGGAGGAGGCCCGCGCGCTCGGCTACAGCGTCATCATCGGCAACGCCGACGAGCGGCCCGACCTCCAGGACCACCACGTACGGACGCTGCTGGACCGCCGTATCGACGGCCTCCTGGTCTCCCCCACCGACGGCGGCTCCCCGCTGATGCTGGACGCCGCGCGCGCGGGGACGCCGATGGTCTTCGTGGACCGGTGGATCCCGGGCGTGGACGTGCCGGTGGTCAGGGCCGACGGCCGGGCCGCCGTCCGGGACCTGGTGGCGCATCTGCACGCGCTCGGGCACCGCAGGCTCGCGATCATCGCGGGCCCCGCCGCCACCACGACCGGCAGCGAGCGCGTCGAGGCCTTCCGCGAGGCCCTCGCCGAGTACGGCATCCCGCTCCCCGAGGCCTACATAGGACAGGGCGACTTCCAGGCCGAGAGCGGGCGGCGGGTCACCGAGGGCTTCCTCGACCTGCCCGAGCCGCCCGAGGTCGTGTTCGCCGCCGACAACCTGATGGCGCTCGGCGCGCTGGACGCCGTGCGCGCGCGTGGGCTGCGGGTTCCGCAGGACATCGCGCTCGCCGCGTTCGACGACATCCGGTGGTTCGTGCACACCGATCCGCCGGTCACCGCGATCGCCCAGCCCACGGGCGAGCTGGGACGCGCCGCCGTGCGCGCGCTCGTCGACCGCATCGAGGGCCGGGACCCGCGGTCCGTCACCCTCCCCGCCCGTCTCGTCGTACGCCGCTCGTGCGGCGAGCCGGCTTCTTCGGAGCCGCCGGTCCCGTCGGAGCCGCCGGCTTCATCGGAGCCACCGGCTTCACCGGAACCGCCGGTCTCCTCGGAGCCGCCGGCTTCTTCGGAGCCGTCCCCTGCAAGGAACAGGAGCACGTCGTGAGCAACCCGGACGAGTTGCTGCGCATCGAAGGCATTCGGAAGACCTTCCCGGGCGTGGTCGCGCTGGACGGCGTCGACTTCGACCTGCGCCGGGGCGAGGTGCACGTCCTCCTCGGTGAGAACGGCGCGGGCAAGAGCACCCTCATCAAGATGCTCTCCGGCGCCTACACGCCCGACGAGGGCCGCATCCTGGCCGGCGGCGAGGAGGTGCGCATCCATGGCGCGCAGGACTCCGAGCGCCTCGGCATCGCCACCATCTACCAGGAGTTCAACCTCGTTCCCGACCTGACGGTCGCCGAGAACATCTTCCTGGGCCGCCAGCCGCGCCGCCTCGGGATGATCGACCGGAAGAAGATGGAGGCCGACGCCGAGGTCCTGCTCGCGCGTGTGGGCGTCCACGTCTCGCCCCGCGCGCGGGTGCGCGAACTCGGCATCGCACGCCTGCAGATGGTCGAGATCGCCAAGGCGCTGAGTCTGAACGCCCGCGTGCTGATCATGGACGAGCCGACCGCCGTGCTCACCTCCGAGGAGGTGGACAAGCTCTTCGCGATCGTGCGCACGCTGCGCGAGGACGGCGTCGGGATCGTCTTCATCACGCACCACCTGGAGGAGATCGCCGCCCTGGGCGACCGGGTCACGGTCATCCGGGACGGCAAGTCCGTCGGCCAGGTACCCGCGTCCACGCCCGAGGACGAGCTCGTACGGCTCATGGTCGGGCGGTCCATCGAGCAGCAGTACCCGCGTGAACAGCCCGAGACGGGTGCCGCGTTGCTCACCGTCGAGGGCCTCACCCGGGACGGCGTCTTCCACGACGTGTCCTTCGAGGTGCACGCCGGTGAGGTCGTCGGCATCGCGGGGCTGGTCGGCGCCGGGCGCACCGAGGTGGTGCGCGCGGTGTTCGGGGCCGACCCGTACGACAGGGGCGCGGTGAAGGTCGCCGGGTCCGCCCTGAAGCGGCACGACGTCAACGCGGCCATGGCAGCGGGCATCGGGCTGATCCCCGAGGACCGCAAGGGCCAGGGGCTCGTCCTGGACGCGTCCGTCGAGGAGAACCTCGGTCTGGTGACGCTGCGTTCGGCCACGCGCGCGGGGCTCGTCGACCTCAAGGGGCAGCGGGAGGCCGCCGCCCGGATCGCCGGGCAGCTGGGCGTGCGGATGGCCGGACTCGGCCAGCACGTGCGGACGTTGTCCGGCGGCAACCAGCAGAAGGTCGTCATCGGCAAGTGGCTGCTGGCCGACACCAAGGTGCTGATCCTCGACGAGCCGACGCGTGGCATCGACGTCGGCGCGAAGGTCGAGATCTACCAGCTCATCAACGAACTCACCGCGGCCGGTGCCGCCGTGCTGATGATCTCCAGCGATCTCCCCGAGGTCCTCGGCATGAGCGACCGGGTCCTGGTCATGGCTCAGGGCCGGATCGCCGGTGAACTCGCCGCCGACCAGGCCACCCAGGACGCCGTCATGGCGCTCGCCGTCTCCACCCCCACCAGCAAGAAGGAGGCCCCCCGTGGCCACTGACACGCTCAAGAGCACGCCGGGCGCGAGTGGCGCCTCGGGGCTTCGCAGACTGCTCCTCGACAACGGCGCGCTGACCGCGCTGATCGTCCTCGTCATCGCGATGTCGGCGCTGTCCGGCGACTTCCTCACCACCGACAACCTGCTCAACGTCGGCGTCCAGGCGGCCGTGACCGCCATCCTCGCCTTCGGTGTCACCTTCGTGATCGTCTCGGCGGGCATCGACCTGTCGGTCGGCTCGGTCGCCGCTCTGTCGGCCACCGTCCTCGCCTGGAGCGCGACCTCGGAGGGCATGCCGGTCGTCCTGGCCGTGCTGCTCGCGATCGCGACCGGCATAGCGTGCGGTCTGGTCAACGGCTTCCTGATCTCGTACGGCAAACTGCCGCCGTTCATCGCGACGCTCGCCATGCTGTCGGTGGCGCGCGGCCTGTCGCTGGTGATCTCGCAGGGCTCCCCCATCGCGTTCCCCTCGTCGATCTCGCACCTCGGTGACACCCTCGGCGGCTGGCTGCCGGTGCCCGTGCTGGTGATGGTCGGCATAGGTCTGATCACGGCGTTCGTGCTCGGGAGGACGTACATCGGGCGTTCGATGTACGCGATCGGCGGCAACGAGGAGGCGGCCCGCCTCTCCGGTCTGCGGGTGAAGAAGCAGAAGCTGGCGATCTACGCCTTCTCCGGTCTGTTCGCCGCCGCGGCCGGCATCGTGCTCGCCGCCCGGCTGTCCTCCGCGCAGCCGCAGGCCGCGCAGGGCTACGAGCTGGACGCGATCGCGGCCGTCGTCATCGGCGGTGCGTCGCTGGCGGGTGGCACGGGCAAGGCGTCCGGCACTCTCATCGGCGCGCTGATCCTGGCGGTGCTGCGGAACGGCCTCAACCTCCTGTCCGTGTCCGCGTTCTGGCAGCAGGTCGTCATCGGCGTCGTCATCGCGCTGGCGGTGCTCCTCGACACCGTCCGCCGCAAGGCGGGGGCGACGCCGGTCGCGGCCGGCACCGGCGGCAACAAGGGCAAGCAGGCGGCCACCTACGTGCTGGCGGCCGTGGTCGCGGCGGCGATCGTCGGCGCCACGTCCCTCCTGCACGGCGGCACGTCGGACGCGAAGAGCGAGAAGATCGGCCTGTCGCTGTCGACCCTCAACAACCCGTTCTTCGTGCAGATCCGCGCCGGTGCGCAGGCCGAGGCGAAGAAGCTGGGCGTGGACCTCACGGTCACCGACGCGCAGAACGACGCCTCGCAGCAGGCCAACCAGCTGCAGAACTTCACCAGCGAGGGCCTCGGCACGATCATCGTCAACGCCGTCGACTCCGACGCGGTGACCCCGGCGGCCAAGGCCGTCAACAAGGCGGGCATCCCGCTGGTCGCCGTCGACCGCGCGGTCAACAACGCGGACACCGCGGCCCTGGTCGCCTCCGACAACGTCGCCGGTGGCAAGCTCGCCGCCAAGGACCTCGCCGAGAAGCTGGGCGGCAAGGGCAGGATCGTCGTCCTCCAGGGCCAGGCCGGCACCTCCGCCAGCCGTGAGCGCGGCGCCGGTTTCACCGAGGGTCTCAAGGCCTACCCGGGCATCGAGGTCGTCGCCAAGCAGCCCGCCGACTGGGACCGCACCAAGGGCCTGGACGTCATGACCAACCTGCTCCAGGCCAACCCGGACATCGACGGCGTCTTCGCCGAGAACGACGAGATGGCGCTCGGCGCGATCAAGGCGCTCGGCGCCAAGGCCGGAAAGTCCGTCCAGGTCATCGGATTCGACGGAACCGAGGACGGTCTGAAGGCCGTCAAGGCAGGCACGCTGTACGCGTCGGTGGCGCAGCAGCCGGCGGAACTGGGCAGGATCGCCGTGCAGAACGCGGTGAAGGTGGCCGAGGGCGACAAGGTCGAGAAGTCGGTGATGGTGCCGGTGAAGGTGGTCACGAAGGAGAACGTGGCCGACTTCGCGGGCTGAGACCAACGGCCGGCGGACGCCCGTGACGGGCGCCCGCCGGCTCACGTCATCTCATAGGGGAGCAACTTCATGTACGACTACGACCTCCTGGTCGTAGGGTCGGCCAACGCCGACCTGGTGATCGGTGTCGAGCGCCGGCCGGCGGCCGGGGAGACCGTGCTCGGCTCCGACCTGGCCGTCCACCCGGGCGGCAAGGGCGCGAACCAGGCGGTCGCGGCCGCCCGGCTGGGTGCGAGCACGGCCCTCCTCGCCCGGGTGGGCGACGACGGACACGGCCGGCTGCTGCTGGACTCGCTGCGCTCGGCGGGCGTGGACACGGTGGGCGTGCTGGTCGGCGGGGCGCCGACGGGGGTCGCGCTGATCACGGTGGACCCGTCCGGGGACAACAGCATCGTCGTCTCACCGGGCGCGAACGGCCGTCTCACGCCGGAGGACGTGCGGGCGGCGGGGAGTCTGTTCCACGCGTCCCGGGTGGTGTCGGCGCAGCTGGAGATCCCGCTGGAGACGGTCGTGGCGGTGGCGGCGAGCCTCGCGCCGGACAGCCGTTTCGTACTGAACCCCTCCCCGCCGCGCCCGCTGCCCGCCGTGCTGCTCGCGGCCTGCGACCCGCTGATCGTCAACGAGCACGAGGCGAAGGTGATCCTGGGCGACTCGGCGATCGGGGACGACCCCGAGGACTGGGCGCGCATCCTGCTGGCGAAGGGGCCGCGGTCGGTGGTCGTGACGCTGGGGTCGAAGGGCGCGCTGGTGGCCTCCAAGGACGGCGTGAGCCGGGTGGCGTCGCTCGAGGTGGACGCGGTGGACACGACCGGCGCGGGTGACGCGTTCACGGCGGCGCTGGCCTACCGGCTGGGCACGGGGGCCTCCTTGGCGGAGGCGGCGGCGTACGCGGCCCGGGTCGGGGCGGCGGCGGTGACGAAGGAGGGCGCACAGGTGTCCTTCCCGACCGCTGAGGAGGTCGACGCGCTGTGAAGAAGGCGGGAATCCTGAACCGTCATCTGTCGGGTGCGCTGGCCGAGTTGGGCCACGGTGACGGGGTGCTGGTCTGCGACGCCGGCATGCCGATACCCGACGGCCCCCGGGTCGTGGACCTCGCCTTCCGGGCGGGGGTGCCGTCCTTCGCGGAGGTGGTGGAGGGGCTGCTGGCGGAGCTGGTCGTGGAAGGGGCCACGGCGGCCTTCGAGGTGCGGGAGGCCAATCCGGAGGCGGCGCAGCTGCTGGAGAGTGAGTTTCCCGGTGCCCTCGACCTGGTCCCGCACGAGCGGCTGAAGGAGCTGTCGGCGGGGGCGCGGCTGGTGGTGCGGACCGGGGAGGCGCGGCCGTACGCGAACGTGCTGCTGCGGTGCGGGGTGTTCTTCTAGGGCCTGCGGTGAGGGTCGCGTCGTCCGCCCGGAGGACGGGCCCCGAGAACCCCGGAGATGCTTCGAGGGGGCCTGGTCCGTCGACCAGGCCCCCTCGGTCTTTCCCCCTCCAGATCAGAACCCCCGCGATCCCCCCAGATCCCCTCCCCAGAAGTCCTGATGCCAAGTACGACTCGGCAGGCGGGGGGAGGGTTGCACGGCTTCTCGAGTTTTTTTCCAGCGCTGTCCGCGCCGGGGTCAGGACGGAGCCGGACCGCGTTTCAGATACCGCACCAGGGCGTCCAGCGCGCCGCCCCCGGTCGCCGGATCGATGCGGTAGTACGTGGCGGAGCCGGACCCGGGGAAGACGGGCAGGGCGTCCCGGTCATAGGGCGGCAGGACGACCCGGAGGATGCGTTTGACCCAGGTCTGCGGATGCGCGTACACCTCGTCCAGGACGTAGCCGACCTCCCAGGTCACCCCGTGTCCCACGCCTGCCCGCTCCCGCAGCTCGGACCGGCGCCGGTACGCGGGTGAGGCCACCGTGATGATGTACTGCGCCCGGTTCAGCTCGTCCTGCATCCACTGCCGCCAGATCTGCGGTTCCTCGGCGGCGGCGTGGTCGGTCCGGGCGTTGATGCCGCGCTGTCTCAGCAGCTCTGCCAGGGCCAGGACGGTTGCGCCGTGGCCGGGCTGGTCGTCGGAGTGGGCGTACGAGATGAAGACGCGGGGCTGCTGCCGGTCGGCCGCGGACGGCGGGTGCGGCGGCGGGGCCGGAGCGGGTGCGGTGAGGTCGGCGGCACGGGGTCCGGGGACGGCCCGGGCCAGGGGGAACGCCTGCGGCGGGTCGGGGAGGCTCTGCGGGGACAGGCCGGGCGGCCGGTGCTCGTGGCCGGCGCACACGCGGGCCGCGAGTTCCCGGAGGGCTTTGCGGTAGTCGCCGGAGTTCCAGCCGGAGGTGGCGATGATGCCGTCCAGGCCCCGGCGGGCGTAGTCGTCGAGGGGGTCGGCGCACAGCACCGGCGCTCGGGGCAGCTTGCCCGGCGGGTCGGCCGGCCGCCACCGCACGAGCACCCGGGCGGGCGGCGGGCCCTGGAGGCGTGCGTAGGGCTGGACGAAGTCGAGGCGGTGCTGGAAGAGCGCCCAGTCCTTTCCGCAGCCGGGGTCGTCGTAGTACGCCGGTGAGCAGAGCGCGACCAGCACGTCCGCCCGCGCGACGAGCGCGCTGTTGGCGTCGCCGCCGCGGCACGTCACCGCGCGGATCTCGTGCCCGGTCCGGTCCTGGACGGCTCGGGCCAGTTCCTTGTGGAATCGCCCCACGTACGATTCGTTTTCCCTGCGGGCGTAACTCGTGATGAAGTAGTTCGACATGGGCTGCCCCCTCCACTCCCCCTTGCCCTGCGGCACCCCCGGTCACGCCGAAATCCGTCTGACGTTGGCCAGTTGAGACCTCTCCGGTGTTCTCCGGCTCCCCCTACGGTGAGCGGGGGACGTCTACGAGCACCATGCCGCGGTCGGTTGCGGCCCGGAAGTGCGCCGGCCCCCTCGGGATGATCGGGGGTCAGGGTGGAACACCTGTTGCAATACGGGGAAACCGTCGGGGATTACGGGCCCGCATGGGACGAAACAGCTCCACCCCTCACCCCTTGGCCAAAGCCGCTTATTTCAGTGACCACCGAAGGCCGGACCCGGCTGAAGGCATTCGACCAATTCGTCGTCAAGCTGCACAGCCGCTGCAACCTCGCGTGCGATTACTGCTACATCTACGAATTGCAGGACACCGGGTGGCGCACGCGTCCGCGGACCATGCCGGGGCATGTGCGCGCACGGCTGACCCGGCGGATCGCGGAGCACGTACGTCAACACGGACTCCGGCACGTCCGGGTGATCCTGCACGGCGGCGACCCGCTGCTCGCCGGCGGGGACGTGATCGCCGAACTCACCGTCGCAGCCCGGGAGGCCGTCGGCGCGGCGGGAGCCTCGACCGAGGTCATCCTCCAGACCAACGGGCTCCTGCTCGACGAGCGGACCCTGGAGCTGCTGCTGCGCCACGACATCCGGGTGGGGGTGAGCCTGGACGGCGACGAACGGACGCACAACCGCCACCGGCACGGTCCGGCGGGCAGTCGCGACACCAACCCGCACGCACAGACGACGGCGGCCCTCGCCCGGTTGCGCGACCCCCGCTACCGGCACCTGTTCGCGGGGCTGTTGTGCGTGGTGGACCCCGAGGCGGGCGACCCGGTCGGCACCTTCGACGCCCTGGCCGCCCACCGTCCGCCGGCCATCGACTTCCTGCTGCCGCACGGCACTTGGGACCATCCGGCACCCGGTGCCGGCACACCTTCGGCACCGCACGGCAGCTGGCTGTGCGCCGCCTTCGACCGGTGGTGGCAGACCGGGCGTCCGATGCGGGTCCGCCCCTTCGAATCGATCATGGCCATGTGCCGGTACGGTGCCGGCAGCAGCACCGAGCTGATCGGGACGCTGCCCGCCGCCGCCGTGGTGATCGAGTCGGACGGAGCGATCACCTGGGCCGGGTCGCTGAACGCTGTCGCGGACGGCGCCGCATACTCCGGAGGCTCGATATTCAGCCACTCGTTCGATGCCGCACTGTCCCTTCCCGGGGTTCCGGAGCACGGGGTGGAATCACTGTGCCGCACGTGTCGCGCGTGCTCCCTGGTGACCATCTGCGGCGGAGGACTTCGTGCTCACCGCCACGGGCGAGGTCGCGGCCTCGCCAACCCCTCGGTGTATTGCAGGGATCTCTCCCTGCTCATTCGGCACATCCAGGCGCGGTTGACCGTATGAGGACGGCTTTGCGTAACACCCGGCGAGCGCAGGGGCGCCGACCAGCGCGAATTACCGACGCTTCACTCTTCATCGAGGGAGACCAAACCTGATGTCGAGTTTTCCCGGGCTCGCGCGCGGCAAAAATCCCTATGCTAGACCTCAATTGACGTCGCCGCACCAGCATGTCGAAGCGGATGCGCGCGCCGATGCCGATGTGAGGCTATGGGGCAGAGACCGATCCGTGGTCGTCCAGGAGGCAGGCCCTTGGGGGGTCGCAGTGGGGCCTTTGTTCTACACCAGCTATGCCAGTTCGACCGGTGATCGAGGGCCGGTCCAACGGTTTCACATCGATGTCCAGAACGAGATCTACAGCGTGTTGGGCCATCGCCCCGCGCACGAGGGCCGTCTGAAGCCCGCGGAGCCCATCGCGGGCCCCGACCCCATGGTCCTGTCCTGCCGTTCGATGCTGGTGCTGTACTCCTCCGAGTACCTCGACGACCCCCAGTGCGCACGGGAGTGGTCGGTCTTCCGGGAACGCATGGACCGCCGGGCGCGGCAGACCGGGAAGCAGCCGGACTGCCTCGTCGGGGTGGTCTGGCGGACCGACGGGCTGGTGCTGCCACGGCTGGTGGCGAACACCGGGCACATCGTCGACGAGGAGTACGAGGGACCCGGAGTCCTGGGCCTGCAACAGGACCCCGGCCGCCGGGAGCGCTACCGGAGCCTGGTCAGGCGGGTCGCCGAGCGTCTGGTGCGGGCCGCCAGGGCGACCCTGCCCGCCATGACCGAGGCGGACAGCCGTCGGGTGCCGTCCCACTTCGGACCACGCCGGACGGCGGCTCCGCAGCAGCACCAGGACACGCGCCCCTCCCGGCCGTCCGGCGACGAACCCCAGGTGGTGCTCGTCCTGCTGGCCGGCACCAGGGAGCGGATGGCCCGGCTGCGCACCTCCGTGACGGCGTACGGCGACAGCCCCGAGCAGTGGCGGCCCTTTCGTCCGCACAGTGAGGAACCCGCCGTCTCGGTGGCCGGACATGCGGTGTACGCGTGCGGGACGGACAGACTGACCGTCCTCACCCCGGACCTGGACGACCCGGACGTCCTGTCCGGCGTCCCCGAGTCCGCGATCGTGCTGGTGCTGGTCGATCCGTGGCTGTCGAAGGACGGGGCGTTCTCGACGCTGTGGAACCGGCTGGCCCGTACCCGCACGCGCATCACCGCGGTCCTCGTGGTGCTGTCGCGCCTGGACGAGGAGAGCTGGCGCGGCGCCGCGGACCTGCGGGAGAGGCTGTCGCTGACGCCGGCCCGGCTGCTCGGCGCGTCGCATCACGAGGTCGGCTCCGCGGAGTCGCTGCGGCACACCGTGGCGGCCGTGATGGTCGACTCCCGTACCGGCCCGGCGGATCCGGGAGCACCACCGGCGCCGGTCGGTGACCAGGTGGTCGAGAGTTCGGCCGAGCGCCGTATCCGCAGGCAGCGGGAGCGCGTGGGCTGGCTGAGGCAGGGTGCGGGGCCCTGGCCTCCGTTATTGGGCAGAACCCCCGGCGAATCGCTGGGCGGGGGATGAGCACGTGGGGCGGGGGATGGGCAGGACCGGTCGACCGACACAGATCATTTCGTTCTACTCGTTCAAGGGCGGGGCAGGGCGCACCATGGCTCTGGCCAACGCCGCCTGGATCATGGCGAGCCAGGGAAAGAAGGTCCTGGTCATGGACTGGGACCTGGAGGCACCGGGCCTCCATCTGTACTACGGGGCGTACCTGCCCTCGGCGGAGCTGAGTCACGACGACGGTGTGCTGGACATGTTCTCCGCGTTCGCCCTCGCCGCCGGGCGCCAGGCCCTGACGGGCACCGGCATCCCGGAGAACCTGCGGGCGCTGCACGCCGAGCACGCCAATGTCGAGCGCTACGGCGTCAGGCTCGGCTACGAGTTCCCGCAGGGCGGTGAACTCCACTACATCGGCCCCGGCCGGGTGAACGACGACGACTACGCCGACCGGCTGCACAGGTTCGACTGGGCCACGTTCCAGAGCAGCCAGGACGGCAGGGAATTCCTGGAGGCCCTGCGCACCCGGATGCACGACAGCGACTTCGACTACATCCTCATCGACAGCCGCACCGGGCTCTCCGACAGTGCGGGGATCTGCACCGTCACCCTGCCGGACACCGTCGTCATCGCCCTGGCCATGAACCGGCAGGCGATCCGGGGCGCGCAGCAGGTCGCCCAGCGCATCCGCCGTTCGGCCCGGCCCATTCGGCTGCATGTGCTGCCCATGCGCATCGACAGCTCCGAGATGATCAGACTCGAGCGCTGCCTGGCGGAGGCCCGCGAGGCACTGGACCCGTATCTGCAGACCGAGGGCGAGCGGGACCTCGCCGCCTACTGGGGTGAGGTGCAGGTGCCGTACCGGGCGTTCTTCGCCTACGGGGAAGAACTCGCGGTGATGGAGGAGGACCCCCGGCAGTCCTACTCCGTCCTCGCCCAGTACGTGAAGGCCGTCGCGCGCATCACCGACCAGGACGTCGACGGCTTCCGGCCGATCCCGCGCGCCGCCCGGGACTCGTACCACCGCATGCTCGACACCCTGGGCCACAAGGCCCGCCCCCTGCTGGAGCCCCAGACGCTCACCGTCGTCAGCGCGCCGAAGGACCGGCTGTGGGCCGAGTGGATCACCGAGCAGCTCCGCCCGGCCGGGATCGTCGTCGTACCCCCACAGCCCGACGGAGAGCCCGCGGACTCGCTGCCGGACACCGACTACGTCCTGGCCCTGCTGTCCCCGCACCTGACCCGGACCCGGGCCGGTGACATGGTGTCGCGCCTCAACAGCGGCGCGCTCGTCAGCGACAACCCCCGGGAGCAGCAGGTCATCCGGGTGCGGATCGGCACCGGGCGGCTGGCCACGAAGTACGACTGGCCGGGTGCCGTCAACCTGGACTGTCCCTCGGAGGGGGCCGCCCGGGAGATGCTGCTGGCCCAGCTGGGAATGCGGCTCGACGAGGCGGGGCAGCCGTCCTCCACGGCCGGGCCGCGCTTCCCCGGCAGGCAGCCCACCGTGTGGAACCTGCCCATGCCCAACGCCGAGTTCGTCGGGCGCGACACACAACTGGCCGCGCTGCAGGAGAAGTTCGCGTTCGCCGCCGCCTCCTACACCTCTCCCCAGGTGCTGTACGGAATGATGGGCGTCGGCAAACATCAGATCGCGCTGGAGTACGCCCACCGTTTCGCCTCCCAGTACGACCTCGTCTGGTGGATCCCCGCCATGGACCCCGACCGCATCACGGAGTCCTTCGCGGAGCTCGCCCGGTCCCTGAACGAGGCCTTCGGCGACGCACGGTCGTCCGGCGACGAACTGCGCGCCGTGCTGGAGGACCTGCGGCGGGGGCGCCACACCCCCCGGTGGCTGCTCGTCTTCGACGGGGCGCAGGACCAGGCGTCCGTCAAGTCCTTCATTCCTAGCGGCGGCATGGGGCATGTGCTGATCACCTCGACCAGCTCCCAGTGGTCGTCGGAGTTCACCAGGCACCGGGTGGACGTCTTCACCCCCGAGGAGAGCCTGGCCCTGCTCGGCCGCAAGCTGCCGGCCGCGGACGACGAGGAACTGGCCCTGCTGGCCGAGCGGACCGGACATCTGGCCATCGCCGAGGAGGCGGCCGCCGCCGAACTGGGCCGCTTCCCGCAGTCCGTCGGCGACTACATCGCCCGCCTCGACGGGGGTGAACTGCCGTTGCGGGAGGAGGTCTCCGCCCACGGGCAGCGCTCCTTCACCCGGATCTACCGCCAGGCCTACGACGCCCTGCGGGCCAACTCCCCCGCCGCGGCACGGCTCCTGGAGCTGTGCTCCTTCCTGTCGCCGGAGGGCGTCGGCCTGGACCTCATCCAGTCGAAGGCGATGCTGGCGGTGCTCGGCGAGGTCGACCCGGAACTGGAGCGCGGGACCTTCGTGCTGCAGAGCCGCGTGAAGAGCCTCGACGACCTCGCGTTCGCCGTACTGGACTACCGCTCCGAGACGCTCAAGGTGCACCGGATCGTGCAGGACCTGGTCCGTGGCTGGCTGTCGGACGAGGAGCGGGAGCGGCTGCGCGCCCAGGTCCTGTCGGTGCTGGCCGCCCGGGTGCCCGACGACCTGGACCGGCACGATCTCAGGTACCGCCCCCGCTTCGCGGAACTGGACCGGCACGTGCTGACCTCCAAGGCGCTGGAGAGCGACGATCCGAAGGTGCACGGCTGGCTGGTCAGCCAGGTCTACCACCGCTGGACGTCGGGCCGCTGGACGGCCGCACGGGAGCTGGGGGAGAGCGTCCTGCTGCGGTGGCGGTCCGTTCTCGGCGCCGACGCCACCATGGTGCTGCGCATGGAGGTGCAGGTCGCCGCGGCCTGCCGGATGCTCGGCGACTATCCCGAGGCCCTCCGGCTGAGCCGGCACGCGGTCGAGACCGAGCGCGGGCGACAGCGCCTGGGCCAGGAGCCCGAGCTGTACACGCTGATGGCGAGCCGCGGTTACGCGGCGGGCCTGCGGGCCTGCGGCGAGTTCCGGAGCGCCTACGAGGAGGACCGCCGGACCTTCTCGGGGCTCAACCGGCTCATCGGCGGCGCGCACAACGCGACGCTGTCCGCCTCGCACAACCTCGCCTGGTCCAGGTTCTTCCTGGAGTCCGCCGAGGCGGCCGTGCTCCAGGAGCAGGCCACCCACAGCCAGCGCAGTCAGGTCACCCCCTCCGACGACTACCGGGCCTGGGTCTCGTACGGCACCCTGGGCACCTTCTACCGGGAGGAAGGGCGGCTGGAGCCCTCGGAGCGCTATCTGATCCAGGCGCGCGATCAGCTCACCACCATCGAGGGGGAGAACTCCCTGCACACCCTGCACGTGCTCGCCAGCCTGGGCATGACGTGGATCCGGCGGGGAGCGGTGCAGTACGGACTGCCGCTGCTCAACGACACGCAGACCAGACTGAGCGGCCTGTGGGGCGCACGCCACCCGCGCACGATGTCCTGCCGCGTCGCCGTCGCGATCGGGCTGCACGCCGACGGACAGAGCGGCGAGGCGGCGGACTACATCCGGGAGGAACTCGGGCGGTACGTGGAGATGTACGGCGAGAGCCACCCCTTCACGGGCATCTGCCGCAGCAACCTGGCGCTGTATCTCCTCGACCGCGAGGGCGCCACCCAGGAGGACGCCGCGGAGGCCGCCGAGTACGCGGGCAAGGCGGTGCTCCAGCTCAGGGAGACGTTCGGCCGCAACCACCGCTACACGCTGGTCGCACGCATGAATCAGAACAACTGTTTGGCCATGTCGGGCGAGGGTACCAACTTCGAGCTGGCGGCCGAGGACGAGGCGATCTACGAAGTGTGCCGGCAGCAGTCGGCCTGGGGAGAGCGGCACCCGGTCACCCTGACGGCCATGGCCAACCTCCTGTCCTCCCGGCCCGAGGCCCATCCGGAACTGGGAGCAATCCTCGTCCGCCGGGTCCTCGAATACTTTCCGGAGGGACACCCGCTCGCCAGGACCCTGCTGGCCGGGCCGTACCGCAGGACCGGAGCCGATCTGGAGGTGCACAGTGACTGACCCTTCGGGCGCCACCGCCGCAGCCGCCGCGCGCTATCCCAGCGGCGAGAGCCCCGAGTTGGCCCGACTCGGGACACAGCTGAGCCGGTTGCTCGACGCCGAGGGTCTGGCCCACCTGATCCTCTACGACGGTGACACGGCGAAGGTGGTCCTGGACGCCGACGTGTCGGGAGACACGGACGGGGAAGGAGTCCCGCTGATCTCCCGCTCCCACGAGCGGGCGGGGCGGCATCTCTTCTACATTCTCGAAGAACTGGAGCCGGATTTCGCCGAATTACGTACGGGCGCGCTCATGCGAACGGTGCTGCGGGTGCCTTCGGGTGCGATTTTCTATTACCTCGTGGAACCCGGACTCCACCTTTACGGCGCCACCTACTCGACGCACTCCCTCGACGACTCCGGCTCGGCACAACGATTCGACGAACTCGACGAACGCGTCGCCGACGCCGTCAACGAGCTCAGGGTCTCGGTCAATTACAGCCAATGGGATTTCGGTTCGTATCTGAGCAAGAAGTCGGCCGCTCCCCCGGCCCCCGCACCCGAGTCACTGTCCGTCGCCCCCGCCGACGCCTGCCACACCGAGAGCGAGTCGCCCAGCGCCGACGCCCCGGACGGAACGGCCGGTCTGCTGAGTGCCGCCCTGGACGTGAACGGACTCCACCATGTCGCCTACTACTCCGGCGGCACGGCCGTGTGCAGCGCGGACATCTTCCGCCATCCGTCGCTGAGCCGCTACTTCCGTGTGACGACGCCCGAGCGGCGGCGCGAGAAGTACGCCCGCATGGGAGAGCTGCTGCCCGGAGTCGCCCAGAGGATGAACGCGTCGCTGAGCGCGCTCCTCGAAGGACGGCTCCACCAGATCGTGCTCGACGTGGAACAGGGGGCCGTCTACTTCCACACGCTGCCGGGCGGGCGGTACCTGATGGCGGTGACCCTCGACCAGGCACGTGTGGCCGAGGCCGACCGGCGGCTCGGACAGCTGGGGCGAGAGCTGTCGCATGGCTGAGGAGGAGGGAACCCCGTCGTCCGACGGGGGCGCCGGAGGGCACCAGGCCGGTGCCTTCCACCCCTTCCTGCTCTCCCTCCTCCTGCCTCTCCTCATCGCCGGCGCGGGCCTGCTGGCCGGCCAGTTCTGGACCATGGAGGCCCGGGCCGGGGGCGGGCTCTACGGCCATCTGACCGCCGGGCTGCTCGCCGTGGGCCTGTACGGCAGCGCCAGTGGCGTGGGGCGCCCCGAAGGCCGCGGTGACGTCTACCGGATCGTCGTCGCGATCACCTTCGGCGTGGTCGTCAAGGCGGCGTTCATCGCGGGGGCGTTGTGGCTCGCCTTCCACGGGAAGTCGGACTATCTGGTGCTCGCGGTGGCCATGGCGCAGATCGACCCGCTCTCGGTGTCGGCGATGCTGGAGGCCCGGGACATGTCGCCCCGCGCGAAGTCACTGCTGGCGGCCTGGGCGTCGTTCGACGACCCGGTGACGACGGTGCTCGTGGTGATCCTGGGCTCGATGGTGCTCACCGACGCCGGGAGCGTCTCCTCGGGTGCCACCTCGTACGCGGAGACACTGATCGGCAACGCGGTGCTGCTGGTGGTGGCGGCCGGGCTGTGGCTCGTCGTGCGGCAGCCGAGGGCGCGGCGGGACGAGCCGGTCGGGCCGCGGCGGGCGGTGCTGCAGATCGGCGCGCTGGTGGCGCTGCTGGCGGTGGCGACCTGGCAGTTCCTGATGCTGGGGCTGGCCGTGTCGGCGCTGTTCTTCCGGCCGCCGCTCGGGCGGTGGCTGGGCCGGGCGACCAACGCGGCGCTGTGGGTGGCCACGTTCCTGCTGGGGATGCTGCTGGCCAAGGGCGCCGTCTACTCCGTGGGTGCGGTGCTGGGGGTCGCCACGTTCGTGGCGCAGGGCGTGGTGGGGGCCGTGGTCACCCTGGGCTTCACGGCACGCGACCGCACCTCCCTCTGCCTGAGCCAGCAGAACGGCATCACGGCGATCATCCTCGCGCTGCTCCTGGAGCCCACGCTGCCGGAGGCGGTCGCCGTCGTCGCCCCGGCGATCCTCGTCGTGAACCTCCTGCACCTGACGTCCAACGACCTGCTGGCCCGGGTCCGCCTCAGGCGGGCGCGGCTCGCGCAGGTCACGGAGGCCCTGAGCGCGGTCGGGGACACCCGCGGGAACGGCGCCTCCGGCGGCCCGGGAAGGGAACCGCCCACGCCCAGCGTGCCCCACTGAGCCGACGGTCCCCGGCGGATTCGGTGAGCCCTCCTCGGGCGGGCGTGACGACGGAGCGGGCGGCGAGGAAGGAGGTCCGCACCGCCCGCAGCCTTCCGCCGGAAGGGCTCAGTCGGTGTTCTCGACGAAACGCCGAGCCGTCTCCGCCAGCACCTCCCGCCCGTCCCGCGCCCACAGCGCGTCGTTGAACAGCTCCACCTCGATGGCGCCGGTGTAGCCGGCCGCCTCGACGTATCCCTGCCACTCGCGCATGTCGATCGCGCCGTCGCCGATCTGGCCGCGGCCGTTGAGGACACCCTCGGGCAACGGGGTGGTCCAGTCGGCGAGTTGGAAGGTGTGGATGCGGCCGGACGCGCCCGCCCGGGCGATCTGCGCGGGCGCGTGGTCGTCCCACCAGATGTGGTACGTGTCGACCGTGACGCCGACCTGGTGCGCCGGGAAGCGTTCGGCGATGTCGAGCGCCTGGGCGAGGGTCGAGACCACGCAGCGGTCCGACGCGTACATCGGGTGGAGCGGCTCGATGGCCAGCCGGACGCCGTGCTGTTCGGCGTACGGGCCCAGCTCGGCCAGCGCGTCGGCGATCCGCTCCCGGGCGCCGTGCAGGTCCTTCGAACCGGCGGGCAGACCGCCGGAGACCAGGACCAGGGTGTCCGTGCCGAGGGTGGCCGCCTCGTCGATCGCGCGCCGGTTGTCGGCCAGCGCGGCGGACCGCTCCGCAGGGTCGATCGCGGTGAAGAAGCCGCCCCGGCACAGGGTCGTGACCGTCAGGCCCGCGTCGCGGACCAGCTTGGCGGTCGCCTCCACGCCGTACGACTGGACCGGCTCGCGCCACAGGCCCACGTGGGTGATGCCCGACTCGCCGCAGGCGTCGGCCAGTTCTGGCAGCGACAGCTGCTTGACCGTCATCTGGTTGATGGAGAAACGGGAGAGGTCGCCGGTCGCGGTCACTGGTTCACCCCGTACACGCTCAGCAGGTTCTTCATGCGCTCCTCCGCCAGTTTCGGGTCCGGGAAGAGGCCCAGGCCGTCGGCGAGTTCGTAGGCGCGGGCGAAGTGCGGCAGGGAGCGGGCCGACTGGAGGCCGCCGACCATCGTGAAGTGGCTCTGGTGGCCCGCGAGCCAGGCCAGGAACACCACGCCCGTCTTGTAGAAGCGGGTCGGGGCCTGGAAGAGGTGGCGGGAGAGTTCGACGGTCGGGTCCAGCAGGCCCCGGAATCCCGCCACGTCTCCGGTGTCCAGGACCCGTACCGCCTCCGCCGCCAGCGGGCCCAGCGGGTCGAAGATGCCGAGCAGGGCGTGGCTGAAGCCCTTCTCGTCGCCCGCGATCAGCTCGGGGTAGTTGAAGTCGTCGCCGGTGTAGCAGCGGACGCCCTGCGGGAGCCTGCGGCGGATGTCGATCTCGCGCCCGGCCTCCAGGAGGGAGACCTTGATGCCGTCGACCTTGTCGGGGTGGGCCGCGATGACCTGAAGGAAGGTGTCCGTCGCCGCGTCCAGGTCGGACGAGCCCCAGTAGCCCTCCAGGGCCGGGTCGAACATGGGGCCCAGCCAGTGCAGGATCACCGGCTCGGTGGCCTGGCGGAGCAGGTGGCCGTAGACCTCCAGGTAGTCCTCGGGGCCCTGCGCCGCCGCCGCGAGGGCGCGGGAGGCCATCAGGATGGCCTGGGCGCCGGACTCCTCGACGAGGGCGAGCTGCTCCTCGTACGCCGCGCGGACCTCGGCCAGGGTCGCCGGGCCGGTGAGCTGGTCGGTGCCGACACCGCACGCGATGAGACCGCCGACCGCCTTGGCCTCGGCGGCGCTGCGGTGGATCAGCTCCGCCGCGCCCGCCCAGTCCAGGCCCATGCCGCGCTGGGCGGTGTCCATCGCCTCGGCGACCCCGAGTCCGTGGGACCACAGGTGGCGGCGGAAGGCGAGGGTGGCGTCCCAGTCGACGGCGGCCGGTGAGTCGGGGGTGGTGTCGGCGAACGGGTCGGCGACGACGTGCGCCGCCGAGAAGACCGTACGGGAGGTGAAGGGGGTGCCGGTCGTCACCGCGAGCGGTTCGGTGCGGGGCTCGTACGCCCTGAACCCGCCCTTGAAGTCGGGGAGTCGGATCGTCACAGCGAGATCTCCGGTACGTCGAGACGGCGGCCCTCCGCCGAGGACTTCAGGCCCAGCTCGGCGAGCTGGACGCCGCGGGCGCCGGCGAGAAGGTCCCAGTGGTACGGGGCGTCGGCGTAGACGTGCTTGAGGAAGAGCTCCCACTGCGCCTTGAAGCCGTTGTCGAACTCGGCGTTGTCCGGGACCTCCTGCCACTGGTCGCGGAAGACCTCGGTGGCGGGGATGTCGGGGTTCCAGACCGGCTTGGGGGTGGCGCTGCGGTGCTGGACACGGCAGTTGCGCAGGCCCGCCACGGCCGAGCCCTCGGTGCCGTCGACCTGGAACTCGACGAGTTCGTCGCGGTTGACGCGGACGGCCCAGGAGGAGTTGATCTGGGCGATCGCGCCGCCTTCGAGTTCGAAGATGCCGTACGCGGCGTCGTCCGCGGTCGCGTCGTAGGGCTTGTCGTTCTCGTCCCAGCGCTGCGGGATGTGGGTGGCGGTGAGGGCCTGGACGGACTGCACGCGGCCGAACAGCTCGTGCAGGACGTACTCCCAGTGCGGGAACATGTCGACAACGATGCCGCCGCCGTCCTCGGCGCGGTAGTTCCAGCTCGGACGCTGGGCCTGCTGCCAGTCGCCCTCGAAGACCCAGTAGCCGAACTCGCCGCGGACGGAGAGGATGCGGCCGAAGAAGCCGCCGTCGATGAGGCGCTTGAGCTTGAGCAGGCCGGGGAGGAAGAGCTTGTCCTGGACGACGCCGTGCTTGATGCCCGCCGCGTTCGCGAGGCGGGCCAGCTCCAGGGCGCCGTCGAGGCCGGTGGCCGTCGGCTTCTCCGTGTAGATGTGCTTGCCGGCCGCGATCGCCTTCTTGATCGCCTCCTCGCGGGCCGAGGTGACCTGGGCGTCGAAATAGATCTCGACGCTCTCGTCGGCGAGGACCTCGTCCAGGTCCGTGGCCCAGTGCTCCAGGCCGTGCTGCTCGGCGAGCGCCTTCAGCGCGTGTTCGCGGCGGCCGACCAGGATCGGCTCCGGCCACAGCACGGTGCCGTCGCCGAGGTCGAGGCCGCCCTGCTCACGGAGGGCCAGGATGGAGCGGACCAGGTGCTGGCGGTAGCCCATGCGCCCGGTCACACCGTTCATGGCGATACGCACCGTCTTGCGTGTCACGTCGATCCCTTCGTAGGCGTCGTGCGCAGCGTTCCCTGCGCATTCCGTACGCGGTTGTGCGCGCCGCGTACGCCTCGACTGGTGAGCGATACAGCAAGCGCTTTCTATCTAGGAAGAAGCTAGCCTCTGACCAGCGGTCCGGACAAGACCGTGACGGGGTTGAGTTGTTCGAGGGGGCGAACAACTCGGGGCGGGGGCCTTAAGGTCTGGGTGGCTGCGCGGCCTGCTGTGTCCGCGTGGCCTGCGATGTCCGCGTGGTGGCCTGCGATGTCCGCGTGGCCTGCACGAAACCAATGCCCTGCGCCTGTGCGTGTACAACGAGGTACGACTGAGATGCGCGACCGGAGGACGACGAGATGACGGTGACCCTGGCGGACGTGGCGGCGCGCGCACAGGTCTCGCCCGCGACGGTGTCGCGCGTGCTGAACGGGAACTACCCCGTGGCCGCTTCCACCCGCGAGCGGGTGCTGCGCGCCGTGGACGAGCTGGACTACGTACTGAACGGACCGGCGAGCGCGCTGGCCGCGGCCACGTCCGACCTGGTGGGGATTCTCGTCAACGACATCGCCGACCCGTTCTTCGGGATCATGGCCGGCGCGATCCAGTCGGAGATCGGCGGGCCGGGCGGCCGCGCGGGCGGTGAACGGCTGGCGGTGGTCTGCAACACGGGCGGCTCCCCGGAGCGTGAGCTGACCTATCTGACCCTGCTGCAGAGACAGCGGGCGGCGGCCGTCGTGCTGACCGGCGGCGCCGTCGAGGACGCGCCGCACGCGGCGGCCGTGGCGGCGAAGCTGCGGAAGCTGGGCGAGGCGGGGACGCGGGTGGTGCTGTGCGGGCGGCCTGCGGTGCCGGACACGTCGGCGATCGCGCTGACCTTCGACAACCGCGGGGGCGGACGGGAACTGACCGAGCATCTGATCGGCCTCGGCCATCGCCGACTCGGGTACATCGCGGGCCCCGAGGAGCGGACGACGACCCGGCACCGGCTGGAAGGACACCGGGCGGCGCTCGCCGACGCGGGGATCGAGGAGGACCCGCGCTGGACCGTGCACGGGCGGTACGACCGGCGGTCCGGGTACGAGGCGACGCTGGAACTGCTGCGGCGCGACCCGTCGCTCACGGCGGTGGTGGCGGCGAACGACTCCGTCGCGCTGGGCGCGTGCGCGGCGCTGCGGGACTCGGGGCTGCGGATTCCGGACGACGTGTCCGTCGCCGGGTTCGACGACCTGCCGTTCAGCATCGACGCGGTGCCCGCGCTGACGACGGTGCGGTTGCCGTTGGCGGAGGCGGGGGCCCGGGCGGGTCGGATCGCCATGGGGCGGGAGGAGCCGCCGCCCGGGGGGATCGCCGTGATCCGGGGGGAGTTGATGGTTCGGGGATCTTCCGGGGGGCCTCGGGGGTGACGGCGCCGCCGGCGATCTCGCGGGCGGTGGTCGCGTCACCGGTGGACGCGTGACCGGCGTCAGGGTGCCGTGACTCCGGGGGCTTGCCGCCCCCAGACCCCCGCTTCGGCCCTGAAGGGGCCTCGTCCTCAAACGCCGGTCGGTCCGCATTCCGGGCCCGCGCCCGACTGCGGGCGGGCCGGGAATGCGGACCGACCGGCATCACACCGTGAGCGGGTCGGGAATGCGGACCGGCATCACCCCGTGGGCGGGCCTGGAATGCGGACCGGCATCACACCGTGAGCGGGCCGGGAACGCGGACCTGCACCACACCGCGCGCCGGGGCGGAACGCGGGCCGGCATCAGAACGTGGTCGTCCGTCCCCGCCGGGATTCACGCCGCCAGCCGGTGCTCCGGACAGCGCGTCGTCAGCCAGACGCCCAGCCCCGGTGACACGGGTACGTGCCGGGGACGGCGGAAGCCCAGGGAGCGCAGTTGGTCGGTGTGGCGGGCGGAGAGCGTGAGGGCCACCGCCGTGGCGGCCTCCGCGTCGACCTCCGCCAGACCGGGGGCCAGGAGTTCGGCGACCAGTGCCGGTTCCCACGCCTCCGTGTCGTCCTGGGCGCAGACGATGACGACCGTCCAGTGCGGTTCGGCGGGGCCCGCCCCCTTCAGGGCCGTCGGGAGGATCGGGGCGATCGGGGGCTCCGGCGGGCGGACGGCGAGTTCGCGGGCGAAGAGCGTGCCGAGACGGTCCCGGGAAGGCTCCGCGCCCGCGTCCGGTGGCATCCAGACGGCGGCGGCGAGGAGTTCGCCGTCCCTGCGCTCGGCCACCCACACCTGCCCCTCCTCCAGGGCGTGATGGGCGAGCAGCAGCCGCATGGCACGCTGCGCCTGGTCCCAGTCGGCGGTCAGGCACTCCACGGACCCGGGCGCGGGCACCGGCGGGGCGACCAGGCGGACCACCGCCGGTACGTCCACCAGGCCCGCCGGGCGGACGACGGCGGTACGGGGGCGCAGCTGCCGGGTCGTCATGTTCGCACTCTGCCTTTCACAACGACCGGGCGGTGCCGGTCAGTTCGACGGTTGCGGGGGTGAGGGAGGGGCGGGGGGCCACCACTGCTGCGACCGGCACCGTCCGGCGCGGAGTGCGCGGAGTGCGCGGGGCGTGCGGGGCGTGCGGGGTGCCCTGAGTGCGCCCGGCGCTCGCAGTCCGCGGGGCGGTCTGAGCACCCGGGGTGCTCTGAACCCTCGGCGCGCTCAGCGCGCCCGTGGTGATCGCGCTCCCCTGGGCCCGGCTCAGCAGCGTCACGCCGTACACCGCCGCCGCTCCCCCGGCCAGCGCGAGCAGCGTGCCCGTGCCGCCGTACCGGAAGCCCTCGCCCAGCAGGGCGATGCCGATGGCGGACGCGGTGACGGGGTTGACCAGGGTGAGCAGGGCGAGCGGGCCGCCGAGGCCGCCGCGGTACGCCTGCTGGGAGAGCAGCAGGCCACCGACGGCGAACGCCACCGTCAGGACCGCGACCAGGGCCGTGCTCCAGGACAGCGTCGGGCCCACCGCGAGCTTCTGCGACAGGGTGGAGCCGACGCCGGAGGCGATGCCGGACGCCGCGGCGAACGCGAGGCCGCCGGTCCCCGGGCCGCCGGCCCCGCCGCTCCCCAGGCTGACGAGCACCGCCACCGCCCCGGCCGCGGCGAGCGCGACGGCCAGGACCTCGGCGGTGCCCAGCGTGTCGTGCGGCGCGCTGCCCGTCGCGGTGACCAGGAGCAGGGCGCTCAGGCCGACGAGGGTGCAGGCGACGCCGCGCCACTGGGTGCCGGAGGTACGGCGGCCGGTGGCCAGCGAGCCCAACGGCACCGCCAGCACCAGGCTCAGCGCGCCGAGCGGCTGGACCAGGGTCAGCGGGCCGTAGCGCAGGGCGATCACGTGGAGCAGCGCGCCGCCCGCGTTGAGGGCCACGGACCCCCACCAGGCGCCGCGGGCCAGTGCGCCGCGCATGCCCGGCGTGGCCGCCGCCGTCCGTTCCTGGACGACGGCGGCGGTGGCGTAGCAGACCGCCGAGACGAGGGAGAGAGCGACGGCGAGCAGCACCGGGAACGCCGTCATCGGGCCCACCTCCTGGCACTCATCAATACGAAACCGTTTCGTACCGATAGACTACGGAGGTCATTAGCGAAACGCAAGCGTTTCTTTCGGTGGGGGTCTCACGGGCGGCGCGGATCCGGCACGGCCTGTCACGACCGGTGCCAAGGGATAGGATCCGCGCAGCAGTTGGCTTCCTGTTCGAGAGGGGCGGGGGTTGAGTGGGCTCACCGCGCTGCTGCTGCGGAACGAGGGCATCCTCTCCGTGCTGGCACGCCTGTACCCGGACGAGGCAGCCGCCCGGCTGCTCCTGGAGCCCCTCGGCGCGGACACCACGCGACTGCCCGTGGCGCAGACCGGCGGCACCAGGCTGACGTGGTGGTACGACACCTGCCGCGCCGTCGAGGACGGAGCCTTCGGCTTCACGCTGGAGACGCTGCTCGCCGCCGTACGCGAGGACTACCCGGGACAGGCCGCGCTGCGCCGCCTCCCGGCCACCCGCGGCGGTGAGGCCGACGAGGCCTCGGAGGCCGGCGGTCTCATCGCCTTCGAGGCTCCCGGTGCCACGTTCGACGACATCGCGGGGTACGACTCGGTCAAGTCCGAACTGCGCAGGACCCTCTCGCTGTTCACCCACCACCATTTGCTGCCCGCCTCGATGGCGGCGATCCGGCACGAGCTGCTGCCCCGCGGCCTGATTCTCCACGGCCCGGACGGCACCGGGAAGTCTCTGTTCGCCCGGGCGGTCGCGCACGCGGTCGGCGCCACCGTCCACGCGGTCTCCGGGCCCGAGATGCTGGGCCGGCACATCGGCGACAGCGAACGCAAGGTGCGCGAGGTCTTCGCCGCGGCCCGCGCCAAGGCCCCCGCGGTCCTCGTCTTCGACCGGTTCGACACCCTCGTCGGCGCGCGCCCGCCCGACGCGCCGGGCAGCGGCGTGGTGGCCCAGTTCCTCGTGGAGCTGAGTGACTGGCGACCGGGCGGCCCGGTCCTCGCGGTCGCGCTCACCACCCGGATCGGGGCGATCCCACCGCCCCTGCTGCGTGCCCAACGGTTCCGCCTCCTCCGCGTCGACCTGCCTGGCCTGGACGACCGCCGGGAGATTGTGCGCCACTTCGGGCGCCGCTACGAGGTGGACCTCGACGAGACGGTGATCGACCTGATGGCGCATGCCACCGACGGGTGCAGCGGCGACGACGTGCGCGCGGTGATGCAGGAGACGGTCCTGGACCGCCTGTCCGGCATCGACACCACCCCGCAACGCCTGGGCCTGCTCGTGGGCCGGTTGGTGCAGCACCGCCGCGAGCTACGGCACCGGCAGCCGTGAGCCCCGCCCCGGCCGCCTCCCGCCGAAGGACTGGACGAACAACACGAGGACTGGACGGACGGCACGTGCCCTCCTACGCTCGACCCAGCGACATCTCTGACTGAGTCAACGATCCGCGCCAGCCACCCGGGGGCCGACCGCCATGACCGTCCAGGACATCCGCGCCTTCAACCGCTTCTACACCAACGTCATCGGCGCCCTCGACTACAGCCGACACCTCTACGCCCCGTTCACCCTCACCGAGTCCCGCGTCCTGTACGAGCTGGCGCACTCCCCGCGCACCGACGCGGCCGATCTGCGGACCGAACTCTCCCTGGACGCGGGTTATTTGAGCCGCATCCTCAACAAGTTCGAGGACGACGGCCTGATCGAGCGGTCGGCCTCGCGCCGGGACCCGCGGCGGCGGCGCGTCACGCTCACCGCGCGCGGCCGGGAGACCGCCGCGCTGCTCGCCGAGCGGGCGGACGAATCGGTGGGCGCGCTGCTCGCCACCGTGCCCGCCGCCGAGCGGCCCCGGCTCGCGGAGGCCATGCGGACCGTCCGCGACCTCCTCTCCGAGGGGCGGCCGCCCCGCCGCGAGGACGTGCTGCTGCGCGAGCCTGGACCCGGCGACCTGGGCTGGATCGTGCAGCGCAACGCCGCGCTCTACACCGCGGAGCACGGCTGGAACGCCGACTACGAGGGGCTGGTGGCGCGGATCGTCGCCGACTTCGCGGAGGATCACGATCCGCATCTGGAGCGGGTGTGGATCGCCGAGCTGGACGGGCGGCCGGTGGGATGCGTGATGTGCGTGCGCGACGAGGCGCCCGCCACCGCCCGGCTGCGGCTGCTGCTGGTCGAGCCGGACGCCCGCGGCCTCGGTATCGGCGACCGCCTGGTCACGGCCGTCGTCGACTTCGCCCGCGAGGTCGGCTACCGGGACCTGGTGCTGTGGACCAACGACATCCTCGCCTCCGCCCGCCACATCTATCAGCGCCACGGCTTCGTCCTCCTCGCCGAGAAGCCGCACCGCTCCTTCGGCAAGGATCTGGTCGGCCAGGACTGGCGCCTGGACCTGCACGGCACCCGGGAGTGACGCGTAGAGTCCCCAAGCATGAAACTCGCGTTCTCCACCCTCGGCGTCCCCGGTCTCCCCGTCCCCGAGGTGCTGCGGCTGGCCGCCGCGCACGGATATCACGGCGTCGAGCTGCGCGCGCATCCCGAGGAGCCCGTGCACCCCGGGATCGGGACGGAGCAACGGGCCGATGTCGTGGGCGAGTTCAAGGCCGCCGGGGTGGAGATCCTGGGGGTGGCCGGGTATGCGCGGGTCGCCGCGCCCGGGGACGACGAGGCCGTGATCGACGAACTGCGTGCGCTGCTCGATCTCGCCCGTGACCTCGGCGCCCCGTACATCCGCGTCTTCCCCGGCGCGAGCCCGGAGCAGTCCCGTGCCGAGGCCGACGCCACCGCCGCCCGGCGGCTCGGTACCGCCGCGGAGTACGCCGCCGATCTCGGCGTACGGATTCTGCTGGAGACGCACGACTCGCACCGCACCGGCGCCGACGCGATCCGCGTGCTCGGGCTGGTCGGCCATCGCAACGTCGGTTCGCTCTGGGACGTCATGCACACCTGGCTCGGCGGCGAACAGCCCGGCGAGACCTACGCGGCGCTCTCCCCCTACCTCGGGTACGTCCAGGTCAAGGACATCGCCTCGGCCGAGGACACCACCCCGCTGCGGCTCGGCGCCGGAGTGCTGCCGCTCGCCGAGTGCGTCGAGGTCCTCTCCCGGCACGGCTGGGACGGGTGGCTGTGCTGGGAGTACGAGAAGCGGTGGTACGAGGAGGCCGCGCCGCTTCCGGGGCTGCTCGGCCGGGGCCGCGAGCATCTGGCGCGCCTCCTGAACGACAGCGCGTGAATAATCAGGTGGCCCGGGCGGCGGCGGCCGGTTAACGTCCCGGGGTGCATCAGCCCACCCTGCCTCCGCTCCGGCTCTCATGAGCCTGTCCGACGCGCTGCTCGACGTACGGCCGCTGCGCACCTCCCCCGTCTTCCGGCGGCTGCTGTTCGGGCGCACGGTGTCCACGCTCGGCAGCTTCATGACCATGGTCACCGTCATGTACCAGGTCTGGGACATGACGGGCAGCGCGTTCTGGAGCGGCGCGGTCGGTGTCGCGCAGGCGGTGCCGATGGTCGGCGTCAGTCTGTTCGCGGGCGCCTGGGCCGACCGCGTCGACCGCCGCCGGCTGTATCTCACCGGCACCGTCGGCTCGGCGGTCTGCTCCCTGCTGCTGGCCGTGCAGGGCTTCGCCGGACACGCTCCGGTGGCCGTGGTCCTCGTCCTGGTCGCGGCCCAGACGTCCTTCGCCGCGCTCGGCGCCCCCGCGGCGGGGGTGTTCGTACCGCGGCTGCTGCCCAAGGACCAGGTGGCCGCCGGCCTCGCCCTCCAGCAGGTCACCGGGCAGGCGATGATGCTGGTCGGCCCGGCCGTCGCCGGTGTCGTCCTCGGCTGGTGGGGCATCGGCGTCTGCTATCTCCTGGACGCCCTGAGTTTCGCGCTGTCCTTCTACGGCGCCTTCGGGCTGCCCGCGCTGCCGCCCGAGGGCGACAAGTCCCGCCCCGGGGTCGACGGGGTCCTCGACGGCCTGCGTTTCCTGGTCGGCCACCGCGTGGTGCGCGGCGCCCTGCTCACCGACCTCGCGGCCACCGTGCTGGCCATGCCGACCAGCCTCTTCCCGCTGGTCAACGAGGAGCGCTTCGGCGGCGACCCCCGCACCCTCGGCCTGTTCCTGTCCGCACTGGCGGTGGGCGGAGTCGCCGCGACCGCCTTCTCCGGTCCGGTGACCCGGCTGGCCCGTCCCGGCCCGGTGATGCTGTGCGCGTCCGCCGGCTGGGGCGCGGGCCTCTTCCTCTTCGGTCTGACGACCAGCGCCTGGGCGGGCCTCGGCCTGCTCGCGCTGGCCGGAGCGGCGGACGCCCTCGCCGTCCTCTCCCGGACGACCATCGTCCAGACCCTCACCCCCGACGCGCTGCTGGGCCGCGTCACGGCGGCCGAGACGGTCGTCGGCCAGGCGGGCCCGCACCTGGGCAGCCTGCGCGGCGGCCTGGTCGCGGGCTGGAGCTCGGGGGCGACCGCGCTGATCGCCGGGGGGCTGATGTGCCTGGCGGCGGTGACGGCGGTCGGCGTCTCCACGCCGGAGCTGCGCGGGGCCGGTGCCGCGGGCCCCGGGGAGCCCCCGGCTACGGCACCTGCCGGACCCTGAACTCGGCCTCCGGGTCGAGGCACCAGTCCAGTACGGCGGGCCAGGAACCGTAACCGGCGTCCAGGTCGAGGTGGGCGGCGCCGGGCAGGAGGTCGGTGCGGATGCCGAGCGGCTCGCCGTACGCCGCGCGTGCCCCCTCCGGGCAGTACGGGTCGTCGTCACCGGCGACCAGACGGGTGGGGCCGGGCAGGGCGAAGTCCAGGGCGGGCGGGGCGAATCCGGCGACCTCGGGGTACCGGGCGAGGACGGCCGGGGAGGGCGGGGCGACCAGCAGCACACGCTCCGCGTCACCGGGCTTCACCAGCCCCCGCGCCGCGGCGTGCAGCCACAGCACGGCGGAGGCGCTGTGGGCGAGGACGACGTCCGGGCCCTCCGACAGGTACCGGGTCAGCTCGGTCAGCCACACCTCCAGCTCCGGGTCGTCCGGGTCCGGCAGCTGCGGATAGGTCACCTGGTGGCCAAGCTCGGTCAGCCGGTCGGCGAGCCAGTGCTGCCAGTGGTCCGCGGGGCGGTGGTTCTGCCAGCCGTGGAGGATGAGGTAGGCGGTCATGGTGCCGATCGTTTCCGATCGCCGTCCGCTCGGTCCAGTTAATCTTTCTCGATGGAACAGGTAAGCGACGCCTTCACCATCGATCTGCGCCGCCTGACCGTCCTGCGCGAGGTGCAGCGCCGGGGCAGTCTCGCGCGGACGGCCGAGGCCCTGCACCTCACCCCGTCCGCGGTCTCCCAGCAGATCGCCGCGCTGGCCCGGGAGGTGGGCGCGCCCCTCACCGAACGGGACGGCCGGGGCGTACGGCTCACCGGACAGGCCCGTGTCCTCCTCGCCCACGCCGATCTGATCGCCGCCCAACTGGAGCGGGCCCGCGCCGACTTGGCGGCCTATGGACAGGGCGGGCGCGGATCGCTGACCGTGGGCTGCTTCTCCAGCGGCATCCTGGGGCTGCTGCCGGCGGCCCTGCGGGGGCTGGGTGCGCGGCTGCCGCACGTCCGGGTCGATGTCGTCGAGGCCGAGCCGCCGGACCTGTTCACCGCGCTGGACGGCGGGCAGGTGGACATCGCGGTGGCGGTGGACTTCGCCGCGGGTCCGCCGCACACCGACCGCCGTTACAGCCGGATCGACCTGCTCACGGACGTCATGGACCTGGTGGTGCCGGCCGGGCACCGGCTGGCGGGGCGCTCCGGGCGGGTGCCGCTGCGGGAGCTGGCCGTCGACCCCTGGATCGTGGGGCATCCGCGCAGCTGCGTGGGGGCGGTGGCGCGTTCGGTGTGCGCGGCGGCCGGCTTCACCCCCGACATCCGGCACGCGGTGAACGACTGGGCGGCGGTGGCGGCGCTGGTCGAGGCGGGGGCGGGGGTGGCGCTGATCCCGCGCCTGGTACGGCCGTTGTACGAGGGCCGCCGACTGGGGGTGGTGGGCATCGAGGGCGAACAGCCGTCCCGCAACGTCTTCGCGGCCGTACGAACGGGTTCGGAACAGGACCCGGTCCTGTCCACCGCACGCGAGGAACTGCGGCGCACGGCGGCGGAGTTGGCCAGGCTCGGCCCGGACAGGTGAGCCGGCCGGGCCCGGGCCGTTGAGCCGGACCGGGCTCAGCCTGCCCGGCGGGCCGTGGACCGGGCCGCTCGCGCCGCCACCCGCTCCGCCAGCCGCCCCCGCACCCGCGGCCATTCCTCCGCCGTGATGGAGAAGATCGCGGAGTCCCGCAGCCGCCCGTCCTCCCCCGGTGCCCAGGAGCGCGACCAGTTGCGCAGGACGCCCTCGAAGCGGGCGCCGACGCTCTCGATCGCCGCACGGGAACGGGCGTTGCGGGCGTCCGTCTTCAGGTCCACCCGTGAGACGCCCCACGTCTCGAAGGCGTGCCGGAGGAGCAGGTACTTGGACTCGGCGTTCACGCCCGTGCCCTGCGCGGAGCGCGCCAGCCAGCTGAAGCCGATCTCGATGGCGTCGAGGCGGTCCTCCGAGAGCCAGCTGCGCGGCTCCCAGTAGGACGTGGTGCCGACGACCCGGCCGGTCGCCCTGGCGATCTGGGCGTACGGCGCGAGCTTGCCGTCCGCGGCCCGGCCGAGCTGGGCGTCGATGTATCCGGGGACCTCGTCGGCCCGCGGCACCCACGTGTACGCGTAGGTCTCCCGGTCCTCCTCGGCCGCCGCCGCGAGACCGGGCGCGTGCCGGCGCTCCAGCGGCTCCAGGCGCACCAGTGCGCCCTCCAGGAGGGGCCCCTCCAGCTTGAAACTCACTGCCCGATGTCCCTTCGCAATGCGGCGAACGCCTCGTGGAAACCGGGGAAAGTCTTGCGGACGCAGCCGGGGTCGTCGAACGAGATACCGGGCACCCGCAGGCCGGTGACCGCGAAGGACATGACGATGCGGTGGTCGCCGTACGTCTTGATCTCCGCGCCTTCACCGGCACCGGCGCCCGGCCGGATCTCGATCCAGTCGGGGCCGACCGCCACCGGCACCCCCAGCCGCCGCAGGTTCTCCGCGCAGGCCTCCAGGCGGTCGCACTCCTTGACGCGCGTGTTCGCCACGTCCTCGATGCGGACGGGGCCGTCGGCGAAGGGGGCGATGGCCGCGAGCGTCGGCATCGTGTCCGAGATGTCCCGCATGTTGACCGTGAGACCGCGCAGCTCGCCCGTGCCGCGGACCGTCGTGCCCGCCGGCGTCACCGACACGTCCGCGCCCATCCGGCGCAGTACGTCCACGAAGCCGAGGTCCCCTTGGAGCGCACCCGTCCCGAGGCCGGGGACGGTGACCTCGGCGCCCGGGGTGACGGCCGCGGCGGCGAAGAAGTAGCTCGCCGTGGAGGCGTCGGGTTCGATGGCGTAGGTGGTGGCGCGGTAGCCGCCCGGCGGGACGGCGAAGACGTTCCCCTCCCGGGTCACCTCGACCCCGAACGCCCGCATCATCGCGATCGTGATCTCCACGTACGGCACGGAGACCAGGTCGGTGACCCGGATGCGCAGGCCCGTGCGGGTCAGCGGGCCCAGCAGGAGCAGCGCCGTCAGGTACTGGGACGACTGGCCCGCGTCCAGCACCACCTCGCCGCCCTCGACGCCGGCCGCCCGGACGGTCAGCGGGTGGTGGCCCTCGGCCTGCTCGTGCCGCAGGTCCACGCCCAGGTCGCGCAGGGCGCGGGAGAGCGGCAGGAGCGGGCGGCGGCGCATCTGCTCCGAGGCGTCGAAGCGGAACGTGCCGTGGCCCGCCGCGGCCAGCGTCGGCAGGAAGCGGGCGGTCGTCGCGCCGTCCCGGCAGTAGACGTCGGCCTCCGGCACCGCGGGGCCCTCGGGGCGGCCGTCGACCTGCCAGGTGTCCGGGGTGCGGCCGACGCGGTAGCCGAGCCGGGTCAGCCCCTCGGCGAAGCCCTCCGTGTCGTCCGAGCGGAGGGGCCGTACGAGCGTGGTGACACCGTCGGCCGCCGCCGCCAGGAACAGGGCGCGGGCGGTGATGGACTTGGAACCGGGGATGGCGACTGCGGGCATGCCCTCATGATCGGGCGCCGGCCGTCTCCGGCGCCGGGGCGTCCACGGGATGGACCGCCGGCCGCCGCCGCACCGTCACCGAGGCCAGCGCCACCCCGCCCACCAGCAGCGCCGCCGCGCACCACCGCAGCGGGCTCACCGGCTCGCCCAGGAAGAGCGCCGCCGACGACATGCCGAACACCGGGACCAGGAGGGAGAAGGGGGCCACCGTCGAGGCCGGGTGGCGGCGCAGCAGCAGGCCCCATGCCCCGAAGCCGAAGACGGTCGTGACCCAGGCGACGTAGACGACCGTGCCCGCGCCCTGCCAGTCGAGGCCGCGCAGGGCGTCGTAGTCCCGGGACGGGCCCTCCGTCAGGAGGGAGAGGGCGAGGAGCGGGAGGACCGGGACCGTGCTCACCCAGACCATGAAGTTCAGGGCGTCCGGGGGTGCCGCCTTGCGGGTGAGGACGTTCGAGGCGCCCCAGCAGGCCGCCGCTGCGACACACAGGGCGAAGGCGCCGAGCGGGCCCGAGGAGCCCTCGTCGACGGCGGCGACGGCGATCCCGGCGAGTGCCACCGCCATGCCGGCCACCCGCACCCCGGACGGTCGTTCGCCGAGCACCGCGAACGCGATCACCGCCGTGAACACCGCCTGGATCTGGAGCACGAGGGAAGACAGCCCGGCCGGCATCCCCGCGTCCATCGCGACGAACAGCAGGCCGAACTTGGCGACCCCGAGCACCAGCCCGACTCCGATGATCCACTTCCAGGCCACCTTCGGGCGGCCCACGAAGAACACCGCGGGCAGGGCCGCCGCCAGGAAGCGCAGGGCGGAGAAGAGCAGGGGCGGGAAGTGGTCGAGGCCGATCTCGATGACGGTGAAGTTCACGCCCCAGACGGCGGCGACGAGGACGGCGAGGGCGATGTGTGCGGGGCGCATGCGTCGAGGATCACCCGCGGTGACCGTGTAGCACCAGCGATGATTGCTGCATGGTTGGATGAAGCGTCGCTGATGAATGGGAGCCGGAGATGCTCGATCTGCAACGCCTGCGCGCCCTGCACGCCGTCTCCGTCCACGGCACCGTCGGCGCGGCCGCCGCCGCGCTCGGCTACACGCCCTCCGCCGTCTCCCAGCAGATCGCGAAGCTGGAGCGGGAGACCAGGACCGTACTCCTCGAACGGGAGGGGCGCGGGGTGCGGCTGACCGCGGAGGCGCTGCAACTCGTGGACACTGCCGAGCAGTTGCTGGCGATCGTGGAGCGCGCCGAGACCGGCATCGAGCAGCGCCGCAACACCCCGGCGGGGCGGCTGACGCTGGCGGCGTTCGCGTCGGCGGCGCGCGGGCTGCTGCCGGGCGTGCTGGCCGACCTCGCGCACCGGCACCCCGACCTCGACGTCCGGCTGTCCGAGATCGACCCGCACCTGTCCGTGGGGCTGGTGGCGCGGGGCGCGCTGGACATGGCCGTGGTGCACGACTGGGACATCTCGCCGCTGCCGGTGCCGCCGGGGGTGGAGCAGGCGGTGATCGGGGAGGACCGGTGCACGCTGCTCGTGCCCGCGGGGCACCCCTTCGCCGAGCGGGAGCAGGTGCGGCGCGAGGACCTCGGCGGGGAGCGGTGGGTGTGCCAGCCGCCGGGCCGGGTCTGCCACGACTGGCTGGTGCGCACCCTGCGCGCGGCCGGGCACGAGCCGGAGATCATCCACCAGGCCGACGAGAACCCCACGCTGGTCGCGCTCGTCGCCGCCGGGCTCGGCATCTGCCTCATCCCGCGCCTCGGCCGCGGCCCGCTGCCGGCCGGGGTCGTCGAGGTGGAGCTCGACCCCACCCCCGTACGACGGCTGTACGCGCTCTGGCGCACGGGTGCCGCGGGACGACCCTCGATCACGGAGACCGTGCGCACTCTGCAGAACCACTGGCCCAAGGTGGCGGCGCAGCCGCCCCGTTGAACCGGCCCACCCGTCTCGTGGGACTCCGGCTCACCAACTTCCCGGATCGGGGCCCGACCCGGGAACCCCGCCCCGCCCCCGCTCGTCCAACCCGCAAGCTGTCGGAGAGTCACCGCGGTGCGGTGTCGGCCTCGCTGCTGGCTGCGAACGCTGACCAACCCTCTCCTCCGTACCGCGGCCGGCAGCACGCCGCCATCGGCGCGCCCCCCTCCAACAGCGCCGATGGCGGCCCCTCCGTGGCATACGGTGCGCGCACTCCCTTGACTGGCAGAAACTTCCCGGATACCTCTGTCTTCTCGGAAGTTTCCTTCAGCGGATCACCTCCGGAAGGAGCGCACGTTGCCCTCCAGACGTACCGTCCTCGCCGCCGGCGCGGGCGTCACCGCGGCCCTGGCCCTCGGCACCGAGGCACAGGCCGCCGGCCCCGACGACAAGAAGCTCCGCTCTCTCGTCTCCCGCATGACCCTCGAGGAGAAGGTCGGCCAGCTCTTCGTGATGCGGGTCTACGGCCACTCCGCCACCGCCCCCGACCAGGCCGACATCGACGCCAACCTCAAGGAGATCGGCGTCCGCACCGCCGCCGAGCTGATCGCCGAGTACCGCGTGGGCGGCATCATCTACTTCAGCTGGGCGCACAACACCCGCGACCCGCACCAGATCGCCGACCTCTCCAACGGCATCCAGCAGGCGTCCCTCACCCGGCCGCGCGGTCTGCCGGTCCTCATCTCCACCGACCAGGAGCACGGCATCGTCTGCCGGGTCGGCGAGCCCGCCACCCTCTTCCCGGGCGCGATGGCCATCGGCGCGGGGCGGTCCCGCAAGGACGCCCGGAGCCTCGGCCGGATCGCGGGGCAGGAGCTGCGGGCCATCGGCATCCGGCAGAACTACTCCCCCGTCGCCGACGTCAACGTCAACCCCGCCAACCCGGTCATCGGCGTCCGCTCCTTCGGCGCCGACCCGGACGCGGTGGCCGGGCTCGTCGCCGCCGAGGTCGCCGGGTACCAGCACGGCCGTCAGGTCGCCGCCACCGCCAAGCACTTCCCCGGGCACGGCGACACCGCCGTCGACAGCCACTTCGGCTTCCCGGTCATCACCCACACCCGCGAGCAGTGGGAGCGGCTGGACGCACCGCCGTTCCGGGCCGCGATCGCCGCCGGCATCGACTCGATCATGACCGCGCACATCATGGTCCCGGCCCTCGACGACTCCGGCGACCCGGCGACCCTGTCCCGCCCGATCCTCAACGGCATCCTGCGCGAGGAGCTCGGCTACGACGGGGTGATCGTCACCGACTCGCTCGGCATGGAGGGCGTACGGACCAAGTACGGCGACGACCGCGTCCCGGTGCTCGCCCTGAAGGCCGGGGTGGACCAGCTCCTCAACCCGCCGAACCTGGACGTGGCGTGGAACGCCGTGCTCAAGGCCGTCCAGAGCGGGGAGCTGACCGAGGCGCGGCTCGACGAGTCGATCCTGCGGGTGCTGCGGCTGAAGGCGAAGCTGGGGCTGTTCGAGAAGCCGTACGTCAGCCAGGCCGGTGTCACCCGTACCGTCGGCATCCCGGCGCACCTCGCGGAGGCCGACCGGATCGCCGAGCGGACGACGACCCTGCTGGTCAACGAGGGCGGTCTGCTGCCCCTGCCCCCCCGCAAGCTCCTGGTGTGCGGCGCCGACCCGGCCTCCCCGTCCGGCACCACCGGGCCGCCCACCGGGGTCCTGGCGACCGCGTTCACCGAGCTCGGCTTCACGGCCACGGCCCTGTCGACCGGCACGGCTCCCTCCGCCGCCACCGTCGCCAAGGCGGTCGCGGCGGCGGGGGACGCGGACGCGGTCGTCGTGGGGACGTACAACCTGAACGCCGCGCAGAAGACGCTGGTGGAGCAGTTGCTGGCGACGGGCAGGCCGGTGGTGGCGATCGCCGTCCGCAATCCGTACGACGTGGCCCAACTTCCCGCCGTACCGGCCTACTTGGCGTCGTACTCCTGGACAGACGTCGAACTGCGGGCCGCCGCGCGGGTGATCGCGGGAGCGGTGGCGCCGCGCGGGCGGCTGCCGGTGCCGGTGCAGCGGGCGGACGATCCGACGCGAGTGCTGTACCCGATCGGGTACGGACTGTCCTACTAGGACTGCCGCAGGAGACGTAGCGGGCGTACGCCGCACACCCGGCGTACGCCCGCCAAAGGGCGCAAAGCATCCCGGATGTCTGGCGTGCCCCGCCGCTCCGGGTCACGCTGGTCGCGGGTGTCCGGGGGGATGCGATGCGCGAGAGATGGACCTTGGGGGCGGTGTGCGCGCTGCTGGCCGCCCTGCTGGCCGGCTGCCAGGGGGCGCCCGACCGCACCGGGAGCGACGGGCACATCAGCAACGGGGTGACGCCGACCCGGCCCTCGGGGTACGGGACGGTGTTCCTCGGCGTCGACGAGTGCAGTTCCTTCGGCACGACCAGCTTCACCGAGGTGCCCTGCGCCAGTGAGCGGGCGGCGGCGCGGGTCGTGGCGCGGTTCGACGGCACGACCGAGAACGGTCCGCGGTGCCCGGGGACCACCGACTTCGTGCTGCACATCAGCGAACAGGCCCGGTCCTCCGACGAGGACGGCGACGGGGCGGTCCCGCAGGGCTACGCCTGTATGCGCAACCTCTCCGCCCCGCACCCCGGCGACCCGGGCGGCGGAGGCGGGCCGCGCACCATCGTCGGGGACTGCGTCTACAGCTCCGGTGGCGGGCAGGTGCGCGAGACCGCGTGCGACGGCAAGGGCGAGAAGAAACCGGAGTTCAAGGTGACCAAGGCGGTCGCCGAACGCAGCCGGTGCCCGCTGTCCACGGCCCTGTACGTCCAGCTCGGCGGCGCGGAACCGGTGGGCTGCGCCCGGCCGCTCTGACCTGCCTCCGCCCGAACTTTTCGCGATCTCCCCTGGTGCATACGGGAGTTGCTCCGATAGCTTCCGCTCGCACATCTGTCTCACAGGGGAGGGTGCATGCGCAAGGCGCTCAGATGGCTGCTGGCGCTCACGGTGCTCATAGGCACACTGAGCACGGCAGGGGCGGCCACCGCCGCCGAGCCGGAGACCCCGGCCGCCGGCACCGACATCAAGGAACAGCTTCTCGCGATACCGGGCATGAGCCTGATCGAGGAGAAGCCGTATCCCGGCTACCGCTACTTCGTCCTCAACTACACCCAGCCGGTGGACCACCGGCACCCGTCCAAGGGCACGTTCCAGCAGCGGATCACCGTGCTGCACAAGGACGTCAGCCGCCCGACGGTGTTCTACACCAGCGGCTACAACGTCTCCACGACGCCGAGCCGCCGCGAGCCGACGCAGATCGTGGACGGCAACCAGGTCTCCATGGAGTACCGCTTCTTCACGCCCTCCCGGCCCGACCCGGCCGACTGGAGCAAGCTGGACATCTGGCAGGCGGCCAGCGACCAGCACCGCATCTTCAAGGCGCTGAAGCCGATCTACTCGAAGAACTGGATCGCCACCGGCGGCTCCAAGGGCGGCATGACCGCCACCTACTACGAGCGCTTCTACCCCCGGGACATGGACGGCGTGGTGGCCTACGTGGCCCCCAACGACGTCGTCAACGACGAGGACTCGGCCTACGACCGCTTCTTCGCCTCCGTCGGCACCAAGGAGTGCCGCGACCGGCTCAACGCGGTGCAGCGCGAGGCGCTGGTCCGCCGGGAGTCCCTGGAGAAGAAGTACGCGGCCTACGCGGAGGCGGAGGGCTACACCTTCACCACCGTCGGCAGCCTCGACCGCGCGTACGAGGCGGTCGTGCTCGACTACGTGTGGGGCTTCTGGCAGTACAACCTGCTGGCCAACTGCGGTGACGACGAGCTGATCCCGCCGGACGCCAGGACCGCGACCGACGATCAGATCTGGAACTCGATCGACACGGTCTCCGGGTTCTCCTTCTACACCGACCAGGGCCTGGAGCCGTACACGCCGTACTACTACCAGGCGGCCACCCAGCTCGGCGCCCCCACCATCCACTTCCCGTACATCGAGAAGAAGTACGTCCGCTACGGCTACCAGCCGCCGCGCAACTTCGTGCCCCGGGACATCCCGACGAAGTTCCAGCCGTACGCGATGCGGGACGTCGACACCTGGATCCGCCACAACGCCCGGCACATGCTCTACGTCTACGGCCAGAACGACCCGTGGGGCGGCGAGCGGTTCCGCGTCGACAAGGGCGCGAAGGACTCCTACGTCCTCACCGCCCCCGGCATGAACCACGGCGCGAACGTGGCCGGTCTGGTCGCCGGCCAGAAGGCCTTCGCGACGGCCCGCATCCTCGACTGGGCGGGCGTCTCCGCCGCCGCGGTCGCCGAGGCGAAGCCGCTCGCGTCGTACGACAGGAAGCTGGACGTGCGGAACGTGGAGCGGGAGCCCGCGCTGCGTCCGTGACCGTCCGCCCGGCTCCGGTGCGCCGCCGCGCGCACCGGGGCCTTCCTCTCAGTACCGCTTCCAGCCGGTGGACTCGTACGACCCCCGGCCCACCTGGCCCTTGATCCACACCTTGCGGACGCCGGCGTACGTGCGGACCGGGCCGGCGTGGTGGGAGTACTTCCCCTTGTCGACGACGGCGTCGAAGCCGCGGGCCTGGAGGCTGACCATCATGGTGCGCTTGCCGCCGCCGGAGGACCTGGGGAAGGTCATGGCGCAGAGCCAGCCGCCGTCCTTGTAGAGCCTGACGGAGCCGGTGGAGAAGGTGAACGTGCGGATCTTCCGGCCCGCGCAGGAGTCCGCCGGGGCGGCCTGCGCCTGGCCGGGCACCGCGATCGCGAGCAGCCCGGAAGCGGTCAGCGCGGCGAGCGCGACCGCGGCCCATCGCCGTATCGCACCAGTCCCTCTGTCCACTGTCGTCCCTCCCGTACCCCGGCGATGAGCGTACGGGTGTACGGACGCACGACGTATGTCGGATGGTTGCACGACCGTCACCGGATCAGGCCACGGGCCGTCCGGCCGCACTCAGGCCGCCGCCGTCGCGTCCTCCCCGACGAACGTCCGCCACAGCTCGGCGTACCGCCCGCCCCGGGCCAGCAGCTCCGCGTGCGTCCCGTCCTCGGCGACCCGGCCGTGATCCATCACGATCACGCGGTCCGCTCGGGCGGCCGTGGTCAGACGGTGGGCCACCACGAGGGTCGTGCGACGTCCCGCGAGGCGGTCGGTGGCCTGGTTGACCTGGGCCTCGGTGGCCAGGTCCAGGGCCGCGGTCGCCTCGTCGAGGAGCAGGATGTCGGGGTCGACGAGCTCGGCGCGCGCCAGCGCGATCAGCTGGCGCTGGCCCGCGGAGAGGTTGCGGCCACGTTCGGCGACCTCGTGGAGGTAGCCGCCGTCGAGGGTGGCGATCATCTCGTGCGCGCCGACCGCGCGGGCCGCCGCCTCCACCTCGGCGTCGGAGGCGTCGGGGCGGCCGTAGGCGATGGCGTCGCGGACGGTGCCCGGGAAGAGGTACGCCTCCTGCGGGACGACACCGAGCCGGTGGCGGTACGAGGTGAGGTCCAGGGCCCGCAGATCCGTGCCGTCCACCGTCACCCGGCCGCCGGTCGGGTCGTAGAACCGCGCCACCAGCTTCACCACGGTCGACTTCCCGGCGCCGGTCTCGCCGACGAACGCGACGGTCTGCCCGGCCGGGATGCGCAGGTCGATGCCGCTCAGGGCCTCGTCGTCGTCCCCGTAGGCGAAGTGAACGTCCTCGAAGGCGACTTCGCCGCGCAGCGAGAGCACCTCCCGCGGCTCGTCCGCCGCCTTCGTCGAGGTCGGCTCCTGGAGCAGTTCCTGGATGCGGCCCAGGGAGACGGTGGCCTGCTGGTAGCCGTCGAAGACCTGGGAGAGCTGCTGCACGGGCGCGAAGAACAGGTCGATGTAGAGCAGGTACGCCACCAGCGCGCCGGTGGTGAGGGTCGCGTCGTCGATCCGTCCGGCGCCCGCGATCAGCACGGCCGCGGCGGCGACCGACGACAGCAGCTGGACGAACGGGAAGTAGACCGAGATCAGCCACTGCCCGCGGATACGGGCCTGCCGGTAGCTGTCGCTGCGCTCGGTGAACCGCGCCCCGCCGTCCCGCTCGCGCCGGAAGGCCTGCACGATCCGGAGCCCGGAGACGGACTCCTGGAGGTCGGCGTTGACCACCGACACCCGCTCCCGGGCGAGCTCGTACGCCTTCACGCTCGCCCTGCGGAAGAAGTACGTGGCGATGATCAGCGGCGGCAGCGTCGCGAAGACGACCAGCGCGAGCTGCACGTCGAGGACGAGCAGGGCGACCATGATGCCGAAGAAGGTGACGACCGAGACGAACGCGGTGACCAGGCCGGTCTGGAGGAACGTCGACAGCGCGTCCACGTCCGTCGTCATCCGGGTCATGATCCGGCCGGTCAGCTCGCGCTCGTAGTAGTCGAGTCCGAGCCGCTGGAGCTGGGCGAAGATCTTCAGCCGGAGCGAGTACAGCACCCGCTCACCGGTCCGCCCGGTCATCCGGGTCTCGCCGACCTGCGCCGCCCACTGCAGGCCGACCGTGAGCAGCCCGAGCAGCGAGGCCGCCCAGACCGCGCCGAGGGCCATCTCGCCGACGCCGCTGTCGATGCCGTGCCGGATCAGGATCGGCAGCAGCAGCCCCATGCCGGCGTCGACGGCGACGAGCCCGAGGCTGATGAGCAGGGGGGTGCCGAAGCCTCGGAGGAGCCTGCGCAGGCCGTACGACTCCTCCGGGGTGACCGCCCGGGCCTCGTCGATGTCCGGGGTGTCGGTCGCCGGGGGCAGCGCCTCGACCTGGGCGAGCAGCTCGGGGGTGGCCGGGGTGCCGGCGAGGGCGGTGTCCTTCGGCTCGCGGTCGCCGGCCCACAGCCGCGGCGTCACACCGCGCTCGGCGTCGAACTCGGCGTCCAGTTCGTCGCGTACGGAGGTGTCCTCGGCCGGGGCGACGGGCTGGGCGTGGCCGGGTGAGACGCCGCCGAGCTCGTCGGGGTCGGTGAGCAGGCGCCGGTAGAGGGCGGACTGTTCCTCCAGCTCGGCGTGGGTGCCGATGTCGGCGAGCCGGCCGTGGTCGAGGACGGCGATGCGGTCGGCGAGGTTGAGGGTGGAGCGCCGGTGCGCGATGAGCAGGGTGGTCCGGCCCTCCATGACCTGCTTGAGCGCCTCGTGGATCTCGTGCTCGACGCGGGCGTCCACGGCGGAGGTGGCGTCGTCGAGGACGAGGAGGCGGGGGTCGGCGAGGATCGCGCGGGCGAGGGCGACGCGCTGGCGCTGGCCGCCGGAGAGGGTGAGGCCGTGCTCGCCGACCTTGGTGTCGTAGCCCTCGGGGAGGTCGGTGATGAACCCGTCCGCCTGGGCGGCGCGGGCGGCGTCCCGGATCTGCTCCTCGGTGGCGTCGGGGCGGCCGTAGGCGATGTTGCTGCGGACGGTGTCCGAGAAGAGGAAGGAGTCCTCGGGGACCAGGCCGATCGCGGCCCGCAGCGAGTCGAGGGTGAGCTCGCGGACGTCGTGGCCGCCGACGAGGACGGCGCCGTGGGTGACGTCGTAGAAGCGCGGCATGAGCAGGGAGACGGTGGACTTGCCGGAGCCGGAGGAGCCGACGACGGCGAGGGTCTCGCCGGGCCGGATCTCGAAGGAGAGCCCCTGGAGGACGGGGCTGGTTTTGCCGGGGGCGCCCTCGTAGCCGAAGGACACGTCGTCGAACTCGACGGTCGCGGGGGCGTCCGCGGGCAGCTCCTTGTGCCCGTCCGCCATGCTCGGCTCGGTGTCGATCAGCTCCAGGACCCGTTCCGTACCGGCGCGGGCCTGCTGGGCGACGGTGAGGACCACGGCGAGCATGCGCACCGGCCCGACGAGCTGCGCCAGATAGGTGGAGAAGGCGACGAAGGTGCCGAGGGTGATGTGTCCGCGCACGGCCAGCCAGCCGCCCAGCGCCAGCATCGCGACCTGGCCGAGGGCGGGGACGGCCTGGAGCGCGGGGGTGTACTTGGAGTTGAACCGGATGGTCCGCAGCCGCCCCGCGTAGAGCCGCCGCCCGACCTCGCGGAGCTTGCCGGTCTCCTGCTCCTCCTGCCCGAACCCCTTGACCACGCGCACCCCGCCCACGGCGCCGTCGACCACCCCGGCGACGGCGGCGGCCTGGGCCTGGGAGTACCAGGTGGCCGGGTGCAGCTTGCTGCGGGAGCGCTTGGCGATCCAGGCGAGGGCGGGGGCGACCGCGAGGGCGACCAGGGTGAGCGGGACGGACAGCCAGGCCATCACGACCAGGGAGATCAGGAACAGGGCGAAGTTGCCGATGGTCATCGGCAGCATGAAGAGCAGGCCCTGGATCAGCTGGAGGTCGCTGGTGGCCCGCCCGACGACCTGTCCGGTGGACAGCTCGTCCTGCCGCCGCCCGTCCAGCCGCATGATCGTGCCGTACATCTCGGTCCGCAGGTCGTGCTGGACGTCGAGGGCGAGCCGGCCGCCGTAGTAGCGGCGGATGTAGGTGAGGACGTAGACGACGACGGCCGCGCCGATGAGCATCCCGGCCCAGGGGGCCATGTCGCGGCTGTGCTCACCGATGACGTCGTCGATGATCACCTTCGTGATCAGCGGGACGAGCGCCATGACGGCCATGCCGGCGAGGCTGGACCCCAGGGCCAGGACGACGTCCTTCGGATAGCGCCAGGCGTATCCGGCCAGTCGCCGTGCCCATCCCCGTTGCGGTGTCACGCGGGTGTCCTCCGTCTGTTCCGTCGTCGTGTGCGACCTGATCTTCCGGAAGGCACCAACGCCGGAGGAACCGGATTTCATCCCTCCGCAACCGGCCGGGGCACGGGATCAGACACGTACCCGCAGGTGGTAGAAGCGTGTCGTCTGCGCCGCGTTCTGGTTGTCGTCGCTGACGAGGAGGACCTTCCAGACACCCTCGGCACGACCCGTGACCGCCATTCCCTCGATGTTGTCCAGCAGCGGGTTCGGCTGCGGCTGCTTGGCGGTCGCTCCCAGGGACGGGCAGTTCACGAGGTCCGTCAGGAGGGTCTTCCTGATCAGCCGTACGCCGTCCTGGCCGGTGAGGTTCGCCACCTTGCCGGTGTCCGTGGCGTGGCGCGGGTCGGCCAGGTAGAGGCGGACCGTGTTGCCGACGCCGGAGGTGAAGCCGCGTTCCAGGACCAGGAGGCGGCCGTCGGGGAGGGACTGGACCTCCGGGACGCCGAGGCCGGGGTCGGGCTGGTAGGCGTACTGGGCGGCGAGGGCGAAGCTCGTGCCGTGCCGCTGCCACGTCTGGAAGCGGACCGCCCCGGAGGTGTCGCCGGACAGGGCGTACTCCATCGACGCCAGCAGTCCCCCGCGGAATCGCGTCAGGCCCTCGAAGGTGCCGTTGGCGGCGGCACGGCCGGCCGGCGCGACCCGCAGCGCGTCCGGCACCGGCAGGCGGTCGAGGATGCGGCCGTCCTCGCTGTACCGGCGTATGGACGGCTCCGTCTCCGACGTCACCAGCCGGGTGCCGTCCCGGTCGATCACCAGACCCTCGGAGTCCAGGGCGGCGCCCTTCTCGTCGGCGAGCGGGACGACCGACCGGGGCGCGAGGGTCCTCGCGTCCAGGGAGAACAGGGAGGACCGGTCGGACAGGGCCGCGAGCGAGCCGTCCCGGTCCACCGCGAGCGCGGAGAAGTTGCCGACGAAGGTGCCGTCGAACGTCGTCTTGTCCAGCGCGTCGGAGAAGCTGTCGATGGACACGGCCGGTGAACAGGCGTGGCGCTGCTCCGTGGTGGCCTCGGCGGTGGCGGGCCCGGCGGCGGTCAGGCAGGTGGCCGCCGCCAGGGCCGCGGTGGTGGTCGTGAGTACGGTTCTCAGGCGCATGGGCGCCACCGTAGGGCGGGTCGGTGACGGGCGGGAGTCCGGCAGGTGTGCAGATCCGCCGCGACGGCAATGGGGCCGTGCCGTGGCCCCGGTCACGCCCGGCCGGGGCCACGGCACAGGCGTTCAGCCCAGGGCGCGCAGGACGCGGCCGTTCACCGGTTCCAGGGGCGTGCTCCGGTTGGTCAGGGCGACGTGGACGCGCCGGTCGCGCAGGCGGACGGCGAGGGAGGCGGAGGCGCCGGGGAGGTGGCCGGTGTGTCCGGCGATGCCGCCGGCCGGGTCCAGCTCCCAGCCCAGGCCGATGTGGCCCGCACCGGGCAGGGCGGCCTGCGGGGCGAGGGCCTGGCGGGCCGGTTCGGCGGGGAGGAGGGTGTGCCAGCGCAGCCCGAAGCGCACCAGGTCGGGCGCCGTCGTCCACAGGCCGCCCGCGGCGGGCATGGTGCTCACCCGTTTCCGTACGGGGACGAGGGTGCCGTCCTCGAAGGCGACGTACCCGGTGACCGTGTCCGCCTCGCCGGGGGCGGTGGGCCAGTGGGCCGGGAAGGAGGAGTCGGCCATGCCCAGGGGCCGCAGCACGAGGTCGGTGACGGCCTGCGGGAAGGGCGATCCGGTGAGGCTCTCGACGAGCAGGCCGAGCGCGGCGTAGCCCGCGTCGCTGTGCGCGTGCCGGCCGCGCGGTCCGCCGCAGGGGATGACGCGGCCGAACAGGTCCCGGGGGTCCGGCACCCGGTCGGCGAGCCGCTCGGACGGGGTGTCCACGCCGCCGGTGTGGCTGAGCAGTTCCCGGACGGTGACGGCGGGGTCGGCGAGGCGGACGGTGTGCAGATGCCGGTCGGCGGGGTCGTCCAGGCCGACGCGGCCGTCGGCGACCAGGCGGAGCACCGCGGTGGCCGTCACCAGCGTGGTGACGGAGCCGGCGGGAAAGCGGTGCCGGGTCGTCAGCGGCTCGCCCGGATCGAGGGCGGCCCAGCCGCGCGCCAGGGCCCAGGTGGTGCCCCGCGGGTCGGCGGACGCCAACACCAGCCCCGGCAGGCCGAATGCGGCGAAGGTCTGCTCCGCCACCGCTGTGGCCGCCGCGGGGACCGGGCCGTCGGTCCGGGTGCCCGGTGCGGTCAGCCGCGGGTCGTCGATCCGGGCGGCGGGGTGGACGCGGAGCCCCACCAGCCGGTGCGGCGGGGTGGGTTCGACGACCGCCTGGAGCTGGGCGACCGTCGCCAGGTCGGCGGCGTCCAGCCGGGCCAGGGCATGGGTGGGGGTGTCCTCGACGAGGACGGGGCCGCCGTGCAGACCCGGCGCGAGGTTCATGAGCCTCGGCACCAGTTCCGCGGGCGGCATCGCTTCGAGGAGCCGCTCGTGGAAGTGCGCCCGCAGTTCCTCCTCGGCGGGCGGCTGCCAGGCGGGTGCGCCGGCGTCCGCGAACCGTGCGGCGATCCACCGCAGTTGCCGGCTCGCGTGCCGCTGCCGTGCCGTGGTGCGGTCCTCGACGATCCGCTTGAGCGCCGCCCAGCTCGGCGCTCCGTGCTCGCGGGCGATCGCCAGCTGCGCCTCGGCCAGGGTGGTGAACTCACCGGCCCGCAACCGGCGTTTGGCCTCGATCTTCAGATACCGCAGGCTCGGGCGGTCGGGCAGGGAACGGGAGTGATCGGACACCGCAGTCCTTCCTCACGCCCGCGGGTCCGCGACGTCGGGCAGGAAAGACCGTTGGCCGATGGCTTCGCCGTGCACCGATGGGCTTGCAGCCCTGCCCGCGGACCCGGAGGCGGCCGGAACCACCACGCCCAGCGTAACCCGCGGGCCTCCGGGTGCGGTCAGCTCGCGGCGAGGTCCCGGTGGATGACCTTGGCCACGCCCTGGATGGTGGTGATGCCGTAGTTCATGGTGCTGTTGTCCTGGGTGAGCACCGTGATCATGTAGTCGTGGCCGCCGCCCTTGAACGTGCCGACGCTGTGGATGCGCCAGCCGTGGGTGGACCGCTGCAACCAGCCGTTCTTGACGTGCACGAGGACGTCGGAGGGGGCGCCGTACGGGGTTCCCCAGCGCTGCGAGGAGATGACCTGGCTCATCAACTTGCGGATGTACGTGCGGGAGTTGTCGCTCAGGACCGTGTTCGGCGCGGTGATCAGCTTGAGCAGCTTCTGCTCGTCGGTGACCGTGATCTGGGTCAGGCCCCAGTAGCCGTTGGCGCCGGGCTTGGTCTGGGTCATGCCGGCCGCGCTGAGGAAGCCCTTGATCTTCGTCAGGCCCAGCTGCCTCCACAGGGTGCTGGTGGCGGTGTTGTCCGACTTGGTGATCATGGCCTTGGCGAGGGTGGTCTCGCGGTCGGTGAGGTACCGGTTGTGCTTCTTGGCGTCCCACAGCAGCGTGGCGAGGACGGTGACCTTGACGACGCTCGCGGAGTCGTAGGCCGTCGAGGGGCGCAGGGTGCAGGTGGTCTTGGTGCTGCGGTCGTAGAGGCCGACGGCGATCGTGCCCTTACGGTTGGCGAGGGCCGAGGTGATGTCCCGCTTCAGCTTGTCGGCGAGGCCCGCCTTCGCGGACGTGCAGCTGACGGTCGGGGCCGTGGCGGCGGAGGCGGGGGTGGCGGCGGCCACACACGCGACGAGCGCGCCCCCCGCCACCCATCTGGCGCGTCTGGATATGCCGTGAGTCATGCCCTGTTGACTCACGGACGGGAGTGAAAGGTTGCATGCGTGTTCGAAAGTGATGTGGCGCACTGGGACGGCACCACCCGCCCCGACTCGCTCAAGGACGAGTACGCGGCCAGACGGCACCGCCTCGCCGACGCCGCCCGGGACGCCGACTGGGCCACCGTCTTCGGGGTCCTGGACGAGGTCCGCGCCAAGGTCAACGCCCACTGGGTCAACTCCGCCCGTCTCGGCGGCCCGAGCGGCTACACCCCCCTCCACCAGGCCGCCTGGCACGGCGCCCCCGCCGACGTCGTCCAACGCCTGCTGGCTCTCGGCGCCTGGCGCACCCTGCGCACGGGCGACGGCAGCCGGGCCGTCGACATCGCCGGCCAGCGCGGCCACCACCACCTCGCCGCACTCCTGCGTCCGGAGATCAGGCACCACCTGCCGTACGACGAGATCGGCCCGCTGCGGCACCACCTGCACCGTCTGATCCGGCACCGGGCACCGCGGAAGGACGGCACGGACCTGGCCACCGGGCAGGGGCTGCGACTGCCGGAGGTCGAGGTGCTGACCGAGCTCAGGCATCCGGCCTGCTGGTTCCCGGTGCCGGGGATGTACGGGGGCTTCGCCATCGAGCTGACCGGGCGCGAGCTGAAGGTGGACAGCTGGATACGGATCGTCGACGGCTCCGAGCGGACGGACCGGGTGACGGCGGACGGCGTGCACCTTCAGGAGGGCGGGCTGCTTTGAGGCGCGGATGGCAGAGCCGTTACCCGCCCCTTGGCCGATTCACAGGCAAGGGCCAGGTACGGCACAGCCCGCACCCACCCCCGGTTCGCACCATGCTCGGGTGACCTCTGCCACCGATCCGCACCCCCACACCGAGACCACGGCCGTTTCTCCCGCATGGCCGCCACCCACCCCACCGGCGGCGCCCCCGGACAAGGCACCCCGCTGGTCGCTGCCCGCACTGCTCGCGATCCTGGTCCTGGCGGGCGTCCTGTACGCCTGGAACCTGTCCGGCAGCAGCCTGAACAGCTTCTACAGTTCGGCGGTCTACAGCGGCACGCAGAGCTGGAAGGCGTGGTTCTTCGGCTCGCTCGACGCGGGCAACTTCATCACCGTCGACAAGCCCCCCTTCGCGCTGATGATCATGGGCCTGTCGTGCCGGCTCCTCGGCTTCGGCACCTGGCAGATGATGGCCCCCGAGATCGCGGCGGCGCTGGGCACGATCTGGATCCTGCACTCCTCCGTGAAGCGGGTCTTCGGGCACGCGGCCGCCGCGATCGCCGCACTGGTCCTCGCGCTCACCCCGATCACCGTCGCGATCAACCGCGACAACAACCCCGACACCATCCTGGTGCTGCTGATGGTCGGCGGCGCGGCCCTCGCCCTGCGCGCCGTGCGCACCGGCAGGCTGCCGTCGCTCATCGGCTCGGCCGTCCTGTTCGGACTCGCCTTCAACACCAAGATGCTCCAGGGCTACATCGCCCTGCCCGCCGTTTTCGCCGTGTACGTGTACGCCTCCAAGCTCGGCTGGAAGAAGAAGGCCGTCCACCTGGCCCTGGCCGCCGTGGCGCTGGCCGTCGCCAGCTTCTGGTGGGCCACGGCCGTCTCCCTGGTCCCGGCCGACGAACGGCCGTACATCGGCGGTTCGACCGACGGCTCCGCCTGGGACCTGATCATGGGCTACAACGGCCTGGGCCGGGTCCTCGGCGGCGAGGGCAACGGCGGGGGCGGGGGCGGCGGAGGGGGCACCTTCGCCGGGACCGCGGGCATCGGCCGGATGTTCAACGACGTCCTCGGCGGCCAGATCTCCTGGCTCATCCCCTTCGCCTTCCTCGCCCTCGTCGCCGGACTGGTGCGCTGCGGCCGGGCCCCGCGCACCGACCTCACCCGGGCCGCGCTGGTGCTGTGGGGCGGCTGGCTGGTGCTGCACTACCTGACCTTCGCGATGGCCGAGGGCACCATGCACCCGTACTACACGACCGCCCTCGCCCCGGGCATCGCGGCGCTGTGCGGGGGCGGCGGCGTCATGCTGTGGCGCGCCTTCCGCTCCGGTGCCGCCCGCTGGTCGTGGGTGCTGCCCGCGGGCCTCGCGGTCACCGGCGGCTGGGCGGTCGTGCTGCTGCGCCGGGCGACCGGCTGGAACACCTGGCTGTGGCCGGTCGTCGGCGTGGTCATGGCGCTCGCGATCGTGGGCCTGTTCGTCTTCCGTACGGCGGGCTCCGGGACCAGGGCCCGGCTGCTCGCCGTGTCCGTCACCGCGGCGGTCGTGGCGGCCCTCGCCGGGCCCACGGCCTACGCCGCCTCGCCCGCCTTCGCCGCCGGCAGCGGCGGCATGGGAGGCACCAACCCCACCGCGGGCCCGTCGACCGGCGGCGGCATGGGCGGACCCGGTGGCGGTGGCGGCCCGGGCGGCTCCGGCGGCAGCGGTGGCCCCGGAGGCCGGCCGGGCGGCACCCAGCAGGGCGGCCAGGCGGGCGGGGAGTTCCCCGGCGGCCAGCAGGGCGGCACGGGCGGGGAGTTCCCGGATGGGGGCCGACTGCCCGGCGGACAGAGCGGCGACTCCGGCACGGCTCCCGGCGGCGACGGCGGGCCCGGCGGCGGTACGGGCGGTGGCATGGGCGACGGCGGCATGGGCGGCAGCGTCGACAGCGAGCTCATCTCGTACCTGGAGAAGCACCAGGACGGCGCCACGTGGCTGCTCGCGGTCGCCAACTCGCAGAGCGCGGGCCAGCTGATCCTGAGCACCCACCAGCCCGTCATCTCCATGTGGGGCTTCACCGGCTCCGACCAGGCGATGACCCTGGCCAAGCTCAAGGAGCTGGTGAAGAAGGGCGAGTTGCACTACATCCAGCTCGGCGGTGGCGGCATGGGCGGCAACAGCACCCTCAACCAGGAGATCACCGCGTGGGTGCAGAAGAACGGCACGGCGGTGAAGGCGAGCGAGTACAGCTCCGGGTCGACGACGGACTCCAGTTCATCCAGTTCGTCCTCCTCGATCTACCGCCTGGACCCCTCGGACATCAGCTGACGATCGCGTAGATCCCCTCGATCCGTCCCGACGGCCCCCGACCTCCCGGTCGGGGGCCGCTCCGTCATGTCAACTCGCGTAGACAACGCCCGATTTGCCGTTCCCGGTCACCCAATGGACACACGGATTCCATTTACACGGCCGCATGTCCATGTCACTCTCTCGCTTGCCGCCTCCATTCAACCCGCGTAGATGGGACCCCCTCATGCTGGCGACACGTATACGCCGATGGAAGTCGGTGGCCCTCGCCACCGCCGCCGTCATGGCCGGCCTCAGCGCCCCGGCGCTCACCGCGACCCCGGCCGCCGCCACGACGACGGCGTACGACTCGACGTACTACAAGAACGCGATCGGCAAGACGGGGACGAGCCTGAAGTCCTCGCTGCACACGATCATCAGCAGTCAGTCGAAGATCTCGTACTCCGCGGTCTGGGACGCGCTCAAGGTCACCGACCAGGACCCGAACAACACCAGCAACGTGCTGCTGCTCTACAGCGGCGCCTCGCGCAGCAAGTCCCTCAACGGCGGTGACGTCGGCGACTGGAACCGCGAGCACACCTGGGCCAAGTCGCACGGCGACTTCGGCGAGGTCACCGGCCCCGGCACCGACCTGCACCACCTGCGCGCCTGCGACGTCCAGGTCAACAGCATCCGCGGGAACCTGGACTTCGACAACGGCGGCAGCGCGGTCACCAACGGCGGCGGCTCCACCGTCGACTCCGACTCCTTCGCGCCGCGCGCCGCGGACCGAGGCGACGTGGCCCGCATGATCCTCTACATGGCCGTCCGTTACGAGGGCGACGACGGCTTCGCCGACCTGGAGCCCAACGAGAAGGTCGGCAACGGCTCCAACCCGTACATGGGCAAGCTCTCCGTCCTGAAGGCCTGGAACGAGGCAGACCCGCCGAGCGCCTTCGAGGAGCGCCGCAACCAGGTCATCTACGACACCTACCAGCACAACCGCAACCCGTTCATCGACCACCCGGAGTGGGTCGAGGCGATCTGGTAGGAACGGCCGCAGGCTGAGCCGCCGACTGAGCCGCCGCCGCGGCGGGCGTCCTGGGGGCGGCTCAGCCCAGATGCGTGGGCGCGAACATCCGCAGCACCGCCGGGAGTACGACCACCGAAGGCCCCGGCGCCGCCAGTGCCTTCGCCAGGTCCGCCTCCAGGGTCTCCGGCGAGGTCCGCACCCCCGGCACCCCGAACGACTCGGCCAGGGCCACGTAGTCCGGCCGGGTCAGCTCGGTCGCCGTGGCCTCTCCGAAGGCGTCCGTCATGTACTCGCGCAGGATGCCGTAGCCGCCGTCGTCGACGATCAGCCAGGTCACGTTCAGGTCGTACTGGCGAGCCGTCGCGAGCTCGGCGATCGAGTACAGCGCGCCGCCGTCGCCCGACACCGCCAGCACCGGCCGCGTCGGGTCGGCGACCGCCGCTCCCAGTGCCGCCGGGAAGCCGTAGCCGAGGCCGCCCGCGCCCTGGGCGGAGTGCAGGAGGTTGGGGCCCTTGGCATCGAAGGCGGACCAGGCCCAGTAGGCGAGGATCGTCATGTCCCAGAAGGACGGCGAGTCCGCGGGGAGCGCACGGCGGACGGACGCCAACACGTCCTGTTCCAGGGTGAGTTCCTGAGCCGCGATGCGGTCCGAGACCCGTGCCAGGACCTCACGGACCCGCTCCGGCGCGGTCTCGTCCGTCCTCGGGGAGACCGTTTCCAGCAGCGCCTGCAACGCCAGTCGCGCGTCCGCGTGGATGCCGAGCGCGGGATGGTTCGACTCCAGCTTGCCGAGGTCCGCCTCGATCTGCACGACCCGGCCGCGGGGCTTGAACGTGTGGTAGTTGGAGGAGAGTTCACCGAGTCCCGAGCCGACGACCAGCAGGACGTCCGCGTCCTCCAGGAACTCCGTGACGTACCGGTCCTCGATCCAGGACTGGAGGGACAGGGGGTGGTTCCAGGGGAACGCTCCCTTGCCGCCGGGCGTGCTGACCACCGGGGCCCGCAGCACCTCCGCCAGCTGCCGCAGCTTGCGCGAGGCGTCCGCGCGGACGACCCCGCCGCCCGCGATGATCGCCGGCCGCTCCGCCCGCGACAGCAGATCCGCCGCCACCGCCGTCAGTTCGACCCGCGGCGGCAGCTCCTCGGGGAACGCGTCGCCGCCCGTCACCACCGGGATGGACGTCTCGGCCAGCAGCACGTCCTGCGGGATCTCCACCCACACCGGGCCGTGCGGGGCGGTCAGCGCCGACTTCCAGGCCGCCTCGATCGCGGACGGGATCTGGGACTGGGTGCGCACGGTGTGGACCGACTTCACCACGCCCCGGAACGAGGCCGACTGGTCCGGGAGTTCGTGGAGGTAGCCGTGCCGGCCGCCGCCCAGTCCCGCCGTCGGGATCTGGCTGCTGATCGCCAGCACCGGCGCCGAGGCCGCCGCCGCCTCCTGCAACGCCGCCAGCGACGTCAGCGCGCCCGGTCCCGTCGACAGCAGCAGCGGCGCCGCCTCCCCCGTGATCCGGCCGTACGCGTCCGCCGCGAACCCCGCGTTGTTCTCCACCCGCAGGCCCACGTACCGCAGATCGCTGCGCCGCAGTGCGTCGAACATGCCCAGCGCGTGCTGGCCGGGCAGCCCGAAGACCGTCGTCGTGCCGAGCGCGGCCAGCGTCTCCACGACCAGGTCTCCGCCGTTCCGGCCGGCGGGCGGATTCAGGGCGGCGGCGGTCTGGGCCTCCGTCGGGCGGAGCACCAGGTCGTGGTCGTGGGTCACTTCGCTGCCTTCTCCTGGGCGATCTGGCGGGACATGATCGTGGTCAGCTCATACGCCGTGTGGGACGCGGCCACCGACGTGATCTCCGCGTGATCGTACGCGGGGGCCACCTCGACGACGTCCGCCGAGACCAGGTTGCAGGAGGCCAGGCCGCGCAGGATCTCCAGGAGCTCGCGCGAGGTCATGCCGCCCGCCTCGGGGGTGCCCGTGCCGGGGGCGTGGGCCGGGTCCAGGCAGTCGATGTCGATGGAGATGTACAGGGGGCGGTCGCCGATGCGCTGGCGCAGCTGGTCGGCGACCTCGTCCGCGCCGCGGCGGTAGATGTCCGCGGACGTGACGATGCCGAAGCCCATCTTCTCGTCGTCGGTGAGGTCCTGCTTGCCGTACAGCGGGCCGCGGGTGCCGACGTGGGAGAGCGCCTCGGTGTCGAGGATGCCCTCCTCGACCGCGCGGCGGAACGGCGTGCCGTGCGTGTACTCGGCGCCGAAGTAGGTGTCCCAGGTGTCGAGGTGGGCGTCGAAGTGCAGCAGGGCGACCGGGCCGTGCTTCTTCGCCACCGAGCGGAGCAGCGGCAGCGCGATGGTGTGGTCGCCGCCCAGGGTCATCAGGCGGGCGCCGGTGCCGAGCAGGTCGTCGGCCGCCGCCTCGACCGTCTCCACGGCCTCGTTGATGTTGAACGGGTTCACGGCGATGTCGCCGCCGTCCGCGACCTGCGCGAGGGCGAAGGGGGAGGCGTCCTGCGCCGGGTTGTAGGGGCGCAGCAGCCGGGACGCCTCGCGGATGGCGTTGCCGCCGAAGCGGGCGCCCGGCCGGTACGAGACGCCCGAGTCGAACGGCACGCCCACCACGGCGACGTCGGCGCGGCCGACCTCGTCGAGGCGGGGCAGCCGGGCGAAGGTCGCGGGCCCGGCGTACCGCGGGACGCGGGAGGAGTCGACGGGGCCGCGGGGCGTCTCGTTGCTGCTCATGGGGTGATGCCTTCTTTCCTACGCTTCATCGCGTATGTACGGATCTGCTCTCGACTCTACTGGGGAGCCGGGACCGGTTCGGACACGAGTTCGGGGGCGCCGCGGCCGGCCAGCCGCTCGCGCCAGGCGGCGAGGACGGCCGCGTCGGTCGCGGGGGTCGCCAGGGACACGGCCACGTAGGCGGCGAGGGAGGCCAGCAGGCCGTAGTAGACGGGCTCGTTGGCGAGAATGCCGTAGCCCGCCATCAGGCCGAGGACCGCGAGGCCGCCGACGGTCACGGAGGCGAGCGCACCGTGGACGGTGCCGCGCTTCCACAGCAGGCCGCCGAGGATCGGGACGAGGAGGCCGCCGACGAGCAGGTTGTACGCCACCGTCAGCGCCTCGACGACGTTGTTGAGGGCGATCGCCGTGGCGATGACGCCGACGCCCATGATGAGGATGAAGGCACGGTTGCCCGCCACCTCGTCACGCTCGCCGTCCGCGGCCCGCCCCCGCAGCCGGGACCAGATGTCGTTGTTGGCGACGGTGGCGCAGGCGATCAGCGCGCCGGAGGACGTCGACATCACGGCGGCGAGCGCGGCGGCCAGCACCAGGCCCCTGACGCCGACCGGGAGTTCGTCCTTGACGATGGTCGCGAAGGCGTCGTCGGCGCTGCCGAGGTCGGGGTAGAGGACCTTGGCCGCCGTGCCGATGACGGCGCCGGCGAGGGCGTACGCGAGACAGTAGGTGCCCGCGACCGTGCCGCCCCACTTGGCCGTCCGGTCGCTGCGGGCGGTGAAGACGCGCTGCCAGATGTCCTGCCCGATGAGCATGCCGAACGTATAGATCAGGACGTACGTGAAGATCGTCTCGCCGCCGATGCCCAGCGGGTCGAAGTACGAGGTCGGCAGCTGGTCCCTCATCGCGCCGAAGCCGCCCGCCTTGACGACGGCGATGGGCAGCAGCAGGAGCAGCACGCCGATCGTCTTCACCACGAACTGCACCATGTCGGTGAGGGTGATCGACCACATGCCGCCGAGGGTGGAGTAGGCGACGACGATCGAGCCGCCGAGGACGATCGCGACGGTCCGGTTCAGGTCGAAGAGGACGTCGAAGATCGTGGCGTAGGCGATGGTGGAGGTGACCGCGAGCATGAGGGTGTACGCCCACATGACGACGCCGGAGATGACGCCGGCCCGGCCGCCGTACCGCAGGTCGAGCATCTCGGAGACGGTGTAGACCTTCAGGCGGGCGATGCGGGCCGAGAAGAAGACGGAGAGGGCCAGGAGGCCGAGGCCGATGGTGAACACCATCCAGGCGCCGGAGAGGCCGTACCGGTAGCCGAGGCCCACGCCGCCGATGGTGGAGGCGCCGCCGAGGACGATGGCGGCCATGGTGCCGGAGTACATGGCGGGCCCGAGCCGGCGCCCCGCCACGAGGAACTCGCTCTTGGACTTCGCGCGGCGCATGCCCCACCAGCCCATGGCCAGCATGCCGAGCAGATAGACGACGATGACTGTGTAGTCGATGGCCATGTGAGGGCCTCCTTCGCGAGCATCCCGGTGGCGTGTCGTGCAGGGGGGTGGGGATGACGGCAGCGGCTCGCGGGGACATCCGCCCGTACCCGCGGCTGCCGGTCGGGACCGACCTTAGGTGGCCGGAAAGCGACTGCGAAGTGTACGTTTCATCTATTGAGGCCGTACGGAGTGGAGGAAACGCACACCATGCCGGAGCCGGCCGTCCCGCCCACCCCACCGGTTCCGCTGGCCGCGCTGCTGGCCAGGGAGGACCTCGCGCTGCGGCAGATCGCGGGCCCCGAGGACCCCGACACCGTCATCCACTGGGCGCACACCTCGGAGATGGCCGACCCTTACCCGTATCTGCTGGGCGGCGAGCTGCTGCTGACGGCGGGGGTGCATGTGCCGGAGGCGGCGGGGTCGGGGACGTACTTCGACGACTACGTGGCGAGGATCGTGGCGGCGGGCGGCGCGGCCCTCGGCTTCGGCGTGGCGCCGGTGCACGACACCGTGCCGCGGGCGCTGGTGGCGGCCTGTGACGCGTACGAACTCCCGCTGATCGAGGTGCCGCCGCAGACCACCTTCTCCGGCGTGGCCCGCGCGGTCTGGCAGCTGATGGCCCAGGCCCGCCTCGCCGAACTCCGCCGGGTGACGGAGGCACAGCAGAGCCTGGCCGCCGCGGCGTCCCGCCCGGACCCGGTGCCGTCCGTTCTCCGGCAGCTGGCCCAGCGCCTGGGCGGCCGGGCGGTGCTGTACGGGCCGGAGGGGACGGAGATCGCAGCGGCGGGACGCGCCGCGACCGACTCCGCCCGGGGCGTGCTCGCCGAGCTGGCCCGGCTGGCCGAGGTCGTCCGCCCCTCCGGCCCCGGCACCCCCACCTCCGCCACCCACACCGCGGCCGGCCTCCATCTCGCCGCGTACGCCCTCGGCGCCGGCCAGGGCTTCGTCCTCGGGGTGGCCGCCCCGACCCGCGGCCCCGGCGACCACACCATCGCCTCCGTCGCCGCCGTCCTGCTCTCCCTCCTCACCGGCGAGCACCAGAGCGGCTCGGGAGCGGCCCGCTCCTCGGCGCTGGTACGACTGCTGCTGGGCGCTTCACCGGAGGAGGTGGCGGGGCTGCTGGGGCCGGGCCGGTGGACGGTGATCCACGCCCACCCCGACACACGGCCACACGACGCGATGACAGCCTCGACGCGGGACACCGGGGCCGCCTCGACGCGGGTTACTGGGGCTGCCTCGACGCGGGTTACTGGGGCTGCCTCGACGCGGGAGGCTGGGGCTGCATCGACGCGGGAGGCTGGGGCTGCATCGACGCGGGAGGCTGGGGCTGCATCGACGCGGGAGGCTGCGACTGCCTCGACGCGGGGCCCCGCAGGAGCCTCCCCACGGGGCACCGCGGCGGCCCCCGCACCAGGCGCCGTCGCGGCCTTCCCGCCGGGCGCCGCCGCGGCCTCCGCCCCGGATGTCGTGGCTGCCTCCGCGCTGGGTGCTGCGCTTGGGTCGTCGTTGGTCGATGTCGCGTCGGATGTCGTGCGTGTCCTCGTACCGGCCGAGCGGGCGCCCGCCGCCCCGCACCCCGGCTGGACGCTGGGCGTGAGCGCCGCCGTGCAGCCGCGTGACTGGCCCGTCGCCGACACCCAGGCCGCCCGTGCCCTGGCTCGTGCGCGGGCCATCCGCGCCGCGCTCGTCCGGCACGACAGCCGCCCCGGTCTGGCCGCCCTGGTCCCGCCCGAGGTCGCCGAGGCGCACACCCGGGCGCTGCTCGCGCCGCTCGCCGACTCCCCCGCCCTGCTGGACACCCTGCGCACCTGGCTGTCCCTGCACGGCAGTTGGGACCGGACGGCCGTGGCGCTCGCCGTGCACCGCAACACCGTGCGGCAGCGGGTCGCCAAGTGCACGGCGCTGCTCGACGCCGACCTCGACGACCCCGACGTCCGCATGGAGTTGTGGTTCGCCCTGCGTGAGTGACCCGCATCCCAGCGTCCGGGACACCCTCCACGGGCACAGGGGCCTGCCTCACAATGGACCTCATGCCGATACCCGGGACTCCCAGCCGCGCCGAGCTCGTCGACCACCTCGTACGGACCCGCATCGCGGGCGACGTCGCGACGCCCCGAGAGAACAACCTCTCCCACTACCGTCAGCTCGCGAACGGCAACCGCCACTACTGGCTCGGCCTGGAGCTCGGCGACCGCTGGAGCGACGAGCAGGACGTGCTCGCGGTGATGGCGGAGCGGGTGGGCGTCAATGACGATCCCGAGTACCGGTACGGCCAGGACACCATCGACCCCGAGCTGACGGTCGACGGCCTCGACCGGATGGCGGCGCGGCTGCGCAAGGCCGCCGAGGGGCGGCAGCGGGTGCTGTTCGCGACCGGTCACCCCGGCGGGCTGCTGGAGGTCCACCACTCCACGGCCGCCGCGCTGCGGGCCGCCGGCTGCGAGATCGTCGTCATCCCGGAGGGGCTGCAGACGGAGGAGGGGTACGTCGTGCAGTTCGCGGACGTGGCGGTGCTGGAGCACGGGGCCACGCTGTGGCACACCCACTCCGGCGAGCCGATGAAGGCCATCCTCACGGGACTTGAGCGGGAGGGGCGTCCGCTGCCCGACCTCGTGGTCGCCGACCACGGCTGGGCGGGGTACGCCGCCCAGCACGGCGTGGACTCCGTCGGGTACGCCGACTGCAACGACCCGGCCCTGTTCGTCGGCGAGGCCGAGGGCACCGTCCAGGTGACGGTCCCGCTCGACGACCATGTGGTCAGCCCGCGCCACTACGACCCGATGACGGCGTATCTGCTGGCGGAGGCGGGGCTCGTCCCGTAGCCCCTACGGCCAGGGGTTCAGCCCCTCCGTGCGCTGCTGCGCGTACCCCGGCGTCGGGTCCAGGTACACCCTGCTCACGCCGGGGAACGCGGCCCGCAGCCGCAGCTCGGCCTGTTCGCAGGCCCACTCGATCTGGGCCGCCGTCGACACGTCCCGGAAGTCGACCTTGGCGGCGACCAGCGCCTCGCGCGGCCCCTGGACCAGGGTCGTCAGCTCCAGCACGGCCTCGATGTGCTCCACCGCCAGCAGTTCGGCCCGGATGCGCTCCCGTACGGGCTTCGGCAGCGGGCGGCCGATCAGCAGCTCGGCGTTGGACCGGCCGAGCACCCACGCCACGTACAGCAGCAACAGCCCGATGAGCAGCGAGGCGACCCCGTCCCACACGCCGGAACCGGTGAGCTGACCGCCGAGCAGCCCGCCCGCGGCGAGCACCAGGCCGATCAGCGCGGCCGAGTCCTCCAGGACGACGGCCTTCACGGCGGTGTCGGGGGTGTGGCGGAGGTAGGTCTTGAAGGGCGCGTGGAAGCGGGCCGCCTCGCCGCGGGCCTGCTTCAGCCCCGTCCGAAGCGAGTAACCCTCCAGGAGGAAGGCGACGCCGAGGACGACGTACGAGACGAGCGGGTCGCCGAGTTCCTCGCCCTCGACGAGGGTGTGGATGCCGTCGTAGAGGGAGAAGACCGCGCCGCCGACGAAGGTGGCGACGGCGGCGAGCATCGCCCAGATGTACCGCTCGGGGCCGTAGCCGAGGGGATGGTCCTCGTCGGCGGGCTTCTCGCTCCGTTTCAGGGCGGTGAGCAGCAGCACCTCGGTGACGGTGTCGGCGACCGAGTGCGCGGCCTCGGAGAGCATCGCGCTGGAGCCGCTGATCACACCGGCGACCGCCTTGGCGAGGGCGATGCCGAGGTTGGCGACGGCGGCCACGATCACCGTGAAGGTGCTCTCGCCGCCGCCGTCCTGTGCTTCCGCTGGTGCTTCTGCTTCCGCCGCTGCTTCCGCTTCCGTCATGCCTCTCAGTGTTCCCGAGGAGCCCGGACCACGCCTTCCTGGATCACCGAGATGGCGAGCTGCCCGTCCTGGGTGTAGATGCGTGCCTGGCCGAGGCCGCGGCCGCCGTGCGCGGACGGCGACTCCTGGTCGTAGAGGAGCCATTCGTCGGCGCGGAAGGGCCGGTGGAACCACATCGCGTGGTCGAGGGAGGCGCCGACGACGTCCCCGGTCGCCCAGCCGCCGCGCCCGTGGGCGAGCAGGATCGAGTCGAGGAGGGTCATGTCGGAGACGTAGGTGGCGAGCACGACGTGCAGCAGGGGGTCGTCGGCGAGCTTGCCGTTGGTGCGGAACCAGACCTGCGAGTGCGGCTCGCGCGGCGCGCCGAACTTCCCGAACGGCGGCTCGTCGACGTAGCGCAGGTCAATCGCCTCGCGGGCCTCCAGGAACTTCTCGATGACCTCGGGCGCGATGTGCCGGTAGCCGCGCAGCCGCTCCGCGGAGGTGGGGAGCGTGGCGGGGTCGGGGGCGGCCGGCATCGGGGCCTGGTGGTCGAAGCCTTCCTCGTGCTTCTGGAAGGACGCCGACAGCGCGAAGATCGGCTGGCCGTGCTGGACGGCGACGACCCGGCGGGCGGTGAAGGAGCGGCCGTCGTTCATGCGCTCGACCGTGTAGACGATCGGCGCGCCCGGGTCGCCGGTGCGCAGGAAGTACGCGTGCAGCGAGTGGGCGAGGCGGTCCTCGGGGACCGTCCGCCCGGCGGCGACGAGCGCCTGGGCCGCGACCTGCCCGCCGAAGACGCGCGGGACGATGGCGGGCCGGGACTGGCCGCGGAAGATGTTCTCCTCGATCTGCTCCAGGTCGAGCAGATCGAGGAGGGACTGGAGTGCCTGACTCATGCAGCCATTTCTACTGGTCAGTGATTGCGGAAGCCTTACAGCCCCATGTCCTTGGCGATGATCGACTTCATGATCTCGTTGGTGCCGCCGTAGATGCGGTTGACCCGGTTGTCCGCGTACAGGCGGGCGATCGGGTACTCGTTCATGAAGCCGTAGCCGCCGTGCAGCTGGAGGCAGCGGTCGATGACGCGGTGCGCGACCTCGGTGGCGAACAGCTTGGCGCTGGCGGCCTCGGCGGGGGTGAGCTCACCGGCGTCGAGGGCTTCGAGGGCGCGGTCCACGACGGCTTCCGCCGCGTCCACCTCGGCCTGGCAGGCGGCCAGCTCGAACTTGGTGTTCTGGAAGGACGCGACGGGCTTGCCGAAGACCGTGCGCTCCTGGACGTACTGCTTCGCGAACCGCACCGCGGCCTTGGCCTGGGCGTAGGCGCCGAAGGCGATGCCCCAGCGCTCGGAGGCCAGGTTGTGGCCGAGGTAGTAGAAGCCCTTGTTCTCCTCGCCGAGGAGGTCCTCGACGGGCACCTTGACGTCGACGAAGGCCAGCTCGGCGGTGTCGGAGGTCCTCAGGCCCAGCTTGTCGAGCTTGCGGCCGATGGAGTAGCCCTCGGACTTGGTGTCCACGGCGAAGAGGGAGATGCCGAAGCGGCGGTCCTCGGCGGTGGGCGCGGAGGTGCGGGCGCAGACGATCACGCGGTCGGCGTGGACGCCGCCGGTGATGAAGGTCTTGGCGCCGTTGAGGACGTAGTGCGTGCCGTCCTCGCTCAGCTTGGCGGTGGTCTTCATGCCCGCGAGGTCGGAGCCGGTGCCCGGCTCGGTCATCGCGAGGGCCCACATCTCCTCGCCGGTGACGAACTTCGGCAGGTACCGCTTCTTCTGCTCGTCGGTGGCGAGCATCTTGAGGTACGGCAGGCCCAGCAGCACGTGCACACCGGAGCCGCCGAACTGGACACCGGCGCGGGCGGTCTCCTCGTACATCACGGCCTCGAACTTGTACGAGTCGATGCCGGCGCCGCCGTACTCCTCGTCGACGCGGATGCCGAAGACGCCGAGCTCGGCGAGCTTGTAGTAGAAGTCGCGCGGCGCCTGGCCGGCCGCGAACCACTCGTCGTAGACGGGGACGACCTCGGCCTCGATGAAGGCCCGGAGGGTCTCCCGGAACGCCTCGTGATCCTCGTTGAACACCGTACGGCGCACCGCCGCCACCTCCACCTGGCTCAGGGGTCGCTTTGTCTAAGCGCTTGCTCAGAACCTAAAGGTACCGGCCGGTAGGAAGTCGCGCCAGGGGAGCACCCCCGTAACGCTCGTCACGCCCCGCGGATCACGCACCCGCCGCCGCGAACGCCCCCCGGGCCATCCGGTGCAGCAGCTCCGCCGTGGCGCCCCGGCCCGGCAGCGAGCCCGGGCGGCCCAGGTGCGGCGTGGAGTTCAGCAGACCGAAGACCGAGTGCACGGCGGACCGTGCCGTGGGCTCCGCCAGCCCCGGGTAGACCTCGCGCACGACCCCCACCCACAGCTCGACGTACTGCCGCTGCAACTGCCGCACCAGCTTGCGGTCGCTGTCGCGCAGGCGGTCCAGCTCGCGGTCGTGCAGCGTGATCAGCGGCCGGTCGTCCAGGGCGAAGTCGATGTGGCCCTCGATCAGGGAGTCGAGGACGTCCCCCGCCGTGGCCCCGTCGGCCTCCGCCAGCCGCCGCTTGGCGCCCCGCAGCAGCTGCTCGCTGATCCCCACCAGCAGCTCGGCGAGCATCGCGTCCTTGCCCGGGAAATGGCGGTACAGGCCGGGGCCGCTGATACCGACCGCGGCACCTATCTCATCCACTCCGACGCCATGGAAACCGCGTTCGGCGAAGAGCCGAGCGGCCTCCTTGAGGATCTGCTCGCGACGGGTGGGGGCGTCGGTTCTGGTGGCCATGGAGGTAATTCTAGACAGGGAGGTTAGCGGTCGTTAACCTGAAGGAAATGGTTAACGCTCATTAACAGTCGATCACTGGGTGAGGGGACCGCAGGATGCACGAGGCACCGGAGCTTCACAGCGCGGCAGACCCCGCGTCGGAAGCCTGGCGAGCCAACGAGGAAGCCCACCTCGCACTCGTCGGGGAGCTGCGCGGCAAGCTGGCCGCCGCCCGGCTGGGCGGGGGCGAGAAGGCGCGCGCCCGGCACACCGCGCGCGGCAAGCTGCTGCCGCGCGACCGGGTGGACACGCTCCTCGACCCGGGCTCACCGTTCCTGGAGCTGGCCCCTCTCGCCGCCGACGGCCTCTACGACGGCCAGGCCCCGGCCGCCGGGGTGATCGCCGGGATCGGCCGGGTCAGCGGGCGGGAGTGCGTGATCGTCGCCAACGACGCGACCGTCAAGGGCGGCACGTACTACCCGATGACGGTGAAGAAGCATCTGCGGGCCCAGGAAGTCGCCCTGGAGAACCGCCTGCCCTGCCTGTACCTGGTGGACTCCGGCGGGGCCTTCCTGCCCCTGCAGGACGAGGTCTTCCCGGACCGCGAGCACTTCGGGCGGATCTTCTACAACCAGGCCCGGATGTCGGGCGCCGGCATCCCGCAGATCGCCGCCGTGCTGGGGTCCTGCACGGCCGGTGGCGCGTACGTCCCCGCGATGAGCGACGAGGCCGTCATCGTCCGCAACCAGGGGACGATCTTCCTCGGCGGCCCGCCCCTGGTGAAGGCCGCCACCGGCGAGGTCGTCACCGCCGAGGAACTGGGCGGCGGCGAGGTCCACTCCCGCGTCTCCGGCGTCACCGACCACCTTGCGGAGGACGACGCGCACGCCCTCAGGATCGTGCGCAACATCGTCGCCACGCTCCCCGCGCGCGGGGCCCTGCCATGGTCCGTCGAACCGGCTGCCGAACCGAAGGTGGACCCGTACGGGCTGTACGGGGCGGTGCCCGTCGACTCCCGCACCCCCTACGACGTCCGCGAGGTCATCGCGCGCGTGGTCGACGGCTCCCGTTTCGCGGAGTTCAAGTCCGAGTTCGGCCAGACCCTGGTCACCGGCTTCGCCCGCATCCACGGCCACCCGGTCGGCATCGTCGCCAACAACGGCATCCTGTTCTCCGAGTCCGCCCAGAAGGGCGCCCACTTCATCGAGCTGTGCGACCAGCGCGGCATCCCGCTGGTGTTCCTCCAGAACATCTCCGGGTTCATGGTGGGGCGTTCGTACGAGGCCGGCGGCATCGCCAAGCACGGCGCCAAGATGGTCACCGCGGTCGCCTGCACGCGCGTGCCCAAGCTGACGGTCGTGGTCGGCGGTTCGTACGGCGCGGGCAACTACTCGATGTGCGGCCGGGCCTACTCCCCCCGCTTCCTGTGGATGTGGCCCAACGCCAAGATCTCGGTCATGGGCGGCGAACAGGCCGCCTCGGTCCTCGCGACCGTCAAGCGGGACCAGCTGGAGGCGCGCGGCGAGGCCTGGCCCGCCGAGGACGAGGAGGCCTTCAAGGACCCGATCCGCGCGCAGTACGACCGCCAGGGGAACGCCTACTACGCGACGGCCCGCCTGTGGGACGACGGGGTCATCGACCCCCTGGAGACCCGTCAGGTGCTGGGCCTGGCCCTGACCGCGTGCGCCAACGCGCCCCTGGGTGACCCCCAGTTCGGCGTCTTCCGGATGTGATGAGGGGACCCATGTTCGACACGGTACTTGTGGCCAACCGGGGCGAGATCGCCGTCCGCGTCATCCGGACCCTGCGCGCGCTGGGCGTGCGCTCGGTGGCCGTCTTCTCCGACGCCGACGCGGACGCCCGGCACGTCCGGGAGGCCGACACGGCGGTACGACTCGGCCCGGCACCGGCCGCCGAGAGCTATCTGTCGGTGGAACGGCTGCTGGAGGCCGCCGCCCGCACCGGCGCCCAGGCCGTCCACCCCGGCTACGGCTTCCTCGCCGAGAACGCGGCCTTCGCGCGCGCGTGCGCCGACGCCGGGCTGGTCTTCATCGGCCCGCCCGCCGACGCCATCGCGCTGATGGGCGACAAGATCCGCGCCAAGGAGACGGTGGCCGCGGCCGGGGTGCCGGTGGTGCCCGGCGGACGCGACCCGGAACTGGCCGACGCCGCTCGCGAGCTGGGCGCACCCGTGCTGCTGAAGCCCTCCGCCGGCGGTGGCGGCAAGGGCATGCGCCTGGTCCGGGACCTGACGGTGCTGGACGACGAGATCGCCGCCGCCCGCCGCGAGGCCCGCGCCTCCTTCGGCGACGACACGCTCCTGGTGGAGCGCTGGATCGACCGCCCCCGGCACATCGAGATCCAGGTCCTGGCGGACGGTCACGGCAACGTCGTCCACCTGGGCGAACGCGAGTGCTCCCTGCAACGCCGCCACCAGAAGATCATCGAGGAGGCGCCGTCCGTCCTGCTGGACGAGCGGACCCGCGCGGCGATGGGCGAGGCGGCGGTCCAGGCGGCCCGCTCGTGCGGCTACCGCGGCGCGGGCACGGTGGAGTTCATCGTCCCTGGCGGGGACCCCTCCTCGTACTACTTCATGGAGATGAACACCCGCCTCCAGGTGGAGCACCCGGTGACGGAGCTGATCACCGGCCTCGACCTGGTGGAGTGGCAGCTGCGGGTCGCGGCGGGCGAGCGGCTGGCCTTCGGCCAGGACGACGTACGCCTCACCGGTCACGCGATCGAGGCACGCCTGTGCGCGGAGGACCCGGCCCGCGGCTTCCTCCCTTCGGGCGGCACGGTGCTGCGGTTGCGCGAGCCCCAGGGCGACGGCGTCCGCACGGACTCCGGGCTCAGCGAGGGTGTGGAAGTCGGCAGCCTGTACGACCCGATGCTGTCCAAGGTGATCGCGTACGGCCCGGACCGCGCGACGGCCCTGCGCAAGCTCCGCGCGGCCCTCGCGGACACCGTCACGCTGGGCGTGCAGACCAACGCGGGCTTCCTGCGCCGTCTGCTGGCCCATCCGGCGGTGGTGGCGGGCGAGCTGGACACCGGCCTGGTCGAGCGCGAGGTGGCCGGCCTGGTCGCCACGGACGTGCCGGAGGAGGTCTACGAGGCGGCGGCAGCCGTACGCCTGGAAGCCCTGAAGCCGCGCGCCGCCGAGGGCTGGACGGACCCCTTCTCGGTGCCGAGCGGCTGGCGGCTGGGCGGCACGCCCAAGCCGGTCGTCTTCCATCTCCGCGCGCAGGACCCGGTGGAGTACGTCCCGCGCGGTTCGGCGACCGTCACGGACGACCGGGTGAGCGTGCTGCTGGACGGCGTCCGGCACACCTTCCACCGCGCCGCCGACTGGCTGGGCCGCGACGGCGACGCCTGGCACGTACGCGACCACGACCCGGTGGCGGCGGCGCTGTCCGGCGCCGGCCACGCGGGCGCCGACTCGCTCACCGCGCCCATGCCGGGGACGGTGACGGTGGTGAAGGTCGCCGTGGGGGACGAAGTGGCGGCGGGCCAGAGCCTGTTGGTGGTGGAGGCGATGAAGATGGAGCACGTCATCTCCGCCCCGCACGCGGGCACGGTCGCCGAACTCGACGTCAAGCCGGGCACGACGGTCGCGATGGACCAGGTGCTGGCCGTCATCACCCCCCTGGAGGACGAGCCCCCCGTGGAGGACGAGTCATGACACTCCCCATGGTCGTGCCGGAGGCGGGCCTGCCCGCCCGCGTCCGCATCCACGAGGTCGGCGCCCGCGACGGCCTGCAGAACGAGAAGGGGACCGTCCCGACGGACGTCAAGGCGGAGTTCGTCCGCCGCCTCGCCGACGCGGGCCTGACGACGATCGAGGCGACCAGCTTCGTCCACCCCAAGTGGGTGCCCCAACTGGCGGACGCCGAGCAGCTGTTCCCCCAGGTGGCGAATCTCCCGGTGGACCTCCCGGTACTGGTGCCGAACGAACGCGGCCTGGAGCGCGCCCTGTCGCTGGGAGCGACCAGGGTGGCGGTCTTCGCAAGCGCCAGCGAGTCCTTCGCGAAGGCCAACCTCAACCGCACGATGGACGAGGCGCTGGAGATGTTCGCGCCGACCGTGGCGCGCGCGAAGGAAGCGGGCGTGCACGTCCGCGGCTACCTCTCCATGTGCTTCGGCGACCCGTGGGAGGGCGCGGTCCCGGTGCCGCAGGTCGTGCAGGTCTGCCGGGCGCTGCTCGACATGGGCTGCGACGAACTGAGCCTCGGCGACACGATCGGCGTGGCGACACCGGGCCACGTACGGGCGCTGCTGACCGCCCTGAACGAGGAGGGCATCCCCACGCCGACGCTGGGCGTGCACTTCCACGACACCTACGGCCAGGCGCTGGCCAACACCTACGCGGCCCTGCTGCACGGCGTCACCACGGTCGACGCCTCCGCGGGCGGCCTCGGCGGCTGCCCGTACGCCAAGTCCGCCACCGGCAACCTCGCCACCGAAGACCTCGTGTGGATGCTGCAAGGCCTCGGCATCGACACCGGAGTCGACCTCGGCCGTCTCGTCGCCACCAGCGAGTGGATGGCCGGCCACCTGGGCCGACCCAGCCCGTCCCGCACCGTTCGAGCCCTGTCCCACAAGGAGCAGTGACCCGCGATGGACCACCGACTCTCCCCCGAACTCGAAGAACTCCGCCGCACGGTGGAGGAGTTCGCGCACGACGTGGTAGCGCCCAAGATCGCCGACTACTACGAACACCACGAGTTCCCCTACGACATCGTCCGCGAGATGGGCCGCATGGGCCTGTTCGGGCTGCCGTTCCCCGAGGAGTACGGCGGCATGGGCGGCGACTACATGGCGCTGGGCGTGGCGCTGGAGGAGTTGGCGAGGGTCGACTCGTCGGTGGCGATCACGCTGGAGGCAGGGGTGTCGTTGGGCGCGATGCCGTTGCATCTGTACGGCACGGAGGCCCAGAAACAGGAGTGGCTGCCCCGCCTGTGCGCGGGCGAGATCCTGGGCGCGTTCGGCCTGACGGAACCGGACGGCGGCAGCGACGCGGGCGCGACGCGCACGACGGCGAAGCTGGACCCGTCGACCAACGAATGGGTCATCAACGGCACGAAGTGCTTCATCACCAACTCGGGCACGGACGTGACGGGCTTGGTGACGGTGACGGCGGTGACGGGCAGGAAGCCCGACGGCAAGCCCCTGATCTCCTCGATCATCGTCCCGTCGGGCACGCCGGGCTTCACGGTGGCGGCGCCGTACTCGAAGGTGGGCTGGAACGCGTCCGACACGAGGGAGCTGTCGTTCGTCGACGTCCGCGTCCCGGCGGAGAACCTGCTGGGCGAGGAAGGCCGAGGCTACGCCCAGTTCCTGCGCATCCTGGACGAGGGCCGCATCGCGATCGCCGCGCTGGCCACGGGCCTGGCGCAGGGCTGCGTGGACGAGTCGGTGAAGTACGCGAAGGAACGCCACGCCTTCGGCAGGCCGATCGGCGCGAACCAGGCGATCCAGTTCAAGATCGCGGACATGGAGATGAAGGCGCACACGGCCCGCCTGGCCTGGCGCGACGCGGCGTCGAGGCTGGTGGCGGGCGAGCCCTTCAAGAAGGAAGCGGCGCTGGCGAAGCTCTACTCGTCGACGATCGCGGTGGACAACGCCCGGGACGCGACGCAGGTCCACGGCGGGTACGGCTTCATGAACGAGTACCCGGTGGCCCGGATGTGGCGCGACTCCAAGATCCTGGAGATCGGGGAGGGGACGAGTGAGGTGCAGCGGATGCTGATTGCTCGGGAGTTGGGGTTGGTGGGCTGAGAGGACCTGGTTGTCGACGAGGTCGCAACAGGCACCCTACGGGGCGATGGGCTCTTCGGAAATGCTCCGGAGAGCCCATCACACACTAAGGCTGAAATGTAAAACGCGGCGCCTTTCAGCGAGACTGCGAAAACTTCTCGGAATTCAGGGGCGATATACCGGCCTTCCGCATAGCCCTTTTCTCATCTCCTGCCATTTCATCCTTTGAATTAGCCTGTCATTCGCGTACGCACCCCCACCCCTCGCCTTAATATCTTTCTATAAGCCCCTTGCATGCAGCATGCACAGAGAGCGACAACCAGTGTCGATCTGCAATAAAGAAGGAGAGGGGAGTCTCTAGACTTCCAATGCGGGCATAAGGTGGACAAACCGCGCCGCTATGGCGTCAATCAGCCATCATTTCACCGAATCCTCACCTGACATCCTCAAGGGGACCATGGTAGATTCACGGAAAGTAAGAGCCTCCTTTACGCGCACACGCCCCCTGGCTCCGCTTTCGCAGCTCACCCCCACACCACCAAGTCAAAATCGTCGCTCAGCAAATTGTCCGCCCATCGGCGGGCGGCCAGGTAAGGTCCGTGGAATGCCGGTAATCAAGGTCAGCGTCATCGTCCCCGTCTACAACACGGGCAAGTACGTGGACGAGTGCGCCCCGTCGCTGCTCGGGCAGAGCCTGCCCGCCGACGAATACGAAGTGATCTACGTCGACGACGGGTCGACGGACGACACTCTGGGCCGGCTGGAGAAGATCGCGGCCGCGCATCCGAACGTCCAGGTGCACACCATGCCGAACTCGGGGTGGCCGGGCGCCCCCCGCAACCTCGGCATGCGGCATGCCCGCGGCGAGTACATCCAGTTCGTAGACCATGACGACACCCTCGGGCCTGAGGCCCTTGAGCGGCTGTACGAGCACGCGAAGCGGAACGACGCCGACGTGGTGATCGGCAAGATGTCCAGCACGATGGTGCGGCCACGGCGGCTGTTCCGGCACACCGTGGACGCCTGCACGATCGAGAACGACGAGCTCATGCAGAGCATGTCGCCGCACAAGATGTTCCGGCGCGGCTTCGTCGAGGAGCACGGGCTGCAGTTCCCCGAGGGGCCTTGGATCCTGGAGGACCTGCTCTTCGTCAGCGCCGCCTATCTCAAGGCGGAGCGGATCTCGATCCTCGCCGACTACCCCTGCTACTACTGGATGAAGCGGGACGACGGCGGCAACAACACCCAGCACCGCTTCAACCCACGGCACGGCTTCTGGCCCAACGCCCGCACCATCGTGCGCCAGGTCAAGGACGGGACGACCCCCTCCGACGACATCGACGCGCTCCAGAACCGGCTGCTCCACCGCCTGTACCACGTAGAAATCCTCTCCCGGACCCGCGAGCCCGAGATTCTCCGCGAGGACCCGGCCGAGCAGCGGCAGCGGTTCGAGGCGGCCCGGGAGCTGGCACTGGAGGAGTTTCCGGCAGCCGTACGGGATGGCCTGCCCGCCGTCTCCCGGCTCAGGGCTCAGCTCCTGGAGAACGGCGACTTCGACGGCGCCGTGGCGCTCGCCGAGCGCGTTCGTGAGGTCAAGGCCCGCAGCCGGGTCAGCGGACTGCGCTGGCAGGACGGGCGCCTGGTCGCCGACGTCACCCTGGACCTGCTGCGTGGGGACGGCGAGCCCCTCACCCTCACCGAGCGGGACGGCAAGTGGTGGCTCGACCCGGAACTGCTCCGCGACGTACCGGGAACCGAGGACGGCTGGCAGGTTCCCGATCCCTTCCGGCGGGCCTACGCCGAGCTCGTGGTCAAGGACCGGGACCGCGAGGACTGGTGGTACCCGGAAGGTGACCTCAAGGTCGAGCTGCGGCCCCTCGGGGACGGGCGGTCCGCGCTCGTCGCGTCCGGTCGGCTGAACCTCGACCCGGAGCGGCTCGTCGGCGGCCTCCCGCTCCAGCGTGGCGTGCACGACGTGTGGGCGTACGTCCAGCTGCTGGGCGTCGACCGGATGCTGCGCGTGAGCGGGGACGGTGAGCCCGGCGCCCCGGCCGTCGCCGGCCCGGCACTCACCGGCGGTCGGCTCGCGATCCCGTACTGGACGGTCAAGGGCCAGCTCGCCCTCGACATCGACCAGCGGCTGCGCAAGATCGGCCCCGACACCGACGGCCTCGTCGCCGCGAACCCCGCCCGCGCGAGACGCTCGCTCGGCCTGCCGTACCTGGCGGCCTCCCCCGACAGCGCCCCGCTCCCCCTCCAGGTCACCGTTGCCACCCTGACCGTCGAGGCCAAGCTGGCCCCCGGCCCCGACGGCACCGCCCGCCTCCGTCTCCCCGCCCGCCTCAAGAAGCTCCCCGACGGCCGCCACCCCGTGAGCCTCCCGAAGGCGGAGACCCCGCTCGCGTACGCCGTCGTCCGCGATGGCGATCTCCTGCGGCTGGAGGGGCCGGCCTACGAGGCGGGACGGGGGCGGCAGTTCCTCGACTCGGTCGGCGACAACCGTCAAGTGCGGCGGATGCGGGGGCAGTTGGGTCACTAGCGAGCCTCGACGGCGGCCCCGTCCCGATGACTGCGGGCCGTGGCACCGGTCCGCTCCGGACGATTGCGATCCGTTGCACCGGCCCCGCCCCCGACGATCGCGAGCCGCGGCACCGGTCCGCTCCCCATGGCTGCGGGCCGTCAGCCGCCGCCGTCCTCCGTCTTCCCGTACCGCCGGAAATCCGCCGTCTCCACCGTCCACAGGCCGAACGGCACCGAGTCCCCGAAGATGTACGGGTCCTTGCGCGCGTAGCGCCCCTTGCACGGGTCCGAGTGCACCTCGACGGTGCCGGTGCGTGGATCGACGATCAGGTAGTGGGCGATACCCATGGCGGGATACTCGGTGAGTTTCTCCCCATAGTCGTTGCTGGGGTTGGACGGCGAGACGATCTCAATAACGGCCAGGACGTCCGTCCTTGGCATCGACCGCCAGGCCTTCCTCATCGAGTACGCGCTCCGGAATGACGACAGCGTCGGGACGGCGCATGCGGCGGATCGTGCCCTCGTGGCGTTTCGGCGGGCACATCATGGCCAGTACCGGCCCAGACGGACCGATCTCCACGCTCCAAGATCCCTCAAGGCGCTCAGCGTGGGCCCCGAGGTCTTCGGCGATCACGCGCATCTTCGCGTAGTCCATACGCCAAGAATGCTGAGCAGGCCGCGTCCCGCACGGGACGGCGCGATCAAGGCAGAGCCCAGATCGCCGCCAACGAACAGCGATTGCAAGGGAATTGGGGCGACAGGACCGACAGGCCCCACCTCACAGGCCCCGTACAGCTTCCGATCGGGCAGACCCTGCCCCCTGGACAACATCTGAGGTTAGGCTAACCTACCTTCGAACTTGTCCGGCGGGCGGCGCTCCGCCCCGTTCGAAAGCAGCCTCACCATGTCCAACGCCAGAGCCACCCACCTCACCCGCCGCGGCATCCTCGCCGCGGGCGGCGCCCTCGGCCTCGGGGCCGTGCTCGCGGCCTGCGGTGACGACGACGCGAAAAGCGGTGGCTCCGGCGAGGAGACCGCCGCCGCGAAGAAGTCCGGCCCCTGGACGTTCAAGGACGACCGCGGCACGACCGTGAAGCTCGACAAGATCCCCGCGAACATCGTCGCCTTCACCGGCGTCGCCGCCGCCCTCCACGACTACGGCATCTCCGTCAAGGGCGTCTTCGGTCCCACCAAGACCGCCGACGGCAAGGCCGACGTCCAGGCCGGCGACATGGACATCTCCAAGGTGGAGATCCTCGGCAACGTCTGGGACCAGTTCAACGTCGAGAAGTACGCCGCCCTCGCCCCGGACGTCCTCATCACCACGATGTTCGACGACGCCGGCACCCTCTGGTACGTCCCGGCCGCCTCCAAGGACAAGATCGCCAAGCTCGCCCCGAGCGTCGGCATCTCCGTCTACGACCGGCAGATCACCGAGCCGCTGCAGCGCATGTGGGAGCTGGCCGAGTCGCTCGGCGCCGACATGACGGCCGCCACCGTCACCGACGCCAAGAAGAAGTTCGAGGCCGCCGCGACCCGGCTTCGCGCCGCCGCCAAGGCGAAGCCCGACATCAAGGTGCTGGCCGGTTCCGCCAGCCAGGACATCTTCTACGTCTCCGGCACCAACCTCTCCATCGACCTGGAGTACTTCAAGGCTCTCGGCGTGAACTTCGTCGAGCCGCCGGAGAGCGCCAAGAAGGAGGGTGGCGGCTGGTACGAGTCGCTGAGCTGGGAGAACGTCGACAAGTACAAGGCCGACATCATCATGATGGACGACCGGTCGTCGACCATCCAGCCGGCCGACATCACCGAGGCGACCTGGAAGAAGCTCCCTGCCGTGAAGGCCGGGCAGGTCATCGCCCGGTCGCCGGAGCCGATCCTGTCGTACGACAAGTGCACGCCGCTTCTCGAGACGCTCGCCGAGGCGCTTGAGAACGCGAAGAAGGTCAGCTAGTCGCTGACGCCGGTGGGGAGCTGCGGGCCCGTCGTGGCCGGCCGCGCAGTTCCCCGCGCCCCTCAAGGCAAAGCCCTGCCCCCTGCTGACTCAGGAGCGCACCCCTCATGACCACCGCCGTCGCCGCACCGTTCCGCTTCTTCTCCCTCACCGTCGTGAGAACGCGGCGACTGGGGCCGTCGCTGCTCCGGGTCACCTTCGGCGGCGAAGAGCTGCGGGAGTTCCACTCCCACGGATGCGACCAGTCTCTGTCCCTCTTCATTCCGGCCGAAGGACAGACCGAGCCGCACGTCCCCGTCGAACTCGGCGACGGCTGGTGGCAGGCCTGGCGTGAACTCCCGGACGAGGTAAGGGCGGTCATGCGCTCGTACACGCTCCGCGCCCTGCGCCGCGACCCCGACGAGATCGACATCGACTTCGTGCTCCACGGCGTCGAGCCCGGCGCCGAAAGGCAGGCCGGCCGAGCCACCCCCGCCGGCCCCGCCTCCCGCTGGGCCGCGCAGGCCGCCCCCGGTCACCGCGTGCTGCTCCTCGGTCCCGCCCTCGCCGACAACCGCGCCATCCGGTTCCGGCCGCCGCAGGGCACCGACCTCGCCCTCGTCTGGGGCGACGAGACCGCCGTACCGGCCGTCTCCGCGATCCTCGAAGCCCTGCCGGCCGGCACCCGCGCCCGGGTCTGGCTGGAGGTGCAGCACGCCGCCGACATCCAGGACCTGGCGACCGAGGCGGACGCCGAGATCACCTGGTTCGTGCGGGACCAGCAGGGCACAGAAGGCACGGACCGCACCGACCGCACGGACCGCACGGACCGCACCGAAGGCTCCCCCATGGCCCTCGGCGCCATCCGGGACGCCCAACTGCCGTCCGCCGAGCGGCCGTACGTGTGGATCGCCGGTGAGTCCGGCCGCGTGAAGCAGCTGCGCCGGCACTTCGTCGGCGAGCGCGGCATCGACCGCCGAAGCGTCACCTTCGTCGGCTACTGGCGTCAGGGGATGACGGAGGAGCAGCTCCGCGCCGCCGGGTGACCCACCGCCGGGACATGACCGCCGTACACCTCAACTCGCTTGGTGTGCGGCGGTACTTGCTGCCCTGGGAGGGACAACTGCGGCCGGAGTGACCGTAGTCACGGCCGGTGCCATGTTTAATCCAAGTTACTTAGGTTAGGCTAACCTAAGTAATCGAAGCGAGACCCGTCCGCACCACCCTCGCGAACGTGAAGCGACATCGCGTCCCCACCCCCGTCCGCCCCGCACGGACTGCTCCCCACCGGAGGACCCCCACCATGCGCTCGCACCTGCTCAACGACACGACCGCGGAGCAGTACCGCCGCTCCGTGACCGAAGGCATAGAGCGGGTGGCAGCCAAACTCGCCGCCACCGACCGTCCGTTCACCGGTGTCACCGTCGACGCCCTCGCCCCCGCCATCGACGCGATCGACCTAGACAAGCCGCTGCACGACACCGGCGCCGTGCTCGACGAGCTGGAGGACGTCTACCTCCGCGACGCGGTCTACTTCCACCACCCCCGCTATCTCGCCCACCTCAACTGCCCGGTCGTCATCCCGGCCGTGCTCGGCGAGGCGATCCTCTCCGCGGTCAACTCCTCCCTGGACACCTGGGACCAGTCGGCCGGCGGCACCCTCATCGAGCGCAAGCTCATCGACTGGACGACCGCCCGCATCGGTCTCGGCCCCGCCGCCGACGGCGTGTTCACCTCCGGCGGCACCCAGTCCAACCTCCAGGCGCTGCTGCTGGCCCGGGAGGAAGCCAAGACGGACACCACGGCGAAACTCCGCGTGTTCGCCTCCGAGGTCAGCCACTTCAGCGTCAAGAAGTCCGCCAAACTCCTCGGCCTCTCCCCCGACGCCGTAGTCAGCATCCCCGTCGACCACGACAAGCGGATGCAGACCGTCGCCCTCGCCCGCGAGCTGGAGCGCTGCCGTCGCGACGGCCTCGTCCCGATGGCCGTCGTCGCCACCGCCGGCACCACCGACTTCGGCTCCATCGACCCGCTGCCCGAGATCGCCGCACTGTGCACGCAGTACGGCGCCTGGATGCACGTCGACGCCGCCTACGGCTGCGGCCTGCTCGCCTCCGTGAAGTACCGCGGCCGGATCGACGGCATCGAGCGCGCCGACTCGGTCACCGTCGACTACCACAAGTCCTTCTTCCAGCCGGTGAGTTCGTCGGCCGTCCTGGTCCGTGACGCCGCCACCCTGCGGCACGCGACCTACCACGCCGAGTACCTCAACCCCAAGCGCATGGTGCAGGAGCGCATCCCCAACCAGGTGGACAAGTCCCTGCAGACCACCCGCCGTTTCGACGCCCTCAAGCTGTGGATGACGCTGCGCACGATGGGTGCCGACGGAATCGGGCAGCTCTTCGACGAGGTCTGCGACCTGGCCGTCGAGGGCTGGAAGATCCTCGCCGCCGATCCGCGCTACGACGTCGTGGTCGAACCCACGCTCTCCACCCTCGTCTTCCGCTACATCCCGGCCGCCGTGACCGATCCGGCCGAGATCGACCGCGCCAACCTCTACGCCCGCAAGGCCCTGTTCGCCTCCGGCGACGCGGTGGTCGCGGGCACCAAGGTCCAGGGCCGCCACTACCTGAAGTTCACCTTGCTCAACCCCGAGACGACGACCGAAGACATCGCCGCCGTCCTCGATCTGATCGCCGGCCACGCCGAGCAGTACCTGGGAGAGTCCCTTGACCGCGCGTCCTGAAACCCCGACCACGGCCCCCGCCGACGTGTACGACCTCGTGGGCATCGGGCTCGGCCCGTTCAACCTCGGCCTGGCCTGCCTCACCGAGCCCATCGCCGAACTCGACGCCGTCTTCCTGGAGTCGAAGCCCGACTTCGAGTGGCACGCGGGCATGTTCCTCGACGGCGCCCACCTCCAGACGCCGTTCATGTCGGACCTGGTCACGCTGGCCGACCCGACCTCGCCGTACTCCTTCCTGAACTACCTGAAGGAGAAGGGCCGGCTGTACTCGTTCTACATCCGCGAGAACTTCTACCCGCTGCGCGTCGAGTACGACGACTACTGCCGCTGGGCGGCCAACAAGCTGAGCAGCGTGCGCTTCGGCACGACCGTCGAGCGGGTGACGTACGAGGAGGAGCTGTACGTCGTGACGACCACCGCCGGCGACACCTACCGCGCCCGCCACCTCGTCCTCGGCACCGGCACCTCCCCCCACCACCCGGACGCCGTGCGCGGCCTGGGCGGCGACTTCTTCCACAACTCCCGCTACATGCAGCACAAGGCGGAGCTCCAGAAGAAGGAGTCGATCACCATCGTCGGCTCCGGGCAGTCCGCCGCCGAGATCTACCACGACCTCCTCACCGAGATCGACGTCCACGGTTACCGGCTGAACTGGGTGACGCGCTCGCCGCGCTTCTTCCCCCTCGAATACACCAAGCTCACGCTGGAGATGACCTCCCCGGAGTACATCGACTACTACCGGGAGCTGCCCGAGGCCACCCGCTACCGGCTCACCGACCGGCAGAAGGGCCTGTTCAAGGGCATCGACGGCGATCTCATCAACGAGATCTTCGACCTGCTCTACCAGAAGAACCTCGGCGGCCCCGTCCCCACCCGGCTGCTCACCAACTCCGCGCTGACCGGCGCGACCTACGAGAACGGGACGTACACCCTCTCCTTCCGCCAGGAGGAGCAGGAGAAGGACTACCAGCTCCAGACGCAGGGGCTGGTCCTCGCCACCGGTTACCGGTACGCGGAGCCCGCGTTCCTGGCCCCCGTCAAGGACCGGCTGCGCTACGACACGCAGGGCAACTTCGACGTCGCCCGCAACTACTCGATCGACACCACCGGCCGCGGCGTCTTCCTCCAGAACGCCGGTGTGCACACCCACAGCATCACCTCGCCCGACCTGGGCATGGGTGCGTACCGCAACAGCTACATCATCCGTGAGCTGCTCGGCACCGAGTACTACCCGGTCGAGAAGACGATCGCGTTCCAGGAGTTCTCCGTATGACCACCCCCCGCACCTTCACCTTCCGCCCGCTCGACCCGCTCAAGGACGCCGAGCTGCTGCACGGCTGGGTCACCCACCCCAAGGCCGCGTTCTGGATGATGCAGGACGCGAAACTGGAGGACGTCGAGCGCGCCTACATGGAGATCGCCGCCGACGAGCACCACCACGCGCTGCTGGGCCTCGACGAGTACGGCGCCCCCGTCTTCCTGATGGAGAAGTACGACCCCGCGCACCGCGAACTGGTCGGTCTGTACGAGCCGTTGGCCGGTGACGTCGGCATGCACTTCCTGACCCCGGCCACGGACAAGCCCGTTCACGGCTTCACCCGGGCCGTCATCACCGCCGTGATGGCCCACCTCTTCGAGGACCCGGCCGTCCAGCGGGTCGTCGTCGAGCCGGACGTCTCCAACAAGGCTGTCCACGCCCTCAACGAGGCCGTCGGGTTCGTGCCCGAGCGGGAGATACAGAAGCCGGAGAAGACGGCGCTGCTGAGCTTCTGCACGCGGGAGCAGTTCGAGAAGGCGGTGGCGGCATGAGCTTCACCGACTCCGTCGCCCATCTCTCCCCCGAGCGCTGGGAGAAGGCCAACCGCCTCCTCGTCCGCAAGGCCCTCGCCGAGTTCGCGCACGAGCGGCTCATCACGCCGGAGGCCACCGCCGACGGCCGCTTCGAGGTCCGCAGCGACGACGGCCTGACCCGCTACGGGTTCACCGCCGTCCGCCGCGCCCTCGACCACTGGCAGGTCGACGCCGACTCGATCACCCGTCACCGGGACGGCGTCGACCTCCCCCTGGCCGCGCTCGACTTCTTCATCGAGCTGAGGTCGGCACTGGGTCTGAGCGACGAGATCCTGCCGGTCTACCTGGAGGAGATCTCCTCCACCCTCTCCGGCACCTGCTACAAGCTCACCAAGCCGCAGATCCCGGTCGCCGAACTGGCCAGGAGCGGCTTCCAGGCCATCGAGACCGGCATGACCGAGGGCCACCCCTGCTTCGTCGCCAACAACGGGCGGCTCGGCTTCGGCATCCACGAGTACCTTTCGTACGCCCCGGAGACGGCGAGTCCGGTCCGCCTGGTGTGGCTGGCCGCGCACCGGTCGCGCGCCGCGTTCACGGCCGGCGTCGGGATCGAGTACGAGACCTTCGTGCGGGACGAGTTGGGCGAGGCCACCGTCGAGCGCTTCGACGCGGTCCTCACCGGCCAGGGGCTCGACCCGGCCGACTACCTCCTCATCCCCGTGCACCCCTGGCAGTGGTGGAACAAGCTCACCGTCACCTTCGCCGCCGAGGTGGCCCGCAAGCACCTGGTGTGCCTGGGCGAGGGCGACGACGAGTACCTGGCCCAGCAGTCCATCCGGACCTTCTTCAACCGGTCGAACCCTGGGCAGCACTACGTGAAGACGGCCCTGTCCGTCATCAACATGGGCTTCATGCGCGGCCTTTCGGCGGCGTACATGGAGGCGACCCCGGCCATCAACGACTGGCTCGCGCACCTCATCGACAACGACCCGGTGCTGAAGTCGACGGGCCTGTCGATCATCCGCGAGCGGGCGGCCGTCGGCTACCGCCACCTGGAGTACGAGGCGGCGACCGACCGCTACTCGCCCTACCGCAAGATGCTGGCCGCGCTGTGGCGCGAGAGCCCGGTGGCCTCCCTCCAGGACGGCGAGTCCCTGGCCACCATGGCGTCCCTCGTGCACGTCGACCACGAGGGCAACTCCGTCGCGGGCGCCCTGATCGAGCAGTCGGGTCTGCCCCCCACCGCATGGCTGCGCCGCTATCTGACGGCGTACTTCACCCCACTGCTGCACAGCTTCTACGCCTACGACCTGGTGTACATGCCGCACGGCGAGAACGTGATCCTCGTCCTGAAGGACGGCGTGGTGGAGCGCGCGATCTACAAGGACATCGCCGAGGAGATCGCCGTCATGGACGTCGACGCGGTACTGCCGCCGGCGGTCGAGCGGCTGCGCGTGGACGTGCCCGAGGACAAGAAGCTCCTGTCGATCTTCACGGACGTCTTCGACTGCTTCTTCCGCTTCCTCGCCGCGAACCTCGCCGCCGAGGGCATCCTGGCGGAGGACGACTTCTGGCGTACGGTCGCGGACGTCACCCGCGAGTACCAGGCCTCGGTGCCCGAACTCGCCGAGAAGTTCCGGCAGTACGACATGTTCGCGCCGGAGTTCGCGCTGTCCTGCCTCAACCGCCTCCAACTGCGCGACAACAAGCAGATGGTGGACCTGGCGGACCCGGCGGGCGCACTCCAGCTGGTCGGCAACCTGACGAACCCCATCGCGGGGTTCTGACCGGGACAGGCGGGCGCCCCGGGGTACGGTCCCCCGGGGCGCCCGTCAGCATCTACCGTGCGGGCCAGGGCACTTGGGGCGACCGGTAGTAGTCGATCCCCAGCGCCTCCCACCGCGGCCCCTGCGCCGCGAGCCGCACCCGGTACGCCTCCCAGTCGTGCGTGGCGGCCGGCGACCAGCCCAGCTCGGCCACGCCCGCCAGCCTCGGGAAGGCCATGTACTCGACGTCGTCGGACGTCACGATCGTCTCCGTCCACAGCGGCGCCTCGACCCCCCGGACAGCCGCGGCGGGCAGCCCCGGCAGATAGTCGCCCGGATCCCAGTCGTACGACCGCCGTACCTCCACCAGCCCCGCCCAGTCCTGCCCCAGCGGGGTGTCCGCGGTGTACTTCATGTCGAGGTAGACCCGGTCGGCGGGCGACAGGACGACTCCCGTCCCGTTCCGCGCGGCCTGCGCCACCTGTTCCTTCTCCGCGGCACCGGTGTCGTCCAGCCCCCAGTACTGCGCGAGCGCGCCCTTCGCCGGGGTGGCGCCGGTGAGCTGATGCCAACCGACCACGGTCTTGCCGTACTTGGCGACGATCGGCTGCACCCGGTCCATGAACGTGACGTAGTCCGCATGGCTGGTGGAGTGCGCCTCGTCGCCGCCGATGTGCAGATAGCGGCCGGGGGTGAGCGCGGCGAGCTCCCGGATCACGTCGTCGACGAAGTCGTACGTGCGGTCCTTGCCGACGCACAGCGAGCTGAAGCCGACCTCGGTGCCGGTGTAGAGGGGCGGCGCGACGCCGTCGCAGTTCAGCTCGGCGTAGGAGGCGAGGGCGGCGTTGGTGTGGCCCGGCATGTCGATCTCGGGGACGACCTCCAGGTAGCGGGCGGAGGCGTACCGGACGATCTCCTGGTAGTCGGCCTTGGTGTAGAAGCCCCCTGGGCCGCCGCCGACCTGCGTGGAACCGCCGTACGCGGCGAGGCGCGGCCAGGAGTCGATCGCGATGCGCCAGCCCTGGTCGTCGCTGAGGTGCAGATGCAGCTTGTTGACCTTGTAGAGGGCCAACTGGTCGATGTACCGCTTCACTTGGTCCACGGTGAAGAAGTGCCGGGAGACATCGAGCATGGCGCCGCGCCAGCCGTACCGCGGGCTGTCGGTGATGGTGCCGCCCGCGACGAGCCAGGGCCCCGGCTGCACGGAGTCCTTCTCGACGGCGGCGGGCAGGAGCTGGCGCAGGGTCTGGACGCCGTGGAAGAGACCCGCGGGCCGGGCGGCGGTGAGGGTGACGCCCGTGGCCCCGCTGTCGAGCCGGTAGCCCTCGGCGCCGAACGCTCCCTTGGCCAGCCGGAGTCGGATGCCGTCGCGGCCGGCCCCGGTCAGGGGCAGCGGGTAGCCGGTCGAGGGCCGCAGGATGTCCGCGAGGTACGCGCCGACCTGGCGGGCCTCACGGCCGCCGTCGACCCGGATGCGGGTGTCACGGGTGATGCGGTACGGCGCTCCCGCGGGCCGGACCGAGGCGGGGGCGGGAACGACCTCGCCGAGCGACCGTACGGCCTCCGCCCCGGACTCCGCAGTGGTACTCGTGCTGGTCTCCATCCTCGTCCTCGTCTCCGGCTCGGGCGCCGCTCCCGCGGCGATGGTGCCCGCCGCCGCCACCAGCAGCAACGAGCCGAGCAGTCGGGCGGTACGGGGAGTTGCTCTGTGGTGCGGTCTCACATCTGGCTCCCTTCACCCTGAATTGGTAGAGACCACCTTGCCACGCGGACCGCCACCGCCCCAGACCCGAATGCCAGACTTGCCCCATGGCGGAAATCATCCAGAAGGACGGCACCTGGGCCTTCGACGGCGACGCCCTGCGCCTGACCCCGGGACGCGACAAGAACGTCAGTCTGCTCCGCAGGACATTGGGTGAACTCGTCGTCCCCCTGGGCGCGTTGGCGGGGATCTCCTTCGAGCAGGGCCGCCGGGCGGGGCGGCTCAGGCTGCGGCTGCGCGACGGCGCCGACCCGCTGCTGCACGCCACCGGCGGGCGCCTCACCGAGCCCAACGACCCCTACCAGCTCATCGTCGAGTCCGACCGCTACGGCGTCGCCGAGTACTTCGTGGACGAGGTCCGTGAGGCCCTGCTCCTCGACCAGGTCCCGGCGACCCCGGTGACCGAGTACCTCCTGCCCGGCCCGGCCGTCCCGCTGTCGGTCTCCGCGGGCGACGGCACCGCGACCTTCGACGGGGAGCGCGTCCGCCTGGAGTGGAACTGGAAGACGGAGGACGCCAAGGCCGCCGCCGGCATCCGCACCCTGCCCCTCACCGACGTCACCGCCGTGGAGTGGCTCCCGGCGGTCGGCCTGGACAACGGCCACCTCCGCTTCATGGTGCGCAACGCGCCCACCGAGGCCCCGGCCAAGTACGACCCCAACTCCGTGGAGCTGTGGGGCTTCAAGAAGGACCCCCTGATGGCCCTGATCGCGGCGGCCGTCCAGGCCAGGCTCCCCCACCCGGCCCGGACGGCGGCCGTCGACGTGCACAAGACCCCCGACCGGCGACCGGAAACGCCTTCCCTCCCGGTCGCCGCCCCCGCCGAGGACGGCCACGACGCCCTCCTGCGCCGCCTGCGCGAGCTCGGCGAGCTGCGCCGCACGGGTGTGCTGACGGAGGAGGAGTTCACGCTGGCCAAACAGGCGATCCTCAAGCGGATGTAACGCCCGTGCCAGTCTGTCTACTTGGCCTTGCGCGCCACCGTGAAGTGATCGATCCGGTCGCCGGTCTCGGCGATGCCGGACACCTTCAGCCTGGCGTAGTGCCCGCGCGGCGCCGGTTCCACGTCCACCCGCAGGAACGAGTAGTTGAGGTACCGCACCCGGGACCAGGTGACGGTCTCGTTGACCTTGCCGTCCTTGGTGTTGACGAAGGAGGCGACGGAGTCGACCTCGTTGAGGTGCCCTTCGTAGGAGTCCGGCGCGCTGAACGCGTACAGACTGCGCCCCGCCGCACCGGCCGTCACGTACACGACGCCCTCGGTCTCGGGGTACGCGGTCTCCCCGATCGGCAGCTTCTTGACGACCTTGTCGCCCTTGATGACGTCGGTCCGCTCGTACTGGTGGTTGTGGCCGTTGATGACCAGGTCCACGGTGTACTTCTCGAACAGCGGCACCCACTCCTGCCGTACGCCGCCCTCCGAGGCGTGCGCGGTGGAGGTGCAGTAGGCACAGTGGTGGAAGAAGACGATGACGAAGTCGATGTCGGGCCGGGCCCGGAACTTCCTCAACTGCCCCTCGAACCACGTGGTCTGCGTCCCGCCGGAGAGGCCGAGGTTGGCGGGGATCTCGTACGACACGTCGTTCGGGTCGAGCGAGATGATCGCGGTGTTGCCGTAGACGAAGGAGTAGACGCCCGGGAGGTGCTTCTTGTCCGGCCCGTTGTCGGGGAGCGTGAAGCGGGCCTCCTCGCCGCCGTAGCCGTTGGGCGAGTACCAGGCCTCCATGTCGTGGTTGCCGTAACTCACCATCCAGGGCACGGACTTGGCGACCGACTCGGTCTGGGCGAGGAACTGGTCCCAGGTGCGCGAGTCGAAGCCGGTGTCGCCGGCCTTGCCCTGCCCGGCCGGGTCGCCGTAGGCGATGTCGCCGGCGTGCAGGTGGAAGACCGGGTTCTGGCCGAGGATGAGGCTGTCGTTGGCGAGCGCGTGGTAGCTGACGCCCTGGTCGCCGAAGGCGGTGAAGGTGAACGGGGTCTTGTGGGCGGGGGCGGTGGTGAAGGTGCCGAGGGTGCCGGCGAGGTGCGGGGCGGCCGGGTCGAAGCCCTGGTGGCCGACGCCGTAGTAGTACGTCCTGCCGGGCCTGAGGTGGGTCAGCTTGGCGTGGACGTAGTACTGCGTGTGATCGGCGCTCGCGCCGACGCCCGCCGGGGTGTAGAGGGTGCGGACCTCGGCCTCGATCTTGCGGGAGAGGTCCCAGGGGTGGACGCCGACCCGGATGAAGGGCTTCTTCACCGCGACCGGCACCTGCCAGGAGACGGTCATCTCGGTGCGCGGGTCGTTGCCGTAGGCGAGGTGGCGGCCGAAGGGGGCCACGAGGGCCCCGTCGACGGTCTCGGTGCGCGGAGCGGCCATCGGCGTGGCCTGGGCGGTGGCGCCGGGCACGAACGCGCCACCGGTGACGGCGCCGAGCGTGACCGCGCCGCCCCTGATCATCGTGCGCCGGGAGAATCTGGCGCGCAGGTACTCGTGCTGCTCGGCCATGCTCATGCGGTCGGCGAGCTGCTCGGGTACTCCCATGCGAGGAATGTCCATGACGACCGAAACTCGTCCCCTCAGGCAACGAGATGCAAGACGCCGGGTGGCCAGGTCACGAACACGGCCTCATAAGAGATTCAATGTTGTTCTAAGAGTTTCTCCCAGCGCCCTGCCCGATATCGGGCAGGATTCTTGCAAGGCCGCCCCCGATACCCCAGGATCTACCGAGTGCACGACGACCTTGTTGATCACCTGACCCGCACCACGCCCCTCCAGCGGGGCGAGGCGCTGCGGGTGATCCAGGACGTGCTCGCCTACTTCGACGAGACGACCGAGATGTACGTCCGTCGCCGCCACCGCGAGCTCCAGGCCCAGGGCCTGGTGAACGCGGAGATCTTCGAACGGATCGAGGCGGACCTGAAATACCGGGCGGTGGCCCCGCCGGAGCTCACGCTCCGCCAGCTGCGCCGGATCGTCTACGGCTAGGAATACGTATATATGTGCGGAATCGTCGGTTACATCGGCAAGCGTGACGTGGCCCCCCTCCTGCTGGAGGGCCTCCAGCGCCTGGAGTACCGGGGCTACGACTCGGCGGGCATCGCCATCACCGCGCCGAAGACGGCAGGCCTGCGGACGGTCAAGGCCAAGGGCCGCGTCCGTGACCTGGAGGCCAAGGTCCCGGCCCGCTTCAAGGGCACCACCGGCATCGCCCACACCCGCTGGGCCACCCACGGCGCCCCCTCCGACGTGAACGCCCACCCGCACCTGGACGCCGAGGGCAAGGTCGCCGTCGTCCACAACGGCATCATCGACAACGCCTCCGACCTGCGCCGCAAGCTGGAGGCGGACGGCGTCGAGTTCCTCTCCGAGACCGACACCGAGGTCCTCGTCCACCTGATCTCCCGCTCCCCGGCGGAGAAGCTGGAGGACAAGGTCCGCGAGACCCTCCGCCTGATCGAGGGCACGTACGGCATCGCCGTGCTGCACGCCGACTTCCCGGACCGCATCGTCGTCGCCCGCAACGGCTCCCCGGTCGTCCTCGGTATCGGCGAGAAGGAGATGTTCGTCGCCTCCGACATAGCGGCACTGGTCGCCCACACCCGCCAGATCGTCACCCTCGACGACGGCGAGATGGCGACGCTGAAGGCCGACGACTTCCGCACGTACACCACGGAAGGCACCCGTACGACGTCCGAGCCCACCACCGTCGAGTGGGAGGCCGCCTCCTACGACATGGGCGGCCACGACACGTACATGCACAAGGAGGTCCACGAGCAGGCGGACGCCGTCGACCGCGTCCTGCGCGGCCGTATCGACGACCGCTTCTCCACGGTCCACCTCGGCGGCCTCAACCTCGACGCCCGCGAGGCCCGGCAGATCCGCCGTGTGAAGATCCTCGGCTGCGGCACCTCGTACCACGCCGGCATGATCGGCGCCCAGATGATCGAGGAGCTGGCCCGCATCCCCGCGGACGCCGAGCCGGCCTCCGAGTTCCGCTACCGCAACGCGGTCGTGGACCCCGACACGCTCTACATCGCGGTCTCCCAGTCCGGTGAGACGTACGACGTCCTCGCGGCCGTCCAGGAGCTGAAGCGCAAGGGCGCGCGGGTGCTGGGCGTGGTGAACGTGGTGGGCTCCGCGATCGCCCGGGAGGCGGACGGCGGCGTCTACGTCCACGCGGGCCCGGAGGTCTGCGTGGTCTCCACGAAGTGCTTCACGAACACCACGGTCGCCTTCGCGCTCCTCGCCCTGCACCTGGGCCGCACCCGCGACCTCTCGGTCCGCGACGGCAAGCGCATCATCGAGGGCCTGCGCAAGCTGCCCGCGCAGATCTCCGAGATCCTGGAGCAGGAGGAGGAGATCAAGAAGCTGGCCGAGCAGTTCGCCGACGCCCGCTCGATGCTCTTCATCGGCCGCGTCCGGGGCTACCCCGTGGCCCGCGAGGCCTCCCTGAAGCTCAAGGAGGTCTCCTACATCCACGCCGAGGCCTACCCGGCCTCCGAGCTCAAGCACGGCCCGCTGGCCCTGATCGAGCCCGCCCTCCCCACGGTCGCGATCGTCCCCGACGACGACCTGCTGGAGAAGAACCGCGCCGCGATGGAGGAGATCAAGGCCCGCAGCGGCAAGATCCTCGCGGTGGCCCACCAGCACCAGGAGAAGGCCGATCACACGATCGTCGTCCCGAAGAACGAGGACGAGCTGGACCCGATCCTGATGGGCATCCCGCTGCAACTCCTCGCCTACCACACCGCGTTGACCCTGGGCCGGGACATCGACAAGCCGAGGAACCTGGCGAAGTCGGTCACGGTCGAATAGCCGGCCCAAGGGGCGCGAGGAACTGCGCGAGCAACCACACCGCACCCCCAGAGGCCGACGAAACAGGAACGGACCCCCCGTGATGCCACCCATCACGGGGGGTCCGTTCTCGTCGCCGGGGAGCCGCCCAACCCCCCGGCCTGCGCCGCTAGCCGGTGGCCGTCACGCCCCGGCCGGCAGCACGTCCGCGCAGAGACGTCGGCCAGTGGGCCAACGCGGCGGTCGCGGCGTACCAGGCCACCGCCCCTGCCGCGACCGCGAACCAGCCGCCGACCTTGGCGAGCCCGTCGTTGTCGGCGAACGCGGCGATCGCCATCAGCACGAGGGACACGAGGAACAACCCGTAGGTGCCCTGCCCGAGTTGGTCGCCACCGGCGAGGGTGAGCGACAGCGCCACGAGGGCGAAGAGCAGGAAGAACAGCCCCGCCGCGTTGGCGGAACCGGCGTCCGAGACGGCCCAGGTGAACCACAGCGCGCCGAGCGCCGTGAAGGCCGTGCCGTTGGCGGTGTCGCGGTCCCGGAAGGCCATCAGACCGGCGACGAAGAGGGCGATGCCGCCCACGTAATGGGCGATTGACACGGCGTCAGCGGCCGTCACACCGTCGATCACGTCGGTGTGGCCGAGTCCGAACGCCAGGAGGGTGATCCCGAGGGCGAGTCGGCCGACGATGGTGGTGGTTGCTCCCGCGGAGACGTCGTTGTCCACGGCGGGCTCCCTTCATGCTGTGCAGTTGTGCGGTGTGCGATATATGCCCTTCACAAGGGCACAAACACCTCTACGCGCCAGTAGATTTGGGCGCTGCACAAGGGGAGCCGGGTGTTCCCGGTTCGCATCTCACCTGCGAGGACGGGGAGTTACGGAATCACGATGACAGGACGCTTCGCCCGCTTCGCGAGCCGCCCCGCGACCGACCCGAAGATGCGTCCCACGATGCCGTGCGTCGAGCCGACGACGATCGCGTCCGCCTCGTACTCCCGGCCGACCTCTTCGAGTTCGTGGCAGATGTCGCCGCCGCGCTCGACGAGGATCCAGGGCACCTCGGCGAGGTAGTCGGCGCAGGCGAGCTCAAGGCCGAGCACCTCGGTGCGGTGGTCCGGGACATCCACGAACACCGGCGGCTCACAGCCCGCCCACACCGTGGTGGGCAGCCGGTTGGCGACGTGGACGATGATCAGGCCCGAGCCGGAGCGGTGAGCCATGCCGATGGCGTACGCGAGGGCGCGTTCACTGGACGTGGAGCCGTCGAAGCCCACCACGACGCCGTGCTTGAAGGCGGGGTCGCAGGAACGGCGTGGCTCTTCGGCCGCCAGGGGCTCGGCCGCCGTGGGGTCGGCGACGGGCCGCTTGCGGTCCGCGGGTTCGAAGAATTCGTGACCGGCCATGGCTGTCTCGGCGTTGTGATCCTTAGTGGGAGGGACGACAGTGTGCGTCGGAGCTGTGTCCGGGAATCATCTTCCCAACCCCATACCCCCAAGGGTACGGCGGCACGCCTCCTTCGCCCAGATCCCGCTCCCGGTCGGTGGGGGTTCGAAGGAGCATGCACGAGTGGGCGCCCGTAACGCAATGGTTGCTGCGCTGTACAGGCGGTTTGCACAGGATTCGAGCGTCCGTGGCCCCCGAAGGGCCCTGCGGGCAGTGACCGACCGCTCGAACAGACGTTGAACCCGGCGAGTCACCCCCAGGGAGCACGCCATGTCCGGACACCGACCGCCCTCCGCCGATTCCGCCGATTCCGCCACGGACGTGGTCCGCTGGGCGGCCTTCAGTTGCGTCCTCGTCCCGGTGGTCCTCGTCTGGTACGGCTCCTCGCTCGCCGGCGCCGCGGGCACCGCCCTCGGCCTCGCCGCCGTCACGGCCGTCTGCCGGGTACTGCTGCGCCAGTCCGAGCGGGGCGCGGCACGCCTGCTCGCCGAAGAACGCGCACCCCATCGCGGCCGTCATCACAGGACCGGAACCGGGGCGCACCGAGGCGGTCGTCACACTGGGGGAAACTCACCGGTCGCTTGACCGGTTTCCGCGCACGGACCCGTATCTTTTCAGCCAACTTCTCGGCTCCGCACATCCGTTGCCCGTAACACCCCCCACCCCCCGTTCGACCTGCACGGAAAGGGTCCCGGGGCCCCTCCGCACCCTACGTGGATTGGCCACCGCGACGAGGCGCACTTCCCTGCACGGCCCGCGAGTGCAACGCTTCGTGATCGAATGCTTCACGCCAAGTTGCCATGTCGACAATGTGCCGGTTGCCGAACTGGTCACCCCGGCACCACGGGACACAGTAGATTCGATCTTGACGTCTTACGGCGGGGGACTCGTGCAGGACCGAGGGGAAACGTGCAGGAGCGACACAACCGAGGAGCCGCGACCACCGAGGGGGGCTTAGCAGTATGAGCCACGACTCCACCGCCGCGCCGGAAGCCGCGGCCCGGAAGCTTTCCGGGCGACGCCGCAAGGAGATCGTCGCGGTGCTGCTGTTCAGCGGCGGCCCCATCTTCGAGAGTTCCATACCGCTGTCGGTGTTCGGGATCGACCGCCAGGACGCCGGCGTGCCGCGCTACCGCTTGCTGGTGTGCGGCGGCGAAGAAGGCCCACTGCGGACCACAGGGGGCCTGGAACTCACCGCGCCACATGGCCTGGAGGCGATCTCGCGGGCGGGCACGGTCGTCGTGCCGGCCTGGCGCTCGATCACCTCGCCACCGCCGGAGGAAGCGCTCGACGCACTGCGTCGCGCGCACGAGGAGGGCGCCCGCATCGTCGGGCTGTGCACGGGCGCCTTCGTCCTCGCCGCGGCGGGCCTGCTGGACGGCCGCCCCGCGACCACACACTGGATGTACGCACCGACGCTGGCCAAGCGCTATCCGTCGGTCCACGTCGATCCGCGAGAGCTCTTCGTGGACGACGGCGACGTGCTCACCTCCGCCGGTACGGCGGCCGGGATCGACCTCTGTCTGCACATCGTGCGGACGGACCACGGCAACGAGGCGGCGGGCGCACTGGCCCGGCGTCTGGTCGTGCCCCCGCGCCGGTCGGGCGGTCAGGAGCGCTACCTCGACAGGTCTTTACCCGAGGAGATCGGCGCCGACCCGCTCGCCGAGGTCGTCGCCTGGGCGCTGGAGCACCTCCACGAACAGTTCGACGTGGAGACGCTGGCGGCACGGGCGTACATGAGCCGTCGTACGTTCGACCGCCGCTTCCGCTCGCTGACCGGGTCGGCCCCGCTCCAGTGGCTGATCACCCAGCGGGTGCTGCAGGCCCAGCGCCTGCTGGAGACGTCGGACTACTCGGTGGACGAGGTCGCGGGCCGCTGCGGCTTCCGTTCGCCGGTGGCGCTGCGCGGGCACTTCCGCCGCCAGCTGGGCTCGTCGCCCGCCGCGTACCGGGCCGCGTACCGCGCGCGCCGGCCGCAGAACGACAAGCCTGCCGACGCCGAGGCGGGCGCGGGCCCCTCCGGCCCGCCGCCGCTGCTCCATCCGGAGACCGGTCCGGTCCCGCTCCAGACCCGCCGTACGGCGGCGGCGAGCGCGGTCGGTTCCGGGGCGCAGCTGTCGGCGAGCCTGCCGGGGCAGCGCAGCGGGTCCTGAGGCGCTGAGCGCCTGACGCCGGACGGGATGATCGACCGATCCCGTCCGGCGTTCAGCCATGCCGTGGCCCTGACCATCGTCACGCGGCCGGGAGACTGGCTGCACCACCGGTCCTCCCAAACCGCGACGCCAGCTTTAGGGTGTTCGCATGAACGATCGCATGGTGTGGATCGACTGCGAGATGACCGGCCTCTCGCTGTCCGACGACGCTCTCATCGAGGTAGCCGCCCTCGTCACCGACTCCGAGCTGAACGTACTCGGCGATGGAGTGGACATCGTCATCCGGCCGCCGGCCAGGGCGCTGGAGACGATGCCGGAGGTGGTGCGTCAGATGCACACCGCGTCCGGACTGCTCGACGAGCTCGCCGGCGGCACCACGCTGCCCGAGGCCGAGGAGCAGGTCCTCTCCTACATCCGGGAGCACGTGAAGGAACCCGGCAAGGCCCCCCTGTGCGGCAACTCGGTGGGGACCGACCGCGGCTTCCTGGCCCGGGACATGGCGGAGCTGGAGAGCTACCTGCACTACCGCATCGTCGACGTGTCGTCGGTGAAGGAGCTGGCCCGCCGCTGGTACCCGCGGGCGTACTTCAACAGCCCCGAGAAGAACGGCAACCACCGCGCCCTCGCCGACATCCGCGAGTCCATCGCGGAGCTGCGCTACTACCGCGAGGCCATCTTCGTACCGCAGCCCGGTCCCGACTCGGACACCGCGCGGACCATCGCGGCGAAGCACGTACTGCCTGCTCAGTAGCCGGGTGAGGGTCCTTCGGAGGGGCGCCGTAAAAGCCGTGCGCGAGCACCCCTTCGGACCCTGTACACTTTTTCTCGGCCGGTAGGGAACACCACAAAGTCCCACGCCGGTCATGGTGGGTGTAGCTCAGCTGGTAGAGCACCTGGTTGTGGTCCAGGATGCCGCGGGTTCGAGTCCCGTCACTCACCCTGGTTGATCAGCCGGTGGCCTCGGAAGAGGTCACCGGCTGATTGCGTTGCGCACCCCGAACCCGTCCATGTAGTCGCGGACTTGGACCAGCAGCCCGTCCCGCACCCGCAGGACCAGCAGCCCCGGCACACGGAATCCGCCCTCTCGGCCCGGCACCGACGCGACGACCGTGTGCTCGGCGACGATCACCTCCGGATCACGGGTCTCGTGGACGACCACGTCCCGGACCTCCTCCACCCGCACCGGGCTGGCGCCCCAGGCGGCCCGGTATCCCGCCCGGACCTCCTCCCGGCCCGCGTAGCGCGGCGGGAAGCCGGGGGTGGCGAACGGGAACTCGTGCACCGCGTCCGGCGCGTACAGGTCCGCCAGGCCGTCGGCGGACTTGTCCCGCATGGCCTGGTGGTAGCGGGCCAGTACCTCACGTGGGCTCAGCACCTTGATCACTCCACTCGCTCAACACTTGTTGAGTGAGGGAGCGTAGTCCCGCCCTCGGTTTCGGTCAACGCTTGTAGAGTGAGCTGGTGACCGATCTGCCGGAACCCGCCCCGACCCGGGCCGAACGACGTCTCGCCACCCGGGCCCGCATCCTGGACAGCGCCCGTGCCCTGTTCGCCGAGCGCGGCTTCGAGCGGACCACCGTCCGGGCGGTGGCCGCCGCGGCGCGGGTGGACCCGGCGCTGGTCATGCAGCACTTCGGCACCAAGCGGGACCTGTTCGCCGAGGCGGTGCGGACGGCCGGCCCGCCGCCCGGCGGGAGCGACCCGGAGGCGCTCGTCGACCAGCTCCTCACCTCGCTGGACATCAAGCTCGGCGGGCTGCCCGACGGCACCCTGGCCACGCTGCGCTCGATGCTCACCGATCCCGACGCGGCGGATCACGCGCGCCGGGCGATGGGCGGGCAGATCGACTCCCTCGCCGCCGCGCTGCCCGCCGCCGAGGACGCGGAACTGCGCGCCGCGCTGGTCGTCACCGCCATGGTCGGCATCACCATCGGGCACCAGCTCCTCGCCCTGCCCGCCCTCCGCGAAGCCCCCGCCGACCGGATCGCCGCGGTGCTCCGCCCCGCCTTCAAGTCACTTACCCAGGAAGCGACTTGACGGCCGCCGACGAGTCCGGCATACGCCGGGGGCCGCACCGGCACCCAGGGCGGCGAGCATGCGTGCCGGGCGTCGTGAGGCAGGCGGGACGTCCGCAACGGGCCCTACAATCCCGACGGTGACCGAGCCCGCTCCCGCGCCCACCGGCGCGATCCACACCCCCCGCCTGGACCTGCTCCCCCTGAGCGTCACCCACGCCGAGGAGATGGCCGCCGTACTCGGGGACCCGGCGCTGCACACCTTCATCGGCGGCGCGCCCCTCACCTCCGAGGAGCTCCGGGACCGCTACGAACGCCTGGTCGCCGGCTCCCCGCACCCCACGGTCTCCTGGCACAACTGGGTCCTGCGCCACCGCACCGAGGACCGGCTCATCGGCACCGTCCAGGCCACGGTCACCGGCCACCGCGAGGCCGAGATCGCCTGGATCGTCGGCACCCCCTGGCAGGGCCACGGCTACGCCGCCGAAGCGTCCCGCGCCCTGGTCGCCTGGCTGGTCCGCCACTACGTCCGCACGGTCACCGCCCACATCCACCCGTCCCACACCGCGTCACAGGCGGTGGCGAGGGCAGCGGGCCTGTCGCCGACGGAGGAGGAACACGAGGGCGAGACGGTGTGGCGGCTGTCACTGAACGCGTGAGACGGCCCGCCACGCATCCGCCAACTCGCCCACCTGGCCGTACCGTTCCCCCGGGTCCGCCCGGGTCGCCCGCTCCAGCACCGCCAGCTGTGCCGCCGTGCCCCGGAAGGCACGCTCGTCCGCACCGGCGTCCAGGAGGAGGCGGGCGGCGCGGGCGAGGACATGGACGGTCGTACGGGTGTCGATGACCGAACCGCGGCGCCACTCCTCGGGGGCCATGAAACGGCGGGAACCGGGGAGCCGGTCCGCGTCCAGGACGAACGGACCTGGCCGGTACTCGTCGAGGTCGATGAGATGGAGTCCGGCGCCCTCGAAGTCGTACAGGAGCGAGCCGTCGTAGAAGTCGACGGCGACCAGGCTGCACCGGTGCGTCGTGGGAGGGGACCGTGCGGCCGTGGTGGCTGCGGGACGATCGCCGGATGCCGTACTGCCTGATGGACCGCCCAGGCCCGGTCGAGGGAGGCCTGGGCCCGGGTGGTGACCGGCACTTTGACGAACCAGCGGGTGCCGTCGGCGAGCCTGACGCCGTACGACACATTGCCCGAGTCGTGGGCGCGGAAGACGCGGAAGATCTCCCCCACGCGCCGGAGGTACGGCTCCACCCGCGGAACCCCGGTGACCTCCAGCAGCGGATGAGGGGTCACGAGGACGCCCGCGCCACCAGCTCCGTCACCAGCTCCACCTGCCGTCGGTCCAGCTCGCGGGACGCCGCCGGGCGGCGGTCCGCGATCTCGCTCAGGAGGAGGTTGATCATGTGGCGGCCCATCTCCGCGATGGGCTGGCGGACGCTGGTGAGGGGCGGGTCCATGTGGCGGGCGATGGCGGAGTCGTCGTAGCCGACCAGGGCGACGTCCTCGGGGATGCGGCGGCCCGCCTCCCGCAGCGCCTGGCGGGCGCCGGCCGCGGTGACGTCGGAGGCGGCGAAGACCGCGTCGAGGTCGGGGCGGCGGGACAGCAGTGCCGCCATCGCCCGGGTGCCGCCCTCCTCGGTGAAGTCGCCCGGCTCGATCAGGGCCTCGTCCGCCACCTGCCCGGCGTCCCGCAGCGCGTCGCGGTAGCCGTCGACACGGCGCTGGGCGCCGTACACGTCGAGGCGGCCGGTGATGTGGGCGATCCGGTGGCGGCCGCGGGACAGCAGGTGTTCGACGGCCTGCCGGGCGCCGCCGTAGTTGTCCGAGTCCACCGACGGCAGCGTCTCCCCCGCTGACCGGGGGCCGCTGATCACCGCCGGGATCTCCAGCTGGGACAGCAGGTCGGGCAGCGGGTCGTCGGCGTGGACCGAGACCAGCAGGACGCCGTCGACCCGGTGGGCGGCCAGGTACTGGGCCAGTCGGCGGCGCTCCTTGTCGCTGCCCGCGAAGATCAGCAGCAACTGCATCTCGGTGTCGGACAGTTCCGCCGCGACACCCTTGAGCATGTCCGAGAAGTACGGCTCCGCGAAGAACCGGGTCTCCGGCTCGGGGACGACCAGCGCGATCGCGTCCGTACGGTTGGCCGCGAGGGCGCGGGCCGCCGTGTTGGGGACGTACCCGAGTTCCGCGACCGCGGCCTCCACCGCCGCCCGGGTCGCGTCGCTGACCCGCGGCGAGCCGTTGATCACCCGGGAGACCGTGCCCCGCCCGACCCCGGCGCGTGCGGCCACCTCTTCGAGGGTGGGCCGGCCACCGCTCCGAGCTCGCGCCCCGTGGCTTGCCATGTGGCTCCGCCTCCCGCCGTCGAACCTACGTTGGCCTGGAATCTAACAGTCGTGATCGGCCCCGGGTCCGGGGGCGAACGCCTCGCACCGCTTTCGGGCCCGCCGGCCCGTGGCACCGGCCGGCGCTTCCCGCCCTTCCCGCCGTCCCGGGCCACCGGTGCCGGACACCCGGCCCGGCCTCGGCGGCACCGGCTGCCGACGGAACAGAATGGGACGGTGCCCGCCCTTCCGCTTCCGTTTCCGCGCCTGCCCGCCGATGCCCTGTGCGTTCAGACTTGCACGCGGCACTGTGCGCGCACCGGCCCGCCGGCCGGCCGGACACCGGGTGGCTCGCGCCTCCGCTTCGCCGCGGTTCCCGAACCCCTCGGGCCCGTGCCCGCACCGAGCGGAGGTCTCGTGCGCGGAGTGCGCGAGCGCGCCCTCGGGCGCCCGCACGGCGGCCTCGTTGCAAGCGCGCAGGGCCGTTCCGCGGGCGGCTGCCCGCGGCGCCGCCGGTGCCGGGCTGACCTGCGCCGCCCGCCACGCACCGGCCGTGCCGTCCGGGTACTGGACACATCGCATACGAACAGACCAACCTCCCTGCAACGAGCGAACACGGCCCGGAAGGCCCGCCTCCGCCCCGCTCGTCCGTGCCCCCGGCACCGGGCGCCCGGGGTCATGGGTTCAGCCACAGAAACATCTCGAAGCGATATCGCACTGTCCGTGCCCTTGACACCCCCGCCGAGACCGACGACTCTTCAACTCATCACTGGTGGGAGCGCTCCCACAGTACCTGACACATACACATCCCGCACGTTCCCCGCCCGAGCCGCCGCGAGAACTAACGGGCCCAACAATGCAGTTGGCCGGGGGGTCGGCACGTCAGGGCAACAGGAGGACTCAATGCGAGCACGTACCCGAACCGCCCGTCGCAGGGTGGTGGTTCTGGCGGCCGTGGCGTCGCTGGGCGCCGGGCTGCTGGCCGGCTGTGCCGACGACGGCAACGACGACAACGGATCGGAATCGTCGGGCGGTGGCGGCAAGACGACCATCACGCTCGGCCTCTTCGGCACCGCCGGCTTCAAGGAGTCCGGCCTGTACAAGGAGTACGAGAAGCTCCACCCGAACATCCACATCGAGCAGACGGTCGTGGAGCGCAACGAGAACTACTACCCCGCGCTCATCAACCACCTCACGACCAACAGCGGCCTCCAGGACATCCAGATGGTCGAGGTCGGCAACATCGCCGAGGTCGTCCAGACCCAGTCCGCCAAGCTGCTCGACCTGTCGAAGTACGGCAAGAAGAGCGACTACCTGGAGTGGAAGTGGCAGCAGGCCACGACCCAGGGCGGCCAGACCGTCGGCGTCGGCACCGACGTCGGCCCGATGGCCATCTGCTACCGCAAGGACCTCTTCCAGAAGGCCGGTCTGCCGACCGACCGCGAGGAGGTCGGCAAGCTGTGGGCGGGCAGCTGGGAGAAGTTCGTCGACGTCGGCAAGCAGTACCAGAAGAAGGCCAACGGGACGACCTTCCTGGACTCCCCCGGCGGTCTGCTGCAGGCCATCGTCAGCAGTGAGAAGGAGCGGTTCTACGACGCCTCCGGCAAGGTCATCTACAAGACCAACCCGGCCGTGAAGGCCGCCTTCGACCTCACCGCCGATGCCGCCGAGGCCGGACTGGTCGGCAACCAGACGCAGTTCCAGCCCGCCTGGGACACCACCATCGCCAACAGCAAGTTCGCGGCGATGTCCTGCCCGCCGTGGATGCTCGGCTACATCAAGGGCAAGTCGAAGGACGACGCCAAGGGCAAGTGGGACGTCGCCCAGGCGCCGAAGTCCGGCAACTGGGGCGGTTCCTTCCTGACCGTGCCCAAGTCCGGCAAGAACACCGAGGAGGCCGCCAAGCTCGCCGCCTGGCTGACCGCCCCGGAGCAGCAGGCCAAGCTCTTCGCCGTGCAGGGCAGCTTCCCGAGCACCCCGGCCGCGTACGACTCGGCCGCGGTGAAGAGCGCCAAGAACGACATGACCGGTGACGCGCCGATCGGCACGATCTTCGCCGAGGCCGCCAAGAACATCCCGGTCCAGACGATCGGCCCGAAGGACCAGATCATCCAGCAGGGCCTGACCGACAACGGTGTGGTCCTGGTGACCCAGGGCAAGTCGCCCAAGGACGCCTGGAACAACGCCGTCAAGACCATCGACAACAACCTGGACCAGTGACCCGTATGACCACTGGGCACGACACCGCCGCCGCGTCCCCCGCCAAGGAGGGGGGCGCGGCCCCGGCCCGCCCGCCCGCGGAGAACCCGGCCGAGGAGCGCCGACGGGCCCGCCTGTCCCGGCGCTGGCAGCGCGACGTGCGCTGGAGCCCGTACGCCTTCGTCTCGCCGTTCTTCCTGCTGTTCATGGCGTTCGGCCTGTTCCCGCTGATCTACACCGGGTGGGCCTCGCTGCATCAGGTGGAGCTGACCGCGCCCACCGACATGCACTGGGTGGGATTCCGGAACTACACGCGGATCTTCGACGACGACTTCTTCTGGAACGCGGCGAAGAACACGCTGACCATCGGGATCATCTCGACGGTCCCGCAGCTGCTGATGGCGATGGGCCTCGCGCACATCCTCAACTACAAGCTGCGCGGCTCGACCTTCTACCGGGTCGCGATGCTGGCGCCGTACGCGACGTCGATCGCCGCCGCCTCGCTCGTCTTCGTCCTGCTGTTCGGCCGCGACTACGGCATGATCAACTGGGTGCTCGGGCAGATCGGCATCGACCACATCGACTGGCAGAACGACAAATGGGCCTCGCAGATCGCGGTCTCCTCGATCGTCATCTGGCGCTGGACCGGCTACAACGCGCTGATCTATCTGGCGGCGATGCAGGCGATCCCGCAGGACCTGTACGAGTCCGCGGCCCTGGACGGGGCCAGCCGCTGGCAGCAGTTCTTCCATGTGACGCTGCCGTCGCTGCGGCCGACGATCCTGTTCACCGTGGTCGTCTCGACCATCGGCGCCTCCCAGCTCTTCGGTGAGCCGCTGCTGTTCGACGCGAACAAGGGGGCCTCCGGCGGATCCCAGCACCAGTTCCAGACGCTCGGCCTGTACCTGTACGAGCAGGGCTGGGTCAACCAGCACCTGGGCCGTGCCTCCGCGATCGCCTGGACGATGTTCCTGATCCTCATCGTCATCGGGATCATCAACTTCGTCATCTCGCGCCGGCTGCGCGCCAGTAGTTAGGAGAACCGGCCGTGACGACGACACTCACCAAACCGCCGGCCGACGAGGCGAAGCGCCCCCGGCGCCCCAGGTCGGCCCGCGCGGGCGGCACGCTGCACGCCGGTCCGATCGCGTACATCATCCTCGCCCTGTTCACCATCGGCTCGCTGTTCCCGCTGGTGTGGACCGCGATCGCCGCGTCCCGCGACAACCAGCGCCTCGCGCAGAACCCGCCGCCGCTGTGGTTCGGCGGGGGCCTGTTCGACAAGCTGGAGATCGCCTGGAACGACGCCAACCTGGGCGAGGCGTTCATCAACACCACGTTCGTGGCGGGGGTTTCGGCAATCACCATCGTCATCCTGTCGACGATCGCCGGATTCGCCTTCGCCAAACTGCGGTTCAAGGGCCGCAACGCCCTGATGCTGATCGTGATCGGCACGATGATGGTGCCGCCGCAGCTGAGCGTGATCCCGCTGTACATGATGGTCGCCAAGCTCGACTGGTCCGACCAGCTCCAGGCGGTGATCCTGCCCTCGCTGGTCAGCGCGTTCGGCGTGTTCTTCATGCGGCAGTACCTGCTTCAGGCGCTGCCGGACGAGATCATCGAGGCGGCCCGGGTGGACGGCGCGAGCAGCTGGCGGGTCATCTGGCACGTGGTGTTCCCGGCCGCCCGGCCCGCGATGGCCGTGCTCGGCATGCTGATGTTCGTGCAGACCTGGAACGACTTCCTGTGGCCGTTCCTGGTGCTCACCCAGAACGGCAACCCGACCGTGCAGGTCGCGGTCGCGGGCCTGGGCCGCGGCTACACCCCCGACCAGTCCCTGATCATGGCGGGCGCGCTGCTCGGCACGCTGCCGCTGCTGGTGGTCTTCGCGATCTTCGGCAAGCAGATCGTCGGCGGCATCATGCAGGGCGCCGTCAAGGGCTGACCGCCTGCTTTCCCGGGGGCCGGGTCACCGCCGCCTCGGCCCCCCTCTCCTCCCCCTCATCTACCCGTCGGTCTCCACGACCTCCTATGGGAGCGCTTCCATGCCTGAACCCGCAACGCCGGCGACCCCGGTGACCTTTCCTCCCGCCTTCCTCTGGGGCGCCGCGACCTCCGCGTACCAGATCGAGGGGGCGGCGCGGGAGGACGGCCGTACGCCGTCGATCTGGGACACCTTCAGCCATACGCCCGGCAAGACCGCGGGCGGCGAGCACGGTGACATCGCTGTCGACCACTACCACCGCTACCGCGACGACGTGGCGATGATGGCGGAGATCGGGCTCACCGCGTACCGCTTCTCGATCTCCTGGTCGCGCGTCCAGCCGACCGGCCGCGGGCCGGCGGTCCAGCGGGGTCTGGACTTCTACCGCCGGCTGGTCGACGAGCTGCTGGCGAAGGGCATCAAGCCCGCCGTCACCCTCTACCACTGGGACCTGCCGCAGGAGCTGGAGGACGCGGGCGGCTGGCCGGAGCGCGACACGGCGTACCGGTTCGCGGAGTACGCGCAGATCGTCGGCGAGGCGCTCGGCGACCGGGTGGAGCAGTGGATCACCCTCAACGAGCCGTGGTGCAGTGCCTTCCTGGGCTACGCGTCCGGCGTCCACGCGCCGGGCCGCACCGACCCGGCGGCCTCGCTGAAGGCGGCGCACCACCTCAACCTGGCGCACGGCCTGGGCGCTTCGGCCCTGCGGACGGTCATGCCGGCCCGCAACTCGGTCGCGGTGAGCCTCAACTCGTCCGTGGTCAGGCCGCTTTCGCAGGACCCGGCCGACCTGGCCGCGGTACGGAAGATCGACGACCTGGCCAACGGGATCTTCCACGGTCCGATGCTGCACGGCGCGTACCCGGCGTCGCTGTTCGCGGCGACGGAATCGCTCACCGACTGGTCCTACGTCCAGGACGGCGACCTCGCCCTGATCAACCAGCCGCTGGACGCGCTCGGCCTCAACTACTACACGCCGACGCTGGTGTCGGCGGCCGACCCGGACGCCGCGGGCCCGCGCGCCGACGGCCACGGCTCCAGCGACCACTCGCCCTGGCCGGCCGCGGACGACGTCGCCTTCCACCAGACGCCGGGCGAGCGCACGGAGATGGGCTGGACCATCGACCCGACGGGCCTGCACGACCTGATCATGCGCTACTCGCGTGAGGCCCCGGGTCTGCCCCTGTACATCACGGAGAACGGCGCGGCCTACGACGACAAGCCCGACCCCGACGGCCGCGTCCACGACCCCGAGCGGATCGCCTACCTGCACGGCCATCTGCGTGCGGTCCGCCGTGCCATCGCGGAGGGCGCGGACGTGCGCGGCTACTTCTTGTGGTCCCTGATGGACAACTTCGAGTGGGCGTACGGCTACGAGAAGCGCTTCGGCGCGGTCTACGTCGACTACACGACCCTCGCGCGCACGCCGAAGTCGAGTGCCCTGTGGTATGGGCAGGCGGCGCGTACGGGGACGCTGCCTCCGGTCGCGGAGGTCTAGGAGCCGCCGGGGGTGTCCTGCCACCCCCGGGGATGGGGAAAAGGGGAGGGGCGCGGCATCCGAGGGGGATGCCGCGCCCCGCCTTTTCTCCGTGGGGGGGGCGGAGGGTCAGTTGTAGGCCGCGAACGCCTTCGAGAACGCGTGCTCGTCCTGGACGATGGAGCTGCACGTGGCGTCGGCGTAGGTCTTGGCGCCGCCGGAGCACTGCTTGTCGCGGGTGGCGGACCACATGGACAGCCAGCCGAGGCCCTTGGACTTGGCGAAGGCCACCAGCTGGGTGGCGTCCTCGACCTTGAAGATCTCGCTGGTGACGTCGTTGACACCGATCATGGGCGTCACTGCCACGGCCTTCCATGCGGCGCTGTCGCTCAGCCCCAGCACGCTCTTCACCTGGGCCTGCGTGGCCGTCGCGGCCTGTTCGGCGTAGGTGCCCATGTCGCCGCTGTAGGAGGCGCCGTAGTCCATGGCCATGATGTTGACGGTGTCGATGCCGACGCCGTTGCTCTTGGCGTCGGCCAGCAGGTTCACGCCGTCCTGGGTGAGGCCCTCGGGCATGACGGGGAGGGTGAAGGAGACGTCCAGGTCCGGGTGTTGTGCCTGGAGCTTGGCTATCGCCTTGGCGCGGTTGGTGTTCGCGGTCGTGTTGGGCAGCGCGCCGCCCTCGACGTCGAAGTCGACCTTGGTGAGGTCGTAGGTGTCCACGACCTTCCCGTACGCCGCCGCCAGCGCGTCCGCCGACGAGCAGGTCGTCGCCAGTTCGCTGCCCGCCGCGCCGCCGAAGGAGACCCGGACGTCGCCGCCCTTGGCGCGCAGGGCGCCGATCTGCGCGGCGACCGCGTCGCTCGCGAGGTCGGTGACACCGCCCCACTTCGGGGTGCAGCCGCCGCCGTCGGTGACGAAGGCGAGGTTGTAGTCCTTCACGCCGGTGGCCGCGGCGCTCGCGACCAGGTCGAAGGCCGGGTAGAGGGAGGTGTCGACGTAGGGGGCGAAGCCGGCGTTCGTGGTGGTGCCGGTGCCGGAGCTCTGGCTGGGGCTCGCCGTGGCGGTGGGGGTGGGGGTCGCCGTGCTGGTGGGCTTGCTGGTCGGCGTCGGGGACGGGGAGGCCGTTTCCGTGGGGCGGCCGGTCGGTTCCGGTGTCGCGGTGGCGTCCGTGGAGCAGGAGGCGCCGTCGATGCGACAGCCGGTCGGCGCGCCGGTGCCGTTGACGACGAAGCCGACCGTGACGGACTCGCCGGCGGCCAGGCCGTCGGCGTCCCACTTGGCCGAGGTCACGGTGACGTGCTGCCCGCTCACGCTCGACTCGGCGTTCCAGAGCGAGCTCAGCTTCGAGCCCGCGGGCAGGTCGAACTCCAGCTTCCAGTCGGCGTCCGTGGCGCCGCTGTTGTTGGTCACGACGTACTGGGCGGTGTAACCCGTCGACCAGTCACTGGTCCTGGTGTAGGCGGCGCCGATCCCGGCGGCCTGGGCGGTGCCGGTGAGCAGGATCGCGCCGCCACCGACCACGGCCGCGGCGACGGCCCCGGCGATCACCTTGTTTCTGCCGCTCACCTTGCGCCGGTGCGTGCTCATGGCGTGCCTGCCTTCGTTGTTCGGGGGTGGGGTGCGGCAGCACGCTAGCGACCCGGAATCGGGCAAAGTGCCTGATCCGGACGGGGGTTGGCGATCTTAGGGTGCGCTTAAGGATGGGATCGGGGACGGTTAAAGGTCGAGACCAATCGGCCGGTACGGCGCCTGCGCACCCGGTGTCCCCGGCGCTCCGGCACCCGCCTGTCCAGCTGGATCCAGATCCGCACCTCGGTGCCGCCGAGGACCGAGGAACCGATCCGGACGTCCCCGCCGGTCTCCTCGGCGAGCCGGCGCACGATGTCGAGGCCGAGCCCGGTGGACCCCGCGCTGCCGGAGCCGCGCCCGCGGGCCATCGCCGCCTCGGGGTCGGCTATGCCGGGCCCCGCGTCGGAGACGAGCACGATCACCGCGTCCTCGCCGTTGTGCACGTCGACCGCGAAGGCGGTGCCCTCGGGGGTGTGCCGGAAGACGTTGCCCAGCAGGGCGTCCAGGGCGGCGGCCAGGTCGGCGCGGGCCACGGGTATCCGCACCGGGCGCTCGACGCCCGCCACCCGCACCTTGCGCCCCTCGTCCTCGGCGAGCGCCGACCAGAACGCCATGCGCTCGCGCACCACCTCGGCGGCGTCGCACCCGGCGCCGGGACCGGCGGCCACGGTCTGCGGCTTGGCCTCCCGGGCGGTCCGGATGATGGTGTCGACCTCCCGCTCCAGCTGGGCGACCGCGGCCCGGGTCTGCTCGGCGGCGGGCCCGTCCCCGAGCGAGGCGGCGTTGAGCCGCAGCACGGTCAGGGGGGTACGGAGGCGGTGGGACAGGTCGGCCGCCAGTTCCCGCTCGTTGGCGAGCAGTTGGACGACCTGGTCGGCCATGGAGTTGAACGCGACCGCGGCCAGCCGCAGTTCGACGGGTCCCTCCTCGGGCACCCTGGCCCCGAGCTTGCCCTCCCCCAGCTCGTGCGCGCTCTCGACCAGCTTCTGCGCGGGCTGCACCATCCGTACGCCCAGCCGGTCGGCGACCGCGACCGAGCCGACGATCAGCGCGACGCCGACGCCGGCGAGCACCGCCCAGGCCGTGGCCACGCCGTTGCTGACCTCGGCCTCGGGGACGTACACCTCGACGACCGCGATCTCGCCGGAGCTCAGCGCGACGGGCTGGAGCAGCGTGGAGCCGCCGGGCACCTCGGTGGTGGAGGCCCGACCGAGCCTCCGCACGGTCGCCACGTCGCCGGCGGCGGCGCGCTGCCGTCCGATGTCCACGGCCGGGCCGCCGCCGCTCGCGGGTATGTGCACGGCCATCCCGTCCTCCGAGCCCGCGGAGGCGACGACCCGCTCCAACTGGTCCCGGTCGGTGGTGATGGACAGGGCCGGGGCGACGGCGGCGGCCTCCCGCTCGGCGTTGGAGAAGGCGCGGTCGCGGGCCATCTCCTTGATGACGAGGCCGAGCGGGATCGCGAAGGCGACCACGACCATGGTGGTGACGGCGAGGCAGACCTTGACCAGTGCCCATCTCACAGCGGTGGCTCCAGCTTCACGCCGACGCCCCGGAGAGTGTGCAGATAGCGCGGCTGAGCCGCCGTCTCCCCGAGCTTCCGCCGCAGCCACGACAGATGGACGTCGATGGTCTGGTCGTCGCCGTAGGACTGCTGCCACACCTCGGCGAGCAGTTCCTTGCGGGGGACGACGACACCGGGCCGCCCGGCGAGGAAGGCGAGCAGGTCGAACTCGCGGCGGGTGAGGTCGAGGCGTACGCCGTCCAGCTCGGCCTGGCGGCGCAGCGGGTCGACGGTGAGGCCGCCGACGCGCAGCACGGACTCGGGGGCCGCCTCACCCACGGCGGCCCGGGACCGGCGCAGGACGGCGGCCATCCGCGCGGACAGGTGCTCGACCGAGAAGGGCTTGGTGAGGTAGTCGTCCGCGCCCGCGTTCAGCAGCCGGACGATCTCCGCCTCGTCGTCCCGGGCGGTGGCGATGATCACGGGCACGTCGGTGATCCCGCGCAGCATCTTCAGCGCCTCGGACCCGTCCAGGTCGGGCAGACCGAGGTCGAGGATGACGACGTCGAAACGGAAATGGGCGACCTCGCGCAGCGCCTCCAGCGCCGTGCCGACGCTCCGCACCGTGTGGGCGGCGTCGGTCAGATGCCGGATGAGCGCCGAGCGTACGAACTGGTCGTCCTCGACCACGAGCACACTTGCCATGCGCCGCACCGTACGCCATGCGGGCGAGCCGCAGCCGAGCCTGTGGACAACTTCGCGGCACCCCCGGCGCGCCCTGTGGACAACTGCGGGCAGGTGCGTCCGGTGGGACGCGTGAGGCAGTATGACCGGCGATGCGCAGAGGACTCGTACACGTACTGGCTTGGTCGCTCGCCACGGGCGCGGCGGTCACGTTGTCGTGGTGGGGCGTGCACACGGTCATGGCGGGCACCGCCTACGATCCGCCCCGCGCCCTGCCCATCACGGTCGCGGAGCAGACCACGCAGGACTCCAGGCCGCTGGCGTCGTCGACGGCCCGCCCGTCCCCGTCGGCGTCCGGCTCCGGGTCAGGGTCCGGGTCCGCGTCGGGAAGCGCCTCCCCGAGGACCTCCCCCACGCCGTCCCCGTCGAGGACACCCTCCCCGACCGCGAGCCCCACCGCGTCGGGCCAGGTCAAGAGCTACGACACCGACGGCGGACGGGCCGTCTTCTCCCTCGGCAGATCCTCCGCGTCGCTCGTGTCGGCGACACCGGCCGCGGGCTGGTCGATGCAGGTGTGGAAGACGGAGACGTGGATCCGGGTGGAGTTCGCCTCCGGCGCGGACCGGGTGTCGGTGTTCTGCACGTGGCACGACAGCGCGCCGCGGGTGGAGGTGGGGACGTACTAGACAAGGAAGTCCACCATCAACTGAGAGACAACTACATATTGACAGTCGACTTCCATTTGGCGGTAGCCTTTCACTAAGGCCGCTTCCTAGGGGAGGTCCCCATGACCGCACTCGCTCCGCGCCCGTCCCCCCGCCGCTGGCTCGCGCTCGCCGCGCTCACCCTGAGCGTGCTGATCGTCGGCCTCGACGGGACCGTCATCAACGTCGCCCTGCCGACCATGGCGGGCGAACTCCACGCCGACAGCTCGCAGCTGCAGTGGATCGGCGGCGGCTATCTGCTCGCCCTGTCCGTCGCGATGCTCCCGGTCGGCGTGCTCGGCGACCGCTACGGCCACAAGCGGCTGCTGCTGTCCGGCATCGGCCTGTTCGGTCTCGCCTCGCTCGGTGGCGCGTTCGCCGACTCGCCCGGCCAGATCATCGCCGCGCGGGCCGTCCTCGGCCTCGGTGCCGCCGCGATCATGCCGCTGTCCATGGCGATCCTGCCGCGCGTCTTCGCCAAGGACGAGCTGCCCAAGGCCGTCGCCGTCTGGACCGCCGCCACCGCACTCGGCATGCCCGTGGGCCCCGTCGTGGGCGGCTGGCTCCTCGACCACTTCTGGTGGGGCTCAGTGTTCCTGTTCAACCTGCCCGTCGCCGCGCTCGCCCTGCTCGCGGGCCTGTGGCTGCTGCCGCGCGACGAACGGCGCACCACCACGGCCGCCTTCGACACCCTCGGCACCGTCCTCGGCGGCCTCGGCATCATCGCGCTCGTCCACGGCACGATCCTGATCCCGCGCGACGGCTGGACCGGTCCCCCCGTCCTCGTCTCGCTCGTCGCCGCGACCGCCCTGCTGACCGCGTTCGTCCGGCACGAGCGCCGCACCGCGCAGCCGATCGTCGACCTGAAGCTGTTCGCCGACCGCCGGTTCCTGTGGGGCACGTTGATCGCCGTCTTCGTCAACTTCGCGGTGATGGGCATCCTGTTCGTCGTCCCGCAGTACCTGGAGGCCGTCCTCGGCAACGACGCCCTCGGCACCGGCATCCGCGTACTCCCTTTGATCGGCGGCCTGATGGCCGCGGCCACGCTCAGCGAGTCGGTGGTCCCGCGGCTCGGCGCCCGTACGGTCGTCCCGTTCGGCCTCGCCCTGCTCGCGGCCGGCGTCCTGCTGGGCGCCACCACGGACACCGGCGACGGCTACGGCTTCACCGCCCTGTGGCTCTCCCTGACCGGGCTCGGCTTCGGCCTGGCCGTCGTCCCGGCGACCAGCCTGGTCATGGGCGCGCTGCCCGGCGAGGGAACCGGCTCCGGCACCAGCCTCCTGGAGACCGTCCAGCAGCTCGGCTCGGTCCTCGGCGTCGCCGGCCTCGGCAGCCTGCTCGGATACGGCTACCTGGCCCGCCTCGACACCGCCCGTCTGCCCACCGACGCGGCGGACACGGCCCGCGACTCGGTCTCCGGCGCGGACGCAGTGGCGGCACAGCTGAACGACCCGGGCCTCGCCACCCAGGCCCACGAGGCCTTCGTGCACGGCATGAACCTGGTCCTGGTCGTCTGCGGGGCGATCGCCCTGCTCGCCGCCGTCCTGGCCGCGCGGTTCCTGCCCGGCCCGGTCCCCTGCTCCCGCACGGTGGCCCGGTCCGTGCCCGAGCCCGCAGAATCGGTCGCATGACGACGCACGAGACCTCCGCCGCGCCCCTCGGCCTGCGGGAGCGCAAGAAGAAGCAGACCCGGGAACGCATCCGGCGCGAGGCCTACCGCCTCTTCGCCGAGCACGGGTACGAGGCGACCACGGTCGACCAGATCGCGGACGCGGCGGAGGTCTCGTCGAGCACGTTCTTCCGGTACTTCCCCGCCAAGGAGGACGTGGTCATCCAGGACGAGTACGACCCCGCCCTCGCCGAGGCGGTCCGCTCCCGCCCCGCCGACGAGCCGATCGTGGACGCGATCCTGGCCTCCCTCTCGGGTTCGCTCGGCGCGATGCTCGCGGAGGACCGCGAGGATCTGCTCCTGCGGTCCCGCCTCACCTTCACCGACCCGGCGATCCGCGCCGCCAACGTGGTCGAACAGGAGCGCAGCGAACGGGCCATGGCCGAGGTCATCGCCGAACGCACCGGCCGGGACGCGACCGATCTGGAGATCAGGTGCGCGGCCGCCGCCCTCATCGCCGTGTTCACGACGCTCGTACGGCACTGGGTGGAAGGGGACGGAAAGGAGGATCTGGCGGCGCTCTACGCACAGCACCTGCCGCTGCTGACGCGGGGGTTGGACTTCTGAGCCCGCCGCTGCCAGTTGCCGGCTGCCCGCTGCCTCTTGGCAGTCGCCTGTTGCCGGGCGCCTGTTGTCGGGCGCCTGTTGTCGGCTGTCAGCGGAAGACGGAAGGCGGCGGCGCCGGTGAGGCGACCGCTGCCGCGTCCGTCACCGGGGCCGCCCCGCCGGTGAAGTCCAGGAGGGCGCGGCCGTGTTCGACCCGGCCGGGGTGCGGGTCCGAGGCCGCCCGGCGGGTCAGTTCCGCGATCGGCAGGGCGGTGTCGGAGGCGACGAGGACGGCATTGCCGAAGCGTTTGCCGCGCAGCACCGTCGGGTCGGCGACCAGGGCGAGGTGCTCGAAGCGGGCGGCGGCGGTGGCGATCTGGCCGCGCAGATGGGCGAGCGGGGGGCCGTCGGCGAGGTTGGCGGCGTAGACGCCGCCCGGCCTGAGGGTTCTGCGGACCTCGTCCAGGAACTCGGTCGAGGTCAGGTGGGCCGGGGTGCGCGCCCCGCTGAACACATCGGCGATGACGAGGTCGGCCCAGCCGTCCAGCACCTTGCCGAGCCCCTCCCGGGCGTCGACGGCCCGCACCCGGATGCGGGCGTTGGGGTCCAACGGCAGCTCCCGGCGGACCAGTTGGACGAGGGCCGCGTCCCGTTCGACGACCTGCTGGGTGGAGCGGGGGCGGGTCGCGGCGGTGTACCGGGCGAGGGTGAGGGCGCCGCCGCCGAGATGCACGGCGTGCACCGGCTTGCCGGGCGGGGCGACGAGGTCGATGACATGGCCGAGGCGGCGCTGGTACTCGAAGGTGAGCCGGGCGGGGTCGTCGAGGTCGACGTGCGACTGCGGGGCCCCGTCGATGAGCAGCGTCCAGGCCCGCGCGCGCTCCCGGTCGGGGATGAGCTCGGCGAGTCCGCCGTCGACGGGTTCCACGACGGGTTCGACGGTGGCGGCTGTGCGCCGGGAGCTGCGGGACCTTGCCATGGGGCCATTGTCGCAAGGGGCGGGCCCTCAGGCGCGCCCGGCTGCGGCGCCCCCGGTGCGCCGGGGCTCGGCCACGGCGCCCTCCCCGGCCGTCACCGGCAGTTGTCCGCCGCCTCGATCAGCCGCGCGGCCTCCCCGAGCGCGGCCCGCAGCACCGCCGGGTCGGTCGCGAGGTCGGCCTCGCCGGGCGGCAGCAGCCAGTCCGAGCCTTCCACCGGCGGCTCCGGGTTGAGCCGCAGCCCGCGTCCGTTGGTCTCCGTGCAGGTGCTGCCCGGGACGTCCCAGGCGGCCGCCGTCCCCGGCGGGACCACGAAGCCGAGGGTGTGCCCGCCGTCGTCGTGCAGTACGGGCCCCACCGCGTCCCCGGCGCCGCGCCGCAGGATGTCGACCGCCTCCAGCCCCTGCCGGGCCGACACGGTGACGAGGTCGCAGCCGGCCTCCGGAACCGGTGGTCCGCCGTACTCCGTCAGCGACGCGCGCGTCTCGACGCTCTGGCTGGTCTCCATCCCGGCCTGCACCACGGAACCCCTCCTTGGACGAGCGGGTCGGGAGTCGGGCTGCTCCCGGTCCACGGAGTTCAACGCGCGGCCGCGTCAACGGCTACGGCGGAAGTCAGCCGCAAAGGATGGCAGTTCATGGCAGATCCTGGATGAGATATCCGGTTTGTAGCCAAACACCGCGTGGCGGGTCCGGCACAGCAGGTACGTTCTTGCCCGCCGGAACCAGGGTGACGACAGTGACATACCACTCAACTCGCCCCGCGCCCGGCATGGTTCGACGGTTCGCACGAGAGGACCCGGCCATGGCGACGTCAAAGGCGACCTCGTCCCAGTCCCCCCGGCCACCGCGGCCGAATCTCGCGTTCCGGGAGTTGCGCGGACAGCGCTCCCCGGCCGAGTTCGCCGCGGCGGTCCGGCGGGCCGCGCGCGAGATCGGCGAGCGGGTCAGCTGTGACGCGCGCTATGTGGGCAGGGTCGAGGCGGGTGAGATCCGCTGCCCCAACTACGCGTACGAACGGGTGTTCCGGCACATGTTCCCCGGCCGCACGCTCACCGACCTGGGCTTCGCCCCCCGCGCGTCCGTACGCGGACGCGGGGCGCGCGCCATCGACGACGCGCCCCCCGAGCACGCCACGCGACTCGCGTACGCCGCGGGTGGCGCGACGGGTGAGACATGGGGGTCGTACGAGCCGTATGACACGCAGGACCCGTACGAGACGCACGACAACTACGAGGAGAGCGACGTGCTGCGTCGCGCATTCATGACCGGCGGGGGCGCCACCGTGGCCGTCGCCTCACTGGGCGCCATCGGGCTGGCCACCGCCGACGCGGCGGAGCGCCGTGTCCGGCGCGCGGGAGTCCCCGAGGCGGACGCCCTGGACGAAGCCGTACGACGGATCCGGCTGCTCGACGACCGGCACGGCGCGGACGGCCTGTACCGGCGCGCGGCGACCCCGTTGCGGGCCGCCTACGCGCTGCTGGACGCCGGTGCGACCCGGCAGACCACCGCCGACCGCCTGCACGCGGGCGCCGGGGAGCTCGCCATCTCGGTGGGCTGGCTGGCGCACGACTCGGGGCGGTTCGACGACGCGCGCTCGCACTACGCGGAGGCCCTCGCGACCGCGCGGATGACCGGTGACGCCGGTCTGGAGTCGCACGCCTTCTGCAACACGGCGTTCCTCGCGCGCGACGCGGGGCGACCGCGGGAGGCGGTGCGGGCCGCGCAGGCCGCGCAGCGGGTCGGGCGTCCGCTGGGGTCCGCCCGGCTGATGTCGCTGCTCGCGCTGCGGGAGGCGGGCGGCTGGGCGGGGCTCGCCGACCGCACCGGCTGCGAACAGGCGCTGGCCCGCGCCCAGGCCCTGTACGAGCGCGGCCCCTCGGACGCCGACCCCGAGTGGATGAGTTTCTACGGGGAGGCCGAGCTGGAGGGGCTGGAGGCGCAGTGCTGGTCGGCGCTGGGTGACTGGCCGCGTGCCGCGCGGCACGCGCGCCGGGCGGCGCAGCTCCAGGACCCGCACTTCACCCGGAACATCGCGCTGTACTCGGCCGAGCTGGCGGACGACCTCGCGCGCGGGGGCCGCCCCGACGAGGCCGCGGAAGCCGGGATGCGGGTGCTGGATCTGCTCGGGCAGGTCCAGTCGTCGCGGATCCAGTCGATGCTGGCGGGGACCGCGCGGGTGCTGCTGCCGCACCGGCGGGCCTCGGGAGTGGGGACGTTCCTGGAGCGGCACGCCTCCCTGCCGCGGTCCGCCTGACCCACGGCGACCGGGTCAGCCGGCGAGGTGCCCCAGGTCGTTCCAGCTCTCGATCGCCGGCTCCCCGTACGCCCAGCCCAGGACCGACAGTGACGTCGGGTTCAGCCTGATCCGGGCCGCGAAGTCGAGCGGCAGGCCGAGCCAGCGGGCGCCGATGGAGCGGAGTATGTGGCCGTGGGCGAAGACCAGGACGTCCCGGTCCGCCGCGCGGGCCCACGCCACCACCTCGTCCGCGCGGGCGGTGACCTCGGCGAGGGTCTCGCCGTCGGGGACGCCGTCGCGCCAGATGAGCCAGCCGGGGTTCACGGCCTGGATCTCGTCCGGCGTCATACCCTCGTACGCGCCGTAGTCCCACTCCATCAGCGTGTCCCACTCGCTCGCGCGCTCGCCGAACCCGGCGAGTTCGCACGTCTCCCGCGCGCGGGTGAGCGGGCTGGTGCGCACCTCGGCGCCGGAGAGGCCGTCGAGCGGCGGCCGGTGCAGGCGCTCGCCCAGGAGCTTGGCGCCACGCCGGCCCTCCTCGAGGAGCGGCACGTCCGTCCTGCCCGTATGTTTGCCCGCCAGGGACCATGCGGTCTGGCCGTGCCGGGCGAGCAGGATGCGCGGTGCCATGAGATGAAGGACCTTTCGAGGAAAAAACCGGGCGGGCCGCGTCCATCATCGCGCACCCTGTCCGGGGGCAACCCGTCGGTCGATCTCTGCGTCCTAGAGGGCCGGGGGCCCGCGCAGGGACGAACGCATACACCGTAAAGTGGTAAGACCGGGCAACCGGACGCCGCAACGAGAAGGGGGAGGCGATCGGATGCCGCACGCCGAGACACCGGGCAGCGAGACGGCCCCGAGTACCCGGCTGCGCTGGTGGACCGAGCTGCCGCTGATCCTCCTGGTGTACGCCTGCTACTCGGCGGGCCGACTGCTGGCCCGAGGTGACGTCACGAGCGCCGTCGACCACGGGCTGGCGATCCTGCGCGTGGAGAAGTTCCTCCACATCAACGCCGAGCACCCGCTCAACCGGCTGTTCACCCGCGAGACCTGGCTGGGCGTGCCGGCCGACTTCTGGTACGCGTCGCTGCACTACCTGGTCACCCCGGCGGTCCTGGTCTGGCTGTTCAGATCGCACGCCGTGCGCTACCGCGCCGCCCGCACCTGGCTGATGACGTCGACGTTCATCGGCCTGATCGGCTTCACCCTGCTGCCCACCTGCCCGCCCCGCCTCCTCTCGGCGGGCCACGGCTTCGTCGACACCATGGCCCAGTACAGCTCGTACGGCTGGTGGGGCGGCGAGGCGAGCGCGCCCCGGGGCATGGGCGGTATGACGAACCAGTACGCGGCCATGCCGAGCCTGCACGTCGGCTGGGCCCTGTGGTGCGGGGTCATGCTGTGGCGGTACGGCGGGACGCGTATCGCGAAGGCCGCCGGTGTCGCCTACCCGCTGATCACCACGATCGTGGTGATGGGCACCGCCAACCACTACTTCCTGGACGCCGTCGCGGGAGCCGTCGTCATGGGTGCCGGACTGCTGCTGGCGCCGTTCGTGATGCGGACCGCGGGGCGGATCCGGGGGCGAGTGACGGCGATGCTCCCGCCCGCCACCGTGGGCACCGAGGCCGCACAGACCTCAATTGTCAGTGACGGATGCCAGACTTCCGCGGGTGAGCGATTTCCACGGCAGCGTGAGTCACGGATCGGAGCGGGAGCCAAGCCCAGTGCCTCTCCCACGGACGCGGGGGACGGCGCTCCGGCAGCGGCTCGCTGAGCTGCGCGGGCCCGACGTACCGGCCAAGGCGCTGGATGCCCGCGCCCTGGCCGCCCTCGCCGCGAACCCGGGTTGCAGACGGCGCGCGATCCTCGACGGCGCCGGGGTGAACAAGGCGACGCTGGCCGGTGCGCTGGGTTCGCCCTCGGCGTTCGGGCAGTCGCAGTTCGCGCTCACCCGGGGCAACGCCTTCGAGGCGAAGGTGAAGGCCGACGGCGGCGCGGAGCTGCTGCGGCTGGTGCACGAGAAGCTGGACCGCGCCGCCGAGCCCCCCGCCGACGCGCGCGTGCCCGACCTCACCGCCATCGGCCCCGAGGGCCGTACCGCGCGCACCGCGCTGGCCCTGCGCGAGGCGACCGAGGCGCGCGGCGCGTGGACGCTGCTCGACCACCCGATGCTCGCCCTCGACGTCGCGGGCTCCCCCGCCTTCCTGGAGCCGGACGCGGTGGTGGTGCACCCGGACGGCGGCTGGACGGTCGTGGAGATCAAGTCCTTCCCGATGCTGGACGGCTCGGCGGACCCGGCGAAGGTGGGCGCGGCGGCCCGCCAGGCCGCGGTCTACGTGCTGGCGCTGGAGGAGGTCGCCGCCCGCCTCGCCGCAGCGGACGCCCCCGCCCCCGAGGTGCGCCACCAGGTCCTGCTGGTCTGCCCCAAGGACTTCTCCAACCTGCCCACCGCCTCCGCCGTGGACGTGCGCAAGCAGCGCGCGGTCACGGCCCGCCAGCTGACCCGCCTCACCCGCATCCAGGACATCGCCGACGCCCTCCCCGAGGGCATCTGCTTCGACCCCGGCCGTCCCGCCGAGGAGCTGACGGCCGCCGTCGAGTCGGTCCCGGCGACGTACGCGCCCGAGTGCCTGGCCGCGTGCGAGCTGGCCTTCCACTGCCGCGAACGCTCCCGCGCGGCCGGCGCGGTGACCTCGCTGGGCCGGTCCGTACGGGCCGAGCTGGGCGGTCTGACCACCGTGCCGGACGTCCTGGCGGCGGCGCGCGGGGAGACCGGCGACCCCGAGGACCCGACCGTCGCGGCCCTGCGCAGAGCGGCGGCGCTGCGCGCGGAGGCACTCGGCACGATGGCGTTCGGCGCGGGGCCGCACGGCGGGCAGGCGCTCGGCACGGAACCCGCCGGCGCGGAGGCTTCGGGAGCCGCCGCATGTCGCTGATCGCCACCCTCGCCCGCCTGGAAGCCGTCAGCACCGGCCGCGCCCAGCCCGCCGCGACCGTCCGCCACCGGCACCTCGCCGACCGCCCCCTGGTCCTCGTCCCGCTCACCACCGCCGGTGAGGCCGGTGCCCCGCTCGGCGCGCTCGTCGGCACCGACCGGGATGCCCCGCGCCTGCTCGTCGTACCGCAGCCGCGCGACCGCGACCTCAGGTTCCAGTTCCTGGCGGAGCTGGCGGACGTCGTCCTGCCGTACGTCGACGGGTACGCCGAGGCGGTGGAGGCCGCCGAGCGCAACGAGACCGATCCGGAGACCGGCAAGCGGGTCAAGGTCGAGGTCGAGCTGTGCGCGGATGCCCCGCAGCTGGTCGTGCCGAGCCGCGCGGGCATCGACTTCGTGCGGCTGCTCGGGCGCTCGATGCGCTTTCGCCGGACAGCCGAGCAGGACCCGGAGGCCCCGCACCCGGCGCCCCCGCGCGTGCCGCTGCTGGGCCGGTGGCTGACCCACTTCGCGGAGCGCGCCCGCGTCCCCGGCTCCTCCTTGCTGCTCGCCGCGACGGATCTGCTGTCCCGGCACTGGGCGACCGGCCAGTCCACCCTGGAGGACCAGCATCTGGGCGCGCTGCTGGCCTGGATCGACCCTCCCCCGTCGGGCAGGACCGGCGCCGAGGCGGCCCTGGAGGCCGAGCTGGCCCGGGACGCCAAGGGGCAGCTGCTGCACCCGCCGGCCGGCCCAGCCACCGACCCGGCGTTCGACAACAAGCTGCTCGCCCCCGCCATCGAGCGCTACGACCGCGCGCGCACCGCCCTGGCCGCCGCCGAGGACGGCCTGGAGGCGGACGACCGGCTCGGCGAGCTCACCGCCGCGGAGCGCGCGATCAGGGACCTCGTCGAGAGCCGGACCCGCCCCACCTGGGACGCGGTGTGGCGCGGCCTGGACCTGCTCCGGGAGCTTCCCGAGGGCACGCGCGTGGCGGAGCGCTGGACCCGCGACCGCTGGTCGTTCACGTCCCATCGGGACCGGATCACCGCGGGCGAGCCCCCGCAGCCGCGCCGCGACGACGCGGTGACCGCCGCCAGCAAGCTGGCCACGCGCGAGCGCGAGCAGGCCCGTCTGGAGGCGCAGGAGGCCCTCGACGACCCGCTGGTGATGGCCGGGCGGCGGCTGTCCGGGGAGGCGTTCGCGGGGGAGGTCACGGATGTCGTGATGGCGTACAGCGAGGGCAAGCGCCCCAGCCCGCGCCCGCTGGTCACGCTCCGCACCGACGACCGGCCGCATCTCGGGGAGCGTGTGAAGGTGTACCGCTCGCTGGGCGGCAAGCCGCAGACGGCCGAGACGGTGGACCACCAGGACGACTGCGTGGTGCTGCGCATCCTCGACAAGATGGGCCGCGGCAAGGAGCCCGAGGCCGGGTCCGTCCCCGAGAAGGGCGACCGGCTCTGCTTCACCCTCTTCGAGCACGAACAGCGGGGCGGCGCGAAGCTCCCCGACCCGGAGAACACGCCCTGGACGCACGGCGGGCCGCCCGGTGAGGCCGTCCAGGAGGCGGCTGACCCGCTGACCGCGGAGGACGTGTTGTGACGACCGTTTTCGAGCCCTTCGACCCCGGCGCGTCGGCCGCCCGGGCGACCGACGCGATCCTCGCCGACACCCTGCACGGCACGGCCCGCGGTGTCGTCGTCGACTCCCCGCCCGGCGCCGGCAAGTCCACGCTGGTGGTCCGCGCGGCCCTCGAACTGGCCGACGCCGGGCGCCCGCTGATGGTCGTCGCGCAGACCAACGCCCAGGTCGACGACCTGGTCCTGCGGCTCGCCGAGAAGAACCCCGAGCTGCCGGTGGGACGGCTGCACAGCAGCGACGCCGACGCCTACGACAAGGCGCTGGACGAGCTGCCGAACGTCCGGAAGTCGTCGAAGCCGGCGGACCTCGCCGGCCTGCCGATCACGATCTCCACCGCCGCCAAGTGGGCCCACGTCAAGGTCGACGAGCCGTGGCGGCACGCGATCGTGGACGAGGCGTACCAGATGCGCTCGGACTCCCTGCTCGCCGTCGCCGGCCTGTTCGAGCGGGCGCTGTTCGTGGGCGACCCGGGCCAGCTGGACCCCTTCGCGATCGTCGGCAGCGAGCAGTGGGCGGGCCTGTCGTACGACCCCTCGGCATCGGCCGTGACGACCCTCCTGGCCCACAACCAGGACCTCCCCCAGCACCGCCTCCCGGTGTCCTGGCGGCTCCCGGCGTCCGCCGCGCCCCTGGTCTCGGCGGCCTTCTACCCGTACACGCAGTTCCGCAGCGGCACGGACCACGGCGACCGCGGCCTGTCCTTCGCGGTCCCCTCGGACGGCTCCGGCCCCGACCGGGTCATCGACGAGGCAGCGGAGTCCGGCTGGGGCCTGCTGGAGCTGCCCGCCCGGCACACCCCGCGCACGGACCCGGAGGCGGTGCGGGCGGTGGCGGCGGTCGTCCGCCGTCTGCTGGACCGCGGCGGCGCGGCGACCTCGGAACGCGCGCCGGACCCCGCGCCCCTCACGGCCGACCGCATCGCCGTCGGCACCGCCCACCGCGACCAGGCGGCGGCGGTCCGCGCGGCACTGGCCGACCTGGGCGTCCCGGACGTCACCGTCGACACGGCGAACCGTCTCCAGGGCCGCGAGTACGAGGTCACGGTCGTCCTGCACCCCCTGTCGGGCCGCCCCGACGCCACGGCGTTCCACCTGGAGACGGGCCGCCTCTGCGTCCTCGCCTCCCGCCACCGGCACGCGTGCATCGTGGTCTGCCGGGCGGGCGTGGGGGACCTCCTGGACGACTATCCGTCGACGGAACCGGTGCAGCTGGGGACGCTGGTGAAGTTTCCTGACGGGTGGGAGGCGAATCACGCGGTGCTGGCGCATCTCGCCGAACACCGGGTGGTGTGGCGACCGTGAAGCCGCCTCCTCACGGGGCTCTTGCGCGGGCACGCGACAATGGACGATGGCCCGCTTCCCCTACGGAGGGGGCAGCAGCGACGTACGAGGAGGAGACATGGCGGAGCCCACGCCGCGTCGGAACGAACCGCGGCTACGCCCCGCGCCCCTGCTCTTCGAGCCCGCGCAGGCGGCCGCCGATCCGGAGCACTTCTTCGACCTGGAGTCGATCGAGGACCCCGGGGCGCTGCTGGCCCGGGCGACGGAGCTGACGCACGCCTTCCGTGCGGCGACGGACCGTGCCGTGGAGTTCCAGGCGATGGCCGCGGCCCAGCTGGCCGATCCCCGGCGTTTCGACCGGCTGACGCCCGCGGACATCGCGGAGCGCGCCGGGTGGACCGAGGACTATGCCAAGAAGATGGTCGAGTTCGGGCGGGATCTGATGCGGGGGACGGCCGAGGGCAAGGGACCTGTGGACCACGCGTAGTTGCGGGGGAACGCGCCACTTTTCTGGCATATGCCAGGCGGGCAAGATACCCCCTCCCACCCGCTCCTGTCCCGATTTCCGGCAACCCTCAGAAACGGAACGCTCACGCCCGGTACATCTGGACGCATGAGCGACACACGCAGCGAGTTGTTCTCCGATCGTTTTGACGTCTGCGGAGTCACTGCGGACGGTGCCGCCTGGCTCGCCTCGGCAGGAACGTATCCGCGAAGCACGCTCGCCCTCTGGGAGGACCGCCCGGACGCCCCGGTGGTGCTGCCGTGCGGCCCCGCGTTCGACGTCGTGAGCGTGCCCGCCGTCTTCGGACGCCGGATGCTCGACCGGCTGTGGGACGACGGTCCCGGCTCGGGGCCGGTCGCGGTGTTCCGGGGCCGGATGCTCCTGTTCGCCGCGCCGGGTACGGCGCATCGGCTGCCGTCCCTGCTCCGGTGGGAGGAGTGCGGTCGCACGGGCGCGATCCCGCCCCTGCTGTGCCACGGCAACGGCGACGCGGTGACCGTCCCGGCGCCGCTGCCGACGCGCGCCGCGCCGACGCCGCTCGGCAGCCGCTGGCTGGTCGCTCCCGACACCCGTCACCCCTGGCTGCCGGGCCCCGAGATCCTGCTCTGGGCGGCCGTACGGGCGGCACGCGCGGCCGTGCGGATATCGATTTTTCCTCCCGCCGATCAGGATGCTAAGGTCTACGACGTCAGCAGGCGCCGCTAGCTCAGTTGGTTAGAGCAGCTGACTCTTAATCAGCGGGTCCGGGGTTCGAGTCCCTGGCGGCGCACAGAGCACAGACAACGAGAAGCCCCTCGCGGAAGCGAGGGGCTTCTTGCGTGCCGTGCCGCGGTGGGTCACGGCGTGATCTTCACCGTCCACGCCCCAGAGACCGTCCGCCCCTCCACCTTCACCCGTACGCCCTCCCCCGGCACCGTGAAGCTCTCGCCGAGGCCCACCGGCGCGTCCGCCAGGGGCGGGTACACCGATCCCTCCCAGCAGGCCTCCGTGTCCGGGTGGGCGTCGATCACCTCGATCGGACCGCCGCCGGACGCGGCGCCGGCCCGGACCCGGTAGACCAGGACCCCCTCCTCGCAGGTCCCGGCGTCATTGCCGGCCGGGCCGCGGGCCTCGACGGCGAGGGCGGTCTCGGGGCCGGTGCGGACCACCGCCAGCTTGGTGCCGCGCCCCAGGCCGAAGGACGCCCGGCCCGCGACCGGCGTCCCGGGCCCCGCACCCAGGGGCTCCAGCGTCAGCCGCGTCGGCTTGCGCACACACGCCACCTGCCGCGGCCCCAGCCACCCGAGCTTCCACTTGTGCCAGCCGAACAGGTCCGGGGCCAGACCGAACTGGCTGCCCATCAGGTCCCAGTCGCCGACATAGGTGTCCCAGTCGCCCTTGCCGTCGACAGGACGGTGGTAGAGGTCGGGGAGGTCGAAGACGTGCCCGGTCTCGTGGGCCAGGACCAGCCGGTCCGGCGGATGCTGCTCGAAGACCGTGACGACCCGGCGGATGTCCGTGCCGTCGGCCCGCAGCGGGGTGTCGAGGTTGACGACCTTCGTGGCGTCCGAGTCCACGCCGGGCGCGTCCGGATCGGCGACGAAGTACACGATGTCGTAGCGGGAGAAGTCCACCTGACCGTCCGCCGCGGCCAGCGCGTCGCGCAGATACGCGGCGCGATGGGTCGCGTTCCAGTCACGCTCTATGACGTACGACGTGGAGGGCCGCGGCATCCGGATCCAGTTCCGCAGCGGATGCGGGCGCAGGGTGAACTTGCCGTAGGAAGCCTGTTCGAAGAAGCGGCTGGTGGCCGGGAAGTGGTCGGCGGCCAGCTGCTCGGGGGTGGTCCGCGGGGTCGCGTCCGGGAAGGACAGGAAGACCATCACCGCGTCCAGCGTGCGGGTGGGCCGCGGGTAGGCGGCGTTCCACGTGTCGAGGCCCTCGGAGTGGTGGGCCAGGGTGCGGGTGAGCGCGCAGGGTTCCGCGGAGAACGGTTCGGCGACCGAGGGGCCGGTGATGAGGGAGGTGGCGGCGAGCGCCGACATGGTGGTGAACACGGCCGCGGTGCTGCGCAGTCGGGGGCGCGGGAAGGGGCGCGGCACGGGGACCTCCGGATGCGGTTCACGGGACACCGCACCCAGCCTGTGTGAGATTGTCGTACTACGCCCTGTTTGTCTGCACCAGAAGAGTGAGTCGGCCGAAGAACCGTCAGAATCGACACCCCGAATCGCTCACGGAACGTCACACCTGGTCGAGCGGCTCAACAAGCCGTCCAGGTGCGGGCAGAAACGATCTGTCAGAAGGGCCCGTTGTTCCGGGACACTGGACGGTGGCTGGAAGGGGTGGGGGCCAGCCTCTATGATCGGCACACTTTCCTGCACGGACAGAGATCGAGTGCACTGCGGGAGCGAACGGTGAGCGGAACCTCCGAAGGGCCGGCGCCCGCGACAGACCTCGACCGGGCAGCCGTCACAGACAGTGACTTCAGCACGTCTTCTCGTACGGAACCCCAGGCGTACCGGTCGGCCTTCGTGGCCGCGCCGCTCGCCATGGCCGTCGTCGACCGCGAGGGGCTCGTCGTCGGCGCCAACGGCACCCTCGGCGAACTCCTCGGCAGCGCGCCCGAGGCGCTCGTCGGGCGGATCGCCGCCGATCTGGTGGACCTGTCCTCCGACGCCCGCACCTGGCACGCCTACCAGGAGGTGCTGCGCGGCCGGCAGGCCCGGCTGCGCTGCACCCGGCGGCTGAAGAACCCCGACGGCCAGTACCTGTGGACGCAGGTCACCGTCGCGCCGCTCGGCACCGGCGAGCCCGGCGTCCTGCTGTCCGTCGCCGACGTCAGCTCCCAGCGTGAACTCCAGGCGCGGCTGCGGCACTTGCAGATGCACGACCCGGTGACCCGGCTGCCCAACCGCACGCTGTTCTTCGAGCGGCTGTCGGTCGCGCTGGAGGCGGAGGCGTACGAGCAGGGCGGCACCGGCCGGATCGGGCTGTGCTACCTGGACCTCGACGGCTTCAAGGCCGTCAACGACACCCTCGGCCACCGCGTCGGCGACCGGCTGCTGGCCGCCGTCGCGGAGCGGCTGACGCGGTGCGCGGACGAGGCGGGCCTGGCCAGAGGCAGCGCGCCGCTGGTGGCCAGACTCGGCGGCGACGAGTTCGCGCTGCTCGTCGAGGGCTCCACCGGCACCGACCAACTCGCCGATCTGGCCGAGGCCGTGCTGAAGGCGGTGCAGAGCCCCTTCGACATCGCCGGGCACCGGCTGTCGGTCTCCGCGTCGATCGGCGTCGTCGAGCGGCACGCGGCCGGCACCACCCCCACCGCGCTCGTGCAGGCCGCCGACACGACGCTGTACTGGGCGAAGGCCGACGGCAAGTCCCGCTGGACGCTGTTCGACCCGGAGCGCAACGCCCACCGCATGACCCGCCAGGCGCTCGCCTCCACGCTCCGACCCGCCATCGAGCGCGGCGAGTTCACCCTCGAGTACCAGCCACTGGTCGGCATGGGGGACGGGCGGCTGCGGGGCGTGGAGGCGCTGGTGCGCTGGAACCACCCGCAGTTCGGGATGCTGACGCCGAATCGGTTCATCGCACTGGCCGAGGAGGACGGCTCGATCGTGCCGCTGGGGCGCTGGGTGCTGGCGACCGCCTGCCGGCAGGCCCGGCAGTGGCAGCTCGACCACCCCGGGGAGCCGCCGATCTTCGTCAGCGTCAATGTCGCCGTCCGTCAGGTGTGGGACTCCGACCTGGTCGCGGACGTGGCCGAGATCCTCGCCGAGACCGGGCTCGCCGCGGAGCTGCTCCAGCTGGAGCTGACGGAGTCCGCGGTGATGGGCTCGGCGGGCCGCCCGCTCCAGGCCCTTCAGGCGCTCAGCGACATGGGTGTCCACATCGCCATCGACGACTTCGGCACCGGCTACTCCAACCTCGCCTACCTCAGCAGACTGCCGGTCGCGGTCCTGAAACTGGACGGTTCCTTCGTCCGGGGCTTCCAGTACGAGGGGACCGGCGCCCCGCCCAACCCCGCCGACGAGGTCGTCGTCGAGGCCATGATCCAGCTCGCCCACCGGCTGGGGCTGACGGTCACCGCGGAGTGCGTGGAGACGTCGGCGCAGGCCAGCCGGTTGCGGCGGATCGGATGCGACACCGGGCAGGGGTGGTTGTACTCGCGGCCGGTGTCGCCGGATCGTATCTCCGAGCTGATGGCGGGCCAGGCGGTCGGCAAACCGTAGCCGCCCGACCTCCGGCGTCAGGCGACCGGCACCGCCGCCCGTCGGCGTCAGGCCGTCGGCAACCCGTAGGCGTCCGCGATCAGCTCGTACGAACGGAGCCGCAGGGCTCCGCTGTGCGCGTGGGACGTGATCATCAGCTCGTCGGCGCCGGTGCGCTTCTGGAGGTCGTCGAGGCCGGCGCGGACCTCGTCGGCGGTGCCGTGGATCACGTTGGCGTTCCAGGACGTGATGAACTCGCGCTCCATCGGGCTGAAGTCGTACGCCTCCGCCTCCTCGGGGCTCGGGACGAGGCCGGGGCGGCCGGTGCGCAGGCGGACCATGTTCAGGGCGGCGGCCAGGACCTGGCGGCGGGCCTCCTTCTCGTCGTCGGTGGCGAGGGCGGAGACGCCGATGAGGGCGTAGGGCTCGGCGAGGATCTCGCTCGGGCGGAAGGTCTCGCGGTACAGGTCCAAAGCCGGGATCGTGTTCTGCGCCGAGAAGTGGTGGGCGAAGGCGAAGGGCAGGCCGAGGTCGGCGGCGAGGCGGGCGCTGAAGCCGGAGGAGCCGAGCAGCCAGACCGGCGGGCGGTGCGGGGACTGGACGCCGCCGGGGGACGTCGACTGGATCGGGCCGGGGACCGCGTGGATACGGCGGTAGGGGTGGCCGTCGGGGAAGTCGTCGTCGAGGAACCGGGTCAGCTCGGCGAGCTGCTCGGGGAAGTCGTCGGCGCCCTCGTGGAGCCGGTCGCTGCGGCGCAGGGCGGCTGCCGTGGCACCGTCGGTGCCGGGGGCGCGGCCGAGGCCCAGGTCGACGCGGTTCGGGGCCAGCGCCTCCAGCGTGCCGAACTGCTCGGCGATGACCAGCGGGGCGTGGTTGGGCAGCATGACGCCGCCCGAGCCGAGGCGGATGCGGTCGGTGTGGGCGGCGAGGTGGGCCAGGATCACGGCGGGGGACGACGAGGCCACGCCGGGCATGGAGTGGTGCTCGGCGACCCAGTAGCGGTGGAAGCCGCGCGCCTCGGTCAGCTTGGCGAGCTCGACGCTGGTGCGCAGCGCCTCGGTGGCGGTGTGCCCGGCGCCGACCGTGACCAGGTCCAGTACGGAGAGGGGGACGGGGGCGGTGCCGTGTGCGGTACCCCGGGTCTCGTCTGACGTCACGGTGAGTGCCTCCTGCTTCCGGCCGTGCGCTGTCCGTCCGGTATTAACAGGAGGCAGGCTCCGCTTTATTCCCGGGGGTCTCACGCCTGTTGTTCCCGGCGGGTCCCACGCCTGTTCCTTCTCGGCGGGCCCCATACCTGGCCGTTCCCGGCGGGCCCCACACCTGACCGTTCCCGGCGGGTCTCACACCTGCACGATCGGCTCCCTCGTGAACAGCGCTCCCAGCCGCGGCGCGTTCACCCGCCGGTCCGCGAGCCGGAGCCCCTCCCACACCGTGACCTGGTTGGCGGTGAGGACCGGCTTGCCGAGTTCCTTCTCCAGAGCGGGGATGTGGGCGACCGTGTGCAGGGCGGTGTCCGGGAGCAGCAGCGCGTCCGCGTCCGCCGTGTCGGCCTGCCGGGCCAGGGCGAAGACCTCCGCCTCCCCCCAGGTGCCGACCTCGGCCGCGGTGATGATGCCGGAGCCCTTGACCCCGGTCACCTCCAGGCCGCCCGCCCGCAGGAAGTCCGCGAACAGGCCCGCCACGTCGTCCGGGTAGGTCGCCCCGACCGCGACCCGGTGGGCCTTGACCTCGCGGGCCGCGTGCACGAAGGCGAAGGACGTCGAGGAGGCCGGCATGCCCGCCGCCATGGCCAGGGCGCGGACCTGGTCGTGGGCGCCCTCCCAGCCGTGGACGAAACTGCCGCTGGTGCAGGCCCACACCACGGAGTCGGCGCCCCCCATGCGCAGTTCCTCGACGCCGGCCGCGAGGCGTTCGGGCGAGCCCATCTCCAGCAGGGCGTCCTCGCGGTGGGCGTCCTCGCCGATGTCGGTGTGCACCACGTCGACCCGGATGTCGCTGCCCAGGAGCTGCTCGATGCGCGGATAGTCGTCCTCGGCGGAGTGGCCCGGGTAGAGGAGTCCGAGTGCGGTCATGTCCAGCCTTCCTGCTGCTGTTCTTCGTCGGGCAGTACGGGACGCAGAGGGCTCTGCCGCGCCGCCGGATCGACCAGCGCCTGATAGGGCCCCATCGCCCGGGTACCCAGTCGGCGCAGCGCCGCCCACATCGTCACCTGGTTGGCCGACAGCACCGGCAGGCGCAGTTCCGCCTCCAGTTGCGGGATGACGTCGTAGGTCGGCAGGTTGGTGCAGCTGATGAAGAGGGCGTCGGTGTCCCGGCGGGCGGCCCGGTGGGCCATGGCGACCACCTCGCGGTACGGCACCTTCCAGATGTGCCTGGTCAGACCCATGAAGGCGCGGCCGGTGACGGTGACGCCCGCCTCCGCGACGTACTCCTCAAGGGCCCGCGTGACCGACACCGTGTACGGCGTCACCAGGGCCACCCTGTGCACGCCCAGCTCGATGAGGGCCTCCAGCAGCGCCCCGGACGTGGTGACCGACGGGACCGCGCCCGCCCTGGTCATCGCCTCGCACATCGCCCGCTCGCCCGCGATGCCGCCGACGAAGCTGCCGGAGGTGCAGGCGTAGGCGACGACCTCGGGGGTGACGGCGTTCAGGGTGCGCACCGCGTCGCCGAGCGTCTCGTGCTCGCTGACGAGGCGGGCCAGGTGGAGGCTGACCTCGACGGGCACGTACGGCGTCCGGGTCAGATGGAGGGAGACCTCGTCGGGGACCCAGCGCCACAGCTCGCGGTCCAGTGCGAAGTCGAAGGGCGCCACGACGCCGACGCCGCGCTGGGGGCGCGGTCCGCCGAGAAAGGAGAGGTCCATGGCAGGCACCGGCCTCACGGGGAGAGACAGGGGGACAACGGACTGTGCACGCCCCCGTGTTGACGAAGGTAGGTTCGGGTGCGAGCGTGGTCAATCCGTGCATGTCAGACGCCTGTGGAGGACCGGCTGCGCATGACCTCCCCCACCCTCCTCGTCCTGGACGCCGACCCCCTCCCCCGCCTCGGCCGCCTCACCGGCCGCGTCCGCGTCACGCACGCGGACGCGTCGACGCTGGCCGAGCGGCTGCCGTCCGCCGATGTGCTGCTGGTGTGGGACTTCACCTCGCACGCCGTACGGGAGGCCTGGCCCGGCGAGGGGCCGCGGCCACGCTGGGTGCACACCGCGAGCGCGGGCGTGGACCACCTGATGTGCCCCGAACTGGCCGCGTCCGACACGGTGGTGACCAACGCGCGCGGGATCTTCGACCAGCCGATCGCCGAGTACGTCGCCGCGCTCGTCCTGGCGATGGCGAAGGATCTGCCGAGGACGCTGGAGTTGCAGCGGGAGGGCGTCTGGCGGCACCGGGAGTCCCGCCGGGTCGCCGGGACCCGGGCCGTGATCGTCGGCACCGGTCCGATCGGGCGGACGATCGCCCGCACCCTCAAGGCACTTGAGGTGACCACCGCGCTGGTCGGCCGCACCCCGCGCACCGGCATCCACGGCCCCGACGACCTCGACCGGCTGATCGCCCGCGCCGACTGGATCATCGCGGCGGCACCGCTCACCGAGCAGACCCACGGCATGTTCGACGCCCGCCGGTTCGGGGTGATGCAGCCCTCGGCGCGGTTCATCAACATCGGCCGGGGCGGCCTGGTCGTCGAGGACGCGCTCGCCGAGGCGCTGCGGCGGCGCTGGATCGCGGGCGCGGCCCTGGACGTCTTCGAGCATGAACCCCTGGGCCCCGACAGTCCGTTGTGGCAGGTGCCCGATCTGATCGTGTCCCCGCACATGAGCGGCGACACGATCGGCTGGCGGGACCAACTGGGGGCACAGTTCGTGGAGTTGTACGAGCGGTGGGAGGCGGGCAAGCCGCTGCTGAACGTGGTCGACAAGAAGCGTGGGTACGTACCGGGACACTGACCTGACCTGGGGGTGTGCATGAGGGACCTCACCGAACTCGGTGCCGTACAGCTCGTCGAGGGGTACCGCAAGGGCGAGTTCAGCCCCGTCGACGTGGCGCGGGCGGCGCTGGAGCGGGCCGAGGCGATCCAGCCGGAGGTCAACGCGTTCGTGCGGCTGACCGCCGAGGAGGCGCTCACGCAGGCGCGCGAGTCTGCGGACCGCTGGCGGCGCGGTGCGCCCGCCGGGCTGGTGGACGGGGTGCCGGTCACGGTGAAGGACATCCTGCTGACGCGCGGAACGCCGACCCTGAAGGGCTCCAAGGTGCTGTCCGAGAAGGGTGGTTGGGACGAGGACGCGCCGTCCGTCGCCCGCCTCCGCGAGCAGGGTGCCGTGTTCCTGGGCAAGACGACGACCCCGGAGTTCGGCTGGAAGGGCGTCACGGATTCACCGCTGTCGGGGGTGACCCGGAACCCGCACGACCCCACCCGCACCGCGGGCGGTTCCAGCGGCGGCGCGGCGGCGGCCGTGGCCCTCGGCGCGGGTCCGCTGGCGCTCGGCACGGACGGCGGCGGCAGCGTCCGCATCCCGGCCGCGTTCTGCGGGATCTTCGCGCTGAAGCCGACGTACGGCAGGGTGCCGCTGTACCCGGCGAGCGCCTTCGGCACCCTCGCGCATGTCGGGCCGATGACCCGGGACGCGGCGGACGCGGCGCTGATGCTGGACGTCATCGGGGCGCCGGACGCGCGGGACTGGTCGGCGCAGAGCCCAAGTGCCGTGTCCTACCGGGGTGTTCTGGGGGAGGGCGTACGGGGCCTGCGGGTCGCGTACTCCCCCTCCCTCGGCGGGCAGGTGGCGGTGCAGCCGGGCGTCGCGTCCGCGGTGCGGCGGGCGGTGGAGCGGCTGGCCGGGCTCGGGGCGTACGTCGAGGAGACCGATCCCGACTTCGCCGACCCGGTGGACGCCTTCCACGTCCTGTGGTTCAGCGGGGCGGCCCGGGTGACCCAGCCGTTCGGGCCGCACCAGCGGGAGTTGCTGGACCCGGGCCTGCGCGAGATCTGCGCGCTGGGTTCCCGGCTGTCCGCCCTCGACTACCTCGCCGCGGTGGACGTCCGCATGGATCTCGGCCGCCGCATGGGCCGCTTCCACGAGTCGTACGACCTCCTCGTCACCCCGACCCTCCCGATCACCGCGTTCGAGGCGGGCGCGGAGGTGCCGAAGGGGTCGGGGCACCGGCGGTGGACGGGGTGGACGCCGTTCACGTACCCCTTCAACCTGACGCAGCAGCCCGCCGCCAGCGTGCCGGTGGGGACGGACGGCGACGGGCTCCCGGTCGGCCTGCAGATCGTGGCCGCCCGGCACCGCGACGACCTGGTCCTGCGGGCGGCGCACGCCCTGTACGAGGCGGGGGTCGCCGTCAGGCCCTCCGGAAGCTGAGGGTCTCCCCCACCGCGCCCGACCGCCACAGGTCGTTGCACCCCTCGGCCAGCGCCTCCAGCCCTTCCACCACCTGCCCCCACACGATGCCGGGCACCCAGCCCACATCGCCGTTGAGCAGCAGGTTGTTCCGTTCGTAGAACAGGGCCAGGTCGACGACCGTGGTCCCGGCGCGGACCTCGCGGTCGTAGCCGTAGGACCTGGTGCCCAGCTCGGTCCCGGCGAAGGAGAAGTAGCAGAGGTCGCCGGGGATGGGGGTGACGGTCGGGTTCTCCAGGGGTGGCTCGGTCGCCGCGAAGGGCGGGAAGAGGGCGTAGATCTCGTTGCGGGCGTATTTGGCGTGGTAGACGTCACCGACCAGCGGGAGGGCGTCCCACACGGCCGCGCAGGTGACGGGCGCGCGGTCGTCCAGCAGCTTCGCCGTACCGGTGATACCCCGCTTGACCAGCGAGACTTCTATGTAACGGTCAGCCATGCAATCCATGGTGCATACATCGCATGCTCTCGGGTAGCCGCGCCGCCATGGCTCCACCTAATGGGAACGAGAGAGACACACAGAGAACCGGAACCACGCGCCGATCGCTGCTCGCGGGGGTGGCGGCGCTCGGTGCGCTGGGGGCCGCCGGCTGCTCGCGGGTGGCCACGGCCTCCACGACGGACGGCGGTGACCTGCTGGACCGGATGAAGGCGGCGGGGGTGGTCCGGCTCGGTATCGCCGGTGAGATCCCGTTCGGCTACATCGACAAGAACGGCGAGCTGACCGGCGAGGCGCCCGAGCTGGCCAAGGCGATCTTCAAACGGCTGGGGGTGGACCGGGTCCAGCCGGTGCCGACGGAGTTCGGCTCGCTCATCCCGGGGCTGAACTCGCAGCAGTTCGACGTGGTCGCCGCCGGGATGTACGTCAATCCCGAGCGCTGCGAGCAGGTCATCTTCGCCGACCCGGACTATCAGATGCTCGACTCCTTCATCGTCCGCAAGGGCAACCCCAAGGGGCTGCACGACTACAAGGACGTCGTCGAGAAGAAGGCCAAGTTCGCCACCGGCACCGGGTACGCGGAGATCCAGTACGCCGTGGACGCGGGGTACAAGGAGAGCGACATCCTGATCGTGCCGGACCAGGTCGCCGGGCTGAACGCCGTGGAGGCGGGCCGCGCCGACGTGTTCGCCGGTACGGCTCTGACCACCCGTGAGGTGGTGAAGAAGTCCGCCAAGGCCGAGGCCACCAAGCCCTTCACGCCGCTCGTGGACGGCAAACCGCACGTGGACGGCGGCGCGTTCGCCTTCCGGCCCACCGAGACCAGGCTGCGGGACGCCTTCAACGTGGAGCTGCGCAAGCTGAAGAAGAGCGGGGAGCTGTTCCGCATCCTCAGGCCCTTCGGGTTCACCGAGGCCGAGATGACGGACCTCACGGCGAAGGAGCTCTGCGGCGGATGACTTCAGGACTCTGGGAGCTTGTCCTCAAGGGCGTGTGGGTCACGCTCCAACTGCTCTTCCTGAGCGCACTGCTGGCCGGTGCCGTCTCCTTCGTGGTCGGTATCGCACGCACCCACCGGCTGTGGGTCGTGCGCTTCCTCGCCGGCTTCTACACCGAGGTGTTCCGCGGGACCTCGGCCCTCGTGATGATCTTCTGGGTGTTCTTCGTGCTGCCGCCCGCCTTCGGCTGGCAGCTCGTCCCGCTGTGGGCGGGCACGCTGGCGCTCGGGCTGACGTACGGCGCCTACGGCTCGGAGATCGTGCGCGGGGCGCTGAACGCGGTGGACCCGGCGCAGAAGGAGGGCGGGATCGCGCTCAGCTTCACGCCCTGGCAGCGGCTGAAGCTGATCATGCTGCCGCAGGCGGTGCCGGAGATGATCCCGCCGTTCTCCAACCTGCTGATCGAGCTGCTCAAGGGCACCGCCCTGGTGTCGATCATGGGCATGGGCGACCTGGCGTTCAGCGGCAACCTGGTACGGCTCGCGCTCCAGGAGAGCGCGGAGATCTACACGTACCTGCTGGTCATCTACTTCGTGATCGCCTTCGCCCTGACCCGGGTGATGCGCGGCCTGGAGAAGAAGCTGAAAGCGGGCGTCGGCAAGGCTCCGGCGCGCGGGATCTCCCCGCAGCGGGAGCTGAAGCGACCTGAGACCACGGGCGTCGGAGGTGGTGTCGCATGAAGTGGGACTGGGGAGCGGTCGGCGACTTCATGCCGCAGTTCTGGGACGGTCTGCTGGTCACCCTGCAGGCGCTGGCCCTCGGCTCGGTGATCTCCTTCGTGCTCGGCCTGGTGTGGGCGCTGCTGATGCGGGCGCCGACCCGGTGGGTGACCTGGCCGGTGGGCGCGGTCACGGAGTTCGTGCGGAACACGCCGCTGCTGGTGCAGCTGTTCTTCCTCTTCTACGTGCTGCCCGAATGGGGCTTCACCTTCTCCGCGCTGACCACCGGCGTCTTCGCGATCGGCCTGCACTACTCGACGTACACCATGCAGGTCTACCGGGCCGGCATCGAGGCGGTTCCGGTCGGCCAGTGGGAGGCCGCGACGGCGCTGAACCTGCCGGTGGCCAGGACCTGGCGGGTGGTGATCCTGCCGCAGGCGATCCGCCGGGTCGTCCCCGCGCTCGGCAACTACGTGATCGCGATGCTCAAGGACACGCCGCTGCTGATGGCGATCACCGTCCTCGACATGCTCGGCCAGGCGCGGCTCTTCTCCCAGGAGCACTTCCAGTTCACCGAGCCCCTGACCGTCATCGGCGTGGCCTTCATCCTCATCTCCTATCTGGCCTCCCTCCTCATGCGAGCCCTGGAGCGACGTCTTGTCCACTGACATCCAGCCCGAGCAGAACCCCCTCGACAAGCGCGGTACCGGCGAGCTGATCCGGCTCGACCAGGTCACCAAGCGCTTCGGCGACAACACCGTCCTCGACCATCTCGACTTCTCCGTGGAGGCCGGCAAGCACGTCACCCTCATCGGGCCGTCGGGTTCCGGCAAGACCACGATCCTCCGGCTCCTGATGACCCTGACCAAGCCGGACGAGGGCACGATCACCGTCGACGGACAGCGGCTCTTCCCGGCCTCCGAGAAGGAGGTGCGGGAGGTCCGCAAGAAGATCGGCATGGTGTTCCAGCAGTTCAACCTGTTCCCGAACATGCCGGTGCTGCGGAACGTCACCGAGGCGCCGGTCACGGTGCTCGGCCTGTCCAAGGACGAGGCGGAGGCCCGCGCCCGCGAGCTGCTCGACATGGTGGGCCTGGCCGACAAGTGCGACGCCTTCCCGGCGCAGCTGTCCGGCGGCCAGCAGCAGCGGGTCGCGATCGCGCGGGCGCTGGCGATGCGGCCGCAGGTGCTGCTGCTCGACGAGGTGACGTCGGCGCTGGACCCGGAGCTGGTCGCGGGCGTGCTCGACGTGCTGCGGGACATCGCCCGCAGCACCGACATCACGATGCTGTGCGTGACCCACGAGATGAACTTCGCCCGGGACATCTCCGACCAGGTCCTGATGTTCGACTCGGGCCGGATCATCGAGGCCGGTCCGCCGGAGAAGATCTTCAGCGAGCCGGAGCAGGACCGTACCCGGGAATTCCTGAGCGCGGTGCTCTGACCGAAGTTCAGCCGCACCCTGTGCAGGTGCCGATGCGCGAGGTAGGGGCGCTGGGTCTTGACTTTGGCATATGCCAGCGGGTCAGCGCCCCTGCTGGGAGGGACGGAATCTCGTCAACAGGCCCTCTCTTCATGCCTCTTGCCCGTTATCGTGGTAGGGATCGCTGTCCGGAATACGGCCCAACTGTAGAGCGACTTAGCGAGAGCGCAGGGGGAACCACCGTGGCGCTGAAGCACGAGCCGACCGCGCCGTACCACTCGGCCCAGGACGCGCTGCGCGTCCTGGAGACGGTGGCGCGGCACACCACCGGAATCACCGACACCCAGCTCGCCAGGCACACCAGCATCGACCCGGAGCGGCTGACCACCCTCCTTCGCATGCTGCGCCGTGAGGGGTACGTCGAGCAGGTCGCCGACGGCGCGTACGTCACGGGCGACGCCCTGACCCGCCTCGGCTCCGCCCATGATCGTGAGCAGGCGCTGCGCGAGACGCTCCAGCGCACCCTGGACCGGCTGCGCGACTCGGTCGGCGCGGCCGTGTATCTGAGCCGGTACGTCGACGGCGAGGTGCGGATCGCGCAGTACGCGGACGGGCCGACGATGCCCGTGGTCAACGAGTGGGTGGACTTCCGCTACTCCGCGCACGCGACGGCGATCGGCAAGAGCCTGCTCGGGCAGCTCGACCACAACAGCCGGCGCGACCATCTCTCCCGGCACAAGATGGCCCGCCTGACCTCCAAGACCATCACCAGCGACAAGCTGCTGCTGCACCGCCTGGAGTCCCAGCCGCCCACCGTCCCCCACCTGGACCTCCAGGAGTACGCGGTGGGCACGGTCTGCGCGGCCGTTCCCATCACCGCCGGATCGTCGGTGGGCTGCCTGGCCCTCTCGCTCCCGGTCGCGCACGCCCACCGGCTCCGTCAGGCGGCGGACACCCTGAACCGGAACGCGGCGCCGGTCCTGCTGAGCCTGGCCATCTGAGTCCCCTACCCATCGGTGGTCAGAAGCACCCCTCAGGACCAGGTAGTATTTTCTCTGTCGCCAGCCGCGAGAGACAAACTCAAACGGTCGGCGAGAGTCATGCGCCGCTAGCTCAGTTGGTTAGAGCAGCTGACTCTTAATCAGCGGGTCCGGGGTTCGAGTCCCTG
>NZ_QFRX01000001.1:6708976-6897442 GCF_003143935.1 Streptomyces sp. Act143 | reverse complement strand
ACCCGGCGGGGGCTGGGGGGCGACCGGGGCATGAGGACGGCTGGGGGTCTGGGGGTTATCCCCCAGGAGATGCAGCATCAGCGGGTCCGGGGTTCGAGTCCCTGGCGGCGCACGTCGGAAGGGCCTCTCGTGGGAGCGAGGGGCCCTTCGGCATGTCCGGCGTTTGCATGTGTTGTGCGTCCGCCTCGGTCAGGGGGCGGTACGTCGTCTCGCCCGGTGGGCGCCACCACACCGGGTCCGGGCACCGGACGCCCTCCCGCCGCAGCAGCGACCGGTGGACCTTGTTCGTGGCCGTCACCGGCATCCGCTCCACGACCCGCACGAACCGGGGCGCCATCTTCGTGCCGAGGTCGGGCTGGGCGGCCAGGAAGCGGGTGAACGTCTCCGGGTCGAAGCTCCCGGCGAGCGCCGCCATCACCTGGTCCCCGGTCACCGGGTCCGGCACCGCGTACACGGCGACGGCGCCGGCCCCCTCGTACCGGGCGAGGATGTTCTCAATCATCGCGGCGGCCAGGTTCTCCCCGTCGACGCGGATGCGGTCGTCGCCGCGCCCCGCGAAGTACAGGAACCCCTCCGCGTCCCGGCAGAACAGGTCCCCCGTCCAGTACCAGCCGTCCCGCCGCCGCTCCCGCTCCGCCGCCGGATTGCGCCAGTACCCCTCGAAGGGGTTCGGCCCCTTGTTGACCAGTTCCCCTATCGCCTCGTCCCCGTTGAGCAGCCGCCCCGCCGCGTCGAACACCGCCGCCGGGCACTCCGCGCGCGTCCGCGGATCGAGTACGACCAGACCGGGCCCCGCCCGTCCCACCGCCCCGGCAGGCGTCCCCGGCGACCACTGCACGGCCGCGCCGCCCTCCGAGGACCCGTAGCCCTCCACCAGCCGCACCCCGAACCGCCGCTCGAAGGCCATCGCGTCCACCGCCCCGGCCTCCGTGCCGAAGCCCAGGCGCAGGGGGTTGTCCCGGTCGTCGGCGCGTTCCTCGGTGGCGAGGACGTACTGGATGGCCCGGCCCACGTAGGTGAAGTACGTCGCCCCGTAGCGCCGCACGTCCGCCAGGAACCCCGACGCCGAGAACCGGCGCCGCAACGCGACCCCCGCCCCGGCGGCCAGCGCAGGCGCCCAGTCGGCGATCACCGCGTTGCCGTGGAACATCGGCATGCAGATGTAGTGGACGTCGTCGGGGCCGACGCCGAACTGGTCGGCGAGCGAGCGTCCGGCGGCGGCCAGGCGGCCCTGGGAGCAGATCGCGGCCTTCGGGGCGCCGGTCGAGCCCGAGGTGAAGTAGAGGAGGAGACGGTCGCGCGGGGTGGCCGGGGAGGGGTCGGGGCGGGCGTCGCCGTGCGGGGCCAGCAGCGCCTCGTACTCCTCCGTGCCGGTCAGCAGCGTGCGGACGCCGGGCAGGTCGAGGCCGGAGAGGAGCGGGAGGTGGGCCGCGTCGGTGATCAGCAGGCGGCACTCGGTGTGCAGGATGTCCCGGCCCAGTTCGGGGCCGCGGCGGGTCGGGTTGATGCCGGCGACGGCGGTGCGGGCGAGGGCCGCCGCGCTCAACCACAGCGGATATTCGGGGGTGTTGTCGAGGAGGACGCCGATGTTCGCGCCACCGGGCGGGAGCAGGTCGGTCAGCAGTGCCGCCCGGGTCGCCGCGCCCGCCGCCACGTCGTGATGGGTGAGCGTCCGCTCCTCGAACCACAGGCCGGGCCGGTGGTCGCCCCACCGGCCCGCCACCAGCTCCGCGACCGTGCACGCCTTGGACTCCATGGCCGCGCACGGTAGTTGATGGCCCGTCAGATGAGGAGGGTCATCACGGATTCATCGCAACGGATTCATCGCAACGGATTCATCGCCACGGAGTCATCCCACGGAGTCACCTCACGGGGTCACCTCACGGAGTCACCTCACGGGGTCGTCTCTCGGGGCCATCTCACGGAGTCATCGTCACGCCGTCCACGACGATGGTGTTGGTCGTGTCGTCCACGCCGTCGCCGAAGCCGAACTCGTCCGACATCTGGTTGAACGTGACCATGAAGGCGATGCAGAAGCCCGCGACCACCCCGAGGAACGCCAGGACACCGATCGTGGACGCCGCGAGCACGGTCCGGCGCGGGGCCTTGGCCGTGGCGACGACCGTGGGGCCCGCGGCGTAGTACACGGTGACGAAGTCGCCCTCCAGGACCGTCCCCGGGCCGTCCTCCTCCTCGAAGCGGACGGTACGGCCGTCGCGGGCGGTGAACTCGTAGACGTGGTGCAGCGTGGTGCGCACCGACGTGTCGCCGCTGCCGCCGTGGGTCGTCGTGTACATCCGCAGACAGCGCGCCTCCGCCGTGAGCCCGCTGTTCCAGGCCCGGCGGATCTGGATCGCCCGGCGCAGCACGCGGTAGGCGCCGAACAGGACGAGGGCCAGGATGAGGCCGGGTACGAGGTAGAAGAAGGTTTCCATGATGTTCCCCCGTGATCGGAATGCTGGTCGCGCGGGGAACATACCCGCCGGTAGGGGCGGAGTTGCTCAAGCGATGCTCAGAGTTCCGGCATGAAGAACAGCCCGAAGACCGCGCCGGGCCACGTCGGGCCACGTTGTCGGCCATCCGGGTCACGGCCCAGGCGCGCACCGCCCTCGCCCGGGCCGTCAGTGCGTCCGTCAGAAGGTGACGTCCGAGCAGGCGTAGAACGCGTTGCCGGTGTCGGCGATCGTCCACACCGCGAGGATCACGTGGTGGCCGCTCAGCCCGGACGGCAGGGTGCCGCTGTGGGAGAGGGTGGACGGGGGGCGCTGACCGTTGTAGGGGACGGTCAGGAACGGGGTGAGGTTAAGGTCGGAGCGGGTCAGTGCGTGGTTCTGGTTCCAACCCGCCTTGGTGACGTAGTACTTGAAGTCCGTCGTGGCGTGCATCGCGGTGAACTGCCAGCGGAAGGTGTAGCTCTGACCGCCCGTCACCTTGGTCGTGGGCCAGGCGCCGCCCGAGGGGGTGGTGGGCGAGCTGAGCTGGCTGAAGCGGCTCACGCCGCCGTTGCATATCTGCCCGTCGGCCGGTCCCGACCCGGGGAAGCCCTTGGGGCCCTCGACGCTCTGCGGCTCCCACTGGATGTCACCGCAGTTCGTCACGGTGCCGTTCTGGCAGAGCTTCTGCCGGCTGACGGGGAGGTCGGTGTAGCCGTGGCCGCTGGCGCCGCCGGAGGAGAGCACGAGGGCTCCGGCCGTGCCGAGACCCAGCACGGCGGCGTACCACTTGGTCTTTTTGCGCATGCTGCCGCTCCCTGGAGAACGTGGGGGAAGTTCACTGAGGCGTGCAGGTCTAGACCAAATCTCAGATTATTGCGGACGCTTGAACATGTCCATACCAATCGGCGGACTTGTTCGACGGGTCGGCCCAGGCGCCCGTCACGCCCCCTGCTCCCCCCGCCCCGCGCAGAACGCCACCGTCAAGTCCTTCACCAGCGCCTTGCGTTCGTAGTCGTCCAGCTCCACCAGACCGCGCATGGTCAGCCGGGTCACAGTGTCCTCCACCGAGTCCACGACCGACGTCAGCACGGTCGCCCGGTGCGCCGCGTCCAGCGCCGCGATCCGGCGGCGGTGCATCGCAGCGGCGACCTCGGGGGCGTACTCCACCCGCACCGGCTGGACGGAGAACACCTCCAGACCCACCGGCGCCGCGTCCGTCGCGACCAGCCGGGTCAGCGCGTCGGCCGTCGCGTCGACGGACGCCTTCGGCGAGCCCGGCAGTTCCACCGGCACCCGTGCCAGTGCCGCCTCCACGCACTCGCGCAGATAGCCCTCGTGGTCCTCGACGCCCAGCGCGGCCCGTGCGGTGTCCCGCACCCGCCACACCACGAGGACCACCACCCGCAGCGCGACCCCGTTGCCGTCCGCGGCCGGCATCGGCTCACTGCGCCAGTGCCGCAGCCGTACGTCGACCCGCTGCCGCAGCAGCAGCGGGTTGACCCACATCAGCCCGGTGCGCCGTACCGTGCCCCGGTAGCGGCCGAACAGCCCGAGCACCCAGGCCCGCCCGGTCCGCCCGCGCGCCAGCCCGCCGAACCCGAACAGGCCGAGCGCGCCGGCCCCGGTGTACGCCGCCCACTGCGCCGGACCGAGGCCGGCACCCGCGTACTCCGGCAGCCGCAGCGCCGCCACCGCCAGCGACGGCAGCGCGCCCGCCCACCAGGAGGTCGCCACACAGCCGGCCACCCCGCAGGCCCCGGCCAGCACCCCCGCCGAGCCGGGCAGCACCCGCGCCGGGTGCTCGGCCAGATCGGGGTCGACCTGCGGGGCGGGGCGCGGGGCGGCGGCCTGGGCCGGACGCCGGAAGCGGGGCTGCTCGCCGGTGCCCTGGCGGCGTCCGACGACCGAGGGCGGGGAGCCCACGGCCGCGGGGCTCAGCGGTACGGCCCCGGTCTCGGGGTCGTCGCGGAACAGCAGGTGGACGGGGATCTCGGTGGTCGCCTCGTTCTGGATGAGCCGGGCGGGCCGGGCGACCGTCGTGATCTCGGCCGGTCCCTCGGGTTCTTCCGTGGATGGTGTGGTGGTGCTCATGCGTGCCTCCAGCCTCCGCGCCAGAAACGTCATGACAGTGGATGGGTGTCGCGGACCACGGACCACTTGGTGCGGGCCACGTGGTGCGGGTCACGGGGTGCGGGTCACTTGAACAGGCGCCGCCAGGTCTCCGGGCCCGGATAGCCGTCCGCCGCGCCGCCCCGCCAGCCCTGGGCGCGCTGGAAGGCCTCCACGGCCCTGCGGTCCGCCTCGCCCCAGCGGGGGCCGGGGCCGGTCGTGTAGAACCTGCCGAACCCCTTCTTCACCAGCTGCTCGCCGAGCCGGGTGACGTACTTGTTGCTTGCGCCGGGCCGGAACATCGCCCGCCCCGGATAGCCGGGCACCCCGTGCGAGGAGGGTGCGGCCGAGGAGGGTGCCGGGGGCCCGGCCGCCCCCGTCCTGATGTCGTTGCCCTTGCCCGTCACCAGCAGCGTCCAGGTCTGCGGCCCCGGCAGCCCGTCGGCGTCCCGGCCGGTCCAGCCCTGGGCCTGCTGGAAGGCCCGGGTGGCCCGCCGGTCGGTGTCCGTCCAGCGCGGTCCGGGGCCCGAGGCGTAGAAGCGCCCGGCGCCGCGCTCGACGAGCATGCGGCCCAGCTGGGTGACGTACTTGTTGTTGGCGCCGGGACCGAAGTACGCGGCGCCGGGGAACGGGACGGCGAGCGGCTCGGCCGGTTTGTCGCTGCCCGCGGCGCCCGCGACCAGGCCCTTGTAGCGGTAGGCGGCGTAGCGGGCCGAGTTGCTCCAGTACGCGTACGGGGTGGCCTGCTTGCGGGCGCGCGGGCGGGTCTCCTCGTAGGCGATGTAGTAGGTGTGCGTGTAGTCGGTCCAGCCGCCGAAGATGACGACGTGCGAGCCCTTCTCGGGGTCGACCGGGTTGTGGAACAGCAGGATGTCGCCGGGCTGGAGATCGTCCTTGGCGATCCGCACCCCGTACTGGTCGAGGCTGCCGGTCCACTCGTTGCCGGGCAGGTTCCAGGCCATGGAGACGAAGCCCGAGCAGTCCTGCCGGTAACCGTCGGACCAGTACTCCGTCATGCTGTACGGCACCTGCGCGGCGACCCAGCTCTTGGCCCGCTTGATGATCGCGGCGCGGGTGGTGGCGGGCGCCGTGATCCCGGCGGGTCGGCCGCCGGGGCCGTGCAGCGGGGCCTTGTCGCCCTGGGGGGTGTCGGGCTCGTCGGCCGCGGGAGCGTGCGGGCGGTCCGGGGCGTGGGGGGCGGCGAAGGCGGGGGCGGCCTGGGTCACGGCGATCGCCGCGGTGGCCGTCGCGGCGAGGACGACGGCCCGGTGTGCCGCCGGGTGGCGGCCGGTGCGGGAATGCGGCAGTACGCGCCTCCAGTGAACGCATCCGGGGCAGTCGCAGTCGCTCACGGGATCGAATTCCTCGAACGCCGGTTCCTCGAATCCCGGAGTCTCCATGCGATTCCCCTCACACTCCAGATGGAAATGTCCGCACCTGTGCACATTCGTCAGTTTCTCAACTGTCTTCCGGACGCGCATGTTGACGGTCCGAATGATGTACGCCCCCTGCTCCGCCCCAGGTGGGAGCACCCGACGATGGTCAGGAGCACCCTCCGGCGTCCGGTAGAGTTCTCCGGGTCAGCAGGCGCCGCTAGCTCAGTTGGTTAGAGCAGCTGACTCTTAATCAGCGGGTCCGGGGTTCGAGTCCCTGGCGGCGCACAGACAAGCAGGAAGCCCCTCGTGCGAACGGGGGGCTTTCCGGCTGTCCGGGCCGATACGCTCTCGGCGGGAAGGCACTTAGGTACCATCCGCGCACTGCTGTCCACAACGGCTCCACAAGCTCCCCACAGGGGCCACAATGAACGCCTATGACCGGTAAACACCGCGTTTCGCATCTTGCGATCATGCCTGGCACCGTAGAAACCTTGTTTTCCAAGATGCTGCGTATTCGCGGCAGTTGGGGGGCACGGAGCCGGTTGCGGGCGCGGACGGGGTGAGGGGCCCCGTTTCATAAGGAGATGCCGAGGGGGGCATCATGCAACCGGAAGGTCGCAGTTCCATGTCTATTGGTGTGGACGATGTGGTGACTGCGGCCCACCACTGATACGCCTGTGAAGGTCGAGGGGGACTCGAGCAGGTGTAAGGAACCGACACAGCACGCGACGACCCGCGTGCGGGGGGATGACTCATGACGTCGACGCCGACGGGCGCCCGGCAGAACTACGACCCGTCCCAGACCACCCAGCTCAGGGTGGCTTCACAGACTCGGACGGGCACGTTCCGCCGGATCAAGAAGACACTGCCGAAGTACGACTACGAGCACTACAGCCGGCTGGCAGGTCCCCTCACCCAGCCGGATCCGACCAAGCCGTACAAGGTGCAGTACCGCTCACTGATCTCGCAGGAGCCGCACCGCATAAGGGTCGCCCTGATGCTGGCCGCCGCGCCGGTGCTCTCCCTCGTCCTGCTGTTCTGGCTGCTCCAGCCCGAGCACTGGACCGAACGCGACTACCCCGCCTTCGACTTCCTGCCGGCCCTCGACATCGTCATGCTCGTCTCGATCGGCCTGATCGAGTTCTTCCGCTGCATGAACGTGCTCTCGAACGCGCACGCCACGCTGGTCGCCCGCGACCCGATCCCGGTGGTGCCCGAGACCGGCACCAGAGTCGCCTTCCTGACCTCCTTCGTGCCCGGCAAGGAGCCGCTGGAGATGGTGACGAAGACCCTGGAGGCGGCGGTCAAGCTGCGCCACCGGGGCCTTCTGCATGTCTGGCTCCTCGACGAGGGCGACGACCCCGAGGTCAAGGAGGTCTGCGCCCGGCTCGGCGTGCACCACTTCTCCCGCAAGGGCGTCGCGCAGTGGAACCAGGCCAAGGGCCCGCACCGCGCCAAGACCAAGCACGGCAACTACAACGCCTGGCTCGACGCGCACGGCGACGACTACGACTACTTCGCCTCCGTCGACACCGACCACGTGCCGCTGCCCAACTACCTGGAGCGGATGCTCGGCTTCTTCCGCGACCCGGACATCGGCTTCGTCATCGGCCCGCAGGTCTACGGCAACTACGACAACTTCGTCACCAAGGCCGCCGAGTCCCAGCAGTTCCTCTTCCACGCCCTCATCCAGCGTGCCGGTAACTACTACGGCGCCCCGATGTTCGTCGGTACGTCGAACGCCGTACGCATCAAGGCGCTCAAGCAGATCGGCGGCCTGTACGACTCGATCACCGAGGACATGGCCACCGGCTTCGAGATCCACCGCCACAAGAACCCGGCGACCGGCCGGAAGTGGCGTTCCGTGTACACGCCGGACGTGCTCGCCGTCGGTGAAGGGCCCAGCGCCTGGACGGACTTCTTCACCCAGCAGATGCGCTGGTCGCGAGGGACGTACGAGACGATCCTGAAGCAGTACTGGAAGGGCTGGTTCTCGCTGCCCCCGGGCAAGCTCTTCAACTACACGATGATGATCATCTTCTACCCGATGTCCGCCCTCAACTGGATTCTCGCGGCCGTCAGTTGCGCGCTGTTCCTGGGCCTGGGCGCCTCGGGTGTGAACATCGACCCGACCGTGTGGCTGATGCTCTACGGCAACGCCTCCGCGCTCCAGATCGGCCTCTACGTCTGGAACCGCCGTCACAACGTCTCGCCGCACGAGCCGGAGGGCTCCGGCGGTGTGGCCGGCATGGTGATGTCCGCGCTGTCCGCGCCGCTGTACGCCAAGGCCCTGATCGACTCCGCGCTGCGCCGCAAGAGCAAGTTCGTCGTCACCCCCAAGGGCGACTCGGCCAGCCCCGACCGCTGGTTCGCGACCTTCCGCTACCACTGGTACTTCATCGTCATCTTCGGCGGCTCGATCGGGGCCGGCTTCGTCTACGGACACTCGCACCCCGCGATGATCACCTGGGCGATCTTCGCCATGCTGATCACCGCGACCCCGATCTTCGTGTGGCGGCACATGCTGCGCCAGGAGAAGAAGCGGCCCGCGACGCAGGCGCAGGACCCGGCGGCCGTGCCGGCACAGCAGCAGTACGAGCCGCAGCCGCTGCCCACCGCTCCGCACGCCCCGGCGCCGAAACCGACCTGGGCCGCCTCTCAGCCGAACAGCCAGGGAAGCGGCGGAGGCAACGACCAGACCATGCAAATCGCCCTGGGTGGACTTGGGGGACGTAAGGAATGAACGACCAGGCTGGACGCCGCCGTGCCCGTCGCCTCGCGATCGGCACGGTGGTGGTACTCGCACTGGCCGGGATGAACGGGCCGTGGCTCTACCGCTTCGGCACCGAGAAATACCACCAGTACCAAATCAACAAGCCGGAGTACAAAGCCGAGAACGGCAAGTGGGAAGTCGTCGAGTTCCCCGAGGAGTACCGGCAGAACACCATCCACGCGGCGCTGCTGCGCACCGGCAAGGTGCTGCTCGTCGCGGGCTCCGGCAACAACCAGGACAACTTCGACGCCAAGAAGTTCGACACCCGGATCTGGGACCCGGTCAAGGGCACCATCAAGAAGGTGCCCACCCCCAGCGACCTGTTCTGCACCGGCCACACCCAGCTGGCCAACGGCAACCTGCTGATCGCGGGCGGCACCAAGCGGTACGAGAAGCTGAAGGGTGACGTCACCAAGGCCGGCGGCCTGATGATCGTCCACAACGAGAACCCGGACAAGCCGATCACGCTGCCCGCGGGCACGAAGTTCACCGGCAAGGAGAACGGCAAGACGTTCGTGTCCAAGGACTCGATCATCGTGCCGCGCGCGAAGAAGAACTTCGACCAGGCGACCGGCAAGTTCCTCGGCAACACCCCCGGCATCTACCGGGTCTACGTCGAGGCGCAGAAGAAGGGCCGCGCGTACGAGACCGGCACCCAGGACAACTACCGCATCCAGGGGCTGTCCGGCACCGACGCGCGCAACACCTACGGCATCGCACAGAAGCTCGCCCTGGACAAGAAGGACTTCCAGGGCATCCGTGACGCCTACGAGTTCGACCCCGTCGCCGAGCGGTACATCAAGGTCGACCCGATGAACGAGGCCCGCTGGTACCCGACGCTCACCACCCTGAGCGACGGCAAGATCCTCAGCGTCTCCGGCCTCGACGACATCGGCCAGCTGGTGCCGGGCAAGAACGAGGTCTTCGACCCGAAGACCAAGAAGTGGACGTACCTCGCCAAGAACCGGCAGTTCCCGACCTACCCCGCGCTGTTCCTCATGCAGAACGGCAAGATCTTCTACTCGGGGTCGAACGCGGGCTACGGACCGGACAACGTCGGCCGGGACCCGGGCATCTGGGACGTCGACACCAACAAGTTCACCAAGCTGCCCGGGCTCAGCGACGCCAAGCTGATGGAGACCTCCGGCACGGTGCTGCTGCCGCCCGCGCAGGACGAGAAGTTCATGGTGATCGGCGGCGGCGGGGTCGGCGAGTCCGAGCAGTCCAGCAACAAGACCCGGATCATCGACCTGAAGGCCGACAACCCGAAGTTCGTGGACGGTCCGACGCTGGAGAAGGGCACCCGCTACCCGAGCTCCTCGATCCTGCCCGACGACACCGTGCTGGTGTCGGGCGGCTCGGAGGACTACCGCGGGCGCAGCGACTCCAACATCCTCCAGGCGCGGCTCTACCACCCGGACACCAACACCTTCGAGCAGGTGGCGGACCCCCTGGTGGGCCGGAACTACCACTCCGGGTCGATCCTGCTGCCCGACGGCCGGGTGATGTTCTTCGGGTCGGACTCGCTCTACAGCGACAAGGCCAACACCAAGCCGGGCAAGTTCGAACAGCGCATCGAGATCTACACCCCGCCGTACCTCTACCGGGACTCGCGGCCCTCCCTGTCGGGCGGCCCGCAGACCATCGAGCGCGGCGACTCGGGGACCTTCACCTCCCAGCACGCCTCCACGATCAAGAAGGTGCGGCTGATCCGGCCGAGCGCCTCCACCCATGTCACGGACGTCGACCAGCGCTCCATCGCGCTGGACTACAAGGTGTCCGGGGACAAGATCACGGTGACGGTGCCGAAGAACAAGAACCTCGTCCAGTCGGGCTGGTACATGCTCTTCGCGGACGACGACCAGGGCACGCCGAGCAAGGCGCAGTGGGTCAAGGTTCCCTAGGGCCGGTCCGTACGTGACGGAGGGCGCCCGCCGGACGGTCCGGTGGGCGCCCTCCTCGTCGTAGGGGCGTCGTAGGGGCTACTTGCTCGCCTTCGCCAGGGCGAGCGCGTACTCCGCCCACCACTCGCCCGCCTTCGGGCCGCCCTTGCACTCGCCGTCCGACTCCCCCGGCCGCTTGACCCAGACGTAGGCGTCGACCAGCGGGTCCGCGGTCTTCGTCGTCGGGGGCTCTCCGAGGGCCCGGCCCGGCGGGTTGCACCAGCGCTCGTCGGCCTTGCCCTCGGTGTACGGGCCGTTGCCGTTGCGGCTGGTGTCGATCACGAAGTGCTTGCCGCCGACCTTCTGCGACAGCTGCTTGCCGTAGGCGATGGAGTCCTGGGTCGAGTAGAAGTTGGAGACGTTGACCGAGAAGCCGTCGGCCCGCTCCACGCCCGCCCACTTCAGCGGCTCGAAGATCTGGTCCGGATGGCCCCAGCCCGCGTTGCCCGCGTCCAGGTAGACCTTGGTGTTCTTCAGGGACTTGAGCTTGTCGATGGCGCCGCCCAGCAGGTCGTAGCGCTCCTCGTGGAACTCGTCCTGGGTGCAGCCGTCGACCAGGTGCAGTACGGCGTCCGGCTCCAGGATCACCGTCGCCGGGCGGTCGCCGATGCCGGCGGCCACGCCGTCGATCCAGGAGCGGTACGCGTTGCCGTCGGCGGCGCCGCCTTGCGAGTACTGGCCGCAGTCGCGGTGCGGGATGTTGTAGAGGACCAGCAGGGCCGTGCGGCCCGCCTTCTCGGCGGCCTCGGTGAAGCCGCGGGCCTCCTGCTCGGGGTTCTCCGGGCCGATCCACTCACCGGTCGGCTGCTCGGCGATCCTGCGGATGTGGTCGGCGTCGGCCTTCTTGCCGGACTTCTCGTACTCGGCGACCTGCTGGGCCGCGTTGCCGTCCGGGTTGACCCAGAACGGGTCGGTGCCCTTGGGCTGTTGAGTGATCCGGGCGCCGGAGCTGTCCTCCGGATCGTCCTTGTCCCCGGACGAGGAGCATCCCGCGATCAGCAGCGCCGCCCCCAGCACCATCGCGGACGTCCTCGCTCCGGCCCCCCTCATGCCGTACATGCAGCTCCCCCTCGGGTGCACTCGTCCAAGTCTCAATCCTGACATAGGTGTCCTGGGGCACACGAGATCGCCCGCGCCTTGTCGGGGAGCTGTTACAGCGCCCGTGGTCTGGGTAGGTGCGCGCCACACGGGGGAGCGGGCCGCAGGGAAGGGAAGTGCGTGTTCATGCACCACACCACCCGGGAACTCCGGCTGGCGGCGGCGTTGGTGGAGGCGGCTGACACGCTCGCCGACGGCTTCGACGCCGGGCACTATCTGCGCCGCGTGGCCGACCACTGCGTGGAGCTGCTGGCCGCACGGGCCGCCGGGATCATGCTGGTCGAAACCGGGGAGGCGGTGTCGTTCGCCGCGAGCAGCCGCCGGGAGGCGGTGGCGCTGGACCTGCTCCAGGCGCAGCACGGCGGCGGGCCCTGCCTGGACAGCTACGCGTCCGGCGAACCGGTGCCGCCCGTCTCCATCCGGGTGGCTCACGCGGCGGCCCGCTGGCCCGAGTTCACCGAGCGGGCGCTGCGCCACGACATCGTCGCGACCTTCGCGGTCCCCTTACGCCGCCAGGGGTCGCTGTTCGGCGCGCTCAACGTGTTCGTGCCGACGCTGCCGGACCGGACGGCTCCGCCGGAGCCGCTGGGCGACGCGGTCCTGCCCGCCTGCGAGGCGGAGGTGCGGGTGGCGCAGGCCCTCGCCGACGCGGCCGCCGTCGGTCTTCAGAACCACCGGGAGCACACGCAGTACCGCACCCTGGCCGCGCAGTTGCAGCAGGCGCTCTCCAGCCGGGTGCGGATCGAGCAGGCCAAGGGCATGCTGGCCGAGCGGTGGGGGGTGCGCGCCGACGACGCGTTCGCGGTCCTGCGCCGGTTCGCGCGGCGCAACCGGCTGTCACTGGACCGGGTGGCGACCGCCGTCCTCGAACACGACATCGACGACGCGGCGTTGCGCGGCGCGGGCGGCAAGGGCGGCGCGGGCGGCCGGCCCTCCGGCGCCCCTTCGTAGAACCCCGTACGACCTGGGTGGATGACAGAGCGCCGTCGTCCTCTGACTTGGCGTTAATCGTCCTCTAGGCCACGGCGCTCATCCGTTCTAGAGTCTTCCCCACAAGGCCCCAGCCCCCGGCCTGTCGTCCATTCACCATGGCTGCCCAAGCCTCCCGCGTCGGACGCCGGGTTACTCCCGCAGCCCGTGCGCGCGCGGTTGAGGACCAGCCCGGTCGGCGGCTTCGGGGGGAGCGGGCCGTCGACCGGGCCAGGTGCCTGGCGGGCGACGGGGCTCACAGGCCGGTTCCGGTCAGATACGCCGACACGATCACGTTCGCGGTGTAGCTGCGGCTCGCCCGGTCGAAGGTGCCGCCGCAGGTGACCAGCCGCAGTTCGGCCCGCCCGGGCTGCCGTGGCCCGTACGCCTGCCGGGCGTCGAAGTGGTCGCGGGTGACGACCTGCACGTCGTCGACGGTGAACTCGGCGACTTTGCCGTCGTCCCGGATCACCCGGACCGTCTCGCCGGGCTGCACCGTGCTGAGCTTGTAGAAGACCGCGGGCCGGGTCTCGGTGTCCACGTGCCCCACCATCAGCGCGGTCCCGGCCGCCCCGGGCCGGGTTCCGGCGGCGTACCAGCCGACCACGCCCGCCTGGTCGTACGGCGGTGGATCGATACCCCCGTCCCGGTCGAGCCCGCGGGCGACCACGGGCGCCTGCACGCCGAGCCCGGGGATGTCGATGCGCTGCGGCCGGGCGGCGGCGAGCGGGTGCAGGGCGGGCGGCAGCGCGACGCCGGGCGGCCGGCCGACCGCCGCGACGTCGCCGGTGGTCGGCGCCGATATCCCGTTCCGTACGTCGGTGACCTCACGGCCCCACAGCCACAGCCCGAGCAGCAGCACGGCCCAGGCCACGCCGGTCAGCAGGCGGCCGGTGGTGCGGGCGCCGGGGTGGGGTGCGTCGGTGTGCTCGGGCATGGCCGGTCAGTCGCTCCCGCGGCTCCGCCGGGACCTGCGCAGCGCCACCGCCGTCGCCGCGACCCCGGCCAGCACCAGGCCGGTCACGGCGTGCGCGGTGCCGGGGCCGGTGGCCGAGGCGGAGGCGAGGTGCTGCGCGGTACCGCCGCCGCCCGCGTGGACGGGGGCCACGGGGGACGCGTACGGCGATGGCCGCGCCGAGGCGTCCACGACGGTCAGGGTGCCGGTGCGGGAGGCGTCCCCGCAGGCGATCCGGACGTCGTAGCTGCCGGCCTCGAGCTCGGTGCGGACCCGTGTCTCCCCGACGAGGGTGCCGTCGGCGCCGGCGAGGCGTACCTCGGCGACGAACGCCGCCGAGACCGCCGTACCGGTTCTGCTGCTCGCGCAGCCGCTCACCCGCAGGGCGATGTCGGTGCCGGGGGCGGGGGACGACGGGGTGACCGCGACACCGCCTGCGTCCGCCGCGTGCGCGGAGGCCGCCGGCGTGAGGACGGCGCAGCCCAGCAGGGCGGTACAGAGTGTGACGCGCAGGGAACCCATCGTGAACCTCCAGACACCTGGAGACTCCCCCCGCGACGGCGGCCCCGCATCCTCAAGGGGGCCACCGCTGCTCCGAACGGGGTGGATTCGGCCCCGACGGCGTTTCAGACGCGGTCGACGAGGTCCGCGATCGAGTCCACGACGGTCGACGGCCGGTAGGGGTACTTCTCGATGTCCGCGTCCGTGGTCAGCCCGGTCCGCACGAGGAACGTCACCATCCCCGCCTCCAGCCCCGCCAGGACGTCCGTGTCCATCCGGTCACCGATCATCGCGCTGGTCTCGGAGTGGGCGCCGATCGCGTTGAGCCCGGTGCGCATCATCAGCGGGTTGGGCTTGCCCGCGAAGTAGGGCTGCTTGCCGGTCGCCTTGGTGATGAGCGCGGCGACCGCGCCGGTGGCGGGGAGGGGGCCCTCGGTGGAGGGGCCGGTCTCGTCGGGGTTGGTGCAGATGAAGCGGGCGCCGGCGTTGATGAGGCGGACCGCCTTGGTCATCGCCTCGAAGGAGTAGGTCCGCGTCTCGCCGAGCACGACGTAGTCCGGGTCGTGGTCGGTGAGGATGTACCCGATGTCGTGCAGCGCGGTGGTCAGACCGGCCTCGCCGATGACGTACGCCGATCCGCCCGGCCGCTGGTCGTCCAGGAACTTGGCGGTGGCGAGGGCCGAGGTCCAGATGTTCTCGACCGGTACGTGCAGGCCCATGCGGCTCAGGCGGGCCTGGAGGTCGCGCGGGGTGTAGATGGAGTTGTTGGTGAGCACCAGGAAGGGCTTGCCGGACTCGCGCAGCTTCTTCAGGAAGGCGTCGGCGCCGGGGATCGGCACGCCCTCGTGGATGAGTACGCCGTCCATGTCGGTGAGCCACGAATCGATGGGCTTGCGGTCGGGCATGTGCTTCGAACTCCAGGCGGTGGTGCGGGAACGAGCGGGGAGCGCCGGAACCACGGCGTACCGACGCCCACAGCCTAATCAGGAAGTGGTGATCCTGACCCCGTCGATCACCGAGTACCGGTTGGGCGGTGCGGGACCCGCGGCTCGGGCCGGCGCCGTCGTCAGCGGCGCCTGCGGGTCAGGAGCAGCGCGGCGCCGGTCAGGAGGAGCGCGGCGGTCGCGGCGAGGGCCGGGCCGGACGGGCCGAGGCCGGTGCGGGCGAGTTCCTCCACGTACGGGAGCCGGTCGTCCCCCGTCGCCGGCGGTCGTCGCGGGTCGGCCTCGACGGTGAACCGGTAGTCGTTGGACTGGCCGACCCAGTCGCCGTCGTCGTCGTGGCGTTGCACGACGGCCGCGTTGGCGGTGACCTGGTTGGCCACGGTGTCCGCGGTGAGGGCGAGGCGGACCTTGACGGTGACGGTCCGGCCGGGGCCGACGGTGAAGCCGGGGCCGCCGAACGCGCCGACGAGTTCGTCCTCGTCGGTGGCCTCGAAGCGGACGGGGCGGGGGCGGTCGCCGTCGGCGGCGTCCTCGTAGAACTCCAGGCGCGGCTGCCCGGCCGTGAGGGCGCGTTCCTTGTCGACGAGGACGATGACCGGGTGGATGTCCGTGCAGGTGCGGGCGGTGGTGTTGGTGAGGTCCAGGTACCAGGTGCCGAAGCCGCCGCCGGGGGCGTAGTCGGCGGGGCCGCCGTGGATGCGGGTGGTCAGGGGGAAGGCGCGGGAGCCGGGGGCGTCGCAGGCGGGGGCGGCGTGCGCCGGGGGCGCGGGCGCGAGAAGGGCGGCTGTCGCGGCGAGGGGGAGGGCGAGAGGCGTGCACAGTCGCATAAGCACATCACCATGGCGGGTGGCGGGCGCTCACGAAGGGTGCCGCTCCGGGCGACGGGGGAATCCCGCCCGATCGGCGGGCGCCGGGACCGGCGGATCAGCCCTCCGCCCTCCCGAACAGGGGCGCCAGCACCAGCTGGGCCGCCCCCTCGGCCACCCCGCGCGCGCCGCCGGAGGCGATCCGTACCGGCACCGCGGCCTCCCCCCGGGCCCGCTCCCGCAGCACCGTGCGCACCCCGGCCGCGAACGCCTCCGGCGCCGCGGCGACCGTACGCCCGCCGAGCAGCACCAGGTCGATGTCCAGCAGCGCGACCAGGTTCGCCGCCCCGACCCCCAGCACGCGCGCCGCCTCGGCCACGTCCCCGCGCCGCACGGCGGCCAGGCACAGCGCCTCGATGCAGCCGCGGTTGCCGCAGCCGCAGACCGGCCCGTCCAACTGGACGACCTGGTGACCGAACTCGCCCGCGCCGGTCCGGGCGCCCCGGTGCACCACCCCGCCGATCACCAGCCCGGCACCGAGGCCGGTGCCGAGATGCAGGTAGGCGAAGGAGGCGCTCTCGTCCGCGACGGCTGGGCCGGGCGCCGCGGCGTTGACGTCCCTGACCGCGGGTCCGTGAGCCGCCGCGCCCGCCTCCCTGCCCCCCGATCGGCGAACCGCCGGGCCGGTGTCCCGGACCGCCAGCCCGAGTGCCGCCGCGTTCGTGTCCTTGTCGACGACGACGGGCAGCCCGAGCCGCTCGGCGAGGGCGTCCCGCAGCGGGAAGCCGTCCCACTCGGGGAACCCCGTGACCCGGTGCAGCACGCCGCGCAGGTGGTCCAGGGGACCGGGCAGCGCCACGCCCAGCCCGAGCACCGGACGCGACCGCGCGGCGGGCACCTGCGCCCCGGCCGCCGGCCCCTCCGGCACGAGCTCCCCCGCCACGCGCGCGACCCCCGCCACGACCGCCTCCGCGCCCGCCCCCAGGTCCATCGGTGCGCACCGCTCCCCCACCACGGCCCCGTCCAGGTCGACCAGTACCGCTCGCAGCTCGTCCCGGTCCAGGTGGACCCCGACCGCGTGCCCGGCCTCCGGCACCAGCCGCAGTACCGTGCGCGGCTTGCCGCCCGTGGACGCACGGCGGCCCGCCTCCGCCGCGAGGCCCTCCTCCCGCAGCCGTCCGGTGATCTTGCTGACGGCCTGCGGGGTCAGCCCGGTGCGCTCGGCGAGTTCCAGCCGGCTGATGCCGCCAGGCCCCGCGGTGCGCAGCAGGTCCAGCACCAGTGCGGTGTTGTGGCTGCGCAGAGCCGGGAGGTTGGCGCCGGCGTTCGTCCTGTTCACGCCCCCATTCTCACCCGCGCTTGCACTTTGGCAACAGCGTTGCGAAAGTGGGACGCATGACTCGTACGCCTGGCACCCCCCTCCGCGTGGGCCTCATCGGATACGGCCTCGCCGGTTCCGTCTTCCACGCCCCGCTGATCGCGGCCACCGAGGGCCTCGTCCTCGACACGGTGGTCACCTCGAACCCCGAGCGCCAGGAGCAGGCCCGCGCCGAGTTCCCGGACGTACGCGTCGCCGCCACCCCCGACGAGCTGTTCGAGCAGCGGGCCGGTGACCTGGACCTGGTCGTCGTCGCGTCCCCCAACAAGACGCACGTCCCGCTCGCCACCACCGCCCTGCGGGCCGGGCTCCCGGTCGTCGTCGACAAGCCGGTCGCCGGGACCGCGGCCGAGGCACGTGAGCTGGCGGCCCTCGCCGAGGAGCGCGGCCTGCTCCTCTCCGTCTTCCAGAACCGCCGTTGGGACAACGACTTCCTGACGCTCCGCAAGCTGCTGGCCGAGGGCGCGCTGGGTGACGTATGGCGCTTCGAGTCCCGCTTCGAGCGGTGGCGGCCACAGCCGAAGGGCGGCTGGCGGGAGTCCGGCGATCCGGCAGAGATCGGAGGTCTGCTGTACGACCTCGGCAGCCATGTCGTGGACCAGGCGCTCGTCCTCTTCGGCCCCGTGACCTCCGTGTACGCCGAGTCGGACATCCGGCGGGCCGGCGCCTCCGTCGACGACGACACGTTCATCGCGCTCACCCACGCCGGCGGCGTCCGCTCCCACCTCTACGTCTCCGCGACCACCGCCCAGCTCGGCCCGCGTTTCCGGGTGCTGGGGTCCGAGGCGGGGTACGTGAAGTACGGCCTCGACCCCCAGGAGGCGGCCCTGCGGGAGGGCAGGCGGCCGGGGAGCGAGAAGGAGTGGGGCCTTGAGCCCGAGTCGATGTGGGGGCGCGTGGGTGCCGGGGAATCCCCGGTGACCGGCGGCGGGCGCGCCGAACCTACCCTCGCCGGGGACTACCCCGCTTACTATGCGGCCGTGGCGAAAGCCCTGCTCGACGGCGGTCCCAACCCGGTGACCGCACTTCAGGCGGCCGCCGCCCTCGACGTACTGGAGGCGGCCCGCCGTTCGGCCCACGACGGAGTGGTGGTGAAGCTGTGACGCACAACACCGAGCTGACCCCGAAGTTCCATCCGGAACTGACGCCGCCGATCGAGGAGTTGGAGGCCCAGGAACGCCGTCTGGTCTTCCGCCGGTTCACCAACGACGACGCGTGGGCGCTGGGTTCGCTGCTGGTGGAGCTGGCCCGGGAGCGCCAGGCGCCGGTCGCGATCGACATCCACCGCGCCGGCCAGCAGCTCTTCCACGCCGCCCTGCCGGGCTCCGCGCCGGACAACGACGCCTGGATCAACCGCAAGCGCCGGGTGGTCGAGCGCTATGGCTCCGCGTCCTACCTGGTCGGCGCCCGGTTCCGCGCGAAGGGGACGACGTTCGAGGAGAGTTCCCGCCTGGACCCGGACGAGTACGCCGCCCACGGGGGCTCCTTCCCCATCACGGTGGAGGGCGTCGGGGTCGTGGGCGCGGTGACGGTGAGCGGATTGCCGCAACTCCAGGACCACAGGTTCGTGGTGGAGGCGCTGGAGCAGTTCCTGGAGAAGGACCGGTAGGACAACGCCCTGAAGGGGGCGCGGGGAACCGCGCGACCAGCCACGGACAACCCGCAGCCGCCGCGCAACCCCGCGCCCCGACCCCTCAGGCGTCCTTGAACTCCTGCCGCTGACGACCGAGCCCCTCGATCTCCAGCTCGACCACGTCCCCCGCCCGCAGGAACGGCTTCGGCTCGGGCGCCCCCAGCGCGACCCCCGCCGGGGTCCCGGTGTTGATGACGTCCCCGGGGTACAGGGTCATGAACTGGCTGACGTACCGCACCACTTCCGCCACCGGGAAGATCTGCTCGGCCGTCGTCCCGTTCTGCTTCAGCTCCCCGTTGACCCACAGCTTCAGCGACAGGTTCTGCGGGTCGGGCACCTCGTCCGCCGTCACCAGCCACGGCCCCAGCGGGTTGAACGTCTCGCAGTTCTTGCCCTTGTCCCAGGTCCCGCCGCGCTCCAGCTGGAACTCCCGCTCGGACACGTCGTGCGCGACCGCGTACCCGGCGACATGCGCGAGCGCCGCCTCCGCCGACTCGACGTAACGGGCCGTACGTCCGATGACGACGGCCAGCTCGACCTCCCAGTCGGTCCGCACCGACCCGCGCGGGACGAGCACCGTGTCGTTCGGGCCCACGACGGTGTCGGCGGCCTTGAAGAAGATCACGGGCTCGGCGGGCGGCTCGGCGCCGGTCTCGCGGGCGTGGTCGTGGTAGTTCAGGCCGATGCAGACGATCTTGCCGATGCGGGCGAGCGGCGGCCCGATCCGCAGGCCGGCCGGGTCCAGCACGGGCAGCGTGCCCGCCTCGGCCGCGGCCCTGATCCGGCCCAGCGCGTCGTCGTCGGCGAGCAGTGCTCCGTCGAGGTCGGGGACGACGCCGGAGAGGTCCCGCAGGACCCCCTCGCCGTCGAGCAGCGCGGGCCTCTCCGCTCCCGCCGTACCGACTCGCAGCAGCTTCATGATCACAATCTCCCTCGATCGCGGGGCGCCCTCCGACGGGTGCAGCCATCGGATGACTGGTCGATCCTCCAAGGTCGACGTCCAGTCCGCAATACCCGGTTCACGGACTGGACCGGCCGCCGTCGGCTCAGCGGTAGAGCACTGCCCGCTCCACCGCACTCCAGGTCGTGCTCGTGACGACGTAGAGCGCGGCGGCCAGCGGCACCACCGCCACGGTGAAGAGCGTGAGGAACGACATGAACGGCATGACCTTGGTCATCGCCCCCAGCCCGGGCACGGCCTGACCGTCCGTGGCCGCCGGAACCGCGGGCACCACCGGATGCGCGGCCATCGTGCGCTTGGTGCGGCGGTAGTTGAAGGAGGCGACGGCCGCGACGACCGCGAACAGGGCGGCGTACACCAGCCCGGCCCCGCCGAAGGCCCCGTCACCGGCCAGCGCGTCCGCCCAGCGGCCCCCGAGGGGCGCGGTGAACAGTTCGTGGGTCAGCAGCGGGTTCGTGGTGCTGGAGAACAGGTGGTAGAGGAGGAAGAAGGCGGGCAGCTGGAGCAGGCTCGGCAGACAGCCGGACAGCGGCGACACCCTTTCCTCGGCGTGCAGCTCCAGCACCGCCTTCTGGAGCTTCTCGGGGTTCTGGGCGTGCTTCTTGCGCAGTTCGGCGATCTTCGGCTGGAGCTCGGTCCGGGCCTTCTGGCCGCGCGCCGCCGCCCGGGACAGGGGGTGGACGAGAAGGCGTACGAGTGCGGTGAACAGGACGATCGCGCCGGCCGCGGCGGACGCGCCGAGCAGGGGGTGCAGGAGGTCGGCGAGCCGCTCGACCAGGGTGGCGAAGACGGACATGGGTGAGCCCTCCGGGGGTCTCGTCAGTGCCGGAACGTTCCGGGGATGTCGGGAACGGCATGACGACCCGCGCGAGGGCAGGCGGACAGAGAGAGGTACGGGCCCTACGCGATGGTCGCCGGGAGGGCGTGTCCGGGGGCTCGGGGCCGGGTGCGGCCCCGGGCGTCGGGGTCGCGTTGCGGCAGGAAGGCCGTACGGCGGGCGCGGTCCCTGATGGCCGTGCGCACCCGGGTGGGCGGCACGGCGGGCGCGCAGCGCGCGGCGGCGAGGGTGCAGAGCGCGAGGGCGGAGCCGGCCGCGGCGGTCGCGGCGAGCGCGACGGTGGCGGAGAGGCTGCCGGCGTCGAGGACGGCGAGCTGGAGGAGCAGGAGGAGGAGCGCGACGGCCGGTGCGGGTCGCGGACTGCGGCTCACCTGTGCTCCCCTCCCATGGACTGCGCGTCCTGTGCTGTCTGCCTCGGTTATACCTGACCGGTCTCCAGCGGCTGAAGGAGCCTCTTCGGCTTCAGCAGCGCGCGGCTGACCGGATCGGCCGGGTCCGGATCGAGTCCGGGCCCCGGCACCATCAGAACGTCCTCGACCGGTACGACGGTTCCGCAGGCGGCGCATTCGCCGTACGGCCCGAGTTCGGTGCCGCAGTCCGCGTGCCGGAAGGAGCGCAGCTGGACCTCGTTGTACTGCTCGCGGTTCCAGAGGCCCAGCGAGCGGAGCGTGGGCCACAGGGCGATGCCGCGGCCGGTGATGACGTACTCGTCCCGCGGCGGCGACTCCTGGTAGCGGCGCTTCTCCAGGATGCCGTGCTCGGTGAGGGAATGGAGGCGCGCGGCCAGCACGGCGCGCGGGATGCCGAGGTGGACGAGGAAGTCGTTGTAGCGCCGTACGCCGTAGAGCGCGTCGCGGATCACCAGCAGCGTCCAGCGCTCGCCGACGATCTCCAGCGCGCGGGCCATCGAGCACTCCTGCGTCGCGTAGTCCTTGCCCAGTGCCATGACGTCCACCTTAGCCACTTTGCGCTTGTTGGTTCGGTGACTGAACCGACCCTGCTAGGGTGCGGGACATGCCTAGGTTCAATAAACGAACCATCACCGGTTCCCCAGCGACGCGAGCAGCGAAACGAGCAACGCCCCGCACGGGGACGCCTCCGGCGCCGCCCCACCCCGGCCGCACCCTCGCCCTGACCAGCGCCGCCACCGCCGTCGCGTTGATGACGTACACCGCGCCGATGGTCACGCTCCCCGAGACCGCAGCCGCCCTGCACACCCCGCTCTCCGCCCAGGCATGGCTCCTCAACGGCACCCCGCTCGGCCTCGCCGCCCTGCTGCTGGTGGCCGGCAGCCTCGCCGACGACCACGGCCGCCGCCGGATCTTCACCGCCGGCACGCTCGCCCTGGGCATCACCGCGGTCCTCGGCGCGTTCGCGTCCACGACCTGGCAGTTCACGCTGGCCCGCATCGCCCAGGGCGCGGCCAGCGCGGGCCTGCTCGCCAGCAGCCTGGGCCTGCTCGTGCACGCCTTCCCCACCCCGCACGGCCGCCTGCGCGCGACCGGCGTCTGGGGCGCGTTCGTCAGCGGCGGCATCGCGGTGGGCCCGCTGGTCGCGGGCGCGCTGCCGGACTGGCGGGTGGCGTACGGCGTCCTGGGCGCCGCGGCGCTGCTCCTGGCGGCCCTCGCCCCGCGCACGCTCACCGAGTCGCGCGCCCCGCGCCCCGGCCGCCCCGACGTGCTCGGCGCCCTGGCCTTCGGGCTGGCGCTCATCGCCCTGATCGCGGCCCTGACGCTGGGCCGGGACGGCTGGCTGCGGGCCCCGGTGGGGCTCCTGCTGCTCGCGGCGGTGGTGTTGGTGGCCGTCTTCGCCCTGCTGGAACGCCGTACGGCGACCCCGATGATCGACCTCGGCCTGCTGCGCCGGCCCGCCTTCCTGGCGTCCTCCGCGGGCGGGCTGTTCACCGGGCTGGCCGTGATCGGCCTCTTCAGCTTCCTGCCGGCGCTGCTCCAGCAGACGCTCGGCATGTCCGCGATGAACACGGCGTGGCTGTTCCTGCTCTGGTCCGGCCTCTCCTTCGCGGTCGCCCTCCAGGCCCGCCGCCTCGCCGGCCGGGTCCCGCCCCGCCTCCAACTCGCCCTCGGCTTCGCCCTGCACGCGGTCGGCGCCCTGGCCATGCTCGGCGCCTTGGCCGCGCACTCCTGGCCCCGCCTCCTGCCCGGCCTCGTCCTCGGCGGCATCGGCAGCGGCCTCCTGAACGCCGCGCTCCCGCTGGTCGCGGTGGAGTCGGTACCGGCGGCACGGGCCGCGATGGGGTCGGGCGCCCAGCAGACGTTCCGGTACGTCGGCTCGTGCGCCGGGGTGGCGCTGACGATCGCGGTGTCGACGTCGACGGGCGGCGGACTCGCGCACGGCGCGGACGTGGCGATGGCGGTGTCGGCGGCACTGGCGGTGCTGGCGGCGGTGTTGCTGGGGGTGCTGCGGGAGCAGCGGGCGTAGCGGGTGCTGGGGGTGCTGCGGGAGCAGCGGGCGTAGCGGGAGCAGCGGGCGTAGCGGGTGCTGCGGGAGCAGCGGGCGTAACGGGAGCAGCGGGCGTAACGGTGGCTCAGCGGGGGCGCACGGAGCTCAGCTTGGCCCATACCACCAGGCGGTATCTGGACGTGTACTCCGGAGTGCAGGTGGTGAGGGTGAGGTAGTGGCCGGGTTCGCTGTACCCGCGGCTCGGATGGCCCGTGGACCGCGGAACGCTGCCGATCACTCCCGAGTCGCGAGCCGAGGTCCGGTCGAGCGTCTGGTCGACGGCGTACGTGTAGACCGCGGTCCGGGTCTCCACCTGGACGGTGTCCTCGTCGGCCAGCCGGTCGAGGTACCGGAACGGCTCCCCGTGCGTGTTCCGATGCCCCGCGAGCGCGAAGTTCCCGGCCTGGCCCGGCTGTTGGGTGCCGGGGTAGTGGCCGGCGTATCCCTTGTCGAGGACCTCCTGCCTGCCGACGCCCTCGGCGACGGGGACGCGGAGGTGGAGGCGGGGGATGGTGAGGATGGCGTAGGCCTGGGACCAACGGGGCGGTGCGGGGCGGGCGGTGGGCTGCTGCCGGGTGGTGCGGGCCGCCGGCGGGTCGCCCGGGTCCTCGGGTGCGGGTGCCGTTCCGGTCGGGTCGGCCGGCGCACCGGTCCCCCACTCCCGCTCCAGCGCCTCCACCTTGCGCTCGGCGCCCCGGCGGGCCTCCCGGTTGGTCCACCACAGCTGATGGGCGACGAGGAGCAGCAGCACGACGCCGACGGTGACCAGGAGTTCACCCCCGGCCCACACCGCACGCCGCCGTCGCGCCCGCCGACGCCGGGTGTCGTGCCGTACGACGGGAATGCGCATGCGCCCACCTGCCCACTGGCCCGCTCAGTCGCCCACCTGACCTGCACCGGGCCCGCACGATAGGCGCTGCTCCCCCAAGTGACCAGCCCCGTCGGCTCCTTGGCCGGGAGCAATCTCTGCCTCCCGACCGCGACACCGCCCGGCACCGCTCCCCCAGGGCTTCCGGAACCCACTACCCCTACCCCTTCTCATAACCGTTGGAGAAATAGAAAGCCGGATAGAAAGAAAGCGCTGTCACACCTCTCGACAACCCCACACGTCACCCCCGATGCTTCGTGATGGCGCGCGGGGGGCGAGAGGCGCGAGCCACTACGTCTTCAGGCCGACACCTGCTCAGGGGCAGGAGGCCGGCCCCACGGAGAGGCGGAGAAGACAGCCATGATCCGACGCAGAACGCTGCTGACAGCCGCGGGAGGCACCCTCCTCGGCAGCGCCCTGGCGACCGGCACCGCACGGGCGGACGCCACGATCGCCGTCAACCCCGGCACCTCGTACGGCACTTGGGAGGGCTGGGGCACCTCGCTGGCCTGGTGGGCGAACGTGTTCGGCGCCCGGGACGACTTCGCCGACATCTTCTTCACCTCCAAGTCCACCACCTACAACGGCACTTCACTGCCGGGACTCGGCCTGAACATCGCCCGCTACAACCTGGGCGCGTGCAGCTGGAACACGGTGAGCGGCTCGTCGATGGTCGCGTCCCCGAACATCCCCGCGTTCAAGCAGATCGAGGGCTACTGGCAGGACTGGAACAACGAGTCCCCCACGTCCTCCGCCTGGGACTGGACCGCGGACGCCACCCAGCGCGCGATGCTGACGAAGGCGGTGGCCCGCGGCGCGACCACCGAGCTCTTCGCCAACTCCCCGATGTGGTGGATGTGCCTGAACCACAACCCCTCGGGCGCCTCGGACGGCGGCAACAACCTCCAGTCCTGGAACTACCGCCAGCACGCCTCCCACCTCGCCTCGGTCGCCCTGTACGCCAAGAACAACTGGGGCGTGAACTTCGCGACCGTGGACCCCTTCAACGAGCCCTCGTCGTCCTGGTGGACGGCCACCGGCACACAGGAGGGCTGCCACATGGACGCGACGGTCCAGGCGGCCGTACTCCCCTACTTGCGCAGCGAGTTGAACAGCCGGGGCCTGACGGGCGTGAAGATCTCGTCCTCGGACGAGACGAGCTACGACCTGGCCCGCACCACCTGGAACTCCTTCAGCTCGACGACGAAGGGCTACGTCGACCAGGTCAACGTCCACGGCTACCAGGGCTCGGGCGGCCGCCGCGACCTGCTCTACACGGACGTCGTCACGACGGCCGGCAAGAAGCTCTGGAACTCGGAGACGGGCGACAGCGACGGCACCGGCTACACCATGGCCTTCAACCTCCTCTACGACTTCCGCTGGCTGCACCCCACAGCCTGGGTCTACTGGCAGGTCATGGACCCGTCGACGGGCTGGGCGATGATCGCGTACGACGCGGGCACCCTCCAGCCGACCACCATCCAGACGAAGTACTACGTGATGGCTCAGTTCAGCCGTCACATCCGCCCGGGGATGAAGATCCTCGACACGGGCGTGAGCTATGCGACGGCCGCCTACGACGCGACGGCGAAGCGCCTGGTGATCGTGGCCCTCAACACCTCGGCCTCGGCCCAGACCCTGACCTTCGACCTGTCCCGCTTCACGACGGTGACGGGCGGCTCGGGCGGCCTGGTCCCGCGCTGGAACACGGTCACGACGGGCGGCGACAAGTACGCGTCCTACACGAACACGTTCCTGAGCGGCAAGACGGTGGCCGTCCCCTTCGCGGCGAAGGCGGTGCAGACGATCCAGATCGACGGCGTGACCATCTAGCCGCCGCCGGCACGGGCGGGCCAGGGTTGCCCGGTGGGCTGCCCTGGCCTGCAGATATCTCTCCCTCGTCACCGTGCGGCAGTACGGTGTCCCTCATGCGCCCCGACACGCCTGCCGAGAACGTCGACCACACCGCCGAAGCGGCACGCCTGGAGCGAACCGCCGGCCTGTATCCCGAGGACGCCGAGCCCCTGCTCCTGCAGGCCGCCGCCCACCTGGAACTGTCCGGCGACCGCCCCGCGGCGACCACGCTCTACGACCGCCTGCTGGCCTCGCAGACCGGCCTGGAGGAGCCCTTCCTGGTACGGGCCCTCAAGGCCTCGAACCTCTGGGAGTACGGCCACGAGGCCGAGGCCCGGGCCATCATCGACGGCGTCCGCGCCGCGTCCCCCCGGGACCCGGCCCCCTGGGTCATCGTGGCGGAGGCCCTGGAGGCCCACGACGAGCTGGAGCAGGCCCAGGAGACGTTCACGGAGGGAGCCCGCCTCCTCCTGACGGACGTGGCGGAACCCCCGTACTCCACCCACCCCCTCCTCTTCGGCCGCCACCGGGTCCGCCGGATGCTGGGCGCGCCGCACGACGACTGGGACGTACTGGCCGACACCCTCCACACCGCCCCCGGCTCCCCCGGCGCCCAGGTCACCCTGGACGAGCTCCACGACCCGAAGCGGGTCTGGTCCCTGGGCTCGGACAACCCGGCGGAACTGGCCGCGGAGATCTCCCGCCTGCGCGCGGAACTGGGCACCTACCGCGAGGCCCTGTCCCGCCCCTTCCCGGTGGCGGTCCTGCACTGGCCGAAGGCGGAACTGACGGAACTGGTGACGGCGTATCCGGCCCTTTCCGCGGAGTACCCGTCCCACGAGGAGCACCTGGCGACGATAGAGGCCTCGCTGCGGGAGCTGGCGTCCTCCGGCACGCCGAACCTGGGCATCGTCACGGGCACGGTCCCGTCCTACGAGGCGTTCGCGGCGTCGGAGGGAGCCTCCCCGGCGGACAGCGCCCTGCTCCCGCAGTACGCGACGACACTGGCGGCCCGCGGACGAGCGGTGGCTTGGCCGCCGCAGCGGGGGGCGGCTTGCTGGTGCGGGTCGGGGCGGGGGTATGGGGAGTGCCATGGGGAGGGGGCGGCGTAGGGGGCGGCACGGGGGGCGCCTGAACCGGCGCAGCATGCCGGACATGCCCGGGTGACGGGTGACGACCTGCGTAGGCCAAGGTGCCGAGGTCGTCACCCGTCGGTCAGAGACTGCCGGCAGGCCAACGGTCAGAGTCTGTTGAGCAGACCGCCGGTCAGAGAGCGTGAGCAGACCGCCGGTCGGAGACTGTTGAGCAGACCGCCGGTCAAAGACTGTTGAGCAGACCGCCGGTCAAAGACTGTTGAGCAGACCGTCGAGCGGCGCGGGAACCCGATCGGCATCGAGCGCCTCGACGAGAACCCGCCCGTAGCGGATCTTGCGCCCCTTCTTCGTGCCGAGGAAGCGCCTGAACTGCTGCTGAGGAGCGCGCCCCTGCTGCGCGGGCTGACGCAGGAAGATCTCCAGGGCCCGCAGCTCACCCTCCCCCCGGACGAGTTCCTCCACCCGCGTCACACCGAGCGCCCGGATGAGCTCGTCCTCGAGATCGACCGCGCAGACGAAGAATCCGTGCTCCGCCGCCCCGGCCCGCTCAAAGCCACGGACGTAATAGGGCTGCTCCCGCTCATCACACAGCCCCGCAAGCCGAAGCCCGAGCCCGGACGGCCCAAGAAGCCGGGCGAAGCGCCCCACATTCATGGCCCCGCCCATGGACAGGACACAGACCCCCTCGGCCTCCAGATCCCGTCCCCGTCTCTCCGCCAGCGCATTGACGGCGGCGACGTCACTGAGCCCTTCAAGCAGCACGACGACCCGGACAGGCAACAACGCGGCAAGCTCAGCCGCCCGACCGCCGTCGCCACCACCCGCCACCCACACCGCGACCGCGTCCCGGAACGCCTCCATGTCAGCCATGAAACGAGTCTCAGCCACCCCCGGCCGCAGAGCGAGAGAATTTCCCCCGCCCGCAAGCCGCCGAGCCGACCCGGCGTGCAGGCGAGACGCGCCCGCGCCCGCCCGGCCCCGGCCCACCCCCCAGCCGACAGCACTCGCCAACTGACCCCGGCCACCCGCTTTCCCAGGCCGCCCGCTCGCTTCTCCCCCGTGCTGGAGCGGCCCGGGTCAAGGGTGGCCCGCAGGGCCATCGCCGAAGGCGACGCGAAGCGCCCTTGAGGCGGGCCGCTCCAGCACGACACTGACCGAGAAGCGGGCGGCCCCACGGTACTTGACAAGGGGCAGGGGACCCTCTCCTGCTGGCGAAGAACATCAGCGCGTCGGTAGTTACTCAGGTTGAATCGGTGATGTCCGGGCTGTGGTGACGGGTCGTGATCCCTGCGGTACGACGTCTCCGACCACCGGCCTGGACCTTCAGGGCCTGATCGAGACACCGGACATCACCGATTCAACCTGAGTACTGCTGGTCCACAGTCCGTCGATACTGCTATGCCTCGTTACCCATCGAGGGTCGGACCAATCCATGCAAGATGTCCGATCTGGTCCACGAAGCCAGGGTTGGCTCGATGCCGAAATCTGAACAAACGCAAGTTGTCGCACAACTGTCCAAGAAGCGACTCCGGAAGCCCACGGACAGGCATAGACTTCCGTGAGCGCGAAGCGCTCTCGCCTTACGTGTCGCCACCAAGAAGGAGGAATTATGCAGCCCGATGGATCTCCTATTACTGCCACAGAAGCAGAAGAGACTGAGGTATTTGATCCCGAGGAAGACGAAGACGAAGTAGAACTGGGCCCACCATCCGCCGAAGAATCCCTTCGCTACTTCGGTGTCGACTTCGACGTTGAAGGGCTAGTCAGGCGATTCGACCGCAAGGAACTCATTGTTCCGAGGTTTGACCCCGAGGAACCCGATAACAAAGGTACAGGATACTCTGGATTCCAGCGTGCTTTTGTTTGGGGAAAGCGACAGATGGATAGATTCATCGAATCTATCCTACTTGGCTATCCGGTGCCCGGAATATTTCTGGTCGAGCTAAGGAACCGCCAATATCTCGTTCTTGACGGGCAGCAGAGATTGACTACATTGCAGGCCTTCTATAAGGGCGAAGTCGATAAGCCTGACGGCGGGACGCGCCCGTTCACTCTGGAGTACGCTGCCGAGCCATTTAAGGGCAAGAGCTACGAAACCCTGGAACCAGCAGACAGGCGTGTTCTCAACAATGCACTGATCCAGGCTACCGTCACGCTGCCGGTTGGAGAATCAGGAAAGCTCGCCATCTATACGCTCTTCGAGCGCATCAATAGCGGCGGCACACAGCTCAAAGAGCAGCAAATCCGGGTTGCAATCTTTCCCGGTCACGCAACAAAACTAATTCGCAGCATGAATCGCGATGCTAACTGGCGCCTCCTCTTCGGTCCTCGGCATCGAGATCTGCGGGATCAGGAGCTTATCCTCCGCTATCTTTCATTGAAGTCAGTTGCCGAAAAGATGAGAGAAGAAGGCAAGGCAGTCGGCTCCAAGAAATTCACTCCCCCAATGGCCAGCTTCATGTCCGCATACCTTAGCGGTCACGAGGTGATGCCCGATGAAGAGCAAGAGCAGGAGAAGGGAGAGTTCGCAAGTGCCTGCAAGCTTCTCGTAGAGGCAGCTGGGAAGGACGCGCTACGGCGAAATAGGGTAATCAATGCAGCAAGAGCCGACTCTATTCTTGCCGGACTGACTCTCGCCATCCGGGATAACCCTTCCATAGACGCCGCCAAAGTCATGGAAGGACTGGAGAAACTCGAGCGCAACGAAGACTATCTGAGCAGCACCCAAAAGAGCACCTCTCACAGGACAGCGGTTGCTAACCGGCTAGCTGCGTCCCTCAGTGCTTTCGCGGGGCACTGAATGGCTACCAGCAGACGTGAAGCGCGTGTTGAAATCCACAGAATGAAGTCATCACTTGACGCCACCTATAAAAGGTACAAAGAGTCGATCTTAGAGGTCCCAATTGCGGTACAACAGGACTTGCATCTCTATATATGCGTGCGACTTTCCGGATATCTGGAGCAGCTGCTGCATCAAGCAATTAGTGCTTACATATCGGATTCCGCAAGCGGAGCAGCCCGAGACTTCGCACTATCCTGGTTCAAGAATGCGCCTAATCTAAGCCCAGGCGCCCTAGAAAAGCTCGTAGACAGGTTCGGAGAGAAGTGGGGGGCGGAACTAAAAGAGTTCCTAGATCTGGAAAATAACAGGACTTCCCTTGGAACGCTAATAAAGATCAGAAACGATACTGCCCACGGAAGGAGCTATGCTGGAAGTCTGGCTAACGTCAGCTCCTACAAAACTCTAGTGGACGGACTGCACTCCTGGGTTATTGAGCGCTTAATCGATTGATAATTTCCGGGTTGCGGCGCGGCCACCCTGGCGATCACGCCGCCAGGGCAAACCGATAGATCATGCAGCTACAGCGATTTGGTCACAATCTCGACTACACGGCCAGATCGAGGGGCAAATCGCTAATATCTCTGAGGCGCTTCCCCTCAAGTAGCGTATGAAGCATACTCACGGCTTCGTCATTTTGCACGCTGTCAACTGCCCTAATCAGCTCTGGAAGAGCAAAGTGATAGACGGTATCAATATCGCCAGTTCCGAGCGCCAACGAAGCCAGCCGGGAAGGCGAGGGTTCTCCGGTGACCACTGCGATGTGAGGAGTTCGCCCCTTCCGGTTCCGGATTACGTTAAGGGCCTCCGAGCGCGCGTTTTGGGCACGATCGCTACGAAGAGTCCACTTGCACGAAACTATGGCGTGAACGATAGGCCGATCCTGGTTAGCCATCCTAACCACGGAATACTTGCCGAAATCTTCATCCACAAGCTCCTGATCGCGGTTGATGACCTCATCCGGCTCGGGAGATCGTAGTATCAAGACGTCTGGGCTGATCTCATAGGAGTTACCAAGCACCGAAGCCAACGTGCGATCGTTCTCAATTGCATTCGCAAGAGCGGCGAGATGCGCATAGGGCTCGTACTTCGAGATTTGATACTCTGCGCGCGATCCGCCGACGTTCTCAATGCTCCAGCTTCCTGGTCGAAGAGAATGAAACAGAGGGAAGGTCTCTCGCAAAAAGATCTCAACAGCTTCCTCGAATTGTTTTCCAGCTCGTTGCCCCTTGATCTTCTCCGGAATGACCTGCGCAGAAAGTTCCTTGGCAATGCGCAAGGCGATGCCAACGCTCGTCTTTTGACTACTGTCGGCATTAGATGCAACATTACCCGGTGACAAGGAAAGAGTATGCCTGTCGACAAGATTCTTGTGGAATTCAATTCTGGCTTCAGTAAGCGCGGCTGCCATGTAGAAAACCTCTCGCTAGAACATCGGGCTGCTCTGCAGACAGGCGATTGCGATCATTCTTCTCACAGGAACCGGTCTGCGAAGAAAAGAAACCTGCCCGCCTCTCTGTTGGCCTGCTAACAGGATCGAATCCCTTGAGTCGAACCGTCGTGCTGAGGTACCACGATCCAGTCTGATCTCCGCACCACGACGTGACATTGGCATAGGGTGCCCGTCAACACACCTGCAGTAGCAGCACATCCCGCCCCAGAGCTTACTGATCCACATTGAGGAGAGTGGTCGTGTCTGACAACTGGACTCCCCCTCAAGGATCTTGGGCCTCCTCCGCAGCCCGTCGACGCAACATGCAAGCCATCCGGAACAGAGACACCAAGCCAGAATGGCTTATCCGGAGGCTCGTCCACGCCCAAGGCCTGCGCTACCGAGTCGCCGCCAAACCGCTTCCGGGCCTTCGCCGGACCGCAGACATGGTCTTCGGTCCAGCGAAGGTGGCCGTCTTCATCGACGGCTGCTACTGGCACGGCTGCCCCGAGCACTACGTGCCCCCGAAGACCAACCCGGGCTACTGGTCCGACAAGGTAGCCAGGAACATGGCTCGGGACCGGGACACCGACCAACGCCTCGAAGAGGCAGGCTGGACGGTGCTTCGGTTCTGGGAGCACGAGCCCTCGGAGGACTGCGCTGCGCGCATCGCGGAAGAGGTCGAGAAGCGTCGCAGCACTGCCCGGAAGGCAAAGCGTGAAGGCTGATCAGCTCTTTGCCTGATCGCGTTCCCGCGCCGCCTTGAGCACCTCGATGATCGATTCGCCGATGGCCCGCGCTACCGGAGGCGGAAACGCGTTGCCGACCTGCCGGTACTGGGCAGTCTTGCCCCCCGTGAACTCCCAATTCTCCGGGAACCCCTGGATGATTGCGGCCTGTCGCACCGTAAGCATCGGCCCATCAGCCCCAAACAGGTCCCTGTTCTCGGTACCGGTCGGCTGCCCGTTTACGGGCGCGTTAGCCACGCCCATGCCCGAGACTCCCAGCGCTCGCCACGCCTTCTTGGCCCGGCTCGGACCGAGATCGGCGCCCCCGTGCTTCTTGGACCCGCCCACAAGCGTGGGAGCCACGTCCTTGTTGGCTTCTTTCTTCCAGGTGTCAAACACCCGCTGCGCATCAGCAGCCCGGGACCCACCCTTGAAGGGCTTGATGCGCTCCTTCATCGTGTCCTTGAGTGCCTCGTAGACCGTAACTCGCTCGGCGCTCGGCGCGGGAGCTTCGTACTTCAGGTCCTTGAGGACGTCCCTTCGAAAGGCCACGAGGATGGACCGAGGCCGGAGCTGCGGCACGCCGAACTTCTCCGCCTCATACACATTCCAGCCCACAACCTTGTAGCCAGGCAGCCCGTCAGCGCTCGGTTCCATCTCCTCAAGCTGGGCCTGAATCCTTGACCTGTAGTCGTCAAACTTGGCATCCATGAGACCGCGAACGTTTTCGATCATCACGGCTCGGGGACGGACCAGTTCGGCCAGGGCCAGGATGCGCGGGAAGAGATCACGCTCGTCGTCCTCCCCTAGCTGCTTGCCAGCGTGGGAGAACGGCGGGCAGGGCACGCCGCCGGCCAGCAGGTCTACGTCACCTTGGCGATAGAGGCCTGCGCTCTTCTTCAGGTCACGCTCGGGCTCAAACTCCAGCACGTCCTGGCAGAGGACGTCGCAGTTGTCACGCTCCCAGTCCCACTTCGGGTGCACCTCGATGTTCTCGCGCAATGTGGTCGCGGCGTACTTGTCGATCTCAACCAGGGCCAGGTGCCCGAAGCCAGCCTGATGCAGACCGATGGCCTGACCGCCAGCACCCGCGCAGATCTCAATCGACGTGAACTGGGGCTTCCGCACTTCGGCGGCAACGCCCTCTGGTTCCTTCGCGTGGGTCATGTCCCCTCCTAGCAGCCGTACAACGGCAGACACATCTTGCAATCCACCATCACTGAGGGTGACAGACCCCACTGACAACGAGACCTCACCAAGTTTGCAGTACGCCTCGCGGTTCGCTGAACGCACCCTCCGCCACGCCGAACACTCATACGATATTGCTCATGCGGATACCTGCGTGGACCGAGGATGAGCTCGTGCTGGCCGGGGCGCTCGTTGTGAAGAACGGCTGGCGCGAGCTGCGGACCAACCACCGGGAGGTCCGGGAGCTGTCGGAGTTGCTGCGCTCGCTTCCGATTCACAGCCCGGAAGAGCTTGCCCTCCCCGGCTTTCGGTCTCCTGACAGCGTCAGCCGCAAGACCACGGACTTCATGACCAACCACAAGCTCTATCCGGGCAAAGCCACACGCTGCGGCAAGCCCACACTGCTCATGATCGAAGCGTTCACGGCCCGTGAGGCCGAGATGCTCGAAGCCGCCGAGGCCCTTGAGGAAGGCATCGCTTCGGGTGAGTTGCATCGCATCGCCCGGCAGCCGGACGAAGTGGACGAGAACGGCGCGACCGCGATCGAAGGACGCCTTCTCGTCCGCCGGGCCCTGGCGCGTGAGCGGGACCCGAAACTGCGCTCGCTCAAGATCAAGCAAGTTCAGCGCTCTGGACAGCCCCTGCGGTGCGAGATCTGCGGCTTCGATTTCGCCCACGCCTACGGAGATCTGGGCGAGGGCTACATCGAAGTGCATCACGTCACTCCCCTTTACGTCTCCGGCACCCGGGAGACCAAGCTCGACGACCTCGCATGCGTGTGCGCCAACTGCCACCGCATGTGTCACAGGAGCCGTCCCGGAGAATCCTGGCGCACTCCGGACGCTCTTCGGGAGCAGATGCGGAAGTCCGCTCAGGCCGTCGGCCACTAGGCAGCCTCCGCTTCGGCCTCGTAGTGCATCTGAGCGCGGTCGAGCATGTCGTCCGGATCATGGCCGCGGGCCGCGGTCCAGTGAAGCAAGTCCGCAATCAGCTCGACTGCTGACTCCTCTAGGCCGGCCTCAAGTCCGCCATCCCGCAGCCCCGTGGCGCCACTGGCCGCCTGATAATGCTCCAGCGCCCCAGCAGCCCGCTCTACCCGGCGACAGACACGTCCCGCCCCACTCGGGATCTCGCACCACACCGCTTTGCCTGCGGCAGTGATGACGGTGCCCCAGTCCACAGCTAGCGCCGCCAGCAGATGCAGCCCCCGCCCGCACTCCTCGTCACACCCCGCAGACTTGAGCGTCGGCGCCGCCCGGCTCTTGTCGTGGACTTCGAGCCTCAGCACCTCACCGCACCATTCGAGGATCAATGTCGCCGTTGCACCTTCGCCGACGTGCTTGATGACGTTCGTCGCCAGCTCGGTGACGAGCAGCTCCGCCTCCTCGGCCGCAGTCGGCATACCCCATCGGCTCAGCTGCCTGACCGCCGCTCTCCTCAGCAGACGCAGTTCTCCGGGTACCGCCTCGAACGGCAGGACACAGCGCAGTCGGGTCTCGTGAACTTCGTATCCAGGCATGGCCACTGCTCCCTCCCAGCCACGCACATCCCGAACTCGCCGTATCCGTACGGCTGCGCTGCGTAGCTGTTGACGAAAAGAGCATGGCACAGAGAAATCTCTCTGTGTAACTTCTCACGAGAATCCATCGGGTGAATCTGATGGTCGGTCGGCAGGCTCGCTGCCTAGCCTGATGGGGATCTCCGGGCCTGCCCGCCCGGCGTATGGCGAAGGAGCCGCATGGCCGAGCGAACCACCACCCGACGCCGCCAACTTGGCGCGATGATGCGGAAGTTGCGTGCCCGCAAGGGCCTGACTCTGGAGGAGGCCGGGAAGCTCGTCGGCGTATCCAAGGCAACGGTCAGCAGGTACGAGACGCAGGCTGGGCCCGTCAAGTGGATCGTCGTCGATGCGCTGTGCCGGGAGTACGGGGCAACTGAGGCCGAGCGCACGTCCGTTGTCGCTCTCGCCAAGGACGCCAAGCAGCAAGGCTGGTGGAGCTCCTTCGCCGACTCCATTCCGGAGAGCATGAATCTGATGCTCACGCTGGAGGACGAAGCCGTTGGCGAGAACCACTTCGCATGCGTCTACGTCCCCGGGCTCCTGCAGACTCGCGCGTACAGCACGGCACTTCAGCGAGCCAACGAGGTTCCGCTGGAACCGGCCGAGATCGAGCGGCTGGTCGACATCCGCATGAAGCGGCAGGAGATCCTCAATCGGTCGAAGCCCCTGCGTCTCTGGGCGATCCTCGACGAGTCTGTGATCCGTCGCGTCGTCGGGTCAGCCGAGATCATGAAAGAGCAGCTCGGCAGGCTCCTTGAGGCCAATGAGTCGCCGCACATCACACTTCAGGTGCTGCCCTTCGCCAAAGGGGCCCACGCCGCGGCTCTGGGAAGCTTCGTCATCATCGGTGGTGCCGATCCGGGCCTGGACGTGGTCTACGTCGACTTCCACACCGGCTCCCTGCTCCTGGAGAAGGACGAGGAACTGGAGCGCTACAGACTTGCGTTCGAGTATCTCCGCGCACAAGCGTTGGACATGGAAGCCTCATCCGCCATGATCCATCGCGCCCTCAAGGAGCTGTGAATGTCAGCACTCCCTCGGCCCGCCGCCGAGCATGCCTGGTTCAAGTCGTCATACAGCGGCGGTAACGCAACGGAATGCCTGGAAGCCGCGTTCATACCCTCCGGTGTGCTGGTCCGCGATTCCAAGCGGCCCGCGTCACCACACCTCGCGGTCTCGGCGCGAGCATGGGCCAGCTTCCTGGCAGCCACCCGGTGCACGTGCTGATTCACCAGCTCAGACTTGGGGCGTCCCCCCTGCCATCAGGCCTCTGCCGACACGAATGTGGCAGCTCAAAGCCGAGGGTGCAGGATAGACCCATGACAACCAAGGTCTACTTCGACATCACCATCAACGGCGAGCCCGCCGGCCGTATCAACTTCAACCTCTTCGACGACGTCGTCCCGAAGACGGCCGAGAACTTCCGTGCGCTCGCCACCGGCGAGAAGGGCTTCGGCTACGCCGGGTCGTCCTTCCACCGCGTCATCCCCGCCTTCATGCTCCAGGGCGGTGACTTCACCCGGGGCAACGGCACCGGCGGCAAGAGCATCTACGGTGAGAAGTTCGCCGACGAGAACTTCACCCTCAAGCACGACCGGCCGGGCCTGCTGTCCATGGCCAACGCGGGCCCGAACACCAACGGCTCGCAGTTCTTCATCACGACCATCGTGACGGACTGGCTGGACGGCAAGCACGTGGTGTTCGGCGAGGTCGCCGACGAGGACAGCATGAAGCTCGTCAAGAAGATCGAGGCGCTCGGTTCGCGCAGCGGCACGACCTCGGCGAAGATCACCATCTCCGCGTCCGGTCAGCTCTGACACCTGCCCCACCGAACCAGCGAACGGCCGGCGCGTGAGCCATCGCGCCGGCCGTCGCCGTGAGCCGACCCCTGGGAAAACCGGGCGCCTCGCTCACGCGTGCTCGTGGGTGACTCCTCCACCGACGCCGGCAGCATCGCCGTGTGACCGCCCATGGACTGGCCCAGCACGGTCACGCGGGTCAGCCCGCGCTCCGCGATCAACGTCCGCGCCTCCTCGACGTGCGCCGCCCTGCTCACCGTGGGCGGGCGGCGGGTGCTCGGGCCGTGGCCCCGCGCGTCGTACGCGACACCACACAGAAGCCGGCGGCTAGGAGGCCCGGTGTCAGGGCGCCCACTCCCCCAGGTGACCGGCGAGGCCGTGCTGGAGGAGGATCGTGCCCGCCGGCTCCGGAGAGAGCGGGAACTGGTCCCGGTACGCGATGCTCGTGCCGTCCGGCATGGACATCGTCACCTCACCCACGGCGCCCCCTCTGTAGCCGTCCTGTTGCCGGAACTGTGGGCTCCGCCACTGCCGTACAGCGCGGCCGGCTGTTGGACTCGTTCGGCAGTCGATCACACCCGGGGGGCTCGATGGCACTGCTCAGTCTGCTGTTCGTCCTCGTCACCGCGGTCCTCGCCATCGCCCTCGCCGGGTACGGGTTCGGACGCCTCGCCGACCGAGGCGTGCGGCGCTCCGATCCGCGCTCAGATCTGCATTCAGATCGGCGTTCAGATCTGCCCACCCTCCTGCGCGGTCTCGGCGCGCTGTCCGGTGCCGTGGCGGCGGCGCTCTGCGCGTGGGGGCTGCTCATCGTCGTCGGGGCCCTCATGACCGCCCAGGACGGCGGTACGGATTCGGCGCCGCCGCAGTCCTGTCGTACGGCGGGCTGGTGGGAGCGGCATCAGCGGGGTGTCGAGATCGTCGGCTACTCGGTGTCGTACCTACCGCTCGGCTTCGTCTGTGAGACCAGTGACGGCGGGAGTTACGACAACGGGGACGTGCCCTGGTACGTCAATGCCGGTGTCGCGGGGTTCGGGCTCGGCGGGGTGGCCTGCGCCATCGGTTCGGGGTACGTCAGCGAGCTGCGGGCGCGGAGAGGGGCCGCCGGCGGGCTGCCGCCCCGGGCGGAAGGGCGTTCGTAGCGGGGGCTAGCCTCGGGACATATCGAACGTGATCCAGGAGGCAGGCATGGCCAAGGTTCCCAGCGCGGTCGTCGCGGCGAGTGGGCTCGTCGGAGGGTACGGCGTGGCCCGTTGGACCAAGAAGCGGCAGCTCGGCGGTGCCGTGCTGGCCGTGGCCGGGGCCGCGGCGGCGACGCGGTGGCGGCAGCAGGCCGGCGGGAAGGCCGCGGGCGCGCTGACGGCCGCGTACGTCGCCGCGTTCGCGGGGGCGCATCCGCTGGCCAAGAAGGTGGGCGCCTGGCCCGCCGTGTTCGGGATGGCGGGGGCCGTCGCGCTCGCCTCCTGGGCGGTGGCCGACCGGCAGGGCTGAGAGGACAGGGGGTGCGACTCGGTGTCACCGAGCACCGGGTGCGGCTGGGGTCCGTCGAGTACCGGGTGCTGCGCGTCGGCGGGCTGCACCGCGCGCTCTGCTACGACAGTGGGCACTGGCTGAACCTGTGGGTCGACCGGGGTGCCGCCGCCGAGCTGGCCGCGGCCTGGCTGCTGGCCGCCCGGTCGCCCCGGTCGCTCGTTCATCTGCCGCTGCGGCGGCGCGCTGAGCGGCCTGCCGGTGCCGTGCTGCCGGAGCGGCACCTCGCCCGCGATCTGCTTCTGCTGCATCACTCCCTGCAGTTCCCGGCGTCCCGGTGGAAGGAGGTGCGGGGGCGGGCGGGGAGGGCCGGGAGTCCGCACACCGTCGAGTTCCGGCGGGACGATTTCCCCTCGCGCCGCGACCGGGCCGTGCCCGGCACCCATCACGCCGAGTTCCGCGACCGGCTCCGTCTCACCACCGCCGCCGACACCCTCGTACTCAGCGGGAGTGCTCTGCCCTTCGCCGACGCCGCCGCGGACTTCCTCGACCTCGCCGGCACCGGCCCCGGCCGGGACCGGCGGTGGCGGAGTGCGGGCGGGCATGCGTGTGCCGAACTGCATCCCACGTCAGGGCTGTTGGACCGGTCGGTGCCGCTGGTGCATGTCGAGTACTGCCCGGACTGGGAGCCCGTGCCCCGGGAAGGCGCCGAGGCGGGCTCCCCGGAGGGCTAGCTTCGGTGCGTCAGCACGTTCACGACCTTGCCGTTCGGGTCTCGGACGAAGAAGCGTCGTACGCCCCACTCCTCGTCCCGCAGCTCCCGTACGACCTCCGCACCCGACGCCACCACCTGGGCGTAGACCGCGTCCACGTCCTCGACCTCCACGCTCAGGTCGGGGACGACGGGGGCGGTGCGTTCCTCGGTGAAGAAGCTGATCTGGGCGGTGGGGTTGGCGGGGGAGGCGAGGGTGACGATCCAGCCCATGTCCATGGCTTCCCGGAAGCCCAGGAGGCCGTAGAAGTCGCGGCTGGCTCTCATCTCGTTCTCCGACTCGACCTGGAAGTCGGGCATGATCCGGCGGACGGTCATGGGAGCGGCTCCTCACAGTCGCAGCCTGGGCCTCACGAATCCCCGCGGTGCGCGGAGACCAGGTGCTCGCCGCCCTAAGCCTAGGCCGCACGCATGCCCGCCCCCTTCGACGAGGCGCCCACCGCCGCCGTGAGCGGCCGCGCCACGTCCTCCAGCGACCTGCGCTCCGCCCGCACCGCCAGCGCCGCCGCCACCAGCCCCGCCAGGCACATCAGTGTCGCCCCGATCTGGAAGGCGTGGACGGTGTCGGCGACCTTGCCCGTCCCGGTGAGGTCGGCGAACAGGAGCGGGCCGCTGATGCCGCCCGCCGCCGTGCCGAGCGCGTAGAAGAAGGCGATCGACATCGCCCGGGTCTCCATCGGGAAGATCTCCGACACCGTCAGATACGCGCTGGACGCGCCCGCCGAGGCGAAGAACAGCACCGCGCACCAGCACGCCGTCAGCGTCCCGGCGTTCAGCGAGCCCTGCTCGAACAGCCACGCCGTGCCGAAGAGCAGCAGCCCGGACAGCAGGTACGTCGAGGAGATCATGACCCGTCGGCCCACCGTGTCGAACAGCTTGCCCAGCAGCAGCGGGCCCATGAAGTTGCCGATCGCGATGACCGCGAAGTAGTAGCCGGTGCTGCCCGTCGGGACGTCGTAGAACTTGGTCAGGATGGCGCCGAAGCCGAAGGTGATCGCGTTGTAGAGGAACGCCTGGCCTATGAACAGCGAGAACCCGAGAACCGCGCGCTTGCGGTAGTCCGAGAACACCGTCCGGGCGATCTCCATGAAGCTCACGCTCCGCCGCTGGTGGATGGTGATCTCGCCCTCCGGCCGGGCCAGCCGCTCCCCCTTCTCCGCCGCCACCTGCTCCTCGATCGACGTGACGATCCGTTCCGCCTCCTCGTCCCTGCCGTGGATCAGCAGCCAGCGTGGGCTCTCCGGGACGTGGCGGCGTACGAGAAGGATCACCAGGGCCAGGACCGCGCCCAGCGCGAACGTCAGGCGCCAGCCCACGTCCTTCGGCAGGACCGAGGTGTCGAGCGCGACGATCGACAGCAGGGAGCCGCCCACCGCACCCAGCCAGAAGCTGCCGTTGATCATCAGGTCCACCCGGCCCCGGTACTGCGCCGGGATCAGCTCGTCGATCGCCGAGTTGATCGCCGCGTACTCGCCGCCGATGCCGAAGCCGGTCAGGAAGCGGAACGCGAAGAACCACCAGGTGGAGAAGGAGACGGCGGTCAGGGCGGTCGCCGCCAGGTACACCGCCAGCGTGATCATGAAGAGCTTCTTGCGGCCCCATTTGTCGGTCAGACGGCCCCAGAAGAGGGCGCCCGAGCAGGCGCCCGCCACGTACAGCGCCGCCGCCAGGCCGGTCACCTCGCCGGAGGTGATCGGCAGGCCGCTGCCCGGCTCGGACAGGCGGCCCGCGATATTGCCGACGACCGTCACCTCCAGGCCGTCGAGAATCCATACGGTGCCGAGTCCGATGACGATCGTCCAGTGCCAGCGGGACCATGGGAGACGGTCCAGGCGGGCGGGGATGTTCGTCGTGACGGTACGGCCGGTCGCGGCCTGGTCTGCGGTGGTCATGGGCTCCCTCCTCGTCGAGGCGAACCTCGCCCGAGTGCCCTGGACCAGCGGTTCTACGCCCCCAGCGCCCGCGACACCGTGTAGATCAGCAGCCCCACCAGCGACCCCACCACCGTGCCGTTGATCCGGATGAACTGCAGGTCACGGCCGATGTGCGCCTCGATCTTCCGGGTGGTGTGCTCGGCGTCCCAGCCGGCGACGGTGTCGGTGATCAAGGACGTGATCTCGTGCCGGTAGGTGGTCACGACGTACACCGCCGCGCCCTCCACCCAGCCGTCCACCTTCTCCTGCAACCGCGGCTCGACCGCCATCCGCGCCCCGAGCGACAGCAGCGACGCCCGCACCCGTAGCCGCAGCTCGCTGCGCTCGTCCTCGGCGGCCGAGACGATCATGGACCGGACGGCGGTCCAGGCGGACGCGATGAGGTCCTGGACCTCGCCGCGGCCCAGCACCTCGCCCTTGAGCCGCTCGACGCGCGCGCGGGTGTCCGTGTCGGACTGGAGGTCGGAGGCGAAGTCCGTCAGGAAGCGGTCCAGGGCGCCGCGCGCCGGGTGCGAGGGCATGTCCCGCATCTCCGTCACGAAGCGCAGCAGCTCCTTGTAGACGCGTTCGCCGACCTTCTTGTCGACGAACCGCGGGGTCCAGCCGGGTGCGCCGCCCTGTACGGCGTCCATGACCTGTTCGTCGTGGAGGATCAGCCAGTCGTGCGCCCTGGCCACGACCAGGTCGACGACCCTGCGGTGGCCGCCGTCGGCGACGACCTTGTCCAGCATCTTGCCGATGCCGGGCGCGATCTCCTGCGCGTCGGCCCGCCGGGTGATCGCCTCGCCGACGACCGCCTGGACGTCGGAGTCCCGAAGGACCGTCAGGGCGCCGCGCAGCGCGGCCGACAGCTCGGCCGTGACACGGTCGGCGTGCTCGGGTTCGGCGAGCCAGGCGCCGAGCCGGCTGCCGATGCCGACGGCGCGCAGGCGCCCGCGTACGACGTCCTCGGAGAGGAAGTTCTCGCCGACGAACTCGCCCAGGGACACCCCGAGCTGGTCCTTCTTGGTGGGGATGATCGCGGTGTGCGGGATCGGGAGGCCGAGGGGGCGGCGGAACAGCGCCGTCACCGCGAACCAGTCCGCCATCGCGCCGACCATGCCCGCCTCCGCGGCGGCGGCGACATAGCCCGCCCAGGCGCCCGCGCCCGCTTCGGAGGCCCACTTGGCGAGGACGTACACGAGCGCGACGAACAGCAGCAGCCCGGTGGCGGTGAGCTTCATGCGGCGTACGCCGCGCTGCTTCTCCTCGTCGGCCGCGCTGAACGTGTTCATCGCGCGGGCGGCGGGCCTGCCCGCCGTGTGGTTACCGGCGGTGGCCGGGCGGGCATGCTGACTCACGTCAACGGCATCCGTTTCATCCGGATTAGCGCGTTCCATCACGTCCCATCCACTCCGCCCGTTGTGATCCCCTGCACACATTGTCCCTTCCTGACCGACTCCTGGAACGGAACAGGAGTTCCCGGCGTCTGTCGGACGGGGGGAGCTCACTCCTGAACTCCGGTGGCCCAATGGGGGGTCCAGTACCGTCACCCCTCACCCCATGACGCATCATGAGGTGATCACATCGGAGCCTCGGGCTCCCATCCGCCCGAGGAGACACGCACCGCATGACCAGAAGACGTGGTTATGCCCTGCTTTCGGCGATCGTGGCCCTGGTCCTGGGCCTTTCCGCCGCCATCTACGTCGGTGTCGCCGCCGACGACGGCAGCGCCACCGGCTCCGGACACCGCGCCGCCCATGCCCCCGCCCCGCGCAATGCCGCCCCGGCCTCCACCGGTACCTGGGTCGGCGCCTGGTCCACCTCCCCTGCCGCCGCCGAGCCCGGCACCGAGACGCAGGGCATGGCGGGCCGCTCGGTGCGCAATGTGGTGCACGCGTCGGTCGGCGGTACGAGTGCCCGTATCACGCTGTCCAATCTCTACGGCCAGTCCCCGCTGACCGTCACCCACGCCTCGATCGCCGTCGCCGCGGCCGACGACACCGCCGCCGCGGCCGTCGGCACCATGCGGCGGCTCACCTTCGGCGGCAACACGTCCGTGATCGTCCCGGCGGGCGGCCAGGTGATGAGCGACGCGGTGGGCATCAGCATCGCGCACGACAGCGACGTCCTGGTCACCACGTACTCACCCACCCGGTCCGGGCCGGTCACCTACCACCCGCACGCCCGGCAGATCTCCTACCTCGCCGACGGCGACCTGACGGAGGACACCACCGGGACCGCGTACACCGAGGAGACGCCGTACTGGCGCTACCTCACCGCGCTGGACGTGCTGAGCAACGAGTCCGACGGCACCGTCGTCGTGCTCGGCGACTCCCTCACCGACGGCATCACCTCCACCGAGGGCGCCGACCGCCGCTGGACGGACGTCCTGTCACAGCGGCTGCGCACCGCGATCGAGGCCGGCCGCGACCTGCCCCGCTACAGCGTCGTCAACCAGGGCATCAGCGGCAACCAGGTCCTCGCCAACGGCCTCGGCCGCCCCGCCGACAACCAGAGCGGGCTGGGGCGGTTCGGGCGGGACGTGCTCTCCGGTACGAACGTCAAGGTCGTCGTCATCGACCTCGGCATCAACGACATCCTGCGCAACCCGAAGCTGGCCGACCCGGACAGGATTCTCGACGGGCTGCGGACCCTGGTCCGGCAGGCCCACGCCCGTGGCCTCAAGGTCGTCGGCGCCACCCTGATGCCCTTCCAGGGCCACCGCGGCTGGACCGGTGCCCGGGAGGGCGTGCGGCAGGCGATCAACGCCGCGATCCGGGACGGCGAGGTGTACGACGCCGTCGTGGACTTCGACGAGGCGCTGCGCGACCCCTACAACCCGCGCGCCCTGCGCTCGGACTACGACTCCGGGGACCACCTCCACCCGAGCGACAAGGGATACGCGCGCATGGCGGAGGTGTTCGACCTGGAGGACCTGAAGGGAGCGGCTCCGGCGGAGCTGTAGACCACACGGAAGCCACTCCGGCGGAGCCACGGGCCACGCGGAAGCCACTCCGGCGGAGCCAGAGGCCATCCGGGAGGGGCTCCGGCGGAGCTATAGGCCACCCGGGGGCCGCACGGCCGACCTGCCGGTCCTGGGGCCGCCCGGCCGACGTGCCGGTTCCGAAGGCGCGAAGGCGGGCGCCGCTGGGCCGGTCCCGGAGGCGGGCGGCGCCGGGGCGGTGGGAAGGTGGCGACGGGGCTGGTGGTGGGCTGGCTGCGGGCTAGTAGTCGTCGCGTCGGTCACGGCGATCGCGGCGGTCGTGCCTGTCTCGCCGGTCGCGGTCGCGGCGGTCCCTCATCAGGTCCTGGTGTCCGTCCAGCAGGCGGCGGTGCGCGTCCTGGACGTCGTCGCGGAACGACTCGTGCAGCTCCCGCCTCGACTCCCTGCGGTCCAGCCGCTCCCGGCGCCGCTCCTCCTTCAGCGCCTTCCGCTCCTCGCGGGTCAGCTTCCGCTCGACGCCGACGCCGCCCCAGAAGGCGAACCCGGTCACGATCACGCGCGGGCCGCCCGGGTCGCCCGGCACGCCCTCCTCGCGGTGGTCGAAGCCGCCCATGATGCCGATCCCGCGGACGACCACCTCGACGCCGGGCGGCACGATCACGTTCACGCCGCCCATGATGGCCACGCAGTTGATCTCGACCTCGCGGTCCGCGAAGTTCGCCTCGCGCAGGTCGATCTCGCCGCCGCCCCAGAAGGCGAAGCAGTTGAAGCGCTTGGGCACGGTCCAGCGGCCCCGGCGCTGGAAGCCGGACATGACCGCGACGGCCCAGGTCGACGAACCCTCGCCGCCGGTGATGCGCCCCGCCCAACTCCCGCTGGGCTGCGCCTCCTTGCTCAGGTTCACCGCCGGGGCGGCGCCGGGGGCGGCCGGCAGGTCACGGGTGATGGGCGTCAGTTCGCCGTACGTCCGCGCTTTGTATGTCGCCTCCAGCCGCTCCTCGAACTCCTCCATGTCGAGGCGCCCTTCGGCCAGCGCGTCCCGCAGGATCTCGGCGACGCGCTCACGGTCGGCGTCGGCGGCACGGAGTTCAGGGGCGGGGGGCCTGGGGGGTATCCCACCGGAAGGCACAGCGTCCGTCATGGAATCAGCCTACGAGTTACCCCGCCCGGCGGCTACGAGACCGCTTTCTCGGATTGCTCCGCGTACATCTTCGCGATCACCGCCTCGATGTCCGGCTCCCGCACCGACAGGTCCACCAACGGGTACTCCGCCGCGATCCGCGCCACCAGCGGCGCCGCCGACGTCCCGGCCGGGAACGCCAGCCACTGCCGTGGGCCCTCCACCTTCACCACCCGCGCCCCGGGGACCTCGACCGGCGGCAGCTCCCGCTCCAGGTCCACCACCAGCGTCCGCTCGCTGTCCCCCGCCTCGTGCAGCCCGGCGAGCGCGCCGTCGTACATCAGCCGGCCGTGGTCGATGACCATCACCCGGGAGCAGAGCTGCTCGATGTCCTGGAGGTCGTGGGTGGTGAGCAGGACCGTGGTGCCGCGCTCGGTGTTCACCTCGCGCAGGAACTCCCGCACCCGGGCCTTGGAGATGACGTCCAGCCCGATGGTCGGCTCGTCGAGGTAGAGGACGTCGGGGTCGTGGAGGAGGGCCGCCGCGATGTCGCCGCGCATCCGCTGGCCCAGCGAGAGCTGACGGACGGGGACGTCCAACAGGTCGGCGAGGTCGAGGAGTTCGACGAGGCGGTCGAGGTTCTCGCGGTAACGGGCGTCGGGGATGCGGTACATGCGGTGCATCAGCTTGTAGGAGTCGATGAGGGGGAGGTCCCACCACAGGGTGGTGCGCTGGCCGAACACCACGCCGATGCGGTGGGCCAGGCGGGTGCGCTCGCGGGACGGGTCGATGCCGGCCACCCGCAGCCGGCCGCCGCTCGGGGCCAGGATGCCGGTGAGCATCTTGATCGTGGTGGACTTGCCGGCGCCGTTCGGGCCGATGTAGCCGACCATCTCGCCGCGCGCCACACGGAAGGAGATCGAGTCGACGGCCCGTACCTCCCTGCGCTCCCGCTTCATGAACCCGGTCTTCTTGCGCACCTCGAAGACCTTCTCCACGCGGTCGAGCTCGATGAAGCCCGCCGCGGTGCCGTCGTCAGCCATCCGTCCTCAACTCCCCGTACTCCGATACGACCTGAGTCCCGCCCGCCACGCCAGCCCGGCCAGCGCGCAGCACCCCGCCGCGACGGGCGGCGACAGGAACGCCACCCAGCCGGGCAGCCCCAACGGCAGCGGCCGGCCCAGCACATACGTCGCCGGCAGCCAGTTGACGAAGGCCAGCGGCAGCACGAACGTCACCCCGCGCACCAGTTCCGTCGCGAACACCGTCGGCGGGTACTGGAGCAGCGTCGTGCCGCCGTAGGTGAAGGCGTTCTGCACCTCGGAGGCGTCCTTCGCCACGAACTGGAAGGCCGCGCCCGCGACGAACACCGCGGCGAAGATCGCCGCGCCGCTGAGCATCATCACCGGCATCAGCAGCAGCTTCAGCGGCGTCCAGTCGATGTCGACCGCGACCAGCGCGTAGACCAGCACCATCGTGCCCTGGGTGATCCGGCCCAGGCGGCGCAGCCCGAACTGGTCCGCGGCCATCTGCGCCAGCACCGGGGCGGGCCGCACCAGCAGCGTGTCCAGCGTGCCGTCGCGCACCCGCCGCCCCAGCCGCTCCATCGAGCCGAGGCCGAGATCGGCCAGCCCGAACGCCACGCTGGACAGCCCGTACAGGAAGGCGATCTCGGGCAGGGCGTAGCCGCCGAGCGCGTCCACGCGGGAGAACATCAGCAGGATCGCCACGAAGTCGAACGCGGTCGCCGTGAAGTTGCCCAGCGTGGTCATGGCGAAGGAGGCGCGGTAGGCCATCGTGGAGCGGATCCACATGGCCGAGATCATGAGGTAGGCGCGCAGTCCGTCGCGCACCGGGCGGGTCCCCACCGGACCACGGGCCGTGTCAGCCACCCTGCACCACCACCCGCCGCGTCGCCATGCCCTGCACCAGCCGCCCCGCCGCCAGCAGCAGCACCGCCCATACCGCCTGGAAGGCGTAGGTGCCGAGCGGATCGGCCTCGCCGAGCAGCACGTCCGCGGGCGCCTGGAGCAGCGCCGACCACGGCAGCGCGCGGACGACCTCGCCGAGCAGCCCGGGGAAGACGTTCAGGGGCAGGATCATCCCCGAGCAGAACCAGCCGACGAACATCACCATCTGCGCCACCCCGGTGCCGTCGAGCAGCCAGAACGCGCTCAGCGCCACCAGGTACCGGATGCCGAAGCTGACCAGCATCGCCAGCACGACCGCGACCAGGAACGCCAGCCAGGTCAGCGCGTCCGTCGGCAGCGCCAGGTCGAACAGCAGCGCGCCCAGCACGAAGGGCGGCACCCCGCGCGCCAGCAGCTCGAAGGACGACCGCCCCAAGTCGGCTGCCAGCCACCACAGTTGGAGGTCCGCGGGCCGGTACAGGTCGACGGCGATGTCGCCGGTGCGGATACGCTCCATGAGCTCGCCCTCGACACCACCGCCGCCGTTGGCGAGCGTCTTGAACAGCGACTGGCCCACCCACACATAGGTGACGGCCTGCGCCAGTTCGTACCCGCCCAGCTGTGGCCGTTGGTCCCACAGGGCGGTGTACGTGTAGACAAGGATCAGACCGAAGACCGTGTTGGTGAAGATCCCGGCCGCCGTCGCCGCCCGATAGGTCGCGTACCGTCTGAATCCGCCCACCGCCACGGCCAGGTACAGCCGACCGGAGCCCGCATCCACCGCCTTCACCACCGCCCGCAGCCCGCCCGACACCGAAGCGCAGGAGCCTAGTCCGCGGGTGGTGACGTACGCCACGCCTTTTTCGGTGCGGAAGCGTGCCGCGAACCGCAACGGAACGCGTGGTGCGACAGTCTTCATCTGGGGACGCAGAAGGCGTACGCGGGCGTACGAGGGCGTACGACGCACAACAGGCACATAAAGACACGCAACAGGAGTCCGTGCACGACATGAGCGACGAGCCGCAGCCGCAGACGCAGCCGCAGCAGCCGACCGAGGGCTGGGAGCCCAGAGAACCCGAGGCGGGCGGAGGCAAGCCCAAGCGGCCCAAGCGCACCGGCTGGCGGCGGCTGATCCCCACCTGGCGCATGGTGCTCGGCACCTTCGTCGTCGGGATACTGCTGGTGATCGGCCTGTTCTTCCTCGGCTACTCCCTGGTGAAGATCCCGCCCGCCAACGCCCTCGCCACCAAGCAGTCCAACGTCTACCTCTACGCCGACGGCAGCCAGCTCGCCCGCGACGGCGACGTCAACCGGGAGAACGTCACCCTCGCCCAGGTCTCCAAGGCCGCCCAGCACGCCGTACTGGCCGCCGAGGACCGCGACTTCTACTCCGAGTCCGCGATCGACCCCAAGGCGATGCTGCGGGCCGGCTGGAACACCGCGACCGGCAAGGGCAAGCAGTCCGGTTCCACGATCACCCAGCAGTACGTGAAGAACTACTACCTGGCGCAGGAGCAGACCGTCACCCGCAAGGTGAAGGAGTTCTTCATCTCCATCAAGCTGGACCGGGAGAAGTCCAAGGACGAGATCCTGGAGGGCTACCTCAACACCAGCTTCTTCGGCCGCAACTCCTACGGCATCCAGGCCGCCGCCCAGGCCTACTACGGCAAGGACGCCACCGACCTCACGGCCGCCGAGGGCGCCTACCTGGCCGCGCTGCTGAACGCGCCCAGCGAGTACGACGTCGTCGCCCACCCGGAGAACAAGGCCGCCGCCCAGGCCCGCTGGAACTACGTCCTGGACGGCATGGTCAAGGAGGGCTGGCTCAGCAAGGCCGACCGGACCGGCGCGAAGTTCCCGATGCCGAAGGAGGCCACCGTCTCCACCAGCATGTCCGGGCAGCGCGGCTACCTCGTCAACGCCATCAACGACTATCTGCGCGAGAACAAGATCCTCACCTCGGAGGAGCTCGACGGCGGCGGCTACCGCATCACGACGACCATCCAGAAGAACAAGCAGGACGCCTTCGTCAAGGCCGTCAACGAGAAGTTGATGGACAAGCTCGACAAGAAGAACCGCAAGGTCGACACCTACGTCCGCGCCGGCGGCGCCGCCGTCGACCCGAAGACCGGGCAGGTCGTGGCGATGTACGGCGGCATCGACTACGTCAAGCAGTACACCAACAACGCCACCCGGCAGGACTTCCAGGTCGGCTCCACCTTCAAGCCGTTCGTCTTCACCTCGGCCGTCGAGAACGACTCGACGACGCAGAACGGCCAGACCATCACGCCCAACACCTACTACGACGGCACCAACAAGCGCTCCGTGCAGGGCTGGAGCGGCGGCGCCTACGCCCCCGCCAACGAGGACGACGTGTCGTACGGGAACATCACCGTGCGCACCGCCACCGACAAGTCGGTGAACTCGGTGTACGCGCAGATGGCCGTCGATGTCGGCCCCGACAAGGTGAAGCAGACGGCGGTCGACCTCGGTCTGCCGAGCGACACCCCGGAGCTGAGCGGCTACCCGTCCATCGCCCTCGGTGTCGCGCGGGCCAGCGTCCTGGACATGGCGGAGGCGTACGCCACGCTCGCCAACCACGGCAAGCACGGCACGTACACGATGATCAAGTCGATCACGCGGGACGGCCAGGACGTCGTGGAACTGCCGGACCGCAAGACCTCCCAGGTCGTCAGCCGCGAGGCGGCCGACACCACGACCTCGGTCCTGCAGAGCGTCGTCGAGAACGGCACCGCCACCGCCGCGCAGGCCGCGGGCCGTCCGGCGGCCGGCAAGACCGGTACCGCCGAGGAGGACCAGGCCGCCTGGTTCGCGGGCTACACCCCCGACCTCGCCACGGTCGTCGCGGTGATGGGCCAGGACCCGCAGACGGCCCAGCACAAGTCGCTGTACGGCGCGATGGGCCTCCAGCGCGTCAACGGCGGCGGGGCGCCCGCGGAGATCTGGGCGGACTTCACCCAGCGGGCCCTCAAGGGCAAGCCCGCCACCGACTTCGACCTCGAACTCCAGGAGGGTGCCGACGTCGTCCAGCCCCCGTCGCAGGAGCCGACCTCCGACACCCCGGACGACACGGCGGGCCAGGACAACGGCGGTACGACCGACGGCGGCCAGGACACGCAGGGCCAGACGGACGGCGGGACGACCGGCGGCGACACCACGACCGGCGGCACCACGGACGGCGGCACGACCACCGGCGGCACCACGGACGGCGGGACCACCACCGGCGGCACCACGACGACCACCGGCGGTACGACGGACGGGGGCACGACGACCGGCGGCACCACGGACGGCGGCACGACCATCATCGGCGGCACCACGGACGGCGGCACGACGACGACCGGCACGACGGCGGGCCCACCGGGCAAGACCGGTTAGGCCGGTTAGGCCGGTTAGATCGGTCAGATGGGTCAGATCGGTCAGTGACCGGAGGTCGCCTTGAGGCCCACCACGGCGACCAGCAGCAGGCACACGAAGAAGATCCGGGCGGCGGTCGCCGGCTCCCCGAGCACCACCATGCCGAGCACCGCCGCCCCGGCCGCCCCGATCCCCACCCACACGCCGTAGGCGGTACCGATGGGAAGGGAGCGGGCGGCGTAGGACAGCAGCAGCATGCTGGCGACGATCCCGGCGCCGGTGAACAGGCTCGGCACGAGCCGGGTGAATCCGTCGGTGTACTTCATCCCGATCGACCAGCCGACTTCCAGCAGACCGGCGACGACGAGCAGAACCCAGGCCATGACAGGCACCTCCGAGACGCGGACTTCTTCTACGGGGTGCGTCGTCTTGTCGTGAGCCCGGACAGGGCCCTTCCCGGTACGGCGCGTCTCGTCGGGTGGGTCCTTCAAAGGTAGCAAAGAAACAGCAAAAGGGGCCGGTGACGATGGTCACCGGCCCCTTTTGGCGTTGATTCAGAGGTACAGGCCCGTCGAGTCCTCGGAGCCCTCGAAGCGGTCCGCGGCCACCGCGTGCAGGTCGCGTTCCCGCATCAGCACATAGGCGATGCCGCGCACCTCCACCTCGGCACGGTCCTCGGGGTCGTAGAGGACCCGGTCCCCCGGCTCGACGGTCCGTACGTTCTGCCCGACCGCGACGACATCGGCCCACGCCAGTCGCCGCCCGACGGCCGCGGTGGCGGGGATGAGGATGCCGCCCCCGGAACGCCGCTCGCCCTCACCGGTGTCCTGCCGCACGAGTACGCGGTCGTGCAGCATCCGGATGGGCAGCTTGTCGTGCTGGTCGCTGTGCTCGTTTCTGTTGGCGCTCACGGCTCAGAACCTACCTGCCTGACGGGAATCCGTACGCCCCCGGGTCAGCCCTTGCGACGCCGGGAACCGCTGAGGGCGAGCAGCCCGACCAGTCCGACGGCGACGAGCGCGACGGGCACGATGCGCTCCAGCCGCGGCGCCCCCTCTTCGTCGACGAACTGCGCCTTGGCGTTGGTCAGGGCCTGATTGACGCCGACGTAGGCCCGCCCGAGCGTGTGATCGATGTTGGAGACCACCTTGGCCTTGGCATCACCGACGATCGTCTTCGGGTGCACCCGCACCCCGATCTCGTCGAGCGTCTCGGCCAGCGTCTCGCGGCGGCGCTTGATGTCCGCCTCGATCTGCGCCGGGGTTCTCGTGTCCGACGTGTCCGCCACGGTGGGCCCTCCGGGAGTCCGCTGTTCGGTGTCCTGTTCCTGTTCCTGTCCTGGACAGTCTGTCAGCTCGCCGGGCCGCCGCACTGTCAGGACCCCCGGTTAGGCTTGCCGGATGAGCGAGCGACTCCAGCCCGGGGACGTAGCCCCCGCCTTCACCCTCCCCGACGCCGACGGCACGGACGTGTCCCTGGCGGACCACAAGGGCCGCAAGGTCATCGTCTACTTCTACCCGGCCGCCCTTACGCCCGGATGCACGAAGCAGGCCTGCGACTTCACCGACAACCTGGAGCTGCTGGCCGGCGCCGGTTACGACGTCATCGGCATCAGCCCGGACGCGCCGGAGAAGCTGGCCAAGTTCCGGGACAAGGAGAACCTGCGGATCACCCTGCTGGCCGACCCGGAGAAGACGGTCACCGAGACCTACGGCGCGTACGGCGAGAAGAAGAACTACGGCAAGACCTACATGGGCGTCATCCGCTCCACGATCGTGGTGGACGAGGAGGGCAAGGTCGAACGGGCGCTGTACAACGTCCGGGCGACGGGCCATGTGGCGAAGATCATCAAGGATTTGGGCATCGGAAGCTGATCCAGACATCGGGCGGCAGGTCGGGCTTGCCCGGCACCGGCCTGCGCTCTTCTTCCCAGGCGCCGGGGGCGATGGTCTCGCCGACCCGGCGCCAGAACCGTACGGCCCCCGGATTGGCGTCCTGGAAGGCGACGGTCCAAGCCCCCGGATGCCGCGCTACAACCTCCTGAACGGCCCGCATCCCTACCCCACTGCGCCGCGCGCCCCGCACGACGAAGAAGCTGTTGAGCACGCGGGTGGGCTGGATGAGCGCCCGCACGAAGGCGAAGCCGACGGGGCTTTCACCGCTGCTGAAGAGATACGCGGCCCAGTCCTCGGAGCCACTGAAGGCAGCATCCAGCCACTCGCCCCGAAAGGTGCCGTCCGGGTTGGGCAGTTGCCCCCGGAACTCCGACAGGTCATGCCGGAAGAGCAGCCAGAGGCGCTCGATGGTGGGGCGGTCGGCGGGAGTGACGGGGCGGATGGAGAGGGCGACCGCGTCGCCTGCTGCTGAGGTCATGAAAAAAGCCTCCCGAGCAGACAAGGGGCCGTGGGGAGGCTCGGCATATATGAGCAGGTTATCGGGTTACAGGTTTACGTTTCAAGCGTGACTGTCTGATGGGAGCTTCGTTACTCCGTACGAGCCATGAACGTGTGGCCGAGAACGGAGGGGGTTCGGTGGGGGTCAGTGCGTACAGCAGGGAGCGGCTCGAGGAGGCGGCTCGGGGGGCTCGGACGTTGTCGGAGGCGTGCGTGCGCTTGGGGGTGGATCCAAAGGGATGGAAGCGGAGATACATCCATGAGCGAATGAAGAAGCTCGGGGTGGACGTCTCGCACTTCGAGCGTGAAGGTTACAAGTGGACGCGGGACGTCCTTGAGCCGGTTGTCGCGGCATCGACGAGCATCAACGACGTCCTGCGGCGACTCGGGCTTGAGGTGGTCGGCGGCCACCACACCAACATCTCTCGGCGCATCAAGGCCTACGGCATCGACACCTCGCACTTCGCTCCAGCGGTACGCACGGAGAGGCAGCGGTACAACCAGCGCCGTCGGACGGCTGAGGAGATCCTCGTCCAAGACGCCTCGCCGGACCCCCGGCGTGTACCGAGCAGCCGTCTCAAGCGGGCGATGCGTGAGTTGGGCGTCGAGGAGTGCTGCGCCCTGTGCGGGATCGAGGGGGCTTGGCTCGGGGAGCCGCTCCCGCTGGAGGTCGACCACATCGACGGCAATTGGCGGAACAACCGCGTCGAGAACCTCCGGCTGCTGTGTCCCAATTGCCATTCGACAACGGATAGTTACCGGGGCCGGGCCAAGGTCAGGGCTTCATGAGCAGCGGTATGCGGTACACCCGGGAACGGCTGGCCGAAGCCGCCGCGCAATGTTCCGATCTCGACGAGGTCATCGCCTTCTTCGGCACCCAGTCATACGGCCAACTCCGCAACTACCTCACCAAGCGGTTCGCCCACTTCGACATTGACATCTCGCACTTCCACCCCTGCGGCAGATCAGCCCGGCCCAGTGCCGACGAGTTACGAGCCGCAGTCGCCGAATCGGCCTCCGTAGCGGAGGTACTGCGACGCTTGGGCCGCACGAACAACGGCGCGCAACGGCAGAAGCTACGCAGGTGGATCGCCGACGATCAGCTCACTACGGACCACTTCCTTGGGCAGGCGCATCAGCGGGGAAGGCCAGCGCCGAACTCCAAGCGCCCCGAGGACATTCTGGTCCAGCACAAGGGCAACCACCGGACAGCGACCCGACTCCTACGCCGGGCACTCAACGACATCGGGGTGCCCGAGGAGTGCGACAGATGCGGGGTCGGTCCCGAGTGGCGCGGCAAGCCAATGACCCTTGAGGTCGACCACATCAACGGCGACTGGAGCGACGACCGACGGGAGAACCTGCGGCTGCTGTGCCCGAACTGCCACGCGATCACCAGTACCTGGTGCCGAGGAGGTCGTCGCCAATCCCCTCAGGCAAACTGCACCTGACAGGTACCATGGCCGTGCACGCGGCCGTGGTGGAATGGCAGTCACGCGGCGCTTAGGCCGCCGTGGGAGAAATCCCGTGTGGGTTCGAATCCCACCGGCCGCACGCACGCAGAGGGGTCGCCCGTCAGTCAGGGCGGCCCCTCTCGCACACCTCAGCCCAACAGCTCCCGCACCACCGGCACCAACCCCCGGAACGCCTTCCCCCGGTGGCTGATCGCGTTCTTTTCCTCCGCGGTCAGTTCCGCGCATGTCCGGGTCTCGCCGTGCGGCTGGAGGATCGGGTCGTAGCCGAAGCCGTTCGTGCCGGACGGGGTGTGGCGCAGTACGCCCCGGAGTTGGCCCTCGACCACCCGCTCCCTCCCGTCCGGCAACGCCAGTGCCGCCGCGCAGGCGAAGTGGGCGCCGCGGTGTTCGTCGGCGATGTCCGAGAGCTGGGCCAGCAGCAATTCGAGGTTCGCCCTGTCGTCGCCGTGCTTGCCCGCCCAGCGGGCGGAGAAGATGCCGGGGGCGCCGTTCAGGACGTCCACGCAGAGGCCGGAGTCGTCGGCCACCGCCGGGAGGCCCGTGGCCTGGGCGAGGGCGTGGGCTTTCAGGAGCGCGTTCTCGGCGAACGTCACTCCTGTCTCCTTGACGTCCGGCACCTCCGGGTACGCCTCCGCGCCGACGAGGTCGTGGGACAGGCCCGCGTCGGCGAGGATCGAGCGGAGTTCGGTGATTTTGCCGGCGTTGCGCGTGGCGAGGATCAGGCGGGTCATGGCCCCCAGTATCCCGGTCCCGTCGGCGCCGGGTTTACGGCGTGCAGACCTTCGTCAGTTCGCCCGCCGCGTCCGTGATGGGGCTGAGGTCGGGGGTGGCGTCGCCGCTGTCGACCGCCTTGCGGACGTTGTCCACGGCCTTGCCGAGGTCCTCGACCGCCTGGTTGACGTCGGCGTCGTCGGTCTTGTCGCCGATCTCGTCGAGGTTCTTGTCGATGGAGTCGAGGGACTCGTCGAGCTGGGTCGGGTCGTTGGACGCGTTCTCCACGGCCTGCTGGAGGTCGGTGACGCTGTCGGCGATGGCGTCGGCGGTCTGGACGCAGTCCAGCGCCTTGTTGACGGCGTCGCAGCCGGTGGTCAGGCCTACCGTCAGCCCCACCGCGGCCACCGCGGCGGCGATGGCGGTACGGCGTGATCGGCGACGGCCGCGTCGGCTCTCGGCCATGGTGATGGTCCCTCCCTTGCTCAGCCCCAAGGGCCCCCGTGCACTGGCCGGGCGCACAGCGGTGTGCCGTACGCCCGTACTCGTAGTGACGCGAGTCCGGGCGGCCGGGTTGCCCCTCCCGGCCGCCTTTCCTTGGTCCGTCTTTTACTTTTCGAGGACGGTATCAAGGGCCTTGCGCTGGAGGACAGCGAGTTCCGTGCAGCCCGAAACGGCCAGGTCCAGCAGGGAGTTGAGTTCGTCCCTGGCGAACGGCTCGGCCTCCGCGGTGCCCTGGACCTCCACGAAGCGGCCGTCGCCGGTGCAGACCACGTTCATGTCGGTCTCGGCGCGGACGTCTTCCTCGTAGCAGAGGTCGAGGAGCGGGACGCCGCCGACGATGCCGACCGAGACCGCGGAGACCGTGCCGGTCAGCGGCTGGCGGCCGGCCTTGATCAGCTTCTTGCCCTGGGCCCAGGCGACCGCGTCCGCGAGCGCCACGTACGCGCCGGTGATGGCCGCCGTGCGGGTGCCGCCGTCGGCCTGGAGCACGTCGCAGTCGAGGACGATCGTGTTCTCGCCGAGCGCCTTGTAGTCGATGACGGCGCGCAGCGAGCGGCCGATGAGGCGGCTGATCTCGTGGGTGCGGCCGCCGATCTTGCCGCGGACGGACTCGCGGTCGCCGCGGGTGTTGGTGGCGCGGGGCAGCATGGAGTACTCGGCGGTGACCCAGCCCTCGCCGCTGCCCTTGCGCCAGCGGGGGACGCCTTCGGTGACCGAGGCGGTGCAGAAGACCTTGGTGTCGCCGAAGGAGACGAGGACGGAGCCCTCGGCGTGCTTGCTCCAGCCGCGTTCGATGGTGACGGGGCGGAGCTGTTCGGGGGTGCGGCCGTCGATTCGAGACATGGCGATGAGCCTAGCCGTACATGTGGAAGGGGCTCCTCCCGCGGTGGGAAGAGCCCCTTACCGGTGAACCCGGTGGCTCACATCATGTCTTCGATCTCCGCGGCGATCGGGTCGGCGTCGGTGCCGATGACGACCTGGATGGCGGTGCCCATCTTGACGACGCCGTGGGCGCCGGCGGCCTTGAGGGCGGCCTCGTCGACGAGGGAGGCGTCGTTGACCTCGGTGCGCAGGCGGGTGATGCAGCCTTCGACCTCTTCGATGTTGTCGATGCCGCCGAGCCCGGCGACGATCTTCTCTGCCTTGCTGGCCATGTCGGTCTCCTCACGCACTGTTGGCCCAACTTCGCGAGCGATTGCGCCGAACGTACCGAAAGATGACGTCACAGCAACCCAATCGTCCGTAACTGGTCTACACCACCTGACAGGCGGTCGCCAACTCATGAGTTCTGAGACCACTGAGACCCCTCCCGCGCGCCGGCGGTGGCAGTCGGCGTTCCAGGGACTGCAGAAGATGGGCCGCAGTCTTCAGCTGCCGATCGCGGTGCTGCCGGCCGCGGGCATCCTCAACCGGCTCGGTCAGCCGGATGTGTTCGGGGACGACGGGCTGGGCTGGACGAACGTCTCCAAGGTGATGGCGGGTGCGGGCGGTGCGCTGCTCGACGGGTCGCTGGGGCTGCCGCTGCTGTTCTGCGTGGGTGTGGCCATCGGCATGGCGAAGAAGTCGGACGGGTCGACGGCGCTGGCGGCGGTCGCCGGGTTCCTCGTCTACTACAACGTGCTGCGGCAGTTCCCGGAGGACTGTGCGGCGGGTGCGAAGGTGATCGTCACCGGCTGCCAGGCGGCGGACGGCACGGTCAGCGCCTTCACCTACCAGAATCCCGGGGTGTTCGGCGGCATCGTGATGGGGCTGATGGCGGCGTTCTTCTGGGCGCGCTATCACCGTACGAAGCTGGTGGACTGGCTCGGCTTCTTCAACGGGCGCCGACTGGTGCCGATCATCATGGCGTTCGTGGCGATCGTGTTCGCGGCGCTGTGCCTGTGGATCTGGCCGCCGATCGGTGACGGGCTGGAGAACTTCAGCGACTGGCTGAGCGACGCGGGCGCGTGGGGCGCGGGCATCTTCGGTGTGGCGAACCGGGCGTTGCTGGTGATCGGGCTGCACCAGTTCCTGAACGTGCCCATCTGGTTCCAGTTCGGGACGTTCACCAAGCCGGACGGCACCGAGGTGCACGGTGACATCAACATGTTCCTGGCGGGCGACCCGAACGCGGGGCAGTTCACGTCCGGGTTCTTCCCGATCATGATGTTCGCCCTCCCGGCGGCGGCCCTGGCGATCACGCACTGCGCGAAGCCGCACCGGCGCAAGGAGGTCGGCGGTCTGATGCTGTCGGTCGCGCTGACGTCGTTCGTCACCGGCATCACCGAGCCGATCGAGTACTCGTTCCTGTTCATCGCGCCGGTGCTGTACGCGGTGCACACGGTGCTGACGGGTGTCTCGATGGCGGTGACGTGGGGGCTCGGGGTGCACGACGGGTTCAGCTTCTCGGCCGGCCTGATCGACTACATCATCAACTGGAACCTGGCGACCAAACCGTGGGCGATCATCCCGATCGGGTTGTGCTTCGCGGCGGTGTACTACGTGATCTTCCGCTTCGCGATCACCAGGTTCGATCTGAAGACTCCGGGGCGGGAGCCGGAGGAGGAGATCGAGGACGTGACGAAGGTCTGAGGCCGGACGTCCAGGGCAGAAGACCCTTCTTCAACGCGGTTACAGAACCCACGGTTCCCGTCACGGAATCGTGGGTTCCTTACGTCACCTTCATCGTGCTACAACAGGTCTACACCACTGAGTGGTGTAGACCACCACCCGATGGAGGAAGTATGAGCACCGCCACCGCATCGGCGGCCCCCGCAAAGAGGCGGGGATCCGGCCTTTTCCAGGGCCTTCAGAAGGTCGGCCGCAGCCTCCAGCTGCCGATCGCCGTGCTGCCGGCCGCGGGCATCCTGCTGCGGCTCGGGCAGCCCGATGTCTTCGGCAAGGACGGCCTGGGCTGGGGCAAGGTCGCGGACGTGTTCGCCACCGCCGGCGACGCCGTCTTCGCCAACCTGCCCCTGCTGTTCTGCGTCGGCATCGCCATCGGCTTCGCCAAGAAGGCCGACGGCTCGACCGCACTCGCCGCGCTGGTGGGCTTTCTCGTCTACAAGAACGTCCTGACCGCGTTCCCGATCACCGAGGCCAAGGTCACCAAGGGCGCCGACGTCGCCGCCACCTACAACGACCCGAAGGTCTTCGGCGGCATCATCATGGGCCTCATATCCGCCGTCGTCTGGCAGCGGTTCCACCGCACCAAGCTGCCCGACTGGCTGGGCTTCTTCAACGGCCGCCGACTGGTCCCGATCCTGATGGCCTTCATCGGCACCGGCATCGGTGTCTTCTTCGGCCTGGTCTGGGAGCCCATCGGTGACGTGATCACCAACTTCGGCGAGTGGATGACCGGCCTCGGCGCGGTCGGCGCGGGCATCTTCGGCGCGATCAACCGTGCGCTGCTGCCGGTCGGCATGCACCAGTTCGTCAACACGGTGGCCTGGCAGGAGATCGGCTCCTTCAAGGACTCCGCCGGTGCCGTCTGGCACGGTGACCTGCCGCGCTTCTTCCACGGCGACCCGACCGCGGGTCAGTTCATGACCGGTTTCTTCCCGATCATGATGTTCGCCCTCCCGGCCGCCGCGCTGGCGATCACGCACACGGCCCGTCCGGAGCGCCGCAAGGCCGTCGGCGGCATGATGATCTCGCTCGCGCTGACCTCGTTCGTCACCGGCATCACCGAGCCGATCGAGTTCGCGTTCATGTTCATCGCGCCGGCGCTGTACGTCATCCACGCGGTCCTGACCGCCCTGTCCATGGCCGTCACCTGGGCACTGGGTGTCCACCACGGCTTCAGCTTCTCGGCGGGCGCGATCGACTACTTCCTCAACTGGAACCTGGCGACCAAGCCCTGGATGATCATCCCGATCGGCCTGGTCTTCGCCGCGATCTACTACGTCGTGTTCCGCTTCGCCATCGTCAAGTGGAACATCCCCACCCCGGGCCGCGAGCCCGACGAGGAGGTCGAGGACCTCACGAAGGCGTGAGGCTCCTCCGATGACCAAGGCCCCGGTACCGAAGAGGTACCGGGGCCTTCGTGCACGTACGGGCGGTCAGATCTCGTACGACACCCGCGGCGCCGCCAGCTCCACCGGGCCGTCGAACACCGCACGGGCGTCGGCCAGGTTGACCTGCGGGTCGGTCCACGGGGGGATGTGGGTGAGGACCAGGCGCCGCGCGCCCGCCCGGGCCGCCGTCTGACCCGCCTCGCGGCCGTTGAGGTGCAGGTCGGGGATGTCCTCCTTGCCGTGGGTGAACGCGGCCTCGCAGAGGAACAGGTCGGTGTCGCGGGCGAGTTCCTCCAGCACGGGGGTGACGCCCGTGTCGCCGGAGTAGGTGAGGGACTTGCCGCCGTGTTCGACACGGATGCCGTAGGCCTCGACCGGGTGGGCCACGCGTTCGGTGTGCACCGTGAACGGGCCGACCTCGAAGGTGGACGGCTTGACCGTGTGGAAGTCGAAGACCTCGCTCATCGAGGAGGCGGTGGGGGTGTCGGCGTAGGCCGTGGTGAGGCGGTGCTCGGTGCCCTCGGGGCCGTAGACCGGGATCGGGGCGCAGCGGCCGCCGTCGTGGCGGTAGTAGCGCGCGACGAAGTACGCGCACATGTCGATGCAGTGGTCGGCGTGCAGATGGCTGAGGAAGATCGCGTCGAGGTCGTAGAGACCGCAGTGGCGCTGCAACTCGCCCAGGGCACCGTTGCCCATGTCGAGAAGCAGCCGGAAGCCGTCGGCCTCTACGAGGTAGCTCGAGCAGGCCGATTCCGCGGACGGGAACGACCCCGAGCAGCCGACGACGGTGAGCTTCATGAAGCAGAAACCTCCGCTGGCGGGATGAAGAGAGTGGGTGCGTCGGGGGTCGTGCGGTCCGTCGAGCGTAAGGCGCAAAACCCCCTGTCGCTCCTCCGCCAAGGGCTGTTGTGGGCGAACTCACCTGTGGTGTCACCGGTTCGGCTGGACCGGGGGCGCGTGCGGATCGCGAGAAGGCGCGCGGTGTGGATCGTGCGCCGGTAACGTCGTCCCTATGGACACGTCCTGGTGGCTGGCGCTCGCGGCGGTGGTGCTGCTCGCGCTGGTCGCCACGCTCGTCGACGGGTGGGGGCGGGGGCGGCGGCCGGAGGGACGGCGTACGCGTCCGCCGGGGCGGCCCGGTACGCGGGGCGCCGGCGCGCGTCCGCGGCCCGCGGAGATCTGGTGGGCGATCGTGCCGTTCGAGGACGGGCCCGGCGCCAAGGACCGGCCGTGTCTGGTGCTGGCGGTGCGCGGGCGGCGGGCGGTCGTCGCGAAGATCACCAGCAAGTACCACGACGAGCGGGCCGGGGTGATCCCGCTGCCGCCGGGTGCGGTGGGCGACGCCCAGGGGCGCGCGAGCTTCCTGGAGACGGACGAACTGCGCGAGGTGCCGGTGGGGGACTTCCGGCGCCGGGTGGGAGTGGTGGACCCGGTCCTGTGGGACCAGGTCCGTCACCTGGCGACGTAGCGGATCACGCCCAGAGCTGTCCCTGGAGCGTCTCGATGGCCTCTTCGGTCGTCGCCGCCGTGTACACGCCCGTCGACAGGTACTTCCAGCCGCCGTCGGCGACCACGAACACGATGTCGGCGGACTCCCCCGCCTTCACCGCCTTCTTGCCCATGCCGATCGCGGCGTGCAGCGCGGCGCCCGTGGAGACGCCCGCGAAGATGCCCTCCTGCTGGAGGAGTTCGCGGGTGCGGGTGACCGCGTCGGCGGAGCCGACCGAGAAACGGGTGGTGAGGACCGCGGCCTCGTACAGCTCGGGCACGAAGCCCTCGTCGAGGTTGCGCAGGCCGTACACCAGGTCGTCGTAGCGCGGCTCGGCGGCGACGATCCTGACGTCCGGCTTGTGCTCGCGCAGGTAGCGGCCGACGCCCATCAGGGTGCCGGTGGTGCCGAGGCCCGCGACGAAGTGGGTGATGGACGGGAGGTCGGCGAGGATCTCCGGGCCGGTGGTGGCGTAGTGGGCGCCCGCATTGTCCGGGTTGCCGTACTGGTAGAGCATCACCCAGTCGGGGTGCTCGGCGGCGAGCTCCTTGGCGACGCGCACGGCGGTGTTGGAGCCGCCCGCGGCCGGGGAGGAGATGATCTCGGCGCCCCACATGGCGAGCAGGTCGCGGCGTTCCTGGGAGGTGTTCTCGGGCATCACGCAGACGATGCGGTAGCCCTTGAGCCTGGCGGCCATGGCCAGCGAGATGCCGGTGTTGCCGCTGGTCGGTTCCAGGATCGTGCAGCCGGGCGTCAGGCGGCCGTCCTTCTCCGCCTGCTCGATCATGTGCAGGGCCGGGCGGTCCTTGACCGAGCCGGTGGGGTTGCGGTCCTCCAGCTTGGCCCAGATGCGGACGTCCTCGGACGGCGAGAGCCGCGGCAGGCACACCAGGGGGGTGTTGCCGACCGCGGCGAGCGGGGAGTCGTAACGCATCCGGATCAGGCCATACCGCCGGCCACGGCCGGCAGGATCGTGACGTTGTCGCCGTCGGTGAGCTTGGTGTTGATGCCGTCGAGGAAGCGGACGTCCTCGTCGTTGAGGTAGACGTTGACGAAGCGGCGCAGCTCGCCGCCGTCCACGATGCGGGCGTGGATGCCCGTGTGCCGGGTCTCGAGGTCGGTGAAGAGCTCGGCGAGGGTGTCCCCGGTGCCCTCCACGGCCTTCTGTCCGTCGGTGTACGTGCGGAGGATGGTCGGGATGCGGACCTCGATGGCCATGGTTGCGGGCTCCTGTCGGATGGTGTCTGGTCGGTGGCGCGCGGCAGCGCAGATACAGCGGCGGGTGGTGCGTGTGCGCGCCGCGGCTCACGGCCGTACGGCGGCAGGGGGCAGCGTCAACAGATGGCGCTGGCGAGCCTGCACAGGTCGACGTGCAGCCGCGCCACGAGCAGCATGCCCGGCGTCTTTTCGCTCACGTCGTGGAAAACCATGCGGTCATCGTATCGATTCCCGGTCCGGGACCCGGAGTGTGATCCCACATGGCGGACGGAATCCGGCCGCTGACTGAGACGGCACAGCTCAGGCGGACGCCCGCAGGGTGAGTCGGGTCGGCACGACCACCGTCGCCGGCTCGCTCGCCCGGTCGAACAGCAGCCGGGCCAGCTGCCGCCCCATCTCGGCGACGTCCTGGTGGACGGTGGTCAGCGGCGGGTCGGTGGACTCCGCGATCTCGGTCAGGTCGTCGAAGCCGACGACGGCCACGTCGTCCGGCACCCGGCGGCCGTGCGCGCGCAGGACGTCCAGGGCGCCGGCGGCCATGAGGTCGGAGGCGGCGAAGACGGCGTCGAGGTCGGGGCACCGGTCGAGGAGCGCGGTCATGGCGCGGGCGCCGCCCTGCCGGGTGTAGTCGGCGCGTTCGACGAGCTCGGGCGGGGCGTCGGGGAGGACCTCGCGGTAGCCGGCGAGGCGTTCGGCGGCGGAGTGTTCCTGGTCGTGCGGGCCGGTCACGGTGGCGACGCGACGGCGGCCCCGGGCGAGGAGGTGCCGGACGGCCTGGCGGGCGCCGCCGCGGTTGTCGCCGTCGACGTAGGGGTGGGCGCGCACGCTGTGGCCGTCGGGCAGGAGGGGCCGGCCGCCGAAGACGACCGGGAGGTCGAGGCGGTCGGTCATGCCGTGCAGGCGGCCGCCGGGGTGCAGGGAGAACAGGATGGCGCCGTCGACGTGGTTGCCGCCGAGGTAGTCGGCCACCCGGGCGAGGTCGTCGGGCTCGTCCAGGAAGAGCAGGACCGCCTGGGCGCCGTACCGTGCGAGCTCCCGGCGGATGCCGCGCAGGAGGCGGTCGAAGTACGGGTCGAGGAAGAGCCGGCCGTCCGGCTGGTCGGCGACGACCGCGACGGCTCCGGTGCGGTGGGTGACCAGCTGGCGGGCGGCCTGGTTGGGGACGTACCCGAGGTCGGCGATGACCCGGCGGACCTCCTCGACGACCTCGGCGCGCACCTTGGGCTCGCCGTTGAGCACCCGCGAGACCGTGGACCGGGACACCCCCGACTGGCGGGCGACGTCCTCGATGGTGGGGCGCCGTCCATGCGGCCGCAGCGTCAACACGGGCTCCGATCAGGAGAATTGGTCGGGCATACGGTGATCAGTATGCCTCGACGATCTCCACGTCCTCCTCGGTGACCTCGCCGTCGACGATGCGGTAGGAGCGGAACTGGAAGTCGCCGAGTCCGTCGGTGTCGGCCGTGGAGACCAGGACGTAGTGGGCGCCGGGCTCGTTGGCGTAGGAGATGTCGGTGCGGGAGGGGTAGGCCTCGGTCGCGGTGTGGGAGTGGTAGATGACCACCGGCTCCTCGTCGCGGTCGTCCATCTCGCGGTAGAGCTTGAGCAGGTCGCCGGAGTCGAACTCGTAGAACGTGGGCGACATGGCGGCGTTGAGCATCGGGATGAAGCGCTCGGGTCGGTCCGAGCCGGCCGGGCCCGCGACGACGCCGCACGCCTCGTCGGGGTGATCCTTGCGTGCGTGGGCGACGATCTGGTCGACGAGGGCCTGGGTGATGGTCAGCATGTCCGTCAGGATAAGCAGACGGGCCGCCCCGTACCGACAGGTGGTACGGGACGGCCCATATACCGGACGCCTTGAGCGGCAGCGACAGAGAGTTCCACGAGCACTCCCTGTGCCGGACGTCCTGCGGGAAGGGTCAGCCGACCTTTTCGAACTCCGGCTCGCGGCGTGCGGCGATCTGCGGGTTGCGGCTCTTCAGCGCCACCCAGCCGATGCCCAGTGCCACCGCCCAGCCCGCCATCACGTACAGGCAGACCCGGGAGTCCGCGTCGGCGGCGATGAGGCCCGTGACGAACAGCAGGAACGCGATGGCGACGTACGAGCACTTCGCGCCGCCCGGCGCCGGGAACGGCGAGGCGGGCAGCCGGCCGGCCTCGACCGCGCGGCGGTACAGGACATGGCTGACCAGGATCATCAGCCAGGTCCAGATGCCGGCGGCGGTGGCCACCGAGGTGACGTAGCCGAAGGCCTTCTCCGGGACGATGTAGTTGAGGACCACGCCGATGCCCATGAAGAGGACCGAGACGGTGATGCCGAGGGCCGGGGTCTTCGTGGACGACAGCTTCTTGAAGGCCGCGGGGGCCTCGCCGCTGTCGGCCAGGTTCCGCAGCATGCGGCCCGTGGAGTACATGCCGGAGTTGCAGGAGGACAGCGCGGCGGTGAGGACGACGAAGTTCACGATGCCCGCGCCCGCGGGGATGCCGATCTTGGCGAAGGCGGCGACGAACGGGGAGACGCCCGGCGCGAACTCGGTCCACTTCACCACGCACAGGATGACGGTGAGCGCGCCGACGTAGAACAGCGCGATACGCCACGGCAGCGTGTTGATCGCCTTGGGGAGGGTCTTCTCCGGGTCCTCGGACTCGCCGGCCGTGACACCGACCAGCTCGACGGCGAGGTAGGCGAACATGACGCCCTGAAGGGTCATCAGGGACGAGCCGATGCCCTTGGGGAAGAAGCCGTCGAAGGCCCACAGGTTGGAGACGGCGGCGGTGTCACCGGCGGAGCTGAAGCCGAAGGTGAGGACGCCGAGGCCGATGACGATCATGCCGATCAGGGCGGTGACCTTGACCATCGAGAACCAGAACTCCAGCTCGCCGAAGAGCTTCACGGAGATCAGGTTGACCCCGAAGAGGATCACCAGGAAGACCAGGGCGGTCGTCCACTGCGGGATGTGCGGGAACCAGTAGTTGACGTAGATCGCGGCGGCCGTGAGCTCGGCCATGCCGGTGACCACCCACATCAGCCAGTACGTCCAGCCGGTGAAGTAGCCGAAGAACGGGCCGAGGAACTCGCGGGAGTACTCCGCGAAGGAACCCGAGACGGGGCGGTAGAGCAGGAGCTCGCCGAGCGCCCGCATGATGAAGAAGATGATCACGCCCGCGAGGGCGTACATGAAGATGAGGCTGGGACCGGCCTTGGCGATGTTCGCCCCGGCTCCCAGGAAGAGGCCGACGCCGATGGCGCCGCCGATCGCGATCATCTGGACCTGGCGGCTGCCGAGGCCGCGCTCGTACCCCTCTTCGGAGGTGTTCTCAGAACCCCTGTCGACCTGAGCGGAGGTCATATGTGTGGTGCGCCTTTCTCCATGCCGACCCTCGGCCTCTCGTCGGCCTCGGACCGGTTCTCGATCCCCCCGGATTGATGGAGCTTTCTGCCTGGCCGGCGGTGACCGGCTCGGTGGCGCACCCGACCGAACATACGGGTGGTGTTCGTCGGGCGGTCGTGAAGATTTATCACGCCCGAAATATTGATCGCCTCAGCCCCATGTGGCGCACGACACAGGAAGAAGCGGACAAAAGGCGCCCCGGATGGGCATACGCGACCGCCGCTTTGACGCGATCGTTATCCGGATTTGAGCGTCCTCTGAGCGAACGCCCCACCGTCTCGGATCAGGGCATAAGGGTGGAGACGAGGGTCTCCTGCAACCCGCCGAGCCACAGATAGGCCATCACCATCGGCTTGCGCGGGTCCTCGTCCGGCAGCCGGTAGAGCAGGTCCGTGTCCTCCTCGTCGGTGATCTCCAGCCGCGAACCGATCGCGAGGCGCAGGTCATTGAGGGAGCCGAGCCACTGCCGGGACTCCTCCGCCGACAGCTTCAGCACCGCCCCGCCGTCGTCCACCGGGCTCAGCGCGTCCAGGCTGCGGATCATCGCGAGGGCGTTGTCGCGCTTGCCGGCCCTGAGGTCGTTCTCGGTGTAGCGGCGGAACTCCGACGAGTACGCGCGCTGCTCCTCCGCCTCCTTGGCCTCCGGGGTGCCCTCGGGGTCGCTGTAGGCGTCCGGGAAGAGGCGCCTCAGCACCGGGTCGGAGGGCGGCTCGCTCGGGCCCTCGGCGAAGAGCTCGGCGAGCGGGTCGTCGGGGGCGTCCTCGCCGGGCCCGGGGCCGATCAGCTCCAGGAGCTGGACGGCCAGCGACCGGATGATGGAGATCTCGACGTCGTCGAGCGCGACGGCCGCGCCGCCGCCGGGGAGCGGTTCGAAGGTGCCTGGCATCAGAGGGATCGCTACTTCCGGTCCTGCTGGAGGGTGGCCCACAGTCCGTAGCCGTGCATCGCCTGCACGTCGCGCTCCATCTCCTCGCGGGTTCCGCTGGAGACGACGGCCCGGCCCTTGTGGTGGACGTCGAGCATCAGTTTGGTGGCCTTGTCCTTCGTGTACCCGAAGTAGGTCTGGAAGACATAGGTCACGTAGCTCATGAGGTTGACCGGGTCGTTGTGCACGATCGTGACCCAGGGGACGTCCGGCTCGGGGACGGCGAAGACCTCTTCCGCCGACTCGGTGCGTTCGATCTCTACGGGAGCGGGTGACGTCACACGCCCCATGCTGCCACGCTCACCATAAATCGTCACACTGACGTAAAGGGGTGTAGCATCCCTTGCCATGCTGCATGCACCGGGGGACAACCCCCGGACCCCCGGCCGACCTGGGGAACCCGGAGATTCACAGCTAGGAGAGCTTTCGTGGATGTAGCGGACCTTGGGCTGCCGGTGGACGTTCCTTCGACGGCGCTCTTCACGGACCAGTACGAGCTCACGATGCTGCAGGCCGCACTGAAGGCCGGTACCGCCGAGCGGCGGAGCGTCTTCGAGGTCTTCACCCGGCGGCTGCCCGACGGGCGCCGGTACGGGGTGGTGGCCGGAACCGGGCGGGTGCTGGACGCCGTCGAGAACTTCCGCTTCGACGCGGGCGTCCTCGGCTTCCTGCGGGAACGGGGCATCGTCGACGAGCCGACGCTGGACTGGCTCGCCTCGTACCGCTTCTCGGGCGACATCTGGGGCTACCCGGAGGGCGAGGTCTACTTCCCGGGCTCGCCGATCATGCGGGTGGAGGGGTCCTTCGCGGAGTGCGTGCTCCTGGAGACCGTGATCCTCTCGATCCTCAACCACGACTCCGCGATCGCGGCCGCCGCCTCGCGCATGTCGTCCGCCGCCGGTGACCGCCCGCTGATCGAGATGGGCGCCCGCCGCACCCACGAGCTCTCCGCCGTCGCCGCCTCCCGCGCGGCCTACGTCGGCGGCTTCGCCTCCACCTCCGACCTCGCGGCCGGCTTCCGCTACAACATCCCCACCGTCGGCACCTCCGCCCACGCCTTCACCCTGCTCCACGACAGCGAGCGGGACGCCTTCCAGGCCCAGGTGAACTCGCTGGGCCGCAACACCACCCTGCTGGTGGACACGTACGACGTCGCGAGCGCGGTGCGTACGGCGGTGGAGGTCGCCGGTCCCGAGCTGGGCGCGGTCCGGATCGACTCCGGTGACCTGCTGCTCGTCGCGCACCGGGTGCGGCAGCAGCTGGACGAGCTGGGCGCCCGGGACACGAAGATCATCGTGACCTCGGACCTCGACGAGTACGCCATCGCCTCCCTCGCGGCGGCGCCCGTGGACGCGTACGGCGTCGGCACCCAGCTGGTCACCGGCTCCGGGCACCCGACCTGCTCGATGGTCTACAAGCTGGTCGCGCGGGCCGAGTCCGCCGACCCCAGGGCGCCGCTGGTGCCGGTGGCGAAGAAGTCGTCCGGCGGGAAGACCTCGATCGGCGGCCGCAAGTGGGCCGCGCGGCGGCTCGACGAGGACGGAGTCGCGGAGGCCGAGGTCGTCGGCACCGGGGCCGTCCCGGCCGAGCTGGCCGAGCGGCAGCTGCTGGTGGAGCTGGTCAAGGGCGGGGACGTGGTGGCGCGGGAGCCGCTGGACGCCGTACGGGACCGGCACACGGCCGCGCGGGACGGGCTGCCGCTGTCGGCGACACAGCTGTCGCGCGGGGAACCCGTCCTTCCGACGGAGTACGTGCACGGGCGGTCGGGTAGCTAGAAACGGTGCCCTCCCGCCAGGCCGTCGAAGTCTCCAGGCTCTTCCGTCCACTCATAGTCGAAGGACACCCACCATGCGCCGCGCCTTGATCGTCGTCGACGTACAGAACGACTTCTGCGAGGGGGGCAGCCTCGCCGTGGCCGGGGGTGCCGATGTGGCCGCCGCCGTCACCGAGCTGATCGGGCAGGCGGCCGGCTCCGGCTACCAGCACGTGGTGGCCACCCGCGACCACCACATCGCGCCCGGCGGACACTTCGCCGACCACCCCGACTTCGTCCACTCCTGGCCCGCGCACTGCGTCGCGGGCACCGAGGGCGTCGGCTTCCACCCGAACTTCGCCCCGGCCGTCGCCTCCGGCGCGATCGACGCCGTCTTCGACAAGGGCGCCTACGCCGCCGCCTACAGCGGCTTCGAGGGCGCCGACGAGAACGGCGTCGCGCTGGCCGACTGGCTGCGGGCGCGGGAGGTCACCGAGGTCGACGTGGTCGGCATCGCCACCGACCACTGCGTGCGGGCCACCGCGCTGGACGCGGTGCGGGAGGGCTTCCGCACCCAGGTGCTGCTCGACCTGACCGCCGGGGTGGCCGAGGCCACCACCGAGCGGGCGCTGGAGGAGATGCGGGACGCGGGCGTGGAGCTCTCCGGCAAGCCCGTCGTCGCCTGACTCAGGCGGGCGCCGCCGGTCGCCGCAGCAGCGCCCTGATCGGGTGCCACAGCTCCTGGGCGAGCTCCGGCCCCAGCCCGACAGCGTTGTCAGGGGCCGTACGCCATATCAGCCCGTCCGGGTGGTGGAGTACGGCGGTGATCTCGTCCGGGGTCGGCGGGGCCGCGTTGCCGCGCAGGTAGACCGCCCGCAGCCCCAGATTGCGCAGCCTGGTCAGGGCGCGCGCCCGGTTGCGGGCGTGGACGAGGACACGGACGCAGTCCGTGCCGTCGGCGGCGGGTCTGGGCAGGTTCAGCGCCACCACCACGCTGCCGGTCGGCAGCTTGCAGAAACCTCCTGCGGCCATGCAGTCACACCCCCGTGTGCACCGGTGTCAATAAGAAAGTCATCAGGTGGCACCTAAACACGATCGGCGGCGACCCGCCAGGGGGTCGCCGCCGATCGCCTTCTGACCTGCGGAAATGCGAACTGCTTCACCGCGGGGCCGACCTCGACGGAGATCGTGGAGCCGTTCAGGGCCTCCTTGACGATCTTGATCTTGGTGTTGGTGTCAGTGACACGGACACCGGCGAGCGGGGTGGTCTCGTCGTAGTAGGTGCTCGTGTGGTCGTTGAAGACCGGCACGCCCTTCGACGACGGGATCTTGGTCGCGACGTCCGCGTTGTGCAGCGTGATGCCGTCCGTGCGGTAGAGGCTGAACGGCGAGTCGTATGCCTGGATGCGGCTGCGCATCGGCGTGCCGTCGGACCACTTCAGCGCCGCCGGGTGCGAGTCGATCGGCAGGACCAGACCGGTGCCCGGGTGGGCGCTGGTGTTGTTGTCCGCCTGGGAGGTGTCCCACTTCCAGATCAACAGGCCGTTCTGGTACGGGTAGTGCTCGACCCAGCTCGGACGGGTCGTGGAGAAGCCGAAGTTGTACGGGCCGACCTTCAACGTCTTGTCGTACGACACGTACTGGCGGTTCTCGGCGATGTAGTACTGCGCGTACTCCTTGCTGAAGGAGGCGCCCACGCGGGAGAAGCCCTTCGCCGTCCAGGCCGCGTCCGCGGTCTCGGCGTCGTCGCTGAACAGGGCGGTGCCGTCGGCGGTCACGGAGATCCGGTCGGCCGTGAAGCCCTTGCCGGCCACACCGCTGTCCGAGGAGTAGCGGAAGCGCACGTCGATCTTCTGGCCGGCGTAGGCGTCCAGCGGGAACGACAGCTTCTTGTACGTCTCCGAGGCGCCGGTCAGCACGGGCTGGCCGCTGGCGTCCTTCGGCAGGGCCGCGCCGTCGGCGGTACCGTCGATGGCGGTCCACTTGGTGCCGCCGTCGGTGGAGACCTCGGTGTAGACGTTGTCGTACTCGGCCTCGGTGTCCCACCAGCCGTCGAGGGTCAGCGTGGCCGCCGACTTCCCGGTGAGGTCCACGGAGCGGGAGAGCGTGTTGTTGAGGCTGTTGCCGCTGCCGCTCCACCACTGGGTGGCGCCCTGGGCCGGGGTCACGATCTCGGTGGTGACCGCCTTCTTGGGCAGTTCGACGACCAGACCCTGCTTGTTCTTGGTGTTGTACTCGGCGACGCCCAGCTTGTGCTTGGACTTGGTCGCGGCCTTCGCCACGTCGTAGTCCAGCCAGCCCAGTTGCAGCTTGTCCCAGGCGGTCATGTCGCCGGGCAGGTCACCGATGGTGTCCTTGCCGGTGCCGAGCCAGGAACCGGAGGACATCAGGGTCCAGAAGCCGGTGGAGTTCTCGCCGCCGCCGGACGTGTCGTAGTGATCCGGCAGACCGAGGTCGTGGCCGTACTCGTGGGCGAAGACGCCGAGTCCGCCGTTCTCCGGCTGGATGGTGTAGTCGCCGACCCAGATGCCGGTGTCGCCGACCTGGGTGCCGCCGAGCAGGTTGCCCGAGGGGCCGGTGTTGCCGGCGTCGGTGCCGAAGGCGTACCAGCGGTGCGCCCAGATCGCGTCCTCGCCCTGGGCGCCGCCGCCCGCGGACTCGTCCTCACCGGCGTGCACGATCTGGAAGTGGTCGATGTAGCCGTCGGGCTCGTTGAAGTCGCCGTCGCCGTCGAAGTCGTAGCGGTCCCACTGGTCGAACTCGGCCATGTCGGCCTTGATCTCCGCGTCGGTGCGCCCCGCCGCCTTCTGCTGGGCGACCCAGGCGGTGACGCCGTCCTGGACCGCGTTCCAGGCGCAGGTGTCACAGGAGTTGGAGCCGTAACGGGCCTCGTTGTAGGGGACCTTGACCCAGTCGGTGACCTCGCCCTCGACCGAGTAGCGGCCCGAGGACTGCTTCTCGTAGTAGGTCTTCATCGACGCGGTGCCGTCGCCGAAGTAGAGGTCCTCGTAGTGGGCCTTGTTGTAGTCCGCCTGCCACGCCGTGGAGTTGTCCTGGGCGCGATCGGGCTGGGCTATCTCGTTGTGGGCGGGGCCCGCGGTGCCGCCGTAGCGGCTGTCGACCTGGTCGCCGAACTCGACGAGGATCGTGAAGATCTTGTCGGTGCGCTCGCGGCCCAGCTCGACGTACTTGCTGTCGCCCTTGCGGCTCTTGAGCGCGACGACCTGCGAGCCGTGGCGCTGCTGCACCTTGGCGTCGCCGGATATGACCTGCTTGAGCGCCTCTTCGCGCTGCGCCTCCTGAGTCTTGGAGAGCGGGCCGTCGAAGTCGTGCTGCTGCTCGGTCCTCGCCGGCTGCGGGTCGGTCCGGTTCGCGGTGGCCGACTGAGGAGCGGCGGTGCCGGCCTGAGCGACGGCGAACGTGGAGAACGTCGCGGTCGCGGCGGCCAGCGCGACGGTGGTTGCCGCCGCTCTGAACGTCCAGGATCTACTGGTCACTTGAGGTCCTCCCCCGCGTCTGCGCGCGCGGGGGCAGGAGGGGTCCTGGTCATGGAGGGTCCGCGCGCGCGTGATCAACGCGTGTAGTCAAGTGACGTCATTTGACTAGAGGTTCAGAAGAAAAGACAGACCTTGACCTGAACAGAACAAGTGCGCTATGCGGAGTTGACGTTCGCTTTACGAACACCTCGCGTCCCGGTCGACCGGCGCTCGTCCCCGTCCACTTGGTGGACGGTATGAATCCGTGCGCCCCCTGTGCACCGGTACTGTTGGTTAGGTCACGCTTACTGTTCGTTCCGCTCGGGCATGCACGCGAATAGAGTCGCTTGGCGGAACGTTCGAAATTCGGCGGAAAGCCAGGCCGACACCCCCGTGGACCCCCACTTCCGAGGACACGATTGCCATGCCTCGTCCGACTGCCGCACAGCTCGCCTACGGTTCCTTCACCGTGATCTTCTCGACGCTCGCCATGCTGCTGCTGTCCCAGACGAGTTCGGGGGCCGGGATCGCGGTCATCGCCGTCGCGGCGCTCGCGCTCGGGCTCCTCGTCGCCATGACGGTGCCGATGCCCGGGTCGCGGGTGGTCGCGGTGCAGAAGCCCGCCGAGGTCGCCGCCGCTCCCGCGGTGACGGCCGAGGAGCCCGTGGCCGCCGTGGCCACGAGCTCCCGGAAGGCCGCCTGAACCCGATCCTGAACCGGCGTGCGGTGGTGGTCAGCGGGTACTGACCACCACCGTCTTCGCGGCCTTGTCGTGCAGGCCCTGCTTGTAGGGCTTGTCGAAGAAGCTCCAGCCGCCCGAGATCGCGGTCCAGATGCAGGCGCAGCAGAACGCGAACGGGACCCAGAGCACCAGGGAGCGGACGAGCGCGGCCTGCACCGACGGCGTGGAGCCGTTCTCCAGGTTCGCCACCCGCATCTTCAGCCACTTCTTGCCGAGCGTCTGACCCGACTTGGTGATCATGAAGGTGTCGTAGCCGATATAGAGCAGGGCGGCGACCAGCGACTGCGCGAAGGACTTGCCGTACTCGACCTTGTCGGCGTCCACGTCGTACTCGTTGACCCCGAAGCCCCAGGTGAGCAGGGCGACGACGATCCCGACCAGGATCATGTCGATGATCCGCGCGAGGGTGCGCCGGCCGCTGTCGGCGAGCGGGGGCATCCCGGCGAGCGGATCGGCGGGGTAACCACCACCGCCGTAGGGGTCACCGCCGTAGGGGTCACCGCCGTAGGGGTTACCGCCGTAGGGCGGAGGCGGGGGCTGACTGCCGTACGGCGAACCGGAGTCGCCCGTCGGCGGGGGCTGCTTCCTGAACGGGTCGTCTTCCGGCGGCTGCTGACCGGAGCCGGGGGGCGGTTCGCTGCTCATGGCCCGAGTCGACCGCGAACCCCCCGGCTCCGCATCCGGCGAGCGGCCGTCCGGGGGACGGAATCAGGTGACCGTTCTGCCGTATCCGGCTATCCCGCCACGAACGTATGCGCGGCCTTGTCGTGCCAGCACTGGCGCCACGGCTTGTCGAACAGGCCCCATACGACACCCACGACACCGATCACGAGCAGTCCGGGGACGCTGTAGACCAGCCAGCGGCGCAGGGCCGCGCCGAAGGACGGGGGCTCGCCGCCCTCGATGTCCCGCACCTCCAGACCGAGCAGCTTCTTGCCCAGGGTGCGGCCCCACTTGGCGGTGGGCAGCGCCTCGTAGAGGGCGCCGAAAACGAGGAGGACGGCCAGGACGATGCCGAGATACATCGACGTCGTGCCGTCCAGCAGCCAGACGGTGACGGTCTCGCCGCTGAGCTTCGCCGCGTCGATCTTCTCGTCGACGTGGTCGAGCGCCTTGGTGCCGAGCGGTACGGCCGCCCCCGCGGTGACGCCGAGCACCACGACCGTGTCCAGCAGCCGCGCCGCCAGCCGCTTGCCGAGGGAGGCGGGGCGGGCGGCGGCCTGACGCCGGGCGGCGGCCTGGAAGATGTCGTCGACGGGCGGCTTCCAGGGCGCGACGGGCTGGTCCTCGCCGGACGCGCCCGCGAGCCGGTGCACCTGCTGCGCCCAGGAGGGCTGACCGCCGCCGGGGCCGCTGGTCATGGGGGTCGCGGAGGCGGGGGTGGGCTGCTGGGGAACAGAGGGAGCCGCCGGGGCCGCGGGGGCGGCGGCCGGGTTGGCCTGCTGCGGACCGGACAGCGCGCTCGGGGCGGCGGCGGCCTGAGCGGCGGCCCCTGCCTGGACCTGCGCGGCAGCGGCCCGCTCGGCAGCGGCCTTGCCCGCACCGAAGCCGGGGGCGTGGGAAGCGGAGGTGGCGGAGCCGGGAGTGCCGGGGCCGGGGCTGCTGGAACCCGAAGAGCCGAAGCCGGGGGCGTTGGAGGCGGGGGTTCCGGAGCCGGGGCCGCCGGAGACCGGGGTGCCGGAAGCGGAAGCGCCGGAGGCTGGGGTGCCGGGGCCGGTGAAGGCGGGGCCGCCGGTGGTGGAGGGGGGCGTGGCCGCGGAAGGCGGTGCGCCGAAGCCGCCCGCCGACGCGCCGCCCGTGCTTCCCGCCTGCGCCCCGCCCTGCTGGGTCGTGCGCGGGGAGACCGCCCGGAAGGTCATGGTCCCCTCGTCGCCGACGGGGCCACCGGGGCCGGGGACACCGGGAGTCGCGGCGCCCGCGGGGCGTCCGGCGGCGGGGCCGGAGCCGGCCGGGGAGCCGGACGCCGGACCGCCGGAGGCCGAGGTGCCTCCGGCCGCGCCGCCCGGCACCGGGCCGCCGGACGCCTCGCCCGCGGCACCACCCGCGGCACCCGGCCCCGAGGGGCCGCGCGAGCCGAAGGCCGGTCCGCCGGAGGCGCCCGGCGCCCCCGTCGTGGGCCGCCGGAACACGAACGTGTTGCCCGACGGGACGTCGGAGGCGCCCTCCGCGGGCGGGATCGTGGCCGTGCCGTCCGTGCCGGCGGTCTCGGACGGGACGCGCGGGTCGGCGCCGGCCGGCGCACCCCAGGAGACGCGGCGGTCCTGGTCGCCGCCGAAACCGGACTGCCGGTCGCGGTCGGCGCCCCAGGCGGACGCGGGCTCGGGACGGCTGCCGTGCCGGGCGTCGGCCGGCGCGGCCTCCGGCTGCGGGTCCTCGTCGAAGAAGTGCGGGCCGGTCTCCTCCACCGGCGGCACGGCGGCGGCCGTACCCGCACCCGCCGCCCCCGCACCCGGCGGGGCCGGCGGTGCGCCGTCCGACGGGGCCGGGCGGCTCGTGCCCGGCACCCAGGCGGCACCGTTCCAGTACCGGACGTAGCCGGGGATGGACGGGTCCGGGTAGTAGCCCTCGCGGGGCCTGTCGTCACCGGGGGCCGGGGTTGGGGCGCTCATGTCCGTCGTCCCGTATCTGCTCGGGGGTGAATAGAGGGGGCTCCACATCTATCAGACCGGCGCAACCCCCCACCGCCAGTCCCACCGGACCCACACGTTCGAGAAGTACGGAAAAAAAGTTCTCCGAACCCGCGTAATGCTCGCGGGTCCACCCGCTCTCTCCTTCCGCGGGCCCGCCCCAGGGCCGCGCACGAGCGGAGAGGAACCGTACGACATGCACTACACCGTGGTGGAACGCGAACTGGAGCTCAACCTCATCCTGTCGCCGGAGCGCAGCATCCCGGTGCCGGCCCGGCTGAGCTACCGCACCGACGATCCGTACGCCGTCCACGTCACCTTCCACATCAACTCCGACCAGCCGGTGAACTGGACGTTCTCCCGCGACCTGCTGGTGGAGGGGGTGTTCCGGCCGTGCGGGCACGGGGACGTGCGGGTGTGGCCGACGAAGGCGGAGGGCCGCAGCGTCGTGCTGATGGCGCTGAGTTCACCCGACGGGGACGCCCTCCTGGAGGCGCCCGCCGCCCAGGTGTCCGCCTGGCTGGAGCGGACGCTGCGGGTGGTGCCCCCGGGGACTGAGGGCGACCAGCTGGGCATCGACGATGCGCTCGACCAGCTGCTCGCCCAGTGAGCCGTACTCGCCGAACGTCAGAACAGCTTGCCCGGATTGAGGAGGCCCAGCGGATCGAAGACCTGCTTGATCTGCCGCTGCATCTCCACCCCGACGGGCCCGAGCTCGCGCGCCAGCCACTCCTTCTTCAGCACCCCGACCCCGTGCTCGCCGGTGATCGTGCCGCCGAGCTCCAGGCCGAGGGCCATGATCTCGTCGAAGGACTCGCGGGCGCGCCGGGACTCGTCGGGGTCGGCGGCGTCGAAGCAGACGGTGGGGTGGGTGTTGCCGTCGCCGGCGTGGGCGCAGACCCCGATGGTCAGGTCGTACTTCCCGGCGATCCGCTCGACCCCTTCGAGCATGTCGCCGAGCCGGGAGCGGGGCACGCACACGTCGTCGATCATCGTCGTGCCCTTGACCGCCTCCAGCGCGGTCAGCGAGAGCCGCCGGGCCTGGAGGAGGAGCTCGGACTCGGCGGCGTCGTCGGCCGGGACGACCTGGGTGGCGCCGGCGGCCTCGCACAGGGCGCCGACGGCGGCGAGGTCGGCCGCGGGGTCCGGGGTGTCGAAGGCGGCGAGGAGGAGGGCCTCGGTGGTCTCCGGGAGCCCCATGTGGGCGATGGCGTTGACGGCCTTGACGGTCGTACGGTCCATCAGTTCGAGGAGGGACGGGACGTGCCCGCCCTCCATGATCCGGCACACGGCGTCGCAGGCCGCGGCGGCCGAGGCGAACTCGGCGGCCAGCACCAGCTGCTGGGGCGGCTGCGGCCGGAGCGCCAGGGTCGCCTTGACGACGATGCCGAGCGAGCCCTCCGAGCCGACGAACAGGCGGGTCAGGTCGTATCCGGCGACGCCCTTGGCGGTGCGCCGGCCGGTGGACAGCAGGCGGCCGTCGGCGAGGACGACGTCGAGTCCGAGGACGTACTCGGCCGTCACCCCGTACTTCACGCAGCACAGGCCGCCCGAGGCGGTGCCGATGTTGCCGCCGATGGTGCACATCTCCCAGCTGGAGGGGTCCGGCGGGTAGTAGAGGCCGTGTTCGTTGACCGCGCGGGAGAGGGTGGCGTTGATGACGCCGGGTTCGACCACGGCGATGCGCTCGACCGGGTTGATCTCCAGGATGCGGTCCATCCTGGTCAGGGAGAGCACGATGCAGTCGTCGGTGGCGTTGGCGCCGCCGGACAGACCGGTGCGGGCGCCCTGCGGGACGACGGGGACCTGCAGTTCCGTGGCGGTGCGCATGACGTGCTGGACCTGCTCCACCGTGCGCGGCAGGACGACGACGGCGGGGGCGCCGGCCGGGCAGAAGCTGGCCATGTCGTTGGCGTAGGAGGCCGTGACGTCCGGGTCGGTCAGGACGGCCTCGGCGGGGAGGCCGGCGAGGAGGCGGTCGACCAGGTTGCCGGTCTCCTCGTCGCGAGGCGCTTCGATACGGCTCATGATCACAGCGTCGCACCCGGGGCCATCGGTGTGAACCCCGTCCGCACCGGCCTTCGCATACGGGGGTGTGGTCGTCGTATTGACGCATGGTGAGCGCCATGGAGAACCAAGACGAGGCCTCTCGGGGTGGACGCGCCGGTCGGTGGGCTCTGGTCGCCGCCCTCGCCGGGTGTCTGGTGCTCGGCGGGACGCTGATGGTGGTGCCGGTGCAGCGGACGCCCCCGCGGGCGGCCGTGCCGCCGGCGCCGGGCGCGCAGGCGCTGACGGCGGTGTCGGCGGGGGTGCCGGCCGCGTTGCCGGACCTCGCGGTGCTGGTCGGCGACCGGGAGAGGCATCTGCGGAAGAACCCGCGGGACGCCGAGTCGTGGGCGGTGCTCGGGGCGGCGTACGTCGAGCAGGGGCGGCGGACGGCGCAGTCGGCGTACTACCCGAAGGCCGACCGGGCGCTGCGGACCTCGCTGAAGATCGAGCGGAGCGCCGCGGCCCTCGGCGGGATGGCGGCGCTGGCGAACGCGCGGCGGGACTTCCGGGCGGCGCGGACGTGGGGCGAGGCCGCGGTGAAGGCGGACGCGAAGCGCTGGGCCACGTATCCGCTGCTGATCGACGCCTACAGCGGCCTCGGTGACTGGAAGGCCGTGGGGCGGTCTCTGGAGCGGCTCCAGGAGCTGCGGGGCGGGGCGGCCGTGATGGCGAGGGCGGGGGCGGTCTACCGGGACCGGGGCTGGCGTGAGGACGCGATGGCACAGCTCTCCGACGCGGCGGCGGGGGCGCGGGCGCCGGCCGAGCGGGCGGCGTATCTGGAGCGGGTGGGGCAGCTGGCCTGGGAGCGCGGGGACCGGGAGGTGGCCCTGCGGAACTTCCGGGAGGCGGTGCGGATCGACCCCGACCAGCGGGCGGCGCAGGCCGGGCAGGGGCGGGCGCTGGCGGCGCTGGGGCGGACGTCGGAGGCGCTGAGCGCGTACCGGATGGCCCTGACCAACCAGCCGAGTCCGCAGTACGCCCTGGAGCTGGGCGAGTTGTACGAGTCGCTGGGGCTGCGGCAGGCGGCGCGGGCGCAGTACGACCTGTTGCGGGCGCGGGTGCGCAGTGCCGCCGCGGGCGGGGTGGACGAGGAGCTGGTGCTCGGGGTGTTCGAGGCCGACCACGGTGAACCCGCCTCCGCTGTGCGGCGGTTGCGGGCGGAGTGGCGGCGCCAGCCGGGGATCGCGGTGGCCGACGCGCTGGGGTGGGCGCTGCACCGGGCGGGTCAGGACGAGGAGGCGCTTCGGTACGCGGTGCGGGCGACGGACAAGGTGCACGGGGGCGGCGTCCGCAGTGCGCTGTACGCCTATCACCGGGGCATGATCGAGCGGGAGCTGGAGCGGTACGGGCCCGCGCGGCGGCATCTTCAGGAGGCGCTGCGCATCAACCCGTACTTCTCGCCCCTCCAGGTGCGCACCGCCCGGACGGCGTTGGCGGCGCTCGGTGCGGAGCCGGACGTGACGGACGTGCCGGCGTCGGTCACACGGCAGCCGTGCCGATCAGCGCGTTGCGGGTGACCAGTGCCGCCAGCTCCTGCTCCGCCAGCCCTTCGGTGCCCTCCGGTCGCCGGGGCAGCACCATGTAGCGGCTCTCGGCGCTGGAGTCCCACACCGTGATGTCGACCGCCTCGGGCAGTTCCAGGCCGAACTCCCGCAGGACGGCGCGCGGTTCACGGACCACGCGGGAGCGGTAGGCCTCGGACTTGTACCAGCTGGGGGACGGGCCGAGGAGGCGGAGCGGGTAGCAGGAGCAGAGGGTGCAGACGACGACGTTGTGGGTGGTGGCGGTGTTCTCGACGACGCGCAGACGCTGGTACGAGCCCTCCATGTAGCCCAGTTCGCGCACCGCGGCCGTGCCGTCCGCGAGGAGGCGGGACCTGAAGGCCGGGTCGGTCCAGGCGCGGGCGACCACCCGGGCGCCGTTCGCCGGGGAGGAGGAGGCGAGGAAGGCGTCGATGGCCTCGTCCACGCGTTCGCCGGTGATCAGTCCCTTCTCCTCCAGCAGGGTCTCCAGGCGTCGCACCCGGCGGGCGATCGTCGCGTCGTGGTGCTCACCGCTCATGGTCCGGGTCCTCCTCCAAGTAGCTTTCCCACAGGTCCAGTACGACGTGGTGGTCGCCCTCGCCCCACAGGTCCCGGGCCGCGAAACGGACCGCGTAGATCTGCTCGACGGGTGCGTCCCCGCGGCCCTGGGCGCTGATGTCGGCCAGCTCCGCGGGGCCCTCGGGCTCGACGATCACGCCTCGCTTGCCGCGGGCGTAGCGGGGCAGGCGGGTGTGGTGGGGCGGGTCGTGGGGGAAGGTCCGGACCCGGGTGCCGGGCCGGAAGCGGTCGCCGTCAGTCATCCAGCTCACCCGGTTCCAGCACGCCCTTGGCCTCCAGCAGGGCGACGATCGCGGTGAACCAGCGCTCGTAGTACGAGGCCGCCAGGTACGCGGCGGGCGGCATCGACTCGATGGCGTCGCGGAACTCGTTGGTGTTGAAGACCCCTTGGGCGCGCAGGGTGTTGAAGAGTCCGACGACGCGGGCCTCCCAGTCCGCGTGGAAGGGTTCGGTGTCGTCGGCGGTGTCGATCGCGCCGAAGCCCTGGGTGCCGCCCACGTCGTTGATCCTCGCCATGGGTCCAGCCTACGGCCGCACTAGGTCAGCGGCTTGGCGTACAGGGAGAACCTGCGGGCTCCGGCCGCGCCCGAGGCGAGCCCCAGGTACAGGCCCGGCTCGGTCTTGTGGCGGACGGCGAGGCCCTCCGGTTCGCGGAAGGTGAGGGAGCGGCCCGCCTCGGTGCGCATCCGCTGGACCAGTTCCCCGGTGGTGAGGTCGACGCAGGAGACGTAGGCGTTGCCGAACGCGGCGGGCGGGTTGGTCTCGGGGTCGTAGGCGGTGCCGGCGAGCTGGTAGAGGTGGTCGCCGTGCAGGGCGTAGCCCTGGAAGGGGATCTCGGGGTCGGGGTGCGGATCGGGCTGTGCGATGTCCGCGACGGGGTCGCCGTAGTCGCGGTTCACGAAGGCGTCGAGGTCCCAGACGCGGTAGCGGGGCTTGCCCTTGAGGCGGTAGCGGACGGCTATGCGCTCACTGGCCATGCAGACCGTGGGCTGGTTGTTGGTGGACCCGGGTATCGGCTTGCGGGTCCTGACGTCCGCGACGGTACGGGTGGCGCCGGCGGCGAACCGGAAACGGGTGACGGCCTGGCCGTAGCCGCCCTTGGCCTCGGCCTCGGTCCAGATCCACACCGTGCCGTCGGCGGCGTTCTGCACGCCCATGCTGACGCCGTGCCCGAAGCCCTGGAGGTGCATGTGGCCGAGCAACGTGCCTTGGAGGTCGAGCTTGTTGAGACAGAGGTGGCCGGCGCCGATGCCGCCGCGGCGGACCTGGAGGACGTAGAGGTGGCGGTGCACCTCGTCGAAGGCGAAGGACTGCAGGACCGTGCCCTCGTGCAGTGCCTTCTCCTTCAGCCGGCGCTGCGCCGGTACGCCGAGGTCGATGCGGTCGGTCACGGTGGTGTGCTCCCCCGGGTCCTGCGGGCGCCCTGGCGGCGTCCACAGGACCAGAGAGTGCCAACTGCCGCCGACCGGTTTCAAGGTGCGGCGAAAGCGCTTACGGATTCACGCCGCCTTCACAGGTTGCCGCGCTTGGCCTGCTCCCGCTCGATCGCCTCGAAGAGGGCCTTGAAGTTGCCCTTGCCGAAGCCCATCGAGCCGTGCCGCTCGATGATCTCGAAGAACACGGTCGGCCGGTCCTGGACCGGCTTGGTGAAGATCTGCAGCAGGTAGCCGTCCTCGTCGCGATCGGCGAGGATCTTCAGCTCGCGCAGGGTCTCGACGGGGACGCGGGTGTCGCCGACCCACTCGCCGAGGGTGTCGTAGTACGAGTCGGGGGTGTCGAGGAACTGGACCCCGGCCGCCCGCATGGTGCGTACGGTCTGGACGATGTCGCCCGTGTTCAGCGCGATGTGCTGGACGCCGGCCCCGCCGTAGAACTCCAGGTACTCGTCGATCTGCGACTTCTTCTTGGCGATGGCGGGCTCGTTGATCGGGAACTTGACCTTGAGCGTGCCGTCGGCCACCACCTTCGACATCAGCGCGCTGTACTCGGTCGCGATGTCGTCGCCCACGAACTCCTTCATGTTCGTGAAGCCCATGACCTTGTTGTAGAAGCCGACCCATTCGTTCATCCGGCCGAGCTCGACGTTGCCGACGCAGTGGTCGACGGCCTGGAAGGTGCGGTGGGCGGGCGGCTCGACGATCGGGGCGGCGGCGACGTATCCCGGGAGGTAGGGGCCGTCGTAGCCGGTGCGCTCGACGAGCGTGTGGCGGGTCTCGCCGTACGTCGCGATGGCGGCCAGGACGACGGTGCCATGCTCGTCCTTCACCTCGTACGGCTCGGCGACGCTCTGCGCGCCGTGCTCGATGGCGTAGGCGTACGCGGCGCGGGCGTCCGGGACCTCGATGGCGAGGTCGACGACGCCGTCGCCGTGCTCGGCCACGTGCTGGGTGAGGAAGTGGCCCCAGGTGGTGGCGGGCTTGATCACCGAGGTGAAGACGAACCGGGCGGAGCCGTTCTCCAGGACGTACGAGGCGGTCTCGCGGCTGCCGTTCTCCGGTCCGGAGTAGGCGACCAGTTGCATACCGAAGGCGGTGGAGTAGTAGTGCGCCGCCTGCTTGGCGTTGCCCACGGCGAAGACGACCGCGTCCATTCCCTTGACCGGGAAGGGGTCGGCCTGCCGGGCGGTGTCGGGAGTGTGGTGTGTGGTCTGCGTCATAGGCGCAGCCTTCTCCGTGGCCGCAAGGTGCGCAATAGTTTGCGCATCGACTGTGCAATATGACCAGTGAGGTGTCCGTTTCTGCGGGCTCTCTGTACAGGATGACCACCGGGAAAGGCGGCGCTCGTGGGGATCGACGGGCTCGACGGACGCATCATCGTGCTGCTGGCGCGCGAGCCGCGGATCGGGGTGCTGGAGATGTCCCGGCGGCTGGGGGTGGCCCGCGGGACGGTGCAGGCGCGGCTGGACCGCCTTCAGTCGAATGGCGTCATCCGCGGATTCGGCCCCGAGGTGGACCCGGCGGCCCTCGGCTACCCGGTGACCGCGTTCGCCACGCTCCAGATCCGGCAGGGGCAAGGGCCGGACGTACGGGCGCACTTGGCGTCCGTGCCGGAGGTGCTGGAGCTGCACACGACCACGGGCAGCGGGGACATGCTGTGCCGGCTGGTGGCGCGGTCCAACGCGGATCTCCAGCGGGTGATCGACCGCGTTGTCGGTTTCGATGGGATCGTCCGGGCCGCCACGGCGATCGTCATGGAGAATCCGGTTCCGCTGCGGATCATTCCGCTGGTGGAGCAGGCGGCCGGGGACGAGGACCGGACCTAGCTGCCATGGGGTGACTCGATGTGAGCTTCTGGGAGTACCTGGGCAACCGCCATCAGCAGCTGCTCACCGACGCCCTCCAGCACGCCAGCGCCGTCTTCCAGTGCATGGTGGTGGCGACGGTGATCGGAGTGCTGATCGGGGTCGTCACCTATCGCAGCGAGTGGGCCGGGAACCTCGCGACCACGGCCACCTCGACCATTCTGACCATCCCCTCGCTCGCCATGATCGGTCTGCTCATCCCGGTCGTCGGGCTGGGCGTGCCGCCCACGGTGACCGCGCTGACCCTGTACGGGCTGCTGCCGATCGTCCGCAACGCCATCGTCGGCCTGCGCGGGGTCGATCCGTCCCTGGTGGACGCGGCGAAGGGGATCGGGATGTCCCGGCCGATGCGGCTGGTGCGGGTCGAGCTGCCGCTGGCCTGGCCGCCGATCCTGACCGGCATCCGGGTCTCCACGCAGATGCTGATGGGCATCGCGGCCATCGCCGCCTACGCCTCCGGACCCGGCCTCGGCAACGAGATCTTCCGCGGGATCGCCTCGCTGGGCAGCAAGAACGCGCTCAACCAGGTGCTCGCGGGGACGCTCGGGATCATCGTCCTGGCCCTGCTGTTCGACGCCGCGTACGTCCTGATCGGACGGCTGACCATTCCCAGGGGGATCCGTGTCTGAGACGTCCACTGCTTCCGGTGCCTCCGGCGCGTCCATCGAGCTGGAGAACCTCACCAAGAGGTATCCCGGCAATCCGCAGCCGTCCGTCGACAACGTCAACATGGAGATCAAGGCGGGCGAGATCGTCATCTTCGTCGGCCCGTCCGGCTGCGGTAAGTCGACGACGCTCAAGATGATCAACAGGTTGATCGAGCCGTCCGGCGGCCGCATCCGGATCAACGGTGAGGACGTGACCGACATCGACCCGGTCAAGCTGCGCCGCAAGGTGGGCTACGCGATCCAGTCGGCCGGCCTCTTCCCGCACATGACGGTCGCGCAGAACATCGCGCTGGTGCCGAAGATGGTCGGCTGGGGGAAGAGCCGGATCAAGGACCGGGTGGAGGAGCTCCTCGACCTGGTCGGCCTGGACCCCGGCGAGTTCCACGGCCGCTATCCGCGCCAGCTGTCCGGCGGCCAGCAGCAACGCGTGGGCGTGGCACGGGCGTTGGCCGCCGATCCCCCGGTGCTTCTGATGGACGAACCGTTCGGCGCGGTCGACCCGATCACCCGCGACCACCTCCAGGACGAGTTGATCAGGCTCCAGCACGAGCTGCACAAGACGATCGTGTTCGTCACGCACGACTTCGACGAGGCGATCAAACTGGGCGACCGTATCGCCGTGTTGCGCGAACGCTCGCACATCGCCCAGTTCGACACCCCGGAGGCGATCCTCACCAACCCGGCGGACGACTTCGTGTCCGGGTTCGTGGGCGCGGGCGCGGCGCTCAAGCGGCTGAACCTGACGCGGGTGCGGAACGTGGAGATCACCGACTACCCCACGGTGACCGTCGACGATCCGCTCCAGGAGATCTTCAACCGGCTCCGGGACAGCGGCACGAACGAGATCCTGCTGCTCGACAAGCGGGGGCGGCCCTACAAGTGGCTGCGGCGCGGCGACCTGATGCGGGCGAAGGGGTCGCTGGCGCGGGCCGGGACGCTGGTCCACGACACGGTGACGCGGGACGCGACGCTGCGGGACGCGCTGGAGGCCGTGCTCACGGACAACGCGGGGCGGGTTGCGGTGACCGGGCGGCGCGGTGAGTACACGGGCGTCGTCGACATGGAGACGCTGATGAACTCCGTGCACGAGCTGCTGGAGGCGGACCGGCTGGAGGCGATGGAGCACCAGCACGACCTGGAGGAGGCCAGGGCCGCCCAGACCCACGCCGAGCAGGAGGGCGACGGAGGGGAGAGGAAGGCGTGAGCGTCCCCGAGCTGGAGGAGCAGCGGTCCCTGGACGAGCGGGAGTCCCTGGAGGAACAGGAGGAGCCCGCGCCGCGGGTGGACCTGCGGCGCCGGATCACCTGGCGGAAGCTGACCTTCCTGCCGGCTGTGCTGGTGGCGGTGCTGCTGGCGACGTGGCTGTGGTTCCAGCAGGCGGACCTGGACTCGATCTCGGAGAACGCGCTGTCCAACGGGCAGGTGTCCAAGTCCCTTTGGCAGCACGTGAAGCTGACGGCGATCTCCACGTTCTTCGTGCTGATCATCGCGATCCCGCTGGGCATCCTGCTGACCCGGAAGATGTTCCGCAAGGCCGCCCCCATCGCCATGGCCGTCGCCAACATGGGTCAGGCGACCCCGGCGATCGGCCTGCTCGCCCTGCTGGTGATCTGGCTGGGCACGGGGACGAAGGCGGCGCTGATCGGCATCATCATCTACGCGGTCCTCCCGGTCCTGTCGAACACGATCGCGGGCCTGAAGGCCAACGACCCCACGCTGCTGGAGGCGGCGCGGGGCATCGGGATGTCGTCGGTGGGGGTGCTGGCGCGGGTGGAGCTGCCGTTGGCGGTGCCGCTGATCCTGGCGGGCGTCCGCACGGCGCTGGTGCTCAACGTGGGCACGGCGACGCTGGCCACGTTCGGCGGCGGTGGCGGCCTCGGTGTCCTGATCACGACCGGCATCACCAACCAGCGCATGCCGGTGCTGCTGCTGGGCTCGATCCTCACGGTCGTGCTGGCGCTGCTGGTGGACTGGCTGGCGTCACTGGCGGAACTGGTGCTCAGGCCACGGGGGTTGGAGGTGGGGCGATGAGGCGCGGGGTACTGCCGGCGTCGGCGGCCGTGCTGCTGCTGGTCTCGGCCTGCGGCCTGACGAGCGGCTCCCCCATGGTCGACGACGTGCGACCGGGGTCGATCGGGGCCGGTGAGCCGCTGAAGGGCGCGAGCCTGACGGTGACGTCGAAGGAGTTCACGGAACAGCTCGTCCTGGGCGCGATCATGGGGATCGCGTTCGAGGCGGCGGGCGCGGACGTGCTGGACCGTACCGGCATCCAGGGCTCCATCGGGGCGCGGGAGGCGGTCAAGTCCGGTGACGCGGACGGCATGTACGAGTACACGGGCACCGCCTGGATCACGTACCAGGGCAACAGCGAACCGATCGCCGACCCGCAGGCGCAGTGGGCGGCGGTGCGCAAGGCCGACCTGAGGAACGGCCTCACCTGGCTGCGACCCGCCGCCCTGAACAACACCTACGCCCTGGCCATGAACCAGGCCAACTTCAAGAAGTACGGCACGAAGACGCTGTCGGACGTCGCCGCCCTGTCGAAGTCGGAGCCGGGCGCGGTGTCGCTGTGCGTGGAGAGCGAGTTCGCCAACCGCGCGGACGGGCTGCCGGGCATGGAGAAGGCGTACGGGATGAGCGTCCCGGCGAAGAACGTCACGCAGATGGACACCGGGATCATCTACACCCAGGTGAAGAAGGGCAGTTGCACCTACGGGGAGGTCTTCACCACCGACGGGCGCATCAAGTCCATGAACCTGGCGGTGATGACCGACGACAAGAAGTTCTTCCCCAACTACAACGCCGCCCCGGAGATCAACTCCAAGACGCTGAAGAAGTGGCCGGCGATCGAGGAGATCCTGGACCCGGTCACGAGGAAGCTGAACAACACGGTGGCGCAGGAGTTGAACGCCAAGGTGGATGTGGAGGGAGAGGACCCGCATCAGGTGGCGTTGGACTGGATGAAGGCGGAGGGGTTCGTGAAGTAGGGGTGCCGGTACCCGAGGTCACTCCCCCGCCCCCGCCCGGCCCGCGCCTAGCAGCTCGGCACGGAGCCCTTCCCTGTCTCCAGCGCCGTCAGCGCGCTCACCGCGCCCTTCAGCGTGGTGACCGGGATCAGCCGCAGCCCCTTCGGGAGTTCAGCCTGCGCGTCCGAGCACTCGTCCTCGGGGACGAGGAACACCGTCGCCCCGTCCCGCTTCGCGGCCTGCGTCTTCAGGGAGACGCCGCCCACCGCGCCCACCGTCCCGTCGGCGTCGATCGTGCCCGTGCCGGCGACGACCTGGCCGCCGGTGAGGTCGCCGCCGCTGCCGTTGCCGTTCAGCTTGTCGACGATGCCGAGGGAGAAGAGGAGCCCGGCGCTGGGGCCGCCGACGTCCGCCAGCCTCAGCGTGACCTTGATGCCGTCGTCCTTCAGGCCCAGGTAGTTCAGCGCGGCCTCGGTCGCCGCGTCCTGGGACTCCTTCATCTGCTCGGTGTTGTGCCGCTCGATCTGCCGCGTGGACTGCCCGCTCGGGTACACCGAGTCGCGCGGCATGACCGCCTGGTCCGTGGCGAACCACGCGTCGAGCACGTCCCCGAGGGAGACACGCGTGTCCGGGTTGGTCGCCTCGATGGTCGTCATCCGCAGCTGCCCGGTCGTCGCACGGGTTTTCGCGCCCGAGATCGTGATCACCGGCGTGCCCTGGTTCTTGCCGAGGACGTTCGCCGTCATGCCGGGCTGCGTCAGCGAGAACGGCAGCGGCGCGAAGGCCGCGGTGGCGAGCAGGGCCACGACAGGCAGGGCGCAGACGGCGACGGCCCGGGGGCGCGTGAGGCGAGAGAGCACGGGATCAATCTAACGCGAGGCCCGATTCCGGCCATGCGCCGGTGGCTGGACGGGGCGATCGACGGGACGTGCCCTGCACCGGGCGAGGGCGTGCCCTGCGGCGGACGAGGACGTGCCCTGCACCGCGCGAGGCTTGTCCACCCCGAGCACGGAACACGCCCCGCACCGCGCAAGGCACGTCCACCCCCAGCACGGAACACGCCCCGCACGTCCGCCCCGGGCGTCGGCGTGGAGTGCCTCCGTCGGTTGGCCCGGCTCCCTGCCGGGATTTCAGCGCAGTGCCTCCGCGACCTCCCGTGCCGCGTCCATCACTCGCGGGCCCACCCGCTCCGGCACGGCGTCCGCCAGCATCACGACCCCGACGCTGCCCTCGACGCCCGTGACGCCGAGCAGGGGGGCGGCGGCGCCGCTGGCACCCGCCTCCAGCTCGCCGTGGGTGAGGGTGTAGCCGGGCTCGCCGGACGGCTGGGTGCGCGCGGACAGGATCGCCCGGCCCGCGGCGCCGCGGTCCAGCGGGTGGCGGAAACCGGCGCGGTAGGCCACGTGGTAGTCCGTCCACGTCGGCTCGACCACGGCGACGGCCAGCGCCTCCGCGCCGTCCACCAGCGTGAGGTGGGCCGTGGCCCCGATGTCCTCGGCGAGGGAACGCAGGGCCGGCAACGCGGCCTCGCGCACCAGCGGGTGCACCTGGCGGCCCAGGCGGAGCACACCGAGGCCGACCCGGGCGCGACCGCCCAGATCACGTCGTACGAGAGCGTGCTGTTCGAGAGTGGCGAGCAACCGGTACACCACAGTCCGGTTCACGCCCAGTTTGTTGGATAGCTCGGTGACGGTCAGCCCGTGGTCCGTATCGGCCAGCAGCTTGAGGACTCGCAGTCCTCGGTCGAGCGTCTGAGAGGTCTCCGCGGTCACGACGCCCACTCCTCCAAGTGGTGAGGTCGGCAGCCTTGCCGCGGGGATGCGTCATCGAGTCCCGTCGGTGACGCGCGTCAGAGGCCGCCGATCGGCCGGCGGCCCGGCGTGCGTACCGGACCGCGTCGCTTCACGGCTGCGCTCCGCGGCGGCGCTGCCACGGGGCGTGTGCGTAGCGGGACATTAGCGAAGCCGGTTCGCTGAGCGGAAGGCTCCGTCCAGAATCCGGTCAGTGGCCGGGACGGACTACTCCGTTTGTCCTGATACGTACGGCGCACAGCATCCTGCGGGCACAGCATCTGACACGCCCCGCGCCCCCTCGACTCAGGGACTCAGCGCATCCGGGTGGCCCACTCCTGCACCTTGGCGATGCGCTGCCGCAGCTGCCCGGCCGTGGCCTCGGCGCTCGGCGGGCCGCCGCACACCCGGCGCAGCTCGGTGTGGATGACGCCGTGCGGCTTGCCGCTCTGGTGGACGTACGCGCTGACCATGGTGTTGAGCTGCTTGCGGAGCTCCATCATCTCCTTGTGGGAGACGACGGGCCGCCGCTCGGCGGGCAGTTCGAGGAGGTCCGCCTCGGCGTCCGGCTTCTTGCGGCTGTGCGCGATCTGGCGGGCCTGCCGCTTCTGGAGCAGCAGCTGCACCTGGTCCGGCTCCAGCAGCCCGGGGATGCCGAGGTAGTCCTGCTCCTCCTCGCTCCCGGGGTGGGCCTGCATGCCGAACTCGGCGCCGTCGTAGAGGACCCGGTCGAAGACGGCCTCGGACTCCAGCGCCTCGAAGGCGAACTGCTCCTGCTCGCCGGTGTCCTCGTCCTGCTCCTTGTTCGCCTCCTCCATCTCCTTCTCGGACTCGGCGTACGGGTCCTCCTCGCCCTCCTTCTTCGGCTTGTCGAGGGCGTGGTCCCGTTCCACCTCCATCTCGTTGGCGAAGGTGAGCAGGTCGGGGACGGTGGGGAGGAAGACGGACGCCGTCTCGCCGCGGCGGCGTGAGCGCACGAAGCGGCCGACGGCCTGGGCGAAGAAGAGCGGGGTGGAGATGGTGGTGGCGTAGACGCCGACGGCGAGGCGCGGGACGTCGACGCCCTCGGAGACCATGCGGACGGCGACCATCCAGCGGTCGTTGCTCTCGCTGAAGTCGTCGATGCGCTTGGAGGCGCCCGCGTCGTCGGAGAGCACGAGGGTCGCCTTGGTGCCGGTGATCTCGCGGATCAGCTTGGCGTAGGCGCGGGCGGAGTCCTGGTCGGAGGCGATGACGAGCGCGCCCGCGTCCGGGATGGCCTTCCTGACCTCGGTCAGCCGCTGGTCGGCGGCGCGCAGCACGCTCGGCATCCACTCGCCGCGCGGGTCCAGCGCGGTGCGCCAGGCCTGGCTGATCGCGTCCTTGGTCATCGGCTCGCCGAGCCGCGCGGCGATCTCGTCGCCGGCCTTGGTGCGCCAGCGCATGTTGCCGCTGTAGGAGAGGAAGATCACCGGGCGGACGACGTGGTCGGCGAGGGCGTTGCCGTACCCGTAGGTGTAGTCGGCCGCCGACCTCCTGATCCCGGCGTTGTCCTCCTCGTACGTCACGAAGGGGATGGGGTTGGTGTCGGACCGGAACGGCGTGCCGGTGAGCGCGAGCCGGCGGGTGGCGGGCTCGAAGGCCTCCAGACAGGCCTCGCCCCACGACTTGGAGTCACCGGCGTGGTGGATCTCGTCGAGGATGACGAGGGTCTTGCGCTGCTCGACGCGGTTGCGGTGCAGCATGGGGCGGACACCGACGCCCGCGTAGGTGACCGCGACGCCGTGGTAGTCCTTGCCGAGCGGTCCCGCGCTGTACTCGGGGTCCAGCTTGATCCCTATCCGCGCCGCCGCCTCGGCCCACTGCTTCTTCAGGTGCTCGGTCGGCGCGACGACGGTCACCTGCTGCACGACGTGGTGGTGCAGCAGCCAGGAGGCGAGGGTCAGGGCGAAGGTCGTCTTGCCCGCGCCCGGGGTCGCCACCGCGAGGAAGTCACGCGGCTGCTCCTGGATGTACTTCTCCATCGCCCCCTGCTGCCAGGCACGCAGCTTGCTGGCGGTGCCCCAGGGGGCGCGGCCGGGGAAGGCGGGCGACAGGTGGTGGGAGGTGGAGGCAGACATAGGCGCGGGCCCGGAGGGCCCTCCGTTGAGGGTGGTGGCGGGCGACGGGCGGGCGGTAGTCACGGTCTCCGTAGGGGGTCCGGTGCGTATGACGACCGGGTCACCTTACCGGCGGCCCGGCGGTGTCAACGCGCGGACGGGGCCGGGTCGGCCGAGGGTGGGACCGAGGTCACACCGTTCACTCGGACAACGCCCGCAAGGCCTCGGAGACACCAGCGCCTCGCGCGCCGTCCTCGCGAGACGGTCGCCCACGGCCCTCAGCAGTACGGGTGCATGCGGCACTGCCGCAGGGGGTCATACGGGCATGCGGCACCGTCGCATGGGGTCATACGGGTACGACATCAGTCGGGCACCCGCAACCGCCGCGTCACCCAAGCCCCCACCAACGCCACCCCCGCCATCGGCAGGAACACCGCCGCGAAGGCCGCCGGATGCGAGCCCGTGCCGGACGCCTCCGTCGCCGTGTGGCTCACCGCGCCGCCGCCCAGCGCCGCGAACGCGGCACCGCCCGCCGCCAGCAGGACGACGTTCGCCAGGGCATCGGAGATCTGGAGGGACGCGGAGTTGGTGCCGGCCTCCTCGGGGGCGGAGAGCTGGAGCAGCAGCACACTGGTGGAGGAGATCACCAGGCCCATCCCGAAGCAGCCGAAGGCCCAGGCCACGGCGACCGTCCAGGCCGGCACCGAGTCGATGAGCACGCTCGGCGCGGCGGCGATGGCCGCGGCCACCAGCACCATTCCGGCGGTCATCAGGCGCTCCCGGTACGGCTCCACCCGCGCCCGCGACTGCACCCACGACCCCAGCGCCCACGTCAGCCCGCCCGCCGCGAGCGAGAACCCGGCGAGCGTCGGCGTGAGCCCCCGCTGGGTGACCAGCATCAGCGGCACGAAGGACTCGGCGGCGATGAACGCCCCCGCGGCCACCCCGCGCAGCAGCACGACCGACGGCAGCCCGCGGGCGGCGCGGTAGGTGCCGCGGGGCAGCAGCCCGAGCACGGCGGGCACGAGGAGCGCGGCGCCCGCGACGGCCGGGACCAGCGAGAGCCACCGCAGATCCTGGGCGGCGTACTGGAGGAGGCCCGCGCCCAGCGAGATGCCGAGGGCGAGACGGATGCGGCGCCGGTCGAAGGAGGCGGTGCGGGCGGAGCCGTCGACCGGCCCTCCGGCCCGCCGCCGGATCTGCGGCAGGGCGAGGGCGAGCGGGAAGACCACGAGCACCGGGATGCCGACGAACACCCACCGCCAGCCCAGATGCTCGGTCACCGCGCCCGACGCGAGCGGCCCGACGATGGACGGTACGACCCAGCCCGCGGCGAAGGCGGCCATGATCGCGGGCCGCAGCCGCTCTGGATAGGCCCTCCCGACGACGACGTACAGCGCGACGATGACCAGCCCGCCGCCGAACCCCTGCACGGCCCGCCCGAGGATGAACAGCCACATGGCCCCCGCGGTCCCGGACAGCATCAGCCCGGCCGCGAAGGAGGCGATGCCGGTGGTCAGCGGCCCGAGCGGACCGCGCCGGTCGGACCACTGCCCGGAGAGCACCATGCCGAAGAGGGAGGTCGTGAAGTACCCCGAGAACGCGAACGCGTACAGCGACACCCCGTCCAGCTCGCGCGCCGCCACCGGCATCGCCGTCCCGACGGCGGTCGCCTCGAAGGCGATGAGCAGCACGACCGAGACGATCCCGACACTGAGCGCCCGGTACGTCCGGCTCAGCACCCCTTCCTCCACGGCGGCGGGCAGGTCGGGGGTGGTGTGCGGGACGTCGGTGTCGCGCGGTTCGAGGGTGGTCATGGTCGCCAGGGTAAGGGCCACGACCCGGTTTAGCCCCTGTCGGGAGGTGGCCCGGGGATGGGACCTTGGTCGTACGACCAGCGCCTCCGCCCCCTCTTCGTGAACGGCGTATGGCAGTCCCGTTGCAGGGCGCCCGGTCTGCTTGAGCCCTCTCCCGGCCCGCCCGTACGGTCATCTCACCGAGTGCGGAACGGAGTTCGGGCTCCGTACCCTTCCCGGCCGTGTGCCCGAGTGGCTCAGGGATCCGCCTGCAAAGCGGATTACGCGGGTTCGATTCCCGCCACGGCCTCTGTGCCGAGCACGCAGGCAGGGCGGCGACCCCGGTGGGCGCCGCCCTTCCGGTGCGTCGGGGTCAGGCCTTGGCGTACTCCCAGCCGCCGCACTTGTACGGCGTGCCGTCCGAGCCGTCCTGGAGGCAGGCGCGGATCTGGAGGGTGGTGCCCTCGGCGAAGGAGAGGTTCCAGTCGTGGGCGACGGCGTAGCCGTAGCCGTTGTAGTACGAGTGGGTCGAGGAACTGGAGTTGTAGCGCCACTGGGCGGCCGTGCCGTGGCCGTCCTTCAGCATGTCGAGGGCGGTGAGGATCTCGCCGTCGGCGGCGAAGTACGTCTTCGCGGTGACGTCGGAGGAGATGATGGAGTTGGAGGCCTCGTAGACCTCACCGGCCGCCTGGGCGGGGGCGATGCCCAGGGCGAGCGCCGCCGCGGAGGCCGCGGTGAGCCCGAGAGCGGTCGTCATTCGACGGTGGAGCTTGCGCACAGCGGCGTTCCTCTCTTCGAACAACTGGTCGCGGCCGAACCTACCTGAGGGGAACGGGAGTTGGCCGTTCATTAACGGGGGCAGCGGTGCGGGTGCGGCTCGGGTCGAACACTCCGGGCTGCTGCGACTGCACCGACGGCCGGCCCGGCCGGGAAGGCGCTCTGGGTTCGGGTCGCCCCGGCGTGCCTCCCAGCAGCCCGGCGGGCGTCAGAGCACCCCGCCCGCCTCGTCCCGCAGCGATTCCGTCCAGTAGTGCCAGTCGGCGTCCGGCACGCTGCCGGTGCGGTCGACGGTCGACAGGACCTGGATCATCGTGGCCGCCAGCTGGGCGTGCGGTCCGAGCGGCTCGCCCAGCACCCGGTCCCGCCCCCGCGACAACTCCTCGTCGAGCGTCGCCTCGCGGCTCAGCAGCCAGAGCGTGAAGGCGAGCGTGGAGACGTCCGTGTTCAGCGGGTACAGGCGCCCGTCGGGCTCGCTCCAGTGCAGGACCGCGCCGGTCCGGCCGTCGACCACCAGGCTGTTGTCCTCGACGAGGTGGCCGAGGCGTATCAAGTGGTCGGCGTCCGACGGGAGTTCGGCGGCCGGGTCGTCGGCGTGGTGCTCGGTGAGGGTCGGCAGCGGGACGTCGGTGTCCAGGCGGAAGAGGACGGTGTCCTCGGGCAGGCCCGTGTCGCGCAGGAAGCGGCGGGTGGGTTCGTGGGTGAGCGTCGCGGGGAAGTCGACCTCCTCGAAGCGCCAGATCTCGCCCTGCCCGAACTCCTGGTCCAGGAGCCGCGACGGGAGGTCGAGCGCGAGCCCTGACACCCTCCCCGGCCCGGCCGTCAGGGACAGCGGGCGGATCAGGGCCGCCGCCCGCCACAACCCCGGCACCTCGCCGTCCGTGCCCTCCTCGAAGATCGCCAGCAGTTGACGGGATGCCTCCGCGGCCACCTGCTGGCCGTGCCGGTCGGCATAGGCCGCGAACTGGCCGCGCAGGGACGCCAGTTCCTCCGTCGCCGTCGCGAAGCGCACCAGCTTCTCCAGCGACGGGGCGAGCGGGCGGCGCTCCATGAGGTCCGGACGGTCCCACCAGAACTCGGTCGTCGACACCTCGCCCGTGACGCCGTCGAGCAGGACCGACTCCGTCTCCCGGCCCTCGTCGTCGCGCAGTCCGCCTATGACCAGCTGGTCCCGCATGTCCACGGCCAGCCGCCCGTCGGGGTCGCCGGTGGCGTCCGTCAGGGTCCGCAGCCCCTCGCGGTCGAGCTCCGCGAAGCTCAACAGGCCGATTTCGGCGGGCAGTCCGGGACCCGTCAGCCAGCTGCGCGTGGACGCGTGCGTGACGAGGCGTTCCAGGTCGTCGTCGGTCAAGGTGATCACCGCGGGCGCGGCGCCGGTCGTGCTCATCGTTCCCCCGTGCGTGCGAGCTCTGTTTCCCCGAGCAGGGCAGGGCAGGGCGGGTTCGTCGTGAAGATCTCGCCGTCGTTCCCCACTGACCGGAACACTACGCCGCACCACTGACAACGGCCCCGACAGCCGGGACCCCACGGCAACACGGCACTGCCCCACGACGGCACTGCCCCACGACGGCACTGCCCCACGACGGCACTGCCCCACGACCAAGAGACGCTCAAACCACCCTGGCGCGTTGCCTCCCCGCCAGAATCGCCTCCACCGTCTCCCCCACCGACAGCTCCGAGGTGTCCAGCCACAGCCCGATCCGGGGCGTCCGGGCCCGCAGCTCCCGGTCCAGTTCCCGCACCGTCCAGGCCGCCCCGTACCCCGTCTTGGCCCGGTCCGCCTCGCGGGCGGCGACCGTCTCGGGGCTCGGGGCGAGGACGACGACGTAGAGGGGGCTGGTGCGGATCGAGTCCACGTACGCCGTCAGTTCGGCGCCCAGCACCACGTCCTGCACGACGGCCGTGAACCCGGCCTCCGCGTACGCGTCCGCGGTCGCCGCCGACAGCCGGTACCGCAGCCGGAGTTGCGCCTCGCCCTCGCCGCCGCCCCCGGGAACGTACTCCTGCCGCCCGGAGACGATCATCCGCCGGAAGACGTCCCCGCGGACGTGCGCCGCGCGCGGCAGCCGCTCGGCAAGCGCCTGCGCGACCGTCGACTTGCCGGACGCCATGACGCCGGTGACGAGGACGACGCCGCGCAGCACGTCAGACGCACCCACGCATCACGAGACCGCCCCCGCCCGTCACGTCAGGTAGACACCGCCCAGCACGACCACCAGCGCGGCGAGGGCGAACACCAGGAGCCAGATCAGCAACTTCCCCACGCTGGGCGGGGGTTCGTAGCGCTGTGGGTCCTCGGAGCTCACTGGCCGGTCACCACCGCGGCCTGCGGGCGGATCGGCAGCCGGTTCACCGGGCGGCCGGTGGCGGCCCGGACGGCGGAGGCGATGGCCGCCGGTGACGTCACCACCGGCACCGCGCTGACCGCCTTCGCGCCGAAGGGGGCGACCACGTCCCGTTCCTCGACCAGCTTCACGATCCGGATGTCCGGCGCGTCCAGGGCGGTCGGCAGCGCGTACCCGGTGAGGTCCGGGTGGCGGATCAGGCCGCGCGCGGTGCGCAGGTTCTCCGTCAGCGCGATGCCCACGCCCTGGGTGGCGCCCGCCTCGATGCGCGCGGCGAGCTGGGCCGGGTTCAGCACCCGCCCGACGTCCTGGGCGACGGCGAGTTCGACGACCCGGACCGAGCCGAGCTCGATGTCGACGTCCACCACCGCGCGGATCGCGCAGAAGGCCATGCCGACGAAGGCGTCGCCCTGGCCCTGCTCGTCGAGGGGTTCCGTCGGGTGCGGACGGCACTGGGCGGTCGCCCACAGCTCCTTGCCGTCCATCGCCTCGGTGACGGTGGTCGACAGGACGCCGTCGTACGAGGTGATCTTGCCGTCCGTGATCTGGAGCAGCTCGGTGGACATCCCGAACTTGTGCGCCAGGGGCTGAAGGAGCTGGGTGCGGACCATCTTCGCGGCACGCTCCACCGCGCCGCCGGAGACCCAGGTGTGACGGCCTCTGCACCCCGCGCCCGCGGGCGGCTGGTCGGTGTCGACGGGGGCCACGTGGACCTCGTCGATGCCGAGGGTCTCCTGGACGATCTGGCGGGCCAGCGTGGTGAAGCCCTGGCCGGTCTCGACGGCCGCGCAGAGCACGGTCGCGATGCCGTCGTGGACCTTGACGGTGGCCGTGGAGACCTCGTCGGCGCCCTCCGCGCCGAGCATGTGCACCATGCCCAGGCCGTAGCCCACGCCCCGGCGGATCGCGCCCGGTTCACCCGCGCCCTCGGGGCCGCCGGGCAGCAGCCACTCGTCCTCGGGGGTGTCCTTGGGCAGCGCGGGCAGCGGGAAGTCCCGTACGGCCTGGAGGAGTTCGGCGACCGGCGCCGGGCAGGTCACCGTCTGGCCGGTCGGCAGGACGTCGCCGGTGGCCATGGCGTTGCGCAGGCGCAGTTCGGCCGGGTCGATGCCCAGCTTCTTCGCCAGCTTGTCCATCTGGGCCTCGTAGGCGGCGCACACCTGCATGGCGCCCTCGCCGCGGACGTGGCCGGAGGGCGGGTTGTTGGTGCGCACGGCCCAGCCCTCGATGAAGGCGTTCGGGACGACGTACGGGCCGCACGCGAAGCCGACGGCGGCGGCCAGGGCCTCGGCCGAGGTGTCGGCGTAGGCGCCCGCGTCGAGCAGGATCTGCGCCTCGACCTTCACCAGCTTGCCCTCGGCGTCCGCGTGGTGGCGGTAGCGGAGCAGGGTCGGGTGGCGGTGGGCGTGGCCGAGGAAGGACTCCTCGCGCGTGGCCGTGAGCTTCACCGGGCAGCCGGTCCTGAGGGCGAGCAGGCCCAGCGGGAGCTGGATGCCCTGGTCCTCGCGGTCTGCGGTGGCGCCGGGCACGCCGGTGACGACGATCTTGACGCGCTCGGGTTCCAGGCCATAGCAGGCAGCGAGGGTGTCCCGGTCGGTGTGCGGGTCGGTGGAGGCGAGGTAGAGCTCCACGCCGCCGTCGGGGCGGGGCACGGCGAGACCGGCCTCGGCGCCGATGGGGGCTGGGTCCTGGCGGCCGATGCGGTACTGGCCCTCGACGACGATCTCGCCGGTGGCGGCCGGGTCGCCGTGGTGCAGCGGGATGTGCCGGATCAGGTTGCCGTCGGCGTGCAGCGGCTCGGCCTCGAAGGCCTGCTCGGGGTCGGTGACCGGGTCGAGCACCTCGTACTCGACGATGACGGCCGCGGCGGCCATCCGCGCGGTGTCGGGGTGGTCGGCGGCGACGGCCGCGATGGGCTCGCCGTGGTGGCGGACGACCTCGGAGGCGAAGACCGGGCGGTCGGCCTTGCCGCGGCCGTACAGCGGGTGGCCGGGGACGTCCTCGTGCGTGATGACCGCGCGGACGCCGGGCATCTCGCGCGCGTGGGACGTGTCGATGGACACGATGCGCGCGTGCGCGTGCGGGGAGCGCAGCACGGCCGCCCACAGCAGGCCCTCGGCCCACAGGTCGGCCGCGTACGGGAACGTGCCCTCGGTCTTGGCGCGGGCGTCGGCGGCCGGGAGGGAGGCGCCGAGGCCGTGCGGGATCTGCTCGGGGGCGGGGGCCGCTGCCTCCGCGGGGGTGGTCGCGGTGGCGGCTTCGTTGGTCACGCCTGGCCTCCGTCCGGTCCGTACGCCTGGTCATGCCGCGGCTCGAAGGCCGACGGATTCACACCGCCGCCCCCCGGGCCCGCCTGGTGGGGAATACGTGCCTCGTCGCCGTCCGACTCGGAGTCCCCCGCAGCGTGTGCCTCGCGCTCGGCGACGACCTCCTTGACGGCGTCGACGACGCCCCGGTAGCCGGAGCAGCGGCAGAGGTTGCCGCACAGGGCCTGGCGGGTCTCCAGCTCGGTCGGCGCCGGGTTGCCCTCCAGCAGGTCGTGCACGGTCATCGCCATGCCCGGCACGCAGAAGCCGCACTGCACCGCGCCGCACCGGGCCAGCGCCCGCTGCACGTCGGAGGGGCGGCCGTCCTCGGCGAGGCCCTCGACGGTACGTACCTCGCTGCCGGCGGCGGTGACGGCCGGGACCAGGCAGGAGGCGACGAGCCGTCCGTCCACCTGCACGTTGCAGGCGCCGCACTCGCCCTGCGAGCAGCCGTCCTTGGCACCGGCGAGACCGAGGCGCTCGCGCAGCACATAGAGCAGTGACTCGCCGATCCAGGCGTCGGTCACGGGCCGGTCGACGCCGTTGACACGCAGGACGTAGCCGGCGAGGGGGTGTTCCTCGCCGGGCAGCCCGGGGGACTGCTCGGCCGGAGCCCCGGAGTCGGCGGCGTGCTCCGGCGCACCCTCCGCGTCGGGCTCGGTGTCGCCACCGTCGGCCGGGGTGTGTTCCGCGCCCGCCTCGGAGGCCTCCTCAGCGCCTTCCGCGGCCCCTTGCGCGCCCTCGGGAGTCTCGGGGGCGGCGGCGTCCTCACCGTCACGCGGAGCGGCCTGTGAGGCGGCTGCGGCGGGGGCGCCTTCGGAAGCGTGAGTCACTGCGCCAGGGGCGCCCTCGAAAGCGTCGGCCGCTGCGGCAGGGGCGCCCTCAAAAGCGTCGGCCGCTGCGGCAGGGGCGCCCTCAAAAGCGTCAAAAACGTCGGCCGCTGCGGCAGGGGGGCCTTCGGAAGCGTGTACCTGCGGCCCGTCGGGGGCCGGTGCCGCGTCCGGGACCGGTGCCCCGTCCGGGAGGACCTGTGCCCCGCCATGGGCCTGCGCGGCAGGGGCCTGCGGCGAGGCCGGGGCGGCGTCGAACGGCTGCCCCGGTGCGGGCTCGTCCGGGTCCGCCTGCACGCGCGCGTGGACGTCCGCGTCCGGTGCGTGCTGGTCCGCCGTCTGGTGGTCCGGTGCGTCGGCGACCGCGTGGGTCCCGGGGTGCGCGGCGATCGGCGCCTGCGCGTGGGCGTCCACGGCGGCCTCGTCGCCGACGGCCCCGCCCGGAGCCACGTGCCCGTGCCCGCCCCCGGCCGCTTCGCGGTCCCCGTCGCCGACCGGCGCGGCGTGCCCCGGTCCGGTCTCCGGCGTCTGCGGGTCCCACGGCTGCCCCGCCTGCGTCGCCCAGGGCGCGGGCGCGCCGCCGGGCAGCGTGGCCGGCGGGGTGCCGCCCCACTGCTCGACGAGGGACGAGGTCGTGAACTCGCCCGATTCGTCCGGAAGATCACCGCCGGCGACCGGGATGGACCACTGGCCGGTCACGTCGTGGCCGGGCGCCGGAGCGGACTCCGCGGCGTCCTGGAAGGTCCATTGCCCGGTCGCTCCCGGGTGGTACGTGAACTGGTCGTTCCCGGCGCCGTGCCCGCCCTGCCCGGCATGCCCGTCCTGCGGCACGGCGTTGGGGTCGGGCCACTGCGCGCCGCCGACCGGGGCCGCCGCCCAGGTGCCGGTGGCCGCCGGGTCCGTACCGGCCGCTCCGCCGGGCGTCACCGTTATCTGCGGCGGCACGTAGCCGTGCCCCGGCGCCGCGAGCGGGCTGTCGGAGGCCAGCAGGGCGTCGATGCCGCCTTCGGGGAGCTTCACGAAGGCGGTGGCGCCGTCGTCGTAGTCGCCCTGGGGCAGTGGGTCCCAGCGGCCGCCGCTGTGGGGGGCGGTGCCCTCTCCGTGCTGGTCGTCGGTCACGACAGCGCCCTCCCCAGTGCTCGTCGGGCCAGCGCGGCGACGGTGCGCCGCAGGTGCAGTACTGCGGGCGGAAGCGGCTGCACGGAGCCGTCGGCCTCCGGGGCCGGGTCGGGGATGCAGGCCGCGGCCACGTACTCGCCGAAGGCGTGCAGCGCCTCCGGGACGAGCGCGCGGTTGTTGTCCCAGTCGATCAGCCGGCCGACCCACTGCTCGGCGTCCAGGGGCCGCAGCGGCATCGGCGCTATGGCTCCGACGGCGCACCTGACGCCGCGCCGGGCGGGGTCGAGGACGAGCGCGACGGAGGCGATGGCCCGGCCGGGGCCGGTGCGGCCGGTGGCCTTGAGGAAGACCTGCGGCGCGTGCAGCAGCGGCACGCGCACGAAGCCGATGAGCTCGCCGCCGCGCAGCATGTCCATCCCGGCCAGCAGATGCGACACCGGGATCTCCCGGCGGGCCCCGCCCGGGCCCGCGATGATCAGCGTCGCTTCGAGAGCGGCCAGGACCGGGAGCGCGTCACCGGTCGGGGACGCCGAGGCGATGTTGCCGCCCAGGGTGCCCGCGTTGCGGATCTGCGGCGGTCCCGCGGCGCGCGCGGAGGCGGCGAGCGCGGGGATGAGGGCGGCGAAGTCGGGGCGGCCCATGCGCGCGTGCGTGAGTCCGGCGCCGAGCAGGGCGTGCCCGTCCTGGTACTGCCAGCCGCGGATCTCGCTGATACGACCGAGGCCCACCAGCGCGGCGGGCCTGAGCTGGCCGGAGTTCACCGCGGCCATGAGATCGGTGCCGCCCGCGACGGGCACGGCGGCGGGCGTGGCGGCCAGGGCCGCCACGGCCTCGTCGAGCGTCGTGGGCAGCGTGACGGCCTGCGCCGCCTGCGGTGCGTGCGTGGTCAAACCGGCTGCCCCTTCCCGCTGCCCCACCTGGTCCCAGCTGGTCCCGCCTGTTGCTGCCGTACGGTACGTGCTGACAGGGCGGACGTGGCAACTCTGGCACATCTTCGTGAGGCCCGAAGAACGGGGTCCGGTAGGAGGCATTCGCCCACCTCATCGGGGAGATGGTCCGTTTTCGTACGGCATCACCGGTGTGAGCGAATTGCCTCTCTTCAGTGATCCTGCCGGGGTTTCTCCATTACTTGTTCGGCGGCTGCCCCTCGATCGGGCGACCCGCGACTCCGGGGCGCCGCTGCCACGGCCGCGGACCCGTGGGTGGCCGGTAGCCGACGCCGAGTGCGTCAAGTCGCCGGTAGTGGGCGGTCATCCGCCGCTCGAAGTCGGCGAAGTCACGCTCGGCGGGGGCGGGCAGCGCGCTCCAGGCGACCTCGGCGAAGGCCGAGAGCCGGGGGAACGCCTGGTAGTCCACGCGCGCGGGATCCTCCATCACCTCGGTCCACAGGTTGGCCTGCGTGCCGAGCACGTGCGCCGCCTCGCCCGGGGTCAGTTCCGCGGGAACGGGCTCGAAGCGGTACACGTCCTCCAGGGTGCGGACCCAGCCGATGGGCACCGGCTCGTCCGGGCCGTCGGCCTGCCGGTGGTCCAAGTAGACGTGCTGCTCGGGGCACATGACGATGTCGTGCCCCGCGCGCGCGGCCGTCACGCCGCCCTCGTACCCGCGCCAGGAGGACACCGCGGCGCCCTGCGCGAGGCCGCCCTCGAGGATCTCGTCCCAGCCGATCAGTCTGCGCCCGCGCGCGGAGAGCCAGTTGTCGAAGTGCTGGACGAACCAGGCCTGAAGTCCGTCCTCGTCACCGACGCCGAGTTCCTTGACACGGGCCTGCGCGGTGGGAGAGTCCCGCCACTGGTCCTTGAGGCATTCGTCACCGCCGAGGTGGACGAACTCACCCGGGAACAGGTCCAGCACTTCCTCCAACACCCCCTCGTAGAAGCGCAGGGTGTTGTCAGTGGGGGCGAGTACGTTCGGAGAGATCCCCCAGTTGTCCCAGACGGAGAGGGAAGTCGTGTCGATCACATCGGTGTTGCCGAGTTCCGGGTACGCGGCGATGGCGGCCTGCGAGTGCCCCGGTACGTCGATTTCGGGGACGACGGTGATATGCCGCTCGGCGGCGTAGGCGACGATCTCGCGGATGTCGTCCTGGGTGTAGTACCCACCGTGCGGTTTCTCCTCCCACAGCGGCGAGGCCCGGTGGCCGAATTTCGTCCGCGCCCGCCATGATCCGACCTCGGTGAGCCGGGGGTACCGCTTGATCTCGACGCGCCAGCCCTGGTCGTCCGTCAAGTGGAAGTGAAAGACGTTGAGTTTGTGCGCGGCCATCAGGTCGAGGTAGCGGAGGACTCCGTCCTTGGGCATGAAATGCCGTGCCACGTCGAGCATGAGGCCGCGCCAGCGGAAGCGGGGCGAGTCCTGGATGTCGATGAGGGGCAGCCGCCACTGTCCGCCGGGCAGCGGGGCGCGCCGGAAGGCGGCGGGGCCGAGCAGTTGCCGCAGCGTCTGGGCGCCCCAGAAGAGGCCCGCGGGACCGCCGCCGACCACGTGGGCGCCGCCGGGCGTGACGGTGAGCCGGTAGCTCTCGGCGGCGGGGCTCCTCGTCGCCTCCGGGTCGATGGAGAGGCGGATGACGCCGTCTCGGTCCGGGCTCGCCGGAGCCAGCGGCAGACCGGTGGCGGCCCCCAGCACGGAGCGCAGCCAGCGCGCCGTCGGCTCCGCCCCCTCCCCCACGGCCAGCCCGGTATCCGGGCCCGGTTCCCAGAAGTCGGTCCCGTACCGGTGCACCGAGGCGGGCTCGGGAATCACATCCACCACGTCAGTCCTTAACCGCTCCGCCCGGCTCCGGACCAGGCGTCGCCGACGAAATACCGCTCACAATCCTGTCGACCGAACGCCCCCGGAACGAATTCCGGGAAACCGGAACTGCATGGACCCGACAGGCACTTGCATGGACATGACCATAAGAGGTCTACACCACATAGTGGCCCGGCCGGCGCACCCGCGCAATACCGGACAGCACAAAGGCCCCGAGGCACGCCGAAGCGCGCCCGGGGGCCATTGCGGGACTCGGTGGGGCAGGCGGACCTACTTGTCGCCGCCGCCCTTGCCGTCGCCGTCCCCGCCGGCGCCCATGGATTCGTAGATCTCCTTGCACATGGGGCACACGGGGTACTTCTTCGGGTCGCGGCCCGGCACCCACACCTTGCCGCACAGCGCCACGACGGGGGTCCCGTCGAGGGCGCTCGCCATGATCTTGTCCTTCTGGACGTAGTGGGCGAAGCGCTCGTGGTCGCCGTCGCCGTGGGACACCTGTGGCGTCGGCTCTACGAGGGTCCCCGTACCAGTCCCGCGCTCGGGCTCAAGAGTGCTCATGAAAGCCAGGGTACTTAAGGTCACACGCTTCAGTTGAGCGAAGGGTCGTCCGGGTACGTGGCCACCATCGCCAGTTCGTTGCGCTGGCGGCGCAGGACCTCGCGCCAGAGTCTCTCCGGGGACGGCGAGGACACATCGCCCGGTTCGGACTCGACGACGTACCAGGCGCCGTCCACCAGCTCGTCCTCCAGCTGGCCGGGTCCCCAGCCGGCGTACCCCGCGAAGATCCGCAGGGAGCCCAGGGCCGAGGCGAGCAGCTCCGGCGGGGCCTCCAGGTCGACCAGCCCGATCGCGCCGTGCACCCGGCGCCAGCCCAGCGGGGCTCCCTCACCGGACGCGCCGCCCGGGATGACGGCGACGCCGAGGGCGGAGTCGAGGGAGACGGGGCCGCCCTGGAAGACGACACCGGGCTCGCCGGCGAGGTCCCCCCAGCCCTCCAGGATGTCGCCGACGCCCACGGGGGTGGGGCGGTTGAGGACGACGCCGAGGGAGCCCTCCTCGTCGTGGTCGAGAAGGAGCACCACCGCACGGTCGAAGTTCGGGTCCGCCAGGGCGGGCGTTGCCACGAGCAACCGCCCTGTGAGCGAGGACACCTCGGTCATGCCAGACATGATCCCGCATCTTCCCGTCAAAGGGGGCGGCAATGCGGGGAAGGGAGGGAATGCAGCTCAGAGCGGAAAGGCACACGCCCCGCGCACATGCGCCCCCGTGACCCCATGTACCCGTGAGCGAACGGTGGGTGTTGTGACACAGCTATGACGTAGCTGGGCGGTACTTGGGCTTACGGAAGGGGGGTGGACGGCGATTACCCTTTCCCTTCTGGCCCCCTGCCCCACCAATCGGAACGCGAGATACATGACCGTCAACGGCAATGACGACGTACTGCTTGTCCACGGCGGAACCCCGCTGGAGGGCGAGATCCGTGTCCGCGGTGCGAAGAACCTCGTACCGAAGGCCATGGTCGCCGCCCTGCTGGGCAGTGGGCCGAGTCGACTGCGCAACGTTCCGGACATCCGTGACGTGCGTGTCGTACGCGGTCTGCTGCAACTGCACGGTGTGACGGTCCGTCCGGGCGAGGAGCCGGGCGAACTGGTGATGGACCCGACCCACGTCGAGAGCGCCAACGTCGCTGACATCGATGCCCACGCGGGTTCCAGCCGTATCCCGATCCTCTTCTGCGGCCCCCTGCTGCACCGCCTGGGGCACGCGTTCATCCCCGGCCTCGGCGGCTGTGACATCGGCGGCCGGCCGATCGACTTCCACTTCGAGGTGCTGCGGCAGTTCGGCGCGAAGATCGAGAAGCGCGCGGACGGCCAGTACCTGGAGGCGCCGCGGCGGCTGCGCGGTACGAAGATCCGGCTGCCGTACCCGTCGGTCGGCGCGACCGAGCAGGTGCTGCTGACGGCGGTGCTGGCGGAGGGTGTCACCGAGCTCTCCAACGCCGCGGTGGAGCCCGAGATCGAGGACCTCATCTGCGTCCTGCAGAAGATGGGCGCCATCATCGCGATGGACACCGACCGCACGATCCGCATCACCGGTGTGGACTCGCTCGGCGGCTACAACCACAAGGCCCTGCCGGACCGTCTGGAAGCCGCCTCCTGGGCGTCGGCCGCGCTGGCGACCGAGGGCAACATCTACGTCCGCGGCGCCCAGCAGCGCTCGATGATGACGTTCCTCAACACCTACCGGAAGGTGGGCGGTGCCTTCGAGATCGACGACGAGGGCATCCGTTTCTGGCACCCCGGCGGCCAGTTGAAGTCCATCGCGCTGGAGACGGACGTGCACCCGGGCTTCCAGACGGACTGGCAGCAGCCGCTGGTGGTGGCCCTGACACAGGCGACCGGCCTGTCGATCATCCACGAGACGGTCTACGAGTCCCGCCTCGGCTTCACGTCCGCGCTGAACCAGATGGGTGCGCACATCCAGCTGTACCGCGAGTGCCTGGGCGGCTCCGACTGCCGCTTCGGCCAGCGCAACTTCCTGCACAGCGCCGTCGTCTCCGGTCCCACCAAGCTCCAGGGCGCCGACCTGGTCATCCCCGACCTCCGCGGCGGCTTCTCGTACCTCATCGCGGCCCTCGCGGCCCAGGGCACGTCCCGGGTGCACGGCATCGACCTCATCAACCGCGGCTACGAGAACTTCATGGAGAAGCTCGTCGAGCTGGGCGCGAAGGTGGAGCTGCCGGGCAAGGCGCTCGGATAGCAAACAGTCGTACGAACGCCGATGGGGCGGTCACCCGAGTCCGGGTGACCGCCCCATCGGCGTCAACTGCAGCGCGCCCCTCAGGGGCGCGGGGTACTGCGCGCTCAGCCACGGCGAACCCGCAGTCGCCCGCGGCGCCACGCCATGACTGCGAGCAGACGCCCTTACTTGCCCTTGGCGGCTTCCTTGAGCTTGGAGCCCGCCGAAACCTTCACGCTGTAGCCGGCCGGGATCTGGATCGGGTCGCCGGTCTGCGGGTTACGCGCGGTGCGAGCGGCACGGTGGGTGCGCTCGAAGGTCAGGAAGCCGGGGATGGTGACCTTCTCGTCGCCCTTGGCGACGATCTCGCCGACGGTCTCGGCGAACGCGGCCAGCACGGCGTCGGCGTCCTTGCGGGTTACCTCGGCACGGTCGGCCAGCGCGGCCACCAGCTCACTGCGGTTCATGTTCTTACTCCCGTGTTCTTCTTGCCGTTGGGGTGTGCCTAGCGGCCAAGCCGCACGAGGCACAGCGAAGCCGATGCGCTCGCGCCCAGGGACGCATCCTGCCCCTACCTGCTGCGGGAAAGCCAATCCGGCACCCGCTGGAGTCGTGAGAACACCCTTGGGTGTCACACGAAGAGAGGTCCCGAGCCTGGCCGACACGATAAACGTCAGCCAGGACGGCCCGGTTCCACGACGCGCCGGTGCAAGGCCTTGCCGTGGTGATCCTCACAGCCTGCGCACATCGCCCTAGGACGCCGCGCCCGCCGCCTTCGCCGCCTCGCGCACCGCACCGGCGACCGCGCCCGCGACCTTGTCGTTGAAGACGGACGGGATGATGTAGTTCGGGTTCAGCTCGTCGGCGCTCACCACGTCCGCCAGGGCGGTCGCGGCGGCCAGCATCATGTCGGTGTTGACCGTGCGGGACTGGGCGTCCAGCAGACCGCGGAACACGCCCGGGAACACCAGCACGTTGTTGATCTGGTTCGGGAAGTCGGAGCGGCCGGTGGCCACAACCGCCGCCGTCTGCCGGGCGATTGCCGGGTCGACCTCGGGGTCCGGGTTCGCGAGCGCGAACACGATCGCTCCCTCGGCCATCGCGGCCACGTCGTCGCCGTCGAGCACGTTGGGCGCCGAGACGCCGATGAAGACGTCGGCGCCGCGCACCGCTTCCTTCAGCGTGCCGGTCAGGCCCTCGGGGTTGGTGTTGTCGGCGATCCAGCGCAGCGGCGAGTCCGCGGCGGCGTCGACGAGGTCCTCGCGGCCGGCGTGCACGACGCCGTGGATGTCGGCGACGACGGCGTTCTTCACGCCCGCGGCGAGCAGCAGCTTGAGGATGGCCGTACCGGCCGCGCCGGCTCCGGACATGACGACGCGGATGTTCTCAATTGCCTTGCCGGTGACGCGAAGTGCGTTCTTCAGGGCGGCGAGGACGACGATCGCGGTGCCGTGCTGGTCGTCGTGGAAGACGGGGATGTCGAGGGCCTCGCGCAGGCGCGCCTCGATCTCGAAGCAGCGGGGGGCGGAGATGTCCTCCAGGTTGATGCCCGCGAACCCGGGGGCGATCGCCTTGACGATCTCGACGATCGCGTCGGTGTCCTGGGTGTCCAGGCAGATCGGCCAGGCATCGATGCCGGCGAACCGCTTGAACAGGGCCGCCTTGCCCTCCATGACCGGCAGCGCGGCCTTGGGGCCGATGTTGCCCAGGCCCAGCACGGCCGAGCCGTCCGTCACGACCGCAACGGAGTTGCGCTTGATGGTGAGGCGGCGGGCGTCCTCGGGGTTCTCGGCGATCGCCATGCAGACGCGGGCGACACCCGGGGTGTAGATCATCGAGAGGTCGTCACGGTTGCGGATGGGGTGCTTGGACGCCATCTCGATCTTGCCGCCGAGGTGCATCAGGAACGTACGGTCGGAGACCTTGCCGAGCGTGACGCCCTCGATGCCGCGCAGCTGCTCGACGATCTCGTCGGCGTGCGCCGTGGAGGTGGCCGCGATGGTGACGTCGATCCGGAGCTTCTCGTGGCCGGAGGCGGTCACGTCGAGGCCGGTCACCGAGCCTCCGTGGGACTCGACGGCCCCGGTGAGCTGGGAGACCGCGGTTCCGCTCGCGGGCACCTCCAGCCGGACCGTCATCGAGTAGGAGACGCTGGGCGCCGTTGCCATGGCCGACTTCCTCTGCTTTCACCGTGTGACGCTGTATGCCGTCCGATCGTCGCACCTACCCCTGAGTACGCGGTAGCCGCCTCGGATTGCGGACTTTTTGTTCACAGAGTGGACGCGTTTTCGGAAAGCGACTTCCACCATACGAGAAATGATCGATCAACGAAAGAGGCCCACGTCAGTGACGTGGGCCTCCGTGATGCTCAGTGACACCGACCCGCCATGCTCGCCTCGCGGCAAGTGGTCCCTCTAAGGGACGAAGGTTGGGCCCGGGGGCTTGGATCGGGCCGGTGTCACATCCAGGCTAACAAACGGATCCCGCAAGGCCATTCCCATCCCGGGAGTTCAATCTCTCAGCAGATCGGGTACCCCGTCGGCGTCCGGCTGGTCCCGCTCCCCCGACACGATCGTCAGCTGCTGGGTCGCCCGGGTCAGGGCCACGTACAGCACCCGCAGGCCGGCCGGGGACTCGTCCGCGATCTCGGCCGGGGAGACGACGATCGTGGCGTCGTACTCCAGGCCCTTGGCCTCCAGGCTGCCGAGGGCCACCACCCGGTCGCCGAGGCCGGTGAGCCAGCGGGCGGCCTCCTCGCGGCGCTGCATGGCGACCACCACGCCGACGGTGCCGTCGACGAGGTCGAGCAGCCGGGCGGCCTCGGCGCGGACGGTGGCCGCGAGCGCGTCCCGGGCGACCGTGCCGTGTCCGTTGTCCGTGGTCACGAAACGGGGCTCGACCCCGGTGGAGCGTACGGCGCGCGGGGACTCGGAGCCGGGCATGGCGAGGGCCAGCACCTTGGCGGCGAGCTCGGCGATCTCGGCCGGGTTGCGGTAGTTCACGGTCAGCTCGAAGCGGCGGCGGGGGCGGGTGCCGAGGGCCTCGTCGCGGGCCTCGGCGGCCTCGTCGGGGTCGGACCAGGAGGACTGGGCCGGGTCGCCGACGACCGTCCAGGTGGCGTGCCGGCCGCGGCGGCCGACCATGCGCCACTGCATCGGCGTGAGGTCCTGGGCCTCGTCGACGATGACGTGGGCGTACTCGGTGCGCTCCTGGGCGAGCCGCTCGGCGCGCTCGCGCTGCGACTCCTCACGGACCGGCATCAGCTCCTCCAGGCCGGTCAGCTGGTCGAGGGGGTCCAGCTCGCGCTTCTTCTTGGGGCGGGCCGGGGTGCCGAGGATCGCCTGGAGCTCGTCGAGCATGGCGATGTCGTGCACGGAGTACCCGTCCCGCTTCAGGGAGCGGGCGACCCTGCGGATCTCACCGGGGTTGAGGACGCGGCGGGCCCAGCGGCCGAGGCGGCGCTCGTCGGCCATGGCCGTCAGGACGTCCCTCGGGGTGAGCTCGGGCCACCAGGCGTTCAGGAAGTCGATGAAGCTGTCCTCGGAGCTGACGTCCTCGTCGAAGGAGGAGCGCAGCTCGGCGGCGAGCTCGGGGTCGGTGTGCCGGGCACCGGCGCCGGACTGCGCCCACAGGGCGTCGAGGAGGAGCTTGCGGGCCCGCGGGCGCAGCAGGTTCACGGGCGCGGTGCCGCCGAGGGCGTTGTGGCGGATGCGGTCCAGCTCGGCGGACTCCAGCTCCAGTCGGCGGCCGAAGGCGACGACGCGCAGGCGGGTGGGGGTGCCGGCGGGGCGGGCGGCGGTGGCCTCGTCGTCCTCGCCGAGGGTGAGCTGTGCGGCGGCGGGCCTGGTCTCCAGGGCGCCGCGGGCCGCCTTCCGCAGGACCTTGAGCATGCGGTACGAGCCCTTGGCGCGGGCGGTGGACGGGCTGTCGTACAGCGTGGCCTCGGCGCCGTCGACGAGGGAGCCGATGGCGCGGATGGCGACCTGGCCCTCCTCGCCGAGGGAGGGCAGGACGCCCTCGGTGTAGGCGACCAGCAGGGGCGTCGGCGAGACGATCAGGATGCCGCCCGAGTAGCGGCGCCGGTCCTGGTAGAGGAGGTAGGCGGCGCGGTGCAGCGCCACGGCGGTCTTCCCGGTGCCCGGGCCGCCCTCGACGTAGGTCACGGAGGCGGCGGGGGCGCGGATGACCAGGTCCTGCTCGGCCTGGATGGAGGCGACGATGTCCCGCATGGTGTGGCTGCGGGCCTGGCCGAGGGCGGCCATCAGGGCGCCGTCGCCGATGACCGGCAGCTCGTGTCCGTCGAGGAAGGCCTTCAGCTCGGGGCGCATCAGGTCGTCCTCGACGCCGAGGACGCGGCGGCCCTTGGAGCGGATGACCCGGCGCCGTACCACCCGGCCGGGGTCGACGGGGGTGGACCGGTAGAAGGGAGCCGCCGCCGGGGCCCGCCAGTCGATGACGAGCGGGGCGTACTCGGAGTCGAGGACCCCGATCCGCCCGATGTGCAGGGTCTCGGCGATGTCGGCGGTGCTGTCCTCGCGCACGGCGCCTTCGGCGGGCTCCACGGCGGTGTAGGCGCCGTCGGGGCCCTTCTTGCCGTCCCTGCCGAGGAGCAGGTCGATCCGGCCGAAGAGGAAGTCCTCGAACTCGTTGTTGAGGCGGTTGAGGTGGACGCCGGCCCGGAAGACCTGGGCGTCCCGCTCGGCGAGCGCGCCGGGGGTGCCGACCTGGCCCCGTTTGGCGGCGTCGTTCATGAGGAACTCGGCCTCGTGGATCTTCTCCTCGAGGCGCCGGTAGACCCGGTCGAGGTGTTCTTGTTCGACGCTGATCTCCCGGTCACGAACGGAGTCGTGATCCGGGCCGACCGCGGTTTCCTGCTGTGCCTGAGCGGCCACCGGGCCCCCTTCTGACGTGCTGGGCAGCCGTCAACCCTAAGTGAAGGGGGCTGGTGGAAGCTACGCGTCGACCTCTACGAGCTTCTTGCCGTCGAAGGTCATGACCTCGAAGTGGTCGATCTGGTTGGGGTCGAAGGCCGCGCCGCCATGGACGTACAGGGGCTGTTTGGCCTCTTCGGTCTTGGCGTTCGGGATGCCGTAGCCCCAGTTCGGGACGGACCAGGAGGTGACCGTCTCGCGCTCGCCGTTCTTGCCGACGGCGATCAGGGAGCACTTCTCGGGACCCGTCACGTTCTTCAGCTGGAGGACCGCGTGGGTGCCCCAGTCCTTCTTCTCCACCGCGACGGTCGCGGTGACGTCGGTCGAGGGGTCGGTCGCGGTGACCTTGTCCTTGATGACCTCGAAGGCTTCCTTGGCGGGGCTGCTCGTGGTGTGTGCCGAAACGTTCCCACCCGAGTCGTTGCCCGTCGCGCCCACGGCGACCAGCGGGCCGCCGATGATCAGCGCGGCCGCGGCGGCGACCAGGTAGAACCCGCGCCGGCGCTTCTGGGCGCGGCGTTCGGCAACCTCGTCGACCAGCTTGTTCACCAGCCGCGGGCTGGGCTTGGCGGACAGCGACTCACCGATCGCGGGCGTACCGGTCCCGGGCAGGTCCGCGAGCGCGGCCAGCATCGGTTCCATCCCGGCGAGTTCGTCGAGCTGCTGGGCGCACCACTCGCACCCGGCGAGATGCACCTCGAAAGCGGTTGCCTCGGCGTCGTCGAGGATTCCGAGGGCGTAGGCGCCGACGGTCTCGTGCTCGCTCGGCACCGGAGATCCCTGCATAGCCCCAGACATACCCGAACCACCTGTGCCGAATCCCTGGTTTCCCCCGTAAACACTCATCACGCCGTCACCCCCCGCTCCTCCAGTGCCAGCTTCATCGACCTCAGGGCATAAAAGACCCGCGAGCGGACGGTGCCGCTGGGTATTCCGAGCGTCTCGGCCGCCTCATTGACGGTACGCCCCTTGAAGTACGTCTCGACGAGCACCTCCCGGTGCGCGGGGGTCAGGTCGTCGAGCGCGTCCGACAGCGTCATCAACCACAGCGCCTTGTCGATCTCGTCCTCCGCGGGGATGACCTCCAGCGGCGACGGATCGACCTCCTGCGGCCGGGCCTGCCGGCTTCGGTGGCCGTCGATGACGATGCGCCGGGCGACCGTCACCAGCCAGGGGCGTACAGATCCGGTCGCTCGATTGAGCTGACCGGCGTTCTTCCAGGCACGGATCAGCGTCTCCTGCACGACGTCCTCGGCTCTTTGCCGGTCTCCGGCGACCAGCCTCAGCACATAGGCGAGCAGGGGTCCCGCGTGCTCTCTGTACAGAGCACGCATGAGCTCCTCATCAGGTTCCGAGGGCTGGGACATGCGATGTCGGGCCCTCGATCCACGTTCATTGGCCACGACGGAATCCTTGCGCACGCCCACCTCCGATGTCCGGGGGTTCCCCCAGCCGGTCGCTCAACACCGGGTACGGACGCGGGCGGTTGGGTGTTCAAAGTGACGTGACAGTTTTCTTCCGAGTGACGTGACGAGAGGGACATGCGCACACATTCCCACCGTGCGATCTTTACATTTCCGCCACACCGGCAAGATCGGCGCGGCTGCCCGCGTCAGGCCTGAGGTAAACGGCGTGTAATCGAAATCACTTCGACTCCCGTTCCGCAGAAGCCGCATAACGGTCTCTCAGCTTCGGAGGCCGGCCCCTCAGGCGCGGGCGAGGGCCGCGCGACGGCGGTGCCGGGCCACCCTTTCCCGGTTCCCGCAGACCTCACTGGAGCACCAGCGCCTCCTGCGTCCCCGTGACGTGTCCAGGTACACGATGGGGCAGTTGTCGCCGGCGCACTGCCGCAGACCCGCGCGCGCGACGGGGTCGGTGAGCAGTTCCACGGCGTCCCGGGCGACGGCGCCGAGCAGTGCGGCCAGTTCCGGCGGGGCCGCCAACTCGCGTACGAGGGTGCCGTCCTCGTCGCGCACCGCACGCGGGGCCGGGGGCGCGGCGCCGGCCAGTTCGTTGACGCGGGCGAGCGCGATGTCCGCACCGGCGGACCCCGTACGCACCAACTGCCCGGTCTGCCACCGTAGTTCACGGAAACCCACGAGCCAGGAGGCGTCGGCGTGCGTCAGCGGGGTGTCCGCCGGGACCAGCCCGGAGCCGACGATCCAGGCGCACAGCACCTCGACCGAGTCGAGCCGTTCGACGGGGTGGGTGGTCGCGAGGAGGTCGAGGCAGATCCGCCCGGCGTCGAACCGCAGCTCGTACGGGGCCGCGGCCGTATCAAGTGCCATGTGCCTGTCACCACCTAGGGTGCCGTGAAGAAGACGGTTCCCTCTCACAGTGCCTTCCCGCCCGCGCCGCCGGAAGTCCTCGTACCGGCGGGGCGGCTCCGGCGCCGCGTGGACGCACGCGTATGGGGCTGGGCGCCTGAACCATGTCGGCGGTGATCCCGGGCCCCTTGACTGGAGGGCATGACGAAGCAGAGCGGCACGACGGGCGGGGTACTGGGGGCGGCCACGGTCGCCATGGGGCTGATCGCGGGCTCCTTCTACGTGTTCGCGTGCGCGGTGATGCCGGGGCTGGCCCGCAGCGACGACCGGGTCTACGTCGAGGTCATGCGCAACATCAACGACGTCATCCAGAACCCGGTGTTCATGCTGAGCTTCCTCGGGGCGCTGCTGCTGACCGGGGTGGCGGCGTGGCAGGGCCGCGGGGAGCCGCACCGCCAGTGGGTGTGGGCGGCCCTCGCCGCGTACGCCCTCGCCTTCCTGGTGACGGTCGTCTTCAGCATCCCGCTCAACGACGACCTGGACGCGGCCGGCGATCCGGCCGCCGCACGCGCCGGCTTCGAGGACGCGTGGGTGGCCTGGAACGTCGTACGGGCCGTGCTGTCGACGGTGGCGGTGGGGTGTCTGGCGAGGGCGCTGCTGGTGCGCGGGCGGTCCTACACGTCGGCGTACTTGGCGTCGGCGGCCGGGTCCAGGGCCAGCCGGTAACCCCGCTTCACCACCGTCTGGATCAGCTTCGGGGCGCCGAGGGCCGTGCGCAGCCGGGCCATCGCCGTCTCCACCGCGTGCTCGTCGCGGCCCGCGCCCGGCAGCGCCCGCAGCAGCTCCGCCCGGGCCACGACCCACCCCGGCCGCCGGGACAGCGCGCGCAGCAGCGACATCCCGGCGGGCGGTACGGGACGCAGGGCGCCGTCGACGAGGACCGCGTGGCCGCGGATCTCGACCCGGTGGCCGGCGATGGGCAGGGTGCGGGCCCGGGCCGGGAGCTCCTGGCACAGGAGCTGGACGAGCGGCCCGAGGCGGAAGCGTTCGGGCTGGACGGTGTCGACGCCGCGGGCCTGGAGCGGAAGTGCCGTGACCGGGCCCACGCAGGCGGGCAGGACGTCGTGGTTGAGGGCGGCGAGGAGCTCCGGGAGCAGGCCCCGCTCCTCGGCCCGGGTCAGCAGGGACGCGGCGGCGGGGGCGCTGGTGAAGGTGAGGGCGTCCAGGCCCCGGGAGACGGTGGCGTCCAGGAGACGGTCCACCGGCCCGATGTCCTCCGGCGGCATCCACCGGTAGACCGGCACCCCGAGCACCTCCGCTCCCCCGGCCCTGAGCGCCTCCACGAAGCCGGGCAGCGGCTCGCCGTGCAGCTGGACGGCGATCCGGCGCCCGTCGACGCCCTCCTCCAGGAGCCGGTCCAGCACCTCGGCCATGGACTCGGACGACGGCGACCAGTCCTCGGTCAGCCCGGCCGCCCGGATCGCGCCCTTCACCTTGGGGCCGCGCGCCAGCACCTCGACGCCGCGCAGCCGCTGGAGCAGGTCCTCGCCCAGGCCCCAGCCGTCGGCGGCCTCGATCCAGCCGCGGAAACCGATCGCGGTCGTGGCGACCACGACGTCCGGTACGTCGTCGATGACCTGCTTGGTCGCGGCGAGCAGCTCGCTGTCGTCGGCGAGCTGCACGATCCGCAGGGCCGGTGCGTGCAGGACGGCGGCTCCCCGTCGCTGCAGCAGTGCGCCCAGCTCGTCGGCCCGGCGCGCGGCTGTCACCCCTACGGTGAAGCCGGCCAGGGGGCCGTGTTGTTCTGGTCGCTGCTGTTCGTCGTACATAACTCTCGTCCCGCACTCGAGTCGTTTGCACCTACACGGGGTGTGATGGCACCTGCATGCCGACCGAGCCTGTCAACGGCGCGTGACAGGCTCGGTTCGGCTTCATTGCGCCGGTGTTACGTCACACCTCGGCATAGCTGAGCTGCGGCTTCGCCTCTGCGGCAGCCGTCGTCTCGGCCTTGACCGCGGTACGGCGAAGGTATACGGCCCAGGTCACCGCGAAGCAGAGGGCGTAGTAGACGAGGAAGCTGACGAAGGCGCCGGTGCCGGAGCCGTTCGAGAGGAACGACTGGCGGAAGGCCATGTTGATGCCCACACCGCCGAGCGCGCCGACCGCGCCGATGAGTCCCATGGAGGCGCCGGAGAGCCGGCGGCCGTAGGCGGCTGCCTCATCGCCGCGCAGCCCCTTGGCGAGGGCCTTGGCCTGGAAGATGCCGGGGATCATCTTGAACGTCGAGCCGTTGCCGAGCCCGGTGAGGATGAACAGCGCCACGAAGGCGGTGACGAACAGCGGCAGCGACTTCTCCATGCTGGCGAAGATCAGGACGCCGGTGGCGGCGGCCATGGCGACGTAGTTGTAGAGGGTGATCTTCGCGCCGCCGTACTTGTCGGCGAGCCAGCCGCCGACCGGGCGGATGAGCGAGCCGAGCAGCGGGCCGATGAAGGTGACGTACGCGGCCTGCAGCGGCGTCCGCCCGAACTGCACCTGGAGGACCTGCCCGAAGGCGAAGGAGAAGCCGATGAACGAGCCGAAGGTGCCGATGTAGAGGAAGGACATGATCCAGGTGTGGCCGTCCTTCGCCGAGTCGATGGCGGCACCGGTGTCGTTCTTGACGGTGGCGAGGTTGTCCATCTTCAGCGCCGACAGCGTGGCGGCCGCGACGATGAGCGGGATGTAGATCCCGAGGAGCACCCGCGGCCCGCCGGACGCCCCGATGACGGCGAGGGCGATGAGCTGGATGACCGGCACACCGATGTTGCCGCCGCCCGCGTTCAGTCCGAGCGCCCACCCCTTCTTGCGGAGCGGGAAGAAGGCGTTGATGTTGGTCATCGAGGAGGCGAAGTTGCCGCCGCCGATACCGGCCAGCAGGCCGACGAGCAGGAAGGTGTTGAAGGAGGTGCCCGGCTCCATCACGGCGAAGGCCGCGATGGTCGGGACGAGCAGGAGGCTGGCCGAGATGATGGTCCAGTTCCGGCCGCCGAAGATCGCCACGGCGAAGGTGTACGGGACCCGGACGACGGCTCCGACGAGCGTCACCATCGAGGTCAGCAGGAACTTGTCGGCCGGGGTCAGGCCGTACTCCGGGCCCATGAAGAGCACCAGCACGGACCACATGGTCCAGATCGAGAATCCGATGTGCTCGGAGAGGACGGAGAAGGCCAGGTTGCGGCGGGCGATCTTCTCCCCGGTCCGGTTCCAGAAGGTCTCGTCCTCCGGATCCCACTGCTGGATCCAGCGGCCGCCCCTGCTCGGGGGTGCGGGGGCTGTGCTAGGGGCTGTCATGCTGCCTCCACGGTGCTTCGGGGCTCGGGGCTCTCTGAGCGGCTGATCCCGAAGGTAGGGAGGGCGCGTTTCCTCGCTGTGGCACTGGGTGACCGGAAAGGAACTTTGCTCTCACCCGGCGGCAAGGTGGGGTGAGAGGTAGTTGCGGCCGTTTGTTACGAACAGCTCCCAGTGGCGTGGGTCACCGTGTGGCTCACCCTTGGGGTGCCTGCCAGTTGGGGTTCTGCTGGGGGTAGGGCTGCTGCGGGTAACCGTAGGGCTGGGGCTGCGGCGGGTACGGCTGCTGCTGAGGCTGACCGTACGGCTGCTGACCGTATGCCTGCTGCTGACCGTAAGGCTGCTGACCGTATGCCTGCTGTTGACCGTACGGCTGCGGCGGCTGATGGCCGTACGGTCCGGCCGCGAAGGGATTGGCCTGCCCCGGCAGCTGCGCCCCCGGCGGCAGGTAACGCACCCGTCCGCTCTCGTCGGTGACCGGCGTGAACCCGGCGGCCTGGAGCAGGCCGGCGAACTTGACGTTGCGCTTGCCGTTGACGACGAAGCCGATGGCGAGCACCGCCAGCAACGCGACCCAGACGATCGCCGCGGTGACGAAGTCGCCGGACTGACCGCCGAATCGAAACGCCAGGACCAGGCACGCGACGCTGGCGCCGGCCACGGCGTACCCCATGCGCTTCTTGGCCTGCCCGGTGAGGTCGAAGTTGATCCGGGCCTTGAGGAGTTCGAAGGCGTCCGGGACGAGCGGAGGCACGGAGACGCCGTCGCTCGCGTTCGGGTACTGCGCCCAGTTCTGCGCGGCACGGGTGCGGGCCTGCGGGCTGGGGTCGGGGACGAGCAGCATGACGAGGGCGTTGTTACGACCGCCGCCCTGCCGGACGTCGGCGTACTCGTAGCCGAACTGCTGGGCGATGAAGGCGAGCCGGGCGAGCTTCTTCACCGAGGCCATGGGGCTGGTGAGTTCGACGGCCTCCCCGCTCGCCATCAGCCGCAGCATCTTCTGCACTTGCCGCTTGCTCATCGTCGTCCGCTCCCCACCGGGCCACCCCGTTCACTTCCGCAACCGGGGCAGTCTCGCATGCCGTATGCCACGGGGACATCGCGGTCCCCCGCGGTTTACAGGATCTTGGCGCGCCCGTCCGCGACGGTAACCTCTGGGTCATCTGTGACCTGTGGGGGGACTGTGCGAAGAAGAGCGATGGCGGTGCTGGGGTGCTTCCTGGTGACGGCGTGCTCGGGGGGCGGCGGCGGGGACGAACGCTCCGGGCAGGAGATCCTCGACGAGGCGAACAAGACGATGGCCGGGCTGACGTCCGTGACCGTCGAGGGGACGACCACCAACCCCGAGGGCAAGGGTTTCACCGCCCGCATCACGACCGACCTCCACAGCAGGTGCTCGACGAAGACGACCTGGAACTGGAACGGCGCCGCCCTCGAACAGATCCGCATCGGCAGGACGGACTACGTCCGCCCGAACCGGGCGTACATCGAGTGGTGGTCGGACAAGTCGATGGACGGGGACCAGGACCGCTGGGTCAAGACCCCGGCGAGCAAGGCCGAACCGGGCGACGGACTGGCCGACTGCCCTCGTGACTTCTCCTCCTTCGGCACGGCGAAGAGGGGCGAGCCAACGGAGGTCGACGGCACTCCGGCGATCTCGGTGATCGTGACGGACAAGGCGGTGAGGACGGGTAAGTACACGTTCTACGTGGCCACGGAGGGCAAGCCGTATCTGCTGAAGGTTGTGTACAGGGGGACGGACTTCCACACCACCACGACGTACAGCGGCTTCGGCAAACCATTGAACGTGAAGCCGCCGGAGGATGTCCTGGACGCGGAAGCGCTGGCCCGGCATGACGCCTCAGGCCCGATCCGCAGTTCGGCTGGGAGCTGAACGGCAGCGGTTGGGCGGCCTGCCGCATCGCGGACACCCGGCGGAGCACACATCCATCGTCAGCTACTGCAAGGACGCCCTCGCCGACGGACTTTTTGGGTACGGCACCCGTTCCCGGTGGCCACACTCCAGGATCTACGACGACTGCACCTCGGACACGACGACTGCGACCGTCGGCACCCTGCCTCCTAGCCGTCCCCCTCTTCATAAGCCTCGTAGTCCTCGGCGAGCCGAAGCCCGAGATCGGACTCCCAGTCCAGCGCCCACTGGCGTAGCTCGCTGATCTCCTCGGGCCCGAGACCGTACGCCGCGAACTCCTCGTCACTCACCCAGACGGCGCTCTCCAGTCGGTCACGCAGCTCGACGAGGTCGAATTCCCCCGCATCCCGCAACCCGAGCTGCTCAAGCTCGATCACGGGGTAGTACCGGCAGGCTGCGTGCACATCGATCACGTCCCGCGGCAGACCGCGATCGCCGAGAGCGCGCACCTTCATGACGACGAGGTCCTCAAGATCGACCACAGGTCCGACATCCAGGACGACAGGACGATGAGACAAGGCCTCTTTGAGAAGGTCCACCTCGCAGGCCTCCTTGCTGTCAGGATCCGTGACCAGCAACCGCGCCTTCAGCAGCCTCACGTCCACCAATGAGACCGTCCAGCCGTGGCCGCTCAGACCGTCCGCGAGACGCGACACGATGTCCCGCCATCGGGGCGGGATGCCGGGTGGCGAAATCCAGGTCCTGGCTGAGACGGGCAACCAGGCCATGCGCCTGTACGGCGTAGCCACCGGCGAGTGCAAGCTCGTAGTCCCCGCCCGCTTCGAGTGCATCCGCCAGCAGACGGCGGTGCAGTGCGGGCAGCCTCATGCTGCGCTGGAGCGCCGGAGCTCGGGAAAGGCTTCCTCCCACGTCTCGCGCACGCCCCGCCCCAGCATCTTGCGCAGGATCGGCCAGTGGCGAAGGAGATGTTCGCGGTTGAGGTAGCGCACAAAGTCGTCTCTGGAGCCGTTGTTGAGGACGATCCTGTACAGCCCCAGCAGCAACTTCACATTACCGAGATCGAAGGCCCGCAGCCCGGACCACGCGAGCTCCAGCGGAAGCTCGACGGTCCCGGTTCCCGGACCGGCCAGCTCGTCCAGCGTCACCGGCAGTCGCTCCGCCCCGTAGCCCCAGCGGGAGGGCGCTCTGTCGCTTCCGTCTGCGTACTCGGCCACGACACCAGTGTGCCGACTCAGCACCCGCGCTTCCTTCCACCCACCTCGAACCAAAGCAGTTTCCCGGCGCCCCGGTCGAGCAGTCCGTCGCCGAGAGCCCACCCGCCCCAGGAGTCGGCGTACTCCTGGACGAGCAGCAGCCCACGCCCACCGCCGGCCTCGACCGCGACGGGCCGCACTCGATCACCGGGTGGCCTGGCGAACGGGGCGGGGAGTTGGGGTGACTGTCCCAGACCCCGACCCGCAGGCGCCCCGCCCCGAGGGCAGTCAGCCGGAGGGAGGCAGGCCCCTTGGTGTGCCGATAGGCGTTGGTCACGAGCTCGGAGGTCAACAGCTCTACGGCGTCCAGGACTTCGGTCATGCCGTGGCCGTTCAACGTGGCCCGTACGGTCATACGTGCGACACGTGCGGCTCTGGGGTCGTGCGGCAGGCGAAGGGCGTACACCCAGGTATCGGGCAGGGCTACGGTGACCATGGGATACCTCCAGCAGAAGAGAAGGGGACTTTGACGGCTCGCTCAACGGCCGTGCCCGGCGGTGGCTGTGCCTGGGGAGATACATCTCCCTGAAGTGAGAGATGAACCCGTAATTACTTCGTGTGGGTTACACAAGCGCCGTTCGTCGCCCGGAAGGAGGCGCATTGCCGCCCACCAGCAACCCGACCCTCCGCCAGCGACGCCTCGGCGTCGAGCTGCGCAAACTTCGTGAGCAGGCTGGCTTCACAGCGACCGGTGCGGGCTCGCTGCTCGGCGTCAACCAAGGACGCATCAGCATGATCGAGACCGGACGCAGCGCCCTGAGTGCCGATCGCGTTCGCGCCATGGCGTCCGCTTACGCCTGTTCCGACGAGGCCCTTGTCGATGCCCTGGCCGACATGACAGGACGGCGGGGGCACGACTGGTGGGAGGCGTATCGCGATCACCTACCCGCCGCGCTGGTTGACCTCGCCGAACTGGAGCACCACGCAAGGGGCTTGCGGGTAGCACTCGTGATCCACATCCCCGCACTACTGCAGACGACCGACCACGCCCGATCGCTCTTCCGAGCGGTGGTGCCGCCCATGCGGCAGTACGAGATCGAGCACCGCCTCACGCACCGCATCAAACGACAGGGAATCCTGCACCGGGAGAACCCTCCCCCGTACTCGGCATTCATTCACGAGACAGCCCTGCGCATGGGCTTCGGCGGCCCCGCTGTCGTCCGCGGCCAGCTGAAGCATCTGCTCGACATGAGCGAACTGCCCCACGTCACGATCCGGGTGATCCCCTTCGGCACGGAGTTCTTCCCCAGCACAGGGCAGTCCTTCGACTACGTCGAGGGTGCCGTCCCGCAGCTGGACACAGTCCAGTTGGACACCCACCACGGCGGCTGCGGATTCCTCGACACAGAGGCATGGTTGAGCAAGTACCGTGCCGTACTTGATCACATGGAGACCTGCGCACTCAGCACCATCGAGTCACAGGACTTCATCCAGCACCTCATCCAGGACACCTGAAAGGTCCGTACGATGCAGACCACCCATTGGCAGAAGTCGACCTACAGCGGGGACAGTTCGAACTGCGTCGAGATAGCCGCTGAGCCCAGCATCGTCCGAATCCGCGACTCAAAGAACGCGGGAGGCTCCCAGCTGGCCTTTCCATCATCCGCCTGGACGTCCTTCATCTCCCACACAGCGTCGGGCAGCATCAACAACCGCCCGCCAGGAATACGGGGAGAGCCCAACGCCTGAGCTGAGACCCTGTCCAGCCGCTGGCCTTGCTGCATTCTCGGGGAGTCACTTGGGCTCGCCTCTGAACGGTCCGGCGCGCTGAATGCTGACGCCAGGTGAGTCCCGCGGTCTACCGGCCGTCGCGGACTCCCGTTCTGCCGGCTTGGAACCAGGTTTCCTAGCCCTCATAGATATGTGCCACACACAATCCTTCGCGTTGAGCCAAGCCGAAAATTTGACGCAACTCGGCCACGGATTCCGCCAGATCGTCCAGGTAGCCGACCGGAATCCCTCCCCGAAGGATACCTGCAAGAACCTCGGGAGCCCGACCCATCACTCCATCGAGGTCAACTTCGGCGAAAAAACCACTGACACGCGCCACTTCGTCAACCAAGAGCACGGAACATACCGTTCCGAAATTGTCATCGCCGAGAATACTCCCGCCGGCGACGGCCAGTCTCGCAATTTCACCTCCGCCTGCCTGGATCAGCAATTCCTCAACAACGCCCGCATCTTCCCCCAGGTCACACCATTCGCCAGCATCACCCTCTGACTCCAGGGAGCGAAACTGGGAAATCACATGATCGAATCCTGAGTCGATGTCTGTTGCCGCGACAGGGAAAACGGACACATTCACGGCTTACCACCTTTCAACGGCACAGGGATCAGTAGGCTATCAGGGGGCCGGAGAGCGGGGGAATCAAGGGTGCACCTGAACCGCTCCCTCCGAAGTCGAAGGGGCTTTTCGACCAGTCATGGTTCCCGACATTCTCATGCCACCAATCCTGCGCCTTGTTCGAGAACTTCTTGTACCAGGGCTCTTCGACATTCACCGGCCCCCGCACAGGGGGACTTGGGGGTTTACCTGGACCGCGATTCATATTTTTCGTCTTGTATGCGATCAAACCCTTACTCTTGGCCGACGGAAAGGAGTCAACCCATTCGTTCGGCTTGAAAAGATTGGGCCCCTTGAGCGGAAACATCGTGAAGCCAAGCTTGACTTTCATTTTTTTCGTGTTCGGGTCATCTTCCAGTTGCTTCTGCAGAGCTTTTACATACCTATCAAGCTCTTCGACTCCATCACTCTCCGCCTTTCCTCCAAAATTCTTCACTTCCCAGACATACACGGTTTCGTCGGTCCAATAGAGAAGATCGGCCCAGCCAGCCTTCCCCCTCTTTCCACCTTTACGAATGTAGTTCTCAGAATCTTTGTATCCCATCGTCTGCTGGAGATCGACCGTGACCTTTCCGCCCCCCTTGGGCTGGAGCATTCGCAGCCACGCCATGTACATCATGATGGTGGTGTCGTGCGCCTTGGTGTACTTCTCCTTGATGTACTGAGCCCTCTGCCTTTGCCGCATCTTCTCGTGCTCGGCTTCCTGCTTGACCAGGTCAAGCAATCCGCTCGGGTCACTGCGCGATACCGGGCTGTTGCGGCTATACGCGTATCCATTCATCTGAAGCGGATCAGCGACGTCGATGATCGGGTCCGCCGAGAGGAACCGGCCCGAGCCCTGGTCGTACTCACGTGCGCCGATGTGGGTCAGACCCGTCGCCGCGTCGTCGATGCCGGTGCCGAGGTAGCTGCGCTTGTTGGGCCAGGACGTCGGCTTTGTGCCCCGTGCCTCGCCGTACGGCTTGAACGCTCGTCGTGTCACCGGCTGGGTGCTCGACAGTTCGACGCTCGTGTTGGACGTGCCCAGGTGGTCGGCGATCAGGACGCTGAGCTTGTGGCCGGTCAGCGAGCCGTTCGTCGTCGTGCGGACCACCGTCGGTGCGCCCGCTTGGGCGTAGGAGCGGGAGGCCTTGGTCAGGGTGCCTGACGCGTTGGTCGTGAGTTCCGTTTCGCCCAGGTAGAGGACCGAACCGGACGCGGAGTTCTCGAGGAGGCGGTTGCCGTCGGCGTCGTAGACGTACGTCGTCTTCTTGCCGTCGTCCGTGATCGAGTCGAGCTTGTTCTCCTGTGTCCAGACCAGGTTCTGGGTCGTGTTGTAGAGGTCCCGGACCTCGGTGTTGCCGGTGGCGTCGAAGGTGTAGACGCTGCCCTTGCCCGAGGGGGTGGAGGTGATCGACGTGGCCGTATGGGGCTGGGTCCGGTAGGCCGGGGTCGTACTCGTCGCGGCGACCGTCTTGCCGTAGCCGTAGCTGTACGTGACGTTCTTCGTCGCGTCCGCCGTGTCGTGCTCGGTCATCGTGGCGCGGTTGCCCAGCCAGTCGAAGGTGAACGACTGACGGTAAGCGGTCGCGCCCGTCGAAACCGTGGCCGGGTCGGGGGCCGCCGCCGCGAGCGTGGACGTGAGGCTGCTGTCCGGGCTCGTCTTGTCAGTGGAGGCGTCCGGGGCGTCGGTCACCGGGCCCGTCGAGGGCGCGTAGTCGGCGCGATAACCCCAGGTTGTGCCGTCCGCGGCCTTGCAGCCGGTGCCGTTGCGGTCCTGCACGGTCTGCGACGTCCAGGCGTGGACCAGTTCGCCGAGCACGTCGTAGGTGAAGCACTGGGTGTCCCACGTGTCGCCCGTCGCCTCGCTCAGCTTGCGGGCGTTGGAGGTGATGGTGCCCGAGCCGTCGTACGAGTAGAAGCTGTCCGTGATGCGGTGCGGGCCGGCGGTCTCGCGGTCGGTGACCGTGCGCTGGAGGCGGCCGGAGTGCGGGTCGACGAAGTTCGTCGTCCAGACGCGGTAGGGCTGGGCACCCGAGACCGTGCGCAGCACCTCGCCGTAGGGCGAGTAGGTGGCGTCCGTGGTGTACCAGGTCTGGCCCGAGGTCGATTCCGGCAAGCCGTCGCCGTTGTAGCGAGTGACGACCTTCTCCCGCGCCAGGCCGCCGACGGCGGGCAGCGTGACGGAGAGCGGCCGGCCCGTTGGGGTGTACGTGTACTCGTAGGCGTACGTGCCGGACACGCTTGTGGTCATCGGGTTGGCCGGGATGACCGTCTCGCTGCCGGTGACGTGGTAATCGGCGTCGTAGCCGGTGACACGGTTGATGTAGTCGCCGCTGTCGGTGTGCCGGGTGGAGGACGCCGGCTTGCCGAGGCCGCCGGCGGCTGCGTCGTAGGTGTAGCTCCTGACCGGGGTCGCGGACGCCGAACCCTGGCGTACGAACCTCATGCGGCCGAGGACGTCGTATTCGGTGAACGTCTCCTGCTGCCGGGCGTTCTTCACCCAGTTGGGACGGTCGGCCGAGTCGTACCCGGTCTCCGTCGTACCGGTGTCGGGGTCGGTGGCGGACGTCACCCGGCCGCGGGCGTCGTACGTGTACGACCAGACATTGCCCGCGGGGTCGGTGACCCTGGACCGGTTGCCTCGGGCGTCGTACTCGTAGGTGGTGCTGCGGACCGCGTTCGACGAGGTGGATTCCTGGGTGTAGTGCTGTAGGGAAGTGACGCGGCCCAGCGCGTCGAAGTACGTCCGGGTCCGTGGTGCGGTCGATCCCGGCGGGTCGAAGTAGGTGCTGTCCAGGCTGTATGTGGTGTAGGTCGCGTACTTGTACCAGTCGCCGTAGTACGTCGACGCGCGGACCTCGCGCTCCATGCCGTCGTAGCGGTACTTGGTCCAGGTGGGGATCAACGACTGGGACCGGGCCGCGAACATCGCCGCTTCCGGCTCGCCCTTCGCCAGGTACCCGCCGGTCTTCTTGTCGACCAGGCCGTGGTCGTTGTACTTGGTGTCCACGACGATCCGGCCGGGACCGTGGGCCTCGGTCTGCGTCTGGACCTCGCGGGACAGGCCGTCGTAGAGGGTAATGGCGGTGGTGTAGGAGCCGTCGTCCTTCAGGGTGTTGACGGTCACCGCCGCCGGCCGGTTCACGCTGGAGGTGGCGATCGCCGGCTGGTAGGAGATCGTCACGTTCGGCGACTTGCCGTCCGAGCGGGAGGGGGACCAGCCCTTCACCATGCGGCCCAGGGCGTCATACTCGTTGCGCGTCACACGGTTGTTGGGGTCGGTGACGGTCAGCGGGAGGTTGCGCCCGGGGTCGAAGGTCGTCGTGGTGGCCTGGGTCGTCGTGGCGTTGATCGACTTGATCGCGGTGACCGGGCCGCCGGTCTTGGGCGTGTACTGGGTCTCGGTGGTTCCCTCACCCGGTTTCGTGGTGGTGAGGATGCGGCCGAGATCGTCGTACGTCGTGTTCGTGACGACGGAGTACGCGGTGCCGGTGCCGTTGATCTCGGCCACCGACGTGGCCGTACCTCTGGTCGGCGTCGCCCCGTAGGCAAGCTTGTCGTAGCTGTACTGGGCCGCCGCCTTCAATTTGGTGGCCGGGTCGGCGGTGTCATGGGCGGCGCAGGACGTGCCTGTGGTCCGCTGTTCCTTGGGCAGACCGATCAGCCATGCCGTGGTGTTGTGCACATACGTCGTCTTGGTGCACGTCTGGTCGGAGAGGGTCTCGCCGGTGCCGTTCGGCTTGACGACCGACCTCTCCACCGTGAGGGGCAGGCCGTAGGTGTCGTCCACCGTGGTGAGGGTGCGGACGGCGCGCCAACTGTCATTGGCCTGGGTCTGGATCTCGTCCGTGCGCTGGACGCCGGTGCGGTGGGCGAGCAGTGGATCGGCAGCGGTGGCGTCCTCGTTCTCGCGGGCCCTGGAGGCGGTCTGCTTGGACCACGGGTAGTTCAGGTTCTGCTCGAGCAGCAGGCCGTCGGAGTCGCGGTAGGTGAGGGTCTCCGCGGTCATTCCGGCGTACTGCGGGGCGTCGTCCGCGAGAAGTGTGTACTTGCCCTTGGAATCCTTGACCTCACCGCCGGTCCCCTGGAAGTAGCGGGTGACGGAGAGGGACTGGCCCTGCACCTCACTCGCCTCGGAGGTCGACTTGCCGCCCTTGGTGACCTTGACCTGCCGGTACCCACGCCAGTCGCTGTACGTGCGCAGCGCGGGACGGGTGAACTCGTCGTCACTCTTGGCCCACGCCGGCCCGGAGTACGTGTACTGCGTGGTGACCGGCACGCCATGCGAGGTGACCTTGTCGGTCTCGGTCACCGAGGCGACGACGTACTTGTTGAACCAGGCTTTCGGCGGGGTCTTCTCGTCGCCGTCGGGCGACCAGCGCACCGGGTAGCAGGTGCCGTTGCTCTTGCCCTTGTCCTCGGTGGGTTCGGCCGCGCAGCCGCCGGTGTACTCGACTGAGATGTCGCCGCCATTCTCGGTGGAGACGGTGCCGATGCGGGGGCGGGTGAAGCCGGGGCGCTGGTCGGTCTTGCTTCTCGGTACGAGATTGGGCAGTTGGCGGTCCTTGAGGCGGCCGTGCAGCGGTGAGGTGGAGCCGACCGTGTACGGCGCGAAGCTGACGCCGTTCTCGGACTGGAGGGTGCCGGTGGTGTCGCCGGGTGCGTAGCCGGTGCGGGTGATGGAGTTGAGCCACAGACCGGGCGAGGTGTCGTACCAGTCCGCTGGAAAGGACTGGCGCAGCGTGTACTTGTCGACCAGGCCCAGGCCGGTCTGGCCTGCGCGGGCCGCCTTCGTCGTCACCGTGTCCAGGCGCATCTGTGTCCAGAACGACGGGAACGCCGGGCACAGCTTGGACGTGGACTTGCAGTTGAGGTTGCCGGGGGTGTCCCACCAGTAGCGGTAGGCACCGGGGTCGTCGGTCTTGGCGAAGTTGGTCGCGGTGCACGCGGTGTCCGACTTGAGGCAGCGTTGCTTGGCCCCGAAGGTCACGGTCGCCGACGGCGTGGTCAGGCTGTCCGGGCGCATGCCGTACTCGATGGTCGTCGGGTAGGCGTAACGGTCGTACTGCTCAGGCGACTTGAACTTCTTCTTGACGGCGTAGTAGTTCGTCTCCTGCGTCCAGTTGACGATCATGGTGTTGCCGTGGATGTCGACGACCTTGTCCAGGCCCCAGCGCCAGGCCTGCTGCTTGCCCGCGCCGCAGCGGGAGTCGGCGAAGGCGGTGGCATGGCAGGGCTCGCCCGGGTGGTTGCCGAAGACTGGCACGGTGGAGACGGAGTTGGTGTTGGCGTGGCCGCCGCCGACACTGTTCTGGCCGTAGTAGTACTGCGTGCCGTCCGTGGTGGTGACGACCCAGTACTCGCCGTTGTTGTCGTCGTTGGTGCCACCGAGGCGGTGTTCGACTCGGGTGCCGTCGTCCTGCTGGGGGCGGTAGATCTCGGTGTTCTTCTCCGGGTCGCTGCCGGACGCCGCGTCCCGGACGAGTTCGGTGGTCTTGCCGCCCAGCGACATCACCGCGTTGTACGACACCCAGCACAGGTCGGACGTCTTGTCCTTCTTGGCGGTGTTGTTGGGCGTTCCGGCCTTGAGGGTCTTGCGGTCGTCCTCGCAGGAGCGGTAGCGGCGCTCGATGTAACCGGGGTCGTAGGACCAACCATCGCCGATCCAGGACGCCTGGGGCGAGGAGACCCCTGTACGGCCATCCACGACCTGCGAACTGTAGTCAAAGGAGACCTCGGGGGCTGGTCCTGCCGCTGGGGTCGGCACGGTGAGCGGGTAGGACCAGGTGAACCCACCTGATGACCCTCCCGCCTCCCACTTGCCGTCCGAAGCAAGCGGAGACGCCTTGAACGTGCCGCCGTTACCGCTGCCCGAGTCAACCGCGCCGACGACCGCGGTGCTGCTGCCCGCGGCGGCGATCGGCGCCGCCGCTGTGGAGGCAGACTTCGTGTAAGTCGCCTGAACCACACCGGAGTTCGTGGGGACAGAGGATCTCGCCGAGGCCGGCGTCACCGCGCTGTCGGCAGCGGGGTCGACCGTGGCGGTGATGGACTTCGACGCCGTGTCGTTGGTCGTCTCCAGTTCCTCGTACGTCTGGCACGCCTCGTCGTCCGGCGTGGTCAGGTAGCAGTCGGGGAACTGCACGAAACGCAGCCTGGAAGCCCAGTCGGCGCCGTAGAGGCTTTTGAACTTGGAGTAGTCGAGCTTGACAGAGACGGGTACCGAGCCAGTCGCAGGAGCCTCCACGACCACGACGGCACCGTCCACACCCTGGCCTGTCGCGGAGGTGCGCTCCGGGATCGTGACCTGCCAGGTGCCGGTCGGCACGGGCTGCTCAGCGGCTTGGCCAAGGCTCACGGGCAACGTACCGGCCGGGGTCAGTGCCGCCTGCTGCGCGGTCGAAGTGGCCGTTCGCGTTGACGCCGGTGTGGTGGTGGACCCGAACTTGACCGGTGCCGTTCCGACGGGCGTGACCGTCGTGTTGGCCGGCGCCTCTGGCAGGTCCTTGGGCACCGTGGCTCGCAGGGTCACCCGGTTCTTACTGACCTCCTTGCCCGGTATCGGCTCTTCCTGCGGAAGTTCCTCCAGGGTCAGAGATTCCCGCCCGACCTCTTCCTGCGCCGGGTCCGGAGGCAGCGCCAGCGCTTGCGCCGGGAGCAGCCCGAGCAGTAGCGCGGCGGCGGTGACCGGCACGGCTGTGCGCGCCACTCGACGCCTGCGAACATGCGGAAGTCGATCGAACACGACGACGTCCCCCCGGACCACTTGAAGCGGGGCCGGCGACGGACCACGCGTGACGACTTATCAGACAGCGAAGATTCTGTGATCACTCTGTGAGCAAGCGCCAGATATGACCGCTTGATGTGATGATCATCACGGTCCGTAACGCGTCGCTACGCTACGAATACGGCGAAGGGGAGATACCGCTTTCACTGGATCTTGCCAGATCATTACTCCTGATTGACCCAGAGAGCACTTCAGGTGACAAACGACCCTTAATTACGCGTGAATTGACGTTTTTTAGGGTCTTTGCACCCCGTGATTGCAAGGTGTGGAAGCGCCACCCATCCCTGACCACCGCAGGGCCTCTGCGACCCCACACACACCGCCCCCAACTCCCCCACAGGGTGACGACAGTTCCCTCATAGGTCATCATCGGCTGGCCCGGCCGCGCCCTGTCCTGCGTCGTGCCGAGGGGAACGAGGGGGAAGGGGAACCCGCCCGATGACGCGCAACTGGGGCCGTGTGCCCGGCCGTCGGGCCGGCGCGACGCTGCTCGCTGCCACGGTCGCGACGACCGGCATCGTCTATGCCGGGTTCCGGCTGGACGATGCCAAAGACGAAGGCGACGGCCGCAGCAGGAACGACACGAACGTCACCGAGTCCGCGGCGCTCACCCGGGCCGCACGCACCGGCAAGTCCATCGAGGTGACCGCCGCCCGCACGGCCCGTTCCACCACCTGGGCCCGGCCAGACGGCCACCTGATGAAGCGGCTGTACGCGTCCCCGATCCGGGCCAAGGTGGACGGCGAGTGGAAGAAGATTGACCCGAGCCTGCGCCGCACCGAACAGGGCTGGGAGCCGAGGGCCACCAACACCCGAATGGTGTTCTCCGCCGGGTCCAGCAGCCGGAGCGAGGAGCGCGCGTCCCGCTCGACCGTGCAGCGCGTCTCCCTGGTGAAGACCGCCGCGGCGGCGGACTCCGGCACTCCCCTGGCGACCCTCTACGTCGGCGACGCCAACCAGCACGCGATCCAGCTGACCTGGCCAGGCACTGTCCCGACCCCCATCATCGACGGCAACCGCATCCTGTACCCCGAGATCTTCCCTGGCGGTGACCTGGTCCTGACCGCGGAGGACAACGGCTTCGGCCAGGTCCTCGTCGTCAAGAACAAGCAGGCAGCCGCCGATCCCCATGTCCAGCAGATGGTCTACGGCCTGCACTCGACCACTCTTACTTTCAAGATGGAGCCGCTCTCCGGCGTGGTCAGCGCCTTGAACGGCACCGGTGAAGAGGTTGCCGTATCCCCCACCCCGCTGATGTGGGACAGCAGCGGCGCGCCCGCCGTCACCGACGGGCAGGTGGGCGTCACCGCGCAGCCCACCGCGCCGGAGTCACCGGACCCGACGGACTCTCCGACCGAGACGCCGTCCGACTCCCCGAGCCCCTCCGAGGAGGAGGCTGCCGAGTCCGACGAGCAGAGCGACACCGATGTCGAGGTGTTGCCGTCGGCCGGCGATGACCCGGAACCGACCGCGTCGGAGTCCTTGCCGAGCCCACCGGCGAAGCCGACCCCCGAGCCGTCCCAGACCGGCTCCGCCGCGACCCTGAGCCTGCCCTCCCTGGGTGGACCGTCCCCGGACACCCGCGGTGACGTCGTGCAGGCGGAGCTGTCCACGGGTCAGTGGCTGCTCACGCCGGACCAGGACTTCCTCAACGACCCGGCCACGACGTACCCGGTCTTCATCGACCCCTCGGTCACGAAGGACACGCGGGACTGGACCACGGCCTACAACCGCTTCCCCAAGGCCACGTTCTACAACGGCAGGGACTTCAACAAGGGCGGCACGCACGAAGCCCGCGTCGGCTTCGAGTCCGACACGTGGGGCACTTCGCGGTCGTTCTTCAACATCTATTTCGACAAGGACCTCAAGGGCACCAAGATCACCAAAGCCAAGCTGGTGATGCTGGAGACGTACGCCTGGTCCTGCCAGGCCCGTTCGATGAGCGTGCACCTCACGAGCGAGATCGACTCCCACACGAACTGGAACAACGCTCCCGAACTGCACGACGGCAACAAGCTGGCCACCAAGAGCTTCGCGCACGGCTACAAGTCCAGCTGCGGCAACGACTGGGCGGCCTTCGACGTGAAAAAGGGCGCCCAGAAGAGAGCCGACTCGGGTGAGGCCATGATCACCTTCGGCTTGCGCGCCCGCGACGAGGACGCCCAGTACGCGTGGAAGAAGTTCCAGGCCAACGGCGAGTTCGCGCCGTATCTGGAACTCGAGTACAACCGCAAGCCGACGATCGTGTCCAACTCCCTCGACCTGGGCCCGGACGGCAAGTGCACCACGACCAAGCCGTACGTCCGCATGGGTTCCGGTGACCTGACCTTCACGGCCAAGACCACCGACAAGGACAAGAACCTCGACTACCTCGACTTCGATCTGTGGCAGACAGGGCAGTGGGAGGCCACCGGCGACCTGCTGAAGTCGACCGGCAAGGTCGACACGAACGGTGACAAGGGAACCGCCCTGCGGACAACTGGCGGCTTCTCCCCGAGCAAACTCAAGAGCGGGGCTACGTACTCCTGGCGCGTCAAGGCCGTGGACGACGCCGGCAGTTCCTCAGCCTGGCACCCGAAGACGCCCTGTCGCTTCGTCCTCGACACCACCGCACCCCGCCCGCCGAAGGTGTCCTCCACCGACTTCCCCAACGCTGACGGCGGCGAGAACGGCTTCGGCAACGACGGCGAGGACGCCACTTGGTCCACGAAGAAGTTCGGTACTCCCGGTTCGTTCACGGTGCGTGCCGTGAACAAGGACGTCGTGGCCTACGAGTACGGCTTCAACTCGGCCAGCTACACCGGCAGCCTCTCCCGCACCAACGGCACGGACACCAACGTCAGCGCCCTCATCAGCAACGCCAAGCCGCCCACCGCCGGGCCCAACGTGCTGTACGTCCGCGCCCGTGACAGTGCCGACAACGTCTCCGAGCCGACCAAGTACTTCTTCTACGTCACCCCACGCGACCAGGCCGACAAAGCCGGCGACTTCACCGGCGATGCGCTGCCCGACATGATGGTCGTCACGGAGGCCGGCGACCTGGCGCTCTACCCCTCCCAGGGCCTGGCGACCGACCTGACCAAGGGCACCGGCGATCTGGACTACTCGATGCCGGGCGCCTACCGCGCGAACCCCGCCAAGGACCCGAACGGCACCGACGACCTACCACCCTTTGTCGCGGCTCCCAACGGCCACTTCAAGGGTGCGTTGATCACGCACAACGGTGACATCTACGGCGGTGACGGCCTCCAGGACCTCGTCGTACGGCTTGGCAGCAGACTGTGGGTCTACCCGGGCGACGGTTACGGCGCCGTCAACATCGACCGGCGGCAGGAGATCCTGCTCCCCGCCGGTGCCCCGAGCCCTTCGGCCCTCACCCAGATCGTTGCGGCGGGCGACATCACCGGCGACGGCCGCACCGATTTCCTCGCCACGGCCGGTGACGAGCTGTGGGCCTTCACCGGATACCACGGGGCCACCATCGACCAGGCGACCCGCCTGTCCGCCACCGGCTGGACCAGCCGGGACCTGGTGACCGTCATGGACGTCAGCGGCGACGGTGTCGCCGACATGATCTACCGCACCGACGCATCGGGGCGCCTGCTGTTCCGCAAGGGCATCGCCGCCGCCGGCGGCGGGACCGATCTCGGCTCGCTGGCGTCCGCGGCGAATTCCTCGGGCGGCGCCGACACCGAGTACGGCGCCAGCGGCTGGTTCAGTGCTGACATTCCGCTGCTCATGGGCACGCCTGACGCCAACAGCGACGGCACTCCCGACATCTGGGCCGTACGACCCAATGGCTCCGTACGGTTCTACGTGGGCAGCAAGACCGCGGTGACGGGCTCCGGAACGGAGGTCGTCGGGGCCAACGACTACTGGCAGAAGCGCATCGGTATCGGCTGATGTCGACAGGCCTCGGCGCGGCTATCCTCTACCGGACCCCGCAGAGGAATGGGAGAGTCCATGTCCGCCGAGTCGAGGGCCGAGGGGCCGAACGCGACGCAGCACGATGAGCGGCGCTCGGTTGCCGGAAATGTCGCCTTCGGCGTGGGCGTCGTCCTCGTGCTCGCGGCGATGGCGCTCGGCGTGTACGCGGCCGTGGCCCTGCTCGGGGAGGCGGTGGATCGGGCGCCGTTGTCCGATGTCGTGCCGGAGGACGGGCGGATCGCCTTGGTCATCGGCGGGATCGCCGTCGGCGGCGTCACCGGACTGATGGTGCCGGTGATCGTCTTCGGGATGTTCAAGGGGGGCGAGGCCCGGGTCGGTCTCGGGGCCGCCCTGCGGAAGATTCTCGCCGTGCTCGTCTTCGATGTGTATCTGCTGGTCGTGGCCCTGCTGGTCAGCCAGCTCGGCTGGGTGCTGCCCAAGCAGCTCGTCAACATCCTCGGCGTCTTCGCCGTCGGCTTCAGCTGGATGCCTCTCGCCATGCTGCCGTGGGAGCGGCTCGGGCTCGGGGAGTCTCCGATCAGGCGGCGGTCACGTCAGGCGGAGTGACTCCGCCAGTTCGTCGGCCATCTTGGCCAGCGCCTCGCCCAGGCCCGGGGAGCTCCACAACAGGCGGCACTCCAGGGCCGTCCCCGGGAAACGGGTGGGCAGCACGTAGTGGGCCACGCCTTCCACGATCTCGCCGGACGAGGACTCCGGAGCCGTGGGCTCCATGCGCTGGACGCGGAGCGCCGGGCCCAGGGGGAGGTCCACCTCCTCCAGCAGCTGGGTTCCGAAGAAGGGACCCTCTGCCTCCCCCACCTCCGCGCGCAGGGACGCGACCGTCGCCGTCTCGGGCAGACCGCGGATCTCCCGGACCGTGTAGCTCGCCAGGACCGGGGCGTCCGGCGGGGTGAGCAGGGACGCGCACAGGGCGTTCTGGCGGCGGGCCGCTCCCCAGTACCAGAGGATGTCCGTGGCGAAGGCGTCGTACAGCTCCGGCCGTGAGTCCCCCGCCAGGTGCTCGTCGGCGATCTCGCGCGCCCAGGTTTCCGGGTCCTCGGTGCGCAGGTCCAGCACCAGCCAGTTGTGCGGGGCGGGCAGCTCCACGCGGCACTCGCTCCAGTCGGTCGCCATGCGGGTCACCGCCCCGCCAGCGATGCGTCCGGGCCCGTAACGTCGATCTCCTCGTCGCCGCCGAACAGGCCGATGAAGCTGTTGGTGTCGGAGCCCGCGCCGGTGCCGGTGGCGCCGAGGGCCCAGGAGTTGTAGGAGATGGCCTGTTTGAAGGCGTCGGGCGTGCCGATGAAGTTCAGGTCGGTCGGGTCGATGTTCTTCATGCGGCCGAGTTCGTCGACCATGCCGGGGCCGACGTACATGCTGGCCAGGCCGCGGGCGCCGGCGGTGTTGTAGGCGTTGCGGGCGGCGGTGAGGTTGTCGCCGACCTTGAACAGGTCCCGCCAGTTGCTGCGAATGGTGCCGAGGTCGTCGGCGAAGGAGCGGGGCAGGCCCTTGAAGGCGGCGGCGAGGGAGACGTCGGGCAGGGCGCCGGCGCCGTTCGCCCCGGCGCGCGGGCCGACCATCGCCTCGACGAGGCGGCGGCGGGCGGCGGAGTTCATGCCCCGGTTCCAGGCGCGGACGTAGTCGTCGGCGGCCTGCCAGACGCGGCTGCGCCCGACCGTGGCGGCGAGCTTGGAACCCGCGGAGAAGACCCGGCCGATACCGAAGGTGGCGAGGCCCAGGGCGTCCATGGCCACGTCGCCCCAGGAGCCGTCGCCGTTGATGGCCAGCAGGACGTGGCAGACCAGGGAGATCACGGTCATGACCAGCGCGATCGTGCCGAGCACACCCGCCAGCGCCTGGCCGATGACCGGGATCCAGCCGACGAGCAGCGCGAGGATGCCGCAGACCGCGGCGATCGCCCCCGTGATGTCGCTGATGATCTTCAGGGCGTCGCGCAGGTCGTCCAGCCACGAGTCGTTGAGGCCGTCGCCCTCGGTGGTGTCGTGGATCTTCTTGGCCGCCTTGTCGCCGGCGTCCTGGTGCCGCTTCTTGACGTCCGCGAGCTGACCGCGCAGGTCGTCGAGGCCGCCCTGGATGTCGGTGACCTTCTTGTCGAGCTTCTTCCGGTCGGCGTCCTCGGTGCCCTCGGGCGGGTTCTGCGCACCGGCCTTGGCCTTGGCCAGGTCGCCGGCCTTCGTCTCCGCGTCCCGCAGCAGCTTGTCGGCGTCCTCCTGGATGGTCTCCAGGTCGGTGTAGTACGTCTTCAGCGCGGACGCGGCGTCGGCGTAGCGGTCGTGCGCCTTGCTCACCGTCTTCGCGGTGTCGTTCGCCTTGTCGGCGAAGGCGCGGCCGGCGTCGGAGTCCCAGCTCTCCTGGTTGCCGAGGCGGCGCAGCGCGGCCGCGGTCTCGGTGATGGTCTTCGCGGTGGCCTCGAAGCGGCGGGAGAGGGCCTTGAGATCGGTGACGTCGCCGGGGACCGGGTCGCCGCTCTCGCCCAGCACCTCCCAGCGGTGGTCGGCGGGGCGCGTCATCTCTTCTTCCCCTCGCCGGTCACTTCTTCTTCCCCTTGCCGATGAGCGCGTTGTAGAGCGCGGTGTCGAGTTCCTTGTACGCCTTGCCGGACTCGTGGGCGACCTTCCCGAGGCCCTGGATCTCCTCGATCATCTTCTTGCGGTTGTCGTCCCAGCCGTCGGAGAAGTCCTGGAGCCGCTCGTGCAGTTGCTGGTGGCCGACGGTACGGCGGTCGTACTGGTCCATCAGCTTGTCGAGTCCTTCGAGTTCGGTGGCCACCGTCCGCAGACCGGTGCCGGCCGTCTCCAGGTCGTCCGTGGAGACCCTCAGTCTCTCGCCCATGCCTCGCCGTTCCCCGTCCTGTCGTCCTCCCGCTGCCAGCGCAGCGTCGCGGCCACCGCGTCGAACAGCTCCACCATGGCGTCGGCGATCGGCTCCAGCGGGGTGCTGAAGGTGAGCATCAGCACCTCGTCGCGGCCGGGGACCGGTACGAAGTACTCGACGACCGTGTCCTGGAACTCCGACCCCAGCTTCCGGGACTGCTTCGACTGCTCCCGCCGCACCAGCCGGGCCGCCCGCCCCGCGGCGGGCAGCTTCGTCAGCCCGACCTCGCCGGAGCCGGCGAGCGCGGCGACGGCGTCGAGCGCGTCGAACCGCTGGTGCAGGTGGGAGACGAGCAGCGAGGCGGACAGCGGGATGCCGCCGGCCTCCAGGAAGGACAGGTACAGCACGACGCCGCCCTGCTCGACCCCGGCCTCGGCGGTGCCGCGCAGTTGTTCCTCCGCCTTGCGGCGCAGCACGGGCTGGTCGTCCACGCCGGCGAACTGCCGTCTGATCAGCGCGGCGACGGACGCCTCGCGGCGGTCCTGCGGCTGGAGCGGCATGCGGTACCAGTCCACGGGCGTGACCAGCCCGAACACCGGTGCGCGCCCAGGCGCCGGTGCGCGTCCGGCGGGCGGGGCGGTGGCGGGTTCCTGGCTCAATGTCTTCGGTCTCTCGGTGGTGGTGCGCGGCAGCGCTACGGTAGCGGGGCCCCGGGAGCGGGCACCAGAGCGAGCGGTGGGGTGCCTGGGGCGTTCCGGGGCGCGGGAGAAAGTGGTGTGCCCGGCTTCCGTTTTGCGGACGGGAGCAACTCTCCCGAGCCGTGGCCCAGTTGAGAGAGGCGCGCGGACGGTCACGCCTTCACCGGAGCAACCGTACGGAGTCGTCGGGTCCGGATGATCGGGTCTTGCGGCCGTGATCACGGCTCCCCTAGGGTCTGCGGTGATCAAGCGGATCCGTCTTTCTCCGCCGCTGCGGTCGGCCTCGCCGCCGCTTTCCCCTACGGCCTTCCGACGGAACACGCCTCGTGCGTGATGCCCGCAGGCAGGACACGTTTCAGCGTTTCAGCTCTTTTCTCATCCGGCTCCCGTGGGCTCCCATTGCCTGCTGCGCGCCGGTATGACCTCTTTCCTCCTCTCCCACCCCCGCATGCTCAGCCATGCCCTGCTGACTTCGAGAGCGACATGAACAGACGGATCTGGGCTGCCGTCATCACGTCCGTGATGGCCGCCACCCTCAGCGCGATACCCGCCCACGCGACCGACTCCACGACGACCGCCACCACCACGACCGCGGCCGACGACCCGATCGACCCGCCCCTCTACGACCAGACCGCCGGCGGCGACACCGTCCGCGTGAACGTCGTCACCGAGACCCGCGCCGATCTCTCCGGTGCCGCGAGCGTCGGTGACACGCTGCAGTCCTTCGACACCCTGCCCCTCGTCACGCTGCGCGTCGACAAGTCGGGGCTGGACGACCTGGCCGCCCAGCCGGGCGTCGTCAGCGTCACCGAGGACGGGCTGTCCGCCCCCTCGCTGGACGAGAGCGTCCCCGTCATCGGCGCGGACACCGCGCACAAGGCAGGCAAGACCGGCGCGGGCAGCGACATCGCGATCATCGACACCGGTGTCGCCACCAACCACCCGTTCCTCAAGGACCGGATCGTCGCCGAGGCCTGCTTCTCGCCGATCGACGCCACCTACGGCGCCACCAGCCTGTGCGGCAACGGCCAGGCCACCCAGGAGGGCACCGGCGCCGCCAACGCCGCAAGCGGTCCCTGCGCCACCCTCGACGGCTGTGACCACGGCACCCATGTCGCCGGTATCGCCGCGGGTGACGGCACCGGGCTGAGCGGAGCCCCCGCCGCCGGTGTCGCGCCCGACGCCGGCATCGTCGCCATGCAGGTCTTCTCCAAGTTCGACTCCACCAAGTACTGCGGTGCCGCCGCCAGTACGCCCTGCATCCGCAGCTTCACCAGCGCCCAGATCGCCGCGCTGGAGAAGGTCTGGCAGCTCCAGCAGGGCGGTATGCCGATCATCGCCGCCAACCTCAGCCTGGGCTCGGCAAGTTACAGCACCGCCTGCGCCAAGGACGCCCGCGCCGCGGCCATCGACAAGCTCTACGCCGCCGGGGTCGCCACCGTCGTCGCGGCCGGCAACAACGGCAGCGCGACCGCCGTCACCGCCCCGGCCTGCGTGCCCAACGCGGTCTCCGTCGGCGCCACGACCGACGACGACTCGATCGCCTCGTTCTCCAACCACGGCCCGCTGCTCGACGTATTCGCCCCGGGCAACGGCATCATCTCCTCGGTCCCCGGCGGCGGTTACGACTCCATGAGCGGCACCTCCATGGCGACCCCGCACGTCGCCGGCGCCCTCGCCGTCCTGCGCCAGACCTACCCCACCGAGGGGCTGGCCAGCCTGATCTCACTGCTCGCCACCACCGGCAAGCCGGTCACCGACGAGGCGGGCGTGACCGTACCGCGCATCGACGTGGCCAAGGCGGTCGCCGCGGTCGAGCCGAAGCCCGAGGCGGACAAGAAGCCGCGCGCCTTCCAGGTCGACAACGACAAGGACATCGCCATCCCGGACGCGCCGACCGGCGGCACGGGCACCGCGGTGACCTCGCCGATCACCGTCGCCGGATACCCGGGCAACGCGCCGAAGAACCTCAAGGCGTACGTCAACATCACCCACGCCTACCGCGGTGACGTGCAGCTGGAGCTCGTCGCGCCGAACGGCACGACCCACCTGCTGAAGGCCGCGAGCACCTCCGACGGCGCCGACGACATCATCGCCACGTACACCGTGGACGCCTCCGCCTCGGTCGCCGACGGCGAGTGGAAGCTGCGGATGACCGACACCGACGACGGGGACGCCGGCACGCTGACCACCTGGTCGCTGATCTTCCCGACGCCGTTCGAGAACACCACCGCCCAGACCATCCCGGACTCCGGCACCCTCGGCTCCACCATCGCCGTCTCGGAGATCGACGGCAACGCCGCCGGGCCGCTCCAGGTCTACACGAACCTCACCCACAGCAGGATCGGTGACCTGAAGCTCGTCCTGACCAGCCCGGACGGCAAGTCGTACACCCTCAAGCCCTACGGCTCCGAGGCCGGCGGCACGCTCCAGACCACCTACGGCGTCGACGCCACCGACGCGGTCGCCAACGGCACCTGGACGCTGAAGGTCACCGACTCCGCCACCGGTTCCACCGGCACCCTGACCGGCTGGTCGCTCGGCTTCCCGTCGTACGAGAACCAGACCGTGAAGGCCGTCCCGGACAAGAACTACACGGAGATCTGGACCAAGGCCGACGGTCTGTCCGGGGTCGGCTCCGCCAAGCTCCAGGTGTACGTGGACGTCGAGCACGAGTACCTCGGCGACCTCAAGATCGACCTGATCGCGCCGGACGGCTCCCTGCACCTGCTCAAGGACAACGGCGAGGAGCCGGGCGGGAGGCTCCGGAAGGTCTACACGGTCGACGCCACCGACCTGCCGGTCAACGGCTGGTGGAAGCTCCGCGTCGACGACGTGGCCACCGGTGACACCGGCACGGTCAGGAACTTCGTCGTGAGGTTCTGACGCCTGCCCGGCCGGCCCGCGCCTGCGCCCCCGCACCTGTCCCGGTGCGGGGGCGCAGCCGCTTGCACGCCTTATCGTTTCTCGATAACATCGAAACTCGATACATCGAAAAACGATAAGCGAGGCGGGGGATCATGTCCGAGGACCGCAAGATGCTGGAGCCGATGGCGACGGTGGTGTCACTCGCGCTGCGGGTGCTGCTGGCGCTGGTGACGCTGGGGGTCGTCTTCAGAACCGTCCACGGGGGCTGGGGCAGGAACCTCGTCTGTATGACCGACGACTCGGTCACCGGCTCCGTCGACGCCGGCCGCTTCTACCCCGAGAAGGGGGTCGCGGTCGACGCGATCCCCCACTACTGCGCCGACCACCCCGGCGCATCCCTGCACCTCCTGGACGAGTTCAGCGCATTGCCCTCGGCGCTGCTGCTGATCGGCGGTCTCTTCCTGCTGCACCAGCTACTCAAGGGCGCAGCCCGGGACGGCATCCACACGGCCCGCACGGCCTCACGGCTCCGGCTGCTGGGCCGATGGGTGCTGCTCGGCAGCGTGGTCGCCGAACTTGTCGAGTCCAACCTCAAGGCGGCGCTGCTCGCGAAGCTCGCCGACAACCACGACTTCACGGCCACCTCATGGCTGGGCCAGTGGTCGACCCCCTACCTGCTCGTCCTCACCGGCCTCGGCCTCCTCACCTTCGCCCGTATCACCAGCGCCGGCGCCGCCATGCGCGAGGACCTCGAAGGGGTCGTCTGATGGCCGACGACGAGCACGAGGGTCATGACATCGAGGTGCATCTCGACAAGCTCCTCAGCGAGCGCGGGATGACCGTCACCGAACTCGCCCACCGCGTGGGCGTCACCAACGTCAACCTGTCCGTCCTCAAGAACGGACGCGCCAAGGCGATCCGCTTCACCACCCTCACCCGGATCTGCGAGGCCCTCCAGTGCCAGCCGGGCGACCTGCTCAGCTACCGGCCCAAGTCATAAGGGAGACAGAGATGTTCGGCGCCATGGACACCAGCATGAAGATAGTGATCGCCGTCGTCGCGGCCGTCCTCATCACCGGCGTGATCCTGCTCGGCCGGTGGCTCACGAAGAAGTAGCCCACGGAAAAGCTCAATTGAGGCTCAAATAAAAGGACTTGAGTTCCCCGTAACCTCAATTGATGCTCAGAGAAGGCTATTTGAGCTCCCCACCCCCCTATTCCTTGTGGAAGGATCAAACACAAGCGGGAACGCCGAAGGGGAAAGGCGGAACCGCTTGTAGGGGGGCGAATTTCCGCGCTTTCCCTGCTGCTTTTTTCAGTTCGTGTACTCATCCACGTAACGGAGGCAGTAGATATGCGTAAGTCGGCGAAGATGAACCGCCAGAGACTCGTCGGGATGGCCGTCGCCACGGCGGCGGCGATCACGATGGCGGCCCTGCCGGGCTCCGCGTTCGCCGAGGACACCACCGGCACCACCCCCGAGGCCTACGAGGCCTACCTGGTGGAGCAGGTGGAACTCGGCGACACGGACGCCCAGGAGACCCTGGACCAGTACTCGGCGCTGTCCGACGGCGACAAGGCACAGTTCGTCGACCTGCTGAACGACCCGCAGCGCGGCCAGGAGCTGGGCGACTTCATCTCCGACGTCTCCGACATCGAGTCGATCGACGAGGAGAACTACACCACCGAGCTGAGGAAGGAAGCCGCGGGCGGCGATGTCGTCCTGGAGGCGACCCTCGGTGTCGAGGAGACCGAGACGCCGCCGACCACCGACGAGGAGCTCTCCGACCCGAGCGCCCGGTACTACGACCGCAGCGCCTGGTACTCCGTCTCCGACACCATCTTCGGCGTGAAGGTGACGACCGTGAAGATCGGCGTCAACTACCGCACGACCTCGTCCCGCGTCGTGAAGGTCTACGGCGGCTGGGCCTCGCACCGCAACTTCGTACCGTTCTCCGAGTTCTCCAACAGCCCGGTCAGCACGTGGATCTCCTCCGACCCGGCGAACAACGCCACCGCCCAGACCATCTGGCAGGGCAAGTGGGCCGGGTTCTCCTGGGACGCCCGTGAGCGCATCTGGGCCGACCAGAGCGGCTTCAAGGGCGGCTACCTCAAGTAAGCGCCCCGTCCCCCGTACCGGCAGAGCCGGTCGTGTCGAGCATCTCGCTCGGCGCGGCCGGCTCTGCCGGTTTTCCGCGCGCAAAAGTGTTTGCCGCCGGCCGGTCCGGCCCGATAGGAAGCCTGCATGCTCAGAGGCAACAGGGTCGGGCTCCGGGCCCGGCACGAGGACGACATCCCGGTTCTTCAGGCCGAGCTCTACGACGACGTGGTCAACACCTCGCGGGCGGACGGCAGACCGTGGCGGCCGATCCCGCCCGGCATCCCCGGCGGGAAGTTCGTGGTGGACCCCACCGACCAGGACAACCTCCCGTTCTCCGTGGTGGACCTGGAGAGCGGCGAGTTGGTCGGCGCCGCCACGCTGTGGGGCATCGACACCCACCACCGGTGCGCGCACGTCGGCCTCGGCCTGCTGCCGTCCGCCCGCGGCAAGGGCTACGGCACCGACGTGGTCGCCGTGCTGTGCCACTACGGGTTCGTCGTGCGCGGCCTGCAACGGCTGCAGATCGAGACGCTGACGGACAACACCGCGATGCTGCGCTCCGCCGAGCGCAACGGCTTCGTCCGCGAGGGTGTGCTGCGCTCCTCGGCCTGGGTGCTGGGCGAGTTCATGGACGAGGTGGTGCTCGGGCTGCTCGCCGAGGAATGGAAGCGCGGCGGGCAGGAGTAGCGCGCGGCCACGCAGAAAGACGCCCGGCCGGGATGATCCCGGCCGGGCGTTTCCGTCAGGAAAGGCGCGTCAGAAGGTCAGCGCCCAGTCGTCGAGCGTTCCCGTGCCGCCCGTCGACTTGTCGGCGACCTGAAGCTTCCACGTGCCCTCGATCGGCGAGGCGCTCGCGTCGACCGTGTAGACCTTGTCGAGCGTGCCGCCCGGGTCGGTGCCGTTGGTGGCCTTCACGGCGTAGACCAGGCCGTTGGGGGCGATCAGGTCGATCTTGACCTCGCCGAGCCAGTCGTGGGTGAGGCGGAGGGAGACCTTCAGGGTCTTCGGCGCGTTGCCGGAGACGCCGGTGACGGTGATCGGCGCCTGGAGGGTGCCCGCGTCGGGGACGGCGTACGTGGACTGGCTCTCGATCGACGGGAACGTCAGGGACCAGCCGTCCAGGGTTCCCGTGCCGCCGGAGGACTTGTCGGCGACCAGGAGCTTCCAGGTGCCGTTCGCCGCGGTGGCGCTCGCGTCGACGGTGTATGTCCTGCTGAGCGTGCCACCCGGGTCGGTGCCGTTGGTCGCCTTCAGCGCGTACGTCTGACCGTCCGGGGCGACCAGGTCGATCTTCACCTCGCCGAGCCACTGGTGGGTGACGTTCACGGAGGCCTGGAGCGCGCCGGAGGCGTTGCCGGTGACGCCGTCCACCGTGATCTCGGAGGTGAGGGTGGCCGCGTCCGGGATGGCGGCGGGGGCCGTCCTCGCGAACGGGGTCGGGAACGTCAGCGCCCAGTCGTCGACGGTGCCCGTGCCGCCCGCCGACTTGTCGGCGACCTGGAGCTTCCAGGTGCCGCTCGCCGGGGAGACGCTCGCGTCGACGGTGTACGTCCTGCTGAGCGTGCCACCCGGGTCGGTGCCGTTGGTCGCCTTCAGCGCGTACGTCTGACCGTCCGGGGCGACCAGGTCGATCTTCACCTCGCCGAGCCAGTCGTGGGTGACGTCGACGGAGACCTGGAGGGTCTTGGGCGCGTTGCCGGTGACGCCGGAGACCGTGATCGGGGACTGGACGGTGCCCAGGTCCGGGATGGCGTACGGGGCGTCGTTGAGGATCTTCGTACGGCGGGTGGTGTCGGCGGGCTCCGGGTCCGGCGCGGGCGTCGCGGCGCCGACCGCCTTGCCGACGTCGATGCGGGGTACGGTCACGCCCGCCTCGTCGGTGACCGGGGTGCCGGTGGACTTCAGCAGCGCCTCCCGCTCCGCGAGGGTCTTGTCGGGGTGGGCCTGCCGCAGCACGGCGAAGGCGCCGGCGACGTGCGGGGCCGCCATGGAGGTGCCGCTCTTGGAGTCGTAGCCGCTCAGGACGGAGGAGACGATGCCGTTGCCGGGGGCGAGGACGTCGAGGAGCGGGCCGTGGTTGGAGAAGGAGGCGATCTCGTCGTCGTCCGTGGTGGCGCCGACGGAGACGGCGCCGGGGACGCAGGCGGGGGCGGTGACGGCGGTCGCGCTGCCGTTGTTGCCGGCCGCGACGACGGTGGCGACCCCGGCCTCGTAGAGGCTGTCGATGACGGTCTTGCGGGCGTCCTTGGTGCAGGCGGTGCTGTAACTCGCCGAGCCCAGGCTGAGGTTGGCGGCGACGATGGGCATACCGGCCTGCTTGAGCGCCAGCACCTTCTCCAGGCCCGCTATCTGGGCGCTGGTGAAGCTGCGGATGCAGGGGGTGGTGGTGCCGCAGTACTTGGTGGAGTCGAGGCGGGAGAAGACCTGGACGGCGACGATGTCGGCGCCCGGGGCTACACCGCGGGCGGGGGCCCCGCTCAGGCCGGTGCCGTCACCCGCGGCGATGCCCGCCACGTGGGTGCCGTGGTCGCACTCGGCGATGTCCGCGCACACGCTCGCGGAGTTGGCGGCGCCGGTGCCCTCCTGGGTGGCCGCGCCGTTCCCGCACAGGCTGGTGGCGCCGTAGTTGGCGTCGACCGGCGAGAAGCATGCCTCGGCGGTGACCCGGCCCTTGAGGAACGGGTGGTTGGTGGCGACGCCGGTGTCCAGGACCGCGATCGCGCTGCCCTTGCCGGTCTTTCCGGCCGCGACGGCCTTGTCGCCGCCGATGAGCGGGACGCTCTCGTCCAGCGACGGCGCGACCAGTTCGTCCTCGGTGACGCTGACGACTCCCGGCTGGGCGGCCAGGTCGTCCAGGCCGCTCTTGTCCACTTCGAGCGTGACCAGCGGCAGGGTCTTGTAGGACAGCAGCGTCTCACCGGCGCTCGCCGCGCCGGAAAGGTCGTCGCGGTTCTCGGTGACGACATTGACGCGTACGGTGCCGCCGTCGGCGGTCTCGTCGTAGAGCGGCGGGTCGATCGGATCGCTTTCCGTCACCGTGGTCGATATCTCGGTGGCGTGTGCGGGAATTGCACCGAGGCTCACGGTCGCCAGCACAATGGCGACCGTCGTCCATATCTGTCTCTTCATGTCACTCTCGAACCGAGCAGGCATGACTCAGCATGCGGCCGAATAGAAAAGGCGAATTACCGTGCAGCACCCCGGCATTGGGCCAGGACACGGTTCCGCCTTTCCCCTTCGGCGGTGCCGCGCAGCCATGATCCTTCCACGGGCTCACGGCCGCGAGCGAGAGCTGCTCAGGTCTTCTGAGCTTCAATTGAGGCTGATCCGCATTCTTGAGCTTCAATTGAGGGTTTATTTGAGCCTCGATTGAGGGACCGTCATCAGGCGCGGTGCGCGCGTGACTTGGAGCGGGTCCGCTTCCCCTGCGAGCCGTCCGGCCACAGCTGCGGCTTGCGCTTGGCGGCGAGGTCCTCCGCCCAGCCGAACCAGACGATGCAGCTGCCGATGAGGATCCAGGCGAAGACCAGCACCGGCCACGGGCTCTCCAGCAGCCAGGAGAAGTGCTGCCACATCAGGTCGATGCCCCACAGCCGGTCCCAGATCGTCATCGCGACGACGATGCAGGTGTTGTGCCACAGATAGATCGTCACGGCACGGGAGTTGAGGAGCGTGATCGGCCGGTCGAAGCGCCGCAGCCGCTTCGGCCACTCGGACCAGGAGGGGCTGACGTGCAGCAGGATCATGACCGTGCCGAGGGACCACAGGGCCTGCGCGAAGGGCATGCTGTCGAGGTCGTTGCCCTGGGAGAAGTCGTGCTTCGTCGCGTACCACAGGCCCAGCAGGGCGATCGCGGGGGCGACGGACGGGACGACGTAGCGCGGCAGTTTCTTCAGGACGCCTTCCTGGTGGGCCATGCCGAGGATCCAGCAGGCGCCGAAGGTGCTGAAGTCGGTGAGAGCGGAGGGGATGCGCTCGCCGGGCAGGGTGATGTAGCCGAACTCGAAGGCGGCGGACAGTGCGATCGGCGCGAGGACCGTGGCGACCGGCAGGGCGCGCAGCGCCTTCAGCAGGAACGGCGACAGCATGACGTACCAGAGGTAGGCGCGGATGTACCAGAGCGGTCCGGCGAGGTCCACGGCCCAGTTGTCGGCCAGGTAGCCGTGGATGCCGGGCAGGCCCTCGGCGTACGGCGGGTCGCTCAACGGCAGGACCCAGAAGGTGAGATGGAGCCACCACCAGCCCGGGTGGCCGTCCTCCGACGGGCTCCAGCCCTGGACGACCATGCCGGTGACACCCACGACGCCCAGCACCCACAGCGGCGGCAGCAGCCGGCGGACGCGGCTCTTGATGACCTGGACGGCCGGGCGCTTGAGCGAGCGTGCCATCAGGTTGCCGGCCAGGGCGAACATCACGCCCATGGAGGGGAACACCAGGGGCAGCCACGCCCAGCCCGTCAGGTGGTAGAGGACCACGCGGAACAGGGCGAGGGCCCGCAGCAGGTCGAAGTAGCGGTCACGGACCGGGCCCTTCGGCTTCGTCCGCTGTTCGGGCAGCGGCGTCTGCGGGGCTGTCTGCGGGGCCGGTGCGGCCGCACCCGGCGGCACGAAGGGTGCGGTCACGTTCATGTCTTTCTGCGGCGAGGTCTGCGGCGAGGTCTGCGGCGAAGGGGGAAGGTACGGCGTGCTCATCAGACGGCCCTCCCGCCCACGGCCTGCTGCCGTCCCGCGGGCGCGGTCGGCGGGGCGGAGACGCCGCCCTTGCGGCGCAGCTTCTGCCAGCGCAGCCGACCGCCGGTGAGCGCCGTGATCCAGGACTGGAGCAGCACGACGTACATCAGCTGGCGGTAGAGGATCTGCTGGAGCGGCAGCGAGATCAGCGGGGTCAGGCGTTCCCGGTCGAGGATGAACGCGTAGGCGGCGCACACCAGTTGGATGGCGAGGACGCCGAACCAGGCGAGGATCGTCTTGTCGGTGGGCCCGAAGACCAGGCCGTAGACGAGGAACACGTCGATCAGCGGCGCCAGCAGCGGCGCGAGGACCATGAAGAGGGAGACGAGCGGCAGCCCGACGCGGCCGAAGCGCCCCGAGGGGCCGCGTTCCACCAGCGCCTTGCGGTGCTTCCAGATCGCCTGCATGGTGCCGTACGACCACCGGTAGCGCTGGGACCACAGCTGCTGCACGGATTCCGGTGCCTCGGTCCAGGCGCGGGCCTTCTCGGCGTAGACGACCCGCCAGCCGTCCCGGTGCATCGCCATGGTGATGTCGGTGTCCTCGGCGAGGGTGTCGTCGCTCATGCCGCCGACCCGTTCCAGGGCGGAGCGGCGGAACGCGCCGACGGCGCCGGGAATGGTGGGCATGCACTGGAGGACGTCGTACATCCGGCGGTCGAGGTTGAAGCCCATCACGTACTCGATGTGCTGCCAGGCGCCGATGAGGGTGTCCTTGTTGCCGACCTTGGCGTTGCCGGCGACCGCGCCGACGCGCGGGTCGGCGAAGGGCTGGACGAGTTCGCGGACGGTGGCCGGTTCGAAGACGGTGTCGCCGTCCATCATCACGATCAGGTCGTGACGGGCGTTGGCGAGGCCGCGGTTGAGGGCGGCGGGCTTGCCCGCGTTGAGCTGCCGGATGACGCGTACGCCGGGCAGGGCGAGCCCTTCCACCAGCCGGGCCGTGCCGTCGCTGGAGCCGTCGTCGATGACGATGATTTCGATGGGGTGCTCGCTGCGCATCAGGGAACGCACGGTGTTCTCGATGCACTTGGCCTCGTTGTACGCGGGCACCAGCACCGACACCGGTTCGGTGACCGGCAGCGGGCCCCAGCGGAAGTCGCGGCGGCGGGTGCGGCGGGCGTGGAGGCCGGACAGCAGCAGCATCAGCCCGAAGCGGGCGAAGACGAGGAAACCGATGACCGCCAGGCAGACGACGAGGACGGCGGTGATGTTGTCGGAGGCGTCGACGAGGAAGATCCAGGCCCTGCCCTTCCACAGTTCCAGACCGGTGACCGGGGTGTGCGCGCTCGGGGCGTGCAGGGCCTCGGTGAGGTTCTGGAACTTGTAGCCCTTCGCCTTGAGCTGCGGGAGGAGCTGCTCCAGCGCCTGGACCGTCTGGTGACGGTCGCCGCCGGAGTCGTGCATGAGGACGATCCCGCCGTGCCCGGGCTTGGGCGTGGAGTTGCGGATGATCTCCTCGACACCCGGCTTGCGCCAGTCCTCGCTGTCGGTGTCGTTGACGATCGTGATGTAGCCGCGGCTGCCGATGTACTCGGTGACCGGCCAGGAGTTGTTGTCCATGTTCGCGGCCTTGGAGGAGTACGGCGGCCGGAACAGCGAGCTGCGGATGCCCACCGAGCCCGCGAGGGCGAGCTGGTTCTGGGACAGCTCCCAGTCGATGCGCTTCTTCGACTGGTAGGACAGATCGGGGTGGTTGAAGGTGTGCAGCCCGATCTCGTGGCCCTCGTCGACCATGCGCTGGACCAGGTCCGGGTAGCGGGAGGCCATGGTGCCGGTGATGAAGAAGACCGCGTGCGCGTGGTTCTTCTTCAGGGTGTCGAGGACCTTCGGGGTCCAGGTGGGGTCCGGACCGTCGTCGAAGGTGAGCACGACGCTGTCGTCCGGCACGGTCATGCTGGTGCTCCGGCCGCTGCGGGTGTCGATGACCGGGCCGCCCTTGAGGATGTCCTGCGGCACCTTGTCGTTGGCCGTGGCGGGCGCCACCCGGTAGTCGGCGAGGATCTCGCTGTGGACGTAGCCGCGCAGCATCAGCATCGCCATCATCGCGACGAGGACGAGCAGGGGCAGCAGCAGGCGCAGGGGCAGACGGCGACGGGAGCCGTCACGGGCTCCGGTCGCGGGCCCGGGACGGCTTGAGCGGGATGCCATCAGAGGGTGTTCTCCGGGGACGGTGCGGTGGCGAGGCCGGGCGCGGTGTCCACGCCGTCGGCGAGGCTGCCCGTACCGGTGCCGGCACTGTCACCGGGAGGGGGGTCGGACGGGCCGGGTGAGCTGGTCGTCGGCGGGACCGACGGGTCGGGGGAGCTGGTGGTGGGCGTGGCGGTGGGCTTGGGGTCCGTGGAGGGGTTGGCCACCGGATTGCCGCTGGTCCTGGTCGCCGTCGGCTTCGGGTCGGCGGACGCGCCGGGGGTGGTGGCGGTGGCGGAGGCGCCGGGAGCGGTGGCGGTGACGCCCGGGGACGGTGTCGTGCCGTCACCGGGGGCCGGCGAGGCGCCGGGCGTGCCGCCGGTGGCGTCGGTGGGCGCGGCGGGGTCGGCGGGCAGCGGGGTGGTCTCCACCTGCCCGGCCTCCTTGCCCTCCTGTCCCGGCACGGGGAGCCAGGGCGCGTTGGAGTTGCCGGACAGCATGGTGGCGACGATGACTACGGCGTAGATCGCGCAGGCGATGCCGACGAAGATGCCGATGCGGCGGAATCTGCGGCTGCGGCGGCCCGACTCGTCGACGAACACCGGCCCGTCGGAGCCATCGGCGGCGCCCCGGCCGGCGTCGGCCTGGCCGACGAGACGGTGGTCGGCCCGCAGGGAGACGGCGTCCAGCTGGACGGTCACCTCGTGCGGGTCGTGGGTGTTGCCGCCGGGGGCGCCGGTGGTGCCCTGCGGGTCCCACGGGTCGCGGAAGGCGGGGGTGCCGGTGGCGGCGGCACCGGGGAGGCCGGCGGCCTCGGCGGTGGAGCCGGGCACGGACGGCGACGGGATCTTCGGCAGTGCCTCGGTCTCGTCCGCCGGCGCGAGGACCTCGGTTCCTCTCGTCTCCGGGAACGCCTGAGTGCGCCCTCTCCGCGCAGGCAAGTCCCGCGTCCCGGATGCCACATCGGGCCACTCCGGTTGGGTGTCTTCCCGCCAATTGTTCTCGCGCACGCAATCCCCCCACGGGACAGTTCTGGGTGCGCATCCGACTCCGGGCACCCGTCGACCGAACCAGGCCCCCACCCGGTCCGAGCGCCCCCTTTATCACATGGTGCTCAGGGCACGAATGTAGCGCACACGAGGCTGACGTGTTTGCCGTGTGTCACTTGTGGACATTTTCGATCTCTATGTCGATGGCCGGAATCCATCCTTCGACGGGCCGATTGAGCCACCCCTGCGCCGCCGACAACTCGGCCGCCGCGCGCCGAAGAGCGTCGAAACCGGGGTGCACCAGCCCCTTCCGCCACACCAGGGACACAGGCGACAGGGGCACGGGATCGACCAGCGGGCGCAGCACCGTCGACGGCATGGCCGGAAAGTCCACCACGGCGAGAATCGGGTTCCGTGTCTTGGCCATGATCCTTTGGAACTCCTCGTGACCGACGGCCATCGGCGCGGGTGACGCCACCTCGATCCCGCGTCCCTCGAACAGGCGGCGCGCGAGGTCGGTCCACTCGGGTGTACGGGGATTCCCGGCTCCCGCGTACACCTCCTCGCCGGCCAGCTCGCCCAGTGGCACGGCCTCCAGCGCCGCCAGCCGGTGGTCCTCGGGCAGCACGACCGCCATGGGTTCGAGGCGGACGAGCTGGTGGTCCAGGCCCGACCGCAGGGCCGGGTCCAGGCCGGCGAACCGGCCGAAGGAGGCGTCGAGGCGCCCGCCGAGGATCTCACCGGCCGCGCCGGTCAGACCGCTCTCATAGCGGGCCATCAGCTCGTGCTCGGGGGCGAGTTCACGGGCCCGCAGCAGCACCCGGCCACCGGTGCCGAGCCCCGGCGAGTTGACGTCGACGAGCAGCGGCCGGGCCTGTCCGAAGGCCGCGATCAGCTCGTCCTGCGCCGCGAGCACCCGCCGGGCGTGCGGCACCAGCCGCTCCCCGTCGCCGGTCAGCGTCACCTGCCGGGTGGTCCGTACGAAGAGCTCGGCGCCCAGCTCCCGCTCCAGCCGCCGTACGTCACGGCTGAGCGCCTGCTGGGCGACGTACAGCCGGGCCGCGGCGCGGGTGAAGTGGAGCTCCTCGGCGACGGCGAGGAAGGCGCGCAGCAGGCGGGGGTCGAGATGGGTCGGGGCGGGCATCCGGTGAACCTACAACGGCGACGGCGATTGACAACAGAGGTGCGTCAATCGCCGCGCGGCAGGTGTTGGACCGCGCGCTCCCCCACGGGCGACCGTTGATCCATGCCGCAGCCGACCCCGCGCCCCGCCCCCCTGTTCACCACCACCGGCGAGACGCTGGTCATCGCCGACTTCACCCCGCGCCCGCCCCGCCCGCCCCGCGCACCCGGCCCGTACCGCCGGCTCTTCACCCGCCCCGGCACCCGCGCCTTCACCGTCGGCAACCTGCTGGCCCGGCTGCCCATGGGCATGTTCAGCGTGAGCGCGGTCATCATGATCGCCGGGACCCGCGGGTCGTACGCCCTCGCCGGCGCCGTCTCCGCGACCGGCCTGGCGGCGACGGCCCTGCTGGCCCCCTTCACCGCGCGGCTCGTCGACCGGCACGGGCAGGCCCGCGTCGCCGTACCGGCCACGCTCCTCGCCGCTCTCGGCTCGCTCGCGCTGCTGCTCTGCGTGCGGTACGACGCCCCGGCCTGGACCTTGTTCGCCGCGTACGCCGCCACCGCCACGACCCCCAACATCGGCGGCATGTCCCGGGCCCGCTGGGCGCATCTGCTCAAGGGCGACGCCGAGGCGCTGCACACCGCGAACTCCTTCGAGCAGGCCGCCGACGAGCTGTGCTTCATGCTGGGCCCGGTGCTCGCGGCCCTGCTGTGCGGCACGCTCTTCCCGGAGGCGGGCACGCTGGTCGGGGCCGGGCTGCTGGTGACGGGGATGCTGCTGTTCACAGCCCAGCGCAGGACCGAGCCGCCGGTCGTGCGGCACGGTCAGGCGAAGGCACCGCTGCGGGCGCCGGGGATGCCCCCGCTGCTCCTGGCCTGCCTGGCGACGGGCGCGGTGTTCGGCTCGATGGAGGTCGTCACGATCGCGTTCGCGGACGCGCGCGGGCATGCGTCGGCGGCCGGTGCCGTCCTCGGTCTGCAGGCGGCGGGCTCGTGCGGGGCGGGTCTGGTGTACGGCGCGCTCCGGCTGGGCGGCCGGGCCGAGGACCGCCACCCGTGGTGCCTGGCCGCGATGACCGCGCTGCTGACGCTGCCGCTGCTGGCGGCGGGTGCCGCCGGTTCCCTCCTGCTGCTGTCCGGAGCCCTGCTGATCGCCGGGATGGCGACAGCTCCGACGATGGTCACCACCATGACCCTGGTCCAGGAACGCACCCCCGCGGGCCGCCTCAACGAGGGCATGACCCTCGCAGTGACGGGCCTGCTGGGCGGCATAGCAGGGGGCAGCGCGGTGGGCGGCTGGGTCACGGAACACAGCTCGGCGACAGCCGGATACGGCGTGCCGGTCACGGCAGCGGCCCTGGCGTTGCTGATCTCGCTCACTGCGACGCCCCCGCGGGGGCGCGGGGAGCCGCGCGGCCGGTCACGAGGGCGCCGCACCGGAAAGACCGCGGTCACCCCCGCGGCCTGATCCTCGCCCTTGCCGGACCTTCCGCCATCAACGTCACGCCCGCCCCCACCCGCACCGCCCCCGCCGCGTCCTCGAACGCGAAGTCCCGGAGCAGCACCGCCAGCCCCAGCACCGACTCCAGCATCGACAGGTGCTGCCCGATACAGGCCCGCGGGCCGCCGCCGAAGGGGAACCAGGCGTACCGCGGCCGCTCGGCCTCCGCCTCGGGCGTGAACCGGTCCGGGTCGAAGCGATCCGGCTCGGACCAGTACGCGGGATGCCGGTGGGTGACCCAGGGGCAGACGATCACGTCGGCGCCGGCCGGTATGCGGACGCCGTCGATGTCCGCGCCGGCCACGGCGCGGCGGCCGATCACGGGCGCGGAGGGATACAACCGCATCGCCTCCTTGAGCACCCTGGTGAGCCGCGGCAGCGCCTGCATGTCCGCCGCGGTGGGCGCCCGGCCACCGCCCAGCACGCCGTCGACCTCCTCCTGCACGCGCCGCTGCTCCTCCGGGTGCCGGGCCAGGAGGTGCAGGGTGAAGGCGAGCGCCGTGGCGGTCGTCTCATGGCCGGCCACCAGGAAGATCAGGACCTGTTCGCGGAGTTCGGCGGCGTCGAGGCGGCCGTCCTCGGCGTTCTCGGCGTGCACGAGGAGACTGGCGAGGTCCGCCGAGGCACCCGAGCCGTCCCGGCGGCTGTCGACGATCTCGTCGCACAGGGCGAACAGCTCGCCCTGGAGGCGGGCGGCGCGGCGGTTGGCCGGGGTGGGCCAGGCGCGGGGCGGCTTGACCGGGGAGAGGCCGCGGTTGAGGGAGTAGCCCTGGAGCGGCGGCAGGGTGCGCCGGACGACGTCGAATGCCTTCTCCATGTCCGTGCCGAACAGGATGCGGCCGACCATGCGCAGCGCGAACCGGTGCATCTCGTCGACCAGTTCGACGGTTCCGCCGTGCCGCGCGCGCCACTCCGCGGCCAGTGTCCCGGCCTCCGCGGCCACCTGTGCCGCGTACCCGTCCACCCGGCGCCGCGTGAACAACGGCTGCACCAGCCTGCGTTGCCGCAGATACGTCTCGTCCTGGCTGGTGAGCAGCCCGTTGCCGATGGACTGCCGCAGCTCCTCGTAGAAAACGTTGTCCTTGCGGAAGTTCGCGGCCTGCCCGGCCAGTACCTGCTGCGCTCCCTCCGCCGAGAAGACGGCGTAAATATCCGCCCGCAGCCCGGGCGGCCCGGCCCGGAAGCGCACCACGTCACCGTGGTCGCGGCGGGCCCGCTCATACGTGCCGAGCGGGTCGTTGAGCAGGTCGTTCATCGAACCCAGTAACGGGTTCGCGGTCACGATCGGCGCCTCGCGCACCCTTGCCGTCATCGTCATGTCGTCTTCCGCTCCCGTCGATCGCGGTCCCGGCAATTCTCGCGCGATCCATTGACTCGTCCACAGCCCGCGCATACCTTCCATCGTCGAAGCGCTTCGACATAAATCGTCGAAACGATTCGACATGTGAGAACGACCCGCGAACCATCCGGCTCCGACTCCCCTGGAGGCACGGGATGTTGACGACACGAAGGCGTGTGGTGGCGACGGCGGTACTGACCGCCGGAGCACTGCTCCTGACCTCCTGCGGGGACTCCGGCAGCGGGTCCTCAGGAGACGGCAAGACACTCAAGCTCTGGCACTACGAGGGCCCGAACAGCGCGATGGGCCAGGCCTGGAACGAAGCGATCAAGGAGTTCAAGGCCAAGCACCCTGGTGTGAAGGTGGAGTTCGAGGAGAAGGGCTTCGAACAGATCCAGAAGACCGCCCCGATGGTCCTCAACTCCTCCGACGCCCCTGACGTCATGGAGTACCTCAAGGGCAACGCGTCCGCCGGCCTGCTGTCCAAGCAGGGGCTGCTCACCGACCTCACCGCGGAGGCCACCAAGCGCGGCTGGGACAAGAAGCTCAGCGCGAGCGTCCGCACCACCAGCGTGTACGACACCAACGGGATCATGGGCTCCGGCAAGTGGTACGGCGTGCCCAACTACGCCGAGTACACGATGGTGTACTACAACAAGGACCTCTTCAAGAAGTACGGGATCGCCGTACCGAAGACGTTCGACGAACTGACCGCCGCGATGGACAAGTTCGTCCAGCACAAGATCACCCCGCTGGCCAACGCCGGCGCCGAGTACCCGGCCCAGCAGTACCTCTACCAGCTCGCCCTGTCGAAGGCCGACCGCGCCTGGGTCGACTCCTACCAGCTCTACAAGGGCAAGACCGACTTCCACGGCCCCGCCTGGACCTACGCCGCCGAGACCTTCGCCGACTGGGTGAAGAAGGGCTACATCGCCAAGACCTCCAGCAGCACCAAGGCCGAGGACGCGGGCGTCTCCTTCATCCAGGGCAAGTCGCCGATCTTCTTCTCCGGCAGCTGGTGGTACGGCCGGTTCGTCGACGAGGTGAAGTTCGACTGGGACACCTTCCTGTGGCCCGGCACAAACCTCAGCCCCGGCTCCGGCGGCAACATCTGGGTCGTCCCCAAGGGCGCCAAGAACAAGGAGCTCGCCTACGACTTCATCGACATCACCATGTCGAAGAAGATCCAGAACCTGCTCGGCAACAAGGGCGGTGTCCCGGTCGCGGCCGACGCGAGCGCCATCACCGAACCGAAGGCGAAGGAGCTCATCGACAACTTCAACACGCTCTCCCAGCGTGACGGCCTGGCCTTCTACCCGGACTGGCCGGTGCCCGGCTACTACGACGTCCTGGTCTCCCAGACGCAGAAGCTGATCACCGACAGCGAGAAGCCGGACGGCTATCTGGACGCCCTCCAGGACGCCTACGACAAGGGCGCGCCGAAGCAATGACGGTGACCGTCGAGAAGCGCGGGGTGACCGGCAAGGCGGCACCGGCCGGTCGCCCCCGCCGCCCCCGCGACTCCTACGCCCTGTTCCTGCTGCCCGGTGTCCTCGCCTTCCTGGCCGTGATCATCGCCCCGTTCCTGATGAACACGTACGTCGGCTTCACCGACTGGCAGGGCGTGGGCTCCCCCAGCTGGACCGGGCTCGCCAACTACCGCGAGCTGATGGACGACTCCGAGTTCTGGGCGTCGTTCCGGCACAGCCTGTTCATGGTCGTCGCGATGGCGGCCGTGCCGACGGCGGTCGGACTGGTCCTGGCCGCCGCGCTGTTCGACTACATCGGCAAGCACTTCGGCTCGAAGGTCGTGGCCGTCCTGCGCGCGTGCTTCTACCTTCCGCAGGTGCTGCCGATCGCGGTCGCGGGCATCGTGTGGAGCTGGATCCTCGCCCCCGACAACGGCTCGCTCAACGCACTGCTCAAGGCCATCGGCCTCGGGTCCTGGCAGCAGGACTGGCTCGGCGACCCCGACATCGCGCTCTACAGCGTGATGGGCGTGATGGTGTGGGTGCAGATCGGCTTCCCGCTGGTCGTCTTCATGGCCGGACTCCAGCGCGTGGACCCGCAGTTGCACGAGGCGGCCGAGCTGGACGGGGCCGGCTGGTGGCGGCGCTTCTGGCACGTCACGCTGCCGCAGATCCGCCCGGAGATCTACGTCGTGCTGACCTGGTGCACGGTCGCCGCGCTGAAGGTGTTCGGGGCGGTGTACGTCCTGACCAAGGGCGGCCCGGGCGGGGCGACGAACGTCCCCTCCTACTTCTCCTTCACCACGTTCTTCGAGAAGACACAGGTCGGCTACGGCGCCGCGATCTCCACCGTGCTCACGGTGATCATCCTGGCGCTCTCCCTGATCGGCCTGAAACTCCAGACCCGCGCGGAGGAGAGAGCATGAGCACCGCGCTCCGGCGTTACCCCGTCCTCATCGCCCTGTGCGTCGCCGCCCTGTTCATGATCGTGCCGTTCCTGATCGTCACGCTCAACGCCTTCAAGTCCCCGGCGGAGTACAGCCAGAACGGCCCGCTGAGCCTCCCCGACGGCTTCTACGTCGACGGCCTGAAGGATTTCTGGGAGCGCGTCGACTACAGCCAGAAGCTGTTCAACTCCCTGCTGATCAGCGGCTTCGTCGCGATCCTGGCCGTGGCCTTGTCGGTCCTCAACGCGTACGCGATCGGCATCGGCCGCGTCAAGGGCCGCACCTGGGTCCTCGCCTTCTTCGTGCTGGCGAACCTGCTGCCGCAGGAGGCGCTGGTCTACCCGATCTACTACCTGAGCAAGGAGGCCGGCCTCTACGACACGAGGCTGAGCGTGATCATCGTGTTCACCGTCATCCAGGCGGCGTTCGGCACGTATCTGCTCTCCTCCGTGCTGGGCGAGTTCCCCCGCGAGATCATCGAGGCGGCCCGGATCGACGGCGCGAACAAGTGGCAGATCCTGTGGCGGATCGTCGTCCCGGTCAGCCGCCCGACCCTCGGCGTGCTGGCGGTGTTCTTCTTCATCTGGACCTGGAACGAGTTCCTGCTCCCCCTGGTCATGCTGATCTCCAACGACAACCAGACGGTGTCGGTGGCCCTCGGCGTCCTCCAGGGCCAGCGTCTGATGGACGCCACCATGACCAACGCGGCGGCCCTGCTCGGCGTGCTGCCCGCGATCGTGTTCTTCCTCCTCTTCCAGCGCACGCTCACCCGCGGCATCGCCGTGGGAGCCGTGAAGTAAGGACACCCCCACATGAAGTTCACCGACGGCTACTGGCTGCTGCGCGAGGGCGTCACCGCGGCCCACCCGGTCGAGGTCCTCGACGTCACCGCCGCCGAGAGCGCGCTGGAGATCCACGCGCCCACGCAGCCCATCCGCCACCGCGGCGACCTGCTGAAGGGACCGGTCGTGACGATCAGCGCCCACTCCCCGATGCCCGACGTCATCGGCCTCACCTTCACCCACTTCGAGGGCGAACAGCCGCGCGGCCCCCAGTTCGAGGTGACGAAGGACGAGTCCGGGGTGCACACCGAGTACGACGAGGAGCACGCCACCCTCACCTCCGGCGCCCTGTCGGTCCGGGTGGCCCGCACGGGCCCCTGGCACGTCGACTTCCTGGCCCAGGGCCGCACGCTCACCTCCAGCGGCACCAAGGGCATGGGCATCATGCGCGACGCGGACGGCGCCCACTACCTGCGCGAGCAGCTCAACCTCGGCGTCGGCACCTCCGTCTACGGCCTCGGTGAACGCTTCGGCCCGCTCGTCAAGAACGGCCAGGTCGTCGACATCTGGAACGCCGACGGCGGCACGGCCACCGAACAGGCCTACAAGAACGTGCCGTTCTACCTCACCGACGCGGGCTACGGCGTCTTCGTCGACCACCCGGGCAAGGTCTCCTTCGAGGTCGGCTCGGAGACGGTCTCGAGGGTCCAGTTCAGCGCCGAGACCCAGCAGTTGACGTACTACGTCATCTACGGCCCGGAGCCGAAGGACGTCCTCCGCAAGTACACCGCCCTCACCGGCCGCCCGGCGCTGCCGCCCGCCTGGTCGTTCGGGCTGTGGCTGTCGACGTCCTTCACGACGTCGTACGACGAGGAGACGGTGACGTCGTTCATCGAGGGCATGCGGGAGCGCGAACTGCCGCTGTCCGTCTTCCACTTCGACTGCTTCTGGATGCGCGAGTTCAACTGGTGCGACTTCCAGTGGGACCCGCGGGTCTTCCCCGACCCGGCGGGCATGCTGTCCCGGCTGCACGACCGGGACCTGCGGGTCAGCGTCTGGATCAATCCGTACATCGCCCAGCGCTCCCCGCTGTTCGCGGAGGGCAAGGCGCTCGGGCATCTGCTGAAGCGGCCCGACGGCAGCGTGTGGCAGTGGGACCTGTGGCAACCGGGCATGGCGCTGGTCGACTTCACCTCCCCGGCCGCCCGCGACTGGTACGCGGGCAAGCTGGAGGCGCTGCTCGCGCAGGGCGTGGACTGCTTCAAGACGGACTTCGGCGAGCGGGTGCCGACGGACGTGGCCTGGGCCGACGGCTCGGACCCCGAGCGGATGCACAACTACTACACGTACCTCTACAACCGCACGGTCTTCGACGTGCTGCGCAAGCACCGGGGCGAGGAGGAGGCGGTCGTCTTCGCCCGCTCGGCGACGGCCGGCAGCCAGAAGTTCCCGGTGCACTGGGGCGGCGACTGCGAGGCGACGTACGAGTCGATGGCCGAGTCGCTCCGCGGCGGCCTCTCCCTCGGGCTGTCCGGCTTCGGCTTCTGGAGCCACGACATCGGCGGCTTCGAGGGCACGCCGAGCCCCGCCCTGTTCAAACGGTGGCTGGCCTTCGGCCTGCTGTCCTCGCACAGCCGGCTGCACGGCAGCTCCTCCTACCGGGTGCCGTGGCTCTTCGACGAGGAGTCGGTGGACGTCCTGCGGCACTTCACCCGCCTCAAGCTCGGCCTCATGCCCTACCTCTACGAGGCCGCCCGCACCGCCCACGCCGAGGGCACCCCCGTCATGCGGGCCATGGTCCTGGAGTTCCCGGACGACCCCGGGTGCGCGCACCTGGAGCGGCAGTACATGCTCGGGCCCGACCTGCTGGTGGCGCCCGTGTTCTCCGACGACGGGGAGGTGGCGTACTACGTGCCCGAGGGCACCTGGACCCACTACGTGACCGGCGAGACGGTGACCGGGCCGCGCTGGGTGAAGGAGCGGCACGACTTCATGAGCGTGCCGCTGCTGGTCCGGCCGGGCGCGGTCGTCCCGGTGGGCGCGGTGGCCGACCGGCCCGACTACGACCACGCCGACGGGGTGACCCTGCGGGCCTACGGACTGGAGCGGGGCGCGCAGGTGACGGTGCGGGTCGGGGAGGCCGCCTTCACCGTCGTACGCGAAGGGGACACCCTGCGGGCATCGTGCGCCGACCCGAAGGCGCCGTGGGGGCTGGCCGCCGGGGAGCGCACCGCGCGGGCCGCGGCGGGCACCGGCTTCCTCTCGCTGGAGCTGGACTGATGGTGAAGATCACCGATGTGGCCCGGCACGCGGGCGTCTCCCCCAGCACCGTGTCCTACGCCCTCAGCGGCAAGCGCCCCATCTCCGAGGAGACCCGGCAGCGCGTCGAGGCGTCCATCCGCGAGCTCGGCTACCGCCCGCACGCGGGCGCCCGCGCCCTGGCCAGCAGCAGATCCAATGTGCTGGCCCTCGTCGTGCCCTTACGGACCGGCATCCACGTCCCGGTCGTCATGCAGTTCGCGGTGTCGGTGGTGACCACGGCCCGGCGCCACGACCACGACGTGCTGCTCCTCACCCAGGAGGAGGGCGAGGACGGGCTGCGGCGGGTCGCCGACACCGCGCTGGTGGACGCGTTCGTCGTCATGGACGTCCAACTCGACGACCCCCGGCTGCCGTTGCTGCGCTCCCTGGACCGCCCCTCGGTGATGATCGGCTTCCCCGCCGACGCCGACGGCCTCACCTGCATCGACCTCGACTTCGCGGCGGCCGGCGAGGCGTGCGTGGAGCATCTGGCCCGGCTCGGGCACCGGGTGGTGGCCCTCGTCGGCTCACCTCCCGAGGTCTACGTCCGCCAGACCGCGTTCGCCCAGCGGGTGGTCCAGGGCTTCACCGCCGCCGCGGACCGGGGCCGCCTCGCCTCCTCCGTCCACCCCTGCGAGGCCACACCCGCCGCCGCCCGCGAGGTCGCCGAGCAACTGCTGCGCGAGCACCCCGCGTTGACGGGAATCGTCGTCCACAACGAGGCGGTCCTGGAACCGCTCGTCGACGCCTTCGAGCAGCTCGGCCTGCGGGTCCCCGCCGATCTGTCGATCACCGCGATCTGCCCCGACGAACTCGCCGCGAACCTCCGCGTCCCCGTCACCTCGGTCGCCCTGCCCTCCGCCGAGGTGGGGGAACGGGCCGTGGAGCTGCTGATACGCAAGCTCGACGCCAAGACCGTGCCCGAGGCCACGCTGCTGCCGCCGCGGATGACGGAACGCGCGAGCACCGCCCCGCGCAACACGCCCTGAGATGACCCCTGTTGATGCAAGGCCCTATCTGAAGGAGCCGATCGATGAGAGGCAGCAAGAGACGTAGATCCACGCTCGCGGTGGCGCTGGCCCTGGTGGCGGGCCTCGCCGCCGCCCTCCCCGCGCACGCCGAAGACCCCGCGTACCCCTTCCGCGACCCGTCCCTCTCCGTGGACCGGCGCGTCGACGACCTCCTCGACCGCCTCACCCTCGACGAGAAGATCTCCCTGCTGCACCAGTACCAGGCGGCGGTCCCCCGCCTCGGCATCCAGTCCTTCCGCACCGGCACCGAGGCCCTGCACGGCGTCGCCTGGCTCGGCGAGACCACCGTCTTCCCGCAGGCCATAGGGCTGGCCTCCAGCTGGGACCCGGCCCTGATGGAGCAGGTCGGCTCGGCGGTCGGCGACGAGGCCCGCGGCTTCCAGCAGGAACGCCCCGCCGGCTGGGGCCTCAACCTGTGGGCGCCGGTGGTGAACCTGCTCCGCGACCCCCGCTGGGGCCGCAACGAGGAGGGCTACAGCGAGGACCCCGCACTGACCGGCGCGCTGTCGACGGCGTACGGCGAGGGCCTGACCGGCGGCGACCCGGACCACCTCAAGACGGCCCCCACCATCAAGCACTACCTCGCCAACAACAACGAGTGGCACCGCACCACGACCTCCTCCGACCTGCGCCCGCGGGTGGCGAAGGAGTACGACGAGGCGGCGTTCAAGCCCGCGATCGAGGCGGACGCGGCGACGGGTGTGATGTCGTCCTACAACCTCGTCAACGGCCGCCCCAACACGGTCAGTCCGGACCTGGACGAGGTCGTGCGCACGTGGTCCTCCTACGACCTCCTCAACGTCACCGACGCCTTCGCACCGGGCAACCTCCACGGCGACCAGCAGTACTACCCGAACGTGACCGAGGGAGACGCGGCGGCGATCAAGGCCGGCATCGACAGCTTCACGGACAACGACGCGGACTCCTCGGTGACGACCGGCGCCGTCAAGTCGGCGCTGGCACAGGGCCTGCTGAAGGAAGCGGACGTGGACGAGGCCGCCGGGCACATCCTGTCCGTCCGCGTCCGGCTCGGCGAGTTCGACCCGGGCGGCGGCAGGTACGGCGCGATCGACAAGTCCGTCATCAACAGCCCGGCCCACCAGCGGCTGGCGCGCACGGCGGCGACCGAGGGCGCGGTGCTGCTCAAGAACCAGGCGGGCGCGCTGCCGCTGAAGAAGTCGCAGAAGAACGTGGCCGTCGTCGGCCCCCTCGCCGACACCCTCTACACCGACTGGTACTCCGGCACCCTCCCCTACGCCGTCACCCCGGCCGAGGGCATCGCGGCCAAGCTCGGCACCGACGTCGCGACCAGCGAGGGCGTCGACCGCATCGCCCTGAAGAACACGGCGACCGGCAAGTACATCACCACCGGCGGCGCCCTGCTGAAGGAGAGCGCCCAGACCCCCACCGCACCGACCCAGTTCGACGTCTTCGACTGGGGCGGGGGCGTGGTCGCCCTGCGCTCGGCGGTCAACGGCAAGTACGTCGGCTACAACTGGTCCGGGTTCGCCGACGACCAGACCCAGCCGGGCGGCTGGTACGTCCAGCAGCAGTTCAAGCTGGAGCGGCAGCCCGACGGCGGCTACCTGCTGCGCTACGCGGGCTACGAGACCGAGGAGTCCTGGTGGAGCAACCCGGTCTACGTCGGCCCGACCGGCGCCGACGGCACGCTCGGCCTGGTGCCCAAGGAGCAGGCAGCCCACTACACCAAGGACGTCGTCCGCGACGGCACCGAGGCGGCCGTGGCCGCCGTCCGGGGCAAGGACGCGGCGGTCGTGGTCGTCGGCTCCAACCCGTCGATCAACGGCCGTGAGGCCCACGACCGCACCGACATGGGGCTGGCCCCGGCGCAGGAGGCCCTGGTCAGGGCGGTCCGCAAGGCCAACCCGCACACGGTCGTGGTGGTCGAGAACAGCTACCCGACCACGCTCGGCTCGGTGCAGCAGGACATCCCGGCCCTCCTGTGGACCTCCCACGCGGGCCAGGAGACCGGCAACGCCCTGGCGGACCTGCTGTACGGCGACGCCAACCCCTCCGGCCGCCTCACCCAGACCTGGTACCGCGCCGAGTCCGACCTCCCCTCGATCCTCGACTACGACATCATCAAGTCCGACCGCACCTACCAGTACTTCAAGGGCGAGGCCCTCTACCCCTTCGGCCACGGCCTGTCCTACACGTCGTTCCGCTACGGCCAGTTGAGGAGGACCGGCAGCGGCTACGAGGTGAAGGTCACCAACACCGGCAGCCGCGCGGGCGACGAGGTCGTCCAGCTCTACGTCCACCAGCGCGTCTCCCGCGACAAGCAGCCGCTGAAGCAGCTCAAGGCCTTCCAGCGGGTCGCGCTGAAGCCGGGCGAGACGAGGACGGTCCGGTTGAAGCTGTCGGCGAAGGACCTCGCCCACTGGGACGTCACCCGTTCCAAGTGGGTGACGGAGAAGGGCACGTACGACATCCTGGCCGGCGCCTCCTCCGCGGACATCCGCACCCGCACCACCTGGCAGGTGGCCGGCGAGACCATCCCGGCCCGCGATCTGACCCGTACGACCCGCGCCGAGAACTTCGACGACTACAACGGCACCCGCCTCGTCGACGAGTCCAAGGAGCGCGGTACGGCGGTGTCGGCGGCGTCCGAGGGGGCGTGGCTGAAGTTCGCGGACTCCCGGCTCGAGTCGCGGGCGACCACGTTCACCGCACGGGTGGCCGGACCGTCCGGCACGGTCGAGATACGGCTCGGCTCCCCGACCGGCACCCTCGTCGGCACGGCGGCCTTCGACGGCACCGCGTCGCCGTACACCTACGAGACGGTGACCGCCGACCTGTCCCGGGCGGCGAGGGGCCGTACCGATGTGTATCTGGTGCTCAAGGGGGAGGGGCTGCGCCTGTCGACGTTCAGCCTGGCCTGACCTGACCCGATTCCGCGGAATCGTCCAACTCCCAGGGGCCCACGCCCAGTTCGCCCGTCGTCCCGAGGTCCAGCTCCGGTGTCACCGTCACCGGGGCGGCGTCGGGCTTCGGGCGGACGCGCACGTACGGGGCGTTCACCGGGTCGCCCGCCTGGGTGGTGTTGCGCCAGGCCAGCGTCGTGCGGGCGGCCTGGCCCGGCCGCAGGGCGAGGGGGCGCGGGCTGCCGCCACCACCCGCGGCGGGGCTGATCCCGTCGGTGCCCCGCAGGATGCGCACGCCGTCGGGCCGCTCGTGGTCCTCGTCGAGGATCTCGAGCCCGGGGTATCCGTTGAGCTCGTAGGTGTCGGTGCCGCAGTTGACCAGGTGCAGGCCGACCACCCGCAGCCCCATGGCGGCGTCGCCCTGATCGGCGTACACGTGCACCCCGGACGCCGGGCAGGGGCCCGAGGCGGACGGCGCCTCGGCGGCGGGCACACTGCGCACCTTGATCACCCGCACGCCCGTCACCTCGGGCGGGTGCGCGGCCGTCATTGTCCTCATGGCCACGACGTCCTTGACGGTGGCCCCGGGCGCGACCGCCTCGACGGTCCGCGCGACGTTGTCGACCGAGCCGCCGGACGCGGCGAGGAATCCGAAGGTGACCGTGTAAGTCGCCTTCCGGGTCCCCTGGTTGGTGAGCTCGAAGGCGGCGGACCAGTCGGCGCTCGCGCACTTGCTCCCCGCCCCCCAGGCATACAGGCCGGTGATCCTCACGCCGTTGTCACCGGGCCCGCTGACGGAGGGCACCGGAAGCGGCGTCGGCGTACCGGACGGGGTCACGGCCGGTGCGGCGGACGCCGGCGTCGCGCCGTACTGCGCGTAGTCTCCCGGACACAACGACTCGGCACTGACCGGCCCGTCGACGGCGGCGTCTTCCTGCCCGGCCCGCTCGGAACCGCACGCGGCGAGCAGCAGGACACTGGCGACGGCGGCGGGCACGGCCCGCGAGGCGGTAGGCATCCGCCCACCTCACCAGCGGCCGGTCCGGCCGGCAGTGGCGGAAGCCACACTTCCGGTCACAGCGGTGTCACAGGTCCCGCTGGACGAAGCCGTCGACCTGGCTCACATGGAACTCGCCGTACCCGAACCGCTCCCCGAGCGCCAGCAGTCGCGCGTAGCGCTCCTCGCTCAAGGGCACCGCCATCGCCACCAGGGCCCGCAGGAACAACCGGAAGCCCAGGTCGGGGTCCACCTCGGCCACCACCTCCTCCAGGGCCCGCACCACGGCCGCGCCGGGCACGGGGTGCCACATCGGCTGCACGCTCCGGTCCGCCAACTCGGGTGCGAGATCCCGCAGTTCCCGCAGCACCTCGGCCACCGGCCCCGGCGGCGCGGGCGGGGCGCCGGCCCGGTGACCCGGGGCGACCTCCCGCAGGTGCTCCCGGCAGACGTCGGCGACCAGCTCCAGCCAGTGCCGTACGTCGATGCTGAACCGGTCGATCCGGTAGCCGCCGTCGCACGCCGCCAGCCACAGCGTGCCGAGCGTGTCGGGGGACAGCGGCGAGCCGAGCAGCCGTGTGACGTCCGCCAGCAGGAGGGCGGCCGCGCTGCCCGGCGTCTGGCCGACGCCGTCGGAGTCGGCCGCCAGCCGGACGGTCTCCCGCGCCGTGCGGTCGTGCCAGTCCCCGGCGAACCGCTCGGCGAGGGCGGACAGGCCGAAGTCCCAGGCGCTGTCGCGGCGGTCGACGTCCAGGGGCGGCCAGTCGACGTCGAGGCCGTCGGTGATCACCGCGAAGCAGTACTCGAAGGTGTCGCCGAGCGCGACGAACCGGTCGTGGCACGCCTTGTCCACCCGCACCGAGTGCGCCTTCAGGGTCCGCAGCAGCAGCCGGAGGCCCAGATCCGCCCCGGCCTCGGCGACCGCCGACCGCAGTGCCCCGACCGCGCCCGGCACCGGCACCGCCCGTGCGAGGTCCGCCGCGAGCAGATCGATCTCGGCGAGCACGGCGGCGCGCAGCTCCGCCTCCACCAGCACGGGACGGGGGTAGAAGTAGGGCGTGACGGCGCTGATGTACGTGCCGCCCTGCGGGCGCTTCTTGGGCGCCGGCGGCGGATACGCCTCGGACCAGGCGGTCAGCCAGGACCGTACGGTCCCGCCCGGTCCGGCCGGATCGAACCGCCCCCGGTCGGCGGCCAGCCACAGCGTCCGGATCACCGGCTCCGGCAGCCCCGACGCCAGCAGGCTCCGGGCGTCCACCCCGATCTGCTCGTCCCCGTCGGCACCGCCGCCCGGCAACGGCACGGACACCGGCTCACGCTCCGGCCGCCCGGCGAGTCCGCTGAGCCCGAAATCCGCGTCGTACATGACGTAGTACGGCTCGTCCGGCCGCGTCATCGTCCCCCGCCCTCTTCCGCCGTACGGCATGTCCCAGTAGGGCATGACAAAGCCCCGCCGCTCGGGAGCGACGGGGCTTGGCCCACATGGGAATTGTGGAGATGGCGGGAATCGAACCCGCGTCCAACGGTGCGGAATCAGGACTTCTCCGTGTGCAGTCTGGTACGAGTTTCTCGGCCCTCCGGATCACCCAGACAAGTCCGGAACGGGCCCAGTCACTGTTTGATTTCCCTCTTCACCCCGTGACCGGGATCAAGGTTTAGTCCCCTAGCTGATGCCAGGATCCGGGTCGGGAACAGCCCCGGGCTGACACTCCCTTAAGTAAGGGGCAGTTGCCTAGTTACCTGAGATCAGGCAGCGAGGGCGAACTGCGTCGCCTTGGGAGAATCGCTCTTGATAGTGGCGATTATTTTTTTCGGCCTGTGGTTTACGAGATCATGGCCGCTTCCTCGACACGCTTCCCCTGCTTCGACATCCGCTGTCGAAACCGATCATCCCCATGTTGTTTTTTCAATGTGCGCACCGGTGGTGGCCGGTGCTGGTTCCATCGTACGTGACCAACGCACGCCGATGCCACCGTATTCCCGGGGGCTTCCCCCTGGTGGCCGCCCTGCTGGAGCCCTACTGGCCGCGCTGCCGCCGCTTGGCCGCCGCGATCGCCCGGTCCGACTCCCGCCGGTCCTGCTTCTCCCGCAGGGTCTGGCGCTTGTCGTACTCCTTCTTGCCGCGCGCGAGCGCGATCTCGGCCTTCGCCCGGCCGTCCTTGAAGTACACGGCGAGGGGCACGATCGTGTGACCCGTCTCCTGGGACTTGGACTCCAGCTTGTCGATCTCCTCGCGGTGCAGCAGCAGCTTGCGCTTGCGGCGCGCGGAGTGGTTGGTCCAGGTGCCCTGGGCGTACTCGGGGATGTGGGCGTTGTGCAGCCAGGCCTCGCCGCCGTCGATCTGGACGAAGCCGTCGGTCAGGGAGGTCCGCCCCTGGCGCAGCGACTTCACCTCGGTGCCGGTCAGCACGATGCCGGCCTCGTAGGTGTCGATGATCGCGTAGTCGTGCCGGGCCTTCTTGTTCTGGGCGACGATCTTCTTCTTGCCGCCCTTCTCGCCGTCCCTGCCCTTGGCGGCCGCCCCGCCCTGCTTGGGCTGGGACTCCTTCGGTACGTACATTCCCTTGCTCATAGTGCCGTCCATTTTCGCACTACGCGGGGGGTGTGAGGGAAGTCGTTTACCGCTCGGGACGAGGGTCGGCTACGACTCGGGGCCAAGACCGCTGAGGACCGTCTCCGCCCGCTCGATGACCTGCTGGTCGGCTTCCAGGTCCGGGGTGATGCCCTTGCCGTCGACGCCCCGCCCCGAGGGGGTGCGGTAGTGGCCGACGGTCAGCTCCGCGACCGACCCGTCGGGCAGCCGGCTCGGCATCTGCACCGAGCCCTTGCCGAAGGTCCGGGAGCCCACGACCACGGCCCGCCCCCGGTCCTGCAACGCGCCGGTGAGCAGCTCGGCCGCGCTCATCGTGCCGCCGTCGACGAGCGCGACCAGGGGTCTGGTGGTGTCGCCGCCGGGGTCGGCGTGCAGGACGCGCTGCTCGCCGTCGACGTCGTAGGTGGCGACGAGGCCGCCGTCGAGGAAGGCGGAGGCGGCGGTGACGGCCTCGGTGACGAGCCCACCGGAGTTGCCGCGCAGGTCGAGGACGATCCCGGAACCGGCGGGGGCCTGCCGTACGGCGGTGCGTACGTCGTCCCCCGCGCCCTTGGTGAAGGAGTCGATCCTGATGACGGTGGTGCCGTCGGCGAGCCTTCGGACGGTGACCGAGTCGGTGGACAGCCGCGCGCGGCGCAACGTGAGGCTCCACGCGCGCGTGCCGCGCTCCAGGCCGAGGGTGACGGCGGTTCCGGCGTCCGCGTCCTCGGCGTCGCCGCGCAGCAAGGAGACGACCTCGGTGACGGGCCGCCCGTCGACGTCGGCCCCGTCGACACTGCGCAGCAGGTCCCCGGCGCGGATTCCGGCCCCGGCGGCGGGCGATCCGGCCCGCACCCTGGTCACCTCGATCCGCCCGTCGCGCTCCCGCCGCGCCCACAGCCCGACACCGGTGTACTCGCCGTCGAGGGCCTCCTCGAACTCCTCGTACTCCCCGCGGGAGTACACGGCCCCCCAGCGGTCCCCGCTGCGGCTGACGGCCCGCTCGGCGGCCTCCATGGGCGACTTGCCGGAGGCCATGGCCTCCTCGGCGGCCTTCGCGACCTCCTCGTGGTGTCCGGCGGGCGCGGCCGAACGGGCCGCGTCGGGCGTGGATTTCCGGTCGGGCCCCGGCAGCGACCCCGTCGCCGCCCCCGCGACCAGCACACTCGCGAACACCAACGTCAGAGCCGCCCCGCGGCCGATACGGCGGGGCTGACAGAACAGGTCACGGCCTGACATGCGGGTGAGTCTAGGACAACAGAAAGGGCCGCACGGTCGGTTGACCGGACGGCCCTCTTGGCATGTGTCACACCTTCAGGTACTTGCGCAGGGCGAAGAACGCCGCCAGGGCCGGCATCAGCAGGCTGGTCGCCAGGATGAGCGGCAGCTTCGTCAGTACGGCGTCCCAGCCGATGAAGTTGATCAGGTTCAGCTTCTCGGACAGGGCCAGGCCGTGGTCGATGATGAAGTAGCGCGAGACCACCAGGAAGGCGCAGGCGACGCCGCCGCCGATGAGACCGGCGACCGCGGCCTCCATGATGAACGGCGCCTGGATGTAGAAGCCCGAGGCGCCGACCAGGCGCATGATGCCGGTCTCGCGCCGCCGGCTGAAGGCGGAGACGCGCACGGTGTTGACGATCAGCATCAGCGCGACGACGAGCATCAGCGCCATGACCGCGCGCGCGGCCCAGTTCATGCCGTTCAGCAGGCCGAAGAGGTTGTCGAGGATGCCCTTCTGGTCCTGCACCGACTGCACGCCGTCCCGGCCGTCGAAGGCGGTCGCGACGACCTGGTACTTCTCCGGGTCCTTGAGCTTGATCCGGTACGACTCCTGCATCTGGTCCGGCGTGAGGGAGGCGGCCAGCGGGGAGTCGCCGAACTGCTCCTTGTAGTGCTTGTACGCCTGGTCCTGGGACTCGTACGTGACCTTCTCGACGACCGACATCTTGTCCAGGTCGGCGAGGATCTGCTTCTTCTGGTCGTCGGTGACCGCGCCCTTGGCGCAGTTGGGGTCGGACTCGGCGTCGCTCTTGTTGCAGAGGAAGACCGAGACGTTGACCTTGTCGTACCAGTAGCCCTTCATGGTGCTGACCTGGTCGCTCATGAGCAGCGAGGCACCGAAGAGGGCCAGCGACAGGGCGACGGAGACGATGACGGCGAACGTCATCGTCAGGTTGCGGCGGAGACCGACACCGATCTCGGAGAGTACGAACTGGGCGCGCATGGCGGGTAGATCAGGCCTTTCCGTGGACGGTCGCGGTCAGTGCTGGTAGCCGTAGACGCCGCGCGCCTGGTCTCGGACGAGGCGGCCCTGTTCCAGCTCGATGACGCGCTTGCGCATCTGGTCCACGATGTTCTGGTCGTGCGTCGCCATCACCACGGTCGTGCCCGTCCGGTTGATCCGGTCGAGCAGCTTCATGATGCCGACGGAGGTCTGCGGGTCCAGGTTGCCCGTGGGCTCGTCGCAGATCAGCAGCTTGGGCCGGTTGACGAAGGCCCGCGCGATGGCCACGCGCTGCTGCTCACCACCGGACAGTTCGCCCGGCATCCGCTCCTCCTTGCCGCCGAGCCCGACGAGGTCGAGCACCTGCGGCACGGACTTGCGGATCTCGCCCTTGGACTTGCCGATGACCTCCTGCGCGAAGGCCACGTTCTCCGCGACCGTCTTGTTCGGCAGCAGGCGGAAGTCCTGGAAGACCGTCCCCAGCTGGCGCCGGATCTGCGGCACCTTCCAGTTGGAGACGCGCGCGAGGTCCTTGCCCAGGACGTGCACCTGGCCGTGGCTGCACCGCTCCTCGCGGAGGATCAGCCGCAGGAAGGTGGACTTCCCGGAGCCGGAGGACCCGACGAGGAAGACGAACTCGCCCTTCTCCACTTCCAGGGAGACATCCCTGAGTGCGGGCCGGGTCTGCTTGGGGTAGACCTTGGAGACGTTGTCGAATCGGATCACGGATGCACCACGGGTCGCCGGGGGTAGATGAGCGTGACCATACGCGACCGGGGTGCGCGAGCGCAGGCACCGGTTGCGGTTGCGTGCTGGATGTGCCTTTTGTGTACCTGCCCAGGGGGTCCTCTCCGGGAGCGCCGAGCCGATTCCGGGGGAACCTGGCACAGTGGAGGGGGAACGTTCTGCGGCCCGGGAGCGTTCTGTGGAGAGAACCGGTATGAGGAGGGCGAGCGCATGACGTACGACCGGCTGGTGTGCGCGAACTGCGCGGCGCCCGTCAATGAGGGCCGCTGCCCCGTGTGCCGCGCCAACCGCGAGCGACTCTCGCAGGAGAACCCGTTCGCGCAGCTCAACCCCATGACGCTGATCGCCCTGCTCGCGGTACTGATCGCGGCGGTGGCACTGCTGGCGCACCAGACCGCCTAGCGCCGGTACGGAAACGCCCGAGAGGCCCGGAGCGACTGCTCGCTCCGGGCCTCTCGTCGTACGTCACGCACACGCCCCGTGGGCGTGTGGTCACCGTCAGGCGGCAGCGCCGCCGCGGCCGCCCATGAGGCGCGGCAGGACACGGAAGCCGATGCCACCGGCGATCATCGTGGCGGCACCCACGAGCAGGAAGGTGGTCTGCGCGGCACCGGTCTCGGCGAGCTCGCCGCCGCCGCCCTGGGCGGAGGTGTCGGAGCCGGTGTCGGTGAGGGCGGAGGAGCCCTCCTCCTGCGCGGAGGCGTCGGAGCCGCCGTCGGGGTCGGCGTTGTTGCCGCCGGTCCCGTTGCCGTTTCCGTTGCCGTTGCCGTTTCCGTTGCCGTTGCCGCCGCCGTTGTTGCCGTCGTCGGTCGGCTCCGCGGTCGGCTCGTCCGTCGGGTCCTCGGTCGGCTCCTCGGTGGGCTCGGTGGGCTCCTCCGTCGGCTCCTCGGTGATCGGCGGCTCTTCGGTGGCCGGGTCCGTCGGCAGCTCGGTGGCCGGGTCCGTCGGCAGCTCGGTGGCGGGATCGGTGGGCTCGTCGTCGCCGAGGCCGGTGTCGACGTTGACGCCGACGCCGCTCTCGTCCACGTTCACGCCGATGTCCAGCGCGGAAGCGGCGCCGGCGGCGGTCAGCGAGGCCCCGGCCGCGATCACGGCACCGGCGGCTATGCGCGCGATCCGGATCCGCGTCTTCTTGGTCATATGGTTGCTACCCCCAGTAGCTCATCGTCAGTGAGGCGGCGCTCGGGGCCGTGATCAACGGGGGGTGGCGGTACTCGACTCTCCCCCGGTTCACATGCGCCCCAGAGATACGCATGCCACGCTTTACCCTTCCCATTTTTCAAAGCAACGTCAAGGCCGTTGCGTACGCGATGTCCAGGTACGGGTTCTTTGCCGGGGGTTGGAGCCTGTGAGTGTGATGTAAAACCCAGACATCCGGCCACACAAAAGGCAACTGCCGCCACTGGGGCGGCAGTTGCCTTGTCGACAAATCCCTGTCGGTCTCTGTCGGTTACTTCTCCTGCTGCTTGCGCCAGCGAATTCCGGCTTCGAGGAACCCGTCGATCTCGCCGTCGAGCACGGCCTGCGGGTTGCCGACCTCGAATTCCGTCCGCAGGTCCTTGACCATCTGGTACGGGTGCAGGACGTAGGAACGCATCTGGTTGCCCCAGGAACTGCCGCCGTCCTTGAGGGCGTCCATCTTGGCCCGCTCCTCCTGGCGCTGCCGCTCCAGCAGCTTCGCCTGGAGGACGTTCATGGCCGTGGCCTTGTTCTGGATCTGCGAGCGCTCGTTCTGACAGGAGACGACGATCCCGGTCGGCAGGTGCGTGATGCGCACGGCCGAGTCGGTCGTGTTGACGCCCTGGCCGCCGGGGCCGGAGGACCGGTAGACGTCGATGCGCAGGTCCGACTCGTCGATGTCGATGTGGTCGGTCTGCTCGACGACCGGGAGCACCTCGACACCCGCGAAGGACGTCTGCCGGCGCCCCTGGTTGTCGAAGGGCGAGATCCGGACCAGCCGGTGGGTGCCCTGCTCGACGGAGAGCTGGCCGTAGGCGTACGGCACCTGCACGGCGAAGGTGGTCGACTTGATGCCGGCCTCTTCGGCGTACGACGTCTCGTAGACCTCGGTCTTGTAGCCGTGCCGCTCGGCCCAGCGCAGGTACATGCGCTGGAGCTGCTCGGCGAAGTCGGCGGCGTCGACGCCACCAGCCTCGGCGCGGATGTTGACGAGCGCCTCACGGGCGTCGTACTCACCGCTGAGGAGGGTGCGGACCTCCATCTCGTCCAGCGCCTTCTTCACGGAGGCCAGCTCGGACTCCGCCTCGGCACGGGTGTCCGGGTCGTCCTCCTCCTCGGCCATCTCGAAGAGCACGGCGAGATCGTCGATCCGTCCGCGCAGGGCCTCGGCCTTCCGCACCTCCGCCTGGAGGTGGGACAGCTTGCTGGTGATCTTCTGCGCCTCGTCCGGGTTGTCCCACAGGGACGGCGCGGCCGCCTGCTCCTCGAGCACGGCGATGTCTGCCCTCAGCTTGTCGAGGTCCAGAACGGCCTCGATCGACTCCATGGTCGAGGAGAGGGACTTGAGCTCTTCGGATACATCGACGACTGCCACGCCTCCAGCGTAACGGCTCCGCAGAGTGGGGGGTGCGCGTCCCCGGGGGCTCCGTCCTCCCCCGGGACGGTCACGGGGACGCCGGTGCCGAGCTGGACGAGTCCGAGGGCGTCGCCCCGTCGTCGGACGTCGCCGCCCACACCCCCACCCCGGCCGCCGCCGCCAACGCCACCGCCGCCGCCCCCAACGCCACCTTCCGGCGCCGCGCGGCCACCCGGTTGCGGGCGGAACCCGGACGCGGGGCACCCGAGGCGCGCGGCACCCGCGCCGTCCCCCGCGCACCGCCCGCCAGCTCGTCCGGCGCCGGCACCCTCATCGACGTGTGCGTGTCCCGGTTGGAGTCGGCCGGCTTCGCCCCCGGCACCAGCGGCACCGCTCCCCGCCGCACCGGCGCGGCGGAAGCGGGCGCCGGCTCGGCCGGGAGGGCGGTCTCCTCGTCGTCCTCCGCCTCCGCGTCCGGCTCGTCCACGTCCAGCGGCGGCATCCCGGCCAGCATCGGCAGCAGCTCCCGCAGCCGCGCCCCCAGCTCGGAGGCGCGCAGCCGGGAGGCCGGTGCCTTGGCGAGACACTGCACGATCAGCTGCCACAGCTCGTCGGGGATGCCGGGCAGAGGCGCCACCGTCTCCGTGACGTGGCGGCGCAGCACCGCGCCCGGGTGGCCGCCGCCGAAGGGCGTGAAGCCCGCGAGCAGCTCGTACAGCACCGTCGCCAGCGCGTAGATGTCGACCGCCGCGCGCGGCGGCAGGCCCTCGACGATCTCCGGCGCCAGATAGTCCGGCGTGCCGATGATCTTCGTGGCCCGGGTCCGGCGCGGAGTGTCGATGAGCTTGGCGACCCCGAAGTCGGTGAGCAGCGCGCGGTGCGAGCCGCCGGGGCCCAGCGGGCCCTGCATGTCGAGGAGCACGTTCTCCGGCTTGACGTCCCGGTGCACGACGCCCGCCGCGTGCGCGGCCGCGAGCCCGTCGGCGACGTCGGCGACGATCGCCACCGCGGCCTCGGGCGCGAGGCGCCGGTCGCGGTCGAGGCGGGTGCGCAGATCGGTGCCGCGGACCAGGTCCATGACCAGGGCCAGGTCGTTGCCGTCGACGACCAGGTCGCGGACCGAGACGACGTTGGGGTGCTCCAGGCCGAGCAGCGCCGTGCGCTCCTGCACGAACCGTCCGACGAGCTCCTCGTCGGAGGCGAGGTCCTCGCGCAGCAGCTTGATGGCGACGGGCCCCTCGGGCCCCTCGCCCAGCCACACCGTGCCGGCGCTGCCCCGCCCGAGGATCTGGTGGGCGGTGTACCGGCTGCCGATCTTCCGTGCCAAGGCTGCTCCTACAGACGCGTGTTGGCGATAAAACTACGCGTCCGACGAGCCGACCTTCACCACGGAGGCGGAAATCACCCGCCAGGTGTCGACAAATCAACAGACTCGCCCCTGCCGGGGGCGGTCCGAAGCGCTACTGCCCGGACGAACCGCCCCCGAGGTCGCCGATCCACCCGGAGACCGTCCCGATCCAGTCCCCGATCTGGTCCCAGTAGCTCTTGCCGGTGCCGATCCAGTCCTGAAGGGGGCTCAGTTCCCAGATCAGCCAGCCCGCGACGAACAGGATGACGATCGTGAACAGGCACCCCTTGAGGCAGCCGAGCCCGGGGATCTTCATCGGATTGGCACTGCGCTGCCGCGGCTGCCGGGGCTCCCGCTGGGGCTGCTGGGGCTGCTGGGGCTGCTGGGGTGGCGGCGCGTAGCGCTGGGGCTGCGGCTGGGGGTGCGGCGGCGGGGCGTACCGCTGGGGCTGTTGCTGCTGCGGATAGCCGTAGCCCTGCTGCGGCTGCTGCTGGGGGCGCGGCTGCTGCTGCGGGCGCTGGACCTGCCGCTGGGGGCGGCGGCGCAGCGGGTCCTGGTTGGGGTCGAGGTACTGGACCTGCGTCTGTTCGTTGCGGTCCCGGGCGGCGCGCAGCTGGTTCTGCCAGGGGTGCGGGTCCTCGGGGCCGGGTCCGCCGGGCTGCTGGCCGGGCTGGCCCTGCGGCACCGGCGGCAGGACGGCCGTCGGGTCGGCCGCGCCGCGGTTCGGGAGCACGGCGGTGGGGTCGGCGGCGCCCACGTGCGGCAGGACGTTGGTCGCGGCGTTCGGGTCGTAGGCCCCCGCGCCGCCGTGCGGCAGCACCTGCGTGGGGTCGGCGGAACCCGGTACGGCGGCCGGGGCCGGGTCGGGCGCGAGGAGGGCGCCGACGTTCTCGGCGGCGGCGATCTGCGCGGAGTTCGCGTGCACCCCGATGCCCTGGGCGACGACCCGCAGGCCGCGTGCGAGGTTCTCGGCGCTGGGCCGGTCGTCGGGGTTCTTGCGCAGACAGCGCTCGATGACCGTCCACAGCGGGTCGGGGACCGTGGAGGGGCGGCGCGGCTCGGAGCTGAGGTGCTGGTGGAGCACTTCGAGGGCCGAGCCGCCGGAGAACGGCGGGCGGCCGGTGACCAGCTCGTACAGCAGGATGCCGGCGCCGTAGATGTCGACGGCGGAGGTCTGCGGGCGGCCCTCGGCGGACTCGGGGGCGACGTACGCGGGCGTGCCCACGAACTCGTGGGTGCGGGTCAGCCCCGGGGAGTCGGCGAGGCGGGCGATGCCGAAGTCCGTCAGCATCGGGTGCATCTGGCCGCCGTTCTGCTGGAGCAGGACGTTGGCGGGCTTCAGGTCGCGGTGGACGACGCCGTCGGCGTGGCTGGCGGCGAGCGCGTCGGCGATCTGCGCGGTGAGCAGGGCGGCGCCGACGGGGCTGAAGGGGCCGTTCTCACGGAGGTAGCGGTGCAGGTCGGGACCGTCGACCAGGTCCATGACCAGCGCCAGCAGATCACCCTCGACGACCAGGTCGCGCACCCGGACGATGTTGGGGTGGGTGAGCCGGAGCAGGACGGAGCGCTCCCGCAGGAACCGCATCACGATGTCCGGATCGCTCGCGAGCTCCTCCTTGAGGACCTTGATCGCGACGGTCTCACCGGGCTGGCCCTGGACGGCCGCCTCGGCGCCCGCGGCCTCGCGCTGGCGGGCTCGCCAGACGGTCCCCGTCGCGCCGCGTCCGAGCGGCTCCTCGAGGAGGTACTTGCTGCCTACCGGCCGCACGTCATGCGCTCCCTGCTTGCTTGCCTGTGTTCCGGTCCACTGTAGTGCCGCCTCCCCTGACGGCGGCCTGTCGTCCGTCTGTGCGTCTTACGTACCGGTTCCCAAGGTTGTTCGGTACTGGTTCCCGTAATTGTTCGAAGGAAAGACGCGCGACCCGGTCGACTGGTTGCCGGAGCCGGACGTGACCGATCTCAAGTGATCAACGGCGCGGCACTGGTCAGGCACTTTTGGGGGCAGAGCTGACCAATCAAGATCACTTGCCGTCGGTGGGCGGGCAGACTGTCAGTGGCAGGTGCGAGGATGCCTGCAGTACTGGCCGATGTGCTCGTGTGGGGTGGGGGACTGTCCGCGCCCGGGCAGAAGGGACCGCTGACGGCGATGCAGATCCGGCTGACCGTCGTAGACCCGCTGGCCCCGCCCGCCGAGGCGGCCCGGGGCCGCACCCCGAGCTGTGACCTGCTGGTCACGGCTCCCGCGGGGACGGCCCTGGCGTCGATAGCCTCCGCGCTCGCCTCCGCGGTCTCCGGCGACGGCGGCGCCCCCGCCTCCGGCCAGCCCGTGCTGTACGCCGGTGCCGAGCGGCTCGACGTCCAGCGCTGCACCCTCGGCGAGCCCCCGCTGACCGACGGCGCGGTGCTGTCCCTCGGCGCCCCCACCGACCCCGAGCCGCACCCCGAGGTCGACGACGCCCCGGCCCGCCTCGACGTGGTCGCCGGTCCGGACGCGGGCGGCGTCCACCTGCTGCACGGCGGCCGCATCGAGATCGGCCGCTCCGCCGCCGCCGACGTCCCGCTCGACGACCCGGACGTCTCCCGCCTGCACTGCGCGGTCACGGTCGCCGCCGACGGCCGCGTCTCGGTCGCCGACCTCGACTCCACGAACGGCACGGTCCTGGACGGCACCCGCGTGGGCGCCCGTCCGGTCCGCTTTCCCCCGGGCGCCCTGCTCCGCATCGGCGAGTCGGCCCTGCGCCTGGCTCCCCCCGGCGGCCCCGGGTTCCGGCTGCGCACCGCCCCGGACGGCGAGGGGCACGTACGCGTGCCCGCGCCCACGGACGACGACCCCGGCGTCGGTGGCGGCCCCGGCACACCCTCCGGCCCGACCGGCCACACCACCGGCACGGCCGGGTGGGCGGCGCCAGGACAGGGTCGAAGCCGCACCGGCCCCGAGGAACCCGTCGTGCCGGGCCAGGGCGGCGCACCCCGCATCGAGAGCCAGGCCGCCCGGACCCACGACACCCGGACCACCGGTTCCCGACGCCGGGTGTCCGGCGTGGCGGGGGCGACACGGGGCGGCGCGGGCACAGGCGCCGCAGGTTCGGGCGTCGCGGGGGCCACACGCGTTGGCGCGGGCAACTCAGGTTCGGGCGTCGCGGGGTCGGCACGCGGTGGCGCGGGCACAGGCGCCTCGGGTTCCGGAGCGGAGGCGTCCCGCGCGGGCGCCGGGGACAGTGAGCAGACACACGCGGGACGGCTGGGCGCGGGACAGGCGGGGCACGCCCTCGCGCACGGCGACCATCCGGACGGCTACTCCTCGCGCGGTGACCTTGCGCGGGGCGACCTTTCGAGGGGTGCCGGTTCGCGGGGTGACTCCTCGCGGGGCGACTCCTCGCGGGGTGAGTCTTCGCGGGGTGAGTCTTCGCGGGGCGCGGACCTCGGGATCGCGGGCCACGGAGGCGCGGACCTCGGGGGCACGCGAGGAGGTCACGCCGCGTCCGGCAACTCCCCGGCTCGCGGGCGGACTTCAGCCGACCCGGCCCAGGACAGCCCCGTCGGCGGCACCGCGTCCTACGCCGACTCCCCGCACACGCCCTCCGCCAACTCCCCGCACACACCCTCCGCCCGCACCGATCCCCCGCAAGGCACTCCCTCCAGCTCTCCGCAAAGCGCTCCCCCCGGCCCCCCGCAGAGCGCCCCCTCCGGCCGCGCCCCGGCGCGCGGCGATGCGTCCGACGAGCACGCCCGCGCCGGCGACGCCGCGGACGTTCCGGACAGCGGGCGCCGCAAAGGCACGCCGCTGCGCGGCACCGACGTACCGCAGGGCCTGCGCAGACGCGGCGGGCTCGGCGCGTGGGCGCGGCGGCTGACCGGTGGACGCGGTGAGCAGGGCCCCGCGTCGGACCGGAGCGAGGCGTACGGCGAGGAGACGGCCGTCCCGGCCACGGAACCCGCGGCCGATGCGCCCCAGGTGCCGGAGACCTGGCCGGACCCGGCGGCGCTGCTGCTGACGGCGCTCGGGCCCGGGCCCCGGCTGTGGGAGCGCGGGCCGGGGCACCCGGAAGCGCTGACCGTGCGGCTGGGCACGGCCGACCGGGCGGCGCCCGACGGCTCGGGTCTGCTGCCCGCGGTCCCGGTGACCGCCGACCTGCGGGAGGCAGGCGCCCTGGGGCTGGCCGGGCCGCGCGCGCGGCTGTCCGGGCTGGCCCGCGCGGTGCTGGCCCAGCTCGCCGCGCTGCACTCCCCCGACACCCTGGAAATAGTCCTGATCAGCGCGGACCGCTCGCGCCCGGCCGCGGAGCGCACCGCCGAGTGGTCCTGGCTGGGCTGGCTCCCGCATCTGCGCCCGGGCCACGGCCAGGACTGCCGTCTGCTCCTCGCCTACGACCGTGAACAGGCGACGGCGCGTACGGAGGAGCTGCTCAGAAGGCTGGAGGACGCACCGCCCGCGCAGCCCACGGCGGCGGCAGCCCGGCGGCCCTCCTGGGCGCAGGACGACGGCACCGCCGACGCGTCCCCCTTCGCCGGGCCGTACACGGTCCTCGTCGTGGACGGCGACCCCGGCGGCGCCGATGTGCGCGAGGCGGTGGCGCGGCTGGCGTGGGAGGGGCCGCGGGCCGGCATCCATGTGGTGTGTCTCGCCGAGACGTCACCGGCCTCGCCCGCCTCGCCGGTGACGGAGACGTACGAGGCCGCGTGCACGGCGGCGCCGACGTTCCGCGCGTGCGGTGCGGTCGCGCTGCTCAGCGGTGACGTGGCGACGGCGCTGCGGCTGCTGCGGGTGGCGCGGGCGCCCGGCGGAGGCACCGGCGACCTCGCCCCCGTCAGCGAGACCCCCTCCGGCCCCGTCGGTCACGGCACCGTGGCCGCCGTGGACGCCGTCTCCCCCGCCTGGGCGGAGCGGTTCGCGCGGGCGCTCGCGCCGATGCGCACGGACGGCACGGCAGCGGACCGGCTCGCGCGCGTGTCGGCGCCGCTGCCCCAGATGGCCCGGTTGCTGGACGAGTTGGGGCTGGCCAGGGCCACCCCGGCGTCGCTGATGGCGCGGTGGGCGGACGCGGCGGACGACACCGAGGCGCTCGGCGGCCGGGCGTGGGCGGTGCTCGGCGCCGGGCCGCGCGGGCCGGTCGGCGCGGACCTGGTGGCCGACGGTCCGCACCTGCTGATCGAGGGGCCCGCGGGCAGCGGCCGTACGGAACTGCTGCGGGCGGTCGTCGCCTCGCTGGCGGCGGCCGAGCGGCCCGACCGGCTGAGCGTCGTGCTGATGGACGGCCGGGACAGCGTGGGCGCGGGCGCCGGCGGCCACGGCGAGGGCCTGCGGGTGTGTACGGACGTACCGCATGTGACCACCCATCTCGCCGCCAACGACCCGGTCCGGATGCGGGAGTTCGCGCAATCCCTGAGCGCCGAGCTGAAGCGCCGGGCGGAGCTGCTGGGCCGGTCCGACTTCGCCGAGTGGCACACGGGCCGTGAGCTGTCGGGGCGTATGGTCGCCCAGCGGGGTGCCGCCGGGACCGGCGACCTCGACTCCCCGCCCAGCTCGACCATGCGGCTGCGCCCCGGTGCGGCCCGTCAGCGGACGGAGCCGGCGCCGCCGTTGCCGCGTCTCGTCGTGGTCGTCGACGACCTGGACGCGCTGGTGCAGCCGCCGCTGGGTTCCCCCGGCAGACCGTCGGCGGGCTCGGTCGTGCGCGCGCTGGAGGCCGTGGCGCGGGAGGGCGAGCGGCTGGGCGTCCATCTGGTCGCCGCGGCGACCTCCGGCGGCCGTACGGCGGAGTCGGAGGCCGCCCGGCGGGCGACGCTGCGGGTCGTGCTGGACGCGGTGGCGGCGGGACCTGACGAACCGGCGCCGGGGCGTGGGCGGTTGACGTGGGCGGACGGCCGGACGACCGCGTTCCAGGGCGGCCGGGTCACCGGCCGCATCCCGCGGACGGCGACGCTGCGGCCGACGGTGGTGCCGTTGGACTGGGAGCGGATGGGCGACCCGCCGGCCCGCCGTCCGGTACGCGAACTGGGCAACGGGCCGACGGACTTGGCGTTGCTGGCGAGCGCGTTGGAGCGGGCGGCACGCGAGGTCGCGGCCACCGAGGTGCCCTCTCTCCTCTAGTGCCGGGCGTCGCGGGGCAGGCGGGACTTTCGCAACAGGCCCTGGGGCCGAAGCCGTTGCGTCACGGCTTGGGCTGTGGCCCTGTCCTGGACGCAGCGTTACGACGCCGCAACGATCGTCCGGTTGACACCGCACGCGGTCTTGCCGACCCCATGCCCCCGGCGTAGACCAGAGCCCACGGGACAGCGCTCGACGTTCGACGAGGACGAAGAACGGGGCAGTGATGCGCAGCACGAGCAGCACACACCGGACACGCAGGACCGCCGCGGCGACCGCCGCCCTCCTCGCGGGAGCACTCGTGCTCACCGCGTGCGGCGGAGACGACGACAACGCAAGCGACAACGAGAGCAAGGGCACGGGGACCGGCACCTCCGTGACCCTTCCCAAGCTCGACGGCCAGACCCTGGAGGTCGCCGCCGTCTGGACCGGGGCGGAGCAGGAGAACTTCACCCAGGTCCTGAAGGAGTTCACCAAACGCACCGGCGCCAAGGTCAAGTTCGTGCCGACCGGCAACAACACCTCCACCTTCCTCGGCGCCAAGATCGAGGGCGGTCAGCCACCGGACGTGGCGTTCCTGCCGCAGGTCGGCGTGCTCAAGCAGTTCGCGGAGAAGAAGTGGCTCAAGCCCCTCGGGCCGGAGGCCAAGGCCCAGTTGGACAAGAACTTCTCGCAGGGGTGGCGTGACCTGGGGGCGGTCGGCGGCCAGCAGTACGGCGTGTACGCGAAGGCCGCCAACAAGTCCCTGATCTGGTACAACACCGCGGCCTTCGACGCGGCCGGGATCACGGACACGCCGAAGACGTGGAAGGAGTTCATCTCCACCGCGCAGACCCTGTCCGACGCCGGTTCGCCCGCCGTCTCCGTCGGCGGCGCCGACGGCTGGACGCTCACGGACTGGTTCGAGAACGTCTATCTGTCCCAGGCGGGCCCGGAGAAGTACGACCAGTTGGCCCAGCACAAGATCAAGTGGACGGATCCCTCGGTCAAGCAGGCCCTCACCACCCTCGCCGAGCTGTGGGGCAGGGACGAGTTGCTCGCGGGCGGACGCAAGGGCGCACTGGACACGGACTTCCCGAAGTCGGTCACCCAGGCCTTCACCGGTGACACCCCGGCCGCGATGGTCTACGAGGGCGACTTCGTCACCGCGAACATCAACGCCGACACCAAGGCGAAGGTGGGCACGGACGCCAAGGTCTTCCCGTTCCCGGCGGTCGGCTCCGACTCCCCCGTGGTCAGCGGCGGTGACGTGGCCGTGGCGCTCAAGGACGGCAAGGGCGCCCAGGCGCTGCTGACGTTCCTCGCCTCGACCGACGCGGCCGAGATCTGGGCGGCGCAGGGCGGCTTCATCTCCCCGAACAAGGAGATGGACCAGGCGAAGTACAAGGACGATGTGACGGGGCAGATCGCCAAGGCGCTGATCGCCGCCGGTGACGACTTCCGGTTCGACATGTCCGACCAGGCCCCGGCGGCGTTCGGCGGCACGCAGGGCACCGGTGAGTGGAAGGACCTCCAGGACTTCCTGAGCAACCCGAGTGATGTGGCCGGCGCCCAGCAGAAGCTGGAGGCCGACGCGGCCAAGGCGTACGGGTCGAGCTGACACCGATGGCCTCGGTGGCGAACTCGACGGAGGGCGCCGGCGCACTGCCGACGCCCTCCGCGTCTCCGCACAAGAGCGTGACGCGGACCAGACTGTGGGTGGCGGCGCTGTTCCTGCTGCCCGCGCTGGTCCTGCTCGGCGCGCTCGTGGTCTACCCGATCGGGTACTCGATCTGGCGCAGCCTCTACGACGCCGACGGCTCGCACTTCGTCGGCCTGGACAACTACGGCGACATCTTCAGCAATGACGCCACGCTGACCGCCGTGCGCAACACCGCGATCTGGGTGGCGGTCGCCCCGGCCGTGGTCACCGCGCTGGGTCTGATCTTCGCGGTGCTGACCGAACGGGTGCGCTGGGGCACGGCGTTCAAGCTGATCGTCTTCATGCCGATGGCGATCTCGATGCTGGCCGCGGGCATCATCTTCCGGCTGGTGTACGCGGCGGACCCGGATCAGGGTGTCGCGAACGCGGTGGTGACGAGCGTGCACGACGCGTTCGTGGACTCCTCGGTGTATCCGAAGGCCCGGCCGAACGCGGCGGTGAGCGATCTGAAGCCCTCGGGCGGCGGCTCGTTCACGTCGACCGGCACCGTGCACGCGGGCACCCCGGCCCTGCTGCCGCTGGTCGGCATCGCCCCGAACCGGCTCCCCGGCACCCCCGAGGACGCCAAGGCGGCCACCGGCGCGGGCATCGACGGCACGGTGTGGCTGGACTTCAAGCTGGGCGGCGGCGGTACGAAGGGTCAGATCGACGCCGGTGAGAAGGCGCTGAAGGGCGTCAAGATCGAGGCGGTGAAGGACGGCGAGGTCGTCGCCTCGACGAAGAGCGGCGCCGACGGCACCTTCCATCTGCCCGGCGAGGCGGACGGGGCCCAACTCCGGTTGCCCGGCTCGAACTTCGCGGCTGCCTACAACGGCATCGACTGGCTGGGCCCGACCCTGGTCACCCCGGCGATCATCGGGGCGTACGTGTGGATGTGGGCGGGTTTCGCGATGATCCTGATCGCGGCCGGTCTCGCGGGCGTGGACCGCAATCTCCTGGAGGCGGCCCGGGTGGACGGCGCCAACGAGTGGCAGGTGTTCAGAAAGGTCACGGTGCCGATGCTGGCGCCGGTCCTGGTCGTCGTCCTCGTCACGCTGATGATCAACGTGATGAAGATCTTCGACCTGGTCTACATCATCGCCCCGCAGCCCACCATGGACGACGCCAACGTGCTGGCGCTCCAACTGTTCCAGTCGTCCTTCGGCGGCGGCGCCAGCTACGGCATCGGCAGCGCGATCGGCGTCATCCTGCTGCTGCTCGTACTGCCGGTGATGTGGGTCAATCTGCGCCGGCTGCGGAAGGAGCGTGAGCGGTGACCACTCTCGACACGACCGTGCGCGCCAGGCGCTCCCTCCCAGCCCGGGTGGCGAGCGCGGCGGGCGGCGGCGTCCTGCGGGTCTTCCTGATCGTCGTCGCGCTGGTCTGGCTGGTGCCGACCTTCGGGCTGCTGGTCTCGTCGTTCCGCGACCCGACCGACATCGCCGCCTCGGGCTGGTGGAAGGTGTTCAGCGCGCCGGGCCAGCTGACCGCGCACAGCTACGACACGCTCCTGAAGAACGAGACGATCACCGACTCCCTGTTCAACACCGTCTGGATCACGGTCCCGGCGACCGTGCTGGTGGTGCTCATCGGCGCGATGGCGGGCTACGCCTTCGCGTGGATGGACTTCAAGGGCCGCGACGCCTGGTTCATGGTCGTGGTGGGGCTGCTGGTGGTGCCGGTGCAGGTGGCGCTGATCCCGCTGACGGTGCTGTTCCGGGAGCTCGGGATCTTCGGCGACATCATCGCCGCGGTCCTGTTCCACGTCGGCTTCGGACTGCCGTTCGCAATCTTCCTGTTGCGCAACTTCTTCGCGGAGATCCCCCGGGAGCTCCTGGAGGCGGCGCGTCTCGACGGGGCGAACGAGGCACGGCTGTTCGCGACGGTGGTGCTCCCCCTCGCGGCACCCGCACTCGCCTCGCTGGGCATCTTCCAGTTCCTGTGGGTGTGGAACGACATGCTGGTGGCGCTGGTGTTCACCAACGCCGACTCGCAGCCGCTGACGGTCGCCCTGCAGCAGCAGGTACGGCAGTTCGGCAGCAACATCGAGATCCTGGCGACCGGCGCCTTCATCTCGATGGTCATCCCGCTGATCGTGTTCTTCGCGTTCCAGCGGCAGTTCGTGTCCGGCGTGATGGCGGGCGCGGTCAAGTAGCGCTTACGGCAAGGGGATTGGCGCTTCCGAGGGGGCGGGCCGAGGGCGGTCCGTCCCCTCGGGTCCGCCTGGAATCCCCCGTATGCCGTAAGCGACGTAACCAAGTCACTCCACCGGCCGTTGCCGGGCCGAACGCCCGCGCCGACCCCTCCCCCATGGATGTGCCTTGCCCAGGTTCAGTGTCATCGTCCCCGCGTACCAGGTTCAGGCGTATCTGCACGAGTGCCTGGAGTCGGTGCTCTCCCAGTCGTGTCCGGACCTGGAACTGATCGCCGTCGACGACTGCTCGCCGGACGCCTGCGGGGCGATCGTCGACGAGTTCGCCGCCCGCGACCCCCGGGTGCGGCCGGTGCACCTGGCGGAGAACCGGGGGCTCGGCCCGGCCCGCAACGCCGGTCTCGCGGCGGCGACGGGCGACTACGTGGTGTTCCTGGACGGCGACGACACCCTCACCGCGGACGCGCTCCAGGCGATCGCCGACCGGCTGAAGGAGACGGGCGAGCCGGACGTGCTGGTCTACGGCCACGCGCGCACCGACTGGCGGGGCGACGCCGCCCCCAACCCCTTCGCCCCGCAGCTCACCGAGCAGGGACCGGCGCCGTTCCGACTGGAGGACCGCCCCGGACTGCTGCGGTCACCCACAGCGGCGTGGGACAAGGCGTACCGCCGGGAGTTCGTGGAGCGCGCGGGCTTCCGCTTCCCGCCCGGCTCCCGCGCGGACGCCCCTTGGACGTACCAGGTGCTGATGACGGCGGACACGATCGCGACGCTGGACCGGGTGAGCGTGCACCACCGGCAGCGCCGCGGCACCGGCACCTTCCGCCCCTTCGATGTCTTCGACCAGTACGACCGGCTCTTCGCGTTCCTCGACCAGCACCCCGAACTCGCGCGGTGGCGGCCGGAGTTGTTCCGCCGCATGGTCGACTGCCTGACCACGGTGTTCACCGAGCGGCACCGGCTGCCGCGGGGCACGCACGCCGAGTTCCTGCGCCGGACCCGTGACCACTACCGCCGGTACCGCACCCCGGGCCACCCGGTCCCGCTGCGCTCCCGCCTGCGCCACACGCTGGTCCGCCTGAACCTGCCGCGCACGTACCGCGCGCTGGAGTGGGCCAAGCGGCTCGGCCGCCGGACCAAGGCCCTCGCCGCCCGCCTGGCCGGCTCCCTGCACACGGTCGCCCTGCGCCTCCACTACCGCGTCCAGCTGCGCCTCCCCCTGCACGAGGACCGCGCGGTCTTCGCCGCGTACCGGGACCGCGGCCACGGCTGCCACCCGGGCGCCCTGGAGGCGGCATTCCGCGACCTCGCCCCGCACATCCGCACGGCGTGGATCGCCGCCCCCGAGCACCACCACACGATCCCCACCGCGACCCGCCGACTGCGCCCCGGCACCGCCGCCCACTGGACGGCGCTGGCCCGCTCCAAGTACCTCGTCAGCAACGTCGAGTTCGACCGCCGCCTGGTCAAGCGCCCCGGCCAGGTCCTCGTCCAGACCCAGCACGGCACTCCGCTCAAGCACATGGGCCTGGACCTCCTCGAACGCCCCGCCGCCGCCCGCGACCTGGACTTCGCGGCGCTCCTCGACGACGTCGACAAATGGGACTACGTCCTGTCCGCCAACCGTCACGCCACCCTGACCTGGGAGCGGGCCCTCCCCGGCGGCTACACCACGCTCCCGTACGGCAGTCCCCGCAACGACGTGTTCCTGCGGGCCACTTCGGAGGACGTGCGGCGACACCGCGAGCAACTCGGCATCCCGGAGGGGACGGTGGCGATCCTGTACGCGCCGACCCACCGCGACTACCGCCGCACCCAGCGCTCCGCGCTCGACCTGGACCGCGTCCTGCGCCGCCTGGGCCCGCGCTTCGTCGTCCTCGCCCGCGCCCACCACCGGCACGGGGGTCCGCTCGCCTCCGGTTCGGCCCGGGTCGTCGACGTCACCGACCACCCGAGCGTGGAGTCGCTCTGCCTCGCCTCGGACGCCCTGGTCACCGACTACTCGTCCCTGATGTTCGACTACGCCAACCTGGACCGGCCGATCGTGATCCACGCCGCCGACGACGACCACGCGGCGTACGAGGCGGCCCGCGGCACCTACTTCGACCTGCGCTCCTTCCCGCCGGGCGCGGTCGCGCGCAGCGAGGACGAGCTGATCGACATCTTCGCCACCGGCCACTGGCGCGGCTCCCGCTCCACCCAGCTGCGCTCGGCGTTCCGTGAGCGTTTCTGCCCGTACGACGACGGCCGCGCCGCCGAGCGGGTCGTACGCCGTGTGGTGCTGGGCGAGACCGAGCTGCCGCCGGTGGTGCCGCTCGCCGAGCGGTTCCCGGTGCCGTCCGCGGCGGCGGCCCTCGCGCACTCCCCGCTGGCCACGGTGCCGCGACCGGCGGCTCCCGCGTCGCCCGCGGCCCCTGCCGTCGAAAGCATCTGACCAAAGCCTCGCCACCGAACCCTGGTCAGCAACCCCCCACCGCCGCGCCCTCGCCACCGAACCCTGGTCAGCACCCCCCCCACCGCCGCGCCCTCGCCCCCGGAGTCCGCATGCCGTCCAGCCCGTCCCGGCCCACCCCGACCCGCCCGTCCACCTGGCGTCCGGCCGGGCGCCCCGGCCGCTGACCGCTCCCGCACGCACGAGCAGGGGCGAAGGCCGGTGCGGGAAGCACCGGCCTTCGCCCCTGTGTGACGACGGTCCGCCGATGGGTGACAACGGTCCGACGACTGACGCCTACTCGATGACGAGTTCGACCGGGACGTTGCCGCGGGTGGCGTTGGAGTACGGGCAGACCTGGTGGGCGGCCTCGACGAGCTTGCGGCCGGTGGCCTCGTCGACGCTGTCCGGCAGCTCGACGCGGAGGGTGACGGCGAGCGCGAAGCCCTCGCCCTGCTTGCCTATGCCGACCTCGGCGGTCACCGCGGCGTCGCTGACGTCGACCTTGGCCTGGCGGCCGACCAGCCCGAGGGCGCTGCCGAAACAGGCGGCGTAACCGGCGGCGAAGAGCTGCTCGGGGTTGGTGCCCTGACCGTTGCCGCCCATCTCCACCGGGAAGCTCAGCGGGAGGTCGATCTTGCCGTCGTTGGAGACGGCGCGACCCTCGCGGCCGTGGGTGGCGGTGGCGACTGCGGTGTAGAGCGCGTCCATGGAAAACCAGTCCTCTCGGAGGTCGTGACTCGGGTCGTGAACCCGATGACCACAAGTAGAGCACACAATTAAGTTGTGCACAACTAAATTGCCTTCACGAGCTACCCTGGGACCATGACCACGCCCACGAGCCCCACGAGCGACTGGCTCCGCCTGGACCAGCAGATCTGCTTCTCCCTGCACGCCGCGTCCCGCGCCTTCAACGGCGTCTACCGCGTGATCCTCAAGGACCTGGGGCTCACGTACCCCCAGTACCTGGTGATGCTGGTCCTCTGGGAACAGGGCGACCTGCCGGTCAAGAAGCTGGGGGAGCACCTGCGCCTCGACTCCGGCACGCTCTCCCCGCTGCTCAAGCGCCTGGAGGCGGCCGGCCTGGTGCGCCGGGAGCGCAGCGCGCGCGACGAGCGGTCCGTGGAGGTGCGGCTCACCGAGGAGGGCACGGCCCTGCGCGAGGCCGCGCTCCAGGTGCCCCGGCGCATCGCCGCCGCGACCGGGTTCGACGTCGACGAGATCCGGGAGCTGCGGACCCGGCTGGACGAGCTGACGACGGCGCTGGACCTGGCGGCCTCCCGGGCGGCGACGGAGGAGTAACCGCCCGGCACACCCCCTTTGAACGAGAAACACGGCATTTTTGAACGAGAAACACGGCATTCGCACCCCTTACGATCCGCCGTGATGACACGACGTCCGCTCCTCCTGGTGGCCGCCGCCTGGCTCACCACCCGCGCCCTGATGCTGTGGCTGCTCGCCCACGACACGCTGCCGCCGCTGGGCGGAGGCGGCGTCGCCCGTGAGGTGTGGCGGCTGTACGCCCACTGGTACGGCGTCCTGTCGGCCGGCGCCTTTCCCGCCGACGACCCGCTCTGGCAGTACCCGCCGGGCGCGGCCCCGGTCCTGCTGTCCCCCGCGCTGCTGCCGGGCCTGACGTACTTCCGGGCGTTCGTGGCCCTGACCCTGCTCGCCGACGCGGCGATCACGTACGCGCTGTCCCGCGCGGGCAGCCGCCCAGGCCGCAGCCTGCGCGGCGCGGCCCTGTGGACCGGCGGGCTCCCGCTCCTCCTGCACGTGCCGCTCGCACGCTACGACGTGCAGGCCACCGCCCTGGCCGTCATCGCCCTGTTGACGTCGGAGCGCTCCACGCGCGCGTGCGGCGCGTTCGCGGCCCTGGGCGCGCTGGTGAAGGGGTGGCCGGTGCTGGTGCTGCTGGGCGTGGCACGGGGCCGCGCGACCCGCTCGGCATGGACGGGAGCGGCGCTGACGGCGACGGCGGCCCTCGCCGTCCTGGCGGCCCTCTTCGACCACCCCTTCGCGTTCCTGCGCCAGCAGGGCGGCCGGGGTGTGCAGATCGAGTCCCTCGGCGGCACGGCACTGGGTCTGGCGACCCACGCCGGCTGGCCGGGCACGGTCCGCTACCAGTACGGCGCGCTGGAGTACACGGGCCCGTACGTGTCCCTGGTCGCCCACGCCTCGCTGGCCGCCACGGCGGTCGCCTTCGGGCTCCTGCTGTGGTGGCGGGTGCGGGCCCGGCACCGGACGCCGGCGACCGCGTACGACGCGGCCCTGACGGCCGTCCTCCTCTTCACGGCGACCAGCCGGGTGATCAGCCCGCAGTACATGATCTGGCTGCTGGGCCTGGCCGCGATGTGCCTGACCTCCCGGCACACCGCGCAACGCCCGGTGGCCGCGCTGATCGTGGCCGCGACGGCGGTCAGCGCGGTGGTGTACCCGGTGCTGTACGCCGAGGTGGCGGCCGCGACCTGGACGGGCTGCGCGCTGATGCTCGTACGCAACGGCCTGCTGGCGACGGCGGCGGCGCTGTCCTTCACGCGCCTGTGGCGCACGACGGGCGCCCGCCCGGAGCCACTTCCCGCCCCGGCCCGCGCGCAGGACGCCGCCCTGACTGTCCCCGGTGGGCTGCGCCGCCTGATTGACTGATACCGCTGTCCGAGCAGCAGCTGATGCCGCTGTCCGAGCAGCGCCGGACGCACCACCACGCTCCACCTCACGAGGGGACGGCCGTAGATGACCTGGCTGATCACCGGCGGCGCCGGATACATCGGGGCGCACGTCGTACGGGCGCTGACCGAGGCGGGCGAGCACGCGGTGGTGTACGACGACCTGTCCACGGGCATCGCCGAGCGCGTGCCGGACGGGGTGCCGCTGGTGGTCGGTTCCACGCTGGACGCCGAGCGGGTGGCGCGCGCCCTGGCCGACCACCGGATCAGCGGGGTCGTGCATCTGGCGGCGAAGAAGCAGGTGGGCGAGTCGGTCGACCGGCCGCTGCACTACTACCGGGAGAACGTGGAGGGCCTGCGCGTCCTGCTGGAGCAGGTGACCGCGGCCGGGGTGCCGTCCTTCGTGTTCTCGTCGTCGGCGGCGGTGTACGGCATGCCGGACGTGGAGCTGGTGACGGAGGAGACGCCGTGCGTGCCCATGTCGCCGTACGGCGAGACGAAGCTGGCCGGGGAGTGGCTGGTCCGTGCCACCGGCCGGGCCACGGGCCTCGCCACGGCCTCGCTCCGCTACTTCAACGTGGCGGGCGCGGCGGCCCCCGCCCTCGCCGACACGGGCGTGTTCAACCTGATCCCCATGGTCTTCGAGAAGCTCACCGAGAACGCGCCCCCGCGCATCTTCGGCGACGACTACCCGACCCCCGACGGCACCTGCGTCCGCGACTACATCCACGTGGTCGACCTGGCGGAGGCGCACGTGGCGGCGGCCCGCGCCCTGCGCTCCGCCCCCGGCCGCGACCTCACCCTCAACATCGGCCGCGGCGAAGGAGTCTCCGTCCGCGAGATGATCGACCGCATCAACGCCGTCACCGGTCACGACCGCCCCCCGACCGTCACCCCGCGCCGCCCGGGCGACCCGGCCCGGGTCGTCGCCGCCGCCGACCGCATCGCCACGGAACTCGGCTGGAAGGCCAAGCACGACGTCCAGGACATGATCACGTCGGCGTGGGAGGGCTGGGTACGCCTGCATCCGGAGGCGGCACGCGACTAGGCCGTGTTTTAGAAGTGGGCCTCGCCCCTTGCCCTGTGCCGTGATGATCGCGGTGTGGGGCGAGGGGATCTTTCTGACGGGCAGTGGGCTGTGCTGGAGCCGCTGTTGCCGGTCGCGGTGCTGGGGCGGCCATCGTTGGGTCGGCGGAGACTGATCGACGGGATCCGTTGGCGGGTGCGGACCGGTGCTCCGTGGCGGGATCTGCCGTCGGAGTACGGGCCGTGGCAGACCGTCTACGGGCTCTTTCGCCGCTGGCAACGTGACGGCACCTGGCCCGAACTGCTGACCCGGCTGCAGGCCCGGGCGGATGCGGACGGGCTGATCACGTGGGAGGTCAACGTGGACTCCACGATCTGCCGAGCCCATCAACACGCCGCAGGCGCCCGCCGTGACGGACAGGCCCAGAAGGAACCGCCGGGCGGAACCCGCCCCGAGCCCGACGACCACGGTCTGGGCCGGTCACGGGGAGGCTTCACCACCAAGATCCATCTGGCCTGCGAGCAAGGCCAACGGCCGCTGTCGTTGCTGGTCACCGCCGGTCAGCGTGGTGACAGTCCTCAGTTCGCCGCCGTCCTGGAAGGCATCCGGGTGCCCCGCACCAGACCCGGCCGTCCTCGTGTCCGGCCGCTGCGGGTACGGGGCGACAAGGCGTACTCCTCCCGCGCCAACCGGGCCTACCTTCGAAAGCGCGGAATCCGCTGCACGATCCCGGAGCCCGCCGACCAGGCCGCCAACCGCAGACGGCGCGGCAAAGCCGGCGGGCGGCCTCCAGCGTTCGACCGCGAGGACTACAAAGCCCGGCACGCGGTCGAGTGCGGAATCAACCGGCTCAAGCGCAACCGCGCGGTCGCCACCAGGTTCGACAAACTCGCCGTCCGCTTCGAAGCCACCGTTCTGATCGCCGCCATCGGCGAATGGTTATGACCGGCCTGAACCGTCGGTGCCACGTGCCATGCTGACCGCGACCAGGTGCTCAGGGTGAGGGAGAGGCAACGATGGGGGCTCAGTACTACGGCGCCGACAGCGAGAACGGCGACCGCATCGACGACCCCTCCGAGGACGCGCTGTTCATGATGATCAGCGACCTCAACGACTCCGACAACACGTTCGTGGTCGTCCAGCCGGACGAGGACGATCCTGTCTGGTTCGCCTCCGTGGCCGTC
>NZ_QFRX01000001.1:6470302-6708965 GCF_003143935.1 Streptomyces sp. Act143 | reverse complement strand
GACAACACGTTCGTGGTCGTCCAGCCGGACGAGGACGATCCTGTCTGGTTCGCCTCCGTGGCCGTCGTCGATGAAGGCGGTTACGAGATCGTCCGCCGTGACACCTCCCGCAACGAGCACGAGGTCACCACGGCCACAAGCGTCAACGACATCGCCCGCGACCTCACCATCTGGATGGCCGCCCGCGACTTCCCCGGACGGCCCACCAAGCAGGTCAGCGAGTTCTAAAACACGCCCTAGGCGGTGTGCGTCATCGAGGAAGGGCATCAGCGGGCGTGGTAGGTGGCCTTGCCGGGACAGCCGGTATGCGGCAGCCGAGAAGGCCAACCAAGCGTGATGGCGGCCCTGGAGCGTAGCTGTGGTGAATGCGATGGACAGGCCGCCGATAATGCCCGTTGCAAGGCCGACCGCGATACCTCGGAGCAGGCTGAACCCCACAGCGAGTGCGAGCCCGTATGCCAGGCCGAAGACCGATGTCCGCAGCGCCTCAAGCCGCCGGTCGGCCTGGAAGTGGTCGAGTGGGGTCACTGGCCCATCGTCAGGCGAGGGGCCTTCGATCCAGTCCGTGAAGCCGGAGGTGACGCCGTTGAGTAGGACAACTGTGAGGATGATGCCGACGATCATGTAATGAGGTCGGGCGCCCACGAGGTAGAGGAGGGAGCCGACCGGGACTCCGACCACGAGCCCGTGCATGATGTGGTCCAGTACCGCTCGGCCCAACTCCCGGAACCCCCCGCGTAGCGGCGGGCGCGCATAACCGGGAGCGCTGTCCGCCCACCTGTGTGCCGCCATCGCTCCCGCGCCGCCTGTGGCCACACCGAACACCACGGAACCCAAAGAGCTCCCGGACGGGTAGAAGATCCAGTAAGCGCTCGCAAGCGACAGGCCGGAGACCAGAGCGGTGATCATTCCGAAGCACAGGCAGAAAGCGGGGGTGATGGCCTTGGCACCGCGCGCGAGCCTCCACCACGGGAGATCGGAGCTCTCCGGGGTGACGGATGCCAGGTAGCTCAGCCAGCGTTTGATGTCGGCGGGATCGTGGCGGCGGCGCGGCACAGCACGCTCGAAGGAATCGTCTCTGGGTCGGCGATTCTGGACGACCGCAGGGATCAGCGCATCGAAGAGATGGGTGCGAAGACAGTCGGCATCCTGGAAGCGGTCCGCCTCAAGAAGTTCCGCCGGATCGGAGCGTTCATAGGCGGTTCGGACGAGCCAGAGCCCGAGTGGGGATGCAGCAACCTCCGCGAGCACCGCGATGGGCCCGTCGAGCGGGCGGGTGGTACGCAGAGCCTCCAGCACACGGTCCCAGGAAGATTCCCGCTCGACATGCAGACAGCGGTCCAGATAGTCCGCTGCGGCGGTGGGGGAAACGCTGTTCGGCTCGATGACCAGCGCCGAGGTGAAAGCCTTTCCCGGCTTTTGGACAGCCTGCCTGTACTCGGCTGTGCGACACGTGAGGATCAGCTGGGCATCCTCCGCACAGGATCTGCTGAGTGCTTCCACGACGGCTGTGCGGGCGGGCGGAGAAAGCTCGTCAAGACCATCTAACACCGGTAACACATGCCGTTGCTCGACGAGGTTGCGGCAGATCGACTGCAACTTGTCCTTGGGCGCCAGCGCCGGGCAGTCGCGGGTCAGTCGGTGGGCGACCCAATCGTTGAGCCTCTCGAACACTGTCGTGTCCCAGCCGGCCACTGAGAACAGGACAGGAATCGGTTCGCCGGGGCTGTCTTCGGAGCGGTTCTTGAGCAACTGCCGGACCAGTTGTACGGCCAGCGTGGTCTTCCCGGAGCCCGGACCTCCGATGATCACCAATCTGCGGCGCCTCATTGTGCGGAACTCGGCCAGCAGGGGCTCAATCCTCAGGCCGTCGAATCTGAGCTCCAGCGACGAGGCCGTGAGGTTCTGCTCGGAGTCCATCAGCCTGCGATCGCGCACAGTGCGCCAGCGCACCGCGATCGCGTCCGGGTGGGCGAGCTGCAGGCAGTCGACCGCCTCCCGTTCCCACTGACGGGACACCAGGTCCACCAGTCTTTGGCGTGCCCTGGAGTCGGCCGACGCCGGGTCCAGGTGCACCCCACCGAATACCACGCCGCTGTTGGCGAATGAGCGATCCCCGGCAATAGCCGGACCGCTGCCCCGTACCTCAGCACGGCGCTGGAAAATTTCCATGGTCGCCGCCCTCAGTCCAGACGGATTCCGGTGTTGGCATCCGAGTCTCGCGACGCGTTCGCATCACCAGTCCGCTCCGCTGTCATCTCGCCGCTTTGATGGTTGATGTTTTTCGGCGCGCGGATGCCAGTGTTGGCCCGCCCTCCGTCTCCGGCGGTCGCTGTTCCCGTCTCGGACACTCGGATCGCGATACCTCGTGTCGGGGCTCCTGGTTCTCCGGAGTTCGGATCGGCATGCGTGCGCCGCACCGGGAGGGCGGCCCAGATTCCCACGCCCACTGCGGCAACGGCTGCCAGACAAGACACCACCGTCGCGACGCGGTTGGCCTGGCTCCAGCGCAGTCCCACGAGCAACAGCCCCAGACCGGCCACAGCGGCGCAGCTCATGAAAACTATCAGTCGTCGAGTATTCACCCCGCCCATCATGCAGACCACTACGACATAGGCGGGTCCTTGCACGTAACTGACAGTTTGCGAGGAGCCTGTTGCTTACGGAGTAACGGGCTTGTCGAAGATCTGTCCCGTAAGCGGCACGCTGCCGTATCGAAGGACCTTCACCACACCCGAGCGGCTGCCCATATCAACGGGCGTTCCGGCCGCTGCAGGCATGGTTGCCGACCACCAGCCACAGCCGACACTCGGACCAGAATGACGTCGAGGTCATTCACACCGAGCGTGATCATCGATTCGTCCTCGCTCGGCGCACACGTCCCGCAGTAAAGCGTTTTACACAAGGCTGCGTTCAGGCAGTTCAGGGCCTGTGATCGCGGTCTCCTGGTCATGATGCGAAAGCCAGGATGTGCATGTGGGCGTCGCATGGAAAGACGTGGGGTTTTCAACCAGACGATTGCATGCTCTACCCAGGCACGCACCTTGTGGTGCTCTGCGTTGTCGTCATCCTCTCCGGCAGCAGGGACCGGTGGCCGACACGCCCTGGACGAGCGGACGTTGGGCTCACGCCGATGCCTTTGGGACTGGCAGTGCTGCTCCCGCAGGACGTTGCTCAAGGAGGTGCCGGGGCTGCCGACTTGCTGCCGCCGGTCCAGTGCCGGGCTCCGTGTGTTGATCACGGCCTCGGGGCAGGCGGCATGATCCCGCCCGCCCCGACGTGCAGCCGCTCTCATCCACCGACGATCGCCCTCAACGCCACGTACAGCAGCGACGGGCCGAGCAAGCAGCCGACCCCTGTGTAGAAGGTGGCGGTCATGGCCCCGTAGGGGACCAGGCGTTTGTCGGTGGCCGCGAGGCCGCCCGCCACACCGGACGTCGTGCCCAGCAGACCTCCGAAGGCCATGGCGGACTTCGGGTTGTTCAGGCCGATCAGGGGGGCGACGAGCGGAGTTGCCACCATCACGACCACGGACTTGACCAGTCCGGCCGCCACCGACAGTGCGATCACGTCCGAACTCGCGCCCACCGCCGTACCGGTCACCGGCCCGACGATGTACGTGGCCGCGCCCGCGCCGATCGTCGCCAGTGACTTGGCGTCGGAGTAGCCGAACAGTGCGGCGATGACGGCGCCCATCACGAACGAGACGAGCACACCCAGCAGGATCGACAGCCCGCCGGACACCCCGGCGCGCTTGATCACCTTCAGGTCGACGCCGAAGGCGGTGGAGACGATCGCGAAGTCCCGCAGCATCGCACCGCCCATCAGGCTCAGTCCGGAGAGGGCTGCGAAGTCGGCGAGGCCGTGCTCGCCGTCCGTCACTCTGCCGCCCCAGTAGGCCAGGACCAGGCCGAGGAGGATGGCGATGGCGGACCCTTGCAACCGGCCCCGGGTGAGCGTGCTGGACAGCCATCCGGCCACCAGCATCAGTGCCCCGATCAGAGCCAAGGCCACCAAGAGGCCGTTGTCTTCGAAGACGGCGGTCACGCGGTCCATCTCAGGCCTCCTGCTTTTCGTTGACAGCGTGTTCCCCCAGTGGTTCCAGTGGTTCCAGTGGTTCCAGTGGCTCGCCCGCCTCTCCGATCCGCGCCAGTACGGGGACCAGGGCGAACCCCGCGGTCAAGGCGCCGAGGCCGGCCAGGATCGCCATCGGGCCACCGCTGACGGCCTTGACCACGTTCTGCGTGGAGGCCATGGCGATGACGATCGGTATGTACATCGCGCTCCAGAAGAGCACGCCCTGCTCGGAGGCCTCGGGGAACTTGCCCTTCCGGCGGAGCTGGTGCGTGACCAGCACCAGCATGATCATGGCGAAACCGACTCCGCCGACATTGGCGTCGACACCGACGGCGGCGCCCAGTAGTTCACCGACGAGTGTGCCCGCGAGCGCGCAAGCCGCGAGCGCCGCAACTCCATAGATGACCATCGTCTTCTCCACATTGAGAGACATTGGGGGGACATTGAGGGGACATATCAGGCATGGGGAGGCTGTGGCGTAGAGGGTTCTGCTGGGGTGGGGGGCAGAGGCGCGAGCGGACTGTGCCTCTGTCCCCGGACGGGCGGTGGATCAGGCGTCCGCGGCGGCGAACAAGTCGGCGTAACGCCGCCGTAGTTCGGCCTTCTGCACCTTCCCCATGACGTTGCGGGGCAGGGCGTCCACGACGCGCACCGCTCGGGGGTGCTTGAACCGGGCGAGGTCCTCGGCAACGTATGCCAGCAGCTCCGGCTCCTCGGGACGGTGGTCCGGAGCGGGTACGACCACGGCTACGACCGTCTCGCCGAAGTCGGGGTGCGGGACGCCGATCACGGCGGACTCCAGCACCGTGGGATGGGCATCCAGCAACTCCTCGATCTCCTTGGGGTAGATGTTGTACCCGCCGGAGATCACCAGGTCCTTGCCGCGGCCGACGATGCGCAGATAGCCGTCCTCGTCTATACGGCCCAGATCGCCGGTGATGAAGAAGCCGTCCTCGCGGAACTCCGCGGCGGTCTTCTCGGGCAGCTGCCAGTAGCCGGTGAAAACGTTCGGGCCGCGGACCTCGATGCTGCCGACCTCGCCGTCTGGCAGCGGCCTGCCGGTCTCGCCGTCGACGACCCGGATCTCGGTGCCGGGCAGGGGTTTGCCGACGGTACCGGGCTTGCGCGGCCCGCCTGCATAGGGGTTGGTGGTGTTCATGCCGGTCTCGGTCATCCCGTAGCGCTCCAGGATGGCGTGCCCGGTGCGGGCCTCGAACGCCGTGTGGTCGCTCGCGAGAAGTGGGGCCGAGCCTGAGACGAACAGCCGCATGGAGGCGCAGGTCTCGGGAGTGAGTCGGTCGTTCTTCAGCAGGCGGGTGTAGAAGGTGGGCACGCCCATGAGCACCGTGGCCCGGGGCAGGAGGTCGACGATCGTCTCGGCGTCGAACTTCGGCAGGTAGTACATGGAGGCGCCCGCCGTGAGGGTCATGTTCGCTGCTACGAACAGCCCGTGGATGTGGAAGATCGGCAGCGCGTGGATCAGGCGGTCCTCGGCGGTGAACTGCCAGGCTTCCAGCAGCGCACGGCAGTTGGTGGCGAGGTTGCCGTGGGAGAGGACCGCGCCCTTGGAGCGTCCGGTGGTGCCGGACGTGTAGAGAATCGCCGCCGGGTCGTCTGCCGTGGCGCCGAAGACCTTCTGGGGCAGGGCTCCCCCGTCGTCGCCGTCTCCTTCGAGGAGGGTGCCGTCGCCGGTGGTGCCGAGCGTTTCGACGACGAGGCCCTGCTGCTCGCGGTGTGCGTGGTCGGACCGGCGGTCCGGCGCGCAGACGAGGACACGCGGCGCGGCGTCGCCGATGAAGTAGTCCATCTCCGCGCCGGTGTAGGCGGTGTTCAGCGGCAGGAACACGCCGCCGATCCGCAGCGTCGCCAGATAGAGGGCGACGGCCTCCGGGGACTTCTCCACCTGCATGGCGACCCGGTCACCTGGGGTGACACCGCGGGCGAGGAGGCGGGCGGCGATGCGGCGGACGGTCTCGGCGGTGTCGCGGTAGGTGAGGGTGCGCCCGTCGGGCAACTCGAAGAGCGTCTTCTCCGGCCGCAGCTCCGTCTGTTCGATGAAGGAGCGGTAGATGGTCTTGTAGGGCGCCATCGGGGGTGTTCCTCTCTCCTCTTCCAAGGCGGTCTCTTCAGAGGGGGTCTGTTCCGAGGGGAGCTCCTCCGCGGCGGGCTGTTCCGAGGCGGGCTGTTCCGACCGGGTGGCTGTCTTGTCCTCCGACGTGGTGGCCGAGTCCGGCGTGCGGGACGCTTCCGGGGCCCGCTGGAGGAGGGCCCGCAGCGGTGCGCCGAGCGCCACGGTGCGGTCGCGGACGAATTCCTCGTGCTGCCGTACCAGTTCGCCCGGCTCATACCGATAGTTGATCATTGCGCCGTAGGACTGCCGCCAGGCCTCCGGTGAGTCGTTCGCCGGCCAGTTCAGCCGCCAGGCGGAGGCGCCGTTGCCCAGGTGGAAGCGGGCGACCGGATCGAGCGGGCGTCCGTCGTCGCGCCGCTCGACGGCGATGTACCGGGCCAGCGCCGGGAACAGGCGGTGACGGATCCGCTCGACAGCCTCCGCGCCGAGCTCCGTCGGTGGCCGCACTGCCTCCAACTCCGCGGAGAGCTCCCGCAGATCAGCTTCCTGCCCGCTCCGCTCGGCGAGCCAGCGTCTGAAGCCGGGGATGGGCGAGAGCGTGACGAACTGTTGCAGGTGCGGGAGCTGCTCCTCGACCTGCTCGATGACCTGCTTGATCAGGAAGCTGCCGAAGGAGACACCGGCCAGGCCGTCCAGGGCGTTGTTGATGGAGTAGAGCGCCGCCGTGTCGGCCTGGGAAGGGCTGATTGCCGGGCCCGGCTCCAGCAGCGGGGCTATGCGGTCCGGCGCACCGTGCGTAAGGGCGACCTCCACGAAGATCAGCGGTACGTCCCCGGTGGCCGGGTGGAAGAAGGCGTAGACCCGGCGGTCCTCGGGCTCCAGGCGACGGCGCAGCTCGGCCCCGTGCGCCATCGGGTGGACCTGCTCGTAGCGCACCAGATGGTCGTGCAGTTCGTGCGGTGAGTCCCAGGTGATCTCCCGCATGCGGAGGAAACCGCGGTTGAACCAGGAGGTGAGCAGGTGGTGGAAGTCGTGTTCGAGGAAACGGAGTTCGGGGTTGCGGGCCGTCAGGCGGCGCAGGTCGGAGCGCATGGCGACGAGAGCGAGGGTGGCGCCGGGCGCGTGGTTCATCCGCCGGAGCAGCTGCTGACGCTGCGGCTCGACCACGTCGAAGAGCCGGACCAGTTCCGCTCCGCCCCCGGATCCTGAGGCTCGGGCGGCGTCCCAGCGGTGGAAGGCGGCGCGGACCTGCTCGACGTCGACGTCGTAGTGCCGGGTGATGTGGACGAAGAAGGCGAGTCTGCCGGTGTCGTCGATCGCCTCGTAGGCAGCCAGTGCCCGGGCCGCGACCGCACGTGTCGAGGCTTCGCCCATGTCGCTCGTGAGGGCTTCGCAGGCGGCGAGCAGCTCGTCGAGAGGGCGGCCATGCGGATCGTCAGCCGCGGCGAGGCCGGCCTGTCCTTGACCGAGCGGCCGCAACATCTCGGTCCGTGGCACGCCGTGGCCGTCTTGGCGTTCCATCGTGCTCCTTCCCCGCACCTGTGGTTCCGGCGCTTGGCTTCTCCATGGCGTGCATATCCATGACTGCGCCTGATGTATATAACACTGCCTCTGTGGCATGCACCACCCTCTGAGCAGGTCGGATAATGTGTGCTGGGAGGTGTCCATGGTCCGAGTACCGGAATCACAGCGTGTGCGGGACGCACTGGAGAACGCCGTCATAGACGGCCGCTACCGCCCCGGCGAACGGCTGGATCCGGCGCAGCTGGAAGAGGAATTCGGCTGCTCCCGCACACCGATCCGGGAGGCCCTGCAGGCCCTGGAACGCTCCGGACTGGTGCAGATCCGCCCCAAGCGCGGCACGTACGTCACCGAGTTGAGCATCCCCGAGCTCGCGGAGCGGTTCGAAGTCATGGCCGAGCTGGAGGGGATGGCGGCCCGGCTCTCCGCACGCCGGATCGAGCGGGAGTCACTCGAGGAACTCGAACGCGCCCTGCGGGAATGCGAGAAGCACGCGGCGGCCGACGACGCCGACAGCTACTACTACGCCAACGCCTCGTTCCACGGCATCGTCTACGACTCCTGCGGCAATGAATACCTGCGGCAACAGGCCCATGCGCTCAAGCGTGTCCTGCAGCCGTACCGGCGGCTGCAGTTGCGTGTGCCGGACCGCATGCGGCGCTCCCTCACCGAGCATCGCGTCATCGCCGACGCCATCGCGGTCGGCGACGCAGAAACCGCGGAGAACGCCGCCCGTGACCATGTCCTCGTGCAGGTCAAGGAGTTCAGCCACATGGTGCGTACCTGGAAGCAGGTGACCGAGCCGGCGACCAGCAGCAAATGACCCTCGACGACATTGAGCAACTGCGCGGCTGCCGCTGAGCGCACCTTCGGAGTCGGCATGGCCACCGGCGCTCTCCACGTCGGGAGGCTCGTCGTAAGAAGACTTTTCGAGCGCCAAGCGACGCCCAACAGACACCACGGTCCTTTGCGGCGCCTTCTGGTCGGTCTGGGCGCGGCTCGGTACTTCTACGGCCGAGGTGATCGTGGTGACGACGTGTGCGGTCAGGGGGTGAAGGAGCCTTTTTTCACTGTGGACAGGTCGTCCGTGACGGCGAAGGCCGAGACCCACATGAACACTTCGAACAGGATGAAGGCGGCCAGCAGACTCCACAGCAGAATCCGTGCCCAGCGGGGAAGGCGGAAGTCGATGCGGCCGGGCCCTTCGGGGGCGACACGGTGACGCCACAGCCACACCAGGACGCCGGCACGGAGGGCCACCGCGAAGAAGGACAGGGTCGCCTCAGCGGAGTGGCTCAGCCCGAATGCCTGATCGACGGCACGCAGGAACACGTTCGGGAGGATGAACCACGCGACGCTGATCCACTTGCGTGAGGTGGTCCACCAAGCCGACATCGCCAGGGTGGCGAACCCGAGGGCGGTGACCACGAGGATGGGGAAGTTCAGCGCTTCGGCATGGGGTGCCGCGGCGCCGAGCAGGCCCAGCACCGAACTCGCCGCCAGCAGTGCCAGAACCGTGCGGGGATTGCCGCGCCGCCGGCCGGGGTGGCTGTACTCGGCGTTCTCGCGTATCGCGGTGGCGGCAATGTCCCGAGGGTCGCCGAGTTCGGCGAGGATCTGGTCGAGTTCGCCCGGCCGTTCCGCCAAGGCGACGTCGATGTGCTCGGAGAGGTCGGCCAACAGCTCCTTGCGGGGGCCGGCAGGCACCGAGGAAGCGGCGCGGTCGACGGCGGCCAGATAGCGGCGTATGTCGGGGTGGGTGGCGGTGGTCTTCACTGTGCTCTCCGGTCGGCATGCTGGGTGGGGGTGATGAGGTGATCGACCGCCTGGGTGAACTCCGCCCATACGAGGGCGAAGTCCGCGAGTGCCGTACGGCCCTTGCCCGTCAGCGCGTAGTAGCGCCGGGGTGGGCCGTTGGGCGACTCGCTCCAGTCGGTCGTCACCAGTTCTTCGCGTCGCAACCGGGTCAGCAGCGGGTACACCGTGCCCTGGCTCGTCGCCAGCGCGCCCGTGTCGGCGAGTGCGCTCAGAAGCTCCGTGCCGTATCGCGGGCCGTCACGCAACAGAGACAGCACGCAGTACTCAAGGACCCCCTTGCGGAGCTGGCTCATTGTTTTGCCAGGTTCCATGCAATGCACAGTAGATGTATGTAGCATGCATTGCAATACGTGCCTGATCAGCAGTTGTTCTGCTCAGCCCACCGACTGATCCGGCATCTCGCACCACGCCTGCCGGTCAGTAGACATCACCGTGCGGGCGAGAGGCCGCCCAGCATGCGGCGCACGCTCGCCAGGAGCGCGGCGAACTGCTCGTCCCGCTCCCCCGGGCCCTTCTCCAGCAGGTCCAGGCGCAGCTTCACCTTCGCCAGTGAGGTCGGGAAAGCGTGCCTGCGGAGGGGACGGCTCACGACCTCACAGACCCGCGATGCGGGCCACGAAGAATCCGGCGATGAGCAGGCAGCCGACCATGATCAGCCCGAGCCAGATCCCCGGGTGTTCCCAGATGCCTCCGTCGGCCCGTTCCTGATGGGCCTCGGCGATCGATCCCTCCACGGGCGGCGTCTCGTTCGGCGGGACGAGCGGTTGCGTCATGGTCTGGCCTCCTCAGAGGAGAGCTGAAACACGTAATTGCCGCATATCTCCTCTCTGGTCTTCCGTCGAGCCCCGCGAACGGATGCAGTCCGGAGTCAGAACGCCGACAGTGTGTTCAAGGTCAGGGCGGATGCCGCAACGTAGGCCAAGGCGAGGGGCGCGCCCTTCGCGATGGCTGGGGCCGTCTCCCGCAGCAGCGACGGCGACCTGCTCGACACGGTCGTGAGAGGCGAGAGGCGAGAGGCGAGCGGCGAGTGGCGAGTGGCGAGAACCGGCACCGCTCAGCGATACCGAGAAGTGCGGCTCAGCTGCGACCGCTCTCCCGCACGGTGCAGGTGTCCGTCTCCGCCGGACACCAATGGGTGCGTCCGCCGACCAGATGCAGTTCCAGGTCGGCGTCCCGCATGCCGCCCGCGTCCAGCGCGGCGCGCAGCGCGGTCGGCGCCGGTTGGGGCGGAAGGCCGAGAACGCCTACGACGACGATGCCGTTGCGGGCCTCGACGGAGGCGATCTGCCACTTGCCGCCGGCGGCCCAGCGCTCGGCGACCGGGCGGGCGTCGGCGGCCAGGGCCCGGTCCCGGGCCACGCTGACGGTGCCGATCGTGAGCGGTACCGCGACCAGTACGACCACGCAGAGCACCGCGACCAGCGTCCTGCCGTGGAACCGTCCGACACGCAGACCCGCCCGTTCGGCGCCCGCCCGGACGCCGTAGCAGAGGAAGACCACGGTCCCGGTGGCCACGATCGCGGCCACGTTGGTGGCGAACAGCAGCGCCGACTGCCCGGCGTCGTGGTAGCGGTGCACCGTGATCAGCAGCCCGGTGACGGCCAGTGGCGGCACCAGGGAGATGGCGATCGCGACACCGGGGAGGGTGTCGGAGATGTCGGCCCGGACCAGGGCGAACGCGCCGACCGTGCCGGTGGCCAACGCGGCGAGCAGGTCGATGAGGCGGGGGCTGATCCGCGAGGAGACCTGGCTGTTGGAGGCGAAGCCGTCGGGCGGGGCGGCGATCCAGCCGAGCAGCATGCCGATCGCCACCACGGCCAGCGCCCCGCCGAGCACCAGCAGCACACAGCGCACGACCTGGTGGCGGTCGGCCAGCACGAGCGCCAGGGCGCTGCCCAGGATGGGTGTCATCAGCGGGGCGACGATCATCGCGCCGATGACCGTCGCCGTGGAATCGCCGACCACACCGGCGCTCGCGATGACGGCCGCCAGCACCAGCAGGCCCCAAAAGCGCGTGGAACTCGGGCTGCGCACACCCTGTTCGATGAACAGGGTGTCCGTCATGCGCCGGGCGGCGACCGCGTCGACCTCAGCCATGTGCCAGGGCCTGCCCGTCCTCACCGGACGGCTCCACCGCCAGGAACTGCACCACCGCCAGCACGAACAGCAGACACAGAGCGATACCGACCACGACCCATCCCGTGGGGTAGTCCCACAGCAGGTACGTCAGCAGGGCCGCGGCCACCAGCAGCCAGGTGATCCAGGTGCGGTGGCGGCGTACGAAAGGACCGACGGGGCCGGTACGCAGTCCCGCTTGGTCCGCCGTGCCGCGTACCGCGCCGATGCCGGACGCCCACAGCCGCGTCACCAGTGCGGCCCGTCGGCCCGGACCGGTCAGCCAGGCAGCCAGGGCGATGACGACGCCGAGGGCTACGACCATCCGCACCATGGTCTGCAGCTGGTGCGTCATCGTGTCGTAGATCGCGCCCGCCGCGTCCTGGGAGACGTCGGCCGGAAGACGGTCGAGGTAGATCACGCGGAAGACGCGCAGGCCGATGCCGAGCAGACCGACGGCGAAGGCGGCGCCGAGGCAGCCCGCGACCAGGGTCCGGCGTCGCCGTCCGGCGAGGAGGATGCCCGCGGCGATGAGGACGACGGCGAGGACGGGCAGCCAGTTGCCGGCGAGTTGGAGCAGCCGCAGGTAGGTCTTGGCCTTGCCGACCTGCTCGGACCTGAGGAGCGTGAAGTCCGTGTGGATCTCGGGAATCCGGCCGACGGCGGTCAAGCCGGCGTCGACGAGGCGCTGTTTGACCCGGTCGACCGCGGGGCCGAGGTCGAGGGTCACGGTGTCGTCCTTCACCTCCACGGCTCCACCGCCACTGCCGGTGAGGGCCTTGTCGACCGTGCTGTGTGCGCGGCGGTTGGCCTCGGTCCAGATCGTCGTGAACGCGTCCGAGGCGAAGACCGCCTGAGCCTTGTCGTGCACGAAGCTGCGCACGGCCCCTTCCAGCGAGTCGCCGAGCCTGCCGCCGAGGGCCTTCTCCAGCCGGGGCCGGTCGCCGGGGGCCGCGTCGGCCAGCAGGGTGGACAGGTCGATCCGGGTCATCAACGCGTCGGTGACCCGGTTGGCCGCCGCGCTCTGGATGTCGGGGTTCGACGCGAGAGGGGCGACCGTGTCCACGTAACGGTCGGTGTCCCCGACCTCGTCGGCCACCCAGGCGGCGACGACGGACAGCGGGGCGAGGATGCAGCCGATGACGACGAGGAGCGCGGCGAGGAACGACCGGATGCGGTGCCGCGGCGGGTGCGACTGCCCGGCCTCCAGAACCGCCACCCGGGCACGGAGTGCCTCGAGTTCGACCTGCTCTGCATTGTCGACCGCCACCCGCGCCTCCTCGTCGAACCGCCCTCTCTGGAGGCCAGCGCACCTCCACTGAAGCCGGTACGCGAGCAGAGATACGCCATTTGCCACACTCCCTCGGCGCACGATGCGCTTCTGTGAAATGCGTGCTACGACCCCAGCGCCGCACCCGCCGCACCGGCCGCACCCGCGCTCCTCCGCCTGGCTCGTCGCCGCCTCGGCCCCTCCGGCTGCTCGACGCGGCAGCGCAGAGCCGTGTCTCCTTCCCGGCCCCCGGTTCGTCCGCCTTCGTCTCCTTCGAAGCCTGGCCGCCCCCTCGGACAGTGCCGCCGTGCCCGGTGACGGGGGGAACCCGATCGGATCACCACCACGCGACAGCGCAGGTGAGGGACACGTTGACTGGCCCTGCGGGACGGGGCGGGCGTGTCAGGAGGCCGTATGACGTGGGTGACCCGGGTGGAGCGCCTGCGCACCCAGGCCGAAGCGCGCTTTCCCGTCATCAGTGAACTCACGGGCCGCCTGCTGTCCGGCAATCTCCTCGACGCGGGGACCAGGCTGGCCGCGCAGGCGTTCCTGGCGGCGGTGCCGCTGCTGTTCGCGGTCGCCGCGTTCACGCCGCACAGCGTCCGCGACCAACTGCGGGAATCCCTGCGCGCGATGTTCGGCCTGACCGGTCAGGCAGGCCGGGAGCTGGATCAGGTGCTGGGCAGTTCACCCGACGGCGGCCTGCGCGAGACCAGCGGCCTCATCGGACTGGTCGTCGCCCTGATCTCCGCCACCAGCTTCAGCCGCGCCATGACCCGGGTGTGCGAACGAGCCTGGAGACTGCCGAAAGCGGGCACCAGGATCGCGGCCTGGCGCTGGGTGGTGTGGCTGCTCGCACTCGTCCTGGTCGTGTTGTTGCAGGCGCCGGTGCACGAGGGTTTCGGTGCGGGCGTCTGGCTCGGCGTCCCGCTGTCCTTCCTCGTCAGCACAGGCGTATGGCTGTGGACGCAGCACCTGCTGCTCGCCGGCCGCGTCCCCTGGCTGCCGTTGCTGCCCGGAGCGCTCCTGGCCGGGGCCGCCACCACCGCCCTCGGACTGACCGCGCGGCTCTACATGCCGGCCGCGCTCAACCGCGCCTTGGGCGAGTACGGCTCTCTGGGCCTGGTCCTCACCCTGTTGTCCTGGCTGATCGTCGTATGCGGCGCGATCACCTTCGCCGTGACCATCGGCGCCGTACTGGCGGAGGAACCGCCGTTGAACCGGTACCTGGGACGGGAGCCGGGCGAGCGAGAGCCTGTTCAGGGCGCGTAAGCGCACGAAGCGGCGTCGCCCCCGCGGCCACTGCTTGCGGCGTGGTCCGTGCCGAGGCCGCCTGCCGCGGTGCTCGTCTGTCGCACTGGGGGCAACACCGCGTGGCCGTGCGGAGGTTAGGCTTCGCCCGCACGGACATGACGGGGGGCTGAGCGCATGAAGTCCGAGGGGTTGCCGCGATGGGAGTCGGCTCTCGACGCGGTGGTGGTCTACGCGCAGGGCGCGCTGTGCAGCCGGCTGGCACGGGGCACGGTTCCGCCCGACGGCCGGGTGCGGGTGACGGGGCTGCCCCGCACGGTGGACCCGGGCTCCGTGCGGGCCCGGGTCGTGGACGGCTCCGGCGCACGGGTCACCGGGGTGCGCATCGAGGTGGAGGCCGAGCCCGCCGACGACTCCGGTGACGCTCTGCTGCAAGAGAAGGAACGGCTGGACGACGCCTGCGCCGCGGCCCGGGAGCGGCGCGCCCGGCTCGTGGAGCGCATCAAGGAGATCACCGATCTCCGTCCGGTTCCCCCGCCGCGCAAGCGTGACGACCCCGATCACCACCGTCGCACCCCCGCCGAGGCGTGGCTGACGCTCGCGGACTTCGCGGGCGAGCGTCTGACGCGCCTGCACGAGCGCCTCGCCGATGCGGAGGCAGAACTGCGCCGACTTGAGCACGACCTCGCCGTCGCCGAGGACCGCCGGCGCCACGCCTCCACCGACGCACCGTCCGGACGGATCGACACCACGGTCTGCGCGGACGTGACCCTCGACGGCGGCACCGGTGAGGTGGGGCTGCAGATCGAGTACGGCGTTCCGGGCGCCGTATGGGTACCCGCGTACCGCCTGACCTGCCGTCAGGGCGACGACACCGGCGCCCTGGTGCTGCGGGCCGGCGTGGCCCAGCGCACCGGTGAGGACTGGACCGGCGTGCGGATCGCCCTCGCCACCGCCGACCTCGGGCGCCGTGCGGAGCTGCCGCGGTTGCGCTCCCTGCGGATCGGCCGCAGCCAGCCCGCGCCCGAGCCCTCCGGTTGGCGTGAGCCGCCGGCCGGGCTGAGCGACCTGTTCACCGCGTACGACTCCGCGGGGCCCTCTCCCGCTCCGGCCTCCGCATCCGTCAGCGTCGGCGCCGTCACCCGGTCCCCCGGCACGCACGCTGCCGCCCTCCCGCCCGTTCCCCCGTCCGCGGGCGCGGCCGTGCCGCCCAGCCGCCCGATGTACGGCGGCGCCCCGCCCCCGGCCCCCGCGGCCCCGGGCGGCCCACCGGCACCGGCCGCCTTCGCCAAGGCGGCGCCGCCGAGGAGCGCCGCTCTCGCCGCCGCGCCCCAGGCGGCACCCGCAGCCGCGCCGGCGGCCCCCTCGGGCGCGATGGTCCCGCCGCCGACGCCACCTGCCCCACCGGTCGGCCCGCCTCAGCCCAGCGGCGCCGAACTCGACTACGCCGCCCTCGTCCTCAGCGGCCCCGAGGAGCCCGCACAGCGCAGGGGCAGGCTGTTCCCCACCCCGTCCTTCGACGCCGTCGCCGTCGAACACCGCCGCCGGGCCGAGGCGGTGACCGCGCTGCCGCTGCCCACACATGCCGTGCGGCCCCGCGCGTCGGCCGGCTCCTTCGACCACCGCTACGACGCCGTCGCCCGCGCCGACGTCCCCTCGGACGGCACCTGGCACACCGTCACCATCGGCCGCATTCCGGTCGGTCTGCGCACCGAGTACGTCTGTGTGCCGTCGGTGGAACAGCGGGTGTACGCGGCTCTGGTGCTGTCCAACGCCACCGACCAGGCACTCCTGGCCGGTCCCGTCGAGGTCCGGGTGGACGACGACTTCGTGGTGAGTGCCGCGCTGCCCACCCTCGCCCCCGGCGGAACCCGGCGGATGGGCCTCGGGCCGGCCGAGGGCATCCGGGTCACCCGCCGCACCAGCCTCAAGGAGTCGACGGCCGGGCTACGCAACAACGTCACCGTGCTCGCCCACGGTGTGCACGTGGAACTGGCCAATGCCCTCGCCACCCCCGTCACCGTCGAGGTCCGCGAACAAGTACCGGTCTCCGGCGAGGCGGACATCCGCATCGAGGAACAGGCCGACTGGACCGTCCCCGGGCACACCGCGGCCACCGACGACCTGTCCCCCGGCACGCGCGTGTGGCGTGTCGACCTGCCCGCCGGAGGCACCGCCGCCCGGCAGGGCGGCTACGAGATCCGCATCCCGGCCGCGAAGGCCCTGGTCGGCGGCAACCGCAGGAGCTGACACAGCATGACCACCGACCTCGACCCGATCCCGCTGCCCGTCACCGCCGTCACCTGCCTGGAAGACCGGGCCCAGGTCGAGCGGTCCGCCCACCTCGACCTTCAGGCCGGTGTCCAGCGGCTGCGTCTCGGTCCGATCAGCGCCCTGGCGGTCGACCACACGCTCCACGCCGAGGTGACCGCCGACGGCGGGGCGACCGTCCTCGACGCCCGGATCGTGCGGGCCTGGACTCCGCGCGGCCCACTGCCCGGCGCCGACGACTCGGCTCTGCGCCTGCGCGTGCACGCCCTCACGGAGGAACGCTCGGCTCTCGAACGGCAGCGCGACCGGCTGCGTGCCCGCCTCGACCTGCTCTCCCGTCTCGCCGCCGACCTGTTGCGGGAGATCGGCGAGGGGGCCGGCCACGGCGAGACCGACACCGCACGCTGGACAGCTGAACTGGACCGGGTGGACGACGAGCGTGACACGCACGGCGAGCACCTGCGGACCGTCGAGGCCCGTCTCCAAGCCCTCGCCACCGAGCTCCACCAGGCCGAACACGCCGTCGAACTGTCGGAACGGCACCCGGCCGAACTGATCGGCCATGTCGAGCTGACCCTGGAGGCCGCCGTCGCGGGACCCGCCCGGCTGCGGCTGAGTCACCTCACCGCGTGCGCGCTGTGGCGCCCCGCCTATCGGGCGGTGCTGGACGGCCAGCACCTCACCCTCGAGACCGACGCCATGGTCTGGCAGCGCACCGGCGAGGACTGGACGGACGTACACCTGACGTTGTCCACGGCCCGTTCGGCGCTGGCCACCGAGCCGCCCCGGCTCACCCCGGACCGGCTGACGCTCACCGACCGCTCCCCCGCGGAGCGGCGCACGGTCGCCGTCGAACTGCGCGAGGAGGAGATCGCCGAGCTGGGCCCGCTCCCCGTGCTCGGCCTGCCCGGGGTGGACGACGGCGGTCGTACCCAGGTCCTGCGCTCCCCCGCCACCGTCCGCGTTCCCGCCGACGGCCGCGCACACCGCGTCCCGCTGTCCGTGGCCACGACGGTGGCGCGCAGCGAGTACGCCTGTTCCCCGGAGCTGTCCCCGCTCGTGACGCAGGTGGTGCGCTGCGACAACCCGGCGGGGCACGCGCTGCTGGCAGGCCCGGTGGACCTGGTCGGGGCGGCCGGGTACGGCGGCCGCGGCACGCTGGACTTCACCGCCCCCGGCGCACCCCTGGAGCTCGCCTTCGGCAGCCACGACGACTACCGGGTGCTGCGCCAGGTGGAGGAGTCCCGGGACTCCACCGCCCTGACCCAGCGCACCGTCGTCACCCGCACGGTGCGTCTGCACCTGTCCCGCTTCTCCGCCCCGGGAGCGGCGGGCGAGCAGGTGGTGACCGTACGGGAACGCATCCCGGTCTCCGAGGTGTCGGCTGTGGAGGTCCGGCTGCGCAAGGAGGCGTGTTCCCCGGCCCCGGACGCGGTAGACGCCGAGGGCATCGCCCGCTGGGACGTCGCCCTGCCCCCGGACGGCCGCCGCACGCTCACGCTCGTCTACGAACTCTCGGCGAGCGGCAAGGTCACCGGGCTCTGACTCCGGCACGGCGTGCGCCGGGCGGCCTCAGGGAGGCACCCGGCGCCCGCGTTCCCCACTGACCCGCCCCTCGGTCACGACTGCGACGGCGACTGCGGCTGCGGCTGCGGCTGCGGCTGCGGCTGCGGCTGGTCGACCAGGGCTAGTGCCTGCTCGGCGCTCTCCGACACCGGGACGGTGATGCTGACGCCGGTGAGATCCAGAATCCGGCGTACGGCGGGCATGGGCGCGATGATGTGCACGCTGCCGGGCAGGGTCCGCACTTCCTGGTAGACGCGCAGGATGATGTTCATGCCGGACGAGTCCATGAACGGCACGTCCGTGAGATCGAGCAGGAAGTGGCGTCGGCCGTGGTGCAGTTGGTTGGCCAGATGGTGCTGGAACTCGGTCGCTGTGTCGACGTCCAAGTAGCCCTGCACCTTGATCAGAGCCACGTCGTCCCGCAGCAGGGTGACCTCGACGGACAGGGGGTTCTGGGCAACGGACACGTGTACCTCCAACGACATGTACTACGGCCAGGCCTGGTGATGCTGACGCCTGCGGGTCGCGGCGTGCGCCGCGGATGCGCGCTTACCCGTGAATGCGCACGTCATGTCCCTTCCGCGGCGGGCTGTTCGACGTGCGCGGCGACACGTGACACGGTGGAGGGAGCCCAGAGGCCGTTCCCCGGCCGCCAACCCCCAGGAAAGGGGGCCCGAAAGATGGGCACTCGCCTCACCTTGAGTCCCGGCGGTTACGCCGCCACGCTGACCGTGGACGACGACATCGACGACCGCGCCCGGCCCGCCATCGAGAGCGCGGCCACCGGACTGCCGCTTTCCGTACGCCGGCTGACCCTCGACCTCGCCCGCGTGGACTTCGTGGACTCGGCGCTCCTCCACCTCCTCCTCTCGGTCGACGGTTCCGTCACCCGACGCGGCGGTCTGCTGCGGATCGTCGGTCTGCGGCCGCAGCCGCGCCGGCTGCTCACCCTCGCCGCAGACCTGTGTCCCGAGGGGCAGTGGGAGGTGTACCTGCGCTCCCCCAGCCCGAACTGACCGCCCCCGGCGCGCCGCGCCGGCGCGGTCCCGGGCCACCGGTGGGTACCTGGAAAATCACCCCGAATGCACCCGGGGCAGGCCGGGTATCCGCTGCTGTGGGCGCACGACAGCGGTTCACCATCCGTTCGCTACCGCACACCGCGTGACACAGCGCCCGGGACTTCACCGTCGTCCGAGCGCATGGAAGGCGGGCGAGGGCGATCCGCGTCGCGGGCGCCTGTGGGACGCATCGCCGGAAGTGCGCACTCCCGGCACACGCTCGTCGCTCCCGTGACCGGCGCGTCCCGCGGCTCCGCCAGGCCGCACGGGCCGCATCCGGCGCGGCGCGCCCTCTCGACACCGCCCGGGAGGGGCGGGACCCTTCACCCAAGGTATCGAAAGGCCGTTTGAAATGACACCAGACGCAACGATCCTCGCCCTCGGCCAGGACCGTCGGCCGCCTGCGGAGAGGCCCCGAGCCGTGGTCGAGCGGTGAGCCGGTCCGACCGTACGACCGCGGTGACGACCGCGGCGGCGGCCCGGGAGTACGCGCGGTCGGTCGTCCGGGAGATGTGGGACACGCCATCCCGCACGGCGCGCGAGGAAGACGTCGTCGATCTGCTGCTCGTCGTCTCCGAACTGGTCAGCAACGCCCTGCGGCACGGTGACGGCCTGGCCGCCTTCGAGGCCACCGCCACCCCGGACGGCGTCCGGCTCGCCGTCCACGACCACAGCGACCTCGTCCCCGACATCCACGGCTCCGGCGCCCTCCCCCTGGCGGGACACGGGCAGGGCTACGGCTGGCCGATCATCCTCCGCCTGGCGCGTGACATCGTGGTGCAGCGGCGCCCCGGCGGCGGCAAGACGATCAGCGTGCTGGTCCCGCTGCGCAGCCGGCCCTAGCCTCCTCACCAGGGCAGAAACACGTGGATGTCCTTGCCGTCCCGGGTCGTGACGACACTGACCTGGCTGCACAGCGAGTGGATCAGATACCAGCCGACCCCACCGTCTCCGTCGCGGTGGAAGGGGCGCGGGGCCGGCGGTGTGCTGCTGGTGTCGTGGACGACGACGTGGACGCCGTCGAAGGTCCTGCGCAGCCGCACCTCGAAGGGCCCCGGCGCGTACTGCACCGCGTTCGCGGTCAGCTCGGCGACGACCAGAAGGATGTCGTCCCAGTGCTCCGGCGCGGCCGGCGGCGCCACCCGCGCGAGATCGTCGAGGTAACGCTCGGTGTCGAGGCGGGCGTCGGTCACGTCGTGCAGTTCGCCCCGGTAGCGCCTGGCCTGCTCCAGGCTGTCCCCGGGCGCCGGACCTCCCTGCCAGTGGTGCTCGGTCGTCATCTCGCCTTTCCACCAGGAGCCGCGCCGCTGCCGACCCGACTCGCTTGTCCCTGCGGTTCTCTGTCTTCCCGAAGGCGGCGAGGCTACTCGTACGAAAGGCGACCGGACCCGCCCGTCTAGGCCACCCGGATGCCCACGACACAGGTGTCGTCGTCCGTGTCCGACCTGCTGTGGGTGAGCAGACGGTCCAACTGCTGTTCGAGGGCGGGCTGCAGCGTGCGCGCGGTGGTCAGCAGATGCGTCAGCGACTCCTCGACGGAGCGGTCTCGCCGTTCGATCAGGCCGTCCGTGTACATCAGCAGGGTGTCGTCGACGGCCAGTTGCATCTCCTGTTCCTCGTACGTCGCCTCCGGTACGGCGCCCAGCAGCATCCCCTTGACCAGCGGCAGCGGGGTCGCCTCGGTGCCGCGCACCAGGACCGGCGGCAGATGCCCGGCCCGGGCCCACCGCAGGCTGCGGCGCTCGGGATCGTACAGACCGCAGACCGCCGTGGCGGTGACGGCCCCGGTCAGATGGTGGGCCACCATGTTGAGCCAGGACAGCAGTTGGCCCGGTCCGGCACCGGTGACGGCGAGGCCGCGGAGCGCGTTGCGCAGCACGACCATGCTGGTGGCGGCCTCGATGCCGTGGCCGGCCACGTCCCCCACGCACAGCAGGACCAGCCCGGAGGGCAGGACGACGGCGTCGTACCAGTCGCCGCCGACCAACTGCTCGGTCTCGGCCGGCCGGTAGCGCACCGCCACCCGCAGTCCGGGCGCCTCCAGCGGGGCCTGCGCCGGCGGCATGATGGCGTGCTGCAACTGGAGCGTCAGCCGGTGGCGTTCGCTGGCTTGCTGCTCGGTGTGGGCGAGCTGGTCGCGGGTGGCGGCGAGCGCCACCTCCGTCCAGTGGTGGGCCGAGATGTCCTGGTAGGCGCCCCGTACCAGGTGCAGCCGGCCGTCGGAGTCGAGGACCGGCTCGGCGGCCACGCGCAGATGCCGGGTGACGCCGTCGGGCCGTTGCAGCCGGAAGGCCGTGGCCGCCGGCCGGTGGTGGTGCAGCAGGGTGCGCAGGAAGCGGCCGATGGCGACCGCGTCGTCCGGGTGGGCGTGGGCGGGCAGGTCCTCCAGCGGGATCGGGCCCAGGGAGGCCGGCTGGCCGTAGAGGTGGTAGAGCTGACCGTTCCAGGTGATCTCGCCGGTCAGGAGGTTCTCCTCGAAACCGCCGATCCGGCCCAGACGCTGGGCGTGCTGGAGCAGGTTGGCCAGGCGTGCCGTCTCGTCCTCTATGCGCCAGATGAGCAGGACGCTGCCACCGTGCCGGCTGACGCTGATGTCGGCGACCGCGGCCAGCGGCACGTCGCCCACCAGCGCGGTGAGCCGCATGCGCTGGGCGCGGAACGGCTCCCCCGTGGCGTGCACCCGCTCGACCTGTTCGAACAGTCCGCCGTCGCCGGCGGCCATCGGGTACGCCTCCAGGAGCAGCGCTCCGTTGACGACACCCCGCGGCCGGCCCGCGGGGTCCAGGAAGCGGGCGTTGACGTGGTGGATCCGGAAGTCGACGAGTTCGCCCCCCGCGTCGACATGCGGGACGAGGACCAGGGCGGGGTCGTGGAGTCCGTCGGCCAGGTCCATCAGCTCGGCGGCGTCGGGCAGGACGCGCGGGCCGCCGTCGGGACGGCGCAGGGCGTACGTCTCCAGGGTGTGCGCGCACAGCTCCGCCAGGGCCTCGATCTGGCGGACGATCTGCGGGGGCTGGGGTTCCAGCGAGGTGGGCCAGACGATCTCCAGGACGCCGTGGATCCGGCCCGCGGCGCCCGCGGGCATGGCGACCCGGCCGCCGTGCGGGAACTGGTGCTGGCCGACGGAGGGCAGACCGGTGTCGGACAAGGAGCCGATCCACTGACCGGTGCGGGCGGCCAGCCCGCGGCGCGCCACGGTGGTCACGCCCGGCGGTACGTGCCGCCAGCGCCCGGCTTCCGAGGCGGAGAACCCGGCGCTGCCCGCGAGGGTGAGCGAGCCGTCGGCGCCCAGGGCCCAGATCGCCACGGCCCCCGCCCCGAGCGGGGCCAGCGCGTGCGCCAGCAGGGAGTCGGCGACGGTCTGCGCGTCCTGGGCGGCCAGGGCGGCGCTCTCCGCGGAACGCAGTCCGACGGCGGACGAACCCTGACCCGCCGCGCCGGTTCCCTGGGACTGTCCCGTCGTGGCCGCGAGGAAGGCGGCCGTCACCTCCGAGAGCCGGTCGCGGGATGCCTGGTTGATCACCTCGACGGCGAACTCCAGCGGTGTCACACCCGCTTGTTCGGTGAGCTCCGCCAACTGGCGGGCGGCCTGCGCCGGACCGCAGCGCAGGCGTTCGACGAGGATGCCCTTGGCCAGTTCGATCAGGGCCCGCCCGTCCGCCTCCGCCTGGGCGGCGCGCACCTCGCGCCGCAGGCGCTCCACGGTCGACGCGAGCCGTCCGACGGGAGAGATCCGGGTGGCCGCCTCCTCGGTGTCGGCCGGGAGTGCCGCCGCGTCGTCTGCGCTGCGGGCGGCGGGCAGCGCGGCGGCCACCCGCCCGAAGGCCGGCTCCCCGGCGGTCGCGGAGGCGTCGGCGGGCTGCTCGCCGGTGCCGATGCCCGCGGGGTCGGGGGGCTGCTGGGGTCGGCTCACGATGACGCTGTTCCTCGCTTCGGACGTCCGGGGCGGGCTGCGGGCCCGCGGGGGCTGACGACGGCGCTGCCCGCTCTCATACGGGCAGCCAGCGCCGGACGCGGCCCAAGAGGTCGTCGGCGTCGACGGGCTTGGTGACGTAGTCGTTGGCGCCCGAGGCGAGGCTCTTCTCCTGATCGCCCGGCATCGCCTTCGCGGTGACGGCGATGATGGGCAGGTCGGCGTAGCGCGGCATCTGGCGGATCTCGGCGGTGGCGGCGTAGCCGTCCAGCTCCGGCATCATCACGTCCATCAGCACCAGCGAGATCTCGGGGTGGGCGAGCAGCATCTCGATGCCCTTGCGGCCGTTGTCGGCGTGCAGGACCTGGAAGCCCTGCAGCTCCAGCACGCCGCTGAGGGCGAAGAGGTTGCGCGCGTCGTCGTCGACGACGAGGACCGTGCGGCCCAGGAAGGAGTCGTCCAGTACCGGTGAAAGGGCCTGCTGGGGCTCCTCGGCGCGCACGAGCGGCAGCACGTCGCCGGGTTCCTCGGCGGACAGGTGCAGGGTGATCTGTTCGCGCAGCTCGTCCAGGCTGGACAGGAACGCCAGGGGGCGGCCGCCCGCGCGGGCTCGCAGGGCCTTCTCCCGCGCCAGGTCCACGCGCTGGCTGGTGTGGACGAGCACGGGCACGCTGCTCAGCGCCGAGTCGCCCTGCATGGCCTCCAGCAGCTGTGCGCCCTCGTCGTCGGGCATGCCGAGTTCCAGCACGACGCAGTGGCAGGGCTCGGCGGCGAGCGCCGCGGCCGCCTCCTGGGCGCCGACGGCGGTGATGATGTCGATCGTCCCGCGCGCGTCGTCGGAGGGGTGCGCGATGTCCGTGGCCGCGCGCTCGGCGACCAGCGTGAGCAGTCCGCGCAGCCGCTCCTCCACCACGAGCAGGCGGCGCCTGCGGTGCTCATGCGCCCCGGGGGAACCGGCCGGCGCCTTGGAGATGGCGGCCTCGTCCGGCTGTTCCGGCGACCGGCCGCTGCCGAGCACCTCCTCGAAGTCGGCCCGGGCCACGGGCAGGTACAGCGTGAAGGTGCTGCCCTGGCCGGGTGTGCTGTCGACGGTGACGGCCCCGCCGAGCAGGTGCGCGATCTCCCGGGTGATCGACAGTCCCAGGCCGGTGCCGCCGTACTTGCGGCTGGTGGTTCCATCGGCCTGCTGGAACGCGCCGAAGATCGTCTCCAGTTGCTGCTGCGGAATGCCGATGCCGGTGTCCTTCACCCGGAAGGCGACGATCGGCCCGCCACGCAGGACGCCCAGCGGGACCTCCCGGTCGGCGGCGGGTTCGATGCGCAGTTCCACGCCCCCCTGCTCGGTGAACTTCACCGCGTTCGACAGCAGGTTGCGCAGGATCTGGCGCAGCCGGGAGTCGTCGGTGAGCAGGTCGGCGGGGGTGCCCGGGGCGGTGGCCACCGTGAAGTCGAGGCTCTTCTGGGTCGTCATCGGGCGGAACGTGGCCTCGACGTACTCCAGGAGTTTGCGCAGCGGGACGCGCTCGGGGGCGACGTCCATCTTTCCCGCCTCGACCTTCGACAGATCGAGGATGTCGTTGATCAGTTGCAGCAGGTCGGAGCCCGCCGAGTGGATGATGCCCGCGTACTCGACCTGCTTCTGGGTGAGGTTGCGCGAGGGGTTCTGGGCCAGCAACTGGGCCAGGATCAGCAGGCTGTTGAGCGGGGTGCGCAGCTCGTGGCTCATGTTGGCCAGGAACTCCGACTTGTACTTCGACGCCAGTGCCAGTTCCTGGGCGCGGGTCTCCAGTTCCTGGCGCGCCTGCTCGATCTCCAGGTTCTTGGCCTCGATGTCACGGTTCTGCGAGGCCAGCAGGGATGCCTTCTCCTCCAGTTCTGCGTTGGAGCGCTGGAGTTCGTCCTGCTGGGTCTGCAACTCCTCGGAGCGAGACTGCAGTTCGGCGGTCAGCCGCTGGGACTCGTCCAGCAGCTCGTCGGTGCGGGCGTTGGCCACGATGGTGTTGAGGTTGACGCCGATGGTGGGCATCAACTGGGCCAGGAAGTCCTGGTGGATCTGGGTGAAGGGGATGACGGACGCCAGCTCGATGACGCCGAGGACCTGCTCCTCCACCACGATCGGCAGCACCATCAGGGCGCTGGGCACGGCCTGCCCGAGGCCGGAGGAGATGGTCACGTAGCCCGGCGGCAGATCGTCCACGGCGATGGCCCGCCGGCTGCGGGCGGCCTGCCCCACCAGCGAGCGTCCCACGGGGATGCGTACGGGCCGGTCGGCGTCGTCGGGCCAGCCGTAGGCGCCCACCAGCCGCAGCTCGGGTCCGCTCTCGGTGTCCTCCGCGAGGTAGAAGGCGCCGTACTGGGCGGTGACGAGCGGCGTGAGCTCGTCCATGATCAGTTCGGCGACGACCGGCAGGTCCCGGTGGCCCTGCATCAGGCCGGAGATGCGGGCGAGGTTCGTCTTGAGCCAGTCCTGCTCCTGGTTGGCCCGGGTGGTCTCGCGCAGGGACTCCACCATGGAGTTGATGTTGTCCTTGAGCTCGGCGACCTCGCCCGAGGCCTCCACGGTGATGGAGCGCGTCAGGTCGCCCTCAGCGACGGCGCTGGCGACCTCCGCGATCGCCCGCACCTGCCGGGTGAGGTTCCCGGCCAGCTCGTTGACGTTCTCCGTGAGGCGCTTCCAGGTGCCCTCGACGCCTTCCACCTCGGCCTGGCCGCCCAGCCGGCCCTCACTGCCCACCTCACGGGCGACGCGGGTGACCTCGGCGGCGAACGACGACAGCTGGTCGACCATCGTGTTGATGGTGGTCTTCAGCTCCAGGATCTCGCCGCGGGCGTCGACATCGATCTTCTTCGACAGGTCACCGTTGGCCACGGCCGTCGTCACCAGGGCGATGTTGCGGACCTGGCCGGTGAGGTTGTTGGCCATGGAGTTGACGTTGTCCGTCAGGTCCTTCCATGTGCCGGCCACGTTCGGCACGTGTGCCTGTCCCCCGAGCCGGCCCTCGGTGCCGACCTCGCGGGCGACCCGGGTGACCTCGTCGGCGAACGCGGACAGGGTGTCGACCATGGTGTTGATGACGTCGGCCAGGGCGGCGACCTCACCCTTGGCCTCGACGGTGATCTTCTGTGACAGATCACCGCGGGCGACCGCGGTGGCCACCTGGGCGATGGAGCGGACCTGGCCGGTCAGGTTCGAGGCCATCACGTTGACGTTGTCCGTCAGGTCCTTCCAGGTCCCCGACACACCGCGGACGATCGCCTGGCCGCCGAGATTGCCCTCGGTGCCGACCTCCCGGGCGACCCGGGTGACCTCGTCGGCGAACGCGGACAACTGGTCGACCATCGTGTTGATGGTGTTCTTCAACTCCAGGATCTCGCCCCGCGCATCGACCGTGATCTTCTGCGAGAGGTCGCCCTGCGCGACCGCGGTGGCCACCTGGGCGACATTGCGGACCTGCGCGGTGAGATTGCCTCCCATGAAGTTCACGGAGTCCGTGAGATCCCGCCAGGTGCCCTTGACGCCCTTGACGTCGGCCTGGCCGCCCAGCCGGCCCTCGGTGCCGACCTCCCGGGCGACCCGGGTGACCTCGTCGGCGAACGCGGACAACTGGTCGACCATCGTGTTGATGGTGTTCTTCAACTCCAGGATCTCGCCCCGCGCATCGACCGTGATCTTCTGCGAGAGGTCGCCCTGCGCGACCGCGGTCGTCACCTGGGCGACATTGCGGACCTGCGCGGTGAGGTTGCCCGCCATGAAGTTGACGGAGTCGGTCAGGTCCCGCCAGACACCGCCGACACCGGGCACCTGGGCCTGACCGCCCAGCCGGCCCTCGCTGCCGACCTCGCGGGCCACCCGGGTGACCTCGTCGGCGAACGCGGACAACTGGTCGACCATCGTGTTGACGGTCTCCTTCAGCTGGAGGATCTCGCCGCGTGCGGGCACGTCGATCTTCTGCGACAGGTCGCCCTTGGCCACCGCGGTCGCCACCTGGGCGATGTCACGCACCTGTGTGGTGAGGTTGCCCGCCATGGCGTTGACCGAGTCGGTCAGGTCGGCCCAGGTGCCGGAGACGCCCGGCACCTCGGCCTGGCCGCCCAGGGTGCCCTCGGTGCCCACCTCACGGGCCACGCGCGTGACTTCGGAGGTGAACAGCGACAACTGGTCCACCATGCCGTTGAAGACCGTGGCGATGTCACCGAGCAGGCCCTCGCCGTCGCACGGCAGCCGGGTGCCGAAGTCACCGTCCCGGACGGCGGTCAGCCCCGCCAGCAGCTGCCGCAGCTCCGGCTCACCCGGGGACCGGTCCACGGCCTCGATCGTCTTGCCGGTCATCCGCACCCTCGTTCCGCTCCCCAAGAGCCCCCACTCCGAGGACTCGGAACCGCGCCGGGCCGTGACCGGCCCCGCCACCGTCCGCGTTTCCGCTCTTCACGGCCGCGCACGATGAGGAAATCCGGTGAAGGTTAACTCAGTTGTCACGCGACAACCAAAGCCTGACCGGAGCCTCCCGACTGCCCGCATCCCGTGCCGCCGAAACGGCATGACCAAGCATCTCCTGGGCACTGGGAAAAGTTTGCCTCCGCGGTCCTCGGGTCACTCCTCGAGAGCCCTCTCAAGGTTCGGGTGGCAGGGAACGATGAGATCGAGCCCGACCAGCTGCACCGTGCGCAGCACCGCACCTCGTACGCCCACGAGCCGGAGCCAGCCCCGTGCGGCCACGGTGGCCTGATGGGCGGCGATCAGGGCGTTGACCCCGCTGGAGTCCATGAACGCCACCTGGGTCAGATCGACGACGACCCGGGGCGCGGTGCTGACGTCCACCGGCGGCAGGGCCCGGGCCAGGGCGCCCACGCTGTGGTGGTCCACCTCGCCGTCGAGACTGAGCACCGTGACGCCGTCGGCGTCGGTCCGGGCCACGGACAGACGGCCGTGACCCGCTGCTTTCTGGTTCTCTGCCACTCGCGTCCTCTGCATGCTCGGTGGGGCCGGGCCACGCCTTCGTTGCCAACGCTGCCCCGTCACCGGGTGCACGATGCCTGTCGACGGGCTCGTTCGTGAAGGTGCGGCACAGGACTAACACGGGAATTCAGGGGTAGGCGCGCGCTCATGAACGGGGTACCGCAGACCGCCGTCCTGGAGCCCGTCCCGCGCAAGGAGTGTTCCTGGATGTCGGAAGAAGCGCCGGTCGAGACAGCCGTGGCCCTGGACGGGGCGGTCGGCTGCATCGCCGACGCGAGGGCCAGGACGGCGGAGTTCCTGGCACGCGCTCACTCCGAGCACGGTCTGCCGGTGTCGGCACGCGCTCTGGACCTGGCGCAGCTGGTGGTCAGCGAGCTGGTCACCAACGCCCTGAAGTACGCGCCCGGGCCGGTCATGCTGGAGCTGCGCGCCGCCGAGGAATGGCTGGACATCACGGTGTGGGACACCGATCCGGCGCTTCCGGCGGCACGGACCGCCGATGCCGGGAGAGTGGGGCAGCACGGACTGGAGATCGTCATGGCCGTGGTCCACGGCTTCGAGGCGCATCGGGAGCCCGTCGGCAAACGGATCACCGCGCGGCTCACCCTGCTCGACCGTGCGGTGCCGGGCCTCGGCGGCTGACACGGCTCCGCGGACCGGGACGACGGGGCGTCTTCCGGCGCCGCCGTGTGGTGCGCGGCGGCGACGCGCGTAGGTTCCGCACGACAAACGCTGCCGGGCGGGACCATTCGTCCGTCCGGCATGTGTCCCTACGATGGCTCGGGTGCGGTGCTTGCCAGGCGACGCTCCGGGTACCGCGTTTGGATGAGGGTGGTATTCGTATGCGCAGGCGATCGCTGAAAGCTGCCGGGTCGTGAGTCGACTCGGCGGCTTCGGACACGACCAGCCGGGCGGCGCGGGCAGCCCGGGCGAGAAGGCTCTGTCCCTGGCACTGGAGATGTCCGATGCCGTGGACGGGCTGTCGCACCTGTGGTCGGTGGCCGGGCAGGAGGCGAGCATGCGGCTGTCGGCGCACCAGTTGCGGGCCCTGCGCATTCTGGAGTCGGGACCGGGACTCAACCTCACCGCCCTGGCAGAGGCCATGGAGATAGGGCTGCCGACCGCGAGCCGGCTGTGCGACCGCCTGGAGGCGGCCGGTCTGCTGGAACGCGTGCTGCACCCGCGCAAGAGGCGCGAGGTCCAGCTCCACCTCACCGGTCACGGCCGGCAGGTACTGGTGGAGGTGGCCGTGCGCAGGTCGCGTGCGCTCGCCGTGGTCCTGGCGGCGATGGAACCGGACGAGCGTGAGGCGTTGAGCCGGGGCATGCGGGCCTTCCTGTCGGCTCAGGAGGGCGAACAGGGCGGCGCCGCCGCCGGCTCCTGAGGCCCCCGGCACCGGCCCCCGGCCCGGTCAGCGGGGTCGGCCGTTCCAGTCCAGGCAGACGACGGCCGCGTCGGCCGCCAGCTCGCTGCTGCCGTGGTGCTCGATCAGCCCGGCGACGACCGCGCGGGCGGCCTCGTGCGTCGGAGCGGCACGGGTCGCGCTGAGGATCTGGCGCAGCACCCGCTCACCGAAGAGATCGCCCGCGGCGGAACGGGTGCCGTGCACACCGGTGCTGACCACGATGAGACGGTCGCCGGGCTCGACCTGGAACGTCTGCTCGTCGTAGAGGCTCTCCTCGAACATCCCCAGCGGAAGCTGCGCCTCCAGTTCGATCCTCTCGGTGTGCCGGGCGCGCTGGCGGAACAGCTGGGGCGATCCCGCGTCCACCGCGTGGACCGTGCCGGTGGCCAGGTCGAACTCCAGCAGGAGGGTGGAGGCGTACTTCTTCCCGCCGTACTGGGCGTACACGGCTTGGTCGGCCAGGCTCGCCTGGTCGGCGAGCGACACGCCGGCGCGGCGGGCGTTGCGCAGGGCGGCGACCGTGAGATTGGTGAGCAGGGACGCCTCGATGCCGTGCCCCATGCCGTCGGTCACGGTGAGGACCAGGTGGTCGGCGCCCGCGGACCAGTCGAAGTTGTCGCCGCCGATGGCGTACGCGGGTTCCAGGTGGGCGCTCAGGGTGAACTCCTCGCGGGCGCAGCCGCGTCCCGGCAGCAACTGCCACTGCATCTCGGCCGCCAGGGTGAGACGGCGGGTGCGGCGGGCCAGCACGAAGAGGTCGGTGTCCCGCCCGGCGGTGACGACCTCGTGGCCGAGTGCCGTCGCGAAGTCGGCGAGCTGGAGCACGATGTCGGGGGTGGCGGCTTGTGCCGGCAGTCGGACGGTCAGGACGCCGACGCGGTCGCCGCGCACGGTGACCGGCAGATGCACCTGGTGGCCGGCGGGCGGGTCGACGACTTCGATGACCGGGCTCTGTTCGAGGAAGGCCCTGCCCTGCGGGCCGTCGTGGGCGGAGACCGGGGCGCCGGTGTCCGGCAGGTCGGACACCGGCTGGAGGGCGGAGAGGCCGTAGTCGGCGAGCAGGAGGGTCACGTCCCGGGCTCCCACCCGCTCGGCGAGGACCCGGCGGGCAGTGGCGACCAGCCGGTGCGGGGCAGCCGCACGCAGCCGGGCCTCCACGGAGGGAAGGGGTTCAGAGGCATTCACGGCAGCCGCCCTCTCGCCTGGTGGCCTTCACGCTACCCGAGGGGGTCCGGCCGCAGCAGGTTCACGCCGGAAGGGGCCGGCTGCGCGCGAACGTGCGCCTCACTGCCCGGCCGGTGAAACGGTGTGGCACAGCAGCAGGCAGATGTCGTCGTCGCGTTCGGAGTCGTGCAGGAGGGGCTTGAGCAGGGCGTCCGCCGCGGCCTGCGGGTCCTGCTCCAGTTCCGGGCCGCTCAGGCCGCCCAGGGCCTGGCCGAGGCGCTCTATGCCCGCGTCGATGCCGCGCGCCCGCCGCTCGACCAGGCCGTCGGTGTACAGCACGAGAGAGGACCCGACGGGCAGGTCGACGCGGTGGTCGGTGTACACGAAGGGCATCGGGATGCCCAGCATCACGCCGGGCCGGGTCTCCAGCACCCGCACCGACCCGTCCGCGCCACGCACCACGGCCGGGGGGTGTCCGGCCGAGGCCCAGACGACTTCCGGATCGCCCGGCCGGAACCGGGCGATCATCGCGGTGGCGTACAGCTCCGGTTGCAGGTGGCCCAGCATGCGGTGCAGGCGCGTGAGGATCTCTCCGGGGCTGTCGTTCTCCACCGCGTAGGCGCGCAGCGCGGTGCGCAGCTGGCCCATGACGACGGCGGCGTGCAGTCCGTGGCCGGTGACGTCGCCTATGACGGCGAGCAGGCTGCCGTCGGGCTGGAGGAAGGCGTCGTACCAGTCCCCGCCGATGTTCAGGCCCCGGGTGGCGGGCAGGTAGCGCGCGGCCAGCAGCAGACCGGGCAGGGTCGGCAGTTGGGTGAGCTGGGCGCGCTGGAGGGCCTCTGCGGTGTCGCGGTACTGCTCGTAGCGGCGGGCGTTGTCCAGGGCCACACCGACGCGGCGGGCGAGTTCGACCAGCATGACGCTGGTGTCCGGGTCGAACCGGGGGCCGGGGGCGGTGAGGGTGAGGACGCCCAGCAGACGCCGGGCCGCGAGCGGGATGGCCAGCAGCGGCCGGTCCGGGGACAGCGCGGACGCCGGGAGGTCGTCGACACCGGGCAGCGCGCCGGGGTGGGCGGCGGCGTGCTGCGGCCGGCCGGTGCGGGCCGCGGTCACCGCGGCGGCGGCGTGCTGCCGTACCCGCTGTGGACGGTCGTCGTCGTTGTGTTCCTGCCCGTCGTTGCGCTCCTGCCCGTCGTCGAAGAGCCAGACGTCGAGGTGGTCCGCGTAGTCCGGTACGAGCAGATCGGCGAGGCTGCGCAGGATGGCGGCCGGATTGAGAGATGCCGTGATGGCGGCACTGGCGTCCGTGAGGAAGGTCAGCAGGCGCCGGGCCCGCTCGGCTTCGGCGCGGGCGGCCCGCTCGGCTTCGAGGAGCTCGCGCTGGGCCCGGGAAGCGGCTTCCAGGTCGGTGTGCAGGGCCAGGACACCCTGGTTGGTCTGGTGCAGCTCCTCGCGGTGCAGGTGCAGCAGGCGTTCTTGTTCGTCGAGGAGGTTCAGGACGGCCGCGGTGTGCTCGTCGGAGTGCAGCAGGGCCGCCGTGAGCGGTGTGCCCGCGTCGAGGGTGGGCTCGGCCGGCCGGGGCAGCGGACAGGTGAGGACGGGCTCGTCCGCGGGGTCCGCTGCCATCGAGGCGACCGGTCGCACGGTGACGTCGAGCCGACCGGCCTCTCCCCCGGCAGCCTGCCGGATGCGGGGCAGGAGTTCCCAGTCGCCGTGCCGTTCGAGGCAGCGGCGCAGCAGCGCCGTCAGCGAGGTGAGGAAGCGGGCCCGTTCCACCGGCGGGACCTCGGCGGCGGTGACGACGCGGTCGAGGGCGGCCCGGGCCTCGGCCGCGTCGGCGACCGAGGTGATCTTCCAGACGTCTGGGGTCGCGGTCATGGACGTCCGTCCAGGTCGGGGGCCAGTACGGCCACGGTGGTGTCGTCACGCAGCGGTCGCGCGGCACTGCTGCCGTCACGCAGGACGACGGCGGCCGTCACGGCCGGGTCGTGGCCGAGCAGGCGGGCGTCGTGCGGAGGGATCCAGCGGCTGGGGAGACCGTCGCTGTGCAGGATGAGCAGGCTGTCGGGCCGCCAGGCCGATGCGTGGCGCGGGACCGTCGCGGGAAAGTGGGCGCCGACGATGCCGGGGTGCGAGACGAGGGGCCGCCACTCGCCGTCGGCCCGGAGCCGGGCGCCGATGTTGCCCACTCCGGCGAACGACAGCCGCTGGGTGTCCTCGTCGAGCTGGGCGATGCCGACGGCCGCGCCGCGGGTGGGGCGCAGGGCGGTGTGCAGGTGCCGCAGGATGTCGGCCGGCGGCAGGTCGGCCCGCCGGTGCAGTTCGGTCACGGCGGCGGTGGACGCCTCGGCGGCCTTCGCGCCGTGGCCGAGCCCGTCCGCGAGCATCAGGGTGATCCGGGGGCCGGAGCGCACCCAGGCGAAGGCGTCCCCGGAGTACTCGTCGTGGGCGAGGGAGGCGTTGATGCCGCCGGCCCGGGTGCCCGTGCCCGTGGCGGCCGGTCGTCGGCGGGAGGGCAGACGCGCCGCGGCCGGGCCCATCCGCGCCACGGCGACGGTGCCCTGTCCCGGGCGGCTGTGCAGGTCGAAGTCGTCGGCCAGGCGGCGGCAGGTGCCCAGGCCCGCCCCCAGGGAGGAGGTGACGGTGGTGTAGCCGTCGCGCAGGGCCGCCTGGACGTCGGCGATGCCGGGTCCGTGGTCGAGTGAGGTGATCTGCACACGGTACGCGGGATCGGCGAGGGTGGCGGCGGGCCCGGTCAGGTTGATCACGATGCGGCCGCCGCTGGCGTGCTTGACGAGGTTGGTCGCCAGCTCGGTGGCCACCAGCGCCGCGGCGGCCGTGGAGCGGGCGTCCAGTCCGGCGGCGCCGCAGGCGCTCTCGGCCGCGACGCGGACGTCGCGGACGCGGGTGGTTTCGGGGACGGGGACGTCCCAGACCCTGCTCACCGCGCCCCCGGGCGGGGCGCCGGAAAGCCGGTGACCCATTCGGTGATGGTGACGGTGGTGCCCAGGCCCGGACGGGTGTCCAGGACGAAGTCCTGGACGAGCCGCTTGGCACCGCTCAGGCCCATGCCCAGCCCGCCGCCGGTGGTGTAGCCGTCGGTCAGGGCCAGGTCGACGTCCCGGATGCCCGGGCCGTTGTCGACGAAGGACAGCCGCAGTCCGCGGCGCGCCCCGTTCCCCAGCGTCGTGATCTCCACATGCCCTCCGCCGCCGTGGACGAGGGTGTTGCGGGCCAGCTCGCTGGCCGCCGTCACCAGCTTCGTCTGCTGGACCAGCCCGAAGCCGAGGTCTGCGGCGCACTGCCGCACATGCTGGCGCAGCCAGGCGAGGTCGGCGTCCGAGCCGATGGGCAGGCGTGGGGTCGGGGTGAGCGGAGCATGCATCACGCACCCCCTTCCGGAAGAGCGGGCCGGGCCGCCGAGGGAGCGCGGCCCAACAGGGCCAGGGCCCTGTCGACGTCCAGTGCCGTGACCAGGCCGGGCAGGGTGAGGCCCAGCTCCACCAGGGTGATGGCCACGGCCGGGCGCATGCCGGCCAGGACCGTCCGGGTGGCCAGCAGGCGGGCGCTCGCGGCGATCTCGGCCAGGATGCGACCGAGGAAGGAGTCGACGATCTCCACGCCCGACAGGTCGATCACGACGCCGCCCACCGGCACCGGGCTGTTCGCGATGCGCTGGGTGATGTCGTACTGGAGTTGTTCGGCCGCCCCGTCGTGCAGGTCTCCCCGCAGGGTGACCAGGAGGATGTCTCCCAACGCCAGGACCGGCACCGGCTCCGGGTGGATGGCGGGGAAGTCGGTCACCGTGAGTCCACTCCGGCCGTCGGGCGGGCGGAGACGGCGATGCCCTGCTGGGTGAGCGCGTAGGCCAGGGCGTCGGCGAGCCCGGCCCGGGTGAGGATCGAGCCGAGATCGATGCCGAGGTGGACGATGGTCTGCGCGATGGCGGGACGGATGCCGGAGACGATGCACTCCGCGCCCATCAGCCGGGCGGCGGCCACGGTCTTCATCAGGTGCTGGGCGACGAGCGAGTCGACGGTCGGCACGCCGGTGATGTCGAGGATGGCGTACCGGGCCCGCCGTTCGACGATCGCCTCCAGCAGGCTCTCCATGACGACCTGGCTGCGGGAGCTGTCCAGGGTCCCGATCAGGGGGACGGCGACGACGCCTTCCCACAGTTCGATGACCGGGGTGGCCACCTCCAGCAGCTGCTGGCGCTGTCGGGCGATCAGTTCCTCGCCGGCGTTGATCGTCGTCTCCAGGACCACCAGCCGGAGCGTGCCCATCAGGACCGTCAGTTCCAGCAGGCAGGCGTGCATGCGCTCGTCGGCGGGGTCCTCGAACTCGGCCCGCAGCAGCGCGACCACGGGGGCGCGCAGTCCCGCCACCTCGCGGGCGATCTGTGAGGGGTTGTACCCGGCCTGGGTGCGGGCGATGGTCATACGGCCCAGCTGGTCCCTGACGGTGTCGAAGCCGGGGGCCTCGATGTCCTCCAGCCGGCCGGAGCGGGCCACATCGGCCAAGGCCTCCACCACCGCCCGGCCCGCCTCGACGGCCTCGTCCCGGGAGACGGTGAAGACATTGCTGAACAGGGCGGCGTCCGCCCATCGATGGGCGATCTGCTCACGGCGTCGCTTCAGGAACTCACTGAGCTGCTCTGCCACTTCGGGGGCCGTTTCGTGCTCCACCACGTAGATCTTCTTCCTGTCGAGCGCCCCTGCGGCCGACCGTACGGCAAGCCATCAGAGAATTATTGCCGTATGGCAAACGTTATCGCGGGGGCGCGGGGCAAACAACACGCGATCGTCACAAGGAAGGGTCGGCGCCTCCTTGCCCGGCCGGCCGGCCGCGCCAGTCCAGGCAGACGACGAGGGCGTCGTCGTCCGCCGCCGCCTCGCCGCGGTGGCCGGTCAGCTCGCGCAGGATCGCGCGCGGCACCTCGGCGGCGGGCAGCAGCCGGGTGGAGTGGATGGCCCGCGCCAGGGCCGCCTCGCCGTACGCCTCCCCCTTGGGCGAGGCCACCGCGTGGACACCGTCGCTGACGAAGACCAGCCGGTCGCCCGGCTCGACGTGGAAGTCCTGGGCCACGTAGTCGGTCTCCTCGAACATGCCCAGGGGCAGCTGGGCGTCGAAGTCGATGCGCTCCACGGTGCCGCCGCGCAGCCGCAGCAGTTGCGGGGAGCCCGCGTCCACGACGACGGCCCGTCCGGTGGACAGGTCGAAGTCGAACATGAGGACGGACAGATAGCAGCGCCCCCGGTAGTGGGCGTACACGGCCTGGTCCGCCAGGGCCGCCTGGTCGGCGATGGGGATGCCGGCCCGCCGGGCGTTGCGCAGGGCGTTGATGGCCAGGTTGGTCAGCAGGGCCGCCTCTATACCCTCGCCCATGCCGTTGGTGACGTACAGCGTCAGCCGGTCGGCCGTGGCGGCCCAGTCGAAGTTGTCGCCGAATATGGCGTAGGCGGGCTCCAGTTGAGCGCCCAGGGCGAATTCGGGGCGGGTGCAGGCACAGCCCGGCAGCAGCTGCCACTGCATCTCGGCGGCCAGGGTGAGCCGGTCCTTGCGCCGCGCCTGCAGATACAGATCGGTGTCCCGTTCGGCCACGAGGACCTCGCGCCCGAGCACATCGGCGATCTCCAGCAGTTCGGCCTCGCACTGCCGCGAGTCCTCGCCGCCGTCGAGCGTCACCGACAGCACACCGACCCGGTCGCCCCGCACGCTGACCGGCAGATGCAGACGCGCCCGCCCCTCCCGCAGGTCCTCGCGGTACGGCTTCTGCGAACCGAAGGCCCGGCCGGCCGGGCTGTTGTACATCGACACCGGTTCCAGCACGTGCGGCAGGACGGACACCGGCTGGAGCACGGTCAGTCCGTAGTCGGCCATGAACAGCTCGACATCCTCCGCGCCGTACTGCTCGAGCAGTGCGGCGCGGAGAGCGTCGAGCAACGCATGGGGTGCCGCCGTGCGCAGTGCGCGCTCAGCGGCCACAAATCTGTTCACGATGGAAAACACACCTATCTGTTGCCGGAGGCCGCGGGCTCCACCGGACGGCGAATCCGCTCGTCCCGGCCGCGACCGTCGCCCAATGCCTCAATGGCCCGCCCGCGCACCTAGTACGCTGACGGACATCCCAGTGCCTGCGAAAGTGTGACTGTGACTGCCTTCCGCCCCCGCCCGGAGCCCGACGAGGTCGCCCGTATGACCTCCACGGCCGGCGAACTGCTGGAAGTGCTGTGGGGCCGCGCCTCGACCGCCCCCGCTTCCGCGTCCCAACTGCGCGTGCTGTTCGTCCTGGAACACAACGACGGCATCAACCTGCGCACCCTCACCGACCACCTTGCCTCCACACCGCCCTCGACCAGTCGCCTGTGCGACCGGTTGCAGGCCGCGGGCTTCGTGGAGCGCGTGGTGAGTCCGGCCAACCGGCGGGAAGTGCGGCTGCACCTCAGCAGCCGGGGGCGCGCCTTCCTCGTCGACCTGCGCGCTCGCCGGGAGCAGGTGCTGCGGGCGGTCCTCGACCAGATGCCCGCCGCCAAGCGGACGGCACTGATGGAGGGGCTGGACGCCTTCTGCGAAGCAGCCGCCCTGCAGATGCACGACGACGCCGAGTCGTCCGACAGCAGGACCGCCTGAGCGATCCGCCGTGGCACCGGACCTCGCGTCGTGAACGGGTCCCGAGGATCAGTGCACGGAGAGTCCCCCGCCCACCGGAACATTCAAGATCCTTCCCCATGCGCGTCCGACACCGCTACTTTGTTGCCTGCCGACTATAGTTGTCAAATGGCAAGTGTTGGTCGGTGTTCTTTCTTGACATGTGGATCGAGTACCCCGACTGCCGCGACCTAGGGCTGTGGCGAAGGTCTCGTGAAGACCGCGTTCACCCGTCGCACACCGCCCGGCATGCGCCTCACCCGCCGGAATGCGGCCCCCTCACGGCAGTTGGCACCCGGCCGAATTCGCCGCCGGACGACGACGAGGGACATGAAGTGACCGAAGCCGGGTAAGCGCGCCCCGACAAGACGTCCTGCCCCAGCAGGGGCAGGCTGTGCGACCAGGGAAGGCTGACAACTGTGACGACACGCGTGCACGTGACGACGGAAGCTGCCGCAGAGCTGCCGCAGATCACCGAGCCGCGAAAGGTCGCCCCGCAGGACGCCCGAGAGCTGACCAGGCTTTTCCTCGACCAGTTGGCCGTACTGGAAGAGGGGACCCCGGAGCACCAGTACGCCCGCAACACCCTCATCGAGATGAACATGTCGCTGGTGCGCTTCGCGGCCAAACGCTTCCGCAGCAGCGGTCAGGACATGGAAGACGTCATCCAGGTCGGCACCATCGGGTTGATCAAGGCCATCGACCGCTTCGAGGTCTCCCGTGACGTGCAGTTCACCAGTTTCTCGGTCCCCTACATCGTCGGGGAGATCAAGCGGTTCTTCCGGGACACCTCCTGGTCGGTGCATGTGCCCCGCCGCCTCCAGGAGGCCCGCTCGGAACTCGCCAAGGCCGTCGACGAACTCGGGTCGCGTCTCGGCCGCGCCCCCAAGGTCTCCGAACTCGCCGAGCTGATGTGCCTGACGGAGGACGAGGTCATCGAGGCGCAGATCGCGGCCAACGGCTACACGTCCGCGTCCCTCGACGCCGCCGTGGGCAACGACCCCGACGAGGAGAACGCGACGCTCGCCCACTTCGTCGGCCAGGAGGAACCCGACTTCGCCCTCGTCGAGGACTACCACGCCCTCGCGCCCCTCATCGCCGACCTCAGCGAACGGGACCGCCTCATCCTCCACCTGCGCTTCGTCGAGGAACTCACCCAGGCGCAGATCGGTGAGCGCCTGAACATCTCCCAGATGCACGTCTCCCGCCTGATCTCACGCATCCTGACCGGCCTGCGCGCGCAGATGCTCGACGCGGACTGACACGAGGCGGGGCCCGACGGCCTGGTTCGCGGTACGACAGCTGGTCCGCGGCCTGGCTGTCGGGAGGGCGAAGGGCACCATGGCCTGCGCCCGTTCACAACTGCACCCGCCCCCTCGCGGGCTGTGTGCCGCGTCGCGGCCCGCGCAGCAAGCACCTACGTGATGCCCGCTTCCGGCAGTCGAGAACGTGGCACGCGGTCGCCTACGGCGCCGCTCTCCGTTCGCCCGTCTCCCCTCTCCCATCACGCCCCCGATCACCTCACCGAAGCCAACGGCCTTGGGCGCGATATCAGCTCCCGAGTCTGTGTGACGGCCTGGGACTCGGCGCGCTCAGGACGCCACCGAGGAAGGGTGACGCCGGTCTGGCGGATCGTGGTCGCAGCAGTCCTGACCTGCGCGTCTTGGTCAAGGAGTGGACCTCAGCGGCGGTGCCTGCCATGTCATCCCGGGCGGCTGGAGTATGGGCGAGGGCTCGGAGCCGGGGTCGTCGGCGTCGACGACCCCGGCGGCCGTGCGGTCGAAGTCGGCGGGCCAGCGGGTCCGCTCACTCGCCAGGGCGCCGGTCAGGCGGGCTCCGAGAAGGTCGGCGGTGCTCAAGTCCGTGCCGCGCAGGTCGGCCATGCGGAGGTCGGCGCGACGGAAGACGGCACCGTGGGCGTCGGCCTTGCGCAGGTTCGCCTCGCGCAGGTCGGTCTCGGTGAAGTCGGCGTCACGCAAGTCGGCTGCGACCAGCTTCGCGGCCCGTAGGTCGCTCAGAACGCAGCGAGCCCGGCGGAGAATCGCAGTCGTGAGGTCGGCGTGCCGCAGGTTGACGGAGACCAGGGACGCCTGGGTCAGATTGGCGTGGTACAGGCCCGCCGCCTCCATACAGGCGCGGTCGAGATTGACCTCGGGGAACCACAGTCCGTCGCAGTCGGCCCGGCGCAGGTCGGTGACGCTGAGATTGACCCAGGACTGCTCCCTGTGCCGGCACAGCACGCCGAGCGCGGTCAGCGCCACCTGCGCGTCGGCGGCGCGGGTCTCCAGGGGGGCGATGTCGTTGATGGGCACGTCTGCCGCCGGTGTTTCCGGTCCGGCGGGTGGCCAGGGCAGGTGTGTACGCAGATACGCGGCCTGGATGGAGATGATGGCCTCCCGGTCGCGGGCGGACTGCTCCGCGATCCGCCACAGCGCGTGCAACCCGCCGATGCGCACATCCAGCTTGTCGCTGCCGAGCTGGTCGACGGCCCGGCTGAATCGGTCGGTGACGTAGCCCTCCTGGGTGGCACGCAAACCGTCCTGGCTCACCCGCAGTTGCCGCCAGGTGGCATACGCGCCGAAGAGCACGACCAGGCCGCCGACCACCTGGAGAAGCGTCGTTCGGACATCGTTCACCGCCTTCAGCCGGTCCTGCGCTGCGACGCTCGCCCCGGCGAGATCGTGGTCGACCACCACCCCCGGCAGTACGACGAACACCGCGCCCAGAATGACCAGCCCCGCCCCAGCCAGCAGACCTGCGGCTACGCGACGCCTGACCCGCCCCTCGGGCCATGCCCGTCGCCCGTGGTCTGGCTCCCCCCTCCCCATGGCCATGGGAGCCTGGGCGCCGCCCAGAAGACGATCAAGAGTGCTGTGCCACTGGCCCGCGCCATGAGAACGGCCGTACCAGTCAGGTCAGTTGTGAGGCCTACCTGGGCCCGTGTGCCCTGGCCCGCTCCCGCCCTGCCCCCGCAAGGCGTTCGTCTCCGGCGAGCCCCTCGTGCCGCCGTCCGGTCAGGCGGTGACGCAAATCATGGTGAATTCGACGTCAACGTCCTCACGGGCGCACTTACGGTGGACGCATGTCCCCTCTGGCCCGGATAAGCAGCGCGTTCGAACCCCGCTTCGCGGAGTTCGCGTTCGAGCCTGCCTTCACGGCCGCCGTGGACCAGCATGTCGCCGAGATACGAGATCGTCTGTCGGCGATGCCCTCCGGCCTCGTTCCCTCCCCACCGCGTCGTGAAGACCTCACCGACTACGCCCTCGGCTTCCTCGATGCGCTCGACGAGATGGACTGGCGGGAGCCTGTAGGCCACGACTACGCCGTCTGTCGCCTCACCGCGATCAGCTGGCTTGCCCGCCAGTACTTCCTGGAAGCCGAGCCCGACCCCGACGGCGTGGCCTGACCCGTACCCGCGGGAGAGACGGCGGCTGCCGGCCGGCCGCTCCCGCGGCACCGGCCGGCCGTCGTCGTCCGTCACACCTCAGAGGTCCGCGGGCCCGTCCGTGCCGCCACGCATCTCGGTGCTGCCGTACCCCATCTGAGTGCGCTCGCCCGAGGTCTGGTGGCGCATCGCGTCCTCCCGGCCCGCCTGGTAGGCGCTCGCGCCGGCCCGACGGCGCGTGGTCTCCGCCTCGGCCGCGGTGAGCATGCGCTCCATACGCTGCCGCATCGGCGTGATCATGCCGCCGCCGACACCGACGATCAGGATGCCCGCGAGGGTGGCGAGCGCGGCGATGAGCAGGGACTGCACGACGTTCTCGGCGATGCCGGCCTGGTCGAGCGCGGCGATCACGCCGAGGGCGACGATGGCGCCCCACAGGATCGTCGCGACCGTGTTGCCGTAGGACGCCGACGACAGGGCACCCTGGACGATCTTGCGTACCGCGTTGGCGATGGCCATCGCGACCACGACCAGGACGACGGCGACGATGCCGCGCGGCAGCCACGCGACAATGCCGTTGATCGTCGCGCTGACGGGGTTCGGACCGAACACGCCCAGGGCCAGCTGCAGGGTGATCAGCATCAGCGTGTAGTACACGATCTTGCAGAGGATGCCCGTCAGATCGAAGGCCGAGTTCTGGAGCATCCGCGCGGTTCCTGCCCGCTCGGAAAGACGCTCGGATCCGACCTTGCGCAGCACTCGATCCAGGACCTTGGTGATCATCTTCGAGATGAACCAGCCGATGGCCAGGACGACCAGGAATCCGACCAGCTTCGGTACGAACGTGGCAATCTTCGACCAGGCGTCATTGAGGCCCTGGGTGAAGTCGATGGCAAGGTTGGCGGCCATGTGTGGCCCTTCCTTCCGATCGGTAAGGGGCGGTCTCCCTGCCAAGTGGACACCCGCTGAATGCCCAGCACTCCGATCTGCTGTGCCATATGGATGAACCGCCTCAGCGAATGCTTCTCGTCGGGGCGTCGGGGCGTCGGGGCGTGGGGCGTCGGGTGCCACGCCTGACCGTCCACCCCGTCCGATGAGTCAGCGGTGTCCACCGCTCCCCCGGGCCGGTAACCGGACTGTCGCGAGCCAGCGATGCGGTGTCCTGCTGACTTCGCGCAGATCACGAACGCAGGCTCCGTGAGGGGCGGAGCCCGTGCCGATAGGGTCGTGGGCGTGGACCGCAGCAGGCAGCTGGACGACGCGTTCGGCGGGGACGGGTGGGACGTGGCGTCGCCCCGGGCGGCCCGGGCGCTGTGGTGGGGGTCGGGCGGTGTGGTGCTCGCCGTCCTCGGTACCTCGGTGCTCGTCGCCGGTGCGGAACATCTCCGACGGCTGCCCCTGGCCGTCGTCCTGGTCGTCACGCAGACCTGCGCCCTGAGATGGCAGGCCCGCGCGCCGGTCGCCGTACTGGCCGTGAACGCGGCGACGGGGCTCGCGGTGTGGGCGCTGCTGCCCGCGGTGAGTCTGACCGGGGCGCTGCTCGCGGCGCAGATCGGGTTGTGTGCCGTGTCGGCCACCAGACCGCGGCGGGACTCGGCGTGGGCGCTCGCGGCGATGTGCCTGCCGGCACCGCTGGCGTTCGGGGCGGGCGGCGGCCCGGGGCTGACGGTCTATGTGCTGGCGGTGGTCCTGGCGTGGACCGCCGGGCAGTGGCGCAGGGCGCAACGCGCACGGAACAGGGCGGAACTGCGCCGGGCCGTGGTGGAGGAGCGTGCGCGGATCGCGCGGGAGGTGCATGACGTCGTGGCGCACACGTTGTCAGTGATGGTCATTCAGGCGGGCGCCGCAGACGACGTGTTCACCCAGCGGCCCGAGCAGGCCCGCCAGGCGCTGCGCGCCATTGAAACGGGCGCCCGCTCGGCGCTGGGCGAACTGCGCCTGTTGCTGCGAGCTTTCCGGTGGGAAGAGGACGATGACGCGGTTGGCGGGCAGCAGCGGGAGCCTGAGCCCTCGCTCGCCCGCTTGGACGAACTGGCCGACAGCGTGCGCGCGACCGGGATCACGGTCAACCTGCACCGCGAGGGCACGACCGACGGGCTGCCGGCCGCGGTGGACCTGGCGGCGTACCGGATCGTCCAGGAAGCCCTGACCAACACGCTGCGCCACGCGGCCGGCGCCGACGAGGTGAGCGTGCGCGTGACGGCCCGAGGTGACTGTGTGCAGGTCAGAGTGGTCGACAACGGGTCTGCGTCGCGCGGCGGTTCGAGTGTGGGGGCGGGGCGCGGTCTGGTGGGGATGAAGGAGCGCGTACGGCTCGTGGGCGGCAGCCTGCACGCCGGTGCGCTGCCCGGAGGCGGGTTCGAGGTGGTGGCGCGGCTGCCGGTGGAGCGTGTGTCGTGACGCTGCGCGTGGTGGTCGCCGACGACCAGGCTCTGGTCCGTACCGGTTTCCGCATGATCATCGACGCCCGGGACGACCTCGAGGTGGTCGGGGAGGCCTCCGACGGCCAGGAGGCACTGCGGCTGACGCGGGAACTGGCGCCCGACGTGGTGCTGATGGACGTACGGATGCCCGTCGTGGACGGCATCGAGGCGACCCGGCGGATCGTGCTGTCCGGCAGTCGTGCCCGGGTTCTGGTGCTGACCACCTGGGATGTGGACGCGCACGTGGTCGCCGCGCTGCGGGCCGGGGCGAGCGGCTTCCTGCTGAAGGACATCCGCCCCGGTGAACTCGTGGAGGCGATCCGCCTCACCGCCCGCGGCGACGCGCTGCTGGCACCGGCCGTGCTCAGCCGCGTCCTCGACCGGTTCCTGCGCACCACACCGGACCCGGCGCCGCCGCCTTCCCTGCAGGATCTCTCCGGACGCGAGCGGGAGGTGCTCACCCTGATCGGGCAGGCGCTGTCGAACGCGGAGATCGCCGAGCGGCTGCGCCTGTCGGAGGCCACCGTCAAGAACCACGTCACCGCGGTGCTGCGCAAACTGGGCCTGCGCGACCGCGTCCAGGCCGTCGTCGCCGCCTACGACCACGGCCTCGTGCGACCGCGCCGCCCGTGACGGTGACGCCTCCTCCTCAAGGAGGAGGCCGAGCCGCGATCCTCCTGCGTTCCCAGTGCCGGTCCGTTCCCGCGGCCGATCCGCGACCGGAGTACGCGGCCGTAGCGTCGAGGGGTGATCGACGACCTGCCCTGCCTCGTGTACCTGCTCGCCTACGACGAAGCCGCCGAAGCCCCGTACGACCGTTCCCGGACGGAGCTGCTGGTCCGTGCCGCCGCCCTGGTCGACCTCGCGTCGCGCGGCCGGCTGCGGGAGGACGGCGGCATGGTCACCGTGTGCGATACGGCACCGACCGGCGCCCCCGTGCTGGACGGCGTTCTGCGTGATGCCGCCGCCGGGCACGGCTGGAAGCACCTCGTGCGCCGGCACCGCAGGCGGACCCTGGCGGAGGTGGAGGACCGGCTCGCCGCGGCCGGGTGCCTCACCGTGAAGGCGCCACGCACGCGCTTCGGCAGCCGGCGGGTCACCGTGACGGACCGTGCCGTACCTGCCGCGCTTCGCGCCCGCGTGTCCGCGGCGCTGCACGGGGACGGTCCCGTGCACGCCCTCCCCGCCGCCGACTCCGCACTACTGGCGCTGGCCGCTGCGGGGCGCATCCGCACGGTCGTCACGCGGCGGGACCAGAAGACCTTCCGGGCGCGTATCGACGCCTGCACGGCATGCCTCGGCGCGCTCGCACCCGGTCTGGAAAAGGCCGTACGCGCCCTGCCGACGACCATGATCGCCGCACAGGGCGGCATGGGCGGCAGCTGACCGGATGGGGATGATGAGCATGCACCGCACCTTGACCGCGCTGGGCTGCGCCCTGACCGCCGCGCTCGCGACGGCATGGTCCGCTCCACCACCGACGGAACCCGCCCGGCCCGCCGTCGCGACGGTACGCACCCACGACGGCCCGGTGCGGCACGACGCCACGACGGTACGCACCCACGACGGCCTGGTACAGGGCGCTGCCACGACGGCACGTACCCACGACGGCCTGGTACAGGGCGCTGCCACGACGGTACGTACCCACGACGGCCTGGTGCGGGGCGCCGTCCACGACGGCTACCGCACGTTTGCGGGCATTCCCTATGCGGCGCCCCCGGTCGGCAGGCTGCGGTGGGCGCCGCCCGTCCCGCCGGTCCCCTGGCAAGGCGTACGCGATGCGATCCGGCCCGCGAGCCCCTGCCCGCAGCCGGGTGGTGAGGTGCCCGGCGGCGGCACCGACGAGGACTGTCTTCACCTGAACGTCACGACACCCGACGGCGCGCAGCCCGCGCATCCCCGGCCGGTGATCGTGTGGCTGCACGGTGGCGGCTTCACCACCGGAGCGGGCGGGTCGTACGACGCACGTCGCATGGCCACCCGCGGCGACGTCGTGGTCGTCACCGTCGACTACCGTCTCGGGGCCCTCGGATTCCTCGCGCACAGCGGGCTGCCCGGCTCCGGCACCTTCGGCCTGGCCGACCAGCAGGCGGCGCTGCGCTGGGTCCGCGCCGAGATCGGCGCCTTCGGCGGCGACCCGCACGACGTGACGCTGGCCGGCGAGTCGGCGGGTGGCTACAGCGTCTGCGCCCAGCTCACCTCCCCCGCCGCCACCGGGCTCTTCGACCGGGCGATCATCCAGAGCGGCCCGTGCACCGGCCGCCCCGAGCGGCCCTTCGCCCCGTCCTCCGTCGCTCTGCCCACGGCGCGCGCCGCGGGTGCGGACCTGGCGGCGAAGGTCGGCTGCGGCGCCGCCCACGACGTGCCGGCCTGCCTGCGCCGCGTCCACGTCTCCCGGCTGCTCGCGGCCCAGGCCACCGATCAACAGCCCGCCCACACCACTCCGTTGCTGCCCAGCGACCCCGCGGCGGCGATCGCCGCCGGCCGTTTCCACCGCGTTCCCGTGCTCATCGGCAGCAACCACGACGAGGGCAACGGCTGGGCCGCCGGCATCATCCAGGCCGGCCACCCGGTCACGTCCGACACCTGGCCCGACGTCGTGGCCGCCTTCTTCCCCGACCCGGGTCAGGCCGACGCGATCGTCCGCGAGTACCGGGTGCACCGCACCGATGGCGGCCCGGTCTTCGGCGCGGTCATCGGCGACGCGAACTTCGCCTGCCCGACGGCACACACCGGCACTCTGCTCGGCGCCCAAGTACCCGTCTGGCGCTATGAGTTCGCCGACGAGAACGCTCCACAGCCCGCGTCGGGCACACCGCCGTTCCCGCTGGGAGCGCCGCACGCGAGCGAACTGCCCTACCTGTTCGACCTGGGCGGCCGCCCCCGCGACCTGACCGCGGCCCAGCGCCGACTGGCCGACACCATGATCGACTACTGGACCCGGTTCGCCCGCACCGGCGACCCGAACGGCCCGTCGTCGCCGCACTGGCCCCGGCACCGGGTGCTGTCCCTGGCACCGGACCACATCGTCCCCGCGGGCGGGCCGTGGCTCCGCCACCACTGCGCGTTCTGGGACGGTCTCGGGTGACCAGGGGAACGGCCGCGCACAGCCGCGGTATTCACATCACCCGACCCCACGAGGAACCCGACCGTCCAACCCCAGGGGGACAGCCATGAACGAAACCCTCGCCAGGCGCCTGACGGGCCTGTCCGGCATCGCCGCTGCGGCCGCCTTCATCGTCGAAGTACCCCTGTACTTCCTCTACTCCGGTCCGCCACCGGACTCCAACGTCCTCGCCAGGCTGCTGATCGGCATCACCGCGCTGGCATTCCAGATCGTCTTCGTGACGGCCTTCCGCGAACTGGTCAAAGCGGTGAACCCCGCCTACGAATGGGTCGGCACGATCGCCTTCGCCACCGGACTGGTCTACTCGACGATCATCCTCGTCTCCAACGGGCTGGAAGCCGGAGCGGTCATCGCCGCCGACCACCCGATCGACCCGACCATCACGGTCAGCGGCACCTACATCCTCTACGGGTCGATCAGCCGTCTCCTGCTCGCGCTGTTCCTGACGACCGTGGGCTACGGGATCTCCCGTACGCGCCTGCTGCCGCGCTGGACCGCCCGCTCCGCGTTCGTCCTGGCAGGAATCAACCTGGCCTTCGTGCCGTCGCTGTTCTTCGGCAACACCCCCGCACACTTCTACGCGGCGAACGGCTGGGGCACCACCGCCCTGATGGGCGCGATCTTCAGCTACTGGCTTCTCGCCCTGGGCATCTCCGCCTACCGGAGCGTCACACGCCCCGCGTCCACCGACTCACCGGTCCTGCAGCACTGACAGCACTCCCCTGCCGAGGGCAGGACCCCAGAGCGAGGGCGACCATGCGCGGTGCCGGTTCCGGCCCCAGCGGGCCGCGCGGTGGGCGACCAGGTGTGACGCCCGGCGCCCGCCGCCGCGAGCCGCGAGCCGCGAGCCGCGAGCCGCGAAGTGTGAAGTGTGAATTGGACTGGACCAGGCCATTGACAGGAGTTTTGCAGCGGCCCTTAAATCATGGTGTGAAGTAACCCCTGCATTCACCACGTTCCGTGCACCTCACGCACCACGCGCACCCCCTGTTTCCCCCACCGCCGCACAGCCGCGCCCCTTCGCAGCTCCCTCCCCAGCCCTGTCATGCGCATGCCACACATGGTTCCGGGCCCGACGAGCCGCGAAACACGCGCCGGTTGCTGACGACAGAACAGGACGTCGGCCATGACCACGTTTCTCCCCAGAACCCCGATACGCGGCGCACTCGGCGCGGCCGTTGCCGCCGCCCTCCTCGCCGCGACGAACACCGCCCCGGCGAGCGCCGCGGCAGCAGCCGTCGGCCGAATCACCGGACTCGGCGGCAAGTGCGTGGACGTGGCGGGCGCGGCCACGGCCAACGGCACCGCCGTACAGCTCTACGACTGCAACGGCACCGCCGCCCAGCAGTGGGACGTCGGCTCCGACGGCACGATCCGCGCGCTCGGCAAATGCCTGGACGTCACTTCCGCCGGCACCGCGGACGGCACCCGTGTCCAGCTGTGGGACTGCAACGGCACCGCAGCCCAGCAGTGGACCGTCACCTCGGCCGGCGACATCGTCAACCCCCTGGCCGACAAATGCCTCGACGCGACCGGCAACAGCTCGGCGAACGGAACGCCGTTGCAGATCTGGACCTGCACCGGCGCCGCCAACCAGAAGTGGACGGCTCCCGGCGACGACACCCCCGCACCGGGTCCGGGCACGATGGCGGTCGCACCGTACCTCTACAACGGCTGGGGCAGCCCGCCGAACCCCACGACCGTGATGAACGCGACCGGCGTCAAGTGGTTCACGCTCGCCTTCGTGCTCAGCAACGGTTACTGCAACCCCCAGTGGGACGGCAGCCGTCCGCTGACCGGTGGCGTCGACCAGCAGACGATCAACACCGTGCGCGGCGCCGGTGGCGACGTCATCCCGTCCTTCGGCGGCTGGAGCGGCAACAAGCTGGAGAGCTCCTGCGGCAGCGCCGGCGAACTGGCTGCCGCCTACCAAAAGGTCATCAACGCCTACGGGCTGAAGGCGATCGACATCGACATCGAGGCGGCGGCCTACGACAGCCCGACCGTGCAGCAGCGCACGGTCGACGCCCTCAAGACCGTCAAGGCCGACAACCCCGGCATCAAGGTCTACGTCACCTTCGGCACCGGTCAGAACGGTCCGGACAGCAGCCTGATCGGCAAGGCCGCCGCGTCCGGACTCACCGTCGACAGCTGGACGATCATGCCGTTCAACTTCGGCGGCGCAGGCCTGAACATGGGACAGCTCAGCGTCCAGGCGGCCCAGGGCCTCAAGACCGCGGTGAAGAACGCGTACGGCTACACCGACGACCAGGCCTACCGGCACACCGGCATCTCCTCCATGAACGGCATCACCGACAACAACGAGACGGTCACCGTGGCCGACTTCCGCACCATCCTCGCCTACGCCCAGCAGCGCCACCTGGCACGGCTGACCTTCTGGTCCGTGAATCGCGACCGCCCCTGCACCGGCGGCGGAGCCGACACCTGCTCGGGCGTATCCCAGCAGCCCTGGGACTTCACACGTGTCTTCGCGCAGTACGGCGGCTGACCCCCACCCTCAGGAGAAGCAGTCATGCCCCGATCCGCTCGCCCCCGGCCCCTTCGGCACGTCCACCCCGATACGGCACCCGTCAGACGACTCGCAGCGCGGCTACTGATCCTGCTGGCGCTCGCTCTGGCGCTCACCGCTCCGGCCCCGCAGGTCTCCGCCGCGCCCCAGGCCGACCCGTTCAAGGTCCTCGCCCTCTACAGCGGCACCTACGACGCAGCGCACATCGACTTCGACAAGGAAGCCAACGCCTGGTTCCCCCAGCAGGCCGCCGCCAACGGCTTCACCTACACGGCCAGCACCGACTGGGATCTGCTCGCCAACGGCGGCGTCAACGCCTACCAGGTCGTCCTGTTCCTGGACGATCTGCCGCAGACATCCGCCCAACGCTCCGGCTTCGAGGCATACATGAGGGGTGGCGGCGGTTTCATCGGTTTCCACGTCTCGGCGTTCACGACCGACGCGGCAAGCTGGTCCTGGTACCACAACACGTTCCTCGGCTCGGGCAACTTCGTGTCCAACACCTGGGGCCCAACCGCGGTGACCCTGAAGGTGGAGGACCGCACGAGCCCGGCCACCGTGAACCTGCCGGCCACGTTCACCTCGTCGGTCAGCGAGTGGTACAGCTGGTCCCGGGACCTGCGGCAGAACCCGGACATCAAGATCCTGGCATCGATCGACCCGAGCAGTTTCCCGGTCGGCACCGACCCCAACCAGTCCTGGTACAGCGGCTATTACCCGATCCTGTGGACCAACACGAAGTACAAGATGCTCTACGCGAACTTCGGGCACAACGCCATGAACTACGACACCAACACCCGGTTGTCGTCCACGTTCGCCAGCCCCAGCCAGAACCGCTTCCTCCTCGACGGGCTCAAGTGGCTCGGCGGCGCGGGCGGCGGCCCCACGCCCAGCGATCCGATCTCCGAGACCACGTGGTACTCGCTGACGGGCAACGCGGCCGGGGTCTGCGTCGACGCACGCGGCGCGGCCACGGCCAACGGCACGGCGATCCAGCAGTACACCTGCAACAGAACCCTCGCCCAGCAGTTCCAGTTCCGCTCCACCGACAGCGGTTACACGCGGATCGCGAACCGCGGCAATCCCCAGCAGGTCATCGACGTCACCGACGTGTCCACCGCGGACAACGCGCCCCTGCAATTGTGGGCGTACGGCGGGGGCAGCAACCAGCAGTGGCTGCCGGTGCGGCAGACCGACGGCTGCTACCGCTTCGTCGCCCGGCACAGCGGCAAGTGCCTGAGCACGAACGGCACCGCCACCAACAGCGTGCAACTCGTCCAGCGCACCTGCGACAACTCGGCCGCGCAGAGCTTCCGCCTGACCGCCCAGCCCTGACGCCGCGTCACCCCGACCGGACCGCTCGGCTCGCCGTTCCCGGCACCCGCCGCCAATGCGCGCCTACAGCAGACCGATAACCAGTGGAGCACTGGTCAGGCTGATGACAAGGTGACGCTCATGCCGTCGCCTGTGGTCGAACACCTGCTCCGTGAACTGCACGCATCACTCACACTGCGCAAGCGTCCTGAGGACGTGGCCCGACTCGTCCAGGAGCTTCACGCCGCACAGAGCACCGACCTCGACGCAGCGACCGAGGCGGCCCTCGCCAAGGCCGCCGAGCACTCGCTGCGCAACCTCTGGCACGGCTACACCTCCATGCTGGAAGAGTTCGCGCGTCCCGTCGGCGCGCAACGCCAGCTCGCCCGAGCGACGAGCCTGTTCACGAGCCTGCCGGAACTTCCCGGCGGCGCCGGCGACGATCCCGCCCAGATAGAGGCGGTGATCCGGCGTGCCGGCGAGGAGATCGGCCGGTCGTACGGGCAGAACGACTTCGGCATGGACCGCCTGAACCGGGCCGAGCGCACGGCGGCGGGTCTCAGCGAGATCTCGAAGCGTCAGTACAACAAGCGCTTCCGGCTGCTCCGCAGGATGGAAGCCAAGCTGGCCCGACTCATCCACGAGCAGCACCGCCGCGAAATGACGATGACCGGCAAAGGCGCCCTCGCTCACGCCCTGCCGTACGAGCTGTTCGCCGCCGATACGGACTCGGCGGCCTTCATCGCATACATCACGGCACGCGGCTACATGCGCAGCGTCTTCACCAACGGCCGGCAGCGTCAGGTCTACGACGAGGTCGCAAAGGCACTGTTCGAGCGTCTGCGGGCCGCTCCCGAGCGGACCTGCTGGCACGCGGTCGCGCATGTGTACCCGACCGCCGAAGTACTGGCCCATGTGTCTGACCAGGACCTCTCACAGCTGCTGGTGCGGTGGAACCTGGTCCTGCGCCAGGTCGCCGACCTGCTGGAAGACGCCTGGAACCGGCACCCGTTGGAACGCGACACGATGATCGTGCGCCGCGGCGACGACTCGTCGACCTGGAACCAGGCCGCGCAAGCATGGAACACAGCCCGGGCACATTGGTTCGCGCTGCTGGAGGAGCTCGGTCAGTACGAGATTCTGGATCACTTCTGCCCTGGCAAGGTACCCCGTCTCATGGCTGCCGACGTCGCGTACTGGCACCGCATGAGCGGTGGCGGACTGCATCCCGACACCTATGTGTGGGCGGATCTCCCGCTGCCCTGGGAGGTCCTCCGGGGTGAGAAGGAATGTCCGCGCTCACTCGTCGAAGCAGCCTGCGCCCGGCATCGGGTGGACCCGGTAGCCGGAGCCTGGACCGCCCCCAGGCCGACAGCTGAGGCCGTCTCTTTCCGGCGTACTCCCGAGCTGGTTCACGGAGTTGCCGTGGCAGACCCGCTCATGGCCGGCGCGCTTCGGTCGGCAGGAGTCTTTTCCGGCAAGGACAAGCGTGCCGCTGCGCAGGAGTGGTTGTGACCGATGACAAGGACTGCGGCGAACCGGGCCCGTAAATCGGTTGCTCCCCGCCGCGGCCCGGGCGATGATCACGGCGGCGACGAGGAAGCTCTGCGGAGGAGCGCCCGGCTCTGATCCCGGGTGGACGCAGGTTCGAATCCTGCCCTCGTCGCCTCTTCACGTACCCGGTGAGAGCGGCGGGGATCGCGGCAGGAATGTCAGCGGCCAGCGTGAGGCGGGCGGCATTACGGCCCGCACAGCGGCGTCGTGGGTTGTCAGTTCGAGGATGCGCGTGATCTGCGGTCCCAGCACAGAGGCAGCAAGGCGGCGTGACTCCTGCGGAAGCGGCGGGCGCTCGCGCTCTGTGTGGGCGCGTGCAGGGATTGCTCTGCTGCCCGTCATCCGCCGTGACAGGGGTGACTTCATCGGGTATTGCGGGCTCGCTCTCGGGCGGCCGGCTTCGATGAGCCGGAGATCGCCTACGAGCTGTTCCAGCGTGTGCACGGGCAGGGCTATGCCACGGAGGCGGCGTCCGCGGTGCTCGACGCTGCGATCGCGACCGGGCGGAAGCGGCTCCGGTCGACGGTGCGTCCCTGGAACGCGCCGACACGCACGACGACCAGTTCTGGGCGGCTCCACCCCGGCGCAGGCACGGTCGCTCTCCGGACCCGACAGCCAGGGCCGCTATCATCCAATATGAATCATTTGGTGCTGATGACCTGAAAAGGATGAAGATCCTTCGGAGTGGCCCATGTCCCGCAAGGGCCCCGCGTACGACGGCGACGAGCTGCTGGCCAGACTGAGCTCGTTGACGTCCCGGGCGCGTGAGCAAGCGGAGCTGCAGCGTTCCCAGGTCGAGCTGGCCATCGCCCTGCAGCGCGGCATGCTGCCCGCGGAGATGCCCACGGCGCCCCGCTACCACCTGGCCGTGCGCTACGTACCGGCGCACCACGGCCTCAACGTGGGCGGAGACTGGTACGACGCGTTTTACCTGCCGGACGGCCGGATCGGGCTGTCCATCGGAGACGTGCAGGGCCACAACATCGAGGCCGCCGCCTTCATGGGGCAGGTACGCGTCGGCCTGCGCGCCCTGGCCTCCGTGACGAGCGATCCCGGTGAACTCCTCGCACAGACGAACGACCTCCTCCTGTCCCTGGGCGCCGACCTGTTCGCCACCTGCACCTTCGTACGCCTCGACCCGTCCACCGGCGTGCTGGAGAGCGCCCGGGCCGGGCACATCCCCTGCGTCTGGGCGACGGCGGACGGAAAGTCCGGCGTCGGCAGCGACGAGGGCGGCCCGCCACTGGGCATCCAGGCCGGGGCGACTTATCCGGTGACCCGTTACCGGCTCACCATGGGCGGTGTGTTCGTTCTGCTCACGGATGGCGTAGTCGAGGGGCCGTCCATGGAGATGGACCAGGGCCTGGATCAGGTCGTACGACTCGCCGGCATCGCCGCCGTGGCGGGCATGGACGCGGGCTCGCTCGCCACCGCCGTGATCCGGGGCGCGGACCAGGTGGGACACGAGGACGACGCCGCCGTACTGGTCGTCGGCCACGAAGGCGCCGATCCTCAGCTGTAGGGCGGCACACCGGCCCTCCCGCCTCGCCGGAACGGCTCCCTCGGTGTCTGATGGCTTGTGTGGTGGGTACCGACAATCTGCGCCGGACCGGCGTCTTCGCCCTCCAGGTGCTGGCCGTCGCCGGCTGCTACTACGTCGCGGGACGGCTCGGACTCCTGCGGAACCTGACCGTCGAGGGGGCGGTGTTCACCCCCATCTGGCCGCCGACCGGCATCGCGGTGGCCGCTCTGCTGATCCTCGGGCTGCGCGTGTGGCCGGGTATCGCGCTCGGTTCCTTGCTGGTCATCATGCACCTCACCTCGCTGCGGCCCGACGTGCTCGGCAATCTGGTGGGCAACACGGTCGCGCCCGTCTGCGCGTACCTCATGCTGCGTGCGGTCGGCTTCCGTACCAGCCTCAGCCGCTTGCGGGACGGCCTGGCGCTGGTGTTCCTCGGGGCCCTGGGCGGCATGCTCATCAGCGCCACAGTGGGCGTCGGCATGCTCGTGATCACGGACCGGCTCCACGGACACGGCTTCTGGGCGGTGTGGCTGGCTTGGTGGGTGGGCGACGCCATGGGGGTCTTGATCGTCACGCCGCTTCTGCTGTCGCTCCACGCGGCCCGCTGGCCCCCACGCCTGTCCCGTTGGCAGGAGGCCACCGCACTCGCCCTTGTCACCTGCGGCGCCGTGCTCCTGGTCACGCACAGCGGCCTCAGCGTGCTGTTCCTCATCTACCCCTTGCTGATCTGGACGGCCCTGCGCTTCCAACTGGTCGGCAGCATGCTCTGCGCGCTCTTCGCCTCCGTCGTGGCCACCGTCGCCGCCACCGACCGGGTCGGCCCCTTCGCGAGCCTGGACCGGATCGAAGTGATGATCAAACTGCAGGCGTTCAACGGCACCATGGCCCTGACGGCCCTGCTGCTCTCCGCCGTGATCACCGAGCAGCGCAACACCCGGCGCTCGGTGGAGCTGGCCTGCCAGGAGCTGGTCGAGGTGCTCGAACACCTCACCGCGGGGAACGCGCCACGCGGCGGGTCGCCACGACCGAGGCCGGAGGCGGAGGACGAGCCCTGGCAGCAGGAGGCAGGGCGTTGATCAGCACCTCGGCGCCGACCGGACCTCGTCTTCGGCAGGGTCGACGCCGTCCGGGCCGGGGACGTACAGTACCCCTAGGGGTATTTTTCGAGGAGTGATCGTGGAACTGGAGCTCGAGGGCGCGGACCTGAAGGCCGTGCTGAACCGCTTGCGCCGGGCGCAGGGGCAGATCTCCGGCGTGATCCGGATGATCGAGGAGGGACGCGACTGCGAGGACGTCGTCACGCAGCTCGCCGCCGCCTCACGCGCGCTGGACCGCGCCGGTTTCGCGATCATCGCGACGGGACTGCAGCAGTGTGTGACCGACATGGAGTCCGGGCGCAAGAACGGCGAGGACCCGGAGGCGATGCGCGCCCGCTTGGAGAAGCTCTTCCTGTCGCTGGCCTGAGGCCACTCGCCTCGTGGGCCTGAGGTCGATCGCCTCGCCGGCCTCAGGACACTCTGCTCTCCGGCCTCAGCAGGCTCGCAGCGATGGCCTGAGAACGCTCGCCGCAACGGGCCTCACAGCACTGCGTCGAGCAGCATGAACGCCGCCACGGCCAGCAGCACCAGCGCGAAGATCCGCTGGAGCGTGTGCCCGGAGACCTTCACGGACAGGCGTTTCCCGTCCCAGGCACCGAGGATCGCAGCGCCGATGAACGGCCCGACGACCGCCCAGTCCAGGCCCTCGACCGTGCCCGCCCGGGTCGCCAGCGCGGCCAGCGAGTTGACGGTGATCACCAGCAGACTGGTGCCCACGGCGTTGCGCATTTGCAGGCCGAGCACCCCGACCAGCGCAGGTACGGCGAGGAAGCCGCCGCCGACGCCGAGAACACCGGTGACCGCGCCCAGCCCGGCACCTACCGCCGCGGCCCGTCCAGGCCGCACCGTCACCGGGCCCTCCGCGGCCGGCCGGGCCCGGAGCATGCGCAGCGCGGCCAGCCCCGCGACCACGGCGAAGGCCGCCGTCAGCACTGCCGCCGGGATGCGGGCGGCGAGCGCGCTGCCCAGCATCGCCGGACCGATCCCGGCCGCTGCGAACAGCAGCCCCGTGCGCCACCGCACGTTGCCGTCGCGAGCGTGCGCGACGAGTGCCGTGGCGGAGGTGGTGGTGACGATGACCAGACTCGCGGTCGTCGCGCCGACCGGGCTGAAGCCGAGCAGATAGATCAGTGCGGGGACGGCCAGGACACTCCCGCCGCCCCCGAGCGCGCCCAGCGCCAGGCCTATGACCGCTCCGGCGGCCAGGGCCAGGACGAGAGCGCTCACGCGACCGTGCCGTTCTGCCCACGCGAGTCGACGACCGGCAGCCCCGCCTCGGCCCAGTCCCGCATACCGCCGATGACGTCCACGGCGTCCGAACCGCGCGCGACAAGCAGTTCGGCGGCCTGCCGGGACCGGTTTCCCGAACGGCAGATCACCACCAAGGGCCGCGCCTGCGCCTGCGCGGGCAGCCCCACCCCGGCAGCCAGCGCGGACAGGGACAGGTGCACGGCTCGCGGGGCATGACCCGCCTGCCACTCGTAAGGTTCGCGCACGTCCAGCAGTACGGCGCCGTCGTCGCCGTCGGCACTGCCGTGCCCGGTGCGGACGGCTGCCTCCTGGACGCTCACCCGGCCCGGGCGGCCCCGGTCTCCTCGGAAAGTGCTCATCTCGGTTGTCGGCTCCTTGTCGTCACGTCGTCAGGGAAGAGGGAAGAGCGGCGGGCCTCTGCGGCCTCCGGTGTCGTCAGGGGGTCCGAAGGGCGAGTCCCGCCTTCTCCGCGGCGTCGAAGGAATCGTCGACGGCGACGACATGGCGGCCGGCGGCGTCCAGCAGGGATGCGGCGATCGCGGCGCGCATGCCACCCGCGCAGTGCACCCACACCTCGCCGTCGGGAACCTCGTCGAGACGGCGGTGCAGGGTGTGGACCGGGATGTGCACCGAGCCCTCGACGTACCCGCTGTCCCGCTCCGACGCCCGGCGCACGTCCAGGACGACGACGTCGTCCCGGGACCGCCCGGCAAGGTCGGCGAAGGTGCCCCGCGCGAAGGAGGCCGGCGCCTCGCCCTCGCGCACCCAGTCGGCCGGACCGCCCGTGGCCGCGGCGGCCGGCCGGTCGATGCCCACCCGCACCAGCTCGCGCTGGGCGGCGGCGACCTGCTCGGCAGTCTCGGCCAGCAGCGTGACCGGCTTGCCCCACGGGATCAGCCACGCCAGGTACGTGGCGAGCTGTCCCTCCGCCTCGAAGTTGAACGAGCCCGCGACATGCCCTTCGGCGAAGGCGACCCGGTGGCGCAGGTCCACCACCCACTCCCCCGCCGCCAGCCGCGCGGCGATCTCGTCGGCGTCCGCGACCTGCGGAGGAGTGAGATCGACAGGCACGGGTCCGGCGGCGTTGGCGGGCCCCATGTGGGTGTAGTAGGCGGGAATGTCGTCCAGACCGCTCAGCAGGTCGGCGACGAAGGTGTCCACGTCCCGCGTGAGGGCCTCGTTGGACACCTTCTCATTGCCGATCGTGGAGTCGTCGCCCGCGGCCTGGGAGGAGGAGCAGAAGCTTCCGAACCCGTGGGTGGGGAGTACGGCGGTGTCGTCGGGCAGCTCGGCGGCCAGGCGGTGGGCGGATGCGTGCTGGGCGCGCGCCAGGTTCGCGGTCAACCGGGGTTCGACCAGGTCGGGGCGGCCGACGGTGCCGATCAGCAGCGAGCCGCCGGTGAACACCGCGATCGCCGCGCCGCTCTCCTCCAGCACATAGGAGGTGTGGTGCGGGGTGTGGCCGGGCGTGGCCAGCGCGCGCAGAGTCAGGCCCGCCTCGGGGTCGATCTCCGTACGGTCGCCGTCGCGCACCGGCACCCGCGCGAAGGAGACCCGCGCTCCGGCGGGCACGAGGTAGGCCGCACCCGTGACCCGGGCCAGCTCCAGACCGCCGGTGACGTAGTCGTTGTGCACATGCGTCTCGACGACGTGCGAGATCCGCACCCCGCGCCGGACGGCCGCCGCGATCACCCGATCGATGTCCCGGGGCGGATCCACCGCCACCGCCGTTCGCTCACCGCCCGCGAGATAGCTGCGGTTGCCGAGACCCGGCACCTCGATCGTGTCGACGAAGAACACGCCGTGCTCCCTTCCAGTGAAAAATTACCCCGGGGGGTATGCTTGCGAAGGTAACACAATTACCCCCGGGGGTATTTCCATACGTAGGGATATCCCAGGACGACTCCCCCGAGTACCCCGAATATCCGCCCACTTACCGCCACCGCCACCGAGAAGGACCAGGCTCATGCGCTACGACCGCACCGTTCGCCTCGACAGCGACTTCGCCACCGCCGTCGACCGCACCCGTAACGCCCTCGCCGCGCAGGGATTCGGCATCCTCACCGAGATCGACGTCACCGCCACCCTCAAGGCCAAGCTCGACCACGACATGGAGGACTACGTCATCCTCGGCGCCTGCAACCCACCGCTGGCCCACCGTGCTCTGGAGACCGACCGTTCCATCGGACTGCTGCTGCCCTGCAACGTGGTCGTCCGCCGCGACGGCGACCGCACCGCCGTACAGGCCCTCGACCCCGGCACGATGGTCGCCCTCACCGAGATCGAAGCCCTGCGCCCGGTCGCCGAGGAGGCCACCCGACGCCTCGAGGCCGCCCTCGCCTCTCTCGTCGCGGACGAGAAGGAGAGCTGAAGAGACGATCCGCTCGCCCGACCGGTGTATCAGCGACCGCCGCCTTCGTCGAGAACGCCGTGCGGACGGGAGACACACCTACCCGGCCCGTGGCACGGGCCGGCACACACGGTGCGGGGGAATCCCGACGTGCATGGCGAAGCAAGTGGCCAACCGGTCAGGATCGGAGAAGCCTCAGCCGCCGTGCGGCCTCTAGCGTGATGGTCATGGCAACCACCGCTTCCACCGCGCCCCACACGTCCCTCGCGTCCGTCACCCTTGAGGTGGCCGACCCCGAGGCTGCCCGCCTCTTCTACACCGCCTTCGGCGTGGACAGCTACATCCGCCTCCGGGCGTCCCAGACCCACGCCACCGGATTCCGTGGCTTCACGCTGGCGCTGACGGTGTCCGGACCGGCCACCGCCGACGGCTTCGTCGCCGACGCCGTGAACGCCGGCGCCACCGTGCTGAAGCCCGCCGCGAAGTCGCTGTGGGGCTACGGCGGCGTCGTCCAGGCCCCGGACGGAACGATCTGGAAGATCGCGACCTCGGCCAAGAAGGACACCGGCCCCGCCACCCGCGAGATCGACGAGGTCGTGCTCCTGCTCGGCGTCGAGGACGTCAAGGCCACCCGGCAGTTCTACGTGGGCCGGGGCCTCACCGTGGCCAAGAGCTTCGGCGGCAAGTACGCCGAGTTCGCCCCCGGTGCGTCCAGCCCCATCAAGCTGGCGCTGTACAAGCGCCGCTCCCTGGCCAAGGATCTCGGCGTCCCCGCCGACGGAAGCGGCTCACACCACATCGTCCTCGGCAGCACCGCCGACACCTTCACCGACCCGGACGGCTTCACCTGGGAGGCCGCCGCGTAGCTCGCCCTGCCCGCCCCGCCCCGCACCCCACCCGGCTCGGGGAACGGCGCGCAGGACGGCTTCCGGGCGATCGGTGCACCGTATTGATGTTCGGGTGGCTACGATGCGATCTCCACACAGGGGGGATGGTCTCGATGTCCGACGTGCGTGAACACGTGATGCCCGCATCATTGCGAGCTGCCCAGATCTCACTGCTGACGCTCACCCTCGCCGGCATCATCTCGATGCTCGCGCTCTCCGAAGGCCTCACCGCCTACGGGCAGGGCGAGATGATGGCGCCCTGGCTGTTCGTCTGGGTCAGTGCGGCGCTTTGCCTGACGTACGACAAGAGCGCGCGCGGCGGTGTGCGGCTGACGACCGTCGTGCTGATGACGCTCATGGTGCTGCCGACCGTCACACACCTGGGCGAGGCGGAGTCGTTCGGCATGTTCCTGGACGCGGCGGTGCGGATTCTGATCGGAGTGCCCGTGATCGTGCTGTTGTTCCTGCCGGAATCGACGGCCTGGTTCGACCGCGAACGGTGACGCTGCGGGCGCGGCTGTCAGCACGAGACAGACGCCTTGGGCGAGAGCCTCTGTCCTCGCCCGGCCCCCACGATCCACTTCGCCGAAGGATGAAGGATGGTGCGCATGACGCTGGCCACCCCCGTACTGCACACCGCCCGCCTACGACTGCGGCCCTTCACCGGCGCCGATACGGACCCCCTCTTCGCGCTCCACAGCAGCGTCTACGTGCTGCGCTACTGGGACTCCCCGCCATGGACCGAACGGTCGCGTGCCGAGCGCTTCATCGCTGTGTGCCAGAAGATGGCCGACGAGGGTTCCGGGGCTCGGATGGCCATCGATCGCGCTTCTGACGGAGCGTTCGTCGGCTGGATCGGGCTGACCGGATGGAACCCGGACTATCGCAGCGCGACCTTGGGCTACGTCCTCGACGATGCCGTGTGGGGCCAGGGTTACGCGACGGAGGCCGCACAGGCCGTACTGCAGTGGGCCTTCGACACACTCGACCTGAATCGGGTCCAGGCCGAGACCGATACGCGCAACGCGGCATCCGCCCGGGTGCTGGAGAAGGTCGGATTCCTGCGTGAAGGCACGCTGCGGGAGGACTGCGTCGTGAACGGCGAGGTCTCCGACTCCTGGGTGTTCGGCTTGCTCAGGCGGGAGTGGCGGCCGTCGACCGCATCCGTCCCGGACCGCTAAGGCGTTGTCTCGTGGGCTGGGCTGATCTGATCCTTGTACCACCACGCCGTTGGAGAACCCGTGGACCGACGAGGCAAGGAAGACCGCAGTTCCCTGGTCGGTGGCGGGCCCAGTGATGCGGGACTCCCATTGGCCATCGGCCCGGAATTCTGATGCCGAGCGGATCCCCTCGCCAAGGTTCCACCAGCTTGACGCGGGGTGGGACAGGGTGAGGTGTCCATTGATCTGCACTGGTGCGGCGTTCCGGGCAGGGCACGGCTGTCGCCGCCTCCCAGAGCACGTCGATCGCCGGCGCCCAGCCGGGCGGGCTCCGGGGATCGGCACGATCACCGTCTCGGGCACCCAGATCCGCTCGAACGGCGCACAGCTCGCCGAACTGGGACGCCTGCTCGACGCGGGCACGGTCCGCGTCGCGATCGACAGCACCTTCCCACTCGCGGATGCCCGAACGGCACACGAACGCGCCGCCCGAGGGCACATCCGGGGCAAGATCGTGCTCACCGTCGTACAGAGACGAGCCGAATGACAGACGCTTGCCTGCACCCCCGCTCCCCATCGACACACTCCTGCGCCCTGCCGGTGCACACGTCCCACCGATGAGTTTCCGGCGGTCGTGCCGTCTACCCGTCGACGAAGGGAGCGCACCATGCGCAAGATCATCATTTGCACCTTCCTGACGCTGGACGGCGTCATGCAGGCACCGGGCGGTCCGGACGAGGACGCTGCCAGCGGCTTCGAGCACGGCGGCTGGCAGAAGCCGGTGACCGACGACGAGGTCGGCATGGCCGTCTCCAACTGGTACGACCCCGCCGACGCCATGCTGCTCGGCCGCAAGACGTACGACATCTTCGCGTCGTACTGGCCGAACGCGGACCCCGCAAACCCGTTCACCCACCGGATGAACGCCATGCGCAAGTACGTGGCCTCCCGCACACTGACGTCCCTGAAGTGGCAGAACTCAACGCTGCTGGAAGGCGACGTTGCCGATGCCGTACGCGAGCTCAAAGCGTCCGACGGAGGCAACATCAATGTCGTCGGCAGCGGCGACCTCGCCCAGACCCTCATGCGGCACGACCTCGTCGACGAATACCGCCTGACCATCCATCCGGTCATCATCGGCACCGGCAAGCGGCTGTTCGCCGACGGGGCGATCCCCACCGCCCTTCAGCCGGTCGACGTCTCCACGACGAAGAGCGGCACCGTCGTCGGCATCTACCGGCCCAGCGGCAAGCCCAGCTACGGCAGCTACTAGCAGCCGACGCCGGGCCGTTGCGCACATCGAGGGTGACGGGGGGCCTCAGCCTTGATCGTGGTGGCCCTGTCGGAGGCCACGGCCCCGTGACCGACATACGTCGGCGCCGTCAACACCGTCAAAACGGTGTCGAGCCCGACTGGCCGGCGTCCGGGTCTGCGAGCAGCAGTCCTTCCACACCGGCCACCTTCAGCAACCGCCGGACTTGGGAGGAGACGGCGACGACTCGTAGGCTGCCGGCCTCGGCAAGCGCGTCCCGCCTGTGCCGCACGAGGAAGTTGAGCGCGGCCGAGTCCGCGAACGGGACCTGGACGAGGTCGAGTTCGCACTGACGGGCCCGTAACGGCGTCATGACCGCGGCGAGCTGCGGCACTGTCTGAAGGTCCAGCTCGCCGGTCACGGTGATGAGGACCGTGCCCAGTGCGTCCACGACATCGATCACCAAGGGTGGTAAAGGTGACGTGCTCATCCCTCGAACTTCCTCATCCGCGCCTGCCTGCCCCATATAAGCACCCGCCCACCGCCGCCTTGCACACCGGACCGAGCCCGCCTCACTCCCTATCCCCCAGCGCCGAGCGGTACGACACCGTCACACACCGGGCCATGACGACTTCGACCGCTGGGGCCCCGGGCAGTGCGATGGAGCTCTGGTCCCATCTGGTCCGATCTGCTCACTCCGGGCGAGGATCTGGATCCCGGTCGACTCGTGGCCGTTCATGGTGGGCACCGTGACGGTCCGGGTGTCGATGGTCCGGAACCCGGCGAGCAGGGTGGAGAACCACTCGCGGGTGTGGTGGCGGCAGACCGCACCGTCGCCGGTTTCGAACACGCCATAGCTGCCGTAGTGATCAGCGTGGCGGCCGTAACGGCTGCGGTTGCGTTCGTCGTCCTGCAGCAGAAGATCGCTGATGTAGAGGATTCCGCCGGGCTTGAGGACACGGTTCACCTCGGCGAGCAGTCGGTGCTGGGCTTCATCGCCGGGAATGCAGGTCAGTACGGCGAACAGCAGAACGGCGTCGAACTCTGCGTCCGGGTAGGGCGACGTCGGCGGCGCGTCCAGGGCGGCGAAGCGCAGGGTGGGGTGCAGGCGCCGGGCCCGACTGATCATTGCCGGTGAGGCGTCCACGCCCGTGAGGTCGCCGAAACCGTGTTCTTCGAGTTGCTTCATGACCCGGCCATAGCCGCATCCGTAATCGAGGATCCCGCCTTGCTTGCCGACCCCGTCGAGCCAGGGCAGATGGAGCGGGTGGGTGAAGGTCTTGGTGGCCGCGGCGGCATCCCAGTAGGGAACCTGACCGTCGAGGTCGGACACGGCAGATGCCTCCCCAGGGCGCTTGGCTGAAGCAGGTCATGCTGCCAGAGCGGCGGGGTGCTCGGCGAGCCGGACCACTGTCCGTCGCGTGTGCACGGACGGTGGGCGCGACGCGAAGGCGGCGGTTCAGCACGACGGGCGGGCGAGATACCGGACGAAGATCTCCTGGCTGTCAGGAGTGAAGGTCCAGTGCCGCAGACTCCGCCGCAGCTCGGACTCCGTCAGCCACCCGTGCCAGGCCACCTCACCCGGATCGGGGGCGACGATCTCCGGAAGCACGGCATCGCACACTCCGAGCCAATGAGGGCTGAGCCCAGCCCGGTTGAGGAACGTGAACCGAAGACACACGGCCACCATTGTCCCCAGCTCTTCACGGACCTCGCGTGCCGCCGCCTGCTCATAGGACTCGCCGACTCCCGCAGCACCCCCGACCCCGAGTTCGTAGAGCCCCGGAAAACGGGACAACTGCTCGGCACGCCGATGGACGAGAAAGCGGCCCTGCCCATCACGGCACACCACCACTCCGATCCGGTGCAGCCAGCCCTCCCGAACGGCCTCCCCCCGACCGACCACCCCCAGCACACGGTCCTGAGCGTCCACACGTTCCACGAGCTCATCCACGGCGCACACGATCGCAGAACGCACTGACACCGAGCGCGGCCAGGGGCCCGAGTGGCCACCGCCGGCCAGAAACCGCCGACGACGCTCGTCGTGATGCTGGCCGGCCCGGCCGTTGACGTGAAGTGCCTCTGCCCGAAGCACTGTTGGTGCGGGCAGAATGCCGGAGACCTGCCCGCGCCAATCAGCCGGCCGGCCACTGAACAGTGAGCGCCTGCGCACTTGGGCGTCGATCAGGACACCTTTCTCGCCCAGGTCGAGAGTGTCGTCCTCGCGGCACTGCTTGCCACGACCGAAGTGCCGGCCGCGAGTTCCCCGGGTCTCCCATGCCCTCAGGCTTGATGCCGCCACAGCGGCCGAGACGGCCATCCAGGGGACGGGACAGCGCTGCGACGGTCGTCAGTCCTGCCGATGTCCGCCCCACGTTCGGCCGTTGCTCGCGCCGCGTCCTCTCCCGGCAGCAGCATCGCGCGAACGAATGCCGCGGTGGGCTCATACAAGAGGCCGTCCTGCGTCGTCGTGAGGGCGTGACGAAGGTTCCGGCAGGTGGGCTCGGCGGCAGAGGGCCGGTCGGCGGGGACCGTCACCCCTTCGACCAGGGAGAAGACATGCGCAGGTTCCGTCGGATCTTCAGTGCGGGAACGGCCGCGTTCGTACTCGGGGCCGGGCTCTTGGCAGGTTCTGCCGGTGCGGCTCAGGCGGCGCCGTCCGACTGCACGGGAGGTGCCAACGGTTTCACCGACATCCCCGACAGTCTCTGCGGCCAGGGTGTGGCGGGGGCGGGAGCGCTGGTGCTCAGCAATCCGCACGACGTCGCCTCGTGCGCGATGCAGGCCGGCAACGTCGGCGGCAGGCAGATGGGGTGGGGCGTCCTGACCACCGGAAGGCCCAGCGATCGGGGGCCTGGCGCCAGGGCCATCGTCTGGATGTACGTCACCAACGACAACAAGCAGTCGGTGATCACGTGCGGCCCGTTCGCGGTGACGTCGCCCGGCGCGAGGATCACGACCCCGGCCTACCCGACCAGCAGCTCGTCGAGCCGCGCCTTCCAGGTCTGCGCGGTCCTGTACAGCCCCTCAGAAACCAAGGGCGCTGTCTGCACCCCCTGGTGGTAGACCGTCGCCCGCCGGGCAACCCGCGCGCGTCAGTGCGCGTCAGCCATGCGTGGGAACAGGAGACGTCCGCACTCACATGTAGGCGGGCCCTCGCGGTGGCTCGGAGGTGTGACACGGCCGGCCGTGCCGTTCGGGTGCGCCGGTGTCCGTCGGGCACGACCGATGGGGGGTTCGGCGTTCTGGCCGCGCTCACTCCTTCCGTCCGCTCGGGGAGCCGGTCGCACACCGGCCGCGGTGTCATGGGAGCCGATCGGCCACCGGCCGAATTGTCGTGGCGAGGACCGTGTTCGGGCCCTTCGGCCCTGGCCTGCCCGCTGTCGTGGCGAGAGGATCGGCTTTGGGGATGCCGGAGACTCGGTCACTGGTGACCAAGCGCCTACCGGCGTCCGCGCAGGGGGGCGGCGATGGACTGGACCGGCGCGGGGGACGGCTGGAGTTGGGGCGACCCGGACAACTGGAGTGAGTCGAAGGTTCCAGGCCCGGACGACGAAGCCGTCATCAGAGCCGACGCGGTGAGGGCATCGGCCGTTGACGTCAGGTCCCTCACCCTCATCGGCGCATCGGTCCTGTCCTCCACCGCCTTGATTCGTCAGCGGCTCACCGTGGACTGCGACCGCAACGGCGGCCTGTTGGCCGATGTCGAACTGGGTCCCGACGCGCAGGGCACCTGGCTGGCCGGCACCATCCAGCGGCTGCATGTTCCGGCCGGGGCCACGGTCTCCGTGACGGGCACCGGGTGCAAGTCCGTCTCCCGTCTCGTGGTCGACGGCGTGCTCGAGTTGGCCGGGGAAGGCCTCACCCTGTTCTCCGACGGCCTGTTCAACTCCGGTGAAGTGCGGGTGACCGCGCCGAGCATTCTGGCCGGAGCCGCGCCCGTCGAGAACCAGGGAATCATCCGGCTGGTGGGCGAGGCGCCCCTGACGTTGGACTATCCGGGAGGCGTGGCCGGGCCGTCGCTGCGTCTGCACGCGGGCAGCCTTCTGGACCTAGGTTCCGGCACGATGACGCTGCGCTACGGCGACAGCGAGTTCGAGCGCGGCGCCGTGGTGACAGGGAACGGCACCATGGTGCTGACCGGCAGGGCCCGGTTGACGATCAACGGCCGGGTCGATTTCGCCGCCGAGTCCACCTTCGAGCTGGCTCGCGGAGGCATCCTCTATGGCGAGACAGACCTCGCGGCCTGCCGGGTCCACTGGACGGGAGGCCAGATCATAAACCGCCTCACCGTGCCGTCGTCGGGCAGCCTGCGCATCGACGGCTGGGACGACAAAGTGGCCCACGGGCTGCTCATCCAGGGAGAGGCGACCTTGGGGGGCGGTGCTCCCATCCGGCTCTGCGGGCGAGGACTGACCAACCAGGGCACCGTCCTTGTCGCGGCCGACAGCACCGTCACGGCCGACGTGCCCTTCGAGAACCAGGCGCTGCTGCGCTTCGCGTGCCCGGGTCTCACCCTGACTGTGAAAGGCGACAGCGGACTGACCTGTCAGCGAGGCAGTGCCCTCGACCTCAACGGCAGCGCGGTCTGGCTGCAGTGCGGTGACAGCCGTACGGAGGCCGGCGCAGGGATCTCCGGTGCCGGTGCCCTGCGGCTGGGCGGGGAGAACGTCACGGCGCGGCTGACGGCCGACGGACCGCTCGACGTCACCGCGGAGTCCGAGATCCATCTGGCCAGGAACAGCTACCTGTACGGCCGGGCGGATTTCGGCGCCGGCAAGGTGGTGTGGACCGGCGGCGAGATCATGCAGGAACTCACCGTCCCGAAGGCCGGCACTCTGTGGGTGGCCGATACCGGCACCAAATCGGTGCGCCGGCTGACCGTGGTGGGCACGGCGACCTTCAACGGCCCGGGCAGGGTGAGCCTGTTCGACGACGGCCTCATCAACGAAGGGGTCCTGCTGGTTTCCCGGTCGATGGTGCTGGACGGCAGCGCCCCGCTGCACAACCACGGCACGCTGCGGCTCGGCGAGATGGCGCGGCTGACGCTGTCCGGCGTCGACCTGCACTCCGACGGCGCGGTGGAACTGGGCACGGGCCGGGTGACCGGCACGAACGCGTCGGTCACGCTGAGCGGTCGTACCGCAGTCACGATCGATCCCGGCGTGACCAACTGGTGCGGCCGAGTCGTCTGTTCCTCAGCGCTTCGGGTGGCAGGGCAGCTCGACGTCGAGGTCAAGGCGGGCCGGACGCCTGACACGGTCCTGGCTTTTCCGGTGGCGTGTGGCGATCGGCTGGACGGCGCGTTCGACGTGGTCAGCGGCGGCTGGTGGGTCGCCCACAGCAGCAACTCCGCTCTGCTGCGCGCCGACGCGGCTCCCCGCTTCCCCGCGCATCCACGTCCTTCTCCGCGATGGCGGAACGACGGCAAGCTCGAAGCCCGGCTGCGACTGAACCTCAACGCTGTCTCCGAGCACCTCCATGACGGCCCGGTCGCCGTGGTGAACCTCGCCGGGCCGGACAGCCCGGCCTTCGCCGCGATCCACGGCTCCCGGCAGACGTACGTGGCGAGCATCGCCAAGCTGGCCCCCCTGCTGGCTGCCTGTCAGCTGCGCGCGGATCTGCGCAGGATCGCGGCGGCGAACCCGCCGCAGAGCTCTGCGGAACTGTTCGAGACCGCGCGGCAACAGTGGAACTGTACGGCGGAGCACGGGCCACAGCTGGACGACATCTTCTGGGTCGATTTCGCCGTCAGCCCCGTCGCGGTGGATTTCGTCGACGCCCATCAAGACGATGAGGCGCTGAACGAGCTCGACAGCAAACTCGCGGACCCCACCACGCGGCAGGAGGGACTCGAGCGGCTGCGTCTGCTCGGCTTCGCCGACCGGCTGCGGCTCATGGCGGCCTGGTCGAACAACGACGCGGCGACCGCCGTGATCCGCGTGCTCGGTCTGCCCTATGTCGCGGCGGTCGTACAGGATTGCGGGCTCTACGACGTCGGCGACGGAGGTGGGCTCTGGCTCGGCGCCGGGTACGGCGACATCGGCGGCGGATTCGGTCCCGACCCCGGGGTCGCCGACGATCCGCGGCTGCCGGGGGCGCACCACAATGCGTCCGCCGAATCACTGGCCCGCTTCTTCATCCTGCTCCTGGCCGACCGGCTGATCGACGCGGACCCCGAGCAAGCGCGCCAGGCATGCGGTGAGATACGAGCGATCCTCGACAAGATCTCCCCTGCCCACGGCGTGGACAGCTCCTTTCGCGAGGCCCTGGTCCACAGCGGTCGTGTCGTGCGGCGGCTGCTGTCGAAAATCGGTATCTGGCACGACGTGTCGGAGTGCGCCGCGATCAGTACCGAAGATCAGGACGGGAGCGCGCGGCGCGACTACATCGCCGTCGGCCTCGCCGAGACCGACGAGTCGGCACTGGCCGCCGTGATCACCGCCCTTGAGGCCTCCCTGGCGGGGTGACCCGACCGGCACGATTCTGCACCACGCCGTGTGGTCTCACGGGATGGGCGGAGCTCGGGCCCGCTGCTCGGCGCCGGCCGGGCACCTGGCGTCCAGCACCGTCACGCCCGCCGGGCGGCGCTGCCGGTCTCGGGCGCGCAGGCCCGATTCACCACCGCTGGTAGGTTTTCACCATGCGTGAGGTCGTGGTGTGCCTGGACGAGCCGCCCGTCGTGGCGAACGTCGGCGTCGGTGTGCACGGCCCGGCCGGGCACACCGACGTCTTCCGCCTGCCCGACCTGTGGCAACTGCACCTGTACCGGTACGAGGCCGACCTCACCGTCGACGGCACGCCCCACACCATCCGCCCCGGCCGGGTGAGTCTGGTGCCCCCGGCCACGACCGTGCAGTACCGCTATCGGGGCCGCTCCGAGCACCTGTACGCCCACCTGCGGCTGCCCTCCACCAGCCACCCCCGCACCGTGCCCGTCATGCAGGACGCGGGCCCGGAACTGCCCACGCTCTCCGCCCTGATGCTCCAGGCCGTCACCGCCTGGCCGAGCACCCCGGCCCGGGCCTCGGCCGAGGTCTGGGCCGCCCTGTGGCGCGTCGGGCACCTCACCCCGCCCGCCCCGCAGGGGCCTCCGGACGCCCCGCACCCGGCCGTCACCGCGGCGGCCTCCTACATCGAGTCCCGGCTGGCCGATCCCCTCACCGTTCCGGGCGTGGCCCGCGCCGCCGGGGTCTCCCACAACCACCTCACCCGGCTCTTCCGCGCGGCCACCGGGGACACGGTTGTCGCCTACATCCGGCAACGCCGCCTCGAACGCGCGCGCCACCTGCTGCGCGAGTCCACCCTCTCCATCTCCGCGATCGCCGCCATGGTCGGCATTCCGGACCTCCAGGCCTTCAACAAAGCCTGCCGCCGGGAACTCGGGTCTTCACCCCGTGCCGTACGCGGTACCCAGGACGCGGCCGGGATCGAGGTCGGGTAGCGACACGCTCGCTCCAGGCCAGGCCAGGCCACCTTCTCCGAAGCAGTTGCTTGGCACCTCTTTCCGTTCGTGTCCCTTCGTAGAGTGCGGTCGTCCGCTGATCACAGGGCGGTGAAGGCCTACAGCAGGTTGGTGCTGGTCCCGTACGTCCACTGCTTGGTGACGGAGCCCGAGGCGCCGTCGCCGGTGGCACCCCAGCCGTCGGCGACCATGCCGTTCGTACACGAACGGCTCGGGGCCGACGCCCACGAGTCACCTGCCCGCACAGGCGTCCCAGTATCATCAACGTCACTTTCGGCATGCGGAACCAGCAGCAGGTCCTACGGAACGTGGAAGGAGTCGCGTTGTCGCTGACGGACAAGGCCATCGAGCGGATCCGCGAGCTGATCCGGACCGGTGCCCTGCCCCCGGGTTCGAAGCTTCCGCCGGAGCAGGACCTGGCCGCCCAGCTGGGCCTGTCCCGCAACCTCGCCCGGGAGGCGGTCAAGGCCCTGGCCGTCGGGGGTGTCCTGGAGGTCCGGCGCGGCGACGGCACCTATGTGACGAGTCTCCAGCCGAGCCTGCTGCTGGCGGGGGTCGGCGGTGCGGTGGAACTGCTACAGAGCGACTCGGCCGCGCTCCAGGACCTCATGGAGGTGCGCCGGCTCCTCGAACCGGTCGCCACGGCTCTGGCCGCCACACGGATCAGCGACGAGCAACTCGCCGAGGTGAAGCGGCACTTGGACGCCATGCGCGAGGCGCGCGACGACGTCGAACTGCTCAACGCCCACGACGCCGCCTTCCACCACGCCGTCGTCGCGGCCACGGGCAACGAGACCCTCCTCACGCTCCTGGAAGGGATCTCCGGCCGTACCCTGCGTGCCCGCATCTGGCGCGGACTGGTCGACGACAAGGCCGCAGGCCGCACCCTCGCCGAGCACGAGGCGATCTTCAACGCCCTGTCCACCCGTGACGCCCTTCTCAGCCAAGCCGCCGCGCTGCTGCACGTGAACACCACCGAGCAGTGGGTGAAGGAACACCTGGGATCGAGCACGCCAGGCGTCATGAACCCATGAAACCCCATGGAACATGGGATGTATGGGCCGCGGACGGAGGAGCCACTGTCCGCAGCCGGGCTGGAAACTCCACTGCAGTTACGGGGACTTGAGGAATCACTTCGCCTCAAAAGCGTCTGACATTGGATGAATATTGCACAGCACTCATTGACGAGGACATGACCGATCTTTACTGTCCTGCGACAGATCCGTGGCCGTGACCAGTCGAAGGAGATGCGGATGACGGGCATGCGCAGGGCGTGGTGGGGGCGTGGAAAACGTGCGGGGGTGCTCGTCGCGGTGACCGGGTTACTGGCGGCCCTGCCGACGGGGTGGGGTGCGGCCGGGACGGCGCGTGCGACCACGGCGGGCGTGCTGTCGCAGGTGCACACCGCGGGGCGGGTCAAGGAGGCCGGGAACACCGTGCAGTACAGCTGGCCCGGCGTGTACTTCGAGGGCCGCGTCAGCGGCACCGGCGTGGGCGTCGTGCTCAACGACTCGGCTGCCGACTACGACGTCCAGGTCGACGGAACCACCGTCGCCACCCTCGTCACGCCCGGCAGCACCACGCACTGGATCCACGGCTTGCAGAACCGCGAGCACACCGTCCGGCTCGTCAAGCGCAACGACAGCCCGGCGGACATCAGCACGTTCGGCGGCTTCGTGGCAGCGCCCGGCGGTGCGGTACTCGGCAGGCCGACCGCCCGCAGCCGCCAGATCGAGTTCATCGGCGACTCCCTGACCGTCGGCTACGGCAACCTCTCGTCCTCCCGCGCGTGCACCGGGGACCAGATAAAGCGGACCACCAACGCGGACGTGAGCTATGGCGCCCTCACCGGCCGGCGGCTGAACGCCGACTACCAGATCAACGGCTATTCGGGCCTCGGCATGGTGCGCAACTACAACGGAGGCTCACCGGACGTCACCTACCGGACCTTCTACGACCGTGCCCTGCAGAGCGTCCCCGGCGACGTCTGGCAGAACCCGGGCACCTGGCGGCCCCAGCTCGTGGTGGTCAACCTCGGCACCAACGACTTCTCCACCGCCGTCAACCCCGGTGAGCCGTGGACGCCGGAGAGCCTCGCGGCGGCCTACCGCAGCGCCTACACCGACTTTCTCCAGAGGTTGCGCACGCGCTACGGCTCCGCCACCACCGTCGTGGCCGTCGGCGCCGGTCAGTACGCCGACCATGTCCGGCAGGTCGTCAAGGCTCGTAACGACGCCGGTGACAACGGGGTGCGGTACTGGTTCCTCGACTCCTCGGGCCTGGACTTCCTCGGCTGTGACTGGCACTACTCGGCCCACGACGACAGGGTCATCTCCGACCGGCTCGTCTCGTTCCTCTCCGGTCTGCCGATGCGCTGGTGACGATGCCGGACGCGCCGGCGCGGCGCCTCCTGCGGCCCGGGCGAGAGGTTCACAGGTCGAGGACCGCGCGCAGCGCGTTGTCGACGAGCTCTTGCTGTTCGGGGCCGATGTTGCCGTGCAGCGTGCCGGTCTCGAAGCGGAGGGCGGAGAGCTGGAGGAGGTTGACGGCGACGAGGGAGGCGTCGACGGGAGTGGTCAGATGCACGCTCATCGCCGTGTCGGGGTGCTGTGCGGGGGCGTGGAGCACGAGGACGACGGCGGCGCTGTAGGCCTCGGCGAGGCCGTCGAGGCTGACGACAAGCACCGTGCGGGTGCCCTTGCCGGTGTCGACGTCCCAGACGTCGCCCTTGCGGATGGTCACAGGGCGTCGCCCTCGCCCGCGAGGTCGAGGGGAGCGAGAGCGGCCAGCTTGCGCGCGGCGTCGAGGGTCATCTGCCGGCGCACGGCACGCACGATGTAGTCGTTCAGGGAGGGGGCGTCGGCCGCCGCGTCGCGGAGCTGCTTGTCCATGGCGTCCGGGATGCGCAGGGTGATGGCAGTCATGACGCCAATTTTAGTGTCATGGGTGCCGTCACGGAAGGCGTCGTACCGTCGCTGCGCTGCCGCGCAGCAGCAGGTGCGGTGCTTTCCGGGTCAGCCACGCGCCGCACAGCCCGATGGCGCCGCCGGCGACGACATCGCTGAGGTAGTGGGCGCCCGACTGCACACGTTCGACGGCCACCATCACCGCCGGTACCGCACACGCGATGCCGGCGGCCGGCCAGGCGGGGGTGACGGCGGCGGTGAACGCGACCGCGGCGGCGGTGTGTCCGGAGGGGAAGGACGAGGAGTCGGGGCGGTCATCGACCTCGTCGTGCGGGAACCACTCCGCGGGCGGCCTCGGCCGGTCCGCGAGCTGCTTGCCCACGCCGTTGGACCCCAGCTGCGCCACCGTGAGCCCCACCATGCCCGCTGCCGCCGCCCTGCGGCCCCGCCGGCCGCCGAGCGTGCCCATCGCCACCGCCGCACCCCACCACAGCTTCGTGCTCTCCGCGGTCTCCTCCACCGCCGAGAGCACCCGGCCGATACGCGCCGGGACACGCGTCCCCGTCTGCCGCGTCATGGTTCCGTCGAGCTCGCGCAGCTTCTCCGGCCATCTCTGGCGACGGTGGCCGCGGCGTGCAGGACGCCTCATCGGCCCGGGGCCCGGAAGCCGTCGGCCCTGACGTTGGACATCACCGAGCTGGTGACGCGGTAACGGTGGTTGGGTACGCGGCTGGACCTGGTGACGTGCACGGCCAGCGGCCCGGCCCACTCGTAACCCTTCTGTTCGCCGTGGCGCGCCAGCCTGTCGGCGAGCGCCTGCCCCACGTCGCTGCCGTTGCGCAGGAGGGCGTCGTGGACGTGTTCGGCGAGTTCCACGTCGTAGGCGTTCGGGACCACGACCCGGCGCCGGCTGCAGACGACGGCTCGCCTGTCGCATTCGCGCCGCAGTGCGGCGACCACTTCGACCGGTTCCCTGGGGAAGATCTGCGCCAGCAGCGCCTCCTCGACCCGCTCCAGAGTCCGTTCCCACCCCGTGATCGTGCCCATCCGTGACACCTTCTCCTTCCTCGTCGTCGAGACCGGGCAGCGCGGCCGGGTCACTGAGGCCCCTCAGTCCGCTCGAGGCGGCGGCGGTCCTCCTCGTCCCAGCTGCGGGTGTCCCGCGGCTCGACGTACGGCTCCTCCGCGGGCGGGTGACCGCCGACGGCGGCGCGCTGGCGGGCGGTCTCGGCGTCGAACTCCAGGCCGAGCAGGATCGCGAGGTTGGTGATCCACAGCCACACCAGGAAGACGATCACTCCGGCGAAGGTTCCGTAGGTCTTGTTGTACGAGGCGAAGTTCGCCACGTAGAGCGCGAACCCCGCGGAGGCGGCCATCCAGATGGCCAGGGCGAGGAAGCTGCCCGGGGTGATCCATTTGAAGCCGCGGACCTTGGCGTTGGGGCTGGCCCAGTACAGGAGCGCGATCATGAGGGTGACCAGGATGACCAGAACTGGCCACTTCGCGATCGACCACACGGTCACGGCCGTGTCACCCACGCCGAGCACGTCGCCGGCTCGCTGAGCCAAGGGGCCGGTGAAGACCACGATCAGCGCGCTGGCCACGGCCAGCACCATCAGTACGACGGTCAGGGCCAGCCGCAGCGCCAGCACCTTCCAGACCGGGCGGCCTTCCGGGATGTCGTAGACGGCGTTGGACGTGCGGATGAACGCCGCCACGTAACCGGACGCCGACCACACCGCGAGGACCAGGCCGATGATCGCCATGACCGAGCCGGTGCCGGCGGTGCCCTGCAGTTGCTGCACCGCGTTACGGATCACGTCGCGCGCCGCGCCCGGGGTGAGCTTCTCGACGTTGTCCAGCACCGCGCTGGTGGCCGACTGCCCGGCGACCCCCAGCAGGGAGAGCAGGACCAGCAGGGCGGGGAAGAGCGACAGGATGCCGTAATAGGTCAGGGCTGCCGCGCGGTCGGTCAGCTCGTCCTTCTTGAACTCCTTGATCGTGCCGCGCAGCGTGGCCCACCACGTCTTCTTCGGCATCTCGGTGGGGCCGTCCGGTGCCCTGTTCTCCACTTCGGGGCCGGGACCGAACCGCTCCGGCTCGTCCTCGCCTCGGTGGAGATCCGTTCCTTGCTCGCCGGTCGCCGAGCCGTGTGCGGCGCCTCGGTCAGGGCGAGTGTCCTCATGCCGGTGTCCTGGTTTCATGAGTTTGGCCATGTCGCCCGGGTAGACAGAAACGGTGCACATCACACGTCCGCGAGCGCATCCGTGTCGCCGGGAAAGGGGCCGTACCGACCGACGTGGGGACCGCATGGCCCTCGTGGTGTCGCCGTGGAAACGGTTCGATGGAGTCGGCGGGGAGGACACGCCGAACAGACGCGGAGCAGCAGCCGTCGGCCGCTCACCGCGCAATCAGGATCCGCGAGAAGCGGATGGTCCTCTCCGCCGATCTTCCTGCCCGTTGTCGGTGCGTTCGCGCGCGTCCGGGACCTGGACCGCGAGCGCCGGTCATCCGACGCGTTCCCAGCCTCGGCGTGGCGCGCGGGCCCCCAGCCGGGCGTCGCGGCTGCGGTAGACGATGTAGGGGCGGGTCAGGTAGCCGAGGGGCGCGGTGAGCATGTGGACGAGCCGGGTGAAGGGCCAGGCCGCGAAGAGCAGCATCGCGCTGATCGCGTGGAGCTGGAACAGCACCGGTGCGCCGGTCATCCGGTCGGGGTCCGGCTGGAGGAGGAGGACGGCGCGGAACCACGGGGAGATGGTCTCGCGGTAGTCGTATCCGCCGCCGACGGCGTTCGCGGCCACGGTGGCGGACAGGCCGAGGACGACGGTCAGGGTGAGGGAGAGGTACATGGCCTTGTCGTTGCGGGTGGTGGCGGAGAAGACCGGGCCCACGGTGCGGCGGCGGTAGACCAGGATGGCCAGGCCGCCGAGGGTGGCGATGCCCGCGACGGTGCCGAGGACGACCGCGCCCGCATGGTAGGCGTCCTCGCCGATCCCGGCGGCCTCGGTCCAGCTCTTGGGGATGACCAGGCCGCCGACGTGTCCCAGCAGCACGACGAGGATGCCGAAGTGGAACAGCGGGCTGCCGATCCGCAGCAGGCGGCGTTCGTAGAGCTGGGAGGAGCGGGTGGTCCAGCCGAACTTGTCGTAGCGGTAACGCCAGACGTGGCCCAGGACGAAGACGGCGAGCGCGACGTAGGGCAGAACGACCCAGAGCAGGATGCCGCCGGTGCCGGCCTGCGCCGCGAGGGTGACGGGCGGGGCGGGTGCGGTCATCGGGGGCCTCCTGCGACCGGGTCGGGCAGGAACACCGGGGACGATGTGTACGGGTCCAGGCCGACCTGTTCCTCGGGCGGGCCCTGCGCGGCCAGGCGGCCCACGGCGTCGCGTTCGTCGCCGCTGAGGGCGGGCAGGGTGGCCGCGACGGAGTCCAGCACATGCGCCCAGGGCGAGGTGTCGTCGGTCAGGGCCAGGCGCAGCAGTTCCAGGCCGGCGCGGTGTTCGGTGAGCAGGCGTGCTCCGGCGGACGGATCCGCGGCGGCGAATTCCAGGACGACGGCGAGGTGGTCGGCCAGTTCGTCCTCGCCCAGCCGCCAGCCGGCGGCGGCGTACGTCTGCTTCAGCCGCAGCAGGGCGAGACCGCGTTTTCGGGTGTCGCCGTGGGCGTAGTAGGTGAGGTAGGGGCAGCAGCGTCTGCGGTGGTCGAAGGTGGAGACGTAAGCGGCGGCCAGGTCCGCGGGGGCGCCTCGGCCGGCGTGGGCGGTGAACCGCAGCAGAGGGCCCGCGACCGGCTCGGGCAGGGCGGCGGCGAACCGGCCCGCCAGGGCCAGGTGCCGCGCGAAGTCCTCGTCGGGGTAGGCGAGCAGCAGGGACTGGGCCTGCCAGGCGTACGGGTGCCAGGGCTCCGGGCGAGCCGTGCCCCTGGGCTTCTTCGTGAGCGCCTTCATGATGTCGGGCCGGCCTCCCCTGCCGTGTCGGTCTCGGCGCCGCCGCCGGTGTCGGGCGGCCTGTCGGGGAAGAGGCCGGGCGGGCTGCCCTTGCCGTCCCAGTTCAGGAGGTTGACGCGGGTGGCACGGTCGGTGGGGGCGGCGGGGGTGTCGGAGCTCTGGCGGTCGCGCAGTGCCCGGTAGTTCTCCACCGCGATCGGTGCGGCGCCGCCGGAGGTCTCCCCGAAGGGGCCGGAGCCTCCCATGCCGGGGCCGCCCTCGTAGTCCAGGCTGCACTCGGTGGCCGTCTCCTCCAGCTGGTGGGCCTGTTCGGCGTGGGCGGACGGGATCACATACCGCTCGTCGTACTTGGCCAGCGCCAGCAGCCGGTACATGTCGTACATCTGCTCCTCGCTCATGCCGACGGCCTCGGGGATGGCGGCGTCCGGTTCGCGGCCGAGGTTGATGTCGCGCATGTAGGAGCGCATGGCGGCGAGGCGGCGCAGCACCGCGTCCACCGGGCCGGGGTCGCCGGCGGTGAAGAGCTGCGCGAGGTAGTCCACCGGGATGCGCAGGGTGTCGACGGCGGCGAAGAGGTTGGTGTGGTCCTCGGCGTCGTGGCCGGTGTCGCGGACGGCGTCGACGACCGGGGAGAGCGGCGGGATGTACCAGACCATGGGCAGGGTGCGGTACTCCGGGTGCAGCGGCAGCGCCACCTGGTAGGTGTTGATCAGGGTGTGGACCGGTGAGCGTTGTGCGGCCTCGATCCAGTCCCGGGGGATGCCGGCCTGCTCGGCCGCGCGGACGACCTCGGGGTCGGCGGGGTCGAGGAAGACCTGGCGCTGGGCTTCGTAGAGGTCCTTGTCGTCGGGTGCGGAGGCGGCTTCCAGGACCTTGTCGGCGTCGTAGAGGACGAGCCCGATGTAGCGCAGTCGGCCCACGCAGGTCTCGGAGCAGACGGTGGGCAGGCCGACCTCGACGCGCGGGAAGCAGAAGGTGCACTTCTCGGCCTTGCCGGTGCGGTGGTTGAAGTACACCTTCTTGTACGGGCATCCCGTCACGCACATCCGCCAGCCCCGGCAGCGGTCCTGGTCGACCAGCACGATGCCGTCCTCGGTGCGCTTGTAGATCGCCCCGGACGGGCAGGAGGCCGCGCAGGACGGGTTGAGGCAGTGCTCGCAGATGCGTGGCAGGTAGAACATGAAGGTCTGCTCGAACTCGAGCTTGATCTTCCGCGAGACCTCGTTCAGCACGACGTCCTGCTCGCTGGTCGCCGCCGACCCGCCGAGGTCGTCGTCCCAGTTGGCCGACCAGGAGATCTTCAGATCCTTGCCGGAGATCAGGGACTTGGGGCGGGCGACCGGGGTGTGCTCCTGGAGCGGGGCGTTGGTGAGCGTCTCGTAGTCGTACGTCCACGGCTCGTAGTAGTCGTCGAGCGAGGGCAGCACCGGGTTGGAGAAGATCTGGATCAGCTTCCTGAACCGGCCGCCCGCCTTGAGCCCGAGCCGGCCGCGCCTGTTCAGTTCCCAGCCGCCGCGCCAGGTGTCCTGGTCCTCGTAGCGGCGCGGGTAGCCCTGCCCGGGGCGGGTCTCGACGTTGTTGAACCACACGTACTCGACGCCGGTGCGGTTGGTCCACGCCTGCTTGCAGGTGACCGAGCAGGTGTGGCAGCCGATGCACTTGTCGAGGTTCATCACCATCGCCATCTGGGCCATCAGGCGCATGTCAGTACTCCACGTCCTGGTTCGTGCGGCGGCGGATGACGGTGACCTCGTCGCGCTGGTTGCCGGTCGGGCCCAGGTAGTTGAAGGCGTACGACAACTGGGCGTAGCCGCCGATCAGATGGCTGGGCTTGATCAGCAGGCGGGTCAGGGAGTTGTGGATGCCGCCCCGGCGGCCGGTGGTCTCGGTGCGGGGCACGTCGATGAGCCGGTCCTGCGCGTGATGCATGTAGACGGTGCCCTCGGGCATGCGGTGCGAGACGACCGCGCGGGCGGCGACCACCCCGTTGCGGTTGACCGCCTCGACCCAGTCGTTGTCCTGGACCCCGACTTTGGCCGCGTCCCGCACGCTCATCCAGATCGTCGGCCCGCCCCGCGACAGGGACAGCATGAACAGGTTGTCCTGGTACTCGGAGTGGATCGACCATTTGTTGTGCGGGGTCAGGTAGCGCACGGTCACACCCAGTTCCCCGATGTCCCCGAGCGGGGGCTCGCCGAACAGCGCGTCCATGGTCAACGGCGGCCGGTAGACCGGTAGTTGTTCGCCCAGTGCGGTCATCCAGTCGTGGTCGAGGTAGAAGTGCTGGCGGCCGGTGAGGGTGTGCCAGGGTTTGAGGCGTTCGACGTTGACGGTGAAGGGCGCGTAGCGGCGCCCGCCGGTCTCCGAACCCGACCACTCCGGTGAGGTGATGACGGGGACGGGGGCGGCCTGGGTGTCGGCGAAGGTGATCCGCTTGCCCTCGTGTTCGGCGGCCAGGTCCGCCAACTGCCGTCCGGTACGGGCCTCCAGGGAATGGAATCCCTGCGTGGCGAGATGGCCGTTCGTGGTGCCGGACAGGGCGAGGATCGCCTCGCAGGCGTGCACGTCGCGGGCGATCGACGGGCGCCCGTCGGCCGCGCCGCCGCGGACGACACCGTTCTTGTGCCGCAGGTACTGCAGCTCCTTGTCCAGGTGGAACGTGATGCCCTTGGTGGTGGCCCCCAGACTGTCCAGCAGCGGTCCGAGGGCGCTCATCTTGTCCGCGACGGCCGCGTAGTCGCGCTCCACCGTGATCAGCTTGGGCATGGTGCGCCCGGGGACCGGCTCGCACTCCCCCGCCTTCCAGTCGCGGACGCGGCCGTGCGGGGTGGCCAGTTCGTCCGGGGTGTCGTGCAGCAGCGGGGCGGCGACGACGTCGGTGCGCACCCCCAGGTGCTCGGCGGCCTGGCGGCTGAACTCCCGCGCGATGGTGTGGAAGGCGTCCCAGTCGGTGCGGGTCTGCCAGGGCGGGGCGATGGCCGGGTTGAAGGCGTGCACGAAGGGGTGCATGTCCGTGCTGGACAGGTCGTGTTTCTCGTACCAGGTGGCGGCGGGCAGGACGACGTCGGAGAAGACGGTCGTGCTGGTCATGCGGAAGTCGAGGGTGAGCAGCAGATCGAGCTTGCCGGTGGGGGCCTCCTCCCGCCACGTCACCTCCCGTGGCCTGGCGTCGGGCGGCGCCTCGGTGGCCCGGACGGCGGACTCCGTGCCCAGGAGGTGCTTGAGGAAGTACTCGTTGCCCTTCGCCGACGAACCCAGCAGGTTGGCCCGCCACACGGTCAGCACCCGCGGGAAGTTCTCCGGCGCGTCCGGGTCCTCGCCCGCGAACCCCAGTCGCCCCGCCGTGAGTTCGTCCACGATGTGCTCGGCGACCGGGCGGCCCGCCGCCCCGGCCTCGTCGGCGAGATCCAGCGGGTTGCGGTCGAAGGTCGGGTACGAGGGCATCCAGCCCATCCGCGCCGACTGCGCGATGACATCCGCCGTGCTCTTCCCGGCGAAGAGCCCGCCCGCCCCGGCCGCGGCGAGTGTGTCGGCGGCGAAGGGGTCGTAGCGGAACTGGTCACCGTGCAGATACCAGTACGCGGTCTGGATCATGAGCCGGGCGGGCCGGTTCCAGTCCGCGGCGGTGGCGATCGCCGAGTAGCCGGTGATCGGGCGGACCTTCTCCTGTCCGACGTAGTGGGCCCAGCCGCCGCCGTTGACGCCCTGGCAGCCGGTCAGTGTCGTCAGGGTGAGGAAGGCCCGGTAGATGGTGTCGGAGTGGAACCAGTGGTTGGTCCCCGCTCCCATGACGATCATCGAACGGCCGCCGGACTCCTCCGCGTTGGCCGCGAACTCCCGGGCGATCCGCGCCGCCTTCCCGGCGTCCACGCCGGTGATCGGCTCCTGCCAGGCCGGCGTGTACGGCTCCTCGGCGTCGTCGTAGCCCGAGGGCCACTGCCCGGGCAGCCCCGCGCGGGCCACCCCGTACTGCGCCAGCAGCAGATCGAACACCGTCGTCACCAGGCGTCCGGCCACCCGCCGCACCGGCACCCCGCGCCGCAGCCGCCGCGGGCCGCCGTCCGGCGCGTCGAACCTGGGCAGTTCCACGACCACGGCCTCCGCGCCGCCGCCGTCGGCGGACAGCAGCGGGTCGACGCCGCCGAGGTCCAGGTTCCAGCGGCCGGCGCCGCTCTCGCCGTAGCGGTCGCCGAGGGTGCCGTTCGGCACGACGGGCCGGCCGGTCGCGCCGTCCAGCAGCACGGTGCGGAACGCCGCGTGCTCGGCCGCGGCGTGCTCTGCGCCCAGGTCGTCGGCGGTGAGGAACTTGCCCGGCGCGTACGAGCCGTCCTCCTGTTCCTCGACGGCGACCAGGAAGGGCAGGTCCGTGTACCGCTTGACGTAGTCCGTGAAGTACGGCGTCGCCCGGTCGGCGAAGAACTCCTTGAGGATCACGTGCCCCATCGCCATCGCCAGGGCCCCGTCGGTGCCGGGCTGGGCGGCGAGCCACTCGTCTGCGAACTTGACGTTGTCCGCGTAGTCCGGGGCGACCGCCACCACCTTCTGGCCGCGGTAGCGGGCCTCGGCCATCCAGTGCGCGTCGGGAGTGCGGGTGACCGGCAGGTTGGAGCCCCACATGATCAGGTATCCGGCGTCCCACCAGTCCCCCGACTCGGGTACGTCGGTCTGGTCGCCGAACACCTGCGGGGAGGCGACCGGCAGGTCGGCGTACCAGTCGTAGAACGAGAGCATCGCCCCGCCGAGCAGCGAGTAGAAGCGGGCGCCGGCGGCGTGCGAGACCATCGACATCGCCGGGATCGGCGAGAACCCGGCCAGCCGGTCGGGGCCGTACTCCTTGATGGTGTGCACGTGGGCGGCGGCGATCAGCTCCACCGCCTCGTCCCAACTCGCCCGGACCAGGCCGCCCTTGCCGCGGACGGACTTGTAGCGGCGGGCGCGTTCGGGGTCGGAGACGATGTCCGCCCACGCGGCCACCGGGTCCCCCAGGCGGGCCTTGGCCTCCCGGTACATCTGCAGCAGCACCCCGCGCACATACGGGTAGCGCACCCTGGTGGGCGAGTAGGTGTACCAGGAGAAGGCCGCCCCGCGCGGGCAGCCGCGCGGCTCGTACTCCGGCCGGTCGGGGCCCACCGACGGGTAGTCGGTCTGCTGTGCCTCCCACGTGATGATGCCGTCCTTGACGTACACCTTCCACGAGCAGGAACCGGTGCAGTTGACCCCGTGGGTGGAGCGCACCACCTTGTCGTGCGACCAGCGGTCCCGGTAGAACTCGTCCGCCTGCCGCCCGCCCTTGCGGTGCAGGGTGCGCAGGTCCTCGGAGACCTCCGCCCGGGAGAAGAACCGGCGGCTGCGCACCAGCGCCTCCGCCAGATCGCCGTCCATGCCCGCTCGTACCGGCTCCCGGTTGGTCTCCGCGCTCACCGTGCCACCCCGCTCCGGGCGCCGCGGCCCGTTCGAATCGTGATCGGTTCCGGCTGACACACGACTCTACGACCGGCTCCCCCAGCAGGGTCAACACGCGCACCACGAACAGTGGCGCTCGGCAGAGATCCGTCCGCGTGCGGCACGAACGACCCGGCACCGCGCGGCCGTTCACGGCACCGCGCATCCCCGTGCACCCGCCTGGGGCGCGGGCACACGGGGGTTGCGAGGTGCGGGCTACGACGTCGGCGACAGGCCGACGTCCAGGCGGCCGTCCGGGAGACGACCGCCGGGGCGCTCAGGGCGCGTCGATGAGGTTCCTGGCGTCCGTGCGTACGAGCGCGGCGGCGCCGCTCGCGTACGCGGACTGGACGCGGGACCGCTCGGTCGCGTCGGGTACGGCGCTGGTGCAGGACGTGCCCGCGCTCGACCCCGACATCAGCTGGGAGCAGGGGCCGGGTTTGGTGTCCGGCAGCCCGAGGCTGTGCCCCAGCTCGTGGGCGGCGATCCGGGTCCTGTCGTAACCCTGGCTCACGGCCTGGCTGCCGAGCTCGACACGGACCTGACGGCCCGGACGAACGGGTCCGAGCGTGGCCTGCGGCCAGCCCGTGGTGGCGACGATCACGATCTCGGCTCCGGCGCCGGGTGCCGCTTCCACCAGCCGGACGTTGCTCACGTTCGCGTTCCACGAGGCGACCCCGGCCGCTATCGCGGACTCCCAGCCTCCGGCGCGGCTGTCGTCGTAGCGAAGGGTCACCACTGCCGCCCGGGCGGTGGACGGTTCACGCGCGGGGGCGGCGGTCGCGGCGCCCGCCAGGGCGAGGACGAGCGCCGTGGCGGACGTGCCTGCCTTGAGCCATGTGCCGAGGGGCATGGCTGCTCCTTCATCCGTGGGGGGATTCCGGCCCCGGCGGGGCCGGGTACGCGAAGGAGCGGCGCTGGTGGTCCGGTGGGGCCGGACACCCGGTCGACCGCCCCTCCGGGGCCTTGCGATGGTATGCCGCTTCAGGCCGTTAGGTCATGTACCTGCCAGACCCATTCAGCATTTTCGACAGTGGTCGCGGCATCGGTTCGCCCTGCTTCGAGGTGGTCTGCGGGGTGTCGCGGGGGCAGACGGAAGCCGGCATGCGTCGCCCGCCGGGTCCGTCGGGCCACGAGTCATGGGTCGACGGGCCCTCGCTGTCAGCCCGTTGGACCCCTGTGCCTGCCCGCGGCTCCCGGCCTACGGTGAACACGGCGCTGAAACGTTTCATGCCCTTTGCCGGTCCACCGAACCCGACCCGCCCCTCGCACTCCCCCTCACCCCATGAGGAGAGCAAGCCATGCCGAACTCCACGCCCCGCCCCGACCTCGACGACCTGCTCGCCGACATGGGGGCGGCCGGCAGCCGCATCAGCGACATCGACGCCAGCGAAGCGGCCGCCGGCAACCTCTCGGTGTTCGTGGGCCGGGAACTCGACCTCGCCGACCGCTTCCCCTGCACCGAGGAGATCGCCTTGCCCGTCTGCGCCCCGGCGTTGGCCGGGCGCACCGTCCTCGTGACCGGCTCCGGACGCCGGCTGCGCGACCTCGCGCAGGACCCGCTGGCCGGCATCGGCGCGGTGCACATCCACCCCGACGGGGGCTCAGCCACCCTGCGCACCTCACCTCGTCGCCGGTTCTCCGGCCTGACCAGCGAGTTCAACTCTCATCTGGCGGTGCATCAGGACCAGGTGGCCCGGCGCGGCATCACCTTCCAGGCCGTGATCCACGCGCAGCCCCCGCACCTGACCTACCTGAGCCACATCCCCGCCTACCGCAGTACGCAGGCCCTCAACTCCCGCATCCTGCGCTGGGAGCCGGAGACGATGATCAGCCTGCCGCAGGGGGTCGGGGTGCTGGACTTCATGGTCCCCGGCTCGGCGCAGCTGATGTCGGCCAACGTCGAGCAACTGCGCCACGCGCACGTGGTGTTGTGGAGCAAGCACGGGGTGATGGCCCGCTCCGACGTGTCGGTGATGCACGCCGTCGACCGCGTGGAGTACGTCGAGACCGGTGCCCGCTACGAGTACATGGACCTGGTCGCCGGACGCAGGGCCGAGGGCCTGACCCCGGAGGAGATCAAGCACGTCACCACGGCCTTCGCCGTCTCCTCGCCGTGGGCGTGAGCTTGCGGTCGTCACCTGCTGACGGCACGAGGCCGAGCACAGCGGTTCCCGGCCCTGGGCTCACCAGCGGTGCGGTGGTGCGATGCCGTCCAGCACCAGGTCCACCACCCCGTCCAGGAAGGCGTCGTCCAACGGCTCCCGGGTCAGCAGCAGCCGCATGTGCAGGGGGCCCATGAGCGCCTCGAAGACGAGGCGGTGGTCGACTCCCGGGCGCAGTTCACCGCGTTCCCCGGCGCGGGCGAGCACCGCGGAACCGGCGGCGAAGCGGTGGTTCCAGAACCGCTCGCGGGCGCCCTCGAACTCGGCCATGTCCTCCCGCAGCGCCATCCGTACCAGCAGCGCGCCGAGGGGGGTCCGGACGAACGCCGCCGTCCCGTGCAGCAACGCGCTCAGATCCGTGCGCAGGGCGCCCGTGTCCGGAACCGGGATCTCCGTGCGCGTGCGGTCCAGTACCGCGTCGAGGGCCAGGTTGCCCTTGGTCCCCCAGCGCCGGTAGACGGAGGACTCGTGCACGCCGGCCCGACGGGCGACCTCCCCTATCGAGAGGGCCTCCAGCCCTGCGTCGAGCAGCACGTCCACCGTCGCGGCCAGGACGGCGGCGCGCACACGGGCACTGCGGCCGCCCGGCCGACGTGCTGGTGGACGGCTGCGGACGGGCACCGTGCCAACGTAACGCAGCACGTGCCGACTTCGCCCCCACCGGATGCCGCGGATCAGCCCGCCTTCGGGTAACCCCCCTGCGCCGGACGCGGAAGCCGCTGCACAGCGGCCGGTTCCCCGCGCCTCGGCCGGGACGGCCGGGGCGACCGGGACAGTTGGGGCGTCCCCTCCCGGCGCACGCCGGTACGCCCGGTCGTCAGAGTGGAGAGCAGTGCGGCCACCGCGGTCGTGGCGACCAACCCGGCCACGACGATCACGCCGAACAACACCCAGAAGCCTTCGGGGAGAAGCATGAACCTCGCCTCCCGTTAACGCATGTGTCCTTGCGTTAACAAGTCTGCTCCTCCCGCACCGCACACCGCAATTCCTGTCGCGGCACGAGGAGTTCGAACCGTGAGAAGTCAGCCACGTTCCTCGCGCCGCTCCCCTCACTCGGGCTCCTCGGGCCCCGGGTGCACCGCGGCGGCAGGGTGCTGCCGGGACGGGCGGGAAGGCAGGGCGAGGAAGGCCAGCAGCGCTCCGCCCGCGGCGACGGCGGCCCCGACCAGCAGCCCGAGACCCATACCGCTGACGAACGCCGAACGTGCCAGCGTCGCGAGCATGCGCCCCGCCGTACCGCCGACCCGGTCGGCCAGCGCGAGCGCTCCGCCGAGCGATCCGAGGACGCTGTCCGACACGTCCTGCGGCAGCCTGTACGGCCTCAGGGGCGGGCCCATACGGTCCTGGTAACGGGTGGTCAGCAAACTGCCCACGATCGCCACGCCGAGTGCGCCACCGAGCTGGACGGCCACGCCGTTGGTCGCCGAACCCACGCCCGTGTCCCCCGGCGGCAGCGTGCCCATGAGGGAGTCCAGCGCGGCCGGGACGACCAGGCCCGCGCCGAGCCCCAGCAGCATCATGCCGCCGAGGACGTCGCCGTATGCCGAGGCCGTATCGGCGCCGGACAGCTGCCACAGGCCGCCGGCCACGACCAGGAGCCCGGTGCCCACCACGGTCTTGGTGCCCGCCCAGCGCACCAGCACCGGCGACAGCGGTGCGACCACGGCCAGCAGACCGGCCACCGGCAGGATGCGCACCCCGGTCTCCAGGGCGGTGTAGCCGAGGCCGAACTGCAGGTACTGGGTCAGGACGAACAGGGCACCGAAGAGCCCGAACATCGCCAGGGACACCGAGGAGGTCGCGATCGAGAAGCGGCGCGCGCGGAAGAAGCCCAGGTCGAGCATGGGGTGGCTGCTGGCCCGCTCCCAGAGCGCGAAGCACACCAGCACCACCAGTCCGGCGCCGCCGGCCCCGAGCACGACGCCAGAGGTCCAGCCGCGTACCGGCGCCTCGATGATCGCCCACAGCACCAGTCCCAGACCCGCGATCGAGAGTGCGGCCCCGACCGGGTCGGGACGCAGGGCGCGGGCGTTGCTGGAGTCCGGCACCAGCAGTTGCGCGCACACCAGGCCGATGAGCGCGACGGGGATGTTGACCCAGAAGACCGAGCCCCACCAGAACCGTTCCAGGAGCAGCCCGCCCGCGACCGGGCCGATGGCGATCCCCAGACCGCTGGTGCCGGCCCAGATGCCGATCGCACGCCGTCGCTCGCCGGGGTCGCGGAACACGTCGGTGATGATCGACAGGGTGGCGGGCATCATCATCGCCGCGCCCACTCCCATGCCGGCCCGCGCCGCGATGAGCATCTCCACCGACCCGGAGTAGGCGGCCCAGGCCGACGCCGCTCCGAACAGGGCCAGCCCGGTGGTGAACACCCGTCGGCGGCCGAAGCGGTCCGCGCTGCTGCCGGAGACCAGCATCAGGCCGGCGAAGACCAGCGCGTAGGCGTCGACGATCCACTGCAACTGGGTCGTCGTGGCCTCCAGTTCCTTCACCAGGGTGGGCAGGGCCACGTTCAGGATCGTGTTGTCCAACGACACGATCAGCAGCGACACACAGAGCACGACGAGGGCGATCCAGCGGTTCCCTGCCCTGCGCCCCTCCGGTGCCGCGGCCGTCGGCGGAACATCGCGCACATTCGTCATGCCTCCATCCAGCCCCCGCCCGCCGACGGCCGTCAGGTGCCGTAGGTCCCGCAGACAGGGCCGCGCGGCCTCCTGCCAACTCCGCCCGCCCGTTCCTTGCACCCTGTCAACTCCGCGCACGCCGACGTGATCCGACATCCCATGGGCACCACAGGACACCGCACGCCAGGAATCAGGGCTGACCGGCCCCCTCCGGCGGGTCGACCGGCCCAGCGCGTGCCGGGCGGGGTACGACGAACCTGACGCAAGCTGCGTCGACCCGCTCAAGGGGGCCCTCATGTCGCACCAGCCTTCCGTCCTTCGAAGAATCCTCGCCGCGTCGTCCGCCTGCCTGCTGAGCGCCGGCACGGCCCTGTTCCTCGCACCCGAGGCCGCCGCCGAACCCGCCACGCCGGCCGGCTACCCGGCCGGTGCGAGCGCCACCCGGTACTCCGGGCTCGCCTTCGACGCCTGCACGGCCCCGCCGCTCGCCACGATCCAGGCGTGGAACGCCTCGCCGTACCGCGCCCTCGGCGTGTACATCGGCGGTGTCAACCGCACGTGCAGTCAGCCGCAGTTGACCGCCTCCTGGGTCGCTTCCGTCTCGAAGCTCAAATGGCGTCTGCTGCCCATCTACAAGGGCCTGCAACCGCCCTGCGGAGCCCGGCCCACCGACGCCAAGATCAGCACCGATCCGGCGACCGCCAGGGCGCAGGGCGTCACCGCGGCGGACGACGCCGTCGCCGCCGCGAAGGCCCTCGGCATGCAACCCGGCAGCGCCTTCTACAACGACATCGAGAACTACTCGCAGACCGACACCGCGTGCCGCGCCGCCGTGCTGAACCATCTCTCCGCCTGGACCAAGGAGCTGCACCGGCTCGGCTACGTCTCCGGTGTCTACATGAACCTCAACCTCGGCGCGAAGCAGCTCTCCGACGTCTACACCTCGACGTCCTACGCCCGCCCGGACGCCCTGTGGATCGCCCGCTACGACGGCATCGACTCCCTGAAGGGCTGGGCCGCCGTCCCCGACACCAAGTGGGCCGTCCACCAGCGCGCCAAGCAGTTCCGGGGCGGCCACGACGAGACGTACGGCGGCGTCACCGTCAACATCGACACCGACCGCCTCGACACCCCGGTCGCCACGGTCGCCCACACGTACACCGTGACCAGTACCACTGCCCTGAACGCCCGCACGGGACCGTCGACGAGCTATCCGGTGGCCAGGACGTACGCACCGGGCTCGTCCCTCAAGGTGGTGTGCCAGGCTCCCGGACTCAAGGTGGGCTCCACCTCCGTGTGGGACAAGCTCACCGACGGCAGCTATGTCACGGACCACTACGTCAGCACACCCTCCACCACTGGCTACAGTTCCCCCCTGCCCCGCTGCACCTACCCCTACCAGGTCACCGCGAGCGGCGGTCTGACCGAACGCAGCGGGCCCGGCGCCTCGTACGCCGCGGTGGGCACCTCACCCAACGGGGCCCTGGCCTGGGTCACTTGCCAACGCGTCGGCTCGGCGGTCGGCACCACCAAGGTCTGGGACCGGATCGACAACGGCCACTACGTCTCGGACTATTACGTGGCCACGCCCGGCAACACCACCTACAGCAAGCCCGTGCCGCGCTGCTGAGCACGCCGGGAGGGGCCAACCGGCCCTCAGGACAGGACCCTTGGTCCTGACGCCGCTGCCGCCGGCAGCCGAGACTGTAATCGGGCAGGGATGTTACGGCGACCTGAGTGCCGGGATCCTCTGCGAGAGGGAGTCCCTGCCCAGGGGACCGTTTTCGGGCAAAGCGGTGGTCGTGCGTGGGTCGTCGGCCACGTGCCCGTGAGCATCGCGCTCCCCCCGGCGGGCACGTCCCCGCCCACGGGCCTCCACCCTCGACACGGGGATGGAGGCTCGGGCCGCCCCAGGAACGAAGCCGGCCGTCCGCGTCCGCGGTGCGCAGGGACCAATGGCCCCGAACCGGGGGTCCATCACCCCTGCCCGTGCCCGCCGTTTCGCGCTGCAATGGAAGAAGGACTCTTCACGACCTCGGTGAACCGGTCGGGTGCCCGCGGGCCGCGGACTACGTGTGGGGAGGCGGCAGATGCGCTTCGACGACCGCCGGTCGGCCGGGCGGCAGCTGGCCCGGCATCTTGCGTTCCTGCGCGGCCGGGACGTGGTCGTGCTGGGGCTGCCGCGCGGCGGCGTGCCGGTGGCGTACGAGGTGGCCACCGCGCTCGACGCGCCCCTGGACGTGCTGGTGGTGCGCAAGCTCGGCGTGCCCTGGCAGCCGGAACTCGGCTTCGGCGCCATCGGGGAGAACGGCGTGCGCGTCCTGAACGCCGACGTACTGGACTCGACCCGGCTCAGCCCCGCCGAGCAGGCCACCGTGGAACAGGCCGAGCGGACGGAACTCGCCCGGCGTCTGCGCCTCTACCGCCATGAACGCACCCCTGTTCCGGTGGCCGGGCGGACGGCGGTGATCGTCGACGACGGGCTGGCCACCGGTGCCACCGCGGAGACGGCCTGCCGGGTCGTCCGGCAACAGGGAGCGGCTCAGGTCGTCCTCGCGGTGCCCGTCGGACCGGCCTCCGTCGGGGCACGTCTGCGGGAGGTCGCCGACCAGGTGATCTGCCTGCACGCCCCGCAGTTCCTCGGCACGGTGGGTGCCTGGTACCACGACTTCACCCAGACCACCGACGCCGAGGTGACCGGGCTGCTCGCCCGGGCCGGGCAGCCCGCGCCGGTGTCCCGTCCCCCGGTCGCCCCGCACCCGCTGCCGGACCGGGAGGTGCGGATTCCGGCCGCCGGGGTGCGCCTGGGCGGCCGGCTCGTCGTCCCCGACCGGGCCCCGGCCGTGGTGGCCTTCGCGCACGGCAGCGGCAGCAGCCGGCACAGCCCCCGCAACCGGTATGTCGCCGACGTCCTGAACCGGGCCGGACTGGGCACGCTGCTGCTGGACCTGCTCACCGGGGACGAGGAGCACGACCGCGCCAACGTCTTCGACGTCCTTCTGCTCGCCCGGCGCCTGCACGCCGCCGCCCTCTGGCTGCGCCGCGAGACCGGTCTGCCCGTCGCCTGCTTCGGCGCCAGCACCGGAGCCGCGGCGGCTCTGGAGGCAGCGGCCGCCCCGGGCGCCGACATCCACGCGATCGTCTCCCGCGGCGGTCGCCCCGACCTGGCCTCGCCCACCGCGCTGACACGTGTGACGGCGCCGACCCTGCTCATCGTGGGCAGCCTCGACACCCACGTTCTCAGCCTCAACCGGCTCGCCGCAGACCGCATGAACTGCGAGCACCGGATCGCCGTCGTCCCCGGCGCCACCCACCTGTTCACCGAACCCGGGACCCTGGCCACGGCCGCCCAGCTCGCCCGCGACTGGTTCACCTCACGCCTGGCCCGTCCCACCGCCGGTCCACCACCGCGCCGGTCGGCGCGCCGGGGGGCCGGCACGGCGGCCGGCGGGGCCGCGAGGCCATCGACACCTGGGGCCGGCCCATCGCCCAACTGACGGACGACGGCCCCTCGCCGGGCCTGAAAAAGGCCGACCGGCCCCGTCCGGGGCGGTCTCCGGCGGCGCAGGATGACAGTGCACGAGAGTGCGGAACACCGCTCGGGAGGTGTGTTGTGGATTGCTACGACTGCGCACTTGAGGACACGGCGACACCCGCGATCGCGGTGTGTGGCCGTTGCGGTTGCGGGGTGTGTGTGCAGCACGCCTGCGTTCTGGGACAGCAGGTGCGGCGCGCGGCGGGCACGGGCCTGAGCTACGGACGGAAGCCCGCGCGCCGGGTGACGTGCCGGACGTGCCACGAGGCCGAGGCGTTCGACCACGTGCTACGCGGTGGCTGAGGCGGACGGCACGGGGCCGCTCCCCGGCCGTGCGGCCGGTCTGCCGCGCCCCGGGCAACACGGCGCACACGATGGGGGATCCGAAGGCAGGTGGACGCGAGTCCTGCACCCGTACACAGACCGAGGCGGTGACACACGATGGCGCACGCTCCCTTCCGAAGCAGTTCCGGCCCCTTCGCGCCGGGACCGGCCGAAGCCCGTCGCGAGGTGCGCCGGGCCTGGCTTTCGCTCGGGATGCTCCTGCCGGCCTTCGTCCTCGCCGTGCTCACGGGCGACTGGCTGCTGCACCTTCAGGGGTACGACGACAGCGCCAAGACCGTGCCCCTGACCCCGACGCTCATCGCCGGTGGCCTCGCCCTGCTGGTGCTGATCGCGCCCGCTGCCGCCGCGCTCTACTACGGTCTCCGCGCCCTGCGGCACGGGAACCCGGCCGGGCTGGCTCCGGCCGTGTCCGGGGGCATCGCGGCCGGCGTCCTGCTGCTCTTGAACGTCGTCGCGCTGGTCGTGGACCGGTGAGACGGGCCACGGAGGCGAGACGTCCCGCTGTCGGTGCCGTCGAGTAGGTTCTGGCTGACCGGCCCGACCGACGGGCCGCTGCACGGGGGGACTTGTCGAAGTGAGCATCCACCTGCACCTGCGCGCCGTCGCGTCGGCCGAGATGCAGGACGACCACACCTGGTTGGCGGCGTTCATGGCCGAGGCGTGGGAGAACCACGCCGACGAGTACGCGGCCGGTGTCGCCGACTCGATCAACAAGGTCTTCGACTCCGTGGCCGACCTCTACGCCGCGGCCGGTCCCCTCGCCACCGGCACCGAAGTGGGGCAGCCCTGGGCACTGCCGATATACGGCGGCCGCCCGGTGCCCCACACCGCCGACGCGGACCCCGCCGACCCGCCGCTGATGATTCTGGAGCCGCCCCAGGTGTCGGCAGCCGCCGAGTTCCTCGCGGCGGTCTCCTTCGGCGAGCTGTGGAATGCCGCCGGTTTCGGGGTGGGCGGCCGCATGGGGGAAGAGGAGCAGGTCAGGCAGGAGTTCCTTGAGTATCACCGGGACCTTCGGGGGTTCTACGGACGGGCGGCCGCGGCAGGTCACGCCGTGGTCAAGGCGGTGTGGGCCTGAGACGGGGTCACGCCTCCAGGGCGTCCGCCGCCCACCTCCTGCGCACCGCGTCCTCGTGCTCGGCCTGCTCCAGTGCCGCGTCCGCGCGCGCGAGCGCCGTCTCCAGCCGGGGTATCCAGTGGCGCCGCAGGGCCCGGACCCGTTGGCGGGTCCGGGCGACCTCGTCCCCGACGGCCCGGGCCGCGGCCCGGGCGGCGGCGTACGCGGCAGCGGCCCGCACGGCGCCGGCGTAGGCAGCCTCGGCGTGGATCAGCGCGGTGTTCACGGGCGCCGGTGCGCCCGGATCGGGTTCCGGCAGGGTGCAGGAGGCGGCACGGGGGTGTCGTACGCCCATCGTGGTCGCCCAGGTGATCTCCAGTTCGGCGAGGTCCGTCAAGTCCCCTGTGGGGAGGGCCTCTTCGCCGGCGAGGAGCAGGCCGCGCCGCAGCCATGTCTCCGCCTCCCCGAGCCGCGCGTGCCAGTCCTCCCGCGCGAGGTGTTCGGCGTGCCGGAGTTCCTCGTGGCGGGCGCGCAGGATGCGCAGCTTCTGGTCGAGCAGGTCGGCCCCGCGCCGGGCGACGTCCAGGCTCCGGCGCAGTCGCATCCGCCCGGCGCGGCCGGGTGGTACCCGCAGCTCTGCCATGGGATCACCCGCCCGCCGGTGCGCCGTGGGCGTCGAGGAGCGCGGTGGGCAGCATGGCCAGCTGGCTGCGCGGCAGGGTGAGCAGTACCCGCCAGGCGCGCTCCAACGTCTGCTCCAGGGTGCGCAGTTCGTCGGGCCGCTGGTCGACGAGGTCACGGGCGAAGGCCTCGTCGAAGGCGAGGTAGCCGCGGTCGGTGGGGCTGAGCGCCGCCTGTCCGACGAGGTCGGCGAGCTCCCTGACCTGGCGGGCGCGGGCGAGCGCGGAGAGCAGCTGGGCGGCGACGTCGAGGTGGTCGTCGCGGGTGCGGCCCGGGCCCGCTCCCTTGCGCATCAGCCGGGACAGCGACGACAGCGGGTCGACGGGCGGGTAGACACCGCGGGCGTGCAACTGCCGGGAGAGCACGACCTGGCCCTCGGTGATGTACCCGGTGAGGTCGGGCACGGGGTGCGTGATGTCGCCCGCGGGCATGGTGAGCACCGGCAGCACGGTGACCGACCCCGGCAGCCCGCGGATGCGCCCGCACCGCTCGTACAGGGACGCCAGGTCGCTGTAGAGGTAGCCGGGGTAGGCACGGCGGGCCGGGATCTCGCCGCGGGCCGCGGAGACCTCGCGCAGCGCCTCGGCGTAGCTCGTCATGTCGGTCATCACCACGAGGACGTGCCGGCCCTCGCCGAAGGCGAGCTGCTCGGCGACGGTGAGGGCGATGCGCGGGGTGAGGATGCGCTCGATCACGGGGTCGTCGGCGGTGTTGAGCAGCAGCACCAACTCCCCCGCGGCGGACCGCTCCTCCAGTGCCTGGCGTACGAAGGCGGCGTCGGCGTGGGTGACTCCCATCGCGGCGAAGACCACGCAGAACGCCTCTCCGCCGGCCGTGGACTGGGCGGCGATCTGCGCGGCGAGTTCCAGGTGCGGCAGGCCGGCCGCCGAGAACACCGGGAGTTTCTGGCCGCGCACGAGGGTGGTGAGCGCGTCGATGGCACTGACCCCGGTCAGCACCGCCTCGGCGGGCGGCTCGCGGCGCACCGGGTTGACGGGGCGGCCGCCGACCGCGGAGGCGGTGGCGCCGAAGACGGGCGGTCCCGCGTCGAGGGGTTCGCCGCGGCCGTTGCACACCCGCCCCAGCCAGCCGGGGCCCACCGGGACGCGCAGCGGGGAGCCGGTGAACACCGCGCCCGTGCGCGCCGGGTCCATCCCGGCGGTGTCCTCCAGGACCTGGACCACCGCCGTGCCGCGGTCGACCTCCAGCACGAGGCCGTGCCGCTGCTCCCCCGAGTCCAGGGTGAACCGGACGAACTCGTCCCAGCCGACGCCCTCGACCTTGTCGACGACCGCGAGGGGGCCGCGCAGTTCACGCACCGAGGTGTACTCGATGCGGCCCCAGTCGGACGTGGCGTTCACGACACCTCCCCGAGTCGGGCGAGCATGTTCTCGCGCAGGTTCTGGACGGTCTCCGCGTCGTGCGGGCCCGCCTCCTCCCGGGCGCGCAGCAGGGGCGAGAAGTCGGCCTCCTCGATGCGGGCCGCCGCCACCCCCGCGTCGGCCAGCTCGCGGCAGCGGTCGACGACCGCCAGCACGGCCTCGGCGAGCGCGGCCGTCTTCTCGGTGCCGCTGTAGGCGTCCTGGGCGGACAGGGCGCTCTGCTGGAGCACGCCTTCGCGGACGAGCCGCCCGCCGAGGACGCTGACGCGTTCCTGGTCGGGCAGCGCGGTGATGCCGAGCAGGTCGACCAGGTCGGCGAGCCGGTCGGCCTCGGCGAGCAGACCGGCCACCCGGGCGCGCCGCGCGGGCCAGTCGGGGTCGTCGGTGGCGGCGTGGTGGGCGCCGAGCGCGGCGGCGTCGCGGGAGAACGACTCGGCCCAGGAGACGGCCGGGTAGTGGCGGGCGTAGGCGAGGTCGCGGTCCAGGGTCCACAGGCAGCGCACGAAGCGCTGGGTGTGGGCGGTGACCGGTTCGGCCATGTCGCCGCCGGGCGGGGACACCGCGCCGATCACCGTGACGGAGCCGGCGCGTCCGCCGAGGGTGGTCACCGCTCCGGCCCGCTCGTAGAACGCCGCGATCGCCGAGGCCAGGCCCGCCGGGTAGCCCTCCTCGGCGGGCAGGGCGCCGGTGCGGGAGGCGAACTCGCGCAGCGCCTCGGCCCAGCGGGAGGTGGAGTCGGCGATGACGACGACGTCCAGGCCCATGTCGCGGAAGTACTCGGCGACCGTGACGCCGGAGTAGATGCTGGCCTCCCGGGCCATCATCGGCATGTTGGAGGTGTTGGCGACGATGACGGTGCGGTCGGCGAGGCGGCCTCCGGTGCGCGGGTCGGTCAGCGCGGTGAACTCGTCGATGACATCGGCCATCTCGTTGCCGCGTTCGCCGCAGCCGACGTAGACGATGACGTCCGCGTCGCACCACTTGGCGATCTGCTGCAACAGGACCGTCTTGCCGGTGCCGAAGCCCCCGGGGACGGCGACGGTGCTGCCCAGCGCCACCGGGAAGAGCAGGTCGATGGCGCGCTGGCCGGTGCGCAGGGCCCGGCCGGTGTCGAGGCGTTCGCGGACCGGGCGGGGGCTGCGCACCGGCCAGTGGCTCGTCATCCGTACGGGGGTGCCCGCGACGGTCGCGACGGCGGCGTCCTCGGGGTGGCGGCCCGCCGGGGCGATGTTCTCCACGGTTCCCGCGCAGCCGGGCGGGACCAGCACCAGCAGCGGCACCGGGCCCGCGCCGCGGATCTCGCCGAGGGCGTCACCGGGCAGCACGGCGTCCCCTTGCCCGGCCCGGGGCACGAACTCCCACGCGGGTCGCTCCGGCCCGGACCGGGCGTCGAGGGTGCCGGGCTCCAGCCAGGCGCCGGCTGCCGCGAGCGGGCGCAGCAGCCCGTCGAAGATGCCGCCCAGCAGGCCGGGGCCCAGGGTCGCGGACAGGGGCCGGTGCAGCGGACGGACGGTCATGCCGGGGGCGAGGCCGCCGGTGTATTCGTAGGCCTGCACGGTGACGACGGTGTCGCGGATGGCGACCACCTCCCCGGGCAGGCCTTTCTCGCCGAGGGCGACGAGGTCGTTCATCGCGGTGCCGGCCATGCCCTCGGCCTCGACGAGCGGGCCGGTGACCCGCAGGATGCGGCCGGTGCCGTGCGGGGCGTGCGTCACGGTGCCCACAGTTCCTCCACCTCCGTGCCGGTCCGGTCCAGCGCCCGCAGTGCGAACGCGTCCAGACCGCAGTCGATCCGGCGCCCCGGGGCCGCGCCGACGACGCCTCCGCCGGGGGCCTCCGTGATCCGGCACTCCGGGCCGAGCAGCCGGCGCACGTGTGCGGCCAGGCGGGCTCGCAGGGCCGGGTAGGCGGGGGCGCCGCGCAGTTCCTCGACGCCGTGCACGACCTGCCGGCGCAGTTCCTCCCAGCACTCCCGGCGGGCGGCGAGCTCACGCGTGCGGGCGTCCCCGCGGGTGCGGGCGCGGCCGGCGGCACGGAAGGCCTCGGCGTCGGCGGCGCCCTGCCGGCGTGCCTCGGCGAGGATCGCCTCGGCCTGCGCCTCGGCGTCCCTCAGCTGCGCGGCCGCGTCCTCGGCCGCCGCCGCCAGCACCGCTTCGGCGTCGGCCCTGGCGTCGCGCAGCAGGCGGGCCCGCACGGGGTCGAGTGCCGTCGTGGCTCCGGCGGGAAGCGAGGTCCTCATGGCGGCATCACCGCGGTCAGCGGGTCCTGTCCGTCGAGCTGCTCCGGGCCGAGGGCGTCCGCGGCGGCCGGGGTGAGGATCACCAGCCCCACGTCCGCCGGGAGGTCGCGCCAGGCGGCTCGTACGGTGTCCGGGGCGTCCGCGGGGAACACGGCGACGCCGACCGTGCGCAGTCCGACGACGCGCAGCCGTTCCCCGATCGCGGCCAGGCGGGTCATGGCTAGGTCTTCCCGATCAGGATGATGGCGACGACCAGGCCGTAGATGGCGATGCCCTCGGCGAGGCCGACGATGACCATGGCCCGGCCGAAGAGCTCGGGCCGCTCGCTCAGCGCGGCCAGCGCCGCGGCTCCCGTGTAGGCGACGGCGATGGCCGCGCCGATGGACGCCCCGGCGACCGCGATGGCGGCGCCGATCAGGGCGGCCGAGCCGGACCCGGAGCTCTGTGCGGCAGCGGTCGTGGTCGCGTCGGCCTGTGCCGGCCCGCCGCTCAGCGCGACCAGCAGGAGCGCGAGCGCGCCCGCGAACAGTGCCGCGTCCGCCGCGAGGACCGACCGCAGCGCGGCCCGGCTGCGGCGCCGCAGCAGTCGGCGGGTGGCGGCGAAGGCGCCGACGAGTACCGGCAGTGCGATCAGCCAGACGATCATGATGGCACCTCCGTGCCGATGAGTGGGGGCACCTGTTCGTGCTCCGTCTGCGTGGGCACGTGCCAGGGGCGGAAGGGCCGCCCCTCGGCGTCGAAGACCCGGGAGAACAGCTCGTAGAACTCCAGCCGCAGGGCCTGTACGCCGGCCACCAGTGCCTCCAGGGCGAAGGCCAGCGCGTTGCCGAGGGCGAAGAGGAGGAGGGCGGCGAGGACCGCGAGGGGGCCGGCCGCGGCCAGGGCGGTGGTGCCCTGCCAGACGATGTCACCGAGTGCCGCGTGGGTGAGCCCGAAGGCGGCCAGCCGGGCGAAGGAGACGGTGTTGGACCCGATGCGGACGACCACGTCGAAGAGCTGGACGCCGGTCTGCAGGGCGCCCGAGGCGCCGCCGCCGGATGTCGCGAAGAGCCCGGTGCCGGCCAGCGCCAGCCCCGCGAGCGCGAGCGTGGCGCCGCCCGCCGTGAGCGCCGGGGTGTGCAGGGCGAAGCCGGCCGCGAGCGCCGCGAGGCCCAGGAAGACCGTGGCACCGGCGATGCCGGACGCCGCGTACAGGGCCCGGCTCGGGCCGCCCTCGCGCCACCGGTTGACGATGCCCGCCGCGTAGGCCAGGGCCAGCAGGCCCGCGCCGAACGCGATCGCGCTGCCCAGCAGGCGCATCGGCTGGTCGAGGGGGTTCAGCCACAGCACCGGCAGCACGCCGGTGGGGCCGAAGAACTCGCCGTAGGCGAATCCCGCCAGGGTGCTCGTCACGCCCGCTCCGGCCAGGAACGGCCACAGGGGGCGCAGGGAGGCCCACCGGCGCGGGCGGCCGGAGCGCAGCAGCAGCGCGGCAAGCAGGAGCAGGGTGCCGTGGCCGGCGTCGCCGAACATCATCCCGAACATGACGACGTAGGCGATGCCCGCGGGCAGGGTGGGGTCGACGTCGGCGTACGGGACGGTGCCGTAGGTGCGCACCAGCGGCACCAGGGAGCGCCGCACGGTGCCGGTGTCATGGAGTCGGGTCGGCGGGTCGATGCCGCGCGGGGCGCGCAGGGGTACGACGGCGCCGCCGACGTCCGCCAGTCGTGCTGCCAGGCGGTCCACCTCGGTCGCGGGGCACCATCCGGCCAGGGCGGCGGCGGTGCCGTGGGCCACCGCGGCCTGCTGGTACGTCTCCAGTTGGGCCTCGCCCGCCAGCAGGTCGGCGCGGCCCTCGCGGTGGAGTGCGTCGAGGTCGGGCCGGGTGGCGGACAGCCGGGGGCGGGCGGGCCCGGCGGTCAGTGTCCGCAGGTGCCGGGCGGCCGGGCCGAGCGTGTCGTGGCCGGAGCCGTCGGGGCGGTCGAGTTCGACGCAGCCCGCGTCGGCGACCCGTACGAGGGTGTCCCGCAGGGCGGCGCGGGGGGCGACGACGGCCACGCGTCGCATGCGGGCCGGTGCCAGGGAGTCAGCCCAGGAGTTCATCGAAGGCCTCCCGTGCCCGGCCGCCGTGCGCGGCGCATTCCAGCCCCGCGCGGACCCGCCACGCGTCGGCACGCAACAGCCCGACCGCTCCCACGACGGGCGCCAGGTCGAACCGGGCCGCGCTCAGCAGCGACAGCGCCTCCCGCTCGACGGTGCGCCACCAGCGGGCCTCGGCGCGCCACAGGTCGGCGGGCCGCTCCACGTCCTCCAGCACCCAGCGGGCCGTCTTCACCAGCCGGGTGCGGAAGCCGGCGAAGGAACCGGCCCGCACGGCGGCCGTACCGAGCAGGCGGGCGGCGTCCCGCGCGGCCGGTCCGGTGGGCCGGCGGCCGGTCAGGAAGACCTCGCGGGCGACCAGCAGGGCGGCCTCGCCCGCCGCCCAGCGCGCGGCCGGGGGCAGGTTAGCCGCGGTGCGGGCGGCAGCCGACAGCCGCATCCCGGTGACCACCGCCGCCGGGGTGTCGCCGCCGGGGTCGCCCCACACGGAGGCGGCCAGCGCGGCCCGTATCTCGGCAGGTGACGCGGCCCGGGACAGCCGGGGCCACGCGGTCGACAGCGCACCCAGGCGGTACGGCGGCGGCGACGGCGTACCCGCCAGGGTCCGCAGCCGGTCCCGGGTGTTGGCGATCTCGAACCCGGAGGCGAGCAGGCGTACGGCCCCCGCTCCGGGCCGGGGCTGCCATCCGGCCAGCACCCGCAGCTGCCACACCAGGGTGTCGGAGACGGCGCGCTGGGCCTCGGCGGCCCCGGCCGTCACGTCGAGTCCGCGCCGGTAGGGGGTGCCGGCCAGCATGCGCAGGGAGTCGGGCAGGCTCGGTGCGGTGGCCAGGCGGCGCGCCGTGTCGGGGCCGACGCGCCCGGCGGCCATGGCCCTGGCCCGGGTCACTCCCGCGACCCACCCGGCGCTCATGGTGCCTCCTGGCGGGCTCCGGTCGGTTCCGTGCCGTCAGGCGCGGTGAGTTCACGGGTCACGCGGGCCACGATGCGTGCCGCCAGCCGCGGGGTGCGCGCCCGGGCGCGGTCCTGGAGGTCCCGTACGGCGTCCCTGGCCGCGGCGTCGGCGTGCGCGGCTTCGGTGACGGCCTGCGCGCGCAGGCCGGCCGCGGTCTCGCTCCTGACCTCCGCGGCCCGCCGCCGGGCCGTCCGCACGATGCGGTCGGCCTGTTCGGCCGCGGCCCGGCGGCGCTCGGCGGCCTCCCGGTCGGCGGCCTCACGGAGGGCGGCGGCCTCGGCCTCGGTGGCGTCCAGCAGGCTCAGCGGGGGCTCCAGCTCGGCCGCGAGCTCGGCGGACCGGTCGGCCGGGACGGCACCGCCGACCGCCGGACCGGGCGAGCCGGCCGGCCGGAAGCGCGCGAGGAACTCGCGGAACCCTGGCATGAACACCTCCCGGCGGCTGTCTGGCGCCACCTGTGGTCTTCTGCGGTCTTCCTGTGGTCTTGTGCGGACTTCCTGTGGTCTTGTGAGCTCTCCTTCACGCTAAAAAGGCCGCCGCCCACCCCACAGGGGCCGTTTGACCTGCGGAAGGGGCCGGGCGGCCCTGTACCTGGCGGCAGGACGGCGCGATGGTGAGCGTAGGAGTCATGTCCGCGCGCACCGCGGGAGGTTGCCATGGACGACCGAGAGGCGCGGGAAGCCGGCGCAGCGTCGAGGGAGGCACGTCGTGCCGTTCCTGGCTATGCCGGGAAACCGGCCGACGAGTTCCGCCAGGATCTGATGGTGCGCTACTTGCAGGCCATGGCCTCGCACTCGGCGCGGACCGCCGCCGAGGAACCCGCAGTCGCCGCGCCGCATGTGCACAGGGCTGCCCGGCCCGGCGCGAACAAGGACCTTCAGGTGCGGCAGATCATGAGGCGGGCCGTCGCCACGGTGTCCGTGGACACACCGTTCCTGGACATCGCCCGGATGCTGGCCCGGCAGCAGCTCGGGGCCGCGCCCGTGGTGGACGACGCCCAGCGCGTCGTCGGTGTGATCGCGGAGTCCGATCTGCTCGCCCGGGCGGCCTCGCTGGCCTCCGGGGCCGGGGCTCCTGGCACGTTCGCCAAACTGCTCGGCCGCCGCCACCCCGCGGACGGGGGCGGGACCGCGGCCACCCTGATGTCGGCGCCGGCACTCACGGTGCACCCCTGGACCCCCGTGGTCGAGGCGGCCCGCACGGCCGCGCACTCCCGCATCCGGCAGATCTTCGTGACCGACCTCAAGGGCACGCTCGTGGGCGTCGTCAGCCGCAGCGAGCTGCTGCACGCTCTCGTCCGGGACGACGCGGCGATCCACACCGAGATCGTGGAGCACGTGGTCCGGGACCACCTGGGCATCGATCCCGCGCAGGTGGAGATACGGGTGCGCAACGGCACCGTCACGCTCAGCGGTTCCCTGGACAAGGAACTCATCCCGCGGCTGAGCGACGAAGTGGCCCGGATCCCGGACGTGTTCGAGGTGGACGACCACCTCACCGCCCGCTGAACGGGCGGCACGGGACGGCTTCTGACCCGGTATCGGCTGTCGCGCGCGGGCCGGACACCGTCACACTGCGGTCGAAGGCCCGGAATCGGGTGCGGGAGAGGCGGTCGGGTCGTGGAGATGCCCTCGGACGTGGAGATGCCCGCGGCCACGGAGCAGGCGCGGTTGTTCGGAGCCGGCCCGGTGCCGCGGCACGGCCCGCTGGACCGGTTCCTGCGCGACCGGGTGTACGGCGAGGTGCTCGGGATGTCGGGTGCGGACCTGCGGTTCGTGCTGGGGCCGTCCGACAACGGGGCCATGGTGCGGTGCGACGAGGTGACGACGTCGACTCCGGTCATGCTCAAGGTGTACGGGCTGAAGTGGATCGACGGCCGCCGCTGGGACCGCCCCGCGCTGCGGGCCGATCTCATGCGCCGCGAGTACGACAACCTGCGGCGCGTCCAGCCGCTCGGCGCCGGCCGCGGCCGGCACAGGGTGGTGCGGCCGTTCGCCGCCGCCGCGGAACTGGGCGCCACGCTGGCGGAGGAGCTCGTCCTGGGCCCCGACCTCCTCCACTACATCGAGGCGGCGGCCCGCTGGTCCGGGAACGGCGAACTCGACGCCCGGTTGAGGCAGGCCGCCGAGTTCTTCGCGGACCTGCACACCCTGTCGGCGACCGGCCGGCCCGGAGACGGGCGTGGCGCGCTCGCCTATCTGGAGAAGGTCGTCGCCCAGCTCACCGACTTCCGGATCCTCACGTCGGCCGAGGCCGCCGCGCTGCGGAGCGTCGGCCGGGCCTGGGAGGTGCCGGGACGGCTGGGCCCGCCGGACGAGGTGCTCATCCACGGGGACGCCACCCCCACCCAGTTCCTCTTCCCGCCGACCGGGGAGCTGGTGGCCGTCGACTTCGAGCGCCTCCAGTACGGCGACCGGGCGGCGGACATCGGCCGCATGGCGGGGGAACTCAAGCACCTCTTCCGCCTGTACACCGGCGACCCGTGGGCCGGCGAACCGCACATCCGGCACTTCTACGCCGCCTACCTCGCCGCGGCCGCCCCGGCGGTCGAGGCCGACGCGCTCCTGGACCGGGCCCGCTTCCACATGGCCTGCTCGGAGCTGCGCATCGCCCGCAACTCCTGGGTGGACTGGGACAACCGGCGTTTTCTGGTGAGGGAGGCCGCGGCATGCCTGGCCCCGTGACCCCGCGCGTGGTGCTCTTCGACCTCTACCGGACCCTGATCGACATCACCACGGACGAGCGGAGTCCCGAGGTGTGGCGGCAGCTGGCGCGGTTCCTGGACTACTGGGACACGGTCCGCGTCGACCCCGATGAGTTCTCGCGGCAGTACTTCGCCCAGGCCGCACGCCAGTTGACGCAGAGCTCCGAGCCGCATCCCGAGATCGACATCACCCGGGTGTTCCTCGACGTCCTGCGCGCGTTCGGCTTCCGGCGGGCCGACGGCCTGGCGGCGATGTGTCCGCCGCTGCTGCGGGTGCTGAGCATGCGGCACTTCGGCACCTACCCCGACGTCCTGCCGGGCCTGTCCAGGCTGCGCACCCGGTTCCGCCTCGGGGTCGTGAGCGACGCCCAGATCCCCTTCATCCACCCCGAGATCGAGACCGCCGGTCTCGCCCCGTTCCTCGACGTCGTGATCGTCTCCGCGGAACACGGCATCCAGAAGCCCGACCCACGCCTCTTCGTCCTCGCCCTCGACCGGCTGGGCGTCGGCCCCGAGGAGGCGGTGTACGTGGGCGACAACATCGGACGCGACATCCGTGGCGCGCGGGCGGCGGGCATCAGGGCCGTGCTGGTGGACCGCCGGGGCCGGTTCGACGCCGCCACCGCGACCTGCCGCCCGGACCAAGTGGTCGGCGGGCTCGACGAGTTGTGCGGCTCACTGCTCGGCGACGGCCGGTGACGCACCACGCCGGACGGGTCAGGAGGGCGGCCGGGGCGGGCCCGGGTCGGGGTGGACATAGTTCAGGCGGACCGGTTTCTGCTCCGCGCTCAGGAACGCGGTGAGCTCCTGGTTGGCGCACAGCTCGCTGTCGGAGTCGTCCGGCAACCGCAGGTGGAACGCCTGGAACAGGTCGAAGCGGTGCAGGTCGAACGCGGTCCGGATGAGGACGCCGTACGCGACGGCCGCCGACACGGCGGTGCGGTACGCGACGAAGGAGCCCGCCCACAGCACCGCCGGGACGGCGAGCCACGGCAGCCCCTCACGGCCGGCCAGCGCGAACCGCACGGCGGTCAGCGGGACCAGGAGTCCCAGGGCCACGCTGATGCGCACCGCGAAGTCCAGCTGGTCCCGCTGGTCGTCCACGGCTTCCCGGACACGCGGGCCCAGCACGCCGTACAGGGCGGGCCACACCGTGACGGCGTCGAGGCGGTATCTGCGGTACGGGGCCAGCTCGGCCGCGCGCAGCGCGTTGCCGAGGCGGGTCGGCAGGAGGTTCTCCCGGTCGGGGAACTCCTGCATCAGCCGCGCGGTCGCGAGCTGCTGCCGCCATGCCGGGACGAGCGCCCGGGTCTCCCGCCAGATGCCGCGGCGGCTGCGGGCCGCCAGCAGCCGCGACTCGTCCGGGACGCCTCCGGACGAGCGCTCCACCAGCTTCTCCAGTCGCCGCCGGTGCCGGAAGACCAGCAGGGTCGCCAGCCGGGCGGGACAGTGCGGCCACCACGCCCAGTACCCCTCCAGCAGCCGGACCAGGGGCAGTTGGAGGGAGTGGGTGAGCAGCGCGAGGCAGGCGACGCCCAGGGCCAGCAGCAGCAGGTGGGTGCCGCTGAGATCGTCGGCCGCGTCCTTGAGGTTGCCCCAGCGCGGCGGATCCCCCAGCGCGAACACGGCCAGGACGGCGGAGACGAGGAAGGTGGCCGGCAGCAGTCCCACCACCCGGAACCTGCTGAGTCCGCCGGTCAGAACCCCGGCCAGCCCCTGCCACATCATCGCGTCCCCCCGGGCGGGGCCGTCTCCACGTACCGCCTGCCGTGCCGCTCACACGTTGGGAAGTACACCTCGTGGTGGTGCAGTAACCGCGTCGGGGTTTGGTCGGGGTCGCATTCGGGACAGCGCACCCACACCTCGCATCGCGGCGCCGGGATGCCGGGCAGCTGCCACATCGGCACACCGGCCTCCTGCCGGGCCGTGACCCGTGCCAGCGCGGCCTCGACCTCGCCCAGTCCGTCCGTGGCGGCCAGCGGCTCCAACCGCTCGACGGCCATGAGCAGATACGTGTGCGCCCATGCCAGATCGCCATCGGCCTCCGCCGACTCGGCCAGCGTACGCAGGACGCCGGCCTGCTGCTCCGGCAGCTCCATCCGCTCGTACAGGGCGAGGCTGGTGCGCAGCCGTGCCTCGGCGGCGGCCCGGTCGGGACCGGCGAGGGCCAGGCGTCCGAGGTGGTGCTCCATGTTGGCCACGCCCCACTGCTCCCCCGCCGCCCGGTAGATCTCCAGCGCCTCCTGGTACAGGGGCCCGGCCGCCGCGTAGTCGCCCCGCGCCTCCGCGGCGGCGGCCTGCCCCGAGACGAGGTGGCCGCGGACCTCCAGCGGAGTGTCACGGGAGGCGAGGTCCAGGCCGTTGCGCCGGTGCTGTTCAGCCTCGTTGACGAACCCCATCTGCTCGAAGACACGGCCCAGGTACTTCTCGGCGATGGCCCGGCCGTGCCGGTGGTCCAGCCGCTCGAACTTGTCGTACGCGCGCTCGCACCATTCGCGGGCCTCCTCGAGACTGCCCTGCATGAGCCGCACCCGGCCGAGCGGGAAGAGCGCGCACCAGGCCTGCGCCTCCTCGTGGTCGATCCGGTCGGCGGCGTCGTAGGCCTTGAAGCCGAGCTCGAAGGCCTGGTTGTACAGGTGCCGGTGGTACAGCACGGCGTGGAGCGCGTCACGGAAGCGGAGCACGGCCTGCCAGTCACGCAGGCCGTGGGCCTGTCCGGCCGCCCAGAACTCGTTGAGCAGGGTGTCCCCCGTGACGCCGTGCTGGGCGCCGCCCAGCGAGGCGTGCCGCTCGGCCAGGACCAGGCCGTAGGCGACCGCCTGCTGGATCAGTCGCTGCGCCTTGTCCTGGCCGCACCCGTACAGGGACTCCAGCCGTACCCGCTGCGACACGTGCACCCGCTGCGGGCCGGGTTCCACGGCGAGGAGTCCGAGCACCTCCAGGCGGCGCAGACACCGCTGGGTCTCCGCGCTGCCCTGGTGCAACAGCTCGGCCATGTGAGCGAGTTCGAGAGGTTCGGGGAAGACCGCGGCGAACTCCAGCGCCGCCCGTTCCACCTCGGTCAGCCTGCTCATCGAGTGCCTGATCACATGGCGGATCAGTCCGCCGCTGCCCCGGCTCTGCGGAAGCGCGAACTCCGCCAGGGGTGCGCCGTCGGCCAGGGCGCCTACGAAGAGCCGCAGGGCGAAGGGGTCGCCGGTCGCGCTGCCCAGGGTCTCCTGGATCCGCTCCGGGTCGGGCACGCGTTCCCTGGGCAGGCCGAGGTCCGCCGCGGTGTCCCGCACGAAGGCGTACGCGTCGCCGGGCGGAAGGGGGCCGAGCGGGACGTCGCAGATGCCGTTCTGGCAGTAGTCGTCCGGCAGATGGCTCGTGGCCAGCACCGTGGTGGGCGCGGGGAACAGGTCGAGGAGGTCGGCGGGCGCGAGTCCCCGCAGTTCGTCGATGTCGTCGATGAGCAGCAGACAGCGCTGCTGGGCCAGCGCGCCGCGCAGCAGGTTCCAGCGCTCGCCGGGCGAGGCCTGAAGCAGGCCGCGTACGCGCAGTCCGGAGGCGATCTGCTGGAACAGGGCGTCGGTCGTCCACCCCATGTGCTGCCGGTTCGGGAAGGGCGCGGACAGCGGCGAGGACCGCCGGTACGCCCAGGCCACGCCCGTCGTCCGGGCGGCCCCGTCGGCGCTGGTCAGGTAGCGGCGGGCGGCTTCGCGGATCAGGTTCGAACTGCCATAGCCGGCCGGGCCGCGGACGACGATGAGCCGCTCGCCCCGCTCCAGGGCCTCCTCCACGGCCCGGAGTGCGCCGTTGTGGCGCAGCGGCCGTTTGTACGCCCGCCACGGCAGCCTGTCGTCCAGGGGCCGCCGCCGCGCGGAGACGGGGCCGCGGGACGGTTCCTCGGTCAGGCGTTCGTCGGGCTTGCGCACCGGCGTGTTGGCGTACAGCAGGCCGTCCTTGGCGGCGCTGTAGAGAACGGGCGCCGCCCAGGACGTCCCGTGCAGGGCACCCGCGCTGAGCTTGTGCCGGGCGCTCGTCATCGCCGTTTCGAGCCGCTCCCCGTCGACCAGGGCGTCGTAGAACGCGTACGAGAAGTCCGCCACTTCGCGGTCGGTGACGACGCTCTGCATGGCGACGGCCGCCGGGACGTCGGCCCGGAACGCGGCTTCGGCCACGCCGAGCAGCCGGTTCGGGGAGCAGGCGCCCTCGTGGTCGCCGCCGCACGCGCACGACAGGAAGAGCCGCAGATTCGGGTTCCGCACCAGGATCGTGCCCAGGCCGCGGCCGTCCAGGCGGTCGGTCCCGCCGTGCTCGTCCTCGAGCAGCAGACAGTCCGCGCCGTCCTGCTGTCCCCCATGGCCGATGAACTGGACGACGTCCCAGCCGCCGCCCATCTCCTCGTCCAGCCGGGCGATGGTCGCGTGCTCAAGGACGTGCAGCTCGACGTGCGGACTGAGGTGTCCGAGGACCTCCTGGACCCGGCGGACCGTCCTGGGGGCGTCGTAGCGCGGCTGGTCCTGGGGTTCCGCGACCACGACCAGGATCCGCAGCGGGTGCGGGAACTCCTTCTTGGCGGGCTCCGGCGTCAGGTCGCTGTAGCGGACGATCGGCCGCAGCGGCGACAGCACCAGGGGATTCGTCGCCAGGCCCGGGGGGCGGATCAGCTCCCACGGCAGGGCGGCGAGCTGGGGATCACGGATGTCCAGCCGCAGCCGCAGCGGCTTCTCCCGGCCGAGGGAGTTGACGGCCCAGTCCCACACGACCCGCAGCCCGGCGGGGAAGAGCGCGTCGAAGAGTTCCTGCCCCAGTTCCCCGGCCTCGGCCTCCGTGGCGGTGCCGTGGGCGAACCGCCCGACCCGGGCCGCGAGAGCGGGGTGCCGCAGTTCGAGCTGCACCAGATCGCCCTGGCTACCCGGCCTGACCACCGCCTGCACCCAGGTGTCGTTGTTCCGGTCCCGGTGAATCCTCAGATCGAGATCGGAATAGAACGCCGTCTCCACGACTGCCCCCGATCCGGAGCACCCACGGCCGGGACGCCCCTTGCCGGCTCGTCCTGATCTTCCCCAATTAACCTATTCTGTCGCGGACTTGACGGTTCCGACCGGGGCCGAAGGGCCCAGGAATCCGGAACATGCTGTTCGCCACCCCCGTCGGGGACCTTCGGCCCCTGCCTCGGGCGCCCCGCCGTGCGCGAACGTCGGAGGCAGGACGACCCGGGAGGCATCATGTCCGCTGTCTCTGCGCCGCAGCGCCACACCGTGCCGGAACCTGGGCGCGGCGCCGCGGTGTCCGTGTCGGGGCTGGTGAAGAACTTCGGGCGGACCCGTGCTCTGGACAGGCTGGACCTGACGGTCGCCACTGGTGAGGTGCACGGGTTCCTCGGCCCCAACGGCGCGGGCAAGACCACCACGATCCGCGTCCTGCTCGGGCTGCTGCGGGCGGACGCGGGCGTGGCCCGGCTGCTGGGCGGCGACCCCTGGCGCGACGCCGTCGCACTGCACCGGCGGCTGGCCTACGTGCCCGGCGACGTCAGCCTGTGGCCCAAGCTGACCGGCGGCGAGATCATCGACGTCTTCGGGCGGCTGCGCGGCGACCTCGATCCGGCCCGCCGGGACCAGTTGCTGCAACGGTTCGAGCTGGACCCGACCAAGAAGGCGCGCACCTACTCCAAGGGCAACCGGCAGAAGGTCGGTCTGGTGGCCGCGCTGGCCTCCCGCGCCGAACTGCTGCTCCTGGACGAGCCGACGTCGGGGCTCGACCCGCTGATGGAGAGCGCCTTCCAGGACTGCATCCGCGAGGTCAAGGCGGAGGGCCGCACGGTGCTGCTGTCCAGCCACATCCTGGCCGAGGTGGAAGCCCTGTGCGACCGGGTCAGCATCATCCGGGCGGGCCGCACCGTGGAGAGCGGCACGCTGGCCGAGCTGCGGCACCTGACGCGCACCTCGATCGACGTGGAGACGGTACGGACGCCCACCGGCCTCGGTGCGCTGTCCGGCGTGCACGATCTGCGCGCGGAGAACCACCGGCTGCGCTTCGACGTGGACACCGATCGCCTCGACGCGGCCGTGCACCACCTGACCGGCTTCGGGATCCGCACCCTCACCAGCCGGCCGCCGACACTGGAGGAGCTGTTCCTGCGGCACTACGGTGACGACGCCGACGACCGGGACGACGGGGAACGGTCATGAGCCGGTCGGCCGAACTCACCGGCACCGCCGTCCTCACCCGGCACATCCTGCGCCGCGAACGGCTGCGCATCCTGCTGTGGACAGTGGCCGTCCCCCTCCTGGTGCTGCTGACCGCGGCCAGCGTCAAGGGGCTCTATCCCACGCAGCACGATCTCGACGTGGCGGCCGAGGCCAGTCGGGACAACGCCGCCGCCATCGCCTTCAACGGACCGGCCCAGGGGCTCGACACCCTCGGCGGCGAGGTGGCCTTCCAGGTGGGCACGCTCGGGCTGGTGGTGGTCGCCCTGATGAGCATCTTCATGACCGGGCGGCAGACCCGCGCCGAGGAGGAGGCGGGCCGCGCCGAGCTGATCCGCGCCCTGCCGGTCGGCCGGCACGCCAACGCCACCGCGACCCTGCTGGTCGTGACCGCGATGAACGCCGCCGTCGGCACCCTGGTGACGCTCGGCCTGCTCGGCCTCGACCTGCCCGTCGAGGGATCGGTCCTCTTCGGCGTCTCCTTCTGCGCCGTCGGCCTGGTGTTCGCCGCGATCACCCTCCTCGTCGCCCAGATCTCGGAGAACACGCGCGTGGTGCACGGCAGCACCGGGGCCGTCCTGGGCGCGGCCTTCGTGGTGCGGGCCGTCGGGGACATCGGCAACGGCACGGCGTCCTGGTGGTCGCCCATCGGCTGGGTGCAGAAGGCCCGGCCCTTCGCGGACGAACGCTGGTGGCCGCTGCTCGTCCCGGCCGCCTTCGCGGTCGCCGCGATCGCCGCCGGGCACGCGCTGTCCGACCGGCGCGACCTCGGTGCGGGCCTGGTGCCGCCACGGCCGGGCCCGCCGCGGGCGGCGCCGGGTCTCGGCCGGCCCCTGGGGCTGGCCCTGCGGCTGCAGCGCGGCAGTCTCATCGGCTGGAGCTGCGGGGTGTTCCTGGCCGGCGTCGCCTACGGCTGGGTCGCCGACGACGTCGAGGACTTCGTCGCCGACAACGACACCATGCAGGACCTGATCGCCGGGTACGGCGGAGCCGACCTCACCGAGGCCTATCTGTCGCAGTCCCTGCTCGTCGTGGCCCTGCTCGGCGCCGGATACGCCGTCCAGTCCGTACTGCGGCTGCGCGGCGAGGAGACCGGGCTGCGGGCCGAACCCATGCTCGCCACGCCGGTCTCCCGCGGCCGGTGGGCGGCGAGCCATCTGACGATCGCCCTGGTCGGCAGCGTCGTCGTGCTGACGGCGGCCGGCCTGGGCACGGGGCTCGCGTACGGCGTCACCAGCGGCGATCTCGGTCAGGTGCCCCGCCTGGTCGGCGCCGCGCTCGCCTACGCGCCCGCGCTGTGGCTGCTCGCCGGGCTCGCCGTCGCGCTGTTCGGGCTCGTGCCGCGCAGCACGGCCGTCGCCTGGGCCGCCCTCGCCGCCTGCTTCGTCATCGGCCTGCTGGGCCAGGCCCTCGACCTTCCGCACTGGGCCCGCGACGCCTCCCCGTTCGCACACATCCCCCACCTGCCCGCGACCGACCTGAGCCTCACCGCACCCACGCTGCTCACGGCGGCCGCCGCCGTCCTCACCGCGGCCGGTCTGGCCGGGTTCCGCGGCCGGGACGTGGGCTGATTGGTCGTCAAAAGCCCGGTGGACAGGCCGGTGTGCGTCACCGCGGGCCGGTCGGCCCGGTACAGGACCGGTCGGCCTCTGTCGCCGCCCCCGGCGGGCGCGCATGCTGTCGGCATGCCCGGTCGCACGGCGCGTACGGCTCTGGCCCCGGGCCCGGCAAGGAGCATCTCCATCGGGCACGGGAGGAGGCCGCGATGAGTACCGTTCCGTGGCGTCGGTCGCGCAAGGAGCCGATGACCCTTCTGGATCTGCCGTGCACCCACCGCACGGTCGGGGTGGAAGCCGCTGTCCGGCTGCCGACCGTGATGATGCTCGTGGTCGAGGACGCGTGCACCGCCTTCGCCCGGGAGGACTGGCGGGCCCACGAGCCGCCCCGCTGGCGCCCGCGGGCCCGCCGCCGCTGGCACAGCGAGGGACGGCGGCTACGGGACAAGGAGACCCGGCTGCGGGAGCTGGCCGTCCAGTGCCTGGACACACCTGACTGACCACCGTCGTCCGTTCGCGCCGCAAACCCCGCCGGTCGTCCCCCGGCAGGGACCGAACGGCCCAGCCCGCGTCACCCGCCCGCGACCGACCATGGAGGAGACGGGGCCGGACGGGCTCGCGGCGCGCTGTCAGGGCCGCGGCCTCGCCCGTGATCCGCTGCCGCCACGGCCGAGTACGACGTCGTACGGCGGGCCGGATCGGCGATCGGCGCGATGAACGGGCCATACGGAGAAGGGCGCTCGGCCATGGAGCGGGAGGGACGGGACCCCCGGCTCCCGGGTCGGGGCGCCGTGAGGCGAGGCAACCGATGAAGGAGACGCTGCCCCTGGGGCGGATCGCCGGTGTGCGCGTCGGCCTGCACTGGAGCGTGCTGGTCATCGTCACCCTGGTGACCGTCACGCTCGCGGCGGGCCGCCTCCCCGACGCCCATCCCGGCCACCCCGGCTGGGCCTACTGGGCGGCGGCGCTGCTGACGGCGGTGGTGTTCCTGGCCTCGCTGCTGGCCCACGAACTCGCCCACGCGGTCGTCGCCCGCCGCAACGGCGTCCAGGTGGACGACATCACGCTGTGGATGCTGGGCGGCGTCGCCCGCCTGCGCAGCGAGGCACCGAACCCCCGGGCGGAGCTGCGGATCGCGGGCGTGGGGCCGCTGACCAGCGCGGTGGCCGGCGCGCTGTTCACCGGACTCGCCCTCGGGCTGGAGGCCATCGACGCCTCCGGGCTCATGGTCGAGGCGATCGCCTGGCTCGCCGCGATCAACGTCATGCTGGCGGTCTTCAACGCCCTGCCCGCCGCGCCCCTGGACGGCGGCCGACTGCTGCGCGCCTTCCTGTGGCACCGCACCGGCGACCGGATGCGGGCCACCCGGGCGGCCTCCGCGGCAGGCCGCATGCTGGGCTGGTTCATGATCGTGACCGGGTTCGCGGCGATGCTCTTCGCGGGCGACCTGTCCGGGCTGTGGCCCGCGCTGATCGGCTGGTTCCTGATCAGCACCGCGACCGCCGAGGAGCGGGACGCACGCGTGCGCGGCGTCCTGGACGACCTGCCGGTCAGCCGGGTGATGACCCGCGACCCGGTCACCGTCAGGGCCACCACACCCCTGTCCGCGTTCCTGGCCGAGGGCCCGTTCGGCCGCTACCGGCACTCCGCCTTCCCCGTCCTCGCCGCCGACGGCACCGCGACCGGGCTGGTGACGGTGGCCCTCGTCAACCACACCCCGCTCCCGGCCCGGGCGACCGCCACGGTCGGGGATGTCATGCGTCCCCTGCCCGACGTGCTCACCACCGCCCCGTACGACCTCGTCGTGGACCTGCTTCCGCGGCTGCAGGCGAGCCGCGACCGCCGAGCGCTGGTCCTCGACGACGGCCGGCTGGTCGGCATCGTCACCCTGGCCGACATCAGCCGCGCCCTGTCCTGGCTCGACACGGCCACCAGGCCCCGCCCCTGACCCACCCGACACCGCGCGCCGAGGACTTCGCGCGCACCCCGAGGGAGGCGCACATGAGCACCGCATCACCGCCCCGTGCCCCGCGCACGGCTCGATCCGCCCGCGCTCTCGCGGAGCCGCCCGGCCGGATCGAGGTCACACACGTGGCGGACCGGGCGTTCGCCCTCTTCATCCGCGAGCACGAGCTCAGCGTCGACCAGCCCGTCGAGGCCGGCGGCGACAACGACGGCCCCACCCCGGTGGAGCTGTTCGTCGCGGCCCTCGCCGCCTGCGTCGCCGCGGACGCCGTCCGCTTCCTGCAACTCCTCGACCAGCCGTACGACCACCTGCGGGTCAAGACGGACTTCCGGATGACGGACGACGGAGCGCCCCGCGTCTCGGCCGTCCGTCTGCGCATCCTGCTGCCCGCGCCGCTGAGCCGGGTGCTCCGCGAGGGCCTGCACGCCGTGGTCGGCCGCTGCGCCGTCCACAACACCCTGTGCGTCCCGCCCGAGGTGACGATCGAGAGCGACGCTCCGGCGCCGCTCAGCGTTCGGCCGGACCGATCCGGCGGCCGGTGAGGCGCGTGGGCCGGATCGCCACCCACATCTCCCGCGCACCCCCGGCCCACGGCTCGGTATGGGCGTGCTCGACCAGCCGCCGCACCGCCTCCGGTTCCGTGACGGCCCGCGCCGGGCCGACGGCGAGCACGCTCCAGCCCTGGCTCATGGCCTCGTCGAGATGGTCGACCTCGAAGGCCACGTCCGCTCCCACGGCCCGTGCGGGCACCGAGCCGGGCGCGGTACGGAAGACGATCGCGTCGTCGACGACCGCGTAGTTGACCGGGACGACCGCCGGGCCGTCGGGAGTGGACACCGCGACGCGCCCCACGCCGTGCGTGGAGAGCCGGGCGCGGCACTCCTGCGGGCCGAGGTCCCGCAGCTCGGGGTGGAGGAGCGCATGGCCCTGGCCCGGGGGCAGATCGATGCCGCCCCCGCGCAGGGCCGCGACGCTCGTGCCCAATGCCGCCGCCAGCCGGACCAGGCTCGCCAGACTCGGGTCGGCAGGGTGTTCCTCGAGATACGCCAGGTAGTCCGGCGCCATGCGGGCGCGCCGGGCCGTCTCGCCCCGGGTCAGGCCCTGCCGACGCCGTTCGGTGGCCACGCGCCGCCCGATGTCACCGGAGCCGGACGCCCCGGCCCCGGCGGGGGCTTCCGTACCGGCACCCGTCTCGCCGTCCGTGCCGCCCGGGCGGGGGGCCTCAGGGCTCCCGGCCTCCTGCGCGACGTGCCGGACCCGCGCGTCGGGCCCCGGGAACACGAGCGTCACCTCGTCCGTGTCCGACCAGCGGACGTCGTAGGGAGGGGTGCCGTCCTCGTGGTGGAGTCCGATGATCTCGCCGTCGCGCCTGGTAGCGCCGGTGACGGGGCTTTCCACGACCAGATGGTCGCCGACGTGAGCTCGCATGATCGCCGCCGTTTCCGCAGAATGCTGTTGTACCCAACGTGCCACGCGCGACGTGCCGCCGCACGGGCGAGAAGACCCTGGTCGGGGGCCACGACGAGCCGGTGTCACGATCCGAAGGGAACGGTGCCATGCACCATCGAACGGTCGCAGAGCTCATGTCCCGAGACGTCGTCCGGGCCCGCCGCGACACTCCGTTCAAGGAGATCGTCAGACTGCTGGCGGAGCACGGAGTCACCGCCGTACCCGTGGTGGACGACCTGGACCGCCCGCTCGGGGTGGTCTCCGAGGCCGACCTGCTGCGCAAGGCCGCGGACCGGAGCGATCCGTCGGACCGGACGCCGATTCCGCGCCTGGAGGCGTGGGAGCGGGCCAAGGCCGAGGGGACCAGGGCCGAGGAGCTGATGTCGGCGCCCGCCGTGTGCGCGCGCCCGGACTGGAACGTGGTGGAGGCGGCCCGGCTGATGGAGGTCCACCACGTCAAGCGGCTGCCCGTGGTCGACGACACGGACACGCTCCGGGGCATCGTCAGCCGCGGCGACCTGCTGCGGGTCTTCCTGCGCCGGGACGACGCCATCCGCGACGAGATCACCGGCGACGTGCTGCGCCGGACCATGGGTCTCACCTCCTCGGAAGTGACGGCCGAGGTACGCGAGGGGCAGGTCACCCTCGGCGGTTGCGTCGAGTACAAGAGCCTGATCCCCGTCATCGAGCGGCTGTGCCGGAGCGTCGACGGCGTGGTGTCGGTCGCCGAGCACCTCACGTACCGGACCGACGACACCCGGCCCTCCCCCGCCGGTACGTGAGACACCTCGGCGACCGACGCCGTACGCCGTCCTCGCGGTTCAGCCGGTGATCTCGATGCGGTGCGGCCTGGCCTGCTCGGTCTTCGGGACGCGCACGGTAAGGACTCCGTTGGTCAGGTCCGCGCTGACGTGCTCGGTGTCGGCGTTCGGCGGCAGGCTGGTGCGGTAGTCGAACTGGCCGATGCGGCGGGTGTGGCGCCGGACCACGCCGGTGCGTGCCTTCTCCTTGATCTCACCGCGGACATCGAGCTCCCCGTCCGTGACTTCCACGGTGATCTGGTCCTTGTCCACACCGGGCAGTTCCAGCTCCACCAGGTAGGCGTCCTCGGTGTCCTCGACATCGGCCAGGGGCGCCCATGCCTCGATCGCGGACTCGGGGAAGTCGACCCCGGGGAAGGGGAAGGTGGCGTGCATGAGCTGGTCCATCCGATTCCGGAGTTCCTGCAGCTCATGGAAGTGGAAGGGGCCCCATGCCGCGCCCCTGTCGCGTCGCTCGGGAAGAGTCATCGCTGGTCCTCCTTGCTTCTCACAGTGCCGGGCGCCCGGTCACGGCGCGTTCCGGATGCGTACGGCGGCAACGCGCCCTCATGAGAGCGTTTACGGCGCAATTGCCGGTCCGTCTCCCACCATCCGCCGGCGGCAGCCGCCGGGCCAGAGTCCGAAAGGTCCGCACCCGGGCCGAACGGCCCCGTCCGCAGGGCGGGGGAAAGGCCGCCCCGAGTGGTCCCCGGCCCGCCCGAGGTGAACGGCGCAGGGTCGCGCAATGCCCCGACCGTCCCCGGTCCTTTCCCCGCAGCGGGCCCTTTGCGGCCCCGCCCGAGGCCCACCGGCCCTGGCACCGGCCTGAGCGACGCGCGACGCTGACACCAGAAGGGAACGACAGGCGGCTTCCACGTCGTCCCCTCCCGTCGGCATACGTTCCTCTCAGGAAGGCGGCGGATCTCATGTATGCGTTCGGGATGCTGGCGCTGCTCGGACTGGCTGTGCTGATCGTCGCAAGGGTCGGGCACCGCTATGTGCAACGGCTGCCGGAGCTCTGGGCGTTCACCCTGGTGGCTCTCGGCATGGGCACCGCGTGGCTCGCCGACTTCGACCTCTTCGGAGCCTGGAACCTCGCCGTGCGCAACGACACCATCGCCACCACACTCACCGGATTCCTCGTCGCGGGCACGGCGTACTTCTGGCACGAGGTGCTCCACTTCCTCGCCGGTGTGGCCCGTAAGTTCACCGACGAGGCCAAGGTGCTGGAGGAGGAGCAGCACCTGCGCAGGGTCGCCTGAGGCTGATGCGGCCTGCCGCCGCCCTCACGGCGAGCGGAACCGGAGGGGCACGGATCTTCGCGCCCCTCCGCCGTGCGCCGGCCGCTGACAGCTCCTCAAGGAGAGATCGGGTGGTGCTCGGCCGCCGGGTGCAATCCCGCGCGCACTTCGGCTTTCGCCTTCCTCTCCAGGCCGCGGCGCTCCTGCAACTCCTCGGGGAACGGGTGCAATTCACCTTTCCTGGCGTGCGTGATCTCGAACAGGTCGTGCGCCGTGACGGCAAGAGCCTGACCTTTCTCCGTGCGCTCTTCCTCAATCGCACGCAGCGCGTCTCGGAACAGGCCCTTCTCGTGCTGGAACTCCCTGACGAGGATGCGGATCTCGGATGCGCACTCGGCGTAGTTCCTGTACTTCGGCACTGCCGAAGCAAACGCGGCGCTCAGCGCGACGAGCGAGACGATGGCCTGCGCCCACCAAGCCGTGGAGGCCGTCAGAAGAGGCCAGACGCTGAGTCCGACGAGGGTACTCAGCATGGTGGAGGCCACGGCGAAATAGTCGGCCCTCCGTTGCAATTGCGCTCCGTAAGGGCCGAGTTCGTCACCCCAGAATCGTGCGCTGTCTTCGCATTCTGCAAGCGTGTCCGGCGAGATCCTGCGGGTCGGCTGCTCTGCTTCCATGGTCATGGATCGCCTCCGGGCCAGTCGAAATGGGCAGCTTCCCGCAGATTCTTCTGGCCGTCAGGAAGGCCCTGTTGCCGTGGGCCGCTCGGTCTCAGGTGTCGAGTGGTGGCGAGGCGGTGCGGGCGACCAGGAACCGTGCCGTGTCGGCCAGGGTGGTGAGTTCGGGGTAGTCGTCCTCGTCGATGCGCACGCCGGTGCGCTCCGACAGGATCTCCACCAGGCTCAGGAAATCGAGCGAGTCGAGTTCCAGCACGTCCCGCATCTTGTCGTCGGGCCGGACGTCGGTGAAGTCGGCGTCCGGGATGATCTGCGTGATGGACTCCTTGACGACGGTCAGTGCCTCCGTGCTGTTCAGGGCCTTCATCTGGTTCACAACTCCTCCGGTTTGCGCAGCAGTCGGTCGACCGCCGTGAGGTAGCGCGCCCCGACCGCTCCGTCACTGGCCCGGTGGTCGGCGGACAGGGTGGCGGTCACCACGGGGCGCACGCCGAGCATCCCGCCGGTGGCCCAGGGCCGTTCGACGACCGCGCCGAAGCCGACCAGGGCCACCTGCGGCGGGTAGATGACACCGAACACGGACTCCACGCCCTGGTCCCCGAGGTTCGTGACGGTGAGCGTGGCTCCGGACAGCTCGCTGCCGCGCAGCCGGCCCAGGCGGGCACGCCGGACGAGGTCCTTGAGCGCGGCCATGAGGGCGTCCGGGGCGAGCGTGTCGGCGTCGTGGATCACCGGTGCGAGCAGGCCTCCGTCCCGCAGGGACACGGCGATGCCCAGGTGGACGCCGGTGCCGGGTGTGAACTCGCCGTTCTGCCAGAAGCCGTTGAGCTGCGGTACCTCCCGCGCCGCCACCGCCGCGGCCTTCAGCAACAGGGCCGCGGGGACGAGCCGTTCGGTGGGTGGACGGCCGCGGTTGTGGCGGTGCAGCCACTCCACGGCCGGGGTGAGGTCGATGGTGGAGGAGAGGTAGTAGTGCGGGATCTCTTTCTTCGAGCGGCTCATGAGCTCGCCGATGGCGCGGCGCATGGCGGCCGCGCGCTGGTCCTTGCGCCCCTCCGGCGACACCGGTGCAGCTGCGGGCACGGGCCCGGCCGTGGGCGCGGTTTCCGGTCGCTGCCGACGGTCCTCGGTCCGCTGCGGCTCGGGTGTCTTCGGGCCGCCGCGTGCGCGCACGGCCGCGTGCACGTCCGCGGCGCGCACCGCTCCACCGTCCGCGGTGCCGTGCAACGCCGTCAGGTCCACGCCCAGTTCGCGGGCGAGCCGCCGGGCGTACGGGGTGGCCCGCACCCGTGGCCCCTGCCCCGGCCTCGGCACCGGCCCCTGCCCCGGCACCGCGTGCTCGACGTCCGCACGGGTGATCCGGCCGCCGCGTCCGGTGCCGTGCACGGACGTCAGATCGACGCCCCGCTCCACCGCGAGGTGCCGCACCAGCGGCCCCACCCCGGCGACCGGCCTGTCCACGCCGGGCCGCTCGGGACGCGACGTCACAGCGGGAGCGGCGGCCGCCGCGGGGACGGCAGCGGGCTCAGCGGCAGCAGGCTCGGGCTCCGGCGCCACGGTCGTGCGGGTCACCGCCTCCCCCCGGGGTGCCTCCTCCGCCCGGATGGCAGGCTCCAGCGGCGGCGTCTCCACAGCGGCGACCTCCTGCTCCGCCTCTCCAGCCCCGGAAACGCTCTCCGCCCCCTCCTCGATCACCGCCAACGCCGTCCCCACCGGCACCCGCGTCCCGGGCTCGACGAGGAGCCGCCCCACCGTCCCCGACTCGAAGCACTCCACCTCGATGGCCGCCTTGTCGGTCTCCACGACCGCGACCACGTCCCCCTTGCCGACGTGGTCGCCGGGGCCGACGAGCCATTCCAGCAGCAGCCCTTCGTCCATGTCGGCGCCGAGCGAGGGCATCGTGAACTCGGCCATCAGCCGGCCCTCCTGCCGTTCGGCGCCCGCTCCTCGTCGACGGTGAACGGGGCGGGCCCGACCGCACGACGAGCGGCCGCGACGATCCCGGCGACCTGCGGCAGCGCGGCCTCCTCCAGCCGGCGCGCGTACGGCATGGGCACTTCGGCGCTGCACACGCGCTCGACAGGGGCGTCGAGGTCGTAGAAGTTCTGCTCGGTGATGCGGGCGGAGATCTCGGCGGCCAGGCTCCCGGTGCGCCAGCCCTCGTCGACGACGACGGCGCGGTGGGTGCGGGCGACGGAGCCGGTGATCGTGGCATCGTCGAGGGGGCGCAGAGTACGCAGGTCGATGACCTCCGCGCTGATGCCACCGCTCGCCAGTTCGTCGGCCGCGGCCAGTGCCTTCGGCAGCGAACCGCCGTACGTGATCACGGAGATGTCGGTCCCGGGCCTGCGGATGCTCGCGTGGTCGAGGTCGACGGGACCCGCGTCGGCCGGGAGGTCGCCGGAGGTGTTGTACAGCCCGCCGTGCTCGAAGATCAGCACGGGGTCGGGGTCGGCGAGCGCCGGGGCCAGCATGTGGCGGGCGTCGGCGATGGTCGCCGGGGCCAGGACCCGGAGGCCGGGGATGTGCGCGTACCAGCCCTCCAGGCTGTGCGAGTGCTGGGCCGCGAGCTGCCGTCCGGCGCCGGTGGTCATACGGATGACGATCGGGACCGCCAGCTGGCCGCCGGACATGTGCAGCAGGGTCGCGGCGTTGTTGAGGATCTGGTCGAGCGCGAGCAGGCTGAAGTTGACCGTCATGATCTCGACGATCGGGCGCATCCCGGCCAGGGCGGCGCCGATGCCGGCGCCGACGAACGCGGACTCCGACAGCGGGGCGTCGCGGACGCGGTCCGGGCCGAACTCCTCCAGCAGGCCGAGGCTGACGCCGAAGCAGCCGCCGTAGCGGCCCACGTCCTCGCCCATCAGGAACACCCGGTCGTCGGCGCGCAACGCGTCCCGCAGGGCCTCGCGCATCGCCTCGCGATAGGTCGTCTTGCGTTCGGCGGGGTCACTGGTGGCCACCATGGTCAACTCGCCTCCTCCGCGGGGCTGGTGACGTACCGCAGCAGGTCCGCGACGGGTTCCTCGGCGGCCCGGTCGGCGCGCTCCACGGCGGCGTCGATCTCGGCGCCCGTCCGGCTCTCCAGGTCGGTGAGCGTCCGGTCGGTCAGTCCGGCCTGCTCCCGCAGCCGCCGGACGAGGCGGTCGATCGGGTCGCGTTCCTTCCACTGCTCGATCTCGGCCTTGTCGCGGTAGCGGTCGGGGTCGTACATGGAGTGGGCGCGGAAGCGGTAGGTGCGCATCTCCAGGAAGTGCGGCCCGGTGCCCGCGCGGATGCCTTCGGCGGCCCGCCGGGCGGCGTCCTCGACGGCGAGCACGTCCATGCCGTCGACGGCCCAGGAGACCATGCCGTAAGAGGCGGCCCGCATCGCCAGATCCGTCTGGGCCTGTGCCCGGTCCAGGGCGGTGCCCATCGCGTAGAGGTTGTTCTCGCAGACGAACAGCAGCGGCAGTCCCCACAGGGCGGCGAGGTTGGCCGTCTCGTGGAACTCGCCCTCGGCGAAGGCTCCGTCGCCGAAGAAGCAGCAGGTGACGCGGGAGCGGCCGGTCATGCGGTCGGCCAGGGCCAGTCCGGCGGCGAGCGGCAGTCCGCCGCCGACGATGGCGTTGCCGCCGTAGAAGCGGCGTTCGGCGTCGAAGAGGTGCATGGAGCCGCCGCGGCCCCGGCTGCAGCCGGTGACCTTGCCGAACATCTCCGCCATGACCGCGTCGGCGGGGACGCCGCGGGCGAGCGCGTGGCCGTGCTCGCGATATGTGGACACGACCGCGTCGTCCTCGGTGAGCGCCTCGTTGACGCCGACGGCGACGGCCTCCTCGCCGATGCAGAGGTGCATGAAGCCGCGGATGCGCGCGGCGCTGTACAGCTCGACGCAGCGTTCCTCGAAGCGCCGGACGCGCAGCATGGAGGCGAGCAGCGCCAGTTGATGTGCCGTCAGCTGTTTCGGCTGCGCCTTGCCCTTACCCGTGGCCTTGGTCTTGGGCTTGCGCGGGGTGCGGGTGGTGCTCATGCGGGCCCCTCCGTTCCCTCCAGGGTGGAGATGTCGCCTTCGGGCAGGCCGAGTTCGCGGGCCCGCAGTAGGCGCCGCATGACCTTGCCGCTGCGGGTGTGCGGCAGGTGCTGGTCGAAGGCGATCTCGCGGGGCGCGACAGCGGGGCCGAGCCGGCGGCGGGCGAACGCCAGCAGTTCCTGCCGCATCGCGGTGGTCGCCTCGTAGCCGGGCCGCAGGGACACGAACGCCTTGACGATGTTCCCGGCGACCGGGTCGGGCCGACCGATCACTCCGGCCTCGGCGACCGCCCGGTGCTCCATCAGCGCGCTCTCCACCTCGAACGGTCCGACGAGGTGTCCGGCCGACTTGATGACGTCGTCCGCGCGGCCGACGAACCAGTACCAGCCGTCCGCGTCGCGCCGCACCAGGTCGCCGGTGAGGTACCAGCCGCCGGCGAACGCCGCCGCGGAGCGTTCCTCGTCGTGGAGATAGCCGCGGAACATGGACGGCCAGCCCGGCCGCAGCGCCAGCTCGCCCTCCACGTCGGGTTCCTGGAGCACGCCGACCCGGCCGTCGACGACCGCCGCGCGGCCGTCCTCCCCGCGGCGCAGCACCGCCGCCTCCACGCCGGGCAGCGGGCGGCCCATGGAGCCGGGGCGGATGTCGCAGGCCGCGAAGTTGGCGATCATGATGGCGCCGGTCTCGGTCTGCCACCAGTTGTCGTGCACCGGCAACCCCAGGACGTCGCGCCCCCAGACCACGGCCTCCGGGTTGAGCGGCTCGCCGACCGAGGCGATGAAGCGCAGCGCGCTCAGGTCGAAGGAGGCGGGCAGGTCGTACGGTCCGGTCCGCGGTGTCGTCCGCATCAGCATGCGCAGCGCCGTCGGCGCGGTGTACCAGACGGTGACCCGCTGTTCGGCGAGGATCCGGTACCAGCGGCGGGCGTCGTAGTCGCCCTCGTCGACGACGACCGTCACGCCGTGCATGAGCGGTGCGGCGATCCCGTACGACATGCCGGTGACCCAGCCCGGGTCGGCGGTGCACCAGTACACGTCGTCCGGGTGCAGGTCGAGGGCGTACCGCGCGGTCGTGTAGTGCGCGACGGCCGCCTCGTGGACGTGCACGGCGCCCTTGGGGGTACCTGTGGTGCCGCTGGTGAAGTGCAGCAGCGCCATGTCGTCGGGTGAGGTCGCCGGGATGGTGAAGGTGTCGGGCGCGTCGGCCATCAGCGCCTCGTAGGAGACCGTGTCGGGCAGATCTGCGGCGCCCCCGCCGACGATCAGCACGTGGTCCAGTCCGGGCAGCCGGGCGCGCTGCCCGGCGACCTTCCTGCGGTACAGCTCGGCCGTGGTGACGAGCACCCGGGCGTCGCTCAGGCGCAGCCGCTGTGCCACGGGGTCCGGCCCGAAGGCGGAGAACAGCGGGCACAGCACGCTGGTGTTCTTCAGCGTGCCCAGGACCACGGTGTACAGCGCGGGGCACCGCCCCAGCAGCGTCACCACCCGCTCTCCGGGGCCGATGCCGAGCGAGCGCAGCACGTTGGCGAAGCGGTCGGTGGAGCGGGCCAGTTCCTCGTACGTCACGGAGGTCACGGAGTCGTCGCGGCCCACGCAGCGCAAGGCGACTGCCGTGCCGTGGCCGTCCTCGACGTGCCGGTCCACCGCCTCGTAGGCGATGTTCAGTCCCCGGCCGCCGGGCAGCCCGCGGAGCTGGTCACGGGCGCTCGCCCAGGAGAAGCCCTCACACACCTTCTCGTAGTCGTCGAGATTGGGCGGCACCAGAGGCGCGGTACCCTTCCGGATCGTCTCCCAGGGCATCTCAGCCCCCTTCCCATCGGGCCTGTTCCCACCATCCGCCCGGGACGCGGCACGGGCACTGGGCCGAACGGTCCCGTCGTGCTGCCCCGCCCGGCCCTGTCAGCGGCGGCCCCGGTCAGAGCCGTCTCGCGGACGTCTTCGTCCTCGTGCCCGCGCCTTGGCCCGGTGGGGTCCGGTGGGGTTCGGTGGGGTTCGGTGGGGTTCGGTCGGGCCCAGCCCAGCCGCTCAGCCGCTCATGTGTTTGCGCCACTGGGGACCCACCCGTGCCCACTCCGTCTCCCACTCCCGCATCCGGGCGCGGTCCAGACGGAAGCGTGCGAGCCGTCCGCACCCGATGACCGTGGTCCCGGCCACCAGCGCGACCGACACGCCCACCAGCACGGACTGCACGCGGGCGTCCGCCGCGGTGACGGGTGTGGTCACCGGGTTGCCGGCGCGGTCCGTCCACACCTCGACCGAGGTGCCCGCCGCACTGCCCGGCTCGACCTTGACCAGGCTCGTGCGGGTGACGCCGTCGGAGTCCGTCCAGCGCGCCTTCGCCCACACCCTGGTGTCACCGCCCGAGGTCGTCACGGTCGGGGTCTTGGGGGCGTTCTGCGTGAGCACGGCCGCCACCGGGTGCACCTGCGCACGCCGCTCGGCGAAGCTGTGCTGCATCCCCGCCTCCGTCGCCCGGCCCGCGAACAAGGCGCCCGCGAGGGCGATGACCCAGGTGGCCACCACGATCCAGGCCTCCAGGCGGTCGCTGCGACGGCGGAGGGGATTGCGCCGCCACCGCCAGAACCACACCTTCGTCACCCGGGTGGGATGTGTCGTCGCCATCGTTCGGCACCCCCTTGCGCACTTGGCCGGCGGTCCCGTTCCCTCCCCTTGCACCGTCTCACGTCCCGCCCGGCCGGAAGAGGGCCGATCAGCCGCTGCCACCCGGCCGTACGGACCTTTGTCGGCCGGTTGGGCCCGTACCTGCCGCGGCCCGGTCGGGTCCGCCGGCCGGTCGCGGCCACAGCCGCAGCGGACGTTTCGCCGCGCGGTCCTCGCACCAGCCGACCAGCAGGACCGCCAGGGCGATGAGCGGCCAGGCGAGGAGATAGAGGAACCATCCGGCGTCGAGCGGCAGCCGGTTCTCCAGCGCGGGCACCCGCCACATCTGGTCGATGAGGAGGACCCCCAGGACCAGCGCCACCTCGTGCCAGAGATAGACGGTCACGGCGCGGGCGTTGAGCAGCACGACCGTTGCGTGCAGGGGCCGGTGCCGGGTCACCCAGCGGTCCCCGGTCGGTCCGAACCGCAGCAGGAGCAGGACGAAGCCGACGGACCAGAAGGCCTGGCCGAGGGGGATCGAGCCGAGGTCGTAGCCCTCCTCGGTCCGGTGCGTCAGCGCGTACCAGCCACCCGCCGCCATCACGGCCGCCGCCATCGCCACCACCCGGGCCCCCGGCAGCCGGCGCACGAGGCCGTCGTGGTGGGCGAAGCCCAGCAACCAGCAGGCCCCGAACGTGACCAGGTCGGTGAACGGCTCGGCGAGCCGGCCGGGCAGCGGCAACAGCTCTGCCTGCGCGACCACCACCAGCCCCAGGAAGGCCGCCACCGCCGTTCGTGGTGCCCGGCGGAAGCCTCGCAGCAGCAGTGGTGAGAGCAGGACGAACAGCAGGTACGCGCGGATGTACCACAGGGGTGCGACGACCTGTGTCGCCCAGTCGGTGTCGGCGAACGGCGGCTCGCTCACCGGCACGATCCAGAACACCATCCGGGCCCACGCGGCCGCCTCTCCGCCGCCAGCCTGGTCCGGACGCCAGCCCTTCAGCAGCATCGTGACGACGATGACGAGGCCGAAGAGCCACACGGGCGGCAGGAGCCGGCGCATCCGGGCCCGTACGACCGCCACCGCGGAACGGTCGCCGCGGTCGAGGGAACGGGCCATCAGCGAACCGGCCAACGCGAACATCACGCCCATGGCGGGGAAGGCGAGCGTCAGCCAGGCCCAGTTGAAGGTGTGGTACGTGACCACCCGGACCAGCGCGACGGCCCGCAGGAAGTCCAGATACAGGTTCCGGCCGCCCTTCCGGCGGGGCGCGGGCGGAGCGGGCAGCGCGGGCTGCGCGGCAAGGGCAGGGGCAGGGGCAGGGGCAGGGGCAGGCTGCGTGACGGTGGCTGCCTGATCGATGGCCGGCACCACCGGCTGCGGTACGGGTCGGGGCGATGGCTGCGGTACGGGTCGGGGCGCCGGTCGCGGTTCCAGGGCGGGCGGCGCCGTCACCTGGCCCGTCCGCCGCAGCTTGTGCCAGTGCAGGCGGGCGCCGGTGAGCGCGGTGGTGCACGACTGGAGGAGCACCGCGTAGAGCAACTGACGGTAGAAGAGCTGCTGGAGCGGCAGCGTCCACAGGGCGCCCGGCTTCTCGCCGTCGATGCGCAACGCGTAGGCGGCGCAGAGGAGTTGGACGCCGAGGAGCGCGCCCCAGGCGGCAGCCGTGCGGGCCGGGTCCTGGAAGAGCAGCCCGTACACCAGGAACAGGTCGATGAGCGGGGCCAGCAGCGGGGTGAGGACGGTGAACAGCACCACCAGGGCCAGTCCGTAGCGGCCGAAGTGTCCGGCGTGGCCGCGTTCGACGACCGCGTGGCGGTGTTTCCACATCGACTGCAAGGTGCCGTAGCTCCACCGGTAGCGCTGCCGCCAGAGCTGGCCGACGGTCGCCGGCGCCTCGGTCCAGCCGCGGGCCCGCTCCTCGTAGACCACGCGCCAGCCCGCCCGGTGCAGGGCCATGGTCAGATCGGTGTCCTCGGCGAGGGTGTCGTCGCTCAGTCCGCCGACGTGCCGCAGGGCGGTGCGCCGGAACGCGCCGACGGCACCGGGCACGGTGGGGATGCAGCCGATCACGTCGTACATCCGACGGTCCAGGTTGAGCCCCATGACGTATTCGAGGTGCTGCCAACGGCCCAGCAGACGACCGCGGTTGCCCACCTTGGTGTTGCCGGCGACCGCTCCGACCCGCCGGTCGGCGAACGGCTGCACGAGGTGGTGGACGGTCTCCGGTTCGAAGACGGTGTCGCCGTCCATCATCACGACCAGCCGGTGCGAGGCGTACGCCACCCCGGTGTTGAGCGCGGCGGCCTTGCCCTGGTTGGGCCGGCGTACGACGGTGACGCCGGGCAGGGCCAGCGCGTGGACGACCTCGGCGGTGCCGTCGGTGGAGCCGTCGTCCACCACCACGACCTCGACCGGGTGTTCGCTCTTGACGACGGACTGCACGGTCTGGGCGATGCAGGCCCGCTCGTTGTAGGCGGGGATCACCACACTGACGGGCTCGGTGACCTCCGGCCCCCAGGAGAAGCCCGGATCACGGCGCCGCCGCACGTGGCGGCGGGCGAGCACCAGCATGGCCGCGAACCGCGCCAGCATCAGCGCGCCCACCAGCACCAGGAGCACGGCCAGCGCGGGCACCAGCCGGTCCCCCACCACCACGGCCGCCACGAAGACCCGTCCGCTCCACAACTCGGCGCCGGAGACGGACTGGTGGGCGCTGTCGGCACCCAGCGCTTCGCTGACCGTGGTGAACCGGTAGCCGCGGTCGCGGAGTCGGGGGATGAAGGTCTCCAGCGCGCGCACGGTCTGGGCGCGGTCGCCGCCGGAGTCGTGCAGCAGCACCACGGCCCCCTGGCCGGTCAGCCGCCCCGTGACCCGGTCGGCGATGGCGTCGGCGCCCGGCCGCCGCCAGTCCTCCGTGTCGAGGTCGACGAGCACGGTGATGTAGCCCTTCTCGCCCAGCCGTTGGACCGTCGGCCAGGAGACGTCGTCCAGGTCCGCGGCGTGCGAGGAGTAGGGCGGGCGCACGAGCGGGCTGTGGATGCCCGCCGCCCCGGCCAGGGCGAGCTGGGTCTGCGCCAGTTCGCGGTCGGTCCGCGCCGCGGACTGGTACCCCAGGTCGGGATGGGTGAAGGTGTGCACGCCGATCTCGTGCCCGGCCGCCACCGCCCGCCGTACCAGGCGGGGTTCGCGCGCGGTGGCCGCGCCGGTCACGAAGAACGTGGCCTTGGCGTGGTAGCGGTCCAGTACGTCGAGGATCTTCGGCGTCCAGGTGGGGTCCGGGCCGTCGTCGAAGGTCAGGGCGACGGTGCGGGCCGGCAGGGTGTGGCTGCGGGTGCGGGACGCGGTGGTGTCGACGACCGGGCCGCCGTGCAGCACCTCCCGGGGTACGCGGTCGTTGCCGACGGGCGGGTGGACGCGGTGGTCGGCGGCGAACTCCCCGTGCACATAGCCGTGCAGGAGCAGGACTCCGGCCACGACGGCGAGGACGAGGAGCAGGGAGAGGATTCTGGGGCGGGACGCGGCGCGGGTCCTCGCCGGCTGCGCGGACATCGTCAGGACCCCAAGGAGGTGCCGGTCGCGGTGACCGGCGTGCCGTCGGAGCCGTCCACGGCCGTGCTCGACGCGTCACCGGAGGGGCTGGTGCCGGAGTACGACGGAGTGGGTGTGGGACTGCCGGTGGGTGAGGGGCTGCTCGTCGGTGACGGGCTGCCCGTGGGCGTCGTGCTGCCCGTGGGCGTGGAGCCGCCCGTGGGCGAGGACGTCGTTCCCGGGTTCGTCGCCGGGACGGAATGCCTCCCGCCGGCCGGCGACGAACCGGTCGGCGTGGCGGAGCCGCCCGGGATCTGCGACGGAGAAGCGGACGGGGGTCCGGTCGAGGGGGCCACGGACGCACCCGGCAGCTCCTCGGGCGTGGTCTCCCGGACGCTGCCCGGCTCCTGGGTGGGCACACCGGGCACGGGCAGCACGGCGCTCGGGGCGAACGGCGTCGCCCCCATGAAGCTGAGCACCAGCACCGTGGTGTACCCGGCGCACAGCGTGCCCGCGGCGTAGGCGACGCGCCGGATGCGGCGGCCCCGGCGTCCGCTGGAGTCGACGAAGACGGGATCGGAGCCCTCCTCCCCCATGGCCGAACGCGCCGCCGTGGGCGGGACCAGCGGCACGGTGTCGGTGGCTGTTCTGCCACGGGCCGGACGGGTGTGCCGTAGCGGCCTGGTACGGGACCGAAGCATGCCTGTCCCCCCTTCAACCCCTCTCGCGTTCAGCCTTCTCCGGGGCACCCGGGCGTCCAAGGGGCCGACCGGACCCGAGGGCGGGCCGACAAGGTCCTCCCGTGCACGGGGCGCAGGACGTACCCGCGCCGCGCCGGGCCGGTGGGCGGGCCCCGGGTTCCCGCCGGACTGCCGCCGGTCAGTGGGTGTCCGTCGCGCCCGCCGCCGGGGGCTGCGGTTTCACCAGTCCGCTCTGGTACGCGATCACCACGAGCTGGGCGCGGTCGCGGGCGTGCAGCTTGGTCATGGCGCGCTGGATGTGGCTGCGTACGGTCAGCGGGCTCAGGACGAGGTGGTCGGCGATCTGGGTGTTGGACCGGCCGTGCGCGGCCAGGGTGACGACCTCGCGTTCGCGGTCGGTCAGGGCCTTGACGGCGTCGGGGAGGACGAGCAGGTCGTCGGTGGCCGGGGTGGCGAGGAAGCGGGTGATGAGGGCTCGGGTGGCGTGGGGCGAGAGGAGGGCCTCGCCGGCGGCGACGGTACGGATGGCCGACAGCAGGACATCGGGGCTGACGCCCTTGCCGAGGAAACCGCTCGCGCCGGCGCGCAGGGCCTTGGCGACGTTCTCGTCGTTCTCGAAGGTGGTCAGGACGAGGATGTGGGTGTCCGTCAGCTCGGTCCGTGAGCAGATCTCGGCGGTGGCCGCGACGCCGTCGGTGTCCGGCATCCGGAGGTCCATGACGACCACGTCGGGCCGGTGCGCCTCGGTGAGCTCGACGGCCTCCCGCCCGTCGGCGGCCTCGGCGATCACCGTCAGGTCGTCGGTCGAGTCGATGAGGATGCGGAAGGTGGCCCGCAGCAGAGCCTGGTCGTCGGCGAGCAGAACGCGGATGGTCATGGGGCGGCGCTTTCGTCGCGACGGTCGGGGGGCAGGTCGAGCGGCAGGGCGCAGACCACCTGGAAGCCGCCCCGGGGGCGGTGTCCCGCGTGGAAGGTGCCGCCCGCCGAGGTGGCGCGCTCGCGCATGCTGATCAGGCCGAACCCGCTTCCCGGGCCGGACGGCACGGGGGTGCGGTCGGCGGCGGTGTCGTTGGTGACCGTCAGTGTCAGGCGCCGGGGGGCGAACGCGAGCCGCACCTCGGCGGTGCGTCCGGCACCGTGTTTGGTGGCGTTGGTGAGTGCTTCCTGGAGGATCCGGTAGGCCGTCAGATCGAGTACGGGGGTGAGCGGGCGTCGCTCCCCGTCGACGGTGACGCCGACACGGAGGCCGGCCGCCGCGAAGGAGTCCACCAGGTCGGGCAGCCGGTCCAGCCCCGGGGCGGGGGCCAGGTCGTCGGCGGGGTCGCCCTCGTGCCGCAGGAGCCCCACGGTGGCCTTGAGTTCCCGCAGGGCCGCCGCCGTCGTCTCCGGCAGCCTGTCGATGATCTCCTGGGCCTGGTCGGGCCGGGTGCGCAGGAGGTGCTTGACGGCTCCGGCCTGGGCGTCCGCCAGGGTGAGGTGGTGGGCGACCACGTCGTGCAGTTCGCGTGCGATGCGCATGCGCTCCTGGACGACCCGGTGGCGTGCCTCCTCCTCACGCTGCCGGTCGGCGTGCTCGGCACGGGCCACGGCGTACTCGCGGCGCACCCGCCGGTAGCCGCCGAGGGCCGCGCAGAGCAGGATCCACGCCGTGGGGTTGACGACGGTGAAGATCACGGAGTGGAGGAAGGAGGGGAAGAGCAGGCCGCTGACCACCACACAGCCGGTGACGATCAGGGCGCTGTTCCACCCGGTGCGCCGGGGTGTGCGCAGGCTGGTCTCGTACTGCGCGACCAGCAGCGGCCCCATCAGCAGGGGCGTCAGGAGGTAGCCCAGGGCTCCGACGGCGATCGTGCACAGCGCGGTGACGGCCAGCACGGTCAGGGGGTGGCTCCGGCGCCGGTTCAGGGCGGCGCAGGAGAGCGCGGACAGGGCGAGGCCCGGCCAGAGTGTCAGGGGGCCGGAGGCCGGGGCGCGCGTGACGAGGACGCCGGTGACGGTGGCCGCGAACAGCAGGACCAGCAGCGCGCCGTCCAGGGCCTTCGGGCGGGTCACCGCCCGATGCCGCCAGCTGGTACTCATCACGCTCCGAAACACTCCAGGGGACAGCCATGCTCACATATCGCGGGGCGGGGCGCCGTGGTGCTCGGCGCCCCACCCCGGGTGCGGGTGTCAGACGCGCGCCGGCTCCTGCGGCACGGGCCCGCCGCCCGCCACCGGAGGCGGTGTCGCAAGCCCCGCCCCCTCCACGTCCACACGGGGCAGCAGCCGGTCCAGCCACCCCGGCAGCCACCACGCCCTGTCGCCGAGCAGCGCCAGCACCGCGGGCACCAGGGCCATCCGTACGACGAAGGCGTCGAACAGCACCGCGACGGCGAGCCCGAACCCGATCGTCTTGACCATCGACTCGCCGGACCCGATGAACCCGGAGAACACCGCGATCATGATGACCGCCGCCGCGACGACCACGCGGGCGCTGTGCCGGAAGCCGGAGACGACCGCGTCGGGAGCCCTGTCCCCGTGGACGTACGCCTCCCGCATCCGGGCGACGAGGAACACCTCGTAGTCCATGGCCAGGCCGAACACGATGCCCACCAGGAAGATCGGCATCAGGCTCATGATCGGCCCCGGCTGCTCCACGCCCAGCAGTTCGGCGCCCCAGCCCCACTGGAAGACCGCGACGACCGAGCCGAGGGCGGCCAGCACCGACAGCAGGAACCCGAACGCCGCCTTGACCGGCACCAGCACCGAACGGAAGACCACCAGCAGCAGGAGCAGGGCCAGGACGACGATGACGGCGAGATAGGGCACGAGCGCGGCCTGGAGGGCCTCGGCGACGTCGATGTTCATCGCGGTGCTGCCGGTGACCTCGAAGGTCGCCCCGGTGTCCCGCTCCAGGGCGGCGCGTTCGGAGCGGATGGCGCGGACGAGGTCCTTGGTGTGCTCGTCGTTCGGGCCGGTGGACGGCACCGCCGAGAACAGCGCGGTGTCACCGGCCGGGTTGAACCGTGCCGAGGAGACGGACACGACCCCGTCGGTGCCGCCGATCTCCCGGGCGATCTCCCGGACGGCCGCCTTGCCGTCGACCGCTCCCCGGGCGTCGACGACGACGGTCAACGGGCCGTTGAAGCCCGCGCCGAAGCCGTCCGCGAGGGCATCGTAGGCACGCCGTTCCGTCGACGAGACCGGCTTGGACTCGGCCCCCGGCATGCCCATCTCCAGGCTCGCGGCGGGCAGCGCCAGCACGCCCAGACCCGCGACGCACGCCACCAGGACGGCCACCGGGCGGCGCAGCACGAAGCGCGCCCAGCGGGCCCCGCCGGTGCCGGTCGCCGCGGAGAGCGAGACCGGCCTGCCCTTGCGGGTACGGCGGGAGAGCACCGCGTTCGGCCACATGCCCAGCAGTGCGGGCACCAGGGTGAGGGCCACCAGCACGGCGACGACCACCGCACCCGCCGCGCACAGGCCCATCTTCGTCAGCATCGGCACGCCGACCACGGTCAGGCCGACCAGCGCGATGACGACCGTGAGCCCCGCGAAGACCACGGCGGAACCGGCGGTACCGACGGCGAGCCCGGCGGCCTCGCCCGGAGCGTGTCCGTTCACGCGCTCCTCCCGGTAGCGGGAGACGACGAAGAGGGCGTAGTCGATACCGACCGCGAGTCCGAGCATGGAGGCGAGGGTGCCCGTGGTCAGGGAGAGCCCGAAGACGCTGCCCAGGGCCATGACCGCGGCCATGCTGATGCCGACGCCGATCACCGCGGTGAGCAGGGGGAGACCCGCGGCGGCGAGGGAACCGAAGGTGATCAGCAGGATCACCGCGGCGAGACCGATGCCGATGGACTCGGCGCTGCCGCCGGCGGCGGGCTGCTCGGCGAGTGCAGTGCCGCCGACCTCGACCGTGAGGCCGGCGCGGCGGGCCTCGTCGACGGTCTTCTCCAGGGCGGCCTTGTCGGTGTCGGTGAGGTCGTCGGCCTTCACCTTGTAGTTCACGGTGGCGTATGCGGTGGCGCCGTCCTCGCTCACCGCTCCGGCCGTGAACGGGTTCACGGCGTTCAGGACCCTCGGCTCGTCGGCCGCCTCCGCCACGAGCGCGTCGATGGCGGCCCGGTTGCCGGAGGCGGTCACCTTCTGGCCGTCGGGTGCGACGAAGACGATGCGGGCGGTGGCGCCGTCGGCGTCCGTGCCGGGGAAGCGCTCCCCTATCAGGTCGAACGCCTTCTGCGCCTCGATGCCGGGCATGAACGACGTGCCGTCGTCGGACGAGGCCGGTGCCGTGGCGGCGCCGGCCCCGGCACCGCCGAGGATCACCGCCCACAGCAGCACGACGAGCCAGCGCCGTCGGAAGGCGGTCCGGCCCAGCCGGTAGAGCAAGGTAGCCACGGGAAAGGGGTCTCCAGGTCAGGTTTTCGGGTGGGTGCCCAGCCTGCCGGGAGGGGCCGCGCCGGGGCATCGTGCGGGTGCTCGCATTCCGGCTTGGTGCCCCTGCATGAGTCGACGCCCTGCTGTCCTCCTCCAGGAGGACCGGTGGCTACGGCGCCGGGACGACAGGGTTGGATGGCTCCATGGCGGGACGAGAGCGTGGAACGAGGAAACGGCCTCCCCTCGGCATGCCGGAAGCCGTTGTCCTGCTCGCGACACCGGAAGGCTGGCGCCACAGTGTTCTCACAGAGGACGGCGGAATGATCTGCGGGCGTTTTGCCGACGTGGCGCCCGACACCGACCCAGCGGAGGCACGGGCCGCCGCGGCCGCCATGGTGGTGGGCCTCGCACACGACGTCCACGAAGTTGCCGTCGACGTGACCTGGGATTCGCCTCGGGAACCCGGATCGTGGACAGCCCAGGTCACGGTTGCCGAGACCGCGCCGAACGCTTGAAGACGGTGCGCATGCCCTGTACGGCGGCCACAATGCCTGGGGGCTGCTGACCGCCGCACGTGAGAAACCCGGCGACGTCGGCGATCGTCCCCGGGATACTGGTCGCCCATGGATGAGGTCGAAGTCGTCGTCGCCCATTCCGAGCGCGCGACCCTGCGTGTCGGTGATGTGTTCCTCAAGGTGGACGCCGATCAGACGCGCATCGACGTCGAGGTCGAGGCGATGTCCCTCGCACCGGTCCCGACCCCGCAGGTGCTGTGGCGCAAGCCGCCCGTGCTGGCGGTCGCCGCGGTCCCGGGGGCACCGCTCGGGCGCCTCGGCGGGCCGTCGACCGGGTCGCGGGCGGGGTGGGCCGCGGCGGGCGCCGCCATCCGGACGCTGCACGACGCACCGCCGCCGCCCCGGCTTGGCCAGGCCGGCCGGAGCATCGCCGCGCTGGTGGCGGAGCTCGACGACGAGTGCGAGCGGCTGGTGAGAGGCGGCGTCCTGCCCGCGGACCTGGTCGCCCGCAACCGTCAGGTCGCCGAAGCCGCGCTCCGGCCGTGGACCCCGGTGTTCACCCATGGCGACCTCCAGATCGCGCACGTGTTTGTCCACGGCGACGAGGTCACGGGCATCATCGACTGGTCCGAGGCCGGCCAGGGCGATGCCCTGTACGACCTCGCCACGTTCACACTCGGGCACGAGAAGCACCTCGGCGACGTCATGGCCGGATACGGCGCCGACGTCGACCTCGACGTGATCCGCGGGTGGTGGTCGTTGCGAAGCCTGCTGGTGATCCGCTGGCTGGTCGAGCACGGTTTCGACCCGTTCGCGCCGGGGTGCGAGGTCGACGTGCTGAGATCCCGGATGTGAGCCTGCGCGGCGCGCTCCCGGCCGAAACGGTTCGTATGCCGCCCTCGCCCGGCGCCGGCCACCTGATCCGGATTGTGCTCCACCGGCAACCGTTCCCCCGTATTGCCCGCGTCTGGTCACCGCTTCGCAACGGACGGCGCCCAGGTGATCGAAAAGCCCACCGCGTGGCTGAATATGGTCTCTCCGACTCACGCGGTTACGCAGGTAGCCGCTGCCATCACCTTGGGGGACACATCATGATGATCACGCGTCGCCGCAGACGGATCGCAATCCGCACGCTCGTCCTGAGCGCATGGGCAGCCGGCGCCCTGGCGCTCACCGCCTGCTCGTCGGCCTCCTCCGAAGCCGACAGCCCGGCGCCGACCGCCAGTTCCTCGCCGGCCAAGGGCGAGAGCGGCACCGAGGCGACCGCGTCTGCGTCGGCCAATGCGCTGCCCGCCGGCAAGGTCTCGTCGTCGCCCGGCAGCAAGGCGTCCGCCGCCCCGGCCGCCGCTGCATCACCGGCGGCCTCGCCCGCAGGCGAGCCGGCTGCTGCCGGGGGCGGCGGCGAGGACGACGGCTGCGACCACAAGATGCCCATCTCCCCGGACGAGATCGCCGTCTACCGCTACACCCCCGAAGGCGGCACCCTCAGCCTGATCTTCCGGCACGGCAACTGGGGCTGCGGCACACCGGATTCGGACGGCGCGCCGTTCGAGACGGTCGGCAAGGAAACCTATCTCCCCATGGACCAGGCCGCGTACATCACCGTCACCAACCCCATCGTGACCAGCACCGAGAATCAGCCCATCGGTGTCCAGGAGTTCCTGGACTGGCTGGAGGCCAACCCCGACAGCGGCCTGGTCTTCCGGTACCACCTCGGCGCGGACGGGGCCATCGACCGCCTCGAGCAGGTCTTTACCCCCTGACACAGCCGCGGACGGGTCCCCGACCGCGCGTGCCTGCCACCAGGGTCGGGGAGGAACACTCCCGCCGCCGGGACGGCGGGGCGCGGCGCGCAGCCGGGGGCCTGCACCCCTCGCAATCTCGGGTGGCCGATGGCCGACCGTTGAGCGACATCGGCATCGGCATGAAGAGCACTGAAGCAGCCACTTCGACCTCCAAGTCCCAGGTCACTCCACTAGGGCATGCCGACAACGAGAGCGTTTCTCATCGTCCCGCTGCGCGGCTGGTAACTGCAGAAGGACACGTCATCACAGCGCTGCTCGCCGCAAAGAGGGGGCCTGTGTCCCTGCCGGTCACGGCCCGCCGGCGTGCGGGGCGGTCATCGGCGGGCGTCAGCAGCAGCCTTCCGCGGCGGCCGGTTCCTTGGCGTCGGCCGCGCCGGGAGTGGAACAGCAGGTGCTGCCCTGCTGCTTGGTGAGGGTGTCGGCGTCGGCCTTGACCACGTAGACCTCCCAGGGTTCCTGACCGGGTCCGTGCACCCAGACCTTGTCCTGGAGGGCGTAGCAGCAGGTGGTGTCGTTCTCCTCGGTCGTGGCCAGGCCGGCTTCGTAGAGGCGGGTGGTGGCGGAGTGGACGGCTTCGCTCGTGCCGACCTCGACGCCGAGGTGGTCCAGGCGGGTCGCCTCGTCGGGGGCGCCTTCGATCAGGACGAGCTTGAGCGGGGGTTCCGTGATGGCGAAGTTGGCGTAGCCGTCGCGGAGTTTGGCGGGTTCGGTGCCGAAGAGCTTGCTGTAGAAGGCGACGGATGCGTCCAGATCCGGGACGCGCAGGGCGAGTTGTACGCGGGACATGGCGAACCTCCTTGGTGGGAATGCGGGTTCAGCAGCCACCGGTACCGGCGGCCGGCATGCCGACGCCGATCTGCAGGGTGGCGGCCGGGGTTGTGCAGCAACCGCCGGCGTCATCGCCGCGCGGCGTCTCGGTCGCGTCGAGGAGTCCGCCTCCGCTGCACACGCCCGTCTCGGGGAGGACGAGTTCGACGCGTTCGGCGGCCTCCTGGTCGCCCGCGAGGGCGGCGGCGATGGAGCGGACCTGTTCGTAGCCGGTCATGGCGAGGAACGTGGGGGCGCGGCCGTAGGACTTCATGCCGACCAGGTAGATGCCGTTGTCCGGGTGGGAGAGCTCGTTCACGCCGTGGGGGTAGACGGTGCCGCAGGAATGGATGTTGGGGTCGATCAGCGGGGCCAGCGCGGTCGGGGCCTGGAGGCGTTCGTCGAGGCCGAGGCGGACCTCGGAGAGGAAGGACAGGTCGGGTCGCAGGCCGGTGAGGACGATGACTTCGTCGACCGGGTCCAGGCGGCGGCCGTCCTCGGCGACGAGGACGAGCTGCTCACCGTCGCGTTCCACGGCCCGGGTACGGAAGCCGGTGACCGCGCTCGCATGGCCGGCCTCGACGGCCGCCTTGGCACGGAGGCCCAGGGCGCCGCGGGCGGGGAGCTGGTCGGCCTCTCCCCCGCCGTATGTGTTCGCGCCGATGGCACGGCGGAGGAGCCACACCGCGTGGGTGCCCGGTTCGTCCTCGGCCAGGTCGGCGAGGTGGGCGAGCGCGGTGAAGGCGGAGGCGCCGGAGCCGATCACGGCGGTGCGCCTGCCCGCGTACCGGGTCCGGGCGGACGGGTCCCTGAGGTCGGGGATGCGGTAAGCGATGTGATCGGCCGCCGACCGCTCGCCGAGGGCGGGCAGGCCGTCGGCGCCCATCGGGCTGGGGATGGTCCAGGTGCCGGAGGCGTCGATGACGGCGTGGGCGGCAAGGCGTTCCTCGCGGCCGTCGGCCGTCCGGAGGTGCACGGTGTAGGGCTGTTCGTCGCGGTCTGCGTCGACGATGCGGTCCCGCCCCGCGCGGGCCACGCCGGTGACCGTCGTGCCGTAGCGGACCTTGTCGCCGAGCGCGTCGGCGAGCGGCTGGAGGTAGTGCTCGGCCCAGTCGCCGCCGGTGGGGTAGGCGGCGCCGTCGGGGCGCACCCAGCCGGTGGGGGCCAGGAGCTTCTCGGCGGCGGCGTCGGTGACCTCGGCCCAAGGGGAGAACAGCCGGACGTGCGCCCAGTCGCGGACGGCACTGCCGGCGGACGGGCCGGCTTCGAGAACCAGCGGTTCCAGACCGCGCTCGACGAGGTGGGCGGCGGCGGCCAGGCCGACGGGGCCGGCTCCGATCACCACGACGGGCAGCTGGTCGGTGGCGGGCGCGTTCACAGGACTCCCCTTTGTTTCGACGTCTGTCGATGTCTTGCAGGGCCCAGGATGGCACCCATATCGATGAACGTCAACATAGACGTTCGTCGAATCAGAGAGCATGGGTCGACGGCGACCCTCGCCGGGCTGTTTCGACATGTGTCAACATAGATGTATGTCGAAGACGAAGGTGCTGCCGCTGCTCGAAGCCGGGGCCGATGACGTGGCGCCGTGCTGCCCGCCGCTGACCGAGCGTCCGTTCACCGCCGAGGAAGCCGAGACGGCCGCGCGGATGTTCAAGGCGCTGGGCGATCCGGTGCGGCTGCGGCTGTTCTCGGCGGTCGCCTCGCACGCGGGCGGCGAGGCGTGCGTGTGCGACATCTCCGACGTCGGCGTCTCCCAGCCGACCGTCTCCCACCACCTGAAGAAGCTCAAGGAGGCCGGGCTGCTGACCTCCGAGCGGCGCGGCACCTGGGTCTACTACCGGGTCGAGTCCTCGGTGCTGGCGGCCATGGGCAAGCTGCTCAGCATGGCGCCGACCGCCGCATGAAGATGACCGCCACCAGCGCCAGCCCCACCGCGGCGCCGATCAGTTGCATGCCGATGAAGCCCGCGAGTGAGCCCGGCGCGATACCCGCGAAGGTGTCCGTGAAGACGCGGCCGATGGTCACCGCCGGGTTCGCGAACGACGTGGAGGAAGTGAACCAGTACGCGGCGCCGATGTAGGAGGCGACGGCGACGGGGGCGAAGCGCAGGCGGTCCGCGCGGGCCAGGCCGAAGATCAGCAGGATCAGCCCGGCGGTGGCGACCACCTCACCGAGCAGCAGGTGGCCGGCCGACCGGTCATGGGTGGACCACTTGACCAGCGGCTCGCCGAACATCGCATCCGCCAGAATCGCGCCCGCGATCGCTCCGGCCACCTGCGCGGGGACGTACACCGCGACCTCCCGGGCCGTGACCCCGGCGCCGCCGCGGCGGGCGGTGAACCACTCGGCCAGGGTGACCACCGGGTTGAAGTGGGCGCCGGAGACCGGCCCCAGCAGCAGGATCAGGACGCCGAGGCCGAAGACGGTGGCCGTGGAGTTGGCCAGCAGCTGCACCCCGACGTCCTTCGTCAGCTCGGTGGCCTGGATGCCGGACCCGACCACGACCGCGACCAGCCCGGCCGTGCCGACGAGTTCGGCCGCGGCCCGGGCGATCAGTGGCGGAGCCTGGGGCGGGGTGGCACCCGGGGCGGGCTGGGGTGCGGCGGTGGGGGCCATGGCGGCTTCCCCGGCCTTGCCGCGCTCGGGGGTTTCGAAGGCCTCCGTGGCCTCTGCGCCCCCTGCGCCCCCTGTGGCCTCTGCGGCCTCTGCGGCGGTCAACGAATCTCCTCGGAGCGGGCGCCGTACGACGGCGGGGATCAGGGACAGGACCGCTTGACGTCGTTCTCGGCGGTGGCACGCGCGGCCTCCGCGAGGTCGGCGAACTGACCGGCAAGGGTGGCGATGACGTCGGGCTTGAGCCGGTAGTAGGTGAACCGGCCGCAAGGTTCCGTCTCCACGACCCCGGCCTCGCGCAGCACCTTCAGATGGTTGGAGAGGTTGGTCTGTCTCGCCCCGGTCTCCTCGATCAGATGCGTGGAGCACAGCGTCTCCCGGGCCAGCAGGGTGACGATCCGGAGGCGGAGCGGGTCCGCGAGCACCCGCAGCAGATCAGTGTCGACTGACGTCAGCATGGACTGATATTTTCACATCAGCCCCCACTGATACCAGCCCGGCGGGCGGCCGACGCCTGGACCGACCGGTCACCCCCTCCTCGCACGGTCCGCCTGCTCCCCCTCGCGAAGGAAGAACCGATGCCCTCCAGCCCGCTCGCCTCCGTGCTGTTCGTCTGCGTTCACAACGCCGGCCGCTCGCAGATGGCCGCCGGATTCCTGAACCACCTCGCGGGCGACCGGATCGAGGTCCGCTCCGCCGGCTCCGTCCCCGGCGACCAGGTCAACCCCGCCGCGGTCGAGGCCATGAGGGAGGCCGGTGTCGACATCTCCGAGGCCAGGCCGAAGATCCTCACCACCGAGGCGGTCCAGGCGTCCGACTACGTCATCACCATGGGCTGCGGCGACGCCTGCCCGGTCTTCCCCGGCAAGAAGTATCTCGACTGGGCCCTGGAGGACCCGGCCGGCAAGGGCGTCGAGGCCGTACGTCCCATCCGCGACGAGATCCGGAGGCGCGTCGAGGCCCTGATCGCGGAGATCGACGCGCAGCAGAAGGCGTGACCACGGTGGCCGCCGATCCGCTCGCGGCCACGACCCTCAAGGTGCGTGCGAGGCTCGGCCCGGCGGAACTGGGGTGTCAAGGAGACGGGTGGGGCGGCTGTCAGGGCCGTACGGCCCTCGTGGAACCGGTGCTGGAGTGATGTAGTGAAGGGGACGGGGAGGGCCCCGCACGAAGGACGCGGAGGAGCAGCAGGGGGGGCTGCGCACCGCGCAATCAGGAACCGCGAGAAGCGGTTGGGGCCCTCCCCGTCGAGCGTGCCGCCGTGCGCGCATCGTCACGCTGTCAGGCGGGCCGCGAGCAGGGCCACGTCGTCGTGGAAGCCTCCCCCGGCATGAGAAATCGCGGTCGATGGCTCGGTCGGCGCAGGTGCCGTCCTACGGCAACCGCGGTCAGCGGTTCAGTCGGCGGTGGTGGCGTCGGTCGGCAGTGGGACGGTCCATTCCAAGAGGGTTCCGGTCGGTTCGTGCCTGGTCAGCGTCAGAGTCCCGCCGAGTTCCTCGGCGCGGGTCCGCATGGTGGCCAGTCCGCCGCGCGGGGTGACCGCGGGATCGAGGCCGCGTCCGTTGTCGGCGACCGTGAGCCGCAGCGTCCGGTCCGTGGCCTCGGCGGCGACCTCCACCTCGGTGGCATGCGCGTGCCGGGCGACGTTGGACAGCGCCTCGCGCAGGACGGCCACCAGGTGGCCGGCGTGCGATGCGGGTACGTCGGTGTCGAGGAGGCCGGTCATGCGCAGGGCCGGCGCGAAGCCGAGCGTCCTGGGCGCCTCGCCGACCAGGGTGGCGAGCTGGGAGCGCAGGCCGATGCGGCGGCCGGGTCGTTCATGGTGCTGAAGGCCGAAGATGGTGGAGCGGATGACCTTGATCGTGTCGTCCAGATCATCGACCACCCGCTGGACGCGCTCCGCCTCATCCGCCCGGCCGCCGAGCCGCGGAAGGACGGACTGCAGGCTCAGGCCGTCGGCGAACAGCCGTTGGATGACCAGGTCGTGCAGGTCGCGGGCGATGCGTTCACGGTCGCCGAGCAGGGTGAGCTGCTCGGCGTCCCGGCGGTGCTCGGCGATCTCCAGGGCCAGGGCGGCCTGGTCGGAGAAGGACTCCACCATGTGCACCACCGCCTCGTTGAAGGACGGCCCGCCGGGCGCGTTGGCGACCTGCAGCACACCGCGTACCCGCTCCCGGGTGCCGACGGGTACGAAGAACGCGGGCCCCAGCGGAACGACGGAGGCGCTGCCCCCCAAGGAGCGGGGATCCTCGCTGAGGGCGTCGCTGCTGATGGTCTGTCCCGTCGCATAGACCTTCGCCGCCAGCGTGGTCGCCGACAGAGCCAGGCCCATCACCCGGTCGGCGGCCTCACCGGCGGCCGTCTCCACCACCAGGTCCCCGCCGTCGCCCATCGGCAGGGCCAGGGTCACCAGGTCCGCGCCGGTCATCTCGCGCACCATGTCGGCCAGTGACCGCAGGGTCCGGGACGGGGGCTCGCCGGACAGCAGGGCCCGGGTCAGGTCCGCGCCGGCGGCCAGCTGCCGCTCCCGGTGGCGGCTCTCGTCGTACAGCCGGGCGTTGTCGATGGCCACGCCCGCGGCCGCGGCCAGGCTGCGCAGCACCGCCTCGTCGTCGGCGTCGAACTGCCGCCCGCCCCGCTTGTCGGTGAGGTACAGGTTGCCGAACACCTTCTCGCCCACCTGCACGGGGGCGCCGAGGAAGGTGCGCATCGGCGGGTGCCCCGGCGGGAAGCCGACGGCCTCGTGATGGGCGCCGAGGTCTTCCAGCCGCAGCGAGCGGGGCTCGCGGATGAGCAGGCCGAGGATGCCGTGGCCCTCCGGGTAGTGACCGATCCGCGCGACGGTCTCCTCGTCCATCCCCACGGTGATGAACTGCCGGATGCGCCCTTCCTCACCCAGCACCCCCAGCGCGCCGTACTCGGCGTCCACCAGCTCCACCGCGGACTGCACGATCCGCCGCAGCAGGTCCCCCAGGTCCAGGTCGCTGCCGATCGCCACGACGGCGTTCAGCAGCGTCTGCATCTGGTCCCGGCTGCTGCGTACGCGCTGGACATGGGCCTGGAGCTCGTTCAGGAGAGCGTCCATCCTGAGCTGCGGGACGGAGCTGTCACCGCTCGTATCCGATCGGTCGTTCACGGCACCTGTCCCCTCGTGCTCGAACCGGCCTACGCCTCCAGCGTGCCCGAACGACCCTGTCGGAGCGCAACCCCGCCGCACTGGCCATCCCATCGGGTACCCGGCGCGCCACCCGGGCAACCCGGCCGTGAACACGACGGTCGACACCGGCCGACGCGGACGCGCCCCCTCGGACGGTCCTGCGGTCGCGCGGGGTCCGCCGCTGCCGGTCGGCTCGTCGCTGACGTCAGGCCATGGCCTCCTCCAGCGAGGCCAGGTGCGCGGCGACCGGGCCGAGGGTGATCAGCCCGCTGCCGGCGGCCGTCTCCGACGCGGCGGGCAGCAGCTGGGTGCGGGCGCGCTCCATCGCCTCGCGGTCGCCCACCGCGATCGCGGCCCGGGCCGTCAGACACCACAGAAGCTCACTCATCAGGTCGCGCGGCGGTGCCGCCATGGCGCGCACGGTTGCGCGCGCCTCCGCCGTCCGGCCCGCCTCGATCAGCAGCAGCGGCCGTACCCACGGTTCGTACGGTCCCCAGTCCGCGTCCGTGTGTCCATCCGCCGCCGATGCGCCGTGCCGCAAGCGCACCGACAGCCGGGCCAGCGCGGGCAGGCCGCCTTGCAGCCCGGGCATCCCCGCGTCGCGCAGCGAGTCGGCCGCCTGCGCGTACGCGGCCTCGGCCGCTTCGCGCGAGCTCGTGGAGGCCGTGCGCAGCGCCCGGTACCAGGTGGTGAACACCGACACCAGCGGCAGGTCATGACGGTCCGCCAGTTCGTCCGCGGCATCCGCGTGCCGGTCGGCCGCAGCCAGGTCCGCCAGCGCGCACCGCGCCTGGACCCGGATGAGGTGTCCGAGCACCTCGTGACGGACCAGGCCGTGGCGGCCGGAAAGGGCCACGATCTCCGCGCCGATCCCGTCACGGCGCGGCGCGAGCCCGGTGCGCAGGAAGGACTGCATGAAGGTGCCGTTCAGGGCGAAGGCCAGCAGCCGCGGGTCGCCCAGGCGCCGGGCGATCTGCTCGGCTTGTCCGGCGGCCTGGAGCGGTCGGAGTGTCGTTCCGGGCGCCGGTTCTCCCACGGGCAGGGTGCCGCGGGACTCGACCGCGATGGTTGCCAGCAGCCGACAGCGCGCCGCGTCATGGCTGCCTGGCGCCAGGGCACGCAGGACGCGCTCGGAGGTGTCCACGAGTCGGCGGGCCTGCTCGGGGTCGTCGGAGCGGGTCCAGATCGCCGGGACGTCGTAGGCCCCGATGACGCGTGCGGTCAGCTCCGGATCGCCCAGTTGCTCCGCGGCGGCGACGGCGGCCACGCGGTGCCGGCGGGCCGCCTCCAAGCCGCCGCCCCCGGTGACCGCGAGGTCGCGCATCAGACCGACCGTGGATTCGAGGCGCGTTCGGGCGCGGGCTCCCAGGGCACCTTCGTAGGCGGCCGTGGCCCGCTCCCACACGCGGTTCACCGAGGCGTCGGAGTCCTGGGCCAGGTGGTCGTCCTGCCGCAGGACGTCCTCCTCCAGACGCCGCAGGCGCGGGCTGGGGTCGATTCCGAGCTGGTCGCGGAGCAGGGTACGGGCCCGGCGCAGCACGGACAGGGCGTCGGCCTGCCGGCCCGACCGGTACAGGGCGAGCGCCAGCAGCCGCCAGGCGTCCTCGCGCCAGGGGTGATCGGTGACGTGTGCGTCGAGGTCGGGCACTGCCTCGGCAGCCAGGTCCAGGGCGATACGGGCCTCGGCGCGGCGCTCGACGGCATGCAAGCGCAGTTCGGTCAGCCGGGCCCGCTCCGCTCGCAGCCAGTGCTCGTCGCCGAAGTCCGCGAACGCCGGCCCGCGCCACCAGCCGAGCGCCTCCGCCAGCCGTTGGGCCGTCTGGGCGGGACCGGCGTTTCCGGTCGACTCCACGACCTCCTCGAACCGCCATGCGTCGACATCGTCCTTCGGGACCCGCAAGGCGTATCCGGAGCCCTCGGTGACCAGCAGACGCGGCGGGGTCCGGGGCGGCCGGTCGGGTTCCAGGGCGCGCCGCAGGTCGCCGACGAAGGTGCGCAGTGAGCTGATGGCGTCGCCCGGCGGCTCCTCCCAGAGGTCCTCCGCGAGGCGGGCGACCGGCACCACCCGGCGGCGGGCGACGATCAGCCGGGCCAGCACCGCCCGATGCCGTGGCCCCTTGAGGCGCAGCGGCTCCCCGGCCTCGTCCCAGGCGCTCACAGCCCCCAGCACCCCGAATTCCACGCGCATGCCGCTGTCTGTTCCTCTTCGTCCCTCGGCCTCGTCGACCAGGAGAAATCTAGTCGAGCCCGCGCGCGTTCATTCGGTGCTGATCGGCTGCCGGAAGGCTTGCGACACCGCGTGGGGCGGTCTCGGTCCGTCAGGGCCGCCGGCCCCACGGTCATCGAGCGGATGCCGTCGACAGGGCGGGATCCAGGCAACGAGAGGCAGCAAGCCATGACACAGAACATCCCCGGTTTCGATTACCGACGCGTGGAAGTGGCGGAGGGCATCGGGCTGAACGCCGCGGTCGGCGGCTCCGGCAGCCCCGTCGTGCTGCTGCACGGCTTTCCCCAGACCCACCTGATGTGGCGGCATGTCGCCACGGACCTGGCGGCCGATCACACGGTCATCTGTCCCGACCTGCGCGGATACGGCGACAGCGACAAGCCGGCCGAGGTCGGACCGGACGTGTACTCCAAGCGCACCATGGCCCATGACATCGTGGCGCTGGCCCGCGCGCTGGGTCACGAGCGGTTTGCGTTGGCGGGCCACGACCGAGGGGCGCTCGTGGCGTTCCGCGCCGGGCTCGATCACCCGGACAGCATCACCCACCTGGCCTGTCTCGACGTCCTGCCGACCCTGGACATGTGGGAGGCGCTGCACGGTGTGCAGGCGGCCGTGGGCTTCCACCTGTACCTGATGGCGCAGCCGCCCGGCCTGCCCGAGCAGCTGATCCAGAACAGTCCGGACGCGTTCTTCTCGTACTTCCTGGACATCTGGGCGAACGACCCCGAAGCGATGCCGCCGGGCGTGCGTCAGGTCTACCTCGATGCCTGCCGCCGGTCCGTACCGTCCATCGTCGCCGACTACCGGGCCTCGGCGGGCATCGACATCGAGCACGACCGGTCCGACCGGGCCGCGGGACGGCGGCTCACCATGCCGGTCTCCGTCCTCCAGCAGGACTGGGGTGCCGCGCTCGGCTACGAGGCCGCCGCACTGTGGGGCGCCTGGGCCGCGGACCTGGACCACTCGACCGTCTCCTGCGGTCACTTCATGGCCGAGGAAGATCCGGAGACGATCACGAAGTCGCTGCGCGGCCTGCTGGCACGCTGAGCCCGGATCCGCGTGCGGCGTCGGGCCGTTGAGGAGCAGCCCGCGGAATGCCCGGCGTGTTTCCCTTGCACCCGCAAGGTCAGGCGGGCCGCACGGCGGACCCCACCGGAGCGACGGCGACCTCGCGGGCCTCGCGGGCCTCGCGGGCCTCGCGGGTCTCCCGCATGATCAGCAGGCCGTTGGCCACCATCAGGGTCGCGGTCGGACAGTGGACGCCGAACGCGGTGGCCAGGGAGCCGTGGTGGGTCAGCACGGTGGTGACGACCAGGAAGCCGCCGCCGTCGCCGGACGGCGCGCTCGGCAGGCCGAAGCCCACCACCGTTGCCTCCGGGCTCAGCATGAACCCCGTCCCGAACCAGAGGATGAAGACGATGAAGGCGGCGGCCATAACGGTGTTGATCTTCTTCAGAGACACTGCTCTACGATCACCGGTCATGGACTGGCTCGAACGGACCGCGCAGTTGCGGCAGTGGAGCAGGGGTGGTGCGCGGGCACCGCACAAGCCGCTGCTCCTTCTCTACGCGCTGGGCCGGTTCCAGCAGGACGCCGACGGCGAGCTGCGCTACAGCGCGGTGGAGGAGGACCTGGCGCGGCTGCTGGCCGAGTACGGGCCGCCCCACAGGACGACCCCCGCCTACCCGTTCCACCACCTCGTCAGCGACGGGGTGTGGGAGGTGCGCACCGACCGGGGGCCGGGCAGCCCGGGCAGCGGTGTGCGGGATCTGCGGGAGACCGGCGCGGCGGGCCGGCTCGCCCCCGAGCTGCGGGCGGCGCTGCGGCGTGAACCGTCGCTGCTCGCCCGTGTCGCTCGGGTGCTGCTCGATCTGCATTTTCCGCCGTCCCTCCACGGCGACCTGTGCGAGGCCGTCGGGCTGGAGCTGGAACCGGCGGAGACCGGTCGGCCTGCGGACGGACGTCGGCAGCGCAGTCGGCGGATGCGCGATCTGGTGCTGACCGCGTACGAACACCGGTGCGCGTTCTGCGGCTACGACGGCCGGATCGGCGCGGTCCCGGTGGGGCTGGAGGCCGCGCACGTGCGCTGGTGGGCGTTCGACGGTCCGGACGAGGTCGACAACGGGCTGTGCCTGTGCTCGTTGCACCACAAACTCTTCGACAAGGGTGTGCTCGGGGTCGGCGACGGTCACCGCATCCTGGTCTCGCAGCGCTTCGTCGGTCACAGTCCGGCGGCCCGGGACCATGTCACGGCGCTCGCGGGCCGTCCGCTGCTCGGCCCGCAGCCGGGTACCCGCCCGGTCGCGGCAGCCCACCGCGCCTGGCACACCAGCCAGGTCTTCCACGGCCCGCCGCGTCCCGCCGGCACCGCCTGACGCGTCCGCCCGGTGGCGCCGACGAGCCGAGTGCCGCCCCTCCCCCTGCCCTCGGCTCGGCAGCGAACGGCCCGGCACCGCCGTTGCGGTGCCGGGCCGGATCGTGGTCGCCGCTCAGTGCGTCAGCCCTGGCGGGCCTTGAAGCGCGGATCCTTCTTGTTGAGCACGTAGGTGACGCCCCGTCGGCGCACCACCTGGGCGCCGGGCCTGGCCTTCAGTGAGCGCAGGGACTTGCGGACCTTCATCGCGGTCTCCTCCCGGGGACAGGAACAGGGTCCGCCGTCAGGGGCGGACGGGAGCGGTCGTGCCGTAGCGCCTCCGGAAGCGCTCCACGCGGCCCGCGGTGTCCACGACGCGCGAGGTGCCGGTGTAGAACGGGTGGCTCGCCGACGAGATCTCGACGTCGACGACCGGGTACGTGGTGCCGTCCTCCCACTCGACCGTGGCGTGCGTGTCGACGGTGGAGGTGGTGAGCAGTTGGAAGCCTGCCGCGCGGTCGCGGAAGACGACGGGGCGGGAGACGGGGTGGATGCCGTGCCTCATGGGGTGGCCTTTCTGGTGCCTCCGGCGGGGAGCCGTGGAGGCGGGGTCAGCGTTCTTCGCGGAACAGGACGTGCGCGCCGACCTGCGGGTCGTACTTGCGCAGGACCAGTCGGTCGGGGTCGTTCAGGCGGTTCTTGCGGGTCACGTAGGTGACTCCGGTGCCGGCCGTCGACTTGAGCTTGACGACGGCGCGCGTGGTGCTGCGTGCCATGAGGTGCTCCTTCCCCAGCGTCCGAGCTGATTGACTCGGACATGTCAGACGCCTTCCTCAACACCGCCGGGGGGCATTGCATTCCCGGACGGTCACCGCCCTCGGTACGGGCCGAAGCGGTGCGGCCGAAGCCCGGGCGGGCGTTCCTGCCCGCCCGGACCGCGGCGAAGAACATGGGGGTGAAGGGCGGTCGCCTACGCGGCGAAAGGCTCTGCGGGGCTTCAGCCGAACGATCGTCCCCGCAGGCAATAGGTGAGGCCCGGGGACACTGTCCCCTTCACTCCCACGCGCCCTTCAACACACCCGCCCCGGCCGGCATTCCCGGCGCGGAGATCTCAGGCCGCCGCCCCGCGGTCGACGTCGGCCGGCACCGACAGCTCCGCCCCCGTGGCCGCCCTGACCTGCTCGACGGTGACGCCGGGAGCCAGTTCCGTCAGCACGAAACCGGACGCGGTGATGTCGAGGACAGCCAGGTCGGTGATGACCCGTTGGACGACGCCGCGGCCGGTGAGGGGCAGGGAGCACCGGGAGACGAGCTTGGGGGTGCCGTCCTTGGCGGTGTGCTCCGTGAGGACGATGACCCGGCCGGCGCCGTGCACCAGGTCCATGGCGCCGCCCATGCCCTTGACCATCTTGCCGGGGATCATCCAGTTGGCCAGGTCGCCGTTCTCGGAGACCTGCATGGCGCCGAGCACGGCGGCGTCGATGTGGCCGCCGCGGATCATGCCGAAGGACAAAGCGGAGTCGAAGAAGGAGGCGCCGGGCAGGGTGGTGACGGTCTCCTTGCCGGCGTTGATGAGGTCGGCGTCGAGTTCGTCCTCGGTGGGGTAGGGGCCGACGCCGAGGATGCCGTTCTCGGACTGGAGGACCACCTCGATGCCGGGCGGCAGGTGGTTGGGGATGAGGGTGGGAAGGCCGATGCCGAGGTTGACGTAGCTGCCGTCGGTGAGTTCGCGGGCGGCCCGGGCCGCCATCTGCTCGCGGGTGAGGGCCATGTCAGGCGGTGCCTTCCTGCCGTACGGTACGGCGTTCGATGCGGCGCTCGGCCGCGGGGTCGCCGGGGGTCACGCGGACCACACGCTGGACGAAGATGCCGGGCAGATGGATCTCGTCGGGGTCGAGTTCGCCCGGTTCCACGAGGTGGTCCACCTCGGCCACCGTGATGCGGCCGGCCATGGCGGCCAGCGGGTTGAAGTTGCGGGCGGACGAACGGAAGACGAGGTTGCCGTGCCGGTCGCCGATGGTCGCGCGGACCAGGGCGAAGTCGGTGGTGATGCCGTGTTCGAGGAGGTGCGGACGGCCGCCGAAGTCCCGGGTCTCCTTGGCGGGCGAGGCCACGGCGACCGAGCCGTCGGGGGCGTGGCGCCAGGGCAGTCCGCCCTCCCCGACCTGAGTGCCGGTGCCGGCGGGGGTGTAGAAGGCGGGGATGCCGGCCCCGCCGGCCCGCAGCCGCTCCGCCAGCGTGCCCTGGGGCACGAGTTCGACCTCCAGCTCGCCGCTCAGGTACTGGCGGGCGAACTCCTTGTTCTCGCCCACGTAGGAACTCGTCATGCGGGAGATCTGTCCGGCCGCGAGCAGCATGCCCAGGCCCCAGTTGTCGACACCGCAGTTGTTCGACACGACCTTCAGGCCGTTCACCCCGCGCTGCCACAGCGCGTCGATCAGGGTGCCCGGTATGCCGCACAGCCCGAAGCCGCCCACCGCGAGCGAGGCTCCCTCCGGGATGTCGGCCACCGCCTCCACCGCGCTCGCGACTGTCTTGTCCAGACCCATACGGTCCCTTTCCCTCGGGTCACCGGGCCACTGACGGTGCAGGTCAGAGCCGGTGCCGGTCCAACCGACGGGCAGCGAGCCTAGGCAGCGGGCACGGGCGGAGCCATGGCTGCCATCCACATAGCAGCCCCCTCGGGGGTGGTGGTCGCCACCAAGTGACCACCACCCTGCGACGGACGCGTCAGGCCGGGCAGCCGGAGTCGGCGAGGACGTAGTAACCGGCGGAGGTCTGCTCCAGGGTGTGCGTGGTGTAGGTGTTCCACAGACCCATGGACTGGCCCGAGCCCTTGGCGTAGGCGTAGCCGCCGCTCTGGTAGGCGCGTCCGGCGGCCACGTGGTCGTAGTTGCTGGCCGTGTGGCAGGTGGGGGTGAAGCCGGTGGTGGTGGCGGTCACCGTGGAGGAGGCGGCACCGGCCGCGCCCGCCGTGTCCACGGCGGCCACCGTGTAGCCGTACGACGTGCCGGTCGCCAGGCCGGTGTCGGTGTAGGTGGTCGAGGTGGTGGTGCCCACCTTCGTGCCGCCGCGGTAGACGGCGTACGAGGCGGCGCCGTCGACGGCGTTCCACTTCAGGCCGGCGGTGGTGTCGGTGGTGCCGGTGACGGTCAGTCCGGTGGGCGCGGCGAGGGTGCCGCCGCCCTGGTCGCCGCCGTCCAGGCCCCAGAAGCGGGCGGTGTGGTAGCTGGAGCAGATCGTGTCGAGGTAGTAGGTGCCGGCGGTACCGCACTGGTCGGTGCCGCTGCCCGGGTCGACGGCGAGTCCGTGGGCCATGCCGGCGATCGAGTAGACCTCGACGGCAGGCCGGCCCGAGGTGTCGTCGTAGACGCTCAGCGTGGTGCCGCCGCTCAGGCTCTCGGTGCGGGAGGGCGTCTGCCCGATGCCCCAGACGTCGGTCCACTGGTCGCGCAGTTCGGTGGCATTGGCGGGTGCCACGGTGGTGTCGGCCGTGCCCTGCCAGATCGCGACCCGGGGCCAGGAGGTGGTGCCGGAGGGCGCGGCGGAGCGCACCAGGTCGCCCCACTGGGCGGGGGTCTTGTCGGGCGGGCTGTACATGCAGGTGTAGGCCGTGGACACGCTGTTCGCGCAGGAGGCGGGCAGTCCGGAGTCGATGGCGCCGCCGGCGAAGACGTCGGGGTAGGCGGCGAGCATGTTCGCGGTCATGCCGGCACCGGCGGACAGGCCGGTGATGTAGATCCGCCGGGTGTCGCTGCCGTACTGTGCGACGGCCTTGTCGACCATCTGCTTGATCGACAGCGCCTCGCCCTGTCCGCGCGCGCTGTCGCCCGGCTGGAACCAGTTGAAGCAGGAGTTGGCGTTGTTCGCGCTGCTGGTCTGCGGGAAGACGACGGCGAAGCCGTAGCCGTCGGCGAACTTCGGCCAGCCCGAGTGCGCGTAGTAGTCGCTCGCGCTCTGCGTGCAGCCGTGCAGGGCGACCACCAGCGGGGCGCCGGAGGGCAGGCCGTCGGGCACGTAGGTGTACATGGACAGGTTGCCGGGGTTGGTGCCGAAGCCGGTGACCTGGGTCAGGCTCGCGGCCGATGCCGGTGGACCTGCGGCGACCAGTCCGGCGGTGAGGGCCAGGGCTCCGGCGGCGGCGGTGAGCCAGCGGCGGATGCCGCCCGGGCGATGCTTCGGGGGGTGCTTCACGAGGTGTTTCGCGAGGTGCTTCGCGAGGTGCTTCCGGAGGTGCGTCGCCTGGCGCTTCGGGGGGTGCGGCTCTGTCATCACGGCTTGTCTCTCCTGACGGGGTGAACACGTCCTGGACCGATGCCGGGGCCCGGCCCGGGATCGGCGTGCCGTGCATCATCGAGGCACCCGCGTCAGGGCTGACATGGGCCGGACAAACACGGTTGGCGGAGGGCGTGTGTAACCGGCGTCCATGGCCGCGTTCATGACGGGCCGTGTATGGCGGCGAGCCGGACCGCGGCACAGGCTGGGGTGGTGTCCCGACCCATCGTCAGGAGTCAGACGGTGGTTGACGAACCCATATATTGCGGCGATTCGACGTCATAGCCTCCGCGCGTCCTTACCCACGATCTCGGAGGCACCGCTGATGCGTCGCTCCCCCGGCACCCCCGGCTCCCCACCCCGCTCCTGGCGGCGGGGTGCTCCGGCCGCCCTCGCCCTGGCCGCCCTCGCCTTCACCCCCCTGTCCGCCACGGCCGCCACCGACGGCACGAGCGGGCACTGCGCGCGCCAGGCGCAGGTGCGGGTGCCGGGCGCCGCCCACCAACAGGCGGACTGCCTGGCCGAGTTGACCACCGCGGGCACGGTTGCCTCGGGGCACACCGATCCGGCCGACTGGGCCGGGCTGACGCCGAAGGACCTGGCCGTGCCGACCGGGGTCCCCGGTATCCAGGTCGACGGCTATTTCCCCGACACCTCCACCACCAACACCAACCACGGCTGGCAGCACGACGCCCAGTTCGTCATCCGCCTGCCCGACCGCTGGAACGGCGGCCTGGTGGTCTCCGGTACGCCCGGCAACCGCGAGCAGTACGCCAACGACCGGGCCATCGCCGACTGGGTGCTCTCGCGCGGCTACGCCTACGCGGCCACCGACAAGGGCAACACCGGCCTCGGCTTCTACCGGGACGGCCAGGCGCCGGGTGACGCGATCGCCGAGTGGAACGACCGGGTCACCCAGCTCACCCGGGCCGCCCGCGCCACGGTCACCCAGCGCTATCACCGCGCGCCGACGCGCACGCTGGTGACCGGCCTGTCGAACGCCGGGTACCTGGTGCGCTGGCAACTGGAGAACCACCCCGAGCTGTACGACGGCGGCGTCGACTGGGAGGGCACCCTGTGGCGCTCCGACGGGCCCACGCTGCTGGACTTCCTGCCCGCGGCGCTGCGCCACTACCCCGTGTACGCCGCCGGCGGCGAGGGCGCCGACCAGGCGCGACAGGCCCTGCACGCCGCCGGGTTCCCGGCCGGGTCGGAGTTCCTGTGGCCGTACCACTACAAGGTCTACTGGGATCTGACCCAGCGCATCTACCGGGAGGAGGTCGATCCCGGCTTCGACGGGGCGACCGAGGCGGGAACGCCGTACTGCGCCCCGGGGGCACCGGCCTGCGACACCGACTACGACTACGCGACACGCCCTGACGAGGTGCGCCAGGCCGTCGCGAGGATCGCGCTCACCGGGCGGATCGGCAAGCCCCTGATCACCCTGCACGGCACGTTGGACGTTCTGCTGCCGATCAGCCAGGACTCCGACGTCTACGCCCGGATGGTGCGGGAGGCGGGCCGTGGACACCTGTTCCGCTACTACCGCGTCGAGGGCGGCACCCACACCGACTCGCTGGTCGACACGTTCCCGGACCGGCTGCGTCCGCTCACGCCGTGCCACCGGACGGCGTTCCGGGCGCTCGAGAGCTGGATCGGGGCCGGGCAGCGGCCACCGGCCTCCCGGACCGTCGGCCTCCCCGCCGGCGTGGTACCCGGGACCCTCGTGAACACCTGCTCGCTGGGCACCTGACCCCCGTCCCATGGTGGACGACACCACCGCTGGTGCGGGGTTTATAGCGGTCGCATACATGGGAGCCGTTGCACGCTCTCCCTACTGTTTCCGGCCATGACGAACACATTTCCCGCCCCGGCCCCCTTGCCGCCGCCCACCGCCGCGGTCGACCTGAGCGGACGCACCGCTCTGGTCACCGGCGGCGGCGGTGGCATCGGCCGGGCCTGTGTGCTCGCCCTGGCGCAGGCCGGGGCCCTGGTGCACGTGGTCGACCGGGACACGGCGGCGGCCAAGGCGGTCGCGGAGATCGCCGGGGGCGAGGCGCACGTGGCCGATCTCGCCGACCCGGGGGCCGTCGACCTGCTCCCGGCCGAGGTGGACATCCTGGTCAACAACGCCGGGCTGCAGCACGTGGCGCCGCTCACGGAGTTCCCGCCGGACCGCTTCGAGCTCATCCAGAAGGTGATGGTCACCGCCCCGTTCCTGCTCATGCGCCGCACCCTGCCGCACATGTACGCGGGCGGCTGGGGCCGGATCGTCAACGTCTCCAGCGTCCACGGACTGCGCGCCAGCGCCTTCAAGTCCGCCTATGTCGCGGCCAAGCACGCCCTGGAGGGCCTGAGCAAGGTCGCCGCCGTCGAGGGCGCGCCGCACGGCGTCACCAGCAACTGCGTCAACCCCGGCTATGTCCGCACCCCGCTCGTCGAGGGCCAGGTGCGGGACCAGGCCGCCGCGCACGGCATCAGCGAGGGCGACGTGCTCTCGGACGTCATGCTGGCCCGCTCCCCCGTCAAGCGGCTCCTGGAGGCCGAGGAGGTCGCCGCCGCCGTCCTGTGGCTGTGCGGCCCGCACACCGGCTGCCTCACCGGAGCCTCGCTGCCTCTCGACGGCGGCTGGACCGCCGGCTGACCGCCGCCCGCCCGCACCGCCTCCCCGCACCGCCTCACCCCGTCCCGTTCGTGAAACCCGGTGAACCCATGTCTGCAACGACCACGCCCCGCGGCGGCATCAGCCGCATCGTCGCCGCGAGCCTGATCGGCACCACCATCGAGTGGTACGACTTCTTCCTCTACGGCTCGGCCGCCGCCCTCGTGTTCAACACGCTGTTCTTCCCCAGCGCCGACCCGCTGGTGGGCACGCTGATCGCCTTCATCACGTACGCCATCGGGTTCGCCGCCCGGCCGCTGGGCGGCGTCGTCTTCGGTCACTTCGGCGACCGGATCGGACGCAAGAAGCTGCTGGTCGTCAGCCTGCTGATGATGGGCGGCGCGACCTTCGCGATGGGTCTGCTGCCCACGTACGACAGCTTCGGCGTGGGCGCGCCGATCCTGCTGACCGTGCTGCGGCTGATCCAGGGCTTCGCGCTGGGCGGCGAGTGGGGCGGGGCCGTACTGATCGTCTCCGAGCACGGCGGCGACCGGCACCGCGGTTTCTGGGCGTCCTGGCCGCAGGCGGGCGCTCCCGGCGGCAACCTGCTGGCCACCGGTGTGCTGGCGCTGCTGGCCGCATTCCAGTCGGAGGCGGCCTTCCAGTCCTGGGGCTGGCGCATCCCGTTCCTGCTGTCCGGGGTGCTCGTGGTGATCGGCCTGTGGATCCGGGTGTCGGTCTCCGAGTCGCCCGTCTTCCTCGCCGCCCAGGCCAAGGCCGAGGCCGCCGCCGCGCAGGGCGTGAAGGAGAAGCCCCCGGTCGTCGAGGTGTTCCGGCGCAGCTGGCGCGAGGTCCTGTCGGCGATCGGCACCCGCTTCGGCGAGAACATCTCCTACTACATCCTCACCTCGTTCCTGCTGGTGTACGTCACCGTGCACCTGGAGCTGCCCAAGAGCACCGCCCTGAACGCGGTGCTGATCGGCTCGGCCGTGCACTTCGTGACGATCCCCGCCTGGGGTGCCCTGTCCGACCGCGTCGGGCGGCGCCCGGTGACCCTGGTCGGTTCCCTCGGCATGGCCGTCTGGGCGTTCGTCTTCTTCGGCCTGGTCGACTCCACGTCGTTCACGGTGATCACCCTGGCCGTCACCGTCGGCCTGCTGCTGCACGGGGCGATGTACGGACCGCAGGCCGCGTTCATCTCCGAGATGTTCGACACCAAGGTCCGCTACTCGGGCGCCTCCATGGGCTCCCAGCTCGCCTCCATCGTCGCCGGCGCGCTCGCCCCGATCATCGCCGTCGAACTCCTCAAGGAGTACGACTCCTCGACCCCCGTCAGCCTCTACCTCTGCGCGGCGGCCGTGATCACCACCCTCACCGTGGCCGTCACCAAGGAGACCCGGGGCCGCGATCTCAGCCGCTCCCAGGACGACGCACCGGCCACCGCCGCCGACGCCGTCACCGCGGGCGACCGGGCGTAGGCCCTTCCTCGCGGACGTCACTCACCCGGGCTGCCGCGCCGACGGACCTGACGCGGCACCCCGGGCACCCCGACGCCCCGACGCCCCGACGCCCCGACGCCCCGAGAGGAGCAGCCATGACCGCCGGCCGTCCCACCGGACCGCGGACACCACCGCGCGACGAGGCGGCCGCACGGCGCCTGCTGGACCTCCTCGCCGCCGACGCCCCGGCCGAGGAGCTCGCCGCAGAACCGGCCCGCTCCCGCGCCGAGGGGAGCAGCGGCGCGCGGGCGGCATGGATCGAGGAGACCACCGAAGTCGCCCTGTCCGTGCGGCGCGTCCTCGACCAGTACCGCCGCCGCGAAGCCCAACTGGTCGCCCTGTTCGACACCGCGGGCGACCTGGCGGGGCTGCGGGACGTCGATGCCGTGCTGCGCGCCATCGTGCGCCGCGCACGGACCCTCCTGGGTGCCGATGTCGCCTATCTGACGCTCAACGACCCGGTCGCGCGGGACACGTTCATGCGCGTCACGGACGGCTCCGTCTCCGCGGCCTTCCAGCAGCTCCGGCTCGGCATGGGAGAAGGCCTGGGCGGCCTCGTCGCGCAGACCGCGCGCCCCTACGCCAGTACGGACTACCGGACCGATCTGCGGTTCCGGCACACCGGGACGATCGACGGCGGTGTGGCCGAGGAAGGGCTGCGCGGCATCCTCGGCGTCCCGCTGCGGGTCGGCGAGGAGATCATCGGGGTGCTGTTCGCGGCGGACCGCACTCCGCGCGAGTTCCCGCCGGACGCGATCGCCCTGCTCGGCTCGCTCGCCGACCACGCCGCCGTGGCGCTCGACAGCGCCCGTCGGCTGGAGGAGACCCGCAGGACGCTGGCGCGGCTGGAGGCCGCCAACGCGACGGCCCGCGCCCACAGCAACGCGCTGCACCGGGCCTCCGACGCCCACAACCGCCTCACCAAGCTGGTGCTGCGCGGCGCCGGGATCGACGACATGGCCGCCGAGATCGCGGGCCTGCTCGGCGGCGGAGTGGCCGTCCACGACACCGACGGCAGCGAGCTGGCCCGGGCCGGGACCCTGCCCCTCGCACCCCGCGCCGGGACCCCGGCGGCCTCCCCCAGCGACGGCCGCGCGGTCCACGCCGACGGCGTGTGGACCTGCGCCGTCCTGGCCGGGGCCGAACCCCTCGGCAGCATCATGCTGACCGGACGGGCCGACCTGTCCGAGGCCGATCGCCGCCTGTTCGAGCGGTCGGCACTGGTCACCGCCCTGCTGCTGTTGATGCGCCGGTCCGTGGCCGAGGCCGAGGACCGGGTGCGCGGCGAACTCCTCGACGACCTTCTCGACGGCCCCGCCTCCGCCGCGCGCTGGGACGGCGGAAGCCTGACGCTGCGGGGCCGCCGCCTCGGCGTCGACCTGGCGCAGCCGCACACCGTCGCCGTCCTCGACTGCGAACCGCCCCTGCGGGCGCGCCTCGCCGCCGAAGCCGCCCGCAGAGCCCGCCAGTCGGGCGGACTGTCCGGCACCCGGGCCGGTCACGTCGTGCTGCTCGTCCCGTGCGACCAGCCGGGCGCCCTGGCCCGCACGCTCGCCATGGACCTGGCCCGCGTCCTCGGCACACCCGTCACCGTCGGATCCGCCGGCCCCGGACACGGCCCGGACCACCTCGCCGCCGTCCACGCCGAAGCCGTGCGCTGCCTGACCGCACTGCACGCCCTCGACCGCACCGGCGACGGTGCCGACATCGCCGACCTCGGCTTCCTCGGCGTCCTGCTGGGCGACCGCGCCGACGTCACCTCGTACGTCGAGCGCGTCCTCGGTCCCGTCCTGGCCTACGACGCCGAGCGCGGCACCGAGCTGTTGCGCACCCTGCACGCCTACTACCGCCACGGCGCCGGGCTCTCGCGCGCCAAGGACGCGCTGCACGTGCATGTGAACACGGTGGTGCAGCGGCTCGAACGGGTGGCCCAACTGCTCGGGCCCGACTGGAACTCTCCCGCCAGAGCCCTGGAGACGCAGCTGGCGCTGCGCCTCCACCAGCTCACCCGCGGGACGGCGGCGGCCGACGTCTGACCGGCGCCGCCGCTCGTGATCAGTACACCTAGGCGTAGGTCTCGAACTCGGCCACCCTCGGTGTGCCGGTGGCCCCGGTGATCTCGAAGGTGATCTTCGTCAGTGAGGTCTTCGGGAAGGTGATGACGCCCGCGCCGCTGCCGGAGGCCAGGACGGCTCCCGTACCGGCGTTCAGGACCCGCCAGGTGCCGATGGCGCCGGTCGCTCCGGCGGCCTCACGGATGTTAATGCTGGACACCGTGGTGGCCGAGCCCCACTTGACGGAGATGGAACCGGTCGAGCCGCTCGGCGACCAGTACGTGCTCATGTCGCCGTCGCGGACGTTGCCGTAGCTGGTGCCGTCGGCCTTGCTGGAGCCGTCGGAGCCGGCGCCGATGCTGAGGTTGGTGCCGGTGGGCGAGGTCGGGGTCGCCGTGGGTGTGGTGGTGGGCGTGGCCGTCGGGGTGGTCGTCGGGGTCGAAGTCGGCGTCTGCGCCGTGCAGTTGCCGTCCGACACCTTCAGGCCGGTGGTGGCGCCCGCCGTGCGGCTCACGATGTCGGGGACGCACGAGGCCTGGTCGAGGGTGTAGGCGTACGGAATGGAGACCGTGGTGTTGGAGACCGGGTCGGGACCGGCCGGGTTGTTCTCGGCGCCGGGGGCGGACCAGGTCACGTTGTCGAAGATGTTGCCGCTGACCTGCCAGTACCCGGCGAGGTCGGTGTAGAAGGTGCCGAGGACGTCCTTGGAGTCCTTGAAGTAGTTGTTGTCGACCTTCGCCTTGGCGCCGACGCGGGAGTTGATGCCCGACTCGTTCAGGCTCACGTAGTAGTTGTTGTACATGTGGGCCGTGCCGCCGCGCAGCAGGGGGGCGCGCGAGTCGATGTTCTCGTACAGGTTGTGGTGGAACGTGACGTAGCTGCTGCTGACGTTGCTGTCACTGGAGTTGATGAGTCCGCCGCGGCCCGAGTTGCGCAGCGTGCTGTACGAGAGGGTGACGTACTGGGTGTTGTCCTTCAGGTCGAAGAGCCCGTCGTAGCCCTCGGATTCGCCGCCGGAGGCGATGAGCGAGACGTGGTCGACCCAGACGTTGCGGACGTCCGTCTCCATGCCGATGGCGTCGCCGCCGTTGGAGGTGGGCGAGCCTGACTTCTTGACGTTCTGGACGGTCACGTTCTGGATGATGATGTTGCTGGACTCCCTTACGTGGATGCCCAGTTGGTCGAAGACGGCACCGTTGCCGACGCCGACGATCGTGACGTTGCTGATCTGCTTGAGCTCGATCACGCCGTCGGCGGTGTTGCAGCTGTCGCCGGACACCTTGCTGGTGTTGGCGTGGTTGATGGTGCCCTCGACCTGGATGGTGATCGGGGTGCTGCTGCTGGCCCGGCTGCACAGGGCCTGGTGGATCTGGGTCCCGGTGGTGGCCTTGACGGTGGTTCCCCCGGCCCCGCCGGTGGTGCCGCCGTTCTGGGTGGCGTAGCCGGTGGCGGTGCCGGTCGCCGCCGACGCCTCCGGCGTCGCGACCGACAGGGCCACGCCGACGGCGGCCGACAGGGCCAACGCGGCCGACGCTGCGGACAGTCGCAGTGCGACGGGTCTTTTCATCTTCGCCTCCTGAGTTCACCGTGCTGCGTCTCGCGGGTGGTACACAGGTGCGGCCGCGGGAACACACACGTCGCGGCGGCTCGCGCGACGGTCGACTCTCCGGGTGTTCCCAGCACCGGGGAAAGCGCTTACTGGCGGCAGACGATAGGGGGAGCCGAAGGGGCTGACAAGCCCACTGACAGAACTTCGGTTCACAACCTCGAACAAAATCCCTCGATGCTCACCAAGAGTGGGATCTATGGATCAGGTATGTGAACTTAAGTCATTCTTTTGAGAGATGTGATGCCCCGAGGCGTGCACTTCGTCAGCCGCGCGCCACCCCTGTCGACTCCCGCACGATGAGCTGCGGCAGCGGCACCCCCACCGTCCGGGCCGGGGCCCCGTCCAGCAGGGCGAGCAGGCCCTTGGCCGCGGTACGGCCGAAGGCGACGCTGTCGCGGGAGAGCGCGGACAGTCCCGGCCGGACCATGCGGCACAGCGCCGAGTCCTCCCAGGCCACCACCGACACGTCGGCCGGCACCGCGAAGCCCAGCTCGGCGGCCGCGGCGACACCGGCCACCGCCATCACGTCGTTGTCGTAGATCAGCGCGGTCGGTGCGGCCGGCTCGCCGAGCACCTCGCGGGTGACGGCCGCGCTCTGCGCGTCGGAGTAGTCGGTCGTCACCGAGCGGACCTCACCCAGGCCACGCCGCTCCGCCTCGGCCCGCAGGCTCTCCACCCGGCGCTGCGTGTGGGCGAGTCCGGGCAGGCCCGCGATGTGCAGGATGCGGCGGTGGCCGAGCGCGTACAGCTCGTCCACGACCACCCGCATCGCGGCGACGTCGTCCGCCCACACCGTGGACAGCGCGGCATGGGAGGCCTCCGGGGCGCCGCCGATCACCACGGCGGGCAGGCCGAGTTCGTCGAGGAGGCCGGGCCGGGGGTCGTCGGTGCGCGGGTCGACCATGAGGACCCCGTCGACCCGGTGCTCGGCCCACCACCGGCGGTAGACGGCGCACTCGTCCTCGATGTCGTCGACCACCTGGAACAACAGCCCCAGGTGCCGTTCGGACAGCACCTCCTGGATACCGGAGACGAGTTGGAGGAAGAAGGAGTCGACGCCGAGGGTGTGCGCGGGCCTGGCCAGGACGAAGCCGACCGTGGCGGCGCCCTCGCCGGACAGCTGGCGTGCCGCGGTGCTGGGCCGCCAGCCGAGCTGCTCGGCCACCCGGCGCACCCGCGCACGGGTGACCTCCGAGACGCCCGGACGGTCGTTCAGCGCGAAGGAGACCGCGCTCTCGGACACCCCGGCGCGCTGGGCAATGTCCTTCATCGTCGGCCGACGTGCGGGCGAACGCTTGCCTGTCACCGCTTCCCCCATTCCGCGACAGCTTCCGGCACGTACCGCCACCCTAACACACTAATGCGCTTGAGCTGAGACCCACTAAAGCGCATTAGCGATCAGCCGAGTTGCTAACGCAGCACCCACTCTGACCTGGACTTTAGGTATCCCTCGGTGACCTTACGCTCTGAATCCATTGACTTTTTCCCGGAGAAGGATGCAAGGTCTGCCCCTGTACCCGTGGCCGACATCGTCGCCGTGACCCGCCGTGTAAAGGAGCCTTCAGCCGTGCGCATCTCCCGCAGAATCCTCGCCACCGCTGCCACCGCCGCGGTCCTGCTTCCCCTGAGTGCCTGTGGTTCCGGTGACGACAGTTCGTCGGGCGACGCCTCGGGCAAGGTCCAGGGCGACATCACCTTCCAGACCTGGAATCTGAGGGCGAACTTCAAGTCGTACTTCGAGGGCGTGATCTCCGACTTCGAGAAGCAGTACCCGGGCACCCACGTGAAGTGGGTCGACCAGCCCGCCGAGGGCTACGCCGACAAACTCAGCGCGCAGGCGGCCGGCGGCACGCTCCCCGACGTCGTCAACGTCTCCCCCGACCTGGCCGCCCCGCTCGCCAAGGCCGGCCTCGCCATGGACCTGGACAAGGACAAGGCGGCGGCGAAGTACAAGGGCGAGTACCTGCCCGGCGCCTGGGCCAGCAGCCAGATGCCCGGCCTGAGCGGCACCTACGCCTTCCCCTGGTACCTCAACACCGGCCCGCTGTTCTACAACAAGGCCCTGTTCAAGGAGGCCGGCCTCAACCCGGACCAGCCGCCGAAGACGTACGCCGAACTGTTCACGGACGGCCTGGAGATAGCCAAGAGGACCGACGGCAAGGTCGCCACCCTCGCCAACGTGCCCACCATCGAGGACTTCGGCCGCTACGGCGTCCCGTTGATGAACAAGCAGGGCACCGCCTTCTCCTTCAACGACGCGAAGGGCGTCGAACTGCTCGGCAAGTACAAGGAGTTGTACGACGCCAAGGCCCTCGACCCGCAGGCCCTCACCGCCACCCCGGAGTCCTCCGGCCAGAAGTTCCTCACCGGCGCCGTGGCCATGAACCCCGGCAGCGCGCTGGACCTGAAGAACTTCAAGACCCAGGCGCCGACCCTGTACAAGAACATCGGCATCACGGACCAGATCACCAGCACCGGCCACGTCAACATGTACGTGCAGAACATCATGGTGAACGCCCAGTCCCAGCAGAAGCCGGCCGCGGTCGCCTTCGCCCACTTCGTCACCGACGCCGAGAACCAGATGGCGTTCGCGAAGCAGGTCGCCATCTTCCCCAGCACCAAGGGCTCGCTGGACGACCCCTACTTCACCAAGGAGGACGGCACCGACGAGACCCGGGTGCGGGTGGCCGCCGCCAAGTCGCTGCAGACGGCGGTCAATTACACACCGGTGCTCTTCAGCGACCAGATGAAGACGGCGCTGCGCAACGAGGTCGCCAAGGCTCTCCAGGGCAAGGAGAGCCCCAAGGAAGCTCTTGACAACGCTGTCAAGGCCTGCGACCAGCTGCTCCAGCAGGGCTGATTCGTCATGGCCCGTTCCACTGTTCCGTCCGGCACCCGGGTACGGCGTCAACTGCCGACCAGCCCCTGGCTGTTCGCCGCACCCGGACTGGCCGTGATCGCCGCGTTCATCCTGTGGCCGTTCGTCTCGACGGTGGTCAACTCCTTCACCGACCGCCGCACACTGCTCCCGGGCCGCTTCGTGGGCCTCGCCAACTTCCGCGAGCTGCTCCACGACGACATGTTCTGGATCGCCCTGCGCAACAGCGCACTGTACGTCGTCGGGGTCGTCCCCGCGCTCGTCGTGCTGCCGCTGCTGCTCGCGCTGCTGGTGGAGAAGAACATCCCGGGCATCGCCTTCTTCCGGTCCGCCTTCTACACCCCGGTCGTCGCCTCGATCGTCGTGGTGGGCCTGATCTGGGTGTGGCTGCTGGACGAACGGGGCCTGGTCAACTCGCTGCTGGGCAAGCTCGGTGCCGGTCCGGTCGGTTTCCTCAGCGACCAGTGGCTGCTGCTGATCAGCGCCATGACGGTCACCGTGTGGAAGGGCCTCGGCTACTACATGATCATCTATCTGGCGGCGCTGGCCAACGTGCCGCGCGAGCTGCACGAGGCCGCCGCCGTCGACGGCGCGGGCCCGGTGCGCCGGTTCCTCACCGTCACCGTGCCCGCCCTGCGCTCGACCATGGTCCTGGTCGCGGCACTGTCCTCGGTCGCCGCGTTCAAGGTGTTCTCCGAGGTCTACCTGATGGCCGGGCCCGACGGCGGCCCGGCCGGCGAGGACACCACCCTGATCATGCTGGTCGAGCGCACCGGCACCGGCCTCAGCGGCCGGGTCGGCTACGCCTCCGCCATCTCCCTGGTGGTCTTCGTGATCACCGTGGTCCTGATGCTGCTGGTCCTGCGCGCCGACCGGAAGGACGAGTCATGAGCGTGACGGAGAAAACGCGTCCCGAGCGACCGGCGACCGTACCCGTGCGCCGGTCCGGGCGCACCGACCGCGACGGGCGGCCGGTCCGGGCGTGGGAGCTGATGGTGCGCTACGTGCTGCTGCTCGCGGTCCTGGCCTTGACCATCGGCCCGTTCCTGTGGCAGCTGTCGACGTCGCTGAAGGGGCCGACGGAGGACATCTACAGCTCCACGCCGTCCTTCCTGCCCGAACACCCCACCCTGCACAACTACACGCGGGTCGCCGACACCATCCCCGTCTGGGACTACGTCCTGAACTCGCTGAAGGTCGCCGTCGCCAGTGTGGTCACCAACTGTGTCGGCTCGGCGCTGGCCGGCTACGCCATGGCCCGGCTGCGGTTCGCGGGCCGGCGCGCGCTCACCCTGGTGTTCGTGCTGGCGATGCTCGTGCCCGTGGAGAGCATCATCATCGCCCAGTTCACGACCATGCGGGAGCTGGGCCTGAACAACACCCTCATCGGGGTGATCCTGCCCAGCTGCGTCAGCTCCCTGAACGTACTGCTGATGCGCAACGCCTTCCTCAATCTGCCCCACGAGGTGGAGGAGGCGGCCTACGTCGACGGCGCCAACGTCTGGCAGCGCTTCTGCTACATCGCGCTGCCGTCGGTGAAGGGCACCCTCGCCGTGGTCGCCATCTTCGCCTTCATGGGCGCCTGGGACGACTTCCTCTGGCCGCTCATCGTGCTCAACGACCCGTCCAAGTTCACCCTGACCATCGGCCTCAACTACCTGCACGGCACCTTCGCCAACGACCAGCGCCTGGTCGCCGCGGGCACGATCATCGCCGTCGCCCCGCTCATCGTCCTCTTCGCCTGCCTCCAGCGGTACTTCTTCCGCGGAGTCGGCGAGGGCGCCGTCAAGGGCTGAGCCGCACCCGTTCCACCGCGCCACGCCACCCCCCAGTTCAAGGACAACCGCATGCCCCCTGCCGTGCGCTTCGGCGTCAACTACACCCCCAGCGAAGGGTGGTTCCACCACTGGCTCGACTTCGACCTGGACTCCGTCCGCGCCGACCTGGACTCCATCGCCGCGCTCGGCCTGGACCACGTCCGCGTCTTCCCGCTGTGGCCGTACTTCCAGCCCAACCGCGCCCTGATCCGCCCGCGCGCGGTGGAGCAGCTCGTCGCGCTCGCCGACGCGGCGGCCGAACGCGGTCTGGACGTCAACGTGGACGGCCTCCAGGGACACCTGTCGAGCTTCGACTTCCTGCCGGCCTGGACGCAGACCTGGCACCGGCGCAACCTCTTCACCGACCCGGACGTCCTCGACGGCCAGGCCGCCTACCTGCGCACCCTGGCCGCCGCCCTCGCCGACCGGCCCAACTTCATCGGCATGACCCTGGGCAACGAGATCAACCAGTTCTCCGCCGGCCCGCACCCCGACCCCGACCGGGCCACGCCCGAACAGGTCGACGCCTGGCTGGAGCGCATGCTCGCCGCCTGCGAGGAGGGCGCACCCGGCCGGCTGCACCTGCACGCCGAGTACGACGCCACCTGGTACCAGCCCGACCAGCCCTTCACCCCGGCGCAGGCCGCCCGGCGCGGAACGGTCACCGCCGTGCACTCCTGGGTGTTCAACGGCACCGCCCAGCGCTACGGCCGCACCTCCGTGCCGACCGAGCACCACGCGGCCTACCTCGTCGAACTGAGCAAGGCCTGGGCCGAGGAGCCGCACCGGCCGGTCTGGTTGCAGGAGGTCGGCGCGCCCGCGCCGCTGATCCCGGCCGAGCACGCCGCCGCCTTCACCGAGGCCACCATCGCCCACGCGCTGGACTGCCCCGACCTGTGGGGCATCACCTGGTGGTGCTCCCACGACGTGTCCCGCGACCTCGCCGACTTCCCCGAACTCGAATACTCCCTGGGTCTGCTCACCAACGACCGGCGGCCCAAGGACACGGCCGAGGCGCTGGCCGCCGCCGCCCGCAGCGGTGTGCCGCGGCCCGCGCCGCGCACCACCGCCCTGACGGTGCCCGCCGATCCCGCACTGCGCGCCGCGCTCGCCCCGGGCGGATACGTGTACGAGGCGTTCTTCCGGCTGACCGCCGACGGCGCCCGGCCCACCACCGTCCTCGACGTCCGCGCCGACGACGAGCACCATCTGCGCGCCCGCGGCATCACCGAGGTCGTCACGGCCGAGCAGGTGCTCCCCGCCCCGCGGCCGGGCACCCTCGCCTGAACGCCACGACCGCCCCACGCTGACAACCACCCGCTGACGTACGACCTACGGAGCACCCCGCATGCATGACGACCGCACCCTGGTCGAGGCCCGGCTCAAGCGCGTCCTCGACGAACGCATCCGCCCCGCCGTCCACCCCGAGTCCGTGCCCCTGGACGTGGCGGTCTGGCACGCCCCCGGCAAGCCGGTGCCGGTCGCCGAAGGGCTGGCGGCCGAACCCAAGCCGATCGCCGTCGGCGCACGCTGGGGCGCGCCGTGGGGCACCAGCTGGTTCCTGGTCACCGGGACCGTGCCCGAGGCGTGGGCCGGCCGGACCGTCGAGGCCCTGCTCGACCTCGGCTTCGACGAGAACATGCCCGGCTTCCAGTGCGAGGGCCTGGTCTACCGGCCCGACGGCACCCCGGTGAAGGGCCTCAACCCGCGCAACCAGTGGGTGCGGATCGGTGCGCCGGTCGAGGGCGGCGAGGAGGTGCGGCTGCACGTCGAGGCCGCCTCCAACCCCGTCATCCTCGACTACCACCCCTTCCTGCCCACGCAGTTGGGCGACAAGGAGACCGCGGGCGACCAGCCGCAGTACACCCTGACGCGCATGGACCTCGCCGTCTTCGACAAGACGGTGTGGCAGCTGGTGATCGACCTGGAGGTGCTCGGCGAGCTGATGGCCGAACTGCCGGTGGACTCCGCCCGCCGCTACGACGTCCTGCGCGCCGTCGAACGGGCCCTGGACGCCGTCGACCTCCAGGACGTGGGCGGCACGGCGGCCCGCGCCCGCGCCGAGCTGGAACAGGTGCTGGCGACGCCGGCCGTCCCCTCGGCGCACCGCATCAGCGCCGTCGGCCACGCGCACATCGACTCGGCGTGGCTGTGGCCGCTGCGCGAGACGGTCCGCAAGGTGGCCCGTACGACCTCCAACATGACCGCGCTGCTGGAGGACGAGCCGGACTTCGTCTTCGCCATGTCCCAGGCCCAGCAGTGGGCGTGGGTGAAGGAGCACCGTCCCGAGGTGTGGGCGCGGGTGAAGAAGGCGGTGGCCGACGGGCGGTTCGTACCGGCGGGCGGCATGTGGGTGGAGTCGGACACCAACATGCCTGGCTCGGAGGCGATGGCCCGGCAGTTCGTGCACGGCAAGCGGTTCTTCCTCGACGAGTTCGGTATCGAGAACGACGAGGCGTGGCTGCCGGACACCTTCGGCTTCGCCGCGGGCCTGCCGCAGATCATCAAGGCAGCCGGGTCGAAGTACCTGCTGACGCAGAAGATCTCGTGGTCGCAGACGAACAAGTTCCCGCACCACACCTTCCGTTGGGAGGGCATCGACGGCACCCGGATCTTCACCCACTTCCCGCCCGTCGACACCTACAACTGCTCCATGAAGGGCAGCGAACTCGCCCACGCGGAGAAGAACTTCAAGGACAAGGGCCGCGCCCGGCACTCCCTCGCACCGACCGGGTGGGGCGACGGGGGCGGCGGCACCACCCGGGAGATGGTCGCGAAGGCGGCCCGGGTGCGGAACCTGGAGGGCTCCCCGACGGTGGTGTGGGAGACCCCGGCGGCGTTCTTCGCGCAGGCCGAGGCCGAGTACCCCGAGCCGCCGGTCTGGGTGGGCGAGTTGTACCTGGAACTCCACCGCGCCACCCTCACCAGCCAGGCCAGGACCAAGCAGGGCAACCGGCGCAGCGAGCACCTTCTGCGCGAGGCCGAGCTGTGGTCGGCGACCGCGGCCGTACGCACCGGATTCGCCTACCCCTACGAGGAGTTGGACCGCATCTGGAAGACGGTCCTGCTGCACCAGTTCCACGACATCCTGCCGGGCTCGTCCATCGCCTGGGTGCACCGCGAGGCGCGGGCGACGTACGACCGCGTCGCCGCCGAGCTCGACGGGATCATCGAGTCCGCCCAGCGCGCCCTGGCCGGTGAGGGCAGTGCCGAGCTGCTGTTCAACTCCGCGCCGCACCGCCGGCACGGCGTCGCGGCCGGTGCCGTGGCGGCCCCGGTGGCCGACGGCGAGACCCGGCTGACCTCCCGCGGCGAGGGCGGGTTCGTGCTGGACAACGGCCTGTTGCGGATCGAGGTGGACGCCCAGGGCCTGGTGGTGTCGGCGTACGACATCGAGGGCGCCCGCGAGACGGTCGCACCGGGCCGGGCCGCCAACCTTCTCCAGCTCCACCCCGACTTCCCGAACATGTGGGACGCCTGGGACGTCGACGAGTTCTACCGCAACACCGTCACCGACCTGACCGGCGTCGAGTCGGTCACGCCCGGGGAGGACGGGGCGTCGGTGCGGGTGGTCCGGGCCTTCGGTGACTCCCGTGTCACCCAGGTGCTGACGCTCGCGCCCGCGGAGCGCCGCCTGGTCATCGACACGGAAGTCGACTGGCACGAGACGGAGAAGTTCCTCAAGCTGGCCTTCCCGTTCGACGTGCACGCCGAACGGTACGCCTCGGAGACCCAGTTCGGGCACTTCCACCGCCCCACCCACACCAACACCTCGTGGGAGGCGGCCAAGTTCGAGGCGTGCAACCACCGCTTCGTCCACCTGGAGGAGCCCGGCTGGGGCGTGGCCCTGGTCAACGACTCGACGTACGGCCACGACGTGACCCGCACGGTCCGCGCCGACGGCGGTACGACGACCACGCTCCGGGTGTCGCTGCTGCGGGCCCCGCGCTTCCCCGACCCGGAGACCGACCAGGGGGCGCACCGGTTCCGGCACGCGCTGGTGCCCGGCGCCGGGATCGGCGACGCGGTCCGCGAGGGCTGGCGGATCAACCTGCCCGAACGGCGGCTGACCGGCGGCGCGGAGGTGGCGCCGCTGGTGACGGTGGATCAGGATGCGGTGGTGGTGACGGCCGTGAAGCTGGCCGACGACGGCAGCGGGGACGTCGTGGTCCGCTTCCACGAGGCGCACGGCGGCCGGACGCGGGCCACGCTGACGGCCGGGTTCCCGGTCGCCTCGGTCGCCGTCACCGACCTGCTGGAACGCCCCCTCGCGGATGCGACCGCGCCGGCCGTGGACGGCGACCGGATCGACGTACGGCTGCGCCCGTTCGAGCTGGTGACGCTGCGGCTGAAGCGCGCCTGAGCCGCGCGGACCGGACCGGGCCGGACAGGCCCGGTCCGGTCGCCGGCCGGTAGCAGGGACCCCGCCCGGCACGCTCCGGGCCCTGCGGCTGGCGGGGGGTTCGAGCAGGCAGAGGATGCCTACGACGCGCGGACCTCCTCGGGCGCCTCACTCGTCGTCACGACGCGCTCCGCCCCGTCCGGGCGAAGTGATCGACCAGCACACTCGATGACGCCGCACCGGCACCCGGCGGGGGCGAAGTCGCCGATTCGCTGAACGTGCGGCTCGGCTGGGTTAGCCTCCTCTTCCACCACGAGTGAACTGGCGTATGTCGAACATGACTTCGGGGGATTTCTTGTCGGGACAGCGGTCGGAGCCGGCGGACGACACGGTTGCCGCGCTGCGGCGGACGGGCGCCTCGCCCCTGCGACTCGGCGACCCGCGGCGGGTCGGCCCCTATGTGCCCCTGGCGCTGCTCGGCAGCGGCGGTATGGGGCGCGTCTACCTCGCGCGCCCCGCGGACGACAGCCCCGGTCTGGTCGCCGTCAAGGTGATCCGGCCGGAGTACGCGGAGGACCCCAGGTTCCGGCGCCGCTTCGAGCGGGAAGCGTCGGTGCACGCCCGGCTCCGTATGCCGTACGCACCTCGGTTGTGCGGGACGGGCTTCGACGACGACCTGCTGTGGATGGCCACGGAATACCTTCCCGGCCTGGACCTGGCCGAGACCGTACGCGAGGACGCCCCCTTGGCGACGGCCGGCGTCTGGCGCCTGGTGGCCGAGCTCGGACGGGCCCTGGCGGCGCTGGCTGCCGACGGCATCGTGCACCGGGACCTCAAGCCGTCCAATGTGCTGCTGTCCGTTCAGGGGGCCCATGTGATCGACTTCGGTGTTTCGAAGGCCGCCGACGCGAGTGCGATCACCGGCACCGGCAATCGCGTCGGGACCCCGGCGTACATGTCGCCCGAGCACCTCAGGGAGGGCCTGTCGGACACCTCCTCCGACGTGTTCTCGCTGGCCGGGACGCTGGTCTACGCGGCGACCGGGCGCGCGCCGTTCGGCGACGGCACGGGCGTCGACGTGATGCACAGAGTGGCGTACGAGGAGCCGCGCCCGGAGGTGATCGGCGAGATCTCGGGGGCGGACGCGGAGCTCGGCCGGTTACTGACCGCCTGCCTGGCCAAGGAGCCCGCGCAGCGGCCCACCCCGCGGGAGCTGATCGACGCCGCCGAAGCGCGTGCGGTGCCTTCCGTCTGGCCCGATCCGCTGGGCGGCCAGCTGCTGGTCCGGCAGGAAGCGTACGAGGCGCTGCACCGGCTGCCCGTGGCGAACCTGCCCCGCCTGCGATCGTCCGCCGGTCTCGTCGCGGTGCCGTCCGCGCGGGCGACGGACCCTGTCCCGTCCGCCGTGGCGGGCCCGTCGCGGGGCGGTGACGACCCGCGGACGGCACCAGCGGGGCCGCCGGAGCGGGCCGTGACCCCGTCCCGGCGCCGGAGGCCGTTATGGGTCGCCGGCGCCTCGGTCTCGGCCTGCCTGCTGGCTGCGGCGGTCTACTGGAGCATCCCTGAGGAAGGGCCGACGGCCGCCTCCTCGCCGGAGGCCGGCGCCGACAGCACCGTCGGAACCGTGCCCGGGGGCCGCTCGCCCGCCCCTGTGCCCTCCGGCACCAGCGGGCTGACCCATCCGGACGTCGACGGTGCCTTGAACGAGAACCTCGACGGCAGGACCGGGGCCGCCGCTTCACCGTCCGAAGTCCCGGGCTCCGCCGACGGCGCCGCCGACGCGCGTGACGGCGTCGCCGCTCCCACCGGCGTCCCCGTCGGCTCCCTCTCCCCCACCGCGTCCGCCGCCGCCCCGTCCGCCGGCAGCGGCACCGCCCCCTGGCTCTCCGAGTGCACCTACTACTCCGGCAGCGGACGCACCCGCCTCGGTGACAACGGGGCACGCGTCCAGCAGGTGCAGTGCATGCTGACCGAACGCGGGTACAGCATGGGAAACGCCGACGGGGACGGGGAGTTCGGGACCGGCACCCAGGCCGCGGTGCGGGAGTTCCAGAGCGACCGGGGCCTGGATGCCGACGGGGTGGTGGCACGCGGCACCTGGGTCGCCCTGCGCAGCAGCGAATGACCCCCGGCGCGGCGCACCGGGCCCGTGGCGGAGCCCCGTGACTCCTCCACAACGGCGGCCGCGCCCCGGTCGGGAGCACAACCGCCGTGCCGCGCCGACGGCCTCACGCTCAGCGCAGCGTGCGCTCCAGCCGTTCCGCCACCAGTTTGACGAACCGGGCGGGCTCCTTGGGCTGTCCGCCTTCCGCGAGGACGGCGAGGCCGTGCAGCAGTTGGGCGGTCTCGGCGAGCTCCGCCCGGTCCTCCTGGCCCGTCTGCTCCGCGTAGGCCTGCTGCAGGCCGCGGACGAGCGCGTGACCGGGGTTGAGTTCGAGGATCCGCTTGGTGACCGGCACCTCCTGGCCCATCGCCCGGTACATGTTCTCCAGCGCCGGCGTGAGGTCATGGGCGTCGGAGACGACACACGCCGGTGAGACGGTCAGGCGGGTCGACAGCCGGACGTCCTTGACCTCCTCCCCCAGCTGCTCCTTCATCCACTCCAGCAGACCGGCGTAGCTCTCGTCCTGCTCCTGCCGTGCGCTGTCCTCCTGTTCGCCGCCCTGGACGTCGAGGTCGATCTCGCCCTTGGCGACGGACCGCAGTTGCCTGCCCTCGAACTCGCCCACGGCGTCGACCCACACCTCGTCGACGGGGTCGGTCAGCAGCAGGACCTCGACGCCTCGGGCCTTGAACACCTCCATGTGCGGGGAGTTCTCGATGCTCTGCCGGGACTCGCCGGTCAGGTAGTAGATGTGCTCCTGACCGTCCTTCATCCGCTCGATGTACTGCTGGAGCGTCGTCGGCTCGTCCCCCTCATGGGTGCTGACGAAGGACGTGACCGCGAGGATGGCATCGCGGTTGTCGGGGTCGCCGAGCAGTCCCTCCTTGAGCACGGCGCCGAACTCACGCCAGAACGTGGCGTACTTCTCGGGGTCGTTGGCCTTCATCTCCTTGACCGACGACAGGACCTTCTTGGTCAGCCGTCGCTGGATCATCCTGATGTGGCGGTCCTGCTGGAGGATCTCCCGGGAGACGTTGAGCGACAGGTCCTGCGCGTCGACGACGCCCTTGACGAAGCGGAGGTACGGCGGCAGCAGCGCCTCGCAGTCGTCCATGATCAGCACGCGTCGGACGTAGAGCTGGAGACCGCGCCGGAAGTCCCGGGTGAACAGGTCGTGCGGGGCGTGGGCCGGGAGGAACAGCAGCGCCTGGTACTCGAAGGTGCCCTCGGCCTGGAGCCGGATCGTCTCCAGAGGGTCGCGCCAGTCGTGGCTGACGTGCTTGTAGAGCTCGTGGTACTCGTCCGCCGAGACCTCCTCGCGCGAGCGCGCCCACAGGGCCTTGCGCGAGTTCAGCGTCTCCGGCTCCGCCGTCTCCTCGCCGTCGCCGGCCTGCGGGACGAGGCGGATCGGCCAGGTGATGAAGTCCGAGTACCGCTTGACGATCTCCCTGATCTTCCAGGTGGAGGTGTAGTCGTGCAGCTGGTTCTCGGGGTCGGCGGGCTTGAGGTGGAGCGTCACGGACGTGCCCTGGGGCGCCTCCTCGACCTTCTCCAGCGAGTAGGTGCCCTCGCCGCGGGACGACCAGCGTGTGCCGCTGCTCTCGCCCAGGCGCCGGGTCACCAGGGTCATCTCGTCGGCCACCATGAATCCGGCGTAGAACCCGATGCCGAACCGGCCGATCAGCCCCTCCGCACCCGCCTCGTCCTTGGCCTCCTCCAGTTCCTTGAGGAGGGCGGCCGTGCCGGAGTTGGCGATCGTGCCGATCAATGTGCCGACCTCGCCGTACGACATCCCGATGCCGTTGTCCCGCACGGTGAGCGTACGGGCCTCCGGGTCGACGTCGATCTGGATGTGCAGGTCGGACAGGTCCACGTCGAGGCCGTCGTCGCGCAGGGCGGCCAGGCGCAGCTTGTCGAGCGCGTCGGAGGCGTTGGAGACGAGCTCCCGCAAGAAGACGTCCTTGTTCGAGTAGACCGAATGGATCATCAGCTGGAGCAGCTGACGGGCCTCTACCTGAAACTCAAACGTTTCGGTGGACATGGTTCGCGTGTCCCTCACAGGTCCCTGAGTCGCGGAAAAACGAGCGACAGTCACTTTAAAACACCACGTCAGGGTGTTTCACGTGAAACTGACAGCCCGTCACGCCTCAGTCCCGGCGGGCCGTGACGTCACCGTTGACCGTGGACAGGGTCATCAGGCGGTTTCGGTCGGCGCCCTGGGCGTGCACATCGGTCGTGGTGCGCCCGTTGTCGGTGCCCATGGTGACGTGGTAGGCCGGGGCATCGCGGGGGACGGTGACATCGACCGAGCCGTTGACGGTCCGCGCGGTCACGCCCGTGGGCGCGGCGGCGCACTGCAGCACCACATCGCCGTTGACGGTGGTCGCGCGCAACCCGTCGGCCTCGACAGAGGACGCGCGCACCGATCCGTTGCGGGTGGACAGGCGCAGCGGGGCGTCGTCCTGACCGGAGTGGGTCACCGTCACGTCGCCGTTGACGGTCGTCACGTCCAACGCGGCGGCCACGTCCACCACGTCGATGCCGGCGTTGCGGGCGGTGACAGTGACCTTCGCGCCGTCGGGGATCGTGACGTACGGCATCCGTGGACAGCCGTGGCCGTCGTGGTCGGCGCAGCCCAGGTCCAGGGTCCAGCGGTCGTCGTGGCGGGACCAGTGGGCGTCGATCCGGTCGTCCACGGTGATGTGGTCGCCGTCGGCCGGGCGCAGCCGCAGCCCGTTGTCGGTGCTGATGAGCACCTCGTCCCCGGACGCTGCCGCACGCAGTGCGTTGTCGGCCCGGGCGGCGTCGGAACCACCGTCGTCGCAGGAACTCGCGAACGGCAGTGCAAGCAGCAGCAACAACGTCGGGGACAGCAGGCGCCGTGGGGGCATCACCATCATGCCCCTACGGTTGCCCCGCATCGACACGGCCATGGCGGCGCGCACCGTATCGGCTGGACGGGCGGACCGTGGCCCGGCCCTACGGGATGTCCCGGAAGGGTAGGGGCACCCCCCGGCCCGATACGGTGATCACCCCCATCGCTGCGACCCGCCCCCCTCCAGCAAGCTCAGTGCGTACCGAACGAGACGAAACTGATGCGCTGCCCGAGAGGCGAGGTCGAGATGAGACACGTGCGACGGACGCTGCTGACCGCTACGACGGCTTTGGCGGCGGTGGCGGTACTGGCGGCCCCGACTGCGGTCGCGGCGACACCGGGAGACGGGGGTCGGGCGGGGCTTCAGGACTCGCTGGACGGCGTCGTGGCCACGGGAGCCGTGGGTGCGCTGGCGGAGGTGCGTGACGCGGACGGAACGTGGCGGGGTGTCAGCGGGGTCGCCGAACTGGACACGACGCGACCGGTTCCGGCGGCCGGAAGGTTCCGGGCGGGCAGCATCACCAAGACGTTCGTCTCCACCGTCGCCCTGCAACTCGCCGACGAGGGCCGGCTGCGGCTCGACGACACGGTCGAGAAGTGGCTGCCAGGTGTCGCGCCGAACGGCCACCACATCACGCTGCGGCAGCTGCTCAACCACACGAGCGGGCTGTACGACTACCTGCGCACGTTGCCGATGCCGCCCGGGCCGGAGTTCCTGGCCAACCGCTGGCGGACCTGGACGGCGGCCGAACTGGTGCAGCGCGCCGTGGTGCACGCGCCGACGTTCGAACCGCCGGGTTCGGCCTACAGCTACTCGAACACCGGCTACCTGCTGCTCGGCCAGGTCATCGAGGAGGCGACCGGACGGACGTACGGTGCGGAGATCGAGCGCCGGATCATCCGGCCGTTGGGGTTGCGCGACACCTCGCTGCCGGGCACGTCGCCGCGCCTCGACGGGCCCCACCCCCACGGCTATGTGCCGATCGCGCAGGGCGACGGAACGAGCCTCGTCGACTACACGGAGATGAACCCTTCCGTGATGGGCGCGGGCGGCGAGATCATCTCCTCCACGAAGGATCTCAACCGGTTCGTCGCCGCCCTGCTCGACGGCCGACTGCTGCCGGATCACCTCCTCGCCGAGATGAAGACACCGGGCGTCCCGGACAGGCACTACGGGCTGGGGCTGGCCTGGAAGGACACCTCGTGCGGGGTCCGGGTGTACGGCAACGACGGCGATGCCCTGGCGTACCAGGCCTGGTCGTTCGCGACGGAGGACGGGCGACGTCAGGTCACGGTCGCCCTCACACCCGACTTCCGGGGCGACGCCGACGACGCGGTCGACGCCTTCCTGGACCAGGCCTTCTGCGACTGACCGGCGGCTCCGCTCACCGTTAGCAGCCTTACCGGGAAGGGAAATTGAAACGTTCAATTCATCGAGGCGTGAGCCGGGTTCTCCGTGCGCAGCCAGACGGTGTGCTGCCGGAACGGAATGTCGACGCCCGCCTCGTCGAGGGCGTCCTTCACCCGGCGGCGCAGCTCGCGGGTGACGCCCCACTGCTCCTGGGGCACCGTCTTCACGGCGAGGCGTACGACGATGCCGTCCGCGTCCAGGGACTGCACCCCCCACACGGACGGGTCTTCGAGGAGCAGGTCCCCGATCGCCGGGTCCCGGCGCAGCTCCCGGCCGGTCTCCTCCAGCACCCGTTGCACCGTGGTGAGATCGGCGGTGTGGGAGACGGAGACGTCCAGGACGGCGCGCGCCCAGTCCTGGCTGTCGTTGCGGACCCGCAGGATCTCTCCGTTGCGGATGTGCCACAGACCGCCGTTGAGGTCGCGCACATGAGTCAGCCGCAGGCCGACGTGCTCGACCTCGCCCACGGCCTCACCGAGGTCCACGGAATCGCCGACGCCGTACTGGTCCTCGATCATGATGAGAAGACCGGAGAGGTAGTCGGCGACCAGGCTCTGCGCGCCGAAGCCGATCGCCAGACCGACCACGCCGGCGCTGGCCAGCAACGGGCCCAGCGCGATGCCCACCTGGTCGAGGACCATGGCCACGCCGACCAGCGACAGCATGATGGTCACCGTGCTGCCGAGGACCGTGCCGATGGTGCGGGCCCGCTGCTCGCGGCGCTGACGGACCCGGGAGCGGTCCCGTTGCAGCACGGCCAGCCCGCGCCCGCGGCGCCTCGCCGGCCTGGACTCGCCCTCCCCCGGCGCGGGCTCCAGCACATGGCGCACGATCCGGGTGATGGCCCGCCCGGCCAGCCAGCGCACCACGGCGAGCACCACGATGATCAGCACGATGCGCAGGGGTATCTCGATCAGCGCGGCAGTGTGGTCACCGAACCAGTGCGTCCAGCCCGCGGCGAGCTGGAGGTCCGGATGCGGGGCGTGAGCGGCGGGCGGCGGTGTCGTCGGCACGGTGTCTCCGTTCCTCGGCTGTGGAATGTCGTCGGCCGCGCCTACCCAGGCCTCGCGAAAGCATGATCCTCTGCTTCGGGAGGCGAGCGGGGCACAGGGCGGGGCGGCTCCCCGGGTGCGTGCGGACGGGCCGACAGCAGACCGACGCGAGGCACCTCCCGGGCCGGACCGGACGCGAGACGCCCGGCGCGACACACCCCGCACCGGACCGAGCACAAGAGGCCCGGCACGACACACCCCGCACCGGACCGAGCGCAAGAGGCCCGGCACGACACACCCCGCACCGGACGTAAGACGCCCGCCCGGGGGTATCTGTGCCGCCGTCAGCAACCTTCTTCACCTGTGAGGAACCCGAGGATGACCGACGACGCCTACCTGGTCCTGATCGACGACACGGCTCCGAACCTCGGCGTACCGCCCGCGGCCATCGGCGAACCGGCTTGCATGGAGACCCCCGCGGTACGGGCGTGGCTGGACGCCCAGGGCGTCTCCGCGACGTCGCCGGAGCTACGCCTGCTGCCGCCCGAGGAGACGGCGGCCATCCCCGAGGACGCCGAGCGGATCCCCGTACCGCTCGGTGAAGAGGAGCTGCTCCGGCTCCGCCACCATCTCGCGCCCGAGAACCTCGCCCGGCTGGAGGAGGAACTGCTCGACTACCGCTCCCGGACCGAGGGGCGCGACGCGCTGCTCACCCGCGCCCTGGCGGCGGGCGTACCGGCCCACCGCGTCGCGGAGTTGACCGGAGAGGATCTGGCCGTCGTGAAGGGCATGGTCCGCTGACCGTCCGCGCGAAGCGGACGCCTCGGTGCCCGCCCCGCGCGTCTCATGGCATGCTCACTACCGAGCAGTAGCTTCTGCACCGGCGGCTGCTGCGAACAGAGTCGTCATCCGTCCGTGGGAGGCAGCGCAGTGGCCCGAGTGTTCACCGTGAGCAGCAGCATCGTCATCGACGTGACGCCCGAGGTCGCCTACCGGGCGGTGAGCCGCCCCGAGGACATGGGCCGCTGGAGCCCGGAGAACCTGGGGACGACCGGGGCGTCGGCGGGCGGCCCGGCGGTCGTGGGCGGCACCTTCACCGGACGCAACAAGCGCGGGCGCTTCAGGTGGGTGACACGCTGCACCGTCACCGCGGCCGAGCCGGCCCGCCGGTTCGCCTTCCGCGTCCACGCCATCGGGGTCCGCACGCCCTGGCTGCGTGGGCCGATCGCCTCCTGGGAGTACCGCTTCGAGCCGGTCGGTGCCGGCACCCGGGTGACGGAGATCTGGACCGACGACCGGCGCCGGTGGCCGGACTTCGCGGCGAACGCGTTCGACCGGCTGGCGACTTCCGGCCGGACTTTCGCCGCCTTCCAGGCCCGCAACATCGAGACGACACTGCGCAACCTCAAGCGCGAACTGGAGACGAAGGGCGCCTGAGCACATCCCGCGCGGACGGGGCCGGCATGCCGCCGCACGCGGGCCGCAGTCCGCGCGGGCGCCCCCTCCGCCCCACTCCGGCGCCCACGCCGGTCACGGCGTGTCCCCCCGCCAGTCCAGATACCGGCCCGGCCCGTCCCGCAGTGCGTACCGCGCCCGGCCGCCCCGCCCGTGGGCCCCTATCTCCGTGCGCAGCTCCACCCCCGCCCGCAGCTCGCCCCCGGGCCTGCCGGTGATGTCCAGCAGCAGCCCGTCCAGCGGGCCCGCGACCAGTTCGGCGTAGACACGGTCCGGGCGGGGCCCGGCATCCTCGTGATCGGCGCCGTAGACACGACCGCGCATGATCTGCGCCCAATCCGCCCATTCCATACGGGTCAGCGTCGCATCCACCACTGACAACGCCCCGCTCACAGAACATCCCGACGGTTCTTACTTACTCAGGGGTAGGCTCAGCACGAGTGCTTGTTATACGTTCCGTCTAACAACGAGCGGGGGCCGCGCGCCACCGGGACCCGTGGTGCCCCGACGGCCTCACGAGGCCGCCGGACCCCGCGCCGCCGCATCCACGCCCGTACGGCGGAGCCGTCGCGTCACTCGACACTGAGGAGTTGGGAGCATGGCAAGCAGCACGGTCCGGCCAGAAGCCGAGCACGATGTCCAGGCCGCGGACATCGCCGGCCGACTGCTCGACTCGGCCCGGCAGCTCTCCTACGACCCCTTGAACGAGGTCGACTGGGAGACCCCCCTGGACGAGGACTTCCACGGCACGAGCCCCGAGTGGAGCACCCTGTACGGAACCTCGTACTGGGCCGAGCTCACCGAGGCGCAGCGCAAGGAGCTGACCCGGCAGGAGGCCGCCTCGGTCGCCAGCACCGGCATCTGGTTCGAGATGATCCTCCAGCAGCTGATCCTGCGGGACGTCTACGCCAAGGACCCGACCGACGAGGCCGTCCAGTGGGCCCTCACCGAGATCGCGGACGAGTGCCGGCACTCGATCATGTTCGCCCGCGGCGCCAAGAAGCTCCGGGCCCCGGCCTACCGGCCGCGCCGGGTGGCGGTCGAACTGGGCAGGGCGTTCAAGACCCTGGCGTTCGGCGAGGCCGCCTACGCGGCGATCCTCGTCGCCGAGGAGGTCCTGGACGTCATGCAGCGCGACTGGATGCGCGACGAGCGGGTCGTGCCGTTCGTCAGGACCATCAACAACATCCATGTGGTCGAGGAGTCCCGCCACATGAAGTTCGCGCGCGAGGAGACCCGCCGCCATCTGGCGAAGGCGGGCCGGGTGCGCCGGCAGATCCACGCGTTCGTGATCGCGGTGGCGGCGTACGTCATCGTCACGAGCATGGTGAACAAGTCCGTGTACGCCAACGCAGGCCTGGACTCCGAGCGGGCCGTCGCCGAGGCCCGCGCCAACGAGCACCACAAGGCGATGCTGCGTTCCAGCTGCGCCGGCCTGATGGAGTTCCTCGCCTCGGCCCGGCTGCTGACCAAGCCCGCCCTGGCCTTCTACAAGCGTGCCCACCTGATCTGACCCGACCCCCGGCAGCGTTGCCGAGCAGAGCGGACACCATGACCTACGCGATCACCCAGACCTGCTGCGCCGACGCCACCTGTGTCGCCGTCTGCCCGGTCAACTGCATCCACCCCACGCCGCAGGAGCGGGCGTTCGGCAGCACCGAGATGCTCCATGTCGACCCGCGGGCCTGCATCGACTGCGGCGCCTGCGCGGACGCCTGCCCGGTGGACGCCATCATCCCCGTGGACCGGCTGACCGGCCCGCAGAAGGCGTACGCCGAGATCAACGCCGCCTACTACGACGGCACCCCGGCCCCCGGGCCGGCCGCGGGCAGCCCCAACTTCCATGCCTGGGACCGGCCTTCGTTCGAGCGCGCACTGCCCGCCGACTTCCGGCCGCTGCGGGTCGCGGTCGTCGGTACCGGGCCTGCGGGCATGTACACCGCCCAGGATCTGCTCCTGCACACCAACGCCCAGGTCACGCTCATCGACCGGCTGCCGGTGGCCGGCGGGCTGGTGCGCTACGGCGTCGCCCCCGACCACCCGGCGACCAAGAAGATCGGCGACACCTTCGCCCGCTTCCACGACCACCCCCGCGTGCGGATGCTGCTCGGCCTGCGGGTCGGGGAGCAGGTCAGCGCGGAGGAACTCGCCGCCCACCACGACGCGGTGGTGTACGCGGTCGGGGCTTCCGCCGACCGGCGCCTGGGCATCCCCGGCGAGGACCGCACCGGCAGCGTGTCCGCGACCGACTTCGTCGCCTGGTACAACGGCCATCCCGATGTCGCGCCGGACGCGATCGACCTGTCCGCCGAGCGTGTCGTCGTGGTCGGCAACGGCAACGTGGCCCTCGACGTGGCCCGCATCCTCGTCGGCGACCCCGGGCGGCTGGCCGGCACCGACATCGCCGACCACGCCCTGCGGGCCCTGCGCGCCTCCGCCGTGCGCGAGGTCGTACTCCTGGGCCGCCGGGGCCCCGAGGACGCGGCCTGCACCCGGCCCGAACTGCTCGCGCTCACCCAACTCCCGGGCGTACGGCTGGTGATCGACGACCACGACCCCCGGGCGGGCGCCGCGATCGACTCGGCCGCGCCGGGTGAACTCGCGTCCCTGCTGCGGGAGGTGCCGCGCGAGAAGGTCGACTGGTCGCGAACGCCGGGTGAGGGCAGGCGTATCGTGCTGCGCTTCCACTCCGCACCGAGGGAGATCGTCGGGGACGGCGGCACAGCTCCCGACGGACGGGTGAGCGCCGTGCGGGTCAGTGGCACGGGCGGCGCGGCCGGCAGCGACGGCGATGTCCTGCTCCGTGCCTCGATGGTCCTGCGGGCCATCGGCTACCGGGGAACACCGGTGCCGGGTCTCCCGTTCGACGAGGCGACCGGGACCGTCCCGCACGAACGGGGGCGGGTGACGGGCCTGCCCGGCACCTACGTCGTGGGGTGGATCAAACGCGGTTCGTCGGGCGGCATCGGCGCCAACCGCACCTGCGCCGCGGAGACGGTGGGCACGCTGATCGCCGACGCGATCGAGGGCACCCTGCCCCGGCCGACGACCCCGGTCAAGGCCTTCGCGCGGCTGGCCCGACGGCGGGCCCCGCAGGTCGTGGACGCGCGTGGCATGGCTGCCATCGACCGGACGGAACGCGCCCTCGGGGACAGCGACGGCAGGCCGCGCACCAAGCTCACCACCATCGGCGACCTCGTCACCGCCGCCCGCCGCCGCACAACACGCTGACGCGAACACGGCCCGCTTCCCACGACTCCGCCACCCGCCACCGCACCACGGGCTGACACGGATGCGGGCCACCACACCGCGCGCTGACACGGCTACGGATCGGCTCCTACGACTCCGCCGTCCCCCTCCGACACCGCAGCGGGCATCATGTGTCGGACAGGACGGCAAGAGGAGCAGCGTGACCGATACCAGCGACACCCGCCCCGCGGACGACGCAGCGCAGACGACTCGCCGGAGTCCGCTGCTCCGCCTGACGCGCTACCTCCCCTTGATCGCGCCCGTCCTGCTGTGGACGGTGCCCTGCTGGGTGCTGCTGTACTCCGGGCAGCACTGGCCGCTGCCCGTCACGGCGGTCGTCACCGCCCTGTTCGCCATCGGTCTGATCACCATGCCGCTCGCGATGGTGCGCGGCCACGGCCGGCGCCAGCAGGACCGGTGGGCGATCCTCGGTGTCACCCTGCTGGGCAGCAGCTGGGTCCTGTTCACCTGGTCGGTACTGCTGGGCGTCCTGCTGCGGCCGGCCCTGGCCGTGGCCGGCGCGGGGGACGGCCAGGACCGGGCCCGCATCGTGACCTGGGCCGTCCTCGGCACGGCCGCCGTACTGCTCGTCTGGGGGTACACCGAGGCCCGTCGCGTGCCCCGCGTGCGCGCACTGGACGTGCCGCTTCCGCGCCTGGGAGCCGGGCTCGACGGCACCCGGGTCGCCCTCATCACCGACACGCACTACGGCCCCCTCGACCGCGCCCGCTGGTCGGCACGGGTCTGCGAGGTGGTGAACACCCTGGAGGCCGATCTCGTCTGCCACACCGGCGACATCGCGGACGGCACTGCCGCCCGCCGCCGCGCCCAGGCCGCCCCGCTGGGCACCGTGCGGGCCACCCGGGCCCGGGTCTACGTCACCGGCAACCACGAGTACTACAGCGAGGCCCAGGGCTGGGTCGACCTGATGGACGAGCTGGGCTGGGAACCGCTGCGCAACCGTCATCTGCTGCTCGAACGCGGCGGCGACACCCTCGTGGTCGCCGGCGTCGACGACGTCACCGCCGAATCCTCCGGCCTGGCCGGGCACCGCGCCCACCTCGCCGGGGCCCTGGACGGCGCCGACCCCGAACTGCCGGTTCTGCTCCTGGCCCACCAGCCCAAGTTCGTCGACCGGGCGGCCGCCTCGGGCGTCGACCTCCAGCTCTCCGGCCACACCCACGGCGGCCAGATCTGGCCCTTCCACCACCTGGTCGGCCTCGACCAGCCCGCCCTCGCCGGCCTCAGCCACCACGGCGAGCGCACCCTGCTCTACACCAGCCGCGGCACCGGCTTCTGGGGTCCGCCCTTCCGCATCTTCGCCCCCAGCGAGATCACCCTGCTCGTGCTCCGCTCCCCACGACCGGCCGCCGGGTAGCGGCGGAAGGGCCGGTACGGCGGTCCAGGCGGTCCAGGCACTGGCGGTGGCGGCACTCGTCCTGAAGTCTGGGTCCGCGCACGACCGCGGAAGCCTGACAGCGGACCTTCTCCCGGGTACAGACACCGATCCCAGCCGGAGGCGACAGTCGATGGACCGAGCCGATCACGACGTACGGAAGACCCGCCGGGAGCACGGCGGTCCCGGCTGCCCGATCGACCACGGCCACGACGGCACGTGGCAGGTGCGCGGCTATCAGGCGGCGCGCGCCTTGCTGCGCAGCACCGACACCGTGCAGGCCGGTCTGGGCATCGAGACCGTGGAGAAGCTGCCCGCCCGCGTCCGGCGGCCCGTGCTGTACCGGGACGGGCTCGAACACCGGGAACACCGCCGCCAGACCGCCCGCTACTTCACGCCCCGGCGCGTGGACGAGCACTACCGGGACCTCACCGAACGTGTCACGCAGCGCCACCTGGACACCCTGCGGACCGAGGGTGAGGCATGGCTGGAGGACCTCACCTTCGGTGTCGCGATCGACGTGGCGTGCGGGGTGATCGGCCTGACCCACAGCAGACCCGGCATCCAGCGCCGGCTGGAACGCTTCTTCCCCGAGAAGTTCGGCAAGCCCGGTTTCACCAGTTGGCACGGGCTCCGCTGGCTGTTCCGCCAGAACACCAACTGGCTGCGCATCTACCTCGCCGACGTCCGCCCGGCCGTCCGCGCCCACCGCGAACGGCCCGCCGACAACCTGATCTCGCACCTTCTCGCCGAGGGGTGCTCGACCGCCGAGATCCTCGGCGAGTGCCTCACCTACGCCGCTGCCGGCATGGTCACCACCCGCGAGTTCATGTGCGTCGCCGCATGGCACCTGTTCACCGCCGAGACGCTGCGCGAGCGCTACGAGACCGGAAGCGAGGCCGAACGCCTGGCGGTGATCCACGAGATCCTGCGCCTGGAACCCGCCGTCGCACGTCTGCGGCGCAGGACCACCGGCGCACTGGACGTGCCGGGCGCCAACGGGCCGGTCACCGTGCCCGCCGGCGCGCTCGTCGACATCCTCGTGGACGAGGCCAACACCGACCCGCAGGCCGTGGGAGCCGCCCCCACCGCCATCCGGCCCGGCCGGCCCGCGACAACCGGCCGGTACGCGGCTGCCCTGTCCTTCGGCGACGGACCGCACCGCTGCCCGGGTGCCGACCTCGCCTTGATGGAGACCAACGTCTTCCTCGGCCGTCTCCTGGCCCTCGAGAACGTCCGCATGCTCACACCGCCCCGCCTCACCTTCCAGGACGAGATCGGCGGTTATGCGATCCGCGGACTGCGCGTAGCCGTCGACCGGCGCTGACCTCAGTGGCGGTACGCGGCCGTCGCCACATCGGCGCAGGAGCGGATCAACGGGTTGGCGACGCCTTGGTTTCAGACATAGGTCACGCCGGGCGCGGGTACGGATCGTCGGTGGGCAGCCAGGCGTCCGGAGCGTGGATGCCGAGGTCGCCGACGCCGTCGCTCAAGGCGTCGACCACGGCGAGAACCTCGGCGCGCTCCTCCGTCTCGCGCCAGACCAGGGACCAGGTCCAGTACACCTTCGGCCCCACGATCTCCCGCCGCACCAGGTCCGGCGGCAGCGGCGCGGTCTGCCCCTTGGGCGAGTTGACGACCGGACGGCGGCACTGGCGGACGTGGTCGAAGAAGGCCGGGCCGGTGACGGCGCCGTCCGAGATGCGCACCGCACGGGCGCCTGTGGTGCGGGCCAGTTCCGCGGCGTAGTCGTTCCACGACCGCCAGGAGGTCAGGTCGTCGTCGACGAGGACGTCGGTCTCCCCCGCCGGTATGTCGTCGCTGTCAGTGCCGACCGCCACCGCGTAGAGCCGGGCGGCGCCGATCAGCCGGGCCCGCAGTCCGAGCTTCGCCAGGTCCTGGTTGCGCACCCAGCACACGGCCACGTCCAGACTGCCGTCGGCGACCCGGGCGGCCTGCGCGTGCGACGGCGCGACCCAGGCGTCGATGTGCACCTTGGCCACGGCGGCGGTCCGTGCTGTCAGGTCCGGGGGAAGCCAGTTCACGTAACCGAGCCGGACCGACTCCGACGCCGACAACCGACCGGCACGGCGCCGCAGCTCATCGGCCTGCTCCAGCAGTGCCCGGGTGTGCGGCAGGAGGGAGGCGCCCGCCGGAGTGAGGGAGACGGAGCGACGGTCCCGGTCGAACAGCCGGACACCCAGGTCGCGTTCGAGCGCCTTGATCTGCTGGGACAGCGAGGGTCCGGCGATCAGCAGGCGTTCGGCGGCCCGGCCGAAGTTCAGTTCCTCGGCGACCGCGACGAAGTACCTCAGCTGGCGCAGCTCCACGCTCGTCATGCTACGCGCCACGCGGCCGGCCCTCTCAGCCGCGAGGCGGCCGGCCGTGGCAGCCGGCCGTGGCAGTCAGTCGTCCCAGGGCCCGCTCGGCCAGCGGGGGCTGCCGTCTCGGCGCACCGACGTGAAACGCGGTCGAAGCGGAGCCCGGCCAATAAGGAGTGGCTGTCGTCGCGGTTGATCTGATCTGCTTCCGGGGTTCCGGATCGAACCAGTGGACGGGCGTGTGAGCATGACCATGCACGATGACCAAGTGGACGTGACCACCCAAACCGTTGCGGCCTTGGTCCATGAGCAGTTCCCCGAGTGGAGCGGCAGGACGATCCGCCGCCTGTCGTCGACGGGAACGGTCAACGCCGTCTTCCGCATCGGGGACGATCTCGCCGCGCGTCTCCCCCTGCGTCTGGCCGGTGCCGCCGAGACGCTGACGGTCCTGGAGAAGGAAGCCGAGGCGAGCGCAGAGCTGGCGGCGGTGTCCCGGTTCCCCGTGCCAAAACCCGTCGCCCTGGGAAAGCCGGGAGCGGGATACCCGATGCCGTGGTCGGTCCAGACATGGCTGCCGGGAACGGGCGCCTCGGATGCCGACCGCAGTGGCTCGGAGGCCTTCGCCGAGGACCTGGCGGTCTTCATCGCAGCGCTGCGGGGCGCCGACACACGGGGCCGGTGTTTCAGCGGCGACAACCGTGGCGGCGTTCTCGCTCACCACGACGCCTGGATGGCGGAGTGCTTCGAGGAGAGCGAGGGGCTGCTCGACGTGCCCCGGCTGCGCCGCCTCTGGGCCCAGTTCCGGGAGCTGCCCCGCACGAGTGCCGACGTGATGAGCCATGGCGACCTGATCCCCGGCAACGTACTGGTCACCGGAGGCCGGCTCGGCGGCGTACTCGACACCGGCGGCTACGGCCCGGCCGACCCCGCGCTGGATCTGGTCGGCGCCTGGCACCTGTTGCAGCCCGGCCCGCGGGACGTGCTCCGACGGGCCTTGGGCTGTGACGATCTGGAGTGGGAGCGCGGCAAGGCGTGGGCGTTCCAGCAGGCCATGGGGTTGATCTGGTACTACGCCGAGAGCAATCCGGCGATGAGCAGCATGGGGCGCCGGACGCTCGACCGCATTCTGGAGTCGATCGAGTGATGCCGGCCCGTCGGGCGGTTCGGGCCGGACGCACCTCTGTGCCGCCGCCCCGGTCGGCTCCGGGCCTCAACTGGCCCTCGACGGTGGAGGGCCGGGCACAGTGGCCCGCCCTCCGCCCGCCGCGGGCAGTTCCACGGTGACGCGCAGTCCGCCGGCCGGGCGTGGGGCGAGCGTGAGGGTTCCGTCGTGTGCCTCGGTGATGGTCTCGACGACGGCCAGGCCCAGGCCGACGCCCGCCTGGTCGGTGTGGGTGCGCTCGGTGCCGCGCTGGAAGGGCTCGGTGAAGGTCGCGACCAGGTGTGGGGGCAGGTGCTCGCCGGAGTTCTCGACGCACAGCACCACTGCGGGGTGGTGGACTGCGGTACGGATCCGGATGGTGCCCTCTTGCGGCAGGTTGTGGACGATCGCGTTGTGTACGAGGTTCATGGTGAGTTGCAGCAGGAGCGCGGGTGAGCCGCTCGTCAGGGCGATGTCGCCGCTGGTCTCGACGGTGACGCCGTGCTTCTGCGCGAGCGGGTGGAGCGTCTCCGCCGCCTCCTCCGCGACGAGGGACAGATCGACGGGTTCTCGGGGGAAGGACCGCTGGTTGGCGCGGCTGAGCAGGAGCAGCGCCTCGGTGAGGTCGATGGCCCGGGTGTTGACGGTGTGGAGGCGTTCGACGAGTTCGCCGGTGTCGTGGTCCGGGTCGGCGCGGGCCACGTCGATGAGCGTCTTCGAGATCGCCAGCGGGGTGCGCAGTTCGTGCGAGGCGTTGGCGGCGAATCTCCGGTGTTCCGCGACGTGTGCCTCCAGTTGCGCGAGCATCGTGTCGAAGGCGTCGGCGAGTTCGCGGAACTCGTCCTTGCGGCCCGGCAGGCGGATCCGGTGGGACAGGGACCCGGTCGCGGCCATGCGGGTGGCGTGGGTGATGCGGTCCAGCGGCGCGAGCATGCGTCCGGCGAGGATCCAGCCTCCCAGGAGGCCGAACATCAGGAGGAAGACCGTGACCGCCGCCGCCGTCGGGGCGAAACCCCGCACGAAGAGGGTGCCCGGAGTCACCCGCACGGCCCCCGACTCATTGGTCAGCAACCATCCCTGCCGCAGGAGGAAGACCCCGACGGCGACGAGCAGCAGGGCGCCCGCGAGCATGAGGAACCCGGCATAGCTGAGGGTGAGTTTGAGGCGGACGCTCAAGCCGGGCTGCCTGTGCACCGTCACCACCGCCCCTGCCGGGTCACGGGGTGCGGTGTCGAACGAATCTCGTCCTCGGCGATCAAGACACGCATGCGTCAAAGCTATGAGGCGGCACATATCGTCCGCGTATCGAGAACCGCATACGCCCGGACAACACCCCGCCTCTTTGACTGCGGGCATGTTCTCCAGCGAACCAGTACGAGCAACAGCCGGGTACCCGGTCGTCAGGCCGATCAGCGCCGCCGAGCACGGGGCATTCGTGCGGGCCCAGCGGTCGGTCAGCTTTCTGCAGACTCCGGCGTGGGGCCGCGTCAAGACCGAGTGGCGCAGCGAGTCCCTCGGCTGGTTCGACGGTGGACGCCTGGTGGGTGCCGGTCTCGTCCTGCACCGCCCGGTGCCCCGGCTCGACCGCTTCACGCTGGCGTATCTGCCCGAGGGCCCGGTCATCGACTGGAGCGGCGACATCGGCGCGTGGCTCGATCCGCTGGCGGCGTACCTCAAGGAGCACGGCGCGTTCGCCGTCCGGCTCGGCCCGCCGGTGGTGACGGACACCTGGAGTGCCGCCCAGGTGAAGCAGGGCGTCGCCGACCCGGACATCCGGCGGTTGACCGATCTGCCGGCGCGGTGGAGCGACCCCGTCGGCGCCCGCGTGAGCAGCAGGCTCAAGGACGCGGGCTGGCTGCCGCAGAACCCGCGGGACGGTTTCGGGGTCGGGCATCCGCAGTTCAAGTACCAGGTTCCGCTGGCGGGCAGAACCGAGGACGAACTCCTCAAGGGCATGAACCAGCAGTGGCGCCGCAACATCAGAAGGGCGGCCGAGGAAGGCGTCGAGGTCACGGTCAGCGCCGGAGGGCAGGAAGACCTCAAGGCGTTTCACGACCTCTACGTCCACACCGCCGAGCGTGACCGCTTCATCCCCCGGCCGCTGCGCTACTTCGAGACCATGTTCGCGGAGCTGAGCGCCGAGGACCCCGAGCGGATCCTGCTCTATCTGGCCCACCACCAGGGCGACTTGGCAGCCGCCGCCGTCCTGGTCCGGGTCGGGGCCCACGCCGTGTACGCCTACGGCGCCTCCGCCACCGGGAAGCGCGAGGTGCGCGGCTCCAACGCCTGCCAGTGGGCGATGATCCGCGACGCGCTGGCGGCCGGCTGCGACGTCTACGACCTGCGCGGCATCACCCCCACCCTCGACGCCGACGACCCGCACGTCGGCCTGGTCCGGTTCAAGGCCGGCACCGGTGGCGAGGCGGTGCGGTACGTCGGCGAATGGGACCTGCCGCTGCGGCCGTTGGTGTACCGGGCCTTCGACCTCTACATGAGCCGGCGCGGACGCTGAACCGCACGGCCGACTACCCGAGCCCGGCGGCGACCTCGTCGAGGCGCGCCCCGCGGGACGCCTTCACCAGCACCACATCACCGGCGGTGAGGCAGCCGCGCAGCCAGTCGACGGCCGCGGCACGGTCGGCGAGGACCACCGCCCGCTCCCCCACCCCGTCGGCGATCGGCCAGGCGCCCTCGCCGACGACGGCCACCACGTCGGCCCGGCCGGCGGCGTACGCCCCGACGGCGCGGTGCTCGGCCTCGCTGTCGTCGCCGAGTTCCAGCATGTCGCCCAGCACGGCGATGCGGCGCCCGCCCGCGACGGCGGCCAGCGCGTCCAGGGCGGCACGGGTGGAGTCGGGGTTGGCGTTGTAGGAGTCGTTGAGCAGCGTCGCCCCGCAGGCGAGGTCGCGCCGCTCCAGCCGCCAGGGGGACAGCGAGGCGGTGGCCAGCGCCGCGCCGGCCGCATCGAGAGGCACCCCGGCGGCCAGCGCCGCCGCCGCGGCAGCCGACGCGTTGAGCGCTTGGTGGGCGCCGACGAGCGGCAGCGTGACGTGGGCCGAGGCGGCGGCGGTCCGCAGGGTGAACGACGGCCGGCCGAGCCTGTCGAGGGTCAGGCCGCGTACCCGGACGCCGGCGTGGGCCGCCCGGCCGAAGGTCACGACCGGGCCCTCCGCGGGGGCGCGCATCGCAGCCACCGCCGGATCGTCGGCGTTGAGGACGGCGGTGCCGCCGGGCACCAGCCCCCGCACCAGTTCGCCCTTGGTCCTGGCGATGGCGGCGCGCGACCCGAACTCGCCGAGGTGGGCCTGGCCGACGTTGAGGACGACGGCGACGTCGGGCGCGACCAGGTCGGTGAGCGCGGCGATGTCGCCGACATGGCGGGCGCCCATCTCCAGAACGAGGAACCGGGTGTCCGCCCGGGCGCGCAGCATGGTGAGCGGCACGCCGAGCTCGTTGTTGAGCGAGCCGACCGTGGCGACCGTGGGACCGGCGCCCGAGAGTACGGCCGCCAGCAGGTCCTTGGTGCCGGTCTTGCCCTGCGAGCCGGTCACCCCGACGACGGTCAGCCCCGCGCGCAACCGAGCCACGACATGGGCGGCGAGCAGCTGCAGCGAAACCTGGACGTCCTCGACCACGACGGTGGGCAGGGGTGTGGGCCGGGAGCCGAGCACGGCCACGGCGCCGGACCGCCCGGCCTGTTCCGCGTAGTCATGGCCGTCGGCGTGGTCACCGACGAAGGCGACGAAGAGGCCGCCCGGCTGGGCGCGCCGGCTGTCCAGCACGGCCGGCGCGGTCACGGTCACGGAGCTGTCGCCCGCGGCCTTTCCACCGACGATTTCGGCGATCTCGCCGAGGCTGAGCGGAATCACTCCGATTCCCAGGAGGTCATACCGGGTGCTGTGCAAGTCATGCCTCCAGTCAAGGGAGTCGGGCATATCGCGGGCATATCGAAAACCCCATACGTTCCGGCAACAAGGCGCCGCCTTGACTGGCGGCATGACCCACAGCGAAACGACCCGCATCACCGTGTACGGGTGCGGCCCGGACGAAGCTGTTCTGTTCCGCGAAATCGCACCGGGCCTCGGTGTGCGGCCGGCCATCACCCCCGCACCGGTGTCCGAGGCCAATACCGAACTGGCCTCCGGCAGCCGGTGCGTCAGCGTCGGACACAAGACACCCGTGACCCGAGACACGCTGCGTGCGCTCGGCCGAGCCGGAGTGGAATACATCTCCACACGGAGCATCGGCTGCAATCACATCGACGTGGATTACGCGGGCGGCGTCGGCATCCTCGTCGAAAACGTCTCCTACTCGCCGGACAGCGTGGCCGACTACACGTTGATGCTCATGCTGATGGCGCTACGGGACGCGAAATCCATGGTGCGCCGCACCGATCTGCACGACTACCGGCTGAGCGAGGCGCGTGGAAAGGAACTGCGCGATCTGACGGTCGGAGTGATCGGAACAGGCCGTATCGGCGCGGCCGTCATGGACCGGTTGCGCGGCTTCGGCTGCCGCATCCTGGCCCACGACAAGCGTCCCGCGAAGCGCCCCGGGGCCGCCGTCGAACACGTTCCGCTCGACGAACTGCTGCGGCGCAGCGACCTGGTCACACTGCACGCACCGCTCACCGCGGCCACGCACCACCTGCTGAACCGGCAGCGGCTGGCGCAGATGAAGGACGACGCGGTGATCGTCAACACCGGACGCGGCGCGCTCATCGACACCGACGCCCTCGTCCAGGAACTGGAAAACGGCAGATTGGGCGGCGCGGCGCTGGATGTCGTCGAGGGCGAGGAAGGCATCTTCTACGCCGACTGCCGGGACAAACCCCTGGAAAGCAAAGCGCTGTTGCGGCTGCAGGAGCTGCCGAACGCCGTCATCAGCCCGCACACCGCCTACTACACGGACCGCGCGCTGCGCGACACCGTGCAGAACTCCCTCACCAATTGCCTGACATTCGAAAGCGGGAACCAGCATGGCTAGGCTCAAGATCGGTATCGTATTCGGCGGCCGTTCCGAGGAGCACCCCATCTCCGTCAAGTCCGCGCGTGAGGTGGCGCGGAATCTCGATCCCGAGAAATACGAACCGTTCTACATAGGGATCACGAAGAACGGTTCCTGGAAACTCTGCAACGGCCCCGACACGGACTGGGAGAATCTCGACTCCCGCCCCGCCGTCCTGTCTCCGGACAGCGAAACGCACGGACTGCTCGTCCTGGAGCGGGAGCACTGCACGACGATCCGTCTGGACGTCGTCCTGCCCGTGCTGCACGGCACACTCGGCGAGGACGGCGCGATGCAGGGCCTGCTGGAACTCTCCGGCATCCCCTACATCGGCTGCGACATCCAGAGCTCCGCCCTGTGCATGGACAAGACCCTCGCCTATGTCGTCGCCAGAAGCGCCGGAATCGCCACACCGGATTTCTGGACCGTCGCAGCGGGCGAAACCATCGATCCCGCCTCCCTCCCCTACCCGGTCTTCGTGAAGCCGGCCCGGTCGGGATCGTCCTTCGGCGTCACCAAGGTGTCCCGGGCGGAGGAACTTCCGGGTGCCGTGGACGCGGCGCGGCAGTTCGACTCGAAGGTGGTGATCGAAGAGGCGGTCGTAGGCAGCGAGATCGGTTGCGCCATCCTCGGGAACGGAGCGGACCTCGTCGCGGGCGAGGTGGACCGGATCGCCCTCTCGCACGGGTTCTTCAGGATCCATCAGGAGCAGACCCCGGAGAACGGTTCCGACAACTCCACGGCGATCGTCCCCGCCGACATCCCCGAACCGTCGCGGCGACTCGTCCAGGAAACGGCCACGGCCGTCTACCGCGCGCTGGGATGCAGCGGTCTCTCGCGAGTGGACATGTTCCTCACGGAGGACGGACGCGTCGTCCTCAACGAGGTCAACACATTCCCCGGCATGACCTCCTACAGCCGTTATCCGCGGATGATGGCCGCCGCCGGTCTGCCGCTCTCCGCGGTGATCGACCACGCGGTCTCCCTCGCCTTGACGGGGAAGATGCAATGACACCGGTGGCGTCGAGGCAGGACGACTTCGTCTTCGTGGACGACCTGGCACCCGGAATACGCTGGGATGCCAAGTACGCCACGTGGGACAACTTCACCGGCAAACCGGTGGACGGCTACCTGGTCAACCGGGTCGTCGGTACGCGGGCTCTGTGCGCGGCCCTCCAGAGGGCGCAGGAGAAGGCCGCGGCCCTCGGGTTCGGGCTGCTGCTCTGGGACGGCTATCGGCCGCAGCACGCCGTGGACTGCTTTCTGCGCTGGTCCCGGCAGCCGGAGGACGGCCGGACGAAGCCGCGGCACTATCCCCGTATCGGCAGGGCCGAGATGTTCGAGAAAGGGTATGTCGCCGCCAGGTCGGGCCACAGCAGGGGCAGCACCGTCGACCTCACCCTCTATGACCTCGCCACGGGTGAACTCCTTCCCATGGGCGGCGACCACGACCTGATGGATCCCGTCTCCCACCATGGCGCACAAGGAATCGCCCCCACCGAAGCACGCAACCGCCGGCGCCTGCGCTCTCTCATGGAGACCTGCGGTTTCAGCGCGTACGAGCGCGAGTGGTGGCATTACACACTCGACGACGAGCCCTATCCGGACACGTATTTCGACTTCCCCATCACGTAGACCGCCCGGACCAGGGCAGGGTAGCTAGCCTGCGCGGATGGATCGGATGCAGCGGGCCGCCGGCGCGGTCATCGGCTCAGCGGTGGGGGACGCCCTGGGCGGCCCCTTCGAGTTCGGGCCCCCGGGAGCGTTCTCCGCGCGGTTTCCCACGCCCGGTGCCGGGGGCGAGATGTGCGGAGGCGGTGGCTGGGACCCCGGGGAGGCCACGGACGACACGCAGATGGCCGTGCTGATCGCCGAGTCGCTCCTGGAGCGGGGCGGGCTGGATCTGCCGGACGTCTTCGCCCGTTTCCAGCGGTGGGCGGCGGCAGAACCCAAGGACATCGGCTTGCAGACCGAGGACGTCCTGACCAACGGCATGCCCTGGGACCTCGCCGCCGCCGTTCACTTCCAGGTCAACCAACGGGCGGCGGGCAACGGTGCCTTGATGCGGGCCTCGACGTCCGCGGTCCGCTTCGCCGCCGCCGGCCGGGCAGCCACCATGGACGCGGCCCGCCGCATCGCCGCGCTCACCCACGGTGACCGCGCGGCCTGGGAAGGCACGGCGGTGTTTCATGAGCTCGTCCGTGTCACGTTCGAGGACATCGACCCCCTGGCCGCGCTCCCGGACGTCCTGGCTCTTGTCCATCCCGACCACCGGAGCCGCTACGCCACCGTCCTCGCGCCTGACTGGCACCCCGATCAGGCAACCGAGTTCAACGGCGCCGTCTGGCCCTGCCTGGGTTCCGCCGTCTGGGCGCTGCGCACGACCGACACCTTCGAAGGCGCGCTACGCGCGGCGATCGACCTCGGCGGCGACACGGACACCGTCGCCGCGGTGACCGGGGGCCTCGCGGGGGCACGCTACGGGCTGGATGCGATCCCCGCCCGCTGGACCCGGCCGCTCCACGTCCCCCTCCCGGGATTCGACGGCCGGGTGCTGGCCTCGGCCGACCTGCTCCGCCTCGCGCACCGCCTCGTCAGCCGAGTCGACTGAGCCGGCTCGGTCGGCTCAGTCGGCTCACTGTCGGCTTCATTTCGTCACCGTCTCAGGGGCGGGCGGGTGAGGCAGGCGGAGGTGGGGTCATGGCCCAGCGGATGGTGCGGGTCAGCATCTGGCCCGCGGGACGTACCGCGAGGCTCTCCACGAGGGGCAGGTGCGGAAGCCCGAGCATGGTGCGTGCCCAAGGAGGGAGGAGGGCGACGGCATTGGCGGCCAGGCCGCCGTAGAAGGGGCGTGCCGCGAGCGGGAGCGGGGGTTGCAGCATGAGGTAGCGAGCGGCGGAGCGCGCCTCGGGGGTCGCGCGCAGTTCCGGGCAGTACACGGACAGGCGCTCGGACAGCTCACGGCGGTCGCGTGGCGGGTCGACGACGCCCAGGGCTTCGGCGACGCGTGCGGTGTCGGCGACGTAGGCGTCGTAGGCGACCGCATCCAGCGGTCGGGCTCCGTAGCGTTCGTGGGCGCGCAGGAAACTGTCCGTCTCGGCGATGTGGACCCAGGTGAGCAGGTGCGGGTCGGCTGCGTGGTAGGGCACACCCTCCGCGGTCGTCCCACGGATGTGGTCGTGGATGCCGCGGACGCGGTCCACGGCCTGCTGGGCGTCGTCGGCGGTGCCGTATGTCGTCACGGCCAGGAAGGTGCTGGTGCGTTGGAGGCGGCCCCACGGGTCGCCGCGGAAACCGGAGTGCCCGGCCACCGCCGCCATGGCGAGCGGATGCAGGGACTGCAGCAGCAGTGCGCTCAGGCCCCCGATGAACATCGAGGCGTCGCCGTGCACCGTGCGGATGGGGCGGTCCGGGGCGAACCAGCGCGGGCCTGGGGTGTCGTGGATGCGCGCACGGTTCACCGGTCCGTCGGGGCCCGCGACGCGCCGGAACAGAGCCCGGCCCAGTTGCTCCCGGACCACCGTCAGCATGGTTGCTCCTCCCTGTCGGACACGGGCCGGCGACGCGGCATTCCACGTCTGCACCGGGGCCCGTGCTCACTTCCTGCGCAGCGCGGACGGCTTGTGGACCGCGGTCTCGCCGGACTTGGCGCTGCGCACCTCGTACTGCGGCTCGTCCGGCGAGGCGTCCACGGTGCGGCCCGCGACCTCGGTGCGCCGGGTGAGCTTGCGGACGACCGTGCCCTCGGCGGTGCCGCCGTGGCTCTTCCAGGTGACCTCGTCGCCCCGGGAGAACTTCTCGCTCCTGGCGCTGCTCTTCGTCTTCTTCGGCATCGCGGTTCCTCCGTCCGGGCGCTGCGCGGGGGACGGCCCTGCCTTCCGTTCGGATGCGCGTCCTGATCGGTACTTCGGCGCGGAAGTGGCGGTCGGATGCGTCTCACGCCCCGTGGGGCGACGGACACGCAGAGCGGCCGGTCTGGCCGACCGAGGTCTCGCGGCCCGAGCTGTCGCGCCCCTCCTCCGCGAGAACACCCACGCGGCACGGGATCAGCAGTCGAACACCGACCAGCAGATGTCGTTCCGGCAGCGCTGGTCGTCGAGGACGAGTTCGCGTATCTCCTGCGGAAGCCGGTCGCGCTGCCACTGGCATTCGCGTCGCCCTGCGGCCTCGCTCTCCCCCTCGGGCGCGGCAGCGCGTACGGCTTTGATCGCATAGGCCGCCGCACCGAGCTCGTGCGCGGCGACATGGGCGACGGCCCCGGCCTGGCCGGCGGCGTAGGCGGCATGCCGGGCAGCGCCCCGCAGATCGCGAGCCGCGCCCATGGCATGGCCGCCCGCCGCCCGGGCCTGCATCATCCTGACCTCGCCGCGCACCCAGGCGCGGGCGTGCTCGATCGCCTGACGTGGCCGAGGATCCCCGGGCCGGGCCGCCTCGAAGAGGTGCAGGACGTGTTCCGCGCAGGCCGCCGCCCACAGGGCGAGGAGATGGTGATCGGAATCAGTGAGGGTGCCACCACGGCGGATCGTCACGAAGCGAGGGTCCCTGATCTTCGGGAGGATCATCGTCGGCCTTCCTCGGTGGCACCGGCACGGGGCGCAACGCGGTCGGCGTCACGGCTCGATCATGCCTGACGCGGTCGGCACGAGGCGCTGTCCGGCCCCGGTCAGCTCTTGTCCAGCCGAGTGCGGTCGCCGGTGCGTCCCCGCAGGACGGTCAGGCGCCGGTGGTACTCGTCCTCGTCGATCTCGCCGCGGGCGAAGCGTTCGGCGAGCAGTTCCTCGGGACGGGAATAAGGGGTGCCGGTCGTCGCCCCGGTGTGGTCCGTGCGGGCCAGGGCGCGGAAGAGCAGGACGCCGAGGGCGATGAGCAGCGCCCAGAAGACGATCATGCCGGCCGACATGGCGAACCAGCCCCAGCCGCTGGGATCGTGGTCGTACCAGAACATCGTGGTCACCAGCCTCCTCGCGGCCTTCAGGAGTCGGGCCCTGCGCCTGCGCCTTGCCGGCCGTCGCATTGCTCACGGTCGCCCTTGCCGAGTGGCCCGTCATGGGCCGGTGAGGGCAACCCACCCGGGCCGTTGGGCCTGTACGGCATCCGCGTGTCCGTCGTCCTGCGGGGACGGCGGACGCGTGGATGCCGTGTGTTCAGACGCCTGCCTGGTCACTCACCGCCGCTCGCGGTGGCCGCCCGCGACTTCCCCGGACGGCCCACCAAGCAGGTCAGCGAGTTCTAAAACACGCCCTAGGGCCCGGCCCCGTACGAGGGGCTCATAGGGCCCGGCCCCGTACGAGGGGCTCAGCCCCGGGGCGGGCCCGCGACCGGCGCCCGCTCGCAGCGCGAACCCGCTGATCTGCTCGGCATCACCCGCGTCCCGGTCGCCCGGGCCCTGTCCCGGCTCCGGCGCGCCGGGCTGATCCGGACCGGCGGGGACGGAAAGGCCGAGATCCGCGCTTCGGAGCTGCCCGCACCGCGGGCCGCTCCACAGCGCTGAGCCACTACAGCCCCGCGCCCTACAGCCCCGAGCCCTGCCCCCCTACAGCGCTGACCGCTACAGCGCCTTGATCGCGGCCGCCGTCGCCCGCGCGAGCGCGTCCAGGTACCCCTTCGGCAGCTTCGGGCTGCGGATCACGACCGACCGCCAGTACAGCGGCCCGGAGATCAGGTCGAGGGCCAGCGCGTCGTCGGCGCCCACCCGCACCTCGCCCCGCTGCCCCGCCGCCACGATGATCTTGCTGGCGACGCCCTCCTGCCCGTCCCGCAGCGCCTTCTGCACGGCCTCGGCGATCTCGGGGTTGCGGGCCGCCTCGGCCTGGAGGTCCGGCAGGATCTGCGAGGCCACGGGGTGCCGCAGGGCACGCGAGGTCAGCTCGTACAGCAGCCGCAGGTCGCTCTCCAGCGCACCCGTGTCCGGGGCCGGCAGGCCCTGCACGGCGAGCGCCGACACCACGTCGAGCACCAGGTGCAGCTTGGAGCGCCAGCGGCGGTAGACCGCCGTCTTGCCGACGCCCGCGCGGCGCGCGATCCCCTCGATGGACATCCGCGCGTAGCCGACGGCCGCGAGCTCCTCGAAGACGGCCGCCCGGATGGATTCCGTCACGTCCTCCCGCAGCACGGCCGCCCCGGCGGGGGCCCGGCGGCGCGGACGCGTCTGAGGCTCGTCGGCGTTCGTCGTCATGCGGACCAGCATAGGGCGTTACGACGAAACGGTTGCGTTCCGACGTGCAATCGGCCTACGCTCACGTTGCGACGATACGGTCCCGTCCCGACGTAAGAGAACGCAAAGAGAAGCGTAAGGAAACGCCGGGCGCCGACCCCTCCGTACCCCCCAAGTGAAAGCAGCGGATGTGAGCCAGGTCCTCCACACACCGCCCTCGGCACCGGCGCCCCCGGTCGAGGCCGACCTCGCGGCCCTAGCCGCCCGCCACGGCCTCGCGGTCAGCGGTGCCCGCCCGACCCTGCCCGAGTACATCCGCCAGCTGTGGGCCCGGCGCCACTTCATCAGCGCGTTCTCCACCGCCAAGCTCACCGCCCAGTACAGCCAGGCGAAGCTCGGCCAGGTCTGGCAGGTGATGAACCCGCTGCTGAACGCGGCGGTCTACTTCTTCATCTTCGGCCTGCTGCTGGGCACCAAGAAGGGCGTGCCGGACTACGTCCCGTTCCTGGTGACGGGCGTGTTCGTCTGGACGTTCACGCAGAGCTCGATCCTGGCGGGCACCCGCGCGATCTCCGGCAACCTCGGCCTGGTGCGGGCCCTGCACTTCCCGCGGGCCGCGCTGCCGATCTCCTTCTGCCTCCAGCAGCTCCAGCAGCTGCTGTTCTCCATGTGCGCCCTGGTCGTGATCCTGCTCTGCTTCGGGGTGCCGGTGGCGGTGTCCTGGGTGCTGGTGATCCCGGCGCTGACCCTGCAGTTCGTCTTCAACGCCGGCGTCTCGATGATCATGGCCAGGCTCGGTGCCGAGACCCCGGACATCGCGCAGCTGATGCCGTTCGTCCTGCGCACCTGGATGTACGTCTCGGGTGTCATGTGGAGCATCGAGCAGCTGGCCGGCAAGCACAGCGACTGGCCGTCGTGGGTGGTCCCCGTCCTCCAGGCCAACCCGGCCGCCGTCTACATCGATCTGATGCGCTTCGCGCTGATCGACAGCTTCCACGCCGGCCAGCTGCCGGCCCACGTGTGGCTGATCGCCACGGGCTGGGCCCTGCTCGCCGGCATCGGCGGCTTCATCTACTTCTGGAAGGCTGAGGAGACGTACGGCCGTGGCTGAGAACACGAACATCAACGACCGGGTCCCCGTCGCCGTGAGCGACCAGGCACCCGCCCCCACCGTCATCGCCGACCGCGTCGACATCGTCTACCGCGTCAACGGCACCGGCGCCGGCAAGGGCTCCGCCACCGCCGCCCTCAACCGCATCCTGCGCCGCGAGCAGACCGAGAAGGCCTCCGGGGTGCGCAAGGTGCACGCCGTGAAGAAGGTGTCCTTCGTCGCCTACAAGGGCGAGGCCATCGGGCTCATCGGCACCAACGGCTCCGGCAAGTCGACCCTGCTGAAGGCCGTCGCGGGCCTGCTCCCCGTGGAGAGCGGCGCCATCTACACCGACGGCCAGCCCTCCCTCCTCGGCGTCAACGCGGCCCTGATGGGCGACCTCACCGGCGAGCGCAACGTCTACCTCGGCGGCCTCGCGATGGGCATGTCCCGCGAGCAGATCAAGGAGCGCTACCAGGAGATCGTCGACTTCTCCGGCATCAACGAGAAGGGCGACTTCATCACCCTGCCCATGCGCACGTACTCCTCCGGCATGGGCGCCCGGCTCCGCTTCTCCATCGCCGCCGCCAAGGACCACGACGTCCTCCTCATCGACGAGGCCCTCGCCACCGGCGACCGCTCCTTCCAGAAGCGCTCCGAGGCCCGCATCCGCGAGCTGCGCAAGCACGCCGGCACGGTGTTCCTGGTCAGCCACAACAACAAGTCGATCCGCGACACCTGCGACCGGGTGCTGTGGCTGGAGCGCGGCGAGCTGCGCATGGACGGGCCGACCGAGGACGTCCTGAAGGAGTACGAGGCCTTCACCGGCGACAAGACAGCGACGAAGCCGAAGCCCAGGCCGAAGCCGAAGGCAGCCGTCTAGGACCGGCTGAGCGCCTCCTGCGGCACCGCCCAGGTGCGGCGGACGAGGAACCGGAAGGCCGAGGCCAGCACGAGGGACACGGCCTTCACGGCGTTCGACTGGAGCGGCCCGTGCAGGCCGAGGCCGTGATAGCCGACGTAGAACAGGCCGCTCTCCATCGCGACCCCGATGCCGCGGAAGGCGAAGAACAGCGCCGGCCGCTCATCGGGGCGCACCCGGTGGTCGCGGTGCGCGAGGGAGCGCAGGAGCAGGTGGTTCGCGCCGACGGCGACGAGGCTCGCCAGCACCGACGCCACCAGGGCCTGTCGGCCGGAACCCGGCAGCAGCGCGTTCCCGTGCAGCAGCACATTGAAGACGGCGAAATTCACCACGGCACCGCTGCCGCCGACAAGCCAGGCATTCACGGGACAACTCTTAACGGGAAACGGTAATTCGTGGCCCTTCCCTTTACCTAAAGCAAGCCAAGAAAAGGGCGCCCCGAGCCGTACACGGCCCGGGGCGCCCTGCTGCTCGTACCGCACTACGAGCGGGTACGGCCTACGAGTGCGTCCGCAGAAGCGTGCGCATGGTCCGCATGGCCACCGACAGGTTGGCGAGGTCGAACGTCTCCGAGCCCTGGATCTCCTCCAGGGTGCTGCGCGCCCGGCCGAGGATCGCCGCGTTCTTCTCCTCCCACGCCTTGAAGCGCTGCTCGGGCGTGGAGGTGCCGTTGCCCACCGCGAGGACGTCCGCGGTCACGGCCGCGTGGGCCGCGTAGAGGTCCTCGCGGATGGAGGCGCGGGCCATGGACTGCCAGCGGTCCGCGCGGGGCAGCTCGATGATGCGGTCCATGAGCTGGGTGATGTGCAGCCGGTCGGCGAGGTCGTAGTAGACCTCGGCGACGTCCAGCGGCTCCTTGCCGTTGCGGTCGGCCACCGAGACGATGTCGAGCGTGGGGAAGGCGGAGGAGAACCCGGCCACGCGTGTGGCGAGTTCGTCCGGCACGCCGGCGCCCGACAGCTCGTCGTAGATCTGCTGGTACCACTCCAGGTCCGCGCCCTTGAGCAGCTTCGGCAGCTGCGACCACACCTGCTCGACGCGCTCGCCGAAGAACTCGACGGTCTCGGCGAGCTGGAGCGGCTGCGGCCGGTTGTTGAGCAGCCAGCGGGTGCCGCGCTCGACGAGGCGGCGCGAGTGCAGCCGGATACGGGTCTGCACGGCGGCCTCGACCCGGTTGTCGAGGGACTCCACCCCGTCCCACACGGCGGCCGAGCGGAAGATCGCGCGGGCCGCGGTCTGCGCCCGGACGATCTCCTCCAGGGAGGCGCCGGTCTCCTCGCGCAGGCGGTGCAGGTAGGTCGTACCGCCCGTGTTGACCGTGTCGTTGACGAGGACGGTCGTGATGATCTCGCGGGCCAGCGGGTGGCCGTGCATCTGCTCGGGGAACCGCTCGCGCAGCGCGCTCGGGAAGTACGCGTCGAGCAGGGTGCGCAGATACGGGTCGTCGGGCAGCGAGGTGTGCAGCAGCTCGTCGGAGACCGTGATCTTCGTGTACGCCAGCAGCACCGCCGTCTCCGGGCCGGTCAGACCCTGGCCGTTGGTCAGGCGCTCGCGGATCTGGCGGTCGGTGGGCAGGAACTCCAGGGCCCGGTCGAGATGGCCCTCCCTGACCAGGTGGCGCATGAAGCGCTGCTGGGCGTGGAGCATGTCCTTGGACTGGGCGAGGGCGTTGGCGATCGCGGTGTTCTGCGCGTAGTTGTTGCGCAGCACCAGGTGGCCGACCTCGTCGGTCATCTCGGCGAGCAGCTTGTTGCGCTGCTTCACCGTCATGTCGCCCTCGGTGACCAGGCCGTTGAGCAGGATCTTGATGTTCACCTCGTGGTCGGAGGTGTCCACGCCCGCGCTGTTGTCGATGGCATCGGTGTTGATCTTGCCGCCGTGCAGCGCGAACTCGATCCGGCCGAGCTGGGTCAGCCCCAGGTTGCCGCCCTCGCCGACGACCTTGACCCGCAGGTCGGCGCCGTCGACACGGATCGGGTCGTTGGCCTTGTCGCCGACGTCCCCGTGCGACTCCGCGCTCGACTTCACGTACGTGCCGATGCCGCCGTTCCACAGCAGGTCGACCGGCGCCTTCAGGATCGCCTTCATGAGGTCGGCCGGGGTCATCTTGGAGACCTTGCCCTCGATGCCGAGGGCCTCGCGGATGTGCGCGTTGAGCTGGATGGCCTTGGCGGAACGCGGGAACACGCCGCCACCGGCCGAGATCAGCTCGGTGTTGTAGTCGGCCCAGGAGCTGCGCGGCAGCTCGAAGACGCGGCGGCGCTCGGCGTACGAGGTGGCCGCGTCCGGCGTCGGGTCGATGAAGATGTGCCGGTGGTCGAAGGCGGCGACCAGGCGGATGTGCTCGCTGAGCAGCATGCCGTTGCCGAACACGTCTCCGGACATGTCACCGATGCCGACGACCGTGAAGTCCTCGGTCTGGGTGTCGACGTCCAGCTCCCGGAAGTGCCGCTTCACGGACTCCCAGGCGCCGCGCGCGGTGATGCCCATGCCCTTGTGGTCGTAGCCCGCGCTGCCGCCGGAGGCGAAGGCGTCGCCCAGCCAGAAGTTGTACGACTCCGCGACCCCGTTGGCGATGTCGGAGAAGGTGGCGGTGCCCTTGTCGGCGGCGACGACCAGGTAGGTGTCGTCCTCGTCGTGCCGTACGACGTCGGCGGGCGGGACGACCTCGCCGGCCACCATGTTGTCGGTGATGTCGAGCAGCGCCGAGATGAACACCTTGTAGCTGGCGATGCCCTCGGCCAGCCACGCCTCCCGGTCCACGCCCGGGTCGGGCAGCTGCTTGGCGACGAAGCCGCCCTTGGCGCCGACCGGCACGATGACGGTGTTCTTCACCATCTGCGCCTTGACCAGGCCCAGGATCTCGGTCCGGAAGTCCTCACGCCGGTCGGACCAGCGCAGACCACCGCGCGCGACCTTGCCGAAGCGCAGGTGCACGCCCTCGACGCGGGGCGAGTACACCCAGATCTCGAACGCCGGGCGCGGGGCCGGGAGGTCGGGGATGGCCTGCGGGTCGAACTTCATGGACACGTAGTCGTGCGGCTGCCCGCCGAGCGCCTCCTGGAAGAAGTTGGTGCGCAGGGTCGCCTTGATGACCGTCAGGAAGGAGCGCAGGATGCGGTCCTCGTCGAGGCTGGCGACCTGGTCGAGCGCCGCGTCGACCTCCTCCAGCAGCGCGTCCACGATCTCGTGTCCGGCGCGCTGCCGGTCCGGCGACATCCGCGCCTCGAACAGCGAGACGAGCAGGCGGGTGGTGTGGACGTTGTTGCGGAGGGTGTCCTCCATGTAGTCCTGCGAGAACGTCGACCCGGCCTGCCGCAGGTACTTGGCGTACGCCCGCAGCACCATCGCCTGCCGCCAGGTCAGCCCGGCGCTCAGCACGAGGGCGTTGAAGCCGTCGTTCTCCGCCTTGCCGGTCCAGGTGGCGGCGAAGGCCTCCTGGAACCGCTCGCGGCCGTCGTCGCCGAGGTAGTCCCCGGCGCCGTTCTGCGCCTTGGGCATGCGCAGACCGAAGTCGTAGATCCAGGAGGCCGTACGGTCCGCGCAGCGCAGTTCGTACGGCCGCTCGTCGGTGACCTCGACGCCCAGGCGGCTGAGCACCGGCAGGACGGCGGACAGGGAGACCGCCTCGCCCTTGCGGTAGATCTTGAAGCGGCGCTCCTCGGGGGCGGCGCCGACCGGCTCGTACAGGCTCAGGGCGAAGTTGCTGTCCTCGGTGAGCTGCTCCAGGTGGCACAGGTCGGCGACGGCCGCGCGCGGGGTGTGGTCGGCCTTGTAGCCCTCCGGGAAGGCGTTGCCGTAGCGCCGCAGCAGTTCGGCGGCGCGCTCCTCGCCCAGCTCACCGGTGAGGGCCTCGGCGAATCCGTCGGCCCAGGAGCGGGCGGCCTCGACGAGGCGGGCCTCGATGCGCTCCTTGTCGCTGTCGCTGAGCTCGGGCAGCTCGGTGCCCTGCGGGACGCGGACGACGAAGTGCAGCCGGGAGAGGATCGACTCGGTGTTCCAGGCGGTGAAGTCGACGCTGATGCCGCCGAGCTCCTCCTTCAGGATGTCGATGATCCGCAGCCGGACGCCGGTGGTGTAGCGGTCGCGGGGCAGGTAGACGAGGGCGGAGTAGTAGCGGCCGTACTCGTCCTGGCGCAGGTACAGGCGCAGCCGGCGCCGCTCCTGGAGGTAGAGGACGGACGTGACGATGGACTGGAGCTCGTCGGCCGGGGTCTGGAAGAGCTCGTCGCGCGGGTAGGTCTCCAGGATCTGGAGCAGGTCGCGGCCGTCGTGGCTGTTGGGCGAGAACCCGGCGCGCTGGAGCACCTCGGCCACCTTGCGGCGGATCACGGGGACCCGGCGGACGGACTCGGTGTAGGCGGCGGAGGAGAACAGTCCGAGGAAGCGCCGCTCCCCGACGACGTTGCCGTCCGCGTCGAACTTCTTCACCCCGATGTAGTCGAGGTACGACGGCCGGTGCACGGTCGCCCGGCTGTTGGCCTTGGTCAGCACCAGCAGCCGGTGCTCGCGGGCCTTGGCCCGGGCGTCGGCGGGCAGCCGCTCGAAGGACGGGCTGACGGGGTGGCTGTCCTCGCTCGCGTGGTGCGGGTCGGAGCGCAGGATGCCGAGGCCGGTGCCGGGCACGGCGGCCAGGGAGTCGTCCTCGCGCAGCTGGTACTCGCGGTAGCCGAGGAAGGTGAAGTGGTCGGCGGCCAGCCAGCGCAGCAGCTCGCGGGCCTCCTCGACCTCCTGCTCGGGCAGGTCGGAGGCGGTGGGCTCGGCGGGCAGGTCCTCGGCGATGCGCAGCGCTGCCTCGCGCATCTTCTCCCAGTCCTCGACGGCCTCCCGGACGTCCGACAGCACCCGCAGCAGATCGGCGGTGATCTGCTTGAGGTCGGCGCGGTCGGTCTCGCGGTCGATCTCGACGTGGATCCAGGACTCGGTGTGCGCGTCGTGCGGAAGCGCGCTGCGGTCGCCGCTCGGGCGCTGCGGGAGCACCTCGATGAGCTGTCCGGTCAGGTCACGCCGGACGACGACCTGCGGGTGGATGACGACATGGATGCCGCGTCCCTGCCGGGTCAGCTCGTTGGTGACGGAGTCGACCAGGAAGGGCATGTCGTCGGTGACGACCTCGACGATCGAATGACTGCACGCCCAGCCGTTCTCCTCCACTGTGGGGGTGAGGACCCGCACATTGGCCGTGCCCTGTGGCCGGTTCTCGGCCAGCCGGTAATGCGAAAGGGCGGCTCCGAAGACGTCGACCGGGTCGCGGTCGGTGAGGTCCTCCGGGGCGGTGTGCAGGTAGTAGCGCTGGAGGAACGCGAGCACGGATTCCCGGTCCGGGGTGCCCTCGTCCGCCGTCCCGGTCGGTAGGTGCCCCCCGACCGGGCTGTTCTCAGCAACCCGTGCGGCCCTTTCGAGCAGCTCGGCCTTGGCTTCGTCCAGCTTGGTCTGCATTGTCCTCTGGCTCCTGTCGCGCGCCGTTGCGTGACGTTGAAGGAAGTACGGTGCCTTCCCCTGCGGCTCTACGCCACGGCCCGGGGTGTCCGGTCCGCTCCGACGCTATGCCGCAAGGTGGGATGGGCGGGGTGATATCAGCCAATGTCGACGCCCTCGAAAGGTGTGACGCTGCTCTCCGGGAGGCCCTGTCATGGGGTGCGCGCGGCGCCCTGGAGGGTTCCGCACCTCCGTCCCGCCCGCGCGGACCAGCGACTGACGCCCGGACACGGATGTCGTCCGTGCTCACCGGGCGCAGGGCAGGGGCAACGGTGCCCCCGCGAGATATCGCGCTGATCACGCCACCAAGGCTATCGCTCCTCACAGGGGGCCCGTCATGAGCCGTATGTGTACAAAACCGGGGGTCGAACTTTGACGTTCTGCACAGTCCCCCGCCCTCTTGCCAAGTGCTTGTTTCGCATGCACGTTGCCGACATGACAGCCAAAATCCTGATCGTCACCGGCGACGCGGCGGAATCGCTGGAGGTCCTGTACCCCTACCAGCGCCTGCGCGAGGAGGGCTACGACGTCCACATCGCGGCCCCGACCCGCAAGAAGCTCCGGTTCGTCGTCCATGACTTCGAACCCGGTTTCGACACCTATACCGAGAAGCCCGGCTACACCTGGCCCGCCGACCTGGCCTTCGCCGAGGTCGACCCCGGCCAGTACGCGGCCCTCGTCATCCCCGGCGGGCGCGCCCCCGAGTACCTCCGCAACGACCCCGAGCTGCGCAAGATCCTCAAGTCCTTCTTCGACGCGGACAAGCCCGTGGCCCAGATCTGCCACGGCCCTCTGCTCACGGCCGCGATCGACGGCCTGCGCGGGCGCCGCGTCACGGCGTATCCCGCCCTGGAACTCGACATGCAGGCGGCGGGCGCCACCTTCCAGGACGCCGAGGCGGTCGTCGACGGCACGCTGGTGTCGTCGCGGGCGTGGCCGGACCACTCGGCGTGGATGCGGGAGTTCCTGACGGTACTGCGGGCGAAGGCGCCGGTGAGGTAGGCGGCTGGAGGACAAGCGGGGTGCCGTTGCGGGCAGCCGTGCCGCTGGGCGGCGATGGCGCGGCTGTTCGCTTACGCGGCCCTTCTCCTACGCGGCTCCCGGCTTGCGCGCCCTTCGCTTGCGCGGCCCTTCGTCTACGCGGCTCTTGGCTTGCGCGGCTCTCGGCTTGCGCGCCCTTCGCTTGCGCGGCCCTTCGTCTACGCGGCTATTCGCTCCGCCACCGCGACCGCCTCGGCCAGCGTGTCCACCACCGGCACCCCCACTTCCTCCAGGCTCGCCCGGCTGTGCGACCCACCGGTGTACAGCACGGCCCGCGCGCCCACGTGCATCGCCGCCACCGCGTCGTCGGCGGCGTCCCCGATCACCACCGTGTGCCCGGGATCGACCCCCACGAGCGCGGCGACATGCCGCTCCATGTGCTCCGCCTTGCTCCCCCCGGACGGCCCGACCCGCCCGTCCACCCGGACGAAGTGCGCCTCGATCCCGAACCCCCGCACCAACGGAACCAGCTCGTCATGCCCGTACATGCTGAGGATCGACTGGCTGCGCCCCGCCGACCGCCACCCCGCGAGCAGCTCCGCCGCCCCCGCGGCGAGCCCGCACCCCACCCGGTGCTCGGTGTAGTACCGGTGGAAGGTCTCGTCCATGACCAGCCACTCGGCCTCGGTGGGCAGCCGCCCCATCAACCGCTCGTAGAACTTCGGCACCGGTACGCAGTACAACGCCCGGTACTGCTCCATCGTGATCGGCGCGAGCCCCAGCTCGGCGAACGCCGCGTTCGTCGCCCCGATGATCGCGTCATTGTCGTGGAACAGCGTCCCGTTCCAGTCCCAGACGATGTGCGCACCCCTGTGCATCCCCATGCCGAAAACTTACCCGCCCCCACTGACAATCATGAGAGCCGCAGGTCAGGCGGGCACAGCCGTCAGTCGCCCAACCCCACCAGGTGGGGAATCTCCTGCGTGGCGTACCAGAGCAGCTCGTGGTCCTCGGTCCCGTCCACGACGAACTGCGCGTCGCCGTCACCGGCGTCCGCCGCCGCCAGCGCCTCCGCCCCCGCGGCCACGTCCGCCTCGGCATCGCTCGCGTCGGCATGCACCGCCGCCGCCTTGGCCAGCGCCACGCCCCCGGCGACCCGGACCTCGCCGAGCGCCGCCGGATCGAGCCCGCGGTCGGGGTCGGCGACCGCCGCGCCGTCGGGCACGTCGACCGCCACCACGACCCGGCGGCGTGCCGCGTCGGGGTCGGCGGCCAGCAGCCGCAGCGAGGCGAGTGCGGCCCGGTTCAGCGCCGCGTACTCCAGCTCCTCGATGTCGTCGGACACGTACCACTCGCGCAGCGCGGGCGTCACGGCGTAGGCGACGAGCGGGTCGGGGCCCACCTCGCCCGTCTTGTACGCCTCGGCGAGACCGGAGAGGGTCAGGGGGACGTAGACGCGCATGGTTGCCGCTTTCGTGGTCGGAGAGCGTGGACGAGGCTCCGCGGAAGGCTCCCGGCAGGGTGGTGACGGCCTCCCGAAGGGCCTTCAGGATACGTGCGGGCGTCCCCTTTCGAGTCCCCGCCCGGAGGCCCGGAGGCGTCCACCCACGTCCGGAGATTCACCCGCCGCACCCCCGTCGCCACGGGCTTCCACCGCCTCCGATCACCCGGATAAGCGAACATTCCGGCACCCCGAACCGGCCCCCGCCCTTCCTTGCCGCCGTCGCCCTCGTCCCCGTACAAGATCCCCAACCACCAAGTTACCGCCCGGTACATTTCCGGGCCCGGCGAACGGGGTTCCCATGAACAAGGTCATGACCAGGTCGCAGCTCCGTCCCGGCACCCGTCCGCCGGGGCGCCGCGACTCCCGTCGTCCCGGCGGCACCCCGCCCCGCACACCGGCGGGCGGAACGCCCCGCGCCACCTCCGCCTCCACCGCCGCCTCCGTCACGGCGGCCCCCTCCCGCCCGCCTCGGCCCGCAGCCCAGCTCCACCCCACCGACCACATCGCCGAACTCCTCGTCCTGGTGCTCAGCGGCCAGCGCCCGGTGCACTCGATGCTCCGGCACGCCGTCGGCCGCGCCTACGACGAACTCGCCGACCTAGCCGAACGCGGCCCCCTCCGCGCCCGAGGCACCCGTCCGACCGTCCGCGACATCGGCTACTACGCCCCTCGCCCCGGCGCTTTCGAGGCCTTCGCCCGCATCGGCGCCGGCGACCAGCTGCGCGCCATGGCCTTCCGCGTGGAGCAGGGCCGGGACCGGCGCTGGCGCTGCACCGCCGTGGAGCTGGGCGGGTCCCGCGATCGCCGCGCGAACGACGACTGAGGGCCGCAGACGTCACCGGATGGCACCACATGACACCGAGTGGCACCAGGTGGCACCACGATGCGCCAAGCGACGCCATTCCGTGCCACCGCAATTCGGCGGTTCGGTGTGGCGCCACAGTGGACCCACTCGCGCCCAGCACATTCCCGCAGGTCAGGGCATCAGCCAGCCAGCGCGACACCACTCCGGCATCCCTCAGCGCCATTCAGGCTTGCGCATAGCGCCATAGTGGTGCCATGATGGCGTCATGGACCTCACCCCGTACGTCGACACTCTCCGCCGCGAACTCGCGGTGGCCGCCGAAGCCGGCGGCGACGAAGCCCGCGAGCTGGCCGAACGGCTGACCGCCCCCCTGGAGTCGGCGACCCGGCTGACCATGCTCAACGTGCTCTCCGCCGCCATGGACGAGATCACCCGCGAACTCGCCCCCGGCTCGGTCGACGTACGGCTGCGCGGCCTCGACCCCGACTTCGTGGTGACACCGCCGCCCAGCCACGCCGACACCCCCGTCGTCGAACCGTTCCAGGCCCCCGCCCAGGCGCCCGCTCCGGCCGACGGCGACGAGGGCGGCACCGCCCGCGTGAACCTGCGGCTGCCCGCCCACCTCAAGGCCCGCGCCGAAGAGGCCGCGAACCGCGAGGGACTGTCGGTCAACGCGTGGCTGGTACGGGCCGTGTCGGCCGCCGTCGAGGGCGGCACCGCACCGAAGGCGCCACAGACGAGCCGAACCGTCGGGCAGAGCTTCACGGGCTGGGCGCGCTAGCGCCGGCCGCACCCCACGCCACACGGCCACTCCAGGCCGCTCACACCACGACACCCACACCCCGCCCCACCAGCGGGGACGCCCCACCGACCCAAGAGGACGGGACAGCCATGCCTTCTTACGACACTCCCGAAGCGATCTCGGTCGCCGCGCACATCGGCGCCGGCTCCATCCAGTTCGTCGCGAGCGACCGCACGGACACCGTCGTCGAGGTCCGGCCCGCCGACCCGAAGCGGGACAAGGACGTCCGGGCCGCCGAGCAGACCGAGGTCGGCTATGCGAACGGGGTCCTCGGCATCCGGACGAAGGAACGCCGCATGATCGGCCCCAGCGGCGTCGTCGACGTGACGGTCGCGCTGCCCACCGGCTCGCACATCGACACGGACGGCTCCGTGGCCCATGTGATCAGCGAGGGCCGGCTCGGCGAGGTCCGTGTGAAGACGTCGGTCGGCGACGTCCGGCTCGACACGACGGGACCGCTGCGCCTGTCCGTGTCGCACGGCTCGATCATCGTGGACCGCGTCGAGGGCCCGGCCGAGATCACCAGCAGCTCCGGCAGCATCCGCGCCGGCCTGCTGGACGGTCCGGCCGTCCTCAAGAACTCCCACGGCAGCACGACCGTCGGCGCCGCGACCGGCGACCTTCAGGTGAGCGGCGCCAACGGCCCGATCGACATCGAGCGCGCCGAGGGCTCGGTCACCGCGACCACCGCCCACGGCACCCTGCGGGTCGCCGACGTGGTCCGCGGCGCCGTGCGCCTGGAGACCGACTACGGCGCCATCGACATCGGCATCCGCTCGGGCACGGCCGCCTGGCTGGACCTCAGCTCGGCCAAGGGCCAGGTCCGCAACGCGCTCACCGCCACCGGCTCCCCCGACGGGACCGAGGACACCGTCGAGGTCCACGCCCGTACCCGCTACGGCAACATCGACGTCCGCCGCACCAAGAGCTGAGCACCGGCCCCCGCGGGGGCCACCGCTCCCCGCCTTCCCCCACCACCGCCTTCAGCCTCCGATCGGAGAGCGCCATGCCTTCATCTGTCATGCCCACGTCCAACCGAAGGGGCGGTGATCCGTCCTCCGCGACCGCCGTCTCCGCCCTCGGTCTGCGCAAGTCCTACGGCGACAAGGTCGTCCTCGACGGCATCGACCTGCGCATCCCGGCGGGCTCGGTCTTCGCCCTGCTCGGCGCGAACGGCGCCGGCAAGACCACCGCGGTCAAGATCCTCTCCACCCTCATCACCGCCGACGGCGGCCAGGCACAGATCGCCGGCCATGACCTCACCGCCGATCCCCAGGCCGTACGCGCCGCCATCGGGGTCACCGGTCAGTTCTCCGCCGTCGACGGCCTGATCACCGGCGAGGAGAACATGCTCCTCATGGCCGACCTGCACCACCTGCCCAAGGCCGAAGGGCGGCGTACGACCGCCGAGTTGCTGGAGCGGTTCGATCTCACCGAAGCCGCCAGGAAGCCCGCCTCCACCTACTCCGGCGGCATGAAACGCCGCCTCGACATCGCCATGACCCTCGTCGGCGACCCGTCCATCATCTTCCTCGACGAGCCCACCACCGGGCTCGACCCCCGCTCCCGCCACACCATGTGGGGCATCATCCGCGAACTCGTCGCCGACGGCGCCACGGTCTTCCTCACCACCCAGTACCTCGAAGAGGCCGACGAACTCGCCGACCGCATCGCCGTCCTGCACAACGGCAAGATCGCCGCCGAAGGCAGCGCCGACGAACTCAAGCGCCTCGTCCCCGGCGGGCACATCCGCCTCCGCTTCACCGACCCCGCCGTCTACCAGACCGCCGCCACCGCCCTCACCGGCGCCTCCCGCGACGACGACGCCCTCGCCCTGCGCGTCCCCAGCGACGGCAGCCAACGCGAACTACGCGCCGTACTGGACTGGCTGGAGGCCGCAGACATCCAGGCCGACGAACTGACCGTCCACACCCCCGACCTCGACGACGTCTTCTTCGCCCTCACCGGTGACACCGACCAGCCGACGGAGGCTGTCCGATGAGCTCCCTCACCCTCGCCCTGCGCGACTCGTCCACGATGGTGCGGCGCAACCTGCTGCACGTACGCCGCTACCCCTCCATGACCCTGAACCTGCTGCTCACCCCGGTCATGCTGTTGCTGCTGTTCGTCTACGTCTTCGGTGACGTCATGAGCGCCGGCATCGGCGGCAGCGCCGACCGCTCCGCCTACGTCGCCTACGTCGTCCCCGGTCTGCTGCTGATGACCATCGGCGGGACCACGATCGGGACCGCGGTGTCCGTCGCGATGGACATGACCGAAGGCATCATCGCCCGCTTCCGCACCATGGCCATCCACCGCGGCTCGGTCCTCGTCGGACACGTCGTCGGCAGCGTCCTGCAGTGCGTGCTGAGCGTGCTCCTGGTCGGCGCCGTCGGCGTGGCCATCGGCTTCCGCTCCACCGACGCCACCGTCCTGGAATGGCTCGCCGCCTTCGGGCTCCTCACGCTCTTCGCCCTGGCGCTGACCTGGATCGCGGTCGGCATGGGCCTGGTCAGCCCCAACGCCGAGGCCGCCTCCAACAACGCCATGCCGCTGATCTTCCTGCCGCTGATCTCCAGCACCTTCGTGCCGGTCGACGCGATGCCGGGCTGGTTCCAGCCGGTCGCCGAGTACCAGCCGTTCACCCCGGCCATCGAAACCCTGCGCGGCCTCCTCCTCGGCACCGAGATCGGCCACAACGGCTGGCTCGCCCTCGCCTGGTGCCTCGTCCTGGCGGTCCTCGGCCACCGCTGGGCGAAGTCGGCCTACGACCGCGCCGCGAAGTAGCCCGGACGCCCACGCGGGCCCTCTCTCCCGCTGCCTCCCGCCGCCATCGACAGCCCCCTGTACGCCGAAGGGCCGGGTCACCCCAGGTGACCCGGCTCTTCACACCGCTACAGCGCCACAGGCACCGTCACTTCTTACGACGACGCCCACCACGCGACTGCTTGCGACGCTCCGCGCGCGTGAGGCCGTCCGCCTCGGAGCGCACCGGCTCGTCGTCGGCGAACTCGCCCTCGACGACACCGCCCTCGCCGTCCACGGTGGGCGCGGAGAAGTGCAGGTCCCGGCGCTGCGGGACGTCGAGACCCTTGGCGCGGATCTCCGGGCGGGCGCCCGCCTGCGCCGGCACCGCGTCCTGCTTGTCCAGGGACGGCTTCTCGTCCTCGACCGGGACCTCCTCGACCTGCTGCTCGACCTGGACCTCCAGGTTGAACAGGTAGCCGACGGACTCCTCCTTGATGCCCTCCATCATGGCGGTGAACATGTCGAAGCCCTCGCGCTGGTACTCGACCAGGGGGTCCTTCTGCGCCATCGCGCGCAGGCCGATGCCCTCCTGGAGGTAGTCCATCTCGTAGAGGTGCTCACGCCACTTGCGGTCCAGGACCGACAGCACGACCCGGCGCTCCAGCTCACGCATGATCTCGGAGCCGAGCTGCGCCTCACGCGCCTCGTACTGCTCGTGGATGTCGTCCTTGATGGACTCGGAGATGTACTCGGCGGTGAGACCCGCGCGGTCGCCCGCCGCGTCCTCCAGCTCCTCGACGGTGATCTTCACCGGGTAGAGCTGCTTGAAGGCGCCCCACAGCCGGTCGAGGTCCCAGTCCTCGGCGAAGCCCTCGGCGGTCTCGGCGGCGATGTAGGCGTCGATGGTGTCGTCCATGAAGTGCTGGACCTGCTCGTGCAGGTCCTCGCCCTCCAGGACGCGGCGGCGCTCGCCGTAGATGACCTCGCGCTGGCGGTTGAGGACCTCGTCGTACTTCAGGACGTTCTTGCGGGTCTCGAAGTTCTGCTGCTCGACCTGCGACTGCGCGGACGCGATCGCGCGCGTGACCATCTTGTTCTCGATCGGCACGTCGTCCGGGACGTTCGCCATGGACATCACGCGCTCGACCATCTGGGCCTTGAACAGGCGCATCAGGTCATCGCCGAGGGACAGGTAGAAGCGGGACTCGCCGGGGTCGCCCTGACGGCCGGAACGACCGCGCAGCTGGTTGTCGATACGACGCGACTCGTGCCGCTCGGTACCCAGCACGTAGAGGCCGCCGAGGTCCTCGACCTCTTCCTTCTCGGCCTTCACGGCGAGCTCGGCACGCTCCAGGGCGGCCGGCAGAGCCTGCGCCCACTCCTCGATGTGCTCCTCGGGGTCGAGGCCGCGCTGGCGCAGCTCCGCCTCGGCGAGGTCCTCGGGGTTGCCGCCGAGCTTGATGTCGGTACCACGGCCGGCCATGTTGGTGGCCACGGTGACGGCGCCCTTGCGGCCGGCCTGGGCGACGATGATCGCCTCTCGGTCGTGCTGCTTGGCGTTGAGCACCTCGTGCTGGACGCCGCGCTTGCTGAGCTGCTGCGAGAGGTACTCGGACTTCTCGACCGACGTCGTGCCGACGAGGATCGGCTGGCCCTTCTCGTGCTTCTCGACGATGTCGTCGACGACCGCCTCGAACTTCGCGACCTCGGTGCGGTAGATCAGGTCCGACTGGTCCTTGCGGATCATCGGCTTGTTGGTCGGGATCGGGACGACGCCGAGCTTGTAGATCTGGTGGAACTCGGCGGCCTCGGTCATGGCCGTACCGGTCATGCCGCACAGGCCCGGCTGTTCCTTGCCGTCGTGGTCCTGGCGCTTGTAGAGGCGGAAGAAGTTCTGCAGGGTGATCGTGGCGAGGGTCTGGTTCTCGTCCTTGATGTCCACCCCTTCCTTCGCCTCGATCGCCTGGTGCATGCCCTCGTTGTAGCGGCGGCCGGCGAGGATACGGCCGGTGTGCTCGTCGACGATCATGACTTCGCCGTCCATGACGACGTAGTCCTTGTCCTTCTTGAAGAGCTCCTTCGCCTTGATGGCGTTGTTGAGGTAGCCCACCAGAGGCGTGTTCACCGACTCGTAGAGGTTGTCGATGCCCAGCCAGTCCTCGACCTTGGCGACACCGGCCTCGTGGATGGCGACCGTGCGCTTCTTCTCGTCGACCTCGTAGTCGCCGGTCTCCTCGATGCCCTTGAGCGGGTTGCCGGCCTCGCCCTTCTTCAGGCGGGTGACCAGCTTGGCGAAGTCGCCGTACCACTTGGTGGCCTGGTCGGCCGGGCCGGAGATGATCAGCGGCGTACGGGCCTCGTCGACCAGGATGGAGTCGACCTCGTCGACGATGGCGAAGTTGTGGCCGCGCTGGACGAGCTCGTCCTTGGACCACGCCATGTTGTCGCGCAGGTAGTCGAAGCCGAACTCGTTGTTCGTGCCGTACGTGATGTCGCAGGCGTACTGCTCGCGGCGCTGGGCGGGCGTCATGTTGGCGAGGATGCAACCGACTTCCAGGCCCAGGAACTTGTGGACGCGGCCCATCATCTCGGAGTCGCGCTCGGCCAGGTAGTCGTTGACCGTGATGAGGTGGACGCCCTTGCCGGACAGCGCGTTGAGATACGCGGGCAGGGTGCCGACGAGGGTCTTGCCCTCACCGGTCTTCATCTCGGCGACGTAGCCGAGGTGGAGGGCGGCGCCACCCATGATCTGTACGTCGTAGTGGCGCTGGCCGAGGACGCGCTTGGCGGCCTCGCGCACGGTGGCGAACGCCTCGGGGAGCAGGTCGTCCAGGCTCTCGCCGTCCTGGTACCGCTGCTTGTACTCATCGGTCAGGGCTCGCAGCTCGGCGTCGGAGAGGTCGACGAAGTCCTCTTCGATGGAGTTGACCTGGTCCGCGATGCGGTGCAGCTTGCGCAGGATCTTGCCTTCGCCTGCACGCATGATCTTCGAGAGGACGGACACGGGGGTTGGTCTCCTTGCCGGTCGGGCCTGGGACGGTCGGTTTCCATTTGACTTGACTGAGCAACGGCCATCGTAAGCGAGGACATGGCCACGCCGGGAGCCTGCCGGGGACGCCGACCGTCCGCTGCTTCAAATCTCCGTCAAAGGCACAACGGCCGGGGGTCGCGGATGGTGCCGCGTCGCACCGACGAATTGCGCGAAAAGTGATCGCCCGCTCACACACCGCAAAAAGATGGCGCTCGTCGTGAATCCCCGAGCAGAATCGGCCGATGGAACCCGTCACCCTCACCACCGGCCGCCTGCTGATGCGCACGGTCGGCCCGCCGGACACCGACACCGTGTACGAGGCCGCCCAGGACCCCGACATCCAGCGCTGGACCACGATCCCCTCGCCCTACCTGCGCGAGCACGCCGAGAGCTTCACGGACCAACTCGTCCCCGACGGCTGGGCGAACGGCTCCTCGTTCACGTGGGGCCTCTTCCTCCCCGAAGGGGAGGAACTGGTCGGCATGCTCGGGCTGTCCATGCGCTCCATGAGCGCGGCGGAGGTCGGTTTCTGGGGCACCAAGCAGCACCGCGGCAACGGCTACGTCACCGAGGCCGTCCTCACCGCCGCCCGCTGGGCCTTCACCCAGCTGTCGATCGACCGTGTGGAATGGCGCGCGGAGGTCGGAAACCTCCCCTCGCGCGCGGTGGCGGAGCGCTGTGGCTTCACCGTCGAGGGCGTCCTGCGCTCCGGGATCGTCCACCAGGGCGTACGCCGCGACTGCTGGGTGGGTTCCCTGCTCCCGTCGGACCTGGGGCTGCCGTCGACGGCCCCGTATCTGCCGGCGCGTGCCGAGCGGCCGCAGTGACGGCGCAGCTCATCTCCCGTTGTCAGTGCCACCGCCTATCGTCCGCATCATGACGACCCCGCGTCCCTCGACCGAACTGACCGCCGACGAAGCCCGCCGCATCGCCCTGCGCGCCCAGGGCTTCCTCGGCACCCCCGACCGCCGGGCCGGCGTCCGCGGCGTCCTGCGCCACCTCGGCGCGGTCCAGCTCGACACCATCTCGGTCCTCGCCCGCTCCCATGAACTCATCCCGTACGCCCGCCTGGGAGCGGTCGGCCGCAAGACCGTCGAGAACGCCTACTGGACCGACACCCACGCCTTCGAGTACTGGTCGCACGCCGCCTGCATCCTCCCCATCGAGGAGTGGCCGCACTTCGCCTTCCGCCGCCGCGCCTACCGCGACCGCCCGCACTGGAACCACGACCTCCCCGAGGGCACCTACGACCAGGTCATCAAGCAGCTCCGCGCAGAGGGCCCGCTCACGGCCACGGAGCTGGGCGGCGCGAAGAGGACCAGCGAGTGGTGGGACTGGTCGGGCACCAAGGTCGCCGTGGAACGGGCCCTGATGTACGGCGAGGTCGTCTGTGTGGAACGGCGCGGCTGGAAGCGGGTGTACGACCTGGCGGAGCGCGCCGTCCCGGCCGCGCTGCTGCACGACGAGCTGGACGACGCCGAGTGCCTGCGCCGCCTGGTCCGGCTGGCCGGCCAGTCACTGGGGGTCGGCACGCGCGCGGACATCGCCGACTACCACCGCCTCAAGGCCGAGCAGGTGGACGCGGTGATCGCCGACTCGGGCCTGGTGCCGGTCACGGTCGAGGGCTGGGGCAAGCCGGCCTGGGCCGACCCGGCGGCCCTGGAAACACCGCCGCGCGGCCGCCACCGTACGACGCTGCTGTCGCCGTTCGACTCCCTGATCTGGGAACGCGCGCGCACGGAGCGGATCTTCGGCTTCACCCACCGCCTGGAGGCCTACGTCCCCAAGCCGAAGCGGGTGTACGGCTACTTCGCGATGCCGGTCCTGGCCGGCGGCCGTCTCGTCGGCCGCGTGGACCCCGCGCGGGAGGGCCGCACCCTGGTGGCCCGGCAGGTCACCCTGGACGGCCCGAAGGCGGTTCCGGCGGTCGCCCAGGCGCTGGCCGAGGCGGCGAGCTGGGTGGACTGCACGGACGTACGCGTGGAGCGGGTGGACGCGCCCGAACTGCGCGCGGCCCTCACCAAGGCACTAGCGGATCTCTAGGATCTTCTCCCGCATCGCATAGACGACGGCCTCCATCCTGGAGTGCAGCTGAAGCTTCTCCAGGATGTTGCGCACGTGGTTCTTCACGGTGTTCTCGGAGATGAACAACTCCTTGGCGATATCGCGGTTGTTCATTCCGGTGGCGACGAGTTTGAGCACTTCCAGCTCACGGTCGGTGAGCCGCGGCGCAGGCACGAGACGGCGCTCATCCGTCCGCTGGATCATCGACTTGAACTCGGTGAGCAGCTTCGACGCCATGGAGGGGCTGATCTGCGACTGCCCGTCGGCGACCGCGCGAATGGCGGTGGCCACCTCGTCCGTGGAGATCTCCTTGAGGAGATAGCCGGTCGCGCCGGCCTTGATCGCCTCGTAGAGGTCGGCCTCCTCGTCGCTGATCGTCAACATGATGATCTTCGCGCTGGGCGCGACCTCCTTGATGGAGGTGCAGGCCTCGATACCGCCCCGCCTGGGCATGCGTACGTCCATCAGGACGATGTCGGGCAGCAGGTCGGCGGCCTTGTCGACGGCCTCGGCGCCGTCGCCCGCCTCACCCACGACCTGGATGTCCTCCTCGGCCGCGAGCACGATCTCCAGTCCTCGCCGGAAGAGGGCGTGGTCGTCCACGACCAGGACACGGATCGGCTCCTTGCGTGGTGAGCCCGTGTCCGGGCCCATGTCGGTGACGCCGTCGCCGACATCTCCGTCATGCATCGGTCCGAAGCTGTCCGCCATCGTTCCTCCCCCTGAAGGCTGTGGCTGGTCCTGTGCCATCGCCAACCCAAGGCAACGGCCCAGCGGTTGGGCCGGTGCGGCCATGATTTCATGCCCGGACGACACCGCGGTGACCGAGCGGGGCGTGAAGCGGTCGCACACCGGTGCCCCTGGGGGCGCACACGCGCTCCAGGGGCACCGGCTCAGCCGTCAGCCGGGCGGTCAGCCACCCAACGTGCCCCCGGCCGCGGGAGGCTGCGCCTGGGCGACCATCGGGTCCGTGCTGAGGTGGATGACGCCGTAGTCGTAGGCGTGTCGCCGGTACACGACACTCGGTTCCTTGGTCTCGGAGTCGACGAACAGATAGAAGTCGTGCCCGACCAGCTCCATCTCGTACAGAGCCTGGTCGAGGGTCATCGGGGAGGCGACGTGGGTCTTCTCGCGGACGATGAGGGGGCCTTCGCCCTTCACTTCCAGCGAGCCGATCTTCTTGGTGGGGACGCCGTCCGTCTCTTCCTCGTGGACGGGGTGGCCGTTGCCGTTGAGCGTGGCCGCACCCGGGACGTGGTCGGCGACCTCCGCGGCGGGAATCCGGCGTGCGCCGCGCCGCGAGAAACGCTTGTCGTGCTGCTTGCGCAGGCGGGCGTCCAGCTTTTCCGCCGCCAGGTCCAGCGCCGCGTACGGATCGCTTGCCGCGGCCTCCGCCCGGATCACCGGACCGCGGGAGCGGAGCGTGATCTCCACTCGGTCGCAGCGGTCGGCTTGTCGGGGGTTGGGCTCCTTGGACACCTCGACGTCGAGGCTGATCACCTTGCCATCGAGCTTCTGGATCTTCTCCAGCTTCAGCTTCTCGGCCACGTGCTTGCGGAACCGCTCGGGCACCTCGGTCTTGCGGCCCTTGACGACGATGTCCACGCAGAACTCCGTTCCCGGATCACTCCGCTCAACGGCGGAGCATCTCCCTTTTGCACCAGGCTCCGGTGAGTCCCGGAACCTCGGACTCGGTGACTTCCACCTCCTCCCCCGCGAGCGAGATCTCCACTCCACCAGTGCGGGTGATGGTGAAAAACCCGCAGCACGGCAATCGGATATGAGAGGTGTGGCCTGCGCCTTTCCTCACAACCGAACATATCTCGCCCGGACGGATGTCGTCACCCTCTACCGCGGCATACCTCCATTCAGGTGAATTGGTCCTCTCATTACCTGCAACGATGCAAGTTCACGGTCAGTTCCGGTTTATTTCGAAAGCATCCGGCGACGCCGCGACCACGGCCGCGCAGGCGACGGCACCGACGCCTCCGCCTCGGCGCACGTCCACCATTCCCGGCCCTCCGGTCCGGTCACCCCCGCCCTCCTCCACTGATCCGCCGTTCGTTCCCCCTGTGCCTTCCCGTCGCACCGCCCCGTACACGGCACCGGCGTCACTTCCACACCCGATCGGCTCCGCCGTCACCGCCCCTCCATACGCACAGCCCCGCCCGACCCCCTCAACGCCCCCGCCCCCGGACCCCTCCCCCACACCCGACCGCCCACTGCCCGCCTCTCCCACACGACCCCCACCGCCCCATTCCGAGCCCTGAGCCTCGACGCCCCTCTCCTCGACTCCGCGCCGGGGGCCCTCCTCAGCCATCGCCGCCCGCACGGCCCGCGCAGCCTCCGCCAGGGACGCCCCCGTCGTCATGACGTCGTCAACGAGCACAACCGCCCCCTCGAGCAGCAGCCGCCCACCGCCGGGGACCACAGAGAGCGCGCCGGCGAGGTTGTCCAGCCGCTCCCGGGAGTTGAGCCCCGCTTGGTCGGCCACACCACGCCGCTGCCGCAGTACCGCGAGCACCCGCGCCGGCACCCCGCCCCGCCGCAGCTCCGCAGCCGCCGCCAGCGCGATCCGCCGCGCCGGATCATGCCCTCGGGCCGCCACCGCCGTACGCGAGGACGGAACAGGCACGAGCAGCACCACGCCACTCCCAAGCCCACGCCCCGCAGCACCGGCGGCCATCTCCGCAACACCCCCGGGCCCGCCTTCGCCCCGCCCTTGACCACCCCCATGGCCAGACCGGGCCAAGACCCGGCCGACGCCATCCGCGCCCCCGGACCGCCCCACCTCCCCAGACGCAGCCGCACGCACCACCACCCCGGCCTGCCTCCCGCTGTCAGACCTCACCGCGGCCCCGGCCACACCCTCACCCTGGTCCTCGCCGCCGTCGTCGCCCCCGGCGAGGCCCGCCCCAGCCCCCGCCCAGAGCCCCTGCCCTCTCGTCCGAGCCGCCCGAAGCCCTGCCCGCACCGCCCCCGCCAGAGCCACCCCCAGCGGTGTCGCGAGCGCCAGCGCACCGCGTTCCTTGTGGGCCAGCAGCACCGCCCGCACCTCGTCGGCATAGGGGGCCGCCGCATGCACCGCCGGCAACCCCCTCGGTTCCGGCACCGGTCGCACCCGGCACGGTGCGCGCCCGCTCAGGACGCCACGGCACTTGGGACAGAGCACCGCGCGAGGCCTCCCGCAGCCTCCGCAGTCGGCCGGCAGCACCAGCTCCGTGAGATCCCGCCACCACCCCCGCATGCCCACCACTGTGCCAAGGCCCACCCACCCCGGCCAGCCCTGTGGATAACTCGCTGTGGACAACTCGCCGCGGCAAGCACAAGCAGGTCAGACCCCAACCACCGCACGCCTCAGAACACGCGCAGCCACCGCAACACCGACCCGCATACCGCCCCGGCGCCCCCGGTCCGCGGCGACCTGCGACCTGCGACCAGCCCCCCGGGCCGTCCCGGAACGGCGACATGACCATCCGAACGCGCGCCCCCGACTACCCCGGATAGACAGGCGCCGTCCCGTCCTTGACCACCTGCTGCCACTTCGACCCCGCCGAGAGCCGGACGATGCCGTCCTCGTCCGAGTAAGCCACCAGCGGCAACTTCTCGTCCTCGGCCGCGGCGAGGGCCTTCACTCCCGTGAGCGCCGCGGGCGCCGACCCCACCGGCGTGGAGCCGTCGACCTCGACGTACGCCATCTGCTGCACCCCGCCGAGCTCACGTCCCACCAGCACCAGACGGCTGTCCCCCGCCCAGGACATGGCGGTGACCTCTTCCAACTGCGGTGTGACCGAGCGCAGTTCGACAACCGAGACGGACCCCTCGTCCGCCTTGTCATCCCGCTCGACGCGCCCGATGCAGAGGGACTTCTTGCCGCCCTTCTCCACGATGAGCGCGATCCGCACCCCGTCGGCGGCCAACCGCACCGCGTCAACACGCCCGTCGAGCCCCGGAGTCGAGACCTCGATCGGCTCGCCCGCTCCGCCCTTCAGGAACAGCAGCCGAGGCCGGTCGAGATCGCGGTCCGCCACCCACAGGTTGCCGTCCCCGTCCCAACTGGGCGCGGTGAAGCGGTCGTTCTGAGTCTTGCCGTCACTGTGCAGGACCGGCTCGCCGAGCGAGGCGCCCGACACCAGCGACCCGACGTACAGCTCACTGCCGTCGAGCGTGACCCCGGCCGCCATCCTCTCGTCCCGGGACACCGCGGCCGACCGCAGTTCCTTGGCACCCTCGCCCAGCGCGCCCGGAACCGGCGCGACGTCGTCCGTGCCGGTGCTCTCACTAGCGAGCCGCACGAGCCGGTGCTTGCCGTCGAGGAAGTACTGGTACTCGTTCCTGCCCACACCGTGCACCACGGCGTTCTCGGCGTCGCTCGCCTGAGCCGTGCACAGTTGCGCGCCGTCGGAGCCCTGGAGCGCGATCTCGTCCACGCCCGTGGGGGTGAGATCCCGGAGCGTGAACAGGAGTTGCGCGGCCATCTCCTGGCACCTGCCCACGCCGACCCGGTTCGCCTTGGCGTTCAGCGGCACCGTCAGACGGTTCTGCTCGTCGGGCGTCAGCGAGGTCACGCCCTTGCCCAGCTTCAGCCGCGTCCCCGTGGGGAAGCTCGACCTGACGACCTGGTCCAGCCAGCGCGACGGACCCGCGAGCAGCAGCCGTACCGTCTGCGTCATCGGGTCGACCTTCTTGCGGACGTACACGGGGTCGGCCACGGCGACCGGCTGCCCGCCCGCGGCGGACGGGGTGTTCGACGCGAAGTAGTACTTGTTGACCGACGTGTAGTTGCGCAGGAAGTCCGACTTGCCCATGACGACGCCCGATGGCGGCGCGTCGATGCGCCACTGGTGGCTCTTCTTCTCGCGGGTGAGGTGCAGCACCTTGTCGTAGTCGCCGGCGGCGGGCGCGTACGCCTGCTGCGCGTCCACGGTGGCGACCTTCTCGCCGTACAGCCGGAACGAGGCCTCGGACTGGGTGTCCTGGCCGTTCACCGCCCCCTCCGGGGTCGCCCCCGGCCCCTCCTCCAGCACCGTGAGCGACGTCTCGGGCTGCCACGCCTTCGCGGCGTCGCTGGTCAGATACTTCTTCGCCGTCTCGAAATGGGGATCGTCGCTGGTCAGCGCCTCAAGAAAGCCGTAGACGATCTCCCTGGCACCGGCGTTCTCCCGGGGCGGCAGCGCGAAGACCCGCACCTGTGTGTCCTGCCGGGGCGTGGACTCCACGTCGCGCAGATCCCCGCTGTCCGGCATCGAGGCGCACCCCGCGAGCACTACGGCGCCGCAGACGGCGTACGCCACCGTGCGCACCGCTTTCCGCCGTCGGCCGCCCCCCACACGGTCAGCGCCCACGGCTGCCCTCCCCTTGCTTGCTGCGATCCTCCGACCCGACGCTCCGGGCCCACGACGACGACGCACCCGGCGATGACGCGCCCGATGATGGCGCATCCGACGATGCCCCATCAGCCGATGAGCCGTCCCCCTGCGCCCCACCCGACGACACCCCGCCAGACGATGCGGCATCCGCCTGCGCCCCACCCGACGGCGGTGCATCCACCTGAGGCCCACCCGACGGCCGCCCATCCGCCTCCGGCGCGCCCGCGGCGGCGCCCGCGCTGTCGTCCGCCGGTCGTGCGCCCCCGGCGGGCCGCGGCACCACGCGCGCGCCGTTGCCCGGCAGCGCGGTGGGGTCGGCCGTAGGGGGCTGGGCGTTCAGCCGGGGCGCGAGCGGCGCCCGCGCGGGCGTCCGTTCGCCCGCCGGCTGCACCGGTACGGTGGCGCGCTTCTCCCCGTCGCCCGCCCCGCGCGGCAATCCGGCGTCATTAAGTCCACGGTTACGACGTGAGTCCTTGGGCTCCAGCGGTATCGGCGAGCCCCGGAGCGGTTCGTCCGCGGTCCGCGGCAGCGTCAGCCGGAACTGCGAACCGCCACCCGGCTCACCCCAGGCCTGCAGCCAGCCGCCGTGCAGCCGCGCGTCCTCCAGGGCGATGGACAGCCCCAGACCCGTACCGCCGGTGGTACGCGCGCGTGCCGGGTCGGCCCGCCAGAAGCGGCTGAACACGCGCGTGGCCTCGCCGGGCTTGAGCCCGACGCCGTAGTCGCGCACCGCGACCGCGACCGCCCCGCCCGCCGACGCGAGCTTGACGACGACGTCCTTGCCCTCGCCGTGTTCGACGGCGTTGACGACCAGGTTGCGCAGCACCCGCTCCACGCGCCGGGCGTCGGCCTCGGCGACAACGGGCTGCTGGTCGCCCAGCACCTGTATCCGCGTGCCCTTGCGCTCCGCGAGCGGCGCCGCCCCGCTGACGACCCGCTGCACGACCTCCCGCAGATCGATCGGCTCCGCCTCCAGCGCCGCCGCGCCCGCGTCGAACCGGCTGATCTCCAGCAGGTCGGCGAGCAGCGACTCGAACCGGTCCAACTGATCGGCGAGCAGTTCCGCCGACCGCGCGGTCACCGGGTCGAAGTCCTCGCGCGCGTCATGGATGACGTCCGCGGCCATGCGTACGGTCGTCAGCGGCGTCCGCAGCTCGTGCGACACATCGGACACGAACCGCCGCTGCATCCGCGACAGGTCCTCCAGCTGCTGGATCTTCAGCTGAAGGTTCTGCGCCATCTTGTTGAAGGCCTCACCCAGGCGGGCGATGTCGTCCTCACCGGTGACCTTCATACGTTCCTGCAGACGCCCGGCGGAGAGCCGCTCGGCGATCCCGGCCGCCATCCGCACCGGCGTGACGACCTGCCGCACCACGAGCCAGGCGATGGCCCCGAGGAGAACGACGACGAAGAGCCCGGCGGTCGCCAGCGTCCCCTTGACCAGGCTCAGCGACTTCTCCTCCTGGGTGAGCGGGAAGAGGTAGTAGAGCTGGTACGGGTCGTCGTTCGGGTCGTTGACCTGCTTGCCGATGATCAGCGCCGGCTGCGACTCGTGGCCGTCGGTGTACTGGATGCGGGTGTACTTCTGGGCCGCCATGCTGCTGTCGTTGTCGACGCGTTCCCGCAGGTCCTCGGGGACGCTCGCGGTGGCGTCCACGCCGCCCGAGGCGCGCGGCCCGCGCCCGCCGCTGTCGTCGCCCGCGGCAGGCAGGGTGACGACGTCGAAGGCGCCCTGGCCGCCGCTGGAGAGCGACTCCACCAGGTCGCCCATCCACGAGCTGACGTTCTGGCTGCCACGCCCGTCCGCGCCCGCGCCGTCCTCCTGGTTCGCGCTCGGCGCCGTGTCGGCCTTCTGCCGAGCCGATGCGAAACCGCCGGTGGCCTGGCTCTGCGAAGCCTTCACCTTGGCGTCCAGCAGGCCGTTGCGCACCTGCCCGATCACGACGAACCCGAGCAGCAGAACGACACCGAGGGACATCAACAGGGTCGTGGCGACGACCTTGAGCTGGATGTTGCGCCGCCACAACCGCATGACCGGCAGCAGCGGCCGCCGTACCCAGCGCATGAACAACCGCAGGACCGGACTGCCCTGGACACCGCCCTGGAGCAGCCCGCCCTCGAAGAAACGCCCCCAGCGGGAGCCCGCAGGCCTCCGCCCGACAGGCCGCCCCGCACTGGCCCCGGTCCGCCCGGGCGACGAAGCGGCACTGTCTCCGGACATGTCAGCTGGGTCCTGCCTTGTATCCCACACCACGGACGGTCACCACGATCTCGGGCCGCTCAGGGTCCTTCTCGACCTTGGAACGCAGCCGCTGCACGTGAACATTCACGAGCCGGGTGTCGGCCGCGTGCCGGTAACCCCACACCTGCTCCAGCAGCACCTCACGCGTGAACACCTGCCACGGCTTGCGCGCGAGCGCGACCAGCAGGTCGAACTCCAGCGGCGTCAGCGCGATCGACTGCCCGTCCCGCTTCACGGAGTGCCCGGCCACATCGATGACCAGGTCACCGATGGCGAGCTGCTCGGGAGCGGGTTCCTCGGACCTCCGCAGCCGCGCCCGGATCCGCGCGACCAGCTCCTTCGGCTTGAACGGCTTCACGATGTAGTCGTCGGCGCCGGACTCCAGCCCGACCACCACATCCACGGTGTCGCTCTTGGCCGTCAGCATCACGATCGGCACGCCCGACTCGGCCCTGATCAGCCGGCACACCTCGATGCCGTCCCGTCCGGGCAGCATCAGGTCCAGCAGCACCAGATCGGGTTTGCTCTCCCGGAACGCGGCCAGCGCCTTGTCGCCGTCGGCTACGAAAGACGGCTCAAAACCTTCACCACGCAGCACAATGCCGAGCATCTCGGCCAGTGCGGTGTCGTCGTCGACGACAAGGACTCGTCCCTTCATAAACGACATCATCCCATTCTCATAACGGTGGCGAAGGTACAGGTGAGCAGGCTCACTGGCCTGTGACCTTAGTCGTACCGGGCCGTCACTGTCTGCCCACGGCCGCCAGCGTTGATGTCAGCGAGGATGTCAGCTCGTCGGCACCGGTCAGCCGGAGCTCTCACCCCTCCGACGCCCTCTCAAGCGCTCTCGGCTGCGTGGTGAACTTGCGGGTCTTCCGTTGCTTCCAGAGCTGCCAACGCTTGGGGTTGTAGTCAAGGTCGTACCGAGCAGCGTTCAGGAAGGCGACCTGCGCGTCCTTATAGGGCTCCACGCCATCAGGTCCTGAGCCCTGGACGGTGTCAGCGACCTTCTGAGCTGCATCAATGACATATGCAGGAGCGCAGAGTTGCACGCCCAAGATGGCAGACGCCAGCTCAGCTCCTGAGGCCAGGAGGTCGCGCACCGCCTCCATGAAGAGCGGGTGCTTGTCGTCCTTCGTGACCTTCACGACCTCGACGTAGGACTGAGCGAGACGATGGTGCGCGGCGGCATCCAACATCCGCTTGTATGCCTGTGCTCGATCTTCCGGGCTACCAACGCGGGCAACGCCGACCGGTTTGTAGCGGCTGATCGCTGCTGAACCGATCTTGCCTATGCTCCGCGCGGCTGCGGCACCGATGGCGGTTGGTTCCATGACCTGGTTCTATACCGCCGATGCGTTCGACCACGGTCGATTCCCGCAAACGTTATCTGCTCAGGCACTTCCTGAGCCTGCTGCTCGGCAAGCCGACTCACGTGATCGACGGAGTGACTTTGGCCGGGAGCTGCTTTGGGGGGAGTGATCATGGCCCCGTAAGCTTCCGGCGCGTCGGGCAGTCTGTGGACCTGCCCGTTAAAGCACGACGTTGGGGCCATGATCTTCGAGGCTCCCCCCAAAGTGGCTGGCTAAAGTCGCGGAGTCGATCACCCCAGCCCCCACGATCCCCCCGACCACGGCCCGCATGATCCAACGAAGCCCAAGCCGTCGCGCACCTGCTTGTGGAGCACAAAGCGTCTGTTGGGTCCGTGGCCGCACCTGGCGTGCGGGCCTGTGGGCCATGCCGTCTTCCCCCAGGATCGGGCCTGGTGATGTGGTCCGGGGAGGGGAATCAGGATCGGTCCGGTGCATCGGCCCATAGGCGGGATCAGAGCGTGAAGCGTGATCACCCCGTGGCAACTATGGGGCCGCGGGGCCGGGGCCGGGGCGGCGCGGGCCGAAGGCAGGAGCGAAGCCCCGAGCCCCGAGCCCGCGGCGGCCCGCAGTGCGGGCCGGTGGGGTGTGATCTACGCAGCGACGACCGGAAGCCGGTAGGGCCAGCGCGACCGGATGCCGAAGGCAAGAGCCCCCCGACCAAAGGACCACGACGCCGTAGGCCAGTGATCGCCGGGGATGGAGGCTACAAGCCCTGGGGGTTCGTGAAGCGTGGGAGGTCTGAGGCTCCCGGCGTGAGCTGTCGAGTCCTGTTATTCCAAGGTGCGCGACGGCTTGGGCTTCGTTGGATCATGCGGGCCGTGGTCCCAGGGATCGCCCCTCCCCGCCGGAACGGCGGGGCTTGATGAGGTAGAGAAACCTGTAACAACATCAACTAGCCGACTGCGCTCCGTTCGGCCAATTCACGCAGGGGCTCCGGGACACGAGAGCCTGAGAGCTGGATCAGGTCACGGATGACCTCGCGGGCCAAGTGGTGATCGTGGATTTGCTCAGGCGTCAGAGCCTCGGCCTCCAGCAGTGCGGCTGTGGCCTCACCGACGTGTCGCCGCTGCGCGTGTGCTCGCGCCACGTCTAGCAGGAAACGTGCCTGCCGCTCAGGCGAAAGCCCCGACGCGTCAACCCGCTGGGCTACCTCCAGAGCAAGGCCCGCGTCTCCCAACTCAACCGCTGTGCTCATGGCATGGATCTCGACGTTCGTCGGACCGAACTCCGTGTCAAAGTCGTTCCGGTCCTCGCCCAGTCGCGCCGCGATCTCGCGCGCCCGATCGATGTGTTCATGGGTGCGCGCTCGGTTGCCTTCGCGTGCGTTGATCACTGCCAGAACAAGATTCATGGCGCCTACGAGCGACAGTTCTTCCGGAGGGCATGCCGGGGCCGCTGCCCTCGGGTCCAAGACGGCAACCGCCGAACTCGCGGCTTGCTCGGCCTGTTCCATGTGCTGCTGCCGCATGAACGCATGCGACATGCGGAAGAGGCTTGCGACCACTTCCAGCGGCTTCCCGGCGAGTTCGGCCGCCTGTAGTGCTCGGTCCGCTGCGACCCAAGCCGCATCCGCCTGGTCCTGCCGCGTGAAGCTTGAGGCTGCTGCCTGATAGGCCTTGGCGCGGAGAGCATGGAGTTCCGCACGGTCACCGGCTGGTGCGTGACGTACGGCGGCCTCGATGCTCGGCAGCAGCCGGGCAAGGTGATCGCTTAGTGCTGCATAGCTCGATGCGTGAGTCAGTGTCCACGCTTCGTCTACGCTCCGCTGGAACTCGGCAAGCGACGGGACGGGGTCGGCTGTCGGCTGATCGAACAAGCTGCTGAGTGCCGGGTGCCCGGTGAGGGCTACCCGCAGCCCGTCGAGGTCGTTGCTAGCCGACTGCCCTTCAGGCTCGGCCTCCTCCTCAGGAGCGGCCTCGGGGCGCACCTCTCGTACAGACACCTTGAGCGCGTCGGCAAGGGCCTGAAGCACTGACAGCCGCTCGACGGGCTGCACGCCTCGTTCAACCTGCGACACCCAACTCTCCGAGCGCCCCATAGCGGCGGCAAGGTCGCTCTGCGACATGCCCGCCTCGCGTCGCAGCTCCTTGACTCTCTGGCCGAAGGTCTTGACGTCGGCGCTCGTCACTTCTCGGCCTCGGTCGGGTACTTGCCGGTGTACGGCTCAAGGCGGTCTACCTCGGTCTTCTCGACATACTTGGTGCGCTCCGCCAGGAAGTGCCGCGTGTGCGGCTGGCGCTCGTGTTCCTCGAACGCGGCGTGGTCGGCGTAGATCTCGAAGAAGATCCGCTCATCGGGCGCGCCCTCGACCTTGTGGCACGCATAGACCAGCGTGCCCGGCTCATGTGCACGGATGCCTGCGGTCGTCTCCTCCATCAGCGCGTCGAACGCCTCGCCCGCACCTTCGCGCAAGGTGAACCGAACAAAAAGCCCGAAGTGGTTCATTTCTTCCTCCTTGTCGTCGCACCCAGTCTCGCAGAGTCGAAGAACTACTACTAGTCGCAGTTTTTCTGTTGACTCGCAGTTTTTCTGCGAGTAGCTTCGATCGTGTCGGAAGAAACAAGCAGCCCCGGACTGCGTGCCATCCGCCAAGATCACAACGCAGCCCAGGGCTCTTCCCAAAAGGGAGACTCCATAATGCCGTCCTTCAAGATCGACCTTTCGACCGCGGTGGTGTTCGTGGCGACCGCGCCGGAACCGAAGATGGTCAACAAGCGGACCGGTGAGCGGGCCGTGGACTCGAAGACCGAGGCGCCGTTGTCGACGGTGGGCCTGCTGGTCTCGGACGAGGGGGAGGGCAACCTCTACTCCGTCACGATCCCGGAGACCGGCTTCCCCGAGGGGCTGACGCCGGGCACGCCGGTGGCCGTCACCGGATTGAAGGCGCGTGACTGGGAGAACGAGTTCAACGGCCAGAAGCGGCACGGGATTTCGTTCCGCGCGGTCGCGATCACCCCGCTGGCGGCCTGACCATGACCAGCGTAGAGACGTGGGTGGAGGTCGGCGGCTTAGCGGCCGGTGCCGGTGGCGTCGGCTACGCCAAGTACCGTCTGCCGCGCACCTATTGGGCGCTGGTGGGTCTGCCGGTTACGTGGGGCCGGTTCACCGTCACCTACGCCTCGACCATGGACGCGTGCGGCCTGACCGTGCAGCCCTCCGGCCTGCGGGCGTTCGTCGCCCGCAACGTCGGTCGCCGTGAGGTCATGCCGGTGCCGCCCAAGGTTCGCCGCGTCCGTCCGACCTCGACCGGCCTGCGGGTCACGCTGCGGCTTCCGGCCGGGCTGGAGCCCGCGGACATCGCCGCTTCCTCCGAGCGTCTGCGCCATGCGTGGGGTGTGCACTCGGTGACCGTGGTGTCGTCCAAGCCGGGGTATGTCGAGCTGCGGATGACGGGTTATGACGTGCTGCGCCGGGTGCGGATGCCGCGCAAGGCCCAGCCTCGCGGCCTGGTCGTGCCGGTGGCGCTGCGCGAGGACGGCACGGTCTTCGAGCGGGACTACCGCAAGATGCCCATGGCGCTGACGTTGGGCGCCAACGGGTCGGGCAAGTCGATGTATCAGCGCAACCTGATCAAGGGCCTGGCCAAGCTGCCGGTGGGCCTGGTCGGCATCGACTGCAAGCGCGGGGTGGAGCAGTCCCGTTACGCGCCCCGGCTGTCGGCGCTGGCCACCGACCGCGAGTCCGCCGGGCGTCTGGCTGATGCGCTGGTCGCGGAGATGGAGGAGCGTTTCGATCTCCTCGCCCTCTACGGCGTCTCGAACTTGTGGGAGTTGCCGGATGAGGTGCGGCCGGTGCCGCTGGTCGTGCTGATTGACGAGGTGGCGGAACTGTTCTTGGTGATGTCCAAGAAGGACGAACCGGCCCGCGATCACACCGTCATGCAGCTCGTGCGGCTCGGCCAGATGGCCCGCGCGGTCGGCATCTACCTGGAAGTGTGCGGGCAGCGCTTCGGCTCCGACCTCGGCCGCGGCGCAACCGCCCTGCGGGCCCAGCTCACCGGCCGTGTCTGCCACCGCGTCAACGACAAGCAGACCGCCGAGATGGGCCTTGGCGACATCGCCCCGGACGCGGTGGTCGCCGTGACGGGCATCCGCGCCGACCGCCCGGGTGTGGCGGTGGCTGGTGACGCCTCGGGCTACTGGTCCCGCATCCGCACCCCCGAGATCAGCCCCGAAGAGGCGACGGCCGTCTGCCGCGAATTCGCCCACCTCACCCCGGAGTTGGCGTTCCTGGCTCCGTTCCGCCCGGCCTCGCAGTACGAGCCCGCCCGGCCCCTCGCCGACGCCGAGCCCGCAAGCAAGTAGATCCCTGTTCTTCCCGGTCGACGCGACCGCCTTCGCGCCAGGTCCCTACCCGAGCCATGTCCGAGATCAGGAGGCACCGATGAGCACTAGCCGCGAGAACTTCGCCGACAACCTCTCCCGCCTGTCCAAGTTCGGCCGCGACATCCGGGAGTACGAGCGTAAGCAGGGCACCGACGACTTCTCCGACGTCATCCGCGGTGGTCTGCACGCCGAGCACAGCGGCGACCGGCCCCCGCAGGGGTCCGGCTACCCCCGCCGCTACCCGAAGTAGGGGTGCCCGCGATGTGCGCGCACTGCGACGACTTCGCCCGCACCCTCGGGCTGCTCCTCGACCTGGCCGCGTACTCCCAGACCGCCGGGGCAGACAACGCCTTCGTTGCCGCCATCGGCCCGTCTCTGGCCGCGTCGTTGCCCGAGCCGCCGCCGGGCCTGTTCCCGCCCGGCTACGACCCCGCCGATGGCCCCCAGTACCCCGGTGAGGGGTGGTGACGGTGGCGACCGCGAAGAAGGCGACCGCCCGCCGGAAGCCCGCCGCCCCGGAGCCCGCCAAGTGCCCGGTGTGCAAGGGCAGCGGTGAGGTCTCCCGCACCGTCCGCGTCGGCCGCAGGCAGCGGGTCGCCGGGCAGCAGACCGGCATCTGCCTGAACTGCCTGGGCTCCGGCGAGATCCCCGCCGACGACTGAACCGCCGGGGCCGGGCGGCCGGACACCGCTCCCCGCCCGGCCCGGCCCAACTCCCTGAAGGAGGTGAGGACATGACCCGCAAGCTCCGTCTGGACGCTGTCCTGGTTCAGGCTGTGATTGCCGGTGCGCTGTCCTTCGCCCACCTGCACGACCTTGCCGCCGCGGCCGGACAGACCGGATGGAAGGCGTGGGCCTACCCCGTCTCGGTTGATCTGCTTCTGGTCGCCGCCTGGCGACGGCTCCGCAACGGTGGCAGGTCCCGGCTGGCCTGGTGCTGGTTCCTGATCGCCCTGGTCGCCTCGCTCGGCGCCAACGTCGCCACCGCAGGCTTCCTCGACCTGGCGCATCCGCCCGCCTGGTTGCGATTCGGCGTCGCCGGGTGGCCCGCGCTGGCCTTCCTCGGCGGCACCCTGCTCGCCCACTCGCCGACTGCGGCCGGGGACCGGGTGCCGGTTGTGCCGGCGCCCGCAGCCCCGGCCCCCGAACCCGAGGTTGACCGTGAGCCGGTCCCCGATCCTGTCACCGCGGCCGAGCCCGCGCCCGCACTGCCTGAAGCGCCCTCCCCGGTCGTGCCTCCGGCCCTGGTCGACCACGCCCGGAAGGTCGCCGCCGACCACCGCACCCGCACCGGCACGGACATCGACACCGCCACCCTGCGCGCCCGCCTCGGCATCCCGGAAGACCTCGCCGGAGCGATCGCCGCCCAACTCGCCTGATCGACAAGGAGGTTCCACCCATGCGCCCCAACCGCTTCTACGACGTGATCCGCATCGGCCCCGTCCGCGTCGGCACCTTCCATAACGGACGCGGTCAGACCAAGCACACCGCAGCCTGCACGGCACCCAAGTGCGGGTTCTCCACCGAACACGGTGACCGCTCGGCCGCCGAACTCGCCGCCCGCACCCACCGCTGCACCGCCTGACCCGGAAGGAGAGGACTCGTGCGTCTGCCCGACGAACAGCTCCGCGCCGGACACATCCCCGCCGACCTGTACCGCCAGCTCCCGCCGGGCACCGACGTACGCCAGATCGTCATCGTGCAACAGGCCCCGCGCTCCTACACCGGCCCGATTGTGCTGACGCTCCTGGTCATCACCGGCTCGATCGCGGTGCTGCTGGTCATCGCGTTCGTCGCGCAGATCGTCGCCGCGTCGATCGTCTCGGTCCTGTCGGCCACCTGCGGGATCAGCTACTCGATCAACCGCACGTCCAAGCGCAAGAAGGCACCACCCACGCTCGGCAAGTAATGCCCGTCCGGGGCGGCCTCGGTCGCCAAACTTCCGCCGCCCCGGACGGCTTCCCACCTTCCTGATCCAACGGACCCGAAAGGGAGAGCCTCATCATGCCTGCCCACGCCACGACACGCCCGGTCTGCCGTAACTGCGACGGCTTCCCGGTCGTCGCCATCACCACCGGCGACCGCCACGCCGACGGCTCCCGCGTCCTGCTCCGCGTCGTCTGCCACGCCTGCAAGGGCATCGGCCACGCCGCGGCCCCTGCCGGTCTCGTCCGGGCCGGGAGGTGACCAGGTGACTGACACCGCCACTCTGGCGGGCCTGGATGCGGCCACCCTCGCCGACGTGCTGAAGGTGGCCGCGTCCGACGGCTTCGACCGCTGGCAAGAACAGATCCGCCGCACCGGCGGCTGCTCCGACCCGATCCGCCTCATGGGCGGAACCAAGACCATCGACCCGGCCACGAAGACCGTGCTCCACGCGTACACGACCGAGCACGAGCCGGGCAGCATGCTCCGCATCGCGTGCGGCAACCGCCGAGCTTCCCGTTGCCCGGCCTGCGCCTGGACCTACGCCGGAGACACCTACCACCTCATCCGCGCCGGACTCGTCGGCGACCCCGCCAAGGGCACCCCGCCCACCGTCCGCAACCACCCGCGGGTGTTCGCCACCCTCACCGCCCCGAGCTTCGGCCCGGTCCACAACCGGCCCGGCCAACGGCCCTGCCGCTGCGGCCTCCGCCACGGCGAGGACGCCCCCGAACTCGGCACCCCCCTCGACCCCCAGACGTACGACTACGCGGGCGCGGTGCTGTGGAACAACCACGCCTCCGACCTGTGGCGCTACTTCACGATCTACCTCCGCCGCGAGATTGCTCGACGCGCCGGGCTCACGCAGAAGGCCGCTCGGGAACAGTCGAGGGTCGCCTTCGGCAAGGTCGCCGAGTACCAGAAACGCGGGGCCGTGCACTTCCACGCCGTGATCCGCTTCGACGGCGCGGACGGGCCCGACTCCCCGCCCCCACCCTGGGCAACCCTCGGCCTCCTCACCGACGCGATCCACGCCGCCGCGGCCCGCGTCATGGTTGACGTGCCCCCGGCCCGGTATCAGCCGAACCCCAAGCAACCGGCGATCACGCAACCGGCCCGGACGTTGCGGTGGGGCACACAGATCGACGTGCAGCCGATCGGCGCCTTCGGGCACGGCGAAGAGATCACGGAAGCGGCCGTTGCCTCCTACGTCGCCAAGTACGCCACCAAAGCCGCGGAGACGACCGGCACCGTCGACCGCCGCATCGGCAACAAAGAGGCCCTCGTACTGCTCGACGTGCCCGACCATCCCGCCCGGTTGATCGCGGCTTGCCTCGACCTGCACGCGCTCTACCCGGACCGCAAGCTCCGAGACTGGGCCCACATGCTCGGCTTCCGCGGCCACTTCTCCACCAAGTCCCGCCGCTACTCCACCACCCTCGGCGCCCTCCGCCAGGTCCGCGCCGACTACCGCGCCGCACAGCAACGCGCCGCCCTCGGCCTACCCGACCCCGACGACACCCCGGAGGCAACCACGCTCACCCTCGCCCACTGGACCTACGCCGGACATGGCCACACCCCCGGCGAATCCTGGCTTGCCGCCAACATCCGCCGGGACATCGAGCACAACCGCGAGATTGCCCGCGAGGAACTACCCGCTCTCCTCGACCAGGAAGGAGCCGCCGCATGACAACTGCTCATGTGGAGCTGCTGACCGTGGCTGAGGTCATGGCGCGGCTGAAGTACGGCCGGAGCAAGGTCTACGACTTGATCCGCTCGAAGCGGCTCGCTTCCTTCACGGAGGGGCGGTGCCGCCGGATTCCCGAGAGCGCGCTTGAGGAGTACATCCGCGCCCGGCTTGAGGAGGCTGCCTGATGCCTCCCCGCAAGCGGAACCCCAACGGGTCGGGCACGGTCACGAAGCGCTCTGACGGTCGCTATCAGGCTGCCGTGTACGTCCCGCAGCCGGACGGCACCACGAAGCGGAAGTACGCATACGGCGCGACCTTCGAGGAGTGCGACCGGAAGCGCCGGGAGCTGATCGACCGTGCCAAGGGAGGCATCCCGACGCCTACGCGGGACATGACGCTTGGTCAGTGGTTCGACTACTGGCTTGAGGTGATCGTGAAGCCCAACCTCGCCGGGAACAGCTACCGGGCGTACGAGACGGCAGTTCGGCATCACCTCCGCCCGCGTCTGGGCTCCAAGGTCATGCTGAAGCTCGGCGTCAAGGAGCTGCGAGGGGCCATGCAGACGCTCGCACAGGACCAAGGGGTCAAGACAGCCAAGCGCGCTCTCCGGGTCCTCTCCGCGGCGCTCACGGCCGCGATGGTCGAGGACATCGGGCTGACTCGCAACGTGGCCAAGCTCGTGCACGTTCGCGCGGCCACGGACAGCGGCAAGAGCTGGGACGCGGTGACGGTGCTCCGCTTCCTGTCGGCGGCTCGGCGCCTGACCGTGTACTACCCGGTGTTCCTGCTGATCTGTCTCCTGGGCCTGCGCCGGGCTGAGGTGTGCGGGCTGCGCTGGGACAACATCGACTTCGACAACCGGATCATCTGGATCGAGCAGCAGCGTCAGCGCAGTAGCGCGGGCACGATTGACGACGCCGAACTCAAGACCGACACGTCCAAGGCGCCCTTGCCGCTACCAGCCCAGTGCATCGCTCCCCTGCGCTGGACGCGCATGCGCACAGCCATGCTGCGGGAGCGTGCGGCGAGCAACGGGCGCCCCTGGTTCGAGGACCCCGAGGTGCACGTGTTCGTGACCCGGACCGGCCGACCGCTCACACCGGCTCAGCTCTACCTGGATCTCCAAAGGATCATCCGGCTGGAAGGGCTCGGCAAGATGAACCCCAAGGGGCTTCGCAAGTCGTGCGGCACGCTCCTGGTCCACCTCCGGGTGCACCCCAGGATCGTGAAGGCGGTGCTGCGGCACAGCCGGATTTCGACGACCCTGGACATCTACGCTGAGGCTCTGGACCCCGACGTGATCGAAGCCGTGGGACAGCTCGATCGGCTGCTTCGGCAACCGGCGCGCATCCGCGAACTGGAGGCTTCGGCGGGCCTGGAAACCGCCGCTTGATGTAGAGCTTGGATGTCACGGCCCCTCGCCCGGCTCATCGCCGCAGGTAGAGGGGCCGTTTCCGTTGATCAGGCTGGGAGCATCCCATTCTCATAACGGCGACGAAGGCAGTGGTGAGGTACGTCACCGGCCAGTGACCTTAGTCGTACCGGGCGGTCACTGTCTGCCCACGCTGCAAGGAGACCGCACGGCTACGCGCCGAGAGCCTCCACGAGAAACAGGAACACCCCTGCACCGAGGACGGCGAGCACGACCAGCCCCACCACCAGCAGCGAGCAGCACGAGGCCAGTGCCACCATGCCCCAGGTCCGCCGCACAGCCCGCCGGTACTCGCTGTCGTCGTCCCAGTCCCGCTCCGTCACGCGCCTCCCCCTCGGCATGAAAAGCCGCCCCGCCGACCCCACCCGCGCCGCGGCCGGCACCTTGATCATCGCAGCCTGCGACCAGGCACGGCGGGCGATCCGACCGGGGTGAGGCCCAGCCACCCGCTCAAGCCCCAGCCCCGCCACACAACCGTCAGCACCGCCCACAGGCCCGGACCCCGGCCCCGGACCCCGGCCCGCTCAGCCGATCGTCAGCTGCCGCGACCTCGCGCACACCTCCGCCAACGCCTCCGCCGTCACGGGCGACACCGTGCCCTCCTCCGTGACGATCGCGGTCACCAGCTCGGGCGGCGTCACATCGAACGCCGGGTTGTACGCCTGCGTCCCCAACGGCGCCACCGGCACCCCGCCACCCGCCCCGGTCACCGGCGCCTGCGGCACCGCGACCTCGGTGACCTCGAACCCGGCCCGCTGCTCCACCTCGATGGACGCCCCGTCCGGCGTGTCCGGATCGACCGTCGTCACCGGCGCCACCACGATGAACGGCACATGGTGGTACCGCGCCAGCACCGCCAGCGGATAGCTCCCCACCTTGTTCGCCACTGACCCGTCCGCAGCGATCCGGTCCGCCCCGATCAACACCGCGTCCACCTCCCCCGCCGCGAACAGCGAGCCCGCCGCGTTGTCGGTGAGCAGCGTGTACGCCATTCCGGTGCGCGCCGCCTCGTACGCCGTCAGCCGGGCGCCCTGCAGCAACGGCCGTGTCTCGTCCACCCACAGCCGCCTGAGCCGCCCGGCCCGGTGCGCGGCGAGCGCCACCGCGAACGCCGTCCCCTCACCACCGGAGACCAGCGAGCCGGTGTTGCAGTGCGTGAGAATCCGGTGCCCGCCTCCGGGCAGCAGCTCGTCCAGCAGCGCCAGCCCACGCTCCGCCATCCGCGCACTGGCCTCGGCGTCCTCCCGGTGCAGCAGCCGCGCCGCGGCCAGCGCGGCCGCCGCGGCCTCCCCGGCGTCACCGCTCTTGGCGAGCTCGGCCCGGTACGCGGACTGTGCCCGGCGCACACCGACCGCCAGGTTCACCGCGGTCGGCCGGGCGCTAGCCAGCGCGATCGCGGCCTCGTCCACGTCGAAGCCACGCGCGGCGGCGAGCGCGACCCCGTACGCGCCCGCGATCCCGAGCAGCGGCGCCCCGCGCACGGCGAGCGACCGGATCGCCTCCACGAGCGCCGACGCATCCGTACAGACCAGTTCGACCTCCTCCGCGGGCAGCCTCGTCTGGTCCAGCAGGACGAGCACAGGCCCCTCGGGTGGCTCGTCCCAGCGGATCGCCGGTATCTCGGTCGGCCGGTTGTCCTCGCCGGATTGCGCGTACTGATCAGCCATGCGGTCAGTCTGCCCCGTATCCGGCAGACAATTGAAGGTGTGCAGCCGATACCGCGGCCGGTCCCCCCGTGACCACCCCATGGCACGATGGCTCCCAACCTGCCGCCGCGACCGCGGACGGGCACCGTGAAGGAGCGACGATGAAAGACACTCCGGGCTGGGCCTCGCCCGGATCTGCCCCGTCCGACGGGCAGGAGCCCGGTGCGTCCGGCCCCGCCGAGCCCGCCGACCGCCCCGACCCCTCGCAGCAGCCGGGCCAGGACCCGCAGGGCTCGAAGTGGTCCAAGGAGCAGCCGCCCCCCGCGCAGTGGTCCGCCCCGACCGGACCACCGGCCCCAGGCCAGACCCCGCCGCCCCCACCGCCCGGCCCGGGCTGGGGCAACCACCCCCCGTCCGGCCCCAACGGCCCGGGCGGATACGGCGGTTACAGGGGCTACGGCGGGCCCGGCGGCGGCTGGGGCAGCGGCTGGGGCGGTCCGCCGCCCGCGGCCAAGCCCGGTGTGATCCCGCTCCGCCCGCTCGGCGTCGGCGAGATCCTCGACGGCGCGGTCTCCACCATGCGCACCTACTGGCGCACGGTCCTGGGCATCTCGCTGACCGTCGCGGTCGTCACGCAGATCGTCGTCATCCTCCTTGAGGGCCTGGTCTTCAACGACACCAGCACCGAGGCGCTCGAAGACCCCAGCGCCACCCTCGACGAACTCACCCGCGCCATGGGCGACGCCATGCTCAGCTCCGGTGTCGTCTTCCTGATCTCGCTGATCGGCACCATCGCCGCGACCGCCCTGCTCACGACCGTCACCAGCCGCGCGGTCCTCGGCAAGTCGGTGACCACCGGCGAGGCCTGGCGCGATGCCCGCCCGCAGGTGGCCAGACTGTTCGGCCTGATCTTCCTGCTGGTGCTCATCGCCTTCGGCGTCGTGACGGCCGGCACCCTGCCCGGCATCCTCGTGGCCATCGCGGGATCGGGCGACGGGGGAGCCGCCCTCGCCGTCCTCGGCGGCCTCGGCGCCGGCGTCGTCGCCCTGTGGCTGATGGTCCGCTTCTCGCTCGCCTCGCCGGCACTGATGCTGGAGAAGCAGGGCATCGTCAAGTCGCTGAGCCGGTCCGCGAAGCTGGTCCGCGGCTCCTGGTGGCGCGTCTTCGGCATCCAGCTGCTCGCCACGATCATCGCCAACGTCGTCGCGTCGATCGTCGTCATCCCCTTCGCCTTCCTCGCCGCCGCCCTCAGCGGCGACGGCTTCACCGGCTTCCTCAACAGCGGCGGCGACCTCGGCTGGACGTTCCTCGTCGTCAGCGGGGTCGGCTCGGTGATCGGCGCCATGATCACCTTCCCGATCACGGCCGGCGTCACCGTGCTCCTCTACATCGACCAGCGCATCCGCCGCGAGGCCCTCGACCTCGAACTGGCCCGCGCGGCCGGCCTCCAGGACTACGGCTCCGGCACGCCCGGCACCACCGCCGGAGGCTGATGCGGTGAGCCTGACGGGGGGAGTTCTCACCTCGGTACCGCTGCTCCCGCACGCGGTGCTGCGCGCCGGCGACACCACACTGCGGTCACTGCCGCGCTCCGGCGACGAGCCGCCGGTGACCATCCCGCGTGATCCCGCGCGGGAGGCGGCTCGACGCGAGCTGTCCAAGCGCATGTACCACGAGAACGACCCCGGCTGGTTCCAGCGCGCCCTCAACGCCTTCTGGAAGTGGGTCGACGAGCTCTTCAGCACAGCCGCGACCGCCACCCCCGGAGGAACGCTCGGCCTGATCGTCATCGTCCTGGCCGTGCTGGCAGTCCTGGGCGCCCTCTGGTGGCGCCTGGGCACTCCACGCCGCGAACCCACCTCCTCCGCCGCCCTGTTCGACGACCGCCCCCGCAGCGCCGCCGAACACCGCGCGGCCGCCGAGGCGCACGCCGCCCAGGGCCACTGGAACCAAGCCGTCCAGGAACGCATGCGGGCCATCGTCCGCGCCCTGGAGGAACGCGCCCTCCTCGACATCCGCCCCGGCCGCACCGCCGACGAGGCCGCCGCGGAAGCGGGCCGCGCCCTGCCGTCCCACACCGACCGACTGCACGCCGCCGCACGGGACTTCGACGACGTCACATACGGCGGCCGCAGGGCGAGCGAGCAGTCGTACCGACGCCTCACCGAACTCGACCGCGACCTCGAACGCGCCAAGCCCCAGCTCACGAGCAGCACCCCCAGCGCGGCCCACAACACCCGCCAGGGAGCCACCGGATGACCACCGAGGCCACGCTCCCGCCCACCTCGGTCACGCCCACCGCACGCCAGGTGTGGACCCGTACACGAGGCATCGCACTCGCCGCCGTCCTGCTCGTGGCCGCAGCCGTCACGATCGCCGTGATCCGCTCCGACGCCCGACACGGCACCCTCGACCCGCGCTCCGTCGACGGCCTCGGCAGCCGCGCCGTCGCCGAACTCCTTGCCGAGCGAGGGGTGTCCACGCGCGTGGTCACCACGTTGGACGAGGCGCGTGCCGCGGCCGGCCCGGACACCACCCTCCTGGTCGCGGTCCCCGACCTGCTCACACACCGTCAACAGACCCGGCTGCACTCGGCGACCGCCGCCTCCGGCGGCCGAACCGTACTCGTCGCCCCCGGCAGCTGGTCCGTCGGCCGACTCGCCCCCGACGTGACCGCCGACCCCGTCACCAGCATCGACTCGACCCTCGCGCCGGACTGCGCCCTGCCCGCCGCCCAGCGCGCCGGCGCCGCCGACACCGGCGGCATCCGCTACAGCACCATTCACCTCGAAGCCGACGCCTGCTACCCCAGCGAGCGCCTGGCCACCTTGCTGCGCATCCCGGCGACCGGCGACGGCGACACCGTCGTCCTCGGCGCGCCCGACATCCTCTACAACGACCGTCTCGACGAGCAGGGCAACGCCTCCCTCGCCCTCCAACTCCTCGGCTCCCGCCCCCATCTGGTCTGGTACCTCCCCTCGCTCTCCGACACGTCGGCCACCGGCGACGACGAACGCAGCTTCTTCGACCTGCTCCCCCCGGGCTGGAAATGGGGCACCCTGCAGCTCTTCGTCGCCGCAGCCCTGGCCGCCCTCTGGCGGGCACGCCGACTGGGCCCCCTCGTGCCCGAAAAACTCCCCGTGGCGATCCGCGCCTCCGAGACCGTCGAAGGCCGCGCCCGCCTCTACCGCAAGGCCAACGCCCGCGAACGCGCGGCCACCGCTCTTCGCTCCACCACCCGCACCCGCCTCGCCCCCCTCGTAGGCGTCCCCGTCACCCAGGCACACGCGCCCGAAGCCCTGCTCCCCGCCCTGTCCGCCCACCTCCGCGGCGACGGCCAGTCCCTGCACACCCTGCTCTTCGGCCCGCCGCCCAGCGACGACGCCGCCCTCGTCCTGCTCGCCGACCAACTCGACGCCCTCGAAAGAGAGGTACGCCGTCCATGATGGCCCCGACCACTGACAACGCCGGGTACCCCGGGGACCCGAGCGCCGCCCGGGCCTCCCTGGAAGCCCTGCGCGCCGAGATCGCCAAAGCCGTGGTCGGCCAGGACCCCGCCGTGACCGGCCTCGTCGTCGCCCTCCTCTGCCGCGGACACGTACTACTGGAAGGAGTTCCCGGAGTCGCCAAAACGTTGCTCGTCCGCGCCCTCGCATCCGCACTCGAACTCGACACCAAGCGCGTCCAGTTCACTCCCGACCTCATGCCGAGCGACGTGACGGGCTCCCTCGTCTACGACACCCGCACCGCCGAGTTCTCCTTCCAGCCCGGCCCGGTCTTCACCAACCTCCTCCTCGCGGACGAAATCAACCGCACCCCTCCCAAGACCCAGTCGTCCCTGCTCGAAGCCATGGAGGAACGCCAGGTGACGGTCGACGGCACCCCCCGCCCGCTCCCCGACCCGTTCCTGGTCGCCGCGACGCAGAACCCCGTCGAGTACGAGGGCACGTACCCCCTCCCCGAAGCCCAGCTGGACCGCTTCCTCCTCAAACTCACCATCCCCCTCCCCTCCCGCCAGGACGAGATCGACGTCCTCACCCGCCACGCCGAAGGCTTCAACCCCCGTGACCTGCAAGCGGCCGGCGTACGCCCGGTAGCGGGCCCGGCGGAACTGGAAGCAGCACGCGCAGCAGTCGCCAAGACGACGATCTCCCCGGAGATCACGGCCTACGTGGTCGACATCTGCCGAGCCACCCGGGAGTCCCCGTCCCTCACCCTCGGCGTGTCCCCCCGCGGCGCCACCGCCCTCCTCGCGACCTCACGCGCGTGGGCCTGGCTCACCGGCCGCGACTACGTCATCCCCGACGACGTGAAGGCCCTCGCCCTCCCCACCCTCCGCCACCGCGTACAACTGCGCCCGGAGGCCGAGATGGAGGGCGTGACCGCCGACTCCGTCATCCACGCGATCCTCGCCCACGTCCCCGTCCCGCGCTGATGGCACTCACCGGACGCACCGCACTCCTCGCGGCCCTGGGCTCGCTCCCCGTCGGCATCTGGGACCCCGGCTGGACGGGCCTCCTCGCCGTGAACGGCCCCCTGGCACTGGCCTGCGCCTGCGACTTCGCCCTCGCGGCACCCGTACGACGCCTAGGCCTGACCCGCTCCGGCGACACCTCCGTCCGCCAGGGCGAAACGGCCGACGTGACCCTCACGGTCAGCAACCCCTCAGGCCGCCCCCTCCGCGCCCACCTGCGCGACGCCTGGCCCCCCAGCAGCTGGCTCGCCGGCACGGAGGTGGAGGCCTCCCGCCACCGCCTCACCGTCCCCCCGGGCGAACGCCGCCGCGTCATTACCCGGCTGCGCCCCACCCGCCGAGGCGACCGCCAGGCGGACCGCGTGACGATCCGCTCCTACGGCCCCCTCGGCCTCTTCTCCCGCCAGGGCACCCACAAAGTCCCCTGGACGGTACGCGTCCTGCCCCCCTTCACCAGCCGCAAGCACCTCCCGTCCAAGCTCGCCCGCCTCCGCGAACTCGACGGCCGCACCAGCGTGCTCACCCGAGGCGAGGGCACGGAGTTCGACAGCCTGCGCGAGTACGTCCCCGGCGACGACACCCGCTCCATCGACTGGCGCGCCACAGCCCGGCAGTCCGCGGTCGCCGTACGCACCTGGCGTCCCGAACGCGACCGCCACATCCTCCTGGTCCTCGACACCGGCCGCACCTCGGCAGGCCGCGTGGGCGACGCCCCACGCTTCGACGCCTCCATGGACGCGGCCCTGCTCCTGGCAGCACTCGCCTCCCGCGCCGGCGACCGCGTCGACCTCCTGGCCTACGACCGTCGCGTACGCGCCCTGGTCCAGGGCCGCGCCGCGAACGACGTCCTCCCGTCGCTGGTCAACGCGATGGCCGCACTGGAACCGGAACTGGTCGAGACAGACGCACGCGGTCTTACGGCAACCACCCTCAGGACGGCCCCCCGCCGCTCCCTGATCGTGCTGCTGACCACCCTCGACGCCGCCCCGGTCGAACAGGGCCTGCTCCCCGTACTCTCCCAACTCACTCAGCGCCACACGGTCCTCCTGGCATCGGTGGCCGACCCCCACGTCTCCCGCATGGCGGGATCACGCGGAAACACCGACGCGGTCTACGAAGCCGCAGCCGCCGCCCAGGCACAGAGCGAACGCCATCGCACCGCGGAACAACTCCGCAGGCACGGGGTCACTGTCGTCGACGCGACACCTGACGATCTGGCACCGACACTGGCGGACGCCTACCTCGCGCTCAAAACAGCGGGTCGCCTGTAACCCAACCAACTCTCTACTCAGGTTGAATCGGTGATGTCCGGGCTGTGGTGACGGGTCGTGATCCCTGCGGTACGACGTCTGGGGTTGAGGCTGGTGTAGGGGTCCTGGAACACCATCTGGATGTTGCGGCGCACGGATTTGAGGGCGCGGCCGGACAGTTTGGTGGTGTCCTCGCCCTTGTACTTGATCGAACCGGCCGTGGGCTGTTCGAGGTTGACCAGCATCTTGGCGACGGTGGACTTGCCGCAGCCGGACTCCCCCACGATCCCAAGGGTTTCGCCCTTGTTGAGGGTGAAGTCGACGCCGTCGACCGCCTTGACCGCGCCGACCTGCTTCTTGAACAGGATGCCCTGGGTGAGCGGGTAGTGCTTGACCAGTCCGGTCACTTCAATGATCGGCTCAGCCATTGAGGCACTCCCTCCAGAAGTGACAGGCGCTGGTGCGGTCGGCCGACACCTCGTACAGCGGGGGTTCGTCCGTCCTGCACACGTCCTGGGCCATCGGGCAGCGGGGGTTGAAGGCGCACCCGGGAGGGATGTTCATCAGGTTCGGGGGCAGTCCCTGGATCGCGTACAGCTCCTGGCCCTTCTGGTCCAGGCGGGGGATGGAGTCCAGCAGGCCGCGCGTGTAAGGATGCGCCGGGGCCTTGTAGATGTCGTGGACGGGGGCCTGTTCGACGATGCGGCCCGCGTACATGACCGCGATGCGGTCGGCGACGTCGGCGACCACGCCGAGGTCGTGGGTGATGAGGATCAGGCCCATGTTGTACTCGCGCTGCAACTCCGCGAGCAGGTCCATGACCTGGGCCTGGACGGTGACGTCGAGGGCGGTGGTCGGTTCGTCGGCGATGATCAGGGCCGGTTCCAGGGCCAGCGCCATCGCGATCATGATGCGCTGGCGCATGCCGCCGGAGAACTGGTGCGGGTACTGCTTGACGCGTTCCTTCGCCGCCGGGATGCGCACCCGGTCCATCAGCTCGACCGCCTTGGCCCGCGCGTCCTTCTTCGACATGCCCCGGTGGACCACGAACATCTCACCGAGCTGATCGCCCACGCTCAGCACGGGATTGAGGGACGACAGCGCGTCCTGGAAGATCATCGCCATCTCGGCGCCGCGGACCTTCCGCCGTTCCTCCTCCTTCAGCTTCAGCAGGTCCTTGCCCTGGAAGAGGATCTCGCCGCCCGCGATCCGCCCCGGCGGCATGTCGAGGATGCCCATGATCGCCTGCGCGGTGACGGACTTGCCGGACCCGGACTCC
>NZ_QFRX01000001.1:6460694-6470179 GCF_003143935.1 Streptomyces sp. Act143 | reverse complement strand
CAGGAGCACGACTCACCTCAGCTTCGGGTCGAGGGCGTCGCGGACCGCGTCGCCGAGCATGATGAAGGCCAGGACGGTGAGGGCCAGGGCGCCGGCCGGCCAGAGGAGCATGTGGGGGGCCTGGCGGATGTAGGCGGAGGCGGCGGAGATGTCGATGCCCCAGCTGACCGTCGGGGGCTTCAGGCCCACGCCGAGGTAGGAGAGCGTCGCCTCCAGGGCGATGTACGTGCCGAGTGCGATGGTCGCCACCACGATCACCGGGGCCACCGCGTTCGGCGCGATGTGGCGCAGCAGTTGGCGGGTGCTGGAGGCGCCGAGCGCCCGCGCGGCCTGCACGTAGTCGTTCTGTTTGGCCGTGATGACCGACCCCCGGGCGATGCGGGAGATCTGCGGCCAGCCCAGCAGCACCATGAAGCCGATCACCGGCCAGACCGTGTTGCTGGTGACGACGGACAGCAGGACCAGGCCGCCCAGGACCACCGGGATCGCGAAGAAGACGTCCGTGATGCGGGACAGGATCGAGTCCCAGAAGCCGCCGAAGAAGCCGGCGAGCCCGCCGAGGACCGAGCCCAGGATCGCGACCCCGAGGGTGGCGCAGACGCCGACCGTGACGGACGTACGGGCGCCGTAGACCGTGCGCGTGTAGACGTCGCAGCCCTGCCCGTCGAAGCCGAAGGGATGGCCGGGCTGCGAGCCCTCCTGGGCCTTGGCGAGGTCGCACTTGAGGGGGTTGCCCGAGGCGATCAGGGAGGGCCAGAGGGAGATCACGATCAGGAAGAGGATGACCAGCCCCGAGATGATGAAGACCGGGTTGCGGCGCAGGTCGCGCCACGCGTCGGACCACAGCGAGCGGGGTTTGCCCGCGGGGCCCGCGCCGCCCGGCCCCTTGTCCAGGGTGTTCGCCTCGCTCACGGCGAGGTCCATGGCGCCGCCCATGCCGGTGCCGGCGATCGCGCCCTCGGGCTCCTGGGGTTCAGGCATAGCGGATCCTCGGGTCGAGTACGGCGTACAGGAGGTCGACGAGCAGGTTGGCGACCAGGAACACCAGCACGAGGACGGTGACGAAGCCGACCACCGTCTGCGTGTTCTGGCGCAGGATGCCCTGGTAGAGCTGGTAGCCGACGCCGTGGATGTTGAAGATGCGCTCGGTGACGATCGCCCCGCCCATCAGGGCGCCGATGTCGGTGCCGATGAACGTGACGACCGGGATCAGCGAGTTGCGGAGGAGATGGCGGGTGATGACCCGGCGCCTCGGCAGGCCCTTCGCCACCGCCGTCCGGACGTAGTCGCTGCGGCGGTTCTCCGCGATCGACGTCCGGGTCAGCCGGGTGACGTACGCCAGCGACACCGACGCCAGCACCAGACCCGGCACGATCAGCTCGCTGAAGGCGGCGTCCGTGGACACCGACGGTTTGATCCAGCCCCATTCCACGCCCAGCAGGAGCTGGAGCAGCAGGCCGGTGACGAAGGTCGGGATCGAGATCACGACGAGCGTCAGCATCAGGACCGAGGTGTCGACGGGCTTGCCGCGCCGCAGGCCCGTGACGACCCCCAGCGTGATGCCGATGACGATCTCGAAGAGGATCGCGACGATCGTCAGGCGGATCGTCACGGGGAACGCCGTCGACATCAGCTCGGTGACCTTCTGGCCGTTGAACGCGGTGCCGAAGTCTCCGGTGAAGACGTTCCCCATGTAGGTCAGGTACTGCTGCCAGACCGGCTTATCTAGGCCGAACTCCTTCTTCAGCTGCGCGGCCGTGGCGGGGTCGCACTGCCGGTCGCCGCACAGGCCCGCGATGGGGTCGCCCATCACGTTGACCATGAGGAAGATGAGGAGCGTGGCGCCGATGAACACCGGGATCATCTGGAGCAGACGCCGGACGACGTAGCGTCCCATGGCGGGTCAGCTGACCTTGATCTCGTTGTAGACCGGCACGCTGAACGGGTTGAGCTTGACGTTGGACAGCCGCTCCGAGAAGCCCGCGCTGCCGTTCTGGTACCAGAGCGGGATCGCGCCCATGTTGTCCCGCAGCACCTTCTCGGCGTCCTGGAACTTGGAGACGGCCTTAGCGGTGTCGGTCTCGGCGTTGGCCTCGTCGACGAGCTTGTCGAAGTCCTTGTTGGACCACTTGCCGTCGTTGGAGGAGGCGTTGGTGTAGTAGAGCGGCTGGAGGAAGTTCTGGATGAGCGGGTAGTCCATCTGCCAGCCGGCCCGGAAGGGGCCGCTCATCTTCTTCTCGGTGATCTGGTTGCGGTAGTCGGCGAAGGTGCCGACGGGGTTGCCGACGCAGGCCTTGTCGTTGTCGAGCGCGTTGTTGATGGAGTTGCAGACCGCGTCGACCCACTGCTTGTGGGAGCCGGTGTCCGCGTTGTACGTGATCTTGATCCCGCCGCCGGGGAGACCGCCGCCCTCCTGGACGAGCTTCTTGGCCGCCGCCGCGTCGTACTTGCAGGCGTCCCCGCACAGGCCTTCCTTGAAGCCGCCGTCCTCGCCGAGGACCGGGGAGGTCCAGTCGCTGGCCGGGGTGCGGGTGTCATTGAAGATCGTCTTGGTGATCTGGTCGCGGTTGATGGCCCGGGACAGGCCCGTGCGGACCTTCTCCATCCCGGCCTTGTTCCAGTTCTTGTCGTAGAACGGGAAGGCGAGGGTCTGGATGATGCCGGCCGGGGTGTTGATGTACCGGTCGCCGAGGTCGGCCTTGACGTTCTTGAGCTGGGCGGCGGGGACGTCGTCGACGAGGTCGAGGTTGCCGGCCATGAGGTCGGTGTAGGCGGTGTTGTTGTCGGTGTAGACCTTGAGGTTCACGCCGCCGTTCTGCGCCTTGTCGTCACCCGGGTACTTGTCCCACTTCTTCAGGCTCATCTGCGAGCCCTTGGTGTACGACTCGATGGTGTACGGGCCGTTGCCGACCGGCTTCTTCAGCCAGGTGGCGTGGTCGTCGAAGAAGGCCTGCGGGAGCGGGGCGAAGGCCGGGTAGCCGAGGGTGTCGGGGAAGGTCGAGAACTTCTGGCTGAGCTTGACGGTGAAGGTCCGGTCGCCGGTGACCTTCAGCCCGGAGAGGGTCTGGGCGGTCTGCTTGCTGCCGTCCTCGGGGTGGACCTTGTCGTAGCCGTCGATGTACCCGAAGAAGTAGGCGTTCTTCTGGTTGTTCTTGAGGCTCGCCCCGTAGTTCCAGGCGTCCACGAAGGACTTCGCGGTGACCTTCTCGCCGTTGGAGAAAGTCCAGCCGTCCTTGACGGTGACGGTGAAGTTCTGCGAGTCGCTCGTCTCGATCTTGTCCGCGAGCATGTCCTCGGCCTTGCCGGTCTCCGGGTTGTACCGCTTCAGCGACCGGAAGATCATGTCGAGGACCTTGCCGCCCTGCACCTCGTTGGTGTTGGCCGGCTCCAGCGGGTTCTGCGGGTCGCCCCAGGAGGAGCTGAGCGTCCCGCTGCCGTCGCCACTGCCGCCGCCGCTGTCGCTGTCCCCACCTCCGCAGGCCGTCGCCGCGAGGGCTACCGCCGCCGCGCATGCGGCCCACTTGGCGTGCGTGGCTCCAGGCATGGAGTGCCTCCTGTTTGACTGCGCTGATCCGTTACCGGCAAATATCAACGCAAATCAGGCAAAGCGCACACGCATTGAGCCCTTCAGGGGAACGGACGGAGGCCTTCCGGGAACCTCCGACCTCTCCGGCAGTGGATCTTGCACGGAAGGTGCAATGGATCTTCACGTTCCGATGCAGAACCGTTGGATTACGACCCGTCTATGTACGGATTTCGACACACCACCGTCCGCATATCGAACTCATTGCCCGATTGGAGAAGTTGGCCCGATGTAAAACACGGATCGATCACGAGGGGCTACACGCGTAGCTACAGATTGGTCAAGGACAGGCAAAGAAAGTAAAGAGAAACCCAAGTCGACCGAGAATTTATTGACCTTGAATGAATTGCGTTGAAAAAGTCCGGCGTAGCCCGTAGGGGAGTGCCCTGCGGAGTCATCAGACCCTCCCTTGGGCCAGGAGCACCATGACCCCCCCAACTCCATCGGCGGCTGCCCCGCTTGAGGTGACCGAAGAGAGCGCCGAGAAGTCGATCACTTCTCCCTCTCCGAAGGCCAACGAGAGCCGCTCTCCCGGGCAGCTTGCCTGGCGCCGGTTCAAGCGCGACCGTACGGGCGTCATATCCGCCGGCATCGTGATCTTCTTCTTCGTGATCGCGATCGCGGCTCCGCTCATCGCGAAGCTGTACGGCAAGGACCCGTACACGACGTACGGCCAGGACATTCCCGGCCTGCTCAACGACTTCGCCTACCCGGTCAAGCCCAACGGCGGCATCAGCAGCGACTTCTGGTTCGGCATCGAGCCGCAGCTCGGCCGGGACGTCTTCACGTTCCTGCTCTACGGCATCCGCACCTCGCTGCTGCTCGCCACCGCCGCCACCCTGCTGACCACGCTCGTCGGCGTCGTCGTCGGTGTCACGGCTGGCTACCTGGGCGGCAAGACGGACTACCTCATCGGCCGGGTCATCGACATCCTGCTGTCGTTCCCGTCGACGCTGTTCTTCATCGCCTTCATGCCGGTCGTCTACAACCTCTTCGTCCCGTTCGACGAGGACGTACCGGTCTGGCTGCGGGCCACCTGCCTGATCCTCGCGCTCTCCGCCTTCGGCTGGGCCTCCATCGCGCGTCTGCTGCGCGGTCAGGTTCTGGGCCTGCGCGAACGAGAGTTCGTTGAAGCCGCGAAGGTGACCGGTGCCTCGCCGGCCCGGATCATCTTCAAGGAACTGCTGCCCAATCTCTGGACGCCGATCCTCATCCAGTCGACCCTCATGCTCCCGGCCTATGTCACGGCTGAAGCAGGGCTCGCCTTCCTCGGCGTCGGCATCATCGACCCGACCCCGGACTGGGGCGTCATGATCCAGCGCGGTGCGCAGTTCTACTCGGACGACATCACCTTCATGATCTTCCCGGGCGTCTCGATGATCCTCTTCGTCCTCGCCTTCAACCTGCTCGGTGACTCGGTCCGCGACGCGCTCGACCCGAAGTCCAAGCGCTGAGTCATTCCCCTCCCAGCCCCGGTCATCGTCGTCCGGCTGGTTGCACGTCTCTCATCCATCCCTCCCTAGGCAGGTAAGCCATGTCCTTCTCCCGCAGAAACTTCCTCATAGCCACTGGTGTGGCCGCCGGTGCGAGCACCGTGCTGAGCGCGTGCAGCAGCGGCGACGCGGGCGGCAGCAGTGCCAACAAGGCACCGTCGGTCGACAAGGCCAAGGCAGCCACCATCGCGGTCGGCACCAAGGCCGACTCCACCGGTGCGGCCCCCGAGGTTCCGGGCGCCGTCAAGGGCGGCACGATCTACACGCTCGACCAGATCGACTGGGACCACCTGGACCCGGCGCAGCTGTACTCCTCGTACGAGGGCGCCTGCTCGGTGCTGTTCCTGCGCGGTCTGACCGGCTACAAGGTCGACTCCAAGGGCACGACCACCCTCGTCGGCGACCTCGCCACCGACGCGGGCACCGCCACGGACGGCGGCAAGACCTGGGCCTTCACCCTGAAGGACAACGTCAAGTGGGAGGACGGCGCCGACGTCACCATCGAGGACGTCCGCTGGACCTTCGAGCGTCTCTTCGCCTCCTTCGTCACCCAGGGCCCGCGTTACCCGCAGAGCTGGCTGATCGGCGGCGACAAGTACAAGGGCCCCTACGAGGGCAAGCACCTCGACTCCATCGAGGTCGACGGCAAGACCATCACGTTCAAGCTGAAGGAGGCCCACGCCGACTTCAACTTCATGCTGGCCATGCGCGGCTACTCCATCGTGCCCAAGAAGCACGACACCAAGGAGAAGTACGACAAGCGCCCGTTCTCCTGCGCCCCGTACAAGATCGAGAGCCGCAGCATCGGCAAGGGCGCGACGCTGGTCCGCAACACCCACTGGGTCGCCGAGACGGACCCGATCCGCAACGCCTACCCGGACAAGTTCGTCTTCCAGTTCGGCTTCCAGTCGCTGGCGTCGACGGACCGCTACATCGCCGACCAGGGCAACGACCAGTTCACGCTGTCGCTGCTCAACGAGGTCGCCCCGGAGCGCATCCAGAAGGTGATGACGGACGCCACGCTGAAGAAGCGCGTCCTGACCCAGGTCGACACCACCTGCTACTACTTCGCGATCAACACCAAGCGCGTCACGGACGCCAAGGTCCGCCAGGCGCTCAACTTCGCGTGGCCGGCGCAGCAGCTGCGGCAGATCCGTGGCGGCGCGCTCTCCACCGCGACCGCGACCACGATCATCAGCCCCCTCACCCCGGGCCACAAGGACTTCGACCTCTACGAGAAGAAGACCAAGCCGACCGGTGACCCGGCCAAGGCCAAGGCTCTGCTGAAGGAGGCCGGCAAGGAGGGGCAGCGCGTCGTCATCGCGATGCAGCAGTCCGACAACTCCGTCAAGCAGGCCGTCGCCATCAAGAGCGCGCTGACGAAGGCCGGCTTCACCCCGGTCCTCAAGCAGGTCGACAAGACGTCCTTCTACAGCCAGATCGGCCAGCTGGACAACGAGTACGACATGTTCGCCGCGGGCTGGGGCCCGGACTGGCCGGCCGGTTACGCGGTCATCTACCCCTGCTTCGACGGCAGCCAGATCGCCGACGGCGGTGTCAACTGGCCGCAGCTGAACGACACCAGCGTGAACAAGGCGATCGCCGCCGCCACGGCCGAGACCGACGCGGACAAGGCCGCCAAGCTGTGGGGCGACATCGACGAGCAGATCATGCGTCTGGCCGCGGTGGTTCCGGACTACAACCCGATCCGTAACTACTTCCACGGCTCGAAGGTCGGCGGCGTGGTCTACGACTCCGGCAACACCTGCATCGCCCTGGGCAAGGTCTTCGCCGCCAAGTAAGGCCTGCTCCAGCTGTCGGGGCGGCGGCCACCGCCGCCGCCCCGATTCTTCCCGTCTCGCTCCCCACACCCCCGGCGACGGCGCCCCGTCCGGAAAGTCACGCCATGTTCCGTTTTCTAGTCCGCCGAGTCATCGGCGCACTTGTCATTCTGCTGATCATCAGCGCCGTCACCTTCTCGCTCTACTACGCGCTCCCGCGTGACCCGGCCCGTATGGCGTGCGGCAAGGTGTGCACGCCGGAACTGCTCGCGCAGGTCCGGCACAACCTCGGGATCGCCGACCCGCTGCCGGTGCAGTACTGGCACTGGCTCCAGGGCGTCTTCATCGGCCGTGACTACGGCGGCCTCGGCAACTGCAACGCTCCCTGCCTGGGCTTCTCCTTCACCAACCGCGAGCCCGTCCTCGGCACGATCATGGACCGTCTGCCGCTGACCATCTCACTGGCGCTGGGCGCCTCGGTCTTCTTCCTGATCATCGGCGTCGGCACCGGCATGATCGCCGCGGTCAAGCAGGGCCGGGCGGCCGACAAGATCGCGAGCTCCTTCTCGCTGCTCGGCTCCTCGCTGCAGATCTACTTCGTCGGCTACATCGCCATGTACTTCCTGGTGCAGCAGCTCGGCCTGCTGGAGCAGCCGTCGTACACGCCGTTCACCGACAACCCGGGTCAATGGGCCGCCGGCCTGCTGCTGCCGTGGCTGGTGCTGTCGATCATCTTCACCGCCAACTACACCCGTATGACGCGCTCCCAACTGGTGGAGCAGCTCAGCGAGGACTACGTGCGCACGGCGCGCGCCAAGGGTCTGTCCCGGCGCTCGGTCTTCTTCCGCTTCGCCTGGCGCGGAGCGATGGGCCCGATCGTGACGATCTTCGGCATCGACATGGGCACCCTCATCGGCGGCGCCATCATCACCGAGTCGGTCTTCAGCCTCCAGGGCCTCGGGCGGCTCGCGCTGACCGCGGTGGAGGCGAACGACCTGCCGATGCTGCTCGGTGTGACCCTGGTCGCCGCCGGCGCCATCGTCTTCGCCAACATCATCGTGGACGCCGTCTACGCCCTCATCGACCCGCGCATCCGGCTCGCCTGATCCGGTCCCCCTCCAGCTACCCCCCGGCATGACCCCCAGGAGCGTCCCCGTGACGAGCACCGATCAGCAGCCCTTCCTCTCCGTCAAGGACCTGAAAGTCCACTTCTCCACCGAGGACGGCATCGTCAAGGCCGTCGACGGGCTCACCTTCGACCTGCAGAAGGGCAAGACCCTCGGCATCGTGGGCGAGTCGGGCTCCGGCAAGTCGGTCACGAACCTGACGATCCTGGGCCTGCACGACCGGCACCGCACCGCGATCGACGGCGAGATCCTGCTCGACGGCAAGGAGCTGACCACGGCTCGCGAGTCCGAGCTGGAGAAGCTGCGCGGCAACAAGATGTCGATGATCTTCCAGGACGCCCTGGCCTCGCTGTCGCCGTACCACACCATCGGCAAGCAGATCGGTGAGACGTACCGCAAGCACACCGGCGCCTCCAAGTCGGAGGCCCGGAAGCGGGCGATCGAGATGCTGCGGCGCGTCGGCATCCCCCAGCCGGACATGCGGGTGGACGACTACCCGCACCAGTTCTCCGGCGGTATGCGCCAGCGCGCGATGATCGCCATGGCCCTGGTCTGCGACCCCGAGCTGCTGATCGCCGACGAGCCGACCACTGCGCTCGACGTGACGGTCCAGGCCCAGATCATGGACCTGCTCAAGGACCTCCAGCAGGAGTTCGGCACCGCGATCATCTTCATCACCCACGACCTCGGTGTCATCGCCGACATCGCGGACGACGTGCTGGTGATGTACGGCGGCCGGTGCGTGGAGCGGGGCACGAAGGAGGAGGTGCTGCGTACGCCGCAGCACCCGTACACCGTCGGTCTGCTGAGCTCGATGCCAAGCCTGGACGGCCCGGTCGACGTGCCGCTGTCGCCGATCCCGGGCTCGCCGCCCTCTCTCCTCAACCCGCCGTCCGGCTGCCGCTTCCACCCGCGCTGCTCCTTCGCCGAGAAGGTCGCGGGCGGGCTGTGCTCCACCGAGCGTCCGCTGCTGAAGGTCGAGGCCGGCCGGGGTTCCGCCTGCCACCTCACACTGGACCAGCGCAAGGAATTCTTCGCCGACCTCGCCGCTTCCCGGCACTGACTGACGTAACCGAGACGGGACTTCACCATCATGAGCAACACGAACCCCCTCCTGGACGTCACCGGCCTGACGAAGCACTTCCCGGTCAAGGGCGGCTTCCCGATCCGCCGTACCGTCGGCGCGGTCCAGGCCGTGGACGGGCTGGACTTCCAGGTGAACGAGGGCGAGAGCCTGGGCCTGGTCGGCGAGTCGGGCTGCGGCAAGTCGACGACCGGCCGCCTGATCACACGGCTGCTGGAGCCCACCGGCGGCAAGATCTCCTACCGCGGGCAGGACATCACCCACGCCAGCCGCAGGGAGCTCGCGCCGGTCCGCTCCGAGATCCAGATGATCTTCCAGGACCCGTACGCCTCGCTCAACCCGCGGCAGACGGTCGGCAAGATCATCTCGGGTCCGATGGAGATCAACGACATCAACCCGGAGGGCGGCCGTGAGAAG
>NZ_QFRX01000001.1:6457517-6460599 GCF_003143935.1 Streptomyces sp. Act143 | reverse complement strand
CCAACGTATCGGCGTGGCACGGGCGTTGGCCCTGGAGCCGAAGCTGATCGTGGCGGACGAACCGGTGTCCGCGCTGGACGTGTCGATCCAGGCGCAGGTGGTCAACCTGCTCCAGAAGGTGCAGCAGGAGCTGGGCATCGCGTTCCTGTTCATCGCCCACGACCTCGCGGTGGTACGGCACTTCTCGCAGCGCGTCGCGGTCATGTACCTCGGCAAGATCGTCGAGATCGCCGACCGTGACGACCTGTACGGCAACCCGCGCCACCCCTACACCAAGGCGCTGCTGTCGGCGGTGCCGGAGGCGACGGTGGACGAGACGCCGGCCCGTGAGCGCATCCGCCTCCAGGGCGACGTGCCCTCCCCGCTGAACCCGCCGTCGGGCTGCCGCTTCCGCACCCGCTGCTGGAAGGCGACGGAGAAGTGCGCGACCGAGGCGCCGCCGCTGGTCCAGGTCGAGGGCAACAAGCCGGGCCACCTCACGGCGTGCCACTACCCGGAGACGGAGGAGACCATCCCCGCTCAGCGTCTCTCCAAGGACCCCCAGAAGACGGTCTGACACACCCCTTTCCGTCAGCCGTCTCCTACCGGGACCGGACTTTCGAGGCCCATTGACCCGAGCCCGAGAACGTCCGCTTCCAGGGGAACGAAGGCCCGCGCCCACCCAGGCGCGGGCCTTTGCACTGCGGGGCACTTCGCGTCGCGTCAGCGCCGTCAACGGTTCCCGCCCACCAACGCGCCGACGCCTCCGGAGCGTCGGTGAACACCATCACCGTGCGGACACGTCGGAACATCACACGCCGGTCTTGCCGTCAACCAGCTCGCGCACGATGTCCAAGTGGCCGTTGTGCCGGGCCGTTTCCTCGATGAGGTGGAGGAGGATCCAGCGGAGGTCGGGGTGGCGGCCGTCGCGGATGGGGCGCTCGGCCTTCGCGTCGAGGTCGTTCGCGGCGACCAGCTCGCGGTAGCGCGCGGACGCCTCCTCGTACTCGCGCAGGACGTCCGCGAGTGGCATGTCGACCGCGATGCGCATCTCGCGGTCGGGGTCCTCGTCCGTCCACGGGCTCTCGTCCTCCTCGCCGAGGAAGATCACCTGGAACCACCAGTACTCCACCCAGCGGAGGTGGTTGACCAGGCCGGCCAGGGTCATCAGCGGTGAGCCCGGCAGTGGCGCCCTGACGGCGTTCTCCGGCGTGACGTCCTCGCACTTGGCGACCGCCGTGGCACGGGCGTAGTCGAGGAACGTGGTGAGCTGGGTGCGTTCGTCCCAGGCGGTAGGGGTGTCGGTTCGAGTCATCGGGGACGAGCATGACGGCCCCGGCCTCCCCTGTCGAACCAATTAGCGTGCCCCGGCGACCAGTTCCACCTCGAACCCGTCCCCGTCCTCCAGATACGCCGCGTAGTGCTCCGCCCCACCCGCATAGGGGTGCCGGTCCGGGAAGAGGAGGGTCCAGCCGTGGTCCGGCGCCTTCGTCAGCAGCGCGTCCAGCTCCCCGCGGCTGCGGACGTGGAACGCCAGGTGGTTCAGGCCGGGGCGGGTGCGGTCGTGGCGGTCTGCCGTCAGGGCAGGGGACTGTTCCAGGACGACGTACGTCTCCCCCATGCGCCAGCTGCGGCCGGCCTCCCAGTTCTGGTACGGCTCGTAGCCCAGGCCCTCCAGCAGCCAGCCCCAGGACGTCACCGCCCGCCTCAGGTCCGGTACCCACAGCTCGACGTGGTGCAGCAACTCCCGCTCCCTCCAGGGTGATGGGGGCCTGATCCTGTCACGTCGTTCAGTAGCGTGTGCGAGACTGCGCCGATGGTTGCTCGCTCGTTCGCGGATCTCACACTCGCCGCGCTGTACGACTCACTGCACCCCTGGGGACCCGGCGACGACTTCTACGCCGGTCTCGTGATGTCGGCGTCCAGCGTCCTCGACGTCGGCTGCGGCACCGGACGGCTGCTCGCCCGGGCGCGGGCGGCGGGGCACCGCGGGCGGCTCGTGGGGGTCGATCCGGCCGCCGCCATGCTCGTACAGGCGCGGCGGCGGGAGCCTCGGGTGGAGTGGGTGCTCGGGGATCTGCGCACGCCGTTGCGGTACGGGGAGTTCGACCTCGTCGTGATGGCCGGGCACACCTTTCCCCTGCTCGCCGGGGACGAGGAGGTGCGGGGAGCCCTGGGTGTCGTCCGGGACGCCCTCGCCCGGGGCGGTGGGCGGTTCGTGTTCGACACGCTGAATCCGGCCGCCCGCGTCTGGGAGAACTGGACCCGCGAGCACATCCGCGAGGGCGCCGACGCCGAGGGCTCGGTCGCGTGGATGTGGCAGGAGGTCGCCGGGCCCGTCACCGGCGACCGGATCACCGTCACGGAGACCTACGAGGGCGTCCGCTGGGACCGCCCCCAGACGAGCACCACCGCCTTCCGGCTCCTCGGCCCCCACGGCATCGAGAAGCTGCTGGGCGAGGCGGGCCTGAAGGTCGTCGAGCAGTACGGCGACTGGGGGCGGGGGCCGCTGACCCCCGCCTGCCCTGAGATCGTCACCGTGGCGAGGCGCGACTTCTAGTCGACCGAGCCGTTGCCCGGCACCTCTCCCAACTCCTCCTCCAGCGCCGCCAATGCCGGATCCAGCACGATGTCCTCGTCCCGCGCCTCGATCGTCGGGTCCTCCGGGAAGTGGCAGGCCGTGAGGTGGCCGTCGTGGTTGCCGGAGAGCCGGATCAACGGCGGTTCCTCCGCGGCGCACTTGTCCTGCGCCTTCCAGCAGCGGGTACGGAACCGGCAGCCGGACGGCGGCGAGATCGGTGAGGGCACGTCACCGGCCAGCCGGATCCGCTCCCGCCCGCCGGCCTCCGCCTCGCCCACCAGGCTCACCTCGGGCACCGCGGACAGCAGGGCGTGGGTGTAGGGGTGGCGGGGGCGGGTGTAGATGGAGTCGCGGTCGCCGACCTCGATGACCTTGCCGAGATACATCACGGCCACGCGCTGCGAGAAGTGCCGTACCACCGCGAGGTCGTGGGCGATGAACAGGAACGCGATGCCCAGCTCCTGCTGCACCTTCTGGAGCAGGTTGACCACCTGCGCCTGGATGGAGACGTCCAGGGCCGAG
>NZ_QFRX01000001.1:6386638-6457424 GCF_003143935.1 Streptomyces sp. Act143 | reverse complement strand
CTCGTGCGGGAAACGGTTGTAGTGCTCGGGGTTCAGGCCGACGATCTCCAGGAGTTCGCGGACCCGTCGTTCCCTGCCGCCCTCCGGGTTGATGTCGTTGATCTCCATCGGGCCCGAGATGATCTTGCCGACCGTCTGCCGCGGGTTGAGCGACGAGTACGGGTCCTGGAAGATCATCTGGATCTCGGAGCGGATCGGCGCCAGCTCCCTGCGGCTGGCGTGGGTGATGTCCTGCCCGCGGTAGGAGATCTTGCCGGCGGTGGGCTCCAGCAGCCGTGTGATCAGGCGGCCGGTCGTCGACTTGCCGCAGCCCGACTCCCCCACCAGGCCGAAGCTCTCACCGACGTGGACCGTCAGGTCGATGCCGTCGACGGCCTGGACCGCGCCGACGGTACGGCGGATCGGGAAGCCGCCCTTGACCGGGAAGTGTTTGGTCAGCCCCTCGACGACGAGGAGCGGGTCACCGGACGCGCCGGTGGTCGCCTCGCGCGGGGCGGGGAGGACGAGGTCCTCTTTCATGACGTCCTCCTAGGACGGGAACCAGGACTAGCCGAGGCTGGGCTTGATCTCTTCGATGAAGATGGTCCGCTTCTGTTCCGCCGTGAGGTGGCAGGCGGAGGCGCGGTCCGGGGCCAGCAGGGGGCGTTCGTCGGTGCAGCGGGTGCCGCCGACCCGGTCCTGGAAGGTGCAGCGCGGATGGAAGCGGCAACCGGACGGGGGGTTGAGGAGCGAGGGCGGGGCGCCGGGAATCGGGGCCAGCGGGGCCGCGAGGTCGGAGTCGAGGCGCGGCATCGAGTTCAGCAGGCCCCAGGTGTAGGGGTGCTGCGGGGCGCGCAGCACCTCGTTCGTGGTGCCGCGTTCGATGGCGCCGCCCGCGTACATCACCATGATGTCGTCGGCCATGTCGGCGATGACGCCGAGGTCGTGGGTGATGAAGATGATCGCCGAGCCGAACTCCTGCTGGAGGCTCTTCAGGAGGTCGAGGATCTGGGCCTGGACCGTCACGTCCAGGGCCGTGGTCGGCTCGTCGGCGATCAGCAGGTCCGGGTCGCAGACCAGGGCCATGGCGATCATCGCGCGCTGGCGCATACCGCCGGAGAACTGGTGCGGGTAGTCCTTCGCCCGTTCCTTGGGGTTGGGGATGCCGACCTTGCCGAGCATCTCCACCGCGCGGTCCCAGGCGGCCCGCTTGGAGGCTCCGGTGTGCTTCATGAACGGCTCGGCGATCTGCCGGCCCACCGTGTAGTACGGCGACAGCGCGGTGAGCGGGTCCTGGAAGATCATGGCGACCTTGTTGCCGCGCAGCTTCTCCAGTTCGTGCTCCCGGGCGGTGGTCAACTCCCTCCCCTCCAGGAGGATCTCGCCCTCGACGGTGGTGAACTTCGGGTTGTGCAGCCCGAGGATCGTCAGGTTGGTCACGGACTTGCCGGAGCCGGACTCGCCGACGATGCCGAGGGTCTTCCCGCGCTCCAGGTCGAAGGAGAGTCCGTCCACGGCCCGGACGATGCCGTCCTCGGTCCGGAAACTGACGTGCAGGTCGCGCACCGAGAGGAAGGCGCCCGCGTCGGCCGGGACGGGCGCCCCGGCCTCCTTGGTCAGAGTGGTCACGACAGAGCTCCTAGGACAGCCGCACGCGCGGGTCGATGAAGGCGTAGCAGGCGTCGACGATGATGTTGCACAGCAGGATCACGGCGGCCGCGAACAGCATCACGCCGAGCAGCAGCGGCAGATCGCTGAACTGCACCGACTCCACCGCGAGCCGCCCGAGGCCGGGCAGTCCGAAGGTGTACTCGGTGATGATCGCGCCGCCGAGCAGCGAGCTGAGGTCGATGCCGAGGATGGTGATGATGGGGATCAGCGAACCACGCCAGGCGTAGCGGAAGAAGACGTAGCGGCCGCTCATGCCCTTGGCACGGGCGGTGCGGACGTGTTCCTCCTGGAGCTGCTCGATCATCGAGGAGCGTGCCATACGGGTGTACTGCGCGGCGAAGATCGTGGACAGCACGGCCCAGGGGATGATCAGCCCGGTGAACCAGGCGGCGGGGTTGTCGGTGATCGGGGTGTAGTCCGGCTCGTCGAAGATGTGGGTCTGGTAGACGAGGATCGCGAGCGCGAGCGGGCCCAGGAAGTAGATCTGCATCGAGCTGAGCACCATGGACCCCGCGGTGAACGACTTGTCCACGAGGGTGCCGCGCTTCCAGGCGGCGAGCAGTCCGGTGCCGAGCCCGACGAACAGGAAGACGACGGTGGCGCCGGCCGCGAGCGAGAGCGTGAGCGGCAGCCGGTCCATCAGGGTCGACCAGACCTGCTCGTTGGTGTGGTACGAGTACCCGAAGCACGGGGCGGGGCACGGACCCTGGGCGAAGTCATCGCGTCCGGCCACCAGTCCGGACAGGAAGATCCAGAACTGTTCCGGGATCGACTTGTCGAGTCCGAGCGTGTGGTGGATGTTCTCCAGCGCGTCGGGCGTGCAGGTCTTGCCGCACATCAGCAGCGCCGGGTCGCGGGGCATGCCGAAGAAGAGCAGGAAGGCGACCACGGTCAGCAGGACCAGGATCACGAGTGAGCCGAGGATCCGGCGGAAGAGGAAGCGCAGCATCTCAGGGCAGCTTTCGGGCGAAACCTGGGCGGGCAGGTGCGCCCCGTCACGGGACGGGGCGCACCTGACGCCGCTTGGACGGGTTACTTCACGAAGAGCCTGCGCGGGTCGACGCCACCGATGACGTCGTCGTACGCAAGGCCGCCGATCTTGGACCCGGCGATCTGGGTCTGCTTGTAGTACGCCGTCGGGATGTTGGAGACGACGTCCTTCACGATGTACTCGTTGATCTTGTTCCAGGCCTCGGCGGCCTTGATCGGGTCGGTGATGGTGTTCGCCTTGTCGATGTCGGCGTTCACCTTCGGGTCGTTGATGTGCGAGTAGTTCGAGGAGCCGTCCTGGATCTGACGGCCGTCGTACAGCGGCGGGATGACGGTCGACGCGCTCGGCCAGTCGGCACCCCACGCGGTGTGGTAGATGTCGTAGTTGTTCTTGACCTTGCTGACGTTGTCGTAGTACGTCTCGGCCGGGATCTCCTGGCGCTGCACGTCGAAGCCGGCCTTCTCCAGGCCCGCCGCCATGGCGGTGGAGTACTGCTGGCCCTCGGGGGTGTTGATGTAGCCGAAGGTCAGCTTCAGGCCGACCTTGCCGGCCTTCTCCAGCAGCTGCTTGGCCTTGGCCGGGTCACCGGCGGGCTTGGCCTTCTTGCCGAACGGGTCGAACTTGGGGTCGTAGCCGGAGACGGTCGGGCTGATCAGACCGCCGGCGACCTCCATCGCGTCGGTGCCGCCGTAGGCACGGACGAACGGCGTGACCGGCAGGGCGTACGCGATGGCCTCGCGGACTTCCTTCGACTGCATCTCCGGCTGGGACAGGTTGATGTTCATCTGGCCCACGTACGGCTGGTAGCCGGAGACGGTGCGGTTCTTCATCGCGGCGTCGTTCAGGACCTTGGTCAGGTTGCCCGCGTCGACCTGGTTGCTGAAGCTGATCGCCGTGGCGTTGGTGCCGGTGTTGTCGAGGATGGCCTTGGTCGAGTCCTCGTACTGCTTGTTGAACTCGATGTTGAACTGGTCGACGTACTGGTGCCGGACCGCGTCGGTCTTCGGGTCCCAGTTGGTGTTCTTGACCAGCGTCATCGTCTTGCCGGACTTGAACTCCGAGATCTTGTAAGGACCGGAGGTCATCGGGGCCTTGTCGTACTTGACCTTGGTGTCCTTCTCGGCGGACACGATGGAGTAGCCCGCCATGGCGAGCGCGTACGGCAGGTCGGGCTTGGCCGACTTGAACTTGAAGACAATCGTTTTGTCATCGGGCGTCTCCAGGACGGTGTCCGGGAGGTGCTTGCCCTTGTACGGGCCGTCCGGGAGGAGCTTGCGGTACTCGGTGCCCGGGGTGTCGGCCAGCCACTGCTGGATGTACGTCGGGCCGTTGGAGATGAACGGCGCGAAGAGCCGCTCAAAGGTCTGGCGCACGTCCTTGGCGGTGATCGTGGAGCCGTCGGCCCACTTGATCCCGTCCTTCAGCGTGTACTTCCAGGTCTTGCCGCCGTCGGTGGTCGTACCGCTGTCGGTGGCCAGGTCGCCGACGACCTCGTGCTTCTTGCCGTCGTCACTGGTGGCCTTGTACGCGGTCAGACCCCGGTGGATCAGCTGCGAGAGGGCCATCTCGTCGGAGACGTAGATCTGCCCCGGGTCGAGGTGCGCGAAGCTGTCGCGCTGGAGCACCGTGACGGCGCCGCCGGCCTTGGCGCCGGGAATCTCGGCGGCCGGACCCGTCGAGGCCTTGGCGTCGCCGAAGGAGATGCCGGCCTGCTGCCGCTGGGCGTTCTCCTTGTCCTGCTTGTTGTTGTCGCTGCCTTTGCTGCCGCCCTCGCTGCAGCCGGTGAGCACGAGAGCCCCCGCCGCCAGCAGTGAGAGCGCGGCGTACGCGTGGCGTCCACCCTTACCCATCACTCAGATTCCACCCATCTTGTGTCACCGTTGCGAATTGAAGTGCGGACCGGGCCCGGTGGGAGCCGTCGGTCTCTGTCGGGCGGAGACGCCCACAACTTGCCGGTCAGCGAGCCGACTTGGGATCGAAGGCGTCCCTGACCGAGTCCCCGAGCAGGTTGAACGCCACGATGAAGATGATCATCGAGATGCCCGGGAAGAACATGTAGGTGATGTCGTTCTGCATCACGAGTTCGGTCGACGCCTTGGAGAACATCTGTCCCCAGTCCGGCGTCGGTTCGACGATCCCGACCCCGAGGAAGCTCAGACCGGCCTCGGCGGTCACGAAGTTGGGGAGCATGTACGTCGCCTGCACCAGGATCGGCGTGACCACGTTGGGCAGGATCTCCTTGCGGATGATCCGGGCGGGAGACGCCCCGCTGACCTTGGCGGCCTCGATGAACTCCCGTTCCCGCAGGGAGAGCGAGGTGCCGCGCAGGATACGGGCGAGGCTCATCCAGCCGAGGAACCACTGCACGGCGATGAGGGCGACGACCCGGACGTACACCGGCGTCTCGTCGCGCGGGCTGACGAACAGCGAGACCACGACCGGCATGCTCGCGATGAAGAACAGCTGGGCCGGGAAGGCCAGCAGGAAGTCGATGACCCGGCTGATGAACTGGTCGGTCTTGCCGCCGAGATAGCCGGCCGCGACACCCAGGAGGATGCCGGTCAGCACGGTCGCGACGGTGACCGCGAGCGAGATCATCAGGGAGTTGCGGATGCCGTAGAGCAGCTTGGTGAAGACGTCGTAGCCGTTGCCCGGCTCCAGGCCGAACCAGAACTCGCCGCTGATACCGCCGTTGGGCTGGAGCGGCACGCCCGCGCTGTCGAAGAGTTCGGGGCGTTCGTCGGCGAAGACCGTGTACGGGTCCTTGCCGTAGAGCTTCGCGATCAGGGGGGCCGCGAGGCCGACCACGAAGAAGAAGATCACTACGTACGCCGAGACCACGCCGGTGCGGTCGCGCTTGAAGCGGATCCACATCAGCTGGCCGGGAGAGCGGCCTTCGAGCTGTTTGGCCTCCTCGGGCTTGGTCTTCGGCTGCTGGTCGCCGTCGACGACGACCGGGGTCCCGCCGCCTTCGATGTCGATAGGACTGGTCACAGTTCGCCCATTTCGCAAGTGTGGGTGTGCCGAACCGGCGACCGGCACGAGGGTGTGCGATCGCGGATCGGATCATGAAGAAGCGTCAGCGGCAAGTCACGGCGGACGGAAGAACCCGCAGCCGGACGCGCGTAGGGACGGGAACGGAGCTCCTCAGAGCCGATCGCCGTACGCCGGGGCGGAGTTGACGCAACTTGCGGACGCTGTGACCCACCTGGTGCTTGTGACACCGCGCATGGGACTCCTCCTCATGACTCCACGTGTTCACCAACAGGAGGGGGTACATGCCTTTCCTCCGACACCCCTGACGGAGGGTCAGGCACCCCCTGGTGCTCGTGAGTCGGCGCCGTCCCCACGGCGCGAGACCCATTGACCCGAGCGCTACGCGGCTAACTATCTGCCATGAGCCAAGTACCGACCACTGTTCTTAAATCTCAATTCAGTCACAGCTGGCCCGTACATCTTCCAAAATCTGGACAAACTGTCTGGTGCAAGAAGGCCGCGAAACGGACGTGTTACATGGGTATCGGGCGGGGATCTCCGCAATACGGACATCGTTCACCGCTGATCCACAGGAACCTGACTGAAAACGAGTTGCAAAAAGCCCGGGCACCCCCATGATGGGGCACCCGGGCTCAGGAACCGATCGAGAATCGGCCGAACTCGGCGCGGATCAGCCGAACTCGGTCCGGATCAGCCGTGCTTGGCGCGGCTCGCGGCGCGGGCGCGCTCGCGGGCGTCCAGGTTCACCTTGCGGATGCGAACGGCCTCCGGGGTGACCTCCACGCACTCGTCGTCGCGGCAGAACTCCAGGGACTGCTCCAGCGACAGCTTGCGCGGCGGGACGATCGACTCGGAGACGTCGGCGGTCGAGGACCGCATGTTCGTGAGCTTCTTCTCCTTGGTGATGTTGACGTCCATGTCGTCGGAGCGCGAGTTCTCGCCGACGATCATGCCCTCGTACACCTCGGTGCCCGGCTCGACGAACAGCACGCCGCGCTCCTGGAGGTTCGTCATCGCGAACGCGGTGACGGCACCGGCGCGGTCGGCGACCAGGGAGCCGTTGTTACGGGTCTGGAGGGTGCCGAACCAGGGCTCGAAGCCCTCGTGGATGGAGTGCCCGATGCCCGTACCGCGGGTCTGGGTCAGGAACTCGGTCCGGAAGCCGATGAGACCGCGGGACGGCACGACGAACTCCATGCGCACCCAGCCCGAGCCGTGGTTGGACATGTTGTCCATGCGGCCCTTGCGGACGCCCATGAGCTGCGTGACCGCACCCATGTGCTCCTCGGGGACATCGATCGTCATGCGCTCGACGGGCTCGTACGTCTTGCCGTCGACCTCCTTGGTGACGACCTGCGGCTTGCCGATGGTCAGCTCGAAGCCTTCCCGGCGCATGGTCTCGACCAGGATGGCGAGCGCCAGCTCACCACGGCCCTGGACCTCCCAGGCGTCCGGACGGTCGGTGTCCAGGACGCGCAGCGAGACGTTACCGACCAGCTCGCGGTCGAGGCGGTCCTTGACCTGGCGGGCGGTGACCTTGCGGTCCTTGACGGCCGACTTCGCGTCGGCGCCCTTGCCGGTGCCGCCCCGGCCGACCAGCGGCGAGGTGTTGGTGCCGATGGTCATGGAGATCGCGGGCTCGTCGACCGTGATCAGCGGCAGCGGGATCGGGTTCTCCGGGTCCGCGAGGGTCTCGCCGATCATGATGTCGGCGATACCCGCGACGGCGCAGATGTCACCGGGGCCGGCCACCTCGGCGGGCTTGCGGGTGAGCGCCTCGGTCATCAGCAGCTCGGAGATGCGGACGTTGCTGACGGAGCCGTCACGCTTGATCCAGGCGACGGTCTGGCCCTTGCGCAGCTCGCCCTGCTCGACGCGGAGCAGCGCGATACGGCCGAGGAAGTTGTCGGCGTCCAGGTTGGTGACGTGGGCCTGGAGCGGGGCGTCCTCGTCGTAGGTCGGGGCCGGGATGTGCTCGAGGATGGTCGAGAAGAACGGCTCCAGGCTGGTGGAGTCGGCGGGGACCGTACCGTCCTGGGGCTTGGTCAGCGAGGCGACGCCGTCACGGCCGCAGGCGTAGACGATCGGGAACTCGATCTGCTCCTCGTCCGCGTCCAGGTCGAGGAAGAGGTCGTACGTCTCGTTGACGACCTCGTCGATGCGGGAGTCCGGGCGGTCCGTCTTGTTGATGCACAGGATGACGGGCAGGCGCTGCTGGAGGGCCTTGCGGAGCACGAAGCGGGTCTGCGGCAGCGGGCCCTCGGAGGCGTCGACGAGGAGGACCACACCGTCGACCATCGACAGACCGCGCTCGACCTCGCCACCGAAGTCGGCGTGGCCGGGGGTGTCGATGATGTTGATCGTGATCGGGTCCCCGCCGTCCTTGGGGTGGTACTTCACCGCCGTGTTCTTGGCGAGGATCGTGATGCCCTTCTCACGCTCCAGGTCGTTCGAGTCCATCATGCGGTCGTCGACGCCTTCGAGCTGGTGGGCGGCGAAGGCGCCGGCCTGCTTCAGCATGCCGTCGACGATGGTGGTCTTGCCGTGGTCGACGTGGGCGACGATGGCGACATTGCGGATGTCGTGGCGCGTGGCCATAGTGCGGCGTACTCCCGGAGTGGTGTGGAAGGGGCCTGCGCGTACGTCTGTGTTACGCGGACCCTGCCGGGCTGTACATGCCACGGCCTCACCCCATGGTACGTGGCAATGACAGGGACGGCCTCCGGGGGCGGATTCAGGCGGCCCCGGCCGCCCGGGAACCGGTCGGACACGTCCGCACGGCGGCCTCGTGGGCGGCGGTCGAGCGCTGGGGTGCCTCGGCGCAGGACAGGAAGCCGCCGCCGGTCCCCTCCCAGGTCCGCACGTGCCCCTCGACCGGCCCGCCGCTCTCGCAGGTGTACGTGAAATCGGCGTCGACCAGCTTGATGTGGTTCCAGGCGTAGTACGCGCCCAGCAGATCGTCGGCGTTCGCTTCGTAAGAGGTGTCGAACCTCGGGTCCGGTCGGTCGGCCGCGTCGCCGAGCGGCCCGTCGGCCTTCAGGTGCTTGCCCAGCGCGTCCAGCACACCGGATCTGCCCACACCGCCCGGCACGGGGCTCACGGCGGTCGAGTACCTGATGGTGTCGACGCCCCTGAGCAGTGCCTTGAAGGAGCCCGCCCTCTTCTTGATCATGATGGGGTCGGCGAGGTGGGTCAGCTTCTCCGTGCGCGTGACGTTCGACCACGTGAACGTCCCGTCCGCGCAGGTCCCTGCCATGTCCTCCGAGCCCCCGCCGCAGCCCGTCAGCCCCGCCGCCAGGACCACCGCCGCCGCCCCCGCCGACCAAGCGCGCATCCCCGTTCCCTTCCCCTCGTCCTGTGACGCGGCGTCACAGGACGAGGGGCATGATCCCCTACTTCTTGGACGGGCTCGCCGACGGGGCCGCGGCCTTCTTCAGGAAGCCCATGTCCTCGTACACCGGTGTCCGGAAGCCGAAGGCGCCGGCGTTCGCGATGCTCTTCCGCGCGGCCGTCAGCTGGGGGCGCTGGTACAGCGGGATCGAGCCGGCGGCCGCCCAGATCCGGGAGTCGGCCTTGCGGATCAGGCCCCGGCTCTCGCCCTCGTCCAGCGTGGAGACGGCCTGGTCGAAGAGCTGGTCCACCTGGTCGGTGCCGACCCGGGTGTAGTTCTGCTCGACGTTCAGGGAGCCGTCGGCCGCCGGGACCGGCTTGGCGTAGATGGGGCGGGCGTCGGTGGCGGGGAAGGCGGAGGCGGGCCAGGAGTAGAGGGCGAGGTCGAACTGGCCGGACGCGATGTGGTCCTTGAAGTAGCTCTCGTCCGCGACCTTGGTGATCTCGGTGCGGATGCCGACCTTCTGGAGCATCCCGGAGATCCGGTCGGCCACCGTGCGCAGGGTCTGCGAGCCCGGCCCGGACGGCAGGACGAAGCGGAGCGTCAGCGGCTTGCCGTCCTTGGCGAGCGCCCCGGCGGCGGCGCCGGCGGGCGCGGCGGTGCCCCGGGGGGCGTAGGCGCCGGGGGCACCGCCCTGCTTCAGCTTGTTCGCGTACTGCTTGCCGTCCTGCGCGAGGTGCCGGGAGCCGTCCCCGGTCTTCCTGTGCTTCTTCGGGTCCTGCTTCTTCTCCCGGTCGGCCTCACGCAGGACCTTGTCGGCCTCGCGCGGCGCCTTGTCGGCCTCGCGCGGCGCCTTGTCGTCCTCGCCGACGATGTACGTCCCGTCGTCGCCCCCCTCGGCCTCCTCCTCGGCGGCCTTCTCGCCCTTGGACCCGGCGGCCTTCTCGCCCTTCTTCTTCTCCTCCTTCAGCGGCCCGCCCGGCACCCAGCCGGCGTCCGCGAGGAGGGCCTGTGCCTCCTGGGTGTCCTGGCCGCCGAGGGCGCCGCTGTTGTCGGCGTAGGCGGCCTGGCCGGAGAGCGCGAGGTGGCTGCCGACCGGCTCGGCGGGCAGGCCGAGCGGGGTGAGCACCACCGAGGCGAGGGCCTCCCGGTCGATGGCGCGGGCCACGGCACGGCGGACCCGCTCGTCGGCGAGGGGGCCCTCGGCGCCGTTGAGGGCGAGCTGGGTGTAGACGGGCTCCAGGGAGCGGCGGACCTCGAAGCCGCGCAGGGCCTCCTGCCGGCGGGCGTACGCGGAGATCTCCTTGCGCCGCTTGGCCCTGGCGTCGTTCTCCTCGTCGGCGGCGTCCTTGTCCGTGCCCTTGGCGACGGCCCAGGAGCGCAGCGAGTCGGCGGCGGTGAGGTTGCTGCCGGGGCCCATCAGCGGGGTGGCGCTCTGCTCGCCCTTGCCCTGCGCGGCGACGGTGATCCGCTGGACGGACTCGGCGTCGATCTCGGCCAGGTCCAGCTCGCCCGCGGCCAGTGCGGCGGCCCGCTTGTCGCGGGGCACGGCCCGCAGCACGATCTCGTCGAGCTTGGCGGGATGCCCCCACCAGCGCGGGTTGCGGGCGAGGGTGACCTCGTCGTCCTTGCGGTCGACCTTCTTCAGCGCGAAGGGGCCGGCGGTGACCTTGAGCTTCTTGCGCGCGCTGTCGTTGAAGGAGTCCGGGGTGCCCATGACGTCCTTCGGGTACAGCGGGGAGAACAGCGACTTCCAGTCGGCGTACGGCCGCCCGAAGGTGACCTTGACCTCCAGGTCGTTCTTGCCGCGCTCGATCTTCTCGATGCGGTCGTACCCGGCGTTGCGGGCGGTCCAGTAGGCGGTGTCCTTGCCGGACAGGGCGCGCCACTGGGCGGCGAAGTCGGCGGCGCCGATCTCGCGGCCGTCGCTCCAGACGGCCTGCTGGTTCAGCTTGTACAGCACGACCTGCCGGGGCTCGGTCTCGACGACCTCCGCCTTCTCCAGGTAGTCGGGGTCGAGTCGGGGGCGCCCGTTCTCGTCGAGCCGGTACAGGGACGGCAGGACGGCCTGAGCGACCCGGGTGGTGGTGGCGTCGGCGTCCGACTGGAAGGTGTTGAGGGTGTCCGGCACGGCGTCCACGGCCCAGCGCAGGGTGCCGCCGTCGGCGACCAGGGAACGGTCCGCGAGCCCGATGTCCGAGGCCGCGAGCGGCTTGCCGGCCGGGTCCTCGGCGCTGCACCCGGAGAGCAGGGGTACCGCGAGCGCACCCGCGGTCAGGAAGGCGGCCGAGCGCATCACCGCGCGCAGTCCGACGCCGTCGTGGGACATGCCGTCTACCTCCGGGGGGTGCGCCGCCTGGTTTCGATCACGTTTGGCGGTATATGGAGCTGATCAGATGTATGCGGCAACTGAAGAGGAAAGGGTTCGGCAGGCGGTGGCGACACGGCGGGAGCGCCCCGGAAGCCCACCCGTGCGGCGCAACGCCGGTCGGCACGGCTCGGGCCGTGCGGCGATGGCGGGCCGGGCCCCGCAAGGGCCGTAGCTGGGGCCTGGGGGCGCGGTCCCCGGGGACAGCAGCCGCAACACGCGCCGCACGCACCAACGCACCCCGGCCAATCCGTGCACACCGCTTCCCACCGGCCGGTGTGACGCGCAACACTCGCAGGCGCACATGAACGTTGCCGCCCTAAGTGAGGTCACGTCATGGCCCTGCACGATGAACTCGCCGCAGCCCAGCGCTGCCTCGACGAACTGCACCGGTACGTGAAGCGTCTGGAGCAGCAACTCGGCAGCGGTGGCCTGGAGATGCGCCGTGTCCGCGTCGACACCGACCGCCTGCGCGAGAGCCTCGCCCTGCTCAAGGAGGCCGATCCCGCGCTCGCCCAGTCGAAGCGGCCCGACCTCGTCTCCATCCCCGACACCCCGTACGACAACACCCTGTGGACGGACTCCGACGACGAGGGTCTCGGCGCCCACCACGGGCCCGGCCACTGAGCCGCCCCTCACACCGACCGGAGTCATGAGTTGGCCACTGGTACGGAACCTCATCTGAACAGCGGCGGCGTACGGTCCGGTACGCGCGCCGCGATCGCCGCCCCTCATCTGCGGACCGACCGCTGGTGGCTGGCGCCCGCGGTCACCACCGCCGGGCTGCTCGCCTTCATCGTCTACTCCGCGTGGCGGGCCTTCGCGAACGCGGACTACTACGCGGCGCCTTATGTCTCGCCGTTCTACTCCCCGTGCCTCGCGGAGAAGTGCGAGACCATGCGCGCGGGCCCCAACTGGGAGATCTTCGGCGGCTGGTGGCCGCTGTCCCCCGCGATCCTCATCCTGATCTTCCCCCTCGGCTTCCGCCTGACCTGCTACTACTACCGCAAGGCCTACTACCGGGGCTTCTGGGCGTCCCCGCCGGCCTGCGCGGTGGCCGAGCCGCACAAGAAGTACACCGGCGAGACCCGCTTCCCGCTGATCCTGCAGAACATCCACCGGTACTTCTTCTACGCCGCGGTCGTCGTCGCGGGCATCCTGACCTACGACACCGTGCTCGCCTTCCGCGACGAGCACTACGAGTGGGGCCACATGGGCCTCGGCACCCTCGTGTTCCTGGTCAACATCGTGCTGATCTGGGCGTACACCCTCTCCTGCCACTCCTGCCGGCACATCGTCGGCGGGCAGCTCAAGCATTTCTCCAAGCACCCCGTGCGCTACCGGATGTGGCAGTGGGTCGGCAAGCTGAACGCCCGTCACATGCTGCTGGCCTGGACGTCGTTGGTGAGCGTGGCGCTCGCCGACTTCTACGTCTACCTGGTCGCCTCCGGCGCCTTCGACGATCCGAGGTTGTTCTGATGTCCGTGGTCGACCGCCAGGAGTGGGACGTCGTCGTGGTCGGTGCCGGGGGCGCCGGCCTGCGCGCCGCCATCGAGGCACGCGAGCGAGGCGCCCGTACGGCAGTCATCTGCAAGTCCCTGTTCGGCAAGGCGCACACGGTGATGGCCGAGGGCGGCATCGCGGCGGCGATGGCGAACGCCAACGAACACGACAGCTGGCAGGTGCACTTCCGCGACACCATGCGCGGCGGGAAGTTCCTCAACCAGTGGCGGATGGCCGAACTGCACGCCCAGGAAGCCCCGCAACGGGTGTGGGAGCTGGAGACCTGGGGCGCGCTGTTCGACCGCACCAAGGACGGCCGGATATCCCAGCGCAACTTCGGCGGCCACGAGTACCCGCGGCTGGCCCACGTCGGCGACCGCACGGGCCTGGAACTCATCCGCACCCTCCAGCAGAAGATCGTCTCGCTCCAGCAGCAGGACAAGAAGGAGACCGGCGACTACGAGTCCCGGTTGAAGGTCTTCCAGGAGTGCACGGTCACCCGCATCCTCAAGGACGGAAACCGGGTCTCCGGTGTCTTCGCCTACGAGCGCGAGACCGGCCGCTTCTTCGTCCTGGAGGCCCCGTCCGTGGTCATCGCGACCGGCGGCATCGGGAAGTCCTTCAAGGTGACGTCGAACTCGTGGGAGTACACGGGCGACGGCCACGCACTGGCCCTGCTCGCGGGCGCGCCCCTGCTCAACATGGAGTTCGTGCAGTTCCATCCGACGGGCATGGTCTGGCCGCCGTCGGTGAAGGGCATCCTCGTCACCGAGTCGGTGCGCGGCGACGGCGGGGTGCTGCGCAACTCCGAGGGCAAGCGGTTCATGTTCGACTACGTCCCGGACGTCTTCAAGGAGAAGTACGCCGAGTCGGAGGAGGAGGGCGACCGCTGGTACGAGGACCCGGACAACAACCGGCGGCCACCGGAGCTGCTGCCCCGCGACGAGGTCGCCCGGGCGATCAACGCCGAGGTGAAGGCGGGCCGCGGCTCCCCGCACGGCGGGGTCTTCCTGGACGTGTCCACGCGCATGCCCGCCGACGTCATCAGGCGTCGGCTGCCGTCCATGTACCACCAGTTCAAGGAGCTGGCGGACGTCGACATCACCGCGGAGGCGATGGAGGTCGGGCCGACCTGTCACTACGTGATGGGCGGCATCGCGGTCGACTCGGACACGGCCGCGGCCCGCGGGGTGCCGGGGCTGTTCGCGGCCGGTGAGGTCGCGGGCGGCATGCACGGCTCCAACCGGCTCGGCGGCAACTCCCTCTCCGACCTGCTGGTGTTCGGCCGCCGGGCGGGCCTGCACGCCGCCGAATACGCGGCGGGCCTCGCCTTCGAGCGCCCCGGGGTGGCCGACGTCCAGGTCGACGCGGCGGCGGCGGAGGCGCTGCGGCCGTTCTCGGCGGAGGGTCCGGCGCCGGGCGAGGACGACGGCCGCCCGCCGGAGAACCCGTACACCCTCCACCAGGAGCTCCAGCAGGCCATGAACGACCTCGTCGGCATCATCCGCCGCGAGGCCGAGATGGCGCAGGCCCTGGAGAAGCTGGCGGATCTGCGGGTCCGGGCCCGCCGGGCCGGCGTCGAGGGACACCGCCAGTTCAACCCCGGCTGGCACCTCGCGCTGGACCTGCGCAACATGCTGCTGGTCAGCGAGTGCGTGGCGCGGGCGGCGCTGGAGCGCACCGAGTCGCGCGGCGGCCACACCCGCGAGGACCACCCGGCGATGGACCGCAAGTGGCGCAACATCAACCTGCTGTGCCGGCTGACCGACCCCACGGGCGGGCTGGCGGCCACGGACCCGGTCCGCGGCCAGATCGCCCTCACCCGGGAGGCCACCGAGCCCATCCGCCCCGACCTGCTCGCCCTGTTCGACAAGGAGGAGCTGGTCAAGTACCTCGCCGAAGAGGAGCTCTACGAGTGAGCAGCTACAAGGCCCGGTTCAAGGTGTGGCGGGGCGATGTGCAGGGCGGCGGCCTGGAGGACTTCACGGTCGAGGTCAACGACGGCGAGGTGGTCCTGGACATCATCCACCGCCTCCAGGCCACCCAGGCCCCCGATCTCGCCGTCCGCTGGAACTGCAAGGCGGGCAAGTGCGGTTCGTGCTCGGCGGAGGTCAACGGGCGGCCCCGGCTGATGTGCATGACCCGCATGTCGGTGTTCACGAGGGAGGAGACGATCACCGTCACGCCCCTCCGGGCCTTCCCCGTCGTCCGCGACCTGGTGACCGACGTCGGCTTCAACTACGAGAAGGCGCGCGAGGTCCCGGCGTTCGTGCCGCCCGCGGAGCTGGCGCCGGGCGAGTACCGGATGATGCAGGAGGACGTGGACCGCTCGCAGGAGTTCCGCAAGTGCATCGAGTGCTTCCTGTGCCAGGACACCTGCCATGTCGTGCGCGACCACGAGGAGAACAAGCCGGCGTTCGCGGGCCCGCGCTTCCTCATGCGGGTGGCCGAACTGGACATGCACCCGCTGGACGCGGCGGCGGAGACCGGCCTCGACCGCAAGACCACCGCCCAGGACGAACACGGCCTCGGCTACTGCAACATCACCAAGTGCTGCACGGAGGTCTGCCCAGAGGGCATCAAGATCACGGACAACGCACTGATCCCGCTGAAGGAACGAGCGGTGGACCGCAAGTACGACCCGCTGGTGTGGCTGGGTTCGAAGATCAGGAGGAGGTCCTCCTAGCGACGCGCCGCGCTCACCGCTGTCCCGTGCCCGTGCCCGTACCTGTGCCTGTGCCCGTACCTGTGCCTGTGCCTGTGCCTGTGCCTGTGCCTGTCGGTCAGCGTCCCAGCAGGTCGAGGACGCGACCCAGGTTGTGTTCGGCGATGCCGCGCATGAACTCCGGATCGGGGAAGTCCCCGTCGAGCAGCCGCAACGGCCCGGCGACCAGGGACAGATGCATGGCGAGCCGGTAGAACCGGAGCCGGTCCTCGTCGAGGCCCGGGACGCGAAGGGTCTCGTACCCCGGTCCGAAGCGGAGCTCCAGGAAGGCGTGCTCCCACTCCACGTCGAAGTAGAGCAGTCCCTCGATGTCGATGAGGGCGAGTTCGCGGTCCGGGGTCAACAGGACGTGGTCGGGGCCGAGTTCACCGTGGATGAGGGTGTGGCGGTCGCGCGGCCGGACTCGTGCCGCCAGCTCCCGGACCCGTTCGACGAGCCGCTCCCGTACGGCGGCGGCGCGCGGTTCCCGTCCGGAGACCTCTTCGATGTCGCGCAGGGCGCCCTCCAGGACCCGCTGCTCGCAGGACGTGCCGTACGAGGAGCCGCCGTTGTCGACGAGGGCGACCTTGCCGAAGCGGGGCCCGGTGTGGGAGTGAAGCGTGGCGAGGAGCGCCGCCAGCCGGTCCAGGAGGGCCGGTTCGCGGTCCAGCGCCGCCTCCAGGCTCTCCCCGGGGAGGTCCTCGACGACCGCCTGCCCGGCGTCGGCATCGACGTGCAGCAGGCGCGGCGTGCGCACCCCGGCGGCGGCCAGGCGGACGTGGGCCGCGGTGAACAGGTCGAGGCCGGTGCCGTGGGCGAAGGGGTCGCGGAGGTCGGAGGGGCCCGCGTCCCAGTAGTCCTCGTCCGCCGACCAGACGTAGGCGATCGCGGTGGAGCCGTCGTCGAAGGCAAGCCGGTAGACGCCCTTCTTGGAGCCGCCGCGCAGCCTGATCGCGGAGACGGGGGTGCGGCCGAGCGCGGCGCGGGCGAGGGGGGTGAGGTCGTGGCGGGAGAGGGGCTTGCGGGTCGCGGTCACCCGGCAGATCGTCGCACCCCTCCCCGTCGGCCCGCACGCGCTTTCCCCCGGGCGCTCACTCCACCCAGTCCTCCCGGTACGCCGTCCAGTCCGCCTCCGTCGCCGCGAAGTCGACGTACAGCGCGACCCCGAAACGGGCGCGGTCGGCGTCCGTGCGGGACAGGCCGAGCCGTACGCCGCGGACGGCGGCGGGGACCGTCTCGGCGCCCGCGTGGTGGCCGATGTCGTTCTCGTGGAAGAAGGGCAGGCCCATGAGGAGGTCGGTGGTGGGCGGGGTGACCTCCAGCGCGAGCGAGGTCTGCTGGGCGACGTAACCGCCGTACAGGCTCTCCAGCGGCATGCCGGTGTCGTACGACATCACCGCGATCTGGTCGACGCGCCGCGCGACCTGTCCGAAGTACTCCTGCGACCACCACTTGGGGTGGCCGGTGAGCGCGCCGGCCAGGGAGTGCAGGGCCGGCAGCGGGTCGATCTGGTGGGCGGCGACGGAGAGCGGGACACCCCGGGCCTTCGTGACCCGGTGGAGGGTGTCGAGGAGGTCGAGGTAGTTCTCGTCGCCGGAGTGGAGGGGCTCCAGGTCGAAGTGGGCGCCGTCGAAGCCGGCGGCGAGGATCTCGCGGGTGGAGCGGACGACGGCGGCCCTGGTCGCCGCGCGGTCGAGGCGGAGGCCGTCGGGGCTCTCGCTCGCGAGCTTGTCGCCGAGCCAGGCCTGGACACGGATACCGGGCGCTGCGCGGTGGACGGCTTCGAGGAAGGCACGGGCTGCGGGGTACGACGATCCCGGCAGCGTTCCGTCGTGCTCCAGGGGACCGGCGTGGACGTAGAGGTCGCGGATGCCGGTGGCCCGGAGGCGCCCGGCGAGCGCGGTGACGTCCTGGTCCGTCTTGCGGCCGTCCACCCAGGCGTGGCCGAGCCAGACGGCGTCGCGGTTCCTGGTGCGGGTGCCTTCCGCCGGGTCGCCGGTGTAGTTGAGGCGCAGGGCGAGGGCGGCGGCGAGCACGGGGACGACCAGCACGCAGACGAGCCCGGCCACGGTCCAGCGGAACCAGCGGCGGCGCCACCAGGGACGGCGGGCGCGAGGCTGCTCCTGCTCCTGCCCCTGCCCCCGCCCCTGCCCCTGCCCCTGCCCCTGCCCCTGCTCGTTCTCGTGCTCGTTCTCGGTGCTCATGGCCATGTCGTCCTCGCTCCTCCTCCCGGTCGCGTCCCCGCATTCCTGCTCATACGCTCCGAAATGTGACGTCATCCTTGATCCGGGGCCGGCCGCGGCGCGCGGCCTCGCACATATCCGCGCGCGTGCTGCACACCGTGCTGGGTGCGCTGATCGGCGTGGTGTGGCTGGTGCTGCCGGGGATGACGATCGAGAACCGTGCTCCGGTTGCGGACGGGCGCGCGCAGGCGGTCGCCCAGGACCAGGAGGACAGCGGGTCGTCCGCCGCCGACCTGGTGCTGCCGCTCGTGACCGTGGGCGCCGCGGGGGCGGTGGCGGGGTACACGTACGTGCGGCGCACCCGGCGGGCCCGCACCCGCACCACCCCCGGCGGCGTCACCGCGGCACCCGCGGCCCCGCCTCCACTCGCCGAACTGGACGAGCAGGCGCGGGTGTTGCTGGTGGCCGCCGACGACAGCGTCCGCACCAGCCGTGAGGAGCTGGGCTTCGTCGAGGCCCGGTTCGGGGAGAGCGCGGTGGCGCCCTCCGTCCTCGCCCTGCGGGGCGCGGAGGCGGAACTGCGGGCCGCCTTCCGGATGCGGCAGCAGTACGACGACGGCGTACCGGAGGAGGCCGCGGCCCGGCAGCACGCGCTCGCCGGGATCGTCGGCCGCTGCGAGGAGGCCGGGCGGCGCCTGGACGAGGCCGCCGCCGGAGTCGACCAGCTGCGCGGTCTGGAGCGCGGGGCGGGTGAGGCGCTGGGACTGGCCGAGACCCGCTTCCGAGCGCTCACCGGGCGCGTCCAGGCCGTCGAGTCCCTGCTCACCGGCCTGGCCACGCGGTACGGCGGCGCCGCCGTCGCCGAGGTCACCGGGTACGCCGAGCAGGCCAAGGACCGGCTGGTGTTCGCCACCCTCCGGCTCAACCAGGCCCGCCAGGCCGGCGACCTCGCCGCCCACGACCGGGCCGCGCTGCATCTGCGCGCCGCCGAGGGCGCGATCGCCCAGGCCGCGGTCTTCCTCCACGCCGTCGAACGCCTCGGCACCGGACTGCCGGCGGCCGCGGCCCTGCTGCCGGCCGCGCTGACCGGCGCGGAGGCGGAGCTGGCCGCGCTGCGGAACGGCGGCGCCGAGGTGCCCGTCGGCGAGCTGCGGGCGCGGCTCCTGCATGCCGACAACGTCCTGGCCTTCGTACGGGACGAGGTGGCGGGTGAGACGCCGTACGACCCGCTCGACGCGCTCCGCCGGGTCGTTCAGGCCGTCTCGCCGCTCGCCGCGGAACCCGTGGCCGGGGTGCTGGGGGCCGCCGCCGCGCTGGCCGGGCGGGCGGCGGTGGCGGGCGCGGACGACTTCGTCGCCACGCACCGGGGTGCGGTGGGCGCCACGGCCCGCACCCGGCTGGCGGAGGCGGCGCGGCTGCTCGGCGCGGACCCGGTGACCGCCGACGCGCTCGCCCGTGACGCCCGTGACCTCGCCGAGCAGGACGTACGGGTGCGCGGCAATCCGGTCGCCGGGGCGGCCGAGCACGAGAGCGGGGGCGCCGGGGCGGTGCTCGGCGGCATCCTGTTGGACGACGGGGCGGCGGCGAGCTTCGGCGGCCCCCGCGGCCGGGGCCGCCGCGCTCGGTGAGGCGCCTAGAAGAGGCTCAGCAGCGCCTCCGCGGGGTCCGTGAGGCCCGTCTCGCCGTCCGGCAGCGGCAGTTCGAACCACACCGTCTTGCCGCGCGGGGTACGGCGTGAGCCCCAGGCCGCGCTGAGCAGGCCGACCAGTTGCAGCCCCCGGCCGCCCTCGTCGGTGTCGCGGGCGCGCCGGCGGCGCGGCTGGACCAGGCCGGAGTCCCAGACCTCGCAGACCAGGGTGCGGTCGAGGAGGAGCCGCAACCGGATCTCGCCCTCGCCGTACCGCAGCGCGTTGGTCACCAGCTCGCTGACCAGCAGTTCCGTGGTGTCGGCCAGCGGCTCCAGGTCCCAGCTCAGCAGCTGCCCGCGCGCGTACTCCCGCGCCCGGCCCACGCTGCGCGGCTCGCGCGGCAGCGTCCAGTCGCCCACGGACTCGGCGGGCAGGCCCTGGACCCGGGCCATCAGCAGGGCGATGTCGTCCTCGCCGTGGTGGGTGTCGAGGGTGTTGAGGACGTGGTCACAGACGTCCTCCAGCGGGCGGGCCGGGTCGGTCAGCGCCCCCACGAAGGCCTGGAGGCCCTCGTCGAGGGGGTGATCGCGGCTTTCGACCAGTCCATCCGTGTAGAGCGCGAGCAGGGCGCCTTCGGGCAGTTCGACCTCCACCTCCTCGAAGGGCTCCCCGCCGACGCCGAGCGGCATGCCGGGCGGGACGTCGAGCATCAGCGCCGCCTCGCCGGGTTCGACGAGGACCGGCGGCAGATGACCGGCGTTGGCGAAGGTGCACCTGCGGGTCACCGAGTCGTAGACGGCGTACACGCAGGTCGCCAGGTACACCTCGGACAGGTCGGCCTCGCGGGGGCGGCGGGCGGCCCGGGTGGCCTGCTGGACGCCGCCTGGCGCTCCCAGACCCCGCGCGATCTCGTCCAACGCGCTGAGCACTTCCGCCGGTTCGAGGTCCAGCAGGGCCAGGGTGCGCACGGCGGAGCGGAGTTCACCCATCGCCACGGCGGCCCGCAGCCCGCGCCCCATCACGTCCCCGACCACCAACGCCGTGCGGTGCCCGGGCAGTTCGATGACGTCGAACCAGTCGCCGCCGACCTCGCTGGGCCGGTCGGAGGAGGCGTTGCCGGGCCGGTAGCGGCAGGCGATGTCGAGGCCGGAGGCGATCGGGTCGTCCGGGGGCAGCAGGGACCGCTGGAGCATCAGCGCCCGTTCGTGCTCGCGCCGGTACAGCCGCGCGTTGTCGATGCAGACCGCGGCCCGCGCCGCCAGCTCCACGGCGAGCTCCCGGTCCCGGTCCCCGAACGGCTCGCTGCCCTTGGTCCGCGCGAACTGCGCCAGGCCTACGACGGTGTCGTGGGCGACCATCGGCACGGCGAGCGTGGACTGCACCAGGCCGCCCTCCTCGGCCGGGATGTACTGCGAGCGGGCGGTGCGCAGGGCGTCCGCGCAGGGCGAGTTGAAGGGGTAGTGGTGGACGGCGCCGACCGCTATGGGCGGCCCCGAGCCGGCGAAGGGGGCGTCGGAGACGGCGCTGGCGAAGGCGACCCGGCGCAGTTCCGCGCTGCCGTCGGCGAGCCCGGGCGGGGTCTCGTCGCCGGCCAGGAGGCCCTGGTAGAGGTCGACGGTCGCCAGGTCGCAGAAGCCGGGGACGACGACGTCGAGGAGTTCGCGGGCGGTGGTCTCCAGGTCGAGGGAGTTGCCGATGCGGGCCCCGGCCTCGTTGAGAAGGGCGAGATTGCGCCGGGCGGCGGCGGCCTCGCGGGCGGCCTGGCGGCGGGCGGTGATGTCGATGGCGAGCCAGGCGATGCCGATGGGGCGGCCGGAGCCGCTGTGCACCCGGTAGAGGTTGACCGACCAGTGCCGGCGCTCCTCGGAGCCCGGCACGAAGCCGGTGACGTGCATGTCCGTGATGGAGTCGCCGGTGTCCAGGACGCGGCGCAGGGTGGCCGTGACCCGCTCGGCCTCGGGGCGCGGCAGGTAGTCGTGGACCCCCTTGCCGCGGTGGTCGTCCGGTGTCCCGCCGAACACGGTGGCGAACCGCTGGTTGGCGCGGCGCACCTGCAGGTCGAGGTCGATCAGCAGGAAGCCGAAGGGAGATTGACCGAAAATCGACTGCGAGGCGGCGAGGTCGGTCTCGATGCTGCGCAGGGTGCGGACGTCGACGACGATGCAGACGGCGGCCTTCTCGCCGTCCTCGGTCCGGGTCGGCATGACGTAGACCTCGGCGAGGCCCTCCGAGCCGCGGCCGCCGTCCGCCGCGTCCGGGAGGCGGAAGGGGACGACGCCGGTCCACTCGCGCCCGTCGAGGATCTCGGCCATCTTGCGCTGGCCCACCTCACGGCGGTCCGGGTCGATGAACGCCTCGATGGGGTCCATGCCCACGGCCCGCTCGGCGGGAATCCCGAAGACCTGCTCGGCGCGCAGGCTCCACTGGTCGACGAGACCGTCGGGACCGATGGAGAAGGAGGCGACCTTGATGTAGTCGTAGATCGAGCCGGGCGGACTGCTCTGCCACATGGCGTCACCCTCTGGGGCCACGGCCTCACCCGCGGCCTGTGACCTCGCGCCGTCCGACGGGTCCTCGGACTCCGTGGCCTTCGCTGGTATCTCGCTCACGCGAACCGTCCCCTCCAGCTCACCGCGCCCGGCACCGGTCACCGGCAGCGGCTGCCCGCAGTATCCAGCACTACGGCGCCGCACAACACGGTGTTCACGATCACAGCACGGTCCCAGCGTTTTTTGGACCGCACCGCGACAACACTTCCAGTCTTCTAACCAGCCAACACGCAGTCGAATCACGCGCTCCGACAACCGCCAGTGGCCTGAACCAGCCGGTGGACGGCGCGGGCGCCCGCGTACAGCGCGTACGCCCCGGGTTCACCGCGGCACCACGAGTTCGAACCACACCGTCTTTCCGGCCGCGCCGGGCCGGGTGCCCCAGCGGCGCGAGGAGTGGGCGACCAGTTGCAGACCGCGCCCGCCCTCGTCCTCCGGCAGCGCGACCCGCTCGCGGGGCGGGTCCGGGAGCGGGTCGGAGACCTCCACCAGCAGGACGCCGTCGAGGCCGGTGGGGCGGACGAGGCGGACGCCGATCGGGCCGGTGGCGTGCCGCAGGGAGTTGGTGACCAGCTCGCTCACCAGCAGGGCCGTGATGTCGGCGACGCTGTCGAGGTCCCAGTCGCGCAGCCGGCCGCGGACAGCTCCTCGGGCGGCGCGCACGGCGCCGGGGTCCGCGGGGAACGACCACTCGGCGCAGTCGCCTTCGGTGTCGATCACGCCGATCACTTCCCAGGCCACACCCATGTCCGGTTTCGTGGGGTTAATGGGCACATACCCGATATCCGGTGACGACTACCGTGCGGCGGGGCGCACTGTGGTGCGAACGGGGGCAGAGGGGGGCGCCCAAGAGCCCTGGGAGTGCTGTTGCTGTGCGGGTGCGGGTCCGCAGTGGCTGCTCGCCCGGTTCGCCGCAGCCTCAGGCAAGCAGCCTGGTCGCTGCCGCCTTCACAGCCGGGACGTCCTGGGCCAGCCACGGCACGTCCCACAGCTCGGCCGCCGTCAGCCAGCGCAGTTCGTCATGGTCCTGCAAGGGCTTGGGCTCCGGCGAGCCCGGGAGCAGATGAGCCGTCCAGACCTGGAGCACGTACGGGGGCTTCAACGGCCACTCCCCGGGCACCCGGGCCGCGATCTCGGCCTCCACCCCCAGCTCCTCGCGCAGCTCCCGGGCCAGCGCGGCTTCCGGCGTCTCCCCCGGCTCCACCTTGCCGCCCGGCAACTCCCAGCGGCCCGCCAGCTCAGGGGGTGCGCTGCGGCGGGCGGCCAGGAGGCGGCCGGCGTCGAGGAGGGCGGCTCCCACCACCAGCGTGCGTTCGGTCATGCGGCGGAGCCTACGCGTTGCGGGTGGCCTCGCCGTTCTGGGCGATGCGTTCGACCCAGTACAACTGCTTGTGTCCGCGGCTGTCGAGGCTGTCCGCGATCTTCTCGGCCTCGGCACGGGTGGCGTAGCGGCCCACGCGGTAGCGGTTGCCGTTGTCGTCCTGTCGTATGACGAGCCAGGGAAGAGTGATCGTGCCGTCGTTCATCGCCCCCCACTGCTCCTTCCCGACAACGCCCCGCTCGCTAAGGAAACCGCAATCCGCATATGCCCGAGCCTACGCCTAACCTTTACGGAGCGAATCCGCCTTTTCACAAAGAGGTACGCAACCGGCCAGCACGTGGGGGGCGTGCGAAGTCGAACGCGCCGTGCGGGGACGTCGATGCATCCGGTCAGAGGCGTATCCGCACGCACGGGGTCACCTGCGAGAACGGCCAGAATCCAACGCCGTTCGAAGGGGCGGCCGTTGACCCGGCGTCCGGGGCAACAGCCGTAAGGGTGTGCGCTACTTCACCGGGAGGTGGTACGCGACCTGGTAGCGGTCGGCGGGGATGACCACGTCGGCCGTCTCGACCGGGCGGCCGGAGGCGTAGAACGTCCGGTGGACGACCAGGACGACATGGCCGGGAACGCCGCCCAGGGCGAGGAGTTCCTCGGCGAGTCCGGGGCGGGCGCCGACCTCCTCGGTGACGTTGTCCACGATCACGTCGATGGCCGCCATGCGCTCGACCACGCCCATGCCGCCGAGCGGGCCCTCCTCGGGCAGCATCACGGGGGTGCGGCCGGTCAGGACGAGGGGCTCCCAGGAGGTGGAGAGCATCATCGGCTCGCCGTTGTCCCGGTAGACGTACTTGGTGCACATCACGCGATCGCCGGGGCGGATGGCGAGCCGCTCGGCGACGGCGACGCTGGCCTCGGCCTGACGGCTGCTGGACTCCCAGGTGCCGCGTGCGTCGCCGTCCGCCTGCTCCTGGCGGAAGGGGGTGGCGCCGCCGTCCGGCCGGAAGCCGGAGCGGGCGACGCGGCGGGGCACGGGCCGCTCACGCACATACGTGCCCGAGCCGGAGCGGCCCTCGACCAGGCCCTCGGCCATCAGCACCTTGCGGGCCTCCAGGGCGACGGTGTCCGAGACGCCGTACTCCTCGCGGATTCTGGCCTGGGAGGGCAGTCGGGTGTGCGGTGGCAGCGATCCGTCGACGATCTTCTTGCGGAGATCACCCGCGACACGCAGATACGCCGGCTGCTCACCGAAAGTCACTGGCCGCTCCCATCAGGTTGTACAGACAGCAACAGCGTGGCAACCGTGGGTTGAGCCGTGCAAGCAAAGGCCAGAGAATCACTCGATGTAGTGACATGTGCCCCCGGTGGGCTTTACGCAGGCACTTTCTCCCCGCTATAGCGGCGCTCACACATCGAGGTTGCCCGCGTCCCCGCCGCCGCCCCCGCCCTCGTAGTCCTCGTCGTACGACGGCACCGTGGTGGCCAGGCCCAGAGCCTTGCGGGCGGTGACGGTGCTGTCGCCGTCGATGTAGTCGTACCCGGCGTCGTAGCGCTCGTAGTACGTGTCGGCGTCCTTCGCGGCGGCGGCCTTGGCCCACTCCTTGCGCGCCGCGTCCAGGTCGGAGGCGAGGTCGGTGACGGCCCCCGCGCTGTCGCCGGGCCAGGAGCGGCCGCGCAGCGTCTCGGCCTGCTCGCCGAGCGCGGTGGCGACGTCGCCCGCCCATGTCCGGTTCGCCGGCAGATCGTCCTCGGGGTAGTCCGAGGGCTCCTCGTAGAGCACCCGGTCGAGCGCGTTGGCCGACTTCAGGAAGGCGACCTGGTCGGCGTCGAGGTTGGTGGCGTCGTTGCGCAGTGAGCCCGTCAGGCTCTTCTTCTCGTCGACGTCGCCGAAGACGCAGGTGATCTCGCGGTCGCCGAAGGTCCAGCTGTCCTCGGAGGGCACGAGGTAGTACACGTCCACGTTCTCCGGTACGGCCCACGCGTCCATCGCGTAGTCCTCCTGGAGGGCGTAGCACTTGTCGTCGGCGAGGTCGGTCACCTCGTCGTCGCCCGGGAAGGAGCCGGACGGCAGCGTGACGACGGCGAACACCTCGCCGTGGTGCGCGCGGGAGCAGGGCACCTCGTCGACGTCGTAGGCGTCCCCCTGGAGGGAGCCGGTGCCCGAGTCGAAGCAGTCGCCCTTGGCGAGCGCGTAGGCGGTGCCCTCGCCGCGTGCGGCGTCCTTGAGCCCGTCCACGGCGTCGGACACGACCCCGGTCGACAGCGACACCGTCCACAGCACGAGTCCGACGACGGACAGCACGGACCCGGCGATGGCCATGCCCCTGCCGCGTTCGCCCCTCTTCTTGATCTGCGCGAGCGCGACCAGCCCCAGGACCAGCCCGACGGCCGGCAGGAAGCAGAGGATGCCGAGCACCAGGGCGGCGATGGCGACGCCGTTCACGGGCACGGGCTGCGCGTATCCGCCGTAGCCGTAGCCCCAGGGGCCGGGCGGGGCGAAAGGACCCGGCGGGTACGGCCCCTGGGGCTGGTGGGGGCCGGGAGGCGGAGGTATGGACACGGGTACCGTGCTCCTGGTTCGGGCTGGGGTGGCGAACGGTCGTACGACTGGGCGCATGGTAAGCGCAGGGTGAGCGGGGGCGGAACGGTGGTCACGAATGCCACGATTCAGGCGGTCAACAGGCTGACCGCGCGGTGGGCGGGGGCGCCGGAGTTCTCGGCGGCGGGGGGCTCGGAGGACGGCGGAACGGTGCCCTCGGCGGCGGGAGCTTCGGAAGGCTCCGGGGCGGTGCCCTCGGCGGGAGCTTCCGACGGCGGTGGGACGGTGTTCTCGGCGGCGGGGGTATGGCCGCTGCTGGCGTTTCTCGCGGACGGGGCGGTGGGGGCGGCCCGGGAGGAGCTGGTGGAGGCGGTCGGGGTGCCGGCGGAGCAAGCGGGCGCCGCGGCGCGGGAGTTGCTCGCGGCGCTCGATGCGGTCGACGGGCTGGACTCCGCGCTCGGGCTGTGGACCAAGCGGTACGTGGAGCTGCGGCCGGAGTGGGCGGCAGGGCTGCCCGCCGGGACGCGCGGCGTCCTCACCGGCGACCCGGACGCCGATCACGCGGCCCTGGACGCCTGGGCCGCCGAGCGGACGTCAGGGGCGGTCGGGCGGATGCCGGTGGCGTTGCGGCCGGACTCCTCCCTGGTACTGGCGAGCGCGGCGGCGTTGCGGACGGAGTGGGAGGTGCCGTTCAAGGGCGATCTCATGCCGTGGCGGGACCAGGACCGGGCCGGGTTGTCGCGTACGACGCCCGATCTGGACGCCGTGGCGGTGGTGCGGGCGCCGGCGGGTGCCGTGACGCAGGCACGGGTGCGCGGCACGAACGGCATCGACGTCCATCTGCTGCTCGGGGAGGCCGAGTCGGCGCCCGGACAGGTGCTGGGCGCGGGGGTGGGGCTGCTGGCCGGTGCGCTGACCGCCGTACCCGGCAGCCGGCTGCCGTACGGCGCCGCAGGGCCCGGTCTCAGGATCGAGACCCTCCGCACCGAACGGCCCGAGCCGCCGAGCCTCACGCTCAGAACGCCCGAGTTCACCGTCGAGGGCGACCATGACCTGCTGGCGCAAGGGGAGTTGTTCGGACTGGCGACCGCGGGCGACGGGGCTCCCGGCCACTTCCCCGGCATCAGCGCGGCGCCCCTCGCGCTCGCGGCCGGCCGGCAGTCCGCGACGGCGGTGTTCAGCGGCGAGGGGTTCCGGGCCGCCACCGTGACCGCGATGGACATGGTGTGGCTGAGCTGGGAACCCGAGCCGGAGCACGAGTCGAAGCGGGCCTGCGCCACTTTCGACCGGCCCTTCGGGTTCCTCGCCGTCCACCGCGCGTCACGGCTCGTCCTCGCGGCGGGCTGGGTGACCGACCCGACGCCCTTCCGCGACGACGACCTCCGCTGAACGCCTCTCGGCTGCTTGCCTCTCCGCCGCGAGTTTCCCGGCTGAACGCCTTTCAGCTGTCGAACGCCGTCGCCCGTGCGTCCTTCTCCCAGGCCGCGATGTCCTCCCGGACCTGGTCGAGGTGGCCGAGGACCGCCGTGACGCCGTCGTCCCCGAGGGGGAGGCGGAGCGGGGTGCGGTCGGCCTGGAGGGCGGCCAGGATCAGGGCGGCGGCCTTGGCCGGGTCGCCGGGCTGGGTGCCGTCGCCGCCGGCGACGAGGCCGCGCGTGGTGCTCACCTTGCCGTAGACCCCGCTGTCCGCGCTGACGCCCGCCCGGTCCGTCTCGAACAGCGAGGTCCGGAAGGCGCCCGGCTCGACGATCAGCACTTTGACGCCGAACTCCGCGACCTCGTCCGCGAGCGCCTCGGACATGCCCTCCAGCGCGAACTTCGTGCCGCTGTACGCCGAGAAGCCCGCGAAGGACAGCTGCCCGCCCATGCTGCTCATCTGGACGATCGCACCCGAGCGGCGCTCACGCATCGAGGGCAGTACCGCGCGCACCAGGGCCGCCGGCCCGAAGACGTGCACGTCGAACAGCGCCCGCAGCTCGTCCTCGCCGGTCTCCTCGAAGGCGCCGACGTGGGTGCGGCCCGCGTTGTTGACCAGGACGTCGATCCGGCCGTGCCGGGCCACCACGTCCCGTACCGCCGCCTCGGCCGCGGCCGTGTCGGAGACGTCCAGCCGCAGCGCCTCCACCTGGTCGGGGTGGGCGGCGACCAGGTCGTCCAGCGCCTCGGGGCGGCGGGCCGCGCCCACCACCACGTCGCCGTCGGCGAGGGCCGCCTCGGCGATCGCCCGCCCGAAGCCGCTGCTCGCGCCGGTGATGAGCCACACCTTGTTCATGACCGCTCCTGTTGACTCGTTCTCGGTTCGTGATCCGTGAAACAGCTTGCGGGCAGGGGTGGTTGCCCGTCCAAGACCCGTGGTGATAACCGATGGGCATGACGACCGACGTTCACCTGCGGGACCTGCGCTACTTCCTCACCGTGGCCGAGGAACTGCACTTCACCCGGGCCGCCGAGCGGCTGTACGTGTCCCAGCCCGCGTTGAGCAAACAAGTACGGGCCCTTGAGCGGCAGTTGGGCGTCGAGCTGTTCCGGCGCGATCCGCACGGCGTGGCGCTCACCGGGGCGGGCGAGGCGCTGCTGCCGTACGCCCGGCGGGTGCTGGACGGATGGGCGGAGGGGACGGCGGCGCTGGAGGCGGTCCGGGCGGCGGGCCGGAGCACCCTCACCGTCGGGATGAGCACCAGTCCGGGGCGCGGCGGGCTGCTGCCGGCGATCCGCTCCCGCTTCACCGCCGCGCACCCGGAGGCGAGGGTGCGGCTGCGCCAGGTGAGCTGGGAGGACCCGACCGCGGGGCTGGCCGACGGGGAGGCCGACGTGGCCTTCGCCTGGCTGCCGCTGCCGGACGCCGAGCGCTACGCGTGGACGGTGGTCGCCGAGGAGCCCCGGCTGATCGCCCTGCCGGAGAGCCATCCGCTGGCCGCCCGTACGGAGATCGACTTCGCCGACCTGGTGGACGAGCCGTTCCTCGCCCTGCCCGAGAGCGCCGGTGCGCTGCGCGACCACTGGCTCGCCCTGGACGCCCGTGCCGGCCGCCCGCCGCGCATCGGCGCGGAGATCGCTGGCACGGAGGAGACGTACGAGGCCCTGGTCGGAGGCCTCGGCATCTGCCTGGTGGCCGCGGGCAACGCCCCGCTGATCACGCTGGGCGGGGTGGTGACCCGGCCGGTGCGCGGGGTGTCGCCGAGCCGGTACGTGCTGGCCTGGCGAAGCGGGGAGCCGCAGGGGGCGCTGGTGCGGGGGTATGTGGAGGCGTGCCGGGAGGTGGCGGGACGGGGCCGGCATCCGCTCACCTGACGTGCCGCGGGCGTCGGATTGCTCCATCGGGGCGTAAACGGCGACAGGGAGTAACAGGACGACGTACGGCTTGTCATACGGTCATGACGCTCATCGCTCGACAGCAGCAGCCCATGCCCTCCCATCCGCGCCGCCGCGACGGCAAGACGCCCCTGCCCGCTCCCGAGGAGTGCGCCCGGCTGCGCCGGGCCTGGGGCCTGGGCGTGGAGCAGGTGGCCGAGGCCTTCGGGGTGACGACGACGACCGTGCGGTCCTGGGAGGCCGGCCGCAGCGCGCCGACGGGTCTGCGCCGGGCCGCGTACGCGGCGTTCCTCAGCGGCCTGGCCCAGGGTCTGGTGCCCACCCCCGGCGGGGCCGGCACGACGCCGTCCGCCGGAACCACAGACGACCGCCGACACAACCCCGCGCCCGCGCCCAGGCGTACGCCGACGCCCGCACCCACTCCCCTGCCTACGCCGGTGCCCGCGCCCACGCCCGTGTCCACGCCGGTGCCTGCGTCCGCCCCCGTGTCCACGCCGGTGCCTGCGTCCGCCCCCGTGTCCACGCCGGTGCCTGCGCCCACGCCCGGCCCGCACGCGGCAGCGCCCACGCAGACGCCCCCTCCGACGCCCCCTCCGACGCCGACTCCGGCGCCGACTCCGGCGCCCAGGTCCGCGCTCACGTCCGTGCCCATGCGCACCTCTGCTCCCGCACCGGCGCCCGTGTCCACCCCTGTTCCCACGCCCTGCCCCTGCCCCGCCCCTTCTCCGGTGTCCGGCGGAAGGGTGGCCGAGGGGCGGCCGGGGCGGTCCGGGCGGATCGTGCCGTCGGCACCGGCCGGGCGGACGTCCCGGTCCGAGGCCGGTCTGCCGGTGGGGCCCGGGCCGGACCCCGTCGCCCCGGCGCGTCGCCGCAGACTGCGGTTCATGACCGTCGCGGCGGGCGCGTGGACCACCGTCCTGCACCTGATGACGACCATGCCCCTGCCCCACCGGTAGGGCGCGGACAGCGGCTCAGACCTGGCCGGTGACCGTCACGGTCACCCGGGGACCCGGCCGTCCAGGACAGCGGGCGGCCAGGTGTTCCTCGACGGCGGAGCGCACGGCCCGGGCCACGTCCACCGCTCTGGCCCGGCGCACCGTGACCACCTGGACGTCGACGTGCCAGCCGATGGTGGCGTCCGGTTCGGGTGTCAGCCGCACTCCGGCGGTCGGCGCCCGCCCCGCGTCGGGATGCGGCCGGGACAGCGCCGACCTGAGCCGGGCGGCCAGCCCCGGTTTCAGGAAGGCGACGCCCGGCACGTTCTCCACGATCCGGGCGACGTCCTCGACGAGCACGGCCGGTGCGGCGGGCAGCGGGTACGCGGTCATGTGGTCTCCCCTTCCCGGCCGCCCTCGGCCCGGATGTCGACGAGGTCGGTGACGCGGATGTCCACGGACGCTATGGCCATGCCCAGTTCACGGTCGGCGGCCTCCCGCACCCGTTGCCGCACCCGCTCCGCGAGCTGGGGCAGACCGACGTGCGCGGGCGCGTGGATGTCCAGGCGGACCTCGACGGCGCCGTCGGCGGGGTCGGTGAGGCCCACGAGGCGGCAGGAGCCCGCGCGGACCCCCTCGACCGTCTCGGCCGCCGAGCGGAGGGCGCGCGCGGCGACCGTCTCCATGATCCACAGGTCCTCGCCGGGGTCCCCCAGGGGCAACGGGCGGCCGGGCCGGAGTTCGAGGCGGACGAGGTCCATGACTCTTCGGGTCAGCGGCTCGGCGTCCTGGGCGGAGGTCTGCGGGGTCTGCTCGCGCAGGCCGCGCACGGCGGTCTCCAGCTGTTCGAGGTCGTGCACGGCCCGCCGGCAGTGCGGACAGGTCGCCCGGTGCGGGTCGTCCGTCTGCCGCTCCCAGTCGTCCCAGACCTGGGACAAGGGCCGTCCGCACGGCAGCCGCTCGTCGTCGTCGGCGGCGCGGGCGCCCTCGGGCGGATCGGTGTGGGTCGTCATCGCCAGGCCCCCAGTGCTTGTGTCAGACAGCGGCGTGCGCGGAAGACGCGGGCGCGGACGGCCTCCTGACTGATGCCGACCGTGTCCGCGATGAACTCGTAGGACCGGCCGTCCAGTTCGCGCAGCACCCAGCAGGCGCGCTGTTCCGCCGAGAGCAGGTCCAGGGCGTCCCGCAGCTCCCGGACGGCGTCGCGGGCCTCGGTGATGCGGGCCGGCGAGGTGGTGTACTCGGCGGCCGGCACCTCCCCCGCGGACTCCAAGGGTGCCACCGGTCTGCGGGACCGCAGGACGTTGAGACAGCGGTTGGTGACGATGCGGTACATCCAGGTGCCGAAGGACGCCTGCCCTTGGAACTCCGGCAGCCGCCGCCAGGCGCTCAGGAAAGCGTCCTGCACCGCGTCCTCCGCCTCCGCCGGGGTGCCCAGCAGCCGGGTCGCCAGCCGGATGGACGTCGGCGCGTGGCGTTGCACGAGCGCCGCGAAGGCGTCCTCGTCGCCCTCCGCGGCCCGCACCACCAGCAGGCTGTCGCCGATGTCGCCTCCGGCGCCCGGTGGTGCGGTCAGTCTGCGGTCGCCCGCCACTGAGCGACTCCTCTCGTCCGGTCTCTTCAGGTTGGACACGCGCGCGCCGCGCCTGTGACGCCCCACTTCGCGGTCGGGCGTCTCCCTTCGGGCCGGGTGCGGGCTGCGGATGCAGTCGCGCGTTCCTGGTGATCCGTGGCCGAGGTCCGCTCGGATCGGTGGGGGCGCCGCTCAGGCGTTCCCCGGGAGTTTTTCCGGGCATCCGCGTCACAGCGGCGACCGGAGCGGGTCGAAACGAGTACAAGCACCCGACGAGCAGTCACGGCAGGAAGGACATCACCATGACCACCCAGACCGCGGTAGCCGCCAAGGAAGCACCCGCACCCCGGACCGGAGGCAGGAGCGAGGGCACCACGGCGGTCTCCGGCGGCGCCACCGGCGCGGACCAGCCGGCCGCGGACCGCGGCCGGACGTCGATCGCCGACCTCGTCGTCGTGAAGGTGGCGGGCATCGCCGCCCGCGAGATCCCGGGCGTGTACGACATGGGCGGCGGACTGTCCCGCACCATCGGCGCCGTCCGCGACCGCGTGCCCGGCGGCCGGCCCAACGTGGGGCGCGGCGTGAAGGTGGAGGTGGGCGAGCGCCAGACGGCCATCGACCTCGACCTCGTCGTCGAGTACGGCGTGCCCATCACCGACGTGTCCCGGGACGTGCGCGAGAACGTGATCTCCGCGGTCGAGCGCGTCACCGGCCTGGAGGTCGTCGAGGTGAACATCACCGTCAACGACGTCCGTCTGCCCGACGAGGAGGAGCCCGCCGCGCGTGCCGAGGCCCGCGTGGAGTAGCGGTTCCCCGGCGTACGGAAACGGCAGCCGAACCAAGTGGGAGGTGGACGGGCGTGCGCGCACCGTTCGTAGGAATGATCGCGGGGATGGCCCTGGCGTTCGCCGGGTACTTCGGCGGCTTCGGCGCGTTCCTGCTCGTGGGGGCGCTCGGCGGCCTCGGCTGGGCCGCGGGCCGCTGGGTCGAGGGCGGCGGCGGCATCCGGGACGTACGGGACGCGTTCGAGCGGAGCCGCCGATGACCACCGCCGCGGAGCGGGGCACGACCACGGTCACGGACCGCGCCGTTCGCCGGATCGCCGAGCGGGCGGCCGGCGAGACCCTGACGGGAGAGGCCGCCACGCGGCCGGCGAAGGCGGCGGCGTCCGTGCACGGGGGCCGGGCACAGGTGGCCCTCGACGTGGCGCTCCCCTATCCGGCGCCGCTGACCGAGACGGTCCGCGGCCTGCAGGAGCATGTCGCGTTCCGCACCAGGGAGTTGACCGGCCTCGACGTGCCCACCGCGGGTATCAGGGTGACCTCGCTCGCCGCCGCGACGGGCGATGGCGTGGCGGGCGGTGGCGCGGCAGGCGGCGGTGCGGCGGGCGGTGGCGCGACGACCGGGAAAACGCCGTCCGCCGCCGTCCGCACCCCCAGGCGGCTGTGGTCCCGGCGGCGCATCCCGGCCGCCCTGTTGGCCGCCGTGGCCACCGTGGCCTGCGGCGCCCTCGCAGTGGACCTGATCCTGGTGCACGCCGCGCACCGCCCGGCGGCCGGCTGGCGGGTCGCGGTCGTGCACTGGGCGTCGGAGCACGGGCCGGGCGACCGGTCCGTGGTCCTCGCGGGCGCTCTGACGGCGCTGCTCGGCCTGTGGATGGTCGTGCTCGCCGTCACCCCCGGACTGCGCCGGCGGCCGACCGCGCACGCCCCCGGCCCACGGGTCGTCGCGGCGGTGGACCGCTCGGCCGTCGAGGCCCTGGTACGCGACGCGGTGGGCGAGGTGGCCGGCGTCGGCGCGGTGCGGGTACGTGTCCGGCGGCGCCGGGCCTCGGCGCGGGCGGTGCTCCTGTTCGGGGAGCGGGCAAGAGTCCGGGCCGAGGTCGCCGCGGCGGCCGGGGCGGCGCTGACGTCCTGCGGCCTGCGTCTGCCGTTGAAGCCGCGGGTGCGCGTCACGCCCTCGGCCGTCTGGCGGCCTCCGGCGCCGGAGGGGGAGGCGCCGGCGCCGTCGGCCGCTCCCGGAACCGGCGCCGTCCCGGAAGGAGAGGTGTGATGCGGCAGTCCCGTACCACCGTCAACCGGCTCGTCCTCGGCGGCATCGGCCTGCTGCTCCTGCTCGCGGGCGGGTGGCTCGCGCTCACCGGCGGCGCTTTCGCGGACCGGCTGCCGACGTGGTGGCCCGAGCCCGCCGCCGGTCGCCATGTCCTGCTGGGCTCGGACGAGCTGGCACGCGTGCGTGGCGAGGGCTGGTGGACGCCCTCCGTCATGGCCGCGGCGATCGCGCTGAGCCTGCTCTTCGGCTGGTGGTTCCTCACGCAGTTCCGTACCGGCACCGCCCGGCCGCTGGCGCTGGCCGCGCCGGGCTGCACGGTGCGGGCGCAGGCGCTCGCCGAGGCGCTGGCAGATCGCGCGGGTGCCGTACCCGGCGTCGACCGCAGCCGCGTCCGCATCCTGCCCCGCTCCCGGCGCCGCCTGGAGGTGCGGTTGCGGGTCTGGCTGCGGCCGGGCACCTCCCCGCAGGCGGTGCTGCCCGCCCTGTGCGCGGTGGTGGCCGAGGCCGAGGAGTCCGCCGCGCCCTACCGCACGCACACCCGTCTGCGCGTCAGCGCCGTGTCGCACCGCATGCCGCATGTCAGCTGACCCGTACCCCGGCGGCGGCCGCCCCGCCGTCCCCCGCGCCGTCCGCGGCCGGCCGCCCGCCGCCTGGCGCTCGGCGCTGCGCCGCACGCCGGTGTCGCTGTGGAACGACGACATATCGGACTACGCGGCGGCCCTGACGTACTACGCGATCCTCTCGGTGCTGCCCGCGCTGCTGGTGACGGTCCTGGCGTTCGGCCTGATCAGCCCGGAGACGGCCCAGGAGTTCGTCACGCATGTCACCGCGTACGCGCCCGCCGAGTCCGCCGGTGACCTGCACGCCGCGCTCTCCCGGATGCTGGACGCGGAACGGGGCGCGTGGCCGCTGCTGGTGGCCGGCACGGTGAGCGCGCTGTGGTCCGCCTCCAGCTATCTCGCGGTCTTCCGCCGCGCCCTGCACCGCATGCACCGGGTCGAGGACCGGCGCTCGCCCTGGCGCCGGGCCCCGCGCATCGTGCTCACCGCGCTCGCGCTGCTGGTCCTGCTGCTGACCGGCTCCCTCGCCCTGCTGCTGACCGGGCCGCTGGCCGAGGGCCTGGGCCGGTTGCTCGGGCTCGGCGCCACGGCGGCCTGGGGCTGGAGCGTGCTGCGCTGGCCGCTGCTGCTGTGCCTGGTGGCGCTGCTGGTCCTCGTGGTCTTCCACACCGGCCCGGCCGGGGCCCGGCACCGCGCGCACAGTCTGCCCGGCGGCATCCTGGCCGCGGTGCTCTGGCTGACCGTCTCCACCGGCTTCGCGCTGTACGCCTCCACCCTGAGCGCGTACAGCAGGCTCTACGGCTCCCTCGCCGGTGTCGTCGTCTTCCTGATCTGGCTGTGGCTGTCCAACCTGGCCCTGCTCACCGGCGCGCAGTTCACCGCCGAGCTGGGCAAGGACGCCCCCGGCACCGGGGGCGGCGCGGGGGCGGTCGCTGCTGAGGCTCGGGCTAGACGTTGAAGCGGAATGTCTGCGGTCTGATCCTGACCTGCGGCGGAGCCTCGCACAGGGCCCTGAGCTGGGATTTCCTCGTTGGCACGCGTTGGCCCCCGACGGCCTTTTACGGGTGTCCTGCGGACTGGCTGCGGACCGGAGGGCACCCTCACTCGGATGACGCGGGCCTCTCATCCGTCATACCCAGACGCGCCTGTTCCTCCTCGACGATCCGGCGTGCCAGCTCGGTGTCCGACACGTCGACCGCGTCCGGGGTGGCTTCGGCCACGGCGCTGCGGCGGGCATAGGCATCGAACAGGCGCGTCTTGCTTTCCAGCATCTTCACCATGCGTTCGTCCACGCCTCCGGTGGCGAGGAGACGGTGCACGCGAACCGGCCTGACCTGGCCCATACGGTGGGCCCGGGCCACCGCCTGATGCTCGATGGTCGGCTTGATCTGAGGTTCACAGATGATGACGACGGAGGCGGCCTGCATGTTGAGGCCGACGCCCGCTGCCTGGATCTGCCCCAGGAGCACCGCCGGGCCCTGGACACCGGCGAAGTCGTCGACGATCTCCTGGCGACGCTGGGCCGGGACGCCGCCGGTCAGCGGACCGAACACCGGGGTGTCCCTGGCGGTTCCGGCCGCGAGGGCCTTCTCCACCACGCCCAGTACGTCCTTGAAGTTGGAGAAGACCACCGTCTTCTGCCCGTTCTCGCCGGCCTCCTGAACGATCTCGCGGAGCCGATCCAGCTTGGCCGACTTCTCGGGGCGCACGTACGCGGCCCTGCGCATGGCCATGAAGTTGCCCGCGCGCACGGCTTCGCGGTACGCCTCCTCGTCCGAAGCGCTCAGCTCCTCCCACTCGTCGGTCTGCTGAAGGCTCGGAAGTTCCGTCAGCACGTCCTCCTGGTTGCGCCGCAGGTAGACCGGGGCCACAGCCTTGCGGAAGGCGACCGATCCGGCCAACGCGTCCCGTTCACCCAGGGAGTCCGCGACGGCGCCGTCGAGTATCCGGACCAAATTGCGGAACTCCACGACCCTGTTCTCCATCGGGGTTCCGGTCATGAAGAGGGTGCGCTCGCAACGCTCCGCCCACAGGCCGACCGCTTGGGACCGCTTGGCCTTCGGGTTCTTCACGGAGTGTGCTTCGTCGACCACCAGCAGCCCGACCTCCCCACCGCCCGGCGCGGGAAAGCCGCGCAGCGCGTCGAACGTGGTCACCCCGACGCCGCCCCGCCCCTTCCAGTCGGCGAACGCGTAGTGCCGGTCAGGACCGTGGAACACCATGACGCGCAGAGCGCTGCGGGCCTCGATCTCCCGTGTCCAGTTCACGAGAACGCTCGCCGGACAGACGACCATGAAGTGACTCTGTCCCTCGGCAGCCAGGTGGGCGAGGACGGCGATCGCCTGAATGGTCTTCCCGAGGCCCATCTCGTCGCCGAGTATCACCTTGCGCTGCGCAAGCGCGAACCGTGCGCCGAACGCCTGGTAACCGCGCAGGGAGACCCGCCGGTGCGTGTCGTCGAGGTCCTGGGTCCGCACCCGCTCCGCGACCTCGTCCGGCAGAAAGCCCTCTGCGGCAGCCGCGTCCGGCAGCCGCCCGGAGATCTCGGCGAGCAGGCTGTAGTACTCGGCGGAGCGGAGTTCGAAGTCCACCCAGGCCGCGACGTCGGACGAGAGCCCCCGGAGCAGGTCCACCGACGCCTGGGCGAGCAGCTCGGGCAGGCCGGCCTGCTCCGCCTCGTCCACCAGCGACCGGATCTCGGCGACCGCCGCCCACGCGCGGGCCTTCTTCTCCCGGCCGGCCAGAAGCATGCGGACTCTTCCGGCGGCGGGCCTCGCGTCGGCCAGCAACGGACCGAGCCGTTCCGCCAGGACGGTGCCCTTGTCGACCGCACGCCGGGCGTCCGGGCCGGCCTCCACCAGGACGTGTAGGGCCATGACGAGCGCGGTGGTGCGCGGTTCCGGCCGGTCCACGTCGATGTGGACGGCCACGGTCTCGTGCACAGCCTCGGAGAGCCGGCGGGCGGCGGCGAGCATCTGGTCGACGGTGCGCTGCCCGACTCCGGGAATCTGCCGCAGCCGGTAGGGGCCCGCTTCGAGAACACTGCCCAGAGTGCGCAGTCCGCTCTTCTCGACGCTCCCCAGCCGCAGCCGCCCTTCGGTGACGTCCTGCAGCCGGGCGACGGGAATGGCGTCGAGCTCCCGCTTCACCGCCGCATCGTGGATCGGCTTCAGTGCCGCCCGTACCGCCTCCACCGCCCTTCCGTGGTCACCGACCACTGCCTGCGCCGCCTCATGCAGTCGCGCTCCCCTCGCGACCGTGTCCCGCTCGCCACGCCCCACGCTTCCCGCCCCTCTCCGACCCTCCCCGCATTTTCTCACCGCCCACAACGGCCCTCGGCGGGCGTTCGCAGCTCCCTGCGGATCGACCGAACCTCGGGGCGGTCATTCACACCCCCAGACTTACGACCGTCGGTAGGATCAGCACCATGAGCGGTAGTAGGAAGTATTCGATCAGTCTGCCCGAGGATCTCGCCGAGGCCGTACGCGCCCATGTCGGGCCCGGCGGTTTCTCCGCCTACGTCGCCGAAGCTCTCGAACAGAGGGTCGCCATGGACAAGCTGCGGGAGATCGTCGCCGACTTCGAGACCGACAACGAAGCTCTCACCCGCGAGGAGGTCGAGGCCGCCCGGGCGCTGCTGCGTCACGACCACCGGCAGGCCGGCGGGGCCGCCGCCTGATGCCCGGCACCCTCCTGCTCGACAGCGAAGGGCTCTCGAAGCTCTACCTCAAGGACCGTACCGTCGTGGCCCTGGTCCAAGCGGCCTCGGAAGAGGGCATCCGCGTCGCCACCAGCGCCATGACCACGCTTGAGGCCGACTACGAGCGCATCCATCCGGCCCGCATCAAGTGGATCCTCTCCCGCGTCGATGTTCACGACGTCACCAAGGAGATCACCAACCAGGCCGCCGCGCTTCTGCGCGCCCATCACCTCCACGGCCACAAGTACGCCATCGATGCCGCCTTCGCCGTCATCGCCCGCAACGCACCCCGGCCGGTCACCGTCCTCACGTCCGACCCCGAGGACCTGACACTCCTGTGCGGCCCTTCCGTGGAAGTCGTCAAGGTCTGAGGCAGCCTGACGCCGACCAGACCTGCCGCCACCCCACGTCACAGGGCAAGGACTCCACGCGGACAGACGCCTGTGCCCGACCTGCCAACAGGCGGGTCGGGCACAGTTCTTGACGAGACGTCACACGTTGAAGCGGAACTCCACGACGTCCCCGTCCTGCATGACGTACTCCTTGCCCTCCATGCGCGCCTTGCCCTTCGCGCGGGCCTCGGCGACCGAGCCGGTCTCGACCAGGTCGTCGAAGGAGATGACCTCCGCCTTGATGAAGCCCTTCTGGAAGTCGGTGTGGATCACACCGGCCGCCTCGGGGGCCGTGGCGCCCTTCTTGATGGTCCAGGCGCGGGATTCCTTGGGGCCGGCGGTGAGGTAGGTCTGCAGGCCGAGGGTGTTGAAGCCGACGCGGGCGAGGGTGGCCAGGCCCGGCTCCTCGGCGCCGACGGACTCCAGCAGCTCCATCGCGTCCTCCTCGTCGAGCTCGGCGAGGTCCGCCTCCAGCTTGGCGTTGAGGAAGATCGCCTCGGCGGGGGCGACCAGGGCGCGCTGCTCGTCCTTGAAGGAGTCGTCGGTCAGCTCGTCCTCGTCGACGTTGAAGACGTAGAGGAAGGGCTTGGTGGTGAGCAGGTGCAGGTCGTGGAGGAGCTCCGCGCGCTCGCTGCCCTGGACCAGGCCCTGGGAGAAGAGGGTGTCGCCCTTCTCCAGGATCTCCTTGGCCGCCTCGACCGCCGCCACCTTGGGCGCGACGTCCTTCTTGATCCGGGACTCCTTCTGGAGGCGCGGCAGGACCTTCTCGATGGTCTGGAGGTCGGCGAGGATCAGCTCGGTGTTGATCGTCTCGATGTCGTCCTTGGGCGAGACCTTGCCGTCGACGTGCACGACGTTCTCGTCCTTGAAGGCGCGGATGACCTGGCAGATCGCGTCCGACTCACGGATGTTCGCGAGGAACTTGTTGCCCAGGCCCTCGCCCTCGGAGGCGCCGCGCACGATGCCCGCGATGTCGACGAAGTCGACGGTCGCCGGAAGGATGCGCTGCGACCCGAAGATTTCGGCCAGCTTCGTCAGACGCGCGTCCGGAACGCCCACGACACCGACGTTGGGCTCGATCGTGGCGAACGGGTAGTTGGCCGCGAGCACGTCGTTCTTGGTCAGGGCGTTGAACAGGGTCGACTTGCCGACATTCGGCAGACCGACGATTCCGATCGTGAGCGACACGTTGCGACTTCCCGTACGTGAGGAGGAGTGGACGAGGGCTGGGGGGCAGGGCCTGCCCTGGCGGGCCGATCCACCAGTCTACGGCGTGCCCGGCCCCCTCCCGGCGACGAGTCGAACGCTTGGCCAAGGTCCGTCCTCCGGCGTGTCTGAGGAGGGATTCTGCACATAAACCGACCTAAGTTGGTCCAGTGGAGCAACACAGGACGCGACCCCCGCACATCCGAGCGCGCCGCGAGAGGCCTTCCCTGCCCCCGCAGGCGGCCCGCGGCGCGCGCCGTCCTGCCGCGGCGGCCCCCGTACGACGCCCCGCTCCGCCGGTGGTGCAGGCGGTCCGCCGCTTCCCCAACCCCCGGCTCACCGGACTGGGCGGCGGTCTGTTCTGCGCGGCGGCCATGCTGGCGCTCGGCGCCCTGGACGCGCTGCTGTTCGGTTCGTCGCTGACGGCGTACGGGGTGCTGTTCCTGCCGGTGTGCGTGCTGACGGCCGTCTGGGTGCGGCGGGGCGATCTCGCGACCGCGCCCGTGGTGGTGCCGATCGCCTTCGCGGCCGGGCTGCTGCCGGTGGCCGACGGGGAGGGCACCGGGGGCCGGCTGATGGGCCTGGTGACCGCCCTCGCCACCCAGGCCGGGTGGCTGTACGGGGGGACGCTGATCGCCGGTGTGATCGTGATCGTACGGAAGGTTCGCCTGGCGGCCCGGCGCCGAGCGGCCGCCGCCGCCCAGCGCCGTTGACGCCGTCAGGGTTTCCGTAGGCCCGCCCAGGCCTGCCCACGCCGCCCAGGCCCGCCCAGGGGCTCATGCCTGCCTAGGCCTGCTGCACCGCCCGCATCGCCGCCCCCACGATCCCCGCGTTGTTCTGGAGCTGCGCCGGGACGATCTCGGCCTTGATGTCCTCGATGAAGTGCAGGAACTTGTGGGACTTGCGGCTGACGCCGCCGCCGATGATGAACAGCTCGGGCGAGAAGAGCATCTCGACGTGTGCGAGGTACTTCTGGACGCGGTGCGCCCAGTGCTCCCAGGTCAGCTCGCCGTCCTCCTTGGCCTTGCTGGAGGCGCGCTTCTCCGCGTCATGGCCGTGCAGTTCGAGGTGGCCCAGCTCGGTGTTGGGGACCAGGACGCCGTCGGCGAAGACGGCGCTGCCGATGCCGGTGCCGAAGGTCAGCAGGATGACGGTGCCCTTGCGGTCGCGTCCGGCGCCGAAGTTCATCTCGGCGACGCCCGCCGCGTCCGCGTCGTTGACCACCGTGGTCGGCAGGCCGCCGAGCCGCTCGCCGAACAACGCGCGCGCGTCGGTGTCGATCCAGCTCTTGTCGACGTTGGCGGCCGTGCGGATCGTCGATCCGCCCGTGACCACTCCGGGGAAGGTGAGCCCGATCGGGCCCGTCCAGCCGAAGTGGTCGACGACCTGCTTGACGCCGTCCGCCACGCCGTCCGGCGTCGCCGGTTGCGGGGTGAGCACCTTGAAGCGCTCCTCCGCGAGGTCGCCCTTGTCGAGGTCCACAGGGGCGCCCTTGATCCCGGATCCACCGATGTCCACGCCGAAGATCTGCATGGCCCTACGTTACGACGGACGACTGACAGTCACTCCCCGAGGTGGCCTTCACTGCCCGGCGGTGCCCTTGCGCTCCGCGACCAGCGCCGCGGCCTCCTCGCGCAGGTCCCGGCGCAGCTCCTTGGGCAGGGAGAAGGTGATGGACTCCTCGGCCGCCTTCACCAGCTCGACGTCGCCGTAGCCGCGCTGGGCGAGGAACTCCAGGACCTCCTCGACGAGGACCTCGGGCACGGACGCGCCGGACGTGACGCCGACCGTCGTCACGCCCTCCAGCCAGGCCTCGTCGATCTCGCTCGCGAAGTCGACCAGGTAGGCATCCCGGGAGCCCGCCAGCTTGGCGACCTCCACCAGCCGCTTGGAGTTGGAGGAGTTGCGGGAGCCGACCACGATGACCAGCTCGGCCTCGGCGCCCATCTGCTTCACCGCGAGCTGACGGTTCTGCGTGGCGTAGCAGATGTCGTCGCTGGGCGGGGAGATGAGCTGCGGGAACTTCTCCTTGAGCGCGTCGACGGTCTCCATCGTCTCGTCGACGGACAGGGTCGTCTGGGAGAGCCAGACCACCTTCGACTCGTCGCGGACCTCGACCTTGGCGACGTCGGCGGGGCCGTCGACGAGCTGGATGTGGTCGGGGGCCTCGCCGGAGGTGCCGATGACCTCTTCGTGGCCCTCGTGCCCGATCAGGAGGATGTCGTAGTCCTCGTTGGCGAAGCGGACGGCTTCCTTGTGGACCTTGGTGACCAGCGGGCAGGTGGCGTCGATGGTGGCGAGCTTGCCGCGCGCGGCCTCCTCGTGGACGACAGGGGCGACGCCGTGCGCCGAGAACATGACGATGTTCCCGGGCGGCACCTCCTCCGTGCGCTCGACGAAGATGGCGCCCTTCTTCTCCAGGGTCTGCACGACGTACTTGTTGTGGACGATCTCGTGCCGGACGTAGACCGGAGCGCCGTACTGCTCCAGGGCTTTCTCGACGGCGATCACGGCGCGGTCCACACCCGCGCAGTAGCCCCGGGGGGCGGCGAGCAGGACACGGCGGCCAGGCGAAGCAGTCATGCGTCCCATCGTAAGGCCGCGCTCGACGGGTCAAAGATCGCATTGTTGGCGAGACTGGCCGGGAAGTGTGAAGGGCGGGGAACGGGCGACTTCAGGCAACAGGTGCGGCACTGGCGGAGGCGCGGATGTCCGAGACCGGCACGACCACCCGGGCGGCGGAGAACGCCGACGACCTGCGGCGCAGCCTCGGCTTCCGGGATCTGGTGGTCTACGGGCTGCTTTTCATCGCCCCCATGGCGCCCGTCGGCGTGTTCGGCACGCTCGACGCCAAGTCGCACGGCGCGGTCGCGCTGGTCTATGTCGTGGCCACGGTGGCGATGGCGTTCACCGCGTTCAGCTACGCGCAGATGGTGCGGGTGGTCCCCCGCGCGGGCTCGGTGTACGCCTACGCGCGCGTGGCGCTCGGCAAGGAGGCCGGGTTCGTCGCCGGGTGGATGGCGATGCTGGACTATCTGCTCATCCCGGCGGTCGCGTACCTGTTCTCCGGCATCGCGATGAACGCGCTGGTCCCGGAGGTGTCGCGGTGGGTGTGGACGGCCCTCGCGGTCGTCGTCACGACCCTGCTGAACCTGTGGGGTGTGCGGGCCGCGGCCCGGGTCGGCTTCCTGGTGCTGGCGATGGAGATCGTGGTGCTGCTGGTCTTCGCCGTCTCCGCGGTGGTGGTCCTCGCGCGCGACGGCGCGGAACGGGGCTGGCTGTCGCCGCTGTCCGGGGACGGCACGCAGGGCGCGTTCGCGCTGTCGGCGGTGATCGGCGCGGTGTCGGTGGCGGTCCTGTCCTATCTGGGCTTCGACGCGATCGCGTCCTTCGCGGAGGAGGTCACCGGCGGTTCGGAGAAGGTGGCGCGGGCGGTGCTGTTCTGTCTGGCGCTGGCGGGTGTGCTGTTCGTGGCGCAGACGTATCTGGTGGCGCTGCTGGAGCCGGTCACGTCCGCCCAGCTGGCCGCCGACCCCGGGAAGCAGGGGTCGGCGTTCTACGACGCGGTGGACGTGTCGGTGGGGACCTGGCTGCATGACCTGGTGGCCGTGAGCAAGGCGATCGGGGCGGCGTTCGCGGCGCTGGCGGGCCAGGCCGCGGCCGGGCGGCTGCTGTTCGCGATGGGGCGGGACCGGCGGCTGCCGCGGGCGCTGGCGAGGACGGACTCCGGGGTGCCGCGGGTGGCGGTGCTGTGCGCGGCCGTGATCACGCTGGTGGCGGCGGTGTGGGCGGCCCGCCGGGACGACGGCATGGACCACTTGGTCTCGGTCGTCGACATCGGCGCGCTGACGGCCTTCACGTTGCTGCACGCGAGCGTGGTGGGCTGGTTCGCGGTGCGGCGGGCGGGCGGCCCGGTGAGCTGGTGGCGTCATGGGGCGGTGCCGGTGGTGGGCGCGGCGATCACGGTCGCGGTGATCGTGGCGGCGTCGGGGGCGGCGCAGGTGGTCGGGGCGGTGTGGTTCGTGGTGGGGATGGCGGTGCTGGTGGGGCAGCGAGGGCGGTCGGGGGTGAGCCCGTAGCCGCCTTCGCCGCCCCTGTGGGGCTCGCGTGCCGGCGGCTCAGGCCTGGTGGCGGCCCCTGCGGCGGCGCCGCGCCCAGACGGTGAGTGCGGCGCCCGCGCCGACGAGGCAGGCGGCCGCGGCGGCGATCGGGCCCGTCGGCGTGTCGGCACCGGTGTCGGCTAGGTTGCCGCCGGGGTGGCCGGGGCCGGAGTGGTCGGGGCCGGGGTGGGGCGCGTGGGTGGTCGGCGCGGGCGGGGTGGGCGTCCCTGGCTCCGTGGTCGGCGCGGTGGGGGTCGGCGTCGGAGTCGGCGTGGGTGTCGGGGTCGGAGTCGGCGTAGGCGTGGAGGTCGGGGTCGGAGTTGGCGTGGGGGTCGGAGTCGGCGTAGGCGTGGGGGTCGGAGTCAGAGTCGGAGTGGGGGTCGGCGTAGGCGTAGGCGTAGGCGTCTCGTCCTCCGTGTCGCACGTGAGGTTCGCGTCGAACGGGAAGTAGTGGATCTCCCCCGCGTTCACCGCCTCGCCGGACGTCCCCGCGAGCGGCCCGGCGACCAGGGACTTCACGATGACGTCGCCCTCGATGTTGGACGGGTCCAGGTCGACGACATGGGCGCGGGGCGCGTAGATCGTGCCCTCGATGGTGTCGCCGTCGGCGATGGTGATCTGCGTGGCGTCCGGGAAGTCCCACAGGATGTAGGGCGCCTGGGTTCCGGAGACACCGGCCAGGTTCGGGACGTGCCAGGTGTAGTCGCCGCCGTCGGCGGTGGTGTCGACGACGATCAGCAGCGGCGTGTCCGCGCTCGGCTGGTTCAGGAAGGTCAGCACGTCCATGTTGTTGAGCTGCTCCCCCGTCAGGTGCAGCACATTGGTCTCGCCGCTGGTCAGCGAGATGGCCACGTTCGCGCCGACCGCGATGTTCTCCTGGTCCGGCAGCGGGGTGCCGCTGGTGTCGCGCAGGATCACGGTGTTGCCGCAGCCGGCCATCGAGTCGGCCCGGTCCCGGTACGTCGAGAAGAGCGACGTGAAGTCCATGGGGCTCACCGGCCCCACCGAGTCGGCGGGCTGCCGGGTGGTCAGCTCGATGCGGGGCGTCGAGTCGTAGCCGGCGCCCGAGGCCACGAGGCGGGTGTTGACCGAGGCCCCGTTGGCGTCCGTGGTCAGCGCCTGCCCGCCGGTCATGTCGCCGACCTTGACGTAGCCGTCGCTCAGCACCTTCAGCACCCCGTCCTGGCTGCTGCCCGCGTAGTCGACCTTGCCGCCGACGAGGAGCGCGGTGGGCTGCGCGTCGTCGCCGACGACGTACGAACCGGCCGTGTGCAGCGCCACGTTGTACCCGGAACCGAAGGTCAGGTCCCCGCCGACCGCGACCGGCCCCTCCGACTCGGTGCTGCCGAGGACGGCGTCGTTCTCGGTGACGACGCCGAAACCGTTGTTCCCCGCGACCGGGTTGCCGATGGTCACGGTGTCGCGGGCGAGGACCGTGCCCGGGGCGGCGGCGAGGGCCGCTCCCGCGAGAGCCGCGGAACACGCGACCCATTTGACAGTCCTTGCGGACGTATTTCCCTTTTGCATGGTCAGACGCTAAGAAGTCCGGCCCGACTTCGGGCCTCGGCGCGCCGCATCGATGTCCGTGCCTGCGGATACGCTCACCGACATGGCTGTGAACACGTCCGCGGAATCCCCCATCCCCGTCGGTGAGGTGTCGCGGCTCATCGGGGGCTGGATCGACCGGCTCGGGGCCGTGTGGGTGGAGGGCCAGATCACCCAGCTCTCCCGCCGTCCCGGCGCCGGCGTCGTCTTCCTGACGCTGCGCGACCCGTCGTACGACATCTCCGTGAGCGTCACCTGCTACCGGCAGGTGTTCGACGCCGTCGCGGACGTGGTGAGCGAGGGCGCGCGGGTCGTCGTCCTGGCGAAGCCGGAGTGGTACGCGCCGCGGGGGCAGTTGTCGCTGCGGGCCGCCGAGATAAGGCCGGTGGGGGTCGGGGAACTCCTCGCGCGGCTTGAGCAGCTGAAGAAGGCGCTGACCGCCGAGGGGCTGTTCGCGGCCGAGCGGAAGAAGCCGCTGCCGTTCCTGCCGCAGCTCATCGGGCTGGTGTGCGGGCGGGCGTCGGCCGCCGAGCGGGACGTGCTGGAGAACGCGCGGCACCGCTGGCCCGCCGTCCGCTTCGAGGTGCGCAACGTCCCCGTGCAGGGCGTGCACGCCGTGCCGCAGGTGGTGCAGGCGGTCAAGGAGCTGGACGCGATCGACGCCGTGGACGTGATCATCGTCGCCCGGGGCGGCGGCAGCGTCGAGGACCTGCTGCCGTTCTCCGACGAGCAGCTCATCAGGACCGTCGCCGACTGCCGCACGCCGGTCGTCTCCGCGATCGGGCACGAACCCGACACCCCGCTTCTCGACTACGTCGCGGATCTGCGGGCCTCCACACCCACCGACGCCGCGAAGAAGGTCGTACCGGACGTGGGCGAGGAGGTCGAGCGGGTGCGGATGCTGCGGGACCGCGCCCGGCGGTGCGTGGAGGGGTTCATCGAGCGGGAGGAGCGCGGGCTCGCGCACGCGCTGGCCCGGCCGTCGATAGAGGACCCGCACCGCATGATCGACGAGCGCGCCGACCATGTGGCATCCCTGGTCGACCGGACGCGGCGGTGCCTCGGGCACCACCTCGACCGCGCGGAGTCCGAACTGACGCACACGCACGCGCGCGTGGTGGCGCTGTCGCCCGCGGCGACCCTGAAGCGGGGGTACGCGGTGCTGCAGAAGGCCGACGGCCATGTCGTGCGCGACCCGGAGGAGGTCGGGGACGACGAGGTGCTGCGGGCGCGGGTGTCCGAGGGTGAGTTCACTGTCCGAGTCGACTCTTAGGGTGGGCGCATGACCAGCAGCAAGGTGGATGAGGCGCTCGGCTACGAGCAGGCGCGGGACGAGCTGATCGACGTCGTACGACGACTGGAGGCGGGCGGTACGACGCTGGAGGAGTCCCTCGCGCTCTGGGAGCGGGGCGAGGAGCTGGCCAAGGTGTGCCGGCGATGGCTGGAGGGGGCGCGGGCGCGGCTGGACGCGGCGCTGGCGGAGGAGGACGGCGGCGGGGAGGCCGCTGAGGGCGAGTCCGAGTAGGGAGGCGGGTCGGCGCGTTGTGAAGCGGGCCACTTCATCCCGGCATTAGTTGAAGCTTGAACTTCATCGTCCTATGGTTGAGGCGTTAACCGGTCCCCGGTCCGTTTCGGGGTCCGACGTACGTCCCCAGAAGGTTGATCATGTCTCTCGTTCTTGACCCCGCCGCCCAGGACCTGCTGTTCCGCGAGGCCCACACCGCGAACGCCTTCACCGCCGAGCCGGTGACGGACGAGCAGGTCCAGGCGATCTACGACCTGGTCAAGTTCGGCCCGACCGCCTTCAACCAGACCCCGCTGCGCATCACCCTGGTCCGCTCCGCCGAGGCCCGCGAGCGCCTGGTGCCGCTCATGGCCGAGGGCAACCAGGCCAAGACGGCCACCGCCCCGCTGGTCGCGATCCTCTCCGCGGACAACGAGTTCCACGAGGAGCTGCCGACCCTCTTCCCCGCCTTCCCGCAGGCCAAGGACGTCTTCTTCGGCGAGCGCCCGGTCCGTGAGTCCGCCGCCCGGATGAACGCCGCCCTCCAGGCCGCGTACTTCATCGTCGGCGTCCGCGCCGCCGGTCTCGCCGCCGGCCCGATGACCGGCTTCGACCACGAGGGCGTCCGCAAGGAGTTCCTGGACGACGACCACACCCCGCTGATGATCGTCAACATCGGCAAGCCGGGCGAGAACGCCTCCTACCCGCGCTCGCCGCGCCTCGCCTACGACGAGGTCGTCACCACGGTCTGAGCGGCCGCACAGCGCTGAAAAGGCCCCCGGCTTCCGAGCCGGGGGCCTTCCTCATGCGTGTCGGGTCACTTCGCCTTCAGCGCCTTCGCCATCTGCGCCAGCTGGTCGTAGCCGCCGGTGCCCGCCAGCACCGTCGTCGCGCCTTCGCCCTGGTGCACGAGCGCGTCGTAGCGGCCGCCGTCGTAGCGGATCCAGGTGCGGCCGCCGATCTCCGCGGTGGTCTCCGTCTCCTCGCCGCCCTGGCTGGCGGCGTCGATGAACGCCTCCGGCTTCTGCGTCGCGGACTGCTCGATCTGGGCGTACTCACCGCCGGGGGTGGCGAAGCCCAGGTGCCAGGACTCCGCGTCGGCGCCGTCGTAACGGACGGAGGTCGCCTTCCAGCCGCCGGACAGGCCCTCGGGCGCCAGCACCGGGTACGACGCGGCGCGGCGCGCGGTGAGCAGCTCGACGCGGTAGTCGACCTGCTTCACCTCGGGGTCGGAGTCGTCGTGCGGGATGAACAGGTAGATGACACCTGCCATGAGACCGATCAGCCCCAGGGACAGCACCATGTCCCGGATCGTCTTCTGCTTGCCGCTCTTGCCATACGAACCTGCCACGCCCCTATCGTCGCAGGTGCCCGGCCCGCTCATCCGTGGGGTCCCCTGCTCATTTTGTCGCACTGACGATAGAGTCGAGGATCGAACCCTCATCCGGCCGTCGTCGTATCAGAAAGGTGCGCCTCGATGACCGAGCATCATCATCTGCCGTCCGAGCTCGAAGTTCCCAGTGAAGCCCCCGACCGCAACCTCGCCCTGGAACTCGTCCGGGTGACCGAAGCCGCCGCGATGGCCGCGGGCCGCTGGGTCGGGCGCGGCGACAAGAACGGCGCCGACGGCGCCGCGGTGCGCGCCATGCGGACCCTCGTCTCCACCGTGTCGATGAACGGCGTGGTCGTCATCGGCGAGGGCGAGAAGGACGAGGCGCCGATGCTCTTCAACGGGGAGCGGGTCGGCGACGGCACCGGTCCCGAGTGCGACATCGCCGTCGACCCGATCGACGGTACGACGCTGACGGCCAAGGGCATGCCGAACGCGATCGCCGTGCTGGCCGCCGCGGACCGGGGCTCGATGTTCGACCCGTCCGCCGTGTTCTACATGGACAAGCTGGTCACCGGCCCCGAGGCCGCCGACTTCGTCGACATCAACGCGCCGGTGTCGGTGAACATCCGGCGGGTCGCCAAGGCGAAGCGGTCCACGCCGGAGGACGTGACGGTCGTCATCCTCGACCGGCCGCGGCACGAGGGGATCATCAAGGAGATCCGGGAGGCCGGCGCGCGCATCAAGCTGATCTCCGACGGCGACGTGGCGGGCTCCATCTACGCGCTGCGCGAGGGCACCGGCGTCGACATGCTGCTGGGCATCGGCGGCACGCCGGAGGGGATCATCTCGGCCTGTGCGGTGAAGTGCCTCGGGGGCACGATCCAGGGCAAGTTGTGGCCGAAGGACGACGAGGAGCGGGCGCGGGCGATCGACGCCGGGCACGACCTGGACCGGGTGCTGATGACCGACGACCTGGTCTCCGGGGACAACGTGTTCTTCGTCGCGACCGGCATCACCGACGGCGAGCTGCTGCGGGGTGTGCGGTACCGGTCGGAGACCGCGACGACCGACTCGATCGTGATGCGGTCGAAGTCGGGGACGGTACGGCGGATCGATTCCGAGCACCGGCTGAGCAAGCTGCGGGCTTACAGCGCGATCGATTTCGATCGGGCGAAGTAGACAGCGGGACGTCGCCGGACCCGGTGACCACGAAGGGCGCCCCCGGTGCGGAGGGGGCGCCCTTTCGTCGTTGCAGGCTGTCTAGCCTGCCTGCGCTATGCGTCCGGTCGTCCGCGCCGCCTTCTTCAGTTCCATCTCGCGGCGCCTGCGCCGGGCCAGGACCACCCGGCGTTCCGCGGCCGTCAGGCCGCCCCAGACGCCGTAGGGCTCGGGTTGCAGGAGGGCGTGCTCGCGACACTCGACCATGACGGGGCAGCGGGCACAGACCCGCTTCGCGGCCTCTTCACGGGAGAGGCGCGCCGCGGTGGGTTCCTTGGAAGGGGCGAAGAACAGGCCGGCCTCGTCGCGGCGGCACACCGCCTCGGTGTGCCAGGGTGCGTCTTGGTCCCTGTCTCGCACTGGCACCCGCTGAGCCGGAACAACAGCTACCTGCAGGGACGAATGCGGCGGTTGCAGCACGGTCTACTCCTGACGACGGCTTCGCGAGCTGGAGGGTGCCGCGGGGTTCACATGAGTGAGGCCGGTGCGTCCGGTGCGTGCGATCGCAAGGCGCCGAGTCGGCCTCGTAACGGAGCTACAAGGGCGGCTCGGCAACGCCGCGAGCGTGCGTGCCGGGCGTGCCGGGCCCCGCGTGAATCCCACGGCAACCCTCCAAGAGACGATGCAGCAAGGCCTACCCGTTGTACGCGAGCCTATGCACTGAGTTCCGAACCGCTGGATCACGGGTGGTGCCGCGCGGGAGCGCGAGTGGACCGGGGGCGGCCCGCAGTCGGATCAACTCCCTTCGCGCGACGCCTGATTCACAACCGTCAACGGTCCAGGTGTTTGCGCAAACCCTTGTCGACCTTGCGCTGCACGCGATCGAGAATGTCCGCGACGAGCTTGCCGCGCCGGGCCCGTCCCTCGATGTTGCCGAGCACGGCCCAGCCGTCCACGTAGACCACCGGCGCCTGGGGGTCGGCCGCGTCGAGCGTGTCCACCTCGAAGTTGCCCAGTACGCCGCCTCCGGTGCTGCGCAGCGAGACGTTCTCCGGGACGCGGATCTCGATGCTGCCGAAGATCGAGATCGCCTTGACCAGGACCTGCTGGTACTCGAAGAGGGCCTCGCTGAGGTCGATCTCGACGCTGCCGAAGATCGCGTACGCGTGGATGCGGCGGCCGGCCCGCCAGCGGCCCTTGCGGACGGCGCTGCTGAACACCGCGACCACGTTCTCGTCGGGGTCGACCGGGACGGCGCCCGCGGCCGGGCGGTTCGGGGCCACGGCGTACGTCGCCGTCTCCCGGCGGGCGTGCGCGGCGGGCAGGTCCTGGATGAAGACGTCCAGCTCGCCCACGGTCTTGGCGGTCAGCGCCCCCTCGACCCGCTCGGCGTGCTCGTCGGCGGTGAGGCGGCCCTCGGCGAGCGCCTCGCGCAGGATGTCCGCGACGCGGTCCCGGTCGGCGTCGGAGGCGCGCAGGCCGGGAGCGCCCGAGGCAGTGGCGGCGGGCGGGGTCGGCGTCGGCAGGTCCTGCTTCTGAAGGTCCACGGCAGCAGCGTACCGAAACGCGATAGATCGCGACTAGGCCTGTGGACAACCGGTGCTGCCGAACTGAGCCTGACCTCACAAGCTGCCCGCCTTGGACAGGTTCTAGGCTGGTGAGGCCTGCCAACGGAGGCCGGCCGCCGTCGTTCGAGTGAGGAATGGGCCGAGATGCCTGAGTTCGCGTACACCGATCTGCTCCCCATGGGAGAGGACACCACCCCCTACCGGCTGGTGACCTCCGAGGGTGTCTCCACCTTCGAGGCCGACGGGCGCACGTTCCTCAAGGTCGAGCCGGAGGCCCTGCGCAAGCTGGCCGCCGAGGCCATCCACGACATCCAGCACTACCTGCGCCCGGCCCACCTGGCCCAGCTGCGCCGGATCATCGACGACCCCGAGGCGTCGGGCAACGACAAGTTCGTGGCCCTGGACCTGCTGAAGAACGCGAACATCGCGGCGGCGGGCGTGCTGCCGATGTGCCAGGACACCGGCACGGCGATCGTCATGGGCAAGCGCGGTCAGAACGTCCTCACCCAGGGCGGCGACGAGGAGGCCCTGTCCCGGGGCATCTACGACGCCTACACCAAGCTCAACCTGCGCTACTCGCAGATGGCCCCGCTGACCATGTGGGACGAGAAGAACACCGGCTCCAACCTCCCGGCCCAGATCGAGCTGTACGCGACCGACGGCGGCGCCTACAAGTTCCTGTTCATGGCCAAGGGCGGCGGCAGCGCCAACAAGTCGTTCCTCTACCAGGAGACGAAGGCCGTCCTCAACGAGGCCTCCATGATGAAGTTCCTGGAGGAGAAGATCCGTTCACTGGGTACGGCCGCCTGCCCGCCGTACCACCTGGCGATCGTCGTCGGCGGCACCAGCGCCGAGTACGCGCTGAAGACGGCGAAGTACGCCTCCGCGCACTACCTTGACGAGATCCCGGCCGAGGGCTCCGAGCTGGGCCACGGCTTCCGGGACAAGGACCTGGAGCAGAAGGTCTTCGAGCTGACGCAGAAGATCGGGATCGGGGCGCAGTTCGGCGGCAAGTACTTCTGCCACGACGTACGGGTGGTCCGCCTCCCCCGCCACGGCGCGTCCTGCCCGGTCGCCATCGCCGTGTCCTGCTCGGCCGACCGTCAGGCCCTCGCGAAGATCACGCCCGAGGGCGTCTTCCTGGAGCAGCTGGAGACGGACCCGGCGCGGTTCCTGCCGGAGACGACGGACGAGCACCTGGACGAGGCCGGTGACGTGGTCCGGATCGACCTCAACCAGCCGATGGAGTCGATCCTCGCCGAGCTGACGAAGTACCCGGTCAAGACCCGGCTCTCGCTGTCCGGCCCGCTGGTCGTGGCCCGTGACATCGCGCACGCCAAGATCAAGGAGCGGCTGGACGCGGGCGAGGAGATGCCGCAGTACCTGAAGGACCACCCGGTGTACTACGCGGGCCCGGCCAAGACCCCCGAGGGCTACGCCTCCGGTTCCTTCGGTCCGACGACGGCCGGCCGTATGGACTCCTACGTGGAGCAGTTCCAGGCGGCGGGCGGCTCGAAGGTCATGCTGGCGAAGGGCAACCGCAGCAAGCAGGTCACCGACGCGTGCGGCACCCACGGCGGCTTCTACCTCGGCTCCATCGGCGGCCCCGCGGCCCGTCTCGCCCAGGACTGCATCAAGAAGGTCGAGGTCGTCGAGTACGAGGAGCTCGGCATGGAGGCGGTCTGGAAGATCGAGGTCGAGGACTTCCCGGCGTTCATCGTGGTGGACGACAAGGGCAACGACTTCTTCCAGGACCCGGCGCCCGCGCCGACCTTCACGTCGATCCCGGTGCGGGGACCCGGGCTGGCGTAACGCTGCTCCCCCGGGGCGGGCCCCCCTGCGGCGAGGTCCGTGACGTCACAGCAACTCCCTTTTCGTCACGGTCCCTTGATCCAGGTGGGCCCGTCTCGTGTCCGACACCGACACACCGCCGCCCGACGTCTCGTGTCCGACACCGACACACCGCCGCCCGAGCGCAACCCCCGCGGGTCCGTCCTCGCGGACGACGTCATCGCCAGGAGCCCTTCGTGACCGAGTGCGCGGTCTCCGCTCAGGGCGCCCCAGGCTGCTGAGCCCGTTCGGCGCACGGCCCGGAACATCTCCGGCGTCCCGGTCGCTGTACCCGGCATGAGCGAATACCGCATCGAGCACGACTCCATGGGCGAGGTCCGCGTCCCCGTCGACGCCAAGTGGCGGGCGCAGACGCAGCGGGCCGTCGAGAACTTCCCCATCTCCGGGCAGCGGATCGAGCGGGCGCACATCGAGGCGCTCGCGCGGATCAAGGGGGCCGCCGCGAAGGTCAACGCGCGGCTGGGAGTGCTCGACAAGGACGTCGCCGAGGCGATCCAGGAGGCCGCGGCCGAGGTCGCCGCCGGCGAGTGGGACGCGCACTTCCCCGTCGACGTCTTCCAGACCGGGTCCGGGACCTCGTCCAACATGAACACCAACGAGGTCGTCGCCACCCTCGCCACCGAGCGGCTCGGGCGGGACGTGCACCCCAACGACCACGTCAACGCCTCCCAGTCGTCCAACGACGTCTTCCCGTCCTCCATCCACATCGCCGCCACCGCCGCCGTCACCCGTGATCTCATCCCCGCCCTCGAGCATCTCGCCGACTCCCTCTCCCGGAAGTCGGAGGAGTTCGCCGACGTCGTGAAGTCCGGGCGGACCCATCTCATGGACGCCACGCCCGTGACCCTGGGGCAGGAGTTCGGCGGGTACGCCGCCCAGGTGCGGTACGGCGTCGAGCGGCTCTACGCGTCCCTTCCCCGCCTCGCCGAGCTCCCCCTCGGGGGTACCGCGGTCGGGACCGGCATCAACACGCCGCCCGGGTTCTCCGCCGCCGTCATCGAGGAGGTCGCGCGCATGACCGGGCTGCCGCTGACCGAGGCCCGCGACCACTTCGAGGCGCAGGGGGCCCGGGACGGGATCGTCGAGACCAGCGGGCAGCTGCGGACCATCGCGGTCGGGCTGACGAAGATCGCCAACGATCTGCGGTGGATGGCCTCCGGGCCGCGCACCGGGCTCGCCGAGATCTCGCTGCCCGATCTCCAGCCGGGGTCCTCGATCATGCCGGGGAAGGTCAACCCGGTCATCCCGGAGGCCGTTCTCATGGTCTCCGCCCAGGTCATCGGCAATGACGCGACCGTCGCCGCCGCCGGTGCCGCCGGTAACTTCGAGCTCAATGTGATGCTGCCGGTCATCGCGAAGAACGTGCTCGAATCCATCAGGCTGCTCGCCAGCGTCTCCCGGCTGCTCGCCGACCGGACCGTCGACGGCACCGTCGCGCACCGGGAACGCGCGCGCGAGTACGCCGAGTCGTCACCCTCCGTCGTCACCCCGCTCAACAAGTACATCGGGTACGAGGAGGCCGCCAAGGTCGCCAAGAAGGCGCTCGCGGAGCGGAAGACCATCCGTCAAGTCGTGCTGGAGGGCGGGTACGTGGAGCGCGGGGACCTCAGCGTCGAGCAGCTCGACGAGGCGCTGGATGTCCTGCGGATGACGCATCCGTAACAACAGACGCCGGCCCGCAGAACCGTGACGCGTGCCGCAGCGTCGTATGCCCATGGCACCTAATATCTGTCCATGGCAGAGGGTGGAGCGGTGAGAGCAGCGGAAGCGGGTACGTCGGCGTCCTTCTGGGAGCCCGGGAGCCAGATCCTGTGGCGCTACCGGGAGAACGGCGGCGAGCGCTTCCACATCGCCCGCCCCGTGACCGTCGTGAGGGACGATCCCGAGCTGCTCGCCGTGTGGATGGCGCCCGGCACCGAGTGCGTGAAGCCGGTGCTCGCCGACGGCACGCCCGTGCACGCGGAGCCGCTGGAGAGCCGTTACACCAAGCCCCGTGCCGTCCAGCGCGACCGCTGGTTCGGCACGGGTGTGCTGAAGCTGGCGCGGCCCGGTGAGCCCTGGTCGGTGTGGCTGTTCTGGGAGCCGGGCTGGCAGTTCAAGAACTGGTACGTGAATCTTGAGACACCGCTCACGCGTTGGGCGGGCGGGGTCGACTCCGAGGATCACTTCCTCGACATCTCCGTGCACCCGGACCGCAGTTGGCACTGGCGCGACGAGGACGAGTTCGCGCAGGCCCAGCGGGACGGGCTGATGGACGCCGCGCAGGCCGAACAGGTCCGGGCGGCGGGCCGGTCCGCGGTGGAGGTGATCCGCGCCTGGGGCCGGCCGTACTCGGACGGCTGGCAGCACTGGCGGCCGGATCCGGGCTGGGCCGTACCGTTGCTCCCGGAAGACTGGGACCGTACGCCCGCGCACGTGTCCTCATGAGACCCTTGATGCGCCCCCGGGCAACAAACGTAGGATCGTCCTCCGCAAGAGCGCGCGGCGGCAACTACCGGAGCATGCACTGAGCTTGACCATTCGTCACCGAGGGGCGGCAGGACGTGATCGAGGGGTACGCGGGCAACACGGGCGCGGTCGGGCGGACCGGCCGTGGCACAGGAACAGCCTCTGACCACGCGGGAATTCCGTTCCTGGGGCAGGCAATCCGGGTATCGGCATCTCTGCGGGACGAACTGCACGCGCGGCGCGCAGCACCCAACGGACGGATTTGACACGCGTGACGGAGCAGCCCACCTCCTTCGAGCGCCCCCAGACGGGCGCCGACCCCGCGGACCCCCGCGGGGCGCTCCTGCGTGCCTCCACGCCCCCGCACAACGCCTTACCGGCCCAAGCCCGTGCCGGCGAGACGCCTGCCCCCGGATCTGACATGACCACACCGCAGCCCGGCAGCGACCCCGAGCACTCCCAGCCCACCGTCGCCGCCGAGCCGGACACCCACCGGCCGAGGCCCGTGAGCGAGCTGCCCGATGTGATCCCGACCCAGGTCGGGAGCGATTCCACGGCCGCCGAGCGCCGTACCGGACAGGGCCTGCCGCCCGGCCGGCCCACGCCCATGCGGCGGGACGGGGACCGGCTGCGCTTCGTGGGCGCGGCGACCCGGCGGATCGCCCGCGGCATCGACCTCGACGAGATCGTGATGGGGCTGTGCCGGGCGACCGTGCCGACGTTCTCCGACGCGATCCTGGTCTATCTGCGCGACCCGCTGCCGGTCGGCGACGAGCGGCCCACCGGCCCGCTGGTGCTGCGGCTGCGCCGCACCGACCGCATCCCCGAGGAGCGGGACACCGAGGGCGGGTTCGTCTCGCCCGCGCTGCAGCCGGAGCCGGCGGAGCTGACCGAGCTGTCGGCCGTCACCGCCGAGCTGTGCGAGGTGCGGGCCGGCGGCGCGCTCGCCGAGGTGCTGCGCGGGGTACGCCCGGTCTTCACGGACTCCCCCGCGGCCCGCGCCGCGCTGCCCGAACTCCTCGGCGAAGGCGGCGAATTGATCGTTCCCGCCGGCCAGCGGGCCATCCTCGCCCCGCTGCGCGGCCGGCGCCGGGTCATCGGCGCCGCCCTGTTCCTGCGCCGCCCGGAGCGCGTCGCGTTCGAGCAGGACGACCTGCTGGTCGCCGCCCAGCTCGCCACGCACAGCGCGCTGGGCATCGACAAGGCGGTGCTGTACGGCCGCGAGGCGTACATCGCCGACGAGTTGCAGCGCACCATGCTCCCGGAGACGCTCCCCCGCCCGACCGGTGTCCGGCTGGCCTCGCGCTATCTCCCGGCCGCCGAGACCGCGCGCGTGGGCGGCGACTGGTACGACGCCATCCCGCTGCCGGGCAGCCGGGTCGCGCTGGTCGTCGGTGACGTGATGGGCCACTCCATGACCTCGGCGGCCATCATGGGCCAGCTGCGGACGACCGCCCAGACGCTGGCCGGGCTCGACCTGCCGCCGCAGGAGGTGCTCCACCACCTCGACGAACAGGCGCAGCGACTGGGCACCGACCGCATGGCGACCTGCCTCTACGCCGTCTACGACCCGGTCTCCCACCGCATCACCATCGCCAACGCGGGCCACCCGCCGCCGGTCCTGCTGCACCTGGGCGGCCGGGCCGAGGTGCTGCGGGTGCCTCCGGGCGCCCCGATCGGGGTCGGCGGTGTCGACTTCGAGGCCGTGGAGCTGGACGCCCCGGCCGGTGCGACCCTGCTCCTGTACACGGACGGGCTGGTCGAGTCCCGGCTGCGGGACGTGTGGACCGGCATAGAGCAGCTGCGCGAGAGGCTGGCCGCGACCGCACAGCTGACCGGACCCGACCATCCGCCGCCGCTGGAGGCCCTCTGCGACGAGGTCCTCGACATGCTCGGTCCCGGCGACCGGGACGACGACATCGCGCTGCTCGCGGCCCGCTTCGACGGGATCGCGCCCAGCGACGTGGCGTACTGGTTCCTGGAACCCGAGGACGCGGCCCCCGGCCGTGCCCGGCGGCTGGCCCGGCGGGCCCTGTCCCGCTGGGGACTCGAAGAACTTTCCGACTCCGTCGAGCTGCTGGTGAGCGAGGTCGTCACCAACGCGGTGCGGTACGCGTCCCGGCCGGTGACCCTGCGGCTGCTGCGGACCGACGTGCTGCGCTGCGAGGTCGGCGACGACGTGCCGCAGCTGCCGCGCCTTCGGCAGGCCCGCGCCACCGACGAGGGCGGGCGGGGTCTGTACCTCGTCAACAGGCTCGCGCGGCGCTGGGGCGCCACCCGGTTGAGCACCGGGAAGGTCGTCTGGTTCGAGCTGAACCGAGGGGGATAGCCCCCCCGACGACCCTTGAGACGCCAGAGGGCGCCCGGTGCGGACCGGGCGCCCTCTCCGCGTCTACTGCCCGTCCACCGGGTCCAGCGGGTCCACCGGCGGGTCCGTCGTCGGCCTCGTCGTCGGCGTCTGGGTCGGGGTCTGCGTGGGTGTCTGCGTCGGGGTCTGGGTGGGCGTCTGGGTGGGCGTCTGCGTCGGGGCCTCGGTCGTCGGCTCCTGGGTCGTCGGCTCCTCGGTCGGCGTCTGGGTCGCCGACTTGGTCGGCGTCGGGGTCCAGCTCGGCTCGACGGCCGCGCCCTGGTCGGTGTCCAGGTCGAACTCGGCGGACGTGGACGTCACGCCGAACATGTACGCCGCCCAGATGTGCGCCGGGAAGCCGCCGCCGTTGACGCGGTCCTCCCCGCCGGCGCCGTACATCTTCTCCTGCTTCTTGCTCTTGGGGTTCTCACCGAACAGGCCGACCGAGGTGACCAGGTCGGGGGTGTACCCGGTGAACCAGGCGGAGAGGTTGTCGTCGGACGTACCCGTCTTGCCGGCGACCTGCTGGCCGTCGCGCAGCGGGTTGTCGCGGACGGACAGCTTGGCCGTACCGTCGTCGACCACGCCCGTCAGCACCGAGGTCACCGAGTCCGCCGTCTCGCGGCTGATGACCTGCTCGCCGACGGGGTCGGCCATCTCGACCTCGCTGCCGTTGCGCTCGGCCGACTTGATGATGGTCGGAGTGACCTTCTTGCCGTGGTTGTCGAGGGTGGCGTAGACCCCGGCCATCTGGATCGGGCTCGCGCCCATGGTGCCGAGGGTGTAGGCGGGCAGTGCCTTCAGGTCGCCGGTGTCCATGCCGAGCTTCTCGGCGGTGTCCAGGACCTTGTCCATGCCGACGTCGACGCCCATCTGCGCGAAGACGGAGTTGACGGACTTGTTCATCGCCGTCTGGACGGTGACGTCGCCGTAGTCGGTGTCGTCCTCGTTCTCCGGGTCGAAGGGGATGTCGCTGCCCTTGACGGGCCGCTTGCTCGTGCCGTCGTAGACCGTGCTGGCGCTGATCTCCTTGCCGTCCTGGGTCTTGGCGCGCTCCTCCAGGGCGGCCGCCAGGATGACCGGCTTGAACGTCGAGGCGGGCTGGTAGTCCACGCGGTTGGCGTTGTTGTAGTAGTGCTTGGTGTAGTCCTCGCCGCCGTAGAGGGCGACGATCTTCCCGGTCTTGGGGTCGACGGAGGCGGCACCGGCCTGGATGTACTGGTCGACCTTGCGCTCGTCCGGGTCCAGCTTGTCGGTCAGCTGGGTCTTGACCGCCTTCTCCAGCTGGGCCTGCTTCTTCTTGTCGATGTTCAGGGTGATGGTCCAGCCACCCTTGTCGTACTGCGCCTCCGCCTCGTCCTGGGTGAGGCCGTCGTTGGTCATCAGCTGCTTGACGAGCTGCTGCTTGGCGAGCTTGACGAAGTAGCCCTTCTGCCCCTTGAGTCCGGCCTCGGCCTTGGGCGCCTTGGGCTTCGGGAACGTCATGTCCGCGCGCTCGGCGGCCTTCAGCCAGCCCTCCTCGACCATGTTGTCGAGGACGTAGTTCCAGCGTTCCTGCACCAGCTTCTTGCTGTAGTCCGAGGCGACCGCCCAGTCGTACTGGCTCGGCGCCTGGAGGAGGGCGGCGAGGTAGGCGCCCTGCTCGACGCTGAGCTGGTCGGCGTCGACGCGGTAGTACGCCTGCGCGGCGGCCTGGATGCCGTAGGCGGTGCGGCCGTAGTAGCTGGTGTTGATGTAGCCCTCGAGGATCTCGTCCTTGGACTTCTGGCGGTCCACCTTGAGCGAGATCACCAGTTCCCTGAGCTTGCGGGTGACCGTCTGGTCCTGCGTGAGGTAGTAGTTCTTGACGTACTGCTGGGTGATGGTCGAACCGCCCTGCTTGCCCTTGCCGGAGAGGGTGTTGAGCAGACCGCGGGCGGTGCCCTTCAGGTCGACGCCGGCGTCCTGGTAGAAGGACTTGTTCTCGGCGGCGACGAAGGTGAGCTGGACCTTCTTGGGGATCTTGGCGAGTTCGACGTTCTCGCGGTTCACGTCGCCGTCGCGGACCAGGACGTCGCCGTTGCTGTACTTGATGGTGTTGCTCTGCTGCTGGGCCAGCGCGTTCCCCTCGGGGACCTGGACCATCATGTACAGCACGATGAAGGCGCCGATGCCGAGCAGGCAGAAGCCGAGGAACGTGCCCAGGATCTTCTTCCAGGTGAACAGCCTGCGTATGAGGCTCTTCTCGGCTCCGACGCTCGCGCTGCCGGCCGCCCGCGACGAACGGCGCTTGGGCGCGGCGCGTCGACCGCCGCGCTGCCGCGCTCGTCTTTCTTCCGCTCGTCCCATGGGTCCGTTCCGCTCCGCTTCGTTCATGTGTGCACGTCTGTCACACAGGTTCGCCGCTCAGGTCAGCTCAGAAAGCTAACACCGGGAGATGTGACAAAGGGCGGCCGATCCGGCCTTTTACGGACGTGACAATCAGCACCCGCTCCCATGGAACCGACGTGCGAGGGCTGCCCAAGGTTGCCTCGACGGGTTAAAGTGATATCACTTAGCTAGACCAAAGCTAGGCAGTACGAGAACGGGGGACCCCCATGACCGCACACGACACGACCACCCACGACGACACGGTCGCCGACGTACCCGCCATGCCCGCCCCGCGCGTGCGGGAGTTCGCGGCGCACAGCATCGGCGGCGGGCTCGCCCTGCTGCTCGGCCTGCTGGGGCTGTTCGTGGGCGCCGGAATGATCGCGAGCGCCACGGCGGTCTCGGCGACCGGCGCGAAGGCCGGGCTCATCACCGGCGGCATCCTGATCGGCCTCGCCGCCTTCCTCGCCATGTGCGGGCTGAACACGGTGGCGCCGGGCGAGGCGCGGGTCGTGCAGCTCTTCGGGCGCTACCGGGGGACGATCCGGCAGGACGGCCTGCGCTGGGTGAACCCCTTCACCTCGCGCACCAAGATCTCCACCCGCGTCCGCAACCACGAGACGGCCGTCCTGAAGGTCAACGACGCCTACGGCAACCCCATCGAGCTGGCCGCGGTCGTGGTGTGGCGGGTCGAGGACACCGCGCAGGCCACCTTCGAGGTCGACGACTACATCGAGTTCGTGTCGACGCAGACCGAGGCGGCCGTGCGGCACATCGCCATCGAGTACCCCTACGACGCCCACGAGGAGGGCGGCCTGTCGCTGCGCGGCAACGCCGAGGAGATCACCGAGAAGCTCGCGCTGGAGCTGCACGCGCGCGTGGAGGCGGCCGGTGTGGAGATCATCGAGTCCCGCTTCACGCACCTCGCGTACGCTCCCGAGATCGCCTCGGCGATGCTCCAGCGGCAGCAGGCCGGCGCGATCGTCGCGGCGCGGCGGCAGATCGTGGACGGCGCGGTGGGCATGGTGGAGGCGGCGCTGGCCCGGATCAGCGAGCAGGACATCGTGGAGCTGGACGACGAGCGGAAGGCGGCAATGGTGTCGAACCTGATGGTGGTGCTGTGCGGGGACCGCGCGGCCCAGCCCGTCCTGAACACCGGGACCCTCTACCAGTGACGGAGTCCCAGGAGGAGTCCGCGCCCAGGCGGCGGCCGCAGCAGCGCAAGCAGGTGCTGCTGCGGCTGGACCCGTCGGTCTACGACGCGCTCGCCCGCTGGGCCGGGGACGAGCTGCGGTCGGCGAACGCGCAGATCGAGTTCCTGCTGCGCAAGGCGCTCGCGGACGCGGGACGGCTGCCGGGCGAGGTCCGGCCCATCCCGCGCCGGGGACGGCCGCCGGCCGATCCGGATGCCTGAGGCCCGGCGCCGCGGACGCCCGAGACCAGCACGTCGGAGACTCCTGAGGTCCGTGTAGCAGAACCGTGACAATCGCCCCTCACCTGGGGTTCGTCACCCACCCGCACGGTCTACACACTCGACGTATACATGCGAGGTATACACCGCATGTACAGTCCTCCCCATGTCCATCGGTCACACCCTCCTGGGACTCCTGGAGTCCGGGCCCCGCCACGGCTACGACCTCAAGCGGGCCTTCGACGAGAAGTTCGGTCACGACCGGCCGCTGCACTACGGCCAGGTCTACTCGACGATGTCCCGGCTGTTGAAGAACGGCCTCGTCGAGGTCGACGGCATCGAGCCCGGCGGCGGGCCCGAGCGCAAGCGGTACGCGATCACCGAAGCCGGGATCACCGACGTACAGCAGTGGCTCGCCACGCCCGAGAAGCCCGAGCCGTACCTGCAGTCGACCCTCTACACCAAGGTCGTCCTCGCGCTGCTGACGCACCGGAACGCGGCCGACATCCTCGACACCCAGCGCTCGGAGCACCTGCGGATGATGCGCATCCTCACCGACCGCAAGCGCAAGGGCGATCTCGCGGACCAACTCATCTGCGACCACGCCCTGTTCCACCTGGAGGCGGACCTGCGCTGGCTGGAGCTCACCGCCGCGCGGCTCGACAAGCTGGCGCAGGTGGTGGTCAAGTGAACGCGCCCGCAGGCTCCCTGCTCCTGGCCGACAAGCTGTGCAAGGCGTACGGCCCGACCGTCGCCCTCGACGGCGCCGAGTTCTCCATCCACCCCGGTGAGGTCGTCGCCGTGATGGGCCCGTCCGGCTCCGGCAAGTCGACGCTGCTGCACTGTCTCGCCGGGATCGTGACGCCCGACTCCGGCTCGATCATGTACGACGGCCGCGAACTGGCGACCATGAACGACGCCCAGCGCAGTCTGCTGCGGCGCTCCGAGTTCGGGTTCGTCTTCCAGTTCGGGCAGCTGGTACCGGAGTTGACCTGCGTCGAGAACGTCGCGCTGCCGCTGCGGCTGAACGGCACCTCGCGCAAGGAGGCCGAGAGGACCGCGCTGACGTGGATGGAACGCCTGGAGGTCGACGACCTCCGCAAGAAGCGGCCCGGTGAGGTCTCCGGCGGCCAGGGCCAACGCGTCGCCGTGGCACGGTCGTTGGTGACCAGCCCGCGCGTGCTCTTCGCCGACGAACCGACCGGCGCGCTCGACTCCCTCAACGGCGAGCGGGTGATGGAACTGCTCACCGACGCCGCCCGCTCCACCAACGCCGCCGTCGTCCTCGTCACGCACGAGGCGCGGGTCGCCGCCTGGTCCGACCGGGAGATCGTCGTACGGGACGGGAAGTCCCGGGACATGGAGCGGGCCGTATGAGGCAGTGGACGCGGGACCTCGCCATGGGGGTCAGGTTCGCGTTCGCGGGGGGACGCGAGGGCTGGGTGCGGGTCCTGCTGACGGCCGTCGGCGTCGGACTCGGCGTGGCCCTGCTGCTGCTCACGACCGCGATCCCGAACGCCATGGCGGTACGGGACCAGCGGGAGACCGCGCGGACGGACATGTCCTTCAGCGCGACCGGGCTGAAGAAGGGCGACGACACCCTGATCGTCGGGGACGTCACCACCACGTACCACGACAAGATCGTGCGGGGGCGGGAGTTGGAGCCCGAGGGGGCGAAGGCGCCGCTGCCGCCCGGGGTTCCGGCGTTCCCCGCGCCGGGCGAGATGGTGGTCTCCCCCGCGCTGAAGAAGCTCCTGGACTCCGCCGACGGAAAGCTGCTGCGGGAGCGGCTGCCGGACCGGGTCGTCGGGACCATCGGGGAGCGCGGACTGATCGGCTCGGCCGAACTCGCCTTCTACCGGGGCGCCGAGGGGCTGGCACCGGAGATCAACGGCGGTGTGGTGGACCGTATCAAGCGGTTCGGCGCCCCGCAGCAGCCCTCGGAGCCGCTGGATCCCGTGCTGATCCTGCTGATCCTCGTGGTCTTCGCGGTGCTGCTGACACCGGTGGCGGTCTTCATCGCCGCGGCCGTACGGTTCGGCGGCGAGCGGCGCGACCGGCGGCTCGCGGCCCTCAGGCTGGTGGGCTCCGACGCCCGGATGACCCGGCGGGTCGCGGCGGGCGAGGCGATGGCGGGGGCCATGGTGGGCCTCGTCCTGGGCGCCGGGTTCTTCATGATCGGACGTCAGATCGCGGGCTCCGTCGAGCTGTTCGACTACAGCTTCTTCCCGAGCTATCTCAACCCCTCCCCGCTGCTGGCCCTGCTGGTCGCCGTCCTGGTGCCCGCGGCCGCCGTGCTGGTCACGCAGTTCGCGCTGCGCGGGGTCGTCATCGAACCGCTCGGTGTGGTCCGTACGGCGAAGCCCGCGCGACGCCGGCTGTGGTGGCGGCTGCTGCTGCCGCTGGGCGGGCTCGCGATGCTGTACCCGATGATCGGCCAGGGCAACGACCGGGGGAACTTCAACCAGTACCTCACCATCGGCGGCGTCATGCTGCTGCTGGTCGGCGTGACCGCACTGCTGCCCTGGGTCGTCGAGGCGGTCGTCTCCCGGCTCGGCGCGGGCCCGGTCGCCTGGCAACTGGCCGTCCGCAGGCTTCAGCTGAGCAGCGGTACGGCGGCCCGCATGGTCAACGGCATCGCGGTGGCGGTGGCCGGCGCGATCGCCCTGCAGATGCTGTTCGCGGGCGTGGACAGCCAGTACACGGAGCGCAAGTCCGAGGACGTCACCGGATCGCAGATGAGCATGCGCCTGGTCGACGACACCCCGGTCGCCACGGCCGAGAAGAAGCTCGCCGCGACCCGGGGCGTCGAGCACGTCTACGACATCTCCGAGAGCTACCTCGGCGACGCCCGCACCGACCCACAGCACTTCGCCCCCGTGTCCGTGGGCACCTGCGCCTCCCTCGGGAAGATCGCGAAGCTCCCCTCCTGCCGGGACGGCGACGTGTTCGTGCTGAAGGGCGCCGGCTACGCCTACGAGACGGCCGAGGTGGTCAAGAGCGGCCGGACCCTCTGGTTCGACGACTCCGACGACGACCCGGCGACCAAGCCGGTGGCGTGGACCGTCCCCAAGGACGTCAAGGGCGTCCAGGCCACGGAGGACTCGACCCGGATCGGCCGCGCGGGCCTGCTGCTGACGCCGTCGGCACTGCCCGCAAAGGCCGGCCGGATGCTCACCACGGAACTGTTCCTGCGGCTCGACCCGTCGGTGGCGGACGCCCGCGAGTACGTCCGCAACACGGCGGCGCTCATCAACCCGTACGAGGAGCCGACCCAGTTCACGAGCGTCCAGCGCAACGAGAAGTACGCCGCCATCCGCGGCGGCCTGTTCATCGGTGCCTCGTGCGTGCTGATGCTGATCGGCGCGAGCCTGCTGGTCTCCCAGCTGGAGCAGCTGCGCGAACGCAAGAAGCTGCTGTCGTCCCTGATCGCCTTCGGCACCCGGCGCTCCACCCTCAGCCTGTCGGTGCTGTGGCAGACGGCGATCCCGATCGGCCTCGGTCTGGTGCTGGCCGCGACGGTGGGACTGACGCTCGGCGTGGTCCTGCTGAAGATGACGGCCACCCCGGTGTCCGTGGACTGGATGAGCGTGCTGCAGATGACGGGCGCGGGCGCCGCGGTCGTCCTGGTCGTCACGCTGCTGAGTCTGCCGCCGCTGCTGCGGCTGATGCGGCCGGACGGTCTGCGCACGGAGTGACGGGGGCGCCCCGGCCCCTCCCCGACGGGAGGGGCCGTTTCGGCGTCACAGGTTGTGTTCGCGCACCACGCGCCGCACCTGGGCGAGCAGCATGCCCACGTTGACCGACTTGCGGCAGACGACGACCGCGACCACGTCCTGCTGCTCGGTCATCCTCACGAACAGGTGGGTGACATGGTCACTGTTGACGAGGATCTCCTGGAAATAGTGGGCGTCGTCGCCGACCTGCCCCCGGCGCTCCTTCCACAGGTCCTCGATCATCACGACCGTGCGCCCCTGGTACAGATCGAGGGTCGCGCCCGCCAGCAGGTCCAGGACCTCGGGCGGATGGTTGTCCACCGTCTCGTACGCCAGAAGCATCCCGGTGGCCATGTCGACCACACCGGCCGCCACACAGTCGGGCGCGTCGGTACGCAGTGTTTTCACCAGGCTCATCACCTGGTCGGAGAAACCGGCAGTCATACGCTTGGTGGCCATCTCCTCAGACCCCCTCGGGTGTCTTGGCGGTCAGGATCGCTTCGATACGGTCGAGGGCCGGCTGGACCGCCAGGTGCAGTCGGCTCACGTCCATGCCCTCGTCGCCGAGCACGACCACCAGGGCGGTGTCCCCCACGGCGTAGAAGGCGGCGCAGCCGTGGCTGCCGTAGGTCACCGTCCGGCGCAGGGTGCCGCGTTCGGTCGCGCCGATGGTCCGGCGGGCCAGGCCCACGCCGGCCGCGGCGAGGGCGGCGAGGCCGTCCGGGTCGATGGAATCGGCGGTGTCGGCCGCGATGAGCAGTCCGTCGGCGGCGGCGACCGCGGTGTCGGTGATGCCCGTCACCTGCTCCCGCAGGCCCCGCATTTCCCGCGCCAGAGCTTCGTGATCCATGTACTCAACTCTCCACTTTCGTTTCTGATCTGTTCGGTTTGTTCATTTGGAGGCTCCGTTTCGGAGGCGAAAGAACCCTTTCCAGCTCGCCCCGTTCTTCTCCGGAGAAAGCGCGTCGGTGATGCCGCTGGCACCGGGTTGTCGCCGCGGCAGGGTCTCGGGCTCCACGGGCGGTACGGCGGCGGGCCGCGGTGCGGTGAGCACCGGTAGCCGCTGCCGGACGCCCTGTCCGTCGAGAGGTCGGCGGACAGGTATCGGGGTGGGCATGCCGGGGCACTCCAGGAGGCCCTCGCCGAGCATCCGGCCGATCTCCACGGAGACGGTGTAGACCGAGCGCCCGGTACGGAAGGCGAGGTCACGGGCGGTGCTGCGGCCGTCGGCAAGGGTGAGCAGCTCACGCCGCAGGTCGGTGAGCGGGCCCCCGTCCGCGCCCTGGACCGGCACGGGCCGTTCGCGGTCGGGGCGTACGGGGTGGGGCAGGGTGCTCAGGGCGGCGAGTCTGCGACTGGCGTCCTGCAACAGCCGTCCGGGGATCTCCCCCACGGTGACGGTGGCGAACGGCTCGGTCTCGTCGACGCGTTCACAGCCGTGCACCCGGCCTGCGACGATCGCGAAGGCCGCGTCGTGCAGGGCCATCACGCAGACGACCCTGAGCTGGGCGGCTCCGGCGTATCCCCCGTCGATCAGCGCGGTCACGGGCCAGCGCGCTCCGCCCGACTCCCGGACCAGCGCGCCCCACTGCTCGCCGGTGACCCGGCCCGAGCGCAGCAGCAGCGCTTCGGGGCCGGGGGCACCGGGGCTCTCGGCGCCGACGACGAGTCCGTTCCTCAGGTGGAGGGTGCCGCCGGGTGATCCGGCCACTCTCAGCGCCCCGGTGAACTCCTCGCTCCCGCACCGCGCCAGGGCGTGCGTCAGCAGGTCGTGGCCGACTCGGTCGAGGGAGTCCCGAATGCCCGACATCACTCCCCTTGGCATTTCGCACATACGCCTGGTGCGTAGCACTGACGGGGGTATGTGTATCAGCCGCGGGGCATTACTTCGGGCGGACTATTCCTAGCTGTTCCGACCTGACAGAAACTGCAATGCGGTGGCGTTGAATTCGCTTTGTTCGACGCTCATTTGAACGATCCGCAGGCGACTGTTTCCGATGCGTCCAGCACCCGCACGGGCAGCGGTCGCAGCGCTTCCCGCAGGGCGTCGGCCAGTTCGCCGTACTCCGCGCCGCGCGCCGCTCCCGCACGCATGGCGAGGGCGACCCGGCGGGCCGGGGCCGGCTCGGCGAAGGACCCGGTGCGCAGCCGGTCGCTGCGGGAGGTCTCGACGCGGACCGCGGTGCGCGGCAGCAGCGTCACGCCCAGTCCGCCGGCCACGAGCTGGACCAGCGTGGCGAGTCCGGCGGCCGTGGTGGTGACGGGGGCGTCGGCCCGCCCGGCCTCGCGGCAGATGTCGAGGGCCTGGTCGCGCAGGCAGTGCCCCTCGTCCAGGAGCAGCAGGTTGAGCTCCTTCAGCGCCTCGCGCGGGATGCCCTCACGTCCGCCGAGCGGATGACCAAGGGGCGTGACGAGCACAAAGTCCTCGTCGAAGAGCGGCAGTTCGATGACCCCGGGTACCCCGAGCGGCACGGCGAGCAGCAGCAGGTCGAGGCGGCCGGTGGTGAGCCCGTCGAGGAGGCTGGCGGTCTGCTCCTCGTGCACCTGGAGGTCGAGGTGCGGATAGCGGTCGTGGACGAGCCGGAGCACGGTGGGCAGGAGATAGGGCGCGACGGTGGGGATGACGCCGAGCCGCAGCGCGCCGGTGAAAGGGGCCCGTACCGCCTCGGCCTCCTCCAGGAGCGCCCCGACCTCCGCCAGCACCGCCTTGGCGCGTACGGCGAGCCGCTCGCCGGCCGGCGAGAGCAGCACCTTGCGGGTGGTGCGCTCCAGCAGCGTGACCCCGAGCGTCTCCTCCAGGGCCGAGACGGCACCGGAGAGCGCGGGCTGGCTCATGCCGATCGCGGCGGCGGCGTCCCGGAAGTGCAGGTGCTCGGCGACGGCGGCGAAGGCGCGCAGCTGGGCGAGGCTCGGCTGGCGCCTCTTGGCCCCGACGCTACTCACGGTCACTGATAGATCCTCTCGATCAACACGCCCAAGTGTAGCGATTTCCGCAATCAATGCACCTTGTGGAAGCATCTCCCCCGTCCAACCCAAGGGAGAGACCCTTCACAAGAGGGCGCTTTCCTCGCTGCAAGGAGAGTTTGTGCTCACTGTCGGTGACAAGTTCCCCGCGTTCGAACTGACCGCCTGCGTCTCGCTGGAGAAGGGCAAGGAGTTCGAGACGATCAGTCACAAGTCCTACGAGGGCAAGTGGAAGATCGTGTTCGCATGGCCCGCCGACTTCACGTTCGTGTGCCCGACGGAGATCGCCGCCTTCGGCAAGCTGAACGAGGAGTTCGCCGACCGCGACGCCCAGATCCTCGGCTTCTCCGGCGACTCCGAGTACGTCCACCACGCCTGGCGCAAGGACCACGACGACCTGCGCGAGCTGCCGTTCCCGATGCTGGCCGACACCAAGCGTGAGCTGATGCGCGACCTGGGCATCGAGGGCGAGGACGGCTTCGCCAAGCGCGCGGTCTTCATCGTGGACCAGAACAACGAGATCCAGTTCTCCATGGTGACCGCGGGCTCGGTCGGCCGTAACCCCAAGGAGGTCCTGCGGGTCCTCGACGCGCTCCAGACGGACGAGCTCTGCCCCTGCAACTGGACCAAGGGCGACGAGACGCTGGACGCGGGCAAGCTGCTGGCCGGGGAGTGACCTGAGATGTCCCTCGACTCCCTCAAGTCCTCGATACCGGACTACGCCAAGGACCTGAAGCTCAACCTCGGCTCGGTCATCGGCAATTCCGACCTGCCGGCGCAGCAGCTGTGGGGCACGGTGCTGGCCACCGCCATCGCCGCGCGCTCGCCGATCGTGCTGCGCGAGCTGGCGCCGGAGGCGAAGGCCAACCTGTCGCCGGAGGCGTACCAGGCGGCGAAGGCGGCGGCCGCGGTGATGGCGATGAACAACGTCTTCTACCGCACCCGCCACCTGCTCTCGGACCACGAGTACGGCAACCTGCGCGCCGGTCTGCGGATGAACGTCATCGGCAACCCCGGCGTCGACAAGGTCGACTTCGAGCTCTGGTCCTTCGCGGTGTCCGCCATCAACGGCTGCGGCATGTGCCTGGACTCCCACGAGCAGGTGCTGCGCAAGGCGGGGCTGGAGCGCGAGACCGTCCAGGAGGCGTTCAAGATCGCTTCGGTGATCCAGGCGGTCAGTGCGACGCTGGACGCTGAGGCGGTTCTGGCCGAGTAGCGTCGGCCGCACCGGGGTCCGGGGGCGCTGCCTCCGGACCTTCGGCGTTCCCGGGCACCGCGCGGGCCGGCTGCGGCGCCGCCGACTCGCGTGCGTACGCCCGCAGATAGCCCACCACGGTGTTCGTCACCGCCACCAGCGGCACCGCCACGACCGCTCCCCCGATCCCGGCCACCATGCCGCCCGCCGCGACGGACAGCACCACCGCCAGCGGGTGCACCCGCACCGCGCGGCCCAGGATGAACGGCTGGAGGATGTGGCCCTCGATCTGCTGCACCGCGAGTACCACCGCCAGGGCCATGACCGCCGTGAACACGCCCTGCGTCACCAGCGCGACCACCACCGCCAGCGCGCCGGAGACCACCGCGCCGACGAGCGGGATGAACGCGAACAGGAAGATGAAGACCGCCAGCGGCACGGCCATCGGGACGCCCAGGAAATAGATGCCGAGGCCGATGAAGATGGCGTCGATGAGGGCGACGATCACGGTCCCGCGCACATAGGCCGTCAGCGTGCGCCACGCCCGCGGGCCCGCGCCCGCGACACCCGGCCGCGCCGCCGCCGGCACCAGCTTCAGCGTCCACTCCCAGATGCGCCGGCCGTCGTACAGCAGGAACAGGGTGGAGAAGAACGTCAGCAGGATGCCGGTCAGCGCCTCCACCACGACCTGGACGCCTTCCAGGCCCGCGGAGGTGATCTGGTCGGTGTTCGCGCCGACCGCGTCCGCGAGGTTCTTGGAGATCTGGTTGATCTGCTTCTCGGTGACGTGGAAGGGGCTCTTCAGCAGCCAGTCGCGCAGATCGTCGATGCCGTTCTGGATCTGGTCGGAGAGATCGTCGATGTTCTCCATGACCTGCCAGGTCACGAACCAGCCGAGCAGCCCGAGGACGACGAAGCCGAAGATCGCCGTCAGGGCGGTGGCCAGACCGCGCGGCACGCCGTACCTCTTCAGCCGGGCCACGGTCGGCTGGAGCAGCGCGGTGATGAGCAGGGCCACCGTGAAGGCGAGGACGACGAGTTGGACGGCGCTGATGACCCGCATCAGCACCCAGACCGTGCCCGCCAGCACCAGCAGCCGCCAGCCGGCCTCGGCGGCGACCCGCACCCCCCAGGGCACGGCCTGCGCGGGGTCCGGGCGGTGCGGTACGACGGTCACGTGCTCGGCGAGCGGCCGGGAGCGGTCCTCCGGCGCGTCCGCGGGCGGCTCGGGCGGCGCGTCCGCCTCGGCCTCCTCGCGCTCGACCTCCGCGCGGCGCTCGTCCAACCGCTCACCCATCTCACTCAGTCCGGCACCCACCCGACCGAGCCACCGTGGCACTCGCGACATGATCCGTCCTCTTCCCCCGCTTCTCCTCACCACTCCCCCCTGGAGTCGTCGGCTCGACCGTACATGCAGGGGCAGGACATGGCCGAAGCCCCTCACCGAAAGGACGGTGAGGGGCTCGGAAAGGTTGAGCAGGGTACGGATCTGTACCCGTGGCCGGTCCGGTACCGGCGGCCGGCCCAGTACCAGTGGTTGGCCTAGTACCAGTGGTTGGCCTGCCAGAAGGACCACGCCTCGCACGGGCTGCCGTAGCGGCTGTCCATGTAGTTGAGGCCCCACTTGATCTGGGTGGCCGGGTTGGTCTGCCAGTCGGCGCCGACCGAGGACATCTTGGAGCCCGGCAGCGCCTGGAAGAGGCCGTAGGCGCCGGAGGAGGCGTTGACCGCCTGGTAGTTCCAGCTGGACTCGTGGTCCACGATGTTGCTGAAGCACTGGAACTGGGCGCTCGGCACCATCTGGCG
>NZ_QFRX01000001.1:6163542-6386628 GCF_003143935.1 Streptomyces sp. Act143 | reverse complement strand
ATCGCCTGGATCTGCGCGACCGTGTAGGAGCTCTGCACGGGGAAGCTGGACGCGGACCGGGAGGCCACCGTCTTGGCCTCGGCGCGTTCCTTGGCTTCCTTCGCCGCCTTCTCGGCGGCTTCCTTCTTCTCGATCGCCGACTTGGCAGCAGCCTTGCGGGCCGATTCCTCGGCGTCCTTCTTGGCGCTCGCGTCCGCCTGGATGGCCTGGACGTTGGCCTGCTGCGTCAGCGACGCGGTCTGCACCTGGGCCTGCTGGCCTGCGGGTATGCCCGCGAGGAGCGTCGTCTCGGCTGCTGTCGCCTCGGCGTCGTTCGTCTGTGCGGTGCTGCCCGAGGCAACGCCTACGACGCTTCCGACAGCGGTGACCGCGGTGGCAGAGGCCACTGCGAATCCCCGGACCGAAATCGGACTCACACGGTTTCCTTCCAGCGTCGTCCGCTTCGGTGACCCTGGCGGACGCAATCGTGCCCCTGGCGCTGACCTCCCCACTACTGGGTCACGGGAGGTACGGGCCCGGTGGGCAACTCCCGTGCGGGAGGCGCCGCGTGGTGCTCGGGCGGCATACGACGTCGACTATGGAGTTGAACCTGGTGTTGCTGTGGTGCCGTACCGCTGGCGGTACAGGTGTGTCGTATGCGGGGCCTGACAGGAGTGAGACTCTGCCGTAACGGGACGCCGGGTGGCAATTCTGAGTTGCGTGTGAAAGCTCACATCCCGTTTGACCCCAGTGATTTTGAGAAACCGCAACACGCGAAGGCGCCGCCCGACTAGGCTCTTCGCCTTTTCGGACGGCGCCAACTGGCGGGTACTACCTCAGATTTGCCCGTCCTCCAGCATTTCGGTCACAAGGGCGGCAATCTGGGACCTCTCGGACCGCGTCAGCGTGACGTGGGCGAAGAGGGGATGTCCCTTCAGCTTCTCCACGACGGCGACGACACCGTCGTACCGCCCCACCCGCAGGTTGTCCCGCTGGGCCACGTCGTGGGTGAGAACCACCCGCGAATTGGCGCCGATTCGGGACAGAACGGTGAGAAGCACATTCCGTTCCAGCGACTGTGCCTCGTCCACGATCACGAACGCGTCGTGCAGCGAGCGTCCGCGGATGTGGGTGAGCGGCAGCACCTCGAGCATGCCGCGCGCGGTGACCTCTTCGATGACCTCGCGGCTGGTGACCGCGGACAGCGTGTCGAAGACCGCCTGCGCCCAGGGGCTCATCTTCTCGGCCTCGGACCCCGGCAGATAGCCGAGTTCCTGCCCGCCGACCGCGTACAACGGCCGGAAGACCATGACCTTCTGATGCTGGCGGCGCTCCAACACCGCCTCCAGGCCCGCGCACAGCGCGAGCGCCGACTTGCCGGTGCCGGCCCGGCCGCCCATCGAGACGATGCCGACGTCCGGGTCGAGGAGCAGGTCCAGCGCGATACGTTGCTCCGCGCTGCGCCCCTTGATGCCGAACGCCTCCCGGTCGCCGCGCACCAGCCGGATGTTGCCCTCGGCGGTGACCCGGCCGAGCGCCTTGCCGCGCTCGGAGTGGATCGTCAGGCCGGTGTGCACGGGAAGGTCGGAGACCTCCGGGACGTACACATGCCCTTCCTCGAAGAGGATGTCCACCTGATCGCCGGGCAGGGTCAGTTCGGACATTCCGGTCCAGCCGGAGGAGTCCGTGATGGCGAGTTCGGCGCGGTACTCCTCGGCGAGGAGACCGACCGAGGAGGCCTTGATCCTGAGCGGCAGGTCCTTCGACACGACGGTGACGTCGAACCCCTCGGCCTGCAGATTGCGGGCGACCGCGAGGATACGGGAGTCGTTGTCCCCCAGGCGGTAGCCGGTCGGCAGCACGCTGGGGTCCGAGTGGTTGAGCTCGACACGGACGGTGCCGCCGAGTTCCCCGATCGGGATGGGGGCGTCGAGGCGACCGTGCTTCACCCGGAACTCGTCCAGCAGGCGCAGCGCCTGTCGGGCGAAGTAGCCGAGCTCGGGATGGTGCCGCTTGGCCTCCAACTCCGTCACCACGACGATGGGGAGCACGACCTCGTGCTCGTCGAAGCGGCTCAGGGCGTTCGGGTCGGCCAGCAGAACGCTGGTGTCGAGAACATAGGTGCGCCGGTCTGGCTTGTGGCGCTTTGTGCTGGTCACCACGGAAGGACGTACCCCCTCGGATGAGGTCGGGGAGCGACGGAGTGGAGCTGGACCGGTCGACGGCCGCCCTGCACACTGCGCACGGGCCGAGAACCGGCCCTCCGCCTGTTCGTCCGTGCGGTCGCCGCACGATCGGGCTGGTGCAAAGGGCCTCCCGGGCGGACGGCCCCGTGCCGTCCGCTGAGGATCCGACACCCGTGGTTCGGGTGTCGACCTGCTTGGCTTATGCCCTCGAACATGCGCTGCCATGCCAGTGCGGATGACGGCGCGCTGGTGAACTCCTTGTTACTTCCGTCCCAAACGGGGTACCCGAAGGACCCCCCCGGGGGCGCACGTGTGTCAGCCGCCGTAACGCCGGTGGCGAGCCGCGTAGTCGCGCAGGGCCCGCAGGAAGTCGACCTTGCGGAAGGCCGGCCAGAAGACCTCACAGAAGTAGTACTCGGAGTGGGCCGTCTGCCACAGCATGAATCCGGACAGCCGCTGTTCCCCGCTGGTACGGATCACCAGGTCGGGGTCGGGCTGGGCGCCGGTGTAGAGATGCCGGCCGATCGCGTCGATGGTCACGGACTCGGCGAGCTCCTCCAGCGAGGTGCCCTTGTCGGCAGCGTCCAGCATCATCGAGCGCATCGCGTCGACGATCTCCTGACGGCCGCCGTAGCCGATGGCGACGTTGACGAGTATCCCATCGACGTGGGCGGTGGCCTCCTCCGCCTCCTTGAGCGCCAACTGCATCTGCGAGGGCAGCAGGTCGGGCGTGCCGACATGGTGCACTCGCCAGCGTCCGTCCGCGGCGAGCGTGTGGACGACGTCCTCGATGATGCCGAGCAGCGGGCCGAGTTCCTCCTGGGGCCGGTCGAAGTTGTCCGTCGACAGCAGCCACAGCGTGACGACTTCGACGTCCGTCTCGGAGCACCAGCCGAGGAATTCCTCGATCTTGTCGGCACCCGCCCGGTGACCGTGCACGGTGGTGGAACCGGAGGCCTTCGCCCAGCGGCGATTGCCGTCCATGATGACGCCGATGTGCTTGGGCACCTGAGCGTGGTCCAGGTGGCCTTCCACCCGGCGTGCGTAGAGCCTGACCAGCAGGCCGCGCAGCTTGTCGCGCAGGTTCACGTGATTGTCAGCCCCTCCGTGCAGATGCGGTCCCCGCGCGCGGAAGCCTACCGGGACGCTAGAGGGAGACTTGAGCGCGGGTCGAATGCGGGGTGGGGAGGGAGCGGGAAGACACACGGGGAGAGGCAGGGAGAGGCAGGGAGAGGCGGGGCGGGGTGTTGGGTGGCGAGAGGGGCGGTTTGTTATTGCGGCGCGCGGTGTCGACGTGGGGTGCGGTGTCCGGGGTGCGGCGCGGGCCGTCGGGGCACAAAAAACGGGCCGGTCCGTGGGGGGGAGACGGACCGGCCCGAGGGGGGGTTTCCACCATAACCCTTCGTAAGTGATGCTGCGTGCATCGGCGTGCCACAACTACTCTCCGCAGTCGCGCGACGACGGCCCGGTGCTCGCGGAACACCGCATTCACAGTGGATTCATGGCCGGAACACAGCGGATTCCCAGGGCAATCGTGTGAGTCGGGACGAGATCCGGGGGTCCGGGACGACTCGGGCGCCGCATCGGCAATTCGGCTTCGCATCCCCCAGGCGGGTGACCCCGCCCGCACGCGCCCGCTTGACGCGAACGACCGGTGTCGCGAGCTGCAAGGCAGGGCACCGCGCAGCCCCCTCCACTGCGCGGTGCCGCCCGCGCAGCTTTGCTCACGCGAATTACCTTGGTCCGAACCTACGTGAGACGAAGGTAAGAAGCGAGCCGACAGTGATAACGATGTGGAAACCTGGTGAACCCCGTGGAAGCGAAGGGGGAATGGCGCCTGGATACACGAATTGCCCGATTTGCAGTAGATGCACCCTGTCGGCGGGTGCGGCTCGTAAGGCGGAGTGCTGCCGTTCAGCCGCAGTGCGGCTGTCAGACGGAGTACGGCCGTCAGACGGAGTACGGCTTGCGGGCCTCGAAGAGGTGGCGGGTGCTGTGGGCGACGAAGGGACCCTCGGACTCGATCCGCGCGTGCAGGGACCGTAGCTGAGGCTCGTACTTGTCGACGGTGAAGTCCGGGACCATCCACACCACCTTGCGCAGGAAGTGAACGACGGCGGCGATGTCGTAGAACTCCATCCGCAGTCGCTCGGAGCGCAGGTCGACGATCTCCAGCCCGGCGGCCTCGGCACCGGCGCGTTCCCGCTCGGGGAGGCGGGCGGCGCTCTGCTCGGCCGGGAGGGGGCCGAGGAAGTGCTCGACGAGCTCGAACACGCTGCGAGCGCCGACGTGTTGGGCGAAGTAGGTCCCGCCGGGCCGCAGTACGCGCGCGATCTCCGCCCAGTTCGGGCTGACCGGATGCCGGCTGGTGACCAGGTCGAACGCCTCGTCCGCGAACGGCAGCGGCGCGTCCTCGGGCGCGGCGACGACGGCGACGCCGCGGGGGCGGAGCAGGGCGGTGGCCTTGGCGACGTTGGGCGGCCAGCCCTCGGTGGCGACGGCGAGGACGGGGGCCTTCGGCTCGACCTGGGCGAGGGCGAAGTCGAGCACCTCCCCTCCCCCGGTCTGGATGTCGAGGGCGGCGGTCGCGCCGGCGAGCCGGGCGGCCATGGCGGTGGCGTACCCCCACGAGGGCCGCGCCTCGGTGGCCCGCCCCTCGAACCAGGAGAAGTCCCAGCCGTCGGTGGGAACGGCGGCACCTTCGGCGACGAGGTCCTCGAAGGTGCGATGGCGGCCCTGGTCGTGACGGTGGGGCTGCGGCTGCGGCTGCGGCTGCGGCTGCGGCTGCGGCTGCGGCTGCGGGTGTGACTGCGGCCGGTCGTCGTCTGTGGCGGGCATGGGGGTGATCGTCGCAGAGCGCTGTCAGTGGGCGCTGCTAATTTTCCGGCATGACGAATCCTGAGGTCACGAATGCCGAGGTCACAGGCGACGCCGCGGACGGCATGCCGTACCGCGGCGACGAGAAGGCGACGCTGCGCGCGAGCCTGGATCGGCACCAGGACGCGGTGCTGTGGAAGCTGGAGGGGCTGGACGACGAGGAGCTGCGCCGCCCGATGACCCCGTCCGGCACGAGTCTGCTGGGCCTGGTCAAACACCTGGCGTCGGTGGAGTACGGCTGGTTCGTGGAGACCTTCGGCGCCGAGGTGGGCGCGGAGGTCGAGGAGCTCTGGTTCGACCCCACCACGGACCAGGACATGCGGGCCGACCAGGGCGAGACGACGGCGCAGATCGTCGAGTTCTACGGTCGCGCGAGAACGGCGGCGGACCGGGTGATCGCGGAGGTGCCGCTGACAGGCCTGGGCCGTCCGTCCTGGCGGGACCACGACGTCTCGCTGCGCTGGGTCCTCGTCCACATGATCGAGGAGACGGCTCGGCACGCCGGGCACATGGACGTGGTGCGTGAGTTGATCGACGGGGCTACGGGAGATCACCGGCGGGGGTGACGGTGAGATGCGGACGGAGGAGGTCGTAGGCCGCTTGCGCGGTGGGGGCGTCCAGTAGGCCGGGGAGGCCGGCGAGGACGCGGGCGCAGCGTAGAGCACGTGCCGGACCCGGCTGTGGATCAGGGCGCTGCTGCACAGGAGGCAGGGTTCGAGGGTGGTGTGGAGCCGGTGGCCGTCATGGCGGCGGTCGAGGGGGAGTTGGGCGAGGGCGTTGACCTCGGCGTGGGCCAGGGCGCTGTTGGCGAGCTGTCCGGGCGGGGCGGTGGTCTCGTGGCTCCGGTTGCGGCCGGCGGCGAGGAGCCGCCCGTCGGCGTCGAGGAGGACGGCACCGACGGGGAGGCTGCCGGCACGGAGAGCCTCCCAGGCGAGGTCGAAGGGGAGGCGCCAGGGGGCGGGGAGTGTGGAGGGAGAGGCGCTCACTGTGCCGGTTCGGGCGGCAGTACGAGAAGGGCGTGTTCGTCGTCGCCGTGCCGGAGGGTGCCGGTGTGGCGGAAGCCGAGCTTCTCGAGGAGCCGTACGGAGGCGGTGTTGCCGACGAAGGGGTCGGCGTACAACGGCCGAACGGTCTCCTCGTCGTCGAGATAGTGCCGCAGGGCCGCGCTGCCGATGCCCCTCCCCCAGTACTGCCGCCCGAGCCAGTACCCGAGAAAGCGCCGCTCGCCCTCCCACCAGCTGACGACATGACCGGCGGGCTGATGGTCGGGACCCACGGTGACGGTGCGGACGAGGCAGGTCTCGTCGCCGAGGACACTGTCGCGCCAATGATGCATGAACCGGTCGCGCGGCCGGGGCGTGAACCGGGACCGTCGCAGCGCCTCCTCGTCGTGCTCGAAGGCAAGGAACGCGTCGAGGTCGGCGGGCGTGACGGGCCGCAGCCGCACGCTGTCCGTGTCCGTGTCCGTGTCCATGTCCATGTCCGTGTCCATGTCCGTGTCCGTGTCCATGTCCTTGGGGTTCACGTCAGCGCACCAGGGGCCGTACTTCCTCGGCGGCGAAGCGCACGAACCCCTCCGGGTCGGGCTCGTCGCCGGTCGGCTGAAGGATGACGGCATCGGCCCCGGCCTCGGCAAGCCGCCGCACCGCCTTGGCGACGGCACCCGCGTCACCGGCGACACCGAGGTCGGGAACGTCCTGGAGCCCTTCGTCGACGAGCTCGGCACGGAGGCGTCGGGCGGCGTCGGGGCCGGTGGCGGTGAGCAGGTAGACGACGATGCGGTGCGGCTCGGGGCGAGGGTCGCCGGTGGTGCTGGTGCCACTGGTGGCGCCGGTGCCGTCGATGTCGTCGCCGCGCCCGGCGGACTCCCGCCCCTCGGCGATGAGTCGGCATGCCCGGCGGACTCCGTCGGCGGTGGTGGAGGCGGTGAGGATGGTGCCGTCGGCGGCTTCCCCGGTGAGGCGCAGGGTACGGGGGCCGGTGGCGCCGGCGAGGACGGGTACGGGGGTGGCGGGCGGCCAGTCGAGCGCGACGTCATCGAGATGGACGTACCGCCCGTCGGTGGTGACGCGTTCCCCCCTCAACAGCGCGCGCAACGCGACGAGATGCTCCCGGAGCAACGTCACCGGCGACTCGACCCGCGCCCCGACCTGCCCCATCCAGTCCTGCACCCCGTGCCCGACGCCGACGACGGCCCGTCCCGGGAACATGCGGTGCAGGGAGGCGACTTCCATGGCGGTGATGGCGACGTTGCGCAGCGGCACGGGAAGCAGCCCGACACCGACCTTGACCCGCTCGGTCCAGGCGAGGGCTGCGGCGGCGGTGGAGATACCGCCCTCGCGGAAGCAGTCCTCCCAGAGCCAGAGCTCATCCAGCCCGGCGTCGTCCGCGAGCTGCGCCACTGCGCGGAGGCGTTCGGGGGGTAGTTGGGGGCGGAAGACTGCGCCGAGTGCGGTCATGGGGGTCTTCCTACCCGTGAGGAGGCCAGTGGACAACTGCTTTACGTGTCGGCGTCCACCGGACACTCGAAGCGAACCGTCTCCGCGATCTGTCTGAGGATGGCGCGATACTCGCTTCGACGTGCGACGGCCGTCGTACTCAGAGTGAGCACGGCGAGGCGCCGACAGTCGGGGTGGGGCAGATGCGCATGGATTTGCAGCAGTGGTTGCTGAAAGAGGCTGTTCGCGTCCGACAGCCTCACCAGGCGCTCGCTCAGAGACGCAGGTCCACAGGCCAGTTCGATGTACTCAATGTGAGTGTGTCCACCGAAGGACGTTACCGCGCGGGCGGCCGTGACACCGCGCGAGGCGACATTGGACTGGCACCAGGAGATGGTGAAGAAGGAGAAGAGAAGGTTACGGGCGCCCGGGCTCGCCTCCCGCACGTCATCACGGTGGAGGCCGATCGCGCAGTGAACGGTCCCCATATCGCGGAGTGCGGCCAGTACCTGCTGTCCCGACGCGATGTGAGCGATGAACCGTTGCCGGGCCAGGTCGTCAGGGGCCGAGTCCAGTAGCGGAGCGGCTGCCGCCCGTAGGTCATCGACGGCCGCCGAGTCCAGAGTCGGGAGCAGGGCCCCGACTGGCAGGGTCGTAAAGCCGGCGGGTTCGGCGAACCAAAGTTCCCCGAGGGGGTCGTTGAGGGAGTCGTGGAGAAGGATCGTAGGTGTGGTCATTGCACGTCTCTCCGTACGGTCAGGGGTGGACCGGCGTCACTCCTGCTTGCCGACCGCGCTCGATGTCCTCGGGTGTGGCGCCCCAGTCCATAAAGCGTTGTCCACTGCGGACATCGGTCTTCTGCTCGACGATGTGCAGTCGGCGAGGGGTTGTCCCCCTCGGAGTGGGAGCGGCGATCAGACCGACAAAGCGTGGATCGCCCGCGAACCAAACCGTCTTGATCTCGGCCTTCAAACGCGGCTTGGCACGCGGTGCCATGCGGCGGCTCCACCAGCCGGTGCGGAGATGGTCGGCGAAGACGAGTGGCAGGCACTGATCCGTACGGGCGGGATTGGGTAGTTCGAACCAACCGTACTGGCGGCCGAGGACTTCCGACCTCTTGGTCAGCCCATGCGGAATGTTGGGCACGATCTGCCAGGGGTATGTGCGCAGAATACGCAGCATCCACAATGCCGGTCCGATATAGCGCAGTTGCGTCACTGCCCGATATGCCCCGTAGATGAAGTACGGCATGCAGATCCAGACGGCCCAATCCGGGAGCTGGAGGGAAATGCCGAGGACGGCGATCCAGCCGCTGACCCAACCGACAAGACCGATGACGTTCATGGTCATGTGTGCTGCCCAGGCACGACGTGTAGGCGCATGAGCCCACGCAGTGGGATGGTCCACGGGGTTCACCAGTTTTCTGCTCTCCTGTGAGACCTCAAAAGACATGAGTGACCAACTTGAGAATTCCGGCATTGTCGAGGACGAGACGTGAGCCGTCGATGCCTGCGACGGTTCCGTCCTTGATGTCACTGGCGTCCGCGTCCACCAGTTTGTTGTGCAGGCCGAAACCGCCGGTTCCGACACCGACCAGTCCCGACGTTCCTGCCACAGCGCGAGCCGCCTTCTCGGGATCACTACAACCACGGACAGCTCGCGCGATCAACGGATTGTCCAGCTCGGAGATGAGCCTCGCCTCGTCGAGTGTCTTCGAGCCATAGGTTGTCGCCTTCTCCCAGAAGCCAAGGCTCTGACCACCTGCCCGAATCGCCTGCGCCGCCTCCAGGCTGCCTTTGGCCACGGCGCCCAGGCCCGGAAGTGCGCCGGCGAGATCCGCCCCCACCGATACCGTGTTGCTCCAGAAGTCGGCGTCCCGTTCGCCCTTGATGAGCCCGTCCCAGAGTGAGGCTCGAACCTCCGGGTCCGAGACCCTGATCGCGAGGGCCGCCAAGCTCATCGCCGACGACGTGAGCATGAGTGCCGCCACGGTGGCCAGGGTCCAGCCCAGCGGCCCGGAGAGCAGCAGCGCCCCCACTGCAATCGCCCCCGCCACGAAGCTCAGGATGTCCGGCAGGTTGTCGCTGAGCCAGTCGAGTGCCTCGTCGAACCACCCCGGTTCGTGCGGGACCAGCTTCTTCGTCGCGTCGCGGATCTTGCCCGCGCGAAGCTTGGCCTTGCTTTCGTGTTCTTCGGCGAGCTTCTTCGCCCTGGCGATGACCTTGTCGAGTTCGGCCTGGGCCTCCTCGGCATCGGCGTCGGCGTGGGTCAGCGCCTTCCGCGCGGCATCGCTGTCGGCTCCCTTTCCTTCCAGGTGGGGGTCGTCCGCCGCTTTGGCCGCCTTCCCCTTCGCCCGGTCGACGGCCGCTCGGGCGTCCTTCGCGTCCTCTTCGAGCTTCTTGGCGCGCCCCTGGTACTCGTCGAGTTCGCCTTCCCAGCGAACCAGTTGCTTGGCCGCCTTGCGGATGGAGTGGGCGGCGTTCTTGAGGTTCAACGGAAGTGGGCCTTCGGCGAGTTGCTCGCGGAAGGCGACGGCCGCGTCCCCCTTCCAATAGCTGCCGTCGAGCAGTTTGGTCACCAGGTCGTAGGCGTCTTCCAGGGTCTCGGCGCAACTGTTGAGCTTCTTGTGCAGCCCTCGGACGGTCTCCGTGTCGCCAGGCACCGGGTTGAAGCCCAGGTGCGGGTAGTGGGGATTCGGGACCGGGGACGTCGTCTGCAGACCCTGGGGCTTCTTGAGATCGTCGTCGTACTGCCGGTACCGGGAGTCGGTCGAGCGGGTTCGCTCTACGCCGGGCGTGAGGGTCACTTCTTGCCCCCGCGCTTCGCTTCCCGGGCGGCCTTCTCCAACGCCGCCTCCAGCGCCTTGTCCACCTCGCGGTAGCTGTCCCGGCTCTTGCCGATGATCTCGGCGAGGTCCTCCGTCTGCTTGCCGATCTCCTCGGCGCCGTACTTCCAGTCGTCCTGGAAGTCCTCACATGCGGAGTCGAGATCGTCCGTTCCCAGGCCTCTGACACCGGCGTCCGAGAGCGCCTTGCGGACCCCTGCGAGCGAGCTCGTCGACTTTCTCAACTTCCGCATGAAATCGGAGAGTTCATCACCGTCAACGGCCAGCCGACCCGCCATGCGCTTGCTCCCCGTTCCTGCCGTGTGCGCGAGTGACGGACTCTATCCACGCCGCCTGCACAGCAAGGCGGGCGATCACTCTCCCGAGGGGAGTGATCGCCCGACCGTGGGACAGCGTGATCGTCAGCGGTTGACGGCCTGGATCTCCTGCACGACGACGTCCTGGGTGGCGCCGAAGTTGCCGTCGGGCAGGTCGCCGCCCGCGCCGCCGGTGCCGGTCCAGTGGATCTGCCAGGTGACGGTTGCCCTGAGGGGGTAGGTCGCGTCACCCGACGCACGCAGGTACTTCACCCCGCAGGGGGGTGTCTGGCCGGCCTTGCCCTTGGCGTACGGCTCGCCGATGCGGCCGTTGTTGATCTCGCAGACGCCGGATGCCGGGTAGGTCACGGCGTCGCCGGTACCGGGCTCGATCTTGAGCGACACCGGTTCGGCGGTCGCCGTCGCCTGGATCTGGAGCACCGGGACCGAGGCCGTCACGGAGACCGGCTTGAAGTCGGCGGCGTCGAGCCAGGCCCAGGTCGGGAGGTTGACCTTCGTCGTCTCGGCGGGGGCCAGGGTGACCTTGGTGCCGGGGACGCGGATCTCGTTGTAGGCGAGTTCGGCGAGGATCTCAGGGGTGACGGCGTTCTCGTACTCGGCCGGCGGGGCGTCGCCCGTGTCCACCCAGAAGGGGCCCTTGTCGCAGGAGTCCCAGCCCGGGGGGTAGCTCTTGTCGACGTAGGAGTCCCACCAGTAGCCCTTGCCGGTCTTGTCCTTGTTGAAGCCCTTTTCCTCGTCGTCCGCGTTGTACTTCTTCCGCTGCTCGGCGTCCCACTCGTAGCCGGTCGAATCGGCCTCCCAGATCGGCTCCAGCGTCTTCTGGAGCTGTTCCGGGGTGTACTTGGGCGCATACCAGCAGGGGGGCGGGGACCAGGAGGTGTTCGACGAAGTCAGGGCGCCGGTGGAGGTGCCGCTGCCGTTCTTGGAACGGTCGAAGACGACGCCGCCGGCGGTGACGGAAAGGGTGTCGCCGTTGGTGTCGGCATTCGTGCTGGGTGCCTGAGCACCACCGCCGATCGTGTTGTCGGCGAGCGCGGGCATACCACTCAACAGCAGCACACCGATCACAGCGGGCGCTACCAGGACCCGCGACACGACGCTCAAGGCTGGCACTTGTCGCTCCCCCTCTGGGACTCAATCTTCTCGACGACCCACACGCCCTCGTCGTTCTTGTGCAATTGAGTGATGTAGAGCACGTAGCTGTTCTTCGTAGCCGGCGTCTTGTTGACCTTCTTGGTCTTCAAGTACATGTCGTACGCCTTGCTCTGGTCCTCGCAGTACACAAGTGACGCGCTGTCCTTGTCGCTCACGTTCACGGAGGCGTCGTAATAGCGGTAAGCCCCAGTGACCCTGGCCTTGGCCTTGACGTACGCCTGGATGAACTCCTGCGTGTTGGCAGCAGCCTCCCCCTCGTAATAGAAGAGGTAAGCCTTGTCCAGGGCGTCTTGGTTGACAATGGCCAGATCGACGGCCTTGATCGATTGTTCGCTGTCGCCCAGGACAGCGTCCTTGTCCTTGTCGCCGGTCTTGGACCAGTCGAACGTGTAGGACAGATCGGAGGGCAACTCGATCTTCGGGCGGTCCGCAGTCGCCGAGGCCGATGCCGTCGGCGACGCCGACGCGCTGCCTCCGGTGTCGGCGCCGGCGATCTTGTCCTTGTCCTTGTCCTTGGAGCTGCCATCGCTCCCGCACGCGGACAGCGTCAGGGCCGCTGCGGCGGTCAGCGTGAGCGCTGCGATCAGGGTGGGGCGGCGATTCACGATCGGCTCCTGGTGAGGCGAGGCTTCTCTTGAGCGAACCAACGCTATCCAGCGGGGTGGAGCGATACCAGGGTGAAGATGGACACCCAGCGGCACGAAAGGGGCCAAATGGGCCGCTCCTCGGTCCGATTGGGCGGTCACGGTTCCGTAACGCGGCGGGTGCGGGCGGGCGTACGCAGCGAACTGGTGGTTCCACTTATGAATGAGCAAAGGAGAAGACGGTGAGATCGCTCGCCGCCGGTCGCACTCACGGCTGGCACTTGTCGCTCCCCCGCTGCGAGACAATCCTCTGAATCACCCAGACTCCCTCGGCGTTCTTCTTGAGCGACGTGTGATACACGACGTAGCTGTCCTTGGAGACCTCGGTCCTCTTGACCTTGTCGGGCAGGTACTTCACGTACGCCTGGCCCTGGTCCTCGCAATAGCGGAACGAAGCTGTGTCGTCCCCGTCCAGGGTCACTTCCGGGTCGTAAAAGCGGTACGCCCCCGTGATGGTGGCCTTGGCATCCACGTACTCCTGGACGAACTTCTTCACACCAGCGGCGGCTTCACCCTCGTAGTAGTAGAGGTACGCCTTGTCGAGGGCGTCCTGTTTCACGATCGCCAGGTCGACCGCCTTGATGGACTGCTCGCTGTCGGCGAGGACCGCGTCCTTGTCCTTGTCGCCTGCCCTGGGCCAGTCGAAGGTGTAGGTCAGGTCAGAGGGAAGTTCGATCTTCGGCCGGTGGTCCGCGGCTGCCGTCGATGTGGTGGCCGCCGGTGACGGCTGTGTCTCGTTGGTGGTAACTGCCGTTGCCCCCTCGGCCTCGTCCTGGGCGCCGTCGTCACTTCCGCATGCGGACAGCGTCAGGGCCGCTGCGGCGGTCAGTGCCGTCGCTGCGAGCAGGCTGGGGCGGCGATTCACTTCAGCTCCCTGGGATGTGTGAGTCCTCTTGGGTGAAGCGACGCTATCCAGGGCACGTCAGTTGCAGGGCGTGAGAGAGGCGGTCCGGCATGGGGCGGCGGTTGCGGGATGGGCGGGGGCTGTTGGTCGTGCATGGGGACGGGCGGGACGTTTCCGTTCCGTTGGAGATCGCCGCCTCCTATCGGGCCCGTACCAAAGGGCTGTTGGGGCGGGACCATGTGGAGGGGGCTGTCTTGCTGTCGCCTGCCAACAGCGTGCACACCTTTCGGATGCGTATCCCCATCGACGTCGCATATCTCGATCGCCATCTCGTCGTCATCGCCGTGACGACCATGCGGCCCGGGCGGTTGGGGCTGCCCCGGGTGCGGGCTCGGCATGTGGTGGAGGCCGAGGCGGGGGCCATGGCCGGGTGGGGGTTGCGGGGTGGGGTGCAGGTGGAGGTCGTGGCGGAGGCTGACGCCGTTGCCTGAGAGGCGGTGACCGCGTGGTCGGCGTTCACCGGCACGGCTGCCGCTCCCCCATCACCTCACTGCCGGAGTGCCCGTCGGCTTGCGGGCCGGCGCAGGTCGGCGTCGAAGGGACGCAGACCCGCCATTCACGCAGCTCCCACGCCGGGTCCCTGTCCTCACCCTTGTGGCTGATGAACACGTTCGCCATGCCGGACCAGCGGCGGGCGTCGGTGTGCGTTACGAGGGGCGGGCCTTGAGGGCGTCGATGAAGGGGGCGAAGGAGGCAGTGGGGAAGGTGAGGGTGGCTCGGGTGGGGGCCTTGGAGTCGCGTATCGCCACGTGTGTCGCCGAGTTCGCGATCTCGACACAGGCGTTGCCGTCGTCGGGGCCTGAGTAGGACGACTTTCGCCAGTTGTCCATGGAATGCCTCACAGGTCTTTCGCCAGCCGATGGATGAAGTCACGCGACCGCTCGGGGTCGAGTGATACAGCTTCCACCTTACGGAAGCGCGTTCGAAAGACTTCGAGTTGCGCTTCGGAGTCGACGAACGCCAGGCCGTGAGGAACGTCGCGCACGACAGTGTCCAACTTGGACAAAGGACCGCCGACATACGTCATCGCGCTGGCCGCACTGCCGAAATGGTCAAGGTCGAAGGGGATGACACGCACGGTGATGTGCTCGGCCTCGGAAACGTCCACGAGCTTGGCGAGTTGCGCCTTGGCGACGGCACGGTCACTGACCCTGATACGCAGGGCGGCCTCATGGATCACCAGCTCGTAGGGGGTGGTCAGCCGCTGGCGCCGCATTCGGTGGCGCAGGCGCAACTCAAGCTCGTCCTCGGCGAGTTCCGGAACCCTGGAGGCAAAGACACCGCGGGCGTAGTCCTCCGTCTGAACGAGTCCCGGGACATACAGGATCGCCACCTCGTGCAGGAAGGTGGCGTGGTGCTCCAGTTCCGCGAGATCCAGGAATGACGTCGGCAGCAGCCCTCGGCACTCCTCCCACCAGCCGTGCGTTCGATCGGTGGCCATGGCGACCAGAGCGTTGATGAACTCCTTGTCCGTGCAGGCGTAGTGGGAAGCGAGGCGGCGCAGACGCTGCTCACTGACCCCCTTCATACCGGCTTCGATCTGGCTGATCTGGACCCGGTTCACCCCGAGCAGCGCCGCCGCCTCAATGGTGGTCAGCCCGGCTGCCTCGCGCAGCCTGCGCAGTTCGACCGCCAGGCGCATCTGCCGCGCAGTTGGTTCACGCCTCGGGACCATCCGCCGCTCCTCGGTTCAACAAGCGTTTCAGTGACGCCCGTTCGGGGCCAGATTACGGGATCAGCTTGCCGGAAGTTACATGTACCCCCTACCTTCAGTGACGCAACGCACACGCTGCGGAAGTGCACCGCTCCGCCCTGCCATGGCGTCGGCGGCACCGCCACCGCGGTCCGACCCACCCCCACCACCCACCGGGAGTTGACCATGCCCGAAACCGATTCCGCCCCTTGGGAGTACACGCTCTACATCCCGAACGACACCCGCGCCGTCACCGTCAGCCGCCGCACCCTCCGCCTCGTCCTCACGCTCCACGGCCTGATCCGCCTCGTCGACGTCGCCGAGCTTCTCGCGGCCGAGCTGGTCTCCAACGCCGTACGGCACACGGAAGGCCCTGCCGCGTTGCGGGTGCGGTGGTCGGCGGGGGTGTTGCGGATCGGGGCCTGGGACGCGGACCCACAACCTCCCGAGCCGAACGGGGAGTTGGGGCTCGCGGAGGAGGGGCGGGGGCTGGTGCTGGTGCGGGCCTGCGCTGATCTCTGGGGCTGGCAGCCCTTGTCCAGGGACGGGAGGAGCGGGAAGTACGTCTGGTGCGAGCTGGCCGCCGCTTGACCCATTTCATGGCGCTGACCTGGCGAAACGGAAGTGTCCCGTCCATGTCCTTGCACCGTAACGATCGCGGAGGGTGTCTGGATCGGTGCGTTCCGCTGTGCAGAATCGGAGCGTCAGTCCAGTCCGACCACTCGGGGGAACACCATGGGCGCTGCCCGGACCAGACTCAAGACGTACGCCCTCGGCGCGACGGCTGTCGCCGCGCTGCTTGCCGTCACGGCGTGCGAGCCGGGTGGGGGCGCGGACGACGCGGCGCCGAGCGGTACGCCGTCCAGCGCGTCCGGCAAGGCGTCCAGCGCCCCCAGCGGCACCCCGGACACGGCCACCCCGGGTACGGTCACCCCCGGCTCCGACGACGAGAACGTCAGCGGTGCGCAAGCCAGGCCCTGCACCGACTCCGACGTCTCCGTCGTCTCGAAGGTCTACCCGCACGACGAGGCCCGGCATCTCCTCCTCACGGCCACGAACATCAGCGACTCGACGTGCACGCTGTACCTCTACCCGTACGTGTCGTTCGGTGACGGTGCCGTGGAGCAGATCGGGCCGATGGAGTCCAAGCCGAAGCGGCTCGCGACGATCGCGCCGGGCGGGAAGGGGTACGCGGGCCTGCTGCTGTGGCGGCCCGACGAGAAGACGATCGCCGTGAAGTCGATGACGATCGGCTTCGTGGACATCGAGAACGTCGAGGCCGGTGTCGCGCAGCTCGCCGTCGAGTTCCCCGGCGGGACGGACTTCCTGAACGTCGGCGATCCCGCGGTCACCTCCACCCCTCAGGTCACGTACTGGAACACCGACCTCGCCGCGACCGAGAAGTTCATGTTCGCCAGGTGACCGTGATCGCGTGACGCACACGCTCGCGTGACCGCGCTCAGGACCCGCACGCCGGCTGGTATTACTGGGGCATGCAGGAAGAGACGGCGCGGTCCGCGATCGACACCTTCATCTCCGCTTTCAACGCCTCGGACGACGCGTATGTGACGTCGTTGCTCTCGCAGGCCCTGACCTCGGACGTGGTCTTCTGGGGCCCGCTGGGACGCAGTGAGGGGATCGAGGCGGTCGAGCGGTTCGTGCTGGACATCCGGCGGCACCCGGCGGGGGCGGGCACGATGGTGCGCTGCTCGGCGGTGGACATGCCGGACGAATGGGCCCGGTACGAGTGGGTCTTCACCACCCCGGACGGAGGCCCCCGCCTGGCAGGAACGGACGTCGTCCATCTGCGCCGGAGCCTCATCGACCAGATCATCGTCTTCGCCGGGGAGATCAAGCCGTCGGGGGCCTGAGCGGCTCCGTGGGGGCTTCCGGGGATTCGATTCCGGCTCGTGCGTAGCAGTTCTGTTCGCTCACGACGGCTCGGCGCCCGCCGCGGACGAGGAGGCCAGCAGCTCTTGCAGGTCTCGTACGAGGATCAGGTCGTAGCGGTCGAAGGCGCGCAGGTTCTCGAAAATCCGCCGGGCCGTGGCCTCCTGACGTTTTCGATCCGTGTCGAAGTCCCTGATGGTGAGGAGGGAGTCGTAGCGCTGGAACGGCATACCGTGGTCGTCCTCGTACTCGTGGCTGAACTCGACCTCCACCGCCGCATGACCGAGGTTTCCCGCGCGATCGATGAACTCGTCCTCGGTGTGGCTCAGTTCGGCGCCGCACGCCGCGGAGATGTCCTGGATCAGCCGATCCCGCGGGAGACCAGGACGGATGAAGATGTAGTGATACTCGCTCACGTGAAACCCCTCATGCGGCACAATCAAGGCCAAATGATATGGTAATCGTCGCCGATTATCCGGATCGAGTTCATTCGTCCCGGCGGATTGTTGCGCAGAAACTTCCCCAGCCCCTCGCGTGCCCCGGCCTCGTCGAGGCCGCTTCCCCGCGCATCGACGACGGCGTCGCGCGCCTGCTTCTTCGCGGTGTTCAGCGTGTTCTTGACGGAGTTGACACTCGCTCCGGGGTCCAGGGTCTTGAACTCGGTCGGAACTCCGTCCACGACGGCATCCGGAGTTCTCTGCCCCTCCACTGAGGACTCCTTGAGAGCCTTCACGTGCCGACCTTCGTTCTGCAGTGTCTCAGCAATCCGCCGCTCCTTGGCACTGAACGCCTTTTCGGTCTCGTCTATGGACCCGTTCCGCGAATTTCCACCGTCGCTCTGCGCTCTCCCGTCTTCTCCGTCGGCGGCTCCCGCGGTCCCGCCGCCGCCCGCTGCCCCGACGACCATGAGTGCCACCCCGGCCAACCCCAGGCGCGCGGCGAGCGCGGCGCCCAACGCGCCCTCCCCTGTGGCCGTGACACCTGCCAGGGCGAGGCCCGCGCCCGGTGGGAAGAGGGCCAGGAGCGAGAGGAGGAGCAGCGCGAAGCCCAGGTAAACAAGGAAGCGGTCCAGGGCGTCCAGGAGGTGGGCGGGTGGAACGGCCTGGCCCTCCGTGCCTGCTTCGCCCAGGCTTCGCCAGAGCAGGAGGGTGCCGGTCGTGGCCGCCCCCAGGGCCGAGGCGGTGCGGAAGCGGTGGGTGGCGAGGGGTTCGGCCAGGAGGGGGACGACCGTGGCTGCGTGGCGCCAGGTGCGGAGCAGGGCGGAGAGTTGCCAGGCGATCCATGCCAGGGCTGCGACGGCGAAGGCTCGTAGGAGCTCTGAGCCGGTGCCGGTCGTGAAGTAGTCCTGCACCCCGACTGTCGACTTGAACGAGCCCAGCCCGAGGAAGACCACGGACGGGAGGACCAGGACACAAGGGATCAGCAGTATCAGCAGGCGCCTGGTGCGGGTGGCGGCGGTGGAGGCCCCTGCCGCCGCGCGTATGCGCGCTCTCAGGTCGGGCGTACGCCATGCCCTCGCCCCGTCGGTCGCCGCGATACGGGAGGCCGTCTCGGACACGGCTCGGCGTAACGGGGCCAGGGGGTGAGGCAGGCCGGTGGCGGCTTCGTAGAAGAGGGAGCGGCGCAGGCGTAGGAAGCGCAGCGCTATGAGGGGGGTCCAGGGAGGGCGAAGCGACGCGTAGGAAAGTACCGCCGCGATCGTGTCGCCGTCCCTGCGTTCGGCGGGCAGGAGTGTGTCGGGGAGCTCTCGTTTCGCTCGGTGCAGGACGACCGTGTCCGCCGTCATGGCCAGGAGCAGGGCGGCCAGTGGGGCGAGGCCGAGGGTGGGGTGGAGGTTGTCCAGCCAGTCGTCCGCGGGGGTACGGGCGTGTGTGGCCGCGTAGTTGTTCAGGGTGTGATGGGCCACCGCCGCGCCGAGCGGCACCAGCGCCAAGGCCTTCCACCAAGTGCTCGCTCGCCACAGCACGCCGACTCCCAGTCCCGCGAGCGTCGACCACACCAGGTGCGTGAACGTCGCGACCGTCACCTCGCCGCCCCGGCTCAGGTCCAGGGATGCGACGGGTGCCGGCAGCCAGGAGGTGAGGACGTGGACAGGGCCCGGGACGTACGGCGCCGACAGGCTGTCCGGCACGATCCAGCCGCCGTGGGCGGCGATGGCGCGGTCCGCGTCGAGGGCGTACCGCAGCACCGCCTCCAGCAGGCCGAAACCGGCGCCGAGAGCGGCGCCCAGGACCGTGAAGTCGGCGAGGCCCCACTGGCGGCGGACCTTGACGTACAGGCCCGCAAGGAAGAGCGGGGAGATTTTGAGCAACTCCTCCACCCAAGGGGCCGTGGTGTAGGAGGTGGTGTTCACGACCCGGATCAGGGACTCACCCGTCTGCTCGGCGATCAGCCTCGTGTAGGTGATTTCCAGGAGCGCCGCCGCCGTGCCGCAGGCGTACACGCCGACGAGCACGGCGAGCAGCGTCGTCGCCACGCTCACGGACCGGGTGGGTGAGGAGAGCAGGAGCAGTTGTACGACGCCGTAGAGGGTGGCGGCCACCATGAGTACGGTCACGGTCAGCTCTCGGAGCGCGGGAAGGAGACCTCCACCCTTCGGTTCTTCTTCCGGCCCGTCTCCGTCGAGTTGTCGGCGATCGGGTACTGCTCGCCGTAACCGCGCACCTCGTACGTGATGTTCGCGTCGTTCAGTTCGTCGTCGAGGACGTCCTGTACGGCGTTGGCGCGCTGGCGGGACAGGACGTCTCCGTGCGCCGACGAACCCAGGTTGTCCGTGAAGCCGAAGACCCTGATCCTCGTCGCGTTCTGCTTCTTGATCTCGTCCGCGATCGCGGCGATACGGGCCTTGGAGTCGTCGCTCAGCTTCGCGCTGTCCTTGCTGAACAGCACCTCCGCCTGGAGGGCGAACTTCACGTCGGCGTTGGTGTCCTCGCGGCGTTCCTCGCCGCCCTCGTCCTCGACCACCTGCTTGATGTCCAGGACCTTCGGTTCGGCGAGGGTCGCGCCTTCGGGGAGCTTCAGGTCGGGGTCGTTCGGATCGACCTGCACGGGAGCGGTGGCCGTGGCCTCGGTGCCCGGCGGGACGCTGGGGCTGGGGGTCTCATCGGCGTGGGCGGTCGTGACGCCGTAGAGGTTGGTGACGATCAGGACCGTGGCGGCGGCCCAGGCCACGCGGGAGGAGGTGAGGGTCATCGCCTGCCTCACCCGGTGATGTTGATCGTGGCGCTGGCAAAGGTGGGGAGTTGTAGGGTCACGTCAGTGGTGGTCGTCGGTGGGGCCGGAAACTGCATGAAGACGGGAAGGGCTTCGCCTGCCTTGAGGTTCGCAAGGCCTGTTGTCGTCAGTGGCCGTCCGTCGGTATCACGCAGGACGTAGTAACGCTTCTTCTCCTTGGAGTCCACCAGGGTGGCACCGCCGAGCGACCTGCCATGGGCGATGACTTCGGTCTCGTCGCCTCGCACCCCGGACGGCACCGTGACCGACTTGCCACTGTCGTTCTTCAGCATGCCGTTCACAGTGACGAATCCGCCGGCATCCCTCTGGGCGGAGGTGATCTGCAGGATCAGCCCACTAGGCCCCTTCAGTTCGGCCTGCGGCTCATCCGACTGCCCTTCCTGAGGGCTCGGGTCAGTTCCGTCCTTCTGTGGAGCAGACGCCGTCGTCTCCGGCTTCTTGTCGTCGTCACCGCCACCACCGCAGCCGGCCACACCGACGGCCAGTCCGGCCGCGAGCGCCAGCGCGACCACCCTTCTGCGGGCCTGCGCAGTGAACCGAATGCTGCTCATGCGTCTGCTTCCTTCGTCACTCGTCGTTCGCTTGTCAGTCGGCCAGGTGGACGTCGAAGAGGTCCTTGGGCTCGGGCAGATCACCGAGATCCTCCGGATCCAGGTCCCAGTCGCGGTCCTTGCAGGTGAGGCGCGGCAGCAAGTCGTCCGCCGCATCATCAGTAGGGGGCTCGAACGTGCACAGGGGCTCGATCTCGGCGGTGGCGGACGCCTTCGACTGCTTGTCCGCAGTACCGGGGATGACGGACTCCCCCACTGTCTTGTTGGTCCTCACCTCGACCGTGTAGGCCAACGGCCCCATCGGGTCACACACCAGCACCACGGCGTCGTTCTGCGCCGCCAGTTGGTCCGCACGCCCGCACGAGGGGTCGAGGCCCTCCGCGTTGCCGTCGAAGATGTCCCGCCACTTGGTCGGGTCGAGGATGTCCGTCACCCACTGCCCCGCGAGCTGGTCCCGCCGGTCCTGGGCTGCCGCGAGGGCCGCCGCGTCAGCGGCCGTCTGGGCACCGTTCTTGTTCGCCGCGGCCTGGCCGACCGCAAGGTACGCGAACGCGAGAAAGAGCAGGCCGCCCACCACCGTGATGTAGATGGGGAAAGCCTGCCCTGCGTCTCCGCGAACGCGCCTGCGCATCAGCCCGTAATTTCGCCGATCTTGCCGGTGATCGCGTCGGCAATCTGGCCCCCGAAATCCGTACCGAGAAGAATCAGAATGATCGCAACCACCACCGCGATGATGCCCAGGTACTCCACGGCCGTCTGCCCCTTGTCGTTCCGCTCGACGCGGGCCTTGAGGTACGAGACCGTGGTGTTGATCCAGTTGCTCATGGCGTTGCCCTCCATTGTCCGTGGTGCGAGCAACGTACGGGGCGGCAGCCCGGTTCTCGGAGGGTCCCAGGGCCCAATCCCGGGCCCAAAACGCGCTCACCGCAGCTCCCCCCGTGAATCCGGCGCCGTGCCCAGCCACTTGGCCGCCGCTTCGGCGCGGCTGGTGCTGTGGAGTTTGGCGAAGATGCGGTTGATGTGGTTCTTGACCGTCTTCTCGCTGATGAAGCAGGTGGCGGCGATCTGCTGGTTGTTCATGCCGGACGCGATGTGCTCCATGATCTCCGCCTCCCTCGTGCTGAGTTGATAGCGAGACTGTGCCACAGATGGTTGCAGTTGCGAAAGTACTTTGGCAGAAGTCGCTCGTGGAAGGGGGTTTGGGATCTCCGCATCGTATGCAGTTGCACTTGACCGACCCAGGTTCTCCGGCAGGGGCGCCCCCTTCGAGCTCCGCAGACGAGCCATCACGGCGCCCGCCGCCGACGCGGTGAAGTGGGCGTTGCCGGTGCCGATGTCCCGTACCGCCGCCACCAGTTGGTCCGCCGTGAACTCGCCGTGGACCAGGTAGCCACCGGCGCCTCGGCGGAGGGCCTCGTGGACGATCTCCGACTCGTTGCTGTACGTCAGCATCAGCACGGAAGCGATCGGCACCAGGTTCGGGAGGGCCGAGATGCCGTCGACCCCGGGCATCCGGACGTCCAGGAGGATCACGTCGGGGCGGTGTCGGCGGGCGGCCTCGTGGGCCTCGCGGCCGTCGGTCGCCTCCGCCACCACCGTGATGTCCTCGTGGCCGGAGAGGAGGGCGGTGAGACCGGCCCGGACCACTGGGTTGTCGTCCGCGACCAGGACCCTCAGATGGGTGTGGGGGGGCATCTGCTCCGGCACCTTGCCGCCTCCTCTCGGTTCGGCTCGTCTGAAACTCATGCGTGCGTCGCCGTCACTGCTGCCAGCGGGAGTTCCAGGCGGACCTCCGTGCCCTTCGGGTGGTCTCCGCGGCCGATGCGGATGCGGGCACCGACCGAGGCGGCGCGTTCGACCATGCCCGTCAGGCCGAAGTGGCCTGCCTTGCGCAGTTGTTCGAGGGTGGTGTTCTGGGGGAGGCCGCTGCCGTCGTCGTAGACGGTGATGCGCAGCAAGTCGCCGTGGACTCCTCCGGTCACGTCCACTCGGGTCGGTGACGCGTGGCGGTGGGCGTTCTCCATGGCCTCCGTGGTGATGGTGAGAAGGTGGCGGGCCACGGTGGGCGGGATGGGGGGGACGGGGTGTCCGCCGGTGGGGTGGTAGGTGGCGGGCAGGCCGGTGCGGGTGCTGAAGTCGGCTGTTCTGGCCGCCAGTTCCGCGAGGACGTCGGTGCCGTGGGCCGGGTCCGCCTGGCGGCGCAGGTCCGCCAGGAGTTCGCGGGACTCCGCCGCTGCCCTGCGGGCCGAGCGGGCGACCAGGCCCGCTTGGTCTTTCACCCGTTCCGGGTTCATGTCGGCCGCTCCGGCCGTGGCCGCCAGGCCGTCCGCCGCCAGCGCCACGCCGTGCAGTGTCTTGGCCACCGAGTCGTGCATCTCGCGGGCCAGGCGGGCGCGTTCGGCGCTCACCGCTTCCGTGACGGCGAGGCGGGCCTGCACCTCGGTCAGTGCCTGGGTGGCCGCGCCGAAGCGGAGCATCAGGTTGCGCAGGGTCACGCCCATCGCTCCGGTGACCACGCAGAGGCCGGGGAGGAGGAGGGCCTCGGCGACGGTGGGGTGGAGGTCCTTCGAGCTCGCGTAGACGGTGATCAGGATCAGGCCCTGGAGGGAGGCGAAGCAGCCTGCGCCTCGCCAGCCGTAGACCAGGCCCGCGAGGAGGGGGGTGCAGACGCTGACGTAGGCGAGGGTGGTGTCGGGGCCGGCCGAGATCAGGAGCAGGGCGCCGAAGAGGGTGTCGGCGGCGAGCAGGATGGGGTGGCGGAGGAGGAGGGGGCCGAAGCGTTCCCAGTCCCTGAAGAGGACGTACGAGCCCATGAAGGTGACGAGTACGGCTGCGGCGACGAGGCGGGCGCCGAGGCCGGGGGCGGCGTTGAGGAGGGCGGCGGGGGCGGCGAGGGCGATCATCGCCAGGCGGAAGCCGAAGACCTGGCGGCACATGGCCTGGAGGGCGTTGGCCTGGAGGGGGATGGCGGGTGCGGGTGCGGGTGCGGGGGTGTTCTTCCGGCCTTCGGCCGGGATGGGGTTCCCCCTCGCACCGCCCGTGCGGGTTTCGGTGTCGAGTGCCGGTGGCCCCTGTGGGGGGCGAGCACCGTCGGCGGCCGACCGCAGCGCCGTGGCGATCTTCGCCGTCGGCGGCACCGCCTCCGAGCGCTTCACACGGCGGCGCAGCAGACCCGCCCCGTCCGACCCGGCCCTCGGCCTCGGCCTTGTCATCGCCATCTCCCGCCTCCTTCCCCTACTTCCCCGTGATCGAGCCGAAGTCCGTCCCCGACCCCAGGATCAGGCCGGCTCCCAGCAGCAGCATCGTCGCCGGGACCATGAACGTGGTGATCATCATCGTGGCCTTGGGTACCGCGCGGGCCGCCTTGCGGCGGGCGTTCTGGGCGTCGGTGCGGCGCATGTCCTTGGCGAGGGCGATGAGGGTGTCGACGATCGGGGCGCCCAGTTCCTCGCCCTGCTGCAGGGCCGTCACGAACATGGCGACCTGTTCCGAGTCGTTCCGCCTGCGCAGCTCCGCGAACGCCTGGCGGCGGCTCATGCCCAGGTCCATCTGGCGGAGTGTGATGCGGAGTTCGTCGGCCCACGGGCCCTCGTACTTCGTCGCCACCCGGTCCAGGGCCTGGCGGAAGCCGAGGCCCGCGCTGACCACGACCGCGAGGACGTCGAGGAAGTCCGGCAGGGTGCGCTCGATGACGTCCTTGCGGACGCGGATCGCCGACCAGATGCCGACCTCCGTCCAGAACGCGCCGAACGCGAACAGGAGCAGGGCGAGGAGCAGACTGCCGCGCATCACGCACAGCAGGCCGCCGAAGCCGCCCAGGAAGCCGTAGACGGCCCTCCGCGCCGCGTAGCGGTCGATCGTCAGGCCCCCTGGGTTGCCCGCCAAGTCGATCTTCCTGCGGTACTTCGCCACCTGTTTCGGGCCCATCAGCCGCAGCACGGCGGGTGCGTACCGCATCCCCAGCCGGTCGATCAGCGAGTCCACCGCGCCGGTGCGGGTGGCGCCGACCTCCAGGGCCAGCACCAGGTCGCTCGGCAGCTTCGCGTCCGCCCGGTACATGCGGATGCCGGCGAAGACGCCCCAGACGGCGAGGCCCATCAGCAGGGCGAGTCCGATCGCCATGTCGGTCGTCACCTCCCTCAGACGTCGATGCGCGACAGGCGGCGGATGAGGAGGAAGCCGACCGCGTACATCGCGAAGGCCACGATCACCACGCCCTGGCCGATCGGGGAGCCGGTCATGCGGTCGAGGGCCCCGTCCTTCACCCCGTTCATCAGGAACAGGGAGCCGATGCCGAGGATCGGGACGGCGTACGACGTCATGTTGACCTGGGAGAGCTGTGTACGGACTTCCCGCCGCGTCTCCTTGCGCTCCTCCAGCGTCTCCGTCAGGTTGCGCAGCGCGCCGACCACTTGACCACCCGCGCGGTTCGACAGGACCAGCGTCGTCACCAGCACCACCAGCTCCCTGGACGGCAGCCGCTCCGCCATCTCACCCAGCGCGTCGTCCAGCGAGGCGCCCAGCGCGAGCTGGTTGGCCACCTTTCCCAACTCCTCGCCCGCCGGTGCCTCCATCTCGTCCGCCGCCATGCCGATCGCCGTGCGCAGGGCCAGACCCGCCTGGGTCGCGTTCGCCAGGATGCGGGAGAGTTCGGGGAGTTGGTTGATGAACTTCTCGATGCGCTTCTGGCGCTGCCAGTTGAGGAACTGAAGGGCCGCCCAGATGCCCAGCAGGCCGGCCAGCGGGCCGAAGAAGGGGGCCAGGGACGCCTGGCCGATCAGGAACAGACCGGCCGCCGCGGCCATCATGTAGACGAAGAACTCGCCGGGTGTGATGTCCAGGCCGGTGGCCGCGAGGCGTAGTTCCAGTTTGCGGCCGAGCCGGGTGCGGCGCAGGCGGCGGTCGAGTTTCGGGAAGCGGCGCCTGCGTCCGCCCGTCTCGATCTGGCCGGTCGCCGAGAGGCGGTCGATGAGGGCCTGGCGCTGGGCCCGGCCCATGGCGTACGCGTGCAGGCCCGCCACCGCGAGGGCGCAGGCGAGCAGGGTGATGCCCGTCGTCAGCTCGGCCAAGGTCCGCAGTTCCATGGGGGCGTACACCTACCTGGTTTCTCGGGTCGTCAGCTCGGCCGCGGACTGGGCCACGCCGAAGGCCTGGGGGATCGGCTGGCTCGCCATGTAGAGGCGGTTCGCGGTGCGGCGGGGCAGCGGGGAGTACGTGAAGTCGCCGTGGACGAGGCCGTCCGCCGTCATCGGCCGGGCGTTGAAGCGGGCCACCGTGGCGAGTCGGTACGGTTCGCCGCCGTGGCTGTCCAGCAGCGCGATCTCGGTGATCCTGCGTGCCCCGTCCGGGAAGCGGGTCAGCTGGATGATGACGTCGACCGCGCTGTTGATCTGGTCGTGCAGCGCCTCGAAGGGGACGCCCACCTCGGACATGGAGGCGAGGGTCTTCAGACGCATCAGGGCGTCCTCCGTGCTGTTGGCGTGGACCGTGGCGAGCGAGCCGTCGTGGCCGGTCGACATCGCCTGGAGCATGTCCAGGGACTCGCCGCCGCGGACCTCACCGACGACGATCCGGTCGGGGCGCATGCGGAGGGAGTTGCGGACCAGGTCGCGGATGGTGATCTGGCCCTTGCCCTCGACGTTCGGGGGGCGGGATTCGAGGCGGATCACGTGCGCCTGCTGGAGCTGGAGTTCGGCGGAGTCCTCGATGGTGATGATGCGCTCGTGCTCCGGGATCAGGCCGGAGAGAGCGTTGAGGAGGGTCGTCTTCCCGGTGCCCGTGGCCCCCGAGACGATGATGTTGAACTTCGCCCGCACCAGCCCGGCCAGCAGGTACAGCATGTGTTCGTCCAGCGAGCCGAAGCCGATCATCTCGTGGAGCGTGAAGGAGCGCGGGAAGCGGCGGATGGTCAGGGTGGCGCCGGTGAGCGACAGGGGCGGGATGATGACGTTGACGCGCTCGCCGGAGGGGAGGCGGGCGTCGACCATCGGGTTCGACTCGTCCACCCGGCGGTTGACCGTCGACACGATCCGCTCGATGGTCTGCATCAGCTGGTCGTGGGAGGGGAAGCGGAGCGGCAACTGCTCGACCCGGCCGCCGCGTTCGACGAAGATCGCGTCCGGGCCGTTCACCATGATCTCGGTGATGGACGCGTCTTCGAGGAGCGGTTCCAGGATGCCGAGGCCGAGTGCCTCGTCGACGACCCTGCGGATGAGCTGCGAGCGCTCGACCGTCGACAGCACGGGGCCCTCGCGGCTGATGATGTGCCCGAGCACCCGCTCCAGCCGGGCCCGGCGCTCGGCCGCCGCGAGGGAACTCATCTCCGCGAGGTCGATCTCCTCCAGGAGCTTGGCGCGGTACGACGCGACGAGGTGGCCGTCCTCGCCCCGGGCGGTGCTCTCCTCGGGGGTGCTGATGCGTGCTCGCAGGCTCATCGTCGTACCTCGTTCAGTGGTCGAGCGGCATGGTCGCGGTCTTCTGGGCGGTGCCGAAGTCCCAGAAGGGGACGACGTTGGGGATGTCGACGGTGGCGGTGACGGTCACCGAGTCGCCGCCCCCGCCCTCGGAGCAGTTCACGGACAGCCAGTCGCTGACCGAGGTCGCGCACCCTTCCTGGGCGCCCTGGTCGAGGGAGGCGGCCCGGGCCCCCGCCCTGGCCGCCGTGCCGGCCTGCTGGGCGGCGTAGGCGATGAGGCCGACCTGGACGCCCGCGAGGGCGACGAGGAGCAGGATCGGGAGGAAACCCAGGTACTCGATGGCGACTTGGCCGCGGTCACGGACTCCTGAGCCGTTCGCTGGGTACGACATCTCAGTCCTTCTCCTCCTGCACGGCACCCGCGTGGCCCTCGACGGTGAAGGGGAAGCCGATCGCGCCGGGGAAGAGCACGGGCACCTTCAGGGACACGTCGGCTCGGACGTAGTCGCCGTCCGCCGTGCAGGTCACCTGGGCGTCCCCCTGCCACGCGCCCGGCAGATCCGCGAGCCCGGCCTCCTCGCAGCCCGCCTGGCCCTCCGAGGCCGTGCCCGCCCGCACCGCCCGGTCCGCGGCGTGCCCGGCCAGCGTGAAGGTGTATCCCACCAGCACGAACTGCCAGACCAGCACCAGGGTGAGGATGATCAGTGGGGTCATCCCGAGGAACTCGATGGCGACTTGCCCTCGGTCGCCGTACCGCCGCCTCATGGCCCCAGCTCCCTGCGCCTGCGGAAACTCACCGCACCCCGGTCCCCCCGCCCGCCGCCCTTGTGCGCCGCCCCGTCCCGCACCTTCACCAGCCCCAGCTCCCCCGCCAGGGCCCACAGCGCCTGCTTCACCGCGCTCTTGTTCTCCAGCTCGTGCACGCGGCCCGCGTCCACGACCCCTTGCAGTTCCTTGAAGTTGGCGGGGATCGCGGTCGCGGCGACGGCCGTGCCGGTGATCTTCTGGATGAGCGGGGGCTGGATCTCCGTACCGCGCGTGTGCCGGTTGACGACCACCGTCGTCTCCTCCGCCTTGCGGATCTGGAGCCGGTCCCACATCCGTACGGTCCGTTTGGCGCCGCGCACCGCGACCACGTCCGGCGTGGTGACCAGGACCGCCGCGTCCGCCATCTCCACCACCGCCGCGCCGGCGCCGCCGAGTTGGGCGCCGCAGTCGACGACGACCACCTCGTAGCGGGAGCGCAGGGCGCCGACGATCTGGCGGGCGGCGCGGTCGGTGACCTCCTCGCCGCGTTCGCCCTCGCCGGGGGCCAGGAGCAGGGCGAGGCCCGTGTCGTGGCGGAAGACCGCGTCCGCGAGCACCCTCGGCGAGATGTCCGTGATCGCCGCCAGGTCCACCACCGACCGGCGGAACTGCACGTCCAGGAAGGAGGCGATGTCGCCGGTCTGGAGGTCCATGTCGACCAGTGCGGTGCTGCGGCCGGACGCCTGGGCGGCCAGGGCGAGCTGGATGGCGGTCAGGGTCGCGCCCACGCCGCCCTTGGCGCCGCTGACCGTGACCACGGTGCCGCCGACGCCGGTGAACACGTCGGTGGACGCGCCGAGATGGCGGCGTACCCCCACCGACCAGGCGGCGACCGCCTGGACGCGGTTGGCCAGTTCGTCGTAGTGCAGCGGGAGGGCGACCAGGCCGCGGGCACCGTAGTCCATGGCCGCCTGGAACAGGCCGGGGCTCGCGTCGGAGGTGACGAGGATGACGCCCACCGCGGGGAAGCGCAGGGCGACTTCGCGGATGAGTTCCAGCGCCGGGACCGGGCCGATGCGTTCGTGGACGACGACGACCTCGGGGAGTTCGTCGACGGACTCGGCGGCGAGTCGGGCCAGGGTGTCGACGAGCTGGGTGGAGTCGACGACCGGGGCGACCGGTTCGGCGTCCGGGAGCTGGCTGAGCAGGGTGGTGATGGAGCGGACGGCGTCCGCGTCGCCTACGGCCGGCAGGATCCTCGTGGGCATACGGCTCTCACTTGTCCTTCGCGAGTTCGTACGTGCGGTCCTGGTCGGGGACCGGCTGGTCGCTGCCGGGAGCCACCAGGGCGAGCCGGACCCGCTCGGCGAACGACTCGGCGTAGGTGAGGCGCTGGGCGTCGAGGGTGGAGAGGGCGAAGGTGATCGGGACGGCTTCCTTGGACCGCTGGTCGCGGTTGCTCTCGTCGGGGTCGAGGGAGGTCAGCTTGCCGACGTCGAGGACCTTGGCGTCGGTCACGATGATCTTGGACTGGGCGGGGCTGCCCTGGCGCTCGCCCTCGAAGGTGGCGTACACGTTGACCGTGGAGCCCGGCGTGATCTTGCCGGCGACACCGGTCGCCGCGTCGATCATGATGGCGACCTCCTGCTGCCCGGGCTGCAGGGCCGGCTGCGCCACGATCATGTCGCGCTGCAGCAGGGAGCCCTTCTGGAGCGTCGTCACCGCGATCTTGCCCTCGATGTCGCGCAGATCGGTGACGGCGTTGGACGACAGCCACCGCTCGGGCATCGAGATCTTCTCGAACTGGGCCCTGCTCAGCGCCGTGTAGGGCGGGATCTCGGACCTGACCTCGTACGCGGTGACCTCGGGGCCGACCTTGGACTTCACGTCGCTGATGACGGACAGCACACCGGCGAAGGCCGCCAGGGCACACACGACCGACAGGATCAGGAGTATTACGCCGCGGCGCTGACGGGAGTTCATGAACCGGACAACCTCATTGGGGGATGTGGGTCGGCAGGGCTCACCCGGCGGTGAGTTGGTTCTGTTCGAGGGACGATGTCGCGGAGCAGAAGACACAGCGGTCGCCGATGACGTCGATGCCGCACCAGTGGCAGCTGCTCTGCCGGACGGACGTCACCAGCTGGTAGAGGACCGAGAGGTCGGGCAGGAAGGTGCAGAACTCGACCAGCCTGGCCGTGCCCCACCAGGCCGCGGACTCGGCGGGCAGCGGGGCCTCGCGCAGCCCCTGGACGTTCCAGGCGGGCGCCAGGGTGTCGGCGACCCAGTCGGTCTGGAGCTGCCCCTTGGCGACCAGCATCGAGGTGGCGAACTCGGGGCCGGACAGGGCCGCTTCCGGTCCGATGCGGACGAGTTGCGGCTCCGGGTGGGCGATGACGCCGAACTGGCTGCCGGGCACCCAGGACTTGGCGTGGGACTTCAGGCCCACGGGGACGCGGTCGAGCTTGGTGACGGAGCCGAGGACGGCACCCGCGTGGATGTAGTGCGTGAGCAGGCGGCCCGCGGAGGCGAGGACGCCGGGGCTGAGGTCGCAGGAGGCCAGCTGCCGCAACTGACGGGCCAGGACGGCCAGTCCGAGAGGCGGCAGATCGGGACGGAACAGAGCGATCCGGTCACTCTCCAGCAGGGAGCGGATCGTGTGCAGCCGCTGCTCCACGCCGGGGGCGGCCACCTGCGAGCACACCACGATCACATGTCCGCACTGGTCGATCAGCCCCTGCATCGCCGCCAGCGCCCGGTCGAGCGGCTGACGGTCGAGGTCCTTCAGGACGACCGCGGGCACGGTCCGCTCGTCCTGCGGCGGCAGCGCCATGTCGGCACCGGTCACGGCAATGGCAGTTGGCACGCGCAGCTCCCCGTTCCCATGCCCCGCCGGCCCGACCGGCGTTACCCGACCCACCCAGTCGACTTCACTGCGTGACTACGTCAGCACTCTAACCACGCGGTTGTGACCGGAGAACAGCGTTTGTGTAGCTGGCGAGGAACTGCCGTTACACAAGTTGCGCCAAATCGGGGCAGGTTGAGCATCTTGCCCGTCACATTTCGACCCTGGGGCCCTTGCCGGGGCCGCCGGGTGGGCCTGGGGGCCCATGCCGGGCGGCGCGATGAGCGCGCGGCTTGGTCTGGACCTATTGACAGACTGATTGGTCTGGACCAGTTTATTGTCATGTCCCCACAGAGACGATCGACCCGGCTCTGGTCCGGAGTCGCCACCGCCACCCTCGTCGCCCTCTCCCTGTCCTTCGCGGGCGCGGGCCAGGCGTCCGCAGCGGACGTCAACAACGTCAAGAACGCCGGATTCGAGTCCGGCCTGACCAACTGGACCTGCACGGCGAGCAGCGGTACGGCCGTCTCCTCGCCGGTCCACGGCGGCGCCGCCGCCCTGAAGGCGACCCCGGCAGGCCAGGACAACGCCAAGTGCACCCAGGCCGTCGCCGTGCGGCCCAACTCGACGTACACGCTGAGCGCCTGGGTCCAGGGCGGGTACTCCTACCTGGGCGTCACCGGCACCGGCACGACGGACGTGTCCACCTGGACCCCCGACTCCGCGTCCTGGAAGCAGCTGTCGACCACCTTCACCACCGGCGCCTCGACGACGTCCGTCACGGTCTACACCCACGGCTGGTACGGCCAGGCCGCCTACTACGCCGACGACCTCTCGGTCTACGGCCCCGACGGAGGCGGCGGCACCGACCCGGCGCCGACGGTCCCGGCCGCGCCGGCCGGTCTGGCGGTCTCCGGCACGTCGTCCTCGTCGGTGTCGCTGGCCTGGAACACGGTCTCGGGCGCGACCGGCTACAACGTCTACCGCAACGGCACGAAGGTCACGGCGGTGACGGGCACGTCGGCCACGGTGACCGGCCTCGCGGCCTCGACGTCGTACTCCTTCCAGGTCACGGCGACGAACTCGGCGGGTGAGTCGCCGAAGTCGGCGACGGTGACGGGCACGACCACGGCCACCCCGACCGGCCCGGCCCTCCCCAAGCACGCCGTCACCGGCTACTGGCAGAACTTCAACAACGGCGCCACCGTCCAGAAGATCTCCGACGTCCAGTCCCAGTACGACATCATCGCCGTGGCCTTCGCGGACGCGACGACGACGCCGGGCGCCGTGACCTTCAACCTCGACTCCGCCGGCCTCGGCGGCTACACCGTCGACCAGTTCAAGGCGGACATCGCGGCGAAGAAGGCGGCCGGGAAGAAGGTGATCATCTCGGTCGGCGGCCAGAACGGCACGGTGTCGATCAACGACTCGGCCTCGGCGGCCAATTTCGCCAACTCGGTGTACTCGCTGATGCAGACGTACGGCTTCGACGGCGTCGACATCGACCTGGAGAACGGCATCAACGCCACCTACATGACACAGGCGTTGAGGTCACTGTCCTCGAAGGCGGGCTCGTCGCTGATCATCACGATGGCGCCGCAGACCATCGACATGCAGTCGACGTCGAACGGCTACTTCCAGACGGCGCTGAACATCAAGGACATCCTCACCGTCGTCAACATGCAGTACTACAACAGCGGTTCGATGCTGGGCTGCGACGGCAAGGTGTACTCACAGGGCTCGGTGGACTTCCTGACGGCCCTCGCCTGCATCCAGCTGGAGGGCGGCCTCGCGCCGTCCCAGGTGGGTCTCGGTCTCCCCGCCTCGACGAGCGGCGCGGGCAGCGGGTACGTGTCACCGACCGTCGTGAACAACGCCCTGGACTGCCTGACCAAGGGCACAGGGTGCGGTTCCTTCAAGCCGTCGAAGACGTATCCCGACCTGCGGGGCGCGATGACCTGGTCGACGAACTGGGACGCCTCCGCCGGGAACGCCTGGTCGAACGCGGTGGGTCCGCACGTGCACGGACTGCCGTAGCGCCACTGTCGCTGTCAGGTCACCTGCTGCGCCGCGGCCATGCGGCGCAGCAGGTCCGCCTTCGCGCGTACGGCGGCACCCCGCAGGACCGTCTCCTGAGTGAGCCCGCCGCGCCGGGCCCGCTCCTCGTGCTCCTCGCGGATCTGGTCGGCCTCGATGGCGTCGGCGGCCTCCAGCAGGACCGCGGCCCGGTCGGCGGGCGGCAGCGTATCGGCGTCGACGATCTCGTAGGTCTCGGCGAAGATCTCCCCCTCACAGGCGTAGTGCTCGCCGCGCACGCCCTCGATCAGGACCCACCCCGGCGGGATCTCGTCCGGCTCCGAGCCGCGCTCCATGGTGCGGATGCGCAGGACGGGCGTGCCGTTCCGCTCCTCGGCACCGGCGAAGTCGTCGCCGAGGAAGGCACGGACCGCGGGCAGGTCTTCCTCGCGCCCGGTCCAGAGCAGCGTCCGGACGGTTACGGCGCGCTTGCGGGCGCGGGCGACGGTCATGAAGGGCTCCCCCGATCGTTCGACGACAGGGGTCACCTTGTCAGGAGCCGGTGAGGATGACCAGCCGTTCGGTCGCGCGTGTCATCGCGACATAGCGGTCCACCGCCCCCTCGACGCCCGTCCCGAAGTTCTCCGGGTCGATCAGGACCACCAGGTCGAACTCCAGCCCCTTCGACAGCTCCGGGGTCAGGGAGCGGACGCGGGCCGAGGGCTGGAAGGCCGGGTCTCCGATGACGCAGGCGATGCCCTCGGCGGGGTGGTCGGTGAGCCACGTGTCGAGGATCGAGGCCAGCTCCTCCACGTGTCCGTGCGCGACCGGGATGCCGCTGCTGCGGATGGAGGTGGGGACGTTGGCGTCGGGGAGGGCGGTGCGGATGACCGGCTCGGCCTCTGTCATCACCTCTTCCGGGGTGCGGTAGTTGATGCTCAGGGACGCCATGGTGATGCTGGTCAGGCCGATGCGGCGGAGGCGTTCCTGCCAGGTCTCCGTGAAGCCGTGGCGGGCCTGGGCGCGGTCGCCGACGATGGTGAAGCTGCGGGACGGGCAGCGCAGCAGGAGCATCTGCCATTCCGCGTCCGTGAGTTCCTGTGCCTCGTCGACGACGATGTGGGCGAACGGGCCTGCCAGGAGGTCGGGTTCGGCGGTGGTGAGTTCGGACTCGTCGACCAGGTTGCGCTGGAAGTCCTCCCGGCGCAGCTGCGTCATCAGCCCCTCGCCGTCGGGGTCGGCGGCGATCAGGTTCTCGACGACCTGCGCCATCTGCTCGCGCTGGGCGGCGAGGGTGGCCTCCTGCCGGCGTTTGCGGCCGTCCGCCTTCCGGTCGCCGAGACGCTGCCGGGCCGCGTCGAGGAGGGGGAGGTCGGAGACGGTCCAGGCACTCGGGTCCGCGCGTTGCAGGGTGCGGACCTCGTCGCGGGTGAGCCAGGGGGCGCACAGGCGCAGGTAGGCGGGGACCGTCCACAGGTCGCCGACCAGGTCGGCCGCCTCCAGCAGGGGCCACGCGGCGTTGAGGGCGCCGACCAGTTCCTTGTGCTGGCGCAGCACCCTGCGGAACAGCTCCGGCGGGACGCCGTCCCGGCCGTCGTGCTTCTCGTCGTGCTTGTCGTCGTACTTCTCCGCCAGGATCGCGACCAGCTTGTCCCAGATCTGGCCGCGTGCCTCGTTGTGCGGGGTGCCCGGTTCCGGGGCGTCGAACGCCTCCGCCCAGTCGGCGGCGGTCAGGCGGAGGTCGGTGTGGTCGACGGTGACCGTCAGGCCCTCGGCGGGCGGCTCCTCGTAGAAACGTACGGCCTTCTCGATCGCCTTCACCATGTCCGCCGACGACTTCAGGCGCGCCGCCTCCGGGTCGGGCTCCGGGCCCGCCGCGGCTCCCTCCTCGACCAGGTCCCGCAGGATGCAGGTCTGTACGCCCTCCTCGCCGAGGCTGGGGAGGACGTCGGCGACGTAGGAGAGGTAGGGGCGGTGCGGGCCGACGAAGAGGACGCCGCCCCTGCGGTGGCCGAGGCGCGGGTCGGAGTAGAGCAGGTGGGCGGTGCGGTGCAGGGCGACGACCGTCTTGCCGGTGCCGGGGCCGCCGTCGACGACGAGCGCGCCGCGTGAGCCCGCGCGGATGATGGCGTCCTGGTCGGCCTGGATGGTGGCGAGGACGTCCCGCATCCGGTCGGAGCGGTTGCCGCCGAGGCTGGCGATGAAGGCGGACTGGTCGTCGAGGGCGACCTGGCGTTCCAGGCCGTCGGCGGTGAACACCTCGTCCCAGTAGTCGCTGATCCGGCCGTCGGTCCAGCGGTAGCGGCGGCGGCTGGCCAGGCCCATCGGGTGGGCGTGGGTGGCCGCGAAGAAGGGCTCCGCGGCCGGGGAGCGCCAGTCGATCAGCAGGCGGCGTCCCTCGCTGTCGGTGAGGCCGAGGCGGCCGACGTAGAGGGGCTCGGGGTCGTCGGCGGCGACCATGCGGCCGAGGCACAGGTCGAGGCCGAAGCGGCGCAGGGTGCGCAGGCGGGCGGTCAGGCGGTGGATCTCCGCGTCCCGCTCCATGGCGGCCCGGCCGGCTCCGCCGGGCGCCCTGAGCTCGGCGTCGAGGCGCGTCGACAGTTCGGCGATCGACTCCTCCAGGCTCACCGCGATCGCCGCGAAGTGCCGCTCGTCACCGGCGATCAGGGTGGGGTCGGCCTTGGCGGAGAGACGGTCGGGGAGGGCGAACGCCGTGGTGGCGGCGGTTCCCTGGGGGTTCACGTGATCAGCTCCGATGCGAGGCCGAATGAGGATGATTGCGGATGAATACGACAGGACGCGGGCGACAGGGCTCCGGACTCGGCGGAGTGCCGCCCGGTGACCTTACGGGGCGCCGGTGCCGCCCTGCGCGGCGACGTCCAGCAGCAGCTTCGCCGCCACCGCGGCGCCGTCCGTGCGGACCTCGGCCGCCAGGGACCGCGCCCGCTCGCGGGTCTCGGGGGCCAGGGCGACGGTGAGCGCGGCCGTCAGGGACGCGCAGGTCGGCGTCGGGCCGTCATGGGCCGCGCCGATACCCAGCTCGGCGACCCGGCCGGCCCAGTACGGCTGGTCGGCCATCTGGGCCACCACCACCTGCGGTACCCCTGCCCGCGCGGCCGTCGTGGTCGTGCCGGCGCCGCCGTGGTGCACGACCGCGGCCACCCGGCGGAACAGCTCCTGCTGGTTGACCTCGCCGACGACGAGGCAGTCGTCCTGGCCGTCGATCAGCGCCAGGTCGGCCCAGCCGCGGCCGAGCAGCACCCGGTGGCCCTGCGCCCGGACCGCCTCCACCGCCGCCCGAGAGACGTCCGCCGCGTCCCGCAGGGGCATGCTGCCGAAGCCCACGTACACCGGCGGGGCGCCCGCCGCCAGGAACTTCTCCAGCTCCTCGGGGAGCGGCCGTTCGTCGGCGCGGATCCAGGCGCCGGTCTGGACGACGTCCAGCTCCGCGGGCTCCTGCCAGGGGCTCAGGACCGGGTCGGCCGCCAGCAGCGGGCGGTCGGTGAGGACGTGGTCGCGGAGGCCGGCCACCGGGGGCAGGCCGAGCCCGGCGCGCCGGGCGTCGACCGCGCCGCCGAACAGCTCGTTCAGGACCTCGGTGTTCAGGTCCCACAGTTCCCGGTTGTCGGTGACGTCCGCCGGGAGCGGGTGGCCCGGGAAGGCGAGCGGCGGGTGGTGCGGGGAAGGCAGGTAGGACGGGAAGCAGGAGACGAACGCGTACGGGACGCCCAGCTTCTCGGCGGCGGCCCGCGCACCGGCGGCGGCCGGGAGCAGGCCCGTCGCCACCACCAGGTCGCTGCCCTCGGCGACCGGGGCGACCGCGTCGTACACCGAGTCGAACAGGGCGGCGGCCCGCTCCGCCATCGTCGGGGGCAGTTCCGTCGGCTTACCGGTCAGGGCGTCCGTCGCCAGCGCCCGCACGGACCGGCCGATCGGCACCAGCGGGACACCGGCACCGGCCAGCAGTTCCTCGAAGTCGGGCGGCGCGCAGACCCGCACCTCGGCACCGAGTTCCCGCAGCGTCACGGCGAGCGCCGCCATCGGCTCCACGTCACCGCGCGATCCATACGTCAGCAGCACAACACGCATCCGTGACTTCCCCGTTTCCGCAGGTACCGGCTTCAGGCCGACGATTCTGCGGGACGAGGGGGGCCTTGCCGCAAGGCCCCCCGTGCGCTATACATTGAATATGGCAAGGGGTGTCGACACCTCCTTGCCTTTCGTGTTTCCGGGCTTCTGTCAGCCTTGCAGGGACGTCCGGTGGGCGTGCGTCGGGTCCGCGGGGCAGACGAAGAGGTTGAGGGTGCCGGCCCGGCCCACGCTGACGTGGGTCGGGGTGAAGACGCTGTCCTCCAGGGGGATCCAGCTACGGCTGCCGCCGTGTTCCGAGGGACGGATCGCCAGCAGCAGCTCCATGGCCGTGCCGCACGAACAGACCATCGGGTGCGGACCGGTCACTCCCCAGTAGGCGTACCCGCCCACCTTCCAGCCGGCGGCCACCGCGAAGTCGGCGTCGTAGCCCAGGGAGTCGTCGTCGTTGTCGTCGTCCTCCCAGAGTCCCTCCTCCCACTCCTCGATCCTCGACTGGAGGTCTTCGGGGAGGAGTTCGGGCCACTCGTACTCCACGACCCCGGGCTCGGGGTGCAGGACGCAGGGCTCGGGGACCAGGCCCTCGTAGCCGACGACCGGCGGGAGCGGCGGGTCGGTGAGCACGGCCTCGGCCGCGGCGGCCCCGGAGTCGCGCCAGCGCAGGTGGACGGCGGGGGTGTGCGGGAAGCCGTGGGCCTCGAAGGGGCACCACAGCACCTGGAGGAGGTCGCGGCCGGGCGGCGCCGGGAGGTTCGGCACGTCACGGGCGTACAGCTGGGCCAGCGCGAGGAGCGGGACGGGGTGGGTGTCCGCGATGTCCGGGAGCTCGTGGCGGCGTTGCAGGGCCGTCAGGCGTGCGTGCTCCTCGCCGGTGAGGGCGCGGCCGTCCGCCGCCGCGTGGACACGGCGTTCCTCGTGGATGTCCTCGATCCTGCGGCCCGTGTTCCTGCGGTGCTCCTGCGTGCACGTCGGCCACGCCTCGGCCGCGGGCCACAGCAACGGGCCGCCCACCGAGCTGTCGTACGGCGTGGGGGCGCCGGGGCGGGGGTGCAGCCGGGTGCAGGTGCCGCGGTGGGCGGCGAGTTCGGGGAACAGGGCCTCTATGTCGAGGGGGCGGGGCGGTGTCGTGCGGGTCATCGCACCGGCTTGTAGTGGCCGAGGATCGCCTGGAGTGCCGCGAACCATTCCCGCAGGCGGTCCTTGGGCCTGGCCTCGACCTGGCACTCGTAGAACTGGCCGCTGTGCAGGACCACCGCGACGACGAGGGCCTTGCCGTTCGGGGTCGCCTTGTAATGGACGGTGTGGATCTCGGGCCAGCTGAACTCGGCCTCCGCGCCGCGCATTTCGAAGGCCACGCCGGACATGTCGATCACCACGGAGTTGTGGCGGTCCACGGCCAGGAACTCCGGGCCGGCGGGGGCCTGGGGCGGGTACGGGGCCGGGGGGACGGGCTGGGGCTGGGGCGCGTACTGCGCGGGTGGCGCGTACTGCGCGGGTGGCGCGTACTGCGGCGGGTACTGCGGGGGCGGCGGGCCGAAGCCTCCCGGCGGGGGGCCGTAGGAGGGGGGCGGTGGGCCGTAGGGCGGCTGGGTCATCGGTGTCCCCGGGTGAGTTGCCTCGTACAACTGTCGTACGACTTCCTCGGCGAAACCTACCTGGGCCGCGCCCCGGCACCGCAACCCTGTCCGTCCTGTCTCCGAGCCCTGTGAAACATTTCCCCGGGCCCACCGCATCAGTACAAGTGAGGACGGTGCACGCCGGGCACCCACGAGCAGGGGGAACACATGAGACAGGTCCTTGCGGACCAGTACGCGGAGTTCGCGGCGGCGCGCGCGGGACATCTGTACCGCTCCGCGTGCCTGCTCACCGCGGGTGACACGCATCTCGCCGAGGACCTGGTGCAGGAGACCCTGGGCCGGCTCTACATCGCCTGGCACCGGGTGAGCCGGGTCGGCAATCCGGCCGGGTACGCGCAGACCGTGCTCACCCGGACGTTCCTCGCGCACCAGCGGCGGCGCAGCAGCACCGAGCGGGCCACCGACCCCCTCCCCGACCGGGCCGCCGCCGACCAGCGTGACGTGCCGCTGCGGCTGACGCTGCTGGAGGCGCTGGCCCGGCTGCCCGCCAAGGACCGGGCCGTGGTCGTCCTGCGCTACTGGGAGGACCGCTCGATCGAGGAGACCGCCGACGCGATGAACGCCAGTTCGTCCGCGGTGCGCACCCGTTGCACCCGTGCCCTCGGGCGGCTGCGGGAGCTGCTCGGCGAGGACCTGGGCGAGTACGCCCGCTCCTGACCCGCCCCCTCCACGCTCCCCCTGCACGCTCCCCCTGCACGTTCCCCTTCCACCCTCCCCCACGACTCCCATCACTCAGACTTCGCGGAAACGGTGGTTTGCCATGCCCGTTGACCAGCACAGCGATCCCTTCGAGGACCGTGTCGCCGCCGAACTGCGCGCCGCAGGCGGCGGTTTCGAACCCGACCTGGCCGCGCTCACGACGGCCGGGCTGGCCCGTGGGCGGCGGCTGCGGCTGCGGCGCCGGGCCGCCGTCGTGGGCGGTGCGGCCTCGCTGGCGCTCGTCGGGGTGGGGGGTGCGTTGCTGCTGCCCGGCGGGGGTGCGGGACCGCACCAGGCCTCGGTGGCGGCCGGTCCGAGCGCCACGCCGACCGTCACGCCGACCCTGCCCGCCGTCTCCGACCAGGAGCTGATCGACACCCTCAAGGAGCAGCTCGGGTACGGCAAGTTCAGCGAGGAGCGCGGCAGCGGCACGGCGGACAAGGCGGGCCCGTACGCGGCGCTCGTATGGGACGACGGGGACGGGGCGGCGGCCGTCGCCGTGAGCCTGAACCGGGTGCAGCCGGGCGGGGAGGAGGCCCGCCAGCTGGCCCAGTGCCCGGACAAGCTGTACGTCCCCTACGACGACTGCAAGTCCACCCGGCTCGACAACGGTTCGGTGCTGAAGATCGTCCAGGGGTACGAGTATCCCGACAAGCGGGTGCCCACCAAGTGGTGGTACGCCGATCTCGTCAGCGCCGAGGGACAGCACGTCTCGGTGTCGGAGTGGAACGCGGCGGCGGAGAAGGACGCTCCGGTCACGCGGGACGAACCACCCCTGGACAACGCCGAGTTGCAGAAGCTGGCCACCGCGCCGGCCTGGCTGAAGGCGATCGACGCCATTCCCGGGCCGCCCCCTCAGGAGCCGGAGCCGACGCAGTCCGCGCCCGTCACCGATGTGGCGAAGAAGCTCGTCGACCTGCTGCCCGACGGGGTGCAGGTGGTCTCGCGCAGCGGTGACGAGGGCGAGTACGGGTATGTGGTCGTCGACGACGGCAAGGGCAAGAGCCTCGTCGAGATCAACGTGCAGCCGAACAGCGGGGACCTGCTGGGGGAGAGCATGTTCGACGGTGCCGAGGAGGTCGGGGACGGCACGATGCTCGTCACCCACGAGGACGCCGGTGACAAGGACGTCGCCGGCGCGGTCCGGTGGACCGTCGACACGGTGCGGATCAACGGCCTGCGGGTCGTGATCAGCGCCTACAACCAGGGCGGGCCGCACGACGCGCCCGGCCGTGAGAAGCCCGCCCTGACGATCGATCAGCTCAAGACGATCGCGCTCAGCTCGGCGTGGGGGCCGAGCCGGGAGGAGTCGTTGACCGGTCAGAAGAACTCCGACCAGGGCTGATCCCAGATCTGCTTGACGCACAGCACCAGGAACAGCAGCCCGGCGATGGCCAGCATCGCGTTGCTGACCGGGCCGTTGCGCCATTGCGCCGGGGTGCGTGAGGAGTTGAGGAGCCAGATCAGGGTGCCGGCGAGGAAGGGCAGGAAGGCCGCGCCCAGGACGCCGTAGAGGATGATCAGGCGGAAGGGCTGGCCCTGGAAGAGCAGGACGATGGGCGGGAAGGTCAGCCACAGCAGGTACGCGCGGAAGGGCCAGGAGCGTTCGCGCGCGCCGGAGGCGACCTCCTCGCCCTTCGCCGTGTCCGCGGTGCGGTAGCGGGCGACGAAGTCGGCGAACATCAGGCTCACGCCGTGCCAGACGCCGATGAGGGAGGTGAAGGAGGTGGCGAAGAAGCCGATCAGGAAGAACTTGGCGGTCGCCGAGCCGTACTCCTGCTCCAGGATGTCGCTGAGCTGGATGAGGCCCTTGTCGCCGCTCGCGATGGCGATGTTCGCGGAGTGCAGCAGCTCCGCGCCGACGAAGAGCATGGCGATGACGAAGATGCCGGTGGTGGCGTAGGCGACGCGGTTGTCGAGCCGCATGACCTTCATCCAGCCGGTGTTCGTCCACCCCTTGGCGTTGACCCAGTAGCCGTACGCGGCGAGCGTGATGGTGCCGCCGACGCCGCCGATCAGGCCGAGGGTGTTGAGGATCGAGTCGTTCTCGTCGGGGAGGACGGGGAGCAGGCCGGCGAGGGCGTCGGGCAGGTTCGGGGTGACCCTGACCGCCAGGTAGACGGTCACCACGAACATGACGCCCACCAGGACCGTCATGACCTTCTCGAAGACCTCGTACTTGTTGAACCAGACGAAGACCAGGCCGACCAGGCCGCAGGCGACGCCCCACCATTCGAGGTCCAGCACGCCCGGGAACAGCGCCTGGAGCGGCAGCGCGCTCGACGACATCGCCGCCGCGCCGTACACGAACCCCCAGACGACGGCGTAGACGACGAAGAACCAGGTGGTCCAACGGCCCAGGCTCGCCCAGCCGTCGAAGAGGGTGCGGCCGGTGGACAGGTGCCAGCGGCCCGCGGCCTCGGCGAGGGAGATCTTCACCAGGCAGCCGATGACGGCGGCCCACAGCAGGGTGTAGCCGAAGTTGCTGCCGGCGATGAGGGTGGCGACCAGGTCGCCCGCGCCGACACCGGTGGCCGCGACGACGATGCCGGGGCCGATGTACTTCCAACTGGACTTGCGGGGTGTGGGGGTGGTCGATACCTGGGTGTCAGTGGGGTGTCCCGTGGTGTCCGCCATGAAGGTCAACAAACCGCAAAGATCCAGCCGTGACAAGAGGGCGTGCGCGGTCCGTGAGTCCGTCCGCGGGCAGCATGGACCGCGGCTGCGCGGCGCGCGGAGGAGCGGCCGTTTCGCGCCAGTGCGTCTTCATCCGCCCTTGACCTGCTCATGCCATGCCTCGACCATGAGCCGCACACCCGCACCACGTACGTCGCACTGAATCGCCACTCCCCACTCCCACAAGGAGGCTTCATGCGACTTCGGACACGGGGCTCGGGCGCCCGGGCCGGCAGACGCACCGCCGCGCTCGCCGCCCTGCTCGCCCTGGCGCTCGCCGCGCCCCTCACCTCCATGGACGCGTCCGCCGACAGCGTCGGCAAGGCGGCCCCCTCCGCGGACGACATCCGCCAGTACGAGATCCACCAGCACACGACCCCGCTGACCCGTACCGCCATCCAGCAGACCGGCGTCACGGTGGACGAGGCCGACGAGGAGACCGTGGTGGTCTCCGGCCGCGCCGACCAGATCAGAGAGCTGCGCCGACTCGGCTACCAGGTGCAGGCGTTGGCCGCGGCCCCGGACCGGTTGAGCGAGGACGAGCTGCGGCTCTACGACTTCCCGTCGGCCGACTCGCGCTATCACAACTACGCGGAGATGACGAGCCAGATCAACTCCGTCGTCTCGGCCCACCCGGACATCGTGAGCCAGCGCGTGATCGGCACGTCCTACCAGGGACGGAACATCGTCGCCCTCAAGATCAGCGACAACGTGGCGACGGACGAGTCCGAGCCCGAGGTGCTGTTCACCCACCATCAGCACGCACGTGAGCACCTGACCGTGGAGATGGCGCTCTACCTCCTCGACCAGCTGACCTCCGGCTACGGCACCGACTCACGCGTGACCAGCCTGGTCGACAGCCGGGAGATCTGGATCGTGCCGGACCTCAACCCCGACGGCGGCGAGTACGACATCGCCACCGGCTCGTACCGCTCCTGGCGCAAGAACCGGCAGCCCAACTCCGGTTCCTCGTACGTCGGTACGGATCTCAACCGCAACTGGAACCACCGGTGGGGCTGCTGCGGCGGCTCGTCCGGGTCGACGTCCTCGGAGACCTACCGCGGGCCGGCGGCCGAGTCGGCCCCCGAGGTCAAGGTGGTCGCGAACTTCGTGCGCAGCCGCGTGGTCGGCGGGGTGCAGCAGATCAAGGCCGGCATCGACTTCCACACGTACAGCGAGCTGGTGCTGTGGCCGTTCGGGTACACGACCGCCGACACGACGACCGGCATGACCGCGGACGACCGGAACGCGTTCGCGACGGTGGGTCAGAAGATGGCCGCCAGCAACGGGTACACGCCCGAGCAGTCCAGCGACCTGTACATCACGGACGGGTCGATCGACGACTGGCTGTGGGGGAACCAGAAGATCTTCGCCTACACCTTCGAGATGTACCCGACGTCCAGTTCCCAGGGCGGGTTCTATCCGCCCGACGAGGTGATCGCCCGGGAGACCGCCAGGAACCGGGACGCCGTGCTGCAGTTGCTGGAGAACGCGGACTGCATGTACCGGTCCATCGGGAAGGCGGCCCAGTACTGCAGTTAGGGGCGCCCGCTCAGTCGGACTCCTCGAAGTAGGCGTCGAGGACAGCGTCCAGCTGCTCCTCCCACTCCTTGAAGTTCGCCCTGGCCGCCGCCTCGATCTCGATCGGGTACCAGCGGCGGTCAGGGGTGTGGACCGTGATCGTGAACCGCTTGCCGAAGCGGGGGGACTCCGTCTCGACCGCGCCGATCTCGTCCCACCCGAACTCGCACCGCTCCTCGTCGAGGCTGAGGCGGACGCCCTTCGCGTCGGCGACGATCTTCGCGCGGCGGTCGGAGGCCTCGAAGACGGGGCCGTCGGCCGCCGCGTCCTCGTCCGCCCCGGTTTCCGCTTCCTCGGGGGCGGCCTCGGCGGCCTCCTCCTGCGCGAGGGGCTCCTCGGCGTCCGCCGGCTCGGCGTCCGCGGGCTCGCCGGACACGGGTGAGGTCAGCCCGGGGATGAAGGCCGGGTCGAATCCGGCGCCTTCCAGGGGCTTGCTGCTCGAACCTATGCGCTGCTCCACGGTCGGAAGTATGGCGGACGAAGCTGTGCCGTGGGGCGCCGGGGGCGGAAGCCACGGAAGAAGCTCTTGCAGAAATTTTCTGCAACTTCTTGCCCGGCGGGAAAGACGGCTGCTTGACTCGGCTGCCATGAGCCCCGAGACCGATGTCCTCGTCCTGGGCGGCGCCGGCGTGGACACCATCGTCCACGTCCCCGAGCTGCCGCTCCCCTACGCCGACAGCTACATGATCGACCCGGGCATCGTGAACCGCGCCGGCCAGAGCGGGGACTTCGTCGCGCTCGGCGTGCACGCGCTGGGCCTGCGCGCCCACCACCTCGACGTCGTCGGCGACGACCACGAGGGCGACCTGGTACGCGCGTTGCACCGGGACCGCGGCATCCCGTTCACCGAGGTGCGCTCGGCCACCGGCACCAAGCGGGCGGTCAACCTGGTCGGCCCGGACGGGCGCCGGCTCTCCCTGTACGACATCACGCGCGGCCAGGACGCCGACCGGTTCCCCGAGGACACCCTGCGCACCCTGGCCGGCAGCGCCCGGCACGCGCACGTGGTGATCACCCACCCGGCCGTCCACGCCCTGCCCCTGCTGCGCCGCAGCGGGGTGTCGATCTCGACGGACCTGCACAACTGGGACGGCGAGAACCCGTACCAGGAGGCGTTCGCCCTCGCCGCCGACCTGGTCTTCCTGTCCACGACCGCGCTGGCCGACCCCGAGGCCACCATGCGGGACATCGCCGCACGCGGCCGGGCGAGCGCCGTGGTCGCGACCGCCGGGGCGGAGGGGGCGTATCTGCTGGCCGACGGTGAGCTCACGCACGTGCCCGCGGTCGAACCGCCCGCTCCCGTCGTGGACTCCAACGGCGCCGGGGACGCCTTCGCCGCCGCGTTCCTGCTGGGCCGGCTGACGGGCGCGGACGTGCTGCGCTGCGCGCGGTACGGGGCGGTCGCGGGCGCGTACGCCTGCACGGTGCCCGCGACCCGGGCGGATGCGATCGGCCGGGACGACCTCCTGGCGCGGGTGGCCGAACTGGAGGCGGAGAAGGCCTTCGGCTGACCGAACTCCCGCCGGAATCCGCCCCGTTGCCGACCGGTTCGCCCCGCCGCGCGCCCGGCCCGCCTGCCAGACTCTCCGGCCATGGGGACGATCTACGCGTTCATGGTCGGCGTCGACGCCTATCCGCCGCACATCGCCACACCGCTGTCGGGCTGCCTCAACGACGTCCGCGCGGCCGGGGAGTTGGTGGCCGAGCGGGGCGGCGACGCCGTCGAGGCACGGACCCTGACGGACGGGGAGGCGACGGTCACGGCCGTCGAGGAGGGGATCAGCGGCTTCCTCGGGGCGGCCGGCCCCGGGGACACGGCGCTGTTCTGGTTCTCGGGGCACGGCAGCGAACGGGTCGCCACCGGTGCGGAGCTCCTCGTCGAGGCGACGGGCCGGAACCAGGCGCTGGTCTGTGTGGACGGCCCCCTGTCCGACAAGCGGCTGGGCGTGCTGCTGGACCGGGTGGCGGGGCGCGGGGCCCAGGTGGTCGCGGTCCTGGACTGCTGCTACTCGGGCGGCGCGACCCGCGAGGACCGGGCCCCGGCCGACCTGACCGCCCGCCACGCGCCGGCCCGGCCGGACTGGCCCCGCGCGCGCGGCACCGCACCCACGGAAGACGCCGCCCGCCATCTGCTGCTCGCCGCGAGCCGGCTCGACCAGCTCTCCTACGAGGGCTGGTTCGACGGACGCCGGCACGGCATCTTCACCCACGCCCTGCTCGGCGCGGCACGGGCGGCGGGCCCCGCCGCCACCTACCGGCAGCTGCTGGCGGCGGCGGACGCGCGGGTACGGCGGTCCGGTGGCCGGCAGCAGCCGGTGCTGTTCCCGGAGACGGCCGAGACCGCCGACCTGCCGTTCCTCGCGGGGGCGGGCGGGGTCCCGGGCGACCATCTGCTGCGGTGCGGACCGGAGGGGTGGGAGGTGGACTGCGGGACGGCGCACGGCCTGCGGGGCGGGGCGGACGCCGGGGGGACGGAGTTCGGGGTGATCGGGGAAGCGCGGGTGGTACGGACGCGCGTGGTGCGGGCCGACCGGTCGCTGGTGGAACCGGTGGACTGGACGCCGGACCCCGGGCGGGCCTACCCGGTGACCCTGACGGCGCTGGCCTCCCCGCCCGCCACGGTGAGCATCGAGGGGGACGACGAACGGCTCCGGGCGGCCGTCACCTCGCAGGCCACGCCGCTGCTGCACGTCGTCGAACGGCCCGAGGAGTTCGGCGACCTGCACTTCCGGGTGGCCGCGGTGGGCGGCGCGGTGGAGGTGCTGGGGCGGGACGGGACGCGGTTCGTGGAGCCGTTGCGGCCGGGGCCGCGGTCGGCCGTGCGGGACGGCTCGGCATCCAGTGCGGCAGCCCCGTACGACGGCCGGGGCGTCGTCGACTGCCTCACCCATCTGACCCGCTGGCACCGGCTGCGCGATCTCACCTCCCGCCCCTCCGTGCTGGACAACCAGGTGCGGGTCGAGATCGCCCCGTGGGGCGGCGGGGCCCCGCTGGTGCCGGACGGGCGGGGCGAGATCGTGTGCGCGTACGGGCCGGACGGGGAACCGCCGTTGGTGTCCGTCCGGCTCGACAACCGCTCCCAGCGGCCTCTGTGGTGCGTCCTGCTCGATCTCACCGACAGCTACGCCAGCGATCCGGCACTCTTCCCGGGGCACTTCATCGGGCCGGGGCGGTCAGGACACGCCCTGGACGGCGAGCCGGTGCGGCTGGCCCTGCCGCAGTCCCGGGCCGCCGGGTCCGGCGCCGAGGCCCGTGACTGGCTCAAACTGATCGTGGCGGAGGGCGAGTTGAACACCGTGCCGTTCCGGATGCGGGCGTGGAGCCCGTGGGCGGGCGGTGCGGCCGAGGACGTGCTGCGGTTCGGCACCGCCTCCGACGGACGCGACCTCGGACCGGCTGTACCGGGGCCGTCGAGCCGCTGGTCCACCAGCACCGTCACCGTTCGGACGGTCGTTCCCTAGGGCGCCAACTGGACGTAGTACGGCTGGAGAACGGAGTTCAGCCACTCTCGGCCGTCGGTCGTGTCGAAGTCCACGGTGGAGTCCTCCTCGGCGCGCAGGGCGCCGGCCGGACTGCGGTCGCCGAACAGGACCACCGTGCGGTCGGCCGGTTCCCGCTTCGACGCCCACAGCAGCCCCTGCGCCCAGGGCTCGGTGTGGCGGCGGATCCAGTGGGCCCAGTCGCGGGTGTACGGGTACTCGTGGGCCTCGGTGTGCACCAGCCAGCTGTCCTGGTGGACGGCGGCCAGGTCCTGCGCGCTGACCAGGGGCAGGACGGTCAGGTCCGCGGTGAGCCGCAGGGTGCTCAGCCGGCGGCCCTCGACCGCGCGGCGCGGCAGCAGCCGCGGTCCGCCGGCGGGGTCGAAGGGCAGGGAGCGCAGCAGGGTCTCGCAGACGGCGGCCGTGGGGCCGAGACCGGCGTAGAGGTAGCCGTACGTGTCGCAGGTGGTGGCGTCGAAGCGGCCGCCGCCGTACAGGCAGTGGGAGGGTCTCGGGTTGAAGCCGGCGGCGGGCCGGTGGGAGCCGTGGATGCGGTACAGCGGGGTGCCGCGGGTCAGCGTGACCTTGCCGGGGGTGCCGGTCAGGGCGTCGGGCGGCCGGTAGTTGGGCACGGTCAGTCACTTCCCATCCGGCACATCGCTTCCCGTCCGGCGGATCTCTTCCCGTCCACCCTTCATTCCCCGCTCTCCATCAGAAACCTCGCGGTGTCGACGAGTTGGCGGTCGCGGCCGGTGCCCAGCAGGCTCGCCGGGCTGGTGCCGAGCCAGGCGTTGGCGGACAGCCACCAGTCGGCGGCGCCCCACGGGTCGCGGTCGGCGGCCAGCAGGGCGTTGACCTCCAGGACGACCAGCCAGGGCAGGGTGTCCTCGGAGAACTGGAACCGCGGGAGGCGCAGCCGTCCGCCGACGCCGGGCAGCCGGATCAGTTCGGGCGCGAAGGGGGCGCCGCCGCGCCGGAGCAGCGTCTCGGCGTCCAACGCGGGCTCGGCGAGCAGCCGTTCGCGCACCGGCCCGAGGACCGGCCCGACCATGCGGTGCCCGTCGATGAGCAGGACGGCGAGGTCCTCGGCGGCGAAACCCTGCACGGTCGGCCGGCCGCCGCCCGCCGCCGGGGTCCCGGTGAACCGGGCCCCGGTGTCCGCCCCGAACTCGTCCGGCAGCCACTCCGCCAGCAGGTCGGCGGCCTGCCGGGCGGCGGCGTACCGCAGGCGCTCGTCGCGTTCCCGGTCCCTGACGACGGCGACCAGCCCGGTCAGCCGCTCCCGCTCCTCGGTGCCGAGGCGTCCGGCCACCCGGTCCCAGCGGGCCGCCGCGGCGGCGAGGACGACGTAGGGGTCGTCGGGCACGCTCATCGGTCGTCCTCCGTGGGGCTCGGCCCGGTCGCCTCGGGGGCCCGCAACCGTCCCAGCAGGCGTTCCAGCAGGTCGGCGCGGGCGTGCCGGCGTACGACGAAGTGGATGTCCCAGTCGGCGCCGCGCGCCAGTTCGGCCTCGACGGCGGCCCACAGCGCGCCGAAGCTCTCCAGCGGCGGGAGCCCGCCGCGGCCGGCGCCGAGCAGGGGCAGGCAGACCGAGCGCAGCGGCGGGTCGTGGGCGCCGGCCTCCTCGGCGAGCAGCGCGAAGACCCGCGCGACGCCTCGGGTGATGTCGGCGGGCTGGACGTCGTAGTCGTTGGTCTCCGGGCGGGGTACGGCCACGGCGACGTGGTAGATCCGGCGGATTCCCTGCCCCTCCAGCGCGCCCGCGGAGGTGACGGCGACCGTGCCGGGCTGTGCCGCCCGGCCGGGAGCCCCGTGCCGGGCGGTCCAGCCCCGTAACTCGTCGTCGATCCTGTCTTCGACGAGTCCCCCGACGGGGTCCCGGTGCGCGCCCGCGCGGCGCAGCGTGGCGGAGACGGACGACTTGTAGGGCGCGGGCAGCGCGAAGTAGGTGTTCGACGGCGAGACGACGACGTCGATGTCGCGCAGCAGGTCGACGGAGTGCACGTGCAGGGTGACGGGGACGGTACGGGTACGGCGGTCGATGTGCAGGCGCAGGGTGCGGTGGGCGGCGGGCATGCGGTCGGGCGACGGGGCGTACGGCGGTACGGGCGCTCCCCTCCGGGGCACCCCCTGGGCGACGAGCTGGACGACCTGTTCGGCGACCTGCCCGAGGACCATGAGCTCGTGGTGCTTGCGGAACCGCTCGACGCTCACCCCGTACACCTGGGCGGCCCGCCGGCGCCGGTCGGCGGCCGGCCAGTCGCGGGTGCCCTGGGCGAGGCCGAGGCTGTACTCGGCGGCGGTCTGCAGGGTGCCGCCGCCCATCCTGGAGACGGCGAGCCGTAATACCTTCTCCACCGGCCCCCCTGGCGACTCGCCGTCTCCCCGCGGGAGTTCACGGGCGGCTCCGGTGAGTGCCGGTACGTCGAGTGCGCGCAGCCTGACGACTCCGGCCCGCCGCACCTTCCGCACCTCCGCGAGTACCGCTCCGTGATCGGGCACGTGAGGCGACGGCGGCATGACGATCAGCATCGCACCGCCGTCGCGACCCTCACAAGCCCGCTCCGTACAACCATTCCAGCGCACGCCCCGGTCGCGAACTGGGCGCGACCGGGGCGAAGTCAGGTCGTGGGTAGGGGAGTTCGGGGTGGAGTTCGGGGTGTGGTTCGGGGGGAGTCAGGACACGAAGAGGCTCAGCACGGCCGCCACCACGAAGCCCGCCACCGACAGCACCGTCTCCAGCACGGTCCACGTCTTCAGGGTGTCGCGTTCGCTGATGCCGAAGTACTTGGCCACCATCCAGAAGCCGCCGTCGTTCACGTGCGAGGCGAAGATGGAGCCGGCCGAGACGGCCATGATGACAAGGGCGACGAAGGCCTGGGAGTGGTCGCCCTCGGCGAGCAGGGGTGCCACGATGCCGGCCGTGGTCACGATGGCGACCGTGGCCGAGCCCTGGGCGACCCGGAGGACCACCGAGATCAGGTAGGCGAGGACGATGACCGGGAGGCCGACGTCGTTGAAGGTGTCGGACAGCGCCTGGGCGACGCCGCTGCCCTTGAGGACGGCGCCGAAGACCCCGCCCGCGCCGACGACCAGGAGGATGTTGCCGACCGGCTTCAGCGACGCCGTCGAAACCGTCTCCAGGGACTTGCGGGACCAGCCGCGGCGGATGCCGAGGAAGTAGTACGCGAGGAACAGGGCGATCGTCAGGGCGACGAAGGGGCTGCCGAAGAACTCGACGACCGAGCGGGCGGTGGAGGGGTCGAAGGCGATCGAGGAGAAGGTCGCGGCGAGGATCAGCACCAGCGGGGTGCCGATGATGGCGAGGACCGTGCCGAGCGGGACCGGCTTCTCCCGGGGCTCGACGCCCGAGGCCCGCTGCTCCTCGATGACGGCCAGCTTCGCCTCCGCCGCCGCCTCGACCATGTCCTGCGGTACGGCCACGAAGATGCGGCGGCCGATCCACGCCGAGAACGCCCACGCCGCCAGCACCGCCGGGATGCCGCAGACGACGCCCATGAGGATGACCCAGCCGAGGTCCACGTGCAGGAGGCCGGCCGCGGCCACCGGACCCGGGTGCGGGGGCAGGAAGGCGTGGGTCATCGACAGCCCCGCGAGCAGCGGCAGGCAGTACAGCAGGATCGACTTGCCGCTGCGTTTGGCCGCCGCGTACACGATCGGGGCGAGCACGAAGATGCCGACGTCGAAGAAGACCGGGATGCCGAAGATCAGGCCGGTGAGGCCCATGGCGAGGGGCGCCCGCTTCTCGCCGAAGAGGCTGAGGAGCCGGGACGCCAGCACCTCGGCCCCGCCGCTGACTTCGAGGATCGCGCCGAGCATCGTGCCGAGGCCGATGATGATCGCGACGTGGCCGAGGATGCCGCCCATGCCGGACTCGATGGTGGAGACGGCGTCGGACCGCTGGACCGTGCCGAAGAGTTCGGTGACCGACAGGCCGGCGAGCAGGCCGACGGCTATGGAGACCGCGAGGAGGGCGACGAAGGGCTGGAGTCTGACCTTGATGATCAGGAAGAGCAGCAGCGCGATGCCGATGGCGGCGACGGTCAGGAGTCCTGCGGTGCCGTCGACGAGGAGGAGCAGACCGCCGGTGTGGGGTGGGGCTGTGACGGGGGCGGTCGCGGCGAGCGGATGGGACATGGGGGTCCTCTGGGTAAGTACATGCAGCTTTCGGGCAGGGGGGATCGCGGCACGGCACCCGGTGGGGTGCCGTGCCGTGAACGGCGTGCGGGAGGTTGCGAGGGTGTCAGCCGAGCACGGCGAGCGCGTCGATCTCGATGAGGAGACCGGCGGGGAGACCGACGTAGACGGTCGTACGGGCGGCAGGGGGCTGGGTGAGCCCCTGCTCCTCGAAGTAGGTGTTGTAGAGGTCGTTCATCTCGGCGAAGTGGTCGACGTCCGTGAGGTAGACGCGGATCATCATCACGTCGTCCCAGGAGGCGCCGCCCTCCTCCAGGATCGCCTTGACGTTGGCGAGGGTCTGGAGGGTCTGCTCACGCAGGGTGGGCCCGGCGGGTGTCGGGGGCTGCCCCTCCTCCGCCGGGAGGAAGCCGACCTGACCGGCGACCTGGAGGATGTTGCCCTTCTTCACTCCGTGCGAGAACTTCGCGGGCGGGGTGGTGTGGGTCCTGGGGGTGAGGGCGGTCTTGTCCGTCATACGAGGTCCTTCATGCGGGGTCGTTGGGTGCGGTCCTGCCCGAGTACTCGCCGCTGATGGCGTCGGCCGTGCGGCGCACGAGCGGGAGCAGGGTGAGGAGTTCGTCGGCGGTGACGACGACGTTCGGCGCGGAGACCGACATCGCGGCGACGACGCGGCCGTCGACACCGCGGATCGGCGCGGCGACGCAGTTGATGGACTCCTCGTGGCCACCGAGGTCGGTGGCCCAGCCCTGTTCGCGCACCCGCTCCAGCTCCTTGAGGAAGGCCGGGGCGTTGGGGGTCGAACGGGCCGTGTACAGGGGGTAGTCGAGCTTCTCGGCGAGGGCGCGGCGCTCGGCCTCCGGCAGGTCGGCGAGGAGGAGTTTGGCGACGGCGGCGACGGTGATCGCCACCGGCTTCCCGATCCGGGAGTACATCCGTACCGGGTAGCGGCTCTCGACCTTGTCGATGTAGAGGACGTCCTCCTCCTCGTAGACGGCGAGGTGGACGGTGTGGCCGACCTGTTCGTTGAGGCGTACGAGGTGGGGGTGGGCGATCTCGCGGATGTCGAGGTTCTCCATCGCCTCCTGGGCGAGGGCGATGAGGCGGGCGCCGAGGCGGTAGCGCTGGTCGGACTGGCGGTAGACCATGCCGTGTTCGTGGAGCGTGCGGAGGAGGCGGAGCGCCGTCGACTTGTGGACGCCGAGGCGGTCGGCGACCTGTCCGAGGTCGGCGGGGCCTTCCGCGAGCAGCGGCAGGATGCTGAGCGCGCGGTCGACGGTCTGACTCATGGGGTGCGTACCTCCTCCGGGGCCTGCTCGGCTCGGGTCCAGCCGGGGCCGAGTCGAAGTCTCTCCCAGGCGTGGTCGTCGAGGGCGACGAGGCGGTCGGCGTGTGCGCGGGCGGGGGGTGCCGCGAGGTCGCCGGGGGTGGTGAGGGTGGCGGCGGCCCAGAGGTGGCCGTGCCTCAGCCGGTCCCGCACGCAGAGGCCCCGGAGGGTGCCGGAGAGGAACCCGGCGGCGAAGGCGTCACCGGCGCCGGTGGTGGAGACGACGTCGACGGTGGGGGCGGGTTCGAAGGTGCGGTGGGTGGGGGCGGGCCGGGGGTGGGTTTCGCTCGCCCGCGCGTGCGGGGTGCCGCTGCGCCCACTCGTGCCGCCCGAGCGGCACGACTGCCCGCAGCCGGGGCAGACGGCCGGATGCGACTGCTGAGCGCACCCCGCCGCGCGGCACCGCTGCCCGCGGTCGAACGGACCCGGGGGCGCGGGGAACTGCGCGACCGGCCCCCGCTCGCCCGCAGCCGACACGAACGCGGCAGCCCCCGCCGCGCCCTGCTTCACCACCAGCACCGCCGGCTCCGGCAGCAGTTCACGCACCGCCTCCGGTCCGCCCGCGACTCCCCACACCTCCTCCGCCTCGTCCTCCCCCACGAACACCACGTCCGCCCCCCGCGCCAGCTCCAGCAGCACCCGGGGCCCGTCGGCGTCGCGCCACAGCCCCGCGCGATGGTTCACGTCGAAGGAGACCAGGGGCCGGCCCGCACGGCGCGCCGTCAGGGAACGCATCAGCGCCAGGCAGCTGTCGGACAGCGCCGCCGTGATCCCGGACAGGTGCAGCACCCGTCCCGCCCCGACCTCGACATTGCCCACCGCCATCGCCGACGCCGCCGACCCCGCCCGGTAGTAGGCGACCTCGTGCGCGGCCGTCCCCCGCTCCCCCGCCGTACGGAAGTACACCCCCGTCGGCCGCACCGCATCGCGGCGCACGCCGCTCACGTCCACGCCGTACGACCCGATCGTCTCGACCAGGTGATCCCCGAACCCGTCCGCGCCGACCCGGCTGACCCACCGCACCGCATGGCCGGCGGCGGCCAGCCCGCACGCCACGTTGGACTCCGCGCCGCCGATCGCCCGGTCGAAGGACGGTACGTCGGCGAGGCGGCCCGGGCGGGTGGGCAGGAAGGTGACCATGGACTCGCCGAGCGAGACGACATCGGCGACGTCGGAGGTGTTCACGATGGTCGTAGCTCCTCGTCGTCCCGGGTCCGGGCGGCTCCATTGACCCGGCGTTGGCCTGGATGTTAGACAGCGACAAGCGACATACGCAATGGACGTTGCACACCATGCAACCGACCTGATCAGGGAGGCCCTGTGTCCCTCGGCACCGGCACCGAAGCCCTCGCCCGCCTCGCGGAGGAACGCGTCGACCACCGCTTCAAGGGCCTCCCCCCGGACGCCGACGGCCTGACCGTCGGCGAGCTGGCCGCCCAGCGCCGCAACCTCTTCACCGGCGGCTTCACCACCCCGGTGCTCGCCCTCTCCGCCGAGCGGCTCGAACACAACCTGCGGCTCATGGAGACGTACGCGACCCGCCACGGCCTCGCCTTCGCCCCGCACGGCAAGACCTCCATGGCACCCCGGCTCTTCCAGCGGCAGATCGAGCACGGGGCGTGGGGCATCACCCTCGCCGTGCCGCACCAGGTGCGGGTCGCCCGGGCCTTCGGTGTGCAGCGGATCTTCCTCGCGAACGAACTGACCGACCCCGCCGCCCTGCGCTGGATCGCCGGTGAACTGGCGGCGGACCCCGCCTTCCGGCTGATCTGCTACGTCGACTCCGTGCGCGGCGTCGAGCTGATGGACGAGGCCCTGCGCGGGACCGGCCGCCCGCTGGACGTCGTCGTCGAGCTCGCCGCCGGCGAGGGCGCCCGGACCGGCGTCCGGACCGAGGCGGAGTGCGCGGCCGTCGCCGATGCCGTGGCCGCCGTCCCGACCCTGCGGCTCGTGGGTGTCGCCGGGTACGAGGGCGAGGTGCCGCGGGCCGATCCCGAGCGGGTGCACGCCTGGCTGCGGCGGCTCGTCGCACTGGCCGCCGACTTCGACAAGGCCGGGCGGTTCGCCGGGGCCGGGGTGGAGGAGATCGTCGTCAGCGCGGGCGGCAGCGCCTGGTTCGACGCGGTCGCCGACGTCTTCGGCGGGATTCCCGGACTCTCCCTCCCCGTACTGAAGTTGCTGCGCTCCGGCGCCTACGTCTCGCACGACGACGGCCACTACCGCAGGATCACCCCCTTCAACCGGGTCCCGCAGGAGGGCGCCCTGGAGCCGGCGTTCCGGCTGTGGGCGCAGGTCGTCTCGCGGCCCTCCGCCGAGCAGGCCTTCGTCAACGCAGGCAAGCGGGACGCGGCCCACGACCTGGACCTGCCGTCCGCCCAGGTGGTACGCCGGGACGGGCTGGAGCGTCCGGCGACCGGGATCGAGGTCACCGGGCTGTCCGACCAGCACGCCTGGCTGCGCACCGGGCCCGAGGCGGATCTGGCGGTCGGTGACTGGCTGGGCCTGGGGCTGTCCCACCCGTGCACGTCCTTCGACAAGTGGCAGCTGATCCCGGTGGCCGAGGCGGACGGCACGGTCGTCGACTACATCCGTACGTTCTTCTAGGAGGTGCGACCGTGGAGGAACTCGTCATCCGGGACGCGGACGTCGTGGACGGCACCGGGCAGCCTTCGTACCGCGCGGACGTGGTGGTCGACGGCGGCCGGATCGTCTCGATCGTCAAGGAGGCGGCCGCCGCGGGCTGTCAGCGCCCCAAGGCGACGCGGGAGCTGGACGCCGAGGGGCTCGTCCTCTCCCCCGGCTTCATCGACATGCACGCCCACAGCGACCTCGCCCTGCTGCGCGACCCCGACCACAGCGCGAAGGCCGCGCAGGGCGTCACCCTCGAAGTCCTCGGCCAGGACGGGCTGTCGTACGCGCCCGTCGACGACCGCACGCTCGCCGAGGTGCGCCGCGCGATCACCGGGTGGAACGGGTACGGCGACGACATCGACTTCGGCTGGCGGACCGTCGGCGAGTACCTGGACCGGCTCGACCGGGGGATCGCGGTCAACGCGGCCTATCTGATCCCCCAGGGAACCGTGCGCATGCTCGCCGTCGGCTGGGAGGACCGCGCGGCGACCCCGGCCGAGCTGGACCGGATGCGGCAGCTGGTCGCGGAGGGCATGGAGCAGGGCGCGGTCGGCATGTCGTCGGGGCTGACCTACACACCCGGCATGTACGCCGGGGACGCCGAACTGACCGAGCTGTGCCGGGTGGTGGCGTCCTACGGCGGCTACTACTGCCCGCACCACCGCTCCTACGGGGCCGGCGCGCTGGCGGCGTACGAGGAGATGGTGGCGCTGACGCGGGAGGCGGGCTGCGCGCTGCATCTCGCCCACGCCACCATGAACTTCGGCGTGAACGAGGGCCGGGCGCCGGAACTGACCGCGCTGCTGGACAAGGCGCTCGCGGACGGTGCCGACATCAGCCTCGACACCTACCCCTACACCCCGGGGAGCACGACGCTGGCCGCGCTGCTGCCGAGCTGGGCGAGCGAGGGCGGCCCGGAGGAGATCCTCAGGCGGCTGGCGGACGACGACACCGCCGAGCGCATCCGCCACCAGCTGGAGGCCGTCGGCTCGGACGGCTGCCACGGGGTGCCGGTGGAGTGGGACACGATCGAGATCTCGGGGGTCGGCGATCCCGCGCTGGCCGAGCACGTCGGCCGCCGTGTGGACGGCTGGGCGACGGCCCGCCGGCTGCTGCTCGCCGACCGGCTGGCCCCGTCGATCATCCAGCACGTCGGCCACGAGGAGAACGTCCGGCACATCATGCGCCACCGCGTCCACACCGGCGGCTCGGACGGCATCCTCCAGGGCGCGAAACCGCATCCGCGGGCGTACGGCACGTTCCCGCACTATCTCGGCCGGTACGTGCGGGAGTTGGGGGTGCTGTCGCTGGAGGAGTGCGTCGCCCATCTGACCGGCCGCCCGGCGGCCCGGCTCCGGCTGCCGGACCGCGGCCGGGTCCGCGAGGGCTACAAGGCCGACCTCGTGCTGTTCGACCCGGCGACGGTGGCCGCGGGGTCGACCTTCGCCGAGCCCCGCACCCTGCCGACCGGCATCCCGCACGTCCTGGTCGACGGCCGTTTCGTCATCGAGGAGGGGCACCGGACGGACGTCCTGGCGGGACGCGCCGTCCGGCGAACTCCCTGACGCCTGTTACGGCTTGGGCAGCGTGCAGCCGCTCGCGCTCAGGTCGAGCTTGTTGTCCACGCCGAAGCAGGCCGGGATCTGGTAGGTCTCCTGGGCGTAGTTGATGCCCTCGCGGACGGTGACGTTGCCGCTCTCGTCGACCTCACAGGGGTTGTTGTCGGTGCAGCGACCGCCGTCCTCGTTGCCGGTGTTGTTGACGGCGACGACCTTGCCGGTGGCGTTGTCGATGACGGGCGAGCCCGAGGTGCCGCCGATGGTCTGGCAGGCGGAGGTGTAGCGGACCGAGTCCTTCCAGGTCCACGCGCCTTCCTTGAGGCGGTAGGCGAAGCCGTCGATGTTGCAGGCGTACGTGCGCTTCCAGTAGCCGGAGACGACCGTGATGGCGGTGCCGGCGACCGGGTGCGTGTCGTTCAGGGTGAGCGCGTCGATGCCGTAGGTGCTCTTGATCGACGCGTAGCTGCGGGTGAGCTGGTAGATCGACACGTCGGTGTCGGTCATCGTCGCGTAGGCGATCTTGCTGGCGCGAAGCGTGCCGACGCGGGTGCCGGCGGAGTTGAGGAGCCCGAAGCTCCGGGTGGAGGCCTGGTCGACGATGACCTCGCCGGCCGCCGGGAAGCCGGTCTCCAGGCAGTGGCCGTTGGACATGACCAGCGCGGGGTCGTCGGCCTCGGAGCCCGGGAAGCGGATGACGGACCCGGAGCAGTTGCTCAGCGAGACGGTGCCGGCGAAGGTGACGGCCTGGACCTGGGGGGCGAGGGCCTTGTTCAGGCTCGCCGAGGCGGACGTGACCGTGTCCCAGACCGTGGAGACGGCGGTGCTGGTGTCCACCGCGCCCGTGGTGCTCGCGGTGTCCGGGGCCGCGACCGCGGGTGCCGCGCCGGCCCCGGCCATCGCCAGGGCGAGCAGTACGGCACCGAGAGGCTTCTTCATGTGGGGGTCCCCTCATTGCGACGAGGGTGACCGGAGAATCTCCGGCCACCCGCCAAGTTGTCATGCGCATTGTCATCGCGGAGGGGCGGCCGGGCAAGGAGTTCTTTCGAGCGGTGGGGGTTTCCCTATGCGTCCTCTGTCAACAGGCGCACTGCTGCCCACGGTTGAGGACTTCATGCACCCCCGGCCCCTACCTGGGCCGCTTGGTGCTGCCCTGCCCCTTGCCGGGCTTGGTGTCGGAGCCGGAGCCCGCGCCGGAATCCGAGCCCGAGCCGCCCGGGTCGGCCTGGGTCGGGGTCGAGGTGGGAGCCGGGGCGGCCGTCGTGGTGGCCGCGCCGGCCGAGCTCCCGCCCGTCTCCCGCCGTGTCGCCGACGGCGCCGCGGACGGGGCCGAGGAGGGCGACGCGGCACCGCTCCCGGAGGTCTCCGGGTCCTCGGTCTCGCCGGGAGTGTCCGTGGCGGACTCCGTGGAGACGTCCGGCGCCGCCGAACCCGTACGCCGCTCCTTGCCCTCCGCGCCGCCGGACGACCCGGACAGGGAGAACCCGGCGACCAGCGCCGCCACCGACACCGCGCCCACCGCACCGGCCGCGACCGCCACGCGCCGCGAGCGCCAGGGGCTGGGCTTGGGCTTGCGACGGGAGCGGGGGCCGGGGCGGGGGGCGGCGCGGTGGCCGGAGCCGCCGTCCGGGACGGCCGCGCTCCCGAGCGGCTCCGCACCCTCCGGGGCCGGCGCGCCCCCGAACCGCTCCGGTACGGCGGGCAGCTCGGCGGTCTCGTCGTAGGCGTTCTGCCACCCGTGCGCGATGGCCGGGTCCGCGTACGCGTCGTAGGAGGGGGGCGGTTCGGGCTGCGGGTGGTACACGTTCGGCGCACCCTGGGGCTCTCCGGCCGCGCCGATGCCGTTCTCGTACTGGGGTGGCCTGGACATGGCCGCGCATTGTAGAGACGGGAGGGGGTCCTGAGACAGCTACCGGCGATAACCGCACAAACCGCCGCGTCTCGAGTGGTGGAAAACACGGCCCATGCGGCGTTACCGGGCCGTAAGCTCCCTGACATGCAGGTGATCCAGTCGACCAAGCTCGCCAACGTCTGTTACGAGATCCGGGGCCCGGTTCTCGAGGAGGCCATGCGGCTTGAGGCGGCGGGCCACCGCATCCTCAAGCTGAACACCGGCAACCCGGCCGCGTTCGGGTTCGAGTGCCCGCCGGAGATCCTCGAGGACATCCTGCGGAACGTGTCGTCGGCCCATGGTTACGGCGACGCCAAGGGGCTGCTCGCCGCCCGCCGGGCCGTCGTGATGCACAACCAGACCCTCGGCATCGAGACCGACGTCGAGCACGTCTTCATCGGCAACGGCGCCTCCGAGCTGATCGTGATGTCGATGCAGGCGCTGCTGGACGACGGCGACGAGGTGCTCGTACCGTCCCCGGACTACCCCCTGTGGACCGCCGCCGTGTCGCTGTCCGGCGGCACCGCGGTGCACTACCGGTGCGACGAGCAGTCGGACTGGATGCCGGACCTCGCGGACGTGGAGCGGAAGGTCACCGACCGCACCAAGGCGATCGTCATCATCAACCCGAACAACCCGACGGGGGCCGTGTACGACGAGGCCATGATCCGCGGTCTGACCGACATCGCCCGCCGCCACAACCTCCTCGTCTGCTCCGACGAGATCTACGACAAGATCCTCTACGACGACGCCGTCCACATCCCGACCGCGTCCGTCGCCCCCGACCTGCTGACCCTCACCTTCAACGGCATGTCGAAGGCCTACCGGGTCGCCGGATACCGGGTGGGGTGGATGTCCATCTCCGGCCCCCGGGCGCACGCCGACTCCTACATCGAGGGCCTGACCATCCTCGCCAACATGCGGCTGTGCGCGAACATGCCGGGGCAGCACGGCGTCGTGGCCGCGCTCAGCGGGCGGCAGACCATCGAGGACCTGGTGCTGCCCGGCGGGCGGCTGCGGGAGCAGCGGGACGTGGCCTACGAGCTGCTGACCCAGATTCCCGGGGTGAGCTGCGTGAAGCCCAAGGGCGCGCTGTATCTCTTCCCGCGCCTCGACCCCCAGGTCTTCAAGATCAAGGACGACCGGCAGCTGGTCCTGGACCTGCTGCGGCGCGAGAAGATCATGGTCGTCCAGGGCACCGGCTTCAACTGGAGCGAGCCGGACCACTTCCGGGTCGTGACCCTGCCGACGGCGCGTGACCTGCGGGACGCGGTGACGCGGATCGGGAACTTCCTGGACGGTTACAGCCAGCCGTGACGCTCCGTGGGTGGAGCAGTTCTGTGATCGCAGCCAACTTTAGAATGAATCTAAGCTAGGATGGCTTCCTGACAGCGACGGAGGCCCTCTCATGTACGAACCGATCCGCACCAAGTCGGTCCACAGCACGATGGCCGACGCCACCTCCGACTTCCCGCACCGCAGCCGCGAGGAGGAGCTGGACATCCAGCTCGCCGGGCATCTGTCGGCGCTGCTCGCCGTCACGGACGAGCTGCGTGCACGTGAGCCGTCGACCGACCTCGACACCGCCGCGGAGCGGCTCGCCGCGCAGGTGAGCCGGTTGCGGGGCGGCGGCACGCCGGTCCGTGCGGTCGCCTCCGGCACGGGTGACGTGACGGCTCTGCACGAGCGGGCGCACGCCCTCGCGGGGCGGGCGCTGGTGGTGGCCGCGTCGCGCGCGGACACCGCGGTGGCGATCCTCGCCGCCGAGCGGATGGACGCCCACGCCGAGGCGCAGGAGCTCAGCAGCGTCGGCTGACCCCAAGAACGGCCCCGGTCCGCGTGCACCCGCAGCGACGCGCGGACCGGGTGCCACGGCACTGCGTCGGCTTGAGCGGGGGCGCCTGTTCGCCGTAGGGGTTTGTGTGCGCGTGCGGGTGCCGGTTCGTCGTGGCTTGTCGCGCCCACACGGCGGAGCCGCACATTGACACAGCCCCGCGCCCCTGAAGGGCGTTGCAGCTCCGGGGCCGGTACGACATCCCCCGTTCACCCTTCCCCGCCGGGAATGTTTCGTTCCGCGAGCACTCTCTCCCCGTGAGACGAATCATCGGAATCGTCCTCGCGGTCCTGCTCGTCGGCGGTGTGGTGGTAGCCGTCGTCGCGGGCCGGGAAGCCGGGGACAGCGGCACGGCAACGAAGACCGTGCAAGGTGTGATCGGGTCGGAGAAGGCGGAGTTCTTCGCCGATCCCGACGTGGTGAAGGCCCTCGCCGCCAAGGGATTCACCGTGAAGGCCGAGACCTCCGGGTCATGGGCCATGGAAGGGCTGGACCTCAAGGAGTACGACTTCGCCCTTCCCTCCAGTCAGGCGCCGGCCGTCGAACTCGCCGCGAAGTACAAGGTACGGGGGACCCTCCCCCGCCCCTTCTACTCGCCCCTCGTCGTCGTGGCGCACCGGAGCGCCGCCGAGGTGCTCGCCGGCAACGGGCTCGCCACGCTGGACGGCAAGAGCCGCGGCACCCTGGACATGGCCGCGTATCTCGACGCGGCCCGCGCCGGGCGGACCTGGCAGCAGCTCAAGGGGGCCGGGAAGCACGGGGAGTTGGGCGGCACGCTCTACATCTCCAGCACCGACCCGGAGTCCTCGAACTCCGGCGCCCTCTATCTCGCCGCCACCTCCTATGTGGCCAACGGCGGCAAGGTCGTCGCGAGCCAGGCCGACATCGAGCGCACGGCACCCCTGCTGACGAAGCTCATCAGCGTCCAGGGCAGCCAGCAGACCAGCACGGACGCGTCCTTCCGGGACTTCGTCAGCGGGGCCGGCAATCCGCTCGTCCTCGTGTACGAGTCGCAGGTCGCCTCGCTCCTGGCGGGCGGGCAGCAGCCCGGTGACCTGGTCGTCCTCTACCCGGACACCACCGTCAACAGCGACCACACCGTCGTACCGCTGACCGAGGACGGTCGGGCGCTGGCCCAGTTGCTGTCCACCGACCCCGAGCTGCGCAGGCTGCTGGTGCGGCACGGGTTCCGGCCGCAGGGGGCGGCCACCGCGTTCGGCTCGGCCGGCGCTCATCTCAAGCAGGAACTGACCGGCGTCCGCCAGGCTCCCGTGCCCACCTCCGCGGTGCTGCACGAGCTGGCCCGCCGGGTGACGGGGGGCGACAAGTGACCGACACCGAGCAGGACTTCGTTCTCACTCCGCCCGAGGCCGTTGCCGCCGTGCCGCGCGACCGGGCCGGCGGGCTGGTGCCCGTCGACGACTCCGTCCGTACGGGGATGGCGCAGAAGGCCGCCGACTATGTCGCGGGGCTCGCGGCGCTCGACGCCCGCTCCCCCGAGTTCGCGGGGAAGGTCGGGGAGATCACCGCGCTGGGGGCCGGTGACCTGCGCAGTGCCGCCGCCCAGTCCAACCGCATGCTGGAGCGGACCGTACGCAGCCTGCCCGATCAGGGCGGGGACGCGCAGACACAGGTCGCGGGCTCGCTCGTCGAGCTGCGGCGGGTGGTCGAGGACCTGGACCCGCGTGACCTCGCCGCCGCCAGGGGGCGGAAGTTCCTGTCCCGGCTGCCGGGCGGCAACAAGGTGCGGGACCACATCGCCAAGTACGCCTCCGCACAAGGGACGCTGAACCGGATCGTGGGGGCGCTGCGCGGCGGGCAGGACGAACTGCGGCGCGACAACGCCGCGTTGCAGACCGAGCGGGTGCGGCTGTGGGAGACCATGGGCAAGCTCCAGGAGTACGTCGTGCTGACCGAGGCCCTGGACGCGGCCGTCGAGCGGCACATCGACGGGGTCGCCGACCCCCAGCAGGCCGACGGTCTGCGGGCCGACGTGCTCTTCCCGGTCCGGCAGAAGCACCAGGACCTGCTGACCCAGCTCGCGGTGTGCGCACAGGGCTATCTCGCCATGGACGTCGTACGCCGCAACAACGAGGAGCTGATCAAGGGCGTCGACCGGGCCGCGACCACGACCGTGTCGGCACTGCGGATCTCCGTGATGCTGGCCTCCGCGCTCGACAACCAGAAGAAGGTCGTCGAGCAGGTCAACGCGTTGCGCGGGACCACCGAGGACCTCATCCGCGGCAACGCCGAGATGCTCGCCACGCAGAGCGGGGAGATCCAGCGCATCGCCGCCGACCCGGCCGTGGGCGCGGAGACCCTGCGCAGCGCCTTCCAGCAGATCTACCGCACCCTCGACGCCATCGACACCTACAAGGTGCAGGCCACCGAGACGATGGCGTCGACCGTGGCGTCCCTGACCTCCGAACTCCAGCACGCCACCGCGTACTTGGAGCGCAGCCGGGCGCAGGGCGCGCTGGAGGGGGGACTCGGATGAGACTGCTGCGACTGACGGCCCTGCTCGCCGCCGCCCTGCTGACCGGCTGCACCGCGGAGTCCGGGAAGGGCGCCTCCCCCGACGCCCCGCAGCCGGGCACCCTGCGGGTCCTCGCCTCCAGCGAGCTCGCCGACATGGCCCCGGTCCTGGAGCGCGTCGAGAAGGAGACCGGCGTCACGGTGCGGCCCACCTACATGGGCACCCTGGACGCGGTGGACCTGCTCGCGAGCGGCAGGGCCGACGGCCGCTACGACGCGCTGTGGCTGTCCTCCAACGACTATCTGCGGCTGCGCCCGGACGCGGCGGGCAAGGTGGTCTCCGAGACGCCGGTGATGGCGAGCCCGGTGGCGATCGGCGTGCGGAGCACGTCCGTGCAGGCCCTCGGCTGGACGGCGGAGAACGTCACCTGGGCACAGGTCGAACAGGCGGTCCGGGCCGGGAAGCTGACGTACGGCATGACCGACCCGTCCCGCTCCAACTCCGGGTTCTCGACGCTGGTCGCGGTCGCCTCGGCGCTCTCCGGGGCCCAGTCCGCCCTCACGGACGCGGACATCACCAAGGCCACGCCCCGGCTGAAGGAGTTCTTCCGGGGCCAGCAGCTGACCTCGGGGTCGTCGGGCTGGCTGGCGTCCGCCTACAAGCGGCGCGGGAACGTCGACGCGCTCCTCAACTACGAGTCCGTCCTCAAGGGCATCCCGGGCCTGACCGTGATCCGCCCCCGTGACGGTGTCGTCACCGCCGACTACCCGCTGTCCTCCCTCGCCGCCACGGACGGCACGACCCGCGAGGACGTCCGCCGCCTGGGCGAGGCCCTGCGCACCCCTCGGGTCCAGCGCGAGATCACCGAGCGCACCCACCGCCGCCCGGTCGTCGCGGGCGTCGCGCCCGCGGCCGGGCTCGACACCACCCGGCGGCGCGAACTCCCCTTCCCCGGCAGCCGTTCGGTCGCCGACGGCCTGCTCGACTCGTACCAGAACAAACTGCGCCGCCCCTCCCGGACGGTGTATGTGCTGGACACCTCGGGCTCCATGGAGGGCGAGCGCCTGGCCGGGCTGAAGAAGGCCCTCACCGACCTCACCGGCGACTTCCGGGAGCGCGAGGCGGTGACGCTGATGCCGTTCGGCTCGGTGGTCAAGAGCGTGCGGACCCATGTGGTGGACCCCGCCGACCCGCAGTCCGGGCTCGACGGGATCAGGAAGGACACGGCGGGACTGGAGGCCGACGGGGACACCGCGATCTACACCTCGCTGGAGAAGGCGTACGACCACCTGGGCGCCGACGAGGACACGTTCACCTCGATCGTGCTGATGACGGACGGCGAGAACACGGCAGGGGCGGACGCCCGCGAGTTCACGGCGTTCTACGAGCGGCTCGACGGCATCGCACGCCAGATCCCCGTCTTCCCCATCCTCTTCGGCGACTCCGACCGGTCCGAGCTGGAGCACATCGCCGACCTGACCGGCGGCCGCCTCTTCGACGCCCGGCAGGGCTCGCTGGACGGCGCCTTCGAGGAGATCCGTGGCTATCAGTAGGTACCTGGAGTCCCGCAAGAACATCGCGGGGAGCGTGTGCGGGCTCGTGGGGGTGGGGCTGACGCTGGCGGGGGTGGCGGGGCCGTACTGGCCGGTCGTCGTCGCGGGACTGTACGGGGCGGGCGCCCTGGTGGCGCCGCCGGAGCGGCCCGCGCTGCCCGACTTCCCGGACGCCTCGGCCCGACTGGGCGCCCTGCGGGCCGACTTCGAGAAGCTGTGCGGGTATCTGGCGGAGGTCGAGTTGCCCCCGGCCGCCGCGGGCCGCCTCACCGAACTGACCGACCTGCTCACGGCGTTGCTCGACCCCGGCTGGGCGCCCGAGCTGCTCGCGCACGATCCGGAGGGCGTCCACACGCTCTCGCGGGCCGTGCGGCAGGACGTTCCCGAGGCCGTCGACACCTTCGTGCGCACCCGGTGGTGGACCCGGCTGGCACCGGGGCAGGAAGCCCCGGAACGGCACCTGGAACGGCAGTTGACGCTGCTCCAGGAGGAGGCCGAGCGGTTGGCGGGCGCGCTGCGGGAGACCGAGGCGCGGCGGCAGGAGTCGCACACCCGGTATCTGGAGGACCGGGGCCGCGCGAACTGACCCTATTTCTGCAGCAGTTCGGCCACGACCGTGAGGATCAGCAGGAGCAGCACCACCAGGCCCGTCACCTTCAGCACGCCCAGCCGGTGGCCGGCCGGAACCGGCTGCGGCACGGGCGGTGGCGGTGGCGGGAGCGGCACCGGGCGGGGGCCGTTGAAGACGTCGTGGCCGGTCAGCGCGGCCCGCGCGCACCAGGGGCAGGCGGCCAGATGGGCGCCGTAGGTGTGCAGGGGGCGGTCCTGGCAGACCCGGATCTGGGAGCGCTCCTTGTCCAGTGCCCGCAGCCATGCCTCCGCCGGGGGCCGGGCGGCGGGGGCGTGGACGCCGGGGCCGAAGGCGGCGCGGGCCAGGGTGAGCAGGCCGGGCGGCAGGACGGAGGGGTCGACGGTGCCGCGCGGGACGACGACGTGCTCGGGGCGGACCACGTAGGAGCAGCTGGCGGCGATGTTGTCCTTGACGGTGGACTCGGAGGTGCTGGCGTGCGGGACGCCCCCGAAGGGGTGGTTGCCCGCGGTCAGGAGCTGGTAGACGAGGACGGCGAGGGCGAAGTCGTCGCTGGCGCGGCTCGCGGGGCTGCCGGACTGCCGTTCGGGGGCGGAGTAGTCGGTGGTGTGCATCAGGCACGGGAAGGGTTCGCCGGTGACCGGGTCGGTGAAGGCGATGGAGTCGCAGTCGAGGAAGGTGACGAAGCCGTTGGCGTCGACGACCACGTTGCTGCTGGAGAAGTCGCCGATGACGAGGTTGTCGTGGTGCATGCGGGCGGTCATGAAGGCGAGGTTCCAGGAGACGCCGAGCAGGAACCGCCAGTCCGCCTCGGGGAACAGCCTCAGGCGCTGGGCGCGGGTGAACAGGCCGACCAGCTGGACGTGTTCGGGTTCGCCGAAGCGGTGCATGGCGTAGCCGAGCAACGCGCCCTCGGGGCTGCGGGCGAGTGCGGTGGGCCAGGCCAGCTCGGGCGGCTGGGAGCGGTCGGTGGGGCGGGCGGCGAGCGGGGACATGGTGAGCATGCGGGTCAGGCGGCGCTCCTGGTCGGGGCCCGGCGGGTCGCGGTAGAGCTTGACGACGGTCGAGTGGTCGCCCTCGACGGGGAACACGGCCGCCTGGCCGCCGCCCTTGAGGGGGCTCCCGGCGAGCACCACCGGTTTCCCGTCCAGGTGGACGACGCGGCCGCTCATGACCTCGTCCTGCGCACGGCCCGCAGCAGCGTCTTGTCGTCGGCGTTCAGCGCGGTCAGCCGGTCCGACCTGAGGAGGGCGGCGAGGTTGTCATGGGCGGCCTCGGAGACCGGGCCCGGCGTGTCGAGGGAGCGGAAGACGGCGTCCACGAAGGAGGCGTTGGGGGTGATGGCGCCGCCGCCGGACCGGGACAGCGCGGCCTGCGCGAGACCGTCGGTGGACAGCAGTACGCCGTCGATCCCCGGGTCGGCGACACAGTCGGTGTGCACCCAGCGGGCGGCTTCCGGGGAGGTGAGGAAGACGGTCTCGTTGCTGTACTCACCGGCCGCGGCCGGCTGCGGCAGCAGGTGGAACTGCCGTTCACCGTCCTCGCTGCCGGCCCGCAGCACCACGAAGCCGTCGCCGACGCTGAGGTGGCCGAGCCAGTCGGGGGCCAGCACGACCACGGTGAGGGTGGTGGCGAAGTCCGCGGCCGACGCCCCCGTGGTCTCCAGGAAGACCTTGGTGACCTCCCGGAAGGCGTCCGCGAGCAGCGCGTGCACGGCCTCGCCGGGCGGGCTGCCGGCCTGCGCGGCGGCCCGTCGTACGAAGTGCTCGGCGGCCAGCTCCACGGCGAGCCGCGAGCCCTCGTCGGAGCGCGGCCGGCTCCCGGCGCCGTCGGCGACGGCGAGGACGGCGACGGGGCCGGACGTGGTGTGGGCGCAGGCGTCCTGGCAGGGCAGACCGTCGCGGCGGTGCCGGTAGCCCTCGACGCTCATGCCGTGGATGCGCCAGTCGGCCCGGTCCGTGGCCATCGGCTAGCTCTCCCAGGCCGGGCGCTGGGTCTTGAACTGGCTGAAGATCTTCTCGAAGACCTCGTCGCCGGCGCCCTTCTGCTCGGCGTTCGCGCTGGCGGACATCATCTGGAGCAGCTCGCGGAACGGGAAGCCGTGGATGGTGGCGTTGAACTTCGGGGCGAAGGCCCGCAGGACCTGCTCGCCGAAGTCGGTGATGCCGCCGACGCCGATCGCGTACAGCCGGAAGCGGCGGGAGTTCTGCTCCTCGGCGAGGACGGGGACCAGCCGGTGCCAGGAGTCGGTGCGGCGGCCGGTGGCGTCGGTGGGGATGCCGTCGGTGACCAGGCAGATCTGCGGCCGGTAGTACTGGAGTCCGGAGGCGCGCAGCTCGGCCTTGCGGGCGGCGACGATGTGCATGGACAGCTCCAGCGCCTCCGTCATCAGGGTCACGCCGGCGGCGGCGAGCTGCGGCGGCCGGAACGTGTGGGCGGGCACGAAGGGGCTCACCGGGGCGCCGGGCGCGAGCGGCTGCGGGCCGCGCCAGGCGGTGACGCCCTGCCCCCCGAAGGTGACGACCGCGACCTCGACGCTGTAGCTGAGGGAGACGTCGTCGTGCAGTTCCCGGGTCCACTCCACGAGGGCGTTGTTGAGCGTCTGGATCGGCGGTCCCGCCATGGAGCTGGAGGTGTCGAGACACAGCACGAGCGGCAGCCGCTGGGCGTTGTTCTCGAACTCGATGTCGGCGTACTCCGCCGGCAGGGTGGGCGGGTATTCGCTGGACATGGGCGTCTCCTGGTGGCGCGGTGCGTCAGAGGGCGGCGGTGGACAGGTGATCGCTCGGCACGAGGGACTTCACTCCCGGAGCGCGGGCCGTCGAGGAGCGGCGGTGGGCCGGCGGTCGATGGGCACGGTGGGCTCTGCTCGGGGCGCGGGCCGTCGAGGAGCGGCGGTTCACCGGCGGTCGATGGGCACGGTGGTCTCCCTTTGGGGCGCGGGCCGGCGAAGAACGGCGGTGGGCGGTGGGCACGGTGGGGTCTCCCTGGGGCGCGCGGGTGTCAGTGGGTGTGGTTGCCGCGGGCCGGGGCGGGCGGGAAGGCGTGCAGGAGGCCGGAGTCCGGGTCGGGGGCCTCGGTGACGTCGACGCGGGAGCCGGGGCCCGGGGGTGGGCGGCCGGGGTCCGCCCAGCGGGCGCGGTAGAGGACGCGGCCGAGTTCGACGTATCCCTGCGGGTGCAGTTCGGTGCGGACGACGGCGCTGCTGGTCGGGCCCGTCGGCCTCGCCGTGGTGCGGCGGCCGTGGGGGCGGGCCGCGGCGGCCCGGACGCGGACGGTGGGCTCGTCTGCCGCCCGGCGGGCGGTGCCCGGGGTGGCGAGGACCGTCTGCGGCGCGGAGGAGCGGCGGACGGCGAGGACGAGCCCGGCGAGGAGCAGGGCGAGCAGGGCGCTCATGCCGATCAGCAGCCAGTCCTTGAGGCCGGGGCCCGGGTCACCCCGCGCGGCGAGCGAGTACTCGGTCCGCGGGAGGGCGGCGATGCCCTCGAAGCCGATCAGGTCACGCCCGGACAGATAGTCCGGCGCGCCGGACTTGGGGCCGACCACCGCGCACAGGTCCCCGGGCCGCGGACTGCACGCACCGGCGTTCCTCAGCTCGGTGACCTGGTCCTGGGTCAGCCGGGTGACATGGGCGCCGGGATGGACGAGCCGATGGCCGGCCAGCACCAGCAGCGCCGTACCGCCCTGGTCGGTCGTGGTCCCGGCGAGCACCCGCACTTCCAGGTTGTGGCGGTTCCGGAGCACGGTGGCGGCGACGGCGGCGCGGTCGGCCGGGTCGCCGTTGAAGGCGAGTTTCCGGTCCAGGTCGACGGCGACAGTGTGGCCCTTCAATCCCCGGGTCCAGCAGTCCAGCAGTTGCGTGAAGGTTCCGTCGCACGAGTCGTCGGCGCTCGCGGAAATCGCGGACATCGCGGACATCGATGCGCCGAGCCAGCACAGCAGCAGAACGAGACAGAGAAAACGCCGCATGGGCACCCCCTGTGACCCATGGGCCACATCCCCCGTGGCCCGACAAAGGCCCTGGCCCATAGTGGAGGCAACACCCCTGTGTCCGAAAGGGGGTTGAAGCCCTCACACCCGTCACTTCTACAGCTGGAAAACCTGGTGGCAACGGGTGAACATCTGCCGCGCCCGTTCCACCCAATCACTGGCCAAGGCATCGAAATCCGCTTGGGTGATACGGCAGGTCAGGGGCAGATCGCACACCCCTGCGAGACAAGGACGGGGACCCCGGACATCCCACACGGAGAGCATGGGGTTCAGTTGTTCGGTATTCCACGCGTTCGACGCCGCGGCGGCCATGGCGAGTTGGTCGTGGCGCAGGAAATGCCCGTCGGTGACAAAGGCGACGAGCAGCCGTTTGGTGGTCATGAATCTGACCGTCAGGGTGCGGCCCGTTTCCTCGAGATCGAATTGCAGCGACACGGAATCGGTGTCGGTCACGGCACGGAAATTCCGCCCGGCCCCCCAGTTCCGCACCAACTGCCGCCAGTGCGTGCCGATTTCACAGGCCGGACCGATCGACGACTCAGACGGTCCCACGGCCCACCGCCCGCGCGACCATCGCATCGGTCAGACCGGCGTCCAGCAGGGCCTGGGCGTGCAGCATCAGACAGGACGGCACGGACACGCTCGGCCCGTCGCCGCGCCGCTGGTCCAGCTCCTTCACCCGTACCTCGATGGTCCGCCGCACCTTGGGCGGCGGCCACACCGGCGCCTGCGGGGCCTCCCGCACCAGCTCGGCCAGCAGTTCCGCCAGCCGGGGCCGGTCCTCGGGCCGCTTGGCCAGGCAGTGCGCGACCACCGGCCGCAGGCCGGGCGGTACGGCGTCCAGCTCGGGGTCGCCGAGCACCACCCGGTAGCGCACCTCGGCGCCGCTGCCGTGCGGCGGGCGGCCCGTCAGGGCGTACACCAGGACCCCGCCGAGGGAGAACACGTCGCTCGGCGGGCCGGCCTGCTCGCCCTTCATCTGCTCCGGCGACATGAACGGCGGTGTGCCGACGATGAGTCCGGCCCGGGTGAGGCCGGGTGCCCCGTCGACCCGGGAGATCCCGAAGTCGATGACCCGCGGGCCGTCGGAGGCCAGCAGCACGTTGGCCGGTTTGAGGTCGCGGTGCACCACCCCGGCGGCGTGCACGGCCTGGAGCGCCTCCACCAGGAACGCGCCGAGCCGGCGCACCTGCCCCTCGGGCAGCGGCCCGTCCGAGCGGACCGCCTCCGCGAGCGAGGGGCCGGGCACGTACATCGTGGCCAGCCAGGGGAGTTCGGCGCGGGTGTCGGCGTCGATCACCGGCGCGGTGTAGGCGCCGCTCACCAGCCGGGCGGCGGCGACCTCGCGGGCGAAGCGTTCCCGGAACTCCGGTTCGGCCGCCAGTTCGGGGCGCACCACCTTCACCGCCACCTCGCGCCCGGCGGGCGAGCGCCCGAGATACACCCAGCCCATGCCGCCGGACCCGAGCCGCCCGACGACCCGGTAGGGGCCCACTTTCAACGGGTCGCTGACCGGTGTGCGCACCCCGCTCACCTCATTTCGGGGTTCGTTGCAGGATGTCCCGAGTGTCCCGCGAAATCCCCGTCCGCACAGAGGTGATGGCCGAAAAAGACGAGGGCCCGCCGTCGTTCTCCCGTCGGGGCGGACGGGGGTACGACGGCAGGCCCATGGCTCCGCACGCCGTTGTACGGAACCTCGTCGGCTCACACCGCGGCCGGCCGTGACGATCGCTGGTCAGGGCATATCCCTGCCGGCCGCGGAGTCTTCGGGTGATCCCGCCGCGGGCTCAGCCCAGGCGCTCCACCAGCGCCCGGTACTCGTCCCACAGCTCCTTGGGCGTGTGGTCGCCGAAGGTGTTGAGGTGCTCGGGGACCAGGGCGGCCTCCTCGCGCCAGACTTCCTTGTCGACGGTGAGGAGGAAGTCGAGGTCCTTCTCGTCGAGTTCGAGACCGTTCGTGTCCAGCGCGCCCTTGGCGGGCAGGATGCCGATCGGCGTCTCGACGCCCTCGGCCTTGCCGTCGAGGCGCTCGACGATCCACTTCAGGACGCGGCTGTTCTCGCCGAAGCCGGGCCAGACGAACTTGCCCTCGTCGTTCTTGCGGAACCAGTTGACGTAGTAGATCTTCGGGAGCTTCGACTGGTCCTTGCCCTTGGCGACATCGACCCAGTGGCCCATGTAGTCACCCATGTTGTAGCCGCAGAACGGCAGCATGGCGAAGGGGTCGCGGCGCAGCTCGCCGACCTTGCCCTCGGCGGCGGCGGTCTTCTCGGAGGCCACGTTGGCGCCGAGGAAGACGCCGTGGTTCCAGTCGAAGGACTCCGTCACCAGCGGTACGGCGGAGGCGCGGCGGCCGCCGAAGAGGATCGCCGAGATCGGCACGCCCTTCGGGTCCTCCCACTCGTGCGCGATGATCGGGCACTGCGCGGCCGGGACGGTGAAGCGGGCGTTGGGGTGGGCGGCCGGGGTCTCCGAGGCCGGAGTCCAGTCGTTGCCCTTCCAGTCGGTGAGGTGGGCGGGAGTCTCCTCCGTCATGCCCTCCCACCAGATGTCGTTGTCGTCGGTGAGCGCCACGTTGGTGAAGACGGAGTTGCCCCACAGCGTCTTCATCGCGTTGGCGTTGGTGTGCTCACCGGTGCCGGGCGCGACGCCGAAGAAGCCGGCCTCGGGGTTGATGGCGTACAGGCGGCCGTCCTCGCCGAAGCGCATCCAGGCGATGTCGTCGCCGATCGTCTCGACCGTCCAGCCGGAGATCGTGGGCTCCAGCATGGCGAGGTTGGTCTTGCCGCAGGCGGACGGGAAGGCGGCGGCGACGTACTTGGGCTCGCCCTGCGGCGGGGTGAGCTTGAGGATCAGCATGTGCTCGGCGAGCCAGCCCTCGTCGCGGGCCATGACGGAGGCGATGCGCAGGGCGTAGCACTTCTTGCCGAGCAGGGCGTTGCCGCCGTAGCCGGAGCCGTAGGACCAGATCTCGCGGGACTCCGGGAAGTGCGAGATGTACTTGGTGGGGTTGCAGGGCCAGGGGACGTCCTGCTGGCCTTCCGCCAGCGGTGCCCCGAGGGTGTGCACGGCCTTGACGAAGAACCCGTCCGAGCCGAGCTCGTCCAGGACGGGCTGCCCCATGCGGGTCATGGTGCGCATGGAGACGGCGACGTACGCCGAGTCGGTGATCTCGACGCCGATGGCGGAGAGGTCGGAGCCGAGGGGGCCCATGCAGAACGGGACGACGTACATCGTCCGGCCCTTCATCGAGCCGCGGAAGATGCCCTTCTCGCCCTGGAAGATGTCCCGCATCTCGGCGGGGGCCTTCCAGTGGTTGGTCGGGCCCGCGTCCTCCTCCTTCTCGGAGCAGATGAAGGTGCGGTCCTCGACGCGCGCGACGTCGGTGGGGTCGGAGGCGGCGTAGTAGGAGTTCGGGCGCTTGATCGGGTCGAGCTTCTTGAAGGTGCCCTTCGCGACGAGCTCCTCGCACAGGCGCTCATACTCGGCCTCGGATCCGTCACACCAGACCACGTTGTCCGGCTGGGTCAGTTCGGCGATCTCGTTCACCCACGAGATCAGTTCCTGGTGCTGGGTGGGGATGACGGGGGGAGCCGCGATGTCGCGCGCCACGATTGCTCCTAAATGAGGGATTTTTTGTTGGAGGCCCCGTGGGGGCTGCGACCCGGATGCTGTTCGCGCCGTCTCGGTGGTGACCAAGGCGCTCATCCGGTGCCGACCGCACTCATCTGATCATCCGTCCCGAGCGCCCATCTGTCCAGAAGGCATCACAGGTGAGCGGAGTGAGCATTGCCACGTGTCGGAGTGTTGCCATGCGTGCACTTTGAGTTCGCTTGAAGATTCCTTGACCAGGGGCCCGGCGGGTCAACTCCCGTGAGATGATGGCCACTCTCGGCCGGATCTCAGCGTCTACTCATCTGCAACTTACGGTTCCGTAGGTACGATGCCGGGCATGACTGCGTCCGCCTCCGACGCGCCCCTGGACCCCTCGGCCGCCGGCCGCGGTCCTGTGGCGCTTTCCCTACCGCACCCGGTCAAGCCCAAGCTCCGCGGCTGGCTGCACCTCGGGATGTTCCCGGCCGTACTCATCGCGGGCCTGGTGCTCACCGCTCTCGCCGACTCGACCCGCGGCCGGATCGCCTGCGGGATCTTCGCGCTGACCGCCTGTCTGCTGTTCGGCGTGAGCGCCCTCTACCACCGCGGCAACTGGAGTCCGCGCATGGACGGCGTCCTGCGCAGACTCGATCACGCCAACATCTTCCTGATCATCGCCGGCACCTACACCCCGCTGACCCTGCTGCTCCTGCCGGGAGCCAAGGGGCAGTGGCTGCTGTGGGGCATCTGGGGTGCCGCGCTCGCCGGGATCGCCTTCCGGGTCTTCTGGGTGGGCGCCCCGCGCTGGCTCTACACCCCCTGCTACATCGCGATGGGCTGGGCGGCGGTCTTCTTCCTGCCCGACTTCATGCGCACCGGCGGCATCGCGGTACTGGTCCTGGTGATCGTCGGCGGCCTGCTCTACAGCGCCGGCGGCGTGATCTACGGCATCAAGCGACCGAACCCGTCCCCGCGCTTCTTCGGCTTCCACGAGGTCTTCCACTCGCTCACGCTGGCGGCGTTCGTCGTCCACTACGTGGGGATCTCACTGGTGGCCTACCAGCACGCGTAGCACCCTCACCCGCACCTCCCGAAGGGCCACGGCTTGCGAGCCGTGGCCCTTTTTGGCATGCGCAACCATCTGACATCGCACCCCTATTGACAGTAGCCCTATTTTGACAGCTACTCTCATTTCATGGACACCTTCACTCCGGACCCCCGTCGCTGGTGGGCCCTCGCCGCCCTGGTCGCGAGCATGCTGACCCTCGGCTTCGACATGACGATCCTCAACGTGGCACTGCCGACCATGGCCGCCGACCTCGGCGCGACCACCGGCGAACAGCAGTGGATGGCGGACGCGTACGTCGTCGTCTTCGCGGCGCTGATGCTCCCCGCCGGACTCCTCGGGGACCGGTTCGGCCGCCGCCGGATGCTCGTCGTGGGCCTCGGCGTCTTCCTCGCCGCGTCCCTGGCGGGCGCCATGGCCGGCGACGTGAACTGGGTCGTCGCCGCCCGTGCCCTGATGGGCGTCGGCGGCGCGCTCGTCACCCCGCTCGCGCTCTCCGTACTGCCCTCGCTGTTCGGCGCCGACGAACGCACCAAGGCCGTCGGCATCATCTCCGCCGCCAGCGCACTCGGCCTGCCGCTCGGCCCGATCATGGGCGGCTGGCTGCTCAACCACTTCTGGTGGGGCTCGGTCTTCCTCATCAACGTCCCGATGGCCGCCATCGGCATCGCCGCCTGCGTCCTGCTCCTCCCCGAGACCCGCGACCCCGCCTCCCCCAAGGTCGACACCGTCTCCACCGCGCTCACCGCGACCGGCCTCGGCGCCCTGATCTACGCCATCATCGAGGCCCCCACCCGCGGCTGGGGCGACGCACTGGTCCTCGGCATGCTCGCGGCAGCGGTCGCACTCCTGACCGCCCTGGTGCTGCGGGAGCGCCGGCAGTCCCGGCCGATGCTCGACATGTCCCTGCTCGCCCACCGCGGATTCCTGTTCAACACCCTCGCCGCGACCCTGGTGATGTTCGTCCTGTCCGGCCTGCTGTTCGTGCTGCCGCCCTACCTCCAGGCCGTCCTCGGCAACGACGCCCTGGGAACCGGCGTCCGGCTGCTGCCGATGATGGGCGGTCTGCTCGTCGCCTCCCGCCTCGCCCCGCAGGTCGTCACCCGCTTCGGCGCCCGGGCCACGGTCAGCGCCGGTCTGGTGGTGCTGGCGTTCGCCGCGTTCCTCGGCAGCCGTACGACGACCGGCTCCGGCTACGGCTTCACCGCGCTGTGGCTCTCGGTCACCGGCCTCGGCTTCGGCCTCTCCCTCATCCCCGCCATGAACGGCGCCCTCGGCGCCCTGCCCCGCGACCGCGCCGGCAGCGGCTCCGGCCTCCTGATGACGCTGCGCCAGGTCGGCGGCGCGATCGGCATCGCCCTCCTGGGCAGCCTGCTCGCCGGCACCTTCCGGGACCGGCTGGACGTCAGCGGGCTGCCCGCGCAGGCCGCCGACACCGCCGGGGACTCCGTGGTCGCGGCGCACCTGGTGGCCGCGAAGACCGGCTCGGCGGACCTGCTGGCCTCCGCGAACAGCGCCTACGTCCACGGCATGGGCGTCATCCTGATGGTGTGCGGCGCCGCCGCCCTCGTAGCGGCCCTGCTGGCGGCGGCCTTCCTGCCGGGACCGGGGAAGACCGACGAGACCGCGGGCACCCCGGACATGGCTCCCCAGCCGGCCGATGCCTGACAATGGCCTCCATGACACCCGCACGTACCTCTCCGCCCACGGACGTCCCCCAGCTGGGACTCCGTGAGCGGAAGAAGATCAAGACCCGGACGGCGATCCGCGACGCGACGTACGCCCTCATCCAGGAACAGGGCTACGACGCCACCACGATCGAGCAGATCGCCGACCGCGCCGAGGTGTCGCCGTCCACGGTCTTCCGCTACTTCCCCACCAAGGAGGACATCGTCCTCACCGACGAGCACGACGCGCTCATCCTGGAGGAGCTGAAGGCCCGGCCGAAGGACGAGCCCTGGACGGACTCCGTGCGGCACATCATGCACAAGGCCGTCCGCCTCGGCCACGACCGGGAACCGGAGATCACGCGGATCCGCGCACAGCTCATGGTCGAGGTCCCGACGGTGCGCGCCCGCATGATGGAGAGCATGTCGGTCGCCTCCCACATGCTCGCCGAGGGCCTCGCCGAACGCACCGGACGGGACGTGAACAGCCTGGAGGTGCGCGTCTACACGATGTCCGTGGTCGCCGGACTCGCGGAGATCTCCCGCTACTGGGCCGAGAACGACTTCCGGGAGGACCTCGCCGACCTCCTCGACCGCGCCCTGGACGTCCTCGCCAACGGCCTCACCACGAAAAACACCTGAGGCCCAGCGCTCCTGCCGTGACATCCTGACCGGGTGAACGGACCGGAGATCCACCTCGAAGTCGCCCCCGAACTGGCCCTGTTCGTCCCGCACGGACGCCGCACCGGAGCCACCGCGGTCCCCACCGACGGTGTCTCCACCCTCGGCCATGTCGTCGAGTCCCTCGGCGTCCCGCTGACCGAGGCCGGAACACTGCTGGTCGACGGCCGCGAGGTGCCCACGTCGTACGTCCCCGTGGCGGGCGACCATGTGGAGGTCCGGCCCGTCACCCGCCCCCAGCGGGTCCCCGGCGCCCCGCTCCGCTTTCTGCTCGACGTCCACCTCGGCACCCTCGCCCGCCGACTGCGCCTGCTCGGCGTGGACACGGCGTACGAGTCGACGGACCTGGGCGACCCGGCCCTCGCCGCGCTCTCCGCCGCCGAGCAGCGGGTCATGCTCAGCCGCGACCGGGGACTGCTGCGGCGCCGCGAACTGTGGGCCGGCGCGTACGTCTACAGCACCCGTCCCGAGGAGCAGCTCCACGACATCCTCGACCGCTTCCGCCCCGAACTGCGCCCCTGGACCCGCTGCACCGCCTGCAACGGCCTGCTCAAGGAGGCCACGAAGGAGGAGGTCGCGGACCAGCTGGCGGGCGGCACGCACCGGTCGTACGACGTCTTCGCGCAGTGCACGGACTGCGGGCGGGCGTACTGGAAGGGCGCGCACCACGAACAGCTGGAGGCCATCGTGGAGCGCGCGACGGCGCTCCGCGCGGAGGACCGTTGACGGCTCGGCGCCGTGGAGAACTGCGCGTCCGTTGTGGCTGGTCGCGCAGTTCCCCGCACCCCTGGAGGCGTCAGCGCCTCCAGATGTCCCCCTTGCCGCAGGCGATCCCGTCCTTGTTCCGGTCCAGGCCCAGCGGATCGTCCTTGCCGTTGACCTTCAGACGGCCGTAGTCGTTCTTCTTCAGCCAGGTGCAGCGGGCAGCCGTCGTCGCCTTCACCTCCTTCGGGAACGCCGTCGGCACGCACACGTTGAGCGAGCCGTAGTGGCGGTCGCAGCCGGAGACGGTCGGGCTGACCTTCTGCGAGGTGCGCTTCTTGCCGGGCCCGGTGACCTTGCCGGAGAGGTCGTCGGCGAAGGCGTGGACATGGGCGGTGGCGTCCGTCGCGCTGAGCGCGGCGGGACCCTGCAAGTGCACCCACTTCGCCACCGACGGCACCCCGTTGGCGTCGACCGCGAAGAGCATGTACCAGCCGGGCGGCGCCAGGTTGGGGTTGCTCGTCACGTTCAGGTCGACGTTGTTGCCGTCCACCGACAGCGGCAGGTCCACGAACCGCTGGTTGGGGTCGGAGGAGTGCGTCACCGCGGCCGGGCGGATCAACTCGGCCTTGGCGACGGGCCGGTCGACGGTGATGCGCTGGGTGTCGCCGTACGTCCACTCGGTGTCGATCACCGAAGTGATCGTGGGCCGGGTGCCCTTGAGCAGGTAGGGCGGCGTGTAGATCGACACGTTGTGGTTCCAGGTGCCGTTGCCCGGGTTGTCGCCGGTCGCCATGACCCGGCCGTCGGGCAGCAGGAACGCCGAGGAGTGGTAGCCGCGGGCCTCGGGGTCGGCGGCCACCGGGTCGAAGGTGCCGGTGTCCGGGTCGTAGAGCGAGGACTCGAAGACCGGGTTGGCCCGGTTGTGCAGACCGCCGCCGGTCTCCAGCACCTTGCCGTCGGGCAGCAGGACCGCGGAGACGTACATCTTGCCCTGGTTGCCGGTCTCGGGGACCTTGCCGTTGCCCAGGTCGACCGTGCCCTGCGGCAGCGGCGGCCCGGCCACATAGGACGGGTTGGGCTGCTTGAGGTCGATGACGTCGGTCAGCCGGTTGCCCTCCGGGTTGGAGTCGATGTTGCCGCCGCCGAGGGTGAGGACCTTCTGGTCCTGCGCCGGGGGCAGCAGCACGCTCGCCGACTGGTCGCGCTCGTCCTTGTTCTGGAGGCCCGGGACCTGGGTGACGGTGTTGGCGTTGTAGTCGTAGATCGCGCTGCCGGTGCCCGGGATGTTGTTGCCGAAGACATGGCTGCCCGTGTAGAAGAGGCGGCCGTCCTGCATCAGGATCATCGACGGGTACAGGCCCCAGTACGACCAGGTCTGGTTGACCTTCCACAGCGGCTGCCACTGCTGCTCGGCCTGGGAGAACAGCTCCGCGGTCACCGAGCCGGTGGAGTCCTCGCGCAGCCCGCCGAAGGAGATGACGTCACCGTTGCCGAGGATCGTCGCCGACGGGTACCAGTGGCCGTCGTTCATGTCGTTGGTCTTGCTGTACGTCTCGGTGACCGGGTCGAAGATGTACGAGTCCTTGAAGCCCTCGTAGCCGTGGCCGCCCGCGACCGGGTACGCCTTGTTGCCGCTCATCACCAGCACCCGGCCGTCCTGGAGCTGGACGTGGCCGGCGCAGAACATGTCCTTCGGGGTGGGGATGACCTTGTAGGTGCCGGTGGCCGGGTTGTACACGGCCGAGGTGAAGGTGCCCGCGTTGAACTGCTCCTCGCTGTTGCCGGAGCCCGCGATCAGCAGCACCTTGCCGTTGTTGAGGACCACGGAGTGCATGGAGCGGACCGGGTTCTGCGTGGGCAGCACGTCCCAGCGGCCGTTGGCGCACTCGTCCGCGGTGCCGGTGCACTGGGCGGGCGGGAGCGGGTCGGCGACCTGTTCCATCGTGTAGTCGTCGGTGGTCGCGGAGCCGGTGCCGTAGACGGAGACGCCCCAGGTGATCCGGTCGGTACCGGTGGGGACTTCGGGGGTGCGGACGCTCGCCTGCGTCCAGCTCCCCGCCATCTCCAGGGTCTTCAGATCCGTCCAGTACTGCCAGCCCGCCGTCGTGTCGTGCCGGAAGAGGGTGACGGCGGTGTCCGGGGTCGTCGACTTGTACCAGAGGCTCAGGTCGTACTGCTTGCCCGGCGTCACGCCCGGCGCGCACTCGGCCGACTCGGTGATCAGCGCCTTGCGGTCGCCCTCGACCCGGCGGGTGAGCTCGACCTTCATGGCCTTGCCGCCGGAGTGGGCGTCGGCGGTGGTGGTGAAGGTGAAGTCGTTGTCGCCCCAGCCCGACTTCTCCCAGCAGTACGGCATGTCGCCGCTGCCGGCGGTCTCGAAGCCGGGGTTCTTGATGAGGTTGGCGGCGGAGGCGGGCTGTGGGGTGGCGAGGAGGAGGCCGCCCGTGAGGGCGGTCACCCCCAACAGGGCTTGTCTGCGGCGGTTCTTCATGCGGTGCGGCTCCTACTGCGACTCGCTGTGACTACGGCGACGGCTCCGGCGTGGGAGATAGACCAGCGCTTCGGTCCCGACGAAGCGCAGGACGAACGTGATGACGAGGGCCAGGGCGGTGGCGGGCACCGCCGACAGGCCGAAGTGCGCGACGAGCAGCGCGATCAGCGGGATGCGCAGCACCAGGTCGGCGTTGGCGAGCAGCGCGAACCGGACCGTGCGGTCGGCCCAGTGCCGGTGGCGGCGCCGGTCACGGAAGAGCACCTTCTCGATGAGGAGGAAGTTCCAGGCGACCCCGAACTGGTTGGCGACGATCTCGGCGGGGAGGTAGTGCAGGCCCATGTGGGTGAGCGCCCACAGCCCGACCAGGTTGGGCACGAATCCGGTGAGCCCGATCAGCCCGAACACCACCATGCGGGCCAGCGGGGTCGCCGTGCGCAGTCCGGCGAGGTGCCGCAGGAAACGGCGCCCCTCCTCGGCCGTGGACTTGGACTCGCCCGCGAACCGCTCCTGGAACACGAACGGCACCTCGGTGACCGCGCGCGGCCGGCTCCGCACCGCCAGTTCCAGCAGGATCTTGTAGCCGAGCGGCTGGAGGACGTCCGCCGTGATGTCGCTGCGCCGGATCGCGAAGAAGCCGCTCATCGGGTCGCTGATGCCGTGCAGTCTGCGCGGGAAGAGGGACTTGGTCAGCCAGGTCGCCCCGCGGGAGACGGCCACGCGGTAGCTGCCCGCGAGCCCGGCGCGGCTGCCGCCCTTGATGTAACGGGAGGCGACGACGAGCCCGGCGTTCGCCCGCTGTCCGGTCGCCACCAACTCCGGCACCAAGGACGGCGGATGCTGGCAGTCGCCGTCCATGACGACGATCCAGTCCGACCCGGCCGCCTTCATGCCCTCCACGACCGCCCCGCCGAGCCCGCCGACCGGCTCGTCCCGGTGCAGGACGGTCACCGGGAAGGGACAGTTCTTCGCGGCCTCGCGGATCACCTCGGGGGTGTCGTCGGTGGAGTCGTCCACGAAGACGACCTCGCAGGGCAGCCGCGCGGGGACCGACTCGGAGATCTGGTACAGGAGTTCGCGGACGTTCGCGGACTCGTTGTACGTCGGGACGACGATGGTGACGGCGGCCGGTTCGGGAACCTCGGAGGCCGTCAGATCCGGTACGGGTGCGGTGTACTCGTGGGTCATCGGACGCCTCCGGTGGCATGCTGGATCTGCCGGATCTCGATCCGGTCCGCGCCGGTGCCGAAGACGGCGACCGGCGTCGAATGCTGGATGGCGGCCTTGACGTTGGGCAGGTCGACCGCGTCGCGCCGCACGGTCGGCGAGGCCACCACGTAGTCGAGGTCCTTCCAGCCGCGCGGCATCGTCTTCGTGACCGCCGGGTCGAGGTCGGCCTTGTAGAACCAGATGACGCCGAGCCCGGGCCGGTACCCGGAGTGCACCAGGTCCAGCCAGAGCGCGTCGTCGACGAGGACCCGCGTCTCCTCGGGCCGCGCCACCTCGCTCCCCAGCCACTTCGCGGCGGCCCGGTAGGGGGCGTTGGCGTCGGCGGTGAGGGCGGTGCGGGCACCGTCGTACCAGCGCGGCACGACGTACACGCAAGCGGCGACGGCGAGGAGCGCGGCGATGCCGTAACGGCCCACCCAGCGCAGCTTGTTGAGGACGGCGTGGGCGACCGAGGCGGTCCCGCCGGCGAGGACGAGGGCGAGGAACGGCAGGGCCTGGATGATGTACATCGCGGGCAGATAGCCGCTCGGCCGCATCGCGACCAGGGCGAGGATGCCCACGGCCAGCGAGGGCCCGGCGAGGGCGCGGGCGGTGACCGACCAGCGCCAGGTGGCGAGGAGCAGCAGCGCGCCCGCGAGGCCGCCGAGGGGCAGGACCCGGTCGTAGTAGAGCCACGAGGTGAGCACCCCGTGCGAGCCGGTCCCGGCGTCCAGGATGAAGCCCGAACCGGGCCTGGTCATCTGGTACTTGACGCCGTCCCAGAGCGAGACGTGCCCGCTGCCGGGGAGCAGTTCGCCCTTCAGCAGAGCGAAGAGCGGGTACGACAGGCCGATCAGCGCGCAGGCGGTGATCGCGCCGGTCAGCGCGAACTTGCGGGTCTCGCGGTGGCTGTGCCGCCACATGGTGACGAAGACCGCCGGGAGGACGAAGAGCATCGTCTCCTTGGTCAGCACGGCCGTGGCGGCGGCGATGCCCGCGCCGAAGTGGTGCCAGAGGTGGCGGCTCGGGGAGGCGGCGAGGACGAACGCCAGCAGGGTCCACATCACCGCGAGGTTGTCGAGGAAGATCTCGCGCTGGAGGACGACGGAGAGCGGGGAGAGCCCGAACAGGGCCATGCCGAGCCCGGCGGCCCAGCGCGGCAGGGACAGCCGCCGCCCGAGCATGTACACCAGGACCGCGCTGATGCCGCTGATCAGCAGCATCATGACCCGCATCGAGCCGACGGTCATGGAGTCGGGGCTCAGCAGCTTCGGTATCCAGGTCAGCAGGGCGAGCTGGATCCAGCCGAGCGGTGGGTGGTCGTACCAGTACGTGTAGTGGGCGAGGCCCTTGCCCTCCTGGACGGCCCAGGCCTGGGCGAGGTAGGTGCCCTCGTCGTCGCTGAGGTTCGGGTAGTCGGCGATGTTCCAGCCCTGCACGACGAGGATCGCGACGAGGAGGGCACCGCAGAGGAGGAGGTCGGGCCGGATCGACGGCTTCGTCGCGTCGGCCGGGCGTGCTTCGGGCGCAGGCTGCCGCTGCGCGGGGACCTTCGGAGCGGTCACCGCGGGAAGGGTGGAGGTCACGCAGGGACGTCCTCTCGGATGGCCACGGTGTCGTGCAGGTGGGCGCCGACATGGCTGGTCAACTCCCAGTCGTTGCGACCGCGGTGCTCACGCCATACGGCGCGGACGGCGGCCCCGGCGAGGAGGACCTGGTAGAAGGGGCCGCCCACGATGAGCTTGAGGTAGTGGACGAAGCGGACGCGCAGGCCGTACTGCTTGCCGAAGTCGTGCAGTCCGACGAGCTCGAAGACGAAGGTGACGAGCGCGGTGACGGCCGGCAGGAAGGTGATGAAGGCGATGCCGACGGGCACGTCGAGGAAGAGCGCGATCGCCACGTTGAGCGGGATGACGACGCCGGAGAAGGCCTGGAGGAACGGCGTCATGAGGGTGTAGCGGGCGAGCAACCGCTGCCCGAAGCCCGGCAGTTGCTTCCAGTCCTTCTTCCGGTAGACCTGGAGGAAGCCCTGGTTCCAGCGGGTGCGCTGCTTGAGCAGCGACATCAGCGAGCCGGGGGTCTCCTCCCGGGTCACCATGTCGGAGTCGTAGGCGACGACGACCTTCTTGCCCACGCTGGAGAGCCGCACCCCCAGGTCGCAGTCCTCGGCGAGGCAGTCGGGGTCCCAGCCGTCGGCTTCCCTGAGGACGTCGGTGCGGACGAAGACGGTGTTGCCGCCGAGCGGGATGAACCCCTTCTGCGCGTGCAGGTGCAGCCGCGACCGGAACCAGAAGAAGTACTCCAGGCAGTTGCGCAGGGAGTACCAGCTGGAGTGGAAGTTGATGAGCTGGACGCCGCCCTGGACGACGTCCGCTCCGGTGGTCCGGAAGGCGTGGTCGACGTGGGCGAGGAGCTCCGGGTGGACCTGGTCCTCGGCGTCGAAGACCCCGACGACGTCGCCGCGGCAGTGCGGCAGCGCCGTGTTCATGGCCTTGGGCTTGTTCTTCTTCTCGTGGGTGTCGACGACGACCCGGACGCGCGGATCGCGCTCGGCGGCGGCCTCGGCCACCGCCGTGGTCTCGGGGTCGTCGTGCCCGACGATGACGATGATCTCGAAGTCGGTGTGGCTGGATTCCAGCAGCCGCTGGATGGTGTGGTCGAGCACGGCCTGCTCGTGCCGCGCGGGCAGCAGCAGCGAGAAGGACAGGTGCTCACCGCCGTCCGGTCTGCTGAACCGGGTGGAGGCGAGCACCTCGGGCGTGCGCCACGCGTGCATCTGCCACCACAGCGTGAACGCCGCCATCCAGAACAAGGCCAGTGAAACGGCAGCGATGAAGACAGACGTCAGCAAAGATCCCCCCAGATCCGAAAACCCCCGAGCACGACAGGACTGTCACTCCTGTCGAGTCACAATGCAGAGATTATGAGGGATCTGTGAAGCGCGAGGGATCTTCCGATAAATACTACGTTTCGTAGAGGTGTGGTGACTTCACCGATTCAGGGATGACCGAAGCCGTTCGATCTCGGTCGTCGGGGCGTCACAAGTGAAGTTACGGCAGACATACGCGGTCGGTTCACCACCGACGAGCGGCCGGTCCGCCAGCAGCGGCAGCTCGCTGCTCCCCGGGACCCCGACGGCGACCACGGCACCGGGCGCCGTCCCCAGAAGTGCCGTGCGGTGCAGGGCCTTCGTGGCCGGATCGTCGAGCGCGGGCCCCACGACGGCGACCTCCCGCGGCCCGTCCAGCAGCGCCTCCGCCACCGCGAGCCCCCACCCGATGAACCGCGGCACCCGCGGCCCGAGCGCCTTCACCACGCCCAGCGCCCGCTCGGCGGCGGTGCGATGGGGCTCGGCACCGGTCAGCGCGGCATAGCTCAGCAGCGCCCCCGCCGCGGCCGTCCAGCCGGACGGAACGGCGTTGTCGGTCGGGTCCTGAGGCCGCCGGATGAGCCGCTCGGCATCGGCGGCGGTGTCGAACAGCGCCCCCGACTCCGCGTCCACGAACCGCGCGAGCACATGATCGAGCAGGAACCCGGCGAACTCCAGCCACACCCCCTCCCCCGTCACGGACGTCAGCGCGAGGAACCCCTCCGCGACATCCGCGTAGTCCTCCAGCACCCCGGCGTTGGCCCCCACCTGCCCGTCCTTGCTGGTCCGGGCGAGCCGCGCCTGCTCGTCGAGATGCAGCCGTACGAGGAGATCGGCGGCGGCGACGGCGGCCTCGACCAGGTCGGGACGGTCGAAGTAGGCGCCGGTCTCGGCCAGCGCGGCGATCGCGAGCCCGTTCCAGGCGGCGACGACCTTGTCGTCCCGGCCGGGGGCGGGGCGGGCCGCCCGCGCGGCCAGCAGCCGCCGCCTGACGGACTCGACCTTCTCGGCGTCGAACACGCCTTCCTGCTGCGGGAGTTGCAGCACCGAGGCGCCCTCCTCGAAGGTCCCCTCCTCGGTCACGCCGAAGTACTGGGCGGCGAGGTCGGCGTCGTCGCCGAGGACGGCGGCCAGCTGCTCCGGCGTCCAGACGTAGTAGGCGCCCTCGACGTGCTTCCCGCTGCCGTCGTCGCTGTCGGCGTCCAGCGCGGAGGCGAACCCGCCCTCGGCGGTCCGCAGTTCCCGCACCATGAAGTCGGCGGTCTCCAGCGCGACCCGGCGGGCGAGTTCGGAGCCGGTGGCGCGCCAGAGGTGGGCGTAGACGCGGCACAGCAGGGCGTTGTCGTAGAGCATCTTCTCGAAGTGCGGCACCACCCACTCCCGGTCCACGGAGTACCGCGCGAACCCGCCGCCCAGCTGGTCGTAGATCCCCCCGCGCGCCATCCGCTCACAGGTGTCCCGCGCCATCTGCAAGGCGCCCTCGGAACCGGTGCGGGCGTGGTGCCGCAGCAGGAACTCCACGACCATGGACGGCGGGAACTTGGGCGCCCCGCCGAACCCGCCGCGCTGCGCGTCGTACTCCCGCGTCAGCCCCAGCAGCGCCTGCGCGAGCTCCTCCTCACCGGGCGCCTGCGCGTCGCCGTAGGAGATCTCCCGCCCGGCCAGGTCCCGCACGATCTTCCCGGCCACGTCGGCGACCTCGTCCCGCCGGTCGGCCCACGCACTGCGCACCCCCTCCAGCACCTGCCGGAAGGACGGCATCCCGTGCCGGGGCGCGGGCGGGAAGTAGGTGCCGAAGTAGAAGGGCTCGGCGTCGGGGGTGAGGAACACGGTCATCGGCCAGCCGCCCTGCCCGGTGGCGGCCTGCACGGCCTCCATGTAGACGGCGTCGACGTCGGGGCGTTCCTCGCGGTCGACCTTGACGCTGACGAAGTGGGCGTTGAGGTAGTCGGCGGTCTCCTGGTCCTCGAAGGACTCGTGCGCCATCACATGGCACCAGTGGCAGCTGGAGTACCCGACGCTGAGCAGCACCGGTTTGCCGCTCTTGCGCGCCTCCTCGAAGGCCTCACCGGACCACGGCCACCAGTCGACGGGGTTGTCCGCGTGCTGGAGGAGGTAGGGGGACGTCTCTTGGGCCAGTCGGTTCGGCATGGGGTCCATCCTGCCGCAGTACCCCGGGGCTCAGACGGCAGGCGGGTCCCGCACGGCGACGTCGAGCCGCCTCACGCCCGCGCCCTGCGGTGCGGCCGAGGGGCGGCGGCGCCCGGCAATTCCCTTTGTCTCCCTGCGCTGTCGGCGATCAGGACAGCCGCACAGGCGGTCCACAGCACCGATTCACAGATTCTCCACGGAGTTGTGGACTCCGCTCGCCCTCTCGCCCCGATGCCCGGCCCGCAGCACACTTGACCAAGGAACCGTTGTCGTCGGAGGGGGACGGGACATGCGGGACAGCCATCGGGCGGATGCCGAGCGGCTGGTGGCCCGGGCCGTGGAGGAGGAGGTGCGGCGGTCGGGCGGGCGCATCGACGGGGGTGTGCTGCTGTCGCGGGCGCGCGGCGCGCTGGATGCCATGGCCGGGACCGCCGCCGAGGAGTACGAGGCCTATACGCGCGCGCTGGACGAGGCGACGGCCGGGCAGCTGACGTTCGGGCAGCGGTACGCGCAGGAAGGCGGCGGAACTCCGCTGCTGGTGGCCGGAGTTGCGGCCGCGGCTGCCGTCGCCGCCGATCTGGTGCTGGGGACCGGCGCGGGGACGGCCCTCGGCGCCGGGGTGACCGTCGGGGTGGTGGGGGCCGCGGCGACCGTGGTGAAGGTCGCCGGGTCGCATCTGCCGGCCGCGCACCACCAGGCGGGCGCGGCCAATCAGCCGGGCGGGCCCGAGCAGTTGCGGCTGTCGTGGCTGACCGCGCTGGAGGTCCGGGGCATCCGGCCGTTCCTGGACCAGCAGCGGGTGCTGAGCGCGTCGACCGGGCCGAAGAAGACCGGGCCGCGCCTGAAGGGCGCCGACAAGAGCGCCGCGGCCCGCGGGCGGAACGTGCTGGAGCAGTCGTTCGGCCAACTCCCCCAGCCGGTCGCCGCGTTCGCAGGCCGACGGCAGGAGCTGGGGCGGATCAGGCACTGGGTGCAGTCGGCGCGGGCGAGCACCGAGACCCGGCCGACGGTGGTCGTGCTGCACGGCTCGCCCGGCAGCGGCCGTACGGCACTGGCGCTGCACGCCGCGCACGACCTGCGGGACCACTTCCGCGGCGCCTGTGTGGTGGACCTGCGCGGCGACAGCCCGGAGGAGCCGCCGCTGCCCACCCGGGACGCGCTGCTGCACCTGCTGAACCGGCTCGGCGCGCCCCGCGAGCAGCTGCTGTTCCGGGAACGTTCCTCCCCCGACCAGCAGGTCAAGCGGCTGAGCGAGCTGTACCACCAGCATCTGACGGGCCTGCCGGTGACGGTCGTCCTGGACGACGCCTCCGATGCCGAGCAGGTCCGCACGCTCGTCCCCGAACGCTCCGACAGCCTGGTCCTGGTCACGAGCCGGGTCCCCCTGGAGCTGCCCGCCGATCTGCCCGCCTGGGTGCATCAGCTGCCGGTCGAGGCCCTGGACGCGGCGGGCGCGGAGGAGCTGCTCGCCGCGACGGCACAGGACAGATCGGGCCCGTACGACGCCGAATCCACCGACCGCATGCGGGAGTTGTGCGGCGGCCTGCCGCTCGCGCTGCGCATCGCGGGTTCGTCCCTCGGTCCGCGTTCCCCGCGGGCGCTCGCCTCCGATCTGGGCGCCTACGGCCCGGTGGAGCCGATCGGGCGGGTGCTGTGGCTGCGCTACACCGACCAGTCGGACACGGCCCGCCGGCTGCTGCGCCGCCTGGCGCTGGCCGGCCGGGCGTCCCTGGGCGCGGCAGCGGCGGCGGCCCTGCTCGCCACCGACCAGTCGGAGGCGGCCCGGCAGCTCGTCGCGCTCTCCCGCGCGGGTCTGATCGACCACGTCCGCGGCGACCGCTACCGCCTGCACGACCTGGTGCGCGCCTTCGCCCAGGACCGCCTCCTCGACGAGGAGGAGCCGACCGAGCGGACCGCGGCGCAGGAACGTCTCATCGTGAACTACGCCGAGCTCGCGGACTCCGTCCTGCGGCTGGTCGACGGCAACATGTCGACCCGCTCGGACCGCTTCAGCCCGCACGGCTTCACCTCCCTGGACGAGGCGCTGCGCTGGCTGGACGACGAGTCGAGCTTCATCACCTCGACCCTGCGGCACGCGGAGGGCGTGAACCAGGCGGCGGTGCTGAACCTCCTGGGCGCCCTGTGCGACTACTGCCTGCTGCGCGGCGACCTCTACCGCCTGGGCGAGATCAGCGAGCTGGCGCAGGCCGTCGACCAGGGCCTGCTGGTGCGCTCGGTCCAGTGGCGCACCGGCATCGCGGCCCGCCAGCTCGGCGAGCTGGACAAGGCACGCACCACCCTGACCTCGGTGGTCGACCTCTACCTGGAGGCGCACCACGACGCGGGCGCGGCGCGGGCCCTGTGCTCCCTGGGCATCACCCTCCACCACCAGGGCAATCTGACCGAGGCGGCGGCCAAGCTGCACGAGGCCCTGGACCTCCAGGCGGCCCCGGAACTGGCGACGGACCGCGCCTGGACGATGCACGCGCTGGCGGCGGTGGAACGCGACCGCGCGCACCTCGCCGAGGCCATGGACCTGCTCACCCGATCCCTGGTCCTGCACCACGCGGGCGAGTCCGTGCACGGCGAGGCCTGGGCGCACTTCCAACTCGGCCAGCTGGCCCTGCGCATGGGCGACGTGCCGCGGGCGGAGCAGGAGCTGCGCGAGGCCCTGGACCTCTATGGCCGTACCCGCGACGCCCGCGGCGAGGCCTGGGCCCTGACCCAGCTGGCCCGCGCCCGCCTCGTCGCCGGCGATCCCTCCCCCGCGGTGGACGGCCTGCGCCAGGCGGCGTCCCGGCACCGCGAGAACGAGGACGCGCGCGGCGAGGCATGGAGCGTGTACTACCTGGGGCAGGCCCTGGAGGAGACCGGCAACCTGAACCTGGCGGTCCGCGAGCTGGAACGCTCCCGGACGATGTTCTCCCGGATCAGGGACGTGTACGGCCTGGCCTGCGCCCGGCACCACTCGGCTCGTGTGACGAGGGACCAGCGAGCGGCCCAGACCGGCTCCCTGCGCAACTCCGGCTTCGCCCGTCAGCTGCTGGTCGACGCCCGCGCCGACTTCCAGCGCATCGGCGTCGCGCACGGCGAGGCGTGGACCTGCCTGGAGCTGGCCGTGGTGGACGCGGGCAACGCCCGCACCCCGCAGGCGCTCGCCCTGTGCGACGAGGCGATCGGCCTGTTCACGTCGTACGGCGACCGCCGCGGCGAGGACTGGGCCCGCTTCCTGCGCTGCACGCTGCTCCCGTACGCGGCCCCCGGCGGCGTGGAGATCGGCACGGCGGTGGCCCAGGAGGAGCTGTCGCAGCTGTCCCGCGGCGGCCATCCGCTGCGGGACGAGAAGCTGGACGACTACGTCGAGGCATACCTGCTCCTGCTGGAGCGGGGCGTGAGCCTGGAGGCCGGCTGGCAGGCGTGGCGGCTGGGAATGGTGCCGAACCGCCATGCGCGGGAGGTCATGGGGGTGGCGGTGGTACCGGCTCGGGGATGAATGACGACGTCCCGGCGACCGGACGAGCGCCGGGCAGGCCCAGGCACAGGCCACGCCGGCATCGGCACGGCACCCGCTCAGGTGCGGGCACGGCACCGCTCTGCCCTCGTCCGCGGCCACGGACCCGCGGGCGCCCACTCCGACCATGTACGGCCGGAGTCGGCGCACCTGCTGCTGTCACCGGCCGACCACCCCGGACAGCCGCGGAACCGAAGGGGCTGTCCGCCCCGCCGTTCAGCTCTTCTGCGGCTCGGCGTCGGCCTGCTTCCCGGCGTCCGGGTCCGGGGTCTCCTTGAAGTCGACCCGGCCCAGCTGCCGGTTCATCGACTTCATCAGACCCCACACCGCCAGGGCCATCACCGCGAAGACGATGAAGCCGAGGACGCCGGGGGTGACCTTGTTCTCGTCCACCTCCTTGGCGAGGGGGACGAGATGCGTCATTGCCAGGCTCACGCTTGCGCTCATGTCAGGCATTGTCCCGGATGCCCGCGAAGAGGTCGTCCTCGGGGAGGGAGGTATCGACGACGGACTTCGCGAGCTCGTACTCCTCCGTCGGCCAGACCTCCTTCTGGATCTCCAGCGGGACCTTGAACCAGCCGCCGTCGGGGTCGATCTGCGTGGCGTGCGCGATCAGCGCCTTGTCGCGGATCTCGTAGAAGTCCCCGCACGGCACGTGCGTGGTCAGCGTGCGCTGCTTCATCCCGAACTCGTCCCAGCGCTTGAGCCAGTCCCCGTACGGCGACTCCAGGCCGCGGTCCAGCATCGCCTGGTGCAGCGCCTCGGTGCGGGGGCGGTTGAAGCCCTGGTTGTAGTAGAGCTTCTGCGGCTGGTACGCGGGGCCGAACTCCGCCTCCGGGTACTTCTCGGTGTCCGCCGCGCCCTCGAACGCCACCATCGAGATCTTGTGGGTCATGATGTGGTCGGGGTGCGGGTAGCCGCCGTTCTCGTCGTAGGTGGTGATCACCTGGGGACGGAACGCGCGGATCTTGCGGACCAGCTCGCCGGCCGCCTTGTCGACGTCCTCCAGGGCGAAGCAGCCCTCGGGGAGCGGGGGCAGCGGGTCGCCCTCGGGCAGGCCGGAGTCGACGAAGCCGAGCCACTCCTGCTTGACGCCGAGGATCTCGCGGGCCTCGTCCATCTCCTTCTTGCGTACCTCGTGGATGTGCTCCTCGATGTACGTGTCGCCCTGCAGCTTCGGATTGAGGATGGAGCCGCGCTCCCCGCCCGTGCAGGTCACGACCAGCACGTCCACCCCCTCGGACACGTACTTCGCCATGGTGGCCGCGCCCTTGCTCGACTCGTCGTCGGGGTGCGCGTGAACGGCCATCAGTCGCAGCTGGTCAGTCAAGACTCAATCCTTGGTAAGTCGGCGCCCCGGTGTCTTCGGGTGCGATCGGCGGCTTCTATAGTGACCGAATCGGAGGGTGAATAATTCCGGGGTCCGGGTGCGGCCCCGTTTCTGCCCGGTTTCTGCCGAGAGGACGATCATGAGCGCGTCGACCACGCGACTGCCCGAGGGCCGTTACGGCCGCTCCTCGGACGAACGCGCCGACCACAAGCTCAAGATCGCCGGTGCCGTCCTCGGGGCCCTGCTGCTCGCGATGGTGGGCTACTTCGCCTGGCACTACGTCGGTCAGAACAAGATCAGCGCCGAGGTGATCACCTTCGAGCCGGGCAAGGACTCGGTACAGGTGCACCTGGAGGTCCGCAAGGACGCCGGCGCCAGCGGCTACTGCACGGTCCGCTCCCAGGCGGAGAACGGCTCCGAGGTCGGCCGGGCCGACTTCCGCTTCTCCGGGGACGCCACGCGCATCGACAAGGTCGTCACGCTCCGTACCACGTCGCCGGGCACCACCGCCGAGCTGCTGGGTTGCCACGCCGACTGAGGTCATCCGTATTACGTACTGGCTGACCTGCGTCGACGTGATTCTGATGGCTTATGTCCTCCCCCTTCAGCCGTTGAATTGTTAGGCTCGTGGTTTCGCCCTTCCGTGAAGGAACATTCTTCTGGGTAGGGCGATGCTTTGTATTCCCAGTACCTACGAGGAGCACCTGTGACCCAGACCAGCGAAGACGTCACCTGGCTTACGCAGGAGGCGTACACCAAGCTCAAGGAGGAGCTGGCGTACCTGTCTGGTCCCGCGCGCGAGGAAGTCACCGCGAAGATCGCGGCCGCGCGCGAGGAGGGCGACCTGCGCGAGAACGGCGGGTACCACGCGGCCAAGGAAGAGCAGGGCAAGCAGGAGCTCCGCATCCGCCAGCTGACCCAGCTCCTGGAGAAGGCCAAGGTCGGCGAGGCTCCGGCGTCCGCCGACGGCGCGGTGGCGCCCGGCATGGTCGTCACGATCGCCTTCGACGGCGACGAGGACGACACGATGACCTTCCTGCTCGCCTCCCGCGAATACGCCAGCTCCGACATCGAGACCTACTCACCGCAGTCCCCGCTGGGCTCCGGCGTGATCGGCCACAAGGTCGGCGAGGACGCGGAGTACGAGCTGCCCAACGGCAAGAAGGCCTCCGTGACGATCCTCAAGGCGGAGCCCTACAGCGGCTGAGACCTCGATCTCCGGCAGCCGAGACCTGTTTCTGACGGCCCCCGGTGTCCCTCGGGACCCCGGGGGTCTTGTCATGCTGTCGCCGAGCGGTACTTCCGGACCGCCAGCGTCCTGAACACGACGATGATCAGGAGCGAGTAGATCAGCGAGGCCCATACCGGGTGCTGCATCGGCCATGCCTCGGAGGGCGAGACCCCGGGGTTGCCGAACAGCTCCCGGCAGGCCTGGACCGTGGCGCTGAACGGGTTCCAGTCGGCGACATGGCGCAGCCACGGCGTCATGTGGCTGGTGTCCACGAACGCGTTCGAGATGAACGTGACCGGGAAGAGCCAGATCAGCCCGCTGGAGGTGGCCGCCTCGGGGGTGCGGACGGACATGCCGATCAGGGCGCCGATCCAGGTGAACGCGTACCCGAGCAGGAGCAGCAGCCCGAAGGCGCCCAGCACCTTGCCCACGTTGGTGTCCGCGTCCGATCCGACGCGCCAGCCCACCAGCAGGGCGACCACCGCGAGGACTATCAGGGTGAGCGCGGTCTGGACGAGGTCGGCGAAGGTACGCCCGGTGAGCACCGCGCCCCTGGCCATGGGCAGCGAGCGGAACCGGTCGATGAGCCCCTTGTGCATGTCGTCGGCGATGCCCGCGCCGGAACTGGCGGTGGCGAACGTGACGGTCTGCGCGAAGATGCCGGCCATCAGGAAGTTCTTGTAGTCGACGGCGCTGGTGCTGCCGCCGATCTGCATGGAGCCGCCGAAGACGTAGGTGAACAGCACCACGAACATGATGGGCTGGATGAGCCCATAGATGATCATCTCGGGAATCCGCGACATGCGGATCAGATTGCGTTTCGCGACGACCATGGAGTCCCGGACGGACTGGCTGACCGGGTTGGTGGCCGGTGCGATGCGTGCGGTGTCGGTGACGGCACTCATTTCCTGACGGCCTCCTTGCCGGTCTTGGCGGCCTTCTTGGCGCTCTCGCCGCCGCCCCCGTCGTCGCTCTCCGCGTCCTTCTCCTCGGCCACGTGGCCGGTCAGGGAGAGGAACACGTCGTCGAGGGTGGGGCGGCGCAGTCCGATGTCGTCTATCTCGATGCCGCGGGTGTCGAGTTCGCGGATGACCTCGGCGAGCAGCTTGGCGCCGCCGGTGACGGGGACGGTGAGCTTGCGGGTGTGCTCCTCGACCGTGGTGTCCCCCTTGCCGAAGCCGCGCAGGACCTCGGAGGCGGTCGCGATGTCCTCGCGCTCGTGGACGACGACCTCGACGCGCTCGCCGCCGGTGCGGGCCTTGAGCTGGTCGGAGGTGCCCTGGGCGATGACATGGCCGTGGTCGACGACGGCGATGTCATGGGCGAGGTGGTCGGCCTCCTCGAGGTACTGCGTGGTCAGCAGCAGGGTCGTACCGCCGGAGACGAGTCGCTTGATGACGTCCCACAGCAGCTGGCGGTTGCGCGGGTCGAGGCCGGTCGTCGGTTCGTCCATGAACATCACGGGCGGGGAGACGACCAGGGCGGCGGCGAGGTCGAGGCGGCGGCGCATACCTCCGGAGTAGGTCTTGGTGGGGCGGTCGGCGGCGTCCGCGAGGTCGAACTGCTCCAGGAGCTCGGCCGCGCGGGTCTTCGCCGCCTTCGCCTTCATCTGGTAGAGCCGGCCGACCATCTGGAGGTTCTCGCGGCCGGTCAGATACTCGTCGACCGCCGCGAACTGGCCGGACAGCCCGATGTTGCGGCGCACGGCGTCGGGGTGCTTGAGGACGTCGATGCCGGCGACGACCGCCTTGCCGCGGTCGGGGCGCAGCAGGGTCGTCAGACAACGGACGGTCGTCGTCTTGCCCGCGCCGTTCGGCCCGAGCAGGCCCAGGACGGTGCCTTCCGGCACGTCGAGGTCGACGCCGTCCAGAGCCCTTACGTCGCCGAAGGTCTTCACCAGGCCTTCGGCGTAGATGGCGCCTGGCATATGAGTCTCCACGTCGTCGGGGATTCTTCGAAAAGCCTAGGTTTGTGCGGGTTCCGCCGCGCGTTCTTTTTTGACGCCGGGCGGGGATTCGGGATACGAGACACACCATAACGCGATGTATCGCGAGTCTCAACGGACTTTCCCGAAAGGGTGAATCCGAGCCGCTGACCTCGGTCGATGGCCCTGACCGTCCGCCTCGATCGACCGCCTCGATCGATGACCTCGATCGATGATCTCGATCGACGGCTTCAGTCGATGACCGTGTAACCCGCGTCCCGCAGGGCTCGGCCGACCTCGGCGCAGTGCTCAGGACCCTTGGTCTCCAGGTGCAGCTCGACCTCCGCCTCCGTGAGCCCGAGCCGTGGGTCGGTCCGTACGTGGCTCACATCGAGGACGTTAGCGTCGACCACTGACAACACCCCGAGGAGCGTGGCGAGGGCGCCCGGACGGTCGGTCAGCCGCAGCCGTACGGCCAGGTAGCGGCCCTGCGCGGCCATGCCGTGGCGCAGGACGCGCTGCAACAGGACCGGGTCGACGTTGCCGCCGGACAGCACCGCGACGACCGGCCCCTCGAAGGCGCCGGGGTCGCTCAGCAGCGCCGCGACGGGGCTCGCGCCGGCCGGCTCGACGACCAGCTTGGCCCGCTCCAGGCTCAGCAGCAGCGCCGCGGACAGTTCGTCCTCCGTGACCGTGCGCACCTCGTCGACCAGCTCGCCCACGATCGCGAACGGCACGTCGCCCGGCCGCCCGACCTTCATGCCGTCGGCCATCGTCGCCGGGTTCTCGATCGACACCGGGCGCCCGGCCGCCAGCGAGGGCGGATACGCGGCCGCGCCCGCCGCCTGCACGCCCACGATCCGCACATCGGGCCGGAGCGACTTCACCGCGACCGCGACCCCGGCCGCGAGACCGCCGCCGCCGATCCCGAGCACGATCGTGCGCACCTCCGGGCACTGCTCCAGGATCTCCAGGCCGACCGTGCCCTGGCCCGCGATGATGTCCGGGTGGTCGAAGGGGTGGATGAAGACCGCGCCCGTCCGCTCCGCGTACTCCTGCGCGGCGGCCAGCGTCTCGTCGACCACCTGCCCGTGCAGCCTCACCTCGGCGCCGTACTCCCGGGTCGCGCTGATCTTGGGCAGCGGGGCACCCTTGGGCATGAACACCGTCGACCGCACGCCCAGCAGGGACGAGGCCAGCGCCACGCCCTGCGCGTGGTTGCCCGCGCTCGCGGCGACGACCCCGGCGGCCCGCTCCTCGGGCAGCAGCCCGGCGATCCTCACGTACGCGCCACGGAGCTTGAACGACCCGGTCCGCTGGAGGTTCTCGCACTTGAAGTGCACCGGTGAGCCGACCGACTGGGAGAGGTGGCGGCTGCCCTCCATGGCCGTCACCCGCGCCACGCCCGTGAGCATCTTCTGGGCGCCGCGCACGTCGTCGAGAGTGACGGACCGCAGGGAGTGCAAGGAGTCAGCCGTGCCATAGCTCATGACACAAGCATCGCAGTTCACAGGCGGGAGCGGCCGCTGTGACCAACCTCCGAGACCGGATTGCGCAGCGCCGGTACGACCCGCCTTCCGGCCGCGTACCCTGTCCCCCAACCCAGCACCCCTTATCTGAAGTGAGCCCCCGGCCATGCCCACAACACCTGAAATGTCGATGGACATGACGACCGTCGGTGACACCGGTCTCCTCGACACGCTGCAGCACGAGGTGGCGGTCTTCGCCCGCCGTGCGGAACAGACCCGACTCGGCGGGGTCGGGCAGGTGCGCAACTCCATGGACCGCGCCGCATACCTGCTGCTCAACCGCCTCGACAACGAAGGCCCGATGGGCGTCAAGGCGCTCGCCGCGAGCATGGGCATCGACTCGTCGACGGTCACCCGGCAGGTGGCGCCGCTCGTGGACACCGGGCTCGTCAAGCGCACCTCGCACCCGGAGGACGGGCGCGCGGTGGTGCTCCAGTTGTCCCCGCGCGGGCTGTCGCGGCTGGAGGAAGTGCGCTCGTCGAGGCGTCAGTTGATGGCCGAGCTGACCCACGACTGGGCGCCGGAGGAGCGCGAGGCCTTCTGCACGCTCCTCACACGCTTCAACACCGCGCTCTCCTCCCGGATGGCGGCCCAGGGCCTGTCGGGGGCGGAATCACCGTCGACGTCCTGAGGACCGGCGCGACCGGCGCGACCGGCGTGACCGGGCTGACCGGCACGCGCGCGTGAGCGGCGGGTGGCGGGGGCGGGTGGCAGTGGCGAGTGGCGGTAGGCGGGACTGATGCCGCGCGCCTGGTGGTGCCCGGTGGCGGTGCGCGCGCCTGGTAGTGCGCGGGTGCGGCTCGCGGCGGGGCGTGCGCGGGGCAGGTGTGCGCCGGCGCGTCGGGGTGGTGCGTGGGTCTGTGGAGTGGGCACGCTCCGGATCGAGCGCCGCGCACGCGGCCTTGGCCGAACGGCGCGCGACTCTTGACCGAAAGGCCACCCCTGGCCTCATATGAGACCGGGTCCCGAGTCGTACAGGGTTGCGTGTTCCGTAACAGCCCGTACGCGCCCCGGGGCCGGGTTCCCTCGTACGGTCGGCCTGAGGCGGGAGGCGCGGTGCGACAACGGCATGCGTCCCAAGACGCCCGCCGAGCCCGGGAGTTCAAGGCGTTCGTCGCGGGCGCGGCCGGGCGGCTGCTGCATGCCGCGACGCTGCTCACGGCGGAGGCTCCGGACGACAACCCGCGCGCGCGGCGCCTGCTGACACTGTCGCTGGCGCACACGTACGCGTGCTGGGACGGACTGCACGGCGAGGACCCGTACGACCGCACCCGCCAGTACCTGGCGACCCGCTTCGCCCGCGGCGCGTGGCACCAGTACGGCGGCCTGCTGGGCACCCGTCCCCATCCCGCCAGCCCGCTGGCCGGCCTGGCCCCGCAGGAGCGGCTGGTCCTCGTCCTCAGGCTCTACGAGGGGGTCGCCGAGGAACAGACGGCGGCACTTCTCGGCCTGCCGACGGAACGCGTCCACACGATCTGCGACCGGGCCACGGCGACATTGCTGCACCCACCACGGGGCCCGGCCCCGGCGGTGGGCGGAGCGAAGGTGGCGGCGTCATGAGGGGTCGCGGCCGTGGGGCCCTCGGCGGAGCAGCCGCATGACTGGAAGGGGACGGCCGTGAACCGGCCCGAGCGTGAGGCCGCCGTGCGGCGGGTCATGGAGCGGGTGCCGCCGCCGGTGCCGCCGGAGCTGCACGCCGAGGTGGTGCGCCGTGGCACCCGCATGCTGCGCCGCCGGCGGGCGGCCCGCCGCGTGATGTGGTTCCTGCTGTTCGCGGCGAGCATCGCCTTCGTCGTCTGGGCGGTGATGGCCCGCCCCTGGGTGGAGCCGCCGTCGGAGACGACCCCACCGCTGACCGGCTGGTGAGCCGCCGGCCGGTGAGCCGCCGGCCGGTGAGCCGTTGACTGACGAGGCCGGCTGACGACGCCGGCTGACGAGGCCGGTCGGCTAGCGCTCCAGGGCCTGCTGCAGGTCCTCCAGCAGGTCGTCGACGTTCTCGATGCCCACGGAGAGGCGCACCAGGTCTGCGGGCACCTCCAGGGCGCTGCCCGCGGCGGACGCGTGCGTCATCCGGCCGGGGTGCTCGATGAGCGACTCGACGCCACCGAGGGACTCGCCCAGCGTGAAGACCTTGGCGCGGTTGCAGACCTCGACGGCCGCCTCCTCGCCGCCCTCGACCCGGAAGGAGACCATGCCGCCGAACGCCCGCATCTGCTTGGCGGCGACCTCGTGCCCGGGGTGGTCCTCCAGGCCCGGGTAGAGAACCTTCGTCACGCGCGCGTGCCGGGTCAGCATGTCGGCGACCTTGGTGGCGTTCTCGCTGTGCCGGTCCATGCGCACCGACAGCGTCTTGGTGCCGCGCAGCACCAGCCAGGAGTCGAAGGGGCCGGCGACCGCGCCCATCGCGTTCTGGTGGTACGCGAGTTCCTCGCCGAGCGCCTCGTCACCGACGATGAGCGCACCGCCGACGACGTCGGAGTGGCCGCCCATGTACTTGGTCAGGGAGTGCACCACGACGTCGGCGCCGAGCGACAGCGGCTGCTGGAGGTACGGCGTGGCGAAGGTGTTGTCGACGACGAGCTTCGCGCCCGCGTCCCGGGCGACCTGCGCGACGGCGGCGATGTCGGTGATGCCGAGCAGCGGGTTGGAGGGGGTCTCCACCCACACGACCTTGGTCTTCGGGGTGATGGCGGCCCGAACGGCGGCGGGGTCGCTGGTGTCGGCGACCGACCACTCCACGCCCCACCGGGCGACGACCTTGGCGAAGAGGCGGAAGGTGCCGCCGTACGCGTCGTTGGGGATGACCACGTGGTCGCCCGGGCTGAGCAGCGTACGCAGCAGGCAGTCCTCGGCCGCCAGTCCGGACGCGAACGCGAGACCCCGGCGGCCGCCTTCGAGGGCGGCGAGGTTCTCCTCCAGGGCGGTGCGGGTGGGGTTGGCGCTGCGGCTGTACTCGTAGCCGCCGCGCAGGCCGCCGACGCCGTCCTGCTTGTAGGTGGAGACCTGGTAGATCGGCGGGACGACCGCGCCCGTGAGGGGATCAGCGGTGTTGCCCGCGTGGATCGCGAGGGTCTCGAAATGCTGACTGATGTGCCTGTCGCTCATGAGCCCCGAGCGTAGTCCGCATCGTGGACCGATGTCGGCGCCGAGACTGTCCCCGGCCGCCGGCCCGCCTCGGTCGGCCACCGGCACGGGGTATCCACCTCCGCCGGTACGGGTGTCCACCTCCGCCGGTACGGGTGTCCACGGCCGTCGGTACGGGTGTCCACGGCCGTCGGTACTGGTTACCCACGACCGTCGCACGGGTTGCCCACGACCGTCGGCACGGGTTGCCCACGCGCATCTCCCCCGCCCCACGGCGGGTTCGTCCACCGGCGGGGAACTGCGCGACGGGCCGGTTCGTCCACAGGGGGAGAGCCCGCCACAGACGGGGTCCGTCCACAGGCCGGGGACCCCGCCGAAGGCCAGTCCGTCCACAGGCCGGGGACCGGGTTGGCCAATTGTCGGCGGTGTCTGGAACGCTTGTGCCATGGAGATTCTCTGGGCCCTGATGGCGGTGGTCATGCTGGGCTTCGTGCTGCTTCCGGTCCTGCGGCGCAGGCGGGGCATGATCGAGCAGGTCTCGCCGGGCCACCCCGACGCCGCGGACCCCGCGGACTACGGCTTCGTACGGCAGGAGGAGCTGGACGTCCGGATGCCCGGCCCCGACCAGGACCTGCTGGACGTTCTGGACCTGGTGCAGCGCACCCAGGACTACCGCGCGGCCTCCCAGCTGCTCGCCGGCACCGAGACGGCGGGCGAGCTGCGATGGCAGCGCGTGCAGGCCTTCGCGGGGGCGGCCTCCCTCGAGCTGGCGCAGCGGCCGGGCGGGGTGAGCGAGACGCCGGGCGGGCAGTGGCTGCGGGTGTGGCGGGCCGAGGCGCCGAAGGACGCGGGCGGCGCGGCCGTGCACGCGGAGTTCCTGGTGCAGCAGGCGTGGCGGACGGCGACGCCGGGGACGGACGACTTCCGGATCATCATGGAGGAGGCGAAGGCGGCGTGCGCCGAGGCGGCGCTGCTGGCTCCCGGTGATCCGATCCCGTACATCGTCGAGCTGTCGGTGGCGCGGGGGCTCGCGTACCCGCGCGAGGAGTTCGAGCAGCTCTGGCTGAAGATCCTGGACCGCGCGCCGGCGCACATGGGTGCGCACCTGGCGGCGCTGCACTACTGGTGCGAGAAGTGGCACGGCTCGCGTGAGCTGGCGATGTCCTTCGCGGAGGCGGCGGCCGCGCGGGCGCCCCAGGGCTCGCTCCTGTCGGCGATGCCGCTGTTCGCGGTCTTCGAGCATCTGCCCGAGGTCAACCTGGTCGCCGGCTTCTATCAGAGCGAGGTCGTCACGAAGGCGATGCACGGCGCCCTGCACGCCGTGCACTCGGCCCGCGCGGACGACCCGATGCTGGCGCACGTCCGGCACATGCTGGTGTTCTTCCTGGTGCGCGGCGAGCGCTGGGCCGAGGCCATGAACCAGCTCGTCCACATCGACGGCCATGTGGGCGCCCTGCCGTGGACCCTGTCCCCCGACCCGGCGGCCGAGTTCGCGGTCTACCGGGCGCTGGCGGTGGCGGGCTACGAGGCGAACGGCGGCAGCCCGGCGACGCTGCCGCACTGAGGGCTGCTGCCGGAATGCGGGAGGGCTGCCCCGGCGTTGCCACCCTTGCCGCCCGCCCCGCCCCCACAGCCTGCCCTCCCTGGGGCCCGGCCCGAGGTGGTCGGGCGGTAGGCATCGGGCGGTGGGGCCGTCCGACGCCCACCGCCCGGACGACGACGCGAGAAGGAGCCGCCACGATGCTGCTGTCCGGCCGTACGCCTGTCCTGCCCACCGCCGAGCAGGCGCTGAAGGGCCGCCCGGAGCCGATCTTCACGGTCCCCGACCGCCACACCGTCCTCGGCACCCCGCTCCTCGGCCCCTACCCCGAGGGCCTGGAGATCGCCGACTTCGGCCTGGGCTGCTTCTGGGGCGCCGAGCGCGCGTTCTGGCGACTCCCGGCCGGTGTGTACACGACCCTGGTCGGCTACCAGGGCGGCCACACCGAGAACCCCACGTACGAGGAGGTCTGCTCGGGCCTCACCGGCCACGCCGAAATGGTCCGCGTGGTCTTCGACCCGGCCGTCATCTCCTACGACCGCCTCCTGAAGACCTTATGGGAATCCCACAACCCCACCCAGGGCTTCCGCCAGGGCAACGACGTGGGCACCCAGTACCGCTCGGCGATCCACACCCATACCCCCGCCCAGGCCCAGACGGCACAGTCGTCCCGCGAGACCTACCAGAAGGCCCTGACACGCACGGGCCACGGCACGATCACCACGGAAATCCTCCCGGCGGAGACCCGCCCGTTCTACGCGGCCGAGGGATATCACCAGCAGTACCTTTCAGGCAGCAAAAACCCGGACGGGTACTGCGGGCTGGGCGGGACCGGGGTGTCGTGCCCGATCGGCGTGGCCAAGGCCGACGGCTGAGCACCGATGACCGACGCCGAGACGCTTGGACGCCTGCTCGCCGCTCTCGGCGCAGAGGACCCGCAGGGCTGGGCCGAGTCGGAGGTCGAGGAGGGCCTTCCTCAATTGGCTCGGTACCGGCTCCTGCGTGCCTTGTCCCAGGACATCGAGGGCTGGGACACCGCTTCGATCGACTCCCTTCGCGCCGGAATGAATGCGGAGGGAGCCCACCACACCGATCCCGTGTCGGAAGCAGCGTGGATCGCCCGCGCCGTCGCCCGGGAAACCGCCTTCGGCATCCTCTACCGGCTGGCGGACCCGGACAGCGACGACCTGCCCACCGACCTCCGGCAGCAGCTGCCCGGATGGGTCCTCATGGAGACCACGTCCGCCGGCGAGCCGACGCATCGGGTGCTGGATGCCTTGCATGAGGACCTCGACACCATGGCCCCCTCGGCCGAGGCGCCTCGCAGCAGGACCGTCGCGGAGGGGTGGATCCGGGAATCCAACCTCCGTGCCTTCTGCGAGTCGCTCGCAGCGGAAGTGGCCTACGACTTCGACGACAGCGACTGGCTGGCCATCGACATGGCCCTCCCCCACACCGACGACGAACAGCCACCCTCGGCCTGGTACACCTACCCTCTCGTCGGACGCACCCGCCTAGACCTCCACGTCGCTCGATCCGTAGGCGGCAGCAAGGTATCGGTGAGCGTCCAGGGGACGGTGGACAGCCGCAGCCGAATCCGCGTCGAACTACTCCTGGACGTCATGGCGCGCTACGCGGTCGCACTTGAATGAGCTCCAGCAGGACAGGGCAACTCAATAGACAGCACTGATCACAGGTACTTGAGTAGGCACTTTTCCCACCAGCAGTACCTCGACAAAAACCCGGCAGGGTATTGCGGGTTGGGCGGCACCGGTGTCTCTTGCCCGGTCGGTGTGGCCAAGGCGGAGGGCTGAGGTTCTGCCTCCTGATGTTTCGGCAACGCGCAGCGGCCTGCTGACTGGAACTGCCCCGGTCAGCCGTGCCCTGCGCTCCCAGATCGCACGAGCGCAAGTATCGGGCTAGTGATCTGGTGACCGTCAGACCGTCAGACCGACAAGCGCCTGGCGGTCCAGGTCATCTATCGGCAGGACCGTTGCGGTCCGCTCAAGAGCCTGGATCTGTGGTTTCTCGTCCATCGCGAAGACGACGGCATTGACCGGCGGAGCGAGGTAGTCGTACGCGCCAGCGGCGCACGGTATCTCCGTCGCTCGGCCTCCGACAACCCGACAGGTTCCAGCCGGGTATCGCCCATCCACGCGGCACAGCGCGAGCGCGCTGCCCGCCGCAGCAGCACGCCGCAATCTGAAAGAGGGGACGCCTCATGTGGCGACCCACGACCTCAACACCAGATCACTGGTACGTCCTGCGAGGCGCCGTCCCTAGCGCATCAGCAGTCCCTGCATCCCCAGCCCGTAGTGCACGCGCAGCCGGTGCAGTTCCCACAGGCCCACCGCCGTGACGGAGATCGGGGCGCCCAGGATGAACACGTACCGGATCACCGTCGGCACGCCCTCGTGGGCGCCGGTGAAGATGTCGATCAGTGCCATCTCCCACGCCAACGCCATGATCAGCAGCGGCGGCACCGTCTCGTGGATGTCCGCGGTGCGGAACACGTGCTGGACGGCGAGTCCCACGCCCCAGACGACGAACGGCGTCACCCAGAAGAGGACGAAGAGGGTGAGCGCGAGGATGAGGCCCTTCGTCACGGTGAAGTGGCCCTCCACGAGGGGTTCCTGGCCCTCGAAGAACCCTGAGAGCACGATGATCGGGAAGACGGAGGCCGCCGCCATCATGGCCACGATCGCGCCGAAGCACCGCCCTGCCCGGCGCAGCAGGTCCCGTCGCGCGGCCGGAGCGGCCAGGCCGTACAGGACGCCGACGACGACCGGGAGGGTCACCGCCAGCACGAGGGCGCTGGTCCACGACTTGTCGACCTGCTCGTCCGCCGCATCGCTGAGCTTGGGGGCGATCTTGTAGGAGTAAGACATCCACAGGAACGCGCCCACGCCGACCAGGGTCCTGATCTTCCGCATCCGCGCCACCTCAGGGTCCGAGACGATGCCCGGCCGTGACGGGGTGAAGACCCTGCGCGCGGTGTGGATGGGGCCGATCCGCCGCCGCAGCCGGGTGATCGGCCCGCCCGGCGGCGGCACCGGCGGCCCCGGGTAGGGCGGCTGGGGCTGTGGCGGCACGTAGGGCTGGGGCGGATAGGGCTGAGGTGGCTGCGGCTGGTAGGGCTGCGGCCCCTGGGGCGACTGTCCGCCCGGGTTCCAGTTGCTCATGGTTCGTCCCCCGATATGCGAGTGTGCGCCGCGATGGGCGCGATCGCCGAGTGTATTGAGCACACAGGGTCCGCGCAGCCCTCGCCCCGGGTCGTGCACCGAACGGCCACAACTCCCGCTACAGCGAGCTGCGGGCCGCCGGCTTCTCGCCCTCCGGCCGTACCCTCGCCGTCGCCACGAGCAGCGGCCTCACCCTCTGGACCCGCGCCGGCGCCACCTGACAGCTCCGCCCGACCGCCCCGCCGCCCGCCCGACCACCCGCCCCACCGCCCGGCCACCCCACATCACCGAGCGGAAAATCAGTGGTCTCCACTCGTCCGCCGACCGCACGCTGTACGCCATGGAAACACCGCAACACCAGATCCGCGCCGTCCACACCGACTCCACCATCACCGTCTACCAGGCCTACTCCCCCGCGCTCGGCCTCCCCGCCGCCCGTGACGGCCGTTTTCCCGCCGCCTGGAAACGCGACCGCATGACATGGATCAAGCCCAGTTTCACCTGGATGATGTACCGCTGCGGATGGGGCACCAAGGAGGGTCAGGAGACCGTTCTCGCCGTGGAGATCACCCGCGACGGCTTCGAGTGGGCGCTGCGGAACTCCTGCCTGTCGAGCTACGAGCGCGGTGTGCACCCCGACCTGGCCACCTGGCAGCGGGAGTTGAAGCGGTCGCCGGCCCGCGTGCAGTGGGACCCCGAGCGGGATCTGCGGTTGCGGCCGCTGCCGTACCGCTCCCTGCAACTCGGCCTCTCCGGCGAGGCCTCGCGGCGCTACGCCGACGAGTGGACGGTGTCCATCCGTGATGTGACCCCGCTCGCCCGTGAGATCCACGCACTGGTCGGCAGCGGTGACCTCGACGCCGCCGCCCGGCTACTGCCGCCGGAGCGCCCCTACCCCGCTCCGCAGGGGTGACCGGCGGGCGGGAAGCGCGCTCAAGGTCACCCAGCGGGACTCCGCCCCAGGACACAAACCGGGGCTTCGCACTCAGCCGGCCCAGCAAGTGGGACGGGTTCAGGGCCTGTTGAAGACTCGGCTGAGGCGCGACGCGAACCACTCCGCCCCGAGTGGGGCCGCGGGCAACACAACCCCCGCGCACGCAACCGCAACCGTCAGACCCGCTCCGCCAGGAACTCCTCCCACGTCCGCTTCCCCGTCTCCGCCCCCTCCAGCGTGAGGTTCGCGCCCGCGCGGTACGCCTTGCCGGCCTTTCCCGGGATACGGACCGGCACCCTCAACCGGCCCCGGCCGCCGCGGAGTTCACGGTAGGGGCGGACCAGCGCGGCGATGTCGTACACCTTCGGGCCCGCCATGTCCGGGACCCGGCCGGCCGGTTCGTCCAGCGTCAACTCCACCATTCTCGCGGCGACTTCGGCCGAGTCGACCGGCTGGAGACGCAGGCCTCCCGGCACCGGGAGGACGGGAAGCTTCGCCATCTTCTCGACCATCGTGAGGGTCAGGTCGTGGAACTGGGCGGCCCGCAGGATCGTCCACGCGATGCCCGAGTCGGCTATGGCCCGCTCCGAGTCCAGCTTGGTGCGCAGCCAGGCCAGCGGGACGCGGTCGGCGCCGATGACCGAGATGTAGACGAGGTGGCGTACGCCGGCCGCGCGGGCCGCCCGGACCAGGGTGCGGGTGGCCACGTCGTCGCCCTTGGGGCCGCCCGCGAGGTGCAGGACCGTGTCGACGCCCGCCAGTGCCGCGTCGACGCCGTCGCCCGTCATCAGGTCGCCGGTCACGTAGTCGACTCCGCCCGCGTTCTCGCGTTCGCGGCGGCTGAGGACCCGTACCGAGCGGCCGGCCGCCCGCAGCAGCGGGACCGCGTGGCCGCCCAGGGTTCCGGTGCCGCCGGTGACGAGGATGGTTTCCGTGTGCTCCATGACTGCTCCCGTTGCGTCGCATCGAACTGCCTTCGGCGGTATGACGCGGCGGCCGGGAGCGATGTGACAGGCGGGGGCGGATTCTTTTGAAGTCGATCAGGTGGGGGTGGTGAGGCTTACGTCCTTCCGCTGGAGATCCCGGCGGACGCACTCACCGCACTCACGGCACGCACCGCGCTCACCGCGCTCACCGCACTCACGGCACGCACCGCGCTCACCGCACTCACGGCACGCACGGCACTCACGGCACTCACGGCACTCACGGCCTTCGCCGCGCCTGCCACCGCGGTCGCAGCGGTGGCAGGCGCCCTCGGCAAGTGGCTCAGATCGTCGCCGTGTCGATCACGAACCGGTAGCGGACGTCGCTCGCCAGCACCCGCTCGTACGCCTCGTTGATCTCCGAGGCGCTGATCAGCTCGATCTCGGCCCCGAAGCCGTGCTCGGCGCAGAAGTCCAGCATCTCCTGGGTCTCCTGGATGCCGCCGATGCCGGACCCGGCGAGGGTCTTGCGGCCGCCGATCACGGAGAAGAGGTTGAGCTTGACCGGCTCCTCGGGGGCGCCGACGTTCACGAACGCGCCGTCCGTCTTCAGCAGGGACAGGTAGGCGTCGAGGTCCAGCGGGGCCGAGACCGTCGACAGGATCAGGTCGAAGGTGCCCGCCAGCTCCTTGAAGGTCGCCTCGTCGCTGGTCGCGTAGTAGTGGTCGGCGCCCAGCTTCAGACCGTCGTCCTTCTTGCGCAGGGACTGGGAGAGGACGGTCACCTCGGCGCCCAGCGCGTGCGCGATCTTCACACCCATGTGGCCGAGGCCGCCCATGCCGAGGATCGCGACCTTCTTGCCGGGGCCGGCGTTCCAGTGCTTGAGCGGGGAGTACGTGGTGATGCCGGCGCAGAGCAGCGGCGCGGCCTCGTCGAGGGACAGGCCGTCGGGGATGCGGACGACGAAGTTCTCGTCGACGACGACCTTCTCCGAGTAGCCGCCGTAGGTGGGCTCACCGTCCTTGCCGATGGCGTTGTACGTGCCGACGCTGCCGCCGGTGCAGTACTGCTCCAGACCGGCCTTGCAGTTGTCGCACTCCCGGCAGGAGTCGACGAGGCAGCCGACGCCGACCCGGTCGCCGACGGCGTACTTGGTGACGCCGGGGCCGACCTCGGAGACGACGCCCGCGATCTCGTGGCCCGGGACCATCGGGAAGATCGCCGTGCCCCAGCCTTCGCGGGCCTGGTGGATGTCGGAGTGGCAGATGCCGGCGAACTTGATGTCGATCAGGACGTCGAACTCGCCGACCGGGCGACGCTCGATGGTGGTCCGCTCCAGCGGGGCCTTCGCGGCGGGGGCGGCGTACGCGGCAACGGTGGTCATGCCGGGGTTCTCCTAGCAGAGAGGGGGTCGCACCCGGCTGCCTTCCGGCCGGGCACGACGACCAGCGTGCCGGAGGGTGCGGCATTCACCCAGGTCACAGCTTTGCGTACGCTCGCTGGTCCTACTACTGGCGGGGACAGGATGGTGAACGTACGACCGTGAATACTTGACGTATGGACGAGATGGCCGAGATGGCCGAGACGGCGGAGGAACGCGGCGGAGTCGGTGGCACCCTGGACCGGCGGGCCGAGCTCAGCGAGTTCCTGCGCACCCGGCGGGCCCGGCTGAAGCCGGAGGACGTGGGGCTGCCGGACTTCGGGCGGCACCGGCGGGTGCCGGGGCTGCGGCGCGAGGAGCTGGCCCAGCTGGCGGGTGTCTCGGTGGCGTACTACACCCGCCTGGAACAGGGCAACGGGCGGAACGTGTCCGCGGAGGTCCTCGACGCCATCGCCCGCGCGCTGCGGCTGAACGACGCCGAGCATGCGCATCTCACCCATCTCGCGAAGCCGAAGCAGCACAAGAAGAAGCCGACGGCGCGGACGGAGCAGGTGCGCGGGGCGCTGCGGCAGCTGCTGGACTCGATGGACGGCGTCCCCGCGTACATCACGGGCCGGCGGTCGGACATCCTGGCCTGGAACCGGATGGCCGCCGCCGTCTTCGGCGACTGGTCGGAGCTGTCGCCGCAGGAGCGGAACTGGGCGCGGCTGGTGTTCCTGCGCCCCGAGTACCGCGACCTGTTCGTGGAGTGGGACCAGAAGGCGTACGACATGGTCAGCTTCCTGCGCATGGATGCGGGCTGCCATCCCGACGACCCGCGCCTGGCCGCGCTGGTCGGTGAACTCTCCGTCAAGAGCGAGGAGTTCAGACGGCTGTGGGCCACTCACGACGTCAAGGAGAAGAGCTACGGCGTCAAGCGTCTGATGCATCCGCTGGTCGGCGAACTGACCCTGAACTTCGAGTCGTTCCGCCTGGCCGACGGCACCGAACAGGCCCTGATCACCTACGCAGCCGAACCGGGTTCCCCGTCCGCCGAGGCCTTGCGCCTGCTGGCCAGTTGGGGGACGGACGCGACGCGGGTGGGCAAGGACGCGACGGCCCCGAAAGGCTGACGCCAGCCGCGAAAGCCCGCCGGCGGCCCCGAAGGCCCGGCCACCGAAAAGAAGGGCTGCCCCCGTCCCGGCGAAGCCGGTTGCTCACCCCTGGTACGGCGGTGTCACGCCCCACCCCCACCGCGGCACCGGCTGCTCGGCCGGTGGCCTGGCGTCCGGGCCGGAGAAGTACACGGCGAGCCGTGTGCCCCACTCCACGTACGCCAGGAACGCCGAGCGGAACTCGGCGTCCGTCGGCAGGCCCGCCTCGTCGGCGGCGTCCTGGATCAGGTTCACCCAGCGGCGGCGCTGCGGCTCGGTGATGCCGCGGCCCATGTGCTTGGCGACCATGTGGCCGTGGCCGCCCTGGGTCTCGGAGTAGGTGGCCGGGCCGCCGAAGACCTCGCCGAGCCACATCGCGACGTGCGCGGCGTGCTCGGGGGCCAGCCCCGCGAAGACCGGCGCGAGCAGGTCGTCCCTGAGCACCTTCTCGTAGAAGACGGACGTCAGCCGCGCGAAGGCCTCCTCGCCGCCGGCCCACGCGTACAGGGTGGGTACGGCCGCCCCGGTCCCCCGTACCGCCGTCGGCTTGTAGTGCCGCATCTCCTCGATGTCGCCGACGTAGGGCCGGATCTCGGCGAGGAAGTCGGTGAACAGCTCGGACTTGCGGAAGCCCTCGATGTGGTCGTGCGTGGAGGTCCAGGTGATGCGCAGGACGTAGTGCTCGAAGTCCTCCTCGCAGCGGGCGAGTTCGTAGTCGACGCACTGCGGGGCCGCGGCCAGTTGCGCCGCGGCGCGGGTGTAGGCGGACAGGAACTCGGCCGAACGGTCTTCCGGGATGCGATAACGGATGTATTCGACGGTCTCTGTGGTCATGCACCCCACAGAAACACGCCAGGCCCCCCGGACGCTGCACCTCCGCCTGACAGGCTCGTGCGGGCTGTCTCCTGGCCGACGGACAGCCTTCTCATCGTTCTCTTATTTCAGCCTTATCCAGCCATCACGCGCCGTACCTACCTTGCGGCCATGTTCTTCACCTACCTGAGGCGCGAATTGCGCCGCCGCAGAAAGGCGGCCCTCGTCGTCGCCTCCGGGCTCGCGCTCGGCATCGCGCTGGTCATCGTGGTCAATTCCGTGTCCTCGGGCATGGGCAAGGCCCAGGACAAGGTCCTGCAGTCGCTGTACGGCCTCGGCACCGACATGACGGTCACCAAGGCCGCCGCCGCGCCCTCCGCCAACAGCTCCGAGCGCCCGCGCTTCAACTTCGACGCGCAGGACAGCGACTCCGACGAGGAGCAGAGCAGCGACCGCGTGATGGTCCAGGGCTTCCAGACCCTGGCGACCTCGACCGTCACCAAGGTCGGCGACCAGAAGGGCGTCGCGGACGCCGTGGGCGGCCTCAGCCTCCAGGTCATCAAGGTGAGCGGCCAGTTCACCCGCGGCCAGTTCCAGCAGAACGGCAACGGCGGCGACCGGCAGGGCGGCCCCGGCGGCGGCAACGGCCAGCCGCAGGGTGAAGTGCAGGGCGGCGGCGCGGACTTCGACGTCAACAACTACTCCGTCTTCGGCACCGACGTCACCGAGCCGGCCCTCGGCCCGCTGACCTCCTCGAAGATCACCAGCGGCCGCACCTTCAAGACCTCCGAGACCGACGCCAAGGTCGTCGTGGTCGACTCGGCGTACGCCAAGGAGAAGAAGTACAAGGTCGGTTCCACGATCACCATCAAGGGCACCAAGTACCGGGCGATCGGCATCGCGACGGCCAGCAGCGGTGACGCGGCGGCCAACCTCTACATCCCGCTGAAGCAGGCGCAGACCCTCAGCGACTCGAAGAACAAGGTCACCACGATCTACGTCAAGGCGACCGACTCGCAGCAGATCGACAGCGTCAAGTCGACCATCCAGAAGAACATCTCCGGTACGACGGTGACGACCTCCGCCGACCTCGCCGACACCGTCTCCGGCTCCCTGTCCACGGCGTCCTCCCTCGCGACGAACGTCGGCAAGTGGCTGTCGATCGCGGTCCTGATCGCGGCCTTCCTGGTCGCCGGCCTGCTCACCTCCTCCGCGGTCTCCCGCCGCGTGCGCGAGTTCGGCACGCTGAAGGCCCTCGGCTGGCGCTCGGGCCGGGTCACCCGGCAGGTGGTCGGCGAGGCGATGGTCAACGGCCTCCTCGGCGGCGCCCTCGGCATCGCCCTGGGCCTGGCGGGCGCGTACGTCGTCACGGCCATCAGCCCCACGCTGGAGGCCCAGTTGGGCGGCGGTGGCGGTGGCGGCGGCATGGGCGGCGGACCCGGCGGCGGTGGCTTCGGCGGCCCCGGTCGCCAGGCGGCGGCCAAGACGCTGGACGTGGCCCTGACGGCTCCGGTGAGCGCGGCGACGGTGGCGATCGCGGTGGGCCTGGCGGTGGCCGGTGGGCTGATCGCGGGGGCGTTCGGCGGATGGCGTGCCTCGCGGCTGCGTCCGGCGGACGCACTGCGGCGCGTCGAGTAGCGATCACCACCCCACCCAGGAGGCACCACCATGTACGAACTCAGAAACGTCACCAAGCGCTACACCCGGGGCAAGGAGACGGTGGACGCCCTCGCCGGCGTCGACCTCACCATCGCCGACGGGGACCGCCTCGTCATCCAGGGCCCCACCGGCGGCGGCAAGTCCACCCTCCTCCAGATGCTGGGCGGCCTGGACAAGCCCACGTCCGGCGAAGTCGTCCTGGACGGGACCGACTTGGCGCGGCTGTCCGAGGCCAGGCTCACGAGGGTCCGCAGCGAGAACATCGGCTTCGTCTTCCAGAGCTTCAACCTCATCCCCACGCTCACCGCCCAGGAGAACGTGGAAACCGCCCTCGTCCCCCTCGGCGTCAAGGTCAAGGACCGCAGGGAACGTGCCGCGGAGGCCCTCAGGTCGGTGGGCCTGGGCGAGCGGCTGGGCCACCTCCCCTCCGAGATGTCCGGCGGCCAGCAGCAGCGCGTCGCCATCGCCCGCGCCCTCGTCAAGCAGCCGAAGGTGCTGCTCGCCGACGAACCCACCGGCAATCTCGACGAGTCGATGCGCGACGAGATCATGGACGTGCTCGAACGCATGTGGAAGGAGCTGGGGTTGACCTTCATCATGGTCACCCACGACTCCGCGATCGCGAGGAAAGCGCCGCGCCTGGCCACCATTCGCAAGGGCAAGATCACGGTGAAGGAGAACGCGAACTCCTGAGTACGAGAACGTGAACTCCTGAGTACGAGAGCGCGTGCTTCTGAGTATGAGCAACGCGTAACAGTCCGAAGCTGTGCGTCACCTGTCTATTGAGGTGCCTGATCACCCCCCGGCATACTGCGTATTCCGGGGGGTGCACGTATATCTGTGCAGGACCACCCCCGGCCGGGTGAACGGGGAATTCGCCCGGACCTTCAGCAAGGGGGAGTCTTGCGCAGACAAGTGAAAAGAGTTTGTGCTGCCACCGTGGCCACGGGAGCAGCGGTCGCTCTCGCCGCGGGCATGACCAGCCCGGCAGCGGCGAAGCCCGAGCACAAGGCGGCGCAGTCCGCCGCGTCCCTCACCTCCCACCACCGCATCACCCTGATCACGGGCGACCGGGTCGCCGTGGACGCCAAGGGGCGGGTCGTCGGCGTGGAGCGGGCGAAGGGACGGGAACACATACCCTTCCAGGTCCGCAAGGCGGACGGCCACACCCTGGTCATACCCGGTGACGCGGCCCGCCTGGTCGCCGCCGGGAAGATGGACCAGCGGTTGTTCGACGTCACCGAGCTCAACAGGTCCGCGACCCGCACGTCGCAGGCCAAGGGCCTGAAGGTGATCGTCGGCTACCAGGGTGCCGCCACCGGCGCCAAGGACGACGTCCGCGACGCGGGCACCCTGCGCCGCACCCTGAAGACGCTCAACGCGGACGCGGTGCAGACGTCGACGCGGCAGACGCCGGAGCTGTGGGACGCCGTCACCAACGGCGACAAGGCGGCCTCCGGCATCGCGCACGTCTGGCTGGACGGGGTGCGCACCGCGAGCCTCGACAAGTCCGTTCCGCAGATCGGCGCCCCGAAGGCGTGGGCCGCCGGCTACGACGGCAAGGGCGTCAAGATCGCCGTCCTGGACACGGGGGTCGACGCGACCCACCCGGACCTCAAGGACCAGGTGATCGAGGCCGAGAACTTCTCCACGGCCGCCGACGCCACCGACCACTTCGGTCACGGCACGCATGTCGCGTCCATCGCTGCGGGCACCGGCGCCAAGTCGAACGGCAAGTACAAGGGCGTGGCGCCGGGCGCCAAGATCCTGAACGGCAAGGTCCTGGACGACACCGGTTCCGGTGACGACTCCGGCATCCTCGCCGGCATGGAGTGGGCGGCGGCGGAGGGCGCGGACGTCGTCAACCTCAGCCTCGGCGGCATGGACACCCCGGAGATCGACCCGCTGGAGGCGGCGGTCAACAAGCTGTCCGCCGAGAAGGGCGTGCTCTTCGCGATCGCGGCGGGCAACTCCGGTCCGGAGTCGATCGGTTCGCCGGGCAGCGCGGACGCCGCGCTCACCGTCGGTGCCGTCGACGACAAGGACAAGCTGGCCTTCTTCTCCTCCACCGGTCCGCGCGCCGGCGACGGTGCCATCAAGCCGGACGTGACCGCGCCGGGCGTGGACATCACGGCCGCCGCCGCCAAGGGCAGCGTCATCGACCAGGAGGTCGGCGAGAAGCCGGACGGCTACCTCACCATCTCCGGTACGTCGATGGCGACGCCGCATGTGGCGGGCGCGGCGGCGATCCTGAAGCAGGAGCACCCGGACTGGACGTACACCGAGCTGAAGGGCGCCCTCACGGGCTCCACGAAGGGCGGCAAGTACACCGCGTTCGAGCAGGGTTCGGGCCGGATCCAGGTCGACAGGGCCATCAAGCAGACCGTGATCGCCGACCCGGTGTCGGTGAGCTTCGGGACGCAGCAGTGGCCGCACACCGACGACAAGCCGGTCAGCAAGGACCTGACGTACCGCAACCTCGGGACGAAGGACGTGACCCTCACCCTGTCGGTGAAGGCCACCAACCCCAAGGGCCAGGCGGCTCCTTCGGGCTTCTTCAAGCTCGGCGCGAGCAAGGTGACGGTCCCGGCGGGCGGCAAGGCCACCGTCAAGGCGACGGTGAACACCAAGCTGGGCGGCACGGTGGACGGCGCGTACTCCGCGTACGTGACCGCGACGGGCGGCGGCCAGACGGTGCGTACGGCCGCGGCGGTGCAGCGTGAGGTGGAGTCGTACGACCTCACCGTCAAGCACATCGGCAAGGACGGCCGGCCGACCGCGGACTACAACACCATCGTGTTCGGTTACACGGGGCTGGCCAAGGACCGCGGCTACCAGGTGACGATCGACGAGTCCGGCACCACCAAGATGCGCCTGCCCAAGGGCACGTACCTGCTGGACGCCTGGATCGCCAAGGACTGGGTCACCTTCGAGGGCGGTCTCGACTGGGTGGTCCAGCCGAAGCTGAGCATGACCAAGAACCGCTCGGTGACGATCGACGCCCGTAAGACCAAGTCGGCCGACATCACGGTGCCGGATGCCTCGGCCACGCCGCTGTCGGCGATGATCAGCTACTTCTACGAGCCCGCGCTGTTCCCCGTCGCCGTCAACCTGGACTCCTTCGGGAGCATCCGGGTCGCGGCGCTCGGTTCCGATGTCTCCGGCGGCCTGACCCAGACCTGGTACGGGCAGTGGGCCAAGGGCCCGAACGCCGAGTACGACGTTGCGACGACCGCCAAGGTCAAGCACCTCGTCGGCGACAAGGTCCGGCACTTCAAGGAGAGCGAGTTCGCCACGGTCAAGGCGAACATGGGCGCCGCGGCGAGCGGCAAGACCGGCGCGATCAGCCCGTGGGGCGAGCTGCCCGACGACGGTGTCTTCGGCACCATGGTCGAGCAGAAGCTGCCCGGCACCCGCACCCTGCGGCTGTCGACGGGCGACCGGATCAAGTGGGGTCTGGACTTCCTGCAGTTCGGGGGGGCCAAGGACCCGGACGGCAACCCGATCCCGGAGGCCGGCTACACGCTGGGTGACCCGCAGGTCCTCAAGGCGGGCACCTCGTACAAGAAGACCTTCAACACCGCGGTCTTCGGCCCGCACCTCAACAAGACCTACGGCGTCTTCCGCGAGGGCAACTACCTCTACGGGGCGCTGCCGTTGTTCGCGGACGGGGCCCAGCACGCGGGTTCGTCGGACTTCACCTCGGTGAAGACCGAGCTGTACCGCAACGGCACGAAGGTCGGCTCCAACCAGGACCCGCTCTTCGGTGAGGTGTTCACGGTGCCCGCCGGGGACGCCGAGTACAAGCTGACGTCGTCCGTGAAGCGGAGCGTGAAGCTGGCGGCGGCCTCGACGCGGATCGACGTGAGCTTCACGTTCCGCTCGAAGAAGGCCGCCTCCGAGGACGCTGTCAGGCTGCCGGCCTCCACGGTCCGCTTCAACGCCAAGACGGGCCTCGACAGCCGCGTCAAGGCGGGCGAGACGGTGAAGATCCCGGTCACGGTCGAGGGTGCGGCCAAGGGCTCCAACCTCAAGTCCCTGACGGTGTACGTGTCCTACGACTACGGCCAGACCTGGAAGAAGGTCACGGTCAAGGACGGCAGGATCACCGTGAAGAACCCGGACAAGGGCAAGGGCATCTCGTTCCACGCGAAGATCACCGACAAGAAGAACAACAAGTCGACGGTCTCGATCTACAACGCGTACTACGGCAAGTGACCCATTGAGAAAGGCCCGCCGGAAGCGTCTCGCTTCCGGCGGGCCTTTCGGCTTGCTCAGCGGTACGTCAGACCGCCGACCCGGCCTTCCAGTCCGCCCAGCTCAGGTTCCAGCCGTTGAGGCCGTTGTCCGGGGCCACCGTCTTGTCGCCGGTGTTCTGGACGACGACCACGTCGCCGATGATCGAGTTGTTGTAGAACCAGTAGCCGGCCGTGCCCTTGTCGTCGGCACCCTTGGTGTCCGAGAGGCCCACGCAGCCGTGGCTGGTGTTCACGCTGCCGAAGATGGACTTCGCGCCCCAGTAGTTGCCGTGCACGAAGGTGCCGGAGTTGGTGAGGCGGATGGCGTGCGGCACGTCCTTGATGTCGTACTCGGCCTTGCCGTCGTTGTCGGTGAAGCCGACGGTCGTGCCGTTCATCCGGGTCTCTTTGAACTTCTCGGACATCACCATGATGCCCTCGTAGGTCTTGTTCTCCGGGGAGCCGGCCGAGATCGGGATGGTCTTGATCGTCTCGCCGTTGTGCGTGACCTTCATCTGCTTGGTCTTCGCGTCGACGTAACTGATCTGGTTGCGGCCGATCTTGAAGGTGACCGTCTTCTGCTGGACGCCGTAGACGCCGTCCGCGCCCTCGACGCCGTCGAGCGCGAGCTTCAGCGTGACGGTGGAGTTCTCGGTCCAGTAGTCCTCGGGGCGGAAGTCGAGGCGGTTGGCGTTGAACCAGTGCCCGACGACCTCCTGGCCGCTGGAGGAGGAGACGGTGATGCCCTTCTGGACGGCCGCCTTGTTGGTGATCGCCTTGTCGAAGTTGATCGACACCGGCATGCCCACGCCGACCGTGGAGCCGTCCTCCGGCGTGAAGTTGCCGATGAAGCTGTTGGCCGGGGAGACCGTGGTGAACGAGGCGTTCTCGTGGGCGACGCGGCCGTCGGAGTCCTTCGCCTCGGCGGAGACCTTGTAGGTGGTGGACCGCTCCAGCTGGGCGCTGGGCTTCCAGCTGGCCTTGTCCGCGGATATCTGTCCGCTGACCTCGGTGCCGTCCGCGGTGGTCATCCGGACGTCCGTGAGGGTGCCCTTGCTCACGGTGACGGCGGCGGAGTTGTTGATGGAGGCGTTGTCGGTGCCGTCCTTGGGCGTGATCTTGATGTCGGCCTGAGAGGTCTCCTTGGCCGCCGCCTCGTCGGCCTTGGCCTGCGAGGTGTCGCTGCTCCCGCCGGCGGAGGCGTCGTCGTCGCCACCGGAACAGGCCGAGAGCACCAGCACTCCGCCGAGCAGTGCGGACGCGACCGCCAGGCCCCTGCGCCGCTTACTGACCGTCATCACACGCTTCTCCATCGTTGCCGATTCCCCAAAGAGCCGAGAGCCCCCCGTCACACCCGAGAGTCCCGTCAATGAAACCTAAACGCTACGACCGGTTCGTCCCGTTCCACATTCCTGGAAGGTGTGGGGCACACCACGTCCGCCGTGGCGGGTGGTGCGCGTCTCGGTTCGCGCGCCCCCTGAGACGACGAAACCCCGGACGGCGGTTGCCGTCCGGGGCCATCAATTCCCCAAGACCGCTCAGCCGGCCGCCTCTTGCTCGTCGTCCTCGTCCTCATCATCCTCGTCGAGGTCCCACTCCGGCGAATCCGGGTCGTAGTCGATCCGCTCGCTGGACCAGGAGGCCTGCACGAGCTCGACCCCGGGCACCTCGCTGACCAGGTCGAACGGGTCGACGAGATACGCCAGCGCCTCCGCGGTGTCTTCCGTCACAGCGCCCTCGGCGTGCGCCCGCTCGTCGGCCGGCATCTCGGGATCGTCGGCGATCCGCTCCAGCGCGGCCCTGGTGACGCCGTCCGCGTCGTCGATCTCCACCACCAATTCCACCCGAAGCCGCACAAACCGTGAAGTCTCTTCAGTGCTCATGTCCCGGAGAGTACGGCCCTTTTCCCCCGTGACTTTCCCGTGACCCGCGCCTTTCACTAACATCTCCCCACACGGCCAATTCGCCAGCGCCACAAGGGGATCGATATTCCGTGTCATCCGCTCGCCGTCCTCTGCTGACCGCCACCGCCGCGGGCACGCTGCTGTGCGCCCTGTGGTTCGTCCCGTCCGCGGGCGCGACCCCGGACGAACCGGCGAGACCGCAGGTCACGCAGCAGGCCAGGGTGACCACCGCCACCACCCAGAGCTCCGCCGAGGGCACCCGTCTCGCCGACACCGGCAGCTTCGACACCACGCCCTACGTCGTCGGCGGCACCGCCTTCCTCGCACTCGGTGCCGGGTTCGTCACTTATTCGGTACGCCGGGAACGTCACGGTTTTTGAATCGACTTGACGGACGTTTGACCAAAACCTCATAGTCCGCTCATGAAGAGATCATCGGGGGCCCGCATAGCGGCCACGCTCACCGTGAGCGCGCTGTCGCTCGCCCTCATCACCGGCTGCTCCGACAACGGTTCGGACGACGCCAAGGGCACCGACGCCAAGGAGTCCGCCGCCGCCTCGTCGGCGCCGGCCGCGAAGGCACTGACCTCCGCCGAGCTGGAGAAGCTGCTGCTCGCCAAGGGCGACGTCAAGGACTACGAGGTCGAGTCGGGCGACGACACCCTCCCCAAGTCCAAGAGCGACGTGAAGACCGACAAGGCCCAGTGCGACCCGCTCGCCTGGGCGACGGCCGCGCTGGCCCCGGGCGAGACGGACGCCAACGCCAGCAACACCGTCACCGCGAACCCGTCGGCCGCCAAGGACCCGTCGGAGCTCAGCGAGGCCGACATCGAGGGCGCCTTCGACGTCAGCATCACCTTCGTCGGCCTGTCCTCCTACGACGGCGACGGCGCCGAGAAGGCCCTCAAGGCCGTCTCCGACGGCGTGACGGCCTGCTCCGGCGGCTACGGCCTCAAGGCCGAGGGCGAGAACAGCAAGGTCACCAAGGTCACCACGGCGAAGAGCTCCGGCGCCGGTGACGAGTCCGTGGCGTTCGCCGAGGACGTCGACATGGACGGCGAGGGCACGGCCACCTTCCTCACCGAGGTGGTCCGCAAGGGCAACACCGTGGCCACGTTCTACTCCGTGAACCTGGCCGCGCTGTCCAAGGGCGGCAAGACCGAGATCCCGGCCGACGTCGTCAAGGCCCAGGTCGCCAAGCTCAAGTAAGCACGCAGAACCACCGAAGGGGCCCCGTCCTGCGACGAGGCCCCTTCCTGCTGTGCACAGCCTAGCGCAGCGGCCCCGTCACCGACTCCGCCGCCGCCACCAGCTGCCCGCTGCGCACGAACGCGTCCGCCGCGGCCAGGTCCGGCGCCAGGAACCGGTCGGGCCCCGGGCCCTGCACCCCGGCCTTGCGCACGGCCTCGATGACCGCCCGCGAGGCCGGCGCCGGGGTCAGCCCCTCGCGGAGCTCGACGGCGCGCGTGGCGGCGTACAGCTCGACGGCGACGACCCGGGTGAGGTTGTCGACGGCGGTGCGCAGCTTGCGCGCGGCGGACCAGCCCATGGAGACGTGGTCCTCCTGCATGGCGGAGGACGGGATCGAGTCCGCGGACGCCGGTACGGCCAGCCGCTTCAGCTCGCTCACCAGCGCGGCCTGCGTGTACTGGGCGATCATCAGCCCCGAGTCCACTCCGGCGTCGTCGGCGAGGAACGGCGGCAGCCCGTGGCTGCGGTTCTTGTCGAGCAGCCGGTCGGTGCGCCGCTCGGCGATGGAGGCGAGGTCGGCGGCGGCGATGGCGAGGAAGTCGAGGACGTAGGCCACGGGCGCGCCGTGGAAGTTGCCGTTGGACTCCACCCGCCCGTCGGGCAGGACGACGGGGTTGTCGACGGCGGAGGCCAGCTCGCGCTCGGCGACCAGCCGCGCGTGCGCCATGGTGTCGCGTCCGGCACCGGCGACCTGCGGGGCGCAGCGCACCGAGTAGGCGTCCTGGACGCGCGGGGCGTCGTCCTGGTGGTGCCCGGTGAGCTGGGAGTCCTTCAGCACGGCCAGCATGTTGGCGGCGCTGGCGGCCTGCCCCGGGTGGGGGCGGATGGCGTGCAGCTCGGGCGCGAGGACCTTGTCCGTGCCGAGGAGCGCCTCCAGGGACAGCGCGGCGGTGATGTCGGCCGACTTGTAGAGCGTGTCCAGGTCGGCGAGGGCCATGACCAGCATGCCGAGCATGCCGTCGGTGCCGTTGAGGAGGGCGAGGCCCTCCTTCTCGCGCAGTTCGACGGGCGCGATGCCGTGCTCGGCGAGCAGCTCACCGGCGGGCCGCACGGTCCCGTCCGGGCCCTCGGCGTCGCCCTCGCCCATCAGCGTCAGGGCGCAGTGGGACAGCGGCGCGAGGTCGCCGGAGCAGCCGAGGGAGCCGTACTCGTGCACGACGGGGGTGATCCCGGCGTTCAGTACGTCGGCCATGGTCTGCGCGACCTCCGGCCGCACACCGGTGTGTCCCGAGCAGACGGTCTTCAGGCGCAGGAACATCAGGGCCCGTACGACCTCCCGCTCGACGCGCGGGCCCATGCCGGCGGCGTGCGAGCGGACGATGTTGCGCTGGAGCTGGGCGCGCAGCTCGGTGCTGATGTGCCGGGTCGCCAGGGCGCCGAAGCCGGTGCTGACGCCGTAGACCGGGTCGGGCTTGGCGGCCAGCGCGTCCACGATCTCGCGGGCGGCGGCGAGGGCCGCGACCGCCTCGGCGGAGAGCTCGACCCGGGCGCCGTCGCGCGCCACGGCGAGAACGTCGGACGCGGTCACCCCGGACGTCCCCACCACCACAGTGTGCATATCCATATTCAGGAGCGTACGCAGTGAAGACGAAGATGTCACGAGTGGGTGCGGGGTTCGCCCCTTACCCGCTGGTACGTCACACCCGGCGCCCCCGGAAGCGGCGCCGCTCCCCGCGCGCCTCCCGGTCGGCCGAAGGCGCGTCCGCAAGCCGTACGACCGGGTCGTCCGGACCTTCCCGCCCCGCGACGACCGGCTTGGCGGCGCGTTCGGCCTTCGCGCGGTACTGCGCCGCGTCGGCGAGCCGGAACAGCCGGCGGGCCGAGCGCACCGGCCCGATGGGGTCCTCGGTGGAGGCGACCCCGCAGGCCACGCCCTCCCCGAGCTCCAGCTCCGCGGCCCGGCGGCAGAGCTCGTCGGCCGCCTTGACGACCTCGTCGGCGGCCGGCCCGACCGCGAGCAGACAGAACTCGTCGCCCCCGAGCCGCGCGGCCAGCGCCCCCGGCAGCATGGCCCCGCACAGCGACAGCACGGACCCGAAACGTTCCAGCAGCCGGTCGCCGACGGCGTGCCCGAGGGTGTCGTTGACCCGCTTGAGCCCGTTGAGGTCGCAGACGACGAGGCTGACGACGACCCCCTCCCGCTTGTGCCGCTCGATGGCCTCGTCGAGGCGTACGTCGACGGCGCGGCGGTTGGCGAGCCCGGTGAGGGCGTCGGTGAACGCCAGCCGTCTCGCCTCCTCCAGCCGCTCGGCCTGCGCGATCCCGGCGGCGACCACGGCGGCCAGCACGGTGGCGAAGTCGGCGTCGGCCCGGCCGAAGACGGGCTCACCGGCCGGGCGGGCGACGTACAGCTCACCCCAGGCGCGGCCGTTGAGGACGATCGGCGCGACGACACAGCAGCCACGGCCTCTCCTGCGCAGGGCGGCGACGCGCTGATGGACGTACCCGGGGCGGACTCCGGCGGCCGGTCCCTCGGCCGTTTCCACCCAGGCGTTGGGCTCGCCGCCCCCGGCCCACCGCTCGTGCAGGAACTCGGTGATCTCCGGGAACTGGTGCACGGGGTAGGCCTCGGCGTCGGGGAACTCCTCCTCGTCGGGGGCGCGGTCCCCGACGTTCACGAGGACGCGGAGCCGGCCGAGTTCGCGCTCCCAGACGGACAGCGCGGCGAAGCTCCCGCCGAGGGCACGGCAGGCGCCGGTGGCCGCCGCGCGCCACGCCTCCCGTGAGCCGTGGGCCGCGGCCATGCCCTGCGCCAGCGCGACGACTGCCGTGAGCCGCGTGTCCTCCGCCATTGCTCCAGGTTAGGGATGTTTTGGGTGATAAGCGGTGTTGGGAGGGCGCGAAGGGTGACGGCGGGGTCGGGCCGGCCGGCGACTGCGGGTGCGTGGGTGCTGGTCGCGCCGCGTGGCGGAGCCGTAAACCGACACGGCCCCGCGCCCCTGAAGGCCCTTCACTCGCCCGGCCATTGCGGGCTCCGCTTCTCATTGAAAGCCGCCACGCCCTCCGCCCGGTCCCCCGAGAACGCCACCGACCGCCACGCCGCGTCCTCCACCTCCAGGCCGGCCCGCAGGTCCAGGCCGTGCCCGAGCCGCAGCGCCTTCTTCGCCGCCCGCAGCCCCACCGGCGAGTTGGCGGCGATCCGGGCGCCCAGCGCCAGCGCCTCCTCCCGGTCCCGGCCGTTCTCCACCAGGACGTCCACCAGGCCCAGCTCCCGCGCCTCCGCGGCCTCCACCCGGCGGGCCGTGAAGATCAGCTCGGCCGCCCGGGCCGCACCCACCCGGCGCGGCAGCAGCTGTGTGCCCCCGCCGCCCGGGATCACCCCGACCGACACCTCCGGCAGCCCCACCAGGGCCGTGCCGTCGGCCACGATCAGGTCGCAGGACAGGGCCAGCTCGAAGCCGCCGCCCAGCGCGAAGCCGTGGACGGCGGCGACGGTCGGCACGGGCAGTTCCAGCACACCGGTGTAGGCGCCGCGCGCGACGGGCCGCTGCCGGACCAGATCGGCGTCCGTGAAGGAGTTCCGCTCCTTGAGGTCGGCGCCGACGCAGAACGCCCGTTCGTGGGTCGACGTCACCACGACCGCCCGTACGTCCCGGTCGTCGCCCAGCGCGGCGCAGGCGGCGCCGATCGAGCGGGCCATCGCAGTGGACACGGCGTTCATGGCCTTCGGCCGGTCCAGGGCGAGTTCCGCGACGTGTCCGTGCCGCCGCACCAGCACGAACTCCCCGTACCGTTCCTCGCTCATGACACCCTCCAGTTAACGTGGGTTAACAGACTTCACCGGGGCCGATCATCGCAGTCCGGCCCCGGGGGCGAAAGGGCGGGCCGCCGCACGGCGCGCGTTCCCGTGTCAGCGCCCGACACCCCGTTCGAGTGACATCCCGCCCGACTCCGGCTCCCTCGCCCACGGGAGCGCATAGCGTGCGCTCCGCCACGGCGCACAGGGGGCGTGAGCGCAGCGGGCGCGGTATCGGCGGACATATCGGGGAGGGTCGCCATGACGACGACGGACACACAGGACACGGCCGCCGGGGCCGCGGTCCCCGACGCCGTCGACGCCGTGCCGCAACGTCTCTTCGGCTCGCGCGGCCGGCATCGCCGGCCCCGCCCCCGCAAGGTCCTGCTCGCCGTCGGCGGACTGGCCGTGGCGGCCGGCACGCTGAGCCTCGTACGCATGGCCCCCGACGGCACTCTGGGCGGTGGCGGGCTCGGCACCGCGGAGGCCGAGCCCCACCTCGGCGGCCCGCACCCGGGCTCCGGCACGGACCGGTCCGCCAACGCCGCCGCCACGGTCGCGGCGGTCCCGAAGGTGAGCCCGTCGGCGACCTCGGCCATGGGCGGGGCGAGCGCGGCGCCGACCACGGGGGTGAGTCTCGTACCGCGGCCCTCGGCACCGGCGGGGACGGTGGCGGCCCCGGGTCCCACGACCATCCCGGACGCCCCGGATCCGACGGGCGCGGCCCCGCGGCCCGCCCCGACGCCGACACCGACGGCGACACGTACGCCGTCCCCGGCACCGAGTCAGAGCACGAACCCGCCCGCACCGGCCCCGACCCCGACCCCGCAGCCGGGCCAGCCCGGCGGTGGCGTGGGGGTGTGCGTGCCCGTCATCGGCCTGTGCGTGGGGCCGCTGAGCCACTGAGCCGACGGCGTCAGGCGGGCTCGCTCCGCCGCGTCAGCAGCCACGGCTCGACGACGCCCAGCCCGCGCACCGGCCGCTGCCACATCGGCTGGAGCGCGAAGCGGTACGTCGGCGGCTCCTCGCCCTCCTTCTCGGCGGCGGCCGCGGCCTCGGCGGCCTCCGCCTCCGAGGCCGGCGCCTCGGCGGTGCGGATCAGCTCCTGGGCGAAGTCGGTGTCGACGAGGACGGCGTCGCGGGGAGCTATCGAGGTCAGCCGGGAGGCCAGATTGACGGTCGTGCCGAAGACATCGCCCATCCGTGTGGTGACCGTGCCGAAGGCGATCCCGACGCGCAGCTCGGGCATGGTCTCGTCGTTCGCCATGGTCTCGATGAGGCGCAGCGCGATCTCGGCGGCCACACCGGCGTCGTCGGCGGCGTAGAGCACCTCGTCGCCGAGGGTCTTGATGAGCCGCCCGCCGTGGGCCGCGACCAGGTCGGCGGCGGTGGTCTCGAAGGCCTCGACCAGCTCGCCGAGCTCCTCCTCCTCCATCCGCCGGGTGAGCCGGGTGAACCCGACGAGGTCGGCGAAGCCGACCGCCAGCCGCCGGTCCACCATCTCCTCGTCGTCGGCGGCCTGCACGACCCGTCCGGCGGAGGCGGCGAGCTGGCGGCGCCAGACGTAGACGAGGAACTCCTCCAGCTCGGGCAGGAGCAGCTCGATGATCGGGTACGTCACCTCGGTACGGGTCATGCCGGGCTCGGGCGGCTCGGTCAGCCCCTCCAGGAACGAGTCGATCTGCCACTCGGCGAGGCGGGCGGTGGTCTGCCCGGTGGACCGGGCCACCTGCACGGCCATCGCCTCGCTGAGCAGCCCGGCCTCGACGAGACCGGCGAGGCGCCGCAGGGCGAGCACGTCCGCCTCGGTGAAGGCCTTGGCCTGTCCGACGTCGGCGAAGCCCATGGCCCGCCAGAAACGGGTGGCCAGCTCCATGGAGACACCGGCGGTACGGGCCGCCTGAAAGGGCGTGTAGCGCCGCTCGGCACCGAGGATCAGCGCTTCGAGACGCACGGCGAGCGGGTGCGGGGCCCCTGCGGGGTCGGCGCCGTTCGAGTCCGCGCCGGAACCCGTGTCGTCGACGGTCACGCCTGCTGCCCTTCCGATCTGCCACGGCCAGGTATCGACCGGCCTTCACTTTACGGCAGGTGTGCGGTAGCTCACTCCCGTGGAGCCGAAGGAGGGGGTGGCTGCGGATGCGTTGCCGGCCGCGGGCGCGTTGCGGCTGGTCGCGCCCAGCGGCGGAGCCGCTGATGGCACCGCCCCGCGCCCCCGAGGAGCCGTCGGCTCACGCCGGTCGCAAGTGGACGATGTCGCCCGCCCCCACCGGTTCCTGTACGCCGTTCTCCGTCGCGATCACCAGACGGCCGTCGCCGTCCACGGCCACCGCCTCCCCGGTGATCGAGCGGTCCCCCGGCAGCTCGGCCCGCACCGTCCTCCCCAGCGTCGCGCACCCCGCCGCATACGTCTCCTGAAGCCCGCTGACCGTCGGATCGCCCCCGGCCGCCCGCCAGCGCCCGTACCACTCCTCCAGCGCCCGCAGCACGCCCCGCAGCAGCGGATCGCGGTCCGTGCTCACCGCCCCCGCCAGCGCCAGCGAGCCGGCCGCCGGCACCGGCAGCTCGTCCTCGCGCAGGGTGACGTTGATGCCGACCCCGACGACGATCCCGTCCTCCCCGGCCCGCTCCGCGAGGATGCCCCCGGCCTTGCGCTCCTCGCCGCCCACGGTCACCAGCAGGTCGTTGGGCCACTTGAGTGCCGTGTCGACCCCCGCGGCCCGCGACAGCCCGGTCGCCACGGCCACGCCGGTCAGCAGCGGCAGCCACCCCCACCGCGCCACCGGTACCTCCGCCGGCTTCAGCAGGACCGAGAAGAACAGCCCCGAACGGGCCGGCGCCGTCCACTGACGGTCGAGCCGTCCCCGCCCCGCCGACTGCTCCTCGGCGACGAGGACGGCCCCTTCCCCGGCGTCCCCCTTGACGGCCCGGCCCACCAGGTCGTTGTTGGTGGAGCCGGTGCGCTGCACCACCTCCACCTCGCGCCACAGCCCGCCCTCGCGCACCAGACCACGCCGCAGCGCGGTGACATTGAGCGGAGGACGGTCCAGGTCGGACCAGCGGCTGTCGTCTGAAGCATCTCGCGGCGTCATGCAAGCCACCCTAGGTGTGTCCTACGCCGCACTGCTGATGGGTGGGCCCGCCACTACTCTACGGATGAGTAACCGTCCCCCCTTTTGAGCAGGCAGGGAGCCGCGACCCGATGGCCGAGCCGGAAGAGATCGACATCCACACCACCGCGGGCAAGCTCGCGGACCTCCAGCGCCGCATCGACGAGGCGACGCACGCCGGCTCCGCACGCGCCGTGGAGAAGCAGCACGCCAAGGGCAAGCTGACGGCGCGCGAGCGGATCGAGCTGCTGCTCGACGAGGGGTCGTTCGTCGAGCTGGACGAGTTCGCCCGGCACCGCTCCACCAACTTCGGGCTGGAGAAGAACCGCCCGTACGGCGACGGGGTCGTCACCGGGTACGGCACGGTGGACGGCCGCCCCGTCGCCGTGTTCTCGCAGGACTTCACCGTCTTCGGCGGGGCGCTCGGCGAGGTGTACGGCCAGAAGATCGTCAAGGTCATGGACTTCGCGCTGAAGACCGGCTGCCCGGTCATCGGCATCAACGACTCCGGCGGCGCCCGCATCCAGGAGGGGGTCGCCTCGCTCGGCGCCTACGGTGAGATCTTCCGCCGGAACACGCACGCGTCGGGGGTCATCCCGCAGATCAGCCTCGTCGTGGGCCCGTGCGCGGGTGGCGCGGTCTACTCCCCGGCGATCACCGACTTCACGGTGATGGTCGACCAGACCTCGCACATGTTCATCACCGGCCCGGACGTCATCAAGACCGTCACCGGCGAGGACGTCGGCTTCGAGGAGCTCGGCGGCGCCCGCACCCACAACGCCGTCTCCGGCGTGGCCCACCACATGGCCGGGGACGAGAAGGACGCCATCGAGTACATCAAGCAGCTGCTGTCGTACCTGCCGTCCAACAACCTCTCCGAGGCGCCGGTCTACCCGGAGGAGGCCGACCTCACGGTCACCGAGGAGGACCGCGAGCTCGACACCCTCGTCCCGGACAGCGCCAACCAGCCGTACGACATCAAGACGGTCGTCGAACACGTCCTGGACGACGCCGAGTTCTTCGAGACCCAGCCGCTGTACGCGCCGAACATCGTCACCGGCTACGGGCGCGTGGAGGGCCACCCGGTCGGCATCGTCGCCAACCAGCCGATGCAGTTCGCCGGCTGCCTGGACATCAAGGCGTCCGAGAAGGCGGCCCGGTTCGTGCGGACCTGCGACGCCTTCAACATCCCGGTGCTGACCTTCGTCGACGTCCCCGGCTTCCTGCCGGGCGTGGACCAGGAGCACGACGGCATCATCCGCCGCGGCGCGAAGCTGATCTACGCCTACGCCGAGGCGACCGTCCCGCTGATCACGGTCATCACCCGCAAGGCCTTCGGCGGCGCCTACGACGTCATGGGCTCCAAGCACCTGGGCGCCGACCTCAACCTGGCCTGGCCCACCGCCCAGATCGCGGTCATGGGCGCCCAGGGCGCGGTCAACATCCTGCACCGGCGCACCATCGCCGAGGCGGATGACGTCGAGGCCACCCGGGCCCGGGTGATCCAGGAGTACGAGGACACCCTCCTCAACCCCTACATCGCGGCCGAGCGCGGCTATGTCGACGCCGTGATCATGCCGTCCGACACCCGCCACCACATCGTCCGCGGCCTGCGCCAGCTGCGCACCAAGCGCGAGTCGCTGCCGCCCAAGAAGCACGGCAACATCCCCCTGTAAGGAGTCGCTGTGAACATCAAGGTCGTCCGGGGCAACCCGACCCCTGAGGAGCTGGCCGCCGCCCTGGCGGTGGTCAGAGCCCGCGCCGCGGCGGCAGCGGCAGCGCCGTCCGGCGCCCCCCAGCCGCGGGACGGGTGGTCGGACCCGTCCCGCATCGCCACCCGCAGGCTCCCCCAGCCGGGGCCGTCGACCTGGGCACGTACGTACTGGCCCGGTTAGACGACCGGCTGGAGAACCGCCGCCAGGGCTTCGGCCATCACCTGGTACCCCTTGTCGTTCGGGTGCAGGTGATCGCCGAAGTCGTACGCCGGGTGCAGCCGGTCCGGGTCCGCCGGATCGGCCATCACCCGGTGCAGGTCCACCACCGCGTCGTACTCCCCCGCGCGGCTGATCCACTCGTTCACCTCACGGCTCACCTCGGCCGCGTGCCCGCCCCAGTGGTCCGAGCCGCCGAAGGGCAGCAGGGTGGCGCCCACGACCGTCAGGCCCCGGCTCCTGGCCTGCCGTATCAACGCGCGGTACCCGGCGATCAGTTCGTCCGCCTCGACCACCGGGGCGGGCCGGTACGTGGGCTGTTCGCCGGCCTCGCTGAAGCCGATGTCGTTCAGCCCGAGCAGGACGACGACCGTGTCCACCCCGGCCTGGCTGAGGACGTCCCGCCCGAACCGGTGGACGCCCTTCTCGCCGTACCACGCGGAGTCGTTGAGCAGCAGGTTCCCGCCGATCCCGGCGTTGAGCACGGGCCGCCCGGTCAGCCTCGCCAGCGCGTCCGACCACCGCCGGTCGGCGCCCGTCGTGGACCCGAACCCGTCGGTGATCGAGTCGCCGAACAGCACCACCCCGTCGCCGCGTCCGGCGTCCGCCTCCACCGCGCTCAGGAAGTACCAGGACTCCGAGACCGCGTCGAAGCCGTCGGCGGACTCCAGCAGTTCCCCCTCCCCGCGATGGCTGGTCGCGAACGCCTGCGCGTGGAAGGTCGCGGGCCCGGTCGCCGCGTCGAAGTACAGCGTGACGGCGACCGACTCCCCCGCGGCGACGGCGAGTCGGGCCGGGTCGCTGACGGCCTCCCCGCGGGCCGGGATCGCCACGTCCGGGCGGCCCCCGAAGCTCAGCCTCCGCCCGCCCGCGCTCGCCCCCGCGACCCGCACCGACGAGGTGCCGTACGCGTTCGACAGCCGTATCCGCACCCGCTCCCCGCCGCCGCTCAGCGGGACGACCTGCCGCAGCGACTGCCGCCAGAAGCCCTCCCGCGACCAGTTGGGGGTGAAGCCCTCGCTCGGGAGCTGGGGCGAGGCGGCCCAGACGGTGGTCCAGACGTCGGTGGACATGGCAGCACGACCTTCCAAACGGGACTGAAGTTCCTTTAACGATAGACACAGTAATGGAACTCCAGACCCTTTTGGTGAAGTTGAGTACGCGTACTCAGGCGCCGCCCCGCCCCGCCCGCGCACGCTGGCCCCATGCTCTGGTCCGACCCCGAGAACGAACCGCCCAAGGAACTGCGCGACATGCAGGAGATGTTGCGGAGACTGGGCCTGTTCCTGGCGTTGGCCATGCTGCTGGCGATGCTCGTGCTCGGCACGAAATGACGGCCGCCGATACCCTGACCGCATGACTGATCAGCCGCGCCGCCGACTTGTCCTCGCCTCCCAGTCCCCCGCCCGGCTGAACCTGCTGCGGCAGGCCGGGCTGGCCCCCGAGGTGATCGTGAGCGGCGTCGACGAGGACGCCGTCAGCGCCCCCACCCCCGCCGAACTGGCCCTCGCGCTCGCCGAGGCGAAGGCCTCCGTGGTGTCGGCGAAGCCCGAGATCAAGGGCGCCATCGTGATCGGCTGCGACTCCGTGCTCGACCTCGACGGCGAGGCGCTCGGCAAGCCCGCGGACGCCGAGGAGGCCACCGCCCGCTGGAAGGCCATGCGCGGGCGCGCGGGGACGCTCCAGACCGGCCACTGCGTCTACGACACCGTCTCCGGCCGGTACGTCTCGGCCGTCGCCTCGACCGTCGTCCGCTTCGGCGAGCCGACCGACGAGGAGATCGCCGCGTACGTCGCCTCCGGCGAACCCCTCTACGTCGCCGGGGCGTTCACGCTCGACGGCCGCAGCGCGCCGTTCATCGACGGCATCGACGGCGACCACGGCAACGTGATCGGCATCAGCCTGCCCCTGGTCCGCAGGCTGCTGGCCGAACTGGGCGTGCGGATCACGGAGTTGTGGGCGCCGGCGGAGAAGTGACGGGGTCCGCGCCCCCCTTGGCGCCGCCGTCCCCCTTGGGGTCCCCGGGGACGGCGTCGGCGGGCTCCTGAGGACTGTCGTACGTCATCAGGAGCAGCACGATCAGCGCCAGCACGACCACCATGAACACGAACTCGGCCGGGCCCAGCAGACCCCAGGCGAACGCGCCCAGCAGGGCGTGCACCACGGCCGCGCTGATCAGCAGGATGCGGCCGAAGCCGGCGGGCGGCCGGTTGCGCAGCGCCACCAGCAGTGCCACCAGACCGCACAGGGCGAAGTAGAGGCCGAAGACGATGCCGCCGACCTTCGACGAGACCGACATCATGTCCGGGTCGAGGCCGGCGAGGGACATGTCCTGACGGTCGACGACCACCCCGAGGAACCAGTTGACCGCCGCGATCCCGAACGCCTCCACGAAGAGGACGACCGCCACGATCCACGCCACCGGTCTGCGCACCACCGGTCCCCACCCACTCTCAAGCCGAGCCCTGGTTACCCCAAGTACGTTCGATACAGCGCGAACGCTACTAACGGGTAAACCGTGGGACAAGGGTTCTGCGAACGGCAAAGAATCATTGGGCCATTCGTAGGGACTCCACAAAGAAACAGAGTGGCCCGCAGCACGTGGTGACAGAGACCTTGACCACAGGGGCGGGCTAGGGTTTTCCGGAGGAGTCCTGCGTACCGAAGCGCGACAAGGGATTTCGCGGGTCGAGCGAGCCTCGAATCACGCTCCGTGTGGGCAAGCTCACCATTGGGGACGGGTCGAAGTGCCGTGTCGGCAGTCCCTAAACTCGGCTTGTTTCAAGGAGGGAGCCTCAATCGTGCGCAAGGTGCTCATCGCCAACCGTGGCGAAATCGCTGTCCGCGTGGCCCGGGCCTGCCGGGATGCCGGTATCGCGAGCGTGGCCGTCTACGCCGACCCGGACCGGGACGCTCTGCATGTCCGCGCCGCGGATGAGGCGTTCGCTCTGGGCGGTGACACCCCGGCCACCAGCTATCTGGTCATCGACAAGATCCTGAACGCGGCACGGGAGTCAGGTGCCGACGCCGTCCACCCGGGCTACGGCTTCCTGTCCGAGAACGCCGAGTTCGCCCAGGCGGTCCTGGACGCGGGCCTGATCTGGATCGGCCCGCCGCCGCAGGCCATCCGCGACCTCGGCGACAAGGTCGCCGCCCGGCACATCGCCCAGCGCGCCGGCGCGCCGCTGGTCGCCGGTACGCCGGACCCGGTCTCCGGCGCGGAGGAGGTCGTGGCCTTCGCCGAGGAGCACGGCCTGCCGATCGCGATCAAGGCCGCCTTCGGCGGCGGCGGCCGTGGTCTGAAGGTCGCCCGGACCCTGGAAGAGGTCCCGGAGCTCTACGAGTCCGCGGTCCGTGAGGCCGTGGCCGCGTTCGGGCGGGGCGAGTGCTTCGTCGAGCGCTACCTGGACAAGCCGCGGCACGTGGAGACCCAGTGCCTGGCCGACCAGCACGGCAACGTGGTCGTCGTCTCCACCCGTGACTGCTCGTTGCAGCGCCGCCACCAGAAGCTGGTCGAGGAGGCCCCGGCGCCGTTCCTGTCCGAGGAGCAGGTCGCCGAGCTGTACTCGTCGTCGAAGGCCATCCTCAAGGAGGCCGGCTACGTCGGCGCCGGCACGGTCGAGTTCCTGGTCGGCATGGACGGCACGATCTCCTTCCTGGAGGTCAACACCCGTCTCCAGGTGGAGCACCCGGTCACCGAGGAGGTCGCCGGCATCGACCTCGTCCGCGAGATGTTCCGCATCGCCGACGGCGAGGAGCTCGGTTACGGCGACCCGGTCCTGCGCGGCCACTCCTTCGAGTTCCGCATCAACGGCGAGGACCCGGGCCGCAACTTCCTCCCGGCCCCCGGCACCGTCACCGCCTTCACCCCGCCGGCCGGCCCGGGCGTCCGCCTGGACGCGGGCGTCGAGTCCGGCTCGGTCATCGGCCCGGCCTGGGACTCCCTGCTGGCCAAGCTGATCGTCACCGGCGCCACCCGTGAGCAGGCGCTGCAGCGCGCGGCCCGCGCCCTGGAGGAGTTCCAGGTCGAGGGCATGGCGACGGCCATCCCGTTCCACCGCGCGGTGGTCAAGGACCCGGCGTTCGCCCCGGAGCTGACCGGCAGCGAGGACCCGTTCACGGTTCACACCCGCTGGATCGAGACCGAGTTCGTCAACGAGATCAAGCCCTTCGCCGCCCCCGCCGACGCGGAGACGGACGAGGACGACAAGGACCGCGAGACGATCGTCGTCGAGGTCGGCGGCAAGCGCCTCGAGGTCTCCCTGCCGTCCTCCCTCGGCATGTCGCTGGCCCGCACCGGCCTCGCGGCGGGCGCCAAGCCCAAGCGCCGCGCGGCCAAGAAGTCCGGCCCCGTGGCCTCCGGCGACACCCTCGCCTCCCCGATGCAGGGCACGATCGTCAAGATCGCCGTCGAGGAGGGCCAGGAGGTCAAGGAGGGCGACCTGGTCGTCGTCCTGGAGGCCATGAAGATGGAGCAGCCCCTCAACGCGCACAGGTCCGGCACCATCAAGGGCCTGTCCGCGGAGGTGGGCGCGTCGATCACGTCCGGCGCGGCGATCTGCGAGATCAAGGACTGACCGTACGGAGACTCTCGTACGACATCCCGGGGCGCCCGGCGGACTGGAGCAGTCAGTCCGCCGGGCGCTCCGTCTTCCCCCGAGGCAGTGGTCCAAGGGGGTCCCCCGAGGCAGTGGTTCAGGAGGTGCCGCGCACCCAGCCCGTGCCGTGGCGGACGAAGGCGAGGGCCGCACAGCCGAAGGGGACGGCGAGCATCACGAACGACAGGACGGTCACCGGCTCCACGCCGGTGACGAACCCGGCGACGTTGAGCGGCATGGACAGGATCAGCAGCCAGGCGGCCCACGCCGGGACGGTCCGGGTGCGCAGCAGCGCGACACCGAGCAGGACGGCGCCGATGACGTGGGCGGCGACGAAGTACAGGACCGGCACGCCCACCACGACCAGGTCGTCGGTGCCCTTCGCCACCTTCGCGAGGGTGCTGACGTCGACTCCCTTGTCGAGCGCGCCGAGGGCGACGGTGTCGAGCGACGGGGTCAGGGTGATCGCGAGCAGCCCGGTGCCGAAGAGGACCGAGCCCCACAGGCCGAGCCGGGCGGATCGCGCGGTGGCGAGCATCCCCACGGCGACCAGACCCGGGGCGATGACGAGGGTCCCGGCCGTCCACAGCCACACGGACACTTCCGTGGCTCCCTGGTGGGCGGCGATCACCCGGGCGATCTCGTCCGCGTCGGCGTTGGTGTCGTACGGACTGATCAGGAACGCCGCCGCGAACAGCAGCGGCCCCAGCACGGCCGCGAGCCCCGCGAGCCGCCGCGCGGTCCCGGCGGACGGCGCCTCTGTGGTGGTGGGCGGATGTGACGAGGTAGTGGCCATGAGGGTCCCCCTGAGGTCGCGTCGTGCGGAGCGCCTCAAGCCAGTGAACCGAGAGGACCCGGCCGGTGACCATCCGTCAATTCTGAGGGGTTGCGGCGGGCGCGCTCAGTCGCTCAGCAGTCCGAGATCCCGTCCCCGCCGCAGCAGCGCCGCCGTGTGACCGGCCTCCAGCTTCCGGTGCAGGGAGGCGATGTAGCCGCGCACGGTGGTCGGCGACAGGCCCATCCTGCGGGCCGCCTCCGTCGCCGTACGGCCGTCGTGGAGGTGGCGCAGCGTCCGGTGCTCCTGCTCGGTCACCCCGAGCAGCCGGGCGAGGGTCCGGCCCCGGGCGAGGTCGCGCAGGAGGAGCAGGGCGGGCAGTCCGGGGGCGTCCGGCGGCACGGGCCGCACCTCGACGTCCCGGACGGTGAACGGCCGCTCCTGCCCCCTCCGGGGATCGTCCCGCACGACGGCGAGGAGTTCGGCGGCGAGGGCGTTCAGCGGCTCGGGCCGGCCGTCCTCGCCGAGCGCCGCCACGCCCCAGCCGTGGCTCGCGGCCAGGGCCAGGGCCGCGGCGGAGAGCGCGAGCAGCCGCTGCCGTTCGGCCAGCCGCCGTTCCAGGCCGGTCAGTTGGAGCTGGGCGAGGCCGAGCAGGTCGCGTTCCCGTTCGTTGAAGTCGGCGCCGGACCTGACCAGCGCGTACCCCTCGACGGCTCCCGCGCCCGAACCGGCGGTCGCCACCAGGTGCCGGCGCAGCCCGAAGGGCCGGAAGTCCGCGTTGTAGCAGTGGGTGCGCCACCACTGCCGGTCCCCGACGACGTCGCTGACCCGCCAGGCCTGTGACGTGGGGGTCTCCAGCATGACCTCGGTCAGCGGGTGGTCCAGCGGATGGTCGTAGATCACCATCGGGTCCGCGTGGAAGGAGTCCTCGGGCACGGACAGCGCGGACACCCCGCTCCCGTCGACGGAGAGCCGGTAGGCCTGCCCCGCGTCGGCCGGGATCAGCTCCATCAGCGCCCCCAGGGCCCGCTCCCGCAACTCTCGCTCCGACCCGGCGTCCGCCAGCTCGCTCGCGATCCCGAGCACCCGCCGCGCGTCCGCTCCGGCGATCTCCATACGCACTCTCCCGGCGCTGCTCTCGCCATGAGAAGTCCTGAGATGTCAGGGGAAGCCCCGAGAAGGGCGTCCCCGAGAAGAAGGTACGTCCTGAGCGGCCCCCGGCAAGCCCGGAGGGCCGTCTCCGATGGCATCCTGGAGGCATATCGGGGGCGTGCGAGAGAGCAGGTGGGAGCCATGGTGGGCGCGACCTCACAGGAGACCGCGGGGAGCGCGGGGGCCCCGGCGACTCCGGCGGCTCCGGCACCGGCCCGCCCCATGCGCGCCGACGCCCGCCGCAACTACGAACGCCTCCTCACCGAGGCCCGCACGGCCTTCGCCGCCCATGGCGCGGAGGCGTCCCTGGAGGACGTGGCACGACGCGCGGGCGTCGGCATCGGCACCCTCTACCGCCACTTCCCCAACCGCAACGCGCTGCTGAGCGCGGTGTTCGAGGAGGCGGTGGCAGACCTGCTGGCGCGTTCCCGGGAGCTGCTGGCCGACCCCAACCCCTGCGCGGCCCTGGTGACCTGGCTGCGCGAGATCGTCACGCACGCGGGCGAATACCGGGGCCTGGCAAGGCAGTTGATGTCGGTGACGTCCGACGACGGATCGGCCCTGGCGCGTTGCAGCGACCCGATCAGGGAGGCGGGCGGCGCGCTGCTGCGGCGAGCGCAGGAGGCGGGGGCGGTCCGGCCGGAAGTGGCGATCGGCGACCTGCTCCAGCTGACGCACGCGATCGCACTGGCGGCGGAGGAGAGCCCGGGGGACGAGGCCCTGGCGGACAGATTGCTCATGTTGACCCTGAGGGGACTGAAGCCCGCCTAGGGGCGCGGGGAACTGCGCGACCAGCCACACACGATGTGCACTCGCGCAATTGCACGAACCCCTACGGCGATCAGGCGTCGGCGCCTTTAACGCCGCCGCATGTCAGCAACCCGCGCCGCCCGCTCCGCCCCCGACGCCGGCTCACTCAGAACCGACGTTGCCCGAAGTCCCGCCCCGGCGCCGCCCGGTACTCGCCGCGGCCCCGGCAGGGCGACGTCACGGCGCGCTTGGCGCGGGGGGACGGAATCACCCCCCGAGGTCCCCGAGGCCCCCGATTTCCCGGACGCCCCCGCGACGGCGATCTGCACACCCTGGTCGGCCAGCGCCTGCAACTCCGTGCCGGCGCGGTCGTCATGAGCCGGCGGCTCATCCGTCACCAGCCGGGTGATCACATCGGTCGGCACGGTCTGGAACATCGTGTCCGTGCCGAGCTTGGTGTGATCGGCGAGCACGACGACCTCCGCCGCGGCCTGCACCAGCGCCCGGTCGACGGACGCCGACAGCATGTTGGACGTGGACAGCCCGCGCTCGGCGGTGAGACCACTGCCGGACAGGAAGGCCCGCGAGACCCGCAGCCCCTGGAGGGACTGCTCGGCGCCGGAGCCCACCAGCGCGTAGTTGGAACCGCGCAGAGTGCCGCCGGTCATCACGACCTCCACCCGGTTGGCATGGGCCAACGCCTGTGCCACCAGCAGGGAGTTGGTGACGACGGTCAGCCCGGGTACACGAGCGAGCCGGCGGGCCAGCTCCTGTGTCGTCGTACCCGCCCCGACCACGATGGCTTCGCCTTCTTCGACGAAGTTCGCGGCGAGGTCGGCGATGGCCGTCTTCTCGGCGGTCGCGAGATGTGACTTCTGCGGAAAGCCGGACTCCCGCGTAAACCCGCCCGGCAATACCGCACCGCCATGTCGGCGGTCGAGGAGTCCTTCTGCCTCCAGCGCGCGCACGTCCCGCCGTACGGTCACTTCGGAGGTCTGGACGACGCGGGCGAGCTCACGGAGCGACACGGCCCCGTTCGCTCGCACCATTTCGAGGATCAATTGGCGACGTTCTGCAGCGAACACGAAACTGACAGTAACGCGGACGACCGTCTGCTTTCAGCAGTATGCGCCGAATAAACGAAGTTGTTCGCACAGCAGAGTCGGAAGTGGTATAGGGCCTACTCCGCCCGACTATGCCGCACGAATGGTCGGCAACTCCCCGTGACCAGCGGGGAGTCGGTTTCGGCCGTCAGACCTCGCCGGTTTCCTTACGGGTGTGGAGCTGACGGGCCACCTCCGCGATCGACCCCGAAAGGGACGGATACACGGTGAACGCGTTCGCGATCTGTTCGACGGTCAGGTTGTTGTCGACGGCGATCGAGATGGGATGGATCAGTTCCGAGGCGCGCGGCGCGACGACCACACCTCCGACCACGATGCCGGTGCCCGGACGGCAGAAGATCTTCACGAAGCCGTCGCGGATGCCCTGCATCTTGGCGCGCGGGTTGCGCAGCAGGGGCAGCTTGACGACCCGCGCGTCGATCTTGCCCGCGTCGACGTCGGCCTGCGTGTAGCCGACGGTGGCGATCTCCGGGTCGGTGAAGACGTTGGAGGAGACCGTCTTGAGGTTCAGCGGGGCCACCGCGTCGCCCAGGAAGTGGTACATGGCGATACGGCCCTGCATGGCGGCGACGGACGCGAGCGCGAAGACGCCAGTCACGTCACCGGCGGCGTAGACGCCGGGAGCCGTCGTCCGGGACACCTTGTCGGTCCAGATGTGCCCGGAGTCGCGCACCTTGACGCCGGCCTCCTCCAGGCCCAGGCCCGCGCTGTTGGGGATGGCGCCGACGGCCATCAGGCAGTGGGTGCCGGAGATGACGCGGCCGTCGGAGAGGGTGACCTCGACGCGGTCGCCGACCCGCTTGGCGGCGGCGGCGCGGGAGCGGGCCATGACGTTCATGCCGCGGCGGCGGAAGACGTCCTCCAGGACGGCGGCGGCGTCCGGGTCCTCGCCCGGCAGCACGCGGTCGCGGGAGGAGACCAGGGTGACCTTGGAGCCGAGCGCCTGGTAGGCGCCGGCGAACTCGGCACCCGTCACACCGGAACCGACCACGATGAGCTCTTCCGGCAGCTCGGTGAGGTCGTACACCTGCGTCCAGTTGAAGATGCGCTCGCCGTCGGGCAGCGCGTCGGGCACCTCGCGGGGGTGGCCGCCGGTCGCGATGAGGACGGCGTCGGCGGTGAGGGTCTCCTCGCTGCCGTCGGCGGTGCTGACGACCACCTTGCGGGAGCCGTCGAGGGCCTGCATGCCCTCCAGGCGGCCCCGGCCGCGCATGACCCGGGCGCCGGCCCGCGTGACGGAGGCGGTGATGTCGTGCGACTGGGCGAGCGCGAGGCGCTTCACCCGCCGGTTGACCTTGCCGAGGTCCACGCCCACGACCCGGGCGGCCTGCTCCAGGGGCGGGGTGTCGTCGGCGACGATGATGCCGAGCTCTTCGTACGACGAGTCGAAGGTGGTCATCACCTCGGCCGTAGCGATAAGGGTCTTCGACGGCACGCAGTCGGTCAGCACCGACGCTCCGCCCAGACCGTCGCAGTCGACGACGGTCACCTCCGCGCCGAGCTGCGCCGCGACCAGCGCCGCTTCGTATCCGCCGGGTCCGCCACCGATGATCACGATCCGAGTCACGTACTCCATTGTCCCGCACGCTTCAAGGTGCTACCGCCCGGGGCCCCGCCCGAGACGCCACTGTTACGGGAGTGACGCCGGATGCCGCTGCCGTACCCTCTCTGCATGTCGCTCTACGCCGCCTACGCCGGCAATCTCGACGCCCGGCTGATGACGCGCCGCGCCCCGCACTCGCCGCTGCGCGCGACCGGCTGGCTCAACGGCTGGCGGCTCACCTTCGGCGGCGAGCAGATGGGCTGGGAGGGCGCCCTCGCGACGATCGTGGAGGACCCCACCTGCCAGGTCTTCGTCGCGCTGTACGACATCGCCCCGCTGGACGAGGAGTCCCTGGACCGCTGGGAGGGCGTCGGGCTCGGCATCTACCGCCGGATGCGGGTCCGGGTGCACACCCTCGACTCCGAGGAGTCGGCGTGGGTGTACGTCCTCGACGCCTACGAGGGCGGCCTGCCCTCGGCCCGCTACCTCGGCGAGATCGCGGACGCGGCGGAATCGGCGGGCGCGCCGCACGACTATGTGATGGAGCTGCGCAAGCGCCCCTGCTGACCCGCCCGGTAACCGGAGTCACGCCCTTCGTTGGAAACGACAAGACAACGATCGCCATCCCGTTCGCTCTGTCATCTACGCGCGTAGGCCGGAAGCGGCTACGCTCATCCGCGTGAACGCATCTCTTCTTCCGGACGACATCCAGGGCGACCCGCACGCCGCCGCCGACGCCGCCGCCGCGCGCCTGCGCGAACTGACCGGCGCCGAGACCCACGACGTCGCCCTCGTGATGGGCTCCGGCTGGGCTCCGGCCGTGGACGCCCTCGGCGTGCCCGACGCCGAGTTCCAGGTCACCGAGCTGCCCGGGTTCCCGCCGCCGGCGGTCGCGGGCCACGGCGGCAAGATCCGCTCGTACCGGATCGGCGAGAAGCGCGCCCTGGTCTTCCTGGGCCGCACGCACTACTACGAGGGCCGCGGCGTGGCGGCGGTCGCGCACGGTGTCCGTACGGCGGTGGCGGCGGGCTGCAAGACGGTCGTCCTCACCAACGGCTGCGGCGGTCTGCGCGAGGGCATGCGTCCCGGCCAGCCGGTCCTGATCAGCGACCACATCAACCTCACGGCCACGTCCCCGATCATCGGCGCGAACTTCGTCGACCTGACGGACCTGTACTCGCCGCGCCTGCGCGCCCTGTGCAAGGAGATCGACCCGACGCTCGAAGAGGGCGTGTACGCGCAGTTCCCCGGCCCGCACTACGAGACCCCGGCGGAGATCCGCATGGCCCGCGTCATCGGCGCGGACCTGGTCGGCATGTCGACGGTCCTGGAGGCGATCGCCGCACGCGAGGCGGGTGCGGAGGTGCTGGGCATCTCCCTGGTGACGAACCTCGCGGCGGGCATGACGGGCGAGCCCCTCAACCACGAAGAGGTCCTCCAGGCGGGCCGGGATTCGGCGACGCAGATGGGCGCGCTGCTGGCACAGGTGCTCGGCCGCATCTGACCGCCCCGTCTCGGTCGGCTGGAGGGGGAACCGTTCAGCCGGCCGGGACGCGTGGGTGTCAGCACCCCCACGCACCCGCACCGCACACACGACGAGAGGCTGACCCCGGTGCACGACGACCTCATCACCACCGCCAGGACCTGGCTCGCCGAGGACCCCGATCCCGACACCCGTGACGAACTCGGCAAGCTCATCGAGGCGGGGGACGTCACCGAGCTCACCGCCCGCTTCAGCGGCACCCTCCAGTTCGGCACCGCCGGCCTCAGGGGCGAACTCGGCGCAGGGCCCATGCGCATGAACCGCGCCGTCGTCATCCGCGCCGCGGCCGGCCTCGCGGCGTACCTCAAGAAGCAGGGCAGCACCGACGGCCTCGTCGTCATCGGCTACGACGCCCGCCACAAGTCCGCCGACTTCGCCCGCGACACGGCGGCGGTGATGACCGGCGCGGGCCTGAAGGCCGCCGTCCTCCCCCGCCCCCTCCCCACCCCCGTCCTGGCGTACGCCATAAGGCACCTCGGCGCGGTGGCGGGCGTGGAGGTCACCGCCAGCCACAACCCGCCCCGGGACAACGGCTACAAGGTCTACCTCGGCGACGGCTCCCAGATCGTCCCGCCCGCCGACGCGGAGATCGCGGCGGAGATCGACGCGATCGTGAGCCTGAACGACGTCCCCCGTCCGGAGGCCGGCTGGGAGACCCTCGACGACGCCGTCCTCGACGCCTACCTGGCCCGCACCGACGCCGTCCTCGCCCCGGACTCCCCCCGCACCGCCCGCACCGTCTACACGGCGATGCACGGCGTCGGCAAGGACGTCCTCCTCGCGGCGTTCGCGCGCGCGGGCTTCCCCACCCCCGTCCTCGTCGCCGAGCAGGCCGAGCCCGACCCGGACTTCCCGACCGTCGCCTTCCCCAACCCGGAAGAGCCCGGCGCGATGGACCTGGCCTTCGCGAAGGCCCGGGAGACGGCCCCGGACCTGATCGTCGCCAACGACCCGGACGCCGACCGCTGTGCCGTCGCCGTCCAGCAGGACGGCGCGTGGCGGATGCTGCGCGGCGACGAGGTCGGCGCGCTGCTCGCCGCCCACCTGGTCCGGCGCGGCGCGCGGGGCACGTTCGCCGAGTCGATCGTCTCCTCCTCCCTCCTCGGCCGGATCGCCGAGAAGGCGGGTCTGCCGTACGAGGAGACCCTCACCGGCTTCAAGTGGATCGCCCGCGTGGACGGCCTGCGGTACGGCTACGAGGAGGCCCTCGGCTACTGCGTCGACCCGGACGGCGTACGCGACAAGGACGGCATCACCGCCGCGCTGCTCATCACCGAGCTGGCGTCGCAGCTCAAGGAGGAGGGCCGCACGCTCCTCGGCCTCCTGGACGACCTCGCCGTCGAGCACGGCCTGCACGCCACGGACCAGCTGTCGGTGCGGGTCGAGGACCTGTCGGTCATCGCGGACGCCATGCGGCGCCTGCGCGAGCAGCCGCCGACCGCGCTCGCCGGACTGGCCGTCACCGAGGCCGAGGACCTCACCCGGGGCACGGACCGGCTGCCGCCCACGGACGGCCTGCGGTACACCCTGGACGGCGCCCGCGTCATCGTCCGGCCCAGCGGCACCGAGCCGAAGCTGAAGTGCTACCTGGAGGTCGTCGTCCCGGTCGCGACCCACGCGGACCTCCCGGCGGCCCGCGCCAGGGCGACGGACGTACTGGAGACGATCAAGCGGGACCTGTCGGCGGCGGCCGGCATCTGACCCGTACGACCGGGGGTGCCCCGCCCGCCGGGGCACCCCAACGGGTGATTTCGCGCCCCACCCCGCACACGCTCCCCGCCACGGCCCGCCCGCCGGGAAACGGTGAACGGACCACCCGTCCGCCGCACTCCCCGGAGCCGCCCCGTGTCCTCGACCGCCCCCAGCATCCCGGGCAGCCGGCGGCCCGACACCGCGACCACGGCCCGCCCCTGCGCGCCCGCCCTGCGCCGGGCCGCCCCCGCCCTCCTCGGCTACGTCGCCGTACGCATGCTGGGCCTGCTGGTCCTCGCCCTCTGGGCGCACCGGCAGGGCCATGGCGTCTGGCCGATCCTGGCGACCCAGTGGGACGCGGACTGGTACCTGGGCATCGCCGACCACGGTTACGCGCACGAGCTGGGCACCGCGTACGACGCGAACAACCTGGCCTTCTTCCCGCTGTACCCGGTGCTGGTGAAGGCGGTCGCGGCCGTCACCCCCGGCACCCGTGCCACCACCGGCCTGGCGATCGCCGTACTGGCCTCCCTCGCCGCGGCCTGGGGTGTCTTCGCGGTCGGCGACCGGTTGCACGGCCGCCGCGCCGGCATCCTCCTCACCATCCTGTGGGCCGCCCTCCCGGTCGGCCTCGTGCAGTGGATGGGCTACACGGAGTCCCTGTTCACGGCGTGCGCCGCCTGGGCCCTGTACGCCCTGCTCGCCGACCGCCCGCTCACGGCGGCCTGGCTCGCGGTGGCGGCCGGTCTGACCCGGCCGACCGGTGTCGCGGTCGCCGCCGCGGTGTCGGTGACCTGTCTGCTCGCCCTGCGCCGCGGCTTCTGCGTACGGGTCCTCGCGGCCGCCCTGCTCGCCCCGCTCGGCTGGTGCGGGTACGTCGGCTGGGTGGGGCTGCGGCTGGGGCGCTGGGACGGCTATTTCGCCGTTCAGCGGCTGTGGCACAACGACGTGGACGGGGGCCGGGAGACCCTGCGCCGGTTCCGGGAGCTGCTGGTCCGGGACTCGACGCCCGAGCTGTTCCTGGTCCTGGTGACGGTGACGCTGCTGGCGTCGGTGGCGCTGTTCGCCCTGTGCCTCAGGGACCGCCAGCCGCTTCCCCTGCTGCTCTTCGCGGGCGTGCTGCTGGCGATCGTCCTGGCCAGCGGCGGCGTCTACTTCCCGCGCGCCCGCTTCCTCCTCCCGGGCTTCCCGCTGCTGCTCCCGGTCGCCGTCCGGCTCCTCCGCGTCCCGGCCCGCTACCGCGCGCTGGCGCTGACGGGGGCGGTGCTGGGGTCGGCGTACTGGGGGGCGTACATGGTGCTGGTGTGGCCGAGCGCGCCGTAGGGGGCGGAGCACGGGGCGGATCACGGCGCCGCGGGCCGTGATCCGGGGTCAGCCGGTCGCGATCAGGATCACCAGCAGTACCGCGCCCGCCAGGACCGGGCCCAGCACCTCGTACGCCCAGCGCACCGACACCTCGCCCTGCGCGCTCTCGGCCTTCTCCCGGGACTCCCACAGGTCCCGCAGCTCGTCCATGACCTTGTCGGTCTCGGCGCGCAGCGGACCGTCGGCGGCGTCCTTGGCGTCGGCGACGGAGCCGGTGCTCGGGAAGCCGAGCCCCAGGCCCGGCGAGCGCCGGCCGCCGGCCGGCTCGCCCGCCGCCGCCCGGGCGGTCCGCCGGGCCGCCTTCTTGCGGGCGCGCAGGGACACCGGAATGGCCCAGAGCTGGTACTTGGTGCCGGTGGCGGCGACGACCTCGTTGGAGTAGCCGGAGCGGAACCCGGAGATCTGGCTCCACGGCAGCACGATCACGCGGAACGGGTTGCGGACGCGCAGCCGGTCCTCGCCCGCGAAGACGGCCGGGCGCAGGGTGAAGGCGACGACCAGCGGGATCACCAGGATCATCGCGGCGAGCGCCAGCCAGGGGGTGCGGCCCGTGCCCTGGACCAGGGCGTCGATGCCGAGCCAGGCGGCGATGGCGAGCAGCAGCACGCCTCCGGCGATGGCCGCGGGTGAGCGGTAGATCCGGTCCTTGGTCGTCATGGGGCCGATTCTGCCCGACGGCGTCGGCGGCGCTCGTACCTGGTGGGCCCGGCGGAGATCAGCAGGCGGGGGTGTACAGCCGCTACGCGCGTAGATATGCTCGTGTGGTGACCATGCCCACCACTGCATCCCCCGCACACGCTCTTACGGACGTGACCGCGTCCGACAGCACGCTGCGCCGCTTCCTGCACGGGCTGCCCGGCGTCGACGCGGTCGGCCTGGAGGCGCGCGCCGCCTCCCTCGGCACCCGTTCCATCAAGACCACCGCGAAGGCGTACGCCATCGACCTCGCCATCTCGATGGTCGACCTGACGACGCTGGAAGGCGCGGACACCCCGGGCAAGGTCCGGGCGCTCGGCGCCAAGGCGGTCCACCCCGACCCGACCGACCGCACGACCCCGCCGACCGCGGCCGTCTGCGTCTACCCCGACATGGTGGCCACCGCCAAGGAGGCCGTCGCGGGCTCGACCGTGAAGGTCGCCTCGGTCGCCACCGCCTTCCCGGCGGGCCGCGCCGCCCTCTCCGTGAAGCTGGCCGACGTGCGCGACGCCGTCGCCGCCGGCGCGGACGAGATCGACATGGTCATCGACCGCGGGGCGTTCCTCGCGGGCCACTACATGAAGGTCTACGACGAGATCGTCGCGGTGAAGGAGGCCTGCGGGACCTCGGCCCGACTGAAGGTCATCTTCGAGACCGGCGAGCTGTCGACGTACGACAACATCCGGCGCGCGAGCTGGCTCGGCATGCTGGCGGGCGCCGACTTCATCAAGACCTCGACGGGCAAGGTCGCGGTCAACGCCACTCCCGCCAACACCCTGTTGATGCTGGAGGCGGTACGGGACTTCCGTGCGCAGACCGGCATCCAGGTGGGCGTGAAGCCCGCCGGCGGCATCCGCACCACCAAGGACGCCATCAAGTTCCTGGTGCTGGTCAACGAGACCGTGGGCGAGGACTGGCTGGACAACCACTGGTTCCGCTTCGGCGCCTCCTCGCTCCTGAACGATCTGCTGATGCAGCGTCAGAAGCTGGCCACCGGCCGCTACTCCGGCCCCGACTACGTGACGGTGGACTGATCCATCATGGCTTTTGAGTACGCTCCCGCACCCGAGTCCCGCTCCGTCGTCGACATCGCGCCCTCCTACGGCCTGTTCATCGACGGCGAGTTCACGGAAGCCGCCGACGGCAAGGTCTTCAAGACCGTCAGCCCCAGCACGGAAGAGGTGCTGTCCGAGATCGCCCAGGCGGGCGAGGCGGACGTGGACCGCGCCGTGCAGGCCGCCCGCAAGGCCTTCGAGAAGTGGTCGGCGCTGCCCGGCTCCGAGCGCGCCAAGTACCTGTTCCGCATCGCCCGGATCATCCAGGAGCGCAGCCGTGAGCTGGCCGTCCTGGAGACCCTGGACAACGGCAAGCCCATCAAGGAGACCCGCGACGCCGACCTGCCCCTGGTCGCCGCGCACTTCTTCTACTACGCGGGCTGGGCCGACAAGCTCGACCACGCCGGTTTCGGCGCGAACCCCCGCCCCCTGGGCGTGGCGGGCCAGGTCATCCCCTGGAACTTCCCGCTGCTGATGCTGGCGTGGAAGATCGCCCCGGCGCTGGCGACCGGCAACACGGTCGTCCTCAAGCCGGCCGAGACGACCCCCTTGTCGGCGCTGTTCTTCGCGGACATCTGCCGCCAGGCCGGTCTGCCCAAGGGTGTCGTCAACATCCTTCCGGGCTACGGCGACACGGGCGCCGCGCTGGTCGCGCACCCGGACGTGAACAAGGTGGCCTTCACCGGTTCCACGGCCGTCGGCAAGGAGATCGCCCGCACGGTCGCGGGCACCCGCAAGAAGCTCACCCTCGAACTGGGCGGCAAGGGCGCCAACATCGTCTTCGACGACGCCCCGGTCGACCAGGCCGTCGAGGGCATCGTCAACGGCATCTTCTTCAACCAGGGCCAGGTCTGCTGCGCGGGCTCCCGCCTCCTGGTGCAGGAGTCGATCCAGGACGAGCTGATGGACTCCCTCAAGCGCCGCCTGTCCACGCTGCGCCTCGGCGACCCGCTGGACAAGAACACGGACATCGGCGCGATCAACTCCGCCGAGCAGCTCGCCCGGATCACCTCCCTGGTGGAGCAGGGCGAGGCGGAGGGCGCCGAGCGCTGGTCCCCGGCCTGCGAACTCCCGGAGAGCGGCTACTGGTTCGCGCCGACGCTGTTCACCAACGTCACCCAGGCGCACACCGTCGCCCGCGACGAGATCTTCGGCCCGGTCCTGTCGGTGCTGACCTTCCGTACGCCCGACGAGGCCGTCGCCAAGGCCAACAACAGCCAGTACGGCCTGTCGGCGGGCATCTGGACGGAGAAGGGCTCGCGCATCCTGGCCGTCGCCAACAAGCTCCGCGCGGGCGTCATCTGGTCCAACACGTTCAACAAGTTCGACCCGACCTCGCCGTTCGGCGGTTACAAGGAGTCGGGCTTCGGCCGCGAGGGCGGCCGCCACGGCCTGGAGGCGTACCTCGATGTCTGAGCGACTTTCTGTCTTCAAGACCTACAAGCTGTACGTCGGCGGGAAGTTCCCGCGTTCCGAGAGCGGCCGGGTGTACGAGGTGAGCGACAAGAAGGGCAACTGGCTGGCGAACGCACCCCTGTCGTCCCGCAAGGACGCTCGTGACGCGGTGGTCGCCGCCCGCAAGGCGTTCGGCGGCTGGTCCGGGGCGACGGCGTACAACCGCGGCCAGATCCTCTACCGCGTCGCCGAGATGCTGGAGGGCCGCAAGGCGCAGTTCGTGCGCGAAGTGGCCGACGCCGAGGGCCTGTCGAAGTCCAAGGCGGCCGAGCAGGTCGACGCCGCGATCGACCGCTGGGTCTGGTACGCGGGCTGGACCGACAAGATCGCCCAGGTGATCGGCGGCGCGAACCCGGTGGCGGGCCCGTACTTCAACCTGTCCTCGCCGGAGCCGACGGGTGTGGTGACGGTCCTCGCCCCGCAGGAGTCGTCGTTCCTCGGCCTGGTCTCGGTCGTCGCCCCGGTCATCGCGACCGGCAACACGGCGATCGTGATCGCGTCCGAGAAGGCCCCGCTGCCCGCCCTGTCCCTGGGCGAGGTGCTGGCCACCTCCGACCTGCCCGGCGGCGTGGTCAACGTCCTGTCCGGCCGTACGGCGGAGATCGCGGCGCCGCTCGCCGCGCACCAGGACGTCAACGCGATCGACCTCACGGGCGCCGACGACGTACTGGCGAAGGAGCTGGAGATCGCGGCGGCCGACAACCTGAAGCGGGTGCTGCGTCCACAGCCTGTGGATTACGCGGCCGTCCCCGGAATCGACCGCATGACGGCGTTCCTGGAGACGAAGACGGTCTGGCACCCGACGGGTTCGCTGGGCGCGTCGGGCTCCTCGTACTGAGCCGCCGAAGGCCCTCCAGGTCCGGAGAGCCGCGCCTCCCCTCCGTCCAGGGGAGACGCGGCTCTCCGCTGCGCCCGGCGGTGGTCTCAGCCGTTGCCGAGCAGGCCGGTGACCTGTCCGATGACCGGCATGCCCCCGATGGACTGGGCCTGCGCCACCGGCGCCGTGAGCATCTGCGTGGCGACCGGCTGGAAGTCGGCGACCTGGGTGCCGAGGCCGTTGTCGAGCGGGTCGACGCCCGTCCCGGCCAGCGGGTTGGGCTTGAGCCCGGCGACCGGGCCGGTGACGTAGCCGACCGTGCCGGTGATGCTCTGGAGGCCGGCCTGGGGGTCGATCTGGCCCAGTGAGGTGGGGCGGGTGCGGACCAGCTCGTCGGCGACCGGCTGGGTGTCCGCGGCGGCCGACGCGGCGCCCGCGCCCAGGGCCACGCCCGCGGTCGCGAGGGCGGCCAGCGCACGCTGGGCAGTGGGGGTGGAGGGGGACGCTTGTCGGGCCATTGCTGCTGCCACCTTCGGCTCGCACTGGGTAATCGGGTCGACACGAAGGGTAGTTGAGGTGTGACGCGCGCTTCAAAGGCGACCCGCGGGGTCGTTGAACAGCAGGTGAATGCCTCACACTGGTGTCCCGTGAGTTCCCCTTCGTCCATACCGACGCGTGTCGTGCTGCTCTGCGGCCCCTCCGGCTCCGGCAAGTCCCTTCTCGCGGCCCGCTCCGGCCTCCCGGTGCTGCGCCTCGACGACTTCTACAAGGAAGGCGACGACCCGACGCTGCCGCTGGTGGCGGGGAGTTCCGACATCGACTGGGACCACCCCGAGTCCTGGGACGCGGACGCGGCGGTCGCCGCGCTCACCGAGCTGTGCCGCACGGGCCGTACGGACGTCCCGCAGTACGACATCTCGCTCAGCGCCATCACCGGCACGGAGACCGTCGACATCGGCCGCACCCCGCTGTTCATCGCGGAGGGCATCTTCGCCGCGGAGATCGTCACCCGCTGCCGGGACCTCGGCGTCCTCGCCGACGCGCTGTGCCTGAGCCGCGGCCCCGTGCAGACGTTCCGCCGCCGCTTCCTGCGCGACCTCAAGGAGGGCCGCAAGTCGGTGCCGTTCCTGATCCGCCGCGGCTGGCGCCTGATGCGCCTGGAGCGCACGATCATCGCCCGCCAGACCGCGCTGGGCGCCCACGCCTGCGACAAGGACGAGGCGCTGGGCCGCCTGGCGGCAGCGGCGGCGGGCCGCCGTCCGGCGGCCTCGGCGCAGGCGGGCTGAACGTCCCCGGGGGTTTCCGCGTCGTAGGGCCATGACGATCACACGTGGAGCACTGGTGGTGGCGGTCGCTGCGCTGCTGGCGGCGAACGGATGCACGGCATCGAGCGGCGGGTCCGGGGGCTCGGCTTCCTGTGCGGGGCTGGTGACGTACGACAACCGCGACTACCTGCCCACCGAGAAGTCCGTCTTCACGGTCGGCGAGCGTCTGGGCACCGCCCGGGTCGCCGAGTGCGCGGACGACGTCCCCGAGAGCAGGACCGGCGCCTACCGCATCGAGGGGACCGATCCCGCCGAGGGCATCGCGGTCGGGGACAGCGCCACCGAGGCGGCCCCCATGGCCGTCCACCGCTGACCGCGCACACCAGAACGGGGCTGGACGGACCCCCCGGCCCTCCAGCCCCGCTTCTCGGTGCTCCCCCGGTACTTCCCCCGTGGAGGAGCTCCCCCCGCTTTCCCCCGTGTTCCCCCCGCTCTTCCCCGTTTCCCCCGTTTCCCCCGTTTCCCCCGTGGTGTTTCCCCCGTGAAACCCCCCGGTACTGCTCCCCCGTGTCGCGGCACCACCGTTACCGCTCCCCCGTAGCGGTGCCGCGCCCCCCGGCCCTCAGGCGACAAGCTCCCCGAAGGCGTTCTCCTCGTCACGGCCGTGGCTGAGGATCTCGTCCTCGCGCAGCCGGCGGAGCGACCGCCAGATGCTGCTCTTGACCGTGCCGACACTGATGTCGAGGATGTCCGCGATCTCCGGGTCGGTGCGGCCCTCGTAGTAGCGAAGGACCAGCATCGTCCGCTGGAGTTCGGGCAGCCGGGCCAGCGCCTGCCACAGGACCGCGCGCAGCTCCGTGCCGCGCATCGCGTCCGTGTCGCCGGGCGTCTCCGGCAGCTCCTCGGTCGGGTACTCGTTCAGCTTGCGGCGGCGCCACGCGCTGATGTGCAGGTTCGTCATGGTGCGGCGGAGGTAGCCCCCGACCGCGGCCTTGTCACTGATCCGGTCCCACGCCTTGTACGTCGAGAACAGCGCGCTCTGCAGCAGGTCCTCGGCCTCGAAGCGGTCACCGGTGAGGTGGTAGGCGGTTGCGTACAGGGAGGCGCGGCGCTCCTGGACGTAGGCGGTGAACTCCGCCTCCGACAGCGAGCGACGACGCTCCCCCGAGTCCTCCCTGTACGCGGCTCCCCCGTGCGTCTCCCCCGTGAAACCGTCAACCACCGTCATGTACGCGGTGTGCTGACGCCCGGTGCCGCGAGCGCACCCCCGCCCGCTCACGGCACCGGACTTCTCGGAACCCCGGCCCCCGTTCACGTCGTGCAGGCGCGTGATCACTGCGCTGGTGCTGTTGCTGTGCAGCGTGTTCATCTCGCGCCCCCCGTCGTGGACTTCCGGTGTTCGGCTTGCTCAGGCGGTGGATCCCCGCGCTGTCTCCGCGGTGCTTCCTTGCCTGTGCCGAAAAGCTTGCCCTCGCACCTTCATGGCCGTGTCCGCCGACTGTCACAGACCTGTCACAGGGGTCTGTGACAGTGGACGCACAGCGCGAACACGGAGAGCAGCGCTATGGGCACGTAGGTGTACAGGTGTCGAAACCCCGCCCCGCCATGGGCCAGAATGAGCCCCGTGCCTTCCCTGTTGCTGATCGAGGACGACGACGCCATCCGTACGGCCCTGGAGCTGTCTCTGACGCGCCAGGGTCACCGGGTTGCCACCGCTGCCACCGGCGAGGACGGCCTGAAGCTGCTGCGTGAGCAGCGGCCGGACCTGATCGTGCTGGATGTCATGCTGCCCGGCATCGACGGTTTCGAGGTGTGCCGACGCATCCGGCGCACGGACCAGTTGCCGATCATTCTGCTGACCGCGCGCAGCGACGACATCGATGTGGTGGTCGGCCTGGAGTCCGGTGCCGACGACTACGTCGTGAAACCCGTGCAGGGGCGGGTGCTCGACGCCCGGATCCGTGCCGTGCTGCGGCGTGGCGAGCGGGAGGCGAACGACTCGGCGACCTTCGGCAGCCTGGTCATCGACCGGGCCGCCATGACCGTCACCAAGAACGGCGAGGACCTCCAGCTCACGCCCACCGAGCTGCGGCTGCTCCTGGAGCTGAGCCGGCGCCCGGGGCAGGCGCTGTCCCGGCAGCAACTCCTGCGTCTGGTCTGGGAGCACGACTACCTCGGTGACTCGCGGCTGGTCGACGCCTGTGTGCAGCGGCTGCGCGCCAAGGTCGAGGACGTGCCGTCGTCCCCGACACTGATCCGTACGGTCCGTGGTGTCGGCTACCGGCTGGACACGCCTCAGTGACCCAAGCGCAAGGGGGGGTCCGCGGCTGGGCCGCGGCTCGCAAGGGACATCTGTCGCGGCTGCGTTTCACCAGTCTGCGACTCCGGCTCGTCGTCGTCTTCGGTCTCGTCGCGCTCACCGCCGCCGTCTCGGCGTCCGGGATCGCGTACTGGCTCAACCGCGAGGCCGTGCTCACCCGCACCCAGGACGCGGTGCTCAGGGACTTCCAGCAGGAGATGCAGAACCGCGCGGGCCTGCTGCGCACCCACCCCGAGCAGTACGAACTCCAGCGCGTCGCGGGCGAGATGGCGACCAGCAGCCAGCGCTTCAGCGTGCTGCTCGTCGCGCGGAACGCCGACGGCGCGGACATCTCCGCCAACTCCGGCGCCCTGAACGGCTTCTCGCTCCAGGACGTGCCCAAGTCGCTGCGCACAGCGGTGGACGAGGAACAGAAGGTCGACTCCCACAACGAGTACGCCTACCACCTGTACTGGCAGCGCGTGGTGGAGGACGGCACCCCGTATCTCGTGGCCGGTACGAGGGTGATCAACGGCGGCACCACCGGGTACATGCTGAAGTCGCTGGAGCCGGAGGCGAAAGACCTCAACTCCCTCGCCTGGTCGCTCGGCATCGCCACCGGCCTCGCCCTGATCGGCTCGGCGCTGCTCGCGCAGGCCGCCGCCACGACCGTGTTGAAGCCGGTGCACCGGCTGGGGGTCGCGGCGCGCCGGCTCGGTGAGGGCAGGCTGGACACCCGGCTCAGGGTGTCCGGGACGGACGAACTGGCCGACCTGTCACGGACGTTCAACAACGCGGCCGAGGCGCTGGAGAAGCGGGTCGCCGACATGGCGGCGCGGGACGAGGCGTCCCGGCGCTTCGTGGCGGACATGAGCCATGAACTGCGTACGCCCCTCACGGCGATCACCGCGGTGACGGAGGTGCTGGAGGAGGAGCTGGAGGCGGAGTCGGGGTCGATGGACCCGATGATCGAGCCCGCCGTCCGGCTGGTCGTCAGCGAGACCCGCCGCCTGAACGACCTGGTCGAGAACCTCATGGAGGTCACCCGCTTCGACGCGGGCACCGCCCGGCTGGTCCTCGACGACGTCGACGTGGCCGACCAGATCACCGCCTGCATCGACGCGCGGGCCTGGCTGGACGCCGTCGACCTGGACGCCGAGCGCGGCATCCACGCCCGCCTCGACCCGCGGCGCCTGGACGTCATCCTCGCCAACCTGATCGGCAACGCCCTCAAGCACGGCGGCTCGCCGGTGCGGGTCGCGGTGCGGACGTCGGACGCCGAGGGCGGGGAAGGCGCCGAGGTCGTCATCGAGGTGCGCGACCACGGGCCCGGCATCCCCGCGGACGTCCTGCCGCACGTCTTCGACCGCTTCTACAAGGCGAGCGCCTCCCGCCCCCGGTCCGAGGGCAGCGGGCTCGGCCTCTCCATCGCCCTGGAGAACGCCCACATCCACGGCGGCGAGATCACCGCCGCCAACTCCCCCGAGGGCGGCGCGGTGTTCACGCTCCGGCTGCCCCGGGACGCGTCGGAACTGGCGCAGGAGGGCGAGGGGAAGAAGAGCTCATGAGGGTACGACGTCTCCTCGCGCTGCCGGTGCTGGCCGCGCTGCTCACCGGCTGCGGCATCCGGGCCACCGAGGTCCCGACGGACTTCGGCCCCGCGCCCTCCCGGGTGGCGTGCTCCGCCTCCTCGCCGGACGTCTCCACGCAGTCCTCGCGCGGGCTGCCCGTGCAGGTGTTCCTGCTGTGCGGTTCGTCGCTGGTGGCCGTCGACCGGACGGTGAGCGTCGAGGACGGCACGGCGGACTCGCTGCGGCGGGTCCAGGTCGCGCAGGAGCTGCTCAACCAGCTGGCGGCGGCACCGTCGGCCGGTGAGCAGGAGGCCGGGTACACCACCACGGTCCGCGACGGCATGACGGTGAGCGGGCCGCGCCCCGACGACCCCGACGACACCCTGCGGCTCAGCTTCCCGCCGGACGCCCTCACCGACTCCGCGCTCGCCCAGATCGTCTGCACGTTCTCCGACTCGGCGGCGGCCGAGGGCGACGGCTCGGTGATCCTCGGCGGCCCGGACAAGGCCACGCTGCGCAGCTACGAGTGCACGGACGAGGTCCGCACCGACCCGAGCAGCCGCAAGCCACCGTCATCGGAGGTCACGGGCGGCTGAGCCGCTCCTGGAGCGGCTTGAGGCGCACCTTGCGCACCTTGCGCGGCTTGAGCGGCTTGAGTGGCCTGAGGCGCGCCTTCAGCGGCTTGAGCGGCTTGAGTGGCTTGAGTGGCCTGAGGCGCGCCTTCAGCGGCTTGAGTGGCTTGAGTGGTGGCTTGAGTGGCGCCCGGCTGCGTGCCCTGTGGCATACGCCTCACGCAGGCGTGTCGGGGTGTGCCGGAACCGATCGTGCCGGGGGTGGCGTCTAGGGGGGCGTGCAGCGTCAAGGCTTCATCGGCGGCAACGCCGCGATCCGACTCCGTGCGGCAGGGGGTGTCCTCCTCGTCGCTCACCTCGCGTTCGTCGCCTGGTTGACGCTGCGTCCCCTGGACGTGCCCTGGGTGATGCCGCCCAATGTGACGCCGTTCGCCGGCATCCGGGCCGACCTGGCGCTGGGCTGGCCCGAGGCGGCCCGCCGGATCGCCCAGGGGCTGGCCCTGCTGGCCCCGCTCGGCGTCCTGCTCCCCACGGCCCACGGCAGGCTGGAGGCGTCACCGCTGGGGTCCCTGATCCGTACGGGGGCCGCCGGGGCCCTGGTCTCGCTGGGCGTCCTGCTGCTCCAGACCGGCGTGCCCGGCCGGGTCCCGGACGTCGACTCCCTGATCCTCAACACGCTCGGCGTGCTGCTCGCCCACCTCGCCGTCGTCCCCGCGTCCCGCGCCTGGCTGCGCCGCCGCTCCGAGCGCCTGGAGCGGACCGAGGTGCCCCAGGAGGAGGCGGCTCAGGGTCGGACCCCGACGTTTCCCAGGGTCGGGATCGCACCGTAGAGCGACGCTTTGCCCCCTTCGTCTCCGTAGCGTTGATGGCAGATGAGGCGACCGGAAGAGCCGGTGGAAGAGCCTCCGACGACGCTCACGAAGGAGCAGATGATGAACCGCCTCGCCCGCCCCACCCACGGCCGCATGATCGGCGGAGTGTGCGCCGCGCTGGCTCGGCGCTTCGGCACCTCGGCCACCACGATGCGGGTGATCTTCCTGCTCTCGTGCCTGCTGCCCGGCCCCCAGTTCCTGCTCTACATCGCCCTGTGGATCCTGTTCCCGTCCGAGGACAAGGCGGACCGGACGCAGGCCGCCTGGTAACCCCGTCCGTACGTACGCCGATGGGGCGCACCCCTTGTTCCACGGGGTGCGCCCCATCGGGGCGTTCGAGGGCGCCGCTCAGCCCAGCGGAAGGCCGTTCACGGGCAGGCCGTGCGTGGGCAGACCGGTCTGGCCGGCCGGCAGACCGCCGAGGAGGCCGGCGACCGGGGCGGTCGGGCCGTCGGCGAGCACCTTCTGGGCGGCCGGCTGCACGGCGGTCAGGCCCGCGGCGACCGCCGGCTGCGCCTGCGACAGGGCCTCACCGGCACCGGGCAGCGCCCGGGAGACGTTCTCCGCCGGGAGCGTCTTGGTGACGGTGTCCAGCGCCTGGGAGGCGTCCGGAACGGCCGGGGCGGCGTTCGCGGCACCCGCGCCGGCGGCGGCGAAGGCGGCACCGAGGGCGGCGACACCGAGGGTCTTGGCAGCAGACTGCTTCATGAAATTGCGTCCTCGAAATGAGATGACGATGGGTGTGAGCGGTCCACGACCGTAAACATGCCAGGCCATCCGCCGCAAACATCAAAATGCGGACGGATTGTGAATACCCGTCCGCATTCCGATGTGCGATTTATCCCTCGATCAGCCCTCGTCCGGCACAGAACCGCTGGTGGAAGCGGTTTGCTGGAACAGCCATTCGGACTTCAGCTCGGCATATCCGGGCTTGATGACGTCATTGATCATCGCCAGTCGTTCATCGAAAGGAATGAACGCTGATTTCATCGCATTGACGGAGAACCACTGCATGTCGTCGAGCGTGTAACCGAACGCCCCGACCAGATGCTCGAATTCCCGGCTCATGCTGGTGCCGGACATCAGCCGGTTGTCGGTGTTCACGGTGGCCCGGAAGTGCAGCCGCCGCAGCAGCCCGATCGGGTGCTCGGCATAGGAGGCGGCGGCCCCGGTCTGGAGGTTGGAGCTGGGGCACAGCTCCAGCGGGATGCGCTTGTCGCGGACGTAGGAGGCGAGCCGCCCGAGCTTGACGCTCCCGTCGCCCTGCACCTCGATGTCGTCGATGATCCGCACCCCGTGGCCGAGCCGGTCGGCGCCGCACCACTGGAGCGCCTGCCAGATCGACGGCAGCCCGAAGGCCTCGCCGGCGTGGATGGTGAAGTGGTTGTTCTCCCGCTTGAGGTACTCGAAGGCGTCGAGGTGCCGGGTGGGCGGGAAGCCGGCCTCCGCGCCCGCGATGTCGAAGCCGACGACACCCAGATCGCGGTAGCGGTTGGCGAGTTCGGCGATCTCCAGGGCGCGGGCGGCGTGCCGCATGGCGGTGAGGAGGGCGCCGACGCGGATGCGGTTGCCGTCCGCCCTGGCCCGCCGCTCGCCCTCCCGGAAGCCCTCGTTGACGGCCTCGACGACCTCTTCGAGGGTCAGCCCCTTCTCCAGGTGCTGTTCGGGCGCGTAGCGCACCTCGGCGTAGACGACCCCGTCCGCGGCGAGGTCCTCGGCGCACTCGGCGGCGACCCGCACGAGCGCCTCCCGGGTCTGCATCACGCCGACGGTGTGCGAGAAGGTCTCCAAGTACCGTTCCAGGGAACCGGAGTCGGCGGCCTCGCGGAACCAGATGCCGAGCTTGTCGGCGTCCGTCTCGGGGAGTTGGGCGTACCCGGTCTCCCGGGCGAGCTCGACGATCGTGCCGGGGCGCAGCCCGCCGTCGAGGTGATCGTGCAGCAGAACCTTGGGCGCCCGGCGGATCTGGTCCGAGCTCGGGGTGTTCCCCATCCGGTCAGTCTGGCTCGTCATTTCCGCACTCTAACTCCTACGCGCGTAGATCGCGCGGTGTACAACTCCGCCGATACGTAACGGTGACCGCCCCGACAGGTGGCGTACACCGTTGCTTCTGACACTGTTCTGCCATGGCACAGCAATCGACGCCGGTTCGCACGGCCCGGCTGGGGCGGGCACCGGGTCCGGAACCGACGGCGGTGAGCGGGGTGGTGCTGCTGCTCCCCGGCGGCGAGGAACTCTCCGAACGCAGACCGTCCCCCCTGCTGGCGAACGCCTCCGTCCGCGCCCTCAGCCGCCGGCTGGCCCGCGCGGGCCGCGCGGACGGCCTGGTCACGCACGTCGTCCACTACCGCTGTCGCGGCTGGAACGGCTCGGAGGCCCATCTCGCGCACGACGCCACCTGGGCGGCGGACGAGGTCGTACGGCGCTACGGAGACGTCTCCGTGTGCCTCGCCGGTGTCGGCATGGGCGGACGCGCGGCACTCCGTGCGGGTGGCCACGAGGCCGTCAACTCCGTTGTGGCACTCGCCCCTTGGCTGCCGGAGGAAGACGTGGCCGCGCCACCCGAACCGGTGAAGCAGCTCGTCGGGCGGCGGGTGCTGGTGGTGCACGGCACGCATGACGAGCGTACGGACCCAGAGTTGTCGTTCCGTCTCGCGGCCCGGGCGAAGAAGGCGAACCGGGACGTGTGCCGGTTCGAAGTGCACGCCGACGGACACGGGTTGCGGCAGTACCGGGACGAAGTGCTGGCGCTGGCGGAGGACTTCGTGATGGGGGCGCTGTTCGGGCGGCCGTTGTCGCGGCCGGTCGAGGACGCGCTCGCCGCTCCGCCGCCGTTGGGCCTGCGGATGCCGTTGGCCTCCGGGTTCGGGCGGTCTTTGCGGCGGTAGGGCTCGGGCGTCGCGCGTTGCGGGGGCTGCGGGTGCGCGGTGGCTGGTCTCGCCCACGCGGCGGAGCCGCACATCGGAACAGCCCCGCGCCCCTAGGCGGGCAGCAGATTCCCCCTTCTCGAAAGCAGGAACTTCTTGAAGGCTGCCACCGGGGGCGTGTCCGGGTGGCCGTCGAGCCACGCGACGCCGATCTCCCGTACCGCTCTTGGGGCCGTCACCGTCAGCTCCGCCACCCCCGGGCGTGCCACGGCCGGCGGCGGCAGCAACGCCACCCCCAGCCCCGCCGCCACCAGCCCCCGCAGTGTCTCCGCCTCCTCCCCCTCGAAGGCCACCCTCGGGCGGAAGCCCGCCTCCTTGCACAGGTCGTCGGTGATCCTGCGCAGCCCATAGCCCGGCTCCAGGGTCACGAAGGTCTCGTCGGCGGCCTCGGCGAGCCGGACGCGCTTGCGCGAGGCCAGCGGATGGTCCGCCGGCACCACCAGGCGCAGCTTCTGTTCGTCGAGGCGGCGGGCCACCAGGTCCGGGGCGTCCGGGACCGGGGAGGTGAGGCAGAGGTCGAGCTCACCCGCCCGCAACCGCTCGATCATCGCCTCGCCGTAGTTCTGGACGAGGCTGAAGCGGACGCGGGGGTGGTCGGCGCGGAAGGCGCGGATGAGGCCGGGGACGGTCTCCGAGCCCATGGTGTGGAGGAAGCCGAAGGCCACTTTGCCGGTGGCCGGATCGGCGTCCGCGCGCACCTCCTCGGCGGCCCGCTCGATCTCGGCGAGGGCGCGTTCGACGTGCCGGAGGAAGGCACGGCCGGACGGGGTGAGGGAGACGGTGCGGCCGATACGCGCGAACAGGTCGACCCCCAGGTCCCGTTCGAGGCGGACCATCGCGCGGGACAGCGTGGACTGCGGGACGTCCATCTCCAGCGCGGCCCGGGTGACGTGCTCGGTGCGGGCGACACCGGCGAAGTAGGCGAGCCGCGGCGCCAGCAGCAGTGACATCTCCGGCATGTCTTCTGTGTCACTGGACGGTGACAGGCGGCCCTGTGAGCTGGGTTGATGCACCATGGGAACGATTATGGCGAGTTCATGCATTGGACGCATCAACGCAGGCGGTCGTAGTTTCGAGTCATGCCTGCCAGTACCGAGGCGTCCACCACCCGCGTGGGCGCCGACCCCGTCGTTCCTGTCGTCGACTCCCGTCTGTCCCCGGGCGGCCCCGGCTACCGCCGGATGAGCTTCGCCCTGTTCCTCGCCGGTGTCGCGACCTTCGCCCTCCTCTACTCCACGCAGGCCCTTCTGCCGCTGATCTCCGGCGAGTTCGGAGTGGCGGCGAGCGACGCGAGCTGGACGGTCGCGGCGGCCACGGGCGGACTGGCCCTGTTCGTCCTCCCCATGAGCGCCCTGTCCGAGCGGTTCGGGCGGCGTACGGTCATGACGGCGTCGCTGGCGGTGGCGGTGACGGTCGGGCTCCTGGTCCCCTTCGCGCCCTCGCTGCCGGCGCTGGTCGCGCTGCGGGCCGTCCAGGGTGCGGCGCTGGCGGGCCTGCCCGCCTCCGCGACGGCGTACCTGGCGGAGGAGGTCCGCCCCAGGGCGCTGATCACGGCCATCGGTCTCTTCGTCGCGGGCAACAGCGTCGGCGGCATGAGCGGCCGCGTCATCACCGGGTGGGTGGCCCAGGAGTGGGGCTGGCGGGTCGCGCTCGGCGTGATCGGTGTGATCGCGGTCGGCTGCGCGGTGGCGTTCCGGCTGCTGCTCCCGGCCCCGCGGCACTTCGTCGCCGGGTCGCTGCGGCCCCGGGTCCTGGCGGGGACGGTCCGTGACCACCTCGCCAACCCGCTGCTGCGCCGCCTGTACGCGATCGGCGCGCTGTTCATGACCGTCTTCGGCGGCGTGTACACGGTGATCGGCTACCGGCTGACGGAGGCGCCGTTCGGGCTTCCGCAGGGCATCATCGGCTCGATCTTCCTGGTCTACCTGGTGGGCACGGTCTCGGCGTCGACGGCCGGCCGCCTGGTCGGGCGGCTGGGGCGCCGGGGTGCGCTGTACGCGGCGGGCGCGACGACCGCGGCGGGCCTGGTCCTGTCCCTGGCCGACTCCCTCGTCCTGGTCCTGCTGGGCCTGGTGCTGATCACGGGCGGCTTCTTCGCGGGACACGCGGTGGCCTCCTCGGCGGTGAGCAAGACGGCGACGGAGGGCCGCGCCCAGGCGTCGGCGCTCTACCAGTCGGCGTACTACATCGGCTCCAGCGCGGGCAGCACGGTCGGGGCGCTCGCCTTCCACGCGGGCGGCTGGGCCGGGACGGTGGGGGTCGGCCTGCTGGCGGTGTTCGGCGTGGTCACGATCACGCTCCTGGGTACGCGTGCGGCTCGGGTTCAGCAGCGGCTCCTGACTGCCTGAGCCGCACGTCCGCTCCCCCTGTCTTCCCCCTGGTCGAGGTCGGTCGGCCAGGGGGATCGGCTTTCTGACCTGCGTGTTCACCTGCTCCAGGGGCCGTTGTCAGTGCCCTGCGATAGCTTCGGACGTGCTGGGCGCAAAGGCGCGACACAGAACGGCCACAGGGGTGGGTGGACGATGACGGACACGACGACGGCGGACCTCGACATCAGGCTGGAGAAGCACCGGGTCGAGCTGACCGGCTACTGCTACCGCATGCTCGGCTCCTCCTTCGAGGCCGAGGACGCGGTGCAGGACACGATGGTCCGGGCCTGGCGGAGCTACGAGAAGTTCGAGGGCCGGTCCAGTCTGCGCTCCTGGCTGTACCGCATCGCGACCAACGTCTGCCTGGACATGCTGACCGCGAGCAACAAGCGCGCCCGCCCCATGGACCTCACCGAGTCCACCCCCCTCGCCCAGGCCGCCCTCTCCCCGCGCCCGGACAACACCTGGCTGGAGCCGATGCCGGACGCCCGCGTCCTGCCCACCGTCGAGGACCCGGCGGAGGCGGCCGTCGCCAAGGAGTCCGTGCGGCTCGCCTTCATGGCCGCCCTCCAGCAACTCCCGCCGAAGCAGCGGGCGGTGCTGATCCTGCGCGAGGTCCTGGCCTGGAAGGCGAGCGAGGTCGCCGAGCTCCTCGGCACCTCGGTCGCGTCGGTCAACAGCGCCCTTCAGCGGGCCCGCGCGACCCTCGCCGAGGGCGAGGGCCGGCATGGCGCGGAGGCGGCCGTCTCCGACCCGCTGGACGAGGAGCAGCAGAAGCTCCTGGACCGCTATGTGGCGGCCTTCGAGGGGTACGACATGACGGCCCTGACGGCATTGCTGCACGAGGACGCCATCATGACGATGCCGCCGTTCGACCTGTGGCTGACGGGCCACGACGACATCACGGGCTTCATGACGACGCTGGGCTCGGCCTGCGAGGGCTCCCGTCTGGTGCCGGTGCAGGTCAACGGTCTGCCGGGCTTCGCCCAGTACAAGCCGGACCCCGAGGAGGGCGGTTACGCCCCCTGGGCGGTGCAGGTACTGGAGATCTCAGACGGGCGGCTCACCGGATTCCACTTCTTCCTCGACACCCAGCGGTGGTTCCCGCTGTTCGGCCTCCCCCTCCATCTCGAAGCGGAGTCCGACCAGGCCGAGAAGAGCGTGTAGCGCCGGGTCCGGATCGCGCAGTCTGATCCGCCCCCCGGCCCGCCGGGCGGCGAGCTGCAACCGCGCCAGCAGGTCGACGACGCCGAGCCCCGGCGGTCCCAGCCCGCCGACGTCGCAGACCACGACCCCCGCCCCGGTGGCCGCCAGCAGCCCTCGCACGTCCTCGCACAGCCCCACCACCTCGTCCCGGGTGACGGGGCGGGCGAGCACGAGTACGGCGGGTGTCATGGCAGCGTCCACGAGCGGTAGACCGGAGGGGGCGGCGGAACTCATCGCGGCCGGGGCCGCCCTGGCGTCTGTCCGCCGACCGGGATCACATTGACCTGCCCCCCTCCTGCCCCGGAGGGTTAGGTGCATGCCCCACATATCGGCACCGCCCCGGCTCCCGCACGCCCTTCTCACCTCCGAGGAGGTTCCGTGCAGGGAGTGCTGACGGGCTTCGCCGTGATCGCGGTGGTGATCGGCGTGGGCTATGTCATCGGTCTGCGCGGCTACTTGGGCGACCAGGGCCGCGAGGTGCTGACCAAGCTCGCCTTCCATGTCGCCTCGCCCGCCCTGCTGTTCACCACACTGGCGAAGGCCGACCTGTCGGTGGTCTTCTCCAGCCGCCTGCTGGTGACGGCGCTCAGCACGGCAGCGGCGGCGGGTGTGTTCGTCACGGCGGGTGTCGTACGGGGGTGGGGCGTGGGGCGGACGACGATCGGCGCGCTGTGCTCCAGTTACGTCAACTCCGGCAACCTGGGCATCCCGATCGCGGTGTACGTGCTGGGAGACGCCTCGCTGGTGGCCCCGGTGCTGCTGTTCCAGCTCGTCCTGGTCGCGCCGGTCGCGGTGACGGTCCTCGACCTGTCCGGTGACGGTGACAAGGGGCCGCTGTGGCGCCGTCTGCTGACGCCCCTGCGCAATCCGATCGCCGTGGGTTCCCTGGCGGGCGTCCTCGCGGCGGCGACCGGGGTGCGCGTGCCGAGCCCGGTGATGGACCCGCTGACGCTGATCGGCGGCATGTCCGTCCCGGCGGTCCTGCTCGCCTTCGGCATCTCCCTGTGCGGCAGCACGATGCCGGGCAAGGGCCCCGACCGCGCCCCGGTCCTGCTGTCGGTCGCCCTGAAGTCGTTCGGCCAGCCGGCCCTGGCCTGGGTCCTGGCGGCGGGCGTCTTCGGCCTGCGCGGCCATCAACTCCTGGACGTGGTGGTCACCTCGGCACTCCCGGCCGCGCAGAACCTCTACACGTACGCCTCCCAGTACGGGGTGGGCGAGCGGCTGGCGCGGGACTCGATCCTGGTGTCGACGGTGCTGTCGGTGCCGGTGCTGGTGGTGGTGGCGGCCCTGCTCGGCTGACCGGGTACGCACCAGGGACCCCGGCCCGGAGGCCGGGGTCCCTGACGTCGGCGGAGGATCAGGCGATCCGCTCCAGCACCACCGGGGAGGCGGTGAAGTCCGTTCCGGGCGCTGCGATGTCGTAGGAGCCCTCGATCGCCTGGAGGGCGTACTCGAAGCGCTCCGGGGTGTCCGTGTGGAGGGTCAGGAGGGGCTGGCCCTCGGTGACCGTGTCGCCGGGCTTGGCGTGCATCTCCACACCCGCGCCCGCCTGTACCGGGTCCTCCTTGCGGGCCCGGCCGGCGCCCAGGCGCCAGGCGGCGACGCCGATGTCGTAGGCGTCGAGGCGGGTCAGGACGCCGGCGGCGCCCGCCTTGATGACGTGCTGCTCCCTGGCCACCGGGAGCTCGGCGTCCGGGTCGCCGCCCTGCGCCGCGATCATCCGGCGCCAGACGTCCATCGCGGAGCCGTCGGCCAGCGCCTTGGCCGGGTCGGCGTCGCGGACGCCCGCCGCGTCCAGCATTTCGCGGGCGAGCGCGATCGTCAGCTCGACGACGTCCGCCGGGCCGCCGCCCGCCAGGACCTCCACCGACTCGCGGACCTCCAGCGCGTTGCCCGCCGTCAGGCCGAGCGGGGTCGACATGTCCGTCAGGAGGGCGACCGTCTTCACACCGTGGTCCGTGCCGAGGCCGACCATCGTCGACGCCAGCTCCCGCGCGTCCTCGATGGTCTTCATGAAGGCGCCCGAGCCGACCTTCACGTCCAGGACCAGGGAGCCCGTGCCCTCGGCGATCTTCTTCGACATGATGGACGAGGCGATGAGGGGGATCGCCTCGACCGTGCCGGTGACGTCCCGGAGCGCGTACAGCTTCTTGTCCGCCGGGGCCAGGCCGTCGCCCGCCGCGCAGATCACCGCGCCGGTGGTGTCCAGGACGTGCAGCATCTCCTCGTTGGAGAGCAGCGCGCGCCAGCCGGGGATCGACTCCAGCTTGTCGAGCGTGCCGCCGGTGTGGCCGAGGCCGCGGCCCGAGAGCTGGGGAACGGCCGCTCCGCACGCCGCGACCAGGGGCGCCAGCGGCAGCGTGATCTTGTCGCCGACGCCGCCCGTGGAGTGTTTGTCCGCCGTCGGCAGGGAGAGGGACGAGAAGTCCATGCGCTCGCCGGACGCGATCATCGCGGCGGTCCAGCGGGAGATCTCGCGGCGGTTCATGCCGTTGAGGAGGATGGCCATGTTCAGCGCGGCCATCTGGTAGTCGGCGACCTCGCCGCGGGTGTACGCGTCGATGACCCAGTCGATCTGCTCGTCGCTGAGCTCGCCGCGGTCCCGCTTGGTGCGGATGACGGAGATGGCATCCATCGCCACAGTCATGGCTTTCCTTCCGGACGTACAGAGAAATCGCGCGGCCCCTCCGCGCCGAGGCAGAGGGGCCGCACGGGAGTTACTTGGAGGTGAGATGGTCCGGGCCGAAGGCCTGGGGCAGCATCTCCGACAGCGGCAGGATTCCCGCCGGTGTCTCCAGCAGCAGGTCGGGGCCGCCGAACTCGTACAGGAGCTGACGGCAGCGACCGCACGGGACCAGCACCTCGCCCCGGCCGTCCACGCACGTGAAGTGCGTCAGCCGGCCGCCTCCGGTGCGCTGGAGCTCCGAGACCAGCCCGCACTCGGCGCACAGGCCGAGGCCGTAGGAGGCGTTCTCGACGTTGCAGCCGGAGACCGTGCGCCCGTCGTCGACGAGGGCCGCGACGCCGACCGGGTAGCCCGAGTAGGGGGCGTAGGCGTGGCTCATCGCCTCGCGTGCCACCTCCCGCAGGGCGTCCCAGTCGAAGTCGGCGGAGACGGTCACTTGCCCTGGCCCTTCCGGTACGGCAGTCCGTCCGCCTTCGGCATCCTCAGGCGCTGCGCGGACAGCGACAGGACGAGGAGGGTGATGACGTACGGGCTGGCCGTCACGACCTGGTTCGGGACCTCGTTCGTGGTGGTGTACCAGACGAACATCAGGGCCGAGATCACGGCGGTGACGGCGGCGGGGACGTATTTCTTCTTCCAGATCAGGTAGATCGCACCGGCCACCAGCAGGATCGCGAGCAGCAGGATCAGCGCGTGGACGTTGGTGGTGCCGCCGCGCAGCTTGAGGCTGTCGGTGTAGCCGAACAGGCCCGCGCCGAGGGCGAGTCCGCCCGGCATCCAGTTGCCGAAGATCATCGCGGCGAGACCGATGTAGCCGCGGCCGGCCGTCTGGCCGTCGAGGTACACGTTGGACGACACGATCGACAGGAAGGCACCGCCGAGGCCGGCGAAGCCGCCGGAGATGATCACGGCGATGTACTTGTACTTGTAGACGTTGACGCCGAGGGACTCCGCCGCGATCGGGTTCTCGCCGCAGGAGCGCAGCCGCAGGCCGAACGAGGTGCGCCACAGCACGTACCAGGTGGCGGGCACGAGGGCGACGGCGACGACGGTGAGCGGCGACAGGTCGGTGATCAGACCGCCGACCAGGCCCGCGATGTCGGAGACCAGGAACCAGTGCTTCTGGTTGAGGGTCTCCAGCCAGCTGGACAGACCGGGGACGTCGAAGGTGCCGAGCGACTCGATCGGCGGGGACTGCTTGGAGGAGCCCTGCGGGGCGTCCTCGAAGGTGAACTTCGACAGGTAGCGGGTGGTGCCGAGGGCCAGGATGTTCAGGGCCACACCGGAGACGATGTGGTTGACGTTGAAGGTGACCGTGGCGATGGCGTGCAGGACGGCGCCGAGCGCGCCGCCGATGATGCCGACGACGACGCCGGTCCAGGGGCCCCACTGGTAGCCGGCCCAGGCGCCGAACCAGGTGCCCAGGATCATCATGCCTTCGAGGCCGATGTTGACGACGCCCGCCCGCTCGGCCCACAGCCCGCCGAGGCCGGCCAGGCCGATCGGGACGGCCGCGCGCAGGGCGGTGGACATCTGGCCGGTGGACGTGATGCCGTCCGCGTCGGTGATCAGTCGGACGGCCGAGGTCAGGACCAGCACGCCCGCGATGATCAGGAGGAGGACGGGCAGCGACATGCGGCGGCCGCCCTTGCCGGGCTGCTTGGCCGGCGCCTTGGCGATGGTCGCGGTGCTCATCAGACCGCCACCTCCTTCTTGGTGTTCTGGGCGGCGGCCGCGGCGAGTTCCTCACCGACGCGCTTCTGCTGCCGGCGCAGGCCCCAGGTGCGGACGACCTCGTAGGAGATGACGACCGCGAACACGATCAGGCCCTGCATGATCGTGGCGATCTCCTTCTCGTACGGCTCCGGGACCGCGTAGTCGAGGGCGGGGGACGCCTTGTCGAGGAACGCCCACAGCAGGGCGGCGAGGGCGATGCCGCCGGGGTTGTTGCGGCCCAGCAGGGCGATGCCGATGGCGGTGAAGCCGAGGCCGGCCGGGAAGCTGAGGCTGTAGGTGTGGACGTCGCCGAGGAGCAGCGGCAGGCCGGAGATGCCGGCGACGGCGCCGGAGATCAGCATCGCGGTGAGGACCATGCGCTTGGCGTTGACGCCGGAGGCCGCGGCGGCGGTCTCGGACTCGCCGGTGGCGCGCAGGTCGAAGCCGAAGCGGGTGCGGTTGAGGACGAACCAGTAGCCGACGCCCATGGCGACGGCGAGGAAGACCAGGCCGTAGATCTCGCCGACGTCGGAGCCGAGGTCGATGCCGGGCACCCAGCCGGACTCCTTCATCACACCGGTGGTGACGTTGTCGCCGAGCGGCACGCCCCAGTTGTCGGTGAGGGTGAGGTAGCCGATGACGCTGGTGGCGATGGAGTTCAGCATGATCGTCGCGACGACCTCGCTGACACCCCGGGTCACCTTCAGCACGCCCGCGATACCGGCCCACATGGCGCCGGTGAGCGCGCCGACCAGGAGCAGCAGCGGCACCTGGAGGGCGGCCGGCAGGGCCACGTGGGCGCCGACGACGGCGGTCATCATGGCGCCGAGGCGGTACTGGCCGTCGACGCCGATGTTGAAGAGGTTCATGCGGAAGCCGAGGGCGACCGCGAGGGCGGCGATGTAGTACATCGACGCCTGGTTGATGATCAGGACCTGGACGTCGGAGAACCCGGCCTGCTCGATCATCAGCCGGTAGGGCTCGATCGGGCTCTTGCCGGAGGCGACCAGCACGACCGAGGTCAGCAGGATCGCCGCGACGAGCGCCAGGGCCGGACCGGCCACGGCGAGGAGCAGGCGCTCCTTGTCGAACTTCTTCATCGGGCCTCGTCCTCCGGGGCGGATCCGGCGGCCTCGCCGGTCTCTACGTGCTCAAGGTGTCCGGTCGCGGCACCGGTCATCGCGGAGCCGAGCTCCTCCGGGGTGATCGTCGCGGGGTTGGCGTCGGCGACGAGCTTGCCGTCGTAGATCACGCGCAGGGTGTCCGACAGGCCGATGAGCTCGTCCAGGTCGGCGGAGATCAGCAGCACGGCGAGGCCCTGGCGGCGGGCCTCGCGGATGCGGTCCCAGATCTGGGCCTGTGCGCCGACGTCCACACCGCGGGTGGGGTGGGCGGCGATCAGGAACTTCGGGCTGTGGCTCATCTCGCGGCCGACGATCAGCTTCTGCTGGTTGCCGCCGGACAGGGAGGCGGCGGTGACGTCGATGCCGGGGGTGCGGACGTCGTACTCCTCGACGATCCGGCGGGTGTCGGCCTGGGCGCCCTTGGGGTTGAGCCAGAAGCCCTTGGCGTTGGGGGCCTCGGTGACGTGGCCGAGGATGCGGTTCTCCCAGAGCGGGGCCTCCAGGAGCAGGCCCTGGCGGTGGCGGTCCTCGGGGATGTAGCCGACGCCCTGCTCGCGGCGCTTGCGGGTGGGCCAGGGGGTGATGTCCTCGCCGAGGAAGGCGATGGTGCCGGAGTCGGCGTTCTTGGTGCCGATCAGCGCGTCGATGAGCTCGGTCTGGCCGTTGCCCTCGACACCGGCGATGCCCATGACCTCACCGGCGTGGATGGTGAAGGTGACGTCGTCCAGGGCCTTCTTGACGTCGGCGCCGGCCGCCGCGAGGCCGCCGGTGACGGACTCGGTGTCGACGCCGATGGAGGCGCCGCCGGAGGCGTAGACGGTGAGGCCCTTGACCTCGATGACGGCCCGGTCGGTGACGGTCGACTCGGCGGTCTCCGGGGTGGGGAGCTCGCTGCCGACCATCATCTCGGCGAGCTGGCGCGGGGTGGTCTCGGCGGGGACGGCCGTACCGACGGTCGTGCCGCGCCGGATGACGGTGATCTCGTCGGCGACGGAGAGGACCTCGCCGAGCTTGTGCGAGATGAAGATGACCGACAGGCCCTCGGACTTGAGCTCGCGCAGGTTGTCGAAGAGCGCGTCGACCTCTTGCGGCACGAGGACGGCGGTGGGCTCGTCGAGGATCAGGGTCCGGGCGCCGCGGTAGAGGACCTTGAGGATCTCCACGCGCTGGCGCTCGGCGACACCGAGGTCCTCGACGAGGACGTCGGGGCGCACGTTGAGCCCGTAGCGGTCGGAGATCTCCTTGATCTTCTTGCGGGCGCCACCGCCGATGCCGTACAGCTTCTCGCTGCCGAGGGCCACGTTCTCCAGGACCGTGAGGTTGTCGGCGAGCATGAAGTGCTGGTGGACCATGCCGATGCCGCGGGCGATGGCGTCGGCGGGGCTGCCGAACGTCACCTGCTCGCCGGCGACCGCGATGGTGCCCTCGTCCGGCTTCTGCATGCCGTAGAGGATCTTCATCAGGGTCGACTTGCCGGCGCCGTTCTCGCCGACGAGGGCGTGGACGGTGCCCTTTCGTACCGTCAGGTGGATGTCGTGGTTGGCGACGACACCCGGGAACCGCTTGGTGATCCCCGCCAGCTCGACGGCGATCGTCGACTGATCGGTGAGCGGAGGGCTGCTGGTCGCGTCGATGGCGCACTCTCCTTGTGGAAGGGGCCACTCTACGCGCGTAGCGCCCCTGCTTTAAATAGTGCCCGGACCTGATCGTTCATTTTCGGCCAACGATCCGTTCCGAGCATTCTGCCGCGCGAACGGGGTGCGGTGAGCCATGGTCTCCGCACCCCGTTCCGTGGCCGTAACGCTGCCATTACAGCGCTTATTTGGCCAAGGCCTGTGACCGGGTGGGGTCAGGAGGTCTTCACCTTGATGGAGCCGTCCTTGATGCCCGCGGTGGCCTTCTCGATCGCGGCCTGGGTGTCCTTGTTGTCCGCGAAGACCGGGTTGGAGTTCGACAGGCTCACGCCGCCGTTGGAGAGGCTGCCGCGGATGACACCGGTCTCCGGCTTGCCGTCCTTGACCGACTTGGCCAGGTCGTAGACCGCACCCTCGACGTTCTTCATGGCGGAGGTCAGGATCGAGTCCTTGTACGCCTTGAGCGCGTCCTGCTTGTACTGGTCGGAGTCGACGCCGATCGCCCACACCTTGTTGGCGTTGGCGGCCTTGATGACGCCCTGGCCGGACAGACCGGCGGCGGCGTAGACGACGTCCGCCTTGTCGTCGATCTGGCCCTCGGCGGCGGCCTCACCCTTGTCCGGGCTGGAGAAGCCACCCTCGGCGGCGGTCTCGGTCAGGTACTGCGACTTGACCGTGACGCCCTTCTTGGTGTCCGCGACGCCCTGCTTGAAGCCGGCCTCGAACTTGTGGATCAGCGGCACGTCCACACCGCCGATGAAGCCGACCACGTTGGACTTGGTGGTCTTGGCGGCGGCGACGCCGGCCAGGTAGGAGGCCTGCTCCTCGGAGAAGACGAGGTCCGCGACGTTGTCGGCCTTGATCTGCTCGTCGTCGACGACGCCGAAGGTGGTCTTCGGGTACTTGGCGGCGGCCGCCTTGACCGCGGGCGCGTAGGCGAAGCCGACCCCGATGACCGGGTTGTAGCCCTGCTTGGCCAGGGTCTCCAGGCGCTGCACCTTGTCCGCCTCGGACTCGCCGTCCTGCGGCTCGACCGCGGTCGACTTGTAGCCGAACTCCTTGTCGGCCTTCTCCATGCCGGCGGTCGCGGCGTCGTTGAAGGACTGGTCACCCTTGCCGCCGACGTCGTACGCCAGGGCGAGGCCCAGGTTCTTGCTGTCGCTGTTCGACGACTCGTTGGACGAGCTGCCGCACGCGGACGCGGTCAGGGCAAGGGCTGCGGTTGCAACGCCTGCAACCGTGATACGGGACACCCGGCGCATGGAACGAGACTCCTTTGTGCAAGCGCCCATACCAGGCGCTGGTTCCGCCGCAGCGTAACGCGCGTAGACCAGACGGAAAAACCCTTCTGTCCGGTCCGTTATCGAGCTGTGGCCACAGATACAGCCCAGATTACGGACAGCAGTACGCCCCTTGCGGGAGGCAAGGGGCGGGCGCCGAATTCGCGTCGTCCGCCCGGAGGGCGGGCCCTGCCGTGCCTGGTGCGTGCGATCGCAAGGCGCCGGGGCGTCCGCGTGGCGGAGCCACGTGGGCGGTCCGGCAACGCGGCGAGCGTGCGTGCCAGGCACGGCGGGGCAGGCGCGAATTCGGCGCCCGCCCCTTCAGGGGCGTACGAGCTGGAAGGGCGCCCAGAGGGCCTATTGACGGACCTGGCGGCGTGGCCTGATGTCGATCTTGGCGCCGTTACGACGTCTTGACCGTGACCTTGCCGTCCACGATGTCCTGCTTGGCCTTCTCCACCGCCGCGACGACGTCCGTCATGGCCTTGTACTTGGGGTTGGAGTCGGCGAAGCCGACGCCGCCGGACTTCAGGTCGCCGCGCTGGACGCCGGTGAGGGGCTTGCCCTCGTGGACGGACTTGGCGAGGTCGTAGACGGCGCCGCCGACGTTCTTCAGGGCCGAGCCGAGGATGTAGTCCTTGTACGACTTGAGCGCGTCCTGGTTGTACTGGTCGGAGTCCACGCCGATGGCCCACACCTTCTTGGCGGCGGCCTCGGAGATCACGCCCTGACCGGAGAGGCCGGCGGCGTGGTAGATGACGTCGGCGCCCTTCTCGATCTGGCCGCTGGCCGCCTCCTTGCCCTTGTCGGGGCTGGAGAAGCCGCCCTCGGCCGGGGTCTCGGTGAGGTACTGCGACTCGATCTTGATGCTCGGGTCGACGGACTTGACGCCCTGCATGAAGCCCGCGCCGAACTTGTGGATCAGCGGGATGTCCACACCGCCGATGAAGCCGACATGCTTGGCCTTGGACGCCTTGGCGGCGGCGACGCCGGCGAGGTAGGAGGCCTGCTCCTCGGAGAAGACCATGTCGGCGACGTTGTTCGCCTTGACCGTCTCGTCGTCGATGATGCCGAACGTGGTGTTCGGGTACTTGGCGGCGACCTCCTTGATGGCGGTCGCGTAGATGTAGCCGACGCCGATCACCGGGTTGTAGCCGGACTTGGCGAGCTGCTCCAGGCGCTGCACCTTGTCGGCCTCGGACTCGCCGTCCTGCGGCTCGATGTCCGTGCCGCCCATCTTCAGTTCCTTGTCGGCCTTCTCGAAGCCCGCGTAGGCGGCGTCGTTGAAGGACTGGTCGCCCTTGCCGCCGATGTCGTACGCGAGCCCGATGCCCTTGCCCGAGTACTTGCCGTCCGCCGAGGTGGACGCCTTGTCACTGTCGGCCTTGGTGCTGGACTCACCGCACCCGACGGCCGCGAGAGCGATGACCGAGACGGCCACCACCGCTTGGGAGAACCTGGTCCTCCTGGATATTCGACGCACAGCAAGCACCCCTTCATCCCCACGGCACCGCCGAACGGCCCCGCATCCCCAATGTGCCGCCAACGGTGGCGATTTCGGCGCACAGTAACGCGCGTAGAAGGGGAGGGGAACGGGGTTTCTCGTGGCCGTTATCGAACCGTGCCGACAGCGGGTTACGTTCGCGAGAACCCGGTTACGCACGGGTGACACAAGGGGACGAAGGGGCACCAAAGGAGGCGCCGGGGAGATGCCGGGCAGGTGCCGGGGAGATGCCGAGCAGGTGCCCCTTCGCGCGGTCTTCTCGCTACGGCCTCAGGAGGCGGCGTCGAGCAGCGCGGCGGCCGTGAACATCTCCACGCCCACGGTGATCGCCGACTCGTCGGCGTCGAAGTCCCCTTGGTGCAGGTCGCGCACGGTCCGCTCGCCCGGCGTCCGGACCCCGAGGCGGGCCATGGCGCCCGGCACGTGCTCCAGGTACCAGGAGAAGTCCTCGCCGCCGAGGCTCTGCTCGGTGCCCTCGACGGACTGCGCACCGCGCCGCGCGGTCATGGCGTCCCGCAGCAGCTCGGTCACGTCCGGGTCGTTGACGACGGGCGGGACGCCCCGCACGTAATTGATCTCGGACTTGGCCCGGTGCAGATTGGCGATCTCGTCGATCGCGGCGACGACGATGTCCGGCGCCTGCCGCCAGGCCTCCAGATCCAGGCAGCGCACGGTTCCGGACAGCTCGGCGTGCTGGGGGATGACGTTCGGCGCGTGGCCGGATTCGATGCGTCCCCAGGTCATCGCGAGTCCGCTGCGGCTGTCGACGCGTCGGGCGACGACAGCCGGCACGTCGGTCACCACGCGGGCGGCGGCGGTGACGAGGTCGGTGGTGAGGTGGGGCCGCGCGGTGTGCCCGCCGGGGCCGTCCAGCGAGACCTCCAGCCGGTCGCAGGCGGAGGTGATGGGGCCGGTGCGCAGTCCGATCCGGCCGGCGTCGACCCGCGGGTCGCAGTGCACGGCGACGATCTTCCCGACCCCGTCCAGCACGCCGCACTCGATGGCGTCGGCGGCGCCGCCGGGCAGCACTTCCTCGGCGGGCTGGAAGAGCAGTCGGACGGGCCGCGGCAGCCGCCCCTGCCGGTGCAGCTCGGCGAGGACGAGACCGGCGCCGAGCACCACGGTCGTGTGCACGTCGTGGCCGCAGGCGTGCGCCCGGTCGGGCACGGTGGAGCGGTACGCGCACTCACTCTTCGTGTCCGGAATGGGCAGGGCGTCGATGTCGGCGCGCAGCGCGAGCATGGGCTTGCCGCCGTCCCACTCGCCGATGTCACAGATGAGCCCGGTGCCCACGGGGAGGACCCGGGGCCGCAACCCGGCCTTCTCGAGCCGCGCCTTGATGGCCGCGGTCGTGCGGAACTCCTGGTTGCCGAGCTCGGGGTGCATGTGCAAGTCGCGTCGGAACGCGACGAGTTCGGCACGCAGGCTCTCGGGCAGCGTGCCGGGAAGCACCGCTTCCCCGACTGGTTCGGCCTCGGACTCTTGGGACATCAATTGCTTCACCCTCTGAAGGGTAGGACGCCCGGGTGGCCAACTGACCCTCGATCAACAAAAGTTCAACCCGTTAGGGGAAGAAAATCTGGCCGCTGGGCGCATACGTATGGGCTGGGATGGGTAAACTCGCCCGGCCTTCCGGTCGGATGGATCATACGATCCACGGAGAGTGACGGTGGCTGACCTGCGGTTGCCTTGATCGAAGGCGCCCGGTCGTGTCCGTCACTCCCCCACACCTCCTGGGATACCACGCCGCGATGCCACCCCGTCGGCTCTGTTCACCTGTCGGGACCGCACCCTGCCAGGAATCCACCCTGCCTCCGTCGAGACGCTTGTTCCGGTCCCGGAATCATCACCGCCGCGCGACGTTTCCGCCACGCGGCGTGACGGGAGCGGGGGTGCCGGGCATCTCCTTCGCATGACGATCACGACGACCTCGGCGGCCCCGGCCGCCCGGCAGGCGTGCGGCTGCGGTGAGGAGCGGATCCCGGGGCTGCTGGCGAAGGTCGGCTTCTACGGGACGGTGGGGCTGGGACTGGCGGCGCTGATCGTGATGATCGCGGCGGGGTGGGCCCTCGGGGCGGGGGTGTGGCTGCTGCGGCGAAGGCGGGAGCAGGCGGCACCGGTCGCGGAGCGGGGGCCGGGCGCCCTGGCGGGATTCACCTGGACGGCGGAAGAGGCGGAGCCCCCTCCCTCACCCCACCCGCCGCTCCCCCAGCCCCGCGAACGACCTCGCCCGGACAGGACCACCCCATAGGGCACCCCGCTCCGCTTCCTGGGAGGCGGGCAACGTTTCGCTTCCAGGCATGCCCTCCCCGGGGCAAGCGCCTTCCGCGCACAGGCCTGCCGCCTTTCCCCCCGGCTTCGCGGCGCGTCGCTAGGGTGCCCCCATGGACGCCGACACCCCCGCCTTCATACGGGCCACCAGTGCCGCGTACGACACGATCGCCGACGAGTACGCCGAGGAGTGTGCGGACTGGGCCGGTGCGCAGACCTTCGACCGGGCCCTGATCAGCGGGTTCGCGGAGTTGGTGAAGGAGCGGGGGCGGGAGCCTGTGGCCGATGTGGGGAGTGGGCCCGGGGCCGTCACCGCGCGGTTGCACGCGCTCGGGGTGCCGGTGTTCGGAATCGACATCTCGTCCCGCATGGTGGCGATGGCCAGGCGGACCTATCCCGAACTCCGTTTCCACGTCGGGTCGATGACGTCCCTGGACCTGCCGGACGCGACGCTCGGCGGGATCGCCGCGCTGTACTCGATCATTCACGTGCCGGACGCGCAACTCCCCGGTGTCTTCGCCGAGTTCCGGCGGGTGCTCGTGCCCGGCGGGTATCTGCTGCTGGCCTTCCAGTTCGACGAGAAGGACGACCGGCTGCATCTCGACGAGCGATTCGGGCACGCCATCTCGCTCGACTACTACTGGCGCAAGCCCGAGACGGTCGTCGAGCTGCTCACCGCCGCCGGGTTCCAGCTCCACAGCCGCACCGTGCGCGAGCCCCAGGGACAGGCGAAGTACCGGAAGGCGTACGTGGTCGCCCACACCGCCCAGGACGACTGATGCCGCCCGGGCGGTCTACACCGCCGCCACCGCCGACAGCCGGTGCACGTCCCGCGCCGTTCCCGTCACCCCGGACAGGAACCCCTGCGCCCGCGGCGACGCGTTCTCCGTCAGCCACGCCGGGTCGATGTCGCAGACCGCGACCTTGACCTCCGTGCCGGACAGCGCCAGCGGCAGCGTGTGGACCACGGTCGACGGGAAGCTGAGGATCGTGCGGCCGATCGGGCCCCGGCGGGCGATCAGCTCCAGGGGGAGGTCCGGGCGGACCACCTCCAGCCCGGTCTCCACCGCCAGCCGGTGCAGCTTCTCGGCGCTCTCCCGGCGGTGGGCGAAGTAGCGGGTGGTGCCGTGGGTCTTGGACAGCACCTTCACCGCCTCCAGATACGCCTCCCCGTCCACCACCCCCGTCTCCACCAGCGACGTACCGACCATGTCGGCGCCCTTGGTGATGCGGGGCGGGCCGAAGCGGGAGCGGGTCCAGGCGAAGGTGTTGGCGGCCACGGTCACGCCCTCCGGAGTCTCCTCCATCGGCATCGAGGAGAAGATCTCCACGCCCCGGCCGTCCCGCGGCGTCAGCCGCTTGCGCGCCACCGACGACACCGGGGCGAAGACCACGTCGCGCGGTCCCGGCCGGCCGCCCTTGCGGTGCCAGCGCACCAGGCGTTCGCCGCGGGCGAGTTGGGCCACGAACTCCATCGTGGCCGTGCCGTCGTCGACCACCACCAGGTCGGTGGCGCGGGTGATCGTCAGCAGCAGTTGTACGTAGCGGGAGAACGGGTCGCCCAGCACGACCCGGCCGGCCCTGCGGAGCATGCCCGCGAGGCCGCCGATCGTCTGGAAGGGGGCCGCGGGACCGCCCCGGGCCTCCTCCCAGCGGACCTCGTGCCCCTCCTCACGGGCCAGTTCCGCCATGCGGCGCAGCTGGCCCCGGGTCATCGGGTCCGTCGGGGACAGGACGACGAGGGTGAGTCCGCGACCGGAGGCCGCGCCGGGCGCCGCACCGGACACTCCCTGCGTGTGCGCCCACTCCAGCACGTTCAGCAGCTGTACCGGGCTCTCGACGAACGCGAGAGTGGAGGTCCCGGCGGATCCGGCGCGGCGGCTCATCGGCGTACTACCGTCCCCTTGGCGACTCGATCGACCCGACTCGGTTTCAGACCGCGACCGGCTCGCCCGCCGCCGCGGCGATCTCCGCCTCGGCCACGACACCGGTGACGCGGCGCAGCTTCTTCATGGGGCCGAGCTCGGAGTCGTAGACCTTCTTGACGCCGTCGCCGAGGGAGGCCTCGATGGTGCGGATGTCGCGGACCAGGCGCGTGAGGCCCTGCGGCTCGACGGAGGCGGCCTGGTCGGAGCCCCACATCGCGCGGTCGAGGGTGATGTGGCGCTCGACGAAGGTGGCGCCCAGCGCGACCGCGGCCAGCGTGGTCTGCAGGCCCGTCTCGTGGCCGGAGTAGCCGATCGGGACGTTCGGGTACTCGGCCTGGAGGGTGTTGATCACGCGGAGGTTGAGCTCCTCCGCCTTCGCCGGGTAGGTCGAAGTGGCGTGGCAGAGCAGGATGTTGTCGCTGCCGAGGACCTCGACGGCGTGCCGGATCTGCTTCGGGGTCGACATGCCGGTGGAGAGGATGATCGTGCGGCCCGTGGCGCGCAGGGCGCGCAGCAGCTCGTCGTCGGTCAGGGACGCGGACGCGACCTTGTGGGCGGGGACGTCGAACTTCTCCAGGAAGGCGACGGCCTCGGTGTCCCACGGGGAGGCGAACCAGGCGATGCCCTTCTCCTTGCAGTACGCGTCGATCTGGCGGTACTCGTCCTCGCCGAACTCCACGCGGTGGCGGTAGTCGATGTAGGTCATCCGGCCCCAGGGGGTGTCGCGCTCGATGTCCCACTGGTCGCGCGGGGTGCAGATCTCGGGCGTGCGCTTCTGGAACTTCACGGCGTCGCAGCCGGCTTCGGCGGCCACGTCGATGAGCTTGAAGGCGTTCTCCAGCTCGCCGTTGTGGTTGATGCCGATCTCGCCGCAGATGTAGACGGGCTGGCCGGGGCCGGCGATGCGCTCGGTGCCGAAGGTGCGGAGGCGGGTGTTGGCAGACATTCGAGGAACGTTCCTTACTTGTCGAGGGAGTCGAGAGAGGGGCCGAGGATCCAGCTGGCGATCTCTCGGATCGCGCCGTCGCCACCGGGGACGGTGGTGACCGCACGGGCGGCGCCGCGTACCACGTCGTGGGCGCTCGCGACCGCCACGGGCCAGCCCACGAGGGCGAAGCACGGGAGGTCGTTGACGTCGTTGCCGACGTAGAGCACGCGCTCGGGCGCGATGCCCTGCTCCTCGCACCACTGCTTGAGGGCGAGGTCCTTCCGGTCGATGCCGTGCAGCACGGGGATCTTGAGCTTCCGTGCGCGGGCGGCGACGACCGGGTTCTGCTCCGTGGAGAGGATGAGCATCCGGAGGCCCGACCTGCGCAGGGCGGCGATGCCGAGTCCGTCCCCGCGGTGCACGGAGACGAACTCCTTTCCATCGGCGTCGATCAGCACCCGGTCGTCGGTCTGGGTGCCGTCGAAGTCCAGTACGACCGCGTCGACGTCCGCGAAGGACGGCAGGGCGCCGGGGCGGTCGGCGTCGAGCAGGGGCGCGAGCGCACGTGCCCGTGCGAGGTCGTGGGGGTCGTCGATCTCCAGCACCCGGGCCGGGTCCGTACGGACCAGTTCGGTGCGGCCGAAGAAGCGGTGCTGGTGCTTGCGGAAGCCGGCCGCGTCCATCGCGTAGGCGGCGCCGGTCTCCAGGAGGTCCTGGGGGCGGTCCTGGCGGCGGGGGCGGAAGGACTTGTCGTGGTTGACGCCGTAACCGCCGGGCTGCGCGGCCGGGTCGGCCTCGTCGCGCCAGATGAAGCCGTGGAACGGGGCCACGGTGACCGCCGTGTCGGCGCCCTGCTCGACGACCGCCGCGGCGACCGCCTCGACGTCCTCGCGGACGATGAAGGGGCTGGTGCACTGCACGAGCATCACCACGTCGACGGCCGCGCCGTGCAGCGCCTCGTGGGTGTCCATGGCGTGCAGCACGGCCGCCTCGGAGGTCGCCGTGTCCCCGGCGATGGCCGCGGGCCGCAGCACGACCTCGGCGCCCGCCTCCCGGGCCGCGGCGGCGATGGCCTGGTCGTCGGTGGAGACGACGACGTCCGTCACGAGCCGGGTGGCCCGGCACTCCCGCACGGCCCGCGCCACGAGGGGGACGCCTCCGACGGGCGCGAGGTTCTTCGCGGGCACCCCCTTGGAGCCGCCGCGCGCGGGGATCACCGCGAGGACGCGGCGTACCGACGGGTTGGACATGAGATCTGCTCCTTGAAGTCCTTCGAGAGAGGTCACAGCTCGCCCATCCGCCGGATGACGGGGGCGACGCGCTGCACCCCGTGCCGGTAGGCGCCGCGCGCCGCCCGTCGCACGATCTGCCGGACCGGGCCGGGCTCCTTGTCGGCGGCGGGGGCGCCCGGCAGCGGGCTGCCATCGGGTCCCAGGTGGTGCCGGGCGAGGATGCCGGGCAGGTAGCCGGGGGCAGTCGCCGGCGTGTAGTACGGCGTCAGCGGCGGCAGCGTGCCGGCCAGCAGCTTCGCGATCCGCTCGCGCGCCGCGTCGAACGCGGTCGCGTACGAGCCTCCCCCAGAGGAGGAACCCCCAGCCACGACCCCCTGCCGGGCCACCCACTCGGGGTCGGGCGACGGCCGGTGGCCGTCGTCGAGCTGGTCCCAGGAGGCGAGGCAGCCGGAGCCGACGAAGTGGTGGTTGCCGAGGGTCTCCCGTACGCCCAGGTCGGTCAGGACGACCGTCGGGATGCGGCGGTGCAGTGACTCCAGCGCGGCCGTCGAGCTGATCGTGACCAGCAGATCGGTGCGGTCCAGGACCTCGCCCATGTTCCCGTACACCAGGCGGAAGTTGGCCGGTGGATCGAGCTTCTGGACCAGCTTCTGGTAGGGCTGCTCCTCGATGTGGGTGGTGTGTTCGCCCGGCTTGGAGCGGAGCTTCAGCAGCACCTCCCGCTCGGGGTGCAGCCGGGCGTGCCGGATCAGCCGGTTCAGCAGGTACGTACGGTCCTTGCGGCTGTCCGGCACGGACGGCTGGACGGCGAAGACGACCGTGTACGGGTCGTGTTCCCCCTCGTAGGCCGCGCCGCCCAGGAACGGCAGCGCCACCTCCGTCACCGCGGCGGCGTCGGCGCCGACCCCCTCGTACACGGACCGGAAACGCTCCGCGTCCTGGCGGGAGTTGGCGAGGACCAGGTCCGCCCCGTGCCGCAGCAGCAGGCCGTCGGCGAGCTTCTCGTAGACGACGCCGACGTAGCCGGTGACGACCACGGGGCGCTCGGAGCGACCCTCCCACACGCGCTTCAGCCCGTGCAGCATGGCCTGCACGCCACCGCCGACGAGGGCGAGCACGACGATGTCGTACGACTCCTCGGCCATGGCCCGCAGGAACTCGACCGCCGTCACCTCGCGCAGCGCCTCGGCCTCGACCCCGACCTCCGCGAGCTGGCGCGGGGTGGGCGTGGCCCGGCCGCGCAGCAGGAAGCCGCTCAGGCCGGAGGCCTCTTGCGCGGCGTCACGCGGTGCGATGCGATGGGCGGTCAGCGCACCCCATTTCCAGCGGGTGTCGGAATCCGCGAGGACCGCGATGCGCATCGGCGTCGTTGTGGTTGCTGACGTACTTGCTGGCACGTCGAAGACGCTAGGAAGCAATTCCTAGGTATGGCCCAACCGCGAATCAACGAAAAGTTAACAACAGCCCACCGAGAGCCGAACTGGCCCGTGAAAGCGCCGGAAGTACAGGGGATGCACCATTCCGACACATCGAGTTCACCCCCCGTACCTTCGGCGTCAAGTTGCCCAGCCGGGCGGCCTTCTAGCGTTTCTCGGGTGCCAAAGCTTTCCGTGATCGTGCCGTTCTACAACGTGCAGCAATACGCCCCGGACACCCTCAGAAGTCTGCGGCTCAACGCCCGGAGCGACTTCGAGTTCATCCTCGTCGACGACAAATCGAAGGATGAGACGCCCGCTATTCTCGAACGGGCGGCCGAGTCGCTTTCGGACGTCGCGCAGGTGAGATACATCCGTCATGAGAAGAACGGCGGACTCGCCACCGCCCGCAACACCGGGCTCGACGCGGCGACCGGCGAGTACCTCACCTTCCTGGACGGCGACGACTGGCTCGCGCCGGGGTACTTCGCCGACCTGGTGGCGGCGATCGAGGACCTGGGCTGCGACTTCGTCCGCACCGACCATGTGCAGGCGACCGCCCGCGCCCGGTCCGTGCACCGGGCCCCGGTCGGGCTGCGCGGCGCGGTGCTGAACCCGCGTGACGCGATCCTGCCCGCCGACCGGACGACGTCCGTGGACTACGCCTACGCGTGGGCGGGGGCGTACCACCGGCGGCTGCTGGACAGGGGGCTGCTGCACTTCACGGACGGGCTGCGGACCGCCGAGGACCGGCCGTGGATCTGGAAGCTGCACCGCGAGGCGGAGTCGTTCGCCGTGGTGAGCCTGCTGGGCGTGTTCTACCGGCGCGGGGTGGCCTCCTCGCTCACCCAGATCGGCGACGCCCGCCAGCTGGACTTCATCCGCGCCTTCGACCAGGTCATCGAGGAGACGGCCGCCGACCGGGACGCGGACCGGCTGCTGCCCAAGGCGGTGCGCACCTACTGCGCGATCATCGCCCACCACCTGTCCGACGAGTCCAAGTGGGAGCCGGCCGTCGCCAAGGAGCTGCGGGCGCGCAGCGCGGCGGCGATCAAGCGGATGCCGCAGGACATGCTCGGGGACGTACTCGACACGATGGACCTGCGCCGCTCCTCGAAGCTGAGGCGGCTGCGGCGGCGGGTCACCACAGCGAAGGCGGCCGCCTGATGTCCACCCCGACCACGCAGATCTTCTGCGCCTCCACGCTGTACGGGGCGGCGACGCTGGCCGCCGCCATCGACTCCGACCTCTTCGACGAGGCCGAGCGCCGGGTGCTGCTGGTGTTCAACAACTCGGCGACGCCGGAGACCACTTCGCCGCTGGACGAGATGCCGGGCTTCGAGCCCCTCCGGTCCCACTTCGACGCGGTGCTGTCCTGGAACGAGGCCATCCGTCCCTTCCATCCCGGCGCCTGGACCCCGCGTGCCGACGACATCCCGCTCCTCGAGCGCTATCTGCGGCTGCTGTGGGGCCTCGGGGACGACCGGGTGGAGCTGGTCCTGGAGTCCATCCAGGTCACCCCGGCGCTGACCGTGGCGCAGCTGTTCACCGGCGCCCCCGTGCACGTCTACGCGGACGGCCTGATGAGTTACGGCCCCACCCGCAACAAGCTCGACCCGCTGGTCGGCACCCGGGTGCGCCGTCTGCTCCACCTCGACCTCGTGCCGGGGCTGACGCCCCTGCTGCTCACCGAGTTCGACGTGCCCGCGCAGGTGGTGCCCACGGGCGCCTTCCTGAAGGTGCTGAGCGAACTCGCCGAGACGGTTGCCGGGTTGCCGTTGCTGCCGGACAACTCGGCGCTGCTGCTGGGCCAGTACCTGTCCGCGCTGAACATCCTCTCCGCGCAGGAGGAGGAGGCCCTGCACGTGCGGATGCTGCGCGGCGCGGTCGAGCGCGGGCACCGCTCGGTCGTCTTCAAGCCGCACCCCACGGCGCCGGCCCGCTTCAGCCGCGCCCTGGAGACCGAGGCGGAGAAGCTGGGCGTCGATCTCACCGTCCTCGACACGCCCGTCCTCGCCGAGGTGCTGTTCGAGAAGGCCCGCCCCGCACTGGTCGTCGGCTGCTTCTCCACGGCCCTGTTCACGGCCACCGAGTTCTACGGCCTCCCGGTCGCCCGCGTCGGCACCGAACCCCTGCTGGACCGGCTGACCCCGTACCAGAACAGCAACCGCGTTCCGGCGGTGCTGGCGGACGCGGTGCTGCCGGACCTGGAGCAGCGTGGCGGCGAAGAGCCTCTGCCCGCGGCGGAGTTGACCGATCTGGTCGCTGCGGTCGGCTTCACCATGCAGGACCGCATCTACCCGGCCCGGCGCGCGACGGCGGAGAGGTACCTCGCCGAGCACCTGCGCCCCCGCACCCGGCGCTACTTCAAGAAGAAGCGCCTCACCTCCCTGGGCCTGCCCGGCGGCATCCCGGAGCGGCTGGCGTTCCTGCCGCACAACTCGACGGCGCGCAGGGTGGTGCGCCGGGCGAAGGCGCTGAAGAAGGCCGTGAAGCGCTGAGCGAATCAGACATGAACTACCCGCAAAGGGCATGGAAATAGAGCCCCATCATCGAGTTACTCCGTTGATTCAATGGTGAAGCGGTGTTCGAGGTCCCTAGGATCACGGGCACCGCTATCCGAATCCCGTGAGGCTCTCATGACGAAGCTCGGCCGGCTCTACTCCCTCTTCGACAGCGTCGAGCTGCCGGAGGACCTGCCCTACACCCAGTGCAGCACCTGGGAGCTGCAGTTCCTGTACCTGGTCGGCCGCCACCACCTCACCGGCCAGGGGCAGATCGTCGAACTCGGCTCCGGAGGCGGCGGGTCGACGTACGCCCTCGCGCTCGGCCTGCACGAGAGCCCGGTGTTCGACGAGCGGACGGGACGGCTGCACGCGTACGACTTCTTCCGTGTCGGCAAGGGCACGTTCGCGTCGGAGAAGTTCTTCGACTCCGGCCGCAGGCCGGCCGACGACGATTCCTTCCTGGACGACTTCAAGCGCCGTCTCGGCCCCTTCCTGCCCTTCGTGGAGATCCACGCGGGCGACCTCTGGCAGACCTCGGACCCCGAGGACACCACCCCGGTGGAGTTCCTGCACATCGACATCGCCAAGACGGCCCGGGTCTTCCGGTGCGTCTCGGAGCGGTTCCTGAGCCGGATGCGGGTCGGCACGGTCGTGCTCCACCAGGACTTCGCCGGGCCCCGGCTGCCGTGGCTGCACCACAGCACGGGCGCGCTGCTGCCGTACATCGAGATCGCGGGCCCGCCGATCCGCTCCACGCTGGCCTTCGAGGTGGTGAAGCCGGTCCCGGCGGACGTTCTCAGGCGGATCACCGAGGACGACTACACCGTGGACGAGAAGCTGAAGCTGATCTCCGCCGTCCAGGAGCGGATCGACCGCGACCACACCGACGGCATCCCCTTCAAGTCCGTCCTGGAACTGTCCAAGGCGTATGTCGCCCACTACGACGGTCAGCACAGGCGCGCCTGGTCGATCGCCAAGCCGCTCCAGTCGGACGCGTATCTGAGCCGGACCCGCGCGGATCACTTCGAGCAGCTGCGGAAGGCGTACGACAAGGAGCGGACGGAGAGCGGCTCCAAGCTCGGCCGGCTGCTCCACAAGGCCGTCGGGCGCCCGTGACGAAAGGTGCGGGCCCCCTGTGCCGTGGGGGCCCGCGGTCTCTCAGCTCCCCAGGATCACCCGCAGATCCGCCGCGTTCGCCTCGGTGACCTTCCACAGCTCCTGCTGGCGCCCGTGGACGTCGGCGACCGTCTTGGCGTGGTCGGCGAGGAGGTCCTTCGCGCGCTCCACGAGGTGGGCGGCGAGGTGCCGGTCGTGGACCGAGACGCCCCACTCCGGGCGCTCGATGTCCCGCAGGAAGTAAGCCATCTTCGGGTGCGAGATCAGGCTGATGATCGGCGTGCCGACGCCGAAGGGGATCATGCCGGCGTGGCCGCGCATGCCGATGACCAGCTTGGTGCGGGCGTACAGGTCGCGGATCTCGTCGTTCTCGAAGTCGTACATCGGGATGACGGGCATCGAGATGCCGTGCTCGCGGCGCAGGTCGAAGGCGATCTTCTCGTCGTCGAGCGAGTGCGCCACGCACTTCACCTCGCCCAGCGCCGCCAAGTCCCTTACGGCCTGGGCCATTTGGGCGAGGAAGTAGGCGTAGTCGTGTCCGAAGCGCAGGCCCGCGCGGTCGTAGGCGGCGTTGATCAGGATCGTGTCGTCCCGCTCTGCCGGGTCCTGCCAGCCCGCCACCAGTTGGCGCATGACCGTGGTGGGGCAGGGCTGGAAGCGGACCTTGTCGTGCAGGTGCGACGGCAGCATCGCCCGGACCTTCTCGATCGAGCCGTGGTTGCGCAGGCCGAAGAAGGCGGAGCGCTCGACGAGCTGGAGGAGCGACTCGCGGAAGCGGTGGGCGCGGTACGACTGGCCGTCGAAGGCGTTGAAGCCGACGGCGAAGACCGCGATCGGGACGTCGATCCGGTTCAGCAGCGCGTCCGGGACGTTCCACTGCCAGGCGCTGTTGCCGTTGGGCATGGTGTCCGGGATGAAGAGCCCGCCACCGCCGATGACCAGGCCGCGGCGGGCGTTGACGCGCTCCAGGGCCGCCTCGTCGAAGAGGCGGTGGGCGTGGACGGAGTGCCAGCGCCGGGACGTGGTGTCCGGGCCGAAGGCGAGGCGGACGGTCTCCGGGAGGAGCTTGTCGCCCGCGTTGCCCTGCCGGTCCATGTAGAAGGCGACGTGGGCGAGCTGGTCGTCGGCGCTGCCCCGTTCCTGGGAGGGCACGGCGGCGGCCCGCTGGGCCCACAGGCGGCTCGGGCGGTGCGTCGGGTCGACGGTGAGGCCGGCGGTGGCGTACCGCAGTGCCTCGGTGTTGTCGCCGTGCACCCAGGCCAGCTGGGCGAGCCGGGCGTAGGCGGTGGCGGCCCGGTTGGGGGCGGCGGTGGCGAGCAGCAGCCGGGCCCTGGCCTCCTCGTAGCGGGAGACGCTCATCAGGGCGTGGCCGAGGACCTCGTGCGGCCAGGCCTCGTCGAGGGGGATGCGGACACCGGAGAGGATGTCGACGGCGTCCTGGTAGCCGCCGTTCGCGATGTGCGCGGCGGCGACCTTGCGGGCCACCTCGACGTCGCCGGTGCGCTTCACGTGCGGGGTGCCGAGGTGGACGACCAGGTCGTGGTGGAGGCCGCCGGCGGACTCCAGGTAGGCCGCCTGGAACTCGGCGTCGGTCAGCTCGTACTCGCGCCACTTGTCCTCGGCCTGGCTGTACCCGGCCTCACCGCCCTGCCACGGCTTGTGGCGGCCGGTGAAGTGCAGGATCGCGGTGTCGTCCGGGACGGGCAGGTCGCCCGACAGCCGCCGCTTGACGAAGTTGTAGCGCGGGTCGAGGCGGATGAAGTCGCCGTCGAGGACGGCGTTGAGGATGCCCTGGTCGTGCTTGTCGAGCTCGTAGTCGCCGGAGCGCCCGCACTGGTCGAGCCGGGCGCAGAACTCGTCGCTGAGGTACTCGCGCTGGATGACCAGGAGTCCGGAGTTGAGCTTGTGCTGCCCGTAGAAGAACTGCGGTACGGCCGCCAGCCCCTCGCGCAGTTCGAGGAGTTCGCGCAGATCGCCGAGGACGACCATGTCGGTGTCCAGGGTGATGACGGTGTCGTACTCGCGGATGCGGAACACATCCAGGATGAAGTACGCCTTGCGGACCAGGTAGTTGTCCTGGTCGCCCTTCTTGTACGCGTCGTAGTGCGTGTCGTCGACGCGCTTGAGGACGATCCGCGGATGCAGGGCGCGGATGCGGGCGATCGAGCCGGGGCGCAGGTCGTCGTAGAGGACGACGAAGTCCTCGCACACACCCGGGTTGGACAGGGCGAGGCTCCTGAGCAGGGTCAGGAAGCCGGGCAGGTAGTTCTCGTCGACGTAGGACGCGAAGGCGATGCGGCGCTTGCCGGTGAGGGCGTGGGCGTCGGTGACGGGGGCGGCGGTCAGGGTGTTCGTGGTCATCGCAGGGAGATCCTCAGGTCGGTCACGCTCTGGGCCCGCTGCATGACCCATGCCTTCTCGCTGGTGTATTCGTGCACGGACGTGATCGCGAGCTTCATGGCCTCCTGGACGCGGTAGGCGCCGCTCTCGTAGAAGTCGAAGCCGATCAGGTCGAGGGTCGGGCTGACGTCCAGGAAGTCCAGCAGGTACAGCATGTTGAAGCCGGTGGTGGGGATGCCGGACCAGACGTCGGTGCCGAGCTTGCCGATGTTGCGCACCGGCCAGCGCAGCGATTCGTCTCCCAGGAAGGTCTGGGCGCCGGGGACGAGGCGGTTGCGCAGGGAGTACTTCCAGTCGCCGGAGATGCCGCCGAACACCAGCCGGGTGTCGACCCGCTGGTCCCAGTTGAAGCCGTGCTTGTGGATGGTGGCGTGGATGTCGGTGCGGCTGCCGGTGTGCTTCGGGTCGATCCGGTACGAGTTGAAGCGGACGACGAGGTCGTACGCGTCGATCTCGGCGCCCATCGAACTGGCCCCGACCCGACCGGAGTTGGCGATCAGGCAGATCGACTTGCCGGCGATCCGGTTGCGGAACTCGCCGAGGCTGATCCACTGCACGCCGCCGACGGTGGGGTCGGCGACGGGGCCGCGCATGCGGTTGCGGCGCTGCTCGGCGTAGAGGGCGAGGGCCTCGGTGAGGGCGGGCAGGTCGGTCGACTCGGTGGTCCGCAGGTCCAGGTACTGGCTGAGGAGTTCCTGCCGGTCGGCGACCGGGGCGTCCTCGGCGGCCAGGGCGAGGAGCGCTCCCACGAGGCGCGGCTCGGCCTCGGTCCAGTCCCCGACGGCGTGCGCGGCGAGGCCCTCGGCCCAGACGTCGGTGGCGGCGCGGCGGGTGAACTCCTCGGCGCGCGGGTTCTGCCGCCGCAGCAGGGCGAGCAGCTCGCGCTCCTTCTCGGCGGCGACGCGCAGACCGGCGATCCGGGCGCGGACGCCGAACCCGTCGTCGTCGGTGAGGGCGAGGTACTTGTCGTACGCCTCGACGGCCTCGGCCTCGTCGCCGAGGGTCTCCAGGAGCCGGGCGCGCAGCCGCCAGCCGGCGCGGGAGTTCTTGCGCTGGGCGAGGACGGTGTCGCTGATGACGAGGGCGAGGTTCAACTCGTCGTCGTAGCCGCACTCCAACGCCTTGTTGGCGACGGCGAGGAGGGCGTCGAGCAGTTCGTTGGGGATGCCGTTCGACGGCGTGGCCGCGCCCTTCACGGCCCGCTTGAGCAGGGCGGTGGCGCCGCTCGCCGGGGTGGCCGCGGGCGCTGCGGCGCCGGAGGTGCCCCATACGACGAGGAGTTTGCGCAACTGCTCGGCGAGCTCGACGCGTCGGCGGTCGACGCTGCCGACGAGCTTGCCGCTGTGCACCGCGCAGGCGCGCAGGCAGTCGTCCAGTTCCCCTCCACGCGCCCGTGCACGTCTCTTCTGGACCGTCGTCATGGCACTCCCGTTTTTCTCTCGGACCTCTTACCGAATCCGAGGCGAGTTCTTGGGTTTACGGCTGCGTGGGGGGATTCCGGGGAAATTTAGGAATCCAAAACGACATCCAGGTGAACTCACCGGGGCCGGACGGCTAATCGTTGGGTCGTCAACCAAGACATCCCTGTGATTCGGACTAATGTGCCTGTGTGCACCCGTAGGAACGGCGCAGAACACCGCAGAAACAGCTTGTCGAGGGGATATCCGTGACCACGATGACGGTCCGCCAGGTGACCGGGACACCCCGGCGGCCGGAACGGGCGGCGCCCCGCGGGACCCGGCTGCGCGCCCTGGACGGACTGCGCCTGGTGGCCGCGCTGATGGTGGCCGCGTACCACTACGGCGGCCGGGGCGGGGATGTCACGGCGGCCTGGGGAAGTTCCCCGAAGGACCAGTTCCCGACGCTGCACCAGTATTTCTCGTACGGCTGTCTCGGCGTCCAGGTCTTTTTCGTGATCAGCGGATTCGTGATCTGCATGAGCGGCTGGGGCAGGCCCCTGAAGTCGTTCTTCGCGTCCCGCGCGTCCCGCCTGCTGCCCGCGTACTGGGCGGCGGTCGTGCTCGTCACCGCCGTCTTCGCCCTGCCGATGGTGGCGTACCGGACGGTCTCGCCGAGCGACGCGCTGGTGAACCTGACGATGCTCCAGCAGCCGCTCGGCGTGGACCGGGTGCTGGGGGTGTGCTGGACGCTGTGGTCGGAGGTCCGCTTCTACGCCCTGTTCGCGCTCTGCGTCGTGCTGCCCGGTGCCTCGCGCCGCCGGGTGATCCTGTTCTGCGCGGGCTGGACGCTGGCGGCGGCGATCACGCAGGCCGCGCACCAGCCGCTGCTCGACGTCGTGCTGATGCCCGAGTACGCGCCCTTCTTCATCGGCGGTGTCGGCCTCTACCTCGTCCACCGCGACCGGCGGGACGTGTACGCGTGGGGCATCGTCGGGGTCAGCTTCCTCATCGGCCAGCACTACGCGGTGCGCGGCCTGTGGAACGCCGGCGACCCGAACGCGTTCGCCCACCGCTCCTCCGCCGGGATCGTCCTCGTGGTCGCCCTCGGCTTCCTCGCGGTCGCGGCGATCGCGCTGGGCTGGCTCGACTGGGCGAACTGGCGCTGGCTGACCGTGGCCGGGGCGCTGACGTACCCCTTCTACCTGGTCCACGAGCACCTCGGCTGGGTGGTGATCCACGCCCTGCACATCGGGCTCGGGCTGCCGTCGGCGGCGGCCTTCGGCCTGACGGTCGTGGCGATGCTGGTGCTGGCCTGGCTGCTGAACCGGTACGTGGAGAGGCCGCTCACGCCGAGGCTGCGCGCGGCGCTGGCCAAGGCCCGCTGAGGTTTGTTCATCCGGCGTTCCGCTGCGGGCCAGTTTGCCGGGCGCCCAGCGAGCAGGAATGTCTCATGGCAAACCCACAGCAGACGTACACGTACCCCGGCGAACTCAGCGACGTGCCCGGCTGGTTCCCGCCGCTCGACCAGATGCTGTTCACCTGGTTCCTCGACCGCCAGCGGGCGCGGGGCCTCCAGGGCGACCTGCTGGAGCTGGGCGCCTACCTGGGCAAGAGCGCGATCCTGCTCGGCCGGCACCGGCGCGGCGACGAGCGGTTCACGGTCTGCGACCTGTTCGGCGGGGAGGCGCCGGACGGGGCGAACAGGGCCGAGACGGCGAAGTCGTACGGCTCCCTGACCCGGCGGGCGTTCGAGCGCAACTACCTCTCCTTCCACGACGAGCTGCCTCGCGTGATCGAGGCGCCCAGCTCGGTGGTCCCGTCCGAGGTCGCCCCGCGGAGCTGCCGGTTCGTGCACATCGACGCCTCGCACCTGTACGAGCACGTCCGCGACGACATCGGCGCGGCACGGGAGTTGCTGGTTCCCGACGGGATCGTGGTCCTCGACGACTTCCGCTCCGAGCACACGCCGGGGGTGTCGGTGGCGGTGTGGGAGGCGGTGCTGAACCGGGGGTTGCGGCCGGTATGCCTCAGCACGCAGAAGCTGTACGGGACGTGGGGCGACCCCGGGGCGGTGCAGGAGGAGCTGCTGGAGATGCTCAGGGGGCGGGCGGACTGCGGGCTGAGCGTGCAGGAGGCGGCGGGGCACCGGCTGGTGCGGGCGCGCGCGAAGGGGATGCGGCCGGTGGAGTTCCCGAAGTCACGGCATTACGTGGAGCCGGCACCGGAGCCGGCCCCCGCACCGGCGCGTCGCCGGTCGCCCGTCCGCCGGGTCGCGGTGGACCTGCTGCCGCCGATCGTCACCCGGGCGGTGCGCCGCACGCTGGCGAGCCGGGCCTGAGATCAGCGGTACCGGGCCTCGATGCCCGCGACGACGACGGCCAGCCCCTCCTCGAAGTGCGCGTCGAAGTCCGTGAAGATCTCCCTCCCCGCCGCGGCCGACAGGGGGAAGTCGGCCATGCGGCGGGCCCGTTCCTCGACGTCGTACCCTTCCCTGCGCTCACCCGGCAGCGGCTCCACGCCCTGCTCCTCGATGACGAAGCCGAGGGTGTAGGCGTACGTCGTCGAGGTCGCGCGGACCGCCTGGGCGAGTGTGAAGCCCGCGGTCGTGAACAGGCGCAGGTTGTCCTCCATCGCCTCCACGTGCACGAGGCTCGTGAAGCGTGAGCCGCTGAAGACCTTGGCGCCGTCGCGGTAGCCGAGCAGGGCGGCGCGCAGTCCGCGGTTGGACTTCAGCAGCCGCTCCTGCCAGGTGTCGCCGGGATCCAGTGCGGTCCCGGCGATCATCCGGCGGTACATCTCCGTCGCCATCTCGTCGAGCAGCGCCTGCTTGTCCTTGAAGTGCCAGTACAGGGCGGGCGCCTTGACGTCGAGCTCGTTGGCGATGGCACGCAGGGTCAGGCCGTCCAGGCCCAGTTCGTTCAGCAGCTTCAGGGCGGTCTCGGCGACCCGTTTCCGGCCGAGGGGCGCGCGGCGTTCCGTACTCACGCTTGACACCTTAACAGCGTTAAGGGCACGCTCGTGGACGACGGCACTTAACGGCGTTAAGGAGAAGGAGAGTGGTCGTATGCGCACCGACGTCCTGATCGTGGGCGCGGGACCCACCGGCCTCGCCCTCGGGATCGACCTCGCGCGGCGCGGCGTGGACGCGCTGGTGGTGGAGAAGGCCGCGGCCCTCTTCCCGGGCTCGCGCGGCAAGGGCCTCCAGCCGCGCACGCTGGAGGTCTTCGACGACCTGGGCGTGCTGGACGCGATCCGCGCGATGGGCGGCCGCATTCCGGTCGGGATGATCTGGCAGGACGGCCAGCGGATGGGCGAGCACCAGATGTTCGACCCGGTGGAGGTGACGGAGGACTCCCCCTACGCCGAGCCGTGGATGGTGCCGCAGTGGCGGACGCAGGAGATCCTGCGGGACCGGCTGACCGAGCTGGGCGGACGGATCGTCTTCGGCCGCGAGGTCACCGGACTCACGCAGGACGCGGACGGGGTCACCGCGCACTGCGCGGACGGCCCCGACATCCGCGCCCGGTACGCCGTCGCCGCCGACGGCGGCCGCTCGGCGGTGCGGCGGGCCCTGGGCATCGCCATGACCGGCGAGCCGGTCGACCCGAACCCGATGCTGGTCGCCGACGTACGGCTGACCGGCCTCGACCGCGACAACTGGCACATTTTCCCGCCGCGCGGGGACGGCGACGGCTTCCTCGCGATCTGCCCGCTGGCCGGGACAGGGGAATTCCAGGTCGTGGCCCAGTTCCCGGAGGGCGCGGCCGTGGACGTCTCCCCCGACGGCGTCCGCAAGGTCGTCGCCGACCGCTCGCACCTCGCTCCGGGCGCCGTGACGGAGGTCCGCTGGGCCTCGGACTTCCGGCCCCGGCAGGCCCTCGCCGACCGCTTCCGCTCCGGGCGCGTCCTCCTCGCCGGGGATGCGGCCCACATCCACTCACCGGCCGGCGGACAGGGCCTGAACACCAGCGTCCAGGACGCCTACAACCTGGGCTGGAAGCTGGGCGCGGTGCTGGCGGAGGGCGCCGCGGAGGCCCTGCTCGACACCTACGAGGAGGAGCGCCGCCCCGTCGCCGCGCAGATGCTCGACCTGACGACCAGCGTGCACCGCGGCGAGACCCGCCGCGGCGCGGCGACCCGCCAACTGGGCCTGGGATACCGCGACTCGTCGCTGGCGGAGGAGACCCGGACGGCACCCGGCCCGGTGCGGGCGGGCGACCGCGCGCCCGACGGCACACTGGGCGGCGTACGGCTCTTCGACGCGTTCCGGGGGCCGCACTGGACCCTCCTGGCAGTGGCCGCCGAAGCGCCGGCGGGGCTGCCGGAGTCGGTGCGGGTGGTCGCCGGGGAGGAGCAGGCGTCGTACGGGCAGGGCCTGTTCCTGGTGCGCCCGGACGGCTATGTGGGCTGGGCGGGCGAGAACCCGGAGGGGGCGGCGAAGTACCTGGCCCGCGTCACGCGCTAGCCAGCGACAGCTTCACCGCGAACCCGAGGAACAGCGCCCCCGCGGCCGAGGTGGCCCCCGCCGACAGCCGCTTCCGCCTGCGGAACGCGTCCGCCAGCCGGGTCCCGCTGAATATCAGCGCGCTCAGGTAGAGGAAGCTGGCCGCCTGCGCGAACGCTCCCAGCACCACGAAGGACAGCGCCGGATACGCGTACCCGGGATCGACGAACTGCACGAAGAAGGCGACGAAGAAGAGGATCGCCTTGGGGTTGAAGAGGCTGATCACGAGGGCCCGGCGGTAGGGCCGCTCATAGGTGCCCCCCTCGGGCGCCGCCCCGGCCGCCGCGGTCTCCTTGCGCGACCGCCACATCCCCCACGCGGCCCGCAGCATCCCGACCGCCAGCCAGGTCAGATACCCGGCGCCCGCGTACTTCACGATCCCGAACAGCACGGCGTTGGCCTGGAGGAGGGACGCCACCCCGGCCGCCGACAGGGTCATCAGCACGGTGTCCCCGCACCACACGCCCGCCGCGGCGGTGTACCCGGCCCGCACCCCGCGCCGGGCGGCGACGGAGAGGACGTACAGCGAGTTGGGACCGGGCAGGAGGACGATCAGGACGAGTCCTGCCAAGTAGGTGGGAAGGTCGATGACACCGAACATGGGAAGGAGTGTCGCACGAAGGTACGACAGCCTTGCCCCCTCGTCTCAGAACGCGTCCGACGGGACGTACGTCCCCCACACCTCCCGCAGCGCGTTGCACACCTCGCCCACCGTCGCCCGCGCCCGCAGCGCCTCCCGCATCGGGTACAGGACGTTGTCCTCCCCCTCGGCCGCCTTGCGCAGGGCGTCGAGGGCCGAGGCCACCGCCGGCGCGTCGCGTTCCGCCCGCAGCCGCGCCAGCCGCTCGGCCTGCCGGGCCTCGATCGCGGGGTCCACCCGCAGCGGCTCGTACGGCTCCTCCTCGTCGAGCCGGAAGCGGTTGACGCCGACCACGACCCGGTCACCCGCGTCCGTCTCCTGGGCGATCCGGTAGGCACTGCGTTCGATCTCGTTCTTCTGGAAGCCGTGCTCGATGGCCGCCACCGCACCGCCGAGGTCCTCGACCCGGCGCATCAGCTCGACGGCCGCGGCCTCCACGTCGTCGGTCATCCGCTCGACGACGTACGAACCGGCGAAGGGGTCCACGGTGGCGGTGACGTCCGTCTCGTACGCCAGGACCTGCTGCGTGCGCAGCGCCAGCCGCGCGCTCTTGTCGGTCGGCAGGGCGATCGCCTCGTCGAAGGAGTTGGTGTGCAGGGACTGGGTGCCGCCCAGCACCGCGGCCAGGGCCTGGACCCCGACCCGGACCAGGTTCACCTCCGGCTGCTGGGCGGTGAGCTGGACGCCGGCCGTCTGGGTGTGGAAGCGCAGCATCTGCGACTTGGGGTCGCGGGCGCCGAACTCGTCCCGCATCACCCGGGCCCAGATGCGCCGGGCGGCACGGAACTTGGCGACCTCCTCAAGGATCGTCGTACGGGCCACGAAGAAGAAGGAGAGGCGGGGGGCGAAGTCGTCGACGTCCATGCCCGCGGCGACCGCCGTACGGACGTACTCGATGCCGTCGGCGAGCGTGAACGCGATCTCCTGGGCGGGGGACGCGCCCGCCTCGGCCATGTGGTAGCCGGAGATCGAGATCGTGTTCCACCGCGGGATCTCGGCCCGGCAGTACCTGAAGATGTCGGCGGTCAGCCGCAGCGAGGGCTTCGGCGGGAAGATGTACGTGCCCCGCGCGATGTACTCCTTCAGGACGTCGTTCTGGATCGTGCCCGTGAGCCGGTCGGCCGGTACGCCCTGCTCCTCGGCCACCAGTTGGTAGAGGAGCAGGAGCAGCGCCGCGGGGGCGTTGATCGTCATCGACGTGGAGACCTGGTCCAGCGGAATCCCGTCGAACAGCACCCGCATGTCGTCGACCGAGTCGATCGCCACCCCCACCTTGCCGACCTCACCGTGCGCGAGGGGGGCGTCGGAGTCGTGGCCCATCTGGGTGGGGAGGTCGAAGGCGACGGAGAGGCCGGTCGTGCCGTGGGCGATGAGCTGCCGGTAGCGGGCGTTGGACTCGGTCGCCGTGCCGAAGCCGGCGTACTGGCGCATGGTCCAGGGGCGCCCTGTGTACATGGTCGGGTACACGCCCCGGGTGAAGGGGTAGGCACCCGGTTCGCCCAGCTTCTCCGCCGGGTCCCAGCCCTCCTGGGTCCCGGGTCCGTAGACCGGTTCGATGGGCAGCCCGCTCTCGGTACGTCGCATACGGCCCGACTCGCCCGCCATGGTGTGCCGCCTCCCGTCGCTGGGGTACTGGTCCCCACAATGCCGCGCCGTTCGCGACGAGTCATCCGCGGGAAGGCATCAGCCGTGGCAGGGTGAGACGACGGGGGGTCGCGATGCGTATCGAGGGCATGGGGAGAGTGGTCGCCGCGCTGGTGGTCGTGGCCGTCGTGGGCGGCTGCACCGTACAGGCGGCGGACGACGACGGGAAGGGCCGCTCACCGGTACGGATCGACCTGCCGGACGACAGCGCCTCGCCCGCGCCGCGCGAGAAGTCGCCCGGGACCGGCTCCCCGCGGCCGTCCGACGGCGCCCCGGCCGAGGTGCTCTGGTCCCCCGGCGACACCGGGCGGGACATCCGTGAGCTCCAGGCCCGGCTGCGGCAGGTCGCCTGGATCTTCGAGGGGCCGACGGGGACGTACGACGACGCGACCGTGGCGGCGGTGAAGGGCTTCCAGGGCAAGCGCGGGCTGCCGCAGACCGGCGAGACCGACGCCGTCACCTGGCAGCGGCTGCGGAGGATGACGCACGAGCCGGGCAAGTGGGAGCTGTATCTGATGGGCGGGCAGCCCGCCGACGCGCCGGACGCGCGGTGCATGACCGGGCGGGTGCTGTGCATCAGCAAGTCCAGCCGCACCTTGCGCTGGATGGTGGACGGCAGGACGCTGAAGACCCTGCCGGTGCGGTTCGGGTCCGACTACACCCCCACCCGGGAAGGCGTCTTCCACGTCTACTGGAAGTCCCGCGACCACTACTCGACGCTCTACGACTCGCCGATGCCGTACGCGATGTTCTTCAGCGGGGGCCAGGCCGTGCACTACTCCACGGACTTCGCGGCCCGTGGCTACGGCGGCGCCTCGCACGGCTGCGTGAACGTACGGGACGAGGCGGCGATCGCGGAGCTCTTCGACGAGGTGCGCGACGGCGACAAGGTCGTCGTGCACTGGTGACCCGCGGGGACTGAGTGTGGGGCGCGGGCGGGACCGGGGGAACGTGTCCCGCCCGCGCCAGATGCACGAGCCGTAGGTACGGGGGGAACCCCGGCTCTGTGCGACGGCCGATGACCAGTCGGCTCACCTAGTACTGCGCCGCCGGGGCCGAAAACGTCACACCACCCGGGAAAAAATTCTGCGAACCCGCTTCGGAGGGCCGAATGCGACGGCTCGGGGGGCCGAATGCGACGCCTCAGGGGGCCGAATGCGCCGGCTCGGAGGGCCGAATGCGACGCCTCAGGGGGCCGAATGCGAGGCTCAGAGGGCCGAATGCGACGCCTCAGGGGGCCGAATGCGAGGCTCAGAGGGCCGAGTACGACGGGCTGGGCGCCGGCGCCGGGGAGGTCGTCGCCTTCTTCGGCAGCAGCGGGGCCGCCGTGTCCGGCTCCGCGGCGGAGGAGCCGCCGTCCGCGTCGTGGCGGTTGCCGCCGCCGCGGTGGTCACCGCCGCCGCGGCCTCTGTGGTGGCCGTCCTCGTCGCCGCCCTTGCCGCCGCCGCCCTTGCCGCCGTTGCCGTCCTGGTCCTTGCCGCCGTCGCGGTCCTCGCCCTGGCCGGGCTGGGAGCCGGACCCGGTGCCGGCGGACCCGGTGCCGGAGGAGCTGTCCAGGACGCCCTGGCAGAACTTCCACACCCGCGTCGAGCCGCCCGCCAGCCTCTCCAGGGCACGTCTGCGGTCGGTGGACAGCTCCTTGCCGTCGCGCATGTCACGGCAGGCCGAGGGCGCGGTGTTCCACCAGGAGCCGGACTTGCCGTCCTTGTCGTCCTTGCCGGCGCCCGGGGAACTGCTCGCGCCGCCGCGGGCGGTGTCACGGCCGCCGCCCGTGTCGGCGGAACCCGCGTCGGAACCGCCGGGCGACGGCTCGCCCGCACCGGTGCCGTCGGGCGACGGCGAGACGAGCGGACGGTCGGAGGTCGCGGCGGCCGAGACGGAGGCGTTGGGGCCCGGCCGGTCGTCGCCGAACGGGGGCGGCAGCAGTCCGGCACCGGCCGCGGCGGCCACTCCGCCGGCCATGCCGAAGGCCAGCGCGGCGGCGAGTGCGAGGCGGACGGGGCGGCTGCGGCGGGAACCGGCGGCGGGGCGGGCGGTGGTGCGACCGTGCCGTCCGCCGATACGGACGAGTCCGACGTCGGCGTGCGCGGCGGCCGGGTCCCCGTGGTCCGCACGCGCCGTCCGCCCGGCACGCACGGTACCCGTGCCCCGCTCGGCGTGCGCCTTGCGGAACGCGGCCAGGGCGGCTTCCTCACCGGGGAGTTCGGCGGCGTTCGGCGCGGGGTTCACGGACAGCGCGCCCAGCGTCTTGGCGAGCCGCTCGGCCTCGTCACGGGCGGTGGGCTCGACAGCGTTGTCCAGTGACTCACCGCGCAGCAGCCGCTCCGCCAGTTCCCGGTTCAGCCACTCGTACTGCTTGTCGGCCATCACATGTCCTTCTGCGTCCGCGGACGCGTATGCGTCACACTCGCGGACGTCACCGCACGGGCGCGCGGTTCTCGCTGGGGCGGCAGGGCGTCGAGCCCGCCGGCCGATTCCGGATCGGCACCGTCCGGACCCCGGGCCCCTTCGGCGCCGAGGAGTTCGGCGAGCCTCTTCAGTCCGCGATGGGCGGCCGTGCGGACGGCTCCGGGCCGTTTGCCGAGCGTCTCCGCCGCGGACTTGGCGTCCAGGCCGACCACCACGCGCAGCACTACGGCCTCGGCCTGGTCCTGCGGCAGCCGGGCGATGAGGGACAGGGTGGTGTCGGTGGCCAGGGCTTCCATGGCCTCGCCCGCGGTGTCGGACTCGGCGGCCTTCCCGGTCAGTTCCGTTTCGTCGCCGCCGATCGCGGGCCGGCGGCCGCGCATGCGTATGTGGTCCAGGGCGCGGTTGCGGGCGATACGGGCGGCCCAGCCCCGGAAGCGGTCGGCGTCGCCCTCGAACCGCGCGAGATCCCGGGCGATCTGCAGCCACGCCTCGGAGGCGACGTCCTCGGCGTCCGGATCGCCGACCAGCGTCCGGACGTACCCGAGCAGCCGCGGGTGCACGGCGCGGTACACAGTCCGGAACGCGGTCTCGTCCCCGTCCTGTGCCGCGAGCACCGCGGCGGTCAGCTCCGCGTCATCCCCCAGCACGCATGGTTCCTCGGTCGATGGTCGCGGCCCCCCGGGGCCGCCTGCGATTGCGGTGGTTCCTCGCCTCCGCTCGGCGCGAAAGGCACGTTACGACCTGAAACCGCTGCTCGTCCATGTCCGTACAAGATGCAACTACCTCGTGACGGGGTGGCCGGGACCCCGAGACGCCCCGGATGCGGCCGGGGTGTGACAGAAAACGCACTCATGGCGCTGTAGGAAGTACGGGCCGCCGCGCGGCCCGTGCCGCGCGACGGCCGGGGCCTCTCCTGTGGGGGGTGGCGGCCCCGGCCGTCTCCGCGTGCCGCCGCCGACCCGGGGCAGCGCACGGCGCAACGGCTGGTTCTGCGTTTCGTCGTTCGCCGTTTCGCGGCTTCGCCGTCTCGGCTTCCCGGGGTTACTGCTTCTTCTTGCCCGTGTCCTTCTCGGACTGCTCCTCGCCGCCGCCCTGCGCGCCCGCGGACGGCACGTCCGCCGTGGGGGCGTTCGCCGTCGGGGCGGGTGTGGCCGCGTCGCCCTTGCCCGCGGTCCTGTCCGGCGTCCTGTCCTGCCCGGACTGGTCGGACTGGTCGGACTGGTCGGACTGGTCCGACTGGTCGGGCTGCCCCGGCTGCCCGGACTGGCCGGACTGCGCCAGCTGCCGCGCGCAGTACCCCGCGACCTTCGCCTCGCCGCCCGCCGCCTCGATCAGCCGCTGCCAGGCAGCGGAGTCCAGCGCGTTGCCGCGGCCCTGGACCTTCTCGTAGGCGCGGCAGTGGGCCTCGGTGTCCTGGGCGGTCGCCGGGCGGTCCGACGCTGCGGGGGCGCCGGTGTCCGGGGTGGTGCCGCCCGCCTGCTCGGAGGCGGCGCTGTGCGGCTGCCGGTCGCGGGCCCGGTCGGCGGAGTCGTCGGAGGAGGAGCCGGAGGTGCCGATCGCGGCGAACGCGACGCCGCCGATGGTGAGGCTCGCCACGAGCACGGAGAGGGTGGTCCGCAGCGAACGGCCGGGCCGACGCGCCGCCCGGGGCCGCCAGTCGTCCCGGCGGCGGGTGCGGGCCCGGTGCGCGCCGGTGTCCCGGGCGGCCCGGAACGCGGCGACGGCACGCTGCTCGCCCTCGCTGCCGCCGGGGTGCGACCGCATGGCGTCGGCCAGGAGCTTCTCCAGACCGTCCGTGGCACGGCGGTCGGTGGCCTGCGGGTCGGGGACACCGGTACCTGGGTGCACACGCCGACGGCCGGGCACCCCGCCGTTCTGCCTTTCACCCATGTCCGTTCCTGTCTCTGTCCGGCCCGATGTCGTTCACTTCGACTCCCCCAGCGTGCGAGGGTCGTCATCCGTCACACCCTCGACGCCCAGCTGCTGGGCAAGGCGCTTGAGCCCCCGGTACGCGGCGGTGCGCACCGCGCCGGGGCGCTTGCCGAGGACACGGGCGGCGGCGGGGCCGTCGAGTCCGACGACCACCCGCAGCAGCACGGCCTCCGCCTGGTCCCGCGGCAGCCCGCGCACCAGATCCAGGGCGTACTCGGTGGAGAGCGACTCCAGCGCCTGGTCGTGGGTGCTGTGCGGGCCGGGCAGATCCAGGACGTCCTGTTCGAGCGCCGCCGACCGGGGCCGTACCTTCTGCCGCCGCAGGTGGTCCAGCGCCCGGTGCCGGGCGATGGTCGCCGACCAGCCGCGGAAGCCCGCCCCGTCCCCCTTGAACCGGCCGAGGTCGCGGGCGATCTCCAGCCAGGCGTCGGAGGCCACGTCCTCGGCGTCGTCGCCGACGATCCCGCGGAGGTAGCCGAGCAGCCCGGGCTGCACGATCCGGTACGCGACCGCGAAGGCCGCCTCGTCGCCGTCCTGGGCCCGCGCGACTGCCGCACCGAGCTCGACGTCGTACGTCTGCACGCGGCGGGGTTCGCCTCCTCGACCCAAGAACTGTCCTCGTCCATGGCGGTTCACAGCGATGCCGCACCGAAGGCGCGGTCGCCCTTGCACTGAGCGGGATGCTCAGCCCTGCACGGCTGAGCGGGATGCTCAGCCCTTCACGCTCATCAGCGCCGGGCCGCACAGAAGTGTCACTGCCCGCCCGCACCTCCCCCGTCCCGGGCGGGCCGCGGGCACGGCGGGCTTCCCCGGTCCACCGCGCCCACGGCCTGGCCCTCGACCCTGCCGTCCGTCAGGCCGCGTTCCGGCGCGCCCGGCCGTGCAGAGTCAGATAGAAGGTCTGCAGGGAGTCCTCGGGGGCACTGGACTCGAAGCGGTTGACGACCTTGCCGAGCGGGTTCCAGACCCGGCCGTCGGGCATCCGGACGCCGACGTCCTGGCCGAAGTACGCGCGCTGCGTCTCGTCCAGATCGACCCACACCGCGCCAGCCCGGCGCACCAGCACCTCGCCGACGTAGGCCCCGAGGCCCGTCAGCGGTTCGCGGACCCGCTCCTGGTCGGCGCCGCCCTTGCGCACTCCGTCGACCAGGAAGTCGACGACCCGCAGGCTGGCCACGGAGTAGTCCAGCGGCAGCCGGCTGCGTGCGGTGATCCCCGTGACGAACTCCGCCGCCCGCCCCCGCATCCCGGCCGCGCGCGCCACACGTTCGGCCTGCTTCCCCATGAGCCCCCACCCCATTCGCTCGGCTCTCCCGCTGTTCCAGCGGATGCCGCCCCACGAACATCACGGGTGTCGCATGTGGCGATCCCCACACAGGAAATCCATGGCCGCCGTACAACCTTTCGGGCCGGTGATGTTTGGCCAGAGCCCTGCGCTGTGTGTATGTGCTGCCCAAGTGGCATGCGATGCAACCGAGTTCATTTCACAGGGGTGGGGTAGTTGAGTCCTCGCAGGAGCCGCGCGTACAGACCGCTCAGTCTCAAGAGACGGGCCTGGCTGACCGCCGGGGCCGTCGTGCTGAGCGGCGCGGGCATCGTGACGTACGCGATGGCGGATCAGGACACGCAGTCCGACGGCGGACCGGGGCACCGCGCGCCCGCCATTCACACGCTCAAGCTCCAGAGCGAGGGCGCGGGCCGCAAGGGCCTCGACAAGCGGGGGACGGACCGGTTCAGCGCGCTGCTGGTGACCTGGGACGACGCCGCCGCCAAGGCCAAGGGCACGCCCGAGGTGCGCACCCGGGACCTGGAGACCGGCACGTGGTCGGGCTGGCAGAAGCTGGTCGTCGACCCCAGTCAGGCCGACGGCGCCGAGGGTGAGCGGGCCGCGCTGCGCGGCGGTACGGAGTCGCTGTGGACCGGTGACGCCGACGGCGTCGAGGTGCGGCTCGTGAACGCCGACGGCACGGAGGCGGGCGGACAGCCGGCCGGGATGGACGTCAAGCTGCTGGACCCGGGGACGGACCCCAGGGGCAGCGGCGTGGAGCCGGCCGCGTTCGTCGCCGAGACGACGACGCCGACGGCTTCGCCGAGCGATTCCGTGTCGCCCCCGGCCTCGCCCACCGCGTCCGTGTCACCGTCGGTGTCGGCATCCCCCACGCAATCCGCGTCCGGCACGGCCTCCCCCTCTGCCACCGCCCCCTCCCCCACCTCCACGGTCCCGGCCCCCCGCCCCTCCACGGTCGTGAAGCCGCCGATCATCACGCAGGCGGAGTGGGGCGCGTCCACGGACTACGACGGCACGCCCGGCTACGGCGCCGAGATCAAGGCCGCCGTCATCCACCACACCGGCATGGACAGCGACAACACCCTGTCCTGCGCGGAGTCCCGGGCCCGGATGCGCTCGATCCAGCAGGAGCACTTCGCGCGCGGCTACTACGACATCGGCTACAACTTCGTCGTCGACAAGTGCGGCCAGATCTTCGAGGGCCGCAGCGGCGGCATGGACCTGCCGGTGATCGGCGCGCACGACATCGGGTTCAACACCAACACGGTCGGCATCTCCTACATCGGCAACTACGAGTCGGCCAAGCCCAGCAAGGCCGCGCTCGACGCCATCGCCCGGATCGTGGCGTGGAAGTTCGGGATGTACGGCATCGACCCGACCGGCAAGGTGACGCTGGTCTCCGGCAGCGACGCGGGCGTCGACGGCAACAAGGTGGCCAAGGGCAGCTCGATCACCCTGCCGCGCGTCTTCGGGCACCGGGACACCAACGCCACGGCCTGCCCGGGCGCCAACCTCTACTCCAAGCTGTCGCGGATCGCGGCGCTCGCGAAGACGCCGGGCATCTCGCACGCCCTCGCCACCTCCGACTACAACCGGGACGGCGTGACCGACCTGGTCGCGGGCGTGCCGAAGGCGAACGCGGTGAAGGTGGTGCCGGGCAGCGTCAACGGCCCGGTCACGGCGGCGAAGGTGACGCTCACCCAGTCCAGCCCCGGGGTCCCCGGCTCCTCCGAGTCCGGTGACGCGTTCGGCAGCTCCACCGCGTGGGGCGACGTGAACGGCGACGGCTACGCCGACCTCGCGATCGGCGCGCCCGGCGAGGACGACACCAGCGGTCACGCCGACCGCGGCGCGGTCACGGTCATGTACGGCCCGGCGCTGAACACCGGCTTCTCGTACAGCACTTCGGGCGTCACCGCGACGGGCGCGAAGCTCGGCTCGGCCGTCACCGTCGGCGACTTCGACGGCGACGGCAAGGCGGACGTGTTCGCGGCGGGCACCGGCAGGGGCGGCACCTACAACGTCCGTCTGACCGGCGGCGGAACGACCTACGGCACCCTCACCACCGCCACCGGTTCGGTGGCCTACCTGGACGCCGCGACCGGCGACTTCAACCGGGACGGCTACGCCGACGTCGCCCTCAACTACCGCGACACCGGCGGCATCGGACGCGTCGTCCGGTTCGCGGGCTCGGCGACGGGTCTGACGAAGGCCGGCGTCATCTCGGTCAAGGGCGGCCGGTCCATCGCCGCCGGTGACGTCAATGGCAACGGCTACGACGACATCGTCATCGGCCAGCCGGTGGCGTCCGAGTCGGGCGGCAGGTCCGGCGGGCAGATCACGATGGTGCCGGGCACGTCGACGGGCTTCACGACGACCGGGATGACCGTGATCCACCAGGACACCTCCGGCGTCCCGGGCGGCAACGAGTCCGGCGACGCGTTCGGCAGCTCGGTCTCGGTCGGCGACTACAACGCCGACGGCTACGCGGACGCCCTCACAGGCGCGCCGGGCGAGGACCTGGTCCGCGACGGCGTGAACCGCACCAACGCGGGCGACGCGATCCTGGTGAAGGGCACGTCGTCGGGGCTGACGGGCACCGGTGCCGTCGGCATCTCGCAGGACACGTCCGGCGTCCCCGGCTCCACGGAGACCGACGACCGCTTCGGCTCCGCGGTCTCCCTGTCGGACCTCTCCGGCTACGGCCGCGCCGACCTCACCTTCGGCACCGACAACGAGGACGGCGGCGACGGCATCCTCATCCACCTCCCGAGCAACAGCACGGGCCTGGGCTGGTCGGAGACGGTGATCTACAGCAAGACGACGCTGGGCACACCGACGGACGCGCGGCTGGGGCAGACGCTGACGCCGTAACCGACGAGGGTGCAGGCCACGCACAGCCAACGCACCCGAACCCAACGGCCGGGGCCCCCACCACTGCGGGGGACCCCGGCCGTTCCCTTACTTGCCACCTTGTGGTAACGGGACGTCACACTCGCGGCGATCGCGTTCAGCAGCGCCGTACCGATCGAACCGCCCACCTGCCGAGCCGTGTCGAAGGTCGCCGAGGCCGGGCATCAGCATCCCGGGCAGGGTGTGGGGGGCCTAAGGGCGTGGGGCCCCCAGCCGGTTGCGCGCCCACCGACGACGATGCGTTCTCACCGCCCGCCGCCCCCGCCGGGCCCCGCCCCCGTCGCGTCCCGGCACAGCAGCCGCAGCGACCCGTTTCCCGCGAAACACCGCCGGGCCTCGTCGACCGGGTCCCACAACCGCCCGTCGGGCGTGCGTATCCAGTGGTCGCCGCCGCTCGCCCACCACTCGGCCCCGGTCTGACGGACGATCACCTCACCGGCGTACGCGCCGAATCCGCGCAGCACCGCCTCGACGGCGGCGTACGGAGTGTCCTCGCGGCGCAGGTCGTCGATCATCCGGTCGACCCGCCACAGGCTCTGTGCCGAGTAGTCGAGCCGCACCCGCGCGCCCTCGCGCATGGTCGCCACCGCGTCCGCCGCCCACCGCATCGGCTTCGCCGCGGCCGAGGGCCTGGTTTCGTACTGTGTCGTCACACCCTCAAGAGCGTTCCGGACGTGCCGTTCGTCACCCGGATCCGGGCAGCTCTCACATGTGTGTTCCGTGCGTGAGTGACGCTTCACGGTTCCCGTGCGCTCCAGTCACTGATGAGCATGTACTTCCACTTCCGCGCCATACCGCCCGCGGCCCTGCGCAACAGCCCGGCCTGGCTGGAGAAGCTCTTCGAGGACGACTGGCACGCCGTGCGCGAGCGGATCGGCCGACACCGCGAAGAGGTGCTGGACAAGGGCTATCTCGACAACGAACTCCTGTACGCCGGCATGCGGGGCGACGAGGGCCCGCACACCCACGTGGTGCTCGGCGGCCGGCCGATACCGCACCCGGACCCCACCCTCCCGCCGTTCCTGCTGCTCACCGCAGCACAGACGGGCCGGGTCGCCTCGTACCTCGCCGAGACCGACTTCGACGACCTGTGGCTGGACGCGCGCGACCTGGTGCTGCCGTCGTACGGCGGCACGGGCACCGAACCGCAGGTGCACGGCGCCTTCGCGGCGGCCCACCGCGACCTCACCGCGTTCTACGGACAGACCGCGCACTACGGCGACGCGGTCGTGAAGTGGCTGGTGACGTAAGGGAGATCGGTCGGCGCGGTCAGCGCGTGCCCCGCGCCCGGCGGGACACCACCGCGCGCAGCACGCGCCGCCCCTCGACGGACACTTCCAGGGCCCGGCGCAGTCCGGCCGTGCCGTGCCCGGCGAGGACCTCCAGGACGGTGACCTGGCGCCGCAGTTCGGCGGCGACGAGCGGTGGCATGCCCTCCGTACGGCCCTCGCGGCGGGCGTCGAGCGGGGCGTCGTCCGCCGCCGGATCGAGCAGCCGGTGGATCTGCAGCGAGGCGACCGAGCAGGCGTCGGCCCACACCCGTACCCCGTCGGCGTCCCGGGCGGCCGGAGCGGCGTCCAGCATCCGGCGGGCGAGGGCGGCGGCCTCGTCCTCGGCGGCGGCGCCGGAACCGGCGAGCTTGCCGCGCGCCGCCTCCAGGCCCGCGCTCCAGTCCCCGTCACCGGTGCCGGAGAGGCTCGCCCACAGGGGCCGCAGCAGCTCGTCGTCACCGCCGAGCAGCGGCACGCAGCGATCCAAACAAGCCAACCCGCTGGCGGCCAGTCCGCGCTCGTCGGCCTGAGCGATCAGCTCCACCAGACTCATCCACGCCTCCCTGAGAAGTGCCGCCCGACCGGTCCGGGGCCCGGCAACACCGCTTAGCCTGCGGCCCTCCCTAACGGAGCCCGCACTTCCCCTTACTGCGTGCGACGGCCCGGGAGTGTCACAGCGGCACGACGGACAGCCGGTCGAGCAGCCGGAAGAACAGATTTTCGGCCAGCGGATCGGGTTCGGCGGTCAGCACGTCGAGCACGCTCCCGACGTCCACCACATGGCCCGCCTCCTCCGCCCAGGCGACGGCCCGTTCGGCCGCGTCCGGCGGTTCCAGGAAGTAGTCCTCCAGCGCGAGACCCTCCTGACCGGCGCCGATGTACGCCTCCATGGCGGTCCGCGCCAGACAGGTCGTCCAGGCCCCGCTCTCCGGCCCGGCCGCCTCGACGACCACGCAGTCGCTGTCCATCACGTAGCCGAACAGCGCGGGCGCCCCGGTCTCCCGGGCCAGCGCGTTCATGCTGCCGACGTCCCCGTCCCCGCTCGGGTACTCCCACACCTGCCAGCCGCCGGCCGCCTCGCCCCGCAGGCTCAGCTCCCCGGCCGCCCCGGCCAGCGCGTCCAGCTCCTCGAGCGGCCGCTCACTGCGGCCCACGACGAAATACCCCCAGTAGCCCATTCGGCTCCCCCCGGCACACTCTCGGCTGCGGCTCGGGCCGAATACACCACAGTCGCACGGCAGTTCGCAGCCGTATCGGGCAATCCGCCGCGACTCAGGCAGAACCGGGGGCCGGAGCAGGGCCGGCCAGGGCCTTCGCGTACTGCATCCGGTTCAGCCGCAGCACGACGGCGACGGCGAGGGCGGCGGCCACGACGTCGACGGCGTCGGAGAACATCAGCTGCCCCACGGCGTCACGGATCTCGTCGGCACTCTCGGCCTTGCGGTACGCGGTGGACGCGGCCCGGCCGGAGAGCAGCGAGACGATCCAGAACGTCCACCAGGTGTTGACCAGCCCGTGCGGCCGGGGTGCGCTCCAAGGGCTGCTGGCGTTCCAGATGTCCAGCGCGATCCGGCGCGGATACCAGAGGTTGACGACGGGCACGAGCCAGCCCCAGACCGCCCAACCGCGCTTCTTCCCGTGCCCGTACGGGTCGAAGACCTCGGCGTTGACCCGTACCCGATGGAACCAGCACAGGAAGAGGACGGCGGTCGTGAGCAGCGCGACGGTCTGCACGATGCCGGCCGTGGAGTAGAGCCGGTCCGCGAGTTCGGCCCGCCCGTCGAGGAGGGCCCCGTTCGCCAGGTCGTCGGTCACGTCGTACAGGAAGACGCCCGCCGCCATGGCGAACAGGTCGGTGGCGATGACCACGCCGAGGCCCGCGACGGCGGCGCGGCCGAGCCCGACCGGGGACTGGAGCCAGGCGGGCGGTGCGATGAAGTGGTCATGACGATTGTCGGTCACGAGGGGGGAACATACGTTCGCCACCCTGGTAAGTCCAGCCTCTTCCTCAACCCAGCCGGTCCGCCAGCGACTTGAACTCCGCCCAGGTCAGCGACGGCTTGTCCGCGTCCCAGAGCTTCTGCACGACCGCCCGCAGCGGCAACCGGATGCCGGCCGCGACCTGGTCCTGGGTCTGGGCGTTCGGATAATCGCCCCACACCGCGAAGGAGCCGCCGAGGATCTGGTCGTCGTACGTGGCGTCGACCGCCTGCGTGCCGCGCACCACCCGCGGGGTCCACTGCTCGTAGATCCGCTGTCCGGTCGGGTAGGAGAACTGGTTCGGCTGGCCGAGGACGTAGTAGAGGAACAGGTCGTTGTAGTTGACCAGGTCCCGCCCCGCACTCAGATAGTCGGTGGGCCGGCGCGCCCCGATCTCCTTGCCCGTCCAGTACGCCACCTGGATGTCCTTGGCCGGCTGCACGGACGTCCCCGGGAAGAAGCCGTCGTTCCAGGCGCGCAGCGTCTTTCCGTGGTTGCGGACGGTGTCGGCCCGGTCGTTGAGCCAGCCGGTGGTCAGGTCGGCGACGGTCCCGCCGGAACCGTAGGCCTCCCGGGCGGCGGTGGCGAGCTGCGGGTAGGACGCCTCCGGGTTCGACACCATCAGCGCCCGGTACTCGTCGCCGCCGAGGTTCCACCGCTCGCCGGGGAAGAGGCCGGCGTACTCGTCCAGCAGCTCGTCGACGATCGTCGCGGCCGCGTCCTGGGAGATGTCGACCGCACCCCGCGCGGCGACGCCGGACGCGTTGCGGAGCTGGAGGCTCGGGTGCGCGGCGATGACGGCGCCCAGATGCCCGGGCGAGTCGATCTCGGGGACGATCGTGATGTGCCGCTCGGCGGCGAGGCCGATGATCCGCTCGACCTCGGCCCGGGTCAGATGCTGGTCGGACACCACCTCGGGGTGCGACCGCGACTCGATCCGGAACCCCTGGTCGTCGGAGAAGTGCAGCCCCAGCTCGTTGAACTTCAGGTCCCCGAGCTCCCGCACCCGGTCCTCGATCCACCCCGCGGTGTAGTGCTTGCGCGCGATGTCCAGCATGAACCCGCGCACCGGCTTGGCGGGGGCGTCCTTGACGACCCCTTCCGGAGCCGCGCTCCCGCCGTGCACCGCCTGCTTCAGCGTCCGGGTCCCGTAGAACACCCCGGCGTCGGCGGACCCGCTGATGGTGACCTGCCCGCCGCGCACGGTCATGGTGTACGACTCCGGGTCGCCCCCGGCGTCGTCGTCCAGCGCGAGCCGCAGATCCCCGCTCCGCGCGTCCCCCTTCTCCCCCGCGTACGTCAGGCCCAGCTCACGCGCGACCAGCCGGCCCTCGTCGGCCAGTTCCGCGGCGTTCACCACGACCCGCTCCCCGCTCCGCGGCCGCCAGCCCGGCCCGCGCTCCGGGGTGTGCGCCGCCACGGCGGGAATCGTGCGCGGAGTTCGGGAGAGGGGATAACTACGGGTCGGGCTCGGACTCGGGCTCGGACGCGGCTGCCGCGGCGAGGCGCCCGCGGAAGCCGACTTCCCGTCGGAGGGCCGCTCCGCCGCCGTCCCCGTGGGCCCGCTGCGGTCCCCGTCCCCCGAGGCCCACAGCCCCAGTCCCACACCGGCCGCGACCGTCGCGGCCACCGCCGTCACGATCACTGCCCGGGTCCTCACCTGCCGCGCCTTCTTCGCCGGCGGCCGGCGCCTGTGCTGGCTCACGAGCCCAACCTAGGCCGTAGGGGTGTCCATAACTGTCCACCACACGTTCCGAAACTCTCCCGTGCGAGTGAAATTCGGGCATCCGTCGGACACGTCACGTCCACTCTCGATAGCGTGACGTCACTCCTTTCCCAGCATCCTCTGCCGAAACACACGTGACGCCCACACACCTTCCCGGTCGAGTCGCCATACCGGCGCTGCCCACAGTCCTGGACGCCTTCAACATCGCCCCCGCCGACGAGGCCCGCAAGCTCCTCCTCACCTGCCTGCGCAGCCTCCGCTGGGCCGACCGCATCACCGCCCACCGCCCCTACCCGGACGCCCCGGCCCTACTCGCCGCGTCCGACGAGGCGGCGTACGACCTGACGCCGGGGGATCTGGCGGAGGCGCTGGCGGGCGAGACGTTGACGGCTCTGCCGGACGAGACGTACGACATCGCCCATATGGCACTTGACGCCGCACATGCCGCGTACGAGGCGAAGTTCGGGCATGCATTCGTGATCTGCCTGGAGGGTCTGTCCGCGGGCGAGGCCCTGGACCACGTACTGGCAGCCATCAGGTCACGATTGACGAACGACCCGGAGGAAGAACGGGTGATCGCGGCGGAGGAGCTCCGGCGCCTTGCGAGGGAGCGGTTGACGGACGCCGTCAGGGGCGCGGGGCTGTAATCGATGTGCGGCTGCCGCCGCGCGGGCGCGACCAGCCCGAACGAACCCGCACCCGGCAGATAACGGGACACCCCACCCCATTAGCCGCACCACTCACCCATACGCATGCCACTTTGATCACACCGGTAGGCCCGACGTAAGCCCCGCAGGGAACCGTCGCTACGATGCTGGGGGCCGGTGGACCGTACCCGGCCGGGCCCGACCGACAGCACAAGCCGGCGCGGCCCCAATCCCCGCTCCCGGAGGGACTTCCGTGCCGGCTGGAACGCTGTACCGCGGCCGGGAAGGAATGTGGTCCTGGGTGGCTCACCGAGTCACCGGCGTCCTCATCTTCTTCTTCCTGTTCGTTCACGTGCTGGACACCGCTCTCGTCCGTGTCTCCCCTGAGGACTACGACAGGGTCGTAGCCACGTACAAGACGCCCATCGTCGCCGTGCTGGAGTACGGCCTCGTCGCGGCCATCCTCTTCCACGCGCTCAACGGCCTGCGTGTCATCGCCGTCGACTTCTGGTCGAAGGGCCCCCGCTACCAGAAGCAGATGCTCTGGTCCGTCGTCGGCCTGTGGGTCGTGCTGATGATCGGGGCGATCTACCCCGTCCTCGGCCACGCCGCTCGTGAACTGTTCGGGAGCTGACGCGCACGATGTCAAACAACACAGTCACCACCGAGAAGACCGCTGACGTCTCGGGCATCGGCCCCGTCGAGGGCGCCGACGTCTACAGCGTCGACAACCCGGCCCCTCTCATCGAGGCGCCGCGCAAGCGCACCAAGAAGACCCCGAAGTCGACCCGGGGCAACTTCGAGATGGCGGCCTGGCTGTTCATGCGCCTGTCCGGCGTGGTGCTGGTCGTCCTCGTCATCGGCCACCTGCTGATCCAGCTCGTGCTGGACGGCGGCGTGTCGAAGATCGGCTTCGCGTTCGTCGCGGGCCGCTGGGCCTCGCCGTTCTGGCAGGTCTGGGACCTGCTGATGCTGTGGCTGGCCATGCTGCACGGCGCCAACGGCCTGCGCACGGTCATCAACGACTACGCGGAGCGCGCGAACACCCGGCTGTGGCTCAAGGGCCTGCTCTACACCGCCACGGTGTTCACCATCCTGCTGGGCACGCTGGTGATCTTCACCTTCGACCCGAACATCCGCTAGGCACGGGGCTGAGGCAACCACTCATGAAGATCCACAAGTACGACACCGTCATCGTCGGCGCCGGCGGCGCCGGTATGCGCGCCGCCATCGAGTCGACGAAGCGCAGCCGCACCGCCGTGCTGACCAAGCTGTACCCCACCCGCTCCCACACGGGCGCCGCGCAGGGCGGCATGGCCGCCGCGCTGGCCAACGTGGAGGAGGACAACTGGGAGTGGCACACCTTCGACACGGTCAAGGGCGGTGACTACCTGGTCGACCAGGACGCCGCCGAGATCCTGGCGAAGGAGGCCATCGACGCCGTCCTCGACCTGGAGAAGATGGGCCTGCCGTTCAACCGGACGCCCGACGGCACGATCGACCAGCGCCGCTTCGGCGGTCACAGCCGCAACCACGGCGAGGCCCCGGTCCGCCGGTCCTGCTACGCGGCCGACCGCACCGGCCACATGATCCTCCAGACGCTGTACCAGAACTGCGTGAAGGAGGGCGTGGAGTTCTTCAACGAGTTCTACGTCCTCGACCAGCTCATCACCGAGGTCGACGGCGTCAAGAAGTCGGCCGGTGTGGTGGCGTACGAGCTCGCGACCGGCGAGATCCACGTCTTCCAGGCGAAGGCCGTGATCTACGCCTCCGGCGGCACCGGCAAGTTCTTCAAGGTGACGTCGAACGCGCACACCCTGACCGGTGACGGCCAGGCCGCCGTCTACCGCCGCGGTCTGCCGCTGGAGGACATGGAGTTCTTCCAGTTCCACCCGACCGGCATCTGGCGGATGGGCATCCTGCTGACGGAGGGCGCCCGTGGTGAGGGCGGCATCCTCCGCAACAAGGACGGCGAGCGCTTCATGGAGAAGTACGCGCCGGTCATGAAGGACCTCGCGTCCCGTGACGTCGTGTCCCGCTCCATCTACACGGAGATCCGTGAGGGCCGCGGCTGCGGTCCCGAGGGCGACCACGTCTACCTGGACCTGACGCACCTCCCGCCGGAGCAGCTGGACGCCAAGCTCCCGGACATCACCGAGTTCGCGCGCACCTACCTGGGCATCGAGCCGTACACGGACCCGATCCCGATCCAGCCCACCGCGCACTACGCGATGGGCGGCATCCCGACCAACGTCGAGGGTGAGGTCCTGGCGGACAACACCACCGTCGTCCCGGGTCTGTACGCGGCCGGCGAGGTCGCCTGCGTGTCGGTCCACGGCGCCAACCGTCTGGGCACGAACAGCCTCCTGGACATCAACGTGTTCGGCCGCCGGGCGGGCATCGCCGCCGCCGAGTACAGCCAGACGGCCGACTTCGTCGAGCTGCCGGAGAACCCGGCCGAGTTCGTCGTCGAGCAGGTCGAGCGGCTGCGCAACTCGACGGGCACCGAGCGGGTTTCCGTACTCCGCAAGGAGCTGCAGGAGACCATGGACGCCAACGTCATGGTGTTCCGCACCGAGCAGACCATCAAGACGGCGGTCGAGAAGATCGCGGAGCTGCGCGAGCGCTACAAGAACGTCGCGATCCAGGACAAGGGCCGTCGCTTCAACACGGACCTCCTGGAGGCCATCGAGCTGGGCAACCTGCTCGACCTCGCCGAGGTCATGGCGGTCTCGGCCCTCGCCCGCAAGGAGTCCCGCGGCGGTCACTACCGCGAGGACTACCCCAACCGCGACGACGTCAACTTCATGCGCCACACCATGGCGTACCGCGAGGTCGGCGACGACGGCACCGAGTCCATCCGTCTCGACTACAAGCCGGTCGTCCAGACCCGCTACCAGCCGATGGAGCGTAAGTACTGATGGCTACCCCTGTTCTGGACAAGGTCGAGGCGGAGTCCGCGGCCTCTCCCTACATCACGGTCACCTTCCGGGTCCGCCGTTTCAACCCGGAGGTCTCGGCCGAGGCGACCTGGGAAGACTTCCAGCTGGAGATCGACCCCAAGGAGCGCGTCCTCGACGGCCTCCACAAGATCAAGTGGGACCTGGACGGCACGCTGACCTTCCGCCGCTCCTGCGCCCACGGCATCTGCGGCTCGGACGCGATGAGGATCAACGGCAAGAACCGTCTTGCCTGCAAGACCCTCATCAAGGACATCAACCCCGAGAAGCCGATCACGGTCGAGCCGATCAAGGGTCTGACGGTCCTGAAGGACCTGGTCGTCGACATGGAGCCGTTCTTCCAGGCGTACCGCGACGTGATGCCCTTCCTCATCACGAAGGAGACGAACGAGCCGACGCGCGAGCGTCTCCAGACGGCCGAGGACCGCGAGCGCTTCGACGACACCACGAAGTGCATCCTCTGCGCGGCCTGCACGTCGTCCTGCCCGGTCTTCTGGAACGACGGCCAGTACTTCGGTCCTGCCGCCATCGTCAACGCCCACCGCTTCATCTTCGACTCGCGCGACGAGGCCGGGGAGCAGCGGCTGGAGATCCTCAACGACCGTGACGGTGTGTGGCGCTGCCGCACGACCTTCAACTGCACGGACGCCTGCCCGCGTGGCATCGAGGTCACGAAGGCGATCGCCGAGGTGAAGAAGGCGCTGATCACGCGCCGCTTCTGAGGTCGAGCTCGGTACTGCTCGGTACTGCTCGGTATCGCCCGGTATCGCTCGGTATCGCCCGGTACGGCTTGCCGTACGGCTTGTGAGGGCCCCGCTTCCGGTTCGCGCCGGAGGCGGGGTCCTCTCGCGTCTACAGCTGGCTCAGGATCGTCCGGTCCGTGATCTTCGTGTCGGCGGCCAGCATCATCGCCTTGCTGAGGATGACCGCGAGCATGCGGTCGCCCTCGTAGGGGAGGTAACCGGCCTGCGGGGCGGCCGGGTCGGACTTCGGGACGATGCACAGGTACTGGTCGTTCGGGGTGCGCAGGATGTTGCCCGAGCCGAGGTGGATCTTGTACGTGTGGCGGTCGCCCTTGACCTGGAGGAAGCGGCCCTCCAGGGTGCAGCGGTCGGCTATCGCCAGCCTCGGTATCAGGCGTTCCAGCAGGGCCCGGCGGGTCTCGGCGCTCGCGCCCAGTTCGCCGAAGCCGTACGACGTCCAGTACTCCCGGAAGCGGCCGCCGGGGCCGCCGTCCTGCCAGGTCGGGTCGTTGCCGACGCTCGCGACGCCGACGAACAGGTCCACGTCCCGCAGGACTTCGGACAGGACCAGGGGCGGGATCTCCGTCAGGGGCAGGGGGTCGACCGGGGCCGCTCCGTCGCGCAGCCACATGCTGTACTCGCCGCCGCAGCAGTGCGCGGAGTTCTCCGGGGCGTCGATCGGGTAGAAGCGGACCTGGTCGGTACGCAGGCGGAGGAAGCTGCCGGAGTCCGTGAGGTCCTCGTGGTTCTCGCCGCCGTCGCCCTCGATCCAGTACTCGGCGCGCAGGCCCCACGCGGGCAGTTCGCGGGTGGCCGGCGGCGCTTCGTCGTCCACGCTCAGGCGCAGCTTGTTGCGCCAGCCGCGGACCGCCGCCAGGGCGTGGAACTGGTGCTGGCGGAGGTAGTGCGCGGCGAAGCGGTTGGAGTAGGTGCCCGTCGCGCGTTCCGCGTCGGTGAGCAGATAGACCTCGCGGTGGGCCTGCTTGAACGGCTGGGTGATGCCGTGGCGTTCCAGCCAGTCGCGCCAGGCGACGATCTCGGCGGGTTCGTGGCCGACGGGGTGCCAGAGCGTGACCTCGGTGCCGCTGTGGACCGGGTCGTCGGTGAGGGTGCGCAGGGCGCCGTCGGCGAAGCCGACCGTGGTGCCGTCGACCGTCCACAGGAGGCGGCGGGCGAGGGTGCCGACGAGGGGGTGGTCGAGGTAGCGCTCGCGCCAGGCGGCGTAGGACCAGGCGCGGCGGGCCACGAACTGGCGGTCCAGGCGCTCGCTCTGGGCGGAGAGCATCTTGTCGATGTCCTTGACGGCCGCCTTGAGCTCCTTGAGCTCCTCGGGGTGGTCGCGGCGGACGCCGGCCGGGACGCTCCGCACGGCCTTTCCGGTGGCGTTGCGCCAGGTCAGCGTCGCCTTCGCGCCATGGACCTCGACCGTCGCCGTGACCTCGCCGAGGCGGTGTTCGGCGCGGCCCACTTCGGTCAACCCGTAGGCGGGGACGGCCAGTTCCTCGATCTCCTCGCGGCTGAGGCCCATGGCCTCGGCGCGCGCGTCGAGCGAAGTGTCGAGCAGCTTCAGCGTGCCCTTGTAGGTGACCCGGGTGGCCAGGCGGGCCAGTTCGGCGAGGGCCTCCCCGCTGTCGATGCGGGCGAGGGCGGTGACAGCGGCGTTGGCGACCTTGGGGTTGACCGGGCCCAGGCCGGGGACCTTCCTGAGCGCGGTCTCGACGAGGGCGCCCAGGGTGCGGGCGGTGTCGGGGTGCGGGGGCAGGAAGGAGACCAGCCAGGCGAGGCCGCGCAGCGCGTCCGCGTTGAACGGGTCGAAGGTGGCGTTGGGGTCGGCTCCCCACGGTGAGACGAGCAGGGGGCGGGTGCGGGGGCGTCCCACCAGGCGCAGCCAGTCCGTCAGGCGTTCCCGGACCGGCTCCGGGCCGACGGCCGCGATGAGCTCCCGTCCGGTCTTCTCCCACCGGGCGGAAGGGCGGGCGGCGGTGGCCGTGACCGCGTGGGCGACGAGACGGGTCCAGCCCTCGTCGAGACCTGTCAGGTCGGCCAGGGCCTGGTCGGACCATGCCTCTCCCGGGTTCACCACGGGGTGGGTGAGCTTCGCGACCAAGGCGGCCAGGCGCTCCTTTCCGCTCCACGACGTCAGCCGCGTCCGGCGGACCAGCGCGACGAAGTCGCCCGGGAGTTCGTTGCCGTCGGCCAGTTCCAGTTCGGTGAGCCGGAGGAGCAGGGTCACGTCGTGGTGTGCCTCCTGCTCGGAGAGCAGGGCCATCAGGACGGGGCGCAGGTCCTGCGGGTGGTCGACGTCCGTCGTCCTGCTCCGCAGGTTGATCAGCATCAGAACGATGTGCCGGCGGCCGTCCGCCCCCTGGTCCAGTGCGAAGTACCGCTCGGCCAAGCGGTGCATCAGCACGGGCCGGAACGGCGGTTCGACGACATTCAGCGCCCGGAGGACCTGCTGCTCGGGCCCGCCCCAGGGGCCTCCCACCAGGTCGGCGAGTTCCAGCAGCGGCGGCACCAGGCGCTCGGCGTCCTCGGCCGCGATCAGGGCGAGGACCTCCCGGATCAGCTCGGCGCGCCTCTCGGTCGACTCGGTCATCAGCCACCCACCAGCGCCACGAGCTTGAGGAACGTGACCTCGGTCGACAGGCCCAGCTCGACCTCCTCGTCGAGCTCCGTCACCTGGCGGTCGCCGACCAGCACCAGGAAGCCGTTGCCCGCGAACGCCTTCAGCGCCAGGGCCGTCTGCTTCTCGGGGTCTATGCGGCGGGGGGTGCGCAGCGCGTAGCCGTTCAGCACGCGCTCGGTGTTCTCGGGCTGTACCAGGCCCTGGAAGACCTCGGGTGTGCGCGCGTTGTACTCGGCGACCTCCTGGAAGACCCGGCGGCGGATCAACTCACGGACGCTGAGCCGCTCTTCGGTGATCTCCAGCCCCCAGCCGTCGCTGCGGCCCCCGCTTGTCGTCTCGTCGACGAACGTCACGAATCCCATGCCGCCGACAGTACGACCCGCCACTGACAACGCCCTGCGCGCCGGTGGCTCACCGCACCAGCGGCCGGCTCCACTCCCGTGCCCCGGCCGCCCGCATCAGCTCCACGGTGACCAGCGGGTGGACGAGTTCGACGTAACGCACCTGGCTGGTCAGGGACTTCCGCAGCTGGCGGAGGCTGCGCGCGCCGAAGGACGCCTCCCGCCGGCTCCCCGCGATCCCCGCGGCCCGCGCCAGCTTCTCGACGCCGACCTTGCACTCGGTGGCCCCGGCGTCCCGGCAGACGTGTATCTCGACATCCCCTGCCCACAGCCCGAGGACGGCCTTGTAGCGCACGTCGGCGCCGGTGTACGTCACCACGGCCAGGTGCCGGTCCGCGGTCTCGTCCACCGGCCCCTCCAGTGCCAGTCTGCGCGCGGCCCCGGCGAACGCCGCCCGCGTCTCGTGGAAGAAGCCCTCTGCTCCCGGAACCATCCCCGCCCCCTCTTTCGTACGGCTCTGGCGAGGGCACAGCGTACCGACGCGGCGCGTGCTTTCTCGGCCCAATGAGTGACCTCGTGGGCGGGACGCCCGGCAACCGTCATTCCCGCACCTAATCTGATCGCATGTCAGATGACGAGTCGTACGAACTGCTCGGTTTCGACAATGTGCTGCTGCCCGTCGGGGACCTCGGCGAGGCGGTCGGCTTCTACGAACGCGCCGGGTTCACGGTCGGGTTCCGGCTCGACGAGGCCGGGATCGCGCTGCTGAAGGTCGGGGGCGAGACGCCCGGCATCCTGCTCCGGCAGGAGGAGGCGCTCGGGCACCGCCCGCCGCCGTGGCCGTCCCCGCGCGTGTGGCTGGAGGTGGCGGACGCGCGCACGGCCGCCCGGGAGCTGCGGGGCGCCGGCGTCGCGCTGCTGGACGAGCCGTTCTCCGTGGCCACCGGGTGGACCGTCGAGGTCGCCGACCCCTGGGGCAACGTCCTGGGGTTCACCGACTACACCAAGCGGCCGGAGCTCGGCCGCAGGCCGTGACGCGGGTGCCTTTAGGCTCTCGTACCGTGCCCGCGAAGAACGAAGAGACCGCAGAGAACGCAGCAGCCGACGGCGGCGGCACGCCGTCCAGCAAATCCGAGCAGACCCGCGCCCTCATCCTGGAGACCGCCATGCGGCTGTTCCAGGAGCGCGGCTACGACAAGACGACCATGCGGGCCATCGCCAAGGAGGCCGGGGTCTCCGTCGGCAACGCGTACTACTACTTCGAGGGCAAGGAGCACCTGATCCAGGGCTTCTACGACCGGATCGCCGCCGAGCACCAGGTGGCGGTCCGGGAGGTCCTGGCGCGGGAGACCGACCTGGAGGCGCGGCTCGCCGGGGTGCTGCGGGCGTGGCTGGACATCGCCACGCCGTACCACGAGTTCGCGGTGCAGTTCTTCAAGAACGCCGCCGACCCCGACAGTCCGCTCAGCCCGTTCTCCGAGGAGTCGGAGCACGCGCGCGTGGAAGCCGTCTCGGTCCACCGCCAGGTGCTGGCCGGTACCAGGACGAAGGTGCCGGAGGAGCTGCGGGACGTGCTGCCGGAGCTGATGTGGCTGGCCCAGATGGGGCTCGTGCTGTATTGGATCTTCGACCGGACCCCGGGGCGGGAGCGCAGCTACCGGCTCGCGGAGCGCGGGGCCCGGCTGACCGCGCGCGGCGTCGCGCTGGCCCGGTTCCGGGTGCTGCGGCCGCTCGTGCGGGAGGTGCACGAGCTGTTCACGGACTTCCTGCCGGGGATGACGAAGATGCTGCCCGCCCCCGGCAGGAACCCGTAGCGGTCACCTCAGTTGACGGCGTCGACCTCGCCCTCGGCCAGTTCCACGTCGTACACCAGCGGCCCGTCCCCGACGACCACGTGACCTGCGCGTGAGCCGTACGCGGCCGCCGTGGCCGCCAGGAGGTACGTGCCCGGGGCAGGGACCGACACGATGTAGGAGCCGTCGGCCAGCGACACCACCCGGTCCAGCTGCCGTCCGCCGCGCGAGAGCAGCGTCACCGCCGCGCCCTCCACGGCCTCGCCGTCGGCGTTCCGGACGAAGCCGTGGACGGCGGAGGCCGGGCCGTCGCCCTCCGCCCCCGCCGGGGCCGGCTCGTCGTCCTCCTTGGGCTCCACCGCCAGGTGCGGCAGCCGCTTCTCCAGGCCCTCCGGCAGCCACCAGTTGGACTTGCCGAGCAGGTGCATCGCGGCCGGCACCAGCGCCGTACGCAGGATGAACGCGTCCAGGGCGACGGCGGCGGCGAGGCCGATGCCCGCCATGGCGCCCTCCATGTCACCGCTGAGGACGAACGCGGAGAACACGCAGATCATGATCAGGGCGGCGCAGTTGATGACCCGGCTGGTCTCGGCGAGGCCCACGCGCACCGCGCGCGCGTTGTCGCGCGTGTGCACCCACTCCTCGTGCATCCGGCTCACCAGGAACACCTGGTAGTCCATGGAGAGGCCGAAGAGCAGCGAGAGCATGATGACCGGCAGGAACGCCGTGATCGGGCCCTCCTTGCCGATGCCGATGAGCTCCGTGCCCCAGCCCCACTGGAAGATCGCCACCAGCACGCCGAAGGACGCGGCCGCCGCGATGAGGTTCATCAGGGCCGCCGTCAGCGGCACCACCAGCGAGCGGAAGGCGACCAGCAGGAGCAGGAAGCCGAGGCCGATGATGGTGGCGACGAAGTAGGGCAGCCGGTCGCCGGTGACGGCCGCGAAGTCCTTGAAGACGGCTGTCACACCGCCGACGTGGGCCTCGGCGCCGGACGCCGGGATCACGTCGTCGCGCAGCCGGTCGATGAGCTGGTCGGTCTTCTCCGACTGCGGTGACGTCGTCGGGACGACCTGGATGACGGAGATGCCGTTGGTGGGCGGGGCGGCGGCGACCTGGGCGACGCCCTCGGTGGACTTGATGGTCGTCGCGAGGGCCTGGGCGTCGCCCTTCTCGACGACCACCTGGAGCGGGCCGTTGAATCCGGGGCCGAAGCCCTCGGCGAGCAGGTCGTAGGCCTGCCGGGTGGTCTGCGACTCCTGGTGGTTGCCTTGGTCGGTGGCGCCGAGCCGGATCGACAGCACCGGCAGCGCCAGCACCGCCATCACCACGAAGGCCGCCGCGGCTATGGAGCGCGGGCGCTTCTGGACGTACGACGACCAGCGCGCCGCGAGCCCGCTGGCCTCCGCCGACTCGGGGCCGTTCGCGGCGAGGCGGCGGCGCTGCTTGCGGCTGAGGACCCGCATGCCGAGGAAGCCGAGGAGGGCGGGCAGCAGGGTGGTCGCCGCCAGCACGCTCAGGACGACGGTCAGCGAGGTCGCGATGACCACACCGTCCAGGAACCGCATGTTCATCACGAGCATGCCGGCGAGCGCGATGCAGACCGTACCGCCCGCGAACAGCACCGCCCGGCCCGAGGTGTTGAGGGCGGTGACGGCCGCGTCCTCCGGCTTCATGCCGCGCAGGATGCCGCGGCGGTGCCGGGTGACGATGAACAGGGCGTAGTCGATGCCGACGCCGAGGCCGATCAACGAGCCGAGCAGCGGGGCGACTTCGGGCACGTCGGTGACATGGCTGAGCAGCGAGGTCGCCATCAGGCCGGTGCCGAGGGCCGCGATGGCCACGACGAGGGGCAGCAGCATCGCGAAGAGCGAGCCGAAGGCCAGGAAGAGCACGATCGCGGCGGCGACGATGCCGACGAGCTCGGCGGTGCCCTGCGGGGGCTCCTGGGTGCGGGCGATCGCCTGGCCGCCCAGCTCGACCTGGAGACCGTCCCGTTCCGCGGCCTGCGCGGTGTCGACGACGTCCTCGATCAGCTCCTTGGGCACCGCGTTCGCCTGCTCGGCGAAGGTGACCTGGGCGTACGCGATCCGCCCGTCGCGGCTGATCTGCCCGGCGCCGCCGGACGCGTACGGGTCGGTGACCTCACCGACGCCCTTCATCGCCGCGATCTCCTTCAGCGCGGGCTCGATGCGGGACCGTACGGACTCGTCCCGTACCGACCCCTCGTCGACCTTCCACACCACCGTGTCGGTGTCGCCCGCGCTCTGCGGGAAGGCCTTCGTCATCAGGTCGTACGCGGTCTTGGAATCCGTGTCCGGCAGCGAGAAGACGTTCGCGTAGTCGGTGCCCGCGGCCGAACCGGCCGCCCCGAGCCCGAACAACGCCCCCACCCACAAGAACAGGACCACCAGCCGGTGCCGATAGCACCACCGTGCCAATGCCGCCACGTTCAACACTCCCCAGTCGGTTGTCGGTCGGTCCCCCAGGTCCTGGGCACAAGACTGGCGGCGGCACGCGCGCGGGGACACCGACCCCGACCGACTCTCAAGGAACTCCAAAGGGCGAACCGGCCCGGCTGTCAGTGGGGCCGCCGATACTGGGGGGCATGACGACGGCTCCAGGCACCGTGCTGGTCGTGGAGGACGAGGAGAGCATCGCGGACGTCCTCGCCATCGCGCTGCGCTACCACCGGTTCGAGGTGATGGTCGCGGGCACCGTCCGCGAGGCCCTGACGCTCGCCGAGCGCACCCGGCCCGACGCGGCGCTGCTCGACGTGATGCTCCCCGACGGCGACGGTCGCGCCCTCGGGCGGCAGCTGCGCGCCGAGCGACCGGACCTGGCGCTGGTCTTCCTCACCGCCCGGGACTCCCCCGCCGAGGTCGTCGGCGCCCTCGGCTTCGGCGACGACTACATCACCAAGCCGTTCAACATCGACGAGGTCGTCGCCCGGATCACCGCCGTGCTGCGCCGCACCCGCCCCGCCGACGTCCTGCCGCAGCGGCCCCTGCTGCGCTACGGCGACCTGGAGCTGGACGAGACGACGTACTCGGTGCACCGCGCCGGCCGCTCGGTCGAGCTCACCCCCACCGAGTACGCGCTGCTGCGCTTCCTGGTGCGCAACGGCGGCCGGATCGTGCCCAAGGAGCAACTCCTGCGCCATGTCTGGCAGTACGAGCACACCCCGCCCGAGTCGACCGTCGTGGAGACCTACATCAGCTATCTGCGGCGCAAGCTGGACACCCTGGGACCGCCGCTGATCACCACGCGGCGCGGTGTCGGATACGGCCTGGCATGAGGCTCAGGTCCCTGGGCTGCCGGCGCGGCATCCATTCGCTGCGCGCCAAGCTGACGCTGGCCAACGTGGCGCTGCTGGCGCTCGGCATCGTCGCGGCGACCGCCGTGAGCGTGATGGGCATGCGGTACTACCTGCTCGACCAGATCGACTCGGAGCTGGCCAAGACCCGCGAGACGCTGAGCAGTTCGCGGCTGACGATGCAGATGATCGACGATCTGAGCGCGCTGGCGATCGTCCGGGAGAGGTTCCTCCAGCAGGACGACGGGGAGGCGCGGCCGGATCAGATCCTCAGCGTCGTCGACGCGCGGGGCGACACGGTCTCGATGGGCGACCTCACCCCGAGCGACCTCCAGAAGGATCTCGCGGCCGTGGTGGACGACCCGCGCGCGCTGGCCGCCGACACCGAGCCGCACGACATCCAGGTGCGCGGCGACGCCTACCGGGCCACCGCCACGCGGCTCACCGACGGCACGTACATCCTGCTCGCCACCTCCACCGAGGCCGTCCACAAGGGCATCGGCAAGGCCGTCAGGCTCGACCTCGCCATCGGCAGCCTGCTGCTGGCGCTGCTGGCCTGTCTGACCATGTTCAGCGTGCGGCGCCGGATGCGGCCGCTGGAGGACATGGTGGAGACCTCCTCGGCGATCGCCGAGGGTGATCTGACCCGGCGGGTCCCCTCCAGCCGGGAGGCCACCCTGGAGGTCGAGCAGCTGCGCACCGCCCTCAACTCCATGCTGCACCAGGTGGAGTCGGCGTACCGCACGCGCGAGCACAGCGCCGCCCAGCTGCGCCGCTTCGTCGCGGACGCCTCGCACGAGCTGCGCACGCCGCTGTCCGCGATACGCGGCTACCTCCAGCTGTACGACCAGGGGATGCTCCAGGACCCGGAGGAGCGCAAGAGGGCGTGGGGGCGGGTGATGGCCGAGGCCGACCGGATGGGACGCCTGGTGGACGAACTGCTCACGCTCGCCCGCCTCGACCAGCAGCCCGAGCTGCGCTTCCGCAACGTCGACCTGACCCGGCTGGTGCGGGACGCGGCCGAGGACCTGCGGGTGCAGCAGCCGGGGCGGCCGATCAGTGTCGACGCCGACGGGGTGCTGCTGGTGCATGCCGACGAGGCCGGTCTCAGACAGGTCCTGGGCAACCTGGTGGGCAACGTCCGCACACACACGCCGGCCGATGTGCCGGTGCGGCTGAAGGTGGAGCGGGCCTACGGCGCCGTACGGCTGTGCGTCTCCGACGACGGGCCCGGCCTGGGCGAGGAGGACGCGGCGCGGGTCTTCGACCGGTTCTTCCGGGCCGGCGGGGGCGCGGGCAGCGGGCTCGGCCTGGCGATCGTGCAGGGCGTCGTCCAGGCGCACGGCGGCCGGGTGACGGTCCGGACAGCACCGGGCGAGGGGCTGGCGGTGACGGTGATGCTGCCTGCGCGGCCTTGAGGGGGCGGGGAAGCGGCGACGGCTCTTTGAGCGAGCGCGGAAGCGGCACCGGCTCCCTGAGCGAGCGCGGAAGCGGCGACGGATGCCTGAGCAGCCGCGGGAGGGGCGCTGCTCCCCTTGCAGGCCGCGATCGCCCGCCATCGGATTGCAGCCGAGGTCGCCCGCCACCGGCTTGCAGCCGCGGTCGTCCCCTACCGGCTTGAAGCCGCGGTCGTCCGCAACCGGCCGCGTGAGCCCGTCATACGAGTCACGCGTCGGCCATGACCAGGGCCCATACCGTCTGGCCGTGCCGGCCGCGGCTCCACACGCCCCACGCGGCGGCGAGGTTCTCCACCAGGTGCAGTCCGCGGCCGGACTCCTCCCACTCGCCCACCAGCCGCAGCCGTGGCTCCAGCCGGCCCTCGTCGGAGACCTCTATGAGGCAGGAGCCGTCGGCGAGGGCGGTCACCGCGACCTCGAACTCGCGCTCCAGCAGCGGCCCGTGACGGACGACGTTGGTGGTCAGCTCGGACACCAGCAGCACCGTGTCCGCGAGCGCCGGGTCGTCATCGCCGTGGCCCCAGTCGGCCAGATGGTCCCGGACCCGGCGCCGGGCCAGACCGACGGAAGCCGGATGCCGGGGCAGCCGGAAGGAGTTGCGTCTCAACACGTTTGCTCCTCACCCCGCACACACCTCCGTCACATGGTGCTGCGTCGGGCGGCTACCCCCGCGTCACTCGGGCGAATCCCCAGGGCGCGAGTTCGCGTCAGATCCAGTTGAGACGCCAGAGCCGGAAAACACCCGTACCGTCCGAAAGGTACTGGCCACCACCGACGTCCTCGCTGCTCACGACGTACTCCTTGGCCTGCCAGAGCGGAATGACCGGAACATCGCGCGCGACGGCGTCCTGCATCGACCGGAAGTCCTCCGCGGCGTCACCGCGGTCGGCATGCTGCTGACTGGCCTGGATCAGACGGTCGACCTCGGGGCTGCTGTACCCGGTGTTCATGGTGCCGTCGCTGCCGACGAGCGGTCCGCCGTAGGTGTCCGGGTCGGGGAAGTCGGCGACCCAGCCCACCGCGTAGGCGTCGAGCTTGCCGGTGGCCCACGCCTTCTGGAAGGCGGTCCATTCGTACGGCTTGAGCGTCACCTTGAACAGGCCGCCGTCCTCCAGCTGCCGCTTGAGCTCCGCAGCCTCCTTGTCGGCGGCGCCGCGGCCGGTGGCGTACCCGTAGGTGAACTTCACCGGCAGCGAGACCCCCGCCTCGGTGAGCAGGGCGCGCGCCTTGGCGGTGCTCTGCTTGGCGTAGGCGTCGAAGAACGCCGTGGTGTGGCCGGTGATGCCCGCCGGGATCAGCGAGTAGAGCGGGTCGACGGTCCCCTCGTAGACCGTGGCGGCCAGCCGCTCGCGGTCGATCAGCCAGGCCATCGCCTGCCGGACCTTGGTCTCGTGCAGCGGCGAGGAGGAGCGGGTGTTCAGGTAGAGGTTGCGGACCTCGGAGCTGTCGGCCTCGGAGACCCGCGTCGAGGGGTCGCTCGGGTTCAGCGCGGCCAGCACCTTGGGCGGCAGCTGGCGGGTGGCCACGTCGATCTGCCGGTCCTTCCAGGCCGCGTCGAGCGCGTCGGCGTCCTTGTAGTAGAGCAGCTCGACGGGCTGCCCGGCGTCCCTGACCGCGCCCTTGTAGCGGCTGCTGGGCGTGAGGCCGGCCTTCTCGTTCTTCGTGTACGACGTCAGCTCGTACGGGCCGGTGCCGTCGACGCCGTTGTCGGTGCGCAGGGCGTCCGCCGGGTACTTGGTGCGGTCGACGATCGAGCCCGCTCCGGTGGCGACCTTGAACGGGAAGGTGGCGTCCGCGGAGGAGAGGTGGAAGGTGACCGTCAGCCCCTTGGCCGTCACCGACTTGAGGGTGTCGAGGAGGGAGGCCGGGCCGACGTCCGACTTGATCTTCTTGACACGGTCGAAGGAGTACTTGACGTCCTCGGCGGTCATCGCGCGCCCGCCCGGGAACTCGAGGCCCTCGCGCAGCTCACAGCGGTACGTCTTGAGTCCGCCGCCCACCCACTCACAGCTCTCCGCCGCGTCCGGCACCGGTTTGGCGCCGCCCGACTCGAAAGTCAGCAGCGACTGGAAGACGTTGCTGAACAGGGCCCAGGAGCCGGCGTCGTAGGCGCCGGCCGGGTCGAGGGACGTGACGACGTCCGACGTCCCGACCTTGATGGTCTTGCTCGTGTCCTCCTGCGACGGCATCAACTGCCAGCCGCCCACTCCCACGGCCGCCAGCACGAGCAGCGTCGCGAGAATCCGTATGCGAACTGATCGCATCGGTTTCCTTCCCCGGGCCCCTGACGGCCCCCAAGCGCATATGCCACTCCCCTAGCGGCGCGGCTCACCTAATCACACGGGTTTCTCCGGGGGAAGAGGGATCTTGAGAGTTGAGAAAGTCATTGCCGCAAGGTGTTACCGAAGAGTTTCACAGGGCTCGCACAGAGTCCGCCGCGCATGGTTGCGAACCGGCGCCGCCCGAGGTCATCACGCCTGTCGGGACGCCAACTCGATCACCGTGATGTCCGAGGGCGCGCCCACGCGCGTGGGCGGCCCCCAGGCGCCCGCGCCGCGGCTGACGTAGAGCTGGGTGTCGCCGTAGCGCTCCAGGCCCGCGACGGTCGGGTTGGCGGCCTCGGCGATGAGGTTGCCGGGCCAGAGCTGGCCGCCGTGGGTGTGACCGGAGAGCTGGAGGTCGACGCCGTGCTCGACGGCGTCGTGGATCTGCACCGGCTGGTGGGCGAGGAGCACGCACGCGCGCGTGGTGTCACGGTCGCCCAGCGCCTTGGCGAAGTCGGGCCCCTGGCCCTCGCTCTCCCCGGCGATGTCGTTGACCCCCGCGAGGTCGAAGTACGGCAGCTCGGTACGGGCGTTCTCCAGGGGGAGCAGTCCGAGGCGGCGCACCTCCTCGACCCACTGTGCGGCGCCGGAGAAGTACTCGTGGTTGCCGGTGACGAAGTAGGCCGGCGCCTTCAGCCGCGACAGCGGGGCCGCCGCCGGGCCGAGGTCCTTCACGCTGCCGTCCACCAGGTCGCCGACGACGGCGACCAGGTCGGGCTGCGTGGAGTTGATGGTGTCCACGACCGTCTGCGCGAAGCCGCGGCCGAGGACGGGGCCGAGGTGGATGTCGCTGACCACCGCGATCCTGAACCCGTGCGCCGCGCGCGGCAGTTTGGCCAGCGGCACGGTGACCCGCCTCACCCTGGGCCCGCGCAGCACGCCGTACGTGCCGTAGCCGACGGTCCCGACCGCGACCGCGGCGGCGGCGCCGCCAACCACGCGGGAGACGAAGAGGCGGCGGGAGGGGGCGGGAAGGAGACGGGCGGACGCCGGCGCCGCCGGTTGCTCCCCGGCGGGCTCTTCCGGCGCCGTGCCCGCCGGTACGGTTTCCGGCCGGGGTACGACGACAGGGGCGGCGGGCGCCCTGCGCCGGTCCCGTCGCTCCAGGAAACGGCGCAGCAGCGGTCGTACGGCCTCACCCGCCACCACGCCGAGCAGCAGGTAGATCGACAGCGCGAGCCACAGGAAGCCGGGCCAGGCGAGGGCCTGCTGGAGCCAGAAGGGGGCGCCGGTGCGCTCGCCCACGAGGGCGCCGATCGCCAGCAGCCAGCCACCGGCGACGACCGCCGCGCCCGCCCGCCGCACCCATCCCGGGCCACTGGTCGTGTCACGGAACAACCGGCGCCACAGGTACCAGTTGGCGGTCACCAGGACGGCCAGGGCGAGCACGGCGAAGACGATGACCACGAAGTCGTATCCCTTTGTTGTCGATTGCGGAGTACTGGTCCGCTATGACGTCTGGCGCAATGCGCGCACCCCGCGCAACCCGATGAGCCCGACGACCGTCCCCAATACGAAGGAAACGACGGCGAGCAGCAGGTGCACCCAGAAGTACGCGGTCGGGTCGCCCGCGTCGTCGAACGCGAGCCCGCTGCCGTCCTTGACGAGATTCTTGACGAAAGTGATCCAGATGACCCAGCTCCACACCCCGAAGGCGAGCAGGAACCAGGAGACGGGGCGGCTGAGCTTCATACGTCCAGTATCTCCGCCGGGCGTCCGGTTCCTCGGCCGGGGTGGGGAGGGCGGCTTCCGCGGCCGGGACGAGGAGAACGGCTTCCGTGGCCGGGATGGGGAGGGCGATGCGACTTCGCGAGCGGTGGCATGTACGTTTCCGACCGTGCCCGCACCCAAGAAGACCGCCAGGCGCACCCTGCTGGTCGCTTCCGCCGCTTTGACGTCCCTCGCGCTGACCGCCGCCCCCGTGCTCGCCGCGCCCAGCCCCTCGACGTCTCCCTCGGCCACCCCGCCCGCGACCATGTCGACCGTCGGCGGCGCCCGGCTCGGGCAGGCCGGGACCCAGGTCAACCTGGCGAGCGGCGTGCCGGTGCTGCCCAAGGACCTCACCGCGCGGTCGTGGATCGTCTCCGACGCCGAGTCGGGCGAGGTGCTCGCCGCGCACAACGCGCACTGGCGGCTGGCCCCGGCGAGCACCCTGAAGATGCTGTTCGCCGACACCGTCCTGCCGAAGTTCCCCAGCACGACGGAGCACAAGGTCGTCCCCTCCGACCTGGCGGGCGTCGGCGCGGGCTCCAGCATGGTCGGCATAAAGGAGGGCGAGACCTACACCGTCCACGACCTGTGGCTGGGGGTCTTCCTGCGCTCCGGCAACGACGCCGTGCACGTACTGGCCGCGATGAACGCCGGCGTCAAGAACACGGTCGCGGAGATGAACGAGCACGCCGAGGAGCTCCAGGCCCTCGACACGCACGTGGTCAGCCCGGACGGCTACGACGCCGAGGGCCAGGTGTCCAGCGCGTACGACCTGACGCTGTTCGCCCGCTCCGGCCTGCAGAAGAAGGACTTCCGCGAGTACTGCTCGACGGTCACCGCGAAGTTCCCGGGCGAGACGAAGAAGACCAAGAAGGGCAAGAAGGTCCGCGAGTCCTTCGAGATCCAGAACACCAACCGGCTGCTGTCCGGCACCGACTCCGACATCGGCGTCTACCCGGGCATCGCGGGCGTGAAGAACGGCAACACCACCAACGCGGGCGCCACCTTCACCGGCGTCGCCGAGCGGAACGGCAAGGTGCTGCTCGTCACCGTCATGAACCCCGAGAAGAACGAGCACAACGAGGTCTACAAGGAGACCGCGAAACTCTTCGACTGGGGCTTCAAGGCCGTCGGCAAGGTCGCCCCGGTGGGCGAGCTGGTCCCGCCGAAGAGTGCGGCGCAGCCGACCGCCCAGCCGGGTGCCACGGCCTCCGGCGAGGCGGGCGGTGTGACGGGCGGCGGGTCCTCCACCAAGCCGGTGGCGAGCGCCACGGCCTCCTCCGGCGGCGGCGGCATGGGCACCGCCTTCGCGATCACCGGCGGCGTGCTGGTGCTGCTGGCGGCCGGCGCGTTCCTGGTCAACCGCCGGTGGCCGCTGCCGGATCTCGTACGGCGTCGTCGCTGACCTCCGGCAGATCGACCTCTTTGCTCGGCGTCGCCGTCCAGGAGGCGCAGAACAGGACGAGTTTCGACGTGAAGTTGATCCACAGCAGCAGGGCGACGGGGACGCCGAACGCGCCGTACATGCTCTTCCCGGCCACGCCCTGCATGTAGCCGCTCAGCAGCAGCTTCAGCAGCTCGAACCCGACCGCGCCGATCAGCGCCGCCACCAGCAGCCTGCGGCGGGTCGGTTCGACGCCGGGCAACAGGGTGAGGACGTACAGCAGGAGCAGGAAGTCGGCGAGCACGGCGATCAGGAACGCGGCGGTCCGCAGCAGGACGGCGCCCCAGCCCGCGCGGTCGATGCCGATCTGGTCGCTGATCCAGCCGACCATGGCGGAGCCGACAGCAGAGGCGGCGATCGTGACGAGGAGCGCGCCGCCGAGGCCCAGCAGGACACCGGTGTCCTTGGCCTTGCCCAGGAACGGGTTCACCTCCTCGTCGGGCAGCTCCCACACCGCGCGCAGACACTCGCGCATGGAGCCGACCCAGCCGATGCCGGTGAACAGCAGAAGGGCGCCCGCGATGAGCCCGATGGTGCCGGCGTTCTCCACCAGACCGTCGATGTTCAGCTGGTCGGAGATGCCGGGCACCTGATCGGCGATCTTGTTCTGCAGCTCGTCCTGCTGCGACTTGCTGAGGGTCGCGGCGGCGATCGCGGCGGCCACGGTCAGCAGCGGGAACAGCGCGATGAAGCTGATGAACGTCATCGCGGCCGCCAGCCGCGTCCACTTCACCCGGTCCAGCCGCTCGTACGAGCGCCACGCGTGCGTGGCCATCAGCCGGGTGACCGCCGACCCGACCACGGGGAGCTTCTTCAGCCAGTCCATGTCCGCCTCTGTGCTCGGTGCCCCAGGTGCTGCCCTGGGTGCGGAAGACCCCTGTACGAGTACCCCAAAAGCGCAGGACAGTGGCGATCGCCATGCCGATTGCCGCGCTGGGGTCGGTGGCCGGGGGCTGT
>NZ_QFRX01000001.1:5835815-6163470 GCF_003143935.1 Streptomyces sp. Act143 | reverse complement strand
GGTGAGGGGGGTCGGTGTGCGGGAACGGTGAGGGGGGTCGGTGAGGTGAGCTCAAGGCCGGTGGGCGTGTTTCCACTTGAGCGGCCTGGGAGTTGTCCGTGCGGGGTTGCCGGCCGGCCTAGCAATGCGCCACCGCCAGCCCGTACATCGCCAGCCACACCAGGCCGATGAGCGCGAGCGCGCGGTCGCCCAGGACGACCTCCTCCGGCTCGCCCGCGGTGCCGCGGTCGGCGAAGACGGCGTACCTCAGGACCGCGAGGATGAACGCCACGACGGACAGCTGGCGCCAGGGCAGCAGGCCGGTGTCCGCGGCGGCGGCGAGCGCGGCGCCCGTCGTTCCGGCGGCGGCCCCTTCGTCCTGCAGGGCCCACAGGCAGTACCCGAGGACGGCGACCCCGGCCGCTAGCTGCCAGACGAAGCGCAGGTAACCCGTCGTGTACTCGGTGAGCAACGCGCGCGTGGCGCCCGCTGTGCCCGCCATCTGCACGGCTTCGGAATAGCGCTTGGCCGCCACCATGAACAGCGCCCCGAAGCCGGTCGTGATCAGGAACCAGCGCGACAGCGGAATCCCGAGGGCGAGCCCGCCGACCATCGCCCGCATCAGGAACCCGGTCGTCACGACGACGAGGTCGACGACCAGGACGTGCTTGAGGCTGACGCAGTAGGCCAGTTGCATGCCCAGATACGCGGTGAGCAGGGCCGGGACGAGGGGCGGGGTGAGCCAGCAGGCGAGGCTGAGCGCCAGGACTGCGAGGACGCCTCCGGCTCCGTACGCGACGGGCACGGGCACCTGTCCGGCGGCCACCGGGCGGTGTCGCTTGGTGGGGTGGGCGCGGTCGGCGTCGGCGTCGCGGGCGTCGTTGATCAGGTAGACGGCGGCGGCGCAGGCCGTGAACAGCGCGAAGACCAGCGCGAGTCGGGTGAGGGCGTGCCAGGCGAAGAGCCGGCCGGCGGCCGCGGGGGCGGCGACGACGAGGACGTTCTTGACCCACTGCTTGGGACGGGCGGTCTTGAGCAGGCCGCCGAGGACGGAGCGGGGGCGGGGTGGTGCGGGGGGTCTTGGGGGCGTGCGCTGGGCATGGAGCGCCGGGGTGGTGGGGTGCGCGCCGTCGGGGCGCTCGGTGTGGGCAGGCGCGGTGCCGGGGCGCCCGGCGTGGGGGTGCGCGCCGTCAGGATGTCCGTTGTCGGTGAGGGGCGCTGCCTCAGTCACGCGCGCCTCCCCGCATCCAGCGCGCCCCGAAGCGCGCCGTGAGCGCCCCCAGGGCCGCGCCCGCCGCGACGTCCGAGGGGTAGTGGACGCCGACGACCAGGCGCGAGAGACACATCGCGGTGGCGAGGGGCGGAATGAGGCGCGCGCCGTGTCGTGAGCGCCCCGCAGGTGTCCCGCACGCCCCGCGCGCCTCCCACGCCCCGCGCATCCCGTACGACCCCAGCGCGCCGAAGGCGACCGCGGCGGCCGCGGCGGAGGTCGCGTGCGAACTCGGGAAGGAGTAGCGACCGGCGGTGCGTACGAGGGGTTCGACGTGCGCGGGGCGTGGGCGTCGCACCACCCTCTTCACGCCCATGCTGACGACGTGCGCGCCCGCGGTGAGCGCCGTTCCGCGCAACCAGGCGCCGCGCCGCGCGCCGTCCACGGCGGCTCCCGCGAGGCCCACCGCGAGCCACAGAGCCGCGTGCTCGCCGGCCCGGGACAGGGCGCGCGCGGCACCACCTACGCGCGGATCGGCACCGTACGCCCTGAACGCCGAAAGGATTCGGCGGTCCATGCCATGACGAGTGTCGAGGGCGCCGGGATCGTCGAATGGGTCCATGTGAACTCACTGTTCACGTCGGCATCGCCCGAACTCCGGCAATATTGAGCGACATCCCATTAATCACCCATTTCGGGGAGGGGATCGATGACCCGGAATGTTTGGAAACAAATCACCCGCTTCGGGGCGATACGGTCGCCGACATGTCTGCCGAGACCGTTTCCGTCACGGGATGGGGCCGTACGGCACCCACCGCGGCCCGCCTGATCCGCCCGAGGACGTACGAGGAGGCCGCGGCCGCGGTCCGGGGCTGCGGAGCCCGCGGAGGCATCCCCAGGGGCCTCGGACGGGCGTACGGCGACGCGGCGCAGAACGCGGGCGGCGCGGTCCTCGACATGACCGCCCTGGACCGCGTCCACGTCATCGACGCCGGCAACGGCATCGTGCTGTGCGACGCGGGCGTCTCCCTGCACCGGCTGATGCAGGTCCTGCTGCCGCTCGGCTGGTTCGTCCCGGTGACCCCCGGCACGCGCCACGTCACGGTGGGCGGGGCGATCGGCGCCGACATCCACGGCAAGAACCACCACGTCTCCGGCTCCTTCTCCCGGCACGTGCTGTCGTTCGAACTCCTCACCGCCGACGGCGAGATCCGCACGGTGAGCCGCGGCACGCCCCTGTTCGACGCGACCACCGGCGGCATGGGCCTGAGCGGCGTGATCCTGACCGCGACGGTGCAGCTCCAGCCCGTGCGGACCTCGCTGATGTCGGTCGACACCGAACGCGCGCGTGACCTCGACGACCTGATGGCCCGGCTGTCCGCCACCGACCACCACTACCGCTACTCGGTCGCCTGGATCGACCTGCTGGCGCGCGGCGCGGCCACCGGCCGCGCGGTGCTCACGCGCGGCGACCACGCGCCCCTCGAAGCCCTGGGCACCCGCGCGCGCAGGGACGCGCTGGCGTTCCGGCCCTCCCAGCTCCCGGCTCCGCCCGCCGTCCTCCCGGAGGGGCTGCTGAGCCGCCGTACCGTCGGCTGGTTCAACGAACTCTGGTACCGCAAGGCTCCACGCGCGCGTACCGGCCGGCTTCAGACGATCGCCGCCTTCTTCCACCCCTTGGACGGGGTCCCGCACTGGAACCGGATCTACGGGCGCGGCGGCTTGGTGCAGTACCAGTTCGTCGTCCCGTACGGCCGGGAGGACACCCTGCGCCGGATCGTGCGCCGCCTCTCGGAGCGCCGCTGTCCGTCCTTCCTGGCCGTCCTCAAGCGGTTCGGGGACGGCGACCCGGGCTGGCTCTCCTTCCCGCTGCCCGGCTGGACCCTGGCGCTGGACATCCCGGCGGGTCTGCCCGGCCTCGGTGTCCTCCTCGACGAACTCGACGAGGAGGTGGCCGCGGCCGGAGGCCGCGTCTACCTCGCCAAGGACTCCCGGCTGCGCCCCGAACTGCTCGCCGCGATGTACCCGCGCCTCGACGACTTCCGCGCCCTGCGTGCGGAACTGGACCCGCGCGGGGTGTTCGTCTCGGACCTGTCCCGCCGTCTCGGCCTCTGAAAACGCCCCCCTCGACCCATTGGAGCCCCTGCCGTGAAGGACGCCTTCGGCCTCCCCCAGTCCCTGCTCGTCCTCGGCGGCACCTCCGAGATCGCGCTGGCCACCGCCCGCCGTCTCGTCGCCCGCCGCACCCGCACGGTGTGGCTGGCCGGGCGCCCCTCGCCCGCGCTGGAGCGGTCCGCGGCCGACCTGCGCGCGCTGGGGGCGGACGTGCACACCGTCGCCTTCGACGCGCTCGACCCCGAGTCCCATGAGGCGGTGCTCGGCAAGGTCTTCGCCGAGGGCGACATCGACATGGTGCTGCTGGCCTTCGGCATCATCGGCGACCAGGCGCACGACGAGCGAGAACCGCTCGACGCGGTGCGGGTCGCGCAGACCAACTACACGGGGGCGGTGTCGGCGGGGCTGGTCTCCGCGCGCGCGTTGCAGACCCAGGGCCACGGCTCCCTGGTGGTCCTCTCCTCGGTCGCCGGCGAACGCGCGCGCCGCGCCAACTTCATCTACGGCTCCAGCAAGGCCGGCCTCGACGCCTTCGCCCAGGGCCTCGGCGACGCCCTGCACGGGACCGGCGTGCACGTCATGGTCGTACGCCCCGGGTTCGTGCGCACGAAGATGACCGCCGGGCTGCCTGAGGCCCCGCTCGCGACGACGCCTGAGGAGGTCGCGACGGCCGTCGAGCTGGGCCTCAGGCGCCGTTCGGAGACGGTGTGGGTGCCCGGGGTGCTCCGGTGGGTGATGTCGGCCCTGCGGCACGTACCGCGCGAGGCGTTCCGGCGGCTGCCGATCTAGCGGCCGTCAGGGCGGCGAGCGACCCCCAGGGGCAGAGTTGACTGCTCGTGGAAGAGGATCTCAGGACGCCTGCGGGGACGGGATCTCGGGCTCTGAGCCGTGCCGGACTCACAGAGCCCGTGCCGGACTCACAGACGCCGTCCCGTCCTCCGTCGTCCCGGCGCGGCCCGGTCAGTGGGCGTTCGTGCCCTGTTCCACGGCGGCGGAGGAGCCCTGCGGCGGCACCACGGCGGCCCCGCCGAAGGCGTACTCGCGCAGCTTGCGCCACACGCCGTCCGCGCCCTGCTCGTAGAGGGCGAAGCCGGTGCAGGGCCACTGGGCCTCGTAGTCGGCGAGTTCCTCGTACGCGCGGTCCATGGCCGCCTCGTCGATGCCGTGGGCGACCGTGACGTGCGGGTGGTACGGGAACTGGAGTTCGCGGGCGACGGGGCCGGAGGCGTCGCGGACCTGCTTCTGGAGCCACGCGCACGCCTCGGCGCCCTCGGCGACCTGCACGAACACCACCGGGGACAGCGGCCGGAAGGTTCCGGTGCCGGACAGCCGCATCGCGAACGCTCGGCCGGAGGCGGCGACCTCGGTGAGGTGCGCCTCGATGGCGGGCAGCGCGTCCTCCTCGACCTCCGTCGGGGGCAGCAGGGTGACATGCGTGGGGATGCCGTGAGCCGCGGCGTCGCCGAAGCCCGCGCGCAGCTGCTGGAGCTGGCTGCCGTGAGGCTCCGGGACCGCGATCGACACGCCGATCGTTACGGTCCCCACGTCGTCTCCTGTCTTCCCTCTCGGGTGTCGGGGGACTCCCCCATGTCGGGTTCGTCCCTGCCGTCCGGCTATCGACTGTACGGCCACGCCTGTGTTGTGGGCAGGCGCAACCGTAGTGATGTGCAGCGCTCTGTCCAGTGGTACGTCTGTGCGGTTTCCTGTGCGGTGGTACGCGTGCGTGCTCGGCTCAGTGCTTGGCGGGCAGGAAGCCGACCCGGTCGTAGGCCTGGGCCAGCGTCTCCGCCGCGACGGCACGCGCCTTCTCCGCACCCTTGGCCAGGATCGAGTCCAGCGTCTCCGGGTCGTCCAGATACTGCTGGGTGCGCTCCCGGAACGGCGTCACGAACTCGACCATGACCTCGGCGAGGTCCGTCTTGAGCGCACCGTAGCCCTTGCCGTCGTACTTCTGCTCCAGTTCCGCGATTCCCGTGCCCGTGAGGGTCGAGTAGATGGTGAGCAGGTTGCTGACGCCCGGCTTGTTCTCGGCGTCGTAGCGGATGACGGTGTCGGTGTCGGTGACCGCGCTCTTGACCTTCTTGGCGGTGGTCTTCGGGTCGTCGAGGAGGTTGATGAGGCCCTTCGGCGTGGACGCCGACTTGCTCATCTTGATCGACGGGTCCTGAAGGTCGTAGATCTTCGCCGTCTCCTTGAGGATGTACGGCTTCGGAAGGGTGAAGGTCTCGCCGAAGCGGCCGTTGAAGCGCGTGGCGAGGTCACGGGTGAGCTCGATGTGCTGGCGCTGGTCCTCGCCGACGGGGACCTCGTTGGCCTGGTACAGCAGGATGTCCGCGACCTGGAGGATCGGGTACGTGAAGAGACCGACGCTGGCGCGGTCGGCGCCCTGCCTGGCGGACTTGTCCTTGAACTGGGTCATGCGGGAGGCCTCGCCGAAGCCGGTGAGGCAGTTGAAGACCCAGGCGAGCTGCGCGTGCTCGGGGACATGGCTCTGGACGAAGAGCGTGCAGCGCTCCGGGTCGAGGCCCGCCGCGAGGAGCTGGGCGGCGGCCAGGCGGGTGTTGGCCCGCAGGTCCGCCGGGTCCTGCGGGAGCGTGATCGCGTGCAGGTCGACGACCATGTAGAACGCGTCGTGGGACTCCTGCAGGGCCACCCACTGACGGACGGCGCCGAGGTAGTTGCCGAGGTGGAACGAGCCCGCGGTGGGCTGGATTCCGGAGAGCACGCGAGGACTGTCAGAGGCCATGCTCACCATTCTCTCAGGTGTCGGGGTGCGATCCGGAACTGGTCGGAAACAGATGGGAACCGATCCGTCTCCTGCGGTGTAACAAGGGTGTGAGAACGCGGGAGGGGGGCCGCATCGTCGATGAGGCCGCGGTGATCGCACGCGTACGCGCCGGGGAGCCGGAGGCGTATGCGGAGCTGGTGCGCGCCCACACGGGCATCGCGCTCCGGGCGGCCGCGGCACTCGGGGCGGGTGCGGACGCGGAGGACGTGGTGCAGCAGGCCTTCGTCAAGGCGTACTGCGCGCTGGGCAGGTTCAAGGACGGCGCGTCGTTCCGGCCGTGGCTGCTGTCGATCGTCGCCAATGAGACGAGGAACACAGTGCGGACGGCGGCCCGGCAGCGCACGCTCGCCGGCCGCGAGGCGGCCTTCGTGGAGGCGGAGCCGCTGATACCGGAATCGGCGGACCCGGCGGTCGCGGCGCTGGAGATAGAGCGCCGCGCCGCGCTCCAGTCCGCTCTGGAGAAACTGAGCGAGGAGCACCGCCTGGTCGTCACGTACCGCTATCTGCTGGAGATGGACGAGTCGGAGACGGCCCAGGCCCTGGGCTGGCCCCGGGGGACGGTGAAGTCGCGGCTCAACCGCGCCCTGCGGAAACTGGGCCGACTGCTGCCGGACGCCGAGCCTCGGGAAGGGGGTGATGAGCGTGAGTGAGGGACGGAAGGCCTACGACGGTGAGGGCGGCCGTGGCTCCGGGGGCGCCGGTGGGCGGGGCCCGCGCGGCCGTGGCGGGGAGCGGGGCCCGGGGCGGCGGAGGCGCGAGCAGGACGGCGGGCGTGCGGTCGATGCCGCCCGGCTGCCGGAGGAACTGCGGGCGCTGGGGCGGTCGCTGGATGCCGCCGAGGGCGCGGAGGGTTCCCTCGGTTCCGAGACCATGGTCGAGCGGGTGCTGGGGCAGATACTGGCCGAGCAGCTGCCGGTCCCGGTGGCCGAGCCCCGGGGCGCCCGGGAGCGGCTGCGAGCCGTCCGGCGCTGGACGCGGCTGCGGTGGCGGTCCCTGACCGCGACGCTGTGCGGTCTGCTGACGGTGCTCACGCTCACTCCGCCCGTGCGGGCCGCGGTCTACGACTGGTTCGACTTCGGCGGGGTCGAGGTGCGATACGACCCGTCGGCGGTGCCCTCGCCGGGGGCCGAGGTGCCCGGCTGCGGGCGGTCCGTGTCCTGGGCGCAGGCCGTGCGGCGGGCCGGGTTCGAGCCGCTGGTGCCGGACGCGCTCGGCACCCCGGACGCGGTGTCGGTGACCGAGGGGCCGTCCGGACGCGCGCTGGTCGGGCTGTGCTGGCGTGAGCGCGGCGGGACGGTCCGGCTGGACGAGTTCGCGGCGGGGCTGGACCTGGCCTTCACGAAGACCGTGCGCGAGCAGCCGGAGTGGATCTCGTTGAGCGGCGCCGAAGCGGGCGGCGCGAACGACATCGCCCTGTGGTTTCCCCGTCCCCACCTGCTGCGCTTCTGGCTGGTGGACGCGGACGGGGAGCGCTACCGCCACGAGGAGCGGACAGCCGGACCGACCTTGCTGTGGACCCGTGAGGCGGGTGTCGCGGAGGTGACGCTGCGGCTGGAGGGTGTGGAGTCGAAGGCGCGGGCGCTGGAGATCGCGAGGTCGCTCCCAGAACTGGTCGCGGAGTCGGGCACTGACTCGATCGCGGACTCGATCACTGACTCGCTCACGGGGTCCTCGGGGGCTCCCTCCGAATAGTGCGGGCGGGATGGGAACCCCGGCGGGCCGAGCGGTGTACCAGAAGTGACACACGGCTCGCGGGGACCGGGCGGGCCGTACGACATCGGCAGGTTGGGGGCTCGGGATGCGCAGGCGGGCTAGGAATCGGAGCGGCGGCGCTCGTCGGATGACGGCCGCGGCAGGGGTGTCGGCGGCGGCGATCGGACTCGCGCTCGTAAGTGCTGGATCGGCGGCGGCCGGCGGACCGACCAGCGTGCTGATCGTCTCGCCGGAGAGCGCGGAGACGGCGTCGCTGTACCACTCCGACAAGGAGTACGGCACGTTGGAGCGGCTGCTCGGCGAACCGGGCACCGGCACGGCGAGCAAGCCGCCGGAGGCCGACCTGGTCGCCGGCCCGCAGATCAACGTCACCTGGATGCTGCACGACGTGACGCCGTGGCGGGTCGACCGGGTCTACGCGGCGGGGAAGTCCGAGGCGGTCTGGATTCATACGGCGGCGAACCTGGACTCGTCGACGAACGGCACCTGGCACCGCGCTCAGCGGCCCGCCGTGCTCCGCGAGCTCCTGAAGGACCTGGGCGTGATGGGCAAGCCCACGGACGGCGACTACCCCGTGGAGTACCCACCGCCGTGGGACATGTACGGCACGGCCGCGGCGGCCCCGGAAGCGACGCGGAGCACCGACCCGGCGCTCGCGGCGGCCCCGGCTGACCGGGAGTCGGGGTCGGGTGACGGCACGGACTGGTGGTGGGCGCTGCCAGGACTCGCGGCCGGGGTCGGCGGGACGCTGCTGATACGCCGCGCGGCGGACCGACAGGAAGCCGGTCCGCCGCGGGAGGAGCCACGTCAGGAGCTCATCGATCTGTGATCGACCTCTGATCGGCCGACCGGTCTGCGTGAGTCACCGTTCTTTGACAACTCAACAGGGTGTTGATCAGCCCAGGTCGATCTCCGGGTACAGCGGGAAGCCCGCCACGAGGTCGGTCGCGCGGTGCGAGATCTCGTCGGCGACCTTGGCGTCCAGGACGTGCGCGGCCTTGGAGGGGGCACCCGACTTGGTGGTGCCCGGCTCCGCGGTGGTGAGGACGCGGTCGATGAGTCCGGCGACCTCGTCCATCTCGGCGGTGCCCAGGCCGCGGGTGGTCAGGGCGGGGGTGCCGATGCGGATGCCGGAGGTGTACCAGGCACCGTTGGGGTCGGCGGGGATCGCGTTGCGGTTGGTGACGATGCCGGACTCCAGGAGCGCGGCCTCGGCCTGGCGGCCGGTGAGGCCGTAGGAGGTGGCGACGTCGATCAGGTTGAGGTGGTTGTCGGTGCCGCCGGTCACCAGGGTCGCGCCGCGGCGCATGAGGCCCTCCGCCAGGGCCTGGGAGTTGTCGACGATGCGCTGGGCGTAGTCCTGGAAGGAGGGCTGCCGGGCCTCGGCCAGGGCCACCGCCTTCGCGGCCATGACGTGCGGGAGCGGGCCGCCGAGGACCATGGGGCAGCCGCGGTCGACCTGGTCCTTGAGGGAGTCGTCGCACAGGACCATGCCGCCGCGCGGGCCGCGCAGCGACTTGTGGGTGGTGGTGGTGACGATCTGGGCGTGCGGGACCGGGTCGAAGTCGCCGGTCAGCACCTTGCCCGCGACCAGGCCGGCGAAGTGCGCCATGTCCACCATGAGGGTCGCCCCGACCTCGTCGGCGATCTCGCGCATGATGCGGAAGTTCACCAGTCGCGGGTAGGCGGAGTAACCGGCCACGATGATGAGCGGCTTGAACTCGCGGGCGGACACCCGCAGCGCCTCGTAGTCGATCAGGCCGGTCGCCGGGTCGGTGCCGTAGGAGCGCTGGTCGAACATCTTGCCGGAGATGTTCGGGCGGAAGCCGTGGGTGAGGTGGCCGCCGGCGTCCAGGGACATGCCGAGCATGCGCTGGTTGCCGAAGGCCTGGCGGAGCTCGGCCCAGTCGGCGTCGGTGAGGTCGTTGACCTGGCGGGCGCCGGCCTTCTCCAGGAACGGGGCCTCGACACGGTCGGCGAGGACGGACCAGAACGCGACGAGGTTGGCGTCGATGCCGGAGTGCGGCTGAACGTAGGCGTGGCGGGCGCCGAAGAGCTCCTTGGCGTGCTCGGCGGCGAGGGACTCGACGGTGTCGACGTTGCGGCAGCCGGCGTAGAAGCGGCGGCCGACGGTGCCCTCGGCGTACTTGTCGCTGAACCAGTTGCCCATGGCCAGGAGAGTGGCCGGGGAGGCGTAGTTCTCAGATGCGATCAGCTTGAGCATCTCGCGCTGGTCGTGGACCTCTTGGCCGATGGCGTCGGCGACGCGCGGCTCGACGGCGCGGATCACGTCGAGGGCGGCGCGAAAGGCGGTGGACTCGCTGGAGAGGGGCTGCTGCTCTGACATGTCGTCGGCCTCCGGATGGCGTGGCGGTTGCGGTCACGATTCACGGTTCGGCCCAGGCGCACGGCACTCGGTCATTCACAGGCCGCTCCCCGATGGTCCGTCCCATCCCAGCGCGCCAGTCACGGCCTGCCGGTCAGCCTACCGGGCGCGTCGGACGACGGAGGGCCTGCGTCCACCATGCGAGCGACGATAGGAAGGGGACCACCCTCACCCCTGGGAGTGCTCGTGAACGCCGCGGAGAGGCTGATCGCGTCGGCCGAGGCCCACACCGCGCACAACTATGACCCGCTGCCCGTGGTCGTGGCCACGGCGGACGGAGCCTGGCTGACGGATGTGGAGGGGAGGCGGTATCTGGATCTGCTGGCGGGCTATTCGGCGCTCAACTTCGGCCACCTCAACCGGCGCCTCGTCGATGCGGCGAAGGCTCAGCTGGAGCGGGTGACGCTGACCAGCCGGGCGTTCCATCACGACCGGTTCGCCGCGTTCTGCTCCGAGCTGGCCGAGCTGTGCGGGATGGAGATGGTGCTGCCGATGAACACCGGCGCGGAGGCGGTGGAGACGGCGGTGAAGACCGCCCGGAAATGGGGGTACCGGGTCAAGGGCGTGCCCGCGGAGATGGCGAAGATCGTGGTGATGGGGAACAACTTCCACGGCCGTACGACGACGCTGATCAGTTTCTCCACGGACCCCGAGGCGCGGGCGGACTACGGTCCGTACACCCCCGGCTTCCAGATCGTGCCGTTCGGTGATCTGACGGCGATGCGCGCGGCGGTCACGGAGAACACGGTGGCCGTGCTGCTGGAGCCGATCCAGGGTGAGGCGGGGGTCCTGGTCCCGCCGACGGGCTATCTGCCGGCGGTACGGGAGCTGACACGCGAGCGGAATGTGCTGTTCATCGCGGACGAGATCCAGTCGGGACTGGGACGGACGGGACGGACGTTCGCCTGCGAGCACGAGAACGTGGTGCCCGATGTGTATGTGCTCGGCAAGGCACTGGGCGGTGGGATCGTGCCGGTGTCGGCGGTGGTGTCGAGCGCGGCGGTGCTGGGCGTGTTCCGGCCCGGCGAACACGGCTCGACGTTCGGCGGGAACCCGCTGGCCTGCGCGGTGGCCCTGGAGGTGATCGCCATGCTGCGGACCGGTGAGTACCAGGCACGATCCGCAGCACTGGGTGCCCATCTGCACCGTGAACTGGGCAAGTTGGCCGCCACCGGCCGCGTGACAGCGGTACGCGGCCGCGGCCTGTGGGCGGGTGTGGACATCGCCCCCGTTCACGGAACGGGTCGGCAGGTCTCGGAGAAGCTGATGCGCCGAGGCGTGCTCGTGAAGGACACCCACGGCCCGACGATCCGCATCGCCCCGCCCCTGGTGATCGGCGAGGAGGATCTGGACTGGGGGTTGGCTCAGCTGGCGGCGGTGCTCCCCTGAGCGGTCACGCCGCCTTCCGCCCCCAGGCGAGGACCATGAAGTTGGGGATGCAGGTGGTCCCTTGGTACTTCGTCAGGGTGATGACGTCCTCGATGTCCAGGTCGCTCACCTCGCCGGTGGCCAGGAGGTGGGGGCGCAGTGAGCGCAGGGTGAGGGGGAGGAAGGCCGCTGCGCCGCCGGTGATGACGGGGGCGTGGACCTGGGTGCCGACATCGGTCAGTCCGGCGTCCCGCAGGGCCTGGGGCAGACGGTGCCGGGTGCCGGGGGCCGTTCCGGCGGCGCCGAAGGCGGCGCGGAGGGCGCGGCCGAGGCGCTCGGCCGACTCGCTGTGACCGGGCAGACTGGAGTGGGCGGCCGGGAGCGTAGGACCGTCGATGTCGAAGTCCTCGACGAGCACCCAGCCGCCGGGGCGGGTCGCCGCGGCCAGCCGACGCAGCGCCTCGTCGCGGTCGGGGAGGTGCTCCACCACGGCTCGTGCGTGCACGAGGTCGAAGGCGGCGTCGGGGAGGTCGTCCTTGATGAGGTCGTGGGTGCGGATCTCCAGGTTGGACAGGCCGCGGCCATTGACGAAGCCGGTGTCCAGGTCGGTGGCCAGCACCCGGCCGACGGCGCCGACCTGTTTGGCCAACCAGCGCGCGATGCTGCCGGCACCGCAGCCCACCTCAAGGCAGTGCCAGCCTTCGGTGACTCCCAGTTCCGTCAGGCGGTGACGGCTCTGGCTGTCATGGATCTCCTCCAGCGCCAGCAGCCGCCCGTGCTCCTGCTCCCAGGAGGGGGCTGAGACGTATCCGCTCTCCATCGTGACCGTGTCGCCCACCGAATCATCCCTCTTCGTTGTCGTGGGGCGGTCATTGTGTCGCGTCAGAGGATCACGTGCGGCAGGAAGCGCGCGTATTCGTCGGTCACCAATCCGGCCGATTCACGGATGCCGAGACCCGCCGACTCGTCCTCGACGACCCAGGCGCCCAGCACGACACGGTTGCCGTCGAAGTCGGGCAGGGGCTCCAACGCCTGGTAGCAGCAGGCCTCTTCGCGCAGGACAGGCACGGTGTCCGCGGTGTGCGGTTCGTGGATGGTGACGCCGGCGCCCTCGCGGCCGAGCAGTGGTTTGGCCACGTAACCCGTCGTCGTCGCCAGGTCCCTCGGCCCGTCGAGGTAGGCGGGAAGGAGGTTCGGGTGGCCGGGGTAGAGCTCCCAGAGAATGGCCAGAAGTGCCTTGTTGCTCAAGAGCATCTTCCAGGCGGGTTCGATCCACAGAGTGGTGCCGGTGCCGCCGCCGTTGTCGAGAGTGTCGAGGACGTGGTCGGCGAAGCGGTCCGTCGTCAGCCACTCCCACGGATAGAGCTTGAAGCAGCTGCGGATGAAGCGGAGTTGCTGGTCGACGAAGCGGCCGGAGAGGCGGTCCCAGCCGATCTCCTCCATGGAGATCCAGGCGGTGTCGAGGCCGGCCTGCTCGGCGGTCTCCTGGAGGTAGGCGACCGTCATCAGATCCTCACCGAGTTCGTCGGCGGAGGAGTACGCGAAGTACAGCGGGCTGCCCGGCGGGAGCAGCGCGGCCTGCTTCTTCCAGGCGGCGACGAGGCGTTCGTGCAGGGAGTTCCACTGGTCGGCGCCGGGGAAGCGCTCCTCCATCCAGAACCACTGCGGGGAGGCGGCCTCGACGAGCGAGGTGGGGGTGTCGGCGTTGTACTCCAGCAGCTTGGCCGGGCCCGTGCCGTCGTAGCGGAGGTCGAACCGGCCGTAGACGGAGGGGAGTTCGGCGCGACGGCGCCAGGCCTCGGCGACCGCGTTCGCGACGCGCGGGTCGGTGATGCCGAGGTCGGCGAAGCGGCCCGCGGTGACGATGTGGTCCGCCGCCGCCAGACACATGCGGTGGAGTTCCTCGACCACCTCCTCCAGGGCCTCGATCTCCTCCAGGGAGAAGGCGTAGTAGGCGCTCTCGTCCCAGTAGGGGCGCAGGGAGTCGTCGGGGTAGCGGGTGAGCGGGTAGATCAGGCCCTGCGCCTCCACGGTCTGCTGCCAGCCGGGGCGGGGCTCGATGATGCGGCGTTCCATGTCGTCTCTCTGTGGCGTGTCCGTGCGTCCGCGCTCAGCCGCCGCCGCTGCCGCCGGAGCAGCCGAAGCCGCCGCGGTCCACGGCCTCACTCTTGCTGAAGGTGCCGTAGTCGGCGCGGCCGTTGCTGACGTCGGCGTCGTAGTACCAGGCGGCGTCGGTGCTCTTGCCGGTACCCGTCTTCTTCTTGCCGCCCTTGCCGGTGGAGGACGAGGAGCCCGAGCTGCCGGTGTTGCAGTTCCTGTCGGCGACGACCTTGTAGCCCTCGTAGGTGTAGCTGTCGCGGTCGACACAGCGGCGGTCGGGGTCGGAGCCGCAGGAGGTCAGTGCCGCCGCGACGACTCCCATGCCGCCGAGCACGACCGTACTGGAGCGCAGCCGCCGCCGAGTTTCCGCCATGTTCCCTGTCTCCCCGTGGTTCGTGGCCGTTGTCCGGCGGTCAGCCTAGAGATCGGTGAGAGTACCCGTGCAGGCACCCGTCCGTCTGCACCCCTCCCCTACAGTCGCTTTGTGCTCTTTGGGATGGTGTGTGCGCTCGGCGCGGCGGTCTGTTTCGGTACGGCGACGGTGTTGCAGGCGGTCGCGGCCCGGGCGGCGGGCGCAGCCGAGGGGGGTGGCGGGGAGGCGGCCCTCCTGCTGCGGGCGGTGCGGCAGTGGCGATATGTGGCCGGGCTGGGGCTGGACGGGCTGGGGTTCGTGCTGCAGATCGCGGCGCTGCGGTCGGTTCCGATCTACGCGGTCGGGGCGGCGCTGGCGTCGAGCCTCGCGGTGACGGCGGTGGTCGCGGCGCGGTTGCTGCGGGTGCGGTTGAGCGGGGTGGAGTGGGGAGCGGTGGGAGTGGTGTGTGCCGGGCTCGCAATGTTGGGGGTGGCGTCCGGGACGGAGGGGGATCTGGGCGGGCCGGCGGCGCTGAAGTGGGTGATGCTCGGGGCAGCGGTGGGGGTGCTGCTGCTCGGGCTCGGGGGTGGGCGGCTGTCCGGGCGGCGGCGGGGGTTGCTGCTCGGGCTCGGGGCGGGGCTCGGGTTCGGGGTGGTCGAGGTGGCGGTTCGGCTGATCGACTCGCTCGCTCCCTTGTCGCTCATCACTCATCCGGCGACGTATGCGCTGCTCGTCGGCGGGGGCGCGGCGTTTTTGTGCCTGACGTCGGCGTTGCAGCGGGGGTCGGTGACGACGGCGACCGCGGCGATGGTCATCGGGGAGACGGTCGGGCCCGCGCTGGTGGGTGTGGTGTGGCTCGGCGACCGTACGCGGGAGGGGTTGGAGTGGCTGGCGGTGTCGGGGTTCCTGGTGGCGGTGGTCGGCGCGCTGGGGCTGGCACGGTTCGGTGAGGCACCGCCGGAAACGGGGTGACTGGGGGCGCCGGCCACGGCACGGCAGAGCACGGACGGCGCCCGTCAACGGGCTCGCGCCCCCACCACGCCCGACCGCCCGTAACACCGCCCCGCCCACCTCGCGCCCGCAACACCACCGCACCCACCGCGCGAGCGCCCGACCACCTCCCCACCCGCTACGGCATCGCCCTGCACAGTGCCTCCAGTGCGCCCGTCCACGCGCTGTCCGACGGGTTGCCGTAGCCGACGACCACCGCGTCCAAGCCGTCGGGGCGGGCCTCGGGGTGGCGGAAGAAGGAGAGGCCGTGGAGGGCCACGCCCTGCCAGGCGGCGGACTGGACGACGGAGTGCTCGGTGCCCGGTGGGAGGCGCAGGACGGCGTGGAGGCCGGCGGCGATGCCGGTGATGTGGACGTCGGGGGCCTGAGCGGCGAGGGCGGTGAGCAGGGCGTCCCGGCGGCGGCGGTAGCGGAGGCGGGAGGCGCGGACATGACGGTCGTAGGCACCGGACGTGATGAACTCCGCCAGGGTCAGCTGGTCCAGGGCACTGGAAGTGTCCACCGTGCCCTTCGCCGCCGCGGTCTCCGCCGCCAGGGTCGAGGGCAGGACCATCCAGGCCAGGCGCAGTCCAGGGGCCAGGGCCTTGCTCGCTGTGCCGAGGTAGACGACGCGTTCGGGGTCCAGGCCCTGGAGGGCGCCGACGGGTTGGCGGTCGTAGCGGAACTCGCCGTCGTAGTCGTCCTCCAGGATCAGGCCGCCGGTGCGGCGTGCCCAGTCGACCACCGCGGTGCGACGGTCCCGGTGCAGCGGGAGGCCCATCGGGAACTGGTGGGCGGAGGTGAGGAGAACCGCGCCCGCGTCGCCCAGCCCCGCCGGATTCGTGCCGCGGTGGTCGTAGGGCAGGGGCGGGATGCGCAGGCCGGCTTGCGTCAGCTGGTTCCAGTGCGCGTCCAGGCCGTACGACTCCACGGCGACGGTGCCGACGCCGCGGGCCCGCAGGACGGTGCCGAGCAGGCGCAGCCCGTGGGCGATGCCCGAGCAGACCAGGATGCGGTCGGGGTCGGCGCGGACGCCGCGGGCGCGGGCGAGGTAGCCGGCGAGAGCGGTGCGGAGTTCGACGCGGCCGCGGGGGTCGCCGTAGCCGAAGGCGTGGTGCGGGGCCGCGAGGAGGGCGCGTCGGGCCGCCTTCAGCCACTCGGCGCGGGGGAAGGCGGCCAGGTCGGGGACGCCGGGGCGGAAGTCGTGGGCGGGTCGGCGCGGCTGGCGGGGGCCCGGGGACGGGAATGGGGCGGGGAAGGGGTGCGGAAACGGCGACGGCACTGTCCCTGCCTCCGCCCTCCCCCACTCCCCCGACGACGAGGAAGGCACCCCAGCCACCGCCCCCGGCACCGCCCCAGCCACCGCCCCGGCCTCTCCCCCAGCCGCCGCCCCAGCCACCGCCCCGGCCTCTCCCCCAGCCGCCGCCCCAGTCGCCCCTCCTGCCCCCATCCCCGTCGCCGCCCCTCCTGCCCCCATCCCCGTCGCCGCCCCTTCCGCCACCCTCGTGCCCGAGCCCTGCCGTGCGGTGAGCCAGCCCTCGGCGACCAGGTCGGCGTAGGCGTCGGCGACCGTGTTGCGGGCGATGCCCAGGTCGGCGGCGAGGCTGCGGGAGGAGGGGAGCCGTGTTCCCGGGGCCAGGCGGCCGGAGCGGACCGCTTGGCGCAGGGCGTCGGTCAGGCCCCGGCGCAGGTGCGGACCAGTGAGTTCCAGATGGAGATCGACGCCCAAAGTGGCCCATGATTTCGCCATGGAAATGGACCATACCCGTGGGCTGCCTCGAATCTAGGGTCGAGGGCATGACGACGCACATCCCCACCGACACCAGTGCCGGCAACGCGGCAAACACCGGCACCAGCACCAGCACCAGCACCAGCACCAGCACCGATAACGGCGGCACCGCCGTGCGCTACGCCCCCGAGCACACCCCCCGGCTGGCCTGGGCCGAGCAGGCCCCCGAGGTCTTCAAGGCGATGGTCCGGCTCGACGCCGCCGCCAGGAAGGGCCTCGACCCGAGGCTGCTGGAGCTCGTGAAGGTCCGCGCCTCGCAGATCAACCGCTGCGCGCTCTGCGTCGACATGCACAGCAAGGACGCCCTCGCGGCGGGCGAGAGCGTGGAGCGGATCGTCCAGCTCAGCGCGTGGGAGGAGTCGGAGCACTTCTACACCGAGCGGGAGCTCGCGGCGCTGGCGCTGACGGAGGCGGTGACCGTGCTCACCGACGGGTTCGTGCCGGATGCCGTGTACGAGCGGGCGGCTGCTCATTTCGAGGAGGCTGAGCTGGCGCAGCTGATCGCGGCGATCACGGTGATCAACGCGTGGAACCGGTTCGGGGTGACCTGCCGGCTCGTTCCCGGGCACTATCAGCCGGGGCACAAGTGAGCACGCGTACGCGGTTGTTGGACGCGCCGGTCGCGCAGGCCATGTCGGCGCTCAGTGCCGCCGCGAAGCGCGGGCTCGGGGACCCCGGGCTCGCCGAGCTCGTCGTGATCCGGGCCTCGCAGCTCAACCACTGCGCGTTCTGCCTCGACATGCATCTGCGTATCGCCCGCGAACACGGGGTGAGCGAGCGGCAGTTGGATCTGCTGGCCGCCTGGCAGGAGGCCGAGGGGGTCTTTGACGAGCGGGAGCGGGCCGCGCTCGCGTTGACGGAGGCGATGACCGTCCTGACGGACGGTTTCGTGCCGGACGCCGTGTACGAGACGGCGGCCAAGCACTTCGACGAGGCCCGGCTCACCCATCTGATCGGTCTGATCGTCGCCATCAACAACTGGAACCGGGTGATGGTGAGCCGCCGCATCCCGCCGGGGGGTTACACACCATGAGCGCCGGGAGGTCATCCGCGATGCGCAAGGTCGATGTCTTCCGTAGGCTCCATCGGCGTCCTGCCGCGGACGATCCGCTGGTGCTGCCGGGGCCCTGGGACGCGGCCAGTGCCCGGGTGTTCGCCGAGGCGGGCTGGCCCGCCCTCGCGACACCCAGCGCGGGGGTCGCCGCCTCGCTGGGCTACGAGGACGGGGAGACGCCGGCCGACGAGATGTTCGCTGCGATCACGCGGATCACCCGCGCGGTGGACGTACCGGTGTCCGCGGACGTCGAGGACGGGTACGGGCTGGCGCCGAAGGAGCTGGTGGAGCGGCTGCTGGAGGCGGGCGCCGTGGGCTGCAACCTCGAGGACTCCGACGGGGGTGTCCTCAAGGACCCGCACCGGCATGCGGAGTGGCTCGCCGAGGTGCGCTGCGCCGCCGGGGACGAGCTCTTCGTCAACGCCCGCGTCGACACGTTCCTGCGCGGGGTCGCCGATCCCGAACGGGCCATCGAGCGGGCCGCGTTGTACACCGCCGCGGGCGCCGATTGCGTGTATCCGATCGGCGCCCCGGCGGAGGTGCTGCCGCTGCTGCGTTCCGGGATCCACGGGCCGGTGAACGTGGTCGCGAGGGTCGGTGCGGGCCCCTCGCCCGCCGAACTCGGCGCACTCGGGGCCACTCGCGTCACGTTCGGGCCGGGTCTGCAACGGCGGACCAGCGCGATCCTCCATGAGCTGATGGAGGAACTGCGCTGAGTGGCGTCAGGCGAGCCAGGTCTTCCACGTGGCCTGGTGTTCCTCCACCCACTTCTTCGCCGCCGCCTCCGGCGTCAGTTTCTGGTCGGCGATCAGCAGGGAGACCTCGTTCTGGTCCTCGGTCGTCCACTTGAACTTCTTCAGGAAGGCCGCGGCCTTGCCGCCGGAGCGGGCGAAGTCGGAGTTGAGGTACTTCTCCAACGGGGTGTGCGGGTAGCCGCAGGCGACCTTCTCGGGGTCGGTGTCGCAGCCCTCCTTGTACGCGGGCAGTTTCACCTCGGTCATGGGGACCTTCTCGAACAGCCACTGGGGTGCGTACCAGTAGGTGAGGAAGGGCTTCTTCTCCTTGGCGAACTGCTTGATCTGGGTGATCTGCGCGGCCTCGGAGCCGGCGAAGACGACCTGGTAGTCCAGGTCGAGGTTGGTCACCAGCGCCTTGTCGTTGGTGACGTACGACGGTGAGCCGTCCATGAGCTGGCCCTTGCCGCCGCTCTCCGCGGTGCGCATCTGCCCGGCGTACTTGTTCAGGTTCTTCCAGTTCGTCACGTCGGGGTGCTGCTTGGCGAAGTACGTGGGGACGTACCAGCCGATGTGGCCGGTCACGCCCAGTTCGCCGCCGCGTGTGATGGTCTTCTTGTCGTCGACGTAACGCTGCTCCTGCTCGGGGTGGCCCCAGTCCTCCAGGATCGCGTCGACCCGGCCCTGGCTGAGCGCGTCCCAGGCGGGGACCTCGTCGACCTGCACGGTGTCGACGCGGTAGCCGAGCTCGTGCTCCAGGAGGTACTGGGCGACGGCCACGTTGGCCTGCGCGCCGACCCAGGACTGGACGGACAGGGTCACCGTCTTCGCGCCCTGGGCGTTGGCGAACGGCGAGGCCTGCTTGGTCATGTCGGCGGCGCCGCAGCCGGTGAGCAGCGCGAGCGAGGCGATCACGGCGGTCGTACAGACACGGGTACGGATACGCATGTCACGCTCCCTTCTTCGTACGGCGTTCCGTCGGCTGCGTCACCCGGTCGAGCATCAGGCCGAGGCAGACGATCGCGGCACCGGCCACCAGACCGGTCGCGAGGTCACCTTGGGCGAGGCCGAAGACGACGTCGTAGCCGAGAGCGCCACCGCCGACCAGGCCGCCGATGATGACGACGGCGAGGACCAGGACCACGCCCTGGTTCACGGCGAGCAGCAACGCGGGCCGGGCGAGCGGGAGTTGGACCTGTCGCAGCTGCTGCCAGGTGGTCGCGCCCAGGGAGTTCGAGGACTCCAGCGCCGCCGGGTCGACCTGGCGCAGGCCCTGGGTGGTGATGCGGACGACGGCGGGCAGCGCGTAGACGACGGCCGCGGCGACGGCGGGGGCGCGGCCCACGCCGAACAGGGCGACGACCGGGATCAGATAGACGAACTGCGGCATCGTCTGGAAGACGTCCAGGACGGGGCGCAGGGCCCGTTCGAGGCGGTCGCTGCGGGCCGCCGCGATGCCGGTCGCGAAGCCGATGACGAGGGTGACGGCGACGGCCGCCAGGACCTGGGAGAGGGTGTCGAGCGACGGCTTCCACACGCCCAGGACGCCGATCGCGGCCATGGCGAGGACCGCGGTGAGGGCGGTGCGCCAGGTGCCGATCAGCCAGGCGAGCGCGGCGACGAGGAGCAGCACGGACCACCAGGGCAGCCACAGGAGGCCGTCCCGGACCGGGTTCAGGACCCAGGTGGTGAAGTGGGCGGCCCAGTCGGCGGTGCCGCCGACGACGGGGACGCCGGAGTAGAGGTGGTCGGTCATCCAGTCGACGGCCCGGTTGACCGGCTCGGCGATCCCCACGGTCCAGGCGTCGGGCCAGTCGAGGCGGCCCATGAGACGTCCGGCGACGGCGACCGCGAGGGCGGCTACGAGGGCGTACGCCCATCCCGCGCGCCGTGTCCCCGAGGACTCCTCCGCTGACGACCCGGAGGACGTCGCGCCGCTGCCCGCGGCTCCGGTCACCCGGTCCAGCACGACGGCGAGCAGCACGATCGGGATGCCGGCCGCGAGGGCCGCGCCCACGTCGACGGAGGCGAGCGCCTGGTAGACGCGGTCGCCGAGCCCGCCGGCGCCGATGACGGACGCGATGACCGCCATCGACAGGGCCATCATGATCGTCTGGTTGAGGCCGAGGAGCAGTTCCTTGCGGGCCAGCGGGATGCGGGCGGTCAGCAGCCGCTGGCGGGCGGTCGCGCCGAGGGAGCGCACCGCCTCCAGCACCTCAGGGTCGGCGCCGCGCAGGCCCAGCGCGGTGAGGCGGGCCATGGGCGGGGCGGCGTAGACGACCGTGGCGAGGACGGCGGCGGGGACGCCCATGCCGAAGACGAGGACGACAGGGAGGAGGTAGGCGTAGGCCGGGAGCACCTGCATGGTGTCCAGGGCCGGGCGCAGGGCCCTGTCCAGGCGGTCGGAGAGTCCGGCGGCGAGCCCGAGCAGCGCGCCCACGACGACGGAGGCGGCGACCGCCACGACCATCAGGGCGAGGGTCTGCATGGTCGGCACCCACATGCCCAGCAGGCCGCAGGTGAGGAACGCCGCCGCTGTGCCGAGGGCGAGGCGCGGGCCCGCGACCCGCCAGGCGACGAGGGCGCTCAGGGCGGTCACGCCGGCCCAGCCCGCCGCCAGCAGCACCAGGTACACGGCGCGTACGCAGAGCACGATCGCGTTGCTGATGTGGCCGAAGAAGTAGAGGAAGAGGGGGTGGGTGTCGCGGTTGTCGACGATCCAGGTGCTGGCCCTGGTGAGCGGGTCGGAGAGGTCGATGGTCAGGGCGTTTGGCCATGCCCCGCCGGCCCAGCGGGCGTTCGCCAGCGGTACGAGGACGGCGGCGACCAGGGCGAGGACCGCGAGCTTGGCCGCGGCCCGGTGCCTCAGGATGCGGAGGATGTCGACGCGGGGGGTCGGTGCGGTGATCGTTGCCATCAGACGGGCTCCGCGTGGGTGTCGGCCGGGGGCGGGGTCGCTTGCCCGTGCTTGCGGGGCGCCTCCCCCGCACTCGGCGTCGGTCGAGCGGGGGAACCCCCGTCGCCCGCCTGTGCCGCGCCGGCGACGGGACCGCCCGGGGCGAGGCCGGCCACCACGTCCAGCAGCCCGTCCGCGTCCACCACCCCCACGCACCGGCCTCCGTCCACCACGCGCGCCGGCTCCCCCGCTCGTGCCACCGCCTCGATCGCTTCCGAGACCGTGGCGTCCGGGGCCACCGCCGGGCCGTGGCCCGCGTCCGCCCCCGGCACCGGCCGCATCGCCGTGCGTACCGTCAGCACCTGCTCCCGCGGCACGTCCCTGACGAACTCGCGGACGTAGTCGTCGGCCGGGGAGCCCACGATCTCCTCCGGGGTGCCCAGTTGGACGACGCGGCCGTCGCGCATCAGCGCGATGCGGTCGCCGAGCTTCAGGGCCTCGTTCAGGTCGTGCGTGATGAAGACCATGGTGCGGCCCTCCTCGCGGTGCAGTCGGACGACCTCCTCCTGCATGTCCCGGCGGATCAGCGGGTCGAGGGCGCTGAAGGGCTCGTCGAAGAGGAGGACCTCGGGGTCGACGGCCAGCGCCCGTGCCAGGCCGACGCGTTGACGCTGCCCGCCGGAGAGCTGGTCCGGCCTGCGCTGTTCCATGCCGTCCAGCCCGACCTTGGCGACGATCTCCGCCGCCCGGGCCCGCCGTTCGGCCTTGCCCACGCCCTGGATCTCCAGGCCGTACGCGACGTTGTCGAGGACCGTGCGGTGCGGCAGCAGGCCGAAGTGCTGGAAGACCATCGCGGCGCGGTGGCGGCGCAGTTCGCGCAGCCGGGAGCGGTCCATGGCGCGGACGTCCTCGCCGTCGATGACGATGGTGCCGGCCGTCGGCTCGATGAGCCGGGTCAGACAGCGCACCAGGGTGGACTTGCCGGAGCCGGACAGGCCCATGACCACGAAGACCTCGCCCTTGCGGACGTCGAAGGAGACGTCCCGGACGGCGGCGGTGCAGCCGGTGCGGGCGCGCAGTTCGGCGGGGTCGAGGGCGGCCAGTTCGGGGTCCGCGGGGACGCGGTCCGCCTTCGGGCCGAACACCTTCCAGAGGTTCTCGACGGAGAAGACCGGTGCGTTCATCGCGCACCACCCCCGATCAGGTCCACGGCCCGTTCCCCGACCATCAGCACCCCGATCATCGGGTTCACGGCGGTCATCGTCGGGAACACGGAGGCGTCGGCGACGCGGATGCCGTCGAGCCCGCGGATGCGCAACTCCGGGTCGACCACGGCGAGTTCGTCGTCCACGGCGCCCATCCGGCAGGTGCCCGCCGGGTGGTAGACGGTGTGGGCGACCTTGCGGGCGTACTCGCTGAGCTCCTCGTCGCCGGTCACGGACGGCCCGGGGCACACCTCGCGCTTCAGCCAGCCCGACAGCGGCTCGGTCCGCGCGATCTCGCGGGCGATGCGGATGCCGTCGACGAGGGTGCGGCCGTCGTAGTCGTCCTCGTCGGTGAAGTAGCGGAAGTCCAGGGCCGGTTTGACCGACGGGTCGGCGCTGGTCAGGTACAGGCGGCCGCGGCTCTTCGGCTTGGGGATGTTGGGGGTCATCGACACGCCGTGCGAGGGGCGTTCGTAGCCCAGCCGCTCGGGGTTGTCGGTGAAGGGGATTTGGTAGAAGTGGAACATCAGGTCCGGGCCCGGGTGTTCGGGGTCGCGGCGCACGAAGAGGCCGGCGTCGGAGTCCATCGCGGAGTTCTCCGGGATGGGGCCGTGGGTCTCCCAGACGATCACCGACTCGGGGTGGTCGAGGAGGTTCTCGCCGACGCCGGGCAGGTCGTGCGCGACGGGTATGCCGAGGGCCTCCAGGTCACGGGCGGGGCCGATGCCGGAGTGCAGCAGCAGCCGGGGCGAGTCGACAGCGCCCGCGCACAGCAGCACCTCGTTGCGGGCCCGTACGACGAACTCCTCGCCGTCGTCGGCGCGCACGTGGACGCCCCGCACGCGCGTGCCGTCCAGCTCCAGCCGGTGGGCCCAGGTCTCCAGCAGGATCGTCAGGTTGGGGCGTTCGTCCATCACCGGGTGCAGATACGCCACCGACGCGGAGGAGCGCTTGTTGTTCTCGGGGTGGTAGGCGAGGTCGAAGAAGCCGACTCCCTCGGTGAAGGGCTTCTTGTTGAAGCCCTCGACGCGCGGGACGCCCGTCGCCTTCTGCGCGGCGTCGACGAAGTCGCGGGCAATGGCGTTCCGGTCCTTCTCGTCGACGGGGACGATGTTGTTCAGCAGGCGCGCGTAGTAGGCCTCCATCGGCACCGCGCCCCACCCCTTGGCGCCCGCCGCCTCCCACTCGTCCCAGTCGGACGGCAGCGGCTTGAAGGAGATCAGGGTGTTGTGCGAGGAGCAGCCGCCCAGGACGCGGGCCCGGCTGTGCCGGATGTGGGAGTTGCCGCGGGGCTGCTCCACCGTCGGGTAGTCGTAGTCGAGGTCGCCGCCGAGCAGGCCCATCCAGCGGCGCAGGGTGAGGACGTCGTCGCGGCCGACGTCGCTGGGGCCGCCCTCGATGACGGCGACGGTGACGTCCGGGTTCTCGGTGAGGCGGGAGGCGATGACGGAACCTGCGGTGCCGCCGCCTATGACGACATAGTCGTACTCGTGCTCGTGGTGCATGGGGGTACTCCTGGGGTGGGGCCTGGGAGGTCGGGGGCTCAGCCGGTGAACCAGCGGACGGGCTTGGGGCGGGGACTCAGCCGGTGAACCAGCGGACGGGCTTGGGGGCGAGGTTCTGGTAGACGTGCTTGGTCTCGCGGTACTCGGCCAGCCCGGCGGGGCCGAGTTCGCGGCCCGTTCCGCTCTTGCCGAAGCCGCCCCACTCCGCCTGCGGGAGATAGGGGTGGAAGTCGTTGATCCAGACGGTGCCGTGGCGCAGCCGTCCGGCCACCCGGCGGGCCCGTCCGGCGTCGGCGGTCCAGACGGCGCCGGCCAGGCCGTACTCGGTGTCGTTGGCGAGGAACACCGCCTCGTCCTCGGTACGGAAGGTCTCGACGGTGAGGACCGGGCCGAAGACCTCCTCGCGGACGACCTTCATCTCGCGGTGGCAGCCGTCGAGGACGGTCGGCTCGTAGAAGTAGCCCGCGCCCAGCGCCTCCGGCCGCTTGCCGCCGGTCCGCAGCACCGCGCCCTCCGCCAGCGCCGAGGCGACGTAGCCCTCGACCTTGGCGCGCTGCTGCTCGGAGACGAGCGGGCCGCACTCGACCCCGTCGTCGGTGCCGCGGCCCAGCTTGATCCGGCTCGCCCGGTCGGCGAGTTCGGCGACGAAGCGCTCGCTGACCGACTCCTCGACGATGAGGCGGGCGCCCGCCGAGCAGACCTGGCCGCTGTGGATGAAGGCCGCGTTGAGGGCCTGGTCGACGGCGGTGTCGAAGCCCTCCTCGGTGGCGCAGGCGTCGGCGAAGACGACGTTGGGGTTCTTGCCGCCGAGTTCGAGGGCGACCTTCTTGACCGAAGGGGCCGCGGCCTGCGCCACCTTGGTGCCGCTGACGAGGCCGCCGGTGAAGGAGACGAGGTCGACGTCGGGGTGCTCGGCGAGCCGGGCGCCGACCGAACGGCCGGGTCCGGTGACGATGTTGGCGACCCCGGCGGGCAGGCCGGCCTCGACCAGCAGCTCGATCAGCGCGACGGTCGTCAGCGGGGTGATCTCGCTGGGCTTGACGACGAAGGTGTTGCCCGCGGCGAGGGCCGGGGCGATCTTCCAACTGGCCTGGAGGAGCGGGTAGTTCCACGGGGTGATGAGGCCGCAGACCCCCACCGGCTCGTGCACCACGACGCTGTGGATGTCGGGTGAGCCCGCGTCGACGACCCGGCCGCCGGACTCGGCGGCGACGAGCCCGGCGAAGTAGCGGAAGGCGTCGGCGACACAGTCGATGTCGACGCGGCCCTCTTCGAGCGTCTTGCCCGCGTCGCGGCTCTCCAGCAGGCCGAGCCGTTCGCGGTCGCGCATGAGGAGGTCGGCGACCCGGTAGAGCAGGGCGGCCCGCTCGGCGACCGGCGTGCGCGGCCAGTCGCCGTGGTCGAAGGCCCGCCGGGCGGCGGCGACGGCCAGGTCGGTGTCCTTCTCGTCCCCCTCGGCGACGACGGCGAAGGGCTGCGCGTCCGCGGGGTCGATGATGTCGCGGGTGGCGCCGGAGAGGGCTGCGCGCCACTCGCCGCCCGCGTGGATCGTCTGCTGGGCCTGCTGTCCGGCCATGATCGGTGTTGCCTTCCGTTCCTGTTCCGTTCCCCTGAGTCACACGGGTGTCACCCAGCGGGACCGTCAGCGCCTGCCCTCGACCTTGCATTGCATGCGCAATCGGAGCCGGAAAGTGCTCCGCGTCACTGAACATGCAGGCAAACCGGGCGAATCGTACGGCCGAACCGTGGTCCGTGCGTGCCGGCGATCACGCGGACGGAATGACTGGAGCCGAAGACGGTTCTTTGACTAGAGTCAAAGACTTATGGAACCGGTACGCACGGAGCAGGTTGCGGCCCTCCGCCGCTTCAACCGCTACTTCACCCGCCGGATCGGCGCGCTCGACGACCACTATCTCGGCCAGGACCGCCCCCTCGGCGAGGCCCGGCTGCTGTTCGAGATCGGGGACGGGGCCTCGTTGCGTGAGCTGCGCACCCGCCTCGGTCTGGACGCGGGCTATCTGAGCCGGATGGCGAAGGCCCTGGAGAAGCAGGGCCTGGTCCGGCTGAGCACGCATCCCGGCGACAACCGGCTGCGGATGGTCGAGCCGACCCCCGCCGGGCAGGACGAGCTGAAGGAGCAGAACCGGCGGGCGAACGCCCTCGCCTCCGGACTCCTCGAAGGCCTCACCCCCGACCAGCGCGCCGAGCTGACCGCCGCCGTGGCCACCGCCCAGCGCCTGCTCCGCCTGGCCGCCATCACTGTCACGCTCGTCGACGGCCACGCCCCGGACGCCCGCGCCTGCCTCGACGCCTACGCCGCCGACATCGACGCCCGCTTCCCCGAGGGTTTCGACCCGTCCGACCTGGTCGGGCCGGAGGAGGTGTCCGGCACGGCCGGCGCGTTCTTCGTGGCGTACGAGGAGGGGCGCCCGGTGGGCTGCGGGGCGCTGCGCCGGCTGAAGCCCGGCATCGGCGAGATCAAGCACGTGTGGGTGCACCGGGACGCCCGCCGCCTGGGCCTGGCCCGCCGCCTGCTCGCGGCCCTGGAGAAGGAGGCCGCCGACCGCGGCTGCGACACCGTACGACTCGACACGCACGCCACCCTCACCGAGGCGCAGGCGATGTACCGGGCGAGCGGGTACACCGAGATCCCCTCGTACGTCGACCACGTCTACGCCGCCCACTGGTTCGAGAAGCGACTGGACCGGACACACTGACCAGCCCGCCGACAGCCCCGCCCGCCCGGCACGGCGGCACCGCACACAGCCCTCACGACAGCGCAGGTACGCCTACGAACACTCCTGTCCGGCAGGGCAGAACGAACCCAGCGCCTCGGTGAGCGGCTCGCGGATCTGTGCGGGGGGCAGGTCCTCGGGGCCGCTCGCTCGGATCGCGTACAAGGTGCCGTCGGCCGCCTCGAAGCGGTGGTCGATCACCTGGCGGGCGCCCTTGTCCTCGTCGTCGTAGCGGTAGGTGAGCTCGGACCAGGTGGTGTCCTCGCCGCGTTCCAGGGCCTGGTAGCCGGGCTGGCGGGCGAAGCCGAAGCCGGGGTCGTTCTCGGCCTGGTGCAGGGACTCGGCCGGGGTGTCCTCGGCCAGCCGGAAGATCTGCAGCTGACGGCCGTCGTCGGGGGCGTCGTAGAAGACCACCGGGGCCTTCTCGCCCTGCTTCTGCCGGCGGGTCCAGCCCTCGGGGACGACAATCGTGTAGCCGACGGGGTCCTGGGCGAGGCGGTAGCCGGGGGCGGGGGCGGACGACACGGGAGGTGACTCCAGGGTCGTCACCGATGAGGCCGCCTCAGAGGGAGCCGTCCCTGACGGGGGCGTCTCCGGGCTCGTCGGCGTCGGGGCGGACGTCGTGACGGCCACCGTCGGCCCCGGGGTGGCATCGGCGCCCACCGAGCCGTCGCGGGTCAGGAACCAGACACCGGCGCCGATCCCCGAGCCGAGCACGACCATGGCCGTGAGGATCACCAGAAAGCGGCGGGGGCCGGGCGGCGGAGAGGGCGGGGGCGGAGGCGGGACATACGGTTGCGGCTGGATCGGTGGCGGGGGCTGGGGCGGGGGCGAGACCCACGGCGGCGTGTACGACGTCTGCGTCTCCGCCGACGCCCACGGCGGCAGGGCGCCGCTCGGCCCCTGCGTGCCCCAGGCCGCCTGGCCTCTGTCCTCGCTGGGCTCGTGCTCGTCGGAACCCGAGCTGTAGCCACCGCCGTTGCCGTTGCCGTGCCATCCGCTGTTCATCGCGAACCCCCCGAATCACCTTGGCGGGTAACGTTCTTGACGGTAGCGGTGAAAACGGGCGCGGGCCCCGCCCCGGAAGAAACCGGAACAGGGCCCGTGCAGGCTCGTGACAGAAGCCGCTTCTACGCGGACCGGCTCAGATGAGGCCGAGCGCGCGAACCGCCTCGCGCTCCTCCGCCAGCTCGGCGACGGAGGCGTCGATGCGGGCGCGGGAGAACTCGTTGATGTCCAGGCCCTGGACGATCTCGTACTTGCCGTCCTTGGTGGTGACCGGGAAGGAGGAGATCAGGCCCTCCGGGACGCCGTAGGAGCCGTCCGACGGGATACCCATGGAGGTCCAGTCGCCCTCGGCGGTGCCGTTGACCCAGGTGTGCACGTGGTCGATGGCGGCGTTGGCGGCGGAGGCCGCGGAGGACGCGCCACGGGCCTCGATGATCGCGGCGCCGCGCTTGGCGACGGTCGGGATGAAGTCCTCGGCCAGCCACTTCTCGTCGTTCACGACCTCGGCGGCGTTCTTGCCGGCGACCGTGGCGTGGAAGATGTCCGGGTACTGGGTGGCGGAGTGGTTGCCCCAGATGGTCAGACGCTTGATGTCGGCGACCGTCGAACCCGTCTTCTTCGCGAGCTGGGTCAGCGCGCGGTTGTGGTCGAGGCGGGTCATCGCGGTGAAGCGCTCGGCCGGTACGTCCGGGGCGGCGGCCTGGGCGATCAGGGCGTTGGTGTTGGCCGGGTTGCCGACGACGAGGACCTTGATGTCGTCCGCGGCGTGGTCGTTGATGGCCTTGCCCTGCGGCTTGAAGATGCCGCCGTTGGCCTCCAGGAGGTCACCGCGCTCCATGCCCTTGGTGCGCGGGCGGGCGCCGACGAGGAGGGCGACGTTGCTGCCGTCGAAGGCGACGTTCGGGTCGTCCGTGATGTCGATGCCCTGCAGCAGCGGGAACGCGCAGTCGTCCAGCTCCATCGCGGTGCCCTCGGCGGCCTTCAGCGCCGGGGTGATCTCCAGGAGGCGGAGCTTGACCGGCACGTCCGCGCCGAGCAGCTGGCCCGAGGCGATGCGGAAGAGCAGGGCGTAACCGATCTGGCCGGCCGCGCCGGTGACGGTGACGTTCACGGGAGTGCGGGTCATGGAGTTCTCCGTATGACAGCTGTCGGTGGGGCGTCCCTGCCCCGGGGTGCGGGACGTACAAATGATCGATCTCTTGGCATCAAGAGATCCACCGGTCAGGCTATCGCGCATCCGGGATCTCGGATGGCCGGGCCCCTGTGGCCCACCCCACAAAGTCATGAAAGAGCGACGGCCGCCCGTCCGGGAGAGGTGGAACGAGGCGGCCGCCGTAGGGGGGGACCGACGTGGCCGGACTCCCGTGGGGGTACGTTTCGCGTGCCCACGATTCGCCCGGCCATGCCTGCGGCCCCGGAATTGTTTTTCAGCCCCCAGCGCCTACGGGGTGCAGCCCTTCTGTCCCGCCGCCAGCGTCGCGCAGGCCTTCGCCTCGCCCGCGTCCTTCACCGCGACCATCGGGGTGTACGCGATGGTGTCCCCGGCCGTGCTGATCGAGCCGGTCTGCTGCTTGCCCTTGCCGGCGGCCACCGTGACCTCGTCGCCCTGCGCGGCCCCGGTGATACGGCCCCACGCGGCACCGCACGTCTTGCTGTAACGCACCTCGACGACGGTGGTGCCGACGGTGGCGGTCTTGGCGGTGGTCACCAGGTCGCCGCTGCACCCCATGCTCTCCGCGTCCTTGCCCGTGCAGGAGTCACCGGCGCACTTGACGCCGGCGGGCAGGTCGACGGGGGTGGAGGCGGTCGCGGTCGGCGAGGCCTTGCCGCCCTCGTTCTTCTTGTCGCCGCCGCCGTCGGTGAGGAAGTACGCCGCGGCGATGACGACGAGCACGCCGACGACGCCCGCGAGGAACATCGTCAGCCGCCGCTTGCCACCGGTTCCGCCGGAGCCAATTCCGCCGGAGCCGGTCCCGCCGGGGCCGGGCGCGGCGGTCGGGCGCGGGCTCTGCGGGGGCTCGCCGTACGGCGTCTGCGCCGTCGGCGACCAGGCGGGCCCGTCGGGAGCGGGCCGGTCGGGGGCGGGCCGGTCGGGGGCGCGTCCGCCCGCCGGAGACGGCCCGGCGTATCCCGCCACGCCCCAGGAGTTGACCCCGCTCTCGCGGCTTGCCTGCGACGCCTCACCACCGCGGGAGCTCTGCGACCCCTGCGAGTCCCGTACGTCCGGCGAAGCCGGCTGCGGCGGCACCGTCGGTGCCACGCCCGCGGGCCCGGCCACTCCCGGTGTCGCCGTCGCGCTGCCGCTCCTGCGGGCCGTCTTGCTGCCCTTGGCGTTGGCGGGCGGCGCCCCGAACTCCCCGAGCGCGGCGCGCGCCTGGGAGATGCGGATGGCCTCCATGGTCATGTCGTGGCGCATCTCCGAGCGGCTCCAGGCACGCTCGGCGAGCTCCCACATCGTGGTCAGGTGGATGGGATTGGTGCCGGTGACCTCGGCCAGCGCCACGATCGCGCCCTTGGGCGCGAGCAGTCGGCCGTTGAGATAACGCTCCCAGGACGTCTTGCTGTAGCCCGTGCGGTCGGCCACCGCCGCGATGCTCAGGCCGCTCCGGTCCACGAGTCGCCGCAACTGGCTGGCGAACTCCCTGACCTGCGGATCCAGTTCATCCGGCAAGGCCCTCCAACGAGGCATTGCTTCCCCCCTCTTTCCCCCCGGTCGTGCTGGCTGTTGCTGCGCATCCCCGTGCTGGTGCCCTCTGCCGAGTCCCCGTCTGGCTACCCACAGGGATGCGCCCGACAAGGATCTCAGTTCCCGGGGTGGGGGCGCACGGGTGCATCGGGGCCGGGGGCATGCACCGTTGCACGCCGACCCGGCTGCGGTCCAGTCCTGCAGCCACGGGACGTCCCGGACCGTCCCGATCGGTCACGCTAACCCTCTTGTTGAACGGCTTCGTTGCAAATCCGCAAACTTGTCAACACAACGACACATGGGACGCACATCACCCGTAACGCGCGCCACTCGGGTACGAAGCTCACCCGAGCGCCACGACACCGGCGACCGCGACGAGCACGAGCGCCAGCAGCAGGAGTACGGCGGCCAGCAGCATCCGGTGCGGACCGCGAGACGCCTTCGACGGCGCGGTCGGCGGCTCCTCCCACCAGGGCAGCGTGGGATCGTCCTCGTACTCCTCGTACTCCCCGGCCTCCGCGGGCCGTTCGGGGACCGTCGCCGGGCGGGGCCAGGCCTGGACGGCGAGTTCCCAGCGGACCCCGACGCGCTCGGCCTCCGTGCCGCCGAGCCCGGCGAGCGCGCACAGGGCGGTGACGGCCTGCCGGGGCGGCGGCTGCGTGGCGTTGAGATAGCGGTGCCAGGAGGACTTGCTGTACGCGGTGCGCGCGCCGAGCGCGGCCAGGCTGAGGCCGGTCGCGTCCTTCAGCCGCCGCAGCTGCTCCACGAGGTGCCGCACCTCCGGCGGCAGATCCTCCGGCAGCGACTGCCAGGCGCCCATCGCTCACCTCCACGGTGTCGGACGACACCCGGCCGGTGATCGGTTCCCCCTGCTCCTCCCGCTGTGACAGGGACCGGACACCGTAGCGGAACGGTCACTTCCGCGACACAGCGCGCTGACAGCCGTTGAACAGGGCCTTCGTCGTGCACGAGGGTTGACGCAGACGACGGCCCGTCCTTACTCGGGGGAGAGGACGGGCCGTCGTCGTGCGGGACGTGTCAGCTGCTGACCGTGAAGTGCAGCGCGTCCTTCAGGAACGGGACGACCAGCCACGGGTCCGGCTGGGCCATCATCGCCAGCAGGGCGATGGCGGTGCCCAGCGCGCCGTACGTGACGATGTCGGTGAACCGGGAGCGCACCGCGAGCATGCCGACGTCCGGCAGCAGCCAGCGCAGCACGCCACCGGCCAGCAGCCCGGCCCCGATGAACAGCGAGCCGATGCGGAACTGGTCGGTCGCGATCACCAGCAGACCGACGGCGACCGTGGCCAGCACGGCGAGGATCGGCCACTGCCGGGCGGGCGCCGGGGCGTCACCCGGCGCGGCCCGGCCGCCACCCTCGGGGCGTGCGGTGTCCTTGGTGAACAGCGGGAAGCGCCGGGTGACGCGGCGCGGCTTCCCCTCGGCGTCGGGCGCGCTGATCGCGTCCCGCACCTCCATGTCGTCCTCCGCCGGGTCAGTCGACACTGCGCTCCGCCGCCTCGACCACGTTGACCAGCAGCTGCGCCCGGGTCATCGGGCCGACCCCGCCGGGGTTCGGGGAGATCCAGCCGGCCACCTCGGCGACGCCGGGGTGGACGTCGCCCACGATCTTGCCGTCGGCGCTGCGCGAGACACCGACATCGAGCACGGCGGCGCCCGGCTTCACGTCCTCGGGGCGGATCAGGTGGGCGGAACCGGCGGCGGCCACGATGATGTCGGCGCGCTTGAGGTGGGACGACAGGTCGCGGGTGCCGGTGTGGCACTGGGTCACGGTGGCGTTCTCGCTGCGGCGGGTGAGCAGCAGCGGCATCGGGCGGCCGATGGTGACACCGCGGCCGACGACCACGACCTCGGCGCCCTTGATCTCCACGCCGTACCGGCGGAGCAGGGTCAGCACGCCGTTGGGGGTGCAGGGCAGCGGGGCGGGCTCGTTGAGGACCAGGCGGCCGAGGTTCATCGGGTGCAGACCGTCGGCGTCCTTGGCCGGGTCCATCAGCTCCAGGATGCGGTTCTCGTCGATGCCCTTGGGCAGGGGCAGTTGGACGATGTAACCGGTGCAGGCGGGGTCCTCGTTCAGTTCCCGCACCACCGCCTCGATCTCCTCCTGCGTCGCCGTCTCCGGCAGTTCGCGCTGGATGGAGGCGATACCGACCTGGGCGCAGTCGCGGTGCTTGCCCGCGACGTACTTCTGGCTGCCGGGGTCGGTCCCGACGAGGATCGTGCCGAGGCCGGGCGTGACGCCCTTCTCCTTCAGCGCCGCCACGCGGGCGGTCAGATCGGACTTGATCGCGGCTGCGGTGGCCTTGCCATCGAGAATCTGGGCGGTCATGCCCCCATCCTCGCGGATGACCGGCTCCCGGTTCCAATCCGGGTTCCACCAGGGGGCGACGCAAGATCGACGAGGTTGCACTTGCACAACACATAGGGATTGCGGCTGGACAACGAACCGGCCACTGAAGAACGATTGGCGCCACAGTGCCGCGGGCTGTACCGGGGGGACGAACCGCATCTGTAGAACCTTCCTCCGACCGTGCCGCTCGTCGTCCCCGCACATTCGGCAAACGGAGGAAACACCGCCATGAGTTTCGGCGATCCGAACAACCCCTACGGGCCCCCGCCCCAGCAGCCGCCGGCCGCTCCCGGTTACGGCTACCCCCAGCAGGCCCCGCCCGGCGTCCCGCCGCAGCAGCCCTACGGCGCTCCCCAGCAGCCCTACGGCGCCTACCCGCAGGCACCCGCGTACCCCGGCTACCCGGGTGCCAACATGGTGCCGCAGTCGATGCCGGGCCTGCTGGTGACGGCCCGCGTCTTCCTCTACATCATCTCCGCGGTGCAGATCGTCCTCGGCCTGATCTACCTGTACGTCGCCGCGTTCGTGAACGACGTCTCGGACTCCGCGGACTCCCTGAGCTCGTCCTCCGACGACCCGTTCAGCGACATCAGCGACTTCGGTGACGCCGCGGCCGGCCTCATCGCCGGCATCGCGATCTTCGTGCTGGCGCTGGCGGCCCTGTCCATCACGCTGGGCGTCAAGTTCGGCCGCGGCGGCCAGGGCGTCCGTATCACCACGGTCATCTACGGCGCGCTCGGCACGATCGTCGGTCTGCTGCTGCTCTTCGTCGGCCTCGACTCGGGCATGGCCTCCGCCGTCATCTTCCCGCTCCTGTGGGTCGTGTTCGGCGCGATCATCACGGCCGCGCCGGTGGTGCCGAGCGGCACCGCCTGGTTCGCGCGTCCGCGGTACTGAACCCCCCCGGCCGGATGCGGCCGATCCACCGCCAAGGGCCGTGTCCCACCCGTACGAGGGGGGACACGGCCCTGGTGCGTCGCCCCTACTTCGATCCGGGTGGCGGCAGCCGACGTACGAACACGTCCGACTCGCCGTTCGTGTCCCCCGGCACGAACCGCTCGTCGTCGAAGCCCGTGAAGGCGACGGTCCGCGCGCGGGCGTCCGTCCGGGCGTCCACGGCGTTCGCCGGGTCGCCGTCCGCGTTCGGGGTGGCCAGGATCTCGGCGCCGGTGCGCAGGTCGCGTACGTAGTCGGCGTCCCGTGTGGTGAGGACGGGCCAGACGTCGAGCAGCAGCTTCGTGCCGTCGGCGGAGACGGCGTCCGCGGACAGGACGCCCTCGGGACCGGGCACCGTCGCGTCGACGCGCGTGAGGGTGCCGGTGCGCAGGTCACGGACGAACGGGTTGAAGCTGCTGTTCGGATCGGGGCCCGGGACCAGGTTGGACGCGGCGGAGGTGAAGACGAGGGTGGAGCCGTCGGCGCTGAGCAGCGGCGCGGTGGCGGCCTTGTCCGCCGGGCTGCCGTCGTAGGTGGTGTCCGCCTGGATTGTGGCGCCGGTGCGGCGGTCGTGGACGTAGAGGTCGGAGTAGTCGCCGCGCGGCGGGGTGCCGGTCACGTCCTGGTAGGCGACCTTCCGGCCGTCGGCGCTCAGGGACGGGGCGCGGAAGCTGTGGCCCGGCCCCGCGTCGGGGCTGATCCGCCGGGTGCGGTGGGCGCGCAGGTCGCGTACGTAGACGGCGCTCGCGTTCTCGGACTCGACGCCGTAGGCGGCGAACGCCACGGTGCGGCCGTCCGCGGAGAGCGCGGGGGTCTGGCCGCCGCTGTGCCCGGGGTCGAGACCCACGTCGGCACGTTCGGTCCGGCCGGTCCTCAAGTCCCGTACGTGCACGGCCGATTCGGCCCCGTTCTGGGTCCCGTAGGCGACGTAGCGGCCGTCGGCGCTGAGCACCGGGAAGTAGATGTCGCCGTCGGCCGCCACACGGCGGAGGGTCCCGGTGCGCAGGTCGCGGACGAACAGGTCGGCGCCGTCGTCGGGGTCGCCGGGCACCAGGTTGGTGGCGCGTGAGACGAAGGCGACGACGTGGCCGTCGGCGCTGACGGCCGGTTGTCCGGAGGGGCCATTCGCCTCCGTGCCGTCGGCGGCGACGCTGATCCGCAGCGTCGAGGGCGCGCCGGTCGGTGCCGCGTCGGCCGCGGGAAGGGTCGCGGCGGTCAGCAGCGCGACCAGGGCGCCGCCGCCCGCCGCGCGTAACGCCCTGCGCCGACCCGTACCGCGTGCTGTTCTGGCCATCTGTTCCCCCAGAAGGCAGGTGCCCCGGGTCCGGTGCCGGGGCTCTGCGAGGGATGAAAGCGCACTTGCGAGGCGCGGGCAATCAGCGGATACGCGTACAACCCGGACGCCTCGTCAAGCGTCCGCACCGTGCCCGAGGGCCCGCCGGTTCACGACCGGCGGGCCCTCGCCCTGCGCGTGCGGCTCAGTGGAAGAAGTGCCGCGTCCCCGTGAAGTACATCGTCACGCCGGCCTTCTTCGCCGCCTCAACCACCAGTTCGTCGCGCACCGAACCGCCCGGCTGGACGACCGCCTTCACACCGGCCTCGATGAGGATCTCCAGGCCGTCCGGGAAGGGGAAGAAGGCGTCGGAGGCCGCGTACGAGCCCTGCGCGCGCTCGGCGCCGGCCCGCTCGACGGCCAGCTTCGCGGAGTCGACGCGGTTGACCTGGCCCATGCCGACGCCGACCGAGGCGCCGTCCTTGGCGAGGAGGATCGCGTTGGACTTGACCGCGCGGCAGGCCTTCCAGGCGAACGCCAGCTCGGCGAGCTCGGCGGCGGAGAGCGCCTCACCCGTCGCCAGCGTCCAGTTCGCCGGGTCGTCGCCGTCGGCCTGGAGCCGGTCGGTCTCCTGGAGAAGCACACCGCCGTCGATCGGCTTGACCTCGACCGGGTTGGCGGGAGCGCCGGCGGCCTTCAGCACCCGGATGTTCTTCTTCTTGGCGAGGGCCTCCAGGGCCCCCTCCTCGTAGTCCGGGGCGACGATGACCTCGGTGAAGATCTCGGCGACCTGCTCGGCCATCTCCTTCGACACCGGCCGGTTGACGGCGATCACGCCGCCGAACGCCGACAGCGGGTCACACGCGTGGGCCTTGCGGTGCGCCTCGGCGACGTCCGCGCCGACCGCGATGCCGCACGGGTTGGCGTGCTTGATGATCGCGACGGCCGGCTCGTCGTGGTCGTACGCGGCACGGCGGGCGGCGTCCGTGTCCGTGTAGTTGTTGTACGACATCTCCTTGCCGTGCAGCTGCTCGGCCTTGGCCAGCCCGGCGCCGGAGGCGTCCACGTACAGGGCGGCCGGCTGGTGCGGGTTCTCGCCGTAGCGGAGGGTGTTCTCGCGCTCCCAGGTGGCGCCGAGGAAGTCGGGGAACTGCGACTCGTCGACCGGCGCGTAGGAGGAGGCGAACCAGGAGGCGACCGCCACGTCGTACGACGCCGTGTGCTGGAAGGCCTCCGCGGCGAGCCGCTTGCGGGTGGTGAGGTCGAACCCGCCGTCCTGCACGGCGTTCAGCACGTCCGCGTACCGGGCCGGGCTGGTGACGACGGCCACCGACGGGTGGTTCTTGGCCGCCGCGCGGACCATCGACGGACCGCCGATGTCGATCTGCTCGACGCACTCGTCGGGCGAGGCGCCGGAGGCGACGGTCTCGCGGAACGGGTACAGGTTCACGACGACCAGGTCGAACGGCTCGACGCCCAGCTCGGCCAGCTGCCGCTGGTGGTCCTCCAGGCGCAGGTCGGCGAGGATGCCGGCGTGCACGCGCGGGTGCAGCGTCTTGACGCGGCCGTCCAGGCACTCGGGGAAGCCGGTCAGCTCCTCGACCTTGGTGACCGGGACGCCGGCGGCGGCGATCCGGCCGGCGGTGGACCCGGTGGAGACGAGCTCCACGCCGGCCTCGTGCAGCCCGCGGGCGAGCTCCTCGAGACCGGTCTTGTCATAGACACTGACCAGCGCACGGCGGATGGCCCGCTTGGCGTTGCTCTCGGCGGTCACTGGATAACTACCTTTCGTCCCTCAATGCGATAGCCGTTGCGGGCGAGCCGCCCCACGACCTCGACGAGCAGCCTTCGCTCGACTTCCTTGATGCGCTCGTGCAGAGCGTCTTCGTCGTCCTCGTCCCGGACCTCCACCACCCCCTGGGCGATGATCGGTCCGGTGTCGACGCCGTCGTCGACGAAGTGGACGGTGCAGCCGGTGACCCGGGCGCCGTACGCGAGCGCGTCGCGGACGCCGTGGGCGCCGGGAAAACTGGGCAGGAGAGCCGGGTGGGTGTTCACGAACCGCCCGCCGAAGCGCGCGAGGAACTCCTTGCCCACGATCTTCATGAACCCGGCGGAGACCACCAGGTCGGGCTCGTGGGCGTCGACGGCCTCGGCGAGCGCCGCGTCCCACTCCTCGCGGGTGCCGTAGTCCTTGACCTTCCGCACGAAGGTGGGGAGGCCGGCCCGCTCGGCCCGGGCGAGCCCCTCGATGCCCTCGCGGTCGGCCCCGACGGCCACGATCTCGGCGCCGTAGGCCTCGACGCCGGTCGAGGCGATGGCGTCCAGCAGCGCCTGGAGGTTGGTGCCGGATCCGGAGACCAGCACGACGAGACGCTTAGCCACGAGGGGCCCTTTCTGGGGGAACGTTCACTATGTACGTTCGTACGAATGCTTCGCGCCCCGGGATACGGGGAAGTCTACGAAACGGTCGAACGCCAGCAACGATACCGGCACTCCGGACGGCCCCCACGGGACGGGGGCGTGGCCGGAAGGTAGCGTCTGGGAGGGCCCGACTCGGGAACGTGGCCGTCGTGCGGTGCGTTTCCGGAGTGAAAGCTCACATCAGACACTCACATCAGACAGCCGTATCACCTAGGGGAAGACGCTCACTTGATGCCGGACCGCAGCCTGCGACTCCTCACGCTCCCCCCGTATCCGGTGCCGGGAGGGGAGCACCGCGGCGTGCTGCTGCGGGAGCGCCCCGCCTCGCCCCCCGACGCCCCGTCGGACCAGAAGCCGGCCGAGGACGACAACCCCTTCGCCCCGCCGCCCGAGGGCACCCCGGACCGCCCGTGGCAGCCGCGCCGCCCGGCGGGCGACGACTCCTCCGAGGGCGACGACGGCTCCCGCTCGCCGTGGGGCAGCCAGTGGAGCGACCGCCAGCCCGGCCGTTCCTCCGGCGGCGGCTTCGGCGACCGTCCCGGCAGCTCCGGCCCCGAGGGCGGCCAGGGCAGCGGCGGCTCCGGCACGGGCATGCGCTGGGACCCCACCGACCCCACGCAGCGCCGGGCGCGCTACTCGCTCCTGAGCGGTATGTGGGCGTTCTTCTTCGCCCTGTTCAGCTGGCCGTACGTCGCCCTGCTGCTCGGCGCGCTCGCCCTGTACTGGGGCGTCAGCGCCCTGCGCGCCAAGCCCCGCCCCGCCGACCCCGACACCCCGGCACCGGGCACCTCGGGCTCCCGCCCCCAGACCACGGCGGCGATCAGCGGCCTGGTCACCGCGTCCCTGGCGGTCGTCCTGGTCGGCGCCGGCTTCACGGCCCAACTCGTCTACAGCGACTACTACACCTGCACGAACGACGCCCTCACCAACCAGGCGAAGCAGTCCTGCAGCGACCTGCTGCCGAAGGAACTCCGGGGAATCCTGGGGACGGACTGAGGCGGTGGCGGGCCTGCCGGTGGCGGGCGGCTGCTGATGGGCGGCTGGTGCGGGCTGGTCAGTGGCTGCTGATGGCAGGCCGGTGGCGGAAGGCTGGCCGGTGGCGGCTGATGAGTGGCCGGTGACCGGTCGGTGGCCGGCGGGGCCGATGGTGGCTGACGGGTGGCGGGCGGCCAGCGGGGACCGGTCGGTGGCTGGTGATGGCTGACGGGGGCCGGTGGCTGGTCGCCGGCGCGAGCCTGCCGTACCTGCTGACGGGTGGGCGGCTGGCGGGCCTCGCCCCGTCACTCCGCGTCCGGCGGCTCCGGTAGCGTCGAGGCTTCCCTGAGCGCCGCCCAGCGCGCCTCGCGGGAGGCGTCGTCGTGCCAGGGCGACTGGGTTGCCGGGGCGGCCGGGTGGAAGTCGGCGGGGAGGAAGTCGTAGGGCTCGAAGGCGGCATCGTCGGCGTCGAGTTCGTACGTCGTGGACGGCACCGCGCCTTCGCGCCCCGGGCGCGACTTGCGGGAGAACCAGCGGTTCGCGGAGTTCCTGCGGGCGGAGTTATGGACGCGGGAGTTATTGGCGCTGGAGTTCTTGCCGGCGGAGTTCTTGGATGCGGACGTCCCGGGAGCCGGTGTCTCCGGAGCGGACACGTCGCGGATGGTCATCTCGGAGACGAACGCCTCGGGGGCGGACGTCTCAGCGGAGAAGGTCTCGCGGATGTATGCCTCACGGACGGAGGTCTCAGGGGCGGAGGTCTCAGAGGCGGGGACCTCGGAGACGGGGGTCCCGGGGGCTGAGGTTCCGGGGACGGGAGTCCGGGAGCCGGGAGCCCCGGAGGCCGAAGTCGCGAGGCCTGCCGCCCGGTCGCCGCTCCTCCGGCGTGAGAACCACCGCCCCGCCCGCGGCGCCGACACCTCCGGCTCCGCCGCAGCCCCCTCAGAACCGACCGGGTCCCATACGCCGGCCTCAGAAGCCGATGCCTCTCCCCGCGCCCGGGCCACCGAAGCCAGCGCCTCACTCCATACCCCGGCCCCCGACACCGACGCCCCTCTATGCGCCCCGGCCCTCGACACCGACGCCCCTCTACGCGCCCCGGCCTCAGAAACCGACGCCTCCCCCCGCGCCCCGGCCCCCGACGCCTCCCCCCGCGGCTCCGCGAGCCTCGCCGCCCGCGTCCGCCGGGCGCCCCGCACCCCCCGTGCCTTTCGTTCCCGGCGTTCCCGGCGTTCCCGGCAGCGCCAAGCCCTCAGCGCCAGCGCCGTGGGAATCGCCGTCGCCGCGATCCACACCAGTGCCGCCGCTCCGGTCAGCCACCACACCGGCCCGAACCAGGCCAGCGCGGCCACGCCGAGCGGCCCGCCCGCGAGCGCGGCGAGCACCGCCACCGAGACCGCGCAGAGGGCGGCCGCGAGCCCGGCGGTACCGGCCGTCCGGCCCCGCGACCAGGCCACGGAGGCCTGGCCCACCCGCGCGCCGTCACCCCGGCCCTGCGCAGCCCCGCCCTGCGCAGCCCCGCCCTGCGCATGTCCGCCCTGCGCACCCCCACCCCGCGCTCCCCCAGCCGCTCCTGCGACCCACCTCGGCAACCCGTCCGCCGCACCGACTCCCCCGACCCGCCGCGTCCCGGACGCCATGGCACCGTCCGAGCCGCCACGCCCCGGCGCCCCGACACCGTCGGCCTGTCCGCGCTCCCTCCGGCCTCGTCGCCCGGTCGCCGGCCCCGCCACGAACCACCCCACCGTCACCCCGGCGACCAACGGCACCACTCCGGTCACCCAGTTCAGCCAGGTCCCGGTGCCTTCCCCGGGCACCGCCGCCAGCAGCGGGAACGGTGGCAGGAGAGGCGCCGGCGCGGCCGACAGCGGGCTCACCACATGCCCCGTGCCCAGCACGAACCCGGGCCCGAGGGCGTACGAGAGCGACCAGACCGCCGCGTTCGGCACGAGCGCTACGCACAGCAGCAGGACGGCGAACCGGCCGGACCAGCCCTCCGTCAACTGGAGGAAGGACAGCCGCGCCGCGCCCCCGTGCCCCACCAGCGCCGCCGCCAGCACCAGCGCACCGCCCCCCACCAGCAGCGCCACGCCCGCGCCCGCCGCCCGCGCCGCCACCCCGAGCCGCCGCCGGGCGTCCGGGCCGAGGAGGAGCCGGCGGACCGGCGCCGGCAGCAGGAGCAGCGCGCTGTCGACGGGGCCGCGCGGGCGGCCGTACGCCGTCCAGACGCCCGCACCCGCCGCCACCGTCACCACGACCGGTACGCACACGGCCGTCCACACCCACGAGGGCCGCAGCTCGCCGCCCGCCGCGTACGACGCGGCCGCCGCGCCGACGGCCAGATAGCCGAGCACGACACCCGTGAACGCCGTCCCCCCGGAGGCACCGACCGCACCCGCCGCACCCCCCGCACCCACCGCGGTCTCGTCCTCGTCGTCGGCGACCGCGTCCCGTGCCGCCCGGTGCACCAGCCACACCGGCAGTACCAGCAGCAGCAACGGCGTCACACCGACCGGCGCCGGTACCCCGGACAGCGTGTCCGTGCGGACCAGTTCCGCGCCGTGCGCGAGCAGCCAGAGTGCCGCCGCGACGTGCAGCGCGCCCCCCGGTCCGCTGTCCGGATACGGCGAACTGATCCACAGCACCATCACCAGCACGGCGAGCGAACCGAGCCCGAGCCCCGCCGCGAGCACCCCGCTCAACAGGCTCGCGGCCATTCCGGGCGAGCGTCGGCGCAACCGAGTGAGGAGGGGCGACAGGGGCGATCGGCGCACGGTCATCTGGATCACGACCGTCATGCTCCCAACGACACGCGCTTTTCCGTCGTAACAGGCGAACTTCTGACGTGTCGCTCAATATACGACTATGTACTTTTTCGTACGAAGGGGCGCCCTGTGACACAGAGCCCTGCAACCCCGCTTCCCCCGCCCAAGGAACGCCGACGCCTGCGCGAGGCCGGGTCGTTGACGCAGGCTCAGGTCGCCGAACGGGTGGGGGTCACCCGGGAGACGGTCCGCGCGTGGGAGTCCGGCCGTACGAATCCACGCGGGCGCAAGCGGGAGGCGTACGCGAAGCTGCTGGGCACCTTGGTGCAAGAGAAGCCGCCGCCCGAAGAGGTGACGGAACCTCAGTTCCACGAGGCCCCGGCACCACCGCCCGAGACCGAGCCCGGGACCGGGACCGAGACCAAGGCCGAGGCCGCGACCGCGACCGCGACCGCGACCGAGCTCGGACTTCGGTCCGAGGCCGACGCCCGGACCGAACCGGAGGAAACGGCCGCCTCCCTGACGCCCGCTCAGGCCTTCGACGCCCTGTACGCGTTCTGCGCGCCCGCCCTCGTACGGCAGGCCTATCTGCTCACCGGGCGGCGCGAGCTCGCCCGCGAGTCCGTCGAGTGGGCCTTCCAACTGGCCTGGCAGCGCTGGCCGGAGGTGGCGGTCGACCGCGACCCGGCGGGCTGGGTACGGGCGACGGCCTACGAGTACGCCCTCTCCCCCTGGCACCGCTTCCGCCCCCGCTACCGCCACCCCGAGGCCCCGCCCGCCGACGCCTCCGACCGCGCCCTGCTGGCCGCCCTCCTGCGCCTGCCGCCCCGGCAGCGCCGCACACTCGTGCTGTACGACGGTGTCGGCCTCGACCTCCCGGAGACGGCGGCGGAGACGGAGGCGAGCACGCCGGCGGCGGCCGGGCGGCTGATGAACGCGCGCGAGGCGATCGCCGCGCGCCTGCCGGACCTCTCCGAGCCCGCCGAACTGCACCGCCGCCTGACCGAACTCGCCGCCACCGAGCGTCTGCGCGCGGCGAAGCCGCCGGTGGTGCGGACGGGAAGTGAGCGCAGGGCCCGCTTCTGGACCCGGGCGGCGATCGCGTTCACAGTGGCGCTGATCGGCGCGACGGTCCTCACACTCCGGACGGCTCCGACGCACTACGAGCCGCCGATCACGCCCGGGGCGGAGATCCAGGGGGTGCCGCCGAAGGTGGCGCAGGGCGCGCTGTCGGAGGCGGAGACGGAGTTGCGGGAGAAGCTGCGGGGCGCGGTGACCAGCGGTCCGGAGCGGCTGGTGCCGCTGTCCCGGTGAGAACGGCGGCGGGCCCGCCCCCACACAGGGAACGGGCCCGTCGACGCTCGGCCGGGAAGCCGCTGCTCAGCCGGCGAGGATCTCGCGCGCCAGCTTGGCGGTCTCGGTCGGGGTCTTGCCGACCTTGACACCGGCGGCCTCGAGGGCCTCCTTCTTCGCGGCGGCCGTACCGGAGGAGCCGGAGACGATGGCGCCGGCGTGGCCCATGGTCTTGCCCTCGGGCGCGGTGAAGCCCGCGACGTAGCCGACGACCGGCTTGGTCACGTTCTCCTTGATGAACGCGGCCGCACGCTCCTCGGCGTCGCCGCCGATCTCACCGATCATCACGATCAGGTCGGTGTCGGGGTCGGCCTCGAACGCGGCGAGCGCGTCGATGTGCGTGGTGCCGATGATCGGGTCGCCACCGATGCCGACGGCGGAGGAGAAGCCGATGTCACGGAGCTCGTACATCATCTGGTACGTGAGCGTGCCGGACTTCGAGACCAGACCGATGCGGCCCGGCTTGGTGATGTCGCCCGGGATGATGCCGGCGTTCGACTGGCCCGGGGTGATGAGACCGGGGCAGTTCGGGCCGACGATGCGGGTCTTGTTGCCCTGCGAGACGGCGTACGCGTAGAACGCGGCCGTGTCGTGGACGGCGATGCCCTCGGTGATGACGACCGCGAGCGGGATCTCGGCGTCGATGGCCTCGACCACGGCGGCCTTGGCGAAGGCCGGCGGCACGAAGAGGACGGATACGTTCGCGCCCGTCTTCTCCATGGCCTCGGCGACCGTGCCGAACACGGGGATCTCGGTGCCGTCGATGTCGACCGACGTGCCCGCCTTGCGCGGGTTGACGCCACCGACGATGTTCGTGCCGTCCGCCAGCATGAGCTTGGTGTGCTTCATGCCCGTGGCACCGGTCATGCCCTGGACGATGACCTTGGAGTCCTTGTTGAGGAAGATAGCCATGGCTGTGTTCCCTCGTCCCTTACTTCGCAGCCGCGAGCTCGGCGGCCTTGTCGGCCGCGCCGTCCATGGTGTCCACACGCTGGACCAGCGGGTGGTTGGCGTCGGAGAGGATCTTGCGACCCAGCTCGGCGTTGTTGCCGTCCAGACGGACGACCAGCGGCTTGGTGACTTCCTCACCGCGGTCCGCGAGCAGCTGCAGCGCCTGGACGATGCCGTTGGCGACCTCGTCACAGGCGGTGATGCCACCGAAGACGTTGACGAAGACCGACTTGACGTCGGGGTCGCCGAGGATGATCTCCAGGCCGTTCGCCATGACGGCGGCGGAGGCGCCACCACCGATGTCGAGGAAGTTGGCCGGCTTCACGCCGCCGTGGTTCTCACCGGCGTACGCGACGACGTCCAGGGTGCTCATGACGAGACCCGCGCCGTTGCCGATGATGCCGACCTCGCCGTCGAGCTTGACGTAGTTGAGGTTCTTCTCCTTGGCGGCGGCCTCGAGCGGGTTGGCCGCGTCCTTGTCCTGGAGGGCCTCGTGCTCCGGCTGACGGAACTCGGCGTTCTCGTCCAGGGAGACCTTGCCGTCCAGGGCGATGACGTCGCCGGAGGCGACCTTCGCCAGCGGGTTGACCTCGACCAGGAGGGCGTCCTCCTCGATGAAGGTCTTCCACAGCGTCACGAGGACGTCGGCCACCTTGTCGGCGACCTCGGCCGGGAACTTCGCGGCCTCGACGATCCGGCGCGCGACCTCGGGGGTCACGCCTTCGTTGGCGTCGATCGGCGTCTTGGCGACGGCCTCCGGGCGGGTGGCCGCCACCTCCTCGATCTCCATGCCGCCCTCGACGGAGGCGATGGAGAGGAAGGTGCGGTTGGCACGGTCGAGGAGGAAGGAGACGTAGTACTCCTCCACGATCTCGGGAGCCGTCTCGGCGATCATCACCTTGTGGACCGTGTGGCCCTTGATGTCCATGCCGAGGATGTTGGTGGCGTGCTCCACCGCCTCGTCCGGGGTCGCGGCGAGCTTGACGCCACCGGCCTTGCCACGGCCGCCGACCTTCACCTGGGCCTTGACGACGGACTTGCCACCGAGGCGCTCGGTGGCTGCGCGGGCCGCCTCAGGCGTGTCGATGACTTCACCGGCCAGCACCGGTACATCGTGCTTGGCGAAGAGGTCCCTCGCCTGGTACTCGAACAGGTCCACGCGCTTCCGTCCCTATCAGTGATCTCGCGGTTCGTTGGATGCGTGGGCGTGCCGCGATGGGCAACGTGACGTCCGCCGAGGGTCACAAGGGAGGCGCACACGGTGTCCGAGCGCGCGGCATGTCCGTCTCGCAGGTTATCGCTGGTTGCGGAGGGCCCCTAAATCGAGCGTCACACCTGAGCGGTGATACCTGTCACATGATGCCGTCCTCACTGGCACGGCGTGTCAGGTGTGAGGGGTCGAGGGGGTCGCGCGGAAGGGCCTCACCGGGCTGGGGTTGACCCGGTGAGGCCCCCTGAACAGCCCCTCGAGGGGCGCGGAGCCGATGATCCCCACCCCAATGAGGACCGACCGGCTCCGACCGCGAGGGGTCACGCCGGACGGACCGACGGCTTTCGGCCGTCCGGGCGTGCTTCCTCGCGGAGTCGGGTGTGGGTGGGAAGGGTCAGACGCCGTGCCCCGGGGTGACGGACCGGGCGACACCCTGGGTGCCGGCGAGGGCGTTCCCGGCGACGGGGGCCACGCCGCCGACGGTGTGACCGACGACGGGCACGACACCGTCGACGGTCGCCCGTACGTCCCCCGTCACGCCGGACGCGAAGGGGGCGACGTCCTGGGTGACGTCGTGGACGAAGGTCCCGGCGCTGCCGCCGACACCTTGCACGACCGGCTGGACGATTCCGACGACCGGCTGGACGACACCGACGACGGGCTGGACGGCTCCGGTGACGCCGTACGCGAAGGGCGCCGCGTCCTGGCTCACCCCGCCGGCCAGGCCGGTGGCGTGCCCGGCCACGCCGTACGCGAGCGGCGGCACCTCGCCGACGGTGTGCCGCACGTCCCCCGTCACGCCGTACGCCAGCGCGTCCACGTCCGCCACGGCCCGCTCCGCGACCGGCACGACCCCGTGCACGGCGGTGTTCACGACGGGCGGCAGCACCGTCCCGGTGACGTCGGCGGCGACCTGCCCGACGAGCCCGGTGGCGTACGGCGGCACCTCACCGACGACACCGCCCACGACCTGCCGGACCCCGGTGACGGCGTCGGTGGCGACGGGGGCGACGCCGTGGACCGCGCCGGTGGCGAGACCCTGGGCACCGGCGGTGACGCCGGTGGCGACGGGCAGGACGCCGGTGACGACGCCGTCCGCGAGTGCGGTCGCGGCGCCGACGGTGTGACCGGCGGTCCGGCCCACCCCGGTGACGGCGTCCATGGCGACGGGGGCGACGCCGCCCACCGTGCCGGTGACGACCGGCGGGACGCCGTGCACGGCACCGGCGGCGACCGGTGCCGCTCCGTCCGCCGCATGGGTGACGACCGGCACCGCGCCGTTCAGTACGGCGCCGGCCAGCGGGGGGATCGCTGCGGCGGTGGTCTCGTCGACGACGGGGGCGAGGGCGTCGGCCTCGGCCCGAGCGGTGGTGGCGACGCCGGCCGCGCGGGCCCCGGTGCCGGTGAGCGCGGTGTGCGCCGTGCCGGTCGTGGCGGACCCGGTGCGGCCCGCCCCCGCGACGACCTGCTGCGCCTTCGTCCTTACGACGCCGTCGACGCCCCGCGCCTGCGTGCGCGCCGCCGACTGGGCGCCCTGGAGCTTGGTCTGGGCGCCGGCGAGGGCCCGCTCCAGCTCCGGGGCGAAGGCGGCGAGGGGGCCGAAGAGGTAGTCGACGCCGTCCTGCGGGGCGCCCGAGTCGGAGACGGTGGTCCGGGCGGCGCCGACCGTGTCGCCGGACGCCGTGGCGGTCGCCGCTCCGGCCGTCGCTGCGGCCGTCGCGTCGAGCTGCGCCTGCGCGGCACGGGCGACACGGGCGGCCTTCGCGCCCTGGATGGCTGCGGCGCCCTTGATCTTGCCGGCCTTGGAGGTCGGGGAGGCCGTGGAAGCCGCGGCGGCCTTGGCCGCCTGGGCCGTCTGGGTGGCCTGGGCGGTCTGGGCGGTCTGAGCGGTCTGAGCGGTCTGAGCGGTCTGAGCGGTCTGAGCGGTCTGCGGGGTGGTGACTGTCGTGTCGTCGAGCGTGTCGGCCACCCCGGTGACGACGCCGTCGACCGTGCCGGTCACGCCGGTCACCGTCTCTGTGACGCCCTCCGCGAGGTCACCGGTGAGGTCCGTCGTCGTGTCCGAGACGGAGAGGGAGGAGGCGGGCAGTTCGTCGGCACTCGCCGCGGCGGAACCGAGCGCCCAGGCGCCCGAGACGCCGGCGGCTATGACGAGGGAGCGACGGATGTTCTTGTTCATGGGTACGTCAGATCCTTGGGAGGGGTGGTCCGAAGGCCCTGAGCGACAGGGGTTGCCGGGCTTCGGACGGCTGGACGGTCGGGCAGACCTGTGCCGCCCCCGCGCGCCGGATGGGCAGCGGGGTGCGGGCGTCCGTCCTAGGCCGGGGAAACCGGGATGTCCCGGTGCCGCTCCCGGGTGCCGTCCGCGTCGGTGCGCGCGACGCCGCCGGGCACGAGCCGCAGCGGTGCCCGGTCGCTCAGGGACGCGGCCTGTGCGTCGCCGTGCCGCGGCGAGCCGTTGTCCACGCCGGGCCGGTGGCCCAGCACCCCGTCCTGGTCACCCGTGGGCGCCTGGTGCACGGGGGCGTACCCGCCCTTCGCGGCGCCACGGTGCCCGTGCACCTTGGCCGTCGTACCCGTGGCGGGGGAACCGCCGACGGACGACGGGCCGTACGCACCGCCGTCCCTGCTCGTCCTCGCCTTGTCAGAGTCCTGCCCGCCGGCCGGGCCGTCGGCCGGTGCGTCCGGCCGCGGCGTCGCCGCGACCGGCGCCGGCAAGGTCTGCCCCGGCAACTCCGGCACCACCGGCAGCTCGGGGGCTTCCGGCAGCGTCGGCAACTCGGGCACGGACGGGAACGACGGCAGGCTCGGCAACGACGACAGGGGCGGCACCGAAGGCAACTGCGCCTGCGCCTCGGCCAGCTGATCCGTGACCGTCTCCACGAGGTCCCCGACCGGCTGTACGACCTTGCCGTCCACGGCACCGACGACGTGCTCGGTCGCCGGGCGGAGCACCTTGTCCTCGACACCCAGGACGTCCACGACGTCCACGACGCCCGATGCGTCCACGTCCACGACGTGCTTGACCGTGTCGTCCGTGTCGTCCGTGAGGTCCGTGAGGTCGGGCAGCGGTGCGGTCGGGTGCGCTTCAGGCGTCGGTGCGGACGCGACCACACGGGACGTCGGCGTCGGCACTCCCTCCGCCGCGGTCGCCCGCTCCCCGCAGAGGAACCCGAGCGCGAACAACCCGCCCACCAGCAGGACCACTTGCAGCGCACGCCGACCTGCCGCCGTGCGCAACACGCGCAGAGCGGCACCGGGCAGAGCGGCTGACCAGGTCAACAGGGGGTGGGTCCTCCCGTGCGGCGGAACACGTCACGCGTGAAGAGCCACGCGCCGACGCGACGCTGAAGAGGCGTCGATACTCGCACGTAAGTACGGAGGTTGCGCAAGCCCCCTGTTACCGATGGGTACTCATGTCCCTTTTGCTGGACGGAGTCGACGGTCACCGGGTCGCCACATCACCCCTCCGGCACCGGAATCGGCCGTTTCTCGATCGCCGCGGCCATCACCTCCGGGAACAGGTCCGGCGTACAGGCGAAGGCCGGCGCACCCAGCGCGGCGAGCGCGGCCGCGTGCTCCCTGTCATAGGCCGGCGCCCCCTCGTCGGACAGCGCGAGCAGCGCCACGAACTGCACCCCCGACGCTTTCATCGCCGCGACCCGCTTGAGCATCTCGTCGCGTATGCCGCCCTCGTAGAGGTCGCTGATCAGCACGACCACCGTGTCCGCGGGGCGGGTGATCTGCGACTGGCAGTACGCGAGCGCCCGGTTGATGTCCGTGCCGCCGCCGAGCTGGGTGCCGAAGAGGACGTCGACCGGGTCGTCGAGCTGATCGGTGAGGTCGACGACCGCGGTGTCGAAGACGACGAGCCGGGTGCTGATCGACCGCATGGAGGCGAGCACCGCCCCGAACACGGACGCGTACACGACCGACGCCGCCATGGACCCCGACTGGTCGATGCAGAGGACGACTTCCTTCTTCACCGACTGCGACGCCCGCCCGTAGCCGATGAGCCGCTCGGGGACGATCGTCCGGTACTGCGGCAGGTAGTGCTTGAGGTTGGCCGCGATCGTGCGGTTCCAGTCGATGTCCTGGTGACGGGGCCTGCTGATACGGGCGCTGCGGTCGAGGGCGCCGGTGAGGGTGGCCCTGGTGCGGGTGGCGAGCCGCTTCTCCAGGTCCTCGACGACCTTGCGCACGACCGCCCGCGCCGTCTCCTTCGTCGTCTCCGGCATCGCCTTGTTGAGCGAGAGCAGCGTGCCGACGAGATGGACGTCGGCCTCCACCGCCTCCAGCATCTCCGGCTCCAGCAGCAGCGTGGCGAGGCCGAGCCGCTCGATGGCGTCGCGCTGCATCACCTGCACGACCGAGGACGGGAAGTACGTCCGGATGTCGCCGAGCCAGCGCGCCACGGACGGCGCCGACGCCCCCAGACCCGCGGAACGGTCCCGTCCCTGCTGCTGCCCCTGCCGGTCCCCCTTCCCGTACAGCGCGGCCAGGGCCCCGTCCATCGCGGCGTCCCGTCCGGCGAGCGTGCAACCGGTGCCGTCCGCCGCGTCCCCGCCGAGCACCAGCCGCCATCGCCGCAGCCGCTCCTGCCCCAGGTCCAGTGCCTCGACCGTCATACGCCGACTCCTGAGAAAGACCGATCCGCCGAACCCTGCACGCACCCCAGCCACTCCGCCGGAGCCTGCTCACGCACTGGCCGCCCCACCGGACCCTGCGCGCACCCCAGCCACTCCGCCGGAGCCTGCTCACGCACTGGCCGTCCCACCGAACCCTGCGCGCATCCCAGCCACTCCGCCCGGACGAGGTCGGGCAGCGGGTGACCGGACCGGGCCCGTTCCGCCGCCGGTGGCCCTGCCATGGACCATCCCGGCTCTTCCGGTTCCGCCGAAGGCCGCGCCCAGAGCGGCATCACCCGCACCCTCACCGCCGGCCGTCCTTCGGCCGTCGTCCCCGCCGCCTGCTGCCGGACCGTCAACTCGCCCGCCTTCTCGGCGCGTTCGTCCGGCCCGCTCGTCCGCTCGGTCATCATGTCCCCACCCCCGCAAGGTCGTTGTCCTCGGCGTTCCGAAGGACCGGAACGCCGTCCAGCCCCAGCAACAGCCGCACCACCGGCAGCACCGCGTCCGCCCGCGCGCCGTCGAGGTCGGCCGCGAAGCCGGGTATCCCGGCACCGCCGGCGCCCGCGCCGACGCCGCTCCCGTTCCCCGGACCCCGCCGGACCAGTTCACCGAGGGTCCGTCGCACCCCCGCCTCGTACGCCGAGAAGGTCCTGCGCAGCAGCGGCAGCACATCCGTGAACGCGTCGGCGGGCACCGCGGTCAGCCAGTCGTCGACGAGCCCGAGCAGCCGCTCGTCGTGCACCAGCAGCAGTCCGCCCCCGGCGCTCCCCCCGACGAAACCCTCGATCCAGGCCGCCGCGTCCGCCGGTGGCGTGCCCGGCGACAGCACGAGCCCCATGAGCCGCGCCGCCTCGTCCTGCCCCAGCTCCCCGTCGTCGAGCAGCAACCGCACGGCCCGCCCCCGGATGACACCCGGCACGGCGTCCCGCGTCCCCAGCACCCGCAGCACGGAGCGCCAGCGGGCCCGGAGGGCGTTCGGGGCCCGCTCCGTCCCGCCCGCTCCACGGCCGTCCGCCCCGCCGGCCCCGGTCGCGTCCCCCAGCAGCCCCACCGCCCCGTGCACCGCGTCCACATGGCTCCGCATCTCCGCGGCGGCGTCCGCGTCGAGTGCGGCGCAGGCCGGCGGGAGGCCGACGAAGATCCGCTCGGCGAGGCCCTCGGCGACCTCGGCGAGGGCGTGGGTGTCGGTGCCGCGGACATCGCCGTACCGCAGGGAACGGACCAGGGCGGGCAGCGCCTGGGCCAGATGGCCGACGTCCGCGTCCAGGGCCGCGCGGTCGGCGAGGACCTGCATCACCACGGGGAGGGCGTCCGGGAGTTCGGCCAGCAGACAGCGCTCGGCGAGGGCGGTGACGTCGGCGAGACCCGGCGCTCCGACGGCGTCCGCCTCCGCCTTGGCCGTCGCCGCGGCGGGCACGGTCGTCCCCCACACCCCGGCCTCGGCGACCCGCACGGCCAGCTCCGGCTCCCAGCGCAACCGCCATGTCTCCCGGAACGTGCCCGTGCTCCCCCGCGACGTCACCGGCTCACCCCACGCCACGCCCAGCAGCCGCAACCGGTGCAGCAGCCTGCTGCGGGCGGAGTCGATCTCCTTGCGCAGATCGAGCTCCAACTCCCGCTCCAGCGCCTCCGGCTTGAGCCGCAGCCGGCGCTGCGCCCGGTCGAGGTCCCGCTGCAACGGCACCGCGGGCGCGCCCTGCGGCACCTCACCGAGCACGTCCCCGACCACCAGCCGGTCGTGCACCAGTGACAGCGGCACGTCCGAGCCCTCGCACATCACCGCCCGCACGGCGTCGGTGGTCTCGCCCAGCCCGGCCAGCGGGCGTCCGCGCATCGCCGCGAGCGTCTCCGCCAGCCGCACCGCCTCGATGACGTGGGCCGAGGAGACGATCCGGTCCTCCTCCCGCAGCAGCCCCGCCACCTTGGTCATCCACCGCTCGATCGGCCGGTCCGGCGCGGTGAACAGATGCCCGTACCACCCCGGCGAGTCGATGCCCGCGCCGTAGCCGCTGACCCGGGACAGCCTGCGGTGCGTCCACGGCACCCACGTCATGTCCGTCTTGACCTTCGGCAGCCCCTTCAGCAGCGCCCGGTCGGCGGCGACGGACGTCCGGCCGCGCAGTGCGGGCACATGCCACGCCCCGCAGACGACGGCCACCCCGCCCCGGAACTCACGCTGTGCCGCGCGCACTTGGAGGCGCATGTACGCCTCCCGCACGAGGTCCTTGTCATGGCCCCCGTGGCCGTACGTCTCCCGCAGCGCCGTCATGGCCTCTTCCAGCGCGAGGAACGGCCCGAACACGTCGTCCCCGGCGCCGCCCCGATGCTCGACGACGTCCTCCCACCAGCGCTCGGGGTCGTCGTACCCGGCCGTGTCGGCGAGCACGGCGAGGGGGTCGACCCGCACGTCGACCGCATCGGCGTTCCCCGTCCCGTCGGACCCGTCAGTCCCCTCGATCCCGTCAGTGGTCAGGTCCCTCCCCCACGCCAGCGAGTGCGTCGCCGGCAGGTCGATGAAGCGGGCCGGGACCTCGTGCTCCAGGGCCCATCGCATCGCCACCCACTCCGGGGAGAACTCGGCCAGCGGCCAGAACGCCGACCGGCCGGGCTCGTCCACGGCGTGGGCGAGGAGGGCGACCGGTGGCCGCATGTCCGCGCCGGCGGCCAGCGGGATCAGGGCGTCGGCCTCGGGCGGGCCCTCGATCAGGACGATCCCCGGCCGGGCCGCGTCCAGCGCCGCCCGCACCGCCCGGGCCGACCCGGGCCCGTGATGCCGTACGCCGAGCAGCAGCGGCTCCCCGCCGATCACTCCGCCCCCGGCCCCGCCCCCGTCAGTCCCGGTCACGCCATCCCCTCCCACGCCATCCCCTCCCCTCGGGGACCGCCGATCCCTGGCCTCCGCCCGAACCCCCGGAACCCCCCGAGCCGCCCGAACCTCCCGATCCGCCGCTTCCCTGGCCCCCGCCAGGCTTTCCCCACCCCAGGTCGTCCCCGCTCACGCGCTCACCTCGCGGCACGCGCGGTAGAAGTCCGTCCAGCCGTCGCGCTCGCGGACGACCGCTTCCAGGTACTCCTGCCAGACGACCCGGTCGGCCGCCGGATCGCGGACGACGGCGCCGAGGATGCCCGCGGCGACGTCACCGGCGCGCAGCACCCCGTCCCCGAAGTGGGCTGCCAGGGCGAGGCCGTTGGTGACGACGGAGATGGCCTCCGCCGTCGACAGCGTGCCGCTGGGCGACTTGACCTTCGTGCGTCCGTCGGCCGTGACCCCGTCGCGCAGCTCACGGAAGACGGTCACCACGCGGCGGATCTCGTCGATCCCCTCGGGCACGGCGGGCAGGTCGAGCGAGCGGCCGATCTGGTCGACGCGCCGCGAGACGATGTCGACCTCGGCCTCGACGCTCTCCGGCAGCGGCAGCACGACCGTGTTGAAGCGGCGGCGCAGGGCGCTGGAGAGGTCGTTCACCCCGCGGTCGCGGTCGTTGGCCGTGGCGATGAGGTTGAAGCCGCGGACGGCCTGCACCTCCTGTCCCAACTCCGGTATCGGCAGCGTCTTTTCGGACAGGATGGTGATGAGCGTGTCCTGGACGTCGGCGGGGATGCGCGTCAGCTCCTCCACCCGCGCCGTCATCCCCTCCGCCATGGCCCGCATGACAGGGCTCGGCACCAGTGCGTCCCGGCTCGGGCCGTTCGCCAGCAGTTGCGCGTAGTTCCAGCCGTACCGGATCGCCTCCTCCGGGGTGCCGGCCGTGCCCTGCACCAGCAGGGTCGAGTCGCCGCTGACCGCCGCGGCCAGATGTTCGGAGACCCAGGTCTTCGCCGTGCCGGGCACGCCGAGCAGGAGCAGGGCGCGGTCGGTGGCGAGCGTGGTGACGGCGACCTCGACGATGCGGCGCGGGCCCACGTACTTCGGTGTGATCACGGTGCCGTCGGGCAGGGTGCCGCCCAGCAGGTACGTCGCCACCGCCCACGGCGACAGCTTCCAGCGGGCCGGGCGCGGGCGGTCGTCCTGCGCGGCCAGCGCGGTGAGTTCGGCGGCGAACGCGTCCTCGGCGTGCGGTCGCAACGCCTGGGCAGACGTCGTCTCCCCTGTTTCGACGGGCATCGGCTCAACGGACACAGACATGGCGAAGTCCCCCTCCAGCTCGGCCGGTTCTGCCGTTCTCGGATCTGGCACCCACCTTGCACCACACCACTGACAATCACCCTGACCTGCGGAAACGCGCTCACCGACGGCCCGGCCGCCCCGGTCGCCGGACCGATTGTCAGTGGTGGGACCTACCGTCGAGGACATGACTCAGCAGGGGGTGCGCTGGACTGCGGACCAGGTGCTGGCACTGGCGCCTGACGCCGCGTCACGCAAAGCGGGAAGCAAACTCGGGGCGGCGGGGCCGTGGTCCGAGGCGGGGAGTTCCGACGAGGGGACGGTGTGGGGGCTGTGCAAGGGCAGTGGCAGCAAGCCGTATCAGACGGTCGTGGACATCGCGGACGTGTCCGGGCCCGCGTACAAGTGCAGTTGTCCGAGCCGGAAGTTCCCGTGCAAGCACGCGCTCGGACTGCTGCTGCTCTGGGCGGGCGAGGACGGAGCGGTGCCGTCGGGGCAGGCGCCGGACTGGGCGGAGCAGTGGATAGAGGGGAGAAGGCGGCGCGCCGAGGAGAAGAAGTCCGCGGAGTCCGCGTCGTCCGGTTCCGGTGATCCGGAGGCGGCGCGGCGTCGGGCGGAGCGCCGGGCCGAGCGGGTCACCGCGGGGGCGACGGAGCTGGAGCAGCGCCTCGCGGACCTGTTGCGCGGCGGGCTGGCCGGTGCCGAACAGGCGGGGTACGGGCTGTGGGAGGAGACGGCGGCCCGTATGGTCGACGCCCAGGCTTCCGGGCTGGCGGCACGGGTGCGGGAGCTGGGGGCGGTCCCGGCCTCCGGTCCCGGCTGGCCGGTGCGGCTGCTGGAGGAGTGCGCCCTCCTCCACCTCCTGGACCAGGGCTGGCTGCATCGCGACCGCCTGCCGGAGGGCCTGGCGGCGACGGTCCGTTCCCGCATCGGCCTGCCGGCCTCCGCGGACGGCCCGCCGGTACGGGACCACTGGCTGGTGCTCGCCCAGTACGACACGGCGGACGCCCGCCTGACCACCCGCCGCATCTGGTTGCACGGCACGGGCTCCGGCCGCAGCGCCCTGCTCCTCTCCTACGGCGCCGCGGGCCGCGCCCCCGAACTCGCCCTGCCGGTGGGGCTGTCCCTGGAGGCGGAGGTCTCCGCGTATCCGGGCGCGGGCCAGTTGCGCGCGGCCCTGGGCGAGCAGTTCGCACCACCGGCTCCCTCCTCCCTGCGTCCGCCGGGGATGACGGCGTCGGAGGCCGCCGCCCGCTACGGCGACGCGCTGCGCGACGATCCGTGGCTCGACTCGGTCCCGGTGACCCTGGACCAGGTCGTCCCGACCCCGGACGGCGACGGCTGGCAGCTCGCGGACGCCGACGGCGCGGCGCTGCCGCTCACGCCGACCGCCCGCTCCCGCCCCGGCTTGTGGCGCCTGGTCGCGCTGTCCGGCGGCGCCCCGGTCAAGGTCTTCGGCGAGTGCGGCCACCGCGGCTTCACCCCGCTGACGGCCTGGCCCGAAGGGACGGGCGAGCCGGTCCGGCTGTGCTGACCCCGATCGCCGCGACCGACCCAGCCGACCTGATCGACCTGCCCGATCCAGCCGACCCGACCTCTCCGACCCACTCGACCGACCTGGGAGTGCCTACGTACACCACCGGCCGCGCCACGTTCACCGTCCGCTCCGCACACGACGACAACGTGCACGCCACATGCCTCGGCAGCCAGGCCCACGCGTACGACCACCACACCAACCACCACAGCGACAGCGGCGGCGACAACGACGACAACGTCCACATCACGTACGCGCGCAGCAGCCACGCCCACGCCACCGCGAGCATCCGCCGACGAAAGGCACTCGTATGAACAGGACGCCTGCACCGGTGAACGGGACGCCCGCCCCAGCGAACAGAACACCCCCACCGGCGAACGCGACGCCCGCCCCAGCGAACAGAACACCCCCACCGACGAACGCGACGCCCGCCCCAATCAACAGAACACCCCCACCGATGATCGCGACGCCCGCCCCGCCTCCGGCGGCACCCCCGGCCACCTGGGAGGACCTCGTCACCACCGCGCTCCTGGGTACCGACCGGCGGCCGACGGTGGTCGGGGCGACGGGCCGGGATGCCCCGGTCGCGCTGCTGGACGCCGCCGCGGCGGAGACCGTACGGCGGCGGGCGGGGCTGCGGCCCGCGCGGGCGGCGGCGCGCCCCGAGCCGGCGCCCGCGGACCCGCGCCCCGCGCTGCCCGCCGCCGCGGCCCGCAGGCTCGCGATGCTGCTGTCCGACCGCCCCGGCACGGGCGGCGGAGGCCGCAGGGGCACGGCACCGGACCTCATGGAGCTGCTGCCGCAGTGGCTCGCGGCGGCGAACGCCCGAGGGTTCGCGGCACCCGCGGAGCTGCTCCCGGCGCTGCTGGACGCGGCCCGGGGGCGTACGGACCTGCGGCCGGCGGCGCTGGCGTTCGCCGGTTCGCGCGCGGTGTGGCTGGCGCGGCTGAATCCGGAGTGGCGGTTCGCGCTGCGCGCGGCGCCGGGCGGGGACGCGGCGCTGCCGCACCCGCAGGACGGGGAGCGGGTCCGGCAGTTGTGGCAGGAGGGCCTGTTCGCCGAGCGGGTCGCCCTGCTCGCGGCGATACGGGCCCGCGAACCCGCCGCCGCGCGGGAGCTGCTGTCGGCGACCTGGGCGACGGAGCGGGCCGAGGACCGGCTGATGTTCCTCGACTCGCTGCGGACGGGGCTGGGCGCGGACGACGAGCCGTTCCTGGAGCAGGCGCTGTCCGATCGCAGCCGTAACGTCCGGGCGACGGCGGCCGAGTTGCTGTCGGCACTGCCGGGGTCGGCGCTCGCCTCGCGGATGGCGGTCCGGGCGGCGGCGTGCGTGGCCCTGGACCGGACGCACGAGGTGCCGTCGATCGTCGTGGAAGCCCCGCACGAGTGCGATTCGAGCATGGAGCGGGACGGTGTCGTACCCAAGGCTCCGGCGGGACGGGGTGAACGGTCATGGTGGTTCGGGCAATTGGTGGAGGCCGCCCCGCTGGCCACCTGGTCGGCGCGGCTCGGCGGGCGGACGGCCGAGGAGATCGTGGCGCTGCCGGTGGCGGACGACTGGCGGTCCGAACTGCACGCGGCGTGGTGCCGGGCGGCGGTGCGGCAGCGGGACGCCGGCTGGGCGCGGGCGCTGCTCGGGGCTCCCGCGGCGCCCGAGGCCGGTGGTCCCGGGGCGGTGTCACTGGCCGAGCGTGCCAAGTTGCTGGGGACGCTGGCGCCGGGCGAGCGGGCCGGCTGGGTGGCCGGTTTCATCGCGGCGCACGGCCTGTCGGAGGCGTTTCAGCTGCTCGGGGGGTGCGCGGTGCCGTGGGCCGGGCCGCTCGGGCGGGCCGTGGTGGACGCGCTCAACATCGCACGGGACGCGGGGAGTTACCCATGGAGTTTCAGTGGGGTGATGGGACTGGCCGAGCGGTGTCTCGATCCGGCGGAGGCGAGTCGGCTCGACGGGCTGCTGGCGGTACCGGACGAGACCGAGGACGCGTCACCCGGAGCCGGGGGCTACTGGGCGGAGGCGTTCCAGCGCCTGGGCACGACGCTGCGACTGCGGGCGTCGATGCTCGAGGAACTCGGACCGGCGTAGCCGTGCGGCCACGCCGACCCGCCGCAGCCGGACGACGGCACATCGCCGCTCGTCCGGCGGAGCGCTCAGGCGCCGGCCGGCGTCCGCACGTTCGCCCGCACCCAGTCCACGATCGACTGCGTCGTGGCCCCGGGGGTGAAGATCTCCGCGACGCCCTTCTCCTTCAGCGGGGCGATGTCCGCCTCGGGGATGATGCCGCCGCCGAAGACCAGGATGTCCTCCGCCTCGCGGTCCTTGAGCAGGTCGATCACGGCGGCGAAGAGGGTGTTGTGGGCGCCGGAGAGAATGGACAGGCCGATCGCGTCGGCGTCCTCCTGGATCGCGGTGTCGACGATCTGCTCGGGGGTCTGGTGGAGGCCGGTGTAGATGACCTCCATACCGGCGTCGCGCAGAGCCCGCGCGATCACCTTCGCCCCGCGATCGTGGCCGTCGAGCCCCGGCTTCGCCACCACCACGCGGATCGGACCGGCTGCCACACCCATCACTGCCTCCATGAAGCGCCTTCGGCTTCCTCACACCACATTGTGCGGGGAAGTGAACGAACGTTATCTCCAGCATCCCGCAAGCGGCAGTTTCGCGGTGCGGACCGAGGGGGAAATCACACGGTGGGACACGTTCGCCGCGCACCGTTCCGAGTCTTTGCGGCACACGGACCGCAGATCCCTGCGGCCCCGGTACCGCAGCGGGAGCAAGCGCAACGGGAGCCGCAACGAGGTCGCCGCACCACCGCGCCGCGGGCCGCGCGCCGTGGCGGTGCGGTGTGCCGGCGGAGGCACGAAAGGCACGTAAGGCAGGTAAGGCACGACAGCGGGGAGCCTCGTCGCCACACCGGCAGAGAGTCTCGTCACGTCATCGGCGCGGCACACTTCGGTCACGCCATCCGCCTGGCCCACCCCACGCGCCCTCCGCATGCCACGCCGGCCGCCTTCGGCCCGGTATCCCATGAGGGCACACGGGGGACAGAGGAGTCCTTCTGTGTGCCGACAGGAGGTCGGCCATGAAGGTCACCCGGGCAGTTCAGCCCCTGTTTCCGCTCTGCCAGCGGCTGCTCCCGGGCAGACTGGCGGGACTGTCCGTGGCGCTGCTGAAGGCGACCGCCCTGGAGATCGCGATCCTCGCCGGACACCTTCTGCTCTATCCCTCGGGTGTCTTCCAGGAACGCCGCGCGCCGGCCGCCCCGCTCCCTTCCCGGGACGGCCCCGCGCAGCTGCCGACGGAGGCCAAGCCGCCGGTCGTCCTGCTGCACGGCTTCATCGACAACCGCTCGGTCTTCGTCCTGCTGCGCCGCAGCCTCCTCCAGTACGGCCACCAGCAGATCGAGTCGCTCAACTACTCCCCGCTGACGTGCGACATCCGCGCCGCGGCGGAGCTGCTCGGCCGGCACATCGAGGAGATCTGCGAGCGCACGGGCAGCGAGCAGGTCGACGTCGTCGGGCACAGTCTGGGCGGGCTGATCGCGCGTTATTACGTGCAGTGCCTCGGCGGCGACCTCCGGGTCCGCACCCTGGTCACGCTGGGCACCCCGCACTCGGGCACCCGGGTGGTCCCGCTGGCCGACGCCCATCCGATCGTGCGCCAGATGCGCCCCGGCTCCGACCTCCTCGCCGAACTCGGCCGGCCCGCGCCCGGCTGCCGTACGCACTTCGTGAGTTTCTGGAGCGACTTCGACCACCTGATGGACCCGCTGGAGACCGCCTGCATCGACCATCCCGACCTGATGGCGCAGAACATCCAGGTGACCGGGATCGGGCACCTCGCCCTCCCGGTGCATCCGGCCGTCGCGACCGGGATACGGCAGGCCCTCGACACCACGGGGACGGGAACGGCGACCGCCGCGGACGCCGACGGTCTCACGGTGGCGTGACAGCCCCGGCACAGCGCTGAGACAGCCGTCCAACGTCGAACAATCTTCGAACACAAAGCCAAAGTCGCGCCCACAGTCCCCCGAAACACGGCCGAATGCCCGTTTCCTTCAGACGCGAAACCTGCCGAAGATTGTCGCGCCCGCATACCGCCGGGTACAGTCACCGCACTGCTCTGGCAGCCCCTGTTGTCGAGGCGAAAGAGAAGTTGGTGAACGACCCGTACACGTCGGGGACCATGACCACCCCGGCTCCGGCTTCTGATGCCTCGTCGACGCACTACGCGTCGTACGGCACGCAGGAGGCCCAGTACGGCGCCGACTTCGCCGGTTACGGCTACGACACCGGCGCCCACACCACCGCGCACTTCGACACCGACCCGCTGTTCGGCAGCCTCCCCGGGGAGAACGCCGCGAGCACCGGGTCGTACGACGCCCAGCAGTGGTCGACGGGCACCCATCAGACCCTGAACTACGACGCGTACGCGGCCCAGCACCACGCCGCCTACGACACCGGCGCGTACGACACCACGGGCTGGACCGGCGAGTATCAGCAGCTCTCCGCGATCCCGCCGCAGGTCGGTGCCGTCGGTGCGGTCGACGCGAGCGGTCAGTGGGACGCGGGCGCCTGGCTCCAGCCCGACCAGTCCGGGAACGCCGCCGACCAGACCCAGCACTGGCAGTGGGGCACCCAGACCTTCGACACCGGCGCCTACGACGCCACCCAGTGGAACGCCGACAGCGCCACGCCGGCTCACGAGGAGCCTGTCGACCATCAGGCGACCGCGCTGTTCGAGCAGATCGCCTACGACGAACCCGCCGGACACGAAGCCGAGTTGAGCGACACGGGCGAGCTGCCCGCCCTCTCCGAAGAGGAGAGCGAAGCCGCAGCCGACGCGCCCCCGCTCCTCGACGACCAGGAAGACCCCACCCCCGTCCCGGGCTCGCGCATGGCCGCCCGCGGTGCGGGCCGTTCCCGCCGCCGCCCGCCCGCCAGGCGTTCCGCGCTGATGAAGATCGCCGTGCCCTCCGCCTGCGTCATCGGCGTGACGGGCATCGCCGCCGCCTCCGTCGGCGGTATGAGCAGCGACAAGGACACCTCGACGACCGCGTCCGACGCGACCGCCGTCAAACCGTCCGCCGCGAACAACAAGCTGGACACGCAGCTGGAGAGCCTCTCCGCGGGCGCCGACGACTTCGCCGACCGGGCCAGCCGTACGCAGGAGCGCATCGACCTCAAGGCCCAGCAGGCGGCCGAGAAGAAGAAGGCGGCGGAGGAGGCGGCCCGCAAGGAGCGGCTGCGCCCCAAGTTCGCCCTCCCGGTCGCCCAGCACGGCCTCAGCGCCTACTACGGCCAGGCCGGCGTCAACTGGATGTCGGTGCACACCGGCATCGACTTCCCGGTCTCGTACGGCACCACCGTGATGGCCGCGACCGACGGCATCGTGCGGACGCAGTGGAACAGCGCCTACGGCAACATGATGATCGTGACCGCGAAGGACGGCACGGAGACGTGGTACTGCCACCTCTCCAGCTACCGCGTCGCCTCCGGTACGACGGTCAAGGCCGGCGACCCGATCGCGTACTCCGGCAACTCCGGCAACTCCACCGGCCCGCACCTGCACTTCGAGGTCCGCCCGGCCGGCGGCTCGGCGATCGACCCGCTGCCGTGGCTGCGCAGCCACGGCCTGGACCCGACGTAAGCGCCGCGTTCTTCACGGGCCCCCACCTCTGCGGCGGGGGCCCGTACTGCTTACAGCTTCTCCACCGGCGCGTACCGCAGCAGCAGCCGCTTCGGTTTGGCCTCGCCGAAGTCGATCGTCGCCTCCGCGTTCGCGCCCGTGCCCTTGACCGCCATGACGGTGCCGAGCCCGAACTGGTCGTGGGTGACGCGGTCGCCGACGGCCAGGGAGACGACCGGCTTCTCGGCGGCGCGGCGAGTGGCGAAGCCGGACGCGCCCGAGGCCGAGGAGCGCGAGCGCGAGGACGACAGCGAGGACGCGACGCCGGAGACCGGGCCCGCCGGGGCCGCGGTGGCGCCGGTGCGCTTCCACTCCACGTGCTGCTCCGGGATCTCCGACAGGAAGCGCGAGGGCGGGTTGTACGACGGCTGCCCCCACGCGCTGCGCAGCGACGAGCGGGTCAGGTACAGCCTCTCCCGCGCGCGCGTGATCCCGACGTACGCCAGGCGCCGCTCCTCCTCCAGTTCCTTGGTCTGGCCGAGGGAGCGCATGTGCGGGAAGACGCCGTCCTCCATGCCGGTGAGGAAGACGACCGGGAACTCCAGGCCCTTGGCGGTGTGCAGGGTCATCAGGGTGATGACGCCGGAGCCGTCCTCGTCCTCGTCGGGGATCTGGTCGGAGTCGGCGACGAGCGCGACCCGCTCCAGGAAGGCGGCGAGCCCGGGCGATTCCTCCCCCTCCTCGCTCTCCTGCTCGAACTCCAGGGCCACGGCGGCGAGTTCCTGGAGGTTCTCGATCCGGGTCTCGTCCTGCGGGTCGGTGGAGGACTGCAACTCGGCGAGGTAGCCGGTGCGTTCGAGCACCGCCTCCAGGACGGTGGCCGGTCCCGCGCCGGAGTCGACGATCGTACGGAGCTCCTCCATCAGCACGTTGAACCGCTTCACGGCGTTGGTCGACCGCGCGGCCATGCCGTACGCCTCGTCGACGCGCTTGAGCGCCTGCGGGAAGCTGATCTTCTCGCGCTGGGAGAGGGCGTCGATCATCGCCTCGGCGCGCTCGCCGATGCCCCGCTTGGGGACGTTGAGGATGCGCCGCAGGGGCACCGAGTCCTCGGGGTTGGCGAGGACGCGCAGGTAGGCCAGGACGTCCCGGACCTCCTTGCGCTCGTAGAAGCGGACGCCGCCGACGACCTTGTAGGGCAGGCCGACGCGGATGAAGATCTCCTCGAAGACTCGGGACTGGGCGTTGGTGCGGTAGAAGACGGCGACATCGCCGGCCTTCGCCTCGCCCGCGTCCGTCAGTCGGTCTATCTCCTCGGCGACGAACTGTGCCTCGTCGTGCTCGGTGTCGGCGACGTAGCCGGTGATGCGCGCGCCCGCGCCCGCGTTGGTCCACAGGTTCTTGGGGCGGCGGGACTCGTTGCGCTCGATGACCGCGTTGGCGGCGGACAGGATCGTCTGGGTGGAGCGGTAGTTCTGCTCCAGCAGGATCGTCGTCGCGTTCGGGTAGTCCTCCTCGAACTGGAGGATGTTGCGGATCGTCGCGCCGCGGAAGGCGTAGATCGACTGGTCGGCGTCACCGACGACGCAGAGCTCGGCGGGCGGGACGTCGAACTCGTTCGGCGGGACGTCCGTGTCCTGCGCTCCGGTGCCGACCAGCTCTCTGACCAGGGCGTACTGGGCGTGGTTGGTGTCCTGGTACTCGTCGACGAGGACGTGCCGGAAGCGGCGGCGGTAGTGCTCGGCGACATCGGGGAACGCCCGCAGCAGGTTGACCGTGGTCATGATCAGGTCGTCGAAGTCGAGGGCGTTGGCCTCGCGCAGCCGCGACTGGTACATCGCGTAGGCCTGGGCGAGGGTCTTCTCGAAGCCGTCGGTGGCCTGGGCAGCGAAGTCCTCCTCGTCGATCAGCTCGTTCTTGAGGTTGCTGATCTTGGCGCTGAAGGACTTGGGCGGGAAGCGCTTGGGGTCGAGGTCGAGGTCCCGGCAGACGAGCGCCATCAGCCGCTTGCTGTCGGCGGCGTCGTAGATCGAGAACGACGACGTGAAGCCGAGCTTCTTGCTCTCCCGGCGCAGGATGCGCACGCACGCGCTGTGGAAGGTCATCACCCACATCGCGTTCGCGCGCGGGCCGACGAGCTGCTCGACGCGCTCCTTCATCTCGCCCGCGGCCTTGTTGGTGAAGGTGATCGCGAGGATCTGCCCCGGGTGCACGTTCCGCTCGGCCAACAGGTAGGCGATGCGGTGCGTGAGCACCCGCGTCTTGCCCGATCCGGCGCCGGCCACGATGAGCAGCGGGGTGCCGGAGTGCACGACTGCGGCCCGCTGGTTCTCGTTCAGCCCCTCGATCAGCGCCGCCGCGTCCAGGGCCGGGCGCGGGGCGCCGTCGCGGTAGTACGCGTCCCGGTCCGGCGGCACGTCGAACTTCCCGCCGAACAGATCGTCCGGAAGGTGTTCGGGTTCCGGTCCGTGCTCGTCCTCGGGCGGCGGCGGGGGTTCCTCCTCGTGCCCCTGGGGGGCCTGGAGGTTCGCCAGGAAGCTGTCGTCAAAGAGGCCTGTCATCGCTCTCCGAGTCTAGGGCTCCCCACTGACACCCCGCCGCCGCCCCGAGAACATGCCCGGAATCCGGCGGCTCCCTAGAACCCGAGGATCTTCCAGACCTGCCCGCCCGGCGTCTTCTTGCCCTCCATCACCGTGCCGTCACGGTCCGCGACCGACCAGGCGGAGACGTACACCTTGCCGTCGTACGGGTCGACGGCGAGGCCCGCCGGGAACGGCACCTTCACGTTCGTACGTTTGCCGTGGGCGACCTTGGTCACGACGCCCTGGAAGAGCTGGCTGACGTACAGGTCGCCGCCGCTGTTGAAGGCGATCCCGCTGATCGGGCCGAAGCCGGACTTCCAGCCGAGGATCTTGCCGGTCCACGGGTCGACCTTCCACACGCGCGCGGTGGGCTTCTCGGTGAGGCCGTTGAGCTCGCCGACGTAGAGGTTGCCGTCGGGGCCGAGGGCGAGGGAGGTGGGGACGGTCTCGCGCTTGTCGTGGTCCGGGAAGACCGTGAAGGGCTTCGCCTTGCCCTGCGGGGAGACGACGACCAGGTCGTTCCCGGCGGCGTCGGCGACGATCTTCCGGCCGTCGGGGAGGGCGAGGACGGCGTACGGGTTGGAGTCCACGGAGGCCTTGTGCGGGTTGTACCTGAGCTCCACGGCCGAGATGTCGGCGGCGATCCTCGCCTTGCCGTGATCACCGTTCTGCTCGATGCTCAGCAGCTTGCCGAGCTTGTTCCACGGCGGGGTGACCGGGACGCCGGCCTCCGGCGGGGCGAAGGTCTCGATGCCCCAGAGCTCGCCGTGGAGGGCGGAGACACCGTCCACGCCGGTCGCGAGGCCGCCGTCGGGGGCGGCGCCCGAGGGGAGGCCGCGGACGACCCGGTAGTGCTGCCAGGCGCTCCCGTCCCAGTAGATCTTGGTGACGGCGAAGGAGAGCCCGATGCAGGTCTCGCCCTCGGGGCCCGCACCGATGCACTTCTTGCCGCCCCGGCCGGCTTCGGCGACGTACACGTGACCGTCGTCGTAGGAGAGCTGGCGCGGGTTGTCGAGGCCGGTCGCGATGACGCGGACGACGGGTTTGCCGCCGCTGTGCCCTCCGGAGGCCGTCGCGGGGGCGATGCCCGCGGTGGCGGCGAGTGCGACGCCGGTGGCGACGACGAGTGATGTACGGGTCTTCATGGCCGTGTCCCTCCCACCCACGGTGTGCGACCGCGGGTCGGCTGGAAGTTAGCGCCCAGAACGGGCCGGACGCCGCCACTCCGCCCAAAATACGTACAAATCTCCGCAGATCATTCCGTATTGACCACGCTCGGCCACGTCCTGACCTAAGGTCACGAAAATGTATCGGGCCTATCGGACATCAACCTTCACAGCGGCCACACGAGTTGGCTACCGTGCCGGGCAGGCCGTACGACCCCCACCGGCGAACGTCGCCGGGCCGCGCGGCCTCCGCCGAGTCCGGTGCGCCCGTCGGGGCAGCCGGAGCCGGGGACCCACACCGACCTTGGGGTGAATCGGCCACCTCCCGCACGGGGGACGGCCGTAGGGCACACCTTCCGAACCACCCGCCCGAACCCGACAGCTAACTCGGTAGGCGGAACATGGAAGGAGTCGCCTCCCTTGGCGTCGCACGCAAAGCCGCGTCCTGCGGGAACGCGCGTAGCAGGCATACGCACCCCCGCGCTCGCAACGGCCGCCCTCACCTCCGTGGCGCTGCTCTCCCAGACGGCCACCGCCGCCCCCTCGACCGACGACAAGCCGAGTCTCGAAGAGGTCGAGAAGAAGGTCGACGACCTCTACCGGCAGGCGGAGTCGGCGACCGAGAAGTACAACTCGGCCAAGGAGAAGACCGCCAAGCAGCGCGAGGAGGTCGACACCCTCCTCGACGACGTCGCCCGGCGCACCCAGAAGCTCAACGAGGCGCGCGAGGAGCTCGGTTCGTTCGCCGCGGCCCAGTACCGCACCGGCGCCACCGCGCCCGACACGGCGACCTTCCTGCTCGCGGACACCCCGCAGGACTACTTCGACCAGACGCAGCTGATGGGCCGCATGACGGACCGTCAGAAGGGCGCGGTCGACGACTACATCTCCGCCCAGTCCGCGACGATGAAGAAGCGCCAGGAGGCCACCAAGAGCCTCGAGACGCTCACCGAGTCGCAGAGCGACCTGAAGACCGCCAAGGCGACCGTCCAGCGCAAGCTGTCCGACGCGCGCGAGCTGCTGTCGCAGCTGACCGCCGAGGAGAAGGCGCGGCTCGCGGCGATCGAGAAGAAGAAGCAGGAAGAAGCCGCCCGCAAGGCCGCGGAGCTGGCGGAGCAGCAGAAGGCCGCCGAGCAGAAGGCGGCGGAGGAAGCGGCGGCCCAGCAGGAGAGCAGCTCGTCGTCGTCCTCGTCGTCGTCCTCGGAGACCGCCGACACCTCTTACGCCACCAAGGCCGACAAGGCGCTCGCCTTCGCCCGCGCGCAGATCGGCAAGCCGTACGTCTGGGGCGCCACCGGCCCCGACTCCTACGACTGCTCCGGCCTCACCCAGGCCGCCTGGAACGCCGCCGGCATCTCCCTCCCCCGCACCACCTACGACCAGGTGAACTTCGGCACCACGGTCTCCCTCTCCAACGCCCAGCCCGGCGACCTGGTCTTCTTCTACGACGACATCAGCCACGTCGGCATCTACATCGGCAACGGCATGATGATCCACGCGCCGAAGCCGGGGGCGTACGTCCGCGAGGAGTCGATCTACTACGACGGCGAGTCGGCGATCCACAGCGTGGTGCGCCCGGCCTGAGGTGGGCCGCCGGGGTCAGTGACCACCGCGGTTCTCCACGCAGGGCCCCGCCCCGGGCTGGGGCTCGGCGTAGACACCGTGCACCTCGGTGGTCAGCTCGCCCTCGGTCACCAGGCCGGACACGCACGCGATGCCGGTGTAGACGGCGTAGAACCCGTTCCCGACGAAGACGCCGTGCTCCGGCCCGCAGCCGAGCCGCCGGAGCGCCGCCTCGACGCGCTCGTCGGCGAAGACCCCGTACTGCCCCGCCCCGCCCTCGTCCCGGACCTTCTGCAGCTCCTTCCGGATGAGCCCGGCCGACGCCAGCCCACTGGCCCGCCCCTCCGCGCTCAGGGAGGCCTGCATGCGGTACGCGTGGTTGTCGGCGTAGTTGGGGGGCTGGTCGCCGGGACCCGCGTCCCGCCGCCCGGTCGCCCTCGGGGCGGGGGAAGAGGAGGCGGGCGCGGGCGTCTCGGCGGCCTGGGCGCACCGCGGCGGGGGCGGATAGGAACGCGTCGGGGAGGCCGCCGCCGCGGGTCCGTCCCCGGCCCGCTCGCTTCCGCAGGCGGTCAGGGTGAGTGCCGCGAGCACAGGGAGGGCGGCCAGGGCGACTGATCGTCTGTAGGACATGGGCGCAGTCTCACCGGCCGGGCTCACCCGTGTCATGAGCGCACATACTCAGACGCGGCCCGTCCCAAGCCGCCCACCGCTCCGCGCCCGCGCGCTTTCTCCACGCACGCGCGCGTACGCGTTTTTTCGTCACGCGCGCGTACGCGCTTTTCGTCACGCACGCGCGCGTAAGCGTTTTTCTCCACACACACGCGCGCGTGCCCCACCACCATCCCCCGGCCCGCTCCTTAGCATCACCCCATGCCCCGAACGCCCCACTCCTCCCCCTTCCGTACCTGGTGGGCGCAACGTCCCCCCGCCGCCGGTTCCGCGGTGATGGCGACCGGCATCGTGTCGGTCGGTCTGCATCTGTCGGGGTACGAGGTGGTGTCCCGCATCGCCCTGGTGGCGGCGTGCCTGGCCTGGGTGGCGCTGGCCGCCGACTTCGCCGTACGACTGCTGCGGGAGCGGACGCGATGGGTGGCGGAGGCGGAGACGCCGGGGGCGCTCACCGCGATCGCGGCGACCACGGTGCTCGGCACCCGCTTCTCCGCCCTGGGCCGGCAGCAGCTCGCGGAGGCGCTGCTCGCGCTGGCCGCGCTGCTGTGGCCGGTGCTGATCGTCCTGGTCGTGGGGCACTGGAAGCGGCGGATGCCGGGGGCGGTGTTCCTGGCGTGCGTGGCGACGCAGGGCCTGGCCGTGCTGGGCGCGACGCTCGCGGCGGCCGTGTCGACGGCCTGGCTCGCGCACACGGCGCTGGTGATGTTCTGGCTCGGCCTGGTCCTCTACGGCCTCGCCCTGGCCCGCTTCGACCTGCGCCAGGTGGTCGCGGGCGCCGGCGACCACTGGGTGGCGGGCGGGGCGATGGCCATCTCGGCGCTGGCGGGGTCGAAGCTGGTCGCCGCCGACAGCACGAACCTGTACCTGTGGAACGCCGACGACCGCGGCGTCCTGCGCGCCGTGACCGTCGCTCTGCTCGTCCTCGACCTGTCCTGGTACGTCGTCCTGCTCGTCGCCGAGATCGGGTGGCGGCGCCCGCGTTACGACGTACGCCGCTGGGCGACCGTGTTCCCCATGGGGATGACGGCGGCGGCGACCATGTCCGTCGCCGCCGCCCTGGAGGTGTCCTGGCTGAAGACGCCCGGCGAGGTGCTGCTGTGGATCGCCGTGGCGGTGTGGCTGGCGGTCGCCTCGGGAGCCGTCGCCGCGGCCCGGGCCGGCATCGGTGCCGTCAGCTCCACAGCACGGCGATGAGGATGTTCACGACGACGAGTGCGGGAACCGCGCTGAACAGCGCCTTGTCCACCCTGGCCTCGTCCCGCTTCACATAGATGAGCCCGAGGAGCACGACCAGCACGGCCAGTTTCACGGCGAGTTTGACGCTGTTCAGCGACTGGTCGTCCGCCTTGTTGAGCGCAACCAGGAGCACGCCGGTGCCCAGCATGGCGAGGGCACCACGGAGCATCAGCGGGTGGAAACGGGCGGTCCCCTGGTTCATCGCCTTCACCTGGGTGAGAAAGCCGCCGAGCAGCACGACGATGCCGACGAAGTGCAGTACGAGGAAGACAGAGATGAGTACGTCCATGAGCCCGGAGCCTATTTCAGTGCCCCTTGAGTAACCCTGGACTATCCCCTCGCCTCCCCTCCTCTCGCCAACGATCTTGCATATATGCGGCCCATAGCACCCGGCGGCCCGCCCACGCCTGGATATCGGCAGTTCGGTCAGCACCCCGCGTGAAGTCGGCTGCGTCGCAGCGGGATCGCGGTCGTATCCGGTCACCCGGCGGACGCCTGGGACCAGTTCCGCGCATCCCGTTACCCCCACGACACACACAGGTTTAGCGTCCTCCACCAGGTGACCGGCTCCCCACCGCCGCCCGGGCCAGGGGCGGCAGTCGATCACCACCGCCGAGAAGGTCCGGCGGCGGCCCGCTCCCCCTGTGCGGGCCGCCGCCGGACGCGTAACCCGCCCCGGGCGGTCGTACGACGCTCCCCCTGGCGTCGGCACGGCCGGTGACGGCCCGGGGCGGCACCCCGGACCCCCGGACCAGGCGGTAGCTCGTACGGTACGAAAGGACGTGCAGTCCACGTGGCAGCGCACCGCAAGCCCAAGCAGCGCACGGTCGGCGGCAACACGGCCCGCGCGGCGGCGACGATCGCCCTCGCGGGCGCGGCGACGGCGACGGGCTTCGACGGGATCGGGCACGCCGAGCCGAACCTGACACCGGCACAGGTGAAGGCGAAGGTGGACAAGCTGTACGAGGAGGCGGAGGTCGCCACCGAGAAGTACAACGGCGCCAAGGAGAAGGCAGACGCGGCCGAGGGACGGCTGAAGACGCTCCGCGACGAGGCGGCACGCAAGACGGACAAGCTCAACTCGACGCGGGACGCGCTGGGTTCGATGGCGGCGGCACAGTACCGGGAGGGCGGCCTGGACCCCGCCGTGCAACTGGCCCTCTCCTCCGACCCCGACAGGTACCTGGACAGCGCGGAGTTCGTGGACCGGGCGAGCACCCGGCAGGCGGCGTCCCTGGCGAGCGTGCGCGAGCAGCTCCGCGAGATCGAACAGCTCCGCGGCGCCGCCCACATCGAGCTGACCTCCCTCAAGTCCCGCCAGGCGGAGCTGAAGCGCCACAAGAAGACCATCACGAGCAAGCTGGCGGCGGCCCGCCACCTGCTGGCGCAACTGCCTGCGGACCAGCGCGCGACCGAGACCCAGCACGCGTCGCGGGATTCCGGCGGTGCGGGCGGCGGCCGGGACACCCTGACCCCCACCACCGGCACCGCCTCCACCGCCCAGGCCCCCAACTCCCGTGCCGCGGCGGCCATCGCCTACGCCTACTCCAAGATCGGCAGCCCCTACGTCTGGGGCGCCACCGGCCCCGACGCCTTCGACTGCTCGGGCCTGACCCAGGCCGCGTACCGCTCCGCGGGCATCTCCCTGCCCCGCACCACCTACGCCCAGATCGACACGGGCCGCCGCGTCTCCCGCTCCGAACTCCAGCCGGGCGACCTGGTGTTCTTCTACTCCGCCATCTCCCACGTCGGCATCTACATCGGCAACGGCCAGATGATCCACGCACCGAACCCGACGTCGACGGTGCGCATCGCACCTCTTGACGAGATGCCGTTCGCGGGGGCGACGCGGGTGGTGTGAGCGAGGGGGTCACCCCGCGGCCCGGCCGCCTGTACCTTGTTCCCACCGCGTGAGGAGCGAGGTACGCAGGGTGAGGGTGTATCTGTCGTCGACCGTGTCCGACCTGGAGAAGTACCGGGCGGCGGTACTGGCCAGGCTGCGCAGGCTTCCGCTGGACGTCATCGCCATGGAGGACTACGCGGCCTTCGACGAACGGCCGTTAGAGAAGTGCCTGACCGACGTGGAGAGTTGTGACGTCTATGTCGGCCTCTTCGCCTTTCGCTACGGGTACGTCCCCGACGTCGGTCCGCAGAACCCGGACGGCCGGTCGATCACCGAGCTGGAGTACCGCAGAGCCGGTGAGGCGGGCCGCAGGCGGCTGATCTTCCTGGTCGAGGACGGGGCCTCGTGGCCGATGGGCCACGTCGACGCGCTGACCGCCCCCGGCACGCCGGAGGCCACCGGCATCAAGCGCCTGCGCGACGAGCTGAAGAAGGTGCACGGCATCGGCTGGTTCACCAACCCCGGCGACCTCGCCGCGGACGTGGTGTCGGCGGTGGCCGCCGACCTGCATCTGCCGCCGGGGGCCATGGCCCCGCCCCGGCCCGTGGCGGAGCCGCCGCATCCCCGGAAGCTGGTCCACGACCTCCATCTGCTGCACGCGCCCAAGGACCGCGAAGCGGCGACCCGGTTGGCCGCGGCGGTAGGAGCGATGTGGAACGTCACCACGTCCTCCACCGACCTCCTCACCACCACCCCCCAGGAGATGCTCGCCCTGGACCGTGCCGTGACCTCGGCCCGCACGGTCGGCCTCCTGCTGTCCGCGCCGCTGACGACCATGCTCGGCGAGAACCCCGACCGCACCCGCCGCATCCTGGACCTGGCCCGCGCCCGCACCGGACACCCCCTGCTCGGCATCGTCGCACCGCACGCGGACACCGAAGTCGCCGTCTCCGACGCCGCGCGCTGGGGCATCACCGAGACACTCGTCGAGTCCGCGACCCGCACCCTGCCGAACCGGCTGCACGCGGCCCTCCTGCAAACCGTCGGCCTGCAACGTCCCGACCACGAGATAGGTCTGCCCGTCGTCGTGGTGGCCATGACCGGCACGGAGGCGGACGACCTGCTCGGCACGGCGTCCGGGCAGGTGAGGGACATCGTCGACGGGTTCGGCCTGCCCCCGGAGTCGATCCGCGCCCGGTACGGCACGACACGGGCGGACTGGACGCCGTTCGGCACCGAGAGCCGGACCATCACCCAGGTCCTGGAGACCGCGGTGTCCGGGGTCAACCACCCCGATCTGCTGCTGCGCGGCAGAAAGATCAGACTCCAGCCGTACCTCTTCGACGACCTGCTCTCCTACGACCTCGCCCACTCCCTGGTCTTCCAGGACGTGTCCCGCAACGGCTGCCTGGTGGTGGCCGACGAACTCTCCCTGCTCCACCCGGACCTGGCGGAGGCCTTCCGCGCATCGCCGTTGTACGAGGGCCCTCAGGTCTCCCTCATCACCCTCTCTCCCGGCGACCCGGCCGCCGGCACCCCGCACGAGCTCATCCGGCAGGTGCTGGCCGAACGACTCCACCACCCCCACCACCGCTTCGGCGACGCGCTCGACCCGCTGTGCGAGATGAACGTCGCCAGCAGACGCCACCTCGACCGCTGGCTGCGCGCCAGCCTCCCCCAGACCCTCGACGCCTACCGCAACGCCCGGCCCAGCGCCGACAAGGCCCGACGGCTGGAAGAGGAACTCGGCACCCGTCCCAGCGGAGCCATGGCCCGCCTCGTCACGGAAGGCTGAGCGGCGTGATCGTCACGTTCTACTCCTATAAGGGCGGCGTCGGCCGCTCCATGGCCCTGGCCAACATCGCCGACCAGCTGGCGCGCAGCGGCATGCGGGTGCTGATGGTCGACTTCGACCTGGAGGCGCCGGGCCTGGAGCACTTCTTCCCGATCGACCACGGACGAGTCCGTGGCCGCGAGGGCCTGCTGGACCTGCTCCTGGCCTTCAAGTACGCCATGTCCGTGGCCTCTTCGGCTGCGGACGAGGGCGCGGAGGACGCCTACCGCGACCTGGACCGCTACATCTCCACGGTCTACCCGCCCCGCTCGGACGGCGGCCGTCTCGACCTGCTCCCGGCGGGCCTGCGCCTGACGGACGACCAGATGACCCGCTACGGCGCCGAGCTGCGCCGCTTCGACTGGCAGGACTTCTACTACGTCTGGTCGGGCGAGCTGTTCTTCGAGTGGTTCCGCAGGGCGTGCGCGGAGCGGTACGACATCGTCCTGGTGGACAGCCGTACGGGGGTCACCGAGCTGGGCGGGGTGTGCGCGTACCAACTGGCCGATGTCATCGTCGCGTTGTGCGCGGCCAACCTTCAGAACGTCGAGGGCACGGAGTGGATGGTCCGGCACTTCCTGTCACCGCAGGTGCGGGCGGTACGAGGTGACCGCCCCCTGGAGGCGCTGGTGGTGCCGGCACGCATCGACCAGCAGGACGCGGAGCTCCTGGCGGACTTCGCCCACCGGTTCCGCCGGAGCTTCGACACGTTCACGCCGGAGGCGCTGAGGGCGTCGGGGCTGGGTTTCTGGGAGTTGCAGGTGCCGTACGTGCCTGCCTACGCCTTCGACGAGCAGGTGATCACCGATCCGGGGAGGGCCCAGGAGCGGCGGTCATTGGCCCGGGCCTACGACAGTCTGCGCAACGCCATCGCCCTGCTGGCACCGAGCGGCAACCGGCTGGCGCGGCTGCGGTCGGAGGCGGTGCTGGAGGGAAGCGGTCGGCAGGCAGTGGAGCCGGTCGTGACGCAGTACGACCCCACGTCCCGGTTCGCTCAGGCGGACGTCTATCTGTCGTACAGCGGTGGCGACAGGGAGGTGGCGGGCCGGATCCGTGACCTGTTGGAGGCTCGCGATGTCCGCGTCGCGGAGCCGGATGCACCCGCGGGGACGCGCCTGCCCACGTCGGCCCAGGTCTCGGCACGGCTCGCCCTGTTCCTAGTCGGCGAACTGGGACAACTCAGTCCCTGGCAGCAGCGCGAACTCGCGGCCGTCGTCAACGCCGGTGGTCTCGCGCAGGTGCTTCCGGTCATGCTCCCGGGCACAGGTCAACCCCCTTACGAACTGCGGGAGTTGCAGTTTCTCGACTACCGGGCGGGGCTGGAGCCGGACGGGCTGGTGGAGGCCGTACGAGCGAGTCTGCGAACACGGATGCCGACCGAGCCTGAGCCCGCCCTCGTGGAGCGCAGCCCGTACCTCGGACTTCAGCCGTTCTCCGAGGCCGACGCGGCGGTGTTCTTCGGGCGCGGTGAGCTTGTCGACCGAGTGCTGGACTCTCTGCGCACGGAGGGGAGGTGCACGATCGTCGGCGGCGCGGCCAGCGGCAAGACGAGCCTTGTGAACGCGGGGGTGATTCCCGCGTTGCGCAGGGGTGTGCTGCCGGGGAGCGAACTCTGGCGGATCGTCAGAGTCAACCATTCCGGCGGGATCGAGCAGTTGCAGGCGCTTCGCCAGATTGCGCGTAAAGGCACCGTCGTCGTGCTCGACCAGTTCGAGGAACTGTTCACCCTTGCCAGTGCCGACCAACGCGACGTGATCTACGGCCTGTTGGTGGAGTTGGCCAAGGATCCTGACGTGTCGGCGAGGCTGATCACGGTCCTGCGCGCCGACTTCGTCGCACAGGCCAGGAGCCACGCTCCGGCGCTCATGAAGCACACCGTGGCCGTGCCGCCGATGTCCGAACGAGAGATGCGCGAGGCGGTCGAAAAACCGGCCCTGGCCGCCGGGCTCCATCTGGAACCGGGCCTCACCGAACGCCTGCTCCAGGACATGGGGGACGAGCCCGGCGCCCTGCCGCTCCTGCAATTCACGCTGCGCGAGATGTGGAAGCGGCGGGAGGACGGCTACCTCACCCACCGGTCCTACCAAGAGACCGGGGGCATCCAGGGCAGCCTGGCGCACACGGCGGAGGAAGTGTTCGCCTCCTTCTCCGAAGACGACAGAAGTCGGGCTCGCGATCTGCTCCTGCACCTCGTGACGGTCGACGCCGACGGTCGGTACTGGAGGCAGGCTCTCCCTGTCGCCTACCTCTCGCTCATGGAGACCGAGGGGGTGTGCGAACGGATGGTCCAGGAGCGGCTCCTCGTCATCTCGGCCGAAGCCGGGAACGAGCCGCAGGTCCTGCTCGCTCACCATGCGCTGATCAGCGCATGGCCCAGATTCCAGGCCTGGGTCGACCAGGCCGGGGCCGAGCTTTCGCTGCGCCAGCAACTGAAGGTCGCCGCGCGGGACTGGGTCCGGTCGGGACGTCGCCGGGAAGGGCTGCTCAGCGAACCGCCCTCGCTGCTCTACCGGACCCCAGGACGGACGACCGCAGGGTTCACCCCGCTTGAGATGGAGTACGTATTGGCGTCGACGGCCGACGCAAGAAGGACGCGCGTGACAAAGTTCATGGCCACCACGCTGCTGGGCGTCGCCTTGATGGCATTGCTCACCAGCGTCCTCCTCCTGTCCACCGGCGCCCCCACACTGTGGCCGTTGATCCTGTTGTCCCTGAGCGCCCTTTCCTCTCTACCAGCCACCCTGATCACGATTGTCCGGCGCGGAAGCGGACGCCGTTCCCTCATGGCGACGGTCGAGCCGTAGCGGGCGTACGGATCGCTGTCCGCACCTGTGCGGCCCAGGCCCGCACGGTGGCGGATCGCGCCTGCGCCTGCTCGTCCGCTCCGCCGCCGTCCCCGCCTCGGCAGGCCCGGCAAAGCCCTCCGGACAGCGCCTCCGGACGGCCGGGTACGCGGCAGTCGGTGCACTCCATCAGCGTGCGGGGTGCTGGCGCGGGCGCAGGGGCGGAACGCTCGGGCGGCATTCTGTCGACCAGCCGCCGCCGCAGGAAGGCGCGGGGCGCGTGCACCGGGTCCGGGAGCCCGGCGACAAGAACCTGCGTCAGCTGCTCCGGCGACGCGCCTCGGGCGAGCCATGCGTCGGCCAGCTCTTCGAGGGCGGCGCAGTCGGCGGCGGACAGGGCGAGGCGCGGTTCGCGGAGACCGAGGCGGGCGAGGGTGTCGTAGGCCTGGGAGGCCCGGGACGGTGACGGTACGTCGTCCACGACCGGCCTGGTCTCGCCCTCGGGCGTCACGTCACCTTCGAGGCCCCTGGCCCACCATTCGTCGTCACGTGCGGTACGCGACCAGTACGTGAGGAACACCCATCGCGTACCGGTCTCCCCCTCACCCGGCGGTACGCGACGCCGTACGCGCCGCAGATGCCCGGCTCGGCCGAGTTCGTTGAGCGCCGTGCGCACGGCCTGCTGCCCGTAGAGGGGCTGCGCCTTGGCGAGGGTCTTGGCGTCCATCGCCGCGTTCTCGGGCAGCCGGTCGATGAGGCCGGCGAGGTACGCCTCGCGGGGCGGGAGGTGGGCGAAGTCGCCGCGCCGGGAGCGCTGCTGGTCCGGCGCGGAACGCTTGCCGTAGCCGGGCTTGGCCATGGGATGGGCTGCGGGCGCGGGCGGAGCAGCGTTAAAGTCTTCAGAAGCCACGAGATCGCTCTCTTCGATCTTGAGGGTGAGACCCCGGCGGGTGTTGGTAGCACCCGACCGGGGTTGTTTGTTGTCGCGAACGCTAGAGGTTCGCGACTGCGCGTCGCAAGCCGATCACGAAAAGTCATCTCGGCTGGTGCGCGCGCGAGTTGGACGCGGGGAGGGTGGGAGGGCGGGTGGATTCTTTCCGCCCATTCCTTGAAAGAGAAGCTCGGATCTCGACGCCCGAAGCTCGAGGCTCAGGCCTCGCGGGAAGCGTAGGCGACGAAGGCGGCCCAGGCGTCGGAGGGGACTTCGAAGCGGGGGCCTTGGGGGCCGAGCTTCGAGTCCCGGACGTGGGTGGTGTGGGGGTGGAGGGCTACTTCGAGGCAGGCGCCGCCCTGGGAGTCGCTGTAGCTGGACTTGAACCACGTCAGTTCAGTCTTCATAGCTCCTGTGCCACCTTCCTGATGAACGCAGCCGACTCCTCAACTCCGAGAGCCTGCATGCGGATCATGCCATGGGCTTGCGCGAGGTCACCGACCTTGTGCGCGTCAGCATGGAGCGCACTGGTCTCCGGACTCTCGACATAGGCGAAGTGCTCACGATCAGCCGTCTCCAGCAGGATGAACGACCCATTGAGTGCGAGGCCCCCGCACTTGCCGAAGGGCAGCACCTGGATGGACACGTTCCGACGCGTGCCGACCTCTGGCAGATGGAGCAGTTGCTCACGCATGACCTCCGGTCCGCCAACTCCCGTACGCAGCGCGGCCTCATAGATGACGAAGCCGTACACCGTGCCAGTCCGCCGCTTCAACGACTCCTGCCTGGCCAACCGCGCCCGAACCCGCTCCTCCACCGTCTCGTCGTCCAACGGCGGGCAGCTCTCGCCGATCAGCGCCGTCGCGTACCCCCGAGTCTGCAACAACCCCGGAATGAGCCCCAGCGAGTAGTCGTGCACGGCGATCGCCTCGGCCTCCAGCTCCATGTACTCCTGCGACCGCGCCGGAAACGGCTCCGGCTTCAGAAACTCATGCCCCGCCAGCAGCTTCCCCCGCGCTCCGCACATCTGGTCCGCGACCTGCAACAACCGCAGCGTCGGCCGTCGCCGCCCGCACTCCATCGACTTCACGTACTCGTAGTCGTACCCGGCCTCCTCGGCGAGCGCCTGGCGGGCGACCCCCGCCTCCTCGCGCCACAACTTGACCTGCCCGCCGCAGTACCGCCAGTTCGGCTGAGTCATCGTTCGCGCCCACCCGCCTCCACCGACACGCCGTGTACACGCACCCTCTGTACACACTCCGCCACTCCCCGAGGCTACGCGTCAACCACCAGCCTGATCACGGCAAATGACGGACAACCACCCGCAAGGAAGAGAACCGCGCATGCCCGAGGAAGCCGTCGTGTGGCAACTGCCCCGCCACCCCCGCAGCGTGGGCCGGTCCCGCGCTCTTCTCCGTGCGCAGGCCGCCGACTGGAAGCTCCCGGACGAGGTCACCGACACCGCCGTGCTGCTGCTCAGCGAGTTGATGACCAACGCCTACCGGCACGCCCGCGTCTCCCCCGGCCGGGAGATCAGGGTCCGGTGCGTGCTGGGCGACGACCGGCGTCTTCGCGTCTCGGTGACGGACGCGGACGAGAGCATGCCGACGTTCCGGAACCCTTCCCCGGACGACGAGTCGGGGCGGGGCCTGATCCTGGTGACGCTGCTCGCCGAGACGTGGGGCACCGAACCGCGAACCGACGGTGTCGGCAAGACGGTCTGGTTCGTCACACCAGCCGACGTGCCGTCGCCCACCGCGTCAGCTCATGGCGGTTCGACAGCTGCAACTTGCGCAGGACCGCCGACACATGGGACTCCACCGTCTTCACGGAGATGAACAACTGCTTGGCGATCTCCTTGTACGCGTAGCCGCGCGCGATCAGCCGCAGCACCTCGCGCTCGCGCTGCGTGAGGCGGTCCAGGTCCTCGTCCACCGGCGGCGCGTCCGTCGACGCGAAGGCGTCCAGCACGAAACCGGCGAGCCTCGGCGAGAACACCGCGTCGCCGTCCTGCACGCGGAAGATGGAGTCGACGAGGTCGGTGCCGGTGATCGTCTTGGTGACGTAGCCCCTCGCTCCGCCCCGGATCACGCCGATCACGTCCTCCGCCGCGTCCGACACGGACAGCGCCAGGAACCGCACCGGCTGCTCCGCGTCCGCCATCAACGGGGCGCAGCGGCGCAGGACTTCGACTCCGCCGCCGCCAGGGAGGTGCACGTCGAGGAGAACCACCTCGGGACGGGTGGCCGTGATGACCGTGACCGCCTGGTCGACGTCGGCGGCCTCGCCGACCACTTCCACCCCGGTCTGCTCGGTCTGGCCGATCTCCGCCTGCACCCCCGTACGGAACATGCGGTGGTCGTCGACGAGGACCACTCGCACCCGGCGCTCACTCGTCGTCGTGTCGTTCGCCTCGGTCGGGTCGCTCATGACGTCTTCTCCGCCCTCTCCATCTCCAGCTCGACCTCCGTGCCGCCGCCCGGCACCGCGCGCAGGCGGGCCGTGCCGCCGTGGCGCTCCATGCGGCCGATGATCGATTCTCTGACACCCATGCGGTCGGCGGGTATCGAATCGAGGTCGAAGCCGGGGCCACGGTCCCGGACCGACACGAACACCGTCTTTCCCTCGACCTCGGCGTAGACCTGCACCGCGCCGCCCTCGCCACCGTACTTGGCCGCGTTCACCATCGCCTCGCGCGCGGCCTGCATCTGTGCGCCGATGCGTTCGTCGAGGGGGCAGTCGCCGACGATGACGACCTCCAGGGGGACGCCGTGCTTGTCCTCGATCTCGGCCGCGTTGCGCCGCACCGCCTCGGCGAGGGTGTCGGGTTCGTCGGCCTCGTCCTTGCCCGTGCCCTCGGGTTTGTAGAGCCAGGTGCGCAGGTCGCGCTCCTGGGCGCGGGCGAGGCGGCGCACCTCGTTCGCGTTCTCCGCGTTGCGCTGGATCAGGGTCAGGGTGTGCAGCACGGAGTCGTGGACGTGGGCGGCGACCTCGGCGCGCTCCTGGGCGCGGATGCGCATCAGGCGCTCCTCGGAGAGGTCCTGGGTCATGCGCACGAGGTAGGGGCCGGCGAGGAGTGTGATGCCGACCAGGACCGCGAGGGCCGCCTGGAGGACCGAGCCGAGGTGGGCGGCCGAGCCCTGCATGACGAAGATCCCGGACACACCGGCCGTGACCAGCAGGACGCCGCCCGCGGCGCGCAGCAGGCTGAGCGTGCGCCTGCGGCGGCCGACCTCGGCCCAGCGGGCCCGGCGGGCGTTGTCGGCCTGGCGCCACACCAGGGCCACACCGGCGCCGACGAGGACGGCGGGCCAGAGATAGGCCTTCGCGCCGGTGCCCAGGTTCACATTGCCCACAAAAACCATGGCCACCACGACCATGAGCAGCAGGGCGACGATCTGGCCGCGGTCCGGTCTGCGGGCGACGAGCCGGCGGCGGCCGTCGGGTGAGGTCTCGGTGGTGACGAAGGACGGCGGCTTCTGACCGCTCACGCCCCCGACTCCCAGCGGCACGAAGAACCAGAACGCGGCGTACAGCAGGGCGCCGAGGCCGTCCGCCATGAAAAGGCCGACGAAGACGAGGCGCACCCAGATCACGGGCAGCCCGAGATGCCCGGCGAGCCCCCGCGCCACACCCCCCAGCCAGCGTCCGTCACTGCTGCGGTAGAGCTTGCGCGGCGGCCGCGGTTCGACGAGTGGCGCTGCTGCGGCTGCTTCCGGCATGCCATCGATGTTCACACGGCGGAACGGCCGGAGCATCAGGGTCGGCCCCCTAGACTCCCCTGATCTTCGAAGGGCACGGAAACGGCCGCGGGCCGGAACGTCTCCCCGGCCCCGGGTCAGGGGCGATATCAGGGTCCGGCCAGGGTCGTTCCGACTCCCGTCGCGGCAGCTCGCCCGTCACCATGGACACATGACAGATCACCAGCACGCCGCGGACCCGGCGCCCGACGAGGGCGCCTCGTCCGCCGCGCCCTCCGCGACCGCCGCCGGTGAGGAACCGCGCGCACAGGCGGGTGCGGGCGCGCGGAAGGAGCAGGACCGACCGGGTGCGGCTGGGCGGCGACCGGGCGAGACCGACGGGACGGATCTCCCCGGCGATGACGCAACGGCCGCGCCGCCGCCGAAGTTCCGCCGCGACCGGCGGTACAAGACGCTCGCGGGCGTGTGCGCCGGCCTCGGGCGGCAGTACGACATGGACCCGGTGATCTTCCGGATCACCCTCGCCGTGCTCTCCGCGACCGGCGGCCTCGGCCTCATCTTCTACGGCTTCGCCTGGCTCTTCGTGCCCTACGAGGACGACGAGGAGAACGAGGTCCGCAAGCTGCTGACCGGCCGCGTCGACGGCCAGGCCCTGGCGGCCGTGCTGTTCGCGCTGGTCGGCTGCGGCGTGTTCCTGACGATGCTGAACAACGGGACGGTGCTGACCTTCGCCGTCGTCGTCTCCCTGCTCCTCGCGGGCGCCGGGTACTGGTCGCGGCAGCGCGGCACCCCCGACACCGATCCGCTCGCCGCCCAGGCCGCCGCGGACGCCCCGCCGGAGGCCCAGGCCCCGCCGGTCAGCGCCTCCTACCCCTCCTGGTGGCGCGAGCCCATCGTCAAGGACGGCACGCACGAGGGCGGCACCGGCTACCTCTGGGGCCCCGGCGACTCCCGCACCCGCGACCTCGCGGACGCCATCGACATCGGCCTCGCTCCCGGCTACGGCCACCTGGGCACCGACCTGCGCACCGCTCGGCCGCAGCAGCCCCGGCAGCGCGGCCCGCGCTGGATCGGCGGCTGGGTCTTCCTGCTCGCCCTCCTCGCGGGCGGCCTCGGCACCGGCCTGACGTGGGACGAGCACCCTCTCGGCACCAGCCTCCAGACCGGTCTGGCCAGTGCGCTGATCGTCTTCGGCCTGGGCATCGCGGTCAGCTCCTTCCTCGGGCGTACGGGCGCGGGCTCGATCTTCCTGGCGGTGCTCACGGCGGGACTGCTCGCGGGCTCGGCCGCCGTGCCCAAGGACATCGGCACCCAGTGGGTGCGCGAGACCTGGCGGCCCGCCGCGGTGGCGGACCTCCGCCCGAAATACGACCTCGGCACCGGCATCGGCACGCTGGATCTGACGGCGCTTGATCTGACCAGGACGCAGACGGTGACGGCCAGGGCCGAGGTGGGGGTCGGCAAGCTGAAGGTGATCGTGCCGAAGGGCGCGACCGTGAAGGTCAGCATCGACGTGGGCGTGGGCGACATCCAACTGCCCGGCGACGACGAGAAGGACGTGGACGTGGAACCGGGTAAGTACAAGGAGGCGACGCTGGCCCCGGCCAAGGGCGTCAAGCCCTCCGGCACCCTCGACCTCGACCTCCAGGTCGGCGTCGGACAGGCGGAGGTGAGCCGTGCTGCGTCATGAGTTCCGGCCCGGAAAGCTGGTCGCCGGCTTCTTCCTGACCCTGGCGGGCATCATCTACGCCGGTGACGCGGGCGGCGCCTGGGAGACCCCGTGGTTCGCGATCATCCCCGTGGTCACGGGCGGGCTGTGCCTGGCGGGCGCGGTGGGACTCCTGACCCGGTCGGTGAGACGCCGCCGCAAGGCGGTCGGCGGCGCCAGGACCCCGGAGACGCCTCCGTCCGGGATACCTGGCTGAGCACACCCCCCAACACCTGACCGAGCACCCGCCGATCCACCGCCGAGCGCTCCCCGGTTCCGCAGTCTGACGCCCGCCGGTCCCGTCAGTGCACGCCGGTCCGGTCCCGTCAGTGGGAGTACACGCCCACAGGTTCTCGGCGCCGGACCCGGATCAACGCGTCCAACGACAGGTAGGGCGCCCCGGCCAGCACCAGCGGCAGCCAGGCCATCAAGTAGGCAAGATCGTTGCCGTAGTAATAAGGCGTCGACGCCCAGCTCATCGTCAGCCACAGGCTGAGGGAGATCAGCGCTCCGCCGAGGGCGGCGAGGCGGGCGAGGAGGCCGAGGAGGGTGCCGAGGCCGACGGCCAGCTCACCGAAGGCGATGGCGTAGCCGAAGCCGACGGGGTTGTTCAGGGCCATGTCGACCATCGCGGGGATCGCCGCCGACTGCTTGATGCCGCGCATCTGGTCACCGATCGAGCCGGAGCCCGAGTCCTTCATGAAGGCGCTGTCGGTGAGTTTGTCCAGGCCGGCGTAGATGAAGGTGACGCCCAGGAAGACGCGGAGCGGGAGCAGGGCGTAGTGGGTGGCGGTGTCGCGCAGGCTCCGGCCACCGTCGACGTGGGAAGTGTGCGTGTCCGTACGAAAACCGTGAGTCATCGCTCCTAGCCGCCTCTCACCAGCGTGCCGTGACCCCTTACCTGACCATACGAGCGAGAGGGAGGTACCGCTCAATGCCCGGATCACCGGTTTCCGCCCCGTCGGCGCGCCCCGCCCGGGGCCGGTCGTGGCGTGGGTCAGATGTGTGCCTGGATCTGGCGTACCGGGTGGCCCAGGGCCTGGGCGACGGAGGCCAGTTGCTCCTCGCTCAGCCCACCGGTCTCCGGGTTCCGGACGGCGATCTCGAAGCGGGCGAAGCCGCAGGGCCAGTCGTAGTCCAGCCGGTCCAGGGTGGTGGCGGCACCGCAGCAGGGGACGGACACGTCGAGCGTCGGGAAGCCGTCCTCGTGGGCCTCGACCAGGTCCTCGGTATGACGGACAGGACGTCGTCACTCATGGTTCAGGCCTCTTCAGTGGTGGTCAGGGCTCAGTCCGTCACATCGATCGGGTACCGGTTGGTCTCCACGCCCGCCGCGGTGATCACCTGCACCTCCACCCGCCCCGGCTCGACGTCGGCCGGCACCGGTACCGTCAGCACGGCGTCCGTCGGGTTGCTGAAGCCGCCGGCTACCGGGACGAGCGGGACATGGACGTGGACCGTGCCCACCCGGACCGTCATCCGGCACAACCGCTCGGCCCCCTGCGCCCCCGGGGGCACGAACCCGGCGCCGCGGATCTCGATGTCGTCGCCGGTGCGGATCGGGCCGTCGAGGTCACCGGCCTCGCGGGCGCGGACGACGGAGAGGATGACGGGACGGCCGCCCTCGGCGTACTTGCCGGCCAGGTAGGTCGCCGCCGAGATCAGGACGATCACGGCCAGCCCCCAGGGCAGGTCGGGCAGTTGATCGGGGCGCCGGGTCAGCCGTACCGCGGCGAACAGCAGCGCCACCGCGCTGATCACGACGTACTGGATGTCGGCGAAGGTGCCGCGTCCGGCGTCGTCGGTGAGCAGGTCGGCGGCGCGTGGGCGCTCGGCGCGCACCTTCTGGAGGCGTTGCCCCAGTACCCGCAGCCCGACCACCCGCCGCACCAGCACCGCGATCCCGCAGACCACGGCGAGGACGGTAACCGCACCGGCGCCGCGGGCCAGTTCGAGCCCGGCGATCAGGGCGTCGCGCTCGGCCGGGTCGGAGGCGGCGGCCAGTCGGCCGACGAGGACGAGCACCGCGTACGCGACGAAGAGCACCCAGGCCACGGCGACCGCGCGGGAGGTGGACAGCCGGTTGTCCTCGCCGATCACGGGGGCCAGCGCACCGCCCCGGGCGCGGTGGAACCAGGAGGCGGCGGTCAGGGCGCCGGCCGTCATCAGGGCGGCCAGCAGCCCGGCGGTGCGGGCGGCGGTCCAGCCCGCGCCGATCGCCGTCAGCGCCTGGCCGAGCAGCAGCACGACCACACCGGCCCACACCGTGTACGCGGTGCGGCTCCACAGCCGGGTGAGCCAGGCCTCGCCCTCGGCCCGGCCGCGTTCGGCGACGAGTTCCGCGGACTGGGTCAGCTCCTCCGACACCCACTGCCGGGAGGCCGAGGCCGAGTGGGCCACGGCGGCCGGCAGGCCCTGTCCGGCGGCGAACTCGTCCCGCTTCAGCAGGAACGCGGCGACCGCCCGCCGATGGCCCTCCCGCGCCCCGTGCGGACAGTCCCCGCAGGTGCAGCCACCCCCGTGCGCACCCGTTTCCGCGCCCTGTCTCGCCTCCTGCACCGCCACGCCCGATGCCCGCCTTCCCCGCGATCTCCGCACCCCGCGGCCCCTGCCGAAGTCTCGGCCGCCGCCCTGCAACTCCCCCGCAATGACAGCGAATTGTGCCCTACGCCACGGTGGGCTCGTCCGGCAGGTGTGGTCAGGGCGGGTGAATTCGAAGTCGCCGTGTTGACCCGGCTGCGAGAATTTCTGTATGGCCGAGATCATCCAGCGCGACGGGACCTGGGCCTTCGACGGCACGACGGTCAGGATCACGCCCGGACTCCACCGCTCGGTGCCGCTGTTCCGGCAGACGTACGGGGAGATCGCCGTGCCTCTGGAGGCCGTCTCGGGCGTCGTCTTCGAGCCCGAACGCAAGCGGGGGCGGCTGCGGATGCGGCTGCGCGAGGGGGCCGATCCGCTGCTGCAGGCGACCGGGGGGCGGCTGCCGGACGCGGCGGACCCGTACCGGCTGGCGGTGGACGTGGACCGGGCCGGGGTCGCCGAGTACGTGGCGGAGGAGATCCGGCGGGCGCTGCTGCTCGACCAGGTCCCGAAGGACCCGACGAAGACGTATCTGCTGTCCGGCCCGCCGGTCCCGGTCTCCGTCCGCTCCTCCGACGGCACGGTCTCCTTCGACGGCCTCCAGGTGCGCATCGACTGGGCCGACACCTCCGACCGCGTCAAACGCGCGACCGGCCCGCGCATCATCGCCCTGGGCGACCTGGTGGGCGTGGAGTGGCTGCCCAACTCCGGCTACGAGGACGGTTTCCTGCGCTTCGTGACCCGGGAGACGGCGTTCTCCAAACTCCCGCCCGAGAAGGACCCGTACGCCCTGGACCTGTGGGGCAGCGCCCGCCGCGACCTCCTGACGGCCCTGGTGGCCACCGCGGTCACCTCCCGGCTCCCGCACCCCTCCACCCGCGCGGTCGGCGACCACGCGGGCCGCCCGCCCCAGCTCCCGGCGGGGGCCGCGTCCCGGGCCGACCATCACGACGTCCTGCTGCGCAGGCTGCGGGAGCTGGGCGAACTGCACCGGGACGGCGTCCTGACGGACGAGGAGTTCGCGATGACGAAGGCGGTGATCCTGAGGGGCTTCTAGCTCAGAGAGGCTTCTAGCTCGGAGGGGCTTCTAGCTCGGAGGGGCTTCTAGCTCAGCAGATCGGGCTCGCTCCGGCTGATGTCCTGCCACAAGGGCTGGTAGTTGATCCACGCCACCAGGTCGCCGCCCAGCTGCTCCCTGGTGGCGACCGCAGCCTTGTGGTCGATCAGGACCGGGCGGCCGGCTGCCCTCGCGGTCAGCTGGACCTGGGCGGAGCGTTCCATGGACAGGAACCACCAGGCCGCCGCGTCCACCGAGTCGCCGACGGTCAGCAGGCCGTGGTTGCGCAGCACCAGCCCCTTTCCGGTGTCCAGGGCGGCGGCGATCCTGCGGCCCTCGGCGGCGTCGACGGCCACGCCGGAGTAGGCGTCGTAGACGGCGTGGTCCTCGTAGAAGGCGCAGCTCTCCTGGGTGATCGGGTCGAGGAGGTCGCCGAGGGCGGACAGGGCGCGGCCGTGCACGGAGTGGCAGTGGGCGACCGCGACGACGTCGGGGCGGGCGGCGTGGACCTGGGCGTGGACGGTGAAGGCGGCCTGGTTGACGTGGTAGCGGCCCTCGACGACCTGCCCCTCGGAGTTGGCGAGGACCAGGTCGCTGACGGTGACGTGCTTGAAGGGCATCCCGAACGGGTTGACCCAGAAGCAGTCCGTGAACTCCGGGTCGCGTGCGGTGATGTGGCCGGACACCCCGTCCTCGAAGCCCTGCCGCCCGAAGATCCGCAGCGCGCCCGCCAGCCGCTCCTTGCGGTGCCGGCGCTCGTCCTCGACGGAGTCGTGCATCGGCGGCATCGCGAACCGGAGGCTGTCGGTGGGCAGGGGGGCCGGTGGGGTCGGTCCCGGTTCATACGTCCCGTGCATCGGTCCTCCAGCACTGGGGTGGCTTTACGGGGCGGAAGTTACCGTCGGTCAGCGCAGGAGAACAGGCGTATGAGGTAACGATGCCGTGCGCAACCCTTCCGGCGGCTCGGCGGTCTGGTGTGCGGAACGAAAAGTTCCCGACACTCCAGCACCAGTTTTGAGTCATCCCCGGAGCCCTCCTTGAGCCTCGTCGAACGTCACCTCAGCTCCCTCATGCGGCAGATCGCGACCCAGGACCACGTCGAGCTGGTCCACCCCTTCGCCGAGCACAAACTGTTCGGGGCGCTGGTCTACGTCGCCGAGTGCTTCGGTTTCCGCTACGCCGGTGTCCGCCTCGTCGGCCGCCACAAGATCCTCCATGTCCACCTGGTCCGCGACACGCACCCCGCGGCCCAGCAGCGCGCCGCCGCGAACCTCGCCGCGTTCCCGCAGGTGGGCGCGGGCGGCACGGTTCCGGGCATGTACCTGAACTCGCTCACGCCGGTGCCCGAGGCCCAGGCCGAGATCGACCTGATCATCGCGCTCATCAAGTACGACGCCCTGGTCGAGGCGGGCAACCCCCGGCAGCTCAAGACCATCGGCTGGGGCGCCGCGGCCCTCTTCCTGCTGATGGCCCCGCTGACCGGCGCGTACGCCGTCCTTCTCCCGCTCGCCGTGCTGATGCCGGCGTTCCTGTACGGTGCCCTGCGCATCAACACGGTCCGCCGCGCCAAGCTGGCCACGCAGCTGACGGCGGGCGGCTGTGCGCAGGTGCGGGACGACGCGGGACGGGAGCGGTACGTGCGTCCGCTGCCGTATGCCGCACAGGTCGCGTAATACCGGACAGCGGGTGTCGGGTATCGGCGCCAGACTCGTCGTATGACAGCGAACTGGTCCACCTTCACCACCGCCGAACCCGGCCTCGCCAAGGTCGCCGAAGAGCGCTTCGGGGCCTTCACGCACCACACCCTGGCGACGCTCCGCAAGGACGGCTCGCCCCGCACCAGCGGCCTGGAGGTGCGGTTCCTGAACGGTGAGCTGTGGCTCGGCATGATGCCGGACTCGCTCAAGGCCCTCGACCTGCTCCGCGACCCGCGGTTCGCACTCCAGGCGAATCCCGGGGAGGGGCAGTCGATGGGCGGCGGTGATGTGCGCGTCAGCGGGCGGGCTGTCGAGGTGACCGACCCGGTGATCAAGGCCGCGTACGGCGAAGAGGTGGAACCGCCGGAGCCGTTCCACCTCTTCCGCACCGAGCTGACGGAGGTCGTTCGGACCTACGTCGAGGACGAGAAGTACCTCGTCGTCCAGGTCTGGAAGCCCGGAGAGCCGGTGCGGACTCTCAAGCGGACCTGAGGGCTGGTGCCGGGGAGGCCTACTCCCACTCGATGGTGCCCGGCGGCTTCGAGGTGACGTCCAGGACGACGCGGTTGACGTCCGCGACCTCGTTGGTGATCCGCGTCGAGATCTTCGCCAGCACCTCGTACGGCAGCCGCGACCAGTCGGCGGTCATGGCGTCCTCGGAGGAGACCGGCCGCAGGACGATCGGGTGGCCGTACGTCCGGCCGTCGCCCTGGACACCCACGGACCGGACGTCCGCGAGCAGGACCACCGGGCACTGCCAGATGTCCCGGTCGAGACCGGCGGCGGTGAGCTCCTCGCGGGCGATGGCGTCGGCGTCGCGGAGCAGGTCGAGCCGCTCCTTGGTGACCTCGCCGACGATCCGGATGCCGAGACCGGGGCCCGGGAACGGCTGGCGCTGGACGATCTCGTCCGGGAGCCCGAGCTCCTGGCCGACCATCCGCACCTCGTCCTTGAACAGCTTGCGCAGCGGCTCGATCAGCTTGAACTCGAGGTCCTCGGGCAGGCCGCCCACGTTGTGGTGGGACTTGATGTTGGCCGTGCCGGTGCCGCCACCGGACTCGACCACGTCCGGGTAGAGCGTGCCCTGGACGAGGAACTCCACCGCCGGGCCCTCGTCCGCGATGATCTCCGCCTGCGCCTGCTCGAAGACCCGGATGAACTCGCGGCCGATGATCTTCCGCTTCTCCTCGGGGTCCGAGACACCCTTGAGCGCGGTCAGGAAGCGCTCCTCCGCGTCGACGACGACCAGCTTCACGCCGGTCGCGGCCACGAAGTCCTTCTCGACCTGCTCGGTCTCGCCCTTGCGCATCAGGCCGTGGTCGACGTAAACGCAGGTCAGCTGGTCACCGATGGCACGGGCCACGAGGGCCGCGGCCACCGCGGAGTCGACGCCGCCGGACAGCCCGCAGATGGCGCGCTTGTCGCCGACCTGCTCGCGGATGAGGGCGACCTGCTCCTCGATGACGTTGCCGGTGGTCCAGTCGGGCTTCAGGCCCGCGCCCCGGTAGAGGAAGTGCTCCAGGACCTGCTGGCCGTGCGTGGAGTGCATGACCTCGGGGTGGTACTGGACGCCGTAGAGCTTCTTCTCGTCGTTCTCGAAGGCGGCGACCGGGACGACGTCCGTGGAGGCCGTGACGGAGAAGCCCTCGGGTGCGGCGGAGCAGGCGTCGCCGTGCGACATCCACACGTGCTGCTCGTCCGGGGTGCCCTCGAAGAGGGTGGAGGACGACTTCGAGACGTGCAGGTCGGTGCGGCCGTACTCACGGGCGCCGGTGTTGTCGACCGTCCCGCCGAGGCTCTGCGCCATCAGCTGGAAGCCGTAGCACATGCCGAAGACGGGGACGCCGGCCTCGAAGAGCGCGCGGTCGAGGCGGGGGGCGCCCTCCTCGTAGACCGACGAGGGGCCGCCGGAGAGGATGATCGCCGCCGGGTTCTTGGCGAGCATCTCCTCGACCGGCATGGTGCTCGGCACGATCTCGCTGTAGACCCGCGCCTCGCGGACGCGACGGGCGATGAGCTGGGCGTACTGCGCGCCGAAGTCGACGACCAGAACGGTGTCGGGGGCGGCGGCGGGGGTCGCTGATGACACGGGGTGCCTTCCGGCGGTTTGGGCGAGGGCTGTGATGACCGATTCTAACGGGGTGCGGCCGCGCCCCCTCCCGGCAGCCGTCCCCGCCCCTGCCGTCCGGTGGCTGGACCCCGGTTGGACAGGGTCCGGCGCACGTGCATACTGCTGCCATGCTCACGCACCCGACCTACCTGTTTACCTATGGCAACCGGCCCGCCGGCTGCCATGGTCGTGCTGCTTGAGCTACTGACAAGCGACTTCCCAGGCGCCCCGGGCCGACAAGGTCCGGGGCGCCTGTCGTTTCCTTCCGGATCTTGCCGCTCCGGGGCAGCCTCGAAAAACCACGAGGAGCCCCCGTGACCACCACCACACCCGAAGCGGTCATCGCCGACGCCCGCGAGCGCATCGACGCCATCGACGACCGGATCATCGGCCTCATCCAGGAACGGGCGGCCGTCTCCGCCGTCGTCCAGCAGACCCGTATCGCCTCCGGTGGGCGGCGCGTGCACCTCGCGCGCGAGATGGAGATCCTCAACCACTTCAGCGAGGCGCTCGGCAAGCCGGGGACGTCCCTGGCGATGACGCTGCTCGAACTGTGCAGGGGTCGCATCTGAGTTCGGGCCCCGTCTCACCCGTACGGCGCGTGACCGGATCGCGGACCGCTTCGTTGGTGGTGGTGTCCGTGCCAGCCAGGGGCGGGCCCGACAGAACCACGCGTGGCTCGCTGGAGCGATGAGACGTCCGGATCTCGCCGTACGTCGTGGGACCTCGCTCCAGGTAAGTGACCGGACGGCAGGGGACAGCAGCCCGGTCACCCAAGAGAACGGCCGGCTCCGGGGACGCCCGGGGCCGACCGGCGGGACAGAAGGCTGGGTCAAACGGTTGCGGAGGCCGGGTGCATCCAGCACGATGCCTACAAAGCCCAAGTCCCCCTTTACACCACCGCATTGTCTGTGCATTGCGGCACTGCCAAAGGTCGAGACCATCCGCGCGCCCCGCGTATGCCGGGGCGCCGACCCGGCACTCAGGACAAGCGGCGCAACCCCCCGGCGCCGCTCCCCAGGCACCGGCGCTGCCCTGACGCCGGTGCTGACGAGAGAAGGGCCCCGCGGCTCCGTCCCGCGGGGCCCTTCGCACGCGCGTACCGGTCAGGTGCGGGACACCACTCCGCATCCCTTGTCGTCTCCGATGTCCCTGCTGCGGTCGTACGGGTCCGTCGTCGGGCCGGTCGGGGCCGCGCCCGTGGGCTCGGCCGAGTCGAAGTGCGGGTGCAGGAAGCCGTCGTAGACGTCGCAGGCCGAGTTGCCGATGTCCTGGTCGTACTTCACGACAGCGATCTTGCCGGGCGTGACCCGGTACTTGGCCGGGTCGGAGAGTTCGAGGTCGAGGACGCGGCGGACGATGGTGCGGGCCACCTCGGTCGTGCCGTCGGTGCGGACCACCGGGTAGACGAAGGTGTAGTCGGCGTGGACGGCGACCGCGGCGCCCTCACCGGCCTTGAAGGTGATGCGGCCGCGGGTCTTCACGACGTCACCGACGAGCCGCACCTCGTCCGGGTCGAAGCGGCTGAACATCAGCAGCGGATCGTGGGCCTTGTCCGGCTTGCTCAGGGCCTTCTTCAGGAAGCCGGGCACGTCCTGGTGCGGCTCCAGCAGGCCGAGCGCGGTCTCCGGGCGCTCCCCGCGCAGGGTCGCCGGGTCGAGGTTCGCGTCGATCAGCAGCTTCCTGGTCAGCTCCAGAGCCCGTGCGACGTCCGCCTTGCTCCGCCCGCCGACCGCCTCGGCCTCCGGCACGACGATGCCGGTCTCACCGTCGGCCCAGCGCTTGGCGGGCGACCCGGCGAACGGGTCGTCCAGGGTCGGGGTCCCGGGGGCCGCGGACACGGGCGGGCCGGTCGGCGCCGCCGTCTCCGCCGGCAGGGTTCCGCCGGCCTCGTCGGCGGAGCCGGAGCCGAAGGGGTCGCCGGGCAGCAGCGACGGCTTGATCGCGACGACAGCCACGGCGGCGGCGAGCAGCACGCCGAGGGCCTTCCACACCCCTCGCCCGCGCTTCTTCTCCCGCCACGCGGGCCCCGTCCGCCACCCCTCCGGCAGCTCGCCCCGCGCCTCCTGCTGCCGCAGCCGGTCCGTGACCATGCGGGCGCGGGCGGAGGGCTCCTTCGGAGCGGCCTGTTCGTTGGCGCGAGCGAACTGCTCCCAGACGTCGTCCGGGACTTCGGGGGTCGAGGAGGACTCCTCGGCAGGCTTGTCAGACACGAGCGTTAGTTCTAGGCGCTGGGAAAGCGCCTTCACAAGCGGGGTCCGGCTGTGACTCAGGACACACACGAGGCATGTGACCCAGGCCACATAAGAATTCTGTGAATGCAGGGGCAACCATTCACAGTCTTCACGGATCAAACCCTGCGAACCAAGGGCCACACCCGCGCCCCACACGCGAGGCCCCACCTGCCCCACTCGCGTGCTGCGACGCGCAGCACACCGGACTTCTTGAGGTCTTTCATGAAGCTTCGCCGTGCCATGGCCGCAGCGGCCGCGACGGCTGTCATAGCCCCGCTCGCGCTGTTGTCCGCGCCCGCCGCGTTCGCGGACGAGATGACGTCGCCGACCCCCACCGAGACGGTCACCGAGACGCCTTCGGGCACCCCGTCCGACACGGCCGAGCCGACGCCCAGCGACACCTCGCTGCCCAGCGACACCGCTGACCCGACCAACTCGGCCTCGCCCTCGGCCACCGACTCCACGTCGCCGAGCGCGTCCGCCTCCGCGTCCGAGACGGGTGAGCCCGAGCCCTCCGAGTCGGCCGACCCGAGCGAGGAGCCGACCGACCCGGACGTCCCGTACTGCGAGGAACTCGACGAGGACTTCTCGGACGCCAAGGTCTCCGCGGACATCAAGGGCCTGCCCGGCAAGATCGTCGCCGGTGACGGCTTCCACAACTTCAAGCTGGTCGTCACCAACGAGTCCGACACCACGGTCGACGGTGTGGCCTTCTATGCCGAGGTCGAGAACTACGAGATCGACGAGGCGAAGTGGCTGAGCCCGTACGTCGACCTGGAGTTCAAGAACCCCGACACGGGTTCCTGGGACCGCATCGGCGACGACGACTTCGCCGGTGACTACTTCTTCTACGTCGACGCGCTGAAGGCGGGCAAGAGCCAGTCGGTCAGCCTGCGCGTCAGCATCGACGCCAAGGCCCCGGCCGGAGACGCCTACTCCTTCGGCTCCGGCGCCTACCTCGACAACGTCGATGGTCAGGACTGCATCGCCGAGGGCTGGGCGCAGTACGACTTCTCGGTCCTCAAGGCCGGCTCCTCGAACCCGAAGCCGGGCGAGGCCACGCCGAGCGACAACGGCAAGGGCTCCGTGAAGAAGCCGCAGGGCGACGTCTCCGAGCTGCCGACCGGCAACCTCGCCGAGACCGGCTCCAGCTCCGCGCTGCCGACCATCGGCCTCGTGGGCGGGGTCGCGGTCGTCGCCGGTGCCGGCGCCGTGTTCGCGATGCGTCGCCGCAAGGCCGGCGCCGAGGCGTAACAAGAGCTAATTGCAAGAAAAGAGAAGGACCTGCGTTCGGAGGGGGGCGCAGGTCCTTCTCTCTGTCTGTGGCCAGGTGCGGCTCTACGACTTCGGCGGCACCGCCGGCATCCCCAGGAACGGCAGCCGCAGCGCGCCGAAGGCGTCCGCCGGGACCGCCGGTGACTGCGGCTCGACCGGCTTCAGGCGCTCGTACGCCGCTCCCTGGGCCGGGCGCGGGTCCGCCTCGCCGTTGTTGGGCCAGTACGACATCGCCCGCTCGGCCTGGGCGGTGATCGTCAGGGACGGGTTCACGCCCAGGTTGGCGGAGACGGCCGCGCCGTCGACGACCGAGATGCCGGGGTGGCCGTAGAGGCGGTGGTAGGGGTCGATGACGCCCTCCTCCGGGCTCGCCCCGATCGGGCAGCCGCCCAGGAAGTGGGCCGTCAGCGGGGTGCCCATCAGCTCGCCGACGTTGGAGCCGGCGAAGCCGTTGATCTCCGCCGCGATCGCGGTGGCCGCCTCCGAAGCCGCCCTGATCTGCTTGGGGTTGGGAGCGCCATGACCCTGCCGGGCGGTCAGCAGCCCCTTGCCCACGCCGTCCGGCTTGAGGTACGTCGTCAGGGAGTTGTCCAGCGACTGCATCACCAGGCCGATGATGGTCTTCTCCGACCACCGCCGGTTGGAGAGGGAGCGCAGCACGAGGACGGGATGGCGGGCGGCGTTCGTCAGCCACCCCAGCACTCTCGACGAGCCCTCGGCGTAGGGGACTTGCAGGATGGAGAGGCCGCCCATCGAGTTGGAGCCCCGGCCGTAGCGGACGGGCTCGATGTGGGTGTTCTCGTCCGGGTGGACGGACGAGGTGATGGCGACGCCGCGCGTGAAGTCGACCTTGGGCTCGCCCGTCACCTTGCGGTAGCGCCGGTTGTCGGTCTGCGCGCCGACCAGCGCCTCGGAGTTGGTGCGCGTCAGCTCACCCAACTTCGGCGAGATGTACGGCAGTTGCCCGCCCGACTTCATCCGGTGCAGCAGCGTCTGGGTGCCGTAGGTGCCGGCCGCGATGACGACCCGGCGGGCCTTGAACGTCCGGCCCGGACCCTTGCGCTTCTGGTCCGTCGGCAGGGTGACGATCGCGTACCCGCCCTGCGAGTCGTCCGTGACCGAGACGACCGTCGTCATGGGGTGGACGACCGCGCCCGCCTTCTCGGCGAGGTAGAGGTAGTTCTCATTGAGGGTGTTCTTCGCGCCGTGGCGGCAGCCGGTCATGCACTCGCCGCACTCGGTGCAGGCCTTGCGGTCCGGCCCCGCGCCCCCGAAGTAGGGGTCGGCGACCCGCTCACCGGCCTTCGCCTTCGCCGAGCCGTCGGCGTCCTGGCCGTCACCGAAGAAGACGCCGACGGGCGCCAGGTGGAAGGTGTCGCCGACGCCCATCCGCTGGGCCGCCGCCTTCAGATGGACGTCGGACGGGGTCATCGTCGGGTTGAGCCGTACGCCGAGCATGCGCCGCGCCTGGTCGTAGTACGGCTTCAACTCCTCCTCCCAGTCCGTGATGTCACGCCACTGGGGGTCCTCGAAGAACGGTTTCGGCGGTACGTAGAGGGTGTTGGCGTAGTTGAGGGACCCGCCGCCGACCCCGGCGCCCGCGAGCACCATGACGTTGCCCAGCAGATGGATGCGCTGGAGCCCGTACATGCCGAGCCGGGGAGCCCAGAGGTAGTTCTTCAGGTCCCAGGAGTTCTTGGGGAGGGACTCCCTGGTGAAGCGGCGGCCCGCCTCCAGGACGCCCACGCGATAGCCCTTCTCCGTGAGGCGAAGAGCGCTGACCGAACCGCCGAATCCGGAACCCACGACGATGACGTCGTAGTCGTAGTCGTCCTGTGGCACGTGTGCTCTCTCTCCCTACCGGAACCGGAACGCCTTCATGAGCCGCAGGCTGCGGCTCATGAACTGGGCGTACTTCTCGTCGTCCATCCCCAGCGACGGCGCCATCGGCAGCAGCCGCTGCTGGGCGACCGTCTGGGCCTCGGTGTACTTGAGGATGCCCTCGGAGCCGTGGCGGCGGCCGAGGCCGGAGTCCTTCATGCCGCCCATCGGGGACTGGACGCTGCCGTAGGCGGGCGCGTAGCCCTCGTTGACGTTCACGGTCCCCGTACGCAGCCGGGCGGCGACCTCGCGACCCCGCTTGCCGTCCTTCGTCCAGACCGAGGAATTCAGGCCGTACGACGTCGAGTTGGCGGCCTCGACCGCCTCGTCCTCGGTCTTGAAGCGGTAGAGGGACACCACCGGGCCGAAGGTCTCCTCGGCGCAGATCGCCATCGGCTCGGTCACTCCGTCGAGGATGGTCGGCTCGAAGAAGTACGGGCCGATGTCCGGGCGGGCGACGCCACCGGCGACGACCTTGGCGCCCTTGGCGACGGCCTCCTCCACGTGCCGGGTGACGGTCTCCAGCTGCCGCTCCCCCACCAGGGAGCCCATGTCGGCGCCGTAGGCGAGGGACTTGCCGAGCCGCATGGCCTTCGTACGGGCGGCGAACCGCTCCAGGAAGGCGTCGGCGATCGACTCGTGGACGTACAACCGCTCGATGGAGATGCACAGTTGGCCCGCGGAGGAGAAGCAGGCGCGGACGGCGCCGGCCGCGGCCTTCTCGATGTCCGCGTCCTCCAGGACCAGCATGGCGTTCTTGCCGCCGAGTTCGAGGGAGACGCCGACCAGCCGGGCCGCCGCGCCTCGGGCGACCTCGCGCCCTGTACGGGTGGAGCCGGTGAAGGAGACGTAGTCGGCGTGCCGGACGACCTCGGGGCCGACGACCGGGCCCTCGCCGAGGACGACCTGGAAGACGTCGGCGGGCAGGCCCGCCTCGATGAGCAGGTCGCGCGCCCACAGGGCGGTCAGGCAGGTCTCGGTGTCGGGCTTCATGACGACCGCGTTGCCCGCGGCGAACGCCGGGAGCGCGTCGCCGACCGACAGCTCCAGGGGGTAGTTCCAGGGGGCGATCTGGCCGACCACACCGCGCGGATGACGGAGCTCGGTGACGCGCGTGAGGGTGGGCATGGCGCCCGCGTGCCGCTTGGGCTTGAGATAGGCGGCGGCGCGGCGGCCGTAGTGCCGGGCGGCGACCGCGACGGCCTGCACCTCCTCGTGGGCGTGCAGCCGGGCCTTGCCGGTCTCCAGCTGGATGAGGTCGAGGACCTCGGCCTGACGCTCCAGGACGAGGTCGTGGAAGCGGAGCAGGACGGCCGCGCGCTGCCGTACGGGCGTCTGCGCCCACACCGCCTGCGCGGCGCGGGCCGCCTCGAAGGCCTTCGCCACGTCCTCCGGCGTCGACTCGGGCAGGTCGGCCAGCTTCTCGCCGGTGAACGGGGTGTGGTTGGCGGTGCGACCGGAGCCGACCACGCCCTTGGTGAGCTGCGCGACCAGCTCCGGGGTGACCACGTCGGCGGCGGTACGGGCGCCCTCCGGGGCGGGGGCGAGAGGGTTGGTGCCGGTCAGTTCCGGGGCCTGCGAGTCCGTCATGACGCGCAGGGTATGCCGGGGCGGGAACTTTGGGTACCCGGCGGTAACAGGGATTCACGGACTGCACACACGGCGCCAGCGATCACTGGCGGTAAACCTGCTGATCAGGGCGTTGTGCGGGGACGATCACCCCGGGTTCGCCTCAGGAGGACGATTTTCCGATCTCCAGCCGGTCACGGGCCGCCTTGAACACCGAGGTGCCCTCCTTCTCCTGCGGGGTCCCCTTGGGCATGTCGACGCGCAGCTCGTACATCCGGCCGTCGCCGGTCAGGACCGTCAGCTGCATGACCCGGGTGGAGCCGAAGCCCTCGTCGTCGTAGGTGGTGTCGGCGAGGAGCGCGTCGTAGCCGTCCAGGCTGGTGTCCGTGATCCGGGTGTCCGCGTCTCCGTACGACGCCCAGCCCAGCGACTGCTGCTGGGCCCGCGTCTCCAGCGAGACGGGAGCCTTGTCCCACTGGCTGAGGCGGACCTGGATGTCCCCGGACTTCTCACCGGACTCGTAGATGACGATCCGGGGCTGGTCGTTCGGGCTGCCCTGCCGCACGGACTCCGTGTACCGGCTCGGGACGGCGAGGACCGCGTTCATGCCCTTCTCCCGGTGCCGGGTCCAGGGCTCGTCGACGACGTCCGTGGCCTTCGGAGCGGGTGTCGCGGTCTGCACCGCGGCCGTCTCCCTGGGGTCCGCGGGCGCGGGGTCCGCGAGGAAGTAGGAGGTACCGGCCCACGCCCCACCGACCAGCGCGACGGCGAGGAGGGCGGCGGGGAGGGGTCGGCGCAGGGGGTGGGACAGGGAGCGGCGCAGGGGGTGGGACAGAGGACGGGGCTTCGGCTGCGCGGGCGGGACGGGCACGGCGGTGGTGTCCGGCTGCGCGGGCGGCTCGGGCACGGGGGTGATGTCCGGCTGCGCGGCCGGGACGGGCACGGGGGTGATGTCCGGCTGCGCGGCCGGCTCCGGCTTCCGCAGGCGTGTGGTGTCGGCGTCCTCCCCCAGCTCGGGTATTCGATCCGGTTTCTGGGCCGGCGCCACCGCTGCGAGCGGCGGTACGGGCCACCCCTCGGCCGCCGCCTCCAGCACCTCGGCGGCCTCCGCCGCGTCCGGCCGCCGGTCCGGGTCCTTCGCCAACAGCGCGGTGATCAGCGGCCCGAGGGGCCCGGCCCGTTCCGGCTCCGGCGGGTCGTGGGAGAGGACCGCGGCGAGGGTGGACTCCACCGTGGAACGCCGGAACGGCGGCTCCCCTTCGACGGCGGCGTACAGCAGCACACCGAGGGACCACAGGTCGGAGGCCGGTCCCGCGCCCTTGCCGGCCATCCGCTCCGGCGCGACGAAGTCGAGCGAGCCGACGAACTCACCGCTGACGGTGAGGGATTCCTCGCCCTGGACATGGGCGATGCCGAAGTCGGTGAGGACGACCCGGCCGTGGGTGCCGAGCAGGACGTTGGCGGGCTTGACGTCCCGGTGGACGATGCCGACGGAGTGCGCGGCGCGCAGGGCGCCGAGAACGGCGCGGCCGATACGGGCGGACTCGGCCGGGCCGACAGGGCCCCGGCGGAGCACCGCGTCGAGGGACTCGCCCCGGACCAACTCCATGACGATCCAGGGGAGTCCGTCCTCCACGACCACGTCATGGATGGAGACGGCGGCGGGATGGTCGACGCGGGCGGCGGCACGGGCCTCCCGGTAGAGCCGGTGCGAGGCGCGCTGATGCGCCTCGTCCTCGGGGTCGCCGGGCAACCGCGGCTGCTTCACGGCGACTTCGCGGTCCACGAGTTCGTCGAGCGCCCGCCAGACGGTGCCCATGCCGCCCGAGCCGATGCGCTCGACCAGCCGGTAACGGCCGCCTATGAGTCGTCCCTTGGGGCTCGCGCCGCCCCCGTCGTTGCTCATGTCCCATGAGTACCTTGTGCCGTGGGCGCTTGTCGACGCGGGGCGGCGGTGCGCCGGGGACACGGGCCTCAGAGCACGTCGACGTCCAGGTTGGCGATGGCGGTCTTCGCCACCTCCTTGCCCCGGGCCGTGAAATCACCCTTGCCGGGATAGCTGACGGTGAGCTTGTACATGTCGCCCTTGGACGTCTTGTAGTAGAAGATCTGCAGCTCGCGGGGGCGCGGGTGCTGGCTGTCGTCGGTCGTGTAGGTGATCGTGTTCCGGGCGGCCGGCTTCCCCTGGTACGTGGCACCGTCGTCGGTGTCCGTCCTCGGGTTCTCCGGCATCTGGAGGTCGTACTCGCCGCGGTCCTTGAACTCCTTGTTGTCCTCGTACATCTCGGCGGCGGCGGAGTCGGCGATGTTCTCGCTCGTGTCCTCGGCCTTCTTGTCGAGGGTGAGGCCGATCCAGATGCTGCCGCTCCAGTCGGTGTACGTGACCCAGTGCCCCTCGTCCGTCTTCCGGTCGGGGTACCCCGGCTGGTACCCCGAGGGCACCGCCAGTGACGCGGCGACGTCCTTCTCGTGCACCGTCTTCCAGTCGTCCGGCAACGGCCCCGCGAACGGGTCCGCGATCACCAGGTACGCCGCCACCGCTGCCGCGACGACCGCCGCACCAAACCCGATGAGGGTCTTGCGGCCGAGCCGGACCCCCTTGGCGGGCCCCTCCGCCGCGACCCGTACGACCTGCGTCGGTGCCGGAGCCGGAGGCTCGGCGGCCTTCTCCAGCAGCGCGCGCACCTGAGCGGCGTTCGGGCGGCGGCCCGGCTCCTTCTCGAGCAGGCCCGTGATGACCTCGGCCAGCGGGCCGGACGCCGAAGCGGGCGCGGCGGGCGTGGCGTTGAGGACGGACTGGAGGGTGGCCGGGGTGTTGCTGCGGCGGAACGGCGAGACGCCCTCGGTGGCCGCGTAGAGGACGACGCCCAGCGACCAGAGGTCGGACGCCGGGCCCGGGCGCTGGCCCAACACCCGCTCGGGGGCGATGTATTCGGGCGAGCCGACGAAACCGCCGGTGTCGGTCAGGCTGGTCTCGCCCTCGATCTGGGCGATACCGAAGTCGGTGAGGACGACGCGGTCGTGCCGCCCGAGAAGGACGTTGTCCGGCTTGACGTCCCGGTGCAGTACGCCCGCGGCGTGCGCGGCCTCCAGCGCCGCCAGCACCTCCAGGCCGATTCTCGCCGCTTCGCGCGCCCCGAGGGTGCCCTCCTGCAACGCGTCGCCCAGGGAGCGCCCTTGCACCAGCTCCATGACGATCCACGGCTGGCCGTCGACGACCGCCACGTCGTGCACGTTCACGACCGCGGGGTGATCGAGCCGGGCCGCGGCCCGCGCCTCGCGCCGCATCCGCTCGAAGGCGTTGGCGCGTTCACGCTCGGGAAGATGATCCGGTACGCGGGGCTCCTTGACGGCGACCTCACGGTCCACGGTCTCGTCCTTGGCCCGCCAGACCGTCCCCATGCCGCCGTGCCCGAGCTTGGCCAGCAGCCGGTAGCGGCCTGCGATCAGCCGCCCTGTGCCGGGGTCCGGCGCGGGCACCGAGGGCGCCGCGGGCGCGGCCTGCTGCGGCACGACCTGGGTGGGTGCCGCGTACGGGTTGTACGGGTTGTCGGGGTGCGGTACCGCCGTGGGCGGGCTCGGCGGTTGCAGACCGAAACTCGTTGGCTCGTCGGACCCGTAAGGGGCTCCCCCGTTGCTGCTCATGGGTCCATCCATATCGCGGCGAGCGCCGGTGTATCCACCCACAGCGCTTTCCGGTCACAGAGCCGTGACTCGGGCGGTCCGCTATCTCCGGTTTGTCAGGGCGGGTGCCGGAAAGGACGCCGATGGCGACACCGAGAGGGAGGAGGAGGAAGGTTTCTTCGACGTGGCCGACCTCGGGGTGACGGACTTCGGCGTGGCCGACCTCGGGGTGACGGACTTCGACGTGGCCGACCTCGGGGTGACGGACTTCGACGTGGCCGACTTCGGGGTGACGGACTTCGGCGTGGCCGACTTCGAGGTGGCCGACGCGGTCGCCGAGGTGCTCACCGACGGACTCGGCGACGGCGCGGGCCCGCCACCGCCCTTGTCGTGCAGCAACAGCGCCGCCCCCGACACCCCGGCCCCCGCCATCGCGGCGACCAGCACCACGGCCGTCAGCACACCCCGCAGCGAGTGCTTCCCCGCGACCGGCAGGTGCCCCGTCTCCAGAAAGGTCCGCAGCATCCGCTCCGCCGCCTCCGCGTCCAGCCGCCGCTCCGGATCACGCTCCAGCAGCCCCCGTACGACGGGAAGCAGCGGCGCGGCCTGCGCCGGCGGGCGGATCTCAGCCGAGAGGACCGCGTGCAGCACGCCGCTCAACGAGTCGCGGCGGAACGGCGAATCACCGCTCAGCGCCGTGCAGAGCAGCGCGCCCACCGACCACAGATCGGAGGCGGGGCCGGTCCCCGCCCCGGTCATCCGCTCCGGCGCGGTGTACTCGGGCGAGCCGACGAAGGACCCGGTCTCGGTGAGCGTGGTCGCGCCCGCGACCTGCGCGACCCCGAAGTCGGTGAGGACGACCCGGCCGGTACCGGCCTCCAGCAGGACGTTCGCGGGCTTGATGTCCCGGTGCAGGACCCCGGCCGCGTGCGCCGCGCGCAACGCGCTCAGCAGATCGGCCCCGATCCGCGCGGCCTCGGCCGCCCCGACCGGGCCGTACCCGGCGATCCGGTCGGCGAGGGAGCCGCCGTCGATCAACTCCATGACGAGGTAGAACCGTTCGTCCTGCTCGACGACGTCGTGGACGACGATGATGTGCGGGTGCCTGAGCTGCGCGACGGCCCGCGCCTCGCGGAGCGTACGGTCCCGCTGCCACCGGGCCTCGCCCTCGGACAACGTCTCGTCGAGGGACAGCTCCTTGACCGCGACACGCCGTCCGAGCAGCAGATCGGTGGCCCGCCAGACCACTCCCATGCCACCACGCCCGAGCCGCACCTCCAGGCGGTAACGCCCCGCTACGACACGGAAGTTGTCCCCCTGGGTCCCCATGGGCCCCATGATGCATCGCCGGACGGTCGGCTTCCGGGGCGCTGACCGGCCAAGTTGGGGCGGGTCAGGAGGGGTTCGGCTGCCAGCCCCGCAGCACGGAGGTGAACCGCTTGCTGGTGGCGTCCCAGTCGGCGGCGGGCGAGGCGGTGTAGAGGGCGTACTCGACACCGCCACGCGTCATGTACGCCACGTCGAGCGCCCGGTACGGCCCCGGAAAGGGCGAGTCCTTCGGCAGCTGGGTCCAGGTGTACTCCCAGCGCACGCTCTGCTGGTCGCGGTAGACCTCCTGCCTCATGCTCAGGGTCGCGAAGTCCTTCAGCCGCGGCTTGTTCGCCGCCTCCAGCTCCCGCATGTGATCGTAGGAGCTGTTGTAGTCCGGCGCGGTGTCGACGGCGACACGCACAAGGGTCTTGCCCTGGTCAGGCGAATAGTCGACCTGCGCCAGACCGTCCTTCTCCTCGATGGAGACCGTCCGGTCCCAGCCCTTGGGCAGGTACAGGCTGAAGCCCAGGGGATCGTCGTACTTCTCCCAGCCGGCGGGAACGGCCCCTTGGGCACTCCTCGACGGCGAAGGGGTCGGCGTCGGACTCCCGTCCGATGAGACGGAAGAACTGCCCGAGTCCCACTGCTGCAACGCCACGGCGCCCCCCGCACCCACGATGGCCGCGACGGCGACGACCAGGGCGAACGTACGCCAGCCGCGCCGACGCCCGGGGGAAGCGGTCGCGCCCACGGCGACCGGCGCGACCGGGGGGTACGGCGTGGCGGCGGCCGTCTGCACGGTCCGGGTTCCGCCACCGACGGCCCCCGTCGTCGGCGTCTCGTACCGCACCGCGCCCGTCGGCACATACTCCTGCGCCGCACTCGCCCGCCGCCCCTCCGCCACCTCGGCGAGCATCTGCTCCGCCGCCGCGGCACTCGGCCGGTCGGCCGGATCCTTGCGGAGCAGCGCCGTGAGGACGGGGCCCAGCGCGCCGGCGTGCGCCGGCTGGGCCGGTTCCTCCTCGACGACCGCCTGCATGGTGCCGAGCGGGGACGTGCGGCGGAACGGCGAGCGGCCCTCCACCGCCGTGTACAGCGTCGCGCCCAGCGCCCACAGGTCCGATGCCGGACCCGGGTCATGGCCGCGCACCCGCTCCGGGGCGAGGTAGTCCACGGAACCGACGACCTCGCCGGTGCGGGTGATCGTCGTGTCGCCCTCGATCTGGGCGATGCCGAAGTCCGTGAGCAGGACGCGGCCGTCGTGGGAGAGCAGGACGTTGCCCGGTTTCACGTCGCGGTGCAGGACCCCGGCGTCGTGCGCGGCACGCAGCGCGCGCAGCACCCACAGGCCGATCCGGGCGGCCTCGGCGGGCTCGATGCGCCCGTCCTGCTTGACCGCGTCGGCGAGCGAACGACCCTCGACCAGCTCCATCACGATCCACGGGCGGGCGTCGTGATCGAGGACATCGTGCACCGTGACGACGGCCGAGTGGTTGATCCGGGCCGCCGCGCGGGCCTCGGCGCGGGTGCGGTGGAGCAGCCGCTCCTGGTCGCTCTCGGAGACGTAGAGCGCGGCGGTGAGCTCCTTGATCGCGACGGCCCGGTGCAGCACTTCGTCGTGGGCCCGCCACACGCGGCCCATGCCGCCGCTGCCGATGGTGTCGGCGAGCCGGTAGCGGCCCGCGATGAGCAGGCCCTGCATCTGATTCACGTTGCCCCGCAATGGTCTTGACAGGGTCAGCGTAAAGACCGGCCCGTACGCAGGGAACCACGGGGGTGCCAAGGAAACGGCACTGTGACAGTTGTCGCTTTCAGCAGCGGGAGGCAACCGGCACGGAGCGCGCTCAGCCGGTCACTTCGTACGTCGCCGCCGCCTGTTCGTACAGCCGCGTGACCTCGTCCCGCTCCGCCTCGGGGCCGCGCACCTGCACCACGTGGTACTTCCCGCCGACGAGGATCGCCAGATTGCGCACGAACAGCTCCCGTCCCGCGCTGTCGGTCCAGGTGAACTGCCCCTCGGCCATGGTCCTCCCGCCCACCGAGATCGTCTTCAGCCCGGAGGCGCTGGCCCAACTGGAGTTCCGGTAGGGCTGCAGTTCGGCCTCGTCCTCCCGCTGGTACGCCATGGGGTCCTCGCCGAACTCGTCCGCGCCGTCCCGCCCGGGTACGAGGATCAGGTCGAAGTCGCCGTGCGAGTACACCACCTGACCGCGGCCGTTCTCCGGCGTACGGTCCCAGCCGTCGGCCACGGCGACGCGGAAACCGGCGGCGTCGGAGCGCAGGGTGAAGCCGTCGGCGACGTCGGGGCCGGCACTGGACTGCGGCTCGGCGGAACCGGATGCGTCGTCGTCCGCCTTCGGGGTGGTCTGCTCGGGCCGGGGCTCACTGCTGGCGTCCTGGCCGCCGCTCTGTCCGCCGTCCTGCTGCGGCGCCTCGCTGACCTCACCGGCGGCACCGGTCCGGTCCGAGGCTCCCGCGCCGTCCGTCGAGTCGGTCTTCGGCATGAACAGCATGGCGTACGCGATCGCCCCCGCCATCAGCAGCAGCACGAGCAGCAGCAGCGTGCGGCCGAGGCGGCGCGGGGAACGTTCCTCCTGCCGACCGGTCTTGGCGCGCTTGTGCCGTCCGTGCGCACTGGTCGCGGGCAGCCCGGCGCGCCGCCTGCGCACCAGCTCCCCGCGCCGCCGTACGACGGGCAGTCGGCTGCCCTCGACGGGCGGCGCGGCGACGACGTGCGCGCCCGCCTCCGGCTCCGGCGCGGACCGCACGAGCGAGCGCAGCCAGCCCCGCAGCTCCTCGAAGTCCAGCCGCTCGGTGGGGTCCTGACGCAGCAGCGACTCCACGACCGGCCGGAGCGGTCCGCACTCCTCTGCGAAGGCCGGCGGCTCGGCGCACACCATCTGCACCAGCTCCGCGGTCGACTCCTCCGGATACGGCGCGTGCCCCTGCACGGCCCGGAACAGCAGTGCGCCCAGCGCCCACAGGTCGGTCGCGGGCCCGATCGGCGCGGCCAGCTGCCAGTTCTCGTGCACCGGCCCGGCCTGCTCCGGCGCCCAGCGCTCGGTCACCGGTCCGACCACGGCCATCCTGGCCTGCCGCGCCCGCTCGGCGGCCAGCGCGGTGGCGGGGCCACGGGGCGCGGGCGCGGCGGCGACGAGCTCGTCCCAACGGCTCGGGGCGGGCGCGGACTCGGGAACGCGCGGTGTGTGGCCGGCGCCCGCGGGGGGCAGTGCGGCCGTACGGCCCTGCCCTGCGGTCGGCAGCGCGGCACCGCCGCCACGGGGAGCGGCCCCGTGCCAGGAACCGGCCCGCACGCCATAGGGGTCGGCTATCTGCCCCGGAGGGACGGCACCAGGCCGCCCCCGCTCCTCCCGTCCGGGCGCGACGGCACCGTCCAGCGGAGAACCGGAACCGGGCACGCCGTGCCCACCCGTGCCGGACAGGGCCTGTCCACCGGGGTTTGGATGGGGCTGTCCAGCGGGGCTGGGTACGGCCCATCCGTCAGGGTCATGGCCGGGGTCGTGGCCGGGGAAGGCCCTGGTCGCGGGCGCGCCGCCGAGGCCGGGGACACCCCCCGTCCCGCCTGGTGCGGCCCCCGTCGCGGAGGTGCCTTCTTCCGGTGCCGGGCGGGCTCCGGGCAGGGCGGCGTGGCCGTTCTGCTGGGCCTCCTGGACGCGGGCGGCGGCCCGTGCGCCCGCGCGATACGCGGCGATCGCTCCTGCCCGCGCCGCCCGCACGTCACCGCCGGTCGTCTCCACGGCCCGGCGCTCCACCGCGCCCGACCCGCCCGTACCGCCCGTACCGCCCGTCGTGTCATTGCCGAGCCCCGGCAGCCCCCCGGCCTCCCGAGCCTCGATGGCCGCCCGCCGCGCGGCCTCGGGATCCATGGCACCCACGGGCCCGGCGGCACCACGCGCCCCGCCGGTCCCGGTCACACGCCCCGGACCCCCGAACGTCCCCGGCACATCCGTCCCACCAGACGCGCCCGTCCCCCGCGCGACGCCACCGCCCCCGTCACCCTCAGGAGCGGGCACCGGGTCGTACCCGCACAGCGCCTCCTCCGCCGCGCCGACCGCCAGCCCGGTCAGCATCACACGGCCGTCGTCGCAGACGAGGACGGTACGGGCGGTGATGTTCCGGTGCACCCAGCCGTGCGCGTGCAGCACCCGCAGGGCCATCAGCACGTCGGAGGCGACCTCGGCCGCCCGGTAGGGCGTCAGCGGCTTCTCCGCGAGGAGCGCCGCCAGGGGCCGCGCGGCCACCAACTCGCTGACGATCCACAGCGACCCGCCCTCGGCGAACACGTCGAAGACCTGGTCGAGCCGCGGATGGTCGGGTATCTGCGCGGCGGCCTGCGCGGCCTCCACAGCGCGCCGCACGGCCGGGTCGGTCGGCCGTCGCGTACTGGTCCGCGCCGCCGCCCCGGCCCGCCGAACTCCCCTGTCCCGCGGGTCCCTTGCCGTGAAACCGTCGGGCAGCCCCTCGGCGTCGAGCACCTCGGCCTCGACGACCTCCGGCAACGGCACCTGCCTGACCAGGACTTCCTGCCCGCTGTAGGTGTCAAAGGCCCGGGTCTCGGTGAGTTCGTACTCGTCGGAAGGGGGCAGCGGCAGGCGGTAGCGGTCGGCGAGTACCCGTCCCGCATAGTCGTCCACGTTGCCTCCCCCGGCAGCCCGGTCGGTCAAATCCGTTCGCCCCGCGTCCCGTTCCGTACCCATACCTGGATGCGTACGGTCCGCAAGCACTCACGATACGTGCCGGAGGCAACCCGCAAAGAGGGGATGCCAGATCTCATGTCCGAAACGCGGAACCGGTCACCCCACGGTCACTTCACGATTTCGGTTCGAACGTCTTCGCGAGCGTCTGCCAGGTGTCCTTACGCAGCTCGCTGCCCCAATTGGCGGCTTTCGCCGTGTACATCAACCCATATCCGAGATGGTCGTTGACGACGAACCCCCGGTCGATGGACCGGTACTTCGTCCCGCGCTCCACATAGGTGAACTCCCAGTCGGCCGCGAGCCAGCCCCGGTAGTCCACCTTCGCTATGCGGATCCGGTCGTACTGGGAACGCACCATGTACCGCTCCTGGGCCTCCCAGTCCGCCACCGGGTCGTCCTTCGGTGTGGACGTCCAGCCGACCAGCAGCTTCTGCCCGTCGGGACCGGTGAAACGATCCCCCGCCGACCCCGAGGACTGGAACTTCCAGCCCTTGGGCAACCCGATCGAGTACCCCTGCCCGCCCTTGTACGTCTTCACCGCGATGCTGCCACCGTCGGCGGCACCGCTCCCGTCGCTGCCGCCGGTCGCGGTGGGACTGTTGCTCGGGGTGCCCTGGGACGGGGCTCCGGCCTCCGCCGACTGGCTCGCCCGGCCGTCCGTCTGGGCACCGCCGCCCTGGTCCTCCTTGGTGGAGGCACGCGCGCTCGCACTGGCGGAGGACTTGGCGCCGCCGCCACCCGCGGAGTCGGCGGACGAGTCGTCGTCCCCGCCGAATGTGAACGCCAGCACGGCCGCGACCACGGCGAGCACGACGGCCACCGCGATGATCACCAACGTCCGCCGGGGCACCACATCGGTGAGCGGCGCCCTCGGCACCGGCCGCGGAGGCAGATCCGGCGGCGTCATCACGGGCCACCCCGAACTCCGCCCGCCAGTCCCCGTACCCGCGGTGCTCGCCGAGCCCGCCCCGCCCGCAGCACCGGCACCACGGACACCGGCATCACGGGCACCCGCACCACCGGCCCCGGAACCACCCACGCCGACCGAGCCGGAGCCCGAACCCGCACCCGGGCCCGAAGCCACACCGCCACCGACTCCGGCACCCGTCCCGGAAGCCGGCCCACCGGTGACACCAGCGCCGGTACCAGTACCAGCGGCCGTAGCGGCTGCTGCGCCGCCCGAACTGCCCTTACCGGCCCCGGTCTTGGCCCGGGAAGCAGCCGCGGCCCCGACCGCCCCGGCCGCGCCCGCCGCCTTCCGCACGGAACGCAGCGCCCCCCGCAGCCGCTCCCCGGCGTCCCCCGCACCCCGATCGGGCTGCGGAGGCAGCGGCACGACCTTCGTCGCGTCCGGCGCCGGCTCCGGCTCGCCCGCCTTCGGCTCGGGCGCGTGGATCACCGCGTTGAGCATCACGCGGGCACCGGCGTCGTCGAGCCGCTTCTCGGGGTCCTTGGTCAGCAGGCCGTAGATGACGTCCTTCAGCGGCCCCGCGTTCTTCGGCTCCTCCAGCGGCTCGGTCATCACCGCGGTGAGCGTCGCGATCGCGGACCCCTTGTCGTACGGCGGCACACCTTCCACCGACGCGTACAGCAGTCCGCCCAGCGACCACAGGTCGGCCGCGGGACCCGGCTTGTGCCCGCGGGCACGCTCCGGGGAGATGTAGGAGGGCGCGCCGACCAGCATGCCGGTCGAGGTGATGGACGGGTCGCCCTCGACCTGCGCGATGCCGAAGTCGGTGAGCACGACCCGGCCGTCCTCGGAGATCAGCACATTGGACGGTTTCACGTCCCGGTGCAGGATGCCCTCGCGGTGCGCCGAGCGCAGCACGTCGAGCACCGCGAGCCCGACCTCCGCGGCACGCCTCGGCTCCAGCAGGCCGTCCTCACGGATCACCTCCGCCAGCGACTTGCCCTCGACGAGCTCCATCACGATCCACGGCCGGTCGTCCTCGTCGACCACGTCGAAGACCGTCACCGCGCTGTTGTTGCGGATCCGCGCGATCGCCTTGGCCTCCCGCAGCGTGCGCGTGATCAGCCGGCGCTTCTCCTCCTCGTCGATGTTGGAGGGGAACCGCAGTTCCTTCACGGCGACGATCCGGCCCAGGGTCTCGTCCTCGGCGCGCCACACCGTGCCCATGCCGCCGCGGCCGAGCACTGCTCCCAACCGGTACCGCCCGGCGAGGAGACGTTCGCTCTTGTCCTGACGGGATGCCCCCGCCCGCTCCGCCTCCGACATGCGTCCCCTCATACAACCCGCCCTGACAGAGCCTCCATTGTCCCTCACCCGACAAGTGCCCAACGCCCAGGGTGCCCCTGACGACAAGCCGACCATCAGGGCGACCGGCCCCTCACAGCGCGTGGCGGCCACGCACCCCAAAGGCACCCCAAAGCCGCCTCAAAGACACCCTGACCCCACCCCGTGTCTCTCGTTCCAGGACCACCGGACGCTCATTTTCGGCCACCATGGATGATGGGCCGCGACACAGGAGGACCCGCCATGCCACCGTTTCGGACACTGCTGGCCGTACCCCTGTCCGTGGCGCTCCTCGCCCTCACCCCGACCGCCTCCTCCGCCCCCGCCACCGCACCGACGGACACGGTCCTCCCGCTGCTGCTCACCACGGGCAGGGCACCGGCCGCCGCCCTGCTGGCCCGCGAGGAGACCGGAACGCATTACGCCGAGGCCGGGCCAGGCATCGCCCGCGCCGACCACTTCCGCGCCGGCAGCATCACGAAGTCGTTCATCGCGACCGTGATCCTCCAACTGGCCGCGGAACACCGGCTGTCTCTGTCCGACACCGTCGACCAGCACCTGCCGGGCCTGGTGCGCGGAACCGGCAACGACGGCCGCACGCTGACCCTGCGCGCCCTGCTCACCCACACCAGCGGCCTGTACGACTTCACCGTGGACACCCGCGGACTGATTCCCCTCTCCCCTCTTCAGGCCGTGGGCATCGCGCTCACCCACCCGCCGTCCCACCCCGGCCGCTACTCCTACTCGAACACCAACTACGTGGTCCTCGGCATGGTCATCGAGCAGGTCACGGGCCACTCCTACGCCTCCGAGGCCGTGCACCGCATCCTCATTCCGCTGCGCCTGACCGGCACCTCCTTCCCTGGTTCACGCGTTTCCCTCCCCGCTCCGCACGGCCGCGCCCACGACACCGACGGCACCGATGTCACCGAGCTCGACCCGCGGGCGGCCGGGGCCGCGGGCGAGCTGGTGACCACCCTCGCCGATCTGGACCGCTTCTACGCGGCGCTCCTCGGCGGCCGGCTGCTGCCCCCGCACTGGCTGCGCGAGATGCTCGACACCCGTGCCGCACACGGCCTGTACGGCATGGGGCTGTTTCCGGTGAAGCTGCCGTGCGGCACGACGGTGTGGGGGCACAACGGCCGTATCGCCGGCAGCTACGTGCGCACCGCGGCCACCGTCGGCGGTCGTCGTGTCCTCACCTTCCGCGTGAACACGACCGCGATCGCAGACCCCGACCTCGAACCGGCCCTGCTCGCCGCCGAGTTCTGCCCCCGCACCTCGTAGAACGCCCGGGTTCCGAACGAAGATCCCGACTCGCGACACCCGTTCGAGTGAACTCGATCCACCGCGAAGCCCGGCCAGAGACCGGGCTCGCGAAGAGGCGCACCCAAGCAGCTCCCGGCCATGAGCCCCGCACCCGAAAAGGCCTCGCCGACGAAGCTCCGCCGGCGAGGCCCACCACCAATCCTCTACAACGGCACGATGTCCGGCGCCCCCAACCGCGCCGCGTCCGCCGTCAGATCGTCCGGCTGCCGCTGCGACTCCCGCTCGGCCTCCACCCGCTTCTCGTAGTGCTCGACCTCGCGCTCGATCTGGTCCTTGTCCCAGCCCAGCACCGGCGCCATCAGCTCCGCGGCCTCGCGTGCGCTCCGGGTGCCCCGGTCGAAGGTCTCGATGGAGATGCGGGTGCGCCGGGTCAGCACGTCGTCCAGATGCCGCGCCCCCTCGTGCGAGGCGGCGTAGACGACCTCGGCGCGCAGGTAGTCCTCGGCGGCGGCCAGCGGCTCGCCCAGCGAGGGATTCGCCGCGATGAGCGCCAGAACCTCCTCGGCCAGCGAGCCGAATCGGTTCAGCAGGTGCTCCACCCGCACCACGTGCAGCCCCGTCCGCGCGGCGATCCGCGCTCGCGCGTTCCACAGCGCCCGGTACCCCTCGGCACCCAGCAGCGGCACGTCCTCCGTGACGCACTCCGCGACCCGCAGGTCGAGCCCGTGCACCGCCTCGTCCACCGCGTCCTTGGCCATGACCCGGTACGTCGTGTACTTGCCGCCCGCCACCACCACGAGGCCCGGCACGGGGTGGGCCACGGTGTGCTCGCGGGACAGCTTGCTCGTGGCGTCCGACTCGCCGGCCAGCAGCGGCCTGAGGCCCGCGTACACGCCCTGGACGTCGTCCCGCGTCAACGGCACCGCGAGCACCGAGTTGACGTGCTCCAGCAGATAGTCGATGTCCGCGCTGGACGCGGCCGGATGCGCCTTGTCGAGGTCCCAGTCGGTGTCCGTCGTGCCGATGATCCAGTGCCGCCCCCACGGGATGACGAACAGCACGGACTTCTCGGTGCGCAGGATCAGCCCGGACGTGGAGTGGATGCGGTCCTTAGGGACGACGAGGTGGATGCCCTTGGAGGCGCGGACGTGGAACTGCCCGCGCTCGCCCACCATGGCCTGGGTGTCGTCGGTCCACACGCCCGTGGCGTTGACGATCTGCTTGGCACGGATCTCGTACTCCCCGCCGGCCTCGACGTCCTGCACGCGCGCGCCGACGACCCGCTCGCCCTCGCGCAGGAATCCCGTCACGCGCGCGCGGTTGGCGACCGTCGCGCCGTAAGCCGCCGCCGTGCGCACGAGGGTGGCCACGAAGCGGGCGTCGTCCATCTGGGCGTCGTAGTACTGCAACGCGCCGACCAGGGCGTCCTTCTTCAACGCGGGTGCGACCCGCAGGGCGTGACGGCGGCTCAGGTGACGGTGCATCGGCAGCCCGCGGCCGTGCCCGCGGGCCATCGACATCGTGTCGTAGAGCGCGACGCCCGAACCGGCGTACAGCCGCTCCCAGCCCTTGTGCTGCAGCGGATACAGGAAGGGCACCGGCTTCACCAGATGCGGGGCGAGCCGCTCCAGCAGCAGGCCGCGCTCCTTCAGCGCCTCCCTCACCAACGCGAAGTCGAGCATCTCCAGATAACGCAGGCCGCCGTGAACGAGCTTGCTCGACCGGCTGGAGGTGCCCGACGCCCAGTCACGCGCCTCGACCAGGCCGACGGACAGCCCGCGCGTGACGGCGTCCAGGGCAGTCCCGGCACCGACCACACCGCCGCCCACCACCAGTAGGTCCAGCTCACGCTCGGCCATGGAGGCGAGTGCCTCGGCCCGCTGCGCCGGCCCCAGTGTCGCTGTCCTCACCGCTGCCTCCCGCTGTCGGTCACGCCGGTCACGCCGCTTCAGGAGTGACCCGGTCCGTATCCCTCATGCCCAAATTCTGACCGGCTTGCCCGACTTCAGCCACCAGTCGCTCCCAGCCTGTGGACAACTTCCACAGGATGTGGCCCGGAGTTCGAGAGATCCCAGGGGAAGACACAAGGAATCAATCTCGTATTTCGGTCAGATTTACTCCTAGTCTGACATTGCGCTCGCTCATCCTGTCCACAGGGCTTGCGCACCTGTCCCGCTTCGGTTACTCAGCCTCGGCTCTCCCGCTTCGGCTCTGGGAAGGACGGTCCACGCCATGCCCGCAGATCTCGCCGTCATCGGACTCGGCCCCTACGGACTCCCCCTGGCCCAGGCCGCCGTCGCAGCCGGCATCCCCACGCTCGGCTACCGCACCGGGCCGGAGGCCGGCTCCCTCACCCCCGCCGAACTGCGCCGGATGCTCTCGGGGGGCTTCCGGCCCGCCACCTCACCCGCCGAACTCGGCCGCGTCCGCACCGCCGTCATCTGCGCCCCGACACCGCGCGCCGCCGACGGCGGCCTCGACCTCACCCAGGTGGAGTCCGCGGCCCGCACCCTCGCCGCGCAGCTGCGCCCGCACACCACGGTCATCCTGGAGTCCCCGGTACTCCCCGGCACCACCGAGGATTTCCTGCGCACCCTCCTCGAAGAGGGCTCCCGCCTCCGCGCGGGCCGCGACTTCCACCTCGCCTACTCCCCCAGCCGGGTCGACCCCGGCAACCGCGACTTCACCCCCGCCAACACCCCCAAGGTGATCGGCGGCCTGACCCCCGCCTGCACCGAGTCCGCTGCCGCCTTCTACTCACGCCTCACCGACAAGGTGGTACGCGCGCGTGGACCGCGCGAGGCGGAGACCGTGCAGCTCCTGGAGACCAACTACCGGCACGTCAACATCGCCCTCGTCAACGAGATGGCCGTCCTCTGCCACGACCTCGGCGTCGACCTGTGGGACGTGATCCGCTGCGCGGAGACCAAGCCCTTCGGCTTCCAGTCCTTCCGCCCCGGCCCCGGCGTCGGCGGCCACGCGGCCCCGCAGGACCTCACCGGCGCCCCCGTCGGCCGCGGCCTGCGGATGGTCGAACTCGCCCAGCAGGTCAACAGCCAGATGCCGCGTTACGCCGTCCAGCGCGCCGCGACCCTCCTCAACGAGCACGGCAAGTCGGCCCGAGGCGCCCGCGTCCTGCTCCTGGGCGTCACCTACAAGCCCGACCTCGCCGACCAACAGGCCACCCCCGCCCGCGAGATCGCGGTCCGGCTGATGGAGCTCGGCGCCTCGGTCAGCTACCACGACCCGCACGTCCCTTCCTGGAACGTCCTGGACCGCCCGGTCCCCCGCGCGGACTCCCTCTACGAGGCCGCCGCCGACGCGGACCTGACGATCCTGCTCCAGCACCACCGCACGTACGACCTCCAGGGCCTGTCGGTGAAGGCACAGCTGCTGCTGGACACCCGGGGCGCGACCCCGACGGGGGCGGCACACCGCCTCTGAGAAGCACGGGATCGTCACCGCACGGCACACGGCACGCGTGAAGGCCCGCCCACCTCCCCGGTGGACGGGCCTTCACGCACGGTCCGCGACCGCACCGTGCGACAGCACGGATGTCCGGATGTGCGGCTGTACGACCTACCGCTTGTGCTGCGAGTCCGCGACCGTCACCTCGACGCGCTGGAACTCCTTGAGCTCGCTGTACCCGGTCGTGGCCATGGCGCGGCGCAGGGCGCCGAAGAAGTTCATCGAGCCGTCCGGGATGTGCGACGGGCCGGTCAGGACCTCCTCGATGGTGCCGACCGTGCCGAGGTCGACCTTCTTGCCGCGCGGCAGCTCCTCGTTCACCGCCTCCATGCCCCAGTGGTGGCCGCGGCCCGGCGCGTCCGTGGCACGGGCGAGCGGGGAGCCCATCATCACGGCGTCCGCGCCGCAGGCGATCGCCTTGGGGAGATCGCCGGACCAGCCGACACCGCCGTCGGCGATCACGTGCACGTACCGGCCGCCGGACTCGTCCATGTAGTCACGGCGGGCCGCCGCCACGTCGGCGACGGCGGTCGCCATGGGCACCTGGATGCCGAGCACGTTCCGCGTCGTGTGCGCGGCGCCGCCGCCGAAGCCGACCAGGACACCCGCGGCACCGGTGCGCATCAGGTGCAGGGCCGCGGTGTACGTGGCGCAGCCGCCGACGATCACCGGGACGTCGAGCTCGTAGATGAACTGCTTCAGGTTCAGCGGCTCGTGCGAACCCGACACGTGCTCCGCCGAGACCGTCGTACCGCGGATGACGAAGATGTCCACGCCCGCGTCCACGACCGCCTTGGAGAACTGCGCCGTGCGCTGCGGGGAGAGCGCCGCCGCCGTGACCACGCCGGAGTCGCGCACCTCCTTGATGCGCGCGCCGATCAGCTCCTCCTTGATGGGGGCGGAGTAGATCTCCTGGAGGCGGCGGGTGGCGGTCTCGGCGTCCAGCCCCGCGATCTCGTCGAGCAGCGGCTGCGGGTCCTCGTACCGCGTCCACAGACCTTCGAGGTTCAGCACGCCCAGGCCGCCGAGCTCGCCGATGCGGATGGCGGTGGCCGGGGAGACGACCGAGTCCATGGGGGCGGCCAGGAACGGCAGCTCGAAGCGGTAGGCGTCGATCTGCCAGGCGATCGAGACCTCCTTCGGGTCGCGCGTACGACGGCTGGGGACGACGGCGATGTCGTCGAAGGCGTACGCCCGGCGGCCGCGCTTGCCGCGCCCGATCTCGATCTCAGTCACGTGGGTGGCCTTTCGTGATGCGTTTCAGCGTCTTCCAGTATCCCCGACGGGTACGACAAGGGCGGCCCCGGATGCTCCGGAGCCGCCCTGGGGAGACCTGCGGACTACTTACGGCTGTAGTTCGGCGCCTCGACCGTCATCTGGATGTCGTGCGGGTGCGACTCCTTCAGGCCCGCCGACGTGATGCGGACGAACCGGCCGTTGGCCTGGAGCTCCGGCACGGTCCTGCCGCCGACGTAGAACATCGACTGGCGCAGGCCGCCGACCAGCTGGTGGACGACCGAGGAGAGCGGGCCGCGGTAGGGCACCTGGCCCTCGATGCCCTCGGGGACCAGCTGCTCGTCGGAGGCGACGCCCTCCTGGAAGTAGCGGTCCTTGGAGAAGGACTTGCGGTCGCCGCGGGACTGCATGGCGCCGAGCGAGCCCATGCCGCGGTACGACTTGAACTGCTTGCCGTTGATGAACAGCAGCTCGCCCGGGGACTCCTCGCAGCCGGCGAGCAGCGAGCCCAGCATCACGGTGTCGGCGCCCGCGACGAGCGCCTTGGCGATGTCGCCGGAGTACTGGAGGCCACCGTCGCCGATGACCGGGATGCCGGCCTCCTTGGCGGCCAGCGAGGCCTCGTAGATGGCCGTGACCTGCGGGACGCCGATGCCGGCGACGACGCGGGTGGTGCAGATGGAGCCGGGGCCGACGCCGACCTTGATGCCGTCCACGCCGGAGTCGATGAGCGCCTGGGCGCCGTCACGGGTGGCGATGTTGCCGCCGATGACGTCCACGCGCGTGTGGTTGGACTTGATCTTGGCGACCATGTCGCCGACCAGCCGGGAGTGGCCGTGCGCGGTGTCGACGACGATGAAGTCGACGCCCGCCTCGATCAGGGCCTGGGCGCGCTCGAAGGCGTCACCGGCGACACCGACCGCGGCACCGACGAGCAGGCGGCCCTCGGCGTCCTTCGCGGCGCTCGGGTACTTCTCGGCCTTGACGAAGTCCTTGACGGTGATGAGGCCCTTGAGGACGCCCTCGTCGTCGACCAGCGGAAGCTTCTCGATCTTGTGCTTGCGCAGCAGCTCCATGGCCTCGACGCCGGAGATGCCGACCTTGCCGGTGACCAGCGGCATCGGCGTCATGACCTCGCGGACCCGGCGGGTGCGGTCGCTCTCGAAGGCCATGTCGCGGTTGGTGACGATGCCGAGCAGCTTCTTGCTCGGGTCGGTGACCGGGACGCCGCTGATGCGGAACTTGGCGCACAGCGCGTCGGCCTCGGCGAGCGTGGCGTCCGGGTGCACGGTGATCGGGTCGGCCACCATGCCGGACTCGGAGCGCTTGACGAGGTCGACCTGGTTGGCCTGGTCCTCGATGGAGAGGTTGCGGTGCAGTACGCCGACGCCGCCCTGGCGGGCCATCGCGATCGCCATGCGCGACTCGGTGACCTTGTCCATGGCGGCGGACAGCAGCGGGATGTTCACCCGCACGTTCTTGGAGACGTACGAGGCGGTGTCGATCTCGTCGGGCGCCATGTCCGACGCGCCCGGCAGCAGCAGCACGTCGTCGTAGGTCAGCCCGAGTGTCGCGAATTTGGCGGGCACTCCGTCGACGTTTGCAGTCATGACACCTTCCCCAATGGCCTTGATCGGTGCGGATGTCCATGCTAACGGGAAGGAAGGGTCCCGAATTCCACGGTTCCGTCCGGCTACCGGCTTCGTATGTTCGTACGGAACTGAGGTGCGACCTGTTCAACAAAGCCACAAAGCCGGGGAACCGCCGCGAACTGCCGTGCAACTACCGGGGACTACTGCTCTGCGAGCGCTCGCAACCGGCTCAGCGCCCGGTGCTGGGCCACCCGGACCGCGCCCGGTGACATTCCCAACATCTGTCCCGTCTCCTCCGCCGTCAGCCCCACCGCGATCCGCAGCAGCAGCAGCTCCCGCTGGTTCTCGGGCAGATTGGCCAGGAGCTTCTTGGCCCATTCGGCGTCACTGCTGAGCAGCGCCCGCTCCTCGGGGCCGAGGGAGTCGTCGGGCCGCTCGGGCATCTCGTCGGACGGAACGGCCGTGGACCCGGGCCCCCGCATGGCGGCGCGCTGAAGGTCGGCGACCTTGTGGGCGGCGATGGCGAAGACGAAGGCCTCGAAGGGGCGCCCGGTGTCCCGGTAGCGCGGCAGCGCGAGCAGCACCGCGACGCAGACCTCCTGGGCGAGGTCCTCCACGAAGTGACGTGCGTCGCCGGGGAGCCGCGACAGCCGCGTACGGCAGTAGCGCAGCGCCAGTGGGTGGACATGGGCCAGCAGGTCGTGGGTCGCCTGCTCATCCCCGTCGACGGCGCGATGGACAAGCCCACCGATCACCGTCGTCTCGTCCTCGCGCATCGGTCCATGGTGCACTGTGGCCGATTCATCCGTGGCATCGCGCCCGCTGTTGTGCACCGAAGCGTTATGAGCAGGTGCGCCGGAACTCATCTCCTGCGCCCTCCCCTTCCGCTCGACCGACTCGTCCCCGAGAGACTCCACACCTCAAGGATGCGGCATCGGCGCCGAAACAAGCACCGGGCACAGAGGCCCGCGCCCGAAGGGGCGCGGGGCTGCACCATGTGCGGCTCCGCCGCGTGGGCGCGACCAGCCACAACGCACCAGCACCAGAGCGACGGCCCGGACGGCCGGGCTCTCAGCGAACCAGGCCCCACCGGAACCCGAGCGCGACGGCATGCGCCCGGTCGGACGCACCCAGCTTCTTGAACAGCCGTCGCGCATGCGTCTTGACGGTGTCCTCGGACAGGAACAGCTCCCGCCCGATCTCCGCGTTGGACCGCCCGTGGCTCATACCCTCGAGCACCTGGATCTCACGCGCGGTGAGCGTGGGCGCGGCACCCATCTCGGCGGAACGCAGCCGACGCGGGGCGAGCCGCCAGGTCGGGTCGGCCAGGGCCTGCGTCACCGTGGCCCGCAGCTCGGCCCGGGAGGCGTCCTTGTGCAGGTAGCCCCGCGCACCCGCGGCCACCGCGAGCGCGACGCCGTCCAGGTCCTCCGCGACGGTGAGCATGATGATGCGCGCACCGGGGTCGGCGGACAGCAGCCGCCGCACGGTCTCGACGCCGCCCAGTCCGGGCATGCGTACGTCCATCAGGATCAGGTCCGAGCGGTCCGCGCCCCAGCGGCGGAGGACTTCCTCGCCGTTGGCCGCGGTCGTCACGCGCTCGACGCCGGGCACGGTCGCGACCGCGCGGCGGAGCGCCTCTCGGGCAAGCGGGGAGTCGTCGCAGACGAGGACGGATGTCATGGCCGCCCTCCGCAGCTGATGCACGTCACCTTGAGCCTCCAGGCTGGTACGAATCGTCACCTGTGCGGTCGACCGTCTCGGACGCCTGCCCGAGCACTTGTAGCTTCAACCGCCTCCGCACTCTCAACGACGGTCACTCGAAAGAGTTACGGGGCCGTGCGCCGTCTTCGGCACTCTACGTGAGGGCGCGGACACGGTGCAGACATGCAGGGCGGACCCACAACGTTTCATCACAACCGGTGCCCCATTCAGCCCTATTTCTTCCCTTTTGCTGGTGTCTGAGGCTAGATTCGCAATGAGTCATATTTTCATCTCCTTAGATCGTAGATGTACGGTCGTGGACACCGTATCCGCCACAGAACGGCTACAAGGGGTCACGCAATGGCAGATTTCTCCCGCCTTCCCGGACCGAACGCGGACCTGTGGGACTGGCAGCTCCTGGCTGCCTGCCGCGGGGTCGACAGTTCGCTCTTCTTCCATCCGGAGGGCGAGCGCGGTGCGGCGCGGAGCGCTCGTGAGAACTCGGCCAAGGAGGTCTGCATGAGGTGCCCGGTGCGCGCGCAGTGCGCGGCGCACGCGTTGGCGGTGAGAGAGCCGTACGGCGTATGGGGCGGGCTGACCGAGGACGAGCGCGAAGAGCTCATGGGCCGGGCGCGCAACCGCCTGGTGACGGCGGCGTCGAGCGGCGGGCACGCCGTTTCGAACAACTGAAGGAACGTTTCTCCAAAACGGGCACGCGCACGCGTGCCCCTTCACTTTTCCGGGGTTGCTGCCGCTGTACTGGGCCTGCTGCCGCTTTCTACGGGTGTTTGCTGCTCTCTACGGCTGCTGCCGCCCCGCGGCGATCGCGAGCCGGTCCAGCGTCGCCGCCACGGCCGGCACCTGGGCCAGGTCGGGCAGGGTCAGGGCGACGATCTCCCGGCGGACGGCCGGTTCCAGGGTCACCGTGCGTGCGCCCCGGGGCCGTACCGACTCGACGGCGAGCTGCGGCAGGACGGCCACCCCGAGGCCCGCGCCCACCAGGCCGACCACCGCCGGATAGTCGTCGGTCGCGAAGTCGATGCGGGGCGTGAAGCCGGCGCCCTCGCACACCTCCACCAACTGCCCCCGGCAGCGCGGGCATCCGGCGATCCAGGACTCGCGGGCCAGTTCGCCGATGCCGACGGAGGCGACCCGGGCGAGGCGGTGCCGTTCGGGTACGAGGGCGACGAGCCGGTCCCGCAGCAGGGGCCGTACGACGAGGTCCTCCCATTCGTCACCGCCGCCCGCGGCGCCTTCGTACCGGAAGGCGAGCGCGATGTCGCAGTCGCCCGTCCGCAGCATCTCGACGGACTGCGGCGGTTCGGCCTCCTCCAGGGAGACGCGGGTGCCGGGGTGTGCGGCGCGCAGCGCGGCGAGGGCGGTGGGGACAAGGGTGGAGCTGCCGCTGGGGAAGGAGACGAGCCGGACCCGGCCGGCCCGCAGGCCCGCGATCGCGGCGACCTCTTCCTCGGCGGCGGTGAGCCCGGCGAGGATGCCGTTGGCGTGCCGGACGAGGGCCTCGCCCGCCTGCGTCAGCCGCATCTCGCGCCCGCTGCGGACGAGCAGCGGCGTGCCCACGGACGCCTCCAGGGCCTTCATCTGCTGGCTGACGGCGGGCTGGGTGCAGCCCAGTTCGCGACCGGCGGCGGAGAAGGAGCCGGTGGTGGCGACGGCGCGCAGGACGCGGAGATGGCGGGCTTCGATCACAAATCGAGGATAAGGCGTTCTTTGATGCCACGGCTAATAATGCGTAGCGACTTTGATGACCGGCCCTTTACCGTGCCGCTCATGAAGCTTCTCTCTGTGAACCTGGGCCGGGCGAAGGCCGTGCCGTACACGGACAACCCCGAGGGGCTGACCGGGATCGACAAGCAGCCGGTGACGGGGCCGGTGCGGGTGGCGGCGCCCGGGCCGAAGGGGATCGGCGGAAGCGGCCTCGCCGGGGACGACGTGTGCAAGCGGCAGCATCACGGCGGTGACGACCAGGCGGTCTACGCCGTGGCCCGGGAGGATCTGGACGCCTGGGAGCGCGAGTTGGGGCGCGCGCTGGCCAACGGCGCGTTCGGGGAGAACATCACCACGCTCGGTCTGGACGTGTCCGGGGCGCTGATCGGCGAGCGCTGGCGGATCGGGCCCGAGGTGGTGCTGGAGATCACCAGCGCGCGCATTCCCTGCGGCACCTTCCAGGGCCACATGGGCGAGCAGCGGTGGGTGAAGCGGTTCACGGCACAGGGGGCGCCGGGGGCGTATCTGCGGGTGATCGAGCCGGGCGAGTTCCGGGCCGGGGACCCGGTCGAGATCGTGCACCGGCCCGGCCACGACGTCACGGTCGCCCTGGCGTTCCGGGCGACGACCACCGAACGGGCCCTGCTGCCACGGATGTTGGCCGCGGGTGAGGCGCTGCACCCGGAGGTGCGCCGGTCCGCGCACGAATACCTGGAGAAGTACGGGCGGTCCAAGGCCTGACGGCAACCGGACGCATGCGGTCCGGGTCATTAACCTTGCGCCATGACAACGGCATTGATTACGGGATCGACCGCGGGCATCGGTGCCGCGTTCGCTCGGCGGCTGGCGGCTGACGGGCATGACCTGGTGCTGGTGGCCCGCGACACCAAGCGGATGCGTGAACAGGCCACCGAACTGCACGACCGGCACGGCGTCGAGGTGGAGGTCCTGACGGCGGACCTGGCCACCGACGAGGGCATCGAGTCGGTCGCCGCCCGCCTCTCCGACCGCCGCCGCCCCGTCGACCTGCTGGTCAACAACGCCGGCTTCGGCAACAAGGGCCGCTACCTCGACGTCTCCATGGCCGACGAGCTGAGGATGCTCAAGGTCCACTGCGAGGCGGTGCTCCGGCTGACGTCGGCCGCGACGGAGGCGATGCGGGAGCGCGGGCGCGGCGGTGTCGTGAACGTCGCCTCCGTGGCCGCCTTCGTGCCGCGCGGGACGTACGGCGCCTCCAAGGCGTGGGTCGTGCAGTTCACGCAGGGCGCGGCCAAGGATCTGGCGGGCAGCGGGGTGCGGTTGATGGCCCTGGCGCCGGGGTTCGTGCGCACCGAGTTCCATCAGCGGGCCGGGATGGGGACGGACAACATCCCGGGATGGATGTGGCTGGACGCGGACAAGCTGGTGGCGTCCGCGCTCCACGACCTGGCCCGGGGGAAGACGCTGTCGATCCCGGACCCGCGGTACAAGGCGCTGATGGGCGTGGTGAAGGTGGTGCCCCGGGGGCTGATCGGGGGGATCACTTCGCGGACCGGGCGGAGGTACGGGCCGCAGTAGGCGCCTGCCGAGGTGCCGGACCGCGCTCATGAGGTCAAAGGGGAGGACAATGGTGCTGTTCAGACCGGACCCAGGGGGCCGGAGGCGAGAGTGCCATGACCTTCGTACAGCTCATCGACTGCAGAACCAGCCGGTTCGACGAGATGAACCGGCTGATGGACAGGTGGGTCGAGCAGACCAAGGGGAAGCGGACCGCGACGCACGACCTCATCGGCAAGGACCGCTCGGACGCGTCGCACTTCATCGAGATCGTGGAGTTCCCGTCGTACGAGGAGGCGATGCGGAATTCGAACCTGCCCGAGACGGACAAGATCTTCCAGGAGATGGTGGCTCTCTGCGACGGGATGCCCACCTTCACTGACCTGGACGTGGTGCGGGACGAGCAGCTCCACTCCGCCACCGCGCGGAGGTTCTTCGAGATGCTCGGCGGACGAGGAGAGCTGCCCGCGCTGCACGGCCTGCTCACCGAGGACTACCGCGACCACGATCCCGCCAGTGAGCAGGACGCGATCGGCCTCGACGCCGTCCGCCGCGGGATCGAGATGTGGCGGGGCGGCTTCGACTTCGGCTTCACCCTCCACGACCAGCTCGCCCAGGGCGACCGGGTGTGCACCCGGTGGACCTGGAACGGCACCCATGTCGGGGAGTTCCTGGGCCTCACGGCCACGGGGAAGAAGGTGACGATGACCGGGACGACCGTTCACCGCTGCGCCGCCGGCGGGAAGCTCGCCGAGGGCTGGTGGCAGTACGACCGGATGGGGCTGATGGGGCAGTTGGGGGCGTTGGACGCGCTGGAGCAGTAACCACCGGCAAGGTCCGGCACCTCCGGGACTCGCCCGGGGTGCCGGACCTTCCGCTGCCGCCGAAGACCCGTCAACCCCGCCTGAGCTCCTCGGATTTGGGACATCCGGGCCACACCCCCAGGACCTTCGGCACGCTGACGTCGGCCCCGCACGGCTGGACGCTGAAAGTTCCACACATGCCCATTTCGGAGAAGATCTCCGGACTTACGGGGGGCACACTCACTCGGAGGCGGACTCCGATGAACGATCAGTACACGAACGGCACGGCGTCACACGAAGAACGAGCCAGCGCGCTTGACGTGGGCTTGCGTTCGGAAGCCGAGAGGATGACCCTCTCCGAGGTCGAGGAAGTCAAGAAGGCGGGACTGGAGCTGGCGCAGTACGTCGGCGGAGCCTGGCTGCTCATCCGCGGCGAGTTCATCTCGGACAACAGGAAGAAGGGCACGGAGGGAAACCTCCGGGACATGCTGTGCGAGGCCTTCGGGTATCCGGCGCCGGGAGAGGACACCTCCGACATCGCGCTCAACGTGCTCCTGGACTCTCCCGGCGGCAGCCTCGACAGCGCGTATTCCTCGGCGCTTTACCTGGCGGAGTACTCGAAGAACGTCAGCGTCTATGTGCCCGGCCGGGCAAAGAGCGCCAGCACGCTCCTGGCCCTCGGGGCGGACAAACTCTATCTGTCGGCCTTCGGTGAACTGGGCCCGCTGGACACGCAGATCCCCGATCCACGCAACCCGGCGAATTTCGTGTCGGCACTCGACTGCTACCAGAGCGTCGACTACGTCCGGGGTTTCGGAATCCGGACGTTCCAGATGTTCCTGCCCAAGCTCATCAGGGAGACGAACGGAAAGGTCGCCGTCAGCGATCTGCTGAACATCGCCAGCGCATACACGCTGGGTATGGTCCAGCCGTTGATGGGGAGCGTCTCGGCACTGGACTTCGGCGGCTGGGGCAGGAGCCTCAGGATCGGCGAGTTCTACGCCCGCCGGCTCCTGCGTATGCGTACGGAGGAGGTCGACGACAAGCTCATCAAGGAGATCGCCACACGACTCGTCTTCGAGTACACCCACCATCTGTTCCCCATCGAATTCCACGAGGCCAAGGACATCGGGCTGCCCGTGGAACAGATGGAGCAGGGGGTGTACGAAAGGGCGGCGGCAGTCATCGAGAGCGGTAAGCGGAAGGACTTCATAGGCTTCCTGAGCAAGGACGAGGCCAAGAAGGCCGGGGCCTGGTACCGGGGCAAGGACGAGGCGTCGGCGGTCGAGATCGAGGACATGTACGGGGACGACCGGCCGCAGGCCCAGATAAGGCGGGCCAGGAGGGCCGGTTGATGGGCCGGCTGCGACGGGTCACGGGGGCGCTCCGCATCTGGGCTCGGCGCAATCCCGTGCAGAGCGCCGGCTATCTGTTCCTCGCGGCCATCGCCGCCGTGATGCTGTGGATGGCCGTGGTGCTGGCGCTCCACGCGGGCTTGTTCGGGTTCTCTGTCGGCTCCTCTCCCGAGGGCGAGGAGCTGACGGTCTTCGCCACCTTCATCGGAGGCGGTCTCGCCACCGCGGCCACGCTGTTCGGCACACTGCTCACCGCTGAGCACAACGCCCGCGAGCGGCAGCGGCTCGATGTGACAAGCCTGCTGGAGGCGATTCCCCCCGGAACACCGCAGCGATTGTCGGGCACCCTCAGCGCCACGATCCTGATCGGTCAGCCGCGCGTTGCCATCCGGATACTCGAACCCGCGTGGGATGCGGGAGACGTGGACAACGGAACAGCCACATGGATCATCGACGAGATACTGGCCGACGGCGCGCTCAAGCACCCGTACCACATGGAGGCGCAGTTCGCCGACGACACCACGCTGGTCGAGGCGGCCTCCCTGCTGCTGCTGCACGCGAAGAGCCTGACGAACCCCACCAACCGGGGCGAGTACGCGTTCCCCGGTCACTTCATGGACGGTTGGGACGTGAGCAGGGGTGTCCCCGTGCTGGCCAAGATGTTCGTGCTGCAGGCCACGGCCGAGGTACTGCTCTCCCAGGACCGGGATTGGTGGTGCGAGGGCGATCAGATGCAGGACTTCCCGCTGCACGTCTGGCGGGACTGCGCTCTCAAGAGCGGTGAGGACGAGGAGGTGCGCTCGTCGGCGGCCGCGCTCTTCAGCGCCCTGCGCTCGTGCTTCTCGGAGACGGAGCAGCGGCGCTACGAGAGCAGGCATCCCGACGCGGCGCTCATCGAGCGGGACTTCAGGGCGTACGAGGGAAAGGCCGACGGCGAATGCTTCGAACTCGCGAAGGAGATCGCGGAGAAGTGGAGCAACAACCGCGTTGAGACCGCGGCGGCCGCATGAGGAACGGTCGGCAACCGCCCCGCAACGCGAAGGCCCGGCACCCATCCCTGGATGCCGGGCCCTCTAGGAGCTACTGGGCTCAGTGCGCGTGGCCGTGGCTGTGACCAGCGGCCGCCGGCTCCTCCTCTTCCTTCTTCTCGACGACCAGGGTCTCGGTCGTCAGGAGGAGGGAGGCGATGGAGGCGGCGTTCTCCAGGGCGGAGCGGGTGACCTTGACCGGGTCGATGACGCCGGCCTTGACCAGGTCGCCGTACTCGCCGGTGGCGGCGTTGTAGCCGTTGCCCTTGTCGAGCTCGGCGACCTTGGAGACGATGACGTAGCCCTCCAGGCCGGCGTTCTCGGCGATCCAGCGCAGCGGCTCGACGGCGGCCTTGCGGACCACGGAGACGCCGGTGGCCTCGTCGCCGGTCTTGTCGAGGTTGCCCTCGAGGACCTTGACGGCGTGGACCAGCGCGGAGCCACCACCGGAGACGATGCCCTCCTCGACCGCGGCGCGGGTCGCGGAGATGGCGTCCTCCAGACGGTGCTTCTTCTCCTTCAGCTCCACCTCGGTGGCGGCGCCGACCTTGATCACGCACACGCCGCCGGCCAGCTTCGCGAGGCGCTCCTGGAGCTTCTCGCGGTCCCAGTCGGAGTCGGTGTTCTCGATCTCGGCCTTGATCTGGTTGACGCGCCCGACGACGTCCTCGGAGGAACCGGCACCGTCGACGATGGTGGTGTCGTCCTTGGTGACGGTCACGCGGCGGGCGGAGCCCAGCACGTCCAGACCGGCCTGGTCGAGCTTGAGGCCGACCTCCTCGGAGATGACCGTGGCGCCGGTGAGGACGGCCATGTCCTGGAGCATCGCCTTGCGGCGGTCACCGAAGCCGGGGGCCTTCACGGCGACGGCGTTGAAGGTGCCGCGGATCTTGTTCACGACCAGGGTCGACAGGGCCTCGCCCTCGACGTCCTCGGCGATGATCAGCAGCGGCTTCGAGGCGCCGGCCTGGATGACCTTCTCCAGCAGCGGCAGCAGGTCCTGGATGGAGGAGATCTTGCCCTGGTTGATGAGGATGTAGGGGTCCTCCAGGACGGCCTCCATGCGCTCCTGGTCCGTCACGAAGTACGGCGACAGGTAGCCCTTGTCGAAGGCCATGCCCTCGGTGAAGTCCAGCTCCAGACCGAAGGTGTTGGACTCCTCGACGGTGATGACACCGTCCTTGCCGACCTTGTCCATCGCCTCGGCGATGAGCTCGCCGACCTGCTGGTCCTGCGCGGAGAGCGCGGCCACGGCGGCGATGTCGGACTTCTCGTCGATCGGGCGGGCCGAGGCGAGCAGGTCCTCGGAGACGGCCTTGACGGCGGCGTCGATGCCCTTCTTGAGCAGCGCCGGGGAGGCACCCGCGGCGACGTTCTTCAGGCCCTCGCGCACCAGCGCCTGGGCGAGCACGGTGGCGGTGGTCGTACCGTCACCCGCGATGTCGTTGGTCTTGGTCGCCACCTCCTTCACCAGCTGCGCGCCGAGGTTCTCGTACGGGTCCTCGATCTCGACCTCACGGGCGATCGTGACACCGTCGTTGGTGATAGTGGGGGCGCCGAACTTCTTGTCGATGACGACGTTGCGGCCCTTGGGGCCGATCGTCACCTTGACCGTGTCGGCCAGCTTGTTGACGCCGCGCTCGAGGGCGCGACGGGCGTCCTCGTCGAACTTCAGGATCTTCGCCATGACAGCGGGAGCCCTCTCGAAATCTGTCGGTGAAAAAAAGACACTGCGCCCCGGGCGCCCGGGTTCTTATGTGGTCGCGGGGGCCAGGGGCGCAGCGTGAAGCAACTGAATGCTCGGGGTGACTTACTTCTCGATGATCGCGAGCACGTCGCGAGCCGAGAGGACGAGGTACTCCTCGCCGTTGTACTTCACCTCGGTGCCGCCGTACTTGCTGTACAGCACGATGTCGCCGGTCTTGACGTCGAGCGGCAGACGCTCGCCGTTCTCGAAGCGGCCCGGGCCCACGGCGAGGACGACGCCCTCCTGGGGCTTCTCCTTCGCGGTGTCCGGGATGACCAGGCCAGAGGCCGTGGTCTGCTCGGCGTCGAGCGGCTGGACCACGATGCGGTCCTCGAGCGGCTTGATGGCAACCTTGGAGCTGGCGGTCGTCACGATCCGACCTCCCCCTTCGGAGATCTCACGGGGTTAACTGTCTGAGGTGGCGACCAGGTCGATCCGTCGTCGCGGGTGCCGGACCTGCCCGTCGCGTATTGGCACTCTCCAGGGGGGAGTGCCAGAGCCGAGACTATGACCGTGATTAGCACTCGGTCAAGCGGACTGCTAATTGCGTCCCTACATCGGATGCTGACAGCGGCAGCCCTCCCGCTGTCAGAGGTAGTCCTCCAGCCGCCCCACCCGCAGACCCGCCTTCCCGATCTCCCGCAGCAGGCGTGTCGTGCGCTCCACCAGGGTCAGCCCGGTCGCCTCCGTCGACGGCAGGGAGACGATGTCGCCGGGGAGCAGGCGGTGCTCTCCGCTCGCGTAGGCCGGTCTGCCGTCCTCCATCGACACCCGCCACAGCACGACCGCCCCGATGCCGCAGTCCGTCGCCGCGCGCAGGGTCGTGGTGTCGTACGTGCCGTAGGGCGGCCGGAAGTAGCGCGGGCGGACGCCGAAGCGGGCGGCGAGTTTGTCCTGCTGGCCGCAGATCTCGGCGCGCTGGCCGGCGTAGGGCAGGCCGCGCAGGGCGGCGTGGTCGAGGGTGTGGTTCTGGATACCGGCCCCCACCGACCGCAGCCGGGCGAAGTGGCCGTAGCCGGGCCCGGCCACGCTGTCGGTGAGGAACATGCTGACGGGCAGCCGCCGTTCGCGGACCAGCCGGACGAAGCGCGGGTCCCGTTCGGCGCCGTCGTCGTACGTCAGGAAGACCACCTTGTCGGCGGTGCGGACCCGCGTCACCACCGGCACGGCGGGCCCGGACCGCACCCCCTTGGCGCCGTACGTGACCGCCTTCCTGCCCAGCCGTTCGAGGGGGTCGACGGACTGGGCGCAGCCGGTCAGCAGCAGGGCCATCGCCACAGCGGCCGTCAAGGCCCTCACAAGTAGTCCTCCAGCCGGGCCACCGCGAACCCCTCGGCCGTGATCTTGTCCAGGAAGCGCCTGACCATGTCCGGCATGGTGCCCTTCCAGTCCTCCCGGCCGCGGAAGTGACTCAGCACGATGTCGCCCGGGTGGATCTTCCGGTCCCACTCGCGGTACTCCCAGTGGTCGACGAAGACCTCCTCGTTCCAGATCGGCGCGTACTTCACCCCGCACGCCTTCGCCGCGACCAGGGTGTCCTCGTCGTAGTTGCCGAAGGGCGGGCGGAACAGCAGCGGCCGTTTGCCGTAGCGCTTCTCGATCACGTCCTGCATGCCGCAGATCTCGCGCTTCTGGCGGGCGGGGGACAGCCCGGGCAGGTAGGGGTGGTGGAGGGTGTGGTTGTTGAGCACCGTCCCCCGGTCCTGCATCCGCTTGAAGTACCCGTAGTCCTCCTTGACCAGGTAGTCGCTGAGGAAGGCGGTGTACGGGATCTTCAGCTCGCTCATCATCCGCAGGAACGCCGGGTCCTTCTCGGCGCCGTCGTCGATGGTGAGGAAGACGATCTTCTGCTTGGTGGGGATCGTGGTGAAGACGGGCGGCAGGCCGCGCTCCTCGTGACCGTCGACCTCGAAGCCCTTACGGGTGGTGATGTGCGGCTTCTTCGCGGGCGGCGCGGGGGGCGTCAGCGGGACCCTGGCCAGACCCCAGCGTTCGGCGATCCGCGCCGAGGCGCGCAGCTTGGTGGCGTACGCGTCGAGCGCGCGGGCCGGGGGCGCCTTCAGGGGCTGCTGGCCGGGCGCCGGGCGGACCTTGGTGCTCTCGCCCTGCGCACAGCCGGAGGCGACCACGGCGAGGGCCAGGACGGCGAGGGTGCCCCGGACCCCCCACTTCGGCCTGTTTTTGTCAGTTTGTACTACTGATCCCATGGCGCTGGATCTTCGCAGGCCACCGCTCCACGCCCGGGCCGACACCGCCGCCGGAAGCGGACCATCCACCGACTGGCCCACAATGAACCGGTGACCGACCTCACCCCCCTCCTCACCCCCGAGGGCCGCGCCCTCCTCGACGAAGTGCGCGGCACCGCCCCCGCCGACGAACTCACCGTCGCCACCCGGCTGCGCCGCGAGCACCCCGCGGACCTGGTGTCGGCGGCGCTCGGCCAGGCGCGGCTGCGGCAGCGGGCGGCGGCGAAGTTCGGGACCGAGGACGCGGAGCGGATGTTCTTCACCCCGAACGGGGTCGAGCAGTCGACGCGGGCGAGCGTGGCCACGTATCGCGCGGAGTGCTTCCGGGCGCTGGGCGTGCGGTCCGTCGCCGATCTGTGCTGCGGGATCGGCGGCGACGCGATCGCCCTCGCACGGGCCGGGATCAGGGTCCTCGCCGTGGACCGGGACCCGTTCACGGCGGCCGTGGCACGGGCGAACGCCGAGGCGCTGGGGCTGGCCGGGCTGATCGAGGTGCGGGAGGCGGATGTCACGGAGGTCGACACGTCCGCGTACGACGCGGTGTTCGTGGACCCGGCGCGACGCGGCGGTCGCGGCAGGATCTTCGACCCGGAGGCCTACTCCCCTCCCCTGTCCTGGGCGGTACAGGCGGCGGCGAAGGCGCCGCACGCCGCCCTGAAGATCGCACCCGGCGTCCCCCACGAGGCGATCCCCGCCGAGGCCGAGGCGGAGTGGATCTCGGACGGCGGGGACGTGAAGGAGGCGGTGCTGTGGTTCGGCACCGAGCCTGGCGGAGTCCGCGCCACCCTCCTCCCGGGCCCCCGCACCCTCCTCGGCCGCGGCCTCCCCGACCCCGAAGTCCGGCCTGTCGGAAGGTACTTGTACGAGCCCGACGGCGCCGTCATCCGCGCCCACCTGGTCGCCGAGGTGGCCGAGGATCTGGAGGGCGGGCTGATCGACGAGACGATCGCGTACATCACCGCGGACGAGCTGCGCGTGACCCCGTACGCCACCGCCTACGAGATCACCGGCCAACTCCCCTTCAACGTGAAGAAGCTGAAGGCGCTGTTGCGTGAGCGTGAGGTCGGAATCCTCACCGTGAAGAAGCGGGGTTCGGCGGTGGAGCCGGAGGAGCTGCGCAGGAAGGCCCTGCCGAAACCGCACGGCAAGGCCGCGCTGACCGTCTTCCTCACCCGGGTCGCCGGCGCCCCCACCATGCTGCTCGGTCAGCCGGCCTGAGCCTCCCGCGCGCGGCGCCGCAGCAGTTCCCGCTCGCGTTCGTTGCGGGCGAGGGCGGCGGCGCGTTGGAACTCGGCCGCCGCCTCCGCCGTACGGCCGAGCCGGTGCAGGAGGTCGCCGCGCACGCTGGGCAGCAGGTGATAGTCGCGCAGGTGGGGGGTCAGGGCGTCGACGATCTCCAGGGCCGTTTCCGGTCCCTCGGCCATCGACACGGCGACCGCGCGGTTGAGTTCGACGACCGGGGACGGGGCGCGGGCGGCCAGCAGACCGTACAGGGCGGCGATGGTGGCCCAGTCGGTCTCCTCGTAGGTGTACGCGTGCGCGTGGCAGGCCGCGATGGTGGCCTGGAGGACGTACGGGCCGGGGGCGCCGGTGGCGGTGGCCTCCGCCCGCTCGAGTGCCCTGATGCCGCGGGCGATGAGCATGCGGTTCCAGCGGCGGCGGTTCTGATCCCTGAGGAGGACGGGAGCGCCGTCGGGGCCGGTGCGGGCGGCGGTGCGGGACGCCTGGAACTCCAACAGCGCCGCGAGGCCGTGCACTTCGGGCTCCTTCGGCATCAGCCCGGACAGCAGGCGGGCCAGCCGCAGGGCGTCCTCGCAGAGCCCCGGCCGCAGCCAGTCGTCGCCGACGGTGGCGGCGTACCCCTCGTTGAAGACGAGGTAGATGACGTCGAGTACGTCACCCAGCCGGGCCTCGCGCTCGACGCCGTACGGCACCTCGAAGGCGACGTTCCTGGTGGCGAGGGTGCGCTTGGCGCGGACGATGCGCTGGGCGACGGTCGCCTCGGGGGTGAGGAAGGCGCGGGCGATCTCGGCCGTCGTGAGGCCGCCCAGGAGCCGGAGGGTGAGGGCGACGCGGGCCTCGGCGGAGAGGACCGGATGGCAGGTGGTGAAGACGAGCCGGAGCAGGTCGTCGTCGATGTCGTCGGGGTCGGCGGGTTCGTCGAACGGGACCGTCTCCGGCAGCTCCCGCCCGATCTCCTGGAGCTTGCGGGCGTAGTTCTCGCGGCGCCGGACCAGGTCGACGGCCCGGCGCCGGGCGGCGGTCATGAGCCAGGCGCCCGGGTTGTCGGGGACACCGTCGCGCGGCCACTGCTCCAGGGCGGCGACGAGCGCGTCCTGGGCGAGTTCCTCGGCGATGCCGACGTCACGGACGGTGCGGGTGACGGCGGCGACAATGCGGGGCGACTCGATCCGGAAGACGGTCTCGATGGCGTGCCGCGGGTCGCCGTGGGGCTGGGGGGACTGTGGGCTCACAGTCCCCCATGCAACACCCGCGGGCGCCGCCCGCCAAGGAGAACTCAGCCCTCGGCGATCTCCCGCACCTCGCAGGTGACGGTCCAGTACTCCTCGTGCACCTGGAGGAACCGCTTGGTCCACTCCAGCGCCTCGGCCTTGTCCTTGCACTGCATGATCGCGTACCCGCCGACGACCTCCTTGGCCTCGGTGAAGGGCCCGTCGGTGACGGAGAGCTTCCCGCCCTCCCAGTGCACGCGGGTGCCCTGGGCGGACGGGGTGAGACCGGCGGTGTCGAGCATGACACCGGCCTTGGTGATCTCCTCGATCAGCGACCCCATCCGCTCCATCAGCTCGGGGCTGGGGCCTTCGGCGGGGGCGTTGGACTCGTCGATCTGCACGAGGGAGAGGTAGCGGGGCATCTGAGGCTCCTTGGTCGGGGCCGGGGCTTCTTTTCTCCGGCCGCTCAACCATGCGTCGATCGGAGGGCGACGGAATCGACACCGGCGCCGGAAATTCCCCAAGATTTTTTCGCGGCGCCGTTTCCGCAGGTCAGCGACGCGTCGGTCGGCAAACTCCTTGAGCTCCCCCGAACACGAACGCCGAGTCCGTCACCACGCCCGTCGGCCGTCCCCGCAGCGACCGCACCGCCCCGCCCAGGGGTTGCCGTCACCGCAGCGACTCCCACAGCTCGCTCGCCTCCGGCTCGTCCGCCACCACCCGGTTGTGGTCCGAGGGCGCCTGCACGACCGGCATCGTCACCGTCTTCACCTGGTCCGCCGACAGCCCCTGCAGGCTCCGGCCGAGGTCCATCAGTCCGGTCAGCGAGTCGAGGCCGGTGTCGGTGGTGAGGCTGCCGGTGATCGCGTCGGCGACCGAGTAGAGCTTGGTGGGGGAAGTGAGCAGGTCGGTCGAGGAGATCTGTTCCAACAGGGCCTTCACCAGTTTCTGCTGGAGGCCTATCCGGCCGAGGTCGCTGCCGTCGCCGATGCCGTGCCGGGTGCGGGCGAGCGCGAGGGCCTGCTTGCCGTTCAGGTGGTGGGTGCCCGCTTCCAGCGTCAGATGGCTGCTGGAGTCGTCGATGTCCTCGTCCGTCGTCACCGTGACCCCGCCGAGGGCGTTCACCAGCTTCGCGAAGCCCGCGAAGTCGATCTCCAGGTAGTGGTCCATGCGGACGTTCGTGATCGACTCGACGGTCTTCACGGCACAGACCGGGCCGCCCACCGAGTACGCGCTGTTGAACATCGCCCGGTACGCCACCGCCGTCGAACCGCCGTCCTCCAGCGGGCAGGACGGGCGGGTGACGAGCGTGTCGCGCGGGATGCTGACGACCGTGGCCGCGGTGCGGCCCGCGTCGATGTGCACGACCATCGCCGTGTCGGAGCGGGCGCCGGTGCTGTCGCCGCCGCCGAGCGCCTGGTTCTCCTTGCCGCTGCGTGAGTCCGAGCCGAGGACCAGGATGTTGAGGGCCTCGGTCGGCAGCGGGCTCGCGGAGGCGGAGGGGGACGGGGTCACCGTCGGCTTCGCCGGGCGGTCGTCGCCGAGCGCCTGGTCGATGTCGACGCTCTTGATGTTGCTGTTCAGGTGCCAGTACACCCAGCCGCCGGTGGCGGCTCCCGCCACCAGCACGCCCGCGAGAGTGAGGCCGGCGGCCTTCCATATCCGCGACCGCCGCCGGCCCACTGGTCTGCCTTCGTCGTCTCCGTTCACGGAGAGGAACGTAAGTCCGAATTATTACGGGCGTACCGCCCGGAGGCAGTTTTCTTCGGAAAATCTAACTTTTCTCAACTTACCGTCACGGTCGGTAGCGGGTTGCTCCCGCTCCATGACGCGTTGAACCCGAAACTCACCGAGCCGCCGTCCGGGACGCTCCCGTTGTAGGAGGCGTTGACACAGCTGACGGCCGCGCCGGACTGGGTGCAGGTCGCGTTCCATGCCTGGGTGATCTGCTGCCCGGCGCCGTACGTCCAGGTCACCTTCCAGGACGACAGCGAGGCACCCGAGCAGGAGATCGTCACGTTCCCGGTGAACCCGGTGTTCCACTGGCTCGGCACGCTGTACGTCGCCGTGCAGGCCCCCGTCGGCGGCGGTGTCGTCGTCCCGCCCAGCGCCTCCGCGATGCCGTAGTAGGCCGGTTTCGGCGCGTAGTTCGCGTCGTACGGCGTCGCCGCCCCGTAGCCCGGGAAGGTGCTGTCGACCCAGGAGTCGGAGTCGGCGAAGCCCCAGACAGTGAGGTTGACGCAGCGCGCGACGGCCACGCAGGCCGCCGTCACCGCCTTGTAGTCGGCCTTCTGCTGGGCCAGCTTGGCGCTGTCCGCCGGCAGCGCCATCCGGATGTCCAGCTCGGTGATCGCCACGTCCACGCCGAGGTCGGCGAAGCGCTGGATGTTCTGCTGGAGGGTGGCGGGCACCTGGCCGAGGACGAGGTGGGCCTGGAGGCCGACGCCGTCGATCGGGACGCCCTGCTCCTTCAGCGACTTGACCAGGTTGTACAGGGCCGTGCTCTTCGCGTTGACGCCCTCGACGTTGTAGTCGTTGATGTACAGCTTGGCGGCCGGGTCGGCGGCGCGGGCGGCGGTCAGGGCCTGGGCGATGTAGCCGGAGCCGAGGCCGTTGTACCAGAGGGTCGAGCGGTAGGTGCCGTCCTCGTTGAACGGCTCGTTCACCACGTCCCAGGCGGCCAGGCGGCCCTTGTAGCGGCCGACCTCGGTGGCGATGTGGTCGTCGAGCAGGGTGCTCAGCTGGGCCGGTGTCCAGGTGCCGTTGGTCAGCCAGCTCGGGTTCTGGCTGTGCCAGACCAGGGTGTGGCCGCGCACCTGCTGGCCGTGGGCCTCGGCGAAGTTCACGATCCGGTCGGCCTCGGCCCAGTCGAAGCTGCCCCGGGCCGGCTCGACCGAGCCCCACTTCATGGCGTTGCCGGGGGTCAGCGAACCGAACTGCGCCCCGGCGAGGTCACCGTAGGTCCCGGTGAGCTTGGAGCCGGTGACAGCGGTGCCGATGACCTTGCCCTTGGCGGCGCCGAGGTCGCGCAGCGGGGTGTCGGCGGCGTGCGCCGCGGGCGCCGTGCACAGGAGGGCGCCGAGCACCGCCAGGAGGGGCGTCAGGGATAAGCCGGTTCTCAGAGATCTCATCGCGGGTGCCTCCGAAAGTTTCGGTCGAACAACCGATTGACTTCGGGGCAGTGTGGGGTGCCACGGCACACCCGTCAATACGGCGACGCCTCTCCCTCCCTAATGCACAGGCGGCGCCGCCGTGCTGCTGCGCACCACCAGACTCGTCGCCAGCTCCACCCGCGTCGCCGCCGGCGTTCCCTCCTCGCGCGCGAGGTCGAGCACGAGCTTCGCCGCCGCCTCGGCCATCTCGGTGAGCGGCTGCCGTACGGTCGTCAGCGGCGGCCCCACCCAGGGCGCGACCGGCAGATCGTCGAAGCCGACGACGCTCAGGTCGTCCGGGATGCGCAGCCCCAGCTCCCGCGCGGCCTCGTAGAGCCCGAGCGCCTGGAGGTCGTTGCCCGCGAAGACGGCGGTGGGCCGGTCCTCGCGGCGCAGCAGGTCCAGGCCGAGCCGGTAGCCGGCCTCGTGGTGGAAGTCGCCGTTCTTGATCAGCGCGGGGTCGACGGGCAGCCCGGCGGTCTCCAGCGCGGCCCGGTAGCCGTCGACACGGGCCCGGCTGCACATCATGCGGGACGGGCCGCTGATGGCGCCGATCCGGGTGTGGCCGAGTTCGACCAGGTGCCGGGTGGCGGCGAGGCCGCCCTGCCAGTTGGTGGCGCCGATGGACGGCACGTCGGCGCCGGGGTCGCCGGCCGGGTCCATGACGACGAACGGGATGGAGCGGCTGGTCAGCAGGGCGCGCTGGGACTCGTCGAGCCCGGACAGCACGAGGATGACGCCGTGCGGGCGCCGGGCGGCGACCTGGTCGGCCCAGGTCCGGCCCGGGGTGAGCCGGCCCGCGCTCTCGCTGAGCACCACGCTCAGCCCGGCGTCCCGCGCCACGTTCTCCACGCCGCGGATGACCTCCATCGCCCAGGCGCTCTCCAGCTCGTGGAAGACCAGGTCGATGAGGGGGGAGCGGCTCGCCTCGGCCCGTCGTCGGCGATAGCCGTGGGCGCGCAGCAGCTCCTCGACTCGGGTCCGGGTCGCCGGGGCGACATCGGCCCGTCCATTGAGGACCTTCGAAACAGTCGGCGCGGAGACGCCTGCCTCGCGGGCGATCTCGGCGAGCGTCGCGGTCTGCGTCGAACGTCCTGCTGTCCGGGTTTCACCGGGCTCCGGGGGTGTCATGGCGGCGATCGTATCCCTGCACGACCTCTTGACGAACCCTTCTCACCGGCCTAGGTTCCCAAAACATTCGGATTACACATCGAAACATTCGCGAGAGACGTTCGTGAGAGCCCTTCGTGAGAGGTCGTTCGACCCGACAGGAGTTTCATGACCACCGCGCCTTGGCGTGACCCCGCCCTGCCCGCCGCCGCCCGCGTCGACGACCTCCTCTCCCGGATGACTCTGGAGGAGAAGACCGCCCAGCTGTACGGCGTGTGGGTGGGAGCCAGCACCGACGGGGACGGCGTCGCCCCGCTGCAACGCGAGATGACCGCCGACTACGACTGGGACGAGCTCATCACCCACGGGCTCGGCCAGCTCACCCGCCCCTTCGGCACCGCCCCCGTGGACCCGGCGCTGGGCGCGCAGGCACTGGCCCGCGCCCAGCGCCGTATCGCGGAGGCGGGCCGCTTCGGCATCCCCGCGCTCGCGCACGAGGAGTGCCTCGCGGGCTTCACCGCCTGGCAGGCGACCGCGTACCCGGTCCCGCTCGCGTGGGGCGCCGCCTTCGACCCGCCGCTCGTCGAGGAGATGGGCCGGCGCATCGGCGCCGACCTGCGCGCGGTCGGCGTCCACCAGGGCCTCGCCCCCGTGCTGGACGTCGTCCGCGACCCGCGCTGGGGACGGGTCGAGGAGACCATCGGCGAGGACCCGTACCTGGTCGGCACGGTCGGCGCCGCCTATGTCCGCGGTCTGGAGTCGGCCGGCGTGGTCGCCACGCTCAAGCACTTCGCCGGGTACGCCGCCTCCGCGGGCGCCCGCAACCTGGCCCCGGTCCGGGCGGGCGTGCGCGAGTTCGCCGACGTGACGCTGCCGCCGTTCGAGTTCGCGCTGCGCGAGGGCGGGGCGCGCTCGGTGATGGCCGCGTACACCGACACCGACGGCATCCCGGCCTCCGCCGACCCCGGTCTGCTCACCGAACTCCTGCGCGAGCAGTGGGGGTTCACCGGAACGGTCGTCGCCGACTACTTCGGCGTCGGCTTCCTCCAGACCCAGCACCGGGTCGCCGGTACGGAGGCGGAGGCCGCCCACGCGGCGCTCGCGGCGGGCCTCGACGTGGAACTGCCCACCCTGAAGTGCTACGGCAAGCCCCTTCTGGAGGCCGTACGGGCGGGCGAGGTCCCGGAGGAGCTGGTCGACCGGGCCGCCCGCCGCGTCCTGCTCCAGAAGTGCGAACTGGGCCTGCTGGACGAGGACTGGGGCCCCGAGCCCGCCGGTCGGATCGACCTCGACTCGACGGCGAACCGCGCCCTGGCCCGCCGCCTCGCCGAGGAGTCGGTGGTCCTGCTGGACAATCCGGACGGCGTCCTGCCGCTCTCCCCCGACACGAGGATCGCGGTGGTCGGCCCCAGGGCGGCCGACGCGCTCGCCATGCTCGGCTGCTACTCCTTCCCGTCCCACGTCCTGACCCACCACCCCGACATCCCGATGGGCATCGAGATCCCGACCGTCCTGGAGGCGCTGCGCACCGAACTCCCGGACGCCAAGGTGACGTTCGCGGAAGGCTGCGGGGTGGACGACCCCGGCACCGGCGGCTTCGAGGAGGCGGTCGCACGGACCGCGGAGGCGGACGTCTGCGTCGCCGTCCTCGGCGACCGGGCGGGCCTGTTCGGGCGCGGCACCTCGGGCGAGGGCTGCGACGCGACGGACCTGCAACTGCCGGGTGTCCAGGGTGAGTTGCTGGACGCGCTGGTCGCCACCGGAGTGCCCGTGGTCCTCGTCCTGCTGACCGGGCGGCCGTACGCGCTCGGCCGCTGGCACGGCCGGCTGGCCGCCGCCGTGCAGGCCTTCTTCCCGGGCGAGGAGGGCGGCCCGGCGGTCGCGGGAGTGCTGTCGGGCCGCGTCAACCCCTCCGGGCGGCTGCCGGTGAGCGTGCCGCAGGTGCCCGGCGGCCAGCCCTGGACCTACCTCCAGCCGCCGCTGGGCCTCGCGGGCGAGGTCAGCAACCTGGACCCGACCCCGCTGTACGCCTTCGGCCACGGCCGCTCGTACACGACGTTCGCCTGGGAGTACGCCGCCCAGGACGCCGCCGGGGCGGAGATCACCACGGACGGCTCGTACGACGTGACGGTCGCCGTCCGCAACACCGGTGACCGTGCGGGCGCCGAGGTGGTGCAGCTGTACCTGCACGACCCGGTGGCCACGGTGACCCGCCCGGACGTCCGCCTGATCGGCTACCAGCGCCTCGAACTCGACCCGGGCGAGACGCGCCGGGTGACCTTCCGCTTCCACGCCGACCACTCGGCGTTCACCGACCGCACCGGCCGCCGGGTCGTGGAGCCGGGCGCCCTGGAACTGCGGCTGGCGGCCTCCAGCGCCGAGGTGCGCCACACCGCCCGGCTGACGCTCACCGGCCCGGTGCGGGAGGTGGGCGCCGACCGCAGGCTGCGCTGCGAGACGGAGGTCGCACCGGCAACGGAGGAAACCGCCTGATCACGAAGGGGTCCGAACGCCGGCTCCCGGTGCCGGAATCCGCCGACGCCTCCGAGGGTGGGCGTCGGGGGATGCCGTGAACGCACAGGGAGCCGGGCCGGTCCGGGAGCGGTCACTCGTCACGGCCGTGGCGTCCGCGACGCTCGCGACCTCGGCCGGGGCCCTGTCCGCCCTTCAGCCCTGATCCACCGCCACCGACTCGAACCGCCACCGGTGCACGCCCCGCGTCACCAACTCACCGTCGGGCTCGGGCAGTTCGGGCAGTACGGCGTCGTAGCCGGCGTCCCACCAGGTGATGACCAGCACCCGGTCCTGGGGGGCCCGGAAGCTCTCCCGGCGCACGGGCTCCACGGCCAGCTCCTGGGCCCGCGCCCAGGCCAGCAGCTCCTCGCCCCGGCCCTCCGCGGCCCGCGCCTCCCACATCAACGCGACGGTCACGAGTACAGGTTCTCCTTGCTGACCTCGTGGACGTGGTCGTGCCCGGGGACGTGCGGGTCCGTCACCGGCAGCGAGGAGTCGGCCGACAGGTCCCAGCTGGAGGCGGGCCGGTTGCGGGCGACCATCTCGGCGCCCAGCGCGGCCACCATCGCCCCGTTGTCCGTGCACAGCTTGGGCCGCGGGACGCGCAGCCGGATGCCGGCCGCATCGCAGCGTTCCTGGGCCAGCGCCCGCAGCCGCGAGTTGGCCGCGACCCCGCCGCCGATCATGAGGTGGTCGACGCCCTCGTCCTTGCAGGCCCGCACGGCCTTCCGGGTCAGCACGTCCACGACCGCCTCCTGGAAGGAGGCCGAGACGTCACGCACCGGCACCTCCTCGCCCGCGGCGCGCTTCGCCTCGATCCAGCGGGCCACGGCCGTCTTCAGCCCGGAGAAGGAGAAGTCGTACGCCGGGTCGCGGGGCCCGGTCAGACCGCGCGGGAAGGCGATCGCGTCCGGGTCGCCCTCCTTGGCGTACCGGTCGATGACCGGACCGCCCGGGAAGCCGAGGTTCAGGACGCGGGCGATCTTGTCGAAGGCCTCGCCGGCCGCGTCGTCGATGGTCGCGCCGAGCGGCCGGACGTCCGTGGTGATGTCCGTGGACAGCAGCAGGGACGAGTGACCGCCGCTCACCAGCAGGGCCATCGTCGGCTCGGGCAGACTGCCGTGCTCCAGCTGGTCCACACAGATGTGGGAGGCGAGGTGGTTGACGCCGTAGAGGGGCTTGCCGAGCGCGTAGGCGTAGGCCTTGGCCGCCGAGACGCCGACCAGCAGGGCGCCCGCGAGGCCGGGACCGGCGGTGACCGCGATGCCGTCCAGGTCCTTGGCGCTGACACCGGCGTCCTTCAGGGCGCGCTGGATCGTCGGGACCATCGCCTCCAGGTGCGCGCGGGAGGCGACCTCCGGCACGACACCGCCGAAGCGGGCGTGCTCGTCGACGCTGGAGGCGATGGCGTCGGCGAGCAGCGTGGTGCCGCGGACGATGCCGACGCCGGTCTCGTCGCAGGAGGTCTCGATGCCGAGGACGAGTGGTTCGTCAGCCATGGTTCTTCTCTTCACTCGCAGGGTCGATGATCAGGCGCATCACGAGGGCGTCGACGTTGCCGGGCTGGTAGTAGCCGCGCCGGAAGCCGATGGGTGCGAAGCCGAACCGCTCGTACAGCTTCTGCGCGCGGTCGTTGTCGACCCGGCACTCCAGCATCACCTCGGCGCACTCGAACGAGGTGGCCGCCTGGAGCAGTTCGGTCAGCAGCCGCCCGCCGAGGCCGGTGCCCCAGTGGTCGCGGGCGACGGCGATGGTCTGCACGTCGGCCAGTTCGTCGGAGGAGGCGAGCCCGGCGTACCCGACGAGCCGTCCGTCCTCCTCGGCGACCAGGTAGCGCCGGGTGGCCGTGGCGCCGCGCGCGTGGGCCAGCTCGGACCAGAACATGCCCCGCGACCAGGCGTCCTCGGGGAAGAGGTCCTTCTCCAGCTCCAGCACCGGATCAATGTCCCACCAGCGCATCTCACGCAGTACGGGGGTCACTTGGGGGTGACCACCTTGTAGTTCTTGGGGACCTGGGCGTCGGGCCGGCGCAGGTACAGCGGCCGGGGCGCCGGGAGTTCCTCGCCCGCGGCGAGCCGCTCGGCGGCCAGCGCGGCCAGGGCCGCCGCCGACACGTGCTCGGGCGCGCGGGCGTCCGGGAAGGTGTCGGGGTAGAGCAGCGCGCCGGCACCCACGGCGGGCACCCCGGCGACCTGCTCGGCGATGTCGGCGGGCCGGTCCACGGCGGGTTCGGTGAGCCTGGTGCGGCGGTCGGCGTAGCGCGCCCAGTAGACCTCCTTGCGCCGGGCGTCGGTCGCCACGACGAAGGGGCCCTCGGCGTCGGTGGCGTACGCGAGCCCGTCGAGCGTGCACACGCCGTGCACGGGCACGCCGAGTGCGAGTCCGAAGGTGTCGGCGGTCATGAGTCCGACGCGCAGTCCGGTGTAGGGGCCGGGTCCGATGCCTACGACGATGCCGGTGACGGCGTCGAGCCTGAGCCCGGCCTCGGCGAGGACGCGGTCGACGGCCGGCAGCAGCAGCTCGCCGTGCCGGCGGGCGTCCACCTGACTGGAGGAGGCGACGGCGTCCGTTCCGTCGTGCAGGGCGACGGTGACTGCGGGGGTGGCGGTATCCAGAGCGAGCAAGAGCACGCAAACAGCCTACGGCTACCGCGCCGCGCACATCGCCGCCCCGGTGCGGCACCCGCCGACTGCTAACGTCGCGAAGGATCACTGCGTACGACGAAGAGGTGGACCACCGTGCCCAGCACCAGCGCCGGTATCGTCACCGGGCTCACCGCGGCGGCCCTCGTCACGGTCGGTGTCCTCGCCTACCAGGCCTCGGCGACCGTGCCCGAGACCCTCGGCCGGCCGCACGCCGCCGACTCTCCCGGCACCGGGACCGCCAAGGCGCCCCGGGACACCGGTCACCCCGACGCCCTGCCGGCCGGTTCCGGAACGGGTGAACGGGTGGTGTACTCGGTGGACGACGACCGGGTCTGGCTGGTCGAAGCGGGCAACAAGGTCAGACGGACGTTCAAGGTCAGCCCCGGCACGGTCGACCCGGCCCCGGGCTCCTACTGGGTCACGTCCCGCTCGAACTCGGTCACCGGCACCGACGGCACCCCCATCGAGCACGTCGTCCGCTTCACCAGCGTCGGCAGCGTGACGATCGGCTTCAGTGCCGCCGTCGACGGCGCCACCCCGCAGTCCGACCCCTCGGTGAAGACGGGCGGCATCCGGGAGACCCGCAAGGACGGCGCCGCGATGTGGAGCTTCGCGACGATCGGCCAGAAGGTGATCGTGATCCGCTAGGGCCGGTCCGAAGGATCAGGCCTCCGGCGGATCAGATCTCAGGCGGCTTCGCGGTGCCGTTCGCGCTGGACCGTCTCGCGGTCGGGCACGCGGGGTGGGGTGGAGATCGCGTCCGCCGCGGCGCAGGCCGCCAGCAGGTCGCGCATGGGCACCGCGAACACCGCGCGCGGCGTCGCCTCGTCTCGTTCCGTGGCCGACATGGTCGCCTCCTGAGCACCGGGGGCGGACGTGGTTAGGTAGACCTAACTACGAACTGGGTACCATGTGACCACGCACAAGACGCCGAATGCAATATCTTGCCGACGGATTGTCGGAACGTTCACCGAAAATAACGCGCCACTCGGAACGGTCGCGTCCGGTCAGGCGGTGAGCACGCTCAGCCCGGTCGTCGCCCAGCGCTCGCCCAGCCCGGTCAGGGTCACGTGCCGTACCTCGTCGACGGTGTCGCCGACGGCCCGGTGGATCTGCACCTGGAGCCGGTCCTCGGTCAGCTCCTCGACCTTGCCCTCGCCCCACTCCACGACGATCACCGACTCGGGCAGCGAGACGTCGAGGTCGAGGTCCTCCATCTCGTCGAGCCCGCCGCCCAGCCGGTAGGCGTCGACATGGACGAGCGGCGGGCCGTCGCCGAGGGAGGGGTGCACACGGGCGATCACGAAGGTCGGCGAGGTGACGGCGCCCCGCACCCCGAGCCCTTCGCCCAGCCCCCGGGTCAGTGTCGTCTTGCCCGCGCCGAGCTCCCCGCTGAGCATCACGAGGTCCCCGGCCCGCAGCAGCTTGGCCAGCTTCCGGCCCAGCTCGCGCATCTGCTCGGGGGAGGTGACGGTCAGCTCGGTCTCAACCGGGCTGTGCGGTACTGCTGCTTCCATAACCGCCAACCGTAGCCCCTGCCGGCACGGCACCCGCGCGGGTGAGGAGGTCGGCGAGGCGATCGGTGACCACTTCCGGGTGCTCCAGCATCACCAGATGCCCCGCGTCCGGCACCAGCACCAGCTCGGCGTCGGGCAGCAGCCCGGCGATGGCCTCGCTGTGCTCGCTGGGCGTGACGAGGTCCCCGATCCCGGCCAGCACCAGCACCGGCATGTCGCTGAAGTGGGCGAGCGCCTCGGTCTTGTCGTGGTCGTTGAAGGCCGGGTAGAACTCGGCGACCACGTCGATCGGCGTCGCCTCGATCATCCGCTCGGCGAACCGTGCGACGGCCGGGTCGACGTCCCGCGACGCGAACGAGTAGCGCTTGATGATCCCGGCGAACAGGTCGGCGGTGGCCTGCCGCCCCTTCTCCACCAGCTCGGCCCGCTGCCCCAGCGCCTTCAGCAGCCCCGGCAGCACCCGCCGCACCGCATTCACACCCGCGACGGGCAACCCGAAGTTGACTTCGCCGAGCCGCCCGGAGGACGTGCCCACCAGAGCCACGGCGACGACCCGGTCCCGCACCAGCTCCGGATACTGGTCGGCGAGCGCCATGACGGTCATCCCGCCCATGGAGTGCCCGACGAGCACCAGCGGCCCCTCGGGCGCGGCGGCGTCGATGACGGCCTTCAGGTCGCGCCCGAGCTGCTCGATGTCGACCGGCACGTCGTCCTGGACCTGCCGCACACCCCGCCCGGACCGCCCGTGGCTGCGCTGGTCCCAGTGCACGGTCCGCACGACACCGCGCAGCGCGGCCCGCTGGAAGTGCCAGGAGTCCTGGCTCAGGCAGTAGCCGTGGCTGAAGACGACGGTGACGGGCAGCGGCGCCTTCCGCCCGAAGAGCCGTCGTCGCCGGGGCGCGGAGCCGCCCTCCGGCTCGACGTCGTCGACCTCGTAGTACAACTCCGTGCCGTCGTCGGCGTACGCCTTGCCCGGCATCCCGCGCAGCGAGCCGTACGGGCCCGCCGAGTCGAGGGCGAGCCGCGCCTTCTTGCGCATCCCGCGTCCGACGGTCATCCGCTCCAGCGCGACACCGGCCGCGGCTCCCGCCGCGACCACCCCTATCGCGGCCCCGGCGATACCGGTCGCCCGGCGCCAGTTCCCGGCCGTCCCCGTGGCGGAGGCGACGGCAACGACGGCCTCCGCACTGCTCTCGCTCACGTACCGCTCCTCTTCGCCGGGCTGCTGGACTGGTGGTCGCTGCTGAGGCGATTACCCAGCTTGTCCCTCGTTCACATAGACGCGGGGAACGCGTGTTCCGATCCGGGTGACGATTTCGTACGCGATGGTCCCCGCCGCCTGCGCCCAGTCCTCGGCGGTGGGCTCACCGCGGTCGCCGGGCCCGAAGAGCACGGCCTCGCTGCCGACGGCGGGCTCGTCGCCCCCCAGATCGACGACGAACTGGTCCATGGCCACCCTCCCCGCCACGGTCCGCCACTTCCCGCCGACCAGCACCGGGCCGGTGCCGGAGGCGTGCCGCGGGATGCCGTCCGCGTAGCCGACCGGGATGAGGCCGAGGGTGGTCTCGCCCGGGGTGATGTAGTGGTGTCCGTAGCTGACGCCGTGCCCGCCCGGCACCCGCTTGACCAGCGCGACCGACGCGCTGAGCGTCATCACCGGCCGCAGCCCGAGCTCCGCCGAGCTGCCGATCTCGGGGCTGGGCGAGATGCCGTAGACGGCGACCCCGGTCCGCACCAGGTCGAAGTGGGCCTCGGGAAGGGTCAGCGTGGCGGGCGAGTTGGCGATGTGCCGCACCTCGGGGCGGACGCCGGCCTGCTCGGCGTGCGACACCATCTCCCGGAACGTCGAGAGCTGGGCGGCGATGGAGGGGTGCCCGGGTTCGTCGGCGCAGGCGAAGTGCGACCAGAGTCCGGTGATCCGGATGAGCCCGGCGCGCTCGGCGTGCAGCGCCTCGGAGACCAGCTCGGCCCAGTCGGCGCCCGGCTGGCAGCCGTTGCGCCCGAGCCCGGTGTCGCCCTTGAGCTGCACCCGCGCGGTGCGCCCGACGGCACGGGCCGCCTCGACGGCCTCCCGCAGCGCCCACATCCCGCTGACGGACACGTCGAGATCGGCCTCCACGGCCTCCCGCCACGGCCCGCCCGGCGTCCAGAGCCAGCACATGATCCGCACGTCACGGATGCCCGCGGCACGCAGCGCGAGGGCCTCCTCGGGCGTGGCGGTGCCCAGCCAGGCCGCCCCCGCCTCGACGGCCGCGCGGGCACAGGGCACCGCCCCGTGGCCGTACGCGTCGGACTTGACCACGGCCATCAGGGCCGCGCCCGGCGCGAGGGCGCGCAGGGTCCGCACGTTCGACCGCAGGGCGGCCAGATCGATCTCGGCGCGGGCACGCAGGGGCGCGCTCGACTGGGCAGCTGTCTCACTCATGACGCCCCCAGTGTCTCAGAGGGGTCGGACACCCCTTCGTACGCCTACGTCCCGTACCGCCTCCCCCACACGAACACCCGGTCGCCCTTCTTCAGCACGCCCCACAGCTTCCGGGCGTCACCGAGGCGCAGGTTGACGCAGCCCATGGAGCCGACGGTGGTGAAGATGGAGCCGTAGACGGCGTGGAAGGCCTGCCCGCCGTCGAAGAACTGCGCGTAGGGCATGGGCTGGTGATACAGCGTCGAGACGTGGTTCTTGTGCTTCCAGTAGACCTTGTGCCAGCCGGCCCGGGTCCGGTAACCGGCCCGCCCGCTGCGCATCGGGACCGGCCCGTAGACGACCTTCTTCCCCTTCTGCACCCAGGTGATCTGCCGGGTCAGATCGACGCAGGCGACGCGGTAGGAGCGGACCGGGCACTTCCTGGCCGCGTTGGGGTTGTCCCTCGCGGCCAGGAACTGCATCCGAGCCCAGGTCACGGGCCCGGCGAACCCGATGGCGGGCGTGATCTTCTGCTTCCTCTGGAACGCCCGGATGGCCTTGCAGTCGGCGGCCGACTGCTTTCCGTCCGCCTTCCGCTTCAGCCACTTCTCGACCTGCCGCTGGAAGGGCCCGGTCGACTTGGTGCACGTCACCCGCGCGACGGCGTCCCCGAGCGGCACGTACTCGACCAGGTCGTACGCCCCCACGGCGGCGTCGGCCGGCTCGACGGCGTCCTCGGCCGCCCCTGGCGTGTACACCTTGGGCGCGAGCACCTGGTCGGGGGTGTCGACCTGCCAGGGCTGGTACACCCCGGGCACGAGCTCGGCCTCGGGCCCGGCAGCGGGCGGCGGCGGCTCGGCGGAGGCGGTCCCGACGGGCAGCAGAGTGGCGGCGACGATCATCACAGCCACGCTTCGGTAGGCGATACGTCTGCTGATCATGCGATCAGAGAAACCCGGGCCGCCGCCGCGCCGGGGGTGGCGCGCGGCGGGGTCACCCTTTTTGCGGAGCCTTACGACAGCTCAGCACCGACGCCCGCCCACCGGCGCCGCCCCCGCGCCCCCTTCCGCTACCCGGTCACATCCCGCCACGCCGCCCCCACGGCCCCCGCCACGTCGCCCGCGCCCACCGGCGCGCCGTCCGCCGCGAGCCGCCCGGCCAGCCCGTGCAGATACGCCCCCGCGCTCCCCGCGTCCACCGCACCGAGCCCCGCCGCCAGCAACGACCCCGTCAGCCCCGACAGCACGTCCCCGCTCCCCGCCGTCGCCAGCCACCCCGTCCCGGTCGGATTCACCCGCACCGCACCGCCCCCCGCATCGGCGACCAGCGTCGTCGACCCCTTCAACAGCACCGTCGCCCCGTACCGCCCCGCCAACTCCCGCACCGCCGCCAGCCGAGCCCCCTCGACCTCCTCCCGGGCCACCCCCAACAACGCCGCGGCCTCCCCCGCGTGAGGGGTCATCAGCGTCGGCGCGCTCCGCCGCCGCACCACCTCCCGGTCGGCCAGCCGCAACCCGTCCGCGTCGACGAGCACCGGCACCTCCGCCTCCAGCACCTCCGCCACGGACGCCGCGTCGTCGCCCGCCCCGGGCCCGACGACCCACGCCTGCACCCGCCCGGCCTTCGCCGGACCCTGGTCCGAGACGAGCGTCTCGGGAAACCGCGCGATGACGGCGTCCCCGGCCGGCCCGACGTACCGCACGGCGCCCGCCCCGCCCCGCAGCGCCCCGGCCACGGCGAGCACGGCGGCCCCCGGATACCGGGCGGACCCGGCGGCGATCCCCACGACACCCCGCCGGTACTTGTCGCTCTCGGCCCCGGGCACCGGCAGCAGGGCGGCGACATCCGCGTGCTGCAACGCCTCCAGCTCGGCCTCCGCGGGCAGGGACAACCCGATCTCCACCAGCCGCACGACCCCGGCGTACTCCCGCGCCGGATCGATCAGCAGCCCCGGCTTGTGGGTGCCGAAGGTGACGGTGAGATCGGCCCGTACGGCAGCCCCCCGCACCTCCCCGGTGCCGGGGTCGACCCCGCTGGGCAGGTCGACGGCGACGACGGCGGCGCGCGCGTCCTCGACCACGGACACGAGCGAGGCGGCGTCCGCCCGCAGCCCGCCCTTCCCGCCGATCCCCACGATGCCGTCCAGCACCAGATCGGCCCGCAGGATCACGTCCTCCGCGCCACCGGCGGCCACCACGGTCCCGCCCGCCCGCCGCAGCGCCGCCAGCCCGCCCGCATGGGCCCGCTCCGGATTCAGCAGGACGGCGCTGACGCCCGCCCCGCGCCGGGCGAGCCGGGCCCCGGCGTACAGGGCGTCGCCGCCGTTGTCCCCGCTCCCCACCAGCAGCACCACCCGGCTGCCGTACACCCGCCCCAGCAAGTCGGCGCAGGCGGCAGCAAGTCCGGCCGCCGCCCGCTGCATGAGCGTTCCCTCCGGCAGCCGAGCCATCAGCTCCCGCTCCGCCGCCCTGACCGTCTCCACGCTGTAAGCAGTCCGCATGAGGACGAGTCTCCCCGGACTACCCCTCCGCCACCACCACAGCCGACGCCACCCCCGCGTCATGGCTCAGCGACACGTGCCAGGACCGCACGCCGAGTTCCGCCGCCCTTTCCGCCACCGTCCCCGTCACCCGCAGCCGCGGCTGCCCGCTGTCCTCGACGTACACCTCGGCGTCGGTCCAGTGCAGCCCGGCGGGTGCGCCGAGGGCCTTGGCGAGCGCCTCCTTCGCGGCGAAGCGGGCGGCGAGGGAGGCGATCCCCCGCCGCTCGCCGCTGGGCAGCAGCAACTCGCTCTCCAGGAAGAGCCGTTGCGCCATCCCCGGCGTCCGCTCCAGCGCCGCCCCGAACCGCTCGATCTCCGCCACGTCGATCCCGACGCCGATGATGCTCATGCCGAGCACCCTATGAGGGCCCGCCCGCTCGGCTCACTCCACCGTCACCGACTTCGCCAGGTTCCGCGGCTGGTCCACCTCGTTGCCCCGGGCCGTCGCCAGCTCGCACGCGAACACCTGCAACGGAACCGTGGCGACCAGCGGCTGGAGCAGGGTCGGAGTCGCGGGAATGCGGATCAGGTGGTCCGCGTACGGCACCACCGCCTCGTCGCCCTCCTCCGCGATGACGATCGTGCGCGCCCCTCGGGCCCGGATCTCCTGGATGTTGGAGACGATCTTGTCGTGCAGCACCGACCGACCGCGCGGCGACGGCACGACCACCACCACCGGCAGATCGTCCTCGATGAGCGCGATCGGCCCGTGCTTGAGCTCACCCGCCGCGAACCCCTCGGCGTGCATGTAGGCGAGCTCCTTGAGCTTCAGAGCCCCTTCGAGGGCCACCGGGTAGCCGACGTGCCGGCCCAGGAACAGCACGGTGTTCTTGTCGGCGAGCGACCGCGCGAGGGCCCGTACCGGCTCCATCGTCTCCAGCACGCGATCGACCTCGGCGGAGATCCTCGACAGGTCCCGGATGACGGCCACGATCTCGTCGCCCCACTTGGTCCCCCGCACCTGGCCCAGGTACAGCGCGACCAGGTAGCACGCCACCAGCTGCGTCAGGAACGCCTTCGTCGAGGCGACCGCGACCTCCGGCCCGGCGTGCGTGTAGAGCACCGCGTCCGACTCGCGCGGGATCGTCGAGCCGTTGGTGTTGCAGATGGCCAGCACCTTGGAGCCCTGGGCGCGGGCGTGCCGCAGGGCCATGAGCGTGTCCATGGTCTCGCCGGACTGGGAGATGGCGATCACCAGCGTCCGCGGGTCCAGGATCGGGTCGCGGTAGCGGAACTCGCTCGCCAGCTCCACCTCGCAGGGGATGCGCGTCCAGTGCTCGATGGCGTACTTGGCGATCAGCCCCGCGTGGAAGGCCGTACCGCACGCCACCACGACGACCTTGTCGACCTCCCGCAGCACCCCTGGCGGAATGCGCACCTCGTCCAGGGTCAGCGACCCGGCCGCGTCGATGCGCCCCAGCAGCGTGTCCGCGACCGCCTTGGGCTGCTCGGCGATCTCCTTGAGCATGAAGTAGTCGTAGCCGCCCTTCTCGGCGGCGGAGGCGTCCCAGTCCACGTGGTAGGACCTGACCTCGGCCGGCCGGCCGTCGAAGCCGGTCACCGTCACCCCCTCGCGGCGCAGCTCGACCACCTGGTCCTGGCCGAGCTCGATCGCGGACCGGGTGTGGGCGATGAAGGCCGCCACATCGGACGCGAGGAACACCTCCCCCTCCCCCACACCCACCACCAGCGGCGAGTTCCGCCGCGCCCCGACGACCACGTCCGGCTCGTCGGCGTGCACGGCGACCAGCGTGAACGCCCCCTCCAGGCGTCGGCACACCAGCCGCATCGCCTCGGCGAGGTCCCCGCACGAGGAGAACTCCTCGGCGAGCAGATGCGCGACGACCTCGGTGTCGGTCTCGGACGCCAGGTCGTGTCCGCGCTCGGACAGTTCGGCCCGCAGCGCGGCGAAGTTCTCGATGATCCCGTTGTGGACGACCGCGACCCGGCCGGCGTTGTCCAGGTGCGGATGCGCGTTGGCGTCCGTCGGCCCGCCGTGCGTGGCCCAGCGCGTGTGCCCGATCCCGGTGCCGCCGGTCGGCAGCGGCCGGTCGACCAGCTCCTTCTCCAGATTGACGAGCTTGCCGGCCTTCTTGGCGGCGGCGAGCCCGCCGTCGGCGAGCACGGCGACACCCGCCGAGTCGTACCCCCGGTACTCCAGTCGTTTCAGTCCGGCCATCACGACCTCGAGCGAGGACTGCGACCCCACGTATCCCACGATTCCGCACATGCGCGGCAGCCTACGCACCATCAGGCGGACGAAAGGGCTTCCGTGTGCCCGATATCGGAAATTCCCACGGGCATACGAACGCGGGTGCAACGCGGGTGTACGGACCCCGGCGTACGAGGCTCGGTCAAGGCGTGACGGACCCCACCCGCCATCTCGTTCAAACTCCGTTAACAATGGACTGTGATCTCTCCGGTCTCCTCGACCCCCCGGAGCGCCCACCGGAACAAGCCGGAGGCGACTCCCTACGTCGACCTCACCCGTGCCGAGTGGAGCGCGCTGCGCGACAAGACGCCCCTGCCCCTGACGGCGGAGGAGGTCGAGCGGCTGCGCGGCCTCGGCGACGTCATCGACCTCGACGAGGTGCGGGACATCTACCTCCCGCTCTCCCGCCTCCTCAACCTCTACGTCGGCGCCACGGACGGCCTCAGAGGCGCCCTGAACACCTTCCTCGGCGAACAGGGCACCCAGACCGGCACCCCCTTCGTCATAGGGGTCGCGGGCTCGGTCGCCGGCGGCAAGTCCACGGTCGCCCGCCTCCTGACGGCCCTGCTCTCCCGCTGGCCCGAGCACCCGCGCGTGGAGCGCGTGACGACGGACGGTTTCCTGCTGCCCACCAAGGAGCTCCAGGCGCGCGGCCTGATGTCCCGCAAGGGCTTCCCGGAGTCCTACGACCGCCGGGCCCTGACCAAGTTCGTCGCCGACATCAAGGCCGGCAAGGACGAGGTGACGGCGCCCGTCTACTCGCACCTCATCTACGACATCGTCCCCGGCGAGAAACTCGTGGTGCGCCGCCCGGACATCCTGATCGTCGAGGGCCTCAACGTCCTCCAGCCGGCGCTCCCCGGCAAGGACGGCCGCACCCGCGTCGGCCTCGCCGACTACTTCGACTTCAGCGTCTACATCGACGCCAACCCCGACGACGTCGAGCGCTGGTACCTCAACCGCTTCAAGAAGCTGCGCCAGACGGCCTTCCAGGACCCCAACTCGTACTTCCGCAAGTACACCCAGGTCTCCGAGGAGGAGGCCCTCGACTACGCCCGCACCCAGTGGCGCACCATCAACAAGCCGAACCTGGTCGAGAACATCGCCCCCACCCGGGGCCGCGCCACCCTCGTCATCCGCAAGGGCCCGGACCACAAGGTCCGCCGGCTGAGCCTGCGCAAGCTGTGAGCAAGTGACCGGAGCCTGTTAAAAAGACGTCATGTTGCATCTGCGTCTGATCACGCCGTCCGACAGCACGGACGACGTGGTCCGACTGATCGAGAAGACGGTCGGCACCACGCATCTGGTCGTGGTGCCGGGCGCCGCCCGCAATCCGGCCGGGGACGTGGTGATGTGCGACGTGGCCCGCGAGGCGGGCGACGAACTCATCGGCGCACTCCAGGAGTTGGACCTCGACAAGACCGGCTCGATCGCCGTCGAGAACATCGACCTGTCGCTGTCCAGGAGGGCCGACAAGGCCGAGGAGGAGGCGCCGGGCGAGGGCGCCGACGCGGTCCTGTGGGACCACCTCACCGACGCCACCCACGAGGAGTCAACGCTCTCCGTCACCTACCTCGCCTTCATCACGCTGGCCACCATGATCGCGGCCTGCGGCGTGGTGCTGGACAACGCGATCCTGATCGTCGGCGCCATGGCCGTGGGCCCGGAGTTCGGCCCGCTGGCCGCCTTCAGCACGGCGATCGTCCAACGCCACCCGCGGCTGGCGCTGCGCTCCCTGATCGCGCTGCTGGTGGGCTTCGCGGTGGCGATGGCGGTGACGGTGGGCTTCAGCTACTTCATGGACTCGGTGCACCTCTTCAGCGACGAGCAGCTGGACGCCGCGCGCCCCAACACCAACTTCATCTACCGGCCGGACTGGTTCTCGTTCGTCGTCGCGGTCCTCGCCGGCTGCGCGGGCACCCTGTCCCTCACCTCGGCCAAGTCGGGCGCCCTGGTGGGCGTGGCCATCTCGGTGACGACGGTCCCGGCAGCGGCGAACGCGGCGGTCGCCTTCAGCTACAGCGAGTACCAGCAGGCGTGGGGCTCGACGGAGCAACTCCTGCTGAACCTGCTGGGGATCGTGCTGGCGGGAACGCTCACCCTGCTCCTCCAGAAGTGGCTCTGGAAACGCCCCTAGGGGCGCGGGGAACTGCGCGACCAGCCACGGCGAACCCGCAGCCCGCACAGCACAGCACCCCCACCCCGAACCCGGCGTCTCAACCCAGCGCCGACTTCACCGCATCGGCCAACCGCCCGGCCACAGACCGCGCCTGATCGATGTCCGCCGCCTCGACCATCACCCGCACCAACGGCTCGGTCCCGGAAGGCCGCAACAACACCCGCCCGGTGGAACCGAGTTCCCGCTCGGCCTCAGAAACAGCGGCCGCGAGCTCCGCGGACTTCCCGACCCGGGTCCGGTCCACGTCCGGCACATTGATCAGCACCTGCGGCAACCGCTCCATCACGGCCGCCAGCTCCCGCAGCGACCGCCCGGTCTCCGCGACCCGCGCCGCGAGCATCAGCCCGGTCAGGGTGCCGTCCCCGGTGGTGGCGTGATCCAGGATGATCACGTGCCCGGACTGCTCGCCCCCGAGCGCGTACCCGTGCTCCTTCATGGACTCCAGCACATACCGGTCGCCCACAGCCGTCTGCACCAGCGTCAGGCCCTCCCGCTCGAGCGCCAGCTTGAACCCGAGGTTGGACATCACGGTCGCGACCACGGTGTCGGACCGGAGCGCGGAGCGCTCCCGCATGGCCAGCGCGAGCACCGCCATGATCTGGTCCCCGTCGACCTCCTCACCGGTGTGGTCGACGGCGAGGCAGCGGTCCGCGTCCCCGTCGTGCGCGATGCCGAAGTCGGCCCCGTGCTCGACGACGGCCGCCTTCAGCAGCCCGAGGTGCGTGGAACCGCACCCGTCGTTGATGTTGAGCCCGTCCGGGTCGGCCCCGATCGTGATGATCTCGGCCCCGGCCCGGGAGAACGCCTCCGGCGACACCCGCGCGGCGGCGCCGTGCGCCTCGTCGAGGACGATCTTCAGCCCGTCGAGCCGGTTCGGGAGGACGGCGATGAGGTGGGCGACGTACTGGTCGAAGCCCTCCTTGTACTCACGGACCCGTCCGACGCCCGCACCGGTCGGCCGCTCCCACGGCTCGCCGTGCCGGTGGGCCTCGTAGACGGCCTCGATCCGGTCCTCCAGCTCGTCGTCGAGCTTGTGCCCGCCGCGGGCGAGGAACTTGACGCCGTTGTCGGGCATCGCGTTGTGGCTGGCGGACAGCATGACGCCGAGGTCGGCGCCGAGCACGCCCGTGAGGTACGCCACGGCCGGGGTCGGCAGCACGCCGACCTTCAGGACGTCGACGCCGGCGCTCGCCAGGCCCGCCACCACGGCGGCCTCCAGGAACTCCCCGGACGCACGCGGGTCCCGTCCGACCACCGCCGTCGGCCGGTGGCCCTCGAAGGTGCCCGCCTCGGCCAGCACGTGGGCCGCCGCGACGGACAGACCGAGCGCCATCTCGGCGGTCAGGTCCGCGTTGGCGACGCCGCGCACGCCGTCCGTGCCGAAGAGTCGTCCCACTTGTCCTCCTGATGAAGCGTCACTTTCGAGGTCACCTTCGGAGATCGCCCAGGATCACCCGATCACACAAGCCTTTGAGCGTCTTGTGCCGTTATACGCCCACGGCTGTGATAAACGAACGCCCCGACAGCACTGTGGCGTGCCGCCGGGGCGTTCGGACGTACTGCGTACTGCGAACGTATGCGAGTACGGGCTGCAGGCAGCGAAGCTTAACGCTTGCTGTACTGCGGAGCCTTGCGGGCCTTCTTCAGACCGGCCTTCTTGCGCTCGACCGCACGGTCGTCGCGGCGGAGGAAGCCGGCCTTCTTGAGCGGGCCGCGGTTGTTGTCGACGTCGGCCTCGTTCAGCGCACGGGCGACACCGAGACGGAGCGCACCGGCCTGACCGGAGACACCGCCACCCGCGATGCGGGCGATGACGTCGTAGCGGCCCTCGAGCTCGAGCACCTTGAAGGGCTCGTTGACTTCCTGCTGGTGCACCTTGTTCGGGAAGTAGTCCTCGAGGGTGCGACCGTTGATCTTCCACTTGCCGGTGCCCGGGACGATCCGGACGCGGGCGATGGCGTTCTTGCGACGGCCCAGGCCGGCGGCCGGCTGCGGGTCGCCGAAGCGGGACGCGAGCGACTCGGAGGTGTACTCGCCCTCGACGGGGACGTCCGACTCGGTGGTGTAGCTGTCGATGTCGACAAGCTCGGTCTCTTCGACCGGCTGCTCAACGGTGGTCTCGGCCACGATTCTCCTCAGATTCTGTTCAGTCTTAGGGGGTGGCCGGACTTACTGCGCGACCTGGGTGATCTCGAACGGCACCGGCTGCTGGGCAGCGTGCGGGTGCTGGTCGCCCGAGTAGACCTTCAGCTTCGAGAGCATCTGACGGCCCAGGGAGTTCTTGGGGATCATGCCCTTGATGGCCTTCTCGACGGCCTTCTCCGGGTTGTCGCGGAGCAGGTCGTCGTAGCGGACCGAACGCAGACCACCCGGGTAGCCGGAGTGGCGGTACGCCAGCTTCTGGGTCCGCTTGTTGCCGGACAGGTGCACCTTGTCGGCGTTGATGATGATGACGAAGTCGCCCATGTCCATGTGCGGGGCATAGGTCGGCTTGTGCTTGCCGCGGAGGAGGTTCGCGGCGGTGGTGGCGAGACGGCCCAGGACGACGTCCTGAGCGTCAATGACGTGCCACTGGCGAGTCACATCGCCGGGCTTAGGGCTGTACGTACGCACTTCTCAGCCTTCTTCTTCAGGGATGGGTGCTGACACAGGCATCCTTGAAGCGATCGTGCAGCTGGGGACGACAAATATGCCGGGAACGCTGCCCGTATGCCGCCCACTGGTAACTGCTCCAGGGAACCTACGTATGGGCTTCTGGCGTCAGAACGACCAAGCCAATACGCATAACAAACGGCAAGGGTACTAGCGGTGCCCCGGACGGGTCAAAACGAGCACACGCACCGGGCCCCACCCGCCCCACCTCTATGATGCGCCCCATGAGCTTTGGGCAGCAGGGGGGACCCCAGTCCCAGTGGGATCCCTGGAAACCGAATTCCCAGCAGCCGTGGAACGGCGGCAACGACGGCCAGACCCCGGACTGGGCGGCGCTCGCCGAGGCATCGGAGACCCGTAACAAGCGGCGCAAGCTGCTGTTCATCGTCGGCGGCGCCCTGGCCACCGCGGCGATAGGCACCGCCGTCGCCATGGCCGTGGTCTCCGCCAACGGCGGCGACGACGAGGCGTCCACCACGTCCTCGCTGCCCGCGACGGCGGACATCCCGAGCCAGTCCGCGACGGCGCCCTCCTTCGCGCCGACCAGCGCCCCGCCGCCGCTGGACCCGAAGGACTTCATCTCCAGCAGGACCAAGGACACCGCCCCGCTCAGCGCGGAGATCCTCTTCCCCGGCACACAGCTGACCATGGGCGAGACGGTCTACAAGAAGGGCGCCACGGCCGACACCAAGAAGTGCGCCTCGGCCGCCAACGCGGCCGGCACCCTCGGCAAGGTCCTCACCGCCAACGGCTGCACCAGCGTGATGCGGGTGTCCTACATGAAGGACGGCGTCGCGGTCACGGTCGGCGTGGCCGTCTTCGACACCGAGGCCGAGGCGAAGAAGGCCAAGGGCCAGGCCGACGACCGGAGCGTCATCGCCTCCCTGTCCGGCGACGGGATCAAGCCGTTCTGCAACTCCGCGGTGTGCCGTACGACGACCAATTCCTACGGCCGCTACGCCTACTTCACCACCGCCGGTTTCCTCGACGGCAAGGACGTCACCACCAAGAGCACCCAGGTCGAGAAGATCGGCAACGATCTGGCGGAGTTCGCCTTCCGCCAGATCCGCCGCCGCGGCGAGGCCCAGGCGTCGGCAGCGGCGGAGGCCGGCTGACCGACGCCCCCGGGGCGCCGGCTCAGGCGGCGGGCAGCGTGTCGAACCAGCTCAGACCGTTGTCCCGGAAGCCCTTGGCGGCCTTCTCCGCCTCCTTGGCCGTGAGCTTCTCGCCGGACTGGAAGTAGACCCAGTCGACCTTCATGTCCCAGGCGCGTTCACCGGTGAAGGGCAGATCGACGAACCAGGTGTTGAAGTTCATCGCCATGTCGGCCCGCGGGGCGTAGTCCGAGCCGCTGCGGTAGAGCTTCTCCCCGTCGATGCTGTACGTGACGGAGCTCTTCGTCACCGTGATCAGCACGGTGCGCCAGCCGGCCAGGCTCCTCAGGTGCTTGCGGGTCACGCGGTCGCCGTCCTCGGCATTGCGCCAGGACGTGGTGTCCAGCTTCGGCCCGAGCGCGCCCCAGCCGCCGTTCGGCATGTACTCGTTGTCGAGCTCGCTGTACTTGTCGCCCGAGCCGCCGATCGTGAAGAACGTCTGGTTGATGTGGTCGCCGTTCTCGCCGGTCGTCGGCTTGTCGGTGAAGTGGATCCGGGCCGCGTAGGTGCCGGTGCGGAACTCGGCCTTCTTCGAGCCGAGCGCGGCCTGCTCGGTACCGGCCTTCGTGCCGTCGGTGGCGGCGCGCAGGTTGAGGACCTGCCCGCCGAGCGCCTTCTCGTCGCCCGGGAAGGACACACCGTCGGCCGTCCAGGTGCCGTCGATGCCGGGGCCGCCCTCACTGGTGCGCACCAGCCAGCCGTGCTTGAACAGGGCGGTGTCCTTGGGACCCCGGTAGTTGAAGTCGTCGAAGAAGCCGCCCTCGGGGGCTTCGACCACCGGCTCGGCGGCGGGTGTGGCCGCCGCCTCGGCGGCCTCCCCGCCGGGCTCCTCGCCCCACACCAGCGCACCGCGCTTGTAGGCGGGTATGCGGTCGGAGTCCTGGTAGGCCCGCTTGGAGTCGTCGAAGGACCAGTCGCCGGTCTGCTGCACCGGCTTGTGGTCGGTCCGGTAGAGCTGGATCTCCAGCCCCTCGCTGTTCGCGCCGGGCTTCAGTGAGCCCGCCTTCCCGGTGAACCCGAGCTGAAGGTAGTGATCGGCACCGTCGTGGGGCGTGTCCATGGCGACCACGGCCCCGGTCAGGTTCGAGCACCCCATGGCGGCCTCCACACAGTTGAAGGCGTACGACGCGCCCTCGTCGGCCGTGAAGTAGTACCGCAGCGAGACATCGCTCAGCGGCACGGTCTTCTCGGACGTGTTGAACACCTCCAGCCACGGCCGTACGGCATCGGCCTTCGCCTCCGTCGCCGTCCGGTAGCGGACGGTGAGCTCGGCGGGCTCCGGATGGAAGTGGTCCCAGACCGGTCTCGCGGCCAGGACACCGCCGGCGAGGACGGCCACCACCAGCAGGGTCTTGAACACACGGCCGGCCCGGCTGGGGCGGCGGGGTTGACGGCGGGACGACGCCACGGCAGGTCTCCTTCAGGGCGCGGGGCGTGCGCCCGGCGGATGGATCGGCAGTGAGAGTAGGTCGGAACCGCTTTCCGCGCCACGGGCGCGTACCGAGCCGGCCGACCTCGGTCGAGCCGACTCACAGGCAATGGCAAGGGTTGTACGAAGTTGAACGTGAGAATCACGACTATGTACGAATCGTGTGCGACTCGTGGGCACACTGTTACGATTCCGGCTCCTTTATTCGAATGATGACTGTGCGCCTTGCCATCAGGGCTCGTGGGGGGCTTGGGCGCGGGGTGGGAAGCTTGTTGTGAACCGAAAAACCTCTGTCGATCTCGTGATCATCGGGCTCGGCTACGTAGGGCTGCCGCTTGCCCGTGCGGCAAGCGCTTCCGGTCTCAAGGTGGTCGGCCTCGACCGCAGCGCACCGGTGGTCCAGGGGCTGAACTCGGGGTCCTCACACGTCGACGACATCAGCGACGCCGATGTCCGCGCCATGCTCGACCAGGGCTTCCGGGCGGTCGACTCGCCCGAGGTCATCGCGGAGTCGGCAGCCGTCGTGATCTGTGTGCCGACCCCGCTGACCGAGCACGGCGCGCCCAACCTCGCGGCGGTGGACTCCGCCGTGGCGGACATCGCGGCCCACCTCAGGCCGGGCACCCTGGTCGTCCTCGAGTCGACGACCTACCCCGGCACCACCGAGGAGGTCGTCCGTCCACGGCTGGAGGCCGGCGGTCTGAAGGCGGGGATCGACTTCCACCTCGCCTTCTCCCCCGAGCGCATCGACCCGGGCAACCCGACCTACGGCCTGGAGAACACGCCGAAGGTGGTCGGGGGCACCACCCCGGACTGCACCAAGGCGGCCCGCGCGCTGTACGAGCGCTTCGTGGGCAGCGTGGTGGAGGCCAGGGGCACCCGCGAGGCCGAGATGGCCAAGCTGCTGGAGAACACCTACCGGCACGTGAACATCGCGCTCGTCAACGAGATGGCGATGTTCTGCCGCGAGATCGGCGTCGACCTGTGGGACGCCATCCGCTGCGCCTCCAGCAAGCCGTTCGGCTTCGCGCCCTTCTACCCCGGCCCGGGTGTCGGCGGCCACTGCATCCCGATCGACCCCAACTACCTGTCGTACAAGGTGCGTTCCCTCGGCATCCCGTTCCGCTTCGTGGAGCTGGCCCAGGAGATCAACCAGCGGATGCCCGCCCATGTCGTCTCGCGCGCCTCCGACCTGCTCAACCAGCACGGCAAGCCGATCCGCGGCTCGCGGGTCCTGCTGCTCGGCGTGACCTACAAGCCGGACATCTCCGACCAGCGGGAGAGCCCGGCCGTGGACGTGGCCGAGCTGCTGCTCGAACGCGGTGCCGAGCTCTCCTACTACGACCCCCGGGTCGCCGACTGGACCGTCGAGGGCACCGCGGTGCCCCGCGTCGGGGACTACCTCGAAGGCGCGGCCCAGGCCGACCTGACCATCCTGCTCCAGCAGCACAGCGAGCTCGACCTCGACCGCCTGGCCGACCACGCCCGCCTGCTCTTCGACACGCGCGGCAAGTCGGCCGACCACCCGCAGGTGGTCAAGCTGTGAGTGACGGTTACGTACCCGGGGCCGTCGACTCCGACGGCCGTCGCCGGCACAAACGCCGACGACATCTGAGGATCTCGTACTTCGTCTTCCTCGCCATCGCCGCCGTGATCGTGACCAAGCTGGACCCGAGCTCGCTGCACCTGTACTCGTTCGGTGCGCTGGGGCTGCTCGCCCTGAAGATGTTCGGCGCGCTCTTCTACCGGCCCGCCAAGGCGGACCGCGAGGAGCTGCTGCTCCTCGACAACTCCTGGGTCACCGCGGTCATCCCGATCTACAACGAGGACCCGGTGATGTTCGAGCAGGGCATGCGCAGCCTGCTCGCGCAGAGCCGGCTGCCCAACGAGATCCACATCATCGACGACTGCAGCGCCGACCAGGCCGGCATCAAGGCCGCCAAGAAACTCCGCAAGGAGTTCGAGGCGCGGGGCGTGAAGTACACGGTCAGCATCCAGCCCGAGAACAAGGGCAAGCGCGAGGCCCTCGCCCTCGGCTTCGAGGCGGCTCCCTACTCCGACCTGTTCCTGTGTGTCGACTCCGACACCATTCTGTCCAGGGACACGGTCCGCGAGCTGCTGCTGCCCATGGCCAACCCGAAGATCATGGCCTCCACGGGCATGGTGCTCGCGCTCAACCACGACAGCAACATCTTCACACGCCTTCAGGACCTGCGGTACGGCAACTCGTTCCTCTTCGAGCGGGCCGCGTACTCCCGGCTGAAGTCGGTCCTGTGCTGCTGCGGTGCCCTGTCGGTGTACCGCGGCACGCTGGTGCGCAAGTACCTGCCGGACTTCCTCAACCAGCAGTTCCTCGGCAAGCCCGCCGTCTTCGGCGACGACCGCCGGATGACCAACTACTGCCTCATGGAAGGCCAGGTCGTCTTCCAGGAGACGGCCGTCGGCTACACCGCCGTACCCGAGAAGCTGCCGCACTTCCTGCGCCAGCAGGTGCGCTGGAACAAGTCCTTCTTCCGTGAGTCCCTGTGGGCGTTCACGCACCAGAAGAAGTACCGGCCCGCCTTCTGGCTGACCTGCATGGAACTCGCGCTGTGGCTGATCTTCGGCTCGGCGATGTTCTACTCGATGGTCATCCTCCCGGCCATGCACCCGGAACGGTTCGTCAACCACATCGGTGACTACCTGGTCTTCATGGTCCTCATGGGGTACCTGCGCAACGTCCGCTACCTCGACTTCCCGCGCCGCGGCATGGGCCTGATCAAGCGGTTCGGCATGTTCCTGCTGGCTCCGCTGTACGGCGTCATCCAGCTGGTGCTGCTGACGCCGCTGCGGTTCTACGCCCTGCTCACCCTGCACAAGGGCAGCTGGGGCACCCGCCAGGGCGGCGTCGAGGTGTCGGTCGCCGGTGACCACGAGCAGGATGTCTCGGCGGTCTGGGAGGAGGAGGACGAGTACTCGTCCCCGCAGGTCTCCTCGACGATCGAGATGATGCGGCTGGAAGGCATCGCCCTGGCCCGCACGGCACCGCACGCCTCCCCGCACAACGCCCACGCCATGACCCAGGCCTACACCGGCCACACCCAGGGCGATCTGCGGACCATGGGCCGTTCCGTGCCCCAGCAGGCGGTGGCGTGGAACGGGGTGACACAGACGGCACAGCAGCACCCCCAGCAGCAGCATCCTCAGCACTACCCGCAGCAGCACCAGATGCAGCCCGTCCCACCCCACGGCGCCGGCGCGTACACCGTCCAGGGCCACGGCCAGGCTCCGTACCAGCAGCAGCCCGCGCAGCCGTACGACCAGTGGCAGGGCCACGCCGCCCAGCCCCAGGGAGCCCAGCCCCAGGGATACGGGCAGCAGCCGTACATACCGCACATCCCGCAGCAGCCCCAGGCACCCCACCACCACCAACAGCAGCAGCAGTGGGTGCCGGAGAACGAGACGTATCCGGCCGGACAGCAGCAGGACGACGGCTGGTTCGGAGAGGGCCGCTAGGGGCGGTCAGGTGTAGTACTCCATCGCCTCCTGGACGGTGAGCACCGCGATGCCGCGCTTCTGGATCTCCTCCATCAGCCGGCCCAGACCCGCCTGGCTGATCTCGGTGCTCGCCGTCGGCGTCCCCGCGACGATCCTGTGCAGACAGAGGATGAGCCACCCGCCGCCCCCCGCACACCGGTCGAGCGGACCACCCGCGCCGATCACCTTGGACAGCGTGGTGCCGCCGATACCCGATCCGTCGTTGATGCCGGTCAGCGCCTTCAGCCGGAACGGCATGGCCGGCGCCGAACTCTCGGACGTCTCGGAAATGATGGAACGGGCCGTGGTGAAATGCCGGGCGGCGAGCAGATCGACCGGCACACCGTCCGTCGTCTTCTGAAAAGCGCCGTGCGGATAGGCGAAGTGCTCACTGGTGAAGCCCTTTCCCACCAGCCACTCACGCAGCATCCGGAAATCGTCGTCGACCTGCTGCGCGGTGAGCTTGGAATAACTCGCCGTGTGCGCCGAGGTGGCGTACGAGTGCCCGGCCATCTCCCAGCCGGAGAAGTCCTGGAGCGAGCGCATCTGCTCAATTGTCAGGAAGGAACCGGTGCCTATCGCATCGGCGATGTTGTAAACGGTGCCGGGCATTCCGTACGGGTCCATGACCGGCCGGGCGAGATCGTGGATGGAGACGTGCGAGTCGTCGAAGGTGAGGGAGACCGCACCCTTCGGGAAGACGGACGTGGTGTCGGGCACCAGCTCGACCGCCTGGAGGTGGTACGTCACCGGACCGGCGGCGTCGTCGTACACCGCGAACGAGAAGTCGGTGAACCCCGACCGCACCGACGGCAGCCCCTGCGCGGAGAGCGTGAACGTCCCGGCCGCGGTCGTCACGTCGGACCACTGGAGGTGGACCGTCACCCACTCCCCGGACTGGACGTAGTTGGCGCCGGTCGCCGCGTGCGTGTGCAGGCGCCAACAGAAGTTGTTCGCCAGGCTGTTGGTGCCCGCGTAGAACACGATCCGGCTGAGGTGGGTGACGTCCTCGACCCGGAAGACCAGCCGGATCATCTTGCCGGTGAGGTCCAGAGCGCCCATGCCCGTCCGGCGCACGTACGACTGCACGCCGCTGCCGGCGGTGGTCACCCGTACCGACTGGGTGCCCCGGGCGAAGACCTCGGTGTCGTTCGGGTTCGACGAGGCGGTGCCCGCCCCGGCGGCCGTCCAGCCGTGCCCCGACTGGAACTGCTGGCTCCAGGTGGCCCGGCGGAAGCGCGGCCGACGCCCGCTCGGGGCGTACGGCGGCGCCCCGAGACCGTCCACAGCCGCGGCGCGCGCGGTGTTCGGCAGGCCCAGCGCACCGGCCGTGGCCAGACCGCCGAGCCCTGCCAGACGCAGCGCGGAGCGCCGGCCCAGAGATGCGGAATCCCCGGTGTTTCTCTTCAAAGTGGCCTCCAGCCGAAAGCAGGCGCCGCCTATCGCGCCATTGATCTCACTGACACCTGGGGCGGAATCCGAGATTCTCCGGATTGCAACCCCTGTGCTGCACAACTGTCTTCGGATTCTATGTGTCCAATGTGACGGCTGGAACAGTAAATTGCAGAGTGACAGCTGAGCATGCTGCTCACTGTCCATTTGGAGGGGGTTATGAACAGAGGTTCATCGGGGCTGCGCCGGAGCAGCAGAGCCGTCGGCGCTGCCGCACTTCTCGTGGCGAGCCTGGGCCTGGGGGGAGCCTGGCCGGCCGCCGCGATCGAGACGGAGAACTGCACGCCGCAGGAGGGCTTCACCGACTGCCGCATCTTCGATCACAGCGGCGCCGCCGTGGATTTCCAAGTACCCGTCGGAGTGGACGAGTTGGACGTCCGGGCCTGGGGCATGGGCGGTGACGGCAACCCCTTCGCCAACGGCGGTGCGGGCGCCTACGTCGCAGGCGAGCTGAAGGTCACCCCGGGCGAGCACCTGACCGTGAACGTCGGCGGCTGGTACCAGGGCCGGAAGTTCTTCGGCGACGCGCTCGGCGGTGAGGCCAACGGCAGCTGGGGCGAGCGCGGCGGCGCCAGTTCCGGGGTCCGGGCCTCCGACGGCTCGCCGCTGCTCATCGCGGCCGGCGGTGGCGGCGGCGGCCTCGGCGTCAGAGGGGCCGGCAGGGGCGGCAGCGGCGGCGCACCGGACGGCCTGGACGCCGGGGAGACCGACCTCGGCGGCAAAGGCGCGAAGGGTGCCCAGGGCGGCGCGGCCGGCGGCGAGGGCGCCTCGGCGGGCGCGGATGCCGCACAGGGCGGCGCCGGCGGCGCGGGCGGGACGGAGGCCGGCGGCGGTGGCGGGGGCTACGCGGGCGGTGGCGGCGGCGCCGCCAAGACCGCGTCGGGCGACAGCGGCAGCGGCGCGGGCGGCTCCAGCTACGCCGACGCCGAGCGGATGTCCGACGTGCGCATGCTGACCAGCCCCACCTCCACCCCGGCGGCGCGGAACGACCCGTTCTGGACCGCCGACCCCTACGGGGAGCTGTCCCCGGTCCTCTCCGGTGTCGGCGAGGGCGGCCCCAACCAGCGCGGCGGCGACGGCCGCGTGGTCTTCCAGTGGAACGCTCCCGAAGGCTCCACCCCCGAGGTGGCCGAGCTGACCCGGGAGTCCGGCGACAACCAGAACGTCCTGCCGTCCTCGCTCACCGACCCGCTGGTGGTCGTGACCCGCGACAAGGACGGCAAGCCGCTCGCCGGCCGCAAGGTCACCTTCACCCTGGAGGACCCCGACCAGCTCGGGCTGCGGTGGGACGAGGAACCGACCGAGGTGTGGACGGACGACCAGGGCCGCGCGCAGTCCCCGGCCGTCATCACCGGCAAGGCCGAGGGCGACTTCACGGTACGGGCCGCCTCCGGTGACGCCTCCACGACGTTCACCGCCCACGTCAGGGAGGGCATCTACGCCATCGAGATCACCGGCGGCGACGAGCAGCAGGCCAAGCCCGGCGAGGCCTTCGCCGATCCGCTGAGCGTCAAGATCGCCAAGCCGGGTGTCCCGGTGGCGGACATCCCGGTGAAGTTCAGCGTGGAGGGCGACGCCGAGGGCGCCCCGACGTTCGAGGGCGGCGAGCCCACGGCGACCGTCTCCACGAACGGCCGCGGCGAGGTCTCGGCCCCCGAGCTGACCGCCGGTGACGCGGCGGGCACCTACACCGTCGTGGCGACGGTCGACGATGCCACCGCCCGCTTCACCCTGAAGGTCGTCGCGGCCGAGGAGGGCGGGGCCTCCCCGTCCCCGAGCCCCTCGGAGTCGTCCGACACCACCGCGAGCGCCTCGGACGACAGCGGTGACGACTCGGGCAGCCTGGCCCTGACCGGCGCCGCCGGCATCGGCACGCTCGCCGGGGCCGCCGCGGCGCTCACCGCGCTCGGCTGGGCGGCCCTGCGCCTGCGGACCCGCTTCCGCGCGCAGGACTGACGCCCGCTGAAGGGGGTCCCGCGTCCGCGGGGCCCCCTTCAGTGCACCTGCCCCCGCACCCGCCGCGCCTGCCGCTGCCGCTCCGCCAGCAACTCGGCGGCCGGGTAGGCGACTTCCTCCAACGTCAGGCCGTGCGGCCGTACGACATGCACGGCACTGTCCCGGACCCGCGCGTCCAGCACCTTCCGCGGCCACTCCACGCCCCGGTGCCCGTCCCCCACGAACAGCAGCGCGCCCACCATGGACCGCACCTGGTTGTGGCAGAAGGCATCGGCGCGCACCTCGATCTCCACGACCCCGTCGGCGGTCCGCCGCACACCGAAGTCGAAGATCTCCCGCACGGTCGAGGCCCCCTCGCGCTTCTTCGCGTAGGCGGCGAAGTCATGCTCCCCGACCAGGGACTTGGCGGCGGCGTCCATCACCGCCACGTCCAACTCCCAGTCGTGCCACAGCACATGGCTGCGCAGCAGCGGATCGACGCCCCCGGGCCGGTCCCCCACCCGGTAGACGTACCGCCGCCACAACGCCGCGAACCGCGCGTTGAACCCCTCGGCCGCCTCGGTCAGCGCCCACACCCGCACGTCCTTGGGCAACCGCCCGGCCAGCCGCTTGAGCAGCTTCTCCCGGTGCTCACCCCACACCGCCTCGGGCAGATCCACATGCGCCACCTGCCCCCGCGCATGCACCCCGGCATCGGTCCGCCCGGCCACGGTCAGCTCGTAGGTGGTGTCCCCGGACCGCGTCACGGTCCGCAGCGCGTCCTCGATCTCCCCCTGGACGGTCCGCCGCCCCCCGGCCTGCTTGGCCCAGCCGGAGAACTGGGTCCCGTCGTAGGACAGGTCGAGGCGCACACGAACATGGCCGGGCTCTACTTCGTCACTCACTCGGAGATCCTCTCAGGTACACAAAAGCGGGCCCGCTCCTGGAAAGGAACGGACCCGCCAACGCGCCCCTTCAGGGGCGCGGGGAACTGCGCGATCAGCCACGACGAACCCGCAGCGGCCAACCGAACAGCTCCCCGCAGACGCTTACGCGTCCTTCGACTCCTCGGCAGCTTCCTCGGCCGGAGCCTCGTCAGCCTTGGTGGTGTCGACCTTGGGCTCGGCGGCCTCGGCGTCCTTCGCGGCACGCTTGGTGGCGGCCTCGGCCTCACCCGTCGCCTGCTGCGCGACCGTCAGCGCCTCGACCAGCTCGATGACAGCCATGGGCGCGTTGTCGCCACGGCGGTTACCGATCTTGGTGATACGGGTGTAGCCACCCGGACGGTTCTCGTACCGCGGGCCGATCTCGGTGAAGAGCGTGTGCACGACGCTCTTGTCCGTGATGACCTGGAGCACCTGGCGGCGGTTGTGAAGGTCGCCCTTCTTCGCCTTGGTGACCAGACGCTCGGCGTACGGCCGCAGACGGCGGGCCTTCGCCTCGGTGGTGGTGATGCGGCCGTGCTCGAAGAGCGCCTTCGCGAGGTTCGCGAGGAGCAGCTTCTCGTGCGCGGCGCTGCCGCCCAGACGGGCACCCTTGGTGGGCTTCGGCATGTTCTTTCTCCTGTGTGTCTGCCCCGGCCGTATCAGGTACCGGGGTCAGGAACCCGGTGAGCGGATGCCCACCGGCAACGACCGATCAAGCGATGATCAGGAACTGATCAGTACTGCTCGGTCTCCACGAAACCCGCGTCCGCGTCGTCGTCGGCACCGAAGGCGTCGGCGGCGGCGGTCGGGTCGAATCCGGGCGGGCTGTCCTTCAGGGCCAGGCCCATGCCGGCCAGCTTCGCCTTGACCTCGTCGATCGACTTCGCACCGAAGTTGCGGATGTCGAGGAGGTCGGCCTCGGAGCGGGCGACGAGCTCACCCACGGAGTGGATGCCCTCACGCTTGAGGCAGTTGTAGGAGCGGACCGTGAGCTCCAGCTCCTCGATCGGCAGCGCGAGGTCGGCGGCCAGGGCGGCGTCCGTGGGGGACGGGCCCATGTCGATGCCCTCGGCGTCGATGTTCAGCTCGCGGGCGAGACCGAACAGCTCGACCAGCGTCTTACCGGCGGACGCCATGGCGTCGCGGGGGCGCATGGCCTGCTTGGTCTCGACGTCGACGATCAGCTTGTCGAAGTCGGTGCGCTGCTCGACACGCGTGGCCTCGACCTTGTACGTGACCTTCAGCACCGGCGAGTAGATGGAGTCGACCGGGATACGGCCGATCTCCTGGCCCACCTGCTTGTTCTGCACGGCGGAGACGTAGCCGCGACCGCGTTCGACGGTCAGCTCCATCTCCAGCTTGCCCTTGCCGTTGAGCGTGGCGAGGACCAGGTCGGGGTTGTGCACCTCGACGCCGGCCGGGGGCGCGATGTCGGCGGCGGTGACCAGACCCGGGCCCTGCTTGCGCAGGTACATCACGACCGGCTCGTCGTGCTCCGAGGAGACGACCAGCTGCTTGATGTTGAGGATCAGGTCGGTGACGTCCTCCTTGACGCCCGGCACGGTGGTGAACTCGTGCAGGACGCCGTCGATGCGGATGCTGGTGACAGCAGCGCCGGGGATCGACGACAGGAGGGTGCGGCGGAGGGAGTTGCCGAGGGTGTAGCCGAAGCCCGGCTCCAGCGGCTCGATCACGAACCGGGAGCGGAACTCGTCGACGACCTCTTCGGTCAACGAGGGACGCTGAGCGATCAGCATGTTGCGTTCCTTCTGTCAGGGGCGCCCGCTATTTGACGCCCTGATATGTGACAAGGGTACGGGCGATACGGCCCCGAAGAGCCGTACCGCCCGAAAACCTCAGACCAAGCAGCCGTGCGTCAGACGCGGCGACGCTTGGGCGGACGGCAGCCGTTGTGCGGGGTGGGCGTGACGTCCTGGATGGAGCCGACCTCGAGACCGGTCGCCTGGAGCGAACGGATGGCCGTCTCGCGACCCGAACCCGGGCCCTTGACGAACACGTCGACCTTGCGCATGCCGTGCTCCTGGGCGCGGCGGGCAGCCGACTCGGCGGCCATCTGCGCGGCGAACGGCGTGGACTTCCGGGAGCCCTTGAAGCCGACGTGGCCGGCGGAGGCCCAGGAGATCACGTTGCCGGACGGGTCCGTGATGGAGACGATCGTGTTGTTGAACGTGCTCTTGATGTGCGCGTGGCCGTGAGCGACGTTCTTCTTTTCCTTGCGGCGCACCTTCTTGGCAGCGCCCTGACGACCCTTGGGGGGCATCTACAAACTCCTACGGGGAGGTGGTCGGTCCTACAGCGAAGACCGCTGATGAAGCGTTGTCCGCTGAGGACTACTTCTTGCCCGGCTTCTTCTTGCCGGCGATGGCGCGACGCGGGCCCTTGCGGGTGCGGGCGTTCGTGCTCGTACGCTGACCGCGGACGGGCAGACCACGACGGTGACGGAGACCCTGGTAGCAGCCGATCTCGACCTTGCGGCGGATGTCGGCCTGGATCTCGCGACGGAGGTCACCCTCGGTCTTGATGTTGTTGTCGACGTACTCACGAATCGCGACGAGCTGCTCCTCGGAGAGGTCGCGAACGCGGGTGTTCGGGTCGATGCCGGTCTCGGCCAGCGTCTGCTGGGAGAGGGTCCGGCCGATGCCGAACACGTAGGTGAGGGCGACCTCCACGCGCTTGTCGCGCGGGATGTCAACACCGGAAACGCGTGCCATTCAATGGCTCCTGGTGATCTTCGGAGGTCTTCCGCAGAACCGGCTCCCAGCCGCCGTACCAGGTACGAACTGGGTCCCCGGCCTCCGAACCGGGGGTGTCAGACGGCGCACGCCGCCTGGGCCCTGCGTATGAACAATTCAGCTCGCGTCGCGCGAATCTCTGCGATGTCGATGCAGAGGGATTGGTCGTGCGTCAGCCCTGGCGCTGCTTGTGGCGCGGGTTCTCGCAGATGACCATGACCCGACCGTGACGGCGGATCACCCTGCACTTGTCGCAGATCTTCTTGACGCTCGGCTTGACCTTCATTGGGTGAGGTTCTCCGGGTCAGTGCCACCACCCCGTCCGAGGACGGAGTGCGGGCAAGATCTACTTGTAGCGGTAGACGATCCGGCCACGCGTCAGGTCGTACGGAGACAGCTCCACCACGACCCGGTCGTCAGGGAGGATGCGGATGTAGTGCATACGCATCTTGCCGCTGATGTGTGCCAGGACCTGGTGGCCGTTCTGGAGCTCGACCTTGAACATGGCGTTCGGAAGAGACTCGACGACAGTGCCCTCGATCTCGATGGCACCTTGCTTCTTGGCCACGCTTCGCCCTTCGAATCGACTACCTTGATCGACTCCCGCACTTTCCCTTGCGGGCGCATGCGGACATGCGGGTGCACGAGAGCCGACGAGTCAGTCTACGTCAGCGCACCCGGAAAGACGAATCGAGGAAGGATGCCCGGCAGCGGAGATCATTAAGCGCGGACCTAGGCCAGCGGGTCCGGCGCGGCGACCACGCCGTACTCGGCCAGCTTCGCCTTGCCCCCGTCGGGAGCCGTCAGCACCAGCGGGCCGTCGGCCGTGAGGGCCACCGAGTGCTCCCAGTGCGAGGACCAGGTGCCGTCGGTCGTGATGACCGTCCAGTCGTCCGACAGGACCTCGGTCCGCGGGGTGCCCAGCGACACCATGGGCTCGATGGCGAGGCAGAGACCCGGGACCAGCTTCGGCCCCTTGCCCCGGCGCCGGTCGACGTAGTTCAGCAGGTGCGGGTCCATGTGCATCTCGGTGCCGATGCCGTGGCCGCCGTAGTCCTCGACGATCCCGTACTTGCCGCCGCCCGGCTTCGGCTGCCGGCGGATGTACGTCTCGATGGCCCGGGAGACGTCCACGAGCCGGTTGCCCTGCTTCATGGCCGCGATACCGGCCCACATCGACTCCTCCGTCACCCGGGAGAGCTCGATCAGCTCCGGGGCGTGACCAGAGCCCACGAAGGCGGTGTAGGCCGCGTCGCCGTGCCAGCCGTCGACGATCGCGCCGGCGTCGATGGAGATGATGTCGCCGTCCTTGAGGACGACCTCGTCGGAGGGGATGCCGTGGACGACGACCTCGTTGACCGAGGTGCAGATCGTCGCGGGGAAGCCGCCGTACCCGAGGAAGTTGGACCTCGCGCCGTGCTCGGCGATGACCTTGCGCGCGACCTCGTCCAGGTCCTTCGTGGACGCCCCCGGCACCGCGGCCTCACGGGTGGCCGCGTGGATGGCGGCGACGACAAGGCCCGCCTCACGCATCTTGGCGATCTGCTCGGGGGTCTTGATCTGCACCATGGGGGTCCTGCGCTCTCCGTCAGTCGACCGGTTCGGGTTACCTACACAACAGTACGGCCGTGCAGTCCCTCAGGACTCCACGGCCGTACCAGGACGACGACTACTGGTCGTCGCCCTCACGCTTCAGCGCGGCCAGCGCACGAGTGGTGACCTCGTCCACCGGACCCATGGCCTCGATCGTCACCACCAGGCCCTGGGCCTTGTAGTAGTCGATGATCGGCTCGGTCTGCGTGTGGTAGACCTCCAGCCGCGTCCGGACGGTGGCCTCGGAGTCGTCGTCACGCTGGTACAGCTCGCCGCCGCAGACGTCGCAGACGCCTTCCTTGGCGGGCTTCTTGTACGAGACGTGGAAGACGTGCGCGGAGTCGTTGCGGCAGATGCGCCGGCCGGCGATCCGCTTGACGACCTCCTCCTCCGGGGCCTCCAGGTCCAGTACGGCGTCCAGCTTGATGCCCTCGGTGCTCAGCAGCTCGTCCAGCGCCTCGGCCTGCGAGACGTTCCGCGGGAAGCCGTCCAGGAGGAAGCCGTTCACGGCGTCCGCCTGCTCCATACGGTCCTTGGCCATCGCGATGGTGACCTCGTCGGGGACGAGGTTTCCGGCGTCCATGTAGGACTTCGCGAGTTTGCCGAGCTCCGTCTGCTTGCTGATGTTGGCGCGGAACAGGTCGCCCGTGGAGATGTGCGGGACACGCAGCTTCTCGGCGAGGCGCGTGGCCTGCGTTCCCTTTCCGGCGCCAGGCGGCCCGACGAGGACGATTCGCATCAGCGGAGGAACCCTTCGTAATTGCGCTGCTGAAGCTGGCTCTCGATCTGCTTCACCGTCTCAAGACCCACACCCACGATGATCAGGATGCTGGTCCCGCCGAACGGGAAGTTTTGGTTTGCCCCGAAACCAACCAACGCCATCGTCGGCACGAGAGCGATCAGCCCCAAGTACAGCGAACCCGGCCAGGTGATCCGGTTGAGCACGTACGACAGGTACTCAGCGGTCGGTCGGCCAGCCCGGATGCCCGGGATGAAGCCACCATACTTCTTCATGTTGTCCGCGACTTCCTCGGGGTTGAACGAGATAGCCACGTAGAAGAAGGCGAAGAACACGATGAGCAAGAAGTACATCGTGATGTAGATCGGGTGGTCGCCCTTGGTGAGGTTGGTCTCGATCCAGGTCTTCCAGCTGGAGTTGCTGTTCGAGAACTGGGCGATGAGAGCCGGGATGTAGAGCAGCGACGACGCGAAGATGACGGGAATCACACCCGCCTGGTTCACCTTCAGCGGGATGTAGGTGGACGTACCGCCGTAGGCGCGGCGGCCGATCATGCGCTTCGCGTACTGCACGGGGATGCGGCGCTGGGCCTGCTCGACGAAGACCACCAGGCCGACCATGACCAGGCCGACGAGGATGACGGTGCCGAACTCGATCCAGCCGTCGGCCAGGGTGCCGGACTTCTTGATGGCCCACAGCGCGGACGGGAAGGTCGCGGCGATCGAGATGAACATCAGGATCGACATGCCGTTGCCGATACCGCGGTCGGTGATGAGCTCACCGAGCCACATCACGACGGCGGTGCCCGCGGTCATGGTGATGACCATGACGATCGTGGTGAAGATCGAGCGGTCCGGGACGATGGTCGACGCGGCCGTGCAGCCGGAGAAGAGGGCGCCGCTGCGGGCGGTGGCGACGAGGCCGGTGCCCTGGAGGATGGCGAGGGCCACGGTCAGGTAGCGGGTGTACTGCGTGATCTTCGCCGTACCGGCCTGGCCCTCCTTCTTGAGGGCTTCCAGGCGCGGGATCACGACGGTCAGCAGCTGAAGGATGATGCTCGCCGTGATGTACGGCATGATCCCCAGCGCGAAGATCGTGATCTGGAGCAGCGCGCCACCGCTGAACATGTTGACCAGACCGAAGAGGCCCTGGTTCGCGGACGCCTCGTCGACGCACTGCTGGACGGACTTGTAGTCGACGCCCGGGATGGGGATGTGGGTACCGACCCGGTACACCACGATGATGCCCAGCGTGAAGAGCAGCTTCTTGCGCAGGTCGGGCGTCTTGAACGCCCGGGCGAACGCGGTGAGCACGGTGCCTCCTGCGACCCCCGCGCTACTGCGTCAAGGGTGACGGTCTTGAGGTTCGACGGATACAGACGAATACGTAACGGCCAACTGCCGCTCAAGGTGCCTCGGGTGAAGCACCCCGTGAAAGTTGGCAGTGCAGGCCACCTTACCGGCGAGACTGCCACCCTAGGAACGACCAACCGGGGATACCCCTTTTGTGGGGTATCCCCGGTCGGGATCGTTCAAGTCATCGAGCGATCGCCTGTGGTGTTCAGACGAGCTCGGTGACGGTGCCGCCGGCGGCGGTGATCTTCTCCTTGGCGGAGCCGGAGACGGCGTCGACCGTCACCTGCAGCGCCACGGAGATCTCGCCCTGGCCGAGGACCTTGACGAGGCTGTTCTTGCGAACGGCACCCTTGGCCACCAGACCCTCGACCGTGACCTCGCCACCCTCGGGGTAGAGCGCGGCCAGCTTGTCGAGGTTCACGACCTGGTACTCGGTCTTGAACGGGTTCTTGAAGCCCTTCAGCTTCGGAAGGCGCATGTGGAGCGGCATCTGGCCACCCTCGAAGCGCTCCGGAACCTGGTAACGGGCCTTCGTACCCTTGGTACCACGACCGGCCGTCTTACCCTTCGACGCCTCACCACGACCCACACGGGTCTTGGCGGTCTTGGCGCCCGGGGCGGGACGGAGGTTGTGGATCTTGAGCGGGTTGTTCTCCGCCATGATCAGTCGACCTCCTCGACCGTCACGAGGTGGCGGACGGTGTGCACCATGCCGCGGAACTCGGGGCGGTCCTCCTTGACGACCTGCGTGTTGATGCCCTTGAGACCAAGGGAGCGCAGGGTGTCACGGTGGTTCTGCTTGCTGCCGATGTAGGACTTGACCTGCGTAATCTTGAGCTGAGCCATGATTACGCACCCGCCCCGGCACGCGCACGGAGCAGAGCCGCGGGGGCGACGTCCTCGAGCGGCAGACCACGGCGGGCCGCGATCTCCTCGGGACGCTGCAGGCCCTTCAGGGCCTCCACGGTCGCGTGCACGATGTTGATCGCGTTGTCGGAGCCGAGCGACTTCGACAGCACGTCGTGGATACCGGCGCACTCGAGCACGGCACGCACCGGACCACCGGCGATAACACCGGTACCCGGGGACGCGGGCTTGAGCAGCACGACGCCGGCAGCCTTCTCACCCTGGATGGGGTGCGGGATGGTGCCCTGGATACGGGGGACCTTGAAGAAGTGCTTCTTGGCCTCCTCAACGCCCTTGGCGATGGCGGCCGGCACCTCCTTGGCCTTGCCGTAACCGACACCCACGGTGCCGTCACCGTCGCCCACCACGACCAGCGCGGTGAAGCTGAAGCGACGACCACCCTTCACAACCTTGGCGACACGGTTGATCGCGACAACGCGCTCAACGTAAGCGGTCTTCTCGGCGGCAGCTGCGCCGCCGTCACGGCCCTTCCGGTCCCGCCGCTCGCCGCCACCGGCACCGCCACCGCGGCGCTGGGGTCCAGCCATTGGAATTACCTCTCTCTTTTTCCGCTAGCTACGAACGGCTCAGAACTTCAAGCCGGCTTCGCGGGCGGCGTCCGCCAGGGCGGCGATGCGCCCGGCGTACTGGTTGCCACCACGGTCGAACACGACGGCCTCGACACCGGCGGCCTTGGCACGCTCGGCGACCAGGGCGCCGACCTGCTTGGCCTGCGCGGACTTGTCGCCCTCGCCACCGCGGACCGACGTGTCCAGGGTGGACGCCGACGCCAGGGTGTGACCCTTGATGTCGTCGATCACCTGGGCCACGATGTGGCGGTTCGAGCGGGTAACGACCAGGCGAGGACGCTCCGCCGTACCGGAGATGTTCTTCCGGATCCGGATGTGACGGCGCTTGATCGCGGCGCGCTTGTAGGCGTCGCCCTTCAGGATCTTCTGTCCGTATGCCATGGCTTACTTACCCGCCTTTCCGACCTTGCGGCGGATGACTTCGCCCTCGTACTTGACGCCCTTGGCCTTGTACGGGTCGGGCTTGCGCAGCTTGCGGATGTTGGCCGCAACCTCGCCGACCTTCTGCTTGTCGATGCCCTCGACCTGGAAGCGGGTCGGGGTCTCCACCTTGAAGGTGATGCCCTCGGGCGCCTCGACGGTGATCGGGTGGCTGTAGCCGAGAGCGAACTCGAGGTTCGAACCCTTGGCCTGCACGCGGTAACCGACACCGCTGATCTCGAGCTTCTTCACGTAACCCTCGGTCACGCCGGTGATCATGTTCGCCACCAGCGTGCGGGACAGGCCGTGGAGGGCCTTGTTCTGACGCTCGTCGTTGGGGCGGGTGACGTTGAGAACGCCGTCCTCACCCTTGGCGATGTCGATCGGCGCAGCGACGGTGTGGGTCAGCGTGCCCTTGGGGCCCTTGACCGAGACCGTACGGCCGTCGATGGTGACGTCCACGCCGGCGGGAACCGTGATGGGGAGCTTGCCAATACGCGACATAGCTGTTTCCTCCGTTCCCTTCCGCTACCAGACGTAGGCGAGGACTTCCCCACCCACGCCCTTCTTGCCGGCCTGCTTGTCGGTCAGGAGACCGTGCGACGTGGAGATGATCGCCACGCCGAGGCCACCGAGGACCTTGGGCAGGTTGGTGGACTTCGCGTACACCCGGAGACCGGGCTTGGAGATCCGCTTGATGCCCGCGATGGAGCGCTCACGGTTCGGGCCGAACTTCAGCTCGAGAACGAGGTTCTTGCCGACCTCGGCGTCCTCGACCTTCCAGCCCGTGATGAAGCCCTCCTGCTGGAGGATCTCCGCGATGTGCGACTTGATCTTGGAAGCGGGCATCGTCACGGAGTCGTGGTATGCCGAGTTCGCGTTCCGCAGACGCGTAAGCATGTCTGCGATCGGATCAGTCATGGTCATGAATTGGCCTTCGGCCTCTCTCGCCGGGGTTTCCTGGTGCGCCATCCCTCTCCCCGATCCGAGACGGGACGGGTGCGGCGCGGTGGACCTACGGCGTAGTAAGTCGTACGGGCAGTCGTCAGACGCCCAACCCTCCCAGCCTAAGCCATGGAGGGGAGGGCGTCTGACACGCCCATTGCTTACCGAGAGCTTCGGGAATCCCTAAAAAGCGGGGACTACCAGGAGCTCTTGGTCACGCCCGGCAGCTCGCCACGGTGAGCCATCTCACGAAGGCACACGCGGCACAGGCCGAACTTGCGGTACACGGAGTGCGGACGGCCGCAGCGCTGGCAGCGGGTGTACGCACGCACACCGAACTTGGGCTTACGAGCAGCCTTGGCAATCAGAGCCTTCTTCGCCATCTCGCTCACGCCTCCTTGAACGGGAAGCCGAGGTGACGAAGGAGCGCGCGGCCCTCAGCGTCGTTGGTCGCCGTGGTGACCACGGTGATGTCCATACCCCGGACGCGGTCGATCTTGTCCTGGTCGATCTCGTGGAACATGACCTGCTCCGTGAGACCGAAGGTGTAGTTGCCACGGCCGTCGAACTGCTTGGGGGACAGACCACGGAAGTCGCGGATGCGCGGCAGCGCGAGCGACAGGGTGCGGTCCAGGAACTCCCACATGCGGTCGCCACGGAGCGTGACGTGGGCACCGATCGGCTGACCCTCACGCAGCTTGAACTGCGCGATGGACTTGCGGGCCTTGGTGACGGCCGGCTTCTGACCGGTGATCGTGGTGAGGTCGCGGATGGCGCCCTCGATCAGCTTGGAGTCGCGGGCGGCGTCGCCCACACCCATGTTGACCACGACCTTCACGAGGCCGGGGATCTGCATGACGTTCTCGTACTTGAACTCGTCACGCAGCTTGCCCGCGATCTCCTCGCGGTACTTCGTCTTGAGACGCGGAGTGGTGGTGGTAGCCATCAGATGTCCTCACCCGTCCGCTTGGCAACGCGGATCTTGTTGCCCTCGTCGTCGAAGCGGTAACCGACACGCGTGACGACCTTGTTGCCGTCCTTCTCAACGACCAGCTGGACGTTGGAGACGTGGATCGGCGCCTCGGTCGTGACGATGCCGCCGGCCTGCGAACCGCGAGCGGTCGGACCGGCCTTGGTGTGCTTCTTGACCCGGTTGACACCCTCGACCAGGACGCGCTCGTCGCGCGGGTAAGCGGCAATGACCTTGCCCTGCTTGCCCTTGTCCTTACCGGTGATGACCTGGACCAGGTCGCCCTTCTTGATCTTCATGCTTACAGCACCTCCGGCGCGAGCGAGATGATCTTCATGAACTTCTTCTCGCGCAGCTCACGGCCGACGGGGCCGAAGATACGGGTGCCGCGAGGGTCGCCGTCGTTCTTCAGAATGACGGCGGCGTTCTCGTCGAAGCGGATGTACGAGCCGTCCGGACGGCGGCGCTCCTTGACGGTGCGAACGATGACCGCCTTGACGACGTCACCCTTCTTCACGTTGCCACCGGGGATCGCGTCCTTGACGGTGGCGACGATGACGTCACCGATGCCCGCGTAGCGGCGACCGGAGCCACCGAGCACACGGATGCAAAGGATCTCCTTCGCACCAGTGTTGTCGGCGACACGCAGTCGCGACTCCTGCTGGATCACGTCTATCTCCTGTTTGTCTGCCGGTTCCCGGCAGGGGCCCTTCTCTTACGAGGGAGCCCCTGCCGAGCCTGGCGGAACTGACCTGCGGGGGGTGCCCCGCAGGAAATTACTTGGCCTTCTCGAGGATCTCGACGACGCGCCAGCGCTTCGTCGCCGACAGCGGGCGGGTCTCCGCGAGGAGGACCCGGTCGCCGACGCCGGCAGCGTTCTGCTCGTCGTGCGCCTTGAGCTTGTTCGTACGGCGGATGACCTTGCCGTACAGCGCGTGCTTCACGCGGTCCTCGACGGCGACGACGACGGTCTTGTCCATCTTGTCGCTGACGACGAGACCCTCACGGGTCTTGCGGAAGCCGCGGGCCTCTGCGTTCTCAGTCACGTTGCTCTCGCTCATGCGTTCTCCACCGTTTCGATGCCCAGCTCACGCTCGCGCATCAGGGTGTAGATCCGCGCGATGTCCTTACGGACGGCCTTCAGCCGACCGTGGTTTTCGAGCTGACCCGTGGCCGCCTGGAAGCGGAGGTTGAACAGCTCTTCCTTGGCCTCGCGGAGCTTGTTCAGCAGCTCCTCGTTGCCCAGCTCGCGCAGCTCGGACGCCTTGGTACCGGCCGACATCACGCTTCACCTGCCTCGCGCTTGACGATCCGGCACTTCATCGGCAGCTTGTGGGCCGCACGGGTCAGCGCCTCACGGGCGATCTTCTCGTTGGGGTACGACAGCTCGAACATCACGCGTCCGGGCTTGACGTTGGCGATCCACCACTCCGGCGAACCCTTACCGGAACCCATGCGGGTCTCGGCAGGCTTCTTGGTGAGGGGACGGTCCGGGTAGATGTTGATCCAGACCTTGCCACCACGCTTGATGTGACGCGTCATGGCGATACGAGCGGCCTCGATCTGGCGGTTCGTCACATACGCCGGGGTGAGCGCCTGGATGCCGTACTCGCCGAACGCAACCTGCGTGCCGCCCTTGGCAGCGCCGGAGCGCTTCGGGTGGTGCTGCTTGCGGTGCTTGACCCTACGGGGGATCAGCATGTCGGTCAGGCCTCCGTTCCGGTGCTCTCAGCAGCCGGAGCAGCGGCCTCGGCCTGGGGGGCCTCGGCGGCGGGAGCCTGCTGCTGCGGCTTGCGACCGCGCCGCTCGCCACCACGGCCACCACGGGCCGGGCGGTCGGCACCACCACGGGCCGGGCGGTTACCCGCACGGGCCGCAGCGTTCTCGGCGCGGACCTCGGCGATGTTCTTGACGTCGCCCTTGTAGATCCAGACCTTCACACCGATGCGGCCGAAGGTCGTCTTGGCCTCGAAGAAGCCGTAGTCCACGTTCGCGCGGAGCGTGTGCAGGGGCACACGGCCCTCGCGGTAGAACTCCGAGCGGGACATCTCGGCGCCACCGAGGCGGCCACCGCACTGGATCTTGATGCCCTTGGCGCCGGCCTTCATCGCCGACTGCATGCTCTTGCGCATGGCACGGCGGAAGGAGACGCGGGAGGAGAGCTGCTCGGCAACGGCCTGAGCAACCAGCTGAGCGTCCGTCTCGGGGTTCTTGACCTCGAGGATGTTCAGCTGGACCTGCTTGCCCGTGAGCTTCTCGAGGTCACCGCGGATGCGGTCGGCCTCGGCGCCACGGCGGCCGATGACGATGCCCGGACGCGCGGTGTGGATGTCCACGCGGACACGGTCACGGGTGCGCTCGATCTCCACCTTCGAGATGCCGGCGCGCTCCATGCCGGACGTCATCATCCGACGGATGGCGACGTCTTCCTTGACGTAGTCCTTGTACAGCTTGTCGGCGTACCAACGCGACTTGAAGTCGGTCGTGACACCGAGCCGGAACCCATGCGGGTTTACCTTCTGGCCCATTACCGGGTTCCTTCCTTGCTGCTGACGACCACGGTGATGTGGCTGGTCCGCTTGCGGATCCGGTAGGCACGGCCCTGGGCGCGCGGCCGGAACCGCTTCAGGGTCGGACCCTCGTCGACGTACGCCTCGGAGATGTAGAGGCTGTCGGCGTCGGTGTGGTCGTAGTTGTGCGCGGCGTTGGCGATGGCGCTGTCGAGCACCTTGCCGACCGGCACAGAGGCTGCCTGCGGAGCGAATCGCAGAACAGCCTGAGCCTCCGTGGCATCCATGCCACGGATCAGGTCCACCACGCGGCGGGCCTTCATGGGCGTGACGCGGATGTACCGCGCCTGGGCCCTGGCTTCCATGGTTGTCCCTCTCAGTTACTTACGTGTCTGAAGTGCGATCCGCTACTAGCGGCGCTTCGACTTCCGGTCTTCCTTGACGTGACCCCGGAAGGTGCGCGTCGGCGAGAACTCGCCGAGCTTGTGGCCGACCATCGACTCGGTGACGAACACCGGGATGTGGGTCTTGCCGTTGTGCACCGCGAGCGTGTGGCCGAGCATGGCCGGCACGATCATGGAGCGACGGGACCAGGTCTTGATGACGTTCTTGGTGCCGGCTTCGTTCTGGGCGTCCACCTTCTTGATCAGGTGGTCGTCGACGAAGGGCCCCTTCTTGAGACTGCGCGGCATCTAAACCCGCTCCTAGCGCTTCTTGTTCGTCTTGCGGCGGCGGACGATGTACTTGTTCGAAGCCTTCTTCGGCGAACGAGTACGACCCTCCTTCTGACCCCACGGGGAGACCGGGTGGCGACCACCGGAGGTCTTGCCCTCACCACCACCGTGCGGGTGGTCGACCGGGTTCATCGCCACACCGCGGACGGTCGGGCGAACGCCCAGCCAGCGCTTGCGGCCGGCCTTACCCCAGTTGATGTTGCTCTGCTCGGCGTTGCCGACCTCGCCGACGGTGGCGCGGCAGCGCACGTCGACCAGGCGGATCTCACCGGAAGGCATGCGGAGGTGAGCCATCTGGCCCTCCTTCGCGAGCAGCTGCACGGAGGCACCGGCGGAGCGGGCGAACTTGGCGCCGCCACCGGGACGGAGCTCGATCGCGTGGATCGTGGTACCGACCGGGATGTTGCGGAGCGCCAGGTTGTTGCCCGGCTTGATGTCGGCCCCGGGACCGTTCTCGACGCGGTCACCCTGCTGCAGGTTGCGCGGGGCGAGGATGTAGCGCTTCTCGCCGTCGGCGTAGTGCAGCAGCGCGATGCGCGCGGTGCGGTTGGGGTCGTACTCGATGTGCGCGACCTTCGCCGGCACGCCGTCCTTGTCGTGGCGACGGAAGTCGATGACACGGTAGGCGCGCTTGTGTCCGCCACCCTGGTGGCGAACGGTCACACGACCGGCGTTGTTACGGCCGCCCTTGCTGTGCAGGGGGCGGACCAGCGACTTCTCCGGCGTGGACCGCGTGACCTCGACGAAGTCGGCGACGCTGGAACCACGACGGCCCGGCGTAGTCGGCTTGTACTTGCGGATTCCCATTTCTCAGTCCTCGTCCGATATCGGACGATCCGGACCGCCCTTAGGCGGTCGGACCGCCGAAGATGTCGATACGGTCGCCCTCGGCGAGGGTCACGATCGCGCGCTTGGTGGCCGCACGCTGGCCGAAGCCGGTGCGGGTCCGCTTGCGCTTGCCCTGGCGGTTGATCGTGTTGACCCCGGTGACCTTGACCGAGAAGACCGCCTGGACGGCCTGCTTGATCTGGGTCTTGTTGGCGTTCGGGTCGACGATGAACGTGTACTTGTTCTCGTCCAGGAGCGCGTAGCTCTTCTCCGACACGACCGGCTTCAGCAGCACGTCACGGGGGTCCGTGTACGCCTTGCTGGGCGCGGTGATGACGGTGTTCTTGCCCTCGGCGGCGTGGCGGCGGGCCTTGGCGACGCGCGCGGCCTTGGCCTTCTTCGCAGCCTTGGAGGCAATCGCGGGGTGACGGATGGCCATCAGACCTCAGTCCCTTCGGTGTCGTTGGCCTTCGGGCCGGCGACGAAGGACTCGAGAGCGGCCTGGGTGAAGACCACGTCGTCCGAGACGATCACGTCGTACGTGTTCAGCTGGCCCGGCTCCAGGATGTGCACCTGGGGCAGGTTGCGGGCGGACAGCCACGCGGCCTCGTCGGCACGCTCGACGACCAGGAGCAGGTTCTTGCGCTCCGAGATCTTGCCGAACAGCGACTTGGCGGCCTTCGTGGAAGGAGCGTCGCCCTCGATCACGCCGGTGACGACGTGGATGCGGTTGTTGCGGGCCCGGTCGGTGAGGGCGTGACGCAGCGCGGCAGCCTTCATCTTCTTCGGGGTCCGCTGCGAGTAGTCACGCGGCACGGGACCGTGCACGACGCCACCACCGGCGAACTGCGGCGCGCGGGTAGAGCCCTGGCGCGCACGGCCGGTGCCCTTCTGACGGTAAGGCTTCTTACCGCCACCACGAACCTCGCCGCGGGTCTTGGTCTTGTGCGTGCCCTGGCGGGCAGCCGCGTTCTGCGCAACGACGACCTGGTGGATCAGCGGGATGCTGACCTTCTCCACGCCGAAGATCTCCGCGGGGAGCTCGACGCTACCGGTCTTCTCGCCGGCAGGCGAAAGGATGTCAACAGTGCTCATCGGTTACCTCAGGCCCCCTTGGCCGCGGTGCGGACCAGGACGAGGCCGCCGTTCGGACCGGGGACAGCGCCCTTGATGAGCAGCAGACCCTTCTCCGCGTCAACGGCGTGGACGGTCAGGTTCTGGGTGGTGACCCGCTCGTTGCCCATGCGACCCGCCATGCGGAGGCCCTTGAACACGCGACCCGGGGTGGCGCAGCCACCGATCGAGCCCGGCGAGCGGTGCTTGCGCTGGGTGCCGTGTCCGGCGCCGAGGCCCTTGAAGTTGTGACGCTTCATGACACCGGCGAAGCCCTTGCCCTTGCTCTTGCCGGTCACGTCGACCTTGATCCCGGCCTCGAACACCTCAGCGGTGATCTCCTGGCCGAGGGTGTACTCGGAGGCGTCCGCGGTGCGGATCTCGACGAGGTGGCGACGGGGGGTGACGTCGGCCTTGGCGAAGTGGCCCTTGAGGGGCTTGTTCACCTTGCGCGGGTCGATCTCGCCGAACGCGATCTGGACGGACTCGTAGCCGTCGACGTCGTTCGTGCGGACCTGGGTGACGACGTTGGGGCCGGCCTTGACGACGGTGACCGGAACAACACGGTTGTTCTCGTCCCACACCTGCGTCATGCCGAGCTTCTCGCCCAGGATGCCCTTGATCTGCTTAGCCATTCTCAGCTCACCGACCCTCAGAGCTTGATCTCGATGTCGACACCGGCCGGGAGGTCGAGTCGCATCAGAGAGTCAACGGTCTTGGGGGTGGGGTCGAGAATGTCGATCAGGCGCTTGTGCGTGCGCATCTCGAAGTGCTCGCGCGAGTCCTTGTACTTGTGCGGCGACTTGATGACGCAGTACACGTTCTTCTCAGTGGGCAGCGGCACCGGGCCCGCGACCGACGCACCAGTGCGGGTCACCGTCTCGACGATCTTCTTCGCCGAGGAGTCGATGACCTCGTGGTCGTAGGCCTTGAGCCGGATGCGGATCTTCTGTCCCGCCATGGCTACTCAGTAGTCCTTTGTCTCGTAACGCTCTGGTACCCGGTGTTCCTGACCCCTGCTCCGACCCACGCGGTCGGGCGTGTCGCGCTTTCGCTGACACAGATGTCCCTTGTTCGAACATCCCTTGCCTGAGAAAGAGAATCACCGGGCGCCTGGTCGGTGCCGCACCTTGCTTCCCGAAAGATTCCCGTACGTCCGCCCCAGCGCTGCCGTGTGGCAGTTAGGGCGACGAGTACTGTGGGACTCGCTTCCGGTCCTCCCGGCGGGAGGCGCGCAGCATCAACACTCGACCGAGCAACTCGGACAGTCTGCCATATGGGGTGGGGGGTCCGCCAATCGAGCCGGAGAGAATACCCCGGGAGTGACGCAGGTCAAACACGGGTGCTCGCCGCGAGCGGCCACGCAGGACCGGAACCTGCCCGGTGGACCGCGCTGCCGTCAGAAGGCCGGGTTCTCGTGGGAGACGAGGGCGGCCGTGAAATAGAGGGGAAGGCCGTCCTCCGGGTCCACCGGTACCTCCTGCGAGGTCTCGCGGCTGAAGACGATCGTCAGGTCCCGCACCACCGGCTCCTCCGGATGGGAGTCATCGATCTCGTAGCCGGCGGCGGAGAAGATCTTCAGCAGCTCACGCGCCGGGGTCCGGAAGACGTCGTTGCCCCGCCACAGGACCCGCACGTCCGATTCCTCGTCTTCGGGGGCGGAGACATCCACGGCATTGACCGTCTCCTGGTCCCGGAGAATCACAATGACGTCGAAGCCGTCACCCATGGCCTGGATCTTGACCGTGGGGTTGTGCTCAAGAGGACCCACCACACGAACCTCACCCCACGGCGGTCTCCAGGAACGGGACCGGCGGCGGCCGTCGAGCCCGAGCCGCCGCCGGTCGCGCCACCGGTCTGGTCATTGCCGCGGTACACCCAGCGCCGACCGCCGTCGCCGCCTTCCTCATGCCACCGCGATCGCGGAAGGAAGCCGCCTCGCACCGGACCGGTGATGCCGGTGTTCGTGGCCTGGACTGCCGGAGCACTGCTTGTTCTCGCTGACGCCTCTTCGGTGGTGGTGCGGATCACGGAGAGACAGAACAGGCGGCCCTCAGTCCCGCAGCCGGGCCAGGGCGAAGTCGACGAGTTCCTCGATCCCGATCTCGCGCGGCACCCCGTCCTGCGTGTCCCACTCCGCGACGAGCCACACCCCGTCCCACATGACGCGCCAGACGTGGCCGTGCCGGTTTTCGAACTCGACGATGCTCCCCGCTCCGCCTTCCATCTCGCGGAGCTCCTCCTCCAGCCGTTGGGGCTCGGTGAGGCCGCGGCCCGGGTTCGTGCTGCGACCGCGGGTGCGGGTATTGGCGTACCGCATCTTCAGGAAGGGCAGTGGCCCGCGGTCGAGGTTGTTGAGGCGGAGCATGCGGTAACGCGTGATGGCCTCTTCGAGCGTCTCGGCGCCGGAGAACTCGCAGGAGTACGCCGGGAAGGCCAGCCGGACGTGCGCAGTCAGCTCCGGCTTCTCCACCCGGTAGAACTCGTGCACCTCGGGTGCGATGCCGACGACCGCGTCGAAGGACCGCCCGGCGGGTGGTTCGAAGCCTTCGAGCGCGCCGAGAAAGGGATTGCGGACGAAGATCTCGTCCTCGTGTTCACGCGCGAACAGCAGCGTGGCCGTGGCCAGTTCCCGGTCATAGGAATTGCGGCCACTCAACTGCAGCAGTCGCTTCCCGTCGGCTGACAGTGCCCCCGCGAACGTGACCCGCGGTGTGGGCGACCAGCTCCAGGCGTCGGTCAGACCCTCCAGCGGCGTGACGTTGCGGAATTCCGTGACTACGGAACGGATGTCCAAGACTCCTCCATGATCAGTCGCATGAGTACCCGTCCCCGACCTCTTGGATGTACGTGTCGGTCATACGTCCGCCGCCCCTCGAGTTCTCCCGCCATTCCATCGGTTCGAGGTGGTCCGTGTTGTTGTAGAAGTCGTTTCGGGTGGCACGGTCGCTGAAGCGGCCCTCTCGATTCCAGTGCTTGACCACGGGGTCGAGGTGTTCATAGGTCACCGTACGGTTGAAGGGCCTGGGATTCTCCGCCCGGGGATCCCAGATCACCTGGTCGTTGCCGTTGCGCCACGTCAACTGGTCCCGTGGAATGCGCTGGCCGTTGTCGTCGCGCGGCACACCGCCGAGCGCCTGCCCCTCGTCCGTGTAGTTCTCGACCATGTAGTCATGGGTGGACTGGCGGTAGCCAGACGGGTACTGGTTCTCCCGCGTGTACTCCCGGTCCCCCTCGGGCAGACTCGGATCCCGTGCGAACCGGTTGTTGTTGTTCGGGTCCTGCCACCACAGGCCGAGCGGGTCGCTCCACCGGTACGGGTTGGGGACATAGGCACTGTCGTTCGTGGCAGGCGCGAGCCCGAGCGGGTCAGGGCTGACGTACTGCCCGGTGAGCGGGTCGTAGTGCCGCATGAAGTTGTAGTGCCAGCCGGTCTCGTCGTCGGCGTACTGTCCGGGAAAGCTCAGTGGGCAGACGACGTCGCCATCGTCGGCTCGCGCCCCGTGACCGGGGAGAAGACTCCCCCACAGCGTGGTGCGTCGTTGCCACACCACCTCGCCCTCCTCGGAGACCAGTTCGGCCGGTGCACCGGAAAGGTCGGCGACGATGGCCTGGAACCGTGCCTTCGTGTCCACCGCGACCCGGTCGAGCTGGGCGACCGGGTGATGGCTGCCCGGGATGTAGTCCCACGTCATGGCACGGCCGTCAGGAGTCACCTGCTCAGCCAGACGCGTACCGTCCCAGGAGAAGAGGATCTCCTCCGCGACACCGTCGTCCTCGCCCATCCGCCGCTTCGCCACGCGGCGGCCGGCGGGGTCGTAGAGGTACGTCCACCGGTGCCCGTCCGGGGTCGTCGCCCCGATCAGCTGACTACGGCTGTTCCAGGTGTACGTCCGCACCCGTCGCTGCCCGTTGAGCAGCCGCTGGACAGTGCGTACGACGCGCCCCTCGCCATCTCGTTCGTAATGGGTGCGCCCGCTCCGCCGGATCCGCGTTCCGGTGAACGTCCGGTACGTGTCCTCGTCGTCGGCGACGGGAGTCGATGCTCGCGTCACGTTGCCCAGCTCGTCGTACTGGTAGCTCTCGTGCCATCCGCGTGCGTCCACGGCAGTGACCCGGCCTGCCAGGTCGAGGGCATAGCTGCGGGTCGCACCGCTGAGTTCCTCGACCGCAGTCGGTACTCCGTCCGGCCGATATGTGTAGGTGCGCTGCTGGAGCAGGGCCTCGTCCGCGTCGAGGGCCCCGGCACGGACCAGCCGCTGGACGGAGAGTCTGCCCGCGTCGTCCCAGGACTGGTCGAGGATGACACCGCCCGGCAGCCGGCGGGCCGTCTCACGGTCCTGATCGCCGAAACTGAATCCGATACGGCGGCCGTCCGACTCAAGCGCCAGGGGCCGCCCCATGTCGTCGTACGTCCACGTCGACTCGATCCCCGTGGGGGTACGCCGCGCGACCCGTCGCCCGAGCGCGTCGTACTCGAACGTCGTCGTCCTGCCGTTGACGCTCTCCGCGAGGAGCAGGCCATCCGGGCTGTAGGCGCGCTCGACGGTGACGTCCGGACAGTCTTCCCGGATCAGGTGTCCTGCCGTGTCGTAGGTGTAATGGGCGGAGACACCGTCGTACTGCGTCTCGACCGTGCGCCCCAGAACGTCCCTGAGGAACACGACCGTCTCGCCTGCACCGTTGACGCGTGACAGGAGCTCGCCCATGGCGTTCAGCTCATAGCCGAGGGTGCGTCCGCCGAAGTCGGTCTCGGACACGAGGCGGTTGGCTTCGTCGTAGTCGTACTCCCATGTGTTGCCCTGGGGGGCGGTCACCCGAACCAGGTTGAGCTCGGTGTCGTAGGCAAAGGAGTGGCTGGTGCCGTCGGCGAGCCTGCGAGTCGTCACCCTCCCGAAGGGAGCGACCTCGAACGTGGTGGTGCGCCCCAGGCCATCGGTCTGGGACAGCAGGTGCCCTTCGGCGTCCCAGGTCCAGGATTCCTCGGTTCCGTCGGGTGCCTGACGCCACACCGTCCTTCCCTCGACATTCGTACGCAGACGCGTGACTCGCCCCGACGCATCCGTGTAGCTGCTGATCCGGCCGAAGGCGTCACGCTCGATGCGGCTCACGGCGCCCCGTGCGTCGGCGAACTCGATCGGCAACCCCGCGGCGTCACACCGAGCCCGGCTGGTGCGCCCAGCGGCGTCCGTCACGGCGACGAGGCCGCCGGTCCGGTCGTACTCGTAGCGCGTCTCGGTACCGGAGGGACCGAGGGAGGAGATGTGGTTGCCGAAGCGGTCGTAGGAGTATCGCCATATCGCTCCGCTCGGCCTGACCGCCCGCACCAACTGGTGCTGTTCGTCGTACTCGGCCTCGGAGACCGCGCCGTCGGGACGGATGACCGTGGTGAGGTTGCCGACGGCGTCGTAGCCATAACGGGTGGTCCGGCCCAGTGCGTCGGTCTGGGCGAGGAGTCGGTCGTGGCGGTCCCACTCGTTCGTCAACGACTGTCCGAGTGCGTTCGTGGACGAGACAAGCTGCAGCCTGTCGTTGTAGTGGTACGTCGTGGTGCGGCCGAGCGAATCCGTGTAACGGGTAGTGCGGCTCTCCGTGTCGTAGGAGATGGTGCAGTTCAGGATGGAGTCGACACCTTCACCTCGTATGACGCGGTGAGCCTCGTCGTAGGCGAATCGATACCAGGAGCCCGTGCGGTCGGTCCATGAGGTGATGCGGTCGTCGATGTCGTACGTGAACCGGTACGGCAGGTCTGTGGAGTTGATGATCTCGGTGAGCCGGCCGCCCTCGTAGCCGTATCGCACCAGGTCCGTCGACTCACCGCCGGAGTCGACCAGACGCAGCCCCGTCACCTTGTCGTCGGCGGAGTCGACGGCCACGTGGTAGCCGCCAGAGTGACGCAGAGAGAGTGGCCTGCCATCCGCTCCGTACTCGAAGTCGACCCGGTTGCCATTGCGGTCCGTCAGCGATTGGAGGGGCATGGTGAACGTGACATCGTGTGCCGGAGTCTCCACCGGAGCGAAACAGCGGGTGATACCGGACATCGGATCCGTGACTCGCATACCGCCGGGGCGTCGGCCGTCCCAGGACAAGGGCCACCGCGGCCCCTCCAGCGGCATGACCTCGCCGTCGTCCTCAGGGACGGGATAGACCAGGATCATGCCGTCCTCTGTGGCGAACAGGACCCCCTCGTCGTCGAGCTCCAGTCGTTGGTCCAGCGTGGAGGTCCACGAGGAACCGAACCAGCGACCCCAGCGATACGTCGACAGGTGTGTGCGGGCGACGCCGAGCCTCAGGACCCCGGGAAGCAGGACATCGGTCGCGGTCATCAGCATTTCACCGGACACCATGTCGACGGGATCGCCGTTCTTGCAGCGGCCCTTCGGTGGCTTGCCCTTCCCGATGGCGTCGTCGGCTCCCTTGCGCAGACCGTTCTTGCCCAGTCCCTTGACCATGGCCTTGAGGCCGCCCTTGCCCAGCGACTTCATGCCCTTGGCCAGCTTGCCGAGACTCGTGATGCCCTTGCCGCCGGGTATGCAGTCCATCGCGGCGAACGCTACGTCCCATAGGGAGGCTTGGCCCTTGGAGTATTTGTAGAGCGTGTCGGCGAGCACGACGAGCGCGGCCACAACGACGATCGCGGCCAGGATCGGCCCACCGATGATCATCGCGATGACACCGACCACCGCCACGACGATCTTGCAGACGGCGACGATGTTGTCCCAGTTGTCCGTGAACCAGTCGCCGACCTCCTCCCACCACGACCGGTTCTGAATACCGGCATCGGACGCCTCGTCGATCTTCGTCTTCGCGGTGTGCGCGGCCTCCTCACGCATCTTGCGCGCGTCCTCGGCCATCTTCTTCGCCGCGGCCAGCGCACCCTCGGCGTTGTTGACGTCCGTCTGGGCGCTGGTCTGCGCGGACTTGGCATGCTGGGCGTCCCGCGTGGCGGCCCGGACCTTGCCCTCGTCGGGCTTGTCTCCGCCGGACTTGCTGCCGGTGGGGTCGTCCTTGTACTTGTCGGCTTCCTTGTTCGCCCGCGTCACCCACGAATCAGCGGAGGCAAGACGGGAGTTGGCCGAGGACAGATCGCTCTGCGCCTCCCGGCCCTTGGCCAGCGCCCGGTCGGCCAGGGCCTGGGCGCGCTCCAGCTTCGGCCAGAAGTCGGCGAGCGCGTCCCCGCACAAGTCGTAGGACTTCTTCAGCTTCTTCAGGTTCTTCGGGACATCCCCGAACTCGTCCTTGAAGACCTCCGCCGACTTGCCCGCCCACTCCAGCAGGGTGTCCTCACCCGCCATGCCATTGACCAGGCGCAGCGCGTCGGAGACATCGTCGGCGAAGTCGTGCAGCGTCTTGGCCAGCAGCTTGATCCGGTCCGGATCCCCCGGCGTCGGATCCTTCTCCAGATCCAGGACATGCCAGTCCGTGGGCCGATGCCCCGCCATACCGCAACCCCCGTCACGCACGCATCGTCAACAACAGCTCTGTGCACACGCGAACTTACAGGGAACGGTCGTTCGATGCGAAGCTCAGCCAGCTCGGCGTTCGCAAATGATCTCCCAAGCGCTTTCCGTCGCGTACGTGACGTTCAGCCTCCAGGTCTCCACCTTGTCCGCCACCCTTGACGCGATCTTCCGCCACTTGAACCACAACGGCAGGTCGCGGAACGGGACGTAATCCAGCGTGTCGTCGACAGCATTCACCGCGAAGCCCCTGTGTCCCTCCGCACGCAAAGCGGCGTACAGCTCCGGTGTCAACGCGCCGTTGAGACGGGCTGCGACACCCGCGGCCGTATACGCGAAGCCACGCTGATCGCGGTCCGGCAACTGCATCGCCCTGATGATCCGGGGCGACGCCTCCTCCAACGAGCAATGGAGGGCCAGGGCGATCACCGCCGTACCCATGGGCCACTCCCCACGCTCGAACGCGGCATCGACCTCGGCGGGGTCGTCGATGCCCGACACACCCTCACCGGTCTTCCAGTTGTGCTCAGGCGTCGCGCCGGCCCCACCGCTCGTCAAGCCGTCACCCTGTGAACCGGAACGTCGACGTGATCGCGTCGAAGATGTCGAAGAAGGAGTCCGCCAGGTCCAGGACCTGGCTGCTGCCGCCCACCAGGGCGACCTTGCCCTCCTGCCCCGGCACCGGGATGTACGTCTGCATCAGCACCGCACGGATCGTGCGGTTCAGCGCGTCACCCGGTACGACGATGTCCTCGATGCCGTAGGTGCGTGCCGCCGGGCCGACTCCGGGGATGTCGACGGTCGTCACCTTGCGCCAGGAGTCGCCTTCCTTCTTCGCCTCCTTCACGGCGAGTTGGCTCGCGATGACGGAGGGGTCGGTGGAGAGGGGCTCGCCGCGTTCGTTGCGGCCGCCGACCATCGACACCGTCACCGATCCCGTGATCGGGGTGTCGCCGCCGAAGTTCTCCGCCATGCAGCCGCAGTAGAGGGCGCCCGACTTCCAGGCGTCGGCCGCCGCCTTGCGGAGGAAGTCGTTGTAGACGTCCTTGTACTGGGCCAGTTCCGGGCGCTGGGCGATGCGGTCGTTCACCATGCGGCGGATCGAGTCGTCCCGGGACTCCGGACGTACGTCGAACTCCCACCACGACTCGGGGACCTTGATCCGGAAACCCCCGCGCTCGACCGTGAGCGCCTCCATGTAGCGGGCCATGACGTCGACCTTCCCCGTTCTGCGTTCTGCTCCGCATCCGTTTGCCCGATCGCTCGCTGCAACCGTTGCGTTGTACCGTGCACGTCAGACTACGAGATCGGGACCGGGGGACGGGGACGGGGACATGGGACAGAACGGCAAGAGCGACCTCTCGCTCCCACTGAGCGAGCTGGAGGACTACGGACGCCGGCTGCGGTCGATCAAGACCCGCCTCAACCACACCAAGAAGCTTTTCGAACAGTACAAGGACGACATCGGCGACGGCAGCGTCAACGACGCCCTCGACGACTTCGAGTCCAACTGGGAGGACGGGCGCGAGGACATCACGCAGCAGCTCGACGCGCTGGCGAAGATGTCGGACGCCGTCGTCCGTGAGTTCAAGAAGCTCGACGACGAGCTGGCCAAGCAGGTCAACGACAAGATGAAGACCGAGGACAAGCGGCCGAAGAAGGAGAAGTAGGCGGCCGGCCCGGGCCACAGCCCCGGCCGGTCTCAGCCGACCTCGTTCTCCGCGACCGCCTGGCCGTGCACGACGACATCCCCGCCGTAGAACATCCCCGTGAACACCGGCGAGTACGTCAACTGCACCTCGACCTCGACCTGTTCGGCGTCCGCCGCCACGCAGTGGGTCGCGGCGATGTCCGCGCCGGACATGTCCATCTCGCGGGCGAACGCCTTCACGCGGGCGTCGCAGTTCCCGAAGTTGATCGGGGCGGGGCCGTTCTCGTCGTCGTAGAGGGATTCGAGGTCGATGTCCTGGGCGGCGTAACGAGCGGCCTGTTCGGCGATGTCGGCGGCGCGTTCGCGCTTGCTGATGGACAGGCCGCCGTCGATCACGAAGGCGGAGAGCGAGAGGAAGACGAGCGCGAAGATGATGACCGCGCCGGCGCCCGAGCCGCGGTCGTCCATCGCGGCCCGGCGGGAGGACACCCAGGTGTGGAGGAGGTCTCTCATGCCCGTCACACCGTCCTCCGGAAGGGGTCGAGCGGGGAGCTGAAGCTCGCCGTCAGGGTGGTCGGGACGTCCAGGCCCAGCATCGCCAGGCCGCGTACCTCGCAGCTCACCTCGACCGTGAAGAAGGTGGCCGCCTCGAAGCCGGCGCTCGTCTGGTTCACCGTCACGGGGCCCGAGCAGACGTCCGCGAGGTCGGCCTCGGCCGCCTTGCGGGCCTCGGACATGGCCGTGGCGTGGTCCTTCTGGATCGATCCGGCGCGCGCCGCGTCCCGGGCCGCGCTGTCGATCGCTCCGCGGCCGTCGACGAGTTGCCCGAAGGCGACCAGGACCAGGATGAACAGGATCATCACGGGGGCCAGAATCACGACCTCGACCGTGGACAGGCCCCGGTCGTCCTGCCCGCACCGACGGGCACGGACGCGGGCCGACCCGGCAGAGAACTCGGAGAACCTCATGGTCTAGTTCCCGCCCTCCTGCACGAACCTCTCCACCGGCCCCTGCGACTGCGCGTGCACCGTGAGGTCCAGGCCCGGGAACACGGTCGGCACCTTCGCCGTGATCTCCACGCCCACCGTGTTCTGCTCGGGCTGGAGCATCGTCACACGGGGCGACAGCACCAGCTGCGGACCGAGCTGGCTGATGTAGCTGTCGACGACGTCCTGCGCCTCCCCGCGCCAGCCGCCCGGCTGGGCGTCGGCCGTCGCCCGGGCCTTGCGGGCGCCCGCCTGGGCCGCCGCCTGGGCGACATGGTCGGCGAAGAAGTACAGCGCGAACTGGACCGTCGCGAAGATCATGAAGAACAGGACCGGGGTGAGCAGCACGAACTCGATCGCGGTCATGCCGGAGTCGCCGCGGGCGGACGCCTCTTTCCGAGCCGTCTCCACCCTGCGGCGCATCCATCTGCCCACGCCAACGCCCACGCGCAACCCCGTCAACTCGCCCCCGTAACAGATGAGATCAGCAGGTCTTGCCCGCGTCGGCACCCTTGATGCAGTTGCCGACCTTGTTCGCGCCCTCGCTCAGCGCGGCGTTGATGATCGCGGCCACGACACCGACGATCGCCACGACGACCGCGGAGATGATGACCCACTCCACCGCGGAGGCACCGCGGTCCAGTTCGCCGGAGCGGGCCCGCTCGACGCGGGCGCTCAGGAAGGTGACCAGGAAGTCCACCGCGGGGATTCCGGTGCTGAAGTTCCGTCCGTTCATGATGTGTTGTCCTCTCGATACAGCGGTTGGCAGCGGTTGGCAGCAGTTCTGGAAGCGACTCAGGGACTCGGCTCAGGACACCTGGAACACCCGCATGGCCGCCGGGAAGATCAGGAACACCAGGAAGCCGGCGCACAGCAGCAGCTGCGCCACGAGCATCGACTGCGACTTCTCACCCGCGCTGCCCTCGATCTCGGCGAGCTCGCGGTGGCGCATGGTCTCCGCACGGGAGGCCAGGGACTCACGGACCTTCGCGCCGTCGTCGGCGACCAGGGCCAGGGAGGCGGAAAGGTCCTTCAGTTCCTCCACGCCCAGTTCCTCACCGAGCTGGCCCAGCGCCTGCCACTGGCTGAGGCCGGTGATGCGGGCGTCGGCCAGGGCATTGCGGATGCGCTGGGTCGCCCAGCCGTCCGAGACCTCCGCCGCCGCCATCAGGGCCTCCGGCAGACCGCGTCCGCCGGCGAGGCTCATCGACACCAGGTCGAGGTACGCCCCGATCACCCGCCGCAGGTCGCGCCGCTTCTCGGCCGCGTCCCGCCGTACCTCCAGGTCGGGGAGGAAGAAGAAGACGGCCGCGAACGTGAGCGCCAGCCAGACCGGGATGATCGGGCTGCTGCCCAGGCTCAGCGTCCACGCCACCGCGAACAGGAAGGGGCCGAAGAACAGGCCCGCGACGCCGAGCAGCACCTTCGTCGCCAGGAACTTCTCCCAGCTGCGGTCCAGCACGGCGAGGTCCGCGCGCAGCGACCGCTGCTCCCAGCCCTGCTGGAGGTAGAACTCGGCGACGCGCACCCCGACATCGGCCCGCAGGGAGCCGAGGCGGCCCTCGGCGGCGGAGGCCCGGGGGGACTCGTACGCCGCTCCGCGCGCCCGCATCGCGTCGATCCGCGCGACCTGCGAGACCGCGCTGCGCTTGCTCGGCATGAGGGCGCGGACGAGGACGTAGATGCCCAGACCGAAGACCGCGCCGATGACGACCGGCATCGTCAGACTCATCGACGTACCCCCTCTTCCTGCTGGAGCGGCTGGGACGGCGTCCGGGGCCGGACGAACTGGACCCCGGACTGGTCCTTGACCAGGAAGCGTTCGGGCGTCTCGATGGTGGACAGCTTGCGCAGCCACCAGAAGCCGAGCGCGAACAGGCCGCAGACACAGGCGAGGACGAGCTGGCCGACCGCCGTGCCGTACGGCTCGACGAAGTCCCGGTTGAAGATGGACAGGCCCAGCACGAACGCGATCGAGACGGCGACGACGATCTGCACCGAGCGGCGCGTCGACGACCGCTGCGCCATCACGCGCTGCCGCATGTCGACCTCTTCGCGCGCCGACTTCGCGAGGGCGCCGAGCACCTGGCGCAGACCCGGGCCGCGCAGCCGGGCGTTGAGGATGAGGGCCGCGACGATGATGTCGGCGGACGCGTCGTCGATCTCGTCGGCGAGGTGCTGGAGCGCGTCCGGCAGCGGGGTACGGGACCGCAGCCGGTCGACGAGCGCGTCCAGGTGCGGACGCAGCACGGGGGCCGCGGCACGCGCGGACGCCGGAATCGCCTGCTCCAGGCCGACCGCACCGGCGATGGTGTCACGCAGCGACTCGGTCCAGGAGGCGAGGGCCTCCACGCGGCGCATGGCGGCACGCTCCTCCGCGGCACCGCCGAAGAGGCGGTCCCAGAAGAAGACGAGCACCCCGGCGGCGATCCCGGCCACCGCCCAGCGGGTGAGCAGCAGCACGACCAGCCCGACGATGGCGGCGAGCGAACCCCGTTGACCGGCGAACCGGATCAGCTCGTTCGCCCGCTCGGCGGCCTTCTGCTTCTCGTGGTCGGGCTTCGCGGGCAGACCGCGTACGGCGACCATGAACAGCGCGAGGCCACCGCCGACGGCGACACCGCACGCCAGCGCGTAGAGCACGGTGGTCGAGAACAGCCCGCCCATGGAACCGAGCGAGCCCGGTGCGGCAAGGTCCTGAGTCATGTACGTCACCCCCACATTCCCGTGGGCCGGTAGCCCTGCGCGATCAGCTCGTCCACGCAGGCGATGGGCGCGTGCGGCACGATCCGGCCGTCCGGGGCCTCGGCGAACACCTCGCTGGACAGCACCCGGCCGTCGACGCCGTTGACCTCGCGGATGGAGGTGACCATGCGCTGAAGTCGGCCGCCCGACTGGAAGTTGTTGCGCCGCTGGATGAACACGACGAAGTTGACCGCGCCGGCGATGAGCATCTGGCTGGCCTCGATGGGCAGCCGCTCCGACGCCTGGAGCGCGTAGGTGGAAATACGGTTGAAGACCTCGTGCGAGCTGTTGGCGTGGATCGTGGACAGTGAGCCGTCGTTGCCCTGCGACATCGCGTTGAGCATGGTCACGATCTCGTCGCCGAGCACCTCACCGACGATGACGCGGGAGGGGTTCATACGCAGCGAACGCCGTACCAGCTCGGCCATGGAAATCATGCCCTGGCCCTCGGAGTTGGGCAGCCGCTCCTCGAACGCGACGACGTTGGGGTGGAGGTCGGTGAAGGTGTCGAGGCCGAGCTCCAGAGCACGTTCGACGGTGATGAGGCGTTCGTGCGGCGGGATTTCGTTCGCCAGGGCCCTCAGCAGCGTCGTCTTACCGGCGTTGGTCGCACCCGCGATCATGATGTTCTTGCGGGCGCGGACCGCGCAGGCGAGGAAGTGCGCGACCTCGGGGGTGAGGGTGCCGTTGCCGACGAGGTCGGAGATGAAGACCTTGCCCATGCGGGCGCGACGGATAGACAGCGCGGGGCGCCGGGTGACGTCCATGACCGCCGACAGACGCGAGCCGTCCGGGAGGCGGAGGTCGAGCTGCGGGTTGGCTGAGTCGAAGGGACGGGACGACAGGCCGGAGTACGCGCCGAGCACCTGGATGAGCTCGATGAGCTCCTCGTCGGACTCGGCGACCGGGTCCTCCTTGGCCTCGCGGCCGTCGGAGTAGCCGACGAAGACCTGGTCGTACCCGTTGATGTCGATGTTCTCGACCTCGGGGTTGTCGAGCAGCGGCTGAAGCCGTCCCACGCCGAACAGCGCGGCGTGCACGGCTGCGGCGTACTGCTCCTCGGTCTCCGCGTCGAGTGGCGTCCGACCGGCGTTGATCTCCGTCCGGGCGTAGTCCTCCAGGATCTGGGCTATGACCGCGCGGGCGTAGTGCCGCTCGTCCTCGCTGGACATCGGCGTGACACCGGCGACCTGGTCCTGGCGCCGCTGCTCGGCGATCCGGTCACCGGCGTCCTGCCGGAACCGCTTGACCAGTTGATGGTCGACAGCGGTCATCGCCCGGCCTCCGCATGGCCGTTCAGCTGGCCGTGCTGAGCCTGGGTGGGTACGGACCAGGCGGCGCCGTACTGCTGGTAGAGGTCCGCGGTGACCTTGCGGGCGCTGCGGATCAGCAGCGACTTGTCGAGGCGCCCGCGCTTGCGGCCGGCCAACTGGTCGGCACCGGCGGGGTCGTCGGCGATGGTGCCGACCACCCGGGCGCCGGTCTGGGCGTGGACGAGCATGTCGTTGACCTGGCCGGCGATCTTCGCGGCGTCGTTGGTGTCGGTGATGAGGACGACACCGATCATCGGCAGGCCGAGGGTGGCGGCACCGCGCTGACCGCCGTGCAGCTTGTTGCCCAGGGCGGCGGCGCGGTCGCGGACGCGGGCGATGGCCTCGGGCTCGGTCCGCGAGATGAGCAGCACGAGTGAGGCGTGCGGGAACAGGTCCACGACCGGGGTGTCACCGGCGATGCGGCCGCAGTCGGCGATGACGTCGGCGGGAGCGTTCGGGGACTCGGCGAGCGAGGCGAAGGAATGGCCGAGCGTGGGCCACAGACCGGCGAGACCGGCGGCCTGCTCGGCGTTGCCCAGGCCAACGAGCACTTCGAGCCCGCCGCTCAGCGGCTGGACGTGGTCCCAGATCTGGTCGGGGACGAGTCCGCGGCGCGCGGTGGCGGCGATGGACAGCATGCCGGTGTTCGGGTTGAGCGGGCCTCCGTGCGCGGCGGCACTGCGGTAGACGAGGTCGCCGCCCGCCGGGTCGGTCTCGGCGAGCAGGACGCGCCGGGGCCAGACCGCCGCGAGGGCGACGGCCGCGGTGGTGACGCCGGGGGAACCCTTGTCGGCGGCGAGAGCGATGAGCGCCATGAGGTCAGAGCCGCCTTCTAGTTGCCGGAGACGTGCACGACGGCGACGGCACCCGCGGAGGCCGCCTTGGCCACGGCGGCCGCGTCGTCCTGGTCGACGAGGAGCGTGAGCGAGAGGTTGCCCGTACTCACGGTCGCGTCGCTGTCCTCGGCGACCTTGTCGACCTTCGCGCTGTCGACGATCACGCCGCCCGACGAAGCGGAGGCCGAGTTGTTGCCGTTCGAGTCCGAGTTGGAGCTGGAGGAGCTGGTCTCCACGTTGTAGACGGCAACGGTGTCGCCGGCCTTGATGTCGGCGGGGTACTGCCCCTCCTTGAGGGCCACGCCCACGGCGGCCTTGCCCGCGGGCAGGCTGGTGCCCTTGGTGAACATGTCGCCGATGACGACCGTGCCCGCGTAGATCGTGGACTTGGCCTTGTAGGCCGAGAGGGTTCCCAGGTCGCCCCACTCGACGTAGTTGATGCTGTCGTCCTTGGCGACCAGCACGGAGGTCGCGTTACTGCTGTTGACCGACTCGCCGGCCGGGATCTCCTTGGTCACCTTGACGACCTCGATCCGGTCGCCGGCCTGGAGCACCAGCATGGTCGCGCCGAGCGCCCCCACCAGGATCAGCAGCACCGCCAACGCGGCCAGCGCCGGTTTGCGCTCGCGAGGAGGTGTGGGAAGCCGGTCACCGACCGAAGGCTGAGCCGGAACGGCGGAACGACCCTGACCCGCCCCCGTACGCTCTTGGATCTTCACGCAACCGCTCCCCGTACACCCAAGAAAAGAGTCTGCCAAAACAGCTGAAAATTAGGACACTTCACCCAGGTCCACTCGACTTGTGCGAATAGCCATCGCTGGGGTGAGTGTCAAGCCATCGCACCGTATCAGCCGCACATAAGCCCCTCAAGGCGCGTTCGGCGTCATGCTCCTCACCCCGCCCCCCGTTATTCATCTGCAACTTCAGGGGCGTTCGGCTCAGTTGTCCGGCAGCCGGAGAAGGGTCGTGACCTGTGCGGCAGCGAATCGATGCGCCGTATGCCACTCCACCCGCGCCGGAGTGTTCGTCACGACCCGGCCATGAGGCCTGCACGATTCACTCACGAAGGCCCGGAAGCGCCGTGCCATGATCTTTTGCCCGAACCACGTACACGGAGAGTTGTAGCGATGACACAGCCGGAGACGGACCTCCTGCCGATCGGAGGGGCGGCGCTGGCGTCCGACCCCCGCGTGCTGGAGGTGGTGCGGGCGACAGCCGCGCGCACCGGCGTCGACTACACCGACGACCGCGCGGTGTCCGTTCTGCTGGCGGAGCGCCGCACGGCCGCGCACGCGGCGCAACACAGGCCGCTGGCCTGGGTGGCGGGTCTGACCCTGGTGGCCGTCGTGTGCTGGGTGTTCACGGCCATGGGTGTCCCCGCGCTGGGGCCGACGCAGGCGGCGCTGGCGGGCCCTCCCCTGATCGCGGCCGTCGCAGCGCTGGTCCACGTCCGCAAGGGCTGGCGGCGCGAGCTGGAGCACCCCGCCCTCGCCGGGTACCGCGAGGTGCTCGGCGTGGCCCGGGCGCACGGGCTGCCGCTGGCGCACATCCCGCCGTGGCTGGAGGGTCGGCCGGAGGCCGGGGGCGGGGGCGGGAAGGCGGTGCTGCCGATCCCGACGTACCCGAAGGCGGAGACGCCCGCGGTGCCCACGCCCGCGCCCTCAACCGCCCCCGCTCCGCACGCCTCCGCCCCTGTCCCGCACGCCTCCGTCCCCGCCCCCGTTCCCGCCCCCGTCCCGCCGAAGCCGGCCGCCGTCGCCGAGTACGAGCGCATCGCCGACACCGGGGGCTGGCACGACGAGGCGGGCTGTCTGCTGATCATCGCGGGCGCCGTCGGCGCAGGGTGGGCCTGGTCGGAGACGGAGCCGATCGGCTACGGGGCCCTCGCCCTGATCCCCCTCGCGTTCATCGTGTGGCTCATCGGCCGCAATCAGGGCAGCGAGAAGGCGCGGTTGAGGGCGGAGGCGACGGAGTACGTCCGGGCGGTCGCGGCGGCGCAGGCGGCCGGGGCGCAGGTGCCCGAACTCTCACCGCAGCTGCAGAAGTTGCTGCACGGAACATACGTCCCGTAAACACACGCAAGGCACGCAAAACATGCACGTCATGCATGACATGCATGACACGGAAGGCACAGACGAAGACCGCGGAGTCCCCTTAATGAAGCGCGCCGCACTGGCCGCCCTCCCGCTGCTGTCCGCGCTGTCGCTCGTCACGCTGACGGCGTGCGGCGGAGCGGACGGAGACTCGGACGCGAGGACGACCGACCAGGCGAAGGCCACGGCCACGGCCACGGCAGCCGCTACGAAGCCCGCCGCGGACCCGGCGAAGGAACCCGCGAAGCTGCTCGACAAGAAGGTCTGCGCCCCGATGGCGTACGCGACGAACTACCTCCCCCTCGGCGACCCCGAGGCGTCGCTGGTCCGCATCGCCGACAACGGCAGGACCGTCTACACCTACATCACCCTCGCCACCTACGCGCCGGGCAAGGCCGAGGCGGCGATGAAGGGCCTGGCAGAGGCGGCCTCCGCCTGCACGGCGGGCTACACCGCGAAGTCCGCGAAGGCCTCCACCACCTACTCCTCGGTGAAGAAGGAGACGGCTCCGGCGGCCACGGGCGCGGACGAGTCGATCGCCACCGTCTCGACGGTCCCTTACCAGGGCACTCAGACGATGCGCACCCAGACCTTCCGCTTCGGCGACACGATCGTCAACTACTTCTCGATCGACAGCGGCGGCTTCATCAACGGCCGCTCGGCCCAGGCCACGGTCCCCGAGGATGTGGTCAAGGCGCAGAACGCGAAGCTCGGTTAGAACTCCTCGGGGTCGAGGGCGTGCCGCAGATAGGCCTCCAGGTTTCCGGCCACAAAGCTGCGGGAGTCGGTCTCGTGGTCCCACACGAACACGTCGTGGTCCCGCTCCGGCACCCGCACGAAGGCGAACTGGTCACCCCCGCCGTCGTCCCCGAAGAACATCAACGGTTCGAACGGCATGTACAGCGAACGGAATGCGGGCGTACGGCGAAAGGCGAGGTTGTCGTCGAGGATGCGCGCCGCCGACCAGACGACGTCTTCGCCGGTCTGCCCCACCACCCCGTCGCACTCCAGCAGCAGCGCCCGCAGCCCGGGCGGCAACCGCTGCCCGAGGCCGGCCTCGGCACGGTCGAGCGCGGCGGGGTCGGCAGGGGTGGCCGCCCGTGCCTCCGGGTACGCCGCGACAATCTCCCGCCACATCTCGGATGCTCCTCACCGGTCGGCGATGTCAGTGCTCGTCCCTACTCTGTCCCCATGATCGCCACCACCGACAACGCCACCCCCGAGGCCGAATACGCCTTCCCACCCACCCTGGCGGCCATATGCCAGGCCGAGTTCGCATACGACGACGGCGACGGCATCGACTTCGAGCCGTACGACGCTTTCCTCCCCGTCGACGACGCCACGGCCTGGCTGCGCCAGTGGACCGGCAACCACGACCTCGACGGCTCCGCGTACCGGTTCTTCGGCCAGGACGGTACAGGGGGAGGCGCCGCGCTCTGGTCCGTCCGCGAGGGCCGCCCACTCGCCGACCAGCCGGTCGTGTTCCTGAGCTCGGAGGGCGAGACCGCTGTGGTGGCCGGGAACCTGTCGGACTTCCTGTGGGTACTGGCTGACGGCTTCGGCCCCTTGGAGGCAACCCTGTTCCCCAGCCGCACCCCACGCCAGAACGACCACTTCGCCTCCCTCGCCCACCTCCACGCGACGACCCCGTGCCGCTCGGCCCACGAGATCTTCGCGGAGGCTCGGACGGAGTTCCCGACGTTCGACGAGGACATAGAGAAGCTCTGCCGCTGATCCATGGCGGAGGAGGGACCGAGCGGCAGCAGGGCAGGAGCGGAGAGAACGGGGCAGACTCAGGATCAGGCGCAGGAGCGAACACCGGCACATCACGAGCGCACACTGCAAGCCCGCCCCCGACGAACACGTCATCGTCAAAGCCCGCGTCTCCTTCGCGACGGGCGCCGCTCTCCGCGTCAAAGGACGGCGGCGATGGTCCCGCGACCCCGAACGCTGCGACATACAAACCGAGTCGCCTGGCCGGCCGACGGGCCCGTCGTACCGCCCGTGTCCGACGGTGATGGTCGCCCGCACCCTCCCCTGGCAACTCGCCCCGGCCCGCCGCCCCGACACCGGCACCGACGCCACCCACGCCGTACTCACCGACCGTCGCTTCGTCCTCCTCGGCGCACTGGACGACCCTCGGGAGCCATGGAAAGAGGTGCTGTGGCAAACCGAGTTGACCACCGTCGCGACGAGCGAACGCAGAACGTACGGCGTCGCGGGGCATGACCTCCGGATCGTCTTCACGGACGGCTCCTGGTCCCATCTCCCGTCACCGGACAGCGCGGCCTCCCCCTGCAGAGCTTTCGCACTAGCGAACCGTCCCAGTAGAGTGCCGCGCGTGAAAACAGGCGGGGAACGGGGGAACACGGCGATGCGGGCGGCGACGCGGACGACGGCGGCTCACGCGACAACGGGGCCGAGGCCCTCCCCGGCCTTCCTCACGGTCTGCGCCTTCCTCACGGTCGGCGCCTTCCTGATGGCTCTCCTCGCGACCGTCACCCCGACAGCCCACGCCGCCGAGCCCGCCACCGACACCCAGGCCGCCTACCTTGCCGAGCAGCTCCGCACGAGCCCGGTCTACGTCACCGACCAACTCCCGCGTGAGATCCCGAAGTCCACCACCCCTGCCTTCACCAAGCTCGCGAAGCGCACCGGCGTCCCCACCTACGTCCTCGTCCTCCCGATGGAGGCCGCCGACGGCGAGGCGCTCCTCGGCGCGGTGCACGACCGCCTCGGCAAGGACGGCCTCTACGTCCTGATCGACGACTCGTCGGTCACGGACGCGACCGCGTACGGCGTGAGTGCCCCCGCCGACGACGCGGTCACCACCGCCTCCTACGAACTCCCCTACGACGCAGGACCGTTGCGCAGCTTCGAGCGCTTCGTCGACGTCATCGCGGAAGGCGGCGAGAAGGCCGCCGCCCGCGCGGAGACGGCCCGCGCCAGGTACGACGCCGACGGCGAGCCCGCCGACATGTACATCGGCCCGAGCGACCGCGACAACCAGTCGTTCCTCACCGGCATCGCCCTCACGGGCGTACCGCTGGCGATGCTGCTGCTGGTGCCTTACGTACGACGATGGTGGCGCCGCAGGCCGGGAGCGCCGGTGCCCCTCAAGAAGCGCGATCCGACCCCACGTTGGCACCGCTGGCTGCTCCCTGCCGCCGCCGTCGCCACGGGCGTCGCGATCGCCGTGACCGCCCCGCACGTCTTCGACCAGACGACATCGAGCGCCTCCCCGCGCCCCCGGGCCATCGACCTGAACGCCCGTCTCGACCGCGTCGCCGAGGGCCTGTCCCAGGACCCGGTCTACCAGGACCCGGAGAGCCCCCGCGCCCTGGACAAGCCGCAACTCGATCAACTCCACGCCCGCATCGCGAAGTTCCAGTCCTCGAAGGGCGGCGGGCCGGTCTTCATGGCCCTCGTCCCGCAGCTGTACGAGGACGAGTCCGGCAGCGACGAGGAGAACTTCGCGTACGCCGTCCACGACAAGCTGGGCAAGGACGGCGTGTACATCGTCGCCGACCCCCTGAACGGCTACATCGACGTCTTCAACTACGGCCTGGGCCTGGACTCCTACAGCCTCCTCTACGACCTCCCGGAGTCCGTCACCTACGGCGACGAGAAAGCGGACGAGGCCGACGACCACCTCCTCGGCGAGCGCCTCACCACCGTCATGACCACCCTGGACGAGACTGAGCGCACGGACGACCCGACGACACCCGGCGACCCGTACCCGATCACCGACCCGCTCACCGAGGACGAGCTCAACCCGCTCTTCTACGGCGACTTCTGGCCGGGTCTGGTCATCGGCACCCTCGCGGCGAGCGCGCTGCTGGCCCTGGTCGCGGCGGCCCTGGGCCTCACCCGCAAGTCGCTCCTGCGCCGCAACCCGGAACCGCTGGAGCCCTCGACCCTGCCGACCGTGTCCCCGGCCATGCCGACGAAGCCCTACCTGCGCGACACGGCCCGCTGCGAACTCCAGGCGCTGACACGCGCATTCGGCACCGGTGAGTCGGCCGACACCCGCGCCCGCAACCGCTACGACGCGACGATGCTCCTGGCGCCGCAGGGCGACAGCGTGGACGATCTGTCCCCGGCGACCCTCACCGCGATCATCGTCCTGGCCCGGGCGACCCGCGCCGCCCTCACCGGCGACGACAGCACCCTGTGCTGCGGCGTGAACCCCCTGCACGGCCCGGCGAGGACCAGCCGCCACGTCCGGACGTCCAGCGTGGAGACCCGCAGGCGGATGCTCCCGCTGTGCGAGGTCTGCCTGGACGACCCGCACAAGATCCCGGCCCGTCTGCTGAAGCTGCCGCCCAACGGGGTGCCGTACTACGAGGACGAGCTGCTGTCGGCGGTCCCGGACGGTTTCACGAAGCTCGGCCGGAAGGTACGGGAGGCGGCACATGCGCCGTAGGAACATGCGTCGCGCTCTGGCAACCGCCCTGCTGGCGTTGGTGTTGTCGATGCTCTCGGGCTCCCCCGCGGGAGCGGCCGAGTCCCCCGGCGAACACATCGCGAACGCCCTGCGCAAGTCACCCGTCTACGTGTCCGACGCCTACGCCGACGCCGTACCGCCCTCCCGCCGGCGCCAGTTGACGAAGCAGATCGCGGCGACCGGCCTCCCCATCAAGGTCGTCCTCACCCCCCTCACGAAGGGCGACAACTTCGACGGCGAGGCGGACACCCTGGCGTCGGTGATCCACGACCGCCTGGGGCTCCGCGAGTTCATCCTCATCACGACGGACGGCGACTTCACCGACTCACTCAACGGCTACGAGTGGCCCGCCGACACCCACCAGACCCACGACGCCGTGGCCGCCGCGGGCTTCCTGGACGAGACACGGGACGCGGGGTTGGCGGACCTGACCGCGAAGGCCGTGGAGCTGGTGGCGGCGGGGAACGGGACAAGGGTGTACGAGGAGGCGATCCAAGACCTGGGCACCTCGGCCCCGGCGCCCTCCCCCACGCCCACGCCCGAGCCGGATACGCAAGAATCGACGTGGGCATGGCTGCTGCCGGCCATCCCGACACTCGCTCTGCTGACGCTGGGTGCCCTGCTCCTCGTACGAAGGCGCCGCAGGGCAGGCGGCCCCCCACCGCCCTCGCCCTTCGCCTACCCGCAAGCGGTCTTCGCGGCGGCCGAAGCGGCCGACGAGAGCGCCCTGCGCCGCCGTGCGGAGGCCGAGGTCATCGCACTCGGCGAGGCGGCCCAGGCGGCATCACCGGGCGCGACACCGTCTCTGGAACGGGCGTTGGACGCGTACTCCGCTGCCTCCAAGGTCCTGGATGCCGCGCGCGGCCTGCCCGACCTGGCAGGCGTACTCGCCCTGGTGACGGAGGGCCGGGACGCCCTGACCGACACCGTGTCCGCCCTCCCCCTCTGCTTCTTCAATCCCCTGCACGGCCGAGCGACCCGCCGCACCACCTGGCGCCCCCTGGGCCGCCGGGACCGCGCCCAGGTGGCGACCTGCGCCGCCTGTACCGGCGCCCTGCGCCACCACCGCGCCCCCGAGGTCCTCACCGACACCACGACGGACGGACACCAGGTCCCGTACTTCGAGGTGCCGGCCGAGCGGAGTGTGTGGGCGGCGACGGGGTACGGGTCGCTCCTGCGGGGCGAGGATTCGCTGACGGTTCGGCTGGCGCGGGGGGACTTCACGCACGCGCAGGAATGACACCGAACGACACCGAATGCCACCGAATGCCACTGAATGCCACCGAGCGATGCTGAGTGACGCCGAGGGATACCGACGCAGTGAACCACGGCCGTATCGGCCGGTCGGCCGAATCCGCCCTCAGTCCTCGAACCGATGCGTCTCACGCCGGTAAGGCCGGGTCACGAAGGGAATCCGGTGGGGTCGCCAGAGGTCGTCGTTCTCGCTCAGGCTCAGCTCGCCGTCTTTCCGGAGCAGCCAGATCGCCTCGTACTGGTAGTGAAGCACCGCGTCACCATCGATCTGCTCCAGCAAGGCGAGCACCAGGCGGAGCATGTCGTCCTGCTGGTCGCTGATCTCGGTGTCCTTGGCCATGCGGAAGGCAGCAGAGACGGTAGGCGTGAACCCCAGGTCTGCGACAACCGGGTGCCAGGGGTGCGGCGTTCCCTGTCGGGCCACCCGAATCCAGGTGCCGTGCCGGGTGTTCGCACCGGGGTCGACGAGCAGTTCGGGAGTGACCGTGGCATCGAATACGCCGATGCCCCTACCGATCTCAGCCAGCCGAGCCGCGACTTCGGCCGTCGACGTCTCGGTCGCGCAGTCGAGGTCGTAAGAGATTGCCATGCTGATCTGATCCTACGGATAGAGGTGGACGACATTGCCGGCCCGATCGATGACCGTGACCTCTTTCAGCCCACCCATGGGCCAGTTCTGGAACTGCGACCGCAATGCTCCCAGGTCCGCGTCGCTGTCCCTCAAATTGAGAACCACCCCATCTGTCTGACCTGCGTCGACCTTCTTCTGGACGGCCGACCAGATGGAACGGGGGTTCTCTGTTCCACGTCGTAGCCCTGCCTTTTTGCCAGGGTCTCCGCGGATGCACCTCCCGGCCTTTCGCACGTACCGTCTCGGCGGCATCGTTCTTGCTGAGCGGCTCTGGCCTCCCCCGTGGCCGCGCGGCCGGATCCGGCGGTCCGGCCCCGCCGCGTCCTGCATGATGTTCGCCCTCCCGGCGCCCGCCACGGACAGCCCCACACCGATCTGCGCGGCGGCGGCGACGTTGATGGGGATGCCGATGGCCGCTCCGATCCCCGTGGCGTCCAGCAGCCCACTGCCGATCTCCTCGCCGGCGCCGAGGGCGGCGAGGCCGAGGCCGTCCCCCGTTCGGGCACGATCAGGACACGACTCACATCCGCAAGCGCCCCGTACGTCCGGAATTGCCTCGTTCACAGGCAAGTTCGCTCTGGCGAAACAGAGAACCTCACCGATACCGTCAGATCACTTGACTGAACTTATGTCTCACGGGGAGTTCACTGTGAAGCGCCGCTCTTTGCCCGTTGCTGCCGCGCTGGTGGCAACGGCCTCACTGCTGTTGACGGCCTGCGGCAGCGGGGACGACAAAGCCAGCGACAACGACAAGATCGCCGGCGCTGATCAGGGGTCGGCGACGCCGAGCGCGTCGGCGTCTGCGTCGGGGGCGCCGGCAGAGGACAAGCCGGATGGGGTGGATGTGTCGCTGCCCAAGGACGTCGACTTCGTCTTCGACTGGGCCAAGCCGAAGGAAAAGAACGAAGCAGCGGCGATGGATGACGCCGCGAACTTCCTCCGCGCCATCTACCAGGGCGTCGACAGGCACACGACGAAGAACGCGGCCGTCTCCACGTATGCCACCGGCGGGGGACTGAAGTACGCGACCACGCAGATCAACGCCTACATCGACGGCGGCTGGACAGTCACCGGCACCCGGCGCCACTACGACGCCACAACCCGGTCCGCCGCCAACGGCGAGTCGGTAGAGGTGGCGTTCTGCTCCGACTCGACCAAGTTCTACGCCAAGGAGACCAAGACCGGGAAGGTCCTCAAGACCGAACCCAGCATCGTCGACTTCGACTACTACAAGATCATCATGGTCAAGTACCCCACGGGCGCGGATCTGTGGCAGGCCTCGAAGGTGTACGTCGAAGAGAAGGCGGCGAAGTGCCAGTGATGAGCACGCTTCGCCCGCTTCTCGCTACCGCGGTACTGACGCTGACCGTAGGTGCCCTCACCCTCACAGCTCCCGCCTACGCAGGAACCGGGGTGGGTACCGGCAAGGGCGACGAGGCACAACAGTCGGCCGGCAGCGACGACAAGGGCATCTACGCCGCCGCCAAAATCCAGTACTCCGGCTCCGTCACCAAGAACGGCAGCACCGGCAACGTCACGTCCTCCGACGTCAACTGGACGCCCCCGCCCTGCTGGTACGCCCCCTACCTCGGCGCCAAGGACTTCAAGAAGAAGATGTCCGGGGAGATCGAGAAGGCCAAGAACACCCCCGGCATGGGCGGCACCGCGGGAACGGCGATCGGCCAGGTGCAGCAGCACTACGAGGACGAGTACGGCTGGACCGACACCCCCGGCTACAAGGACTACAACGTCGACAAGGACGGCGAGGGAATGTTCTGGGCCGGGGTGGAGAACCCCAACGAGCCCGACATACTCAAGCGCAGCTCCTGCAACGAGCTCCCCTTCTGGGTCGACAACGGCGACACCCCGCCGCCCCAGTACCCGGAAGCCATCAAGCCGGAGATGCTGGCAGCCCTGGCGTACCAGCACATGACGCTGCCGGACACCAAGGTCACCCTCGCCCCCGCAGCCACGACGAAGGTGAACCTCCCGACCTGGGCCTGGCTCGACAAGACCGTCTTCGACGAGGTCCGGGCCACGGCGGCCATCAACGTCCCGGGCTTCAACATCCAGGCGACGACCACGGCCAAGCCGGTGTCCCTCAAGCTGGAGCCGGGAACGGACGACGCCCAGACGTACCCGGCGTCCGGCCAGTGCGTGATCAACGCCGACGGCTCGATCGGCGAACCGTACGCCAAGGGCAAGTCGGACGAGACCCCGCCCTGCGGCCTCAAGTACCTGCGTTCTTCGGGCAACGGCACATACAAACTCCGCGCCACGATCACCTGGGACATCTCCTGGACCGGCACGGGCGGCGCCGGCGGCGACCTGCCCGACGGCACCTTCGGCAACGAACAAGCCGTGACCGTCCAGGAAATCCAGGCCGTCAACCGCTGACAGCACACGATGGGATCCGTATGCGTGAGCAGTTCCTGTGCTCTCGCGCTTCAGAATGACCCGCATACATTGCGTGCCACAACGTCGGAGCGACAGTCCCATGCGATCGTGAGGGAACGCACGGAGAAGGAGGATCGATGTCGGACTTGATCGTGGACTACGACCTGCTCAACAATTCTGCAACACAACTCAGCGAGATCAAGAAAGAGTTCAAGGAACTCGGCGAATGGAAGAAAGAAATCACTTCCGTCGTCGGCGCGTCTGAGCTCCAGAAGGCCATGACTGATTTCATCGATAACTGGGACGACAACCGGAAGAAGCTCCTAGAGGATTTGGACAGCGTCGGAAAGATGGTCGAGGGTACCCGGGACGCCTTCATTGGCCTCGATAACGAACTTGCCAAGACTGGCAAGAAGAAAAAGTAAGAAGAACCCTATCACCTACTGAAGCGCTGTCTGTGGGGGACAAGAATGGCAAGGCCCAAGGACTGGCATCCGCTGCGCGAGAGCGATCCCGTACCCGGCGACCCTGAGGGTGTTCGCGATCAGGTCAAGCACATGAAGAAGATCGCCGAGTACCTGCGCACACAGGCCCAGGCGCTCACAGCCATGGCGGACGCCGACAACCTCAAGGGCGATTTCGCGGACGAGCTGTCCGAGAACGCTCGGGGCTTGGGGCGGAAACTGGACCTGGCAGAGGACCGTTACCGCGAGGTCAAAGGACATCTCTCCCATTGGGCTGACGATCTGGAAGAGTTCCAGAAGAAGGCAGACAAGGCGCTGAGCGATGCCAAGGAAGCCCAGCAGGTCATCGACAGCCGTAGCGCCAAACCCGAAGACAAGTCGAAATCCAAGAAGAAGGACGGAGATTCGGGTGACTCCCCGAAGGAAGATCCCGTTCTCAAGCAGGCCAAAGAGGACCTCGAAGACGCCCGGAAGCGCCTCAACACGGCGGAAGGCGACTACCAGGAACGTGCAATTCACTTCGCCGGCAAGATCCGGTCGTCCATCGACGACGACATGAGAGACAGCTGGTGGAACGACTTCAAAGGGTGGGTCGCCGACCAGGAATGGCTCAGTACCGTCGCCGACTGGGCCAGTTGGATCGCCACAGGCGTTGGTATTCTCGCCATGTTCTTCCCGGCGATCGGTGTCATCGCACTTGTTCTCACCGTAGTAGTGGCCGCCATCCATCTGACTCAAGCGGCCACAGGAAATGGTTCATGGTTCGACGTGGTGATGGACATCGGCGCACTGAAAATGGCCCGCAACGGAATTAAAGCAGCAAAAGCCATCAAGGCTTTGCAGCAAGCATCCCGCAAGACCGCCGGCGGCCTCGCCAACGCCGAGAAGGCCGCACAATCCGCAGCCCGTAACCAAGGAGCCAGAAAGTCCGCCACGCGGGCGGCCAGGAAGCGCGGCGGCACCTCCAGCGCCAACCGCCAGAAGGCAAATGCGCGACTCCAGAAGATGCTGGAGAAAAACCGCAAAGCAGGCCAGAAGGCGGAGGGCGAGGTGCGTGACGCCGAAATGCCGCAGATCTCCGTAAAAGAGAAGGCCAGCGTATTGGGTGACGCAAAGGTTGGCCAGCAGGTGAAGGACATCAAGAAGTGGCGGGATGCCTACCCCGACAACACCAGCCTCGCCGACAACGCTCGCCAAGCTGAGCGCAATAAGGACCTCCTCCAGGGGTCGTGGGCCGTCAGCACCGGGCTCGATGCCGCCGACAAGAGCGCGGACTCCGTCACTGACGACGGGTACAGCAGAATGAAGGACCGCATGACGGCACCGGTGCCCATGACGTCACAATGGTGAGGAAGACTCGACGATGACCGATCAGCAGCGCCCGAAGGACACGAGCGAGGGCGACCAGCGCACACAACGCATCGCCTACGGCCTGGGCGCCGTCAAATGGATCTTCGTGTTGGCTCTCATCCGTCTGTTCGCAGGCCCCATGACCAAGGATCTCTTCAACAACGAGCTGCTCCCGATGCCCACATGGGAGTGGTCACTGTGTTCACTCACTCCGGGGATCCTGGTATTCCTGTGCCGACGTCCGTCGGACTGGCGATATCTCAGCAGCGAACTCACCATCCTCAAGTGGGCGCTGCGCTTCTACTTGATCTATGGTCTCGCCTTCGCTCTGTTCCAAGGCGTGTGGGTGCTCTGGATCGCCGTCGCGGCAAGCATTAGCGGCCTTGTGGCAATTTGGAAACTTGAGCAGAGGGAGCCGGCGCATGCAGGCTGAAGAGCAGACGAAGTCAGTCGCCGATGCCGGTCATCCCGTGACCGGCTACCGCGTCCTCCTTCCCGGGCAGTGGGATCAGGTGCCACTGCGGCAGGGCACCGAGGAAGCCATCCAGCGCATCCTGAAGACCGCCTTCTCGCGCATCCCTGAGGACGCCCCGCAAGACAAGATCGGCCCGTACAAGCGCGAGCTCGAGCGGCGCTTTCGGGCAGCAGTCGCCCAGGCACAGCAGGGAAAGGCCCTGGACCTGTATCTCCCGGTGAAACCGACAGCGGATGTCAACCTGGGTGCGTCCATTGTCGTTTCAGAGACTCTCCTGCCCCGGCACGAACAGGGTTCGGGCCAAGCCGAGCCGGCTGATGTGGCTGTTCAGCTGCTGGCGCGGGATGGCGTCGACAACGCCGACCTGAGTTCAGGGGAGATCGATGGGGCTCTTGCTGTTCGCCGTGAGCACGTGGTCGACGCCGACCCCACACGTGGTGCCGAACTCGCATCGCGCCGTGTCGAATACATTATTGCCGTACCCGACGATCACGCCCGGTGGTTCATCGCTGCCTTCTCGACGGTCGGAGGCGGGGACGCGCGCGATGAGCTGGCCGATGCTCTCGTCGAATGGTTCGACGCCGTCATGGCGACCTTCCGCTGGAGGCGAGGGTGAGCGACTTCCTGCCCGTCATCGACATCGAAGACATCGACCCCTACCCGTGGACTGTTCTCCCGCCACGTGGAGGCGAAACGGGACCCTTTGAAGAGTGGGACGACATCCGCTCCTGGTGCCGTGAGGAAGCCGAGGATCTGTGGCTGGACCGTGAACTCGACCCCGGACCGAACGGTGTCGACTTCGTGGCAGGCACGCTGGAACGCTGTGCCGAGGCTTTCTCTCCACCAGGCTCAGACCACTGGCTCTTCCTTCATCGCGATCATCCGACTGACCTTCCGCTGCCGGTCCTGGCGGCGATCGGGCCCTCGACAGAGGCCCGCGAGCCGACCCTCCGAGCGCTGACCCTGGCTGATGACAGGAGCGCCGTCCAACCTCCGGTCGTCAAACGCTTCAAGTCCCCCAAGCTCGGGGAAGGCCTGACCGTTTTTCGCTATGTCCCTCAAGAGAATTCGCGGCACCTGCTCGCCTGCGTTCGTTATGCCTGGCAGGTTCCGGAGCATGGAGCCGACGTCGTGATCTGGACGGCCACTGAGGACGTCGCACGGATCATGCAGGCTGCAGAAGACTTGGAGTCTCTTGCTCGATCACTGGGAATCTACGCGCCGTGAGTGTCTGGTGCCCGCCCCTCACCGAAACCCTCCTGGCCCGCGTCCCCGTCACCTTCGCCACCGGCGCCGCCATGCCCGTCCGCGGCATGCGCTGGTTCCGGGACACCGAAGGCAATGACATCCAGGCCGAGTTGCCCGGCTGGCCCCAAGGGCCCACATACACGGCCCGGTCTGCCAGTGGGGCCATGGGGCGAGGTGCCGTCACGAGTCTCGGGTTCTTCCTGGGCAACGTAGCCGCCGCCGTTGTGAGTTCTCTCGTCCCCGGCACCCAGGGCTCCTTCGGCGACACCGGCTCCAAGACCTCCGACGACCCAGCGAACGAGGTCGCCGACTTTCCCGTCCTCTGGGGCGCACCCGGCAGCATCGCCCGCACCCTGCCTTGGCAGTTGGACCCTGCCCGCATGGATCAGAAGCGCTACCGCACGCACCTAATCGTCACCGACCAGCGCGTGATCGTCGTTGGGCTGCACCACCGCGAACGGGGCACGCAGCCGCCCGTCGACGACGAAGTGCTGTGGGAGACCCCGCGCTCCAACATCGCCGAAGTCGTGCGGCGGGACTTCAAAGGGGGCAACGACTTCAGGATTCTCTTCACGGACGGCTCCTGGTGCAGGCTCTACTCCCACTGGAGGCGGCTCGCCATGGAATACCTGGCCGACCACCCGGCCCTCGTGCCCCTCACATCACTCACACCCGCCCAGCGCAAGACCGTCGAGGTCTTCGCCTCCGCTCAGGCTCCCGACGCCTCGGCGCCCGCAATCACCCGCCGCGCGTGCGGCTGCTACGGCGTGGAGATTCTGGCGCCGAGCACCACCACTGCCTTCTACGGCATCCACGGCGAGAGCATGACCATGGATGCCGACGGCACCGAAGTAGACGTCACGGAATACCACTTGGAGGACTGGTCGCCCGAGGAACTGCGCGAGCTGCGCAGCCGGCATGCCCCGGAGCCCCCTTCGGGCCGCGTCCCGTAGGAGGCGCGGGGGTGGGCACGTCAGGCCCGGGAGCCCGCCCTCGACCCCCACTGGTGACGAATGATCATGGACCTGAACAATGCGCGTGGCATTGCCGAGGCCGAAGCCGCCCGCACCGGGCTGGGCACCGGCCCCAACCGGCGGCTCCGGCTGGCATTGATCATCGGGATGCCGCTGTTCCTGCCGGTATTGGAAGTCATGATCCTGGTGCCGAAGTCCCTGAGGAATGACGTGCTCTACGTCTACGAGGCCGGGATCGTCGGCTGCCTTCTGCACTACGTCTGGGTGTTCGTGAAATACCCCCGGTCCACGGATCGTCCGCCCTACCGCACGCGGGGACCTCGCCATGGGCGGTGGCTTCTTCCTGCCCTCACCGTTCTTCGGCTTCTGGCTGGGCGTGATCGCCGCCCCGCTCTGGGCGCTCTTCGTAGGCGTTGCCTACGCCGTGGAAATAGCGCGGGGGCGCCATGACGACCATTAAGCACCGCCGGCCCCCCTTTCGGCTTCAACCTGGTGCCGCCGCCCGGCTGAGACGTGATCCCACCACGCACGGGCACCAAGGCAGCGATGGACCGCATCGTCCGGAAGACCGTCGCAAAATTGCCCGTCGGCTTCCCCAAGGACGACGTTCCGCGTTTCGTTCGTGGCTTCGGAGCCGATCGAAATCCCCCGAGTCAGGCCCAGCGGCCCGGAAACAGCCCTGGCCTCGCTCGCCTCGGAGATCCCCGGTGCCGAGACACGGGAACTCGACGACACTGCGGCTCTCCGTTCGGAACGAGAGGTACCCACAGACGCGGCACAGGGCGTCGACGTCGCGCACCGTCGGGTCGAGTACTTCGTCACCGTCCCGAACAGCAGACCTGACCAGCATCTCGCCTTCTCCTTCAGCCCCCTGATCGCACCCGGCTCGGATCCCGTCTTCTACGACACCCTCGTGGAGTTGTTCGATGCCGTGATGGACACCTTCCGCTGGAGCTACGCCTGAAGGCTCCTTCGCAGTGCCCCCACGAAAGAGACCGCCCATGTCCGAAAGCACCCTCTGGAGCACCGACCTCGGCGCCCCGCTCCACATCGATACGGATGCCAACCCAGACCTCTGGGGCTATCTCCACCTTCAGATCGACAAGAAGACCTTCAAGGAATGGCTGGACCTGCACCTGACTGGTCTGGCCGCCGTCCACGACATCGAGCTCACCCGCAAACTCCGCCGATTCCACAAGAGCTTCTACGAGCAGACGATCGTCACGCTCCGGGACAAACTCCAGGCCGACGAGGCGTTCATCTACCACCCCGTCCCCCTGACCTACATGCCGCTGGTGATGCACGCCACCCGCATCCACTGTGAGGCCCCAGGCGTGGCTTCCTGCGAGGGAATCACCGCGCTCACGGTGCCGCACCCGGAAATCCCCGAGTGGCAGCAGCGAACCGGCAGCGTGCCGTTCGCCTCGTCGCACCTGGGCGGGGACGGGGTCCGGGTCACCCGCTCTTACCCTGCGGACAGCACCATCATGATGACCTCGGTGACGTACCACTGGCACACCCCGCCAGGCCTCCCCGACGTCCTGCTCCGCGGCCACCACGACGATCCGGAAGTGATCGCCGCCGCGATGGAGGCACTGGACGACTTCGCACGGACGCTCCGGCTTCCCGGGATGGCCCTTTGAGGTCCGCCCCCCTCGCATTAGCCCAACTCCTGAGCCTGAGCACGCAACGGGGCCGCAGTCTCAGTCACCGGTCCTGATGTCCACCGTTCTCCGGTCCCCGTCGACTTCCACCGCCACGACCCACATCGTCCCCACCAACTCAGCCACCAACCGGCTGACTTGCCCACCGCCCTCCCCCGGCTCCCACATGACTGAGACGACACCGATCTCCGCCACCCCAGGCGGACACACCGCGTAGCAGATGTACTCGACGGTCCTCGCCCTGCCCAGCCCCAGAAAGGCTCGTTGCGTCCGCGCCGCCCCCTGGTCGCGGGCCGCCGGACCGGCCGGCAGGGTCAGGGTGCGGGCGTCCGGGGCGCCGACGATCGCCGCGTCGGAGGATTTCAACAGAAGGGGGGCAACGTGTGTTCCGGTCCGGTTGAGGGTGAGCGCTCTGCGGCGTAGGTCCCGGATCGACATGGCTGGCTTGAGCCTGAGCCGGGATGCCTCGAGATCCGTCGCCACGGCCGCGGTGGCCACGCCCCAGGCCGTACCGAAGTCTGTCTCCTCCAGCGTCAGGTCGGCCCAACCGGTCTGGAAGTCGAACGCGAAGGTGTAGTCCGCCGGGAGCGCATCAGGATCACCGTCGCGAGTGGTCACCGTCATGCTCCCCGGGGATCTGCCCACCATCAGGTGAAATCGAGATTTCCACCGTCAAAGTCCGCACAATGCTGTCCGCGGCTTCCTCCATCTCCTCGTCGAGGCCCGGCACCGTCCACGACACGAGGAGCATGACGGCACTATCGGCGCCGGTGGGAAGAACCCCGTAGGTCACCGTTCTCAGCGGGGTTCCGGTGGGCGCAGCCGACGGGGCATCCAGCGCGAAGTTCTGCCGCAACCGCACCGCCGGGCCGATCGGCAACTCGGCGTGCGCGATGCGGGGCAGGCCGAAGTCGTGTGCGCTGAACGTGTCCGCCAGCCAGTCGAGCGTGATCCTCGGGACTGTCGCGTCCGGATGGATGAGGTCCACTTCCAGGACGGCGAGTGCGGTGTCGAAACCGTCGGGATAGAAGGCGAAGGCGTAGAAGGGCTCGCGAGATCGGCTGTCCTCGGCCCTGGCCCGGAGGTCGTCCCGCAGGGCCCGTCCGTCCACGCCATGACCGGCCGCTTTGCTGCGATCACGAAGGGCCTTCGCGGTGCTCTTGGCCCAGCTCTTCACGTCATCCGACGGGTCGATGGGAAGCGGCACCCAGTCCGTGGGACAGACGATGCCGCAGGCGGTGAGGTCGCTCACGACCGCCGTTCCTTCCGTCGAAAACCCACTCACGACCAACGCGACGGCACGGTGCCCGCAAGCAGGCACCGCGCCGTCAAACTCCAGCAGGCCGGCCCGGCAGTCGGGCAGGATTACTTACGAGCCGACTTGGCCAGCTCCTCATCGATCTGCTCGAACTTGTCCGCAGCGGTCGTGAGGTAGTCCCCCATGCCGTCCAGACCGTCCAGCGTGTCCTTCGTGCCGCGGACGAACTCGTCGAAGTTCTCGTCGAAGGCCTTGGACGAGCTCTTCGTCACGTAGCCGGACTGGACGAGGTTGTTGATGTACTTCTTCAGCCCGTCGAGCTTCTCCTGGAGCTTTTCCTTCTCCTTGACGACGTGCTTCGCAGCGTCGCGCATGTCCTGATATGTGACATCAAGGTCCTTGGCCATGTGGCCGCTCCCATCAAAACGCCGCAGGGCCAACCCCCGTGGCTCCCTGTTTGCAGAGCGATCGGCAGCCAGGCCGCTCTGGGTGGCCCGGAGGCAACCGGGGCAACCGGGGCAGCCGGTGTGATCGTCCGCTCTTGGTGCAGCAGCTTACGGGTGGGACCTGAGGTGTCACATCCCCGGTTGTGAACAAGACGTCGTGAAGACGTCACGAACTCGTGCACGCGCCGTTGCCATCGGGAAGTTATCCACAGCACCGCACCCCGCCCTCGCCTCCCCGCTCCCCAGTTGTCACACCCACCGGATATCGTCGATTCCTGCCGTGGCCTGCGTTGCAGAAGCAGCCACGGGGGCCACAGTGGCCGTGGGGAGGACATACCGTGCGCCTGACTCTGACCGTCGTCGACCCGTTCGGCGGCGGCACCGCCGATGTCGTGCTCGATGCCGATCCCGAGTCCACCGTGGGGGACATCGCCCAGGAGCTGGCCAAGCAGGTCGGGGCCGCCGGTGGCGCTCAGGTCATTCCGCTGGGGCTTCAGCAGCACCAGATCCCCGCCCACAACGCCCCCCTCCTCTACGTCGACGGATACGGCGTCGATCCGTCCGCCACCGTCGTCAACTCCCCCCTCCGCGACGGCGCGGTCGTATCGCTCCAGGATCCCGCCGGATGCCTTCCCGGCGAACCCACCGGCCTCGTCGAACTGCGCGTCGTCGGCGGCCCGGTCGCCGGGTTCGTGCACCGGCTCGGCGTCGGGCGCTACGACATCGGCAGCGGGCCGGCCTCGTACATCCGCATCGACGACCCCGAACTCGACGCCCGCGCCCTCACCTTGTCGGTCGCCACCGACGGCACCTGCCAGGTCACCGTCCACACCAAGGCCGAGAGCGACGACGACCCCGCGCCCGTGACGCTCGACGGCACCGCCGTGGAGGAGGACAAGACCGACTGGCCGCTCGGGGGGCAGATCGCCGTCGGCAACACCCTGCTGGAGCTGACCCGTTACTCGCCGCCCAACGCCGCCCTCAAGTGGTCCGACGACGGCATCGGGCTCGACTACAACCGGCCCCCGCGGCTGCGGCCCCCGGACCGGCAGACCAAGTTCCGGCTGCCTTCGCCGCCGCGGGAGTACGAGGCGCGCCCGCTGCCCTGGCTGATGGCGCTCACGCCGCTCGTCGGTGCCATCGTCTCCGTGCTGATCTTCCAGCGCTGGTACTACCTGATCATGGCGGGCCTCAGCCCCATCCTGCTCTTCGCCAACTACTTCAACGACAAGAAGCACGGCCGCAAGTCCCACGCCAAGCAGGTCAAGGAGTACGAGGAGCAGAAGGAGAAAGTCGAGAAGGACGCCCAGGACGCCCTCGTCGCCGAGCGGACGGACCGGCGGCACGCCATTCCCGACCCCGCCACCGTCCTCTCCCTCGGCACCGGGCCCCGCACCCGTCTCTGGGAGCGGCGGCGGACCGACCGTGATCATCTGCTCATCCGGGTCGGGACCGGGCAGCTGGATTCGGAAGTCGTCCTCGACGACCCCGAGCAGCTCGATCACAAGCGGCAGGTCACCTGGAAGATCGAGGACGCTCCCGTCGCGCTCTCCCTCCGGTCCCTCGGGGTCATCGGCATGGCCGGGCCCGGCGACTCCGCCCGCGCCATGGGGCGTTGGGCCGTCGCGCAGACAGCCGCCCTGCACAGCCCCATGGACGTGCAGTTCTACGTGCTGAGTGAGAACTCCGCGCAGGAGTCCTGGGACTGGACCCGCTGGCTGCCGCACGCCAGACCCGGCTCCGGGCAGGACGTCAACGTCCTCATCGGCACCGACGCCGAGACCGTCGGCGCCCGTATCGGTGAGCTGACCCAGATCCTCGACGCCCGCAAGAAGGCCGCCGAGCAGAACAAGGGGCAGGGCACAGGGTTCAGCGACCCGGACATCGTCGTCGTGTGGGACGGGTCGCGGCGGCTGCGCTCCCTTCCCGGTGTCGTGCGGATTCTGCGCGAAGGGCCCGCCGTCTCCCTGTACGCCCTCTGCCTCGACGCCGAGGAGCGGTTCCTGCCGGGCGAGTGCCAGGCGTACGTCGTCGCCGAGCCGCCCGCGCAGGAGTACGACTACCTTCAGCAGGCCCAGTCGCAGCAGCCGGTCGCCGGTGGCGGCTTCCCCTCCTTCCAGGCCTGGCACCACACCGGCCAGGACAGCAGTCACACCGAAGCCGCCGCCGACAAGCTGCGGCTGCGCGTGGAGGAGGCCGGTGCCGAGCGGATCAAGGACGTGCGGCCCGACTTCGTGTCGCCGACCTGGTGTCTGCGGCTCGCGCGCGCCCTCTCGCCGCTCCGGGACATCAGCGGGGAGACCGAGGACTCCGCCCTGCCCGCCGCCTCCCGGCTCCTCGACGTGCTCCAGCTCGAACCGCCGACCAGTGACGCCATCGTCGCCCGCTGGCGGATGGGCGGGCAGTCGACGCTCGCCGTGATCGGTGAGTCGTACGACGGGCCCTTCGGCATCGACATCCGCAAGGACGGTCCGCACGGCCTCATCGCCGGCACCACCGGTTCGGGTAAGTCGGAGCTGCTGCAGACCATCGTGGCCGCGCTCGCCGTGGCCAACACGCCCGAGAACATGACGTTCGTGCTCGTCGACTACAAGGGTGGCGCGGCGTTCAAGGACTGTGTCCATCTGCCGCACACCGTCGGCATGGTGACCGACCTCGACGCCCACCTGGTGGAGCGGGCCCTGGAGTCCCTCGGCGCCGAGCTGCACCGGCGCGAGCACATCCTCGCCGCCGCCGACGCCAAGGACATCGAGGACTATCAGGACCTGGTCCGGCGCGATCCCTCGCACGCGCCCGTGCCCCGACTCCTCATCGTCATCGACGAGTTCGCGTCCATGGTGCGTGACCTGCCCGACTTCGTCACGGGTCTGGTCAACATCGCTCAGCGAGGGCGGTCGCTCGGTATTCATCTGCTCCTCGCCACACAGCGGCCCTCCGGTGTCGTGTCCCCGGAGATCCGCGCCAACACCAACCTCCGCATCGCGCTGCGCGTGACCGACGGCGGCGAGTCCTCGGACGTCATCGACTCCCCCGAGGCCGGGCACATCAGCAAGAGCACCCCGGGCCGGGCGTACGTGCGGCTCGGGCACGCCTCCCTTGTGCCCTTCCAGTCGGGGCGTGTGGGTGGCCGGCGGCCCGGTGCCGCCGACCCCGCGGTGCTCATGCCGTGGGTGGGTCCGCTGTCCTGGGAGGACCTGGGCCGCGCGGCCCTCGTGAAGCCCAAGGCCGAGTCCCGTGAGGACGAGGAGATCACCGACCTCAAGGTCCTCGTCGACACCATCCGGGACGCCAACAGCTCGCTCGGCATCCCGCCGCAGCACAGCCCCTGGCTGCCCGCGCTCGACGAGACGCTGCTCCTCGACGACATCCAGGTGCCCGCGTTCGCCGGCGGGCCGGGCAAGCTGCCGCCCGCGCCGTACGGTGTCGAGGACCTGCCCGCGCAGCAGGCGCGCCGCCCGGTCGCCGTCGACTTCGCATCCTTCGGGCATCTGATGATCGGCGGTGCGCCGCGCAGCGGCCGTTCGCAGGTGCTGCGGACGCTCGCGGGCTCGATCGCGCGGACGCACTCGGTCGCCGACGTGCACATGTACGGCATCGACTGCGGCAACGGCGCGCTCAACGCGCTGACCCGGCTGCCGCACGTCGGCGCGGTCGTCGGGCGCAACCAGACCGAGCGGGTGGTACGGCTCGTCAACCGGCTCAAGGGCGAGATGGACCGCCGCCAGAACCTCCTCGCCGACAAGGGGTTCGCGGACATCGGCGAGCAGCGTGCCTCGGTCGCCGAGGACGAGCGGCTGCCGCACATCGTGGTGCTGCTGGACCGCTGGGAGGGCTGGGTGCCCACGCTCGGCGAGGTCGACCACGGTTCGCTGACGGACGAGTTGCAGACGATGATGCGCGAGGGCGCCTCGGTCGGCATCCACCTGGTCCTCACCGGTGACCGCACGCTGCTGGTGGGCCGGATCGCGACCCTCACCGAGGACAAGTACGGTCTGCGGCTCGCCGACCGCAGCGACTTCTCGGCGCTCGGCATCCCGGCCCGCAAGGTGCCGGAGGAGATTCCGCCGGGCCGCGGTTTCCGCAACGAGTTCGGTACGGAGACGCAGTTCGCGCTGCTCTCCGAGGACACCACGGGTCAGGGCCAGGCGGCGGCGCTGGCGGCGATCGGCGAGGCGGCGGCCGCGCGCGACGCCGCCGTGCCGCGCTCGCACCGGCCGTTCCGCGTCGACAGCCTGCCGAGCCGGGTCTCCTTCCCGGAGGCCTGGGAGATGCGCGACCCGGAGGCGTCCCGCGCCAAGCTGTGGGGTCTGGTCGGCATCGGTGGCGACGAGATCGTCGGCTTCGGCCCGGACCTGTCGCAGGGGGTGCCGACGTTCGTGGTCGCGGGCCCGGCCAAGTCCGGCCGCTCGACGGTCCTGATGAACTTCGCGCAGTCCTACCTCACACAGGGCGTACGACTGGTCATCGCGGCCCCGCGCCAGTCCCCGCTCCGTCAACTGGACGGCACAGAAGGCGTTCTGAAGGTCTTCACCGGTGACGACATCGACGAGGACGAGTTCGAGGAGCTGATGGACGAGGCGAGCCTGGAGGAGCCGATCGTCGTCCTCGTCGACGACGGCGAGATCCTGGAGGACTGCGACGCCGAGAGCCAGCTGAAGAAGCTCGTCTCGCGCGGCGCCGAACGCGGCCTCGCGATGGTCATCGCCGGTGACGAGGAGGACGTCTGCTCCGGCTTCTCCGGCTGGCAGGTCGACGCCAAGAAGGCCCGCCGCGGCATCCTGCTCTCCCCCCAGGAGACCTCCTCCGGCGACCTCATCGGCGTCCGCCTCAACCGCGGCCTGGTCGGCGGCCAGATCACCCCGGGCAAGGGCATGCTGCATCTCGGGGACGGGGAGCTGCGGACGGTCGTGGTGCCGGGGTGAGCCGCGAGGCGGCGGGTGCCGCGGCGGTCGGGGGCGGTGCCCGCAACACACCTGCGCGGATCAGCATCTGGGCCGCGTCGCTCGGCGCCGGGTTGATCGCGGGCATCGTCATGACGCCGGTGCTGTGGTTGCTGTACGGCGGCCTGTACACGTTCTGCGTGTTCGTCACCGGTGTCGTCGCGATCCCCGCCGGGCATCTAGGTCGGCGCCGCGGCAAGCGGCTGGGCGGCCGGGACCGGGGGCTGGCCCTGGCCGGCATCGTCACCGGCTGGTTGCTGGTCCTCTTCGCGCTGCTGCTGGTGCTGGCCTACGCCGGGCTGGTGGCGGGGGCGGCGGTCCTGGTCGACTCCGCGTGAGCGCCACCGCCCGCCTCCCCTGGCCTACTCGACCTTCGACAACCGCGCCTCAGGGTTCCCCTCCGCCTCGCTCTCCGAGACGTACCTCAGGTCGTCGCCGACCGGTGTCAGGCGGACCGTGTGGGCGGCCGGGTTGCAGCCGTCGTGGTTCCCCTTGGCGCCCACGGACGTCGCGACGAGCTGTGTTTTCGTCACCTGCTTCAGGGTCAGGACGTCGTTGCAGACGCCGCCGAGGATGTCCGTCTGCCTGAGCCGGCCCAGCTCCTGCCCCACGGCCACCTCCTTGACGGTCAGCCGGAAGGTGCCCATCGGGATGCCGGAACCGGTGGCCTGGCCCTCCCAGGTGCCGAGGTAGCGATCAGGGACGGTCCCGGCCCCGGGGGCCGTGTCGTCCGCGCCGGTGCTGCCCGTCGGCGCCGAACTCGCTGTCGGCTGCGGCGAATACGCGCCTGCGCTGCCGCCCGCGTCGGAGTCACCCTGGTCGGTGGGCAGCAGGTCGAAGCCGAACACCGACCCCACCGTCACCGCCGCCAGCGCCCCCGCGACCGCGAGGGCCACCGTGCAGCTGAGTCTGCGGCCCCGTCCCCCCGCCGCCGGAGCGGTGTCAGCCGCCACGGTGACGGACAGCTTCCCGCGCGGAGCGTCAACCGCCGTCCCCGGCACGGCATCACGAGGCTCGGGCACCGAGACAGCGGGCGTCACCGCCGGCATGACCGGCGCCGGCCCGAACTCCCCCACGGTGGGCGTCACGCCAGGCAGCACCGCGGCGCTGCTGAACCCCACGACCCCCGAAGCCGGCTCCCCGGCCGCCGCCCCGGCCGTCTCCCCCACCGCCTCCAGGTTCAGCAGCTGTACGGCGCTGCGGCTCACCCTCTCGACCAGCGCCCCCGGCAGCCACCCGCCCGCGACCAGCCGTGCCGCGCCCTCCGGGGCGAGCCGCCGGGACACCTCCGCCGGAGTCGGCCGCTCCGCGGGCGACTTGGCCAGGCAGGCCGTGACCAGCTCCCGCAACTCACCGCTCAGGGAGCCCAGTTCGGGCTCCTCGTGCACGACCTTGTAGAGCAGCGCGGCCGACGAGTCCCCGGGGAAGGGCGACGCCCCGTTCGCCGCGTACGCCAGCACCGCTCCCAGCGAGAAGACGTCCGCCGCCCCCGAGACGCCCTTGCCCAGGATCTGCTCGGGCGACATGTATCCGGGCGAGCCGACCGAGACCCCGGTCGATGTCAGGGACGCGGTGCCGTCCGTGGCGCGCGCGATGCCGAAGTCGATCAGCAGCGGGCCGTCCAGGGTCAGCAGCACGTTCGACGGCTTCACGTCCCGGTGGACGAGGCCCAGTTCGTGCACGGCCGTCAGCGCCTCCGCGAGGCCCGCCCCCAGGACCCGTACCGACGGCGCGGGCAGCGGACCGTTCTCGGTCACCGCCGCCGTCAGCGACGGGCCCGCCGCGTACCCCGTGGCCACCCACGGCACCGCCGCGTCCGGGTCGGCGTCCAGCACCGGGGCCGTCCAGGCGCCGCCCACCCGCCGGGCCGCCTCCACCTCGCGCCGGAAGCGGGCTCGGAACTCCTCGTCGAGGGCGAAGTGCGGGTGCACGATCTTGACGGCGACCGTGCGGCCACCCGCGCTGCGGCCCAGGTAGACCCGGCCCATGCCGCCGGAGCCGAGCCGGCCGAGCAGCCGGTAGGGCCCCACCACCGTGGGTTCGTCGACTCCGAGCGGCTGCACGACGACCGCCCCCTTCCCCCGTCGGCCACGAGCCCCCTCAAGGCTCAGATGCAGGTTACGGCCGAAGCAGTTCCACCTTCACGTCCGCCGGGAATCCCGTCGTCGGCCCCACCCGGCGCGCGAACTCCGCGACCGCCTCCAGCTGCGGGCCGCCGAACCGGAAGTCGAGGGTGGTGAAGTACGTCTCCAGCACCTCCTCCTCGAACTCCTCCCAGCGGGCGGCCTGCTCGGCGACCTTGCCGACCTCCTCCAGGGAGAGGTTCCGGGAGGCGAGGAAGGCCTCGTGGACCCGGCGGGTGATCACCGGCTCGCGCTCGGCGTAGTCCTTGCGTGCCGCCCACACCGCGAAGACGAACGGCAGCCCCGTCCACTCCTTCCACAGCGAACCGAGGTCGTGGACCTCCAGGCCGTACTTCGGTCCGTCGAGCAGGTTGGCCCGCAGCGCCGCGTCACCGATGAGGACGGCGGCCTCCGCCTCCTGCATCATCAGGCTGAGGTCGGGCGGGCACGTGTAGTAGTCGGGCCGGACGCCGTACCGCTCGGACAGCAGGAGCTGCGCGAGGCGGACCGAGGTACGGGACGTGGAGCCCAGGGCCACCCTCGCCCCGTCGAGCTCCTCCAGCGGCACCTGCGAGACGATCACGCAGGACATCACCGGGCCGTCGCACCCGACAGCGATGTCAGGGAAGGCGATCAGGTCGTCGGCGTTGCGCAGGAACTCGACGAGGGTGATGGGCCCGATGTCGAGATCGCCCTGCACGAGCTTCTCGCTGAGCTTCTCCGGGGTGTCCTTGGTGAGCTCGAAGTCGAGGAGCGTGCCCGTTCTCGCCAGCCCCCAGTACAGGGGCAGGCAGTTCAGGAACTGGATGTGGCCGACGCGCGGCCGGGTGCGTGAATTGTCCACATCGTGAGGCTAGACCCTGAGGGCTGACGTACGATGACCACCCCCGCCGTCAACCCGACACGAGCGAGATCAAACATCCGGGTGACGTGATCTTGACCTCTATTGCTTTCGGCTGCCCACATGCTAGGCTCGCCGCAAGTTGCAGTTTGGTTTCCCTTGCAGTACAGAGCCTGCGGAGCATGTAACCGCAGGCTCTAGTCGTTTTCAGACGTATGCAGTTGTGCAGCACTGTTTTCACAATCGCAGGTTCTGGAGCAGGGCAACCCTTTGGGCCCAAGGAGGGCTTATGGCTACCGGAACCGTGAAGTGGTTCAACGCCGAAAAGGGCTTTGGCTTCATTGCCCAGGAGGGCGGCGGCCCGGACGTCTTCGTCCACTACTCCGCCATCAACGCGAGCGGTTTCCGTTCGCTGGAGGAGAACCAGCAGGTCTCCTTCGACGTGACCCAGGGCCCGAAGGGCCCGCAGGCGGAGAACGTCACCCCCGTCTGAGACTTCTGAGTCTCTGATCCGGACCTGAGAGCAGTACCCAAGGAGCCCCGCGCCGCACGGCGACGGGGCTCCTGCCTTTCCCGGCCCGCAAGCTCACACGTGCTGCATGACCAGCACGAACGATGTCCCGGGCACGAGCGCCTCGTACGAGTGCGGCACATCCCCGCGGTACGTCAGATAGTCGCCGGGGTCCAGCTCGACCTCCTCGCCCCGAGGCCCCGCCTTCACTCTCCCCTCGCACACCACCAGATGCTCCACGCTCCCCGGGATGTGCGGCTCCGACTCCCGTACGGCTCCCGGCTCGGCCCGCAGGTGGTAGATGTCCCGCCGCGCCCCGGGCGGGCTCGCGGACAGCAGCGTGGCCGCGTAGTCGGCCTTCTCGGACGCCACGGTCGGCCCCTGCCCCGCCCTGATCACCTGCACGGACGACGCCGGCGGCTCCACCAGCGCGCTGAACGGCACCCCGAGCGCCACCCCCAGCGCCCACAGCGTCTCCACGCTCGGGTTCCCGCTCGCCCCTTCGAGCTGGGACAGGGTGGACTTCGCGATCCCGGCCCGTTTCGCCAGCTCGGAGAGCGACAGGCCCTTGCGCGTGCGTTCACGGCGCAGGGAGGCGGCGATCCACTCCAGCGGCAGACGGTTGTCGGACATGTGCGTTCGCTCCATCGGTACGATCGTTCGCCTTGACGAACAGGCTCTCTCCCGTCCACTGTAGAGAACATGCGTACGGCAGAGCGAACACCCCGCGGGCACGCCCGCACGGACCTGATCCGGGACGCCTCCCTCGTCTGGCTCGCCAGCGGCGTCGTCGGCGTCTCCTTCGGCGCGATCGCCGTCGCCGGTGGCCTGCCGGTGTGGGTCCCCGTCGTCATGTCCCTGGTCGTCTACGCGGGCTCCGCCCAGTTCAGCGCGGTCGGCGTCCTGCTGGCCGGAGGCGGGCCGCTCGCCGCGGCAGCCACCGGCCTGCTCCTCAACACCCGCACGGCCGCCTACAGCCTCGCCGTCGCGGAGACCCTCGGCCGGGGACGGCTGTCCCGGTTCGTGGGGGCGCACCTGGTCACCGACGAGACGGTGGCCTTCGCCCTGGCCCAGCCCGATCCGGTACGGCGCCGTACGGCGTTCTGGGTCTCCGGGCTCGGCCTGTTCGCCGTCTGGAACACGGGCGTGGCCATCGGCGCGCTCGCCGGGGACGCGATCGGCGACACGGCCCGCTACGGCCTGGACGCGGCCTTCCCGGCGGTACTGATGGCGCTGGTGCTTCCGGCACTGCGGGCGGATTCCGCCGTACGGCGCTCGGCACTGCTCGGCGCCGCCCTGGCCCTCGCCCTCACACCGGTCGCCCCCGCGGGCGTGCCGGTACTGCTGGCGCTGGCCGGTCTGCTCGCCTACGGACGGGGACGGGGGCGTACGGCATGAGCGCGACCGTGGCCATGATCCTGGCGCTGGCGGTGGGGACGTACGCCTTCCGGCTGGTGGGGCCGGCGCTGCACGGGCGGATCGAACTGCCGCCCCGGACGCAGGAGTTGCTGTCGGCGGGCGCGGTCGTCCTGCTGACCGCGCTGCTCGCGACCGGGGCGCTGACCGAGGGCGGGGGGTTCGCGGGGTGGGCGCGGCCGGCCGGGGTGCTGGTCGGAGGCGTGCTGGCCTGGCGCAGGGCGCCGTTCGTGGTCGTGGTGCTCGGGGCGGCGGGGACGGCGGCGGTGCTGCGGGCGGTGGGGGTGGGGTAGCGCCCGGGAGGCCGGGGTGTCAGTGGCGGGTTGTAGGGTCGCGCGCCATGACCGACTCCGATTCCCCGATCACCGATATCCCGGCCTCGGACACCCCGGCCGCTGACCTCCCGGCCTCTGACACCCCGGCCCCGGACGTCCCGGTCTCTGACTTCCTGACCCGCACCCGGGTGTTCTACGACACCGTCGCCGAGGACTACGCCGAACGGTTCCGTGATCCGTTCGCGGGGGCGCCGGTGGACCGGGCGATGTTCGCGGTGTTCGCCGAACTCGTCGGTCCCGGCGGCGCGGTGGCCGATCTCGGGTGCGGGCCCGGCCGGGCCACCGCGCACCTCAGGTCGCTGGGCCTGGACGTGTTCGGGCTGGACCTCTCGGCGGGCATGCTCGCCATCGCGCGCCGGGAGAATCCGGACCTGCTCTTCGTGCAGGGGTCGATGCTGGATCTGGACGTGGCGGACGGTGCGCTCGCGGGGGCGGTGTCCTGGTACTCCTCCATCCACACCCCTGTGGAGGAACTGCCCGCCCTCTTCAGTGAGTTCCGGCGCGTGCTGAAGCCCGGCGGTCACCTCCTCGTCGGCTTCCAGGTGGGCGACGAGCCGAAGCGTCACGACAAGCCCTTCGGCCATGACGTGATCCTCGACTTCCAGCGGCGGCAGCCCGAGTTCGTCGGCGGCCTGCTGGAGGCCGCCGGTTTCGAGGTCCTGTCGCGGACGGTTCGGGCGCCGCAGGAGCAGGAGCCGACCCCGCAGGCGTGCCTGATCGCGCGGAGGCCGGCGGCCGTCTAAAGCGTTCCCGCGATGTCCTTCGCCGCGATGTAGCCGAAGGTCATCGCGGGCCCGATCGTCGAGCCCGCGCCCGCGTAACTGTGCCCCATGACGGCGGCGCTGGCGTTCCCGGCGGCGTACAGCCCGGGGATCGCCGTGCCGTCGTCCCGCAGCACGCGGGCGCGGGCGTCGGTGACGAGGCCGCCCTTGGTGCCGAGGTCGCCGGGGACGATACGGAAGGCGTAGTACGGGGGCAGCCACAGGGGCGCGAGGCAGGAGTTCGGGAGGACCGCGGGGTCGGTGTAGTAGTGGTCGTAGGCGCTGTCGCCGCGGTGCTGGTCGGGGTCCTTTCCCTGCAGGGCCAGGGAGTTGAAGCGAGCGACGGTCGTGCGCAGGGCCGCGGGCGGGATGCCGATGGCGGTGGCGAGGGCGTCGACGGTCCAGGCCTTGTGGGCGGCCCCCGAGCTGTACCAGTCGTCGGGGAAGGCGAGCGTCGGGGCGACGTCCTTGAACAGGTACCGGTTGCGGTAGTTCTGGTCGACGATCAGCCAGGCCGGGATGTCCGGGTCGGTGGGGTTCCGGTCGTACATGACGTGGACGACGTCGCTGTACGGGGCGGCCTCGTTCACGAAGCGCGCGCCGGCCGCGTTGACCATGAGCCCGCCCGGCAGGGTGCGTTCGGCGAGGCAGAAGTAGGGCTGGCCGGGCAGCGGGATCGCGGGCCCCCACCAGGCGTCGTCCATGAGGGCCAGGGCACCGCCGGCCCGCTGTCCGGCACGGATGCCGTCGCCGGTGTTCTCCTTGGCGCCCACGGTCCAGTCGGTCCCGATGGGCTGCCGCTGGTACTGCGTCCGCATGGCGAGGTTGTGCTCGAAGCCGCCGGAGCCGACGACCACGGCGCGGCGGGCGCGGTAGAGGCCGGAGGGGGTGACGGCGCCGGTGACGGTGCCGTTCTCGACGAGGAGGTCAGTGAGCGGGGTGTTGAGCCGGACGGGGACTCCCGCGTCCATGAGCCCCTTGCGCAGGCCGCCCGCGAGCGACTGCCCCATGGTGAGGGGCTTCTGCCCGAGGGCGAGGGCCTTCGTCCCCCGCGCCAGGCACTCGGTGGCGACGGCGAGGCCCTTGGCACTGACGGCGGCGAGGGCGAGCCACTTGTAGTCGGCGCTGAAGACCACCATGCCGTCGGGAACTTCCATGTACGGCGGGTTCAGATGGGCGAGTTCGGCGCCGAGGATGTTGCCGTCGAGGTAGTCGGGTTCGATGGAACGGCCGTTGGGGAGACCGCCCGGCTGCTCCGGGTAGTAGTCGCTGTAGCCCTCCATCCAGCGGAAGCGGAGCGGGCTGTTGGCCATGACGAAGGAGATCATGGCGGGGCCGTGGGCGAGGAAAGCCTGTTGCCGGGCGGCGGGTACGTCGGGACCGACGACGGCGGCCAGATAGGCGGCGGCCTTGGCGGGGGTGTCCGGCACACCGGCCGCGAGGAGCACGGGGTTGTTGGGTATCCAGATCCCGGCACCGGAGCGGGCGGCGGACCCGCCGAAGGTGGGCGCCTTTTCGAGGACGACGACACTCAGCCCCTGTCTGGCGGCGGTGAGGGCGGCGGTCATCCCGGCCGCGCCGGAGCCGATGACGACGACGTCACAGGTGCCGAGGAGGGGGAGGTCGGCGGCGTCGGCGGACTGCGGGAGTCCGGCCGTGGCGAGGGCGAGTCCGGCGGCGGCCGAGGTGCCGAGTACGTGTCTTCGAGTCGGGTTCATGGGGCCGCTCCCACTTTCTGAGTGTGTGTCAGAAAGGGGAATGTGGCGCGGTGACCATGTGAAGTCAAGGACTGTGCGGCGGAGTTGGCGGGTCCAGGACCGCTGCGCAGTCCTGCCACGCGGCTTCGCTCAGCAGCGCGCGGAAGCGGGTGAACAGGCCGAGCAGAGCGGGGCCGTGCCGGTCCCGGAAGTCAGGGTCCGCGGCGGCGAGGTCGATCTCGTTGGCGGCGGTCAGCTCGGCGAAGTCCCGGCGGAGCGACTCGGCCGGGGTGTGGGTGCGACGGGTGAAGCGGTCGCGGAACGGGGCTTCGGGGGTGGCGAGGGTCGGATAGGTCGCCTCCCGGTCGCAGCTCGCATAGAAGTGGACGAGCGCCTCCGCCTCCTCACCGATCGCTTCCCTGAGGTCGGAGCGGCGATCGAGCGGGAGCAGGGGGTGGGGAAAGCCGTCGGTGCCGTAGAAGGCGTGGCAGAGGCCGGCGAGCTGGAGGGCGGGGCGCGCGCCCCAGGCGGCGAGGCGGTCGCGCACCCGGTGGAGATGGGCGAGCAGGGTGCCACCGGGGTGAGGGGTGTGCGCGGCGCCCAACTCCTTGAGCAAGGCGTCAGCTTGGGCGAACCGGTCGTGGGTCATGAGGGCTTCCTCACTGCTGGGTGGGTCGGCACCCGCTCCGTCCCGGGTGGAGCGGGTTGCCGCCCGTGGGGCCCTGAGGAGATCGTCGTACGGCCGCACGGCACAGTCAATCCTTGGGATTTATCGGGTGTACCCAAGCATTACCTTGGGTGCATGACTCTCGATGACCTGCGGGTGTTCGTGGCGGTGTGCCGGGCGGGGAGCCTCAGCGCGGTGGCGCGGGATCTCGGCTGCACACAGTCCGCGGTGAGCCAGCACGTGAAGCGGCTGGAGCGGGAGACGGGGGTCGCGCTCATCGAGCGGCAGGCACGCGGGGTCGTGCCGACGCAGGCCGGGCGGCTGCTGGAGACGGCGGCGGCGGAAGGGCTGTCCGGCCTGGACGGGGCGGTACGGCAGGTGCGCGAACTGGCCGACGGGGCGAGCGGGTACGTGCGGGTGGCGACGGGCGCGACGACCGTGCGGCACTTCATGGGCGACGCGGTGGTCGCGTTCCGGCGCCGGCATCCGAAGGTCAACCTTGAGTTCCGGACGGTGAGTTCGGGGCGGGGCAGCTTCGAGGCACTGGCCGACGGAACGCTCGACCTCGCCTGGATCACGGTCGGGGCGCCGGTACGGGGGATCGACCAGCGGGTGGTGGCGGAGCTGCCGTGGGTGCTGGCGGTGCGAGCCGACGATCCGCTGGCGGCGGGGCGGGAGCAGCTGGAGGGGGCGGACCTTGAGGGCGTACGGCTGATACGACTGCCTCCGAACTCCGCGTCCGCCGCTCATCTGGAGGCGGCGGGAGGGGAGTTGGGCGTCCGCTTCACCTACGACACGAACGTCGCCGACTGGGACACGGCACTGCTGCTGGCCGAGTTGGGGGTGGGGCGGGCGGTGGTGCCGGTGCTGCCGGGGCTGGTGGCGACGGAGGACCTCCGGCTGATCCCGGTGCCCGGCCTGCGCCCCCTTCCGGTGGGGTGGGCGGTACGACGGTGGGAGGCGCTCAGCCCGGCGGCGCGAGCCTTCGCGGACACGGTCGTGGAACGGCGGGAACGGCAGGTTCCTTGACGGGGATCTCGGCCCACACGGTCTTCCCCACGCTGCGCTCCGCGACGCCCCAGGTCTGCGCGAGCACCGACACGAGGATCAGACCGCGGCCGTTGGCGGCGTCCGGGTCGGTGACGTAGCGGAGTCGGCGGTCGTGGCGGGCGTCGCTCACCTCGACACGGACGGTGTCCTCCGCGGTGAGTACGAGCCGGAGTTCGAAGTCGCGGCCGGGGACCCTGCCGTGCGTGACGGCGTTGGCGGCGAGTTCGGCGACGACCTGTTGGGCGGCGTGGTTGACCTCGCTGTCGTAGGGATGGCCCCAGGCGTCCAACTGCTGCGCGGTGAGCCGTCGGGCCAGGCGGGCGCCGCGCGGGGTGGCGCTGAGGCGGGTGGAGATTTCGGCGTTCATGTGACTGAGCGTGGTGGGTTGTCCTTACGCTGGCCAGGTACGACTCGGCGACTCTGGGTAGCTGTACGGGCGCGGTGAGTCGTGTGTACGGGTTGTCGGGTGGGAGGGGTGAGGTGGGTGAGCGAACGGCGGCCTGAGACGCCTGCGGAGACGGACGGGACGGCTGGGTTGTTCGTCGCGCTGGGCAAGATGGTGAAGTTTCTGCGGGAGCGGAAGGGGCTGACGCAGGCGGAGTTCGGGGAGCTTGCGGGGTACGGGCCTGACGCGATCTCCGCGATGGAGCGGGGCGTACGGAGGATTCGGCCCGAGGTGCTGCTCAAGGCGGAGGAACTCCTAGACGCCGGAGGGCTGTTCAGAGAGGTCGTTCCCGAGGTCGAGGCGGCGCTGACGAAGGCTCGGACTCGGCATCCGGAGTGGTATCGGGATTACGCGGGGTTGGAGGCGGAGGCGGTCGAGCTGCACTTCTACGCCAACCATGGCGTTCCGGGCCTGTTGCAGACCGACGACTATGCACGGGCCGTCTTCACGAAGCGACGGCCGTTCCTGGATGAGGAGACGATCGAGAGGCGTGTTGCGGACCGACTCTCACGGCAGCAGGTCTTCGAGCGTCGGCCAGCGCCGATCGTGAGCTACGTCCTCGAAGAAATCGTGCTGGACCGGCCGATCGGCGGGCGACGTGTGCATGCGGCTCAGCTTCGGCGCCTGCTGAGCGTGGGGCAGATGCAGAACCTTGAAATCCAGGTAATGCCGACCCGAGTAGAGGACCACCCCAACATGGACGGCGCGTTCAACCTGCTGACGCCCAAGGGGCATGGGCAGGTGGCGTATACGGAGGTCCAGGGGCACCCCCGGCTGATCACCGACTCGGAAGAAGTCCGCAAGATCGTAGACCGCTATGGGATCATGCGAGCAATGGCCCTCTCCCCCTCGGAGACCCGGAAGTTGATCGAGCAGAAGCTGGAGCAGCTATGAACAACGAGCAGCTCAACTGGTTCAAGTCCAGCTACAGCGGCGGTGAGGGCGGCGAGTGTCTCGAAGTGGCATTCACTCCCCGAACCATCCACCTCCGCGACTCCAAGCACCCCACCGGCCCCCACCTCACCCTCACCCCCGCCGCCTGGTCCGCCTTCCTCTCAGGGGAGTTGCTCGGCGAGCGGCGCTAGCGCCCCCGCCGTCGCCACGGCCCGCACCGCCTCCGTACGGACGTCCTCGTCCTCGTCCGCCTCGGCCCGCTCCCGCAGCAGCGGAACCGTCGCCGGGTGGGCGGGCCAGCCGAAGGCCAGGGACTGGACGGCGGCGATGCGCGGCCAGGGGTGGGGATCGGCGACGGCCCGGTCACGGAGGAACGCGGCGCCGTTCTCTCCCGTCTCGCGTACAGCCCACCATTGCAGGACGACGGCTCGAATCCTGGGATCGGGATCGTCCAGTGCCCGGACACCGAGGAGCTCGCGGGTCGTGTCGTCGTCTCCCGCCGTCGTGGCCAACAGGGCGAGTGCCACTTCCCGCACCCGCGGACTGGGGTCTTCGGCGACGCGGGTACGGATCAGGGCCTGGGTGTCGGCCGCACCCCGGCAGTGCCTCGTAGCACGCAGCGCCTCCGCGCGGACGCCGTCATGCGGGTCGTTGACCAGGAGGTCGCATGCCAGCTCCCACGTGACGGCCTCGTCGCTCCGGTATCCGCACAGGTCGGTCAGGGCGGACTCACGCACATCGTGGTTGGGATCGTCACGAAGACGCTCGCGGACGATCTGCCAGGTCTCTTCCTTGTCCTCCCCCAGCTTCACCAACCCACTGAGCGCGGAGTCCCTCACCTGGCCACTGGAATCCTCGGCAAGGCGCCCGCGCAGGAATTCCCAGGTGCCGGGGTGGGACCCCGTCGTCTGCGCCAGCACCGTGCACGCCACGCTCCGGACTCGGGAGTTGAGATCCCTGAGGGCGCGCTGACGGAGGAATGCCCAGGTATCGGCGTCGTCGCGGCCAAGCGTCCGCAACGCGAACAAGGCGTCCGTCCGGACGTACCAGTGGTTGTCCTCGACGGCGGCTCTGCGGGCGACCTCCCAGTCCCCGAACTGCTCGACCAGCAGCAGCATGGCCCTGTTGCGGACCACAGCGCTCGGGTCGCCGGTGACCCGGTCTCGTATCAACGCCCGCACATCTTTGTCGTCGAGCAGGCTTTCCAGACCCGCGACCGCGCGCTGGCGGACATCGTCCCCGGGATCCTCGACGGCCAGCCGGCACAGCAGCACTCCGACCACCGGGTCCTGGATCCGGTGCTCGGCGAGGAGATCCACCACTTCGGCCCGCTCATGAGCATTGCCTCTGGATCGGACGATCTCCAAGAAGGGCTCCCACAGCTCCTCGGCGTCGTCCCGCATCGACAGTGCGAAGGCCCGCACGACCAGCGAGGGGTCCGCAATGGAGCGGTCCTTGACGAGCTCGCTCACTTCGGCTCCGTCGATCTCCGCCAGAAGCCCCAGCGCCGCTTTGCGCACGTACTCGTCCGGTTCGGCCACTGCCCCTTCCTGGAGCAGCCGACGCACGTCCTGCTCATGGCCCCAGCGCGCTGCCAACATCTCCAACAGCGCCTTCCGGGCGTGCGTCACATCGGCGAGGACCGCCATGGCCTTCGGCCATGCCGTTCCTTGGTAGAGCGCGGCCGCGATCCTCCCGGGCTGCGGCCGGTGCCTGAACTGGCCGCGCAGGTGGAACCAGCGCAGGAGTCTGGGCCTCCCGCTCCAGTGCGGGGGAAACGTCCCGAGCGCGGAGACGATGCCCTCGTCGTCGAACAGCAGGCCGAACCTTGAGTCCGCCGACTCCAGCCCCATGATGATCGCGTCCACCACGGCCCTGCTCTGAGCCGTCAGCGCCCCCAGCCTCCGGACCTCCGCCAGAGCCCGCACCGCCAGGGCCAGCAGCCCGCCCTTCCAGACCATCCCGACCCGCCGCCGGTGCAGCTCCAGCAGCCGGTCGACCGCCGCCCCCGCCTCCCGTTCCCCGAGTTGCCCGACGACCAGCAGCAGCACCTCGTGCCAGGCTGGGTCGTCCGCGTGCCCTGCGAAGATCTCCTCGATGAACTCCTCTGGCGTCCACTCCCGTTCGCGGGTGTACCGGTGGTCGATGTCCACGGCCGCCAGGTACTCCAGGAAGGCCCGGTGGACGAACCCGTACACCCCGCCCCCGTAGTGGCTGAGGATGAAGTTGCGGTCGTGGAACTGCCGCACCATCGCCCGGGCCGCCGACACGGCCTGCGCGAGGGGGAGTTCGTACTGCTCCCGCAGGTAGTCCCGGAATGTCTCCAGCAGGACGTCATGGTGGATGTGGTTGCCCGCGATGCCGCCCTCGCCCTCCTGCATACGCCGCGCGACCAGGCGCAGCAGTTCGTGCCGGTCCTCGTCGCCCAGGTATGACAGGGCCTCGACGTCGTTCGGCGCCCGCAGGTGTTTGGCGTGCTCGTCCCAGTGGGCCACCAGCACCGCGACGGCGTGCCGGTAGACGCCCTGGCGGTCCCGGGGCAGTTCGCGGCGCCGGCCGACGATGGCGAGGATCGTCAACAGCAGCGGGTTGCCGGCGAGTTCGGCGACGGGACGGGAGTGGCCCACGGCCTCGGTCAGCCGTCGGCACAGGCGGGCGGCGCGTTCCTCGTCGTGGGGGTAGGCGGTGGCGTACCACTGGCGGGCGAAGCGCGTGATCTGCCGGGTGCTGAGGTCCTGGACCATGTGGTGGGAGAACCCGGCGTGTTCGAGCACGCCGCGCCGGTAGCCGATGACGCGCGAGGTCACGACCACACGGACGCCGCCGGGGCCGCCGTACCGGTCCGCGAAGTCAGCGATGCGGTGGCTGACCTGCTGGCGGGCGGCGGGGTCGAAGAGTTCGTCGAGGCCGTCGAAGACGACCACGGCCCGGCCCTCGGCCAGCAGCCGCGCGACGACGGGCCTCGGTGGCGCCATGCCCTTCGTGTTGTGCAGATAGGCGAGGAAGTCCTCGAAGGTCCGCTCCCGCCACTCCCCCACCGCGTACTCGCGCAGCTCCACGACGAGGGGCACCCGGCCGGCGAGCGGCGTCAGCGGATCGCCGGCCGCGAGCGCCTCCTGCGTGAGGGCGAGGGCGAGGTGCCGGGCGAGTGTCGACTTGCCCGCGCCGGGGTCACCGAGCAGGACGAGGCGGCTCTCGGCGGGGTCGGCGAGCACGTCCAGGGCGTCGCGTGCCGGTCGTTCCGCGTACGCCCGGCGGGCCCGTTCCAGCGCCTCCCGCTCCAGTCCCGGCGGCAGGCTCGCCGGCCATTCCCCGGCGTCCGCCAGCCGCTGCCGGATGTCCCGCGGCAGCTCCACCGGCGGCGGGTCCGCCCGTACCGTCGGCGCCACGAACACCTCGTCCAGCCCGACGGGCGGATGCTCCCCCTCCTCCGTGGGGATCAGCACCTCCAGGTCCAGGCGCCCGTAGGTCTCGCGGACCCGCCCCGCGTAGCGCCGCAAGGCGTCCTCGGCCTCCGCGTCCGAGACGGCCGCCGGAGCCGGCGTCTGCTGGACGTACAGGTTCTCGATGTACGTCCCGCTGCTCAGGTCCCCGGTCACCGCGACCTTGACGTCACCCCCCGCCCCGACCGCCCGCTCCCCGCCCGCCGTGACCTGTTCCGTGTCCCGCGCCATGCACAGGACGGTAGCGGTGCGTCAGGGGGTGGTGGGGCGGATCCGCCGATCGGCGCGGCTCGGCGTCAGCGCTCGTACAGCGCCTCGATCTCCCCCGCGAACTCCTGCATCACCGTCTCCCGCCGCAGCTTCATCGACGGCGTCAGATGCCCCTCCGTCTCCGTGAAGTCCCGCGGCAGGACCGCGAAGCGGCGGATCGACTCCGGCCGGGACACCAGCTTGTTCGCCTCGTCGACCGCCCGCTGCATGATCGCCCGCAACTCGTCGTCGCCGGTGAGGAGTTCGGCGGGGACCGGGTGCTTGCCGTTCATCTGGCGCCAGTGGGTGACGCCGTCCATGTCGAGGGTGATGAGGGCGGCGACGTACGGGCGGCGGTCGCCCACGACCATGCACTGGGAGATCAGGGGGTGCTGGCGCAGCCAGTTCTCCAGGGGGGCGGGGGCGACCGTCTTGCCGCCCGCCGTGATCAGGAGCTCCTTCTTCCGGCCGGTGATGGTCAGATACCCCTCGTCGTCCAGGCTGCCGATGTCGCCCGTCGCGAACCAGCCGTCCGTCGACGCCGGTGTCACGCCGCCCGCGTTCGGGTCCCAGTAGCCGCGGAACACCGGGCCGCCGGAGAGGAGGATCTCGCCGTCCGCCGCTATGCGGACCTTCATGCCGGGCAGCGGCCAGCCGACCGTGCCCAGGCGGGGTTTGAGCGGGGGCGTCACCGTTGCCGCGCCCGTCGTCTCCGTCAGGCCGTAGCCCTCGTAGATCTCCATGCCCGCCCCGGCGAAGAACGCGGCGATGGTGCGGCCCAGCGGTGAGCCGCCGGAGATGATGTGGCGGACCCGGCCGCCCATGGCGGTGCGGATGCGCCGGTAGACCAGCGGGTCGTAGAAGGTGCGGGCCGCCTTCAGGGCGGTACCGGGGCCGCTGCCCGTGCCCGCCGCCTTCTCCTCCAGCGCCTCGCCGTACCGGATCGCCACGTTCGCGGCGCGGTCGAAGGCCGAGACCCGGCCGCCGCTCTCCGCCTTGGCGCGCGCGTTGTTGAAGACCTTCTCCAGCATGTAGGGGATGGCGAGGAGGAAGGTGGGGCGGAAGCTCGCCAGGTCGTCGAGCAGGTCGTCCGACTTCAGGCTCGGCGCGTGGCCCAGCCGGACCCGGGCGCGGACGCACGCCACCGCCACCATGCGGCCGAAGACATGGGACATGGGGAGGAAGAGGAGGGTGGCGAGTTCCTCGTCGGACCTGGACCTGAAGACCGGGTGGAGGATCTCGATCGCGTTGTCGACCTCGGAGAGGAAGTTGCCGTGCGAGATGGCGCAGCCCTTGGGGCGGCCGGTGGTGCCCGAGGTGTAGATGACCGTCGCGAGGGTGTCGGGGACCAGCATGCCCCGGCGTACGTCGACTTCGGCGTCGGGTACCTGGCTGCCGAGCTCCGCCAGGCGGTCCACGTGGCCCTTCTCGACGACCCACAGGTGGCGCAGATCGGGCAGGCGGTTCAACTCGGGTCCGAGCGCGGAGGCTTGGGAGACACTCTCCGTCACCAGGGCCACCGCGCCCGAGTCCTGGAGGATCCAGCGGGTCTGGAAGACGGAGGAGGTGGGGTAGATGGGGACGGTGACCAGGCCGGCCGCCCACGCGGCGAAGTCGAGGAGGGTCCACTCGTAGATCGTGCGGGCCATGACGGCGACCCGGTCGCCGGGGACGAGGCCCTCGGCTATCAGGCCCTTCGCCAGTGCCAGCACCTGGGCCGCGAAGTCCGCGGCCGTCACGTCCGACCAGCCCCCGTCCGCTGTACGGCGGCTGAGCACCCGGTCCCGGGGAGCCGCCTCCGCGTTCTCGAACGGCAGGTCGGCGAGGGAGCCGTGGGTCACCGGCGGCACGACCGGCGGGACGGAGACCTCCCGGACCTCGCCGTCCAGCCGACGTATCTCCGGTGCCACGAGCACGGGCGCGCCGTCGTAGTCGGTGGCAGCGGCGTAGGGCAGGGACGACGACATGGGCAGCTCCTGGGGCGCGCAGCTGGATACCGCTCTGCTGCACAGGTACGCAGCGGACGTACCTGGACGTTCACCGGCGAGTGCGACTCGGGGGGTTACCGGCAGTTAGGTCTGGGGGACCCGGCGATCCTAGGAGGCCCACGTGGCGGGCTTGTGAGGGTTCAGGGAGGCTCCGGGGCCGGGTCTGTGCAACATCTGGCGCAAAGTGAGCCTTTGTCAGCTATGCGTGAACCACTGTCCGGCCGCCGCCGGGATATGTGTGAACCACTGTCCGGCCGCCGCCGGGATCAGGGCCGTTCGAGCACCGCCGTCACCCCCTGCCCGCCCGCCGCGCACACCGAGATCAGCCCGCGTCCCGGGCCCTGGCCGGACTCCGCGCGCTCCGCCAGCAGCTTGGCCAGCGTCGCCACGATCCGCGCGCCGGTCGCCGCGAAGGGGTGGCCGGTGGCGAGGGAGGAACCGGCCACGTTCAGGCGGGCGCGGTCCACGGGGGCCAGCCCCGCCTTCTCCCAGGCCGCCAGCGTCGCCAGGACCTGGGACGCGAACGCCTCGTGGACCTCGATCAGGTCGAAGTCGTCCATCCCGAGCCCGGCCCGCTCCAGCAGGCGCGGCACGGCGTGCGCCGGGGCCATCAGCAGACCGTCCTCGGCGGGGTCGCCGGTGACGAAGTCCACGGCCGCCGTCTCGTACGCCGTCAGATACGCCAGCGGCTCCAGGCCGCGCTCCGCCGCCCACTCCTCCGAGGCGAGCAGCACGACCGCGGCGCCGTCGGTGAGGGGCGTCGAGTTCCCGGCCGTCATCGTCGGGCCGGGGGCGTCGAGGCCGAACACCGGCTTCAGCGCGGCCAGTTTCTCCACCGTCGACCCCGGTCGCAGGTTCTGGTCCCGGGCCAGACCCCGGAACGGGACCACCAGGTCCTGGAAGAAGCCGCGCTCGTACGCCGCCGCCAGCCGCTGGTGGCTGCTCGCCGCCACCTCGTCCTGGGCCTCGCGCGAGACGCCCCAGGCGCGTGCGGTGAGCGCCGCGTGCTCGCCCATCGACAGGCCGGTGCGGGGCTCGGCGTTGCGCGGGATGTCGGGGACCAGATGCTTCGGGCGGATCTTCGCCAGCGCCTTCAGCCGGCCGCCCGCCGACTTCGCCCTGCGCGCCTCCAGGAGGATGCGCCGCAGGTCGTCGTTGACGCCGAGCGGGGCGTCGCTCGCGGTGTCCGCTCCGCCCGCGATCGCCGACTCGGTCTGGCCGAGGGCGATCTTGTTGGCGGCGGCGATGACGGCCTGGAGGCCGGTGCCGCAGGCCTGCTGGATGTCGTACGCGGGGGTCCGCGCGTCCAGCGCCGAGCCGAGGACGGTCTCGCGGGCCAGGTTGAAGTCACGGGCGTGCTTGAGGACGGCTCCGGCGACGAACTCGCCGACCGCGCCGGGCTGTTCGAGGCCGAAGCGGGTCACCAGGCCGTCCACGGCCGTGGTCAGCATCTCCTGGTTGGAGGCGGTGGCGTAGGGGCCGTCGGAGCGGGCGAAGGGGATGCGGCTGCCGCCGATGATCGCGACGCGCCGCGGCGCGGCTGCCTGAAGACGGCTCATCTCGACCTGCTCCTCCTGCGTCACATAAGCTTACCTCCGGTAACCTTACTCCAGAGTCAGCAAGAGAGCACCGAGTGGGGAGACGGCCATGGCCGACCGTTATCTGCGCTTCACCGGCACCGCGCCCGGCCGTTTCCTGTCCCGCCGACTGGGGCTGCCACAACCGACGGAACTCGTCCGCTGGTCCCCCGGGCACCCCGTGCTGGAGGGCGAGGTCCTCCACCTGACCGCGGGCAAACCGGCCCCCGGCCCCGTCGAGCGCCCCTGCGCCGTCGTCCTCGACGCCACCCACGTCCGGGACGTCGAAGGACTCGCCGACGTGCACGCGGCCCTGCACCCCGTCGTCCGCTCGGTCGCCGCGAGCGGGCGGATCGTCGTCCTCGGCGCGCCCCTCGACCCCGCCGACCACCACCAGGCGGCGGCCCAGCAGGCCCTGGAGGGCTTCACCCGCTCGCTCGGCAAGGAGATCGGGCGGGGCAGGACCGTCAATCTCGTACGGCTGACCGACCGGGCCGCGGCCGAGTCGACCCTGCGCTTCCTGCTCTCCCCCAAGTCCGCCTATGTCAGCGGCCAGGTGATCGAGACCGGCGACGCGGCGGGACCGGCCGACGTGGACGGGGAGCGGCCCCTCGCCGGGCGCACCGCCCTGGTCACCGGGGCGGCCCGCGGTATCGGCGCGGCCGTCGCCGAGACGCTGGCCAGGGACGGCGCCCGGGTCGTCGTACTCGACGTGCCCCAGGCCGAGGCGGAGGCCCGGCAGCTCGCCGAGCGGCTCAGCGGTGCTGCCCTCGCCCTCGACATCACGGCCGCCGACGCGGGCGAACGGATCGCCGCGGCGTTCCCCGACGGGCTGGACGTCCTCGTCCACAACGCGGGCATCACGCGCGACCGGCGGCTGGTCAACATGCCTGCCGAGCGGTGGAGTTCGGTGCTGGAGGTGAACCTGGCGAGCGTGCTGCGCACGACGGACGCGCTGCTGTCGGCGGGGACGCTCAGGGAGGGCGGCCGGATCGTCGCCACGGCCTCCATCGCGGGGCTCGCGGGCAACGCCGGGCAGACCAACTACGGTGCGAGCAAGGCGGGAGTGGTCGGTCTGGTCCGCGCCCTCGCCCCGCGCGCGCTCGCCGAGCACGGGGTGACGGTGAACGCCGTGGCCCCCGGCTTCATCGAGACGAAGATGACGGCCGCGGTCCCGCTCCTCATCCGGGAGGCCGGGCGCCGGATGAACTCCCTCGCGCAGGGCGGTCTTCCGGTCGACGTGGCCGAGACGACGGCATGGCTCGCGCACCCGGCCTCGGGCGCGGTGAACGGGCAGGTCGTACGGGTCTGCGGCCAGAGCCTGCTGGGGGCGTGATGACGGACGTCGTCCTGCGCCGCCCGCCCGCCCTGGCGCCGCTGCTCGCCCGGGGCGCGCTGCTGTCCCCCGTCAAGCGGCCCCGCCCCGACGCGGACTTCCCCCGCACCCGGCTGGTGCTGCCCGCCCTGCGCGTCGACCTGGCGCGGCTGGCGGCGTACGAGCGGGTCTGCGGGTTCGCGACCGGCGACGACGCGCTGCCGGTGACGTATCCGCACGTCCTCGGATTCCCGTCGGCGATGCGGCTGATGAGCGCCCGGGACTTCCCGCTGCCGCTCCTCGGCCTGGTCCACACGTCGATCGACATCACCCGGCACCGGCCGCTGCCCGCGACCGGGTCCTACGAACTCGGCGTGTACATCGATGGGTTGGCCCCGCACCGGCGCGGCACGGAGGCGGCGGTCATCACCGAGATGCGGGTCGGCCCGGACGTCGTGTGGGAGTCGCGCAGCACCTACCTGGCACGGCACCGCACACCTGAAGCCGCCGAGGCCGCCGAAGCCGCCGCAGCCGTCACCGGGCGCAAGGAGCAGCCGGAGCCGGCCCTTCCCTCCGTCGCCGAGTGGCGGCTGGCCGGGGACATCGGCCGCCGGTACGCCGCCGCGTCCGGCGACCGCAATCCCATCCACCTGTATCCGCTGACCGCCCGCCTCTTCGGCTTCCCGCGCGCGATCGCCCACGGCATGTGGACGGTCGCCCGCTGCCTGGCCGCACACGGCACACCGCAAGCAGCCGTGGTGCGGGCGGAGTTCAGAGCACCGGTGCTGCTGCCGGGGAAGGTGACGTACGCAGCGCGGGGCGACCGCTTCGAACTGCGACACGGCGACCGCCTGCACCTCACCGGCACGGTGCACAGCGCTCTCAGCGGCGGACGCTGACCCCGCCGATCAGGCTCAGCTCGGTGATGCGCAGCTCGGCGCCGCCGGCATGCCAGGTGTCATCCCGGCGGCGGTGACCAGGGGCGGCCCGCCATGAGGTCGCCCAGCCCGGCCCAGGCGAAGTTCATGAGGGTGGCCGCGGCCTGCCGGGCGGTGACACCCGGCGTGGCGTTGGCCCACGCGGCCAGCGACTCGGCGGCCCCCACCAGCGCCTCCGCGAGCCCGGCGACCTCCCGCTCGGCCAGATCGGGGTCCCGGTGCGCCTCCCGCGCCGCGACGACGATCAACTGCGTCACGAACGCGACGATCTCCTCCCGCATCACCGCGACCTCACCGGCGAACGTCTCGCCGTGGATACGGGCCTGGAGGTGCAGCACGGACCAGCCGTCGGGGTTCTCGGCGGTGTGCGTGAAGAACGCCAGCAGCCCGTCCCAGAGTTGCCGGTCGACCGGCAGGTCGGTGCGGACACCGGAGCGCACGGCCTCGGTGAGCGCCTGCGCCTCACGGCGGATGCAGGCCGTGAACAGGTCGTCCTTCGAGTTCAGGTACAGATACACCAACGGCTTGGAGACACCGGCGAGTTCGGCGATCTCGTCCATCGAGGCGGCCATGTACCCGCGGCGGCCGAAGGTCTGCACGGCGGCGTCCAGCATCTGCTGCTCACGGACCGCGCGCGGCATCCGCTTGGTCTTCACGGCACCCATGAGGCCAAGACTAAGACGTCCGCCGACGTGACAGGACCGGGTGACAGGACTACGACGCCTGGCCCTGCGCCCGCGCCGCGTCGTCGGCGATGTCCTCCTGGTTGCGGTTGGCCTCCAGGTTGGACTTCATGCGGTCGACCCGCTGGGCGACCTGGACGGAGGCGCGGTCGCGCTCCTTGCGCAGGACGACGAAGCTGATCGGGGCCGAGATCACCAGGGAGAGCAGGACGACCCACATGCCGTTGGAGTCACCGAGGCCGCGCGGGGCGACGCCGGAGTAGACGAGGCCCCAGACGACCACGAGGCAGCCCACGAAGATCCCGAGGCGCATCAGTGTGTAGCGGAGCATCTCAATCCACTCTTCCGTTCCGGCTGAAAGTTCCCCTGAAAGTTCCCAAAGGGTGCCTTCCAGTGAAGCACGCCCGCTCCCCGATCTTGCAGGGGGTCTCGGGTCGGCAGCAGGCCTCAGGTCAGCGGCAGCCACATCATGATGTCGTCGCGGTAGTCGTCCGCGGACATGCGCAGCCCGTCCGGCACCCGGCCGACCTCCTTGTACCCGGCGGACGCGTAGAACCGCTCCAGCCCGAGCCCGCCCCGGCAGGTCAGCTTCAGCGCCTCCAGCCCGAAGGCACGGGCGTGCCGCTCGGCCTCCGCCAGGAGGGTCCGCCCGTGGCCGCCGCCCTGCAGCTCCGGGTCGATCATGACGGTGTAGAGCCAGGCGTAGTGCCTCTGGAGGCGATGCTCGTTGAACCCGAAGAAGGCCGTCGCCCGGAGCCGTCCCGCCGCATCCAGACCGGCGAGGAACCGGTGCCGGCCCGCCGCGACCGACTCCGCGTAACGGTCCACCCCCGGCCGGACCTCCTCGTACGTCGTCGTCCCGACGAACCCGACGGCCCCGCCCGCGTTGTTCACGGCCACCCACAGGCGGGTCAGCTGGTCGAGGAGGCCGGGGGTGAGCTCGGGGTCGAGGCGGTACGTCAGGTCCATGAGCCCCGAGTCTAGGCAGGGGGTCGGGTCACCCCAGGGCCCGGGCCGCCACCTTCAGATCGGAGACGAGGCCCTGGTACGCGGCCTCCCGGTCGTCCGACCTCAGCACGGACGACGGGTGCACGGTGGGCACCAGCCGCTCGGGCCTGCCGTGGATCTCCTCCTCCAGCACGGTCCCGCGCACCTGCGTGACCCGGAACGACGACCCGAGCAGCGCCTTCCCGGCGGTGGCACCGAGGATCACGATCAGCTCCGGCTCCACGACGGCCAGCTCCGCCGCCAGCCAGGGCCCGCAGGCGGTCATCTCCCGCAGGCTGGGCGCCTTGTGCATACGCCGCTTGCGCGGCTCGGCCTGCGTGAACTTGAAGTGCTTCACGGCATTGGTGACGTAGGCGTCGCCCGAATCGAGACCGGCCTCGGCAAGGGCCCGGTCGAGGAGTTTCCCGGCGGGGCCGACGAAGGGTTTGCCCTGCCGGTCCTCCTGATCGCCGGGTTGCTCACCGACCAGCATCAGGCGCGCGTGGGCGTCGCCCTCGCCGAAGACGGTCTGGGTGGCGTCGCGGTGGAGGGGGCAGCCGTGGCAGCCGGCGGCGGCCTTCCGCAGCGCGCCGAGGCCGCCCCCGTCAGGGACGAAAGGCGCGGCGGTGTAGGCGTCCTCCGCAGTCACGGACGCCGAGTACCCCCCGTGCGGAACCGCTCACACCCGCATCGGCTGCGGCGACTCGCGGCGCGCCGGGTCGGGGCCCTCGTACTCACGGATCACCTCGTACCGGGTGTTCCGCTCCACCGGCCGGAAACCGGCGTCCCGGATCAGGTCCAGCAGGTCGTCCCGCGTCAGCTTGTTCGGCGTGCCGAAGTTGTCCGCGTCGTGGGTGATCTTGTACTCGACGACCGAGCCGTCCATGTCGTCGGCCCCGTGCAGCAGCGCCAGCTGCGCGGTCTGGACGCCGTGCATCACCCAGAACACCTTGACGTGCGGGACGTTGTCGAAGAGCAGCCGCGACACGGCGAAGGTCTTCAGCGCCTCCGCGCCGGTCGCCATCTGGGTACGCGCCTGGAGCCGGTTGCGTACCTTGCCGTCCTTCATGTCGACGAAGTCGTGCTGGTAGCGCAGCGGGATGAAGACCTGGAAGCCGCCGGTCTCGTCCTGGAGCTCACGCAGCCGCAGCACGTGGTCCACCCGGTGCCGCGGCTCCTCGATGTGGCCGTACAGCATGGTGCACGGGGTCTTCAGACCCTTCTCGTGCGCCAGCCGGTGGATGCGGGACCAGTCCTCCCAGTGGGTCTTGTGGTCCACGATGTGCTGCCGGACCTCCCAGTCGAAGATCTCGGCGCCACCGCCGGTCAACGACTCCAGCCCGGCGTCGATCAGCTCGTCGAGGATCTCGCTCGCGCTCAGCCCGGAGATCGTCTCGAAGTGGTGGATCTCGGTCGCGGTGAACGCCTTCAGGGAGACGTTCGGCAGCGCCGCCTTCAGCTCCCGCAGCGACCGCGGGTAGTAGCGCCACGGCAGACTGGGGTGCAGCCCGTTGACGATGTGCAGCTCGGTGAGGTTCTCGCCCTCCATCGCCTTGGCGAGCTTCACCGCCTCCTCGATGCGCATCGTGTACGCGTCCTTCTCCCCCGGCTTGCGCTGGAAGGAGCAGTAGGCGCAGGAGGCGGTGCACACGTTGGTCATGTTGAGGTGCCGGTTGACGTTGAAGTGGACGACGTCACCGTTCTTGCGCGTGCGCACCTCGTGCGCGAGGCCGCCGAGCCAGGCCAGGTCGTCCGACTCGTAGAGCGCGATGCCGTCCTCGCGGGTCAGGCGCACACCCGCCCGTACCTTCTCCTCCAGCTCGCGCTTGAGTCCGACGTCCATGCCACAACCTTTCTACGACGACCTGTCCAACCGTACGGCTACGCCTCTTCGGGCAGCTCCCCGACCCGGTTCTCCCACTTGGTGGAGAGCACGATGGTGGTACGGGTCCGGGAGACGCCCTTGGTCCCGCTGAGCCGCCGGATGATCTTCTCCAGGCCGTCGACGTCGCTGGCCCGCACCTTGAGCATGAACGAGTCGTCGCCCGCGATGAACCAGCAGTCCTCGATCTCCGGCAGGTCCTTCATCCGGCGGGCCACGTCCTCGTGGTCGGCGGCGTCGGAGAGGGAGATGCCGATGAGGGCGGTGACGCCGAGACCGAGCGAGGCGGCGTCGACGGTGGCGCGGTAGCCGGTGATGACACCGGCCGCCTCCAGCCGGTTGATGCGGTCGGTGACGCTGGGTCCCGACAGACCGACGAGGCGGCCCAGTTCCGCGTAGGAAGCCCGGCCGTTCTCCCTCAGAGCCTGGATGAGCTGCCTGTCCACCGCGTCCATGCGATCGAAGCCTTCCGCTGAAGAGGATCCCGAAAGTTCCCGAAGTGATGAGAGGTACTGCGACTTGCTCAGATGGCGCTCACGTCGTGGGGGTTCCGGACCCGCCGCCGAGCTCGCCCTTCCACCGCCGGTACAGCCGGTGCTCGACCCCCGCCACGTCGAGGACCCGTCCGGCGACGAAGTCGACGAGGTCCTGGATGTGGGTGGCGCCGGCGTAGAAGGCGGGTGAGGCGGGCACGACGGTGGCGCCGAGGTCGTCGAGGGCGACGAGGTGCCGCAGCGTCTGGCCGTTCAAGGGGGTCTCCCGTACGGCGACCACGAGCGTGCGGCGCTCCTTGAGGGTCACGCTCGCGGCGCGCTGGAGCAGGTCCTTGGAGAGCCCGAGGGCGACTCCGGCGACGCAGGCGGTGGAGGCCGGGACGATCAGCATGCCCTTGACGGGATACGACCCCGACGACGGGCCCGCGGCGAGGTCACCGGCGTTCCAGTACCGCACGCGCGTGATGTCGACGTCGAAGGTCCCGGGCTTGCCGTCGGCGCCCCTGGCCAGCCATTCCCGCAGGTCGTCCTGCCAGTGCGCGTCCCGGAACGAGATCCGGGTCTCGTCCAGCAGCGTCAGCCGCGAGGCCCTGCTGACGACCAGGTCGACGCTCTCCCCCGCCTCCAGCAGCGCCCGCAGCACAGCGGCCGCGTACGGCGTCCCGGAGGCACCCGACACCCCCACGATCCAAGGCACGCGCTGCGTTTCTCCTGCGTTCACATCTTGAGCGTACCGGTGAGGAGAGAGGTGCTCAGGACTGGGCAGGCGCCTCGGGATCCACAGGGAGGCGCCGCGTGTCGATGGTGAGGCGCCCGAGCTTGGTCTCGACGGTGACTTTCCCGCCGTACGGAATGGTGTCCCGCCCGAGGTACCCCTCGGGGCCCGGATTCCACCGGGTGGCCAAGTGCCCGTCGCGGGGATCGAAGATCAGGTAGTTCGGGATGCCCTGGACCGCGTACTGCTTGTCCTTTACCTCGTAGTCGTTGCGGACGCTGCTCGGCGAGACGACCTCGATGGCGAGCTCGATCAGGTCGGGCGGGTAGGCGGTCAGATTGCGATGCTGTTCGGCCGCCGGAATGACCGCGAGATCGGGACAGAACTCGAAGTCGTCGCTGAACGGCACGGCCACATCGGCCTCCCTGTGTCTGCACTCGATGGCAGGCCGCACCGTAGTTACACGGTCAGGCCCCGAACCAGGAGATCAAGCAGCGCACACACGAACAGGGCAATGCCGATGAACCCGTTGACGCTGAAGAACGCCCTGTTCAGGCGGGTCAGGTCATGGGGGCGGACGATGTTGTGCTCGTAGACGAAGGCGCCGGCGACGATCATCAGGCCGACCCAGAAGAACCCGCCCGCGTCCGTGGCCACGGCGTACCAGACCAGCAGGGACATGGTCAGGAAGTGGCAGACCCGGGCGCCCCAGATGGCCGCCGGGATGCCGAAGCGGGCCGGGACCGACATGACGCCGATCTCGCGGTCGGTCTCGACGTCCTGGCAGGCGTAGATCAGGTCGAAGCCGCCGATCCAGATGCCGACCGCGAGGCCCAGGATCACCGCGTCCCAGGACCACTCGCCGGTGATCGCCAGCCAGCCGCCGATCGGGCCCATGGCCTGGGCGAGGCCGAGGATGGCCTGCGGGAAGTTCGTGAAGCGTTTGCCGTAGGGGTAGACCACCATCGGGATCACGGCGACCGGGGCGAGGGCCAGGCACAGCGGGTTCAGCAGGGCCGCCGAGCCCAGGAAGACCACGACCGCGACCAGCGCGCCGGTCCAGGCGTGCTTGACCGACATCGCGCCGGTCACCAGCTCGCGGTGGGCGGTGCGCGGGTTCCGCGCGTCGATCTCCCGGTCGATGATCCGGTTGACGGCCATGGCGAAGGTCCGCAGGCCGACCATGCAGATGGTGACCAGCAGCAGCCGGCCCCAGTGGATGTTCCTGTCCCACTGGAACATCGCGGTGAGCGCCGCGATGTACGCGAACGGCAGCGCGAACACCGAGTGCTCGATCATCACCAGGCGCAGGAACGCCTTCGTACGTCCCGGCTGGGGGATCGCGGCAGACGCGGAACTCACAGGCCGTACTCCTTCCAGCGGCGGTCGACCTTCGCCGCCGTCTCCGGGTCGGACACCACCATGTCCGGCCAGCCGCCGTCGCGGGTGTAGCCCTCCTCGGGCCACTTCTTCGTCGCGTCGATCCCCGCCTTGCCGCCCCAGAACTGCTGGTAGGAGGCGTGGTCGAGATGGTCGACGGGTCCTTCGACGACCGACAGGTCGCGCGCGTAGTCCGTGTTGCCGAGCGCCCGCCAGGCCACCTCGTGGAGGTCGTGGACATCGCAGTCCGAGTCGACGACCACGATCAACTTCGTCAGGGACATCATGTGGGCGCCCCACACAGCGTGCATCACCTTTTGGGCGTGCTTGGGGTACTTCTTGTCGATCGAGATGATCGCGCAGTTGTGGAATCCGCCCGCTTCGGGCAGGTGATAGTCCACGATGTCCGGCACGATGATCTTCAGCAGGGGGAGGAAGAAGCGCTCCGTCGCACGACCCAGCGGGCCGTCCTCCGTCGGGGGCCGCCCTACGACGATCGACTGAAGCAGCGGCCGCTTCCGCATCGTCACGCAGTCGATCCGCAGCGCCGGGAACGGCTCCTGCGGGGTGTAGAACCCGGTGTGGTCGCCGAAGGGGCCCTCGGGGAGCATCTCGCCCGGCTCCAGCCAGCCCTCGATGACGACCTCGGCCTGCGCCGGCACCTGCAGCGGCACCGTCTTGCAGTCGACCATCTCGATCCGCTTGCCGGCGACGAACCCGGCGAACAGGTACTCGTCGATGTCACCGGGGAGCGGGGCGGTGGAGGCGTAGGTCACCGCGGGCGGGCAGCCGAAGGCGATCGCGACCGGGAGGCGCTCACCGCGGCGGGCCGCCACCTGGTAGTGGTTCCGGCTGTCCTTGTGGATCTGCCAGTGCATGCCGATCGTGCGCTTGTCGTGGCGCTGGAGGCGGTACAGGCCGAGATTGCGGATGCCGCTCTCGGGGTCCTTGGTGTGGGTCAGCCCGAGGTTGAAGAAGGAGCCGCCGTCCTGCGGCCAGGTGAACAGCGCCGGCAGCTGGTCCAGGTCGACGTCGTCGCCGGTGAGGACGACCTCCTGCACCGGCGCGTCACCGGACTTCACCTTCTTCGGCGGCACGTGCGCCATCGCGCCGAGCTTGCCGAAGGCCTCCCGCACGCCCACGAAGCCGTGCGGCAGCTCGGGGCGCAGCAGCCCGCCGATCTTGTCCGAGATGTCGCCGTACGACTTCAGCCCGAGCGCCTTCAGCAGGCGTCGGTCGGTGCCGAAGACGTTCATCGCGAGGGGCATCGAGGAGCCCTTCACGTTCTCGAAGAGGAGCGCGGGGCCGCCTGCCTTGTTGACCCGGTCGACGATCTCCCCGACCTCCAGGTACGGGTCGACCTCGGCCTTGACGCGCTTGAGGTCGCCCTCGCGTTCCAGGGCCCTGAGCAGCGAGCGAAGATCGTCGTAAGCCATGCGTCCCAGTATCCGGTACGGGCTACCCTGGCCCAGTACCTGGGGGCTGTGATCGCGGCCCCGACGACCGTCCCGTGGGAGGGCCCATGCTCCGGGTGCTGATGTTCCTCGTGCCGCTGGCGCTGAGCATCTACGCGTTCATCGACTGCATCAGCACGCAGGACGAGGACGTCCGGCACATGCCCAAGCCGCTGTGGGCGATCCTCGTGCTGCTGTTCCCGCTGGTGGGCTCCATCTCCTGGCTGATCGCGGGCAAGAAGCGCAGCCTGGCCGCCGAGGGCTGGTCGGGCGTGCGGGCGGGTCAGTCGCAGCGCTGGGTCGCCCCCGACGACAACCCCGAGTTCCTGAAGTCCCTCGACGAGGACGAGGACCGGGACCGCAAGAAGCGGGACGAGCCCTGACGTGGAGCTGCGGCTGCTGGTCACCTTCGAGAAGGTCGCCGCTGTCCTCAGCTTCACCCGGGCCGCGGCCGAGCTGAGCTACGCCCAGTCCAGCGTCACCGGCCAGATCCGCGCCCTGGAGGACTCGCTCGGCGTGGAGCTGTTCGACCGGCTCGGCAGCCGTATCCGGCTGACGGAGGCCGGGGAGCGGCTGCTGCCCTACGCCCGGCAGATCATCGAGCTGGGCGAGGAGGCGCGGGCGGCCGTCGCCGGGACCGAGGAGCCCTCCGGCACCCTCGCCGTCGGCACCATGGAGTCGCTGACCTCGTACCGGTTGCCGCCGCTGCTGGAGCTGTTCCACCACCGCTATCCGAAGGTACGGCTGTCCCTGCGCACGACCCTCGGTGACGAGACCCGGCAGGCGCTGCGGCAGGGCACCTACGACGTGGGCTTCCTGATGGAGGCGGAGACCGAGCACCCGGGCCTGGACAGCGAGGTGCTGGCGGTGGAACCGCTGGCGCTGGTGGCGGCGCCGGAACACGCGCTCAGAGGACGGGAGTTGACGTCCGCCGACCTGCTCGGCCAGTCCCTCCTGGCCACCGAACCCGGCTGTGCCTACCGGGACTTGTTCGAGCGGGAGCTCAACTCCCGGGGCGGACCGGTCGACTTCATGGAGTTCGGCACGATCGAGGCCACCAAACGCGCGGCGGCGGCCGGTCTCGGCATCGCGCTGCTGCCGGAGATCACGGTCGCCGCCGAACTCGCGGAGGGCTCTCTCGTACGACTGGACTGGGAGCCGCCGTTCACGCTCCGGACGCAGCTCGCGTGGCGGGCCGGGAAGCGGCTGCCGGCGCATGCCCGGCTGTTCGCGGAGCAGGCGCGGAAGCTGGTGTCCGAGCAAGGGTGACCTTGAGGCTCGCGAGGACGATCAGCGGGACGCCCAGCGCCTGGACGAGGCCGATGTGGTGGCCGTACACCGCCCAGTCCATGCCCATCGCGACGGCCGGGTAGACGAAGGCCAGGACGGCGATCTTCGACAGCGGCAGCTGGGCGTAGGCGGCGTACATCAGGACGTACATCAGCCCGGTGTGGATGAACCCGAGCCCGGCCAGCCAGCCCCAGTCGCCCGCGCTCGCGCCGCTCATCGCGCCGAAGTCGGCGAAGGGAAGCAACAAGGGGATGCCGACGAGGACTTGGACGAGCGCGATGAGGTGCGGGCGGACTCCGGTGATCCGCTTGGTGACGAGGGTGGACAGACCGTAGAGGAGCGCGGCGAGCAACGCCTGTCCGACGCCGAGGAGATACGTCCCGCCGCCGGTGAAGTCGCCGGGTGTGACGCCCGAGACGAGGATCAGGCCCGCGAAGGCCAGCGCGATCCAGCCCGCCTTCGCCGCCGTCAGCCGCTCGCGGAACAGGAGGGCGCCCAGCAGCACGACGTAGAACGGCTGGGTGTGGTAGACGACCGTGGCCACGGAGATCGAGGTGTTCTCGTACGACTCGAAGAGGAACACCCAGTTGAAGACGATGAACACCCCGCCCAGGACGGCGAGTCCGAGGGTGCGGGGGGTGAAGCCGTGGTCGCGGAGCCAGCCGCGGGCCACCACGTACCCGCCCAGCGCGAGGGCACCGAAGACCACGCGGAAGAAGACGACGTCGAAGGGGGAGGCACCCGACTCGACGACGAAGACGCCGAGGGTGCCGGAGAGGATCATGGCGGTCGTGAGCTGGGCGATGCCCTTGCGGTCGGAGGTCATGTCCCTGACGGTAGGAGCGGGCATCGGTGCAGGTCCACGCGCCAGTGGGGGGTCCTGCCGATGGGGCCATCGGCCCCGCCGATGCGTGCAGGTTGTACGCCGGTGAGGCTTCCGAAGCGGACAACGCGCCCCTGTCGGGCGGCCCGTCACGACCGGACACTTACCTCGCATGACGACAGCCACCACGGCCGGCACGGCCGCCCCCGCGTACGGCGACAAGGTCATCGCCGTCGAGACGGCCGGCTCGGAGCCGATCCCCGACGCCGAGCGCCACGGCAGCCCCCTGCAACTGCTGTGGACGTGGGCGTCCCCGAACATCGAGTTCGCCACCGTGTACATCGGGGTGATCTCGGTGCTGTTCTTCGGACTGAGCTTCTGGGCGGCGACGGCGGCGCTGCTCCTGGGGACGGCGCTCGGCGCCCTGACGCAAGGGGTGCTGTCGCTGGACGGTCCCCGCTTCGGCGTGCCGCAGATGGCGATCGGCCGGCTCGCGTTCGGCTATCGCGGCAACCTGCTGCCGTCGGGTGTGAACGCCCTGGTGGCCGGGGTCGGCTGGTTCGCGGTGAACAGTGTGAGCGCCGCTTTCGCGCTGAACACGCTGACGGGCCTGCGTCCGCTGCCGTCCCTGTTGATCGTGGTCGCCGCCGAGATCGTGATCGGCTTCATCGGCCACAACTTCGTGCACGCCTTCGAGAAGTACGCGTTCCCGGCGCTGGCGGTGATCTTCCTGCTGGCCGGGGTGTGGACCTTCAAGGAGGCCGGTGACCTGAGCGCCGGGGCGGGCGGCGGCATCGGCGGCTTCCTGCTGGCGTTCAGCACGGCGTGGGGGTACGCGGCGGGCTGGAACCCGGGCGCGTCGGACTACTCCCGCTATCTCCCGCGCACGGCGAGCCGGTGGCAGACGGTCGTCTGCCCGGCGGTGGGGCTGTTCGTGTCCATCGCGGTGGTCTCGGTGATCGGCGCGGCGTCGGCGACGATCGTGGCACCGCAGGGCGCGACCCCGACGGCGGCCTTCACGGGCCATCTGCCGGGCTGGCTCGGCAACTCGGTGCTCCTCGCGATCATCCTGGGCGCGGTGTCGGCGAACGCGCTCAACGTCTACTCCTCCGCCATGTCGATCACCTCGCTGGGCCTGAAGCTGCCCGCCTGGCTGGGGCGGAGCGCGATCGTCGTGCTGTGCGGGCTCGCCGGTACGGGGGCGGCGTGGGCGTCGCTCGCGGACGCCGGGCACGCCTACGAGGCGTTCCTGCTGGTGATCGCGTACTGGGTGGGGCCGTGGCTGGGCGTGGTGCTGGTGGAGCGGTGGGCGCGGTCGCGGACGCCGGTGGCGGAACTGGCGGGACGGCTGAGCGACCGCGGGTTCTCCAACTGGCCCGGTGTCACGGCCCTGTTGACCGGCATCGCGGTGTCCGTGCCGCTCTTCTCCAACCAGGAGAAGTACGTGGGGTGGGTGCCGGAGCGGTGGCCGTCCTTCGGGGACATCACCTGCCTGGTCGGGTTCGTGGTGAGCGCGGGACTGTACGCCGTCCTGCGGAAGGCCTCCAAGGCGCCTCAGCCCTCGACCGCGTAGGCCTGGTCGACGTACTCCACCTTGATGTACCGGGGGCCGAACTCCTTCTCGATGAGGGGTTCGGCCTTCTTCGGGTCGTCGACCCCGACATGCACGAACCCCCGCTCGTCGACCCCGACTTCACGCATCTGGAAGGTGCCGTCCCAGCGGGTCATGTCCTCGCTGATCCGCTCGGCGAGGGCGTCGAGGGTCCTGCGATCGACGTCGGCCGGGTGCAGCCGCAGCTTCACGCCCTTCTCGGCGGCGTCGCAGGCGGCCGTGTCGAAGTCGTGGGAGGGGATGCGCCAGACATCGGCGGCGCCCGCGTCCTCGTCGACACCCATGCCGGTGTAGACGTCGGCGTACCGGTCCGCGGCGAGCTTGTCGATGCGGGCGAGGGTGCGGTTGAGGGGGCTGTCGTCGGGGGCGTCGCCGTCCGCGGGGCTCGACCGGGTGCCGACGCACCAGTCCTCGGCGGGCGGCGACGGCGAGACGGTCGCCTCCACGTCGATGACCGCGTGCCCGGTCTCCGACTCGTCGACGTACAGGGCCGCCCCCACCACCACACCGGCGGTGGCCAGGGCCGCCAGGATCCAGCTGCGGTTCCTCATGCGACTGTGACGCGGGAGTGGGCGCAGGCGTTCACTCAGTCGCCCCGCAGCACCAGCTCCAGCAGCCCCGGGAACCGGGCGTCGAACTCCTCCCGCCGCAGCCGGTTGACCCGCCTGGGCCCCTCGTCGCGCTGCTCGACGAGCCCGGCCGCGCGCAGGACCGCGAAGTGGTGGCTCTTGGCCGCCTTGCCGACGGGCACGTCGAAGGTGCCGCAACTGCGCGACCAGTCCTCGGAGGCGGCCAACTCCCGCACCAGTTGCGCCCGTACGGGATCGGCGAGCGCGGCGAGCGCGGTCAGGACCGGGACGTCGTCCGGGTGGGTGTGCTCGGGGGCGGCCCGATGACTGGTTCCTGCCATGACGCCCATCCGCCTTCCGTATCCCCTTGCAGAGTGTTCGATGAAAACCATACAGTCATGAGTGTTCGCTTCTCATTGAACAGTCTGAGCGGTCCAGAACGGGGTGTGCGGCATGCGCGCGATCGAGTTCCAGGAGTACGGCGGTCCCGAGGTCCTCAAGGCCGTCGAGGCGGAGGTCCCCGAGCCCGGCCCCGGGCAGGTGAGCGTCGACGTGGCGTACGCCGGGATCAACTTCGCCGACCTCAAGGCACGGGACTCCGGCTACCGGGTGCCGCGGCTGCCCTTCGTGCCCGGCCTGGAGGTCTCCGGGCGGGTCCGGGCACTGGGCGAGGGCGTCACCGGCCTGACCGTGGGCCAGGAGGTCACCGCCCTGACCGAGGGCGGCGCCTACGCGGACGTGGCCGTCGCCGACGTGGCGACCGTCTTCCCGGTCCCGGCCGGCGTCGACCTGCGCACCGCCGCGACCCTGCCCACCGTGCTGCCGACGGCGTACGCCCTGGTCCACTCCGTGGGCCGGCTCCAGCCCGGCGAGAGCGTGCTCGTGCAGGGCGCGGCGGGCGGTGTCGGCACGGTGGTCGGCCAGTTGGCGAAGGCCGCCGGCGGCACGGTGTACGGCGTGGTGTCGAGCACCGCGAAGGCCGCTCACGCACGGGAGCACGGATACGACGAGGTCTTCGTCGGCGACTTCGAGAAGCCGGTGCGGGCGGCGACGGACGGCCGCGGTGTCGACCTCGTCCTGGACCCGGTCGGCGGCGACACCCTGCGCGCCGGCCTCGCCTCGCTCGCCGTCTTCGGACGCCTGGTCTCCTTCGGCAACGCGAGCGGGGCGGAGGCGTGGAGCGTGGGCCAGCCCGAGCTGTACCCGTACGGCATCACGGTCGGCGGCTTCTCCATCCTCACCCTCGCCCGGACCGCCCCGGACGAGCTGCGGGCGCTGGCCGAGCGGGCGTTCGCGAAGGTCGCCGACGGGACGGTCACCCTGCCCGTCACCGCCGAGTTCGACCTGACGGCGGCGGCGGAGGCGCACCGGCTGATGGGGACGCGGAGGAGCACGGGCAAGCTGCTGCTGACGGTCGGCGGCTGAGCGGTACGAGCCTGCCGCGGCGCCTCACCTGAACAGCCCTCGCGGGTGGTGACCTGCGGCGGCGCCCCGAAGGATCAGGGGCATGGGCGTCATCAAGGACCACCCGGAGCTGGCGCTGTTCCTGTGCCTGGCCGCGGGATACCTGGTCGGGAAGCTACGGGTCGGACCCATCACGCTGGGCGGGATCGCGGGGACGCTGATCGTCGCGCTGCTGCTGGGGGCCTGGACGAAGGCGGAAGTCGGCGACGACGTGAAGACGGTGTTCTTCGCGCTGTTCATCTTCTCCCTCGGCTACATGGCCGGGCCGCAGTTCTTCGCCAACCTCAACCGCAAGGGCCTCCGGTTCGGCGTGCTGTGCCTGATCGAGCTGGTGTGCGTCATCTCGATCGCGTACGGGCTGGCGAAGGCCTTCGATCTCGACGTCGGCACCGCCTCCGGCATCCTCGCGGGCGCCGCCACCGAGTCCGCGGTGGTCGGCACGGCGACCGAGGCGATCGGCAAGCTCGGCGGGCTGACGGCGGCGCAGATCGCCGAGTACCAGGGGAACGTGGCCACCGCCTACACGGTCTGCTACCTCTTCGGCCTGATCACGATCGTCCTCTACAGCAGCCAGATCATGCCGATGCTGCTGCGCATCAACCTGCGCGACGCGTCCCGCGAGCTGTGGCAGACGATGCGCGGCGGCAAGGGCGCGCTGGAGAACGACGAGCTGCCCGGACTGCCCGGCATGGTCGGCCGCACCTACCTGGTGACCCTGGCCGACGGCCTGCGGGTGGGCGAGCTGGAGTCCCTCGACGGCGGACTCGTCACCGTCGAGGCGGTCAAGCGGGGCAGCCGGGCGCTCACCGTCGCGCCCGAGCTGGAGCTGACGCTGTCCGACCTGGTCCTCGTCGTCGGCCGGCGCGCCGAGGTGATCGACGCGGGCCGGCACATCGGGCCCGAGACCCCGGGCATCCCGGGCGTGGAGAGCCCGCTGGCCACCAAGCAGGTCGCGGTCACCGAGAAGGCCACGGCCGGGCTGACCCTGGACGAGATGCGCGCGGAGCACCCCGAGTTCACCGCCTCCGGGGTGTACGTCACCGAGGTGGTCCGCAACGAGCAGCACATGCCGGCGTCCGGCGAGACCGTCCTGCAACGCGGCGACGTGCTCACCCTGGTCGGCGCCCGGTCGGGCCTGGACCGGCTGGTGAAGAAGATCGGCGCGGTGGTGAAGAACGACGCCGCCGACTTCATCTACATCGGCGCCGGCATCGTCGCCGGTTCGCTGCTCGGCCAGATCATCGTGCACGCCGGGGACGTGCCGCTGTCCCTCGGGACCGGCGGCGGCTGTCTGATCTCCGGGCTGCTCTTCGGCTGGTTCCGCTCGCTGCGGCAGACCTTCGGCGCCTTCCCCACCCAGGCCGCGAGCACCCTGAAGGACATGGGCCTGGCCGTCTTCATCGCCTGCACCGGCCTGACCTCCGGCCCGCAGGCGTGGCCGCTGCTGAAGGAGTACGGCGCCCTGCTGCCGTTCGCCGGCATCGCCATGGTGCTGATCCCGGCGACGATCTCGCTGGTCGTCGGCCTGAAGCTGCTGAAGATCGAGAAGCCGCTGCTGATCGGTGCGATCGCCGGGCAGCAGTGCTCGACCCCGGCCATCACCGCGATCAGCCAGGTCGCCCAGTCCACCGTGCCGCTGCTCGGCTACACGATCACGTACACCCTCTCCAACTTCCTGCTGCCGCTGACCGGGCCGATCCTCGTCGGCATCCTCGGCGCCTGACGCCTGACGTCTCCACGAGGGGATTCACCCGTGATCGACTTCCTCAACCGGAACATCTTCCACCCACATCCCGAGCTCCTGGTCTTCATCACCGTCGCCATCGGCTTCCTGGTCGGGAAGATCCGCTACCGGGCGATCGCGCTGGGCGCCGTCACCGGCTGCCTGGTGGTGGGGCTGTTCCTCGGGGCGCAGTTCGAGGTCGAGATCGACGACACGGTGAAGAGCCTGTTCTTCATCATGTTCCTGTTCGCCCTCGGCTACCGGGTCGGCCCGCAGTTCTTCCGCGGACTGAAGAAGGACGGCCTGCCGCAGGTCGTCAACGCGATCGTGGTGTGCGTGACGGGCCTGCTGGTGTGCTGGGGCTTCGCCGCCATGCTCGGCTACGGCCCCGGCCTGTCCGCCGGGCTGCTCGGCGGGGCGCTCACCCAGTCCGCCGTCATCGGTGTCGCCCAGGACGCCATCGGCTCGCTGCCCGGCTACACCTCGGCCCAGCTGAAGACCGAGGAGAACCTGGTGCCGATCGCGTACGCGGTGACGTACCCGCTCGGCACCATCCTGTGCGCGCTGCTGCTGGCCGGCCTGCTGCCCCGGCTCTACCGCAGGGACCTGGCCGCCGAGAGCGCCGCCCTCGCCAAGGAGCTGGACGCGCCGGACGAGAACCCCGACCTGGGCGAGGGCTACTACGAGGTCGTGCTGCGCGCCTACACCGTGCAGCGGCCCGACCTGGTCGGCCGGACCATCGACGACTTCGAGAACCAGCAGAAGGAACTGGGCCGCCGCGTCTACCTCACCCAGGTCCGCCGCGCCGGCACGATCCTCGACCACGACCAGCGGACCAGCCTGCGCGAGGGCGACGTGGTCGCCGTGTCGGCGCTGCGGCACGACCTCGTCGACTTCGACGCACGCACCCACATCGGGGCCGAGGCCGACGACGTCGAACTCCTCGGCTACCAGACGGAGTCCATGCACGTCGTCGTCTCCGAGAAGGCCCACCTGGGCAAGACGATCGGGGAGCTGCGGCGCGAGCCGTTCATGGTCGGGGTGTACATCGACAAGCTGTACCGCTCCGGCTCGGAGTTCCCCTACCGGCTGTCCACGAAGGTGGAACGCGGCGACACGCTCCTCCTCTCCGGCCCCAAGCGCCTGGTCGACCCGGCGGCCCACGAGATCGGCAAACCGGTCCCGACCAGCTTCGCCACCGACATGACCTGGGTGGGCGTCGGCATCTTCCTCGGCGGCTGCATCGGCATCCCGGCGCTGACCGTCTCGGGCGTCCCGATCAGCCTGTCCACCTCCGGCGGCGCCCTGATCATGGGCCTCGTCTTCGGCTGGATCCGCGGCAAGTACCCGACGTACGGCAATGTCCCGCCCGGCGCCCAGTGGTTCATGGACACGCTCGGGCTGTGCCTGTTCGTGGCCGTCGTCGGCATCAACGCGGGGCCCGGCTTCACCTCCGGTCTCTCCCAGGCGGGCTGGGGCCTGCTGCTGTGGGGGGCGGTCGCCACCGTCGTACCGCTGATCGTCGGCTTCCTGGTCGGCCATCACCTCCAGAAGATCCGCTTCCCGATCCTGATGGGCGTCCTGGCCGGCGGCCAGACCACCACGGCCGCGATCGGGGCGATCAACGAGTCCTCCAAGTCCCAGATCCCGACGCTCGGTTACACCATTCCGTACGCCGTCGGAAACGTGCTCCTGACCATCTGGGGCGCCGTCATCGTCCTCATCCACCATTAGGAGCCCGGCCATGCCCAAGACGACCTTCTCCCGCGAGGAGATCCGGTCCCTCGCCCAGCTGTCCCCCTTCGAGCTCAAGGACAGGTTCATCCAGCTGGCCAAAGCCGTGCAGGAGGACAAGCCCGGCCAGAAGGACAAGTCGTCCGTCCAGATGCTCAACGCGGGCCGCGGCAACCCCAACTGGGTGGCGACCGGCCCCCGCGAGGCGTTCTACGCGCTCGGCTACTTCGCCCTCGCGGAGTCGAGACGCGTGTGGACGGCCGACAACCTCGGCGGCATGCCCGAACGCCAGGGCGCCGGCGACCGCTTCGACCTCTTCGTGCGCCGGCACCCGGACCTGCCCGGCATCCAGCTGCTGGAGAAGTGCGTGGCGTACGCCCTGGAGCGCTTCGGCTTCGACAAGGACGCCTTCGTCCACGAGCTGACCGACTCCATCACCGGCGACAACTACCCGGTGCCGGACCGCATGCTGACGCACGCGGAGCAGGTCGTCCGCGCCTACGTCGCCGACGAGATGTACGACAAGCGGCCCCCGGCGGACAACCCGCTCAGCCTGTTCGCCACCGAGGGCGGCACGGCGGCCATGTGCTACGTCTTCGACTCCCTGATGAAGAACGGGCTGTTGAAGAAGGGCGACCGCATCGCGCTGATGGTCCCCGTCTTCACGCCGTACATCGAGATCCCCGAACTCGACACGTACGAGTTCGACGTCGTCCACGTCAACGCCGGCCTCTTCACCGAGGTCGGGGTCCGCGAGTGGCGCTATCCGGCGGAGGAGGTCGCCAAGCTGGCGGACCCCTCGGTCAAGCTGGTCTGCCTGGTCAACCCGTCCAACCCGCCGTCCCTGGCACTCAGCGAACGCGTCACGCAGCAGATCAAGGACATCGTCGCGACGGAGAACCCGAACCTGCTGATCGTGACGGACGACGTGTACGGCACCTTCGTCGAGAACTTCCGCTCCATCGCCGCCGAACTCCCCCGCAACACGCTCCTCGTGTACTCCTTCTCCAAGCACTACGGCGCCACCGGCTGGCGGCTCGGCGTCATCGGACTGCACGACGACAACGTCATCGACGAGATGATCGCCGCGCTGCCGCAGCCGGAGAAGGACCGGCTGAGCAAGCGCTACGGCACGCTGACCCTGGAGCCCGAGAAGATCAGGTTCATCGACCGGCTGGTGGCCGACTCCCGCCAGGTCGCCCTGAACCACACCGCCGGTCTCTCCCTGCCCCAGCAGGTCATGATGGTGCTCTTCGCCCTCTTCGACCTGCTGGACGAGGGGCAGGCGTACAAGCACAAGGTCCGCGCGATCGTCCAGCAGCGCCTCGACCTGCTGCTGGAGGGCGCGCAGATGAAGATCGCCGACGACCCGCAGCGGGCCGGCTACTACGTCGAGCTCGACCTGCTCGCCGAGGCCGAACGCGTCCACGGGCAGGACTTCGCGACCTACCTCCGGAAGAACTACGAGCCGGTCGACCCGCTGTTCCGCCTCGCCGAGCAGACCCATGTGGTGCTGCTCAACGGCGGCGGCTTCGACGGCCCCGAGTGGTCGGTCCGGGTCTCCCTCGCCAACCTCGACGACCTCGACTACCTCAAGATCGGCCACCATCTCCGGCGGATCTTCGACGACTACGCGGCCGAGTGGCAGGCGGCTCAGCGCGCGTAGGAGCCGAGGCCGACCAGGCAGTACACGTACTCGTTGATCGCCGCGCCGTTGAGGGTGTAGCGGTACGAGAAGGCGTACTCCGTGCGCGGGTTGGCGTTGCACCGGCTCATGTCGGAACTGAAGGGGATCGTCTGGATCACCTGGTAGTGCGCGTCCGACGCCGAGCAGTCGACCTCCTCGACGTCGTCGACCTCCTGCGCGGTGGTGGAGTCGGGGAGCGTGCCGTTGAGACAGGTGCCGGAGGTGTAGGGGTCGGGGGTCTCGGCCTCCGTCTCCTCGGCATACGGGTCCTCGGTGCCGTAGTCGTAGGGGTCTTCCGAGTACGGGTCCTCGGTGTACGGCTCGTAGGTGCCCGAGTACGAGTACGACGGCGAGCTGTACCCGCTGTACGAGCTGTACGGCGAGGCGTCGTCCGCGCTGTCGTCGCCTCCCCCGTTGGCGACGACAGCCACGAACACCACCAGCGCCGCGACCGCGAGAACCCCTGTCCACTTCGCCCCGCCGCTGCCGCCCGACGCGCCCGCGGTGACCCGGACGCGCAGCAGCACCTGCTGCTCGCCGACCCACAGCCGTACGAGGTCGCCGTCCCGCGCGGGCGGGATGCGGACCCGGACGGCACCCGTGGGCAGCGGCACGGTGACGACGGCGCCGGCAGCGGCCTGCTGCGGCGTCAGCGATATGGAGATCTCCTGTTGCGACACAGGACGAGTGTGGACGACCGCGCGGCGGAATTGGAGATCTTTTCTAGAAATTCACTTCAGAAAGACGCTTGTTCTACTCTGGCCGCGATGAGCCCCAAGCAACAACGCGGCGAGGCCACCGTCGAGCTGCTCCTGGACGCCGCGCTGCGCGTGTACGCGGAGTCGGGCGAGCAGGGCCTGACCGTCACCGCGATCACCAGGACCAGTGGCGTCAGCCTCGGCAGCCTCTACCACCACTTCGGCAGCCTCAACGGGCTGACCGACGCACTGATGCACCGCTGGCTGGGCCGGCTGCTGGGCGAGCTGGCGACGGCGTTGCAGCAGACCCGTACCGCCCGCTCGGGTGTCCGGGCGCTCGTGCGGTCGTATCTGGCGTTCGTCCGGGAGCACCACGACGCGGCCCTGCTGCTGCACTCCCCGCTCGCCGACCGGCGCGGCATGGCGCACGGCAAGGAGCTGCGCGACGCCCAGGAGGCGCGGCTGTCGCCCTTCGCGCTGTGGATCGAGCCGCGGGTGGCGTCGGGGGAGCTGGCCCCGCTGCCGGTGCCGGTGATCGAGTCGCTGGTGCTGGGGCCGGTGGTGGCGGTGGCCCGGCGCTGGCTGTCCGGCTTCGACGACGTGGATCTGGACGAGGCGGCGCGGATCTTGCCGGAACGTATCTGGAGGTCGGTGGCCGGAGAGTGACGCCGGCGACTGGAGCGTGACGGGCGCCACCTCCGGGAAATCTATTCGAAGGTTTGCATGACCATGCATCTCCATGCATAATCTTCCTATGTCCAAGGTCCTCACCTCCCTCCCCGTCGGCGAGCGCGTCGGCATCGCCTTCTCGGGCGGCCTCGACACCTCCGTCGCGGTCGCGTGGATGCGCGACAAGGGCAGCGTCCCCTGCACCTACACCGCCGACATCGGCCAGTACGACGAGCCCGACATCGCCTCGGTGCCCGGCCGCGCCAAGGCGTACGGCGCCGAGGTCGCGCGCCTGGTCGACTGCCGCGCCGCGCTGGTCGAGGAGGGCCTGGCCGCGCTGACGTGCGGCGCGTTCCACATCCGCTCCGGCGGGCGGGCGTACTTCAACACCACCCCGCTCGGCCGTGCCGTCACCGGCACGCTGCTGGTCCGGGCGATGCTGGAGGACGACGTCCAGATCTGGGGCGACGGCTCGACCTTCAAGGGCAACGACATCGAGCGGTTCTACCGCTACGGCCTGCTCGCCAACCCGCACCTCAGGATCTACAAGCCCTGGCTGGACGCGGACTTCGTGACGGAGCTCGGCGGCCGCAAGGAGATGTCCGAGTGGCTGGTCGCCCACGGCCTGCCCTACCGGGACTCGACCGAAAAGGCGTACTCCACCGACGCCAACATCTGGGGCGCCACGCACGAGGCGAAGACCCTGGAGCACCTGAACACCGGTCTGGAGACCGTCGACCCCATCATGGGCGTCAAGTTCTGGGACCCGTCGGTCGAGATCGCCACCGAGGACGTGACCATCGGCTTCGAGCAGGGCCGCCCGGTCACGATCAACGGCAAGGAGTTCGCCACCGCGGTCGACCTCGTCATGGAGGCCAACGCCATCGGCGGCCGGCACGGCCTGGGCATGTCCGACCAGATCGAGAACCGGATCATCGAGGCCAAGAGCCGCGGCATCTACGAGGCGCCCGGCATGGCCCTCCTCCACGCCGCGTACGAGCGCCTGGTCAACGCCGTCCACAACGAGGACACCCTCGCCCAGTACCACATCGAGGGCCGCCGCCTCGGCCGCCTGATGTACGAGGGCCGCTGGCTGGACCCGCAGGCGCTGATGATCCGCGAGTCGCTCCAGCGCTGGGTCGGCGCGGCGATCACCGGCGAGGTCACCCTGCGGCTGCGCCGCGGCGAGGACTACTCGATCCTCGACACGACCGGCCCGGCGTTCTCGTACCACCCGGACAAGCTCTCCATGGAGCGCACCGAGGACTCGGCCTTCGGCCCCGTCGACCGCATCGGCCAGCTGACCATGCGCAACCTCGACATCGCCGACTCCCGCGCCAAGCTGGAGCAGTACGTCGGCCTCGGCCTGATCGGCACCGGCAGCCCCACCATCGGCGCCTCCCAGGCCGCCGCGACGGGCCTGATCGGCACCATGCCGGAGCTGCCCGAGGGCGGCGCCGAGGCGATCGCCTCCCGCGGCGAGGTCTCCGAGGACGAGGCCCTGCTGGACCGCGCGGCGATGGAGTCCGGCACGGACTGACCGCCGTACAGAGCGTGTCGAAGGCCGGCCCCGGTCACCGGGGCCGGCCTTCGGGCGTCCGGACACCCCGTGGGCTTACGCTCCCTTCAACGGCCCCAGCGCCGTCACCCTGCGCTGAACCACGGCCACCGGCCGCTCCCCCGCCTTGCCCTGGACCACCCGATGCGCACAGGCGGCGGCCAGCAGCTCCCCCAGCAGATCCGGGTCGCCGATCTCCAGCCCCAGCAGGGACTCGATCCGCTCCAGGCGCTGGTAGAGGGACTGGCGGCCGATGTGCAGCAGGGCGGCGGTGCGAGTGGGCGAGCAGCCGTTGCGCAGATGGACCTCCAGCGTCCGCACCAGGTCGCTCGCATGGACCGCCTCCCACTCCAGCAACGGGCCCAGGGCGTGCTGGACCATCCCGGCGAGGCGTTCCCGGTTGGCGTCCACGCCGCCCCGCGTCAGCTCCCGCTCCAGGGCGAGGGCCCGCGAGGAGGTCACCAACGGACCGTCGGGAGCGGACGGTTCGGCGGCCGGCACGGTCAGGGCCAGCTCCAGCGTCGTACGGGCCGCCCGCAGCGTGTCGCTCCAGCGCAGCCAGCCGCTCCCGGCGGCGACCGCGTGCCCGACGGCAACGGTGGCCCCCGGTTCGGCGGCGGCGCGGAAGGCGTCCTGCACGGCCCGCACCGGGTCGCCGGACCGGGTTCCGGGCAGAGCGAGCAGCGCCAGCAGGTCCCCCGGGAACACCGCGCGCACCACCCCCGCCCCGCCCAGCTGCCGTACCGCCCGGTCCACCACCCCCGGCTCCCGTACGCCGTGCACGGACACCCCGAGCAGCCGCGCCCCGGGGCCGGGGTGGAAGCCCGCGAGCGCCGCCCGCGCCTCCACCTCGGGCTGGTTCAGCGCCGCCCGGTCGGCGAGGTCGGCGAGCAGCGCGGCGGTGTGGTCGCCGCCCCACGGCCGTACGACGGTGCGCCCCGACAGGCCCCGGGTCACGATCGCCCGGTTGGCGGCCTCGGTGATCCGCACGAAGGGCACGACCCGGCGCAGCGCCAGCAGCGGCAGGCCGAGCCTGCGGGCCTCGTCGGTCACCTCGGCGGGCATGGCCGGCAGCGACCGCCCGACCTCCACCGCGAGGCCGGCCGCGTCCCGGGCGGCCAGCTCCCGGACGTACCGCCGGCGCGCCTCCTCGTCGCCGGACTGGGCGAGCCCGAACCCGTTGGTGAGGAGCAGCTCGCCGCCGTCGAGGAAGTTGGCGCCCTCGTAGACCTCGCTGGAGTGGACCCAGCGCACGGGCCGGTCCAGTGCCTCGGCTCCCGCGAGCAGCTCGGGCCCGGCGGCACGGACGGGGTCGAGGGCCAGGATCTCGCGGAGGGTGAGTGCGGGCATGCGCGCCTCCCGGCAGTGGTCCGGCTGTGGGCCGCCCGACAGTTCGTCCGGCCGCGGGCTGCCCGGAGAGTACTTTCCGCACGTTGCCCTCGTGTTTCCGCCGCAGCAGAGTGAGGGCATGGATCTTTTCCGCACGTGGCTGGCGACAGCCGTGTCCGAGGCCCGCGCCGGCCTCGCCGAGGGCGGCATCCCGATCGGCGCCGCGCTCTACGGCGCCGACGGCACCCTCCTCGGCCGCGGCCACAACCGGCGCGTCCAGGACGACGACCCCTCGATGCACGCGGAGACGGCGGCGTTCCGCGCGGCGGGCCGGCAGCGCACGTACCGGGGCACGACGATGGTCACGACTCTCTCCCCCTGCTGGTACTGCTCCGGTCTGGTCCGCCAGTTCGGCATCGCGCGGGTGGTGGTCGGCGAGGCGGCCACCTTCCACGGCGGGCACGACTGGCTGGCGGAGCACGGCGTGGAGATCGTGCTCCTCGACGATCCCGAGTGCGTCGCGATGATGCGCGACTTCATCGAGAAGAACCCGGCTCTGTGGAATGAGGACATCGGTGAGTGAGCCCCGTATCCCGACCGTCGACCTGAAGCCCTGGGTGGACGGCGACCCCGAGACCCGGGCCGCCATCGCCCGGACCGTCGACGAGGCCCTGCAGACCGCCGGGTTCCTGCTGGTCACCGGACACGGCGTGGACCCCGCCCTGCGCACCCGCATCCGCGAGGCGGCACGGTCCTTCTTCCGGCTTCCGGTCGACGTCAAGCAGGCGTACGAGGTGAAGGTGGGCGGGCGCGGCTGGCTCGGCCCGGGCGCGGAGGCCAACGGCTACTCGGAGGGCACCGAGACCCCGCCGGACCTGAAGGAGTCCCTCACCTTCGCGACCCACGAGCCCTTCGAGGACCCGGTGGTCAACGCGGAGTGGTACGCGCCGAACGTGTGGCCCGAGGAGGTGCCGGAGCTGCGGACACTGTGCGAGGAATACCTGGGGAAGATGGCCGAGCTGGAGAAGGACCTGCTCTCGCTGCTCGGTGAGGCCCTCGGCCTGGAGCCCGACTTCTTCTCCCGCCACATGGACCACCCGACGTACGGCTTCAACATCAACTGGTACCCGGGGACCGAGGTCATCGGTGAGCCGGAGCCCGGGCAGTTCCGGATCGGCCCGCACACCGACTTCGGCACGGTGACGATCCTCGACCGGCAGGCGGGGAAGGGCGGGTTGCAGGTGTGGACGGACGCCGGTGGCTGGGAGGACGCGCCCTTCGACCCGGACGCCTTCACCATCAACATCGGTGATCTGATGGCCCGTTGGACGGGCGACCGCTGGCGCTCGGGCCGCCACCGCGTCCTCCCGCCGCCCGCCGACGCGCCCGCCGAGGAGCTGATGTCCCTGGTCTACTTCGGCGAGTGCACGCCGGGGACGCGGGTGGAGTCGGTGCCGGCGCCGATCGGGCGGGTGGCGTACGAGCCGGTGGACTCGCATGTGTATCTGCGGGCCCAGCTGGACTCGATCACGGTCGGCTGAGGACGTCGACGAGCCGCTCGAAGCGTCCCCGCCAGAGCGGCTCGCTCGCGGCATCCCCCTGGAACTCGTGCGTGAACCGCAGCGCGCTGCCGTCGTCCCCGTCCCGCTCCAGATGGAACCTGATCCGCCCGCCGTCCTGCACCGTGTACTCGGCGACCCGGTCCACGTCCCACGCGGTGACCTGCCCGGCCCCCAGCCCACCCAGGGTGACGGCGCCACCGAGCCGGGGTTCGAGGACCTCTACGGCGGTGCACCAGGCGGCGAGCCCCTCGGCCGTGGCGAGCGCCGGCCACACCTCTTCCATGGGCCTCGGGAGCCGCACCAGGAAGTGGAGCATGCGCGTGTTCCCGTGGGTCTGGCCGGTGCCCTGCTCGACGGATCCGCTCATGACACCAGCGTGCCCCTCGGCCGGGGAGGACGCACATGGTCAGGGCCGCCAGCCGGCCTTCGGTGCCGGCGTCCTACACGCCCGCGTACGAGTGCTTGCCGGAGACGAAGATGTTCACCCCGTAGTAGTTGAACAGCCAGCAGCCGAAGGCGAGCAGGGCCAGGTAGGCGGCCTTGCGGCCCTTCCAGCCGGCCGTGGCCCGGGCGTGCAGGTAGCAGGCGTAGGCGACCCAGGTGATGAAGGACCAGGTCTCCTTGGGGTCCCAGCCCCAGTAGCGGCCCCACGCGTCACCGGCCCAGATGGCGCCCGCGATGATCGTGAAGGTCCACAGGGGGAAGACCGCCGCGTTGACGCGGTAGGAGAACTTGTCGAGGGACGCCGAGGCGGGCAGCCGCTCCAGGAAGGAGGAGGCGAACTTGCCCGGCTTGCCGCCGGTCGCGAGCTTGTTCTCGTACGAGTCCTTGAACAGGTACAGCAGCGTGGCCATCGCGCCCACGTAGAAGACCGCGCCGCAGAAGATCGCGGTCGAGACGTGGATGTACAGCCAGTACGAGTGGAGGGCGGGAACCAACTGGTCGCTGGCGGTGTACAAGACAGTGACGGCGAGACCGAGATCGAGGAGGACCGTGGTGATGAGGAACAGCCCCATCCAGCGCACGTTCTTCTTCAGCGCCAGCAGCCCGAGGTACACCCCGACGGCCACCGTGGAGAAGGTGATGTTGAACTCGTACATGTTGCCCCAGGGCGCCCGCTCCACCGAGGCCGCGCGGGCGATGACCCCGGCGAGCTCGATGAGGAAGGCGAGCACCGTGAGGGAGACGGCGATACGCCCGTAGAGGTCGCCCTGCTCGTCCCCACCGTGCGCCCCGGGCCCGTCCGGCACGTCCCGCTGACCGGCGGCGGTCCGTACGACGACCTTCGGCCGCTCCAGTACGGCGGTGGAGCCGCCCTTCTTCACCGTGACCGCCGGCGCCTTCGTGGCCTCCGGCTGGGCGGTGAGCGCGGCGGCCGTGCGGCCGACCTTGCTGCGGCTGCCGAAGAGCCACTCGGCGATGTAGGCGAAGAAGGCCAGCGTGTAGACGGCCATCGCGGAGTAGATCAGCGTGTTGCTGAGGTTCGCGAGATGTTCGTTGGTGGCGGCGGCCAGATCCGTCGCGGCGGCGAGAGTCACTTCTCGGGCCTTTCGGCAGGGACGACTTGGGGGTCGGGGGTGTCAGTGGAGTCTTCGTGCGGTTCGGGTGCTCCGGGAGCCCGGTCATAGAGGGTTTCGGCGAGGGCTCCGAGTTCTTCGGGCACCTTCGCGGACTCGCTGCGGCCGAGTCCCGCCATCTCGACGACCGTGACGCCGTCGTCGCCCTTGACCGCCCGCACCCACACCCGGCGGCGCTGGATGAACAAGGAGGCGGCGAGGCCGAAGATCGCGGCGAGGGCGCCGGCCAGTGCCCACCCGCTGCCGGGCTGGCGGGTGACCTGGAAGTTGGCCCACTCCTCGGTGGACTCGTAGGTGATCGAGCCGGCGCCGTTCGGGAGCTTCATGGTCTCGCCGGGCCGCAGGTTCTCCCGCTGCTGCTGGCCCTTGGCACCCTTGAACTCCTTCAGGTGCGTCTTGTCGAGCTGGTAGACGCTCTGCGGGACACCGGAGTCGACGCCGAGGTCGCCGTAGTAGCCGGCCAGGTTCAGCACCGGGTTGCCCAGCGCGGGGAAGGTGGAGGACACCTCGTTGCCGGGGGTGTAGGTGGGCAGGAAGAAGGCCTCGAAGCCCAGCTGCTGCCGCGCGCCCTTGGCGTCGCGGTAGCCGTCCATGACCTTGACGACACCGGAGGAGGTGATGTTGCTGTCCAGCGGCAGCAGCGGCACGGCGGCGTGGTAGACCACCTTGCCCTTGCCGTCGCGGACCGTGATGACGGGCGCGTAGCCGTGGGCGGTCAGATAGACCTTCGAGTCGCCGATCTCCAGTGGCTCGTTGACCTTGACGATCGTCTTCTTGTCCTTGCCGTACGCGCCCACGCTGTAGGAGACGTCGGCCTGGAAGGTGCGTGCGGTGCCGCGGTTGGGGCCGGTCTTCTCGTAGGTGCCCTGGAAGTCGTTCAGGGTGAAGCTGAACGGGTCGAGGTCGTCCTGGGTGAAGAGGCTGCCGGACTTGAAGTCGTCGTACTGGGTGAGGGTGTTGGAGAACCCGTCGCCCTCGACGATCAGCTTGTTGCCCTCCATCTTGAACAGCTGGCCCCAGGCGAAGGCGATCAGCATCACGATCAGGGCGATGTGGAAGGCCAGGTTGCCGACCTCGCGCAGATAGCCCTTCTCGGCGGCGACGGCGTCGCCCACCTGGTGGGCGCGGAAGCGGCGCTTGCGCAGCAGGGCGAGGGCGGCCTCGCGGACCTGCTCCGGCTCGGTCTCGGTGCGCCAGGTGGTGTAGGCGGGCAGCCGGGTCAGGCGCTTCGGGGCGCCCGGCGGGCGACCGCGCAGCTGGCCGACGAACTGCCAGGTGCGCGGGATGATGCAGCCGATGAGGGAGACGAACAGCAGGATGTAGATCGCGGAGAACCACACCGAGCTGTAGACGTGGAAGAGGCCGAGCTTGTCGTAGAGGTCGCCGAGGGTGGGGTTGTTCTTGCGGAAGTCGGCGACCTTCGTCTCGTCGGTCCCGGACTGCGGGATCAGCGAGCCGGGGATCGCGCCGAGCGACAGCAGCAGGAGCAGCAGCAGCGCGACCCGCATCGAGGTCAGCTGCCGCCAGAACCAGCGGGCCCAGCCGATGACGCCCAGGGAGGGCACGTTGAGGGTGTCCTCGGGCGCGGTGGACAGCTGGGAGCCGGCGGCGCCGAGGTCCTCGTCACCGGCGGGCGGGGTCGGCTCGGTTGTCGTCTTGCTCATCGATCAGATCCCCACAGTGAAGCCGTTGGACCAGGCCTGCATGTCCTGCACGATGCTGTCCCACGCGCCGGTCAGCAGCAGCACGCCGGTCAGGATCATCATGGTGCCGCCGATGCGCATCACCCAGACGTAGTGCCGCTTGACCCAGGCGAAGGCGCCGAGCGCCTTGCGGAAGGCTACGGCAGCGAGCACGAAGGGAACACCGAGGCCGAGGCAGTAGGCGACGGTCAGTATGGCGCCGCGCAGGGCGCTGCCGTCCTGCATGGCGAGGGTCTGCACCGAGGACAGCGTGGGTCCGATGCAGGGCGTCCAGCCGATGCCGAACAGGGCGCCGAGGAGGGGGGCACCGGCGAGTCCGGTGGCGGGCCTGGTGTGGAAGCGGAACTCGCGCTGGGTGAGCCAGGGCATCATCCCCATGAAGAAGACACCCATGAGGATCATGAGGACGCCGAGCACCTTGGACAGGACGTCCCGTTCCTCCTGGAGGGTCTGTCCGAAGTAGCCGAACAGCGCTCCGCCGGAGACGAACACGACGGTGAAGCCGAGAACGAACAGGGAGGCACCGGCAGCCATCCGTCCGCGCCGCGCCTCGGCGAGGTCGGTGCCGCTGACGCCGGTGACGTAGGACAGGTAGCCGGGGACGAGCGGCAGGACGCAAGGTGAGAAGAAGGAGACGAGCCCGCCGAGCAGGGCGATCGGCAGCGCGAGCAGCAGCGCGCCGCTCATGACGGTGTCGTTCTGTCCCACCCCTGCGGCGAGCGTGGTCGCTCCGGTGACGACTGCGCTCACGTCACTTCTCCGCGAGGACGGGCTTGATCATGCCGCGGAGGGTGTCCTCGCTGAGGGCCTGGAGCGCGCGGGCCGCGATCTTGCCGTCACGGTCGATGACGAGCGTGGAGGGGATCAGCTGGGGGTTGAGCGTGCCCTTCTTGAACCGGAGCATCTGCTTGCCCGTGGGGTCGTAGATGCTCGGGTAGGTGATCCCGAACTCCTTCTCGAAGGACTTCGCGAGGGTGGTGCTGGCGTCCCGGGTGTTGAGGCCGACGAACTCGACGCCCTGGTCCTTGACGTCCTGGTAGACGGCTTCGAGGTTCTTCGCCTCGGCCCGGCACGGAGAGCACCAGGAACCCCACACGTTGACGACGAGGACCTTGCCCTTGTAGTCGGCGGTGGACAGCTTCTTGCCGTCGATGCTCTCGCCGGACAGCACGGGTGCCGCGCTCCGCTTGCCCTCTGCGACGGTGTCGACGCCGTTGTTGCCGGTCACGAAGTTGGTGTCGCCGCCACCCCCCGACACTCCGCCGGAGCTGCACGCGGACAGGGTCAGCGCGGCGGCCGCGGCGGCTCCGGTGAGAAGAAGGGCGCGGCGGCGGGTGCGTGTGGTGCGGTTCGGGCGCTGGGGGGCGCTGCTGGCGGCACTCATGTGAAAAGTTTCGCATGCCCGTTCAGGGGATCTTGCGCACCCCCCTCACGGGCGGAAACCCGCATATCAGGCGGCGTTTCCCGAGGTCTCCTTCAGGTAGGAGGCCCAGCCCCCGGCAGGGGTCTGTCCCACGTCGAGCCCGCGCAGCTTCTCCAGCACCTCGGGCTTCTGCACGTCCATCCAGTCGACGAACTGCCGGAAGGAGACGAGGCGTACATCCTCGCCCTTCTCCTTCTCCGCGGCGATGTGCTTCAGGGCCTGCTCGACGGCGTCCATGTAGATGCCGCCGTTCCAGTGCTCGAAGTGGTTGCCGATGAAGAAGGGGGCGCGGTTCGTCTCGTATGCCCGCTTGAAGCCCGATATGTACGCGTCGGCGGACTGCTTGCGCCAGGCTGGGTAGTTGTAGCTGGGCGCGTTGGTGGAGTTGACCGACTGGTTGGCGAGCATGTTGTAGTCCATCGAGAGGACCTCGAAGCTGCGCCCGGGGAACGGGATCTGCTGGAGCGGCAGGTCCCACAGCCCGCCCTTCTTCTCCGGCCACACCTGGCGCCCGCCGGGCGAGGAGGCGTCGTACCGCCAGCCGAGCTCCTTCGCGGTGGGCAGCAGGTTGTCCTGGCCGAGGAGACAGGGCGTACGGCCCCCGACGAGTTCCTTGTCGTAGTCGAAGGGCAGTGACGGCAGGTCGGTCCACCCGGTGTTGGTGCGCCACTCCTTCACGAAGGACTTCGCCTGGTCGATCTCGCTGCGCCACTGCTGCGGCGTCCAGTTGCCGACGCTGCCGTAGCCGCCGCAGAAGTGGCCGTTGAAGTGGGTACCTATCTCGTGCCCTTCGAGCCAGGCGCGGTGGACGTTGGTGAGGGTGGCCTTGACGTGCTCGTCGGTGAGGTAGCCGATGTCGGAGGCGCCGACGGGGTTGTTGGGCGGGTCGTAGAGCCGCTTCTTCGACTCGGGCAGGAGGTAGAGGCCCGAGAGGAAGAAGGTCATGTGCGCGCCGTGTTCCTTGGCGAGGTCCAGGAAGCGCGGGAAGAGGCCGTTGCCGACCTCCCCGGCTCCGTCCCAGGAGAAGACGACGAACTGCGGCGGGGTCTGCCCCGGCCCCAGCGGCTCGGGCTTCGCGGGCTGGCCGGGCTGCTTGCCGGTGTACGAGGTGGAGCCGTCGCCGATGGGGCGGGCGCGGTGGGCCTGGCTGCCGGGCTTGTTGCCGGGGGTGGCGGAACCCGATGCCGGCCTCGGACCGTCTGAGGGGTTGAGCGTCCCGCACCCCGCGAGCCCGAGGGCGGCGGCGCCCCCGACGCCGAGTCCGATGGCTCCCCTGCGGCTGAGAGTGCGCATGGCATCCCCGTTCGTCACGTTCTCTGGTGGTCACCCATTCAGAGGACGTGACGAGCGGGGAGGTTCCCCTCGTTTACAGGGTTTTCACAACAAATGTCACGAACGTGTCATAGGGCTCACGGCTGTCCGTTTTACGCCCCGAAGGCCTTGTCCTTGCCCTTCACCGGCTTGGCGCCCGCCCGCAGATGCGCCGGGACCAGATCGATCGCCGGCTCGCTGTATCCCACGGACACGATCTTGTCGCCCTGGTACGTGAAGGACGTCAGGGACGCCAGCGTGCACTGCCGCTTGCGCGGGTCGTGCCACAGCCGGCGGCGCTCGACGTACGAGCGCACGATCCAGATCGGCAGCTGGTGGCTGACCAGCACCGCCTCGTGCCCCCGCGCCGCGTCCTTGGCGGCGTCCAGCGCCCCCATCATGCGGACGACCTGGTCGACGTACGGCTCGCCCCAGGACGGCTTGAAGGGGTTGACGAGGTGCTTCCAGTTGTCGGGGTTCTTCAGCGCCCCGTCGCCGACGCCGAAGGTCTTGCCCTGGAAGACGTTGTCGGCCTCGATGAGCCGCTCGTCGGTGGCGAGGTCGAGGCCGTGCGCCTTGGCGATCGGCGTCGCGGTCTCCTGCGCCCGCTCCAGCGGGGAGGCGCAGACGTACGTCACGTCCCGCGGGGAGAGGTGCTCGGCGACCCGGTCGGCCATCTGCCGGCCCAGCTCGGAGAGGTGGTACCCGGCGAGGCGGCCGTAGAGGATGCCGTCCGGGTTGGCGACCTCGCCGTGCCGCATGAGGTGGACGACGGTGATGTCGGTGCTGGTGGTCATGCTGCCGTGGCCTCCGCTGCCGCACGGGCCGCCGCCGGGAGGGCGTCGGCGATCTTCTGGACCGCCCGCTCGTCGTGAGCGGTCGAGACGAACCACGACTCGAAGGAGGAGGGCGGCAGATAGACGCCCTGCGCCAGCATCGAGTGGAAGAACGCGGTGAAGCGGAAGGACTCCTGCTTCCTGGCGTCCTCGTAGTCGCGCACCTCACGGTCGGTGAAGAAGACGGAGAACATGTTGGAGGCGGTCTGGAGCCGGTGCGCGACGCCTTCCTTGGCGAGCGCCTCGGTGACGAGCGACTGGATCTGCGCCGACACGGCGTCGACCTTGTCGTACGCCGCCTGGTCGAGCAGCCGCAGCTGGGCGAGTCCGGCGGCGGTGGCGACCGGGTTCCCGGAGAGGGTGCCGGCCTGGTAGACGGGCCCGGCGGGGGCGAGGTGGGCCATCACGTCGGCGCGGCCACCGAAGGCGGCGGCGGGGAAGCCACCGCCCATGACCTTGCCGAAGGTCATGAGGTCGGGGCGGACCCCGTCGATCCCGAACCACCCGGCGCGGCTGGTCCGGAAGCCGGTCATGACCTCGTCGGAGATGTAGAGGGCGCCGTTCTTGGCGCAGGCGTCCTTCAGCCCCTGGTTGAAGCCGGGCCTCGGCGGCACGACGCCCATGTTGCCGGGCGAGGCCTCCGTGATCACACAGGCGATCTCGCCGGGGTGCCGGTGGAAGGCCTCCTGCACGGCTTCGAGGTCGTTGTACGGCAGCACGATGGTGTCGCCGGCCTGGGCACCGGTGACGCCGGGCGTGTCGGGAAGCGCGAACGTGGCCACCCCGCTGCCGGCGGCGGCGAGGAGCGAGTCGACGTGACCGTGGTAACACCCGGCGAACTTGATGACCTTGGTCCGCCGGGTGAAGCCGCGGGCGAGGCGGATGGCGGACATGGTGGCCTCGGTGCCGCTGGAGACCAGCCGCACCTGCTCCAGCGGGTCGATCCGGTCGACCATCTCCTCGGCGAGCGCGACCTCGCCCTCACCGGGAGTGCCGAAGGAGGTGCCGCGCGAGACGGCGTCCTGCACGGCGGCGATGACCTCGGGGTGCGAGTGCCCGAGGATCATGGGGCCCCAGGAGCAGACCAGGTCGACGTACTCGCGTCCGTCGGCGTCGGTCAGCCAGGCGCCCTTGCCGGACACCATGAACCGGGGCGTGCCGCCGACGGCGCGGAAGGCGCGCACCGGGGAGTTCACGCCGCCTGGTGTGACGGCGGCCGCACGGTCGAACAGGGCCTGTGAGGCAGGCGCATCGTATGAATAGGGCGTTTCGCTCATGACCTGCGACTTCTCCGACTTCTCGGACTCCGGTTGCCGACGTTCCTCCTCAGGGTAGGCCAGCCGCCCCGGCTGACCGCGGGCTGAGGTGCGGTGGCATCTGCGAAACTGGGACCTGATACACACAGCTCGTACGGCCCGTGGTGTTCGTCAGGCCGCGAAGATCCTCGTGGGGATCCTGCGGACAGGTGTTTCAACGCACGTTTCGGCGGGCGGCCGTGGGGGAGGTCACTGACACGATGATCGGGTTGCGCGGCCGGGGCCACGCGTCCTAGAAAAGCAGTCGGGTGGAGATATGCATCGCGGTGGCGGACTGGGCGAGGGGACTGACGACCTGGGTCCTCGACGTGCCCGGCGGGGAAGGCACCGACGCGACGCGGAGGAAGCAGCGGAAGCGGCACGCGTACCGAGTGAGTCGGAGCAGGACGAGCGACGTATCGAACGTCGGATCGACCGGCTGAGGGCGGGGAGCAGGAATGGTGGTCGGGTGGGGGTGACGTACAAGTACTTCGGCGCGCCCGACGGCGCGACCGCGGCCCGTGTCCCGATCTCGATGCGCCCCGAGGAACTCGGCGGCGACGAGCTCGGCATGAACGGCATGTTCACCAAGATCAAGCCGGAGACGATGGCCGCGATGGTCCTCACCGGCATAGAAGGCGTTCCCCTGCACCGGGTGCCCCCGCTGGAACTGGTCGTCCTGCACCCGGACTACGCGGTGGTCAAGCTCCCCATGACGGTCGTCGACCCGCTGCGCGGCATCGGCGAGGAAGCGGTGGGCGCGGCGGCGTTCATCTGGTCGACGGTCCCGGACCGGGGCGGCCCGCGGGACGCGTTCAACGTGTATCAGCTGCTGCATGAGTGGCAGGACTTCAGCCACCGCCTCCACGAGGCGGGCCACCAGCCGTACTGCCTGGTGTGGCCCTGAGCCGAGGTCTGCCGCGCTCGGCCACTTCTCCTCAGGGGCTGTCGGTCTGTCCCGCCAGGGCCGCCGCGCCGCCCGTCGTAGGCGGTGCCGGGCAGGGGCCGGCCGGGGCGGAGGCCGTGGTGGTGGGGGCCGGGCTGATCGCTCCGTCGGTGTGCTCGACGAGGGTCAGGCGGACGGCGGCGGTCTTGAACAGGGGCTGTTTGGAGACCGGGTCCCAGTCGGTGACGGTCGTCTCGTTCGCCGCCCGGCCGCCGTCCTTGCCGGGCCGGTCGCCCTCCGCGGTGTCCCAGTAGCCGTAGTGGAACGGCAGGAACACCATGCCGTCCCGGATGCCCGTCACACGCAACCGGCCGCGCAGTGCACCCCGCCGACTGCCGACCTCGACCAGGTCGCCCTCCGCCACGCCGTGCCGCGCGGCCTCCGCGGCGGAGATCTCGACCCACACCTCGGGGGCGGCGGCGTTCAGTTGGGGGACGCGGCCGGTCTTGGTGCGGGTGTGGAAGTGGTAGATCGTGCGGCCGGTGTTCAGCTGCAACGGGTAGGCGTCGTCGGTGGGTTCCTCCGGCGGCTCGTACTCCGCCGGCCTCAGCACCGCCTTGCCGTCCGGGTTGAGCGAGCGGTAGTCGTCCTCGGACATCGGCTCGCCGGTCATCACGTCCTTGCCGTACGACTCGCAGGCATCCGGCGCCGCCCAGGTGATGCCGTCGGTGTAGAGGCGTTCGGTGCCGTCGGGTGCCGCGTCCGTGCAGGGCCACTGGATGCCGCCCGCATCGCGCAGGCGGTCGTAGCTGAGGCCGGTGTAGTCGCAGGGGCGACCGCGGCTGCACTCCTGCCAGGCGCGGAAGGCCGACTCGGGGTCGTGCCAGGGGATCAGCGGGTGGCCGTCCTTGTCCCGGAAGTCCATGCGGCGGGCGTAGTCCAGCAGGATGTCCAGGTCGGGCCGGGCGTCGCCGGGCGGGTCGACGGCCTTCTCGGAGAGGTGGACCGTGCGGTCGGTGTTGGTGAACGTGCCGGTCTTCTCGCCCCAGGTCGCGGCGGGCAGGACGACGTCCGCGAACTGCGCGGTCTCGGTGAGGTACAGGTCCTGGACGACCGTGAACAGGCTGTCGCGGCCCAGGATGGCGCGGATGCGGTGCAGCTCGGGCAGGGACACCGCCGGATTCGTGCCGGAGATCCACAGCAGCCGGATGTCGCCCTCCTCCGCCTTGCCGAAGATCTCCATCGCCGGGGTGGGCGGGGCGTCGTGCGGGATGCGGGACGGCTCGACGTTCCAGACCCGGGCGAGGTCGGCCACATGGTCGTCGTTCTGCCAGTTGCGGAAGCCGGGCAGGTCACCGTCGGCGCCGCACTCACGGGTGTTCTGCGCGGTGGGCTGGCCGTTCATCTGGAGCACCCCGCAGCCGGGGCGGCCGAGCATGCCCCGGATCAGCTGGAGGTTGTTGACCTGGCAGGCGGCGGCGGTGGCCTGGTGGGACTGGTAGACGCCCTGGAGCACGGTGGACAGCAACCGCTCGGCGCCGCCCAGCAGTTCGGCCGCCTCGATGATCTTCGCGGCCGCTACGTCACAGATGCCGGCGGCCCGGGCGGGGGTGAACTCGGCCACTTGCGCGGCCAGTTGCTCGTAGCCGACGGTGTGGGCGTCGACGTAGGCGTGGTCGACGCGGTCGGTGCGGATGATCTCGTGCAGCAGCGCGTTCAGCAGGGCCACGTTGGTGCCGGAGCGCGGGGCGAGGTGGACGGTGGCGTGGCGGGCGACCGGCGTGGGACGCGGGTCGACGCACAGCAGCCGCGGCGGATCGCCGCCCGCCAGCCGGTCCAGGACCCGCATCCACAGCACCGGCTGGGTCTCGGCCATGTTGTGCCCGAACAGGGCGATGACATCGGCGTGGTCGACGTCCGTGTACGAGGCGGGCTGGCCGTCGCAGCCGAAGGTCTCCTTCAGCGACTCGGCGGCGGTCGCCGTGCACAGCCGGGTGTTGCCGTCGAGGTGGCCGGTGCCCAGACCGGCGCGGGCGATCACCGCCAGCGTGTAGTACTCCTCCAGGAACAGCTGGCCGCTGGTGTAGAAGCCGAGCGCGTCCGGCCCCGACTCCGCCAGCAGCTCCCGGGTGCGGGTGACGATCCGCTCCATGGCCAGGTCCCAGGAACAGGGCACGAGGTGGCCGTCCGCCCGGACCAGCGGGGTGGTCAGCCGGTCCGGGGCATGGTTGGCCTGCCAGCCGTACAGGTCCTTCGGGCCCAGCCGGCCATGGTTGACCCGGTCCCCGGCCCGGCCGCGCACGCCCACGATCCGGCCGTCGGCGACCGCGATGTCCATCGCGTCCCCGTTGGAGTGCAGCAGTGACGCCGACGGCACCCACCGCCGCACCCCGTCCGCGGTGACCCCGGGCGCCAGGAAGGAGTCGACGCGCACCGGCCACGCACCGCCGCGGTCATACGGGGTGCGCTCGCCCCAGGGCTGCGCGATCCGGTCCACCTCGGACTGCATGGTCTGCCTCCCGGCGACGAGGAGCGATCAGTTGCGGTCAGCCGTGCCGGTCAGAGCGGCGACATGCCCGGGTCCTCGGGGCGGATGCGGCCGCGCCAGCCGCCGCTGTCGGCGCCGCTCTCGACGTACTCCTTGAAGCGGTGCAGGTCGCCGGAGACCCTGCGGTCGATCACGCCGAGCGCGTCCGCACCGCGCTCGGCCATGCCGGTGGGCTCCACCTCCATCGTGAGCTCCACCTTGGTGTGCATGTCGTCCACCCGCTCGAAGCGGACGGAGCCGCGCTGCCGGGTGTCGCCGCCGATGGAGCGCCAGGTGATCCGGTCGTCGGGCAGCTGGTCGACGATCTCCGTGTCGAACTCGCGCTTGATGCCGCCGATGCTGGTGGTCCAGTGGTTGTGCCGGTCGTCGAGCTGGGTGACCTCCTCGACGCCCTCCATGAACTTCGGGAACTCCTCGAACTGGGTCCACTGGTTGTACGCCCGGTGCAGCGGCACCTCCACCTCGACCGCCTTCTTCACCGTGCTCATGGGTTCCTCCCTGTGTCGCTTCCTTGCGTGCACGGCGCCGAGTACCCGACAGGCGTCGCCTCATCCCGGCGGGGAACTCGGCCGGGGAACCCGGCCGGGGACGAGAGAGGTGCCGATCGTGAACGAGCGCAGTGACCCCGACGACGTCGTGCTCTCCCCGCACGAACGTCTCGCCCTCAGCCGCATGGAAGCGGAACTGAGCGCCGACCGGCGCCTCACCCGCCGTATGCGCCGCCAAGTCCGCCGCCGTGCGCACCGGCTGGTGCGCCCCGGTGCGCGCCGCCCCGTCTCGCGCCGCTGGCTGCCGCTGTCGACGGCGGCCCTGCTGAGCGCGTCGGTGTTCCTCGTCGTCATGGGCGTCCGCACCTCCGAACCCGCCGTGCTGTGGTGCTTCGCCGTGCTGTGGCCGCTGACCCTGCTCCAGGGGTTCCGGCTGCTGTGCCGCGCCACGGAGGACGGGACGGACGCCGGCCCCGGGGCCGCGGGGCCCGGCACACCGTGGCGGTGAACCCGGGGCGGGGGCCGGGCGGTTCGCGGCGCACGGCACGGCTGCGCACCAGCGACCTGAACGGCCCCGGCATCACCCGCGTGCGCTGCGGTCGCGGATTCCGGTACGTCGATCCGGCCGGCCGCGCCATCACGGACGCGGCCGAGAAGGAACGCCTGCGCGAGCTCGTCGTACCGCCCGCCTGGACCGACGTGTGGATCTGCCCGGCCGCCAACGGGCACATCCAGGCGACCGGCACCGATGCCGCGGGGCGCCGCCAGTACCTGTACCACCCGCGGTTCCGCGAGCAGCAGGAGGCGGCCAAGCACCGGCACGTCCTGGAGGTGGTCCCGGCCCTGCCCCGGCTGCGCGAGCGCCTGGCCGCGGACCTCGGCGCCCGGGGCCTGTGCCGGGAGCGGGTGCTGGGCTGCGCGGCCCGCCTGCTCGACCTGGGGTTCTTCCGGATCGGCAACGACTCCTACCGCCGCGACAACGACACCCACGGCCTCACCACCCTGCTCCGCGAGCACACCACCTGCCGGGCGGGCGAGGTGTGCTTCGCCTACCCCGCCAAGAACTCCAAGGACGTGGAGCAGTCGCTCGCCGAGGACGCGGTGTGCCGGACGGTCCGGGCGCTGCTGCGGCGCGGCGACCGCGGCGGCGAACGCCTCTTCGTCTACTGGCAGGGCGGCGCCTGGCACGACGTGCACGCCGGCGACCTCAACACGTATCTGCGCGAGCGCGCGGGCACCGACCTCACCGCCAAGGACTTCCGCACCTGGCACGCCACCGTGCTCGCGGCGGTCGCGCTCGCCGTGGCGCAGCCCGTCGCGGCGGAGTCCCGCGCGGCCCGGACCCGTGCCGTGAACCGGGCCGTCCGCGAGGTGGCCGGGTACCTGGGCAACACCCCGGCCGTCTGCCGCGCCTCGTACATCAACCCCAGGGTCGTCGAGCTCTACGAGGAGGGCCGCACGATCGCCGCGTCCCTGGACCGTCTCGGCGCGGACGTCCGGTTCGGCGAACCGGCCACGCAGGGAGCGGTGGAGGAGGCGGTGCTGCGGCTGCTGCAGAACCGCGATCAGTGACAACCACGAGACAGGAGACGGCCATGAACGCCGACGCAGGACTCCGGGGGCCGTACTGGCTCGAGACCGCCCCGCCCGGCACCCCCGCGCCCCCGCCCGCCGGCGACCTCAGCGTCGACGTCGCGGTGGTCGGCGGCGGTATGGCGGGACTGAGCACGGCCTGGGAACTGGTCCGGGAGGGCCGCGAGGTGGCCGTGCTGGAGGCCGGCCGGCTCGCCGCCGGGGTGACCGGCCGTACGACGGCGAAGCTGACCGCCCTGCACACCCTCGTCTACGACCGGCTGCGCCGCACGCGCGGCGCCGAGGGGGCGCGGCTGTACGCCCGTTCGCAGACGGACGCCATCCGGCACGCCGCGGAGATCGTGGCGGAGCTGGGCGTCGACTGCGACTGGGAGGAGGCGGCGGCGTTCACGTACGCCGAGGACGCCGCCGGCGTCGACGAGTTGCGGTCCGAGGCGGCGGCGGCACGCGAGGCGGGACTCGCCGCCTCCTTCGTCACCGGCACGGAGCTGCCCTTCCCGGTGGCGGGCGCGGTACGGGTGCCGCGGCAGGCACAGTTCCATCCCCGCAAGTACCTGCTGGCACTCGCCGACGACCTGCGCCGGCGCGGCGGCACGGTGTACGAGGAGACGCGGGTCGTCGCGCTCACCGAGGGCGAGCCGTGCGTCCTGACGACCGACGCCGGGGTGAAGGTGCGGGCGAACGACGTGGTCGTGGCCACCCACTACCCCGTGTTCGACCGGGCCCTGCTGTTCACCCGGCTCTCGCCCCGCCGTGAGCTGGTGGTGGCCGGGACCATCGACGCGAGCCGCGCCCCGCGCGACATGTACATCACGCCGGAGAGCAACACCCGCTCGGTGCGCAGCGCGCCCTACGGCGACGGCCGGAGCGACGACGTACGGCTGCTGATCGTCACCGGCGAGCACTTCACCCCCGGCACCGCGGACGTCGACAAGCGTTTCGCCCGGCTGGCGGAGTGGGCCGACGACCGCTTCCGCGGGCTGACGCTGACCCACCGCTGGGCGACCCAGGACAACGACTCCACCGACTCCGTGCCCCTCGTCGGCCCGCTCCACCCCGGCAGCCGGCACACCTACGTGGCCACCGGGTTCGGCGGCTGGGGGCTGAGCGGCGGCATCATGGCGGGCCGTCTGCTCACCGACCTGATGGCGGGCCGCGAGGTCGCGTGGGCCGGCCTGTACGACCCGCGGCGCCTCGGGTCCGTCGTCCGCGAGGGCGTGTCCTTCCTCAAGCACCAGACGCAGGTCGCCCGGCACTTCGTCGGCGACCGGCTGCCGCCCCTGTCGGGGCCCGCTCCGGAGGACCTCGCGCCGGGCGACGGCGCGGTGCTGCGGGTGGGCGGCCACCGCTGTGCCGTGCACCGGGACGCGGACGGCCGGCTGCGGGCGGTGTCGGCGAACTGCACGCACCTCGGCTGTGTCGTGGCCTTCAACCACGCGGAGCAGGCCTGGGAATGCCCCTGCCACGGCTCCCGGTTCGCGCCGGACGGCAGCATCCTCCAGGGTCCGGCCGTACGACCGCTGGAGCAGCGCGACATCTGAACGCGGCCGACGCCCACGACCGTTTTCAGGCGCCCCAGGAGGGAACTCGGTCGCCATCTCGACAAGACAGAAAGAAGTTGAACCGCCGTGACCGCGCCCACCGTCCAGAACGACCCGGCCGACGTCCTCCGCGTGGCGAGGACAGGCTGGCGCAAGGCCCGCGCCGTACGCGACAAGGGCGTACGCACCTGCCTCTCCCCCGTCGACGACGGGAGCCGCCCGTCCGCCACGGACAAGAGCGGCGAGTGGAACATCGTCCGCGGCGACGACTGACCGAGGACCGACCGAGGGCCTCCCCGGCCCGGAGGAAACCGTGAAGGCACTCGTCATCAACTGCACCCTCAAGCAGAGCCCCGAGCCCTCCAACACCGAGGCCCTGGCCGAGGTGGTCGGCGAACGGCTCCACGAACACGGCGTCCAGGTCGGCACCGTCCGGGCCGTCGACCTCGACATCGCGCCCGGAGTGGTCACCGACGCCGGGGACGGCGACCAGTGGCCCGGCGTGCACGACCGGCTCCTGGACGCGGAGATCCTCGTCGTCGCCTCCCCCACCTGGCTGGGCCGCCCGTCCTCGGTCGCGCAGCGCGTCCTGGAACGCATGGACGCGATGATGAGCGAGACGGACGACGAGGAGCGCCCCGTCGCCTACAACCGGGTGGCGGGCGTGGTCGTCACCGGCAACGAGGACGGCGCCCACCACGTCATCAGCGAGATCTCCGGAGCGCTGGCGGACATCGGCTACACGATCCCCGGCCAGGCCTGGACGTACTGGCATCTCGGCCCCGGACCGGGCCCCGACTACCTGGACGAGGAGAAGGGCCGCGACTGGGCGCACAGCACCGGACGCGCCATGGCCGACAACCTCCACGGCGTCGCCCGCGCCCTGGCGGCCCGGCCGCTGCAGGCACCGGGCTGACCGGATCGAGCCCCGAGGTACCCACCTCCTCGGGGCTCTGTCGGCCCCGACGAACCCCACCGGCCCCATCACCCCGCAGGAGACCCATGACCCCCACCACAGTCGGCTGCCCCGCCCCCGCCGACCCGCGCCGCTGCTGGGTCCCGCGGGGCGTGTACGCGCCGCAGGCCGACACCCGGCTCCTGGGGCGGGCTCTGCACCGGGAACCGATCACGGGCCGGACGGACGTCCTGGACCTGGGGACCGGCAGCGGGGCCCTGGCCGTCGAGGCGGCGCGGCTCGGCGGCCGGGTCACCGCGGTCGACATCTCCTGGCGGGCGGTCGCGACCGCCTGGTTCAACGCCGTGCTGAACGGCCAGAGCCTGCGCGTCCGCCACGGCGACCTCGCCTCGGCGGTGCCCGGCCGCCGCTTCGACCTGGTGCTCGCCAACCCGCCCTACGTGCCCGCCCCCGACGCCGCCCCGCCCCGCGGCATCGCCCGCGCCTGGGACGCCGGCCCGGACGGCCGGCTGCTGATCGACCGGGTCTGCGACTCCGCGCCGACGGTGCTGCGGCCCGCGGGCGCCCTGCTGCTCGTCCACTCGCACCTGTGCGGCGTCGACGCCACGCTGGCCCGCCTCACCGAGGCCGGTCTGCACGCGGAGGTCGTCGACCGCACCCGGCTGCCCTTCGGCCCGGTGCTGCGCTCCCGGCTCGGCTGGCTGCGCGACCGGGGCCTGGTGAACGGCGACCCGACCGAGGAACTGGTGGTGATCCGTGGCCGTTCCGTCTGAACGCCCCCGCCGCGTCCGTGTCCAGCGCGACGGGCCCCTGCTGATCGAGGGGCCGGTCGAAGTCGTCGACGAGCACGGCCGGGTGACGGTGTCCGACCGTTTCGAGGTGGCCGTCTGCACCTGCCGCCGCAGCCGCCTGTACCCGTGGTGCGACACCAGCCACCGCCGCCGCGAGCGCCGCGGCGACAAGACCGGCGAAGGCGGCCCGGCATGACCGGCGACTCCCGGCACCGGCCCCCGCCGCTCCCCGCCCCCCGGGGCCCGCTGTCCGCCGCGGTGCGAGCCGCCCTCCTGGGCGCGCCGGCCCCGGCGGCCATGCCGGACTCCGCCGCCTGCGACCCCTACGACGACGACCTCCAGCTCGCCCTCTACACCCTCTACGAGCTGCACTACCGCGGCTTCCGGGACGTCCCCGACACCCTGGAGTGGGACAGCGGCCTGCTCGCCTTCCGCGCCGCCCTGGAGGACCGCTTCCGCACCGCCCTGCGCGAGGACGTACCGGCCACCGACACCACCGCCGCCGACGCCCTCGACGAGCTCCAGGTCGAACCGACCGGCGATCCCGACGGCACGAGCGTGTCGTACTTCCTGCGCGACGAGGGCACCCTCGACCACCTGCGGGAGTACGCGGCCCTGCGCTCGCTCTACCACCTCAAGGAGGCCGACCCGCACGCCTGGGTCCTCCCCCGGCTGTACGGGCGGGCCAAGGCGGGGATGGTGGCGGTGGAGTTCGACGAGTTCGGCGCGGGCCGCCCGGACGAGATCCACGCGGAACTGTTCGCCGCCCTGATGGCGGACCTGAACCTGGAGACGGCGTACGGCCACTACGTCGACGCGGCCCCCGCCGAGGCGCTCGCCACCGTCAACCTGATGTCCCTGTTCGGCCTGCACCGGGCGCTGCGCGGCGCGCTGGTCGGTCACTTCGCCGCCGTGGAGGTGACCTCCTCCCCCGGCTCCCGCCGTCTCGCCGAGGCGCTGCGCCGGGCGGGGGCGGGGCCGGCGGCCGTACGGTTCTACACCGAGCACGTCGAGGCCGACGCCGTGCACGAGCAGGTCGTACGGCAGGACGTCGTCGACGGTCTGCTGGCGAGCGAGCCGGACCTGGACGCGGACGTGGTCTTCGGCGTCCGCGCGACCACGCATCTGGAGGACCGCCTGGCCGCCAGGCTGCTGGGAGCCTGGCGGCAGGGGGCGACGGCACTGCGCGCCGCGTGACGGCGCGCCCGGGACGGACGCTAGGCGAGCGCGCGTGCCAGGCGTCGCCGGGCAGGCGGGAATTTGATGACAGGCCCTAGGACGCCGGCCCGAACACCGGCGGCCGCACGTCGTCCCCCGCGGGCCCGACGTCCCCCTCCGCCCAGGCGGGGTCGTACGCGCAGGGGACGCTGGCACCGCCGATGAAGTACCCGCGGTCCGGGAACCACGTGAAGGACATCCGCTCGTCGCCGCCGTCCCGCTGCACGAACAGGCTCCAGTCCTGCCCGTCCGTGCCCTCCCGGTAGGACGTGATCTCCCAGCCGTCGTCCTTCAGCCGCTCGTGCAGCCGCCGCAGCCCGGGCACGGCCTGGCTCGCCGGCACCCGGTCCAGGGCCCAGTCGTGGCTCATCGTGTAGGCGCCGTCGACGGTCTTGTCGTCCAGGCCCAGCAGGCCCCCGTCGTAGCAGAAGCCGGAGTCGAAGGTGTTCTCGGTGCTGACCCCGACCTTCTCGACGCCCGGCGGCACGGTCCGGGTGAACCCCAGGACGCCGTACGCCTCCTGGGACCGTTCGAAGGCCCGATCGGCCATCTCCTCGGGCGCGACGCGGGGATAGTCGGGCGACCCCGCCGAGCCCCAGGCGAGCCCGACGAACAGCACGACGACGACACCGAGCAGGGCGACCAGCGCGACACAGCCGCAGCCGAGCGCGCCGGCGGCGGAGGGGCGGGAGGAGGAGTCGTTCGAGGCCATGCCGGAACGCTAGGCCGCCGCGGGGGCGCGCCGGATGGGCGCGATCACTCGCTCCGGTCTGGGTACGGGTACTCATTCGGCGCGTTGGCGCGTTCGGCGAGTTCGACTCGTTCGACTCGTTCACTTCGTACCGTCGGTCCGCGGCACCGCCGGCGCCACCGCCACCGCCACCACCGCCCGCACCGACGCCCTCCATGCTGCGCGCGAGGGAAAGCCGCCGCAGGCCCGTTCAGGCCCCGCCCCCCACGGTGAACCCGATCGCCATCCCGCCCCCGTCCCGCCGCACGGCGAACGGTGCCCCGCCGTGCGCCAGCGCCACCTCCCGCACGATCGACAGCCCGAGCCCCGACCCGGGCAGCGACCGTGCGTCCGCGGCCCGGTAGAACCGGTCGAAGACCCGCATCAGATCCTCGTCCCCGATCCCGGCCCCCCGGTCGAGGACCTCCACCCGCACCACGCCCGCGCGGGCCGGCCCGGACACCCGGATCTCGACCGGCGCCCGCCCCTCCCGGTCGAACTTCACCGCGTTCTCCACGAGGTTGGACACCGCCCGGGTCAGCATCCCCGGCCGCCCGTCCGTCGAGGTGTCCCCGCTCGCCCGCACCAGGATCTCCCGCCCGGTGCGCCGCCGGGCCACCCCCGCCACGTCCTCCGCGATGTCGGCGAGGTCGACCCGCTGCGGCGGCTCGGTGTCGGACTGCCCGGCCGCGAGCTCGACCAGCTCGTTCACCAGATCGGTGAGTTCACGCGCCTCCTGCCCGAGGTCCGCGACCAGTTCCTCCCGCGTCTCCGGAGGCAGCTCGTCGATCCGCCGCAGCAGCGAGATGTTGGTCCGCAGCGAGGTCAGCGGCGTCCGCAGCTCGTGCCCGGCGTCCTGCACCAGCCGCCGCTGGTCCTCCTCCGACTGCGCGAGCCGCCCGAGCATCCGGTCGAAGGCCCGCCCGAGCCGCCCCACCTCGTCGTATCCGGTGACCGGCACCTGCACCCCGAGCCGCCGGGTACGGGCGACGTCCTCGGCGGCGGAGGTCAGCACGACCAGCCGCCGGGTGATCCGCCGGGCGAGCCACCACCCGAACAGCCCGGCCCCGACCACCACGGCCGCCATGAGGATGAGCGTCCGCTGCTGAAGCGCCTGCAGCAGATCCTCGGTGTCGCTGAACTCCTGGGCGACCTGCACGGCCCCCCGCCCGCCCCCGAGCGACACGGTGGCCACGCGGTACACGTCGCTGCCGACGTCGACGTCCTTGTGCTGGGTCAGCTCCCCGGCCGCCCCGGCCCCGGCGATCTCCCGGTCGCCGCCGGTCACGGGCAGCCCGGGACTGCCGGGATCGACGACGGACCCGTCGGCCCCCAGCACCTGCACATCCGTACGGGCAGGCCGCACCAGATCGTGTCCGGGCGCCGACGAGGAGAAGTCCTCCGGCGCCATCCGGTGCTGCCGCACCTCGTCCCGCAGGTCCTGCACGACCTCGTCGAACACGGACTGCTGGTCCACCCGCACCAGCCGGGCCGCCGCGCTGTACGACAGGATGCCGACGAGGACGGTGACGGCGGCGGTGACCGCCGCGAAGGAGACCGCGAACGTGGTTCCCAGGGACACCAGCCCGGGCCGCCGCCGACGCAGCAGCCGCGCGAGGCGCCCCACTCAGTCCTCCCGCAGCACGTACCCCACGCCGCGCACGGTGTGGATCAGCTGCGGTGCCCCCGGCTCGTCGAGCTTGCGGCGCAGATAGCCGACGTAGACGGCGAGGTTCTTCGAGCCCGGCCCGAAGTCGTAGCCCCAGATCCGGTCGTAGATGGTCGAGTGGTCGAGCACGATCCCGGCGTTGCGGACCAGCAGCTCCAGCAGCTCGAACTCGGTACGGGTCAGCTCCAGCTCCCGCCCGTTGCGCCAGGCCCGCCGCGCCTGCGGGTCCATGCGCAGCCCGGCGGCCTCCAGGTACCGCTCCGCCGCGACCTTCTGCGCCACGTCGGCGGCGGCCTCCGCAGTCCCGTTCGCGGCGCCGCCGGCACCCGGCGCGGCGGCGGCTCCGCCGGTGCCCGGTCCCGCGCCCCCGGTCCGCCGCAGCAGCGCCCGCAGCCGCGCGAAGACCTCCTCCACGTCGAAGGGCTTGAGCACATAGTCGTCGGCGCCCGCGTCCAGCCCGGCGATCCGGTCCTGGGTCTCCACGAGCGCCGTCAGCATCAGGATCGGCGTCCGGTCGCCCTCGGCCCGCAGCACCCGGCACACCTGGAGCCCGTCGATCCCGGGCATCATCACGTCGAGGACCAGCACGTCCGGCGGGGTGCGGTGGGCCTGCGCGAGCGCCTCGACCCCGTCGGCGACCGCGGTGACCCGGTAGCCCTCCAGGGTCAGGGCGCGCTCCAGCGCATGACGGATGGCGCGGTCGTCTTCGGCGAGCAGCACGGTCTGAGGCACGCCTCCATACTGCCAAGGCATCCGCCGCTTCAGCCGGGTGAGCGACCCGACGATCAGCCTTTTTACCGGCCTCTCACCGTGACAGACGCAACCGCGCCCGGACCCCCGCCGCGCCCCCGCCGCCCGCTCACCGCCGCGGCGACAGCGCGGCCAGCTGCTCGGCGAAGGGCACGACCTCGATGTCCGCCCCGCCCCGCGCCGTCTCCCCGGCCGCCCCGGCCGCCCTGTCCTTCTCGGCCGTGCCGGCCACCGCGGCCCCGGTGCCGGTGCCGACCCTGGTGCCGGACAGTCCGGCCATCAGCCCCGCCAGCTCCCCCGCGGCCCGCTCGATCCGGCTCTCCAGCCCCTCCGCGCCCCAGTCCTCCGAGGCGGCGTAGACGGCGGTCGGCACGACGACGGCCCGCAGGTAGGCGAACAGCGGCCGCAGTGCGTGCTCCAGCACCAGCGAGTGCCGCGCGCTGCCCCCGGTCGCGGCGACCAGCACCGGCTTCCCCGCCAGCGCGTCCTTGTCGAGGACGTCGAAGAACGACTTGAACAGCCCGCTGTACGACGCCGAGAACACCGGCGTGACGACGATCAGCCCGTCGGCCCCCGCCACCGCCTCCTGCGCGGTGGCGAGCGCCTTGCCGGGAAACCCGTTGGTGAAGAAGTGCGCGATCTCCACGGCGAGTTCACGCAGCTCGACGACCCGCACCTCCACGGGTGTCCGCCGCCCCACGGCCGCGGCCAGCCGGTCGGCGAGCAGCCGTGTCGAGGAGGGCACGCTCAGTCCCGCCGAGACGACGACAAGCTTCATGACACAGTCTCCTTCTTCACCCCGGCCAGCAGCGACGCGTGCGTGGGCGCCTCCGGCACATCATCCGGCCGCCCCTTCGCGAACTCCTCGCGCAGCACCGGAACGACCTCCTCGCCGAGGATGTCGAGCTGCTCGAGGACGGTCTTCAGCGGCAGCCCCGCGTGGTCCAGCAGGAACAGCTGGCGCTGGTAGTCACCGGCGTACTCGCGGAAGCTCAGCGTCTTCTCGATGACCTGCTGCGGGGAGCCCACGGTCAGCGGGGTCTGCTCGGTGAAGTCCTCCAGCGAGGGCCCGTGCCCGTACACCGGCGCGTTGTCGAAGTACGGCCGGAACTCCCGCACGGCGTCCTGGGACCTGGCCCGCATGAAGACCTGGCCACCGAGCCCGACGACGGCCTGTTCGGCGGTCCCGTGCCCGTAGTGCGCGTACCGCGTCCGGTACAGCTCGACCATCCGCTTGGTGTGGTCGGCCGGCCAGAAGATGTTGTTGTGGAAGAAGCCGTCGCCGTAGTAGGCGGCCTGCTCGGCGATCTCGGGCGAGCGAATGGACCCGTGCCACACGAAGGGCGGCACCCCGTCCAGCGGTCGCGGGGTGGAGGTGAAGCCCTGGAGCGGGGTGCGGAACTTGCCCTCCCAGTCGACGACGTCCTCGCGCCACAGCCGGCGCAGCAGCGCGTAGTTCTCGATGGCGAGGTTGATGCCCTGCCGGATGTCCTGCCCGAACCAGGGGTAGACCGGCCCGGTGTTCCCGCGCCCCATCATCAGGTCGACGCGCCCGTCGGCCAGGTGCTGGAGCATCGCGAAGTCCTCGGCGATCTTCACGGGGTCGTTGGTGGTGATGAGGGTCGTGGAGGTGGACAGCACGAGCCGCTCGGTCTGTGCCGCGATGTAGCCGAGCATGGTGGTCGGCGAGGACGGCACGAACGGCGGGTTGTGGTGCTCGCCGGTCGCGAAGACGTCCAAGCCGACCTCCTCGGCCTTCAGCGCGATGGCGACCATGGCCTTGATGCGCTCGCGCTCGGTCGGTGTCCGGCCCGTCGTGGGGTCCGGCGTGACGTCGCCGACGCTGAAGATCCCGAACTGCATGGCCGATCACCCTCCAAGTTGTTGACCGTTCAACCATACCGTCGAACGGCCACGGCGCCCCCGTTATTCCACACGAATCCCGGTTGACACCCCGGCGGGCCGTCTCCCATATTTATCTGCGTGACACAGATACTGCATCACGAAAATAGATCGGGAGGCGTTCTCCCCGCCCGCACCCGCTGGGCGATCCTGGCCGTGATCCTGGCCGCCGACGTCCTCGACCTCCTCGACGCGACGATCACCAACATCGCCGCCCCGACCATCACCGCCGACCTCGGCGGCGGCCCCGGCCTCGTCCAGTGGCTCGGCGCCGCCTACGCCCTCGCCCTCGGCGTGCTCCTCGTCCCCGGCGGGCGGCTCGGCGACCGATACGGCCGCCGCAGGCTGTTCCTGGCCGGCCTCGCCGGTTTCGTCGCCGCCTCCCTGGCCTGCGGCCTCGCCCCCACCCCGGCGGCCCTCGTCGCCGCCCGCCTGCTCCAGGGCGCCTTCGGAGCCCTGGTCATCCCGCAGGGCTTCGGCATCCTCGGCGCCACCTGGCCCCGCGACCAGATCGGCAAGGCCTTCGCCCTGTTCGGCCCGGCGATGGGGCTCTCCGCCGTCGGCGGCCCGGTCCTGGCCGGCTTCCTGGTCGACGCCGACCTCGCGGGCCTCGGCTGGCGCCCCATGTTCCTGATCAACCTGCTCCTGGGCGGCGCCGCCCTGTTCGCCGCCACCCGCCTGCTCCCCCGCGACACCGGCGACCGTTCCGTCTCCGTCGACGGCCCCGGCTCCGCCCTCCTGGCGGGCGCGATGCTCGGCGTACTGGGCGGCCTGATCGACGGCTCGGCACAGGGCTGGACCACCCGCCCCCTGGCCCTGCTGCTCCTCGGCCTCGCGGCGTTCGCCGCCTTCTGCCACCGCCAGCGCACCGCCGCCCACCCGCTCATCGAGCCCTCGCTCCTGCGCAACCGCGGCTTCGCGGCGGGCCTCACCCTCGGCGTGGTCGCCTTCGCCGCGACGGCCGGCCTCCTCTACGTCATCTCCCTCTTCCTCCAGCAGAGCCTGGGCCGCACCCCCGCCGGCACCGCGCTGGGCCTGATCCCCCTGACCCTCGGCATCGTCATCGCCTCGATCGCCTGCCACGGCCTGATCCACACCTACGGCCGCCGCCTCGCCGTGACGGGGCTGCTGATCCTCCTGGCGGGCTGCGTCTGGCTGACCCTCGTCGTCCACCACTCAGGCGCGCACACCACCAGTTGGGCCCTGACCCCGCCCCTCGTGATCCTCGGCATCGGCATGGGCACCTGCTTCGGCACGATCTACGACCTCACGATCGGCGACATCGCCCCCACCGAGGCCGGCAGCGCGAGCGGCTCCCTGAACGCGGTCCAGCAACTGGCCAACGCGACGGGGGCGGCGGCGGTGACGACGGTGTACTTCCACACGAACGGCACGATGAGCTTGCTGGTGGTGGCGGCGGCGGTGACGACATGCCTGCCCTTGACGGCCCTGCTGCCGGCCGGCCCGCAAAAGGAACAGCATCACTGACGCCGCCGAAGGGGCGCGGGGAACTGCGCGACAAGCCACAGTCAACCCGCACCCGCCGATCAACCGGGCCCCCGAGCTCCTAGGCACCCGGCACCAGCACGACCCGTCCCCGGACCCCGCCCCCGGCCAGCACCGCATGCGCCTTTCCCGCGTCCTCCAGGGAGAAGGTCTCGGCCACCCTCAGGCTCAGCACCCCGGAATCCACCAGACCGGCCAGCTCCGCGAGCCGTCCGCCATCGGCGCTGACCTCGACGGCCGTGGCCCGCACCCCCCGTACCCCCTCGGGAGCAGCCTGCGGAATGACTCCCACGTAGGTGCCCCCGTCCCGCACCCACTCCAGGGCCCCCGCCCCCAGCACCGCCGCATCCAGCACCGCGTCAAACGCGCCGGCCCGCCCCTCGACGACGAAATCCGACGCCCCGAGCGAACGCACCAACTCCTCGTCCGCCGCCCGGGCCAGCCCGGTCACCACGACCCCCCGCTCCGCGGCGAGCTGCACCGCGAAGCCGCCAACGGCCCCCGCGGCCCCGGTCACCAGCAGCGACTGCCCCGCCGACAGCCCCAGCAGATCCAGCGCCTGCGCGGCCGTCAGCCCGTTCAGCGGCAGCGTCGCCGCCTCCACCGCCCCCACCGTCCGGGGCGCCAGCGCCACCGCGTCCGTGGGCACGACGACGTACTCGGCGTGGGTGCCCAGCGGCTTCACCATCCCGTAGTCGAGGGCGACGACCTGGTCCCCCACACTCCAGGCGCTCGCGACGCCCACCGCGTCCACCGTCCCGGCGACGTCCCAGCCCAGCCCGATCTGCTTGCCCGCGCCCCCGAAGAAGCCCTGCCGCACCCCGGCGTCGACGGGGTTCACCGTGGCCGCCGCCACCTTGATCCGCACCTCGCGCGCGCCCGGCTCGGGCACCTCGGTCTCCACGACCTCGACGACCTCGACCCCACCGAACGCGTTCACGACCGCAGCACGCATGACTGCCAACTCCCTTGAGTAAACCGGCTGTTGGCGACCGCCGAGCTCCTCGGCGACCGCGCTCCATCTGCCGACAACCCTAGGAAGAGCTACTATCTCCTGGTAAGTAGTTACCTGAGAGTGCGTTTGTCCCCCGGAGGTGAGTCATGGCGACCATGACGGCGGCCCAGCGCCGCGAACAGGCCCGTGTCGAGTACGACGCGTTCATCAGGGGCTGCCCCACCAACCAGCTCCTGGACCGCCTGAGCGACAAGTGGGTCAGCCTGGTCGTCTCCGCCCTCGCCGCCGGCACCATGCGCTACAGCGACCTCGGCCGCAAGATCGCCGGCGTGAGCCCCAAGATGCTCACCCAGACCCTGCGCTCACTGGAACGCGACGGCATCCTGGCCCGCACGGTCACCCCGTCCGTGCCGGTCCGCGTCGACTACGAACTCACCCCGCTCGGCCACAGCCTGGCCCTGCTCCTGACGGCCGTGAAGGACTGGGCGGAGACCCACATCGAAGAGGTCCACGAGGCCCGCGAACGCTACGACGCACAGGACGAGCAGGTCGCCTAGAACTCCCCGGCCCGCAACCGCTCCACCTGCCGCGCGCTGAACTCGGTCGTCCGCCTCATGTGCTCGACGATCAGCCCGAGCTGGCCGGCGTCCAGATCGTCGAAAAGAGCCGTCCAGCCGCCCCCGAGCCGGTCCCACATCCGCCCGAACTCCACGATCTTCTCCGGCACGGTGGCCACCAGCACCCGCCGCCGGTCCTCCGCGTCCCGCTCCCGCACCACGTAACCGGCCCGCTCCAGCCGGTCCACCAGCCGGGTCGCCGACCCGGTCGTCAGCCCGGTCAGCTCGGCGATCCGGCCCGTCGTCACCGGACCGCCCTCCAGGGTCAGCAGGTTCAGACACTGCAGATCGGTGGGGTGCAGGCCGAGGTGGTCGGCGACCGCCTGGTTGAAGAGGGCGTACGAGGCCATGTACCGGCGGGAGACGACCGACAGCTCGTCCAGCAGCCGCTCCCGCGCCGTTCCGCTCATACCGCCCCGCACCTCCGTCGTCTGCGCCGTGCAGAAAGCGTACGACGCACACACCCCCGACCCTGGACCGGTCAGAAGCAGGGGCCAGAAGCAGGCGTTCAGAAGTAGTACGAGTCCCCGGTGTCCAGCACCAGCACCCGCTGCCGGTCGTTCGCCCGATTACGGTCCACCACCCCCGCGCTCCACACCGTGTCCATCTCCAGCAGCACCTCCGACGGCTCCCCCCGCAACCGCACCCGCAGCTCGATCCGCTCCCCCAGCCCGTCCGCCGCCAGCGCCCCCACCCGGCACAGCACCACCCGCGCGCCCGAGCGCGCGCACCCGTCCGGAAGCTGCTGCCGGTTGGCGAGCGGCTCCGACCAGCGCAGCCGTACCGTCGCGTCCGGGACGGCGGACGGCCCGTGGTTGCGCGGTGTGAACCGGACGTCGACCCGGCCGGAGGCCATGCTCGCGGCACCGTGATAGGCGAGGTCGGCCTCGGGGGCGTAGGCCACCCATCCGTCGTCGGGCCCGCCCACGGCCCGCACGTCAGGCACGGCCTGCACTGCCTGCACGGCCTGCACGTCAGGCACGGCCTCCGCGGCCTCCGCAGCCGGAGCCACCCCGCACACCGCTGCCGCCCCGACCGCCACGCACGCACCCAACACCCGAACCCGCATACCGCCCACTCCTCAGAGGAGACTCCACCGTGGTCGTACGGATGTATCCCACGCGCAGCCGCGGGCAGGCGCCGTCCATCAGGTGAAGCCGCCGTGCGAACCTGCCGACCATGAACGTCATCCGCTCCGCCGCCCTCTTCGTCGTCGCCGCCCTCTTCGAGATCGGCGGCGCCTGGCTGGTGTGGCAGGGCGTGCGCGAGCACCGCGGCTGGCTGTGGATCGGCGGCGGCGTGCTCGCCCTCGGCGCCTACGGCTTCGTCGCCACCCTCCAGCCGGACGCCCACTTCGGCCGCATCCTCGCCGCGTACGGCGGGGTCTTCGTCGCCGGTTCGATCCTGTGGGGCATGGCCGCGGACGGCTACCGCCCCGACCGCTGGGACGTCACGGGCGCCCTGGTCTGCCTCGCGGGCATGGCGGTCATCATGTACGCGCCCCGAGGACAGTGAGCCGCGCCGCCGCCCGCCGAGGTCTCCGCCATACGGACCGCCCCGGGGAATCCCCCGCACCCCGCCTATCCTGGGCGGAAGTCCGCCCCGCACACCACCACGCCCGAGGAGCACCCCATGGCCACCGCCGCCCCGTCCGCCGCCTCCCGCATCGCCGTCGTCACCGGTGCGAGCAGCGGAATCGGTGCCGCCACGGCCCGTGGACTGGCCGCTGCCGGGTACCGGGTCGTCCTCACCGCCCGCCGCAAGGACCGTATCGAGGCGCTGGCGGAGGAGATCAACGCGGCGGGCCACCAGGCCACGGCCTATCAGCTGGACGTCACCGACCGCGCCGCCGTCGACGAGTTCGCCACCGCCTTCAAGACGATCGGCGTCCTGGTCAACAACGCGGGCGGCGCGCTCGGCGCCGACCCGGTCGCGACCGGCGACCCGGCCGACTGGCGCACGATGTACGAGACGAACGTCATCGGCACCCTCAACCTCACCCAGGCCCTGCTGCCCAAGCTGATCGCGAGCGGCGACGGCACGGTGGTGGTCGTCTCCTCCACCGCCGGCCACGGCACCTACGAGGGCGGCGGCGGCTACGTGGCCGCCAAGCACGGCGCCCACGTCCTCGCCGAGACCCTCCGACTGGAGATCGTCGGGCAGCCGGTGCGCGTGATCGAGATCGCGCCCGGCATGGTGAAGACGGACGAGTTCGCCCTCACCCGCTTCGGCGGCGACGAGGAGAAGGCGGCGAAGGTCTACGCGGGCGTGGCCGAGCCCCTGACGGCCGACGACGTCGCCGAGACGATCACCTGGGCCGTCACCCGCCCCGCCCACGTCAACGTCGACCTCCTGGTCCTGCGCCCGCGCGCCCAGGCGTCGAACACCAAGGTGCACAGGGAGCTGTGATGGCCGAGGCCGACGAGTCGGAGCGGCGGCGCCTGGCGCTGGAGAAGAAGCGCGAGCGGATCGTCTGGTACTACCTCGGGTACTTCCTCTTCGGCATCCACATCGTCGCGTTCGTGATGATCTACGCGGTCACGCACGCGAAATAGCCGAGCGCGGCAGGGAGCCGGGACCATAGGGTCACCGCCTGTGGACAGACACGTACCCTTCGACGGCCTGCACAACTTCCGTGACCTGGGCGGCTACACGACGGCCGACGGCCGGCGCGTCCGCCCGGGCCGCCTCTACCGCTCGGACTCCCTGGGCAAGTTGACGACCGGCACCGCCGACTGGGACCGCTTCCTGTCCCTCGGCATCGGCACGGTGATCGACCTGCGTCATGACTGGGAGATCGAGGCGAGGGGCCGCGTCCCGGCCGCCCCCTCCCTCGACTGGATCAACCTCAGCATCGAGCACCGCCCCTACGACCAGCCGTCGTTGGGCCCCGACGTCGACCCCGGCCCCTATCTGGCCGAGCGCTACCTGGAGGTCGCGGAGGACGGCGCGAAGGAGATCCGCCGGGCCCTGGAGCTGATCGCGGAGGCGGACGCCCCGGTGGCCTTCCACTGCGCCTCGGGCAAGGACCGCACGGGCGAGATCGCGGCCCTCGTCCTCGGCCTCCTCGGCGTCGACGAGGCCACGATCATCGAGGACTACAGCCTCACGGAACTGGCCGCTCCGGCCCTGCTGGCCGACTGGAAGGCGCGGAACGGCGGCAAGGCACCGACCTGGCTGGGCTTCGGCAGGGCCCCGGAATCGGTGATGCGCCTGTTCCTCCAGGAGCTCAGGTCCCGCTACGGCTCGGTGGAGGGCTACGTCAGCCGGGCCCTCGGCTTGGACGCGGACGCCCTGTCGGCGAGACTCCGCGCGAACCTCCTGGAGCCGGCGCCCACCTCCTGGCAGCCCCTGACGTACCGCAGGGCGACTCCGGCGGACGCGGAGACGCTGGTCCGGCTCCGCGACTCCCTGGCCCTGTGGATGCTGGCCCGGGGCATCGACCAGTGGAAGCCGTCGGAGAAGGACGAGGCCCACTTCGTACGCCGCATGACGGAGGGCGAGGTCTGGCTGGCCCACTCCGGCCCCCACCTGACCGGCGCCTACGAACTCTGGTGGACCGACGATGCGGCCTGGGGCCCCCGCCCCGCGGACGCCGGCTACATCCACCGCCTGATGACGGTCCCCCACCTGGCCCCACCCGGCACCGGCCGAGCCCTCCTGACCCACGCGGAAACCCGCATCACCGCCTCAGGCCGCCCCCACGCCCGCCTGGACTGCCTCGCCACCAACCCCCGCCTGCGCACGTACTACGAGTCGGCGGGCTACACGGTCGTCGGCGAACAGCCCGCGAAGGACGGCGGGTTGGGCAGCCCTTACGCGGTGACCCTGCTGGAGAAGCGACTGCCCCGGGGCCTGTCCCAGCCGGCCCCCGCGAAGGGCTGACGACACACGACCCGCCGCGTCAGCCCTTCACACAGACGACCTGCTTCAGTTTCGCCACGACCTCCACGAGGTCGCGCTGCTGATCGATGACCTGCTCGATCGGCTTGTACGCACCCGGAATCTCGTCCACGACGCCGGAGTCCTTACGGCACTCCACGCCCCGCGTCTGCTCCTCCAGGTCCTTCGTCGTGAAGCGACGCTTCGCCGCGTTCCGACTCATGCGCCGACCGGCACCGTGCGAGGCCGAGTTGAACGCCTTCTCGTTACCGAGACCCTTCACGATGTACGAGCCCGTCCCCATCGAACCCGGGATGATCCCGTATTCGCCGGAACCGGCCCGGATCGCTCCCTTGCGGGTGACGAGCAGGTCCATGCCCTCGTAGCGCTCGCGGCTCACATAGTTGTGATGGCAGCTGATCTCAGGCTCGAAGGTCGGCTTGGCCTTCTTGAACTCCTTGCGGATCACGTCCTTGAGGAGCGCCATCATGATGGTGCGGTTGTACTTCGCGTACTCCTGGGCCCAGTAGAGGTCGTTCTGGTACGCCGCCATCTGCGGGGTGTCCGCCACGAAAACAGCCAGGTCACGGTCGACCAAGCCCTGATTGTGCGGGAGCTTCTGGGCGACACCGATGTGGTAGTCGGCCAGCTCCTTGCCGACGTTGCGCGAGCCGGAGTGCAGCATCAGCCACACAAACCCGGAGTCGCAAATGTTTACTTCCACAAAGTGATTGCCGGCTCCGAGCGTCCCCATCTGCAAGGCCGCTCGCTCACGCCGGAACTTCACCGCCTCCGCAACCCCCTCGAACCGCCCCCAGAACTCCTCCCACCCACCGGTGGCCAGCCCATGGAACCGCCCCGGCTCCACAGGACTGTCATGCATCCCCCGCCCCACCGGAATAGCCTGCTCGATCTTCGACCGCAGCCGCGAAAGATCCCCCGGCAGGTCATTGGCCGTCAGCGACGTCTTCACCGCCGACATGCCGCACCCGATGTCCACGCCGACCGCGGCCGGGCACACCGCCCCCTGCATGGCGATGACCGATCCGACCGTCGCCCCCTTGCCGTAGTGGACGTCCGGCATGACCGCCAGTCCCTTGATCCACGGCAGGGTCGCGACGTTCCGCAGCTGCTGGAGCGCGACCTCCTCCACCGCCGCGGGGTCGGTCCACATACGGATGGGAACCTTCGCACCCGGCATTTCCACGTACGACATATCGTCCTCATTCCCCCGGAATCAGTTGCAAAGTCTCACATCGCAAAACCGGCGCCAAGGTCAACGAAAGGGGCGACGGACCGGCATCCACGGCTGTGCGTGCGATACACATGGTGCGCAGGGGCCACCCACGCCCGGCAAGCGAATAACCAGCAGTGACAAGCACCGACCAGCAGCATCGAGAGGAGCCGACCGTGCAGCGGAAGGCGTACGTACCCGGCGTCGCGGCCCTCCTCGTGGCGCTGCTCGCCGCCGGCTGCACCAGCGGCTCGGACACCGGCGGTACGGACGACAACTCCAACCCGGGCGACGCAGGCACCGCCTCCGCCGTGGCCGAGCCCGGCCGTTACCGCACCCTCCCGGAGCCCTGCGGCGCGGTCGGCCAGGACACCCTCGACGCGCTGCTGCCCGGCATCCAGCAACTCGCCGACGAGGAGCAGCAGGAGAAGGCGTACCAGGGCACCCCGACGACCACCTTCGACACGGACCGCAAGGTCGGCTGCCAGTGGAAGGTGGAGTCGGCCGACGCCACCGACCATCTCCTCGTCGACCTGGAGCGTGTCGTGTCGTACGACAACGCCGTCAGCGACGACACCCAGGCGCAGGCGCTGTTCGCGGAGCAGCAGACGGCCGCGCATCTGCCGGAGCCGTCCGAGTCGGCGACGTCGGACGTGAGTTCCTCGCCGACGCCGAGCGATGCCGCGTCCGCCTCCGCGTCGGCCTCGCCTTCTTCCGCCGCGTCCGCTTCCGGCTCTGCCTCCTCCACCGCCTCCTCCTCTCCCTCGCCCTCCGACGACTCCGACGCCGCCGATCTCCAGCCGCGCGTCCTGGACGACCTGGGCGACGAGGCGTTCCTGAACGACGTGGTGAGCAGTTCGGGTTCGACCGCCCGGCAGCGCACCGTGACTGTGGTGTTCCGCACGTCCAACGTGATCGTGAGGGTCGAGTACGAGGAGCAGCCGACCATGCTCGGCATCACCCCGGACAGCAAGGAAATGCAGGACAGGGCAAGGAATCTGGCCGCCGAACTGGCCGACGCGATGGCGGGCTGACGCCGCTCGGTGACGTTCGGCGATGCTCGCGAAGCGGAACCGCACAGCTGTCCCACCGCGTACCGTGGCCCCTCGGACCCGATCCGACCGCAGGAGCACGAGCAGCGTCATGAGTGAAGGAACCATGCAGCGAGCAGCACAGAGCGACCAGCGTGACAAGCGAGCGAAGCGCACCCACCGGGTTCTTCTCGGCGCAGCCGCCGTCCCCCTGATGCTGGTGGCCACGGCCTGTTCCTCGGACTCCGGCTCGTCGTCGGACGACAGCGGCGCCACCGGCAGCGGCGGCAAGAGCTCCGAGACCTCCGCGTCCGCCAGCCCGTCGCCGACCGTGCAGGCGGCGGCGTACAAGTCGCTGCCGGACGCGTGCGACACCCTGTCGAAGGACACGCTCGGCGACCTGGTCCCGAAGGCGTCCAAGTCCGGCAAACAGGGCAAGTCGGACGACATCGCGACGCGCGGCAGCTGCTCCTGGTCGAGCCTGGACAACAACGGCGTCAAGGGCTCCCAGTTCCGCTGGCTGAACGTCTCCCTGCTCCGCTTCGACTCCGACGCGACGCGCGGCGAGGGCGACAAGCTGGCGCAGGAGTACTACGACAAGCAGGTCCAGGACGCCCAGTCGGTGGAGGGCGCGAAGAACGCGAAGTCGGAGCCGGTGACGGGCACGGGCGACCAGGCCACGCTGGTCCGCTACGACCTCAAGAAGAAGGAAGGCGCCTTCAAGCAGCAGACGCTGGTCGCACGCGTCGAGAACGTCGTCGTCACCCTCGACTACAACGGCGCGGGTCTGGCCGGCGAGAAGACGCCGAGCGCCGACACCCTCGCGAAGCTGGTGAAGACGGCGGCGAAGGAGGCGGTGGCGTCGGTGACGAAGGCGAACACCTCCGGCGGATCGGCCGGTACGGCGGCGAGCCCGTCCCCGTCGAAGTCGGCGTCCAAGTCGGCGTCCAAGTCCGCCTCTCCCTCCGCATCTCCGTCCAAGTCGGCCGCGAAGAAGAGCTGACGAAGCGCTGAAAAGGGCCGCCGAGCCCTACCGGCCACCCGTGCGCCGCACGCATGTGCCACTCTGTTGCGCGCAACAACACGCAAGGGGAGGGGAGTACGGGTGGCCGCGCCAATGCAGCTGACTCGGATGCACCGCGTTCTCATCGGCGTGGTCGTGTTCGGCGCAGTGATCATCGCCGGCATCGGCTTCGCGGGTTCGTACGCCGCAGTCCGCGAACTCGCCATCAAAAAGGGCTTCGGGAACTTCAGTTACGTCTTCCCGATCGGCATAGACGCGGGCATCTGTGTCCTGCTGGCCCTGGATCTGCTGCTGACGTGGATCCGCATCCCCTTCCCGCTGCTCCGGCAGACGGCCTGGCTCCTCACCGCCGCCACGATCGCCTTCAACGGCGCGGCGGCCTGGCCGGACCCGCTGGGCGTGGGCATGCACGCGGTGATCCCGGTCCTCTTCGTGGTCGCGGTGGAGGCGGCCCGGCACGCGATCGGCCGGATCGCCGACATCACGGCGGACAAGCACATGGAGGGCGTCCGCCTCACCCGCTGGCTGCTCTCGCCGGTCCCCACGTTCCTGCTGTGGCGCCGCATGAAGCTGTGGGAGCTGCGCTCCTACGAGCAGGTCATCAAGCTGGAGCAGGAGCGCCTGGTCTACCAGGCCCGCCTGCGCTCCCGCTTCGGCCGCTCCTGGCGCCGCAAGGCCCCGGTGGAGTCCCTGATGCCCCTGAGGCTGGCCCGCTACGGCGTGCCGCTGGCGGAGACGGCCCCGGCGGGCCTGGCGGCTGCGGGCATCGAGCCCGCGCTGCTGCCTCCGGCCCCGCACCAGGTCGAGGCGCCCGCGCCCGCCCCGCGGGCCGTCGAGGCGGCACCCGTCCCGCAGCAGCAGGCGGCGCCCGCTCAGGAGCAGTACCAGCCGGAGCCGGACGAGAGCCCCTGGTTCAACGCCCCCCAGCAGATCGAGTACCAGGGCGGCTACGACCCCACGTACGACCCGCAGCAGCAGTACGAGCAGTGGTACGAGGAGCAGCTCCAGGCCGAGGAGTACCAGCAGCAGCACCAGCCGACGTACGAGGAGCCCTCTCCGGAGGAGACCGGCAGCTTCCCCATCCCGGTGACCCCCAACCGCACCCGTGAACTCGGCGAGGGCGGCGGCTCCCCCGAGCCGGACGAGGAGTCGTACTACCAGGTCTTCAAGAAGTCGATAGGCGGCACCGGCTACCCCACCCCGCGTGAGTTCAGCGAGAACGTGGAGGCCGAGTTCAGCCTGGTGCTCCCGCCGGACGAGGCCAAGCGCATGGTCAACCGCTTCACGAACCGGTACAACGCGGAGCTGGAAGAGGACCACATCGCGTAACGAGAACACATGGGGAAGGGGCCCTCACCAGAGGACCCCTTCCTTCTGCATTACCTCTTACCGCTTACTCGCCGAGCAGACTCCGCACCCGCTCCTGCCCGACCGCCAGCAGCAGCGTGGGCAGCCGCGGGCCGGTGTCGCGGCCCACCAGCAGGTGGTACAGCAGCGCGAAGAACGTCCGCTGGGCGGTCTTGATCTCCGGCGGCAGCTCCTTGGGCGTGGCGTCGGCCGAGAACCCGGCCTGCACCTTGGGCACGCCGTAGACGAGGTGGGTCAGCCCGTCGAGCGACCAGTTCGCCTCAAGGCCCTCCAGCAGCAGCCGCAGGGACTCCCGGGACGCCTCGTCGAGGGACTTCAGCAGCTCGGCGTCCGGCTCCTCGCGCACGATGGTCCGCTGGTCGGCGGGGACGTGCGTGTTGATCCAGGCCTCGGCCTTGTCGTACCGGGGACGGGCCTCGTCCAGGGACGACAGCGGGTCGGACGGGTCCAGCTCGCTGAGGATGCGCAGCGCCTGGTCCTCGTGCCCGGCGGTGATGTCGGCGACGGACGCGAGGGTCCGGTACGGCAGCGGACGCGCGGTCCGCGGCAGCTCGCCGCCCGCCGTACGCACCGCACGCGAGTGCGCGGCGACGTCGGCCGGGAGGGCGGACCCGTCCGCGACCTTGGCGTCCAGCTTGTCCCACTCGTCGTAGAGCCGCTGGATCTCCTGGTCGAAGGCGATCTTGAAGGACTGGTTGGGCTTGCGGCGGGCGTAGAGCCAGCGCAGGATCTGCGGCTCCATGATCTGGAGCGCGTCACCGGGGGTGGGCACGCCACCGCGCGAGGACGACATCTTCGCCATGCCGCTGATGCCGACGAAGGCGTACATGGGCCCGATGGGCTGCTTGCCGCCGAAGATCCCGACGATCTGCCCGCCGACCTGGAAGGAGGACCCAGGCGAGGAGTGGTCGACGCCGCTGGGCTCGAAGACGACACCCTCGTACGCCCACCGCATCGGCCAGTCGACCTTCCAGACCAGCTTGCCGCGGTTGAACTCGTTCAGCCGCACGGTCTCGGCGAAGCCGCACTCGTTGCAGGTGTACGACAGCTCGGTGGTGTCGTCGTCGTACGAGGTGACCGTCGTCAGGTCCTTCTCGCAGTTGCCGCAGAACGGCTTGTACGGGAAGTACCCGGCCGACCCGGAGGACCCGTCGTCCTCACCGGCCGCGCCGGACCCCTCGGCGGCCTCCAGTTCGGCCTCGTCGAGAGGCTTCTGCTGCTGCTTCTTGGCCGGGGCCTTCTTCGTCCGGTACTGGGCGAGGATCGCGTCGATGTCGGCGCGGTGCTTCATGGCGTGCAGGATCTGCTCGCGGTACGTGCCCGCCGTGTACTGCGCGGTCTGGCTGATCCCGTCGAACTCCACACCCAGCTCGGCGAGCGCCTCGACCATGGCGGCCTTGAAGTGCTCGGCCCAGTTCGGGTACGTCGACCCGGCCGGCGCCGGGACGGAGGTCAGCGGCTTGCCGATGTGCTCGGCCCACGAGTCGTCGACCCCGGCGATGCCCTTGGGCACCTTGCGGTACCGGTCGTAGTCGTCCCAGGAGATCAGGTGCCGCACCTGGTGACCGCGGCGGCGGATCTCGTCGGCGACGAGGTGCGGGGTCATGACCTCGCGCAGGTTGCCGAGGTGGATGGGCCCGGACGGGGAGAGCCCGGACGCGACGACGACCGGTTTGCCCGGGGCCCGACGCTCCGACTCCTCGATGACCTCATCCGCGAAACGGGAGACCCAGTCGGTGGTCTCGGTGCTCTGAGCCACGGGGCACGTCCTTCTTTCTCCTGAAGCAGCCGGTACGGTCTACGGCTGGCGTTGCCATTGTCCCAGTTCCATCGGCAAGCACGAAAACGCCTTTTCGCGGACGCGCCCGAAGGCGGCGCAGCCGCCTCCAGGGGCGCGGGGAACTGCGCGACCAGCCCCCACCGGCCCGCAGCCGCAAAAACCCTTTTACCCCCCGTGGGATACTGACTCCGTCTAAGCAACCCCGAGGAGAACGGCTCCCACCCCATGGCCCCGGTCACGCCCCTCAGCGCCTCCGTCGAGCAGCAGCTCACGTCCGCCATCTCCGCCGCCTTGCCGGAGACCACCGACGTCGACCCCCTGCTCCGACGCAGCGACCGGGCCGACTACCAGGCCAACGGCATCCTCGCCCTCGCCAAGAAGAACAAGGCGAACCCCCGCGACCTGGCCACGGACGTCGTCGCCCACCTCACCACCGGCGAGGTGATCAAGGACGTCGAGGTCTCCGGCCCCGGCTTCCTCAACATCACCGTCTCCGACAAGGCGATCACCGAGACCCTCGCCGCCCGCGCCGCCGACGGCGACCGCCTCGGCGTCCCCCTCAAGGACGAGCCGGGTATCACGATCATCGACTACGCCCAGCCGAACGTGGCCAAGGAGATGCACGTCGGCCACCTGCGCTCCGCGGTGATCGGCGACGCCCTGCGCGGCATGCTCGACTTCACCGGCGAGCGGACGATCGGCCGGCACCACATCGGCGACTGGGGCACCCAGTTCGGCATGCTCATCCAGTACCTGATCGAGAACCCGGACGAACTGTCCGCGGAGACCGACACGGACGGCGAGCAGGCCATGTCGAACCTGAACCGGGTCTACAAGGCCTCGCGCGCGGTCTTCGACGCCGACGAGGACTTCAAGGAGCGCGCCCGGAAGCGGGTCGTCGCCCTTCAGTCCGGCGACAAGGAGACGCTCGACCTGTGGCAGCGGTTCGTGGACGAGTCGAAGGTCTACTTCTACTCCGTCTTCGAGAAGCTCGACATGGAGATCCGGGACGACGAAATCGTCGGTGAGTCGGCGTACAACGACGGCATGCCGGAGACCGCCCGCCTCCTGGAGGAGATGGGCGTCGCGGTCCGCTCCGAGGGCGCGCTCGTCGTCTTCTTCGACGACATCCGCGGCAAGGACGACCAGCCGGTCCCGCTGATCGTGCAGAAGGCGGACGGCGGCTTCGGCTACGCGGCCTCCGACCTGACCGCGATCCGCAACCGTGTCGTCGACCTGCACGCGACCTCGCTGCTCTACGTCGTGGACGTTCGTCAGTCCCTGCACTTCAAGATGGTCTTCGAGGCGGCCCGCCGGGCGGGCTGGCTGACCGACGACGTCACCGCGCACAACATGGCCTACGGCACGGTGCTGGGCGCGGACGGCAAGCCGTTCAAGACGCGTGCGGGCGAGACGGTACGGCTGGAGGACCTGCTGGACGAGGCCGTCGAGCGGGCCACGGCGGTCGTGCGCGAGAAGGCCGAGAAGGTGGGCCTGACCGAGGACGAGATCGTCGAGAACGGGCGGTACGTCGGCATCGGCGCGGTCAAGTACGCGGACCTGTCGACCTCGGCGAACCGGGACTACAAGTTCGACCTGGACCAGATGGTGTCGCTGAACGGCGACACGAGCGTGTACCTCCAGTACGCGTACGCGCGTATCAAGTCGATCCTGCGCAGGGCCGAGGGGGCGGCCCCGGCCGCCCACCCGGAGCTGGAACTCGCCCCGGCGGAGCGGGCGTTGGGCCTGCACGTGGACGCGTTCGGTGCCACGGTCTTCGAGGCGGCGACCGAGTACGCCCCGCACAAGCTGGCCGCGTACCTGTACCAGCTGGCGTCGCTGTTCACGACGTTCTACGACCAGTGCCCGGTGCTGAAGGCCGACACGGAGGAGCAGAAGGAGAACCGCCTCTTCCTCTGCGACCTGACCGCCCGCACCCTCCACCAGGGCATGGCCCTCCTCGGCATCCGCACCCCCGAGCGCCTCTAGAAGACCCCCACATCCGGTCAACTCCCGCTGTGAGCCGTCTGTGAAGACCTGGTGCGCCCCCGCCGCACCAGGTCACTCGGCGCCCGAACGGGACCCGGCGCTTCACCAACCCCCCACACCACGCTTTGCACACATCAAGGCGGCGCTCCGAAACCGCCCCGCGCCGTACTCGCCCGTAACGGCGTCCGGTTAGCCCCGCCCCGCACCCCCGTGTCGTTGACCGATACACAACACCCCCGTCACGCTCCCCGTGGTCACTCCGAGTCGCATCGGCCCGGATGAGCCGATGCCATCACCACGGGGGAAATCATCAACACTCACCGCAGATCCATACGTTCAGTCCGCGGCGCGCTGCTCGCGTTCACCGCCGCGACCGCACTCACCGTCACCGCGCCGGGCAGCCCGGTGCAGGCCGCAACGGCCTCCGACACGACCCAAGTGAGCTACCGGGGCCACACGTTCACCGTCCCGGCCGACTGGGACGTCGTCGACCTCACCAAGCACCCCGACACCTGCGTCCGCTACGACCGTCACGCCGTCTACCTCGGCAAGCCGGCCACGCAACAGGACTGCCCGGCCGACGTGCTGGGCCGTACCGAGGCGCTCGTGCTGGAGCCGGGCGCCGGCTCGTCCGAAGAGCGGGTCGCGGAGAACCGCACCTCGCACACCTACTGGGCGACGGCCGACGACATCACCGTCACCGCGTCCTACGGCGAGAACCGCGACGAGATCAAGCGCATCCTCACCGGTGCCGGGCTTCCGGCGGCCGAGGCGACGCCTGCCGCCACCTCCGGCACCAGGGCCCCCGGCGTCTCCGTCCAGGCCGTCCCCGCCGACGCCACCTCCTACCAGGGCAAGGGCTTCGACCGCTGCGCCGCCCCGCCGACCGCCACGATGAACGCCTGGAAGGCCGCATCACCGTACGGCGCGATCGGGTTCTACATCGGCGGCGTCAACGCGGGCTGCAAGGACCAGGCGAGCGCCGAGTGGGTGCAGACGCAGTACACCAACGGCTGGCGCTTCATCCCGATCTACGTCGGCCCACAGGCGGAGGCCGGTTCGGGCAGCTGCACCGGTGACTGCGTGCCGATCACCGACCCGGTCCCGGAGGGCGCGGCCTCGGCCCGGGACGCCGTCGCGCAGGCCCAGAACTACGGCCTCCCGGCGGGCTCGGTCCTCTACTACAACATGGAGCACTACAACTCCGGCAGGGAAAAGGTCCTCGCCTTCCTGCAGTCCTGGACCAACACGATCCACGAACTGGGCTACCGCTCCGGCGCCTACGGCAGCGCCTCCTCCCTCGCCACCGACCTGGTCGCGGCGAACAGCGGCGGCTACGTCCTGCCCGACGTCATCAACTTCGCCCGCTGGGACGAGGTGGCGACGACCGAGGACCGGGCGATCCCGGCCGACCTGTGGGCGAACCACCAGCGGGTCAAGCAGTACGACGGCCCGACCGCGGACGACCCCAACAAGGAGACGTACGGCGGTATCACCCTCGATCTCGACAACGACCTCCTCGACGTGGGCCAGGGCGGCACCCAGCCCCCGGTCCAGAGGGACACGGCCCTGACGTACGACGGCCCGGCGACCGTCTCCAACGGCTCCCCGGCGACCCTGTCGGCCACCCTCAAGGAGAAGGACGCCGGCACCCCGGTCGCCGACCGCGAGGTCACCCTCACCCTCGGCCCGACGGACGCCCTGCAGACCTGCAAGGCGAACACGGACGCGCAGGGCAAGGCGAGTTGCACGATCGACAAGGTCGCCCAGCCGCTCAGCGCCGCGGCGACAGTCCCGGTGAAGGCGACGTTCGCGGGCGACGAGGCGTACAAGGCGTCCGAAGCCACCGCCGAGGTGAAGCTCCAGTACGTCACCGGCCGGGCGTACGGCCTCTCCGCCCACATCCCCGTCCTCGCCCTGCCGATCGGCATCGCCCCCACCCCGGACACCGGCACGGTCCGCGCGGCGGACGCCAAGACGGTGGCCCCCGCCTGCGCCGCACCGATCAACCTGCTGGTGCTGTCGGCCGACACCCTCTGCGCGAAGGTGGAGACGAAGATCGGCCCGAGCAGCGCGACCTCGACCGCGACCGTCGAGGACGCCCGGATCGGCCTGCCCGGCCTGCCGGTGGTCGCCCTCTCCGGTGTCACGGCGACCGCGACCGGCAGCTGCACGGCCACCACCGGCACCGCCGACCTGAAGCTGACGATCGCCGGCACCCCGGTCGACGTCGGTGACCTGCCGAACTACGCGATCGACCTGGGCCCCGCCGCCAAGCTCGTGATCAACGAGCAGATCAAGACGGCGAACGGCATCACGGTCAACGCGGCGCACCTGACGGCGGCGGGCGGTGTGGACGTGACCATCGCGTCGGCCGCGAGCGACGCCTACAACTGCGCGTGAAACGGGGGACGTTCACGATGAGGAAGCGCAACAGATTACTGACGGGCCTGCTCACGGCACTGGCCCTGGCGGTACCGACCACGGCAGCGGCCGCCGACGAACCGGCCCCGCTGGCCAAACCGGCCTTCCTGGCCCCCTTCGAGTGCCAGTCCCAGTGGACGTACTCGACCTACCCGGGCCACGGAAACGTCCTGGACTTCATCCGCTCCGACGGCAGGGCGACCCCCGGTTCGCCGGTGCTCGCCTCGGCCGCGGGCACCGCGACCCGGCACAACCAGCCCGGCGGCGGTGGCCAGTACATCCGGATCGACCACGGCGACGGCTGGATCACCGAGTACATGCACCTCGCCACCTACGAGATCCCCGACGGCGCCCAGGTCCGGCAGGGCCAGCTGATCGGCACGGTCGGCAGCACCGGCAACGTCACCGGCCCGCACCTGCACTACGAGCAGGAACTCAACGGCGTCCACCAGGACATCGAACTGGAGGGCAAGGTCCTGACGCCGTACCCGGGTGAGTACGGCGAGAAGTTCATCACCAGCACCAACGGCTGCGACGGCGGACCGGGCGGCCCCGGCGACCCGGAACCGCCGGTCCAGAAGGACACGGCCCTCACCTACGACGGCCCGGCGACCCTCTCCAACGGCTCCCCGGCCGCCCTGTCGGCGACGCTCAAGGAGAAGGAGTCCGGCACCCCGGTCGCCGACCGCGAGGTCACACTCACCCTGGGCGCGAACCAGACCTGCAAGGCGAAGACGTCTGCCGAGGGCAAGGCGTCCTGCACGATCGAGAAGGTCGCGCAGCCGCTGACGGACACGGCGACGGTTCCGGTGAAGGCGGCGTTCGCGGGCGACGAGGCGTACAAGGCGTCCGAGGCCACGGCCGAGCTGAAACTCCAGTACGTCACGGGCCGGGCGTACGGCCTCTCGGCCACCGTCCCCGTCCTGGTCCTCCCGGTCGTCATCGCGCCCACCCCCGACACCGGCGAGGTCCGCACCGCGGACACGAAGACGGCCGCCCCGCCCTGCACCCAGAACATCAGCGCCCTGGTCCTGACGGCGGACGCCCTGTGCGCCGACGTCACCACCACGACCGGCCCGAGCGGTACGACGGCCAAGTCGAGCCTGGCGAAGGTCAGTCTGGGCCTCCCCGGCCTCCCGGTCGTGGCGGCGACGGGCGTGACGGCCACCTCGAAGAGCACCTGCGAGGCGAGCACCGGCACGACGGACCTGAAACTCACGATCGCCGGGACCCCGGTCACGGTCCCGAACATCCCCAACTACTCCATCGACCTCGGCCCCACCGCCAAACTGGTGGTCAACGAACAGACCGAAACCCCGACCGGCCTGACGGTCAACGCCCTCCACATCACCGCCCTCGGCGGCGCGGACGTGGTGGTGGCGTCGAGCACGAGCGGGGCGCACAACTGCGCGTAGCTAACTGAGCGGGGCCCCGGCAGGGTGGACGAACTCGCACCACACCACCTTGCCGGGGTCCCGCTGTCCCACCCCCCACTTGTCGGCGAGCGCGCTCACGAGCAACAGCCCGCGCCCGCCCTCATCCGCGCAGTCCGGCACACATGGCTCCCCGCCCCCGCTGTCGTGCACCTCCACCCGCACCACGGCCCCGTCGTACCGCACCCGCAGCAGGAACCCCCGCCCCGGCGGTGCCCCGTGCAGCAGGGCGTTGGTCGCGAGCTCGCTCACACACAGCGACACGTCCTCGCCCCGCTCCCAGTCACCGAGCCCCCAGTAGAACAGCGCCCACCGCACCAACTTCCTGGCAGCAGGCACGGATCGGCGGTCCCGGGCGTAGAACTGGTCCCGCTGACAGGGAAGTTGGCTTTCCTCATTCACGGGACGAATGTCGCGCAGAGTCACTACGGTGGATCACCGAGTGAACCCGTACAGATTTTTTGTACGGGCTCCCACCCGGTGACGTACGTGGGCCCGGGGGATTGAGACCAGCATGAGCGCGAAGAAGCCGCCGCGGCCGAAGAACCTGACCTCGATGAAGATGCTGGGCAAGCAACTGGGCGCGGCGAGGCGCTCCGCGGGCTACACCCAGGGTGCGCTGGGCACCCTCGTCGGGCTGGACGAGGAGACGATCGCGTCGATCGAGCAGGGCCGGCGAGCCCTGAAGCCGGATCTGGCGGGCCTGTTGGACGAGATCCTGGACACCAAGGGGGTGCTTCCGGCGGGGGTGGCCAACCTGCCGGAGATCGACCAGTTCCCGATGTGGGCCGAGCTCTATATGGAGCATGAGCGGGAGGCGATCGCGTTGTCCTGGTACGACAACGCGGTGCTGCCGGGCCTGCTCCAGACGCGGGCCTATGCCGCAAGAGCCCGCCGACGCTGAGCTTCGTGGTCTGGGAGCCGGTGCTGCACATGATGATCGGTGGACCGGCGACCCGTCTCGATCAGGTCCGGCACCTGCGGGAGTCCGCCGAACTCCCCTGCATCACCTTGCAGTTCCTGCCTCTCGACAGCCCCTCTCACGCCGGTATGAACGGGCCCTTCACGCTCCTCGAAACCCCGGACCACCAGCACCTCGCGTACACCGAGTCGCAACGCGGCAGCCAATGGGTCTCGGACGCGGACGAGGTGTCCAGGCTGGCGCGCAAGTATGCGATGCTGCGGACACAGGCCCTGACCCCTCAGGACTCGAAGGGCCTGCTCGACCGCCTGCTAGGAGAGCAATGAGCGCCGAAGCACTTCAGTGGTTCAAGTCGACCTACAGCGGAGACGAGGGCGGCCAGTGCCTCGAAGTCGCCTACGAGTGGCGCAAGTCGAGTTACAGCGGCAGCGAAGGCGGCGCCTGCCTCGAAGTCGCCGCCACCCCCCACACCATCCACATCCGCGACTCCAAGAACCCGGCGGAGACGAGCCCCACCCTCAAGCTCGCCCCCGCCGCCTGGGCCGCCTTCATCCGGTCCGCCCGCTGAGCCTCAGCCTTTGAGGCCCTCCCCCAGCCTCCGCAGCCCCTCCCCGATCCGGTCCGGCGTCTCGGTGACGAAGCACAGGCGCAGCGTGGACCGGTCGGGCCGCCCCGCGAAGAACGGCGCACCCGGCACGTAGGCGACGTCGTGCCGCACGACCTCGCCGAGCAACGCCGTCGTGTCGTACGCCGAAGGCAGCCGCACCCACAGGAACATCCCGCCCTCGGGCCGCTGCCAACTCGACCCCTCCGGCAGGACGTTCGCCAGCCCGGCGAGCATCGCGTCGCGCCGTTCGCCGTAGACCGCCGCGACCCGCGCCACGTGGGCGTCGAGGTCGTTGTCGGCCAAGTACCGTGCCGCGGCAAGCTGGTTGACGGTCGGGGTGTGCAGGTCCGCGGCCTGCTTGGCGATCGCGCAGGCCCGCCGCAGCTCCGCGGGCGCGCGCAGCCAGCCGAGCCGCAGGCCCGGGGCCATGACCTTGGAGAAGGAGCCGAGGAGCACGGTGCGGTCCGCCGCTTCCTCGTGCGCGGCGATCCACGGCACCCGCTCCCCCTCGAAGCGCAGCTCCCCGTACGGGTCGTCCTCGACGATCCACAGCCCGTGCCGCGCCGCGACGCCGGCGAGCGCGGCCCGCCGCTCGGCGGGGACGGTACGGCCGGTGGGGTTCTGGAAGGTGGGCACGGTGTAGAGCAGCTTCGGCCGTTCCCGTACGACGAGTTCGGCGAGCGCCTCCGGGTCCGGACCGTCGGCGTCGCCGGGCACGCCCAGCACCCGCGCCCCCGCGAACCCGAACGCCTGAAGTGCCGCGAGATAGCAGGGCTCCTCGACGAGGACGGTGTCGCCGGGTTCGACGAGCGCGGTCGCGAGCAGGGACAGCGCCTGCTGGGAGCCGGTGGTGACGAGGACGTCGTCGGCGGTGGTGGGCAGCCCGCGCACCGACGTCCGCTCGGCGAGCGCGGTCCGCAGCGTCGGCTCGCCCTCCGTCGTGGAGTACTGCAACGCCTGCGCGGGTGCCTCGGCCAGCACGGCGTCGAACGCGGCCGCGATGGCGTCGGCGTCGAACAGCTCGGGCGCGGGGAGCCCGCCCGCGAAGTTGATGACCTCGGGCCGCGCGGTGACGGCGAGGATGTCCCGTACCGGAGAACCACCGATCGACCGGGCCCGTGCGGCGAGCGGAGGCGCCGGGGCGGCGACGTCTGCGGATGCTGTGGGTGCGCTCGTAAGGGTCATGCGCAGCACCCTAGACAATTACTTGCCGCCTACAAGTAGCTTTCCGGGATGCGGTCCGCCCGTCCCGCGGCCTCGGCCTGGGACGCCACAGAACCGCAGCTCAGAGGCCGTTCCGTTGTTCCCGCGTCCCGAATCCCCGCGCCACCCCTGGCGCCGGCAACGCACCGCCGCCCAAGCTGGGCCCGCCGAACCCCCCACCCGAGAGGGCCGCGTCATGTCCAGGTCCGCACCCACCGTCCGCACCACCCGCACCACCCGGCTGCTGGCCGTGCTGGCGGTCGTGGTCGCCGTGTTCACCCTCACGGCGTGCGAGGACGGCGAGGGCCTGCGCGACGAGGGCCCGTCGTCCTCCACGTCCCTGGGCTACGACCCGTCGCCCGCCTCCCACGCCTCCCCGCCGAGCGGGAACTCGTAGGCGGGACGCCCGTTGTTGCCACTGGTCCGGAAGGGCTTGTCCCCGTCGCCGATCCGCAGCGTTCCGCTGCGCGCACCGCTCGACCAGTCCAGCTCCAGATACCAGCTGACGTCGTACGCGGAGGCGTCGGCCTTGATGTAGTACACCTCGGGGTCCGACTCGCTCACCTTGAACGGGAAGTCCCGGTGCCCCGCCTCGGGCACGACGGCGGGCCGCGCCGCGTCGAGGGCGACGGTGAAGGACCGGGTCGGCACATTGCCGCCGCAGCCCACGCCCGGATACCCCATGGCGTAGTCGTTCCAGGCGAGCGGCGACCGCTTGCCCGCCATGTGCACGGTCAGATCCTTGACGACGACCGTCTCCGCGCCGGTGCCCTGCACGGTGAGCGTCAGGTACTGCTCCCCCGACGACACCGCTCCCGTGGCGGCCACCCATGCCGCCGCGTCCTGCTCGACGGGCGGCGGGGGCACCTCGCCGGGCGGCTTGTCGATGAGATAGCGCTGGGAGCAGGGGCTCTCCCAGGAGTAGGGGGCGGCGGCGACGGTCAGCGGGGCGGCGGTGGAGGCGGACGACGGAGTGGACGTCGCCTTCCCGCCGGCGCCCTGCCCCCGTGCCTTGTCCCCCACGGTGGCCGTGGGGGAGACGGACGGCGAGCTGTCCGACGGCGAGCTCTTCGACGCCGAGGGGGACGCTGCCGCGCTCTCCCCCGGCCCGTCGTCACCGGCGGCGGACACGGACCCGGCAGGACGCTCACCCCGCTCGTCGTCCCCACCGAGGGGCAGGCTCACGGCAAGCCCGACGGCACCGAGAACACCGGCCGCGGCGACGGCGGCGACGAGAGCGGTACGACGACGGCGACGAGGGGGCGCATCGGTCGCATCCGCACCCGAGGCCGCCGCCTCTGACACGGCCGGCACCGGATCGACCGGCGCAACCGGCTCAACCGGCGCCGCCGCAGGAGCGGTTGCGGCCCCAGCCGCTCCCTTCCTCCCCCGCCCCGCATCCGCCAGCACCCACCGCCGATGCAGCTCGACGAGCTCCTCCGGCGTGGCCTTGCACAGTCGCGCGAGCCGCTCGACGGGCGCGTAGTCCGCCGGTACGGCATCGCCGTTGCAGTAGCGGTGCAGCGTCGACGTGCTCATGTGCAGCCGCTTGGCGAGCACCCCGTAACTCAGCCCGGAGCGGTCCTTCAACTCGCGCAGGAACTCGGCGAACGCATCCGCGCCGGAGCCGTCGGTCACCGTTCTCCACCCCCGTGTCATCCCGTTCCGGCGTTCCAGGAACGGACTGTTCTCCCAGGTCAGACGCCGTTTCGGCGTTCCAGCGTCCCGACTGGCCGGTCAGCTGTGGCGGCCGGGACGAGACACCCCGCAAGCTCTGATCATCCCAACCAGCGCTTCCGAAAGGGAACTTGCCATGCGCACCGTACGCAGCCACCTGCTCGCCGCCGCCGGACTCACCCTCGCCACCCTCGCACTGACCGCGTGCAACGACGGAAGCGGCACGACGGACGAGGGAGCGGCCAAGCCCACGGCATCGTCGACGGCGACGCCGACGACGGGCAAGCCGTCCGCCACTCCCGCGAGCGGCACCACGAAGTCCCCGTCGCAGCAGCCCTCGCGGCAGCAGCCGTCCTCGGCAGTACCGGCGGACAGCGACGACACCGACCCCGCCGCCTACCCCTTCTGCAACGGCGCGAACACCACCGTCACCGCCCAGCCGGTCTCGCGCCCCCTCAACCACCTGCTCCTGACGGTCGAGAACACCGGCTCCAAGCCCTGCAACCTCACCTACTACCCGGTGCTGCGCTTCGACGAGATGCAGTGGGCGCCGCGCCCGGTCGAGGCCTCGCACCCGCAGGCGGTCGTCACCCTGAACCCCGGCGAGTCCGGCTACGCGGGCGTGCTGCTGTCGGCCGCCGACGGCAGCGGCGACGGCGGGACGACCGGCAGGAAGCTGACGGTGATGTTCCAGGCGGGCACCCCGAACAGCGACGGGGGAGCGTCGGCGACCCCGGCACTCCCCGCGAAGGGCGTGTACTACGACAGCACCCTGACGCCGACCTACTGGCAGACCGCGGCGGACGACGCCCTGTCCTACTGACGACCGTCGTTGAGCATCCGAGCCGCCTCGACGGCCCAGTACGTGAGGATGTTCTGGGCCCCGGCCCGCTTGATGCCGGTCAGGGTCTCCAGGATCGCCCGCTCCCGGTCGATCCAGCCCTTCTCCGCCGCGGCCTCGACCATCGAGTACTCGCCGGAGATCTGATAGGCGGCGACGGGAACGTCCACGGAGTCCGCGACCCGGGCCACGATGTCGAGGTAGGGCCCGGCCGGCTTCACCATCACCATGTCGGCCCCCTCCTCCAGATCGAGGGCCAGCTCCCGCAGCGACTCCCGCGCGTTGGCGGGGTCCTGCTGGTAGGTCTTGCGGTCCCCCTTCAGCGAGGACCCGACGGCCTCCCGGAACGGCCCGTAGAAGGCGGAGGCGTACTTGGCGGTGTAGGCGAGGATGGCGACATCCTCCCGGCCGATCTGGTCGAGGGCATCGCGGATGACGCCGATCTGCCCGTCCATCATGCCGCTCGGCCCGACGACATGGGCCCCGGCATCGGCCTGGACCTGGGCCATCTCGGCGTACCGCTCCAGGGTGGCGTCGTTGTCGACCCGCCCTTCGCTGTCGAGGACCCCGCAGTGCCCGTGATCGGTGGTCTCGTCGAGGCACACGTCGGACATCACCAGCAGCTCGTCGCCGACCTCGGCCCGCACATCGCGCAGGGCGACCTGCAGAATCCCGTCGGGATCGGTCCCCGGCGTCCCCAGGGCGTCCTTCTTGCTCTCCTCCGGCACCCCGAAGAGCATGATCCCGGAGACCCCGGCGGCGACGGCCTCCGCGGCGGCCTTCTTCAGGCTGTCCCGGGTGTGCTGCACCACGCCGGGCATGGCCGTGATGGGCACCGGCTCACTGACGCCCTCCCGGACGAAGGCGGGAAGGATGAAGTCGGCGGGATGCAGCCGGGTCTCGGCGACCATCCGCCGCATCACGGGCGAGGTCCGCAACCGCCGCGGCCGACTACCAGGAAACGATCCGTACTTCGACATACCCCTAAGCTACGCCCGCCCCCGGCCCCCCTTTACCAACACTCCGTCGGCCCCGGACACGGCAACGGCCGCCCGACCAGAAGGTCAGACGGCCGTACACCGCGATCCACCCGACGCACCTCACGTCGTCGTACGACGCCTCCGCGCCCCCGGCCGCCGCTCGCTCGGCCGCGTCACCGGGTCCCCGGCCTCGACCGCCGCGGCGCGCCGCTTCAGCCCGAAGTCGGCCAGCGCCTCGGCGAGCTTGTGCACGGACGGCTCCGGCGCCATCACGTCCACCCGCAGCCCGTGCTCCTCGGCGGTCTTCGCGGTGGCGGGCCCGATGCACGCGATCACCGTCACGTTGTGCGGCTTGCCGGCGATACCGACCAGGTTCCGCACCGTCGAGGACGACGTGAAGAGAACGGCGTCGAAGCCACCGCCCTTGATCGCCTCGCGCGTCTCGGCCGGCGGCGGCGAGGCCCGCACGGTCCGGTAGGCGGTGACGTCGTCGACCTCCCAGCCGAGCTCGATCAGCCCGGCCACCAGGGTCTCGGTGGCGATGTCGGCGCGGGGCAGGAAGACCCGGTCAATGGGATCAAACACCGGGTCGTACGGCGGCCAGTCCTCCAGCAGACCGGCGGCCGACTGCTCGCCGCTCGGCACCAGGTCCGGCTTAACGCCGAAGGCGATGAGCGCCTTGGCGGTCTGCTCACCCACCGCGGCCACCTTGATACCCGCGAAGGCCCGGGCGTCGAGCCCGTACTCCTCGAACTTCTCCCGTACGGCCTTGACCGCGTTGACCGAGGTGAAGGCGATCCACTCGTACCGGCCGGTGACGAGCCCCTTGACCGCCCGCTCCATCTGCTGGGGCGTGCGCGGCGGCTCGACGGCGATGGTGGGCACCTCGTGCGGCACGGCACCGTAGGAGCGCAGCTGGTCGGAGAGCGAGGCCGCCTGCTCCTTCGTCCGCGGCACGAGCACCCGCCACCCGAAGAGCGGCTTGTTCTCGAACCACGACAGCTGGTCGCGCTGGGCGGCGGCAGAACGCTCACCGACCACGGCTATCACCGGCCGCCCGCCCTCGGGCGAGGGCAGTACCTTGGCCTGCTTGAGGGTCTGGGCGATGGTGCCCAGGGTGGCCGTCCACGTCCGCTGCCGCGTGGTCGTACCGGCCACCGTCACCGTCATCGGGGTGTCGGGCTTGCGGCCGGCGGCCACCAGCTCGCCCGCCGCGGCGGCGACGGAGTCGAGGGTCGCCGAGACGACGACCGTGCCGTCCGAGGCCCCCACCTCCGTCCAGCACCGGTCGGAGGCGGTCCGGGCGTCCACGAACCGCACGTCCGCGCCTTGCGCGTCCCGCAGCGGGACACCGGCGTAGGCGGGCACACCGACGGCCGCCGCGACACCGGGAACCACCTCGAACGGCACCCCGGCGCGGGCGCACGCCAGCATCTCCTCGGCGGCGTACGCGTCGAGTCCGGGGTCCCCGGACACCGCACGCACGACCCGCCTGCCGCCCCGCGCGGCCTCCATGACAAGATGTGCGGCATCCCTCACGGCGGGGACACCAGCGGTTGCTGACGAGCCGTCAACAACCGTCAACTGAGGCGTGCCTGTGCCCGGAACCGGGTCCGCGGAGGACCCCGGTTCCGTGTTCACGACGGCGACGCCCGACCGGGCGTGGACGCGTACGACGTCGAGCACCTCGTGCTCGGCGACGAGAACGTCCGCGCTCGCCAGCGCCTCCACGGCGCGCAGAGTCAGTAGCCCCGGATCCCCGGGTCCGGCACCCAGGAAGGTGACGTGCCCGTGCTCAGGACCGGCGGCAGGAAGGGTGGTGGGGCTCACTGTGCTCGCTCCCCCATCAGACCGGCCGCGCCCTGGGCAAGCATCTCGGCCGCGAGTTCACGGCCGAGCGCCATTGCCTGGTCGTACGTCTCGGGCACGGGACCGGTGGTGGACAGCTGCACCGTACGAGAGCCGTCGGTGGTACCGACTATCCCCCGCAGGCGCATTTCCTTGACAACGTGCCCGTCGGCCAGGAGGTCGGCCAGCGCGCCCACAGGGGCGCTGCAACCGGCCTCCAGGGCGGCGAGCAGCGACCGCTCGGCAGTCACGGCGGCCCGCGTGAACGGGTCGTCGAGCTCGCCGAGCGCGGCGATCAGGTCCGCGTGGTCCGCGGCGCATTCGATCGCGAGTGCTCCCTGGCCGGGAGCGGGCAAAACCGTGTCGACCGACAGGAAGTCGGTCACTTCCTCGACGCGCCCGATGCGGTTCAGCCCGGCCGCGGCCAGCACCACCGCATCCAGCTCACCGTCGTGCACGTACCGGATGCGGGTGTCGACGTTGCCGCGGATCGGAACGGTCTCGATGTCGAGGCCGTGCGCCCGCGCATACGCGTTCAGCTGGGCCATGCGCCGCGGCGAGCCGGTCCCGATCCGCGCCCCGCGGGGCAGGTCGGTGAACTTCAGCGCGTCGCGGGCGACGATGACGTCCCGCGGGTCCTCGCGCACCGGGATCGCGGCGAGCGAGAGCTCCTCGGGCTGCGCGGTCGGCAGGTCCTTGAGCGAGTGCACGGCGAAGTCGACCTCACCGCGCAGCAGCGCGTCCCGCAGCGCGGTGACGAACACACCGGTGCCACCGATCTGCGCGAGCTGCTCCCTGCTCACATCCCCGTACGTGGTGATCTCGACGAGCTCGACGGGCCGCCCGGTCACCTGGCTCACGGCGTCCGCCACCTGCCCGGACTGGGCCATGGCGAGCTTGCTCCGCCTGGTCCCGAGCCGTAGCGCCTTGGTACTCATGCCGACCCTCGGCCTTCCTCATCGGTGGTGCTGTCCTCGGCCCGCGAGACGGCGGCGACCGTCTCCTGGTCGAGGTCGAACAGGGTCCGCAGCGCGTCCGCGTACCCGGCACCGCCGGGTTCGGCCGCGAGCTGCTTGACCCGTACGGTCGGTGCGTGCAGCAGCTTGTCCACCACGCGCTTCACGGTCTGCGTGATCTCGCCGCGGTGCTTGTCGTCGAGCCCGGGCAGCCGGCCTTCCAGCCGCGCCATCTCCATGGCCACGACATCGGCGGCCATGGTGCGCAGCGCGACGACGGTGGGCGTGATGTGCGCGGCCCGCAGCGCCGCCCCGAAGGCCGCCACCTCATCGGCGACGATCCGCCGCACCTGATCGACGTCGGCGGCCATGGGAGCGTCGGCGGAAGCCTCGGCCAGCGACTCGATGTCCACGAGCCGCACCCCGGCGATCCGGTGCACGGCGGCGTCGATGTCCCGCGGCATGGCGAGGTCGAGCAGGAAGAGGACGGGCTGCGGCCCCTCGGCGGGCGGCTCGGGCCGACGCCGCTCGGGAATCCGCCCGACGCGGGCCGCGGCGGCGGCGAGCGCGGCGATGGCCTCGGCCTCGTCGACGACGGACCCGGAGCCCTGCGGCCGGGGCGCGTTGTCGACCCAGGCGGCATGCTGCTCGAGCTCGGCGGCGGCCATCCCGGCGACGGCGGCTTCCCCGAGCACGGAGAAACCGGGCGTGGCCTGAACGGCGTTCAGATCGAGCGGACAGTTCTCGTCATCCGCGGAGCCTGCGGCATTCCGGTCCGCCAAGCTGCGGGCATTCGTGCCGCCTAGGGCGGCACGGGTGGGCGCAGGCGGCACCCCGTCAGCGCCGGGCTGCGCGACGCCCCCGCCCCCGGCCCCCACGTCCGGCACCCGCCCACCGACAGCCACCGAAACGGCGTCCCCGGTGAGCACCAGCCCCGTCGCGCCCGTACAAGACACCACGACATCGGCACGTGTCAGCTCGCCCGGCACCGCATCCATCGGTACCGCGCGGGCCACCACGTCCCCAGGAGAGGACGCCCCGTCATTGAGGATCTCGGCCAGCCGCTCGGCCCGCTCCGCGGTCCGGTTGGCGATGACCACCTCACCGACCCCGGCCCGCACCAGCGTGGCCGCGGCCAGCGAGGACATCGACCCGGCCCCGATGACCAGCGCCTTCTTCCCCCGAGCCCAGTCCGCGACCTCACCCCCCGCAGCGAGCTGCTCCAGCCCGAAGGTGACCAGCGACTGCCCCGCCCGGTCGATCCCGGTCTCGGAGTGCGCCCGCTTGCCGACCCGCAGCGCCTGCTGGAAGAGATCGTTCAGCAGCCGCCCGGCGGTGTGCAGGTCCTGCGCCTTGGCGAGGGAGTCCTTGATCTGCCCGAGGATCTGCCCCTCCCCGACGACCATGGAGTCGAGCCCGCAGGCGACGGAGAACAGGTGATGGACGGCCCGGTCCTCGTAGTGCACGTACAGATAGGGAGTGAGCTCGTCGAGCCCCACCCCGCTGTGCTGGGCGAGCAGCGTGGACAGCTCGGCGACACCGGCGTGGAACTTGTCGACGTCGGCGTACAGCTCGATGCGGTTGCAGGTGGCGAGCACCGCGGCCTCGGCGGCCGGCTCCGCGGCGACCGTGTCCTGGAGCAGCTTGATCTGCGCGTCGGCGTGGAGCGCCGCCCGCTCCAGCACGCTGACCGGGGCGCTGCGGTGGCTCAGCCCTACGACGAGGAGACTCATGCCGGCATCACGGCGGGTACGTCCCCGTCGGGTCCCTGGTCGGCGGACTCACCGCGCGCGGCGACGGCCGGGGCGGCGCCGTCGGCACCGGCGGCCTCCTCGCCGGCCTTGCGCTGCTCGTGGAAGGCGAGGATCTGGAGTTCGATCGACAGATCCACCTTGCGCACGTCGACGCCGTCCGGGACGGACAGCACGGTCGGCGCGAAGTTCAGGATCGAGGTGACACCGGCCGCCACCAGCCGGTCACAGACCTGCTGCGCGGCACCGGCCGGGGTCGCGATGACGCCGATGCTCACGCCGTTGTCCTCGATGATCTTCTCCAGATCATCGGTGTGCTGCACGGGCATGCCCGCGACCGGCTTCCCGGCCATCGCCGGGTCGGCGTCGATGAGCGCGGCCACCCGGAAACCACGGGAGGCGAACCCGCCGTAATTGGCGAGGGCGGCGCCGAGGTTACCGATACCGACGATCACGACCGGCCAGTCCTGGGTGAGCCCGAGCTCACGGGAGATCTGGTAGACGAGATACTCGACGTCGTACCCGACACCACGCGTTCCGTAAGAACCGAGGTAGGAGAAGTCCTTGCGCAGCTTCGCGGAGTTGACCCCCGCCGCGGCCGCGAGCTCCTCGGAGGAGACCGTGGGAACCGAGCGTTCCGACAGTGCGGTCAGCGCGCGGAGGTACAGCGGAAGCCTGGCGACGGTGGCCTCGGGAATCCCTCGGCTACGGGTCGCCGGTCGGTGAGTTCGGCCAGTTGCCACGGTGCTCCTGCGGGTAGAGCGGGGCTGCAGGCGGTCACACGTACCTAGACCGCCCCGTCGAATGCAGGCTATGTCTTTGTGAACGCGTGCACAAAGATGGTGTCCGATTTGCCCGGCCAACGTGACCGGGGTCACGCACTGCTGTCTCGAGGGCAAAACGGGTCACTCTCCTCACGAATCCCACCCCCAAGGCCAAGCCGCCAACGATCCTAAGCGAGTTTGCGGATCGTTTGGACTACTCGGTCAGTGCCCGCCTCAGTCGATCTTCGTCCACCCGCCAGAACGTGTGCTGTTCACCATCGACGAGTACGACGGGAATCTGCTCCCAGTACTGGTCGTGCAGCGCCTGATCTGCGGAGATGTCCTTCTGCTCCCACGTCGCACCGAGTTCGCCGCACACCTTCTCCACGACGAGTTGTGCGTCATCACACAGATGACAGCCGGGCTTGCGGATGAGGGTGACCAGCCTGTCCTGGGGCGCTGCGGAGGACTTCCGGCGGAAAAGGGGGCTCATACCAGCCATTGTCCCGCGCCCCCCAACCGGCCTGCGAGCAGTTCTTTAACGACAGAGTCTCGGAGAGTTCACACCCTCCAAACCTCTCGACTCCGGAACCCCCGAACAAACTGGCTATGCTCACGCCATGGCCGCTCTCGGATGGCTCACTCCCCGTAGGCGCTCCGCCACGGCGCGGAGCGTGTTGGCAGGCGAGGCCTCGGCGGAGGCCGCGCGCAAGTCGTCACAGGAGCAGGAGGTCGAGGAGACCTCCGCGCCGGGCCCCGGCCCGGGCGAGGAACCGGAGTTCCCGGTACTCGGCGACGACAAGGCAGCCGCCTTCTTCGACCTCGACAACACCGTGATGCAGGGCGCCTCGCTGTTCCACTTCGGCCGGGGCCTGTACAAGCGGAAGTTCTTCGAGACCCGCGACCTCGCCAGGTTCGCCTGGCAGCAGGCGTGGTTCAGGCTGGCCGGCATCGAGGACCCGGAGCACATGCAGGAGGCCCGCGACTCGGCGCTCTCCATCGTCCAGGGCCACCGCGTCTCCGAGTTGATGTCCATCGGCGAGGAGATCTACGACGAGTACATGGCCGAGCGCATCTGGCCCGGCACCCGCGCCCTCGCCCAGGCCCACCTGGACGCGGGCCAGAAGGTGTGGCTCGTCACCGCGGCACCGGTGGAGATCGCCCAGGTGATCGCCCGCCGTCTCGGCCTGACCGGCGCGCTGGGCACGGTCGCGGAATCCGTGGACGGCGTCTACACCGGCAAGCTGGTCGGCGAACCCCTGCACGGGCCCGCGAAGGCGGAAGCGGTACGCGCGTTGGCGTCGGCGGAGGGCCTGGACCTCTCCCGCTGCGCCGCCTACAGCGACAGCCACAACGACATCCCCATGCTCTCCCTGGTCGGCCACCCCTACGCGATCAACCCGGACACAAAGCTGCGCAAGCACGCCCGCCAACTGGACTGGCGTTTGCGCGATTACCGCACCGGGAGGAAGGCCGCGAAGGTGGGCATCCCGGCGGCGGCCGGAGTGGGAGCGGTGGCAGGAGGAACCGCAGCGGCGATCGCTTTGCATCGCCGCCGCCGGTAAGTGGGCTTTGTCTTCTGTCCTCCCAAAAGACGAGCGATACCCCCCACCACCCTCATCCAGTCCTCTTGTCGGCACACGGCCACAACACGCCCCGCTCCTGACCGAAACCCGATCCAAAGCGATCAACAACCGGTCACTCTGCGGTACTTGAGAGGGCATCAATCGGTTACAGAAGCGACGTAATCGATGAATAGAGCAACTGGGTGTAGCAGTGCCTGCACGAAGCGTTATTCTCCTCAGACGCAATCCGGTACCCCTCCGTCGCTACGACGGGTGAACGGTCCCGCACTGCACGTGATGGAAGCTCTGCCTCTGGGAGTCCCGTGTACTCACACGTCGGGGTTGACGCCTCGGGCCTGGCTACGCTGCGCGCGACGGTCACCAACCTCATGCGCTTCGTCCCCACCGCGTACGCCGTCCCCGCCCTTGCCGTAGCCACCGCACCAACCGGCCCGTGCTACGCACTGGCCGAGAGCAGCGCAGCCGTCGGCAGAAGGGGACGCTCGGCCGGCGCCGCCACCACCGCCCGCCGTCCCGCCGCGGACAGCGACAGCGCCCGGATGATGGACCTCGTCGAACGCGCCCAGGCCGGCGAGGCCGACGCGTTCGGGCGGCTCTACGACCAGTACAGCGACACCGTCTACCGGTACATCTACTACCGCGTGGGCGGCAAGGCGACCGCCGAGGACCTCACCAGTGAGACGTTCCTGCGGGCGCTGCGCAGGATCGGCACCTTCACCTGGCAGGGCCGCGACTTCGGCGCCTGGCTGGTGACCATCGCCCGCAACCTCGTCGCCGACCACTTCAAGTCGAGCCGCTTCCGCCTGGAGGTGACCACCGGCGAGATGCTCGACGCCAACGAGGTCGAGCGCTCCCCGGAGGACTCGGTCCTGGAGTCCCTCTCCAACGCCGCCCTCCTGGACGCGGTCCGCCGCCTCAACCCGCAGCAGCAGGAGTGCGTGACGCTCCGCTTCCTCCAGGGCCTGTCCGTCGCCGAGACCGCGCGCGTGATGGGCAAGAACGAGGGCGCCATCAAGACCCTCCAGTACCGGGCCGTCCGCACCCTCGCCCGGCTCCTCCCGGACGACGCCCGCTGACCCCGGCCGCCCTCCGCCACTCTCCGCCACTTTCTGCCACGCCCAACTCACGGTCAGTTAAAGTCTGTTGACTTCGCGATCCGATCATCCGCAGTCCGTAACCCAAGTGCCGCGCCGCTCGTTGTGCGGGATGCAGGCTCCCTGTGGTCACTCCCCGGCCGACTTCGATCACTCGATCGTGTGCATGCGGTCAGGGCGTGCAACCCTCAGGACCCCCTGGGGAGTCGACCGTCATGACGAGAGGAGGTGCCGCCAGTGATCGCGAACGTATCGGCGCACCGGCGGGCGAACGCCTTCGCCCAGGCCCTGGAGGACCAGTCCGACCGGGGCACGGCGGCCCAAGAGGCCGAAGGACCGGCGCCCGACCCGGCCGCCGCCGAACAGACCGAGCAGGGGCGCATGCTGGCCCTCACGGAATGTCTCGGCGAGCTGCCGAAGCCGGAGCTGGATCCCGAGGTCAAGGTCGTCCAGCGGGCCCAGCTGGTGGCAGCGTTCGAGGCCATGCTCCAAGAGGGCACCGTCGGAGGCGAGGCAGGCAACGCGTCGGTGCCCGAGCAGCGCTCGCATCGCGCGCGGGGCGCCCACCGGGCGACCGGACTGGGCAAACTGCGACCGCGTTCCCGGCTCACCAAGGGTCTCGCCGCCGGCGGGCTCAGTGTCGGGGTGGCCGCCGGAGCCTTCGGCGGAGTCGCAGCGGCCAGTTCGGACGCCCTCCCGGGCGACTCCCTCTACGGCCTCAAGCGCGGCATCGAGGACTTCAAGCTCAACTACCTGTCCGACGGTGACGACGAACGCGGCCAGTCCTATCTCGACCAGGCCTCCACCCGGCTCAACGAGGCCCGTCGCCTGATGGACCGCGACCGCGGCGGCCAGTTGGACCACGAGTCGCTGGGCGAGATCCGCCGTGCCCTGTTCGGCATGCAGCACGACGCCTCCGAAGGCCACCGCCTGCTGCACGAGGCGTACGAACGCGACCCGGACTCCCTCGGCCCCATCCAGGCCCTCTCCTCCTTCTCGCGCTCGCACCGCGAGGTCTGGGGCGCCCTCCGTGACCGCCTCCCCGTCCAGCTGGGCGACGTCAGTCAGCAGGTGTCGTCGGTGTTCGACGCCATAGACGAAGAGGTCGCCCCGCTCGAGTCCCTGCTCCCCCAGCCCCCCACGAAGGGCGGCGGCACAGGCAACAGGCAAGGCGGTTCCGGTACGGCGTCCACGGGCGCGTCCGGCTCCGACCGTTCCACGGCACCGAGCAAGGGCAAGGGCACCTCGGACGGCACGGGCACCGACTCCGGCAGCCCCAGCCACTCCGCCACGTCCGGCAGCGAGGACGGCCTCCTCGGCGGCAACACCGGCGGCCTCCTCGACCCACCGGAGACGGGAAGCACCGCCTCCCCCTCCACCACGCCGACCAACGAGCCGGAGGTCACCATCTCCCCGCTCCTGCCGGGCCTGCTGCCGGGCCTGGGAATCGACAGCGAAGACGCCAACTAGGCACAGCGGTACGACGATGGGGGCGCCCTCCCCGGGGAGGGCGCCCCCATCGTCGTACGACCGGCTAGAAGAACACCGACCGCCGCTGCACCAGCAGCTTGTACAGCGTGTGCTGGATCTGCTCCCGCACCTGGTCCGTCAGGTTGAACATCAGCATCGGGTCCTCCGCCGCCTCCGGCGGATAGCCGTCCGTGTGGATCGGCTCGCCGAACTGGATCGTCCACTTCGTCGGCAGCGGGATCGCGCCGAGCGGGCCGAGCCACGGGAAGGTCGGCGTCAGCGGGAAGTACGGGAAGCCCAGGAGGCGGGCCAGCGTCTTGGCGTTGCCGATCATCGGGTAGATCTCCTCCGCGCCCACGATCGAGCACGGGATGATCGGGGCGCCCTTGCGCAGGGCCGTCGAGACGAAGCCGCCGCGGCCGAAGCGCTGGAGCTTGTAGCGCTCGCTGAACGGCTTGCCGATGCCCTTGAAGCCCTCCGGCATCACCCCCACCAACTCGCCCTGGCCGAGGAGCCGTTCGGCGTCCTCAGCGCAGGCCAGGGTGTGGCCGAGCTTGCGGGCCAGCTCGTTGACCACCGGCAGCATGAAGACCAGGTCTGCCGCCAGCAGGCGCAGGTGCCGCCCCGCGGGATGGTTGTCGTGCACCGCGACCTGCATCATCAGGCCGTCCAGCGGCAGCGTCCCGGAATGGTTGGCGACGATCAGCGCGCCGCCCTGCGCCGGGATGTTCTCGATGCCCTTCACCTCGACCCGGAAGTACTTCTCGTACACCGGCCGCAGCAGGGACATCAGGACCTGGTCGGTGAGCTCCTCGTCGTAACCGAAGTCGTCGACGTCGTAGTCCCCAGTGAGGCGGCGGCGCAGGAACGACAGACCACCGGCGATACGCCGCTCGATACCGCCCTCGTCCTGCGGCCTGGCCGGCGGCGGTTGTTCCTCACGCGTCACAGGGACATCATCCTGCGTCGGCGCCCTGCTGGGCAGGGGCTGGACCTCACGGACCAGCGAGGACTCCTTGCGCCGACTCCCCGTACCTCGGCGCCGCGACGGCCGCTGCACGGCGGCCCCGCGGGACCTGTCGTCGTCGAACGGAATGACCTTGGCATCCGCCATCGTTGATGCGCTCCTCAGTTGGCGCTCTGCGTCGGGGGGTGGCTCGGAAGGTGACCGCCGCCCAGGGCCGGCAGCGCGGCGATCCGGTCGACGGCGCCCGCAAGGGCCTCCGGCGGCAGCAGCCCGGGGCCGCGGACCCGCGCGAAGTCCGCGAAGGTCTCCGCCGTCGTGTACTTCGGCTGGAACCCGAGCGTCTCCCGCATCTGGTCCGTCGCCACGACCCGGCCATGGGTGAGCAGCCGGATCTGTTCGGGCGAGAAGTCCGTCACTCCCAGCGTGCGGACCAGCGAGCCGGCCCAGGTGACGGCGGGCAGCAGCAGCGGCACCGTGGGCCGCCCCAGCCGCCGCGAGCACTGCGAGAGCAGCAGCACCCCGTCGCCGGCGATATTGAAGGTGCCGCTGTTGAGCGTGCCCCGCTCGGGTTCGTGCGAGGCGATGCGCAGCACCTCGATCACATCGTCCTCGTGGACGAACTGAAGCCGCGGGTCGTAGCCGAACACCGTCGGCAGCACCGGCAGCGAGAAGTACGAGGCAAGGGGCGTGTCGGTGCTCGGCCCGAGGATGTTCGCGAAGCGCAGCACGCACACGGCGACATCGGGCCGCCGCCGCGCGAAGCCGCGCACATACCCCTCGACCTCGACGGCGTCCTTGGCGAACCCGCCGCTGGGCAGGGACTTGGGCGGGGTGGTCTCGGTGAAGACCGCGGGGTCGCGGGGCGCGGACCCGTACACGTTCGTACTGGACTTCACCACCAGCCGCTTGACCGTCGGCGACTTCTGACAGGCACCGAGCAGCTGCATCGTGCCGATGACGTTGGTCTCCTTGACCGTGGTCCGGCTGCCGCTGCCCAGCGCCATCGCCGTCACGTCCAGGTGTACGACCGTGTCGGCGCCCGTCTCGGCGAGCACACGCGCGATGGTCGCCTGCCGGATGTCGGCCTGGATGAAGTCCGCACCGCCCAGATGGTGCTCGGGCGGCACGGCGTCCACCGCGATCACCCGGTCCACCTGCGGGTCACGCTGGATGCGTCGGACGAACCGGCCCCCCAGTTGACGGGCCACTCCGGTCACGAGCACGACCTTGCCCAAGATCAGCGCCTTCCTTCCAGCACTCGTCCCGTCCCTCCGGCCAACCTAGCGGGTCGATGTTGCGCTGTGATGACCGCCCAATGCACGAAGTGACGACATCCACAGTCGTACGACCAGACCAGGCCATGTGAAGGAACCGGGTTCCTGGATATCGAGGCGGATATGCGTGTGGCCCCCCACCGGGTGTGGTGGGGGGCCACAATGCACACTGCCTGCGCAGCGCCGTACTACTTCTTGTTACGACGCTGAACGCGCGTGCGCTTGAGCAGCTTGCGGTGCTTCTTCTTGGCCATCCGCTTGCGCCGCTTCTTGATAACAGAGCCCACGACTACCCTCGCTCACTTCTCATCACTCGGTGTTTGGGCGCCATGGGCCCACACGACCTACGAGGGGCTAGCCTACCCGCCCGAGCGCTGAGCTCGTAATCGAGGCCGTCGCCGACCGTTGATCAGGCGGTTTCCACCCCCACATAACTCTCACGAAGGTACTCGTGAACCGCTTGCTCGGGGACGCGGAAGGACCGCCCCACCCGGATCGCGGGCAGATGACCGCTGTGCACCAGCCGGTACACGGTCATCTTCGACACTCGCATCACCGAGGCGACTTCCGCCACGGTAAGGAACTGAACCTCGTTCAGAGGCCTCTCGCCAGCTGCAGCCATGACACACCTGAACCTTCCGCACTCGACGGCCACCGGCTTCCCCTTCCGGTGACTCTTCGTCGTTGCGTGCTCACTCCCCAATGTAGGGGCGGGTGATGCGAGTGGGGAAGAGGTGCACCCATCGGCGGCCTACTGTGACAGACACGCTCGATTGAGTACGTAGCGGGTAAGCGGCCGGTAGTAATCAGACCGCACAGCGTCATCAAGTGGAACGACTACGGACACGACCCCTTCGGCCTCCCCCACGAACAACGCGGGATCATCCGTGTCGGCCAGCCCAATGGCCTCAAACCCCAGCTGACCTGCCCCGCAGACCCACCCGTGATCCCCGATGACAAGCTCGGGCAGCCCTGTGCCGCGCTCCGCGGCGGCCGCCAGCACGGTGCGAACCGGGAGCGGCGAGTGGGTGTGCACGCCGGTCGCACAACCGGAGCTCGACCCGTCCGGTTCCCGCACGAGCGCGACTCCTCGTACGTAGTCAAGGTTGTACGTGCGTAGGCCGAACCGGGTCGTTATGTCGACACAGTGACCCTGCGCTGGGGTGAGAACGGCACATCCCGCCGCCGACAACGCGTCCGCCAAGGCGGCGTAGAACCCGAGCAGTCGGTGCGGATGTCCGGTGCCGAGCAACACCGCGGCGCCACGCTCCGCCACGGCGGCGAGCCGAGCAGCGAAGGCGTCGAGCGCGGCGAGCGTCCGTTCAGGATCGATCACATCATGACCGGTTGTATGTCTGGAATCACGAGAAACCCCACACTTATCGGCCATCAACTCAATCAAATCCCGCTGCCCCCACGACCATTCAGGATCAAGCCCGATCAGCAGCCGAGGGTCCCGAGCGGCGAAAAGCCGATAACTCCGCAGACTCTCCTCACGGGAGGTGGCCACGGGCCCGGCAAGACGAGCAGCCAGCAGATGGGCGCGCAGGGCGCCGGTGCTCAACACGGGAGCGATGGTGACGGACGCACACGACAACCGGCAGCGGAACGGGAAAACACCGCACAGTCGGCGTAACGACCCAACAGCCGTACGCCCACCACACCCACAACAGACACCCCTCGACCACAGCCTGCACCGCAGCGGGCAGCCTCGACCACAGCCTGCGCCGCAGCGGGCAGCCTCAACGTCAGCCTGCGCCGCAGCTGGCAGCCTCAACCTCAGCCCGCGCCGCAGCGGGCAGCCGCAGGGAGCCTCCCCCTCGGCCCTGGACGCTGCCATTCCCCTGGCTGCGGGCAGTCGTGCCGCTGGGGCGGCACGGGTGGGCGCAGCGGCACCCCGCCAGCGCGGGCAAGCGAAACCCACCCCCGCCCAGCCCCCAGCCCGCCCCCACCAGGTCCCACCGACCCCAGCCCCAGCCCCAGTCCAAGCCCCGGCCCCGGCCCCAGTCGCAGTCCTACGCCAACAACCCCCGCAACGGAAACACCGCCCGTCGAGTAGCCAGCACCGCCTGGTCCAGCCGATCCGCAGGGTCGTACCCCGCCTCCCACTCGGCCCACCCCACCGGCCACCGCCCATCGGTCATCCGCATGGGCGCCAACTGCCGCGTACGCGCGAACACTTCCTGCCGCCAGCTCTCCGGAATCACACTCTCCGGCGCCAACTCCCGCCCCGCAGCGATCCCCACGAGATGCGTCCACGACCGCGGCACGACCTCCACGACCGCGTACCCGCCCCCGCCCAACGCCACCCACCGCCCGTCGGCGTACTCGTGCGCCAGCTCATGACAGGCCACCTGCACAGCCCGCTGCGCGTCCAACGACACGGCGAGATGAGCCAACGGGTCCTCGAAGTGCGTGTCCGCCCCGTGCTGCGTGACCAGCACCTGCGGCCGGAACTCGGCGAGCAGCTCAGGCACCACCGCATGGAACGCCCGCAACCACCCCGCATCCCCGGTCCCCGCAGGCAACGCGACATTCACCGCGCTCCCCTCGGCCGCACCGGCCGCCCCGGTCTCCTCGGCCCACCCGGTCTGCGGGAACAGCGTCCGGGGATGCTCGTGCAGCGAGATCGTCAGAACCCGCGGGTCCTCCCAGAACGCCGCCTGCACCCCGTCCCCGTGGTGCACGTCGACATCCACGTATGCGACCCGCTCGGCCCCCAGCTCCAGCAACCGGGCAATGGCCAAGGACGCGTCGTTGTAGATGCAGAACCCCGACGCGCCCCCCGGCATCGCATGGTGCAGTCCGCCCGCGAAGTTCACCGCGTGCAGCGCGTCCCCGCGCCACACCGCCTCCGCCGCCCCCACCGACTGCCCGGCGATCATCGCGGACACCTCATGCATCCCGGCGAAGGCAGGGTCGTCGAGCGTCCCGATCCCGTACGCCCCGTCCGCCGCCCCGGGATTCTCCGACGCCGCCTTCACGGCCTCGATGTAGTCCTCCCGGTGCACCAGCCGCAGCGTCGACTCACCCGCCGGCTTGGCGGCCACGACCTCCACATCCCGGTCCAGCCCGAAGGCACCCACCAGACTCCGGGTCAGGGCGAGCCGAACCGGATCCATCGGGTGCTCCGGACCGAAGTCATAGCCCGTTACTGCCTCGTCCCACATCAGCTGTGCGCGGCCGCTCATGCCCGCCACCGTATCGGTCCGGTTGAGTGCCGAACGACCGGGCGTACACAAGCGTCACCAGCACCAACACCATCGGCACGAGCATCGCCCCGCGATAACTCCACGCGTCCCCCAACGCCCCCACCAACGGCGAACCGACCAAAAACCCGACGTAATTGAACACATTGAGCCGCGCGACAGCCGCGTCCGAGGCCCCAGGACCGAAATTCTCGAAGGCGTACCGTCCGGCCGCCGCGAAGGTCTGTGGCACCAGCACACACAACCCCAGCCCGAGCAGCGTGAACCCGAGCATCCCCACCCATGCCCCGGGCGCCGACGCCACCACGGCGAACCCCATCGCCGCCACGACGGCCCCCATCCGCACGACCACCACGGCCCCGAACCGCCGCACCCCGAGATCCCCGATGGCCCGCCCGAGCAGGGTGGTGACCATATAGACGTTGTACGGCACGGTCGCCAGCTGCTCACTGCTCCCGAGCACGTCCTGCAGATACTTCGCGCTCCAGTTGGAAACGGTCGAGTCCCCGATGTACGCGAAGGTCATCACCAGGCAGAACGGCAACAGCGCCTTGAAGACCACACCCCCACCCGCCGAAACCCCTGAGGCCCCTGAGGCCCCTGAGGCATCCAAGGTCCCTGAGGTGCCGGAGACCCCGGATTCCGCCACCGACTCGGCAGCGCCGCCCCCGTCGACGTACCACCGGCTCCCGACGAACGCGGCCGGCAGCAGCACGGCCACCACCGGCAGATACGACACGAACAGCGCCAGATCCCAGTGCGCCCCCACCCACGCCAACGAGGCCCCCACGATCCCACCCAGGCTGAACACGGCATGGAAGCTGAGCATGATGCTGCGCCCGTACGCCCGCTGCAGACTGACCCCGAGCATGTTCATCGAGGCGTCCAGCGCACCCACGGCCAGCCCGAAGGCGGCCAGCGCCACCCCCAGCTCGACCGTCGCGTCCCCCGCCCCGACCCCGAGCAGCGCCAGCAGCACCACCGGCTGGGCCCACCGCAGCACCCGACTCGGCGGTATGCGCTTCACCAGCTTCTCGGTCGACACACTTCCGACCCCGGCCAGCACCGGCACCGCGGCCAGAAAGGCCGGCAGCAACGCGTCGGAGACCCCGTACCGGTCCTGGATCGCCGGAATCCGCGTCACGAGCAGAGCGAAGGCCACCCCCTGCGCGAAGAAGCTGAACGCCAACGAGGCCCTACCGCGCCGCAGCACATCTGTCATGGCGGCGAGCGTAGGGCCCCGGGCTACCCGTGGGTAGATCCAGCCAAAGATGAATTTCCTTCAGCTTCGGCTCACGGCGGTGCGATCAGGCGGCGACGGAGACCTGAGCCTTCATGGCCTCCTCGGCGGCCTCGACCTCGGCGGCGATCATCCGCTCCATGGGCCCGGCGCCCAGCGCCCCACCGACGACGATCCCGAGCCCGATCGCCACGACCATGATCACCGACCCGAGCCACACCATGGTGTCCACGGGCGCGGTGTACGCCCCCACGATCCGCACCACGCACTCCCCGAGCAGCACCACACCCCACACCACGGAGAAGACCCGCTCGGCCCGCAGGAAGTCCGCCGACCTCGCAGTGCCGCCACCCAGCAGCCGGTCCCAGGCAGCCTGCTTGGCCACATCGGCCTTGACCAGGAAGGGCTTGAGCCCGGCCGTCATCATCGGCCGCCCCCACACCACCGACACCAGAATCCCGATCCCGATCGTGCTGCTGACCGCACTGTCCTTGGCGAGCATCAGCCGCGGATCCCCGGAGACGAAGCTGAGCAGCAGAGACATCAGGTTCACGACCAGAATGAGCCCGGCGAGCCCGTTGACCTTCCGCTCCTTGACGACCCCCCACACCGTCCGCAGGGCCGGCGCGACACTGCTCCAGGCAAGCGCCGCGAAGGTGCTCATCCCGAAGGCCTCCCGGAAGAGGTAGTACGACCCGACAGGCACCGCCACGTCCAGGAGCAGCGGGCGGAAGGGGTTCTGCTGCTTGTTCGCACTCGTCGTCGTCATGCCCTCAGCTTCTCGTCCGCCTGGGCTCCCCCAGTAGAAACGATCGTCCAGAGCCAGGCATGACAAATGTCAGGCCCGGGATCACACCAGCAGACCGCTCAAGTCCCTCATGTCGCGGAAGAGTTGAGTGGCATCGGCCAGCTTGGCGGCAGGCGTCATCGCCGTGAACCCGTACACGTCCATCCCGGCCGCGACAGCCGCCTGCACCCCCAGCGGACTGTCCTCCACGACGACACACCGCCCCGGCGCCACCCCCATCCGCTCAGCGGCATACAGAAACAGATCCGGCGCCGGCTTCCCCCGCCCCACGTCCTGCGAACTGAAGATCCGCGACTCCTCGAACCACCGGTCCAGCCCGGTCGTCCGATGCCCCACCCGAATCCGCTCATGACTCCCGGACGAGGCAACGCAGTACGGCACCCCGGCGCCGGCCAGCTCCTGGAGCACGTCCACCGCGCCCTCCACAGGCTTCAGCTCCCGCTCGAACGCCTCGAACACCCGCCGGTGAAAGACGTCGTCGAAATCCTCCGGCAGCCGCTCCCCCGTGCGCTCCAGCACCAGATCATGAATCCGATGCATCGCGGAGCCCATGTAGTCCCGGATGGAGTCCTCGTACGAGGTCGGATGCCCGAGCTCCGTCAGATAGGCGGCCAGCAGTCGATTGGAGATCGGCTCGCTGTCCACGAGGACACCGTCATTGTCGAAGATCACGAGGTCGTAGCGCATATCCCCGAGCCTAAACGCAGAAAACCCCGCACCGAACCGGTGCGGGGTTTTCTCAAATTTTGTTCGGCGGCGTCCTACTCTCCCACAGGGTCCCCCCTGCAGTACCATC
>NZ_QFRX01000001.1:5778528-5835715 GCF_003143935.1 Streptomyces sp. Act143 | reverse complement strand
AGGTTCTTCGGGACATCCCCGAACTCGTCCTTGAAGACCTCCGCCGACTTGCCCGCCCACTCCAGCAGGGTGTCCTCACCCGCCATGCCATTGACCAGGCGCAGCGCGTCGGAGACATCGTCGGCGAAATCGTGCAGCGTCTTGGCCAGCAGCTTGATCCGGTCCGGATCCCCCGGCGTCGGGTCCTTCTCCAGATCCAGGACATGCCAGTCCGTGGGCCGATGCCCCGCCATACCGCAACCCCCGTCACGCACGCATCGTCAACAGCCGTATGCACACGCGAACTTACCTGGAACAGCCGTTCGGCGAAAAGGTCAGTCGATCACTGGGTCATCGGTTCGGCAGGTTCAGATGGATGTCAGTCGTCGGCGAGCAGCGCTTCCAACTCCTCGTCGTACGCCCGGAACCCCGCCTTGCCGTACTCAGGAGCGTCCGACTGCGGACGCAGAATGCCCGGTAGATGGGCGACCCGCCATGTCCTGTACACGTGCGCCGGTACGACGCCGCCCGTCGCGTCGGCGAGGTCGCAGGCGGTCGTGAGTGCGTCGGCGTTCCCCATGGCCTGCCCGGAGTGCGGTGCACCCGTCAAACCCCTGCTCACCATCGACGGCTACGAATGCGACGGCGGCAGCAGAAGCTGGTGGCCGGGCGACGGCACCGCATCAGCCCGCCCCACCCACCTCAACATCGGCCGCGACCGCGCCCTCCAGCTCTACGTTTGTACGACGTCGTACGACCACCCGCACCAGCAGCACATCCAGTGACCTGAACCGATCAGCCTCGCCCCCTCAAGGCCCCCCGACCCCCGAAACCCCTTCCACCACCTGCCCCACCACATCCAGGACCTCCCGTCCGAACGCCGTCGGCGCGATCAGCACCCCGAACACCAGCGCGAGCGCCACGGTCACGCTCTGATCGGACCGGCTCCTGGCATGCACCGTCCGCCGCAACCGCAGGACGAGGATGACGGCCAGCAGCACCGCCACATCGACCGTCAGCATCATCGGGCGAGTCCCTCCGTCGACGAAGTCCGCTGAGCCCGAGCAATGGGCGACAAATACGGTACGCACCCCCACTAGGGCTCGACTCGACCCGGCGAGACCGCCCAACTCCCCTGCTCACCCCCGCCGTTCACCCCATAACCTCACCCCATGACCCGCCCCACTCCACCCCGCACCACCCCATCCAGCCCCACTACACCCCGCACCACCCCACCCCGCCCCACAGACATCACCACCCCCTTCCCCGAGCTCACCCCCCTCGCCCGCACGACCATCCGCCTCCACCCCCGATCCGGCGCCCCCACCCCCACCGACAGCTCCCTCGGCGGCCCCCTCCTCTGGCCGGCCCAGGAACCCTGGCCCACCTGCCCGGACCACACCGGCCCCTGGCATCTCGGCCGCGCCCCCGAGGACATCCACCAGGAGCGCCGCATCCTCCGCGAGGCCTGGAGCCGCCCCCGTACACCGGACGAGGACCTGCTCACCCCCGACGAACGCACCACCCTCGACCGCATCGGCGAAGCCACCCGCATCCCCCAGGACGGCCCGCTCCCGCTGATCCCGGTGCTCCAGCTGTACGCCGCCGACGCCCCGGACCTCCCCCGCCCGCCCGGCACCGATCTGCTCCAGCTCCTCTGGTGCCCGTTCGACCACGACGAGGACTACCTCCCCGCGGCCGAACTCCGCTGGCGCACCACCGCCGACGTGACCGACCCTCTCACCCCCACCCCACGCCCCGCAGTGATCGGCAACGACGAATATCTCCCCGAGCCCTGCCTCCTGCACCCGGAGACCGTGACCGAATACCCGGCCCCGCACGAACTCCCCGCCTCCCTCGCCGACCGCATCCACGCCTGGGAGGACCAGACCGGCTTCCACTACCAGTACGACCTCTCCGTCGCCCCCGGCACCAAGGCCGCCGGCCACGCCCCCTGGAGCTTCAGCGACCCGTTCCCCATGGCCTGCGCCGAGTGCGGTGCGCCCGTGAAGCCCCTGCTCACCCTCGACGGCAACGAATGGGACGGCGGCAGCGGCAGCTGGCGCCCGGTCGAGGACGCCGGCTACACCGGCCACCACGTCGACGGACCCGCCTGCGAGACCCGGCTCAGCTTCGGCCGCGGGTACTGCATGCAGATCTACGTCTGTACGGCCTCGTACCACCACCCACATGTGCAGAACATGCAGTAACGCGCATCTTGCCCAGGCCGCCGGATCACCTTCATGATCACGCCCATGTACAAACGAAGACGCGCCCTCGGCGCCTACCTCGGCGCGGTGCTCGCCACCGTCCTGCTCCCCGGCATACGCCCGATCGACGACAACGTGGCCTGGGCGGCGCTGCTGCCCGGCCTGGTCTTCCTCATCGTGAACCAGCTGATCTCCAGCTATCCCAGCAGCATCCGCACCGCTCCCCCGGTCATGCTGCTCATCCTCGGCGCGATCGGCATCGTCCAGGACACCCTCATCTGGCTGCTCGTCTCCTGGATCAGCGCGCAGATGGACTCCGGGCTGGACGTCGACGGTTTCCTCGCCGCGCTGCTCGGCGGCGTCGTCGTAAGGCTCACCGTCCTCACCCTCATGGCCATCGGCCCGCAGCCGACACCCGAAGCCGAAGCCGCGTAAAACGCGAAAGGGCCCGCACGACCGAAGTCGTACGGGCCCCTTCAGGAGCTCAATGAGCTACCAGGCGTTCAAGCCAACAAGACTTACTTGTTGATCTTGGTGACCTGGCCGGCGCCCACGGTCCGGCCACCCTCACGGATGGCGAACTTCAGGCCCTCTTCCATGGCGACGGGCTGGATGAGCTCCACCTTCATCTCGGTGTTGTCACCCGGCATGACCATCTCGGTGCCCTCGGGGAGGGTCACGACGCCGGTCACGTCCGTCGTGCGGAAGTAGAACTGCGGACGGTAGTTGTTGAAGAACGGCGTGTGGCGGCCACCCTCGTCCTTGGACAGGATGTAGGCCTGGGCCTCGAACTCGGTGTGCGGGGTGACCGAACCGGGCTTGATGATGACCTGGCCGCGCTCGACGTCCTCGCGCTTGATGCCGCGGAGCAGCAGACCGACGTTCTCACCGGCCTGGCCCTCGTCGAGCAGCTTGCGGAACATCTCGATGCCGGTGACCGTGGTGGTGGTCTTCTCCTGCTTGATGCCGATGATGTCAACGGTCTCGTTGACCTTCAGGACACCACGCTCGATACGACCGGTGACGACGGTGCCACGACCGGTGATCGTGAAGACGTCCTCGATCGGCATCAGGAACGGCTTGTCGACGTCGCGCTCGGGCTCCGGGATCGACTCGTCGACGGCCTTCATCAGGTCGAGGACGGTCTGGCCCCACTCCTTGTCGCCCTCAAGGGCCTTCAGAGCGGAAACCTTGACGACCGGCAGGTCGTCGCCCGGGAACTCGTACTCGGAGAGGAGCTCACGGACCTCGAGCTCGACGAGCTCCAGGATCTCCTCGTCGTCCACCATGTCGGCCTTGTTCAGGGCGACGACGATGTACGGAACGCCGACCTGGCGGGCCAGGAGCACGTGCTCCTTGGTCTGCGGCATCGGGCCGTCGGTGGCGGCGACCACGAGGATGGCGCCGTCCATCTGCGCCGCACCCGTGATCATGTTCTTGATGTAGTCCGCGTGACCGGGGCAGTCGACGTGGGCGTAGTGACGGGTCTCCGTCTGGTACTCGACGTGCGCGATGGAGATGGTGATACCGCGCTGGCGCTCCTCGGGAGCCTTGTCGATCTGGTCGAACGCCGAGGCCTCGTTCAGGTCCGGGAACGCGTCGTGCAGCACCTTGGTAATGGCGGCCGTGAGGGTCGTCTTACCGTGGTCGATGTGACCGATGGTGCCGATGTTGACGTGCGGCTTAGTCCGCTCGAACTTCGCCTTCGCCACTGGGGTCCTCCTGGGAGTGGTTCTGGTACGCCTTACTTCATCGGCGCCAGGTGATCTTTGCTGTCAAATCCCGGGCCCCGGGCCATTCCGCCACGATTGTGGAGGAACGACCCGTGAGGCTCCGGGGTCAAGCCTAAGGCGTGTGAACGCAGTGCGTTAAACGCAGGTGCGTTACTCGCCCTTGGCCTTCGCGATGATCTCCTCGGCGACGTTCCGCGGAACCTCGGCGTAGGAGTCGAACTGCATGGAGTAGCTCGCACGGCCGGACGTCTTGCTGCGCAGGTCGCCGACGTAACCGAACATCTCCGAGAGGGGCACGAGGCCCTTCACGACGCGGGCACCGGCCCGCTCCTCCATGGCCTGGATCTGGCCACGGCGGGAGTTGATGTCGCCGATGACCTCACCCATGTAGTCCTCGGGCGTGGTGACCTCGACGGCCATCATCGGCTCAAGGAGCACGGGGGACGCCTTGCGCGCGGCCTCCTTGAAGGCCTGCGAACCGGCGATCTTGAACGCGAGCTCGGAGGAGTCGACCTCGTGGTAGGCACCGTCGAGAAGCGTGACGCGGACGCCCGTCATCTCGTACCCGGCGAGGATGCCGAACTGCATGGCCTCCTGCGCACCGGCGTCCACCGAAGGGATGTACTCCTTCGGGATACGGCCACCGGTCACCTTGTTCACGAACTCGTACGAGGCGTCGCCGCCCTCGATCGGCTCGATCGCGATCTGCACCTTGGCGAACTGACCGGTACCACCGGTCTGCTTCTTGTGCGTGTAGTCGACGCGCTCGACGGCCTTGCGGATCGTCTCGCGGTAGGCGACCTGCGGCTTGCCGACGTTGGCCTCGACCTTGAACTCACGGCGCATACGGTCGACCAGCACCTCAAGGTGCAGCTCGCCCATACCACCGATGATGGTCTGGCCCGTCTCCTCGTCCGAGTGGACCTGGAACGACGGGTCCTCCTCGGCCAGGCGCTGGATCGCGACGCCCAGCTTCTCCTGGTCGCCCTTCGACTTGGGCTCGATGGCGACCTGGATGACCGGCGCCGGGAAGTCCATGGACTCCAGGATCACCGGCTGCTTGTCGTCGGACAGCGTCTCACCGGTGGTGGTCTGCTTCAGGCCCATGACGGCGACGATGTCGCCGGCGCCCACCGACTCGATCTCCTCACGCTTGTTCGCGTGCATGCGGTAGATCTTGCCGATGCGCTCCTTCTTGCCCTTGACGGAGTTCAGCACGGCGGTGCCGGACTCCAGGCGACCGGAGTAGATCCGGACGAAGGTGAGCTTGCCGAGGTGCGGGTCGCTCATGATCTTGAACGCCAGCGCCGAGAGGGGCTCCTCGTCGGACGGCTTGCGCTTGATGACGACCTCGGGGTCCTTCACGTCGTGGCCCTCGATGGCCTCGACGTCAAGCGGGGTCGGCAGGTAACGCACGACCGCGTCGAGCAGGGGCTGGACGCCCTTGTTCTTGAACGCGGTGCCACAGAACACCGGGGTGACCGTGGTGTCCTTGGACTTGCCGGACGCGATGGTGATGCGACGGATCGCGGCGTACAGCTGCTCCACGGAAGGCTCCTCGCCCTCCAGGTACAGCTCCATGATCTCTTCGTCGTTCTCGGCGACAGCCTCGATGAGCTTGCCGCGGTACTCCTCGGCAGCCTCGGTGTGCGTGGCCGGGATGTCGACGACGTCGTACATCTCGCCCTTGGCCGCCTCGGCGGACCAGACCAGGGCCTTCATCGTCACGAGGTCGACGACGCCCTTGAAGTCGGCCTCGGCGCCGATCGGGAGCTGCATGACGAGCGGCTGGGCGCCCAGGCGGTCCGAGATCATGTCCACGCAGCGGTGGAACTCGGCGCCGGTACGGTCCAGCTTGTTGACGAAGCAGATGCGGGGCACGCCGTAACGGTCGGCCTGACGCCACACCGTCTCGGACTGGGGCTCCACACCGGCAACGCCGTCGAACACCGTCACGGCGCCGTCGAGGACGCGGAGCGAACGCTCCACCTCGACGGTGAAGTCGACGTGACCCGGCGTGTCGATGATGTTGATGGTGTGGTCGACGCCCTCGAGCGGCCAGTGGCAGGTGGTGGCAGCAGAGGTGATCGTGATGCCACGCTCCTGCTCCTGCTCCATCCAGTCCATGGTGGCAGCGCCGTCGTGGACCTCACCGATCTTGTACGAAACGCCGGTGTAGAACAGGATCCGCTCGGTGGTGGTCGTCTTGCCCGCGTCGATGTGGGCCATGATCCCGATGTTGCGGACCCTGGCCAGGTCAAGCGAAGTGGTAGCCATAAGGCTTCAGTCTTCTCTCGGTCTCGATGGGGTCTGCGACTACCAGCGGTAGTGCGCGAAGGCCTTGTTGGACTCGGCCATCTTGTGCGTGTCCTCGCGCTTCTTGACGGCCGCACCAAGGCCGTTCGAGGCGTCGAGAAGCTCGTTGAGCAGACGCTCGGTCATGGTCTTCTCGCGACGGGCGCGGGAGTAACCGACCAGCCAGCGCAGCGCCAGGGTGTTGGCACGGCCGGGCTTGACCTCGACCGGCACCTGGTAGGTGGCGCCACCGACACGGCGGGACTTGACCTCGAGGGTCGGCTTGATGTTCTCGAGAGCGCGCTTCAGCGTGATGACCGGGTCGTTGCCCGTCTTGTCACGCAGGCCCTCCATGGCGCCGTAGACGATGCGCTCGGCGGTGGAGCGCTTGCCGTTCAGCAGCACCTTGTTGATGAGCGACGTGACCAGAGGAGAACCGTAGACCGGGTCGATGATGACCGGGCGCTTCGGGGCGGGGCCCTTACGAGGCATTCTTACTTCTCCTTCTTGGCGCCGTAGCGGGAACGGGCCTGCTTGCGGTTCTTGACACCCTGGGTGTCGAGGGAGCCACGGATGATCTTGTAGCGAACACCCGGCAGGTCCTTCACACGGCCGCCGCGCACGAGCACGATGGAGTGCTCCTGCAGGTTGTGTCCCTCACCCGGAATGTAAGCGGTGACCTCGATCCCGCTGGTCAGACGCACACGCGCGACCTTACGCAGGGCCGAGTTCGGCTTCTTCGGGGTGGTCGTGAACACACGCGTGCAGACGCCACGACGCTGAGGGGAACCCTCGAGTGCGGGCGTCTTGTTCTTCTCGACCTTGTCCTGCCGGCCCTTACGGACCAGCTGCTGGATCGTAGGCACTACTTCTCCGGTTTCTGTGTGCCGATGGGTACAGCTAACCTGGAACGTCGCCGACCCACGCGGTCGGGTGTGTCGAATCCGGCAGACTCTCGCCGCGAAGCGAAAAGGGCGCAGATTACGGCGGCCGTGTCGCGGCTCGCGATGCGGTTGAGGACACGCACGAGAGCCAGGGCACACCCCAGGCACAAGGTCTGAGCGTACCTACCTCATGGACTTCGGTCAAAACAAATGAGACGGGGTGCGACGCGCCGGAATTATCCCCGTTCCGCGCACCTCCCGACGATCTTCTTCCCGTCCACATCTGTGAATGTCGCTGAACTGTGTTCAGGGTGCAGCCGGGTTCAGTACGTTGATGGGTCGCTGCGCAGCGTGACGAACGCGGCGTCCTGGAGACGGGGGACTGTACATGACCGCGGACGGATTACCCGGGGAGACCGGTCTCGACGACCGGGTGCCCTTTCTGGCCCGGCTGGAGCGGGAGGACCGCGAGGCCCTGCTGGCGCTCGGCCGCGAGCTGCGCTTCCGCACCCGTGACGTGCTGCTCCACCAGCACGAACCCTCCTCCTACGTCCTCTTCGTCACCCACGGCTGGACCAAGGTGACCGCCGCCGCCGTCAACGGCTACGAGGCGCTCCTCGCCCTGCGCGGCCCCGGCGACATCGTCGGCGAGTCGGCGGCGCTGACCGGGCGGCCCCGCTCGGCGACGGTGACGGCGCTGGAACCGGTGCGCGCGGTCGCGGTCGACCGGGACCGGTTCACGGTGTTCCTCGCCGACTCCCCGGCCGTCTCGTACGTCCTGCTCGGCCTCACCTCCGACCGGATGCGCGCCGCCGACCAGCGCCGCATCGAGTTCGCCTCCATGCACGTGCGCGAGCGCCTCGCCGCCCTCCTGCTGGAGCTGGCCCACACGAACGCCCGCTACACCGAGACCGGCGTCGAGCTCCTCGTCCCGCTCAGCAAGCAGGAACTGGCCGGTTCGGTGGGCGCCTCCCGCGAGATGGTCCAGCGGCTGCTGAAGGACCTGCGGGACCGGGGCGTGGTGGTCACGGGCCGCCGGACGCTGCGGATCGTGCGGATGGACGTGCTGCGCCGCATCGCCCGCGCCGAGCCCTGAGGCGTACGACGCCGGCTGCGCCCTCTGTGCACACGGTCACAGTTCCAGTGCGTCATCCGCCCTCTCGCCCACCCCGCCCCGAGGGCCACTCTTCTCGCCACAAGCCCGACCGGAAAGGCCACCATGACCGACCCCGTCAGCCGCACGATCCTCCTCCTGGACATCGAGAAGTTCAGCGACCGGGACGACGTGGAGCAGGCCTACCTGCGGCGGATGCTCTACGACATCACCGACCGCGCCCTGGAGAACGCCGGCATCGACGAGACCCTGCGGCTGCGCGCCGACCGGGGTGACGCGGTGATGGAGCTGATCGACGCGAACGCGTCCGTGACCGCGCTGCTGCGGGCCCTGCTCACCGAGGTCCCGGCGCAGCTGCGCTCCATCAACCGCATGGCGTCGAAGTCGGCGCAGATCCGGCTGCGCGGGGTGGTCGCCGCCGGGTACGTCGCCGTCGACGAGCACGGCGGCTGGGTCGGCTCCGACCTCAACCACGCGTGCCGGCTGCTGGACGCGGCCCTGCTGCGCGGCGCGCTGCGCGCACGCAGCGACGGCTTCGCCCTGTGCGTCTCGGAGTCCGTGCACGCGGGGATCGTGCGCCACGACCACCTCGGCATCCCGGCGGACGCGTTCCACGCCGTGACCGTGGACAGCAAGAACGGCCCCCTGAAGGCCTGGCTGCACGGGCCGGTGCCCGCGCGGCCCGACGACCACAGTGGAAACGGGGGCGGGGGAGCCCCGGTGCCGGGTGCCTCGGGGGACGGCCCGGCACCGGGGCAGGCCTCGCCCACGCCCGCGCCGGGCACCCCGGCCGACGGCCCGGCACCGGCGCAGGCCTCGGCCGCGGCACCCGCCCCGAGCGCCCCGGCAAACGGCGCCGCACCGGCGCAGGCCCCGGCCGCGGTGTTCCACTTCACCGGCGGCGCCCCCACCTTCGGCGGCAGCCTCGTCGCCGGCGACCAGCACGGCGTCTCCGGCGGCCAAGTCACCGGGAACGTGCACCTCGGCGGGACCTCGTCCGGAACCGGCACCGCGTCCGGCTCCGGCACCGCGTCCGGAACCGGGCCCGCGTCCGGAACCGGCACCGGAGGTGACGCGGCATGACGGCGCCCGCCCCCGAGGAGGTACCGGCCGCCGCCCCCGCCCCCGGTGAGCCGGAGGAACGCACCCAGGAAGCGCGGGCCGCGCAGCGCGAGCTGTTCGCGCACACCCCGGGATTCATCCTCGGCCCGGGAACCGGCTTCGGCGGCAGCCTGGTCGGCGGCGCGCAGCACGGCGTCTCCGGCGGGCAGGTCACCGGGGACGTGTTCCTCGGCGGCAAGACGGAGATCCACCACCACGGCGACGCGTCGGCCGGGTCCCTGACCCCGTCCGGGGAGATACCGCGCGAACGGCTCGACGCGCTCGCGGAGGTCTTCGTCGACGGCCCCGTCTTCGAGACCGCGCTGCGCCGCCTGCGCGAGGAACGCGTGCTGGTCCTCACCGGCGCCCACGCCTGCGGCCGGTACGCCGCCGCGCGGATGCTGCTGCACCGTCTCGGCGTACCGGCCGTGCACGCCCTCTCCGCGGAGACCACGCCGTCGACCCTGACCGCCCAGCTCGACCGGCCCGGCGGCCACGTCCTGCGCGACCTGCCGCTCACCCGCAACCGCCCCCTGCGGGAGAACCACCTCTACGCCGCCGTCGACCGGCTGAAGCAGACCGACGGCTACCTGGTCATCACGGTCGAGCGGTCGCCGTTCCTGCCCGGGGTCCCCCCGCTGGCCTGGGAACCGCCGGACGCCGAGGACGTCGTACGGGCGCATCTGCGCCACCGTGACGACGCGGGCCGGCTGCTCGGCCTCGCCCCGGTGCGGGAGTTCCTCGCCCGGGGACCGCACCGGCCCGTCGAGGCCGCCGAGTTCGCCGAGCTGCTGGCGGGGTACGACGGGAGCGCCGAAGCGGCGGCACGGCTCGCGGACTTCGGGCAGGCCGCGGTGGTGAAGCAGTGCCGGGACCGGCTGAGCGACACCGGCACCGATCTGCGGGACAAGGCGTTCCTGATCGCGCTGGCCGTCTTCGACCAGGCCCCGTACGTCCTGGCGGCCGAGCTGGCGGACAAGCTGTTCGTGCACTTCCAGCGGCTCCAGGAGCCGGAACAGCCGCCGGAGATCCCGGTGTTCGGCCCGAGCGCCGAGGAACGGCTCGAACGGGCCGGCGCCGAGGGCGAGATACGGGACGAGAGCACCGAGTGGGGGCCGGTACCGCAGTTCACCGCCTACTTCCCGCGCGAGGACACCCCGCACGTGCTGCTCTCGGAGGTGTGGACGGGACATCCGTCGGCGCGTCCGGCGCTGGTCGCCTGGCTGCGCGAGCTGGCCCGGGACGGCCGCCCGGTGGTCCGCACCCGGGCCGCCGCGGCGGCAGCCGTCCTCGCCCGCGCGGACCTCCCGTCGGCCGTCGCCCTGCTGATCGACGGCTGGGCGGTGTCCCGCGCCTTCGGCCCCCGGGTCACGGCGGCGAACACCCTGGTCCTCGCCCAGCTCCTGCACGCCCCGGTCGTGCTGCGGCTGCTCACCCAGTGGTGCACGGACCGCCACTGGGCCCGCCGCTGGACCGCGATCCGCGCCCTGGGCCTGCTCGCCCCGCTCCGCCCGGACCTCGCGGCCCCGGCACTGGGCGCGCTCGCCGCCCGCGCCCGGGTGGACGACAGCACCCCGGCCGAGAGCGACAACCTCATCGAGTCGACGGCCCTGCTGCTGTCGGTGGGCGCCCGCCGCGGCGAGATGCTCTCCGAGCTGGTCCGGCTGCTCCAGCACGACACCCCTTCGGTACGGGCCCTCGCCCTGGCCGGTTTCGTGCGGGCCTGCGACAACGCCGACGAGGGCGCGCTCGTCGAGTGGTACGCCGACACCGGCATGTACGAGACCGACTCGGCCCGCGACCTCGCCGCCCTCTGGCGCGCAGCCCTCGGCGACCGCGCCCACACCCGGCAGGCCCTGGACGCCCTGCGCACCTGGACGCATGTCGCCCAGCGCCGGCCGGACGCCGCCCGGGCCCTGGAGTTCCTGCTGCCCGCCCTGATCATCACGGCGGCCGACCGCGACCGCCTGGACCACGAACTGCGCACGATGCGAGCGGAGGACGGCGGACCCCGCCCCCCGGTGGCGGACCGCCTCCTCGCCGTACTGCATCCCTCTGTAAACGCACAGGCTCAGCCGAGGAGTTGACCCATGGCGGACTTCCGCCGTCAGCCGGAGTGGCAGCAACAGGCCGACCGGCACAGCACGTTGATCGACCCGGTCCTCACCGTGAAGCCCATCTCACGGTTCGACTACACCGCGCGCCGCCAGATCACCGCGATCGACCACGCCCTGGTCTTCGCGACGGCGGGCGGGGCGTACGACGTCTACGTCCCGCCGCACCGGCCCAGCCGCACGGACGCGGCGACCCGCCGCTACACCTCGGTCTACGAGGTCGACATGGGCAGCCACCCGGTCCGCCTCGAACTCCAGCTGCCCAGCGACGACGACGCGTTCTCCTTCGGCGCGACGGCCGACCTGACCTGGCGGGTGCACGACCCCGAGGCCTTCGTCCGCAGCGGCGAGCGGGACGTCCCGACCCGTCTGACCCGCGAACTCCAGCAGTTCGCCCGCCCGGTCAGCCGCGGCTTCTCCATCGAGGACAGCGCGACGGCGGAGGCGGCGGTGCAACAGGCGCTGTCCGTGGGGTCGTTCGCGGCCGGCATCGGCCTGACGGTCACCTGTGTCCTGCGGCTGAGCCTCGACGACGAGGCGATCGCCCACCGGCGCCGGCAGCGGGCGCTGCGCTACGAGACGGACATGCTCGACCCCGAGCACGCGTACCGGATGCGGCTGGCGCAGCAGAGCTTCGAGCTGGAGGCGCTGCAACAGCGGCAGCAGCAGCAACTGGTGGCCGAGAAGATCCACTTCTACCAGTACTGGCTCCAGCACGGCGGGGTGGGCGCCTGGGCCCTCCACCTCGCCGCCCACCCCGAGGACACCAAGCTCGTCATCAACAACATCCACCAGGACCAACTGGCCTTCATCAAGACCCAGTTGGAGTTGATCAGCGGCGACGACCTGGAGGACTACCAGAAGGCGGAGTCCCTGAAACAGATCCGCCAGGAGGTCGACGACCTCCTCCACCGCAGAACCCAGCCCCCGAGCACCCCCGGAGGCGAGCTCCCCACCGCCCAGACGCCCCCACCGGGGCCCGCCTACCCGGGGGACACGGCCACACCGGGCACGCCGTACACGCCGGAAGCAGGCTCCGCACCGGGAGCGCCGGCCTACGGGACGGGGCCGGGGGCTGCGCCGGGAACGCCGGCCTACGGGGCGGGCCCGGGGGCTGCGCCGGGAACGCCGACCTACGGGGCGGGACCGGGGGCTGCGCCGGGAACAGCGGGATACGGGCCGGCACCGGGCACGCCGTACGTACCGGGAGCAGGTCCCGCGTCGGGCACGCCTCACATGCCCCCCGCACCTCACCCGCCCCACACGCCTTACGCACCGGGAACCGTTCCGGCACCAGGAGCGCCCTACCCGCCAGGCAACGTGGCCGTGCCCGGCGGTCCCTACGCTCCGGGCGTCGGCCCGGGACCGGCACCGGGTGGGTCGTATCCGCCCGCAACCGGCCCGGGACCCCTGCCAGGCGGGCCGTACCCGCCCGCAACCGGCCCGGGACCCGTACCCAGCGGGTCGTATCCGCCCGCAACCGGCCCGATGCCCGGGACGCCCTACGTTCCCGGCCGGCCCTCCGGATTCGGGGTCCCGCCCTCCCCGGGTGTCTCCACCGGCACTCCCGGTGCGGCTCCCGCCCCCGGCGATACGCCCATACCCGGGCCACCGACCTCCCCGCATCCCGCCACCGGCACCGGCACCGGCACCGAGACCGCCACCACCCCCGCACCGCACCTCACAGACGGCCCCGCACCGCACCTCCCAGACAGCCCCATGCCGGCCACGCCCCCCGCGCCAGGGCCGCACCCGCCCGCTCTCCCGGAAGCCCCCTCCGCCCCCTCCGCCCCGCCCGCCACCGGCACGGAGCCCTCATGACCGCGCCCGTCACCGCTCCCCCGGGCCGCCAGGTCACCGAACGCCTCCTCATCGACATGCGCGGCGAGATTGCCCGCGCCGACAGCAAGGCGTCCGTGCTGGTCGCGGCGCTCGGAATGACCGCGGGCGTGTTCAGCGGGCTGGTGGCGGGGCGGACCTGGAGCCCCCGGTCGCTCTCGGTGCCCGGCGCCGTCCTGTGGTGGGCCGGGGTCATCGCGTTCGCCCTGTCGCTGTTCGCGCTGCTGCTCGCCGTGCTGCCCCGCTACGGCGCCGGCGAGTGGGCCCCGGGCCGGCCGCTCTGCTACTTCGGCGACGTCCGTCAGGCCGTACGCGAAGACCGGTTGGCCGAGGCGCTCGCCGACACCGAACGCGACCCGGCCGCAGGCCTCACCGCGTCCCTCACCGAGACCAGCCTCATCGCCGCCCGCAAACACCAGTGGATCCGCGCCGGCCTGATCGCCTTCTGCGCAGGCACGCTGCTGCTCCCCGCGGGGCTGCTGACGGGCTGACGTCCCCCACCCGGGCTGACGCCCCTCACCCACACGTAGATCACCGCACGCGCACCGAAGGAGCCCCGTGTCCCAACCACCAGACCCGGCCGCCACTCCGGAATGGCAGCACCCCACGCCCCAACCACCACCCCAGTACCCGACGGCACCATCACCCCAGCACGCAGCGCCCCCGCCACCCCCGTACCCGACAGCCCCACAACCCCAGTACCCGACGGCCCCGCAACCCCACTACGCGGCGCCCCCACCCCCTCAGTACCCCGCAGCCGCGCCACCCCAGTACCCGACGCCCCCGCCCCCGCAGTACCCCACCGGCGCCGCCCCCCAGTACCCCATGGCCCCGCCGCCCTCCTATCCCGCCGCACCCCAGCCCACGTACCCCGCCACCCCCACTCCCCCGACCGCCGCCCAGACCCCCCACATCCCCGCGCAGTCGACCGCGGTCCCCGACGATCTCGACTACCGTCACCTCGGCTCCCGAGTCCACGTCGCCGCACACCAACGCGGCGCCGACGCCACCGCCATAGGCAGCCTCCTGGTCCACGTGCCGAGCCTCCTCGTGAGCGCGGCCGTGGTCGGCACCATCGCCTTCGCCCTGTTCGGCGAGACCGGCGGCTGGATCGTCGTCCTCGCCTGGCTGGCCACCGGAGGTCTCGTCTTCCACCGCCCCACCGAGCTGGCCTTCGCCCGCCGCGTCCTCAAGCTGCGCGCCCCGCTGGCCCAGGAACAGGCCCGGCTGGAACCGATCTGGCGTGAGGTCACCGCCCGCGCGGGCATCGAGGCGCACACCTATGAGCTGATGGTGGAGAACAGCCCCGAGCTGAACGCCTCGGCGGTCGCCGGACACGTCGTCAGCGTCACGACGTACGCCCTCAACGAGATCCCCAGCAGCAACCTGGCCGCCGTGCTCGCCCATGAACTCGGCCACCACACCGGCGGCCACGCCTGGGCCGGCCTGCTCGGCTACTGGTACTCCCTGCCCGGCCGGATCGCCTGGGCCGTCACTAAGTTCATGGCGCGGATCGCCCTCGCCATCGCGAGCGTGCTGTCCTGGCGGGCCTACATCCTGGTCGCGCTGTTCATCGGCATGTTCCTCGTCGGGGGGTTCCTGGCGGTCCCGTACATCACGATCCCGCTCGTCCTCGCCCCGTATCTGCTCGCCTTCATGGGCCGCAAGGCCGAGCTGCGCGCCGACCAGCAGGCCGCGGTGCTCGGTTTCGCCGGGCAGATGACCCAGGTGCTGTACCAGCTGCAGGCGGAGGAGGACCGCGAGAAGGCCCGGATCGTGGCGGCGGGCCACCGCCTCAAGGAGCCCGGCACCTTCGCCCGGCTGCTGTCCACCCACCCCGACAACCCCACCCGCATCCGCGCCCTGGAGCCGTACCTGCGCACCGGTCTCTGAGCCACCCGGAAACGCCGAAGGGCGGTCACCTCGTACGAGACGAGGTGACCGCCCTTCAGAACCAACTAGCGACTACTACTGGTTGTACGGACCGTAGTCGTAGTCCTCCAGCGGAACGGCCTGGCCGGAGCCGGTGCCGAACGGCGAGTAGTCGATGTCGTCGTAGCCGACGGCCGAGTACATCGCGGCCTTCGCCTCCTCGGTCGGCTCGACCCGGATGTTGCGGTAGCGGGACAGACCCGTACCGGCCGGGATGAGCTTACCGATGATGACGTTCTCCTTGAGGCCGATGAGGCTGTCGGACTTGGCGTTGATCGCCGCGTCCGTCAGGACTCGGGTCGTCTCCTGGAAGGAGGCGGCCGACAGCCAGGATTCCGTCGCCAGCGAGGCCTTGGTGATACCCATCAGCTGCGGACGACCGGAGGCCGGGTGACCGCCCTCCTGGACCACACGACGGTTCTCGGTCTCGAACTTCGAGCGCTCGACCAGCTCGCCGGGCAGCAGCTCGGCGTCGCCGGACTCGATGATCGTCACGCGGCGGAGCATCTGCCGGATGATGATCTCGATGTGCTTGTCGTGGATCGACACACCCTGCGAGTTGTACACCTTCTGGACCTCGCCGACCAGGTGGACCTGGACGGCACGCTGACCCAGGATGCGCAGCACGTCGTGCGGGTTGGTGGCACCCACAGTGAGCTTCTGGCCCACCTCGACGTGCTCGCCCTCGCTGACCAGGAGACGGGCACGCTTCGAGATCGGGTACGCCGTCTCGTCGCTGCCGTCGTCCGGCGTGATGACGATCTTCTTGGTCTTCTCGGTCTCCTCGATGCGAACGCGACCGCTCGCCTCGGAGATCGGGGCGACACCCTTCGGGGTACGGGCCTCGAAGAGCTCGACGACACGCGGCAGACCCTGCGTGATGTCGTCACCGGCCACACCACCGGTGTGGAAGGTACGCATCGTCAGCTGGGTACCGGGCTCACCGATGGACTGGGCGGCGATGATGCCGACCGCCTCACCGATGTCGACCAGCTTGCCGGTGGCCAGGGAGCGGCCGTAGCACATGGCGCAGGTGCCGACGGCGGACTCACAGGTCAGGACCGAGCGGGTCTTGACCTCGGAGACACCGTGCTTGACCAGCTCGTCGATGAGGACGTCGCCGAGGTCGGTGTTGGCCGGGGCCAGCACCTTGCCGTCGACCGTGATGTCCTCGGCCAGCGCACGGGCGTACACGCTGGTCTCGACGTTGTCGGCCTTGCGCAGCACGCCGTCCGCGCCGACCTCCGCGATCGCGAGCTTGAGACCGCGCTCGGTGCCGCAGTCCTCCTCGCGGATGATGACGTCCTGCGAGACGTCCACCAGACGACGGGTCAGGTAACCCGAGTCGGCGGTACGCAGGGCGGTGTCGGCCAGACCCTTACGGGCACCGTGGGTGGAGATGAAGTACTCCAGCACGGACAGGCCCTCACGGAAGGACGCCTTGATCGGACGCGGGATCGTCTCGTTCTTGGCGTTCGACACCAGACCACGCATACCGGCGATCTGCCGCATCTGCATCATGTTTCCTCGGGCACCCGAGTCAACCATCATGAAGATGGGGTTCGTCTTGGGGAAGTTCTCGTTCATCGCCTCGGCGACCTCGTTGGTCGCCTTGGTCCAGATCGCGATGAGCTCCTGAGTGCGCTCTTCCTTGGTGATCAGACCGCGCTCGTACTGCTTCTGGACCTTCTCGTCCTGCGCCTCGTAGCCGCGGACGATCTCCTTCTTCGCCTCGGGAACGACGACGTCGGAGATGGCGACGGTGACACCGGAACGGGTCGCCCAGTAGAAGCCGGCCGCCTTCAGGTTGTCGAGCGTCGCCGCCACGATGACCTTGGGGTAGCGCTCGGCGAGGTCGTTGACGATCTCGGAGAGCTGCTTCTTGCCGACGGAGTAGTCGACGAACGGGTAGTCCTCGGGCAGCAGCTCGTTGAAGAGCGCGCGGCCCAGGGTCGTACGCAGCCGGAAGCTGTCGCCCGTCTGGTACTCCGGCTCGCCCTCCTCGGCCACCGGCGGCGTCCAGCCACGCGGCGGGATGGTGCCCACCGGGAAGCGGATGTCGACCTGCGACTGCAGCGCCAGCTCGCCGGCGTCGAACGCCATGATCGCCTCGGCCGTGGAGCCGAACGCGCGGCCCTCGCCCTTGGTGTCACGGAGCTCACCGTCGGTGGTGAGGAAGAACAGACCGAGGACCATGTCCTGGGTCGGCATCGTCACCGGACGGCCGTCGGCGGGCTTGAGGATGTTGTTCGAGGACAGCATCAGGATGCGGGCCTCGGCCTGCGCCTCCGCGGACAGCGGCAGGTGCACGGCCATCTGGTCACCGTCGAAGTCCGCGTTGAACGCGGTGCAGACGAGCGGGTGGATCTGGATGGCCTTGCCCTCGACCAGCTGCGGCTCGAAGGCCTGGATGCCGAGGCGGTGCAGGGTGGGAGCACGGTTCAGCAGCACCGGGTGCTCGGCGATGACCTCTTCGAGGACGTCGTACACGACCGTACGGCCGCGCTCCACCATGCGCTTGGCGCTCTTGATGTTCTGCGCGTGGTTCAGGTCGACCAGGCGCTTCATCACGAACGGCTTGAAGAGCTCCAGCGCCATCGCCTTGGGCAGACCGCACTGGTGCAGCTTCAGCTGCGGACCGACGACGATCACGGAACGCGCGGAGTAGTCCACACGCTTGCCGAGCAGGTTCTGACGGAATCGACCCTGCTTGCCCTTCAGCATGTCGCTGAGGGACTTCAGCGGGCGGTTACCGGGACCGGTGACCGGCCGGCCGCGACGACCGTTGTCGAAGAGGGCGTCAACAGCCTCCTGAAGCATGCGCTTCTCGTTGTTGACGATGATCTCGGGCGCACCGAGGTCGAGGAGCCTCTTCAGACGGTTGTTGCGGTTGATCACACGGCGGTACAGGTCGTTCAGGTCGGAGGTCGCGAAGCGGCCACCGTCCAGCTGCACCATCGGGCGAAGGTCCGGCGGGATGACCGGGACGCAGTCGAGGACCATGCCCTTGGGGCTGTTGGAGGTCTGCAGGAACGCAGACACGACCTTCAGCCGCTTCAGCGCACGGGTCTTCTTCTGGCCCTTGCCGGTACGGATGATCTCGCGGAGCTTCTCGGCCTCCTCGTCGAGGTCGAAGGACTCCAGGCGCTTCTGCAGCGCCGCGGCACCCATCGAACCGTCGAAGTACGTGCCGAAGCGGTCACGCAGCTCGCGGTAGAGGAGCTCGTCGCCCTCCAGGTCCTGGACCTTGAGGTTCTTGAAGCGGGTCCACACCTCGTCGAGGCGGTCGATCTCGCGCTGCGCGCGGTCGCGCAGCTGCTTCATCTCACGCTCGGCACCCTCGCGCACCTTGCGGCGCACGTCGGCCTTGGCGCCCTCGGCCTCCAGCTCGGCCAGGTCGCTTTCCAGCTTCTTGGCGCGGGCCTCCAGGTCGGCGTCCCGGCGGTTCTCGATCTGCTGACGCTCCACGGAGACGTGCGCCTCCAGGGAGGGCAGGTCGCGGGTGCGGCGCTCCTCGTCGACGTACGTGATCATGTACGCCGCGAAGTAGATGACCTTCTCCAGGTCCTTCGGGGCGAGGTCGAGCAGGTAGCCCAGCCGCGACGGAACGCCCTTGAAGTACCAGATGTGCGTGACGGGGGCGGCGAGCTCGATGTGGCCCATCCGCTCACGGCGCACCTTGGCGCGAGTGACCTCGACGCCGCAGCGCTCACAGATGATGCCCTTGAAGCGGACACGCTTGTACTTGCCGCAGTAGCACTCCCAGTCCCGGGTCGGACCGAAGATCTTCTCGCAGAAGAGTCCGTCCTTTTCGGGCTTGAGGGTGCGGTAGTTGATGGTCTCGGGCTTCTTGACCTCGCCGTGGCTCCACTGACGGATGTCGTCAGCGGTGGCCAGACCGATCCGGAGCTCATCGAAGAAGTTGACGTCGAGCACTATGCGTCAATCCCTCTCAGGGTTGTAAGTCTTGGGGTCTGAAACGGGGGTCCTGGGGCCGGGGACCTGCTGAACGCAGGCCCCCGGACTCCCGTCAGACCTCTTCGACGCTGCTCGGCTCGCGCCGGGACAGGTCGATGCCGAGCTCCTCCGCAGCGCGGAAGACATCCTCGTCGGTGTCGCGCATCTCGATGGACATGCCGTCCGAGGACAGCACCTCCACGTTGAGGCACAGGGACTGCATTTCCTTGATGAGCACCTTGAAGGACTCGGGAATGCCGGGCTCGGGGATGTTCTCGCCCTTGACGATGGCCTCGTAGACCTTCACGCGGCCGGTGACGTCGTCGGACTTGATGGTCAGCAGCTCCTGGAGGGCGTACGCGGCGCCGTATGCCTCCAGCGCCCACACCTCCATCTCACCGAAGCGCTGGCCACCGAACTGAGCCTTACCACCCAGCGGCTGCTGGGTGATCATCGAGTACGGACCGGTCGAGCGGGCGTGCAGCTTGTCGTCGACCAGGTGGTGCAGCTTCAGGATGTACATGTAGCCGACCGAGATCGGGTCCGGGAACGGCTCACCGCTACGGCCGTCGAACAGCCGCGCCTTACCGGTCGGGAGCACCATGCGCTCGCCGTCGCGGTTCGGGATGGTGTGGTTCAGCAGACCCGCCAGCTCGTCCTCACGCGCACCGTCGAACACCGGGGTGGCGACGTTGGTGCCGGGGGCGACCTGGTCGGCACCGATGTTCTGCAGGCGCTGCGCCCACTCGTCGGCGAGACCGGAGACGTCCCAGCCGCGGCTGGCGAGCCAGCCGAGGTGGATCTCCAGGACCTGTCCCGGGTTCATTCGGGACGGCACACCGAGCGGGTTGAGGATGATGTCGACCGGAGTTCCGTCCTCGAGGAACGGCATGTCCTCGATCGGAAGGATCTTCGAGATAACACCCTTGTTGCCGTGGCGGCCGGCGAGCTTGTCACCGTCCGTGATCTTGCGCTTCTGCGCCACGTAGACACGAACCAGTTGGTTCACGCCCGGCGGCAGCTCGTCGCCTTCCTCACGGTCGAAGACGCGGACGCCGATGACCTTGCCGATCTCGCCGTGCGGCACCTTCAGGGAGGTGTCACGGACCTCGCGCGCCTTCTCACCGAAGATCGCGCGGAGCAGGCGCTCCTCGGGGGTCAGCTCGGTCTCACCCTTGGGCGTGACCTTGCCGACGAGGATGTCGCCGGCGACGACCTCGGCACCGATCCGGATGATGCCGCGCTCGTCGAGGTCGGCGAGGACCTCCTCGGAGACGTTCGGGATGTCCCGGGTGATCTCCTCGGGGCCGAGCTTGGTGTCACGGGCGTCGACCTCGTGCTCCTCGATGTGGATCGAGGAGAGGACGTCGTCCTGCACGAGGCGCTGCGACAGGATGATCGCGTCCTCGTAGTTGTGACCCTCCCACGGCATGAACGCCACGAGCAGGTTCTTGCCCAGCGCCATCTCGCCGTTCTCGGTGGCCGGACCGTCGGCCAGGACCTGGCCCTCGATGATCCGGTCGCCCTCGTTGACGATGACCTTCTGGTTGACCGAGGTGCCCTGGTTGGAGCGGGCGAACTTGGCCAGGCGGTACGTGATGTACGTGCCGTCGTCGTTGGCGGTGGTGATGTAGTCCGCGGAGACCTCCTGGACCACACCCGCCTTCTCGGCCTTGACCACGTCACCGGCGTCGACGGCGGAGCGGTACTCCATGCCGGTGCCGACGAGCGGGGCCTCGGACTTAATCAGCGGCACGGCCTGACGCATCATGTTCGCGCCCATGAGGGCACGGTTGGCGTCGTCGTGCTCGAGGAACGGGATCATGGCGGTCGCGACCGACACCATCTGGCGCGGCGAGACGTCCATGTAGTCCACGTCGTCACCGGGGACGTAGTCGACCTCGCCGCCACGACGGCGGACCAGGACGCGGTTCTCGGTGAAGCGCATGCCGTCGTCGAGCGTGGCGTTGGCCTGCGCGATGACGAATCGGTCCTCTTCGTCGGCCGTCAGGTAGTCGACCTCGTCGGTGACGACACCGTCGACGACCTTGCGGTACGGCGTCTCCACGAAACCGAACGCGTTGACGCGGCCGTAGGAGGCGAGCGAACCGATCAGACCGATGTTCGGGCCTTCGGGCGTCTCGATCGGGCACATACGGCCGTAGTGAGACGGGTGCACGTCACGGACCTCGAAGCCGGCCCGCTCACGGGAGAGACCACCCGGGCCAAGAGCCGACAGACGGCGCTTGTGGGTGAGACCCGACAGCGGGTTGTTCTGGTCCATGAACTGCGACAGCTGGCTGGTGCCGAAGAACTCCTTGATGGAGGCGACGACCGGCCGGATGTTGATCAGGGTCTGCGGCGTGATCGCCTCGACGTCCTGGGTCGTCATGCGCTCACGGACGACGCGCTCCATACGAGCCAGACCCGTACGGACCTGGTTCTGGATGAGCTCGCCGACGCTGCGCAGACGACGGTTGCCGAAGTGGTCGATGTCGTCGGTCTCGACGACGATGCTCGTACCCCGGTCGCCGACCGTCTCGGTCTCGCCCGCGTGCAGCTTCACCAGGTACTTGATCGTCGAGATGATGTCCTCGACGGTCAGGATGCCCGCGTCCAGCGGAGCGTCCGCACCCAGCTTCTTGTTGACCTTGTAGCGGCCGACCTTGGCGAGGTCGTAGCGCTTGGGGTTGAAGTAGAGGTTCTCGAGCAGCGTCTGCGCGGCCTCACGCGTGGGGGGCTCGCCCGGACGCAGCTTGCGGTAGATGTCGAGCAGCGCGTCGTCCTGGCCCTGGGTGTGGTCCTTCTCCAGGGTGGCGCGCATGGACTCGTACTCGCCGAACTCCTCCAGGATCTGCTCGGTCGTCCAACCGAGAGCCTTGAGCAGGACGGTCACGGACTGCTTGCGCTTGCGGTCGATGCGCACACCGACCATGTCGCGCTTGTCGATCTCCATCTCCAGCCAGGCACCCCGGGACGGGATGATCTTGGCGGAGAAGATGTCCTTGTCGGACGTCTTGTCGATGGAGGAGTCGAAGTAGACACCCGGCGAACGGACCAGCTGCGACACCACGACACGCTCGGTGCCGTTGATGACGAAGGTGCCCTTGTGGGTCATGAGCGGGAAGTCGCCCATGAAGACCGTCTGGGACTTGATCTCGCCGGTCTCGTTGTTGGTGAACTCGGCCGTCACGAAGAGCGGGGCCGCGTACGTGAAGTCGCGGTCCTTGCACTCGTCGATGCTGTTCTTCGGCGGCTCGAAACGGTGGTCACGGAACGTCAGCGACATCGACCCGGAGAAGTCCTCGATCGGGGAGATCTCCTCGAAGATCTCCTCCAGACCGGACTTGGTGGGGACGTCCTGACCGGACTCCAGAGCCTCCTCGACCCGACTCTGCCAGGCGGTGTTCCCGAGCAGCCAGTCAAAGCTCTCGGTCTGCAGCGCGAGCAGGTTCGGAACCTCGAGAGGCTCCTTGATCTTTGCAAAGGAGATGCGCAGCGGGGCGGTGCTGGCGCCGTTGTTCATATTCGCGGTCGAGGCGTTGCGCGAGGCGGCCAAGAGGGGGTCCTTCCGAGGGCTCGGACTCACTACGCGCGTACCGGTCCCTCTCCGGCGCATGAAGACAGAAATCCCAGGTCAGGGAAGTTCGGTCGTCGTTGCTGAGGCGAGGGCAGACCCCTGGTGACGGGCAGGGGACAGCTAACAGGCAGCGCAAAGGGTCAGTGTAGCCACTTGGCGCACTGATGTCCAGCCCCGATTTTCTTTGACCCTCGTCACCCTCAACGCCTTCGGCACGCCTGCCCTCAACGCACGTTGATACTGCCCTCTTCGTCGCCGATCCATGCCTCGGATTCGGACCGTTCTGGCGACGCGTCCTGAGAATTGCGCGCTGCGTGCGGTTCGTCAAGGCCTGTCTCGCCCAAACCGGTCGCCACCTGGGGTGCTCGGACGCACGGCGAAGATCACCATACCCCTCGCGTCCTCGGGCACAACTCAACCGCCACTGGAACCCCGGGAACGCCGAAGAGCGACCACCCGGATGGATGATCGCTCTTCAGCGCTACTGCGTTACAGGCCCGGTGGGCCTGCGAAAGGTCTTACTTGACCTCGACGGACGCGCCCGCGGCCTTGAGGGACTCGGCGGCCTTGTCAGCGGCCTCCTTGTTGACCTTCTCGAGGACCGGCTTCGGGGTGCCGTCGACGAGGTCCTTGGCCTCCTTCAGACCCAGGGAGGTCAGCTCACGCACGACCTTGATGACCTGGATCTTCTTCTCGCCGGCGCCGGTGAGGATGACGTCGAACTCGTCCTTCTCCTCGACGGCCTCGGCACCACCGGCGGCACCGCCGGCAGCCGGGGCGGCGACGACGGCCGCGGCGGCGGCAGTGACGTCGAACTTCTCCTCGAACGCCTTCACGAACTCGGAGAGCTGGATGAGGGTCATGCCCTCGAACTCGGCGAGCAGTTCGTCCTGGGTGAGAGCCATGATGGCTTCCTTCCAAATCAATTCGGCTGGTGCCGGATGTACATGTATGGCGGGCGTACGTTCGGCCCGCTACGACCACTCCCTGAGACGCACAGCCTCAGGCGGCGGTCATGATGCGAGCCGAATTACTCGGCACCGCCCTGCTCGTCCTGCTTGGCGCGAAGGGCGTCCACGGTGCGGACGAGCTTCGTCGGGAGCGCCTGGAAGAGCTGCGCAGCCTGCGTCTGCTTGCCCTTCATGGCACCCGCCAGCTTGGCGAGCAGAACCTCGCGGGACTCAAGGTCCGCAAGCTTCTTGATCTCGTCGGCGGAGAGCGCCTTGCCGTCAAGGACACCGCCCTTGATGACGAGATTCGGGTTGTCCTTGGCGAAGTCACGAAGACCCTTCGCCGACTCCACCGGGTCACCGGTGACGAAGGCGACGGCAGTCGGACCAGCGAAGAGCTGGTCGTCCAGCGTGATCCCGGCCTCGTTGGCCGCAATCTTGGTCAGCGTGTTCTTCACCACGGCGTACTGGGCGTTCTCACCGAGAGAACGACGCAGCGTCTTGAGCTGCGCCACGGTGAGACCCCGGTACTCGGTCAGCACGGCGGCGTTCGAGCTGCGGAACTTGTCCGTGAGCTCGGCTACCGCGGCAGCCTTGTCGGGCGTCGGCATAAAGCGTCAGCCTCCTTCCGGGTGATGAGGACCGCGCGGACCCGAAGGAGGACTGAAGAAAACGAAACGCCCCGGCGCAGGCGCACGGGGCGTAGCTCGACCGTCATGGAGAACCATCCGGGAGCAACTTCCACAGTCACCTGCGCGGGTCGTCCGCAGTTCTGCGGATCCTTCGGCCACCGCACTCTCGGAGCGAGCGCACGGCAACGACCAGCGGTCTTTGGCTTCTGTAGGAGAGTACGTGACCGGATCGCCGTCAGGCAAATCCGGTCCTGCGGTGATCAGCCGCTCTGGGCTTCCTTCATCATCTCGGCGAGGTCGACGGTGTCCTTGGCGGGCGGCGCCGAGACCGTGACCGGCTTGTTGATGTCGAGGAAGGTGACCGTCAGGTCGAGCTGGCCCTTGTCGGCGTCGCCCTTCATGCGGAACTGCTTGGTGTGGTCCGCACCGTCGATCCACATGTCCATCGTGAGCTTGTCGACGCCCATCTTCTCGTACTGCTCGACGCTCTTCTCGCGCTTCTCGCGGGTCGCCTTGTCCTCGTCCTTGAAGGAGTCGCGGAGCGCGTCGAGGGTGAGGGTGCCCGTGTAGTGGGTGGTCTCGACCCCGTCGACCTTCTCGGTGCCGACCTTCTTCACGTCCTTGGCGCCGGTCATGAAGGTGGACTCGGCCGCCGGGTTCTGCTCGGCCTGTCCGGCGCCGGCGGCGCCCCCGCCGAGCTGCTCGTCGCTGAGCGCGGACAGGTCGAACTTCATCCAGGTCTTGCCGTCCATCTCCTTGGCCATCTCGGGGTTCCCGCCGATGTACATGGCCTTGTCGACGAGCCGGATCTCCGCGGAGCCGTCCTTGCCCTGGTCCAGCGCCGTCATCTTCATGCTCATGGCGATGCTGGGCTTGATCCGCATCGAGGCCTCGGCCTTGATCCGCCCCTGCTCCGGGTACGTGCCCGTCATCCGGTACCGCAGGGACGAGATGTCGTCCGAGTTCTTCGCCGCCTTGGCCACCGCGGCGGCCGGCGTCATCTTCGGCGACTCCTCGGACGCGGACTCCCCCTTGGAACAGCTCACCGCACCGGCGGCGAGGGCGACGGCGGCGAGCCCCACGCCGATCGTCCGGGAGCGCGCGGAACGTCGTACAGAAAACCCCATCGATTCCCCCCAAGGAACACAATGAACATGCCGAGCATGCGGCACATGCTGAACACATGGTCGATTCACAGCCGAGCCGCGAGCCTAACCGATGGGGGGTAAGCGGTCTCCTGAATTCCGTGTGGCTCAGGAGGTGGTTCCGGCCACGGTGCCGCCCTGCTTCTCCAGCAGCTTCTTGAAGTCCTCGGTGTCGCTCGCCGGGGGTTCTTCGGCCGAGACCTTCACTCCGTAGTCGCTGTAGTAGGCGGTCTGGGTCAGCTCTCCGGTGGCCATCTGGCCCTTCTCCACCTTCTTGACCAGGAGGTCCTGGTCGTCGACCCAGATGTCGACGGTCTCGGTGGTGACCCCGGCCTGTTCGAGCTGCTTCTTCAGGTCGGCGAGCTGGCTCGCGCTGAGGCTGGAGTTCTTGCCGGCGAGGTCGGCGACGTCGACGGTGCCCGAATAGTGCGTGGTGTCCTTGCCGCGGACCTTCTCCTCGCCGACCTTCTTCACGTCCCCGGAGGCCAGCAGGAGCTTCACCGACTGGTTGGGGGTGGTGTTCTGCATCTGGTCCTTGAGGTACGCGCCGGAGCCGCCCGCGAGGTCCGCGAGGTCGTCGTAGTCGTACTTGATCCAGTGCTTGCCGCCGGCCTGCCGGGCGAACGCGTCGCCCATCTTGGCGTAGTAGGCGTCGGGGAGGTACCGGGCCTCCATCTTGGTGGTGCCCAGCTGGCGCATGGTGTCGGCCATGGTGCCGCCGGTGTACTCGATGGTGAGGGTGCCGGAGATGCCGTCGGCCCAGCCGAGGGCGCCGTCGGCGGTCATGGACATCATCGAGCCCATGACGGTCGTGGACTCGACCTGGGCGGAGTCGGCGGCGTCGGTGGACTTCTCGGCGGAGCGCAGCGCGGCTATCGGGCTGACCTTGGTGACGCCCCCGCCGCTCCCCGAGGCCCGGTCGTCCTGGTCGGAACCCCCCGAGTCCCCCGACGAACAGGCCGCCAGGCCCGTCAGCGCGGTCGTCGCGGCGATCGCGAGAGCCATCCGGCGCACACTCGTGCTCTTCATTCGTCCCACCCCCATGTGATTCCTGTTCCGCACGTTAGCGCGGGGCACTGACACACGTACCCGGAAATGGGACGGGCCCCGCACCTCGAAAGGTTGCGGGGCCCGGACCTGACTTCGGTGAGCCGTGAGACTCAGACCGCGGCCGGGTCCTCCTCGACGAGGAGGTTGCGGGTGCGGTTCGGGTCGACCGGAATGCCGGGGCCGATCGTGGTGCTGATCGCGGCCTTCTTGATGTAGCGACCCTTGGCGGCGGACGGCTTCAGACGGAGGATCTCCTCCAGCGCGGCGCCGTAGTTCTCCACCAGCTTGCTGTCGTCGAACGACGTCTTGCCGATGATGAAGTGCAGGTTCGAGTGCTTGTCGACGCGGAACTCGATCTTGCCGCCCTTGATGTCGTTGACAGCCTTGGCGACGTCCGGGGTCACGGTGCCGGTCTTCGGGTTCGGCATGAGACCACGGGGGCCGAGGACGCGGCCGAGACGGCCGACCTTGCCCATGAGGTCCGGGGTGGCGACGACGGCGTCGAAGTCCAGACGGCCCTTCGACACCTCGTCGATGAGCTCGTCGGCGCCGACGATGTCGGCGCCCGCGGCACGCGCGGCCTCGGCACGGTCACCGGTCGCGAAGACCAGGACCCGGGCGGTCTTACCGGTGCCGTGCGGAAGGTTCACGGTGCCACGGACCATCTGGTCGGCCTTGCGCGGGTCGACACCCAGACGGAAGGCGACCTCGACGGTGCCGTCGAACTTGGTCGTGGAGGTCTCCTTGGCGAGACGGACGGCCTCGAGCGGGGCGTAGAGCTTGTCCCGGTCGACCTTGGCGTCCGCAGCGCGGAGAGACTTGCTGCGCTTGCTCACTGCTTCTCCTGGTGAGTCTTAGGAGTCGTGGTCCGGGCCGAGCAGGCCCTGCCACTTCTGCTGATGTACGGGTGTTGGGGCTCAGCCCTCGACGACGACGCCCATGGAACGCGCGGTACCGGCGATGATCTTCGCGGCGGCGTCCAGGTCGTTGGCGTTGAGGTCGGGGAGCTTGGTGGTGGCGATCTCGCGGACCTGCGCCTCGGTGATCTTGGCGACCTTGGTCTTGTGCGGCTCGCCGGAGCCCTTCTCGATACCCGCGGCCTTGAGGATCATCTTCGCGGCCGGCGGCGTCTTGGTGATGAAGGTGAAGGAGCGGTCCTCGTAGACCGTGATCTCCACCGGGATCACCCAGCCACGCTGCGACTCGGTCGCGGCGTTGTAGGCCTTGCAGAACTCCATGATGTTCACGCCGTGCTGACCCAGCGCGGGGCCGACCGGCGGGGCCGGGTTGGCGGCGCCGGCCTGGATCTGGAGCTTGATGAGCCCCGTGACCTTCTTCTTCTTGGGAGGCATGCTCTCTCCGGGTCCTTACTGAGAGTTGGTTACCACCTGCGTCATTCGGATGAATCATCAGGCAGATGGCATACCGCACCACGATAGCCGCTCTGCCCCCAGGACATGAAATCGGCAGCTCAGGACCGGGGTGACGACCACGGTGAGAAGGGCGGCCGACCTCGCAGGACGGCGACCAGGGTGCCCAGCGCGAAGATCAGCAGGATCACGACGGGCAGGGAGAGCGCGGCGGTGATGGCGCCGACGTAGCCGTACCCGCCGTCCTCGGCGGCCCGTGTCGGGTCCGAGGGCAGGTACCGGACGACGATCGGCTTGCCGTTCCGCGAGACCTTGTTCTCCCGGGTCTCGGTGAGGGCCGGCAGATCGGCCTCCACCCGCTTGCCGTCGACGTCGAGCTCGACCCAGCAGCGGTGCCGCCAGCAGTTGGCACCGTCGGCGTGGAAGGTCCCCACGGCGCGGACCCCGTCCTGCACCTCGGCGACCCGCTGCCACTGGGTGACGCCCACGAGGACCGGGGCGGCGGCGAAGACGGCCGCCAGCACGAAGAAGACGAAGGGCACACGGAAACGGCGAAGACGCCCCTGACCGGAATCCACCGGCGGGGCGCCCTCACTGCGTATGTCGGCCAACGACGGGCCTGATTCAGTTCTTCTGAATCTGGTCGAAGGACAGCTCGACCGGGGTCTCACGCCCGAAGATCTCGACGAGACCCTTGACCTTCTTCGAGTCGGCGTTGATCTCGTTGATCGTGGCCTGCAGCGTGGCGAACGGGCCGTCGGTGACGGTGACCGAGTCGCCGACCTCGAAGTCCAGGACCTGGACCTCGACCTTGCGCTGCGGCGCGGGCTTGCCCTCGGCCTCGGCGGCCTCGCGGGCGGCCTTCTCCTCGGCCTCCGGGGCGAGCATCTTCACGATCTCGTCCAGGGTCAGCGGGTACGGGTCGTAGGCGTTGCCCACGAAGCCGGTGACGCCGGGCGTGTTGCGGACGACACCCCAGGACTCGTTCGTCAGGTCCATGCGCACCAGCACGTAGCCGGGGAGCTTGTTCTGACGGATCGTCTTGCGGTCGCCGTTCTTGATCTGGACGACCTCTTCCTGCGGCACCTCGGCCTGGAAGATGTAGTCCTCGACGTTCAGCGAGACGGCGCGCTGCTCGAGGTTGGTCTTCACGCGGTTCTCGTAACCGGCGTAGGTGTGGATGACGTACCACTCGCCGGGGAGGGTGCGCAGTTCCTCGCGCAGGGCGGCGACGGGGTCGACCGGCTCGGCCGGCTCCTCCTCGACAGCCTCTTCCTCGTCCTCGACGTCCTCGACGTCGCCGCCGGACTCGTCCTCGGCGTCCTCGTCCTCGACGTGGAGGGCGGCTTCCTCGGCGGGCTCGCCGGCCTCTTCATCGGCAGCCTCGAACTCGTCCAGGTCCTCGTCCGCGCCCTCGACGATGTCGAGCTCGTCTTCCACGGACTCGTCCGGCTCGATGGCGTCGTTCAGGTTCTGGTCAGACACGGTGGCTGCTTCTTCCTGGATACATAGGGGTGGAACATGCGAAAGGGGCGCCGGTAACCACGGCGCCCTTCGCGACTTTGCTCAGCCGAAGACGTACTTGGCGGCGTGATTGAGTCCATAGTCAATCACGGTGACCAGGCCGATCATGACGATCACGAAGACGATCACCACGGTCGTGTACGTCGTCAGCTGGCTGCGCGTAGGCCAGACGACCTTGCGAAGCTCTGCGACGATCTGCCGGTAGAAGATGCCGAGTCGCTTCAGCGGGCCCTTCTTGGCGCGCTTACCGCCCTTACGGGCCTTCTTCTTCGACTCCGGCGCCTCGTCCTGGGCGTCAGGCGTGTCGATGGAGCCCACGGCGTCCGCCATTCGTCCTCACCTGTTCCCGGGTCGTGGCCGTGCCGCGCCCGGTCTGAGCCGCACGGCGGTGCATTGCTGTACGTACATGCGCACACATCCTGGCGAAGGTGTGTGTAGCAGGGCCGGAGGGACTTGAACCCCCAACCGCCGGTTTTGGAGACCGGTGCTCTACCAATTGAGCTACGACCCTTTGTGGTTCCCCCCAAACGTACCGCATCCGCCCGGGTGCTCGGTGTGCACCGGATGAGTGCGGCCGCTGTGAGGCCAACGAGGTGAGAGTGTACGTGCTCCGGAGCCCAGCGTCGAACAGAAAGGGCCTGTGGGGACTGCGATGGCCGAAGATCGTCCCGCCGGCACCCGGAACACGGCCGAAGATCACCCAGGCCACCGCGCCAATACCCGTGTGAATCCGGACGGTTGTTCAGTCGCTGTTCAGTCTGTGAAACCCGCGTGCCGGGGGCGTTTCCGGTCTGAAACGATGGGTCCCATGAGCGCTGCAACCCCTCCCACCGAGCGCCGGGTCTCCGCCCGAGTCGGCGCGATCTCCGAGTCCGCCACCCTCGCCGTGGACGCCAAGGCCAAGGCCCTGAAGGCCGCCGGGCGCCCGGTGATCGGCTTCGGCGCCGGTGAGCCCGACTTCCCGACCCCGGACTACATCGTCCAGGCCGCCATCGAGGCCTGCTCCAACCCGAAGTACCACCGGTACACGCCGGCCGGCGGTCTCCCCGAGCTGAAGGCCGCGATCGCCGCGAAGACCCTGCGCGACTCCGGCTACGAGGTCGACGCGAGCCAGGTCCTCGTCACCAACGGCGGCAAGCAGGCCATCTACGAGGCCTTCGCCGCGATCCTCGACCCGGGCGACGAGGTCATCGTCCCGGCCCCGTACTGGACGACGTACCCGGAGTCGATCCGCCTCGCCGGCGGTGTCCCGGTCGAGGTCGTCGCGGACGAGACCACCGGCTACCGGGTCAGCGTGGAGCAGCTCGAAGCGGCGCGCACGGAGAACACGAAGGTCCTCCTCTTCGTCTCCCCGTCCAACCCGACCGGCGCCGTCTACACCCGCGCGCAGATCGAGGAGATCGGCCGCTGGGCCGCCGAGAAGGGCCTGTGGGTCCTGACCGACGAGATCTACGAGCACCTGGTCTACGGCGACGCCGAGTTCCACTCGCTGCCGGTGGTCGTGCCCGAGCTGGCCGACAAGACCATCGTCGTCAACGGTGTGGCGAAGACGTACGCCATGACGGGCTGGCGCGTGGGCTGGGTCATCGGCCCGAAGGACGTGGTCAAGGCCGCGACGAACCTCCAGTCGCACGCCACCTCGAACGTGTCGAACGTCGCCCAGGTGGCCGCCCTCGCCGCCGTCTCCGGTGACCTGTCGGCCGTCGAGAAGATGAAGGAGGCCTTCGACCGCCGCCGCAAGACGATCGTGCGGATGCTCAACGAGATCGACGGCGTGCTCTGCCCCGAGCCCGAGGGCGCCTTCTACGCCTACCCGTCGGTCAAGGCCCTGATCGGCAAGGAGATCCGCGGCAAGCGCCCGCAGAACTCGGTCGAGCTGGCCGCGCTGATCCTGGAGGAGGCCGAGGTCGCGGTCGTCCCGGGTGAGGCCTTCGGCACGCCGGGCTACCTGCGCCTGTCGTACGCGCTGGGCGACGAGGACCTGGTCGAGGGTGTCTCGCGGATCCAGAAGCTGCTGGCCGAGGCCCGCGACTGACGTTCCGCCCCGGAGGACCGCCTGCCGAGGTCGGCAGGCGGTCCTCTGTCGTTTGTGCGAGCAAGACCACGTTCGGGGAAAGCGCTACCGGGACGGCAGGGGCGTACGGCAGGATCGGCGAATGGAGCGTGTACGTGATGTCTCTGAGCTGCCGAAAGCCCATCTGCACCTGCACTTCACCGGGTCCATGCGCCCCGGGACGGTTCTGGAACTGGCCGACAAGTACGGCGTACGACTGCCCGAAGCCCTCACCGAGGCCCTGACCAGCGGGGAGCCGCCCCGGCTGCGGGCCACGGACGAGCGGGGCTGGTTCCGGTTCCAGCGGCTCTACGACGCGGCGCGGTCCTGTCTCAGGCAGCCCGAGGACATCCAGCGGCTGGTGCGGGAGGCGGCGGAGGAGGACGTCCGGGACGGCTCGGGGTGGCTGGAGATCCAGGTGGACCCGACGTCGTACGCCCCCCGCCTCGGCGGGCTGATCCCGGCGCTGGAGGTCATCCTCGACGCGGTGGAGACCACCTCGCGGGAGACCGGGCTGGGGATGCGGGTGCTGGTGGCCGCGAACCGGATGAAGCACCCGCTGGACGCGCGGACGCTGGCGCGGCTGGCGGTGCGGTACGCGGGCCGGGGTGTCGTCGGCTTCGGGCTCTCCAACGACGAACGGCGCGGCATGGCACGGGACTTCGACCGGGCGTTCGCCATCGCGCGCGACGGCGGGCTGCTGTCGGCTCCGCACGGCGGGGAGTTGACGGGGCCGGCCTCGGTGCGGGACTGCCTGGACGACCTCGACGCGCACCGGATCGGGCACGGGGTGCGGGCCGCGGAGGACCCCCGGCTGCTGAAGCGGCTCGCCGACCGGGGCGTGACCTGCGAGGTCTGTCCGGCCTCGAACGTGGCGCTCGGGGTGTACGAGAAGCCGGAGGACGTGCCGCTGCGGACGCTGTTCGAGGCGGGGGTACCGATGGCGCTCGGCGCCGACGACCCGCTGCTGTTCGGCTCACGGCTCGCGGCTCAGTACGAGATCGCCCGGCAGCATCACGGTTTCACGGACCGGGAACTGGCGGAGCTGGCCCGGCAGTCGGTGCGGGGTTCGGCGGCGCCGGAGGACGTCAAGGCGCGGCTGCTGGCCGGCGTGGACGACTGGCTCGCTCGCCCGGCCGCCTGAAGTGGACGTAGGGCGGATACGGCTTGTAGCAGATGTCCACCTCCAAAGGGTGCCCGCCGGTCCCGGGCGGCTCGGCGAGTGTGAGTGCCGTCATGAACGCCATGTGCCCCTCGGCGGCATGCTTCTGGTGCGGGCCCCAGCCGGCCGCGTAGGCGAGGTCGGTGGCCGTCTGGGCGAAGACGTCCCTGGTGCCGAACAGGAAGAACGTCCGGGCATGGGTGGCGTGCCGCAGCTCCTCCCGGGTGTCCGCGCGCCCCTGGCGTGCCCGCCAGGCCTCCGCGTCCCGCGCGGTACGGGCCTCGTCGGTGCGGACGGTCAGCGGGGTGCCGTGGATGAGTCTGCGGCGCAGCTCGGGCCACTTGCTCGCGCGCAGGCCGGCGTCGTGGTGGGCCAGGACGAGGTCGACCCGCTCTCCCCATCCCTCGTCGGGCGGGACCCCGTCGCGCAGCGGGACGTGCACGATCGTGCGGCGCGAGCAGGCGGCGAAGGAGAACAGGCCGGCGAGCCGGTTCAGCCCGTCGTGATCGCCGAGGAGCAGGCCGATCGGCTGCGGTGCGCTCAGCGAGGTGTGGCGGAGGGGGGTGCGGGGCCGGACGATGCGGTGCTGGTGCGGCCCGAGGCGAGGGGTGTACTCGGTGAGCCTCAGGCGCATGCCCGGGTCCCGGACGTCTCGGAATCCCTGGAGAGGTACGTCATGGCCCCAGGGTTCCGGTCGGGCCGGGCACCCGGCAACCGGGATTCCGCCCGCCTGCCGGGTCCTACAGGCTCACGCCGACGGTCACCGGTTCGTTGACGAGGGTGATGCCGAAGGTGCGGTGGACGCCGGCCACGACCTCCCGGGCGAGGGCGAGCAGGTCCTCCGTGGTCGCCTCGCCCCGGTTGGTGAGGGCGAGGGTGTGCTTGGTGGAGATGCGGGCGGGGCCGGTGCCGTAGCCCTTGGTGAAGCCGGCCTTGTCGATCAGCCAGGCGGCGGAGGTCTTGGTGTGACCGGCGCCGGCGGGGTACGCCGGCGGCTCGGCGTCCGGTCCGAGGTGCTGCTTCACGCGCGCGTGGAAGGCCGCGAAGTCGCTGTCCGTGAGGATCGGGTTGGTGAAGAAGGAACCGGCCGACCAGGTGTCGTGGTCGTCGGGGTCGAGAACCATGCCCTTGCCGGAGCGCAGTTTCAGTACGGTCTCGCGGGCGGCGGCGAGGGGGACGCGGTCGCCGGGTTCGACGCCGAGGGCGCGGGCGGTCTCGGCGTACTTGAGGGGCGCCGAGAGCCCGCCGGCGTCCTCCAGCTCGAAGCCGACACGGAGAACGACGTACCGGTCGGGATCGGCCTTGAAGCGGCTGTGGCGGTACGAGAAGGCGCAGTCGGCGTTGGTGAGGGTGACGGTGTCGCGGGTGACGCGGTCGTAGGCGATCACGTGGGTGATCGTGGAGGCGACCTCCTGGCCGTAGGCGCCCACGTTCTGGATGGGGGTGGCCCCGGCGGAGCCGGGAATGCCGGCCAGGCACTCGACACCGGCGAGCCCGGCCTCCACGGTGCGGGCGACGGCGTCCGTCCAGACCTCACCGGCGGCAAGCTCCAGACGGGTGCCGTCGAGCGTGAAGCCCTTGGTGGCGATGAGGAGGGCGGTGCCGTCGAAGCCCTTGTCACCGATGACGAGGTTCGACCCACCGCCGATGAGCAGCAGGGGCGTACCCGTGTCGTCCGCCTCACGAACGGCTTCGATCACCTCGGCGTCGGTACCGGCGGTGACCAGCCGGGCGGCGGGCCCGCCGAGACGGAAGGTGGTGAGCGGGGCGAGGGGGGCGTCGTGTCGTTCCTGCACGGGTCAAGGGTACGTGGGCGCTGCCGCCGGGCTGTGCGGGTCGGGCCGGGGTGCGGATCGAGGCGCCACCGGAACATCCCCCGTTCCCTCGACGCGCCCCCGGCACCAGGCATGCGAACGGCCCCGCCCCCACCAAGGAGACGGAGCCGCTCACCCCCGTTCAGACCGCGACCGTCTCCCGCGCCGACGCCGCGTCCTCCACCCCCACGTCCCGCCGCCCTGCACGCCCCCGCGGAATCAGCAGCGCCGCCACCCCGGCCAGCGCCACCACCGCCGCCCCGGTCACCAGCGCGGGCCGCAGCCCCTCGACGAACGTCTGACCGGTCTCGTAACCCCCCTGCGCCGAGAAGATCGACCCCATGATCGCGATACCGAGCGCACCCCCCACCTCGCGGAGCGCGTTGTTCGCACCGGACGCCACCCCCTGCTCCGAGCGCCGCACGCTGGACATGACCAGGTTGGACGCGGGAGCGAAGAACAGCCCCATGCCGACACCGCTGATGATCAGACCGGGCAGCTGGACGCCGTAGGACGCGTCGACGGTGATGACCGACGCCAGGTATGCGAGGCCCGCCGCCTGGAAGAAGAGCCCGGTGGCCACCACCGGCCGGCCGCCGATGCGGTCGGAGAGGATGCCGGCGACCGGCGCGACGAGCATCGGCATCCCGGTCCACGGCAGCATCCGCAGCCCCGCCTCGGTCGGCGAGTACCCGAGCACCCCCTGCATGTACTGGCTGAGCAGGAAGATCGAACCGAACATGCCCAGGAACATCAGCAGGCTCGCCGCGTTGATGCCGGAGAAGGCCCGCGAGCGGAACAGCCGCATCGGCAGCATGGGGTTCGCGGCCCGGGTGCTGTAGATCACGAACCCGGCGAGCAGCGCGGCTCCGGCGAACAGGGCGATGAGGACCAGCGCGTCCGTCCAGCCGTCCGCCGGGCCGCGGACCAGGCCGTAGACGATCCCGAAGAGACCGCCGCTCGCGAGGAGCGTGCCGGGCACGTCGAGCGGGGCACCGGTGCCGTAGGACTCGGCGAGACGGAGACGGGCGAGGGGCAGCAGGGCGACACCGAGCGGGACGTTCAGCCAGAAGATCCACTGCCAGGAGATGTGCTCGGTCAGGCTGCCGCCGATCAGCGGCCCGGACGCCACCGCGAGCCCGTTGACGGCGCCCCAGATGCCGTACGCCATCCCGCGCTTGGCGGCGGGCACGGCGGCCGTCAGCAGGGTGAGGGTCAGGGGCATCATGATCGCCGCCCCCACGCCCTGGACCGCTCGGGCCGCGATGAGGCTGTCGATGCCGGGCGCGAGCGCCGCTCCCGCGGAGGCCGCGGTGAAGACCGTCAGGCCGGTGAGGAAGAGCCGGCGCCGACCGAAGCGGTCACCGAGCGCCGCGCCGAACATGAGGAGGACGGCGAAGGTGAGGGTGTAGGCGCTCACCGTCCATTCCAGGTCGTGCAGTCCGCCACCGAGGTCCTCGCGGATGGAGGGCAGGGCGGTGGTGACGACGAGGTTGTCGAGAGCCGCCATGAATCCGGCGACGCTGGTGATGACGAGGGCCCAGACGGCTCCCCCGCGGCGTGGTGCGGTCTGTGCTGCTTGCTGCTCTGACATCGCTCCCCCAACACACTTCGGATAGTTATTGATTACTAACTTTTGCGCTCACGAAAAGGCGCCCACGACGCCCCTCACGCTCACTTCTCCAGTCGACCGGTGGTCCGCGCCGACGGATACATGCCCTCCCACACCCGGTGTCCGGGCGGGAACCCCATGGCGACCAGGCAGTTGATGAGCATCCCGTACGCCAGGAAGGTCGTCGTCTCGTTGACGTCGGCGCCCAGGGGCAGATGGACCGTGTCCCACAGCCGCATCCAGCCCTCGCGCACCTCCTCCCCGAACTCGTGGTCGCCCTCCTCCTCGGCGGCACCCACGGCGACGTACATCTGCATCTGCATCAGCAGCCGCTCCGGCCGCTCCGCGATGACCTTGGTGTACGCGTTGGCCATGGCATGCAGGGCCGCTTCGCCCTCCAGCCCTTCGGCGGCCTCCTGGAACGTACGGATCGTCTCCTCCACGCACCGCTGGGCGGCCGCCAGGAAGATCGCCTTCTTGCCGGGGAAGAGCCGGAAGAGATACGGCTGCGAGACCCCGACCCGCTTGGCGATCGCCTCGGTCGAAGTGCCGTGGTAACCGCCGCGCGCGAACTCGATCGTCGCCGCGCGGATGACGCTCTCGCGCCTCTCCTCTGCGCTCATCCTGACCATGCCCGGTAAGTTAGTACTCAATCACTAACTAAGTCAAGCGGTCGCGGCGGAAACCCACCGCAGGCAACAGGTAAGGGGCGCCCCGCCATGGAGGACGCCCCTTACAGCAGCTCTTGCCGCAGCTCTTGCTCCGGCAGCGGCTCAGGCGAGCCGTACGACCGCCCGGGACATCCCCAGCACCTTCTGCCCAGCGCTGGTCGCGGTCAGGTCCACGCGGACGGTGCGGTCGTCGAGCTTGGCCGCGACCTTGCCGCTGACCTCGATCACCGCGCCCTGGTCGTCGTTCGGAACGACGACGGGCTTGGTGAAGCGGACGCCGTACTCGGCGACGGCACCCGGGTCACCGACCCAGTCGGTCACCACGCGGATCGCCTCGGCCATGGTGAACATGCCGTGCGCGATGACGTCCGGCAGCCCGACCTCCTTGGCGAACTTCTCGTTCCAGTGGATCGGGTTGAAGTCCCCGGACGCGCCCGCGTACTGGACGAGCGTGGCGCGGGTCACGGGAAAGGTCTGGGCGGGCAGTTCGGTGCCGACCTCGACGTCGTCGTATGCGATCTTCGCCGTCATCGTCTTCCTCACGCCTCCTCGGCCGCGCGCGCGACGAGCTTGGTCCAGGCGGTCACCACGTGCTCGCCGGCCTCGTCGTGGACCTCACCACGGATGTCCAGGATGTCGTTGCCCGCGAGCGACTTGATCGCCTCGATGGTCGAGACGACCGTGAGCCGGTCGCCGGCACGGACCGGGCGCGTGTAGGCGAACTTTTGGTCGCCGTGCACCACGCGGCTGTAGTCCAGGCCCAGCTGCGGGTCCTGGACGACCTGGCCCGCGGCCTTGAAGGTGATCGCGAACACAAAGGTCGGCGGGGCGATCACATCGGGGTGACCGAGCGCCTTCGCCGCGTCCGGGTCCACGTACGCCGGGTTGGCGTCCCCCACGGCCTCCGCGAACTCACGGATCTTCTCCCGGCCCACCTCATAGGGGTCGGTGGGCGGATAGGTCCGCCCCACGAAGGACTGGTCGAGCGCCATGGGCTCGGCACCTCCTGATCGCTGGGTACTGGGTACTTGTCACTGGGTACTGGCCGGTATCGGCGCAGGAACGACGCGAGGCCGCCCCCCTGACTACTGGGGACGGCCTCGCGTACGAGCCTGATTTATCGCGTCTCGCGGTGCGCGGTGTGCGCGTTGCAACGCGGGCAGTGCTTCTTCATCTCCATACGGTCCGGGTTGTTACGCCGGTTCTTCTTGGTGATGTAGTTCCGCTCCTTGCACTCCACGCAGGCCAGCGTGATCTTCGGGCGGACGTCGGTGGCAGCCACGTGAGTGCTCCTTGACGAACGGATAGGACTGATTTAACGCAAAGAAGAGTAGCCGATCGAAGGACCGACCCCGCAATCGGCTACTGTCAGTAGCGGTGACCGGACTTGAACCGGTGACACAGCGATTATGAGCCGCTTGCTCTACCGACTGAGCTACACCGCTGTGATGCGATCCGTTCCCGCCTCGCGACGGGAACCTCTCACACCAGAGCCCCAATACGGAATCGAACCGTAGACCTTCTCCTTACCATGGAGACGCTCTGCCGACTGAGCTATTGGGGCGAGCGATGAAGACATTACACGGTCCGCCGCCGTTCACCCAAATCCGTTTCGAGCCCCCGCCCGAGCCCGCTCCGGCACCCCTCCCACCGGCCCCCGAAGCCCCTCCCGCACGGCGGATCACAACCGGACCACACCGGTACGACTATTGCGCTCCTCCGCGCCGTGAAGGGATCGCCGCCCTAGGCTCGACTCACTCTGCGTGATCTTGCGTCCCCGCCACGAGCCTTGACCCGGAGCCCCTGGAGCGCGATGCCCGACAGCCACCCGCAGCCGCCCCCCTCGTCGTCCTCGTCCGGCGCCTCCGACACGGCCTCGCTGCTGCTGTGCGGGGCCCGGCTGACCGACGGCAGGACCGTGGACGTCCGGCTCGGAGGCGGGCGCATCGAGGCGGTCGGCACGGCGGGCAGCCTGGCGGCGGCCGGCACGCGCGCGTGCGGGACCCGTGTGGACCTGAGCGGCTATCTGCTCCTGCCGGCCCCCGTGGAGCCGCACGCCCACGGCGACACCGCGCTCTCCGACGCCACCGGCGGGCCGGTCTCGTACGACCCCCAGGACGTCCAGCGCCGGGCGACCGAGGCCGCGCTGCTGCAACTCGGGCACGGGGCGACCGCGTTGCGGGCACACGTGCGCGTGGGCGACGTACAGGGGCTGGGCGCGCTGGCCGCCGTGCTCCAGGCCCGGCGGTCGCTGCGGGGGCTCACCGAGCTGACGGCGGTCGCGATGCCCCGGCTGCTGACCGGCGTGGCCGGCGCGGAGGGGCTCGCGATGCTGCGGGACGCGGTGAAGATGGGCGCCTCGGTGGTCGGCGGCTGCCCCGACCTCGACCCGGATCCGACCGGCTACGTCCAGGCGGTCCTGGACGTAGCCTCCGAACACGGCTGCCCGGTCGACCTGCACACGGACGCCGCCGACCCCGCCCGCCTGTCCCGCCTGGCGGCCATGGCCGGCGGTCTGCGTCCCGGCGTCACCCTCAGCCCCTGCGGCGGCCTCGGCCGCCTCCCCTCGGAGATCGCCTCCCGCACCGCCGACCAGCTCGCCGCGGCCGGCGTGACGGTGGTGTGCCTGCCGCAGGGCGGCTGCGGCGGCGTGGAACGGCGCGGCACGGCTCCCGTACGGCTGCTGCGCGCGGCCGGCGTGCGGGTGGCGGCCGGAAGCGGCGCCCTGCGGGACGTGTCCAACCCCGTGGGCCGCGGCGACCCGCTGGAGGCGGCGTACCTCCTGGCCTCCCGTCACGGCCTGCGCCCCGAGGACGCGTACGACACCGTCAGCACGTCCGCGCGAGCCGTGCTGGGGCTGCCCGAGGTGCGCGTGGAGGCGGGCTTCCCCGCCGAACTCCTGGCGGTGCGCGGCGAACGGCTGGCGGGGGCCCTGTCCCTCGCGTACAGCCGGATCGTGGTGCACCGGGGGCGCGTGGTGGCGCGGACGAGCGCGGTACGCGAGTTCTGTGACTCAGCGGCGACCGCGGAGTTGGGCCTGCCCCGGCAGGGGCGGGGGGAGCCGTCCTAGGACGTGTGGGGTGGGGGTGGGCGGGGATGATGTCGGCCGGCGTCGATCTCGCCGGGCCGTGACCGGGTGCGGGCGTGCCGGTGGGGTCAACTCGCGTGGCGGGCACGGTCGTACGCCTGGTACGGCCGCCTGCCGGACACGGTCGTACGGCGAATGTCGGCGTACCAGCGTACGGTCGAAGGCATGCGCATCGTCATCGCTGGTGGTCATGGTCAGATCGCGTTGCGGCTGGAGCGACTGCTCGCCGCGCGCGGGAACGAGGTCGCGGGCATCATCCGCAAGGCGGAACAGGGCGACGACCTGAGGGAAGCCGGCGCCGAACCGGTCCTGCTGGACCTGGAGTCGGCCTCCGTCGAGGAGGTCGCGGCCCATCTGCAGGGCGCGGACGCGGCGGTCTTCGCGGCGGGCGCGGGGCCGGGCAGCGGGGTGGCCCGCAAGGACACGGTGGACAAGGGTGCCGCGGTGCTGTTCGCGGACGCGGCGGTCCGGGCCCGCGTACGGCGTCACGTGGTCGTGTCGTCGATGGGCGCCGACCCGGAGCATCGGGGCGATGACGTCTTCGACGTCTACCTGCGCGCCAAGGGCGAGGCCGACCGGTACGTCCAAGGGCTCGACGCCCTGGACTGGACGATCCTGCGGCCCGGCCAGCTGACGAACGACGCCGGCACCGGCCTCGTACGCCTGGAGGCCCAGACGGGCCGTGGCCCGGTCCCGCGCGACGACGTGGCCGCCGTACTGGCGGAGCTGCTCGACACCCCGGCGACGGCCGGTCTGACCCTGGAGCTGATCGGCGGGTCGACGCCGGTGTCGGTGGCGGTGAAGTCGGTGGCCGGCAACTGAGCGCGGTAGGGGCGGCCGGCCCGCGTCGGCCCGCCCTAGAACAGCGGCATCTGCCCAGGGAACTCCGGAACGGCGTAACCGTCCAATGCGGGCTGTGCGGCACCCAGTTGGGCTTGCCGACGCGAGCCCGCGCAGGAGATGAGCTCGCCGCTCTCCCGTGCGCCGGGCGGGTCGTGCCGCGCGAAGCGCCCGGCGACCACGGCGATCTCGCGCTGACATTCGGGGCAGTTTCTGCGGCGGCTGGACATGGGGTCAGTGTGCCCCGGGCGGACCTGTGTTGCGCGCGGCGGACGGGTGGCGCGCACTTCCGGGCGCGAGCGTGAGGCCGGTCACTCTGCGTCGACTCCCGCATTCCCGCCGAACACCCGCAGAGTACGCGCGGGGGGCACGCGGGGGACGCGCGGAGCACCCTCCGGGCACATGAAGAGACCCCCTCCACTCTGCGTTTCCGCAGTTTGGAGGGGGTCTTCCCCAGTGTGGCGGCGCCAGGATTCGAACCTGGGAAGGCTGAGCCGGCAGATTTACAGTCTGCTCCCTTTGGCCGCTCGGGCACACCGCCGGGGTTTGCTGCCCTTCGAACCGCTTTTCGGCGGTGCTCCGTGGCAACGACGTAAACAATACCCGATGGAGAGGGGTGCTTCGCCACCTGATTGATCTGCGCTCGACAGACGCGAGGTGGCTAGGCTTGTGCGGATGCGGCCCGGGGACTGTGCCCGGCTCGGCGGCAGCCCCACGCGCGCCGAAACGCACCCGGTACGCACCCCGATACGCACCCCGATACAAGGAGCCACAGGACATGGCCGACTCCAGTTTCGACATCGTCTCGAAGGTCGAGCGGCAGGAGGTCGACAACGCCCTCAACCAGACCGGCAAGGAGATCTCCCAGCGCTACGACTTCAAGGGCGTCGGCGCCTCCATCTCGTGGTCCGGCGACAAGATCCTGATGGAGGCGAACTCCGAGGACCGGGTGAAGGCCGTCCTCGACGTCTTCCAGTCCAAGCTGATCAAGCGGGGCATCTCGCTGAAGGCCCTGGACGCCGGTGAGCCGCAGCTGTCCGGCAAGGAGTACAAGATCTTCGCGTCCATCGAGGAGGGCATCTCCCAGGAGAACGCGAAGAAGGTGGCGAAGATCATCCGCGACGAGGGTCCGAAGGGCGTGAAGGCCCAGGTCCAGGGCGACGAGCTGCGCGTCAGCTCGAAGAGCCGTGACGATCTCCAGGCCGTCATCGCCCTGCTCAAGGGCAAGGACTTCGACTTCGCCCTGCAGTTCGTGAACTACCGGTAGTCCACGGATCGTTCCGCGCTGCACGAGGAACTGCACGAGGAACTGCACGAGGAACTGCACGAGGAAGGGTGGGCACCTGGCCGGTGCCCACCCTTCTCGCCTGCTGGCTGCGGTCCAGGGGCGGTTCAGTCGCGCGAGTTGCCGAACAGGATGCGGTAGCCGATCAGGAGGACGAGCGAGCCTCCGATCGCCGCGGCCCAAGTGGTGCCGTCGTAGAAGCTCTTGGTGACCGGGTGGTCCAACCAGCGCGCCGAGATCCAGCCGCCGATGAACGCGCCCGCGATGCCGATGAGGGTCGTACCGATGAAGCCGCCCGGGTCGCGGCCCGGCAGCAGGAACTTGGCGATGGCTCCGGCCAGGAGCCCCAGGATGATCCAACCGATGATGCTCATGCCCTGAACCTGCCCTTCCGCGCTGTGCCCGCACTGTTCCGGCCCTGTGATTTCCGTCCGGTCGGACGGTGTGGCCGGGCAGTTGCGCGCGGGCAGTTGCGCGCGTGCGTCACCGCTTCGGCGGCAGCGCGAGTTCGTGCCGCGTTGCTGAAGAGGACGTCATGGGTCCACCGGTTGGTTGCACAGGTCAGTAGGGTGCGACGCATGGCGCCTTCCAGACCTCGCCCTGCCTCCGGCTCGGAACTGCGACGCACTCTCGGCGTGGGTGACGCGGTCGTCATCGGGCTGGGCTCGATGGTCGGGGCCGGCATCTTCGCCGCGCTCGGGCCCGCGGCGCGCGCCGCCGGTTCCGGACTTCTGTCCGGACTCGCGGTCGCCGCGGTGGTCGCCTACTGCAATGCCATGTCCTCGGCACGACTGGCCGCCCTTTATCCGGCCTCCGGCGGCACGTACGTGTACGGGCGAGAGCGGCTCGGTCCCTTCTGGGGTTACCTCGCGGGCTGGTCGTTCGTGGTCGGGAAGACGGCCTCCTGCGCGGCGATGGCTCTCACCGTGGGCACGTACGTCTGGCCGGGGCAGGCGCACGCCGTGGCGGTCGCGGCGGTCGTGGCACTGACCGCGGTGAACTACGGCGGTGTCCAGAAGTCGGCCGTGCTGACGCGGGCGATCGTGGCGGTCGTGCTCGCTGTCCTGGCTTCCGTCGTGGTCGTGTGTCTGGGTTCTGGGGCTTCCGATGCCGGGCGGCTGGGCAGCGGGGCCTCGGGAGGCGCGGCAGGTGTCCTGGAGGCCGCCGGTCTGCTGTTCTTCGCGTTCGCGGGGTACGCGCGTATCGCGACCCTCGGGGAGGAGGTGCGGGATCCCGCGCGCACCATCCCCCGCGCGATCCCGCTGGCTCTGGGGATCGCGCTGGCCGTCTACGCGTGTGTGGCGGTGGCCGTCCTTTCCGTGCTGGGCGCTGGGGCGCTGGGGCGGGCGGGCGCGCCGCTGACCGACGCCGTGCGGGCGGCCGGTGTGCCGGGGCTGGTGCCGGTGGTGCGGGTCGGCGCTGCCGTGGCGGCGCTGGGCTCGCTGCTCGCTCTGATCCTGGGCGTCTCACGGACGACGCTGGCCATGGCGCGTGACCGGCATCTGCCTCATGCGCTGGCGGCCGTGCACCCGCGTTTCCAGGTGCCGCACCGGGCGGAGCTGGCCGTGGGCGTGGTGGTCGCGGTGCTGGCCGCCACGGTGGACGTGCGAGGTGCGATCGGGTTCTCCTCCTTCGGTGTGCTGGCGTACTACGCGGTGGCCAATACCTCGGCCTGGACCCTCGGGTCCGCTCCGCGGGCGCGGGCGGTGCCGGCGGTGGGGCTTCTCGGGTGCGTGGTGCTGGCGTTCTCGCTGCCGGGGGTTTCCGTGGTCGTGGGGGCGGGGGTGCTGGTCGTGGGTGTGGTCGCCTACGGGGTGCGGCGGCGGGTGGCCGGAGCGGCGGAACAGGGCTGACCACGCGGATGGCGGCCGCCCCGACAGCGGTTCTGCGGGGCGTGGTTCAGGCTGCGCGGACGCGCATCACGCCCGCCGCCTGTGCATTACCAGCCCGACGAGGCGAACGGCTTGTCGGTCGACACGATTTCGCGGCCCAGCGGGAACAGCGACACCGGGATCAGCTTGAAGTTGGCGATCCCGAACGGGATGCCGATGATCGTGACGCACAGCAGGAGTCCGGTGACGATGTGGCCGAGCGCCAGCCACCAGCCCGCGAGGATCAGCCAGAGCACGTTGCCGACACAGGACGGGGCGCCGGCGTCGCGGCGCTCGACCGTCGTGTACCCGAAGGGCCACAGGGCGTAGACGCCTATGCGGAAAGCCGCGATGCCGAAGGGGATGCCGATGATCGTGATGCACAGCAGCACGCCGGCGGCCAGGTAGCCGAGGAACAGCCAGAAGCCGCTCAGGACGAGCCATATGACGTTCAGGATTGTCTTCACTGGTGGCGACCTGCCATCTTCTCGAGGCGGGCGATGCGCTCCGCCATGGGCGGGTGCGTGGAGAACATCTTGGAGAGTCCCTGGCCCGGGCGGAACGGGTTGGCGATCATCATGTGGCTCGCGGTCTCGATACGGGGCTCCGGGGGCAGCGGGAGCTGCTTGGTGCCGGTCTCCAACTTGCGCAGGGCGCTGGCCAGGGCCAGCGGGTCACCGGTGAGTTGGGCGCCGGAGGCGTCCGCCTCGTATTCGCGCGAGCGACTGATGGCCAGTTGGATGAGGGACGCGGCGAGGGGGCCCAGGATCATGATGAGCAGCATGCCCAGGATGCCGGGGCCGTCATCGTCGTTGGAGCGGCCTACGGGGATCAGCCAGGCGAAGTTGACCAGGAACATGATCACGGAGGCCAGGGCTCCGGCGACCGACGAGATCAGGATGTCGCGGTTGTAGACGTGGCTGAGCTCGTGGCCGATGACGCCGCGCAGTTCCCGCTCGTCGAGGATGCGCAGGATGCCTTCGGTGCAGCACACCGCCGCGTTGCGCGGGTTGCGGCCGGTCGCGAACGCGTTCGGTGCCTCCGTCGGGGAGATGTACAGGCGCGGCATGGGCTGGCGGGCCTGGGTGGAGAGTTCCCGGACCATGCGGTAGAGCGCGGGGGCCTCGAACTCGCTGACCGGGCGGGCGCGCATCGCGCGGAGCGCGAGCTTGTCGCTGTTCCAGTACGCGTACGCGTTGGTCCCCAGGGCGACCAGGACCGCGACGACGAGCCCCGTACGGCCGAAGAAGCTGCCGATGACGATGATGAGTGCGGACAGTCCCCCGAGGAGTACTGCGGTCCTGAGCCCGTTGTGCCGGCGGTGCACGGTACGCCCTCCAAGTCGTGCAGCAGGGGAACCCTTTGCTTGCTTGATCTGCGGTCCTTCTGGTGTATGTCCAGTGGACCCTCCCGTTCTGGTCAACGCCAGGCGAGAGCCGCTAGTTCCCTTGTGCGTGCGAGGCGGGCCGTGGGCCGTCCGGGTGAGGGCTCACACGAACCGTGGCCGGGATCTCAGAAGAGTCCCGTGTCGGCGAAGCGCAGGACCAGCTGCGGAGCGCCGGACAGGGCGAGGCCGAGGAGGCCGGTGAGGACGAGCGCGGCGGTGAGGGGCGCCGGGACCCTGTGCCGTTCGGCTTTGCCTTCGGGCGCGCGGAACAGCAGTGCCGTCCACTGGAGGTAGTAGTACAGCGCGATCACGACGTTGGCGGCCATGATCACCGCGAGCCAGCCGAGGCCCGCGTCGACGGCCGCGGAGAAGACGGTGACCTTGGCGAAGAGACCGATGATGCCCGGTGGGAGCCCGGCGAGGCACAGCAGGAAGAACGCCAGGAGGAGGGCGGCCAGGGGGTTGGAGGCGTACAGGCCCCGGTAGTCGCTGAGGCGGTTGCGGGACTTCGTACGGCCCACCAGCGCGGCCACCGCGAAGGCGCCGAGGTTCACGGCGGCGTACATGAGGGCGTAGGCGACGGTGGAGCCGATGGAGTGCTCGGGGTCGTCGGAGTAGGCGGCCGCGGCGATCGGCACCAGGAGGTAGCCGGCCTGGCCGACGGAGGACCAGGCGAGCAGGCGTACGGCGCTGTACGCGCGCGTGGCCTGCTGTCGGAGGGCGCCGACGTTGCCGACGGTCATGGTGAGGGCGGCCAGCGCGGCCAGCGCGGGGCCCCATGCGTCGGCGTACGACGGGAGGGCGACGACCGTGAGAAGGATCAGGCCGGAGAAGCCGACCGCCTTGCCGACGACCGACAAGTAGGCGGCGATCGGGAGGGGCGCCCCTACGTAGGTGTCCGGGACCCAGAAGTGGAAGGGCACGGCGGCCGTCTTGAAGGCGAAGCCGACGAGGGTGAGGACGACGCCGGTCTGGGTGAGGGTGTGGAGCTGGCCGTCGACGTTCTGGACGCGGTCGGCGATCTGGGTGAGGTAGAGGGTGCCCGTGGACGCGTACACGAAGCTGATGCCCATGAGGCTGACCGCGGTCGCGGTGACCGAGGACAGGAAGAACTTCAGGGCCGCTTCGGAGGACCTGCGGTCGCCTTGGCGCAGGCCGACGAGGGCGAAGGCGGGCAGGGAGGCGACTTCCAGGGCGACGATCAGAATGGCGAGGTCGCGGGAGGCAGGCAGCAGGGCGGCACCGGCGGCGGAGGACAGCAGCAGGAACCAGTACTCCCCTTCGGGGAGTCCCCTGTCGGCGTCCTTGAGGGCGGTGACCGACAGGAGGGCGGCCAGCAGCGCTCCGCCGAGCACCAGGAGCTGGAGGACGAGGGTGAAGCGGTCCGCGGTGTAACTGCAGACGCCGGCGTCGCCGGACAGGCAGAAGGTGGCTCGGTCGCCGTCGACGAGCGGCAGCAGCATGAGGGCGGACGCCGCCAGGCCGACCACCGACGTCCAGCCGAGCAGCGCCTTCTTGTGCTCGCCGACGAACAGGTCGGCGACGAGGACGACCAGGGCGACGACCGCCGCGATGGTGGGCGGTGCGATGGCGAGCCAGTCGACGGACTGGACGAGGTTCGAGGCCAGCGGCTGGGCCGAGGAGGCCAGGGAGCTCATCGGGTGCCTCCTGCGAGGAGCTGCTGCACGGCCGGGTCGGTCAGGCCGAGGAGGGCCTTCGGCCACAGGCCGGCTACGACGGTGAGGGCGACGAGCGGCGTCCAGGCGGCGAACTCGTACGTGTGGACGTCGGCGAGCTGCGGGGCGTCCTGAGGTACGGCGCCCATGCAGACGCGGCGGACCACGGCGAGGAGGTACGCGGCCGTGAGGAGGGTGCCGAAGGCCGCGATCGCCATGAAGGTGAGGAAGGCGGGGCGGCTGAGGTCGTCGGCGGGGTCGAACGCGCCGAACAGGGCCAGCATCTCGCCCCAGAACCCGGCGAGGCCGGGCAGGCCGAGGGAGGCGACGGCGGCGAACGCGAGCAGGCCGCCGAGGCGCGGTGCCTTGCCGTACAGCGCGGCGCCGGTCTGTTCGGCGAGGGTGTCGAGGTCGGTGGTGCCCGTGCGGTCCTTGAGCGCGCCCACGAGGAAGAAGAGCAGGCCGGTGATCAGGCCGTGGGCGATGTTGGCGAACAGGGCGCCGTTCACGCCGGTCGGGGTCATCGTGGCGATGCCGAGGAGTACGAAGCCCATGTGGCCGACGGAGGAGTAGGCGATGAGCCGCTTGAGGTCGCCCTTCGCGCCTTGTCTGGCGAGGGCCAGGCAGGCCAGGGAACCGTAGATGATCCCGACGACGGCGAACGCGGCGAGGTAGGGCGCGAAGTCGGCGAAGCCGTCGGGGGCGATCGGCAGCAGGATGCGAACGAACCCGTACGTGCCCATCTTCAGGAGGACGCCGGCCAGCAGGACCGAGCCGACGGTCGGCGCGGCGGTGTGGGCGTCGGGCAGCCAGCTGTGCAGGGGCCACATCGGGGTCTTGACCGCGAGCCCGAGTCCGATCGCCAATACGGCGATGACCTGCACGGATGTGGTCAGGGATCGGCCGTTGTCAGTGGCGAGTGCCACCATGTCGAACGTGCCCGCCTTGATTCCGATCAGGAGCAGGCCGAGCAGCATGACGACCGAGCCGAGCAGCGTGTACAGGATGAATCGCCAGGCGGCCTGGGTGCGGCCCTCGCCGCCCCAGCGGGCGATGAGGAAGTACATCGGGATGAGCACCATCTCGAACGCCAGGAAGAACAGCAGCAGATCGAGGACGGCGAAGGTCGCCAGGGTGCCGGACTCCAGGACGAGCAGCAGGGCGACGAAGGCCTTCGGGGTCGGCCCGGACGGCATCTTGAAGTACGAGTAGAGCGCGCAGAGGAAGGTCAGCAGCGCGGTCAGGACCAGAAGGGGGAGGGAGATGCCGTCGATGCCGAGGTGGATGCGCACATCGAGTGCGGGGATCCAGCTGATGTCGGTCGTGGCCTGCATCTTCGACGGATGGTCGTGGTCGAAGCCGAGCGCGAGGACGATCGCGGCGAGGAGAATCACGCCGGTCACGGTCACGCCGTGCCGCAGCACGGCCTGTTCGGGCGACTTCCCCTTCAGTCCGGGCGGGGCCGGCAGAAGTGCGGCGACGGCCCCGAGAAGCGGGCCGACCACGATGAACGCCAGAAGAAACTGCATCACGGACTCGTTGATATCGATCACGCCTGCTCACGCTCCCGTGGCGACGAGGACGGCGGCCACCACCAGGACGACGGTGCCGGCGAGCAGCGCGCTCACATAGGTCTGCACATTGCCGGTCTGGGCCCGCCGCACGGCGATGCCGAGCCAGCGGGGCAGGGCGCCCGCGCCGCGTACGTACGTCTCGATGACCTCGCGGTCGAGGAACCGGACGAGCGTGGCGCCGGCCTGGACCGGGCGGACGAAGAGGGCCGAGTAGACGGCGTCGAGGTGGAAGCCGACGGCCGCGTGCCGGTGCAGCGGGCCGAGCAGGAGCCGGCCCGGGTCGGCGGGGTCGGGCGCGTAGGCCACTCCCCCGTACGCGGGCGCGTGGCTGGCGATGGCCTCGGCCTCGACCACTCCGGCGTCGCCCTCCGGGTGGGCGGCCACCGCGCCCAGCGGGACGTCGGCGGCTAGGGCCGTGGTATGCCGCCAGGCCGCGTAGGTGACGATGCCGCCGACCAGAGCCACGCCGGTGCCGAGGACGGACGTGGTGAGGGTCGGGGTGAGGTCGCGGCCGTCGAACCAGTCGGGCAGGACGCGGTAGGCGAGTCCGCCGACGGCGAGGGACGGGATCGCGAGGACCCACAGCACGACGGTCATGGTGAGGGGCTGTCGGCCGTGGTCGGGGGCCTCGGCGCCCTGGCCGCGGAAGGCCAGCAGCCACAGGCGGGTCGCGTAGGCCGCCGTGAGCAGGGCGGTGAACAGGCCCGCGACGAGGACGACCCAGCCCGCCGCGCCGGGGGCGTGCTCGGTGTGGCCGGTGGCGACGTGCTCGGCGGCACCGAGGACGGACTCCTTGGAGAAGAAGCCGCTGAACGGCGGGATCGCGGCGAGCGCGAGGAGCGCCACGGTCATCGTCCAGTAGGCGTCGGGCACGCGGTCGCGCAGGTGGCCCATGCGGGACATGGCGGCCAGCGAGTTGGTGCCGGCGGCGTGGATGATCGCGCCCGCCGCGAGGAACAGCAGTGCCTTGAAGGCGCCGTGGGAGAGGAGGTGGAAGACGGCGGCCCCGCGGTCGCCGACGGCCAGGGCGCCGGTCATGTAGCCGAGCTGGCCGATGGTCGAGTAGGCGAGAACGCGCTTGATGTCGTCCTGGGCGAGTGCGGCGACCGCCGAGCCGGTCATCGTGACGGCCGCCATGACGGCGAGCACGACCATCGCGGCCTGCGAGGCCTCGAAGACGGGGAGGAGCCGGGCGATGAAGTAGACACCGGCGGCGACCATCGTCGCGGCGTGGATCAGCGCGGAGACGGGCGTGGGGCCCGCCATCGCGTCCGGGAGCCAGGTGTGCAGCGGGAACTGCGCCGACTTGCCGGCCACGCCCGCGAGGAGCAGCAGGGCGATGAGCGTCGGGTGGTCCAGTCCCCCGCTCGCGACGGCGCCGAGGACCTTCGTGATGCGGAAGGAGCCGGCGTCGGTGGCGAGCGCGAACAGGCCGATGAGGAAGGGGACGTCGCCGAGCTTGGTGACCAGGAACGCCTTGATGGATGCGGCGCGGGCCTCCGGGGTCTCCCAGTAGTGGCCGACCAGGAAGTACGAGCAGATGCCCATGACTTCCCAGCCCACCAGCAGCACCATCAGGTCGCCGGAGTAGACGACGAGGAGCATCGCGGAGGTGAAGAGGGAGACCAGGGCGGCGTAGGAGGGGTAGCGCGGGTCCTCGCGCAGGTAGCCCGTGGAGTAGATCTGCACGCAGGTGGCGACGAGGCCGACCAGGACGGCGACGAGGGCGGCGAAGCCGTCGATGTGCAGGGCGAGTTCGATCGGGATCGAACCGGTGGGCGTGAGCTCGGCGGTGGCGTTCACCGCCTGGTCCCCGCCCTGGCGCGCGGCGACGACCGCGGCCAGTACCAGTGCCGCCAGCGTCGGCAGCACGGCGAGCGGGCGGACGAAGCCGGGGGCCGTGCGCCCCAGGAGCAGGCCGGTGCCCGCGCCCAGGAACGGAAGGAGAGGGACGAGGACGGCGAGGGTGGTGGTGGTCACGCGGTGGCCTCTGCCTTCTCGGCCGCGGGGGCGTCGCCGTCGGAGTCGGGTCCGTCGGGATCGTCGGTCTCGTGGCCCTCGGCGGTGTCGCGGAGCTTGTCGATGTCCGAGGTGCCGCGGTTGCGGTGGACGGCGAGGACGATCGCCAGGCCGATGCCGATCTCGGCGGCGGCGATGGCGATGGTGAACAGGGTCAGGGCCTGGCCGGAGTGCAGGGTCTCCTCGGCGGTCCTGCTGAGCCAGACGTCGAAGGCGACCAGGTTGAGGTTGACGGCGTTGAGCATCAGCTCGACCGACATCAGCACCAGGATCGCGTTGCGGCGGGCGAGGACGCCGTAGAGGCCGGTGCAGAAGAGGAGGGCGGAGAGTACGGCGGGATAGGCGAGGTGCATCAGCGGGCGCCTTCCTGCTCGGCCGACTCGGTTCCCGTAACCGGACCTTTTCGCTGGATCGGGTGATTACGGGAATCCGGGGCGGATGGGGAACCACCGGACAGGGTCCGGGAGTTCACAAAGGGCGAGGACGGCTCCGCCTTCGCCTTGCGGGACAGGACGATCGCGCCGACCAGGGCCGCGAGGAGCAGGATGGAGAGGGCCTCGAAGGGGAGCACCCAGTTCTGGAAGAGGCTCGCTCCGGTGGCCTCGGTCGAACCGGCGGCGGGGCCGTCCAGGTCGATCCAGGTCGTGCGGAAGGCGTCGACGACGACCCAGATCAGCGCGGCGGCCGAGGCGACGGCGACCGTGAGGGCGGCCCAGCGGTTGCCGGAGTCGGCGTCCGGGGAGCGGCCGATGGGGGCTTTGGTGAGCATCAGACCGAACAGGAGGAGCACGACGACGGAACCGACGTAGATGAGGACCTGCACCCAGGCGATGAACTCGGCGGTGAGGAGGAGGTATTCGACGGCGAGGCCCCCGAGGGTCACCACCAGCCACAGGGCGGCATGCACCAGCTGCCGGGTGGTGACGGTGACGAGGGCGGCGCCGAAGGTGACCAGGCCGACGAGGAGGAAGGCGATCTCCACACCGGTCGGGGAGAGGAAGCCGTGGGTTCCGGCGGCGAGGCTCACGAGTCTCCCTCCTGCGGTTCCGCCTGGGCCGCCAGCTTCTCGGCGGTCTTGCGGGCGGCGGCGATCTCCTTCGGTTCCTCGGCCGCGGGGTCGAGGGCGGGCGGGGCCGGGACGGTCCACATCCACTCGCGGAGCTTGTCGCGCTCGTGGGTGAGGTCGCGGATGTCGGTCTCGGCGTACTCGAACTCGGGGGACCAGAACAGGGCGTCGAAAGGACAGACCTCGATGCAGATACCGCAGTACATGCACAGGGAGAAGTCGATGGCGAAGCGGTCGAGGACGTTGCGACTGCGCTCGCGGCCACCGGGGGCGGCGGGCGGGACCGTCTCCTTGTGGGAGTCGATGTAGATGCACCAGTCCGGGCACTCCCGGGCGCAGAGCATGCAGACCGTGCAGTTCTCCTCGAACAGGCCGATGACACCGCGGGTGCGGGGCGGGAGGTCGGGCTGGACGTCGGGGTACTGCTCGGTGACGGTCTTCTTCGTCATCGTGCGAAGGGTGACGGCCAGTCCCTTGGCAAGGCCGGAGCCAGGGATGCGGGACCGGGTGGGCGGGGCGGCCTCGGCCACTAGGAGATCACCACCTTGACGATGCCGGTGAGGGCGATCTGGGCGAGAGAAAGGGGAACGAGGAGGGTCCAGGAGAGCTTCTGGAGCTGGTCCTCGCGGAGACGGGGATAGGTCACGCGGAGCCAGATCACGACGAAGGCGAGGACGGCCGCCTTCAGGAGAGTCCACACCCAGCCGAGACCGTCGGCGCCCCAGGGGCCGTGCCAGCCGCCCAGGAAGAGGACGGTGGTCAGGCCGCACAGGACGACGATCCCGGCGTACTCGGCGAGGAGGAACAGGGCGAAGCGGAGGCCGGTGTACTCCGTGTACGCGCCGAAGATGATCTCCGAGTCGGCGACGGGCATGTCGAAGGGCGGGCGCTGGAGTTCGGCGAGGCCGGCGACGAAGAAGACGATCGCGCCGACGATCTGCCAGGGCAGCCACCACCACTCGAAGGCGTCGACGATGCCGGGGAGGGAGACCGTGCCGGCCGCCATCGCGACGGAGGCGGCGGTGAGCAGCATCGGGAGTTCGTAGGCGAGGAGCTGAGCGGCGGTGCGGAGGCCGCCGAGGAGGGAGAACTTGTTGGCGGAGGCCCAGCCGGCCATGAGGGAGCCGAGGACGCCGACGCCCATGACCGCCAGGACGAAGAAGACGCCCGCGTCGATGACCTCGCCGACGGCACCCTCGCCAGGGCCGATGGGGATGGCCAGGAGGACCAGGAGGTAGGGCAGGAGGGCCACGGCGGGGGCGAGTTGGAAGATACGGCGGTCCGCGCCCGCGGGTACGACGTCTTCCTTCTGCGCGAACTTCACGCCGTCCGCGACGAGTTGGGCCCAGCCGTGGAAGCCACCGGCGTACATGGGGCCGAGGCGGCCCTGCATGTGGGCCATCACCTTGTGCTCGGTCTGGCCGACGATGAGGGGGAAGGTGAGGAAGACGACGAAGACGATCAGGAGTCGCAGGGCGACGTCGAGAGCGTCGTTCACTGCGGGCCTCCTGCGGGGTGGTCTGGGGTGTCTGGGTCGTCTGGGGTGTCTGGGGCGCCGGCGGTCTCAGGGGCGCCGGCGGTCTCAGGGGCGCCGGCGGTCTCAGGGGAGTCGGCGGCCTCAGGGGCGCTGGTGACGCCGGGCGCCTCGGGGGTGCCGGGAGTGCCGGAGGTTTCCGGAGTGTCAGGAGTTACGGGAGTGTCAGGAGTTACGGGAGTGTCTTCGGCGTCGGGTCCGGCGCCGGATCCGACGCCGGATTTGGGTTCGGCTTCGGGTTCGGCTTCGGGCTTGGATCCGAGTTCAGATCCGGGTTCGTCGAAGGCTGGGCGGGCGTGGTGCCACGGGGCGTCGGCGCTTCGGGGAGTGCGCGAGGCGGGCTTCGGTGGCGTGGCGGCCGGGGTCGAGGTGTCGGTGGCAGGGGTGCCGGGGGCCGTGGTGCCCGGTGCGGGGCGCTGACTGGCGGAGCCCCCCGAGGCACTGCGGGCGCGACGCGGGCCGGCGGGGGTGGTGCCCGGGGCGCTGGTTGGCGAGGTCTCGCTCGGAGTGTCAGCACCGCCGGCTGCCGTCTGGCTGGCCGAACCCTGGGCGGCGGAGCGGGAACGGCGCGGGCCGGCGGGCGGCGTTTCGGGGGACGCCGAAGTGTCCGCCTGACTGGCCGAACCCTCCGCGGCCGAGCGGGAACGGCGCGGGCCGGCGGGCGGGGTGCTGCTCGGGGGTGTTGGCGTTTCCGTCTGGCTCGCCGAGCCCTCCGAGGCGGTGCGGGTGCGGCGGGTGGGGCGTTCCGTTGTTGCGCGGGGGCCTGCTGTGCGGGTGGGGCGCGTGGGGGCCGGGGGGAGCTGGCCCTTCAGGGGACCCCATTCGTTGGGGTCGGGGACTCCCGGGGGGAGCATCTGGCGGCGCTTGGGACCGCCGTGGTCGGACTCGCCCGGTTCCTTCGCGCCGGGCCAGGCCTTGGCAACGCGGGCGGCCAGGACGAAGTCCTTGCGGAGGGGGTGCCCTTCGAAGGTTTCCGGAAGGAGGAGGTGGTCCAGGGCCGGGTGGCCTTCGAAGACGACACCGAACATTTCGTGCGTCTCACGTTCGTGCCAGGCCGCGCCGGCGAAGACGTGGACGGCGGTCGGCAGGGTCGGGGACTCGTGCGAAACGGTCGTACGCAGGAGGAGGCGGCGTACCGGGGACAGGGCGGCGAGGTGGGCGGCGACGCGGAAGCCGGTGCCCGGTTCGTCGACCGCGCTGAGCCAGTCGAAGTAGGTGCAGCCCAGCTCGTCACGGGCCGTCCGGAGGGCCGTGGTCCAGGAGGCGGGAGGGACGTCCACGGTGAGGACGTCGTAGGACTCCTCGGCTGTGGCCTCGGGGCCGAAGAGTTCCTCGGTGGGGGTCGGCAGCCAGCCGGCCGTGGTCATCGTTCCTCCCCCGAGGTGGGCGAGGGAGCCTTCAGGAGGCCGCTCTGGAGGGCGGCCGGCGACGGGCGGCCGACGGTGCCGTCGGCGCCGTACCGCTCCCTCAGCGACTCGCGGGCGATCTTCTCCTGGAGCTTGAGGATGCCCTGGAGGAGGGCCTCGGGGCGGGGCGGGCAGCCGGGCACGTAGACGTCGACCGGGATGATCTGGTCGACGCCCTTGGTGACGGAGTAGGAGTCCCAGTACGGGCCGCCGCAGTTGGAGCAGGCGCCGAAGGAGATGACGTACTTCGGCTCGGGCATCTGCTCGTAGAGGCGCTTCACTGCCGGGGCCATCTTGTCCGTGACCGTGCCTGACACCACCATCAGGTCGGCCTGGCGAGGGCCGGGGGCGAAGGGGATCACACCGAGGCGGATGAAGTCGTGGCGGGCCATCGACGCGGCGATGAACTCGATCGCGCAGCAGGCGAGGCCGAAGTTGAAGACCCAGAGCGAGTAGCGGCGGCCCCAGTTGAGGACCACCTTCATCGGCTCGGGGGCCAGACGGGCGAGTGCGCCCAGGCGCTTCGGCTCGGGGAGCAGCACGGGCTCCGGCGAGGTCACTCCTGGCGTCGTCGCTCCGGACGTCGCTTCTGGCGTCACGTCCATGTCAGGACGCCCTTCTTGTATGCGTACAGCAGGCCCACGGCCAGGAAGCCGAGGAAGATGAACATCTCCACGAGGGTGGTCGCGCCGTAACCGGGGGCGGCGAAGACCGTGGCCCAGGGGAACAGGAAGATCGAGTCGACGGCGAAGATGACGTAGAGGAAGGCGTAGACGTAGTAGCGGACCTGGGTGTGGGCCCAGCCCTCGCCGACGGGGTCGACGCCGCACTCGTACGTCAGGAGCTTCTCCGGGGTCGGGACCACGGGGCGCAGCAGGCGGCCGGCGCCGAAGGCGACCGCGACGAACAGCACGCCGACGACGGCGAGCAGGCCGACGACCGAGTACGACTGGAAGTAGTCCGACGCGGCGACAGTGGTCGGTTCCCGCACGTCCGCCCCTCGCTCCCTGTGAACTCCGTCAACACCTGTACGACGCCGGACGACACCAGATGACACCGGATGACACTGGATGACACCGGACGACGCCGTTCGACGATCTGTACGCACGGGAGTCTAGGGCCTGCTAAAGAGAGCGTAAGCAGCCCGTCACCGCTTGAGATGCCCGGATCGGTTCCGCGGGGGCGCGGAGAGGGCGGGGAGGGGGCAGGAGGCGAGGGTCGGGCGAGGTGGGGCCCGGGTGGAATGGGGCCCAGGTGGGGTTTTCCCCCGGAGGGCGCGGCGGTCCGCCTCATGGCGCCGCGGCGCGACGCGCGGCACGCTAACCCATATGACCGAACGCCCCAGCCCTTCACCGGCCACGACGCGCCCTTCACCGGCCTCGCCCCACCCGTCACCGGCCGCGCCCCACCCGTCACTGGCATCACCAGCGTCACCGGCTTCACCGGCTTCACCGGCTTCACCGGCTTCACCGGCCACGGTTTCCCGGGACGGCGCCGATGACAGCCAGTCCCGGGCTCTGCCGCCCGTCCGGTTCGCCTACGACGCGCACACCTGGAAGGAGATCGCGCATCTCCTGCTCAACTTCCCGGTGGCCTTGCTCGGGTTCGTCTACGTCACGACGGTGCTGTTCACCGGCTTCTGGCTGACCGTGACGGTGATCGGGTTCCCGCTGCTGGCGGCCGGGCTGATGGGGGCGCGGAAGCTGGGCGCGTTGGAGCGGCGGCGGGCCCGGGTGCTGCTCGGGGTGCGGATCGACGAACCGAGTCGGTTGCCGCTGCGGGCCGGCAACTCGGGGTTCTTCCAGCAGCTGTGGATGATGCTGAAGGACCCGGTGGGCTGGCGGACGATCCTGTACGACTTCATCCGGCTGCCCTGGGGCGTTCTCACCTTCGTCGTCACGCTGACCTCGCTGTTCGTGCTGTGGCCGGTGCTGCCGTACCTGGCGCGGGGGCTGACCAACGCCGACCGGGCGATGGTGCGGGGGCTGCTGTCGCCGTCGGATGAGCTGGAACGTCGTATCGCGGAACTGGAGTCGGACCGGGGGGTCGTCGTCGACACGGCCGCGGCCGATCTGCGGCGCATCGAGCGGGATCTGCACGACGGGGCGCAGGCCCGGCTGGTCAACCTCGCCATGGGGCTGGGGCTGGCGAAGGAGAAGCTGCTGGAGGACCCGGAGTACGCGCAGGCCATGGTCGCCGAGGCGCACGGCGAGGTGAAGCTGGCCTTGCAGGAGCTGCGGGATCTGGCGCGCGGGATCCATCCGGCGGTGCTGACGGACCGGGGGCTGGACGCGGCGCTGTCGTCGGTCGCCTCGCGGTGCACGGTGCCGGTGAAGGTGACCGCCGACCTGGATGACCGGCCGGCCGCGGCGATCGAGGGCATCGCCTACTTCACCGTCTCCGAGCTGCTGCAGAACATCAGCAAGCACAGTGGGGCGAGGTCGGCGTCGGTGGAGGTGTGGCGGTCGGACGACCGGTTGCTGATCCAGGTGTGGGACGACGGCCGCGGCGGCGCCCGCCTCGACGGCGGCACCGGCATGCAGGGGCTGGCGGAGCGGCTCGACGCGGTGGACGGGCTGTTCGTCATCGACTCGCCCGTGGGCGGTCCTACGACGGTCACGGCGGAGCTGCCTTGGCGGGATCGGTCGGCGCAGGACGGGCGGCGAGGGTAGGCGGGGGTACGGCGGGAGCCAGGTGGCGGGGGTACGGCGGGAGCCAGG
>NZ_QFRX01000001.1:5702642-5778462 GCF_003143935.1 Streptomyces sp. Act143 | reverse complement strand
AACCCCCCTTCCAAGACGCCGACGGCCTCCATGGTGTGCTGACCTGCGGTCCAGGAGGGTGGAGGTACGAGGGGCGACCGGTACGACACCCAGGCGCGGGACGAGAGAAGGACGACGCCGATGGCCACGGATTACGGACAGAGCTACGGGTTCCTGGAGGAGCCGCGGCGGCGTCGGCTGCCGGCCGGGCTGCGGGCGCCGTTCGAGGGGCGCACCTGGCGGGAGTTCGGATACGTACTGCTGAGCCTGCCGGTCAGCATCCTGCTGTTCACGTACGCCGTGACGATGGTCTCGATCGGTGCCGGGCTGCTGGTGACCTTCCTCGGGATTCCGGTCCTGGCGGCGGGGCTCGCCGGGTGCCGGGGGTTCGGGGCGATGGAGCGGGCGCGGGCGCGCGGGATGCTGGGGCTCGAGGTCGCCGATCCGGAGCCGTTGCGGATGCGGGGGCACGGGTTCCTGGCCTGGATGGGGGCGGTGCTGAAGAGCGGTGCCTCGTGGCGGGCGCTGCTGTACTCGGTGATCCAGTTGCCGTGGTCGGTGTTCTCCTTCGTGGTCGCCGTGAACTTCTGGGCGTACGGGTGGGCGCTGCTGACGTATCCGCTGTGGTTCTGGGTCTTCCCCGCGTACGCCGGTCAGGACGGGCTTCAGTTGTACGGCGACGAGACGCATCACATCTATCTCGACAACCCCTTCGAGATCGGCGTGACGGCGTTGGTGGGGCTGTTGTTCACGCTGGCCACGCCGTGGATCGTGCGGGCGCTGACCCAGGTCGACCGGGTGTTGGTGCACGGGCTGCTCGGGCCGACGCGGTTGGCGACGCGGGTGGTGGAGCTGGAGTCCGACCGGGGCGTCGTGGTGGACACGGCGGCGGCGGATCTGCGGCGCATCGAGCGGGATCTGCACGACGGGGCGCAGGCGCGGCTGGTCGCGTTGGCGATGGATCTGGGGCTGGCGAAGGAGAAGCTCGTGGAGGATCCGGAGGCGGCGGCTCGGATGGTGGACGAGGCGCACGGTGAGGTGAAGACGGCGTTGCAGGAGCTGCGGGATCTGGCGCGGGGGATTCATCCGGCGGTGCTCACGGATCGGGGGCTCGACGCGGCGCTGTCCGCGGTCGCCTCGCGGTGCACGGTGCCGGTGCAGGTGGAGGTGGATCTGGTGGAGCGGCCTGCGCCGGCGATCGAGGGGATCGCGTACTTCACGGTGTCGGAGCTGCTGCAGAACATCAGCAAGCATGCGCGGGCCACGTGGGCCGGGGTGGATGTGTGGCGGGTGGAGAACCGGCTGATGCTGCAGGTGGTGGACAACGGGGTGGGTGGCGCGAGTGCCTCCGGCGGGTCGGGGCTGGCGGGGTTGGCCGAGCGGCTGGACGCGGTGGACGGGATCTTGGTGGTGGATTCGCCGGTGGGGGGGCCTACGCGGGTCACCGCGGAGTTGCCTTGGCGGGGGGAGCGGGTTTGAGGGGTGGGCTGGGGTGGCGGGTCTGAAGGTGACGGGTGGTGGGGGTTCGCGTCGAAGGTTTCGCCCCCGCCGCCCTTACCCGTTCCCATCCCCAGGGGCTGCCGCCCCTTCGACCCCGCCGCACCCAGAGGGCTCCGCCCCCTGGCCCCACCGTCACCACCAGCCCCCAGCTCACCCGCATAGCCAGCCCCTAGGCCCCACCGTCACCACCAGCCACAGCCCCTAGCCCACCCTCACCACCAGCCCCCAGACCTCAACCCCTAAATCCCAGCCCTCCACCCCCCCAGACCCGCCCTCCCTCACCACCCCCACTCGCTCCCCGCCCTCCCCCACCCGCCCCCGCCTTCTCCCCCTCCATCCGCGATGAATCCCATTGCCACGCCGCAGGTCCGCGTGAATGCTGGAATGCTGGACTTTGCCCGTCGGGATGGCGGGTGCGGAGTTGGGCTCTGGGGGGCCGAGGATCGTGGAGGACAGGGTGCGGGTGGTCATCGCCGAGGATTCAGTGCTGCTCAGGGAGGGGCTGACCCGGCTGCTGACCGACCGCGGGCACGATGTCGTCGCCGGTGTGGGGGACGGGGAGGCGCTGGTCAAGACCATCACCGAGCTCGACGCTCAGGGCGAGCTGCCGGATGTGGTCGTGGCGGATGTGCGGATGCCTCCCACCCATACCGACGAAGGGGTCCGGGCGGCCGTACAGCTGCGCAAGGCGCACCCGGGACTCGGTGTGCTCGTGCTGTCGCAGTACGTCGAGGAGCGGTACGCCACCGAACTTCTCGCCGGGTCCAGCCGTGGCGTCGGCTATCTGCTCAAGGACCGGGTAGCCGAGGTACGTGAGTTCGTGGACGCGGTGGTGCGGGTCGCCGAGGGGGGTACGGCGCTGGACCCGGAGGTCGTCGCGCAGTTGCTGGGGCGCAGCCGCAAGCAGGACGTGCTCGCGGGACTCACCCCGCGGGAGCGTGAGGTGCTGGGGCTGATGGCCGAGGGGCGGACGAACTCGGCGATCGCCCGGCAGTTGGTGGTGAGCGACGGGGCCGTCGAGAAGCACGTCAGCAACATCTTCCTGAAGCTGGGGCTGTCCCCGAGTGACGGGGATCACCGCCGTGTTCTGGCGGTCCTCACCTACCTGAACTCCTGACCACCTGACACCGTGTCAGCCATACGGGTGCGGTCGCCGTCGGCATCGAGCACGGCCGGCGGCGAGGCACAGAACCGAACGGGAGCACTACGCGTCTTGTAGGGAAGCGCCGGGGGGCGAGCAAACCATGACAAGTCAGGGCGACAGGGCGTCTCAAAATCGCGTCCATCATGCGATTGGCCACAGGAAGGCGACCCTTACGGACGTAGGGTTGATCCAGGGAAGGCCTGCGGGAAGGCCTGTCCCGGACAGCCGCCTCGAGGGAGGTCCAGTTCAGTGACCAGTCAGGTCAGTAGCGCAGCGGAGCAGGCCGACGAAGCCGTCGTGGGAGAGCAGCGCAAAGCAGCAGGGGCCAAGGACGTCCGTCGCCTGGACCGGGTGATCATCCGCTTCGCGGGGGACTCAGGCGACGGCATGCAGCTCACCGGCGACCGCTTCACCTCCGAAACGGCCTCCTTCGGCAACGATCTGTCCACTCTCCCCAATTTCCCCGCCGAGATCCGGGCCCCTGCCGGAACCCTGCCGGGTGTCTCGTCCTTCCAGCTGCACTTCGCCGACCACGACATCCTCACCCCGGGCGACGCGCCGAACGTCCTCGTCGCGATGAACCCGGCCGCCCTCAGGGCGAACATCGGCGATCTGCCACGCGGCGCCGAGATCATCGTCAACACGGACGAGTTCACCAAACGGGCGATGCAGAAGGTCGGGTACCAGACCTCACCGCTGGAGGACGGGTCGCTCGACGGGTACAGCCTCCACCCGGTGCCGCTGACGACACTCACGGTGGAGGCACTCAAGGAATTCGACCTGTCCCGCAAAGAGGCCGAGCGCAGCAAGAACATGTTCGCGCTCGGCCTCCTGTCGTGGATGTACCACCGGCCGACCGAGGGCACCGAGAAGTTCCTGGCCTCGAAGTTCGCCAAGAAGCCCGAGATCATGAAGGCGAACCTCGCGGCCTTCCGGGCGGGCTGGAACTTCGGCGAGACGACCGAGGACTTCGCGGTCTCCTACGAGGTCGCCCCGGCCGCCACCGCCTTCCCGGTCGGCACCTACCGCAACATCTTGGGCAACCTCGCCCTGTCCTACGGACTGGTCACCGCGTCCCGCCAGGCGGACCTGCCGCTGTTCCTGGGGTCGTACCCGATCACCCCGGCGTCCGACATCCTGCACGAGCTGAGCAAGCACAAGAACTTCGGTGTCCGCACCTTCCAGGCGGAGGACGAGATCGCGGGCATCGGCGCGGCGCTGGGCGCGGCTTTCGGCGGCTCGCTGGCGGTGACGACGACGAGCGGCCCGGGTGTGGCGCTCAAGAGCGAGACCATCGGCCTGGCGGTCTCCCTGGAACTGCCGCTGCTCGTCATCGACATCCAGCGCGGCGGTCCGTCCACCGGGCTGCCGACCAAGACCGAGCAGGCGGACCTGCTCCAGGCCATGTTCGGCCGCAACGGCGAGGCCCCGGTCCCGGTGGTCGCGCCCCGCACCCCGGCCGACTGCTTCGACGCCGCCCTGGAAGCCGCCCGCATCGCGCTCGCCTACCGCACCCCGGTGATGCTGCTCTCCGACGGCTACCTCGCCAACGGCAGCGAACCGTGGCGCATCCCGGAGCTGGACGAACTCCCCGACCTCACCGTGCAGTTCGCGCAGGGGCCGAACCACACCCTGGAGGACGGCAGCGAGGTCTTCTGGCCGTACAAGCGCGACCCGCAGACCCTCGCCCGCCCCTGGGCCGTCCCCGGAACGCCCGGCCTGGAACACCGCATCGGCGGCATCGAGAAGCAGGACGGCACGGGCAACATCTCCTACGACCCCGCCAACCACGACTTCATGGTCCGCACCCGGCAGGCCAAGATCGACGGCATCGACGTACCCGATGTCGAGGTCGACGACCCGCACGAGGCGCGCACCCTGGTGCTCGGCTGGGGGTCGACGTACGGCCCGATCACCGCCGCCGTGCGCCGGCTGCGGGCGGCCGGGGAGTCCGTCGCGCAGGCGCATCTGCGCCACCTCAACCCGTTCCCGCGGAATCTCGGCACGGTTCTGCGGCGTTACGACAAGGTGGTGATCCCCGAGATGAACCTCGGGCAGCTCGCCACGCTGATCCGGGCGAAGTACCTGGTCGACGCGCACTCGTACAACCAGGTCAACGGTATGCCGTTCAAGGCCGAACAGCTCGCCACGGCTCTCAAGGAGGCCATCGATGGCTGAGACGTCCACGGAAGGCACGGGCACGATCGAGGCGCTTTCCCTCGTCCCCAAGGCCGAGGGGCGCCAGGCGATGAAGGACTTCAAGTCCGACCAGGAGGTGCGCTGGTGCCCCGGTTGCGGTGACTACGCGATCCTGGCGGCGGTGCAGGGCTTCATGCCCGAACTCGGCCTGGCCAAGGAGAACATCGTCTTCGTCTCGGGCATCGGCTGCTCCTCCCGCTTCCCGTACTACATGAACACGTACGGCATGCACTCCATCCACGGCCGCGCGCCCGCGATCGCCACCGGACTGGCCACCAGCAGGCGGGACTTGAGCGTGTGGGTGGTGACGGGGGACGGGGACGCGCTGTCGATCGGCGGCAACCACCTCATCCACGCCCTGCGCCGCAACGTCAACTTGAAGATCCTGCTCTTCAACAACCGGATCTACGGCCTGACCAAGGGCCAGTACTCCCCCACCTCCGAGGTCGGGAAGATCACGAAGTCGACGCCCATGGGCTCGCTGGACGCGCCCTTCAACCCGGTGTCGCTGGCGATCGGCGCGGAGGCTTCGTTCGTGGCGCGCACGGTCGACTCCGACCGCAAGCACCTCACCGAGGTCCTGCGGCAGGCCGCCGCCCACCCCGGCACCGCGCTGATCGAGATCTACCAGAACTGCAACATCTTCAACGACGGCGCCTTCGATGTCCTCAAGGACAAGCAGCAGGCCGAGGAGGCGGTGATCCGCCTCGAACACGGCCGGCCGATCCGCTTCGGCGCCGACGGCGCGAAGGGGGTCGTACGGGACCGTCTGACCGGTGATCTGAAGGTGGTGGCGGTGACGCCGGAGAACGAGGCGGACATCCTGGTCCACGACGCCCACGCGGCCTCGCCGACCACGGCTTTCGCCCTCTCCCGACTCGCCGACCCGGACACCCTGCACCACACCCCGATCGGCGTGCTCCGTTCCGTGGACCGGCCGGTGTACGACACCCAGATGGCCGACCAGCTCGACACGGCGATCGAGCAGAACGGCAAGGGGGATCTGGCGGCGCTGCTGGCGGGTGGGGACACCTGGACGGTCGTCGGCTGACGGTCCTGCGGTATGCATGGCGGGGCCTGGGTGCGGATCGCGCGCCCAGGCCCTTTTCCTGTGTCAGGCGTCGGGGATGTCCCGCTTGGCCCTGATCAGCGTCTCGCGCGTGATGACGACGATGCGCTCGTCGTCGGCGCGGGCTGCGTCGGAGGGGAGGTGGGGGTCGAGTTCGGCGGTGGCCTCGGTGCCGATGACGGCGAAGTTGCCGTCGGTCAGTTCGAAGACGTCGGGGCAGGTCTGACCCGTCGCGCTGCCTCTCTGGAGGGGAGTCCAGCCCAGTCTTCGGGAGATGAGGCGGGCTTGGGGGGCGTCGAACACCACGATGTGCTCCTTTGGGGGGGTGTAATGCGCGACTCGCCTACGACACGCCACCACATGAGCGGACTTGCCGCGGGCTCTTGATAGATGACCCGCGGAGCCCTCTCTTAGGCCCACTCGTTAGCGTGATCACGTGCGGCCGGGGCGCGCGCGAGGACGCCCGCCCGGAGTTCAGGTGCGGCTCTTCACCTCGTCGTACGCCTCGCGCGCCTTCTCCACGTCCCCCATCCGCTTCTCCGTCCACACCGCCAGCCCCCGCACCTGTTCCGCCGCCTCCCGGCCCAGTTCGGTCAGGGAGTAGTCCACCCGCGGCGGGATCACCGGCTTGGCATCCCGATGCACCAGGCCGTCGCGTTCCAGGGTCTGCAGGGTCTGGGTCAGCATCTTCTCGCTGACGCCCCGGCCGTAGCCGCCGATCGCCCGCCGCAGCTCGCTGAAGCGGTGCGGGCGGTCCAGCAGCTCGATGAGGATCAGCACGCCCCAGCGGCTGGTCACGTGCTCCAGGACGAGGCGGTACGGGCACATCGCCTCGGCGTTCGTCTCCGCGCTACTTACTGCCATGCCAGTACCTTACTTCAAAGTGGGTACTTTCCATCAGTTAGCGCAGTCTCTAGGGTTAGTGCTATCCGCACCCCACAAGGAGAACGCAGATCATGAGCATCGTCGTCACCGGAGCCAACGGCCACCTGGGCCGCCACGTCATCGAGCAGCTGCTGGAGAGGGTCCCGGCCGACCAGGTCACCGCGGTCGTGCGCAGCGCGGAGAAGGGCGCCGATCTCGCCGCGAAGGGCGTGAAGATCGCCGTCGCCGACTACAACACCCCGGAGACGTTCGACGGCGTCTTCGCGGCGGGCGACAAGGTGCTGCTGATCTCCGGCAGCGAGGTCGGCAACGACCGCCCCGGCCAGCACAAGGTCGTCATCGACGCCGCCGAGGCCGCCGGCGTCGCCCTGCTCGCCTACACCAGCGCCCCCGGCACCCTCAGCGCCGCGCTCGCCGACGACCACCGCGCCACCGAGAAGACGCTCCTCGCCTCCGGCCTGCCGTACGTGCTGCTGCGCAACGGCTGGTACCACGAGAACTACACCGAGCAGCTCGCCCCGGTCCTGGAGCACAACGCCGTGGTCGCCGCCGCCGGTGAGGGCCGCGTCTCCTCCGCCTCGCGCGCCGACTACGCCGCCGCCGCGGTCGCGGTGCTCACCGGCGAGGGGCACGAGAACCGGACGTACGAGCTCGGCGGTGACACCGCCTGGAGCTTCGCCGAGTACGCGGCCGAGCTCAGCAAGCAGACCGGCAAGGAGATCGCCTACAACTCCGTGCCCGGGGAGGTCCTGGTCGGCATCCTGACCGGTGCCGGGCTGCCCGAGCCGTTCGCCGCGATCCTCGCCGGCGTGGACGCCTCCATAGCCAAGGGCGAGCTGGTCGTCGACTCCGGTGACCTGTCGCGGCTGACCGGCCGGCCGACGACGCCGATCGCCGACGCCATCGCTGCCGCACTCAAGGGCTGACCGCCCCCGCAGGCCCCCCACCTCCGCCTGTCATGACCGTATAGCGATACGGGCATGACAGGCGGGGGTGCTCGGCGTTACCTTCATGCGGGCGACACATGTGAGAAGGAGGGCCCGTGAGCGGGAAGCCGAGCGGTGAGCGACGCACAGGTTTGCTGAACGGCTTCGCGGCGTACGGGATGTGGGGGTTGTTCCCCCTGTACTTCCCGCTGCTCAAGCCGGCCGGGCCGTTCGAGGTGCTGGCCCACCGGATGGTGTGGTCCCTGCTCGTCGTCGCCCTCGCCCTGCTCGTCCTGCGCCGCTGGGCGTGGGCCGGGGAACTGCTGCGCCAGCCCCGGCGGCTCGCGCTGATCGCGGTCGCGGCGGCCGTCATCGCCGTCAACTGGGGCGTCTACATCTGGGCCGTGAACAACGACCGGGTCGTCGAGGCCTCGCTCGGCTACTTCATCAACCCGCTCGTCACCATCGCGATGGGCGTGCTGCTCCTCAAGGAGCGGCTGCGGCCCGTGCAGTGGGCGGCGGTCGGGGTCGGCGCCGGTGCCGTGGTCGTCCTGACCGTCGGGTACGGGCGTCCGCCGTGGATCTCGCTGATCCTCGCCTTCTCCTTCGCCACCTACGGCCTGGTGAAGAAGAAGGTCAACCTCGGCGGCCTGGAATCGCTGGCCGCCGAGACCGCGATGCAGTTCCTGCCCGCGGCCGGTTACCTGATCTGGCTGGCCTCGCGCGGCGACGCCACCATCCTCACCGAGGGCCCGGGGCACGCCGCCATGCTCGCCGGGACCGGCCTGGTCACCGCGCTGCCCCTCATCTGCTTCGGCGCCGCCGCGATCCGGGTGCCGCTGTCCACGCTCGGTCTGCTCCAGTACCTGGCGCCGGTCTTCCAGTTCCTGCTCGGCGTCCTCTACTTCGGCGAGGACATGCCGCCCGAGCGCTGGGCGGGCTTCGCGCTGGTCTGGCTGGCGCTGTCGCTGCTGACCTGGGACGCCCTGCGCTCGGCCCGCAGGCTGAGGGCACAGGTCAGCAGGCCCGGCGTCACCATCACCACCGGCACCACGAGCGCCGCGCGGAAGGCCGACAGCGTCGCCGCCGGACCCGACCCGGTCGACGCCACGCCGTAGACGGCGGTCACCGCCGAGATCCCGACCGCCGAGCCGAACCGGGTCGACGTCGTCAGCAGCCGCTCGCGGTGTCCGTGGCCAGGCCGGGATCCGATCGGATCGACGGGATCGCGACCGCCATCATGGCGATGTCGGCGTCCTCCGGGAAGATCGTTCCGCAGCGGACGAGGAGCAGCGCCCACGCGCGCCTGCCCGTGACAGATCGGCTCCCCTCCCGGCGCCGAGGTTTATTAGGACTGCTCCTGACCTACTGCGCGGCTATAACTGTTCCCATGTCGCAGACAACACCCGCATCCGCGCCGATCCCCGCCCCCGCCCCCGTGCACTGGAAGCTCGTCGTCGACTGCGTGAACCCGCAGTCGCAGGCCGACTTCTGGGCCGCCGCGCTGCACTACACGATCGAGGACAACGACGCCCTCATCCAACGGCTTCTGGGGTTCGGCGCGCTGCCGCGCGAGGCCACCGTCGAATTCCACGGCCGGCTCGCCTTCCGCGACCTGCTGGGTGTACGACACCCCGAGGACCCCTACGACGCGGACAGCGGGACCGGTCTCGGCCGACGGCTGCTGTTCCAGCGCGTGGCGGAGGAGAAGACCGCGAAGAACCGCCTGCACCTCGACCTCCACCCGGGCGACGGGCTGCGCGAGGCCGAGGTCGAGCGGCTGACGGGGCTCGGGGCGAGCGTGCTGCGGGAGGTGAAGGAGCCCTCGGGCGCCTGGGTGGTGATGGCGGACCCGGAGGGGAACGAGTTCTGCGTGCACTGAGCCACCCCGCCCCGGCACACCCACCCGCCGCCCGGTATACGAACACCCTGTCCTGATACCGCTCTTGACGGCCAGTCAGTCCCAGCTTCACCATCCAGGCACCCCATTCACTGTGGAATCCCTGTGATTCCCGAGGAATTCGGAGCCCCCCACGATGAAGCTCTCGATTCCCGGACGCGCCACGGCCACCGCCGTCACCGCGGCCGCGACTCTCCTGGTCGGCGGATCCATAGCCGGGGCGGCCCCCGCCCCGCAGCCCGCGGTGGCCGCCGCCCCGGACATCCCCGTCGCCAATGTCAAGGCGCACCTGACCCAGCTCCAGTCGATCGCCACCGCCAACGGCGGCAACCGTGCGCACGGCCGCGCCGGCTACAAGGCCTCGCTCGACTACGTGAAGGCCAAGCTGGACGCGGCCGGGTACACCACGACCGTCCAGCAGTTCACGTCCTCCGGCCGCACCGGCTACAACCTGATCGCGGACTGGCCGGGAGGCGACACCAACCAGGTCGTCATGTCCGGCTCGCACCTGGACAGCGTCACCGCCGGGCCCGGCATCAACGACAACGGCTCCGGCTCGGCCGCGGTCCTGGAGACCGCGCTCGCCGTGTCCCGGGCCGGCTACCAGCCCGCCAAGCACCTGAGGTTCGCCTGGTGGGGCGCGGAGGAGCTGGGCCTGGTCGGCTCCCGCTACTACGTCAACAACCTGTCCTCGACCAACAGGGCCAAGATCAGCGGCTACTTGAACTTCGACATGATCGGCTCGCCCAATCCCGGCTACTTCGTCTACGACGACGATCCCGCGATCGAGAAGACCTTCAAGGACTACTACGCCGGCCTCGGCGTCGCCACCGAGATCGAGACCGAGGGCGACGGCCGCTCCGACCACGCCCCCTTCAAGAACGCGGGCGTGCCGGTCGGCGGCCTGTTCAGCGGCGCCGACTACATCAAGACGGCGGCGCAGGCGGCCAAGTGGGGCGGTACGTCGGGACAGGCCTTCGACCGCAGCTACCACTCGTCCTGCGACACCACGTCCAACATCAACGACACGGCGCTGAACCGGAACAGCGACGCGATCGCGTACGCGGTGTGGGCCCTGTCGTCGTAGTCCGCGTCCACGGGCCTACTGGCTGAGCCTGCGGGCGCGTTCGGCGAGGCGGTTCATGCGGGCGCGGGCGGACTCCAGCTGCTCGACGTCCTCGGCCGCGGGACCGTCCTCGTGGGTCAGCTCGGTCCACAGCCCGATCAGGTCCACGCCCATGCGCAGGCCCAGCTCCGGGTCGCGTACGGCACGCCAGGCGGTCGCCGCGCTCTGGACGTTGCCGTACGCGGCCTCCGCGTCCCGGGCCCGGCGGCGGGTCCGCGCCAGGTCCAGGGAGAGCTCGAAGGCGCGCACCGGGTCTCCGGCCAAGTAGGCGATGTAGGCGGTGAGTTCGAGCAGGCGCAGCACTTCCCGGTGCTCCGCGCCCAGCGCGCCCGAGGCCTGCACCACGGTCTGCTCGGCCAGTTGGGCCGCCGCCGCTATCCGGCCCTCCTTGACCGCCTCGTTGATCCGGGCCATCGGCTCGGCGAGCATCGCGGTACCGCCCCCGTCGTAGGCGGTCGCCGGATCGTCCCCGAGCACCGCCTCGGCCACGGCGTCGAAGCCGCGGGGCGGGGTGGGCCTGGGGTCGGGGTCGTCGAGCCGTGCGGACGCGTCGAGGCCGAGGGCGGGCTTCCGGGACACATCGGCCGCGGGTGCTGCGGGTGCCGCGGGTGAGTCCGTGGGGGGTACGTCCGTCCGCGGCGCGTCCATCACCGGCGGAGGGCCGAACTGTCCCGTCGGGGGTGCGACCGTGCCCGGCGCCGCGTCCGCCACCCACTCCGGGACGGCCCGCAGCCGGAACGTGGGCGCGGCGTCGCGCGCCTCCGGCGCCTCGGCGGCGGCGTCCGGGGCGGTCTCGGGGGCGGCCTCAGGGTCGGCCTCGGGGACGGATCGCAGCAGGAAGGTCGCGGGCTCGGACGGGGCACGGAGGAGGTGGGTGGGTTTGTCGCGCTGCGGCCGGTCGTCGGCGGCGTCCGGGGCGGTTCCGGGGGCGGATGCGGGCGTGGCTGCGGGCGTAGATGCGGGGGCGGGCGCGGCAGGTGGGGTCACCGGCGTCGCGGGAGCCGCGGGCGCGGGAGGAGCCAAAGGAGCCGAAGCGGCCACCGGAGCCGCCGGAGCCGCATGCGTCTCCTCCTGTCCCGCCGCCGTCGGCCACGCCGTCCGCCCCACTCCCGCCGGCGGGGCCGTGGGCCGCGGCTCGGCCGTGAACTGGCTGGAGCCGTCCCGCTCGATCCGCAGGGCGACGACATAGCCGATGCGCTCGTCGCGGACCGTGGCGTGGACCGGGTGACCGGTGGCGAGGGCGATGCGGTGCAGGTGGTTCAGGACGGTGTGCTGGATCTCCTCGCCGGGCACCGCGCCGACCGGCACCCCGCCGACCGTGGCACCCCCCGGTCCGACCAGCACATCGAGGGGCGCCGCCGCGAGCACGGCATCCTGCTGTTCCCTCTTCTCACGGCCAAGTCGCGACATCGTTCCCTCACTCGGTGCGTCGGGGAGTGGGCGGACGGCGTGTTCGAGTCCCATGGTGCTCCCTCCGGCCATCGGCCAACCGCTCCCCGGCGTCAAGAGCCGGTCGTACACGTACTGTTGAGTAGTCTCTCCGCTCGCTCCCGGTACTCACGTCACCGTGACGTCACAGACTCGTCCCAGGCGGCCGGGGGGGACGACTCGGGGAAGGAGACCGTACGTGCAGCAGGGGCCGGAGATCTGGATCCGCGGGCCGGTGGCCGTACCGCAGGACCCGCCGCCGCAGCCCGCCCATGCCACCGCCACGGCACGGCGTTTCTCCTGGGTCGGCACCCACGGCGGGGCCGGCACCTCCACTCTCTCATCCGTCTACGGCGGCCACGACTGCGGCCGGGACTGGCCCGGCCCCGCCGATCCCCCGTCGGTGCTGCTGGTGGCCCGCACCCACGCGGCCGGGCTCGCCGCCGTACTGCGCGCCCTGGAGGTCTTCCGGCGCGGCGCGGCACCTCAGGGGCTGGACCTGGACGCGGTGGTCCTGGTCGCGGACGCGCCGGGCCGGCTCCCCAAGCAGCTCGCCCGGCACGTCAAGCTCATCGAGTCGGTGATCGACGTGTACCGCGTGCCGTGGGTCCCGGCCTGGCGCCTCGGCGACCTGTCCGGCCATCCGCCGCGGGAGACGGCGCCACTGGCCCGGCTGACCGGCGCGGCCGGGCGACCGCACTGAGCCGCTCGGACGCCCCTTGGAGAATTACTTGCGCGCGCATAAGATGCGGATGCATTTATGATGCAGATGCAAGTAACCCGCGTACGCCACTACCGCCTGGAGCTCTCATGACGCGCCGCTTCCTGTTCCTCCTGGCCAGCAGTCGCACCGACGGCAACACCGAGCTGCTGGCCCGCCGGGCCGCCGAGCAGTTGCCCGAGGACGTCGAGCAGCGGTGGATCGACCTCGCGGAGCATCCGCTGCCCGATTTCGAGGACCTGCGGCACGACAGCGACCACGTGCGCCCGGTCGACGGGGCCACGGGGCTGCTCTTCGACGCCACGATCGCCGCCACCGACATCGTGATCGCGTCGCCGCTGTACTGGTACTCGCTCTCCGGCCAGGCCAAGCGCTACCTCGACTACTGGTCGGGCTGGCTGCGCACCCCCGGCGTCGACTTCAAGGCGACGATGACGGGGCGCACCCTGTGGGGCGTCACCGCGCTCGCCCACGAGGAGTTCGAGGTCGCAGATCCGCTGGTCGGCACCCTCAACAACTCGGCGGCGTACATGGGGATGCGGTTCGGCGGGGTGCTGCTCGGCAACGGCAGCAAGCCGGGCGACGTCCTGCGGGACACGGAGGCGCTGACGCGCGCGAAGACGTTCTTCGCGCAGGAGGCGCCGCTCGCCCGCTTCCCCTACGAGGAGGTCCCGGCTACGCCGTGACGTCCTTCGTCGTGAACCTCGCCCACGCCGCCGAGCCGAACACCGCCGCGTACAGCACCTGGAGGCCGAGGTTCTTCTGCAGGTCGTCCCAGTAGACGGGTTCGCGCATGAGGTCGGCGAAGGACAGCCAGTAGTGCGAGAAGAAGTACGGCTGGAGCGCGTGCAGTTGGGGGATCTGGTCGAGGATCTGGACCGTGATGAGCAGGCCGACGGTCGTCGCCATGGCCGCGATGCCGCTGCCGGTGAGCGTCGAGACGAAGAGGCCCAGCGCCGCCACACCGATCAGTGACGCTGCGACGACCAGGGCGATGAGGAGGGCCCGGCCCAGCCCCTCGGCGAAGGTGATCTGTGTGCCGGAGATGGTCGTCAGATCGCCGAGCGGGAAGAGCAGGGCGCCCACGGCGAGTGCCGAGATCGCCACGACCAGGGTGGCCACCAGGCAGAACGTCATCACCGTCGCGTACTTGGTGAGCAGCAGGCGGGTGCGGCCGGCCGGGGCGACCAGGAGGTAGCGCAGGGTGCCGGCGTTGGCCTCGCCGGCGATCGCGTCGCCCGCGATCACGCCGATGGCCATGGGGAGGAAGAAGGGCAGCGTTGCGGCCAACGCCGTGAACACCAGGAAGAGGCCGTTGTTGGTGACCTGGGAGATGAAGGCGGGGCCTTCTCCGCCGTGGCCTTGGCCCACGGCGCCGCCGTCGCTGGTCTCGATCTTGATGGCGATGCCCACGAGGACGGGGACGGCCGCGAGGACGGCGAGCAGGGCGAGGGTGCGCCAGCGGCGAAAGGTCGTCAGCAGTTCACTGCCGAAGAGGGTGCCTCGTAGGGTCGTACGGCGGCTTGCGGTGAGCGGGGGCCGGTCGTGCAGGTCCCCGCGCCCCTGAGCGGCGCTTGTCTCAGCCGGCGACATCGAAGCCCTCCCCCGTCAGGGCTACGAAAGCGTCCTCCAGTGAGGCCCGTTCCATGCCGAACCCTCGGACTCGCACCCCCGCCGTCACCAACGCCGCGTTCAGATCCGCCAGTTCGCCGTCCGGGGGTTCCGCGGTCACCCGGTCCTCCGCCACCACGACGTCACCGATCCCCTGTTCCTTCAGCACCCGTGCCGCCTCCCCCGTGTCCGGCGTCGTCACCACCAGCCTCCCCCTCGCTCCCGCCGCCAGGTCGGCCACCGGGCCCTGAGTGATCAGCCGCCCCTGCGCCATCACCGCCGCATGCGTGCACACCTGCTCGATCTCGTCCAGCAGGTGGGAGGAGAGGAAGACGGTCGTGCCGTCCGAGGCCAACTCCCTGACCAGGGAGCGGATCTCGCGCATGCCCTGGGGGTCCAGGCCGTTGGTCGGCTCGTCGAGGACCAGGAGTCTGCGGGGCTGCAGGAGGGCCGCCGCCAGGCCCAGGCGCTGTTTCATGCCCAGCGAGTACGCCTTCGCCTTCTTGCCCGCCGCCGCCGACAGGCCCACCCGGTCCAGGGCCGTGGCGACACGGGTGTGCCGGGTGCGCGGATCGGCGGTCGGGTCGGCGGCGTCGTAGCGGAGGAGGTTGTCGCGGCCGGAGAGGAAGCCGTAGAGGGCCGGGCCCTCGATGAGGGCGCCGACGTGCGGCAGTACGGCGCGGGTGGCGCGGGGCATCGGGTGGCCCAGGACGCGGGCCGTGCCGGACGTGGGCTCGATGAGGCCCATCAGCATGCGGATGGTGGTGGTCTTGCCGGAGCCGTTGGGGCCGAGGAAGCCGAAGACGCTGCCCGCCGGGACGGTCAGGTCGAGACCGTCGACGGCGAGCTGCCCGCCGCGGTAGCGCTTGGTGAGCGCGCGGGTGTGGATGACGCTGTCACCCGCGCCCTCGGGATGCGGCTCCGTGGCGGGCAGTTGGTCCATCGGCTCCCTCGATTCCCTCGGCAGACGTGCGCGTACGGTGGCTACTTCGCCGCGTCCGCCGCCTTCACCAGCGCGTCCTTGGTCACGGCACCGACGTACACCTTGCCGTCGTCCGTGATCAGCGCGTTGATCAGCCGCGTCTTGAAGACGGTGCCCTTGCCGAACTTGCCGCTCACCTTGTCGCCGAGCGAGTCGAGGAAGCCGCCGAACTCGCCGCCCACCTCGGAGCCGGACGGCATGCCCTGGCCACCGGTGTCGAAGGCGGCGATGGAGTCCCAGCCGTCCCCGATGACGTTCAGCCCCTCCAGGCCCTGGCCGAAGCCGGCGCCGGGAGCCTCGGGGTGCTCCGCGTGCTCCCGCGGGGCGGTGGCGTCCTCCTCCGTGACCTTCGCGCCCTTGGGCGGGGTGAAGTCGAAGGTGGAGGCGGCCGGCCTGGCGAAGCTGACCTGGGTGAAGCCGGCGTCGACGACGGCCGCGCCGCCGCTCGCCGGGGTGAGCGTGAACTTCAGCGGCGTGCCGGTCTTCGCGTCCACGGCGACGGTGATCTGGCCGACGGTGGACCCGTCGTCCTTGGGCTTGATGACGAGCCGGTACGCGTCCCGGCCGGCCACCTGCGCGGTGCCCTCGACCGTCACGGACGTGGTGTCGTCGACCGCCTTGAGGGCGTCGTCGGCGAAGTCCTTGGGCGTGGCCGGTGCTTCCTCGTGCTTCTTCGCGCTCTCGTCGGCGGTGGTGTGGAAGACCTCGTTGGACTTGCTGTCGTAGCCCCAGACGTCCTTGCCGTTGTGGATGAGGCTGTACTCGGCGGCGTCCTCCAGCACCGAGACCTTCTGCCGGTCGGGGCCGTCGGCGGCGATGCGCAGGGTGTGGGTGCCGGTGGCGAGTTCGGTGAGCTTGGCGGAGGGGTCGGCGGACGATCCGTCATCGCCGGACCGCGCGCCGCCGCCGGTCAGGGCGCCGCCCAGGCCGCCGAAGTCGGGCAGGCCCAGATCGGTGGTGATCTTCACGGTGCCGGACAGCTGCTGTACGTCCGACGCGGCGATCTTCTCGACGAGTTCCTGTGCGCTGATCTTCGGCAGGTCGGGGTCGCCGGAGTCGGCGAGCGCCGGGACGAGCCCGATGGTCGCCGCGGCCACCCCCACGACCGCGACCGGGACGACGTACCGCGCGGCCTTGCGCCGGCCGGCGCGCAGGTCCTCGGCCTCCTCCGCGATCGAGTTGTCATCGGTTTCGTACGGTGCCATGTGTGCCCTACCTCCGTCGTCGGCGGCGGCTTCCAACTCGCTCCACTCGTCCACCCCGTAGCCGCCATTCTCACCCGAATCGGTGAGGAGTGGTGTTTTCCGTGGTTCCATCTGACCAAATCGGCCGGGAGTAGGCGTCAACCCGCGGGCTCAACTCCGCGTACACCTGGGGTATGACACGGGAAGGCGGCGCCTCCCCCGACCCGTAGGGGTCGGACGGAGGACGCCGCCGCGGACAGGACCGGTCAGTCGCGCAGGAACACGTAGTCCGCGCGGTACGGCACCCCGACGATCTCCCCCGGCGTGCAGGCACCGGCCGGGGCGACGCCGCCGACGGTGTTGAGCCGCAGAATCTCGGTCGTACGGGCCAGCAGGCCGTGGTGCTTGCCGGACTGAGTGGCCTTCAGGTCCAGCTCCGGGATGTTCCCGGTGCCGTTCGGGGTCCGGGACAGGACGGCACCGGTGACCGCGCTGCCGTCCCGGGCGACCCACTGCGGCACACCGGAGCCGGGCGCCACGAACGAGTGCGCGATCCCGCCCCCGAGCGCGGCGCTGACGTCCCGCTGGGCGAAGGCGTAGGCACCGCCCTCGGCCGGCTTGCACTCGTAGATCTGCTTGCCCTCGATCACGGACGCCTGGAAGTTGTCGAGCGCGTGGCGGAAGGCGAAGGACGCGACGGTGACCTGGTGCAGCTGTCCACGCACCGCTCCGCCGGGGAACCGCTCGGTGTGCAGGTTGGCGTAGAACGCGCCGGGGTCGGACTTCAGCGCGTCCAGCAGCGCCGGGTCGTTCACCTTCACCGTGCCGGTGACGGTGTGGCCCCTGGCCTTGCCGAGCAGCTTGCCGAAGTCGACCTTGACGCCGCCGTTGGTGCCCTTGGCGCCCTGGTGGATGTGGAGGGCGGTCGGCCGGTCGAGGCCGCGCCACTTGACGGCGACGGAGACCTCGTCGCCCCGCACCTCGATGAACTCCAGCGCGGCTCCGTCCTGGTCCCCCACGGCCGGTCCGCCCTCGACGGGCACCTCGTTGGCGCCCCGCAGGCCGGCGGCGAGGACGGTCGCGGCCTCGCCGCCGCTCTCCACGGCCGAGGCCGAGGCGGGAACGGCCACGGCGGCCATGGCGGCTACGGCGGCAGCGCTGACGATCAGCCTCTTGCGCATGAACGTGTCTCCCCGTTTTGTCAGCCGCCGCCCCCTGCGACGGCTTCTGGGGAGGAATACGGGGTAGATCTCAGTTTGGACTCAGTCCAGGAATGTGATACGGGTCACATCGTCACCGGGGCTCTCCCGCCCCTCGCCGGGCTATCCCGCCCGGTGCACCACCGCGTCGCACAGCTCCGTCAGTGCCGCCTTCGCGTCGCACTCCCGCAGCGGCGCCAGTGCCGCCCGCGCCTCCTCCGCGTACCGCACGGTGTCCCGCCGCGCCTGGTCCAGCGCGGGATGCGTCCGCAGCGCGGTCAGCGCCTCCGCGAGCCGCCCGTCGTCGCTCAGGTCGGAGTCCAGCAGCTCGCACAGGGCGATGTCCTCGGCCAGCCCGAGCCGTGCCGCCCGCTCGCGCAGCCGCAGGACGGGCAGGGTCGGGATGCCCTCGCGCAGGTCCGTCCCCGGCGTCTTGCCCGACTCGTGGGAGTCGGACGCGATGTCGAGCACGTCGTCCGCCAGCTGGAAGGCGACGCCGAGCCGCTCCCCGTACTGCGTCAGCACGTCGACGACCGACTCGTCGGCGCCCGCCATCATCGAGCCGAACCGGCAGGAGACCGCGATCAGCGAGCCGGTCTTGCCCGCGAGGACGTCCAGGTAGTGCTCGACCGGGTCCCGGCCGTCCACCGGCCCGGCGGTCTCCAGGATCTGTCCGGTCACGAGGCGTTCGAACGCCTCGGCCTGGATCCGGACCGCCTCGGGGCCGAGGTCGGCGAGGATCTGCGAGGCGCGGGCGAACAGGAAGTCACCCGTGAGGACGGCGACGGAGTTGCCCCAGCGGGTGTTCGCGGCGTCGACACCGCGCCGCACCGTGGCCTCGTCCATCACGTCGTCGTGGTACAGCGTCGCCAGGTGGGTCAGCTCGACGACCACCGCCGACGGCACCACTCCGGGCGCATAGGGGTCACCGAACTGGGCAGTGAGCATCACGAGCAGCGGCCGGAAGCGCTTACCGCCCGCGCGGACGAGGTGCTGCGCTGCCTCCGTGATGAAGGGGACCTCGCTCTTGGTGGCTTCGAGCAAACCCTCCTCGACAGCAGCCAATCCGGCCTGGACATCGGCTTCGAGAGCCTGGTCCCGCACGCTCAGCCCGAACGGCCCGACGACGGTCACGAGGGGTCTCCTGTCTGCTGGTGTCTGCTGGTCTCAGGTGGCGATTACGCGGTTTGTCGATAGGTCGCTGCCCTCACTCAAGTCAGCGTATCCGGTCACCTTTCGATCACCGTCGCCCCCCACCCTCCCCCACTCTCGACTTCGCTCGAGCGGGAGGTACCCCCACCGCAGGGGCGGTATCGGATCACACCCGGTATGTTTCTGATCACCTGAAAAGAACGGATAACTATCGACTTACCCGGAAGTAGTGGAGCGTGTCGCGAACCAGCGTCGATGTCGAGTCCGGAAACCAGCCCCCGCCCGAGGACGACACCGCCTTCTTCGGCCAGCCGAAAGGCCTGCTCACCCTCTCCGGTCTGGAGGTCTGGGAGCGCTTCTCGTTCCTGGGCATGCAGGCCATCCTCGTCCTGTACTTCGCCGACTCCGTCGCCAACGAGGGCATGGGCATGTCGGCCGGAACCGCCGCCTCCGTCTCCGCGGCCTACGGCACCCTCGTCTACCTCGTCTCCGTCGCCGGCGGCTGGCTCGCCGACCGCATGCTCGGCTCGTACCGCGCGGTGCTGTGGGGCGGCGTCCTGATCGCCTGCGGGCACTACTCCATGGCCGTGCCCACCGCGACCATGACCTGGACGGGCCTCGGGCTCATCAGCGCGGGCACCGGGCTGCTCAAGCCCAACGTGGCCACCATGGTCGGCAAGCTCTACCGGACCGACGACGAGCGCCGGGACGCGGGCTTCGCGCTCTACTACATGGCGATCAACATCGGCGCCTTCGCGGGCCCGCTGATCACCGGCTGGCTCGGCGACCACCAGGGCTGGCACTGGGGTTTCTCGGCCGCCGCGATCGGCATGACCTTCGGGCTGGTCCAGTACGTCGCCGGGCGCCGTCACCTGGCCGGGCGCAGGCACGCGGCGGAGTTCGCCCTGGCGCCGGAGGCGATGGGGCGGACGGTGCGGCTGATCGTCGTGGGCGTGGTGGCCACGGCCGTCGTCGCCGGGCTGCTCGGGGCCGTCGGCTGGCTGACCATGGACCGGTTCGTCGACCTGCTCACCCTGATCTCGGTGATCGCACCGGTCGTGTACTTCGCGGTGATGTTCCGAAGCCCCCGGGTGACGGCCGAGGAACGCGGGCGCCTGCGACCGTACGTCGTCCTCTTCCTGGCCTCGACCGTCTTCAACTTCATCCTCTTCCAGGCCTACTCGACGATGATGCTGCTGGCCTCCACGAACGCCGAGACCACGATCCTCGGCTTCGACTTCCCGGCCAGTTGGTACGCCTCCGCGCTCGGCGCCTTCGAGGTCGGCCTCGCGCCCTTCGTCGCCGCCCTGTGGGTCCGGATGGGCCGCGGCCAGCCGCACGCCTCCAACAAGATCGCCATCGGGGTGGTGCTCGGCGGACTGTCGTTCCTGCTGATGGTCCTGCCGACGAGCGGCCACGGCAGCGACGACTACCTCATGTCCGCCTGGTGGATCGTCGGCTCCTATCTGCTCCTGGGGCTCGGCGACATCCTCTTGGAGACCTCCGGCATGTCGGCCACCACCAAGCTGGCCCCGGCCGCCTTCTCCAGCCAGACCATGTCCCTCTGGTTCCTCTCCCTCGCCCTCGCCAACGGCATCCAGGCCCAGACCGTGAAGCTCTACGACGACGTCTCCCACCCCGCCTACTTCGGCGTCAACGGCGCGATCGCGGTGGTCGCGGGCCTCGCGGTGATGGCCGCGGCGCCCTGGCTGCGCCGCACCATGCACCCCGTCCACTGAGACCGGAAAAGGCCCCGAGGTCACCGCGATGAGCCTGCACATCCGTACGTCCTTCCCCTACGAGACGACCCACGAGGACCTGCGCATCCCGCTGCCGGACGGGACCCTGCTGTACGCGCGCGTGTGGCGACCGCTCACCGAGGAACCGGTACCCGCTCTGCTCGAATACCTGCCGTACCGCCTGACCGACTGGACCGCGCCCCGCGACTTCCAGCGCCATCCCTGGTACGCGGGCCACGGCTACGCCTCCGTGCGCGTCGACATCCGGGGGCACGGCAACAGCGGGGGCCTGCCGACGGACGAGTACTCGGCGACCGAGCTGGCCGACGGGGTCGAGGTGGTCAACTGGCTGGCGGCACAGCCCTGGTGCGACGGCCGGGTGGGCATGTTCGGCATCTCCTGGGGCGGCTTCAACTCCCTCCAGATCGCGGCCCTCGCGCCCGAGCCGCTCAAGGCGGTCGTCACGGTCTGCTCCACGGACGACCGCTACGACAACGACGTGCACTACATGGGAGGTTCCGTCCTCGCCGTCGACATGCACGCCTGGGCCGCCACCATGCTGGCCTTCGTCTCCCGGCCGCCCGACCCGCGGTACGCGGGCCCGGCCTGGCGGGACCTGTGGCTCAAGCGCCTGGAGCACGTCGACCCGTTCATCCACACCTGGCTGGACCACCAGACCCGGGACGCCTACTGGCGCCACGGCAGCGTCTGCGAGGACTACTCCGCGATCGACGCGGCCGTCCTGGCAGTGGGCGGCTGGCACGACCCGTACCGCGACACGGTCCTGCGGCTGGTCGAGCACCTGCCGCAGGACCGGGTGCGGGGCATCGTCGGCCCCTGGTCCCACCAGTACCCCGACCGCGGGCTGCCGCCGGGCCCGGCGATCGGCTTTCTCCAGGAGACGCTGCGCTGGTGGGACCAGCACTTGAAGGGCATCGACACCGGCGTCATGCGCGAACCGCTGCTGCGGGCCTACGTCAGCGACTCCCACCGCCCCGCCACGGCCTACGCCACCCTCCCCGGCCGCTGGGTCGGCGAGCCGGCCTGGCCCTCCCCCCACGTCACGACCGTCTCGTACGGTCTCCAAGGCGCCCCGGTCCTCGTCCGCTCCCCGCAGCACACGGGCGTGGACGCCGGGCGGTTCTTCCCGTTCGGGAACGATGCCGACCTGCCGCCGGACCAGCGGGAGGAGGACGCCCGCTCGGCCTGCTTCGAGTTCGCGGTGGGTGAGGAGACCTGGGTGCTGGGGCGGCCCCGGGTGCGGTTGCGGGTGACCTGCGAGGTGCCGCGCGGGCAGGTGATCGCACGACTGTGCGACGTGGCGCCGGACGGGTCGTCGACGCTGGTCACCCGGGGTGTGCTGAACCTGTCGGCGCGGCACGGGCGGGACCGGGCGGTGCCGTGGGAGCCGGGCGCGACCGGGGAGGTCGCCTTCGAGCTGAACGGCATCGGGCACGCCTTCCCGCCCGGCCACCGCATCCGGCTGGCGGTCTCCTCCGCGTACTGGCCCTGGATCTGGCCGCAACCGGAGTCGCAGGCGGGCTTCACCCTGGACCCGGCGGGCAGCTTCCTGGAACTGCCGGTCAGGAGCCGTGACCTGGGCGGCGCGGACATCGGGTTCGCGGAGCCCGAGCAGGCCGAGCCGCTGGGCGTGAACTTCCCGGCCACGCTCGACGAACCCCGCCCCGAGCGGCTGGTCGTGCGGGACGTGGCCAAGGGCGAGTGGCGCCTGGAGGTCGACCCCCGCTACGGCGGCACCCGCGTCTACCCCGACGGTCTGGAGTTCACCGAGGACGCGCTGGAGACGTACACGATCGGTGAGGGGGACCCGCTCACGGCCCGCGCCCGCTCCGACTGGTCGATCCGGCTGCACCGGCCGGAGCTGGGCTGGGACACCACCGTGCGCACCCGGTCGGAGATCACCTGTGAGGCGGCTGAGTTCCTGACCGCCAACGAGGTGATCTGCACGGAGGGCGACGAGGTGGTGTTCCACCGGACGTGGGAGCGGCGGATTCCACGGACCGCCGGTTAACTGCCAGTTGGGCATCATTGCCCGATTTGCCACTCTTGCGCTCAACGGTGAGTTGGCTCACTCCAGCAGGGCCGCAAACCCCGGAATTCCGCGCTCCGCAAGCCGGACACCAAGGTCAACAGGTGCGATCTGTGAATCCGGTACTTGTTTCGGACATGTGCAGTCGCATACGTTCCGGGCCCGGGCGGACGCCGAATCCTGCCGCCGCCCGCAGACCGCTCACCTAGAGAAGAACTTCACGGCAGGAGCGGGGGACCCAGGTAAGTCGCCGGACCGGCACGTCTTCTCGGACATACCGGCACGGCTCGGGGTGAAGTCATGCCTTCCCCGGCATGGCCGGGCAGCTCCCGCCCGAACCCGACAGCTCACCTCGCAGGCGCCGGAGAGGAACTTCGTCATGCGCCTGTCCCGCAAGCTCGCCGTCACCGGTGCCGCCGTCGCCGCGCTCGCCTTCCCCGTCGTCGGCGCGACCACCGCCTCCGCGGCCACCACGACCACGGTGACCGCCACCTCGCTCGGCTACTCCGACACCCTCGACGGCTGGATCCGCGCCTCGCTCCAGGTCATGGCCCAGAACGGCATCCCCGGCACGTACGACGGCATCTACCGCAACGTCATCCGCGAGTCCTCCGGCAACCCGTACGCCATCAACAACTGGGACTCCAACGCGGCGGCAGGCACACCCTCCAAGGGCCTGCTCCAGGTGATCGACCCGACCTTCACCGCGTACCACGTGGCCGGCACCTCGTGGGACTCCTACGACCCGGTCGCGAACATCACCGCGGCCTGCAACTACGCGGCCGCGGTGTACGGCTCGATCGACAACGTCTACGGCGCCTACTGAGGGCCTTTCAGAGCTCGTTGAAGAGTCTTTCGAGGACGACGGCGATGCCGTCGTCCTCGTTCGACAGGGTCACCTCGTCGGCCACGGACTTGAGTTCGGGGTGCGCGTTGGCCATCGCGACGCCGTGGGCCGCCCAGTCGAACATCGGGATGTCGTTGGGCATGTCCCCGAAGGCGACGGTGTCCTGCGGGCCGAGCCCGAGGAACCCGGCGGCCAGCGCCAGGCCCGTCGCCTTGGTGATGCCGCATGGCTGGAGTTCGACGGTGCCGGGGCCCGACATCGTCACCGTCGCGAGGGAACCGACGACTCCGCGCGCGGTCGCCGCCAACTCGTCGTCGGACAGGGCGGGGTGGCGCAGCAGCACCTTGCTGATCGGCTCGCACCACAGGTCGTCGCGGCGGCCGACCCGCACGGCGGGCAGGGTCGGGTGCGGCATCAGATAGCCCGGCTCGATGAGCGTGAGGCCGTCCACGCCGTCCTGGTCGACGGCCGCGTAGACCTGGCCTACCTCGGCCTCGATCTTGCCGAGCGCGGTCTCGGCCAACTCCCGGTCCAGGGTGACCGACCAGAGCAGACGGTCCGCGCCGGCGTCGTAGACCTGGGCGCCCTGCCCGCACACCGCGAGCCCGGTGCTCCCCAGGTCGTCGAGGAGCGGGCGCACCCTCGGGGCCGGCCGGCCGGTCACCACCAGATGCCGGGCTCCGGCCGCCGCCACCCGCGCGAGTGCGGCGAGCGACCGGTCGGAGAGTGTGTCGTCGCCCCGGAGCAGGGTTCCGTCCAGGTCAGTGGCGACGAGTGCATATGCGGTGGGTGCGGCCATGATCAGAGAATACGGATGGAATGCCCCGCCGACTCGACGCGAACCGGACGGCCGCACCTTTCACATCCGTTGACGGCGGCTCCGGTTGCCACTCCGCTCGATTCTGTGAGCGTGCACAGACGTGAAGCGTTCCGACCCCTTGTCAGAGGGAAGGGTATCGGGTTACCTACTCGTGCTCGTGGGTGTCAGGCGTTCGCCCGGGATGTGAACGCTCACAGAAGGTCGCAGTCAAGGGCCGGGCCGACACCTGTGCTGTGCACCGTGAAAGGACTCTGACATGCGTAGACGCAGTGTTCTCACCGCCGCGGGAGCCGCCGCGCTGGCCGCGCCCGTGCTGGGAGCCGTCCCCGCCGTCGCCTCAACGGGTGGGCGCCGCCTGGAGATCCGGGCCATGGACATCTCCTCGCTGCCCAAGAACGAGGACCACGGCGCCGTGTACCGCACCGCCGACGGCCGCCGTGCGGACCCCGTCGGCCTGCTCGCCCGCGCGGGGATCAGCCACGCCCGTCTGAAGGTCTGGGTGAACCCGGCCGACGGCTACAACGACAAGGCCCGCATCCTGCCGCTCGCCCGCCGCCTGAGGCGGGCCGGGATCGGCATCTGGATCGACTTCCACTACTCCGACACCTGGGCCGACCCCGCGCACCAGACCAAGCCGGCCGCCTGGGCGGACCTGGACGTGACGGGCCTGTCCCGCGCGGTGTACGACCACACGGCCGATGTGCTGGGCGCGCTCCGGCGGCAGGGCACCCCCGCCGGCATCGTCCAGGTCGGCAACGAGATCAACGGCGGCATGCTGTGGCCCGAGGGCAAGAACTGGGGTGACGGCAGCGGGGGTTGGGACGGGCTCGGCACGCTGCTGAAGGCCGGGCTGAGCGCCGCCCGGGACACCCAGCCGCGCATCCGCACGATGCTGCACCTCGCCGCCGGCGGCGACAACGGCACGTCCCGCTGGTGGTTCGACAACGCGGTCGCCCTCGGCCTCGACTTCGACATCATCGCCCAGTCCTACTACCCGTTCTGGCACGGCGGCCTGGCCGCGGCCGCCGCCAACTTCGCGGACCTGACGGCCCGTTACGGCAAGCCGGTCGTCATCGCCGAGACCGCCTACCCGTTCACGCTGAGCAGCGAGGACGACGTCAACGACATCCTCAACAGCCCCGCGCAGCTCACCCCCGGCTTCCCCGCCACCCCCGAGGGCCAGGCCGCCTGGCTGCGCGCGGTGGCCGACCTGATGGCCGCCGTCCCGGACGGCCAGGGCCTCGGCCACTGCTACTGGGAAGGGGCGTGGACCTACCGCGCGGGCAGCGGCTGGAACCCCGAGGACCCGGCGTCGGGCAACGCGTGGGAGAACCTCGCCCTGTTCGACTTCGAGGACCGGGCACTGCCGGGACTGCGGACGCTGGGGCGGTACCGGTCGTGACGCGGTGGGCCGGTAGCGGTCGTGACGCGGTGGGCCGGTAGCGGTCGTAGCGCCGTGGACCGGCACCGGTCGTAGCGCGCCTTGTCCGCGTCCCGTCGGCGGGCGGTGGCGCGGGCGGTGGCGGTGGCGGTGCCGGTGGCGGTGGCGGTGGCGGTGGCGGTGGCGGTGGCGGTGGCGGTGGCGGTGGCGGTGAGATGCTCGCCGGATGACGGATCATCCGGAGACCTTTCTGGCTCATCTGCGCGAGGCCGCGGTCGGCGTGCTGGAGCGCTTCCCCGAGGAACTCAGGCCCGAGATATACGCCTTGTCCTTCCGTATCTGGCGCATCGACGCCGACGACCGCCACCCGTACGTGGCCATCGGCTACAACACCGAGAGCCAGTACGAGCGGGAGAAGTTCCCGGGCGGCGAGGACGAGGCCCGCTGGAACTACGCCTACTGGCTCCTCGACGGCTTCGAGGCGCTCGGCAACGTCCCCGACGATCCGGTGGGCGCCCGCGTGTACGTGGAGGAGGTCAAACAGCTCGGTGTCTGGTACGACGGAGAGTTCGACCTCGGCCGGGTGCTCGACGACGACGACCTCAGCGCCCGCACCGACCTCCTCCGTCTGCACTTCTACGACGCCGTCATCGACCTCGCCCGCCACCTGCACGCCGACGGTGTGATCGAGAAGGTCCTCGGCCGCCCGCTGCCCGTCGTCGTGTTCGACATGGACTGCCCCGGCTGGGAGGCGCACGCCACGGAGTACGCCAACCCGCCGGAGCTGGTGGCCGATTTCATGGCGTGGCAGTCGGCGGCCGAGGACCTGTGACGTCAGCCGTGCGCCGCCGCCAGATGCCTCGCCAGCCTCGGTGAGGCGAACTCCGTCCCGCACACGAACCGCATCACCGGCCCGTACGACGACGCCGACGGCAGCCCGGTGAAGTACAGTCCCGGGACCGAGGACACGTACCCGGCGCCGAGCCTGGGCGCACCCCGGCTCACGGCGAGTCGCGTCCGCAGTTCATGCCCGAGGAAGTCCATCGCGGCGAGGTCGACGCGGTAGCCGGTCGCGGCTATGACGTGGTCGGCGGAGAGACGCTCGGTGCGGCCGGTGTGGCTGAGGACGGACAGGGACGGGCGGCCGTCGGCCGTGTCGGCCTTGAGGACCCGGCGGACCTCGCTGACCCGGACCGTGCCCTCGAAGCGGTCGCGCAGCCACCAGGCGCCGAGCGGGCCGAGGACGCGGCGCACCAGGTAGTGGCGTACCTGGGCCGGCAGGTGACGGTAGGGGTGGGGGTAGTAGCTGAGCGCCCACAGGGACCAGGCCCGGCCGAACGGCGATTCCGGGCGCAGCCGGGGCTGCTTCCAGGGCGGGGCCCCGAAGGCGACGCTGCCCCGGCCGCGCGCCACGACCCGGACCTGGGCGCCCGCCTCCGCCGCGAGGGCCGCGGTCTCCAGCGCGGACTGCCCGGCCCCGACGACGATCAGCTCACGGCCGGAGAAGCGGCTGAGGTCGTGGTGCTGGGAGCTGTGGGAGACGGGGCCCGTCGGAGTGGGGCCGTCGGGCAGGGTCAGCTCGGGGGGCAGGTACGACAGGCCGGAGAGGCCGGTGGCGACGACGACCGCGCGGGCGGTGAACAACTCGCCCGAGTCCAGCTTCAGTTCGAAGCCACCGCTCCTGTGACGGTCGACGGAGACCACCCGCACCCGCTCCAGCTCGGGCACCAGCTTCTGCTGGAACCAGTCGCCGTAGCCGATGAAGGTCTCCACGGGGATGATGTCCTCGTCCGTCACCAGCCGCGGTATGCCCGTCGCGTCGCAGTAGTCGGCCAGGGTGTGGCCCGGCTGCGGGGCGTCGAGGCTGGAGGCGGCCGGGGTGGACTTGAGGAGCATGCCCGTTGGCATGTGGTCGCGCCAGCTCACCATGGGTTCGCCGAAGACGCGGACGGGGATGCCGCGGGCCCTGAGATGTGCGGCGGTCGACAGGCCGAAGGGCCCGGCGCCGATGACTGCGACTGGTCGGATCACGAAGTCCCTCCCCAGGACATCACTTCGTCACTTCGCGGTGGTGCGTCTGCTTCTGTTGCGTAGTCCTTGACTGGTCAATGTTTGGTGGCGCCGCGGCGGTTGGTCCGCCACAGCTGGTACAGGTGCTTCGCGCCCGGTCGCACGAAGCGCGCGAGCATCGTGAGGAACGGCAGCGGGTCGTCACCCGCGAGCCAGGCCAGTTCGGTCCCGCTCGCCCGGGCCGGTGCGTGCGGCGTCGTGTAGCCGCTGCGGCGGTAGGCGAGCAGGGCCGCCAGGTCGATGTTCTCCACGATGTACCGGTGCCCGGCCCGCTGTTCGCCCTCCGGGACGGAGCGGCCGGTCAGATCCAGGTGCATGGCGCGGACGACGTCCACCCCCGACTCGTTCTCGAACAGGCGGAACTGGGCGCCCATGCGGGGGTTGAAGTCCAGGAGCTTGTAGAGCCCGTCGCGCCGGTCGAAGCGCAGGTCGAGGTCGATGATTCCGGTGAAGCCGATCTGTTTGATGAAACGCGCGGCGAGGTCCGCGAGTTCCGGATTGTCGACGACGTACGCGTTCGCCGTCATTCCGGCGTGCGGCGGCCAGGAGCGGACCTTCACGCCGGTGAACATCGCGAGCGGGGTGGAGTCCGCGTCGAAGTAGGCGTGCACGATCCAGTCCTCGGCGTCCTCCCTGGGCAGGTACTCCTGGAGGATCACCGCGGGCTGCTCGCCCCAGTCACGGGCCAGGGCGAGCAGCCCTTCCCGGGTGGTGATCCGGGTCGTGCCGTTCACGGCCGGCCGGGTACGCCGGACGAACGCCTCCCGGTTCTTGGCCACCACCGGGAAGCGGGCCTTGTCGGCGAACGCGACGATGTCGTCGTACGACCGCGGAAACGCCGTCGTGGGACTGGGTATGCCGTGTTCCACGCACAGTTCGTGCAGCCCCTGCTTGCTGGCCAGCCTGCGTGGCAGCAGGCTCTCGACGGGCGGTACGAGGAAGCGGGCGCCGAGGTCGACCCGGTGCTCGGCGATCAGCACCGCGGCCTCCTCGTCGGTGGGGAGCAGGACGGTGGGGCGGCCGATCCTCCGGCCGATGTCGAGCAGGCCCGCGACGAGCCGGTCCGGCTGCTCCGTCCCCGTCGTCGGCCAGACGAAGGCCTTCCTGAGATAGCGGGAGGCCGCGGCGGGCGTGTAACGGTCCTCCGTGATCGCATACATCGGGACACCGAGACGCCCCAGACTGCGGATCGCGCCGACCCCGCCGTGATGCAGCGGGTAGTCGCCGAACTTCACGATCAAGCCCGGTACTTCTCTGTCGGGCTCGAACGGCACACGAATGTCTGCACTCCTGGCCACGGGTCCCCCCACGTGTCCCGTCCACGGAACGGCCCCACCCCGCCCGTTGTCCCCAAAGGAAGCTAAGCCGGAATTGCCGCCTCCGACCGATGCTTATCCGGACATTGCTAACTCTTTAGGCACTGCCGCGACAGGCAACTCGGCCGTAACGTGTGGCGCGACCACATGCGTACGCGGTGGTCCGACCGACGAAACGATGGAGAGCGAGGCAGCACCCCATGCCCCCCTTCGATCTGCCCGAGGGCGACCCCTTCGGCCCGCACAACCTCCCCTACGGCGTCTTCTCCCCGCCCGGCTCCACCGACCGGACCGTCGGCGTCCGGCTCGGCGACTACGTCCTCGACACGGGCGCGGCGGCCCAGGCGCTCGGTTCTCCGTACGCCCCACTCCTCGCCCGGCCCTCGCTGAACGCACTGCTCGCGGCGGGCCGCACCACCTGGTCGGACGTCCGGCGCGCGCTCACGGCATGGGTGACGGTGCCGGCCCACCAGGCGGCCGTGGCGGAGTTCCTCCACCCCCTGGCGTCCGTGACCCTGCACCTCCCCTTCGAGGTCGCCGACTACGTCGACTTCTACGCCTCCGAGCACCACGCCCGGAACGTCGGCCAGATCTTCCGCCCCGACGCCGCGGACTCCCTCACCCCCAACTGGAAGCACCTCCCCATCGGCTACCACGGCCGCTCGGGCACGGTCGTGGTCTCGGGCACCGACGTCGTCCGCCCCTCCGGGCAGCGCAAGGCCCCCACCGACCCGGCGCCGGTCTTCGGCCCCTCGATCCGCCTGGACATCGAGGCGGAGGTCGGCTTCGTGGTCGGCACCCCGTCCTCCATGGGCGGGCCCGTGGCCCTGGCCGACTTCCGGGACCACGTCTTCGGCCTCTGCCTGCTCAACGACTGGTCCGCCCGCGACATCCAGGCCTGGGAGTACGTCCCCCTCGGCCCGTTCCTCGGCAAGTCCTTCGCCACCTCCGTGTCGGCGTGGATCACCCCGCTCGACGCGCTGGAGGAGGCGCGGGTGGCCCCGCCGGAGCGGACGCACGAGCTGCTGCCGTACCTCGACGACACCGGTGCCGACGCCGAGCCCGGCGGTTACGACCTGCGTATCTCCGTCGCCGTCAACGGCCACGTGGTCTCCGAGCCGCCCTTCTCCTCCATGTACTGGACGGCCGCCCAGCAACTGGCCCACATGACGGTCAACGGGGCGTCGCTGCGCACCGGCGACCTCTACGGTTCCGGGACGGTGAGCGGCCCCGTGGAACGGCAGCGCGGCTCCCTGCTGGAGCTGACCTGGAACGGGCGGGACGCGCTCGAACTCCCCGACGGCAAGCGGACGTTCCTGGAGGACGGGGACGTGGTGACCCTGTCGGCGTGGGCCCCGGGGCCGGACGGGGTGCGGGTCGGGCTGGGCGAGGTGGTGGGACGGATCGTGGGACGGGGCGGGGAGTAGGCCGCGGAGCGAGCCCGGGAAGCGGTCCGGGAAGGGCCCGGGAAGGGCCCGGGAAGGGCCCGGGAAGGGCCCGGGAAGGGCCCGGGAAGAGCCCGGGAAGAGCCCGGGAAGAGCCCGGGAAGAGCCCGGGGAGCGGGGGACGTCACGGTGACTCCTTGCTGGGACGGGCAGTCGACGCCGCGCCGACGGGGTTGCCGGCGGGGTCGCCGACCGGCTTGCCGGCGGGGTTGCTGACCGGCTTGCCGGCGGGGTTGCTGACACGTTGCTGAAGGTGCGCTCGGGGATCGAGGGAGTCGAGGGCTACTTGAGGTGAGGGGCGGGTGCGCGGTCGAGGTCTGCCATGTGCCGCGCGGCGCCGTCATACTGACGGCGGCGGACGGTGTGCGCACGACCCGCATCGCCGTCACGCACCCCCTCACCACCCCGTCCGCCGACCAGGATCCGGAGCCCCCGGCATGACTGTCTGCCTGCTCCTGCTGGGCGCCGTCGCGCTGACAGCCGCCGTGCCGGTGCCCCGCGCGCTGACCCGGGCCGACTGGCCCGAGCGGGAACCCGTGGTCGCACTGTGGGTGTGGCAGTGCCTGGTCGCGACGGTGCTGATGTGCAATCTGACCGCCCTGGTCCTGGGCGCCGCCGCCGTCTTCGGCACGGTCCGCGACCATGTCTTCGCTCCGGCGCCCCCGGCCGTGACCGCGGCGTACGACCTGTCCGCCGCCCCGGTCTGGGCCACCGTCCTCACGCTGCTGCTGGCCTGCGGCGCCGCCTGGACGACGGCGATGCTGGCCCGCGAACTCGTCGAGGCCCGTCGGGGCCGCGGCCGGGCCAGGGCTCAGCTGCGCGAGCGCGCCCCCGAGCTCCCCGGCGGTCTGGAGGAGGCCGCGCGCGGCCCGCTGCTGGTGCTGGAGGACGAGTACCCCGACGCCTGGTGGATGCCGGGCAGCCCGCCGCAGCTGGTGGTGACGACCGGGGCCCTGCACCGCCTCACCGATGTGCAGCTGGATGCCGTGCTCACCCACGAGCGCGACCATGCCCGCGCCCACCACGACTGGCTGCTGCACCTGTCGACGGCCCTGGCGACCGGCTTCCCCCGCCTCCCGCTCTTCGCCCACTTCTGCGAGCAGACCCACCGCCTGGTGGAACTCGCCGCGGACGACACGGCCTCACGCCGCTGCGGTCATCTGACGACCGCGCTGGCCCTGATCGAGCTGAACCAGCACCGGGGAGTGCTGTCCTGCGCGTCCAGCCACCGGCTGCTGGGCGAGCGAGTGAACCGGCTGCTGGAGCCGCGCCCCCGGCTGGGGCGCCGGCACCGGGCGGTCACGGCCACGGTGGCGGGGCTGGTGCCGTTGGTGCCGCTGCTGATCGCCTTCGGGCCGGGCCTGACCGCACTGGCGGCGTGATCCCTCCCGACTCCGGCCGGGCCACCCGTACCCCCGGTCCGGCCCGGTGGACCCGCTCCGGCTCGGCGCCCTCCTACTCCCAGTCCGGCTCGGGCTCCATGTCCATCTCGGGCCAGTCGTCCGGTTCCGGTGCCGCCGCCCCGGCACCGGCCTTCACGCCCTCCGCCGGCGGTTCGCCCAGTCCCGCCAGCACGGCCAGCACACCCTCCCCGTACGTCATCCGCTTCTTCTCGCCGACCCCGCTGACCTCGCCGAGCTGCGCCACCGACGTCGGCCACACCGTGACGATCTCCCGGAGTGTGGCGTCGTGGAAGATGACGTACGCCGGGACGCCCTGCTCCTTGGCCTGTTCCGCGCGCCAGGCCCGCAGCGCCTCGAAGGCCGGGAGCAGCGCCTCGGGCAACTCGACCGCGGCGGCCTTGGTCTTGCCCCTGCCGGACGAACCGCCGGAGGAGCCCGAAGCCTTCGACACCGTCGGCTTCTTCGGTTCCTTGCGCAGCGGCACCTCGCGCTCGCGCCGCAGCACCGCCCCGCTGGCCTCGGTCAGCGTCAGCGTGCCGTACTCCCCCTCGACCGCGAGCAGCCCCTGCGCCAGCAACTGCCGTACGACACCTCGCCATTCGGCCTCGGTCAGCTCCTCTCCGATACCGAAGACGGACAGCTGGTCGTGGTCGAACTGGATGACCTTGGCGGTGCGCCGGCCCAGCAGGATGTCGACGATCTGCACCGCGCCGAACTTCTGCCCCCGCTCCCGCTGAAGTCGCACCACCGTCGACAGCACCTTCTGGGCCGCGATGGTGCCGTCCCAGGTCTCGGGCGGGGTGAGGCAGGTGTCGCAGTTGCCACAGCCCACCGGGTCCGGTTCCTGGCCGAAGTAGTTCAGCAGCTGCCCGCGTCTGCACTGCGCGGTCTCGCACAGCGCCAGCATCGACTCCAGGTGGGCGGCGGCCCGGCGGCGGAACGCCTCGTCGCCCTCGCTCGACTGGATCATCTTGCGCTGCTGTATGACGTCGTTGAGGCCGTAGGCCATCCAGGCCGTCGAGGGCAGTCCGTCGCGTCCCGCGCGGCCGGTCTCCTGGTAGTAGCCCTCGACCGACTTCGGCAGGTCGAGATGGGCGACGAAGCGGACGTCCGGCTTGTCGATGCCCATGCCGAAGGCGATGGTCGCGACGACGACCAGGCCGTCCTCCCGCAGGAACCGGGACTGGTGCGCCGCGCGCGTGCCCGCGTCCAGGCCCGCGTGGTACGGGACCACCTCGATGCCGTTCTTGGCGAGGAACTCTGCCGTGGCCTCGACCGACTTGCGCGACAGGCAGTAGACGATGCCGGCGTCGCCCTCGTGCTCCTGGCGCAGGAAGCTCAGCAGCTGCTTCTTGGGGTCGGCCTTGGGCACGATCCGGTACTGAATGTTGGGCCGGTCGAAGCTCGCCACGAAGTGCCGGGCGGCCGGCATGTTCAGCCGCTGGGTGATCTCCTGGTGCGTCGCGTGCGTGGCGGTCGCGGTCAGCGCGATGCGCGGCACGTCCGGCCAGCGCTCGCCGAGCAGGGACAGGGCGAGGTAGTCGGGGCGGAAGTCGTGGCCCCACTGGGAGACGCAGTGCGCCTCGTCGATCGCGAAAACGGCGATCTTGCCGCGGGAGAGCAGGTCGAGGGTGGAGTCCAGCCGCAGCCGCTCGGGCGCCAGATAGAGCAGGTCCAGCTCGCCCGCGAGGAACTCGGCCTCGACGACCCGCCGCTCGTCGAAGTCCTGCGTGGAGTTCATGAACCCGGCGCGCACGCCCAGCGCCCGCAGCGCGTCCACCTGGTCCTGCATCAGCGCGATGAGCGGCGAGACGACGATGCCCGTACCCGGTCTGACCAGGGCCGGGATCTGATAGCACAGGGACTTGCCGCCGCCGGTCGGCATGAGCACGACGGCGTCGCCGCCCGCGACCACATGCTCGATGACGGCTTCCTGCTCACCGCGGAAGGCCTCGTACCCGAAGACCCGGTGCAGCGCGGCCAGCGCCTCGCTCCCGGCCGCCCCGGCGGGCCCTGCCACCTCGGTCACCCCTGGCATCTCGCTGATCCCGCCCATCCCACCCATAGTCCTGTCCCCCGTACGTCGTCCCTCGACCACTGCCTCCACGATAGGGGCCCGCACCGACAGCGCCGGAGTTATCCACAGGCCCGCCCCCGCACGCTCCGCATTCACTCCAATGGGCTGTGTCACATGGAGGCGGCCCGGCCACCGGGACATGCTGCTCAGGTGGGCAGGGGGAGGCCCGCCCCTCGGACAGCGCGCCTCGACCGGTGCGCGCCTCTTCCGCTTCAAGGAGCCCCAGCATGTCCTCTCGGCCCCTCAAGGCCGCCGTCGCCGCGGCGATAGCCGGAGCCTTCACCCTGACAGCCGCGCCCGCGCAGGCCGCCGACCCCGACCCGTTCGTCTGGGGAAAGCTGACCAAGACCTATGCGGCGACGGGCAAGTACGCCCACGAGGCGACCGCGGTGGCGGACGGTTACGTCCGCTCCGACGAGTGCGCGGCCGACCCGAAGGAGGGCGGCATGGGCTACCACTACATCAACCCGGAGTACGCCAAGCTCACCGAGCCCGACCCGGAGAAGCCGACGGCCCTGCTGTACGAGGCCGACGCGAAGGGCGTCCGGCACCTGGTGGCGGTGGAGTGGATCGTCGTGGACGCCGACCAGAATCTCGCCACCGACGACGACCGCCCCAGCCTGTTCGGCGTCCCGTTCGACGGCCCGATGCCCGGTCACTACGAGGGCATGCCGATCCACTACGACCTGCACGCCTGGCTCTACAAGCCCAACCCCAGCGGCCTGTTCTCGCCCTGGAACCCCACCGTGACCTGCACCCCCAAGGCGTCCACGGTGCCGGACTGGGTCCCCGACCCGGCCGACTTCGACGACATCGACTGGACCGGCTGAACACACACGAAGGGCCCCGGCCCCCCTCTCGGGGAACCGGGGCCCGACGTGTGGACCGGCAGGCGCGCCTCGGGTCAGCGCGCCTCGGGTCAGCGCACGAACACCCCGGCCTGGTTCGCCAGGTCCAGGAAGTACTGCGGCGCCACACCGAGCACCAGCGTGACCGCGACACCGACGCCGATCGCCGTCATCGTCAGCGGCGACGGCACGGCGACGGTGGGGCCCTCGGGCCGCGGCTCGCTGAAGAACATCAGCACGATGACGCGGATGTAGAAGAACGCCGCGATCGCCGACGAGATCACACCGACCACGACCAGCGGCGCCGCGCCGCCCTCCGCCGCCGCCTTGAACACGGCGAACTTCCCGGCGAAGCCGGAGGTCAGCGGAATGCCCGCGAAGGCCAGCAGGAACACCGCGAACACGGCCGCGACCAGCGGCGAACGGCGGCCGAGCCCCGCCCACTTGGACAGGTGCGTGGCCTCGCCGCCCGCGTCGCGGACCAGGGTCACCACGGCGAACGCGCCGATCGTCACGAACGAGTACGCCGCCAGGTAGAAGAGGACGGACGACACCCCGTCCGGCGTGGTCGCGATGACACCGGCGAGGATAAAGCCCGCGTGCGCGATCGACGAGTACGCCAGCAGCCGCTTGATGTCGGTCTGCGTGATCGCGACGATCGCGCCGCCCAGCATGGTGACGATCGCGACGGCCCACATGACCGGCCGCCAGTCCCAGCGCAGGCCGGGCAGCACGACGTACAGGATGCGCAGCAGCGCGCCGAACGCGGCCACCTTCGTCGCCGCCGCCATGAAGCCGGTGACCGGCGTCGGGGCGCCCTGGTACACGTCCGGCGTCCACATGTGGAAGGGGACCGCGCCGACCTTGAACAGCAGGCCCATCACGATCATCGCCGCGCCGATCAGCAGCAGCGCGTCGTTGCCCATGGTGTCCGCGAGGGCCGGGTCGACGTTGGTGACCGTGCCGTCGACGACCTGCGCGATCGTGGCGTACGACACCGAGCCCGCGTACCCGTAGAGCAGCGCGATGCCGAACAGGGTGAACGCGGAGGCGAAGGCGCCCAGCAGGAAGTACTTGACCGCGGCCTCCTGCGACATGAGCCGCTTGCGGCGGGCCAGGGCGCACATCAGGTACAGCGGCAGGGAGAAGACCTCCAGCGCCACGAACAGCGTCAGCAGGTCGTTGGCCGCCGGGAAGATCAGCATGCCGGCGACGGCGAAGAGCAGCAGCGGGAACACCTCGGTGGTGGTGAACCCGGCCTTCACGGCCGCCTTCTCGCTGTCGCTGCCCGGGACGGACGCGGCCTGCGCGGCGAAGGAGTCGACCCGGTTGCCGTGCGTCTCGGGGTCGAGCCGCCGTTCGGCGAAGGTGAACAGGCCGACCAGGCCCGCCAGCAGGATGGTGCCCTGGAGGAAGAGCGCCGGGCCGTCGACGGCGATGGCGCCCATCGCCGCGATGCCGGCCTTCGTCGTGGCGTACCCGTCGGCCGCGAGTGCGACGACCGCGGCGAACGCGGCCAGCAGTGCCACCGCGGAGAGGAACACCTGGGCGTAGTACCGCTGCTTGCGCGGGACGAACGCCTCGACGAGCACCCCGACGATCGCCGCACCGACGACGATCAGCGTGGGCGACAATTGTCCGTATTCGATCTTCGGCGCATCGATCTTCGAGATCGGATCGGCCGCGTTTGTCCACAGGCTGTGGACGGCTGTTGCGCTCACTTGGCCGCCTCCACCTCGGGCTGGGGGTCCTTCTTCTGTACGTCGGACAAGGTCGACTTGACCGCCGGGTTGACGATGTCCGTGACCGGCTTCGGGTAGACCCCGAGGAAGATCAGGAGGACGATCAGCGGCGCGACGACCACGAGTTCACGGACCCTGAGGTCCGGCATCGCGGACACCTCGGCCTTCACCGGGCCCGTCATCGTGCGCTGGTAGAGCACGAGGGTGTAGAGCGCGGCGAGGACGATGCCGAAGGTGGCGATGATGCCGACCACCGGGTAGTTCGAGAACGTGCCGACCAGGACCAGGAATTCACTCACGAAGGGCGCCAGGCCCGGCAGCGACAGGGTCGCGAGGCCGCCGATCAGGAACGTGCCGGCCAGCACCGGGGCGACCTTCTGGACACCGCCGTAGTCGGCGATGAGCCGCGAGCCGCGCCGCGAGATCAGGAACCCGGCCACCAGCATCAGCGCGGCCGTCGAGATCCCGTGGTTGACCATGTAGAGCGTCGCGCCGGACTGGCCCTGGCTGGTCATCGCGAAGATGCCCATGATGATGAAGCCGAAGTGCGAGATCGACGCGTAGGCCACCAGTCGCTTGATGTCCCGCTGGCCGACGGCGAGCAGCGCCCCGTAGATGATGCTGATCAGCGCCAGGACGAGGATCGCGGGCGTCGCCCACTTCGACGCCTCCGGGAAGAGCTGGAGGCAGAAGCGGAGCATCGCGAAGGTGCCGACCTTGTCGACGACCGCCGTGATGAGGACGGCGACCGGGGCGGTGGCCTCGCCCATCGCGTTGGGCAGCCAGGTGTGCAGCGGCCACAGCGGCGCCTTCACCGCGAAGGCGAAGAAGAAGCCCAGGAACAGCCAGCGTTCGGTGCTGGTCGCCATGTCGAGCGAGCCGTTGGCCCGCGCCTCGGCGATCTCCTGGAGGCTGAAGTTCCCGGCGACCACGTACAGGCCGATCACCGCGGCCAGCATGATCAGACCGCCGACCAGGTTGTAGAGCAGGAACTTCACGGCGGCGTACGACCGTTGCGTGGACGCCGCCTCCTCGCCGTGCTCGTGGGCCCGGTCCCCGAAGCCGCCGATGAGGAAGTACATCGGGATCAGCATGGCTTCGAAGAAGATGTAGAAGAGGAAGACGTCGGTGGCCTCGAAGGAGATGATCACCATCGCCTCGACGGCCAGGATCAGGGCGAAGAAGCCCTGCGTCGGCCGCCACCGCTTGCTGCCGGTCTCCAGCGGGTCGGCGTCGTGCCAGCCCGCGAGGATGATGAACGGGATCAGCAGGGCGGTGAGCGCAAGGAGCGCCACCCCGATGCCGTCCACGCCCAGTTCGTAGCGGACCCCGAAGTCCTTGATCCAGGAGTGGGATTCGGTGAGCTGGTAGCGGTCGCCGTCCGGGTCGAAGCGGACCAGGACGACGATCGCGAGGGCGAGCGTGGCCAGCGAGACGAGCAGCGCCAGCCACTTGGCGGCGGTGCGCTGCGCGGCCGGTACGGCGGCCGTGACGACCGCCCCGATCGCGGGGAGCGCCGCCGTCGCTGTCAGCAGAGGAAAGGACATCGGTATCAGACCGCCCTCATCAGCAGGGTCGCGGCGATGAGCACTGCCGCACCGCCGAACATCGAGACCGCGTACGACCGCGCGAAGCCGTTCTGGAGCCTGCGCAGCCGTCCGGAGAGCCCGCCGACCGAGGCCGCCGTGCCGTTGACGACTCCGTCGACCAGGGTGTGGTCGACGTACACCAGGGACCGCGTGAGGTGCTCGCCGCCGCGGACCAGGACCACGTGGTTGAAGTCGTCCTGGAGCAGGTCGCGCCGGGCGGCCCGGGTGAGCAGCGACCCGCGCGGGGCGACGACCGGGACCGGGCGGCGGCCGTACTGGAGCCACGCCAGGGCGACACCGAGGACCATCACGGTCACCGTGGCGGTCGTGACCGTCGCCGCGCTGATCGGGGCGTCCCCGTGGTCGTGCCCGGTGATGGGCTCCAGCCAGTGCAGGAAGCGGTCGCCGATGCTGAAGAGCGCACCGCCCGCGACCGATCCGACGGCCAGCACGATCATCGGGATCGTCATGGACCGGGGCGACTCGTGCGGGTGCGGCTCCGCGTGCTCGCCCTGGTGCTCGGCGGCGGGCTCCGCGCTGGGCGCATCCGGGGACCGGGTCGGCTGGTTGCGCCAGCGCTCCTCCCCGAAGAACGTCATCAGCATCACGCGCGTCATGTAGAAGGCCGTGATGGCCGCGCCCAGCAGGGCGCAGGCGCCGAGAATCCAGCCCTCGGTGCCGCCCTTGGCGAAGGCCGCCTCGATGATCTTGTCCTTGGAGAAGAAGCCGGACAGACCCGGGAAGCCGATGATGGCGAGGTAGCCGAGGCCGAACGTCACGAAGGTGACCGGCATGTACTTCCTGAGGCCGCCGTACTTCCTCATGTCGACCTCGTCGTTCATGCCGTGCATGACCGAACCGGCGCCGAGGAACAGCCCGGCCTTGAAGAAGCCGTGCGTCACCAGGTGCATGATCGCGAAGACGTAGCCGATGGGGCCGAGGCCCGCGGCGAGGACCATGTAGCCGATCTGCGACATGGTCGAGCCGGCCAGCGCCTTCTTGATGTCGTCCTTCGCGCAACCGACGATCGCACCGAACAGGAGCGTGACGGCGCCGACGATCGTGACGACGAGCTGGGCGTCCGGGGCGAGGTTGAAGATGTTGGCGGAACGGACGATCAGGTAGACGCCCGCGGTCACCATCGTCGCGGCGTGGATGAGGGCCGAGACCGGGGTCGGGCCCTCCATCGCGTCCCCGAGCCAGGACTGCAGCGGCACCTGGGCGGACTTGCCGCAGGCGGCGAGGAGCAGCATCAGGGCGATGCCGGTGAGCGTGGCCTCGGACGCACCGCCGACGAGTCCGGGCTCCTCGTGCGTGCCGAGGACCGGGCCGAAGGCGAACGTCCCGAACGTCGTGAACATCAGCATGATGGCGATGGACAGGCCCATGTCGCCGACGCGGTTGACCAGGAAGGCCTTCTTCGCGGCGGTGGCGGCGCTGGGCTTGTGCTGCCAGAAACCGATGAGCAGGTAGGACGCGAGACCCACGCCCTCCCAGCCGACGTACAGCAGGAGGTAGTTGTCGGCGAGGACGAGGATCAGCATCGCCGCGAGGAACAGGTTCAGATAGCCGAAGAAGCGGCGGCGGCGCTCGTCGTGCTCCATGTACCCGACCGAGTACAGGTGGATCAGCGAGCCGACGCCGGTGATCAGCAGCACGAACGTCATCGACAGCTGGTCGAGGCGGAAGGCGATGTCCGCCTGGAAGCCCTCGACCGGGACCCAGCTGAACAGGTGGCTCGTCAGGGTGCGGTGTTCGTCGCTCTTGCCGAGCAGGTCGGCGAAGAGGACGAGACCGAGCACGAAGGAGACGGCCGCGAGCAGGGTGCCGATCCAGTGGCCGACCCGGTCCAGGCGCCGGCCGCCGCACAGCAGGACGGCCGCTCCGAGCAGGGGCGCCGCCACCAGCAGCGCAATCAGGTTCTCCACGATTCTTCCAACCCCTCAGAGCTTCATCAGGCTGGCGTCGTCGACCGAGGCCGAGTGGCGGGAACGGAACAGGGACACGATGATCGCGAGCCCGACCACGACCTCCGCGGCGGCGACGACCATCGTGAAGAAGGCGATGATCTGGCCGTCGAGATTGCCGTGCATCCGGGAGAAGGCGACGAACGCCAGGTTGCAGGCGTTGAGCATGAGCTCGATGCACATGAACACGACGATCGCGTTGCGCCTGATCAGTACGCCGGTGGCGCCGATCGTGAACAACAGGGCCGCGAGGTAGAGGTAGTTGACGGGGTTCACTTCGACGCCTCCTCGGCCCGCTTGAGGTTGGCCGGCTCGATCGCGGTCCGCTCCAGGCGCTCCTCGGCGCGCTGCTCCAGGGCCCGCAGATCGTTGAGCGCCTCCTGGGAGACGTCCCGGATCTGGCCGCGCTCGCGCAGGGTCTTGCTGACCGTGAGCTCCGACGGGGTGCCGTCGGGCAGCAGGCCCGCGATGTCCACGGCGTTGTGCCGGGCGTAGACACCGGGCGCCGGCAGCGGCGGTACGTGCTTGCCCTCGCGGACGCGCTGTTCGGCCAGCTCACGCTGGGTCTTGGCGCGTTCGGTGCGCTCGCGGTGGGTGAGCACCATGGCGCCGACGGCGGCCGTGATCAGCAGGGCGCCGGTGATTTCGAAGGCGAAGACGTACTTGGTGAAGATGAAGTTCGCGAGGCCCTCCACGTTGCCGTTCGCGTTCGCCTGCGCCAGGCCGTTGAACTCCGTCAGCGAGGCGTTGCCGATGCCGGCGAACAGCAGGATGCCGAAGCCGAGTCCGCAGACAAGGGCCAGCCAGCGCTGGCCCTTGATGGTCTCCTTCAGGGAGTCCGCGGCCGTGACGCCGACGAGCATCACCACGAACAGGAACAGCATCATGATCGCGCCGGTGTAGACGACGATCTGCACGATGCCCAGGAAGTAGGCACCGTTGGCGAGGTAGAACACCGCAAGGATGATCATGGTCCCGGCCAGGCAGAGCGCGCTGTGCACGGCCTTCTTCATGAAGACGGTGCACAGGGCGCCGATCACGGCGACGGTGCCGAGCACCCAGAACTGGAAGGCCTCGCCGGTGGAGGTGGAGTAGGCGGCGAGCTCGACGGGGGCGGTCATCGGCCGATCACCTTCTCCGAGGCCGGCTCGTCAGGGCCGAAGGTGGTGGCGGCTTCCTGGGCCACCTCGCCCTTGGAGAGGGCCACTTGGCGCTCGGTGCCGGGCGCGGCCTCCGTCACCAGCCCTCGGTAGTAGTCCTGCTCGTCGGTGCCCGGGTAGATCGCGTGCGGCGAGTCGACCATGCCCTCTTCCAGACCGGCGAGCAGCTGCTCCTTGGTGTAGATGAGGTTGGCGCGGCTGCTGTCCGCGAGCTCGAACTCGTTGGTCATCGTCAGCGCGCGCGTGGGGCACGCCTCGATGCACAGACCGCACAGGATGCAGCGGGCGTAGTTGATCTGGTACACGCGGCCGTAGCGCTCGCCCGGCGAGTAGCGTTCCTCGTCCGTGTTGTCGGCGCCCTCCACATAGATGGCGTCGGCGGGGCAGGCCCAGGCGCACAGCTCGCAGCCGACGCACTTCTCCAGGCCGTCCGGATGGCGGTTGAGCTGGTGCCGTCCGTGGAACCGCGGAGCGGTGGTCTTCTGCTGCTCCGGGTACTGCTCGGTCAGCCGCTTCTTGAACATGGCCTTGAAGGTCACGCCGAAGCCGGCGACGGGGTTCATGAAACCGGGCTTGGTCTCCTTGGGCTCCTCAGCCATCGGACGCCTCCTTTCCATCCAGAGATCCGTCGTCACTCCGAGTATTCACTCCGCCACTGACAATCAGCTCCCGCTCCTGCCGCGAGCGACGCCTCGGCACCGGTGGCAACTCCTGTCCGGGCAGCGGCGGTACGGGGAATCCGCCGGCCATCGGGTCGAAGCCGACCGGCTCCGGCGCGGGCTGCGCGGCTTCCTTCGCCTTCTCGCGGAAGACGTCCGCGACGAAGGAGAGGAGCAGCAGCCCGATCACACCGGCGGCCACGTAGAGCACGATGTCCGCGAAGTCGTAGTTCTCGTTCCGCAGCGTCCGCACGGTCGCGACCGCCATCAGCCACACCACGGAGACCGGGATGAGAACCTTCCAGCCGAGCTTCATCAGCTGGTCGTAGCGGACGCGGGGGAGCGTGCCGCGCAGCCAGATGAAGAAGAACAGCAGCAGCTGGACCTTGATGACGAACCAGAGCAGCGGCCACCAGCCGTGGTTGGCGCCCTCCCAGAAGGTGCTGACCGGCCAGGGGGCCCGCCAACCGCCGAGGAAGAGGGTCACGGACACCGCCGAGACCGTCACCATGTTCACGTACTCGGCGAGCATGAACAGCGCGAACTTGATCGACGAGTACTCGGTGTTGAAGCCGCCGACCAGGTCGCCCTCGGACTCCGGCATGTCGAAGGGGGCGCGGTTGGTCTCGCCGACCATCGTGACGATGTAGATGATGAAGGAGACCGGCAGCAGGACGACGTACCAGCGGTCCTGCTGCGCCTCGACGATCGCCGACGTCGACATCGACCCCGAGTAGAGGAAGACGGACGCGAAGGCGGCGCCCATGGCGATCTCGTACGAGATCATCTGCGCGCAGGAACGCAGACCGCCGAGGAGCGGGTACGTCGAGCCGGAGCTCCAGCCCGCCAGCACGATGCCGTAGATGCCGACCGAGGCGACCGCGAGGATGTAGAGCATCGCGATCGGCAGGTCGGTGAGCTGCATCGTGGTGCGCTGGCCGAAGATCGAGATCTCGTTGCCGGCCGGGCCGAAGGGGATCACCGCGATCGCCATGAAGGCCGGGATGGCCGCGACGATCGGCGCGAGGATGTAGACCACCTTGTCCGCGCGCTTGACGATGACGTCTTCCTTGAGCATCAGCTTCACGCCGTCGGCGAGCGACTGGAGCATGCCCCAGGGGCCGTGGCGGTTGGGGCCGATGCGCAGCTGCATCCAGGCGACGACCTTGCGCTCCCAGACGATGGAGAACAGCACGGTCACCATCAGGAACGCGAAGCAGAAGACGGCCTTGACGACGACCAGCCACCAGGGGTCGGTGCCGAACATCGAGAGGTCTTCTGCGGCGAGGTACGGGCTCATGCCTCCACCTCCTTGGGGGCTTCGGTGGCGGGCGTCGCCGGACCGATGCGGACGAGGGAGCCGGGCAGCGCCCCGGCGTCTGAGGCGACGCCCCCGCCCACGGAGTTCAGTGGGAGCCAGACCACACGGTCGGGCATCTCGGTGACCTGGAGCGGGAGTTGGACGGTCCCGGCGGAGCCGGTCACGGCCAGGACGTCGCCGTTCTTCACGCCCGCCTCCGCGGCGGTCGCGGCGGACACGCGCGCGTGGGCCGCGTGCCGGGTTCCGGCCAGCGCTTCGTCGCCTTCCTGGAGACGGCCCTGGTCGAGCAGCAGCCGGTGCCCGGCGAGGACGGCCTCGCCGGCGGCGGGCCGCGGCAACTGGGCCGCCCTCTCCAGCGGCTCGGTGGCCCGCGGACCGTCCCAGGCGCCGAGCCGGTCGATCTCGCCGCGCACGGTCCGCAGGTCCGGCAGGCCCAGGTGTACGTCCATGGCGTCGGCCAGCATCTGCAGCACGCGCGCGTCGGTCGGCGCGAGGCGGCGGGTCATCTGGTCCGGCTTGAGGGCGGCCTCGAAGAAGCGCACCCTGCCCTCCCAGTTCAGGAAGGTGCCGGCCTTCTCGGCGACCGCGGCGACCGGCAGGACGACGTCCGCGAGCGCGGTGACCTCGCTGGGCCGCAGCTCCAGCGACACCAGGAAGCCGACCTCGCCGAGCGCCTCACGCGCGCGTGCCGGGTCGGGCAGGTCGGCGACCTCGACACCGGCGACGACCAGCGCCTGAAGCTCGCCGGTGGCGGCGGCCTCGACGATCTGCGTGGTGTCACGGCCGTAGCGATGCGGGAGTTCGGCGACTCCCCAGGCGGCTGCGACCTCGTCACGCGCGCGCGGGTCGGTGGCCGGACGGCCGCCCGGCAGCAGCGACGGCAGCGCGCCGGCCTCCACGGCGGCCCGCTCCCCCGCCCGGCGCGGAATCCACACCAGGTGCGCGCCGGTCGCGGACGCCGCCCGTACGGCGGCGGTCAGCCCGCCCGCCACGGCGGCCAGCCGCTCCCCGACGACGATCACGGCGCCCTCGGTGCGCAGCGCCTCGGCGGCGGCCGCACCGCCCTCCTCCAGACCGACGCCGCTCGCGAGGGCGTCCAGCCACTCGGTCTCGGTGCCGGGAGCGGCGGGCAGCAGCGTGCCGCCGGCCTTCGTGAGGCCGCGCGTCGCGTGCGTGGCCAGCGAGAAGACCTTCTGTCCGTGCTTGCGCCAGGCCTTGCGCAGCCGCAGGAAGACGCCGGGCGCCTCCTCCTCGGCCTCGAACCCGACCAGCAAAACGGCGGGTGCCTTCTCCAGCGAGGTGTAGGTGACGCCCGTGCCGTCGAGGTCCCGGCCGCGTCCGGCGATCCGCGCGGCGAGGAAGTCGGCCTCCTCACCGCTGTGCACGCGCGCGCGGAAGTCGATGTCGTTGGTGTCGAGCGCCACGCGCGCGAACTTGCTGTACGCGTAGGCGTCCTCGATGGTGAGCCGGCCACCGGTCAGCACACCGGTCCGGCCGCGCGAGGCGAGCAGCCCCTGTGCGGCGATCTCCAGCGCTTCCGGCCAGGAGGCCGGGACGAGCTCACCCTCGGGGTCGCGCACCAGAGGCGTCTGAAGCCGGTCGCGCTGCTGCGCGTACCGGAAGCCGAACCGCCCCTTGTCGCAGATCCACTCCTCGTTGACCTCGGGGTCGTTGGCCGCGAGCCGGCGCATGACCTTGCCGCGCCGGTGGTCGGTGCGGGTGGCGCAGCCGCCGGAGCAGTGCTCGCACACGCTCGGGGAGGACACCAGGTCGAACGGGCGGGAGCGGAATCGGTACGCCGCCGAGGTCAGCGCGCCGACCGGGCAGATCTGGATGGTGTTGCCGGAGAAGTACGACTCGAAGGGGTCGCCCTCGCCGGTGCCGACCTGCTGGAGCGCGCCCCGCTCGACGAGTTCGATCATCGGGTCGCCCGCGACCTGGTTGGAGAAGCGGGTGCAGCGGGCGCACAGCACGCACCGCTCGCGGTCCAGCAGCACCTGTGTCGAGATCGGCACGGGCTTCTCGTACGTCCGCTTCTTGCCCTCGAAGCGGGACTCGGCCTGTCCGTGGGACATGGCCTGGTTCTGCAGGGGGCATTCGCCGCCCTTGTCGCAGACCGGGCAGTCCAGCGGGTGGTTGATGAGGAGGAGCTCCATCACACCATGCTGGGCCTTCTCGGCGACCGGTGAGGTGAGGTGGGTCTTCACCACCATGCCGTCGGTGCAGGTGATGGTGCAGGAGGCCATCGGCTTGCGCTGACCCTCGACCTCGACGATGCACTGCCGGCAGGCACCGGCCGGGTCGAGCAGGGGGTGGTCGCAGAAGCGCGGGATCTCGATGCCGAGCTGCTCGGCGGCCCGGATGACCAGGGTGCCCTTGGGCACGCTGATCTCGGCGCCGTCGATGGTCAGCGAGACGAGATCTTCCGGCGGGACCGCCGCCTCTCCCCCACCGGAGGGAGCGCTGGTGGTCACGGTCATGCGTTCACCTCCGTGCGGGAGTCGGCCCAGGCCGTGGACTTGGCCGGGTCGAAGGGGCAGCCGCGGCCCGTGATGTGCTGCTCGTACTCCTCGCGGAAGTACTTCAGCGAGGAGAAGATCGGCGAGGCGGCGCCGTCGCCGAGGGCGCAGAAGGACTTGCCGTTGATGTTGTCGGCGATGTCGTTCAGCTTGTCGAGGTCGGACATGACGCCCTTGCCTGCCTCGATGTCGCGCAGCAACTGCACGAGCCAGTACGTGCCTTCGCGGCAGGGCGTGCACTTGCCGCAGGACTCGTGGGCGTAGAACTCCGTCCAGCGGGTGACGGCGCGCACGACGCAGGTCGTCTCGTCGAAGCACTGGAGTGCTTTGGTGCCGAGCATGGAACCCGCGGCACCCACTCCTTCGTAATCAAGAGGGACGTCGAGGTGCTCGTCGGTGAACATCGGCGTCGAGGAGCCGCCCGGCGTCCAGAACTTGAGCCGGTGCCCGGGCCGCATGCCGCCGCTCATCTCCAGGAGCTGGCGCAGCGTGATCCCGAGCGGGGCCTCGTACTGACCGGGGCTGGCGACATGGCCGCTGAGCGAATAGAGCGTGAAGCCGGGTGACTTCTCGCTCCCCATCGAGCGGAACCATTCTTTGCCGCGGTGCAGGATCGCGGGAACCGACGCGATCGATTCGACGTTATTCACCACAGTCGGGCAGGCATAGAGGCCCGCGACCGCAGGAAAGGGGGGACGGAGCCGCGGTTGACCACGGCGGCCTTCGAGCGAGTCGAGGAGTGCGGTCTCCTCACCGCAGATGTACGCGCCCGCGCCCGCGTGCACGGTGATGTCGAGATCGAGCCCGCTGCCCAGGATGTTCGTCCCGAGGTAGCCGGCCGCGTAGGCCTCGCTCACGGCCGAGTGCAACCGCCGCAGCACTGGCACCACTTCACCGCGCAGATAGATGAAGGCATGCGACGACCTGATGGCGTAACACGCGATGATCATGCCCTCGATGAGGCTATGCGGGTTCGCGAAGAGGAGCGGAATGTCCTTGCAGGTTCCGGGCTCCGATTCGTCGGCGTTGACAACTAGATAGTGCGGCTTTCCATCTCCCTGCGGAATGAACTGCCATTTCATTCCGGTGGGGAATCCCGCGCCGCCGCGGCCGCGCAGACCGGAGTCCTTGACGTACGCGATCAGGTCGTCCGGTGACATCGCGAGCGCCTTGCGCAGACCCTCGTATCCCTCGTGCCTCTTGTAGACGTCCAGCGTCCAGGACCTGTCCTCGTCCCAGAAGGCCGACAGCACGGGTGCGAGCAGCTTCTCGGGGCTGGTGTCTTTCAGCTCGGGTGCCAAGGTCATCACTCCCCCTCCTCGGCGACAGGCCCCGCCGGGTGGGTCGGGTCGGAGGCCGATGTGTCCTGCGGCGCGTCGTGCGAACTGAGGTGCTCGGTGGGCGACGGCTCGTGCACGGCCCGGTCCTGCGCCTCGTCCTGCGGACCGCCGTCGCGCGGATGGACCACGCGCGCGGGTGCGGCCTCTCCCCTGGCCAGGCGGAGGCCCACCAGCGAAGCGGGTCCCGCTCCGCCGCTCGCCTCGACGGCCCCCGGCCGCTCGTCGGGGAAGCCGGCGAGGATGCGCGCGGTCTCCTTGAAGGTGCACAGCGGTGCCCCGCGCGTGGGCTTCACGACACGGCCCTCGATCAGGTCGTCGACGAGGCGCTTGGCGCTGGCCGGGGTCTGGTTGTCGAAGAACTCCCAGTTGACCATCACCACCGGCGCGAAGTCGCAGGCCGCGTTGCACTCGATGTGCTCCAGCGTGACCTTGCCGTCGTCGGTGGTCCCGCCGTTGCCGACGCCCAGGTGCTCCTGGAGCGACTCGAAGATCGCGTCGCCGCCCATCACCGCGCACAGCGTGTTGGTGCAGACGCCGACCTGGTAGTCGCCGCTCGGCCGCCGCCGGTACATGGTGTAGAAGGTGGCGACGGCGGTGACCTCGGCCGTGGTCAGGCCGAGCATGTCCGCGCAGAACTGCATCCCGGTGCGCGTGACATGGCCCTCCTCCGACTGCACGAGGTGCAGCAGCGGGAGGAGCGCGGACCGGGAGTCGGGGTAGCGGGCGATGACCTCGCGCGCGTCCGTCTCCAGCCGTTCTCGAACGTCGTCCGGGTAGGCGGGCGCGGGCAGTTCGGGCATGCCCAGGCTGACGCCGTGCTCCGAAGAAGAGGTGGTCACCGGTCGACGCCTCCCATCACAGGGTCGATGGACGCGACGGCGACGATGACGTCGGCGACCTGGCCGCCCTCGCACAACGCCGCCATGGCTTGCAGGTTGGTGAAGGACGGGTCGCGGAAGTGGACCCGGAAGGGGCGGGTGCCGCCGTCGGACACGGCGTGCACCCCGAGCTCGCCCTTGGGCGACTCGACGGCCGCGTACGCCTGTCCCGGCGGTACGCGGAAGCCTTCGGTGACCAGCTTGAAGTGGTGGATCAGGGCCTCCATGGAGGTGCCCATGATCTTCTTGATGTGGTCGAGGGAGTTGCCCAGCCCGTCCGGCCCCAGAGCGAGCTGGGCGGGCCAGGCGATCTTCTTGTCGGCGACCATGACCGGTCCCGGCTGGAGCCGGTCCAGGCACTGCTCGACGATGTGCAGCGACTGCCGCATCTCCTCCAGGCGGATGAGGAAGCGGCCGTAGGAGTCGCAGGTGTCCGCGGTCGGGACCTCGAAGTCGTAGGTCTCGTAGTCGCAGTAGGGCTGCGCCTTGCGCAGGTCGTGCGGCAGGCCGGTGGAGCGCAGGATCGGGCCGGTGGCACCGAGGGCCATGCAGCCGGCCAGGTCGAGGTAACCGACGTCCTGCATACGGGCCTTGAAGATGGGGTTCCCGGTGGCGAGCTTGTCGTACTCCGGGAGGTTCTTCTTCATCTTCTTCACGAACTCGCGGATGTGGTCCACCGCGCCGGGCGGCAGGTCCTGCGCGAGTCCGCCGGGGCGGATGTACGCGTGGTTCATCCTGAGGCCCGTGATGAGCTCGTAGATGTCGAGAATCATTTCACGATCACGGAATCCGTAGATCATGATCGTGGTGGCGCCGAGTTCCATGCCGCCGGTGGCGATGCACACCAGGTGCGAGGACAACCGGTTCAGCTCCATCAGGAGGACCCGGATGATCTTGGCGCGCTCGGTGATCTGGTCCTCGATGCCGAGGAGTTTCTCGACGGCGAGACAGTAGGCGGTCTCGTTGAAGAAGGACGTCAGGTAGTCCATGCGCGTCACGAACGTGGTGCCCTGCGTCCACGTGCGGAATTCGAGGTTCTTCTCGATGCCGGTGTGGAGGTAGCCGATGCCGCAGCGGGCCTCGGTGACCGTCTCGCCCTCGATCTCCAGGATCAGGCGGAGCACTCCGTGGGTGGACGGGTGCTGAGGACCCATGTTGACGACGATGCGCTCGTCGTCGGCGCGGGCCGCGGACTGGACGACCTCGTCCCAGTCGCCACCGGTGACCGTGTAGACGGTGCCCTCGGTGGTCTCGCGAGGGGTTGCGGTAGTCATCACAGCCTCCCGAAGGGAGTCGTTGAGGGGTGGTGGCCGGGCGACGGGCGGGTGCTCACGAGTACGACCTCCGCTGGTCCGGAGCCGGGATCTGGGCGCCCTTGTACTCGACGGGGATGCCGCCGAGGGGGTAGTCCTTGCGCTGCGGATGGCCCTGCCAGTCGTCCGGCATCATGATCCGCGTCAGGGCCGGGTGACCGTCGAAGACGATCCCGAAGAAGTCGTAGGTCTCGCGCTCGTGCCAGTCGTTGGTCGGATACACCGAGACCAGGGACGGGATCTGCGGGTCGGCGTCCGGAGCGCTGACCTCCAGGCGGATCAGCCGGTTGTGGGTGAGCGAGCGCAGGTGGTAGACGGCGTGCAGCTCGCGGCCCTTGTCGTGCGGGTAGTGGACCCCGCTCACCCCGGTGCAGAGCTCGAAGCGCAGGGCCGGGTCGTCGCGCAGGGTGCGGGCGACGCGCAGCAGGTGCTCGCGCTCGATGTGGAAGGTGAGTTCGCCGCGGTCGACGACCGTCTTCTCGATGGCGTTGTCGGGGAGGAGTCCCTGCTCCTCCAGCGCGCCCTCCAGTTCGTCGGCGACCTCGTCGAACCAGCCGCCGTAGGGGCGGGTGGCCGCCCCCGGGAGCCGGATGGAGCGGACCAGGCCGCCGTAGCCGGAGGTGTCGCCGCCGTTGTTGGCGCCGAACATGCCGCGCTGGACGCGGATCTCCTCGCCGCCCTCGCCACGCTGGCCGGGCAGGTTGGAGGCGCCGAGGTCCTTCTCGGGGTTCACCCCGTTCGACGCCCCATTCACACCGTTCGCGTCGCTCACCGCAGCAGCCCCTTCATCTCGATCGTGGGCAGGGCCTTGAGCGCCGCTTCCTCCGCCTCCCGGGCCGCTTCCTCGGCGTTCACGCCGAGCTTGGAGCCCTGGATCTTCTGGTGGAGCTTGAGGATGGCGTCCATGAGCATCTCCGGCCGTGGCGGGCAGCCGGGGAGGTAGATGTCGACCGGGACGATGTGGTCGACGCCCTGCACGATCGCGTAGTTGTTGAACATGCCGCCCGAGGAGGCGCAGACCCCCATGGAGATGACCCACTTGGGGTTCGGCATCTGGTCGTAGACCTGCCGGAGCACCGGCGCCATCTTCTGGCTGACCCGGCCGGCGACGATCATGAGGTCGGCCTGGCGGGGTGAGCCGCGGAAGACCTCCATGCCGAAGCGGGCCAGGTCGTAGCGTCCGGCGCCGGTCGTCATCATCTCGATGGCGCAGCAGGCCAGCCCGAAGGTGGCCGGGAAGACGGACGCCTTGCGCACCCAGCCCGCGGCCTGCTCGACGGTGGTCAGCAGGAAACCGCTCGGCAGCTTTTCTTCGAGTCCCATGAGTTAAAGGCCCCTCAGTCCCATTCCAGGCCGCCGCGCCGCCATACGTACGCGTACGCGACGAAGACGGTGAGCACGAAGAGCAGCATCTCCACGAGCCCGAAAACACCCAGGGCGTCGAAGGTGACGGCCCAGGGGTAGAGGAAGACGATCTCGATGTCGAAGACGATGAAGAGCATCGCCGTCAGGTAGTACTTGATGGGGAAGCGCCCGCCGCCGGCCGGCGTGGGGGTCGGCTCGATCCCGCACTCGTAGGCCTCGAGCTTGGCCCGGTTGTACCGCTTCGGACCGATCAGCGTGGCCATGACCACGGAGAAGATCGCAAAGCCTGCCCCGAGGGCTCCCAGTACGAGGATGGGCGCATACGCGTTCACCGCTCCTCGCTCCTCTCAGTCGGCACTGACTGCTGGCGATGGCGTCGGGTTCGCTTCCGTCTCGCGTGCCCCACGAGCCTCGTCCGTCCCGACGAAGATCGCGAACATGTGAAGCAGGTCACAAGCCCAACTGACCCGCATCTTATGCCCGCCGGTCTGTGATCTGCGACACGGGGTATTGCACAAGCTTTGTGATCTCCACCACCTGACGAAGGATCATGAAGTCGGATGAGCGGTGATCTTCGTACGTGAAGCGTCCGAGCGATCACCAGAGGTGACATTTTGACTCGTCGACGCAGTTGGGAGGGGGTGGGCAAGGGGCGTCTCAATATCAAGAGACTTCCCGTGCATGCAAATTGGCGCTGGACGCGCCTCCTTGGTAGTGCGCGGCATTCACACTCGGGAGGGGGTCGCGCCTCCCGATGTGGACGCGTGCGCGCGTTCACGAGCGGGTGACCGGAGGGGCGCGCGCGTGACGCAGGCTCCGCCGTAACCGTTGCGTGACCTCTGCCACATCGATGAGAGACCTCTGAGAAGCGGGCTTGGCCACCGGTCCCAACCGGTGGTAGGCGCGGGGCAATTCGGACGTAACGATGAAAGGCCGTGATCACGGCCATGATGCCCCGTGCCCGCAATGTCCGTTACGGCGTCAATAAAGGTCGCCACGCCCGGGATTTGAGGGGCTGGATGAACAACTGTGGCGCAGGACACGTTTCTTGAAGGTATGGAGGAGCCCCTGATACCGGTTGTTCTCATGTCCCACACCGCTCACATACGCAGCCACCGGAAACCCCGCCGCAGCGCGACGACTTCGCTCGCCGTGCGCGCCGGAGTCGCCGGTGGCGTCCTCAGCATGGCAGCGGCGGGCGCGTCGGCCTCGGCGAGCGCCGCCGAGACCACGCAGACGCTCGAACTGCCCACGCTCACGGCCGACCTGGCCGCCCAGGTCGCCCAGTCCGCGGACGCCACGCAGCAGGCCGCCGCGAACTACGAGCTGGAGGCGGAGCGTGACGCGGCCGCCGCCGCAGCCGCCAAGGAGGCCAAGAAGGACCTCGCCGAGGCGAAGAAGAAGGCGGAAGCCAAGAAGAAGGCCGAGGAGGCCCGCAAGGCCGCCGCCGAGGCAGCCGCCTCGCGTTCCTCGGAGCGCACCACCCTCTCCGCGTCCACGACCGCCTCGGCACCCGCCAGCGGCTCCGTCGCGACCGTCATCGCCTTCCTCAAGGCGCAGGTGGGCGACGCCTACGTCATGGGCGGCACCGGCCCCAACGCGTGGGACTGCTCCGGCCTGGTCCAGGCCGCGTTCAAGCAGGTCGGCGTCGATCTGCCGCGCGTCTCCCAGGACCAGTCGATGTCCGGCACCGACGTCTCCCTGTCCAACCTTCAGGTCGGCGACGTCCTCTACTGGGGCGCCAAGGGCTCCGCGTACCACGTGGGCGTCTACATCGGGAACGGCCAGTACCTGGACGCGGCCAACCCCTCCAAGGGCGTCGTCATCCAGGACCTGTCGGGCTACCCGGCGACGGGTGCGGTCCGCGTACTCTGACAAAAGGCGTACGGACATACGGAACGTCGGAAGGGCCGCAGCCGCTCGGGGGCAGCGGCCCTTCCGCCCGTCCGCACGACTTTCCCAGGCCGAAGGTGTGGGGCAGGCGCACCCGGTGGCGGGCCTCGTCGATCCGCTTCAGGGACTCTGTCTCCGGGCGGCCGTAAGAACTCCGCGTCTCACGCCACCTGGCGCCCGAATTATCCGTGTATGGCAGCGCGTTGACCGCCGACCGGGCCGACTCGTGGGCACCCTCCATCGTGCGGGACCCGAGGGCGCCCGCCGCGCATCCGGTGCCGGCCCGTGTCACTGCCTCGATTCCGGCCGGTGCCACTCCCCCGGTTCCGGCCAGGAAGCGTCTGCGGGTGTGGCCCTGGGCCGCTGTGTGTGTTCTGTTGTCAGGGGCGACGAAGGGGAGGGGCCGGCTCCGGAGGCCGGAACCCCGATGACCCACCGCCCGCAGCAGCCACACACCGAGGAGAAACGCACTCATGCCCAGCGTGTTCGTACAAGGCAGGCCGGTTGACTCGTATCCGCCCCTCGCGCCCGACGCCCGGCGCGGAGAGGTGCGGCGCATCACGGAGGTCGGCGAGGAAGTCCTGCACAAGCCGTGCCGGGACGTGACGGAGTTCGGGCCGGATCTCGCCGCACTGATCGACGACATGTTCCTGACGATGTACATCGCGGACGGGGCCGGGCTCGCGGCGAACCAGGTCGGCGTCGATCTGCGGCTGTTCGTGTACGACTGCCCGGACGACGACGGCAACCGGCACGTCGGGCACATCGTCAACCCGGTGCTCGACGCCTCCCGGGCCGGGCGCAGGCTCCTCGACGACCACGAGGGCTGCCTCTCCGTCCCAGGCGCCGTGATGGACGTACCGCGGCCGGACCGGGCCGTGGTGCGCGGGTACGACAAGGACGGGGCGCCGCTCGTCATCGAGGGGACGGGGTACTTCGCCCGGTGTCTGGAGCACGAGACGGACCACTGCAACGGGCATGTCTACCTGGACCGGCTCTCCAAGCGGGATCGCAAGGACGCGCTGCGGCAGGTGGCGGACCGGCGGGACGAGGTCTTCGCCCGCCGGACCGCCAACATCGAGGCCCTGAGCGGCCAGTGAGGCCCTGAGCAGCCGGCGAGGGCCTGAGCAGCCGGTAAGGCCCTGAGCAGCCGGCCAGGCTCTGAGCTGCTGGTTACGCCTTCGGCGCCACCTTGCTCAGCCCGTTGATGATCCGGTCCATCGCGTCGCCGCCCGTCGGGTCGGTGAGGTTCGCGAGCATCTTCAGGGTGAACTTCATCAGCAAGGGGTGGGTGAGGCCGCGCTGGGTCGCGATCTTCATGACCTTCGGGTTGCCGATGAGCTTCACGAAGGCGCGGCCCAGCGTGTAGTAGCCGCCGTAGGTGTCCTTGAGGACCTGCGGGTAACGCTGCAGCGCCATTTCACGGCTCGCCGGCGTCGGACGGGCGTGGGCCTGGACGATGACGTCGGCGGCGATCTGGCCGGACTCCATGGCGTAGGCGATGCCTTCGCCGTTGAACGGGTTCACCAGGCCGCCGGCGTCGCCGACCAGCAGCAGCCCGCGCGTGTAGTGCGGCTGGCGGTTGAAGGCCATGGGGAGGGCGGCGCCGCGGATCGGGCCGGTCATGTTCTCCGGCGTGTAGCCCCACTCCTCCGGCATCGAGGCGCACCAGGCTTTCAGCACCTCGCGCCAGTCCAGCTCCTTGAAGGAGTCGGAGGTGTTGAGGACACCGAGGCCGACGTTGGACGTGCCGTCGCCCATGCCGAAGATCCAGCCGTAGCCGGGGAGGAGGCGGTCCGGGCCGGGGCCGCGGCGGTCCCACAGTTCCAGCCAGGACTCCAGGTAGTCGTCCTCGTGGCGGGGCGACTCGAAGTACGTCCGCACGGCGACACCCATCGGGCGGTCCTCGCGGCGGTGCAGGCCCATCGCCAGGGAGAGGCGGGTGGAGTTGCCGTCGGCGGCGACCACGATCGGCGCGTGGAAGGTGACCTCCCGCTTCTCGCCGGACTCGCCGAGCTTGGCGTGCACGCCGGTGATGCGGCCGGTGCGGTCGTCGATGATCGGGGCGCCGGCGTTGCAGCGCTCGTACAGCCGGGCGCCCGCCTTCTGGGCCTGCCGGGCGAGTTGCTCGTCGAAGTCGTCGCGCTTGCGGACGAGGCCGTAGTCCGGGAAGGAGGCGAGATCCGGCCAGTCCAGCTGGAGCCGGACGCCGCCGCCGATGATGCGCAGGCCCTTGTTGCGCAGCCAGCCGGCTTCCTCAGAGATGTCGATGCCCATGGCGACGAGCTGCTTGGTGGCGCGCGGCGTGAGGCCGTCGCCGCAGACCTTCTCGCGCGGGAACGCCGTCTTCTCCAGCAGGAGGACGTCGAGACCGGCCTTGGCGAGGTAGTACGCGGTCGTGGAGCCGGCCGGCCCCGCGCCGACGACGATGACGTCAGCGGTGTTTTCGGACAAGGGCTCGGAGTGGGGCTCGGTCACGGCGGTCACGGCGGGATCTCCCCAAGTTCGAAATCTGCGTGCCGACCGGCACTGGACATGGGCAGTCTATTCAGCACGATTGATCACCTGGCTGAAGGGCTGCCCCGTGAACCGAGCTCTCCCCGTAGTACACCTGCGTGTCCCCACCGACGAGGACGCCGTCGCCTGGCACCGGCTCTTCGACGACCCGGACGTCATGGCGTTCCACGGCGGCCGGTCGGCGGAGCTGTACGTCTACGAGGAACTCACCGCCCGCCAGCGGCGGCACGACGCCGAGCTGGGTTTCTGCCTGTGGACCATGCTCGACGAGGACGGCCGGGTCATCGGCTTCACCGGCGCCCAGCCGTGGCCGCAGGAGTGGGGGCCGAAGGGCGAGATCGAGATCGGCTGGCGGCTCGGGCGGGCGTACTGGGGCAAGGGGTACGCCACCGCCGCCGCGCGGGAGACGCTGGACCGGCTCCGGACGGCGGGCGTGCCGGGCGTGGTGGCGATGGTGAGACCCGGCAACGAGCGCTCGGTCGCGGTGACCCGGCGCCTCGGCATGGAGCTCGCGGAGACGTTCCCGCACCCGCGGCTTCCGGAGGACGCGCTCTGTTTCCGGCTCAGCCTCAAGAATTCTCACGCAGAGTAACCAACTGCTACAGAACGCCACTTGCCGCTTCCGGACGGCACCCCCGGCGGTTACCCTGCTAATACCGCTGGGGGTGACATCTTGCGCATACCACCCAAAACACCCGAAGTGCGCGTGCCGCGGCTCGTCGGACTGATGGCCACGGACGCGCGCAGGACGGCCGAGGCGACCGGCCTCTTCCTCAACGCTCCGGACCGGCCCGACTTCCACCGGACGGTGGTCGAGTACGTCGTACGGCAGTACCCGCAGCCCAACGCCGAGGTGCCCCGGGACTCCGTGATCTACGTGTGGTTCGACTTCGGCGAAGGGGAAGGCGGCGGAGGGGTGCGCGAGCCACGCATCCCCCGGCCTCCCACCGGCGGCCTCCAGCGCGAGCTGGACGAGCCGGGCGACCCGTATGTGACCGTCAGCTCTGCTTGAAGCCGACCGTCAGACCTGCAGGAAACCGGCCGTCAGACCTGCTTGAGGCCGAACGTCAGCTCTGCTCGAAGCCGACCGTCAGACGTGCTTGAGGCCGACCGTCTGACCTGCTCGAAACCGGCCGTCAGACCTGCTTGAAACCCCGGTGCAGGGCCACGACCCCGCCCGTCAGATTCCGCCACGCCACCTTCGACCAGCCGGCCTTCTGCAGATGCCCGGCGAGGGCGGCCTGGTCGGGCCAGGCGCGGATCGACTCGGCGAGGTAGACGTACGCCTCGGGGTTCGAGGAGACCGCGCGGGCGACCGGCGGCAGGGCGCGCATCAGGTACTCGGTGTAGACCGTGCGGAACGGCGCCCAGGTCGGATGCGAGAACTCGCAGATCACCACCCGGCCGCCGGGCTTGGTCACCCGGTACATCTCCCGCAGCCCGGCGTCGAAGTCCTGCACGTTGCGCAGCCCGAAGGAGATGGTGACGGCGTCGAAGGTGCCGTCCTTGAACGGCAGCTTCGTCGCGTCGCCGGCCGTGAGCGGGAGCCAGGGGTGCTTCTTCTTGCCGACCTGGAGCATGCCGAGCGAGAAGTCGCAGGGGACGACGTACGCGCCCGTCTGCGCGAAGGGCAGGGACGAGGTGGCCGTACCGGCCGCCAGGTCCAGGATCTTCTGTGCGGGCCGGGCGTCGACCGCCTTCGCGACCTCCTTGCGCCACACCCGGTCCTGCCCGAGCGACAGCACGTCGTTCGTCAGGTCGTACCGTTCCGCCACGTCGTCGAACATCGAGGCGACTTCGTGCGGCTGCTTGTTCAGGGAAGCGCGGGTCACGCGCCCATTGTTGCAGCCGCCCTCATGGCACGAGCCGCGGCCTCTTCCTCGCCGCCACGTCCTCCACCCATCCGCAGGCCAGCACGAACCCCGCGATCAGCACCCAGCCGACGCCGAACATGAACCACTGGCTCTCCAGCGGCAGGTATTCCTCGAACGCGGGCACGTTCCAGAACCGGTCGATCAGCGGGACGGCGAGGATCAAGGCGATCTCGTGCCAGAGGTAGATCGTCACGGCTCGCGCGTTGAAGATCGTGACGATCCGGTCCAGCCGCCTGAAGCGGGTCAGCCAGGCGAAGTCGATCCCGAAGTACGACTTGGCCCAGAACAGCAGCATCACGAACCCGGCCGACCAGAAGGCCTGCGCGAGCGGGATCTCGTCGAGGTCGTAGGTGCCGGCCTCGCCCTGGTGGGTGACGGCGTACCAGCCGCCGTAGCCGACGGCCGCGAGCGAGAGCACGACGACGACCGCGGGCCGCAGCCGCTCCAGCACCCCGTCGCGGTGCGCGAAGCCGAGGACCCAGCAGAAGAGGTACGTCGAGAAGTCCCACAGTTCGCTGCCGAGCCGCCCCTCGGGTCCTGCCCACACGAAGGTGAGGACCAGGATCGGCACGAGGGACAGCAGCAGCACCGTGACGCGCGCCCACCGGAACACCTTCAGCAGCAACGGGGACAGCAGCACGAACCACAGGTATGTGCGCAGGTACCAGAGGATCTCCCAGGCCTGGACGCCCCATTTGTTGCCCGGCGGGTCACCGAACGGCACGATCCAGAAGACGATGTTGTAGTGCCTCGGCATCCAGCCGTGGATCAGCATGGCCAGGACGACGAAGAAGCCCCAGAACCAGAACGGGGGCAGCAGCCTCCGCAGCCGGCTCTTCACCACCTTGAGCGCGGGCCGCTCCAGGGACTTCGCCATCAGCGTGCCGGCCAGGCCGAACATGATCCCCATGGACGGGAACACCATGCCGCACCAGGCCCACCCGAAGGTGTGATAGGTGACGACGCGGATGAGGGCGACGGCCCGGAGCGTGTCGAAGTAGCGGTCTCGCACGGGGCGTTGGGACTGCGTCTCGGGCATCGGCCGTTCGGTGGGCAGCGCAGCCACCGGCCCGCCTCTGCGGTGCGAACCCATCTCAGCCCACCCCCGCCGGCGTCCCGACCTCGCCGGTCCGCTTCAGCTTCTGCCACCTCAGGCGGCCGCCGGTGAGGGCGGTGATGCAGGAGTGGATGAGGACGAGGTACATCATCTGCCGGTAGGCCAGCTGCTGGAGCGGCATCATCAGCAGATAGCGGTACCTCTCCTTGTCGAGACGGAAGGCGTAGGCGGCGCAGACCAGTTGGACGCCCAGCACCGCGAGCCACGCCAGCAGGGCCGCCCGGAAATCGATGAAGATCATCGAGTACGCGGTGAAGACGTCGATGAGCGGGGCGAAGACCGGCGTGACGATCTGGAAGACCACCACCAGCGGCATCCCCACCCGGCCGAAGCGCCCCGAAGGACCCTTGTCCGTCAGCGACTTGCGGTGCTTCCACAGCGCCTGCATGGTGCCGTACGACCAGCGGTAGCGCTGCGACCACAGCTGTTTCAGCGAACCCGGCGCCTCGGTCCACGCCTTGGCGTGCTCCTGGTAGACGACCCGCCAGCCCGCGCGGTGCATGGCGATGGTGATGTCGGTGTCCTCGGCGAGGGTGTCCTCGCTCATGCCGCCGACCTGGAGCACGGCGTCGCGGCGGAACGCGCCGATCGCGCCCGGGATGGTCGGCATGCAGCGCAGCAGGTCGTACATGCGGCGGTCGAGGTTGAAGCCCATCACGTACTCGATGTGCTGCCAGGCGCCGATGACCGTGTCGCGGTTGCCGACCTTGGCGTTGCCCGCGACCGCGCCCACCGCGGGGTCGGCGAAGGGCTGCACCAGCTGGTGCACGGCGTCCGGCTCGAAGACGGTGTCGCCGTCCATCATGATGACGATGTCGTGACCGGCGTTGCGGACACCGTTGTTGAGAGCGGCCGGCTTGCCCGCGTTCTCCTGGCGGATCACCCGGACGTTGACCATGCCGAGCCGGTCGGCCGCGGCGCGGGCGATCTCGGAGGTGCCGTCCGTGGACCCGTCGTCGACGACGATGATCTCGATCGGGTGGGTGCTCTGCGCCAGCGACTCCAGCGTGTTGGCGATGCACTCCTTCTCGTTGTACGCCGGGACGATCACGCTCACCGGACGGGTGACGGTCGGACCCCAGCTGAAGCGGCGTTTGTTGCGCTGTCTGTAATGCCTGCGGGCGAGGATCAGCATCATCCCGAACCGGCCCATGACGGCCACCCCCACGACCAGCAGACCGACCGACAGCGCGGGCACCGCCCACTCCGCCACGGCGACGGCGGCGATGAGGGCCCTGCCCTCGTAGAGGGTGGCGCCGGTGGCCTCGCGGTGGGCGGCCTGGAGGGTGTTCACACCGGTGCCGTCGGCCCGGGGAGTCCCGGGGGCGCCGGCCGACTGCTCCTTCTCCAGCACCCCGCTGATGGTGGTGAAGGTGTACCCCTTCGCCCGCATCTTCTCGATGTACTTCGGCAGCGCCTTGATGGTCTGCGAGCGCTCGCCGCCCGCGTCGTGGAACAGCACGGACGCGCCGTTGTTCCGGGACGGCGTCGCCCACTTCACGATCTTCGCGACGCCCGGCTTCTTCCAGTCGTCGCTGTCGGTGTCGACGAAGACGCTGGTGTAGCCGTCCTCGCCGAGCTTCTGGTAGACGGGCCAGCTGTAGTTGTCGATGGCGTCCGTCTCCGAGGAGTACGGGGCCCGGAACAGCGTGGTGGTGATGCCGGCCGCGCCCGCCAGCGCGAGCTGCGTCTGCTGCATCTCCCGGTCGACGCGGGCGTCGCTCTGGTAGGAGAGGTCGACGTGGGTGAAGGTGTGGATGCCCACCTCGTTGCCCTGCTCGACCATGTCCTTCACGATCCCCGGGTAGCGCGACACCATCGAGCCGACCACGAAGAACGTGGCGGGGACGTCGTACTTCTCCAGGATCTCCAGCACCTGCGGGGTGTAGGTGGGGTTGGGGCCGTCGTCGAAGGTCAGGGCGATGGTCTTGTCCGGGACGGAGACGGTCGTGGCCTGTCCGCCGCGGAAGCTGAGGATCGGCCCGCCGGTGAGGATCTTGTCGGGGACCTTGCCGGAGGCGGCCCCGTCACGGACCCGCTGGTCGCCGCCCACCTCGGCACGCAGATAGCCGTCCAGCAGCATCACGCTGGTCAGCGCGAGCAGGAGCAGCAGGGCGAGCAGCACGCGCGGCTTCTGCAGCGCCGCCGCCTTGCCCGCCGCGCGCTCGATGCGGGAGGGGGCGCGGCGCCGGCCCCGGTGGGATGTCGTGGTCGTCGTCACGGTGCCTGCGCTCCGCTCAGTCGGCATTCGCGGACGCGGACGGCGTGGGGACGCCCGAGGGCAGCGCGGGCGGGGTGCCGCTGGGCTGTACGACGGTGCCGACGCCGCCCTGTTGGCGTAGGCCAGGGCCGGTGCCGCCCTGTCCGGCCGGGCCGCCCTGGCCACCGCCGAAGGGCAGCAGCGAGGACGGGCTGGACGTGCCGATCCCCATGAACGCCAGGCCCAGCACGACGGCGTACCCGAGACACAGGACGCCGACGAGAAGACCGATCCGGCGCAGCAGCTTCGAGCGGCGTCCGGAGTTGTCAACGAACACGGGCCCCTCGGTGTCGGACCCGTTGCCGCGTTTGCGGCGGCGACCACGCGGGGCGCGGTTTTCGATGGCAGGCTCGGAATGCATTCCCCGGATATTAGGGATGCTTTATATGTCGAACTCGGGCTCTGATGTGAGGCGCGTATGAGAAACGCCTTAACCTGTCTTTTCACTGAGAGTTCGCTGGAACGCCTGCGTGACCCTGTCCAGGGCGAATAGGGTTGAAGATGTGGTTGAGGGTGTGGGTTGAAGGTGTCACTTCAGGAACGCATTTTTCCGTCCTGAGACAGAAATCACGAAAGCGGGTGCACGTGCGATGCGGCGTTTCCTGAGGTCGGCGGCGGGCACCGGTTGCCTGTTTGCCCTGGCTACGTCGGGTTGCTCGGCCGACACCGACACAGCGCCGGAATCGTCGCCCAGCACCGCCTACGCCCCCTACGTCAGCGTCACGGACGCCTCCGACCTCGACTCCGCCGGGTCGCCGACGACGTACAACCTGGCCTTCGCGATCTCGGACGGCAGCGGCTGCACCCCGAAGTGGAACGGCACGACGGCGATCGGGGACTCGGAGGTGGCGTCCCGGATCTCGGCGCTGAAGAAGGACGGGGCGAGTGTCCGGGTCTCCTTCGGCGGCGCGTCCGGTGAGGAGCTGGCGGAGGTGTGCGACAGCGCGGAGGAGCTGGCCGAGGCGTACGGCGCGGCCCTCGACGCGGCAGGCTCCACGCAGGCCGACTTCGACGTCGAGGGCGACGCGCTGGCCGACACCGACTCGGTGGACCTGCGCTCGGAGGCGATAGCGCTGCTCCAGGAGGAGCGCGAGGACGTCGCCGTGTCCTTCACGCTCCCGGTGATGCCGTCGGGGCTCGACGACGACGCCCTCGCGCTGCTGGAGTCGGCCAACAACAGTGCGGTACAGGTCTCGACGGTCAATCTCATGACCATGAACTACGCGGAGAAGTACGACGGCGACATGGGCGACTACGCCCTGACGGCGGCGAAGGCGGCGCACACACAGCTGAAGGACGTCTTCGGGACGTCCGACGCGACCGCCTGGGGCGGGATGGCACTCACCTCGATGATCGGCACGAACGACGTGGCCGGGGAGACGTTCACGCTGTCCGATGCCGCTCAGGTGCGGAAGTTCGCGGAGGAGAAGGGGATCGGGTGGGTGTCGATGTGGGCGACGTTCCGGGATCAGGAATGCACGGGTGACGAGGATGCTCTGACGAACTGCAGTGGAGTGCAGCAGAGTTCAGGGGCGTTCGGGGAGGCGCTGGCCGGTTAGCGGCGTCTGTGGACGAGCCGGCCGGCACACACCGTGGCGATGCACTCGCCGTCCTCGGCGAACACGGCGAGGTCGGCTCGGCCGACCTCCCGGATCGCCGTCGGCTGCACCCGCGGCAGCACGACCACGTCGTTCCGCTCGGCGGCGGCACGGAGTTCGGCGGTGTCGGCGTACTCCTCCAGGACCGCCACCGCGCCCGACTTCAGCACGGCGTGGATGCGTTCGCGCGGGCTCGGGGCGTCGGGCAGCGGGCCCTCATGGATGCGAGCGGGCCCCAGAACCCCGGGCCACACGCGCACGCGAGCGTCCGGGAACCGCTCGCGCAGCTCCTCCAGCGTGCCCACGGCGCCGACCCGGTCCCGCCCCACCAGCACGGCGCCGCCCTCGATCGGCTCCGCCTTCCAGGTGTACCGGACCTCGTCGGCGGCGTGAATCGTCTCCATGCGCAGGTCAGTTGGACGCGAGGATCTTCAGCTCGGGATGCGCCGTGCCGCCCTCGATCGCCGTCGACGAGATGTGGGACATGACCCGTGCGTCGACCGGGTCGTTGGCCGGGTCGTCGTGGACGACGAGGTGCTCGTACGTCGTGGAGCGCTGGGCGGGGGTGCGGCCCGCCGTGCGGATCATGTCGATCATCTCCTGGAGGTTGGAGCGGTGCTTGGCACCGGCCGCCGAGACGACGTTCTCCTCCAGCATGACCGAGCCGAGGTCGTCCGCGCCGTAGTGCAGCGTCAGCTGGCCCGCGTCCTGGCCGGTGGTCAGCCAGGAGCCCTGGATGTGGGCGATGTTGTCCATGAAGAGCCGGGCGATCGCGATCATCCGCAGGTATTCGAAGATCGTGGCCTGGGTGCGGCCCTTCAGGTGGTTGTTCATCGGCTGGTAGAGGTACGGGATGAAGGCCCGGAAGCCCCCGGTCCGGTCCTGCACGTCACGGATCATCCGCAGGTGCTCGATGCGCTCGGCGTTGGTCTCGCCGGTGCCCATGAGCATGGTGGAGGTCGATTCGACGCCCAGCCGGTGCGCGGTCTCCATGATCTCCAGCCAGCGCTCACCGCTCTCCTTCAGCGGCGCGATGGCCTTGCGCGGCCGCTCGGGCAGCAGCTCGGCCCCGGCACCGGCGAAGGAGTCGAGCCCGGCGGCGTGGATGCGCTGGATGGCCTCCTCGACGCTGACCTTGGAGATCCGGGCCATGTGCTCGACCTCGCTCGCCCCCAGGCTGTGGATGACGAGCTGCGGGAACGCCTCCTTGATGGCGGCGAAGTGCTTCTCGTAGTACTCCACGCCGTAGTCCGGGTGGTGCCCGCCCTGGAACATGATCTGCGTGCCACCGAGCTCGACGGTCTCGGCGCAGCGCCGCAGGATGTCGTCCAGGTCCCGCGTCCAGCCGTTCTTCGTGTCCTTCGGCGGCGCGTAGAAGGCGCAGAACTTGCACGCCGTGACACAGACGTTGGTGTAGTTGATGTTCCGCTCGATGATGTACGTCGCGATGTGCTCCGTACCCGCGTACCGACGGCGTCGCACCGCGTCGGCGGCGGAGCCCAGCGCGTGCAGCGGGGCGTCGCGGTAGAGGTCGAGCGCCTCTTCAGGGGTGATCCGCCCACCGGCGGCGGCGCGGTCGAGGACGGACTGAAGGTCGGCCTTCTCGGTCACCGGGGCGTCCCTTTCGTCAAGGGTTGTGGACGGAAGCATCCATGTGCGCGGACTCGGCCAGCCTACGCCAGCCCACCGACACGGCCGACGTCAGGCCGCGTACGCCCCGATCAGCACGCCGGTCCAGGCCCCCGCGATCAGGAACGGCCCGAACGGGATCGCCGTCTTCCGGCCCGCCTTGCGGACGACGATCAGCGCGCCGCCGTACAGCGCCCCCAGCAGGAACCCGGCGAAGGTGCCGAGCATGACCGTCGGCCACCCGTACCAGCCGAGCACCGCCCCCGTGCCGAGCGCCAGCTTCACGTCGCCGAAGCCCATGCCGGCCGGGTTGATGAGGAAGAGCACGAAGTAGCCGCCGCCGAGGGCGAGGGAGCCGAAGAGGGCGTGGAGCCAGTCGCCGGTGTGCTCGGGGACGAAGGACAGCACGCCGAGCAGGGCGAGGGCGGCCCCGGCGAAGGGCAGGGTGAGCGGGTCGGGCAGCCGCTGGACCTTCAGGTCCACGACCGCGAGCAGCACGCCGACCGGCGCGAGCAGCAGCCACACCCCGATCTCGGGCCGGGTGCCGGTGGCGGCGGCGAGGGCGGCGCAGACGAGGGCGGTGACGAGGGTGAGCAGGACGGCGGAGGGACCGTACGACCGCGCGCAGTGCGCGCACCGGCCGCGGCCGACCCAGCCCCGGACCGGATGCCCGCCGTCGGGGCAGGACTCCCGCCACGGCTCGCCGGCCGGGGCCGAGAACCGGTAGGCGGCTCTCGGCATCACCGCGCCCGCCGCCGCGCCCCACAGCGCGGCGGCGAGAACGAGGAGCGTGCTCATCCCACGGCCGCGACGCCGTCGCGCCACGCCGGCAGCAGCTCGTCGAGCAGCGCTTCGGTGCGCGGCGGCAGCCCGCGGGCGCCGCTGCGGGAGATGAGGTCGGCGGCGAGGGCCTGGAGGCGGGCGGTGTCGCCGGTGGAGTGGGTCGCGCGCAGCAGCTCGTGCCACAGGCGCTCGTCGCCGGGGGCGGAGTTGAGGGCCGCGTTCAGCGCCTCGATGGCCTTCTCCGCACGGTCCTTGACCAGGTGGAACTCGGAGAGCGCGAGGCCGATGTCCGCGACCAGCAGCGGGAGCTGGGCGTCGATGATCTCGTGGGTGAGCCAGCGGTAGCGTCCCTCGGGCCGGTCGGCGAGCAGCGGGCCGCGCACCAGCACCAGCGCGTCGGTGAGCAGCCGCCCGCGCACGGCACGGCTGTCGACGCCGCGGCCCTGCGTGGCCTCGTGGTAGAGGGAGCGCAGCACGTCGAGGTCGGAGACGACGGACTTGGCGAGCGTGAGCCGTCCGGTGCTGTCGGCCTTGAGGCGCGGGGTGCCGTCGGGGTCGGTGCCGAGCCAGGCGCGCAGCCGGTCGAGCAGGGCCTCGCGTACGTCGTCGGTGACGCCGCGCGGCCACAGCGCGGAGGACAGCACGCGCGGGTGGACGCCCTCGCGGTGCAGGAGCAGCAGGGCGAGCGCCTCGTGGAGGAGGGCGCTGCGGTCGCCGTCGGGGGTGTCGAGGCCGATGATCTCGTACGGCCCGACGAGCCGCGCGTAGACGGCGGGCCGCCCCTGCTCGCTGATGTCGACGAGGAACGGCGGCGCGGTGGCCGGACCCTGCGGTTCGCGTTCGGGGTCGGCCTCGACGAACAGCTCGACGACCGCGCGCTGCAACGGCACGGGCAGCAGCTGGGCGTCGAGTTCGAGCCCGAGCAGCGGGGCGAGCAGCTTGCCCTCGCCGGTGACCTCCATCTCCCAGGCGGCGCCGGGCAGGTCACCGCTCTCGGTGCCGACGAGGTAGCCGATGCCGAGGCGGCTGGCGTCTGCGGCGAGTTCGGCGAGCTTCATCGCGTCGTCGGCGGCGGGCTCGGCGGCGAGGAGGACGAGGTGCGGGGCCCAGCGGGTGTGCTGGGCGGGCCCGGTGCGCCCGGTGAGCACGGAGTCGTGACCGGCGGCCCCCAGGGCCCCCCGCCGCTGCCGCGTCTCGGCGTCCATCGTCTCGATGAGGTCGTCGATGGTGTCGAGGTGCCGGAGCCGGTTGGGGGCGAGCGGGGTGAGGTCCTCGCCGAAGCCGACGAGGGTGATGGTCATCCGGTCCGACCAGCCGTTGGTGGCGAGTTCGGCGGCGACGGAGGCGAAGACGGCGGCACGGTCGGCCTCGCGGCCGGCGAGGGACACGATGCCGGGCACCGACTCCAGGTTGAGCAGGAGGCGCGAGTCGTCCATGGTGCCGAGGCTGACCAGGCCCGGGTACGGGGCGGCGGCGTCGACGTCCTCGTACCGCTCGGCGTCCGCGCGGGCGAGCATCCAGAACGTCTGGTCCTGCCCGAGCTGCCAGGGGGCGGGCGGGTTGCCGGAGGGCTGGGCGAGCTGCAGATGAAGGTCGCCATTGCCGCCGAGCCAGGCGGCGTACGCGGTGGGCAGCGGACGCGACTCGGCGCCGAGGGACGCGGCGAGTCCGCGCAGGGAGCGGTCGAGCAGGCGTACGCCTTCGGGGTCGGCGCCCACGAGCAGGGCGTCCTGCGCGTCGGCGGCGTCCCCGGTCGGCGTGGGCGGCTCCATGCCGCGCCGCCCGCCGACGGCACCGAACGCCGACTGCCACAGGGCCTGACGGCGCCGCCGGCCGAGGGCGCCGAGGAGGCCGGCGGCGAGGAGGGGGGCGCCGATGAGGGCTTGGGGCAGGCCGAAGGCCGACGACTCCTCGGTGGCTGAGGTGGCCTGCTGCTGTCCGCTGGGCTGCTGGTCGGGGGCGGGACGCTGTTCGGGGAGGGAGACCTGGGAGGCGCCGCCGCTGCCCTGCTGGTGGCCGCCGCCCTGCGCGTGGTCGCCGCCTTGGGCGTGGTCGCCGGTCTTGCCGTAGTCGTGGATCTGCTGCTGGGCGGCGGAGCCACCGGCGGCCTCGGGCATCTCGACGAGGTCGCCCCCGCGCGCGTCACCCGGCATCTCCATGATCCAGCCGGGCCGGATGAGGCTGGCCTCGGACAGCTTGGAGCCGTCGGGCTGCACGCGGTCCTTGTTGAGCTCGAAGATCTCCTTGTACCGGCGGCCGTCGCCGAGGTGGCGCTCGGCGATCTCCCAGAGGGAGTCGTGGTGCCGGCCCTCGGGCGGTTGGATCCGGTAGTACTTCGTGTCGTCGGACTTGGCGGTGCCGCCCTGTGCGTCCGCGTGGGCGGCGGCGCTGGAGGCCTGCTCGGCGAGGGCGGCGGCGGTGCTGGCCGCCTGCTCCTGCTGCTGGGCGAAGAGACCGGGGGTCTGCTGGGCGGCGGCGACGGTACCGCGCTGGTTCCCGTCGAGACTGTGCTGCCCGATCTGCGACAGCCCCGGCGTGAGGCTGGCGGCGGTCGCGCCGACGAGGAGGAGCGCGGCGACGAGCTGCCGGGCGAGCAGCTGACTGGGTCCGGCGCCGGGAACGCGCCCGGGCACCCCGACCCCCGACACGGCGGCCTTTATCTCCACGAGCACGCAGGCGGTGAACTGCGCCCAGGCGAGCCACACGATGACCGTGAGGATGTGGAGGAAGGTGCCGACGGTGATCTCGTGCTGCAGCCACTCCAGCTTCGGCATCCCGCTCGGCAACGGCCACCCGACCGTCATGGCGAGCGCACCCGGAACTCCGACGACCAGGACGGCGAGCGCGACGAACGCGAAGAACGCCTTGACGAAGTCACCGAAGGTGCGTCGCCGGATCCGCACGGGCTGCGGGGTGCGGTTGCGGGGCGTCGCGGAGGGCGTGGTCGTAGGCGTCGGGTTTCCCGTCGAGCTTGACGAGCTTGAGCTGCGGCGTCGTGCCATGGCGGGTGTCCTGGGTCGTGTGAGGAGGAGGTGGATACGAGGGAGTTACGAGGGAGTACGGAAGTCCACTGAGCGTACAGAGATCTTATGTACGGCGTCGAAGAGCGGGCAGGCCCTGTGGACAACTCACCGTCCCCCCTGCCACTCACTTCCTCACGACCTGCCGGACAGGCCGGAGTTGCCCCGTTTTCGACCGAGGGTCATGCGCATCGTTCGCAATCGCCACGCGACACCCTCACGTTCCCCACACAATCCCCCACGGCCTCTCAAGGCCACATCACCTGCCCCTGATAGCTTCGTTCCCCGTTGCAATCGCCAATCCTCGGGGGAGATCCATCGTGGCCCGCCGCACCCTGCCCATCACCGCCGCCGCGTTCGCCACGACGGCGGCGCTTCTGCTCTCCGCGTGCGGTGGGGGCGACGACAAGTCGCCGGATGACATCAAGGGGGCGGACACCGGGTCCAGCAGCCCGTCGGCTTCCGCGTCGGCGTCGCCTGGCGTCGAGCGCCCGAAGATCACCATCCCCAGCAGCTTCCAGCTCACCTTCGAAAACTGGTCGAGCGGCGACCCCGTCGAGCAGGCGGTGCTCGACGACGCCAAGGAAGAGGTCCGGGCCGGATACGCGGCGATCATCGCGAGCGACCCTGACAGCGAGGCCGTCGCCTTCTACGACACAGAGGGCGTCGTCGGGCAGACCAGGCAGTGGATCAAGTCCTACACGGACAAGCACCTCACCGTCATCGGCAAGCTGCCCGCCTTCGCGCCCGAGGTCAGCGTGGCCAAGACCGGCAGAGGAGCGTCACTCAGTTACTGCACCGACGAGAGCGCCGCACAGACCAGGAACCTCAAGACCGGCAAGGTCGAGGGGAATCCGGCGGGCACGAACCCCTACGTCTCCTACACGGTCTCCCTCGCGAAGAACGCCCAGGGTGTCTGGCAGAACGCGTCCGTGCACTCCGAGCGAGGCGGGTGCTCCAAGTGAGCCTGCGACACCGGCTGACACCCCTGATCGCCGGATCGCTCGCCGTGGCCCTTCTGGGCTCGACGCCCGCAGAAGCGATCGGAGAAGCAGGCACTGACACGCGAGGCCAGGCCGACGGCACCGAACTGGCCGCCTCCGCCTCGTACTCCAGGATCAGGGTCACCCAGAAGAGCGGTCCGACCGGGGGAAGGCAGGGCACCCTCTCGTCCACGGACGTGAACTGGGAGCCTCCACCCTGCTGGTACGAACCCCTCTTCACGCCGGAACAGTTGAAGTCCTTCGCGGAGACCGACGGCAGTGGCCAGGTCAGCATCCGGCAGGGATGGATCGGATCGAGCCTGTGGACCGACCACTTCAAGGACGAGAAGGACGCCGTCAACTACTTCGGCACTCCGGCGACCGTGACGGGCTACAAGAACTACAACATCGGCAAGAAGGGCCACTTCTGGCACGGTGTCGCCCCGGACGTCGCCGACATCGACGACACATCTCTCTGCAACCGCCTCATGTTCTGGCAGAACGCCGGCGAAATCCCCGACGATCCGAACGCGCCCACGCCGGAGACCCTCGCCGACTACGCCTACAACAAGGTGAAGGTCCCCGACACCGAGATCGAGCTGAAGCCGGCCACCAAGTCCACGGTGAACCTGCCTACCTGGGTCTGGCTGGACAAGGGCACGTTCCAGGAGGTCAAGGTCCGCGCCGAGCTCCCCGACACGGGCCTGTGGGCGGAGACGGCGGCCAAGCCGGTCGCCCTGCACCTCGATCCGGGCACGGAGGACGCGGAGACCTACCCCGCCTCCGGCGACTGCGCGATCAACGACGACGGCAGCATCGGCACGCCGTACGCGAAGGGCGACGCCGACAAGACCCCGCCCTGCGGCATCCGCTACCTCAAGGCCACGAACGGCACGCCGTACCACCTGTCCGCCTCCGTGACCTGGCAGATCACCTGGGAGGGCTCGGACGGCACCGGCGGCGACCTGCCCGACGGCACGTTCGAGACGACGCAGGACATGAACGTCCAGGAGATCCAGGCGATCAACCGCTGACGCGGGAGAGACCGACCGTTCCTCGCTCCGCCGCTCCGACCTTCCCCCCAGGAGAAGAGACCCCGATGACGTTCCCGTCCAGCTCACGCCGCCGCCTGACCACGACCGCGCTCGGCATCGCCACCGCGGTCACGCTCACCGCGTGCGGCGGTGGTTCGGATGCCGACGGCGCGAACGGTGACGCGTCCGCGAGCGCCGCCGCGCCTCAGGGCGTACTGACCGCGAAGGCCGCCGCCGCGGTGGTGGACAACTACGAGAAGGTCAACAACAAGGCGAACGCGACGCTGGACAAGGAACTCCTCGGCACGGTCGAGGCCGGGCAGCTCTACGCCATGGACAAGGCGAACTACACCCTCGTGCCGACCTTCTCGAAGAAGGACCAGAAGGCATACCGCTCCCCCTTCTCCTACCAGGACCGCCAGTACGTGATCCCGGCGAAGGGCATGGGTGACTGGTTCGTCGTCCAGGCCAAGTCCAGTGACGCCGGGCACGCCTCGACGTTCGTGGTCTTCGACAAGGTGGACGGCGCCTACAAGGTGGTGCTGACCGTGTGGGCCGAGGACGGGGAAGCGCTCCCGAAGCTCGCGGTCGACGAGAACGGCCTCGCCGAGGCCGTGGACCCCGACGCGAAGGTCGGCAAGCTCGCCCCGTCCGACGTCGGCGCCGCCTACGAGGACCTGCTCCAGACCGGGGGTGCGAAGGCGGGCAGCAACCTGGCCTCCACGGCACCGGTGAAGGAGGCCGAGAAGACGTACAAGGACAGCAGCACCAACGGCACGGCCGACGGCATCGCCACGAAGAAGTTCTTCGCCAAGACCCCGGCCGACCCGAGCGTGTTCGCGCTCCGGACCGCGGACGGTGGCGTCCTCGCCCTCTTCCCGCTCGCGCACACCCAGGAAATCCTGGTGAAGGAGGCCTACCGCTCCAGCCGGTCACTCGTGCCCAGCGATGAGCAGTCCGCGCTCGGCGCCGTCAGGGGCGACCTGATCACCGACAGGTTCGAGGGGAAGGGGATGGCGGAACTGACCCCGAAGACCGCCCGGATCACGGCTCTCGACTGGCAGCACGTCGATTCCCGGTGAACGGGCCGTGCGTCTGACGGCGGTACGGACGCCCGCGTCGGCCGACGGCCCGGGACCCCTCGGTCGCCGTCAGATCCCGCTGCTCCACCCGGCAGGCCATCATTTCTGCGCCCGGATCACACCTTCACGCGTCACACTCCACCGAGCATCTCGTCCTCGTCGAACCCCAACTCGTCCTCGATCCCGAGCTGCTCCGCCGCGTGCCAACGGAGCGGGTCGGGCCACTCGCCCGGCGCGCTCGTGGCGACGGTCGTCAGGAACTGTTCCGCGTCGGGTGTGCCGATTTCCCCGAGGGCCTGAATTCCCTTGATGCACAGAGGGAAGAACGGGCCGTCGACATCCCGCCGCCGGTGCACGAGGCGACCGATCGCCTCCACAGCCTCGGGAGCCCGCAGTTCTCCGAGCATGTCGACCAGGTCTTCGCTGTTCACGCCGGTCGCGTCGGCAGCGAGCGCCCGGACGAGGATCGGGGCGAGGCCGTCCGGGTGCAGGTGGACGGCGGCAGCCGCGAGCCTCTCGAACCTGCGCCAGTCCTCGGCGTCGGCCGCGGCACCGAGCCAGCCAAGGATCCTGTCCCGAGCCTCAGGGACCTTCGCCGCCACCTCCGCGGCCTTGTCCCGTCCGATGTAGCCCCCGGTGAGGATCGCTTCGACGCGCTCCACCCGTGCGCTCTCGGCTGCGCTGTCGTCCGGCATTCGTTCTTGCTCTCCTCGCGCTGCTTGCTGCTGACACCACGGCCCCCCTCGCGTACGGCTAGAGCAGTTCGTGGGTCGATCTCAGGATGTTCGAGTTGAACACATCAACGGACCCCGAGCGAAGTCCGAAGTTCAGCCCCCCTCGCTCCATCTTCACGTGCACGAAGTTGACGCTCTCCCCGATCTCGTCCAGATGCAGGCCGTAGGCCTCACGGATCGCGGCGATGTTGTCACCGGACCCTCGACCGGCCGCGATGAGCGCGTCTCTGGTGCCGGGATGCATCTCATAGCGCACGAGGTGGGTGTACTTCTGGGCGTTCCGCCCGCCCCGGCGGGCGAATCGCTCCGCGATCCCGGTGACGTAGTCGGACTCCTGCGTCACGAAATTCTCGCCTCGGACGTTGATCTCTCCCTTGGGCCCCAGGCGTGCGAACTCCTTCTCCGACATGACCCGGTAGAAGACCTCATAGGGACCAAGCCCCAGGGGGTCCGTGCCCGCCCAGGGATTGGGCACATAGGCCGTGGGGTGCGGGGCCATGCTCAGGCCGAGCGGGTCCGGGGTGACGTAGTGGCCGCTCTCGGGGTCGTAATAGCGGTGGCGGTTGTAGTGCAGCCCGGTTTCGGGATCGTGGTACTGACCGGGAAAGCGCAGCGGGGTGTATGTCCTGCTGTTCGACGGCCACGCCGTCGTGCCCCCCAGGGTCGAGCGGGCCCGCCAAGCGAGATTTCCTTCGTCGTCCACGAGTTCCGTGGGGGTGCCCACGAGATCGGTGACGATGGCGAAGAACCTGGAGTCGATCTCCTCTTGGGTCGCGGAGTCCGACAGCCGCTCTGTCTGAGCGACGGGGTGGAGACCGTCGTAGTCCCAGGTGAGGGTGACCGGGTGCGGCAGTCCAAGACCTGCGGTCGTCTGTTCGACGAGAGTGTCGCCGTCCCAGGTGAAGCGGGTCTCCTCCGCTACGGACGTGCCGTCTGCCGCCATGCGCTGCTTTGCGGTCCGGCGGCCGAAGACGTCGTACCGATAACGCCACACCGTGCCGTCAGGGGTGACCACGGATGTCAGCCGGTCTTCCGCGTCCCAGGTGTAGCGCCACGTCTCGGGCGGACGGGACAGGCGGGTCCTGCGACGCAGCACCATGCGGCCGGCCGCGTCATAGACGTGGCTCATGCGGCCGGCGGTGGTGACCCGAGTGCCCTCACGGACACAGTGGCCACGGGCCTCCGCGCCAGGGTGGGTGTCGGGCCAGAAGGCTTCGGTCCGCTGACCCGCGGCATCGTAGGCATACGTCTCGCGCCAGTTGCGTGCGCTGACGGCCGTGACGCGCCCCACGACGTCCAGCTCGATCTGTCGCGGCCCGTTGCGCAGATCGTCCACCCCGGTGACATGGCCGTCCGCCCGGTGCGTGTAGCGGCGGCTCTGCACCGTTCCCCGGGGCGTCTCGGCGCTCTGTTCCACCAGGGAGCCCGAGGCGTCCCAACGGCTGTGCAGCGTCAGGACCGTGTCGATCTCACGGGTGACCTCGCGCCCGGCGATGTCGTAGTCGAACCGCAGCGAATGCCCGGACGTGTTCAGTGAACTGCGGCGACCCTGCGCGTCATAGGTGTACGTCGACACCGCTCCGGCGGGTGTCACCCGCCGAGTGCGTCGCCCGAAGTCGTCATACGCAAAGGCCAGCGCCCTGCCGTCGACGGACTCCGCGACGATCCTGCCCCACTCGTCCCGGTCGAACCGGACGTCGGAGTCCGGGCCGACAGCGCTCAGCAGGCGGCCCATTCCGTCGTGCCGGTAGCGGGTGACGACGCCGTCCGCGTCCTTGGCGGTCACCTGGCCGAGGACATCGCGGTGGTACGCGATCCGCTGTCCCAGCGCGTTCACCCGGGCAGCGATCCGGCCGGCTGGGTCGTACTCGTAGCGCACCGTGCGTCCGTCGAAGTCGCATTCGGAAACGATGCGCCCGGCCGGGTCGTAGGTGTACGTCCACGTGAGCCCCACGGGGTTCGTGACCTTGGTCAGCCGGAGTGAGGCGTCGTGCTCGTAGGTGTAGCGCGCGCCGTCCGGTCCGGTCGCGGCCGCGAGCAGGTCGAAATGCGTGTACTCGTACGTCGTGACACCGGCGTTCGCGTCCGTGTGGCGGACGCAGTTGCCCTCGCCGTCGTACTCCCACACCTGCTGGGCTCCACCAGGGCCCTGCCACCGCCCGATCCTGCCCTCGACGGTCCACCGCAGGCGAGCCTCGCTTCCCGTGGAGTCCCCGACCGCGACCACCCGGCCGAAGGCGTCGTACCGACGCCACTCGGCCATACCTCGCGCGTCCACGAGTCCGGTGGTGAGGCCCGCCCGGTTGGTCTCGATACGGGTCGTGTTCCCCAGCGGGTCCGTGACCGAGGTCAGGCGCCCGGCGTCGTCATGTGTGTACCGCACGACGGTGCCCTCGGGGCCGACAACCGCTGTGCAGTTGCCCCGGGCGTCGTACTCCCGTCGCCAGGTGCTGCCGTCGGCCTGGACGGTCCGGACCGGGTTGCCGTGGTCGCCGTAGTCGAAGTACGCAGTCGCCTCGTCCGGATACGTGATGACCAGAGTCTGACCGAGGTCGTTGCGTCGGTAGTGCGTCGTGTGGCCGAGGGCGTCCGTCCGGGACAGGACGTGGTGGTGTTCGTCATAGGTGGTGCGGGTTACCCCACCGAGCGGGTCGATCTCCGCGATGACCTGGTTGTTGTCGTTGACGACGAATCGGGTGACGGCGCCTTCGGCGGTGGTGAGGGTGGTGATCCGGCAGTCGGGCCAGGCCGGGTCGGCGCCGTCGTAGTCGAGGGTGATGGCGATGTGGCCGGCCTCGCCGCCCTCCGCCACACAGCGGTCCCGGTCGTCATAGCTGTAGGCGTAGCTGCGGTGGTTGGTGTCGGTCCAGGACGTGATCCGCAGGCGCTCGTCATAGGTGAACTTGAGCGGCAGACCAGAGGAGTTGACGGTTTCGGTGAGATTCCCGTCGGTGTAGCCATAGCGCTTGATGACGACATCCGCGCCGTCCTCGGCAGCACCGGCCAGGCTCAGCGCCGTGACACGGCCTTCGTCGGTGGTGAGTTTCAGGTGGTAGCCGCCGGAATGGCGCAGAGCGAGCGGCGTGCCGTACTCGTCGTAGTCGAAGGTGATCGTGTGCTGGTTGCGATCGATGATCCGTTCCAGCAGCGCGATGCCGTCGGCAGTGGGGCGGGAGAAGTGCCGGGCATGACCGGTTACCGGGTCCTGGACCCGGTAACCGCCGTCGTCCAAGCGGATCAGCGGCCACCGCGGACCCGCGTCCGGCAGGACCGGTGACTCAGGGCCGGCCGGGTGGGGGTAGCTCAGGAGCAGACCGTCCTCGGTGACGAAGACGACGCCGTCGGGGTCGACCTCCAGACGCTGGTCGACAGTAGAGGCCCACGTCGGGCCGAACCACCAGCCGCACCGGTAGTCGGACGCCACGCGCCGGGTGAACTCCAGAGGCAGGAGACCCGGCAACTCCACGTCCGACTGCGGCAGATACATCGAGCCGGTGGCCATGTCGACCGGGTCACTGCCGTTGGAACAGACGACGTTCTTGAGACGGTTGTATCCGCCCTTGCTGCCGCCGAGCATACGGCGGGCGCCCTTGCCCAAGCCTTTGACGCCCATGGCCATGCCCTTGAGCCCCACCTTGCTGAAGGCCTTCAGGCCCTTGGCGAGCCCGCCGAGGGTGGTCAGGCCCTTCATACCGGGTATGCAGTCGAGGGCGGCCAAGCCCACGTCCCACAGGGAGGCTTGGCCCTTGGAATATTTGTAGAGGGTGTCGGCGAGCACGACGAGGGCCGCGATCAGGACGATCGCACCGAGGATCGGCCCACCGATGATCATCGCGATGACACCGACCACCGCCACGACGATCTTGCAGACGGCGACGATGTTGTCCCAGTTGTCCGTGAACCAGTCGCCGACCTCCTCCCACCACGACCGGTTCTGAATACCGGCATCGGACGCCTCGTCGATCTTCGTCTTCGCGGTGTGCGCGGCCTCCTCACGCATCTTGCGCGCGTCCTCGGCCATCTTCTTCGCCGCGGCCAGCGCACCCTCGGCGTTGTTGACGTCCGTCTGGGCGCTGGTCTGCGCGGACTTGGCATGCTGGGCGTCCCGCGTGGCGGCCCGGACCTTGCCCTCGTCGGGCTTGTCTCCGCCGGACTTGCTGCCGGTGGGGTCGTCCTTGTACTTGTCGGCTTCCTTGTTCGCCCGCGTCACCCACGAATCAGCGGAGGCAAGACGGGAGTTGGCCGAGGACAGATCGCTCTGCGCCTCCCGGCCCTTGGCCAGCGCCCGGTCGGCCAGGGCCTGGGCGCGCTCCAGCTTCGGCCAGAAGTCGGCAAGGGCGTCGCCGCACAAGTCGTAGGACTTCTTCAGCTTCTTGAGGTTCTTCGGGACATCCCCGAACTCGTCCTTGAAGACCTCCGCCGACTTGCCCGCCCACTCCAGC
>NZ_QFRX01000001.1:5534923-5702542 GCF_003143935.1 Streptomyces sp. Act143 | reverse complement strand
CCGACCACCGGCCTGGACCTTCAGGGCCTGATCGAGACACCGGACATCACCGATTCAACCTGAGTAATCGGGGGAAAGGGCGTTCCCCCGATCCCCTAAAAACAGAAAACCCCCGGACCGGTATCCCCGGCCGGGGGTTTTCTCAAAATTTGTTCGGCGGCGTCCTACTCTCCCACAGGGTCCCCCCTGCAGTACCATCGGCGCTGTAAGGCTTTTTTCCGATCCGATTTCCTCGGTGCTTTCCAGGTTCCCGCTTCCGCGTTTCCCTTTCCGGCGGTTCTGACTCTATCAGATCCTTTCGGGCCTGACTCCCAGTCAGAGGGGCTTGTCTTCCCGGCCGTTGGGCCGTTCCGACGAGTGAGACTTTAGCGGATTCCCGGCTCCCGAGCTAATCGGGGACCGCGTCCTTTCGAACGTGGATTCCTCATTTCGCAAATACGCATGCAGATACGCACGACGACAGATCGTCGATTGTTTGCTGGCTACCTACGGAATGGCTGTCCGGGGACCGACCGGAGTCGGCTCTCACGTCGGACAACTCGGAGAACAGTACGGACCGCGTCTGGGTGTGTCAACTCCGCTCCGGAGGGAACCCTCCCGGCGTACTCTGGGACGCATGACGACGCGTACGTACACCCAGCTGTGGTGGGCCGCCTGACGGCGGCCGGACTTACGTATGCACTCAACGGCCGCCGACTCGGCGGCCGTTCTCGTATCTCCCTCCAGAGCTCCAGGGGGACGGCCCGCGGAGGCGGCGGTCCCGACCAGGAGATGGAGTGAGAGATGACGCGGGTCTTCAGTGGGGTCAAGCCGACCGGGCATCTGACGCTGGGGAACTACCTGGGAGCCATGCGGCGGTGGGCTGAGGTGGATCAGCACCAGGCCGACGCGCTCTTCTGCGTCGTGGACCTGCACGCGCTGACCGTGGACCACGATCCGGCGCGGGTGCGGCGGCTCAGTCGGCAGGCGGCGACCTTGCTGCTCGCGGCAGGGCTGGATCCCGAGCTGTGCACCGTGTTCGTGCAGAGCCACGTGGACGAGCACGCGCGGCTGTCGTACCTGCTGGAGTGCGTGGCCACGGACGGCGAGATGCGGCGGATGATCCAGTACAAGGAGAAGGCGGCGCGGGAACGGGAGCGCGGTGGGAGTGTGCGGCTGTCGCTGCTGACGTATCCCGTGCTGATGGCGGCGGACATCCTGGCGTACCGGACGGACGAGGTGCCGGTCGGGGACGATCAGACGCAGCATGTGGAGCTGGCGCGGGACATCGCGGTGCGGTTCAACCAGCGGTACGGCCATACGTTCGTGGTGCCTCGGGTCACGCGGCCGGGTGTGGCGGCCCGGGTCATGAACCTTCAGGATCCGGCGTCGAAGATGGGGAAGAGCGACGACGTCGGGCCCGGGATCGTCTATCTGCTGGACGAGCCGGACGTGGTGCGGAAGAAGGTCATGCGGGCGGTCACGGACAGCGGGTCCGAGGTCGTGTACGACCGGGAGGCACGGCCGGGGGTGGCGAATCTGCTGGAGATCCTCGCGGCGTGCTCCGATGGGAACCCGGAGGAGCTGAGCGGTGTATATGAGTCGTACGGGGCCTTGAAGAAGGACACCGCAGACGCCGTGGTCGAGGCTCTGAGGCCCGTGCAGGAGAGGCACAAGGAGTTGTGCGCGGATCCTGGCTATGTGGAGGGGGTGCTGCGGGATGGCGCGGAGAAGGCCCGGGAGATGGCCCGGCCGACCGTGGATGCCGCGTATCGGGCGATCGGGTTGCTGCCGGCGGCTGCCGATATCGGCGTGAGCGTGTAGGGCGTGCGCCTGGCCGCCCCGCTCCGGGGTGGGGCGGCCGGGCGGTGTCAGTTGTTGCCGGAGGCCAGTTCGCGGCTGCGGTCGCGGGCGGCTTCGAGGGCGGCGATGAGGGCTGCTCGTACGCCGTGGTTCTCGAGTTCGCGGATGGCGTTGATCGTCGTGCCCGCGGGGGACGTGACGTTCTCGCGGAGCTTGACCGGGTGCTCGCCGCTGTCGCGGAGCATCGTCGCGGCGCCGATCGCGGACTGGACGATGAGGTCGTGGGCCTTGTCGCGGGGCAGGCCGAGCAGGATGCCGGCGTCCGTCATGGCTTCGACCAGGTAGAAGAAGTAGGCCGGGCCGGATCCGGAGAGGGCAGTGCAGGCGTCCTGCTGGGACTCGGGGACGCGGAGCGTCTTGCCGACGGCGCCGAAGATCTCCTCGGCGTGGGCTAGGTGGGCGGCGGTGGCGTGGCTGCCGGCGGAGATGACGGACATGGCCTCGTCGACGAGGGCGGGCGTGTTCGTCATGACGCGGACGACCGGGGTGCCTGCGGCGAGGCGCTCCTCGAAGAAGGAGGTGGGGATGCCCGCGGCGCCGCTGATGATCAGTCGGTCGGCGGGGACGTGCGGGGCGAGCTCGGCGAGGAGGGTGCCCATGTCCTGCGGCTTGACCGTGAGGATCAGGGTGTCGGCGGTCTTGGCGGCCTCGGCGTTGCTGACCGGGGTGACTCCGTAGCGCGCGCGGAGTTCTTCGGCTCGCTCCTGCCGGCGGGCGGTGACGAGGAGGTCGGCCGGGGCCCAGCCGCCTCGGATCATTCCGCTGAGCAGGGCTTCGCCGATCTTGCCGGTGCCGAGGACTGCGACTTTCTGGGTCATGGCTGCGGGTGCCCTCCGGGGGTTTCGTCGTCCGGAGTTCATCCTCGCACCGGGGGGTGGCGGGCGGCGCGGCTGTCCGGTGGGCGGAACGTCTGTGCCCGACCGCTCGGCGGGGTGTGGGGGCCGGTGCGGCTACTGGGTCCTGCGCCTGAGGGTCGCTGCCCCGAGCCCGAGGACGAGTAGGGCGCAGCCGGCCACGATCAGGGCGTCGCGGACGAAGGTGGCGGTCATGTCGGTGTGCTTGAGGACCTCGTTCATGCCGTCGACCGCGTAGGACATGGGCAGGACGTCGGAGATGGCCTCCAGGACGGGGTGCATGTTGTCGCGGGCGGTGAACAGGCCGCAGAGGAGGATCTGCGGGAAGATCACGGCCGGCATGAACTGGACGGCCTGGAACTCGGAGGCGGCGAAGGCCGAGACGAAGAGGCCGAGGGCGGTGCCGAGGAGGGCGTCCAGCAGGGCGACCAGGAGGAGCAGCCAGGGGCTGCCGGTGACGTCCAGGCCGAGGCCCCAGAGTGCGAGGGCGGTGGCGAGGGCGGACTGGATGATCGCGAGGGTGCCGAAGGCGAGGGCGTAGCCGGCGATGAAGTCGGCTTTGCCGAGCGGCATGGCGAAGAGGCGTTCGAGGGTGCCGGAGGTGCGCTCGCGGAGGGTGGCGATGGAGGTGACGAGGAACATCGTGATGAGCGGGAAGATCCCGAGGAGGGAGGCTCCGATGTTGTCGAAGATGCGCGGACTGCCGTCGAAGACGTAGCGCAGCAGGAGCAGCATCACGCACGGGACGAGGAGCATCAGCGCGATCGTGCGCGGGTCGTGGCGCAGCTGGCGCAGGACGCGGGCGGCGGTGGCGAGGGTGCGGGAGGCGTTGAGGGCGCTGGTGGGCGCGGGCGGGAGCGGCGTGGTGGCGGTCGTGGTGCTCATCGGGTCGTCTCCTTCTTGCGTCCGGCCGCGACGGCCTCGTCCACGAGGTGCAGGAATGCGCCTTCGACGGTCTCGGAGCCGGTGTCGGTGCGCAGGGCGTCCGGGGTGCCGTCGGCGAGGATCTCGCCCTCGCGCATGAGGAGGAGGCGGTGGCAGCGCTCGGCCTCGTCCATGACGTGGGAGGAGATGAGGAGGGTGGCGCCGCGCTGGGCGGCGATGTCGTGGAAGAGGTTCCAGAGGTCGCGGCGCAGGACGGGGTCCAGTCCGACCGTCGGTTCGTCGAGGACAAGGAGTTCGGGCGTGCCGAGGAGGGCCACCGCGAGGGAGACGCGGCTGCGTTGGCCGCCGGAGAGGTTGCCGGCGAGGGAGTCGGTGTGGCTGGCGAGGTCCACTTCGTCGATGACTCGGGTGACGTCGGTGCGGCGGCGGTCGGCGGCGGCGTGGCCGGGGGCGAGGATCGCGGCGAAGTAGTCGAGGTTCTGGCGGACGGTCAGGTCGTCGTAGATGGAGGGGTCTTGGGTGACGTAGCCGATGCGGGTGCGCAGGGTGGGGTGTCCGGCGGGGTGGTCGAGGACGTCGAGGGTGCCGGTGACCTTGGCCTGGGTGCCGACGATCGCGCGCATGAGGGTGGACTTGCCGCAGCCGGAGGGGCCTAGGAGGCCGGTGATCTGGCCGCGGGGGACGCTGAAGTCGAGGCCGCGCAGGACGGTGCGGGGGCCGCGGACGACGGTGAGGCCTTCGGCGTGGACGGCGGGGGTGTCGGGAGGCTTGGAAGAATAATTCATCATGCGATGAATAATCCTCTCGGGGGCAGGTGTCGTCAAGCAGGGTGCGTACGGCTTTCGGCGGCGCAGGCCCGTGACCGCGCGATCTTGCGGAGCGCGGCTGGAGTGCCCTCTGGGGGGTATGCAGGCCGAGTGATCCCGGTGGCGGCGCCGGCCGCGCTGGTGGTGACGGCGACGGTGATCGTCATCGGGGACCTCTTCGAGGGGGTGCTGGTGGGACTGGCCCTGGCGGTGGCGAAGCGCGCGTACGACACCGGTCCTATGGAAGTGGGGACCGAGGACCGGGGCGCGGCGGGGGTCGTCGTGCGGGTGCTGGGCCACGCGACGCTCTCGCGGTTGCCGAAACTGCTGGACGCGTTGGGGGCATGGCCGCGCGACCGAAAGGTACGGCTGGAATGGGGCGGGCCGCGGCACCTGGACCACGCGTGCGCGGCGGCCCAGGAGGGATGGGCCGCCGGGCGAGGTCAGGCGTTGGGGGTGAGCGGTTCGGTGGCGAGCGGCTTGGTGGCGACCAGCAGTTCCACGTCGTAGGTCTCCTCGACGCTTCCGTCCGGGAAGGCCGCCAGCAGGTGCCGTCGCTCCTCGGTGAGGAAGGCCGTGGCGCGTTCCTCACCTGCGACCAGGAAGAGCGAGTGGCTGCCGATGTTGGCGAGATGGGTGTCGACCGGGACGCGGCGGCTCCAGCGGACCTTGCGCTGGGTGAAGTCCAGGCAGCGCATGGGGTCGGCGAGGGCGGCCCGGGTGCCGCTGCCGTTCGCCTCCACGCTCGGCGGGGTGGCGATGTCGCTGAAGCTCGCGGCCATGCGCTCGGCCTGGGTGGCGATCCAGGGCACGTCGAGGGGGGAGATGTTCCACCACAGCGCCAACGCCCCGCCCGGCCGCAGTACGCGCAGGGCCTCCGGGGCCGCGAGGCGCGGGTCCGTCCAGTGCCAGGCCTGAGCGTAGGTGAGGAAGTCGACGGAGGCGGCGGCCAGCGGCAGGGTGTTGCCGTTGCCGCGGACGATCGGGATGCCGGGGTGGCTGCGGCGGAACTGGGCGGCCATGCCGTCGCCGGGTTCGACGGCGATCACATCGGCGCCGCGGGCGTGCAGGAGGGCGGTGGCGATACCGGTACCGGCCCCGACGTCCGCGACGCGGGCACCGGCGAGGGGCCGGCCCGCAAGGTCCTCGATCGCGTCGAAGAGGGCGGGCGGGTAGGAGGGGCGGTTCGCCGCGTACTGGGCTGCGGCGGCGTTGAAGGAGTGGGCACGGGCGGAGTGCGAGGCGGCCGTCGTCATAGCGCCATGGTGGCGGAGGTGGGTGCAGGGTGCAGTGAGTTTTTGGTGAGAGGGCGGACGACGCGTTCGCGGGGTGTGGGGCGCCGTGCCGGGAGCCGTGCCGTCGCGGGGCGTACGGGGCCGGTGCCGGCCCTGGAGCCGTGCCCTCGCGCGGCGTGGTGCCCTGGCCCCGTGGGGCGGGCGACAGCCCTGCTCTGCCGGGGGCCGCCCGGCCTTGCTCGCGAGGGTCCTCAGGGGCGGCGGCGCTTCTTTGAGGGGTTGCCGGTGCGGCGGGTGGTGCGCTTCTCGTGCTGCTTGCGGGCGGTCTCGTACTCCTCGCGGTGGAGTTTCTCGCCCGGGGCCTCGGTGAGGGAGCGGAAGAAGTAGGCGAGGAGGGAGCCGACGAAGCCGATGGCCAGGAGGCCGCGGAGGGATGCCTGGCGGTCGGGGTCGGGGCGCTTGGTGAAGGCCTCCCAGGTGTGGCGGAAGGCGAGGGCGCTGCAGATCGCGAACATCACGACCATGAGGAGGGTGACGAAGCTGCCGATGTCGGCGATCGCGAGGCCCTCGTAGGCGAAGCGCAGGACCAGGCAGGAGGCGACGGCGGCGGCGAGGGAGCCGGCGGATGCGGCGACGCGGCGGAGGGTGTAGCCGTCGGTGTGCTCGACCCAGGTCGTGCCGAAGAAGCGGATGGGTTCCGGGCGGGGACCGGTGGCGGGGCCCGCGCTGTCCTGGGTGCCGTGTTCGTCGCTCACGCGTCGATTATGGCCGGGGACGAGCGCGGGCCCCGCGAGGGCTCGGCAGCGGCCGGACACACAGCCGTCGCTGACCGTCCGCGGGTACGTGTCCGGGATGTGGCCGCCGTCGGCGAGCCTGTCCCGGGTGTGCGAGGTGCACAGCGGGCCGGTGATCGTCCGGCCCGGCGTCCGGCGGACCAGCGTGACCGTTCGTGCCCTGCTCGATCTCCTTGATGACCCGGTGGCTGATTCCCGGGCCGCCGCACATGTTCACGGCCTCACGGTCCTCGACGCCGGAAAGCGCCGACGGTCCTGACCAGCAGGAGCGAGCGGCGCTTCGGCGATGTCACGGGATTCCCCTGCCTCTGGTGCGGGTCGGACCCGCGTCCCGTGAGGGTCAGAGCGAGCAGCGCGGGCGGATGTAGCCGTCGCTGCCGGTCTGCACGTACGCGTCCGAGACGTACTTGCCGTTGGCGATGCAGTCCCAGATGCTGCTCGTGCCATAGGGGCCCGTGATGGTCGTGCCGGGCGTCTGACACAGGATCGCGACCTGCGCGCCCTCGGGCAGCACGTCGACGATGGAGTAGGTGGTGCCCGGTCCGCTGCGGACGTTGAGGCGGACCCCGGGCGCGACCGAGTAGTAGCGCACGGTCGTTGTGGAGGCCGCCGCCGTCACGGCGATCTCCTGCTCGCCGCCCTGGGCCTCTTCGACACGGTCAACCGACATGATTGCCTCCCCCGTTGAGTCCCACGCCTGTCGTGGGCCCCTTTGATTCCCCCGCGACGCGTCCCGAAACAGACGTGCGCGACTCGAACACGAACGCTAGCAAGCCGCCTCTGTCTCGTACGAGTCATCGACTAGGCTCCGTGCGTCGCGCACGCGGACGGACAGCACGGGGGTGGTCCCATGGCGCCACAGCAGAACACCGGAGCGGGCGCGGAAGCGGAACTTCCCGATTACGCCGGTCACTACCGCCTGGAAGCACGTCTCGGGTCCGGTGGCATGGGTGTCGTGCATCGTGCGCGCAGCGCCTCGGGGATGACGCTCGCGGTGAAGGTCGTACACGCCGAATTCGCCAGGGATCCCGAGTTCAGGGGGCGTTTCCGGCAGGAGGTCGCCGCGGCGCGCAAGGTCAGCGGGGCGTTCACCGCACCCGTCGTCGATGCCGATCCGGAGGCCGAACGGCCCTGGATGGCCACGCTGTTCATCCCCGGACCGACCCTCTCCGACGAGGTCAAGCGGAATGGACCGATGGCCCCGGCCCAGTTGCGTCGGCTGATGGCCGGGCTGGCCGAGGCCCTGCGCGACATCCACCGGGTCGGGGTCGTCCACCGGGATCTCAAGCCGAGCAATGTGCTGCTCGCCGAGGACGGGCCCAAGGTCATCGACTTCGGCATTTCTCGGCCAAAGGACAGCGAACTGCGCACCGAGACCGGGAAACTGATCGGTACGCCGCCCTTCATGGCGCCCGAGCAGTTCCGGCGGCCCCGTGCCGTCGGTCCTGCCGCCGACATCTTCGCGCTGGGCTCGGTGATGGTGCACGCGGCCACGGGGCGGGGGCCGTTCGACTCCGACAGCCCGTACGTCGTCGCGTACCAGGTCGTGCACGACGAGCCCGATCTGACCGGCGTACCGCAGAATCTGGCGGCGCTGGTGGAGCGCTGTCTGGCCAAGGAACCCGAGGACCGGCCCACGCCGGACGAGTTGATGCGGGAGCTGCGGTCGGTCGCGGCCTCGTACGACACCCAGGCGTTCATCCCCGCGCAGCGCACCGGCGAGACGCCCGGGCCGGAACCGCGCCCCGTGGAGCCGGAGAGACGGCGGCGCGGTCGGCGGCCGGGCAGGAGGACGGTGATCGGAGCCGGGGTGCTGGGCCTCGCGGCGCTCGCCACGCTGGTCTCCGTCCAGGTCGTCGGCACCTCGGGGTCGAGCCCGACGAGCAGCGCGGCACCGGCCGCGTCCGCCGGGTTCAGCCCGTGGGCGACCCGGCCGAAGGGCGCGGAGGGCGGCCTGCCCCGGTGCTCGCACGGGGGTCAGGCGCTGCTGTGCGTGCAGACCGGGCTGGTCAGCGCGCTCGATCCGGCCGACGGCCACGTCCTGTGGCGGCATCCGCTGGGCGACGGCGACTCCCCGAGCGAGCCTCCGGTCTTCTCCGGGGGCCTGGCGCATGTGGTGACCCACACGGGCCGGCGGCTGCTCGCGCTCGATCCGGCGACGGGCAGTACGCGGTGGAAGCTCGACCTGTCCGCGTACCGCGGCTTCGCCCACGCGCGCGGAACGCTGCTCCTGACCGGCGCCGACGGCAAGGTCACCGGTGTCGACAGTGCGACGGGCGAGATCAAGTGGAGCAAGCGGATTCCCGGTTCGGCCGACGCGAGCTTCGGGTCGTTCCCCGCCAGCCCCTGGGCCTACCGCACGGGCAGATCCGCGGACGGGACCAGCACCCGGGTGACGACGGTGGACCCGGCCACGGGCGAGGTGGAGCGGGACGACCGGCTCGACGGGGCGCTGCGGCCCGTCGGCACCTCGGCCGGCGGTGTCTTCTTCCTGGCCGACGGGGGCAGTTACGGCGAGACGAGCGCCGTGGTCCGTTACGACCTCGCGTCAGGGGCGTCCCGGCGGGTGCCGCTGACGGTGCCCGTCGACCAGGCGCAGGCCACCGTGCGCGGTGACCTGGTCTGGCTGCTGGGCACGGGCGGCTCGCTGGTGGCTGTCGACATGAGCGCGAAGCGGCAGGTGTGGTCCCTGGAGACAGGCGTGAGCCAGGGTTCGGCGCCGGTGACCGACGGCCGCCGGGTGTACGTCACGGCCCCCGACGGCCGGCTGCTCGCCGTCTCCGCCCGCGGCGGAAAGCTGCTCGGCCAGACTCCGCTCCGGCCCGGCCCGCACTCGGACCAGGTGACGTCCTCGCTGCCGGTGCCCCTCCTCGCCGACGCCGGCGCCTACGCCAGCGCCCCCGACGGCACGGTCTTCGCCGTGGACGCCCGGGACCCGGCCGCCTGGTAGCCGCCGCCCACGCCCCGGCCGCCTGGCAGCCGCAGCGGCGCGAAGTGGTGAAGCGGCGGCATCGGGACGCCGCGGAACCGCAGCCCGCCCCCGCCCCCGCCCCCGCCCCCGCGGCCGTACGCATGCCGAAGGGGCCGCCCCGAAAGAGACGGCCCCTCTGCGTCGAACGCCTAGCCCAGCTTGGACACGTCGCGCACCGCGCCCTTGTCCGCGCTCGTCGCCATCGCGGCGTACGCCTTCAGCGCGGCGGACACCTTGCGCTCGCGGTTCTTGGGGACGTACGCCCCGCCCAGCGCCTGCTCCCGGCGGGCCAGCTCCGCGTCGTCGACGAGGAGGTCGATCGTGCGGTTCGGGATGTCGATGCGGATGCGGTCGCCGTCCTCGACGAGGGCGATGGTGCCGCCCGCGGCGGCCTCCGGAGAGGCGTGGCCGATCGACAGGCCCGAGGTGCCGCCGGAGAAGCGGCCGTCGGTGACCAGGGCGCAGGCCTTGCCGAGGCCGCGGCCCTTCAGGTACGAGGTCGGGTAGAGCATCTCCTGCATGCCGGGGCCGCCCTTGGGGCCCTCGTAGCGGATGACCACCACGTCGCCCTCCTTGATCTCCTTCAGGAGGATCTTCTGGACGGCCTCTTCCTGGGACTCGCAGACCACCGCCGGGCCCTCGAAGGTCCAGATGGACTCGTCGACGCCGGCCGTCTTCACCACGCAGCCGTCGACCGCCAGGTTGCCCTTGAGGACCGCCAGGCCGCCGTCCTTGGAGTACGCGTGCTCGGCGGAGCGGATGCAGCCGCCCTCGGCGTCCTCGTCCAGCGCCTCCCAGCGCTCGGACTGGGAGAAGGCCTCGGCGGAGCGGACGCAGCCGGGGGCCGCGTGCCACAGCTCCACCGCCTCGGGGGACGGGGAGCCGCCGCGCACGTCCCAGGTCTTCAGCCAGTCGGCCAGGGACGGGCTGTGGACCGAGTGGACGTCCTCGTTGAGGAGGCCGGCGCGGTGCAGTTCGCCGAGGAGGGCCGGGATGCCGCCCGCGCGGTGCACGTCCTCCATGTAGTACGTGCGGTTCTTCGCGACGTTCGGCGCGACCTTCGCCAGGCACGGGACGCGGCGCGAGACGGCGTCGATCTCGGCGAGGCCGAAGGGGACGCCCGCCTCCTGGGCCGCGGCCAGCAGGTGCAGGATCGTGTTGGTGGAACCGCCCATGGCGATGTCCAGGGCCATCGCGTTCTCGAAGGCCGCGAAGGAGGCGATCGAGCGGGGCAGGACCGTCTCGTCGTCCTGCTCGTAGTAGCGCCGGGTGATGTCCATGACGGTGCGGGCGGCGGCCTCGTACAGGCCCTTGCGGGCCGTGTGCGTGGCCAGGACCGAGCCGTTGCCGGGAAGGGAGAGGCCGATGGCCTCCGTCAGGCAGTTCATCGAGTTGGCGGTGAACATGCCGGAACAGGAGCCGCAGGTCGGGCAGGCGTTCTCCTCGATACGGAGGATGTCCTCGTCCGAGATCTTGTCGTTCACGGCGTCGGAGATCGCGTCGACCAGGTCGAGCGTGCGGACCGTGCCGTCCACGAGGGTGGCGCGGCCGGACTCCATCGGGCCGCCGGAGACGAAGACCGTCGGGATGTTCAGGCGCAGGGCCGCGTTGAGCATGCCCGGGGTGATCTTGTCGCAGTTGGAGATGCAGATCAGGGCGTCGGCGCAGTGCGCCTCGACCATGTACTCCACCGAGTCCGCGATCAGGTCGCGGGAGGGGAGGGAGTACAGCATGCCGCCGTGGCCCATCGCGATGCCGTCGTCGACCGCGATGGTGTTGAACTCGCGCGGGATGCCGCCGGCCTCGACGATCGCCTCGGAGACGATCCGGCCGACCGGCTGGAGGTGGGTGTGGCCCGGCACGAACTCGGTGAAGGAGTTCGCGACGGCGATGATCGGCTTGCGGCCGATGTCCGCACCCGGTACACCGGAGGCGCGCATAAGGGCGCGGGCGCCCGCCATGTTGCGGCCGTGGGTGACTGTGCGGGACCTCAGCTCGGGCATCGTCGCTCGCTCCTTCTGACAGTTGTGGCTGCTATCGAGCGTACGCCGGTCATCCAGAGGGCGGACAGGCTGTCCGGAATGCGGGACGCATGTCTCAGCCGAGGCGTCACGGCCCCGTCAGATGCCCCTGCACCACCGGCGCCACCCGCGCGACGATCTGTTCCACGTCCGCCGACGCGACCGGCTCGATCCTGATCACGTACCGCATCATCGCGACCCCCACCAACTGCGCCGCCGCCAGCTCGGCCCGCAGCTCCGCGTCCGGCGCGTCCAGTTCGCCGGCGATCCGGCGCAGCAACTGGGTGGAGACGAGCCGGCGGAAGACGGTGGCCGCGGCCTCGTTGTTCACCGCCGACCGGACGATCGCGAGCAGCGGTTTACGGGTCACCGGGTTCTCCCAGAGCCCGAAGATGACCCGGGTCATCCGCTCGCCGACGTCGTCGAGGGGCGCCTCCAGCACGGCGTCCCGCACCTTCAGCGCGGGCGCGAAGGCGACCTCCACGGCCGCCTCGAAGACCTGCTCCTTGGTGCCGAAGTAGTGGTGGACCAGGGCCGAGTCGACCCCGGCCGCCTTCGCGATGCCGCGCACCGACGTCTTCTCGTACCCGCGCTCGGAGAACTCCTCGCGGGCGGCGGTCAGGATGCGGTCGCGGGTGCCGACCGCGTCGGATTCGGTACGCCGAGGGCGGCCCCGCCTGCGCGCGGTGGCGTCGGTCATCGCCGCGGCACCCTGACCGCCGACGCCAGATGGAGCCGGGTGAAGGCCAGCGCCTCCGCCAGATCGGCCTCACGTTCGGCGCTCGACATCGCGCGCCGGGTGTTGACCTCGATGACGACATGGCCGTCGAAGCCGGTCAGGGCGAGACGTTCCAGCAGTTCGGCGCAGGGCTGGGTGCCGCGGCCGGGGACGAGGTGCTCGTCCTTCGCCGAGCCGCGCCCGTCGGCGAGGTGGACGTGGCCGAGCCGGTCGCCCATGCGGTCGACCATCTGCATCGCGTCGGCGCGGGCCGTCGCGGAGTGACTGAGGTCGATCGTGAAGTGCCGGTAGTCGTCCTTGGTGACGTCCCAGTCGGGGGCGTACGCGAGCATCTCGCGGTCGCGGTAACGCCAGGGGTACATGTTCTCGACGGCGAACCGCACGTCCGTCTCGTTCGCCATCCGCCAGATCCCCTCGACGAAGTCGCGGGCGTACTGGCGCTGCCAGCGGAACGGGGGGTGGACGACGACCGTGCTCGCGCCGAGCTTCTCGGCGGCCGCCTGGGCGCGCTGGAGCTTGACCCAGGGGTCCGTCGACCACACGCGCTGTGTGATCAGCAGACAAGGGGCATGCACGGCCAGGATCGGGATCTGGTGATAGTCGCTCAGCCTGCGCAGGGCTTCCAGGTCCTGGCTGACCGGGTCGGTCCACACCATGACCTCGACCCCGTCGTACCCCAGGCGTGCGGCTATCTCGAAGGCCGTCGCCGTGGACTCCGGGTACACGGAGGCCGTCGAGAGGGCGACCTTCGCGTCCGGGATCTTGACGACTGGTTCTGCCACGTTGGTCAGCCTAAAGGGTTGGGCCGGGTGGGTGCGGGGGGTCTATTCGCCGTTGTGGGGTTCGCCACGGGGGCGGGTGCGGGTGCGGTGTGGTCGCTCGCGCGGTTCCGCGCGCCCCCTTGGACCCCTGTACGGGCCGCTACACCGAGCCCATGTGGTCAAGTCGCCGCAGGATCACGCCTTCTCGCAGTGCCCAGGGGCAGATCTCGAGGCTCTCCACGCCGAAGAGATCCATCGCTCCCTCAGCCACCAGCGCACCCGCGAGGAGCTGTCCCGCCCGGCCCTCCGAGACCCCCGGCAGCTCGCTGCGCTGCGCCGCCGTCATCCCCGCCAGCCGCGGCACCCACGCCTCCAGGGACTCCCGCTTCAGCTCGCGCTGGACGTAGAGGCCCTCGGCGGAGCGGGCGGCGCCGGCCAGGCGGGCCAGCTGCTTGAAGGTCTTGGAGGTGGCGACGACATGGTCGGGGGCGCCGAAGCGGCTGAACTCGCCGACCGTGCGGGCGATCTGGGCGCGGACATGACGCCGCAGCGCCCTTATCGCCTCCGGGTCCGGCGGGTCGCCCGGGAGCCAGCCCGCGGTGAGGCGGCCGGCGCCCAGCGGCAGCGAGACCGCCGCGTCGGGCTCCTCGTCGATGCCGTACGCGATCTCCAGGCTGCCCCCGCCGATGTCCAGGACCAGCAGCTTCCCGGCCGACCAGCCGAACCAGCGGCGGGCGGCGAGGAAGGTGAGACGGGCCTCCTCCTCGCCCGCGAGAACCTGGAGCTCGACGCCGGTCTCGGCCTGCACGCGCGCGAGGACGTCGTCGGCGTTGCTGGCCTCGCGGACCGCGGAGGTGGCGAACGGCAGGAGGTCCTCGACGCCCTTGTCCTCGGCGGCCTGAAGGGCCTCCTTGACGACCGCGATCAGTTTGTCGACCCCTTCGGGGCTGACGGCCCCGGCCTCGTCGAGGAGTTGGGCGAGGCGCAGCTCCACCTTGTGCGAGTGCGCGGGCAGCGGGCGCGCGCCGGGGTGTGCATCCACCACCAGCAGATGCACCGTGTTCGATCCCACGTCGAGGACACCGAGTCTCATGTACGGAACGCTACTGCCAGCCGAGCCGTACGCCGTCCCCGGAGCCGTCCTGGGCGACTTACCCTGGACGCGTGCCAAAGACCAAAAAGGCGAAGAATGAGCAGGCCGCCACGGCCTCCGGCGCTTCTTCGCAGGCGAAGTCGCAGGTGGAGTCGTCGGCGAAGTCCTCGGTGAAGTCCTCGGCGACGGCATCGGCGGACTCCCAGAAGTCGCAGCTGATGACCAAGGTGAAGTCGCCGAAGATGTCGAAGAAGGCCCGGGCAGCGGACGAGAAGGGGCTCGACTTCGCGCGCGCATGGGTGGAATTCCCTGATCCGGCAGACGACGAGCAGGTCTTCCGGTGCGATCTGACATGGCTGACCTCTCGCTGGAACTGCATCTTCGGCAGCGGCTGCCAGGGCATCCAGGCGGGCCGCGCGGACGACGGGTGCTGCACGCTGGGCGCCCACTTCTCCGACGAGGACGACGAGAAGCGGGTGGCCGGGCATGTGGCCAGGCTCACTCCGGACATCTGGCAGTTCCACGACGAGGGCCGGGAGAACGGCTGGGTCGCGGAGGACGAGGACGGCGACCGGCAGACCCGCCCCTACCAGGGCTCCTGTATCTTCCAGAACCGTCCCGGCTTCGCCGGCGGCGCGGGCTGCTCGCTGCACATCCTGGCCATCAAGGAGGGCCGCGAGCCGCTGGAGACCAAGCCGGACGTCTGCTGGCAGCTTCCGGTGCGGCGGACCTACGAGTGGATCGACCGGCCCGACGACACACGGGTGCTCCAGGTGTCGATCGGTGAGTACGACCGCCGCGGCTGGGGCCCGGGCGGCCATGACCTGCACTGGTGGTGCACCTCGGCGACCTCGGCGCACGGCGCGGGCGACCCGGTGTACGTGTCCTACGGCCCGGAGCTGACCGAGCTGATGGGCAAGGCCGGCTACGACCGTCTGGTCGAGCTGTGCGAGGAGCGGCTGGCCTCGCAACTGCCGCTGCTGGCACCGCATCCCGCGGACCCCGTGGACTGACCGCTCCACGTCTGGGTCGTGGGCTGACCGCTCCACGTCTGGGTCGTGGGCTGGCCGCTCCACGTCTGGGTCCACGTCACCGCTGGTGCCTGTGGTCACGTCGGTGGCTGCGCTCACGTCCGCGTCCCCGGGTGCGGCTGCGGGTCATGACGTCGACGGGCTCGGGTCCCCGCTGTCGCTGGGCGGCGGGGTCGAGCTCGCCGGGTCCGAGGGCGCGGTGCCGGTCGGTGTCGGGTCCGGCGACGAGGGCGGCGGGTCGCTCGGCGCGGGGTCCGTCGGGGCCGGCGTGGTGGGTGTCGGGTCGGAGGACGAGGGCGGCGGGTCGGCGGGGGTGTCGGGGTCGGTCGGGGTGGGCGCGGTGCCGTAGCCCTCGATGGAGACGACGGCGCCGGCCGGTGACACGGCCACCCGCGCGGTCCAGTAGCCGGACGGCTCGCGCAGATGGTTCACGTACACCTTGATCGTCAACGATTCGCCGGGGGCGAGGGTTCCCGAGGTCTGGCTGAGGTAGAGCCAGGAGGCGCCCGTGGTCGCGGACCAGCGCACCGGGGTCTCGCCGGTGGCGGTGAGGGTGATCAGCGTGGTGTCGCCGCTGTTGCCGGCCGCCACGTCCAGGTGACCGGCGCCCTTCGTGCCGGCGCCGGTGACGCTGATGACCTCCACGGACACATCGGGCCGGTTGCCCTTGCCGAAGCCGCGGCCGGGCTGGGTGCTGGCGTTGCCCGCGTTCTCGTAGCCGTCCCCGACCGCCTCGCCGTCCAGGCCGCCCGGGCCGCGTGCCTCGCTGGCGGAGGCCGAGCGGCCCTCGGTGCCCTCGGCGGTGGGGGTGCCCCGGTAGGCGGCCCAGAGCGCCAGTACCGGGGCCGCCACGACGGTGGCGACGACGGTCGTGGTGACGGCACGCGCGCGGAGGCGGTCGCGGCGGGCCGCGCGGTCCTTGGGGTCCATCGGGAAGCCGCGCCGGTCGAAGCGGGGCGCCGCGGCGCCCCGCGCGCGCGGGAGATGCGCCATGGCGACGTGCAGGGTCGCGCGGGGCGCCTCCAGGACGGGCAGCTCCGAGGGGGTGACGCTCGCGCCGGGCCAGCTACCGGTGATCGCGCGCTCCGCGGTGCGGCGGCAGCGCGGGCAGTCGTCGACATGCCGGACCAGCTCGCGGCGCACGGCCGTGCTGAGCACCAGCTGGTGGTCGCCGGTGAGGCGGGCGACGCCCGGGCAGGTGCCGGTCTGTACGACGGCGAGGGCCGCGCGGGTGCGCTCCACCTCACAGGCGGCGGCCGCGAGCAGCTCACGGGCGGCGGCCAGGTCCATGCCGAGGACGGCGGCGACCTCGTGGGCGGCGAGGTGGTGGCGTACGGCGAGTTCGAGGGCCTCGCGCTGCTCCGGGGTGGTGCCGGCCGCCTCCGGCCAGGCGAGCAGGGCGAGTTCGCGCCGGCGCTCCTCCTGGACCGCCTCGGAGACCGGCGGGGTGGTCCGCCGCTCGTCGGTCCTGCGGTCACCGGCCTTGCGGCCGGCGGTGTGGCGGCCCGCCGCGTGGGTGGCCTGACGTTTCTGCTTGGCCTCGGCCAGCTTGCGCAGACAGGCCCAGCGGGCCAGTGCGTAGAGCCAGGCCCGGCGGTCGCCGGCCGCGTCCGGGCCGCGGCGGCGTTCGGCGAGCACCAGGACGTCGCCGAGCGCGGCGGTGGCCGCGTCGTGGTCGCACAGCACGGACAGGCAGTAGGTGAACAGGCCGTCCAGGTACGGCTCGTAACGCGCGGGCGGCCGCTGCGCCAGGGTGCGCGCGGCACCGCGATCGCGCGCCTCCCGTTGCGCCCGATGTGCGCCGGTGGTGCGGGTCGTGGTCTCCGGGCTGCTGCTCATCATCCGTGGACCGTAGGGCGCGGGCGATCGCCCCTTCTTCCACCTTGAGCACTTTTACTCCGTACGGGTGAAACGATCCCTCATAAGGGGACAGGAACGCTTCGTTCCGTGGCTTGTTCCTGACAGCGGTGGCCGGTTACCGACGGCGCGTCTCACCCGTCGGCGGCCCGTACCCACTGAGTGTGCCGCCCGCCTTCTTCTGAGTAGTCGTACTCATGTCCGGTCCACCGCGGGCCCACAGACTTCCGGCATGAGAAGAATTTCGCTGGTGTCGATCACGGCACTGACTGCGGTGTGCGCGCTGGCTCTCACGGGCTGCGGCAATGAACGGGCGGGGTCCGCGGCCGCGCGGACCGAGGTCGACCGGGTCCAGCCGGGTTCCTCCGCCACGCAGACCGCCACCCCTCGGCCCGACCCGGCCGACGACGAGTCCGGCGACTCCGAGTTCATCGCGTTCATGATGCTCCTCAACACGGTCGCCGAGCCGTGCGTGCCGGAGCCCCCGACCGCGGTGCCCCCGGAGGAGTCGGAAGCCATGGCCGAGCCTCCCGCCTCACCCCTGCCCGAACTGCCCCTCCCGGACGAGCCGCCGCCCTCGAGCGAGCCGAGAGACCCCCAGGAGGCCCGCCAGGAGATCGAGCTGAGCCCCGTCGAGAAGTGCGAGGCCCGGCAGCACGTGCGCCGCATCACGAAGGCCCTCGCCGCCGGCAGCGCGGACCCGGCGCCGGAGGACGTCGGCGCGGTCCTCGGCGGACTCGGCTACATCCAGGAGCGGGTCGACGGCCCGCAACGCGCGCGTGGGGGCGTCGAGTTCACTCTCGACCTGCGGGTGATGGGCGGCTCCCTGTGCCTGTCCGGCACCACGACGGGCACGAAGACCACCATCGACTCCTACGGCGCCGACGTGGAGGCCGACTGCACCGAGGTGCGGAGGTGAGGCCCGGACACTGAGCCGCGGCGGGCGTTGTCAGTGCGGGCGGTTACGGTTTCGTCATGGCTGCCCGTACGAAGACCGCCAAGGACCGCCCCGCCTTCCGCTGCACCGAGTGCGGCTGGCAGACGGCGAAGTGGCTCGGCCGCTGCCCCGAATGCCAGGCGTGGGGCACGGTCGAGGAGTACGGCGCGCCCGCGGTGCGCACGACCGCACCCGGCCGCGTCACCACCTCCGCCCTGCCCATCGGCCAGGTCGACGGCCGTCAGGCGACGGCTCGGTCCACCGGCGTACCCGAACTGGACCGCGTCCTGGGCGGCGGTCTCGTCCCGGGCGCGGTCGTGCTGCTCGCGGGCGAGCCCGGCGTGGGAAAGTCGACGCTCCTCCTCGACGTGGCGGCCAAGTCGGCGAGCGACGAGCACCGCACGCTGTACGTCACGGGCGAGGAGTCGGCGAGCCAGGTCCGGCTGCGCGCCGACCGCATCAAGGCCATCGACGACCATCTCTACCTCGCCGCGGAGACCGACCTGGCGGCCGTGCTCGGGCACTTGGACGCGGTGAAGCCGTCCCTGCTGATCCTGGACTCCGTGCAGACGGTGGCCTCACCGGAGATCGACGGCGCCCCCGGCGGCATGGCCCAGGTGCGGGAGGTGGCGGGCGCGCTCATCCGGGCCTCCAAGGAGCGCGGCATGTCCACCCTCCTGGTGGGCCATGTCACGAAGGACGGCGCGATCGCGGGCCCGCGCCTGCTGGAGCACCTCGTGGACGTGGTGCTCTCCTTCGAGGGCGACCGGCACGCGCGCCTGCGCCTCGTCCGGGGCGTCAAGAACCGGTACGGCGCGACGGACGAGGTCGGCTGCTTCGAACTGCACGACGAGGGCATTACGGGTCTTGCGGACCCGAGCGGACTTTTCCTGACCCGTCGTGACGAACCGGTCCCCGGCACCTGTCTGACGGTCACCCTGGAGGGCCGCCGCCCGCTGGTGGCCGAGGTCCAGGCCCTCACCGTGGACTCTCAGATCCCCTCGCCCCGGCGCACCACGTCCGGTCTGGAGACCTCCCGCGTCTCGATGATGCTCGCCGTCCTGGAGCAGCGGGGCCGGATCAGCGCGCTCGGCAAGCGGGACATCTACTCCGCGACGGTCGGCGGAGTGAAGCTCTCGGAGCCCGCCGCGGACCTGGCGATCGCCCTCGCGCTGGCCTCCGCCGCGAGCGACACCCCGCTGCCGAAGAACCTCGTCGCGATCGGCGAGGTGGGCCTCGCGGGCGAGGTCAGACGGGTCACGGGCGTCCAGCGCCGGCTGACCGAGGCGCACCGGCTGGGCTTCACGCACGCGCTCGTGCCGGGCGACCCCGGGAAGATCCCTCCCGGCATGAAGGTCCTGGAAGTCGCCGACATAGGGGACGCTCTGAGGGTCCTTCCGCGGTCGCGTCGGCGAGAGGCCCCACGGGACGAGGAGGAGCGCCGGTAGACTTTGCCCTGGTCTCGCCCGTCCGTACGAACCGAATGTGCGAAACGGGAGCGCCTGAAGAACCTGCGACCGGAGGAGTGCAGTGGCAGCCAACGACCGGGCAGCAGCTCCCGGAAAGTCCGGCGGGAGCTCCGGTGCCGATGGCCTGATGCGCGCCTCACTGAGCGCCGTGGCACCCGGCACGGCCCTGCGCGACGGCCTGGAGCGGATTCTCCGCGGCAACACGGGCGGGCTCATCGTGCTCGGCTTCGACAAGACCGTGGAGCCGATGTGCACGGGCGGTTTCGTCCTGGACGTCGAGTTCACGGCCACGCGCCTGCGTGAGCTGTGCAAGCTGGACGGCGGCATCGTCCTCTCCTCCGACCTGTCGAAGATCCTGCGGGCGGGCGTGCAGCTGGTGCCCGACCCGACGATCCCGACGGAGGAGACGGGCACCCGGCACCGCACCGCGGACCGCGTCTCGAAGCAGGTCGGCTTCCCGGTCGTCTCGGTCTCCCAGTCGATGCGTCTGATCGCCCTCTACGTCGACGGTCAGCGCCGCGTCCTGGAGGACTCCGCGGCGATCCTGTCCCGCGCGAACCAGGCCCTGGCGACGCTGGAGCGCTACAAGCTCCGCCTGGACGAGGTCGCGGGAACGTTGTCAGCGCTGGAGATCGAGGACCTGGTCACGGTCCGGGACGTCTCGGCGGTGGCCCAGCGCCTGGAGATGGTGCGCCGGATCGCGACGGAGATCGCCGAGTACGTGGTCGAGCTGGGCACGGACGGCCGTCTCCTGGCCCTCCAGCTCGACGAGTTGATCGCGGGCGTGGAGCCGGAGCGCGAGCTGGTCGTCCGGGACTACGTCCCCGAGCCCACCGCCAAGCGCTCCCGCACGGTCGACGAGGCGCTCTACGAGCTGGACGCCCTGACCCACGCGGAGCTCCTCGAACTGTCCACGGTGGCGAAGGCGTTGGGCTACACGGGTTCACCGGAGACGTTGGACTCGGCGGTGTCCCCGCGGGGCTTCCGCCTGCTGGCGAAGGTCCCCCGCCTCCCCGGCGCCATCATCGACCGCCTGGTGGAACACTTCGGCGGCCTCCAGAAGCTCCTCGCGGCAAGCGTGGACGACTTGCAGACGGTGGACGGCGTGGGCGAGGCAAGGGCGAGGAGCGTACGAGAGGGCCTGTCCCGGCTGGCGGAGAGCTCGATCCTGGAGCGGTACGTCTAGCGCCCCCAAGGGGGCGCGGGGAACTGCGCGATCAACCACGAGGGCGCGGCAGGCGACGAAGAACCGCCGAGCGGCTCCCCTTCAGTCGCTCTCCAGCACGAACGACGTCTGCACCTTCGCAAACCCCGGCGCGGCCAGCTCCACCAGATACGTCCCGGCGCCCGCCACCCCCGCCGGAGGCGTCGCGCACTGCGGCGCACTCGGCTTCCGGTCCCACTTCACGGTGTACGTGATGCTGCTGCCCGCCGGCGCCCGGAACACCAGGCTGCCCGCGGTCTTCGGGCAGTCGGCGGAGGACCAGAACTCGTCGTCCTCCGCGGCCTGAGTGATCGTCAACACCGCGCTCTTCGGCCCGAGATCCACCTTGCAGTCGCTGCCGGAGGAATTGGTCGCGGTCACCAGCAGGGTCGGCGTCTCACCGGGCTCGTACCCGTTGCGGAGGCTGCGTACGGTCAACTTCACCGCGCCGGTCGTGCAGTTGGGGAGCGTGGAGCCCGCCGGTACCGTGTCGTTCTGACCGACGCCGCTGCCCGCGCCGCCACCGGCGGCCCCGTCGCCCGAGCCACCGGAACCGGCCGCCCCCGAGGACCCTGAGCCCGCGGTCGAACCGGAGCCGTCACCGGACGCGTCGCCGGACCCCGATCCGCCGTCGTCCCCGCCACCGCTCGACTCGTCGCGCCCGCCGGGGGCTTGACTGATCGCCGGCCCGGAACTCGACGGCCCGGGAGTGATGGAAGAAGCGGGATTCTTGCCGTTGGTCCCGTCGGCGCCGTTCTTGCCACCGCCGCCGCCCGAGGCGACCACCCAGGTGATCAGCAACGCCAACAGTGCCAATACAGACAGCAGTACGGCCCTCCGACGCCAGTAGATGGAGGAGGGAAGCGGCCCGACCGGATTGCGCAGAGATCCCACGGCGCAAACTGTACGAGAGATCGGCGCCTTCGCTGCCCCTACCCGCCGCGGGGGATCACAACTTTTCCGGATCATCATTCCGGACGCGGGAGTTCCACCGGCTGCCCTTCGTCGGGTGCGACTCCTGGCGATCGCGGGGTGTGACCGTTTCGGGCCGCCGCCTACGGTGGGTGACCACGGGCGTCCGGGATGCCGCGTCCGCCTCGACGTCATCGACTGCGGCCACGACACCCCAACGTGGGTACGGCACACGGCCGGAACATCGACGGGATGCCGACTGCCGCTGCTCACCGGGCTGTTCGCCGGGCCGTTGACCCGACTGCGGCGGCGTTCCCCTCACGCCTGCCGCACGCACGTTCGCGACAGCAGCCCTTGCAGCTTTGGCCAGGGCTCTGGTGTCCGACGGGCACACGACCGGAGAAACGGCACTGCTGTCGATCGCCGGGTGTCGCCGTAAGCCTCAGGGGTGGCGGAGCCCCCGCGCGCCCTCCCCCGCATGGCAGGATCGGAAGGCCATGACTGCGCCCATCACCAAGCCCCCCGCCCCCTCCGAAGCCGTCGCTGACGCTGAAGCCGAGGTCACGGCCGAAGCCGCAACCGCAGCCCGGAGCGAAGCCCGACGCGACGGCCGAGCCGAGGCCCACGCCGGTGCGCGGCCCGGCACCCTCACCGGTGCCGAGCCCGCCGCCCCCGCCGGAGAGCATCTGCACGCCCCCGTCATCGACTGGTTCGACGAGCACGCCCGTGATCTGCCGTGGCGGCGCCCCGAGGCCGGGCCGTGGGGGGTGATGGTCAGCGAGTTCATGCTGCAGCAGACGCCGGTCAGCCGGGTCCTGCCGGTCTACGAGCAGTGGCTGGCCCGCTGGCCGCGCCCCGCCGACCTCGCCCAGGAGGCGCCCGGCGAGGCCGTGCGCGCCTGGGGCCGGCTCGGGTATCCGCGGCGGGCGCTGCGGCTGCACGGCGCCGCCGTCGCGATAACGGAACGGCACGGCGGTGACGTACCCACCGACCACACCCAGCTGCTCGCGCTGCCCGGCATCGGCGAGTACACGGCCGCCGCCGTCGCCTCCTTCGCCTACGGCCAGCGGCACGCGGTCCTCGACACCAATGTCCGGCGGGTCTTCGCGCGGGCCGTCACCGGTGTGCAGTACCCGCCGAACGCGACCACCGCCGCCGAACGCAAGCTGGCCCGCGCCCTGCTGCCGGCGGACGAGCCCACCGCCTCCCGCTGGGCCGCCGCCTCCATGGAGCTCGGCGCGCTGGTGTGCACCGCCAAGAACGAGTCCTGCCACCGCTGCCCGATCGCCGCGCAGTGCGCCTGGCGGCTCGCGGGCAAGCCCGAGCACGACGGTCCGCCGCGGCGCGGCCAGACGTACGCCGGTACCGACCGCCAGGTGCGCGGCAAGCTGCTGGCGGTCCTGCGGGAGGCGCACGCGCCCGTGCCGCAGGCCGTGCTCGACCGCGTGTGGCACGAGCCGGTGCAACGCGCCCGGGCCCTGGACGGGCTCGTCGCGGACGGGCTCGTGGAGCCGCTGCCCGGCGGTCTGTATCGGCTGCCCTTGACCTGAGCCGAGCACCAAATCACCCCGAACCGGCACCAATCAGGGTGCCGGTTTACCCCTTTCCTACTTCCGTTACACAACCGACGGACAGCCGAGGGCTAGCCGCGCGCTGCTCCGCACAGCCCCGTGACAACCGCTCCGTAGCTTCATTGGCGTACCGCAGGACGGCGGCACACAGGCAATGGAGAACCGGCGGCAGGCGAGTCGGAAACGGGGATGGAGGCGGTCGATCATGGCGCAGGGCGAGGTGCTCGAGTTCGAGGAGTACGTCCGCACCCGGCAGGACGCGCTGCTGCGCAGCGCCCGTCGCCTGGTTCCGGACCCCGTCGACGCGCAGGACCTGCTCCAGACCGCGCTGGCACGGACGTACGGCCGCTGGGAGACCATCGAGGACAAGCGGCTCGCGGACGCCTACCTGCGCCGGGTCATGATCAACACCCGGACCGAGTGGTGGCGGGCGCGCAAGCTGGAGGAGGTGCCGACCGAGCAGCTCCCGGACGCCTCGGTCGACGACGCCACCGAGCAGCACGCGGACCGCGCCCTGCTGATGGACATCATGAAGGTGCTCGCCCCCAAACAGCGTTCCGTGGTCGTGCTGCGACACTGGGAGCAGATGTCCACGGAGGAGACGGCCGCCGCCCTCGGCATGTCGGCCGGTACGGTCAAGAGCACGCTGCACCGGGCCCTCGCCCGGCTCCGCGAGGAGCTGGAGAGCCGCGATCTGGACGCACGCGCGCTGGAGCGTGAGGAGCGGGAGCGTTGCACGGCGGCCTGACCGACAGGGCTCGCGGCGCGGACGGAATGCTCGGCGCCGATCTCGACCCCGCACCGGGGCGGGGCGCTTTCCAGGCGGCGATGACGGCGGTGGCCGTGCTCGCCGCCCTTGCCCTTTTCGCCTCCGCCTGCGCCACCGGCGGCACCGGCACGCGCGACGAGGGCCCGGCCCATGTGGAGACCTCGGCGGGCTCGGAGATGGCGGCGGGCGCCGCGCCGTCGGCCACGGCCTCGTACTCCGGCAACCTCACCAAGGCCGAGGCCGCCCAGCTGCTCAAGGACGACCCCGCGGTCTCGGCGGAGGTCAAGAACGACCTCCAGCCCTGCACCGGCGACGACCCGCCCCTCGACGTGACCTCCGGCAACCTCACCGGCGGTACCGCGCGCGATGTCGTGGTCAACGTGCTGACCTGCGGCGACATCATCGGCATAGGCGCCTACGTATATCGCCTCCAGGACGGCGCGTACGAGAATGTCTTCAAGGCCGAGGAGCCTCCGGTCTACGCACAGATCGACCGCGGCGATCTGGTGGTGGACAAGCAGGTCTACGAGAAGGGCGACGCGGTGGCGGCACCCTCCGGTGAGTACGTGTTCATCTACCACTGGACGGCGGGCCGGTTCGTCAAGCGCTGGGACCAGTACAGCGAGTACGGCGACACGTCCGGCCGCTCGTCCGGGGACACGCCCACCCCGGCGCCGACGACGTCGAGCACGCCGGCGCCGACGACCTGAGTCCGCAAACGCCCCGGGTTCCGTGAACCGATCGGGCCCTCCGGGACGATCACCTTTCGAGAGCAAGACCAAGCCGCAGGACCAAGGACAGAGAGCAGCGGGATGGCAGACCAGACCCACGTTCTGTTCGTCGAGGACGACGACGTCATCCGCGAGGCCACCCAGCTCGCCCTGGAGCGGGACGGCTTCGCGGTCACCGCGATGCCCGACGGCCTGTCGGGCCTGGAGGCCTTCCGGGCGAACCGCCCCGACATCGCCCTGCTGGACGTCATGGTCCCGGGCCTGGACGGCGTCAGCCTGTGCCGGCGCATCCGGGACGAGTCGACCGTGCCGGTGATCATGCTGTCGGCGCGCGCGGACTCCATCGATGTCGTGCTGGGCCTGGAGGCGGGCGCCGACGACTATGTGACGAAGCCGTTCGACGGCGCCGTGCTGGTCGCGCGCATCCGCGCGGTGCTGCGCCGCTTCGGACACGCGGGGGGCGGCGAGCGGGTGGCCGAGACGGCGTCGGCGGCGGACGGCGGGGTGCTGACCTTCGGCGAGCTGGAGATCGACACCGAGGGCATGGAGGTGCGCCGGGCCGGCGAGCCGGTGGCGCTCACGCCGACCGAGATGCGCCTGCTCCTGGAGTTCTCCTCCGCGCCGGGCACGGTCCTGTCCCGTGACAAACTCCTGGAGCGCGTGTGGGACTACGGCTGGGGTGGTGACACCCGTGTCGTGGACGTCCATGTGCAGCGGCTGCGGACGAAGATCGGCCAGGACCGCATCGAGACGGTCCGTGGCTTCGGCTACAAGTTGAAGGCCTGAGCGGGGCGGACATGCGGGGGACATTTCAGCGCCTGGTCCCGGCGCGACTGGAGCGCGCGGGCATCCGTACGGGACTGCGGTGGAAGCTCAGCGCGGCCATCGCGTTCGTGGGCGCGCTGGTCGCGATCGCGCTGAGCCTGGTCGTGCACAACGCGGCCCGGGTCTCGATGCTGGACAACGCCCGCGACCTCGCGGACGAGCGCATCCAGATCGCCCAGCGCAACTACGACCAGTACAAACGACCGAACCCCTTCCCCAACGTCAAGATCAACGACTCCTCGCTGCCGGTGGAGCTGCGGGAGAAGGTCGAGCAGGGGCGCCGGGCGACGTATGTGACCGACCGGCCGGGCGGGGAGCCGGACATCTGGGCCGCCGTCCCGACGTCGGACGGCCATGTGCTGTCCCTGCACACCACGTTCACCGACCGCAGCACCGACATCCTCAAGGACCTCGACCAGGCCCTGGTGATCGGTTCCATCGCCGTCGTCCTCGGCGGCAGCGCCCTCGGGGTGCTCATAGGCGGCCGGTTGTCGAGCCGGCTGCGCAAGGCGGCGACCGCCGCGGGCCAGGTCGCCGGCGGCGAGACGGACGTACGGGTGCGGGACGCCATCGGCGGTGTCGTACGGGACGAGACCGACGACCTGGCGAGCGCGGTGGACGCGATGACGGACGCCCTGCACCAGCGCATCGAGGCCGAGCGCCGGGTCACCGCGGACATCGCGCACGAACTGCGCACCCCCGTGACCGGCCTGCTCACGGCCGCGGAGCTGCTGCCGCCCGGCCGGCCGACGGAACTGGTCCTGGACCGGGCGAAGGCGATGCGCACGCTCGTCGAGGACGTGCTGGAGGTGGCCCGCCTGGACAGCGCGTCCGAGCGGGCCGAGCTTCAGGACATCCTGCTGGGTGAGTTCGTCACTCGACGGGTGGCAGCGAAGGACCCCGACATCGAGGTCCGCGTGGTGCACGAGTCGATGGTCACCACCGACCCGCGCCGTCTGGAGCGCGTGCTGTTCAACCTGCTCGCCAACGCCGCCCGGCACGGCGAGCCGCCGATCGAGGTCACCGTCGAGGGCCGGGTCATCCGCGTCCGAGACCATGGCCCCGGCTTCCCCGAGGACCTCCTCGCCGAGGGCCCGAGCCGTTTCCGCACCGGCAGCGCGGACCGCGCGGGGCACGGCCACGGCCTCGGCCTGACCATCGCCGCCGGCCAGGCCCGGGTGCTGGGCGCCCGCCTCACCTTCCGCAACGTCCGCCCGGCGGGCGCGCCGGAGGGGGTGCGGGCGGAGGGTGCGGTGGCGGTGCTGTGGCTGCCGGAACACGCGCCGACGAACACGGGGAGCTATCCGATGATGCCGTGAGGGTTGATGGCGTCAGGGTTGATGGCGTCAGGCTTGATGCCGTCAGGCTCGATGCCGCGAGGCTCGATGCCGTAAGGCTCCGCGGCCAATCGCGGCCGGGAACAGCGCGTGGCACCCGCAGATTCGGAACGCTCCGCGCCCCATGTGCTCGGCCAGGAAATCGCGCGGCGCGAGCCCAGTCCGGGCGGGCCCAGTCCGGGCGGGCCCAGCGCCATGCAGCGCGCAACAAACGAGCCGGGAAGTCGCTCGGCGCGAGCCCAATCCGGGCCCAGCGCCATGCAGCGCGCAACGAACGAGCCGGGGAGTCGCTCGGCGCGAGCCCGATCCATCCCCTCCGTGCCTTGCAGCCTTGCAGCCTTGCAGCGCGCGGAGAACGGACCGAGCCCGCTGAGACCGGGCCGCCCCCGGCCGACCGTCACCGCATGACGAAGGCCCCCGGGGCGGACACCCACCGGGGGCCTTCAGCTCTGCTGCGCTTTCGCGCTGGTGCGCCTTGCTCAGTGGCGCACCGTCCGATCAGACGGCCTCGACCACCGCCGGCGGAGCCGCGGCCTCCGCGTCCTGCGTCTTGGGCCCCGCGCCCTTCAGCGGAACCTCCTTCACGAACACGGCCGCCACCAGCGCGACCACCGCGACCACGGCTCCCAGCAGGAACGCCGAGTGCGTGCCGGCGGACACCGCGTGCTGGTACGCCTCGCGCACCGCGTCCGGCAGCTTGGCCAGGCTCGCCGCGTCCAGCTGGGCGGACTGCTCGGTCATCTTGGCCCCGACGGCCCCGGCGCGCTCGGCCATGACGTCCTGGACCCGGTTGTTGAACAGCGCGCCCATGATGGCGACGCCGAACGACGAGCCCAGCGTCCGGAAGAGGGTGGTCGAGGACGAGGCGACGCCCATGTCCTTCATCTCGACGCTGTTCTGCGCGACCAGCATGGTGATCTGCATCAGGCAGCCCATGCCGAGCCCGACGACGGCCATGAACACACCGGAGGTGAACCGGGAGGTGCCGGTGTCCATCAGGGACAGCAGGTACAGCCCGACGACCATCAGCACGCTGCCGATGACGGGGAAGACGTAGTACCGCCCGCTGCTCGTGGTCACCCGGCCCGCCACCATCGAGGTCACCAGCATGGCGCCGAGCATCGGCAGGAGCAGCAGCCCGGAGTTGGTCGCGGACGCGCCCTGCACGGACTGCTGGTACAGCGGCAGGTACAGGGTGGCGCCGAACATCACGAAGCCGGTGATGAAGCCGATGACGGACATCAGCGTGAAGTTGCGGCTGCGGAAGATGTGCAGCGGCACCACCGGCTCGGCGGCCTTGGTCTGCCAGAACACGAACCCGATCAGCGAGGCCACGCCGATGCCGATGAGCTCCATGATCCGCGCGGACGTCCAGGCGTACTCGGTGCCGCCCCACGTGGTGACCAGCACGATCGAGGTGATGCCGACGGTCAGCAGCGCGACACCGAGGTAGTCGATCCGCGCCTGGGACCGCTTCTTCGGCAGATGCAGTACGGCGCTGATCGCGGCCAGCGCGACGACGCCGAGCGGCAGGTTGATGTAGAAGGACCAGCGCCAGCCCCAGTTGTCGGTGATGGTGCCGCCGACCAGCGGACCGCCGATCATCGCGAGCGCCATGACGCCGGCCATCATGCCCTGGTACTTGCCGCGCTCGCGCGGCGGGATGAGGTCACCGATGATCGCCATGACGCCGACCATCAGACCACCTGCGCCGAGGCCCTGGACGGCCCGGAACCCGATGAGCTGCGGCATGTCCTGGGCCATGCCGCTGAGCGCGGAGCCGATCAGGAAGATCACGATCGACGACATGAAGGCGCCCTTGCGCCCGTACATGTCACCGAGCTTGCCCCACACGGGGGTGGAGGCCGCGGTGGCGAGCGTGTACGCCGTCACGACCCATGACAGATGCTCCAGTCCGCCCAGATCACCGACGATCGTCGGCATCGCGGTGCCCACGATCATGTTGTCGAGCATCGCGAGCATCATGGTGATCATCAGGGCGAGCAGGACGACCCGCACGCTCCTGGGCTGCTTCTCGTCTTCCGGCGCCTGTGGCTCGGCTGCCTGTGTGTCCGCCATTGTTCCCACTCCCCCGGCACTTACTTGCCGCCCGGCTAGTTAACTACACTGAGGGAAGGTAGACCCGTAACTAGCCGGGCGTCAAGTAAGTTTTACCGGCAGCGGTTGTGTCCCGAGTTTTCAAGTCAGGAGTGCGCGAGGATGGGCGACACCATGGACGGCACCAGGCAGCGGCGCCGCGGGAACACCCGCCAGCGCATCCAGGACGTGGCCCTCGAACTCTTCGCCGAGCAGGGCTACGAGAAGACGTCGCTGCGCGAGATCGCGGAGCGTCTGGAGGTCACGAAGGCGGCGCTGTACTACCACTTCAAGACCAAGGAAGAGATCCTCGTCAGCATCTTCGACGATCTGACGCAGCCGATCCTCGACCTGATCGATTGGGGCAAGCGGCAGCCGCACACCCTGGAGACCAAGCAGGAGATCGTACGGCGCTACAGCGACATCCTCGCCGACGCCGCCCCCCTGTTCCGCTTCATGCAGGAGAACCAGGCCACGGTGCGGGAGCTGCGCGTCGGCGAGACCTTCAAGGAGCGCATGCAGGGACTGCGCGACATCATGATCGACCCGTCGGCGGACCTGGTCGACCAGGTCCGCTACGTCAGCGCGATCTTCACCCTGCACGCCGGGATGTTCTTCCTCCAGGACTTCGACGCCGACCCCGAAGCCAAGCGCAAGGCGGTCCTGGAGGTGGCGTCGGACCTGGTGACCCAGGCCCACCGGGGCGCCACGGAGAAGTAGGGCCCGCCTCAGACTCAGACGGTCACACCCTTGGAGCGCAGGAAGGCGACCGGGTCCACGGCCGACCCGTAGTTGGCGGTCGTACGGATCTCGAAGTGCAGGTGCGGACCGCTGGAGTTGCCGGTGTTGCCGGACAGGGCGATGCGCTGGCCGGTCTTGACGACCTGGCCGACCTTGACCTCGATGCGCGAGAGATGGGCGTACTGCGAGTAGAGCCGGTTGCCGTGCTTGATGACGATGGCGTTGCCGTACGCGGAGCCGTCACCGGCACCGTTCCCGCCGGCCTTGACGACGGTGCCGCCGTGCGCGGCGAACACCTTGGTGCCGCTGGCCACGGCGAAGTCCTGACCACTGTGGGTGGACTGCCACATCTTGCCGGCCTGCGCGAAGCTCGCGCTGAGCGTGTACTTCTTCACCGGGTCGACCCAGGAGACGGCCTTCTTGGCGGCGACACCGGTCTCGGCGGCCGCCGCGACCCCGGTCCCCAGCACGGCCGAGACCCCCAGGCCGACGGCCACCACGGCCGCGCGGGTGCGGAGCTTGGACGTACGGGCGGAACGGGAAGCGAAACGCGGGGACATCGGAACCTCATGGAGACGGGGACAGAAAAACCACCCGGCGCACAGGCATCCGCCGGATGGGGCATCCCTTGGTAACCCCGCCCCCGCGGAACACCCAAACCGCCGATCTACGACGGAAGCTAGTACTTCATCCGAAAACTTCCGCTTCCTTGACAGAGGACCCAGGAGGTACGAATCCACCCAGGACGGCGGAATGCCGTCGAGGGTTCCGGGATAAAAGTCCTTTTTGCCCTTATCGGGCCTACTCCTAAGCGTCCTAGTAACGGACAAATCGCCTGTGCGCCATGTCACCGGGTGCGGAGATCGACGGACATGCGGATGTGACGGGGGCTACGCTGCCGGGTCTCTGCGAGGGATACATGGGGAATGCGGGGGGGGATGCCGGGTGGATCCGACGAGCATCGGGGCCGGGCTCGGGGCGAGCGTGGTGGGCCCGATGGTGGAGCGGCTGTTCGTGCGGGAGGGCGAGGCCGCCGGGCCGGTGCCGTTGTCGTGGCTGACCGATCCGGATGCGCTGAGCGCACAGCACCTGCTCCCCGACGAGGGAACCGAGGTCCGCCAGGCCCTCGCGCTGCGGCTGCTGGGCCTGCGGCGCTTGGCCATGACCGACGTGGAGGCGGTGCGGCTGGGGTACCGCGCACTGGCGCGAGAGCTTCGCCGGGCCGCGCCGGAATCGGATCTCTCCTCCGGTTCCGCGTCCTTCATGGACAACCTCACCGAATGGGTCTGCCTCCATATCGTCGCCCGGCTCGCGCGGCACTCGGAGTACGTCTCCCGAACCCTGCCCGAGGAAGCACGCCGCCTGGCCGACCTCGTCGTCAGGATCGACGAGCTGATCACGCGCGCCCCTCGCCCGGACCCCCGTGACACGGCGTTCCAGCATGACTATCTGCAGTACGTCGCCCAACGACACGGCCGACTCACCATCTACGGCATCGACCTGGTGAACTCCCCCTCCAAATGGCCCCTGGAGGTGGCCTATCTCAGCTTGGAGGCAACAGCATCGCGACACTACTGGCTCAACACGACGAGCGAGCCAGTCGTGGGGGTCGACGGCTTCTGGCCCCCCGCGGCCTTCAAGAAGAAGCCCGTGGCCGACCCCTTGCCCTCCCTCGACATCAGCCGCCTCGCCGTCCTTCCCGCCGACCAGGTCCTCGCCCACCACGACCGCGTCCTGCTGCGCGGCGTCGCCGGTTCGGGCAAGACCACACTCGTGCAGTGGCTGGCCGTCTCCGCCACCCGGGCGGACGCGGACGACGCGATGTCCCACCTGTACGGCCGGATTCCACTGGTCATGCCCCTGCGCACCCTCACCCGGCACGGCGAACCGCTCCCGGCCCCCGCCGGCTTCCTCGCGGCCTCCGGCTGCCCCCTCGCCGGCAGGCAGCCGGAGGGCTGGACCGACCGCGTGCTCGCCCAGGGCCGCGGCCTCGTCCTGATCGACGGCATCGACGAGATCCCGGAGGCGGAACGCGACCGCGCCCGGACCTGGCTGCGCGAACTGATCGCCGCCCACCCCGGCAACCGCTGGCTGGTGACCTCCCGACCGAGCGCCGTACAGGACGACTGGCTCGCCGACGACGGCTTCACGGAACTCACCCTGTCCGCGATGAGCCCCGCGGCCGTCGCCACCTTCATCGCGCACTGGCACAAGGCGGCGACCACCGGAAACGCCGACGAGGACGCGCAACTGGCCGCATACGAGAGCCAGTTGCTGGCGGCCATCCGCAGCAAGACCGACCTCGGCCGACTCGCCACCAACCCCCTGATGTGCGGCCTGATCTGCGCCCTGCACCGCGACCGCCACGGCTATCTCCCGCAGGGCCGCAAGGAGTTGTACGAGGCCGCGCTCGCGATGCTGCTGACCCGCCGGGACCGCGAACGTGCCGTGGTCACCACAGGCGGCGTCGAGCTGCAACAGGAATCCCAGACGCAGCTTCTCCAGCGCCTCGCCTACTGGCTGATCCGCAACGGCCGTACGGAGATGGACCGCGACCGCGCCGAACAGATCGTCGCCGACATCCTGCCCGCCGTGCCGTCCGCCGCGGCCCTCGGCGACGCCAGGGCCGTCTTCCGGCACCTCCTCGACCGCACCGGGCTGCTCCGCGAACCCGCCCCGGACGCCGTCGACTTCATCCACCGCACCTTCCAGGACTACCTGGCCGCCCGTGCCGCCGTGGAGATCTGGGACCTCGGCCTGCTCGTCGAGCACGCGGTCGACGACCAGTGGGAGGACGTGATCCGGATGGCCGTGGCACACGCCCGGCCGCGGGAGCGGGCGGAGATCTTCCAGGAGTTGCTGGCGAAGGGGGACGCGTACGAGAAGGGGCGGGAGCGGAGCCGGGTGTATCTGCTCGCGGCGGCCTGCCTGGAACACGCGACGGAGCTGGATCCGGCGGTCCGCGCCGCGGTGCAGGAGCGGGCCGCCACGCTCGTCCCGCCGGCCACCGCACCGGCCGCCGAGGCGCTCGCGGCGGTCGGTCCGCTGGTGCTGGACCTGCTGCCGGGGCCGGAGGGGCTCGACGACAAGGCCGCCTACCACGCGGTGATCACCGCCACCGGCGTGGCGTCCGAGACGGCGATCCCCTATCTGGCGCGGTTCGCCGACCATCCGTCCCGGTCGGTGCGGTCACCGCTCGCGGCCGCCTGGAACAGGTTCGACGCCGAGGCCTACGCGCGGGACGTCATCGCCCGCATCACCCCGCACGGCATCGTCTTCCCGGTCGACAGCCCCGAGCAGCTGCGGGCGCTGCGCTCCATGGGCGGACGTCCCTTGGTGCTCTTCCGGGGAGCGCTGCCACGGCACGAGATGACCGAGTACGTCACCGAGACGCAGCCGACCGACCTGACCATCGGCAGCAACCCGGAGCTGACCGACCTCTCCCTGCTGGCCGAAGCCACGGCGCTGGTGACCGTGTCCCTCGCGAACTGCCCCCGCCTCACGGACATCGGCGGCCTCCCGGGAGCGAGCCTCAAGTGGCTGAACCTCCAACGCCTCGGCCCCGACCTCGACCTGCGCCCCCTCACCGGCCTCAACCGGTTGCAGATGCTCGAACTCTCCCTGCCGCAGCGAGGCGTCTGGGCCACGTCGATGCTGCCGGCCCGGGCACCCCTGCGCCGGCTCAAGCTCGGGCTGAGAACGCCCGCCCCCGAGGACGGCCTGCTCGGCCTGAGTCGTTTCGCGGAGCTCAGAAACCTCGCCCTGAGCCAGGCCGCCAGTCCGTCGTCCGCCGCCGAATGGTCGGAGATCGAGACACTCAGCGAATTGCTCACGCTCCGGGTGTCCACCGCCTCCTTGCAACGGTGCCCGCCGACGACGGTGTTCCCCAAGGTGACGCGGCTGACCCTGATCGCGGAGCCGACCGAGCCGCCGTACCTCGAACGCCTTCCCGCGCGCCTCCCCGCCCTGACACACCTCACCCTCGAAGCCCCTCACGACTCCCTGCCGAACTGGGATCTCACCCCGCTCAGGCACCTGCCCGCGCTCCAGCAGCTCACCCTGCCACGCGCCACCCTCCGCCCCCGCGGCCTCGATCGGCTCCCCGCCCATGTCCAGATCAAGTAGCGCAAGCCTCTTCCCACTTACCCTCCAGTAACCTTACGGTTCCCCTCGCGCCACCCACGCCAACCACCATGCCCCCGTCAACGGCAGCAGCACCGGACGTGAGAGGACCCCCCACCCATGACGAACCGACGCCCCTTGGTGCGCCGCATGACCGTCACCGCCGTCTCCACGGCGGCCCTCGTCGCACTCGCCGCCCCGGCCGACGCCGCGACCACCGAAGACATCGACTACACCACCTGGCAGCAGGACTGCCGGGCGGTCATGGACCAGGCGCTCCCGTACCTGAAGCAGCGCATCGCCGCCACGAAGCCCGGCGAGAAGCAGGCGATCGTCTTCGACATCGACAACACCACCCTGGAGACCGACTTCGGCTTCAGCTACCCGCAGCCCGCCAACAAGCCGGTCCTGGACGTCGCCAAGTACGCGCAGGAGCACGGCGTATCGCTGTTCTTCGTGACGGCCCGCCCGGGCATCATCTACTCGTTCACGGACTACAACCTCGACCACGTCGGCTACGACGTCTCCGGCCTCTACGTCCGCGGCTTCCTCGACCTGTTCAAGGACGTCGCCGCCTACAAGACCGCCCAGCGCGTCGACATCGAGAACAAGGGCTACACGATCATCGCGAACATCGGCAACAGCGCCACCGACCTCTCCGGCGGCCACGCCGAGAAGACGTACAAGCTGCCGGACTACGACGGTCAGCTTTCCTGACCCGACCGGTCAACTGCCGATATCCTCACCCCCGTTCGCACGATCACGGGGGTGGGGCGGATGGACCCGGCGGTCCTCGGCGGCAAACTGGCGTCCGGCGCGGTGGCTTCCTTGCTGCGGCGGCTTTTCCCACCGGACGCCCCTGGGGCCGGCCTGGTCGACAGACCCGTACGCCTGAAGTCACTCGTCTCGTTCCGGGGCGAACGGCGGAGACTGGGCGAGAAGGAGGTCCACGTCCTGGCGTCCCGCCTGGTGGAGGCGGCGACGGACACCCCGGGCGAGCCGCCGTTCCCGCCCGACGAGACGACGGCGGTCATCGAGGCCCTCGTGCTGCGCCTGCTGGCCCTGGGCGAGCTGGACATGGACGACGTCCAGGCGGTGAGCCTGGGCCACCGCGAGCTGGCGAAACGGCTCGCCCACCGGGCTTCGCCGGCCACTGGGCTGTCCGCCGACGCCGACTACTTCCTGGACTCGGCGACCGAGTGGGCCTGTCTGCACATCCTGGAGCACTTCACCCGCCGGTCCGCCTTCGTGGCCCGCACCCTCGTCGAGCAGACCCGGCGCCAGGCCGAACTCATCGCCAAGGTCGACCAGTTGCTGGTGCGCACCCCCCGCCCCGGCAGCCGCGACCACGCCTTCGAACGCCGCTACCTGCGCCATCTGGCCGACCGCCACGACCACATCACCATCTACGGCATCGATCTGCGCGACTCCCCCGACCGCTGGCCCCTCGAAGTGGCGTACCTCAGCCTGGAGGCGACCACGTCCGAGGAGCGGGCGCCGGAGGAGGAGCGCCCTTCCGGCGGCCCGGTGACCGTCCAACTCCCGGCCGAGGGAGCGCTGCTGGCCCACGACCGCGTGTTCCTGCGCGGGGACGCGGGCTCGGGCAAGACCACCCTGGTGCAATGGCTGACGGTGACGGCGGCCCGCGACGGCCTCGACATCCCGTACGTCCTCCCGTTGCGCACCCTGATCCGCACCGGCACGCTCCCGGCCCCGGCGGAGTTCCTGTCCGCGGTGAGCTGCCCGCACACCCCGCCCGAGGGCTGGGCGGAACGCGTCCTGACGGCTGGCCGGGGGCTGATCCTGGTCGACGGTCTCGACGAGATCCCCGCCCCCGACCGCACCCGCACCCGCGACTGGCTCCTCGCCCTCATCCGCGCCTTCCCCGGCAACCGCTGGCTCCTGACCTCCCGCCCCACCGCGGTCCGCCCCGACTGGCTGGCGAGCGAGGGCTTCCACGAGCTGGCCATGGCCCCGATGCGCCGCCCGGACATCGCCACCTTCGTCCACCGCTGGCACACGGCAGCCCGGGCCCCGGAGTACGAGGGCCCGCTCCTGGACTCCCTCCGCACCCAACGCGACCTGGCCCGCCTCGCCACCAACCCCCTGATGTGCGGCCTGATCTGCGCCCTGCACCGGGAGCGCCGCGGCTATCTCCCCACCGGCCGCAAGGAGTTGTACGACGCCGCCCTCACGATGCTGCTCACCCGCCGGGACCTGGAGCGGGGCATGCCGACGGTCTCCGAACTGGGTGAGGAGGCCCAGTTGGAGGTGCTCCAACGCCTCGCGTACGCCCTGGTGCTGAGCGGCCGTACGGAGATGGACGTCGAGACCGCCGAGGGCATCGTGGAGCGCTGTCTGCCGTCGATCGCGGTACCGGGTGACGCGCGCACGGTGCTTCAGTCCCTGCTGCTGCGCAGCGGCCTGCTCCGCCAGCCGGCCGCGGGCGTCGTGGATTTCGTGCACCGCACGTTCCAGGACTACCTCGGAGCCCGGTACGCGGTCGAGGAGGGCCACCTCGACGTCCTGCTCAGCCACGCGGACGACACCCAGTGGGAGGACGTGATCCGGCTGGCCGTGGCCCACGCCCGGCCGCGGGAACGGGCCCATCTCCTCAAGGCGCTGCTGTCCCGGGACGTCCCCCGGCTGACCTTGCTGGCGCTGGCCTGCCTGGAACACGTCACGGCCCTGGACCCGGGGGTGCGCGCGGCGGTCGAGTCCCAGGCGTCCGCGCTGATACCACCGGGCACCAAAGAGGAGGCCAAGGTCCTGGCCGAGGCCGGGCCCCTGGTCCTGGAGCTGCTGCCGGGGCCGGCCGGCCTGACGGAGGAGGCCGCCCTCGGCGTCACGATCACCGCCTCGATCCTCGGCGGAGAGGAACCGACGGGGGCTCTGGCCGTGCTCCGCCGGTTCCGCGAGCACCCGGACCTCGAGGTACGACGCCAGCTCGCCGGGACCTGGCAGCGGTTCGACACCGAGGAGTACGCCACGGAGGTGCTGGACCATCTGGAGCGCAAGCATCTGTTCCTCACCTGCAAGACGGCCGAGGAGAGGTCGGCGCTCGCCGGCATGCGCCCTTGGTACAGCCTGGCGTTTCAGGGGCCGCAGCGGGTCGAGGACATCCTGGCCGCCGTTCCCGCGCCCGAGGCCGTGGAGCAGCTCGATGTGCAGGGCAATCCGCTGCTCACCGACCTGGCCGCCCTGTCGGCGTTCGGCTCACTCCGCGTACTGCGGCTGGAGGGCTGCCCGACCCTGGCCGGCCTGGACCGGCTGTCCACGCGGTCGCTCACCGGCGTCACCGTCACCGGCGTCGAGGACCTGACCGGACTCCGGTGCTTCCGCGGCGCCCGGTACCTGTCCTTGTCGCAGGAGCTGCCGGGCGCCGATCTCACCGAGTCGCTGCCGACGGACGCACCCCTGGAGTTCCTCTTCCTGGGCAGGAACACCACCGACAGCACGGGCCTGCGCGGGCTCCAGCACTGGTCCGGGCTGCGCACCCTCAGCCTCGGTCCGCTGACCAAGGAACTGACCACCGGCGACTGGCAGGCCGTCGCCGCACTGCCCGAACTGACCGAGCTCCACATCAACTCGGAGATCATCCAGAACTTCCCGCACTCCGTCGAGCTGATGCCGGTGCTTCCCGGCGTCGAGACGCTGCGGATTTCCGCCATGCACGGCGCCGAAGACCTGTCCCCGCTGGTCGACCGGCTGCCGGGCCTGCACTCGGTGACTTTGCAGAGCTACCCCGGCAAGCTCATACCCGCGGCCCGCTACGCCGGCGTCTTCCCCGGCGTCGAGATCAGCCTCGACCAGCGCTGACAAGGCGAAGGGGCCGGCACCCGAAGGCACCGGCCCCTTCAACGCATCGCCCTGCGGCTTACGCGTCCTTGCTCAGATTCGGCCCGGCCCCGCCGGCCGCCTGCTCGATCGGCGGAACGTCCGGCAGTGCCGACTTCTCCTCGCCGCGGAACGTGAAGGTCTGGGCGTCGCCCTCGCCCTCCGTGTCCACGACCACGATGTGACCGGGGCGCAGCTCGCCGAAGAGGATCTTCTCCGACAGCGTGTCCTCGACCTCGCGCTGGATCGTGCGACGCAGCGGACGCGCGCCCAGAACGGGGTCGTAACCCTTCTTGGACAGCAGCTCCTTGGCGGACTGGGAGAGCTCGATGCCCATGTCCCGGTCCTTCAGGCGCTCGTCCACCTTGCCGATCATCAGGTCGACGATCGCGAGGATGTCCTCCTGGGTCAGCTGCGGGAAGACGACCACGTCGTCGACGCGGTTGAGGAACTCGGGCCGGAAGTGCTGCTTGAGCTCGTCCGAGACCTTGTTCTTCATGCGCTCGTAGTTGGTCTTCGTGTCACCCGAGGCCGCGAAGCCCAGGTTGAAGCCCTTGGAGATGTCCCGGGTGCCGAGGTTGGTCGTCATGATGATGACCGTGTTCTTGAAGTCCACGACCCGGCCCTGGGAGTCGGTCAGGCGACCGTCCTCCAGGATCTGCAGCAGCGAGTTGAAGATGTCCGGGTGGGCCTTCTCGACCTCGTCGAAGAGGACCACGGAGAACGGCTTGCGCCGCACCTTCTCGGTCAGCTGGCCGCCCTCTTCGTAGCCCACGTAACCGGGGGGCGAACCGAAGAGCCGCGAGACCGTGTGCTTCTCGCTGAACTCCGACATGTCGAGGGAGATCAGCGCGTCCTCGTCACCGAAGAGGAACTCGGCGAGCGCCTTGGACAGCTCGGTCTTACCGACACCGGACGGGCCGGCGAAGATGAACGAACCACCGGGACGCTTCGGGTCCTTCAGGCCCGCACGCGTACGACGGATCGCCTTCGACAGCGCCTTGACGGCGTCCTTCTGGCCGATGACCCGCTTGTGGAGCTCGTCCTCCATGCGGAGCAGACGCGAGGACTCCTCCTCGGTCAGCTTGAAGACCGGGATGCCGGTGGCGGTCGCGAGGACCTCGGCGATCAGCTCGCCGTCGACCTCGGCGACGACGTCCATGTCGCCGGCCTTCCACTCCTTCTCCCGCTTGGCCTTGGCGGCCAGGAGCTGCTTCTCCTTGTCGCGCAGGGACGCGGCCTTCTCGAAGTCCTGCGAGTCGATCGCGGACTCCTTGTCCCGGCGGACACCGGCGATCTTCTCGTCGAACTCGCGGAGGTCCGGCGGCGCGGTCATCCGGCGGATGCGCATCCGGGAACCGGCCTCGTCGATCAGGTCGATCGCCTTGTCCGGCAGGAAGCGGTCCGAGATGTACCGGTCGGCCAGCGTCGCGGCCTGGACGAGGGCCTCGTCCGTGATCGAGACGCGGTGGTGAGCCTCGTACCGGTCACGCAGACCCTTGAGGATCTCGATGGTGTGCGGGAGCGAGGGCTCGGCGACCTGGATGGGCTGGAAGCGGCGCTCCAGGGCCGCGTCCTTCTCCAGGTGCTTGCGGTACTCGTCCAGCGTGGTGGCACCGATGGTCTGGAGCTCACCGCGGGCCAGCATCGGCTTGAGGATGCTGGCGGCGTCGATCGCGCCCTCGGCGGCACCCGCACCCACGAGGGTGTGGAGCTCGTCGATGAACAGGATGATGTCGCCGCGGGTGCGGATCTCCTTGAGGACCTTCTTCAGGCGCTCCTCGAAGTCACCGCGGTAGCGGGAGCCGGCGACCAGCGCGCCGAGGTCGAGGGTGTAGAGGTGCTTGTCCTTGAGGGTCTCGGGCACCTCGCCCTTGACGATGGCCTGGGCGAGGCCCTCGACGACGGCGGTCTTGCCGACGCCGGGCTCACCGATCAGGACCGGGTTGTTCTTCGTACGGCGGGACAGCACCTGCATGACCCGCTCGATCTCCTTCTCGCGCCCGATGACCGGGTCGAGCTTGGACTCACGAGCGGCCTGGGTGAGGTTCCGGCCGAACTGGTCGAGGACCAGGGACGTCGAGGGCGTGCCCTCGGCAGGCCCGCCGGCGGTGGCGGTCTCCTTGCCCTGGTAACCGGAGAGCAGCTGGATCACCTGCTGCCGCACCCGGTTGAGATCAGCGCCCAGCTTGACCAGGACCTGGGCGGCGACGCCCTCGCCCTCACGGATCAGGCCGAGCAGGATGTGCTCCGTGCCGATGTAGTTGTGGCCCAGCTGAAGGGCCTCGCGGAGCGACAGCTCCAGGACCTTCTTGGCACGGGGGGTGAAGGGGATGTGCCCGGACGGGGCCTGCTGGCCCTGGCCGATGATCTCCTCCACCTGCTGGCGGACCGCCTCGAGCGAAATCCCGAGGCTCTCAAGGGCCTTGGCGGCGACACCCTCACCCTCGTGGATCAGGCCCAGGAGGATGTGCTCGGTGCCGATGTAGTTGTGGTTGAGCATCCGGGCTTCTTCCTGAGCCAGGACGACAACCCGCCGCGCGCGGTCGGTGAACCTCTCGAACATCGTTAATCGCTCCTCAGAGCGGTCAGGCAGTGGGGGGAACTTCCCCTCCCTGTCCTTCCGCAGCTTAGTCCCGCAAGCGGGGACCGCTCATTCCAACTGCCGACACCGTCCTTGGCCTCCTGACCCCGAACGCCGACATCTGCTCCAACCTGATGGTGCGAGACGATGTTCCCGCAGGCCAGGCAGTTACCCCTACTGTCAGTACGCCGATGGCGAACGTGAGACGGCCTGTCCTGCGTGTCGCCCCCTCCCACTAGGGATGTCTTACCCGCTGGGACTGACACTCCATGCCGAGCGGCCCGGTTCCCTCCGCTATGGGCGAACAACCTTGCGTCTCCCCGCACCCCCGGACGCTCCCTTTTTTGCCACGCTGCGCATTCACCGGAACACCCAGCGTAACTCGCACCCCTGCCGGACGGTTGCACTTGGCATGGTTGGCACCCCTCCCCCGGCCACTGCCCCGGCCGCCGCTGCGGTCACCGCTCCGGCGGGCTCTCCGATCGCGGCGGCCACCACGGTCCCGCTCCCCCGCCGGCCGCTCGACGCGAGCGATCAGGTCCGCCGTTGGTACGAGAACGAACTGGGGTGGCCGACGGTGCCCGACGGCCCGGGAGCTCCGGTACGACTTTTCGTGGGCCCGCGCTTCGACGTCCTGGACGTCCCCGCCGAGGCCGGCCGCGCCGCGCTGCGCCATCTGGCGCCGGGCTCTCCGGTGGCCGTGCAGGACGGACGGATGCGGCTGCTGCTGGCCGCGGGCAGCGCGGAGGAGGTGCCGGGGGTCCTGGACTGGCTGGAGTGGGGCTCGCTGCGCCTCGGCCTGAGGACGCTCTCAGAGGGCGACGTCATGGACGCGCCGGCGCCTCCGGAGCCGGACCCCGCCGGTCACCGGCCGCCGCTCCCCCGGGGCGCGGCCGACGCCGCTCAGGGGGCCGCCGTATGGTTGCGGCCCCCCGGGACAGGGTGCGAGGTCGAGGCCTCGCTGCCGACGCTGTCGGCCCTGGGGGGCGGTGGGGGCGCCCCCGATCTCGTACGGGTGCTGGACACGGTGGCCACGCAGTGCCACCGCCTGCGGCTGCGCGTGTGCACTCAGCCGCCTGCCTTTTCCTAGGCCTCGCGCTCAGGCGTTGGCCTTCTCGTACGCCTCACGAATGGCTGCGGGAACACGACCGCGGTCATTGACCTCAAGACCCTGCTCCTTCGCCCAGGAACGGATCAGCGCGGTGTCCTGGCTGCCGCCGCCGGAAGCGGCGCGCGCCTTTCCACGACCGCCCGCAGCACGGCCTCCGGTACGACGACCGCCCTTGACGTAAGGCTCAAGAAGCCCACGGAGCTTGTCCGCATTGGCAGTCGTGAGATCGATCTCGTACGTCTTGCCGTCCAGCGCGAACGTCACGGTCTCGTCGGCCTCGCCGCCGTCGAGGTCGTCGACAAGAAGGACCTGAACCTTCTGTGCCACGGGATTCCCTTTCATCGATAACTTCAGGACCGGGGTCTGCGGCGTCCGCCGTTTCGCCACCCCTGTTATATGCAGTACTGCAGTACGTCGGAAAGCAAACCGCTTTTGCTGGAAAAACACAAACCCCTGGGAGAGACAGACCGGCCGCCTCCGGTCCGGAAACATGCGCGTTTCGGACATAGGGAACCTGGGCAAGGCGTCGGGGCCGAATACCCCTTGATCACAGATGCAGAAGCATCCGGCTGTTGCCCAAGGTGTTCGGTTTCACTCGTTCGAGGCCCAGGAACTCCGCGACGCCCTCGTCATAGGAACGCAAGAGCTCCGCGTAGACATCGGTGTCGACGGGCGTCTCACCGATCTCGACGAAGCCGTGCTTGCCGAAGAAGTCCACTTCGAAGGTCAGACAGAAAACCCGGCGAACACCGAGCCAGCGCGCGGTGTGCAGCAACTTCTCCAGCAACTGATGGCCGACACCGGCACCCTTCAGGCCGTGCTTCACCGCGAGAGTACGAACTTCGGCGAGGTCTTCCCACATCACGTGCAGTGCGCCGCAGCCGACGACCTCGCCGTTGTCGTCCCGTTCGGCGACCCAGAACTCCTGGATGTCCTCGTAAAGCGTCACCGTTGCTTTGTCGAGCAGGATGCGAGCGCGGACGTACTCGTCGAGGAGACTGCGCACGGCCGGCACATCGCTGGTGCGGGCCCGCCGGACGGTGATGGCTTTTGCGGTGACTTCGGGGCTCTGAGGAGACGAGCTCTCTGCTGACATGAGCGGACGCTATCGCCCGTCGCCGTCCGGTGCCGAGGCGGGGTTCTCGCGGCTGGTTTCGGCGCCGGTATCCGTTGCGGACGCTTCCGGGGTTTCCGGTCCTTGGACGATGCGTACGGCGTCCCGCAGCGCCTGCCGCTGTTCGTCGCTCATCATGCCGAAGAAGGCGACGAGAGCGGCGGCGGGGTTGTCGCTCTGCGACCAGGCGTCGTTCATGAGCGCGGCGGCGTAGGCGGGGCGAGTGGAGACGGCCTCATATCGATAGGCCCGTCCTTCGGCCTCTCGCCGCACCCAGCCCTTCTGATGGAGATTGTCCAAAACGGTCATCACCGTGGTGTACGCGATGGACCGTTCCTGTTGCAGATCTTCCAGGACTTCCCGAACGGTCACCGGGCGGTTCCACTTCCACACCCGCGTCATGACCGCGTCTTCGAGTTCTCCCAATGGGCGAGGCACAGCTCAGCACAATAGTGGGAGATCTCGGTATTGGCGTGCCGGACGTGCACGTTCACCGGCAAACAAGAACAAAAAGGGCGTACGACTCGGAAACGGAGGGAGTCGTACGCCGGGGGTGCCGGAGTGGCGCCGGGGGCAAGTCCGTCAGGCGTCGGCCTTCGGAGAGGCCTGCCGGGCCCCCTCCGCGCGCGCGAGGGCGGCGTCGACGACCGCGTCCTCCTTGGCCTTGTTGGCCCCGCCCTGGGTCTTCACGATCACCCTGATCACACCGATGAAGAGCACCGCCATGACGACGGGGGGCACGAGCGCGGAGACATAGTCCATGCCTCCAGGGTAGCCACGGCGCGCGGACGCGCGGGGCCGGGGGTGGGGGCGGTGGCCGTGCGGGCCGGGGTGGGGCGGGGGCCGTGCGGGCCGGGGTGGGGCGGGGGCCGTGCGTACCCGGGGCGCAGCCCCCGCGTGCTGCCCCAGGGGCGAGGTTGTGACGCTCGATGCCTCCGGGGGGCCTCGCGGCGATGCACCGCAGCGAGGGCGCCCGACGATGCCCCGGGGCGAGGCGCAGACGCGCGATGCACCCGTCCGCAAGGCGCCCCCTGGAGCCCGGAGTGCGGTGCCCCCGGGGGCGCTCGGGCGGATCAGCCCGCGGCGAGTTGCTGCGGCGGGCTCGCGGGTGGTGGCGGTGTCGGCTTGCGGCGCGGGAAGACCTCGCCCGGGGTCGGGATGGGGCGGTTCGGCTTCGGCGGCTCGGAACCCGGGGCCGGTTCGTCCGCGGGCTTCTTCGCGGGTGCGGCGGGCTTCTCGGGCTGCGCGGCGGATGCCTCGCCGACGACCACGGCGTGACGCCCGCCGGAGGGTGCTCCGAAGCCGCCCGCGCCGGAGCCGGACGCGGAATCGGCGTGCCTGTCGCCGGAACTCTCGGGGACGGCCGACAGGCCCCCTGGGAGGGCCAGGAGGCGGGTGCGGGAGGCTGGGACGGCCGGGGTGACCCGGCGGGCCGTGCCGCGGGCCAGACGGGCTCGTACGTCCTGTTCCGCAAGCCTCTGGCAGCGGTCCAGCAAGGCCGCCGCCGTGGGGTTGCCGCGCAGGGCGCGCAGCCCGGCGAGGTCGTCGGGGTTCGGGTGGTACCCGGCGCTCAGCGCCTCCTCCAGGAGGGCGAGGTAGCCGGCGGCGGTGCCGGGCAGGGCGTCGCGGTACCGGGCGAGGTCGGCCACCAGGAAGGCACGCAGCCGGGCGCCCTCGCGCATCGCCTCGTCGAGGGAGTCGGCGAGGCGTAGGCAGTCCTGGACGTCCTCGGCCGAGGCGGGTCGGGGGTGCAGGGCGAGGGCGAGAGCGCGGCGGAGCACACGCAGCTCCTCCGCGCCGAACGCCATGCCGCCGCGGGATCCGTATGGCGTGGGCATGCGGCGACGATACGCGCTAATCAGACAAATTCGACATAGGGGATGGGCGTGGCGTGCGGGGCCACCCGGTTGCGCCGCCCCGCGGCAGGGGGCGCCGCCCCGCGGCCGGGGACGGCGCCTCGCATCCGCTCACATGCGGGATACGTTCCGCTCGTAGACCAGCCGCAGCCCCACCAGCGTCAGCCACGGCTCGTGCTCGTCGATCACCGAGGACTCGCCCAGGACCATCGGCGCGAGACCGCCGGTGGCGATTACCGTCACGTCGTCCGGGTCCTCGGCCAGCTCCCGCGCCATCCGGTTCACGACCCCGTCGACCTGACCGGCGAAGCCGTAGATGATGCCGGACTGCATCGCCTCGACCGTGTTCTTGCCGATCACGCTCCGCGGCCTGGCCACCTCGATCTTCCGCAGCTGCGCGCCCCGGACGCCGAGCGCCTCGACCGAGATCTCGATGCCGGGAGCGATGACCCCGCCGACGTACTCCCCGCGCGCGGAGACCGCGTCGAACGTCGTCGCCGTACCGAAGTCGACGACGATCGCGGGGCCGCCGTAGAGCTCGACCGCGGCGACCGCGTTGATGATGCGGTCCGCGCCGACCTCCTTGGGGTTGTCGGTCAGGATCGGCACGCCCGTCTTCACACCCGGCTCGACCAGGACGGCCGGCACGTCGCCGTAGTACCGCCGCGTGACCTCACGCAGCTCGTGCAGCACCGAGGGGACCGTCGCGCAGATGGCGATGCCGTCGATGCCGTCGCCCAGTTCGTCGCCGAGCAGCGGGTGCATGCCCATCAGGCCCTGGAGCAGCACCGCCAGCTCGTCGGCCGTGCGGCGGGCGTCCGTGGAGATGCGCCAGTGCTCGACGATCTCCTCGCCGTCGAACAGGCCGAGGACGGTGTGGGTGTTGCCTACGTCGATCGTGAGGAGCATCGCGACTACTCCGCCTCACGCAGGTCGAGGCCGATGTCCAGGATCGGCGAGGAGTGCGTCAGGGCTCCTACGGCGAGGTAGTCGACGCCGGTGTCGGCGTACGCGCGCGCGTTGTCCAGCGTCAGCCGGCCCGAGGCCTCCAGCGCGGCCCGCCCGTGCACGAGCGCCACCGCCTCCTCGCACTCGCCGGGCGTGAAGTTGTCCAGAAGGATCAGGTCCGCGCCCGCGTCCACGACCTCGCGCAGCTGGTGCAGGGTGTCGACCTCGACCTCGATGGGCACGTCCGGGAAGGCCTCCCGCACGGCCTTGAAGGCCTGCGCGACGCCACCGGCGGCGACCACGTGGTTGTCCTTGACCAGCGCCGCGTCGGACAGCGACATGCGGTGGTTCACGCCGCCGCCGCAGCGCACCGCGAACTTCTCCAGGGACCGCAGGCCCGGGGTGGTCTTGCGGGTGTCACGCACGCGTGCCTTCGTGCCCTCCAGCGCGTCCGCCCACGCGCGCGTGGCGGTCGCGATGCCGGACAGCCGGCACATGAGGTTGAGCGCGCTGCGCTCGGCGGTGAGCAGGTCGCGGGTGCGCGTGGTGACCGACAGGAGTTTCTGTCCGGCCTCCACCCGGTCGCCGTCCTCGACGTGCCGCTCGACCTCGAACTCGTCCTCGCAGACCACCGAGACGACCGCTTCGGCGACCCGGAGACCGGCCACGACGCCCGCCTCGCGCGCGACGAAGTCGGCGGTGGCGACGGCGTCCTCCGGAATGGTCGCGACGGTCGTCACGTCCACGCCGTGGTCCAGATCCTCCTGGATGGCCACGTTGGCGATGTCCTCGACCTCGACGGGGTCGAGCCCGGCGTCGGCCAGGAGCTGGGCGAGCGCGGGGTCCAGCCCGCACTCCAGGTACTCCTCGCCGCCGTCCGCGCCACAGGCGCAGCCGTCGCCGCAGCCGCCGGAGGAGGCGAGGGGAAGGTCGTCGGTGCTCACTGCTGTCACTGCTCCTGAAGGGGCCGGCGGGTCGGGGGGAAGTCTGCGGTATCCGTGGTGTGCACGGCGAGTGTGCGGTCCGGATTCAGCCGTACGACGATGTGGCGGCGCCATGCCTCGTCGTCGCGGTCGGGCGCGTCCTCGCGCCAGTGGCAGCCGCGGGTCTCCTCGCGCCGCTGCGCGGCGGCGACCAGGACGCGGGCCACGCACAGGAGGTTGGTGGCCTCCCAGGTGTCGACGCCGGGCTCGGCGGTCTTGCCGTTCTCGTCGAGGGCGACGCGGGCCTCGGAGTGCAGCCGCTGGAGCTGTTCGGCGGCCTGCGCCAGGGACTCGGCGGAGCGCAGGACGCCCGCGCCGAGCGTCATGATCCGCTGGATCGCGAACCGGGCCTCGGGCGACTGCAAGGGGTGCGCGGGCGTCTCGGGGTGCTCGACCGGCTCGGGCACGCGCGCGTGGAGGCCGTTCGCCGCGTGCTCCGCCGTGATGTCGGCCGCGATGCGCTCGGCGTAGACGAGGCCCTCCAGGAGGGAGTTAGACGCGAGCCGGTTCGCGCCGTGCACGCCGGTGCAGGCGACCTCGCCGCACGCGTACAGGCCCGGGACGGTCGTACGGCCGCGGGAGTCGGTGCGCACGCCGCCGGAGGCGTAATGGGCGGCCGGGGCGATCGGGATGGGCTCGGTGACCGGGTCGATGCCGTGGGCGCGGCAGGCGGTGAGGATGGTCGGGAAGCGGTGCTCCCACATCTCGGCGCCGAAGTGCCGGGCGTCGAGGTACATGTGCTCGGCGTCCTGCTGCTGCATGCGGCGCAGGATGCCCTTGGCGACGATGTCCCGGGGCGCGAGCTCGGCCAGTTCGTGCTGCCCGACCATGAAGCGCACGCCGTCGGCGTCGACCAGGTGGGCGCCCTCGCCCCGTACGGCCTCGGAGACCAGGGGCTGCTGGCCCTCGGCGTCGGGGCCGAGGAAGAGCACGGTCGGGTGGAACTGGACGAACTCCAGGTCGCTGACCTCCGCCCCCGCGCGCAGTGCGAGGGCCACGCCGTCGCCGGTCGACACGGACGGGTTGGTGGTCGCGGAGAAGACCTGTCCCATGCCGCCGGTCGCGAGAACGACCGCGGGGGCATGCACGGCGCCCACGCCGTCGTGCTGGCCCTCGCCCATGACGTGCAGGGAGACACCCGCCGTACGGCCGTCGGCGTCCGTGAGCAGGTCGAGCACGAGCGCGTTCTCGATCGTGCGCACCCCCCGCGCGCGTGCCGCCTCGACCAGTGCGCGGGAGATCTCCGCGCCGGTCGCGTCGCCGCCCGCGTGGGCGATGCGGCGCCGGTGGTGGCCGCCCTCGCGGGTGAGCTCCAGGTCGCCCTCCTCGGACTCGTCGAAGTGGGCGCCGGTCTCGATGAGGCGGCGTACCGCGCCGGGGCCCTCGGTGACGAGGGTGCGGACCGCGTTCTCGTCGCACAGGCCCACGCCCGCGACCAGGGTGTCGTCGAGGTGCTGCTCGGGAGTGTCGCCCTCGCCGAGGGCCGCGGCGACGCCGCCCTGCGCCCAGCGCGTGGACCCGTCGTCGAGGCGGGCCTTGGTGACGACGACCGTCCGCAGGCCCGCGGCCTCGCAGCGCAGGGCGGCGGTGAGACCGGCGACGCCGGAGCCCACGACCACCACGTCCGCGTCGATCGACCACCCGGGTGCGGGTGCGTGCAGTCGTATGCCTGTGCTGGTCACGAGGCGGCTCCGAGGGTTCCGAAGGTGAGGGGGAGGTTGTCGATCAGCCGGGTGGTCCCGACCCGGGCGGCCACGGCCAGGACGGCCTCGCCGGTGAAGCCGTCCTCGACCTCGGTGAAGTCGGAGGGGTCGACGAGGGCCAGGTAGTCCAGCTCCAGCGGCGGCGAGAGGCGGGCGGCCTCGTCGAGGACCAGGCGGGCGGCGGCTCGTACGGCCGTGGGGGCGCCCGGGATCGCCTTCGCGACGGCGTGCGCGTCGGCGGCCGCGCGGGACTCCCCGATGGCGCTGAGCGCCTCGGCGCGCGCCTGCGTGGCGGGCACTTCCCGCGCGCGGGCCCGCAGCGCCTCCTGCGCGGCGTGCCGGTCGCGGCCCGCGAACAGCGCCTGGGACAGCGCGAGGGCCGTGCGGCGCTCCTGGGGCGAGAGATAGCGGTTGCGGCTGGACAGGGCCAGGCCGTCCTCCTCGCGCACGGTCGGGACGCCGACGATCTCGACCCCGAAGTTCAGGTCCCGCACCATGCGCCGGATCAGCGCGAGCTGCTGGGCGTCCTTCTGCCCGTACAGGGCGACGTCGGGCCGGGTGAGGTGCAGCAGCTTGGCGACGACCGTGAGCATGCCGTCGAAGTGGCCGGGGCGCGAGGCACCCTCCAGGCGCTCCCCCATGGGGCCCGCGCTGACGCGGACCTGGGGCTCGCCGCCGGGGTAGACCTCGTCGACGGACGGCGCGAACACGGCGTCCGCGCCCGCCTCTTCGGCGATCTTGAGGTCGGCGTCGAGGGTGCGCGGGTAGCGGTCGAGGTCCTCGCCCTTGCCGAACTGGAGGGGGTTCACGAAGACCGTGACGACGACCTCGCCCTCGGGCCCCGCGATCTCGCGCGCGGTGCGGACCAGGGTGGCGTGGCCCTCGTGCAGGGCGCCCATGGTCATCACGACGGCACGGCGGCCCTCGCGTACGCGCGCGTGGAGCTCGTCGGCGGTGCGCAGCAGGGTGGTGGTCATCCGGCGTCTCCCTCGGTGCCGTCGGTGCCGTGGGTCCCGCTGGTTCCCTGGGTCCCGTTGGCGAGTACCCCGAGGAGGTCCTCGGCGAGCTCGGGCTTGAGCAGCCCGTGGGCGAGCGCCCGGTCGGCGGTCGCGCGGGCCATCGCCAGATAGCCGGCGACGGTCTGCGGGGCGTGCTTGCGCAGCTCGGACACGTGCGCGGCGACGGTGCCGGCGTCCCCGCGCGCGACGGGGCCGGTCAGGGCCGCGTCGCCGGAGCGCAGGGCGTTGTCCAGGGCGGCCCCGAGGAGCGGGCCGAGCATGCGGTCGGGGGCGGTGACACCGGCCTCCCGCAGCAGTTCCATGGACTGGGCCACCAGGGTGACGAGGTGGTTGGCGCCCAGCGCGAGCGCCGCGTGGTAGAGCGGCCGGCGCTCCTCGGCGATCCACTCGGGCTCGCCGCCCATCTCGATGACGAGCGCCTCGGCGGCCAGCCGCAGCTCCTCGGGCGCGGTGACCCCGAACGAGCAGCCGGCGAGCCGCTGGACGTCCACGGGGGTGCCGGTGAAGGTCATCGCCGGGTGCAGGGCGAGCGGCAGCGCGCCCGCGCGCAGCGCGGGGTCGAGGACCTTCGCGCCGTACCGCCCGGAGGTGTGCACCAGCAGCTGTCCCGGCCGGACGGCGCCGGTCTCGGCGAGGCCCTCCACGAGGCCGGGCAGGGTGTCGTCCGGGACGGTCAGCAGCACCAGATCGGCGCGCTGGAGGACCTCGGCGGGCGGCACGAGCGGTACGTCCGGGAGCATCTCCGCGGCCCGCCTGCGGGAGGCGTCGGACACCCCGGAGACGGCCACCGGGCGGTGCCCGGCGAGCTGGAGGGACGCGGCCAGCGCGGGCCCCACGCGTCCGGCGCCGACGACGCCGACGGTGAGGCGCGCGGGGCGGTCCCTGGGGTCTGGCTGTTGGCTAGTACTCACGCGACGGTGGCCTTCCCGTTCCAGTCCGCATCTGGGTACCGGACGATTTCTCGTCATGTTAACGCGATCGGTTCCAGGGGCGTCCGGTTGTCCACAGGCTGTGGGTTTCCACACTCCGCGGACCACGGGCTTGCGCACTCCGCGCGCGAACGGAAATGCGGGTGCCCGCGGGAAAGTGCGCGGGGGATGATCCGGGGCATGAGCGATGCTGCGGAGCAGGTGGACGAACAGTCGGCGGAGGAACGGTTGCGGAAGCGCCGCCGGAACGCCGTGCGAGAGGCACGGCGTGTTCTGTGGCGCGGCGGGCTGAGCCTCACGATCCGGGAGCGCCTCGCGTCACTGGCGGAGGCCGCCCCCGAGGTCTACGACGTGGAGGAGCCCGCGGACATCTACGGGAACGGGGTCGTGACGGCCCTGGAGGAGCGGGTCGCGTCCCTGCTGGGCAAGGAGGCCGCCGCGTTCTTCCCGACCGGCACGATGGCCCAGCAGGTCGCCCTGCGCTGCTGGGCCGCCCGTACCGGCAACCCCACGGTCGCCCTGCACGCCCTGGCCCACCCCGAGGTCCATGAACGCCAGGCCTTCGCCCAGGTCAGCGGCTTGCGTCCGGTGCGCCTGACCAGCGAGCCGCGGATGCCGAGCGCCGACGAGGTGCGCGACTTCGCGGAGCCCTGCGGCGCGCTGATGCTGGAACTGCCCCTCAGGGACGCGGGATTCGTCCTGCCCACCTGGGAGGAGCTCACCGAGGTCGTGGAGGCCGCGCGGGAGCGCGACGCGGTGGTGCACTTCGACGGCGCGCGCCTGTGGGAGACCACCGTCCATTTCGGCCGTCCCCTGGACGAGATCGCGGGACTGGCGGACAGCGTCTACGTGTCGTTCTACAAGTCCCTGGAGGGCCTCGCCGGCGCCGCGCTCGCCGGCCCGAAGACGCTGGTGGAGGACGCGAAGACCTGGCGGCACCGGTACGGCGGGACGGCCTTCCAGCAGTTCCCCACGGCGCTGTCGGCGCTCGTCGGCCTGGAACGGGAACTGCCCAGGCTGCCGGAGTACGTCCGCCACGCGCGCGTGGTGGCCGCCGCGCTGCGGGAAGGGTTCGCCGACGCCGGCCTGGCGTGGGCGCGCGTGCACCCCGAGGAGCCGCACACCCACCAGTTCCAGGTCTGGCTGCCCCATGACCCCGACGTGCTGATCGAGGCGGCGGTGCGCCAGGCGGAGGAGACCGGGACGTACCTGTTCACCGGGTACTGGGAGCGTGGCGGGCCCGGCCTCGCCGTCTCCGAGGTCACCGTCGGCGCCGCCGGCCTGGAGTGGACGGCCGCCGACGTCAAGGCGGCCGTCGCGGACTTCGCGGCCAGGCTGCCCTAGGTCGCGGACACGTCCCAGGGCTCAACGGGTGGGGTGCAGCCAGTGGCCCAGGGCCCGGCGTATCCGCCCGCGGGCCGGGCGTTCGGCGAGCACCGCGCGGAAGAGGCGGTGGTCCCGCCACTCGCGCACGACCTGCCAGTCGTGGGCGCCGGGCGCGGGCGGGGCGGGCTCACCGTGCTGCCGGGCGCGGTAGGTGTCGAGGAGGTACTGCTGCGTGATGCTCATGACTGGTCGCCTTCTCGGGACGTTCTCCGATGGGGCGGGGGCCGCGGCTGCCCCGGTCGTCCCAGGTTGCGCCGGTACGGCGGCGAAGTCGCGCCGTTTGACGGCCGCCGTCAATCGGGGGCGGCGTTGTCAGTGGCGGGGTGCACCATGAGGGCATGAGCGTGCGCATCGACATCGCGGGGCTGCGGCCGGAGAGGGTCGCCGTCGTCCCCTCCCCCCTGGCCGAGCTCGGCATGGCGCTGCACGCACTGTCCGAGCCGGGTCACCATCCGGGGCTGCAGGGCTGGGTGACGGGCGTGACCGCGCGGCTCGACTCGCATCTCGCCGACCGGATGTGCGAGGCGGACTTCCTGTGGCGGACCACCTTCTCCGACCTGTTCATGCCCTTCGCCGGCCTGCCGGGCCGGAGCGCGCTTCCGGGGGCCACCATCGCCCAGGACCTGGACTCGCTGGACAAGCTGACGGACGAGCAGTTCGTGGACGCGGCTCTGGAGTTCACCTGCGCCCCGCCGTACTCCTCGTACGGCCCCGGCGTGCTCTCCGACCCCGGGCTGCACCGACGCGCCCTGGAGCTGTCCGCGTCCCGCGGCCCCCAGCAGGTGCGGTTCACCGAGCGGCTGCTGGCCGACCCGGCGCGGATCCGGGCCTGGTTCCGGGAGTTCGTCGAGGACTGCGACGCGGCGTTCTTCGCCGACACCTGGTCCCGGCTGCGCCACCAGCTCGCGGCCGACGCCCGCCACAAGACCGACCTGCTGCGACGCAAGGGGCTCGCCGAGGCGCTGACCGCGGTGTCCCCGGCGGTGACGCTCGACGAGCCCTCCGCGCGGATCACGGTCGACAAGCTGGGCGAGGGCCACACGGCCACGGGGGGCGGCGGCCTGCTGCTCGTCCCGACGAGCCTGGGCTGGCCGCATCTGAGCGTCCTGCACCGCTACGACTGGCAGCCGACGCTGCACTACCCGGTCGGCTCGCCGGAGCTGACGTCACCGCCGTCGGTGGAACAGCTGACCCTGCGGATGACCGCGCTCTCCCACCCCGTCCGGATGCGCCTGTGCCGCCATCTGGCCCGCAGCGCCTACACCACGAGCGAGCTGGCTCAGGTGCACGGCATGACGGCCCCCGAGATATCCCGGCACCTGAGCGTCCTCAAGAAGGCCGGCCTGATCACCACCCGCCGTCGCGGCCGCTACGTCCTGCACCAGCTGGACGTGACCATGGTGGCCCGCCTGGGCAGCGACTTCCTGGAGGGCATCCTGCGCTGAGCGCACCCCGCTCAGTCGAACCGGATGTGCTTCACACCGACGCGCACCTGCCTGAACCGCGTCCGCAGCGCGCCTTCATGGTTGGGCCGCAGCCTCAACCCGGCCAGGACGGCGATACGGTCCGCGGTCTTCGGCACGGTCGAGTCGTCGGTCCACAGATGCTCGGCGAACTCGGGCTCGCGCAGCCGCTCCAGACAGTGGTCGAGCTGCTGCACGGCCCACGTCTCGCGCCCCAGGCCGACGTTCTTCCCTACGGCGAACCGAAGGAGATGCCCCGGACCGCGCTCCCGCAGCCGCCTGATGACGGTCTCGCGCTGCGCGAGGAGCGTGAAGTGCCGTACGTCATGGCCGAGTTCGCGCAACCGCCCCACGGTCTCCGCGAAGTGGCCGGAGTCCGTCACCGTCATGGGAGCGATGACCACGCCGTCGTGCTTGGTGAGGGCGAGGTCGAGCACTTCCACGACGCCCTGCCGCCATGCGGCCAAGTCCTGGAAATCGCCCCGGAGTTCGGGCGGCAGCATGCGGCGCAGCCCGAAGCCCGCGTGCTCGGGGTCGCAGACGACACTGCCGGGCAGGCGGCGCTGGATCTCGTATGCCGTCTGTGTCTTGCCGCCCCCGAAGGGGCCGTTGATCCAGAGAAGCATGCGCAGACCCTAGTGGGTGGCGGTCCGGTGAGGGCCGCGCTCGCCGGATGTCAGCCGTCAGCCGTGCCCGCCGGCCCGCACCAGCCCCGTCTCATAGGCCAGCACGACCACCTGCACCCGGTCCCTGAGTCCCAGCTTGGTCAGGATGCGGCCCACGTGGGTCTTCACGGTCGCCTCGGACAGCACCAGCCGGGCCGCGATCTCGCCGTTGGACAGGCCCTGCGCGACCAGCACCATGACCTCGCGCTCGCGGTCGGTGAGCCGCTCCAGCTCCTTGTGCTGGGGCTCCTTGCCGGCGCTCGGCAGCATCGGCGCGAACCGGTCGAGGAGCCGGCGTGTGGTCGAGGGCGCCACCACGGCGTCGCCGCTGTGCACCGCGCGGATCGCGGCGAGGAGCTCGCCGGGCGGCACGTCCTTGAGCATGAAGCCGGACGCGCCCGCCTTCAGCCCCGAGAAGGCGTACTCGTCGAGGTCGAAGGTGGTCAGGATCAGCACCTTCGGAGGGTTCTCCTCCTGGCAGATGCGACGGGTGGTCTCCACACCGTCCAGCTTCGGCATGCGCACGTCCATCAGCACCACGTCGACGGCCGTCGCCCGCAGCACCTGGAGGGCCTCGACGCCGTCGCCCGCCTCCGCGACGACCTCCATGTCCGGCTGGGCGGCGAGCACCATCCGGAACCCGGTGCGCAGCAGCACCTGGTCGTCGACGAGCATCACGCGGATCGTCATCGGGGCCTCTTCCGTCTCTGTCGTGTCTGGACGCGTCTTCTGGTTGCGTCGACCGGGGTGTTACAGGTGTCAACAGGGGGCGCGCGTCGGCGTCAGTGCGCCGGTTTGAGCGGCAGGAGCGCGCTGATACGGAATCCTCCGCCCGGACGCGGCCCCGCATCCAGCGTGCCGCCGACCATACCGACGCGCTCGCGCATGCCGATCAGGCCGTGTCCCTGGCCGTCGGCGCCGCCGTCCTCGTACAGCTCGTGCGGAGCGCCCTTGCCGTCGTCCTCGACCAGCAGACCGAGACCGTCGTCGAAGTAGACCAGGCGCACGCTCGCGCCCGCGTTGGGCCCGCCGTGCTTGCGGGTGTTGGTCAGCGCCTCCTGCACGATGCGGTACGCCGTCAGCTCGACGCCGCTGGGCAGCGGGCGGGGGGTGCCCTCGATCTTGAAGTCGACCGGCAGCCCGGAGGTGCGGCACTGCTCCACCAGGTCGTCGATCTGCTCGACGTCGGGCTGCGGGACGTACTCACCGCCCTCCTGGTGCTCGCCGGTGCGCAGCACGCCCAGCAGGCGGCGCATCTCGGCGAGGGCCTGGCGGCCGGTGGAGGAGATCGTCTCCAGGGCCTTCTTGGCCTGGTCGGGCGCGGCGTCGAGGACGTAGGCGGCGCCGTCGGCCTGCACCACCATCACCGAGACGTTGTGCGCGACCACGTCATGGAGCTCGCGCGCGATGCGGGCGCGCTCGGCGGCGACCGCGACCTTCGCCTGCGCCTCGCGCTCCTTCTCCAGCCGGCTCGCGCGCTCCTCCAGCTGCGCGAAGTAGGCGCGCCGGGTGCGGATCGAGTCGCCGAGCACCCAGGCCAGCGCGAACGGCACCGTCTGGAAGACGATCAGCGCCGCGTTGGCCAGGGCGGTCGCGTCGTGGTTCCACCACCGCAGATGCGCCACGCACGCCGCGCCCAGGCCCATGGCGAGGGCGAGCCGGGACGCCCAGCGGGCGCCGGTGGCGGCGACGGTGTAGACGATGACGAGGAACGCGAAGTCGCCCGGCGTGGTCGGGACGTCCACCACCAGTTGGGCGACGCCGATGCCGATGGCCAGGAGCAGCATCTTCTCCGGCATGCGTCGGCGCAGCGCGATCACCAGGCACAGCAGGAGGATGATCGGGACGACCGCGGCCTGCGCGTCGGTGCCGTGGTCGGCCCGCGCGGAGACTTCGAACAAGACCGAGATCCCGAACAGGAAGACGGCCCAGAAGCCGTCGACCCATGTCGGGTGCCTGCGGAGGAAGTCATAGAGGCGCTGCACGTAACCCAGCGTAGGGAAGCGTGATGTGTGCAGGGGTCAACCGGAGGATCGATCCATGCGCCCCCGGCATACTCCCCAAGGTGGAGGCCCCGCTCCCCTGTACGCATAGTCTGGCGCCGTGACGGACGGGACGGCGGGCGAGTGGCGCGGCTGGCGGGAGGCGGCCGAGGCCGCCCTGTACGGCCCGGAAGGCTTCTACCGCCGCCCTGAGGGCCCGGCCGGTCACTTCCGTACGTCCGTGCACGCCTCGCCGCTGTTCGCCGAGGCGGTGGCCCGGCTGTTGTGCCGGGTCGACGAGGCGCTGGAGCGGCCCGCGGCGCTCGACTTCGTCGACATGGCGGCGGGCCGGGGCGAGCTGGTCACCGGCGTCCTCGCGGCGCTGCCCGCGGACGTCGCGGCCCGCACGCGCGCATACGCCGTCGAGATCGCCGGCCGCCCGCCCGGCCTCGACGACCGGATCGAGTGGCTGCCCACGCCCCCGCGCGGGATCACCGGGCTGCTGTTCGCCAACGAGTGGCTGGACAACGTGCCCGTGGAGGTCGCCGAGGTGGACCCCGCGGGGGTGGCGCGCCGGGTGCTCGTACGGCGGGACGGGACCGAACGGCTCGGGGAGCCCCTGGCCGGCGCGGAGGCCCGCTGGCTCGCCCGGTGGTGGCCGCTGCCGGCCGAGGAGGGGCTGCGGGCGGAGATCGGGCTGCCGCGGGACGAGGCGTGGGCCGATGCGGTCGCGTCGGTGCGGCAGGGGCTCGCGGTGGCGGTCGACTACGCGCACGCCGCGGACACCCGCCCCCCGTTCGGGACGCTCACGGGATTTCGCGCGGGGCGCGAGACGGCGCCCGTGCCGGACGGGTCGTGCGACCTCACGGCGCACGTCGCGCTGGACGCGGCGCTGGAGACCGCGCGGGAGGCGTGCGCCGTGCCCGGAGGGCGCGTCCTGACGCAACGCGCCGCCCTGCGCGCCTTGGAGATCAACGGCGCACGCCCCCCGCTCGCGCTCGCGACCACACAACCGGCGGCCTACGTACGCGCCCTCGCGAGCGCCGGTGAAGCCGCCGAGCTCACGGCACCCGGGGGCCTGGGCGACTTCGGCTGGCTGCTCCAGCCGGTGGGGATCGGGCACGCGTCCCTGGGAGGGCTACTTGTCGATGTCCCCGACCACGAAGAACAGTGACCCGAGAATCGCCACCATGTCCGCGACCAGCGTCCCCGGCAGCAGCTCCACCAGTGCCTGGATGTTGTTGTACGAGGCCGAGCGGAGCTTGAGGCGGTACGGAGTCTTCTCGCCCTTGCTGACGAGGTAGTAGCCGTTGATGCCGAGCGGGTTCTCGGTCCAGGCGTAGGTGTGGCCCTCGGGCGCCTTCAGGACCTTGGGGAGCCGCTGGTTGATCGGACCGGGCTCCAGCTCGGCGAGCCGGTCGAGGCAGGCGTCGGCGAGGTCGAGGGCGTTGCGGGTCTGCTCCAGGAGGACCTCGAAGCGGGCGAGACAGTCGCCCTCCGTCCGGGTGGCCACCTTCAGGGTGTCCTGGAGCTCCCCGTAGGCGAGGTAGGGCTCGTCGCGGCGCAGGTCGAAGTCGACGCCGGAAGCGCGCGCGATGGGGCCGCTCACGCCGTAGGCGTGCACGATCTCCGGCGCGAGGGCGCCCACGCCCCGCGTGCGTCCCCGGAAGATCTCGTTGCCGAGCACCAGGTCGTCGTACACGTCCATGCGCGAGCGCACGGCGGCGACGGCGGCACGCGCGCGTCCGGCCCAGCCGGCGGGCAGGTCCTCCTTGAGGCCGCCGACGCGGTTGAACATGTAGTGCATCCGCCCGCCGGAGACCTCCTCCATGACGTTCTGGAGCACCTCGCGCTCCCGGAACGCGTAGAACACCGGCGTGATGCCGCCCAGCTCCAGCGGGTAGGAGCCGAGGAACATCAGATGGTTGAGGACCCGGTTGAGCTCCGCGAGCAGCGTGCGCGTCCACACCGCGCGCGTGGGGACCTCCATGCCCAGCATGCGTTCGACGGCGAGGACCACGCCCAGCTCGTTGGAGAAGGCCGACAGCCAGTCGTGGCGGTTGGCGAGCATGATGATCTGGCGGTAGTCGCGCGCCTCGAAGAGCTTCTCCGCGCCGCGGTGCATGTACCCGATCACCGGCTCCGCGCTCGTGATGCGCTCGCCGTCCAGGACCAGCCTGAGGCGCAGCACGCCGTGCGTGGACGGGTGCTGCGGCCCGATGTTGAGCACCATGTCGGTGCTCTCCGCGGCGCCGCCGATACCGACCGTGGTCTCCGTCGTGGGAGTCATGGACACAGTCTCTCCTACGTACGCTGGCCCTATGGAGACGGGGAGCGGGCAGGACACGGAGTCGGCGGCGGGTGAGCCGGTGTGGATCGGACTGCCCCCTGGGCTGCTGCGGATGCGACGGCTGTTGACGGTGGTGTGGCTGGGGTTGATCGCGCTCGCCCTGGGGCTGCTGCTCGGGCTGTTCGCCGGTCCCGCCTGGGCCGCGTTCGCGCTGCTGCCGCTCGCCCTCATGGCCTGGGGCTGGGTGATGCTCGGCCGCAACTGGCGCTCCTGGCGCTACGCCGAGCGCGCCGACGACCTGCTGATCAGCCGGGGTGTGCTGTGGCGCGAGGAGACCGTCGTGCCGTACGGGCGGATGCAGCTCGTCGAGGTCACCTCCGGTCCCGTCGAGCGGCACTTCGGGCTGGCCAGCGTCCAGCTCCACACGGCCGCCGCCGCGACCGACGCGACCATCCCCGGCCTCGAACCGGCGGAGGCGGAACGGCTGCGTGACCGGCTCACCGAGCTCGGCGAGGCCCGATCGGCGGGGCTGTGACGACGCCCGGCCTCGACGACGGCGTCCACGAGGCGCAGGCCAAGCCACCGGTGACCGAGCGGCGCCTGCACCCCGTGACGCCCCTGAGGCGGGCGTGGGCGCCCGTGGCGGTGCTCATCGGGTGGGCGGTGCACGACCCCGACCAGACGCAGCGCCAGCTGACCCGGCTGACGACCACGACGCTGCTGATCGCCCTCGCCGTCCTGGTCCCGGCCGCCGCTCTCTACGGCTTCCTCACCTGGTGGTACACGCACTTCGCGGTCACCGAGTCCGAACTGCGCATCCGTACCGGCCTGGTGTTCCGGCGCACCGTGCACATCCGGCTGGAACGCATCCAGGCCGTCGACGTCACCCAGCCGCTCCTCGCGCGCGTAGCGGGCGTCGCCAAGCTGAAACTCGACGTCATAGGCACCGACAAGAAGGACGAGCTCTCCTTCCTGGGGGAGCGCGAGGCGCGTGCGCTGCGCGCGGAACTCCTCGCGCGCGCCGCCGGGTTCGCGCCCGAGACCGCGCACGAAGTAGGCGAGGCGCCGGCGCGCGAGCTGCTGCGCACGCCCCCGCGCGACCTCGCGATCGCCCTCCTCCTGACAGGCGCCACCTGGGGCGCCCTGGCCGCCGCCCTCGTCGTACCGCCCGTCCTGTGGTTGGCCACCCACAGCCTGTGGACGGTCCTCGCCACCGGCGTCCCCCTGCTCGGCGCGGCGGGCGCGAGCAGCGTGGGGCGGTTCGTCGGCGAGTACGACTGGACCGTGGGCGAGTCGCCCGACGGGCTGCGGATCGACCACGGGCTCCTGGACCGCACGCACGAGACGGTTCCGCCGGGGCGCGTGCAGACCGTGCGGATCGTGGAGCCGCTGCTGTGGCGGCGGCGCGGCTGGGTGCGGGTGGAGCTGGACGTGGCCGGGTCGGCCAACTCGGTGCTGGTGCCGGTCGCTCCGCGCGAGGTCGCCGAAGCGGTCGTCGCACGCGTGCTGCCCGGGGTGACGGTGCCGCCCCGGTCCGCCCTGTCCCGGCCGCCGCGGCGCGCGGGGCGGTGCGTGCCGGTCTGGTGGCGCGGGCACGGACTCGCCGTCACCGACGCGGTGTTCGCGGCCCGGCACGGACTCCTCAGGCGCAGCCTCGCCCTGGTCCCGCACGCCAAGGTGCAGAGCGTACGGCTCGCGCAAGGCCCCTGGCAGCGCCTGTGGCGGCTCGCCGACGTCCATGTGGACACGGGTGCCGACAAGACCGTCACGGCCCGTCTGCGGGACGCGGAGGAGGCCGCGCGGCTGCTGCGGGCGCAGGCCGAGCGCTCCCGCACGGGACGCCGCGACGCGCCGCCGGACCGGTGGATGGCCTGACGGCGCGCCCCGAGGGCAAACGGCGAGGCCGCGCGGAACCCGGTTCGGGTTCCGCGCGGCCTCGCCGTCACGTCACTCGCTCAGGACACCGCGCTCCGCAGCGTCTGCACGTCGATCTGTTCCGTCTCGTCGTGGGCCGTCAGGTCGATGACCTGGCCGACACCGCGCGACTCCGCGTCGGCCGGCTTGAACTCCGCCTCGGCCTCGGCCTTGTGCAGGGCGAGCGCCTCCTGGCCGACCACGTCGGCGAGATCCTCGTTCTGCACGGACTCCAGGGCGGCGGACGCCTTCTGCGTGCCGAAGAAGTCGAAGCCGCCCTGCACCGCCGGACGCCGCACGGGCGCGGCCGGTACGACGGCCACCGCGGTCGGCGCGACGAAGTGCCCGGCGGGCTGGTGAGCGGGCTGGGCCGAGGTGGCCGCGGTGCTGGTGACGGCGGCCGCGCGCTCGTGCCCGTCGGCCGCCGCGGGCTGCCCCTGCGCCTCGTCCTCCTGCGCGGCAGGTGCGGCGTCCGCCGCGGCGTCGCCGGAGGTGTGGACCTCGGCGGCGACGGGGCCGGCCTGGGCCGGCACGTCCTTCGCGGGGCCGTCGCCCTTCGGACCGCCGTCGCCGTCAGGCGTGCCGTCCCCCTTCGGGGAACCGGCGTCGCCGGGCGAACCCGCGCCCTTGGGAGCGTCCCTGGAGCCGTCCTTGGAGGCGTCCTCGCGGACGGCCTTGGCGGCCTCGTCGTCCTTCAGCGAGTCACCGGCGTCACGGGAGTCGCCCGCGTCGGCGGAGCCGTCCGCGTCGGCGGAGTCCCCGGAATCGCCCGCGTCGGCAGAGTCGCCGGAAACCGCGTCACCCTTGCCGGCGGCATCCGCCCCGTCCGCGTCGAGCCGCGCCAGTGCCACCTTGGCCCGCAGGAACAGCTGAGACCCCTCCGGCGAGAAGATCGCGGGCGTCTCCGGCTCGTCGTTGTCGTCGGCGGCATCGGCGGCCTTCACGGCCTCCGCTGCCTGCGCGCTCTCCACACTCTCGTCGCCCTCGTCCTCGACCGGGGCAGCCACAGCCTCGGTCTCCTCGACGACGGCCGCCGGAACCGGCACCGGCGGCAGCGCGCGCGCCGGAACCGTGGTCTCTATCTCGAGCAGGCGGCGGCCCTCCAGGGCGCTCGCACGCTCGGTCTCCGCCGTGGCGTACCGGCGCAGCAGGGCGGCATGCTCGTTGCGCAGGCCCGCCAGTTCCGCGCGCTTGGCCCGCAGCCGCTGCTCCAGCTTGGCGCGCAGTTCGCGCGACTCCTCCAGGTCGGACTCCAGTTCGGCGACCCGCTCCTCGAACCGCCACTCGTCGCCGGCACGCGCGCGCGTGAGATCGGCGACCTGCTTGCCGGCCTGCGCGTCCCAGCGGCGCATGACGGCGGCACCGACCACCGCCGTCGCCGCGGCGCTCGCGGCGATGACACGCAGCACGGCCTGTTGCGAGAACACCCAGGGGCCGAAGGCGCAGACGAGCGAGACGCCTGCGATCGCCGACGGGGGAAGCAGCCTGTGCAAGGGCGGTGAATGGCGGTGACGTCCACGTGGCATGGCCAGAAACTTACCGCGCGTAGGCGAATCGTGGTGCCCCGGCCCGTAAAAACACAGCCATACCGAAGCCTTCACACGACATCAGGAATCAGACCGGTCACCGAATTCGACAAGGGGCACATCTCCGGGCTCGCGGAGCACAAGATCGTTTCCGGTCTCACCGATCGCTCAACCGCCCGCTGATCCACTGCAGGGTCGCCGGAATCTCCCGCCGCCAGGTGTTGAAGTTGTGGCCCCCGCTTTCGAGGATGACCGAGGAGATGCGGGTCCGATGGGTCGCCTTGACGCGCTCTATGAACTTCAAGGTGTCCTTGTAGTTCGACTCGCCCACCTTGCTGCTGCTGACGAGCAGTGAAGTGTCGGGGGCGGGCATGTGCTTGAGGTACCACCACAGGTCGGCGCGATCGCGCAGCCCCTTGTCCCCCTGGAAGAGATCGCCCGTGGTGGGGTCGATCGGCGCCTTGTAGTACGGCGAAAGGCCGGCCCCCGCGGCGTACACCTCCGGGTGGTGCATGGCGAGCTTCAGCGCGCAGTAACCACCCGTGGAGTCGCCGATGACGCCCCAGCTGCCCGGCTTCTTGCCCACGCGGTAGTGCGCGAGTACGGCGTCCGGCAGATCTTTGGCGAAGAACGACTCCGTCTGCGGTCCGTTCGGAATGTCGACGCACTCCGTGTCCCGCGGCGGCGCCACGGTCGGTCGCAGCATCACCAGGATCATCGGCTGCATACGGCCGTCCTTGGCGAGCTCCAACGCCGTGCTCGGGTAGTGCAGTTTGTCGACCAGCGCCTGCGCGGTGCCCGGATATCCGGTGAGGACCACCGCCGCGGGAAACGTGCGCGTGCGGTACTGCGGCTGGAAGTACTCCGGCGGCAGGTACACGAAGGCGGACGTCGCGATGTGCGTCGTACGGCCGACTATGTCGACCTTCTGGATCTGCCCGGCGCGCTGCGGCCGCCCGCTGCCGGTCTCCTTGACCCGCCGGACGTCCGTCACCTGGAGCGGGCCGCCCGAGCCGCCGCCCGCCGTGTGGTCCACGACCACGCCCTGCTCGTCCTCCTGCCCGAACAGGTCGGCCCAGCTCGCGTAGAACCCGAAGGACTGGTTGGCGGCGAGACCGAGCGCCGCGAACAGCGCCAGCTGGGTCGCGAGCAGCAGGCCGACGCGCCCGCTGACCGCCCGCCAGCTCCGCCGGGCCAGCCGTGGCCACAGCCATACCGTGCCGCCGAACAGAGCCACGGCCGACGCGATCGCCAGCACCAGCACGTTGTTGCTCGTGAGACCCATGGTTTGCTTCCTGCCTGCGCTTTCTCCCCGTGCCGGCTCGTCTCCCGCGGATCTTCGCGAGGGCTTGCCCGGCCCTTTTCCCGGCCTTTGAACCGGCTTTGGGGAAGTGAGTGAACCTCTCTCCCCGAGACACCGTCCTAGAGGGCGCAATGTCGCCGGATGCCCGAATCGGGCCCGGATCCAAGGTCTCTCGCAGAACTACGGGATGCGATGTCTGTCAGGACAGATGAGGAAATGTCGGGCGGGGTTCCGAGCCGATCACCGCGCGTGCGGCGCGTACTGCGCGGCCCGCGCCCCGAGGCCGCCCCGGTCCTGGTCGCCAGAGCCTGCGCGGTGGTGGGGCTGCTGGACATCGCCGCGGGCGTGTTCCCGCGCTTCCGTCACAGCCGTATGCACACCCTCGCCGAGGTGCTGCCGGGCGCGCTCGGCCCGTTCGCCGCGGCGCTGTCCATGAGCGTGGGCATCCTGCTGCTCCTGCTCGCGCACGGCCTCAGGCGGCGCAAGCGGCGGGCCTGGCGCGCCGCCGTGGCCCTGCTGCCGGCCGGCGCGGTCGCACAGTTCACGTACCGGCACTCCCCGGTCGGCGTGCTCATCTCGCTCGCCCTCCTCGCGCCGCTGCTGATCCACCGCGACCAGTTCAAGGCACTGCCCGACCCGCGCAGCCGCTGGCGCGCGCTCGCCAACTTCGTCCTCATGGGCGCCGGTTCCCTCTTCCTCGGACTGGTCATCGTCAGCGTCCACCCCAAGACGCTGGTCGGCGACCCGAGCCTGGCCGATCGCATTACGCACGTCCTGTACGGCCTCTTCGGCTTCGAGGGGCCGGTCGACTACCAGGGCAACACCTCCTGGACGGTCGCCTTCTCCCTCGGCGCCCTGGGCCTGCTCACCGCGATCACGACGATCTACCTGGCCTTCCGCCCCGAACACCCCGCCGCGCGCCTCACCGAGGACGACGAGGCCCGGCTGCGGGCCCTGCTGGAGAAGCACGGCGCCCGCGACTCGCTCGGCCACTTCGCCCTGCGCCGCGACAAGGCGGTCGTCTTCTCCCCCAGCGGCAAGGCCGCGGTGACCTACCGCGTCGTCTCCGGCGTGATGCTGGCCAGCGGCGACCCGATCGGCGACGTCGAGGCCTGGCCCGGCGCCATCGAACGCTTCATGGACGAGGCCAAGGCCCACTCCTGGACGCCCGCCGTCATGGGCTGCTCGGAGACGGGCGGCGAGGTGTGGACCCGCGAGACCGGCCTGGACTGCCTCGAACTGGGCGACGAGGCGGTGGTGGACGTCGCGGATTTCTCCCTCGCCGGGCGCGCGATGCGCAACGTGCGCCAGATGGTCAAGCGCATCGAGCGCGCGGGTTACGAGACCCGCGTACGGCGCGTCCGTGACCTCGGCGACGCCGAGCTCGAGCGCATCCGCCGGGCCGCCGACGACTGGCGCGGCACCGACACCGAGCGCGGCTTCTCCATGGCGCTGGGCCGCATCGGCGATCCCACCGACGGCGACTGCCTGATCGCCACCGCCCACAAGGCCGACGAACAGCCCGGCGAGTACGGCGACCTGAAGGCGATCCTGCACTTCGTGCCCTGGGGCCGCGACGGCGCCTCCCTGGACCTGATGCGCCGCGACCGCTCGGCGGACCCCGGCATGAACGAGCTCCTCATCGTCGCCGCCCTCCAGGCGGCCCCGAAGTTCGGCATCACGCGCGTGTCCCTCAACTTCGCCATGTTCCGCTCCGCCCTGGCGCGCGGCGAGAAGATCGGCGCCGGCCCGGTGCTGCGCGCCTGGCGCGGGCTGCTGGTCTTCCTGTCCCGCTGGTTCCAGATCGAGTCCCTGTACAAGTTCAACGCCAAGTTCCAGCCCCGCTGGGAGCCGCGCTTCGTCGTCTACCGCGCCTCCGGCGACCTGCCCCGCATCGGCTTCGCCGCCATGCAGGCCGAGGGCTTCGTGAACCTCGCCCTCCCCCTGCCGCGATTCCTGCGCCGCCGCAGGACCGCACCGCGCGCGTGCGCGCACTCGGTGGCGGAAAGAGACGTCCGCGCGGCGTGACACCAGGCACCCCCACCGGCACCCTGCACCCGGCGCCCGGCGCCCGGCGCCTCTGACAGGCCCTAGCGGAAGCCCCACCCCTCCTCCAGCCCGGGGGCCTCCGCCTGGGCCGCGCGCCGATACGGGCCCCCATGGGGCCTACGCTGAACATATGAGCAAGCAGAGCGGACGCGGGCGCGTCGCCGGCCTACCGGCATGGGACCGCTGCGCGGTCATGGGAGTCGTGAACGTCACGCCCGACTCCTTCTCCGACGGCGGCCGCTGGTTCGACACCACCGCCGCCGTCAAGCACGGCCTGGCCCTGGTCGCCGAGGGTGCCGACCTGGTCGACGTCGGCGGCGAGTCCACCCGCCCGGGTGCCACCCGCGTCGACGAGGCCGAGGAGCTCAAGCGGGTCATCCCCGTCGTCCGGGGTCTCGCCTCCGAAGGCGTCACCGTCTCCGTGGACACCATGCGCGCCTCCGTCGCCGCCCAGTCCCTCGCCGCCGGCGCCGCCCTCGTCAACGACGTCAGCGGCGGCCTGGCCGACCCCGCGATGATCCCGGTCGTCGCCGACGCGGGCGCCCCCTTCGTCGTGATGCACTGGCGCGGCTTCCTGGAGGGCGGCAACGTCAAGGGCGTCTACGACGACGTCGTCACCGAAGTCGTCGAGGAACTGCGCGCGCGCGTGGAGGCCGTCCTCGCCGGTGGCGTCTCCCCCGACCGCATCGTCGTCGACCCGGGCCTCGGCTTCTCCAAGGACGCCGAGCACGACCTCGTGCTCCTGGCCCACCTCGACCGCCTGCTCGCCCTCGGCCACCCCCTTCTCGTCGCCGCCTCCCGGAAACGCTTCCTCGGCCGCGTCCTCGCCGCCGGTCCGGAGGCGGCACCGCCGCCCGCCCGCGAGCGCGACGCCGCCACGGCCGCCGTCTCCGCACTCGCCGCGTACGCGGGCGCATGGGCGGTACGCGTGCACGAGGTCCACGCGACGGCGGACGCGGTGCGCGTCGCGCGCGCCGTGGAAGGGGCGCGCGAGGCGACGCGCACGCCGGTCTCCACCGACGCGAGCGGGGCGCAAGCCACTGCCCGCACGCCCGGCACCACCCGCACCCCCGGCGCCCCCGGCACCGCCCGCACGCCCGGCGCGAACACCGCCGAAAGCTCCCCCGAAGGCGCCTCGTGAGCGCCCCGCACACCGACGTCGAGCAGGTGGAAGCCGCCAACACCGCCTTCTACGAGACACTCGAACGCGGCGACTTCGACGCGCTGTCCTCGCTCTGGCTCACCCCCGCCGACCTCGGCGTCGACGAGGAGTACCACGACCCGGCCGAGACCGGCGTGATCTCCTGCGTCCACCCCGGCTGGCCCGTGCTCACCGGCCGCGGCGAGGTTCTCAGGTCGTACGCGCTGATCATGGCGAACACCGACTACATCCAGTTCTTCCTCACCGACGTGCATGTCTCCGTCACCGGCGACACGGCCATCGTGACCTGCACCGAGAACATCCTCAGCGGTGGACCCGCGCCGGACGGCGAGGACGGCGAGCTCGGCCCGCTCGTCGGCCAGCTGGTGGTCGCCACCAACGTGTTCCGGCGCACGCCCGACGGCTGGAAGCTCTGGTCCCACCACGCCTCCCCGGTTCTGGCCGAAAACGACGAGGACGAAGGGGACGACACCCCGTCCTGAGTGGGTAGGCGCACCTGAGCCCCCCGCGGTCCGAGTCGCGAACCGGCCGCTCGGACCGCGTCGCGAACCGAACGGCCCAAGAAGTGGTTCGGATCACGAGCCCCTGGGTAGGGGCGGCTACCAACCCGTGAGCCGCCGGGTTCCCCAGGGAAAACACCCGGTGAATGCTCCTGGCCCCGGCCCGGCTCCGCACCCCCGTGGCCCGGTGCTGTCAGTGCCCGCGGGTAGATTCGTTCGAGGCCGGTGTGCCGCCCGCACCCGGTACGAACCGGCCATTACCGACGACTGCAGGAGTGATTCGCGTGGATCGTGTCGCGCTGCGCGGCCTGAAGGCCCGCGGGCACCACGGTGTGTTCCCCAAGGAACGCGAGGAGGGTCAGACCTTCATCGTGGACCTCGTCCTGGGCCTGGACACCCGGCCGGCCGCCGCCGACGACGACCTGGCGAAGACCGCGCACTACGGCATCGTGGCGGAGGAGGTCGTGGCCATCGTCGAGGGCGAGCCCGTCAACCTCATCGAGACCCTCGCCGAGCGCATCGCCCAGGCCTGCCTGAAGCACGAGGGGGTGGAGGAGGTCGAGGTCACCGTCCACAAGCCGGACGCGCCGATCACGGTCCCCTTCGACGACGTGACGATCACGATCACCCGGAGCCGAGTATGAGCGCGTCCTTCGCCACGGGTCCGAGCGACCCGACCGTGCAGCCGGTGCCGGCCTCCGTCGTCCAGCAGGTGGACGCCGCCGACACGACCCTGCACAACCCCAAACGCGCCGTGATCTCCCTCGGCTCCAACCTGGGCAACCGCCTGGAGACCCTCCAGGGCGCCATCGACGCCCTGGAGGACACCCCCGGCGTCCGGGTGAAGGCCGTCTCGCCCGTGTACGAGACCGAGCCGTGGGGCGTCGAGCCGGGCAGCCAGCCCTCGTACTTCAACGCGGTGGTCGTCGTGAAGACGACACTTCCCCCGTCCTCCCTCCTGGAGCGGGCCCACGCGGTCGAGGAGGCCTTCCACCGGGTCCGGGACGAGCGCTGGGGCGCCCGCACGCTGGACGTCGACATCGTGGCGTACGCCGACGTCGTCTCCGACGACCCGACGCTCACCCTCCCCCACCCCCGGGCCCACGAGCGCGCCTTCGTCCTGGCGCCGTGGAACGACGTGGAGCCGCAGGCGCAGCTCCCCGGCCGCGGCCCCGTCTCCGGCCTGCTGGCCGACGTCACCCGGGACGGCGTCGAACCCCGCAAGGACCTGGAACTCCGGCTGCCCGAGTAGTCGTTAAGGTCAACGCACGAGCGTGGGACAGAAGGATCAGGACAACGGACGACTCCTGTCCGTCCTGGGACACCACCTGTCCATCCGATCCGGGGGAGCTGAAGGGTCACCGTGAGAGAGCTGCGCATCAGGCTGCTGGCCGGCGTGTTCGTCGTCGCCGGAGTCCTGTCCTGGGCGGGTGCCCGCCTGTGGGCCTCGATCGGGACCCTCCCCAGCGTGCCCCTGGCCGCCCCCATCGTCCTCGCCCTGATCGGCGTGGTCCTGCTGTCCACCGCGCTCTCGATCCGCGCCCGTCTCAAGGCCCAGCGCGAGCGCCGCCCCGAGGCCAAGGGCGTCGACCCCCTGATGGCCGCCCGCGCCGTCGTCTTCGGGCAGGCCAGCGCCCTGGTGGCCGCCCTGGTCGCCGGCATGTACGGCGGCACCGGTGTCTTCCTCCTGGAGTCCCTGGACATCCCCGCCCGCCGCGACCAGGCCATCTACGCCGGCTTCTCGGTGGTGGCGGGCATCGCGGTCATAGCGGCCGCCATCTTCCTGGAGCGGGTCTGCAAGCTCCCGGAGGACGACGACCGGAACTCGGGGGCGACCTCGGCGGCGTGACACGCAGCCGCCGGCGGCTCAGCAGGCGTGAGCGGCTCAGCCGCGTCAGCGACTCGGCGGCGTCAGCGACTCGGCGGCGTCAGCGGCGTCAGCGGCGTCAGCGGCGTCAGCGGCGTCAGCGGCGCGCCATGATGAGGCTCATCGCCTCGTTACGCGTCGCCGCGTCCCGCAGCTGCCCCCGCACCGCCGACGTTATGGTCTTCGCGCCGGGCTTGCGAATGCCCCGCATCGACATGCACATGTGCTCGCACTCCACGACGACGATCACGCCGCGCGGTTCAAGGATCTCCATCAGGGAGTCGGCGACCTGCGTGGTGAGCCGCTCCTGCACCTGCGGACGACGGGCATAGACGTCCACGAGCCTGGCCAGCTTGGACAGGCCGGTGATCTTGCCGGTGGTGGCCGGGATGTAACCGACGTGGGCGACGCCCCGGAACGGCACCAGGTGGTGCTCGCATGTCGAGTACACCTCGATGTCCTTCACGAGCACCATCTCGTCGTGCCCCAGGTCGAACGTGGTCGTCAGCACGTCCTCGGGCTTCTGCCACAGGCCCGCGAAGATCTCCTTGTACGCCCGGGCCACCCGCCCCGGCGTCTCCTTCAGCCCTTCCCGGTCCGGGTCCTCTCCGACCGCGATCAGCAGTTCACGGACGGCGTTCTCGGCACGCTTCTCGTCGAACTCGCCGATGGCGCCTTCGCCGTCCAACGTCACGGGGTCGGTCATCTGGTGCCTCGTTCCTCGTCGTCCCTGCGGGCGCGGCTGAAAAACGCCGCGCCCCCAGGCTAGATCCTGGGGGGCGCGGCATCCATTCCGGGCCTGGTGAGGACACCGAGGCAGGAAGAGGGGTCAGCTCTCCGGACGGTCCTCGGGGGCCGGTTCGGTCACGGGGGCGGACTCCACCGCCGTGGCCTTGGCGGTCGAGATCGCCGGGGTGGCACCGTTGGCGCCGTTCGTCAGTGCGAGCTCCTTCGGGGAGAGCACCGGCGGACGGGTGGACGGCGTACGGCGGGAGGAGCCGGTCCAGGCGGGCCGGGCCGGACGCTTGACGATCGCGGAGAAGATCTCGGCGATCTCCTCCTTGCCCAGCGTCTCCTTCTCCAGCAGCTGCAGGACGAGGTTGTCGAGGACGTCGCGGTTCTCGACCAGGATCTCCCAGGCCTCGTTGTGCGCGTTCTCGATGAGCTTCTTGACTTCCTCGTCCACCAGGGCGGCGACCTCTTCCGAGTAGTCGCGCTGGTGGGCCATCTCACGGCCGAGGAACGGCTCGGTGTTGTCGCCGCCGAACTTGATGGCGCCGAGACGCTCGGTCATGCCGTACTGGGTGACCATCGCGCGGGCCGTCGCCGTGGCCTTCTCGATGTCGTTCGCGGCGCCCGTGGTCGGGTCGTGGAAGACCAGTTCCTCGGCCGCCCGGCCGCCCAGCATGTAGGCGAGCTGGTCGAGCATCTCGTTGCGCGTGGTGGAGTACTTGTCCTCGTCCGGCAGGACCATCGTGTAGCCCAGGGCACGGCCTCGGGACAGGATGGTGATCTTGTGGACCGGGTCGGAGTTGGGTGAGGCCGCCGCGACCAGGGCGTGTCCGCCCTCGTGGTACGCGGTGATCTTCTTCTCCTTGTCGGACATGATCCGGGTCCGCTTCTGCGGGCCCGCCACGACGCGGTCGATGGCCTCGTCCAGCATCTGGTTGTCGATCAGCTTCTTGTCGCTGCGCGCGGTGAGGAGCGCCGCTTCGTTCAGCACGTTCGACAGGTCCGCGCCGGTGAAGCCCGGCGTGCGGCGGGCGACGGCCGCCAGGTCGACGTCCGGGGCGACCGGCTTGCCCTTCTGGTGGACCTTGAGGATCTCCAGACGGCCCTGCATGTCGGGGCGGTCGACCGCGATCTGGCGGTCGAAGCGGCCGGGACGCAGCAGCGCCGGGTCGAGGATGTCGGGGCGGTTCGTGGCGGCGATCAGGATGACGCCGCCCTTCACGTCGAAGCCGTCCATCTCGACGAGCAGCTGGTTCAGGGTCTGCTCGCGCTCGTCGTGACCGCCGCCGAGGCCGGCGCCGCGGTGGCGGCCGACCGCGTCGATCTCGTCGACGAAGACGATCGCCGGGGCGTTCGCCTTGGCCTGCTCGAACAGGTCACGGACTCGGGAGGCACCGACACCGACGAACATCTCGACGAAGTCGGAACCGGAGATCGAGTAGAACGGGACGCCCGCCTCGCCCGCGACGGCACGCGCGAGCAGGGTCTTGCCGGTGCCGGGAGGACCGTAGAGCAGGACGCCCTTGGGGATCTTGGCGCCGACGGCCTGGAACTTGGCCGGCTCCTGGAGGAACTCCTTGATCTCGTGGAGCTCCTCGACGGCCTCGTCCGACCCGGCGACGTCCGCGAAGGTCGTCTTGGGGGTGTCCTTGGTGATGAGCTTGGCCTTGGACTTGCCGAAGTTCATGACCCGGGAGCCGCCGCCCTGCATCTGATTCATCAGGAACAGGAACACGACGACGATGAGGACGAAGGGAAGCAGGGAGAGCAGGATGCCGACGAACGCGTTCTGCTTGGTCGGCGAGACGGTGTAGCCGTCGGGGATCTGCTTCTGCTCGAACTTGGTCTGCAGTGTCGCGGCGAGGTTCTGGCCCTGGTCGCCGATGTAGCTCGCCTGGATCTTCGAGCTGCCGTCGACCTTCTCGCCGTCCTTGAGCTCGACCTTGATGGTCTGCTCGTCGCCGGTGGTCAGTTTGGCCTGCTGGACCTTGTTGTCATTGATCGCCTGGACGACCTGGCCGGTGTCCACCGTCTTGTAGCCACCGGACGAGCCGACGACCTGCATCAACACGACCACGGCAAGGACGGCCAGCACGATCCACATGACCGGCCCACGGAAGTATCGCTTCACGTCCATCCATACGGAGCGGTGTCGCCCCGTCCCTCCTGCCATAGTGAGTTTGATAAGACAGTTCTTCTGACGGTACCCCAGCATTGTCGCCCGAAGCCGCACGGGACGGCTGACGAACCCGTCTGCATGCTCCAACGGTGCGGTGTCCGCCGGGGTTCCCGATCTTCTTGCCCGGCTGGGCCCTTCGGGTCAGCCAGGTCGTCGACCCGGCTGTCAGCCGCCGTAGACGTGGGGCGCGAGCGTACCGACGAACGGGAGGTTGCGGTACTTCTCGGCGTAGTCGAGGCCGTAGCCGACGACGAACTCGTTGGGGATGTCGAAGCCCACCCACTCGACGTCGATGGCGACCTTGGCGGCGTCCGGCTTGCGCAGCAGGGTGCACACCTTCAGCGACTCCGGCTCGCGCGAGCCGAGGTTGGACAGCAGCCACGACAGGGTCAGGCCGGAGTCGATGATGTCCTCGACGATCAGGACGTGCTTGCCCTTGATGTCGGTGTCGAGGTCCTTGAGGATCCGCACGACACCGGAGGACTGGGTGCCCGCGCCGTACGACGACACGGCCATCCAGTCCATGGTGACGGGGGTGGACAGCGCCCGCGCGAGGTCGGCCATGACCATCACCGCGCCCTTGAGGACGCCGACGATGAGCAGGTCCTTGCCCGCGTACTCCGCGTCGATCTTCGCGGCCAGCTCGGCCAGCTTGGCGTCGATCTGTTCCTTGGTGATGAGCACCTCTTTGAGGTCGGTGCCCATGTCTTTCGCGTCCACCCGCATCACTTTCGGTCGTCCCACCGGCCTGCCCCGTCACCCCTCGCGGAGGGGCAGGGATTCAGCCTTGCCGAATCACCAGTCTGCCACCCTGGCGCTGGGCGACGACCTTGCCGGGGAGATTGATGGCCCCCTGGCCGCGCCAGCCGGTGATCAGCCGGTCGACTTCCTCGATGTGGCGGGCGAACAGCGAGCCTGCCGGGGCGCCGGCCTCGATGGCGGCGCGGCGCAGTACACGGCGGCGCACGGCGGGCGGCAGGGCGTAGAGCTTGGCGCATTCCAGGAGGCCGGCCGCGTCGCGTACGGCGCCGGCGGCCTGGCTCGCCCAGGCGTCGAGGGCGTCGGCATCGTCCCGGGAGAGCTGGGCCGTCCGGGCGAGTGCCTCGACGACGCCCTTGCCGAGGGCCTTCTCCAGGGCGGGCAGGCCTTCGTGGCGCAGCCGGGAGCGGGTGTAGGCGGGGTCCGCGTTGTGGGGGTCGTCCCAGACGGGGAGCGCCTGGACCATGCAGGCCTTGCGGGCGGTCTGCCGGTCGAGCTGGAGGAAGGGGCGGCGGTAACGGCCGTCGGCCCCCGAGACCGCGGCCATTCCGGACAGGGAGCGGATGCCGGAGCCGCGGGCGAGGCCGAGCAGGACGGTTTCGGCCTGGTCGTCGCGGGTGTGGCCGAGCAGGACGGCGGTGGCGCCGTGGCGTTCGGCGGCGGCGTCGAGGGCGGCGTAGCGGGCGTCGCGGGCGGCTGCCTCGGGGCCGCCTTCGCGGCCGACGGTGACGGCGATGGACTCGACGGGGTCGAGGCCGAGGCCGCGCAGGCGCAGGGCGACTTCCTCGGCGCGGAGGTCGGAGCCGGGCTGGAGGCCGTGGTCGACGGTGACGCCGCCGGCGCGGATGCCGAGTTTGGGGGCCTCGAAGGCGAGGGCGGAGGCGAGGGCCATGGAGTCGGCGCCGCCGGAGCAGGCCACGAGCACGAGCGGGGACGGCGGGCGCTCGTGCGAGGGGTCATCGGTGGGGCTGGTGAGGTCGTTGAGGATGTCGTGGAGGACGCGGCGGACCGCCAGGCGTATCGCCGCGACCGCAGGATGGGGACCCATGTCCGGTTCCCTTCATGAAGTTTTCGGGGGGTGAGCCCGAGGTTCGGTCACTCAGAGTGTGTAGATGGTGACAGAGCCGGGCCGTTCCCCGAGCATTGCACGCCTACCCAGGCCTCACGGTCCCTCGGACGGGTGATTGGAGGGGCGTTCGCCTGCCGTCGGCCGGTTTTCTTTCACGACCTTTCCGACCGGTTCACGACCCGGTCCCGGAGTCGCCCGGATCCGCCTTGCGGTGCACCCGCGCGATCCAGTCCGCCGGTTTGGCGATCTCCGCCTTGGTGGGGAGGGTGTTGGGGGAGGTCCACACGCGGTTGAAGCCGTCCATGCCGACCTCGTTGACGACGGCCCGTACGAAGCGTTCGCCGTCGCGGTACTGCCGGAGCTTGGCGTCCAGACCGAGCAGCTTGCGCAGGGCCATGTCGAGCCGGGAGGCGCCCTTGGCCCGCCGCTGCTGGAACTTCTCGCGGATCTCCTGGACGCTCGGCACGACGTCCGGGCCCACGCCGTCCATCACGAAGTCGGCGTGGCCCTCCAGGAGGGACATCACCGCGGTGAGGCGGCCGAGGATCTCGCGCTGGGCTGGGGTCTGCACGATCTCCACGAGCGAGCGCCCGCCGTCGTCCTCCTCCCCCTCGGGACGCCCGCCGGCGAGCGACTGGGCGGCTTCCCGGATGCGTTCCAGGACGGTCATGGGGTCGACGTCGGTCTCTCCCAAGAACGACTGGATTTCGCCCTCCAGGTGGTCCCGCAGCCAGGGCACCGCGGTGAACTGCGTGCGGTGCGTCTCCTCGTGCAGGGTCACCCACAGGCGGAAGTCGTGGGGCTGGACGTCGAGTTCGCGCTCCACGTGCACGATGTTCGGCGCGACGAGCAGCAGCCGGCCGCCGCCGTTCTCCCCCGCCGGAAGCTCGCGGGTGGCCGGGGCGAAGGTCTCGTACTGGCCGAGGACGCGGGAGGCCAGGAAGGACAGCAGCATGCCGAGTTCGACGCCAGTGACCTTGCCGCCGACGGCGCCGAGGACCGCGCCGCCGGGGGTGTTGCCGCGCCGTTCCTGCATCTTCTCCAGGAGGGGCTTGAGGATCTCCCGGAAGCCGGCGACGTTCGCCCGGACCCAGCCGGGGCGGTCGACGACGAGGACCGGGGTGTCGTGGGTCTCCTCCGTGCCCATCCGGGTGAAGCCGCGGACATGTCCCTCCGAGGCCTTGGCGTGCCTGCGGAGTTCCGCGACGACGGCACGGGCCTCGTCGCGGCTCACCTCCGGTCCCGGCCGCACGAGCCGGGTCGCGGTCGCCACCGCGAGGTTCCAGTCGACCATCTGAGAAGAAGCAGCACCGCCGATGCTCGTCATGCGTCAACCGTACGTGAGCGTTCCCGCCGAGGGCAGGGCGCGGAGGCGGGCGCCATGGCGGCCCGTCAGCCGCAGCCGCAGGCCGCCAGGGCCGTCGCCGCCTTGTCCAGGGCCGCCTGGGCCGCGTCCTTGCTCGTCGTGTCGGACGCCAGGAACGCGAAGGCGAGCAGGCGGCCGTCCTGGTCGACGACGGTTCCCGCCAGCGTGTTCACGCCCGTCAGCGTGCCCGTCTTCGCGCGTACGACGCCGGCCGCGCCGTCGGGCGTGTAGCGGGTGGTCAGCGTGCCGGTGAACCCGGCCACCGGAAGGCCCGTCAGGACCGACCGGAGCTCGGGGTGTTCCGGGTCGCCCGCCTTCGCCAGGAGGGCGGTCAGGAGGCCGGCGGTGAGCCGGTCGTCCCGGTTCAGGCCGCTGCCGTCCTTGAAGGAGACGCCGGACACGGGGAGTCCGAGCCTCTTCAGCCGGTCCCGGATCGCCTTGCCGCCGCCGTCGAAGTCGGCGCGCACCTTCGTCGCCACGGCCGTCTGGCGGGCGAGGGCCTCGGCGATGTCGTTGTCGCTGTTGGTCAGCATGCGTTCGACCAGCGCGGACAGCGGCGGCGAGGAGACCTCCGCCAGCGTCTGTGCGCGTCCCGTCGCCTTGGAGGGGCCCGGGGACGTCGTCCGGATGCCGTCGTCCGCCAGGAAGCCGGCGAACTTGCGGGCCGCGTCGGCGGCCGGGTCCGGCGCCCGGTCGGCGGTGCCGCTCGTGGAGTCGTTCGTGCGGGCCTCGTCGGCCATCAGGGCGCTGACGAGGGCAAGGTTGGCGTCGACGCCGATGGGGTGCAGTCCGGAACCGGCGTAGAGGGTGGTGTCGTACGACAGCGTCACCTTGCTGACGCCGTCCTTCTTCAGGGCCTTCGCCGTCTTCGTCGCCAGGTCGCGCAGGCTTGCCCAGCCCTCGGCGTCCTTGCGGGCGGTCAGGGTGGGGTCGCCGCCGCCGACCAGGACGAGCTCCCCGGTGCCCGGTTCCATGGCGGTGCGGGTGGTGAGGCGGTGGTCGGGGCCCATCGCCGACAGGGCGGCGACCGCGGTGGCGATCTTGGTGGTGGAGGCGGGGGTGAGGGCGTCGTCGGCGCCGGCGCCGTACAGGCGCTTGCCGGTGGCCACGTCGACGACCGCGGCGGTACGACGGCTGCCGAGCGCCTGGTCCTTCAGGAGCGGTGCGAGGACGGCGGCGAGGGCCTCGGCGCTGGGCGCGGGCTTCACGGTGTTCGTGGCGCCGCCGAGGCCGGCGAGGACGGAGGAGGCGCTCGGGGCGGGCTCGGGCGTCGCTCCCGTCGTACCGGAATCGCCACCGTGATCTGCGCCACCCGTGTGCTCCAGGGCGACTGCCCGGTCCCGCTCGGCCGTACGCTGACCGGTGGAGTCCCAGGGGCCCGCGGCGGTCACCACGACGGCCGTCAGGGCGAGGCCGGCGGTGGCGGCGCCCGCGGTGTACTGCCAGGTCTTGACCGTCGTCAGACGCTTGACCTGCGGTTTCATTGCGTTCGCGGCGCGTGCCAGCGGAGGGCGGGCGGCTGCCAGTCGGGGTCGTACGGCGTTCGCGAGCCGCGCCACATGCGGTCTCGCGGCCTGCCAAGGCCTCAGTTCAGGCACGACCACCAGCCCCTTTCGCGATCACCCACCTGCGTGAGGGACACTTAACCACCAGAACTATGTGCTGATCATGGAGGAGCCACCGGTGGAGTTCGACGTCACGATCGAGATCCCGAAGGGTTCGCGGAACAAGTACGAGGTGGACCACGAGACCGGTCGGATCCGCCTGGACCGTCGACTCTTCACCTCGACCGCCTACCCGACCGACTACGGCTTCGTCGAGAACACCCTCGGCGAGGACGGCGACCCGCTGGACGCGCTGGTCATTCTTGACGAGCCGACGTTCCCGGGCTGTCTCATCAAGTGCCGTGCGATCGGCATGTTCCGGATGACGGACGAGGCCGGCGGCGACGACAAGCTGCTGTGCGTCCCGGCGACGGACCCGCGCGTGGAGCACCTGCGTGACATCCACCACGTCTCGGAGTTCGACCGCCTGGAGATCCAGCACTTCTTCGAGGTCTACAAGGACCTGGAGCCCGGCAAGTCCGTCGAGGGCGCCAACTGGGTCGGCCGCGTCGACGCCGAGGCCGAGATCGAGCGGTCCTACAAGCGCTTCAAGGAGTCCGGCGGCCACTGAGGTCCCTGACGCCCCTGACGTCGAACGGGCCGCACGCGCACGCGTGCGGCCCGTTCGCGTATCCGCGCATCTGCGGGGAACGTGTCTGTGCGCATACTGAGGCGACGGATGGCGACTGATGGTGCCGTACAGGGAGCGATACGCAAGTGACGTCGGCGGAGGACCGCAAGCCGCAGTCGGACGAGGCGAGGAGCGTCTACGACCCCGAGATCACGTCCGAATTCGCCATTCCCGACGGCCTGGCCGTCCCCAAGGGGGTCGGCGGCGAGTCGGAGACGTCCTCGGAGTTCGCCGTGCCGCGGGGCCTCCAGGCGCCCGAGGGGCCGGCCGCGGAGCCGGAAGGGTCGGCGTTCAGCACGCCGCGCACCTACAGCGCCAAGGACGCCCCGCCCGCGTTCACCCCGCCGACCGGCGTTCCCCTGGTCTCGCTGACCAAGGACGTGCCCTGGCAGGACCGGATGCGCACGATGCTGCGGATGCCGGTCGCCGAGCGGCCCGCGCCGGAACCGCTGCACAAGGAGGACGAGACCGGGCCCGCCGTGCCGCGCGTGCTCGACCTGACGCTGCGTATCGGGGAGCTGCTGCTCGCGGGCGGTGAGGGCGCGGAGGACGTGGAGGCGGCGATGTTCGCCGTGTGCCGGTCGTACGGCCTGGACCGCTGCGAGCCGAACGTCACCTTCACGCTGCTGTCGATCTCCTACCAGCCGTCCCTCGTCGAGGACCCCGTGACGGCCTCCCGGACGGTCCGGCGGCGCGGGACGGACTACACCCGGCTCGCGGCCGTCTACCAGCTGGTGGACGACCTCAGCTACCCCGAGACGGCGTTCTCCCTGGAGGAGGCGTACCGGCGGCTCGCCGAGATCCGCCGTAACCGGCATCCCTATCCCGGCTGGGTGCTCACCCTGGCGAGCGGGCTGCTCGCGGGCGCGGCCTCGGTGCTGGTCGGCGGTGCGCTGGTCGTGTTCGTGGCGGCGGCGCTGGGCGCGATGCTGGGCGACCGGCTGGCGTGGCTGTGCGCGGGGCGCGGGCTGCCGGAGTTCTACCAGTTCACGGTCGCCGCGATGCCTCCGGCGGCGATAGGGGTGGCGCTGACGGTGGCCCACGTGGACGTCAAGGCGTCCGCGGTCATCACCGGTGGGCTGTTCGCGCTGCTGCCGGGGCGGGCGCTGGTGGCGGGGGTGCAGGACGGGCTGACCGGGTTCTACATCACCGCGTCGGCACGGCTCCTTGAGGTGATGTACCTCTTCGTCGGCATCGTCGTGGGTGTGCTGGTGGTCCTGTACTTCGGGGTGCAGCTGGGCGCCGACCTCAACCCGGACGTCGCGCTGATCATCGACGAGCGGCCGCTGTGGCAGATCGGGGCGTCGATGCTGCTGTCGCTGACGTTCGCGGTGCTGTTGCAGCAGGAGCGGTCGACGGTGCTGGTGGTGACGCTCAACGGGGGTGTCGCGTGGTCGGTGTACGGCGCGCTGCACTACGTCGGCGAGATCTCGCCGGTCGCCTCCACGGCGGTGGCGGCGGGGCTGGTGGGGCTGTTCGGGCAGATGATGTCGCGGTACCGGTTCGCGTCCGCGCTGCCGTACACGACCGCGGCGATCGGGCCGCTGCTGCCGGGTTCCGCGACGTACTTCGGGCTGTTGTCGATCGCGCGGGACGATGTCGACAAGGGCCTGGTGTCGTTGGCCACGGCTGCTTCCCTTGCCATGGCCATCGCCATCGGGGTGAATCTGGGGTCGGAGATCTCGCGGTTGTTCCTGCGGGTTCCCGGCGGGGCTTCGGCGGCGGGGCGGCGTGCCGCGAAGCGGACGCGGGGATTCTGACGCCGGGTGCCTACGAGCTCGGTGTCTGATGTCTGATGTCTGACGGCGGCCGCGGCTTGTTCGTGGTCGATCGCGCGGTTCCCCGCGCCCCTTCGGGGCGCTTCTAGTAGCCCTGGTTGTACGGGTACTGCTGGTTCTGCTGGTTGTCGTGGCCCTGCTGCTGCGGGTACTGCTGGGCGTACGGCTGCTGCGGGGCGTAGTACTGGTCGTTGTAGCCGTACTGCTGCTGGTCGCCGTAGGACTGCGGAGGCTGCTGCGGGTCGTCGTGGGACGGGATGCGGCGGAGCTGCGTCGTCGCGTCGTCCATCGGCGGGGGCTGGTAGGCCTGGGGCTGAGGGGCCGCGGGCTGCTCGGCTGCCGCCCGCTTCTTCTTTCCGCGTTCGCGCAGGTACTCGATGATGATCGGGACCACCGAGACGAAGACGATGAGGACGAGGATCGCCTCGACGTTCTTGTGGATGACGTCGATCTGGCCGAGCCAGTAACCGGCGAGCGTGACACCGGTGCCCCAGGCGACGCCGCCGATGACGTTGTACGTCAGGAACGTGCGGTACTTCATGCGGCCGGCGCCCGCCACGATGGGGGCGAAGGTGCGGACGATCGGCACGAAGCGCGCCAGGACGATCGCCTTGGGGCCGTACTTCTCCATGAACTCGTGCGCCTTCTCCAGGTTCTCCTGTTTGAAGAGCCGGGAGTTGGGACGGCTGAAGAGCTTGGGGCCGAAGAACTTGCCGATCATGTAGCCCACTTGGTCGCCGAGGACGGCGGCCAGCACGATCAGGAGGCAGACCAGCCACAGCGGCTGGCTGATGTAGTCGCCCTGCGCCACGAACAGACCTGCCGTGAACAGCAGGGAGTCGCCGGGCAGGAAGGCGAAGAGACCCGACTCGGCGAAGACGATCAGGAGGATGCCGGGCAGGCTGAACGTCTCGATCAGATAATCGGGGCTGAGCCACTCAGGGCCTAGCGCGAGCGTGGTCACGGGTCTGTGACTCCTGGTGCTGGGGGACGGGCTGGGGCTGGCTGCCCAAACGTACAACGCAAGCCTCTGAGCCCAGGTTCCATGGGGGCGCCGAGGACCGGCTGTGCGCTCTCCGGGAGAGAGCTGTGCGCCCCACGAGTATGGGTGACTCCGGCGACGGCCGGGAACCGTCGCCGGAGCCGGATCACGCGGTACGGCGGGCCGCGTTCGCCTTGATCGCGCCCCTCAGGTGCTCCGCCAGCCCGTCGTGCATCGCGTCGTAGAACGCCTTGAAGCGCTCGTCGGAGACGTACATGTCGCCGAAGCACAGGTGCATCTCGTAGGGGACCTCGAAGTAGTACCGGCTGATGTGCTGCCGGTGTTCCTCGGCGAGGTCCATGGCCGCCTCGCCGGACGGCTGCTCGCCGGCCGCCACGAGGGCCGCGTACCGCTCGCCCCAGTCGGCCACCTCGGTCTGGATGCGCTTCCAGTCCTCCTTGGTGTACGTCGCGGCGCGGCGCTGGGACTCGGCGTACGCCTCGGTGCCGCCCCAGCGCTGTTCGGCCTCCTCGGCGTACTGCTCGGGGTCCTTGTCGCCGAAGACCTCGAAGCGCTCCTGCGGTGTCAGGTTGATGCCCATCTTGCGTGCCTCCATGGCCTGCTCCACGGCCGCCGCCATCTTCTGCAGCTTCTCGATCCGGGCGGTCAGCAGTTCGTGCTGGCGGCGCAGGTGGGCGCGCGGGTCCGTGGCCGGATCGTCGAGCAGGGCGGCGACCTCGTCGAGCGGGAAGCCGAGCTCCCGGTAGAACAGGATCTGCTGCAGCCGGTCGAGGTCGGCGTCGCTGTAGCGCCGGTGGCCCGCGTGGCTGCGCTCGCTGGGGGCGAGCAGGCCGATGTCGTCGTAGTGGTGCAGCGTGCGCACCGTCACTCCGGCGAAACCGGCGACCTGTCCCACGGAGTAGCTCACTTCGTCCGCTCCTTCCCTTCTCGGTACGCCGTCCACGGTGCGTCCTCACGTCGCGTGAGGTGCAAGCCCCTGGGGGCGCCTCCGGATGTGACGCCCGTTTTGCCCGTTTATCGTGAGCCCGTGGCCCAGGACACCGCGCAGCAGGCACCCGCAGCCCCGGCGACCCCGGCCCGCGCACTGCTGCCCCTGATCCTCCCCGCTCTCGCCGTGGGCGTGGGGGCGAGTCTGATCTTCCTCGGGGTGAGCGCGGCGGCCGAGGCGTTCCAGGACGTGCTGTGGCAGGACCTGCCGGACGCGCTGGGCGTGGGCCGGTACTCGGTGCCGTGGATGCTGATCATGCTCACCGCGACCGGGGTGGCGGTCGGCCTGGTGGTCTGGAAGGCACCGGGGCACGCCGGGCCCGACCCGGCCACCATGGGCCTGGACGCGCCCGCTCTGCCGCCCGTGGTGCTGCCCGGCCTGGTGCTGGCGACCGCGCTGATGCTGGCGGGCGGGCCGAGCCTCGGCCCCGAGAACCCGATCATCGCCGTGAACGTCGGCATCGCCTTCTGGCTCGGCCGGCGGCTGCTGCCCCGGATGCCGGGCGGGCTGTGGCCGGCGCTGGCGGAGGCGGCGACGATCGGCGCGCTGTTCGGTACGCCGGTGGCGGCGGCGCTGGTCATCTCCGAGGCGCTGGCCGGGCGGCAGGTGAAGGGGGCGCTGTGGGACAACGTCTTCGCGCCGCTGGTCGCCGCCGCGGCGGGCGCCCTGACGACCACCCTGGTGGCCCATCCCACCTTCGATCTGCATCTGCCCGCGTTCGGGCGGCCCGGCTGGGGCGATCTGCTGGCCGCGCTGGTGGTCGCGTCCGCGGCGGCCGTGCTCGGCATGGCCGCCGTCCGCGCCTTCCCGTACGTCTACGGCGCTTTCGCGAGGCTGCGGCATCCGATGCTGATGCTGCCGGCCGGCGGTCTGGTGCTCGGGCTCCTCGCCGCCCTGGGCGGCCATCTCACGCTCTTCAAGGGGCTGGAGGAGGTCGGGGAGATCGCCGCCGACCCGGAGGGCTGGTCGGCCAGGGAGTTCGCCACGATGACGGTGGTCAAGCTGGCCGCGCTGCTGGTCGCCGCGTCCTGCGGCTTCCGCGGCGGGCGGATCTTCCCGGCGGTGTTCGTCGGCGCCGCGTTCGGGCTGTGCGCCCATGCCCTGGTCCCCGGCGTCCATCCCTCCGTCGGTGTCGCCGCCGGTGTGCTGGGCATGCTCCTCGCCATCACCCGGCAGGGCTGGGTGAGCCTGTTCACGGCCGCCGTGCTGGTGGCCTCGCCGGCCGTCCTGGCCCTGCTGTGCATCGCCTCGCTGCCCGCCTGGCTGCTGGTGACCGGACGCCCCCAGATGCAGTTGCGCGACGACGGAACACCGGTCCGCTGAACCCCGTTTCGAGGAGTCGATCGATGCCGCTCCACAAAGGGCCCGAGAAGCCCGACGAACGCCCGCTGTCCGTCAACCCCTTCTACGGGGAGGCCGATCCGGTCGGCGGCATGACCGAGGCCCCGCCCAAGCACCGGCTCCCGGACGCGCCGCTGCCGCCCTCGACGGCGTACCAGGTGGTGCACGACGAGCTGATGCTGGACGGCAACTCCCGGCTCAACCTCGCCACGTTCGTCACCACCTGGATGGAGCCGCAGGCCGGCGTCCTGATGGGCGAGTGCCGGGACAAGAACATGATCGACAAGGACGAGTACCCGCGCACCGCCGAGCTGGAGCGGCGTTGTGTGGCGATGCTCGCGGACCTGTGGAACGCACCCGATCCAGCGACCGCCGTGGGGTGTTCGACGACCGGATCGAGTGAGGCCTGCATGCTCGCCGGGATGGCGCTGAAGCGGCGCTGGAGCAGGCGGAACACGACTCCCGGCGCCCGCCCCAACCTCGTCATGGGCATCAACGTCCAGGTCTGCTGGGACAAGTTCTGCAACTTCTGGGAGGTGGAACCCCGGCTGATCCCGATGGAGGGCGACCGTTTCCACCTCGATCCGCAGGCCGCCGCCGCCCTCTGCGACGAGAACACCATCGGTGTCGTCGGCATCCTCGGCTCCACCTTCGACGGCTCCTACGAGCCCGTCGCCGAACTCTGCGCCGCCCTCGACGAGGTGCAGGAACGCACCGGCCTCGACATCCCCGTCCACGTCGACGCCGCGTCCGGCGGCATGATCGCGCCCTTCCTGGACCCGGACCTGGCCTGGGACTTCCGGCTGCCGCGGGTGGCCTCCATCAACACCTCGGGACACAAGTACGGCCTGGTCTACCCGGGCGTCGGCTGGGCGCTGTGGCGCGACCACGCGGCCCTGCCCGAGGAGCTGGTCTTCCGCGTCAACTACCTGGGCGGCGACATGCCGACCTTCGCCCTCAACTTCTCCCGGCCCGGCGCGCAGGTCGTCGCGCAGTACTACACCTTCCTGCGGCTGGGCCGGGAGGGCTACCGGGCCGTGCAGCAGACCACCCGGGACGTCGCCCGGCACCTCGCCGAACGCGTCGAGGCCCTCGGCGACTTCCGGCTCCTGACCCGCGGCGACCAGCTGCCGGTGTTCGCCTTCACCACCGGGCACGACGTGACGGCGTACGACGTCTTCGACGTGTCCCGGCGGCTGCGCGAGAGCGGCTGGCTGGTCCCGGCGTACACCTTCCCGCCGCATCGCGAGGACCTGTCCGTGCTGCGGGTGGTGTGCCGCAACGGCTTCTCCGCCGACCTCGCCGAGCTGTTCGTGGACGACCTTCGCCGCCTGCTGCCCGAACTGCGCCGCCAGCCGCACCCGTTGACCCGGGACAAGGGGGCGGCGACCGGCTTCCACCACTGAGCGGCTACTTGCTCAGCGCCCCGAACTTCCGTACCGCCAGCGGGAAGAACACCGCGAGCAGCGCGAGCGGCCAGGCGACGGCGGCCCAGACGTGGTCCGTGCCGAGGCCGCCGGTCAGGTCCCGTACCGCCGTCGCGGTGCGGGACATCGGGTTCCACTCGACGACGGTGCCCAGCCACCCCGGCATCGACTCCGGTGCCGCGAACGCGTTGGACAGGAAGCCGACCGGCCAGACGAGGATCTGCACGGCCTGCACCAGCTCCGGCCTCCCGGCGACCAGCGCCAGGTGGATGCCGATCCACAGCATCGCGAAGCGGAACAGCAGCAGCAGCCCGACGGCCCCCAGGAAGGCCCCGAACCCGCCGTGCGCCCGCCAGCCGATGGCGTACGACACCCCGATGAGCACCCCGAGCCCCACCACCGACTGGAGCATGTCGGCGACCGAACGGCCCACCAGCACGGCCGCGTTGGACATGGGCAGCGACCGGAAGCGGTCGATCACCCCCTTGTTGAGGTCCTGGGTGACGGCGATCATCGTGCCCTCCAGGCCGAAGGCCATGGTGAGGGCGAGCATGCCGGGGACCAGGTAGTCGATGTAGTCGCCCGCCACTCCCCGGCCGCCGCCGACGAGATAGCCGAACATCAGCAGCAGCATCACCGGGAAGACCAGGCCGACGAGCACCTGCACCGGCTGCCGTGCCCAGTGGGCGAGTTCGCGCCGGGTCATGGTCCAGGAGTCGGTCAGCGCGTACGTGTTCATGCGGCCTCCTTCGTGAGGTGCAGGAACACCTCGTCCAGCGTCGGGCGCCGCAGCGCCACGTCCTCCGCCTCGATGCCCGCCGCCTCCAGTGCCCGTACGACCCCGGAGAGCGCCGCCATCCGGTCGGTGACCGGGGCGCTGAGCAGCCGGCGGTCGGTGTCGACGCGGACCGCGGACCGGTCGGCCGGCAGCAACGCCACCGCCGCCCCCAGTTGACCCGCGTCCCGCAGTACGACGTCGATGCGGTCGCCGCCGGTCGCCTTCTTCAGTTCCTCCGGGGTGCCGTCGGCGACGATCCGGCCCGTGTCGACGACCGAGACGCGGTGGGCGAGCTGGTCGGCCTCCTCCAGGTACTGCGTGGTGAGCAGGACCGTCGTGCCGCCGTCGACGAGGGAGCGGACGGCCGACCACACCTCGGTGCGGCCGCGCGGGTCGAGGCCGGTGGTCGGCTCGTCCAGGAACAGCACCTGCGGGTCGGTGATCAGGGAGGCCGCGAGGTCCAGGCGGCGGCGCATGCCTCCGCTGTAGTGCCGGACCGCCTTGCGGCCGGTGTCGGTGAGTCCGAAGCGCTCCAGGAGTTCGCCGGCCCGCGCGCGTGCCCGGCGGGCGCCCAGGTGGTGGAGGCGGCCGAACATCTCCAGGTTCTGCCGGCCGCCGAGTTCCTCGTCGAGCGCCGCGTGCTGGCCGAGCAGGCCGATGCGCAGACGGACCTCGTAGGCCTGGCGTACGACGTCGTGGCCGGCGACCTCGATGCGGCCGGCGTCCGGCCGCAGAAGGGTGGAGAGGATGCGGACCAGGGTCGTCTTGCCCGCGCCGTTCGGCCCGAGCACCCCGTGCACCGTGCCGCGGGCGACCGTGAGGTCGAGCCCGTCGAGCGCCTGTTTCGTGCCGTACTTCTTGCGTGCTCCGTCGACGGTGATCGCCGCGTCGGTCACTGCCACTCCCTCGCTAGTCAAAGTTGACTACATGAGCGAAGGTAACGCGGCGCACGGCATTGGTCAAACTTGATTAGCTTGCATCCTCCGGATGCCGCTCACCCGTCGCATACGGGTTCTCCTCCCCCTCGCCGAGCACGCCGACGAACGGCTCGCCCTCCCCCGCGAAGGTGTACGCCCCGTCCTCGATGCGCCCGATCAGGCTCTGGACCCAGGCGAGTTCACCGTCGGCCGTGTGGATCCAGAGGTTCATGATCTCGCCGATGTGACCGAGCTGCTCGGGGCCCTCCTCGGGGACGTAGTGCTCGGTGACGGCGCCGCGCCACTGCTCGATGCGCCGGATCCGCTCCTTCAGCAGCGTGACCACCTCGGCGCGCGGAAGGTCGACCATGAAGCCGATCGCGGACGACTTGACGTCCATCTTCTGGTCGTAGGAGGTCAGCGCCTCGCGCAGCAGCCGCAGGAACTCCTCGGTGCCCGCCTCCGTGATCTCGTACTCGGTACGGGGCGGGCCACCGGCGGTGGAGGGCGCGATCTCGTGGGCGTGCAGCAGCCCCTGCTTCGCCATCTGCTTCAGGGCGTGGTAGATCGAGCCGGGCTTGGCGTTGGACCACTCGTGCGCGCCCCAGTACTCCAGGTCGTTGCGCACCTGGTAGCCGTGGGCCCGCCCGTGCTGACGGACCGCGCCGAGCACGAGGAGACGGATCGCTGACATGGGGCCAGCGTAGGACCCTTGACGTCAGCTCCAGCTCGTGCCCTGCTCCTGGGCCACCAGCTCGAAGGCGGTGGCGCCGTCCAGGGACTCGCGGATGATGTCGGCGTGGCCGGCGTGCCGGGCCATCTCGCGGATCAGGTTGAGCAGCATCCAGCGGACGGAGACCCGGCTGTCCGGCGGGAACCAGGGGTCGTTCGGCAGCGCGAAGGTGTCGTCGAGGCTCGGCACCGCGCGGGCGTACGCCTCCGTCTCGGCGGCGATCTTCTCCCAGTACGCGAGCTGCGCCTCGACGGTCTCGCCGTCGACGAGGGCGAAGCACTCGTGCCAGTCCGCCTCGGTCCGCTGTACGGCCGGCGGCTCGCCCTTGGCCCGTGCGACCCAGCCCTGCTCGACCTCGGCCACGTGCTTGAGCAGCCCGGCGAGGGACAGCTCGCTCGCGCTGGGCCTGCTGCCCGCCTGCGCGTCCGTCAGCCCGAGCAGCGACCGCCGGATCGCGCCGCGCTCCGCGGCCAGATAGCCGAGCAGTGCGCCGCGCTCGTCGCCGTGCGCTTCCGCGGGAACGTGGGTGACCATGGCCGGCCGCCTTTCGTCGAGGCCCGGGGGGCTCTCCCCCTGACACCGACGAAGCTACGGGCCCTTGCGGTCAGGTTCTGTCCGCAAGGGCCCGGCGGGGCGGGAAGCCCTAGAACGGGAAGCCGCTCCGGCCGTGCTGCACCGAGATCCACTTCAGGGTGGTGAACGCGTCCAGCATGGTCTCGCCGTTCAGCCGGCCCACGCCCGAGCTCTTCTCGCCGCCGAAGGGCACGATCGGCTCGTCGTGGACGGTGCCGTCGTTGACGTGGAACATGCCGGTGTCGATCTGCTTGGCGAAGTTCACGCCGCGCTCGATGTTGCCGGTGTGCACGGCGCCGCTGAGGCCGTACGGGGTGTCGTTGACGATCCGGACCGCCTCCTCCTCGCCGTCGACCGGGATGAGGAAGGCGACCGGGCCGAAGACCTCCTGCCGGAGCAGGGCGGAGTCGGCGGGTACGTCGGTCAGGACCGACGGCGACACCAGGTTCTCGTTCGTCTCGCCGCGCAGCAGGGCCGTCGCGCCCTCGGCGATCGCCTGCTCGACGGTGCCCGAGACGGCGTCCGCCTGCGAGGAGTTGATGACCGGGCCGATGACGGTCTGCGGGTCGCGCGGGTCGCCGACCTTCAGCGACTTCACCTTGGCGACGAACTTCTCGGTGAACTCGTCGGCGATCGAGCGGTCGACCAGCACGCGGTTGGCGGCCATGCAGACCTGGCCCTGGTGGACGTACCGGCTGAAGACCGCGGCGTCGACGGCGTAGTCGAGGTCGGCGTCGTCGAGGACCACGATGGCGCTGTTGCCGCCGAGTTCGAGGACCGAGCGCTTGAAGTGCGAGGCGCAGACGGTGGCGACGTGGCGGCCGACCTTGTCGGAGCCGGTGAAGGAGATGACCTTCGGGACCGGGTGCTCCAGGAAGGCGTCGCCGATCTCCGCGATGTCGGTGATGACGACGTTCAGCAGGCCCTTGGGGACGCCCGCGTCCTCGAAGATCTTCGCGACCAGGGAGCCGCCGGTGATCGGGGTGTTCTGGTGCGGCTTGAGGACCACGCCGTTGCCGAGCGCGAGCGCCGGGGCGACCGACTTGATCGACAGCAGGAAGGGGAAGTTGAAGGGGCTGATGACGCCGACGACGCCGACCGGGACGCGGTAGACGCGGTTCTCCTTGCCGTCGATCGGCGAGGGGATGATCCGGCCCTCGGGGCGCAGGGCGAGGTGGATCGCCTCGCGCAGGAACTCCTTGGCGAGGTGGAGCTCGAAGCCGGCCTTGAGGTGGGTGCCGCCGAGCTCGGCGATGATCACCTCGGTGATCTCCTGCTCGCGCTCCTCGATCAGCTTCAGGGCCTTCTCGAAGACCGCGCGGCGGGCGTACGGGTTGGTCGCGGCCCACTCCTTCTGGGCACGCGCGGCCGACTTGTAGGCCTCGTCGACCTCGTCGACCGTGGCTATGGTGATCGACGCCAGCTTCTCGCCGTCGTACGGGTTGAAGTCGATGATGTCCCAGGAGCCGGTGCCCGGGCGCCACTCACCGTCGATGTACTGCTGGGCCAGGTCAGTGAAGTACGACGACATGTGATCCCCAAATCACTAGCGGACGCGCGATCTGCATCACGGTCTGATCACACGTCATCGTACGTGTGACGCAAGCGAGTTGGGGACAGACAGCTAACTTCTGGGGAGAACCCTAGGAGAGTTGGAGGAGACCCCGCAGAAGATCCCGGCTCTCGGCCGGCCCCGGGCTGTCCTGCTGGAGCTCCTTGAGGGCGTTCTCGTACTGGGCGACGTCCTCGCGCTTGTCCAGGTAGAGGGCGCTGGTGAGCTGCTCCAGGTAGACCACGTCGGTGAGGTCGGACTCCGAGAAGCTCAGGATCGTGAACGCGCCGCTCTCCCCCGAGTGCCCGCCGAAGCTGAACGGCATGATCTGGAGCCGCACGTTGGGGTGCTCGGAGATCTCGATGAGGTGCTGGAGCTGGCCCCGCATCACCTCGCGGTCGCCGTAGGGGCGGCGCAGGGCGGCCTCGTCGAGGACGATGTGGAAGTCGGGGGCGTTCTCGGCGACGAGGTACTTCTGCCGCTCCAGACGCAGCGCCACCCGCCGCTCGACGTCGGCCTCGCTCGCGCCCTTCATGCCGCGCCGCACGACTGCACGTGCATACGCCTCGGTCTGGAGCAGTCCGTGCACGAACTGCACCTCGTAGGCGCGGATGAGGGAGGCGGCGCCCTCCAGACCCACATAGGTGGGGAACCAGCTCGGCAGGACGTCGGAGTAACTGTGCCACCAGCCCGCCACGTTGGCCTCGCGGGCGAGGGAGAGCAGCGACATGCGCTCGGCCTCGTCCGTGATGCCGTACAGCGTCAGGAGGTCCTCGACGTCCCTGGTCTTGAAGCTCACCCGGCCCAACTCCATCCGGCTGATCTTCGACTCGGAGGCGCGGATGGAGTAGCCCGCGGCCTCGCGCGTGATCCCCCGGGCCTCACGCAGTCGCCTGAGTTGTGATCCGAGCAGCATGCGCCGCACCACCGATCCCGGCTCTCCCGCGCTCACGTTCGCCAGCCTCCCCAACCGTCTTCCGGGGCCGAAGTCTGCCACTAAAACACTTCGAGCTGTACTCGTCCGATTACAGAGATGGAAAGAAGCCAAAGATTCCACACAGGAGGTGGTGGCGAGAAGGCAAGAGAGAGAAGGAAGTTGGCGGAAAAAATGCCCAACAAGCGGTACGGGAACGTCCAAGTCGGTCACGTGCACGTGCATCTGCACCTTGCATCTGCACCACACATCCGAAACCATGGTCCCGCGCAACCGCTGCATCGCAACGACCGCGAGTTCCCGGGAGTGCCTCGCATGGGGATGAATGGATCGACCATGCTCGAGCCGTTACGGCAGGGCCTTCCGCCACTGGACCCCACGGCCGTGTCCAATGCCGCCTCCTGTGCCCTGCCCGCCCGCTACGAAGCGGTGCGCGAGGCACGGCAGTTCACCCGCAGAACGCTCGACCAGTGGGACACCGGCGACCGTTTCGACGACGTCTGCCTCGTGGTCTCCGAACTGGTCACCAACGCCCTGCGCCACGGACTGCCGTCGGGCAACGGCCAGGCTCCCGACCGGATTCCGCCGGTACGGCTGCATCTGATGCGCTGGACGGACCGGTTGGTGTGCGCGGTGCGCGATCCCAGCCATGACAGCCCGGTGGCCCGCGACTCGGACGACTTCTCCGCGGAGTCCGGCCGTGGCCTGTTCCTCGTCGACTCCTTCGCCGACAGCTGGGGCTGGCACCCGCTCGCGGGCACCCTCAGCGGCAAGGTCGTCTGGGCCCTGTTCCGGCTCCAGCCCCGGGAGACCGCCGAGTGAGCCGCCGCGGCGTTTTTCGACGCCGCGGTTCTACGCGCGTCACCGCCCGTAGGGAACCGGTCACCCCGGGCTGACCGGGGCGCCGTGCGCCCTCAGCTCGCTATCAGGTGGTCGAACTCGCCGTCCTTGACCCCGAGGAGCATCGCCTCGATCTCCGCGCGCGTGTAGACGAGCGCCGGACCGTCCGGGAAGCGCGAGTTGCGCATGGCGACGCCGCCGTCGGGCAGTCGCGCGAACTCGACACAAGAACCCTGCGAGTTGCTGTGCCGGCTCTTCTGCCAGGCCACCCCGCTCAGATCCGTGGCCGCCATGCCGTTGTACACGTCCATGCCGTTGTACACGTCGTGGTCCACAGGTCGCTCCCCGGTGGTGCGGTGGCCTTGGGGCCAATGATGCAGTGGTCAACTGTTCCGGATCATAGCTCTGTTCACGTGCAGATGCATGAGCAGATGCACGTGCACGCGGGGTGCTCCCGTGGTTACAGATGTGACGTCCGTGGCGCTACATCCGTTCCAGCGCATGCCCCAGAGCCCGCATCACATGCGACCTCCAGCCCCCGTCCATGATCGTCCGGGCCATCTGCTGCGCGGGGTCGTCGGGGTCGAATCCCTCGTGCACTAGGAAGAGACGCGTTCCACGCCCTTCCTGTTCCAATCTCCACGTGATGGTCCAGTCCGCGGAGTTGGCCGGATCGGCGTCGGTCCAGCGGACGCTCAGCATCCGCTCCGGTTCCCAGCCGAGAACCTCCACGTCGACGGTGCCGGAGAAGCGGGAGTTCGGCCGCGGGACGGCGGTCATCGTGTACCGGTGACCGACCTGGAGGCGGAACGCCTCGGCCCCTTGCATCTGCCACTGCACGAGCAACCCGGGCTCGGTGAGGGCGCGCCACACCTTGGCGGGCGGGTGCGGGAAGAACTGGTCGACGCGGATGACGGTGAGGCCGTCGTCAGGCAGGGCGTTCATGGCGCGTCATCGTCGGGCATCCGGTCCAGCAGTGCACCGAGCCCCTTCAGCCGGTCGCGCCAGAACCGCTCGTACGGGTGGAGCCAGTCCTGCACCTCGGCGAGCGGGGCCGCCTCCAGGCGGTAGATGCGCTGCCGGCCGGAGCGCTGCTCGGAGACGAGGCCGGCCTCGCGCAGCACCTTCAGGTGCTCGGAGAGGCTGGGGCGGGCCATGTCGAAGTGGTCGGCGAGGGCCTGCACGGGCTGGGGACCGCCGTCGCGCAGCAGCCGCAGCACGTCACGGCGGGTGGCGTTGGCGAGCGCGGCGAAGACACGGTCGTTCGCGGCGGCGGTACCCGTCCCGTTCATGGCGAGGTCAGAAGCCTTCCTTCTCCGTCAGCAGCATCAGACCGTTGCCGTCGGGGTCCGTGAAGGAGGCCATGCGGCCCCAGGGGAGCTCGTCGGGGCCCTGCACGGCCACCCCGGCCCCGGCGAGGCGCACGCAGTCGGCGTCGACATCGGTCGTCACCAACATGATCCCCCGGGCTTCACCGGGCCGGAAACCACCCATCCCCGGCCCGGCGAGGGTGAGGACGGTCTGCGCACCGGCGGGCGCCACCTGGAGCCAGCGGCCCGGCGGCAGCTCCCGGTCGGCGGTGACCTCGAAGCCGAGGACGTCCCGGTAGAAGCGCAGGGCGCGGTCCTGGTCGGAGACGGGGAGGGTGACGAAGGAGGCGTGGGTGATGGTCATGCGGACACAATAGGTAGGAGATTCCCTACGCGTCAAACGTAGGGAATCTCCTACCTATAGCCGCTCACCTGGCGCTGGAGTACGGCAGCAGCGCCATCTCCCGGGCGTTCTTGATCGCGCGGGCCAGCTGCCGCTGCTGCTGGGCCGTGACGCGGGTGACGCGGCGGCTGCGGATCTTGCCGCGGTCGGAGACGAACTTCCGCAGCAGGTCGGTGTCCTTGTAGTCGATGTAGGTGATCCCGGCCGCGTCCAGCGGGTTGGGCCGGTTCTTGGCGGGCTTGCGCTCGGGCTTGCGGGGCATGGGGGGTCAGACCTCCAGGAGGGTGTCGAAGGCGGGCGGCAGCCGCTTCCAGGCGTCGCGGCCCGCGGCGTACTCGGCGTCGGTCAGCAGGCAGGACTCCAGCAGCCGTTCGAGTCCGTCGCGGTCGAGGGCGGGGGACGTGAAGACGAGGTGCTGGCAGCAGTCGCCGTGCTCGGGGTGCCAGTCCAGCGCGGCGGCGGCCCGGCGCACCGGCGGGACCATGTCCCAGGCGGCGTCGGGGAGGGAGGCGAGCCAGGGGCCCGCGCTCTCGACGCACAGCGCGCCGCCGGCCGCGTCCCAGTGCAGCAGCACGTCGGGCCGGTCGGCGAGCCAGAACCGGCCCCGGCTGCGGGCCGCCGCGCAGGTGATGTCCTCCAGCGCCTCGTAGAGCCGCTCCGGATGGAAGGGGCGGTTCCGGTGCCAGACGAGGGTGGAGACGCCGTGCGCGTCGGCGTCGGCGGGGAGGAGCGCGCAGGCGGGGTGCTGGGCGGCGGCCGCGGCTTCGACGTCGAACCCGGCGAAGGCGGCGCGCGCCAGCGGCGAGGACGCGGACGCCGTGGCACCGCCGGGTGCGCCCGCCAGGTCACCGGGGCCGATCGGGACCTGGCGGGCCGTCGGGTGGAGCTGGGCCAGCAGCTCGCGGTCCTCGTCGTCGGCCTCCTCCGAGTCGGCCACGGCGAGGACGGGGGCGTACTCCAGCTGGCGGGCGAAGGTGTCGGCGACCGTGCGCTGGTCGGTGGCGGCCGCGGCGAGGCCGCGTTCCGCCAGGTCGTCGCCGTTGCCCAGGCAGGGCAGGACCAGCGCGGGGTCGACGGCGGTGATCACGCCCGTGACGGTGAGGCCGCCGGCGGTCACCACCTCCGCCATGGCCTTGGGCTCGACGGAGTCCCACAGCTCGACGACCGCGAGGCGGGTCGTCCGGTCGTCCGCGAGCCGTCGCAGCTCCGGCACCAGGTCCTCCCGCAGCGCACAGCACGCACAGTCGTTGACCAGCGGGGCCTCCCCCGCCGACACGATCCCGGAGGCGTCCCGGATCGTCCGGACCACGGTGCCCGCCGCGGCCGTCGCCAGGTCGTGGTGGAGTACGACGCTGCCGGGGACGTCGGCGAGCAGCTGCCCGACGGCCGCCTTACGGGCGTCGGCGTGCAGCCCGCCGACGATCACGACGGAGAGCATCAGCCCTTCTTCCCGTACCGGCGCTCGAAGCGCTCGACGCGGCCGGCGGTGTCCAGGACGCGGGCCGTGCCGGTGTAGAAGGGGTGGCTGACGTTCGAGATCTCGACGTCCACCACCGGGTAGGTGGCGCCGTCCTCCCACTCGATCGTCCTCTCGCTCGTCATCGTCGAGCGGGTCAGGAAGGCGTAGCCGGCGGCCCGGTCACGGAAGACGACGGGCCCGTAGGCGGGGTGGATTCCCTTGCGCATGGCGGTGCTCAGCGCTCCTCTCGGAAGTCGACGTGACGGCCGGCGACCGGGTCGTACTTGCGCAGCGTCATACGGTCCGGGTCGTTGCGGCGGTTCTTGCGGGTGACATAGGTGAAGCCGGTCCCGGCGGTGGACCGGAGCTTGATGACCGGGCGGAGTTCGTTGCGAGCCATGGCGTGTATCTTACTGAAAATGAATTCCATTTACACAACTGCTTCGAGAGAGGTGCATCACCCGTGTCCGCCCACTGCATGCTGACCGGCGCCCGGCCCGGCTTCGGCAACCGCATCTCCCACTCCCACCGGCGCACCTCGCGGCGCTTCGACCCCAACATCCAGTCCAAGCGGTACTGGCTGCCCAGCGAGGGGCGGTACGTCCGGCTACGGCTGAGCACGAAGGGGATCAAGACCGTCGACACGATCGGCGTCGAGGCGGCCGTGGCGCGCATCCGGGCCCGGGGAGTGCGGATCTGATGGCCAAGAAGAGCAAGATCGCGAAGAACGGGAAGCGGCAGGAGATCGTCGCCCGGTACGCCGAGCGGCGCGCGGAGCTGAAGGAGATCATCCGGCGCCCGTCCTCGACGGATGCCGAACGGGCCGCGGCCCAGCGGGAGTTGGGCCGCCAGCCGCGGGACGCCAGCGCCACCCGGGTCCGCAACCGGGACCAGGTGGACGGCCGGCCGCGCGGCTACTTCCGGGCGTTCGGACTCTCCCGGGTCTCCCTGCGGGAGCAGGCGCACGCCGGGTACCTTCCGGGGGTCCGCAAGTCCTCCTGGTAGCTTGCTGCGGTCTCCGCGTCGCCCGCCATCCGCCAGGGAGCTTCCATGACTTCGGCTTCGGTGAACTTCTCGCGTACCGCGACGGCCGCGGCCATGGCCCTGGCGGGTGTCCTCGCCCTGGGCGCGTGCAGCTCGGACGGCGGGTCCGACTCCGACGACTCCACGCCGAGCGCGAGCGCCTCCACGGGCGCCGCGCCCAGCGGGTCGGCCTCCTCGTCGGCCGCCGCCTCCGGCGAGCTGGCCGGCAGCTGGCTCGCCACCACCAAGGGCAAGGCCGTCGTGCTGATGGTCAACGGCACCGAGGCCGGGCTGTTCGCGACCGGCGGGACGGTGTGCAGCGGGACCGCGGGCGAGGAGTCCGGCATGCAGATGATCCGCCTCAAGTGCACGGACGGCAGCAAGGACCGGGCCACCGGGATGGTCGACTCCGTCGGCAGGACCACCCTCAAGGTGACGTGGGAGGGCGGCCTCGGCACGGAGACGTACACCAAGGCCGAGGGCGGCAAGCTGCCGTCCGGCCTGCCGACGGCGAGCCTGGGCTGACGGTCAGACGGCGGGACCGTTCGGGACAGGCGGGGGCGGGCAACCGTTCCCCGGGCCCGTGCGTGATGATCCATGCACGCGACTCAGCGGCACCAGGCCGCCCACAGCACTCAAGGACCCATCATGCGCGCCCTTCCCCTCGCCGCCACCGCCCTCGCCGCGGCCTTCCTGTTGACCGCCTGTTCCGACGACGGCGGTGACGGCGGCGGCAAGGACACCGGCACCGGCACCTCCGCCAAGGCCGGCGCCCCCTGCGCGATCGGCGAGATGGGCGTGCGGGTCGGTCCCGCCAACGCCGCCCCGGCCGCCGGCGACACCGGCAACGTGCCCGTGACGATCACCAACAAGACCGGCGTCAAGTGCACCCTGGACGGCATGCCCGGCGTCGAGCTCTCCGCGGGCGGCACCGCGGCGACCGTCGCGCCCGACCCCGCCGCCGAGGCGCAGAAGACGACCCTCGCCAAGGGCGCCTCGATCTCCTTCACCCTCACCTACGTGCGGGGTGAGACGGGCGGCCAGGGCAGTCTCGCCGCGACGAGCGCGAAGTTCAGCCTGCCGGGCGCCCCGGACACGCACGACTTCACGTGGTCGTACGGCGATGTCGCGCTGAAGAAGGACGGGAAGACCCCCGACGCCACGGTGTCCGGATTCCAGGAGTCCAGCGACTGATCCCCGTCACCCCAGGGGCCTGCGGGACTTCACCTGCGCCCGGTCCGCCGCCTCGGCGCCCTCCACCCAGCCCGCCTCGTCGTTGACGCCGCGCAGGCGGGTGGTGGTGGTCTCCGGGAACATGCGGTCCACGCGGTCGGTGACGGCGACCTCGCGGGTGGCGAGGACCGGGAGCAGGTCGTCGCCGACCTGGGTCTCGGCGGCGGCGCGCAGGCGGGTGCCGACGCGGTGGGCGTAGGCCGCGAGGAAGGACTGCCGGAAGGTCTTGGTCCGCTTCCGCCCGCCGGCCCGCTGGGCGGCCTCCGCCTTCGTCATCGCGGCCGTGGCCTGCACCAGGAGCGAGGTGTAGAGGAGTTCGACGGCCTCCAGGTCGGGGCCGAAGCCGACGACCGTGGAGAAGGCGAACGGCTCGTTCCACACCGCCCGGCAGTGGTTGGCGGTCGCGACCGCGTCCAGCAGCACCGCCTTGGCCTGCTCGTACGGCGGCTCGACCCCGATCCGGCAGGCGCCGGGGATGTCGTGCGTGGGCGCCTGGGCGTCCAGCAGCGCCTCGTCGACACTGTGCCGGGCCATCAGCTCCTGCGCCTTGGCGGTGAGCGCCTCCGCCTCGTCCGGGTAGCCCGTCGCCTCCGCCTTGGCGAGCAGCGCGCGGATACGGGTGAGCATGCGCGGCTCGGCCGTGGCGTGCGCGTGCCGGGTGACGGGCTCGTCCACCGGTTCCAGCGCGGGCAGCCGCAGCAGCAGGCGGTACAGCTCCAGGAGCGCGGTCGCGTGCGAGAAGCGGTCGGTGCGCGGTGCCGGATCGGCGGGCAGGTCGGCCAGCTGGGCGGCCCAGCGGGGGCCGCGCGCCCGGTCGTCGGGCGCCTGCCGCCGGATCAGCGCCGACAGCAGGCGCAGGTGTACGTCGTCCAGCTCGCGCCGTGCCACCCGGACGACGTCGGCGGGCTGCCAGCCGCGGCGCCAGGCGGCGGCGACGAACTCCCGCCCCCGGCGTTCGAGTTCGGGGTCGGCGTCGGGGGCGGCGGCGAGGAGGGAGGCGGCCGTGTCGAGGGCGGCGTCGGTGTCCGCGTAGAGGGCGGCCTCGAAGGCGCGGTCGACGGTGCCGGGGGTGCCGGGGTTTTCTCCGCTGGAGGTACTGCTGCTGGTCACGGGGCGATCGTCTCACTCCCCGAAAATCGGGTGCCGCGGCCCATGGGCGCTTCGAGCATGGGCCGCATGATGGACATGTCTCTCTACGCGGCCTTCCTCGTGGCCGCTTTCGCGCTCTGTGTGACTCCCGGCCCCGACATGATGTTCATCGTGGCGATGGGCGGCCGGGGCGGCCCGTCGGCGGGGGTGATGGCGGCGTTCGGGGTGGCCTGCGCGATGTTCGTGCACACGGTCGCCGCGGCGCTCGGCCTGTCGGCGCTGTTCCTGGCGCTGCCGACGCTGTATCACGTGCTGCGCTGGGCGGGGGCCGCCTATCTGCTGTACCTCGCGGTGAAGGCGTTCCGGGACCGTTCGCCGGTCGGCGCGGGGGCCGTGGCCGGGCCCGGGTTGCGGCGGGCCTTCTGGCAGGGCGCGGTGACCAATCTGCTCAACCCCAAGGTGATCCTCTTCAACGTGGCGTTCCTGCCCCAGTTCGTGGCGCCGGAGCTCGGGCACGTGTGGGAGCAGTTCCTGCTGCTCGGGCTCTCGATCACGGTCATGGGGTTCGCGGTGGACGGTTCGATCGGGCTGCTGTCCGGGAAGCTGGCGGAGCTGCTGCGGCGCAGCCGGCGGGTGGCGCGGGGGCTGAACATCTTCAGCGGGACGGTGTTCACGGGGCTGGCGGTGCGACTGGTGGCCTCCGCGCCGAAGTAGCGAGGCGAGTGTCAACTCCGGGTTGACGCTCTGAAGGTGTCAACCTATGGTTGACACATGACGACGAACCCCAGCATCACGTCATCCGTACGCCTCGACGACCTCATCGCGGCCATCAAGAAGGTCCACGCCGAACCCCTCGAACAGCTCGAGGACGCCGTGATCGCCGCCGATCACCTCGGTGACGTGGCCGACCACCTGATCGGCCACTTCGTGGACCAGGCCCGCCGCTCCGGCGCCTCCTGGACCGACATCGGCAAGAGCATGGGCGTGACCCGGCAGGCGGCGCAGAAGCGGTTCGTGCCCAAGGAGGGCGGTGACCTCGGCGCGAACCAGGACTTCAGCCGCTACACGCCGCGCGCCCGCAACGTGGTGATGGCCGCCCACAACGAGGCCGTCGCCGCCCGCAGCGCCGAGGGCCGGCCCGAGCACCTGGTCCTCGGCCTGCTGGCGGAACCGGAGGGGCTGGCCGCCAAGGCGATCGTCGCGCAGGACGTCCTCCTCGACACCGTCCGCCAGGCCGCCGGCGCCGCCCTCCCGCCCGCCGCCGAGAACGCGCCGGAGCTGGTGCCCTACGGCTCCGACGCCAAGAAGGTCCTGGAACTCACCTTCCGCGAGGCCCTGCGCCTGGGCCACAACTACGTCGGCACCGAGCACATGCTGCTGGCCCTCCTCGAATTCGAGAACGGCCACGGCCTCCTGTCCGGCCTCGGCATCACCAAGAAGGCGACGGAGGCGAACATCGCGGCGGCGCTGTCGGAGTCCACGGGGCAGTGCGGCAGCGGCGCGTCGTGACCGGAGCCGTTGTCAGACCCTCCTGCGACACTCGCAACCATGACCGACCGCTGGGCGCTCGCTCCGGCCGAGGACGGTGGCGTGCAGGTCGCCCCCCTCGGTGACGACGGGCTGCCCGTCGGAGCGGTGGTGCGGGAGGCCGACCTCGCGGCGGCCGTGCGGGGGCGGCCGGAGGTCACGCGGTGGGTGTGGCGCTCCACCGCCGAGATGTACCCGCGGCTGCTCGCCACGGGGGTGCGAGTCGAGCGGTGCTACGACATCGAGGACGCCGAGACCCTGCTGCTCGGCCACGCCGGACGGTCCGGCGAACCCCGGTCGGCCGCCGCCGCGCTCGCCCGGCTGCGCGGCGGCCCCGTACCGCCCGATCCGCCGCTGCGCTCCGCCGCCCCCGGTTCGCAGTCCTCCCTGTTCGAGCCCCAGGCCGTCCACCTCCCCCTGACCGACCTCGTGGAGGTCTACGCCGACCAGCTGCGCCGCCAGGACGCCACCGCGCACCCCGACCGGATGCGGCTGCTGATCACCGCCGAGTCGGCCGGGATGCTGGTGGCCGCCGAGATGAACCGCGCCGGGCTGCCGTGGCGCGCCGACGTCCATCGCGCCGTGCTGCACGAACTGCTCGGCGAGCGGTACGCCGGCGGCGGTGAGCCCCGGCGGCTCGCCGAGCTGGCCGACGAGGTGTCCGCCGCGTTCGGGCGCCGGGTCCGGCCCGACCTGCCCGCCGACGTGGTCAAGGCCTTCGCGCAGGCCGGCGTCAAGGTCTCCTCGACCCGCCGCTGGGAGCTGGAGTCCGTCGACCACCCGGCCGTGAAGCCCCTCATCGAGTACAAGAAGCTGTACCGGATCTGGGTCGCCCACGGCTGGTCCTGGCTCCAGGACTGGGTGCGCGACGGACGGTTCCGCCCGGAGTTCCTCTGCCACGGGACCGTCACCGGCCGCTGGGTCACCAACGGCGGGGGCGCCCTGCAGATCCCCAAGGTGATACGCCGTGCCGTCGTCGCCGACCCCGGCTGGCGGCTCGTCGTCGCCGACGCCGACCAGATGGAACCGCGGGTGCTCGCCGCGATCTCCCGCGACCCCGGCCTGATGGAGGTGGCCGGCCGCGAGAGCGACCTCTACCAGTCCGTCTCCGACCGGGCCTTCTCCGGCGACCGCGACCAGGCCAAGCTCGCCGTGCTCGGCGCGGTCTACGGCCAGACCTCCGGCGACGGCCTGAAGAACCTCGCCGCGCTCAGACGCCGCTTCCCCAAGGCGGTGGCCTACGTCGACGAGGCGGCCCGCGCGGGCGAGGAGGGCCGGCTCGTCCGGACCTGGCTCGGCCGCACCTGCCCGCCCGCGGCCGGGTCGGGCGAGGACGCCGCCGACGAGGCCGGCATTCCCCAGGAGGACGACGGGTGGGTGCCGGGCCACACCTCCACCAACGCCCGCGCCCGCGGCCGTTTCGCCCGTAACTTCGTGGTCCAGGGCAGCGCCGCCGACTGGACCCTGCTGCTGCTCGCGGCACTGCGGCGGAGCTGCGCGGACATGGCGGCCGAGCTGGTCTTCTTCCAGCACGACGAGGTGATCGTGCACTGCCCCGAGGAGGAGGCCGAGCAGGTCGTCGCCGCGATCCGGGAGGCGGCGGCGCTGGCGGCCCGGCTGACGTTCGGGGAGACGCCGGTGCGGTTCCCGTTCACGACGTCGGTGGTGCAGTGCTATGCCGACGCCAAGTAGGGAGCCCGGTGTTCCGCCGGGTCAGCTGTCGAGCAGCTCCCGGAGCTCGGCCAGGACCTCCTTCTTGTCCGTGCCGTCCAGCGCGGCCAGCGCGGTGCGCCACTGCTGGTACGCCTCCTCGGTCCGCCCCGACGCCCGCAGCAGCAGCCCGTACTGGTGGCGGGCGAGACCGCCCGTGTAGCCGTCGGCGCGGGCGTCCGCGCGGCGCAGCAGCTCGGCGCACTCGCTCTCGCACGCCTCGGTCCGGCCGAGCAGCCGCAGCGCGCGCACCAGGCCGAGCCGGGACTGGGACTCCCCGTGCCAGTCGCTCTGGCCGCCGAGCATGCTCAGGCTCTCCTCGAAGTGCGTTACGGCGGCGGCCGGTTCGCCCAGGGTGAGGTGGGCGTAACCGATGTTGCAGTGCGCCGAGTGCGCCACGATGACGTTGCCGATCTCCAGACCGATCGCCAGCGAGCGCCGGTGGTACTCGATCGCGGTGCGGGGGTCGGTGTGCTCGTACAGGTTGCCGAGATGGCCGTAGGCCACCGCGTCGCCCCAGGGGTCGTCCAACTGCGGTGACAGGTCGAGGCACTCCAGCAGCGCCCGCTCGCACTCGGCGTACCGGCCGAGGCTCTCCAGCAGCAGGCCCTGGTTGCCGAGGCAGCGCCGGACCCGGGAGATCATGCCGAGCCGCCGCCACAGCGCCGTGGCCCGTTCCGTGAAGGCGAGGGCCTCGCCGTGGTGGCCGGCGAGGAAGTGCATGCCGGCGAGGTCGGTCACCGCGTACGCCTCGGCCACCTCGTCGCCCAGGCGCCGGGCCAGCCGGAGCGCCACCTGCCCGAGCACCTCCATCTCGGCGATGCGGCCGCCGCGTTGGAGGCAGGGGAAGACGAGCCGCAGCATGGTGGAGACATGGGCGGCGGTGCGCTCGTCGGCGGCGTCCGCGTACCGCTCGGCGAGCGCGACGATGTTGTCCAGCTCCGCGGTGCTCCAGGCGAAGGCCGCCTCGGGGCCGGTGAAGGGCGGTACGGACAGGACGTGCGCCGTGTGCTCGGGCGGTTGCGCCGGGGTCGGGCGGCGCCGGTCCTCCTGGTCGAAGCCGGGCACGACGGTCTCGGTGAGGACGCGTTCGGCGACGGCCGTGTACCAGCGCACGCCGGTCCGGGCGACGTCGACGGCCTGTCCGTCCTCGGCGAGTTCGCGGGCGAAGTCGCGGACCAGGTCGTGCGGGGTGTAGCGGCCGTACGACGTCTCCTCCAGCAGGGCCACGTCGACGAGCCGGTCCAGCGCCTCCTCCGCGCGGTCGGTGTCGGTGCCGAGGAGCCGGGCGACGAGCGGGGCGCTGTAGGTGGGCAGGTGCAGGGCGCCCAGTCGGCGCAGTGCGAGGGCGGCGTCGCGGTCGGAGCGGCGGCCCGAGGCGGCGAGCGCGTCGTGGGCGACGGCCAGCGAGCGGCGTACGGACAGGTCGTCGTACTCCAGCCGCTGCAACCGGCCTTCGGTCGCCGCCAGTTGGTCGGCGAGCACGTCCGGGGTGAGGGCGCGGCGGGCGGCCAGGCGGGCGCCGACGATGCGCAGGGCGAGGGGGAGGCGGCCGGTGAGTTCGACGAGGGGGTGGGTGGCGTCGATGCGGTCGCTGTCGTCGTCGGCCGCGCCGTCACCGGGGGCGGGGCCGCGGCCCGAGGCCGCGCGCAGCAGGGCCGCGCTCTCCTCCGCCGACAGCGGTTCGAGCGGGAAGCGGCGGGCTCCGTCGAGCGCGGTCAGCGGGGAGCGGCTGGTGACGATCACCGCGCAGCCGGGGCCGGCCGGCAGCAACTGCCGTACCTGCGCGGCGTTCTCGGCGTCGTCCAGCACCATCAGCGTGCGCGTCGGCGCGAGCATCGAGCGCAGCAACGCGGCCGCCGCGTCAGGGTGTTCGGGGATGGAGCGGGGGTCGGCCCCGAGGTCGCGGAGCAGCGCGGTGAGGGCCTGGGCCGACGTGAGGGGGGTCATGCCCGGGGTGGCGCCGTGCAGGTTGACGTACAGCTGCCCGTCGGGGAAGCGGTCCCGCAGGGCGTGCGCCGTGTGCAGCGCGAGCGCGCTCTTGCCGACACCGGCCATGCCGCTGATGACGGCGACGGGGGTGTGGTGGTCGGCGGGGCGGGGGGCGTGCGGGTCGTGGGGGGCGAGGGGGTCGAGGACATCGAGGGTGGCGCGCAGGTCGCGCAGGTGGGTGGTGCGGCCGGTGAAGTGGGGTGGGGGTGGGGGGAGCTGGGCGGGGCGGGGCGGCTGGCTGGTGGTGGGGGGCGGTGCGGGATCGGCGTCGGTGGCGGGGTCGGGGCGGGGGGCGGGGCCGGGCGTGCTCGCGGCGCCGGCGGAGGGGGTGCCGCCGGAGAGGGCGCCGGTATTCTCCGCCCCGCCGGGGTCGCTGCCGGCTGCCGTCTCTGTCGCCGTGCCGGCGTCCTCCGTCTCCGGGGTGCCCCGCAACACCTCGACATGCGCCTCCCGCACCCCCGCCCCCGGCTCCACGCCGAGCTCCTCGATGAGGCGGGTGCGCAGATCGCGATGGACGGCGAGGGCCTCGGCCTGGCGGCCGGTGCGGTGCAGGGCCAGCATCAGCTGGCGGTGGAAGGTCTCGCGCAGCGGGTGCTCGGCGGCGAGCGCGGTCAACTCCGGTACGACGGCGTCCAGTCGGGCGCCGCCGAGGGCGAGCTCGGCGTCGTACCGCCACTCCAGGAGCAGCAGCCGGGCCTCCCCCAGCCGTTGCACGAAGGCGTACCCGCCCAGCTCGGGCGGCAGCCCGGCGAGCGGGGTGCCGCGCCACAGGGCGAGGGCCGCGGCGCTCGCGCGCACCGTGCGCTCCCAGTCCCGCCCGGCGTGCGCGGCACGGGTCTCGGCGGTCAGGGAGTCGAAGACATGGACGTCCAGCTCGCCCTGCTCGACCCGGAGCAGATAGCCGGGCGGCACGGCCCGCAGCCGGTCGGGGTCGTCGAGCAGCCGGCGCAGCCGGGTGACGTGGTTGTGCAGGGAGGCCTGCGCGGAGGCGGGCGGTGTCCCGCCCCACAGGGCGTCCTTGAGCGCGTCGACGGAGACGGTGCGGCCGGCCTCCAGCAGCAGCGCGGCCAGCAGCGCCCGCACCTTGGGGCTGCCCACGACGCGGGCGACCGAGCGCCCGGCGGCACCGTCAGCTGCCCTGTCAGCTGCCCTGTCGGCGGCCCGCTCGACGTCGTACAGGACCGGCGGACCGAGGAGTCCGAAGCGCAGCTCGCACCGCTTCACACCGACCCACTGCCTTCCCACGCGCTGTGCCTGGCGACATCCCACCGTTGGCCACATGTTAGCGATCCGTTGGTGCCACCTGATGTGATCACTTCATCGGATCTGGCCCGAGGGTGCGCGCGTCAATCGCGTTACTCGGGGGAGTGTCGCCGTCGCGGCCGGATCCGGGGATGTGACAGGGCCCCGGTCGGCGGAGGTGATCGACCGGGGTCCTCGTCCATGTGCCGGACGCCCTGGTCAGATGATGGGCGGTCGCCCCAGCCGGGTCAGCCGCCACACCGTGCGCCACCGCATCGGCCGCCGCTCCCCGGCCGGCTCCCGCAGCCCCTCCGCGAAACCGCCGAACCAGGCGCGCAGCCCGGCCCCGGACCGGTTCCGTACGAGGGTGAGCAGCACCCACACCCCGAGATGGACGGGGATGAGCGGCAGCGGCAGTCGCCGCCGGGCCAGCCAGACCCGGTTGCGGGCGTTGACGCGGAAGTAGACGGCGTGCCGGGCGGGCGAGGTCTTCGGGTGCCGGAGCAGCAGCTCGGGGGCGTACAGGATGCGCCAGCCCGCGTCGGCCGCCCGCCAGGCCAGGTCGGACTCCTCGTGCGCGAAGAAGAACCGCGCGGGCCAGTCCCCGATCTCGTCGAGCATCGCCATGCGGAAGCCGTGTCCGCCGCCGAGGAAGCCGGTGACGTACCCGCCGCGCAGCGGATCGGCGGCACCGAGACGGGGCACGTGCCGCCGCTGGGTCTCGCCGTGCTCGTCGGCGATCCGGAAGCCGACGATGCCGAGCCGGTCGTCGGCCGCGAACAACTCCCCGACGCGCCGCAGTACATCGGCGTCGACGAGCAGCCCGTCGTCGTCCAGCTCGACGACGACGTCGACGTCCCCGAACTCCCGCAGCCGGGCGAGCCCGGCATTGCGCCCGCCGGGACAGCCGAGGTTCTCCTCCAGCTCCACGACGGTGACCTCACCGGGCAGCGACAGCCGCTCGGCGAACTCCGGCAGCCGGCAGCCGTTGCCGACGATCACGATCCGGGTGGGCGGGAGGTCCTGCTTGGCCACGGACTCCAGCAGGGCGTCGACCTCTGCGGGCCGGTTCCCCATGGTCACCACGGCCACGGCGACACGCGGCGGCTGCGCTGTCTTCCCCATGCCCTCACCTCATCCCGGCTCGCTGCTACCGCCGCGATGCTAGTGGTTCACGGTGCGGACTTCTCAAAGACCCTTCATGTACGACCACGGCCTCGACAACCCGCCCCTGTGACTCACACCACACCAGCCGGGTGCATAGCGGGGCCGGGCCCGACGTCCTTATCAAGGGTGTGAGGGAGAAACGACGTTGAGGGTGTGAGGGAGGGGCGACGCCGGTGAGGCAGGGGCGGTCCGACGCGTTCGACCGGTTCGTGGCGAACCGGTGGCCGGCGCTGCTGCACCTGTCGCGGCTGCTCACCGCCGGGGACCGGCACCGGGCCGAGGACCTGTTGCAGGAGGCGCTGGTCAAGCTCTGGTTCGCCTGGCCGAAGGTGGCCGATCAGGCGCCCGAGGCCTACGTCCGCAGGATCCTGGCCCGTGCCGCGGCCCGCTCGGCACGGCGTCGCTGGTGGGGCGAGCAGCCCACGGACCCGCTCGACCGGCTGCCCGACGCCCCCGAGCCGGCGGACGAGACCGCCGCCGTGGACGAACGGACCCGGCTGGAGGCCATGCTGGCGCAGCTCCCGGCACGGCAGCGGGCCGCGGTGGTGCTGCGCTACTACCAGGACCTGCCCGAGCAGCAGGTGGCGGAGGTGCTGGGCTGCCCGCTGGGCACCGCGCGCTCGCTCACGGCGCGGGGGGTCGCACGGCTGCGGCGGCTGATGGCGGAGGCGGCGGAACCGGTGCCGACATCGGTCTCGTCGGCGGAGTGAAGGGCGGGTGGAGAAGGAGCCATGGAGCACTTCGAGCAGGAGCTGGCGAGCATGATGCGCGAGGGCCACGGCCAGGAGGGGACGGGGTACGAGGACCGGCACCGCCGGCGCCTGTACGCGGCCGTCCGCGCCCGGCAGCGGACCCGCAGGGCCTGGATGGCCACCGCCTCGGCGCTGACGATCGCCGGACTCGGTGCCGTCCTGATGACCCTGCCGAACTCCTTCGCCCAGAGCGGCCCCACGGCACCCGACCGCCGCCCCGCCACCTCCGCCGAGCCGCTCCCGAGCCGCTCCGCCGCCGACGGGGCCCCGCGGCCGGGGTTCACGTCGGGCACGGTCCCGGTCGCGTCACCGCACCATCCCGCCACCGACGGAAAACGCACCACGTGACCGACGAGAACGCGCTCGTGGCGGCACGACGCGACGCCCCCGCCCCCGCACCGGTTCCCTGGCAGCAGCACCTGCGCCGCTTCGGCTACGCGCCCCGCCCCGTGGCCTCCCTGCGAGACCGCCTGACCGCCCCCTTCCCCACCCCCTTCGCCCGCTGGTCGGGCTGGGCCGGCCCCCTGCTGGTGGCGGCCCTGGCCGGAGTGCTGCGTTTCTGGCGCCTGGGCAGTCCGCACGCGGTCGTCTTCGACGAGACGTACTACGCCAAGGACGCCTGGTCGCTGCTGCGCCTCGGATACGAGGGCACCTGGCCGGACCGCAAGATCGCCGACCCGCAGATCCTGGCCGACCCGCAGGTGATCCCGCTCTCCGACCCGGGGGTGTTCGTCGCCCACCCGCCCGCGGGCAAGTGGGTGATCGCGGCCGGTGAATGGATGTTCGGCCTCGACCCGTTCGGCTGGCGCTTCATGACGGCGGTCCTGGGCACGCTGTCGGTGCTGATGCTGTGCCGCATCGGCCGCCGCCTGTTCCGCTCGACGCTGCTGGGCTGCCTGGCGGGCACGCTGATGGCGCTGGACGGCCTGCACTACGTCATGAGCCGCACCGCGCTGCTCGACCTGGTCGTCATGTTCTTCGCCCTGGCGGCGTTCGGCTGCCTGCTCATCGACCGGGACACGACCCGGTCCCGGCTCGCGTCAGCCCTGCCGCCCGACGACCGGGACGGCGGCGTACGCCCGGACGCCCGCACCGCCGCCCGCGCGGGAGCAGGGCTGCGCCCCTGGCGCCTCGGGGCAGGCGTCTGCCTGGGGCTGGCGTCCTCTGCCAAGTGGAACGGCCTGTACTTCCTGGCCTTCTTCGTGGCCCTGACCCTGCTGTGGGACGTCGGCGCCCGCCGGATCGCGGGAGCGCCCCGCCCCTACCGGGCGGTCCTGCGCAAGGATGCGGGCTGGTCACTGCTGTCCCTGGTCCCGGTGGCCGCGGTGACCTACCTGGCCACCTGGACCGGCTGGTTCCGCTCCTCCGCCGGCTACGGCCGCCACTGGGCGGACGCCCGCGGCGGCACCTGGTCCTGGATACCGGCCCCGCTGCGCAGCCTGTGGCACTACGAGTACGGCGTCTACCAGTTCAACGTGCACCTGGACTCCTTCCACAAGTACGAGTCGAACCCGTGGAGTTGGCTGGTCCTGGGCCGCCCGGTGCTGTTCCACTACGAGTCCCCGAAACCGGGCACGGACGGCTGCCGCGCGGCGACGGACTGCTCCCAGGCGATCCTGGCCCTGGGTACCCCGGCCCTGTGGTGGACGGCCTGCGCCGCCCTCGCCTACCTGCTCCACCGCTGGGCCCTGCGCCGCGACTGGCGCGCCGGCGCCGTCCTCTGCGGGGTGGCCGCCGGGTACCTCCCCTGGTTCCTCTACCAGGACCGCACGGTCTTCTCGTTCTACGCCGTCGTCCTCGTCCCGTACCTGTGCCTGGCCGTCACGATGATGCTGGCCGCCCTGCTGGGCCCACCGGAGTCGACGGAGGCGCGCCGCACCCGGGGCGCGATCGCCGCCGGTGTGGTCGTCCTGCTCATCGCCTGGAACTTCATCTACTTCTTCCCGATCTACACCGGCCAGACGATTCCGTACGCGGACTGGCATGCGCGGATGTGGCTGGAGACCTGGATCTGAGCCGCCCTCGGGACGCGAACCCGAGACCTGGAACGCATACCGGTTGGGCCCGACTCCGGCTACGAAACCCTCGCAACAGCGAGGAGACGGACTCGATTCCGTTTTGTCATGTCTCTGGCTGGGCAAAGGTAAGTGGCGTGTTCATACCGCACTCCTCACACCAGAAACGCGAGGCCCCCCACGTGTTAGGAACGTCGCTCCCGGCAGACCTGAAGACACGTCCCAGTGGGATCTCCGCCGAGTCGGCGTCGTCCAGACCCTCCCCCTCCAGGGAGCGGGGCGTTGGTGCACAGCATTGATGCCCCCTAAGTACGCCGTGACCCTCATGTCGGTCATCCTGGCCGGATTCGCCGTCATCGGCGTGGCAAACCTGATCAAGGTCTCGCACACCCCGCAGGGGCTCATCCTCTCCTCCGCCGTCGTGAGCTGCTGTTACGCCCTGCAGATGGCGCACTGTTCGCCTTCGGTCCGCGGCCGCCTCCAGATCGTCAACCGGCGCTTCCCCTGGACGCTGGCCCTCCAGGCCCTGCTCTCCGTCACCCCGGTGCTGTTCCTCGGCCACCAGTCGGGCGCCCTGGCCGGCTTTCTCGCCGGGGCCTGCACGGTGCTGCTGCGCGCCAAGTTGTCGTACGTGCTGTTCGGCGCGATCAACACGGCCGTCCTCGTCACCGCGCTGGCCACCGGGGACGACCTCTTCACCGCCGCCTTCATGGTGCTGTCCTGCGCGTCCATCGGTCTGATCACCACCGCGCTGAGCCGGCTGGTCGATCTCGTCACCGAACTGCACTGGAGGCGCGAGGAGTCCGCCTGGGTGGCGGTGTCCCGGGAACGTGTGCGGTTCACCCAGGACCTGCACGACCTGTTCAGCTACAGCCTGTCCGCCATCACGCTCAAGACCGAGCTGGCGAACCGGCTGATCGGCAAGGACGACGCCCAGGCACGCCAGGAACTCTCCGAATCACTGGCGATCACCCGCGCCGCCCTCGCCGACGTACGCACCGTGGTGCACGGCAGACGTTCCCTGCGCCTGCTCGACGAGTTCGAGCTCAGCATGCGCGTGCTCGACTCGGCGGGCATCGAGATGACGACCGAGGGCGACTTCCAGCACATCGAACCACGGGTCGGCAAAGTGCTCGCGGTGGTGCTGCGCGAAGCGGTCACCAACATGCTGCGGCACAGCCGGGCCACCCGGTGCCGGATCAGCCTGGCGACGACTTCCGACGGACCACTGCGGCAGCTCGAACTCACCGTGGCCAACGACGGTGTGAGCGGACCGGCCTCCGCCGACGGCCCCCATGTCGCGTCCGAGTCGCAGCACGGGGGCAGCGGGCTCGATCACATGGCGGCGCGCGCCGGGCAGCTCGGCGGCAGTCTGCGCACCGAGAGCGTCGACGGCTGGTTCGTCCTCGTCGTCCGCGTCCCCGCCCCGCGGCCTCCGGCCGCGCCCCCGGTACCCGTTCCCACTTCTCCGACGACCTTCGAGCACCTCTCTAGCGGGCCCGAGCACGGTCTCTGAGCCCCGGGAGGCCGGCCGGACCGCGATCCGGGCCCGGCCGCCGGTCAAGGCTCACCGTCTGCTCGGAGGGGAACCAGTGGAACAGCAGAAACGACTGACTCCGCACATGCGCCACTACGAGGAGTTCGCCACCGGCGACATCTGCTGGACGCCGTACGTCATGTTCTTCAACCGGCCCGGCTTCCGCTCCCCCGTGATCAACACCGACGCCGGAGGCTTCCGCCACTCGGTCTCGGCGCGGGGGGCGTTCTCGCTCAAGGGCGAGCTGCCCGACGGTCCGGTGAGCCTGATGCTGGGGGCCTCGCCCGCCTTCGGGCTCGGGGCGACGGACGACGCGCACACCATTCCGTCCCTGCTCTCCCAGGCACCGGCGGCCCGGCCCTGGCTCAACCTCGCCGCGCCCGCCTTCAACTCCACGCAGGAGACCCTGCTCTTCCTGATGCACCGGGGGGAACTGCCCGCCGTACGGGACATCGTCGTCTACTCCGGTCTCAACGACCTCGTGGTCGGCGGGCTGCCCGCCGCGGACAGCGGATACGGCCAGTTCTTCTTCTCCGGCGAGTTCTTCCGGCAACTCGGTGTGCCCGCGCTCGGACAGGGCGTCAAGCAGCCGGGGTGGGCCCAGGGGCGGCTGGCCCAGGCGGCCCGGCGGCTGGGCGGGGAGACCCGGCAGGAGGACCGGTCGCTGGCAGATCCCGAGAAGCGGATCGACATCGCTGCCGTTACCACCGGGCGCGATCTCGCCCGGCTCGTCGAACTCGCCGCTCCCACCGGGGCCCGGGTGCTGTTCGCCCTCCAGGCCACGGCCTCCTGGAGCGGCAAGCGTCTCACCGAGCAGGAGCGGCTGCTCATCGAGGAGAACTACAGCCGGCGCGCGCAGATGTGGAACCTGTTCCGGCAGATCCTCGACCCGGCCGTGCACGCCGCCTACGCCCAGCGGCTCGCCGCCGTCTGCAAGCAGCACGGCGTGCCCTTCCTCGACGTCAACGAGGCGCTGGGGGCTTCACCGGAGCGGGACGCCTGGCTGTTCGTGGACCAGACGCATCACACGGACACCGGTTCCCGCGTCGTGGCCGACATTCTGCGCGCCGAGTTCGCCCTCGCCTGAACGCGAGCTCCGCCCACTCTCCCATCGGGGTGCCCCCCGTTCCCACCGTGAGGTGATCACTGTGTTCCGCAAGCTCGCCGCCCTGTTCAAGCAGCGCAGGAATCGCCGCCGGCGCCGCAAGGACAACACCATCTACCCGATGTTCTGAGGGAAGGTGCCGCTGCGTCATGTCCTCCCGCTACCGCACGCTGTACCTGCGCGCCCTGTCTCCGGGCGCTCCCGATCCGCTCGCCCCGGAGGACGGCCGGGGTCTGCCGTCCACCGATGTCCACGCCCGCTCCGACCCCGAGGCCGCTGAACGGCAGATGCTCGCGCTGTGCGCGGAAGCCGCCCGGTGGAGCGCCGCGGAGACCGACGCCTTCGCCGCGGTGCTCCCTGGCGAAGGGGAGGATCTCGACGAGGCCGTCCGCCGGGTGCTGCGCAACTGCGCCCCGTTCGCGCTCAGTGCCGGGGCCTGGCTGCAGTGGCTGTCGGCACCCGGCAACTCGGAGACGGAACCCGTCCTGCGGACCCTGACCTTGTACGCCGCGGACGTCGGGGTCGGGCTCCCGCTGGCCGATCGCGGCAGCGACTTCCGTGAGCTGCTGCGGCGCCACGGTGTCGCGGAGGAGCTGCCCGGCGTGCTGCTCGCGGGCAGCGAGTCCGTCGACGGGTTCAGCTTCCGGCTGCCCGCGCTGCTGCTGACGATGAGCCGGCTGCCCGACACCTACCGCTGCCACTTGCTCGGAGCCGACCTGTGCCTGCGCCACCTCGGCGTGCTGCCGCCGCTCGCTGCCGTGCTGCGGGCCACGGACGCCCAGGACGAGACGTACGAGACGCTCGACCTGGGCGCGGCGCGGGCCGTCGGCGGAACACCCGGGCGCGAACTGTCCTGGGCCGCCGTACGGGCGCAGTTGACGGCGGCGGCCGAGCCCGGTGCCGTACCGGGCCCCGACGGTACGGCCGGTCTGCTGCTGGAGGGGTTCCGGTGGGCGCTGCGCGAGGTGCGGGCCTGGAGCGAGCGGCTGCGTCAGGAGACCGCGCTGTCCCTGCACCCCGACTACGGAGTCTGGAGACTGATCCACACCCGGGCCCGGCAGGCGGCGGTCTACCACTCCGGTTTCCGGCTGGAGGGACGCCCGCTGTCGGAGTGGTTCACCGATGTCGGCGCCGGTCCCGCGCCCTTCCTCGCGGCGCTGGCCCGCAGCAGACTCGTCCGCCCCGGAAAGCCTGAGTCCAGCCCGCTGCTGGGCCGGCTCATCGGCCCCGAGGGGCCCATGTTCCGCATCTTCACCGAGGAGGAACTCGCCCTGCTGCGGCGGTGGATACGGCGCCTTCCCGAACCGGGGTCCGTGCTGCATCCCGACCCCCCGGATGCCGTGGACACGGCGGACACGGCGGACACCGCGGACGCCCCGAGCGCCACGGACACCGCGAGCCGTCAGGCCGGGCTGCACCGGGCTCAGGCGGACTGGCCCGGACGGGACGGACCGGCGCGGGCGGTGGCCCGGGCGGCCGTCGCGACGCCCGCCCCCGCACCGCGCGGTCCCGCCACCGCCCGCCGCCCCGCCCTCACCCCGCGCGCGGCCCGCGAGGCCTACCCCCTGCTCCTGGGGCGCGCCGACTCGCCCGGTCTGCGCGCGTTCGCGCACGCCTACGCGACCCGCTGGCTGGCCCGCTCCCGATACGCCCTCAACCGGCCGGCCAAGGGTGCCCTGCCCGAGCGCTGGGACCGGGAGAACGGGCTGCGCCCTTGGCTGGCCCGGGCCCACGACCAGCATGCCGAGGGCTTCGACGAGGAGCGGGTGGACCTGCCCAGCCGGGCCGAACTCATCGACTCCACACTCCAGTTGGCGCCGCTCATCATGATCGACGGCGGCTGGTTGCAGGGGTTCACGGACTACCGGCTCGCCGCGTCCCGGGCCGGCCACTTCCTGTTCCGTACCTACTGGGACGAGCTGGGCAACGGGGAGCTGGAGCTCAACCACCCGCGGATCTACCGGGCCCTGCTGCGCCAGATGGGCATCGATCTGCCGCCCACCGCCTCGCCCGAGTTCATCGCCTGGCCCCGACTGCGCGACGAGGCCTTCGCCATGCCGGTGTTCTGGCTGAGCGTCTCCCGGTTCCCGGAGGAGTTCATGCCGGAGATCCTCGGGCTCAATCTGGCGATGGAGCTGTCCGGGGTCGGCGGCAGTTACCGCGATGCCCGGGTGGCGCTGCGGCACCACGGTTTCAGCACCCAGTTCGTCGATCTCCACAACACGATCGACAACGTGGCCACCGGTCACTCTGCGTGGGCGGCCGACGCGATCGACAGCCATCTCAACGAGCTGCCCGCGCGCCCCGGGCCCGGCGGCGAGAGCGAGGTCTGGGAGCGCGTCCGGGTCGGCCAGCGCTCCCTCAACCCGCCCGCCGGCCGGGCCGCCGCCCTCTACGCCGCGCTGCGCACCGTACGCCGTACCCCGCCCCTCGCGCGCCTCGCGCCCGCCTCCCACTGACACCGAGGAGCTCGGTCCATGGCATCTGATGCCCCCGTCACCACCGTCCTGGGTCTGTCCGCGTACTACCACGACAGCGCTGCCGCCGTGGTCGACGGCGGCGGGATCGTCGCCGCCGCTCAGGAGGAGCGGTTCAGCCGACGCCGCCACGACCCGTCCTTTCCCGAACTCGCCGTCCGTTACTGCCTGGACGAGGCGGGCCTCTCCCTCGGCGACCTCGACGCCGTCGCGTACTACGAGCGGTCGGATCTCAAGTTCCGCCGGGTCCTGGCCACTTATGTCGGTACGGCACCGCGCTCCTGGAGCTCGTTCCGGGAGGTGATGCCCGACTGGCTGAGCTGGAAGCGCCGGGCGCCGGACACGGTCCGGGACCGGCTGGGCGAACTGTTCTCCGGTCCCGTCCCCGAGATCATGGCCTTCGGCCACCACGAGTCGCACGCCGCGTCCGCCTATCTGCCCAGCCCGTACGAGACCGCGGCCGTCCTGTGCGTCGACGGGGTGGGCGAGTGGACGACCACGTCGATCTGGCACGGCGTGGCCGGGGAGGTCGTCCCGGTCGCCGAGCTGTCCTTCCCGCACTCCCTCGGCATGCTCTACTCGGCGTTCACCTACTTCTGCGGATTCAAGGTCGACTCGGGCGAGTACAAGCTCATGGGACTCGCCCCCTACGGGCAGCCCGTCTATGCCGACCTGATCCGGGAGCGGCTGGTCGACATCAAGGACGACGGCTCCTTCCGGCTCGACCTGCGCCGGTTCGCGTTCCAGTACGGGCAGGTCATGACGGGCCGCGGCTTCGAGGAGCTGTTCGGCGGTCCGCGCCGGGAGCCGGAGAGCCCGCTGACCCAGCGGGAGTTCGACCTGGCCGCGTCGGTGCAGGCCGTGACGGAGGAGATCATGCTGAAGCTGGCGCGGACCGCGCGCCGGCTCACCCGGGAGAGCCGGCTGTGCCTGGCGGGCGGGGTGGCGCTCAACTGCGTCGCCAACGGCAAGCTCGCCGAGGCCGGGATCTTCGACGAACTGTGGGTCCAGCCGGCCGCCGGTGACGCGGGTGGTGCCCTCGGGGCGGCACTGCTGGCCCAGCGGGGGCCGGCCCGCACCCGGAGCCACACCCGCACGGGCGGCGACGCGATGCGGGCCTCCCGCCTCGGCCCCCGGTTCGACGACGACCACATCCAGGCATACCTGGACGCCTCCGCCATCCCGCACCGCCGGCTCGGCCCCGAGGAGCTCAGCCGCGCGGTGGCCGGGCAGCTCGCCGAGGGCAAGGTGGTGGGCTGGTTCCAGGGGCGGATGGAGTTCGGCCCGCGGGCGCTCGGCTCCCGGTCCATCCTCGGCGACCCGCGGGATCCGGCGATGCAGTCCGCGATGAACCAGAAGATCAAGTTCCGTGAGTCGTTCCGGCCGTTCGCGCCCGCGGTGCTGGCCGAACGGGCCCAGGAGTACTTCGACTTGGGGCAGCCGAGCCCGTACATGCTGATCGTCGCCCGGATCGCGGCACGGCAGCAGCTCGCCGAGCGGGACTCCGGGCAGGGTGCTGGGCAGGGCGCTGGGCAGGTCTCCGGTCTGGAGTTGCTGAAGGTTCCCCGGTCCACCGTCCCGGCGGTCACCCATGTCGACCGCTCGGCCCGGGTGCAGACGGTCGACGCGGACCAGGACCCCGGGTTCCACCGGCTGCTGACCGAGTTCGACCGGCTCACCGGGTGCCCTGTCCTCGTCAACACGTCGTTCAACGTGCGGGGCGAACCCATCGTGGCGACGCCGGAGGACGCCTACCGCTGCTTCATGCGCACCAACATCGACACGCTGGCCATCGGCGGCTTCCTGATCGAGAAGGCGGAGCAGCCGGCGTGGCCGGAGAACGACAACTGGCGCGAACTGATCCCGCTGGACTGAACCCCTGGACTGGCATCTGGATTCCCGGACTGAACTCCCCCTGCTGAGAGGCCTCATCATGGATGCGCTTCGCCGCGCCTGCGTCCTGGCGCTGCTCGCCGTCGCCTATCTCTTCGTCGTCGTCCCGGCCGGCATGGTCGCCCGGCTGCTGCGCGACCCCCTGGACCGCGCGCTGCGACCGGACGCCCGTACTTATTGGAGCGGGCCTCGTGCCTGAGCCCGGCACCGTGCGGTCGGTCCTGGTCCTCGGGGCCGGCCCACAGGCGTGCCAAGCACTGACGGACCTGGGGCTGCGGGTCGTCCTCGTCGACCCCGACCCCGCGACGGCCACCACCGATCCCGGGTTCGCCGACGCCACGTACGTCGAACCCCTCACCCCCGAGTCCGCCGAGCACATCATCGCCAGGGAGCGCCCCGACGCGCTGCTGCCGGCCCTCGACGGACGCACGGCCGTCGACACGGCCGTGGCCCTGCACGAGGCGGGCACGCTCGACCGGTACGGCGTCCGGCTCCTCGGCACCGACGCCGTGGCGCTCCACCGGGCCGCGGAGGTCGTCGGGGCGGACACCGCCGGGGCGGGGGCCGTTGCGGGGTGGCGCAGATACGGGCTCCAGCTGATGCGCGACAGGACCGACGGCATCGAGGTCGTCTGCTCCTTCGAGACCTTCGACCTGCCGGGCGGCGGCACGATCACCGTCGCGCCCGCGCGGACGCCGACGACGCGGCTGTACGAGGCACTGCGCGACGTCGGCCGGTCCGTGGTCCGGGAGATCGGCGCGGGCGCCGGGGGCTGCACCCTGTGGTGCGCGGTGCACCCGGGGAGCGGGCGCGTTGTCGTCCTCGACGTGGACCCGCGGGGTGCACGCGAGGCGGCTCTCGTGGCGTGTGCCACCGGTCTGCCGATAGCGGGGATCTGTGCCGAACTGGCCGCCGGCCGCACGCTCCCCGAGACGCCGGTACGCTCCCGGCCCGCGCCCGGCCATGTCGCCGTCCGCGCGGTCGCGTCCTCGGGAGCGGAGGCACTGGCCGTCGGCCACACCTTCACCGCGGCCCTCCAGGAGGCGCTGGCCTGTCTGCACGGGGGCGGGCACGAGGGCGCTGCGCCCGAAATGACGGGCGGTCGGCGTACCGAGGTCGATCCTTGGCTCGACGAGCAGCTCTCCGTGATCCGGAAGGTGGCGGACGAGCTGGTCGCCGCGCCCGAGTTGACCAGGGAGCTCATCGCCGAGGCCAAGCGGCACGGCTTTCGGGACCGCCGGATCGGTGAGCTCCGCGGGCTGCGCGAGGACGTCGTCCGGGAGCTCCGGTACGCCCTGGGGGTGCGCTCGGTGCCCCCGATGCTGGGACGGGACCGGGGCCAGGACGGGCGGGGGCCGGCGGCCGGACGTACGAAGCCCGCGGTGATCGTCCTGGGGCAGCACGGCAGCGGGCCCGCGCACGCCTGGCTCCAGGCGTCCGCCGCCCTGCGCGCGGCGGGGCACAAGACCGTCGTGGTCGGCTGCGCCCCGGCGTCCCCGGACTGGGACGAACGGGCCGCCGACCGGTTCCACTGCGCACCCCTCACGACCGAGGCGGTCCTGGAGGTGGTGCACGCCGAGCGACGCGGTGGTCCCGTCGCCGGGGTGTGTGTGCAGTTCGGCGGCGCGGATGCGACGCGGCTCGCGCGGGACCTCGCGGACCAGGGCGTACGGGTCCTCGGCGCCCCGCCGTCAGCCGTCCGCGCCACCGAGGAGCACGCCACGTTCCAGCACCTCCTGCGCACCGTCGGGCTGTCCGCCGTACGGCACGCGACGGCGTCCTCACCGCCCGAGGCCGCCCGGGTCGCCGCCGAGACCGTCGGGTATCCGGTGACGGTCCGGTGGGCCGGTGGAGCCGGTGGGGCCGGTGGTGGACGGGGCGGCAGGACAGGGTCCGGGGCGACGCAGCAACTGGTGCTGGACGCCGGGGCGCTGGCCTCTCTGCTCGCTCCGCGCGGAGGCGTCGGCGGTGGGTGGCCCGTGGTGATCGGGCAGGTGGTGCGCGATGCCGTCGAGGTCACCGTGGACGCGCTGTCCGACGGGGAGGAGGTCTATCTGGGCGGGGTGCTGGAGCGGCTCGGGTGGGTCGACGCCCCGGATGCCGGTGCGGTGCACGTCCTGCCGGCCGTCACGCTGGGCGGCCATGACATCGAGTGCCTGCGTGCGGCCACGCGGGTGCTCGCCGGGGCGCTCGGGGTGCGCGGTGCGCTCACCGTGCGGTGCGCTCTGGCCGGTGGGGTGGTCCATGTGCGCGGCGCCGAACCCCGGGTGTCCGGGACCGTGCCCTTCACCTCGCAGGCCACCGGCGTGCCGCTCGCGCGGGCCGCCGCCCGCATCGCGCTCGGCGCGTCCATAGCCGGGCTGCGGGCGGAGGGCTTGCTGCGGGGTACCGGAGACGGCGCCACGCTGCCCCCGGACGCGCCGGTAGCCGTCGGGCAGACCCTGCCGCGGGCCGGGAGGACGCCGGGGAGCGGGGTGCCCATGGACAGCACGGAGACGCCGGGTGGCAGGGACGCCATGGGCATCGGGACCGCGACCGGCAGCAGCAACGCCATGGGCATCGGGACTACGACCGGCAGCAGCAACGCCATGGGCATCGGAGAGACCTTCGGCACCGCCTACGCCAAGTCCCGGGCGGCCGCCGGTGGCCCGCTGCCCACCAAGGGCCGTGCCCTGCTGTCCATCGCCGACCGCGACCGGCGTTCGGTGATCTTCCCGGCCCGTGAACTGGCTTCCTTGGGCTTCGAGTTGCTGGCCACCGGCGGCCTGGCGGGCCTGCTCCGGCGCAACGGCGTCAAGGCCGGCGTCGTCCACACGATCGGCCGGACGAGTGCCGCACGGCTGGTCCGCGACGGGCAGATCGACCTGGTCGTCGCCACGCACCACCGGGGGGAGGTCCCCACCGAGGGCCAGGGGGTCCTGGCCGCCGCACTCGCCCACGGCGTTCCCTGTCTGACCACGGTCCGGGACCTGGCCGCCGCCGTCCAGGGCATCGACGCCCTGCGGCGCCCGCGCGAACGCGCCCGGCTCCGCTCACTCCAGGACTGGCAGTCCCGCACGACGCACTGACAAGGGCCCGGTCGGCGGGGCGAGGAACGATTCCGGTTCCTCGCCCCGCCGACCGGGCCCTCATGCGGTGGCTACGGCCCTCCCCCCTCGGCCGGCTCGCACGCCGCGGCCCTCAGGACCGTACGGCGTCCGAGCGCAGGGTGTGAAAGGTTCGGCGGTGGTGGATGAGGGGGGCGCCCTCGCGGTAGTGGGTCTCGGTCACGCGGCCCACCAGGAGCAGGTGGTCGCCTGCCGGGTGGCGGGCGTGGACGCGGCAGTCGAGGCGGCACAGGGCTCCCGGCACCGCCGGGGGCGGGCCGGGGGCGGTGGCGTCGTGCTCGTGCGGGAGGAACTTGTCCGCGCCGCTGCGGGCGAACCGTGCCGCGACCTCCTCCTGTTGCTCGTCCAGCAGGCTCACCACGAACCGTGTGCAGTCCGCGAACGCCCGGTAGCCGCCCGCGCGTCGGGCCACGCACGCCACGACCAGGGGCGGTTCCAGCGACACCGAGTTGAACGAGGTGACGGTCAGTCCCCAGGGGCGCCCCGTCGCGTCCCTGGTGGTGACGACCGCCACGCCGGCCGCGTGACAGGCCATGGCCGCCCGGAACGCCTCGGCAGGCACGGAGCGCGGAACGCCGGTGGTCTGCTCGGTCATGGCAGCACCACTACCTGTCCGGCGAAGCTCAACCCCGCGCCGAACCCGATCAGCAGGGCGGTGTCGCCGCGGCTCACCCGCCCCTCGGCGAGCACGGCGTCGAGCGCGAGCGGCACGGAGGCGGCGGAGGTGTTGCCGGTGTGGACGACGTCCCGGGCCACGACCGTCTCCGGGCCCAGGCCGAGGCGGTCCGCCATGAGCTCGATCATCCGTACGTTCGCCTGGTGCGGGACGAAGGTGCCGAGCTGGTCGGGGGCGACGCCGGCGACCCGCAGCATCTCCTCCGCGGCCGGCGCCACCTCGTCCATCGCCCAGCGGAAGATGCGCCGGCCGTCGATGCGCAGCCACGGATGCTCACCGCCCTCGGCCCAAGGAGCCGTCATCCAGACGGAGTCGACGTACCGGCTGTCCGTGCGTCGTACGACGGGGCCGAACCCGGGCTCGTCCGACGGGCCCACCACGACCGCGCCCGCGCCGTCGGCGAACAGGAACGCGCTGCCCCGGTCGGTGCGCTGCACGATGTCCGTCATCCGGTCCGCGCCGATCACCAGGACATGGCGGGCGCTGCCCGCGCTCACCATGTCCGAGGCGATCGCCAGGGTGTGGCAGAAACCGGAGCACGCGGCGGAGGTGTCCAGGGCGGCGGCCCGGTCCGCCCCGAGGGAGCGTGCGATACGGGCCGACAGCGGTGGAGCGTGCAGCAGGTTCGTCATCGTGGCGATCAGGACGAAATCGAGGTCCTCCGGGCCGATTCCGGCCTGGGCGAGCGCCTTGCCCGACGCCGCCACGGCCATGTGCTCCAGCGTTTCGTCAGGGGCCGCGAAACGTCGCTCCCGAATACCGGAGCGGGTTTCGATCCACTCGGGCGTGGAGTCGAGCGTCCGGCACAACTCCGCATTGTCGATCACCGCGCGCGGGCGATAGCTGCCGACGCCGAGAATCCTGCCGTATGAACTCGTGCGCGGGTGCGGCGTATCGGAAACCTTGATACCTGTCCTTCTTGTCAACGCCTTCTCCACTTCGCCGTCCTGACGAGAAAGAATCCGCAGGAGTGAGAAAAGAACACGGCGCACCGTCACCGCGGCCGGTGGAGCACTTCTCGAGTACGACTCGACCCCGACCACACACTTGGTTGATTGGCTGATAGTTGTCTGTGACAACGTCAGTACCAGCCGTATTGTTGGGCAAGGCTCTTTTCAGCCGATGACCAAGGCAGCTCGGGGGAGGCCGCGGACGTGGTACGCCTACTCATCGCGGAGGACGCACACATGGTCCGCGGGGCACTGGTGGCCCTGCTCAACCTCGAACCGGACTTCACGGTGGTGGCCGAGATCGGCCACGGTGACGAGATCGTGCCCGCCGCCCGGCGGACGCGGCCCGATGTGGCGCTCATCGACGTGGGACTGCCCGGCACCGACGGCCTGACCGCCGCCGTGGAGCTGGGCGCGACCCTGCCGGAATGCCGCACCCTCCTCCTGACCAGCACGGCACGGCCCGCGGTCGTGCGCCGGGCCCTGGACGCCGGGCTGGCGGGACTGCTCCTCAAGGACGCGCCGCCGGACCGGCTCGCGGCCGCGGTGCGCGACGTCATGACGGGACAGCGGGTCTACGACCAGGAGATGACGCTGGAGGCCCTCACCCTCGGCTCCGGGATCCTCACCCCACGCGAGACCGAAGTGCTGGCGCGCGCGGCGGACGGGCACGACGCGGGCCACATCGCCGCGCAGCTCCACCTGTCCGCGGGCACGGTGCGCAACTATCTGACGTCGATCGTCAGCAAGTTGAACGCCAGGAATCGCGTCGATGCCATCCGGATGGCGCGGGAGGACGGGCTTATCTGACGTCCTGTCATATTCCCTCGGCGAGACATGAAAATATCCCGTCGAGTCATGAAGAGATCACTGGGAACCGCGAATTACTCGTGCCAGACTCGAGGCCGTCCTGATTACCCAGCGAAGGCCGAGTTATGGATATCGAGGTAATGGGTCCGCTGCACGTACGCCTGGCCGGCACATCACTGGTGCCCAGTGCCGGGAAACCCCGTCAGCTTCTGGCACTTCTCGCCCTGCGGTCGGGACATCTCGTCCCGATCCCGACGCTCATGGAGGAACTGTGGGGTGAGCACATACCCCGCAGCGCACAGACCACGTTGCAGACCTATGTCATGCAATTACGGCGGCTCATCAGGAAGGCTCTCCCGGCGGGCTCGCCGCTCACCGCGAAAGACGTTCTCATCACCCGGTTCGGCAGCTATCAGCTGGGCGCCGAGCCCGGCCGGTCCGACATGGCGCAGTTCCACGAGAAGGCCGCGGCGGGCGCCCTCGCGCTGGAGCGCAGAGCACCGGCCGAGGCCTCCGCCCTGCTGCGGGAGGCGCTGGACATGTGGCGCGGCCCGGCACTGGCCGACGTACCGGCCGGCCGCATCCTGGACATCGAGATCCTCGCGATGGACGAAGCCCGCACCCGCGCTCTGGAGTTGTGCCTCTCGGCCGACCTGCGGATGGGGCGGCACGGGGAGATCCTCGCGGAGTTGGTGACCGTCGCCGCCCACAACCCGCTCAGCGAGAACATCTGGGCGCTGCTGATGACCGCCCTGCACCGCTCCGGCCACACCTGGCGGGCGCTGGAGGCGTTCCAGCAGTTGCGCGGCACGCTGATGCGTGAGCTCGGCGTGGAGCCGTGCACCCGGATCCAGCGGCTGCACCAGGAGATCCTCAGTTCCGGACGCGACAACGAGCGGAGTGCGGCATGACCGGTTTCGAGAGCCCCCGCACGGTCGCCGTTCTCGGCACCGGGACCATCGCCCTCGGCTGGACGGCGCTGTTCGCCGCCGCCGGCCTCGACGTCCGGATCAGCAGCACCCGCCCGGACGCCGAGGAACAGGTCCGACGCGCCCTTCCGCTGTACGCCCGTTCCCTGCCCGGCGGGCGGCTGCCCCCCGGGCAACTGGCCGCGCGGCTCACCTTCTGGGGCAGCCCCGCGGAGGCCGCCGAGGGGGCCCAGGTCGTCCAGGAGAACGTCCTGGAGAACCTGGCGCTGAAGCAGGACGTCTTCCGCTCCGTCGCCGAGGCCGCGCCGGACGCCCTGCTGCTGTCCTCGACGTCCACGCTGCTCCCGGCCGACCTGGGCGCCACGCTCGGCAAGCCGGGGCGGGTGATCGTGGGGCATCCGTTCAATCCGCCGCACATCGTGCCGCTGGTGGAGGTCGTGGCCGCCGAGGAGGCCGACCCCGCACGGGTCGAGGCGGCGATGGACTTCTACCGCAATCTGGGCAAGACGCCGGTGCTGCTGCGCCGCGCCGTGCCCGGGTTCGTGGCCAACCGGCTGCAGTCGGCGCTGCTGCGCGAGAGCATCCACCTGGTGCGCGAAGGCGTCGTCACCGTGGGCGAGTTGGACGACATCGTCACCGCCTCCCTCGGCTCGCGGTGGGCGGTCACCGGTCCCTTCCGGGCCTTCCATCTGGGCGGCGGCCCGGGCGGCCTGCGCCATCTGATGGCGCACCTGGGCGACGGACTGGAGCGCGGCTGGGCCGGGCTCGGCAACCCGTCGGTCGACGAGGAGCTCAAGGAGACCCTGCTCGACCAGGCCGACGAGGCGTTCGGCGGGTACGACTACCAGCGGCTCGCCGCCTGGCGCGACCGGGGGCAGAACGCGGTGATCGCAGCGGTGCGGGAGTCCGGGCCGGTGGAGAGCGACGGGCCGGCCGTCTGAAGGCGAGGCAGCGATGAGGGCCGGGGCGAGCGCGCCCCGGCCCTTCCTCGTATCCGCAGCCGTCAGCCGACAGTGTCAGCCGTCAGCTGTCAGCCGACGAGCTCCTGATCCTGCGTCACCTGCCGCTCCAGTGTCCGCAGTTCACCGTCCTCCCGGACGAGCACATCGCGCACCAGGCAGCTCGGCGCGATCACTGGACGCGGCTCACCCGGCCGGGTGGTGCCGATCAGGGCGTAGTACTCGGTGTGGACGGAGCCGTCGTCCTGCTCCTGTACGTCGAGCATGGTGAACCAGTGCCGGCGCTGCACCGGGTCGGTCCGGAACCGGCGCTCGTTGTACGCCCGTACCTCATTGGCGATGTTGGCCCGGCCGCGGACCGCGGGCTCGTCCGGGGAGTGCGCGAACAGCGCGTCCTCGGCGAAGGTGGCCGCGAACTCCTCGGCGCGGACGGCGTCGAGGTGGTGGACCTGACGGGCGTAGAAGAGCTGGACCTCCGCGTAGAGCCCCGACTGGGCGATCTGCCGGACGGACGTCGAGGGGGTGGGGCGGGCTGCGGTGCTCATGATGCCTCCTTGGATGACGGCCCCCTGCCGGGGGCACCGAATGCCGCTGCGTGATCCTCGGCCCAGGTGCGGAAGGACCGGGGCGGCCGACCGGTGAGCTCCCGCACGGTCGGTACGACCGGCAGCCGGCGCTCGTACAGATAGCGCTCCACGTCCAGCAGGCCACGGGCGTACGCCTCGGGCAGGAACGGGGCGACCCGGTCCACCCAGACGTCGGGCTCCACCCGTGCCACGCTCAGCTCACGGCCGAGCACCTCCCCGAGGATGCGCACCCGCTCAGGGACGTCGAGGATCTGCGGCCCCGAGAGCGCCAGCACACGGGACCGGTCCGGCGGGGTGCCGCGCAGCGCGGCGGCGGCCGCCTCGGCGACGTCCTGCGGGTCGATCACCGGGACGGCGAGGTCGGGGTGGACCACGCCCACCGTGTCCCCGGCGGCCAGATCCGCGGCCCATCCGAGCGCCTGGGTCGCGAACGGGGCGGGCCTGAGCACGGTGACCGGCACCCCGGTGGCGATCATCCGCGCCTCGCCGAGCACATGCCGGGCGAACAGCGGTCCGCGGTGCGCGGAGTCGGGGGGCGCGTCCGCGGAGACGACCACCAGATGACGGAGGGTCGCGGTCTTCTCCACGGCCTGCGCGAACGCGTCCCCGGCGTCCCCGGCGAGCACGACGAAGGCGGTGGCGACGCCGTGCAGGGCCTCGGCCATCGCCGCGGAGTCGGTCAGGTCCCCGGCCACGGTCTCGTCCGCGGCGAGCGGCGGGCCGGCCCGCCCGGGGTCACGAACCAGGGCGCGGACGGTGGCCCCCTGGCCCCCCTGGCCGGTCAGCGCCGCGACGAGGCGGCGTCCCACCGTTCCGGTGGCACCGGTGACCAGCACGGTCTCGGGCATGCGCATCCTCCCGGAGTGCGCGGCGGGCGGTGTTGCCCGCCGCCGACGCGCAACACACCAGGCCCCGCTCGAAGAACACTCCAGGACCACTCAGGCCGGTCCGGTGACGCTCCGGGAACGGGCGTCAGCTGTCCGGTTCGCCGGAGGCGCCGCGCTCGTACGCCTCCATGGTCCGTACGAACACCGCCCGTTCCCGGGGGGTCAGCGGTTCGAGGGCCTTGCCCCAGGAGCTGGCGCCGCGGGCCAGCCAGCCGTTGATCGCCTCCTGGGTCTCGGGGTCGTCCGAGATGGAGACGATCGTGCGGCGCCGGTCGGCCGGGTCCGGCTTGCGCTCGACCACTCCCTGGCGGTTGAGGTCCGCGACCATCAGGCTCACTGTCGTCGGCGCCACCTGCAGCCGCGCGGCCAGCTCGTTCACCAGCGCGGGGCCGTCGAAGACCAGGTGCGACAGGAGCGACAGATGCCGGGGGGCGAGGTTGAGCGACCTCAGCTGCTCGGGGACGGTCGTCTTCTTCAGCCGCTGGGCCACGCGGGGCATCAGGACGAGCATCGCGCGGACGGCGTCGTCCCGGCTCATCTCCTCGTCACCGACGGCGCCACCGGCTGCCTGGTCCGCACCGGCGGCCTCGGGCCCGTCGCCCTCGGCGCGCCGCGCCCCGCGCTGCGTTGACATCAGCCCCAACTCCCAATACCTTTGCTTTCAAAGCAAATCATCTCTCCGTTCTCCACGATACCGGACACCCTCGCTCCGGGACTGATCAGGAAAGGGACGGCCGATGTCGTTCTCCGCCCCACCCGCACCGGACATGACCACGTACAACCCACGGCGCTGGGCGGCGTTCGTCGTCACGCTGTCCGCGGCCTTCATGGACCTGGTCGACACCACGGTGATCAACGTCGCGCTGCCCTCCCTCCGCCGTGACCTGGACGCCTCCAGCACCCAGCTCGAATGGGCCGTGGCCGGGTACGTCATGGCCTTCGCGGCCGGGATGATCACCGCGGGCCGGCTGGGCGACCGCTTCGGGCGGTTACGCGTCTTCCAGGGAGGCCTCGCCGCGTTCGTGGTGACCTCGGCGCTCACCGGCCTCGCCGTCAACGCCGAGATGCTGGTCGCCGCCCGCGTCGCCCAGGGCGCGTCCGCGGCGATGATGGTGCCGCAGGTGCTGGCCATGCTCCGGGTCGAGTTCCCCCCGGAGGAGCAGCACAAGGCCGCCACCCTCTTCGGCCTCAACTTCTCGGTCGGCGGCGTCGCGGGCCCGCTCATCGGCGGCGTGATCCTCGACGCCGACCTGTTCGGGCTCGACTGGCGGCCGATCTTCTTCATCAACGTCCCCATCGGGATCGCCGCCCTGATCGGCACGTTCGTCCTGTGCCGCGACTCCCGCGCGCAGCACGCCGCCACCACCGACGTCCGCGGCCTCGCCATCGCCACCTGCGCCGTGCTCGCCCTGCTCTACCCCCTGGTGGAGGGGCGCACCATGGGCTGGCCGTGGTGGACCTGGGCCCTGATGGCCGCCTGCCCCGTCCTGCTGTGGCTCTTCGGGCGGTACGAGAAGACGGTCGTCCGGCGCGGTCACGCCCCGCTCATCGACCCCGGGCTGCTGCGGGAGCGGGCGCCGATGGGCGGCCTCTCGGTCGCCGTGCTGTTCTTCGCCGGCACCGGCTACACCCTGGTGATCACCGTCCACCTCCAGTCCGGGCTCGGTTACAGCCCCCTGCACACCGCGCTGACCATGGTCCCGTTCGCCGTCGGTGTCGGGCTCTTCAGCCCGTTCGCGCCGAAGATCCGGCCGTACGGCAGGCCCGTCGCGGTGGTGGGCTCGCTGCTCGCGGCGATCGGCATGGCCGGCAACCTGCTCGCCGTCCGCTCCGCGGGCGAGGATCTGCACTCCTGGCAGCTCGTGCCCGGGATGCTCGTCACGGGCCTCGGCGTCTCCATGACCTCCGGGGTACTCATCGCCACGGTGCTGGCCAAGACGCCGGGCCGGCTGGCCGGTTCCGCCGCCGCGCTGGTCAACACCGCCATCCAGATCGGGGTTGCCGTCGGCATCGCCGTGGTGGGCACGGTCTTCTTCGGCTCCCTGGACGACGACGGCAAGGCCGTCGACGCCGCCGCGGCCGGCCTGCTGACCGTCGTCGTCCTTTATCTGCTGGCCTCCCCCGCCGCGCTCATCCTTCCCCCCGGCCGCCTGATGTTCGCCGCCGCGGGCAACGCGAAGCCGCCGCGGCAGGCGGGCCCGGCCGACGAGCGCGACGGCGCGGAGGACAAGGGCGAGACCGGGAGTGCGGCGCCCGCGGACGAGGACGCGGCCTCCGGTTCGTACGCCGCCCGCCGGACGGCCGACTGAGCCACCGTCCCGACAGGGCCGTACGGCCGTCTCTCCCGCACCGGAGAGACGGCCGTACGGCGTCGGGCGGCCGTACTCCGTCAGGCGGCTGTCCGTCGGGCGGCGTCCGGGCCGCTCGTCCAGTCGCTGTCGAGGCAGCTTCGACCCTGGCCGCCCACGCTGCCCTCCCTTGCCGTCGCACCAGCGCGGCGGCTCGACCGCGGGGAGGACTCCGTGCCGGAGACAACGACGTACCAGGCGCCGCTCCAGCGCCCTAACGGATCGCGCCCGACCCACCTGTCCGGGCTCCCGGCCCAGTTGCCCGAGCTGGCGGCGCGGCACGCGGCGTACGCGGAGCGCGAGAAGGTGCTCCACCCCGAGGTGGCCGAGGCGCTGCGCGAGGCCGGGTTCGCGCGTCACTTCGTCCCCGCGAAGTGGGGTGGGTGCGAGGGCGGTTTCGAGGACTACCTGACGGCCGTGACCGAGGTGTCGCGCCGCGACCCCTCGGCGGGCTGGTGCGCCGCCATCCTCGCCTCGCTCTCCCGGATGGCCGCGTTCCTGCCGGAGGAGGGCCGGGACACGGTGTGGGCGCAGGGGCCGGACGCCCTCGTCGTGGGCGCCCTGGTGCCCGGCGGTGCGGCGCGCATGGCGTCGGGCGGCTGGATCCTCAGCGGTCGCTGGCCCTATGTGAGCGGCGTGCACTTCTCCGACTTCGCGCTGCTCGCCGCGCAGGTCCCACTGCCCTCGGGCCGCTCGCAGGTGCGGTTCCTGCTGGTCCCGCGGGCCGCGTACGGCATCGAGCGGACGTGGGACACGGTCGGCATGCGCGGGACCGGTAGCGACACCGTCGTGCTGGACGAGGTCTTCGTGCCGGAGGGTCACACGTTCCTGCAGCGGCAGCTGGCCACCGGACGCGACCCGGGTGGCGCGGGTCCCGCCTGTCTGGAGGTGCCGCACAAGAACGTGAGCGGTCTGACCTTCGCGGCACCGGTGCTCGGTGCGGTCCGCGGCGCCCTCGACGCCTGGACGCGGACGACGGCGCACAAGCGGGCGGCGGCGCCGTCCACCCAGCCGCCCGCGGTGTCGGCCGAACTCGACCTGGCGCACAGCTCCGCGCAGACCGACGCGGCCGAGCTGCTGCTGACCCGGGCCGCGCGCGACGCCGACCGGGGGCTGCTCGGCACGGAACTGACCGGGGCCCGCGCCCAGCGCGACCATGTCGCCGCCGTCGATCTGCTGCTCGACGCCGTGAACCGGCTGCAGCGCACGGGCGGCACCGGCGGCCAGTCGCTGGGCGCCGAGTTGCAGCGGTTCTGGCGGGACGCCAACACGGCGGCGGGGCACGCCGTCCTCAAGTGGGAGCCCGCCGCCCGCCGGTTCGGCTCAGCCCGGCTCGCGGTGCCGCTCGGCGACCTGTCCTGAGCCCGCGTACGACGAGGGGCCGCCGATCCCCCGGCGGCCCCTCATTCATGATCCGTGTGCACGGTCAGACAGACGGGCTGCTCGTCACCACGTAGTCGGCGATGCGGAGTTCGGCGCCCTGGCCGAAGAGCCTGCTGTGCTCGGCGCTGTCCTCGTCGACGAAGCTCTGCTCGGCCGGCGCCCCCTGGTCCGGCCGGTAGTAGGTGGTGGCGCGGGAGAGCCTGACCAGGCCGCGTCCGGTGGGCCAGGAGCCGTCCAGCAGACTCATCAGTCCCATGCCGAAGCTCAGTTGGCGCGGCTCGACCACGGTCAGGGTGCCACCCTCGTCGAGGGTGAGCGTCTCGCGATTCAGGGGGTGCCCGATCCGGTCCACCGTCAGCACGGTCTCGCCGTCCAGAATCCAGCTCACCGTTCCGGCCGACCGGTCGTGCGAGATCCGCACCCGGTGCCGGTCGCCCGGTGAACGCGGGGCGAGCGGAACGGTGTTGGCGAAGGAGCCGTAGGCGCCGAGGTGGCGGCGGGAGAAGTTGGTGCGGCCGTAGAAGGCGTACACGTGCTTGTTCGTGAGCAGGAAGTCGAACGCCACGGAGGTCTCGGGGTCGATGGTGTTCAGCATCGCGGCGGCGAGCCGGATGTCGTCCTCCGGGTCGGCGACCGCGTCCCCGAAGGGGTGGCCGGCGGTGCCGTAGACGCGGCCCGAGACGACGGCCTCGACGGACAGCACCCGGCCGGGCTCCGTGTCGAACCCCTGGAATCCGGCCGTGGACTGCCGGTTGACGTAGGCGATCCACTTGGCGTGGTCGGCGAAGCCGGGGATGGACCCGGGCTCACCGGTCTCCCGCGGGACGGTGCGGGTGAAGGCCGGTTCGCCGGTACGCGGGTGACGACCGCGCGCGACCAGGCTCAGCCCGTCGGAACCCGTGCCGATCACGGCGTCGTTCGCGATGAGCTCGGCCGAGGCCTGGACGAACCGCCAGGGCGCGTCGGGACCCTCGGTCCGTACGCCCTCCCGGAAGTCGTCCCGCCACAGGACGGTGGCACGGTCGGTGGTCGGCTGGGTCATCACGACTCCCTGTCGTAGGTGGGGCGGTCCGCTGCGGACCCGGTCACGAGCGCGAGCACGGCGGCGAAGGAGTCCACGACCACCTCGGCGCCCGCCGCGCGGAGTTCGGCGGGGGTGGCGACGCCGTAGGAGACCCCGACGGGCCGCATCCCGGCGGCGCGGGCCATCTCCATGTCGGCGACCCCGTCCCCCACGACGGCACAGCGGGCCGGGGGCAGCCCGAGTCCGCCGGCGACGAGGAGGGCCATCTCGGGGTCGGGTTTGCCGTGCCGCACGCTGTCGTCGCCGGCCACGGCGTCGAACAACTCGGCGACGCCCATCAGGGCGAGGACCCGGTCGGCCGCCCGGCGCGGCTTGGAGGTGGCGATGCCGAGCCGCAGCCCCGCCGAGCGTGCGGCGTGCAGCCCCTCGACGACGCCCGCGCAGGCCAGTTCGGCCGGGCCGGTCGCCTCCAGGTAGGCCCGGAACAACTCCCGGTAGGCGGCGAGCGCCGAGGCGACATCGGGGCCGTCGGGTGCCTGGCCGAGCAGCCGGGCGAAGTTCTGCTCCAGCGGGCGGCCCACCAGGGGGCGGACCTCCGCCTCGTCCGCCGGGGCGCCCCGGTCGGCGAGGATCTTCAGCATGATCGCGGTGATGGCCCTGGGAGTGTCGGCCAGGGTGCCGTCGAGGTCCAGGACGAGTCCGGCGACCGGCGCACCGCCGGTCACCGGTCCGCCTCCGTGGCCTTGGCGCGTTCCGCGGCGAGGGCGACGGCCAGCTCACCGGCGACACGCGCGGTGCCCAGCAGGATCGAGCGTCCGGCGCTGGTGGTGCGGCCGCCGGTGGCGCGGGAGACGGCGCGCATCAGGAACGGGCTGACCTTGTTGCCGGTGACCCCGGTGCGCTCGGCCTCGGCCAGGGCGCCCGCGATGGCCTCCTCGACCAGGTCGCCGTCGACCGCCTCCGCGTCATCCACCGGGACGGCGAGCAGGACCGTGCTGCGCCCGTTGAGCTGCCAGTGGGTGCGGGCGGCACGGGCGGCCGTGGTCAGGTCGTCGACCCGGGTGACCGGGATGTCGTCGCCCCGGACGTAGAAGCGGGGCAGCCACGGGGTGCCGTAGCCGAGGACGGGGACGCCGGCGGTCTCCAGGTACTCGGCGGTCAGCCGGGCGTCCAGGATGCTCTTCGCCCCGGCCGAGACGACGGCCATCCGGGTACGGGTGAACTGGAGCAGGTCGGGCGAGATGTCGAGGGTCCGGGTGGCGCCCCGGTGCACCCCGCCGATGCCCGCGGTCGCGAAGACCTCGATCCCGGCCCGCTCGGCGATGACGATCGTGCCGGCGACGGTGGTGGCGCCGACTCCGCCGCCCGCCACGGCGGCGCCCAGGTCGCGGGCGCTCAGCTTCTGGACGTGCTCGGCGCCGCGGATCCGTTCGATCTGATCGGGGTCCATGCCCACCAGGAGGCGTCCGTCGGCCACACCGGTCGTCGCCGGTACGGCGCCCGCGTCGCGGACGGACTTCTCGATGGCCAGCGGGAGGTCGAGCGTGGGGGCCGCGGTGATGAGGGAGGACTCGAGGGCGACCACCGGCCGCTGCTCCGCGAGCGCGGTGGCCACTTCCTCGGAGACCTGGAGGAGTTCCTCGGAGATCTGGGGAGATCCCTTGGCGACCTGGGGAAACGGGGCTGTGCCGTTCATGTGCCTGCCGTCCTTTCCGTGCGCGTGCCCTAGGGGGTGCTGTCCGGGTGCGCGCACAGCGTGGGAGCGCCGGCTCGAAGACCGCTCGATCCGGCGTCGCGGGCACGGGTGTGCTTCGAGCGGAAATCGAGGGGTGGTGAGCACGGTGCTGCCGCGCGGTCCGACCGGGGCCGCGCTGACGACGGTCGACGTGCCGATGGTCGACGTACCGATGTACGAAGGAGACCCCATGCCCGCAGCGGCTGGTCACAGCACCCGCCCCCTGGTCCGCTCCCGCCGCACCGCCGTGACCCTGGTGGCCGCGGCCACCGTGTGCTCGGCCCTCACGCTCACCCCGGGCGCCGGTGCAGCCGAGCGGACCGGGGCCTCGCACTCCGAGAAGATCCTGTTCGCGGACGACTTCAGCAAGGGCTTCGACGCGCAGCAGACCTGGCTGCTCGGCTCGTCCAGCACCCCCGAGGGCAAGCTGGCGCAGGGCGACGGCGTCATCACCTCCAACGCCCAGGGCATCACCGTCGTACCGACGGGCCGCAACCCGCGCACCGGTCGGCCCGCGTTCGCCGCGACCTCCGACCAGAACGCGTCCGGCTTCGGCGGCGGCACCGGCGACCACCTCAAGTGGGTGGCCCAGCCCCGGGTGTCCTCCGCGAACGGCTTCCCCGTCCCCGCGACCGGGTCCTGGAACTGCAACGCGAACGTCACCGTCAAGGCCGAGGGCGTCGAGGACCAGCCGTTCGGCAAGGCGGTGAGCGACCCGCAGTCCGACCCGCGGCTGGCCAGCGCCACCGTGATCACCGTCGACCACGCCTCCCACACGGTGGCCAACTTCTCGGTGACCAACCACGAGGTCCACGCCGTCTACGAGCGCCTCCCGGTGGAGAGCGGCGAGTACGCCGCGTTCCACTACTCGGTGCCGGTCTTCAAGCGGACCGCGGGTCAGCCCGTGAAGCTGCGGATCCGCTACGACCAGGGCGGCAAGCGGGTCAGCTGGCTGGTGAACGGCAAGACCGTGCTGTCGACGGACAAGATCGGCACCCATGCCTTCGACCGCAAGTACCTGCGCATCGAGCACGAGGGCCCGGACGAGCAGGTGACGGCCACCTCCGTGCAGTGCGGCATCGCCACCGGCAACCTCCTGGACGGCGGCGGCGGCGCGAACGACCGCGACAAGGCGGGCCTGGTCCGCCTGGAGGACAGCCCGAACTTCTACTACGACCCGGCCAAGGGCGCCCCGGCACCGCAGAAGTTCCACGACGACAAGAGCCTCCTCAGCAACCGGCTGTGGGGGCAGGGCGTGACGCTGAAGGTGCGGTCGTTCAGCATCACGACGTCCGACTGATCAACGTGCGCCAGTGAGTCGAGTACGACGGACAGCGCCCGGCCGGGATCCTTCCGGCCGGGCGCTGTGCGTGACGGGGCGGCGTCGGACGCTCAGTCCCTCGTCGAGTAGAGGTCGTCGGCGACCGCGCGCCGGGTCGTCGTCCGGCGGTCGTCGACGCGCTCCCAGTGCTCGCCGTAGATCATGCGGGTCATCGCCGGGAAGCGCAGGAACAGATGGGGGTAACCGGCGGGCACCGCGGTGGCCTTGTCCAGTTCGGCCAGGTGCCCGGGGCCGAGCTGGAGGTCGACGCTGCCGAGGTTCTGCCGCAGCTGCTCCTCGGTCGTGGCGCCGATCACCGGGATCACGGTGCCGGGACGGGAGCGCAGCCAGGCCAGGGCGACCTGGGCGGGCGGGCGGTCCAACTCCTCGGCGATCCTGACCACTTCACGCACCACGTCGTCACCGGCGCCGCGGGCCCTGCCCCACGCGACCTTGTCGAGACGCCCCTCCTCGCCCCTGAGGTACTTGCCGGTGAGGCGGCCGTCGGCGAGCGGTCCCCAGACGAAGGCGGGAAGGTCGAAGGCGTGCGCCATCGGCAGGAACTCGTTCTCGACGGCGCGGTCCAACAGGTTGTAGTGCACCTGCATGGCCGCGAACGGGGTCCAGCCCCGCGCCTCCGCGAGCGTGTTGGCCTGGGCGATCTCCCAGGCCGGCCAGTTGGAGACGCCGACGTAGAGCACTTTGCCCGCCCGCACCTGGTCGTCCAGGGCCCGCATCACCTCGGCGACCGGGGTGAGGGTGTCGCGGGCGTGCACCCACAGGATGTCGAGGTGGTCGGTGCGCAGCCGTCGCAGGCTGTCCTCCAGCGAGACCACCAGGTTCTTGCGGTGGTTGCCCGCGGCGTTCACATCGCCCGGGCGGATCTGGAGGGTGTACTTCGTGGTGAGCAGGAAGGAGTCGCGGCGACCGCTCAGCAGCTCGCCCAGCGTGGACTCGGCACTGCCGCGCCCGTACTCGTTGGAGGTGTCGATCACATTGCCGCCGGCTTCGGCGAACAGGTCGAGGAGCCGGCCCGCGCGCCCCTCGGGCAACGCCCAGTCGTCGCCGAACGTCATGGTGCCCAGAGCGAGTTCGGAGACGCGTAAGCCCGACTTGCCGAGCACGCGGTAGCGCATCTCGGTCATCGCTCAGACCTCCAGCGCCGGCAGCAGAGTCTCTTCCTCGTAGCGGAAGTGGTCCTCCAGGCCGCCGACGACCCGGTCCAGCTCCGCGCGGAGCCGCGCCACGTCCTCCGGGTTCTGGAAACCGCCCTTGTCGAGCAGCTCCTCGAACTCGGCCAACGCCTGCTCCACCACCTTGTGTTCCTCGCGCAGCCGGGTGATCGCCGGGACGAGATGCGGGAAGCGCTTCTCGAAGGCGGAGAACGAGCCGTCCTCGCGGATGTGGTGCATCTGCAGCCCGTAGCAGTACGTCAGGCAGCGCTTGCGCAGTTGTTCCGAGAGGTCCGCCATGGACCGGGGGTCGGCGCCGCCCTCGGTGAGCGTTTCGTCGACGGCCGCGCGCACCCGCGCCAGCTCGGCCCTCAAGTCGGCGTGATGCTTGAGGAGTTGGGTACCGATCATCCGGCTGCGCTCGGTGATCACACCGAGGTCGAGCGGGTACAGGGCGACCACGGGAATGGCGCGGCCCGCCTTTTCCTCGTACTCCCGGAACGCGGGGTCGAGGGAGCACTGGAGCTCCCAGTACCGGTCGCGCTCCTCGCCCTCCAGGACCTGGGCCCGGGTGGCGTACGGCCGTACGGAACCTTCGTCCGTGCCGATCTCCATCGTCACCTGCGGACTGTCCAGCAGATTGTGGTACCAGTCGGGGTTCTTGCCGCGCCCGGCGTTGGAGGCGAAGACCAGGTAACGGTCGCCGTCCTTGTAGTAGATCGCGGGATTCACATGGGGCTTTCCGGTCTTCCGGCCCATCGTGGTCAGCACCACCATCGGTGCGCCCTCGAACATCCCGCCCACCCGGCCGTTGTTCGCCCGGAACTCCTGGATGACCCGCTCGTTCCAGCTCAGACCGCTGTCTGCCTGCTCTTCACTCATGAAAGTCTCCGTCCCCTTTTATTTGCTTTAAAAGCAAATCTAATGCCGAATCTAAGATCCCCGCACCCCGCTGTCAACCTCGGCCCGCACTGTCACCCGACGCACCCCGAGCACGGCGCCGGGCCGCCACGCCGACTGCTTCAGCAGGTCGTCGTCGCCCACGAACTCCTGGTGGTGCGGGGGACCCTCGCGCGGGGCGAACCACGTCCCGCTCCCGCCGGCCGGCCGGACCAGCCCCCGGCCGTCGGGGCCCGCGCCGTCCAGCAGGGTGAGCAGCCCGAGCGCCGGAACCATCCGGCCCAGCCGCACCGGCTCGCCCTCCTCCCCGCCGTGGTCCAGCAGCAGCCCGCCACGGTCCGCGGGCCGCAGCCCCGGGCGGTCCACCCGGAACACCTCCACGCCCTCGACGCGCCACACCACCCGGGTGCCGCCCGCCTCGTACCGGACCGAGAGCCGGTGCCACGCGCCGGGCGTGCGGGGTGCGACCGGGACGGCGTACGAGAAGGCGGCGTACCGCTCGCCGGGGAACGGCACCCGCTCGTACAGGGCGTGGACACGGGTGTTGGTCAGCAGGAAGTCGCAGACCACATGGGTGACCGGGTCCATCGTGATCAGCGCCGCGGTGGCCAGCCGGACGTCACCGTCCGGATCGGGCACCGCCGCACCGAAGGGATGACGGGCCCCGCCCAGGCCGCGCGCCGACAGGGTCGCCGTGCACTCCACGGTCCCGTCGGCCGGCACCTCGAACCCCCGCGCGCCACCCGGCCCGCGGGCCAGCGCCACCCACGCGAGGTGGTCGCCGGGACCGGTCCCGCGCCCCTGTGCCGGGGGTGCGAACGCGGGCTCGCCGGTGAGCGGGTCGGTGTCGGCCGGCGTGACGGTCATTCCGTCGGCCGCGATCCGCACGGTCGCCGGTTGCAGCGGCGGCACGTCCCAGGCGTCGTCGAGGCCGGCGCGGAAAACGTCGTCGAACAGCTCCATGGTCCCTCCGGAGACGTGGTCGCGGGCCGCGAGTGTCGGCACCCGGACACGAGATCCGCTCGAGCCCGCGTCCACTCCGGATCGAGAAGCCGCGGGCAGGGTCGGCGGCTCCGGTCGCGAGGGCCGGTCCACAGAACAGGAAGGAGCCCGCGTGTGAGTCACCCGACGACCGTGCTGCTGCTCCCCGGACAGGGCAGTCAGCGCGAGCGCATGGCCGCGGGGCTGTACGGGGCGCACCCGCAGTTCACCGCCGCCATGGACGGCTTCTTCGCCGCGCTCGACGCGCCCGGCGCGCAGGGCGAGCAACTGGCCCGGCACTGGCTGCGGCCCGCGCCCCATCCGGATCTCGACGACGCCCGGATCGCCCAGCCGCTCCTGCTCGGAGTCGGGTACGCGCTCGGACGGGCGGTCGCCGCCACCGTGGGCCCGCCCGGGCTGCTGCTCGGGCACAGCGCCGGTGAGCTGGCCGCCGCCGCGCTGGCCGGGGTGTTCCGCGCCGCCGATCTGGGCCGGCTCGCGGCGGCCCGGGCGCGGGTCGTCGGGGACGACGGCCGGGGCGGGATGCTCGCGGTGGCGGCGGCCGAGGACGAACTGCCCGCCGGGCTCGGGCCGGTGACGGTCGCCGCGGTGAACGGCCCCCGCCAGACGGTGCTCGCCGGTCCGTCCGACGCGCTGGAGCGGGCCCGCGCGACACTGACGGCGGCGGGCCGCACGGTGCTGCCGCTGCGCTCCGGACACGCCTTCCACAGCCCGTCGGTGTCCGCCACGGCACGGCGCTTCACCCGGGAGGTGGCGGCCCTGCGCCCGGCGCCCGCCCGCGCCCCGCTGGTGTCCTGCCGTACGGCACGGCCCCTGCGCGACAGCGAGGCCGTCGACCCCGCGTTCTGGGGCGACCAGATCGCGCTGCCCGTGCGGTACTGGCCCGCGCTCAAGTCGCTGCTCGACGCCTCGGGCACCGATCCGGGGCTGCTGCTGCTCGACGCCTCCCCCGACCGCTCGCTGGGCGCCGCCGCCCGCCGTCACCCCGCCGTGCGCGCCGGCGCCTCCCGGGTCCTGCCCCTGCTCGCTCCGGCCCACCGCACCGGCGGTCCGGCGGACTCGGAGACCTTCGACCAGGCGATGGCGGCCGTCACGGCCTGCGCACCGCCGCGCTCACCCGCCCGCAGCGGCGACAGCGTCGGCGTCGGTGTGCGTCGGCAGGTAGGCGGCCGTCACGATCAGGTCTGACGTCAGCCGATAGGCACCGCACAGTCGCGGCACCTCCCGGCGGGCGTGCCGGACCTCGATGCGGCCGCTGTGCGCGGTGACGGGGACGAGGCGCACCCGCGCGTCCCGCAGAGCGAGGGAGCGCCCCGGCCCGAGCGTCGGCATCCACGCCTTGTACGCCGCTTCCTTCGCGCTGAACAGCACCGTCTCCCAGGGAACTCGGGCGTGCGGCGGCGGGAGCGCCGCTCGTTCCGCGGCCGTGGTCAGCGCCGCCGTCGCGGCCGGCGACAGCGGTGCGGGCGGCTCCGCGTCGATCCCCAACGCCCGGGCGTCGGCGGCGAAGGCGACCGCCGCGGCGCGATAGCCGGGGCAGTGCGTGATGCTGCCCCGCACGCCGTCGGGCCAGCTGGGCGCGCCGTCCGGCCCGCGCAGCAGCGGACCGGACAGCGGCACCCCGAGGGCGGCGAGGGCCTGCCGGGCGCACACCCGCCCGGTGGCGAACTCACGTCGCCGCCGCTCCACCGCCGCCGGGGCGAGCAGCGCACGCTCCTCGTCGTGCAACGCCGTGACCGGCGCGTCGGCGGACGTCTCCACCGCACGGGCCCAGCCGGGAAGCAGCCTTCCCAGCAGCCGCGGCCCGGCCGTCACGCGTGGCACACGGGCAACCGGCCGCCGTTGAACTCGACCATCTCGCCGAAGATCCGCACCACGTCCAGGGGTTCGCCGTCCGGACCGCCGTCCGCCTCCGCGTAGGCGCGGTGCAGGTTGCCCACCAGGCGTTCGGGGTCCGTCCAGTCCTGGAAGGGGTGGGTGCCGAGCTGGCGTGCCGCCTCCAGCGGTGCGAGGCCCGCCGCCCGCGCCTGCTCGGCCGTCCGCTGCAGCCAGCGCAGATACCGCTCCGTCTCGTCGATCGCCTCGGGCCCGGCGAGGGGCCCGTGGCCGCCGACCACGACGCGCGGCGCCAGTGCGCGCAGCTCGGCAAGGGCCCGCAGGGAGCCGCGCAGCGAACCCATGAGGAGGAACGGTGTACAGCCCGGCAGGACGACGTCCCCCGCGAAGAGCACCCGGTCGGCGGGGAGCCAGACAAGGGTGTCCCCGGAGGTGTGCGCCGGTCCGGGGTGCAGCAGCTGGACCGTACGCCCGCCCAGGTGCAGTTCCATACGGCGGTCGTACGTCATGTCCGGCAGCCTGAGGTCGATGGTGCCCCAGTCCACCCCCGGCCACAGCCCGGTGAGCCCGAGGCCGGCCGCCGCCATCTCCTGGCGGGCCCGCTCGTGCGCCACGATCACCGTGTCGGGGCCGCCGACCAGCGCGTTGCCGAACGTGTGGTCCCCGTGGAAGTGCGTGTTGACCAGCACCCGGGGCGCCGCCCCGCCGAGCCGGCGGACCGCTTCGCCGAACCGGCGGGCCCGTGCCTCGGTGGCGACGGTGTCCACGACGACCGGCGCCCGGCCCTCGTCGAGCAGCACGCCTGCGTTGTTGACGCACCAGCCGCCGGTCTCCTGCACATACGCGTGAACCCCGTCGGCGATCTCCTCCAGGACGACGGGCGCGTACGCCGCCCCGGCCGCCGTGCCGGACGCGCTCACCGCCGGGCCCCCGCCTTGAGGTGCGCCCCGCAACTCTCCAGAGTGCGGCGGCTGTTGCCGGCCAGCAGCGCGGCCGCCCGGTCCCGGGCCCCGGCGAGCGAAGTGCCGGCGCCGAAGACCGCGTCGAGCGCGTCCGGGTCGAGGGCGGCCTGGTGGAGGCTGACCACACGGGTGCCGTCGTCCGTCCCCGTCAGCAGCCAGGCACCGCTGTGCCCCAGCAGCCCGCGCGGCACGGTCGTCTGCTTGTAGACGAGCCGCTCGCCGGGGAAGCACAGGCGCACCGACTGGGTGCCGTGCACGGAGCCGTCGGCGCCGTGGGTGCGCATGTCGAGCGTCTGCACCCGGGCACCGCCGACCAGGGCCGTCTCGTCCTCCTGGAGGTCGAGCCCGGCGACATGCGGGACGCGCTCCGGCCACAGGTCGGCCCGGTACAGGAAGTCGTACACCGCGGCCGGCGGTCCGGGTACGACGTACTCGTCGCGGACGGTGAACAGGAGCTCCTCCACATCCTCGTCCCGCCCCGCCCAGCGGGCCACGGCCGCGACCTCGGCCTCGCTGTTGCGGCCCAGCGCCTCGGCGACCGTCGTCCGCGCGCTCTCCGCCCCGGCCTCCAGGATCCACTCGTGCCCGAGGACCAGCTCCGTGTCCCCGTCACGCTCCTCGAACCGCCAGTGCCCGCTCATCCACTCCAGCGGCGGTCCCGGCACCTCCTGCCGGAAGTCGATGCGCAGCCGCTCCTCGTCCAGCATCCGCAGGGACGTCCAGGTGCGGATCTCGGAACCGGCTACGGCCCACAGCCGGATCCGCTCCGAGTCCCGGTCGCTCTCCAGCACCTCGGCCGCGAGGCACGGCGGAAAGAGGACCGGCCAGCGGGTCACGTCGGCGATCAGCCCGTAGCCGCGGTGGGCCGGCCCGGCGTACCGGGCCGTGTGCTCAGCGGCGGTCGTCGTGGTGGTCGAATCGATCGGCACGGCCGACCCCTCCCCGTGTCAGTAGTTTCCGAGCCCGCCGCAGACGTTGAGCGCCTGCGCGGTGATGGCGGCCGCCTCGTCGCCGACGAGGAAGCCGACGAATGCGGCCACCTCCTCGGGCTCCGTGTACCGGCCGATCGGGATCTTCGCCTGGAACCGCTCCAGGACCGTCTGCTCGTCGGTCGCCCACAGATCGGCGTAGCCCTTGCGCACCTCCGCCGCCATCTCCGTCTCCACATAGCCGGGGCAGACGGCGTTCACGGTGATGCCGGTCTTGGCCAGTTCGAGGCCGAGGGCCTTGGTGAACCCGACCACGCCGTGCTTCGAGGCGGAGTACGGGGCACCGAGGACGACGCCCTGCTTGCCGCCGGTCGAGGCGATGCTGATGACGCGTCCGCTGTCCAGGCCGGTCATGCCGCCCGTGGTCAGCACCTCGCGGGTGACCAGGAAGACACTCTTCAGATTGGTGGCGATCACGTCGTCCCAGAGGTCCTCGGACAACTGCGCCGTCGGCCCGCCGCCGCTGCGGCCCGCGTTGTTGACCAGGACCCGCACCGGCCCGAAGCGGTCCACGGCGGCCCCGACCCAGGCGCGCACCTGCGCCGCGTCGGTGACGTCGCAGGCGGCGCCCGCGGCCGTGTGGCCGAGATCGGTGAGGTGCTTGACCTCGGCGGCGACGGCGTCCGCGTCGCGCGCGCACAGGAACACCGGGTGCCCTCGGCGGGCGAGTGTCAGCGCCACCGAGCGGCCGATGCCCCGGGTCGCGCCGGTCACCAGAGCGGGGCCGGGCCCGGCGGCCCGCGTCCCGGTCATGACGGCGTCCCCTGGGCCGCGGTCGCCAGGCTGCGGTTGACCAGCAGCAGGAACGCCCGCGGGGTCACGGCGTCGGCCACGTCCTCGTCACGCAGCTGGACGCCGTAGCGCTGCCCGACCGCCGCGGCGGTCTCCAGGATCGCGAGCGAGTCGTAGCCCAGGTCGGTGAAGAGCCGGTCGAGCGCCGCTTCGCCGAGTTCCACGTCGTCCAGGTCGCCGGCGCATTCGGCGAGGACGCTGCGCAGATCGGCGAGCCGCAGTTCGGGGCCGTCGCGGTGCAGTTCGGGGCCGGAGTGCTCCGGCAGGACGATGTCGTTCACGCGATGCCTTCCTGTTCTGTTCGTGGGCCGTGGTCCGCGTCCGCCGGACTGCCGGGCGGGGCGGTGACGACCAGAGCCGAGTTGAAGCCCCCGTGGCCACGGGCCAGGACGAGTGCCGTGCGCACCCGGGCGGCGCGGGGCTCGCCGCGTACGAGGTCGAGCCGATGCCGTGGAACGGGTCGCTCCACATGAGCGGTCGGGGGGATCAGCCCGTGCCGCAGGGTGAGCAGCGCGGCGACGACGTCCAGCGGCGGACCCCCCGCGGTCAGCCGTCCGGTGAGGGTCTTGGGCGCGGTGACGGGGACGCCGTAGGGGCCGAACAGCTCCGCCAGGGCGGCGGCCTCGATGTCGTCGAGCGCCGGCTGCGCCGCCGCGTCGGCGAAGACCACGTCGACGTCCGCCGGTTCCACCCCCGCCTGGGCGAGCGCGAGCCGCGCGGCGCGGGCCAGGCCCGGTGGCCGGCCGGAGCCCGGCGGCGGATCGAAGGTCGAGGCGTGCCCGGCCAGCTGTCCGTACACCTGCCGGGCGCCGCGCTCGGCGGCGGCGCTGGCACTCTCCACCACGAGCAGGGCCCCGCCCTCCCCGGGCACATGCCCGGCGGCGGCCTCGTCGAACGGCAGATACGCCCGGGCCGGGTCACGCACCCCCGAGAGCCGTCCGCCGGAGTGATGGGAGAGCAGGCCCCAGGGGTCGAGGGCGGATTCGACCCCGCCGGACACCACCAGGGCGGCGCCCTTGCCCAGCATCCGCCGGGCCTGGCCGAAGGTGTCGAGGCCGCCCGCCTGGTCGGCGACGATCACGCTGCCGGGGCCGCGCAGACCGTGCCGGATGGATATCTGGCCGGTGTTCACGGCGTAGAACCAGGCGAACGACTCGTAGACGCTGACCCGGCCGGGCCCCTCGGTCCACAGCTTGCGGACCTCGCGATGGGTGAACTCGAAGCCGCCGGTCGCGTTCGAGGTCGCCACCCCGGTCGTGTACTCGGGCAGCGCCGCCGGATCGGCCCCCGAGTCCTCGATCGCCCACTGCGCGGCGACGAGCGCGAGCCGGGTGACCCGGTCCGTCTGCGGCAGCAGCCGCCCCGGCAGCATCGCCGCCGCGTCGAAGCCGGTGACCACGCCGGCCAGCGGCGAGGGATAGCGGGCGGCGTCGAACCCCGGGACCAGCCGGACGCCGGACGCGCCGCGCAGGGTCGCGTCCCACCACTCCTGGACGCCGAGCCCGTTCGGCGCGACGACACCGATACCGGTGACGACCGGCGGGGCGGTGCCGGCGGAGGACCGGCCCGCGGCGGGCACGGAGGTCTCTGTGCCGATCACGCCCGCACCCCCCGCGGCTCGCGCGACAGCACCAGGGCGCTCTGGAACCCGCCGAAGCCGCTCCCGACCGTCAGAACGGTGCCGAGGTCGCGCGGGCGGGCTTCGAGGGGTACGTAGTCCAGGTCGCACTCGGGGTCGGCCTCGTGCAGGTTCGCCGTGGGCGGCACGGCCCCGAACTCGATCGCCAGGGCGCAGGCGGCGATCTCGATGGAACCGATGGCGCCGAGCGAGTGCCCCACCATCGACTTGATGGAGCTCACCGGCGTCCGGTAGGCGTGCTCGCCGAGCGCCAGCTTGAAGGCCGCCGTCTCGTGCCGGTCGTTCTGCTTGGTGCCGGACCCGTGCGCGTTGACGTAGTCGACGGCCTCCGGCGCGAGCCGCGCCTCGTTCAGCGCGCTGGTGATCGCGTCGGCCATCTCCCGCCCGTCGGGCTTCAGCCCGGTCATGTGGAAGGCGTTGCACCGCGAGGCGTGCCCGTCGATGACGGCGTACACATGGGCGCCCCTGGCCCGCGCGTGCTCCAGCTCCTCCAGTACGAGCATGGCGGCGCCCTCGGCGATGACGAAGCCGTCACGGGTGCGGTCGAAGGGGCGTGAGGCGTGCTCCGGGTCGTCGTTCCGGGGTGACGTGGCCTTGATCGCGTCGAAGCAGGCCACCGCGATCGGGGAGATCGGCGCGTCCGTGCCCCCTGCGATCATCACGTCGACGGTGCCCTCGACGATGAGGTCGCGCGCATGACCCACGGCGTCGATGCCGGAGGTGCAGCCCGTCGAGAAGACGGCCGCGGGCCCCTCCGCCCCGGTCATCGTGGCGATCTCGGCGGCGAAGGAACTGGGCACGAAGGCGTCGTACAGATGGGGCGACAGATAGCTCTCGTCCACCTCCCACAGCCGGCCGCTGTCGCTGAGCACCAGGTACTCGCGCTCCAGGCTGGTCGTCCCGCCGACCGCGGTGCCGACGCTGACGCCGATCCGCCCGGGGTCGAGGGTGTCGAGTTCGAGCCCGCTGTCCTCCAGGCACTCCCGGGTGCTCAGCACCGCGAGCTGCGCGGCCCGGTCAAGACGCCGCAGCTCGCGGGGGGTGAGGGTGCTCTGCTCGGCGGTGAAGTCGACCTCCGCCGCCATCCGGGAGCGGAATCGGGCGGGGTCGAAACTGGTGATGGTGCGGGTCGCGGTGCGTCCGGAGATCAGCAGATCCCAGAACGCCTTGCGGCCCACTCCGCTGGGGGCCATCACGCCGATGCCGGTGATGGCGACGGTTCGGCTCACTGGAACAGCTCCTCGTAGGGCAGGGCCGTCATCGGTCCGCCGGCAGCCCGGCGTCCACGTAGGCGATGAACGCGGCCGGCGTGCGCAGGTCGTCGAAGGCCTCGTCCGGGATGGTGACCCGGTACTCGTCCTGCACCCGCATGGCGATCTCGTAGACGACCAGGGAGTCGTATCCCAGGTCGCCGAAGTCGGTGTCCACGGTGGACTCGTCGAGGGCGGCGGCATCCGCCCCCTCGAGACACGCCTCCACGACCTTCCGGAACTCGGTGAGGGTGAACCCGCTCATGACTCCCCTTCCGCTCGACGGGCCGCCAAGGTCGGCGGGGGTGCTAGACGAACGGTCGAGCCTCACTGGACGGCACGCCGGACGCGGCCACGGCGCCCTGGTCACACAGAGTTCTCCAGTGATCCTCGAGTCCCGCCTCCGACGCTCTGGTTCCGGCCCTTGCAGCAGGGCCTTTGCCGATGCAGGACCGACCCGGGCACCGGGCACGCACCAGGCGCACACCGGGGACGTCACTCACAGAGATGGGGAAGCCGACCGAATGAACTCGCTCCTACTGGCGGTCCTCGGGCCGATCTTCGGACGCCCCAGCGGAATTCCGGGCCTCATCGGAGGCGCGATCATGCAGCGCGGAAACGCCGAACAGGAGGCGTGGGCGGTCGAACAGGCCGGCCTCAAGCCCGGGGACCAGGTCCTTGAGGTGGGCCCGGGTCCCGGCATCGGTCTCGCGCTGGCCGCCGAGGCGGTCGCGCCGGGCGGCCGGGCGATCGGGGTGGACCCGTCGGCCACGATGCGTGCCATGGCCCGGCAGCACTGCGCCCTGCACCTCGCCGTCGGCCACGCCTCGCTCCGGGAGGGCACCGCCGAGGACACGGGACTGCCCGACGCTTCCGTGTCGGCCGCGCTCTCCGTCAACAACGTGACCCTGTGGGACCGCCCCGCGGCCTACACGGAGCTGCAACGCGTACTGCGCCCCGGTGGCCGCCTGGTGATCGTGCACCACCGGCACACCATGAACACCACGCCGGAACAGCTGCACGACGAGCTGGTGAAGGCCGGCTTCGAGGACGTCACGCTCGACGTGCAGGGCCGCACCATGGGCCGTGCCGCGGTCGGAATCCTCGCCCGCCGGGCCGCCGGCTGAGACCCGGCCCCGCCGGTCGGGCGGGCCCCTGGATCGTGTGCCGCACGTGTGATCCGCAGGCGGCACACTGCCTCAGCCATGGTGAGGCAGTCGTCGGTGGGTGAGGCCGGGCCCGGCCTCACCCACCGACTGTCTCCAGGAACCCCGCGGTGCCCCGTCGAGAGACGGGGCCCTTCGTATGTACGGGGCAGCGAAAGACACAAGCACGGGGACGCAGCTCGAACGCGCTGAGACCTGCACAGGGCGACGCGCAGACCGGACCTGCCCGATCGGCCCGAATCCCAAGGCCAACCGCAAACGAGAAACCCCAGATCAGAGGACTGACCTGGGGTTTCTCACAGAGCCGCCTTCGGGATTCGAACCCGAGACCTACGCATTACGAGTGCGTTGCTCTGGCCATCTGAGCTAAGGCGGCGCGCCGACCGCACTATGGTGCGATCAGCAACGTCGGTAAGTCTACACAGTTTCCGGGGGTGCTCCGCACCGGCCCCGGAGGCAGCCGCTCCGGGGCCGGGAGGAGGGGTTACGAGCAGCGCTTGCCCCGCTCCGGAGGCGTCCCGTGCAGGAGATAGGCGTCGATCGCGGAGTCGATGCAGGTGCTGCCGCGGCCGTAGGCGGTGTGGCCGTCGCCCTCGTAGGTCAGCAGGCGGGACGAGGTGAGCTGGGACGCCAGCGCCCGCGCCCAGCGGTACGGCGTCGCCGGGTCGCGGGTGGTGCCGACGACGACGATCGGGGCGGCGCCGCGCGCGGTGATGCGGTGCGGCTCGCCCGTGGCCTTCACCGGCCAGTACGCGCAGCTCAGGGAGGCCCAGGCCAGACCCTCGCCGAAGACCGGGGACGCCTTCTCGAACTCGGGGAGCGCCGCGCGCACCTCGTCCGGCGTGGAGAACGCGGCGGGCAGGTCGAGGCAGTTCACGGCGGCGTTGGCGAACATCAGGTTCGAGTAGCGGGCGCCGGCGTCCCGTTCGTAGTAGCTGTCCGAGAGGACCAGGAGCCCCGCGCCGTCGTTGTCCTTCATCGCCGACGTCAGCGCCTCGCGCAGCTGCGCCCAGGCGCCCTCGTCGTACATCGCCGCGATCACGCCGGTCGTGGCGAGGGCCTCACCGAGCTTGCGGCCGTCCGCGTCGCCGGTGGGGATCGGGTGCGCGTCCAGCTTGCCGAAGAAGGCCTTCAGCCTGGTCCCCACCTGGTCCGCCTTCTTGCCCAGCGGGCAGTCCGGCTGCTGCACACAGTCCCGCGCGAACGACTGGAACGCCGTCTCGAAGCCCGCCGTCTGGTCCAGGTTCATGCGGCGGGCGGGGAGCGAGGGGTCCATCGCGCCGTCCAGCACCAGTCGGCCGACCCGGTCCGGGAACAGGCCCGCGTACGTCGCCCCGAGGAACGTCCCGTACGACGCCCCGACGTACGTCAGCTTCCCGTCGCCCAGCGCGGCCCGCAGGATGTCCATGTCCCGGGCCGCCTCGGCGGTGGACACATGGCGCAGCAGCTCGGGTGACCGGGCCCCGCAGCCCTCCGCGAACTTCTGGTACGCGGCGACGAGTTCGTCGGTCTCCTCCGTGTCGTCGGGTGTCGTGTCGGTCTGCGTGTACGTGTCCATGTCCCGCCCGCCCAGGCACTCGACGGGCTCGCTGCGGGCGACGCCGCGCGGGTCGACCGCGACCATGTCGTACCGGGCGCGGACCTCGGCGGGGTAGCCGATCCCGGCGTACGCCTGGAGATAGCCGACCGCGGAGCCGCCCGGCCCGCCCGGGTTCACCAGCAGCGAGCCGAGCGGCTTGCCGGAGCCGGTCGCCTTCTTGCGGGCCACGGCGAGGCGCACGTCACCGGCGTCCGGCTTGTCGTAGTCCAGCGGCGCCCTCATCGTGGCGCACTGGAAGCCGGGGACACCGCAGCTGCGCCAGCTCAGCTTCTGCCCGTAGTACGAGGCGAGGGCGGCCGGCGTGGCCTTCGGCAGCGCGGCCAGCGCCGCCTCCGCCGCCGAGTTCGGGGAGCCCGTCGCGCTCCCCGAGGAGCACGCGGAGACGAGCAGCGCGGCGAGGGCGAGCACGGCACCGCCGGTGCGGGTGCGCCGGTGGCGGGGCGGGGTGGGGGGCGGGTCGAGCGGGTCTGCGGAGCGGGGACTGCGCCTGATGTGCATCAGGCGAGCGTAACTCTGCGCAGCCGCACGAATGCTCTCCGTGCTCGATCCTGCTCGTACGAGTTACCTGGTCAACCCCCTGTTGATCGTCGGTACGGGTCGCTTCCGCGGGCGGTCAGCCGGCTCTCAGCGCCATCGTCATCGCCTCCACCGCGAGCAGCGGCGCCACATTGCGGTCGAGGGCATCGCGGCAGGCGGCGATCGCCTCGATGCGGCGGAGCGTGGACTCCGGGGAACTGCCGCGCGCGAGCCGCTCCAGGGCGTCCTCCGCGTCCGCGTTGGCGATGGCCACGCGGGAGCCGAGCTGAAGGGCGAGGACGTCGCGGTAGAAGCCGGTGAGGTCGGTCAGCGCGACGTCGAGGCTGTCGCGCTGGGTCCGGGTTCTGCGGCGCTTCTGCTTGTCCTCCAGGTCCTTCATCACGCCCGCCGTGCCGCGCGGCAGCCGCCCGCCCTGGGCCGCGCCCAGCGCCGCCTTCAGCTCCTCGGTCTCCTTGCCGTCCATCTCCTCGGCGAGCAGCTTGGCGTCCTCGGCGGCGGCGTCGACGAGTTCCTGTGCCGCCTTGAGGCAGCCGCCGACGTCGTCGACGCGCAGGGGGAGCTTGAGGACCGCGGCCCTGCGCTCCCGCGCGGCCGGGTCGGTGGCCAGTCGGCGGGCCCGGGCGACATGCCCCTGCGTGGCCCGGGCGACGGCCGCCGCCACGTCCGGCTCGATGCCTTCCCGGCGTACGAGCAGGTCGGCGACGGCGTCCACGGAGGGGGTCCGCAGGTTGAGGTGCCGGCAGCGGGAGCGGATGGTGGGCAGGACGTCCTCGATGGAGGGGGCGCAGAGAAGCCAGACCGTGCGGGGGGCGGGCTCCTCGACCGCCTTCAGCACGGCGTTCGCCGACTTCTCGTTCAACCGCTCGGCATCCTCCACGAGGATCACCTGCCAGCGGCCGTTCGCCGGCGACGTGAAGGACTTCCGGACGGTGTCCCGCATGTCGTCGGCGAGGATCTGCGTACCGACGGCGGCCACGGTGGTGACGTCGGCATGCGTCCCGACGAGGGCGGTGTGGCAGCCGTCGCAGAACCCGCACCCGGGGACCCCGCCGAGGGCCCGGTCCGGGCTCACGCACTGCAGCGCGGCGGCGAAGGCCCGCGCGGCCTGCGTTCGCCCGGCGCCCGGCGGCCCGGTGAACAGCCACGCGTGCGTCATCTTCGACGCCACGGGCGGCGGCGCGTCCGAAGCGGCGGCGGTGACGAACGCGTCGGCATCCCGAGCGGCAGCACTCAGCTGCTCACTCACCTTGTCCTGCCCGACGAGGTCGTCCCAGACGGTCATGCGTGTCGCCGCCCTTTCGTCACGGTTGGGGTCGCGGCATCCATTGTGCGGTGCGGCACTGACAACGCCGCCCCACCGCCGGCCTCAGCCCCGGCGTCCCCGCCCACGCCGTCCGCGACCGTCACCGAACTCCTCGCCGTCCCGCGGGCCCAGCAACTCGTCGGCGAGCGACGGCAGATCGTCCAGCGGGGTCTCCTCGGCCCAGTCCGACCGCGGCCGCCGCCGGGGCGCCCCGGTCTCGTCGACCTGAGGCATCTCCCGCGTACGGTCCTCGGCCCCGTCGGGCCGCGCCCGCTCCTCCCGGAAGAACCCCGGCGGCACCCGGTCCACCGGAGCCTCGCCCGGCACGGGCGGCAGCACAGCCGTCTCGTCGGCCGCACCCGGCACCACGGGAGGCAGCACCGCGGTCTCGTCAGCGGCCCCCGGCACCACCGGCGGCAGCACGGCCGTCTCGTCCGCCGCGCCCGGCACGACGGGAGGCAGCACCGCGGTCTCGTCAGCGGCCGAAGCCGGCGGAGGCTTGGGCAGCTCGGCGGTCACCTCATTGTCAGGAACCCGCCCCTCGGAGCCACGCCCCTCGGAGCCACGCCCCTCGGCCGACGGCTCCTCAGCGGCACGCCCCGCACCGGCACCCGCCTCGTCGGAGACCTTGTCGGAAATCTTGGCGGAGGCCTCGCCGGAGGCCGTGTCGGAGACCTTCCGCAGCACCGCCGTCTCCTCCACCGGCCCGCCCGACGCGTTCGTCGGCGTCACCACCGGCGTCGGCACGGTCGCCGCGTCCGGCCCCACCGCGGACGGCGTCGGCTTCTTCGGGCCCGCCTCGGCCGCCGCGGACGCCTGCTCGGCGAGCCGCCGCGCCTCCTCGGCCCGCAGCAGCGCCTCCTCGGCCTTGCGCTGCTTCTCCACGCGCCGCGCCTCGGCCTCGGCCCGCAGCCGCGCCTCTTCCTCGGCCTGCTTGCGCCGCCGGTCCTCCTCGGCCTTGCGGCGCGCTTCCTCCTCGGCCCGCGCCTTCTCCTCGGCGAGGAGGCGGGCCCGCTCCTCCTCGGCCCGCTTGCGCGCTTCCTCGGCCCGCTGCCGGGCCTCCTCCGCCTGCCGCTCGGCCTCGCGCCGCTGCGCCTCCTCCAGCTCGCGCCGCTTGCGCTCCTCCTCCTCGGCGCGCAGCCGCTCCAGCTGCTCCTGGCGCTCGCGCTCCAGGCGCTCCTCCTCGGCCTTGCGCGCGGCCTCTTCCTCGGCCTTGCGGCGCGCTTCCTCCTCGGCCTTGCGCCGGGCCTCCTCCTGCTCCCGGATCTCCTGCTCGGAGAGCGGCAGCAGCTGGTCGAGGCGGTGCCGTACGACGGTGGTGACGGCCTCGGGCTCCTGGCCCGCGTCCACCACCAGGTACCGGCCGGGGTCGGCGGCGGCCAGGGTCAGGAATCCGGAGCGCACGCGCGCGTGGAACTCCGCGGGCTCCGACTCCAGCCGGTCCGGCGCCTCGGTGAACCGCTCCCGGGCGATCTCCGGGGAGACGTCGAGCAGGACGGTCAGGTGCGGCACCAGCCCGTCCGTCGCCCACCGGTTGATGCGGGCGATCTCGGTCGGGGACAGGTCACGGCCCGCGCCCTGGTACGCCACCGACGAGTCGATGTACCGGTCGGAGATGACGACCGCGCCCCGCTCCAGCGCGGGACGGACGACGGTGTCCACGTGCTCCGCGCGGTCCGCCGCGTACAGCAGCGCCTCCGCGCGGTGGGACAGACCGGCGCTCGACACGTCCAGCAGGATCGACCGCAGCCGCTTGCCGACCGGCGTGGCGCCCGGCTCGCGCGTGACGACGACCTCGTGGCCCTTGGCCCTTATCCACTCGGCGAGCGCCTCGGCCTGGGTGGACTTACCGGCGCCGTCGCCGCCCTCCAGGGCGATGAAGAAGCCGTTCGCGGCGGGTGCCGTCACCGGGTCGTCGCCGCCGAGCAGCGCGTCCCGCAGGTCCTGCCGCAGCGGCACGCCGGAGCGGTCGTCGACCTTGGCGAGCACCAGCGCGGCCACCGGCAGCAGCAGCGCGCCGACCAGCATCAGCGTGAAAGCCGCCCCGCCGTGCGCGAAGACGAACTTGCCGCTCTCCAGCCGGTGCGGTCCGATCAGCGCGGCCACCAGAGGCGCGATGAGCGCGCCGAGTGCCACGAAGACCCGTACGACCGCGTGCAGATGCTCGGTCGTGCGCGGGCGGCGGTAGTCCTCGGTCTCCTGGTCCAGCAGTGCGTGCCCGGTGTTGGCGGCCACGCCCGCGCCGATCCCGGCCAGCGCGACGATGAGGAGGACGGTGGTGACGTCCGGGACCAGGCCCGCGGCGAGCAGGGCGACGCCGGTGAAGGCGATCGCGAGCGCGAGCAGACGGCGGCGTGAGAGCGAGACCAGCACCTTGGGCGCCGTGCGGATGCCGACGACGACCCCGCCGGTCAGCGCGAGCACCAGCAGGCCGTACGTCACCGGTCCGCCGCCCAGGTCCTTGGCGTGCAGCACGGACACGGCGACGGCGGCGGAGATCGCGCCCGCGACGGCGGCGGAGGCGAGGACCAGCAGCGGCAGCACGCCGGTGCGGCCCTTGTCGACGCCGGTGCCCGTCTTGGGGCGGCGCAGGCCCTCCAGCGGCGACCGCGCGCGCGGGGTGCGCAGGTCGGGCAGTTCCAGGAAGGTCAGCACGGACAGCGACGCGGCGAACAGGCCGGCCGCGACATACGACGCGAGCGCCGCCTGGTGCTGGTCGAACCAGTCGATCCCGGCACCCAGCAGGTTGTTGACGAGGGCGGCGGCGACGAGCCCGGCAGCGGCCAGGGGGATCGCCACGAAGCCCGTACGCAGCGACAGGCGGCGCAGCGCGTCGAGGTGGTCCGGCAGCGGTCGTACCGTCGCGCCCTCCGGCGGCGGGGCCGGGAGCAGGGCGGGCGCCGCGCTCTCCCGGCACACGGTCCAGAAGCGCTCGGCGACGCCGGTGACGAAGGCCGTCACCAGGAGCATCGCCAGCGCGTTCTCCGGCGTCCAGTCGATCCACAGGGGCGCGACGATCAGCAGCGCCGCCCGGACCCCGTCCGCGCCGACCATGGTCCAGCGGCGGTCGAGCGGCCCCTCCTGCGAGGTGAGGGACGTCAGGGGGCCGAGGAGCACCGCGCCGAACAGCAGCGTGGCCAGGATGCGCACCCCGAAGACGGTCGCCACTGCGAACGCCACACCTCGGTAACCGCCTCCGAAGGAGCCCTCGGCGATCGCCGCCTGGAGGGCGAGGACGACCAGCACCAGAAGTGCCAGGGCGTCGCCGATCCCACCGACCAACTGCGCGCTCCACAGCCGCCTGAGCTGAGGTTGGCGCAGCAGGGCGCGGACGGCGCGCTCGCGGGAGTCCGCTGCAAGGGCGTCGTCGGGGGCCGGGTGGTGGGCCGTTGGCTGCTCGGCTCGCGTCATGCTTTCAGCCTATCGGGCAGCACCGACAGGACGCGGCGCCCGTCCGAACGTGCGCACGCCCCGACACCAAAGTGATGCCGGGGCGTTCGTTTTGCGAAGCCCCGATGGGGCATCGCGGCTTGTCTCAGTCCTCCGACGCCGCCTTCGAAGCCGCCGCCTTCTTCGCGGTCGTCTTCTTCGCGGCCGTCGTCGTCTTCTTCGCGGCGGTCTTCTTGGCCGCCGTCTTCTTGGCCGGGGCGGCCTTCTTCGCGGCCGTCTTCTTGGCGGGCGCCTTCTTCGCCGTCTTCTTCGCGGGGCCCTTCGCCCGCTTCTCGGCGAGGAGTTCGTAGCCGCGCTCGGGGGTGATGTCCTCGACGCTGTCGCCGGAGCGCAGGGTCGCGTTGGTCTCCCCGTCGGTGACGTACGGCCCGAAGCGGCCGTCCTTGACCACGACCGGCTTCTCGCTGACCGGGTCGGTGCCCAGCTCCTTCAGCGGCGGCTTGGCGGCGGCCCGGCCGCGCTGCTTGGGCTGGGCGTAGATCGCGAGCGCCTCTTCGAGGGTGATGGTGAAGAGCTGCTCCTCCGTCTGGAGCGAGCGCGAGTCCGTGCCCTTCTTCAGGTACGGCCCGTAGCGCCCGTTCTGCGCGGTGATCTCCTGGCCCTCGGCGTCGGCGCCGACGACCCGCGGCAGCGACATCAGCTTGAGGGCGTCCTCCAGCGTCACCGTGTCCAGGGACATCGACTTGAACAGCGAGGCGGTCCGCGGCTTCACGGCGTTCTTGCCGGTCTTCGGGGTGCCCTCGGGGAGCACCTCGGTGACGTACGGGCCGTAGCGGCCGGCGCGGGCGATGATCTGGTTGCCGCTGACCGGGTCGGCGCCGAGCTCGAAGTCGCCGCTCGGCTTGGCGAGCAGTTCCTCGGCGTACTCGACGGACAGTTCGTCGGGCGCGAGGTCGTCGGGCACGTCGGCCCGCTGGTGGCCGTCCGTGTCCTTCTCACCGCGCTCGATGTACGGGCCGTAGCGCCCGACCCGCAGCACGATGCCGTTGCCCACCGGGAACGACGACACCTCGCGCGCGTCGATCGCGCCCAGGTCGGTCACCAGCTCCTTGAGGCCGCCGAGGTGGTCCCCGTCGCCGTTGCCGGCGTCGGCGGCACCCCCCACCGTGCCCTCGCCGAAGTAGAACCGCTTCAGCCACGGCACGGACTGCGCCTCACCGCGGGCGATGCGGTCGAGGTCGTCCTCCATCTTGGCGGTGAAGTCGTAGTCGACGAGCCGCCCGAAGTGCTTCTCCAGGAGGTTGACCACGGCGAAGGAGAGGAAGGACGGCACGAGGGCCGTGCCCTTCTTGAAGACGTAGCCGCGGTCGAGGATGGTGCCGATGATCGACGCGTACGTCGACGGGCGGCCGATCTCGCGCTCTTCGAGCTCCTTGACCAGCGACGCCTCGGTGTAGCGGGCCGGGGGCTTGGTGGCGTGCCCGTCGACCGTGATCTCCTCGGCGGAGAGCCGGTCGCCCTCGCTGACCTGCGGCAGCCGGCGCTCACGGTCGTCCAGCTCGGCGTTCGGGTCGTCGGCGCCCTCGACGTAGGCCTTCAGGAAGCCGTGGAAGGTGATCGTCTTGCCGGACGCGCTGAACTCGACGTCCCGGCCGTCGGCGGCGGTGCCGCCGATCTTGACCGTGACGGAGTTGCCGGTCGCGTCCTTCATCTGGGAGGCGACGGTCCGCTTCCAGATCAGCTCGTACAGCTTGAACTGGTCGCCGGTCAGACCGGTCTCGGCGGGCGTGCGGAAACGATCACCCGAGGGGCGGATCGCCTCGTGCGCCTCCTGCGCGTTCTTGACCTTCCCGGCGTAGGTGCGCGGGGCGGACGGCAGGTAGTCGGCGCCGTACAGCTGCGTGACCTGCGCGCGGGCCGCGGCGACAGCGGTGTCGCTGAGCGTCGTGGAGTCCGTACGCATGTAGGTGATGTAGCCGTTCTCGTACAGCTTCTGGGCGACCTGCATGGTCGCCTTCGCGCCGAAGCCGAGCTTGCGGCTGGCCTCCTGCTGGAGGGTCGTCGTCCGGAACGGGGCGTACGGCGAGCGGCGGTACGGCTTGGACTCGACGGACCGGACGGCGAAGTCGGTGTTCTCCAGCGCGGCGGCCAGGGCGCGGGCGTTCGCCTCGTCGAGGTGGAGGGTGTTCGCGCTCTTCAGCTGCCCCAGGGAGTCGAAATCACGGCCCTGCGCGACCCGCTTGCCGTCGACGGTCTGGAGCCGGGCCACGAGGGTCGACGGGTCGCTCGGGTCGCCGGCGCGGCCGGTGCCGAAGGTGCCCGTCAGGTCCCAGTACTCGGCGGAGCGGAACGCGATGCGCTCGCGCTCCCGCTCGACGACGAGCCGGGTGGCGACGGACTGGACGCGGCCCGCCGACAGCCGCGGCATGACCTTCTTCCACAGGACCGGCGAGACCTCGTAGCCGTAGAGGCGGTCGAGGATGCGGCGGGTCTCCTGGGCGTCGACCATGCGCTGGTTGAGGTCGCGCGGGTTGGCGACGGCCGCGCGGATCGCGTCCTTGGTGATCTCGTGGAACACCATCCGCTTGACCGGGACCTTGGGCTTGAGGACTTCGAGCAGGTGCCACGCGATGGCCTCGCCCTCGCGGTCCTCATCGGTGGCGAGGAAGAGCTCGTCGGAGTCCTTCAGCAGGTCCTTGAGCTTCTTGACCTGGGCCTTCTTGTCGGCGTTGACGACATAGATCGGCTCGAAGTCGTGCTCGACGTCCACGCCGAGGCGGCGCACCTCGCCGGTGTACTTCTCCGGCACCTCCGCGGCGCCGTTGGGGAGGTCGCGGATGTGCCCGACGCTCGCCTCGACGACGTAACCAGGGCCGAGATAGCCCTTGATCGTCTTCGCCTTGGCTGGCGACTCGACGATGACGAGTCGGCGGCCGCCGTGTGCGGTCTCGCTGGTCGGGGACAACTTCGCTCTTCTCTCCGGTCGACGCTGGGGCCTCCCCAGGCGCAGGCGGCTCCGGGGAGGAGCAGGTGCGTTTCCGCGTCGTTCGGTGCGTGCTCTCGGTGTGCCGGTGGGAGGTCCTCGTAGCGGAGCTACTCGGGCCTTCGACCGGTGCGGCGAGAGTGCGTGCCGGGCGGCGTGGGGACGTGCCTGCACCTCCCCGGGGTCGCTTGACCCCGGGGTCGGGTCATGGTGACGCTGCGGAGTGTGACGGTACATCCCGCCCCCGTGTCAAACGGGAAAAGCCCGCAACGGCCACTCGAACGGTAACCCGACTACCGCCATTCCTGCCGCCCGGAGTACCCACCGGCCATTTCGAGCCTTAGTGGAGGGCCCCCTCCCAATTACCGGGACCTCGGCCTTTTCATGGTCGTCACAGGCGGGTGAAGCACCATGCGCCGACCACGAGCGCGATCACCGCGGCACAGCTCGCGAGGGTCGCCGATGCGACCGGGCTCACACCGTGCGCCACCGGCTCCCGGTGCCGTACGCGGACCACGGTCCACGTCAGCAGCCCGGCTCCGAACAGCGCGAACACCGATCCGGCGAAGATCGCCGGTCCGCTCTCCATGGCTCCCCGTGCCCCTTTTCTCCCGACCGCACGTGCCTCGGGCATGGAGGTTGGCACGCGTGGGCGGCGGCCAGGCGAACCCGAGGTGAACGCGGGACCGACGGGGGCGCGGGACGCCGGGCCCGTTCCTGCCCCACCGGACGCGACCGGGCTCAGACCGAGCCGGGCGCGGGTATCTTTCCGGTCGTCTTCTCCCCGTCGGCACGGCTCACCGTGCACACGGCCTTCTTGAACCCCTTGTTCCAGTCGTCCTCGTCGGCCACCCAGCCGTACACGGTGCGCTCCGATCCCGGCGCCCAGGTCGACTCGAATTTGTTGCCGCACAGCTTGGTCGCGTTGTCAGTGGCTTTCTCGTAGGTCATTTCCGCGGGTGCTTGAACGACGCCTATGACCTGGTCGGTGTGGGGTTTCACGCAGTCGGTCAGCGGGGCGTTGTAGCCCTCGTCCTGCTCTTCGTAGATCCAGCAGTCGCCGATGCTCATCTGACCGACCCACAGCCGCGTGCCCTCGTCGCGCAGCCGGCCGACCTCACCGCCGATCGCCGCATGGCGGCCCAGTACAAGACATGCCGTACCGCTGTTCGCCGCGGTGAACCCCGCCTTCGTCGGCACTACGGCGTAGACCGCCGCGTCGGGCAGGGCGTCGACGACCGCGCGTGTCTGGTTCGCGCAGCGCTGGGCGCCCGACGCGCGCGCGTCGGCGTAGTCGGTGGCGGTGTCGACCGCGACGACCTGTCCGTCCGGCCAGTCCTCGGCGCAGTCGACCACGCCGAGGTTCGGCTCCGACTTGAACGGCGTCCCCGACCAGACCGCCTGTACGCAGTCCCCGGTCTCCAGCGGCTTGCTGAGTCCGACGACATCGCCGTACGGCAGCACGGGCCCGGTCGGCGGCGCTGAGGTCCTGGGCACGCTGGAGGTGGGCGGCTTGCTGGCCGTGGTGTTGTTGTCACCGCCGTCGTCCCCGCCGGTCAGCGAGAGGGCGAACCACGTGCCGCCGGCGACGACGAGGACGGCGGCCACGACGAGCGCGATCAGGGCGAGCCGCTTCTTGCCGCTGTCGTCGCGGCCGGGCGGAGCGGGCGGCCCCGCACCAGGAGCCCCCGGCCCGCCGGTGGCCCAGCCGGCACCGGAAGTGCCGCCGGCGTAGGGCTGGGTGGGGCTTGCGGCGACAGAGGGGTTGCCCCCGTACGGCGGCGTCGGGCCGCCCGCGTAGGGCGGCGTCGGACTGTTCCCGTACGGCGACGGGCCGCTGCTTCCCGCGTAAGGGCCGTAGGGCGCGGAGCCACCGCTCCCGTAGGGGCCCTGCGCGTAGGGGTTGCCGGGTTCGGGCGCGGGCTGCTGCTGCGCGGCGGCGCTCTGCCGCCATGGGCCGTACGCCGCCCCCGGCGCCCCACCGGGCGTGGCCGCCCCGCCCCCGTCGGACGCGGCCCCCGGAGTGTGGGGCGCCTGCGGGGCACCCGGCGTGAAGGGCCCGCCCGGTGTGCCCGGAGTCTGCGGCGTGCCCGGCGCCTGCGGCACCCCGGGTGCCTGCGGTGTCCCGGGCGTCTGCAGGGTACCCGGCACGTCGAAGGCGCCCGGGACGCCCGGTGTCTGCGGGGTGCCCGGCGTCTGCGGCGCCCCGGGCCCCACGCCACCGGCACCACCACCGGCGCCCCACCCCGGTGACGTGCTCGCGACGTACCCCGGCGGTGGGCCGTCCACCGCCCCGCCTCCCGCAGCCGCACCGGAGCCGACCGGCTGTCCTCCCCGCCCCTCGCCGGCACCGAACCCGTCGGCGGGCGGCCCGAATCCCGGCGTCGCGCCGAACCCCGCCTGCCCGGCAGCGGCGTCGGCCCCTCCCGCCGCCGCGGGCCAGGTCGGCGACGCTCCCCGCACCACCCGCTCCAGCCCCCGCGCCACGGTCTCCGGCGACGACCTGCGCACCGGGTCCTTGACCAGCAACCCCTGGAGCACGGGCGTCAGTTCACCGGCCCGCACCGGTGCCGTCGGCTCCTCCCCGAGCAGGGCGGTCAGGGTCGCGTAGTCGCCGTGCCGGTCGAAGGGGCCGTGGCCCTCCACGGCCCAGTACAGGGTCGCGCCCAGTGAGAACAGATCCGCGGCCGGTGTCGGCGGCTCGCCCCGCGCGCGTTCCGGCGCGAGGTAACCGGGCGTGCCGAGGATGCCCGCCGTGGCGGTGAGCCGGGGTTCGCGGGACTCGGGTTGCAGGGCGATGCCGTAGTCGGTGAGCAGCACGCGCGCGTACGGGTCGCCCGAAGCGTCCGAGCCCAGCAGGATGTTGGCCGGTTTCACATCCCGGTGGAGGATGCCGATCCGGTGCCCCGCGGTCAGCGCGTCGAGCACGGCCAGCCCGATGCGGGCCACCTGGGCGGGCGGCAGCGGGCCCGAACGCCGTACGACCGCCTGGAGATCGACCGCGTCCGGCACGTACTCCATGACGATCCAGGGCAGCCCCTCGTGCACCACCACGTCATGGACCGTCGCCACATGGCGGTGCCCGCGCAGCCGCGCCGCGTGCCGTGCCTCGGCGCGGGCCCGCGCGATGCGCTGCGCGGGCTCGCTCGCGTCCATCGGCACGTCCGGGAGCGCGATCTCCTTCAGCGCGACCTCGCAGGCCAACTCGTCGTCGTAGGCCAGCCAGACACGGCCCATGCCGCCCGCGCCGAGTGTCCGCAGCAGCCGGTAGCGGCCGCCGACGACCCTGCCCTCACCCTGATCCGGCGTCTCCCCCGACATCACGCCTCCCCCCGAGGCCCGAGCGGGTACGCCTCCCCCGAGGACGCATCGGGCCTGCCCCTCGAAGGTAGCCTCGCACGTGCCACTGACAGGAGACTTTTTCTTCACCAATCAGGTCAGACCAGGCGCATGCGCCTCAGTTGTGCGCGCGGGGCGCAGGCTTCGCACTCACGCCGGTTCCAGGAACCCCTGCTCCACCAGCAACCGGATCTGCGCCGGCGTGCGGTCCCTCAGCAACACCGGGTCCTCACCCACCAGTTGCGCGATGGCGTCCAGGATTCGCCCCGCGCTCAGCGAGCCGTCGCACACCCCGGCGAAGCCCGCACCCACCGTGTCCACCTTGGTGGCCCGGCGCATGCCGCGGTTCTGCCGCAGCACCACGTGCTCCGGGTCCTCGGCGCCGGGCAGCCCGACCTGCTCCTGCACGATCTCCGGCGCGAGCTTGAAGTGCCCTTCCAGCAGCGCCGCGTCGTCGTGCGCCCGCAGATAGTCGAGCCGCTCGAAGTGCGCCCGCACGGTGTCGCCGAGGGGCTGCTCGACGGGGTGCGGCCACTCCTCCGCGACGACCGAGGGCACGGCGGCCCCCGTCTTCCGCAGGGTGATCCAGCCGAACCCGACGGCCTTCACCTTGCGCGCCTCGAACTCGTCCAGCCAGGCGTCGTACAGCGCCTGGTACTCCGCCGGGTCCCCGCGGTGGTCACCGGCGTCCCTCAGCCACAGCTCGGCGTACTGCGTGACGTCCTGCACCTCGCGCTGGACGATCCACGCGTCGCACCCGCGCGGCACCCACGACCTGAGCCGGTCCTGCCAGTCCTCCCCCTCCACGTGCTGCCAGTTGGCGAGGAACTGCGCGAACCCGCCCTCGTTGAGCCGTTCCCCCGCCTGCTGAACGAGCGACCGGCACAGATCGTCCCCGCCCATCCCGCCGTCGCGGTACGTCAGCCGCGCACCGGGCGAGATCACGAAGGGCGGGTTGGAGACGATCAGGTCGTAGGTCTCGTCGTCGCGGACCGGCTCGAACAGCGAGCCTTCCCGCAGCTCGGCCGCCGGGGCGCCGGAGAGCGCCAGCGTCAGCGCGGTGATGTGCAGCGCGCGCGGGTTGAGGTCGGTCGCCGTCACGCGCGTGGCGTGCCGCGTGGCGTGCAGCGCCTGGATGCCGGACCCGGTCCCGAGATCGAGGGCGGAGCCGACCGGCGTGCGGACGGTGATCCCGGCGAGGGTCGTGGAGGCACCGCCGACGCCGAGGACGACGCCCTCGTCACGGCTGCCGATGCCCCCGGCGCCCCCGACGGCGCACCCGAGGTCGGACACGATGAACCAGTCCTCGCCGGCGGGCCCGCCGTACGGCCGCACGTCCACGGTCGCGGCCACTTCGTCGGCGCCGGCGGCCACCAGCCACCCGGCCTCCAGACACGCCTCCAGGGGCAGTACGTCCGCCACGCGCGCGTGGAGCGCGGGCTGCTGGAGCAAGAAGAGCCGTACGAGCACCTCCAGCACGCTGTCCCCACGGGTCGCCCGCAGCGCGGGCACCGTCTCGCTGCGCGCGAGCGCCGCGTACGCGGGGGCGCCGAGCAGTTCGAGCAGGCCGTCGGCGGTGAAGGAGGCGCCCAGGAGAGCGTCGCGCAGCGCGGCGGCGACGTCGGGGCGGTCGGCGGAGGGCAGAGAGGCAAGGCTGGAGTCACTCACCACCCCATTGTGGACGCAATGCGGCGCCGCAGGCGGTGCCTACGGCGCCGGGGTCACGCGGGGCGGGCTGTCAGCCGTTCGTCGCCGACGGCGTGGTGGACGCGCTCTTGCAGCTCTCCTGCTCGGCCATCGCCTTGCCGACGTCGCCCTCTTCGAGGGTCTTGAGGGCGTCGCTGCCGCTCGTGCTCAGCTTGTCGAGCTCGGTCGCGACGTCCTTGAGGCCGTCCGCGAACTTGCCCTGGTCCTTGGTGTCGAGTTCGTCGACCTGCTTCTTGAGGGACGCGTAGGAGGCGGAGATGCTGTTGAGCTCCTTGACCGCGTCCTGCTGCTTCTTCTCGCCGTTGTCGACGTCCGGCGCGCCCGCCTTGGTGACCGCGGCCCCGATCGCCTTGTAGGCGTCGGACATGTCCTGGAAGGCCTGCGAGTCGGTCTTCTGGACGTCCTCCGGCTTGCTGTTGTCCGAGGTCTGCTTCTGGATCGCGGCGTTGGCGGCCTCGATCTTCTTGGCCTGCGGCTGCACGGCGTCGCAGACCTGCTTGGCCCAGGAGTTCAGCTTGTCGTTGTTGTCGTCGCTGCTGCATCCCGACAGCGCCAGTACCAGTACCGCACCGCCGGACAGTGCGGCCGCGAGCTTCTTGTTCACCGGATTGGTCCCTTCCATGGCTCTCGGCCCCGGAAGATACACGCCGGACGGACCACGGCCGCATGCCGGGCATCCGCAAAGAACCCTTTTATATCCATTTGCACCAAGCGAGAGAAGGCTCACGGTGAGGGCGTGAACACACACAGAACGGGCGGGCGACGCGCCTGTGCGCGCCGACCGCCCGCCCGGTGAGCAGGCTGTCGTAAGACCGCCTACGGAACCACCGCGGGATCGGCCGAATTGGCCGCCTTCTTGGCACTCTCCTCGTCTCCCACCGCGATACCGCGCCGCTTGGAGACATAGACCGCGCCGACGATCACGGCGAGCGAGAGCAGGGCGATCCCGATCCGGACGCCGATGCTCTTGTCGTCGCCGTAGCTGAACTTGATGACCGCGGGCGCGATGAGCAGCGAGACGAGGTTCATCACCTTCAGCAGCGGGTTGATCGCGGGCCCCGCGGTGTCCTTGAAGGGGTCGCCGACCGTGTCACCGATGACGGTCGCGGCGTGGGCCTCGCTGCCCTTGCCGCCGTGATGGCCGTCCTCGACGAGCTTCTTGGCGTTGTCCCAGGCACCGCCGGAGTTGGCGAGGAACACCGCCATGAGCGTGCCCGCGCCGATCGCGCCCGCGAGATACGCCCCGAGCGCGCCGACACCGAGCGTGAACCCGATGAAGATCGGCGCCATGACGGCGAGCAGTCCGGGCGTCGCCAGTTCCCTGAGCGCGTCCCGGGTGCAGATGTCCACGACCTTGCCGTACTCCGGCTTCTCGCTGTAGTCCATGATCCCGGGACGCTCGCGGAACTGCCGCCGCACCTCGTAGACCACGGAACCCGCCGACCGCGACACGGCGTTGATGGCGAGTCCGGAGAAGAGGAAGACGACCGCGGCGCCCGCGATGAGGCCCACGAGGTTGTTGGGCTGCGAGATGTCCATCATCAGGTTCATCGGGGCGCCCTCGCCGGACACCTTCTCCCCGACGTCCTGCGCGCCCGTGAGGATCGCGTCACGGTATGACCCGAAGAGCGCCGACGCCGCCAGGACGGCGGTGGCGATGGCGATGCCCTTGGTGATGGCCTTGGTGGTGTTGCCGACGGCGTCCAGGTTGGTGAGCACCTGCGCGCCCGCGCCCTCGACGTCCCCGGACATCTCGGCGATGCCCTGGGCGTTGTCGGAGACCGGCCCGAAGGTGTCCATGGCGACGATCACACCGACCGTGGTGAGCAGACCGGTGCCGGCCAGCGCCACCGCGAACAGCGCCAGCATGATCGACGTACCGCCGAGCAGAAACGCCCCGTAGACGCCGAGGCCGATCAGCAGGGCGGTGTAGACGGCCGATTCGAGACCGACGGAGATACCGGCGAGGACGACGGTGGCCGGGCCGGTGAGCGAGGTCTTGCCGATGTCCTTGACGGGGCGCCGGTTGGTCTCGGTGAAGTAGCCGGTCAGCTGCTGGATGACGGCGGCGAGCAGGATGCCGATCGCCACCGCGACGAGCGCGAGGATCCGCGGGTCGCCGTCCTTTCCGGAGATCGCCCCGTCGGTGACGCCGTCGAGATCGGCGTACGACGACGGCAGGTACGCGAAGACGGCCGCGGCCACCAGCGCGAGCGAGATCACCGCGGAGATGAAGAACCCCCGGTTGATCGCGGACATGCCACTGCGGTCGGACCGGCGCGGTGCCACCGCGAAGATGCCGATCATGGCGGTCAGCACACCGATCGCGGGCACGATCAGCGGGAAGGCGAGCCCGGAGTCGCCGAAGGCCGCCTTGCCGAGGATCAGCGCGGCGACCAGGGTCACGGCGTACGACTCGAAGAGGTCGGCCGCCATGCCCGCGCAGTCGCCGACGTTGTCGCCCACGTTGTCGGCGATGGTCGCGGCATTGCGCGGGTCGTCCTCCGGAATGCCCTGCTCGACCTTGCCGACCAGGTCGGCGCCGACGTCGGCGGCCTTGGTGAAGATGCCGCCGCCGACACGCATGAACATGGCGATCAGGGCGGCCCCGAGTCCGAAGCCCTCGAGCACCTTCGGCGCGTCGGCCGCGTACACCAGCACCACGCAGGAGGCGCCCAGCAGACCGAGCCCCACCGTGAACATGCCGACGACGCCGCCCGTACGGAAAGCGATCTTCATTGCTTTGTGCGAGACGGCGGTGAGATCTTTTTCGGGCTCACCTTCCGCAGGTGTCGCTTCCCGTGCCGCCGCGGCAACGCGCACATTGCTGCGCACGGCGAGCCACATGCCGATATAACCGGTGGCCGCCGAGAACGCCGCGCCGATCAAGAAGAAGACGGATCGACCGGCGCGCTGGTTCCAGTCGTCCGCGGGCAGCAGCATGAGCAGGAAGAACACGACGACGGCAAATACGCCGAGCGTGCGCAACTGCCGGGCCAGATAGGCGTTGGCGCCTTCCTGTACGGCTGATGCGATCTTTTTCATGCTGTCGGTTCCCTCGCCCGCCGCGAGCACCTGGCGTACCAGGACGCCCGCGACCACGAGCGCGGCGAGTGCGACGGCGGCGATCACCCAGATGATGATCCGGTTGTCGTCGGTCAGGACCGCGGCTGCGAGGGTGGTGGGATGGTCCAGCTGATGAGGGGTAGAAAGCCCCGCCATTCGTCCTCCTTGACGCTTGGGCTGAGCTCAAGATGTGGACGGATTGTAGGTACCGGAACCTGATCAAAACAGTGCGCGGTAAACGGAATTGGCCTTCACATGCTCTTCAGCAAATGATCGACGTCACGCCACGGAACCCGAAAGAGCTAATGCCCCAAAGGCATTGACACTTGATCGAATTATCGCGTGATTGATCGTGAATTCCTTCACGAATTCCGTGCGCGATCAGTCTATGAGCGCGCACCGGCCCCCGGACATGCCGAAAGGCCCTACCGAGTAGGGCCTTTCGGGGCAAGAAGGGTGGGTGAGGCCGGAAGTCAGGGGAGCGTCGCGGCCGGCGGAGTGGTCGGCCAAGTCATACGGATCGACCCGCCGTGCTCCCCCGCGGTGACTTCCACGTCGTCGACGAGACCGCTGATGACCGCGAGGCCCATCTCGTCCTCCTCGGTCTCCGCGTCCGGGTCCTCGGCGGCCGCGCCGGGTGCCCGGTCGCCCGGGGCCGAACGCGGCGCCTCGTCGCCGACCTCGATGGAGAACTGCTTCTCCTCCTCGATCAGCAGCACTTTCACCGGTGCGGTGATGCCGCTGTTCTGATGCAGTCCGACGGCACGGGTGCAGGCCTCGCCGACGGCGAGCCTCACCTCGTCGAGAACGGCCTCGTCCACTCCGGCCCTGCGCGCCACCGCTGCCGCCACCAGTCGGGCGGTCCGGACGTGCTCGGGCAGCGCGCTGAAGCGGAGTTCAACGGTGGCCATGCATCCCCCTCGGAACTACGGGCGTGCTGTCGGGGGACCGGACCGCCGAAAGTCCGGACCCCCCTCTACTACAGCCGTCCCGGGCGCGGTTCAGGTCACCGCCCCCGGTCCGGTGGTTCAGTCGGTCGCCGCCACCGCTTCCTCGACCGAGGTGTGGATCGGGAACACCTTGGTGAGACCGGTGATGCGGAAGATCTTCAGAATGCGCTCCTGGTTGCAGACCAGGCGCAGCGAGCCCTCGTGGGCACGCACCCGCTTCAGGCCGCCGACCAGCACGCCGAGCCCGGTGGAGTCGAGGAAGTCCACGCCCTCCATGTCGACGACGAGGTGGAAACTCCCGTCGTTCACCAGCTCGACCAGCTGCTCGCGCAGCTTGGGCGCGGTATATACGTCGATTTCGCCACCGACCTCGACGACCGTACGATCGCCGACGGTACGGGTCGACAGGGACAGGTCCACGGATCCTCCAGCACCTTGCTATCGAGCGGTCGCCCGTTAGGACTCTCGGCAGAGCCCCCAGGACGGTTCGCCAGCCGCGATGGCATTCAATCACTTACCGGCAGGCGTGCACGACGCCTTGGTCCCATTGTCCGTCACGCCGGTGACACACTCGGTGCCGATGGCCAAGAATCACCGATCCGATCGATCCCCGACGGACGCCGTATCCCGGGTGGACCCGAGCACGGTGCTGGGCAGGCTCGCCTCGGGGCCGAGCCGTGCTTCGCGCATCACTCATACGGAGCACTTGCCCCCGCGCGAGGGCCGCCATGCCGTCTGGCCTGACCGGATTCGACCGGAGGTCCTCGCGGCCGTCCAGGCGGCGGGCATCGAGCACCCCTGGGCCCACCAGGCACGCGCCGCGGAGCACGCCCTGGACGGCGAGTCGGTGGTCGTCGCCACCGGCACCGCCTCCGGCAAGTCCCTGGCGTACCTCACGCCCGTCCTGACGGCCCTCCTGGACGGCTCCGAGGCCCCGAACGGCCGCGGCGCCACCGCGCTCTACCTGGCGCCCACGAAGGCGCTCGCGGCAGATCAGTGCCGTTCCGTGAAGGAACTTTCACAACCGCTGGGCAATTCAGTTCGACCGGCCGTCTACGACGGTGACACCCCGTTCGAGGAACGCGAGTGGATCCGCCAGTACGGCAACTACGTCCTGACCAACCCGGACATGCTGCACCGCGGCATCCTCCCGTCCCACCCCCGCTGGTCCTCCTTCCTCAAAGCGCTCAAGTACGTCGTCATCGACGAGGTCCACACCTACCGCGGCGTCTTCGGCTCCCACGTCGCCCAGGTCCTGCGCCGCCTGCGCCGACTCTGCGCCCGCTACGGCGCCTCCCCCGTCTTCCTGCTGGCCTCCGCGACCGCCGCCGAGCCCGCGGTCGCCGCCCGCCGCCTGACCGGCCTGCCGGTGGTGGAGGTCGCCGACGACGCCTCCCCGCGCGGTGAACTGGTGTTCGCCCTCTGGGAGCCCCCGCTCACCGAGCTTCAGGGCGAGAAGGGCGCCCCGGTCCGCCGCACGGCCACGGCGGAGACGGCCGACCTCCTGACGGACCTGACGGTCCAGGGCGTCCGCTCGGTCGCCTTCGTGCGCTCCCGGCGCGGCGCCGAGCTCATCTCGGTCATCGCCCAGGAACGACTGGCCGAGGTCGACCGCTCGCTGGCCCGCCGCGTGGCGGCCTACCGGGGCGGCTACCTCCCGGAGGAACGCCGAGCCCTGGAACAGGCCCTCCACTCGGGCGAGTTGCTGGGCCTCGCCGCGACGACGGCCCTGGAACTCGGCATCGACGTCTCCGGCCTGGACGCCGTGGTCATCGCCGGCTACCCGGGCACCCGCGCCTCCCTGTGGCAGCAGGCGGGCCGCGCGGGCCGCTCCGGCCAGGGCGCCCTGGCCGTCCTGGTCGCCCGCGACGACCCCCTGGACACCTTCCTCGTCCACCACCCCGAGGCCCTCTTCGACCGTCCCGTGGAGACGACCGTCCTCGACCCCGACAACCCGTACGTCCTGGCCCCGCACCTGTGCGCGGCGGCGGCGGAACTGCCCCTGACGGAGGGGGACCTGGAGCTGTTCGGCCCGGCGACCGAGGGACTGCTCCCCCAGCTGGAGGCCGCGAGGCTGCTCCGCCGCCGCACGAAGGCCTGGCACTGGACCCGCCGGGAATCCGCCGCCGACCTCGCCGACATCCGCGGCGAGGGCGGCCGCCCGGTCCAGATCGTCGAGTCCGGCACGGGCCGCCTGCTCGGCACGGTCGACGCGGGCGCCGCCCACACGACCGTCCACGAGGGCGCGGTCCACCTCCACCAGGGCCGCACCTATCTGGTGCGGACGCTGGACCTGGAGGACTCGGTGGCGCTGGTGGAGGAGGCGAACCCGCCGTACTCGACCGTGGCCCGCGACACGACCGCCATCGCCGTCCTGGAGACCGACGTCGAAGTCCCCTGGGGCGACGGCCGGTTGTGCTACGGCTCCGTCGAGGTCACCAACCAGGTGGTCTCCTTCCTGCGCCGCCGCCTCATCACCGGTGAGGTTCTGGGTGAGACGAAACTCGATCTCCCTCCTCGTACGCTGCGCACACGCGCGGTGTGGTGGACCGTCACGGAGGACCAGCTCGACGAGGCCCGCATCAACCCCGAGATCCTGGGCGGCGCCCTGCACGCCGCCGAACACGCCTCCATCGGCCTGCTCCCCCTCTTCGCGACCTGCGACCGCTGGGACATCGGCGGGGTGTCCATCCCCCTGCACCCCGACACCCTCCTCCCGACGGTCTTCGTCTACGACGGCCACCCCGGCGGCGCGGGCTTCGCGGAGCGCGCCTTCCACACCGCCCGCGCCTGGCTCACCGCCACGCGCGAGGCCATCGCCTCCTGCGAGTGCGACGCCGGCTGCCCGTCCTGCATCCAGTCCCCCAAGTGCGGCAACGGCAACGACCCGTTGCACAAGAGGGGCGCGGTGCGCTTGCTCACGGTGCTGCTGCGGGGCGCGCCTGGGACGGAGGGGGTGGCGGGGGAGCCGGGGGCTGCGGAAGCTCCGGAGGCTGTAGGGGCTGTAGGGGCTGCGGAAGCTCCGGAGGCTGTAGGGGCTGTAGGGGCTGCGGAGGTTGCAGATGCCTCGGAAGCCCCGGAGGTTGCAGAGGCTCAGGCGTCTGCTGAGGCATCGGTGCCTGCGGAAGCTTCGGTGCCCGCAGAGACACCGGCGTCTGTGGTCAGGGCGGCCCGGGAGCGGGCCCCGCGGGCACCGGCACAGGAGACGGGGCAAGAGCAGGTCCCGCAGGGATCGATGCAGGGGCCGGCGCAGGGGCAGACCCCGCAGGCACCGGCACAGGAGACGGCATCGGAAGCGGCTGTTCCGCAGGTCCCGCCCGTGCCCTGACCTCCGCCGTGAACGGCCCCCGCCCCGCCGCGGCCGTCACGTCCGACACCTCGCCCACAAGCGTGCACCGCACGAGCCGCACGCCCTGGGCGCGGGCCACCCGCCCCGCCCGCTCGCAGGCCCCAGCCCCGCCGTCCGCCCAGTGGTCCGCCGCCGCGAGCGCCGCCAGATCCGCCCCGCCGGCCGCACGGTGCCGCGTCACCACGGCCTGCTCCAGGGCGAGCACGACCCCGAACACCACGCACAGGACGGCGATCGCACCGACGCTCCAGACGGTGGCGGAGCCTCGGTCGGAACCGAGACCGCGCCGGCGCGCCCCGCGCCCGCTCATGTCCCGCCCTCCACCGAGGCCACGGCCTCCTCCCGCACCTCGAACGGCAACCCGTGCAGCACCGGCGGCTTGGCCACGACCACGACCCTGACCCGCGCCTCCTCCCGGCTGACGGTCACCTGCGCACCCCGCGGCGCCGCATCGCGGGCCACCTCGACGACCGCGTCGGCCGGATCCTGCCGGGCCGCCGCCCGGGCCCCCGTCCTGGCCGCGTCGACGCACTGGATCTGGGCGGCCACCACGAGCAGCCCCCACACCAGCGCCGTCGCGAACATCACCAGCACGGGCAGCACCACGGCCGACTCCGCCGTCACGAACCCCCGGTCCGCGCCCCGCTCACATCCGCGCATCGAGGGCCTGCTTCACGATGCCCTGCAGCTCGGCGCTGACGGCCCCGCTGGTCACCACCTTGTAGAGGACGACCGCGAACGCCACCGCCGCGACGATCCCCATCGCGTACTCCGACGTGACCATCCCCGCGTCCCTCCGCGCCGCCCGCAGCCGCGCGAGTACCACCTTGCACATCTCAACCCCCGTAGGAATCAATTCTGTTGCCTGCTTCGTCGCGTTCTTCTTGCTCTTCTTGCTCTTCTCGTTCTTCTCGTTCTTCTCGTTCCTTTTGCTCTTCTCGTTCTTCTCGATCACGGCGACCGCCGCACGCCCGTACCCGTCATCCACCACCCCCGCCCAAGGCCCCGCCCGCCAGCCCGATCACCACGGGGAGCACCCCGACCGCGATGAACGCGGGCAGGAAGCACAGCCCCACCGGCGCGGTCACGAGGACGGCGGCCCGCCGGGCCCGTGCCGTCGCGGTGCGTCCCCAGTCGGCACGGGCCTCCGCGGCGAGCCGGGCGACCGGCACGGCTGCGGGCAGCCCGGTCACGTCGGCCCGTTCCAGCAGCCTCGCCAGGGGCCCGGCCCCCGGCATCGAGGCCAGTCGCCGCCAGGCGTCACCGGGTTCACCGCCCAGCCGCACCTCCGCCGCCCCGCGCGCCAACGCCTCCCCGACCGGTCCGCCCAGCGCCTCACCCACGGCCTGCGCCGCGACCACCGGACCGGCACCGGCCGCGATACAGGCCGCCAGCAGATCGGCGGCGAGCGGCAGTTGCCGGGCGGCCCCCTCGACGTCGTACTCCTCGTCGGCGCCCGCGGCCGAGCCCCGCCTCCGCCACCACCACAACCCGGCGGCGACGACCAGCCCGACCACGAGCCCGGCGACACCACCGACCAGAGCCCACCCGCCGGCCACCACCCCCACCGAGGGCAGCCACCGCCGTACGGCTCTCCGCGCCTCGCCCCGCGGCCCGGCAGTTTCACTCCCTCGCGCCACCAGCCGAGCCAGTCGCCGCCGTACCCGCCGTTCGCGCCGGACCCCCTCGACCCACCGCACGCACCACGCCACGACCAGCACGCTCCCCACGACCGCCCCCAGCCTGTGGACAACTTCCGTACTCACATCGCCTCCGCTCCCCGCACGATCCGCATCGCCCACCACATCCCGAGCCCCTCCAGCACCCCGCCCACCACCAGGCACCCCAGCCCCGGCCCGGTGTGCAACAGGACGTGCAGCGGGTCGGAGCCGAGAGCCGTACCGAGCAGCAGGCCAAGGACCGGCAGACCGGCGAGCATCACGGCCGTGGCGCGGGCCCCCGCCAACTGGGCGCGCAGATCGGCGCGTTGGTCCCGCTCGGCGCGCAGTGCCGCTTCGAGCCGGTCCACCCCCGCGGCCAGCCCCGCGCCCCGGTCCACGGCGACCCGCCAGCACGCCGCGAGTCCCAGGAGCCCGTCGGCCCCCGGCTGCCGTGCCGCCACCGCGAGCGCGTCCGGCACGTCACCGCCGAAGCGCGCCGCCGCCAGCACCGCCGGCTGGGCGTCACCGAGCCCGTCGCCGTCGCGCGCCGCCCGCAGCAGGGCCTGCCCCGGCTGCCGTCCGGCCCGTACCTCTCCGGCCAGCGCCCCGCACAGCGCGATGACCTCGTCCCCGCGGCGCTCCTGCGCCTGCCGCGCCCGACGTGTCAGCCGAACCCGCCGCAGCAACGGCACCCCGGCCAGCCCCATGACCAGCGGCACCACCGAAGTCCCCAGCACGGCGAGCACCACCCCGGCCGCCGCCGACCACCACTCGCCTCCCAGACGCCCCCGCAACCGGCCTACCTCACCCCCGAGTTGCTCCCACAGGGGCGGCGGCCCGGTCCCAGCCACCCCGCCGCTCCCCGCGAACAGCAACCGCGCCCGCCGAGCACCGACGTGGGGCCCTCCCACCAGCCAGACGACCGCCCCCGCGCAGGCCGCGGCAGCACCGACCGACATCTCACTCACCCCGGCCATGACATCCCTCTCCGGACAGTCCGAGCAGCCCTCGCAGCCGCTCCCACCCCCGCTCATGAACGAAACCCTCCGCGCCCCACCGCAGCGCCGGCACCGTGCGCACCAGCCCCGACGGGTCCCGCTCCAGCACCCGTACCTCGGCGATCCGCCGCTGCCCGGCCCGGTCGCGCACCAGGTGCAGCACGACAGACAGCGCGGCCGCCACTTGGCTGTGCAGCGCGGCACGGTCGAGCCCGGCGGCCGTGCCCAGTGCCTCCAGCCGAGCCGGCACGTCGGCGGCGGCATTGGCGTGGACGGTCCCGCACCCGCCCTCGTGGCCGGTGTTCAGCGCGGCCAGCAGATGCACTACCTCGGGCCCCCGCACCTCGCCCACGACCAGCCGGTCCGGCCTCATCCGCAGGGCCTGCCGCACCAGATCCTGGAGCGTGACCAGGCCGGCGCCCTCCTGGTTGGCCGGTCTGCTCTCCAGGCGTACGACGTGCGGGTGGTCGGGCCGCAGCTCCGCGGAGTCCTCGGCGAGCACGATCCGCTCCCCCGGCCCGACCAGCCCCAGCAGCGCGCTCAGCAGCGTCGTCTTGCCGGTGCCGGTGCCGCCACTGATGAGGAACGACAGCCGAGCGTCGACCAGTCCCCGCAGCACGCGGTCCCCGTCCGGCGGCACCGTGCCCGCCGTCACCAGTTCGGCGAGCGTGAACGCGCGCGGTCGCACGACCCGCAGGGACAGACAGGTGCAGTCGACGGCCACCGGAGGCAGCACTGCGTGCAGCCGCGTCCCGTCGGGCAGCCTGGCGTCCGCCCAGGGCCGCGCGTCGTCGAGTCGCCGCCCGGCCACCGCGGCCAGGCGCTGCGCGAGCCGTCGTACGGCCGCGGCGTCGGGGAAGGTGACGCCGGTCAGTTGAAGCCCACCGCCCCGGTCGACCCAGACCCGGTCCGGTGCCGACACCAGTACGTCGGTCACGGACGGGTCGGCGAGCAACGGCTCCAGCGGTCCGCTGCCGACCAGCTCGGAACGCAACCGCGCGGCGGCGCCCAGGACTTCGGCGTCCCCGAGCACCCTCCCCTGCTCGCGCAGTGCCTGCGCCACACGCGCGGGCGTCGGCTCGGCACCGCTCTCGGCAAGCCACTGCCGCACCCCATCGAGAAGCCCCGCCGCCATCCCGGCACCATCCGTCCCGCCATCGGACAGCCCCACGCCCGGGCCCGAGCCACCCCGCCCGACTTCGACAAACCCCGAGCCCGAAGCCGCACCACCCCCCTCACCGTCGAAAGGCTCTGCCGCCGTCCCGCCCCCACTCCACCCGCCATCGGGGAATCCCGCGGCCGAACTCGCCTGCCCTCGACCGCTTTCAAGCAGCCCTGCGGCCGAACTCGCCCGCCCTCGCCCGCCTTCAAGCAGCCCC
>NZ_QFRX01000001.1:5395392-5534791 GCF_003143935.1 Streptomyces sp. Act143 | reverse complement strand
CCACGGGCGTCCGGTACGCCACAGGTGTCCGGTACGCCACGCGCCCGTACGCCGCACGCCCGTACGCCACGCGCGCGTACCCCTTCGAACCCCGATGCCGTGGTCACGCCGCCTCCACCAGGGCCCGCTCCCAGAACTCCTTGCAGAACCGCGTCAGCGGTCCCTTCCCGGCGCCGGGCGGTGTCCTGGTCTCGTGCGGGCGCAGCAGGCCCGCCTCGACCGGCACCTCGCCCACCAGCGGCAGGCCGAGCAACCGCGCCACCTCACGGTCGTCGAGTCCGGGCGCGTACGGCCCCCGCACCGCCACCCGCAGATCGCGGACGACCATCCCGACCGCGGAGGCCATCCGCCCGGCCGCCGCGACGGCCCGCAGTTCGGCGGGGACCACGAGGATGCCGAGGTCGAGCTGGGCGAGCGTCTCGGCCACGCCGCCGTCGATCCGGCGGGGCAGGTCGACGACGACCGTGCCGCCCCGGCGGCGGGCCGCGGCGAGCACCGCGCGGACGGCCTGCGGCGGGACGGCCACGCAGTCGCCGCGGTCCCAGCTGAGCACCCGCAGGGAGTGCAGCTCGGGCAGCGACTCCTCCAGGGCGCCGCCACCGACCCGCCCGCGCGAGGCGGCGAACGCCGGCCAGCGCAGCCCCTCGGCGGTCTCCCCGCCGAGCAGTACGTCGAGTCCGCCGCCCAGTGGATCGGCGTCCACGAGCAGGGTGCGCAGTCCCTCCCGTGCGGAGGTGACGGCGAGCGCGCAGGCGAGCGTGGACGCTCCGGCGCCGCCCCGGCCGCCGATGACGCCGACGGTGAGAGCGGGCCGGCCGACGCCCTCGGCGACGTCGGCGATCCGGTCGACCAGCCACTGCTCCCCGTCGGGCAGCATCAGGACGTGGTCGGCGCCGATCTCGACGGCCCGGCGCCACACGCCGGAGTCGTCCTGGTCCCTTCCGACGAGCACCACCCCGCCTCTGCGGGCGGCTCCCCGCACGCGCCGTACGGCGTCGTCGCCGACCAGGACGAGCGGCGCGGCCTCCCAGCGGTCCCGCGGCTCGGGCACCCCCGGGTGCACCTCGGGTGTGGCACCGGCCGCCGCGCAGAGCCGGAGCAGGTCGTCGAGGAGCCCGGGGTCCTCGGTGATGATCAACGGTCCGCCCTGGCGCCCTCCGGCGCCGGACGGCGGATCGTGTGTGACGGCTGCGGTCACGCTTTCCATCCCCCTTCGCGGTGTCCGCGTGGACCCCGAGGGCCCCGCGATTCCCGAACGTGTGAAGAACCGGCAACCGGCCTCCATATGAACGGCCGATACGAACCGGCCAAACGCGCCCGACTAACCGGTTCCGGCCATCAAGTCGGCGCCGGCGGGCTGCGCTGGAATCACGGTGCAACGAAGCGGGAAATGAAGTGGATCTTGGTCGAAATCTGTGGACAACTCAGCCGTTGTGAATACGGCCATCACCCGAACCGGTGAGCCTTACACCCACCGACACCGACCCCTGTGCGACTTCCGCAGAGGAGCGCTACGACTACACACGGTGACGAATCATGGGAACGCAAAAGAGGCGGCCGAAGCCGCCTCGGTGCGGCCGTCGAGCCGCGCACACAAACCAGAAAACCCACCCGGACATGCGACGACCCCCACCGGGGGGGAGAGTGGGGGTCGTCTCCACGGCCGACTCGGGGGGGGAGGAGCCGGGCCGGGTTAGCACGGTCGCGAACGATCCGTGACTTCCATGGTGTACCCGAGAGCCCTCTCAGGCAAACCCACGCGCCCCACCTTACGCCGAATGGGCTGCGCCTATGCTCGGGGTCGTGGAAAACCACTCCTTGCCCCGCACAGCGGCGTTCTTTGACCTGGACAAGACGGTCATTGCGAAGTCGAGCACGCTCACGTTCAGCAAGTCGTTCTACCAAGGCGGGCTGATCAACCGCAGGGCCGCGGTGCGTACCGCGTATGCCCAGTTCGTCTTCCTCGTGGGCGGTATGGACCACGACCAGATGGAGCGGACCCGCGAGTACCTGTCCCAGCTCGTGCGCGGCTGGAACGTCCAGCAGGTGAAGGAGATCGTCGCCGAGACGCTGCACGACCTGATCGACCCGATCATCTACGACGAGGCCGCTTCCCTCATCGAGGAGCACCACAAGGCCGGCCGGGACGTCGTGATCGTGTCCACGTCGGGCGCGGAGGTGGTCGAGCCGATCGGCGAACTCCTGGGCGCGGACCGCGTGGTGGCGACCCGCATGGTGGTCGGCGAGGACGGCTGCTTCACCGGCGAGGTGGAGTACTACGCGTACGGTCCGACGAAGGCCGAGGCGATCAAGGAGCTGGCCGAGTCCGAGGGGTACGACCTGGACCGCTGCTACGCCTACAGCGACTCCGCGACCGACCTGCCGATGCTCCAGGCCGTCGGCCACGCCCATGCCGTGAACCCGGACCGGGCACTGCGCCGCGAGGCGCTCGCGCGCGGGTGGCCGATTCTCGATTTCCACCGGCCGGTCCGGCTCAAGCAGCGGCTTCCCGCCTTCTCCGTACCGCCCCGCCCCGCGCTCGTCGCAGCCGCGGCGATAGGAGCCGCGGCCGCCACCGCGGGCCTCGTCTGGTACGCGAGCCGGCGCCGGTCGACGACTCTCTGACCTGCGCCACCGTCACACCTGTGCCGTTGTCCGGCATATCGGTGCCCGTTTAGCGCCTGTTTGAGAGTAAAAGTAAAGAACTGCAGCCAGCACTTTCGCTTGCCCGAGTCCTGGAGTACAAAGGGGTTAACGGCCCGCGAGACCAAGGACATCCGAGAGGATCACCTTCAACAACGCAGTTGGCCCCACGGACCGAGCATGAACACTGGGCACCCACGCGACGTCGACCCGTCGATTACGGGCCAGCCGCACCAGGTGACGGGCAAAGTCCCCGACCTGATGGGCAACATATCGAGGACGCTTGGTAACCCGGTGAGCATGCCAGCGGCGGTACGAGTCCTCGTACCGCCGCAACTCTGTTCAGGCGCCTTTACGGGGGCCTTCTTTCTGCCTCACGCCGCCCCGCGCTGCAGCGCCTCGCACACCGCCGTCGACTCGCGCACGCCGAGCTCGACCGCCTTGCCGCAGTGGGCGATCCAGGCGGCCATCCCCTCCGGAGTGCCCGAGACATACCCGTCGAGCGCCGCCAGATAAGCCGCCCGGCCCAGTTCGGCATGGCCGACCTCCGCCGGGCAGATCGACTTGGGGTCGAGACCGCTGCCGATCAGGACGATGCGCTCGGCCGCGCGCGCGACCAGGCCGTTGTGGGAGGTGAAGGGCCGCAGCGCGAGGAGTTCGCCGTGCACGACGGCCGCCGTCACCAGCGCGGGGGCGGAGCTGCCCGCGATGATCAGCTCGGACAGTCCCTCCAGGCGGCCGTTGACCTCCGCCGCGCCCGGCAGCGGCAGTTCGACCAGCGGCTCGTCGACCGGCTCGCCCTCCCGGCGCGGACGCCCCACCTCGTCACCGTTGCTCGCCGCGGCCACCAGGTGCAGCCGGGCCAGGACCCGGAGGGGCGACTGCCGCCAGATGGACAGCAGTTGGCCCGCCTCGGCGGTGAGCCGGAGCGCCGCACCCATCACGCGCGCCTCGTCGTCGCCGCTGAAGTCGGAGCGGCGGCGCACCTCTTCGAGGGCCCAGTCGGCACCGGACAGCGCTGCGGAACCGCGGGCGCCGCGCAGCGCGGCCTCACCGGTGACCGCGTTGCTGCGGCGCCGCATGATCCGGTGCCCGTAGACCCGGTCCACGGCCTTGCGCACGGACTCCACGGAGTCGGCCACACCGGGCAGCGAGCCCAGGGCCGCGAGCGGGTCGGCGGTCGCGCCTGTCGTACTCATGAGTACGACATTACGCAACCGCGGGCCGGACCCCACGAAGGAGTGGTCTTCTTCACGCACCCCTGCCACGCACAGCTACTGCGCCGCTACGCTTCGTGAACATGAAAATTGCTTTCGTCGGGAAGGGCGGCAGCGGCAAGACCACCCTGTCCTCCCTGTTCATCCGCCATCTCGCCACCACCGGACGACCGGTCGTCGCGGTCGACGCCGACATCAACCAGCACCTCGGTGCCGCCCTCGGCCTCGACGAGGCGGAGGCCGCAGCGCTGCCGGCGATGGGTGAGCGGCTGCCGCTGATCAAGGAGTACCTGCGCGGCGACAACCCGCGCATCGCCTCCGCCGAGACGATGATCAAGACGACACCGCCCGGCGAGGGCTCCCGGCTGCTGCGGGTGCGCGAGGACAACCCGGTCTACGACGCCTGCGCCCGGCCGGTGGAACTCGACGGCGACACCGTCCGTTTGATGGTCACCGGGCCCTTCACCGACGCCGACCTCGGAGTGGCCTGCTACCACTCCAAGACCGGAGCGGTGGAGCTGTGCCTGAACCACCTGGTCGACGGGCGTGACGAGTACGTCGTGGTGGACATGACGGCCGGCTCCGACTCCTTCGCCTCCGGCATGTTCACCCGCTTCGACATCACGTTCCTCGTAGCCGAGCCGACCCGGAAGGGGGTCTCCGTCTATCGCCAGTACAAGGAGTACGCCCGGGACTACGGCGTCGTGCTGAAAGTCGTCGGCAACAAGGTGCAGGGCCAGGACGACCTCGACTTCCTGCGCGCCGAGGTCGGGGACGACCTGCTCGTGACCGTCGGGCACTCGGACTGGGTCCGCGCCATGGAGAAGGGCCGGCCGCCCCGGTTCGCGCTCCTGGAGGACACCAACCGCCGCGCCCTGCGCCTGCTGCAGACGGCAGTCGACGCGACGTACGAGCTGCGCGACTGGCAGCGCTACACCCACCAGATGGTGCACTTCCACCTCAAGAACGCCCATTCCTGGGGCAACGAGCGCACCGGGGCCGACCTGGCGGCGCAGGTCGACCCCGGGTTCGTGCTCGGCGAGAGCGTGGCTGCGAACGCCTGAGAGCTACTGCGGCTCCCCGCCACTCACCGCTTGGCCGCCGGCGCCCCCGGCACTCCCTTGGGGGCCGGGGCCGGGTGAGACGAGAGGAAGGACGCCCAGCCCTGCTTGGGGGCCTCGCCGACGCCGAGGGTCCGCATCTTGGCCAGGGTCTCGGGGTCCTGGGCGTCCAGCCAGTCGGCGAGCTGCCGGAAGGAGACGCAGCGCACGTCGGGCTTGTTGCAGACCCGCTCGACGGTCTCCTCGACGGCGCGCATGTAGGTGCCGCCGTTCCAGGACTCGAAGTGGTTGCCGATGATCAGCGGGGCGCGGTTGCCGTCGTAGGCGCGCTGGAAGCCCTTGAGCAGGCCGTCACGCATCTGGTCGCCCCAGAACTCGTACTTGCCCGGGTCGCCCTGGGTCGTGGTGCCCGATTGGTTGACCATGAAGTTGTAGTCCATGGTGAGCTGCTCGTAGGAGTGCCCGGGGAACGGCACGAGCTGCATCGACAGGTCCCACAGGCCCTCCTTCTTCCTGGGCCAGAGCTGGTCGTTGACGCCGCTGGTGTCGTAGCGGAAGCCCAGCTCGCGGGCGGCCTTCATGAAGTTCTTCTGGCCCTCCAGGCAGGGCGTGCGGGCGCCGACGAGCTCCTTGTCGTAGTCGAAGGGGAGCGGGGCGGCCTTCTGCATGCCGGTGTTGGTCTTCCAGGACTTCACGAACTGCTTCGCCTGGGCGATCTCGTCCTTCCAGTCCGCGACCGACCACTGACCGACCCCGCCGCCGCTGCCGCAGAAGTGGCCGTTGAAGTGGGTGCCGATCTCGTTGCCCTCCAGCCACGCCCCGCGCAGCTGCTTCACGGTGTCGGCGATGCCCTCCTCGTCGTTGAAGCCGATGTCGGAGCGGCCCGGGGAGTGCTGCGGCGGCCGGTAGAGGTCGCGCTTGTCCTCGGGGAGCATGTACACGCCGCTGAGGAAGTAGGTCATGGTCGCGTTGTTCGCCTTGGCGACCTTGCGGAAGTGGGAGAACAGCTTCTGGCCGTCCTCGCCCGCGCCGTCCCAGGAGAACACCACGAACTGCGGCGGCTTCTGACCGGGCTTCAAGCGCTCCGGCCGGGGCAGGTGCGGCTGGGCCCCGGTGTACGCGGTGGAGCCGTCGCCGATCAGGCGGACCGCGCTCTTCGGCGGCGCCTGGGCGGGCTTCGCCTTCTGCGGGCCGGAGGCCCCTTCCTTGGAACCGTCGGTGCCGATCGCGCAACCGGCGAGCGAAGCGGCACAGACCGCGGCGACCACGGCACCGGCGGCGATCCTCTGGGTGGCGGCCATGTTCCGCCCACCTACTTCCTTCTGTCTCGGGATTCGGGGCCAACGACAGCGCCGCAAAGCTCGCACGAGACCGAGAAGGAATTTGTACGACAAGCCGATCAAATATCTGCATCACTCCGATGGGTGACTTATTGGGCCATTTGCCAGGAAAGTCTATGCCTGGCCTTTACTCTGAATTACGATCCGTTTACCGAGCGTTGATTCATCCCGCCGCTGCACGCCGTGACCCACGGCCGCGACCCGACCCCCCGTCATCGGGCGGGGGACCACCTGTTCCGCGACCGCGCTGCCCCGGAGGAGACGGGAATTATGTCCGCCTGCGTCCCTACCCGCGCCGCCGACTCAAGTCGGACCAAGCGCATCCACCGACCCCACAGCCCGCCGCCGCCCCGGCCCCGCCGCTTCCGTATCGCGGGCGCCGACGTGTCGGCCTCGATCGCGGTCTTCCTGATCGCCCTGCCCCTGTCCCTCGGCATCGCCCTCGCCACCGGCGCGCCCCTCCAGGCCGGCCTCGTCGCCGCCGCCGTGGGAGGCCTCGTCGCCGGACGGCTCGGCGGCTCAGCGCTCCAGGTGAGCGGCCCGGCCGCCGGACTCACGGTCGTCACCGCCGACCTCATCCACCGCTACGGCTGGCGTACCACCTGCGCCATCACGGTCCTCGCCGGTCTCGCCCAACTCGGCCTCGGCTGCCTGCGCGTGGCGCGCACCGCACTCGCCGTCAGCCCCGCGATCGTGCACGGCATGCTCGCCGGCATCGGCGTCACCATCGCCGTCGCCCAGCTGCACATCGTCCTCGGCGGCACCCCGCAGAGTTCCGTCCTGGCCAACCTGCGCGCACTGCCCGCCCAGTTGGCCGACCTGGCGCCCGCCTCCGTGTCGGTGAGCGTGCTGACCCTGGCCCTGCTGCTGCTCTGGCCGCGCATCCCCGGCCGGATCGGCCGCCTCCTGCGCAAGATCCCGGCCGCGCTCGTCGCCGTCACCGGGGCCAGCGTCGTGACCGCCCTCGCCGGGCTGTCCGTGCCCATGGTCGACCTGCCCTCCTGGAGCAGCCACGCCCTGGCCGGGCTCCCCGAGGGACCGGTGCTCGGCATCGTCACCGCCGTCCTGACGACCACCTTGGTGTGCAGCGTGCAGTCGCTGCTCGGCGCGGTCGCCGTGGACAAGATGGCGGCCGCCAGGCCCGGTCTGACCGCCCGGGTCGGACGCTCCAACCTGGACCGCGAGCTGCTCGGCCAGGGCGCCGCCAACATCGTCTCCGGCTCGCTCGGCGGGCTCCCGGTCGCCGGGGTCGCCGTGCGGAGCTCGGCGAATGTGCACGCAGGGGCCGTGAGCCGGAACTCCACGATGCTGCACGGCGTTCTCGTAGTGATCGCCGCGCTGCTGATGGTCCCGGTCCTGGAGCTCATCCCGCTCGCCTCGCTCGCCGCCCTGGTGATGGCCGTCGGCATCCAGATGGTGTCCCTGCACCACATCCGCACGGTGACCCGCCACCGCGAGGTCCTGGTGTACGCCGTCACCACCCTCGGCGTGGTGGTCTTCGGAGTTCTGGAGGGCGTGACGCTCGGCATCGCCGTGGCCGTCGCCGTCGCCCTGCACCGCCTCACCCGAACCCGCATCACGCACGACGAGAAGGAAGGAGTCCATTACGTCCATGTACGCGGCCAGTTGACGTTCCTGGCGGTCCCCCGGCTCAGCCGGGCCCTGCACCTCGTGCCCCACGGCACCCATGTCGTCGTCGAGTTGGACGGCTCCTTCATGGATCACGCCGCCTACGAGTCCTTGCACGACTGGCAGAAGACGCACACCGCGCAGGGCGGCACCGTCGAACTCACCGGCCGCCGGGCCGGGGTCACGATCGCCGAACCCGGCGACACCACCGCGACCGACGACGGCTCCCCGCCCCCCACGGACACCGCCGAGCCGGCCGCCGCGACGGGCTGCCGCTGCAGCCCCTGGACGCCCTGGCGCAACCACCAGTGCGAACGCCCGCAGTCCACACTCCGGTCCGACGAGCCTGACGAGCCTGACGAGCCGGGCACATCCGACGGTCCTGGCGCGCCCGCGCGCGGCGGCGCCGGTACGGCCACCGGCCCGAGCGGGCATGAACTGGCCCGCGGGATCAGCGCGTTCCAGCGCAACACCGCACCCCTGGTGCGGGGCGAGCTGGCCCGGCTGGCCCGTGAGGGTCAGCGCCCCTCCCAGCTCTTCCTCACCTGCGCCGACTCGCGTCTGGTCACCTCGATGATCACCTCCAGTGGTCCGGGCGACCTGTTCGTGGTGCGCAATGTGGGCAACCTCGTTCCCCTGCCCGGTGAGGAGAGCGGGGACGACTCGGTCGCCGCCGCGATCGAGTACGCGGTGGACGTGCTGAAGGTGCGGTCCATCACGGTGTGCGGGCACTCCGGCTGCGGAGCCATGCAGGCACTGCTCAACTCCGAGCCCGGGGGCGTCCAGACGCCGCTCAAGCGGTGGCTGCGGCACGGGCTGCCGAGTCTGGAGCGCATGGCCGACGACGGCCGGCCGTGGGCCAGACTCGCCGGCCGGGCGCCCGCGGACGCCGTGGAGCAGCTCTGTCTGACCAACGTGGTGCAGCAGTTGGAGCACCTGGGGGCCCACGAGTCGGTGGCCCGGGCGCTGCACCGGCGGGAGTTGGAGCTGCACGGGATGTACTTCCACGTGGGCGAGGCGCAGGCGTATCTGCTCACCCAGTCGGGCGGGGACGGGGTGTTCGACCACGTGGGAGGTGTGGAGGAGCTGCACAGTCCGGCGTAGCGCTCCGCCGGACGTGCGGGGCGAGGCCGCTGGGCCGGGGCGACCCGGCTCAGCGGACGACGACGAGGTCCGGAGTGCTCGTCGGCTACGGGTGGGGCTCCATCCGCACGGGCTCGCAGGCGGCGATCTCGCCGCTCACCGCGTAGACGCTGGCCAGCCGGAGGCCGCTCTTGGCGCCCTGGGACTCCTTCGTGTTCTCGAAGGCGAGGGAGTCTCCGGGGTTGAGGGTGGTCTTGAAGGTCCCCTTCAGCACGGTGACCCCCTCCGGTGCGCCCTGCCCGCCCTCGGCCGAACGCGGCTTCCCGGCCGAATGGCCCTCGAAGTACGAGGGGAGCAGCTCCCCGCGCGGCTGAGCGCACTGCTCGCCGGCCGGGACTTCGTCGATGGCCACATGGATGCCCTGCGCTCGCAGCCGTTCGGCGAGTCGGTGCTGGTCGTCCGGTGCGAGGGACATGTCCTCGATGGTGAGCGTCACGCTGCCGTCGTCGTGCTGTTCCACCGCGTAGGCGGGCGCGTCGGCCGGTGAGCCCGGCACCAGCACCACCGCCAGTCCGGCCGCCGCGCAGGCACCGGCAGCAAGGACGAGCCTGCCCCGCGTGACCAGGGCGCGCCGTGCGACGAATGCCACGGCCGGCGCGGCGGCCTCCCGAAGTCCGATCTCGTGCCGCAGTTCTGCCAGCAGACGGTCCTCGAACGTCGTCTTGGTGCTCATGCCTCTCCTCCAGTGGCGTACCGCAGGGACGTGCCGTACGGGTCCAGGGCTGCCGGGTCCGCTTCCCCGAGCAGCGACTTGCGTGCCCGGTGCAGCCGCACGCGGGCTGTCACCTGGCGGATGCCGAGCGCGGCGGCGGCCTCGCCGACGGTGAGTTGGTCCACGACGATCAGTTCCAGCACCGCCCGCTCGCCCTCCGGCAGCAGGGCCAGGGCGGCGAGGGCCCGTCGCCCCGGGCTCTCGGCGTCGAGCTTGTCCTCCAGGCGGGCGATGTCGTCCGGCTCCAGCAGGCGCCGTCCGGAGATGCGCCGGTCGCGGGCGGTCTCGCGGGCCACCCGGCGGTACTCCCCCGCGACGACGTTGCGGGCGATGCCGTAGAGCCAGGCCGTCTCGCTGCCCCGGCCCGGGCGGTAGGTGTGGGCGGAGTCCAGGACCGCCAGGAAGATCTCGGCCGTCAGATCGGCGACCGTGTGCGGGTCCGCGACACGCCGGGCCACGAAAGATGTCATCGCGTCCACATGGCGCCGGTAGAACTCCTCGAAGAGCTCTGGGTCCCGGACCGCCGCCTGCGGCCCGCCCCGTATCCCTTCCACACGTACCCCCTTCATGTCGGTGGCGCTTCATCAGTACTTGGCCCGGAGTGTGAAAGGCGTTACAGGGACTGAACTCTGCCTGGTCGGCGTCCGTGGGTACGGATGACGCCGGCACCGAGAGACGTACGAAAACGGTCCCCCACAGCTCTCAACAGGTCTAAACCAATTTTCCGACGACCCTTGTCAGCAGGGGCTTCGGTCTGATGAGCTGTGGCCTGGGACACAACGGACACCCTGGGAAAGGGAGATGTCGTGAGCAACGAATCCTTGGCCAACCTGCTCAAGGAAGAGCGCAGGTTCGCGCCGCCCGCAGACCTGGCAGCCAACGCCAATGTCACCGCGGAGGCGTACGAACAGGCCAAGGCTGACAGGCTCGGCTTCTGGGCCGCGCAGGCCCGCCGGCTGACCTGGGCCAAGGAGCCGACCGAGACGCTGGACTGGTCGAACCCGCCGTTCGCCAAGTGGTTCAAGGACGGCGAGCTCAACGTCGCGTACAACTGCGTCGACCGGCATGTCGAGGCGGGCCATGGCGAGCGGGTCGCCATCCACTTCGAGGGGGAGCCCGGCGACAGCCGGGCGATCACCTACGCCGAGCTCAAGGACGAGGTCTCCAAGGCCGCGAACGCCCTGCTGGAGCTGGGAGTTCAGAAGGGCGACCGGGTCGCGGTCTACATGCCGATGATCCCGGAGACGGCGATCGCGATGCTGGCCTGCGCCCGGATCGGCGCCGCGCACTCCGTCGTGTTCGGCGGCTTCTCGGCGGACGCGCTCGCGACCCGTATCCAGGACGCCGACGCCAAGGTCGTCATCACCTCCGACGGCGGCTACCGCCGCGGCAAGCCGTCCGCGCTCAAGCCCGCCGTGGACGAGGCGATCGGCAAGGTCGACAACGTCGAGCACGTGCTGGTGGTGCGCAGGACCGGTCAGGAGGTCGCCTGGGACGACCGGCGCGACGTGTGGTGGCACGAGATCGTCGAGCGGCAGCCGGCCGAGCACACGGCCCAGGCCTTCGAGGCCGAGCAGCCGCTGTTCATCCTCTACACCTCCGGTACGACCGGCAAGCCGAAGGGCATCCTGCACACCTCCGGCGGCTACCTCACCCAGGCGGCGTACACCCACCATGCCGTCTTCGACCTCAAGCCGGAGACGGACGTGTACTGGTGCACGGCGGACGTCGGCTGGGTCACCGGGCACTCGTACATCGTCTACGGGCCGCTCGCCAACGGCGCCACCCAGGTCATGTACGAGGGCACGCCGGACACCCCGCACCAGGGCCGCTTCTGGGAGATCGTGCAGAAGTACGGGGTGACGATCCTGTACACGGCGCCGACCGCCATCCGTACGTTCATGAAGTGGGGCGACGACATCCCCGCGAAGTTCGATCTCAGCAGCCTGCGGGTGCTGGGGTCGGTGGGTGAGCCGATCAACCCCGAGGCGTGGATCTGGTACCGCAAGCACATCGGCGCCGACACCACGCCGATCGTGGACACCTGGTGGCAGACCGAGACCGGCGCGATGATGATCTCGCCGCTGCCCGGTGTCACCGAGACCAAGCCGGGGTCCGCCCAGACGCCGCTGCCCGGCATCTCCGCCACGGTCGTCGACGACGAGGCGGTCGAGGTGCCCAACGGCGGCGGTGGCTACCTGGTCCTGACCGAGCCGTGGCCGTCGATGCTGCGCACCATCTGGGGCGACGACCAGCGGTTCATCGACACGTACTGGTCGCGCTTCGAGGGCAAGTACTTCGCCGGCGACGGCGCGAAGAAGGACGACGACGGCGACATCTGGCTGCTGGGCCGGGTCGACGACGTGATGCTCGTGTCCGGGCACAACATCTCCACCACCGAGGTCGAGTCCGCGCTCGTCTCCCACCCCGCCGTCGCCGAGGCGGCCGTCGTCGGTGCCGCCGACGAGACGACCGGGCAGGCCATCGTCGCCTTCGTGATCCTGCGCGGCACGGCGGACGCCGAGGACGAGAACCTCATCGCCGACCTGCGCAACCACGTCGGCGCCACCCTCGGCCCGATCGCCAAGCCGAAGCGCGTCCTGCCGGTGGCCGAGCTGCCGAAGACCCGCTCCGGCAAGATCATGCGCCGGCTGCTCCGCGACGTCGCCGAGAACCGTCAGCTCGGTGACGTGACGACCCTGACCGACTCCACCGTCATGGACCTCATCCAGGCCAAGCTCCCGGCCGCTCCCAGCGAGGACTGAGCCAGACCGTCGTAGAACAGGGGCGCCCGGCGCGAAGACGCGCCGGGCGCCCCTGTTAGGTAAACTAAGCAAAACAAGCGTGACTCCACAGGTGTGCCGGGAAGTCTGGTCGGCGAGCAGCCCTGCCCTACCCACCGACCGGAGGTCCCCCTCATGGCCGCGCCCCCCACCACCCCCCGCAAGGTCTTCGGGCGGCTCACGCTGCCCGAACGGACCTTCGTGGCGGACGCGCTGCGCGCCGAGACGGTCGGCGGTGTCCTGCTGCTCGTCGCCGCGATCGCCGCGCTGATCTGGGCGAACGTCCCCGCACTGCACGACAGCTACGCGTCGGTCAGCCACTTCCACTTCGGCCCCGAGGCCCTCGGGCTGAACCTCTCCGTCGCCCACTGGGCCGCCGACGGACTGCTCGCGATCTTCTTCTTCGTCGCCGGCATCGAGCTCAAGCGCGAGCTGGTCGCCGGTGACCTCAGGGACCCCAAGGCGGCCGCGCTGCCGGTCGTCGCGGCCCTGTGCGGCATGGCCGTACCGGCGCTCGTCTACACCCTCACCAATCTGAACGGCGGCGGCTCCCTGGCGGGCTGGGCGGTCCCGACCGCGACCGACATCGCCTTCGCGCTCGCCGTGCTCGCCGTCATCGGCACGTCCCTCCCCAGCGCGCTGCGCGCGTTCCTGCTCACCCTCGCCGTCGTCGACGACCTCTTCGCGATCCTGATCATCGCGGTCTTCTTCACCGACCGGATCGACTTCGCCGCGCTCGGCGGCGCGGTGCTCGGCCTGGCCGTCTTCTGGTTGCTGCTGCGCAAGGGCGTACGCGGCTGGTACGTGTACGTCCCGCTCGCCGTCGCCATCTGGGCGCTGATGTACAACAGCGGCGTCCACGCCACCATCGCGGGCGTCGCCATGGGCCTGATGCTGCGCTGCACCACCCACGAGGGCGAGGAGCACTCCCCCGGCGAGCACATCGAGCACCTCGTCCGGCCCCTCTCGGCGGGCCTCGCCGTGCCGCTGTTCGCGCTGTTCAGCGCCGGTGTCTCGATCTCCGGCGGCGCGGTGGGCGACGTGTTCACCAAGCCGGAGACGCTCGGCGTGGTCCTCGGTCTCGTCGTCGGCAAGGCGCTCGGCATCTTCGGCGGCACCTGGCTGACGGCCCGCTTCACCCGCGCCTCGCTCAGCGACGACCTCGAGTGGGCGGACGTCTTCGCCGTCGCGACCCTCGCCGGCATCGGCTTCACCGTGTCGCTGCTCATTGGCGAGCTGGCCTTCGACGGGAACGCGACCCTCACCGACGAGGTCAAGGCGGCCGTGCTGATCGGCTCGCTGATCGCGGCCACCCTGGCCACGGTGCTGCTGAAGATACGGAACGGCAAGTACCGCCGGATGTGCGAGGCCGAGGAACGCGACGACGACCTCGACGGCATCCCGGACATCTACGAGGAGGACGAGCCGGCGTACCACCTGCGGATGGCCACGATCTACGAGAACAAGGCCGCCGAGCACCGCCGGATCGCCGAACTCAAGGCCGCCGAACGGGCGGGGCTTGCCGAAGTGGCGGGCGGGGCAGGCGAGCGGGGCGACCGTCGGGCATGATCTGACGGGACGGTACAAAAGACATGCCCCACAGAGTCCCAAGAGTCCAAAGAGTCCCAGTGAATTAGGGAGACCGCGATGAGCGCACCCGACGGCAGCCCGGTCGGCGCCGAACGCAGCATCGGCCAGCTGTTCGCCTCGGCGACGACCGAGATGTCCGCGCTGGTGCATGACGAGATCGCACTGGCCAAGGCGCAGCTCAAGCGGGACGTGAAGCGCGGCGCGACGAGCGGCGGCGCGTTCATGGTGGCCGGCGCGGTACTGGTGTTCTCGCTGCCGATGCTGAACTTCGCCCTGGCGTACGGCATCCGCACCTGGAGCGACTGGAACCTCGCGGTCTGCTTCCTGCTGTCCTTCGCGGCGAACGTCCTCATCGCGGGCCTGCTCGCGCTGATCGGCGTGGTCTTCGCGAAGAAGGCGAAGCAGGGCGGCGGCGCGCAGAAGACCGCCGCGTCGATGAAGGAGACGGCGAGCGTCCTGCAGAAGGCCAAGCCGCACCCGCGGCCCGAGCTGGCGCAGGATCGTGTCCCGGAGGCCATCGAGGCTGTGGCACGCTCGTCGTCATGACCGACCCCGTCACTCCTTCGGCCGCGTCCCTGGTACGGCCCGATGTCCTGGGCGAGCGCCCGGTGACCCACCGGGACGTCGCCGCCAACGGCGCGCGTTTCCACATCGCCGAGATGGGCGACGGGCCGCTGGTCCTGCTGCTGCACGGCTTCCCGCAGTTCTGGTGGACGTGGCGGCACCAGCTGCCCGCGCTCGCCGACGCCGGGTTCCGGGCGGTCGCGATGGACCTGCGGGGGGTCGGCGGCAGCGACCGCACCCCGCGCGGCTACGACCCGGCCAACCTCGCCCTCGACATCACCGGCGTGATCCGCTCCCTCGGTGAGCCGGACGCCGCGCTGGTCGGCCATGACCTGGGTGGCTATCTGGCGTGGACGGCGGCCGCGATGCGCCCGAAGCTGGTCCGGCGGCTCGCGGTGTCCTCGATGCCGCATCCGCGGCGCTGGCGCTCGGCGATGCTCTCGGACGTCAAGCAGACCCGGGCCGGGTCCTACGTCTGGGGGTTCCAGCGCCCCTGGATTCCCGAGCGGCAACTGACCGCGGACGACGGCGCGCTGGTCGCCGAGCTGATCCGGGACTGGTCCGGGCCGGGCCTGCCGGACGACGACGCCGTGGAGACGTACCGCCGTGCCATGTGCATCCCGTCGACCGCGCACTGCTCGATCGAGCCGTACCGGTGGATGGTGCGCTCGCTGGCCCGCCCGGACGGCATCCAGTTCAACCGGCGCATGAAACGGCCGGTCCGGGTGCCGACGCTGCATCTGCACGGATCGCTCGATCCGGTGATGCGGACGCGCAGCGCGGCCGGCTCCGGGGAGTACGTCGAAGCGCCGTACCGCTGGCGGCTGTTCGACGGGCTGGGACACTTCCCGCACGAGGAGGATCCGGTCGCTTTCTCCACGGAGCTCATCAACTGGCTGAAAGACCCCGAGCCGGACCGGTGACAGAGGAGGATCCGGTCGTTTTCTCCACCGAACCGAACAAGTGGCTGAAGCATCCCGAACCCGATCGGTGACCGTCCGGACGCGCCCGGTATCCGGACCTGAACGTCTGTCCTACGAACAGCCACTTGCCCGGCGCATAGGCCAATTGGGGGCCGTGGGGGCGGTTATCGACCTTGGGGCAGGGGCACACGTCGGGGTATGGGCTGGACGCACGACTACAGTGACGCAGCACGCAACCGCCGCTCGGGCCCCGGTCTGAGCCCCCACCAGCGAGGAGGAGCCCCGCAGGAGCAGGGCACGGACCTCCGGGTGGGCATTCCGCGCATCCTGCGCCGCCGGGCCCGCTGGGTCTCGGTACGCCTGCGTCACACCCGAGGCTGACGCACCCCCAGACCCTCCACGCGCCTCACAAAGCGCAGCTGTCGCTGTCCACCTGCTGGTTCGCGGTGCGCCCCTTGTCGATGTCCTCCCGGATCTCGTCCGCGGTGAGCGCGTACCCGGTGTCGGCGTTGTCGAGGGACTTCGCGAACACGACCCCGTACACGTCGCCGTCGGGCGTGAGCAGCGGGCCGCCGGAGTTGCCCTGGCGGACGGTCGCGTAGAGGGAGTACACGTCGCGGTGCACGGTGCCGCGGTGGTAGATGTCCGGACCGTTGGCCGGGATGCGGCCGCGCACGCGCGCGGCACGGACGTCGTACGAGCCGTTCTCCGGGAATCCCGCGATGATCGCGTCGTCGCCGCTGGCGGCGTCCGTGGACGTGAACTTCAGCGCGGGTGCCTTCAGTTCGGGTACGTCGAGGACGGCGATGTCGCGCTGCCAGTCGTAGAGCACGACGGTGGCGTCGTACTTCTGGCCCTCGCCGCCGATCTGCACGGTGGGTTCGTCGACGCCGCCCACGACATGGGCGTTGGTCATGACGCGGCGCTCGCCGAAGACGAAGCCACTGCCTTCGAGGACCTTGCCGCAACTCTGCGCGGTGCCCATGACCTTGACGATCGACTTCTTGGCCTCGGCGGCGACCGGGCTGCCCGCGAGCTTGGGGTCCGGCGGCTGGACCTCCTTGATCGGCTCGTCGGAGAACGGGCTGAAGACCTGCGGGAAGCCGTTCTGCGCGAGGACCGAGGTGAAGTCCTTGAACCAGGTGTCGGCCGCGTCGGGCAGCGCCTCGGACACACCGAGGAGCACCTTGGAGCCGCGTACCTCCTTGCCGAGGGTCGGCAGGGTGGTCTGAGCGAGGGCGGAGCCGATCAGCCAGGCCACCAGGAGCATGGCGACGACGTTGACCAGGGCGCCGCCGGTGGCGTCCAGGGCGCGGGCCGGGGACCAGGTGATGTAGCGGCGGAGCTTGTTGCCGAGGTGGGTGGTCAGGGCCTGGCCGACGGAGGCGCAGACGATGACGACGACCACGGCGACGACGGCGGCGGTCGTGCTGACCTCGGACTTGTCGGTCAGGGCGTCCCAGATGACGGGGAGCACATAGACGGCGACGAGGCCGCCGCCGAGGAAACCGATCACCGACAGGATGCCGACGACGAAGCCCTGGCGATAGCCGACGATCGCGAACCACACGGCGGCGAGCAGCAACAGGATGTCCAGCACGTTCACCGGTTCAGGCCTCGCCTCATCACACGACACAACACGTCAGACACCCTGTCATGACCGCCAGTCGAGCGGGACCTGCTTGTCCCGGTCCCAGGGGCGCTCCCAGCCGGAGTAGTGCAGCAGCCGGTCGATGATTCCGGCGGTGAAACCCCAGACCAGGGCCGATTCGACCAGGAATGCCGGACCTCGGTGGCCGCTGGGGTGGACGGTGGTGGCCCGGTTGCCGGGGTCCGTGAGATCCGCCACGGGGACGGTGAAGACGCGGGCCGTCTCGTTGGGGTCGACGACCCCCACCGGGGTCGGCTCGCGCCACCAGCCCAGCACGGGCGTGACGACGAACCCGCTGACCGGGATGTACAGCTTGGGCAGCACACCGAAGAGCTGGACGCCGGACGGATCGAGGCCGGTCTCCTCCTCGGCCTCGCGCAGAGCCGCCCACAGCGGCCCGTCGCCCTGCGGGTCGCCGTCCTCGGGGTCGAGGGCGCCGCCCGGGAAGGACGGCTGCCCGGCGTGCGACCGCAGCGAGCTGGCCCGCTCCATCAGCAGCAGCTCGGGACCGCGCTCGCCCTCCCCGAAGAGGATCAGCACGGCGGACTGCCGCCCCGCGCCGTTCGCCGGCGGCAGGAAGCGGCTCAGCTGGAGCGGCTCGACCGTCTCCACGGCGTGCACCACCGGGTCCAGCCAGCCGGGCAGGCCGTCCTTGCTCAGCGTCACATTGCCCTGTGCGTTGCTCGCGTGCGTCATCGGCACCCCCGTTCCGCCCGGTTCAACGCCCGGTTACCCACTGATCGTTCCGTCATCCGGCCCCCAGTGGCGGGGCCGCCTTGCCGCCCGCGTCCAGATAGGCCTGGGGCGGGTCGAGGCGCTGGCCCGGGAAGCCGCCCTTCTCGTACTTCAGGAGCTTCTTCGCCTTCTCGGGGTCCGTCTCGCCCTCGCCGTACGCCGGGCAGAGGGGGGCGATCGGACAGGCGCCGCAGGCGGGCTTGCGGGCGTGGCAGATACGGCGGCCGTGCCAGATGACGTGGTGGGAGAGGTCCGTCCAGTCGCTCTTCGGGAACAGCGCGCCGATCGCGGCCTCGATCTTGTCGGGGTCGGTCTCGTCCGTCCACTGCCAGCGCCGCACCAGCCGCTGGAAGTGCGTGTCCACGGTGATGCCGGGCCGCCCGAAGGCGTTGCCGAGCACCACGAACGCGGTCTTGCGGCCGACGCCGGGCAGTGTGACGAGGTCCTCCAGCCTGCCGGGCACCTCGCCGCCGAACTGCTCCACCAGCGCCTTCGACAGCCCTATGACCGACTTGGTCTTGGCCCGGAAGAACCCGGTCGGGCGGAGGATCTCCTCGACCTCCTCGGGGTCGGCGGCGGCCAGGTCCTCGGGGGTGGGGTACTTGGCGAAGAGCGCGGGGGTCGTCTGATTGACCCTCAGGTCGGTGGTCTGGGCGGACAGGACCGTGGCGACGACGAGTTGGAAGGGGTTGGTGAAGTCCAGTTCGGGGTGGGCGTACGGATAGACCTCGGCGAGTTCGCGGTTGATACGGCGGGCTCGGCGGACGAGGGCGGTGGGGGACTCCTTCGACCGCGCGGGCGGCTTGACGGCGACCTTCTTCGCGGGCGCCGCCGCTTGCTTCGCCGTGACCTTCTTCGCGGGCGCCGCCTTCTTCGCCGTGACCTTCTTCGCGGCCGCCTTCGTGACGGCGGCGGGTGCCTTCTTCGCGGCCACGGGAGCCTTCTTCACGGCCGCCTTTTTTGTCACTTTTGCCGCTTTCTTTCCGCCACCGGAGTTCTGTTCGCCCACAGCGGAATCCCGACGTACAACCACCCGCCCAGCCCCCTTGGCCTGTGCTCTCACCGGCGATTTGGACACCCGGCCAGCCTAAAGCCCGGCACCGACAATCGCCCCGGACCCAGGAGATCGGCCCCCGATTGGACCCCTGCCGCTTACCTCAGGACATGTGTGCGGCATCCTTGTGACAGATCACACTGTTTGGACCGTCCGGCAAAATGGGGAGCACGGTCCCCTGGTACCAAGGGGGAGAAAGATCCCCTGAGCAGGTCGACAAGGAGAGAACTCGTGGACGACGTCCTCCGGCGCAACCCGCTCTTCGCGGCTCTCGACGACGAGCAGGCCGCGGAGCTGCGCGCCTCCATGAGTGAGGTGACCCTCGCGCGTGGCGACTCCCTCTTCCACGAGGGCGACCCCGGCGACCGGCTCTACGTCGTCACCGAGGGCAAGGTCAAGCTCCACCGCACCTCCCCCGACGGCCGCGAGAACATGCTCGCCGTCGTCGGCCCCAGCGAGCTGATCGGCGAGCTGTCGCTCTTCGACCCGGGCCCGCGCACCGCGACCGCCACCGCGCTGACCGAGGTCAAGCTGCTCGGTCTCGGCCACGGCGACCTCCAGCCCTGGCTGAACGTCCGCCCCGAGGTCGCCGGCGCCCTGCTGCGCGCGGTCGCCCGACGGCTGCGCAAGACCAACGACCAGATGTCCGACCTGGTCTTCTCCGACGTGCCGGGCCGTGTCGCGCGCGCCCTGCTGGACCTCTCCCGCCGCTTCGGCGTGCAGTCCGAGGAGGGCATCCACGTCGTCCACGACCTCACCCAGGAGGAGCTGGCCCAGCTGGTCGGCGCGTCCCGCGAGACGGTCAACAAGGCCCTCGCCGACTTCGCCCAGCGCGGCTGGCTCCGCCTGGAGGCGCGTGCGGTGATCCTGCTGGACGTGGAGAGGCTCGCCAAGCGTTCGCGGTGACCGCCCCGGGGGCCACCGCCCCCGGATCCCCGTTTCGGCCTGAGCGGCCTCGTCCGCAAACGCAGGGCGGGCTGCTGTAGTTGACCCATGTCTGAAAATCTGCCCTCCAGAGGTCTCGACCCGCAGGGCTACATCGCGCGCGAGGGCTCTCTCGCGCGCGTGCCGCACGCCTTCCGGCCCGTGGTGGCCGCGGCCCGGGACCGGCTGCTGGACATCTACGGGTCCCGACTGCACAGCGCCTACCTCTACGGCTCGATCCCGCGCGGCACCGCGCGCGTGGGGCGCAGTGACCTCGATCTGCTCGTCGCCCTGCGCGAGGAGCCCGCCGACGCCGACCGGGAGGCCGCCCGGGCCCTCGGGGACGCGCTCGACAAGGAGTTCCCGGAGATCGACGGGGTCGGAACGCTGCTGTACAGCCGCGCGCGGCTCCTGAGCGAGCCGGAGACCCACGACCTCGGCTGGTTCGTGGCCTGCCTGTGCACCCCGCTGCTCGGCGACGACCTGGCCGAATACCTGCCGCGCTACCGCCCCGACTCACTGCTGGCCCGCGAGACCAACGGGGACCTCGCCCTGCTGCTCCCCCGCTGGCGCGAGCGCATCGAGGCCGCGAGCGACTCCGAGGAGGCGCTGCGCCCCCTGGTCCGCTTCATGTCCCGCCACCTCGTCCGCACCGGCTTCACCCTCGTCATGCCCCGCTGGAACGGCTGGACGAGCGACCTGGGCGAGATGGCGGAGGCGTTCGGCACGTACTACCCGGAGCGCGCCGGACAGCTGCGGTCCGCGGCCTCGCTCGGCTACGAGCCGACCGCCGACCGGGCCGTCCTCCTGTCGTACGTCGACGATCTCGGGCCGTGGCTCGCGGCCGAGTACGCGCGCGTGCACGGCGTGAAGGCGCCCCGCCCGGACGGGCCCTAGATGAGCCCGTGCTCCTCCAGGTAGTCCATCTGCGCCCGCACCGACAGCTCCGCCGCCGGCCACAGGGAGCGGTCCACGTCGGCGTAGACATGGCCGACGACCTGGGACGGCGTCCGGTAGCCGTCCTCCACCGCCGTCTCCACCTGGGCGAGCCGGTGCGCGCGGTGGGCCAGGTAGAACTCCACGGCGCCCTGCGCGTCCTCCAGGACGGGGCCGTGGCCCGGGAGGACCGTGTGGACGCCGTCGTCGACCGTGAGGGACCTCAGACGGCGCAGGGAGTCCAGATAGTCGCCCAGGCGGCCGTCGGGGTGCGCCACGACCGTCGTACCGCGGCCCAGGATGGTGTCGCCCGTCAGGACCGCCTGATCGGCCGGGAGGTGGAAGCACAGCGAGTCGGAGGTGTGCCCGGGCGTCGGCACGACCCGCAGCTCCAGGCCGCCGACGGTGACGACGTCCCCGGCCGCCAGCCCTTCGTCGCCGAGCCGCAGCGCCGGGTCCAGGGCACGCACGTGCGTGCCGGTCAGCTCGGCGAAACGGGCGGCGCCCTCGGCATGATCCGGGTGACCGTGCGTCAGCAGGGTCAGCGCGACGCGCCGGCCGGCCCTCTCGGCGGTGTCGACGACCTCGCGCAGGTGGCGCTCGTCCAGCGGCCCGGGGTCGACCACGACGGCCAGGTCGGAGCCGGGCTCGGCGAGGATCCAGGTGTTGGTGCCGTCCAGCGTCATCGCGGACGCGTTGGGCGCCAGGACGTTCACGGCGCGGGGGGTGGCGGGGCCGGCGAGGACCCCGCCGCGTGGCTGGCCGGGAAGGGCTGCTGCGTCCGTCATGAGAGGGCTCCTTGCGGCGGCGTCGACCGTGCCGTCACGCCGTGGCTCCACCGGTCGGAATGTGCTTGGTGAACTCCTCGTGCCCCGGCCAGGAGAGCACAATCTCCTCGCCGTCCAGCCTGGCCCGGGCCAGGACCGGCGTGAGATCGCGGCCGGGCGCCGCCGCCAGCGCCTCGGCGGCCGCGGCGTACGGGGTCAGCTGGCGCAGGGTCGCGATCGTGGGCGGCATCATCAGCAACTCGCCCTTGTCGTACGAGGCCGCCGCGTCCGCCGGTGCGATCCACACCGTGCGGTCCGCCTCCGTGGAGGCGTTGCGGGTGCGCTGCCCGGCCGGCAGGGCGGCGACGAAGAACCAGGTGTCGTAGCGCCGGGACTCGAACTCAGGCGTGATCCAGCGCGTCCACGCGCCGAGCAGGTCCGAGCGCAGGACCAGGCCGCGGCGCTCCAGGAACTCGGCGAAGGACAGCTCCCGGGCGACCAGGGCGGCGCGGTCGGCCTCCCAGTCCGCGCCGGTGGTGTCGCCGACCACCGAGTCGGGGGCGGGACCGGCGAGCAGGACGCCTGCTTCCTCGTACGTCTCGCGCACGGCCGCGCAGACGATCGCCTGGGCCTCGGTCTCGGTGACGCCGAGGCGCTCGGACCACCACGCGCGCGTGGGGCCCGCCCAGCGGATCTGGTGGTCGTCGTCGCGCGGGTCGACGCCGCCGCCCGGATACGCGTACGCGCCTCCGGCGAAGGCCATGGAGGCGCGTCTGCGCAGCATGTGCACGGCGGGACCGTCGGCGGTGTCCTTCAGGAGCATGACCGTGGCCGCACGCTTCGGGACGACCGGGGTGAGGGTGCCGTCCGCGAGCGCGCGGATGCGTTCCGGCCAGTCCTGCGGAAACCACTGCCCATTCGCCATGGGCGGAGGCTATCCCGTGGTGCGCGAATGTTCGAGAGGGGCCCGGAGGTGCGGCGATGCCGCCGTACGGGCCCGCAGGCGCCGCTCTACGCCTCCGTGAGCTCCACCTGGATCTCGACCTCCACCGGCGCGTCCAGCGGCAGCACCGCCACGCCCACGGCGCTGCGGGCGTGCACGCCCTTGTCGCCGAGAACCTCGCCGAGCAGTTCGCTGGCGCCGTTGACGACGCCCGGCTGACCGGTGAAGTCCGCCGCCGACGCCACGAAGCCCACGACCTTCACCACGCGCTTGACCCGGTCCAGGTCACCGGCGACCGACTTCACGGCCGCGAGCGCGTTCAGGGCGCAGGTGCGGGCCAGGTCCTTGGCCTCGTCCGCGGTGACCTCCGCACCCACCTTGCCGGTGACCGGGAGCTTGCCCTCGACCATCGGCAGCTGGCCGGAGGTGTACACGTACACGCCCGACTGCACGGCCGGCTGGTAGGCGGCCAGCGGCGGCACGACCTCCGGAAGCGTCAGTCCCAGCTCGGCGAGCCTCGCCTCGACCGCGCTCACGCCTTCTCCCGCTTGAGGTAGGCCACCAGCTGCTCGGGGTTGTTCGGCCCGGGCACGACCTGGACGAGCTCCCAGCCGTCCTCGCCCCAGGTGTCCAGAATCTGCTTCGTGGCGTGTACGAGCAGCGGCACAGTCGCGTATTCCCACTTGGTCATGTGGCCGACTTTAGCCGCTGCCCCCGCACCGGCTCCGCCCCCGGGGCCCGGCGACCGCCCCCGGAAGGACGCGGTGTCCACAGCCTGCCGTTCGACGCGCACACGGAATGGTTACGCTCGAATACGTGAGCAGGCTTCAGGTCGTCAGCGGCAAGGGCGGAACCGGTAAGACCACGGTGGCCGCAGCCCTCGCGCTGGCCCTGGCCACCGAGGGGAAGCGCACGCTTCTCGTCGAGGTCGAGGGCCGGCAGGGCATCGCACAGCTCTTCGAGACGGAGGCATTGCCCTATGAGGAACGGAAGATCGCGGTAGCTCCGGGCGGCGGGGAGGTGTACGCCCTCGCCATCGACCCCGAACTGGCCCTTCTGGACTACCTCCAGATGTTCTACAAACTCGGCGGCGCGGGCCGCGCCCTGAAGAAGCTCGGCGCGATCGACTTCGCCACCACCATCGCGCCCGGCCTCAGGGACGTACTCCTGACCGGCAAGGCCTGCGAGGCGGTGCGCCGCAAGGAGAAGTCCGGGCGGTTCGCCTACGACTACGTCGTCATGGACGCGCCGCCCACGGGGCGCATCACCCGCTTCCTGAACGTGAACGACGAGGTCGCGGGGCTCGCCAAGATAGGGCCCATACACAATCAGGCGCAGGCCGTGATGCGGGTGCTGAAGTCGCCGGAGACGGCCGTGCACCTGGTGACGCTGCTGGAGGAGATGCCGGTCCAGGAGACCGCGGACGGCATCGCCGAGCTGCGGACGGCACGGCTGCCGGTGGGCCGGGTCATCGTGAACATGGTGCGCCCGGAGGTGTTGGACGCGGCCGAGCTGGAACTCGTACGCGGCACGGCTCGTTCCTCCTTCGCGCAGTCGCTGTCCGCCGCGGGGCTCGGCGGGGCGCGGCGCGGCGGGCATGCCGAGCGGCTGGTGGACCCGCTCCTGGCCCAGGCCGAGGAGTACGCCGAGCGCTACACGCTGGAGCACGAACAGCGCGCGGTCCTCGGCGAACTGCGCCTCCCGCTGCACGAACTGCCGCTGCTCGCCGAGGGAATGGACCTGGCGGGGTTGTACGAACTGGCCACGGAACTGCGGAAGCAGGGGATGTCATGAGCCCGGACGCCGAGCGACAGCACCGCCTCTCCCCCGCGCGCGTGCTCGCTCTCGACCCCCTGCTCGACGATCCCGCGACCCGCATCGTGGTGTGCTGCGGCTCGGGCGGCGTCGGCAAGACCACGACCGCGGCGGCCCTGGGGCTGCGGGCCGCCGAGCGGGGCCGGAAGGTGGTCGTGCTGACCATCGACCCGGCCCGCCGGCTCGCCCAGTCCATGGGCATCGACTCGCTGGACAACACACCGCGGCGCGTGAAGGGCGTCGAGGATCACTCCGGGACATCGCACAGCGATTCGGCCGAGGGTGACGGCGGGCCGCGGGCGGGCGGCGAACTGCACGCGATGATGCTCGACATGAAGCGCACCTTCGACGAGATCGTCGAGGCGCACGCGGACCCCGAGCGGGCCTCGGCGATCCTCAACAACCCCTTCTACCAGTCGCTTTCGGCGGGCTTCGCGGGCACGCAGGAGTACATGGCGATGGAGAAGCTGGGCCAGCTGCGGGCGAAGGACGAGTGGGACCTGATCGTCGTCGACACCCCGCCCTCGCGGTCCGCGCTGGACTTCCTGGACGCGCCCAAGCGGCTGGGGTCCTTCCTCGACGGCCGGCTGATCCGGCTGCTCACCGCCCCGGCCAAGCTGGGCGGCCGCGCGGGGATGAAGTTCCTGAACGTGGGGATGTCGATGATGACGGGCACCCTGGGCAAGCTGCTGGGGGGCCAGCTGCTCAAGGACGTCCAGACGTTCGTCTCCGCGATGGACACGACCTTCGGCGGCTTCCGCACGCGCGCGGACGCGACGTACAAGCTGCTCCAGGCGCCCGGCACGGCGTTCCTGGTGGTGGCCGCGCCGGAGCGGGACGCGCTGCGGGAGGCCGCCTACTTCGTGGAGCGTCTCGCGGCCGAGGACATGCCCCTCGCGGGGCTGGTGCTCAACCGGGTCCACGGCAGCGGCGCCGCCCGGCTGTCGGCCGAGCGGGCACTCGCCGCCGCGGAAGAGCTGGAGCTCGTGGGTGAGCCGGTCGCGGAGACCCTCGCCCCCGCGGATGACGACGCTGCGGAAAATCTTGAAGAGTCCCGCATTGTCGATCAGGAGGACGGGAAAGCTGGAGTTCGTAACTCTCCCGACACAGACGGCAGTTCACAGTCTCCGGCGCCATCCCCCGCGCCCGGCCCCGCTGCCGCCGAAGCCTCCCCCACCTCGAACCGGACCGTCGAACAACTCACGGCAGGCCTGCTGAGGCTGCACGCCGAGCGTATGCAGCTGCTCTCCCGCGAGCAGCGCACGCGCGACCGCTTCACCGCGCTCCACCCCGAGGTGGCGGTGGCAGAGGTGGCCGCGCTGCCCGGCGACGTCCATGACCTCGCGGGGCTGCGAGACATCGGGGCACGGCTCGCGGCCGGTCGGCCGGAGCTGCCCGAGAGCGTGGAGGGATGAGCCGGAGAAGGGCTCAACCCACCGCCGCTGAGGGATGGACCGGAGGGATGAACCGAAGGGCTCAGCCCACCGCCGCGTAGTTCTCGTACACCTCGTCGTCGTCGAGGGGCAGGATGCCGACCCCTCGTTCGTACTCCAGGCGCGCGGTCTCCAGAAGCCGGCGCCATGAAGTGACCGTTGGCCGCCTGCGCAGCAGTGCGCGGCGTTCCCGTTCCGTCATGCCTCCCCACACGCCGAATTCGACGCGGTTGTCGAGCGCATCGGCCAGGCACTCGGTCCGCACCGGACATCCGGTGCACACCGCCTTGGCCCTGTTCTGCGCTGCTCCTTGAACAAACAGTTCATCCGGATCGGTAGTGCGGCAGGCCGCCTGCGCACTCCAGTCGGTTACCCAGCCCATACCGGCGCCGTCCTCTCCCGAATCGAGGCTCCCCCACGGCGGCAGCGGCATATTCACCGCCGCCAGTTGAGGACGTTACGGAAGGTGGGCACAGCGCAACACCCCCTTCGGGCCCAATCTTGAATGGCCCGAACGGACTATGCGTAAGCGGCAGATCACCCGGGGGAGTGAGCCCGCGACATGCGTGATCATCCCGGCAAAGCGGGACAGTTCTGTTGAGTCACAACGGGCACCGGGTGACACACAAGGCGGATTCGGACACGCCCCCACCAGAAAGTCGGGGAACCTCCGGAACGATTCGGGGTCGCCGGACGTATTGATACATGGCCGCACTGCTGTGACAGTTGAGAGCAGCTTAGGCCAAGGCCTGCGCGCGTGTCCGGCGAATGAGAAGGTAGGCCCTCTCTGTGCCATGCGCTCGAAACGGCCTGCCGTCTTCGTCGAACGTTCATGAGTACGGATTAGGCTGCCCCCATGTCGAAGAAGCGCTCCGGTGGCGGTCTCTCCCCCACCCAGCAGGCCGCGAAGTTCCTCGGTGTCAGCGTGCTCTCGGGCGCGGTACTGGCCGGCATCGCACTGCCCGCCTTCGGCGCGCTCGGACTCGCGGCCAAGGGATCGGTGGAGAGCTTCGACGAGCTCCCGGCCAACCTGAAGACGCCGCCGCTGAGCCAGCGCACCACGATCCTCGACGCCAAGGGCGGCACCATCGCCACGGTCTACTCCCGTGACCGCACGGTGGTCGAGCTCAAGGACATCTCGCCGTACATGCAGAAGGCGATCGTCGCGATCGAGGACTCGCGCTTCTACCAGCACGGTGCGGTGGACCTCAAGGGCGTGCTGCGCGCCCTCAACCAGAACGCCCAGAGCGGCGGGGTGGCCCAGGGCGCCTCGACCCTCACCCAGCAGTACGTGAAGAACGTCTTCGTGGAGGAGGCCGGCGACGACCCGACCAAGGTCGCCGAGGCCACCCAGCAGACCATCGGCCGCAAGATCCGCGAACTGAAGTACGCGATCCAGGTCGAGGAGGAGCTGGGCAAGAAGAAGATCCTCGAGAACTACCTGAACATCACGTTCTTCGGCCAGCAGGCCTACGGCGTCGAGGCCGCCGCCCAGCGCTACTTCTCCAAGTCCGCCAAGGACCTCACCCTCGCCGAGTCCGCGCTGCTCGCCGGCATCGTCCAGTCGCCGAGCCGGTACGACCCGGTCAACGACGAGGCGGAGGCCACCAAGCGGCGCAATGTCGTGCTCCAGCGCATGGCCGAGGTCGGCGACATCTCGCGGGCCGAGGCCGCCAAGGCGCAGAAGGAGAAGCTGGGCCTGAAGGTCAGCCAGCCCAAGAACGGCTGCATCACGGCCGTGAAGGGCGCGAGCTTCTTCTGCCAGTACGTCGAGGCCGTCTTCAAGAGCGACCCGGTCTTCGGCAAGACCAAGGAACAGCGTGCCAAGGTCTGGAACCAGGGCGGTCTGACGATCAAGACCACCCTCGAACCGCAGGCGCAGGAATCGGTCCAGGCCTCGCTCAAGGGACACGTCAACAAGTCGGACAAGGTCGCCGCCGCGGCCACCCTCGTCGAGCCCGGCACCGGCAAGATCCTCGGCATGGGCCAGTCGAAGCCCTACGGCTACGGCAAGAACGAGACCGAGATCAACTACTCGGTCAACCACAGCATGGGCGGCTCCAACTTCGGCTTCCCGACCGGTTCGACGTTCAAGCCGTTCGTCGCGGCGGCCGCACTGGAGGAGGGCCGGCCGGCCAACCAGGAGTACTCGTCGCCGTACCAGATGGAGTACCCGAGCCCGGTGCAGACCTGCGACAGCAAGCCGTGGGTCAACACCAACGGCGAGAAGCTGGAGAACGAGTCGGAGTCGGAGAAGGGCCCCTACCGTCTGCGCAAGGCGATGGAGCTGTCGGTCAACACCTACTTCGTGCAGATGATCTCCGACATCGGACTGTGCCCCGTGGTCAACATGACCAACAAGCTCCAGGTCATCCAGGGCAACGGCGACAAGCTCCCCGAGGTCCCGGCCATCGCCCTGGGTTCCAAGGGCATCTCCCCGCTGACGATGGCCACCGCGTACGCCGCCTTCGCCGCCCGCGGCATGTACTGCACGCCGGTCGCCATCGAGTCGATCACCCAGAAGGTCGGCCAGGAGCAGAAGTCGCTGGAGGTCCCCAAGTCGACCTGCTCGCGCGCCATGTCCGAGACCACCGCCGACACCGTCAACCAGCTCCTCAAGGGCGTGGTCGACTCCGGCACCGGCCAGACGGCGGGCCTCTCCGACCGTGAGAACGCCGGTAAGACCGGTACGACGGACTCCCGCAAGAACGCCTGGTTCGTCGGCTACACGCCGAACCTCTCGGGCGCGGTCTGGGTGGGCAGCGCGTCCCAGACGGTCGAGATGAGGAACATCTACATCGGCGGCCAGTACTACGACCTCGTCTACGGCGGCAAGGTCCCGGGCCCGATCTGGAAGGACGCCATGACCGGCGCCCTCGCCGGCAAGGACGCCCCGGGGTTCAACTACGTCCGCCTCCCGGAGGACAACCCGGACCGCGGTGACGGCGACGGGAACGGCAACGGGAATGGCAACGGGAACGGCAACGGCGACGGCAACAACGGCGACGGCAACGGCAACAACGGCGGCCAGGACAACGGCGGCACCGACGGGGGCGGCTTCCCGACGCCGACGTTCTCGATCCCGGAGAACCTGTTCCAGGGGAACAACGGGAACGGGGGCCGCAATGGGTGACGCCGGGGTCTGACGGTCCAAGGGGACTTCAAGACGGCTTCAAGGCGGCTTCAAGGCGGCCTTAAAGGCGACGGCCCCTTCGTCCTCGTAGAGAGATCTCTCTGTCTCTGTGCGAGGACGAAGGGGCCGATCGTTTGCCGGGCGGCGGGTCGGGCGGTGAGCCGGGGTCGCCGGGCGGCCGGGGCCGGGCGGTGAGCCGGGGTCGGCGGTTGGCCGGGGTCGGCGGTTGGCCGGGCGGTGTGGCTCGCTCAGTTGGGTGCTGTGTCTCAGCCGGCGAGGAGCTTCTTCACCGCGGCGGCGACGCGGCCGCCCTCGGCCAGGCCGGCGACCTTGGGGTTCACGATCTTCATGACCGCGCCCATGGCCCGCGGCCCCTCGGCGCCGGCGGCCTTGGCCTCCTCGACGGCCTGGGCGACGATGTCGTTCAGCTCGTCGTCGGACAGCTGCTTGGGCAGGTAGTCGGCGAGCACCTCGCCCTCCGCCTTCTCCCGCTCGGCGCTCTCGGCGCGACCACCCTGAGCGAAGGCGTCGGCGGCCTCGCGGCGCTTCTTCGCCTCCTTGGCGATCACCTTGAGGACCTCGTCGTCGGAGAGCTCGCGCTTCTCCTTGCCCGCGACCTCCTCCTTGGTGATCGCGGCGAGCGTCAGCCGGAGCGTCGAGGAGCGGAGCTCGTCGCGCTCCTTGATCGCGGCGTTGAGGTCTTCCTGCAGCTTCGACTTGAGCGTGGTGGTCATGGGTCTGATTCTCGCAGGTGTACGACGACGGACGCCCGCGCATTTAACGGACCATGCGTCTGACGGACCGCGCATCCAGCGGGTCGTGCACCGGGGCGCACCGCGCATCCGGCGGACCCCACATCCAGCGGACCGCACATCCAGCGGACCGCACATCCAGCGGACCGCGCGTGACGGACCACGGACGCTGGTCAAGCAGGCGCTCGCGGTCTGACACGATGGAGGCATGCGCGCGCGATACGGAGTTCCCCTGGGAATGGCGGCGGTTGGCGCCGCCGGGTTGCTGTACTCGGCGGGTTTCGAGGCCCGCTCCTTCCGCCTCCGACGGGTGACGGTCCCCGTCCTCCCCGCCGGCATGCGGCCCCTGCGCGTGCTTCAGGTCTCCGACATCCACATGGTCGGCGGCCAGCGCAAGAAGCAGCGCTGGCTGCGGTCGCTGGCGGGGCTGCGCCCGGACTTCGTGATCAACACGGGCGACAACCTGTCGGACACCGAGGGCGTGCCGGAAGTCCTGGACGCGCTGGGCCCGTTGATGGAGTTCCCGGGGGCATACGTCTTCGGCTCCAACGACTACTACGGCCCGAGCCTGCGCAACCCCGCCCGCTACCTCCTGGAGAAGGCGAGCGGCCGGCACGGCCTGAACGGCAACCCGCCCGCGGTCAGCGTGGTCCACAACCCGTGGGAGGACCTGCGGGACGGTTTCGACGCGGCGGGCTGGCTCAACCTGACGAACACGCGCGGCACGCTGAAGGTCGAGGGCGTGTCGGTGGAGCTGACGGGACTGGACGACCCGCACATCAAGAAGGACCGGTACACGGAGGTGGCGGGCGGTCCGTCGTCCTCGGTGGACTTCTCGATGGGCGTGGTGCACGCGCCGTACCTGAGGGTGCTGGACGCCTTCGCGGCTGACGCCTACCCGCTGATCCTGGCCGGCCACACGCACGGCGGTCAGCTGTGCATCCCCTTCTACGGCGCCCTGGTCACCAACTGCGACATCGACACGGACCGCGTGAAAGGCCTGTCGACGCACACGGCGGAGGGCAGGACGTCGTACCTGCACGTCTCGGCGGGCTGCGGCACCAACCGCTACACGCCGGTACGGTTCGCGTGCCCGCCGGAGGCCACGTTGCTGACGTTGGTGGGGCGGGAGTAAGGGTTCGGGGGGGGGAGTAGGGGCTGGGGCGGGAGTAGGGGCTGGGGCGGGGGCGTACTTCGGGCGGGGCCCGCGCGAGGCGCGAGCCGCGGTTCAAGCCGGGCCCACGCACCCGGGATAACCCGCACGGCCCGCCCGTATCGCCCCTTTTGTCAGCCCTGCTTAGCGTGAGGGCATGACCGCCCCCATACCCAGAGACATCCCGGACCTGCCCGCGGTCCCGGGCGTGCCCGCGCTGCTGCCCTCCCCCGTCCCCGCCACGGCCGTGGTGGCCCCCGTACGCCGCCCGCTGGCCGCGACGTACCGCCTGCTGGTCGCCCTCACGGCCACCGCGGCGGTGACGATCGACGTACTCCTGGGCAGCCCGGCCCGCGTCCTGAGCTACTTCACGATCCAGAGCGCCGTCCTGCTGGCACTGGTCTCCGTGGCGTCGGCCCGCAGGGCCTGGACCGCGCGCCGCCCACTGCCGGCCGCGCTGACGGGTGCGACGCTGCTGTACGTCCTGCTGACCGGCCTGGTGTACCACCTGCTCCTGGCGGAGACGACGGCCCCGTTCTCCATGACGAACGCTGCCGCGCCGACGGGCTGGGCGAAGATCGCGAACGTCGTCCTGCACACGGCCCTGCCGATCGCGGCGACCCTGGACTGGCTGTTCCTGACCGCCCCCGGCCGCCTCCGCCTACGCCAGGCGGCGACCTGGCTCCTCTACCCCCTCGCCTACCTGGCCTTCTCCTTCACCCGCGGCGAGCTGCTCCTCCCCGGCACCCCGGCCCGCTACCTCTACCCGTTCCTGGACGTCGACCTCCACGGCTACAAGACCGTCCTGGGCAACGCCCTCCTCCTGGGCCTCTCCTTCTACGCCCTGGCCGTCCTCCTCGTGGCCCTCGACCACGTCCGCCCGAACCCCATCCGGCACCGCGTCCACCACCGGGCCAAAACCGGATTTCGTCTCCAGCCACCAGTGGGCTAAAGTAAACGACGTCGCCGCGACAAGCAGGACCTGCAGCGACATCGGGGTGTAGCGCAGCTTGGCAGCGCGCTTCGTTCGGGACGAAGAGGTCGTGGGTTCAAATCCCGCCACCCCGACAGCCGTAACAGCAGGTGAGGCACCTACGGATTTCCGTAGGTGCCTCACCTGTTTCTGCGTATCTGTGGCTTCGCCGCGAGATGGGATCCTCGTCGGTCGCAGGTGCCCTGTGTAGGCGTGGTGGCCGCCGCATGGCCGCCCACCGAACCGCCAACACTCCGGACAGCTCTGGCGGGCACACCGGGTTGCGGTGCGTTGCGGCGGCGGATGAGTCTGCCGGTGGCGTTCATGTGGGCCGTAGCCTGAGCCGTAGGCCGCGGTGGCCGGTTGCCGGGTACCGGGGGCCGCAGAGGCCGCACCACACAGGCCGCAGGACACAGGCACCGACTCCGTAAGGACCTCTTCTCGATGATCATCTTTGGTACCAAGGGCTACCTCTACCAGCTCGCGATACTCACGTTGGTCTGCGGTGGCTGCGGTAATCCCGCCGCGCACACCCTTCGGAAGCGCGTCACGAAGTTCACGCTGTTCTTCGTTCCGCTGTTTCCGATCTCCACCAAGTACGCGACGCAGTGCACCTTCTGCGGTACGGAGGTGAAGATCGGCAAGGAGCAGGCCGAGCAGCTCCAGGCGCAGGCCCAGGCGGGTCCCCACGCCGGGCATCAGGGGCAGGGGTACGGGCAGGCGCAGCAGCCTTACCAGTCGTAGTACTGAGCGGCTGAGTGGGTGCGGGGCGGAATTCGGTGGTGTGACTTCCTTCCCTTCGAGTAAGTTCCTTTAGGGAACTTACTCACGCCGAGAAGGAGAAGCCTCCGTGTCGCAGCAGCGCACCTGGACCGCCGTCGACGACTACTTCAACGGGCTCCTCGTGGAGGAGGACGCCCCGCTGCTCGACGCCGTGCGGGACAGCGCCGCGGCCGGGCTGCCTGATCATCAAGTCGCTCCCAATCAAGGCAAGTTGCTGAATCTGATCGCCACCCTCCGGGGTGCCAGGACCATTCTGGAGATCGGTAGCCTCGGCGGCTACAGCACCATCTGGCTGGGCCGTGCCCTGCCCGAGGGCGGGCGGCTGGTGACGCTGGAGGCCGATGAGCGGTGTGCGGAGGTGGCCCGGGCCAATGTGGCGCGGGCCGGGCTCGGGGGCGTCGTCGACCTGCGGCTCGGCAAGGCGCTGGACACGCTGCCGCTGCTGGCGGAGGAGGGCGCCGGGCCCTTCGACCTCGTCTTCATCGACGCCGACAAGCCGTCCAACCCTGACTATCTGCGATGGGCGCTGAAGCTCACCCGGCCCGGCAGTGTCATCGTCGGCGACAACGTCGTCCGGGACGGTGCCGTCACCGACCCCGACAGCGGCGACCCGAGGGTCCAGGGGGTCCGCCGGTTCACCGAACTCATCGCCGCGGAGCCTCGGTTGACCGCCACGACCGTGCAGACCGTCGGGTCCAAGGGGTACGACGGTTTCACCCTGGCCCTCGTCACCGGCTGAGGGGCGGGTACGGGCCGAGGCCACGATGTGCGCGGCCGGACGCAAACGGCTTCGCCATCCCGTCGCCGGGCTGCTGGAGCTGGACTTCGAAAGCCTGCACGTGCCGGCCGGGCCCGGGGGGGGCGGGCTGGCCGTGCATGTGTTCAGTGCCCCCCAGGGCAGCCCTGAGGCTGCCCTGATCAGGAAGCTGCCGGGCGGCCCGTCAGTTGTTCCAGGTCTCGTCGTACGGGTCTGCCGGCGTCGCCACCGGGCGGGCCGACGTGACCTTCAGGTACGGGATCGGGCCGTTGTTCACCGGGTCCTCGGTGCGCTCGGGGGTGTAGGTGCCGGTGGCCTCCAGCCAGGCGTCCGGTTGCAGCACCGGCGGGATCTTCCCGGTCAGGGCGATCTTCACCGGCTGGGCATCCGCGGCACAGCAGTTCAGGGCCATCCGCACCAGGTAGGGGTGGCCTGCCTGGTCCAGGGCGACGAAGCCGGTGACCTTGATCTCGCGGCCACGCAGCTCACGGCCGTGGTCGTAGACCGCCCGGCCCGCGTAGTCGGCCACCCCCAGGCGCAGGGGGCCGGTGGCGGGCAGGTCCTCGTAGCCGTACGCCTGCTGGAGTGCCGTGCCGGTGCGCATGGCGCTGTAGGAGCCGAGGGCGGGCGGGGCGACCAGGACGAGGGCGAGGAGGGGGAGGAGCAGGAGCCAGGAGACCCGGGGTTCGCGGTGGTCGTCGTGGTGATCGTCGTGGTGGTGTTCGGCCTGCTTGCTGCGGCGCTCGTACCAGAGCGTCGCCACCGCCGCCGCGATCAGGACCGCGCCGGACAGCAGGAGCAGCGGGCGCAGGCCGGCCTTGACGTAGCGCAGGTAGAGATCGGTGGAGCCCGCGTGCAGCAGGGTCGCGCCGAGCAGGAACATGACCGCCGACTGGGCATGCCGGTTCACAGCAGCACCGCCCCCGTCAGCACCGCCGCCAGGACGGCGAGGGCGAAGGTGGCGGGCGCGAAGCGCAGAGCGAAGCCGCGGCCGAAGGTGCCCGCCTGCATCGCGAACAGCTTCAGGTCGATCATCGGGCCCACCGTCAGGAACGCCAGCCGGGCCGTGAGGGAGAACTGCGACAGCGACGCCGCCACGAACGCGTCCGCCTCCGAACAGATCGACAGCAGTACGGCGAGGATCGCGAGGGCCAGCACCGACACCACCGGGTTGCCGGCCGCAGCGCGCAGCCAGTGCTCCGGTACGACCGCCTTCAGCGTCGCCGCCGCCATCGCGCCGACGACCAGGAACCCGCCGGCGTGCATCACGTCGTGCCGCACCGAGCCCCAGAACGCCGCTCCCCTGCCCTGCCCCTCGTACGACGCACGGGCCGGTGGCCGCAACCAGTCCGCGCGTCCGAGGCGCAGCCACAGCCAGCCCATCGCGCACGCCGTCAGCAGGCCCGCGACCAGGCGGGCGAACACCATCTCCGGGTTCCGCGGGAAGGCGACCGCCGTCGCCGTCAGCACCACCGGGTTGATCGCCGGGGCGGAGAGCAGGAAGGCGAGCGCGGCGGCCGGGGTGACGCCACGCCGTACCAGCGCCCCGGCCACCGGCACCGACGCGCACTCGCAGCCCGGCAGCACCGCGCCCGCCACCCCGGCGACCGGCACCGCCAGCGCCGGGCTCTTCGGCAGGGCGCGGGCGAAGAACGCCGGCGGTACGAACACCGCGATCGCCGCGGACAGCAGCACGCCGAGCACGAGGAACGGCAGCGCCTGCACGGTCACCGCCACGAAGACCGTCATCCAGCTCTGCATCACGGGGGCGGACAGGGCACCGCGGATCGTGCCCTGGAGGAGGAGGACCAGGAGCAGGGCCATGGTGAGCAGGAGGGGAGAGTTCAGGTGACGGGCCTGGTCGTCGCTTTTCGGCGTCTGCTGCTCGTCCGCCGACGACTGCTGTCCGTCCGCCGGCGACTGCTGTCCGTCCGCCGGCGACTGCTGTCCGTCCGCCGGCGACTGCTGTTCGCCCTTCGGCTCCTGCTGCTCGTCCGTCGGCGCCCGGTGTTCGTCCGTCGGCGTTCGCTGTTCGTCCGTCGGCGTTCGCTGTTCGTCCTTCGGGGGTGGCGTCTGGCCCGCCGTGGGCGGGGCTTCTTCGGTGATCGCCACGGGTGGGGTACCTCCGGTGGTGCGAAGGGCGTGGGTCTTGCTCGGGTCTCCGCCGAGCTCCCTCCCCTTCTGTACGGCGCGCGGGGCACGGGCGTTCAGCACGTTCCGATCACCTCACCCCTGATCACTTCTGGAACCACCCGTCCCATTGCGGCAGTCTTTTCCCTCGTGGCGAGCCTTCCGAATCAGAGTCAGCAAGGTCAGCAGAGTCGGCAGGGCGACACGGCCGGGCACATGGTGGTGTGCGGGGACGACGGGCTCGCGCATCGGCTCGCCGCCGAGTTGCGTGGGGTGTACGGGGAACAGGTCACGCTCGTCGTACCGGCGTCCGAGCGGACGGTACGGCCGCCCGTGGTCGGGCGGGCCCGGGCCGCGTCGGCGGCGCTGCTCGACCGGGTGGTCAGCGCCGCCGCCGGGCGGACCGGCGGAAGTGAACCCGTCGGTGGCGAAAGGCTGTTGGAGGCCGCCGAGGCGACCGAGGCCGTGCTCGCCGACGCGGGTGTGGAGCGGGCCGCGGCGCTGGCGCTCGTGTACGACGACGACGAGACCAACATCCGCGCCGCGCTGACCGCCCGCCGGCTCAACCCTCGGCTGCGGCTCGTACTGCGGCTCTACAACCGGCGGTTGGGGCAGCACATCGAGGCACTCCTCGACCAGGCCGCCGCGTTGGCCTCCGGCGAGGGCAGCGGTGGCGGCGGCGAGGGTGCCGGTGGTGGCGTCGGCGGTGGGGGCTTCGATGCCTCTACGACCGTGCTGTCCGACGCCGATACCGCCGCGCCCGCGCTGGTGGCCTCCGCCGTCGCCGGTACCAGCAAGGTCGTGCAGACGGACGGGTTGTTGCTGCGGGCGGTGGAGCGGCCGCCGGGGCAGGCGGGCGGGTCCGGGCTCGCCACGCTCGCGCTGCTCTCCCCCACCGGCAACGGCACGGGTGGCGCCGACGGCGGCGGTGGGTCCGTCGGCGGGGAGCAGGGGCCCGAGTTGCTGCCGGATTCCGCGGTCGTGCGGGACTCCGGTGGGCGCGGGACCGTCGTACTGGAGCAGGTGTCGTACACCGGGCCGCCGCTGCCCGCCGGGCGGGGCGGCGGGATCGTGCCGCCGTTCTCCTCGCTGTTCTCGCGGCGGCTGCGGTGGTCGCTCGCCGGGCTCGTGGGGTGTGTGGCCGCGCTCGCCGTCGCGCTGTGGGTGGTGACGGGTGAGCATCCGCTGTTCGCCACCTACGAGACGCTCCTCGATCTCTTCGCCATCAACGATCCCGCGCTCGGGGCGCCGATCGGGCGACAGGTCCTGCAACTGCTGGCCGGACTGGTGGGGTTGTTGCTGCTGCCGGTGCTGCTGGCCGCGGTGCTGGAGGCGCTGGGGACCTTCCGGTCGGCGTCGGCGTTGCGGAAACCCCCTCGGGGGCTGGGCGGGCATGTGGTGCTCCTCGGGCTGGGGAAGATCGGTACGCGGGTGCTCACGCGGTTGCGGGAGCTGGACATTCCCGTGGTGTGCGTCGAATCGGGGGCCGAGGCGCGGGGGTTGGCCACGGCTCGGCGGTTGCGGGTGCCGGTGGTGCTCGGGGATGTGACGCAGGAGGGGGTGCTGGAGGCCGCGAAGATCCATCGGGCGCATGCGCTGCTGGCGGTGACCAGTTCCGACACGACGAATCTGGAGGCCGCGTTGTACGCGCGGTCCGTGCGGCCGGATCTGCGGGTGGTGTTGCGGCTGTACGACGACGACTTCGCCACGGCGGTGTACCGGACGCTGCGGGCCGCGTATCCGCGGGCGTCGACGCGGAGCCGGAGTGTTTCTCATCTGGCCGCGCCTGCGTTCGCCGGGGCGATGATGGGGCGGCAGATTCTGGGGGCGATTCCTGTGGAGCGGCGGGTGTTGTTGTTCGCGGCTCTGGAGGTGAATGGGCATCCGCAGTTGGAGGGGCGGACGGTCGGGGAGGCGTTTCGGGCGGGGGCGTGGCGGGTGTTGGCGTTGGACACGGCCGCGGCCGCGGCTGGGGACGGTGCCGGGGGTGGGGGTGGGGGTGCGTCTGGAGCCGGGTCTGGAGCCGGGTCCGGGGCGGGAGTTGGAGGTGGGGGTGAGCCTGCGGTGGAGGGGGCCTATGCAGAAGGGGCTGTGCCCTCGGGGCTGGTGTGGGATCTGCCCGACAACTATGTGCTGAAGGGGTCGGATCGGGTGGTGTTGGCGGCTACGCGGCGGGGGCTGGCGGAGCTGCTGGGGCGGCGGCGGGCGCGGGACGGTGCGGTGAGCTGAGGCGGGCCTTGGGGGCACCCTGCGCCGGGGCCGGGCGGGGGTGGGGTTCGCTCGCCCGCGCTTGCGGGGTGCCGCTGCGCCCACCCGTGCCGCCCCAGCGGCACGACTGCCCGCAGCTAGGACGATGGAGCAGCAGGACCACCGGCCGCGGCTAGGACGATGGAGCAGCAGGACGACCGGCCGCGGCTACGACGATGGAGCAGCAGGACGACCGGCCGCGGCTACGACGTTGGAGCAGACGGGCAGCCGTACCGGCGGTGCGGCTGCCCGTTGCGGCTCGGGTGGGGCCGGGGGTTGTTCGGGTGGGTGTTGGGCTGGGGTCAGGATTGGGCGGGGGCTGCCAAGTGGCGTTCTGCGAAGTCCAGTTCCAGCCTCACCTGCTTGATGCGTTCGTCCACGACCAGCGAACCGTGGCCCGCGTCGTAGCGGTACACCTCGTGTACCGCGCCCCTTGCCTCCAGGCGCTTCACATAGTTGTCGATCTGGCGGATCGGGCAGCGGGGGTCGTTCACGCCGGCCGAGATGTAGACCGGGGACTTCACCTGGTCGACGTAGGTGAGGGGGGACGAGGCCTCGAAGCGTTCCGGGACCTCTTCGGGGGTGCCGCCGAGGAGGGTGCGGTCCATGGCCTTCAGGGCTTCCATCTCGTCGTGGTACGCCGTGACGTAGTCGGCGACCGGGACCGCCGCGATGCCGAGGGTCCAGGCGTCGGGCTGGGTGCCGAGGCCGAGGAGGGTGAGGTAGCCGCCCCAGGAGCCGCCGGTCAGAATGAGGCGGGTGGGGTCGGCGAGGCCGGACGTCACCGCCCATTCCCGGACCGCCGCGATGTCCTCCAGCTCGATCAGGCCGACTCGGTGCTTGAGGGCGTCCGTCCAGGCGCGGCCGTAGCCGGTGGAGCCCCGGTAGTTGACGCGGACCACCGCGTAGCCGTGGTCCACCCAGGCCGCCGGGCCCGCCGCGAAGGCGTCGCTGTCGTGCCAGGTCGGGCCGCCGTGGATGTCGAAGACCGTGGGGAGCGGGCCGGTCGCGCCCGCCGGCTTCTGGACCAGGGCGTGGATACGGCCGCCGGGGCCCTCCACCCACACGTCCTCCACCGGCACCGAGCCGGGGGACTTCATGCCCGGCGGGTCCAGCACGACCGCGCCGGTCGTGGAGCGGACCGTGGAGGGCTGCGCCGCCGAGGACCAGAGGTACTCCACGCTGCCGTCGGGGCGGGCCGTCGCGCCGGAGACCGTGCCCGCCGGGGTGGGGATCTTCACCAGTTCGCGGGTCGCCGGGTCGTAGCGGAAGAGCTCGCTGCGGGCCTCGTGGCTGTGGGCGATGAGCAGGCCCGTGCCGTCCGGGTACCACTCCGCGCTCACGTCGCCCGGCAGGTCCAGCGCCAGGTCCGTCTCCTCGCCCGACGCCACGTCCCACACCAGCGGCTCCCAGCGGCCCCGGCGCTGGTGGCCGATGAGCAGGCGGGTGTCGCCGTCGACCGGCGCGAAGCCCTGGACCTCCAGGCCCAGCTCCTCGGTGCCGCCCTTGGTGTCGTCCAGTTCGGCGACCGGCGTGCCGTCCAGGCGGACCACGCGCAGCGCCGAGTGCATCGCGTCGCCGTGCTCGGTGTGTTCGAGGGCGATCAGCGAGCCGTCGTGGGAGAGGTCGCCGACGCCCGCGGACTCGCGGTGGCGGTAGATCTCCACCGGGGGCTCGCCGGTGCGCGCGACATGGATCGTCGTACCGTCCTCGTCGGTCGAGCGGCCCACCACCGCCGTGCGGCCGTCGCGGCCGAGAGCCAGGCCCGCCGGGTAGGAGGCGTCCAGACCGGGGGCGGCCGGTTCGTCCGGGCCGCCCGCGAACGGCTGGCGGCGCCAGACGCCGAACTCGTCGCCGTCCTTGTCGTCGAACCACCAGATCCACGCGCCGTCCGGGGAGAGCACGCCGTCCGTCGTGCCGTTCGGCCGGTCGGTGACCTGGCGCTGCTCGTCCGTGGCCCGGTCCCAGGCGTACAGCTCGTACGTCCCCGTCGCGTTCGACACGAACAGGGAGCGGTCCGGCGCGTCCTCCGCCCAGTCCGGCAGGGAGACCCGGGGCGCCCGGAAGCGCTTCTCCCAGTCCGGCATCGCTTCGTGCTGTTCGCTCGGAACCTCCTGAAGATCGCGCTGTTCGTTCTGCTCGGGCGCGGCGGACCCGTTGCTCTCAGTCATGGGCCCATACTGCCCGCCCGCACAGACAATTCACTGGCGTGGGTCCCACCCTGTGGACAACTTCGCGCCTGTGCACGAGCCCGTGCACAGGGCCGTGCACAGCCCGGCCGATTGTCAGTGGCCGGGTGCAGACTCGACCGCATGACCGATCTGCGCAGGACAGTCGAGACCTTCTGGGCCTCCGCGGAGGCGCGGGACTGGGACACGTTCGCGGGGACGCTCGCCGCGGACGTGGTGTACACGCTGCCGCAGACGCGGGAGCGGATCAGCGGGCGGGAGCGGTACGTGCGGTTCAACCGGGAGTATCCGGGCGACTGGCACCTGCGGATCGAGCGGATCGTCGCCGAGCCGGAGCAGGTGGTCACCTGGATCCACTTCACGGTGGGGCTGGAGGAGATGTACGGCGTCTCGTTCTTCACCGGGGACGAGAGCGGTCGGATATCCGCCGTCACCGACTTCTGGCCCGAGCCGTACGAGCCGCCGGCCGGCCGGGACCACCTCACCGAGCGGTACTGACCCCGCGGGCGGCCCCTGCCGGGCTGACCCGTACCGTTGAGGTGTGTACCGGTTTCTGCTGACGCCCCGTTGGTGGGGGATCAACGTCTTCGTGCTGCTCGCCATCCCGTTCTGCGTGTTCATGGGCTCCTGGCAGCTGAGCCGCTTCGAGGAGCGGATGCAGGACCACGACCGCGCGAGCGCCCAGGCCGCGTCGAACGAGCGGGAGGCCGCCGCGCCGCTGGCCGAGCTGCTGCCCGTGGACCAGGAGACGTCGGGGCGGCAGGCCACCGTGAGCGGGCGGTACGGCAAGCAGTTGCTGGTGCCGGGGCGGGAGCTGGACGGCGAGCGCGGGTTCTATGTGCTGACGCTGCTGCGGACCGACGGCGGCAAGGCGCTGCCGGTGGTGCGGGGCTGGCTGCCGGGGGCCGCCGATCCGGCGAAGGCACCGGCCGCGCCGACGGGCGAGGTCACCGTCACGGGTGCCTTGCAGGCGTCCGAGCAGCCCGGCGAGAACGGGGTCAGCGCGAAGGGCGGGCTGCCCGCGGGGCAGACCTCGGCGATCAGCGCGGCCTCACTGGTGAACCTGGTGCCGTACGAGCTGTACGACGCCTGGGTGACGCTGGACAAGGCGGACTCCGGGATGAAGGCCGTGCCCGCGAGCGCGCCGGCCGACAGCGGGTTGAACCTGAAGGCGTTCCAGAACCTCGGCTACACCGGTGAGTGGTTCGTCTTCGCCGGGTTCGTGGTGTTCATGTGGTTCCGGCTGCTGCGGCGCGAGGTGGAGTTCGCCCGGGACGCGGAGCTGGGCCTCCTGCCGGAACAGACCACGTCACCCACTCAGGAGACGGCCGGGACGCCGACTCAGTAGACCTCCGGCCGCCCGCTCTCGGAAGGACGGCCGGAACGCCGGGCTCAGCAATCCTCCAGTCGCCCGCTCGGGAAAACGGCCGGGATGCCAACTCAGCGATCCTCCGGGCGCCGTGTCAGAAAGCGGCCGGCGCGCCTGTTCACCAGACCACCGCGCACCCCGCCAGCGGCCCTTCGGCCGCCCCGTCAGGAGACGGCCGCCCCGCCCGTCCAGCAGGCGGCCGGCACGTGCGTGGCGTAGGCCTCCGGCCTTCGGGCGTCCGTCAGGAAGCCGTCAGCACGCCCGTCCAGTAGACCGTCCCGGCGCACGCGTTACTCACCGTCGTCGTTGCCGATGCGACGCCGCCCTCGGCGGAGTTGGTGATGGTGACGCTGCCGTCGGCCGTGCCGCCGTCCTCCCTGACGAGCTGGGTGGTGACGCCGGTGTCACCGCCGGTGGAGGTGCCCGTCGTGGTGCCGGCGTCCTCGGTCGGCGACGGGTCGGGCGTCGGATCGGGTGTCGGGTCGGGGTCGCCCGTGCCGCCACCGGAGGTGGTGGGGCAGGTCTCGGAGGGGACCCACGCGAACCGGACGTCGTAGGAGGAGCCGGGCTGGAGGACCAGGGAGGCGAGTTCCGTCGACGGGTCCGGCAAGGCGGCCGCGGCGTCGCCGACGACGTGCCGGGCCTGGCCGACCTTGGCGTAGTCCGCGGCGCCCGACACCGCGAGGCTGATCGAGCCGGGGCCCGCGATCGTGCAGGCGGCCGTGGAGGTGTTGGTGTAGCGGAAGGTGCCGTAGACCGCGCCGGAGGCGTCGGGGGCGCCGGAGCTCGCGGTGGCCGAACCGAGGTCCGTGGCCGTGCAGGCGGGGACACCGGCCGTGCTGGTGGCGGCGGGGCCGGTGGCGCCACCGGTGCCGCCGCCCTTGTCGGAGTCCTTGCTCCCCTTGTCGTCCTTGCCCTTGTCCTCGGCCTTGCCGGAGCTGCCGCCGGAGGTGGACTCGCCGCCGTCGGGGCCCTTGCCCTCGCTCGCGCCGCCCTGGGCCTGCGAGTAGTGGCCGGCGTTCAGCGGGTCGGCGTCGGAGCCGGTGGCGCCGGAGACGTGCAGCAGGGCCGGGACGGCGGTGCCGATGAAGAGCGCCGCGGCGGCCATGCCCACCAGGGCCTGCCGCTTGCGGGCCCGGCGGGCGGGCACCGCCTGCCGCAGGTGGTCGAGCGTGCCGTCGCGCGGTTCGATCTCCTGGACCGCCTGGTGCAGCATGCGTCGCAGTGCCAGCTCGTCCGAGTCGAACCCGTCTTCGGGGCTCTGGTCGTCGAGGCCGTGGTTCACAGTTCCGTTCCCAGCGTGCGATTGCTTCGGGTTGTCCTGCTCGCCCCCGCCCGGCTCGTGCCAGTCGAAGGGACGGTGCAGGTGGCGCCGCCCGTCCCGGCCTTCCTCGTGGTCCCCGCTCATGCCGGTGCCTCCATGGCGACGCGGAGCGCGGCGATGCCGCGGGAACCGTACGCCTTCACCGAGCCGAGCGAGATCCCGAGGGTCTCGGCGACCTGCGCCTCGGTCATGTCCGCGAAGTAGCGCAGGACGAGGACCTCGCGCTGGCGGCGCTGGAGTCCCTTCATCGCCTTGATGAGGGAGTCGCGCTCCAGCTGGTCGTACGCCCCCTCCTCGGCGCTCGCCATGTCCGGCATCGGCTTGGACAGCAGCTTCAGCCCGAGGATGCGGCGGCGCAGGGCCGAGCGGGAGAGGTTGACGACCGTCTGGCGCAGGTACGCGAGCGTCTTGTCGCGGTCGCGGACGCGCTTGCGCGCGGAGTGGACGCGGATGAAGGCCTCCTGGACGACGTCCTCGCAGGAGGCGGTGTCGTCGAGGAGGAGGGCGGCGAGACGGAGCAGGGAGCTGTAGTGCGCCCGGTAGGTCTCGGTGAGGTGGTCGACGGTCGTGCCGGCCGCCGTGACGTCCTCGGCGCCGTCGCGCTGGTTCGGGATGCGGGCGGGCCGCGCTGCGGGCATGGGCGCGATCACCGGCATGCCGCCGGGCGTGCCGGGCATGCGGGGTCGGAGGGCCGCGGGGCGGGGCCGAAGGGCCGCACCGCCACGTGCCGTGCTGAAGTCGAGTACCTCTGCCACGCCAGTTGGACACACTTCCCCCCGGCAGGGTTGTACGTGCCGCGTGTCACTTTTGCGTCATCCCCCGCGACCGGCCGTCTGGTGTCAGGCAGCACAACTGACCGTGCGTGAAACGCCCTCATGCCTACCCGCTCTTCCCCTATGTCCCGAATGACCGAGGTGTCCCCACACCTCGCACCGCGCCCCCACAGCCCCTCAAGGGCGTTCGCAAAGACGCTTCCCGCCCTGCGCGCGGTTGCGGAGAGCGGGAAGGAAAATCTTCGGACGACAACGACGTCCACAGCAAGTGGTCCGGACCATCGACCCGCTCACACTTGGTTCACAGATCTTACAAACCCGTCCGGATCAGGCGCCCGTGAATTCGGCCGCCACCAGCTCGGCGATCTGCGCGGTGTTCAGCGCCGCGCCCTTGCGCAGGTTGTCACCGCAGACGAAGAGTTCGAGCGCCGTCGGGTCGTCGAGCGCCCGGCGCACCCGCCCCACCCAGGTCGGGTCGGTGCCCACCACGTCCGCCGGCGTCGGGAACTCCCCCGCGGCCGGGTTGTCGAACAGCACGACGCCCGGCGCGGTGGCGAGGATCTCGCGCGCCTTGGCGACGGTGACCTCGCCCTCGAAGCGGGCGTGGACGGTCAGCGAGTGCGTGGTGACCACCGGGACACGGACGCAGGTGACGGCGACGGGCAGTTCGGGCAGGCCGAGGATCTTGCGGGACTCGTCCCGCACCTTCATCTCCTCCGACGACCAGCCGTCCTCCCGCAGCGACCCGGCCCACGGCACGACGTTCAGCGCGACCGGCTCCGGGAACGGCCCGGTGTTGTCGCCCACGGCCCGCCGCACGTCCCCGGGGTGCGTGCCCAGTTCCGTACCGGCGACCAGGGCGAGCTGCTGCCGCAGCGTCTCCACCCCGGCGCGACCGGCCCCGCTCACCGCCTGGTACGACGACACCACCAGCTCGCGCAGCCCGAACTCGGCGTGCAGCGCGCCCAGGGCGACGATCATCGACAGGGTCGTGCAGTTGGGGTTGGCGATGATGCCGCGCGGCCGGACGCGGGCGGCGTGCGGATTGACCTCGGGGACGACAAGGGGCACCTCCGGGTCCATCCGGAAGGCGCCCGAGTTGTCGACCACCACCGCGCCCTTGGCCGCGGCGACCGGCGCCCAGCGCTCGGAGACCTCGTCGGGCACGTCGAACATGGCGACGTCGACGCCGTCGAGGGCCTCCTCGGTCAGGGCCCGCACCTCGACCTGCTCCCCGCGCACGGCCAGCTTGCGGCCGGCCGAGCGCGGGGAGGCGAGCAGACGGATCTCGCCCCAGATGTCCGCGTGCTGGGACAGGATCTGGAGCATGACCGTACCGACGGCCCCGGTCGCACCCACGACCGCGAGCGTCGGTTTGGCAGTCATCGGCCGGTGCCTCCGTAGACGACGGCCTCGTCGCTGTCGGAGTCGAGCCCGAAGGCGGTGTGCACGGCGCGGACCGCCTCGTTGACGTCGTCGGCGCGGGTGACGACCGAGATACGGATCTCGGAGGTCGAGATCAGCTCGATGTTCACGCCCGCGTCGGACAGGGCGGTGAAGAAGTCGGCCGTGACACCGGGATTGGTCTTCATGCCCGCGCCGACCAGGGAGATCTTGCCGATCTGGTCGTCGTAGCGCAGGGAGTCGAAGCCGATGCCCGCCTTGTTCTTCTCCAGGGCGTCGATGGCCTTGCGGCCCTCGGACTTCGGCAGCGTGAAGGAGATGTCCGTCAGGCCGGTGGAGGCGGCGGACACGTTCTGCACGATCATGTCGATGTTGATCTCGGCGTCGGAGATCGCCCGGAAGATCGTGGCGGCCTCGCCCGGCTTGTCCGGCACGCCGACGACCGTGATCTTGGCCTCGGAGGTGTCGTGCGCGACACCGGAGATGATGGCCTGCTCCACCTTCTTGTCCCCTTGCTCGATCGGCTCGCTGCTGACCCAGGTGCCCTGCAGCCCGCTGAAGCTGGACCGGACGTGGATCGGGATGTTGTACCGCCGGGCGTACTCCACACACCGGTGGAGCAGCACCTTGGAGCCGGACGAGGCCAGCTCCAGCATGTCCTCGAAGGAGATCCAGTCGATCTTCTTCGCCTTCTTCACCACGCGCGGGTCGGCGGTGAACACGCCGTCCACGTCGGTGTAGATCTCGCACACCTCGGCGTCCAGGGCGGCGGCCAGCGCCACGGCCGTGGTGTCGGAACCGCCGCGGCCGAGCGTGGTGATGTCCTTCTTGTCCTGGCTGACGCCCTGGAAGCCCGCGACGATGGCGATGTTGCCCTTGTCGAGGGACTCCCGGATGCGGCCCGGCGTGACGTCGATGATCCGCGCTTTGTTGTGGACCGAGTCGGTGATGACACCCGCCTGGCTACCGGTGAACGACTGGGCCTCGTGGCCCAGGTTTTTGATCGCCATGGCCAGCAGGGCCATGGAGATACGCTCTCCGGCGGTCAGCAGCATGTCGAACTCACGTCCGGCAGGCATCGGGGATACCTGCTCGGCGAGATCGATCAGCTCGTCCGTCGTGTCGCCCATCGCGGAAACGACGACGACCACCTGGTGGCCGTTCTTCTTCGCTTCCACGATCCGCTTGGCGACGCGCTTGATGCCCTCGGCATCGGCTACGGAGGAGCCTCCGTACTTCTGCACGACAAGGCCCACGTGCGCTCCTCGCTCAGTCAGTCACTATCCGCACATACGCATATGTACTGCGGTCGGCTCAGTCTATCGAGCGTCCGAAATCGACCTTCGGGAAACCACATGGTGAGACCGGACGCCCAGCACGGTCCCTGCCCCCGCTCACACCGGACCACTCCGCAAAGTGGCCCAGGTCACCCGTCACCGGCTGTCTTTAAACTTCAAGCATTAGGGTGCGGCTGTGCGCGTACTGCTGGTGGAAGACGATGAGCCGGTCGCCGAGTCGCTCCGACCACGTGTCCAAGCCGTTCGGGGTGCGGGAGATCATCGCGCGGACAGGGGCGGTGATGCGCCGCGCCCGGCCGAGGAGGGACGCCGCGTCGCCGGTCGGTCCCGACCGCTACGGCATGGAGTCAGCACCTGGTTGCTCGAGGCGCCCGTGGGGCAGTGAAGGAGACCGCACCATGACAGGCGGATGGCAGGGCGACGTGCTGCTGGGGGGCATCGTCCTGCTCGGCTCCTCCGTCCAGTGGCTGACCGGCATGGGCTTCGCCCTGGTCGCCGTACCCGCCCTGATCCTGCTGCTCGGGCCGGCGCAGGGGGTGGTGCTGGCCAACTGCGCCTCGGGGGCCATCTGTGCCGTGGGGCTGGTGGGCGGATGGCGGCGGGTGCGGCCCGCGGCGATGGTGCCGTTGTGCGTGGCGGCGGCCTGCACGGTGCCCGCGGGGGCCTGGATGACACGCCAACTCCCGGAGCCTGTGCTGCTGTTGGTCATGGGAGGGCTGGTGACCGTCGCCGTACTGCTGGTCATGCGCGGCGCCCGCCTCCCCGCCCTGCGCGGCAGGAAAGGGGCTGTGGCCGCCGGGGCGGTCGGCGGGTTCATGAACTCGGCGGCGGGGGTGGGTGGACCGCCGATATCCCTGTACGCCCTCAACGCGGGGTGGACGGTACGGGAGTTCGTGCCCAACGCGATGTTCTACGGCGTGGTCGTCAACGCCTTCTCCGTGGCGGCGAACGGGATGCCGGAGCTGCGCGCGCCCCAGTGGGTCTCCGTGGTCGCGGCCATGGTGGCGGGCGGGATCATCGGCAGGGGGCTCGCCTCCCGCATCCCCGAACACCGAGCCCGCCTGCTGGTCCTGCTGCTCGCGCTGACGGGCGGGGTGACGGCGTTGGCCAAGGGCCTGTGGGGGCTGGGGATGTGATCAGTCCGCGAACTCCTCGAGGGGCTCTGTTTCGAGGGTGATGTTCACCGGGTCGGGGAGCTGGACGGCGGCGCCGAAAGGGAGCTTCTCCTCGTGGCGGTAGCGGGCCAGGTGATCTCGACCGCCATGAGCACCTCCTCGGCCTCGGACCACCCTCCATGCCCCTTGAGGCTTCGCCTGGGCACCAGAATGGCGTCCGCGCGGGCACGCCCCTTCCGGCACGCCTCTGTCTTGAGACCCCGCTCGGGATAGAGCCGGAGGTCAGGACGCAACTGCATGCATTGCTCCAGAAGCCACATGGAGATCTCGCTGTGGTTCCCATCCGGCACGCCCTTGACCTGCCCAGCGCAGGTGGCCGGCGAGGGTGATGCGGCCCATCGAGGTGCGGACCGCTTGCTGGCCGTACATCGGGTGTTCCGCCGCGATCGCCTTGTAGCCCATCGCGTGGCCCTCTTCGAGATGGTCCACGAAGACGGCGATCTCGCGGTCACGGGGACTCAGATGTGCGAAGTCCGGGTCGGCGTGCGGGTCTTCGTCACCGGTGGGGCGTTTGCCGTAACCCGTTTTGGCCAACGGGTGAGACGGGGACGGCAGAGCAGGGCTAGGCTGGGAGTAAGCCACGATCGAGCCTCGTTCGATCCGTAGGTCAGGCCCCGGAGCCGGTGTTGGCTCACCGACCGGGGCCGAACTATTTGCTGGTGTTTGCCGCGAACCTAGAGCGGTTTCACGTCCCGCCGCAAGCCGATCACACAACGTCACCCATTCGGGGTGAGGCGCCCTAACTCCCGTTCAGGCTTGGTTGGTTGGGTTGGAATTCAACCAACCCAAAACCCAAAAACCCATGGAAGGGCTCGGGGCCCGAGCCTCGGGGCCCGGGGCTCAAGCTCCGGGCTGAACTGCGGAGATGAACGCGGACCAAGCGGGGGCGGGGAAGTGGAGTTCGGGGCTGGAGGGGAGCTTGGAGTCTCGTACGTGGATTGCGGTGGCGAATGCCACTTCGACGCAGGCATCGCCCTCGGAGTCGCTATAGCTTGACTTGAACCAGATCGGTTGCTCGCTCATAGTTCTCTCGCCATCCCCTCGATGAACTCGGCTGACTCAGCACGGCCGAGGGCCTCCATGCGGATCATGCTAAACCGCTCGGTGTGAGAGCTGACGATCTCGGGATCGGCGGTCAGCTGACTGAACGACTGGCCTGTCGAGTAGGCAAAGCGCTCACGGTCACGCGTCTCCAACAACACCATCGGCCCCATGAGAGCCGACGAGGTGGCCCGCGCAAACGGCAGCACCTGAATCGAGACGGCGTTCGTACGGCCCACCCCCGCAAGCCAGAGCAGTTGGGCCGCGTCCACCTGCGGCGCACGTAGTGCCGCCTCGAACACCACGAAGCTGCATGCCACCGGCGGCCTACTGTCGAGGAGTTGCTGCCGGTTCATCCGAGCCGCAACCCGCTCCTCGACCGTCTCCTCGTCCACGGGCGGCCAGTGGTTGCCGATCAGTCTCCGCGCGTACCCTTCCGTCTGCAGCAGGCCGGGGATCAGCGCGACCTCGTACCACCACAAGCTGATCGCCTGCTGCTCGTAGAGCATGTAGTCCTGCGCCCGAGGCGGGAACGGCTCCCTCTTCACGTACTCCTTGGCCGCGCTCAGGAACCCTTCTGCCCCGCACAACTCATCTGCCGCGTCCAGCGCGCGTGGGGTCGGCATGCGCACCCCCTGCTCCATGGACTTGATGGTGTCGAGCGAGTAGTTGGAGGCGGCCGCCAGCTCTTCTCTGCTGACGTTGGCCTTCGTGCGCCACCGCTTCATCTGGTTTCCGCTGTAACGCCAGCTGGCAGGGACAGAGTTGGAGTTGTACTGGACGGCCACAGCGCGCACCTCCGACCGATACACCCCGGCGTGTATCACCTCAGTCACTACCGAGCGTAGCCTCGTCGACGCCACCGTGTGACCATGACGAACGCAATCGACCCCCTCGAGTGGGTCCCCGCCTCCGGTCACCAACTCCGTCTCTCCGGGGTCCACTTCGACGCCGTACGGATCGAGGGGGTGCGGGGGGAGCAGGTCGCCGCGCGGCTCATCGAGGCCACGGACGGCGACGCCGGGCCGATCGTGTGCGAGGTGCTCGGCTTCCGCTGGATGTACTTCCTGCTCGCGCCCGGCGAAGTGCGCGCGCACAGCTGGCCGTTGGGGGTGCAGCGGTTCGGCGGGAGAGGGGCACGGACCGTCACGTACATCGGGATTCCGGCGCTGGACGGAAACACGTGGCCGCTGCGGTGGTACAGCGAGCCGACGGTTACGGCACCCTTCGTGGAGACGGGGACCTTGCGGGCGGTGCTGGAGGATGCGGGGCTGTAGGCACGGGGTGCCGCCGCCAGAGAGCGCCCGTCCCCTCCCGTCCCCGTAAACGCGTTGTGGGGCGCAGCGTGTTCGCCGCGCCCCACACCGTACGGAAAAGCGGGTCATTTCCCGGGGCGCACTCCCAGCGGTGCCCCGATCTCCTCCGCCATCACCTTGCCGGCCTCGAACTCCAGCGTCTCGTCGCCCATGCTCTGGTCGGTGTCGAGGCCGTCCAGTTCCTCCAGGGGCTGGTTCAGGCGGACGTGGGCCAGGACCGAGTGGAGGGCGCGGAGGGTCGCGGACGCCGTCGTGCCCCAGTTGGAGAAGTAGGAGAACTGCCACCACCACAGGGCCTCCGTGGTGCGGCCGGCGCGGTAGTGGGCCATGCCGTGGCGGAGGTCGGTGATGACGTCGGTGAGGTCGTCGGAGATGCGGGCCGGGACCGGCGACTTGCGCGGCTCGTAGGGGTCGAAGACCTCCGAGTACACGTCGACCGGCTCCAGCAGGCGGGCCAGGTTCTCGCGGAGTTCGTCCACGTCCGGCTCCGGGCCCAGGTCGGGCTCGTAGCGCTCGTCCGGCACGATGTCCTCGTGGGCACCCAGGCGGCCGCCGGCCAGCAGGAGCTGGGAGACCTCCAGGAGCAGGAAGGGGACGGCCGAGTCGGGCTCGTCGCCCTTCGCCACCTCGGTCACCGCCACCAGGAAGCTCTCCACCTGGTCGGCGATCTGGACCGCGAAGTCGTCGGGATTCTGGCTGGTCGCGTGCAGCGTGGCGTCAGACATCTAGGAGTCGTCTCCCCTCGAAGGCGCGGCCGAGGGTCACCTCGTCCGCGTATTCCAGGTCGCCACCCACCGGGAGGCCGCTGGCCAGGCGGGTGACCTTGAGGCCCATGGGCTTGATCATGCGGGCGAGGTAGGTGGCGGTCGCCTCGCCCTCCAGGTTGGGGTCCGTGGCCAGGATCAGTTCCGTGACCGTGCCGTCCGCCAGACGTGCCAGGAGTTCCCTTATCCGCAGGTCGTCCGGGCCCACGCCCTCGATCGGGCTGATCGCGCCGCCCAGGACGTGGTACTTGCCCCGGAACTCCCGGGTGCGCTCGATCGCGACCACGTCCTTGGGCTCCTCCACCACGCAGATGACGGAGGGGTCGCGGCGGGTGTCACGGCAGATGTTGCACAGCTCTTCCTGGGCGACATTGCCGCAGGTCGCACAGAAGCGGACCTTCGCCTTGACCTCCATCAGGGCCTGCGCGAGACGCCGTACGTCCGTCGGTTCCGCCTGGAGGATGTGGAAGGCGATCCGCTGGGCGCTCTTGGGACCGACGCCGGGCAGCCGCCCCAGTTCGTCGATGAGGTCCTGCACCACGCCTTCGTACAACGGACTGCCGTCCTTCCTGGGGTTCCTTACACGTACGTACGGTAGTTGGCGGACCGCCTTCTTAGAAAGGCAGGTCCCGTCCTAGAACGGCAGGCCCGGGATGCCGCCGCCCAGGCCCTGGGCCAGCGGGCCGAGCTTCTGCTGCTGGAGGGTCTGGGCGTTCTCGTTGGCCGCCTGCACGGCCGCCACGATCAGGTCGGCGAGGGTCTCGGTGTCCTCCGGGTCCACCGCCTTCGGGTCGATCTTGAGGGCGCGCAGCTCACCGGAGCCGGTGACCGTCGCCTTCACCAGGCCGCCGCCGGCCTGGCCGTCGACCTCGGTCCTCGCCAGTTCCTCCTGCGCGTTCGCCAGGTCCTGCTGCATCTTCTGGGCCTGCTGGAGCAGCTGCTGCATGTTGGGCTGGCCACCACCGGGGATCACGATCAGCTCCCGCTCTTAGGTCTGTGTCTTGGGCCCGTCCTGGGCCCGTCCGGTCCTCTGTCATGAGCCTACGTGCTCCGCGCAGGCATCGCCCCAGCACTCTTTCGAGTGAGATGACGTCGAGGCCTATACCTGATCAAGCCCCACTTCCGGGCGGAAAAGAGGTGAAAGCCGCACCTTCGCCACCCATTGGGAGGTAGGAAAGGTCCGGCACGTCGGCATCATGCGTCACACGTGCATTACGCAGCGTGATCGGTCGTGGAGGGAGTGCCGGGTGGGTCAGCCGGAGATGCAGCCCGAGGGTCCGCCGCAGGACGGGCGGGGCGGGGAAACGGCCGGGCTGCGGCCGGGCGACCTGACGGGCCGGACGTTTCCCCTCGGGGACTGGGGCGAGCCCGCGCCCCGGCTCGACGAGCTGTACCGGTGGGTGGAGCGCGGTGCGCTCGACACCGCCGCCTGGTACCTCGCGGACCGGGTGTGGAAGCGGCGGGGCGCGCGGGTTCTGCGGGGCGGTGCGGCGGCGGGTGCCGTCGCCGGGGCCTCGCTGCCGCTGCTCGATCTGACCGGGGTGGTCGGCGGCGTCGCGGCCTGGGGGTATCTCGCGCTGCTCCTCGCCGTCGCGTGTGTCGCGGTTGATCGGTTCTTCGGGGTCACTTCCGGGTGGATAAGGGATGTGGCCACCGCGCAGGCCGTGCAGCGGCGGCTCCAGGTGCTCCAGTTCGACTGGGCCTCGGAGAGCGTGCGGGAGGTGCTGGGGCCGACCGAGGGGACCGCCGGAGAGGCCGCCGAGCGGTGTCTCGCGGTGCTGCGGCGGTTCTCCGAGGACGTGACCGAGCTGGTGCGGGTGGAGACGACCGACTGGATGGTGGAGTTCCGGACCGGGTCCGCGCCGCTGGGCATCCAGACCGCCGTGGCGGGGGCGTCGCGGCCGGACGGGAACGTGGTGCAGGGCCGGTTCCCGCTGCCCCCGGGGGCGGGGGGCACGCGACCGAACATGCCTCGACAGCGGCCGCCGGAGGCGCGCTGAGCTGAGCCCGGCGGCGCCGCAGGGGCCGGCTGAGGTTGCCGCACGGACGCGGGCACCCGGCCGTCACCGTCGATCGGGCAGACCGCCCCCGCAGCCCTGAGACGAGTACGGGTGCCTGGTCGCGGCGCCCCTGAGACGAGTACGGATGCCGGTCGTTGCGCCCCTGCGGCAAGTGCGGGTGCCTGGTCGCGGCGCCCCTGAGACGAGTGCGGATGCCGGTCGCCGCGCCCCTGAGGCGAGTACGGGCGCCCGGTCGCGGCGCCGCCACCCCCTGCCCAGGGCCCCCGATCAGGTCTGCGGGTCCGGGAAGGCCACCGGGCTTCTCAGGCCCTTCGCGTTCACCGCGCGCACGCCGAAGAAGACGTTGTCCTTCGACAGGTCGATCTCGTACGTCGTCACATCGCCGACCGGGACGACGTGCGTCCACTCGGGTGCCGTCGTCTCCCGCCAGACGATCTCGTAGCCGGCCAGGTCCGGTTCCGTTCCCCTCGTCCACACCAGCTGGGTGGAGTTGGTGAGCAGGGTGGTGATGATCTTGGCGCCCCGGGGGGTGCCGGGTGCCTGGGCGAGGGTCCACAGGGCCGCCGCGTTCACCTTGGCCACCCGTCCGACGAAGTCGAAGTCGCAGAACTCGGGCAGGTCGCCGTACTGCTTGCCGTCCTCGACCCGGACGTCCTGGTGCTGGTGGGCGAAGTCCTCGGCGGGCTCGGTGAAGCGGGCGGCCGGGTAGGCGCGTTCGAGGAACGGGATGTGGTCGCCGCCGCGGCGGTAACGGTCCCGGCGGTATATGACCCGCACGTGCATGCCGGTCGCGTCGTTGTCGGCCACGTCCCTGACGAAACGGGCGAGTTGGCGGGTGGCGGAGTCGTTCTCACCGCCGACCGAGCGGCGGATCGCGGCCTGCTCGGGGGTCTCGGAGGTGGGGACGCCCTCGGCGAAGAGACGGATCGTGTACGGGTCGCGCGTGCCGTCGTCCGCGGTGGAGCTGCCGACGATGTCGTTGGTGAACATGCCCTGGACGTCCGTCCCGGCGGCCTTGAACTGCTGGGCCAGATACCCCGATCCGAACAGCCCCTGCTCCTCCCCCGCCACCGCCGCGAACACGATCGTCGCGGCGGGCCGGCGCCGCGCCATCACCCGCGCCAGCTCCAGCACGACCGCCACCCCGGACGCGTCGTCGTCCGCGCCCGGCGCGTCGGAGGTGAAGTCCATGACGTCGGTGACCCGGGAGTCGTAGTGCCCCGAGACGACGTAGACCCGCTCCGGCGTCACCGAACCGCGCAGGGTCGCCACGACGTTGGTGATCCGGGTCGCCGTCGGGATGCGCGGGCCCGGCTCCTGGACGTACGACTGGAGTTCCGCCGTCATCCGGCCGCCCGAGGCGGCGGCGTACGAACGCAGCTCCGCCAGCAGCCAGTCGCGGGCGGCGCCGATGCCGCGGACCGGGTCGTCCTGGGCGGAGAGAGTGTGGCGGGTGCCGAAGGAGACCAGCTTGCGGACCGTGGCCTCGATGCGGGCGGGGTCGATCTCCCGCAACAGCGAACGGAGTTCACGGCTGGGCTGCTGGGCGGTGGCCGGCGGCCTGCCACCGGAGGGCGCCGCCTCGGCCGCGCCCGCGCCCGCTCCCGCTCCCGCGGCCAGCGCCGTCGCTCCCGTCGCGGTCAGGACCGTTCTTCTGGTGGGGCGCATGCGACCTCCTGGGGTCAGCGGGACGGCGGGGCAGGAATGCCGTCACCCACACAACCCCTCCTGCCGCCCGCACGGAAGACGGCCGCACGAGCGCGCAGGTGCAACCGCCCGGCGGCGGCGCGGACTTCGGGTCACTGCTTGGTGTACGTCAGCTTCTCGCCGTTGCCCGTGTTGACGCGCTCCAGCGTGCCGTCCGGCCTCAGGGTGATCTCGCTGGCGGCGCCGGGGGTGCAGGAGGTGGCGGGTTGGCCGACGGTCACCGTGGACGGGCCGATCTCCAACGGGCCGTCGGCGCCCGGTGCTTCGGTGAGCGCGGCCTGGAAGACGCAGTGGTAGTCGGGGCCGTCGGCGACGAGGGAGAGGACCGTGTCGCCCACCTCGCCTCCCTGAATGGTGAGTTGACGGGTGTGGTGACCGTCGGCGTTGTCGATGTCCGCGGTCCAGGTGCCGAGATAGCCGGCGGGGACGGCGCCGTCCGCCGGGGCGGAGGTGGTGGGCGTCGGGGAGGGCTCGGGGGCGCTGGAGGTGGGGGTGGGAGAGGGGCCGGGTGTCGTGGGCGCGCTCGTGGTGGGCGTGGGTCCGGCGTTGTCGTCACCGCCGCCGCTCATCAGGGCGTAGACCGAGCCGCCGGCGCCGAGCGCGACGACCAGCGCGACGATGACGAGCGCGGCGGTGGAGCGGCCGTTGCGCCGCGGGGGGTCGGGCTGGGGGTGCGGCTGCTGCGGGTAGGGCGCGCCGGGGCCGTAGGGCGGGGTGGCGCCGTAGGGCGGGGTCGCGCCGGGGTTCGGGCCGCCGGCGTACGGGTTGTACTGGGCCGGGACGCCCGGCGACCAGGGCTGCTGGGGGTGGCCGTAGGCGGGGGTGGACGCGGGCGGCGACGCGTACTGCTGGGCCTGTTGGGCCTGTTGGGGGTAGCCGTAGGCGGGGTGGGCGGGTGGGGGCCCGCCCACGGGTGCGGGCGGGGTCGGCTCGCCGTACGGGCCGACGGCCGTCGGCAGGTGGTTCAGCGGCGTCCCGGCCCCCGGCCGCCCGGACACCGGCGGCGCGTCCTCGGCGGCGGCCGAGGCATGCTCCGGGGTCACCTCACCGGCCACGCCCCCGGCGCCACCACCGCCGTCCGCGCTCTCCGGATTCTCCGTCTCCAGCAACTGCACCGCGTGCCGACCGAGTTGGGCCACCAGTGCGCTCGGCAGCCACGGGTCGCGGGAGCGTCCGCCGGACACCGTGTCCTCGGCGCCGGTGCGTTCCAGGACCTGGTCCAGGGTCGGCCGGGCGGCGGGGTCCTTCTTCAGGCAGTCCCGGACGAGGTCGGCGAGGCCCTCGGGGACCCCTTCCAGGTCGGGCTCCTCCTGGGCGATCCGGAACATCAGGGCGTGCACCCCGCTGCCCCCGGCGCCGAAGGGCAGCTTGCCGGTGGCGGCGAACGCCAGCACGGAGCCCAGGCAGAAGACGTCGCACGCGGGCGTGATCCGGTCGCCGCGCACCTGCTCGGGCGCCATGAAGCCGGGCGAGCCGACGAGCGCGCCGGTCCTGGTCAGACCCCCGTCGGTCACCGTCTCCAGCGCCCGCGCGATGCCGAAGTCGATGACCCGCGGCCCGTCGATGGTGACGAGGACGTTGGACGGCTTGAGGTCCCGGTGGATGATCCCGGCGGCGTGGATGTCCTTCAGCGCGTGCGCGAGCCCGGCGGCGAGGATTCTCACCGACCGCTCGGGCAGTGCCCCGTGATCGTGTCCGACGACCTGCTGGAGGCTGGGCCCGGCGACGTACCCGGTGGCGACCCAGGGCACGGCGGCCTCGGTGTCGGCGTCGAGGACGGGCGCGGTCCAGTACCCGCCGACCTGCCGGGCGGCCTGCACCTCCTGCCGGAACCGGCCCCGGAACTCCTCCTGCGCGGCGAGTTCCTCGCGCACCAGCTTGACGGCGACGGTCCGCCCCCGCTCCGACCGCGCGAGGTACACCTGCCCCATCCCGCCCGCCCCGAGCCGCGCCAGCAGCCGATACGCCCCGATCCCCTGCGGATCCCCGGCCCCCAGCTTCTCCATCGCAGGCACTCCCCCGTACTCCCCCGACCCGCCCCTGTGCGTCAGGGCCACGATAGTGGGGGCGTACGAGGGGACGGCCGTCCCGGGTTCGACGGTTCCGTAACGCCGCCAAGCCCGACAACCTGTCGCGGAAACCCCGCGTCCGCAGACAGGACGCCGATACCGCTTCCGCATCGCGGACATTTACCCTCACCCGCATGACCCCTCAGCCAAACCCCGAGGTCGGCGCCGCCGTGAAGGCCGCGGACCGTGCGCATGTGTTCCACTCCTGGTCCGCGCAGGAGCTCATCGACCCGCTCGCCGTCGCCGGCGCGGAGGGGTCGTACTTCTGGGACTACGACGGCAAGCGGTACCTCGACTTCACCAGCGGCCTCGTCTACACGAACATCGGCTACCAGCACCCGAAGGTCGTCGCCGCGATCCAGGAACAGGCCGCGACCCTGTCCACGTTCGCGCCCGCCTTCGCCATCGAGGCGCGGTCGGAGGCGGCCCGGCTGATCGCCGAGCGGACGCCCGGCGACCTGGACAAGATCTTCTTCACCAACGGCGGCGCGGACGCCGTCGAGCACGCGGTGCGCATGGCCCGCCTGCACACCGGGCGGGCCAAGGTCCTCTCCGCCTACCGGTCGTACCACGGCGGCACCCAGCAGGCGGTCAACATCACCGGCGACCCGCGCCGGTGGGCCTCCGACAGCGCCTCCGCCGGTGTCGTGCACTTCTGGGCGCCGTACCTGTACCGCTCCCGCTTCTACGCGGAGACCGAGGAGCAGGAGTGCGCACGGGCGCTGGAGCACCTGGAGACGACGATCGCCTTCGAGGGCCCCGGCACCGTCGCCGCGATCATCCTGGAGACCATCCCCGGCACCGCCGGGATCATGGTCCCGCCGCCCGGCTACCTGGCCGGGGTCCGCGAGATCTGCGACAGGTACGGGATCGTCTTCATCCTCGACGAGGTCATGGCCGGGTTCGGACGCACCGGTGAGTGGTTCGCGGCCGACCTGTTCGGCGTCGTGCCCGACCTGATGACCTTCGCCAAGGGCGTCAACAGCGGGTACGTGCCGCTCGGCGGTGTCGCCATCTCCGGCGCCATCGCGGAGACCTTCGGCAAGCGGGCCTACCCGGGCGGTCTGACGTACTCCGGGCACCCGCTGGCCTGTGCCGCCGCCGTCGCCACGATCAACGTGATGGCGGAGGAGGGCGTGGTCGAGAACGCGAAGAACCTCGGTACCGCCGTGGTCGAGCCCGCCCTGCGCGCGCTCGCCGAGCGGCACCCCTCGGTCGGCGAGGTGCGCGGCGTCGGCATGTTCTGGGCGCTGGACCTGGTCCGGAACCAGGAGACCCGCGAGCCGCTGGTGCCGTACAACGCGGCCGGGGAGGCGAACGCCCCGATGGCCGCGTTCGGCGCCGCCGCCAAGAAGCACGGCATCTGGCCGTTCATCAACATGAACCGCACCCATGTGGTGCCGCCGTGCAACGTCTCCGAGGCCGAGCTGAAGGAGGGCCTCTCCGCGCTGGACGCGGCGCTCTCCGTGGCGGACGAGTACACGGAGTAGGCGTACGGCCTTTCCGGACGCCACGGGTTGCCGCGTTTTCCGGGGGACGACCCCCGGACCCCGGGCCCCGGGAACCCGAACGCGTAAGGTGGCGTGCTCGTAGACATATACGTGCACGCCACCCGAACGCCCCCAGGGAGAGGCCCGACCATGTCCGGCAGCAGCGGCAACGGCGCCGTGACCCGCAGCACCCTGCGGCAGCAGATCGCCGACGCGCTTCGCGACGAGGTGCTGGGCGGACGGCTCCAGCCCGGGCAGGAGTTCACGGTCAAGGAGATCGCCGAGCAGTACGGGGTGTCGGCGACGCCGGTCCGTGAGGCGCTGGTCGATCTCGCCGCGCAGGGTCTGCTGGAGGCGGACCAGCACCGCGGCTTCCGGGTCCACGAGTACTCGGTCGCGGACTACCGCGGCATCATCGAGGCCCGCGCCCTCGTCATCGACGGCATGTTCAGGGCGCTCGACGACGGCCATCTGGGCCTGGTCGACGAGCCGGACGCCACCCGCATCCCCGCCCTGCTGGCCGGTGTGCGGCGCCGCGGCGAGGAGGCCCAGCGGGCGGCCGGGGCGGGTGACCTGACCGTCCTGATCGGCTATGACCTGCGGTTCTGGCGCGAGCTGAGCGCCCTGTTCGGCAACCCCTACCTCTCCGACTTCCTGCACCGGCTGCGCGTGCAGTCCTGGGTGTGCGCGGTGCAGCACCTGCGCCGGATCGACGATCTGCGCGGCGAGTTGTGGGCGGAGCACACCGGTCTGGTCGACGCGCTGGTCCGCCGGGACACCACGGCCGCGCGGGCGATCGTCGCCGCGTACAACGCCCACTCGCTCGCCGTCATCGAGCGCCTGGCCGGGGAATCCGGCCGGGAATGACCGCCGCGGAATGAGCACAAGGGAATGAGCTGGGCACCCGGGGTGTGGGTATGGGGACTTCACGACTACTCTTCCCTGACCACTCCGCTACACGGAGCTATGACCGTCGTGCCGCACCGAGCTATCCGAGGAGCCCTCTTTGGCCTGTGACCTGTGGCTGGTACCGCTCGTCGACGTGTTGTGCCACACGCCCGACAACCCGTTCGCCGAGGAACTCGCGCAATACAACAAGGTGCTCGCCGAGGCCGGGCTGCCACCGGTGCCGGTGTACCAGTACATGCCGGGACTGTCCGGCGAGGTCGCCCCGGTGGCCGGCTTCGACTACGACGCCCTGCACTTCCTGCGCCGCGCGTATCTGCTCCAGGTCTGCGGGCTGCCCGTCACCCCGGTCGACGAACTCGGCGGGGACTACGAGCAGTTGCTGGAGATGTTCGAGGCGACCGCCCAGCAGTCGCACCTGGTCTGGCACTACGACCACGCGGGCGCGTACGTCCCCGTGGACTTCCCGCACCCGCTCGCCAACGACGAACTCCTCGCGGGCGGCGGCCCCCTGGGCTCCTCGCAGGCCCTGCTGCGGGAGCTGCAGCTGGTCGGCCCGGCGATCGGCATAGATCCGGCCAACCCCCCGGCGGCCCCCCAGCCGCCGCTCGGCCCCACGGAGCTGGAGGAACCGGCCGTCCCCGCACCGTACGACCCCAGCCCGTTCTCCCGGGAACGGCACGTCTGGCTGGGCCTGCACGCGGCGGCGACCCGGAGCCTGGCACAGGGCTCGATGATCATCTTCAGCTGAGGCGGGGGGCGCTACCGCAGCTGGGACAGGCCCTTCTGCAGGTCCTCGGCGTTCATGACCGGCGTCATCTCCAGCTGGGCGTCCATGTCCATGAAGAAGGGTTCGCCGATCGGCGGCATCTGAGAGCTGTCCTTCATGTCGAAGACCAGGTAACAGGTGCGGACACCGTGGTCGAGGGTGAAGTAGGCGGCCTCGGGCTTGATGGCTTCCAGGGTCTCCTGCATCAGCTGGGGCAGCTTTCCGCTGCGGATCAGGTCGTTCGCCTTCTCGGTGTTCATGGACGCCTTGAGCAGGACGCGCATCGCACTCACCTTCTCCCGTTGGCCGACACGCGTACGTTTACAGCGTATGCCCTATATGTCGCTTCTCGTACCCCACCGGGAGCCGTACTCCACCGGGAGGACACCGAGCACCTCCCCCGGTGCGACGCGCCGCGAGGCTGCCCGGAGCACGCTGGAGGCCACCTGAAGGGAGACGGCGATGATCCTGGTGACCGGTGCGACGGGACACGTGGGCGGAGAGCTCGTACGGCGGCTGGCGGCGTCCGGCACCCCCGTACGCGCCATGACGCGGCGACCCGACGCGGCCCGCTTCCCCGCCGGCGCGGCAGCGGTGTACGGCGACGCGCAGGACCCGGCGAGCCTGACGGCGGCGTTCGCGGGGGTCTCGGCGGCCTTCCTGATGTCGGCCCAGCCGGTGGGCGCGGCCCCCGTCCCGACCCATGACCTGGCCCTCGCCGAGGCGGCGCGGGGCGCGGGCGTACGGCGACTCGTGAAGCTGTCGGTGCTGGACGGCGGCGCGGGCAGCGACCCGATCGCCCGCTGGCACGCGGCGGCGGAAGCCGCGGTCGTCGCCGCCGCCCCCGCCTGGACCCTGCTCCGCCCCGGCCGCTTCATGTCCAACGCCCTCCAGTGGGCGGGCCAGTTGAGGTCCGGCGACGAGGTGGCGATCCCCTTCGCGGACCGCCCGGCGGCGAGCATCGACCCGGCGGACCTGGCGGAGATCGCGGCGCTGGCCCTGACGACCGACGAACACACCGGGATGACCTACGAGTTGAGCGGCCCCGAGTCCCTGACCCCGGCGCAGGAGCTGTCGCTCCTCGGCCGGCTCCTCGGCCGCGACCTGCGCCTACGCCCGGTCCCGCCGGAGGCGGCCCGTGCCGGCATGGAGAGGTACGGCTTCCCGGCCGAGGTCGTCGACGCGATCATGCGCCGCACCCTGGAGGACGGCCGGGGCGCGGACGTGCTGCCGACGGCGGCCGAGGCACTGGGCCGCCCGCCGCGGACGTTCACGCAGTGGGCGCGAGCGCACGCGGCGGCGTTCCGGTGAGCCCGGCTCCTCCCCTGGAAGACCGGCGTTCCGGCCTCCGTCAGCCTCCAGTTGGCGGGCACAACTACCCGCGTAGATGGTTGCCGTCCTCCGCTTCCCGGCGGAACCAGGAAAAGACCATGGGCCGGTCAAGGAAGTCCTTGACCGGCCCACAGGCGCGCGTACGCCCTACAGCAATACGTCCTACAGGAACGAGTTGATCTCGATCGTCTCGTCCCGGCCCGGGCCCACGCCGATCGCGGAGATCGGAGCGCCGGACATCTCCTCCAGCGCCTTGACGTAGTTCTGGGCGTTCTTCGGCAGGTCGGAGAACGACTTCGCCTTGGTGATGTCCTCGGACCAGCCGGGGAGGGTCTCGTAGACCGGCTTCGCGTGGTGGAAGTCGGTCTGGGAGTAGGGCAGCTCCTCGACCCGCTTGCCGTCGATCTCGTAGGCCACACAGACCGGGATCTGCTCCCAGCCGGTGAGGACGTCGAGCTTGGTGAGGAAGAAGTCGGTCAGGCCGTTCACGCGGGTCGCGTAGCGGGCGATCACCGCGTCGAACCAGCCGCAGCGCCGGTCACGACCCGTGGTCACACCACGCTCGCCGCCGATCCTGCGCAGCGCCTCGCCGTCCTCGTCGAACAGCTCGGTCGGGAACGGGCCGGAGCCGACACGCGTGGTGTACGCCTTCAGGATGCCGATGACCCGGCTGATCTTCGTCGGGCCCACGCCCGCACCCGTGCAGGCGCCGCCCGCGGTCGGGTTGGAGGAGGTGACGAAGGGGTACGTGCCGTGGTCGATGTCCAGGAGGGTGCCCTGGCCGCCCTCGAACAGGACGACCTTGTCGGCCTCCAGCGCCTGGTTCAGCACCAGGACGGTGTCGGCGACGTACGGCTTCAGACGGTCCGCGTAGGACAGCAGCTCCTCGACGACCTGTCCGGCCTCGATGGCGCGGCGGTTGAAGACCTTGGTCAACAGCTGGTTCTTGCCGTCGAGGGCCGCTTCGACCTTCTGGGTCAGGATCGACTCGTCGTAGAGGTCCTGGATGCGGATGCCGACACGGTTGATCTTGTCGGCGTAGGTCGGGCCGATGCCGCGCCCGGTGGTGCCGATCTTCCGCTTGCCGAGGAAGCGTTCCGTCACCTTGTCGACGGTGACGTTGTACGGCGTGATGATGTGAGCGTTACCGCTGATCAGGAGCTTGGACGTGTCGACGCCTCGCTCGTTCAGCCCGTTCAGCTCGGAGAACAGGACCGACGGGTCGACTACGACACCGTTGCCGATGACCGGAGTGCACTCCGGGGACAGGATTCCGGAAGGGAGCAGGTGCAGGGCATACTTCTGATCGCCCACGACCACCGTGTGACCGGCGTTGTTGCCGCCCTGGTAGCGCACCACATAGTCGACAGACCCGCCTAGCAGGTCCGTCGCCTTTCCCTTGCCTTCGTCACCCCACTGAGCACCGAGCAGCACAAGTGCGGGCACGCGCGTACACCCCTTCCGGGCGGGGCATGTCCAAGGTCGGGGGCGTACGTGACACGGCCTTGTGCCTCGTACCCTGGCGACCTGCTTCGGCCACCTCCGGCCGTCGTCGGCCGTGAACCCGTCGGACCCGGATGCCCCGGAATAGACGAAGCCCCTGGCGCAATAGCGCAAGGGGCTCTTGCACAAAGATGCTACCCGAGGAAGCGAGGCAGGACCGAGGTGGCGACTTCAGCGACTTCCGATCAGCTGCTGGTGGTCATCGATCCGGTCGCCCGCAGGACGGACGGCGAGTCCGTCCGGATCGCGAAAGACGTGCTCAGCGCGGGTGCGGCCATGAAGGTCTGCCTGCCGGAGGGGCCCGAGGACTTCGCCCGCGCGCTCGCCCGCAGGGGCTCGCGGCGGCCCGTGGTCGTCGGCGACGACCGGGCGCTGATGCGTGCTGTGTCCCTGCTGCACCGGCAGCGGGAGCTGGCCGGATGTGCACTGTCCTTCGTGCCGGTGGGCGGGGCGCTCACGGTCGCCCGCGCCCTGGGCGTGCCGACCGGCGCGGTGGCCGCCGCGCGGACGGTCCTGGACGGGGTGGAGCGGCGGCTCGACCTGCTCGTCGACGACAGCGACGGGGTGGTGCTGGGCGCGCTGCGCATCCCGCCGCTGGGCGTGCCGTCGGCACCGGAGGAGGAGCCGGAAGGGCCGGCGCCCGTTCCCGGCCGGCCCTGGCTGCGGACCTGCCAGACCCTGGTACGGACCCTGGTCCCGGCCCGGCCCGCCCGCGAGCCCGTGCCGCCCGCGCCCGGGCCCTCCCGGCTCCGGGTGGAGGTGGACGGGGTGACGCTGGTCGACCTGGGCCAGCCGGTGGAGGCGGTGTCGGTGACACCGGGCGCGTCGGGTCTCGCCGAGGTCGAGGTGCGGCCGGTGTCGGTGGGCGCGGAGGCGTCCCTGCTGCGGGCCAGCGGCAGAACGGTGACGGTGACCGGCACGGACTTCCGCTACCGCGCGGACGCGGGCGTGGCGGGCCCGGTACGGCGCCGGACCTGGACGGTGTGGGAGGGGGCGCTGGGGCTGACGTTGCCGGGGCGATGAGGTGCGCGCGGAAGCTCAGGCCTCCGGGGACGGATGCGCCGCCCGCCACGCCGCCATCGAGGCGTTCCACTCCTCCCCCGACAGTGCCGTCAGCGACGCCGGGAACAGGCCGTCCTCCTCCTTGGCGATGTGGTGGTGCAGCTCCCGCACGGCCTCCGTCAGCGTGTGCACGTCACCCGGGTCGGCGAGGTCCAGCGTCGGCAGCAGCGCGGCCAGCTCACGGTGCTCGGCGACGAGGGCGTCGATGTAGCCGGCGTACTCCGGGTCCGCCCGCATCACCGCGAACAGCCCGTTCTCCTCGCCCCGCCAGTGGCTGTCGAGCTCGGCCGCCATCGCGTCGACCAGCTCCCGCGCCCGCCCGGGCTCCCCGCGCTCCAGCGCCCGCAGGGCGTCCCCGGCGGCGTCGGTGACCCGCTCGTGCTCGGCGATGAACTCCTTGATCAGCGGAATCTCACGGCAACCGCAGTAGTGGCACATGGGGCGTTGTTACCGTGCCGGTCCGCCGATCACACCGGGAGGGCACATGAGCCAGTACTTCGACGTAGGCGACGAGACCCTGTGGAACCCCTCCAACGGAGCCGCCCGCCTGTTCCTGCGCCATGTGCGGCTGTACGAGGAGGAGCTGGGCGTGCCCTCCGGGTTCGGGCCCATGGAGAACGACGAGTGCAAGATCGATCCGGCCGCCTTCGAGCCGTACGTCAATGCCCTCCTCGACCTCCACGACCGCACCCGGCACTCGATCATCGACGCGCTCTCCGAGGGCTTCGTCGCGACGGTGCTGGTGCTCGCCGAGCGGGCCGGCGTCGAGGTGCGGCCCTCCGTGACGACCGACCGGCTCACGGGCCTCACCGACATCCAGGTGCCCCTGCCCGACGCCCAGGACAGGGCCGTACGCCTGCGCGAGCGGGCCGGCCTGCTGCGGCGCGGGATGCCTCGGTAGTCGTCGGTCGTCCCGTCATCGGCGTCGTGTTGCGCCCTCCCCGTCAGCCCCGCCGGCTTCCCCGCCGCCAACGCGCAGGACAGCCTTAGATGCTCGCGGTCGTGGCGCTGCTGGTGTCCGGCACGGGCGCGGCGGGCGTAGGGAGTCCGGCTCGCCGGTGCTGAAGGCGGCCCCGTGGCTGGTGGCGCTGGTCGCGGCGGCGGGGGTCGGGTACGCGCAGTACGTGAAGCGCCGGGACCCGGTCCGTCACCAGCTCCTCGGCCGGACGGTCCTGGAGGAGACGAAGGAGCGCTGACCGCTATCGCTCGCCGAACAGCTTGGCGCGGTGGATCTGCCAGCGCGTCATCATCTCGGCGACGTCCTTCTCGATGAACTCGAAGAAGGCGAGCGTCTCGGCCAGTCTGCGGCCGGCCGGTGTCTCGGCCCCCAGGCTGGCCACCCCCTCGCGCAGGGCGTCCTCCCAGCGCTTGATGATCGCCTCGCGGTTGGTGAGGGCCTCGTACCACTGGTCGCTGTGCACCCGGTACCGCTCGCGGCGTGAGCCGGGCTCGCGCTCCCGCGACAGCATGTGCACCTGGGACAGATAGCGCACCGCCCCCGAGACCCCGGCCGGGCTGACCTGGAGCCGTTCGCTCAGCTCGGCGGAGGTCAGGGCGCCGCTGTCGGAGGCGAGCAGCGCGGCGAAGACCCGGGCCGGCATGCGCGCCAGCCCCGCCTCGACGAGCTGCGCGGCGAACCGCTCCACGAAGTTCGACACCGCTTCGGGGTCCCGACCTGCCACGTCACTCATCCCCTCACCCTATCCGGCGTTCATACGCTTCCTTAACTTCACAAATTTCTGAATGTAGCGTACGTTCTGAAGAATGACGAAGGCAATCACGGTCTCCGGACTGCACAAGTCGTTCGGCCGGACCCACGCGCTCGACGGCCTGGACCTCGCGGTCGAGACCGGCGAGGTGCACGGCTTCCTCGGCCCCAACGGCGCCGGAAAGTCCACCACCATCCGGGTCCTGCTCGGCCTGCTGCGCGCCGACGCGGGCGCCGCACAGGTACTCGGCCGCGATCCGTGGGCGGACGCGGTCGAGGTGCACCGCCGGATCGCCTACGTCCCCGGCGACGTGACCCTGTGGCGGAACCTGTCGGGCGGCGAGGTCATCGACCTGATGGGCCGGCTCCGGGGCGGGCTCGACGCCAAGCGCCGCGCCGACCTGATCGACCGCTTCGAACTCGACCCCACCAAGAAGGGCCGCACCTACTCCAAGGGCAACCGGCAGAAGGTCGCCCTGGTCGCCGCGTTCGCCTCGGACGTCGACCTGCTCATCCTGGACGAACCGACCTCGGGCCTGGACCCCCTGATGGAGGAGGTCTTCCAGCGCTGCGTGGAGGAGGAGCGCGACCGGGGCCGCACGATCCTGCTCTCCTCCCACATCCTCAGCGAGGTCGAGGAGTTGTGCGACCGGGTGAGCATCATCCGCAACGGCCGTACGGTCGAGACCGGTTCGCTGGCCGACCTGCGCCACCTGACCCGCACCAGCGTGTCGGCCGAACTGGCGGGCGCCCCCAACGGGTTGTCCTCGCTGCCCGGCGTCCACGACCTGGACGTCCAGGGCCACCGGGTCAGCCTCCAGGTGGACACCGACAAACTCGACGCCGTCCTGCGGCAGTTGAGCGAGTCGGGCGTGCGCTCGCTGACCTCCACGCCCCCGACCCTGGAGGAGCTCTTCCTGCGCCACTACCAGGAGGCGGCGTCGTGATGACCACCCTCGCGGGCACCGGCGTACTGCTCCGTTTCTCCCTGCGCCGCGACCGGCTGATGATCCCGGTCTGGGTCGCGGTGAACGCCCTGATGGTCCTCTCCATGCCGAACACCCTGAAGGGCCTGTACGGCACCGCGTCCGAACGTGCCGACCTGATCCGCCAGGTGGAGACCAACGCGTCCTTCCGCGCCCTGATCGGCCCGGTCTTCGACACCTCGCTCGGCGCCCTGACGGCCTGGCGCGCAGGGGTCTACGCGGGCCTGCTGGCAGCGGTGATGAGCCTCCTCATCGTCGTACGGCACACCCGTGACGAGGAGGAGAGCGGCCGGCAGGAGCTGGTGGCGTCCGGGATGGTGGGCCGCAGGGCGTCGCTGACGGCGGCGCTGCTGGCGGCGGCCGTCGCGAACGCGGTCCTCGCGCTGCTGGTGACGGTGGGCCTCGCGGGCCAGGGAGCCGCGGGCGCGCTCGCGCTCGGCCTCGGGGTGGCGGCGGTCGGCATGGTCTTCGCCACGGTGGCCGCGATCGCGGCCCAGCTGACGGAGAGCGCGCGGCTGACGCGCGGCCTCGCCTCCGCCGTCCTGGGCCTGGCGTTCGTCCTGCGCGCGGCGGGCGACTCGGCGACGGACGACGGCAGTTCGGTCCTGACCTGGCTGTCCCCGCTGGGCTGGCTGGAGAACCTGCGCCCGTACGCGGACGAACGCTGGTGGCTGCTCGTGCTGTTCGCCGCGGCGGTGCTGCTCCAGGCCGGACTGGCCTACGAGTTGGCGTCCCGCCGGGACGTCGGCATGAGCTTCTTCCCGACCCGCCCCGGCCCGCCCACCGGCCGGCTGCGCACCGCGGGGGCGCTGGCCTGGCGCCTGCAGCGGGGCAGCGTGTACGGCTGGAGCGCCGCGTTCTTCGTCGTGGGCGTGGTCTACGGCGGCCTGACCGACGGCGTGGCGGACCTGGTCGGCGACAACGACAACGCGCGCGAGATCTTCGAGCGGATGGGCGGCCAGAGCGGCCTGGAGGACGCGTTCCTGGCGTCGATGGTCGGGATGATGGGCCTGATCGCCGCGCTGTACGTGGTCGGCTCGGTGCTGCGGCTGCACGGCGAGGAGACCTCGGGCCGGGCCGAGCCGGTCCTGGCGACCGCGGTGAGCCGCCTGGGCTGGGCCGCCGGCCATCTGGTCGTCGCCTTCGGCGGCTCGGTGCTCCTGATGCTGATCACCGGCCTGGGCTTCGCCGCCGGCTACGGCAAGGAGATCGGCCCGATCCTCGGCGCGTGCCTGGTCCAGGTGGCCGCGGTGTGGGTGATCGGCGGCCTGGCGGTCGCGCTGTACGGGCTGCTGCCGCGGGCCGCTCCGGCGGCATGGGCCGTGGCGGGCGCGGTCCTGCTGATCGGCTGGGTGGGCCCGGCGCTGGACGCTCCGCAGGCGGTGCTGGACCTGTCGCCGTTCGGACATCTGCCGAAGTTGCCTGGTACGGAGATGAGTTGGGGGCCGGTGGTGGCCTTGCTGGGGCTGGCGGTGGTGCTGGTGGCCGCGGGGCTGTCCGGAGTGCGGCGACGGGATCTGACCACCTGACGGGACGCCGGGAACCCGCGCGCGGCCCGCTCGCGTCCGTCCTGGGCATGGGACAACGTGCACAGGCCGCGGCAGGGTGTCTGACCGCGGCTGCAGGCGCCGGTGCGGGACTGGCGGTGTGGTCCGTCGACGTACGGGCCCGGCTCTGGCGGTTCGAGCAGAGCCCGGACTGGAGTGTGCTCTACGCCGAACTGCCGCTCGCTGTGCTCGGCGGAACCGGCGTCGCCCTTGCGGCCTGGGCCCTGGCCCGCCGGATCGGACGATGACGGCAACTCCGTGCAGGATGCAGCCATCCGGCGCTCCGGCGAGTCTTGGGCGGGGACGCGGACGGGCCGTGAGAACGCCCTCCGGGCCGAGACACTCGCGCCGGGCGAGCTGCTGCTCAGCACCTACAAGGTGCGGCCGCCGCACCCGCCCCGGCGGGCCCCGACCCAGTACGAGAACCCGCCCTTCCAGCTGCTGCTGACCTCCCGGCACCTACAGCTCCGGGAGCACGCCAACCTCCTGTGGGCGTACCCCTGGCCCGAACTGCGCCTGGCCACCGACGGGCCCGCCTGAAGATCTGCCACCAGGGCCAGGAGGCGGGCTTCATGGCCCTCGAACCCCCGGGCGCCGTCCACGAGGTCCTGCTCGCGGCCCGACGCCTGGGGGCGTCATGAGGTCGGCTCAGCGCCGCATCGGGCGGCATCCGTCCTGCTGCCGGAGGCCGCCCGCCGCGGTCAGACGGCAGGATGCCCCTCCTTCCCGGCGACCGGGCTCGAAGGCGCGGGGGCCGACAACGGTGCCGCTGCCCTGGCGAGGACGGCGTGCCGGATCGTGGCCATCAGCCACAGTGCCGTCGTCGCGGCCATGAGGACGGCCAGCGCGGTGTCACGAGCAGCGGCCAGCGTCAGCACCCCGCCGACGAGTGCGACCACGCCCAACAGGGACGCGGCGACCAAGTAGACCCTGCTGCCGTGCCACAGCTCCTCGAACCCCGGCACGACCGCCGACGCCGAGGCCGCGAAGCCCAGGGCGAGAATGATCGCCGCAGCCGCTCGCGTGCCTCCCGTGCCCGGCAGCACCGCATCGGCGGCCTTCAGCAGGTAGACCACTGCGCCCGCGGCCACCAACGCGGTGGCGATGATGTCTCTCCTCGGGAGGCGCATCGTCTCTCCCCCTCTCCACCTCCACCGTCCGCGCGGAACACGGTCACTTGTGGCCGCGCAGCTCCCGCTGGATCTCCTCGTCGGTCACATCGCGGCGGAAGTACAAATCCCAGGCGGAGAGGATCAGGAACACTCCCCACGCTCCGAGCACCCAGCCCGGCCAGAAGTAGCCGAGGCCGGTGACCGCCCAGACCACGACGAGGAATGCGTTGATCACGACGTACCCCATCAGGTCGCCGCGGTACTTCCGCTTCTTCTCGGCACGTGCCTTCGCCCGGTCGTACTCCGGTGACGTGGCAGTGTGACTCATGACGTCACCCCCTCGGGACCCCTCGGGAATGTGGACTCACTTTCATCGTCACACCGGGGCCGGAAACCGCTCGGGGCCGTTCGTCCCGCGAGGAGGGTCATTGGTCCCCACGCCACAGCAGCCTCGGGCCGGTGCCCGGTCTACCCCACCTCGACGCTGAGCCCCTCGAGCCCCCTGATCACGAAGTTCGGCTTCCGCGCCGGTTCCGCGGCCAGGCTCAGGGTCGGTGCCTTCTCCAGCAGAGCGGTCATGGAGGCGGCCAGCTCGATACGGGCCAGCGGGGCGCCGATGCAGTAGTGGATGCCGGCGCTGAAGGAGATGTGCGGGTTCTCCGCGCGGGTGAGGTCGAGGCGCCCGGGGTCCCGGAAGACGGCCGGGTCGTGGTTGGCGGAGCCGAAGAGCATGGCGATCTCCGCGCCCCTGGGGATCGTCGTGCCGTCGATCTCGATGTCGTCCAGGACCCAGCGCTCGAAGAGCTGGAGCGGGGTGTCGTAGCGCATCAACTCCTCGATCGCGGACGGGATCAGGGAGTGGTCGGCGCGCAGCTCGGCGAGCTGGCCGGGGTTGCGGAACAGGGCGTACCAGCCGTTGACGGTCGCGTTGACCGTCGCCTCGTGCCCGGCGTTCAGCAGCAGTACGCACGTCGAGATCATCTCCTGCTCGGTGAGCCGGTCGCCCTCGTCGTGCGCGGCGATGAGACCGGAGATGAGGTCGTCGCCGGGGGCCGTGCGGCGCTCGGCGATGAGCGCGCGCAGGTAGTCGGAGAACTCGACCGAGGCCTGTACGGCCTTCCGCGCCACGTCCTCCGGCGGGTTCAGCTCGTACATCCCGCAGATGTCGGCGGACCAGGGCCGCAGCGGCGCCCGGTCGGCCTCCGGGATGCCCAGCATCTCGGCGATGACCGCGACGGGCAGCGGCTCGGCGACGTCGGCGAGGAGATCGCCGCCGCCCTTCTCGACCAGCCGCTCCACCAGCTCCCCGGCGAGCCGCGCGACATACGGCTTGAGCCGCTCGACCGTACGCGGCGTGAACGCCTTCGACACCAGGCGGCGGATGCGGGTGTGGTCCGGGGGCTCCAGGTCGAGCATGCCGTGGTCGTTGAGGGTGTGGAACGGCTCGTGCTCGGCGGGCGGCGGGGTGCGGCCGAAGTCCTCGTGCGAGAACCGGTGCTGATACGTCCGCCCCAGCCGCCGCTCCCGCAGCAGCGCCGAGACGTCGGCGTGGTGCGGGACGAGCCACTGATCGGTGGGCTCGTAGTAGTGCACGCGGCCCTTGGCGCGCAGGTCGGCGTAGGAGGGGTACGGGTCGCCGACAAAGTCCGGGTCCCACGGGTCAAAGGAGGCCATGCCCGGACGCTAATCCGCCCCGGCCCTCCTGACCAGCCCGCCCGCGGCGGGGGCGGGGGTGGGCGTCGTTTGGAGCGTTTGTTTCACGACCGCCCACACCGACCTGGGCTTTTGCCCTCGCCCCCGAAACAAACGCTCCACACACCGGGGGGGCGGCGGAGGCCGCGGGTCACGGGGAGGTGAGGGTGGGGAGGGGGAGGGTGCCGTCGGGTGCCAGTGGGAAGCCGGGGTTGTGGGCGATCTCCCAGGCGTGGCCGTCGGGGTCGGTGAAGGCGGAGGAGTAGAAGCCGATCTCGTTGAGGGCGGCGGGCTTGGTGATGGTGCCGCCGGCTCGTGCGACCGCGGCCAGCAACTCGTCGACCTCGGCCTCGGACCGCACGTTGTGCGCGAGGACGATGCCGCCGAAGGAGGGCGGTTCCTTGCCGGCCTCCAGACCGCAGTCGGCGGCGAGCTTGTCCCGGCCCCAGAGGACCAGTCCGAGACCGCCGGCCTGGAAGAAGACGGTCTCCTGGACCTCCTGGCCACGCCAGCCGAGGGCTTCGTAGAAGGCTTTGCTGCGGGCGAGGTCGGAGACACCGAGGGTGATGAGGGTGACTCGCTGTTCCATGCGGGGGGCTTCTTCCTTCAGGTGGTTGATGAGGGCCGAGGAGGACGGGGTGGGGGTGAGGGGCAGACCCGGGTGCGCGTGCGGGTACATCGCTACACCGCGCGGGCGGAGTCGGCGCAAGCAAGCGACGTGCAACCGATGGTTGCACGTAACAGGCTCGGGGGTTACAGTGATGCGCAACCAAAGGTTGCGAGAGAGTTGGGTGAGCCGGATGGAGTACGGCAGCATCGAGCGGGAGATCCGCATCGGCGCCACGCCAGAGGTGGTCTACGAGGTCGTCAGCCGGCCGGAACACCTCAGGGAGTGGTGGCCGGACGAGGCCGAGCTCACCCCGGTGCCCGGTGCCACCGGGGTCATCTCGTTCGGGGACCCGAGCGCGCCGGACGCCACGGTCGTCTCACTCACCGTGGTGGAGGCCGATCCGCCCCGGCGGTTCTCCTTCCGGTGGGTGTACGACGAGGGCGAGGTCGCGACACCGGCCAACTCGCTGCTGGTCACCTTCGACCTGGTCCCGTCGGGCTCGGGCACGCTGCTGCGCTTCACCGAGACGGGATTCCGGGAGAAGGGCTGGGAGGCGGCCGTGCTCGAGAACGCGTACCGCGAGCACGTCAACGGCTGGGACCACTTCCTGCCGCGCCTCGTCGCCTACACGGACCGGCTGGTGTCCACGCCGTGAGCGTCACCGTCGACGACGAACTGTGGTCGGCCGTCGGGGACCCGACCCGGCGCCGGATGCTCGACCTGATGCTGGCCGACGGCGTCGGCACGGCGACCTCACTGAGTGAACGGCTGCCGGTCACGCGGCAGGCGGTCGCCAAACACCTCGGCGTACTCCACCGGGTCGGCCTGGTCCACGCCACCCCGTCCGGGCGCGAGCGCCGCTACGAGGTGGACGAGGCCCAACTCGCCCGTGCGGTCGCTCAGTTGACGTCGGTCGGAGCGGCCTGGGATGCCCGGCTGCATCGCATCAAGCGGATCGCCGAGGCCATCCAGCGCGACCGGGAGAACTGAGCCGGGAGCCATATGGACGACCTGCCGAGCGCCCTGCCGGACGCTCACCGCACAGCACTGTCCGCACGACACCAGAGAGAGGTATCGAGATGCTCGACATCAAGCACAGGATCGGAGTCGTCTCCTCCCCCGACGCCGTCTACGCGGCGCTGACCACCGTCGAAGGACTCGCGAACTGGTGGACGCAGGACACGGAGGGCGACCCCCGCGTCGGGGGAGTCATACGGTTCCGTTTCGTGCCCGGCGGGTTCGCCATGAAGGTCCTGGAGGCGCAGCCCGCCGAGCGCCTGGTCTGGGAGGTCGTCGAGGGGCCCGAGGAATGGATCGGCACCCGGGTCCGCTTCGAACTGAAGCAGGAGGACGACTTCACGATCGTGCTGTTCCGGCACGAGGGCTGGAGGGAGCCGGTGGAGTTCATGTACCACTGCAGCACCAAGTGGGCGACCTACCTGATGAGCCTCAAGAAGCTGGTCGAGACCGGCAAGGGCGAGCCCTCGCCGGATGACGTCCAGATCAGCAACTGGCACTAGAGACTCCGCACTTGGCGGGGCGAGCCCGGCGGCCCCCAGACCGGCAGCCGGGCAGCCGGGCAGCCCGGCAGCCCCGTCACCGCACGACGTCGAACACGTTCTTCTGCAGGCCGTTCGCGTACGCCTCGTGCTCGACCAGCTTCAGCTGCTGCTTGTCCTTGTCCGTGGTGGAGAAGAGCCGCTTGCCGGCGCCGAGGAGCACCGGGAAGACGAGGAGGTGGTAGCGGTCGATGAGGTCGGCGTCGGCGAGGGCCTGGTTGAGGGAGGCGCTGCCGTGGACGATGATCGGGCCGCCCTCGGTCTTCTTCAGCTCGGCGACCTCGTCGAGGGAACGCAGGATCGTCGTCTCGCCCCAGTTCGAGACCAGGTCGTCCTCGGTGAGGGTCGTCGACACCACGTACTTCGGCATCACCTTGTAGTCGGCGAAGTCCTCCATGTCGGGCCACACCGGGCTGAACGCCTCGTAGCTGGTCCGCCCCATGAGCATCGCCGTCGCTTCCTGCTGCTCACGGCCCTTGATCTCGAACGCCTCGGGGAGGAACTCGATGTCCTTGAAGGTCCACCCGGCGTTCCGGTAACCGGGCTCGCCGCCCGGGGCCTCCACGACTCCGTCGAGGGAGATGAAAGCGGTGCTGATGAGAGTGCGCATGATCGGTTTCTCCGTCATCTGTCTGTCTCGTGTCCAACTGTGATCTAAGACCGCTGATCATGAAGGAACTCATCGGCTGAAGCCCACCCTATTTTTCGAACGCCTCCCCGGCCCCTATCCCGGCGTCACCAACCGCGCCTCGTACGCGAACACCGCCGCCTGCGTCCGGTCCCGCAGCCCCAGTTTCACCAGGACGCGGCTGACATGGGTCTTGATCGTCGACTCCGCCACCATGAGCCGCTCGGCGATCTCCGCGTTCGACAGGCCCTGCGCGATCAGGACCAGCACCTCCGTCTCGCGCTCGGTGAGGTCGCCGTAGGCCCCATGGGCGGAGGACATCAGGCGGGGGGCGGCGGAAAGCCTCGAGAACTCCGTGATCAGACGTCTGGTCACGGAAGGGGCCAGCAGGGCCTCCCCCGAGGCCACCACCCTGACACCGTCCGCCAGTTGGCGGGCCGAGGCGTCCTTCAGCAGGAAGCCCGAGGCGCCCGCCTTCAGCGCCTGGTAGACGTATTCGTCCAGGTCGAACGTCGTCAGCACCAGCACCTTCGCCGCGCCGTCCGCCGCCACGATCTCGCGCGTCGCCTCGATGCCGTTCAACTCCGGCATGCGGATGTCCATCAGGACCACGTCCGGGCCCAGTTCGCGGACCTTCGCCACCGCCTCACGCCCGTTGACCGCCTCACCGACGACCTCGATGTCCGGCATCGCGTTGAGAAGCACCGAGAAGCCCTCGCGCACCATCATCTGGTCGTCCGCGATCAGCACGCGGATGGTCATGCGTCACCCTCGCTCGCACTCGGCACCGGCAGGTACACCGCCACCTCGTAACCCCCCTCGTCCGTTCCGCCCGCCGTCATCTCACCGTTCAGCATCGAGACCCGCTCCCGCATCCCCGTGATGCCGTGACCGGCGCCGGGGGACGGCTTCAGCAGCGCCCCGGCGGGTGGCGGACCGTTGACTATGCGCAGGCCCAGGCCGCCGAGGACGTAACCGATCTCCACCTGGGCGGTCGCGCCCGGCGCATGGCGCAAGGTGTTGCTCAGCGCCTCCTGGACTATGCGGTACGCCGACAGCTCCACGCCCTGCGGCAGCTCGCGCACCGCACCCGTCACCGTCTTCCGCACGGTCAGGCCCGTGTCCCGGACGTTGGCCAGCAGCCCGTCGAGGTCGGCGAGCGTCGGCTGCGGAGCGTCCGGGGCCTCGTAGTCCTCGGCGCGGACCACACCCAGGACCCGGCGCAGTTCCGTGAGCGCCGCCACCGCGTTCTCGCGGATCGTGGCGAAGGCCCGCTCCAGCTCCGGCGGCGGGTTCTCCACCCGGTAGGGAGCCGCCTCCGCCTGGATGGCGACGACCGACATGTGGTGCGCGACCACGTCGTGCAGCTCCCGGGCGATCGTGGAGCGCTCCTCCAGCAGGGTGCGCTTGGAGCGTTCGTGCGCGGTGACGGTCTGCTGGGCGGTCACCTCCCGCTCCGCGGTGCGACGGATGTGCCCCACCGTGACGACGAGCAGGATCATCGCGGAGACGACCAGCATCGGTCCGGTGTTGGTGGCGTAGTGGCCCCAGCCGAAGACGGTCTCGCACAGGAAGCCGTACACCGCCGTCAGCACCCACATCCACGCCGCGGTGCGCGGCCGGGTGCGTATCGCCACGACCGTCAGGACCGTCAGATGGGAGACGAAACTGCCGGGCAGCCAGGGCCAGTTGGACCAGCTGGTGCCGAGGACGGCGACGGCCGTCGTCGAGGCCAGGGAGAGCCAGAAGGCGCCGACCGGCCTGATCAGCGTGACCAGCACCGGGGCCAGCGCGAACAGGCCGCACAGCACCGCCGCCACGGTGCCCTGGCCGCTCGCCCAGGCACTGAACATGGCCAGCACACCGGCGGTCGCCACCACCGCGTGCGGGGTCCAGGCCGCGTACTCCCTCGCCCTGCCGGACAGCCGGCGGGTGAGGGGGCCGTCCACGGCCATGCGGGGCAGCGGGCGGTAGGCGAAGGCGTCGTGGAACAGGTCCTGGCGCAGGCCCCGCAGGGCGTCCAGGGCGGCCCGGACCTCCGGGCTGCGCGGCTTGTACGCCTCGTGTCCGCCCCCGTGCGGAGGCATTGCGTGCGTCTCGGTCGTCTCGGTCACGCTGAAAACGGTAGGCGCGGCCGGGGGTGCGCGTCGTCACCAGTGAGATGGGTCCCTCCGCCTCCCCCTCAAGTACTACGGGTCCCGGCCGGGGTGATCCGCGCGTCAGTACCCCGACGGCCGCACCAGCCCCGACTCGTACGCGAACACCGCCGCCTGTGTCCGGTCCCTGAGCCCCAGCTTCACCAGAATGCGGCCCACATGCGTCTTCACCGTCTGCTCGGCCACCACCAGCCGCTGGGCGATCTCCGCGTTGGACAGGCCCTGCGCGATCAGCGCGAGCACCTCCGTCTCGCGCTCGGTCAGATCGCCGACGCGCTGCTTCAGCGGCGTCCGGGGACGCTTGTCGAGGCGGGAGAACTCGGTGATCAGCCGCCGGGTGATGCCGGGGGCGAGCAGCGCGTCACCGGCCGCCACCACCCGCACCGCCTCCGCGAGCTGGTCGGCGGAGGCGTCCTTCAGCAGGAAGCCCGAGGCGCCCGCGCGCAGCGCCTCGTACACGTACTCGTCGAGGTCGAAGGTGGTCAGCACCAGCACTCTGATCTGCGGGGTCGCCTCGGTGATCCGGCGAGTGGCCTCGATCCCGCCGAGCTCCGGCATGCGGATGTCCATCAGCACCACGTCCGGCGCGAGCTCGGCGACCTTCGCCACCGCGTCCAGCCCGTCGACCGCCTGCCCGATCACGTCGATGTCGGGCTGGGTGTTGAGCAGCACGGTGAAGCCCTGCCGGACCATCTGCTGGTCGTCGGCGATCAGTACGCGGATGGGGCTGTCGGGGCTGCTCGTCATGCGGAGTCGTCCTTGGAGGCGGGAGCGGAAGGGTCAGGGGCGGTAGGGCCGGAGGCCGGGGCGGACGAGTGATGGGCGGTGGTGCCGGAGGCCGGGGCGGAAGGGCGACGGGCGGTAGGGCCGGAGGCCGCGGAGGAAGGGGCACGGGCGGTGGCGGCGGAGGTGGGAGCGGGAGCGGGGGCGGTGGCGGAGGTGGGAGCGGGAGCGGTGGCGGAGGTGGGGGGTTCGGCCCACGGAGGTGCCGTCGGCAGGTACGCGGCCACCTCGAAGCCGCCGTCGGGCGCCGGCCCCGCGCGCAGCGTGCCGCCGAGCATCGCCGCCCGCTCCCGCATGCCGAGCAGGCCGTGCCCGGCGCCCCGGGAGAGCGGCGCCGGGCGGGTGGGCGGCGAGTTGGTGACCCGGACGTCCACCCCGTGCTTGAGGTGGACGAGCCGGACGGTGGCGGTCGCGCCGGGCGCGTGGCGCAGGACGTTGCTCAGTGCCTCCTGCACGATCCGGTACGCCGACAGCTCCAGGCCCTGCGGCAGCGGCCCCCGGGTGCCCGTCACGTCGACCTGGACGGTCAGCCCGGCCGCCCGGGTGTTCTCCACCAGCGCGTCGAGCCGGTCGAGGGTGGGCTGCGGAGTGTGCGGGGCATAACCGGCGTCGATGCCGGTGCCGGGCGCGCCGTCCGGGTCCGGGGTGTCGGGGTGCTCCGAGCGCAGCACACCCAGCACCCGGCGCAGCTCGGTCAGCGCCTCCAGCGCGTTCTCCCGGATGCCCTCCAGGTTCTCCTTGAGCTCGTCGGACGGGTTCTCGACGAGGTGCGGGGCGACCTGCGCCTGTATGGAGATCACGGACATGTGGTGGGCGACGACGTCGTGCAGCTCGCGGGCGATCCGGCTGCGTTCCTCCAGGAGCGTGCGCCGGGCCCGCTCCTCGGCGGTCAGCGACGTCTGCTCGACGAGCTGCGCGCGGGCCTCGCGGCGACCGCGCAGCGCGGCACCGAGCACCACGGCCACCGCGCAGAGGAAGAACGTGAGCACCCCGGTGCTCGTGTAGTCGGGACCGCCCCACAGTCCTTGCAGGACATAGGTGAGCAGTGCGGTCAGGGCCAGCGCCTCGGTGGGGACCCGGGCCCGCACCCGCAGGGCGAGCAGCAGCAGCACGACCACGTGCGTGATGATCCCGGTCGTGCTCCAGGGCCAGGTGAACCCCCCGGCCGGACCACCGAGCAAGCCGTGCACCAGCAGGGCCGAACAGACGGAGGCCGTCGTCGACAGCCAGAACGCCGGGATCGGCCGCCACATCCCGAGAAGCACCGCGCACCCCTGCGCCAGCGAGAGCGGAAAGGCCCACCCGAAGGCCAGCCCGGCGCTGTCCTGGAGCTGGGGCGTGCCGGCGACGGTGACACCGAACGCGATCAGGCACAGCAGGCCGTGCGGCAGCCAGCGCAGCCATATCGACGGGGGCAGCGGATCGGCGCGGGCGGTCCACAGGTCGTCGCGCAGTATCCGCAGCCAGCGCAGTACCCGCCCCGCGACCACGTGTTGGATCCCCGTTTCCGTCACGCGGCTCAGCCTAGACATGCCGCACCTCCCTCGCCGCACCCCGCTCGGACGGGCGACCGACCCGCACCACCCGGGTGCCACCGCCCCGCCGGCGCCCCTGCTCGTACCCGTGGAACGCCGTCCAGCAGACGGCGAGGACGGCGGCGAACACCGGCAGCCAGACCAGCCGGGCCGCCACCCAGCCGAGGTCGTCCGGGACGGTGTGCAGGCCCGGGAGACGACCGGCGAGGAGTCCGGTGGCGGTGGTCGCCATCAGGGCCGTCTGGTGCCACAGGAAGATCGTCATCGCGGAGAGGTTCACCAGGGCGACCGCCGCCCAGGCGAGCGGTCGGCGCATCGTCCCCCGCAGCCGGTTACGCAGCAGCAGGGCCAGGCCGCACTGGGCCAGGCCGAAGGTGACGGCGGCCAGCGTCGGCGGATTCAGGTTGGACACCGCGGCGCCGGGGACGCCGACCATCGACGTCGGATAACCCGCCCACGCGACGAGCGCCGCCGTCGCCACCGCACCGCCCGCCAGCAGAGTCCAGCCCGCCCGACGCCGCTCCAGCTCGCCGCGCGTCCAGGCCGCGCCCAGCGTGAACGGCACCAGCCAGCCCGCGGCCACGTTGACCCAGCCGAGCCAGGACGGGCCGCCGAGGCCGAAGCGGATCAGGTCGACATGGAGGACGACGGCGAGCGGCCACAGCGGGTTCAGCCGGGTCAGCAGGGGGGTCGCCACCGTCAGCACGGCGAAGACCACGAGGAACCACAGGGGCGACAGGGCCAGCTTGACCAGCGTGTGCACCGTGCCGAACTCGGCGCCCGTCAGGAGCAGTCCGGCCGCCGCCGCCGTCCACAGGGTGAGGACGGCCGCGACCGGCTTGAACAGCCGGGACAGCCGGGCGGCCAGCCACGCGCCATAGGTCGTCCCGCGGGCCCGGGCGGTGGCGAGGCTCCGGGTGGCCACATGGCCGCCGACCAGGAAGAACACGGCCAGGGTCTGGAACGCCCAGGAGATCGGGGCCAGCCAGGGCATGTGCTGCAAGGGGCTCGCGGTGTGCAGGGCGCGGCCGTCCGCCACCAGCGCGGTCACCAGCCAGTGACCGAGCACCACGCCGAGGATCGCGATGGCCCGCAGGGCGTCCACGGCCCGGTCCCGGCCGGCGGGCGTGGCGACGTCCACGCGAGCGGCGCCCTCACGTATGCCCTCCCGGGCCGAGCGAAGGGACGAGAGCGGGGCCGAGAGCGGAGTCCAGCGCGATGCCGAACGCAGAGCCGAAAGCGGGGGCGAGGGGGCAGGCCGGCGCCGGGCCGGGAGCGGGGTCCGGCACAGTGCCCGATGCGGAGCCGGAAGCGGGGGCGAGGGGGCAGGCCGGCGCCGGGCCGGGAGGGCGGTCCGGCACAGCGCCCAACGCGGAGCCGAAAGCGGGGCCGAAGGGGCAGGGCGGCGCCGGGCCGAGAGGGTGGTCCGGCGCAGCGCCGAGAGCGGAGTCCGGCGCAGGGTCGGTTCACGCACGGGTGACCTCCGAGGTCTCGCCCAGGACGATCCGGGCCAGGTTGGCCACGGAGACCGAGCCGGGGTCGTAGTAGTCGCTGTGACCGCCGTCGCCCGCCGCGAAGACGCTCGCGCCGAAGGACGGGGACATGGGATCGGTGCCGAATCCGACGGTCGTGCCGAAGAAGTCCGTTCTGATGTGCGGGACTTGCGCCACCCAGTCGTCGGTACCGCGGGCCGCCCAGACGCGGGCGCGGGTGTGCAGGGCCGCGGCGGTGTCGGCGCCGGTGCCGGGGCTGCCGAGGAGCACGAGGTCGGTCACGTCCAGGCCGGTGGCGGCGCGGGCGCAGACGACCGAGCCGTAGGAGTGGCACAGGAGAGAAACGGTGGCGTGCCGGTCGGCGATGCCGTGCAGCCGGCGTATGAACTCCCTTAGCCGCGGGGCGGCTTCGTCGGCTCTGCCGGTGGTCGTGACCGTGGCGCTGATGGTGTCCGGGGTCTTGTAGCCGAGCCAGGCGATGACAGTCGTGCCGGCGGCGGTACGGGTGTCGGCGCGGTTCAGCTCGCGTTGCAGGGCCGTCGCCTCGGTGCGGAAGCGGTCGTAGGTGTCGAGGGAGGTGTCGGAGCCGGGGATGAGGACGGCGATGTGGTCGGTGTGGGCCAAGTCGCCGAAGGCCTCTATGGCTTGGCCCTGGCCACGGCCGTCGAAGTGGAGGAGGTGGCGGGAGCGGGCGGCCATGGCCCGGTCGGCCGCGGCTCGGTGCGTGTCGCCGTGGGCGGCGGCCATCCGGGCGGCTTCGGCGGCGTTGGCTCTGTTGGCCGCGTACGCCGTGTCCAGAGTCGAGGCCGTCAGCGGGGGGAGGGCTGCCGGGGGTGGGGCCGGGATCTCGGGGCGGGCCGCGGCGGAGAGGGGGAGCACCACGGCGCCGGTGATGAGAGCGGCGAGGACGGCTCGACGCCATTTGTGGGTGCGGCGAGGTGGCGGTGCGGGCGGGGGCGTTTCGCTCGCCCGCACTCGCAGGGCGCCACTGCGCCCACCCAGACCACCCGAGCCTCCCGAACCATCCGAACCGCCCGAACCGCCCGAACCGTCCGGGCCACCCGGGCCACCCGAGCCCCCTAGACCACCCGAACCGCCAGAGCCACCCCAGCCACCCGCACCGCCCGTACCACCCGTGCGGCAAGACTCCCCGCAGCCACTCGCACCACCCGCACCCCCCGTGCGGCAAGACTCCCCGCAGCCACAGCCGCGCATGATCGCCCGCAAGTCGCGCCGGTTGCTCAAGAGCCCCATGTCCGTCCCCCTCCCGGTCCGCCCGTCCCTCGGGCTCAACTGACTGGGAAACTACGGATCGGGACGCGTCGTCCGCGTCCCGCCGGGGAGCTCACATCCGCCGTAGCTCTCAAGTACTACGGGTATGAACAGGGGCGGGTCACCAGGCCAACTGCGCGATCTCCTCCGCCACCACCGCACACGCGTCCGCCGCCGGATCGATCAGCGGGAAGTGGCCGACGTCCTCCAGCAACGTCACCCCCACCACCTCCCCCGCCTTCGCCGCCGCGTCCGCGTACGCCTCGGCCACCGCCTGCGGCACCACGTCGTCGGTCCGGCCCTGCACCAGCGTCGTCGCGATGCCCGTCGGCAGCAGCAGCGCCGGGTCGGCGTACGGCTGACGGGACGCGAAGTGTTCCTCGCCGCCGAGGAGTTGCAGCGCGGCACCCCCGCACACGTCCAGCTTCCCGGCCATCGCGAAGTCGGCGATCGGGGCGAGCGCGACCACACCCCGCAGCGGGGCGGGACGGTCGGTGCGCCACGCGGCGTCCTGCGGAAGCAAGTGCCGGGCGGCGGCCCACAGCGCCAGGTGTCCGCCGGCCGAGTGCCCGGTGATCACCGTGCGGCGCGGGTCGGCCTGCGGGAGAGCGTCCCGTACGAGTGCGGGCAGCGCGTCCATCGCCGCGGCCACGTCGTCGAACGTGTCCGGCCACCGCCCGGCGACCGGCCCGCCGGAGGCGTCCTGCCCCGGCAGCAACGCCCCCCGCCGGTACTCCACGTTGGCCACGGCGAACCCCCGCCTCGCCAGATAGTCCGCGAACGGAGTGATGTGCCGCCGGTCGTACGGCGCCCGCCACGCGCCCCCGTGCAGCACGACCACCAGCGGGGCGAGCGCCCCGGCCGGGATCTCACTCCTGGGGGTGTAGAAGTCGATCACCTGGTCGGGGTGGTCGCCGTACGCGGAGCTGACGTCGGGGTCGACGGCCGGGTGGGAGAACGCCGACTCCTCCTCGGCGGCGGCCCGGGCTGCTGCGGAGTCGTCGGGCATGCTCCAACCTCTCAGCGATGAAACGCATTTGGACGAGAATTCGACTGTTGGCGGGGACGGTATCAGGCCCGTGACGTGCGCGGACACACGGATGTCACGCTCGGTGAGGGTTAAACGGTTCTGCTGTTTCGTTACGCTGGACCGCCTGGCACGACCATCTCGCACGACCGTCCCCCGACCATCCCCTGCCGAACACCCCGACCGCCCCCGCCGGTCACCCCGACCGCCCCCCGCCGAACACCCCGACCCGCCCCCGCCGGTCACCCCGACCGCCCCCCGACTGTCCCCCACCGGACACCCCGAACGTCACCATGGAGGCCGATATGTCCGCCGAACCCGGCACCGTGCGTCCCGGAGGGCGTACCGCCCGTGTCCGCACGGCCGTGCTGCGGGCGGCCGGTGATGTCCTCGCCGAGCACGGTTTCGACCGTCTCGACCTCGCCGACGTGGCCCGCCGCGCCGACGTCGGCAAGACCACCGTGTACCGGCGCTGGGGCTCGGTCACCGGTCTGGTCGCCGACCTCCTCGCCGACATGGCCGAACAGTCCCTGCCCCGCGAGGAGACCGGCAACGTTCTCAACGACCTGAAGGCCAACGCCCGCCTCGTGCAGCGCACCCTCGCCGATCCCCGCCAGGGCGCCCTGTTCCGCGCGGTGATCGCCGCGGCCACCTGCGACGAACGCACGGCACAGGCCCTGCGGCGGTTCTACGACATCCGGGTCGCCGAATGGGCGCCCTGCGTCGAACAGAGCGTACGGCGTGGGGAGTTGCCCGTCGGCACGGACGCGAAGGAGGTCGTACGAGCCGTGTCCGCACCGCTCTACTACACGCTCCTCACCACCGGAACGCCCCCGACCCCCGCCGCGGCCGACCGCGCGGCGCGAGCCGCGCACGCCGCCGCGACGGCGGGGGTGTACAGAACGAGCTAGCCGGCGGCCAGGATCTCCCCCAACACCCTTGCCGCCCGCTCCACTTCGCTGAAGCCGACGTACAGCGGCGTGAACCCGAAGCGCAGCACGTCCGGGTGGCGGAAGTCCCCGACCACGCCCCGCTCGATCAGCCGCTTCATGACGTCCCCGGCGTCGTCGCACCGCAACGCCACCTGGCTGCCGCGCTCCGCGTGTGCCGCCGGCGTCACCGACTCCACCCGCCCCGCGGGCGCATACGCGGCCACGCACTCCAGGAAGAAGTCGGTCAGGGCGAGGGACTTGGCCCGCACCGCCTCGATCGACACTCCGTCCCAGACGTCAAGTGCCGCCTCCAGAGCCAGCATCGACAGGATGTCCGGCGTACCGACGCGCCCGCGCAGCGCGCCCGCCGCCGGTTCGTACGCGGACCTCATGCCGAAGGGCTCCGCGTGCGAGTTCCAGCCCGGCAGCGGCGAGTCGAAGCGGTCCTGGAGGTCGGAGCGCACATACAGGTACGCCGGTGCACCCGGGCCGCCGTTCAGGTACTTGTACGTACAGCCCACCGCCAGGTCGACGCCGTGCTCGTCGAGTCCGACCGGCAGCGCGCCCGCGCTGTGGCACAGGTCCCAGACCGCCACGGCGCCCGCCGCGTGCACCGCGGCCGTGAGCGACGGCAGGTCGTGCAGACGGCCCGTACGGTAGTCGACGTGGTTCAGGAGCACCGCAGCCGTGCGCTCGCTCAGCACCCCCGGCACCTCGTCCGGCGTCACCGGACGCAGCGTGCACCCGGTCATCCTCGCCGCCGACTCGGCGATGTACCCGTCGGTCGGGAAGGTGGTCGCATCGACGACGATCTCGTCCCGACCGGCAGAGGAACCGACCACAGAACCGACCACAGAACCGGCGGCAGAACCGGCAGACGAACCCGCAACCGAATCAGCAGACGAACCGCCAGAAGGCCCACCCGCCAGCCGCACCGCCCCCACAAGTGCCTTGAAGACATTGACACTTGTCGAGTCCCCGACCACGATCTGCCCGGCCGCCGCCCCCACCAGCGGAGCGATCCGGTCGCCGATCCGTTCGGGCGCCGTCCACCAGCCGCTCTCGTCCCAGGACCGGATGCGCAGCTCGCCCCACTGCCGCCGTACGACGTCAGCCACGCGTCCGGGGACGGCGGCGGGCAGCGCGCCCAGCGAGTTGCCGTCCAGGTAGACGACCTCGTCGAGGACGAACCGCCCACGCACCTCGGCCAGTTCGTCGTCGGCGTCCAACTTCTGCGCCCGCAGCGCCAGTTCAGACATGCGACCGCGCCGTCCACAACTCGGGGAACACGTTCTTCTGGGCCCGCTTCTCCAGCCAGGCCACCCCGGCGGAGCCACCCGTGCCCGCCTTGGCGCCCATCGCGCGCCGCGTGGCCACCAGGTGGTCGTTGCGCCACCGCCACACCAGCTCGGCGACGTCCGTCAACGCCTCGCCCAGCCGGGCGAGTTCAGCATTGCCGTCTCCGGAGTAGAGGTCGGTCCAGACCGCCTCCACCTCCGCCGACGGCTCGTACCGCTGCGACACGTCACGCGCCAGCACGGTGGCCGGGATCGGATGCCCGCGCCGGGCCAGCAGCCGCAGCACCTCGTCGTACAGGCTCGGCTCGTGCAGCGCCTTCTCCAGTTCGGCGTGCACCCGCGGCGCGCCGCGGTGCGGGACGAGCATGGACGCCGACTTCTCGCCGAGCAGGAACTCCATCCGCCGGTACATCGCCGACTGGAAGCCCGAACCCTCGCCCAAAGCCCCCCGGTACGAGTTGAACTGCGCCGGGGTGAGCTGGCCGAGCGGCCGCCAGGAGGCGTTCAGCGCCTCCAGTTCCCGTACGGAACGCTTCAGCGCGTCGACCGCGACGGGCACGTCGTCGGAGCGCAGCGCCCGCGCCGCGGTCTCCCACTCATGGACGATGACCGTGAACCACAGCTCCATCACCTGGGTCGTGACCAGGAAGACCATCTCTCCGGGATCGTCGGAGAGGGTGTGCTGGAGGTGGGTGAGCACGTCCGCCTTGACGTAGTCCTCGTACGGCGTCGTGCCTTCGAAGTCGAGATGCGGGGTCTCGGGCTCCGTTTTCTCGTGAGCCTCGTGGGACATCGCTGTCTCCTGTTGTGTACTCCGGGTAGCGGTCCGCCCCTGCCGTTACCGACACGGGGGCCCCGGTCCCCACCCGAATCCTCAGCCGTCACCCCCGTGGCGCGCAAGGCCCGACTGGATCACAGCCGGGCCCGCACAGTGTGTCGCGGCAGGTCAGCCCAGCGTCTGTGCCGCCGTGGGCGAGGAGTCCTTCAGGAACTGGCTGCAGCGCTCGTACTCCTCCTGCTCACCGATCGACCCGGCGGCGCGGGCGAGGGCGTGCAGGGCGCGCAGGAAGCCGCGGTTCGGCTCGTGCTCCCAGGGGACCGGGCCGTGGCCCTTCCAGCCGTTGCGGCGCAGCGAGTCCAGGCCGCGGTGGTAGCCCGTACGGGCATAGGCGTACGACTCCACGACGCTGCCCCGCTCGAACGCCTCGTCGGCCAGCTGGGCCCAGGCCAGCGAGGAGGTGGGGTACTTCGCGGCCACGTCCGCGGGGGCCGTGCCGTTCGCCAGGAGCTCGCGGGGCTCGGGGTCGTCGGGGAGGTGGGTCGGGGGCGGGCCCCCGAGGAGGTTCTCGTGAATCGACATGCCCCCAGTCTCCTACGCCAGTCTCCCGCGCGTCCGCTGCCCCTCCAGCGGCGGAGCCGTGACGGAGCCGTGGTGCAGGCACTCGGGGCGGGTGCAGTCCGGCGGCAGCGCCCGTACGGTCGTGAAGGCGACCGCCGCCCCCACGATCATCGCCCCCGCGCACACCACCATCGCCCGCCCGAACGCGTCGTCGAAGGCCCCCGGCGTCCGGTACGCCTCCTCGCCCATCCCGGCGATCATCGGCAGCGCCGCCACCGCGATCAGCCCGGCCGCCCGGGCCGCCGCGTTGTTGATACCGCTGGCCAGCCCCGCCCGGGCCACGTCCACCGAGGCCAGCACGGTCGCGGTGAGCGGGGCGACCAGGGCGACCATGCCGAGGCCGAGGACCAGCAGGGCGGGCAGCACGTCGGCGACGTAGTGCGCGTCCGGCCCGACCCGCAGCATCAGCAGCATCCCGACCGCGCACAGCAGCGGGCCGACGGTGAGCGGGATGCGCGGGCTGATCCGGTCCGCGAGCGCGCCGGAGCGGGCGGAGAACAGCAGCATCATCACGGTGGTCGGCAGCAGTGCCGTACCGGCGCCGAGGGCCGAGTAACCGGCGACGACCTGGAGCTGGAGCGCGGCGAGGAAGAAGAAGCCGCTGATGGCCGCGTAGACGCACAGGGTGACCAGGTTGACGGCCGTGAACTGCCGGGACGCGAAGATCCCGAGCGGCATCATCGGGTCCGGCCGCCGCTTCTCGACGTACCCGAAGGCGACGCCGGCGCCCACGCCGAGCACCGCCGTGATCCAGTCCCCCTCGATCAGCGCGTACGTCACCAGCGCCAGCGCGAGCGCCCCCAGCAGCGCGCCCAGCACGTCGAAACCGGCGTGCCGGCGGGCTCCTCCGCTCCCGGCTCCGGCCGAGCGGGAGGTGCCCCCGTCCGACTCGGGGACGTGCCGTACGGCGATGGGGGCGCAGAGCAGCGCCAGCGGGACGTTCAGCAGGAACACCCAGCGCCAGCCGGGCCCGTCCACCAGCCAGCCGCCCAGGAACGGTCCGACGGCCGCCCCGATGCCACCGAAGCCGGACCACAGGCCGACCGCCCGGCCCCGGTCGTCGGGATGGAAGGAGGCCTGGATCAGCGCCAGGGACCCGGGGGTGAGGAGCGCCCCGCCCACGCCTTGCAGCGCCCGCGCCCCGATCAGCACCCCGACGTTCGGGGCGAGCCCGCACAGCAGTGAGGCCGTCGCGAACCACACCACACCGACGACGAAGACCTTGCGCCGCCCGTACCGGTCCCCCAGCGAACCACCGAGCAGGATCAGCCCGGCCAGCGTCAGCGTGTACGCGTTGACCGTCCACTGCAGCGCGGCGAGGTCGGCGCCGAGATCCCGGCCGATGCGCGGGAGCGCCACGTTGACGACGGTCGAGTCCAGCATCGCCATGCTGGAGCCGAGCACGGTGGTGAGCAGGATCCACTTGCCCTGCACCGAGGCCAGCCGGACGTCCGCCATGCCCCCCAGTAAACAGTGAGCCCGGCGCCGAGGCACCGGGCTCACCGCATACGACGCAGGACTACGGGTTACTTGATCTTCGTGCCCGTGGACCGCAGATTGGCGCAGGCCTCCGTCACGCGGGCCGCCATGCCCGCCTCGGCGAGCTTGCCCCAGGTGCGCGGGTCGTAGGTCTTCTTGTTGCCGACCTCGCCGTCGACCTTCAGGACGCCGTCGTAGTTCTGGAACATGTGGGCCGCCACCGGACGCGTGAAGGCGTACTGGGTGTCGGTGTCGATGTTCATCTTGACGACGCCGTTGTCCAGCGCGGTCGCGATCTCCTCGGCCGTGGAGCCGGAGCCGCCGTGGAAGACGAAGTCGAACGGGGCGGCCTTGCCGTACTTGGCGCCGACACCCTCGTTGAGGTCCTTCAGCAGCTCGGGGCGGAGGACGACGTTGCCCGGCTTGTAGACGCCGTGGACGTTGCCGAAGGAGGCGGCGAGCAGGTAGCGGCCCTTCTCGCCCAGGCCCAGGGCCTCCGCCGTACGGATCGCGTCGTCGACGGTGGTGTACAGCGAGTCGTTGATCTCGTGCGAGACGCCGTCCTCCTCGCCACCGGTCGGGGTGATCTCGACCTCAAGGATGATCTTCGCGGCGCGGGCGCGCTCCAGGAGCTCCTGCGCGATGGAGAGGTTGTCGGCGAGGGTCTCGGCCGAGCCGTCCCACATGTGCGACTGGAAGAGCGGGTTCTCGCCGCGGGCGACGCGCTCCTCGGAGACCGCGAGCAGCGGACGTACGTACCCGTCGAGCTTGTCCTTCGGGCAGTGGTCCGTGTGCAGCGCGACCGTGATGTCGTACTTCTTGGCGACGATGTGCGCGAACTCGGCCAGGGCGACGGCGCCGGTGACCATGTCCTTGTTGTGCTGACCGCCCAGGAACTCGGCACCACCGGTCGAGATCTGGATGATGCCGTCACTCTCGGCCTCGGCGAAGCCGCGCAGTGCCGCGTGCAGGGTCTGGGACGAGGTGACGTTGATGGCCGGGTAGGCGAACTTGCCTGCCTTCGCCCGGTCGAGCATCTCGTTGTAGACCTCGGGGGTTGCGATGGGCATCTGTCCGCTCCTTGGAGTGTGCGGGTTGGCGTACTACGTGCTTACGGCCCTGACCTAGACCTTGGTGTGGGGGTGCGACGTCGTCGTCGGGCCCCATCTTTCCAGACGAACCGAGATGCTCCGAGCGGCCATAAGTCCCGGTTGTCGGTCCCTTTCAGTCCAGGCCCAACTCGTCCTTGGAGAAGGCGAACCGGTACGGCACCCCGGCACCCTGTTCGATCTTCTCGGCGGCACCGGTGGCGCGGTCGACGATCGTGGCGACGGCGACGACCTCGGCGCCCGCCTCCCGCACGGCCTCCACCGCGGCCAGCGGGGAGCCGCCGGTGGTGGAGGTGTCCTCGACGACGAGGACGCGGCGGCCCGCGATGTCCGGGCCCTCGACGCGGCGCTGCAGGCCGTGCGCCTTGGCGGTCTTGCGGACGACGAAGGCGTCCAGCCGCCGTCCCCGGGCGGCGGCGGCGTGCAGCATGGACGCGGCGACCGGGTCGGCACCCATCGTCAGCCCGCCGACCGCGTCGAACTCCAGGTCGGCGGTGAGGTCGAGCAGCACCTGCCCGACCAGCGGGGCGGCCTCCCCGTCGAGGGTGATGCGCCGCAGGTCGACGTAGTAGTCCGCCTCCAGCCCCGACGACAGGGTCACCTTGCCGTGCACCACGGCCTTGTCCTTGATCTGCTGCAGCAGCGCGCCGCGTACGTCCGTCATGCCGCCCAGCTTAGAGGCGCCGCCAGCTCCAGGTGGTCGCGGCTTCCAGCGGCTCCAGCAGCGTGACCAGGCGCGGCAGGGTGTTCAGCCCGTTGGGCGGCCCGGTCTGCGGCTCCACGCACACGGCCTCGGCCTGCTCGTCGTAGACGACGACCCACTCCTCGCGGCTGGCGACCTTCAGCTCCAGCTGCCCCGGCCAGGTCAGGGTGACGTCGACGCCGCCGGGCATGCCGAAGCAGTCGTCCCAGGGGCCGGGCTCGGGGTCGATCCGGTTGCCGGTGGGCAGATGGTCGTCCCCGCGCTCCTCCTGCCACCCGGCCGCGAAGGCGACCCGGACGTCCTCGCCGCCGAGGTTGCGGTTGAACCACGGGTGCCAGCCGATCTGGGCCGGGAAGGAGGAGTCGTACGCCTCCACGGACATGGTCAGCGTCAGGGCGTCCGGGGTGAGGGCGACGGCCTGGGTGACGCGGCCGGGGTAGGGCCACGGCTCGACCAGGTCGTACGTGATGACGGCCTCGTCGGCCGTGGCGCGGGCGAGGCGCCAGGCGCCGTCGCGGGCGGTGCCGTGGATGGCGTGCGGCGGGGAGTTCAGCGGCATCTGCTGGACCGTCGCCCCGTCGCGGAACCGTCCGTCCCTGATCCGCCCGCACCAGGGCACCATCGGGAAGCAGCCGAAACGGTCGCCCTGCCGCAGCAGTTCGACCCCGTCGACCCGCAGTCCGCCGATCCGTCCGCCGCTGCCCGGCAGTACGGTCACCTCCGCGTCGCCCGCGGTCAGCGTGATGGGTTCGTTACTCACGGGACGACCCTACTGGGGTGATCAAGGGGGCGTCCGGGCCACCGCCCTCGCGGCCGGTCACCGCCGTCTGCGCAGCACCCGTCCCGCCACGATCGCCGACGCGAGCACGACCGCCGCGGCGGGGGCCGCCCACCGCAGCACCGAGTTCGGGGCGATGGTCTGGGGCGCGGGGACGGGCGCGTAGCGGCCGCGCGGCGGCGCGTGGTCGACCTCCTCGGCGCTGCGGCCGATCATCGTGCGCCGGGCATGGGCCGCCTCGGCGGGCGGCGCGGACGCTTCGGTGAAGTCCTCCGGCGGGTGCGGGGTGACGGTGCCGGAGGCGGGTTCGGGCTCGGGCTGGGATGCGGGCTCGGGCTGGGATGCGGGCTCGGGCTCGGATGCGGGCTCGGGCTCGGATGCGGGCTCGGATGCGAGGTCATGCTCGGATGCGGCTTCAGGCTCGGGCTCGGGCTCGGGCTCGGGTGCGAGCCCGGGCTCGGATGCGGCTTCAGGTTCGAGCTCAGGCTCGGATGCCGGTTCAGGCTCGGGCTCGGTGGGCTGCTCCGGCCCCGTCCGCCCCGTCGGCTGCGTCCGCCCCGTCGGCTGCGTCGGCTGCTGCGTCGGCTCCGGGCTGTCCGGGGGCGTCCCCTCGTCCTCTGCCGGTGTTCCCAGGTTCTCCGCGAAACGGTTCAGCAGCCGGGTCACCGTCGAGGACACCGCGCCCTCGGGGAACTCCGTGATGCGGCCGTCCGCCGAAGCCGTGCCCTCGAAGGTGAGGGTCGTTCCTCCTTCGGCCTCCGTGAGCCGCAGTGCCAGCGCCAGCTTGACCGAGCCGGTGCCGCGGGTCTCGACGGCGTCGCCCTCGGCGGCGTACGAACCGTCGTCCTGCGGGGTGAGCCGTACAGTGCCCCGGTAGGTGACCGAGTGACTGCCGACGCGCACCTTCAGCCGCCCGGTGACGGGCTCCGCGCCGGCGTCCTGCTGGAGCCCGGGAACGGCCCGGGCGACCCGAAGGGGATCGGCCAGCGCCTCCCTGAGTCGCTCGGCCGGAACCGGAACGAACACCTCATGCTCCATGGTCCGGGAGCCTACCCAGCGGACCGCGGAGTGCACCCCCGTTGGTCGAAAGTGACCGCGCCCTCGTGTCGGCGCGCTCAGGAGGCGGCACGGCGGCGGCAGCGAGCCGGCGCGTTCAGCCGCCCGGGGTCACCAGCCCCGTCTCGTACGCCACGACCACCACCTGGGCCCGGCTCGTCAGCCCCAGCTTCGTCATCGTGCGGTTGAGGTGCGTCTTCACGGTCGCCTCGCTGATGAACAGCAGGTCGGCGGCCTCCGCGTTGGTCAGGCCGCGGGCGACCAGCGTGACGACCTCGACCTCGCGGGTGGTCAGGGCGGACAGGTCGGGCGGGGCGCCGGCGCCGGACGCGGTGCCGTCGGCCGTACGGGTGTAGGCCTCGACCAGGCGCCGGGTGACCGCGGGTGCGAACAGGGCGTCGCCGCGGTGGACGGCGGTCACCGCGGCGAGGAGGCGTTCGGGTCCCGCGTCCTTGAGGAGGAAGCCGGACGCGCCCGCGCGCAGGGCGCCGTAGACGTACTCGTCGAGGTCGAAGGTGGTCAGGATCAGGATGCGGGGCGGTGGGTCGGTCGCCGCCGCGAGGATGCGTTCCGTCGCCTCGATGCCGGTGGTGCCGGGCATGCGGATGTCCATGAGGACGACGTCGGGGCGGGTCTTGGCGGCCAGGGCGACGGCCTCCGCGCCGTCCGCGGCCTCGCCGGCCACCTCCATGCCGGGGGCGGCGTGCAGCAGCGCGACCAGTCCGCCGCGGACGAGGAACTGGTCGTCGACGACCAGCACCCTGATCGCCGGTTGCTCATTGCCGGTGTCGGTCATTCCGCGACGGCGTCCCCCCGGCGTGCGCTCTGTGCCGACGTCGGCAGGGTCAGGTGCACGCCGAAACCCCCCTCGCTGCGCGGGCCGACGACGATCGACCCGCCGTAGAGCTTGGCGCGCTCCCGCATTCCGATCAAGCCATGCCCGCCGGCCTGCCCGCCGCGCTCCTGTTTTCTGGCCGGATTCACCCCCTTCCCGGCGTCGGTCGTCGCCTCGTTCGTGACGGACGCCGTCATCTCGCCCGCCCGGTAGGCGAGTTCGACGCGGGCCCGGGCGCCGGGGGCGTGTTTGAGGACGTTGGTGAGGGCCTCCTGGACGACGCGGTAGAGGCAGAGCTGGACGCCGGGCGGCAGCGGGCGCGGTGCGCCGGTGATGCGGAGGTCCACGGGGACGCCGCCCGCGCGGACCCGTTCCACCATGTCGGCGAGCTGACCGAGGCCGGGCGCCGGGGCCCCGTCGGCCGCGCCCTGGACAACGTCGGCGCGCAACAGGCCCAGCATGCGCCGGAGTTCCGCGAGCGCCTCGCCGCTGGCGCCGGCGATGGTGTCGAGCGCCTCGCGCGCGGTGCGGGCGTCGGAGGTGAAGACGAAGCGGGCGAGGCCGGCCTGGACGTTGATGACGGCCATGTGGTGGGCGACCACGTCATGCAGTTCGCGGGCGATGCGGACGCGTTCCTCGGCGACCTCGCGGCGGGCCCGTTCGGCCTGTTCGGCCTTGAGCTGCCGGGTCAGTTCGGCGGTGCGGCGGGCGGCGTGGCCGAACCACCACAGGACGAGGGTGTAGGCGAGGGACTGGGCGACGACCGAGGCCATGGAGCTGCCCTCGGTGACCAGTCCGGCGTAGATCCAGGACCCGGCGAGCAGGGCGGCGCAGACGGCGGTGGTGCGGGCCGGGCGCAGGGCCGCCACGGTGTAGAAGGCGAGCATCGGGCCGAGGGAGTTGACCACCGGCCAGTGGCCGAGGGTGGTGTAGGCGGCGAAGACCGCGAGGACGCCGACGCAGACCGGCACGGGGGCCCGGTTGCGCAGGACGGTCGGCAGGTTGGCGAGGGCGACGAGGACCCAGGCGAGGGCGTCGGGTGCGGGCCACCCCTGGGCGGCCGACTCCCGCCCGAGGAGGACGGCCACGGTCGTCTGCGCCGCGGTGATCAGGCCGTCGACGACGAGGGGGTGGATCCGCATCGCCGCAGCGTAACCCCGGTGCCGGGGCGGGGGCGTCAACCTCCGGCGGTACCGCGGAAGTTGCAGGAACCGCGCGGTTACCGCCGAGGTTGGGCCGAACGTCCAACCAGTGCGGGATTCGGGGCGGGCGGGGTGCGCCCTAGCTTTCCGGTGCGGGCCGAAACGGGGGCTCAACGGGGGAACCCGGCCCGCGCGACAGAAGGGGAACCACGCATGTCTCTGCGTAAGAAGGCTCTCGCGCTCGCCGTCGTCACGGCCGTCGGCGGCGGACTCGCGCTCACCGCGACGCCGGCGTCGGCGAGCGTCTCCCAGGGGTACGTCTCCGGGGCGGGCGGCCCGACGAACGACTGGGGCGACGAGGGCACCCTGTCCGCCACCAGCCACGCCAACAGCAACGCGACCGCGCTGGTGCAGATGCTGCTGTGGGCGGACGGCGCCAAGGAGAAGAACGGCTCCACGTTCGACTGGGCGGACATCGACGGCAAGTACGGGTCCAACACCACGGCCGCGGTGAAGTCCTGGCAGAAGCTGTACAACAGCCGGCTGAACGCCGGGCTGGTGGTGGACGGCAAGGCCGGTCCGAAGACCCTCGGCGCGGCGGACACCTCGCTGGTGGACAACGGCAACGGCACCGTCACCTTCTGGGGCTGGAAGCACAACGTCACCTTCAAGCGCTCCGCCGGCAAGTACTACCTGAAGGTCAACAGCACCCGCGGCTGGAAGGTCGCCTCGTACAACGCGCTGAACGTCGTCTGAGCCACCGCGGGGAAGCGGGGGAAACACGGCGGTCCGTCCCTCCCGGGGAGGGGGCGGGCCGCCGTCCGCATGCGGGCGCGTGTCCCGTTCAGTCCGTGTACGCGGGGTGCACCAGCGTCGACGGTGCCAGGCCGGTGAGCCGGGTGCGGGCCACGGACCGGGCGTCCGCCGCGAGGGACGCCGAGGTCAGGGTCCGGGGCGGCGGGGCCTGCGGGTCGAGGCCGAGGCGCGGCGCCGCACCGGCGGCGGCCAGGACGAAGCCCCAGTCCCGGGGCGCCCGGGAGGCGCCGGTCACCCGGTCGGGCCCGGCCGCGAACCCTTCGGCGCGCCCGCCGACGCGATAGGGCACGGTACGCAGCCCCGCCGCGCGCATCGTGGTGTCGACCGTCCAGAAGACGCGGGGGCGGGAGGAGACCGGCCCGGCGTGCACCACCAGTCGGCCGCCCGGGGCCAGGGCGCGGCGGGCGAGGCCGTAGAACTCCTGGGAGTACAGCTTGGCGCTGGCCGTGATGCCCGGGTCGGGCAGGTCGGCGATCACCACGTCGTAGGCCGCGGGCCGCGCCTGCCGCAGCCGGCCGAAGGCGTCGCACGTGGTGACGTGGACGCGCGGGTCGCCGTACGCATGGCCGTTGAGGGCGGCGAGGGCGGGGTCGGTGCGGGCCAGTCGCACGACCCCGGCGTCGAGTTCGACGACGTCCACCCGGAGTACGTCCCGATGGCGCAGGACCTCGCGCGCCGCCAGTCCGTCGCCGCCGCCGAGGATCAGCACGCGCGCGTGCGGGCCGTTCATCGCGGGGTGGACGAGTGCCTCGTGGTAGCGGCGTTCGTCGCGGCCGCTGACGCGGAGGCGGCCGTCGAGGAAGAGGTCGAGGGGGCGGCCGCCGGTGCCGCCGGTGAGGACGACCTCCTGGACGTCGGTCTGGACCGCGACGCGGACGTCGTCGCCGTAGACGGCGTGGCGCGCGGCACGCTCGAAGTCGTCGACGAGGACGGCGGCCGCGGCGAGGACACCGAGCACGGTGAGGTTGGCGATCACCAGCAGCCAGCGGGCCCGGCGGGTCAGGTCGCGGCGGAACAGGCCGAGCACGAGGGCGCCGCCCACGATCGCGTTGACGGTGCCGGTGATCAGGGCGCCGGTGAGCTGGCCGAGCAGGGGCAGCAGGAGGAACGGGAAGGCGAGGCCGCCCACCAGGCCGCCGACGTAGTCCGCGGCGAAGAGGTCGGCGACGGCGCCGCCCGCGTCCTGGCGGCGGATGCGCTGGATCAGCTCCATCAGCAGCGGGACCTCGGCGCCGATGAGCAGGCCGATGGCGAGGGAGAACGCGACCAGCAGCCAGCGCGGCCCGTCGGCCCACAGGCCGCCCCAGTCGCCGGTCCAGGCGAAGACGGCGTACAGCACCATCGCGCTGCATCCGCCGACCAGGGCGAGCGCGGCCTCGATCGCGCCGAAGCCGGCCGCGGCGTGCCGCCGCAGCCCTTTGGCGAGGAGCGAGCCGACCCCCATCGCGAAGACCATCACGGACAGCACGACGGAGGCTTGGGTGACCGAGTCGCCGATCAAGTACGAGGCGAGGGCGACGAGTTCGAGTTCGTACACCAGTCCGCACGCGGCGCAGACGAAGACGCCCGCGAGGACCAGGAACCGCCCCACCCCGGGCCGCACCGGAAGCCGCACGGGACCGGCCCAGGGCGGCGGTGTGCCGGGAGGGGCGGGCGCGTGCGGTTCGATCACCTTGCGACGGTACGTCACGGAAACGGCACGCTTCGTCACCCACACGTGTGGAACTCGCGGTCACCGGGCCGGTCGGGGTTTACGCGCCCGGCGGAGCGGGTCGACGGCCGGGGCGTCGACCGGCAGCCGCCGGGGCGTGCGCACCCGGCCTACAGCGCGGCAGGAACCTTGACGCCGACGCGTGTCCGCGTCGCCACCAACTGGCCGTCCTGCGGGTACGCGTGCCAGGTCCGCCACAGCACCTGTCCCTCGTGGCGCTGGGCGAGCAGGGCCGTGAAGGCGTGCGGACTGCCGGGGAAGACGCCCGCCAGGCCGTGCGGATGGTCGGCGACGAGGGCCAGCAACTCCTGGGCACGACCAGCGAACTGACCGGGTGAGAGAAGCTCGACCCGGGCCGCGAACTCGTACTCCCAGTCGCCGACCCGCTTGGCGACGCCCAGCGGCAGCGGGGTGCTGCTGCCCGGGATGCACGCCACCGTCTCCGAACAGGTGCCCCGCTCCTCCTCGAGGAGCACCTGGTGGGACGCGCCGAGCAGTCTCAGCTGAAGGTTCGCCCCGGCCAGTTCGAGGTCGAGCGTGGCCAGCGCCGGGAGCGGCTCGCGTCCCAGGGCCCAGGCGAGGTCGGCCGCGCGCGTGTCGGTGTAGGAGGTGTTCAGGGTCGTGAGCATGGGTCGGCTCCGCAAGCACGCAAAGAAAGGGCGGTGTGAGGGCGCCGGCGCACCCGGGTCGACACCGGCGGGGATGCGGCCCGGTCGGCCCGGTCGGGATGAGCAGCTGACGTGTCCGTAGGACGGCCGAGGGCCCGCGTTGGTGATTTAGAGGGAATCATGAACTGTGGCGCCGCCACAGCGTTTTTACCCAACTTCGTGGCGTTTCCATCCCTCAGAGGGCTCCACAGTTCAACTGTTCAACTACGGCGCACGCGGGACCGCGGAGGCGTACGCCGGGGCATCCGCACGCCCCCACGCGAAAGCCGGGCCCCACCTTCGTGCGGGCCCGGCTCGTCCGGATGCCGTGAGGAGCTCAGCTGCCCCGTGTCAGCCGCCTCCTCCACCGCATCCGCCCCCACCGCCTCCTCCGCAGGACGACCCGCCGCCGCACGACGAGCCGCCGCTGTCACCGCCCCCGTCCGCCCAGCTGTTGCCGCTGGTGTCGCCGCCGCTGCCGCCGGAGCTCCCGAAGAGATACCTCCGCCGGCCGCCGCTCCGCCGCACCGACCATCTGATCAGCCACAGGAGCAGGGCCCAGTACAGAACCACCAGGACGATGACGAGAGCCGCGAACACGGCGCCGCCTTCCTTCCGCCTCCCCCGGAGCCCGGCTCAGCTGCCGCCGCCGCAACCGCCCCCACCCCCGCAGGACGACCCGCCGCCGCACGACGAGCCGCCCCCGCAGGAGCTGGACGAACCGCACGACGAACTCGACGAGCCGCACGACGAACCGCCGCCGCTGGACCCCCCGTCGGCCCACCAGCTGCTGCCGCTTCCGCTGCTGCCGCCGCGCCGACCCGCGCGCACAGCGCGCGAGCTCCCCCTGCTCGCCGCCGCGATGATCGCGACCACGAACCCGATCAGGACCATTGCCAGGATGATGCCGAGAACCATGGCGTCACCCTCCTTTCGTGTCCCCCGAGACGTCCCCCCGTGGGCGCCTGGGGTCTTGCGTGCGAGGGAGATGCCCCCGCGGCTCACCGGCCAAAGCAGAGTTGAGGAACTCCAGAGCTTGGGCGCAGGATGACCGGCATGACCTCCACCGCACGCCCGCACCTCAACCGCCGGCTCGCCGGGTTCGGGACGACGATCTTCGCCGAGATGTCCGCGCTCGCCGTGCGGACCGGCTCGATCAACCTCGGCCAGGGCTTCCCCGACACGGACGGCCCCGAGGAGGTCCGGGAGGCGGCCGTGCGGGCGCTGCGCGACGGACGCGGCAACCAGTACCCGCCGGGCCCCGGCGTGCCCGAGCTGCGCGCCGCGATCGCCGCGCACCAGCAGCGGTGGTACGGACTGTCCTACGACCCCGACACCGAGGTCCTGGTGACGGCGGGCGCGACCGAGGCCATCGCCGCCGCCCTGCTCGCCCTGCTGGAACCCGGCGACGAGGTCATCGCCCTGGAGCCGTACTACGACTCCTACGCGGCCTGCATCGCGATGGCGGGCGGCACCCGGGTGCCGGTGACGCTGCGGCCGGCCGACGGGCGGTTCCGCCTCGACCTCGACGAGCTGCGCGCGGCGGTCACCGACCGCACCCGGCTGCTGCTGATCAACACGCCCCACAACCCCACCGGCACGGTCCTCACCCGCGAGGAGCTCACCGCGATCGCCGAGCTGGCGGTCGAGCGGGACCTGCTGGTCGTCACCGACGAGGTGTACGAGCACCTGTTCTTCGACGACGCCGAGCACCTGCCGCTGGCGGCCTTCCCCGGCATGCGGGACCGCACGGTGTCGATCGGCTCGGCGGGCAAGACCTTCTCCTTCACCGGCTGGAAGGTGGGCTGGGTGACGGCGAACGGCGCGCTCGTCTCCGCCGTCCGGACGGCAAAGCAGTACCTGACGTACGTCAGCGCGGGCCCCTTCCAGTACGCGATCGCCGAAGCGCTGCGCCTGCCGGACGCGTACTTCGACGGCTTCCGGACCGACCTCCGCCGCAAGCGCGACCTGCTCGGCGACGGCCTGCGCGCGGCCGGGTTCGAGGTCTACCAGCCGCAGGGCACGTACTTCATCACCACCGACATCACGCCCTTCGGCGAGAAGGACGCCTACGCCTTCTGCCGCGCCCTCCCCGAACGCTGCGGCGTCGTCGCCATCCCCAACTCCGTCTTCTACGACGACCCCGACGCCGGCCGCAGCCAGGTCCGCTTCACCTTCTGCAAGAGGGACGACGTTCTCGACGAGGCCGCCAGCCGGCTGCGGCACCTGGCGTCCTGAGCTCACACCCTCTTCGTCCCGCATGAGGTCTGCTGGGGAGCCTGCCGGCCTTGATGGCGTTTCCGCAGGTCAGACGGATGGGGAGCGGGGGCGTGAACGGGCTGGGCGGCGGGTCACGAGCAGGGTCGTCGACCAGTACAGTCTCCGGGCCGCGCTCCGGGAGAGCGCGGTACGCGGGCGGCCGCATGCCGAGGACGTCGCCCGGGTCCACCCTCTGCGGACGAGGATTCGGCGCGGCAGCGGTCCCCTGTCCGGCGGCCGGGACGCGGTCCGCCCCCGGCGCGTCCCGGGGGAAGGACGCGCCGGGGGCGGCGTGCGGGGCGGGCCGGCCAGGAGTCAGGCTCCGGCGCCCACCTGTTCGAGGGGCGCCCACTGCTGCTTCTCGACCAGGTCGCGGTAGTGGGCGTCGGTCGTGATCAGCGCGGTGTGCGTGCCGGTGGCGGCCACCGTCCCGTCCTTCAGCACCACCACGTGATCCGCGTGCATGATCGTCGACATGCGGTGCGCGATGACCAGGACGGACCGTTCGCGGGCCAACTCGTCGACGGCGTCCCGCAGGCGCAGTTCGTTGTCCGCGTCCATCTGCGACGTCGGCTCGTCCAGGAGCAGTATCTCGGCGGGGCTGAGAAGCGCCCGGGCGAGCGCGAGCCGTTGGCGCTGGCCGCCCGACAGGTCCGTCTCCCGGCCCAGCGTGGTGTCCAGACCCTGTGGCAGGGCCCGTACCGCGTCGTCGAGCCCTACCGACGCGAGCGCCGCCATCAGCCGCTCGTCCAGGGCGGCCAGGTCCGCGTCGCGAGTGTCGCCGAGACCGAGCAGCAGATTCTCCCGGACGGTGCTCTCCAGCAGGGTGAAGGACTGGTCGACGTAACCGATCCGCGAGCGCAACTCGCCCAGCGGCCAGCGGGCCACGTCACGGCCGAGCACGCTCAGCGTGCCCTGGTCACAGTCCAGGAAGCGCTCGATCAGGTGGAACAGAGTCGACTTGCCTGCCCCCGAGTGGCCGACGACGGCGGTCAGTCCGCGGCGCGGCGCGCTGAACGACACGTCTCGCAGGGCGGGCCGGCCGGGGTAGGAGAACGACACCTGCTCGAACCGGACGGCGTGGGTCGCGGTGTCGTCGGAAGGGATGCCGGTGAGCGGTCCGACGTGCGCCTCGTCGGGCTCGGTCGGTGCGGACAGCAGGTCCTCGAAGCGGGCCTTCGCGGCGAGGCCGGTCTGGAGCCGGCCGAACCCCATGACGAGGATGGTGACCGGGCTGACCAACTGCAGCAGATAGAGGATGAAGGCGATGAAGTCCGCCAGGGACAGCGCGCCGTCGGTGATCCGGGCGCTGCCGGCGATCACGATGCCGGCCAGCGCAACCTCCTGGCCGAGAGACATCAGCGGCAGCACCACCGACTGCAGACGGGACGCGCGCAGCATCTGGTCGGTGAGGGCGGCGGCGTCATCGGTGAGCGCCTCGGCTGTGCGCCGCTCCGCCCGGTATGCCTTCACCGTCAGCAGCGAGGTGAGGGCGGTGGTGAACCGCTGGGCGAGCGTCCCGGTGGCGATCTGGATCGACTCGTAGCCCTTGCGGACCCGGCGCAGCACGTACCAGATGGCCAGGCCGGCGAGGGCGAACGCGGCGAAGGCCAGTCCCACCAGCAGCAGGTCGATCATCGCCATCAGGACGATGGTGCCGAGGATGGAGGCCACGGCGACCGGCACCTGCACGGCTCCGACGTCGACCACCGATCGCAGCAGCATGGCGTCCGAGGTGATCCGGGCGACGAGGTTGCCGGGACCCGCCGCGCGCACGGCGGGCAGCGGCATGCGCAGCGAGTGTTCCATGACCCGCGAGCGCAGCCGCAGGACGAACCGCTCCCCGGTGCGGGCCAGCAGGTACCCGGAGAGGGAGGAGGCCGCGGCGCCGCCCAGTGCCAGTGGCACCATCCAGGCCAGCACGTCGATGACCGAGTCGTTCTGGCCGAGGGCCTCGATGAGGTCCCGGACCAGGAGCGGGACGGCCAAGGTGGCGGCGGTCGCCGCCAGGCTCAGGAGCAGGGCGGTGACGACCGATGCGGAGTTGTCCCGGACCAGGTCGCGGAAGACCTGGACGCGGTGTGCGGCGGTCGCCGGGGTGGTGGAGCCGGTCTTCATGCGGGAGTCCCTTCCGAGGACGGTCGTGAGGACGCCGGCCGGCGCCCCGTGGGGCGCCGGCCGGCGTCGGATCAGCAGCCGGACGAGACGGTGTAACCGGCGCTGAAGCTGGCGGACGCACCGATCGACGCGAGCACGGACTCGACCGAGACGATCGTGATCGTGGTCGTCGGGCTGATGGCCGGGGCCTCGGCCGTGGCGTCCGCGGCGATCTCGGCCGAGTCGGTGTAGGCGGTGTAGCCGGCGATGAGCTGGTCCGCGGTGTTCATGATTCCTCCGTTGGCGATCTGGTGGAAAAGAAGCTGACGCTGGAATTTCTCTCACGGACGCCACCGACGAGCCATCCCCTTTCTTTGGGGGAATCACGCGGCTGGCTGTGACAACGCATCGGAAAGATTCTTTACTGGCTCACTTTCGCGACTTCGATGCTTTGGTCCGAAACAACGGAAAAGGCCGGTGGAACAGTCCGTCGGGACTGTTCCACCGGCCTTCTTGGCGCGGGTTCCGAGTTCCTTCTCACTCCAGTGCGTACTCGGCCCGCGCGCCGGGCGGTGCGCCCAGGGCGACACCGGTGAACCGGTGCGGGCCGTAGTGTGCGGCGGCAGCCTGCGCGACCTGCGCGGGTGTCACCTGCCGCAGCAGTTCGGGGAAGGTGGTCAGCCAGCCGGGGTCCAGGCCGTGGCCGAGCACCCCGGCGTACGCGGAAGCCAGGCCCGACTGGGAGGTCTGTCCGATCCAGGTGAGGCCGGTCATGTGCGCGCGGGCGGCGTCGATCTCCGCCGCGCCGGGCGGGCGGGACGTCAGATCTCGCAATTCCCGTGTCACTGCGCGCAGAGATCGGCTGACATTTTCCGGAGCGGTCGCATAAGAGATCAGGACGGAGGGACGAGGGAAAGAATCGTCGATGGTTGATTCGATCTGATAGGCCAGTCCTTCATTCTCCCGCAGTTCCCGCATGAGTCGCGACGAGAAATACCCGCCGAAAAGGCAGTTGGTGAGTGAGAGCGCGGCGAACGAGGGATCGGTCCGGTCCGGTGCGGGGGCGGCGAGCAGAACCTGCGCCGTCGTCGCGTCGCCGCCCCACGGGACGGCGCGTATCCCGTGCCCGGCCGGCGGCGGCGCGGGCGGCGGCGCGGCCGGCCGGGTCCCGGTGCCGGTCCACAGGGCGTAGGCACGCGACGCCTCTTCGGCGAGGTCGTCGGGCGCCACGACCACCGCGTACGCGCCCCGTGGATGGACGTGCGCCGCGTGCAGCGCCGTCACCTCGGCGGCGGTGACGGCGAGCAGCGCGTCCGGTCCCGGATGCCGCTCCCGGCAGCCCGGGTAGGCGTGCGCGTACAGGGCCGCGTGCGCCGCGGTGCGCGGATGGGCGAGCCGTCCCGGGGCCCGGGCGGCGAGAGAACGGGCCGCGGCCGTGCACGCCTCCTCGGTGAGCCGGGGCCGGGCGAGCACGCGGGCGAGCAGCCGCAGGGCCCACGGCGCGGCGGTCGCCGGCACCGACGCGTTCAGGGCGAGCCAGGTGCCCGTCCAGGTGACGGAGACGAGCGTGCCCTCGCGACGGGGGTCCTCGTCGACGCCCGCGGTGACCTCGCGGGTGCACTCCTGCGCGGTCAGGCCGGCCAGGACGTCGGCGGTGGCCGGATCGACGGCGTGCGCGGGCAGCGGTGCGAGCATCCGGATCTCGGCCAGCGGCACCGTCTTGGACCGCACGGTCACCAGGCGCAGACCGGTGCCGAGCACGGTGTCGGTGCACGGCGGCGGGACGAATGCGCGGGGCGGGCCCAACGGTGGCAGCGCGGTGGCGCGCGCGGTCATACGGGAGCCACCTCCCGGACGTGCAGGCGCAGGACCGCGCAGGGGACCGCCAGCAGGTTCCGGGCCGCGGCGGCGACTTCGTCGGCGGTGCAGCGGCCGACCAGGCCGGGCAGCGCGTCGACCAGGTGCGGGCGGCCGTGCAACAGCGTGAACGCGCCGATGTGCCGGGTGCGATGCACCAGGCTGTCGTAGGTCCGCGAGAGGGAGACGCACAGCTGGGTCCGGGTGCGCGTCAGTTCGTCGGCCGTCGGGCCGTGCTCGGCGAGCCGGGTCAGGATGCGGTCGGTCTCCGCGCGGACGTCTTCGGCGTCGGCGTCCGGCCGCAGCGTGACGACGGTCTGGAAAGTGTCGGGGTCGCGGGCCTGGAGTGGTCCGAAGAAGCCGCAGCCGGCCCGGACGGCGGTGGCCAGGCCGGTCCCGGTGACCAGGCGGGCGGTCAGCCGGGCCCGGTCGGTGCCGGTCAGCAGGGCCGCGAGCACCATGTGGGCGACGTAGGCGGGCAGCGCGTGGGACGGATCCGGAAGCCGGTGGCCCAGGGCGAGGGCGGGCAGGGGGGCGCGGGCGTCCTCGTGGTCGCCGGCGCGTGCGCGGACCGGGGGCGCTTCGGCGAGGTCGGGCGGGGGAGCAGCGGGCCGCGGGGGCAGGGCGGCGAAGTGGTGGAGCACCAGGCGTTCGGCCTCGGTCTCGTCGAAGCCGCCGCACACGGTGAGCACGGCGCGGGACGGCGCGTAGTGCGCGGCGTGGAAGGCGACGCACTCCTCGGGCGTCACCTGACGCAGCCCGGCCAGATCCCCGTAACCGTCGTGGGCGTTGGCGAACGACGTGTACAGCACGGACGGGAGGACGGTCCAGGGGAAGCCGCCGTAGGGGCGGCCGGTGACCTGGGTGGCGATCTCCTCACGGATCACCCGCAGTTGGATGTCCAGGCCGTGCGCGTCCAGCCGGACGCCGGCCATCCGGTCGGCCTCCAGGAAGAGCAGCCGGTCCAGTGCCGCGGTGGGGGCGACCTGGTAGAAGTCCGTGTAGTCCTGGTGCGTCGACGCGCCGGCGGTTCCGCCCGAACCCTGTACGGCCCGGATGTGTTCGCCGGGACCGACCGAGGCGCTGCCCTGGAACATGGCGTGCTCGAAGAGGTGGGCGAAACCGCTGCGTCCGGCGGGGTCGCCGCGAAATCCGGTGCCGTAGTGGACGGCCACGCCGACGGCGGGCGGGCCGCCCCGGGCGTCGAGTACGACGCGCAGTCCGTTCTCGAGAGTCAACTGCCGCACGGTGCGCGTCCCTTCGGGTGTCCGGTTGCGGGCGGTACGGGGTGGGAGGGAGCCGGCAAGGGCGACCGCCGCCCCGGCACCCGGGTCGGGGTGCCGGGCCGGCCGGGTCACAGGAAGCCGGGGGGCTTGGTCAGCAGCCCTTGCCGACGGTCACGCCGACGCTCATGCTGAGGCCCGCGCTGCAGGCGTAGGAGGACTCGGCGATGGAGACGGCGATCGAGAGGCTGACCGGGCTGATCTCCGGCGCTCCGCCGTCCTGGGCGGCGGCGATCTCGTCGGCGGAGGTGTACGCGGCGTAGCCGGCGAGCAGGGTGTCGGTGGTGTTCACGGTGACTCCTTTTCGGGATGGGAATGCGGCGCCGTGTTCTGCGCCTGAAGGGAATTGCTTTCCTGTCCCGCCGGACATCCGGATGCGGTCCTGAATTCTTCGGAGCGACCGGAGCCCGGAATTGCCCGGCCGCGTGGACCGAGAGCGGGACGGCGGAAATGAGGGGCCTTTGGCGGCAGGCTCAGCAGCCCTTGCCGACGGTCACGCCCACGCTCATGCTGAGGCCCGCGCTGCAGGCGTAGGAGGACTCGGCGATGGAGACGGCGATCGAGAGGCTGACCGGGCTGATCTCCGGCGCTCCGCCGTCCTGGGCGGCGGCGATCTCGTCGGCGGAGGTGTACGCGGCGTAGCCGGCGAGCAGGGTGTCGGTGGTGTTCACCAGGACTCCTCGAAAGAAGACGATCGACGGAACCGTTCCGCCGTCGACTTCTTTTCTATACGATTCACCGGGGATTACACCACGGAAAAAGAAATATGACTCACCGGAATTACGGTGAAGCTTTGCCTCCGCTTTTTTCTCGCACCTGTCCGCTCTTTGTGACCCGTGAAAAGCGCCGCCGGGAGAAAGGTCCGCGGCGGCGCCCGGGGGGGGCAGGACCGTCAGGCGGGCAGTTGCTCCACGTAACGCTTGGCCATCGGCAGCGAGACGTAGGGGTAGTTGTCACGCACCTCCTTGATCGCCGCCACCTTCCCGCGGGTCCTGAGGACCCCCTGGACGCGGTCCTCGTCCACCTGCTGCCGGAATCCCTCGTAGGACCCGTAGCGCTTGGTGAACGCCTGGGCGCGCTTCTTCGACGTGTTCTCGCCGGCCACGCCCAGGATCGTCGAGATGCCGACGGCGATGGCCCCTGAGATGTTCTCGATCATGCTTGGCCTCCCTTGTTTCGGGTATCGGCCCCGGTTTCCTGGCCGGAGCCCGGTGGGTCTTCGATAAACCCGGCTATTCTGCCCGTTCGAACACGGACACATGCCGGGGGCTGAGCGCCGTGAAGGGTTCCTTGCGCCAGCCGGCAGTGCGTTCCACCAGCCGGAGCCCGGCCAACTCGGCCAGCAGGTCGATCTCCTGGGGGAACGCGTAGCGCAGAACATGCTGGGTGGTCTGCGGCGCTCCGCCGTCCAGGATCGTATGCGTGGCGACCATGAGCTGCTGTGAGCGGTCCACCATCAAGGTGTCCAGCATGATCGCGTTCTCGCCGAGGAAGCGCATCGACAGGTCCGGCTTGGTGAGCACGTGGTAGGGCGACGGGTCGAAGGCTTCCAGAACGAAACGGCCCCCGGGCGCCAACTGGTCGCGCACGTTGCGCAGGCAGTTGAGCTGCGCCTCCCGCGAGACGGCCACGAAGAACGTGTTCAGGACGAGTGTCACGAGCGGGAAATCGCCGCCCATGTCGAGTCCCGGCTGGGTGAAGTCACCGAGCTCCACGGTGACTTCGCCCTTGCTGTCCCGCTCGGCCAACTTGGCGATCATCGACTCGGACGCGTCGACGCCGAAGACGCGGTAACCCCGCTCGGCCATCGGGACGGCGATCCTTCCGGTGCCGACACCGAGTTCGAGTACCCGCGCGCCGGGCTCCGCGAGCGTGGCGAGGAACTCCAGGGCCGCGTCCGTGTCGAAGCCGATGGGGTACATCTGCTCGTAGACGCTGGCCATCTTCTCGTTGTAATGGGCGTTCTGCGCTATCACGATTCCTCCGTTTCCAAGGCCACGTCCGGTGCCACGGGTGCGCCGGTGAGGCCGTCGATGGTGCCCATGGGGTGGTCCAGCAGCGCGGCGAGCACGTCCAGGTGATCGGGGAACCGGTCGTCCCAGCCGACGAACGCCGCGTAGTCGAGGCAGTGCGTGAACATGCGGAGCACGGCCGACCGTGCCACCGCGTCGAGGCCCGCGGACGCCGGACGAGGTCCCGGGCCGCCGGCGTAGCCGCGCAGCAGAGCCGCGGTCGCCGACGCGCAGTGGGCGGCGGCGTCCTCGGCCGACCCGGTGAAGTGCAGCAGCCGGAACTCGGCTAGCTCACCGACGATCCAGCCCAGATCGTGGGAGGCGGGCCCGGCTGCGAGTTCCTCGCCGGTCAGCAGGACGCAGTCGGCCGCATCAGGGGTGGGCACCTGGGAGCCCAGTCCGGTGCCACCGAGCAGCAGCACGGGCGGTGCCGTGCTCGCGCCCGGGTCCGTGCACCAGGAGGCGGCCACGGCCATCCGCTCGGGCCCCAGGACGCGGTGGGCCTCCTGCCACAACCGCGTTGCCCGGCCGATGTTCTGACGACCCGCCAGCCAGTGCGCCAGCCTGCGCGGTCCGGCTGGGCCCCCGGCCACGGGGACGTCGGCGAAGGAGGTGTGCACCTGCCGCAGTACCTCGCCCACCCGCTCCAGCAGCCGCGGCAGGGCGGCCCAGTGCGCGGGAGCCGCTGCCCGGTTGCCCAGTACATGCCCGAGCGAGTACGGCGCGGGCGCCGGGTAGCGGCGCTCGACGACGCCCGCTCCGCGGATCGGCAGCGGCCCGTAGTCCTCGGCCCGCACCCGCTCCTCGGCCCCCAGCACCACCCGGGTGCCCCCGACGGCCCAGCCCCGCGCGGCGCGCGCTGCACGGGCCAGAGCCGCGGGCACCGGCGTGAAGTCCTCCGGCCGGTCCGGCCCGGCGGTACGGGACCACAGGAAGCCGTCGCCGGCCCGCGTCACCCGCGTCGCCAGGTATCCGGTGCCGAACAGGGCGAGGGCGGGCGGCCTCCGCACGGTTTCCGGGTCCTCGGGGGTGGCTCGCGCCAAGGCGCTCCGGGAGGTCACGACGCGGCCCGGGTGTCCGGACGGCCGGCGGTCCGCTGCCGCGCGATCGCCGTCCGGAGCCGTTCGGCTGTCGCGATCACCGTCGGCATCGGCGCGTTGAGCGCGGCGTCCCGGCGACCGGTGGTGCTGCTCAGCCCCGCGACCGGCGGCACCACCGCCACGTGCGGTGCCCCTGCCAGCAGGTCCCGGGCCCGCTCGTACGCCCGGGAGGTCAGACCGCCGGGCGGCAGCGCGGGCGCCAGCACCTGCGGGACCGTGCTGCACTGCATGGCCAGCAGCACGGGGCTGTCGCCCATGCCGTTCGCCAGCCGGGTGCAGAAGCCGAGCGTCGCGGGCGCCACCACGAACGTGTCCGCCCACTCCGCCAGTTCGACGTGCAGGGCGCTCGTGGCGGGCTCGTCCGGCCAGAGATCCGTCTCGACCGCGGTACCGCTGAGCGAGGCCAGCGCCTGCCGCGTCACGAACCGGCCCGCCGAGCGCGTCAGCACCACCCGCAGCTCCGTCTCCGGGTACGCGTGCCGCAGCCAGTTCGTCCAGAACGGCGTGTGCGCCGCGCTGAGGGAACCGGTCACCACGAGGACCAGCCGCCGCCCACGGAACACCGGGATCTCGCCCAGCTCCGGATGGAGCGTCGTGTCAGTCATCGGCCGCGACCGCTTCCAGGATCTCGCCGAGGTCCTCCATGGCCGCCCGGTCGCCCTCGGTGAGATAGACACCGCAGACGTTGAGCACCACTTCGTCGACCCCGGCCTCGCGATGCGCACGGACCACCTTCGCGATGTCCTGCGCCGTGCCCGTGGCGAACACCTGCTGCTCGATGAGTGCCTCCGCGCCCTTGACCGGTTCGGCCGGGTCCGCCGGCACGCCGGCACGGCGCAGCATGTCCGTGTAGTGCTCCGACGACAGGTGCGGTCCGGTCGCCGTGAAGACGGTGCGGCGCAGGTTGCGGCCGGGCCGCTCCAGCGCGGCGTGCAGCACCGACACCACCCGCGGCGGACGGACCCGCCCGGCCTGCTCGGCCCCCCGCACCATGGCGGGGATCAGCGCGTCCTTGATGTACCAGTGCGGTGTCAACCAGGTGATCGCGGCGTCCGCGACCTCGCCCACCGTGCGGGCCATGCCGGTGCGCAGCACCCCGAGGCCCACCTCGATGGGCGGCGCCGGTACGTGCATGAGCGGTGCCGTCGACGTGAAGTACTCGCCCTCGTGCACGACCCGTTCGCTGTCCAGCAGCCGGCGCATCACCGTCACGTACTCCCGCATGGCGCGCAGCGGCTTCGGGTACGGCTCGCCGAGCAGCTGGCGCTGGAAACCCACCGGTCCCGGGCCGAACCCCGCCACGTACGGGGCGCCGGACAGCGCGCTGATCGAGCGCGCCTCGACAGCCGCCTGGTACGGGTGGCGCAGGATCGTCAGCGCCACGCTGGTGCCGAGCGCCACCCCGGGGACCCGGGCGGCGAACGCCGCGAGCGCCAGGTGCGTCTCGACCCGCAGCGACTGCCCGAGCCAGAGTCGGCGCACCCCGGCGTCGCGGGCGAACGTGCCGATCTCCACCATCGGGTCCAGTGCGTCGGGCTGGATCGGGAAGATCGCGGATATGTGCTTCAGGGGACGGTTCATGCCTCAGCCTCGGCTTTCTCGGGTCGGGCGCCGGTCGCGCGCCGGGTCATCCGGCGCAGGACGCGCGGGGCGACCAGGAAGCCCGCGAGGGCCCAGGCGCCGTTGATCAGGTACACCTTCGGCAGATCCCAGGTGCTGCCCGCCTCCGCGGCGAGCGCCGCGTCGGGCAGCAGCGCGGCCCGCACGCCCTGGGCCGTCCACTTCAGGGGGAAGCCCTGGACGACGTCCTGCACGGCGCCCGGCAACGAGGTGACGGGGAAGTAGATGCCCGAGAACAGCATCAGGGCCAGCAGCGGGATCATCAGGAAGCCCAGCGCCTCACGGGCGTTGGGCAGTACGGCCCCGAGCACCGCGCCCAGCGGAACCAGGGCGAGCAGCCCGATGGCGGGCACGGACAGCAGCACGAGCCAGTCCCGGACGCTCCCGGGCCCCGACGTGCCGAGCACCAGCACTCCCGCCGCCAGGGTCAGCGCGCCACCGCCCACCGCGGTCGTCACCACCACGACGGTCTTGGCCACGAGATAGGCGGGCATGCCGTGCGGCACCGCCCGCATGCGCAGCAGGGTGCCGTCCTCCCGCTCCACGGCCAGCGTCTGCACCAACGTCAGGAGCCCCGCCTGGACCACCATCGTGGTCACGCCGCCGGCCACCAGCAGATCAGCCATCGGCACGGCCGAGCCGGGTATGTCGCCGTCGACGACCGCCCCCAGCACGATGAACAGCAGGGGGGTGCTCAGCAGCGTGAACGCCTCGCGCGGAGTGCGCACCAGCTGGTGCACCTCGATCAGCCCCCGGCGGACCCCGACCGCCAGCACCCGCCCGGACCCGTGTCCGGCGCCGCGCGGCCCCGGCGACGTCCCGTCCCCACGTTTCATGTTCACCCCTCCGCCTCCGCGACCATGCGCAGGTACACGTCCTCCAACGTGGGCCGGTGGACCTCCAGCCCAGGGATCGGTCCGCCGAACTTCTGGTGCAGCTCCCACACCAGACGGGACGGGTCCGCCGCCCGTTGCTCGCGGCGTTCCCCGCCGTCCGTCCAGACGACCCGGGCCCGTGCCCGCGCCTCCTCGGCGAGCTGCGCGCCCGTGCCGAAGGCGGCGATCCGGCCGTCGATCAGCACGGCCGTGCGGTCGGCGAGCCGCTCCGCCTCGTTCAGGTCGTGCGTGGTCAGCACCATCGTCATGCCGTCCTCCCGCAGCCGCTCGATCAGCTCGTGGAACTCGCGGCGCGCCACCGGGTCGAATCCCGCCGTCGGCTCGTCCAGGAACAGCAGCCGCGGGTCGCCGATGATCCCCAGGGCGACGTCCAGGCGTCGCCGCTGGCCGCCGGAGAGCTCCCGGCACGTCTTGCGGGCCTGCGCGGTCAGCCCCAGCGTGTCGAGGGTCCCGGCCACGGAACGCGGCGCGGGGTAGTACGAGGCGACGTGCTCCAGCAGTTCGCCCACCCGCCACCGGGCGTGGTCGCGCCAGGACTGGAGCACCACGCCGACCTGCGCGCGCCACCGTTCGTCCGCGCGCGCCGGGTCCTGGCCCAGCACCTCGACGTGTCCTTCGGTCGGCGTCCGGAAGCCCTCGAGGATCTCGACGGTGGTGGTCTTCCCCGCCCCGTTGGGGCCGAGCAGGGCCAGCAACTCCCCCTGCTCGACCGTCAGATCGACTCCCCGCAGCACGTCCTGGCGCCCGTACCGCATGGTCAGGTCCCGTACGGCGATGGCCGGCGTCACGACATCAGTCGGACCGTGCATCGTCGTGCTCCTCCCGCGTTCGATGTTGTTGCAGTCGCCGGGTGTAGGTCCGGCGAGGGATTCCCAAGATCACGCAGTACCTCGAAACGGGGATTCCCAGTTCGGTGCGGAGCGCTTCGAGGTCCTCGAAGGGACCCTGGGGCGGTCCCCCGTGCGCCGCCAGGCCATCACTTCCACGTACGCCTCGCCGAGCGCCTGCTTGAGCCGGTGCACCTCCTCGGTGAGGGCCGCCTCGCGCTGCGAGCCCGACGGCGGGGCCGCACCGGCCAGCGCCATGCTGCCGCCCTCGATGAATTGGCGACGCCAGTTCGCGATGGACTGCTCCGACACCTGGGCAGCGCGGGCGGCCTCCGAGACCGTGCACTCCTTGGCCAGTACCGAGAGGACCAGCCGTGTCTTGTCCTTGGCCGGCAGCGCCGGCGGCCTGGGCACGCTCACGCCTCCTTGCGCGGACTCACCCGCGGATCGGCGTGCGGCTGGCGCAGCCCGCGCGCCGGGTGGGCCGGGTCGACGCCCGCCTCGCGCAGCGCGTGGGCGACCGCCGCGTCCCGCGACGGGTGCTCCGGGGACAGGGCGTGCTCGACCAGTGCCTGCGCCACGAGGGCGGAGCGGTGCTCGCCGAAACTCATGTGGCGGCGGCCCGGCCGCTCGTCGTCGGGCTCCCACGCGGCAGCGAAGCCCGGCGCGATCTCGTACGTGAACGGGGAGGTGTCGGGCCCCAGGCCCGGCACGTCCCGCACCGCCTCGCGCACCGCGTCCAGGGCGTGCAGCGCGCCGGTGTCCAGGTAGACGACGAGCGCGTCACGGCGCGGGAACAGCAGCGGGGAGGAGGACACCTTGGCCCGGTAGGGGACCGCGGCCGATTCCAGTGCGCCCAGCACGACGCCCCACACGTCCGCCGCGTACCGGGCCTGCGTGATGTGCGTGTACAGGCGCAGCACCGGCCCGCCGGCGGGCCGTCCGCGCGAGCCGTCCGCGAGGAAGAACCCCGGTGACAGCGCGGGCCGCACGGCGGGCACCACGAGGTCGGCCCACACCGCCTCGGATGCCCGCGTCGCGCGCAGGGCCGCGGCGCGCAGGGTGCCGTCGGGGTCCGTCGGGCCGTGCGGACCAGTGGCCGGCACCAGCACGCGCACGCCCTCGATCTCCATCACGGGCTGGTCGTCATGCAGCCCGTGCATCCGGGCCCGGTACGGCGTCGTGGTGTGCGGGGTCGCCTCGTGCAGGGGCTGTTCGAAGGCAGTGTCGCGCAGGGTGCGCGGCAGCGTCTCCTCACCGCCGGGGCGGCCCGCGTGCAGGTTCTCGTAGAGCGACACGGCCAGCCGGTCGCGCAGTTTCACCGGGGTGTCGGCGGTGACCTCGGCCGTTCCGACGCGGGCCGCCAGCCCGTCGTCGGCGATGTGCACCGTGTCGAGCGCCCGGGCCAGCCGGGGGGCGAGCCCGTCGACGGTGAGGGGTATCGGGTCGGTCCGCAGCGTCGTCATCGTCCTGCCTCCAGTCCGAGGGCCCCGACGAAGTTCTGCGGGGCGAGCAGTGCGGTACGTCCCACGCCCATGGCCGCCCGGGTGACCGCGGGCAGCCGGCTGCCGCGGCCGGCCGTCGCCATGGCGCGGTCGATCATGTGCCAGCCCGCGAACGCGGTGGCGCGGGTGGCCAGTTGCGAGTCGGCGGTGGTCCGGGTGGAGCGGTAACCGGCCCAGAACGCGCTGATCAGCGGACGGACCCGGTCCATCTCGGCGACACCGCGCGCGACGATCTCCTCGTGCGTGGCCTCGCGCACGACGAGCGCGGCCGGCGGGGCGTCCCGCCCGGGTGAGGTGAGGCCGGTGATGGCTCGGAAGAGCCACTCGCCTGCCAGGGAGCCGATGTCGCGGGCCGCGTCCGCCCAGCGGAACTCCTCGCCGTCGGTCAGATGGAGCGTGCCGTGCGACAGCAGGAACTGGTCGAAGCGCAGGTCACAGTGGGCCGTGACCTGTGGCGCGGCCGCCTCCGAGCGGCGCAACGCGGCCAGAGCCTCGGTGAGTTCGGGGTCGCCGTGCAGGATGCGCCAGAGCGTGACCTCCGCGAAGGTCAGGTTCATGAAGCCGCTGAGGGGAAGCGCACGCAGCAGCCCCAGGCTGGGGAAGGGGAAGGACGAGCGGTCCAGGCCGTCCGCATGAGTCGTGCCGTCGAGGGCCTCGCCCAGGCCGTGCAGCACACCGACGGCCCGTCCGGCGCGCCGGGCCAGAGCCGCGTCCAGTTCTTCGTCCGCGGACAGTTCGGCGAACGTGCGCGTCTCGTCGAGCAGCCGGAACACCAGCACCTGGGAGGTGGCGTCCTCCCCGATGAGTTCCGGAGTGTGAAGGTCGGGGGAACCGTGCGCCGCGATCATGGTGGCGAAGGACCGGCTGCGGGCGATCCGGAGCGCCGCGTCCTCGGGGCCGCCGTCGAGGGAGACCCGCTTGACGAACACGCCCACGCCCGCCGAGGTCGTCCCGGCCCAGTTCTCATTGCGGCCGAAGAGAGACTCCACGTCCTCGGTCGCGAGCCGTCCGAGACCGAGCCGGCCCAGCAGAGCGTTGACCGCCGGTACCGCCTCCAGATCCGACGGGGTGAATGTGGCGCGCTGTCCCTGCACTTGACCCCCTGGCTGTGATGTTTCTGTAGGCATCGCGGGATGGATGATGCCCATGGCTGTCCGGTCCGCACATCGGCCGTACGGGGCCCGTCACCCCGCCGTCCGGCGGGGGGCGAACCCCGCCGGACGGCAGGGCGGCGGGCCCGCCAGGCGGGTACCGGCGCGGCGGCGCGCGCGGACAGAAAGATCAGGTCAGCGCCGTAGTCGAGACTTCCGCGGGGCTGCGGCGCGGCACGCCGGACGGGTCGGCACGGGACACCGGCGTCCGCGGCACAGGTGTCGGAAGTTGGCCTATTCTTCACATGGTTCACACAGGCAACGGCTCACGAACCTCTGCAGAAGCTCAACTTTGAGAGAAAAGATTGAGATCGGTTCGTGGTGCCCGCACGATTGATCGCTAAGTTCCGCTTGATGACCAACAGGCGGGAGCAAAACCACACATGGGGGAAGCACGTGATTGGCGTTCTTGTGTCACACGATGATCATCTGGCGAGGCTGGGCCTCGGTGCGGTGCTGGACGGGGCGCCCCGTGTGGAGGTCAAAGGCACGTGCAGCGAGAGCGACGTCGCCCTGGCCGCCCGCCGGTACCGCCCCGACATCATCGTGGCCGGCCTTCGTCCGTCCGCCCGCAGGATCTCCCGCTATCTCAGCGCGCTCCGGCGCCAGAGGCAGCAGCTGGAGATCATCCTGCTGGTGCGTGACGTCGATGCGGACGTCGCCAGTGAGGCGCTGCGCGGCGGGGCCGCGGCCGTCCTCCACCCGGACGCCGCGCCCGAGGTGCTGCACAACGCGATCGCCACCGTCGCCGCCGGCAACCGGGTCGTCACCTCGGACGCCATGCTCTCCTTGATCGACGAGCTGCACCGCACCAGCCTGCCCGTGGAGGTCCGGGCCCGGGTCAGTGCCCTCACTCCCCGCGAGTCCGAGGTCTGCACCATGCTCGCCGGGGGACTGTCGAACGCCGAGATCGGCCGTCAGCTGGTGCTGAGCCCGGCCACGGTGAAGGACCACGTGAGCGTGATCTACAGCAAGCTCGGCACCCGCAACCGCGTCGAGACGGCGGTCCTCGCCGCCCGGCTCGGCCTGACCCGCCCCCTGCTCACCGCCTGAGCGCAGCGGGGCGACGACGGCGCCGGCACCCGGCCCGCGGCGGCATGCCCCGCCGCCCGCCACCGGGGGCCGGCCCCGGGCAGCTCTGCCCCGAAGCCCATGTCCGCCGCGTCTTCACCGACCTCGTCAGCGGTGGCCAGTGGGAAGACAGCGATGCCGACGTCCTGGTGCGCGAGCGCGGTACGCACGGTGTGCCGCGGCTGCTGGCGCGCCGTCTCGTGGTGGCCCGGCCGTTGCGCAGGGCGCGGGCGCGGCTGATCCGTGGTTCGCTGCGCGAGCGCTGCGCGGTCAGCCGGCCAGCGCTCCAGCCGGCGGTCAGGTGCCGGGCCTCGCCGAGGCTCTCGGCGTCGGTACGGGTGCGGTCGGCGGCGGACCTGGCGGTGGCGGGGCCCGGACGGTCGCCCGGCGCGAGGCAGAACCGCCCCCTGGGCGCCGCCCGGTCCCACGAGGGCGACGGCTTCGCGTCTGCCGCGCCCTGCCGGAGCGGGCCGGCGTCGTGGCCATCCTCGACGCGGTCTTCTACGACCACCGGGAGGCGGGCGCCCCCTTCCTGCGGCAGCGCGGCCAGACACCGGGCGCATGATGCTCGCTTATGCCTGACTTCTTATGCAATGTGCTGATGTGACCCATGCCAGCACGCTCGCGCCGCCCCCCGTCGCACAGCCCGGCCCCGCCGCACGCGCCGCGCCGCCCCACCCCTTGGTGGTGGCGCTCGGCCTGTTCGCCGCCGCCCGGCTCACCGGTCTGGCCGTGCTCGCCGCGACCGCCTGGGCCACCGGCCACCACCCGCTCACCCTGCTCGGCCGGTCCTGGGACTCCCGCTGGTACCTGGGCATCGCCGCGCACGGCTACGGCCACACCCTCCACATCCGCCCCGGCGTCGTCTACAGCGACCTCGCCTTCTTCCCGCTCTACCCGGCGCTGGTGCGCGCCGTGACCGCGGTCAGCCCGCTGGGCGGCGGCGCGGCGGGCCTGCTGGTCTCCTGGACGGCCGCCGCGGCGGCGGCCTGCGGCATCCACGCGGTCGGCACCCGGCTGCACGGCCGCGCGGTGGGCGCCGCCCTGGTGCTGCTGTGGGCCCTGCTGCCGCACTCGGTCGTGCTGTCGATGGCGTACACGGAACCGGTCCTGACCGCCTTCGCCGCCTGGTCGCTGTACGCCGTGCTCACCGGCCGCTGGCTGTGGGCGGGCACGCTGGCCGCGCTGGCCGGTCTGTCCCGGCCGAACGGTCTCGCGGTGGCGGCGGCGGTCCTGGCGGCGGCGGCCTGCGAGGCGGGGCGACGGCGCGGAAAAGTTACCCACAGGCTGTGGACGGGCGCGGCGCTCGCACCGCTCGGCTGGTCGGCGTACGTCCTGTGGGTCGGCCTCCGCAAGGGTGACCCGCTGGGCGGCTACTTCGCGGTGCAGCGCGGGTGGGGCTCCAGCTTCGACTTCGGCCGCGGCTCGCTGCGCTTCGCCCGCCATCTGATCCTCCAGGGCGACCGCCTGGTCTTCCCGGTGACGATGCTGATCGTCGCCGCGGCGGTCCTCCTCTACGCCCTGCTCCTCCTGGACCGCCCCCCGCTCCCCCTGGCCGTCTACGCCGGCGTCCTGCTCCTCATCACCCTCGGCGGCTCGGGCTTCTTCGAGTCCAAGCCGCGCTTCCTGCTCCCGGCGTTCCCGCTGCTGCTGCCGCTCGCCCGGGCCCTGGTCCGCACGGCGAGAGCCCGGCCCTGGCACGCGGTCGTGGTGACCGGTGCCCTGGCCGGGCTCTCGTTCGGCTACGGGGCGTATCTCGTCGTGATCGCGAACACGCCGCTGTAGAGCAGAGACGTCCTACTCGTCGCCGTCGCCGTCGCCGTCGCCGTCGGGCGTCTCGGCGTCGTTGATCTCCTGCTCCAGGCCGAGCTGCTCCACGAGCCACTTGTCGAACTCGATGGCGGCCCGCACCCAGCTGACCGTCGACGACACGAAGTGCTCCAGGCTCACACCGGTGCCGATCAGCATCTGCGCCTCACCGATGAGGCGGACGGTGCCGTCGTCGTGGGTGTGCGTGTAGAGCTTGGGCCACAGGGTGCGCCGGTTCCAGTCGTCGATGGACTCCAGCAGCTGCGGCTTCTCGTCGATCTTGTGGGGCCGGTCGTAGAACGTCCGGACGGAGAAGACCTGCTGGTCCCCCTCACCCCGGAACATGAAGTACGTACGGAACTGCTCCCACGGAGCCGCGAGGTCACCCTCTTCGTCGACTACGTACTTCAGCTCCATCTGCTCCAGGAGCTGCTTCACGAGGTCCTGATCCGGGACGACGGGGCCCGCCGGTCCTTGCGGCTGCGGCTCGGGCTGGCCCCCGAAGTTCGGAATCGAGGACGGGTCGATGGTCACCGTGATTTTCCCTTCGTACGGATTCCGCCATCCTCCCCCATGCGGGGAGGGGGGTGGCAACCCCCGGCGGGGCCTGTCAGCCGTGGGCTGACTCGATCTGGTCGCCGGGGGTCCGGGTACCCGGGGTCAGAGCGTCTTGCCCGTCGCCGGTCCCACGATCAGGCCGTCGCCGAAGGCGTCCACGCGGACCGTGTCGCCGTCCTTGACCTCGCCCGCGAGGATCTCCTTGGCGAGGCGGTCGCCGATGGCCGTCTGGACGAGGCGGCGCAGGGGGCGGGCACCGTAGGCCGGGTCGTTGCCCTCGTCGGCGAGCCAGGCCAGGGCCTCGTCGGTGACCTCCAGGGTGAGGCGGCGTTCCGCGAGGCGCTTGGCCAGGCGGTCGATCTGGAGGCGGGCGATACGGCCGAGCTCTTCCTTGGACAGGGCCGAGAAGACGACCAGGTCGTCGAGGCGGTTGAGGAACTCCGGCTTGAAGGCGGTACGGACCACCTCCAGGACCTGTTCCTTCTTCTCCTGCTCGGTGGTGAGCGGGTCCACCAGGAACTGGCTGCCCAGGTTGGAGGTGAGGACCAGGATCGCGTTGCGGAAGTCGACCGTGCGGCCCTGGCCGTCGGTGAGGCGCCCGTCGTCCAGGACCTGGAGCAGGACGTCGAAGACCTCCGGGTGCGCCTTCTCCACCTCGTCGAGGAGGACCACGGAGTACGGGCGGCGGCGGACGGCCTCGGTCAGCTGGCCGCCCTCCTCGTAGCCGACGTAGCCGGGGGGCGCGCCGACCAGGCGGGCGACGCTGTGCTTCTCGCCGTACTCCGACATGTCGATGCGGACCATGGCCCGCTCGTCGTCGAAGAGGAAGTCGGCGAGGGCCTTGGCGAGTTCGGTCTTGCCGACGCCCGTGGGGCCGAGGAAGAGGAAGGAGCCGGTGGGGCGGTCGGGGTCGGCGATGCCCGCGCGGGTGCGGCGGACGGCGTCCGAGACGGCCTGCACGGCCTCCTGCTGGCCGATCAGCCGCTTGCCCAACTCCTCCTCCATGCGCAGGAGTTTCTGGGTCTCGCCCTCCAGGAGGCGTCCGGCCGGGATGCCGGTCCAGGCGGCGACGACGTCGGCGATGTCGTCGGAGCCGACCTCCTCCTTGACCATGGTGTCCTTGGCGGCCTCCTCCTCGGCCTCGGAGGCTTCCTCCAAGTCCCGTTCCAGGGTGGGGATCTCGCCGTACAGCAGCTTGCTGGCGGTGTCGAAGTCGCCGTCGCGCTGGGCCCGTTCGGCCTGGCCGCGCAAGTCGTCGAGCTTCTCCTTCAGTTCACCGACGCGGTTGAGGGACTGCTTCTCCTTCTCCCAGCGGGCGGTGAGGCCGCGCAGCTCCTCCTCCTTGTCGGCGAGGTCGCGGCGCAGCTTCTCCAGGCGTTCACGGGAGGCCGGGTCGGTCTCCTTCTCCAGGGCCAGCTCCTCCATCTTCAACCGGTCGACGGAGCGCTGGAGTTCGTCGATCTCGACGGGCGAGGAGTCGATCTCCATGCGGAGCCGGGAGGCGGACTCGTCGACGAGGTCGATGGCCTTGTCGGGCAGGAAGCGGGAGGTGATGTAGCGGTCGGAGAGGGTGGCGGCGGCGACCAGCGCGCTGTCGGCGATCTGGACCTTGTGGTGGGCCTCGTAACGGCCCTTGAGTCCACGCAGGATGGCGATGGTGTCCTCGACGGTCGGCTCGGCGACGAGCACCTGCTGGAAGCGGCGCTCCAGCGCCGGGTCCTTCTCGATCCGCTCGCGGTACTCGTCGAGGGTCGTCGCGCCGACCATGCGCAGCTCACCGCGGGCGAGCATGGGCTTGAGCATGTTCCCGGCGTCCATGGCGGAATCCCCGCCCGCGCCGGCCCCCACGACGGTGTGCAGCTCGTCGATGAAGGTGATGATCTGCCCGTCGGAGTCCTTGATCTCGGCGAGCACGGTCTTCAGCCGCTCCTCGAACTCGCCGCGGTACTTGGCCCCGGCGACCATGGCCCCCAGATCCAGGGCGACGAGCCGCTTGTTCTTCAGCGACTCCGGCACGTCCCCCTTCACGATCCGCTGGGCGAGGCCCTCGACGACGGCGGTCTTGCCGACGCCGGGCTCACCGATGAGGACCGGGTTGTTCTTGGTGCGGCGGGAGAGCACCTGCACCACCCGCCGGATCTCCTGGTCCCGTCCGATGACGGGGTCGAGCTTCCCCTCGCGCGCGGCGGCGGTGAAGTCGGTACCGAACTTCTCCAGGGCCTTGTAGGAGCCCTCGGGGTCGGCGGTGGTCACCCTTCTTCCTCCCCTCGCCTTCTGAAAGGCGTCCTGCAACTTCCTGGCGTCGGCGCCCTGGGAGGAGAGTACGTCCCCGGCCTGGCCGCCCTTGGCGGCGATGCCCATGAGCAGGTGCTCGGTGGAGAGGTACTCGTCCCCGAGGTCCCTGGCGCGGGTGGCGGCGTCGTTGACGACGGCGAGCAGCTCGCGGTTGGGCTGCGGGGGCGCGACGGTGGAGCCGGTCACGCTGGGCAGTCCGGCGAGGATCTTCTCCGCGCCGGCGCGGACGGCGGCGAGGTCGGCCTCGACGGCGGCCAGCAGGTCGACGATGTTCTCGTTGTCCTGTCCCTGGAGCAGAGCCAGCAGCAGGTGTGCGGGGGTGAGGTCCGGGTGTCCCTCGGCGGCGGCGCGCTTCTCGGCCGCGTTGATCGCGTCCCGGCTCCGGTTGGTCAGCTCGGCGTCCACGTTCGCGTACTCCTCCTCGGTGTCGGCTCTCCCTGGACTGACTCATCCAACGTACACAAAGTTGAGTCTATTCCACTCAAGATGGCTGGCGGGAGGCTTCAGGAGCTTCCGGAAACCTTGAAGGGGCTACCTTCCAGGCATGGCGACGTACACCCAGGACCCCGGCGCACCGGACCCGCTCTACCTCAGCTTCTGGCGGGAACGGCACCTGTGCACCCTGACGACCCTGCGCCCGGACGGCAGCCCGCATGTGGTGCCGGTCGGAGTGACCTACGATCCCGAGGCGCGGCTGGCCCGGGTGATCACGAACAAGGCGAGCGCGAAGGCCGGCCATGTACGGGCGGCCGGGCCGGAGGGGGCCCGGGTGGCGGTGTGCCAGGTGGCGGGCCGGCGATGGGCCACGCTGGAGGGCCGGGCCTACGTCCGCACGGACCCCGAGCGGGTCGCGGAGGCGGAGCGGCGGTACGCGGAGCGCTATGAGCGCACGCCGTCGCCGAATCCGTCCCGGGTGGTGATCGAGATCGAGCTGACGAGAGCACTGGGACGCGGCTGAGCGCGCCCGCCTTCGCGGCCGCTGACGATTTCCGGCCATGACTTGAAAGGGCGGATACCCGGAAATGTCACCGGAAACTGCAGCGGCGTCACCGTGTTCAGGTCACGGTGACGCCGCTGCGGGGGGAAGCGCCTGAGCGATCTGTTACGACGGGGGAATCGCGTCAGGCACTGCGGGGGGTGGCTGAGATGGTCCGTGGGGTGGGGGATTCCGGTTCCACCAGCCGATGGTCTCGTTGGTCGAGGTTCACAAAGATCATTCCGTACCGAATGGCACACCGCACAGGCTGCGGCGCCCCCCGAGGCCGCCGCAGACACCGGTACGCCCGCACGTCCTCGTCGTCGTCGCGGGTGACGACGACCGGCTCGCCGAAGACGGTCACCATCAACGAGTCACCGGAGTGGGGGATCGCGGTGACCAGGTCGATGAAGTGCCATCCGGAGCGATAGGCCGTGGCCATTTCGCGACGGAAGGAGCGGTCGTCGGGTGGCGTGGTCATGTTTTCGCCTACCAGCCCACGTCCTGGGTGCTGTCGGCACCCGCCGCGATCTTCCAGCCGACGTCCGCGGAGGAGGCCCGGATGTCCCAACCGACGTCACCCGGCGACTGTGCCGCCGCGCTGTTGTCGGCACTCCATCCGACGTCGCCGAGAGGACCGGCCGTACCCAGGGCCAGCGTCAGAGCAACGACGGCAGCGGCAAGCACCGAGCGAAGCATTCTCTTATTCATGGTCGGCTTCGTCCTCACTTGATGGCTTCCTCTCCCCCGCGAAACAAGACGATGGCTCATTCAGGCACGTCAATGCCACACAAGAGATGCATCATGTTCCTGCACGTTCAGGACCCTGGGGGGTGGAGATTTGCCAATAAACCGCACAAAACCGACACATCCTCACGGCATCACTGACCTATGCCCCGAAGGATCGCGCCTCTACGCAAGCGCACTCAGCTCCGGACGCATCTCTCGCGGGGAGGTGGAACCGGCGCCCTGTCTGCTCGAATTCGCACTGCTTCACCCGGATCCGGACGACCCCGGCTGGCTACGCCCCGTGCCGCCCTCCGTCGTGCTCGCGCAGCAACTCCAGCCGCTCGAACGGGAGATCCAGGACCGTCGGCGGCTGACCCTCAACCTCACCGACACCTTCCAGCCGTTCCTCGCGATCAGCGCCCAGAAGCCCGCGACCACCCACGCCATCACGGTCCTGGAGGGTATCGACCGCATCCACTCCGCCCTCGACGTGGCGATCGCCGAAGCGCGCACCGAGGTCCTCACCGTGCAGCCCGGCGGCAGCCGGCCGGAGCACATCCTGAGCCAGGCTCTCAAGCGCAGCAAGCCGCTGATCGAGCGCGGCATCGCCATGCGCACCCTGTACCAGCACACCGTCCGGCACAGTCAGAGCACCTTTGCGTACATGGACAAGATGGCCGGCGCCAAGGTCGAGATCCGTACCCTCGAGGAACTCATCGAGCGGCTCATCATCTGTGACACGACGGTCGCGTTCATCCCAGCGCAGGACGACCGGCAGGTGGCCCTGGAGCTGCGTCACCCCGGCCTCGTGCAGTACCTCATCAAGGTCTTCGAGCAGCTGTGGCAGCGGGCGACCCCGCTCATGGAGGAGGTGCCCTACGAGTCGACGCCCGAGGGCATCTCCGGGGTGCAGCGCACCATCGCCAAGCTGCTCATCGACGGCCACGTCGACGAAGCCATCGCCCGTCGGCTCGGCATGAACGTCCGCACCTGCCGGGCCCACATCGCCAAGCTGGCGGCTGCCCTCGGCAGCGGCAGCCGGGCTCAGCTCGGCTATCTCATCGCGGAGTCCGGCATTCTCAAACAGGAGGAGACGGAGCAGTGAGTGCGGCGCCGCATCCGGCGCACATCGCGGGAACTTTGTGCGCCGCGGGAACCGAGGTGTACGAGCGGGCACTGCGCGAGGGGCACGTGCGCGGCGGCGACGCCGAACGCGCGCCCTGTCTGGTGGAGTCCGGGCTGCTGCACCCCACCGTCGCGGACCCCGACCGGCTGGAGCCCGTCGCCCCGGCTGTCGCCCTCCACCGGCTGCTGCGCAGTTCGGAGAAGCGGATCGCGGACGAGCGCCGGCGCGAGGAGGAACTGGCGGAGCTGTTCGAGCCGCTGATGCGGATCGACGGGCCCCGGACGGTGACCGACCCGTCGGCGATCAGCGCCCTCACCGGCTTCGCCCAGATCAACCAGGCCATCTCCGAGGCCATGGCCCAGGCCTCCGTCGAGCTCCTCGCCATCCAGCCGTACAACGGCAACACGGCCGCCACCCGGCTGGCCGCCGCCCTGGACCGGGACCAGGCCCTGCTCGACCGCGGCGGCCGGATCCGCGCTCTGTACCAGCACACCCTGCGCCATTCCCCCACCGTGATCGCCCGCTACGAGCGGCTGCGCGGGGACGCCGAGGCACGTTCGCTCGACGAGATCACCGACCGGCTCATCGTCATCGACCGAACGGTCGCCTTCATCCCTGCCAGCACGGACCGCACACGCGCCCTCGAGATCCGCGTCCCCGCGATGGTCGACTACTTCGCCACCACCTTCGACCGCCTCTGGCGCCTCGCCACCCCCATGCACCCCCAGGCGGTCCAGCAGCCCACCCTCAACGGCGTCACCCCCCGCCAGCGCGCAATCGCCGCCCTCCTCATCGAAGGCCACACCGACGCCGTCATCGCCGACCGCCTCGGCCTCAACATCCGCACCGCCCGTGAGCACATCGCCAAGCTCGCCGCCACCCTCGGCAGCGAGAGCCGGGCGCAGCTCGGCTACCTCATCGGACGCTCCGGGATTCTTGATCAGGGATCGTGAGGGAAGCGGCGCCGCCGCTGGGCCGGGGCGGGCCGTCCAGGCCCACCTGGGCGATGCGGACGCCCAGTTGCGTGCGGCTCGCCGCGCCCAGGGTCTCCGACAGGCGCGCGATGTGCGCCCGGCACGTACGCACGCTTATCCCCAGCCGTTCCGCGATCACCGCGTCCTGGTGGCCCTCCGCGAGCAGCGCCGCGATGGACTGCTCCCGGTTGGAGATGCCCTCGATGCCGGTGTCGGGGAGCGGGGCGGTCAGCGGGATCGCCAGGCGCCACAGGCGTTCGAAGACCGTCGCCAGGAAGCCCACCAGCGCCGGGTGGCGCAGCTCCAGCGCCAGCGTGCGGTCCGCGTTCGCCGGGATGAACGCCACCGTACGGTCGAAAAGGATCAGGCGGTCGATCACCTCGTCGAGGGTGCGGGCCTGGACCGCGTCGCCCATCAGCTCCAGGTAGTTGAGCAGGCCCTGGCCGTGCCGGGCCACGTGGGTGTACAGGTCCCGCATGCGGACACCCCGGCCGCGGAGCGCGAGCGCCCGGTGCAGGCCCTCCGTCAGCTCGTGCTCGGGGCGGATGCCGCCCGGCTGGACCGTCAGCACCTCCGTCGTGCACGCCTGCGTCGCCTCGTCCATCGCCGCCTGGATGCGGGACAGACCGTCCAGGACCCGGATCGCGGAACGGTCGGCCGCCGTCCCCGCCACCGACAGGTGCGCGCCCAGACCGGCGTACCACTCGAACGCGGCCACCGCCGAGCCCATCCGTCGTTGACTCGCGCTGACCTCGTCGTAGACCCCGCGCAGCAGCCGGGTCATGACCTCCTGCGGGGACGTCGGGACCAGCCAGTCCATGTCGTCCGGGTCGGGGTGCAGCAGCGCCAGCTCCAGCAGGCACGGCACCGCCTCCGCGTCGGCACGCGGCACCCGGCCCCGCCGTACGGCCCGGGAATACACGCGATCCCCGGCCTCGCACAGTCGGTCAGCACCGTGTGGATGCTCGTCCGTCCCGTGCCCGGCCATCGCCCAGCCCACCCCCGCATCCAGCCTCTTGTGCCCGGCGTGCGCGCGCTTGTGGCACGGACACACCCCTACGGCTCCGCAACTATGCGCGGACCAGACCAGCTCCGCAACACGGCTCGTCCCGGTGTGACCGAGGGAAACCACCGGTTCGCCCCGCTATCGTCGGGCCTCCGACCGGCGCCTTGCAACAAGCTGGTGGTCCCCTCCGTACCGGCCGCCCGCCCGGCGGAATCCGATTCTCCGCGTGCGCCGCCGGAAGTCCGCCGGTGATCACCGCGTCACGCACCGCATCTAACGTCCCCTCATGGCGGACACATTTGCCACGTACGCGTTGGCCGACGCGTGGGACGAGATGTTTGTGCGGCCGGGTGAGGTCAGGACCGCCTGTGGGCCGGCGCCGGCGGCGCTTCAGCCGATCGAGCCCGGTGAACTGCGCTTCCGGGCCGACCGGATGGCCCTGGCGTTCACCGACCGGGGCGTGACCTACGCCTTCGCGGGCGAGCGGGCGAGGAGCGGCCCTGGCCGCTGGACCTCGTGCCGAGAACCTTCGACACCGTCGAATGGGACCTCGTGCAACGCGGGGGCGGGCAGCGGGTGCGCGCCCTGGGAGCCTGAGCCTGTCTCGCCGACGCCTACGGGCACTGCCGGGCCTACGAGGACGATGTCGTGCCCTGGCGGCTGCTTCTCAACTCCCCCCAACTTGCACCGGGTGGCACACGGGGTCGAACCACCCGGCGGCGTACGCATCGACGTCGCCGGGCTCGACCTCGTCCGGGACGAGGCCGGGGACTTCCGGGTGCTGGAGGACAACGTCCGCGTACCCAGCGGCGTTTCGTACGTCATCGAGAACCGGCGGGCCCTGACGGGTCTGCCCCCTCCCTCTTCGCCGAGCGGGACAAGGCGTGCGTACGCGCGTGCACAGCGGTGTCGGCGACAGCGCGCGGATGGCTGAATTCCTGCTGCTGGAACGGGGCTTCCCGCGCTTCGCGCTCCGCGCGCTGACGACCGCCGAGGAGTGCCTGAGCGCCCTCGGCGGCCCCCGGCAGGACCCGGCGCGGCGTCCGATCGGGCGGCTGCGCACCCGCCTCGAATACCTCGACCTGAACGCCCTCCAGTTTCAGCTTCCCGCTCTGCTCGGCGACCTCCAGCAGGCCCGCACGGCCCTGGCGGAGGCGGTCGCGGAGCGGTTCTTCCCGTACCGGGGGCCGGTGATCCGGGCCCAGGAAGGGGCGTGAGCGAATGACCCGCCGCCTCAGGATCAAGCACGTCACACGGGTGTCGGACGCCCAGCCCGCGCCCTCCTCCCACAACGAGGTCCGGATGACCCCGCTGCCCCCGCCCGGCCAGACCACCCTGGACGCCCGGGTCACCGTCGGCCCGGCGACCGCGACCTGGTCGTACGGGGACTACTGGGGCACCCAGGCCACCGGCCTCGACCTCCTGGACCCGCACGGCGACCTCACCATCACCGCCTCCAGCCTGGTGGAGACGGCCCCGCCGGACCCCTTGCCCGAGCCGCCCGCCCGGACGGAACCGGCGGAACATACGGCGAGTTCACGCCTGTTGGAGTTCGCGGCCCCGACGGCTCCGACGGCTCCGACGGCCCCGACGACCGGCACGGCGGCCGAGCACGCCCCGCGCAACCTCACGCGTGTGGCGTGAACACACTTGGCTTGTGCCGCCCTTCTCCCCTTTCCGGGGCGCAGGGCGCACAATCGCCGTCATGCCGACAGCGCGCCGCCCGCTCCGCCTCCTGGCACTGCCCCTGACCGCCCTGCTCCTCGCCGCGACCGCCGGCTGCGGCGACGACGGCGACGCCTCCGGCGGCACGGCCCAGAAGTCCCACAAGGACGGGCATCTCACCTTCACCCTGCTGTCCCTGCAGTGCGGGATCACGGGCGTGACGGGCTCCCACGCGGACGCCCCGCCGGCGGGGCAGTTCTGCGCCGCACGGCTGCGGGTGGCGAACAACGACCCGAACTACCACACCTACGAGTCGGCCCGGCAGCGCGTCGCGGGCGTCACCGGCGACCGGTCCCGGCCCGACTCCTTCGCGATGGCGGTGCGCCGCCAGTCGGAGAAGGTGCGGCTCGGCGGCCACACCCTCATGGAGGTCGAGCTCTGGTACGACGTCCCCAAGGGCGCGAAGGTCACCGGCCTGAAGGTGTCCGGCGACAACGACCCGACCAGCTTCACCAGCACCAAGCCCATCGGACGGGCGCCGAACGGGGTGTTCGTCCCCATGACGCCCGCCTCACCGGGACCTACTTCAACTTGATCTGGGTGCACGCCGAGGCGTACTTCGCGGTGCAGATCTGCTTCACGTTGTAGATGCCGTCGGCGACGACCGTGCTCTTGATGTTGGCCTGCGTCAGCGCGGCCACCGACACCAGCTGGGCCGGGATCTCCTTGTCGGTGGGGCTGTCGACGCGGTCCTGGGTGAGGGAGTCGAACAGGATGTCCTTGCCCTGGATCTTGGCCACGGCCATCTCGGCGGCGGCCTCGGCCTCCAGCGGGTAGGACTTGTACACGCTCATGTACTGCTCGCCGCTGACGATCCGCTGCACGGCGGCCAGTTCCGCGTCCTGGCCGGTGATCGGCGGCAGGTCGGTCATGCCCGCGTCCTCCATCGCCTCGATGGCGGCGCCGGCCATGGCGTCGTTGGCGGAGTAGACGGCGGCGATGTTGTCCTTGCCGATCGCGGAGATCGCGGCGGCCATGTTCTTCTTCGCGATGGCCGGCTTCCAGCCGTCGACGTCGTACGACTTGGCGATCGTCACCTTGCCGTTGAGCTCGGAGAGCGCGCCCGCCTTGAACTGTCCGGCGTTCGGGTCGGAGGGCGAGCCGTTGAGCATGACGATCTTGTCGGAGGTGTCGACCTCCGAGCCCATCGCGTCGATGAGGGTGCGGCCCTGCACCTCGCCGACGAGTTCGTTGTCGAAGGAGACGTAGGCGTCGATCGGGCCCTCGGCGAGCCGGTCGTAGGCGATGACCGGGATGCCGGCGGCCTTGGCCTTCTTCACCATGGGGGCGATGGCGTGCGAGTCGACGGCGTCCAGCAGGATGACGTCGACCTTGTCGTCGATCATCTTCTGCATCTGCGCCGTCTGCTTCTTGGCGTCCGCCTCGCCGTTGGCGTAGACGGTCTGGCCCAGCTTGCCGGTGAGCTCCGACACTTTCTTCTGAATGATCGGGTAGTCGAAGTCCTCGTAGCGGGTGTTCGTCGTCTCCGGCATCAGCACGCCGATGGTCACGTCGTTGCCCTTGGTCGGGCTCGCGTCCGTGCTGTCCCCCGATACGCCCAATGCCCCGCAGGCGGTCAGCGACAGGGCCAACGAGGACACGGCCGTGCATATGGCGGTACGACGCATTGGGGAGCTCACTTCTGGTGCCTTCCGGACGCGGGCGCAGCTTTGCGACCCAGATGACTGAAAAGCCAACGCGGCCCCGCCCCCCAGCGTCAAGCGGAACCACTTAACGAGTGCGCAACGCCACGCTCCGCTCAGCTTGTGAAGACATCACGGAACCATCTCCAAACGCCCTTTACGGACTCCCCATTCAAGGGGAGGCACAGCGAAGGCAAAGATCCGTACAACCAACTCCATTCCTCGCGAGTCGTGATCACGACGGCTTCCACCGGCCGTTCCCCATCCGCTCAGAGGATCGAATGAAGCCAGCCAGACGTACGACGACGATCGTGTCCGCCGCCGTGCTCGCCGTCACCGGCGGTCTGCTCGCCACGACCGCCGCCCCCGCGTCCGCCGCGACGACCTGCACCTCGCCGGTCTTCAAGCGCCAGTTCTTCGCGAACACCACCTTCTCCGGCACCCCGAAGAAGACCGACTGCGACAGCGCCATCGACCAGAACTAGACCGGCGCCCCCGCTTCGGGCCTGCCGTCGAACTACTTCGGCGTCCGCTGGTCGGTGACCCGCGACTTCGGCTCCGGCGGCCCCTTCACCCTCGCCGCCTCCGGCCTCGACGGCATCCGGGTCTACATCGACGGCGTCCGCAAGATCGACCTCTGGAAGAACACCTCCACCACCGTCTCCAAGACGCTCAACCTGACGATCCCGTCCGGCAAGCACAGCCTGCGCGTCGACTACGCCAACTGGACCGGCTCCGCGAAGGTCAAGTTCACCTACACACCCCGCACCTCGGCGACCGTCGACACCGTCAAGCCCCTCACCCCGACCGGCACCTCGGTCACCTACGACCAGACCACCGGCAAGACCAAGCTGACCTGGGCCAAGAACAAGGAGATGGACCTCGCCGGGTACAAGCTCTACCGCCGCCTGAAGGGCACCTCCTTCGGCACCACCCCGCTGGCGACGACCACCTCCACCTCGTACACCGACACCCCGCCCCCCACCGGCGAGACGTACTACTACGAGATCCGCGCCTACGACAAAGCCGGCAACACCTCCACCGGCACCACCGACCAGCCCGTGACCACCGTCGACCGCACCGCCCCCGCGGGGATCACCGGTCTCGCGGCGGACGGCACCACGGCCGGTGTCTCCCTCACCTGGCAGGCCTCCCCGTCGAAGGACATCGACCACTACGAGGTGTGGACCTCCCGCGACGGAGCCCCCGACCCGGACGGGCCGGACCTGGTGTTCGGGACGTCGTTCAGCTCGCCGGTACCGGTCGAGGACGCGGGCTTGCCCTACGCCTTCTCCGTGCAGGCCGTCGACACCGCGGCGAACGTCTCGCCCGTGTCCGACGAGGTGACCGCGAGCCGGGACGTGGCCTCGACGGCGGCCGCGCCGACGGGGCTCGCGGTGCAGCCGCCGGCCGACGACCTCACGATGCTCACGTGGACGGCGTCGCCCGACATGGTCGGCAGCTACCACGTCTACCGCCGTACCGGCGCCCAGAGCGCCTGGACCTGGATCGGCAGCACGGGCGGCGACGGCTGGGAGGACCGGACCGCGCCCGCGGGCACGGCGTACTACTACGTCGCGACCGTGGGAGCCGACAGCCGGGAGTCACTGCCCTCGGAGGTGGTCTCCGCCGAGCGGGTCACGAAAGCGACGGCGGTCGGGCCGAAGGCGCCGCAGCTGACGCTGGTCTCGAACGGCGTGCCCGGCCGTTCCGCGATCCAGGTCACGGCCGCACCGGGCGCGGGCGACGAGGGGCGGCTGCTGAAGGGGTACTCCTGGGAGGTCTCCGGGGCGTGCGGTGACAGCGGCACCCAGCTGTCGACGACGGGCTCGATCTCCTGGGTCGCGCCGTACAACGGCCCCTGCACGGTGACCGTCCACGCCGTCGACTACTACGGCCGCGTCGGGTACGAGGGCACCTCGCTGGAGTTCTTCAGCGGGCGGTGACAAGCCCTCCGGTGACACGGAAGGGGCCCGGAGGTTCGTCCTCCGGGCCCCTTCCGCATGCGTCTGCCTAGTCCTTGGCCTTCTTCGGCCGCCACACCACCAGCGCGCTGGTCTGCTGCACCTCCTGGTACGGCACCAGGTCACGCCGGTACGAGGCGTGCACCGCCGCCTCCCGCTGCCGCATCGTGGCGGCGGCGCCCTCCAGCGCCGCCTCCATCTCCGCGACCCGGGACTGCAGCGCCGCGACCTGGTTCTCCAGCTCGATGATGCGCTTGATGCCGGCCAGGTTGATGCCCTCGTCCTGCGACAACTGCTGGACGGTGCGCAGCAGTTCGATGTCGCGGGCCGAGTAGCGGCGGCCCCGCCCGGCGGTGCGGTCCGGGGAGACCAGGCCGAGGCGGTCGTACTGGCGGAGGGTCTGCGGGTGCAGGCCGGAGAGCTGGGCCGCCACCGAGATGACGTAGACCGGGGTTTCCTCGGTCAGTTCGTACGGGTTGCGTCGACGGCCGTCCATCTCTCTCATGCTCCCTTCGCGACCTGGAACAGCTCCGCCCGCGGGTCCTCGTCCGCGGTCGCCTCGCGATACGCCTCCAGCGCCTCACGAGCCTTCCCCGTCACGTCCTTGGGGACACTCACCTCGACGGTGACCAGCAGGTCGCCGCGGGTGCCGTCCTTGCGGACCGCGCCCTTGCCGCGGGCGCGCATGGTGCGGCCGTTGGGCGTGCCGGGCGGCAGCCTCAGCGTGACGGGCGGGCCGCCCAGGGTGGGTACCCGCACCTCGCCGCCGAGGGCCGCCTCCGCGAACGTCACCGGGACGGTGACCGTGAGGTTGTCGTCCTTGCGGCCGAAGACCGGGTGGGCGTCCACGTGGACGGTGACGTACAAGTCGCCCGCGGGGCCGCCCCGTTCACCCGGCGCGCCCTTGCCGCGCAGCCGGATGCGCTGGTTGTCCGTCACCCCGGCGGGGATGCGGACCTGCATGGTGCGCGAGGACTTGGCGCGGCCGCTGCCCTTGCACTCCATGCAGGGGTGCTCGGCGATCAGGCCGCGGCCCTTGCAGTCGGGGCAGGGGTCGGTGAGCGAGAAGCCGCCGCCCGAGCCCCGGGCCACCTGGCCGGTGCCGACGCAGGTCGGGCACACACGGGGTGTGCCGTTCTTGTCGCCGGTGCCCGAACACGCCTTGCAGGGGGCCTGCGAGGACATCCGCAGCGGGACCGTGGCGCCCTCGATGGCCTCCGTGAAGCTCAGCGTGACCTCGGTGTCGATGTCCTGGCCGCGCCGCGGCTGCACCCGGGTGCCCCCGGCACCACCGCGGTTGAACAGACCGCCGAACACGTCCCCGATGCCGCCGCCGAAGCCGCCGGAACCCTGGCCGCCCTGGCCGCCACCGCCTCCGAAGAGGTCACCCAGGTCGAAGTTGAAGGAGCCGCCGCCCGCGCCCGGCCCCGGGCGGAAGCCGCCGTTGCCGAACAGCGCGCGGGCGTCGTCGTACTCCTTGCGCTTCTTGGGGTCACCGAGGACGTCGTTCGCCTCGGAGATCTCCTTGAAGCGCTCCTCCGCCTTGGCGTTGCCCTTGTTGGCGTCCGGGTGGAACTCGCGGGCGAGCTTCCGGTACGCCTTCTTGATCTCGGCCTCGGTGGCGTCCTTGGGGACGCCGAGGACCTTGTAGTAGTCCTTCTCGATGAAGTCCTTGGTGCTCATCCCCGACGCCCCTCCTTCCGGTCACCCATGGCGACTTCAGCCCTCTTCAGAGCTGTTGTCCTTCTCCTCGCCGGCCTCGGACGCCTCCTCGGCCTTCACCGTCTGCGCGCCCGGCTGCGGCTCGGCGACGGCCACCCGCGCGGGGCGGATGGTGCGTTCGCCGATGCGATACCCCGGCTGGAGGATCGCCACGCAGGTCGTCTCGGTGACGTCCGGCGCGTAGCTGTGCATCAGGGCCTCGTGGATCGTCGGGTCGAAGGGCTCGCCCTCCTTGCCGAACTGCTGCAGTCCCATCTTCGCCGCGACGGTCTCCAGCGACTCGCCGACGGACTTGAATCCGCCGACGAACTCGCCGTGGTCCCGGGCGCGGCCGATGTCGTCGAGCACGGGCAGGAGCTCGGTCAGGAGGTTCGCGACGGCGATCTCCTTGACCGTGATCCGGTCCCGCTCCACGCGGCGGCGGTAGTTCTGGAACTCGGCCTGGAGCCGCTGGAGGTCCGCGGTGCGCTCTTCGAGCGCCTTGCGCACCTGGTCCAGCTGGGCCGTCAGACCGGCGATCTGTGCGTTTGAGTCCCCGGCCGGGGCCGCCCCCTCGCCCTCGGGCGAGGCGGCGGCCTTCGGCTCGGCGTCGTCGGGGGTCGCGCCGGAGGGGACGTCGGGCTTCTCCTCGAAGCCCGGGGTCTCCTCCGTCACGCGGCACCGTCCTTGCGGTCCTCGTCGACGATCTCGGCGTCGACGACGTCGTCATCGGCCTTCGGGGCCTCGGCACCCGCGTCGGCGCCGCCCGCGGCCTGCGCGGCGCCCGCGTCCGCGTACATGGCCTGGCCGACCTTCTGGGAGACCGCGGCGACCTTCTCGGTGGCCGTGCGGATCTCGGCGGTGTCCTCGCCCTTGAGCGCGCTCTTCAGCTCCTCGACGGCGGCCTCGACCTCGGTCTTGACCTCGCCGGGGACCTTGTCCTCGTTGTCCTTGAGGAACTTCTCCGTCTGGTAGACGAGCTGCTCGCCCTGGTTGCGGGTCTCGGCGGCCTCGCGGCGGCGGTGGTCCTCGTCCGCGTACTGCTCGGCCTCCTGGCGCATCCGGTCGACCTCGTCCTTCGGCAGCGAGGAGCCGCCGGTGACGGTCATCTTCTGCTCCTTGCCCGTGCCCAGGTCCTTGGCGGTCACGTGCATGATGCCGTTGGCGTCGATGTCGAAGGACACCTCGATCTGCGGGACGCCACGCGGCGCCGGCGGCAGACCGGTCAGCTCGAACATCCCGAGCTTCTTGTTGTACGCCGCGATCTCGCGCTCGCCCTGGTAGACCTGGATCTGCACGGACGGCTGGTTGTCCTCGGCCGTCGTGAAGATCTCGGACCGCTTGGTCGGGATCGTGGTGTTGCGCTCGATGAGCTTGGTCATGATGCCGCCCTTGGTCTCGATACCGAGGGACAGCGGGGTCACGTCGAGGAGCAGGACGTCCTTGACCTCACCCTTGAGGACACCGGCCTGGAGGGACGCGCCGATGGCGACGACCTCGTCCGGGTTCACGCCCTTGTTGGCGTCCTTGCCGCCGGTCAGCTCCTTGACGAGCTCGGCGACGGCGGGCATACGGGTGGAGCCACCGACGAGGACGACGTGGTCGATCTCGTTGATGGAGATGCCGGCGTCCTTGATGACGTTGTGGAACGGCGTCTTGCAGCGCTCCAGGAGGTCCGCGGTCAGCTGCTGGAACTGGGCGCGGGTGAGCTTCTCGTCGAGGTGCAGGGGGCCCTCGGCGGAGGCGGTGATGTAGGGCAGGTTGATCGAGGTCTCGGTGGACGAGGACAGCTCGATCTTCGCCTTCTCGGCGGCCTCGCGCAGACGCTGGAGCGCCATCTTGTCCTTGGCGAGGTCCACGCCGTGACCGGACTTGAACTGCTGCACCAGGTAGTCGACGACGCGCTGGTCCCAGTCGTCGCCACCGAGGTGGTTGTCACCGTTGGTGGCCTTCACCTCGACGACGCCGTCGCCGATCTCCAGCAGGGACACGTCGAAGGTGCCGCCACCGAGGTCGAAGACGAGGATCGTCTGGTCGTCCTTGTCGAGGCCGTAGGCGAGCGCCGCCGCGGTGGGCTCGTTGACGATGCGAAGGACGTTGAGACCGGCGATCTCACCGGCTTCCTTCGTCGCCTGGCGCTCGGAGTCGTTGAAGTACGCGGGCACGGTGATGACCGCGTCCGTGACCTTCTCGCCCAGGTAGGCCTCGGCGTCCCGCTTCAGCTTCTGGAGGATGAACGCCGAGATCTGCTGCGGGTTGAAGGGCTTCCCGTCCAGCTCGATCTTCCAGTCGGTGCCCATGTGGCGCTTCACGGAACGGATGGTCCGGTCCACGTTGGTGACCGCCTGGCGCTTGGCGACCTCGCCGACCAGCACCTCGCCGTTCTTCGCGAAGGCGACGACGGACGGCGTGGTCCTGGCACCCTCGGCGTTGGTGATGACGGTGGGCTCGCCGCCTTCGAGAACGCTGACGACGGAGTTAGTCGTGCCCAGGTCGATGCCGACCGCACGTGCCATGGTTGATTCCTCCAGCTGACTTGAGTGGAACGGACTCAAGTGTGCATGACGCCGACGAATGGGTCAACAGACCTGAGCCTGTGAGGCTCAACTCTTATCCGTTCCTTACACGCAACTGCGGACTGACCTGCGGCGATACCGGTCGAGGAACCCTGGAAGACTTCACTCGCAGCAGCGCGAGGACGCCGACCAGGGCACCCGAGGCCACCCACAGCGCCCCCGTTCCGCCCACCCACCCGAGGTGTTCCAGCACCCCGACGAGCACCCCGGCGAACGCCCCGAGCCCGAGCACCACGACCGTCCCCTGCGGGGTCAGCCCGAGCCTGCGCAGCCGGTGCCCGAGATGGTCGGGACCGCGCCGCCCGGCCAGCCGCCGGGCGGCCACGACCAGGAGGACGTCGGCGACGGCGACCGCGTTGAGCGCGAACAGCACGCCCGCGCTGGCGGCCGCCTCGTGCCCGGTCCGGGCCACCACGGCCGCCGCCGCGAGCACGAACCCGGCGAACAGCGCCCCGCCCGAGCCGAGCCCCACGCGCGCGGGCGGCCAGTTGTGCATGAGGAACCCGGTCAGCGCGGCGGCCAGCACGCTCAGCAGCACCGCGAGCCCGTCCATCACCTCGGCCGCCGCACAGGCGCCCACCCCGAAGGCGGCGACGACCCCGACGGTCCCGGCGAGCCCGTCGGCGTGGTCCAGGGCCCGGAACCCGAGCGCCACGAACGCGATCCAGCCCACGGCGAGCACCCCGCCGACGACGCCGGTCTCCTCGTACGGCACCACGCAGGCCGCGGCCACGGCCGTACCGACGAGGAGCACGCGCGCGCGGACCCGGCACAGGTCGGCGACGAGGCCGAGGGCGGCGACGGAGACGGCCGCCACCAGCAGCCCGCCGGCCCGTACCGGCGCGACCCCCGCCCATTCCCCGAGGACGGCGACCGCACAGGTCGCGAGGACCACGGCCACACCCCCGGACAGCGGCACCTTGCGCTGCTGGCGACGGCGGTCGACGAGGCCCAGGCGCAGGGCGGGGGCACGGAGTACGGCCGCCAGGACGGCGGTCAGCAGCAGGGCGGTCGTGGCGGCGGCGATCCCATAGAGCACCGTCTTAAAGTAGTCACGAATGTACCAATTTGGTACGAATAACACGTTCGGATTGCCACATGCTCACCGCCGCCCCTTAAGGCAACCCTCAGCGACACAGATCACCGCGGCGCTGGCTACAGTGCGAACGAGGATGCGGGTACCCTCAAGAGGACTGCATAAGTTACCGCTTAGTAATCTCGCCCCGCCCAGGCCCGAGGAGCCCCCGACATGCAACTCGCAGCGATCATCGTGTCGCTGGTCCTGACCGTGGTCGGCGCAGCACTCTTCGCACGCGTCATCGCGCAGTTCGTCCGCTTCTTCATGCTCGGACAGCCGCTGCCGGCCGGTGCCCGGACCGACAACCCCTACCAGCGCAGCGTCACCCTGGTGAAGGAGTTCCTGGGTCACACGCGCATGAACCGCTGGGGCATCGTGGGCTTCGCCCACTGGTTCGTCGCCATCGGCTTCCTGACCCTGATCCCGATCCTGGGCCAGGCCATCGGCCAGCTCTTCCAGGCCGACTTCCAGCTGCCGGTCATCGGCGGCTGGCTGCCCTGGGAGATGTACGTCGAGTTCATCACCGTGATGACCACGGTGGGCATCGCGATCCTCATCCCGATCCGGCTGCTGAACCTGCCCTCCCGGGCCGGCCGCAAGTCCCGCTTCGCCGGGTCCACGGCCTGGCAGGCGTACTTCGTCGAGTACGTCATCCTCACCATCGGCACCGTGATCTACATCCTGCGCGGCCTGGAGGGCTCGCTGCACCACGTGGAGCACTACGAGGCCGCCTACTTCGCCTCGTACCCGCTGGTCGCCGCCCTGCGTGACCTCGACGTCTCCACGCTGCAGAACCTGGTCTACCTGTTCGCCGGGATCAAGGTCAGCGTCTCCTTCATCTGGATGATCGTCGTCTCGCTCAACGCCGACATGAGCGTCGCCTGGCACCGCTTCCTCGCCTTCCCGAACATCTGGTTCAAGCGCGACGCCGACGGCCGCACCGCCCTGGGCGCGCTTCAGCCGATGACGTCGGGCGGCAAGCCGATCGACTTCACCGACCCCGGTGACGACGACGTCTTCGGCGTCTCCCAGGTCGAGCAGTTCTCCTGGAAGGGCCTGCTGGACTTCTCCACCTGCACCGAGTGCGGTCGCTGCCAGTCGCAGTGCCCGGCCTGGAACACCGGCAAGCCGCTCTCCCCGAAGCTGCTGATCATGTCGCTGCGCGACCACTCCCACGCCAAGGCGCCCTACCTGCTCGCGGGTGGCGGCAAGACCATGGAGGGCGAGGAGAAGGCGTCCGAGGAGCAGCTGGCGGGCGTCCCCGCCGCCGCCCTCGCCGAGGCCGAGCGCCCGCTGATCGGCACCGTCGAGGAGAACGGCGTCATCGACCCGGACGTCCTGTGGTCCTGCACCACCTGCGGCGCCTGCGTCGAGCAGTGCCCGGTCGACATCGAGCACGTCGACCACATCGTCGACATGCGCCGCTACCAGGTGATGATCGAGTCCGCGTTCCCGTCCGAGGCGGGCACGATGCTCAAGAACCTGGAGAAGAAGGGCAACCCCTGGGGCCTGGCCAAGAAGCAGCGCCTGGAGTGGACGAAGGAAGTCGACTTCGAGGTGCCGGTCGTCGGCAAGGACATCGAGGACCTCTCCGAGGTCGAGTACCTGTACTGGGTCGGCTGCGCCGGCGCCCTGGAGGACCGCGCCAAGAAGACCACCAAGGCCTTCGCGGAGCTGCTGCACATGGCGGGCGTCAAGTTCGCCATCATGGGCGGCGACGAGAAGTGCACCGGTGACTCCGCCCGCCGCCTCGGCAACGAGCCCCTGTTCCAGGAGCTCGGCATGGAGAACGTCATGTCCCTCAACGCCGCCTTCGGCGAGGAGATGGACGAGGACGGCAAGGTCGTGCCCGAGTCGGCGAAGCCCAAGTCGGCCAAGAAGATCGTCGCCACCTGCCCGCACTGCCTCAACACGCTCGGCAACGAGTACCCGCAGCTCGGCGGCGACTACGAGGTCATCCACCACACCCAGCTGCTCCAGCACCTGGTGGACGAGGGCAAGCTCACCCCGGTCACCCCGGTCGAGGGCATCATCACCTACCACGACCCCTGCTACCTGGGCCGCCACAACAAGATCTACACGCCGCCGCGCGAGATCATCGCCAACGTCCCGGGCCTGAGGAACGAGGAGATGCACCGCCACAAGGAGCGCGGCTTCTGCTGCGGCGCCGGTGGCGCGCGGATGTGGATGGAGGAGCGGATCGGCAAGCGCATCAACAACGAGCGCGTCGACGAGGCCCTCTCCCTCAACCCGGACATCGTGTCCACCGCCTGCCCGTTCTGCCTGGTCATGCTCACGGACTCCGTGAACGGCAAGAAGAACGAGGGCAAGGCCAAGGAGTCGATCACCGTCGTCGACGTCGCCCAGCTGCTGCTGGAGTCCGTCAAGACCCCGGTCGACCCGGCCGGCGAGGAGGAGACGGAGACCGCCCCGGAGTCCGAGCCGGTCAAGTAGCCCGCGAGGCCGGTACGGCCGTACGACGCCCCCTGTCCGAGGTTTCGGCAGGGGGCGTCGCCGTGTGCGCCCGCGTCCCGCAGATGACGAAGGTGACGCTGATCAGCAGCGCGCAGGACAGGGCCGGCGGCATCCGGTACCGGCGGGCGCCGACCGTGTGGTGCACTCAGCCCGCGGTCATCGCCGCCGGCAGCGCGGCGAGCGGCAGGCGCAGGTCGGGTGTCCAGTGGCGGGTGAGGAAGCCGGCGTACAGCAGGACGGCGGTGGCGGCGGTGGCGCGGGCCCGGTAGCCGGTCAGCGACAGCTCCAGCAGCCGCCAGGCACGGCAGAGGTACCTGCCGACCGCCGCGTACATGAACCCGCCGTACAGCGGCACCTCACGACGCGTCTCCCAGCCCAGCAGGAAGCCCACGCCGGTCAAGCAGGACGCCGTACGCGAGGAGCAGGTCGTAGCGCGCCACCGGCAGCGGCGGGAGCAGGGTGGCGGCCGCCATGCCGCCGAACAGGGCGACGGCGAACCCGCAGCAGCGGGCCTGGAGCCAGGCGGGGCGGACGAGCTGACGGAAGAGAATAGGTGTGCGGTGCGGGCCGGCAGGGTGCGGGGGAGACGGGGACGCATGGTGCTGCAGAGCGCGGGCCCACACGGAGGGTTGCATTCCGGCACCCCGGCACCTGTGCGTACGCAGGGTGCTGCCGCGCGGCCGGTCACCCTCCGGCGACCCGACACCACACCGTACGCAGGATGCCGCCCCGCAGCCGGTCACCTTCGGCGAGCGCCGTGCCTCACCCCGTGAGGAACGCGGACGTGGAGAAGGTGACGGCCGGTTCGGCGGACACCACACCCTTCTTCGCGCCGGGGAACACCGCGACGGTGTCCCTCGTCTCGCCCCGGTACGTGCGCACCGCGAGGTCCGCCCGGCCGTCCCCGTCGAAGTCGCCGACGCCCACGACGCGCGAGGTGCCGACGGCGTGCGGTTCCACGGTGACCAGGGCCGACGCGGACAATCCCGTCGCCAGCCCCCTGAAGACCTTCACCCGCGAGCCGCTGGAGACGAGTTCGCTCCGCCCGTCCCCGTCGAAGTCGGCGGCGTCGAGCATCGAACCCGGGGACGCGAGGGTGCCGCGTACGGCGTCGGGCAGGTCGTAGCGCAGCGCGGTGCCGCCCATCGCACCGACGGCCGCGTCCCACGCCTTGCCCTTGCCGAAGCGGCCGAGGGCGACGTCGATGCCGGCGGGGAGGGTGGCACCGGTCCGGGTCGGTCCGGTGGGCCCGCCGAGGACGACGGCCGAGGCGGCGGTGCCCTCGGCGGTACGGACGACGAGGTCGTCGTACCCGTCGAGGTTCACGTCGGCGGCCGGGCCGGTGGGCACCTGGCCGGGCGACGGGATCGGGGCACCGGCCCGCCGCGGGGCACCCTTCCTGCTGAAAGGTCCCTGCAGATAGCTGAGCCGACCGCCCGAGGCGTGCAGCACCAGGTCCTCGGCACCGTCCCCGTCGAAGTCCCCGCACACCGGCTGGTCCGCCCAGTCGTTGCCCGCGCGGGCCCGGGCCGGGACGGCGAGCTTGACGGCCTTGCCGGCCAGCCCGGACGGCGAACCGAACAGCACCTGCAACGGGACCGGCGGCTGCCCCTGTCCGTCGAAGGGCGGGTCGGTGGAGACGACGAGGTCGGTGAACCCGTCCCCGTCGAGGTCACAGCTCGCCTCCGCGTCGAAGACGGCCGGGAGTTGCCCCTTGGTGGCCACCGCCTGCCTCTTGGCGCTCACCAACTGCCGCGCCCCCGAACGCAGTCCACGCGCGCTGCCGTAGACGATGCCGATGCCGGGGTCGTCGGTGTGGCTCTCCGCCTTGACGAGGTCGTTGAGGACGAGGTCGCGGTGTCCGTCCCCGTTGAAGTCGTCGGGGACCTCACTGCCGTCGCCGCGCGGCACGGGCAGCAGCGCGGGCGCGCTGTCGGCCCGCACGGCGGCGCCGGTCGCACGGTCGTCGCTCTCGGCGTGCTGGGTGGGCCCGCAGGAGGCGACCAGCAGCACACCGCAGAGCACCGCGGTCCCCGTCCCGGCTCTTCGCACGCGCACCGCTCACCTCGTCAGCATCATCGACAACGACCTCGCAATGATGCACGCGTTCGGCGGCGGGGTTAAGGGGCGGGCCGGATCGGCTCAGTCACTGCCGCCGTCACCGCCGGAGTCGGAACCGAAACCGGAGTTGCCTCTCCCGCTCCGCTTGCTGCTCTTCGCCAGGACCCGCACGACCTCGCCCAGCCCGGTCGTCACCGCGGCCACGCCCCGCACCCACCGCGGCCCGCCGCGCGCGGCCCACACCACGCAGACACACCCGAACACCACCAGCACCAGGATGCAGAGCAGTACGACGAGCCCCATGTTTCCCCACCTCACGCACACCTACGGTCCCGGTGATCCTCTCAGTGCCCGGCGACGCGGCGAAAACCGCTGGTCCCGCCGGCGTCGGCGATGTTCGGATGACCAGGTGCAGCGACAGACGCCGACGGTCGTGGACCGAGGGACCTACCGGGACGCCGTGACCCCCTGGGAGCAGCAGGAGTGGCGGCGCGCCGCGCTCGACTGGATACGGGAGGGACTCGCCGCGCGGGGGCTGCGCGTGACGGCGGAGCGGTGGCGGGTGCGGCTGCGGCCGTGGTCGGTGCTCGTGCGCATCGAGGTGACCGACGGGGCCGATGTCCGGTCCGTATGGTTCAAGGCCAACCCGCCCGGCAGCGCCTTCGAGGGCGCGCTCACCGCCGCGCTGGCCCGCCGGGTTCCGGAACACGTGCTGGAGCCGCTCGCCGTCGACGCCGGACGCGGCTGGTCGCTGCTGCCGCACGGCGGCGAACTCTTCCGGGACGCGCTGGAGCGCGGCGCCGCCGACATCCGGGCCTGGGAGGAGGCGCTGCGGCAGTACGCGAGCATGCAGCGCGCGCTGCTCCCGTACGTCGACGAGCTCGGCCGCCTCGGTGTCCCGGACGCCCGCGCCGCCGCCCTGCCCGGCATCTTCGACGCCGCCGTCGCGGCGAACACCGCCCTGGAGCCGGAGGACCGGACCCGCCTGCACGCCCTCCGCCCCCGCCTCCTCGACTGGTGCGCGGAACTCGCCGCCACCGGCGTCCCCGACTCCCTCGACCACTGCGATCTGCACGACGGCCAGCTCCTGCGCCCCGCGCCCGGCCGCTTCACGTTCTTCGACTGGGGCGACGCCAACCTCTCCCACCCCTTCTGCAGCTTCACCGTCCCGGCCCGCAGAGTCCGCGAACGGTACGGCCCGCAGGCACTGCCCAGGCTGCGCGACGCGTACCTGGAACCCTGGACGGGAGACGGCCGTACGCTGCCCGGACTCCGCCGCGCCCTGACCCTGGCGACCCGCCTGGGCGCCCTCGCCCCCACCCGCGCCTGGACCCGCCTCTTCCCGGGCACACACCTCCCGGCGGGGGACGCGGCGTGCGCGGAGTGGCTGCGGGGGCTGTGGTCGGCCGAGCGGCCCTGATGCGACGACGATCTTCATGACGTACTCGGCCGTCCGGCACCCCCAGTACACGAAGGCCGACCTCGACGAGATCACCGGCGGTGTCGACGACCCCTGGGAGGTCGCCGCGTTCGGGGTGCGGTCACGGGACAAGGACGTGCACTTCGGCATCCGGCGCCAAGGGCGGCTCGTGGCACACGCCGGGCTGGCCGACGTGACGGTGTGGGTCGGCCGGGAGCCGTTTCCGGTGGCGGGGCCGGGCGGGCCGGTCGACGGCACGGTGGCGGCCGGCCGGGAGCCGTTCCCGGTG
>NZ_QFRX01000001.1:5312723-5395382 GCF_003143935.1 Streptomyces sp. Act143 | reverse complement strand
CGGGCGGGCCGGTCGACGGCACGGTGGCGGCCGGCCGGGAGCCGTTCCCGGTGGCGGGGCTGGGTGGCGTGGTCGTCGCGCCGGACCTGCGGGGCCGCGGGCTGGCGCGGCTGGTCGTGGCCGCCGCCGCCCATGCCCGGGGCACCGGCGCGGAGTTCGGGCTGCTGTTCTGTCTGCCGGACCGGGTTCCCCTGTACCGGCGCCTGGGCTGGCGCGAGTCGGCGGACGGGATGCGGGTCGAGCAGCCCGGCGGGGTCGTGGCGCATCCGCTGCGCACGATGTGGCTGCCGCTGGCGGAGGGCGCCGTATGGCCGTCGGGTCCGGCGCGGCTGCACTCGTTGCCGATGTGAGGCGCGGCGCGTCGCACCCGTCGAGCGGCTGCATCCGTTGCCGACGTGCCGCGCGGCGCGCACCCCCCGTCCCCCCGGCCACAAAGATGTGCCGAACTCACGTACAACCCTTGCCCGTCGGCGGAGGTCTCCTGATCGCCGACCGCGCCGCGTACCCGAAGTGAGCCGCGCACAGCTCCCGGAGACCACGTGCGGTCCGCCCCCATCGACTGCGGACGCCCGCCAGGCGTCCCCGCATGCCGCAGGAGAATCCGCATGCACCAGCGTCCTCTGCGACTCGCCCTCGCGACGGCCACGGCGGCCGCGCTGACGGGCGGTCTGCTCACGTTCTCGGCCGCGACCGCGACCGCCGCCACCGTCGCCAAGCACTACGACGACTTCAACGGCGACGGCTACCGCGACCTGGCCTACAGCAACTACTCCAGCGGCATCTCCGGCCCCGACGGCTGGACCGGCGGCGCCGTCACCGTCGTCTACGGCTCGGCCGGCGGCCTCGACACCGGTCGCACCCAGGTCGTCCACCAGGACAGCCCCGGCATCCCCGGCACCGGCGAGGAGGACGACTACTTCGGCGAGTCGCTCAGCAGCGCCGACCTGAACAAGGACGGCTACGCGGACCTGATCGTCGGCAACGGCACGGAACACGTGGGCAGCGCGGAGTACCGCGGCACGGTCACCATCGTCTGGGGCTCCCGCTCGGGCCTGTCCGGCGGCACCAACCTCGCCCCCAGGTCCGGCGCGAGCGGCTCCCAGTCCCACTTCGGCAGCGAGCTCGCGACCGGCGACTTCAACGGCGACGGCTCCCCCGACCTCGCGGTGATCGGCGGCAGCGAGGCATGGCTGTACCGGGGCCCGTTCACCAAGTCCGGTACGACGGGCAGCGTCACCAAGATCGACAAGGAGGGCGCGGGCTGGTACTCGCACGACCTCGCCGCCGGGAAGATCAACGGTGACGGCAGGACGGACCTGGTGGTCCTCGGCACCCAGTTCGTCGACAACAAGCCGGCCCACCGCATCTGGTACCTCAAGGGCGCCTCCTCGGGCCTGACCTCGGGCGCCTCGAAGACGTACGCGAGCGAGCCGTTCGCCGCCACGATCGGCGACTTCGACAAGAACGGCTACGGCGACATCGCCGTCGGCCTGCCCTGGAACAACGACGGCAAGGGCATCGTCAGCGTCTGGCGCGGCACGTCCTCGGGGCCGAGCGGCTCGATGACGTACAACCAGGCCTCCTCCGGCGTCTCCGGCAGCCCCGAGGCCGACGACAACTTCGGCTACTCCGTCTCGGCCGCCGACACCAACGGCGACGGCTACGCAGACCTCGCGGTCGGCGTCCCGCAGGAGGACGTCGACGGCAAGGAGGACCAGGGCGGCGTCACCGTCTTCCGCGGCGGCTCCGGCGGCCTGACCGGCACCCGCTCCACCTGGATCCCGCAGTCGGTCCTCGGCCCCGCCGACTCCTACGTCTCCTTCGGCTCCGCGGTCCGCCTGCGCGACCTCGACCGCGACGGCAGGGCCGACCTGACGGTGGGCGCGAACGGCGACGGCCTGCTCATGCGCGGCACGACCACGACCCCGACCGCGACGGGCGCCGTCCACCTGCCGGAGTACGGCGGCGGCTTCCTCGACTGACGCCACGCCTGACCGCCCGTCAGACACCCGGAACTTTGCCCGTCCCCAGGGTCGTTGAGCGCAACCGACGACTCCGCCCCGCGTGACCGCCGCCGCCCCGCCTCCGAACCCCCGTGACCTTCAGGGATTCCCCGTAGGGGATGTCACAGCTCGGCCGCAAAGCCGGGTCCGCACCCCCGGGCCCGGCACGCCGCTCCCCGGGACCAGGTACGTTCGAAGGCGTGGCTGGATTCAGGATCGGACGCGGCCGGGACAACGGCGCTCCTCACACGCGACCGCAACAACCTCCGTACGGGCAGCAGGCCCCGCAGGGACCGTCGTACGGCGGCTACCCCGCGCCGCCGCAGCCCCAGCCGTACCCGGGACAGCAGGGGTACGGCGGTGGCCACCAGGGCGGCGGCTACGACGAGCCGGAGTACTTCGGCGACGGCGGCTACGGCCCGCAGCAGGGCGCCGGCCACGACCCGTACGCGGCGAACAACCCCGGGCACACCCAGGCGTTCACGGTCGGCGAGGACCCGTACAACCAGGGCGGCACGTACCGCGCGGGCTCCACGCCCCCGGCGGGCCCCGTCGGCCCCCGCCTGCACTGGAAGGACCTGCTGCGGGGCATCGTCCTGGCCCCCAACCAGACCTTCCTCCAGATGCGGGACTACACGATGTGGGTCCCCGCCCTCGTCGTCACCTTCCTCTACGGCCTGCTGGCCGTCTTCGGCTTCGACGGCGCCCGCGAGGAGGCGATCAACGCCACCCTCTCGAACGCGGTCCCGATCGTCCTGACGACCGCGGTCGCGATGGTCCTGTCGTCCTTCGTCCTGGGCGTGGTCACCCACACCCTGGCCCGCCAGCTCGGCGGCGACGGCGCCTGGCAGCCCACGGTCGGCCTGTCGATGCTGATCATGTCCCTCACGGACGCGCCCCGCCTGGTCTTCGCCATGTTCTTCGGCGGCGACGCGACCTTCGTCCAGGCCCTCGGCTGGGCGACCTGGGTGGCGGCCGGCGCACTGCTCACGCTCATGGTCTCCAAGTCCCACGACCTGCCGTGGCCGAAGGCGCTGGGCGCGTCCGCGATCCAGCTGATCGCACTGCTGTCGATCGTGAAGCTGGGCACGTTCTGATACGGGTACGGACGTCGCGCGCCCTGGTGGTCGTTGCCACCAGGGCGCGCGACGGCTATCAGGTGGCGCGACGCCTGCCTGGTGGTGACGACTACTGGACGTCGACGAAGTCACCCGCGGCGTTGACGGCCGGGGTGGTCGAGGTGCCCGCGAAGGCGTAGCGGAAGTAGCCGTCGGTGGCGGCGGTGACGGTGGTCTTGAGGTTGCCCGTCGAGTTGGTCTTGATCGTCTTCACCGTGGTGTAGGTGCTGGAGCCCTTCTTGCGGAACTGCAGCTTCACCGGCTGGTTGGCGTACCCGTGGTACTGGTTGTCCTCCCAGTTGGCGCGGGAGAGCTTGCCGGTGACGGTGATGGTCTTGCCCTTGCGGACCGGCTCGGGCGAGGCGTTGACCGTCAGCTTCGAGGCGCGCTGCACCTTGAAGGTGGTGGCCGCGTCGCGGTGGATGTAGTCGAGGTCGTTGGCGGAGACGAGCGTCCTGAGGTCCCAGGTGGCCGCCGCGGCGTTGTTGACGAAGCCGGTCGAGCCCTGCGGGTCGAAGGTGAGCGTGCCCGAGCAGGTCGACGTGGTGGCGCTGACCTTGACGCAGGTGATGTCGCCGTCGTCGTACCAGATCTGCGCGTAGTTCGGGCTCGGACCGAAGGCACTGATGTACGTGGTCTCGGCGATGCCGGAATCGTCGGTCGCGGTCACGGACACCTTGGCGGACACCACGTTGGTGGTGCCGACCACGACCGGCTTGCCGCCGTTGACGACGACCTTGTCGATGGTGATGTCCCCCGAGCCGCCGTCATCCGCCTGGGCACTGGTGGCACCGACCGCGGTGACGACCAGCGCGACGCTGGTACCGAGCAGGGCAAGGCGCGTGGTTGCGCGCATGAACGTCCCCCCATGGAGTTCTTGATCATGAACGGATCATGAATGGATCACGAACGGATCGCGAGTGATCAGAAACTGATCACAGGGGAGCGTAAGCCGCCGACCATCCCCCAACCATGTCGCTATTTCAACGACTCTGCCACAGCACTGTCACAACAACTCAGGCATCAAGCACCTGCCCTGTCCGCTTGATCACCGGGGGTTCGACGGACCACGGGAAGTTGATCCAGTCGTCGGTGCGCTTCCAGACGTACTCGCACTTCACGAGGGAGTGGGACTTCTCGTAGACGACGGCGGAGCGCACCTCGGCGACGTGGTCGAGGCAGAAGTCGCGGACCAGCTTGAGCGTCTTGCCGGTGTCGGCGACGTCGTCGGTGATCAGGACCTTCTTGTCGGAGAAGTCGATGACGTTGGGGACGGGGGCCAGCATGACCGGCATTTCGAGGGTCGTCCCCACCCCCGTGTAGAACTCCACGTTCACGAGGTGGATGTTCTTGCAGTCGAGGGCGTAGGCGAGCCCGCCCGCGACGAAGACCCCGCCCCGCGCGATGCTGAGCACGACGTCGGGCTCGTACCCGTCGTCGGCGATGGTCTGCGCGAGCTCACGGACGGCGGTGCCGAAGCGCTCGTAGGTCAGGTTCTCCCGTACCGCTGCGTCACTCATGCTCACACCTGGGTCCGGTGGAAGTTGAGGAAGGAGCGGGAGGCGGTGGGCCCGCGCTGCCCCTGGTACCGGGAGCCGTAGCGCTCGCTGCCGTAGGGGAACTCGGCCGGCGAGGACAGCCGGAACATGCACAGCTGGCCGATCTTCATGCCGGGCCACAGCTTGATGGGGAGGGTGGCGAGGTTGGACAGCTCCAGCGTGACGTGTCCGCTGAAACCGGGGTCGATGAACCCGGCGGTGGAGTGGGTGACGAGCCCGAGCCGCCCGAGCGAGGACTTGCCCTCCAGGCGGGAGGCGAGGTCGTCGGGAAGGGTGATGACCTCGTACGTCGACGCGAGCACGAACTCCCCGGGGTGCAGGATGAACGGCTCGTCGCCCTCCGGCTCCACCAGCCGCGTCAGGTCGCCCTGCTCGATGGAGGGGTCGATGTGCGGGTACCGGTGGTTCTCGAACACCCGGAAGTAGCGATCGAGGCGCACGTCGATACTCGACGGCTGCACCATGGATTCGTCGTAGGGATCGATCCGTACCCGCCCGGCGTCGATCTCGGCCCGGATGTCCTTGTCTGAGAGAAGCACGTCCCGAGGATACGCAAGGCGCGCGGACCGACCGAATCGGACGCCGCGCGCCTGTCTCACTGCCCGGTGACCGCTCCTGCGACCACCACTCTGACCACCACTCTGACCACTGCTCCGACTACTGCGCTGACTGCCGCTGCGGCTACTGCTTCTCCAAGGTCACCGGCACGACGCTGCGAAGCCGAGCACACCGTGGACATCGGACCAGCCGACCGGGGCCGAGCCGCTCGGCCTGCTGCATCGGGAACGAAGCGGTGCTGAACACGTGCCCATCGGCACAACGGACGACGGTGCGTTCCATCAAGTCCCAGAGTCCCTTCCCCAAGAGCCTCGTCCGGCTGCTGCTCGCCGGACGACAAATGCCACATTACGGGATGGAAGGAACGACTCTCCAGGCGGCACTCCGGCCACTCCCGGACCCTCTCCCACCCCTCCACGGTACGCCCCAACTCCGGCCCCCCGCAGCCCTGTCACACCCCTGAAACGCACTCAGACCCCACGGCTTCGGCGCCGGGGGTCTGACATGAGGTACAGTGACGAGGCATTACGACACCGGGTCGAACCGGCGTCTTACGCGGGTGTAGTTTAATGGTAGAACATCAGCTTCCCAAGCTGAGAGCGCGAGTTCGATTCTCGTCACCCGCTCCAGAGAGAAACCCCAGGCCATCGTCCTGGGGTTTGTTTGTTATCTAGTCCAATTCAGGGGCCCCGTGCCCTCCGCGTGCCCTAAGTGGAGGCCCGCGAGGCCCTTCGAGTGCATTCAAGTGGCGACTTCGACGCGCCGACCCGCCGATGTCTCAAATGGCGAGACACGCTTTGCGTGACCTGCGCCACAGTCGAAGCAAGCGGGGAGCAAGTCGCTTACGCAAAGGGCGACTTGGCCTGAGCCCGCCGACTTCCTACCTCGGGTCGCGGTCGAACAGCGACGTGGACCAGAGGTAGCCGAGCGCGGCCAGGCCCACGCACCAGGCGACGGTGATCCAGCCGTTGTTGCCGATCTCTGTGCCGAGGAGCAGTCCGCGCAGGGTTTCGATGGCCGGGGTGAAGGGCTGGTACTCGGCGATCGGCTGAAACCAGCCCGGCATCGCGTCGACCGGCACGAAGGCGCTGGAGAGGAGGGGCAGGATCATCAGCGGCATCGCGTTGTTGCTGGCCGCCTCCGGGTTCGGACTGGACAGACCCAGGCCGACCGCGATCCAGGTCAGGGCCAGGGCTACGAGGGCCAGCAGTCCGAACGCCAGGATCCACTCCAGGACGGTGGCGTTCGTGGAGCGGAACCCGATCGCCGCGGCGACGGCCCCGACGAGGACCACGCTCATCACGCACTGCAGGACGCTGCCGATGACGTGCCCGATGAGCACCGACCCGCGGTGGATCGCCATCGTGCGGAAGCGGGCGATGATTCCCTCGGTCATGTCCATGGAGACGGACACAGCCGTGCCGATCGTGGTGCCGCCGATGGTCAGCATCAGGATGCCGGGAACGAGATAGGCGAGGTACTCGGACCTGCCGCCACCGCCGTCTCCGAGGCCGGCGCTCATGGTGCCGCCGAAGATGTAGACGAAGAGCAGCAGCAGCACGACGGGTGTGAGCAGCAGATTCAGCGTCATGGACGGGTAGCGCCGGGCATGGAGGAGGTTGCGGCGCAGCATCGTGGACGAGTCGCGCACGGCGACGGAGAGGGCGCTCATCGGGCAGACTCCTTGGGCTGGTGCGGCTGGTCGGTGTCGCCGGTCAGGGCGAAGAAGACGTCGTCGAGGTCGGGGGTGTGCAAGGTCAGTTCGTCGGCTTCGACGCCGGCCGCGTCCAGCCAGTCGAGGATCGAGCGCAGTTCGCGCTGGCTGCCGTCGCTGGGGAGCTGGAGGGTGAGCGCGTCGTCGTCGTGGGCGGCCTCGCCCAGGGCGGAGGCGGCGCTGCGGTAGGCGGCCGGGTCGGTGAAACGGAGTCGGACATGGCCGCCGGGGATGAGCCGTTTGAGCTCCTCGGGCGTGCCCTCGGCGACGATCCTGGCTTCGTTCAGCACCGCGATGCGGTCGGCGAGTTCGTCGGCCTCGTCCAGGTACTGCGTGGTGAGGAAGACGGTCGTACCGCCGGAGACCAGCTCGCGGATGATCTGCCACATGTTGTGGCGGGCGCGGGGGTCGAGGCCGGTGGTGGGCTCGTCGAGGAAGATGATCCGCGGGCTTCCCACCAGCGTCATGGCGATGTCGAGGCGGCGCTTCATGCCGCCGGAGTAGGTGGAGGCGGGCTTCTTCGCCGCCTGCGTGAGGTCGAAGCGCTCCAGCAGTTCGGCGGCGACGCGTCGGCCTTCGCTCCTGGAGAGGTGGTGCAGGTCGGCCATCAGGAGCATGTTCTCCTCGCCGGTGATCAGACCGTCCACGGCGGAGAACTGCCCGGTGACCCCGATCGCGGCCCGCACGGCCTGCGGGTCGGTTGCCAGGTCATGTCCCGCGACCTGGGCCTGGCCGTCGTCGGCGCCGATGAGCGTGGAGAGGATCTTCACGGCGGTGGTCTTGCCGGCACCGTTGGGTCCCAGCAGGGCGAACACCGACCCGGTCGGGATGCGCAGATCGATGCCGTCGAGGACGGTCTTGTCGCCGTACGACTTGCGCAGACCGAGGGCGGACACGGCCGTCGTAGAGCCGCTTTCCTTGGACGTGGGCATGACAGAAGAAGGCATGTGGCTCTCCCGTTCGAAGGCTGACGTGGCTGAGGGACGAGGAGATGCAACAGGACCAAGGGCGCGGTCCTCAGGGCTTGGCGCGGAAGACGTCGATGTTGCCCCAGCTGGTCCGGGCGCGGACCTTGACCGTGTCCTCGGTGTGCTCCGGGGCCTCGGAGGCGGTGAGGGTATTGCGTACCAGCCCGCGCTGGGAGCTGACGTCGAGCCAGGCGGCGGTGCCCTCCCGGATCCCGATCTCGATGGAACCGTTGGATGTCTCCAACTGGACCTGGCCACGCACGACTTCGGCGACCCTGAGGACACCGTTGGTGGAGGTTCCGGTGACCGACGCCTCGGCGCGTGAGATGTCGATGGCACCGTTGGCGCCGCTCACCTTCAGATCACCGGAGACCGCGCCCACGTTCGTGTTGCCGTTGGAGTTCTTCAGGACGGCGGAACCGTCGACCGTGCCGACGCGCAGATTGCCGGAGCTGGTGGTGATCTCGGCCCTGCCCTCGATCCGGTCGACCACGACCGAGCCGTGGGAGGCGGTCAGCTCGACCGGCCCCGTGGTGTCGAGGCGGACATCACCGACAGAGGTCTTCACCCGGACCTCGCCGAGCCGCCCCTCACCGAGCACCTGGGCCCAGGCGCCGGTCACCTCGACGCTTGACCCGGTGGGCAGTTCGACCGTCACGTCGGCGACGCCGGAGGGTCCGATCATGCGGCGCTCCTTCGTCCTGACGGTCAGGACGCCGCCGGCGAAGGTGACCTCGGTCTGCTCGGCGGCCCGCACGTCCTTGTCCCGTTGCGGGTCGCGGGGGCGCACCTCGACGACGGTGTCCTGACGCTCGCCGGCGGTGAGCCGGAGGGAGCCGGCGGCCACATGGGCGTTGACCGAGATCGGTTCGGGGGTGTCGAAAGAAGGCATGGCTGTCCCGTCCTCGTGAGTCGTGGGAGCGTCCCCGCTGGTGGGACGTGGTGTGGGTGAAGTGCCTTTGTGTACCGGCCGGGGTGGCTAGCGCACCCAGCCCGTGAAACTCTGTCCGACGTTCTGGACCTTGCCCGCCGCGCGCGGCCGGGTTCCGCCGTCCACCGCGGCGGACACGGCACGCACCAGCCACGCGTTGACCGACAGGCCCTCGCTGCTCGCGGCCTCCTCGGCGCGCGTCTTGAGGTGGGCCGGCAGTCGCAGGTTGACGCGGGCGGTACCGCCCTCGTCCGCGTCGGCGGCCGGGGTCGTGACCGGTTCGAAGGGTGCGGCCGGCGCCACCGGGGCGGCGTCCTCGGTGGACGGCAGTGTCACCACGAAGTCGGGATCGAGTCCGCGCAGTCGTACGTCGACCGAACCAGGGGCGAGTTCGCGGGTGATCTCGTCCATCGCCGCGGAGAGCACGTTGAGCATGACCAGCCGGGTCGCCGACTCCAGGGGAGCGGTCAGCCTCTCGGCCAGCTCGCGGGCTTCGACGCCTCCGGCTTCGGCAGCCACCGCGAGTTCGCGGCGGAGGTTGTCGACGTACGGGGTGAGGTCCATGGCGCCATGATGGCACCATGCTGGCGCCACACGCAACCACCCGAGGTTGCCAAACCGAGATTCAAGGAGACCGAAGGCACCTCACCTGCATAAACATGGAATGGCGCTGGATGGCACCATCTAGTGCCATCCAGCGCCGCACCGTCAGCTTCAGTGAGCCGTCAGGCGGGCTTCGCGGATGCAGGTGTCGAGGATGTCGATCGCGGTGGCGATGTCCTCGTCGGTGTGGTCCGCCATGGCCTGCATACGGAAGCGGGACGCGTCCGAGGCGACCGCGGGCTGTTCGACGAGGTGGGCGACCAGGCCGGCGCGGGCGATGAGGCCGGAGGCGGTACGGCCGGTCGGGGTGTCGCCGATGAGGACGGGGACGACCGGGCAGACCACGTCGCCCATGACCTCCGGGCCGCGGGCCGTGAGGCCCTCGCGCAGCCGGGTCGCGACCGGCCTGACCGCCGCACGGCGCCGCGTGCTCTCGGGTGAGGTGACGACGCCGAGTGCCGCCAGGGCCACCGCCGTCTGCACGGGGGTGATGGCGCTGGAGAAGGTCTGCGGGCCGCCGAACATCCGGACACACTCGCGCGCGGAGGCCGACGGTGTGGCCAGGAAGCCGCCGGTCGTCGCGAAGGTCTTCGAGAACGCGCCGACGACGAACGTCGACCTCGCCGAGGATGCCGTGCACCTCCGGCTGGCCGCCGCCGCGCTCGCCCATGGCGCCGGAGTCGTGGGCCACGTCGACCATGAACTGGGCGCCGAACTCCCGGCAGATGCCGAGGAGTTCGTCCAGTCGCGGGGTATCGGAGTCCATGGAGAGGACACCCTCGGTGACGACGAGGACGGCGTTCTTGGTGTCGGTGGCGCGGATGCCGGTGAGGTGGCGGCGGACGGCGTCGTTGTCGAGGTGGCGGAAGAAGTCCACCGTGGCTCCGCTGGCGGCGGCGCCCTGGCGCAGCGAGTCGTGGGAGAGCCTCTCGAGGAGGATGTGGTCACGGCGGTGCACGAGCGCCCGTATGGTGCCGAAGCCGGAGGCCCAGCCGGTCGGGAAAAGCATGACGTGCTCGGTGCGCAGGGCCTCGGCGAGACCGGCCTCCAGGGCTTTGCTCAGCGGGGTGGCGCCTCCCAGGGCGGGCGAGTCGGCGGTGAGCGGGCCGTAGTCGCGCGACGCCTGGTGGGCGGCGTCGAGGACGGCGGGGTGCCTGGTCACCATGCTCACAACACGGCCGCAACCGGCGGTCTCCGGTGCCGCGAGCGTGCCGTCCGGCGCCCGGGACGCGACAGGCTGCGGCCACGTCAAGGACGCCCCCACTCTCAAGACGTGGCCGTCGCCGACACATCCGGCTGCTCGGGTCGGCGCTGTGGTGCCGTGCTCAGGGACAGGACCATGGTGAGGCCGCCGCCCGGGGTGTCCTCGGCGTGGATCGTGCCGGCCATCGCCTCGGTGAAGCCTCGGGCGACCGCGAGACCGAGGCCGACTCCGGCACCTCGCGGGGAGTCGCCGTAGCGCTGGAAGGGTTCGAAGATGCGGTCCTTGGCCTCGTCGGGGACGCCCGGACCGCGGTCGACCACGCGCACCTCGACGCGGTCGGCCAGGGCGCTCGCGGACACCAGGACCGTCTCGCCCGGCGGGCTGTACTTGACGGCGTTCTCGACGATGTTGGCGACGGCCCGTTCGAGCAGCCCCCGGTCGACGGCGACCATGGGCAGGGTCTCGGGGATGTCGAGGTCGACGCTGTCCTCGGGGACGCCGCCGAGCGCCATCGGGATGACCTCGTCGAGGTCGGTCTCGCGGATGATCGGCGTGACGGTGCCGGTCTGGAGGCGGGACATGTCGAGGAGGTTGCCGACGAGGTTGTCGAGGCGGTCGGCGCCGTCCTCGATGGACTCCAGCAGTTCCGCCTGATCCTCCTGCGACCAATCGACGTCGTCCGAACGCAAAGACGTGACCGCGGCCTTGATCCCGGCCAGCGGGGTGCGCAGGTCGTGGCTGACGGCGGCCAGCAGGGCGGTGCGGATGCGGTTGCCCTCGGCCAGGGCCCGCGACCGGTCGGCCTCCTCCTGGAGGCGCCGCCGGTCCAGGACCACGACGGCCTGCGCGGCGAAGGCCGCGAGGACGCGGCGGTCCTCGGCCGGCAGCACCCGGCCCGTCAGCGCGAGCGCCATGTGGTCACCGACCGGCACCTCGACGTCCGCGTCGTCCGGAACCGCGCAGGGCCGCGAGCCCACGCTCCCGGCGCAGGTCCAGGGCAGCACCTCGCTCTCTCGTTCCAGCAGCGCCACGGACTCCATGCCGAAGGTCTCGCGGACCCGTTCGAGCAGTTCATCCAGGCTGGTCTCGCCGCGCAGCACGTTCCCCGCCAGGAAGGAGAGGATCTCCGACTCGGCGCGCAGACGGGCGGCCTGGTGGGTGCGGCGGGCGGCGAGATCGACGACCGAGGCGACGGACACGGCGACCCCGACGAAGATCGCGATGGCGACGATGTTCTTCGGGTCGGCGATCGTGAAGGTGTGGACGGGCGGGGTGAAGTACCAGTTCAGCAGCAGGGAGCCGACCGCCGCCGAGGCCAGCGCGGGGAAGAGTCCGCCGAGGATGGCGGCCGCCACCGTCAGCGTCAGGAACAGCAGCATGTCGTTGGCGAGCCCGACGTCCGGGGCCACACCACGCAGCAGCCAGGTCAGCAGCACCGGCCCGCCGAGGCCGACCGTCCACCCCCAGATCACGCGGGAACGGCCCAGCAGCGCACCCCGGTTGACCGGGAGTCCGCGCCCCTTGCCGGCCTCGTCGTGGGTGATCAGATGCACGTCGAGGTCGGGTCCTGAGTCCCGGGCGACCGTGGCGCCGACGCCGGGACCGAAGACGTACTGCCAGCCTTTCCGGCGGGAGACGCCCAGCACGATCTGGGTGGCGTTGACCCCGCGCGAGAAGTCGAGCAGCGCGGCCGGGATGTCCTCGCCGACGACGTGGTGGAAGGTGCCGCCGAGGTCCTCGACGAGAGTGCGCTGGACGGCGAGTTCCTTGGGCGAGGCGGCGGTGAGGCCGTCACTGCGGGAGATGTAGACGGCCAGCACCTCGCCGCCGGCGCCCTTCTCGGCGAGCCGGGCGGCCCGCCGTATCAGCGTCCGTCCTTCCGGACCGCCCGTCAGGCCGACGACGATCCGCTCGCGTGAACCCCAGATGGTGGAGACCTGGTGTTCGCTGCGGTACTCGGTCAGATAGGCGTCCACCCGGTCGGCCACCCACAGCAGCGCCAGCTCCCGCAGCGCGGTGAGGTTTCCGGGGCGGAAGTAGTTGGAGAGGGCCGCGTCGACCTTGTCCGGCTTGTAGATGTTGCCGTGCGCCATACGGCGGCGCAGCGCGGGCGGGGACATGTCGACGAGCTCGATCTGGTCGGCGCGGCGTACGACCTCGTCGGGGACCGTCTCGCGCTGCCGTACCCCGGTGATCGACTCGACCACGTCGCCCAGGGACTCCAGGTGCTGGATGTTGACCGTGGAGATGACGTCGATGCCGGCGGCCAGGAGTTCCTCCACGTCCTGCCAGCGCTTGGTGTTGCGGGAGCCGGGGATGTTGGTGTGGGCCAGTTCGTCGACCAGGGCGACCTGGGGCCGGCGGGCCAGGACGGCGTCCACGTCCATCTCGGTGAAGACGCTGTCCCGGTATTGCAGTTCCTTGCGCGGAGTCTGTTCCAGACCATGCAGCATCACCTCGGTGCGGGGCCGATGGTGGTGTTCCACGAAGGCGACCACACAGTCGGTGCCCCGCTCGATACGGCGGTGGGCCTCGGACAGCATCGCGTAGGTCTTGCCGACACCGGGTGCCGCGCCGAGATAGATGCGGAGCTTGCCGCGTGCCATGGTCATCCTTCGTAGCGGTAGCCCATGCCGGGCTCGGTGATGAGGTAGCGGGGGTGGGCGGGGTCCGCTTCCAGTTTGCGGCGCAGCTGGGCCATGTACACCCGCAGATAGTTGGTCTTGTTGCCCTGGGTGACGCCCCACACCTCCTGGAGCAGCTGCTTCTGTGTGATCAGCCGTCCCGGGTGGGTGATCAGTATCTCCAGCAGGTGCCACTCGGTGGGTGTGAGGCGTACGTCGCGGCTGTCCTTGCGCACCTTCCTGGCCAGCAGGTCGATGCTGAAGTCCGCCGTCTCGACCAACGTCGCACCGGTGGCGAGCGGCACCTCCTCGGTCCGTCGAACGGCGGCCCGCAGCCGGGCAAGGAGTTCGTCCATGCTGAACGGCTTGGTGATGTAGTCGTCGGCACCGGCATCGAGAGCGGCTACCTTCTCCTCGGACGCCTGCCGGGCGGACAGCACCAGGATCGGCACCCGGGTCCAGCCGCGCAGGCCCTTGATGACCTCGACGCCGTCCATGTCGGGCAGGCCCAGGTCGAGCATCACGACATCGGGTTGCCGGGCAGCCGCGAGCCGCAGCGCGGTGGCACCGTCGGGGGCCGCGTCGACCCCGTACCGGCGTGCCTGGAGATTGATGATGAGGGCCCGTACGAGCTGCGGGTCGTCCTCCACCACCAGCACCCGTGTCATCGGCGTGCGCCTTCCTGTCGTACGTCGTGGGGACGTACCTGTTTCATGACTGCGGGAGCCGGCGCGCCCGGTCGTCCGGGCCGCCGACTCCCCTGTGGGTCGTGTAACGCCATCAGCTCTTGGCCAGAAGTGCCTTGAGCGCGATGTTGAGTTCGAGGACGTTCACCCGGGGCTCTCCCATGAAGCCGAGCGTGCGGCCCTCGGTGTGGTCCTCGACCAGCTTCTGCACCTGGGCGACGGTCAGGCCGTTCTTCTCGGCGATCCGGTGGACCTGGATGTCCGCGTACTCCGGTGAGATGTTCGGGTCCAGGCCGGAGCCGGAGGACGTCACCGCGTCGGCGGGGACCTCGGACGCCTTGACCTTGTAGTCGGCGGTCGAGTTGTCCTTGATGACGGCGGCCTTGGCGGCCTTGACCCATGCGATCAGGTCGGCGTTGTCACCGGAACGGTTGGTGGCGCCGGACAGGATCAGCGAGTACTGCGTGTTGACGCTGTTGGTGCCGAGACCGTTCTGCGGGCGCCCCTGGAACCACTTGAGGTCGGGCGAGGCGGTTTCCTCGCCCTTCTTCAGCGGCAGGTTGTAGGACTGCCCGATCAGGGAGGAGCCAACGACCTTGCCGTCCGCCTTGATCTCCGAGCCGTTGGCCTTGTCGTGGAACAGGGCCTGGGCGATGCCGGTGACGACCAGCGGGTAGATGACGCCGGTGACCAGGGTCAGGACGAGCAGGGCCCGCAGGCCCGCCCCCAGCAGCCGGGCGGTGTTCGTAACCGAGTTGTTCATTGCCGATCAACCGATCCCGGGAATGAGGGAGATGAGCATGTCGATGATCTTGATGCCGATGAACGGCACGACCAGTCCGCCGAGTCCGTAGATCCCGAGGTTGCGGCGGAGCAGCTTGTCCGCGCTGACCGGCCGGTACTGCACACCGCGCAGGGCGAGCGGCACCAGCGCGATGATGATCAGCGCGTTGAAGATGACGGCGGACAGGATCGCGGAGTCCGGTGAGGACAGGCCCATGATGTTGAGCTTGTCCAGGCCCGGGTAGACGGCCGCGAACAGCGCCGGGATGATCGCGAAGTACTTCGCGACGTCGTTGGCGATCGAGAACGTGGTCAACGCGCCCCGGGTGATCAGCAGTTGCTTGCCGATCTCGACGATCTCGATGAGCTTGGTCGGGTTGGAGTCGAGGTCGACCATGTTGCCGGCCTCCTTGGCGGCCGACGTACCGGTGTTCATCGCGACGCCGACGTCCGCCTGGGCCAGCGCGGGGGCGTCGTTGGTGCCGTCACCGGTCATCGCGACGAGCTTGCCGCCCGCCTGCTCCCGCTTGATGAGCGCCATCTTGTCCTCGGGGGTGGCCTCCGCGAGGAAGTCGTCGACGCCCGCCTCCTCGGCGATCGCCTTGGCGGTCAGCGGGTTGTCGCCCGTGATCATGACGGTCTTGATGCCCATGCGGCGCAGTTCCTCGAACCGCTCCCGCATGCCCTCCTTGACGACGTCCTTGAGATGGATGACACCCAACACCCGGGCGCCTCGGGCGTCTTCGACGGCCACGAGCAGCGGGGTGCCACCGGCCTCGGAGATGCGGGTGGAGAGGGTGTCGGCGTCCTCGGACACCGTGCCGCCCTGTTCCTTGACCCAGGTGATGACCGAACCGGCCGCGCCCTTGCGGATCCTGCGTCCGTCGACGTCGACACCGGACATCCGGGTCTGCGCGGTGAACTCGATCCACTCGGCCCCGACGAGCTCGCCCTGGTGCCGCTCGCGCAGCCCGTACTTCTCCTTCGCCAGTACGACGACGGAGCGGCCCTCGGGCGTCTCGTCGGCCAGCGACGACAGCTGGGCGGCGTCGGCGACCTCGGCCTCGGTGGTGCCGCTGACCGGCACGAACTCGGACGCCTGACGGTTGCCGAGGGTGATGGTGCCGGTCTTGTCGAGGAGGAGGGTCGAGACGTCACCCGCGGCCTCGACCGCCCTTCCGGACATGGCCAGTACGTTGCGCTGCACCAGCCGGTCCATGCCGGCGATACCGATCGCGGAGAGCAGGGCGCCGATCGTGGTCGGGATCAGGCAGACCAGCAGCGCCACCAGGACGACCATGGTCAGGTGCGTGCCCGCGTAGTCGGCGAACGGCGGCAGGGTGGCCACCGCGAGCAGGAAGACGATCGTCAGAGACGCGAGCAGGATGTTCAGCGCGATCTCGTTCGGGGTCTTCTGCCGGGCCGCGCCCTCGACCAGGTTGATCATCCGGTCGATGAAGGTCTCGCCGGGCTTCGTCGTGATCTTGATGACGATGCGGTCGGAGAGGACCTTCGTACCGCCTGTGACGGCACTGCGGTCGCCGCCGGACTCGCGGATGACCGGGGCTGACTCGCCGGTGATGGCCGACTCGTCGACGGAGGCGACGCCCTCGACGACGTCACCGTCGCCGGGGATGATGTCGCCCGCCTCGCAGACCACCAGGTCGCCGATGCGCAGCTCGGTGCCGGGGATCTGCTCCTCGGCCTTGCCGTCCGCGGCGAGCCGCCGGGCGACGGTGTCGGTCTTGGCCTTGCGCAGCGTGTCGGCCTGCGCCTTGCCGCGGCCCTCGGCGACGGCCTCCGCCAGGTTGGCGAAGATCACCGTCAGCCACAGCCAGGCGCTGATCGCCCAGCCGAACCAGTCGCCCGGGTCCTTGAAGGAGAAGACCGTCGTCAGCACCGAGCCGACGAGGACCACGAACATCACGGGGGACTTGACCATCACCCGCGGGTCGAGTTTGCGGCACGCGTCCGGCAGCGACTTCAGCAGCTGCTTCGGGTCGAAGAGACCCGCGCCGACACGTCCCTCGGCGGCCTTGTGGCCGGTGGGTACGTCGCTGTGCGGCGCCCGGGTCGGGGTGGCTGTGGACATCGAGTCCTCTTGATCTTCTGAATGGGGCTTCTCTATGCGGGTCGTCATGACGCCAGCCCCTCGGCCAGCGGCCCCAGCGCGAGCGCGGGGAAGTAGGTCAGACCGGTGATGATGAGGATCGCGCCCACCAACAGGCCGGTGAACAGCGGCTTCTCGGTGCGCAGGGTGCCCGCGGTGACCGGTACCGGCTTCTGCTCGGCGAGCGAACCGGCGAGCGCCAGCACGAACACCATCGGCAGGAAGCGGCCGAAGAGCATGCACAGGCCGAGCGTCGAGTTGAACCACTGTGTGTCCGCGTTCAGCCCGGCGAAGGCCGAGCCGTTGTTGTTGGAGGCCGACGTGTAGGCGTACAGGATCTCGGAGAAGCCGTGCGCCCCGCTGTTGGTCATCGAGTGGCCCGGGGTGGGCAGTGCCATCGCGGCCGCGGTGAAGATGAGCACCAGCGCCGGAGTGACGAGGATGTAGCAGGCCGCGAGCTTGATCTCGCGGGTGCCGATCTTCTTGCCGAGGTACTCGGGTGTACGGCCGACCATCAGACCGGCGATGAACACCGCGATGACCGCCATGATCAGCATGCCGTAGAGACCGGATCCGGTGCCGCCGGGCGCGATCTCGCCCAGCATCATGCCGAGCATGGTGATGCCGCCGCCGAGGCCGGTGAAGGAGGAGTGGAAGGAGTCCACCGCGCCGGTCGAGGTGAGCGTCGTGGAGGTCGCGAAGATGGACGAGGCGCCGACGCCGAAGCGGACCTCCTTGCCCTCGTAGGCCCCGCCGGCGATGTCGAACGCCGGGCCGTGGTGGGCGAACTCGGTCCACATCATCAGGGCGACGAAGCCGACCCAGATGGTGGCCATGGTCGCGAGGATCGCGTAGCCCTGCTTGACCGAGCCGACCATGATGCCGAAGGTGCGGGTCAGGGCGAACGGGATGACCAGCAGCAGGAAGATCTCGAAGAGGTTCGTGAACGGCGTCGGGTTCTCGAACGGATGCGCGGAGTTGGCGTTGAAGTAGCCGCCGCCGTTGGTGCCCAGCTCCTTGATGGCCTCCTGCGAGGCGACCGCGCCGCCGTTCCACTGCTGCGAACCGCCCATGAACTGCCCGACTTCATGGATCCCGGAGAAGTTCTGAATGGCACCGCAGGCGACCAGGACGATCGCGGCGACAAAGGCCCCCGGCACCAGGATGCGGACGACACCACGCACCAAGTCGGCCCAGAAGTTGCCGAGTTCACCGGTCCGCGACCGCGCGAACCCGCGCACCAGCGCGACGGCGACCGCGATGCCGACGGCCGCGGAGACGAAGTTCTGCACCGCCAGCCCGGCGGTCTGCACGACATGCCCCATGGCCTGCTCGCCGTAGTACGACTGCCAGTTGGTGTTGGTCACGAAGGAGGCGGCGGTGTTGAACGCCTGGTCCGGGTCGATCGCGGAGAAGCCGAGCGAACCGGGCAGGACACCTTGGAGCCGCTGGAGCAGATAAAGGAACAGGACACTCACGGCCGAGAAGGCGAGGACGCCGCGCAGGTACGCGGGCCAGCGCATCTCGGTGTTCGGGTTGGCGCCGATGCCCTTGTAGATCCACTTCTCGACGCGCCAGTGCTTGTCGGAGGAGTAGACCTTGGCCATGTAGTTGCCGAGGGGGACGTAGGCGAGGGCCAGTGCTCCTATGAGAGCGAGCAGCTGGAGGACGCCTGCGAGGACGGGACCCATGTCAGCTCTCAGAACCTCTCCGGGAAGATCAGGGCGAGGACGAGATAGCCCAGCAGGGCGACGGCCACGACGAGGCCGACGATGTTCTCGGCGGTCACAGCTTCGTCACCCCCTTGGCGACGAGGGCCACCAGCGCGAAGCACGCGATCGTGGTGACGACGAAGGCCAGATCGGCCATCGTGAACTCCCGGAAATGAGGTTCGGATCGGACTCGGACGGTTAGAGGAAACAGCCTTTCTGGCCGGATCCGGCTCTCGTTGACGGGTCCCTTACGGCGACGCGTACGGCTTTGACGCGACTCTTACGCCACCTGCCGTGACCGGCGGCTGAGCACCGCCGTCCGACGGGGGGAAGTCGCTGGGAATTCGTCAGAACAGCCGGGTCAGAAGAGGCGGAAGCGCAGTCGGCAGATCACCGCGTCCGTCTCCCTCCGCACGGCATGGGCGACGACGGCACCTCGCTGGTTCTGCAGCAGCCGCTGCCACAGCCGCTCCGGCTCCGTCTCCGGGATCAGCACGGTGACCCGGGCGTCGGGTTCGGCCGCGGTGACCTCACGGACGTAGGCGGCGATGGGGCGGCCCAGGGAGCGGCGCTCGCAGGCGAGCCGCACCAGCGGCACCCCCGGATCCCACTCGGCCCAGGCACGCTCCAGGGCGTGCAGGGCGGCCCGGTCCTCGGGGCCGGGGTAGCAGACGGTGACCGCGCGGACCTCGTCGCCGAGGGAGGCGGCGGCCGTCAGAGCCTCGGAGGTGAGGCGGGACAGCGAGGACACGGGCACGATGACGACCGAGCGGTCGCGGTGCGGGTGCTCGGGTATACGGCCCAGGCCCAGCCGCTCACCGATCCGCGCGTAGGCGCGGTGCACGGTCTCGAAGGTCGCGACCAGCAGGGGCAGGGCGATCACGATCAGCCAGGCGCCCTCCTCGAACTTGCCGGCAGTGACGACGACGGCCGCGACGCCGGTGAGGACGCCGCCGAAGCCGTTGAGCAGCGCCTTCCCGCGCCACCCCGGACCCTTTTCGAGCCGCCAGTGCCGGACCATGCCGACCTGGGCGATCGTGAAGCCGACGAAGACACCGATGGCGAAGAGCGGCACGAGCGTGTTGGTGTCACCGCCGGAGAAGACGAGCAGCGCGGCGGAGAGCAGAGCGAGGGCGAGGACGCCGTGGCGGTGGACCTGCCGGTCGGCCTTGAGGGCGAAGACATGCGGCAGGTAGTTGTCCCGGGCCAGCAGCTTGAGGAGCACCGGGAGGCCGCCGAAGGACGTGTTCGCCGAGAGGGCGAGCAGGATCATCGTCGCGAACTGGATGACGTAGAAAGCCCAGTTGTGCCCGAGCGAGGCGTCTGCGAGCTGGGCGAGGACGGTGACGCCCTCGACCGGCTGGAGGTGGAAGCGGCCGATGAGTACCGACAGGCCGATGAGCATCAGGCCGAGCACGGCGCCGAGGGCGACCTCCGCGCGCTGGGCGCGCTTGGCGCGCGGGGTGCGGAAGGACGGGACGGCGTTGGCGATGGCCTCCACGCCGGTGAGCGCGGCACAGCCGGAGGCGAAAGCTTTCAGCAGGAGCAGGGCGCCCACGGTGGTGGCGTTGTCGGCAGCCACCGAGGCGTGTCCGGCGGCGGTCACCGTGCTGACCGGCTCGGAGCGGAACAGGCCGACGGCTATCAGGACGAAGATCGAGCCGACGAAGACGATCGTCGGCACGATGAACGCCTTCGCCGACTCCACGATGCCGCGCAGGTTGACGGCCGTGATCAGGGCGAGCACGGCCAGGCACAGCAACAGCCGGTCGTCGTACAGGGACGGGAAGGCGGAGGTCAGCGCCGCCACGCCCGCCGTGACGGCGACGGCGACGTTGAGGACGTAGTCGAGGACGAGCGAGGCCGCCGCGACCAGGCTGGTGCGTGCGCCCAGGTGCCGCTTGGCGACCGCGTAGGAACCGCCGCCGTCCGGGAAGGCCGCGATGACCTGCCGGTACGAGGCGACCAGCACCGCCAGCAATCCAGCGATGGCCAGCGTGACGGGGAGCGTGAAGCCGAGGCCGTGGGCGCCCGCGGCGGCCAGCACGAGCACGATCGCCTCGGGACCGTACGCCACCGACGCCATCGCGTCCAGGGACAGCGCGGCAAGGCCGGTGACGGCGGTGAGGCGATGGCGCTCACCGGTATCCGGCGGTTCCTCGGCTGCGGGGGTCGCCCCGGGCTCGGTGGTCAGGACGGACATGGGCGGGTGCTCCTTCGTGCGGCAGCGCGGTTCAGCTGTGTGAGCCGCACCCGGGCTGCGGGCGCGGTGCACCAAGGTTCTGTCCGTGGCCTGCCGCGGCCGACCCTCCCTTGCGCGTTCTTCGCGCCGAACCGGCGGACCTTGACGGCGCCTTGACGGGCGTGTGATCCGGGCGACTCCCCCGCCGCCGGAACGGTGTCAAAAACAGCCGCGTACCCGTCAGAGTCGTGTCAAGGTGCGTCGCCCGCGCTCAGCCGGTCTCTACCGTCTGCCCTATGGGACGCCGCAACGACGAGGAACACGACCTGTTCCCCGCAGACGCGCAGAAACAGGGCCCGGTGGTGCACGACCACCGCTGGGCGGGAGATATGTACAGCTCCATCCGCTGCTCGACGGCCCTGCTCGGCCTGCTGTTCGTGTTCGACTGGGGAGCCGGCAGCCTCACGGTGGTGCGCGGCACACTGTGGACCACCCTGGCGGTGCTGCTGTTCCTGGCGCTGTGCCCGCCGCGGGTCACCGCTGGTGAGGGCTGGCTGGCCTCTCGGTGGCTGCTGCGCACCCGCCGGGTCCGCACCGACCTGCTGGTCTCGGTGCGCTGCTTGGAAGGCGTCTCCCAACGCCTCGTCCTGCGAGACGCGTTCGGCGACCGGGTCGAGATCGATCCGCAGGTCCTGGTGAACAATCCCGGCCTGTGGCACCGAGTCGACGAGGACGCCCGCAGAGCCGCCGCCCTCGGCTCCCTGATGTGCGGAGCGACGGTGCTGCGCCGCGTCGCGGAACGCATCGACCGCGAGACCGCCGAGACCGTGTTCAAGGTCTCCGGGCTGGAGTGACCCTCCTGTTCCGCCGCGACGGTCCACCGGATCCGGCTGAACGCCCGTCATCAGGATGTCGAAGCCCGGCCCGTCGAGATCGCGTAAGGGCCGTCTCACTCCTCGCGAAGGGGCCCCGCCGTGTCCAGCGCCGCCCCCGTCTGGTCGGCCAGCGTCACCGCGACGAGCCGCGCCCGAAGCGGTGGCACCGGGCCGGGGCCGGGGGTGAGCATGAAGCGGCCGAGGTAATGCCCGTTGCCATAGGCGCGCAGCTCGATCTCGCCCTCGGGCCAGCCGTCCAGGTCGACGTCCCGGAACCGCCGGCCCACGGTCACGCCACCGTCCGCCCGTAGCCGCGGCGGCTGCCCGAGCAGCGTCCCGTACTCGAAACGGCAGGCGCGCAGACCGAGGAGGCCGGTCAGTTCACCGCGGACATGGTCGACGACGGTGTCCGCGGACCTGGCGGACTGCACGAGGTCGGCGGTGGCGTGGATACGGGCGAGATAGCCCGCATCCGTCACCGTGACGACCTCCAGCCGGCGGGCACGGGCGGCGAGTTGGGCCACGATCAGGCCGACGACCAGCAGGAGCACCGCCGTCTCGATGTCACCGGAAGCCGTGATGTCGAAGGTCTGGTACGGGCGGGTGAGGAAGAAGTCGAACCAGGCCGCCGCCGACAGCGCCGCGAGCACACCGGCCGTACGGCTGCCGAGCGCGGCGACCGCGACCACCGCCACGACGAGGATCAGCGCCGCGTTGGTGTGGGACAGATCGGTGCGGAACGGCACCAGGGCGAGCGCCACCAGGAAGGGGGCGAGGAAGCCGACGGCCAGGGCGACCCGGTCCCGCAGCGGCCGGTCCCCCGGCTTCGTGCCGGTTGTCGTGCGGTGCAGCGTCCACCTGCTGCTCTCGGTGCTCATCAGGCGCCTCCTACGCTCTGCGCACCTCGTGGGTGCACGATCTCCGGCTGGGGGGCGAGGGGCAGTGACACGACCATCGTCAGGCCGCCGCCCGGGGTGTCCTCGGGGGTGAGGGTGCCGTTCATCGCCTCGGTCAGACCGCGTGCCAGGGCGAGGCCCAGGCCGAGGCCGGTGGTGTTGTCGGTGTCGCCGAGCCGCTGGAAGGGCTCGAAGAGGCGTTCCCGGCCGGTCGGCGGCAGTCCGGGGCCGCGGTCCACGACCCGCAGTTCGACCCGGCCGGCCAGGGCGCTGGCGGTCACGAGCACCCTGGTGCCGGACGGGGTGTGGCGGGCCGCGTTGGCGGCCAGGTTGGCGATCACCCGCTCCAGCAGGGGCGGGTCGGCGAGCGCCGGCGGGATCTCCTCGACGTCGCGCACGTCGACCTCCGGGACGTCCATGAGCGCCGCCGGGAGGACCTCCTCCAGTGCGGTGGCCCGCAGGTCGAGGGCGAGGACGCCCGCCTCCAGGCGGCTCAGGTCCAGGAGGTTCTCCACCAGGCGGCTGAGCCTGGCCATGGACTCGTCGGCGGTGGCGAGCAGTTCGTCGCGGTCCTCAGGGCTGAACTCCACGTCCCGGCTGCGTAGCGAGGTCACCGCGGCCCAGCCGGCGGCGAGCGGGGTGCGCAGGTCGTGGCCGACCGCCCGGAGCAGCGCCGTACGCATCCGGTCGGCGGCCTTCACGGGCTCCACCTCGGCCGCCGCCTCGGCCAGCCGGGCCCGTTCGACGGCGGCCCCGACGTGCGCGGCGAACGCGGCCAGCACCCGTCGCTCCGAGGAGGAGAGCGTACGTCCGCGCAGCACCAGATACGCGTCCGGGCCGGCGGGCACAGCGGTGGCTCCGTCGCCGTCGGGCGGTTCCTCGACGAGTTCCGCCGAGTCCATGCCGAAGGTCTCGCGGGTGCGTTCGAGCAGGGCCGGGATGGTCGCGCCGCCGCGCACGATGCTGCCGGCCAGCGACGACATGGTCTCGGCCTCGGCGGTGGCGCGGGCCGAGCGGCGGGACAGGCGCAGGGAGCGGTCGACGACGGCGGCCACCGTCGCGGCCACCACCGCGAACACGCCGAGCGCGATCAGGGCGTTGGGGTCGTCGAGGGTGAACGCGCCGATGGGCGGGATGAACCAGTAGTTGAGCAGCAGGGACGCCGTCACCGACGCGATCAGCGCGGAGGCGACCCCGCCGATGCAGGCCACGCCCACCACCGCGAGCAGGAACAGCAGCGCTTCGCTGGTGAGATCGAGGGGGCCACGCAGCCGGTCCAGGACGAGGGTGAGCAGCACCGGCAGCACCAGCCCGGCCACGGGGCCCGCGACCAGCCGCCCGGTCGACAGGGTCCGGCGGCGGGACGGCAGCAGGGTGCCGCGTCCGGCGCGCTCGTGGGTGACCCGGTGAACGTCGATGTCGCCGGACAGCTCGGTGACGGTCTCCCCGGTGCCCGGACCGGTCAGGAACCGTTCCAGACGGCTCCGGCGGCTGGTGCCCAGCACCAGCTGGGTGGCGTTCTCGGCGCGGGCGAAGTCGACCAGGGCGGTGGCGATGTCGTCGCCCACCACGGAGTGGTAGCTGCCCCCGAGGTCCTCCACCAGTCGCCGCTGACGGGTCAGTGAGGCGTGCGAGACTCCGGCGGCCAGGCCGTCGCTGCGGGCCACATGCACGGCGAGGAGGTCGCCCCCGGCCGACCGGGCGGCGATCCGGGCGGCCCGCCGGATCAGCGTGTCCCCCTCGGGACCACCGGTCAGCGCGACCACGACCCGCTCCCGGGTCTCCCACACCCCGCCGATGGAGTGCTCGGCGCGGTAACTGGTGAGTGCCTCGTCGACCCGGTCGGCCGTCCACAGCAGGGCCAGTTGTCGCAGCGCGGTCAGATTCCCGGGCCGGAAGTAGTTGGCGAGGGCCGCGTCGACCTTCTCGGGGGCGTGGATGTTGCCGTGCGCCATCCGCCGCCGCAGGCCCTCGGGCGGCATGTCGACGAGTTCGATCTGTGTGGCCCGCCGTACGACGTCGTCCGGCACCGTCTCGTGCTGCGGCACCCCCGTGATCTTCTCGACGACGTCGTTGAGGGAGGCCAGGTGCTGGACGTTCAGCGCGGTGATCACGTCGATGCCCGCGGCGAGCAGCACCTCGACGTCCTGCCAGCGCTTGGCGTTGCGGCCGCCGCCGGGGACGTTGCTGTGGGCGAACTCGTCGACGATCGCCACCTGCGGGCGGCGGGCCAGCACCGCGTCGAGGTCCATCTCCTCGAACCGTCCGCCGCGGTAGTCGCAGCGGACCCGGGGGACGGTCTCCAGGCCGTCCAGCATGGCCTCGGTACGTGGCCGGCCGTGGCACTCGGCGAAGCCGACCACGACGTCCGCGCCCCGGGCGGCCCGGCGGCGCCCCTCGTCGAGCATCCGGTAGGTCTTGCCCACCCCCGGGGCCGCCCCGAGGTAGACCTTCAGTCGTCCGGGCCGTACGTCACCACTCATCGCCGCCCACGCGCTCCGCTCACTGGCTCAACTCCTCAAGGAGGCGGGTCACTTCTCCTACCGAAGCGCGTCCGGCGGGTGCCCGGGGCGCTTCTTAGCGCTTCCTTGGCGCCGGTCCCGGGGACCTTGACACTGACTTGACGTCCCCTGGCCGGTTAGGGTGAAGGCGGTGTGCCGGGAAGTCTGGTCGGCCGGGGAGCCACGGTGGCTCTCTTCGAGGCCCCCTGGGGGACGGTCGGCATGCGCGGCGTAGGTACGGTTCTGGCACTCGTGGTACTCGCCACGCTGGTGGCGACCTTCGCCCGACGCCGGCACATTCCAGCCCCCTCCCTGCTCGTGGTCGCCGGTCTCGCCGTCGCGCTGCTGCCGGGCACCCCGCAGATCGAGATCAGCCCGGAGATCATCGGCCTGGTCGTGCTGCCTCCGCTGCTGTACGCCAGCGCCGAGGAACTGTCGTGGCGTGAGCTGAAGGCCGTGTGGAGGCCGGTCGGTGTGCTGTCCGTCGGCCTGGTGCTGGCCTCGGCGGCGGCCGTCGGCTGGGTGGCGTCCGGGATCACGCCGCTGTCATGGCAGATGGCGTTCGTGCTGGGCGCGGTGCTGGCCAGCACCGACCCGGTGGCGGTGACCGCGCTCGGCAGACGTCTCTCCCTGCCGCCGAAGGTGCAGGTCCTCGTCCAGGCGGAGAGCCTGTTCAACGACGCGACCTCGCTGGTGCTGTTCCGGGTCGCGGCGAGTGTGGCGGTGGCGTCGGCGGCGGCCGGCTGGGGTGCCGCGGGCGCCGAGTTCGCCGTGCTGGCGGGCGGCGGCACGGTGATCGGCGCCGCGGTCGCCGGGGTGGTCGCGCTGATCCGCAGGCGCACCGAGGACCCGGTCCTGGAGACGGTGATAGCCCTGGTCACCCCGTACGCGGCCTACGTCCTCGCGGAGGCCGCCCACACCTCCGGCGTCACCTCGGTCGTGGTCGCGGGCGTCGTCCTCGGCGGACGTGGCGACCGACTCACCAACGCCCGCATCCGCCTTCAACTGCACGCCGTGTACGGCACGGTGGTGTTCCTGCTGGAGAGCGTCGTGTTCTCTCTCATCGGGCTGGCCCTGCCCGCGCAGGTCCGGGCCCTGGACGACGGCGACCGAGCCTGGCCGCTCTACGCCCTCGCGGTGGCCGCCACGCTGATCGCCGTACGGCTGCTGTGGCTGGCGCCACTGTCGGCGCTCGTGCAGCGCAAGGGCGGCATCCAGCGGATGAACTGGCGGGTGCCGCTGGTGCTGACCTGGGCCGGCACCCGGGGGGTCGTCCCGCTGGCGGCGGCCCTGTCGATCCCGGAGACCACGAAGGCGGGCGCCTCCCTGGCCGACCGTCCGCTGGTCCTGGTCCTCACCACTTCCGTCGTGGTCGTCACCCTCGTCGTCCAGGGCTTCACCCTCGCCCCCGTCGTACGCCGCTCCGGCATCGCCCTGGAGCCCGACCACACCGAGCGGGAGGAAGCCGCCGCCCGCTGCCGCCTGGCCGGCGCGGGCATCCGGCGCCTCGACGAACTCGCCGAACTTGAGGCCGTACCGGACGTCGTTCTGGACCGCCTCCGTCGCGGCCTCACCGCCCGCCTCGACGACGCCCGCGACCGCCTGAACGAGGACACCGACCCGTCCGGCTCCGCCGACCTCGTCTATCGCCAGCTGCGCCGCGACCTGATCGCCGTCGAGGCGTCGGAACTGCAGCGCCTCTACGACAACCACACCATCAGCGACACGACCCGCAGAAGGCTCCAGCGGTCCCTGGACCTGGAGGAGGCACGGCTGGCCGGCGCCTGAGCGCCGCGCCGGCTCTTGCCGCGACGGGTCGTTCTTCGGCCCGGGAGCCGCACGTCGAGCAGCACCGCTCCCCTTCAGCGGAACTCCGCCAGCCGCGGCCGCAGCCCGAGCATGGTGAGGACCGCCGCTGCGAGCAGCAGTCCCATCGCCCACGGCAGCAGCCCGCTCACCGACGACCGGCCCGCCCGCACGGAGGCGGTGAAGTGGGCCCGGTTGATGTCCGTGACCTTGTCCAGTGCGGTCATCCAGGCCCCGAAGTGCGCGTTGGAGGTGCCGGGTTCCCAGCCCATGCAGAACTCGGTGGCCTCCCGCTCCTTCCCGGCCGCGACCAGTGCCCGGATCCTGCGGTCGTCGCGCTGGTAGACGGCGTACGCCTCGACGGTCCGCTCCGCGGCGTCCCGCTCCCCCACAAAGGTGATGTTGTCGAGCTCTCGGCGGAACTCGCCGGTGAAGCGCAGGTCGCCGTGGTCCGACCGGTACGCCTGCCAGGTGGTGGCGAGCCGGGAGTCGTACGACGACAGGGTCGCGCCCTCGATGCCGTACAGCTCCTGGGACTTGGCGAGGAACGACCGCTCGTACCGCTCGCGCCGCTCGGGGTCGAGGAGGTAGCGGCTCTCGTCGGCGTTGGCGTCGTAGGCGACGGCACGCGCACGGGAGAGGGCGACGACGGAGTCGAAGGCGTCGCGGCGGGCTCCGCGCAGGTGCTCGGCGGAGGCGGACAGCATCGCCGTACCGAGGACGACGGCGGTCAGGGCGCAGACGGTGGCGGCCAGGACGCCGGGGTTGAAAATGCGGCGGAAGCTGCGTGCCAGGTACCACTGGAGGGCGCCGAGCACGGCGAGCAGCAGCAGGCCCAGCGCTGCGACCGTGACGAGTTGGGCGGTGAGGGTGGAGCGGGCGGCGGTGTACCGCTCCTCGAAGGCGGCGTCGTTCGACGACACCAACTTCGCCGCCGCCGGCAGGAGCCGCGTCCGCAACAGGTCCGTCGCCCTCCGGTAGTCGGCCACGGCGGCCGTCCTGCCGCCCTCGCGGCCGTCGTTCTCCAGGGCGCGGCCGATGAGTTCCTGGTACTCGGCGAAATCGTCCGTGAGGTTCTCGACCCTCTTCTCGTCGCCACGGTCGCCCTGGGCGGCGACGGCGAGCGTGCGCAGTTCGTGCCCGATGTCGCGGCGGGCGTCGCCGTAGAAGCCGACTGCCTTGTCGTACGGCGTCCGCAGCCGTGCCCCGTTCGCCAGCAGCATGTTGGCGGCCTGCGCATCCATGTCGTCGAGGGCGAGGCTGAGGTCGGCGGCGCTGATGGTGCGGGGTGCGTCCTGGTCGGCCACGGCGTCCCAGGTGCCGTTCGCGGCCAGTCCGGCCAGCAGGAGCAGCACCGTGAGGGCGGCGGTGAGCAGGACCGTGGCCGCGCGCAGGAGGCGCAGCCGCGCGGGCACGGTGGCCCGCAGGCGGCGGCGCAGAGCGGCCCGCGCGGCCACGGCCTGCTGTCTCGGGCGTGGCCGTCCCGGACCCGGATCGCCCGTCCGCGATCCCCCGCCACTCCCAGGTCCGGGGCTGCCGTCCGGCGGGATCACCCCTGTCGGCCGTGAGTCAGGCTTCCGCGGTGTCTGCGCCGTGCCGGCCGTGATCGTCACGGTTCCTCCAACATCACGCCACGGACGGTCGCCCGCCCCCCGTTGTCGGCCAGTCTGCGGCCGGATCCGGTCACCGGCGGCCGGCGTTGACGCTCTTCTGACGCTTTCTCAGGTCGGTTTGACGGGACCTTGACGGCGTCGCCGCAACGGCCGTATGAGTGCCGCAAATTCCTGACCAGGGCGGTTCCGGCTTCTACGGCCGCTAGATTCCCCGTCGGCCGCCGCTGAGGCCGTGGGCGTCAGCGGCCTCGGTGGCTGTCCGGAGTCCCCACTCCGCGGCGGTTGGAGGCGGCCGGTGCACGTCCGAGGGCGTGTGCCCGCACACCACGCCGGTCGTCGTCCTGTCGCCCGCGTCCGTGTGCGGGCCGTGCGGTGCCGGGGCCCCGGCACCGCACGCCATCCGTCCCCCACCGAGTCACGAAGGTCTCCGTGATCCCCGGCGCTCCGGAGCGGGCCCCCGCTTCCCTCTCGCTCGCCAGGGCCACGGACGCGCCCGTCAAGACCCCGTATCTCCTCATCAGGGACCCGTCAGAGAAGGGGACTTGAGCTTGCCCGGACCCTGCGGGACGGCTTCGATGGTTCCCGTGCACAGCGCCTGGCTCCTCTTCGACCGGCCGCCGAGTCCGTCTCGGCCGCCCCGTCGTGAGCAGCGCTGTCCACACGCGCCCGCGTCCCGCTGACGCGCGCTCAGCGACCCGAGGGGCGCCGTGACCCCCGTCCGGCGCCCCTCACCCTTCGCCTTCGCACGCTCGCCGCCCGAGAGGGGGCCGTGCTGCAGCGTGCCCACACCCCTGAAGGAAACATGCCTATTTCACCCTCTTCCTCCCGCACCGTCCTGGTCACCGGGGCCACCTCCGGCATCGGGTACGAGACCGCTCGGCAGCTCGCCGAGCGCGGCGCCACCGTGCTGCTGCACGGCCGCACCGCCGAGGACGCCCTCGCGGCCGCCGACCGGCTCGTCGCCGAGGCGGGCGTCGACGCCGACCGACTGCGCACCTACGGCGCGGACTTCACGCGCCTGGACCAGGTGGAGAGCCTCGCCCACAAGGTCGTCGTCGAGCACCCGCACCTGGACGCCCTCGTCAACAACGCCGGCATGGCGGCGCCCGAGCGGCATACCGTCACCGCCGACGGCAACGAGATCGCCTTCCAGGTCAACTTTCTCGCCCACTACCTGCTGACCTGTCTGCTGGAGCCGGCCCTCACCAGCGACCCGGGCGGCCGCGTGGTCAACGTGTCCTCCTCGCTGCACCGCACGGCGTCGATCTCCTGGGCCGATCCCAACCGCGCCCGCCGCTACTCCCGGCTCGCCGCGTACGCCCAGTCCCAGCTGGCCCTGACGGTCTTCGCCGCCGATCCGCGCGTCACCGCCGTCTCCGTGCATCCCGGGGTCTGCGACACCGCCATGCTCCCGCTGTACGCCCATGAAGGCGGCACGCCCGCCGAGGGCGCGACCCATGTGGTCCGGCTGTGCGACCCGGCCGTCGAGATCGTCAACGGCGCCTACTACGACCGCACCGAGCGCGTCGACCCGGCCCCGGCCGCGGCCGAGGACCGCACGGTGCGGCGCCTCAGCAGGCTCGCAGACCTGCTGGTCGGCCGTACCGCTTGAAGTTCTTTCTTCCTGAAGGGAGTTGAGCCCTATGTCGAAGCGCGCCCGCAAGAAGAAGGACCGCCGCAAGAAGAAGGCCAACCACGGCCGCAAGGCCGGCCAACGCTGACCGAGCACGAACGGGGCGGGTGACGAGGACGGCAAGCTTCCTACCGCCCGCCCCTCCCGCACCCCACTCCGCTCCGCTCCGAGGTGCCGATGATCGAGATACACCCCCCTGATCTGCCCGCCCTCAGCCGGCGGTTCCCCACGGGGTCCTCCGGCCCCGCCACGATCGGCGAGCACGTGCTGACCACGGGCAACGGCCGCTGGTGGGCCGACCGCGCCATCCGGCCGAGTTCCGTCGCCGCGTCCTGCGCCGGCTACGTAGTGCTGCGCGGCGTACCCGACGCATTGACCCCCGAGACGCTGGCGCCACTGGCCGGCTGCCGCATCGACGCACCGCCCCGCTTCCTCCCGGCGCTGGGCTCCGCGTTCGAACGCCTCACCCCCTGGGAGCGCATGACCTGGACCCTCCAGGCCGGACCGCTGCCCGCGTCGCTCCCGATGGCCGTGACCGTGAGGCGCCTGGAGGCCACCGACACCGAGGCGGTGCACGCGCTGGGCCCGGACGCCTCCTGGCTCTCGGCGAGCTGGGGCGGCCCGGCCGGGCTCGCCGCCTCGGGCCATGCCTGGGCGGCCGTCGGCCGGACCAGCCGGATCCTCGCGGTGGCGTGCACGTACTTCCGCGGCACCCGCTACGAGGACGTGGCCGTCTACACCGTCCCCGACCGCAGACGCCACCACCTCGCCCTGGCCTGCGTCACCTCGCTCTGCGCGGACATCACGGCCCGGAGCCACACCCCCAGCTGGAACTGCTCGGTCCACAACCGTGCCAGTCGTCTCCTCGCATGGAGAGCGGGCTTCCGTCTGGTCCGCGAGCACGTCCACTACGCGGTCGGCAGCCCCGTGGCGCGCGATCGCCGGCTCAGCGCCTAGGAACCACCGAGGCGGCCGGCCCCCCATACGGCCCAACCCGTACCCGCGCGACCGAAATACGCACACCCTGATGCGCCACAAGCGCTCCGCCTGCCGGTCTTAACGCAAGCTTGACGCGGTCGTGCGGACCATCCATGGGCCCTGACGTCACGCTCTGCATACGCTGATCCCGCCGTCCGTGTGATGGCCGGACCGCACACGAGCCGCACACCAGGAGCCCTCCGATGGCCACCACCGAACACCCCCCGCCCAGTCGTCTGCGTGCCTGGATGCTGGAGGGGCTGTCCGACATGGGCAAGGGCCACGGGCAGCCGGCGCAGCAGCAGGAGTCCGCGCTTGAGCACAAGGGGCAGCCCTGGTACCGGGTGATGTGCCTGACCGGTGTCGACTACTTCTCGACCCTCGGCTACCAGCCCGGCATCGCCGCCCTCGCGGCCGGCCTGCTGTCCCCGATCGCGACCATCGTCCTCGTCGTCGTGACCCTGGCGGGCGCGCTGCCGGTGTACCGCAGGGTGGCCGAGGAGAGCCCCCACGGCGAGGGCTCGATCGCGATGCTGGAGCGCCTGCTGTCCTTCTGGAAGGGCAAGCTCTTCGTCCTGACCCTGCTCGGCTTCGCCGCCACCGACTTCCTGATCACCATCACCCTGTCCGCCGCGGACGCCTCCACCCACCTCGTCGAGAACCCGCACCTGAACAGCGCCCTGCACGACAAGCAGATGCTGATCACGCTCGTTCTCGTGGGACTGCTCGGCGCGGTCTTCCTCAAGGGCTTCCTGGAGGCGATCGGCGTCGCGGTCGCCCTGGTGGCGGTCTATCTCGGCCTCAACGTCGTCGTCGTGATCGTCGGCATATGGCACGTCATCACCGAGGGACATGTGGTCACCGACTGGTCGACCGCCCTGACCGCCGAGCACGGCAACGTCTTCGTGATGATCGGCGTGGCCCTGATCGTCTTCCCGAAGCTCGCCCTGGGCATGTCCGGCTTCGAGACCGGCGTCGCGGTCATGCCGCACGTCAAGGGCGACCCTGGCGAGACGGAGGAGAATCCCAAGGGCCGTATCAGGGACACCAAGAAGCTGCTCACCACGGCTGCCCTGATCATGAGCGTCTTCCTGATCACCACCAGCTTCATCACCACCCTCCTGATCCCGGAGAAGGACTTCGAGCAGGGCGGCCCGGCCAACGGGCGTGCCCTGGCATATCTCGCGCACGACTACCTCGGCGGCGCCTTCGGCACGGTCTACGACGTCTCCACGATCGCCATCCTGTGGTTCGCCGGTGCCTCCGCGATGGCGGGCCTGCTGAACCTGATGCCCCGCTACCTGCCCCGCTACGGCATGGCCCCGCACTGGGCCCGCGCCATCCGCCCCATGGTGATCGTCTTCACCCTGATCGCCTTCCTGGTCACCTGGATCTTCGACGCCGACGTGGACGCCCAGGGCGGCGCGTACGCCACCGGCGTCCTCGTGCTGATCAGCTCGGCCGCGATCGCGGTGACGATCGCGGCGCGCAAGGCGGGCCAGCGCAACTGGGCGTGGGGCTTCGCCGTCATCTCCGCGGTGTTCCTCTACACGACGGTCGTCAACGTCATCGAGCGCCCGGACGGCGTCAAGATCGGCGCCTGCTTCATCGCCGGCATCATCCTGGTCTCCCTCCTCTCCCGGCTGGCCCGCGCCTTCGAGCTCCGCGTCACGAGCGTGAGTCTCGACCCCATGGCGGAACGATTCATCAGGGACATGGCCAGCCGCAAGATCCGCTTCATCGCCAACGAGCCCGACAACCGGGACAAGGCCGAGTACCGCGACAAGATCGAGCAGATCCGGGCCGACAACGACATGCCGGAGCAGGAGGACTTCGTCTTCGTGGAGGTCACGGTCCTGGACCCCTCGGAGTTCGAGGCGGGCCTGACGGTCCGCGGCGAGGTCCTGCACAACCGCTACCGCGTCCTGACCCTGGAGTCGTCCTCCATCCCCAACGCCCTGGCCGCGCTGCTCCTCCACGTCCGCGACACGACGAAGTGCACCCCGCACATCTACTTCGAGTGGACCGAGGGCAGCCCCTTCGCCAACTTCCTCCGCTTCTTCCTCTTCGGCCAGGGCGAGGTGGCCCCGGTGACCCGAGAGGTCCTGCGCGAGGCGGAACCGGACCGAGCCCGCCGTCCCCGCGTCCACACCGGCTGAGTCCGACGCCCGCGTAAGGATCGCGTCAGGATTCGCCTGTGCGGCGTCAGGGCCCCGTCAGTGACAGCCGCCGAGCCCGCAGGGCCGCCTAACGTCAACGACATGCGACGTCCCGACGACCGGTGGGCCCGGGCCGGTGACCGCCACTGGCGTGGCGGCGCCATGCTCGCGACGGGCTGCGCCGCGCTGTTCGGCGCCACGTCCCTGCTGGTCGACTGGGACGCCGGCACACTGTCACCCCCGCGTGCCCTGTTGTGGCTCGGCCTGTCGGCCGCCCTCTTCATCGTCCTGCTGCCGGCCCGGGTGACGGCGGGCACCGGCTGGCTGGCGGTGCGGGGCCCGTGGCGTCGGCAGATGGTGCGCACGGACGCGCTGACCACCGTATGGCGGTACGACGGCGTCTCGCCCCGCTTGGTCCTGCGGGACGCGTACGGCCACCGCCTGGAACTGGACCCTCGCGTCCTCGCCGCCAACCCCCTGATCTGGCACGAACTCGACACCGGCGTCCGGCGTTCCGTCGCACACGGCACCCTGCTGCACGGCGGGGACGTCCTGGACCGGCTCGGCCGCGACATCGACGGCGAGACCGCTCGGGCGGTGCTCAAGGCGTCTGGGCTTTCCTGACCCGCTTTCTTGATCCTCCTTCCTGATCCGCTTTCCTGGCCGAGTGAGACGACCCATGGCTGAGATGACAGAAATATTCGTCATCTCAGCCAAACCTGCTACGGTCGAGAGCGTGCCGAACGACGCGCAACTACTCTTCGCGGAGCACGTGGGCCGCTTCTACGCCCGGCAGTACGGCTTCCCGCCCATGGCCGGGCGGCTGCTCGGCCACCTCCTCGTATGCGATCCGCCTCAGCAGACCATCGACGAGCTGACCGAGGCCCTGCTGGCCAGCCGCAGCGCCATCACCGGGGCGGTCAAACTGCTGGAGAACTACGGCATCGCCCGGCGCACCCGCGCCGCCGGTCAGCGCATGGACCGCGTGAGCCTGAACCCAGACAGCCACCAGCCGCAGAACTTCGACGCGGCCGTCCACCAGGAACACGCCGCGCTCTTCCGCGAGGGCCTGGCCCTCCTCTCCGAAGCTCCGCCGGAACGCCGTGCGCCGATCGAGGAAATGATCGCGCTGGCCGAGTTCCTGGCGGAACGCCTGCCCAAGCTGGTGGACGAGTGGCAGGCACACCGCGACGAACTACGCGCCTCGGGACGCCTCGGACGGCCCCAGCGAACAGCAGGGTCGACCGGCCCATGACCACCACCGCGGAAAGGTTGCCCGCCATGCCTGAACCCGACCTGTCCGACCTTCGGGAACGCGCCGAGAACGGTGACACCGACGCCACCGACGAACTCATCCAGCTCGCCGCGGAACACGGCGACCTCGACGAACTGCGCCGCCTCGCAGAGACGGGCAACTCTGACGCCGCCGACGAACTCGTCCAACTCGCCTCGGAGCAAGGCGATCTCGAAGAACTCCGGCGGCTCTCCGACGGCGGCAACGCCACGGCCACCGACGAGCTGATCCAACTGGCCACCGAGCAGGAGAACCTGGAGGAGCTGAGGCGGCTGGCCGCCCAGGGCAACACCACTGCCGCCGAACAACTCGCGGAACTCGTCGACGACTGACCTCGCCGGACCCACACACGGACCTCACGGTCACGCCCGACGAACCGCCGTACCGCCGTTCGCTCCCTTCTGTTGTCGGCGTACCTCGGCATCTATGCCCTGAGCCAGCCTGCGCTGGTGCCTCGCCGTCGAGTGCTGATAGATCAGCTGAGCCCGCTCCGAGGACTGGCCGGCGCGGACCATGAGGTCCTTGAGCTTGGCTCCGGTGTCGGCGGCCAGGGTGTTGCCGGTGTGGCGGAGGTCGTAGAAGCGGAAGTTCTCCGGCATGCCAACCTTCGTCCTCGCCCTGCGCCACTTGCGGCCGAAGGTCGAGCGGCGGAAGGGGGCACCCTTCTCGCCGACGAAGAGGAGGCCGTCCCGCTCCTTCTCGGCGAACCACTGGAGGTGGCGGCGAAGCTCCGGGAGCAGGAAGTCGGGCAGGTAGACGGTGCGCTTGCCCGCCCGGGTCTTGGGGTCGCCGGTAACGCGCCTGCCGTTAGTCAGCTCCGGGGACGCCTGTGTGATGCGCAGGGAGCATTCGTCAACATCGACACTGCGACGGCGCAGTTCCGCCAGCTCCTCCGGGCGGAGGGAGGCGAAGGCGCCGAGCAGGACCATCAGGCGCCAGCGTGGGCCCATGGCGTCGGCGAGGTCGAAGACCTGCTCGATGGTGGCGGTGGGGCGTTCGTCGGCCTCCTCCTTGCCGGCGCCCTTGATGCGGCACGGGTTGCTCCGGAGCAGGTCGTCGTCGACCGCCGTCTGAAGGATGGCCTTCAGCAGGCGGTACGACTTGGCGACCGTGGTGGCGCCGGTCGCCTTCAGGCGCTCGGCTCGCCAGGTGCGGACGGCGGGCGGGGATATCCCGTCCAGGTCCTTGGCGCCGAACGTCGGCAGGATGTGGAGACGGAGGAGGCCGTCGTAGCGGTCGAGCGTGGTCGGGGCCAGGCCGCGCTCCTCCATCCAACGCAACGCGTATTTCTCGAAGTTGACCGCACCGGCGTCCGGATCGCGCCATACGTCCCGCTCAATGTCCGCGCGGACGAGGTTGAGCCAGTCCTGGGCGTCGGACTTGATCTCGAACGTCTCCGGGGCGGTGTGCCGCTGCCCGTCCGGGCCGATGTAGCGGGCCTGCCACCGACCGGAGGGGAGCTTGCGGGTCGTGCCGAACTCGCGCCGCCGCTGCGGCTTGCGTCCCGCCATCAGGCCGCCTTCCCGTAACGGGTACGGACACGGCGGACCGGCTCGACGGTGCGCGCCGCGACGTACTCGGTGATCGCGCTCTCGGGGACGCGGACCGGGCGGCCGAGCTTCACGTAGCGGATGCGGCGTTCGGCGATCAGGCGGCGGACGAAGCGCTCGCCCGTGCCGAGCATTTCGCCGGCCTCAGCCACGGTCAGGAGGCGGTCAGCCATGCGCGGTCACCTCCTGCGCGGTGGTTCGCAGGGATCGGATCAAGGCGCGGGGGATTGCGGGTCGACGCAAGGGCGGTAAGTCCTTTACTCGGGGGGTTGGTTCGGCGGGAGCCGTCTGGGCTACGCGGCTCGGATCCCTTGGAGGAGATCCAGGGGCGAGACCCGCAGGGCCTGGGCGAGAGCGACGAGGTCGTCGATGTCGCAGCGGCGTTGGGCGCGTTCGATGCGGGACAGCATGGTGTTGGTCATCGGACGGCCCAGGGCGGTGACGCGGGCGGCGAGCTCGCGCTGGGCGAGGCCGCGTTCGGTGCGGAGGATTTCTATGATGCGGGCGGTCCGTATTCCGGCCGGTCCGATTTCCAGGGATCGTGCTGCCATGGCTCCATTTGTAGATTGCACTCGCCGGTTTCGGTAACCGGCGATCGTCGGCTATGTTGCGGCCCGGCGGACCGGCGTGCGTTGTCTCTGCGCTGGGGTTCTGGTGCCCGTCGCGCGTTACCTCGATCGGCTCGGCGGCCTGCTCTGACGTGGGGTGTTGTGTTGTAGCTTGACGTCGCAGCGAAGGTCAACGGTCTACCGATGTGATCCTTCTGGCTTCATCTGACGGGGCATTATTTCGGCAACCGGCGATTCGGGTTTACAGTTTTCGGGATGCCTTGCTCGCAATAGGTGTTCGCCGTCAGCTGTCTGATTTCCCGGCGGAATGCTGGACTTGTGCGGCATGGATGTGGCCGTCTTGGCTATAAGACGCCACCAGCCCTCCCCCGCGCTTCCGGTCCGGGGTGGTGTGCCACCCCCTCCCTGTGCACCGCCCGACAAGGGGCGACCGCACCTCCACGCCCTCACCTAGGAGCCGCCACCCGATGAGCTACGACGCCCGCGAATGGGTGTGGGACCACAGCGACAACAAGGGCACCGCTCGTATGGTCCTCGCCCTGATCGCCGACCGGTGCCGCGACCGGCACTGCGTCGCGTACGCGTCCGTGCCCACCCTGATGAAGCGTGCCAACGCCTCCCGTACGGCCGTGCGTGATGCGCTGGCCAAGCTGATCGCCAGCGGTGAGCTGGTGCAGCTTCCCGGCCGCAAGGGGCCACGAGGAGAGACGTACTACGTCCTGCCGGTCGCCGCCCGGTTCCTCGCCGATCAGCCTCTGGAGGGGGAGCGGGATCCGGCCCTGCAAGGGGGTCAGAATCCGACCCTCGGGGGGTCAGAATCCGACCCTGCCGAACACCTCGAAGGGGGGGCGGAATCCGACCCGGGGGAGCAGAATCCGGCCCCCAGGGGGGTCAGATTCCGACCCGGAGGGGGTGCGGATTCCGACCCCCAGAACAGAAGAGAACCGAAGGTGAACGGTAAGAGCAGCAGCAGCTCTGCCCCGCTCATCTCCGCCAGCGAGTGGGAGATCGACGATGACGCGCACTCCTGGCTGCGGCACCACGGCCATCTCGACCGACTCGGCGAAGAGGCCCTGCAAGACGCTGACGAGAAGTGGCGCACCTACCGGGCCGCCTGGGCACCGCGCACGGCCGCCGCGTGGGCCGCCGACTGGCGCGCGTGGATCGCCCGGGAACACACCCCCACTCCAGGCCGTCCCAACCTCTACGCCCTGCCCGGCGGAACCCCCACCGGCACCTCCAGCACCGGCATGACTCGCTCCGAGGCGCACATGGCCGCGCTGCTCGCCGCCCTCGACGAACCGACAGGAACGGAGTAACCCGCCTTTGGACCGACGCGAAGTCGCCGCCGTCCTCGCCTACACCGGGCGCCTCGACCCCCGCACCATTCGCACCGGCCCGGGCGAAGCCCGTGACCAGATCGCCCAGTGGCAGGAACTGCTCGACGACGTGCCATTCGCCACCGCCCACGGCTGGGACGTCCGCGAGGCGATACGGGCCCACGTGCTCGACTCGCCATACCCGATCCTGCCCGTGGATGTCGTCCGCAGGTGGCGTGCCCACCGACGCGACCGCCTCGACCGGCACATCGACCCGACCCCAGCCGCCGATCCCTACGACCCGGCCGCCTGGCGAGCCGAGCTGCTCCGCGCCCGGCACGCGGTCGCGGCCGGTGTGGCCGCCCCTTCGACACACCGGCAGATCTCCAGCGGCAGCCAGCCCCGCAACGTCGAGGAGCACCTGCGCGAGGTCGGGTCGTGCATCCCGCCGGCCGTCCGCGCCGAGCTGGCCCGCTACCGCCCGACCCGCGCCGCGCGCGAGGCCGCCGTCGCCGAAGGTGTTCCCGATGCGCTCGGCGTCCGATGCGATTGGTGCCATGCGCCTGTGGGCGTCCCGTGCCGTCAGCGCAGGGCGAGACCTGACGGAGCCGCCCGCGGTAATGCCGTACGGGCGACTCCCCATCCGTCGCGTGTCGACCTCGCCGCTGCTCGGACGGACCGACACCCAGCTGCGTGACTCGGCGCGGGGCCCCTCCGCCCGCGCCGGCCACCCCACCTCGTCAGCCCCACCTCCCCTCCCCTGGAGCCCGCCCGTTGCACTCCCCTGCCCCGATATCCCCAGCCGACGTTCCCGGGGGCCGAACCCTCCGCTCCGGGATCGCCCTGCTCCGGGCTCGCCCGAACCTCCGAGCAGGCGCACGCGCTGAGGGTGGTCGCGTGAACCGCGTGGGACGCGGCAGTCTCGTCCTCGGCCTGGTGGCTGTAGTGCTCATGGCCTTCCGGGTCTCGTGGAACGCCCTGTCCGACGTGGCCCGCGCCATCGGCGCCGACTCCACCGCCGCCCTGCTCTACCCGATCGTCGTCGACGGGCTGATGGCCCTCGCGCTGGTCGCCACGCTCGTGCTGACCGGCGCCGACCGGAAGTTCGCGCTGCGGGTCCTGGCGACCTACACGATCGCCAGCCTCCTGCTGAACTACGTGCACGGACTCATCCCGACCCTGCACACCACGTCGATCCAGCAGGGCCGGCTCACTGACTGGGACCCGGCGAACTGGGCCCTCGTACTGCTGGCGACCTCGCTCCCGGTCGGGTCGATCTACTTCGGGTCGGACCTCGTGGCGAAGGTGCTGCACTACACCCCCGAGTCGGCAGACTCTGCCGAGGTTGCCTCCGCCCGGTCGGCCGATCGGCGAGCCGACGGAGCCGCCGCACGGTCGGGGTCTGACCAGGACGAACCGGCCACCGCTCGGCCACCGGAGTCGACCCCCGAGGGGGCCGACCAGGCGCGCGTGACGAGGCCGACCGAAGCCGCCCCGAGTCGGGCGACCAATCGGCGCCCCGCTTCCGCCAAGTCGTCCGCCGACCGTACCCGCACGAACGCCGAAGTCCTCGACAAGGCCCGACTGCTGACCGCCGACTGGAGCGACGACCAACTCACCGCCGAACGCCTGCGCAACGAACTGCGCATCGGCCAGAAGCGGGCTCGCGCCGTACGTGACCAACTGCAGGCCGAACGCACCGCCCAGGCCGAAGCCGACACGTATGACGGCGCCGAGGCAGATGCCCTCGACGGACTCGACGAAGCCGCCGCCCAGCAGCAGATGGAACTCAGCACAGCCCCCGTCGGCACGGTCTGACCCCGCCCGCCGGCACCCCGATCGGCTCGTCCAAGGCACGTAGCGTCATTTTCACAGCCCCAACGCCCCACGGAGAACCGCCCCATGCACAACCCGCACCACGAACTCCCCATCCCCCATCAGACGATGACCACCAGCCACAACAGCGCAGCAAGTTGTACCGGAAGCGATGCTTCCGGAGTTCCCGCCCCAGGGGTGGCCGGAACAGCCCGGCGCCAGGGGGCACTGGGCAGTCAGACTGCGACCGAGGGCGGACCGCAGCGGGGAGGAAGGCAGGCCGAGGCGGTGTCGACCAGACGTCAACGCGCTCGTCTGCCGAAATCCCGCAAGCGACTGAAGCAGCCCAGCTGCCGCATGAACGACAGCGAGTTCCAGCGATTCACCGACGCCGCCGCCCACTGCCAGATGTCCAACGCCGCCTTCCTCGCCTACGCCGCCGACAAGGCCGCCCGCGACCTGAACCGCACCGCCGCCGAGATCGCGACGGAACGGGAAGTCATCAACGAACTGTTCGCCGCCCGCCGGCACCTGGGCCGCATCCACGGCCTGTTCAACCAGGTCGCCAAGGCCCTCAACTCCGGCGCCGACGCGCCCCACCTGGACGCGGCCGCCGAGGCCGTCCGCAACGCCGCCCACCGTATGGAGGACGCCGCCGAAGCTCTGCTCGCCCACCGCGACGGCGGTGCCGCTGAGTGATCCCCAGCATCCACGATCGCGGCAGCGAGACGATCGGCCTGATCCACTACCTTTACGGCCCCGGCACCAAAGAGGAGCACATCGACCCGCACCTGGTGGCCGCCTTCGACCCGCTCACCCCCGACCCAGGCCGCGACCCGAAGACCACCTACGAACAGCTCCAACGCCTCCTCGACCAGCCCGTCAACGCCCTGCCCGCCGGCAAGCGCCCAGAGAAGCACGTATGGCACCTGTCCGTACGGGCCGCCCCGGAGGACCCGGTCCTGTCCGACGAGGACTGGGCGGCCATCGCCCGCCGCGTGGTCGCCGCCACCGGCATCGCTCCCGACGGCGACGAAGCCGCCTGCCGATGGGCGGCCGTCCGGCACGCCGACGACCACATCCACATCATCGCCACCCTCGTACGCGACGACGGCCGCCGACCTCGCCTGCACAACGAGGCCCGCCGTGCCCAGGCCGAATGCCGCCGCATCGAAGCCGACTACGACCTGCGCCGCGTCCCGGCCGGGGACGGCACCGCTGCCAAGCGGCCGAGCAGCGCCGAACGGCACAAGGCCGAACGCGAGGGCCGGGACCGTACTGCCCGCGAGGAGCTGCGCGAGACCGTGCGCCGCGCGGTGGCCGGCGCGGGCAGCGAGGAGGAGTTCCTCGACCGTCTCAAGGGCGCCGGGCTTCTCGTACGCACCAAGGTGCTGCCCTCCGGCGACTTGCAGGGCTACAAGGTCGCCCTGCCCGACGACCGCAACGGGGACAACGAGCCCGTCTACTACGCCGGATCCACCCTCGCCCCCGACCTGTCCCTGCCCCGCATCCGCAAGCGCTTCTCCGACAGCACTCCGAACCAGGGCGCGGACACCACGCCCTCCGCCCCGGCCCTGAGCGGACCCGCGACGGCACGACGCCGGACGGCCACAGCCGCATGGCAGGCGATGCTGGTCATCGATCGCGGTGGGGACGCCGAGGTGGCCGCGCACATCGCCGCCGCCGGAGAGGTCCTGGACGCGCTCGCCAAGACCTCCGCCGCCCACACCCGCGCCGAACTTCGCGAGGCAGCTTTCGTGTTCGAGCGGGCCACCCGCTCCCACGTCCAGGCCGAACGCGGGCACGACGGTGCCCTGCGCCGGGCCGCCCGTGACCTCGTCCACAGCGGGCCCGCCCTCGGCCGCGGAGAAGACTGCGCCACCACAGCCATGGCCATAGACATGCTGTTCTTCCTCGTCACCGCCACCGCCCACTGGCACGCCAAGAAGAACCACGCCCAGCAGGCCGCTGCCGCACGCCAGGCCGCCGAGCACCTGCGCGCCGCCTACCAAGCCGCCGCCGGCATCCCACTGGCAGTGCTGTACCAGCGAGGCCGGCACCTGTCCCAGCCGCTTCGTCAGAGACAGGCCGCTTACCTGCGCCACGCCGTGCCGGAGCTGGCGGAACAGGCTCTGGCCGAGCCGGGCTGGTCTGCGCTGGCCGCCACACTCGCCGACGCCGAGGCAGCCGGACACGACCCGGCCGGGCTCCTGGCCGAAGCCGCGAAACGGCGGGAGCTCGCAACCGCGGACTCGATCACCGACGTCCTGGTGTGGCGGCTGCGCCGCATGGCCGATTTGCCCGCCGACGCCACCTCGATGCCCGTACGCGCCTCCACTGCGGACCCGGGCAACCGCCGCGTCACCCACCCCTTGGCGGGCCGAGACGATCAACCCCGCAGGGCGCGATGATTCCGGACATGCGAACAGCCCCCGTGCCGAGGCCAATGGGTTAAGTCAGTGGGAGATCTGGGCCCAGCTGTACGAGGCCATGACGTTGGTGACGCCCGACGTAGTTGAGCTGCCGGGGGCCTGTTCTCAACGGCCGCATGGGGTCGGTGCGAGGGCCTCTGCGTGCTGCTGTTCTGAGGTCCATGCCCGGGCATACAGGAATTCTTCGGCCAGGATCCGGTTGTAGCGCTCGACCTTGCCGTTGTGCCGTGGGATGTACAGCATGATCCACTGGTGCCGGGCCTCGAGCAGGGCTCTGGCGAAGGCGTCAGCGCGTAACAGGAGCCGTTGTCCGTCACTATCCGTTCGATTCGGGTGATTCCGTGAGCGGCGAACCACGCTCGGGCCCGGTGCAGGAACGCGACCGCTGTCGCTGCCTTCTCGGCGCAGGCCCGGGAGATTCCCATCTCAGCGGCAACGTGAGCAATGGGGCGAGTTCGGCAGCGCTCCACGAGGCGGCGGCGCTCTTCAACGGACAACGGTGCGTTGCGGTGAGTCACGCGGCTCACCGTGCTTGTGGGGAGGTGGGGCCCGTGGTGGCCTCCTTCGGCCGTGATACGTGGGCGACGAGGAAGAGCAGTACGCCGCAGGTGGCGACCAGGATCCAGCCCGGGCGGGACGCGTGTGCGAGCGCCGCCGGGCTGGCGGCCGTGACCAGGCCGCCGGCGAGAGCGATGCCGAGGGCGGCGCCGAGTTGCCGTGCGGTGGAGGTTATCGCCCCGGCCACGCCGGCACGGGCGGGTGGCAGTCCATTGACCGCGGTGTTCGTGATCGGGGCGTTGGCGAAGCCAAACCCGATGCCGATGAGCGAGTACGCGGCCAGAAGCAGGAGCACGCTCGTGTGCGGGGTGAGCCGGACCAGGCAGAGCCCGCCGACCGTGATGAAACCGCCGGCAAGGAGCAGCGGCAGCCGCGGTCCCGCGCGGCCGACCATGCGGCCGGACCAGGGGGCGCACACGGTCGCTCCGACGGCCAGGGGCAAGGTCGCCACACCGGCGGCCAGCGGCGTCCATTCCCGAGTGTGCTGCAGGTAGAGGGTGTTCAGCAGAAGCGTCATGTTCAGGGCGACGAAGACCGCCACCGCGCCCATGACGGCACCGCTGAAGACCGGGCGCCCGAAGAGCCGCAGATCCATCAGCGGATCACGTCGGCGGGACTCGACCCACACGAATCCGGCTGTCGCCACGGCAGCCCATGCGTATCCCGCCAGTGCCGCAGGCGACGTCCAGCCCAAGCGCGGCCCTTCGATCAGGATGCCGACCACGACTGCGAGGACCATGGTCAGCAGGACCTGACCGGGCAGGTCGAGCCGCCGGGCCCGCGGTGCCCGGGACTCCGGCACGAACACCGCACTGAACAGCAGAGCGGCAACGATGACGGGTGCGTTGATCCAGAGCAGCGCCCGCCAGTCGAGCCATGCGAGCAGCGCGCCGCCCGTGACGGGTCCGGCGGCCATGCTCAGTCCGAACACTGACGCCCAGATGCCGATCGCCTGCGCCCGTTCCTTCGGGTCCGGCATCGCGTTCACCACGATCGCGAGCGCCACGGGGCTGAGCATCGAGGCACCGACGCCCTGCAGGGCGCGCGCCGCGACGAGTACGCCCACCGACGGGGCGAGCGCGCAGACCAGAGAGGCCGCGCCGAACACGGCCAGCCCGCACTGGAACACCCGGCGGCGTCCAAAACGATCTGCCAGTGCGCCGGAGGACATCAGGAGACTGGCCAGGACGAGGGTGTAGGCGTCCACGCTCCATTCGAGACCGCGCGTGTCGACATGCAGGCCACGCCCGATGGCAGGCAGACCCACATTGACGATGGTGGTGTCCAGGCCCACCAGGAACATGCTCAGGCAGCACACGGCCAGTACCGTCCAGCGTCTGCGCGCGCTCAGTATGGGTTGAACAGGGTGTGTCGTCGCGGTCACGGTCTACCTCTGATGTCCGGGAACAATGCCCGGCAAGGCTCGGCCCGGGCGACGGCCGCAGGCCATCAATTTTGCGAACTCTGCAAAACTGGATCGATGAACACAGGATCCAGGGACGCGGAGCTGGCGCAGATTCTCGATGGCATCGGGCCCCGGCTGCGCAGGCTGCGCCGGGAACGAGGACTCACCCTCGAGGCACTCGCGGCCACGACCGGGATCTCGGTCAGCACACTGTCCCGGGTGGAATCAGGCAAGCGGCACCCGACTCTGGACCTGCTCATCCCGCTGGCACGAGCGCACCACATTGCACTCGACCAGCTGGTGGCGGCGCCGGCCAGCGGTGACCCTCGGGTGCACCTCCGGCCCCTGCACAAGGAGCGCGGCAGCGTCCTCGTGCCCCTGACGCAGTACCCGGGCCGAGTGCAGGTCTTCAAGCAGGTACTGGCACCCCGCCAGCCGGAACTGGTCACCCACGAGGGCTACGAATGGCTCTACGTACTCGCCGGTCGGCTACGCCTCATCCTCGGGGCGCAGGACTTCACGCTGCGGCCCGGCGAAGTGGCCGAGTTTGACACCACCGAGCCCCACTGGTTCGGCCCCGCGGACACGAGCACCGTGGAGATCCTGCACCTGTTCGGTCCACGAGGAGACCACGCCATCATCCGCGCCAGACCGTCCACAACCGATCCCGCCCCGCCGACCGCCCCAAACCCACCGTCAACAACATCATGACCCGCAGCGAACTATCACCAGAGCCGTTGCGGTGAGCGTGCCGCCCGTTTCGAACCGGAACAGGCGGTGCGGGCGTTTCCTGAGTGAACAGTTCGAGCGTTTATTCAGGAAACGCTCCGCTCGTTCCCTGACTGAAGGGGCGCGATCCGAGGGGCGGCGAATTGGCTCGCCAGTTCACCGGGGCCGACCGCGCTCAGCGCCCAGAGGCTGCTCGCTCGGCGGGCCCACAGCCAGAGCAGGTCATCCACAGGGGTGTGGAAGGGCAGAACGGGAATGCCGTGGGCATCGAAGGGGTCGGCGTCGAGATAGCGCAGACCGCCGGTGCCACACAGGTAGTGGGTGCTGCCGGTGGCTGCCGCGAGATCCGCCAGGCGCTCGGAACGACCTGGACGGGTCGGGATCTCACTGCTGTCCAACACGGTCCCTGACCAGCCAAGGACCGTGAGCAGGGCAATAGTCGACGCTGTCGCGACGTCAGCCAGGCGGTCGGAGGTATCGAGGGTGTCCAGGACCGCGTCGAGGACATCGGACACGGCTCTCCAGCGGGGGCTTCGGCCGTAGTACTGCCGCACCAGCAGATGGACCGTTCTGCGCGAGCGCTGGGGGTCAACGAGCCGCGCCTGGTTGATCAACGTCGAGCGTCCCTGGGGAAGATGCGTGGGCAGCGTGAGCCACTGCTGGCGTGCGGGCTCGTCCAGATCGGCCAGGCGTGCGCGGTGCTGGTAGTCGCGGCGCGCGAACTGGACGTCGTCCAGAACGATCCACCGGTCAGCGGCGTAGAGCTTGGCCAGCGTGGACAGCCTCGGGAAGAGTCGGGTAGCCGGACCACGTTGCCGTGGCCCGGCCCCCTCAGAACCGGACGTGCACCTTTCAGCGCATCCGGCTCAAGCAAGCCCCGAGAGCTTCGCAGGTCAGCAGGGTTGCGTGGTCCGTTTCCCGTCGCCTGCATGGTGCTGGCGATGACAATCGGAGTGCACGAGGCGGAGGTTGTTCCGTTCATCTGTGCCGCCGTCTCGCCGGTAGGTGAAGTGATGCTTGTGGAGCATCTTCTTCGAGGCCGCGAACCAGTTGATCCACTCGCGTGGACTGTCGGGTTCGTACTCGGCTCCGGCGATCAGCGCCTGTTTGCAGAGAGGGCATAGCCCTCTCTGCCTCACCGCGAGGAGAAGACTGGTCTTGTCCATCGGTGGTGGCGCTTTCCTGCGACGGCGATCCCGCCAGTAGTCAGCCAGAGCCGGGTCGTCCGGGGACGCTCCGCCCTTGACCAGAGGGTGGCGGGCGATGCCCGTCCAAGCGAACTTGATGAGGAAGGCGCCGCTGTTGCGGTCACCGAACACCCATTGGTCGCGCCGAGACGGGTGGAACTGGCCGAAGTACCGGGCCCTAGCCCAGTGCCTCGACTTGTTGCCGTGGCGTCGCCTGGCCCATCTGTAGGCCAGCCGCCACATGTAGGTGTCCATGGACGAGAACGTCGATGAGGACACCCACGCCCGGTAGTAGGCCGCCCAACCGCGAATGATCGGGGTGAGCCTGCGCAACACGGCCGCTGCGTTGGCCCCTTGAAGGGCCTGCATCTCGGTCCGCAGTCGCGCCCGGAGCCTCTTGCAGGCCGCTCGGCTCGGCTTGATGATCAGCTTGCCTCTCAGTCGGCGGACGGTGAATCCGAGGAAGTCGAACCCCTCTTCGAGGTGAACGACCTTGGTCTTCTCCTCGTTGAAGCGAAGACCTCTCGGCTCCAGCCAGTCCTCCAGTCGGGACCTGACCTCGTGTGCCTGGGCTTCGTCGTGGCAGAGCACGACGAAGTCGTCGGCATATCTCACCAGCGCCGGAGCACCTGTCTTGATCCGGGGCCCCCGCGTTGAGCGGGCCCGGTACTGGCACCCTGCGGCCTGTTCCAGCCCGTGTAGTGCGACGTTCAACAGCAGAGGGCTGATCACGCCGCCCTGGGGAGTCCCCTCCTCGGTTGGCGCGAACCGACCGCGATCCATCACACCCGCCTTGAGCCAGCCGCGGATCAAGTCCCTTGCGGGGAACTGGCCGAGCAGGGCCATGAGGTGGTCGTGGTTGATGCGGTCGAATGCTGCCGACAGATCCGCGTCCAGGACCCACAGACGGCTCGGGTTCTTGCCCTTCGACGTCCAGTAGATCGCTGCGATCGCGTCCTGGCAGCTGCGGCCGGGCCGGAAGCCGTAGGACCTCGGCTCGAACCGCGCCTCCCACTCGGGTTCCAGAGCGTTCTTTACGCGGGCCTGGAGGACTCGGTCACGGATGACCGGGATGCCGAGTGGTCGCTGTTTCCCGTTGCTCTTGGGGATGAACACTCGCTTGACCGGCCTGGCCTTCCAAGGGTTCGACAACCGATGGATCTCGGCCGCCAGCTCGCCTCTCGCCTTGGGGGGGAGGGCTCGTTCCCCGTCAATGCCAGCGGTCATGCGACCACTGCTCTGCTGCGTTACCCGCTTCACGCTGACCAGCGTGTTGCTACGGCTTCGCAACATGAGCTTCTGCAAGTTTCGGACCTTCTTCCAGTCCTCTTCCTGCGTTGCTTTGAAGATCCTCTGTCTCAGCCGCCGTACGTTCTCCTCGCAGGTGGCCCAGTCGATGCCGTGCCAGTCGAGTAGGGCGTCCTCGGGTCCGTTCGCCGCAGGCGAGGACATCGCGGCAGATGCCGTGACCTCCATGTTCGCCTCCGGTGTCTAACTTGTCCCTCGGTTCGGGCTTCCTTGCAGTGGTGACTTCAAAGGCTCACCTGATCCACGTGGGCACCCTTTCGGGCCGGGCCACCAGAGCCCGTATCCGGCGAGTTATGCGAGAGCGGGTGAAGGCCCCAACTCCCGGTTTCCTCTGGCCTTTCGGCCTGCCGGCCTTCGCTTCTTGGATCGTCCTTCTCCCACCGAGGACTTCAGCTCTCCTTGCGGTCGGCCTACCAACCCGGATGGATTGGACCTCGATGGGGTTTCCACGTTCCACACCAGTAAGACGCGGCCGGGGTGGGCGCCCTCTTCACTCCGGGGCCAGCGGTGTCCTCCCCCCGGACAAACCTTCCCGGAGGTCGCTTGGTGCCTTCCAGCACCGGGCCCTGCGACCGCCGCTTGCAAGCCATCGAGCGGTCTCACCATCACGAAGCATCGATAAGGGTTCACTTGCGTTCACCCGTCCAGCCTTCCCCTCGCCTGTGACTCCTCGATGGCCGAGGTGCTCTTGGACTTGAACGCTCAGCTTCACACCCCGCCGTTACCAGCGACGCATGTGAGCGCGGGGACGGGCCTTGGACACTGGCCCGAAGTTCAGCCGATCAGTACCTACTTCATGCGGCTGTCCTCACTTCTCTGGTGCGACCTCGTGTCGCACGGTTCGGCTGGTGGATCGCACACACCCCGCCCCGGGGCGGGTCAGGTGCCGATGAGACGGCTGTCGAAGCCGGCCCGCAGAAGGCGCTCGTAAGCGTCATGCACATCCCCCGGTACGTCCTGCTCGACGGCGAAACCGAGCTTCGGGTACTCGATCACCCGCTGCAGGTCGCCGACGAGCATGTCGACGACGAGCTTCTCGTCGCCGATCGACTTGATGTAGTCGTCCAACTCCAGTGGCTCGGAGCCACAGATGACCTCGGCCTCCGGCCACAGCTTGCGGCAAGTCGCGTAGGAGCGGCGCTCCATGTACGGCTTAGAAATCAGCAGCAGGGAGCCGACCTCGACGCCGGCCACGGCCAACAACTCCCTTGAGAACGTGATGTTCTGGCCGGTGTTCGCGGACTTCGGCTCCACGAGGATCGCCTCGTCCGGCACCCCCAGGCTCAACGCATGTTCCCGGTAGTGCACGGCCTCCCCGCGGGGGAAACGTGCCCGGGTGGTGGGGCTGTTGCCGCCGCTGAACACTACGACCGGGAAGAGGCCGGCGCGGTAGAGGTCAGCGGCCGTGGTTGCGACGCCCAGGTCGTGGCTGCCCAGGCCGATCGCCGCCGAGCAGGGGCGCAGGTCGTGGCCCATCTGGTGGTAGTTCCAGATCAGCGTCGCGTCGTGGAACTGCTCGTCGGTGATCTGGCGCTGCTGGTGCTGCGGCACTGGCACTCCCTGGCTCATCCTTGCTGGCCCTGTCGGATGCCCTCGATGCTGCGCAGCTGGTGGCTCAGCCCGAACTGCTGGGCCACCTGCGCCGCCTGGTCGAGGACGGACAGCCCATCATTGCGGGTCGCCGCATCCGACAGAAGGATGTGCCCGTAAGCGGTGTCCAATCGCACGCGCTGCATCGGGGAGTCAACCGTGCCGGTGGTGCGGGCGATGTCGATGTAGTGCAGAGCCTGGTCCAGGTGACCGGCACCGCGGTGGGCCAGGGCCAGCTTCTGGTTCGCCACGGACCAGTCCTCCGGCTCACCGAGAGCCTCGAACTCGCAGGTGGCGGCCGCCATGACCTCGGTGGCGTACTCGTTGTCACCCTCCTTGCTCAGCGCCGTACCCACCCACAGCCGGGCACGCGCCCGGTCGCGCCGGCTCAGTCGCTCGTCCCGGGCAAGCTGCTCGTAGTGGCGGGCGGAGGCTTCCAGCTGGCCGGACATCTCCTGCACCACGGCCAGGGACAGCTCGATCTGGGCGGCCCGACGCGGGATGTCGAGTTCACAGAACATGCCGCGGGCGGTCAGATAGGACTGGCGCGCAGAGAGCGGACCGAGAATCGCTCCCTGGTCCCGCTGCACGTCCCCGAGCAACACCAGTGAACGCCCGTACAAGTAAAGGCCCTTGTCGTCGAGATCATGCGGGTCGTGGCGGCCCAGCCAACGATTCAGCAGCGCCGACGCGAAGGGGAAGTTCTGGCGGCTCACGCAGACCACGGCGCGCTCGATGTCCTCGGTCCACGTCTCGTAGTCGGCCGGGCGCACGCTCTTTCGCTCCGGGAACAGCAGCTCTTCGAGTCGGGCATGGGCCGCGGAGTCCGCGCGGGCAAGCGCGGTGTCGAGGATGGCCTGCGTGTCGGGCCGGGGATGTGTTTCGGCGCCCAGGCTCTCCCACTTGGCCACCGTGCGCAGGGCCACGCCGAGGTGGTCGGCGAAGGCGCGGGTGCTCATGCGCAGAGCGGCACGCAGGGCGCTGGCCTCGCGGCCACTCCACTGCTGCACGCTGACCACGGATTACCTCCCTCCGACACGTATGGAAGCACTCTCGGTGACCATGTGGGACGGGAAGTGCAACGGAAGTACAACAGCAGGTCATTTCAAGGCCGTTCGCAACGGACGACGCTCTTGGTCATGGACGACGAACCCATCACCGAGCTCCGCTCCATCACCGGCCCGCGCGTCTTCGGCTACCTGCGCCACATCACCGGCAGCGCGGCCCGCCACACTGCGCTCGCCGGCTGCCTCACCGAGTACTGTCGTAGCCACGAACTGACGCTGTGCGGCGTGTTCACCGACCGCGAGCCGGCCGTCGCCATCCGTGCCTCCGCCTACATCGGTCTGCTCGACGCCCTCGAACTACCCGACGCCTACGGCGTCCTGGTCCCCGCGCTCGGTCACCTCGGCCCCAGGCCCGTCGCCGCCGAACGCAAGGGGCAGATAGCGGCAACCGGCGTCCGTCTGATCGTGGTTCGTTCCGCGAGACCGCAAGCGGGCAGCAAGCGCCTCGTCCGCCTCCAGCAGCGGGGAGGCACCTGATGTCTGTACGTACGGCGCTGCGCCGGGCCCCGATGGTCGGCGACGTTCCCGGACTGCGCATGCTGCAAGTCGGCGACGAATGGGATCTCGTACGAACGTCCGCGGAGGTCGGTCTCCTGGCCCTGGCCCACCTGCGCGCCATCGGCGCCCCCATCGGCCCGGTGCTCTACGACGGCCCCCACGAACGCCTCTACTACGTGATCCGGACCGGCACCGCCGACAGCGACTGGGGCGACCTTCCGGTCCGGCACCTCTCCACCAACTCATGGCTCGTGGCACCCGGACTGGAGCTGATGGACGACTGGTTCGGCGGCTGGTGCGAGTTGCCGGACGACGACACCCTCACCGACCCGGACCTCCTGCGCGCCGCCCTCCAACACCCGTACGTGGCCGACGCCCAATAGGACGCGACCACGCCCCCGTTCCGACTCGACCGCAAGGGGACATCCGTGACGACCCGCCCCGTCTCCCCGAACACCGTCCTGGCCAACGCCCTGCTCCGCGCCGAGGACGTCCTGACCCCGCGCATCCTGGCCACCCCGCCGGCGCGGATCGTGCTCGTCGTCGGCACCCAGATCAACGGCGCCCCGCACATCGGCACCTCCCTCGTGCAGTCCCTGGCCTTCGCGATGGCCGCCCGCCTGTGCGACCGCTTCGGCATCCGCACCGAGGTCCTCTTCAGCGCCCTCGACAACGCCCCCTACCAGCTGGCCACGGACCCGGTCAGCGGCCACCACTACCAGCGCGCCTACGCCCAGGCCGTGGACGCACAGGCGCTCACCGGCCTCGTCGACGCCCTCTACCAGCCCCTGTTCACCGCCCTGTCCCGACGCCTGGGCATCCCCTACCGCATCGAGACCTACACCCAGCAACAGGCAACCGAGCACTTCCGCCACACCTGGCTGCGACTGCTCCCCCGCCTCGACGCCGCCCGCTGGTCCCCCTCCATCGGCACCCCACACCTCCGCATCCCCTGCCCCCAGCCCGGCTGCGGCTGGGCCGAGAAACACGCCGAGCGCACGCGCGTACACCTCACCGAACGCGACAGCGCCACCGTCGCCGCGGTCTGCCTGCACCACGGCCCGTACCAGGCCGCCATCACACCCACATCCGGCGCTTATCTCGACCTGGCCACCCTGTACCGCAATCTGGTCAAGGAACTCGCTCTGACCAACCCGACCGAGGGCGGCACCTTGCACGTCATGGTCAAGGGCGGCGACTGGATCTTCGGTTCCCTCCTCATCGACGAAGCCCTCCAAGCCGTCGGCCTCACCCGCGCCCAGCTCCCCGCCCGCCTGTTCTGCCCCCAGGTCGTCACCGACACCGGCGCCAAACTCTCCAAGTCCCTGATCCGCGAAGGACACGCCACCTTGCCGACCGGCGCGGCGGACTGGATGCTCGACACCCGGCAGTGGCCCGGCAGCGTCACCGAGTACGCCGACCAACTGCTGGCCCTGACCGAGACGATGCTGTCCGACCCTCGCCACTTCTTCCGCTCGTACTCCGCAGCCGAGATCGGCCGCATGATGACCGCACCAACCCCCAGGAGCGTTCCCGCCCCATGACCGACACCACCGCCCGCGTCCGCGAACTCAACCTCTACCGCCAGTACTTCGACCTCGTCGCCGCGGGCACCAAGACCATCGAGGTGCGCGTGAAGTACCCGCACCTCGCCGACCTCGCCGCCGGCGACACGATCCGTTTCCGCATCAAGGGCAGCGACGAGACCTGCGAAGTCAGGGTCATCAGGGTCACTGAGTACGCCGGCTTCGAGGCCCTGCTCGACGGCGAGGGACCGGCCGACGTCAACCCGACGGCCACACGCGACGAGCAACTGGCCAACATCCGCGCCATCTACCCACCCGAGAAGGAAGCCCTCGGCGCCCTGGCGATCGAGATCGCCCTGTTCTAGCCCCGCGTACCTACCAGCGATCATGGTGCGTCCCGTCTTCCCGCCGAGCAGATACCCACGCTTCCCGAGGGCAGTCGGCTCAGCAGAACCGGCCATGGCCCGATGCCGCCCGGCCGATAGACATCGGCGCGCAGCACGGTGCCGTCACGCATCTCCGGCGGAACGTCGAACTCGACCTGAGTTTCCGTCATGCGCCGCTTATCGGGCCGCGGTGGTGATCAGGCCGCTGCGTTCAGCAGGTCGGCCAGCACGTCGGGCCGCTCCAAGGCGATGAAGTGCCCGGCCTTCGATACCTGTGTGAACTCGGCGGCCGGCAACAGTCGGCGGTTGGCTTCCCGGTCCGAGGGGCGGGACCAGTCCTTCTCCCCGTAGACGAGGTGGATGGGAGCCTTGATCTCGGGGTAACGCGAGCGGGCTGCGATGAGGCTGGGCAGGGCCTGATACACGGCACGGGCGACGGTCGAGTAGCCGGGGCGGCTTCCCACCTGGAGGAGTTCGTCCACATAGTCCTCCCGCAGTGCACTCTTGTCGCCCAGGCCGCCCTGAAGGATCTTGGTGAGGGCGGGCCTGGGCTCCACCCCCGCGATCACCGGGCCCACTCCGGGCGCGAGGACTCCGCTGACCACCACACGGGCGAGGAGGCTCGACCGGGCGATGCCGCCGGGGAAGTCGTAGGTGTTGACCGCGACCACGCGTCGTACCCGCTCCGGGAGATCGGCCGCGGCTGTCAGGGCGAGCACCGCACCCATGGACTCCCCGACCAACGTCACGTCGTTCAGGTCGAGTTCGGTCAGCAGCCGCTCGACGCCCGCGCGCATCGCGGGTTCGTCGTACGACGCCCTCGGCACGATCTCGGAGTAGCCCATCCCCGGCAGGTCGAGGGCGTACACGGTGTAGTGGTCCGCGATCAGCGGGATGAGGTGGCGGAAGTGCTCGGCCTGCGTGCGCACGGTGTGCAGCAGGACCAGGGGGGCACCGGTGCCCGCCTTGAGGTAGCGCAGTTCTCCTTCCCGGCCGCCGCGAGGGGGGATCGTGTGGCTGGTGGTCCCCGGGATGTGAATCGTGGGACGTGACTCTTGGCTGGGCATCTCGCCGACTCCTTTGGTGTGAGCGGATCATCAAAACGGTCAGGACTCTCACCGGAGAATGAGAAACCGATCGGTTTCCACCAAAGTAAACCGATCGGTTTCCGAGCGCAAGCCCGACAGGCTACCGGCTTCCATCGGGGCGTTGCGTACCCGCGGATCCCGGGGATGGCGAACTCTCCGCCTGCCTGCCCGGCCCGATAGGCGTCGGCCATCCCGGCGACCGATCAGCCGTGTCGCGACGCGGAGCAGCCAATGACTTGTCGAGGCGGCGTCGACCTGCACGGACTCCCGACCCTGACGGGCCACACCCAGGCCAGAAGCAACCCGTTCACTTGCACACAGGAAACCGATCTGTTTCCCTAGGTGGAAACAGATCGGTTTCCGACCGGTGCCCTGCTCTCGACCAGCAGCAAAGGGAAGACATGACTACGACCTTCGACCGCGGAGCACCCACCTCCGGCACAACAGAATCGGGCCGCCGCGGCTCACATGCCGTGCGCTGGTGGGTGCTCGTCGTGCTGGGCGTGGCGCAGCTGATGGTCACGCTCGATGCGACCGTCGTGAACATCGCGCTGCCTGAAGCGCAGCACGACCTCGGTTTCAGTGACGGCAGCCGGCAGTGGGTGATCACGGGGTACGCCCTGGCGTTCGGCAGCCTGCTGCTCCTCGGGGGCCGGCTCGGTGACCTGTTCGGCCGCCGTACGACCTTCGTGACCGGTCTGATCGGTTTCGCGGCCGCCTCCGTGGTCGGCGGCGCGGCCGGCAGCTTCGAGATACTCGTCGCGGCCCGCGTGGCGCAGGGTCTGTTCGCCGCGCTGCTCGCGCCCGCGGCCCTCTCCCTGCTGAGCGTGACCTTCACGGACCCGGCGGAAAGGCCGAAGGCCTTCGGCATCTTCAGCGCGCTGTCCGGGGCGGGCGCCGCGGTCGGACTGCTGCTCGGCGGCATGCTGACCGAATGGGCGTCGTGGCGTTGGGTGATGTACGTGAACGTCGTCTTCGCGGGCGTCGCGCTGGTCGGTGCGTTGCTGTTGCTGGCCAAGCCCGCGCACTCCGAGCGCCCCAAGATCGACATTCCCGGCACCGTGGTGGTGAGCGCCGCGCTGTTCGGCATCGTCTACGGCTTCGCGCACGTCGAATCCACCAGCTGGACCGACCCGGTCGCGCTCGGCTCCATGATCAGCGGTGTGGTGCTGCTCGCGGTGTTCGCCTGGCTGGAGCTCCGGGTCGCGCATCCGCTGCTGCCGCTGCGGGTCGTGCTGGACCGGACCCGGGGTGGTTCGTTCCTGGCCGTGTTCGTGCTGGGGATGGGGATGTTCTCGATCTTCCTGTTCCTGACCTATTACCTGGAGGCCAGCATCGGTTACTCGCCGATCGAGGCCGGGCTGTCCTTCCTGCCGATGGTCGGCGGCATCGTCGCCTCGTCGACCACGGTGCCCTCGCTGCTGCTGCCCAGGGTCGGCCCGAAGGTCGTGGTAGTCGCCGGCTTCCTGGTCTCCGCGTCCGGCATGGCCCTGCTGACCCGGCTGACGCTGGACAGCGCCTACGTCGTCAACATCATGCCGGGCATGATCCTGCTGGGCCTCGGGATCGGTGCGGTGATGACCACCTCGTTCCAGGGTGCGACCTCCGGCGTCCACCACGAGGACGCGGGTGTTGCCTCGGCGCTGATCAACACGAGCCAGCAGGTGGGCGGTTCGATCAGCACGGCGCTGCTGACCACCGTCGCCTCGTCGGCCGCGACCGACTATCTGTCCTCGCACAAGCCGAGCGCGTTGACGGCAGCGCAGGCCGGGGTCGAGGGCTACACGGCGACCCTGGCGTGGGGCGCCGGGATCTTCGTGGTCGGTGCGGTGCTCACAGCGTTTCTGATGCCGAACTCGGCTCTGGCGCCGTCGGAGGGCGAGCCTGTGCTCGCTCACTGAGCCGGGGACCACGATGGGGGTGCCGACGTCCGGACGCACCCCCATCAAGGCGCCGCCCGGCTTCTCCCGCTTCCTCGCGACACCCATCGTAAACCGATCGGTTTCCAATGCATCGGAATCGAGTTAACCTCGCCATATGACCACCGAAGCAATGCCAAGCTCCCGAGAGCGACTGCTGGAGGCGGCGGCCACGCTCACCTATCAGGACGGCGTCCACATCGGCGTGGACGCGCTCTGCAAGGCGGCGGGAGTGTCCAAGCGCTCCATGTACAAGCTGTTCGAGAGCAAGGACGAACTGCTGGCGGCGAGCCTGGAGGAACGCGCCTCCGCCTACGTGACGGCACTCCTTCCCACGGCGGACGACAACCGTCCACCCCGCGAGCGGATCCTGCACGTCTTCGAACAGGCGGAGGCGCAGGCGGGCGCACCCGACTTCCAGGGCTGCCGGTACCTCGTCGTGCAGATCGAGCTCAAGGACCCGAGCCACCCCGCGAGCCAGGTGGCCCGTCGGGTCAAGGAGAACCTGACGGCCTTCTTCCGCGCCGAGGCGGAACAGGGCGGGGCGAGCGACCCGGGCCTGCTGGCCCGACAGCTCATCCTGGTCTTCGACGGCGCGAGCGCCCGCGCGGGGATCAAGGCCGACACGCAGGGCGGGCTCGTCGCCCCCACCGTGGCCGCCCTGCTCGATGCGGCGCACATGCACTGACGCATCGCGTTTCACGAACAACCGCGGCGACCGACGCACCCGGCGAGTCACAGCCGACCCCCGGCGACCCGAGAAAATCCGCCGGCGTCACCAACCACCGCGAGGGTCGCGACCTCATCACCAAAAGCCCCAGCCGCAGGCGCACCGCCTCACAGGCATCCAGCAGCCCGCCGCTGGGACTTGCGCACGGAAACCGATCGGTTTACGGTGGTGAAACTGATCGGTTTCTCGCCGTGCAGGCGAGTCTCGCACCCGAGTCCTCAGGAGTACGGATGACTGCCGCGCGTGACGCCGACGAGCGGACGACAGCGCCGCCCCCCAGGCTTCCGGCGAAGCTGGCCGCCCACCCGTCGGTACGGGCCGTACTCGCTCGGCGCGGGGTCGATGCCGCGGACAGCCCGCCCGCGGTGATCGACGCGGCCTGGCTGCGCGAGCTCTGCCTGGCGGCCGGGGCTGACGACGTCGCCGCCGTCAGCCTCGACCACCCGGACCTGGCCGGTGAGCGCGAGCACGCGCTGTCCGCGTTGCCCGGCACCCGCAGCCTGATCGCAATGGCCGTCCGGATGAACCGCGACAACTGCCGCTCCCCCGCCCGCAGCGTGGCCAACCAGGAGTTCCACCAGACCGACGAACAGGCCAACCACGCCGCCCGCAGCGTCACCCAGGCACTCCAGGACGCCGGATACCGCGCACTCAATCCCTCCGTCGGCTTCCCCCAGGAGATGGACCGCTTCCCCAGCGAACGGATCTGGGTGGTGGCGCACAAGACGGTCGCGGTGGCCGCCGGACTCGGCGTGATGGGCCTGCACCGCAACGTCATCCACCCGAAGTTCGGCAGCTTCGTCCTGCTGGTCACCGTCCTGGTGGACGCGGAGGTGAGCGAGTACGGGCAGCCGCTGGACTACAACCCCTGCATCGACTGCAAGTTGTGCGTCGCCGCCTGCCCGGTCGGCGCCATCGCCAAGGACGGCTCCTTCGACGCCCTGGCCTGCACCACGCACAACTACCGCGAGTTCATGAGCGGGTTCACCGACTGGGCGCAGACCGTGGCCGACAGCGAGGACGCCGCAGACTACCGCTCCCGGGTCAGCGACTCCGAGAACGCCTCCATGTGGCAGAGCCTGTCCTCTCCGCCCGGCTACAAGTCCGGCTACTGCCTCGCCGTCTGCCCGGCCGGCGAGGACGTCCTGGGACCGTACCTGGACGACCGCAAGAGCTTCATGGACACGGTGCTGCGGCCGCTCCAGGACAAGAAGGAGACCCTGTACGTCCTGCCGGGCTCCCACGCGCAGGAGTACGCCCGGCGCCGCTTCCCGCACAAACCCGTCAAGGAAGTCACCGGTGGCTGGCATCCCCCGGCGAAACGCGGCGCGTCCACCGGCCGAGAGACACATACGTCATGAGCGACAGTCACCCCTTCTACGACCGCAAGAGACTGCACCACATCCCAGCGGAGACAAAGCCGGAGAAGACCGCCGTACCGGCATAACGGCAGGTTTCCCAAGACGGGCCACTACTCGGAGCGGCCCCGGTGTGCGTCGCCCACGGGGACGGCAGGCGCGCACACCATCACGGCTCGGCGACGGCCCTTCCCCCTGGCCGTCGCCGAGCTTCTTCCGAGGACCTTCGGAAACCGATCGGTTTTCATTTCGTCCACTCCGGGTTAACCTCACGGCATGACCACCGAAATGAAACTGAGCCCCAGGGAGCGCCTACTGGAGGCGGCGGCCACGCTCACCTACCGAGACGGCGTCAGCATCGGCGTAGAGGCGCTGTGCAAGGCGGCGGGGGTGTCGAAGCGCTCCATGTACCAACTGTTCGACAGCAAGGACGAACTCCTGGCAGCAAGCCTGAATGAGCGCACCTCCGCCTACGCGGCGACTCTCCTGCCCGCCACAGACGACGGCCGGTCACCCCGCGAGCGGATCCTGCATGTCTTCGAGCAGGTGGAATCGCAGGCAGGGGCGCCCGAGTTCCGGGGCTGCCGGTATCTGGCCGTGCAGGTCGAGCTCAAGGACCAGAGCCATCCGGCGAGCCGCGTGGCCCACCAGGTCAAGGCGAACCTGACGGCCTTCTTCCGCGTTGAGGCCGAGCAGGGCGGGGCGGGCGATCCAGATCTGCTGGCCCGGCAGCTGATCCTGGTCTTCGACGGCGCAAGCGCCCGCGCGGGGATTCAGGCCGACAACCTGACCGGGCTCGTCGCACCCACGGTCACCACGCTGCTCGACGCGGCGGGCGTGCGCTGACGCACCACCGTCCAGGGCTCTTCACTCACCGCCCGGCAGCCGAGGGCAGCCCGATGACCGCAAGCGTGTTGCCGAGCATGCCGCAGGCGAAGAAGCTTGCGGTCTTGTCGGCATCGGCGCCCAGCGACTGGTGCACGGTGTCCCAGATCTTCATCCAGCCGGCCCGGACGACCTGACCGATCAGGTCGTCGCCACGGGCCTCGGCGGCCGCCACGGTGGCGTATCCCTGCATCTGCATCAGGAGCGTTTCGGGGCGCGTCGAGATCAGCTGCGCATAGGCGTCCGCCATCGCCTGCCGAGCTCGCTCACTTCCCTCCGCCCCGTCGGCCGCCCTCTCGAAAGCCAGGCGAGTGTCTTCCGCGCTTCGCACCAGAGCGGCGACGAAGATCGCCTTCTTGTCCGGGAAAAGCCGGAAGAGATAGGGCTGCGTGACGCCGACGCGTTCGGCGATCGCCGCGGTGGTGGTGCCGCGATACCCGGCGCGCGCGAACTCGGCGATCGCCGCACGAATGACGTCTTCACGTCGCCCCTGCGCACTGATCCCGCCCATGGCTCCATCTCCTGCTTGACCTTGCACACGGAAACCGATCGGTTTACTGTAGCGGAAAACGATCGGTTTCGAGTGAATGCAGGAGTCCATGATGACGACAGGTCGGCCGGTGGCCCTCGTGACGGGCGCCTCCTCCGGTATCGGGAAGGAAACCGCGCTCGCCCTCGTCGCAGCCGGATTCAACGTGGTCGGCACAAGCCGTGACGCCTCACGCGTCACCCCGCTCGACGGCGTGACGTTCCTCGGACTCGACGTCGCCAGTGACGCCTCGGTCACCGCCTTGGTCCAGGAGGTCACCGAGCGGTTCGGGCGGATCGACGTCCTGGTCAACAACGCCGGCGTCGGCTCGGTGGGAGCAGCGGAGGAAACCTCCGTCGAACAAGCTCAGTCCCTCTTCGACACCAACGTCTTCGGGGTCATGCGCATGGTGAACGAGGTCCTGCCGCACATGCGCCCCCAGCGACGCGGGCGCATCATCAACATCTCGTCCGTGCTCGGGTTCCTGCCCCAGCCCTACATGGCCGCCTACGCCGCCTCCAAGCACGCGATCGAGGGCTACACCGAGTCCCTGGACCACGAGATCCGTGACCACGGCGTCCGGGCTCTCATCGTCGAGCCCGCCTACACAAGGACGGGGTTCGAGGCCAACAGCGCGAAGCCCGACACGCCCCTGCACGCGTACGCGAAGCAGCGGCAGACCGTCGACCGCGTGATGGCGGAAACGGTCAGGAGCGGCGACGCCCCCGCCGTCGTCGCCAGGGCGATCGTGGCGGCCGCGACCGACCCGAAGCCGAGGCCGCGCTACACCGCCGGCCCCCTGGCCGGACGCGCACGCGTACTGCGCCGCCTCGCTCCCGCCACGGTCTTCGACAAGCAGATCCGCAAGATGAACCAGCTGGCCGGCTGACGCCGTCGGCACCGGGCCGCCGGCCCACCCCCCTGCGCTCCGGGATGCGAAAGGGCCCACCGACTCCGCCGGTGGGCCCTCACAAAGGATCGAGGCTAAGGCTTGAGCACCGCCAGGACATCATCGAGCGAAACGCCTGTGGGGTCACTCATGTCGGAACCATCGAACGTCTGCCAGATGTAGGACGCCGTCCCGCTCTCCCGCAGCGGATGCAGGTCGGCCAGTTCCGGATCGTCCCGGAAGCGGTTGAACGCCTCCTCGGACTCCCATTCAACGAGGAACAGCACCTGCCGTGGCGTGAGGCCACCGGCCACGTTGTCCCGGAAGCGGCCGAACGCCACCATTCGACCACCGTACTGCGGGGCCGCTTCGGGCAAGCGGCTGAAATACGCAAGGTATTTCTCCAGGTCAACCACGTCGAACATGTTCAGGGCGTAGAACTTCTTCGTCTCTGAACTCGCACTCATCGCAATGCCCTTTCCGGTCTCAGAAAACCTGCCTACTCGGCGAGTTGGGGGTACAGCCCCGCCAGGTCGCCGGCCAGGCCCGCCTTGACCTGTCGGGAGATGTCGTCGGCGAGCACCTCGTACGCGCCGGCCTCGATGCCGTCGAGGGCGAGGGAGGCGACGTCGCGCGGGTCGGACTTGGGGGCGTCGATGCCGGACGTGAGGTCTGTGTCGACGTAGCCGACGTGGAGGCCGGTGACGGCGATGCCGCGCGGCTGGAGCTCCAGACGCAGGGAGTTGGTCTGCGACCACAGGGCGGCCTTGGAGGCGCTGTAGGAGCCGCCGAGCGCGAGCCAGGACAGCACGGAGTGCACGTTGAGGATGTGGCCGCCGCCGTTGGCCTCGATGACCGGCGCGAAGGCGCGGGCGACCAGGAGCGGGCCGTAGAAGTTGGTCTCGAACTCCCGGCGTATGTCGTCGACCGGGGAGTCGAGGAAGGACGCGCCGACCGAGGCACCGGCATTGTTGATCAGCACGGTCACGTCCTGCGCCTGTGCGGCGGCGGCCGCGACCGAGGCGGGGTCGGTGACCTCCAGGGCCACGGGGACGGCGTCGGGGTGCGTCACGCTGCGCGGGTCGCGGGCCGTGGCGTAGACCTTGCGGGCGCCGCGCGCGTACAGGTCCTCCACCAGCGCCTTGCCGATGCCCCGGCTGCCGCCGGTGACAAAAACGTTCGCGCCCTTCACAACGGTCATGACTCTCTCCAGGAGAACGAGAAACCGATCGGTTTCTAGAGACTGTAAACCGATCGGTTTCCTGGTGCAAGCTCAAGCGCGGTCGATCCCCTGCGACAGCAGGGGAGCTCGGGCCGGGGGCTGCCATGGAGTGCCCTGGGGCCTGTTCGGCGGAACAGAAACGAAGCTGCGCGACGGTCGGTGATCCAGAGCGCCACCTCACGGGTGAGGGCAGGCGACACCCCAGGAAGGGCCAGCCATCCATGTGCACACGCGATGACTCCGCACAGTCGGCCCGAGTACGTATGCGCAGGTCAGATGCTCTGCGCCGCTTCAAGCGCCGTCGCTGCCCAAGCTGAGAGCGCGAGTTCGATTCTCGTCACCCGCTCCAACTCGAACCCCCAGGTCGTGCGCCCGGGGGTTGTTTGTTGTCTGGTCCAGCTCGCGGGCGGCGACCATGAGGACGAGGCCGATGAGCACGGCGGATGGCGCGGGGTGCGGCTGCCGACCATCACACGAATCACTCGCACACCGCAATCGATTGGTTACCCATCATCACCGCGCGGCGCGGCTCGCAACACCGTACGGAAGCGAGGAAAGGGGGCAGCGCCGTCCGGGGGCGCTTCTTCCATCGTTCCCTCACCAGCAGTGATCGCATTCCGTCGGGGCTTTCGCAGCGGTCCTCTCGTACACAGCTGCGCCGTGCGCGATCGCCCCCTGCGAGGCGGCGGGGGTTGCTGCTGCTCGGGCTGCTGGCCGGGCTGTTCGCCATGCACGCCCTCGCTCCTGCCGGAGCGGTCGCAGCAGTCGGCCATGCTTCCCATCACTCCGCTCGCGCCTCTCTGCGCGACTGCAAGTCTGGGGCTCCGCGTCCGCAGCCTGTTGTCTGCAGGTCGGCAGGGGTTCCCACTGCTGTTTTCTCGTCGTTGTCGCAGAGCGCTGGGCGGGCACTCGACTAAACTGGTCGAACCCTTATACGTCTGGGCGGGCAGGAGGTAAGAGCCGTGGCCTCCAAAGGCGACTTGGCCGTCGTCCTGGGGTATCTGCGTTCCGCGACTGTTGAGGGGGGCTTCGCCGATGCCGACGCGGCAGCGTGCGCGCGCGCTCTCGGCGCCGACGGGGTCGCGGTGTCGATGGCGGGGGAGGGCGGGCTGTGGGAGTTGGTGTGGTCCTCTCCCGGCGTCAGCGCGCAACTGGAGGACTTGCAGTTCACGCTGGGCCACGGGCCAGGACTGGAGGCGGCTGAATCATGTGTGGCTGTGCTGGAGCCCGACCTGGCACGGGTTCCGGGTGAGCGGTGGCCGGCGCTGCTGCCCGAGGTCATGGCGCTCGGTGTCGAAGCGGTTTTCTGCTTCCCGTTGCTTCTGGGGGGCGCTTGCCTGGGCACTCTGACACTGCAGCGTTCGTCCCCTGGCCCGCTGGAGGACGCGCGTCTGATGGACGCCTGGATCATCGCGGACGCACTGACCGCGGTGATCGCGGAGAACGCGGAGCGCTGGGATGCCTCCGTCGATCTGGAACAAGATACGGGCCTGTACCGGGCGAGGGTGCACCAGGCTGTCGGGATGATCAGCGTGCAGGCAGGGGTGAGCCTGGCACAGGCACTGTTGCGGTTGCGGGCCTATGCCTTTCGGCACAGTCGGCCAGTAATGGAGGTCGCCGAGGACGTGGTGGGCCGACGGGTGCAGTTTCGCAACGAGCTGGATCGGCCAGGCACGCCGACCGGTGAAGGGACTGAAGGAACATGACTCGCGAGGAGCGGCTGCTTGGGGCCGTCATCGACGCCGTCGATACGCTGGTCGACGACTTCGACCTGATCGATTTTCTGCACACATTGTGTGCTCGCTGCACCGAGCTGCTGGACGTGTCGGCGGTGGGGGTCATGCTTGCCGATCCGAGCGGCGAGCTACAGGTCATCGCGGCCTCGGACGAACACACGCGGTTGCTGGAACTCTTCGCGTTCCAGCACTCCGAGGGGCCCTGCGTGGAGAGCCACCGGGACGGCCTGGTACGGCTCAACATCGACCTCGGCTCACCTGTCGAGACTGCCGCCTTCGCGCGCTTCGCCGAGCTCGCCCGCGAGGCCGGGTTCGCCGTGACGCACGCACTGCCGATGCATCTGCGGGACAACGTGATCGGGGCTCTGAATCTCTTCGACACGCGCAAGCAGGACCTCACCGTCGCCGACGCACGGGTGGCACAGGCCCTGGCGAGTGTGGCGACCATCGCCATTCTGCAGCAGCGCACCATCATGTACGGCAATCAGGAGCGTGCTCAGTTGCGGGCCGCGCTGTCGAGCCGCATCGTCATCGAGCAGACCAAGGGCATCCTTGCCGAACGCTGGCACGTGGACGTCGACGACGCGTTCGACGCCCTGCGTCGATACGCCCGCTCCCGCCAGCTGGGGCTCACCGGGCTCTGCAGGCAGATCATCGCCGGAGAAGTCGACACAGACGAGTTTCCTCGCCCTTGACCACGTCGTCTTCTTCCACGCTGTCCCCTACTGATTGGGATGATCATGCACGACGACGACCGCACCGCCGCCTGGAGGCGCGTCGCTGCCGCGGGTGATGAGCTTTCGCTCGCCGTGGCCTGCCAGGCGTGCGCCACGGACCTGGACGCGGACTGTCTCGGCGTGTCCCTGATCGTCGCCGGGGAGGTACGTCTGCTGGGCTGTGCCACGGACGAGCGCGCCGAACGCATGGAAGATGCCCAGCTGGTGGCGGGCGAGGGCCCCTGCACTGACGCCTACCGCTACCGCGGACTCGTCGAGGAAGCGGACCTCTACAGAGCTTTCGACCGGTGGCCGGCCTTCACGCAGGCCGCTGCCGAACAGAACATACGCAGCGTGATGGCCTTTCCCCTCGTCCTCGGCACTCTGGCCATCGGCGTGGCGGATGTCTACCGCACAGAGCCCGGCCTGCTCACTGCTCGTGAGAGAAACCGGGCACGCGCCTACGCCCGGATCCTGGCGGTCCTCGCCCTCGATGAGCACCCGCACCTGGCGACCAGTGCCCCCCGCTCGCCCCGTCCCGGCCCTCAGGGCTACCCACCCAGCATCCACATGGCCGCAGGCGTCCTCGCAGAGGTGGACAACCTCGTCCCGGAAGATGCTCTGGCCCGGCTTCGAGCCCATGCCTTCGCCCACAACGTGCCCCTGGTGCAGACGGCTGATCACGTTCTCACCCACCGCACTCTCGACTGACCGCTGAACGAATCCGCCACGGCTGAGGGCAATCCCGCGCATGCTTGCGCTGCGCGCGGCACGAGGACGACCCACCTTCGGCCGAGAAGCCTTCGACGTCCGCCTGACCTTGCAAAAACGTCCGGTTCGCAGGCTTGTGCCGTGCGCCGGGGAGCCTAGGCTGTCAGTTGTCGAAGCCCCTGCCGTGCTTGTGCGCGTGCCGTTGCGGGCTTGCGGCAGGCCCCCGGCCCCCGGGTCTCGATGAGGACCACATCCGAAGGTGGCCCGGGCCGCCGTGCGCCGACTCACAGCGGCCCGGCCCTGCCCTCCGTCCTCGCGGTCTTCCAGCCCCGGCACTCCCGCGCGCCCGGGCCCGCTGGGACGGCACTGCGCGGGGACAGCGCGGCAAAGATTGGGGAGCGACCGCGCTGTCCCCGCGCTCGCGGCGGTCGTGCGTGACCGTTCCTTACGGCAGCCGCGGACCATGCCCTTTGGCCCTTCCCTGGAACGTACTACCAGGGCCCCTGAACGACCTAGACCCGCTGGGCTGTTCACGGGTACTTGGCGGTCGGCCGCCGTGTAGACGCCCGGGCGGGTGCCGGGGGGCGACTCGAAAAACCTATCAAAGCCGCATCACTGGAGTTTGACGGCTAATGCCGCACCAAGGAATCTTGCCTCCTGGTCGCCGTGGCTGAGGCCGTCGTATCGCCCCGTCCCTGCGCCACCGCCACGCCACCACCGTGCGCGTCGCCGCCGTAGAGCTGCTCGGCGTACCGGATCGGGTGGTACCGGAACTGCTGGTGGGCGCAGAAAGGTGGTTGTGCCCGGCCGTCGCCCCCCCTTCCCGTCGGCCGGGCACCGGATTCCCCGCCCGCCACGCGGGATGATCGCGAGCGGGGATGGTTCAGCCGGCCTCAACCGCCCATTGGCTGTCGTGCAGCGGCGGGAAGTGGAGAGGAGATCTGCCTCATCGGTGGCCTCCCGGCTGACGTCTTGCGCGGTGGAGAGAGGTCCTCGGGAGACGGGGCCAGTTCAACGCCTCCGCGACTGCACTCATGCTGCGTCGGCCGGGGTCCGGGGCTCGGTCAGAGAGTCTACGGCGGGTCACTCGCCCTGACGAGGGCCGCTCTTCCCCGGACTGCGGGCGGGTCGGCCCAATGACGTGCACATACATCGATTCGCTGGGGCGCGAGTGTAAAGGAAATACGTTAAAAACAGTCCGTTTTAGGGAATCGAACTCGAAGAATCATTCCTTCTTTCCGCAGGTGACCGGTCCAGTTCTAGGCTGGCCGCCTGCCGTCACCCCAGTCCCCGGTGACCCGTACCAATCGCTGCTCTCCGGAGGGAACACCGGAGAGTCCGGTTCATCAGGGGGGCCGCCATGCGGTGGGCTGACGCATGGCCCGTCGGGCACATCCGGGTTCACGAGGTCCATGGGCTGATCGTGATCGAATTCCATGGTGAGATCGATATCGCCGCCGCTCCGTCGATCGGGCCCGAGTTGGACGCCGCCACCGCGGTGGCGGGGCGGACGGTGGTGGTCGACCTCACCCCCACGGAGTTCTTCGACTGCTATGCGCTGAGGCTGCTGCACCGAGCCACGCGACGGGTGAGGGAGCGGGGTGGACGACTGCTGCTGGTCTGCCCGCACCCGCTGATCCTGAAGATCCTGCGCGTTTCGGGCCTGAGCAGGCAACTCACCATGATTCCGGGGCTGGAGGACGGCATCGCCTCCGGCCCTGGGGACGTCTCCGACTGAGCCGGCCCGGTCCGAGCTCGACGGTGCTTCACCGCTCGGGGATGGGCCTCGAGTCGCCTGCCGCTCGGTCGCCGTGCGGTGACTGCCCGGAGTCCGAGACCGCGTCCGGCCGGGACGACGGTTGCCGCCAGGGCAGGGCGTGCATGCCCGGAACATTTCCAACGCCGCCGACACCTGGATCGGCGGTGTGCCGCGGGTCGGCCAGGGTTGCCTTTGCTCCAGGGCGGACAGCGCGGCGCGGAGGAGGGCCGAGATGCGGTTCGGCGGGCGGGTCGATCTTCTGCCGGACCGCGATCAGCAGCCAGCCGGAGTGGCCGTGGGGCATCACCGGCGATGGGCCCCGATCGGCGTTGACTGCCAGGGCCGCCAGGTGCCGTGACGCGGTCAGAGAGTATCGGCGGGACAGGAGTGCCGCCCTGGGCGGAGAGAAAGCGCTCCACGTCAACGCGCCACGACGCAGGATCATGAGGCTGAGGGGCCGTACGGCCCCTCAGCGCGGTCCGCTTGTCCTCTCCCGTGTGCCTCCGTGTCGTCCCTAGCGTTGATCTGGCCCCGAGGGCAGCCACCTGGCGGGGCGCGCAGGGGAGGAGATGCCCGTGGAAGGCGCCCTGACGGTTACCGCGGATGGCGGAACCAGCCTCCGGTCCGTCGTTGCCGGTCATCTGGACTCGCCAGCAACCGTGGCGCCCTGCCGCTGCAACGTGTTCGATGTCCTCGCCCGGCATTTCCTGATCGTCGCCTTGGCCCGGGCGGCCCGTCTGTTCGGCCGACGCCGCCACGGTCACTCGGCCTTCGGTACGGCCACGATCACCATCGCGCGGGTCGGCTGCACGGCCCGCGCGGTGCCCCGGGCTTCGCACGCGCTGCCCTGCAAGGCCCTCACCGGAGCGACGAGCCGTTCCCGCCAGCCGTGTCGCGCAGCACCGGTACCGCCGGTGCCCGGTTCGCGGAAACTGGCCACCCGCGTGGATCTCGGGGGCGCTCAGCTCCCCCGCCCCGCGATGCCGGGGTCACGCATGTGGCAAGGAGTCGTAAGCCCTGGCATTCCCGCCGTGAGGTCAGTCGGACGGATGGGCACGGACCAGAAGGGGAAACCATGATTCCTCTTCCTGACGTGGCGCCCGTCCGTACACCGACTTGGTCACGCCGGGCGGGCACGGCTCGCCGTTCTACGACCGTGTCGCTCCCTTGCTCGCCACGGGCGGAATCGATACGAGTCACGGCCCGGCGCAGAACGTGGCCTTCCGTTCGGCCGGGGCCTTGCACGCGCTATCGTCCCGTTCGTGCGACGGACATACAGCCCCGATGTGAAGTGGCGGCCGAAAAGCTTTCCCCAGAGCTGCACGGGTCGGCTACCAGTGGGCAGGGTTCGCCCATGACCCACGAGCGCCGGTGGCCGGTCGAACGGCTGGCGGCCCACCCCGAATCGAGGTGAACCCCCATGTCAGAGCAGTCACGTGAGGAACGGCTGGCCGCCGCGTTCGTCGAGCTGGCCGACACCCTGGTAGGCGACTTCGACATCATCGCGTTTCTGCACACCCTCGCCGACCACTGTGTCGACCTGCTCGACGTCACCGCCGCCGGCGTCATGCTGGCCACCCCCGACGGCGACATCCTCGACGCCTCCGCCTCCGACGAACGCACCCGTGCGCTGGAGACCGACAGCCTCGACTGGGGCGAAGGCCCCTGCCTGGACTGCTACCGCAGCGGCAATCCGGTCCCCGACACCCCCTTGAGTCACCCCCAGGCCCACGTCAAGTGGCCACGCTTCGCCCACAGGGCCCAGGAGCTGGGCTTCGTCTCGGTCGCCGCGGCACCCATGCGGCTGCGTGAACAGACCATCGGCTCGCTCAACCTCTTCCGGGAGGAGCCAGGCCACCTGGAACCCGCTCAGATGCGCCTTGGCCAAGCGCTGGCTGACGTCGCGACCATCGGCATCCTGCAGCAGCGCGCCGTTCACGAACACGCCACCGTGACCAGCCAGCTGCAGACCGCCCTCGACTCCCGGATCATCATCGAACAGGCCAAGGGCGCCCTCGCCCACATGCACGGGATCAACGCGGAGGAAGCCTTCCACCAGTTGCGCCGGTACGCCCGCCACCACCGGCGGCGGCTGACCGACGTCGCCCGGGAAGTGATGGACGGTGGCATCGACGTACGTCTGCCCGCGCAGGACCAGTGACCACCGCACGAGGCACGCCGAGCACCGGCGCGGGGAAGAGGGGAGGAACCATGGTCAGCCGGCAAATGGCTCTGCTCCTGCACGACCTCACCACCGAGCGTGAGCCGGGTCTGCCCGTATCTCCCGTCTTGTTGCGGGCCTGCGCCAGTGTGCTGGGCCTGGACGGCCTCGCCGTGTCCGTCGCCCGGCCGGGCGACTCCACCGAACTGCTGCGGCACACCGGAGCCCGTGCGGCTCAGCTGGAGGACATCCAGTTCACCCAAGGCCAGGGCCCAGGGCCGGAGGCCGCACGCACCGGCCTGCCGGTCGCCGAACCCGACCTGAGCACGAACCACTCCGGGCGCTGGCCCGGCCTCGTTCCCGAACTCCTCGGCCTCGGCGTCCGCGCCGTCTTCGCCTACCCGCTGGCTCTGGGCACCGTCCGCCTGGGCGTCCTCACCGGCTACCGCACCATGGCCGGCGCCCTCTCCGTCGAGCAGGACGTGGACGCCCGCGCCCTGGCGCAGATTCTGACGCTGATGCTGCTCGACCAAGCCTCCTCCCCGAAGGACCCCTCCGCCTGGCTGACCGAGACCAGCCACCTGCACCGCGCCGAGGTCCACCAGGCCACCGGCATGGTGGCCGTGCAGCTCAGCGTCAGCCCCGCCGAGGCCCTCATCCGCATCCGCGCCCACGCCTTCCACACCGGTCGGCCGCTGCTGGAGACCGCCCGCGCCATCCTCGCCCGCGAGCTGCTCCTGCCCCTCAACCACCCGCCTGCGGGCGACCACCGGCCCTGAAAACAGCGCCACGTACCCGTGCCGCCCCCGGCGCCCGACACGGGAAGGCGGAGACCCGCCCGGCGCGTGCTCCCCGCCGTGTCGGGAAGAGCACCGCGCCGCGGATACTCACGCCAACACCCCCGACCGCAGCCCCGCGGACACCACGGTCACCACTGAGAGAGCCGTTTCCGGGCACCGTACCGACCCGACATCCGCCGTGGGCGGGGGCTGCCGTCACTTCAGCCTCAGTGGCCGCACGGCTGACCGACGGCTCTCAGTGTGTCTACCGGGGGAGGCGGGCGTGAACGGTCTTCCTCCGCCCTGGGCCCCGGGTGACGGCTGTCTCGCAGAGGCGGCGCACCATGGGCCAGCCGAACCCTCCGGTGCCGCCGTCGAGGTCGGGGGCGCGTTCGTGCGGGGGTTCGGAGCTGAGGTCGCTGACGGCGACGGCCACGGCGTCGGGGGTGGCCCCGAGCTCAAGGGTGTACCGGCCGCCGCCGTGGCGCAGGGCGTTGGTGGTGAGCTCGGACACCACCAGGGCGAGGGTCTGTGCCGTCTGCGGGGCCGGGGCCGGCTCCAGGCTGTCGATGAAGTCGCGAGCCGCGGCGCGGGCCCGCGCTATGTCGGCGGGGCCGTCGCCGTGCACCACTACCTGAGCTGCGGCCGAGGCCGTCGTGCGAGCCATCTCCAGGTCGGTCATGCGCTGCACCCCGCTTCGCTCGGTTGTACCGCCGGGTTCAGCGTCTGCCCGCCGCGCCCGAACCCAACCAGGCGCATCACTCTTATGAGGGTATTCGGAGCAGAAGTCATGACAGCGTCGAGGAAGAAAAACTATCGCACTGACGATAGACATTCGTCTTCCGTGGAGCTATCGTCGTGTCGTACCCAGAAAGTCGAAGCAAGCGCGGCAGACATGAACTGCACGCGATCAGGTCTAGAAGGACACGGCCCTAGGGGTCGTGCGCAGTACCCGCGATATCCAGCAGCACAAGCAAGTAACTGAAGGTGAGGAGCAGAGCGCCATCAGGATCGCCCGGGCGAGGAGTGCGTCGGCCCGGGTACCGCAAGACCCCGGATTGGAAGGTGGTCCCCGGTCACGCATCCGCGATCCCCGCAGCCCGCCCCTCCCGGGCAGACGTTGCGGACATAGAAGGCCGACATGATCGGCATGTAGATGGTGTGGAAAGCTCGGGGCCCGGGCGCCAGTACGGCGTTCCGGGCCCCCCGACATGTCCCGGAAGAAGAGGTCTATGCCCCCTGCCCGTACCCGCCCCGTCGACAATCTCGACGATGACGACTACCCCGCCTACACCATGGGCCGGGCCGCCGAGATGCTCGGCGTCACCCCCGCTTTCCTGCGTGCGCTGGGCGAGCACCGCCTGATCACCCCTTTGCGCTCTGACGGTGGCCACCGCCGCTATTCCCGCTACCAGCTGCGCATCGCCGCCCGCGCCCGCGAACTCGTCGACCAGGGCACCCCCATCGAGGCCGCCTGCCGGATCGTCATCCTCGAAGACCAGCTCGAAGAAGCTCAGCGGATCAACGATGAGCTGCGGGCCCAAGGGGGCCGGTCGCAGTCGAACATGTCGGTCTGACACAGGGCACTGGGCCCGAACGCCGGCTGTGGAGCAGACCAGAAGGCCCCTCATCGCACCGCCGTCTCCAGCAGACCGCCCACGCCGTATGCCGAGCCATTGCGGGTTCTCGCTGACCGCGCGGCTCAGGCCCTGGGAGCCAGGGCCGTCGTCACTGCTGCGGAAACCGTGTCCGGTGGCTGAGTGCCGCCGTGTTGTGGGGCGAGTTCGACGAGGGCGCGCAGCGTTAGGGGGCTTCCATCGGATGCCGCAGGGGGTCATCAGAGTTCAAGGGCATAGCTGATCCGCTGGCAGGTGACGGCGATGTCCCGCAGCAGAGCGGCTGGATCTTGCGCAATGGTTCGTACCATCCGCGCGTGACTTGTCAGAAAAATTTACCGCTGGTCCCAGCGGTTTGTCGCCTCGGCAGCCATCCCTGGGCCTTCCGTGAACGGAGACTTCGAGGGGCGATCGACGATACCGGAATTCCTTATCGCTCATCGTGGTGAGTACGAGTGTGCCCGGGGTGTGGGCCTGTGCGGCGCAGGGTGCACCAGGCGGTCTTGCCACCGGGGTGGGGGCTGGTGCCCCACTGGTCGGCGAGAGCGGACAGAAGGGTGAGGCCACGGCCGCTCTCGTCGTCCGGAGCGGCGTCCCGGGGCTGGGGCCGGGTGGCGTCCTGATCGCTGACATGCAGGGTGAGAGTGGCCTCGGTGGTACTGAGGGTGAGGGTCATCGGGCCCTGGGCATGGCGGACGGAGTTGGTGAGCAGTTCGCTGGCGAGCAGGCAACAGATGTCGATGAGCTGGTCGGGACAGCCCCAGTCGCGGAGCGTGGAGGTGACGAAGCGGCGGCCCTCGGCGACGGATTGGGGGCGGGCGTCCAGGATGAGGTGTGCGGTGTCGTCCGCCGGCAGATGAAGCAGGAGCAGGGTGACGTCGTCATCGTGGGCGGCGGGGTCCGGAATGAGGGTGCCCAGGATGTGGTCGGCGGCCTGTTCGAGGCAGGTGGGGCCGTTCTTGAGGGCTATGCGCAGGGTGTCGGCCAGGTGGTCGATCTGGGTGTCGAGGTCGGTGCCGGGGCGTTCGATGAGTCCGTCGGTGTAGAGGGCGAGGGTGGCGCCGGCAGGCAGCGGGATGCGGGTCTGGTGGTGGGGGATGCCGCCGATGCCGAGGGGCACGCTGACGGGTGCGTCGATGCGGTGGGGTGGCCGGCCGGGGGTGGCGGCCAGCAGGGGAAGGTGGCCTGCGGAGCAGAGCGTGATCTCGCGGGCGATGTGGTCGATGACGAGGTAGCAGCAGGTGACGAGCTGGTTGTCGAGGTCGGCGACGAAGGCGTCCAGGCCGGTGATCAGGTCGACGGGTTCAGTGCCGGTGCGGGCCAGGGCGTGGGCGGCAGCGCGCAGCTGGCCCATGACGGCGGCGGCATCGATGCCGCGACCCATGACGTCGCCGATGACGACGCCGGTGTGATCGGCGTCCAGGGCGATGATGTCGAACCAGTCGCCGCCGACCCCGGCGTCCTGGGCCGAGGCCACGTAACGGCGGGCAGTGGGCAGATGGGGTAACTGCGGTGGTTCGCCCATCAGGCTGCGCTGGAGGGTATAGGCGATGCGACGCTGCTGCTCGTAGCGCGCCGCGCGGTCGGCCTCGGCCCGCCGCCGGTCGGTGATGTCACGGACCGTGACGACCACCAGCACCTGCTCTTCTTCCTGCAAGGCGCTGAGGCTGACCTCGGCCGGGAAGGCCCCGCCGTCGCCGCGCACGGCCCACAGGTCGGTGTCGAAACTTGTCGGCCTGCGAGGCAGACGGTGCAGGTAGGCCCGCAGCAGAGCGGCCTGGTGTCGGCGGCGGTCCACGGGGGCCAACTGGGCGAGGTCGCTGCCTATCAGGGGACGGCGGGGGTTGCCGAACAGGTGCTTGGCCTGGTCGTTGACCATGACGATGATGCCGTGACGGTCGGTGATGACGGTGGCCTCGGGAGCGGACTCCAGCAACGCGGAGAACAGTCGGCGGGCCCGCTCTGTCTCCCGCTGCGCCGCGGCCTTCTCGGTGACATCGGTGGCCACACCGCACACCGCGACCGGCCCGCCCTCGTCATCGGGCAGGGCGAACAGGGTGGTCAGATAGGAGTGTTCGACCCCGCCCACGGGGAGGATGTCCTCACGCTGGCGGGATACGCCGTCGGCCAGCACCCGACGCTGGTCGGCCCAGACCCGGCGGGCGAGCGGCCCGGGCAGCACGTCCTCGGCGCGACGCCCCACGACCTGCTCGCGGCTCTTGCCCGTGCACTGCTCGAAGCCGCTGTTGACGTTCAGGTAGCGTCCCCGGCGGTCCTTGACGAAGATCATCGCCGGGGTGTGGTCCATGAACGCCTGCAGCCACCGGTGCCGACGCAACTGCGACTCGGCACGGTCGCGGGCGACTTCCGCACGCTGTCCGGTGCCCAGCGCGATGAACGTCAGCACCAGGAAGACCAGGACGTGCCCGCACACCAGCAGCGCCACCCCCATCCGGGTCCCGTACCAGCCGGCGTCCTGCCCGGCCAGCGTCAACCGGCCCAGTACCGGCGGCACGAACACGACGGTGGCCACCATCCGGCGGCCCAGCACCCCGGTGGTACCCGAATTGACCAGCAGCCCGGCCAGCCCCTCCCGCGGCCGGATCAGGAATGCCGCACCGCCCAACAGCACCAGGGCCAGCGCGGTGTGCAGGGCCATCCCGGTGTACTCACGCGGTGCGCCCAGATCCGGCACACCGAAGGCGAAACCGTACAGACGCAGCATGCCCAGCAACACCACAGCCAGGGCCGCGAGCTGCCCCGCCCAGGCTCCCCGCCGCCGCGGTCGGGGGGTGAGAGCGGCCAGCCCTGTCAGGGTCAGCGCCAGCGCCGTGTTCGGTGCCATCCGTCCCGGCGCCACCGTGTGCGGTGGTCGGGCCGTGTCGCGAAACAGGAGCTGATCGACACCCAGATCCATTCCGGCGGCGTACTCGAACAAGGTGAGTGCGCCGATCCCGGCCGCACCTGCGGCCCCGGCCCGCGCCGCCGTGAGAGTGCGGGGCGAAACCGCCCGCGACAGCCTGATCATCAGTGCTCCCGCCCCGAACAGCAGAGCGACCGCGGTGTTCGGTTTCATGGAGGAACTCTGTCCCGGGAGCACGCTCTTGAGCGCCTCGCTGCCGAGCACCCACCCCGCCAGACCGGTCACCGCCAGAGCCCCAGCGAGCAGCGCTGCCCCCCGCCCTGCCCTCAGTCCGGCTTCGACGGTCCAGGCCCGAAAGGGCATGTCCTCCTCTTCCAACGGCTCCGCCGCACCGCCGTGCGGCCGACGCGCCGGCCTCAGCTCGCCCGCCTGCCCGGATCCGCCGCGCTGCTCCCGTCCCGTCACTGCCACACCACCGCGCACTACCGCATAGATCCGCCGCGCCGTTCCGCCCGAACGACCGCACCGGGAAGACGGTCCGCATGACCGGCCAGGACGGCCGGTCATGACCGCCCAAACTAGCCCGCCCCCGGAACGCCGGGCGGGCCCACCAACGAACCGGTCGAAAACTCCCCAATACCGGGCGGCAGCGACAGCCGGACGCGTCGCAACTCCGCACGTCCGATCCAGATGCATGCCACAGGCAGTTGCCATCGCATGACAGACCCTCAGCAACGGCCGCCAGGCCGTCGGCAATGTTCCACGGACGGCGGCCGGCACGTGATCACCGTCGTCGCGACGCCCGGAGCCAGCGCCGCGACGACGGCCTGCCTACGTCCTGTACGGCGCGGCAGCACCCGCGGGCGGAGCGGACAACCATGGTCAACAGCAGCGCAGTCCGACCCGCGCGAGCGTTGTCGTCCGGCCCGATTGCGGGCGTCGGGGGGCGCCGGGCCCGCTTCGTACGACTCCGCCGCAACGCCCGCTCGGGGGACGGATTCAGCAGGACCTGCACCGGCATCGGGCGCTGATGCGTCAAGTCGTCTGCGGGACATGACTGTTCTCCGAGGCGAGAGGACGTGACGGACGGCGACCGCCCTGCACGCGTCGCTGTTCACCAGCGACACCACCGCCCTGCACGCGCTCACGCCAACTTCGTTCGCCTCCACTTCCTCACCGACTGGGTGCCATGGACTGATAGGCCAGTTCCGGGGTGCCGACCTCGGGGTGTTCGATCCGCTGGGTGCCGCCGTGGTGTGTGCGTACGTCGTGGGTGGCCCGCATAGTGCGGAACTCGCCGCTGAGAGCGCACAGTTCGCCGACGAGTTCGCGCGGATTGACCGCTCGATCTTGATGTGTGCCGCAGCCGGACCACCGAGCGCGTCCTGCAAGATGCCGTGCTCGCCCTCCGGGCTGATCAGGAACGGCTGCCCTTCCGCGCATGAACCCAGGCTGACGGGCCGGACATAGGCATCCAAGTCAATGTGCTCCTGCAACGGCGCCCCTTCCCGCCGCCAGTCGTTTCCGCCACCGGCCAGCGGTCAGACGCCCGAAAGGGCTGCCCGCGCCTCCGAGCGAACCGCGTGCCCATAGCGTGCCCATAAGACCGGCGAACCACGGTCAACACCGGTGCCATCCAGTTCGCTCAGCCGACACGCCAGAGCACATACGCCCAGGTCAGAAGTCCTTCGCCTCCGCAAGCGCCGTCGCTTCCCAAGCTGAGAGCGCGAGTTCGATTCTCGTCACCCGCTCCATGTGAAACCCCCAGGCCATGGGCCCGGGGGTTCTTTGTTGTCTAGACCGGTGCGAGGGGTGCGCACCACAAGCGCACCATTAGCCCTCGGCGACCTCCTCGCTGTGGTGCGCGGGATGGTTCTTGTGGTGCTTCGCACGCTCGGCGCGGACCAGGTCGTCGAGTCCGGCGGCCACCTCGCGCTGACGCTCCTCGTCGGAGTGCTGATAGATCAGCGCGGCCTTCTCCGAGGACTGCCCGGCGCGAACCATCGTGTCCTTGAGGGTCGCACCCGAGCGAGTCGAGAGGGTGTGGCCGGTGTGGCGAAGATCGTAGAAGCGGAAGCCGTCCGGAAGGTCGGCAGCGATACGGGCGCGCCGCCACTTCCGGCCGAACGACGTGCGCCGAAAGGGCGCTCCCTTCTCCCCGACGAAGACGAGCCCGTCGGGTCCCTTCTCGGCGAACCAGGCGAGGTGCTGTTTCACCTCCTTGTGAAGGAACGGCGGGAGGACGACGACACGGACGCCCGCCTCGGACTTGGTCTCGCCGGGAGCCCGCTTGCCGTTGGTCCGCTCAGGCTCAGCGACACGGACTCGGATCACGAGGTTGTCGACGTCGACGTCCCGGCGGCGGAGGCCAGCCAGCTCCTCGGGGCGCATCGGACCGTACGCGCCGAGGTAGACCATGAGGCGCCAGCGGATGCCGATCGCTTCGGCGAGAGCGTCGACCTGGGCGACGGTGGCGATACGACGTTCGGCGGCTGACTCCTTGCCCGCGCCCTTGATTCGGCACGGGTTGCGACTGATCAGGTCGTCGTCGACCGCTGTCTCCAGGATGCCCTTGAGGAGGCGGTACGCCTTAGCGATGGTCGTCTTGGCTTTGGTGGTGCGGAGTCGTTCGGCGCGCCATTCGCGAACACGGGGCACGGTGATCTCGTCCAGGTCGAGGTCACCGAAGGCCGGGAGGATGTGGAGCCGCAGGAGATCTTCGTAGAGGTCGACGGAAAGGCGGTTCGGGCCCGCGGGCACTTCCCCTCGGAGGCCGCCGCGTTGAAGTGCGTCTGCATGGCGCTGATGAGCCTGGACCCGACGGGCAAGGGCCGGCGCCGCTGGACGATGCGCTGGAAGGCACCCCTGAACGCCTTCCAGATCGCCTTCGATGGCCGCCTGACCCCCACCGACCAGCGATAACTCAACAACCAAGATCAGCTGTTAACTTGACACACCCCTCTTACGCTCCGAGCCCTGCACGGTCACGATCACCCAGGACCAGACCCGCATCACCTGGACGATCCGACCAGCGATCTTCCTACCACTCGCCCACCGCCAGGGCACCGAACTCCCAGCCTGCGCACACGACTTCAAGCCCCACACGCCCGACTGAGTTACAACTTTCTCTACTAGTTCAAGGCGGCTCGCTCCGCTCCCCGCGCGCTGCCCGGCCCCCGGCCGGGCCTGCGCTCCTGTCTCCGCCCCGCTCCAGCCCGGCCGGCGCCCGTGCCGCGCTCATGGCAATCAGTCGCCTGATGCCAGAGAAGGGGTATGTCGAGGCTGGGGCGGTCGACTCCATCAAGCATACTCCTACAAATTCCGACAAGATCCAACACCTACCTCTTGATCGATGAGCAGTAGGTAGAAATTGCACCTAACGTGTTACCAGAGTTGACCGGCAGGAGGCCCATCAATGTCCATTACCCCCCGAGGAATGTCGATCCAAGAAGCCTACAGCCTTTATCGAGGTGAAAAGCTTATCGTGAATCGCAACTATCAAAGAAAACTCGTCTGGGGGGTAGATGAAAAGGTCCACTTGATTGACAGCATCTTAAAGGGCTTCCCGATCCCGCTGTTTCTCTTTGCCGAAACAGCGGACGGCGACTTTGAAATCATCGATGGCATGCAGCGGCTAGATGCGATCTTCGGGTTCATTGAACACAAGTACGCCATTCAAGAGGGTGACGCAAGACAGTTCTTCGATCTGAAAGAATTTTCGCGAGCGCGACAATTCGCAGAGGCTGGAGCATTCGAAGCCGAAACCGAAAACCCTGACCTTCTTCCAGCAAGCAAGTGCGCCGACTTGCTTGATTACCAGCTAGCGGTAACCATCTTCGATTCGAAAGAGGAAACGCAAGTCACCGAAGTATTCCGGCGCATCAACTCAGGAGGCCGCCAACTTAGCGCGCAGGAGAAACGGCAGGCAGGTGTCGTCAGCGACTTCGTTCGGATGGTTAGGAAGCTTGCCTCCGATTTTCGATACGACGGCTCACCCGACATACTTCCGCTCACCAAGATGCCGGTCGTCTCCATCGATTCTGCACGTGAAAGACTCGGGTATGGAATCGCGGCAGAGGAGACATTTTGGTGCAGTTTGGGCGTCCTGAATCCACGCCAGCTACAGCAAAGCGAAGATGAGCAGCTTCTAGCGGATATCTGCATTTCAGTTGTCAGGGGCAACACGTTTAGCGTCAGCTCTGATGTGCTTGATAAATATTTCGATCCAACTACCCCTGAGAGCTACTCGCTTGCCATTGACCTGAACACCTATGGCACCGAGACTCTAGCCAGCGATGTCAAGGACGTGCTTGGCGCCATGAAAACCATGGTGGAGTCCGAGCGGCCAGGCGTCAGCGGAGCCTTCCGATCGCACGTCAGCACTAGTAGCTTCACCTCCGCCAAAACTCCCTTCTATGCAATATTTATGGCGTTCTACGATCTGATGATCAGGCAACAGAAGCAGCTCGCAGACCCTAAATCCGCATTTGCTTCTATTCGAAAGGTATCCGCTAGGCTGACTCCCAGCAGAAATACAACGACCGAGCAGCAGCGCCAGGAGAATATTGACATTGTTCGCGGCCTCTTGGAGAAGCATTTCGCCAGTGCACCGCGACCAGCGCTCACTCACGGTCCCGCCATGGAGATTGAGTTCCCTAACATCATTAGGCGAGCCCCAATAGAGAGTGCGCGCTATGAATTTAAACAAGGAATAGCGTCACTGTACGGCAAACGAGAAATCAATCAGACCTTTCTCGAAAAGATGCCAAAAATCATCTCAGCCATTGCAAATGTAGGACCCGAAGCGGATGGTTACATCGTCTTCGGTGTAGCAGATACCGACAAGGATGCGGAACGAGTTGAGCAGCTTGATTCCGTCATGGCTCTTCGCATGGGACGTCAACTTCTCGTCGGCGTGGACCGAGAATGCCGAGTTCTAGGAATCCAGCTTAGCGATTACACGCGGAAAATATTGGGAGCCATTCAAGGTTCTCCTATGAGCGAGCCGCTAAAGAGTGCCGTTTTGGCAAACGTGGACACCGTTACTTATTCTGGGAGGTCATATGTGATTATTAGAATTCCAGCCCAGGCAGAGCTATCCAGCTTCGATGAAGAGTACTATGTGCGCGATGGCGAGGACCTTCGCAAAATGAAGACTAATGAGGCGCTTGCCGCGTCAAAGCGCTTCAATTAGCCAGGCGGGCAATGGGTATTAACGGGGATCAGTTCAGCAGTTCACCGAGGCCCGTGGCTGTTCCGTCGTACGAACCAAACTGAAGGCCGAAGCAAGGTCATCACGGGCAGGCCGTCGTGGCTTGCTCTCTTCGACAGCACCAGCAGCGTGGCTGAGGCCAGCGGGGGTGCAGCGAGGCACACGCGCACCTGATCGGTCGGCGCACCGCCACCGTGGCTGACTGTCGTCGGCTGAGGCTCAGACGACCCCACGGTCAGCCTCTCGCCCCAGGGTGCTTCGAGGCGTGCCAGTTGCGTGCCAGATCCTGCGGGGACTCCCGGGGAACAGTGGGGTCTCAGCCACGGACCACCAGGGACGAAACACCGCTCCGCCGCAGGTCAGTGCGGAGCCTGCCCCCGGAAGACCCGAGCTTCCCAAGCTGAGAGCGCGAGTTCGATTCTCGTCACCCGCTCCACTTCGAACCCCCAGGCCGTCGGCCCGGGGGTTGTTTTTTGTCTGGTCCAGTTCGGGGGCGGCGACCACATGGATGAGGCCGATGAGCACGGCGGTGGCGCCGGGTGCGGATGCCGGCCGTCGCACGGAATCACTCGCACCGCAATCGATGGGTTACCCATCGACACCGCGCGGCGCGGCGCGCGACACCGTCCGGTAGTGAGGAAAGGGGGCCGCGCCGTCCGGGGGTGCTTCTTCCATGGTTCCCTCACCAGCGGTGATCGCATTCCGTCGGTGCTTTCGCAGCGGTCCGCTCACCTGCGGCAGGCGGGATTCCGTAGCATGAGGGATGTGACAGCCCGTACACAGCTGCGCCGTGCGCGATCGCCCCTTGCGAGGCGGCGCGGGTTGCTGCTGCTCGGGCTGCTGGCCGGGCTGTTCGCCATGCACGTCCTCGCTCCCGCCGGAGCGGTCGCAACAGTCGGCCATGCTTCCCATCACTCCGCTCACGCCTCTCACTCCTCCGCCGCCTCGGCAGCGATGAACATGGGACCGGGTGGCGTCGAGTTCGTCTGTCCCGGTGATGACAGCGGCAGTGGCGGGCACGCGCAGCACGCCGATGCGGCATGTGCCTCCGCCGCTCTCGGCGCGGGACCGGTACTGCACGCGCCGCTGCCCGCTCCCGTCGGCCCGGCCTCTCCCGCCGACCGTCTGCTTGGTGCCTTCGCCGCCGCGTCCGAAGGCGGCCGCGCCCCGCCCACCCTGGCCGAACTGCAACTCCTGCGGATCTAGGACAAGACCGAGCCGTGCCTGCCCCGTCGTCGAGGGCGGCTACGGCACTCAGTCATGTCCCGCGCCGATCGGCGCCCCCTCCCCCGCACATCGCAGGAGAACACCCATGAACAGCACCCGTTCCCTCATCCGCCGTGCCGCGCTGGGCACCACGGCCGTGGCCGCCGCCCTCGTTCTCGCCGCGTGCGGCAGCGACGACGGCTCCTCCGACACCGGCTCCGGTACGCAGACCTCGGCCTCGGCGGGCGCCGAGGACACCGCCGGCGCCCACAACGACCAGGACGTCGACTTCGCCCAGGGCATGATTCCCCACCACCAGCAGGCCCTGCAGATGGCGAAGATGGCCAGGAGCCAGGCGTCCTCCGCCGAGGTCAAGGACCTCGCCGCCCGCATCGAGAAGGCCCAGGACCCGGAGATCGAGACGATGTCCGGATGGCTGGAGACGTGGGGCGAGGACGTGCCCTCCTCCATGCCCGGCATGGACCACGGCGACGGCTCCTCCGACATGCCCGGAATGATGGGCACCGAGGACATGGACAAGCTCATGGACGCGTCCGGCAAGGACTTCGACACCATGTTCCTGACCATGATGGTCGAGCACCACGAGGGCGCCGTGAAGATGGCGACCACGGAGAAGGACAAGGGTCAGTACGGTCCGGCCAAGAAGCTGGCCGGCGACATCATCACCGCGCAGACCGCCGAGATCGAGGAGATGAACAAGCTCCTCGGCAAGAGCTGACCCGTCCGGTCCCACCGGCGACGGGGTGTGCCCTCACATCCCGTCGCCCCCTTGCCCGTTCTCCTCGCGCCCTCCGAAAGACCTCGGTATGAAGATTCGTTCCCGCGCGGCCACCGTCGCGCCGGTGGCCCTGCTCGCCGCCGTACTGGCCGCATGCACCTCCCCAGCCGATTCGCCGTCCGGCACGGGCTCGGCGGGCAGCTCCGGCGGCCGAGCCGTCAGCCACGTCCACGGCCTGGGTGTCGACCCGGCCGACGGGCGCCTGTACGTCGCCACCCACGAAGGCGTGATCGCCGTGGCCGACGACGGCACCGCGCGGCGGGTGGGTGACAGAGCCGACTACATGGGCTTCACCGTCATCGGCCCGAAGACCTTCCTCGGCAGCGGCCACCCGGCCGAGGGCAGCGGCGGTCACGGCAACCGCGGACTGATCCGGTCCACCGATTCCGGCAGGACCTGGAAGCCTCTCTCCCTCGACGGCACCAGCGACTTCCATGCCCTGAAGTACGCGCACGGCACCGTCTACGGCTACGACAGCGCCCACGGCGTCCTGCGCGTCAGCACCGACCGCACCACCTGGGACAACCGCGCCGAGCTCGCCGCCCTGGACATCGCCGTCAGCCCGAAGGACCGTGACGTGGTGCTGGCGACCACCGAGGACGGCCTCGCCGCGAGCACCGACGGCGGCCGCACCTTCGGCGCCGGTTCCGGCCGGGTGCTCGCCTTCCTGTCCTGGCCCGCCGCCGACGCCCTGTACGGCCTCGACCTCGGCGGCGGTCTGCACCGCAGCACCGACGGCGGCACCACCTGGCAGCGGACGGGCACCGTGCCGGGCGGTCAGCCCCAGGCTCTGACCGCGGTAGACGCCCGGCGCGTCCTGGCCGCCACACAGGACGGGGTGTACGAGTCCCGCGACGGCGGCCGGACGTTCACCGAACGCCTGCCCGTGTCCTCCACCGAAGGGCACTGAGCGCACCCGTCCGCCGTCAGTGGTCGTGTCCCGCTTCGCCGTGCTCCTCGGCGGCCGGGGTGGGGTCGGTCGGCGACTCCGCGCTTTCGGAAGGGGAGGACCCGTGCTCGTGCTCGTGGTCCTTCGGGGCGTCGGTCGCCGGCCCCGTTTCGGTGGCGGGCTCCGCGCCGTGGCTGTGGCCATGGCCGTCGCCGGCGGGCTGGGCCGCCATCTCCTGGGCGATGCCCTTCAGTCCCACGAAGGCGACGGCCGCAGTAACCGCGACCACGATCCCGGCGGGGCCGGCGATGCCGCGCCACCGCGCGGGCTGGTGGCGCAGCACATAGGCGACGAAGGAGAGGGCGAGGCCGAAGGGGATGAGCATGGCCGCCCGTTCGGGGAAGTCCTCGAAGTGCTGGAGCCCGCCGCTGAGCATGCCGATGCCGAACGACAGCGCGAGCGAGGCGGCCACGACGCCGCAGACCTTCGCGGCGCCGGGGCGGCTGCGGGTGAGGACGAATTCGTTGAGGACCGTGGCGCAGAGGAAGACCGCCGCGCCTATGACGGCGATGAGGGTGTAGCGGGCCGGGTCGAGCGGGTGGTGCACGATCGCGCCGCTGATCAGGCCCGCCCCGACGAAGGTCGCCGCGTAGCCCAGGTAGTCGCCGAGCAGCGGGGCGCGCTTGGGTGCCCGGCGCCGCCCGCGTCGGCCACCGGGCCTGTTCTCGGGCGCTCCTTCCCCGCGGTGCGGTGCCGATCCGGTGCGGCCCCGGTCGGACAGGTGCCGGTCTTCCGGCCGGCGCGTCGGGTGTGAGGCGTACGGCGGTGCCGACGCGCGGTGGGCTTCGGTGACCTGGTGCTGGGACACGGGAACTGTGACACCTTTCGGCACGGGTCGGCCATGGCGCGGCGCGCTGGCGCCTGTACGGACGTACGAGGCACACGGCGCGGCACGGGCCTGCCGACCCGGAGGACGAGGAACGCGGACGCAAGGACGGTCGGCAGCCTCTCGTCGGCGGCCGGCCGGACGGGGAGCCGAGCCGGGACGCAGGAGTGGCGCCGACGCGGCTTCCCTCTCTAAGACGCCGTTTCTTTTGGTACCTGCGGGTCGTTGAATGCTTCGTGGGAGACCTGGTTGAGCGG
>NZ_QFRX01000001.1:5055326-5312623 GCF_003143935.1 Streptomyces sp. Act143 | reverse complement strand
GCCCACCAACGGCGCGGATTGACGCTTGACATGACTGACCTCTCGTGAAGAAGAGGGAAATAGGGGCCCGGTGCGGCCGGGCGGATCAGGCGGGCACTCTGCCCGCGAAGTCGTAGCCGGCCTCGTCGACGTTCGCGGCGATCAGCGCGTCGAACGCCTCGTCGGCCTCGGCGGCGGTCGTCACGGTGACCAGTCCGGTCCCGATCTCGACCGTCACGGCGGTGACCCCGTCCAAGGCACTCACCGCATCGGTGACGACGCCTTGGCAGTGCGCGCTGCCGATGCCCTCGACCTTGTAGACGACCGTGTTGGCGGTGCTCGCGTGGCAGCTTCCGCCCGGGGTGCAGCAACCCGACATGAGATCCTCCATGGATTCCCAATACCCCCAGGGGGTATGTGATCGACGGACTCCTGTATACCCCCCATGGGTATCCGGCGCAAGGGTCAGTGCGCGATCTCAATGCGCAGGGGGCTCGCGCCCAGAGCGACCGGTGCCCCGCGGTCAACTACGGCGCGACCGCTCACCCGCGGACGGCACACCAGGGCACGTTCGCCACGGCTGCGAGGTGGATGCCCGTGCGCAACCACGGGGGAGGTGAGGGCGCTCAGCGGATCGGGCAGCTCCGGCAGGTCGGCACCGGCGTTGCACGACCGCGGCCGCCACGCACCATCCAGGACACCTTCCCGCGACCCCGTCGTCTCCAGCCGGAGGAGCGTGCGCCGTCCGCTGACGGCAGCGGCAGCGGGGCACGGCCCGTCGAGGGAGGTCAGAGGGCTTCAGGCGGAACACCCGGCCGGAAAGCCGCGCCCGCGGAGAGCAATATCTGTGCTCGCGAAATGAGAAATAGGTACGGGGTACGGTGAGTATTCCTCGATCACCCGGCGGAGCGGGATTATTCACCCCGCACGGCAGATCTCGCCGTGCTACTGTCGAACTCAGTTGCAGGTGTGGTTGCCAGTAGGTTTTTCCGACGGCCGATCATCACGGCGACACGGAATGCGCACAGGGCGTATTCCCGTACTCCGCCTCCGAAGGGGAAACAACAACGTGGCTACTGGCACTGTGAAGTGGTTCAACGCGGAAAAGGGCTTCGGCTTCATCGAGCAGGACGGCGGCGGCGCTGACGTCTTCGCCCACTACTCGAACATCGCCACCCAGGGCTTCCGCGAGCTGCTGGAAGGCCAGAAGGTGTCGTTCGACATCGCGCAGGGCCAGAAGGGCCCGACGGCCGAGAACATCGTTCCCGCCTGACGCACCGGCACCGACGCATACTTCGCAGCTGGGGCCCGCACCTTGGGGTGCGGGCCCCAGCTCGTTTCATTCTCAGGGTGATTCCCCCCTGGCATTTTCGGCCCGTTCTCGCGATTCTCTGCGCCGCTCTTTCTGCTGCGGAAATTCCTTGATACGTGCCCGCATCGAGGAAGGTTCCGCATGAACCGCGCACGTACCACTCGCGCACGCGCCAATCGCACACATGACCGCTTCGGAGGAAACGCCGCCGCGGGCCGCTCCGGCGCTCCGCGCCGTTCCAACGGTCACGAAAACCGGCGGCCGGCGCCGGGCGAGTTCGCCCTGCCGGAGACGGTCACGCCCGCGTTGCCCGCTGTCGAGTCGTTCGCCGATCTCGCCATGCCGGCGCCGTTGCTGGCCACGCTCGGCCATGAAGGCGTGACAGCACCGTTCCCGATCCAGGCGGCGACCCTGCCCAACTCCCTGGCCGGCCGTGACGTACTGGGCCGTGGCCGCACCGGGTCGGGCAAGACCCTCGCCTTCGGCCTTGCGGTACTGGCCCGTACGGCGGGCCGGCGCGCCGAGCCGCGTCGGCCGCTGGCCCTGATTCTCGTCCCCACCCGTGAGCTGGCCCAGCAGGTCACCGACGCGCTCGCTCCCTATGCCCGCTCCGTGAGCCTGAGGCTTGCCACCGTCGTCGGCGGAATGTCCATCGGCAGGCAGGCCGGTGCGCTGCGGACCGGCGCGGAGGTGGTCGTCGCGACGCCCGGTCGCCTCAAGGACCTCATCGACCGGGGCGCCTGCCGACTCGCCGACGTCGACGTCACGGTGCTCGACGAGGCCGACCAGATGACCGACATGGGCTTCATGCCCCAGGTCACCGCACTGCTCGACCAAGTGCGCCCCGAGGGCCAGCGGATGTTGTTCTCGGCCACCCTGGACCGCAACGTCGACCTGCTGGTCCGCCGCTACCTGACCGACCCGGTGGTGCACTCCGTCGACCCGTCGGCCGGTGCCGTCACCACGATGGAGCACCATGTCCTCCACGTGCACGACGCGGACAAGCACCGCACGACCACCGAGATCGCGGCCCGGGACGGCCGGGTCATCATGTTCCTGGACACCAAGGACGCCGTGGACCGGCTGACGAAGCACCTGCTGAACAGCGGTGTCCGCGCCGCGGCCCTGCACGGTGGCCGCTCCCAGCCGCAGCGCACCCGGACCCTCGCGCAGTTCAAGGACGGCCACGTCACCGTCCTGGTGGCCACCAACGTCGCGGCCCGCGGCATCCACATCGACAGCCTCGACCTGGTCGTCAACGTGGATCCGCCCAGCGATCACAAGGACTATCTGCACCGCGGCGGCCGTACGGCCCGCGCCGGGGAGTCCGGCAGCGTCGTCACCCTGGTGACACCCCGCCAACGCCGCGGCATGACCCGGCTGATGGCCTCGGCCGGCATCAGCCCGCGCATCACCCCGGTCCGCTCGGGTGAGGCGGAGCTGAGCCGCATCACCGGCGCGCAAGCACCCTCCGGGGTCCCTGTGGTCATCACCGCGCCTGTCGCGGAACGCACCCGCCGCACGTCTTCGCCGTCCCGGGACCGCCAGGGCCGCACGGGCCAGGGCCGACCCGTCGGCGCGCGGGGGCGCCGCAGGACACAGCGGCGGCCCGGCAACAACTCGGCCGCCTAGGCCGACGCACTCTCCAAGGACCTTCTGACCTCTCGCGAGACGCAACGGTCTCCTGGGCCACAAGGGCCGCCCGACCCGACCACCCCCCACCGAAGGAGACACCTTTGACGCCGACGCGAACGCAGTACGGCATGCCGCGCCCCGCTCCCGTGACCGCGGTCGAGGACAGCGAAGGGCACGGGCCTCGGGTGTGCGACGACATGACCGTCGAGGTGGCTCTGGCCGTCATGGCGAGTGCCCGGGTCGAGTACCTGACCGTGTGCGACGGGGACAACCGGAGCACAGCTCTGATCACGCTGCTCCGGCTCGCCGATCTTCGCGAGAGTGACACCTACACCGACCGGATCCGTCTGCGGGACGTCCTCGCCGAAACGCTGCCCTTGCCCGGCGGCCGCTCGGGCGGCGTGGGTGAGTACGGGCGGGTTCCGGGCGTACCCGCCCTGTCGTGCTGATCCGTCTCGGCCCCGGGCGCCCGTTCTCCCTCTCCCCGCGACTTCTCTGCTGTGAGGCATCATGCGCTGTGTCATCGCCCGATACCCGTTCGACCTGACCAAGGCCGGGGTGCTGGCCTCGATGAGGGGCGTCAGGCCCGAGATCGTCACGGGTGAGTCCGTGACCATCGGCCGCCGCCGCTACCCCGTCAAGCAGGTGGGCCAGGTCATCACGCGACAGGACCCGCGGGACTTCACCGCCCGCGAGGTCAGTCGGGCCCTGACACGGCTGGGCTTCACCTGCCATGACCGACCCGTGGCCGTGTGAGAACGGGCGGGAGACCGCCCTCGAAGTCCCGATGGGGCCCTGCCGACGCGCGTCGGCAGGGCCCCATCGCTGTGCCGCCGTCCGGCTCGGAAAGCACCGGCCGGGCAACGCGAGCAGGACGGCGTCTCACCGGTCGAAGTGGATGAGATCTCCCACGGACCATGCACTGACGTCCTTGATCGCGACCCGGTACATGCCACCTGTCTCCGGGATCCCGAGGGTGCCCTGCAGGATCCGGGCGAGATGGAAGTGCAGATGCGTGGGTGCCTCGTCATGATCGGACCGGTTCTCAGGATCGGCCCGGTTCCCGCGCGGGTTGCGCGCGAAGACGTCCGAGAACGGGCCGAGACGGTCCGAGTCCTTCAGGACCTCCGCCACGCGCTCCCTCCATACGGCCTCGGGAGCCAGACGGCCGGTGATGACGGCGCCGCCGACGACCACGGTCAGCGCCATCTGATTGCTTCGCTCGGACTCCACCGCGGCGGAGATGGCGACGAGCAGCTCATCAGGGTTCGACATGGCAGCAAAGCTTATGCGGCCCACCCGTGGGGCCGGGCGCGGCAGAGTTCTTCTCCCGCCGGACGAGCTAAATCTGTTCTTGCCGGGGTAGCTTTTCCTCCCTGTCATGGGTACAGTTCTTCTCGTAGACAAGGTCGATGAGACCCGCCAGACACGAACTGGCGGGTAGCTGAATACGAAGTACGCAGGTCAGTGCGGCTCCCGAGCCTCGAAGCCAGAGTGTTTCGAGAACGGTGACGAGGCTGAGAGCCCGCACTGGGCGGCTCGTAAGTCGAGGAGCTGCCGACAGCAGTACCGGTTCCATCAGTGGTTGGTTCAGAGAGGAACGGAGGAGCAGACGCCATCAGGATCGCCCGGCCCGAGAAGCACTCGGTCGGGTACCGCAAGACCCCGGAATGGATGGTGGTCCCCGGTCAAGCAGCTGCGATCCCCCCGCACCCCCCTCTGCCGAGCCGGGTAGCGGAGACAGAAGGTCGGCACAGCAGTAGGGCCGACAGATGGTGTTCAATTTCCTTCGGGGCCCTGGTGCCGTACGGCGCCAGGGCCCCTCGACGCGTTGCACAGCGAGGTGACATGACATCGGACAACCCCCTGAATGATCGTCTGGACGACGACGACTACCCCGCGTACTCGATGGGCCGGGCAGCCGAGATGCTCGGCGCCACCCCGGCGTTCCTCCGAGCCATCGGTGAGGCTCGTCTGATCACTCCGCTCCGCTCGGAGGGAGGACATCGCCGGTACTCCCGTTACCAACTGCGGATCGCCGCGCGCGCCCGGGAGCTCGTCGACAAGGGGACTCCGATCGAGGCCGCGTGCCGCATCGTCATCCTCGAGGACCAGCTCGAGGAAGCGCAGCGCATCAACGCCGAGTACCGTCGTGCCGCCGGCGAAACGGCGGGCCGTGCCGGCTCCGGCTCCGTCTGAACACACCTCCGCCTGAACACACGGGCGCGTACCGTGGACGACTTCGTGGAGCGCGGGGCGAGCAGGGGGAGAACGCCGCCCTGGACCGCTTCTTGGAGGCGCTGAGCGCCTGCATCGACGCTTTCCCCACTGGGGCAGTCCTCGGCACCCGCACCACTGACGGACCAGATGGAGCCGCTCAGGGACACCCGGGTCGATTGCCTGGCCGCAGCTCGCTGTCCTGACCGCAGCTCGTCCTGGCCTCATCTCGCTGTCCCTCCCGCAGCCCGCTGCCCCTCCCGCAGCCCGCTGTCCCTGCCGTCGCCGGGGGGTCAGTCGGTCGTTGGCGGTGTTTTCGGTGCGCGCAGCAGGGCGCCGATCGCTGCGGCGAGGACGACGACGCTCACGGCGATCAGGGAGGCGGACAGGCCGTCCATGAACGCGCTCTTGACGGCGTCGGCGAGGGCCGGGCCCCGCTCGCCGAGCCGGTCGGCGACGGGGAGGCCGGCGGCTGCCGAGTGGCGTACGGACTCGGCTGCGTCGGCGGGGAGTCGGGAGACCGAGTCGGGGAGCGAGGAGCGGTAGTGGCTGCCGTAGATCGAACCCATGAGGGCGATGCCGACCGCCGAACCGACCTCGCGGGTGGTGTCGTTCATGGCGGAGGCGACGCCCTGCTGACCCTGGCCGAGGGAGCCGGTGATGGCCGCGGTGCCGACGGCACCGCTCAGGCCGATGCCGAGGCCCGCCAGGATCAGGCCGCCGAGGAAGGGCAGGTAGCCGGAGTCGGCGTCGAGGAAGGAGATGGCGTACAGGCCGGCGGCGAGCAGGAGCAGGCCGGCGGACATGACCGCCTTCATGCCGAACCGGTGGACCAGGTGCGGGGTGAGCAGGGAGGTGGGCAGGACCGCCAGCGCGACCGGGACGAGGGCGACGGCGGCCTTCAACGGGCTGTAGTCCAGGATGAGTTGCAGGTACTGCAGGCCGACGAAGAAGAAGCCGAAGACGGCCATGAACTGCACCAGGACCGTGATGGCGCCGGCCCGGAAGCCGCGGATGCCGAACAGGGCGGGGTCCAGCAGCGGGTGTTCGGTGCGCATGCCGAGGTAGGCGTAGGCGGCGAAGGACCCGGTCGTGACGACGAAGGCGCCGATCACCACGGGTTCCGTCCAGCCCTGCTCGTTGCCCTCGATGATGGCGAAGACCAGGGTGCCGATGGCCACGGCCGTGGTGATCGCCCCGGCGGCATCGGGGCGGTGCGGGTGGGTGTCCTTGGTGTTGGGGGCCAGCAGGGCGGCCGCGAGCGCGGCGGCCAGGGCGACGGCGGCGCCGGCGACGAAGATCGAGCGCCAGGAGAACTGCTCCAGCAGGGCCCCGGCGGCGAGCATGCCGATGATCGCGCCGGCCGCCGCGAAGCCCGACCACGTGGCCACGCCCTTGGCGCGCTGCTCGGGCGGGAAGGCCGCGGTGATCGTCGACAGCGTCCCCGGCATGATCATCGCGGCGCCGAAGCCCATGACTGCGCGCCAGACGATCAGCGTGCTCGTGGAGTCCGCGAACGAGGCGGCCAGGGACGCGGCGCCGAAGACGAGCGTGCCGGCGATGAGCACATTGCGGCGGCCGAGGCGGTCGCCGAGCGCGCCGAGCGGCAGCACGAGGGCGGCCAGGGCGACGGTGTAGGCGTCGGCGATCCAGGTCAGCGCCCCGTTGGAGGCCGACAGGTCGATGGCCAGGTCGGGCAGGGCCAGGTTGAGGGCGGAGACGGACGCGACGACCAGGACGAGTGACAGGCACATCGCGAACAGCACGCCGCGGGTTCCGGCGCGGCCGGTGGCGACGGAGGGCGCTGTGTCCTGGCGGGAGGTGGTGGTCATGGGGCCTCAGTGAGTGCGGTGGGGGGTGGTCGAGCGGCTGACCGAGGGAAAGTGTTGAGTTAATTATCAAGTCTGACAGAATCTTGGTGAGCAGGTGCGGACTTCGTCCGGCCCGCGTGGCGTGCGGTCCGGGGAAGACCCGGCTGCTCGTGCCGCTGAGCAGACGTCCGACCGGGGCCTCCAGCGGTGCGGTGCGGAGTAGTCGGAGGGGTCGGCCGCGACGCCTCGGTGCCGGGCGGCCCAGCGGCCGAAGTCGGCGGTCCGGCTGCGTGCGGCGGCTTCCGGGTCCGGGGGCCAGAAGGGGATGGCGTACGGCGTGGTCATCGCGCGGAACTCCTCGGCAGAGGTGCGGACATGGGCTGTGCGACGGGCCCTCGGGTGGTGCACAGCAGGGGCGCCCAGGCGGTGACGCCGGTGAAGCCGCCGCCGCCTGCCGGGACGACGTCCATCACGACGCGGTCGGGGCGCAGCAGGACGGCGTCGGCACGGCCCGCGCGCAGCCAGGCGGCGAGGGTGCCGTCGTCGCCGGTGTCGTGCACGTCGACGACGCGGGCGCCGAGTCCGTCGGTGAGCGCGCGGAGTGCGGGCGGCAGCGGCACCGCGGTCAGCACGGCGAAGGAGTCGCCGAGGACGTCGTCGAGCCGGACATGCTGTCCGTCCTCGGCCGTCACCCGGGGCTGCGGGCAGAGAGTGCCGCCGAGCCGGCTGCGGCGTACGAGCGAACCGGCGCGCAGCGGGCGGCTGAGGTCCCGGCTCGCCGCACCCGTCACGCCGGGGATGCGGCAGGCCGCGGCGACGGCGGTGCGGCGCAGGGCGGCGGCGCGGTCCTGACCGCCGGTCATGGCCCAGCCGGTGGCGACCGCGAGGCGGATCACGTGGCGGGCGTGGGGCTTGCGTTCCCGCTCGTAGGTGTCCAGCAGTCGTTCGTCGGCGCCCTGTGTCAGGACGCGGGCGAGCTTCCAGGTCAGGTTGTAGGCGTCGCGCAGCCCCGAGCACAGGCCCTGTCCGACGAACGGCGGGGTGAGGTGGGCGGCGTCGCCGAGGAGGAAGACGCGGCCGAGACGCCAGCGGTCGGCGATGCGGGCCCGGAAGGTGTACTGGGCCTGCCGGACGACGTGGAAGCCGTCGGCCGGGGAGAGGCGGGAGACGTCCACCCAGGGGGCGACCAGCTCGCGCAGTCGCTCCCGCCCGCCGGGGCCGTCGAGGCCCTCCCCCGTACGCAGCCGGAACTCCCAGCGGTAACGGTCCTCACCGATCCGCATGAACGTCGCCGGGCGGTGCGGGTCGCAGACCTGGTCGACGCCCTCCCAGCAGCGGACGGCGGCTTTCGTCGTCACGTCGATGACGGTCCAGTCCTCCTCGAAGCGCAGGTCCTCCCATCCCGCGCCGATCGCGTCGCGGGTGCGGCTGCCCGCGCCGTCGCAGCCGAGGACGGCGTCCGCGAGCAGCAGGTGCTCGCCGTCGTCGTCGCGGTAGGTGACGCGGACCGGCCCGTGGGCGGGCTGCTCGACCGCCGTCACCTCTGCCCCGCCCCGCAGCTCGCACTCCGGGCGCCGGGCGAGCGCCTCGCGCAGCAGCCGCTCCAGCTCGGGCTGGTCGAACATGCTGGTCTGCGGGAAGCCGTGGTGGCCGTACGGGGACCGCCGGAACTCGGCGATCATCCGGTGCCGGGCGTCCAGCAGTCTGAGGCCGCGCGCGGGACGGGCGACGGCGGCGAACTCGTCGGCGATGCCGGCGGCCTGGAGAATCCTGCACACCTCGTCGTCGGTGGCGACGGCCCGGGGCAGGGGGTAGACGTCCCGGTGGCGTTCCAGGACGACGGTGGGCACCCCGCGCCGGGCGAGCAGCAGGGCGGCGGTGACGCCCGCCGGTCCGGCGCCGACGATCACCACGGGTACGTCTGCCGAGCTGTGCCGGCCGGTCATGTGCGGCTCGCTTCCGTCGTCTCAGTGGGCGTCGGCCACGGGCGTGCGCTGCTCGCCCAGGTCGATCCGGCCGTCCGGGGTGGCGATGGAGGCGGTGACGACATCGCCGTGCCGCAGGTAGTGGGGGTTCTTGGCCTGGGACTTGAAGAACGCCTTCCACTTCACCGCGGGCGGCAGCAGGGCGCCGATCTTCTCGACCGGTTTCGGCGGGGCCTTGAGGGCCGTGCCGCCGGGGGTGCCGGTGAGCAGCAGGTCGCCGGGGTCGAGGGTCTGGAAGCGGGCCAGCAGCGTGAGGGCCTGCGCCGGGCGGACGATCATGTCGGCGAGGGTGCGGTCCTGGCGCAGTTCCCCGTTGACGGACAGCTTCAGCCGCAGGTCGAGGAGGTGGGCGAAGTCCTCCGGCTCCAGCAGGGCCAGGTAGGGGCCGGTCGGGGTGAAGGTCGGGTAGGACTTGCTCTCGTAGAACTGCGTCTTGGTCAGCTGGACCTCACGGGCGCTGACGTCGTTGGTGACCACGAGCCCGGCGACGCAGGACGGCAGGTCCCGCTCCTCGACGACGGTGCCGACGGGCAGCGACGCCCCCATGACCAGGCCGAGTTCGATCTCGTAGTCGAGGAACCGCACATGGGAGGGGCGGACGACGGCCTCGCCCGGGCCGCTGACCGAGCCGGACGCCTTGCGGAAGAAGGCGGGCGGGATGTCGCCGGTGAAGCCCGAATCACGGGCGTGGCTGCGGTAGTTGACCATCTGGGCCACCACCCGGCACGGGGTGGTGACCGGCGAGAGCGCTGTCAGGCCGGAAACGGGTGTGCCCGGCTCGCCGGAGAGAGCCGCCGCGCGTACGGCGTCACGGTCGGCGATCAGTTCGGCGGTGGTGACGGCCTCGGTGTCGACGCGGACGGCGTGCTCACCGCGGACGACCCACCAACTGCCGTCGGTGCGCAGGATGTTGGTGCTCATGAGTTCATCGCTTTCATCAGGCCCAGCAGACGTTCGACGTCGAGTTCGTTGTCGCCGCGCAGGGCGTGCAGCACCTCGCGGACCTTGGCGGGGGACGGGCTCGCGCCCAGGAAGTCACGGGTGGCCGGCGGGCCCCACTGGGCCAGCCCGCTCGCCGACATCGGCGCCCAGCCCGGCTCCACGTCGCAGGAGAACAGGTCGCCGTCGGCGAAGTGCTCCAGCATGAGGCGGTCGGGGTCGCGCCAGTAGTCGAAGAGCTGGCTGCCCTGGATGTGCCGGCCGATGCCCCAGCTGCGCCGGTAGCCGCGCTCGGCCAGGTACTCACCGCCCGCCGCGATCGAGTCCAGGTCGGTGACCTGGTAGGCGGAGTGGACGTATCCCGTCCCCGGTCCCAGGTGCATCGCGAGCGTGTGGTGGTCGGCGGGCACGGTGCCCAGGTCGCAGCGGATGAACGCCATCGTGGGGCCGCGCCCGCGCTGCCCGTCCAGGAACAGGAAGTCCGACACGATCATCCCGAGGGTGTCCAGGTACCAGTCCAGGGCGCGGGCGAACATCCCTGTCTCCAGCACCACATGACCCAGCCGCTGGATGCGGGACGGCTCTCGCGGCGGGCGCTGCGTCGCGTCGACACGGCGGTGGTCCGTGCCGAAGTTGAGCAGTTGCGCCCGCTGCCCCGGCAGTTCGGGGAGCTGTTCGGCGCAGTGCACGACCCGCACCGGGACGCCGGAGGGGTCGAGCAGGTCGACCACCTTGCCGCCGCCGGGCCCGTCCGCGTCCCGCACGCTCCGGCCCGTCGCACGGGCCAGCCGGTCCAGGTCGGCCCGCTCGGCCGCCCGGAACGCCGGGCCGATGAAACGGGACGTGCGTCCGCGCCGGATCACCATGCAGGGCGGGCCGGCGAAGGTGCCCCGCAGCCACAGCTCGCTCGCGGTACGGGCGGCGACGCCGAAGCCGAAGTCGCGGGCGAAGACCTCCGCCCGGTCCAGGTCGGGCTTCTCGAACTCCAGCCACGCCAGGTCCGCCACCTTGATCACGGGGTTCCGTGAGCGACCGGGATGTTCGCCGCGCAGGGCGCCCTGCTCGCTGTGGAGGTCCTGGTGGGGCGTCGCGACGGCGGCTTGGGCCACGCGAGTGTCAGACATGGTGCCCTCCGAGCGACGTTGCCTTGGTGAGGAAATCATCATCACTGACGAGAACCTCGTCAATAGATCGACCGTCATTGATTGAGGATTTCATCAGAACTGTGGCAGTGGTGGGCCCCGCAGTTACACTCGGCCCATGCCCACGTCAGCCCCGCCCAGCAACCGGTTCGAGCGGCGCCGCGCCGAGACCCGTCGCGCGCTCATTCGCGCCGCCCGGCAGATACTCGCCGAGACCGGGGACACCAGCGCCAGCATCCAGGCGATCGCCGAGCGCGCGGACGTCGGCTTCGGCTCCTTCTACAACCACTTCGAGTCCAAGACGGAGCTGTTCGAGGCGGCCGTGGTGGACGCCCTGGAGGAGTTCGGCCGCACCTTCGACGAGCACCTGACCGGGATCGACGACCCGGCGGAACTCGTCGCGGCGGGTTTCCGGCTCAGCGCCCGCATGGCCGACTCCCACCCCGAGCTCATGCAGGTCCTGCGCCGCCGCGGCCTCGGCCACCTCCACTCGGGCAACGGCCTGGCCGTCCGGGCACTGCGCGATCTCCAGACCGGCATCGCCTCCGGCCGCTTCACGGCCGTCGAGCCGGTGGTGGCCCTGTCCGCACTGGGCGGCACCCTGCTGTCCCTGGCGGAGCTCCGATTCGCCCGCCCCGACGTGGACGGTGACGAGGCCGCGGTGCACCTCGCCGAGATGGTCCTGCGGATGCTGGGCGTCGCCCCGGACGACGCCCACGAGGTCGCCCGGCGGCCGTTGCCCGACCTGGACTGACGGCTCTGCACGGCGCCGAGGGCGGTCGCCGCATCCCCGTACGACGGGAAGGCGGTCGCCTCCGCGCCGCGGGCCGGTATGCCGTGCGCGGTGCGGACCTGGACATGGGCGGTGCTCTCCTCGGTTCGTGTACGTCGAAGCGTGAAAGGCCGATCGGCCGTGCCGGGAACAGCCGGTCCGGTCGGCACGGTTGCAACGGCCGAGGGACCGGCCCGGCGCCGCACCGGCGGGGGCACCTGGACCAGAACGTCTTTTCAGGAGGACTGTTTTTCATGACTGACCGGCCGTTGACGCTCATGGCAGTGCACGCCCACCCCGACGACGAGGCCACCGGCACCGGAGGAGTCCTCGCGCGGTACGCGGCGGAGGGCATCCGCACGGTTCTCGTGACATGTACCGACGGCGGTTGCGGTGACGGACCGGGCGGCGTCAAGCCGGGCGACCCCGGGCACGATCCGGCGGCGGTCGCGGCGATGCGCCGGCAGGAACTCGAGGCGAGCTGCGGGGTCCTGAAGATCAGTGACCTGGAGATGCTGGACTACGCCGACTCCGGAATGGCCGGCTGGCCGGGCAACGACGCCCCCGGCTCCTTCTGGCAGACCCCCGTGCAGGAAGGCGCGGCCCGGCTCGCGGAGCTCATGCGGCACTACCGACCCGACGTGGTCGTCACCTACGACGAGAACGGCTTCTACGGCCACCCCGACCACATCCAGGCCCACCGCATCACCATGGCCGCCCTGGAGATGACCACGCTGACACCGAAGGTGTACTGGACCACGATGCCCCGCTCGGGGATGCGGCGGTTCGGCGAGATCATGCGCGAGTTCGGTGAGGACATGCCGGAGCCGGACCCCGCGGAGGCCGCCGCGCTGGCCGAGATCGGCCTCCCCGACGACGAGATCACCACCTGGGTGGACACCGCCGCGTACAGCGACCAGAAGTTCGACGCGCTGGCCGCGCACGCCAGCCAGGGCGAGAACATCTTCTTCCTCAGGATGGGCAAGGAGCGCTTCGGCGAGCTGATGGGCACGGAGACCTTCGTACGGGTCCAGGACCCCACCGGCGCGCCCCTGCCCGAGAACGATCTCTTCGCCGGCCTGCGCTGACCGGCCGCTCCGGATGCCGTGGAGACCAAATGCCGCCCGTGAGCTCGCCGTTGAGCGTCCTGTAAGAAACTCGGCTGCTGCGGCCCGGAGGCGACGGCTAGCCTCAGGTCATGAGCGTCGAAACGGGATGCGGACGGACATGAAGCGGGCATCGCTCTTCTGCGACGTCGCCCTGGCGCAGCGCATCGAACGAGGCGAGGCCCAGCTGATGGCCGCGGCAGCCGAAGCCGCCCGGCTGCGCCGGGGAGACGGCACCGGCTTCGTGCTGCGGGTGGCGGGCGGAGTGGCCACGTTCGCCGAGGACGGCTCACCGTTCAACAAGATCGCCGGCCTCGGATTCGACGGCGTGCCCGACGCGGCCGCACTGGACGAGATCGAGCGTGCCCTCGCCGCTCGCGGTGCTCCGGTGCAGGCCGAGGTGTCCGAGCTGGCCGACCCGGCGGTCAGCGCCCTGCTGACGGATCGCGGATACCGGCTGGAGTCGTTCGAGAACGTGCTCGGGCTCGCCCTCGACGGCACGTACGAGCGGATGCCTTCTCCTGGAATCGACGTCCGGGTGGCCCGCGACGACGAGTTCGAGGTGTGGCTGGACGCGGTGGCCGACGGGTTCGCCCATCCCGACGGGCAAGGAGTCCCCTCGCACGAGGACTTCCCGCGTGCGGTGCTCGCGAACGCCGAACGGGACTTCACGGCGGCCGGCGTGGTGCCCTACATCGCGCTGCGCGACGGCACCGTCGCCGGCGGCGGCAGCCTCCGCGTCGCGGACGGCGTCGCTCAGCTCACGGGTGCGGCGACGGTACCGTCCCACCGCCGGCGCGGTGTGCAGACGGCCCTGCTCTCGGCCCGGCTCGCCGACGCCGCTGCCGCCGGCTGCGACATCGCCGTCGTGACCACGCAGCCGGGCTCCAGGTCCCAGCAGAACGTGCAGCGCCAGGGATTCCACCTGCTGTACACCCGCGCCGTGCTGGTCAGAGGGGTCCCACCGACCGCCGCCGCGGAGGAGGTGAGGGTGGTGCTGTACGACGGCCCACGGGGCGCCATCAGGCCGCTGTTCGAACTGGCCGAGGACTCACCGGCGCAACTCGACTCCTACCTGGAGGACGGGAAGGTGCTCGTCGCGTTGCGGGGAACGGACGTGATCGGTCATCTGCAACTGGTGCGGACCGACCAGCCCGACACCTTCGAGATCAAGAACATGGCCGTACGCGAAGACCTCCAGCGCGCGGGCGTGGGCAGCTGTCTGGTGCGCCGGGCGATCGAGCTGGTCTCGCGCGAGTCGGGACGACGGCTGCTGGTCGCCACCGCCGCGGCCGACATCGGCAACCTGCGCTTCTACCAGCGGCAGGGATTCCGTATGCGGACGATCGAACGGGATGCCTTCACCGCCCGCACCGGCTACGCACCCGGCACCCTCATCGACGGCATCGAACTGCGCGACCGCGTCTGGCTCGACCACCTGCCGCAAAGGGCCTGATCCTGCGTCAGGGCGGGAGGTCGTCGGGGCTCTACGCATGGGGGGACGGGGCCGGAGAGGTGCGCAGCCGGAGGCGTTCGCCCTGGGGGCCGAACATGATCAGGTACTCGACCGGGGCGCCGGGCCCGGCGTTCGCCACGCCGTGCGGGGTGCGGGTGTCGAACTCGGCGACGTCTCCGGGGGTCAGCACGAGGTCCTGGTCGCCGAGCGCGAGCCACAGCCGCCCGTACAGGACGCACAGCCACTCGCGGCCGTCGTGGGAGACCTGACGGGGCCGCGCGGGCGGGCCCTCGACGGCGGGCAGGACGTGCTTGTGGGCGTGCAGGCCGCCGACGTACCGGGTCAGCGGCAGCACCAGCTTGTCGTCCCCGAAGCTCAGCGGTGCCCGCCCCCGCCGCTCGGGCGCGGCGGCGGGCGCGGTGCCGGCCAGTTCGTCCAGGGAGACGCCGTACTCCTTCGACAGCCGCAGCAGCACCTCCAGGGTGGGCCTGCGCCGGCCGGTCTCGATCCGGGACAGCGTGCTGGCCGAGATGCCGGTCGCACAGCTGACAGCGGCGAGCGTCGCTCCGCGCTGCTCGCGCGCGGCCCGCAACCGGGGCCCCATCGCGGCCGACATGTCCTCCACGTCGTCGACTGCCACCTGCACCGCTCCTTCCCGCCTCGCCGGTCCACCGCCCTGTCCTGCGAGTTTGCCAGCCTGGCAAGGGCGATCGCGTCGGGCGGGTGCCACGCCGCATGATCGGGGGGCAGCGGCGTCCGCCCGCGAACCGAGGAGCAGCCCATGCAGCCCGAGCCGACCTCCGCACTCCGCCACCGCACCGTGGAGACCCCGGCCGGGCGCGTGCACCTGGTCGAACAGGGCACCGGCCCGCTGGTCCTGCTCGTGCACGGCTTCCCCGAGTCCTGGTACTCCTGGCGCCGCCAGCTCCCGGCCCTCGCCGCGGCCGGTCACCGGGCGGTGGCGATCGACGTGCGCGGCTACGGCCGCTCCTCCAAGCCGGAGGGACCCGACGGCTGCCGGATGCTCGACCTGGTGGCGGACAACGTCGCCGTCGTGCGCGCCCTCGGCGAGGAGAACGCGGTGGTCGTCGGCCACGACTGGGGCTCCACGATCGCCTCCACCTCCGCCCTGCTCCACCCCGAGGTGTTCCGCGCGGTCGCCCTGCTCAGCGTCCCCTACGCACCCCCCGGCGGCCCCCGCCCCACCGACGTCTTCGACCGGATCGGCGGCCCCGAGCAGGAGTTCTACGTCTCCTACTTCCAGGAGCCCGGCCGCGCCGAGGCGGAGATCGAGCCCGACGTCCGGGGCTGGCTCGCGGGCTTCTACGCGGCCCTGTCCGCCGACACCATGCCCGCCCCGGACGAGCCCGACCCGCACTTCGTCGCCCGCGGCGGCGGCCGGCTGCGGGACCGCTTCCCCGAGGGGGCCCTCCCGGCCTGGCTGAGCGAGGACGACCTCGACGTCTACGCCGGGGAGTTCGAACGCACCGGGTTCACCGGCGCGCTCAACCGCTACCGCGCCATGGACCGGGACTGGGAGGACCTCGCCCCGTACCGCGGCGCCCCGGTCGAGCAGCCGTCGCTGTTCATCGGCGGCACCCTGGACGCCTCCACCACCTGGATGTCCGACGCCGTCGACGCCTACCCGGCCACCCTGCCCGGCCTGTCGGCCAGTCACCTCCTGGAAGGCTGCGGCCACTGGATCCAGCAGGAGCGGCCCGACGAGGTCAACCGTCTGCTGACCGGCTGGCTCGCGACCCTCCGGGACTGAACCGGCAGGCCACCCGTGCGCCCCGGCGGTTCGTCCGGGGTGGTGGAGGCGTGCCGTGGCCGGTTTCCCGGCCCCCGGCCGGTAGCGTCGCCGCCGAGCGTCAGGGGCGTGGCCGCCCGGCGGTTTCCCCGGCGGTCCGCAGGGCACTCGCGGGACGGTCCAGAGGAGGGCGATGACCCGAGCCACCGAAACCCGCGACGCCCCTCGGCGGTCCGAGCCGGCCGGCTTCTCGCTGGGGCGGGTTCTGCTGCGCTGGGCGAGCACGACCGATCACAAGGTGATCGGTCGCCTGTACATGGTCACGGCGTTCTGCTTCTTCCTCTTCGCGGGGCTGCTGGCCCTGGCCATGCGTTCCGAACTCGCCCGTCCGGGGCTTCAGTTCATGAACGAGCACACGTACAACCAGCTCTTCACCATCCACGGCACGATCATGATGCTGCTGTTCGCGACGCCGATGTTCGCCGGCTTCGCGAACGCGGTGATGCCGCTGCAGATCGGCGCCCCGGACGTGGCGTTCCCGCGGCTCAACGCGCTGTCGTACTGGATGTACCTCTTCGGCGGACTGATGGTGGTGTCCGGCTTCGTGGTGCCCGGCGGTGCCGCCGCGTTCGGCTGGTTCGCGTACGCCCCGCTGAACAGCGCCTACCACTCCCCCGGCGCGGGCGGTGATCTGTGGGTGATGGGCCTGGTGGTGACCGGGGTGTCCACCACGCTCGGCGCGGTCAACTTCATCGCCACGATCCTGTGCCTGCGGGCGCCGGGCATGACCATGTTCCGGATGCCGATCTTCACCTGGAACGTGCTCTTCACCTCGATCCTGGTGCTGCCCGCGTTCCCCGTGCTCACCGCGGCGCTGCTCGCCCTGGAGGCGGACCGGAAGTTCGGGGCGCACGTCTTCGACCCGGCGAACGGCGGGGCGATCCTCTGGCAGCACCTGTTCTGGTTCTTCGGGCACCCCGAGGTCTACATCGTGGCGCTGCCGTTCTTCGGGATCATCTCGGAGATCATCCCTGTCTTCTCCCGGAAACCGATCTTCGGCTACGTCTCGCTGATCGGCGCGACCATCGCGATCACCATGCTCTCCGCGGTCGTGTGGGCGCACCACATGTTCGCCACCGGCGCGGTGCTGCTTCCGTTCTTCTCCCTGATGTCGTTCCTGATCGCGGTGCCCACCGGCATCAAGTTCTTCGCCTGGATCGGCACCATGCGCCACGGCTCGCTGTCCTTCGAGACACCCATGCTGTGGGCCCTGGGGTTCCTGATGTCGTTCCTGCTCGGCGGGTTGAGCGGGGTGCTCATCGCGTCCCCGCCGCTCGACTTCCACGTCACCGACTCGTACTTCATCGTCGCCCACCTGCACTACGTGCTGTTCGGGACCGTGGTGTTCGCGATGTTCGCCGGGTTCTACTTCTGGTGGCCCAAGTTCACCGGGAAGATGCTCGACGAGCGGCTGGGCAAGCTTCACTTCTGGCTGCTGTTCCCGGCGTTCCAGCTGACGTTCCTGGTCCAGCACTGGCTCGGCGAGGAGGGCATGCCCCGCCGGTACGCCGACTACCTCCCCGCCGACGGGTTCACCCTCCTCAACACCCTCTCCTCGGCGGGCGCGCTGCTGCTCGGGGTGTCGACCCTGCCGTTCCTGTACAACGTCTGGCACACCGCCCGGCACGGGCAGCGGGTCGAGGAGGAGGACCCCTGGGGGTTCGGGCGCTCCCTGGAATGGGCGACGGGCTGCCCGCCGCCCCGCCACAACTTCGTGGCCCTGCCGCGGGTGCGGTCCGAGTCCCCCGCCTTCGACCTGCGGCACCCGGACGTCACGAAGCGCACGCGTGAGGAGGCGGCGGGGTGAAGGTCGAGGCGCTGCTCTTCGGCGGGGTCGCCGTCTTCTTCGGCGGTACGGCCGTGCTGTACGGCCTCTGGTCGGCCGACCCGGCCGGCACGGCGGCGCTGGTCGTCGCCTTCGCCATGGCCGCGCTCGTGTCGTTCTTCTGCGCGGTGCAGTACCGGCGCAAGGGGCGGCGCCCCCAGGACCGTACCGACGCCGAAGTGGCGGACGGGGCGGGGCCGTTGGAGTTCTTCCCGGACGAGAGCCCGTGGCCCGTGGTCACCGCGCTCGGGTTCGCCGTCGCCGCGACCGGCGTGGTCTACGGGCTGTGGCTGTTCCTCATCGGGGTCGGCGTGCTGGCGCGGGGGGTGCTGGGGCTGGTGTTCCAGTACGCCCGTCGGGGCGCTGATCAGCAGGAGGGCTGACGGGCCTGCGGGGAGCCCCGGGGCGGAACTCCTCGACCGGCCGGCGGCCGCTCTCGTAACCGCCCTCGACCGTCTGCCGCACCTCGCCCGTGCCCACACCCTCCTCCAGGCGCTCCCGCTCCGACGCCAGCAGGGCGTGGCACAGCCGCCGGGTCAGCATGAAGGCGAGCACGGGCGCCACGACGAGTGCGACGCGCAGGACCCAGGTGAGGGTGTTCAGCGAGATCCGGAAGGTCTGCGCCACCACGTCGTTGCCGCCGGCCAGCAGCAGCACGCCGTAGCAGGTGAGCCCGGCGACGCCGAGGCCGGTGCGGACGGGGCGTTCGCGCGGCCGGTCGCACAGGTGGTGCTCCTCGTGCCGCTCGCCCGTCAGCCGCTGCTCCACGAACGGGTACGCGTACAGGACGAGGAACAGCAGCGCGGGCAGCACCACGGCCGGGAGCAGCACGTTCCACATGATCGTGTGACCGGCGACGGCCGTCTCCCACGGAGGTACGAGCCGCAGCGCGCCCTCCAGGAAGCCGACATACCAGTCGGGCTGGGAGCCGGTGGACGCCTGGTCGGGACGGTAAGGTCCGTACGTCCACACCGGGTTGATCTGCGCGAGCCCGCCCAGCAGGCTCAGCACGCCGAGGACGATGACGCTCAGACCCGCCGAGGTGGCCGCGAAGTGCGGGAAGAGGGGCTTGCCGACGACGTTGCGGTGGGTGCGGCCCGGTCCTCGCCACTGGGTGTGCTTCAGGTGGAAGACCAGGATGAGGTGCACGGTGACCAGGGCGATCAGCACCCCGGGGAGCAGCAGGATGTGCAGGCCGTAGAGCCTGGGGACGAGGTCCTCGCCGGGGAACTGGGCCCCGAACGCGAACATGCCCAGGTACGTCCCGACGACCGGGATGGACAGCATGATGCCCTGCGCGATCCGCAGCCCCGTCCCGGAGAGCAGGTCGTCGGGGAGCGAGTAGCCCGCGAAGCCCTCGGCGAGGGAGAGCAGGAACAGGGTGACGCCGATGACCCAGTTCAGCTCGCGCGGCCTGCGGAAGGCTCCCGTGAAGAAGATCCGCAGCAGGTGCGCGCCGATCGCCGCGACGAACACCAGCGCCGCCCAGTGGTGGATCTGCCGGATCAGGAGCCCGCCGCGCACGTCGAAGCTGATGTTCAGGGTGGACTCGAACGCCGCCGACATGCGCACACCCCGCAACGGCACGTACCGGCCGTCGTAGACCACCTCGCGCATCTCGGGCTTGAAGAACAGCGTGAGCCACACGCCGGTCAGCACCAGCACGACCAGGCTGTAGAGCGCGAGCTCGCCGAGGAAGAACGACCAGTGGTGCGGGAACGCCTTGCGCAGCAGCCGGCCGGCGCCGTCCGTGACCGGCAGCCGCGCGTCGACGGTGTCGGCGAGCCACTCCCCGCGGCCCCGCTCCCCGTCCGGCCGCGGCGGTGCGGCGTCCCGGCGCTGCGCCCTCATACGGCCTCCGCGTCGTCGTCCGTCAGCACCTGCCCGGCCATCCCTTGCCGCCGGGCCGCCGGGCGAGTACCCGCGTCCCGCGAAACACTCGCACGGCCCGGCCCAGGCACCCGTTCGGGCGGCGCACGCGGGTGCAACCACGCCGACCGGCCGGGCCGAAGGGTGGGATGGGTCGGACGGTGGGCGCGGAGGCGTCGTGCGACACCGCGGCGCACCATCGACCGCCTGCGGTTTCGGCACGACGGGGACCAATCCGCTCGTGCCGCTGGCTCGGATTACGTCCGTAGATGTCCTGACCACGGAGGCCCCCCTGTGAAAGAAGCCGTGCATATCGGCCCGAACCCGTCGTCGGAGCCAGGTCTTCAAGAACTGGTGGGCCGGGTGGCGCTGGGCGACGAGGAAGCGTTCGCCGCCGTGTACGACGCCGTCGCGGGCCCCGTTCTCGGAGTCGTCCGGGCCGTGCTGCGGGACCAGGCACAGTCCGAGGAGGTCGCCCAGGAGGTGCTGGTGGAGGTGTGGCGGACCGCTCCCCGCTACCGGCCGGACCGCGGCACGGCCATCAACTGGATCCTGACGCTGTCGCACCGGCGGGCCATCGACCGGGTGCGCTCGGTGGAGGCCGCGGCGGCCCGGGACCACAAGGCGGCCCTGCTGGACCGCACGCCCGAGTTCGACGAGGTGACCGAGCAGGTCGAGGCCCGGCTGGAGCGCGAGCAGGTGCGGCGCTGTCTGCGCACCCTGACCGAGATCCAGCGCCAGGCCGTCACCCTCGCCTACTACCGCGGGCTCACCTACCGCCAGGTCGCGGAGGCGCTGTCGCTTCCGCTGGGGACCGTGAAGACCCGGCTGCGGGACGGACTCATCCGGATGCGCGACTGCTTGGGGGTGACCGCGTGACGACCACCGATCTGCACCGGCTGACCGGCGCCTACGCGCTGCACGCGCTGTCCGACGAGGAGACCGCCGTGTTCGAACGGCACCTCGAGGGCTGTGAGGCGTGCGCCCAGGAGGCCGCGGAACTGTCCGCCACCGCCGCCCGGCTGGGCCTGGCCGCCTCGGTGACGCCCCCGGGCGCCATGCGGGAACAGGTGCTGCGCCGGATCGGCACCGTCCGGCAGCAGCCTCCGGACGCGCCGGACCCGGCACGACCGGGCCGGGTCCGGCTGCGCGGCCGCACGCTGTCCCGGTGGGCGCTGGCCGCCTGCCTCGCGGCCGCCGCCACGTTCGGCGGCACGGCGGTCTGGCAGCACCAGCGGGCCGAGGACGCCACCCGCGAGGCACGCCAGGCGCAGCAGGCGACGGACGGGATCGCCGCCGTGCTGGCCGCACCGGACGCCAAAACGCGCGCCGCCGCGCTCGGCGACGGGTCCACCGGCACGGTCGTGGTCTCCCGCAGCCAGGACAAGGCCGTGTTCGTCGTCGCGGGGATGCCGCATCCCGCCCGCGGCAAGGTCTACCAGCTGTGGTTCGACGACGACGGGGGCATGCGCTCGGCCGGACTGATGGACCCGGACCGGACCGACCAGGCCGTCCTGCTGCGCGGTGCCGTCGACGGTGCCTCGGGCATGGGGGTCACGGTCGAACCGGCCGGCGGCAGTGAGCAGCCCACCTCCTCCCCGGTGGCCCTGTTGTCGTTCCCCGCCTGAGCGCGGGGGTCCCGCCCCGCAGCGGCGGACTCGCCCCACACGAAAAACCGCCCGGCCTCGATGCCGGGCGGTTTTTCGCGTTTCCCATCTTTCCCGTGTTCCCCGCCCCGCGCATTTGCCCAACCCCTTGATACGTAGCCGAATAGGCGGCGGATTGGTCCGGAAAAAAAGTCCCTCCGATCGTGTGAGCCACCAATCCGCCGCCCATCCGGAATCGGATTCCCCACGTGACGGACGACAAGAAGGAAACACGCACCTCCCGCGACCGGGTCCGGCCGGTGGCCGGCGCGGTGAGCGGTGTCGTCGCGGGTTTCGCGGCGCTCGCCGTCGCCGAGCTGGTGTCGGCGGCCGTACGGCCGCAGGCCGGTCCGGTCATCGCGGTGGGGGGTGCGGCGATCGACCATACGCCCACCGCCGTGAAGGACTGGGCCATCCGGAATTTCGGCACGAACGACAAATTGGTTCTGCAACTCGGGATTCTCTCGGTGCTGGCGCTTTTCGCGCTGGCATTGGGAATCGTCGCTCTGCGTTTCCGGCGCAGCGGCGCCGCCGGCGTTCTGCTGTTCGGGGTGGTCGGCGCGGCGGCGGCGCTCAGCAGGCCCGACTCCGGCGGATGGGCGGACGCCCTGCCCTCCCTGGTGGGCGCGTTCGTCGGCGCCGTGGTGCTGTACCTCCTCGTGGGACTGACGGTCCCGCGGGGCGGCGTGCGGGCCGGCGCACCGGCCGGTACGGGCGACACCGATGGGCCGGGCGGCGCCGACGGACCGGGCGGCGCCGACGGGCCGGGCGGCGCCGACGGGCCGGGCTGGGACCGCCGTCGGTTCGTGATCGCGGCGTCCGCTGCCGCCGCCGCGTCCGCCGGGGCCGGTGCACTCGGCCGGGGTCTCAACGGGGCGAGCGGACGGGACGCGGTCGCCTCCCGCAACCGGCTCGTCCTGCCGAAGCCCGCCTCACCCGCGCCCGCCGTGCCCAGGGGCGCAGGGCTGCGGCTGCCCGGCATCAGCCCCTTCCTCACCCCGAACGACTCCTTCTACCGGGTCGACACCGCGCTGGTGGTGCCGAAGGTCAACGCCACCACGTGGGAACTGCGCATCCACGGCACGGGGGTGAGCAGGCCGCGCACGCTGACCTTCGACGACCTGCTGCGGCGCGAGCTGATCGAGCGGGACATCACGCTGACCTGCGTGTCCAACGAGGTCGGCGGGTCCTATGCGGGCAACGCCCGCTGGATCGGCGTGCGGCTGGCCGACCTGCTGGCCGAGTGCGGGGTCGTACCGCCTTCCAAGGGCGGCCCGGCCGACCAGTTGGTGGCCCGCTCGGTGGACGGCATGACCCTCGGCACCCCCGTCGAGGACGTCATGGACGGCCGGGACGCGCTCCTCGCGATCGGCATGAACGGTGAACCGCTGCCCTTCACGCACGGCTTCCCCGTCCGCATGGTCGTGCCCGGTCTCTACGGGTTCGTGTCCGCCTGCAAGTGGATCGAGGACATCGAACTGACCACGTTCGACTCCTACGACCCCTACTGGGTCAAGCGCGGCTGGGCGCGGCGGGCGCCCGTCAAGACGCAGTCGCGCATCGACACCCCCAAGCCCTTCGCCCGTCCGAAGGCAGGCACGGTCATGGTCGCCGGGGTCGCCTGGGCCCAGCATCGCGGCATCGACAAGGTCGAGGTGCGGGTCGACGACGGCCCGTGGCAGGAGGCCCGGCTCGCCGCCGAGGACAGCCGTGACACCTGGCGCCAGTGGTCCTTCCCCTGGGAGGCCGGCAAGGGCGGTCACACCCTGACCGTCCGCGCCACCGACCGCACCGGCCGGGTGCAGACCGAGAAACGCACCCGGACCGTCCCCGACGGCGCCAGCGGATGGCACTCCGTGGTCGTGACCGTCGACTGATCCCCCCTCACCAACCAACTGCCACCACTGTCACCACTGCCAACACTGTCATCACTGCCAACACTGGCAAAACTGCCAACACTGGCAAAACTGACAATAATGTCAACAAGGAGAAAGACCATGAGCACTCGTATCCGCCGTACCGCCGTCACCCTGGCCGCCGCGGCCGTCCTGCCGCTCGCCCTGAGCGCCTGTTCCGACAGCGGCAGCGACTCGGCCGGATCGGACAGCTCCGCGAAGGCGTCCTCGTCGGCTCCGGCCTCCGACGAGAGCATGGCCGGCTCCGACAGCAGCACCGGCATGGACGAGCCCTTCGGTCCGGCCTGCGCGTCGGTGCCCAAGAGCGGCGCCGGCTCCTTCGACGGCATGGCCCAGGACCCGGTCGCCACGGCCGCCTCGAACAACCCGGCGCTGTCCACGCTGGTCTCCGCGGTGAAGAAGGCCGGGCTGGTCGACACCCTCAACAACGCCCAGAACATCACCGTGTTCGCGCCGACCAACGACGCCTTCGCCAAGATCCCGAAGGCCACGCTGGACAAGGTCCTCAACGACAAGGCGCAGCTGACGAAGATCCTCACCTACCACGTCGTGGGCCAGAAGCTCACGCCGCAGGACCTGGAGAAGGGCTCCTTCGAGACGCTGGAGAAGTCGAAGCTGACCACCTCCGGCTCCGGCGAGTCCTACACCGTGAACGACTCCGCCAAGGTGGTCTGCGGCAACGTGAAGACCGCCAACGCCAACGTCTACATCATCGACACGGTGCTGATGCCGAGCGCCTGATGACGATCGCCTAGAAGGCGACAGGGGACGAGCGGGAAGGGGGCCGGGGCCGGAAGGCCTCGGCCCCCTTCGGCGTCCCGTCCCGTCCCGGACGCCCCTCGGGTGGCGGTGCTCAGAGCAACGGGACGGTACCGGGTCCGTAGCACTGTGCGGGCAGCGGGTCCGGGCGGCCGGCCGGGTCGATCAGGTGGGCGACGACGTCGGCGGCGGTGCGGTGCCAGAACCGGTGGCGGCGCAGCATCGCGTGGTCGCCGTCCCGTACGACGGCCATCGCCGCACCGGCGGCCGTGGCCCGCGCCCGCCGCACGCAGGCGGCCGAGTCGGCGGGCGAGGTGATCCGGTCGCGCTCGCCGTGCAGGACGACGACGTGACGGCCCGCCAGCTGCCGCACGGGTTCCCCCGGCGGCCACCACGGCGCCAGCGCCAGCACCGCGCGCACCTGCGGGTGACCGGCGGCGTGCAGCGCGGCCCTGCCGCCCATGGAGTGACCGACCAGCACCGTGGGCACCGGTCCCGCCAGTTCGGCGAGCCGGTCCAGGGCGTCGAGGGTGTCGGGTACGGGGTCGGCCCGGGTGCCGTTCCAGCCGCGCAGCCGGTAGCGCACCCCGGCGAGGACGACGTCCTCGTGGGGCAGCGCGGCCCCGACGGCCCGGAGGAAGGGACGCATGCGCAGCGCCGCCGGGTGCCAGGGGCGGGACGAGGTGAGATCGCTCGCCCGTCCGCCGTGCAGCAGCAGGACGGCGGCACGGGGACGGGCGGGGAGGAGGTGGGACACGAGCGGGCCCATGGGGAGGGGGCCCGGGGTCCTGGGGTCCGAGGACGTCGGCAACTGGTCGTCGCGGTTCCGCCGCACGGTGGCGCTCCTGTTCGGTCGGGCGGCACCGGCGGGCACCGCCGGACCGCGCGGATGGTTCCGTTGTCGGCCGGCGGTTTGCGGGCGGCGAACCCGGCGGCCGGCCGACGGTTCCCGGGCGGCGAACGCACCGGCCGGCCGGGGTTCCCGAGTGGCAAACCCGGCCGGCCGGTGGGTTTCCCGAGCGGCGGACCGCACCGGTCGGCCGATCCCGGCAGCCGGAGGGGGGTCGCCGCCCGTCAGTTCACCGCGACTTGGGCGGGCGGGGGAAGAAGCCGCTGGTGCGGGCCGCGTACTCGGCCCAGCCCGGGCGGTCGCGCATGTGCTGTTCCAGCAGGCGCTTGCCGCTGCCCCGCGTCAGCAGCAGGCTCATCACCACCGGCGAGACGAGGGACACGGCCGCCGCCGCGGGCTCGTCGCAGGCCAGCAGGAACAGGCCCCACCAGACACAGAAGTCGCCGAAGTAGTTGGGGTGCCGGGTCCACGCCCACAGGCCACGGTCCATGATCCGGCCCCGATGGGCGGGGTCGGCCTTGAAGCGGGCCAGCTGGGCGTCGCCGACCGCCTCGAAGCAGAGCCCGGCCGCCCACAGCGCCGTACCGGCGAGGGCGAGCGGGGACAGGGCGCCGGGCACGTACTGCGCGGCCTGGACGGGCAGGGACACCAGCCACACCAGGCCGCCCTGGAGGAGGTAGACCATCCGCAGGGCGTAGGCGTTCCGGTTGCCGGGGGCCTTGGCCAGCATCGCCTCGTAGCGCGAGTCCTCGCCGTGGCCCCGGCCGCGCCGCGCGATGTGCGCGGCGAGCCGCAGCCCCCATACGGCGGTGAGGACGGTGACCAGGACCCGGCGGGCCGGGTCGCCGTGCCCGGCGGAGGCCGCGAGGGTGACGGCGGCCACCGCCGTGAAGCCGATCCCCCAGGCGACGTCCACGATCCGGTGCACGCCCAGGCGGAGGGCGAGCGCGAACGTGCCGAGCATGACGGCGAGCGCCGCCGCGGCGGCGAGGCCGAGGTTGACGGCGAACGCGCCCCACGGGAAGCCGCTCACGGCTTCTCCAGCCCCTCGTACCACTGGTGCGTGGTGCCCGGCATGCCGCTGTCGCCGCCCGGTCCGGGCCGCACGCTGAGGATCTGGTCGACGCCCATGCGCCCCTCCTCGAACGCCAGCGCCCCGCCGACCAGGTACAGCCGCCACACCCGGGCGGTCTCCTCGCCCACCAGCGCGGCGAACGACGCCCAGCGCTCCTCCAGGGTGCGGTGCCAGGCGCCGATCGTGCGGACGTAGTGCTCGCGCAGCGACTCGGTGTGCCGGACCTCCAGTCCCGCCTCCTCCAGGAGCGTCAGCGTCTCGCCCAGGGGCCGCATGTGCATGTCGGGGGCGATGTACGCCTCGATGAACGGCCCGCCGCCGGGGGCGTTGCGGCCCCGCGACATCTGCTGCACCAGCACCCGCCCGGACGGCCGGACCAGCCGGTGCAGGGCGGCGGCGAAGGCCGGGTACTCGGCGTCGCCGACGTGCTCGCCCATCTCCACGGTGGAGACGGCGTCGTAGGCCCCGCCCTCGATGTCCCGGTAGTCCTGGCACACCACCTCCACCCGGTGGTCGAGGCCGTGCTCGCGCACCCGCTCGCGGACGTACGCCGCCTGCTGCCGGGACAGGGTGACGGCGGTGACCTGGGCCTCGTGCTGCCGCGCCGCGTGCAGGGTGAGGGAGCCCCAGCCGCAGCCGATGTCCAGCAGCCGGGCCCCGGGCCGCAGGGCGAGCTTGCGGCAGATCAGCTCCAGCTTCGCCCGCTGCGCGTCGGCCGGGCCGAACGCGGGGTCCTCGCTCGCCCAGTAGCCGCACGAGTAGGCCATGGTGTCGTCGAGGAGGAGGCCGTAGAAGTCGTTGGACAGGTCGTAGTGGTGGCTGATGGCGGCCCGGTCGCGGGCCTTGGTGTGCAGGCCGCCGCGCAGCCGGGCCTGGGAGGCGGGGGCCGCGGGCGGCGGTCCCACGACGCCCAGCCGTACGGCCGTGGCGAAGGCGCGGCCCCGGTCGGCGGGCGTGAGCCGGGGCGGGACCGGGCCGCGCTCCCGCGCCGTGGCCCACATCAGCCGGAGTCCCTGTGCGAGATCGCCCTCGATGTCGAGTTCGCCGGTGACATAGGCCTGCGCGAGGCCCAGTTCGCCGGGCTGCCACAGCAGGCGCCGCAGGGCGCGGCGGGAGCGTACGACGACGACCGGGGCGGCGGGTGCGGCGGCCGTTCCGTCGGCCGGACCGCTGGCGGCCGGGCCGCTGCCGGCCGGGCCGCCGAGCGCCGGGCCCGTCTCGCTGCCGTCCCAGGCGCGCAACCGGAACGGGAGGGGACCGCCGAGCGCGGTCTCGGCGAGGGCGGCGAGCCGGTGGGCGGCGCCGGTGCGGGTGCGGGGGCCGTTGTGGAGTGTGGTCATCGGGCGCCGCCCTCCTTGGTGAACAGGTACTGGTGGACGTCGAGGTAGCCGGAGCGGAACCCGGCCTCGGAGTAGGCGAGGTAGAAGGTCCACAGGCGGCGGAAGGTCTCGTCGAAGCCCAGTGCCTCGACCTCGGCGGCCCGCTCGGTGAACCGCTCCCGCCACAGCCGCAGCGTCTCGGCGTAGTGCGCGCCGTACGCGTCGCGGCGGGCGACGGTCAGCGCGGTGTGGTCGCGGGCGCACTCCTCGACGGCCCGCGTGGACGGGATCTGCCCGCCGGGGAAGACGTACTTGTGGATCCAGGTGAAGCCGCCGAGGGTGGCGAGCAGCCGCTCGTGCGGCATGGTGATGGCCTGGAGCGCCGCCCGGCCGCCGGGGGCCAGCCGCTCGTCCAGGGCGCGGAAGTACACCGGCCAGAACTCGGCACCGACCGCCTCGATCATCTCCACGCTGACGACGGCGTCGTACTCCCCGCGGGCCTCGCGGTAGTCGCACAGCTCGATCGAGACGCGGTCGGTGAGGCCCGCCGCGTGCACGCGTTCACGCGCGAGGGCCTGCTGCTCACGGGAGAGGGTGAGTGAGGTGACCCGGGCGCCGCGGGCCGCCGCGCGCAGGGCCAGTTCGCCCCAGCCGGTGCCGATCTCCAGCAGCCGGGTGCCCTCCCGGACGGCGGCCAGGTCCAGCAGCCGGTCGATCTTGCGGTGCTGGGCGGCCGGGAGCAGGTCCCAGCTCGCCGGGAAGCCCCGGAAGAGCGCGGCGGAGTAGGTGAGGGTGTCGTCGAGGAACAGGGCGAAGAGGTCGTTGGACAGGTCGTAGTGGCGGCCGATGTTGGCGCGGGAGCCGTCGGGGGTGTTGCGCTCGCCCTCCGGCTGGCGCAGCGACCACAGGCGGCGCAGCCGTTGCAGCGGGGCCGGGACGAGGTCGGCGGCGTGCGCGGCGAGCACCGTCAGTGCGCCCACCAGGTCGGGGGCGTCCCACTCACGGGCCATGTACGACTCGCCGAAGCCGACCAGACCGTGCGCCCCGATCCGGGCGTGGAACGCCTCGGGATCGTGCACCTCCAGCAGCGGCCCGCCCCGGCCGAGAGTGCGCTCCCCGCCGAACCTGGCCCGCAGCGGCAGGTCCCGCAGCGCCCGGCGGACGACCGCCTCGGTCACCGCGACGCGCGGCCGCGAGGCCCGCGGGGCCTCGGCGACGTCCGGCCAGCGGTCGGCGTCGACGGCGGCGGGCCCCTGGGGGACGGTGGGGGGCTCTGCTGTTCTCATGTCACGTTCTCCGGGGTGCGGTGGTCGTCGGGGCGGGGCTGGACAGGCAGTCCCCGCAGGTAGAGGCGTATGCCGTGGAAGCGGATGGCGGCGGAGGCGAGGAGCGGCGAGAAGGGGTGGCGCAGCGCGAGCCGCAGCAGCGCCGCGCCGCTCGCCGCGCGCCGGGTGCCGCGCACGGTCGCGGTCAGGGCCCGGCCGCCCTCGCGGTCCAGGTGCACGGTCAGGTCGAGGCGGTGGTCCGGCGGCGGGACGCGCATGCGGTAGCCGCCGTCGACCGGGAAGAACGGCGAGACGTAGAACCGCTTGTCGGCGCGGGCGGTCCCGGCCGCGTCGGGGAGCAGCAGGTAGCTGTGCCGGCCGCCGTAGGTGTTGTGGACCTCGGCCACCACGCAGCGCAGGCGGCCGTCGGGGCCGTGGCACCAGTAGAGGGTGAGCGGGTTGAAGACGTACCCGAACACCCGGGCCTGGGTCAGCATCAGCACCCGCCCGCCGTCCAGCCGGATGCCGTGCCCGGCGAGGAAGGCGTCCAGTCCGGCCCGGATCGAGGGCGCCTCGCCGGTGAAGTGGTCCCGCGCATCGAACCGCGCGAGCACCCGCAGCGGACGCGGCAGCCGGGGCGGCCGGTCGGGGTCGACGAGCCACAGATAGGTGCGGTGCCGCAGGGCGTAGCGCCGGGGCGCGGTGCGCACGTGCGTGATGGTGCAGGGGTAGAGGGCGGGTACGACGGGTGCGGGGGCGTTGGGCGCGGAGTCGGTGGACGCCGAGGCGGTCGGCGCAGGTGACTCGGGCGCGGGGAAGGTGGACGCCGAGACGGCGGACGAGCGGGCCTCGGGAACGGAGTCGACGGCCCCCGAGACAGCCGACGCGGGTGGCTCGGGCGCGGAGTCGACGGACACCGAGACGGTCGCCGCGGATGCCCTGGGCGTGGGGGCGGTCGGTGTGGCGTCGGGGGTCACCACACCTCCCCCAGCGCCGCGGCTGCCTCGGTGCCGGAGCGGCAGCCGTCCTCGTGGAAGCCCCAGCCGTGATACGCGCCCGCGAACACGCAGACGGGGCCGTTGAGTTCGGGCAGTCGGCGTTGGGCGGCCACCGACTCCGGCGTGTAGACGGGGTGCTCGTACACCATCCGGGCCAGCACCCGGCCGGGGTCGACGCGGTCGTCGCCGCCCAGCGTGACCACGTACCTCTCGGCGGCGTCGAGGCGTTGCAGCCGGTTCATGTCGTAGCTGACCCGCACCCGGTCGGCGCCCGCCTCGCACGACGGCATCAGGTAGTTCCAGGAGGCCCGGGCGCCGCGGGCACGCGGCAGCAGCGCGGTGTCGGTGTGCAGGAGCGTGGCGTTGCGGGAGTAACGGAAGGCGCCGAGGACCTCCTTCTCCTGCGGGGTGGCGTCCGCGAGCAGCCGCAGTGCCTGGTCGGGGTGGACCGCGATCACCACGGAGTCGTACGACGCGGTCGTCCCGTCCTCGGCCGTCACCTCCGCCCCGTCGGCGTGCCGGCGCACGGCCCGTACGGGGGTGCCGGTGCGGATCTCGGGGAGGCGCTCGGCGATCCGGTCGACATAGGAGCGCGAGCCGCCGCGCACGGTGCGCCACACCGGGGAGCCGCCGACCGACAGCAACCCGTGGTGCTCCAGGAACCGGAACAGGTAGGCGGCCGGGTAGCGCTGGGCGGTCGCGGCGTCGCAGGACCACACGGCCGACACGACGGGGGTCATGAAGTGGGTGCGGAAGTAGGCGGAGAAGCCGTGCCGGTCGAGGAACTCGCCCAGGGTGAAGCCCTCTTCGCCGCCCTCGGCGAGCAGTCGCCGGGCCGCCCGGTGGAAGGCCGGCACCTCCGACAGGAGCCGCAGGTAGGGGCCGCGCAGCAGGTTGCGGGGCTGCGCGAACAGGCCGGCCGGGCCGCGGGCGCCCGCGTACTCCAGGCCGCAGCCCTCGCACCGCACCGACATGCTCATCTCCGACTCCTGCGTGGCGACGCCGAGTTCGTCGAAGAGCCGCAGCAGGTGCGGGTAGGTGCGGCGGTTGTGGACGATGAACCCGGAGTCGACGCGGTGCACGCGCCCGTCGACGGGCGAGGTCAGCTCATGGGTGTGGGCGTGTCCGCCGAGCCGGTCGTCGGCCTCGTAGAGCGTCACGTGGTGGGTGCGGGCCAGGATGTGGGCGGCGGTCAGCCCCGCCACCCCGGACCCCAGCACGGCCGTGCGCCGCACCCCGCTCCCCGTCTCCGGTGCGTGCGACGCCGCCGGGGGTGTGCGCGTCATGGGTTGTCCTCCGCAGGGCGTGATCAGGGCTGTCACCTGTGATCCGGAGCCGGTCGGGCAGCGGATTGGCCCCGTTCGGGAGGGAGGCGGTGGACGCCGGTGCGGAAGGGGGATGCGGCAGGTATTCGGCAGGTATTCGGCAGGTATTCGGCGGATATGTCCGCCGGAACTCACTCCTCCGGCTCGGACCCCGGGCGGGCCGCGTGCCGGGCTGAGGGGTTGGCCAGGAGGTGGCGGGGGTCGGTGGCGCGGGTGATCGCCGCTTCCACGGCCGCGATGCGGTCGGCGAGCAGGGCGAGTCCGGCGACGGCGCGGGTCAGCGGGGCGTCGGCCGGGCCGCCGAGGGTCCGGGTGCGGACGTGGGCCGCCTTCAGCTCCCTCCAGCGCGCCGCCTGGTCCGGCGTGAGCGTGCCGCGCAGTTCGGCCAGCTTCAGCAGGTTGGCCTCGGCGCCGGTGGTGAGGGTCTGGGCCTCGGCCCGGTAGTGGTCGTCGATCAGCGCGGACAGCTCGGCGTCGTTCATGACGGGCTGGATGCGCTGGGCGAGCTTGTTCATGTTGCGGTAGGAGCCCTGGAGCTGGAAGGGCGGCTCGGTGCGGGTGGCGTCGTTCTGGGCGGCGGAGGCGATGTAGGCGGCGTTGACCGCCAGGACCGTCTCGCGGGCCGTGAGCAGATGGCGCAGGACGGCCAGGGTCCGTTCCAGCTCGGCGGGGGCGTAGGGGTGCGTCAGGCGGTCGGCGCGGGCGGTCGGGTCCCCGGTGGCGAGGCGGACGAGCACGTCGAGGTCGGCGCGGTCACGGCCGGCCAGCGGCGCGAGGACCGGGTTCGCCGTCAGCGCGTTCTCGACGAAGCTGAGGGCGAAGGCGTCCTGCTTGCCGGTCAGGACGTCCCCGAGGTTCCACACGTCGGCCCGGTTGGCCAGCATGTCGGGCACCCGGAAGCGGCTGCCGGACTCGGTGTAGGGGTTGCCGGCCATGCAGACGGCGAAGCGCTTGCCGCGCAGGTCGTAGGTGTGCGCCTCGCCGTTCCGCACGCCCTCGACGCGGCGGGTGGCGTCGCACAGCGGGATGAACTTCTGGAGCAGCTCCGGTGCGGTGTGCTGGATGTCGTCGAGGTAGAGAAGGGTGTTGTTGCCCGCCTCCAGCGCGAAGTTGATCTTCTCGATCTCCTGGCGGGCGGTGGCGTTGGGGGCCTCCGCCGGGTCGAGCGAGGTGACGGTGTGGCCGAGGGCGGGGCCGTTGATCTTGACCAGGATCAGGCCGAGGCGGTCGGCGACGTACTCCATGAGGGTCGTCTTGCCGTAGCCGGGCGGGGAGATGAGCAGGAGCAGGCCGCCGGTGTCGGTGCGCTTGGACGCGCCGGTGGTGCCGAGCTGTTTGGCGAGGCTGTCGCCGACGAGCGGCAGGTACACCTCGTCGATGAGGCGGCTGCGGACGAACGCCGACATGATCCGGGGCCGGTACTCGTCCAGGCGGAGCCGGGCGCGCTCGGCGGCCACCACCTCGGTGCGGCGGCGCTGGTAGGCGCGGTGGGCCGGGACCTCGTGCGTGCGGAACGCGTGGGTGCGGGCCAGGAACTCGTCGACGCGCAGCGTCAACCTCCCCTCGCTGATACGCGGGTGCACGCCGAGCAGTCCCCCGACCGTCCCGGTCAGCGGCGCCTCGCAGTCGTAGCGGGCCAGCTCGGGGCAGAGCTCGGCCGCCACCGCCTCGGCCAGGTCGCCCGCCGGGACGTCGGTGCCGGTCGAGGCGGTGTACGAGGTGAGCCACGCCTCGACGAGCTGGCGCCGGGCGGCCGGGTCGCCGAGGGCGGCGAGGTCGTCGTCGTAGGCCGATGTGCCCACCGTCCGGCGGAACTTGTCGAGGAGGGTGCGCGCGGTGGCGCTGAGGACGAAGCCGTCGGGGCCCCCGGTCAGCTCCTCGAAGAGGTACCCGGCGGCGGCGTCCGCCCGCTCGCCCCCGATGGCCCGCGCCAGCTCCCGCCGCAGGTCGTCGATGGCGGGCGCGAGGCCGAACGTGTCGCGGGCGCGGGCCAGCGAGACCGCGCGCCGCTGCCAGTCGCGGCGGGCGTCGGCGGTCGTGCCGTGGGCCCAGAACAGCTGGGCGGCGGCGCGGGCGGCGGGCTCGTGGCGCAGCGGGCCCGCGCCTTCGTGCAGGCGCAGCAGCTCGGTGAGGATCAGCACCGCGTCGTGGTCGTGGACGCCGCGCTCGTAGCCCTCGTCGTACGCCGCCTCCGCCGCCTCCCGCACCAGGGCGGGCAGGTCGTCGGTGTCGGCGAGCGCGGCCGGGCCGTGTGCGTCCAGGAGGCGGGCGGCGAGGTGTTCGGCGCGGTAGACCCGCGGGGACTCCGACGGCAGGGGGCGGTCCCAGTACGGGCGGGTGGCGGCGAAGGCGGGGTCGGTGACCGGCGAGCGGTAGTCGGTGCCGGTCAGGGCGAAGGCCAGGCCCTCGCCCTGCGGGACCAGGGTGAGGTCGAGGGGCTGGGTGTTGACGGCGAAGCGGTGGCTGCCCAGGCGCAGGGTGCGGCCGTCGTCGGTGTAGAGGTCGGTGCGGTCGCGCAGGGCGCGCAGGGCCTCCTGGCGGGCGGACTTCAGGCGGCCGTCGAGCTCCTCCGCCCTGACCTGGTCGCCGAGTTCGCGCAGTTCGGCGGCGATGCGGCCGACCTTGGCGGGCATCGGGTCGGAGGTGAAGTAGGTGGCGACGGCGTCCGCGTCGGGGAGCGCCACCGCCCGCCGGGTGACGGTCCTCAGCACCCGGGCGGCCGAGTCGGCGAGACGTTCGGCGCGGCGGGCGCGGGCGTCGGCGAGGGTCTGTTTGCGGGCGGCGAACGCCTCGTGGATCTCGTCGCGCTGGCCGGCCAGCTGCCCGAGGAAGTCGTCGAACTCGGCGAACCGGGACTCCAGGTTCTCCACCTGGACGAGCAGACGGACGAGTTGCTCGTCGCAGGCGTCCTCGGTCGCGGCTGCCGCGAGGGCGCCGGTGACGGACTGGCCGAGCAGGGCGAACTCGGCGGCGAACTCCGCCCGCCCCTCGGAGTCGAGGAGGGCGCGGCGGCGGCCGTCGAGGGTGGCGCGGGCGCGGTTGACGCCGCCGAGGACCTCGGCGATGCGGGCCAGGATGCCGGTGCGGACGGTGGCGTCGGCGATGTCGAGTCCGGCGACGACCTCGGTCACCGTGCGCAGCCCGTCGGCGAGTTCGCCGAGCCGGAACGTCAGAGGGGCCGCCTCGGCGACGGTGGTGAGGGCCGCGGCGTCGGCGACGAGCCGCTCGATGTCGGCCTGGTGGTCGGCGAAGGCGTCCTCGCGGGCGAGGTGGGCGACGGCTCGCCGGCCGAAGGAGGCCAGGTCGGCCTCGACGTCGGCGGCGAGGGCGTCGATGCGGGCGGTGTCCGCGTACCGCAGATCCTTCAGGGTCAGCAAGTGCCCTTGCGCGTGCCGGAGTTCGGTCAGGCCGGTGACCCAGGCGGCGGCGCTGCGGGGCGCCTCGCCGCGCAGACGTCGTACGACTCCGGCGACCCGCGCGCCGGCCTCGGCGAGCGCGTCGGCGGCCTGGCGGGTGAGGGCCTGCACGGTCTCGAACTCGGCCAGCACCTGTTCGGCGGTGACCTGGACCTGCAACAACGGGCCGAGGAGATCGCCGAGTTCGGGCTCGCCCAGCCAGTGGTAGGTGTCGGCGGCCCGGACGCAGGCGGCGGCCAGCGCCTCGTACACCTCGCTCGTCGGGGTCGTCTCGGCGACCGCGCGCGTGAGGGACAGGCAGTCGGAGATGCCGCGGACGAGGTCGGTGTTGCCGACGCGGGCCAGCGGGCCGGTGCCGGCCGGCCGGGCGGCGGCGTGGGTGTCGGAGACGTAGGGGGAGTTCCACAGCTGGACGGGGTGCACGCGCTGCGGCTCGGCGTTGATTCCCGCAGGGTCCCCGCGCAGCACGACGAGCGTGCCGTCGTCGAAGAGCGCCCAGCCGTGGCAGGACAGCGGGGTGGCGACCTCCTTGCGGATCATGTTGTAAGGCAGCAGCAGGCTGCGTCCCTCCACGCGCGCGTGGAAGGCGTACAGGACGTCCTCGCCGTTGGGTGAGCGCACCTCGCGCTCGAACTCCAGGTCGGCGGTGTCGAGTTCGTACGTCTTGTGGGCGCCGGTGGCCAGGCAGTAGCCGCCGGGGAAGACGATGCCCTGGTCCTCGGGCAGCCGGCGGCAGGCCTGGCCGATGCCGTCGAGGCGGACGACGGTCCTGGTGAGGGTGTTGAACACCAGATGGCGGTCGGTGTCCTCCTTGTAAGGGCGGATCCGCAGCAGGATCAGCACGCCCACGCGCGCGTACGCGATGTCCGCGTCGGCGAGGGACTGGAGCGGCTCGGCGACCGGCTCGGCGTGGATCCCCTCGCCGGTCTCGGTGTTGTTCTCGGCCTTGACGGTGAGGGTGCCGCCGACGGTCTCGACGAAGACCTCGCCTTCGATGGAGACGTGCGGGTGCCGGCCGAGGACGTGGTCCTCGCGGGTGGCCGGGGTCCACTCGAAGTCGTGGGAGGGCGGGAAGACGTGGTCGCGGTCGCCACGCGCGTCGAGGAAGGCCGCCTGTCCGTCCTCGGTGACCGCCCAGCGCAGGACACGGATGTCGCCTGCCTTCTCGCCGGTCTGGAAGACGGCCAGCAACTTGCCGTCGACACGGCGGAGTTGGAGCAGGTGTGCCTGGCGGTAGTAGCGGTAGAGGGCGGTGAACTCGCGGACGAAGGCCGGGTCGTCGAGGAGGCCGGGCACGGCGTCGTCGGGCAGCCGGTTCAGGTCGCGGTCGTGCAGGGCGAAGACGTCGCCGACGGTCGTCTCCGGCTTCAGGCCCGGGAACACGTTGTGGCCGAAGAGCAGGGTGTCGCCGACGGCGACGAGGTCGCGGGGCACGCAGGTGTGCTCGGTGCGCAGCCGCTCGGTGCCGGCCAGTTCGAGCCGCAGCGCGCCGAACTCCTCGGTCCGGCGGGCGTTGAGCGCCTCGGCGCGGCGGGCGAGCTCGGCGGCCTGCGCGGTGAGGCGGTCGCGGAGCACCTCGTAGCTGCCGGTGTCGAGCGTGCCGTGCGTTCCGGTGGCCGGGCCGGTGGTCATGGGTGCCTCTCAGGAAGTCGGTGAGAAACGTGGTCCGGAGCCGCCCTCCCCACGTGCGGCGGCTCCGGACCACGGGTCGGTCAGCCCTTGCTGCTGCCGTTCAGGGCGGCGAGCGACGTGTCCGCGACACCCAGCTCGCCCGCCTTCTCCAGCAGTTGCCGGAGCTGTCCGGCGTTCGCGCCGCCGGTCTTCATCAGCTTCATCAGCAGGGCGGAGACGGTCAGGTTCTGCACGTCGGCCGTGGAGACCGAGCCCAGGATGTGGCTCAGGTCGTCGGTGAAGCTCGACGTGCCCTCCAGCCAGGGCTTCGCCAGGGTCCGCGCGGTCTCGGAGTGCTGGACGAACCCGTCGACGCCCTTGCCGAGCGCGATCGACCCGACCAGCCGGTCGAAGAACACCGACTCCCCGCCGACGATGTCGATGTCGGCGTTCTCCAGCCCGGTGGCGAGCACCGTGGCCTGCGCCTCGGCGACCTGCCGCTGCACCTCCAGACCCGCGAGCCGGATGTCCTTCTCCGCCTCCAGCCGCAGCCGGTACTCCTCGTGCCCGCGCGAGGCGTCGTCCAGCGCGGCCATCGCCGCCGCCTTCTCGGTGAGCCCTTCGGCTTCGGCCTTCAGCTTCTCCCCGATGCCCGCCGCCTCGGCGAGGGCCTGCGCCTTGGCGCCCTCCGCCGTGGCGAGCGCCTTCGCCCGGGCGCCCTCCGCCTCGGCCCGCATCCGCGCCTGGGTGGCCTCGGCCTCCGCACGGCCGGCCTTCTCGATGACCTCGGCCTCCTTGTCCCGGACCTGCACGGCGGCCAGCCCCTCGGCGGCGGCCTCGGCCTGCACCCCCTCGGCGAGCCGCAGCTTGGCCCGGGCGTCGAGGTCGGCGGTCTTCAACCGGGCGTCGGCCAGGGTGAGTTCCTCGGCGGCGCGGTGCGTGGCGGCCTGCTCGGCGGCCTCCGCGGCCTTGATGTCCTTGACCAGCTGCTCCTGCGCCTCGGCCTCGGCGGCGATGACGACGGCCTTCCGCTGCCGCTCGGCGTCCTCGACGGCGCGCAGGGTCTTGACGGCCTCCTCCTGCTCGGCGACCGTACGGTCCACCGCGACCCGCTCCCGGATGACCTCGGCGATCTCCCGCTTCTCCGCCTCGACCTCCTTGGCGGCGGCGATCTGGGTCAGCTGGGTCTCCCGGTCGCGGGCGATGACCTCCAGCAGCCGGTCCTTCTCGACGCGCTCGTTCTCCACGGCGATGACCCGCTCGCGGTTCTTCGCGGCGACGGCGATCTCACGGGCCTGGTTCTCGCGCTGGATGCCGAGCTGTTCCTCGGTCCTGAGGAACGCGCCCTGGGCCCGCAGCCGCTCCTCCTCCACCACCCGCGCGGTCTCGGCCTCCTCACGGGCCCGCACGGTGTCGATCTCCCGCTTCTGCTTGATCTCGGCGTCGGCCTGGCGGCGCTCCAGCTCCAGGATGGCCTCCCGGGCGTCGACGTTCTGCCGGGTGATCTCCTTCTCCTCGGTGCGCTGGGCCTCGTTGGTGCGGACGTGCTCCACGGCCGTCAGCTCGGTGATCTTGCGGATGCCCTGGGCGTCGAGGACGTTGGCCGGGTCGAGCTGGGTGAGCGGCGTCTGCTCCAGGTAGTCGATCGCCGCGTCCTCCAGGTGGTAGCCGTTGAGGTCGACGCCGATGACCTCGATGATCCGGTACCGCAGCTCCTCGCGCTTGGTGTAGAGGTCGGTGAAGTCCAGCTGCTTGCCGACGGTCTTCAGCGCCTCGGAGAACTTCGCGTGGAACAGCTCCTGGAGGGTCTTCTGGTCGCTGGCCCGCTGGGTGCCGACGGCCTGGGCGACCTTGACGACGTCCTCGACGGTCTTGTTGACCTTCACGAAGAACGAGATCCGGATGTCGGCGCGGATGTTGTCCTTGCAGATCAGCCCGTCCTTGCCGGCCCGGGTGATCTCGATGGTCTTCACCGAGATGTCCATCACCTCGGCCTTGTGCAGCACCGGCAGCACGACCTGGCCGGTGAAGGTCACGTCGACCTTGCGCAGCTTGGAGACGATCAGCGCCTTGCCCTGCTCGACCTTGCGGAACAGCTGGGAGACGACGAAGAGGGCGAGCAGGCAGGCGGCGACGAGCACGCCGATGCCCAGGGTGACGGCATTCATGGCATACGTCCTTCAGGCATGAGGAAGTCGTGGGAGCCGCGGGACTCCCGGGAGAGGGCGCAGCGGCGCCCCGGGGAAGGCGATCCGGGACTCAGGCGGCCCGGTCACCTGCCGTGCGGCGGCCGGGGCCGGGTTCGTCGGGGAAGAGCCGGTGCAGCGGCCGTACGAACAGACACGTCAGCCGCCAGGCGGCGAAGAGCGCGGCCACCGGCGCCACCAGCCGCAGCACCCCGGCCGCGGCCCCCGTCGACGCGAGCGCGTCGAGCATCAGCGCCGTGCCCACGCCGAGAAGCCAGGCGAGCGCCGTCAGCAGGGACATCGCGACCGCCACCGGCACGCCGCCCATTCCCAGCGCGTCGAGGTCGAGGTCCGCGTCGAAGCTGTGCACGGCCGTGGCACCGACCGCGACCAGCAGCCAGAACCCCGCGACCACGATCAGGGCGGTGGTGCACAGGATCACGGGGAACCCGGTGGCGGCCTCGACGAGTGTCCGCATCCTTGGCCCCCTTTCCGGCACTCGGCGCCCCCGTGGACGCCCCATCGCCTGCGCCGTTTCCGGTGCCGCGCACCTGCCGGTGCCCGGCACCGGAACCATCCGCAGTGCTCCCCGCACGGCATGATGCCCGTCGGACACGCGCCCTCGCACTGCCGGTTCCCGGCAGTGTTCCCCGGGCTCTGCGTGCCGGTGAGGCGCTAAGAAACCGTCACCGGGGCGTCAGGATTGCGGCGGACGGCGTGCCGGAGCGGGAGATACCGGAGCAGTATCCGGGCGGCTGGGTGTGTCGACCCGCAGGGTCGTTGACGCGGCTGGGTGGTGGTCGGCGGGAGCGCGGTCACCGGGTACGACGGGCTCGGCGCCTGGCTCGCCGAGGGGCGCGCCTTCGCCGCGCGCCCGCCGCCGAAGCGGGACGGATCACAGGCCCGCCCGGTCCAGGGCGCTCTGCAGGGACTGCCGGTAGCCGGCGCTGGTGTAGGTGGCGCCGGACACCGTGTCGATGCGCGCGCTCTGTGCCTGGAGCGTCTCCTGGTCGAGCCTGGGGATCGCCGTGGAGTTGATGTCCCTGCTGCGTGCCGTCTCGTCGGGGGACTGGACGGCGTCGGCCGCGGTGATCCTGCCGCCGGTGACGGTGATGCGCACCTGGACCGGGCCGTACTTCGTCTCGGCCGTGGCGCCGGTGACGGTGCGGGTGGCGGGGGCGGGGGCCGGGGAGGTGGTCCGCGGGGCGGAGGGGGTGGCGGTGCCGGTCCTCGTGGGTGCCGTCGACGGGGGGTGCGAGGCACTCGCGGTGGGGGACGGCGTCCGCTTGTTCTTCTGGTCCGCCTTCGACGGCGCGGGGGACACGGGTGCGGGCGCCGCGGACGTGGCCGACGGTGCGGACACGGCCGTCCGTGACGTGGCCGCGGGGGCGGCCGCCGGGAGGGAGGGGTCCGTCGTCGGCTTGAGCGCGAGCAGCAGCACGATGCCGGAGACCGTGCCGACGGTCGCCAGCAGCGCGTGGCGGAACGGATGCTTCTTCCTCATGGCAGTTCCAGCGTGTCCGGGGCAGGGGGTGTCACAGCGGCACCTCAGAACACGAAGGACTCGTGGTGGATACGGCGGTGCGGGACCCCGGCCTCACGGAGCGCGGCGTACGACTCCTCGGCGAGGCCCTGCGGACCGCACAGGTACACGTCGTGACGCGCGATGTCCGGCAGGATCCGGCGCAGCATCTTCGCGGTGATCGCGGGCCTGCGCCCGTCCGGGCCGTTGACCGCGTACAGCAGCCGGGCGCCGCGTTCGTCCGCGATCTCCTCCAGTTCGTCGCGCAGCGCCAGCTCCTCGGCCGTGCGGGCCCGGTAGAGGAGGGTCAGGTCGCCGGGTGCCGCGGGCAGCGTCTCGAAGAGGGTGCGCAGCGGGGTGATGCCCGCCCCGCCCGCGAGCAGCAGCACCTTGCCGCGGCTGCGGCGGGCCGCCGTCATCGCCCCGTACGGCCCCTCCGCCCAGACCCGGGTGCCCGGCCGCAGCCCGGCCAGCGCCGCGCTGTGGCCGCCGGCGGCCTTGACGGTGATCCGCAGCAGGTCGGGGCGGGGCGGCGCGGAGAGCGAGTACGGGTGCGCGGTCCAGCGCAGGCCCCTGGTCAGGAACCGCCAGCGGAAGAACTGCCCCGCCTCGGCGCCCAGCCGGTGCAGCCGCCGCCCCCGGATCAGCACCGAGACCACGCCCGGCGCCTCCGGCACGACCGACTCGACCCGCATCCGGTGCCGGAGGTTGAGCCGCAGCGGGGTGAGCACGCGGTACCAGAGCAGCAGGGCGCCGACCCCGCCGTACAGCGCGTACCAGGCCGTACGGGCGGCGGCGTCCGCGACGAACTCGCTGCCGGTCGCGAGCTGGTGCCAGAAGGCGAGGTAGACCGCCGCGTAGGTGAGCAGATGCAGGTAGTACCAGGTCTCGTAGCGCACCCGGCGGCGTACGGCGCCCGCGGACACCAGTCCGACCAGGAGCAGCAGCAGGGTGCCCACGGCCGCTTCCGCCATCCTCGGGTACTCGGTGACGACCGTGACCGTCTGCGCCACGACGCCGGTGTCCGCCTGCAACGCGTACCCGAACAGGGTGAGCAGGACGTGGGCGAGGGTCAGGGAGAGGGCGTGGCGGCCGCTCCTCGCGTGCCACCGCACCACCCGGTCGGAGCCCACCCGGCGTTCCAGGGCCGGGACGCGGGCCATCTGGGCGATCACCAGGGCGATGAGATACCCGGCCAGCAGTCCGGTGATCCGGCCCGCGTTGACCAAGCGGTCGGCGGTGGTCGCGGCGACGGCCGGGGTGTGGTGCCACCACAGCCACAGCACGGCCCCCGCGCCCGCACAGGAGAGGGCGAGAAGGGGGGCCGCGGGGGAACGCCGGGGCCGGATGCGGCGCATGGCCTGCCGTCTGCCGGCCCGGCTGTGCTGGAGGGTCGTCATGGAGCGCGCTTTCCTGTGCCGCGGAGGGGCAGTGTGCGGGCCCCTCCCCTGTCCATCTGGTCCAGCGCGACGACCGGGCCGCGCATCACACCCGCCCCAACTGATGCCGCATTCAGGTGAATTCGGCCGGATGAACGTCTCTCCTCCACTTAGCATCCCATCTCGTGACAGACAGGATGAACGGGAGTATGACGGCCGAGGTCGTCGTCCTCGGTGCCGGGCCGGCCGGGCTCGTGCTCGCCAACCTCCTCCAGGACAACGGGATCGACTGCCTCGTCCTGGAGCGGGCCGAGCGCGCGCACCTCCGGACGCGGGCGCGTGCCGGGTTCCTGGCCGCCCACACCGTACGGATTCTGGAGCGGCACGGCCTGGCCGCCGGGTTGCGCCGGCACGGACAGGCCCACAGCACCTGCGAGTTCCGCACCGAGGCAGGATCGTTCCGCCTGGACTACGGCGGGCTGGGGCGCGGCGAGCGGCACACCGTCTACCCCCAGCAGCTGCTGGTCGCCGACCTGTTGACACGGCTCCTGGAGGCCGGCGGACGGGTCGAGTTCGGCACCGAGGCGGTGGCCGTCGTCGACCTCGACACCGACCACCCCGCGGTGACCGTGCGCGAACCCGACGGACGGCCCGGCCACCGGCGGGCGCGGTACGTGGCCGGGTGCGACGGACGGCACGGCGCGGCCCGGCGGTCGCTGCCGCCCGGCGCGGTGCGCCGCCATGCCTGCGATCACGGCGTGACCTGGCTCGGACTGCTCGCCGAGGCACCGCCCAGCCTGGACGCCGTCGGCTACGCGGTGCACGCGCGGGGGTTCGCCGGACACATGGCGCGGACCGACGAGATCACCCGCTACTACCTCCAGTGCGAGCGCGGCACCCGGGCCGGGTCCTGGTCCGAGGAGCGCGTCTGGGACGAGCTGGATCTGCGGATGCGGGCGAAGGAGCACGGGCCGCTGCACCGGGGCCGGTTCGTCCAGCGGGCCGTCGTCGACCTGGAGTCCGACGTGCTCGAACCGCTGCGCCACGGCTCGCTGTTCCTGGCGGGCGACGCCGCCGCCCTCGTCAGCCCGTCCGCGGCCAAGGGCGCCAACCTCGCGGTCCTGGAGGCGGAACACCTCGCCCACGCCCTGATCGCCGACCTGCGCCACGACGACCCCGACGGGCTCGACGCCTACTCCGCGCGGTGCCTGACGCACATCTGGCGTGCGCAGGAGTTCTCGCACTGGATGATCGGGCTGCTGCACCGGCCGTCCGGCCCGGACGGCCCGTCCCCCTTCCACGACGGCCTGCGCGACTCCCGGCTCGCCTCGCTGCGCACGTCCCGCAGCCGTCAGGACTGGTTCGCCGAGCACTACGTCGGCGTGTGACGCCCCTCACCCTCGCCCTCGCCCTCGCCCTCGTCCTCGCCCTCGTCCTCGTCCTCGTCCTCCCTCCCTCCTGACCCGCGTCCCCCTACCTGAGGATTTGCCGTAATGATCACGACGTTGTCGGGCGACACGTCCCGCCTGCTCGCGACGGTCGACTTCGTCAAGGAGCAGGACACCGCCACCCTGCTGCCGCTCCTGCTGCCCGGGCTCGACGGCCCCGAGCTGCGCGCTCTCTCGGAGGCCTGCCGCTTCTCGCACGCCGCGCTGCTCGTCTGCCCGTCCGGCCAGGCCGAGTCGGACGCGCTGCTCGCCGCCTGCGGGCTCGTCGCCCGGGCGGCGCCGCGGCCCAGTGTCGTCGTACGCGAGCGGCTGGCCCTGCGGCACCGGCGGCCGGCCGCCGAGCTGGACGTGCGCATCCTGCGTCCCGCGGTGGTCGGCGCGGACGGGGCGCACCGGACGGTCGAGGTGTTCGCGCTGACCGTGCCGCCGGGCTCGGGGCTGGAGGCGGTCGCCGCGGCCGAGCGGGAGCACCAGCACGAAGCGCACGTCGCCTTCGACGTCGTGGCGCCCGGCCCGCTGGTGCTGCGCGGCCTGTGCGCGAGCCTCGCGCGCCACGGAGCGGTCCCGGACGGCGGCGGCTACAACCCGCACGAGAACGGCACGGTCTTCTACTTCCGGACGCCCCCCGAGGGCAAGGCCGGATACCGGCGGATGGAGCTGTACGTGCCCGGCGACCACCGCGATCTGCTGGACGCGCATCTCGACGAGCACCGCGCACAGCACCCGGCGGAAACGCTTCTGCGACTGCTGACCGGGGCCTGGACCACCCAGGCCCTGGCCACGTTCGCGCGGCTGCGGGTGCCCGACGCCATGGACGTCGAACGGGGCACGCCGGTGGAGGAGCTGGCGCGGAAGGCGGGCGCACGGCCGGACAACCTGGCGACGCTGCTGCGGTACCTCGTGATGCTGGGCGCGGTGACCGAGGGCCGCGACGGCTTCCGGCTCACCGGGCCGGGCACACTGCTGCGCACCGACGCCCCGGGGTCGATGCGGGCGCTGGCGCTGATGTACGGCGGCCCGTTCTACCGGTCCTTCGGCGAGCTCGGGCACACCGTCCGCACGGGCGAGGTCGCCTTCGAGCACCTCCACGGCGAGAACCACTTCGACCACTTCGCCCGCGACCCCCACCTCGCGGAGCTCTTCGACCAGTCCATGGCCGCCGGGTCCGCCATGTTCGACCCGGTCCCCCTGCATCCGGTGCTCACCGCCGCGGCCGAGGCGCCCGGCGGCGGAACGGTGGTGGATGTCGCGGGCGGCAACGGGGAGTTGCTCGGCCGCATCCTCGATGCGCATCCGCACCTGAACGGCGTCCTGCTGGAGCGCCCGCACGCCGTCGAGACCGCCCGGCGCCGACTCGACGAGGCCGGCCACGGCACCCGGTGCGCCTTCCTGGCCGGTGACTTCGCGGACGTGCCCGCGGGCGGCGACGTCTACGTCCTGTCCCGCGTCCTGCACGACTGGGACGACGAGCGCTGCCGCGAGATCCTGCGCCACTGCGCCCGGGCGATGCCCGACCACGCCGATCTGCTCGTCGTCGAACGCGTCCTGCCCGACGACGGCTCGGTGTCGCTGGCCACCGCCTGGGACCTGCACATGATGTGCAACGTCGGCGGGCGCGAGCGGCGTGCCGACCACTACGCCCGGCTGTTCGCCGACGCCGGCCTGACACTGGTGAGCCGCTCCCCGCTGCCGCTGGACGGTCATGTGCTGCACGCCAGAAAGGTTTCGGCGGCCCGGCAGTGAGGTGCGGCCGGCTCAGACGGCGCGGCTGCGGCGTTCGATCAGTACGACGTCCCGCCACACACCGTGGAGCTGTCCCAGGCGTTCGCGCGTGCCCACGACGCGGAACCCCGCCTTCCGGTGCAGGGTGAGGCTCGCCAGGTTCTCGGGGAAGATGCCGGACTGGATCGTCCAGACCCCGGCGGCCTCCGTGGACCTGATCAGCTCGCGGAGCAGCGCCGCGCCGATGCCACGGCCGCGGGCGGCGGGGTGGACGTACACCGAGTGCTCGACGACTCCGGCGTACGCGCACCGGTCGGAGACCCGCGACGCGGCGACCCAGCCCAGCACCTTGCCGCTGTCGTCGAGGGCGACGTAACGGTGCTCGGGCAGCTTGGCGGTGTCGAACTGCTCCCAGGTGGGGGCGGTGGTCTCGAAGGTGGCGTTGCCCTCGTCGATGCCGAGTCGGTAGATCGTCAGAACCTGTTCGGCGTGCTCGGCGCCCAGCACGGCGAGGCGGAACCCGTCGGGTGCGCCGCCGGTCGGCGCGCCGGACGAAGAGGGCGGACGGTCGCTGGGCGTGGTGGCCATGGCGACCACGGTACCGGCGGCCCGCGCCGCGCCGGACGGGGCCGGGGGAGGCGGGCTGCTCCCCCGGTTGTCCGCGAACTCCCCCGGAATTGTCCGTGATCCGTAACGGACGCATCCCCGGGGCACCGTTCCTCGTCCTCCCCTGTGGTCGTGCGGACGGCCGGGGGTCGGCGAGCAACAGCGGGAGAGTGGGGCGGACATGGCGCGGCACGGTGGCGGGCGGGGCTGGTACGGCAAGGTCATCGGGGCGGCCCTCGGGGTGACGGTGCTGGCCACCGGCGCCTCGGTGTGGACCGCGCAGGCCGGTGCCACCGGTTCCGCGCCCAGGGCGACCGCGTCGGCGACGCCGGGCGCGGTCAAGCCAGTGGACGTGAGCATCGTGCACGCCTCCGACCAGGGCACGCGCGGCGTCAACATCACCATCGACGACGGGCCCGACCCCGTCTGGACCCCGCAGGTCCTCGACGTGCTCGCGCAGTACGGGGTGAAGGCCACGTTCTGCATGGTGGGCACCCAGGCGCAGGCGTACCCGGACCTGGTGAAGCAGGTCGTCGCGGCCGGGCACCGGCTGTGCGACCACTCGGTGTCGCACGACACCACCATGGACAAGAAGCCGCAGGCCTACCAGTCGCAGCAGATCCTCGACGCCGAGCGCATGATCACCGAGGCCTCCGGGGGCGTACGGCCGATGTACTACCGGGCTCCCGGCGGCGCCTTCACCCCCTACAGCCGCAAGCTCGCCGCTTCCCGCGGCATGCGCCCGCTGGGCTGGAACGTGGACACCAAGGACTTCGAGCGGCCCGGCACCGACGCCATCGTCGCCACCGTCCGGCAGGAGATCGCGGACGGCCCGACCATCCTCTTCCACGACGCCGGCGGCGACCGTTCCCAGACGGTGGCGGCCCTGCGCCAGGTCCTGCCCTGGCTGAAGGAGCAGGGATACAGCTTCGGCTTCCCGGTGCGCTGAACCACGCCGAACCCGGGCGCCGAGCCCGCGCGCTGAGCTCGTGCGCTGAGCTCGTGCGCTGAACCCCCGCCCTGAACCCGCGCGCTGAACCCGCCCGCTGAACCCGCCCGCTAAACCCCCGCCCTGAGCCGGTGCGCCAAACCCCCGCCCTGAGCCGACGCGCTGAACCACCGCCCCGAAGCCGCCCGCTGAACCGGTGCGCTGAACCACCGCCCTGAACCCGCCCACTGAACCCGCCCGCTGAACCCCTTACGGAGTCATGACGTACCCGCGTGCTCCCCTGGCGCGGGGCGGGCGCGGATCTAGCGTGGCCCCATGCGTGTACTGGTCACCGGCGGTGCCGGGTTCATCGGGTCCCAGATCGTCCAGGCGCTGATCGCGCACGGGCACGACGCGGTCGGGTACGACATCCGCGTCGACCCGGCCGCCGATGTGCGGGACGCGGCGGCCGTCGCCCGCGCCCTGCGCGGCATCGACGCCGTCTGCCACCAGGCCGCCAGGGTCGGGCTCGGCAACGGGGTCGCCGACGCCGCGGACTACGTCTCCCACAACGACCTCGGCACCGCCGTGGTCCTGGCCGCCATGGCGGACGCGGGCGTCCGGCACCTGGTGCTCGCCGGGTCGATGGTCGTGTACGGGGAGGGGCGGTACGAGTGCCCCCGGCACGGGGTCGTCCGCCCCGGGCCGCGGGCCGTGGACGCCCTCGACGCCGGGCGGTTCGAGCCGCCGTGCCCGGTGTGCGGGGCGGACCTCGCCCCCGGCCTGGTCGGCGAGGACGCGCCGGTCGACCCGCGCAACGTCTACGCGACGACCAAGCTCGCCCAGGAACACCTGGCCGCCTCCTGGGCCCGCTGCACGGGAGGTTCGGCGGTGGCGCTGCGCTACCACAACGTGTACGGGCCGGGGATGCCCCGGGACACCCCGTACGCCGGCGTCGCCTCCTTCTTCCGTTCCGCGCTCGCCCGCGGCGAGGCGCCGCGCGTCTTCGAGGACGGCTGCCAGCGCCGGGACTTCGTGCACGTACGGGACGTGGCCGCGGCCAACCTCGCCGCGCTGGAGGCGGGTTCGGCCCCCGGCACGCTCACCTCGTACAACACCGGCAGCGGCGACCCGCACACCGTCGGCGAGATGGCCCGCGCCCTGGCCGGTGCCTACGGCGGCCCCGAGCCGGTCGTCACCGGGGAGTACCGGCTGGGCGACGTACGGCACGTCACCGCCGACTCCTCGCGGCTGCGCGGCGCGTTGGGGTGGAAGCCGGCGGTCGGCTTCGAGGAGGGCATGACGGAGTTCGCGCGGGCCGGAATGCGGCCCTAGGACCGGTGGTGCTGCCCGCGTTCAGGAAGCGGCGGCGGGCAGCACCACCTCGAAGCGGCAGCCGCCGGGGATGTTGTGCACGGTCGTCCGCCCCTGGTGCGCCTCCACGATCCCCCGCACGATCGCGAGCCCCAGTCCCGCCCCCGCCGGCGGGGTACGGGCGTGGCTGCCCCGCCAGCCGGTGTCGAAGACGCGGGGCAGGTCCTCCTCGGGGATGCCGCCGCAGCCGTCCGTGACGGACAGCACCACGGCACCGTCGGGCCCGCGCTCGGCGGCGACCGCGACCGTGCCGTCGGCCGGGGTCCGGCGGATGGCGTTGACCAGCAGGTTGCCCAGGACCCGGCTCATCTCCTTGCCGTCCACCTCCACCGGCACCGGCTCGACCCGCCCGCCCACCAGCCGCACCCCGAGCTCCCGGGCCAGCGGATCGGCGCCCGCCAGCGCGTCGCCGACCAGGTCGTAGAGGGAGATCCGGGCGTACGACAGCGGCAGCGTGCCTGCGTGGATGCGGGAGAGCTCGAAGAGGTCGCCGACCATGGCGTTGAGGCGCTCGACCTCGGTGCGGATCTGGCGCAGATAGCGGTCGGGGTCGGCGGCGACGCCGTCCTCCAGCGCCTCCGACATGGCCCGCAGCCCGGCCAGCGGGGTGCGCAGGTCGTGCGAGATCCAGGCGACCAGTTCCCGCCGGGAGGTCTCCAACGCCCGCTCCCGCTCCCGGGATTCGGCGAGTCTGGCGCTGGTGGCGGCCAACTCACGACTGAGGGACTCCAGTTCGGCGGTCGCGGGCACCGGGGGCGCGGCGAAGCTGCCGCCGTCCCCGAAGGAGCGTGCGGCCACCGCGAGTTCGCGGCTGCGGGCGACGACCCAGCGGCCCAGCAGGAACGCGGTGGCCAGCGAGACCACGGCCGCCATCGCCACGACCGTCGTGACGACGGTCAGATCGTGCGGGGACAGGAACATCGCCCAGGCGACGGCGAGGGTCCCGGCCAGCATCGCGACCACGCCGACGGCCGCCACCACCGCCATGGACACGGTCAGCGACCGGTGCCGGACCACCCGCAGCACGGCGGCCCCGGCCAGCCCGGTGCCGGCGGCGCCGAGGAAGGCGTACAGGGCGATGAGGACGGTGTCGTTCACGAGGCCTCCCGCGCGCCGGCCGGGTCGAAGCGGTAGCCCACGCCCCACACCGTCTGGATCAGCCGGGGCCGGGCCGGGTCGTCCTCGATCTTGCCGCGCAGGCGCCGGACGTGGACGGTGACGGTCGACAGGTCGCCGAAGTCCCAGCCCCACACCTCGCGCATCAGGTCCTCGCGGGCGAACGCCCGCCCGGGGTGCCGCAGGAAGAAGGAGAGCAGGTCGAACTCGCGCAGCGTGAGGGCGAGTTCGATGCCGTTCTTGGCGGCCCGGCGGGCCGAGGGGTCGAGGACGAGACCGGCCGCGCCCAGCCGCCGGGCCGAGACGGCGGGCCTGCTGCGGCGCAGCACCGACTCCACCCGCAGCACCAGCTCACGGGGGCTGAAGGGCTTGGTGACGTAGTCGTCGGCGCCGACCTCCAGGCCCAGGATGCGGTCGTCCTCGTCGCCCCGGGCGGTGAGCATGATGACCGGGACCGGCCCGTCGCCGCGCATCCGGCGGCACACCTCCAGGCCGTCCATGCCGGGCAGCATCAGGTCGAGGACGACCAGGTCGGGCCGGTGGGCGGCGGCCCGGGCGAGGGCCGTGGGCCCGTCGTCGGCGCGGTCGACCACGTATCCCGCGCGGTCCAGATACCCGGCGACGACCTCGGCGACGGTCGGATCGTCGTCGACGACGAGAATCCGCGGGGCGGTCTTCTCACCCTGATACGGCTGCTGCATGCCTCCAGCCTGGCACCACGCGCCCGCCGGTGCGGTGCGCGGGCGGGCCGCGGCCCCGGACGTCCGCGTTTCGTAAGGAGCAGGAGTCCGGTATGCCCGATTCGCGTTCGTAGGGTGAGACCGTGACGACGACTCCTTCCGACGTCGACGTGGTGCTGCCCTGCCTGAACGAGGCCGAGGCCCTGCCCTGGGTGCTGAGCCGCATTCCGGCGGGCTGGCGCGCCCTCGTCGTCGACAACGGCTCCACCGACGGCTCCGCCGACCTCGCCCGTGCCCTCGGCGCGACCGTCGTGCCCGAACCGCGCCGCGGCTTCGGCGCCGCCTGCCACGCCGGGCTGACCGCCGCCACCGCCGACGTGGTCTGCTTCTGCGACTGCGACGCCTCCCTGGACCCCGCGCTCCTCGTCCCCTTCGTCCGCGAGGTCCTGGACGACGAGGCCGACCTGGTCCTCGGCCGACGCCGCCCGCGGAGCCGGGGCGCCTGGCCCGCGCACGCCCGCGCCGGCAACCTCGCCCTCGCCCGCATGCTGCGCCGCCGCACCGGCCTGCGCCTGCACGACCTCGGCCCGCTGCGCGCCGCCCGCCGCAAGCACCTGCTCGACCTCGACCTCACCGACCGGCGCAGCGGCTACCCGCTGCAGATGGTCGTCCGCGCCGCCGACGCGGGCTGGCGGATCACCGAGCACGACGTGCCGTACCTGCCGCGCACCGGCGCCTCGAAGGTCACCGGCACCTGGCGCGGCACCTGGCAGGCGGTACGGGACATGAGCCGCGTGCTGGGCGAGGCGCCGACCGCCGGGAGGGCCGTACGGTGACCACCCTGCTCGTCATCGCCAAGGAACCGGTGCCGGGCCGGGTGAAGACCCGGCTGACCCCGCCGTTCACGCCCGAGCAGGCCGCCTCCCTCGCCGAGGCGTCCCTCACGGACACCCTGCGCACGGTGGCGGCGACCCCCGCTGCTCGCCGCGTCCTGGCCCTCGACGGGGCCCCCGGCCCCTGGCTGCCGCCCGGCTTCGACATCGTCCGGCAGTGCGCGGGCGGCCTGGACGAACGGCTGGCGGACGCCTTCGCCCACTGCACCGGCCCGACCCTGCTCATCGGCATGGACACCCCGCAGGTGACGCCGGAGCTGCTGTCCGTGGACTTCGCGGACTGCGAGGCGTACTTCGGCCCGGCGGAGGACGGGGGGTTCTGGGCGCTGGGGCTGGCCGACCCCGATCCCGGGCTGCTGCGGGGGGTGCCGATGTCGACGTCGTGGACGGGGGCGGTGCAGCGCGGCAGGCTGGTGGCGGCGGGGCTGCGGGTACGGGACATGGTGCGGCTGCGGGATGTGGACACGGCGCGGGACGCGCAGACGGTGGCATCACTGGCCCCGCACGGACGGTTCGCGACGAGGCTCGCCCAGTGCACCCCCCTGGGGGCGCGGGGAACGGCGCGACCGGCCCCCACGCACCCGCAGCCGGAGAACCTCCCCCGATGACCACTCCTGCCTGGGCCACCGCGGACCCCTACACCACAGCCCTCCGCACGGGCCACGGCCCCCTCTACCTCCGCCGCGCCGACGGCTGGCTCCTCCCCCTGGAGGTGGAACGCTGGTGCGCCCGCGCGGACGACGTGGACCGTGCGGTACTGGCCCGCTGCGAGGGCACCGTCCTGGACGTCGGCTGCGGCCCCGGACGCCTCGTCGCCGAACTCGCCGCCCAGGCCCGCGCAGCCCTCGGCATCGACGTCAGTGAGGCCGCCGTCGACCACACCGTCCGCCTCGGCGGCCAGGCCCTGCGGCGCTCGGTCTTCGAGCCACTGCCCGGCGAGGGCCGCTGGGGCACCGTCCTGCTCATCGACGGCAACGTCGGCATCGGCGGCGACCCGCGCGCCCTGCTGGACCGCACGGCCGAACTCCTGCGCCCCGGCGGCCTGCTGATCGCCGAGACGGCCCCCGTGGACATCGACGAACGCGTCCACGTCCACCTCACCGACGCCCGCACCACCACCGGCGCCCCCTTCCCCTGGGCGCGGCTCGGCACCCCGGCCCTGCTGCGGTACGCGCGCGGCTGGCAGCGGGAGTGTCAGTGGTCGGCCGGCGGACGCAGCTTCGTCGCCCTGCGCACCCGCAGCACGAGGAGCAGCGCCGAACCGCCGAACAGCAGGGCCGTGATCAGCAGCCAGCGGCCGAGGAAGCCGTCCGGCGACAGCGCGGTGGCGGACCGGTAGCGCCGGTCCACCATCCCGCTGATCAGCGGGAACCACACGAGGAGCAGCAGCCCGGACAGGGCGGCCGGTACGCGGACGTACATCGCCCACTCCCGGCGGCCCGCCGCGCCCAGCCCGCGCACGGCCAGCCGGTCCGCCACCGCGTACAGCGGCAGCAGCACGAGGTCGTGCAGCAGCGCGGCCCCCGCGATCCACAGCGCCACGCCGAACCAGTCGTCGGCGAGCAGCCGCACCCCCGCGTAGGCGGCGAGAGCGAACGAGCCCGCGAAAAGGAGGAGTTGGAGGGGGCTTCCGACAACCGGCTTGCGCATCACAGGTCTCCGAACGTCAGCCGGGCCACCCACTTGGTGTTGAGCACACCGGGCGCCGCGGGCACGATGATCCGCGCCGGGTGGCCGTGGTCGGGGGACAGTTCCTCGCCGTTGACGTACAGGGCGAGCAGGGAACGCGGGTCGGCCACCTGGTTGGCGCGCAGCGCGGCGCGGCGGAAGGCGCCGTGGCGTTGGAGGGACTCCACGAACACGTCCGGGACGGCGTGGCCGTCGCCGTCGTGGCCGACGAGCGCCGCGAGATCCCGCAGCCGTACCCCGCGCCACCACTGGTCCGCGGTCGACCAGCCCTCCACGCAGGCGATGGGCAACGCGGCACTGTGCAGCGGGAGCCGGAGCAGATCCGCGCGGCTCAACCGCACCGTGCCGGTGCGGCCCGTCACGACCAGGCGCCAGGCCTCCGCGCCGGTCTCGGCGGCGTCGATCCCGGCGTACGCGGCGGTCTTGTTGATCTGGAAGCCGTTGGGGCCGCTGCCGGGGTCGCCGCCGCCGTGCGGGGCGAGGAGGGCGGTGCGGCGCAGCGGGCCGCCGAGGGTCTGCCCCACCGTCGTCGCGAACAGCAGCAGCGAGCCGCCCCCGACGAACCACAGCGCGCCGCGCCGCGTGACGGTCGGCGCGGCCGGACGCGGGGTCACGAGGCCGCTGTCCCCGTCCCGCTCCTCCCGCAGGTGCCTCAAGGCCCGCAGCGCCGTGGGGAGTTTGAGGAAGGCATGCGCGACGAAGGCGGCGAAGAACACCCAGGCGCCGTAGAAGTGCAGGGGGTAGAAGGAGCCGGGGAAGACGTAGTCGAGCTGGACGTTGAGGACGCCCGTGCCGAACTCGAACAGCCCGCCCCCGACCAGGAGCAGCAGTGAGATCCGCTCCGCCGCGTGGGCGAGCGAGCGGGCCGGCGGCAGCGTGAAGAGCCTCGGCACGACCGACCACAGCTTGGCCAGCAGCACGGGGATGAGAGTGATCCCGAGCGTGACGTGCACGCCCTGGTTGAGGCGGTACAGCCAGTGCGGGTGGGTCGGCCAGGCGAAGAGGTAGAAGCCGAGGAGCCCCTTGTCCGGCGTCTTGTCGTTCACCGGCGACAGGTCCGGATTGTAGGCGGCGTAGGAGAGCAGTCCCGTCACGAACAGCACGGTGATGCCGACGAGCAGAACCAGCCCCAGCACCGAGGTGAACCAGGGGCCGCGCAGGGGGCTGCGCCAGAAGCCGGGGGTGGTGGGAAGCCGCGGATCGTCTCGCATGGCCCGACGGTAGGCCCGGACCACCCCATGAGAGGGTGCGCGACCCATGACGAAACGCTGACGTCCGGCCCGGGAGCCGGGCCACGGGCCGCGACCCGGCCTAGCGTCTTGCGACGTGACCCGCTCGCTCTCCGGCGACTCCCGCCGCGATCTCCGCCGCGACTCCCGCCGCGACTCCCGCCGCGACTCCCGCCACGACCTCCCTCGCGACCCCCGCCCCGGCCTCCGCCGTGATCTGTACGCCGCCGGGGCCGCGGTCCTGCTGGTGACGGCCGCCGTCCTGGTCGGCCGCCACCTCCAGGACACCCGCCACACCCTGTTCGTCTCCTGGCCCCCGCTACTGGCCTCCTGGGACCCGCACCTCGGCCCCGGCACCCCGGCGGCCGTCCTCGTCGCCGCCGCGACCGTCGCCTACGGTCCCGCCCTCGCCGCCCGTCTGCCCTGGCGGGCCCTGCTGCCCGCGGCCTGGGGCACGGCCACGGTGTGGATCTTCTCCCTCGCCCTGATCGACGGCTGGCACCGCGGCATCGCCCGCCGCCTGACCACCCGCTACGAGTACCTCCAGGTCATCGACCGCTTCGACGACATCCACGGCACCCTGCGCACCTTCACCGACCACATCCTGCTCGGCTCCCCCGACCACTGGCCCGCCCACATCGCCGGCCACCCGCCCGCCGCCACCCTCACCTTCGTCCTCCTCGACCGGATCGGGCTGCGGGGCGGCGGCTGGGCCGGGGTGTGGTGCATCGTGGTCGGTGCGACGGCCTGCGTGGCCGTGCTCGTCACGATCCGCGCCCTCGCCGACGAGAGCCTCGCCCGCCGGGCGGCCCCCTTCCTGGTCCTGGCCCCGGCCGCGGTGTGGATGGGCACCTCGGCCGACGCGTACTTCGCGGCGGTCGCGGCCTGGTCGGTGGCGCTGCTGGCCCTGGCGGTCACCCGGGGGTCCCTGTGGTGCGCGGGCGGGTCCGGATTGCTGTTCGGCCTGACCTGCTACCTCTCCTACGGCCTCACCCTCGTCGCCCTGATCGCGGCGGCGGTCCTCGTCCTGGGCCGGTCCGGCGTCCGGGCCCGGCCCGCCCTGCTGGTGCCGCTGCTCGCCGGACTGGCCGTGGTCCCGACCGCGTTCACGCTCGCCGGGTTCGACTGGTGGGAGGCGTACCGCCTGCTCGTCACCCGCTACCACCAGGGCGCGGGCGGCATCCGCCCCTACGGCTACTGGGTGTGGGCCAACCTGGCGTGCGCGGTGCTGATCACCGGCCTGGCGACGACGGCCGGCCTGCGCCGCACGGGCGTGTTGCTGCTGCGACGGGAGGGCGGCGGCCACTCCGGAACGACGCGTCTCGCGCTCCTCGTGACCGCCGCCCTGCTCGCCCTGCTGGTCGCCGACCTGTCCGGCATGAGCAAGGCGGAGACGGAACGCATCTGGCTGCCGTTCGCGGTGTGGCTGCTCCCGGCGTGCGCGTTCCTCACCCGCCCGCGCGCGTGGCTGCTCGCGCAGGCGGTGCTCGCGCTGCTCCTCAACCACCTGCTGCGCACCGGGTGGTGAGCGGTGCGGCACACGTCCACGGCGCGTCAGATCCGGTGCGGTGCGGCTCCGTCCCGCCAGAGGTAGAGGTCGCGCAGCAGGGAGATCTCGGCGCCGTGGTGGATCAGTTCCTTGTTGACGTGCTGGACGATGACCTCCCACGGCTGCCGCTCGGGACCCACCGCGGGCGGGTGGTCCAGGTCGGCGTCCGAGAGCTCGCGGACCCCGGCGTTCCATCTCCCGTACATCTCGTCGAGCTGTTTCAGCGCCTCGTCAGCGGTCCCCGCGTAGGCGAAGGTCTCGGACTCGACGTCCTGGCCGCCGAAGTGCCAGCCGACCCGATAGCCCAGGCAGGAGACGGTGATGTGGGCCAGCCGCCAGGCGATCGTGGTCACCGGCGCCGGCTCCGGCACCGCGCCGGGGGGTGCGGAGTCCATCGTCCAGGCCCCCGAACCCTCCGACGCCGGCGCGGCCGACGTGCCCCGCGGGCGGATGCTCCAGCAGCCGCGCACCGGCTCCCAGAAGTACTCCTCGTCGCTGAGACCCTCCAGCCGGGGCCGCAGGTTCTTGCGCCAGTACCAGTCCAGTTGCTCCGCGAGCCGCTCACTTCTTGTCATTTCCGCACACTACAGACAGGGCGGAGCGGCACAGAGGGCGGAGCGGCACAGACTCAGTGGTCGGTCTCCAGGTGGAGCCTGAGCAGGTCCACGCCGTAGTCGTTGCCGTTGGGCGTGCGGATGATCGTGTGGATGTGCTGCTGGGTGGGGGTGCCGTTGGGGCCGCCCATGCCACCGCCGGGACCGGCCGAGGCGGTGGCCGAGGCGGTCGCCGACGCGCTCGGGGAGGCCGAACTCGCGTCGTCGTCCTCGTGGTACGCGAGCGGGGACTCGGCGTCGTACTCGATCAGGACGACCGGGGAGTGCACGCGGTAGTAGAACGCCGAGTCGTCCTCGGACTCGCCGATCCAGTAGAAGTACGTGTCGTCGAGGTGCTTCTCGATGTCCCGCAGCCACACCCGGGAGTGGCCCTCGTCGATGGTGCCGGTGTAGACCTCGACGAGGTCGAGGAGCAGCTTCTGCTGCCTGCGGTCGAGCTCGGAGCCCTTCAGGCCCTTGTAGGGCAGGACCGCGTTGTCGTTCCCGGCGCCGACGGTCAGGTTGGTGCCGGTCTTCGACTCGGTGCCGGGGGCGGCGGTGGCGAGCTGGGTGGCGTCCAGCGCGCGCAGCAGCTTCAGGCCGGCGGCGGTCTCCTCCCGGAAGAGGTGGTAGTCGACACCGTCGTACGTGATCTTCGTGGGCTCGGAGCCGCGGAAGGTGGGCGTCGCGACGACCTGGTCGCCCAGGACGAAGTAGTTGACGACCAGGTGGTGGCCCTCGAACTGGAAGCCCCAGGGGGCGGTCGCCGACGGGGTGCCCATGATCGTGAACCAGTAGGCGTCGTAGTTGAGCGCCTTGGTGGTGTCGCCGCCGTACTCGCCGAGGAAGTGGTTGAGCTTGCGGATCTGGGTGGCGTTCTCCAGGCCGCGGGCGGAGAGGGCGGCCTTCAGCAGCTTGATCGCGAGCTTGTACTGCTTCTCGGTCATGTCGCGCAGGGCGAGACCGTCGCGGTCGTTGGAGTCGACGTTGGTCCAGTCGAGCCACTGGTCGGCGTCGATGTCGAAGAGGGTGGCCGACTTCTGCTCGTCGGTCAGGGCGTCGACGAAGGCCGCGCCCGCCCGCACGACCGGCGTGGTGGAGACGCCGGTGCGGTGGATCGCGTACAGGTCGTCGAGGACCGTGCCGTCGGTGGTGACGCCGACGAAGTCGTCGTAGGCGATGGTCTGCCCGAAGCCGCCGCCGGGCGGCGGGCCGGAGGGGGAGGCGCTCGCCGTGGCGTCGGCGTCGGACGCCGTCTCGGCGCCGGCCTGGCTCGCGGCGTAGCCGCCCATGACGGCGACGGCGGAGACGCCGCCCGCGAGGAGCGCCTTGTTCATGAACCAGCGGCGGGAGCGGTGCTGGGCGGGCGTACGGGGCTGGTGTCCGTGCGATGAGTTGACCATGTCACCGACGATTTCGTCGACACTTAAAGCCCACATGGCAGGGACCTGTGTATCGGCTGGGAATGCCGCCCGCCCTGCCGGGGCGGCAACTCACGTCCCGGCCAGGCCCGTTACGATCAAGCTCGCTGCACGACGACGCGCGCAGGGCGATCCCGCCCGAGGTACTCCCCCACACCTCCTGTGCAGCGAGTGAACCGCACCTGACCGAAGAAAGGCTCCCCATGCGCAAGTTGAAGCGCGCCACGTCCGCCGCGGTTGTCGTCGCCGCGCTCGCGGGCACCACGGCGATCACGGCCGCCGGCCCGGCCGCCGCCGCCGACTACAAGTGCACCACCAGCAAGAAGTCCATCGACGACCCGTCGTACTCGGGTCCGTGGGCCGACAACTGGGACTTCACCGTCAAGGTCTGCGCGAAGCGTTCCGGCTCCACCGTCTACAGCTACGCCAAGATCAGCTGGGACGGCCCGCTGTACGGCCAGGTCGACGACTACACGATCTTCGACGCGGCTTACTTCAAGGTCCAGATCAAGAAGTCGCAGTCCGGCACGGACCCGGTGAAGAAGTCGAAGAACTTCTACGGCATCGAGGACAAGCTGGAGAACAGCGACTCCAACGCCAACTACAACGGCTCGTACACCACCGGCACGATCAGCTACAAGATCGGTTCCGCCAAGGGCCTGGGCGACGGCGAGCTGCACCTCGACTGGGACAGCGACGGCGCGGGCGACAAGAAGCACCTGTTCAGCGCCTCGCCGACGGTCTGATCCGGCCGGCTGAAGCACCCACTGCCCGGTCCGTCGCCGCAGCGGCGGGCCGGGCAGGCGGGCAGGTGACGCCAGGGCCTAGGTGTCCGGGCGGACGAACCGGCGCCACACCTCCGTCGCCTCCTCCGCCGCCCCGGGCGCCGCCAGCAGCAACGGCTCGCCGTACCGCGGCAGTTCGGGCACGGCGACCGCGCCGGCCTCGCGTGCGATCAGCAGGGCCGGGAGACCGTCGACGTGGTGGAACGAGCCGATTCCGGCCGCCGTGGCCCGGCCCGCCGCGACCTGCACGAGGGAGAGTGCCGTGGAGCCCATCACGCGGACCGTGCAGTGCCGGTCGGCAAGGGTGGCCAGCAGGCCGTCCATGCCGGGCCAGTGGGCGTGGGCCGCCCACTCGGTGAGGAAGACATGGCCGGTGAGGGCGGTGTGCGGGGCCGCGTGCACCGGGGTGCCGTCGAGCCGGGCGCCCCGGCCCCTGACCGCCGTGAACGTCTCGCGCCGCCAGGGGTCCGCGACCACGCCGAGCAGCGGGGTGCCGTCGGGGGCGGCCAGGCCCAGGGAGAAGGAGCACCAGCCGATGCCGTGGGCGTAGTTGGTGGTGCCGTCGACCGGGTCGACCACCCAGTGCGGGGCGTCGGCGGAGCCCCGTGTGACGCCGTACTCCTCGCCCGTGATCCCGTGCCCGGGGAAGGCCGCGGCGAGCGTCTCGCGGACGTGTCGCTCCACGGCCTCGTCGGTGTCGGTGACGATGTCGGCGGGGCCGTCCTTCTCCCGGACCGCATCGGGGCGCGGGCGGCGGATCGACTCGGCGGCCCAGGCGGCCAGTTCGGTCGCGACCGCCAGGGCGCGGTCGAGGTCGACGCCCTGGTCCGGCTCCGGCTCACTGTCCGGCACGGGTCCTGACCTCACCCTGCGTTCCGCGCCGCCACCGGCACCACCGCCGCCAGGATCTCCTGCACCCGGTCCGCGATGTCCGCGCGGTCGTCGAGAACCCAGGAGATGTGCTGGGCGCCGAAGAAGGCGGAGACGAGGACGCGGGCGATGGCCTCCGGGGAGGTGCCGGCGGGGAGCTGGCCCGCCTCCCGGGCCTGGCGGAGCCAGCCGGTGAGGGACTCGGTGTAGCCGAGGTAGGGCATGGGCATCTCGGCGCCGATCAGGGAACGCTCGATCTGGAGGCGGGCGCCGGCCTGGACCATGGTCTCGTCCCGGAAGGCGACCGCCGTGCGCTCCAGGAGCTCGGTCACCGCCTGGAGCGGGGAGAGGTCGGCCTCCTCGACCTCCTGCCCGATGACGCCGAGCCGGTGGTAGAACTCCTCGGCGCAGGCCTGTGCGAGGGCCTCCTTGTTGGCGTAGTGGAAGTAGACCGCGCCCTTGGTCACTCCGGCGAGTGCGGCCACGTCCTGCACGGTCACCGCGGGGAAGCCCTGGGTGGCGAAGGCCTCCGCCGCCGCGTCGAGGACCTGCCCGCGGGTGCGTACGGCCCGCTCCTGCTTCAGGCCCGTGTCCCGGTGGCGGGGGGCGGTGTCCCGGGCGGGCCGGGACCTGGCTGCGCTGCGTTCCACGGCCATGCTGTCCATCCTCTGGCGTTCCTTGAAATATACCTTCGGGAATGTATTGTAAGTGGCGGCTCGACCGGCGGAAGTCCTGTGCCGGTGTTGTGCCGGTGTTGCTGTCTGCGTGAATCATTCACTGGGGGTTCAGACCATGCATCAGCCTGTCGTCACACCTGTCTCCACGCCCATACGGGCCACGGCAGGCTCGACCGCCGTACGAGCGGAATCCCACGGTCCGCTGCTTCTCGCACCACCCCCGGAGCCCCCCGCCCGTCCCGCGCCCTCCGCGCACCCGCAGCTCAGCTACCTCCAGCCGGTCCCGCGCCACATGGTGCACCGCGCCGCCATCGCCGAGGTCTTCCTCACCGACGCCGTCCGCACCGGCGAGGACGGCTTCCTGGTCGCCGCCCAGTGGCCGCGCGACCACGCCCTCTACTCGCCCGGCAGCGACGGCACCAGCGACCCACTGCTGTTCATGGAGACGATCCGCCAGGCCCTGGTCTACCTCGCGCACGAGTACTACGCCGTGCCGCTCACCCACCGCTTCATCGGCTTCGGCTCGGAGTTCGAGATCACCGACCCGGCCGCCCTGCGCATCGGCGGCGAACCGGTCCCGGTCGTCCTGGAGGCCCGGTGGGTGTGGGTCGGCAACCGCCCGCCACACCGGTACGGCATGCGTCTCGACGTGATCCTCACCGTCGGCGGCCGGGCCTGCGGGCGCGGCTCGCTGCACGTCGTCGCCGTGGACGACAAGCGGTACGCCATGCTGCGCGGCCGGGGCGCCAAGCCGCGCGGCGTCGCCGTGGCCGGTCCGGCCCCGCGGACGCTGGAGCGGGTGCACCCGGAGGCGGTGGGCCGGCTGCGCGCCAAGGACAGCGTGCTGGTGCGCGAACGCCCCGACAGCCCCTGGCAGTTGCTGATCGACGTGGAGCACCCGATCTTCTTCGACCACCCCAGCGACCACGTCCCGCTCATGGTCACCCTGGAGGGCTTCCGCCAGCTCGGCCACCTCCTGCTGCACCCCGGCGACATGGCCCGGGGCGCCGGACACAGCCTGCTCGGCATGCAGGTCGACTGCCGGGCCTTCGGCGAACTGGACGCCCCCATCGACCTGGTGGTGCGCGAGCGCCGGACGGAGACCGGCTCCGGCCGCACCCGGCTGACCCTGGACGCCGTGCAGAACGGCACCCCGGTCGCCGCCTGCCGCACCCTGTGGGGCGCGGCCGGCCGGGCGGCGGACGGCGGCGCCGGGCACCGGGATCACCGGGTCGCCGTTTCCTCGACGGCCTGACCCCCGTCCGCCGTCCGGCTCCGGTCGACGGTGTCCCACAGACCGCGCACCCGCCCGGCCAGTCCGCGCCGCTCCGGATCGGGCGCCGTGCAGTAGGCGCCCACCAGGATCACGACCGCGAGGTCCGCCAGCGACTCCGCCGACACCGGTTCCGCCAGGGCGTCCCCGCCGCCCGCGGCCAGCGCCCGCAAGTCGGCCGCCAGCCGCGGTGGTTCGGGCGCGGACTGGGCCTCGTCCGTCACCAGCCGCAGCGCCGCGTTGAACCGCACGTCCGACTCCACCCGCTCGGCGAGGGCGCAGCACAGGGCGCGCAGCCGCTCGGGCGCCGGGAGGCCGCCGTCCGTGTGCCGGGCGAGGAGCTCGTCCACGACCTCGTCGAGATGCCCGGTCAGCGCCCGCGCCAGATGCTCCTTGGAGGCGAAGTGGGCGTACAGGGCGCCCTTGGTCAGGCCGGTGCGGGCCGCCACGTGCTGGAGGTTGGCGCGCGGGTACCCGTGCCGGACGAACTCGGCCGCGGCGGCGTCGAGGACCAGTTCATGGGTGCGCAGTGAGCGCGCCTGTTTCGCCATCACGTGTCCCTTCGGATGGTGGCCGGAGCGGCGGGAGAGCGGCCAGGGCCCTCGAACAATACCTTCTTGAACGCACTTTTTTTACCCGTTGCTGACAGAGTTCCCCCCGCTTCCTTCCGACGTTTCCGACAAGGAGCACGCGCATGCCCGCCTCGGCCACCGCACTCGCCACCGCCGCCGCACACGCCCAGGAGGCCGACGACGAGCGGCAGTTGGTGCCCTCCGTGGTCGCCGCCCTGACCGCCGCCGGTACGGCCCGGCACTTCGTGCCCCGCCGCTGGGGCGGTACGGAGGGGACGTTCACGGCGCTGCTGCACCAGGTCGCCGAGGTCGGCGAGGCCTGCGCCTCGGCCGCCTGGGTCGCCATGCTCTGGGCCGCGCACGGCCGGTTCGCGGCACTGCTCCCCGAGGAGGGACAGCGCACCCTGTGGGGCGACTCCCCCGACATACGGATCTCCGCGGCCCTCATGCCCCCGTCCGGCAGCGCCGCACAGGCGCCCGGCGGCTGGCGGCTGTCCGGCACCTGGAACTGCGTCAGCGGCGTCGGCAGCGCGCAGTGGGTGCTGGTGGCCACGCCCGCGGCGGACGGGGAGACCCGGGTGTTCGCCGTGCCGGGCACCGCCGTCGACGTGCTCGACACCTGGGACGCCACCGGGCTGCGCGGCACCGGCAGCCACACCGCGGTCGTGCGGGACGCCTTTGTCCCGTACGAACTCAGCTTCCCGATGGCCGCGTTGATGCGCGGCGCCACCACCCCGGGCCGCCCCCGCTGTCACACCGCGCCCGCCCAGCTGGCCGGCGGGCTGATGTTCTGCGCGCCCGCGCTGGGCGCGGCCCGCCGGGCGCTGGCGGTGTGGTCCGCGTGGGCGGCGTCGAAGGCGCCCGGCAGCGGGCGTCCGCAGCACGACAGCGCGGCGGTGCGCGAGACGCTCGCCGTGGCCTCCGCCCACATCGACGCGGCCGGCCTGCTCCTGGAGCGGGCCGCGCACCGCGCCGACACCGACCCGGTCACCCCGGCGCTCGTCACCGGCAACCAGCGGGACGCGGCCGTGGCCGCCGGCCTCCTCGCCGACGCCGTGGACCGCCTCTTCCGCACCGGCGGCGCCCATGTGCGCGACGCCTCCGGCGAGCTCACCCGCCTGTGGCGGGACGTGCACACGGTCGCCGCGCACGGGGTGCTCCGCCTGGAGCCGGTCGCCGCCGCCTACGCCTCCACCGCGCTCGGCGCGGACGCCGCAGCGGCGGCGGCCCGCACGAGCACCGCCTCCCGCTCCCGGTAGAAGCCGATCTTCCAGTCCAGGTAGCGCAGCGTGGCGGTGAACTCCGCCGCCCGCGGGCGCAGCACCTCCCGGTGCCGCTCCAGCAGGTCCCGGCGGGCGGCGATGGTCGAGTCGCCCGCCCGGTACAGCTCGACGTAGTGGTTCATGTCCGCCGGGGACATCCCGGTGCTGCGCAGATGGTTGAGGAACTCCAGCCAGCGCAGGTGGACGGGGCTGTAGGCGCGCACCCCGTACGGGTCCTCCTCGGCGCCCTCGATCAGCCCCTGCCGCTCGTACCAGCCGAGCGTGTCGGCGTCGAGCCCGCTGATGCGGACGACCTCCTCCAGGGAGTACTTCTCGGCGTGGGTGGTGACGTAGGCGGTGGGTCGCTTGCGGTCGTGGGCCGCGTACTCGGTCGTGGTGTCGCTCACGGACATGGTGATCCTTCCCCCGGGAGGGTCTGCTGGCTTCAGTGGCGCAAGGACGCGGCGGCGCGGTGCGGGTCGGTGTGTCTGGCCCGGAGCGCGGTGAGGGCCTGGACGAGCACCGCCCGGATGTCGAGCGGGTCGACGATGTCGTCGACCGGGCAGGCCGGTGGGGGATGGGGAACGGTGTGTTCTTCCATGACGGTCATGGGTCCATCCTGCCCGCTTTAAATTCCTTCGTGAAGGTATTTTAACTGCTGTTTGCGAAACCCGTGCCGCACACCGCGGATTCCCCGCGCCCACCAGGGGCACGGGGAACCGCACGGCCGGCCGCGGGACCGCGGCCGAGGACCTACGCACCGGTCTTCTTGGCCACCTTCGGCAGCAGCAGCGCCGTCCCGGCGGCCGTCACCAGCAGCATCACCACGCACGCCACGAAGCTCGCGTCGAAGCCCCGCTGGAAGTGCGCCGTGTCCGCGATCAGCGCGCCGAAGGCCGCCACCGCGATGCAACTGCCCACCTGGCGGAAGGTGTTGAGCACCGCCGCCGCCGTGCCGGCCCGCTCGCCGTCGACGTTCTCCAGAATCGCCGCGGTCAGCGACGGCACCGCGAGCCCGCCGCCGAGGCCGATCGGGACCAGCAGCAGCACCGGGATCCAGTACGACGTGGTGTCGGTGACCATCAGCATCACCAGGGAGCCGGCCGTCATCACCAGCTGCCCGATCGTCATCGGCACCCAGGCGCCCTTGCGGGCCGCGAGCTTCACACCCGCCATGTTGACGACGGAGATCAGCGCGCACATCGGGATGAACATCGCGCCGGTGCTGACCGGGGAGGCGCCGCGGACCTGCTGGAAGTACATGCCGAGCAGGAAGATGGCGCCGTAGAAGACCGCGTTGATGGTGAAGCCGGCCGCGAGGCAGACCAGGACCGTGCGGTTCTTGAAGATGCTCAGCGGCACCATCGGCTGCTCGCGCCGCGACTGCGTCACCACGAACACCGCGATCGCCACCGCGGCGAGCGCCAGCGTCCCCAGCACGTCCACGCCGGTCCAGCCCGCGCGTCCGCCCTCGATCACCGCGTACGTCAGGCCGGCCAGGGACGCCACCACCGACAGCTGGCCGACCAGGTCGACCGGCGCCGCACGGCGCGGCGAGGGGGTGATGCGGGTCAGCAGGGCGAGGCCGAGGGCGCCGACCGGGAGGTTGAGGTAGAACACCGCGCGCCAGCTCAGCCCGCTGGTGAGCATGCCGCCGATGACCGGTCCGACGGCCACGGCCACGGAACCGGCGGCCGTCCAGATCGCGATGGCCCGGGCCCGCTTGCCGGGGTCGGTGTAGGTCTGCCGGATCAGCGCGAGGGAGGCCGGGACCATGAGGGCCGCGGCGCCGCCCTGCACCATGCGGGCACCGATCAGGGTGCCGAGGTTCGGGGCGATTCCGCAGGCCAGGGAGGCGACCGTGAAGGCGGCGAGGCCCCAGGCGTAGGCGCGGCTGGCGCCGATCCGGTCCGAGAAGGTGCCGGCCGACAGCATGAACGCCGCGAACATCAGGGTGTAGCCGTCGACGATCCACTGCAGGTCGGCCATCGAGCCGCCCAGGCTGTGGGAGATGGCCGGGAGGGCGACGTTGACGACCGAACCGTCGAGGGAGATGACGAAGAAGGCGAGCAGGGCGGCGGCGAGGACGGTGGTGGGGGAGCTGGACCGGGGGGCGGCGGGCGGCGCGCCGACCGGTGCTTCCGGGCGCCGGTCGGTCCGCGCGGACCGGGTCAGGATGGCCATGAAAACTCTCTCCTCGGGAGGAAGGGGTGGGGGGAGGGGCGTGGCGCGGGTCAGGCGTCCACCGGCGCGGCGCGGCGGCGGCTGAGTTCGGCGAACTCCGGGTTCGTGCCGAGCACCCCGCCCTCGCCCCAGCGGTTCTGCGGGATCTCCTGGATGTAGACGGTGATCTTGTCGAGGGGGGCGCCGATGACGCGGTGCACGGTGGCGGTGAGCTCCTCGATGAGCTCCTGGCACTTCTCGTCGGTCTGGTTGGGCCAGGTGGTCATGGAGAGGATGGGCATGACGAAGCTCCTTGTGGCGTACGGGGGTTGAGGGTCGAGCGGGGTGGCGGGCGGGCGCCGGGTCACAGACCCGCGGAGGCCCCGCCGTCGAGGGTGAGCGCGGCGCCGGCGAGGTGCCGGGCGGCGGGCGAGAGGAGGAAGGCGGCGAGGCGGGCCACGTCGGCCGGGTCCGCGAGCCTGCCGAGCGGGGTCTGCGCGGCGACCTGGGCCGTGACCTGCTCGGCGGTGGCGCCGGTGCGGTCGCCGATCGCCTGGGCGATCTCGTCCCAGAGAGGGGTGCGGACGGCACCGGGGTCGAGGACGTTGACCCGGACGCCGGCGCGCCCGAGGTCCTTGGAGACGGCCTTCGCGAAGGCGGCGAGGGCTGCGTTGACCGCGCTGTTCACCGGGAAGAGCGGGTCGGGGTCCTTGCGGAAGACGCCGCTGACCAGGACGACCGAGCCGCCGCCGTCCTCGGCGAGCGGTCCGGCGAGCGCCCGGGTGAGCCGTACGGCGCCCATGAGCTTGCCGTTGAACGTGGCCTGCCACATCGCGTCGTCGGCCTCGGCGAGCGGGGCGAGCGGGCCGTCGCCGGCGGTGTGCACCAGGCCGTCCACCCGGCCGAGCCCGGCGACCAGGGCGGCGACGGTGGCGTCGACCGAGGCGGCGGAGTTGATGTCGGTCTCGTAGGTCACGAGCCGGCCCGCGCCGCCCGTGCGGGCGTCGATCTCCTGCCGGGTCCGCTCCAGGCGGCCCGCGTCCCGGCCGAGCAGGACGACGGTGGCGTCCGAGCGGGCGAGCTCCTCGACGACGGCCGAGCCCATGCCTCCGGTGGCGCCGGAGACGACGATGACAGGGGTGGCGTTCATGGCTTCCTCAATTCCCGTACGCAAGACGGCAGGTGACGAGACGTCAGATCTGACCGGCGACCCGGTCGAGGCGGGTTCGGCCTGGTGATGAAGAAGGTAGCCGGGTTGGAGAGCGTGCGCAACCATCTAGTTGGTTTTTAAGAACCAACCAGATGGTTCAACCGCTCCCGACCAGCAGAAAGGGAGCCCGGAACACTCCGGACTCCCTCAGCCGAACGGGCCCCCGCGGGGCGCGGCGGGCGTCAGACGGACCCTTGCAGCACGTTGTCGATGATCGAGTGCCCGTGCGCCACCACGCTCGCCCGCAGCAGCGCCCACCCGCTCTCCGTGTCCCCGTCCGGCCCCAGCATCAGCCGGCGCTGCTGGGGCACGATGAACGGCCAGGAGGCGATGCCGATCAGGGCGATGAGCACCCGGGCGGCGGTCGCGGGGTCGTCGACGCCGAGGGCGAGGCTGAGCGCGGCCGTCTTGTGGACGTAGTACGCCTCGCGCTCCTTCTCGTCCGGGATCGGCTTGTCGCGGTAGTGCAGCCCCTCCCAGGCCAGCAGCCGGACGAGGTCGGACCGGCGGTGGTAGTCGAAGACCTCGCCGACGTACGAGCGCAGCCCCTCCTCCGTGACGGGGATGGGGACGGCGTCCGACATATGGGCGTAGACCTTGGCCATCACGGCCGAGAACAGGGCTTCCTTGTTGCCGAAGTAGGCGTAGATCCGCTGCTTGTTGACGCCGGAGCGCTCGGCGATGCGGTCCACGCGCGCACCCGCGAGGCCGTGCTCGGAGAACTCCGCCTCGGCGGCTTCCAGAAGCTTGGCGCGGGTCGCCTGCGCCTTGGGTGTCTCAGCCATGGGACCAGCGTAGTCCACCCTGCAACCAACTGGATGGTTCAGAAAAACCAACTAGATGGTTGCACTCTCACCGCGACTCCTCTACGGTCTTTCACATCGGCCCCGCCACCCCGGGAATCCCCAGGAGATCCGGTGCGGAAAACGGCGGCAGGCCCCTGCGTCCCGCACGTCCGGCACGTCAGCCGTACCCGTTCCACCTGCGGTATCCGTTCGACCTCGACGCTCCTCCCTCACCAAGGAGAAACGCATGTCAGCCACAGCCACCCTCCGGACCCTGCTGCTCGTCGGTGACCGTTTCGCCGGATTCGCCGCCCAGCAGGACGTCGTCACCGTCAGCCAGTTCATCGAGGAGATGCGCCTCGGGGTGTACTCCTGGGACAACCGGCCGGTCCGGGTGCGCGCCGGTCAGGGCGTCACCGCCGAGGACGCGGACCTCGTCCGGGACGCGGCCCTGCTGCTCGGCCTCGGCGACCGACTCGACCTCGACTTCCGGCCCACCGCCCTGGCCGGCCGCGGCGAGGCCCACAAACACCGAAGCTGCAACACCCTGATAGCCGACCTCAGGCGGGACGGGGCCGACCTGTTCTCCGCGACCCTGCGGGTCCACAACGACAACGAGCTGCTCCTCGACCACCAGACCGGCGAGCACGTCCAGGGCATGGTCGCCGTCGAGGCCGCCCGGCAGATGTTCCTCGCGGTCAGCGAGCGCTACCACGCCTGCCGCTACCTCGACCGCTCCTACTACTACGTCATCGAATCGATGAACACCGACTTCGAGAACTTCCTCTTCCCCGTCGACGCCACGGTCGTCTACCACTCGCTGCGCGCCGAGCTCGACAACCCCGACCGGCTGTCCTTCGCCGCGGAGATCTCCCTCCACCAGGCCGACCGCCGCGCCTCCCTCACCACCGTCACCTACACCGCCTTCGACGCCCCGGTCATCGAGGCCAAGGAGCACCGCCGCGGCCGGTTCGCCGTGGAGCACACGGTGCGGAACGCCGCCACGCGGGTGACCGTCGAGCAGCCGGCGCTGGTCGGCGCCTGAGCCGCCCCGGCTCCGCCGCAACTCCCCTCATACACACACCAGTTCAGCAACCCACCCAAGGAGAACCACCATGTCCGCTTCCGCCGCCCTCATCACCGCCACCGAGCTGTTCGCCAAGCCCGAGCAGATCGACGCCGTCGCCGAGGCCTGGCAGGCCCACAACGACGCGTCCGGCTTCGACGGCCGCATCCTCTACCGCGGCCTGGAGAGCAACTCCGTCCTCGAACTCGCCCCGCTGACCGACGGGTTCGAGCGGATGGAGGAGCTGCGCGCCGACTGGTGGAAGCTGTGGGAGGCCGTCGGCCCGCTGGGCGAGGGCGACTTCCGCCGCCAGTTCCTTCAGTTCGTCGAGGCCCCCAAGCCGGCCGCCGGCGCCCTGCCCGACACGCACTACGTGCAGATGCGGCACGTCGAGGTCGTGCCGCGGGTCTACCGGCAGTACCGCGCCTGGCGCGAGGAGACCATCTTCGACGTCGTGCGCACCACGGACGAGGTCAAGAGCTTCCAGGCCTTCCACTCCCTGGCCAGCACCGAGCCCGGCGTGATGTTCGTGTCCGGCTTCGACGCCGACCCCGCGAAGTACATGGAGGCCTTCACCTCGCCGCGCTACCAGCAGATCGTCCGCGAGGCGGGCGACACCTACATCACCGGAGGCGACAACGGCCTGTACACCCGCATCTACGAGCGCGTCACCGCCTGACGCCCCACCCTCCCCCGTCCCACGGCCGGCCGCGGAACCCCTGTGCACTGAGCGCGGCGTTGCGCGGCCGGCCGTCCCTCTTCCCTCTCACTCCCCGGCGTCGGCGAAGGAGCACCCGACATGACCATCTCCCCCGTGGCCCCCACGGCCCCCGCTGTCCCCGTTGCCCCCGCAGCCGTCCCGGCCGCCCCCATGACCCGGACCTACGACCTCAGCGTCACCACCCAGGGCCCCCTCTACCCGCCGAGCGAGATCGTCGACGAGAACGGCGACTTCGTCGTCATCGGCCGCGTCAACCGGCCCGGCCCCGACGGCACCACCGTCTCCACCTGGGGCGGCGCGGTGGTCTCCCCGGACAGCCCGCTGCCCCCGCTCGGCCAGAACCTGCCGTACGACATCGTCCGCGAACTCGACCTCACCGACCCGACCGGCCCCGACGCCCAGGTCCAGCTGTTCACGCTGCCCCTCCCGCTGCCCTGCAACAACTACCCGATGCTGTTCGCCCCCGAGCAGCGGCCCGACGCCCACGACGTGCGCCGCCCCAGCTACCCGCTGCACGGCGCCCCCATCCCGGACCTGCGCGAGGAGGACGGCCCGAAGGTGCGCGAGCCGATCACCCTGGGCCAATGGGCCAAGGCGCGCGGCCAGTTGGAGGTGCACGTCCCGGCGCACCGGCGCGGCGCGGACTTCTCCTTCGCCTTCACCGGCCTGATCCCCGACAGCCTCTACACGGTCATGTCGCTGCGCGAGCACGACCTCGACCCGGCCGGCCCGACCCGTCCCGGTCCGCTCGGCGTGCCGAACGCCTTCATCAGCGACAGCAACGGCATGGCCCACTACCGGGCGACCCTCCCCAACCCCTTCCCCGCGCCCGGCACCCCCGGCGCCAACCGGGTGATCAACGTGGTCGTGCTGTGGATGAGCTACCAGCAGAACTACGGCGGGGCCATCGGCCACTTCGGTCTCGGCGGCGACATCCACGCCCAGCTGAAACTCCAGGGCCCGAGCTTCGGCGAGTTCACCACCGAGCCCGCCAACTGACCCGTCGCGAAAGCCCCTTCGTACGAGGAGACTCCCCATGTCCGACAGCACCCCGATCGGCATCATCGCCACCGGCTCCTACCTGCCCGCGACCGTCGCCCACAACGACGAGGTCGGTGCGGCGGCGGGGGTGACCGCCGAATGGATCGAACGCAAGACCGGCATACGACGACGACACCGCGCCGCCCCGCACGAGGCCACCTCGGACCTCGCGGCGCAGGCGGCCCGGCGCGCCCTGGACCAGGCGGGCCTGACGGCGGACCAGATCACGTACGTGGTCGTCGCCACCTCCACCCCCGACCACCCGCAGCCCGCCACCGCGGCCATCGTCACCGACCTCATCGGGGCCCGCCGGGCCGCCGCCTTCGACGTCAACTCGGTGTGCAGCGGCTTCATGTTCGCGCTGACGGCCGCCGACCGCATGCTGCGCGCCGAGCCGCGCGACGCGTCCGGGCAGGGGCCGTACGCCCTGGTCATCGGCGCGGACATCTACTCCCGCATCCTGGACCCGGCGGACCGCAGGACGGCCATCCTGTTCGGCGACGGCGCGGGGGCCGTCGTCCTCGGGCCGGTGCCGGCCGGGACCGGCGGCATCACCACCAGCCTGACCACGCGCGGTGACCAGCACCGGCTGATCAGCGTGCCGGCCGGCGGCAGCAGGCGCCCGGCGTCGGCGGCCACGGTCGCGGAGGGCGCGCACTGGTTCACGATGGACGGACGCGGGGTGCGCGGTTTCGTGCACGACAACCTGCCCGCCGCGGTCCACGAGCTGCTGGCCGGGGCCGGCGTACCGGCGCGCGCGGTACGGCACTTCGTCCCGCACCAGGCGAACGGCGTGATGCTCGCCGAGGTGTGGCCCGCGCTCGGCCTGGACACCGCCCGGATGCACCTGGCCCTCGCCCACCACGGCAACACCGGTGCCGCGTCGGTCCCGATCACCCTCGACGTGGCGCACCGCCGCGGTCTGTTCACCGAGGGCGACCTGACGGTGCTGTCGGCCTTCGGGGGCGGCATGTCGGTCGGCTCCGCCCTGTTCCGCTGGGCCCCGACGGCACATGCCCGCCCGGCGCGGGTCCGGACGCAGGCGCAGGTGCCGACGGCGCAGGCGGCGGCAGGGGCGGCGGCAGAGGTGCGGGAGCCGGTACTGGCCGGGGCGAGGTGAATGATCACCATGGCGAAGACAAAGAGCCCCTCCCTCCCCCGCGTCCCCTCCCTCCCCCGCGTCCCCTCCCTCCCCCGCGTCCCCTCCCTCTCCCGCGGCCCCTCCCTCTCCCGGGTCCCCGCCACCCGGCACCTGCCGGCCACCGGGACCGAGGCACGGCGACCGGTCCTCCACCTCGCGGGCGACGCGGACGACGCGGAGCTGGAGCCCCACATCTGCCGGAGCATCGACTGACCCCGCACCCCTGCACAGAGGAGGAGCGGAGGGCCGCAGCAGCCCTCCGCCCCTCCCCCGTGTGCCGTCGCGTGACCTCAGCCGAGCGGCAGGGCGCACTCCCCGGAGCAGCCCTCGGACTGCTCGTCGCGGCCCATGGACCAGCAGGCCAGCGCGCACCCGGAGACGGCCACCGCGGCCCGGTCGGCACGCCGGGCGAGGTAGCCCCGTACGACGGGGTCGTCGCCGACGCCACGGGGGTGGCCGACGCAGTCGAGGAGGGGGAAGTCGGAGGGGTGGTCGCCGTAGGCGAAGCAGTCGCGCGGATTGACGCCGGGGTGCTCGGCGAGCAGCCGCAGGGCCGCCGCCCGCTTGCCCTCGCCGATCACGGGCTCGGTCAGCTCACCGGTGTAGCGGCCTTCGTGGACGACGGGCGAGGAGCACAGGACGTACCGGGCGCCGACGTACTCGGCGACGGGGTCCAGGCAGGGCGGGAAGGACCCGGAGACGAGCGCGATCTCGGCGCCCGCGGCGCGGTGCCGGTTCAGCTCGGCGACGGTGGCGGCGATGAAGAACCCGGGGGCCGAGGCGGCGCGGGCGAACCATTCCCGCCCGAGGGCGGCCATCTCCTCGGCGCTCTCCCCGGCGTAGGAGCGGTAGTAGGCCCGGTTCACGTCCTCCCGGGGCACCCCGGCGGCGGACCGCCCCTTGAGGTCGGCCTCGATCAGCCGGTACCGGTGCTCGCCCTCCTCCCCGAACCGCCGTACCAGCTGAAAGCGCAGGAAGTCGAACATGCTCTTGCAGTCGATGAGCGTCTCGTCGACGTCGCAGAAGACCAGGTAGGTGGGCCTGCGCCCCGCGTCGACCCGGACCCCGCGGTCCATTCCCGCCACCAGCGTCATTCCCAGAACCTCCCCCTCGGGGCCCGGCACGGTGCCGGGCGCCAAAAAAATTCCTTCGTGAAGGTATCACTCGCCGGGCGCCGTTGTCAGTGGCCCCGGCCGGGGCCCGGTCAAGGAGGGTCTGTCATGGCCTCGCGCCTCGGCCCGCACCCCAGCTTCGACCGCACCGCTCGACAAGCGATGGAGTTCCGCCGGGGGCGGGCACGCCGGTACCGGAATCAGCGCACGGCAAGGCCGACAGGCCGGGGGGCGAGCCGTCGCCTCACCCCAGCGCCCGCACCCGGGCCACCGCCTCCGCCAGGTACTCCCCCGTCCACGCGACGTGCTCCGTGTCGTCCGTGGCGCGCGGGCCGTCCTCGACGACCAGGATCAGGCCCAGGTAGAGCTGGTAGAGGGCGAGGCGGTGCCGGAAGGCGGGGGTGAAGTCCAGGGCGCCGCCGGCTTCCAGGTAGCCGGCGACCACGTCGCTGTCCGGGCCCACGTCGCCCCCGAAGGCCAGGGAGATCAGCTCGGCCGCCGGGTCGCCCCAGAAGGCGCGCTCATGGTCGATGAGGCCGGTGACACGGGGCCTGTCGCCGCCGTTGACGAAGACGTTGCCCGGCCAGAGGTCGAAGTGGACCAGGCGGGGCTCGGTGACCTCGTCCAGCGCGTAGCCGCCCTCGGCCACCAACTTCCTGATCGTGTCCGGCTCTTCGGACAGCCGCGAGTTCCAGCGCTCCGCGTCCTCCAGCAGCCCTTCCACCATCACCGTGAACGCCGTCCGCCAGTCCGGCCCCGACAGGCCCGACTCCGCCGCCGGGTAGCCGAACCGGCCGTCCGGGGCCGTGAGGGTGTTCAACCGGGCCGTGACCGCGCCCAGTTCGCGGCGCAGGGTGCTGGTGGCGGCCGGGGAGAGGGTCGCCGCCACCTTGTCCCAGGGCGTGCCCTCCAGGAGGGACACCATGAGGAACTCGTCGTCGGCATACAGGAGTTCGGGGCCCGGCACGTGACCGTCCGGGAGCTCCGCGATGCGGCGGTAGACCATCGCCTCCGTCGCCATGATCCCGCGCTCGTACCGCAGGACCGGCACCTCCGGCAGCGGGGCCAGCTTCACGATCGCGGGACGGCCGTCGTCGAGGAGGACGCGGTAGGCCGTGTTGTAACAGCCGTCGGTCAGCTCGGCCTCCGGCCGGCCGCCGATTCCGGCCGAGGAGCGCAGCAGGGCGTCGAGGTCGGCGGGGGACAGGCGGCGTTTGGTCTGACTCTGCATGAGGGCCACGCTTTCCAGTCGGGTGCGCTTGCGGACAGCGGAGGGGCCGGCAGAGGGGGACCGGCAGAGAAGGGCCGACTGTCTGCCTGGAAGCGCTCCCAAGATGCCGAGCGGTCTCCCGCCCCGTCAAGGGTCGCCGAGCGGGTCCTTGCGGCCGCGAGCCCCCGCACCCCACGGGTCCCGGAGCTCCGGCGCGGACACCTGCGGTGACAATGAACGCATGAGCATCGTGAAGATCAACGTCCTGACCGTTCCCGAGGAGCAGCGCGAGGTCCTGGAGAAGCGGTTCGCCGCTCGGGCCGGAGCCGTGGAGGGCTCGGACGGGTTCGAGTGGTTCGAGCTGCTGCGCCCGATGGAGGGCACCGACACCTACCTCGTGTACACGCGCTGGCGCAGCGAGGAACACTTCGAGAAGTGGATGGCCGGGATGGGGCGGGCCTCGCACGGCGGCGGCGAGGGCGGCGCCGCGGACGGCACCGAGCGGCCGAAGCCCGCCGCCACCGGGGCGACGCTGTGGTCCTTCGAGGTCGTGCAGCAGGCGGCTCCCAAGGCGAACCCGGAGAGCTGAGAGCGGGGAGGGCCTGGACGCGGGCCCCCACAGGCCCTCCCTCCGCCTGACCTGCCGGCTGTGGACCACACAACCCCCCGCCCTGCCGCACCGGGCTCAGGGAGGTCGCCGCGGTCCGACGTGAGCCTCCACGAGTTCATGGTCATGAACAGCAATCATGTACACGTCTATTGACGCGTACATTGCAGGCCCTTACGGTCCCGAGAAAGCGCTTTCCCTTCTCTGCACGAGGTGCCGCGCCCCGTGGCGCGTTCATTCACGCGAACCGCCACGGTGCCACACCCCAACCCGCAACAGAAAGGGCACGGCTCCATGACCCAGCTCTCCGGGCACCGGACGAGACCCGTAGTCGCGACCGTCGGCCTCCTGGCCGGCACCCTCGTCGCCCTCTCCGGCACCACCGCGCACGCCGCCACCACCCGCTACGAGGCCGAGACCTCCCCCGCCGTCTGCACCGGCGCCGTCGAGACGGAGTGGACCGGCTACTCCGGCAGCGGCTACTGCAACGGCACCAACGCCGCGAACGCCTACTCCCAGTTCACCGTCTCCGCCTCCGCCGCGGGCACCGCGACCGTCAGCGTCCGCTTCGCCAACGGCACCAGCACGGCCCGCGCCACGGACGTGATCGTCAACGGCTCGACCACCACCTCGGCGTCCTTCGAGGGCACGGGCGCGTGGACGACCTGGGCGACGAAGACGTTCACCGTGCCGGTGAACGCGGGCAGCAACACCATCCGCCTCAACCCGACCAGCGCCAACGGCCTGGCCAACATCGACTACATCGACGTGGAGTCGTCCGGCACCACCACCCCGCCCTCCGCCACGGCCCTGTACGTCTCCCCCACCGGCACGGACAGCGCGGCCGGCACGGCGTCCGCGCCGACCACCCTGACCTCGGCGATCAGCCGCATCGCGGCCGGCGGCACGATCTACATGCGCGGCGGCACGTACACCTACTCCTCCACGGTGACCATCCCGGCCGGCAGCAACGGCTCGGCGAGCGCCCGTACGCTGCTGTCCGCGTACCCGGGCGAGACCCCGGTCCTCAACTTCGGCGCGCAGAGCGAGAGTTCGTCGAACCGCGGTCTTCAGCTGTTCGCCGACTACTGGAAGATCTACGGCCTCGTCGTCGAGCGCGCGGGCGACAACGGCATCTACGTCGGCGGCAGCAACAACGTCATCGAGCGCACGGTGACCCGCTTCAACCGCGACACCGGTCTCCAGCTCGGCCGGATCTCCTCCTCCACCCCGAGCAGCCAGTGGCCGTCCGACAACCTGGTCCTCAGCGCGGAGTCGCACGACAACGCCGACTCCGACGGCGAGGACGCGGACGGCTTCGCCGCGAAGCTGACGACCGGCACCGGAAACGTCTTCCGGTACGCCGTCTCGCACAACAACATCGACGACGGCTGGGACCTCTACACCAAGACCGACACCGGCGCGATCGGCCCGGTGACCATCGAGTACTCCCTGTCCTACAACAACGGCAGGCTCAGCGACGGCTCCCAGTCCGGCAACGGCGACCGCAACGGCTACAAGCTCGGCGGCGACTCCATCGCGGTCAACCACGTCGTCCGGCACAGCATCGCCTACGGCAACGGTCACCACGGGTTCACGTACAACTCCAACCCCGGCTCGATGACCATCACGAGCAACGTCGGTGTGAGCAACACCGAACGCAACTTCAACTTCGAGACGGGTACGTCCGTCTTCCGCTCCAACACGTCCTGCAACAGCGGCGCCAACGACCGCTACGTGGGCGACGCGGACAGCTCCAACCAGTTCTGGTCCGGCACGAACGGGTCACGCTGCTCGTCGTACGCGGGCGCCCTGGGCTGGTCCTTCGCCTCGAACGGCAGCCTGGTGGTCACGTTCGGAGGCGTGCCGGTCACGCTGTGACACCTCCCGCGCACCCGTGCGACTGGTTCGTACGGGTGCGCGACGGTGAGCACAGCCGGATCAGCGGGCCGGCGCTCGGCGCTGAAGCTCCTCGCCGCCCGGCTCACGCGGCAGTGGTCTCGGCCGCCCGCTGCCGGCGCTCCGCCGCCGGCCGCGCCACGACCTTCCTGCGCCGCACCGGGTACATCAGCGGCCTGGCCACGCTCCAGTACGCGCCCTTGCAGATGAACTCCTTGTAGGCGGCGGCCCCGCGGCCCGCCCACGCGTGGTCGGTCACCGTGTCGTCGGCCTTCACCATCTGGATGAGGCTCTGCTTGCGGCCCAGGCTGATGCACTGGTGGAAGTAACGGATCAGCCCCTTCGGGATCTTGACGCCCGCGAGGCGCGCGGCGATCGCGTCGGCGGCCTGCCAGGCGGCCGGTGTGCCCGAGGCGCAGGACATCCGCAGCGGCTTGTCGCCGGGGCCCATCGCGTACGCGGCGTCGCCGATGGCGTACACATCGGGGTGCGAGACCGAGCGCATGGTGCCGTCCACGACGATCTGACCGGTGCCGGTGACCTCCAGGGTCGTGGCGGCGGCGATGGGGTGGACCGCGAAGCCGGCCGTCCAGACGGTGGCGGCCGACGGGATCGAGCCGGTCGTGGTGTGGACGGTGCCGGCCTCGACGGCGGTGACCGTGGTGTGTTCGTGGACGGTGATGCCCAGGTCCGCCACGACCTCGGCAACATGGGCCTGGCCCTTCGGGGACAGCCAGTCGCCGAGGCCGCCGCGGGCGACGAGGCGGACGTCGAGGTCGGGCCGGGTCTCGGCGAGTTCCGTGGCGAGTTCGAGGCCGGTGAGGCCGGCGCCGACGACGACCACGGGGGCGCCGGCGGTCAGTTCGGTGAGGCGCTCGCGCAGCCGGAGGGCGCCGGGGCGGCTCGCGATCTGGTGGGCGTGCCCGGCGACACCGGGGACACCCTGGTCGGTCCAGCCGCTGCCGAGGGCGTAGACCAGGGTGTCGTAGTCGAGTCGGTCCTCCGCCGTGCCGTCGAGGACGGTGACCGTCCTGGCCTCGACGTCGACCGAGGTGACCCGGGCGACGCGGACCTCGACGCCCGTGCCGGCGAACACGTCCGCGAGCGGGCGGGGCGGGAGGTCCTGTCCGACGGCCAGCTGGTGCATCCGGACGCGCTCGACGAAGTCGGGCTCGGCATTGACGAGGGTGATCCGGACGTCCTCGCGGTGCAGCCGTCGGGCGATGCGCCCGGCGGCGATCGCTCCGGCGTATCCGGCCCCGAGGACGACGATGCGGTGCTTCATGATTCATGCTCCTGTCCGGTTCGGTTGCGCATCTTGAACCGGACAGGCCGTCGATCCCTGACAGATAGCGGATGTGACCTGAGCCACATCTCCCTGGATGGTGTTCAGAACACCAAATCGTTCAGAACACCAGTCGTTCAGAACACCAGTCGTTCAGAACACCAGGCGCAGGGGCTCTCCGTGGTCGACGGCAGCCCACTGCGCGGTCGCCCGCTCCAGCTTGTCGGGGTTGATCTGGTTGCGGACCGCGACGATGCCCTCGTCCGTGACCTCCAGGCTCATGACGCCCACGACCCGGCCGTTCACGACCGCCACGGCGGCGGGCTCGCCGTTCGCCGTCCAGGCGTACATCTCGGCCCGGCCGCCCACGTAGCCGCGCTTGACCTCGGCGGGCTTGAACAGGCCCCACAGGAACTTCGCGACCGCCACGGCGCCGGTGAACGGCGTGGTGCGCGCCGGGATCTTCCCGCCGCCGTCACCGACGCTGATCGCGTCGCCGGTGAGCAGCTGGACCAGGGAGCCCGTGTCGCCGCTGGTCGCCGCCGCGAGGAACTCCTCGGCGATCCGGCGGGCGGCGGCCTCGCCGACCTCCTCGCGGGCCCTGCCCGCCCTGCCGTCCGCGACGTGCTTCTTGGCCCGGTGGTAGATCTGCTGGCTGGCGGCCTCGGTGAGGTCCAGGATGTCGGCGATCTCGCGGTGCGGGTAGTCGAACGCCTCGCGCAGCACGTACACCGCGCGCTCGTTGGGCGTCAGCCGCTCCATGAGGGTGAGCACGGCGTACGACACCGACTCGCGCTGTTCGGCCGTGTCGGCGGGGCCGAGCATGGGGTCGCCGCCGAGGAGCGGCTCGGGCAGCCACTGGCCGACATAGGTCTCGCGCCGGGCGCGGGCCGAGGTCAGTTCGTTGAGGCACAGGTTGGTGAGGACCTTGGTGAGCCAGGCCTCCGGCACCTCGATGCGCTCGGTGTCGGCGGCCTGCCACCGCAGGAACGTCTCCTGCACGAGGTCCTCGGCCTCCGCGACGGTGCCGAGAAGACGGTAGGCCAGCGCCTGCAGGCGATACCTGGAGGCCTCGAAGCGGTTGACGTCCGCCGCGGTCAGAGACATGTCCCCGACCCTAGAAGGTTCTTGTTGATCGGGCCAGGCCGCACAGGCCGGCCGGCCCGCCCTAGCCCAGGCCGATCGCCGCGCACCTGGCCGCGTAGGCCGCCGTGCAGATGTCCTTGACCGTGTAGACCCCGTCCTTGATCACCGTCTCCTCGATGTTGTGCCGGGTCAGCGCCACCACCGGCACCAGCATCGACGGGATGTCGTTGCGGGTGGGGCTGTCCACGGAGTCCTGGGTCAGGGCGTCGAACATGATGTCCTGGCCCTGGACCTTGGCCACGGCGATCTCCGCGGCACCGTTGGCCTCCTCCAGGAACGACTTGTAGACGGTCATGTACTGCTCGCCGGCGACGATCCGCTGCACGGCCGGCAGGTCGGCGTCCTGGCCGGTCACCGGCGGGATCGTCGTGGCGCCCGCCTTCTTCAGGGCGTCGATCGCCGCGCCCGCCATGCCGTCGTTGGCCGAGTAGACCGCGGCGATGTCGTTGACGCCGATGGCCGCGATGGCCTTCGCCATGTCCGCCTCGGCGATCTTCGGCAGCCACTCCTCGACGTCGTAGGACTTGGCGATGACGACCTTGTTCTGGAGCACGCCGAGGGCGCCCTGCTTGAAGCGGGCGGTGTTGGGGTCGGCGGGCGAGCCGTTCAGCATGACGATCTTGCTGCTCTCGGCCTTGTCGCCGAGCGCCTCGACGACGGCACGGCCCTGCACCTCGCCGACGAGTTCGTTGTCGTGGGATATGTAGGCGTCGATCGGGCCCTGGGCGAGACGGTCGTAGGCGATGACCGGGATGCCCGCCTCCTTGGCCTTGCGGACGTCCGGCGCGATGGCCTTGGCGTCGACCGCGTCGACCAGGACGACGTCGACGCGGGCGTCGATCATCTGGCCGAACTGCCGGCTCTGCTGCTTCGCGCTGGCACCGGCGTTGGCGTACCGGACCTTGCCCTTGCCGTGGGTGAGTTCGGCGACGCGCGCCTTGATGAGGGGGTGGTCGAACCGCTCGAAACGGGTCGTGTCCTTGTCCGGCAGGAGCAGCCCCACCGTGATGTCGTCGCCCTTCGCCGGGCTCTGCTCACCGCCGCCCTCGGCGGCGTCGACGACCCCGCAGGAGGTGAGCAGGAGGGCGGAGCCGGCCGCCAGGGCGAGGCGAGCGGTGGTTCTGTGGGGGGTGCGAGCGTTCACGTTCCAGGGCCTTCCGGGGCGATTGCGCGGCAGGGCGGCCGGTTCACGTCACGGCGACATCGGCCCTGCGGGATCCGAGCCTCTCGCGCATCGGCCGCCTCCCCGGGACTCCGGTGCGGAATCTCCCCCACCCGTCACGCCATGTTTCACAATTCCCGTCCGCACCACGGGTGTCGGAGCCTGCCGGCGTGGAGAAGGCGGCGGCACCCGGCTGCCCGTGCGGGCCCCCGGAAGGAGACCCGCACGGGCGTGCGCTCACCTCACATGCCCGGCTACGGCGCGTCGATCAGGTCCAGCGGCGGCACCTTGACCGTGCGCTTGCCCGGCTCGCCGCCCAGGATCACCTTGCGCAGGGCGACGTTGTTGCCGAGGTTCGTCTCCTGAAGCCGCTTCGACGGGTTGGCGATGACCTGGATGTAGTACGTGCCGTTCGGCAGGTCCGTCACGTCGAAGGACTGGCCGGGGCGGTACTGGGTGTAGGTGTCGCCGGAGCCGACGTCGAGGACCTCACGGACCGAGATGGAGTTCTGCTGGCCGCAGGCCGTCGACAGATCGGTGTTGTACGGCTTGAAGTTGGCGTTCTTCACCGTGTAGTCGATCGCGTCGGTGTTGGCGAGGCAGAACGCTTCCTTGCCGCTCTTGACGATCTCGTGCTGGTCGGCGGCGAGCAGCCGGTAGCTGGCGAAGTCGGTGAAGTGCCAGTGCTCGTGCCCGACCCGCGGGTCCCACTCCATGGTGCCGGTGGGCGCGTACCCGACCTGCTTGCCCTTGGCGTCGTAGAAGTACTGGTAGGCGTCCATCAGATCGGCGCCCGGCTTGCGGAAGCCGTCGACGACGAGGGGCGCCGGGCCCGCGTTCCAGACGTTGGCGCTGAAGGCGAGGTAGTCCTTGCCCGGCACGTCGCCGTCCTCGCCGTCGGTGATGGCGATGTCCCAGGCGGGCAGCGACCGCAGGTCGGGCTTGGGCACGTTCGCCGGGGCGCCCGCCCGGCCGGTGGGCCGCTTGCTCGCCGGCTTCAGCGCGGGGGCGATCCGGGAGCCGTCGGTGTGACCGGTGCCGTCGCCCAGGTGGTGGGCCAGGCCGCGGTCCTCCAGGGCGTGCGAGAGGGCGCCCGGGGTGGGCTCGTCGGCGCCTCGCGGGCCGTAGTGGTGGGCCATGGAGTGGCCGGACATCGAGTGGCCGGACATCGAGTGGCCGCTCATGGCATGGCCGCCGTGCATGGCAGACATGCCACGGCCCTGGCCCCCGCCGCCGTCGGTGATCTGGCGGACGGTCACCTTGATGGTCCGCTGGTCGTTCGGGATGCCGAAGAGGTCCCGGTACTTCTTCGCGACGGACACCTTGGCCGTGTACTCACCGGCCGGCAGGTCGACCGGCTTGTCGTAGTCGACGGTGGAGGAGTTGGCCGCCCAGCCCTTCTCCACGCCCCACACCGAGCCCAGCGTGAACGGGTTGGTGGGGCAGCTCTCCGGGTAGTGCGAGGTCGCCGGGGCGTCCGGGCGGAGCCGGCCGGAGGCGTTGTTCGGACAGAACGTGCCCTTGGACGTGGACACCTCCTTGCCCTGGGCGTCCTTGACGGACACCTCCAGGAAGCCGGGCAGCCCGGAGAAGTCCTTCACCAGCCCCGCGGGCAGGGCCTTCGTCCCGATCTTCTTCCCCTTGGCGTCGCGCAGGATCTGCTGCGCGACGACCGGGTCCTTGTACGACTTGCGCTTCACCTGGAACTCCAGCGGCGCGTTGTCGACCGTCACGTACGTCCCGAGGTCGAGGTAGACCCCGGGCTCCCCCTCCCACCGGTCGAGCGTCACGGAGTTCGACGCGGCGATCAGCTTCAGCTTCGGCTTGCCGGGTGTGGCGGCCTGCGCCGCACCGGCTCCGGGAGCGGCCCCGGCGCCGGTGACGACGACGGTGAGCGCCGCCGAGGCGGCGAGCGCCACGCGTCGGGCGCGGCTGCGATGGTGCTGACTGGTCATCGGTTCCTCGTCTGCGAGTGCCATGGTCAGTGGCATCGGACTGGACAGCCCACGGCCCCACCCCGCCGACCGGCGGGACGGGCGCACCCCAACGCGCCCGGACGGGATCTGTGAGCAACCTGTGAGACTGGTAAACGATGTGCGGGGGTTGCCTGTTGAACCGAAAGTCGCGCCGGAGTTCGTCCGAAGGGAGGAACGCGGTCGGCCACCTCACGCGCGGGTTACGTTTCGCTCAACCTCTGGTAGCGAAGCGGTGAGCGGGCGACGATGAGGGCATGACGCCCGCTCAGCGCGCCCTGGAGCGCCTGCAAGTCTGGCCCGATCTCCGGACGGGACAGGCCAGTTGTGGCACCGGACGCGCCCTGCACGCCGGCCGCAGCGAGATCGTGCACTTCCACTCCGACCACGACGTGGACCTCCATCTCACCGACCGGGCCCTGGACCGTTTCGCGGGCGACCTCTCGGAGTCGACGGCCATCCGGCTGGTCCCGGGCTCCCGCTGGGTCACCGTCCACCTCGACTGCGACACGGACGTCGACCTGCTGCTGAGCCTGGTCAGCATGGCCCTCAAGGCCCATCAGGCGCCCCAGCAGGACACCTCGGGCGCCTGCAACTTCCACCGGGTGACGGTCGTGCCCCGCGACGCCTGACCCGCTCACCCGTTCGGCCGCCACGCGTTTCCTCCGCCCGCCGGGTCAGGTGAGCTGGGAGGGACGGAAGGGCGGTCCCGATGGTTCTCTCCCCTCGCTTACGCACGACCGGCGCCTGGCTCGTGGTCGTTCTGCTGGCGCCCCTGCTGACCGCGGCCGAACCGGCAGCACAGGCCGTACCGGTCGCACGGGCCGTACCGGTCGCACGGGCCGTACCGGTCGCACCAGCCGTACCGATCACCGCGGCCCCACTAGCCGCACCGATTACCGCGGCCCCACTAGCCGCATCGACCACCGGCGCCGCCCCGGCCACTGGCGCCGCCCCGCTCGCCCCGGCCGAGTTCGCGCCCCGCGTCACCTGTGCCTCCCGGGACGCGGAGCTCGCCGCCGATCTGCGCGCCCACATCACCGCCGCCCTGGCCGGACGCGCGGGCACGGTCGCGGTGGGCCTGCACGACCGGACCAGCGGCACCACCTGCACCCTGCGCCCCGGCACCTTCTTCGACGCGGCGAGCGTGGTGAAGGTGACCGTGCTGGCGGCCCTGCTCCGGGACGCGCAGCGGGACGGCCGCGGCCTGACCAAGTCCGAGAAGTCCCTCGCCACCGCGATGATCACGCGGTCCAGCAACAGCGCGACGGACACCCTGTGGGCGCGGCTCGGCACGGCGAAGGTACGCGCCTTCCTCACGGCCGCCCGGATGACCGCGACCGAGCCGAACCCGTACGGCTACTGGGGCCTGACCCGGATCACCGTGGCCGACCAGCTCCGCCTCCTGGACCTGGTCACCACGAGGAACTCGGTGCTCACGTCCGCCTCCCGGGCCTACCTCCTCGGCCTGATGGCGAAGGTCGTGCCGGCCCAGCGCTGGGGCGTCTCCGCGGGCGCCCCGGCGGCGGCCACCGTGCACCTCAAGAACGGCTGGCTGCCCCGCTCCTTCAACGGCTGGCGCGTGCACAGCGTCGGCGCCTTCCGGGGCGGCGGCCACGACTACACCCTCGCCGTCCTCAGCCACGGCAACACGACGATGACGTACGGCGTCACGACGATCCAGCGCGTCGCCCGCGCCGTCCACGCCGACCTCGCGCCGGGCGCCCGCGAACGGTACGCGCCGACGTCCGACCCGGACGAGGTCATCCCCGCCATGCCCGGTAGTGGTCGAGGAGGGTCTCCTCGACCGGCCGGCAGGTGAGGCCGAGTTCACGGACGCTCCGGCTGTTGTCGACGCGGAAGCGGATGCCCAGGTGCTTGCGGATGTAGTCCTGGGTGAGACCGAAGGCGGGACCCAGGACCCGAACCGGCCAGTGGGGCAGGCGGGTTCGGGGCAGCCGGAGGTCGCGCGGGTAGTGGGCGCGCAGGATGCGGGCCATCTCGTGAAAGGAGGTCATCTCCGCCGCCGCGACGATGTACCGGCCGTGGGCGTCCGCGTTCTCCGCCGCCGCGATGTGCGCGTCGGCGAGGTCCCGCACGTCCACCGTGGTGAAGCTGAAGTCCGGGGCACCGTAGAAGAAGTAGCCCTTGAAGAGCTCCTCCAGGAGGAAGAGGCTGCCCGACTCGGACGCCGGGGTGAGCGAAGGCCCCAGCACCAGACCGGGGTTGACCGACACCATGGTCCACCGGTGCTGGGCCTCCGCCGCGTCCCAGGCCGCCCGCTCGGCGACCGTCTTGGCGTAGTGGTACGGGTTGTTCGCCACCGTGCTGGTCGTGTTGACGTACTCCTCGGCGAGCGTGCGGTCCTTCATCTCCAGGACGTCGCTGTAGTCGCCGAAGATCGCGCCGACGGTGGACGTGAACACCAGGCGGCGGACGGTCGGTGTGCGCTCGATCGTGCCGAGCACATTGCGGGTGCCGAGGAGCGCCGGGTCGACGACGTCCCGCTGCCCGTCCTTGATCTTCTCCGGCATGAGGAACGGCGAGGCGACATGGAAGACGGTCGTACAGCCCCGGGCTGCCTCGTCGAAGGAGCCGTCGGCGAGCAGATCCGCCTCGAACAGGGCGAGCCGGTCCGGGTGTTGGGCCCGCATCGCGTTCAGGGGGCCGGTCTTCCGGGTGTCGGCGGTGGAGCGGACCGTCGTACGGACCTGGTAGCCGCGCTCCAGCAGCCGCTTCACCAGGTGGCTGCCCACGAAACCGCTGCCGCCTGTCACCAGGACCTTGTCCACGTCGCCCGCCCACGCTGTCAAGTGGCCTTAACGGCCCTTCAGTCGGCGCCGGAAGTCACGCGGCATCCACTGGTCGAACTCCATGATCCGCGTGGCCGATCCGGCCTCCATGAGGAAACAGCACTGGCCGGTCGGCGTCCAGTCGTAGAAGTCGTCCAGGCCGAAGGTGTGGCCCACCTTGTTCCGGAAGCCGTAGAGGTCGGCGGGCCGGGCGGTGCTGGACGGCGTACGCGGTGCGACCGGCGCGCCACAGATCGTCACTGCCGACGACGGGGTCTTGGCCGGCCGGCGTGATCCGTCGTGGGCCCAACTCCTCTGTTCTTCCCTTCAATTGGAACGGAGCGAGGAGAAGGCGCGTTCCTCGGAATCCAGGACTCCCTATTTCTGCCGTTTCGGCGATAATTGCCACATGAGTACGGCAGCGTTCGTAGTCGCGGCCGCGGGGAGCGATGTGCTCAACGTGATCGCCGCATTCGTCGGTGGCGCGGTCATCGCCGGGGCACTGATCTGGGCCGTACAGTTCGGCATGCGGGTCCGGGACCGAGAACTCCCCCGGCCGCGTCCCGAGGAACAGCCCAGTCTTCCCAGCACCGGCGCGGTCCACGAGATCAGAGAGATGCGGGAACCGGACGAGCTCCCGCTCGCTGAGCAGGAACGGCTCATGCCGTACCAGCTCCATCACTCGGGCAGCAAACGAGGAAAGGACCAGAACCGTCGGCGCTGGCTGCCGGGGTCCAGCGGAGGCTTCGGCAGCGGCGGCCTCGGACACGTCTGACGCGTCTGATCACGTCCGGCACGCCGGACACGTCTGATCACGTCCGGCACGCCTGACAGCGGACCCACGGCAGGGGCCGCCCCGCCGGACGGGCGGAGCGGCCCCTCTTCATGCGGTCCGGTTCAGGCCCTGCCGTGCCGTGCGGCGCCGGAGGTGCCGGGCGCGGTCGCCAGGGACCAGATGACGAAGAAGTCGACGCCGATCATGAGCCCGGACCAGACCGGCGAGTACGGCAGGAACAGGAAGTGCAGCACCATCGCCGCCGACGCCAGGAAGATGCCGGTCATCCGGGCCCACCAGGCGCCCTTGAGGACGCCGTAGCCGACGCCCACCAGGACCGCGCCGAGAACCAGCATGATCCAGCCCCAGCCGGTGAGGTTGATCTTGTAGATGTAGTCGCCGACCCGGCGGTACACGTCGTCCTTGGCCAGTGCCGAGATCCCCTGGAGGATCGCCAGCACCCCGTTGACCAGCATCAGCACACCGGCGAAGACCAGCCCGCCGGTGGCCCACTCACCGCCGGACCGGCCGGGCGGCGGGGCGGGTTCGGCCTGCTGGTGGCCCTGGTCCCACATGGGAGGCGTGCTGGACGGTGTCGTGTGCGGCTGCTGGGTCATGTCCGTACCCCGTCTCTCGCGCGGGTCCGCGCGTCGGTCTCGGTGATGCTTCGACCATCCGCGCGCGTGCGGGGCGGTGCCCACGGGGACTGCGCCGTTCGGGTGACGGCCCGGGTGCGGGGCCGGGCCCGGGGGCCTTCACTGGTGGCCATGACCGGTTACCGCACGTACCGCGCCCCCACCGCCGTCGTCGCCCTCGCCGCGCTGGCCGCGCTGACCTCACTGACGGGCTGCTCCGATGACGACACGCCCTCCTCCGTGGCGAGCAAGGCGGCGTCCGTCGCCTCCCGGGCCACGGACGTGTACGCCTCCGCGACGGCCGCGGCGGGGGAGAAGTTCGACGAGGTCAAGAGCGGTGTGGACGTCAAGGACGACGTGACCCTGGGCGCCCCGGACACCGGCTCCGACGGCCGCACCACGGTCGAGGTCACCGTCCGCAACACCGCCGGCTCGCAGAAGTCCTTCCTGGTGCAGGTGAACTTCAAGGACGGGGGCGGCGACCTGGCGGACGCGGTCGCGGTCACCGTCTCCGACGTGCCCGCGGGCGGCACCAAGAAGGCCACCGCCCGCAGCAACCGCGACCTGTCCGGCGACGGAACGACCGAGGTGGCCCGGGCGGTCCGCTACTGAGCGTCGCTCACGCCATCCAGAAGAACACCGCCGTCATCCGCTTCTCCGCCAGCGTCGTGCCGCAGTAGCCGGTCGCGCTGTGCACGAGGTTGGCGTTGTAGAGCAGCAGCCGGTTGAAGCGGTGCGGTACGCGTACGTCCTCCTCGAAGGCGTCGGGGGCCACGAACCGGGTGCCGAGCGCCTCGACGAGGTTGTTGTGCGGGGCCTGCACCACGTTGCCGCCGAGCCGGCCGCCGGGCAGGGACTGCCGGTAGAAGCTGGTCCCGCAGTCCTTGGGGACGTCCGGGTTGAGGTAGAGCACCGCCGCGTACCGGCACAGGGCGCGCGAGTCGGTGTGCGGGCGGGGCGTGCTCTCGCCCTCGCCGACGACCTGCACGCAGTTGTGGTTGAGGGTGCCGCCGCCGGGCGCCGACTGCACCCACAGCTCCTTGGCGCCGGTGGCCTGCCGGACCAGCCGCTCGACCCGCGCCAGCTCCCCCGGCTCCAGACCGGGCATGGCCCGCAGCCCCGGCCAGGTCTCCGGCCGGTGCGGATACCCCTCGACCCAGTCGTCCTTGGCGAGACACCGCTCCCGTACGGCGTGCGCGTCGGGCAGGACGTCGTCCAGGACCCAGTAGTCGCGGCCCTTGGTGGGCTTGCGGTACGGCAGGACGGGCAGGGTTCCGGAGGGGATCGGGGGCATGCGCCGAATCTAGGGCCGGGCCGGTTCCCGGCTCGCCCGCGAATCGGTCCGGAATCGGTCCGGAATTCCCCGCGAGCTGGTCAACCGACGGTCAACCAGCGCACGGAATACGGGAGATGAAGCACGGGATTGTCCGCATTCCGGACCTAAAGACTCAGTAATTCGTCAGTAACGCTCGCTGCCTAAGGTCGTCTTCCTCGGCCCTGTTCCGAACATTGGCCAGCAGCAGGGCAGGGTCATGCCCCTCGGGACGGGAGCCGCCGTATCCCTCCTGTGGGGGGTAGGGATACACCTGGGGGCCCCGCGCGCCGATGAGGTTGCTCTTGGAGCGTGAAATGCGGGGCCCCCGCACCCCGCACCCCCGTACCCCGTACCCCCGTGCCCCCTCACCCTCACCGCCTGCCGCCCGCCGCCCGCCGACTGCCGCGCAGGCGACCGCGAATCCCGCCGGAGCAGGAAGCCGGGCTAGAGTGCCGCCCTCATGACCAGCGGAAATACACAGCCGGCGGACGACGGCGGACGGCGTACGACGCCGCCCGTCCTGCGGCTGTACCTGCTCGGCGGCTTCCGTGCCGAACGCGCCGACGGCGCCCCCGTGGCCGCGCGCTGGCCCCGGCCCAGCGCCCGGCGGCTCGTCGAGCTGCTCGCCGTCTCCCCGGGCCGCGTCCGGCACCGCGAGGAGATCATCGAGATGTGCTGGCCCGACACCGCCGGCACCCCCGCCGCCCTCGGCAGCCTCCGCGTCGCCCTGCACGCCGCCCGCCGCGCCCTGGAACCCGAGCTGACCCCGCGGCTGCCCTCCGCGTACCTGGTCGGCGAGGGCGCGCTGCTGCGGCTGCCGGCCGAGACGGTGTGGATCGACGCCGACCACGCCGAGCGCCTCGCCGAGCGGGCGCTGCGCTCCGGCAGCACCGCCGAGCTGGCCCGCGCCCTGCAGGCGTTCACCGGTGAGCTGCTCCCCGAGCACCGCTACACCCCCTGGGTGCAGGCCCGGCGGGAGAGCCTCGACGCGCTGCGGGACTCGGTACGGCTCGCGCTCGCCGAATCCTGTCTGGCGGACGGCGAGACCGAGCGGGCCGCGGCCACCGCCCGTGCCGTCCTGGCCGACAGCGCCGCCGAGGAACGCGCCCACCGGGTGCTCATCGCCGCCTACCTCCGCCAGGGCATGCGCCGCCGCGCGCTCGCCCAGTACCACCGGTGCCGGCGCGCCCTGGACTCCGAGTGGGGCGTGCTGCCCGGCCCCGAGACGGAGGCACTGCACCGCGCGGCCCTGGCCACGGACCCGACGGCGGTACGACGTCCCGCCCCCGCGCGCCCGGCGCCCCCGCCCCCGGCCGTGCTGCGCTCCCTCTCCGAGGCACCGTTCGTGGGCCGCCGGGCGGAGCTGGAACGCCTGCTCAACCCCGCCCGCCCCGCCCTGTCGGTGATCGCCGGCGAGGCCGGCATCGGCAAGACACGGCTGGCCGCGGAGGCGGCACGGCGGGCGGCGGCGAACGGGGCGGCCGTGCTGTGGGGCGCGGGCCACGACGAGGGGCCGCAGGCGCCGTACGGGCTGTTCGTGGAGGCCCTGGAGGGCTGGCTCGCGGGACGCTCGGTCGAGGACCGGGCCGGGATCGCCGCGGAGTACCCCGAACTGGCGGCCCTGCTGCCCGCGCTGGGCCGGACCGGGTCGGCGCCGGCGTGGGGCGGGGGGCCGGAGTACGAGCGGGAGCGTATCCATTCGGCGGTCTCGGGGCTGCTGGCGCTGGCCGCGGCGCCCGGTTCGGGCGGCGCGCCCGGTTCGGGCGGCGGCGTCCTGCTCGTCCTCGACGACGTCCACGCGGCGGACACGGCGTCGTTGCAGCTGCTGGCCCGCCTGGCCCGCCCTGCCCCGGCTCCTGCGGCCCCCCGGCTGCGTTTCCTGGCGACGTACCGCCCCGAGGACCTGCCGGAGACCGATCCGCGCCGGACTCTCCTCGACGCCCTGGTCCGCCAGGGCACGGCCCACCGGCTGCGGTTGCGGCGGCTGGACCGCGGGGAGTGCCTGACGCTGGCGGCCGAGGCGATGCCGGTCGGCACGCCGGCCGCGCTGCACCGGGTGTGGGAGCTGTCCCTGGGGCACCCGTTGTTCGCCCTGGAACTGGCCACGTCACCGACGCCGCTCACCTCCCACGAGGACCTCACCCCGCCCGAGGGCATCCGGCTCCTGGTCAACGACCGGCTGTCCCGGCTGAGCCCGGCGGCCCGGCGGGTGATCGAGGTGGTGGCGGTGGCGTCGGGCGGGGTGGCGACGCTGACGGAGGTGACAGAGATCACCGCCGCGGCCCCACCGTCGAGGAGTCCTTGCCCACCCGCACCACGCGCGCGGCTTTCTTCGCCGGGTGCGGAGCGCGGGGCGGGCTCGGCGGTGGCGGGTGTGGGTGCGGGTGGTTCCGGCGGGGTGGGACCGGGGGTGGGTTCCGGTGCCGCGTGCGCCTCTGTCGTCGACGGCATCGAGGACGCGCTTGCCGCCGGTGTTCTGGAGGAGCGGCGGGTGGCCGCCGACGGGGTGGCCGTGGCCGGGCTGGGCTTTCGGCATCCGCTGATCCGGCTGGTGTGCCGGGAGGGGCTGTCGCAGGCCCGGCGGCGTCAACTGCACGGCGAATAGGCCGAGTTGCTGCTGCGCCGGCGGCCCGGAGCCGTCGACGCGGTGGCCGCGCACCTCGCGGGCGCCGACGATCCGCGGGCCGCCGACCATCTGCACCGGGCGGCACGACGGGCCGCGGCGGTCGGCGCCGACGACACCGCCGATCACTATTACGGCGAACTCACCGCCCGTCTCGACGCGGTGGCCGTCGAGGCCGCCCGTATCCGCCTCGACCACGCGGCCGTACTGCGCCGCATGGCCCGCCACGAGGACGCCGTCCGCGTCCTGCGCGACGCCCTGACCGACCTCCGCCGCCACGGCAGCCCCGCCGAACAGGCGCGCGCGGCGGCCCAGTTGGCGGAGTCCCTGGCCAAGACGGGCCACCACCAGGAGGCCTTCCAGCTCCTGGACACCCACCGCCCGCCCCAGGACGCGCCCCCGCAGCTCCACGCCTCCCACCACCTGGCCCGCGGCTTCCTGTGCTTCGTCACCGGCGACTACGAAGCCTCCCTGGCGCAGGCGAGGAAGGCGGAGAGGGCGGCCACCGGCGACGCCCCCACCGCAGCCGACCGTCCCGCGGTCGCCGACGGCGTATCCGCCCCACCGGGGCCGGCCGCACCCGACGACGAAAGCCGCACGAGTGGTGCGGAGCGGAAAAGCCACGCCGACCGCGGAGCCGAGGCGTCCCGCGCCGCCCTCCTCGCCCGCGCCCTCGCCCAGCAGTCCACCTCCCTCGCCCTCACCGGCCGCCTCCCCCGGGCCCGCGTCACCGCCGACGCCGCCCTCCCGTACGCCGAGGCGCACGGCGACCCCCGCCTTCTCGCCGCCGTCCTCTCCGTCCTGCGCGAGCACGCCCGCCGCTCCGGCCGCCTCCACGAGGCCGTCGCGACCGGACGCCGCGCCCTGGACCTCGCCGACCGCTGCGGCGACCCCGAGGCCACCGCCTTCGAACGCGCCAACCTCGCCGAAGTCCACCTCCTCCTCGGCGAGTTCACCGAGGCCGCCGCCCTCGCCACGGAAGCCGTCGACGAGGCCCAGGCCCACGCCGGCTGGTGTCTGCCGTACGCCCTGACCGCCCTCGCCCGTGTCCAGTTGCGCGGCGGCCCCCGCCGTCCCGGAGTCCCCGGCACCCGGGAACTGCTGGCCCGCGCCGCGGACTGTCTGAGCCGCCGCCCCGACCGCCAGGCCGAGTACGAAGTCCGCACCGCGCAGGCCGAGTTGGCGCTGCGAGACGTACGCCCCGACCGTGCGCTCGCCCTGCTGTCCGAGGTGTCCGGCACCGGCGTCGCGGTCCTCGCCGCCTGGGCCCACCTCACGGCCGGCGATCCGGCGCGCGCCGCCGAGGTCGCCGCGACCGAGGCGGTACGGGCCGCCGGGGCGGGCGAGGCGGTCACCGAGTGCGAGGCCCGTACCGTTCAGGCGGCGGCGCTGGCGGCACTGGGCCGCACCGAGGAGGCCGCCGGCTGCGCGGACCGGGTCCGTGAACTCGCCGAGACGCTGCCCTATCCGACGGTGCTGCGCAGGGTCGCTCACGCCAAGCCGTGAGCCGCCCCCGGACCGCCCCCACGGCCCCTACCGGCCGCCGTCCACGACCACATAGATCTGCTCGCTCACCGCGGCGGCCCCGTTGAAGGACGCCGTCGCCTGCAACCGGCCCGGCCCGGCCGGCAGCGCGGCGCCCGGCACGCACGACCACCTGCCGTCCCGGCCCGCCGTCGCCGTGCACACCTCGGCGCCCGGCTCCGGCCCGTTCCCGGTGATCCCCTCGTCCTCCGTGTCCTCGTACCGGACCGTGATCTGCGCCCCGGGGTGGGCCGTACCGCCCGTCTCCGGCCGCGCGACGAGCGCGACGCCCGACGCGGGCCGGGTCAGCGTCGGTTCGGGCAGGCCGACGGTGACCGCGCAGGTCCCGCGGTCCTTGCGGGTGCCGCGCGCGTCCGTGAGGCGGGTCGTGCAGCCGTCCAGCCGGGTGCCGGGCACGGCGTCCGCGGGGACGGCCAGCACGAACGGGAAGGACCGGCCCTGCCAGGGCCGTCCGCCGGCCGGACCGGACCAGGTGTACGACGCGCTGTCCCCGTCGGTGTCGACGCTGCCGCGGTAACCGCGGGCGCGCAGGGGCGTGGCCCGCACCTCGGCGCCCGCGGGCGCGGTCAGGGTCAGCCGGGACCCGGCGCCGAGCGCGACCCCCTCGTAGCCCGCGATCTCGACGATGCCCTCCCGCCCGGGCAGGATCGTGACATCGCCCCACAGTTCACGGCCCAGTTCACGGCCTTGTTGACGGCCGGGTTCGCGGCCCAGCTCGCGGTCCAGCGCACGGCCTTGTTGGCGGCCGGGTTCGCGGCCCAGCTCGCGGTCCAGCGCACGGCCGTGTGCGGACGCGGGTGCGGTCGACGCGGCGGCGAGCACGGCCGCTGCGGCGATCCCCAGGGCGAGGGTGTTCCTGGACCTGCTCATCGTGTGCGGGCTCCCTGTGCGGACGAGGTCGGTCGGCCCCACCCCCGGTTGCGATTCTGGCGGGACGCCGTCCCGCGGCACGTGCGCTGTGCGGCCGTATGGCGGAAGCCGTCGCCTGATGGGGGCGCATCCCGTGGGCGGTCGTCGGCGGGAGGGCTCCGTGCGGGGAACAGAGCAGTCATCTCATCCCACGGAAAGGTCCTCCGCATGCCCCCACGCAGTTGGGCCGCGTGCACCGCCCTGGTCGCGCTCGTCCTCGGTGGCACCACAGCCCTCCGCCCGGCCACAGCCGCCGACGCCCGCACCCCCCTCGCCTCCGCCGCCCTGGCCTCCTCCGTCATCACGCCCGAGAACCCCGGGGACTGGCCCCACCCCGCCGAGAGCGACGACGACTCCGAGGAGTACGGCAAGGAGGCCGTCCGGCTGCGCGAGGCCGTCGTCCGCGAGTCCGCTCTCGCCCGTCTCTGCGGCCCGGCCGAGCTCGGCAGCGAGATCCGCTTCCCGCTCTTCGAGGACACCGTCGTGGAAGCGGCGGAGGTCTCCCGGGAGACCATCGGCGGCGTCCTGACCTGGCACGGCGAGGTCGAGGGCACCACCGACCAGACGGTGATCGTCGCGCTGAAGGGCGGCTGCGACGGGACCAGCGGCAACGAGGAGCTCAGCGCCAGCTTCCTGCTCGGCGGCGCGATGTACGACATCGTCCCCACCGCTCCGGGCCACGTCACCGTGATGGAGACGACGCCGGACACCGACGAGGACGACGCCAGTCCCGTGCCCCCGCAGTCCCGCCCGCTCACCCCGCTGCCCGACGCCGCCGGCCGGGCCGAGGGCAGGGCCCCCAAGGGCAAGTGCAAGGGCAGTGACAAGATCGCCGTGATCGACGTCCTGGCCGCCTACTCGCCGAAGGCCCGCTCCGAGGCCGGCGGCGACAGCCAGATCAAGGCCCAGATCGCCAAGGGCATCTCGCTCACCAACGACGCCCTCGCCACCAGCGGTATCAAGGCCCGCGTCCGCCTCGTGCACACCGCCTACATGAACATCGCCGCGAAGTACGACACCCAGTCGAACGCCGCCCTGCTGGCCTTCGCCACCGACGACGGCGTCGCCGACGACCTGCTCACCCTGCGCGACCGGTACGGCGCGGACCAGGTCACGGTCGTGACCGGCGGCAACGCGATGGGCGGCATCGGCTACACCCCGCCGGACCCGGGCCCGACCTGGTCGAGCTGGGCGTACTCGATCGTCGCCCAGAACGCGATCGCGCACTACAGCTTCGGCCACGAGCTCGGCCACAACCTCGGCGCCAACCACGACTGGACGACCCAGCCGGACCAGCCCAACAACGGTGCCAGCGGCTACTTCCCGAAGAAGGGCGACTGGTCGACGGCGATGGCCTACGAGTCGAGCTGCCGCACCACCACCAAGGGCGGCTGCGGCCGGATCAACCGCTTCTCCAACTACGGCCAGACCTACCGCGGCCAGAAGCTCGGCACCAAGCCGACGGCCACCCACGCCGCCGACTCCGCGTGGTTCCTGAACGAGTCCTCCGCGGCGGTGGCCGCCTACCGCGCCGCGAAGTCCGACGCCACACTGTGCGACGTGACCCCGTCCTCGTCGCCCTCGACGAGCGCCGGGAGGATCGTCCCGAAGATCATGGGCCCGTACGCGCAGACGGCGACCGCCACCTTCACCGCCGTCCCCGCCAAGGGCTACGTCTTCAGCCACTGGACCCTCGACGGCAAGAAGCAGTCGTCGACCAGCAAGACGATCAAGGTGAGCATGGCCGCGAAGGACCACACGCTGAAGGCGACCTTCAAGAAGGGCACGAGCGCCACCTCCACGGTCAGCACCAAGTCCTCCGGCAGCGGCTCGGTGAAGTCCAGGACGAAGTCGGCCGCGCGGGCCCTCACCGGGGCGTCCGTCCTGGAGGGCGCCGAACTGCACTACAGGGCCGTACCGAAGGCCGGATGGCACTTCGCGGGCTGGACCCTGGACGGCTCCTACGCGGGTGACGACGACGACATCCTCCTGCGCGTCGGCGAGGACGACTCCACCCTCACCGCCGTCTTCGAACCCCGCGACCTCACCCTGGAGACCGAGATCCGGGGCGGCGAGGGCACGATCGAACTGTCCGCCACCGGCCCCTACGCCGACGGCGACACCATCCACGCCAAGGCCGTACCCGCCCAGGGCTACGTCTTCGTGGACTGGCTGCTCGACGGTGAGCCCTACGGCGGCGACGAGGAGGACCACGAGGGCTGCACGGCGGTCCACTTCGACGAGTGGGGCCACACCCTGACGGCGGTGTTCGCGCCCAAGTAGCCCCGCGCACGTGGCTCCTGTCACAGCATGAACAACCGTGGCTCCTCGTCCGTACACAGGGTCGTACGACCCCTCGACCGGACAGGAGCCATGGTGCGCTTTTCGCGGAACGCGACGGGAACGCTCTTCGTGGGCGGTGCGCTCAGTCTGACGATCGTCGCGCTGGCGTACCCCGCGATGCTCGGTGTCAGCAAGGCCTCCACCGCCCAGGACCGCATCATCGCCCAGACGCAGTGGGGGCCGCTGACCGAGCAGGACCGGGACTTCGTGGTGAAGGTGCGCGCGGCGGGGCTGTGGGAGTACCCGCTGGGCAAGGTCGCCCTGGAGAAGGGGACGACCCCGGAGGTCAAGGAGGCCGGCCGGCACCTCATCGACGGCCACGCGGCCCTGGACGCCGCCTGCCGCAAGATCGCCCCGATGCTGAACGTCACGCTGCCGAACGTGGCGAGCCCGCAGCAGCAGGGCTTCGTGAACACGATCGAGAGCAGCTCCGGCAGGGAGTTCGACTCGAACTTCGCCAACATCCTGCGCACGACGCACGGTTCGATCTTCAACGCGATCGCGAAGATCCGCTCCACCACCAAGAACTCGCTGGTGCGCTCGCTGGCCGACATGGCCAACGACACGGTCCTGGACCACATGACGGTCATGGAGAAGACCGGCTTCGTCAGCTTCGACCAGGCCCTCTTCCAGCAGACCACCCCGCCGAAGCTCCCGGACACCGACCTGACGCCGCCGGCCCCGCAGCCCGGCGCGCCCATGGTCGTGCTGAGCCCGCCGCCCAACCCGACGTCCACGCCGATCGCGATCCCGGGCGAGGCCGCGGGTTCGGGTGCGGGTGCGACCCCGAGTCCGAGTCCGACGATCGGCTGAGCACCCTCCCTACGCCAGCCACACCGTGGTGTCCGCTCCCAGCAGCCCGTCCTCCAACGGGCCGCTGGCGACCAGCACTTCCCCGTCCGGCAGGGCGACGGGCCGGTCCGACAGGTTCGTCACGCACCGCCAGCCGTCGTGCCGGGCGAAGTCCAGCACACCGGGCGGGCCGCCGGCCGTCCAGGTCAGTGTCTCGCCCTCCAGCAGCTTGCGGCGCAGCCTCAGGGCCGTGCGGTACAGCTCCAGGGTGGAGCCCTCGACGCCGTCCTGCGCCTCGACGGCGCAGGCGGCGAAGTACTCCGGCTGCGGCAGCCAGGCGCCGCCCGCCCCGAAGCCGTACGACGGACCGGTGCGCGTCCACGGCAGCGGCACCCGGCAGCCGTCGCGGCCCTTGCGGACCCGCCCGGTCTGCTCCCAGACCGGGTCCTGGAGCACCTCGACGGGCAGGTCGGCGACCTCGGGCAGACCGAGCTCCTCGCCCTGGTAGAGGTACGACGAACCCGGCAGGGCCAGCATGAGCAGCGTCGCGGCGCGAGCCCGCCGCAGCCCCCGCGCCCGGTCGACCCCGGGGGCGTGGCCGCCGGACAGCAGCCAGGCGTTCTCGTCGGTGCCCGGCGGGAGCATCAGGCGCGAGGCGTGGCGGACGACGTCGTGGTTGGACAGCACCCAGGTGGCCGAGGCGCCGGCGGCGTGCGCGGTGCGCAGCGAGTCACTGATCACCTCGCGGAGCGCGCCGGCGTCCCAGCCGGTCTCCAGGTACTCGAAGTTGAAGGCCTGGCCCAGTTCGTCCGGGCGGGCGTAGGCGGCGCGGCGCGCGGTCGGCACCCAGACCTCGGCGACGGCCATGCGGGGCGGGGAGTAGGAGTCCAGGACCCGGCGCCAGTCGCGGTAGATCTCATGGACCTCGTCGCGGTCCCAGTAGGGGTGGCTGCCCGGCGCCACCCGGTCCAGGGCGTCCTCCGCGACGCCGGGGAGGTCGCCGAGGTCGCGCAGGGGCTCGGCGAGGTCCTTGGCGAGGGCGTGGGCGACGTCCACCCGGAAGCCGTCGACGCCCCGGTCGGACCAGAAGCGCAGGGTGGTGCGGAAGTCGGCGCGGACCTCGTCGTGGCCCCAGTTGAAGTCGGGCTGTTCGGGGGCGAAGAGGTGGAGGTACCACTGGCCGTCCGGGACGCGTTTCCAGGCGCTGCCGCCGAAGACGGACTGCCAGTCGGTGGGCGGGAGTTCGCCGTGCGCGCCGCGGCCGTCGCGGAAGACGTACCGGTCGCGGGCGGCGGAGCCGGGTCCGGCGGCGAGGGCCTCCTGGAACCACGCGTGCCGGTGGGAGCTGTGGTTGGGGACGAGGTCGACGACGACCTTCAGCCCGAGGCGGTGGGCCTCGGCGACCAGGGCGTCGAAGTCGCCGAGGGTGCCCAGGCGCGGGTCGACGTCACGGTGGTCCGCGACGTCGTAGCCGCCGTCGGCGAGTTCGGAGGGGTAGAAGGGGCTCAGCCACAGGGCGTCGACGCCGAGGGCGGCGAGATGGGTGAGGCGTTCGGTCGCGCCCTTCAGGTCCCCGAGCCCGTCGCCGTCCGCGTCGGCGAAGCTGCGGGGGTAGATCTGGTAGATGACGGCCTGTCGCCACCAGTTCGGGTCCTTGGACGAGAGGTCGGGGATCACACGTGCTCCTCGCTGTTCCACGCGGGCGGCATAGACATACAAAGGGGAATGTGTCCACCGTCGGGCCCGGGCGAACCCGGACACTTCGCGGAGCAGTGCGTTCCCTGTGTGGCGGAATTGTGATGACTGTTGAACAGGGCTTGTATTCCCGCAGGTTGACAGCGTTCCGGCAGGAGATCCACGATGGCCGCACGCTGTTGTGCGTGTGACTCATATTGACCAATGGGTCCAATGTTTCCGAGCGCCCTTTTGCGCTCTGCAGCGTTCCGCAGCGCCTCTCAGTTCACTCCACCCTGATGGGATACGCATGTCCATAGCGAGACGTGTCACCGTGCGCCGCCTGCTGGGGACGGGCGCCGCGACGCTCGCCATCTGCGCCTTCACCGCCTCCGTCGCCTCGGCCACCGACTGCCCCGGCGGAAAGGGCTGGGACGACGGCGGCAGCTACAAGCCCGGCACGGGCGCCGGCACCGAGACGGGAACCGAGCTCTGCGAGTTCTCCCTCGACGGCAAGAACTTCTTCCCCTCGGTCAAGGTCGACGACCAGAACCTCAAGCCGACCGACGACGGCAAGGTGCACGTCACGGTCCGCACCGCCGGCAACGCGTCCACCTGCACGGCCTCCCTCGCCTCCTACCGGGCGCACGGTCCGACCTTCGCCACCTCCGGCGAGCAGGTCTTCCACGACTTCGACACCGTGACCGTCAAGGCCGGCCAGAGCGACACCCTCGACATCGCCATCCCCGACCAGGGCTGCTACGCCCAGATCGACCTCTACCGGGGCGCCACGAAGTTCGACGGCAAGCTCGACGCCAACGACGGCTTCCAGCACGGCGACCTGCCCAAGGGCCCGGACCACCCGGTCATCAAGGACAAGCTGATCGCGGCCTGGAACGGCGGCACGAAGGACTGCACGGCCCAGCCGTCGCCGACCCCGACCCCGACCCCGTCGGCCTCCGAGTCCACCCCGGCCGAGGAGACCACCCCGCCGGCGTCCGAGTCCGAGACGCCTTCGGCGACGCCGTCGGAGACCCCCTCGGAGTCGGAGTCCTCCGACACCCCGGCCCCGTCCGCCTCGGAGTCGACGACCGCCCCGGCCGCCACCCCGAACGGCGGCGGTGGCGACCTCGCGGAGACCGGCGCCAACAGCAACACCCCCGTCATCGTCGGCGGCGCGGCGGCGCTGCTGGTGGGCGGCGGCGCGATCGTCCTCGCCACGCGGCGCCGGAAGGCGACGCGCGCGTAAGGGCCCAGACGATTGGCGAGTTTGTTTCACCACGGGCCCGGAAAGTGCCTGGTCACGATTTCTGGCCCGGAGACAAACTCGCCAATCACAGCCCTTCCACCGTGGAGAGCCACAGCTTCACGTAGCGCTCGACGTTGACCGTCAGCGCGACGTCCACCATGTGGCGGTCGCGTTCGCCCTCGTGGAGTTCGGCCTCGCCGGGGCGGGGTCGGCGGTCGACGATCGTCTGGCCGCGGGTCGGGCCGGGGGCGAGGGAGACCTCGACGGGCAGCAGGCTGGTGGTGATGCCGCCGGGGTCGGCCACCGCGCACACCGCGCCCGCGTCGCCGAGGCCGCCGGTGGGGGTGGGATCGCCCGACGTGGCCGGGTCACGGTGGGCGAGGAGTTCACCGGCCAGCCGCAGCCGGGGGTCGGAGCTGTCCCGCAGCCGCTGTACGTCGGCGGCGGGCACGATGACCTGCCGGAAGACGTCGAGGCCGTACATGGTGATCGGCACCCCGGCGGTGAGCAGGATCGCGGCGGCCTCCGGGTCGTGCCACACGTTGAACTCGGCGACGGGGGTGGCGTTGCCGACCTCCACCGCGCCGCCCATGAACACGATCCGCTCGATGTTGCGGGTCACCTCCGGGTGGGTCCGCAGCAGCAGCGCGATGTTGGTCAGCGGGGCGGTGGGGATCAGCGTCACCGGCCGCGGCGAGGCGAGGATCTCCCGCCGCAGCAGGGCCACCGCGTCCAGGTCCACCGGGCGCCGGGTCGGCGCGGGCAGCCCGAGGTCGCCCATGCCGTCCTGCCCGTGCACGTGCGAGGCGGTGCGCACCGGCTCGATCAACGGCCGCTCGGCACCCCGCGCGACGGGGATGTCCCCGGCCCCGGCCGCCTCCAGCACGGTCAGCGTGTTGCGTACGACCCCGTCCACGTCGGTGTTCCCGGCCACGCAGGTGATCGCGCGGACGTCGAGACCGGGGTGGCGTACGGCGAACAGCAGGGCGAGCGCGTCGTCGACCCCGGTGTCGCAGTCGATGATCACGGGGATGGGCTGGCCGGTCACGGGGACTCCTTCCGTCGTGTGCCCGACCTTAGAGCCTGTGCCCCGACGCGGCCTCACACGGCCGCCCACAGCTCGGCGCCGCGCGCCTCGACGACCGACCGCAGGCGGTGCAGCAGCTCGTCCACCGGCACCGCCCCGGGCCGCCGCCCGTCCCGCAGCCGTACGGCGGCCAGATCGCCGTCGGCCTCCCGCGCCCCGACCACCGCGACGTACGGCACGAGCCGCGCCGCCCGGATGCGGGCACCGAGGGTGCCGTGCTCGGGGCCGGCGAGCTCGGCCCGCAGCCCGAGGCCGAGAGCGCGGCGTACGACCTGCGCCGCCCGCTCCGCCTGCTCCTCCGCCACCGGCAGCACGGCCAGCTGCACCGGCGCGAGCCAGGCCGGGAACGCCCCGCCGTGCTCCTCGACGAGATGCGCGACGGCCCGCTCGACGCTGCCGATGATGCTGCGGTGCACCATGACCGGGCGGTGCTTCGCCCCGTCGGGGCCGATGTAGTGCAGGTCGAAGCGTTCGGGCTGGTGGAAGTCGATCTGGACGGTGGAGAGGGTGGACTCGCGTCCGGCGGAGTCGACGATCTGCACATCGATCTTCGGCCCGTAGAAGGCGGCCTCGCCCGCGACGGCCTCGTACTCGACCCCGTCCAGGACCTGTTCGAGCAGTGCGGTGGCCCGGCGCCACAGCCCCGGGTCGGCCACGTACTTGTTGCCCTCCCCCGGCAGGGACAGCCGGTACCTGGCGGCGCGGATGCCGAGGTCGGCGTAGGCGCGGCGGATGAGGGCGAGGGCGGCGCGGGCCTCCTCGACGGCCTGGTCCAGGGTGCAGAAGATATGGGCGTCGTTGAGCTGGATGGCCCGGACGCGGGTGAGGCCGCCGAGCACACCGGAGAGCTCGGAGCGGTACATGCCGCCCAACTCGGCGATGCGGAGGGGTAGTTCACGGTACGAGTGGGAGCGCGAGCGGTAGATGAGGGCGTGGTGCGGACAGAGGCTGGGCCGCAGCACGACCTCCTCGCCGCCGAGCTTCATGGGCGGGAACATGTCCTCGCTGTAGTGGTCCCAGTGCCCCGAGATCTCGTACAGCTCCCGCTTCCCGAGCACCGGCGAGTACACGTGCCGATAGCCGCCCGCGCGCTCGGCCGCCCGGACGTACTCCTCCAGGGTGTGCCGCACGACGGCCCCGTCCGGCAGCCAGTACGGCAGCCCGGCGCCCATGAGGGGGTCGGTGTCGAACAGGTCGAGTTCGCGGCCGAGTCGGCGGTGGTCGTACATGGCGTTCTCCTCGGTTCAGGAGACGAGCGCACCACAGCGAAAACCCCGGGGCACTCGCCCCGGGGTTCGCGTCAGCTCAGGTGTCAGCGCGCCGGGACCAGGTCCGGCGTCGTCGTGGCAGACGGGTTGGCGCGCTTCATGGGAGGACCGTAACAAGGGGGCGGCGAGCGGGGCGAGGGCTTTTCAGGTGCGCCGGGTAACCCATCCAGACCGGAGCGGTGGTGCCCCCCGACCCGCGATGCTCCCGTTGAGCCATGACCCGCCGCGCCCTCCTCGCCCTCGCCCTGGCCCTGCCCCTCCCCCTCGCCGCCACCGCCTGCTCCGCCATCACCACGGAGAAGGCCGCCCCGGCCACCCCCACCCCCACCCCCACCCAGGCCAAGACGTCCGCACCCCCCACGACGGCACCTCCCACCCCGGCGTCCGCCCCCGCCCTCACCCCCGCCCAGGCGCAGGCCGCGCTCATCACCGACGCGGACCTCGGTGAGCCCTGGGCCCCCACCGAGGGCGCCGCCACCTGGCGGGACGGGCTGCTCAAGGCCACCACCGACACGCCCGACTGCCAGAAACTGCTCGACGCCCTCTACTCCGAGCAGCTCTTCGGCGCGGGCGCCCATGTGCGGGCCGCGACCGGGCTCGACGACACCTGGAACGACGCCCAGCTGCACCACCAGGTCGTCGCCGTGCGCCCCGCCGACGTCGACAGGACGCTGGCCTGGCTGAAGACGCTGCCGAAGAAGTGCGCGACGTTCACCGCCGCGACCGCCACCGGCGCCGCCCAGAACGCCACCGTCAGCGACGCGCGGCTGCCGGAGATCGGGGACGCCCGACAGGCCCTGCGGGTCACGCTGACCGGGGAGACCGCGGACGGCGACGAGACCACGCTCACCCTCGACGTGGCCGCCGTCCGCGTCGGCGACGACGCGCTGCTCCTCACCAACGGCGGCCTGGGCGACGTCTACCCCGAGGTCACCCAGGCGGTGGCGGAACTGGCCGCCAGCCGCCTGACGGACGTACGCAAACAGGCCCGCGTCCAGGTCTAGAACCACTCCACGGCCTGCCGAGGCGGACCCGCCGCAGCAGGGATGGAGGCTCGCGCCGGGGCCGCTCCACAGCCCCCGGGGCCGGCTCGCCGCAGCAAGGAGCAAGGCACACGACGGGGACCGGTCCGTCGCCTCCCGGGGCTGGCCACCGCTGCAAGGGTCGGGGCACGCGGCGGGGGCCGGGAAGCGTTTCGGCGGTTGAGGGTCCCGTGAAAACGGGGCGAGTGCCCCGTCCGGTGCTCGTCGGCTTTCACGAAGGGGTGTTCACGAAGAGGGCTTCACACGACCGTGTCGGGGTCGCTACCGTCAGTTGTGGTGCGTGTCAGGACGCGGCTGCCCACGGAGTCCCTCCGGTGCCGGAGGCGCGCTTGCCGCTGCCCACGTGCCCTCACCCCGTGCCTCGGGTGACCCGACACCACCTGGACCCCCACAAGCCTGTCTCCCCGTGCCCGCGACGCCGAACGGAGCGTCTCCCGCCGCTCCGCGCGGGACCGGGGACGCCGGGCGAGGATCGCGCAGGGGAGCCGCGCGTCCTCGCAAGGGGCGGCCACCTCTGGTCATCAGAGCGGTGGCCGCCCCGTCACCTCTTCTCGTACGGGTCCGCCGGCTCCTTCACCTGCGTGACCGACGTGGCGTCCAGCACCGGCGGCCATGCCGCGTCGGTGCCCAGCGCGCCCTTCGGGTGCCAGCTGCCGGTGACGGTGACCCAGGTGTCCGCGGGCAGCGCGTCGGCGCCGCGGATCTCGACCTTGCCGGCGCTCGCGTCGGCGGCGCAGCAGGAGACGAGCAGCCGGGTGACGTACCAGGTGCCGTCGTCGCCGTGGGTCACGAAACCGGTCAGCCGCACCGTGCGGCCTTTCAGCGACCGTCCGCTGTCGTAGACGGCCCGCGAGCTGAACTCGCCCACGGTCAGCTCCACCGGGTCCCCGGCGGGCAGCGCCGGGAAGGTCCCGACACCCTGCGCGGCCCGCTGCGCCGCCTCGCGTTCGGCGCTGTAGGAGCCGAGGGCGGGTGGCGGGAAGAGCAGCAGGGCGAGCGCGGGGAGGGTGAGCAGCCAGGCCACACCGGGGCCATGACCGTGCCCCTGCCCATGACCGTGCCCCTGCCCGTGACCGTCCTCATGGCCGGGATCGTCCTCCTGGCCGTGGTGGTCGTCCTCGTGGCCGTGGTCGTGCCGGTGCTCCGTACGTCGTACGACGGCCATCGCGACGCCCAGCGACACGAGCACCACGCCCGACAGCACCAGGTAGGGACGCAGCCCCGCCTGCACATACCGCAGATACAGCGCGCTGAACGCCGAGATCCGCAGGATCGCCGCCCCGACCAGCACCAGGATCAGCGCGGAACCGTATCGCCTCACAGCAGCCACCACCCCACGAGCACACTGCTCACCACGGCCACGACCCAGGTCACCGCCGAGAACCGCAGCGCGAAGGCCCGCCCGAAGGTGCCCGCCTGGAGCGCGATCAGCTTCAGGTCGACCATCGGGCCGACCACCATGAACGCCAGCCGCGCGGTGGGTGAGAAGCCGCTGAGCGAGGCCGCCACGAACGCGTCCGCCTCGCTGCACACGCACAGCACGACCGCGAGGACGGCCAGCAGCAGCACCGACAGCCAGACCGAGCCGGTGAACAGGTCGAGCACGGACCTCGGTACGGCGATGTTGAAGGTCGCCGCAGCCGCCGCGCCGAGCACCAGGAAGCCGCCGGCGTGCAGGAAGTCGTGCTGGAGTCCGGCGCCGAAGGCCTTGACGCCCCGGGCCTCGGGGGCGTGCCGCTCGGGTGGCCGCAGCCACTCCTGCTTGCCGAACCTGGCCCACAGCCAGCCCATCACCACGGCCGTGGCGAGAGAGGCGACGAGCCGGCCGAGCACCATCTCCGGCCGGCCGGGGAAGGCGATCGACGTGGCCACCAGCACCACGGGGTTGATCGCGGGCGCGGAGAGCAGGAAGGCGAGGGCGGCGGCCGGGGCGACCCCGCGGCGCATCAGGCTCCCCGCCACCGGCACCGACGCGCACTCGCACCCCGGCAGCACGACCCCCGCCGCGCCCGCGACCGGCACGGCGAGGGCCTGGTTGCGGGGCAGCAGGCGGGTGAACACCCGCTCCGGCACGAAGGCGCCGATGGCCGCGGAGACGACTGTGCCCAGCAGCAGGAACGGCACGCCCTGCACGGTGATCGCGGTGAAGACGGTCCACCAGGCGGCGACGGGCGGGGTGTAGAGGTCGAGGGCGAGGGTGGGGCCGAGCACGGAGGCGACGGTCGCGATGGCGAGGAGCGCGGCCCCGCCGACGACGGCGTACACGAGCGCACGCACGGCGATCCGCAGCCCGTCGGCCACCGTCCTCTGATTCTCCACGCACTCGCCCTGTCGGTTGTTCTCTCGCCCCCGGGAGGCTAACCGGTGGGTGCTGTGGGGAGGGTCGGGATGGCCAAGGAGGAGGCTGTGCGGGTGCGGGGTCGGGGGCCGTCACGGCCGGCGTTGGGCGCGGGCCGGGCCGGGCCGGGCCGACGGTGGTCACAGGGGCGGTTGTGCGGGGGCGGGGCCGAGGGTGGTGGTGCCGGGGGCCGTTCGGTGGCCGAGGCCCGTGCGGTAGGCGTCGAGGGCCGCTTCCACCCTCCCCTCCCGGCGCAGCAGGTCCCCCAGCAGCCGGCACAGGTCGGCCAGGTCACCGGCGGCGCCGGCCCGTTCCAGCAGGCTCAGGGCGCGGACGTAGTGCTCCTCGGCGGTCTCCGGGTCGCGGGCGTCCTCGGCGATGATGCCGAGCAGCCGGTGCGCGGCGGCGGAGTGGACGGCGCCGCGTTCCGAGGACAGGTCGCCCAGCACGTCGTGCAGGAGGGCCGCGGCCTCCTCGGACTTGCCGCGCCGGTGCAGTACGTCGGCGAGTTCGACGGCGGCCTGGCTGGAGTAGAGGGCGGCGCGCTTGGCGGACAGCATGGCGAGCGCCTGCCTCAACTCGGCCTCGGCGCGCTCCAGTTCGCCGTTCTGGGCGCAGACGTACCCGCGCATCCAGTGGCAGTTGGCGAGTTCCGTGCGCAGTTGCAGCCCGCGGTAGAGCTCGGCGGCCTTGGCGAGGGAGGCGTCGGCCTCGACGACCCGGCCCTCGGCGATGAGGGTGCGGGCGACCGAGCGGTGCATCCGGGCGACCAGGGCCGGGTCGCCGGCCTGCGGGGCGAGGGCGAGGGCGAGTTCGGCGGCCTGGGCGGCGCGGGCGTGGGCGCCCATGTCCATGTAGGGGCCGATGATGCTGGCGTAGAGCAGCAGCAGGGCGTCGGGGTCGTGCAGCCCGCCGCGGTTGAGCTCGTCGAGGGTGGACTCCAGCAGGTAGACGGCGTACCGGAGTTCACCGGCGAGGTAGTGGGAGAGGGCGCGACCGCGCAGCGCGGGCACCCGGGCGGGCAGCGGGGCGTCGGCGAAGACCCGCTCGGCCCGTTCGAAGTACCGGCGTCCTTCGATGAGTTCGCCGCTCTCCACGGCCGACTCGCCGAGTCCGATCAGGGCGTCGTACTGCGCCTCGGCGAGCTGGAGCTCCTCGGCCTCGGCGAGCAGGGTGGCGTAGCTGCGGGCGGCCTCCTCGGTGTCGCCGTTGGCCAGGGTGCGCTGGGCCTCGATGAGCCGCAGCCGCAGGTCGGTGACGAGGCGGGCGGGGCGGCCGGTGGCCAGCTCGTCGAAGGCGACGTCGAGCCGGTCGGCGAGATGGCGCAGCGCCTGGTCGGAGGGGCGGACCCGGCCGGACTCCAGGGTGGAGATGTAGGCGGCGGTGTAGGCGGGCTCGGCGAGCTGCCGTTGGGTCAGCCCGCGTTCGACCCTGAGCTGCTGCACCCTGCGCCCGATGGTCTCCGGGTCGTCACGGTCGGACATGGGCCAACTCTCCCTGCGCCTCTTGCCGTTGGGCTCCATCGGGCTCTAGGTTAAACGGCGTATTAAGCCTGCTTAATAGGCAGTACGTAAATAGGCGGGGGAAAGCCGTAACCACTGTCGTCACCGTCGTCACTGCGAGGTCGCCGTGCTCGAACGCACCAGCACCACCGAGCGTTACGCAAGGGGCGTCATAGCCGCCGTGGTCGCCGTGGCGGCCCTGGTCCTGGCGGCGAACGCGGGGCCGGCCCGGGCGACGGAGGACCGCCGGGCCGACCAGGTCACCCAGGTCACCCAGAGCACCCAGGTCACCCACGTCGAGCACGTCGAGCACGTACAGCGGGACTAGGGCCCGGCCCGGCGCCGGGCCCGGTCCTCAGAGCTGGAACTCCGCCGGGTTCAGGTTCAACGCCGCGCACGCCTCCCGCAGGACCATCTGCTCGGCCTGTGAGAAGTGTCCGTCGGCGCCCGCGATGACGATGCCGGTCTGGATCACCGCGCGGGCCTCGGCGGGCTTCTTGGCGGCCTTGGCGATGTCCTGGAGGGCCTCGGACCTGCCCTGCGCGAAGTTGCGGGTGAGCTGGTCCACATGCTTGTGGAAACGGGTGCGCAGCTGCTCCGGCGGGAAGTTCTGCAGCACCTCGTTGGTGAGGATCATCGACTCCATCTGCTGCATCTCGGACGCGTCCACCTGCCCGTCGGCCGCCGCGACCAGCGCGCACATCGCCATGCTCGCGTCCCGGTACGCGCCGCTCTTCAGCTCGGCCTTGAGCGAGCCGAGCTGTGTCTTGAACAGACCCACCAGCTGGGCGCGCGAGCCGCCGTGCGAGCCGCTCCGGGAGCTTCCGTGCGCACTCGCGCCGGGTCCGCCGCCCGTGCCGTGCCCGCCGCCCTGCACCTGCTGCTGGAGGTTCTTGGCCTGGTCCTTGAGCCGGTCGAACAGTGCCATTGACGTCACCTCGGTGCTCGTACTCGTCTGAGTGCTCTCATGCGCGATCTCCTGCTTGATCTCACGCGTGATCTCATCCGGGCAACGGCCGGGCCCCGGTAAAGGTTCCACCAAGCCCGGCCGGCGACCGCCGACACCCCACCTCCTCCCTCGCGTCGGCGGCCGTTTCCGCACGCCCGCGCAATACGCTGCCGCCCATGACCTCCGCCGCCGCCCGCACCGCGCTGGACCTGACCGCCGAGCTCGATCTCCCCGACCTGGAGGACCTCTACCGGGACCTGCACCGCCACCCCGAGCTGTCCCACCAGGAGCACCGCACCGCCGGCCGCCTCGCCGAGCGTCTGAAGACGGCCGGGTACGAGACCGTCGAGGGCATCGGCGGCACCGGTGTCGCCGGGGTGCTGCGCAACGGGGACGGGCCGGTCGTGCTGCTGCGCGCCGACATGGACGCGCTGCCGGTGCGGGAGGCGACCGGGCTGCCGTACGCCTCGGAGACGGACGGCGTGATGCACGCGTGCGGGCACGATCTGCACGTGACCTGGCTGGCGGGCGCGGCCCGGGCGCTGGCCGCCGGGCGGGACGCCTGGAACGGGACGCTGGTCGTGGTCGGGCAGCCCGCCGAGGAGACCGGCGGCGGGGCGGCGGGGATGGTCGCGGACGGGCTGTACGCGCGCGTGCCCCGGCCCGACGTGCTGCTCGGGCAGCACGCGGCGCCCGGCCCGGCGGGGCTGTACCCGCACGTTCCCGGGCTGATCCTGTCCGCCACCACCGACGTCGAGATCGTCGTGCACGGGCGGGGCGGGCACGGGTCGCGGCCGGAGACGACCGTCGACCCGGTGGTGACGGCCGCGTATCTGGTCACCCGGCTCCAGAGCGTGGTCAGCCGGGAGATCGCGCCGCGCGAGTCGGCGGTGCTGACCGTCGGCCGCGTCGAGGCGGGCACGGCGTCGAACATCATCCCGTCCACCGCCCGGATCTCCCTCAATCTGCGGACGCAGTCGGAGGCCGTCCGGGACCGGATGGTCGCCGCGATCCGCCGGATCGCCGAGGGCGAGTGCCATGCCGCGGGCTGCCCGCGCGAGCCGGAGGTGACGCTCGGCGTCTCCTTCCCGGCGACCGTCAACGACGCGGAGACCGACCGGCGGGTGGCCGCCGTGCACCGCGAGGTCTTCGGGGACGCGGCGGTGTTCGACCCCGGGCCCGCGATGGGCAGCGAGGACTTCTCCCTGCTGGCCGCGGACGGGCAGCCGTACGCCTACTGGTTCGTCACCACGACCCCGGCCGCGACCTGGGACGCGGCCCCGGGCGGCGACGACCTGTTCGCGAAGCTCGACGCGATCCCCAGCAACCACAGCCCGCACTTCGCACCGGACCTGTCGGCGGTCGGGCACGGGGTGCGGGCGCTGGTGGCGGGCGCCTTGGCCCATCTCTGACCCCTCCGGCGTCGTTGTCCGTGGCATGACTTACTCTTCGCTCACTCGCCACACGCGACGCACAGGTCCCGCACGTGACCGGCCGCGTGCGGCACCCACATTCGTTCCGGGGGGTTCGAAACCCAAGTGCGTATGCGCTCCCTCGCGGCCGCCACCACGCTGGCGGTCCTCTTCAGCTCGGCGGCTCTCACCGCCACTCCGGCGTTCGCCGACTCCGTCAAGCCCGTCCCGGCGATCGAGGACGCGGCCGACACGGTCGTGGACGGCACCCACCAGCGGGTGTTCATCAGCGACCCGTACACCGGCCGGATCGCCGTCACCGACGGCACCGGCGCCCCCGTCGGCACCCTCACGGACCTGCCCCAGGTCCGTGATCTCATCCTCAGCCCGGACGACAGCACGCTGTACGCGGCCGTCCACGGCGCCGACAAGATCGTCGCGTTCGACACGGCGACGCTCGCGCAGACCGCCGAGTACGCGACCGGGGCCGGGACCATCCCGTCCCGGCTCGCCTACGCCGACGGCAAGCTGTGGTTCGGGTACGGCGACCAGTGGGACTCCGACCTCGGCGTGGTCGACCTGACCGCCGAGACCCCGACGGTCACCCTCGGTCTGGCGGTGGGCCACGACTTCGCGAGCCCGCCCGCCCTCTACGCCGACCCCGACAACCCGGGCACGCTGCTCGCCCTCGACACCAACATCAGCTCCGGCCCGATGGTCGTCTACGACATCTCCTCCGGCACCCCGGTGCTCCGGGCCACCGAGGACAAGGGCGGCTTCTACAAGGACGCGGCCCTGACCCCCGACGGTCAGAACGTCGTCGTGGCCGGACCCGGCACCCGGGCCCTCACCGAGTACCGCCTCTCCGACCTGGCACAGGTGCGGACCTACCCCGTGCCGTCGAACCCTCTGACGGTCGCCGTCGCCCCGGACGGCACGGTCGCCGCCACCGTCCTCGACACCGACGACGTCGGCGACACGTACGTCTTCCCCACCGACCCCAGCAAGCCGGTCAACGTGCGCAACCTGTCGCACGACTGGATGCCGGGCGGCCACCTCACCAACTGGTCGGCGGACGGCGGCAGGCTGTTCCTCGTCACCGACACCTACTACACGCCCCAGTTCCGGGTCGTCGACGAGCCCCGCAAGTACGCCGCGACGCTCACCGTGAACGCCCCGGCCTCCGCGCCCCGGGCCAAGACCCTCACGGTCACCGGCACGCTCACCGCCAACCTGGCGCTGCCCGCCGGCACCCCGGTCACCGTGACCCGCACCGACATGGAGTCGCCGGGCGGCAAGTCGCTCGGCGCCAAGTCCCTCGGCACGGGCGGCAAGTTCAGTTTCACGGACGTCCCGCCGGCCGGCGGGAAGGTCAAGTACACGGTCACGTACGCGGGCGACGCCGAGCACGCCGGCGCCACCGCCTCCGACACCGTCGACGTCTCCCGGGCCACCCCGGCCCTGACGCTGAACAACAACGGCAAGGTCTACTCGTACGGCCAGGACGTGAAGTTCACCGCGCACCTCGGGACGACGTACAAGAACCGCACGGTGGAGATCTGGGCCAACCCCTACGGCGCGGACAAGCCCAACACCCTGGTGAAGACCGGCACGGTCAACTCCGACGGCAACCTGTCCGTCGTCGTGGACCTCAAGCGGAAGACCAAGCTGACCGCGAAGTTCGCGGGCGACTCCCGCTATGCGCCGCGGTCGGTGGAGAGCACGGTCGGCGCCAAGGTGTCGATCGGCACCTCGGTCAGCGGCGCCTACACGTCCAAGTACACGTGGAACCACACGTATCTGTACTTCCGGCAGTCCAAGGACCCGGTCGTCACCGCGACGCTGCCGCCGTACGGGGGCCGCACGCAGCTGCTCCAGATCCAGTACTGGTCGGGCACCAGCTGGGTCACCACGTACCGCGAGTTCTTCAAGCTCGACTCGGCGGGCAAGTCCGCCGTCCAGCTCACCGGCACCCCGCCGAAGGGGGTGCGCTTCCGGGTCCGCAACTCCTACATCAGCGGCTCGGGCGACAGCGTGAACACCACGACGTACGGCTCCTGGAAGTACTTCACCTTCACGAGCTGAGCGTCTGCAGCTGACTGAGGTGCTTGTGCACATGGTCCAGGGCGCCCTCCCGGCGCCCTGGCACCCGAGCCCTCAACTCCGCCAGCGCGGGCCCCAGTTCGCGGGCCCGCGCCGGGTCACCGATCTGCCCCCACTGGTGGTGGGCCCGGTCCACGGCCGACTCCACGGCGGGCGCGTCCGGCGCCTGCCCGGCCCCGAGCCGGGTGGTCGCGACCGCCAGCCAGGCCCGGCAGCTGCGCACCGGGTCCCCCGCGAACATCGCCAGATCGGCCCGCACCTCGCTCCAGTGCAGCGCCTCCTCGGAGGCGGGGCCGTGCGCCCGTACGGCGTTCAGCTCGTGGTGGGCGGCGAGCGCGTCGGCGTCGCCGTGCCGGCGGGCGGCCACGGCCGCCGAGATCAGGACGTGCGGATCGCCCGCCTCGGGCCCCTGCGCGCTCAGGACGTGTCCGGCGCTCTCCGGCGCGAGGCGGCTCAGCGCCTGCTGGTGCAACTGGTCCAGCGGCGGCCGGTGCCCACTGCGCAGGATCGTCGCCACCGCCTTCATGTACGCGGGCGTTCCCACACTGCGCCGGGCCGGCGGCGGCGCGATCCGCCCGTACACCGCGTTGTTGCGCCCGGTGTCCAGGGGGTTGGCGCGCAGCCACTGCCAGGTCTCGGGGTCGGCGTGCAGGTCGAGGACGAAGGCCGTCGCGCCCGCCGGGCGCAGCCGCAGCTCGTCGCGGAACCAGTGCCAGGGGAAGGCCGTGTAGCGGACGGTCGCCGGGGTGGTGCGGGCCAGGGCGAGGTGGGGCAGGTGCTGGCGGCGGTCGAGCTGGAGCTGGCCGGTGACGAAGACGGTCAGCGGGCCGGGGGCGGCCGCGGCGGCGCGCAGCCGGGTCAGCACGGCCTGCGGCTCCAACGGGTCCGCGAGCTCCACGACGTTGGCGGTGTCCGCGCCGGAGAGCACGGCCGGCGGCACGGCCGCGAGGACGGGCAGAACGGACGCGGCGTCGACCAGACACCCCTTGCCGGCCGGTGCGGCGGCCAGCAGCAGCACGGTTCCGGGCATCGGTCCCTCCCCATCCCCCGTCGATCACGTACGGCAGCACCGTAACCGCTGCGGCTGCAAAGGTGGACCTCAGGACTGCAAACGTCCCTTTCGGCCGATTCCGGAGTCCGACCGGCGGACCGCGAACACCGTGGTGTCGTCAGCAAGATGCCCGCCGCTGTGCCGCAGCGTGCCGTCGCGGACGAGGGCGACCAGGCGGCGGGGCTCGGCGGCCCGCGGATCGGCGGCGACGGCCCGGGCGACCTCCGCGGCCAGCGGGTAGAAGGCGCCGTCGGCGTCCCGGGCCTCGGTCACCCCGTCGGTGGTCAGCAGCAGGGTCTCGGTGTCGGCGAAGGGGACCCGCTGCACGGGCGGCGGCCCGTCGTCGGACAGTTCGCCCAGGCCGAGCGGGAGCCCGGTGCCCACCGGTAGCTGCCGCACCCCGTGCGGGCCGACGGCCAGCGGGGGTTCGTGGCCGAAGACGACGACGTCCACCGCGCCGGGCTCGTCGTCGGGGAAGCCGATCAGGACGGCGGTGGCGAAGCGGTCGCCGTCGTCGCGGCCCAGCGCGGTCAGGTGCAGGGCGTGCCGTTGGATGCGGATCTCCAGGCGTTCCGCGACCGTGCCGAGTTCCTCGTGGTACGCGGCCTCCCGGAACGTGCCGAGCAGCGCGGCCGCCGCCTCCACCGCGCCGAGGCCCTTGCCCTGGACGTCCCCGACGAGGACCCGGGTGCCGTGCGGGCCCTGCTGGACGTCGTAGAAGTCGCCGCCGACCCGGGCCTCGACGTCGGAGGCGAGATAGACGGCGGCGTGCTCCAGGCCGCCCCAGTCCGGGGGCAGGGGGCGCAGCACGGTGCGGCGGGTGGTCTCGGCGACGTCCCGCATGTGCAGCATGTGCCGCTCGCCGCGGACCCGGACCAGGCAGGCGAGGACGGCGAGGGCGCCGCCGATGCCGACGAGGATGAAGTCGGGCAGTCCGCTCTGGTACCGGTTCGGGTAGGAACTGTCCGCGAGCAGGTAGGTCAGCACCGCGAGCACCGCGAAGACCGCCGTGCCCCACACCCCGCAGATCGCGGCGGCGATACCGGGCACCAGCACGACCCAGGTGATCATCTGGAACTCGCCGGCCGTGTTGAAGTCGATCACGGTGATCGCGACGAGCATCAGCAGCGGCGGCGCCCAGGCGACGCTGTGGCCGCGGACCCGCAGCAGTTGCTGCCGGCGCAGGACGTCGCCCTCCGCGGCGGGCCGGGGCAGCCGGGCCATCGGACCGCGCCGTCCGCTGATCGGCCTCAGCCCGTGCTTCATGCACTTCAGCGAAGCACGGGGCAACCGGGGCCGCACTCCGACTTGCCAGGCCTCGCTGCCAGGTGTGCTCTGGAAGCGGGGGCGAGGAGAGAGGAGTCCTCTCATGGCTCATGCGGCACCCGCGTCCGGCGGCAGCTCCGGAATGGTCGGCCGGTCGCCCGATGTCTTCGGCCCGCAGGTCCACAAGGCGGCGCGGTACGGGATTCCCGTCGCCCTGGGGCTGGTCTACGGCTACTGGGCCGCCGCCAACCGGCGCGGCGGCGGCGAGATCACCGGCTGGAACGTCCTGTTCGGCTTCGTGACCGCGCTGGCGTTCATCGTGCTGTGCATCGCGGTGGCGACGTTCGCGCCGCTGCTCAAGCGCGAGCTGCACTCGCTGGTGAAGTCCGCGTTCGCGGGCGCGGCGATCGGCTTCCTCTACAGCCAGACCGGCGAGAGCGTGCTCAGGTGCACGGCGCTCGGGGTGGCGGTCACGGCAGGCATCTTCGTGGTGTTCTTCTACCGCTACTACACGCACGAGGACGCCGAGGGGAACCGCATCCGCTGAACGCCGCGGCGCGGACGGCAGAAGGGCCCGGCAGAGACTGCCGGGCCCTTCTGTCTCCCTCTCTCACCAGCCACCCGGGTACGGGGCCCAGGCGCCCGCCGAGGATCCGGCCGCGGATCCGGCCGCGCTCCAGCTCCACGAGCCGGAGAAGCTCCAGGAGCCGGAAGCCGACACGCTCCACGATTCGTTCTGGTACGGGTCGTCCCAGTTGCTCCAGGAGCCGTCCTTCCACTCGGGACACGGATCGGAGCAGCTCGGCACGGAGCGTCCGCCGGTGTCGACGAACGCGGCGCTCGCCCAGCCCTGGGCGCCGACGAGCCAGTACCAGTACGGGTTGCCGTTGACGCTCTGACCCTGGACCTTGCAGTCCACGCGATCCTGGCTCCACGGTGAGAGCTGGTCGACGACGGGCGAGTGCGTGGTGGGCGCGGCTCTCACGTTGAGGGCGACGCCGGAGACGATGGTGCCCCAGATCGGACCGCCGGAACCGCCGCCACCGTGCCCGTCGGCATAGGTCGGCGGGGTGGCGGCTGCGGCCGTGGTGCCCGCTGCCGCGGCGACGAGGGTGCCGCCGGTGAGCAGGGCCGCGGCCAGGGTCCGCAGGGCCGGAGTGGTGCGCATGAATCGGCCTCCTTCTCCCCAGAACCAGGAAACACCCGTTCGGGTGAACCCTCCACCGGAGCGCCGGAGGGCTTGGGAGGACTGGGCTGTGCGCCCCCGGTGGCGCCGTCCACCCGAATGCAGTGCCCCGGCTCGCGCCCCCGGCCGCCGGGCCCTTGCCTGGAGGGGTGCGCCCACGCCTTCGCAACGCCCTCTCGGCCGTGCTCATCGCCGCGGCCTGTCTGCTCGTGCCGTTCAGTGTGGTGTCGGCCTGGGCGGCGTACTGGGTGACGGTCGAGATGGCCCAGGTCAGGCGTCAACTCACCGACGCCTACGTGCCGTTCGACCTCGCCGGTTTCTGGCTGCCCGTCAGCGCCCTGGGGCTGGCCGCCGCCGGGATCGCGGTCGCCGCCTGCCGCCGCCGTGCGGTCACGGCCACCTCGCTGGGCACGGCGCTCGGCGGCGCGCTGCTGGGCCTCGCGGTCGCCCTGGGCCGCCGGATGACGCTCGCCGACCTGCCCGACGCGGACCACCGCAGCGCCGCCGGTGTCATCTACGACGCCCTCACCGCCACCTTGCGCACGGTGTCCTGGCTGCTGGTCGCGCTCGGCCTCACGGCGGCCTGCGCGACCTGGCTCACGGCCCGGTACGCGCGACGCCGGCGAGTGTCCGCAGCGCCCGTCGCAGATCCGGCGCCGCGGCCGACGCGAGCCCGAGCCTGATCGCGTCCGGCGTCCGGCCGGGGTCGACGGCGAACGCGGGGCCGGGCGTCACCGCGATCCCGTGTGCCGCGGCGGCGGCGGTGAAGGTGTCGGCCCGCCATGGCGCGGGCAGCTCCCACCAGGCGTAGTACCCCTGCGGATGGGCCCGTACGGCGAGTCCGTGGAGTTCCTCGGCGACGATCCGCTGCCGCAGCGCGGCGTCCGCCCGCTTGGCCTCGGCGAGCCGGTCCGCGACCCCTTCCGCGACGGCCCGTGCCGCCGCCTCCAGGGCGAACCGCCCCGCGTTCCACCCGCCGGACCGGATCGCGGCACCGACCGCGTCGACCCGGTCCTGAGGTACGACGACGAAGCCGGCGGTGAGGCCGGGCGCGACCCGCTTGGAGAGGCTGTCGACGACGTGGGTGAGGGCGGGGGCGTGGGCGGCGAGCGGGTCGGGGGCGAGCGGGTGCAGGAAGGACCAGATGCGGTCCTCCACGACCGGCAGACCCAAGTCGGTCACCACGTCCGCGAGTTGTTGCCGCCGCGCCGCGCTCGTCGTGCGGGACGTCGGGTTGTGGAGCGTCGGCTGGAGGTAGAGGGCGGACAGCGGGGCCGTGCGGTGGGCGGCGGCGACGGACTCGGGCAGCGGCCCGTCCGCGTCGGCGGCCAGCGGGACCAGGAGGATGCCGAGCCGGGCGGCGATCTCCTTGACCAGCGGGTACGTCAGCGGCTCGACGCCGACCCGGCCGCCGGCCCTGACGAGGGAGGCGAGGGTGGCGGCGATGGACTGACGGGCGTTGCCGGTGAACAGGACGCGGCCGGGCTCGGGCCGCCAGCCGGGGGTCGCGAGGAGGTGCGCCGCGGCCTCCCGCGCGGGCGCGGTGCCGGTGGCGGCGGCCGGGAGCAGCGCCTCGGTGAGGACGTCGGGGCGCAGGAGGGGCGTGAGGAGCGGGGCGAGCAGCTCCGCCTGCCCGGCCACGACGGGGTAGTTGAGCTCCATGTTCACGGGCGCGGCGCCCGCCCGCTCGATGAGGGCCCGGCCGGTGGGGTCGCTCGCGGCGGCCCGCACGAAGGTGCCGCGGCCCACCTCGCCGACGACGAGACCCCGCCGTACGAGTTCGGCGTACACCCGCCCGGCCGTCGACCCGGCGATCCCGTGGCGCCGGGCGAACTGCCGCTGCGGCATGAGCCGTTGGCCCGGTTTCAGCCGGCCGCTCGTGATCGCTTCGGCCAGCCGATCGGCTATGCCCCGATAGTCGTCCACCATTCCCCCTCTGCCCTCTGTGCCCCCGCTCCCGGCGATTGCACCGAGGGCAAAGATCTTATTGCACCGAGGAGTTGGGGCGCCCTAGGGTCGGCGGCATGACCGATCCCGCTCCGCTGGTACTCGTCCACGGCCACCCCTTCGACCACACGATGTGGGCCCCGCAGATCGAGGCGTTCGCCGGCACCCGCCGGGTGATCGCCCCCGACCTGCGCGGATACGGCACCTCCCCGGTGCTCCCCGGTGTCACGGAGTTCCCGGACTTCGCGCGGGACATCGCCGCGCTGCTGGACGAGCTGGGGATCACGGACGCCGTGCTGGCGGGCCTGTCGATGGGCGGCCAGATCGTCATGGACTGCTACCGGCAGTTCCCCGGGCGCGTCCGGGGCCTGGTCCTCGCCGACACCTTCCCCGCGGAGGAGACCCCGGAGGGCATCGCGACCCGGCGGGCCATGGCGGAGCGGCTGCTGCGCGAGGGCATGCACGGGTACGCCGAGGAGGTGCTGGAGAAGATGGTCGCCCCGTACGCGTCCGCGGAGGTGAAGGCCCACGTTCACCGCATGATGACGGCGACCTCCCCCGAGGGTGCCGCGGCGGCCCTGCGCGCCCGGGCCCTGCGGCCCGACTACCGCGAGCTGCTGGGCCGGGTGAAGGTGCCCGCGCTGGTCGTGGTCGGCGCGGACGACGAGTACACCCCGGTCGCGGACGCGGAGGCGATGCACGAGGCGCTCCCGGACTCGGAGCTGCTGGTGGTCCCCGGCGCCGCCCACATGCCGAACCTGGAGCGGCCGGAGGAGTTCAACGCGGCGCTCGGGGCGTTCCTGACACGGGTGGACGGCCACTCGTAGTCTCGGCTTCGTGACCCACCAGTCCATCACGGGGGATACCGATGTACGTGCGATGCCGCAGGCGCGGCGGCGGAGGCGGGTCGGCGCGTGGCTGGGCGGGCTGCTGTTCGCCGCCGTGAGCGTGGTCGTCGGCTGCCGCACCGCCGACACGGACGCCCTCACCCCCGTGCCCCAGCTGCTGGCCTTCCTGCCGTGGCTGCTGGTGCCGACGGGCCTCGGACTGCTGCTGGCGCTGCTCGCGAGGTGGTGGGTGGGGCTGGTCTGGGGAGTGGCGCTGCTGGGTCTGCTGGCGTGGTTCATCGAGCCGTACGGCAGGAGCAGCGAGCCCGACGGCAGGGTCCTCGTCTCGGTGCGCGTGCTGACCTCGAACGTCGAGTTCGGGCGCGGCACCGGGGCGCTGGTGGACGTGGTGCGGCGCACGAAACCCGACCTTGTGTTCGTACAGGAGTGCGAATACACGTGTGCGGCGGAGCTGAAGCGGACCCTCGGGGTCGCCTACCCGCACCGGCGCACGGTCCCGGGCGCCGGTTCCGAGGGCTCGGTGATCCTCAGCCGCCACCCCCTCAGGGCCGCCGACCCGATCGCCGCCACGATGGGGATGCCGGGCGCGGTGGCGGAGGTGGACGGACACGACGTACGACTGCAACTGGCGCACCCGATGCCGCCGCTGCCGGGCCAGGTCGGCCTGTGGAAGCGGGAGCTGGGGACGTTGCGCGACTTCGCCGCCCGGCACCGGCGGGAACCCCTGCTGCTGGCCGGTGACTTCAACGCCTCCCAGGACCATGCCGCGTTCCGCCGCATCCTCGACACCGGTCTGCGCGACGCCGCCCGGCTGGCCGGTTCCGACCGCACCCCGAGCTGGCCGGCCCGCACCGCACCCACGCTCGGCGCCCAGATCGACCACGTGCTGGTGTCGGCGGGCTTCTCCGCCGAGCGGGCGCGCTTCCTGGACCTGGCCGACACCGACCACCGGGCGCTGCTGGTGGATCTGGACCTGCACCAGGGCGAATGACGTGTAATAGGCCCATGTCCCGAGAGTTCCCCATCGGCCTCACCCCTCCCGACTGGCTGGTGAGGAACCTCCGATCCCAGCCCTCACCGGTCAACTGGGCGGCCGTGGCCCGCGCCGCGATCGCGTTGTCGCTGCCCCTGGCGGTCGGGCTGGCGGCGGACCAGGTGGCCTACGGCGCCCTGGCCTCGATGGGCGCCCTGTCCGGCGTCATCGGCGACACGGCCGACGCCTACCGGATGCGCCTGCTCAACATCGCGGTCCCGCAACTGTTCGGGGCGGTCGGCGTGACGGTCGGCTCGCTGGTCTACGGCCACGGATGGCTGGCGGTGGCCGTCGTCACGGCGGTGGCCCTGGTGTCCGGCATGATCTCCACGATCGGCGCGGTGGCGTCGGTCTCGGGGCTGCTGCTGCTCCTCAACTCGGTGGTGGGAGCGGGGCTTCCGATGCCCGGCGCGTGGTGGCTGGCGCCACTGCTGGTGACGGGCGGCGGGCTGCTGGTGCTGGCCCTGGCGCTGCTGGCCTGGCCGCTGCGGGGCGGGGTGCCGGAACGCGCGGCGGTGGCGGACACCTACCGCACGGTGGCGGCACTGATGTCGGCGTGCGGCCACGACGCCTACGACGAGGCCCGGCACACCGTCACCCAGTCCCTGAACCAGTCGTACGACCTCATCCTGGCCCGCCGCGCCCGCCACCACGGCCGCAGCCCCGACCTGACCCGGCTGCTGGCCCAGTTGAACGCGATCACCCCGGTGGTGGAGGCGGCCCCGGCCGCCCACGTCACGGGCGAACCCCTGCCGACGGAGGTCACCGAGGCGGTCCGCCACCTGGCGAAGGCCGTGGAGACGGGCTACACGGGCCCGATAGCCCTGCGCCTGCCCACCCCCACCTCGGAGACCACCCGCGCCGTGGACCACGCGCTGCGCCACGCGGCGGAGGTGGTCAGGACCCCGGACGTGGACCCCGGCGGCATCGACGACCGCCTGGGCCGCCCGGCGGCCCTGCGCATCCGCGCCGCCAGGGCGGCCCGCAACGTGGCCCTGTCCGCGGCCTCCTGGCGCTACGGCCTGCGCCTGGCGCTGTGCATCGGCGTGGCCCAGGTCCTCGTCTCGATCATCCCGGTACCGCGCTCGTACTGGGTGGCCCTGACCATCACCTTCGTCCTGAAGCCGGACTTCGGCTCGGTGTTCTCGCGCGCGCTGCTCCGCGCGCTCGGCACGGTGGCGGGCCTGGTGATCGCCGCGGCGGTGCTGGCGGAGGTGCCGCGGGGCTGGTGGGACGTCCCGGTGATGCTGGTCCTGGCCCCCCTGATCCCGGCCCTGACCCCGCGCGGCTACGGCTACCAGACGGCGGCCATCACCCCGGTGATCCTGCTCCTGTCCGACGTGCTCAACCACCAGGGCACGGCCCTCCTCATGCCCCGCCTCCTGGACTCCCTGATGGGCTGCGGCATCGCCCTGGTCGCGGGCTACCTGCTCTGGCCGGAGAGCTGGCACACCCGGGTCGGTGACCGCCTGGCGAAGGCGGTGGACGACACGGCGGCCTACGTGGAGTCCGCGTTCGGCGGCGACCCGGCGGACCCCCCGGCCAGGGCCCGCGCGCGCCGCCGCCTGTACCGGGATCTGTCGGTGATCCGCACGGAGTTCCAGCGCGCCCTGACCGAGCCGCCGCCCACCGGCCGCCGCGCGGCGGCCTGGTGGCCGCTGGTGGTGGCGGTGGAGAGGATCGTCGACGCGACGACGGCGGCGAGGGTCCGCACGAAGCACGGCGCCGCGCTGCCGTCGCGGGCGGAGGTCGCCCAAGTGGTGCGGCAGCTGCGGGAGCTGGCGGAAGGGGTGCGCGCGGCGGAGACCCTGTACGCGGTCCGCACGGACCTCACGGGCCCGTCGGGCAGCGTCCTGGAACCGCTGCGGCAGGAGGTGGCGGCGGCCCGGGCGATCGCTTCGCCACGGTGACGGCGAGCGCCGTGAGCCGGGCGCAGTCGGCCGTGCGGCGTGCGCGATGCGGGCTGCGGGCTGCGGGCTGCGGGCTGCGGCACACGGTGTGCGCCTCGCGCCGGACATGGGTGCGGCCGCCCTGTGCAGGAGGGCGGCCGCACACCTGTGGGGGGTGGGTTCGGGCTCGGGTCAGCTCTTGGTCAGGGCCTTCTCCATCGCCGCTGCCAGGCCGTTCGCCCACAGCTGGTTCACCCGGGAGCGCTCGTTGGCGTCCGGCTGGGAGTTGGTGCACGACGGGCCCGGACCGCCGCCGGACATGAGCTCGCTGCACGGGCCCTCGTAGTGGTCCGGGAGACCGAGCACGTGGCCCGTCTCATGGGCCGTGACGCGGGTCGAGTCGTACTGCTGGTTCTGCGCGTAGTCGAGGAAGATGTAGCCGCTGCCGTGGCCGTCCGTGGAGGCGTAGGAGCCCCGGGAGTCGTTGCCCTCGCGGTAGGAGAAGTCCGCCGAGGAACCCGATCCCGACTGGAGCTTCACGTTCGACACCGCGCTGTTCCATATCTGGGTGCTGCGCGCTATCTGGGCGCTGAACGTCGGGGCGCGGGAGGCGTCGTAGACGACGGTCACGGCCGCCGCGCTCGTCGGGTTCGCCGCCCGCTTCTCGGCCACCGACTTCAGTACCGCCTGGAAGAAGGCCTCCGCGGTGTCCGCCGTCGAGGCCTTTGCCGTGTACCCGGCCGCCTTCGCGGGGGCCGCTGACGCGGGAACCGCCATGCCCAGTGCGGTCGTTGTGAGAAGGGCCGCCGTCGCCGCCAGGGCATAGGTGTGCTTGCGCATCGATGACTCCTTGGTGGGGGGTGAGTCGTCGATGTGAGTCTCGGGGGGCGTGCGGCGGTTGTGATGATGGCAACCGGTGATAGGACCGTGCTATCGGCAGTCTCTGGTGAAAGCTGTGACTCCGCTTTACGCTCCCTGGGCATGGAGCTCGAGGTGAGGCATCTCCGTGCGCTGTGCGCCATAGCCGACACCGGCAGTCTGCACCGGGCGGCGAGACAACTGGGCGTCGCCCAGCCCTCGTTGAGCACCCAGTTGAGACGCATCGAGCAGGAGCTCGGCGGGCCGCTGTTCCGGCGGGAGCGTACCGGCTGCCGGCCCACTCCCCTGGGGCGGCTCGTGCTGAGCCGGGCCCGGCCCCTGGTGGCCGAAATGCGCTCGCTCGTCGCCGAGGCCCGGTCCGCCGCCGCCGGAGGGCCGCAGTTGCGGATCGGGTCCACGGCCAGTCGCGCGCTCGCCGGATGGCTACGGCGGCTGCGGGGGCGGGGCCAGGAACCGACCCTGCACATGGACGTCTCGCCCAACGCGCTGCTGCGCATGGTCGCCGACGGACAGCTGGACGTCGTGTTCGTGCACGAGGTGGAGGGTTCGCCGCTGCGCATCCCGGAGGGGCTGCGGCTGCGGGTGCTGATGGAGCGGGAGCCCCAGTTCGTGTCCCTGCCGGCCGACCATCCGGCGGTCGCGAAACCCGCCGTCACGCTCGACGATCTGGCCCACGACCGCTGGATGATCGACCCGACCGTGGACGGCGAATGGGACGCCGTCCAGCGGATGTTCCGGTCCGCCGCCATCAACCCCCGGGTGCTGTACGGGGATTACCACACCGCCGCCGCGCTGGTGGCCACCGGCGAGGTCGTCACCGTGTGCCAGCCGTCCTGCCTGCCCCGCCCCGACATGGCGGTACGGCGGCTCGACGGCGACCCGCTCGGGGTGCGGCTGCTGCTCGCCGCGCGCACCGAGACCGATCTGGACGGGGTGCATCCGGCGCTGGAGGAGGCGTACTGGGAGGCCGCGCGGCAGGCGCCGGCGTACCGGGAGTGGCTGGAACGGTTCCCCGTCGCCCCCGCCACTCCCCTCGTCACCTGACTCAGACGCCGATGTCCGCGCCGTCCTTGCGCCACACGGCCACCACCGCCGGGCGCACGATCCTGCCCGGGCCGTCGGGCCAGGTGCTGGCCGGGTTCTCCACCGTGGCGCCGGTGATCTCGCCCGGGTGCTGCACGGCCACCAGGACACGGCGGTCCTGGATGACGGGCCCGCAGGTCTCCGCGCCGGTCGGCATGGTCAGGAACTGCTTCAGCTCACCGCGCCGGTCCCCCTTGGTGGCGACGCCGAACAGGCCGTCGTGGGAGCCGAGCTGGTTGCCGTCGGTGGAGATCCAGAGGTTGCCGTACGGGTCGAAGGCCACGTTGTCCGGGCAGGAGATCGGGCTGACCTTGTCCTTCGGGAAACCGGCGAAGTAGGTGGCGGGGTCGGCCGGATCGCCCGCGACCAGGAACAGCGACCAGGCGAACGTGCGGCTCTCCGGCCGGTTCCAGCGCTCGGTGAGCTCCAGGACGTGGCCGTGCTTGTTGGCGTTGCGCGGGTTGGCCTCGTCGGCGGCGGCGTAGCCGGTCAGGCCGCGGTTGGTGTTGTTGGTGAGCGCGACGTAGACCTTGCCGGAGACCGGGTTGGGCTGGATGTCCTCGGGCCGGTCCATCTTCGTCGCTCCGACCTTGTCCCCGGCGAGCCGCGTGAAGACGAAGACTTCCTCGGCGGTCATGCCGTCCACGTGCGAGACGGCGCCCTTCGCGGTCGCGGTGGCCAGCGGAATCCACTCGCCGCTGCCGTCGAACTCACCGTCGGCGGGCAGCTTCCCGGTGCCGTCGATCTCGAAGGCCGGGGAGTCACCGGTGAGCTTGGCGACGTACAGCGTCCCCTCGTCGAGCAGCGAGAGATTGTGCTCGCGGACGGCCCGCCCGCTGCCCTTCTTCATCCTCTTGCTGCCGACGAACTTGTAGAAGTAGTCGAAGCGCTCGTCGTCGCCGGAGTAGACGACCGGGCGCCCGTCGGAGGTCAGCCGGACGGTCGCGGCCTCGTGCTTGAAGCGGCCGAGCGCGGTGTGCTTGCGCGGGGTGGACGTCGGGTCGTACGGGTCGAACTCGACGACGTAGCCGAAGCGGTGCACCTCGTTGGGCTCCTGGGCGACGTCGAAGCGCCGGTCGAACCGCTCCCACTTGCGCTCGCTCGCGCCGGTGCCGATGCCGTACCGCTTGTCCGTGGCGCGGCTGCTGTTGGCGAAGTACTGGTTGAAGTTCTCCTCGCCGTGCAGCGTCGTGCCCCAGGGGGTGGTGCCGCCGGAGCAGTTGTTGAGCGTGCCGAGAACCTTGGTGCCGGTCGGGTCGGCGGAGGTCTTGAGGAGGTCCGACCCGGCGGCGGGCCCGGTGAGCCGGAACTCGGTGGTCGCGGTGACGCGCCGGTTGAGGGGATGCCGGGACACGGCGGTGAGTTTCCCGCTCCTGCGGTCCTCCTCCACCACGACGGCGGACAGCCCGTGCGCGGCCCAGGCGATCTCCACCTGCTCGCGGGTCGGGTTGGCGGCGTCGTACCCGCGGAACATGAGCACTTCGTCGGTGTACTCGTGGTTGGCGACGAGGAGCTGCTTGCCGTGGCCGAGCGGGAGCAGGGCGAGGAAGTCGTTGTTGTACCCGAACTGGCCGGCCTGCGCGGCGGCCGTCTGCTTCTCCGGGTCGAAGGCGGGCGCACCGCGCAGGATGGGCTCGCCCCACCGGATGACGACGTTCTGCGCGTAGCCGTCCGGGACGGTCACGGCATCGGCGGTGTTGGGGGCGACGGGGGTGTAGCGCAGCCCGCGGGCGCCCTTGCTGCCCTTCTGGTACGAGGGGGCCGGCGCCGTGCCGGCCGCGGCGTGGGCCTGCGGGGCGGCGACGACGCTCGCACCGGCCGCGGCGGCCACGGTGACGACGGCGGCAGCCCGCATCATGGAACGGCGGCTGAGGGCACCGGCGATGACGTCTCCGACGTAGTCGTTCGCGCTGGTGTTGGGCACCTCGTGGAAACAGGCGTTGCCGCACCGGTAGAGGCAGGTCATGGCGGAACGCCCGCCCGGATGTCCGTCGGACGACGGCGTACTGATCAGCGGCAGCGGTATACGCACTTTGTCTTCCCCTTGCTTCCCCATGGACTCCCCTTGAATCCCCGCCTCGGACGCTAGGGGCGTGCGGGTGCGGGAGCGGGGACTGGTGATGAACGCGCGGTGAATCCGGGGTAGCGGGGTGGGAGTTGAGGAACGGGTTGCGCGGTACGACCGAATCCAGGCCTTGACGCCGAGGGCCTCCGCCGCCCTCAGGTGCCCGCCCCTCCCCAAGATCCCCATCCGGGGCCGCTAACCTTACGTGTCCGTCCTGGCCAGGGATTGACGGGCATCAACTCATGCGAAGGGTTGCGCACATGGGCATTCTCACTCTCCTGCGGAACGCGTTCGGCCGGTCACGCAAGGGGCGTACCGCCGAGGCAGAGGGTGCGGAGGAGACGCAGCCGACAGCTCAGCCGACGGTACCGGCGCCTGCGACGCCTGAGCCGGAGGCCAAGGTTGAGGTCCCGGAGCCGCGCACGTCGACGTCCCTGTCGACCAAGGACGAGCACGACCTGGTGGCGGCGGCCTTCGACAACGTGACAGTCCCGAAGCCGACAGCACCGGTGGACGAGCCGGCGGCGGGTGAGCAGGTGACGGGGACGCCGGAGGAGGCCGTGGCGGAACCGGCCGTGGCGGAGCCAGCCGTGGCGGAGCCAGAAGCGGAGGCGCAGGCGGAGGCTGAGCCGGATGCTGAGGCGGAAGCTGAGGCTGAGGCGGAAGCTGAGGCTGAGGTGCCGGCGCCGGTCGCCGAGGTCACCGAGACCACCGCGGCCACCGAGGAGCCCGAGCCGGCGGCTGTGGTCGAGGAGGCCGCTCCGCAGGCCGAGGTGGCGGAGCCGGCGGACGAGCCGGTCGCGGAAGAGACGGTCGTGGAAGAGACGGTCGCGGTCGAGGAAGAGGCCGTCGCGAACGAGGCACCGGAGCAGGTTGCGGAGGCCGAGCCCGAGGCCGAGCCGGTTGCCGCCGCGGAACCGGTCGAGGAGCCGGCCACGGAGGAGGCACCCGCCGCCGAGGAGCCGGTGACCGTGGCAGAGACGGAGCCCGTGGCCGAGGAGCCCACGCCGGAGCCCGCCGCAGCCGCCGAGCCCGAGGCCGCTGAGCCGGTCGCAGCACCGGAGCCGACCCAGGAAGCTGCCGCCGAGATCACCCCCGAGCCGGAGCCGGAGCCGGAGAGCAAGCCCGAGCCGGAGCCGACGGCTGACACCACCACCGAGCCCGAGGCTGCCACCGAACCTGAGGCTGCCACCGAGCCCGAGGCTGTATCCGAGCCCGTGACTGCCCCCGAGCCGGAAGCCGCCCCCGAGCCCGAGCCGACCCCCGAGCCCGAGGCTGCCACCGAGCCCGAGGCTGTATCCGAGCCCGAGGCTGTATCCGAGCCCGTGACCGCCCCCGAGCCCGAGGCCGCGCCCGAGCCCGAGGCCGCGCCCGCCCCGGTCGCCCCGGTCGCCGCGGCCGCCGGCGGCGAGTCCGCCCCACAGGGGCCACCCGCAGACGACATCGAAACCGTCACGGGTGGTGCGGGTGGGAACACCGACGCCGAAGGCGAAGCCGAGGCGACCGTCGGCGACGCCGCCGCCCTCGCCCTCGCCAAGGCCGGCCTCACCACCGCCCGCGCCAGGACCTACCTCGTCCTCGACCGCTCCGCGAGCATGCGCCCGTACTACAAGGACGGCTCCGCCCAGGCCCTCGCCGACCAGACCCTCGCCCTCGCCGCCCACCTCACCCCGGACACCGAGGACACCCCCTCCGTCCACGTCGTCTTCTTCTCCACCGAGGTCGACGGCACCATCGACCTCACCCCCGCCTCCCCCAAGGACGCGATCGACGAGGCGCACGCCGGCCTGGGCCGCATGGGCCGCACGAGCTACCACGCGGCCGTGGAAGCCGTACTCGCCCACTACGACGCGAACTCCCCCACCCCGGGCACCCCCGCCCTCGTCGTCTTCCAGACCGACGGCGCCCCCGACGCGAAGACCCCGGCCACCCAGGCCCTGACCGAGGCCGCGAAGACCCACCCCGCCGTCTTCTTCTCCTTCGTCGCGTTCGGCGAGCACGAGAACAAGGCGTTCGACTACCTCCGCAAGCTGAAGACCGGCAACACGGCCTTCTTCCACGCGGGCCCGGCCCCCAAGGAACTCACGGACGCGGAGCTCTACGACGGCGTACTGATCGACTGGCGCCCGTAACCCCGCCGACAGGCGCACACCACCGCGGCCGCCCCTTTCCACCCCTCAAAACGGAAAGCGGGCGGCCCGCCCATGTCGGCTACGATTTCTTGGTTCGTAAAGCATCACGAAATCCGACCTGGGAGCAGCCCCCGATGGCTCGACACCTCATCACCAGCGCCCTTCCCTACATCAACGGGATCAAGCACCTGGGCAACATGGTGGGGTCCATGCTCCCGGCGGACGTGTACTCCCGCTACCTCCGCCAGCGCGGCCACGACGTCCTCTACATCTGCGCCACCGACGAGCACGGCACCCCGGCGGAGCTGGCCGCGAAGGAGGCGGGACTGTCGGTCGCCGAGTTCTGCGCCCAGGCCCACGACGCCCAGAAGGCGGTCTACGACGGCTTCGCGCTGGCGTTCGACTACTTCGGCCGGAGTTCCTCGCAGCAGAACGTGGAGATCACCCAGCACTTCGCCCGCCGCCTCAACGAGAACGGCTTCATCGAGGAGCGGGCGATCCGCCAGGTGTACTCCCCCGCCGACGGCCGCTTCCTCCCGGACCGCTACGTCGAGGGCACCTGCCCGCACTGCGGCTACGACAAGGCCCGCGGCGACCAGTGCGAGAACTGCACCCGCGTCCTGGACCCGACCGACCTGATCAACCCGCGCAGCGCCATCTCCGGCTCCACGGACCTGGAGGTCCGCGAGACCAAGCACCTCTTCCTCCTCCAGTCCAAGCTCCAGCACGAGGTCGAGGAGTGGGTCGCCGCCCACGAGGCCGAGTGGCCGCAGCTGGCGTCCTCCATCGCCCGCAAGTGGCTGACCGAGGGCCTGCACGACCGCGCGATCACCCGTGACCTGGACTGGGGCGTCCCGGTGCCCGCCGACACCTGGCCGGAGCTGGCGGCCGAGGGCAAGGTCTTCTACGTCTGGTTCGACGCCCCGATCGAGTACATCGGCGCGACGAAGGAGTGGGCGGACCTGGACCCGGAGAACCGGGACTGGAAGTCCTGGTGGTACGAGGCCGACTCCGGCGAGAACCCCGTCCGCTACACCGAGTTCATGGCGAAGGACAACGTCCCCTTCCACACGGTGATGTTCCCGGCGACCGAGCTGGGCGTCCGCGAGCCCTGGAAGAAGGTCGACTACGTCAAGGCCTTCAACTGGCTGACGTACTACGGCGGCAAGTTCTCCACCTCGCAGAAGCGCGGCGTCTTCACCGACCAGGCCCTGGAGATCCTTCCGGCCGACTACTGGCGCTACTTCCTCATCGCCAACGCCCCGGAGTCGGACGACTCGTCCTTCACGTGGGAGCACTTCACCGCCACGGTGAACAAGGACCTCGCCGACACCCTCGGCAACTTCGTCAACCGCGTCCTGTCCTTCTCCCGCAAGCGCTTCGGCGACGACGTCCCCGCGGGCGGCGAGCCGGGTGCGGCGGAGGCGAAGCTGGGCGAGCAGATCGCCGAGCTGCTGGCCGAGTACGAGAACCAGATGGAGGCCCTCCAGTTCCGCAAGGCCGCGGCGGCGCTGCGCGCCCTGTGGTCGGCCGGCAACTCCTACCTGGAGGAGAAGGCCCCCTGGCTGGAGATCAAGACCGACCCGGAGGGTGCCGCCCTCACCCTCCGCACGGCGATGAACCTGATCCACCTCTACTCGGTGGTCTCGGAGCCCTTCATCCCGGCGACCTCGGCGGCGATGCGCCGGGCCTTCTCCCTCTCCGACGACACCGCCACCTGGGTCACCGGGGCCGAGGCGAAGTCCCTCACCGCCGTCCCGGCCGGCACCCCCTTCACCGTCCCGCCGGTCCTCTTCGCCAAGCTCACGGACGAGGACCTGGAGACGTACAAGGAGCGCTTCGGCGGCACGGCGGAGTAGCCCGACCGCCGGCGCCGGAGGTGCGGAGCTCCCACTCCGCACCTCGCGCCGCGTCAGCGGTCACAGCGGTGAGGGCCTGTGGCGCCGCCCGCCCGCGGTGTTCACGGAGTGAGCACCCCGGCCCCCGCCGTCTTCCCCAGCGACGTCGGCAGGCCGCTCACGGCCGCCCCCGTCTCCAGTCCCGCCGTCAGCGTCGGCGTCCAGTTCACGGACGTCTTCAGGTCCTTCGAGGACGCCGCGTTGTAGGCGGCCACCAGGTCCGTCACCGTCCCGTTGACCAGGTTGCCGCTGCCCTTCACGGCGCCCGTGCCGTCGCCGCTCAGCAGCTTGGCGACCTTCACGGACGACGGGACCTTCCAGTAGTTGTTCTCGGCCACCACCTGGGCCTTGGCCCGGGAGTTGATGCTGTACTGGACCGTGTAGCCGTTCAGCGGGGTCACGTCGTAGTAGTTGTTGTAGAGGTGGATCTGGCCCACACGGGAGAGCGGGGCACGCTGGACTATGCCCTTCCACACGTTGTGGTGGATCGAGACGCGCAGCTTGCCCGCCGGCTCGCTGTCGCTGCTGCCGATCAGCATCGTCTTGTCGTGGTCGGAGAAGACGTTGCGGGAGACGGTGACCAGGTCCGAGCTCTTCGTGATGTCCAGTTCGCCGTCGTGGATCTGGTACTCGCGGCCGTAGTACTCGGGGTTCGCCGCATCCAGGTGCGGGGCGTCCGTGAACGTGTTGTGGTCGGCCCAGACGTGCGTCGCGCCGCGCAGGGTGACCGCGTCGTAGTTGCTGTTCCAGTTGCCGTCGTCGCCGTCGGTCGGATCCCACTGCGGGAAGCAGTCCTCGGTGGCGGCGAAGGTGAGGTTGCGGACGATGACGTTGTCGACGTTCTGGATCTGGAGCATGCCGCCGGTGATGCCGGCGTTCGTGCCCGGGACGCCGACGAGCGTCGTGTTCGCGGGGACCTTGAAGACGATGTTCTTGGCCTGCTTGGTCTGGGCAGCCGCCCGCGCCTTCTCCTGGGTGCCGGAGGGGAGCTTGGAGCGGCCGTACGTCGACGGGTCGTACGCCTTCAGGTACGAGGTGAGGGAGTAGCCGGTGCCGGACGCGTAGTCGGCGCAGGTCAGCTTCTTGCCGGTGTCGTCGGTGTTGGCGTCGATGGTGCCCTTGATCTTGATGATCCGGGGGGTGGTGTCCGTCGCCGAGCCGAGCGCCTTCACCAGCTGGGCGCGGGTGGCGACGGTGAAGGTGTGCGCGGCGTCGGCCTTCGTGCCGCCGGTCGTGCCGGTGCCGGAGGACGCCCAGCCGTCCTTGGCCGCGAGCGTCTGGTGGTACAGGTCGGCGGCGGCGGTGGTCCCGGCGTTCGCGTTCATCACGACGACACCGGCGCCGACGCCCGCGGCCACGGCGGCGGCGGTGACGACGAGGGTGCGCCGCTTGCGCAGGGAACGGCGGTGGGAAGGAGCAACCACGGGTGAGTCCTTAGGTACTTGGGGGGTACTTCCGACTGCTCTGTGGTCATGGAGATCCGAAAGGTTGCCGTAAAACTTTGCGTCGTTCGGTGATCAAGTAGTGGACAGGGGGCGGAACTTGCCAGGAAACATACGTATGGTTTGCGCCATGGCAGTACCTGGGATCATCCCGATCGCCTACGAGCCGCACGGCCGTACCGAGGCCATCGGGCTTTACGCGGAGGGGCAGTTCCTGGGGTCGGTCACCTACGCCTTCCCCAAGGGCTTCCGGCCCGCCGACGGCTGGGAGGAGCAGAAGCGCCTCTACTCCGTGCTCCACACCTTCGACGCGGAGGGCAACTACCGCGACTCGGAGATCTGGTGTGCCGGGACCTGGGCCGAGCAGCAGCGGGACGCGTCCGTGCTCGCGCGCGCCCGCGCCCATCTCGCCACCCTGCTGCGCGGCCTGCCCCGGCGGACGTACACCGACATCGCGGTTCGGCCCTTCGAACTCGTCGTGGACGGAGTGCTGTTCGGGCTGGTGACCGGGGAGGAGGACGGTGAGGGCTGGGCCGAGTTGTATCCGGACCGGCTGGGCTTCGGGCCGCCCTGGGACGGGAGTTACGACACGTGACGCACACAATTCCTCCACATGATCTAGGCAGCTGCCCGCACCACGCGCTATACATGCCGGAAGATCAATAGTGGGGGGTTTTAACCATGGCACTGTTCGGCAACGCGCACACCATCGACCCGGGCCAGGCGGCCTCGGACTTCGCCAAGCTGCTGGGCTCCGGCGAGGGCGTGCAGGCGGCGTACCAGCTGGTGCGTGACGTCATCATGTTCACCGACCGTCGGCTGATCCTGGTCGACAAGCAGGGCATCACCGGCAAGAAGGTCGAGTACCACTCCATCCCGTACCGCAGCATCACGCACTTCGCGGTCGAGACGGCCGGCACCTTCGACCTCGACGCCGAGCTGAAGATCTGGGTCTCGGGCCAGTCCGTGCCGATCCAGAAGACCTTCACCAAGGGCGTCGACATCTACGAGGTGCAGGCGATCCTCACCCAGTACGTGGCCCGCTGACGCCGGTGTCCGCCGCCCCCCGGGCCCGCCCTCGGGGGCGGTGGCACAGGCGTTTTGAGGTTTCTTGACCCTGGTAAAGTTCGGCCACTTGTGCGAGAGCAGGGGCTCTCGCAGGGGAGGGAACCTCACGTGGGCAGACACGCCCCGAGACGGGGCGGTCTCGCCGCTGCCGTCTCCTCGCTCGCCGTCACCATCGCCGTCGCCGCCGCATCGGTGGTCGTCCTGACGGAGAGCGGCGACTCCGCCGAAGCCGCCACGACCGGCACCGGCACCACCGGGATCGCGCTGACCGACCCCAGCTCCACCACTCCGCGCACCGACCGGCCCTTCGTCGCCGGCGAGAGCGGCTATCTGCACCGGGCGACCGGCCTGGACGGGTTGCTGTGGACGGACTACGCCACCGGTGACACCGTCACCGTCGTCGGCACCGACGGCACCTACACCCCGGCCACCGGCTGCACCTACCTCGGTTCGGTCTGCCGTACGGCCTGGTACGGCGCCGACAGCGACCTCGTCGCGCTGCCGACGGCCTCCGCCGCCTCCACCACCCTGTGGGACCCGGCCACGGCCACCGCCAAGAAGGTCGCCTGGGCGGACACGCACGGCTACTACCGGGCCCTGGCCGGGCGGACGATCGTCACCACCTGGTCCCTGATCGACCAGGTCGACGGCGCCTGGCGGGCCCGCAAGGTGACCGGCGACTGGACCAACCTGCAGAGCGACGACATCGTCGCCGCCGACTCCGCGGGCGTGCTGTGGGCGCGCGACGGCGCGGTCGCGTACATCGACAACGCGTCGGCCGTGAACACCGTGGCCTTCGCCGACGCCGGCGCCGCCGACCACTATGTGCTGAGCGGTGACCGGATCGGCTGGTACGACTCCGCCACCGCCGAGCTCCACCTGAAGTCCCGCAGCGATCTCACCGCCGCCGAGCAGGTCGTCACGCTGGCCTCGGACCCCGGCACCCTCGACGGCGACCCCGTCCTGGCCGGCGAACGGCTGCTGCTGCCGGTGGGCGGCACGGTCCTCGCGGTCGACATCACGGACCCCGCCGCGCAGCAGACCCTGCTCGGCGACGCCGGCGACTATCTGCTGCCCGCGCCCGGCGGCGCCGCCCTGGTCACCGGCGGCACCGGTGCCGACGACTGGTGGCTCCAGCGGGTCGGCGAGGCCGCGGACGGCAGCGCCGCGGTGACGAAGCTCTTCCAGATCCCGGCCGTGGAGAAGGCCAAGCGGGGCATCTCCCTGAGCCGGGGCAGCCTGCGGGTCGTCGACTCCGGCCGCTACACGACCCTGCGCACCCTCACCACCGACGGCTCCACCGAGCTGACCTCGTCCGCCGCCACGGACAGCGCCCAGCTGTCGTCCACCGCGGTGTGCCCGAACGCCGGTACCGGCTGCATACCGCTGTGGGGCAACACCGGCGCCGAGGCCGACGACGTCTACCTCAACACCTTCTACGACGACGGCGACGCCGGCAGCGGCCTGGAGAACGCCGACCGGCTCAACTCCGTCTCGGGCAGCGACCTGGACTTCGGCACCGCGGGCGGCTCGATCGTCGACGTCTCCGACGACTACGCGGTCTACGACTCCGGTGGTGCAACGCCCGCGCAGTACGTCGCCGAGTTCGGCCAGGGGCAGATCCTGAAGCGCTCCGTGCGCGCCGCCGCCCTCGCCGGCCCCACCCTGTGGAGCGCCACCACGACGGCCGGCAAGCTCACCTCGTACAGCCTGACGCAGCACCAGACCCTCGCCACCGTGACGGTCCCGGGCCTGGCCTGTGTGCCCAGCGAGCTTCAGGCGGCGGGCCGCTGGGTGTACTGGGCCTGCGGCACCGGCTCGGCCGGCGTGTACGACACCAGGGCCGCCACCTCCACCGCGGTGCCCTCCGGTGACGTGCTGCTCGGTGACGGCTTCACGGTCCGCCACGACCACGCCGCCGACACCCTGGTCCTCACCGAGGCCGCCACCGGCACCGCCCGGGTGATCGCCTCGCACGTCCCCGACACCGGCCTCGCGGCGGACCGCCGCTTCCGCTGGACCGTCGACGAGTACACGGGTCTGGTCGCCTGGTTCGACCTCTTCGAGCGCACCCGGGTCGTCACCACCGGCATCGCCCCGTCCGCCGTGTCGGCCTTCCGCACGGAGACCACCGACTACGTGTCCCCGTCGACGCCCTGGACCGCCCAGTGGCTGCTGTCCCGTCCGGCGGCCTCCTGGTCGCTCACCGTCACCTCCGTGCAGAGCGGCGGCACCGGCAGGGCCACCCGCACGATCACCGGCGGCGCGGCCACGGCCTGGGTGTCCGCCTCCTGGAACGGCAGGACGGCGAACGGGAGCTGGTTCCCCACCGGCCAGGTGGCCTGGACCCTGAGGGCGACCGGCCTCGGCACCACCGCGGCGAACACGGTCGTCTCCGGCAGGGCCTTCCTCGACCACGGCGCCGCCGTCCGCCACGACCACGTCAGCCTCGACGGCCCCGACGGCCGCGGCGACCTGCTCACCCTCAGCTCCTCCGGCGGGCTGACCTTCCACCAGGGCACGGGCACCGGCAGGTTCAGCGAGAAGTTCACCGGCACCGGCTGGGCGACCACCGTCAAGGCGATCCCCTTCGGCGACCTGAGCGGCGACCGCTGCAACGACGTCCTCGTGCGCTACGGCTCGGGCGCCCTGCGCCTGTACAAGCCGGGCTGCGGCAAGGCGGTCAAGCCGTCGACGCCGTACACGACACTGGCGAGCAGCGGCTGGAGCCAATACGACATCCTCACCTCGCCCGGCGACGTCAGCGGCGACGGCCGCTCCGACCTGATCGCCCGCAACTCCGCCACCGGCACGGTCTACCTCTACAAGGCCACCAGCACCGGCAAGCTGTCGTCGCGCGTGAAGCTCTACGACAACTGGAAGGGCTACAAGAAGGTCGTCGGCGCCGGGGACCTCAACGGCGACGGCATCGGCGACCTCCTCGCCCAGGACAGGTCGAACGTCCTCTACCGCTACGACGGCAAGGGCGACGGCACGTTCAAGGCCCGGGTGAAGCTGTTCTCCGACTGGGGCGGCTCCTACGACGCGGTCATCGGCGTCGGGGACATCACCGACGACGGCAGGGCGGACATCGTGTCGCGTGACACGAGCGGCAACCTGTACCGCAACAGCGGGGACGGCAAGGGGTCGTTCGGGGCGCGGTCGAAGATAGCCACCGGTTTCGGCGGCTACAAGTTCCTGTCGTAGCAGGCAGGTTCACCGGTCATGACCGACGCGAGGGGCCCGGAACCGTCACACGGTTCCGGGCCCCTCGCGTACGGGCGGTGGGTCAGGACCAGTTCGGCTCGCCGGCCGCGCCCGCCACGGTGACCGTCTGCTGCGCGGGGGCACCCGAGTCGCTCGCACCGGCGCCGAGGACGGCGATCAGGGCGGCGGCGGTGACGGCGACGATCGTGGCGAGCGTGCGGCGCATTGTGTTCCCCCAAGTAGTGGCGTTTTAGCTGGAGTTGGGCCGTTCCGTGCGGTTCGGCGTGACTCCATAGTGGGGTTCGGGTGATCCTCGAGTCGCGCGTTTTCGGTGGCACGAAACGATCTGGCACATGTGTGCCAGCGAACGGCCCCGAACGCGGGCACACGATCTTCACAACGCGTGACAATGATCAAGGAGCGACACCATGAGCATGGCCCCGTCTCACTCCTGACCTGCGCGTCCGACACCCGGACGGGCTTGTCCCGGGACCCAGCGAGGCGGCACAATCCCTCCGCATGACTTGACCCACGGAGTGGCCGCGCCGGGGCTGGGACGGACCGGTCCCCCTTGTGCCGCCAGCGTTGTCGGGACCCGCCGCCGCTCCGTGAAACGAAGCTGGGGGGCTTGCGTGCTGGTTTCTCTCGGTCTGACCGAGCGCTCCGATCGCCTCTATCGCGCCATCCTCAAACGCCCCGGCCTGTCCGTGGCCGATGCCGTGAAAGAGATGGACGTCGACGAGCACGAAGTGCACGAGGAGCTGGAGGAACTCACCCGGCTCTCCCTGCTGCCGCCGAGCTGGCGGACCGACGGACTGCTGCGCGTGGTCGCTCCCAAGGCGGCCCTCGACTCGCTGCTGGCCCACCAGCAGGCCGAGATCGTCGAGCGGCAGCGCGCCCTCGCCGAGAGCCAGGCCGCCGCCGACGCGCTGCTGTCGCAGTACGCCGAACTCCACCCCGAGGAGACCGAGCAGGGGGCGGAACGATTCCTCGGTGTCGAGGCGGTCCGCGCCAAGCTCACCGAGCTGACCGCCGAGGTCCGCGCCGAGATCGTCAGCTTCAACCCGGGCGGGCCCCAGCCCGCGGCCCAGTTCCAGGCCAGCGAGCCGATCACCACCGCCCTCCTCGGCCGTGGCGTCAAGGTCAAGGGCGTCTACCAGGACTCCATCCGCAACGACCCGGTCAGCATCGAGCACGCGCGCTGGCTGACCGAGCGGGACGGGGAGCTGCGCACCGCCCCCGCCCTGCCGATGCGGATGATCATCCTGGACCGGGAACAGGCCCTGGTCCCGATCGACCCGACCGACAGCTCCCTCGGTGCGGTCCTGCTGCGCGAACCCGGCGCGGTCGCCGCCTTCTGCGCGCTGTTCGAGGCGGTGTGGGCGACGGCCACCCCCTTCGGTGAACCGCCCCGCCGCAGCCTCGACGACCCCGGCTCCCAGCCCCGCGAACTGCTCCGGCTGCTCGCCCAGGGCTACACCGACGAGGCCGCCGCCCGCCGCCTCGGCATCTCCCTGCGCAGCGAACGGCGCCTCATCTCGGAGCTGATGGAGAGACTGGACGCGCAGAGCCGCTTCCAGCTCGGCCAACGGGCCGTCGAGCACGGCCTGTTGTAGTGCTCAGCAGGCGCACGCGATCCCGCTGACCGGCGCCGTCAGCGGGTCGATCGCCTGCTTGCGGACACCGGCCGCGTCCTCGACCTCGAAGCCCTCGCGCGACCAGTACTCGAACCCGCCCAGCATCTCCTTGACCGGGTGGCCGAGCTGCGCGAAGGCGTACGCGGCCCGGGTCGCGCCGTTGCAGCCCGGCCCCCAGCAGTAGGTGACGACCAGGGCCCCGGCGGGCACCGACTCCGCGGCCCGCTCGGCGATCTCGTCCGTCGGCAGGTGCACGGCGCCGGGGATGTGCCCCTGCTGCCACGCCTCCGTGCTGCGCGTGTCGACCAGCACGAACCCCTTCGCCCCCGACTCGATGTCGGCGTGCACGTCGGAGGCGTCGGCCTCGAAGGAGAGCCGGCCACGGAAGTGGGCGAGCGCCTCGGCCGGGTCAGCGGCGGGGACGCGCAGCACCTTCGAGGGGGCGGTGGCGGTGGTCGTGGTCATGGGTCTTCTCCTTGGATGCGGTCTCGGGTGTGCGTACGGCGGCGAGGGCGACGAGCGTGAGGATCGCCGCGGTCGCGCTGCCGGGGAGCAGGAGCAGGACGGCGGTGGTGCCGCCCGCGAGGTGGGCGAGGGTGAGGGTGAGCAGGGCGAGGGTGGCGGCGGTGGCGGTGCCCTGCGCCGGCGGACGGCCGGTCAGTTCGTGCCAACGGGCGCCGGTGGCCTGGAGGTTGGTGCGGCAGTACAGGGCGAGGGTGAGGGCGCTCAGCAGGGCGAGCGGCGCCAGGGGGAGGTCGGCGAGAGGGGCGGGCGGGCGCAGGAGGACGGCGTACAGGGCGGCGGCGGCCGTGACGCCGAGCAGCGTCCCGGTGAGCCCGCCGGGGGCGTCCGCCCGCCCCGGCACCGCGCCCTCGATGCCGACCCAGCCGAAGAGCAGCGGCAGCAGCACCCACCAGGAGGCGGTGCCGCCGGGGGTTCCGCCCAGCGCCCACCATCCCCCGGCCGCCGCCAGCACCGCCGCCGGCCGTAGCCGCCGTACCGGCGTGGACAGCGGGCGGGGCCGGTAGGTGGCCCAGGTGGCCGCGGCGAGCAGGACGGCGACCGACCAGGCGTAGGCGTCCCCCCGCAGCCGGGCGGCGAACTGCCCGGCGGTCAGGGCGACCGCGGCCTGCCCGGTGGCGAACCCGGCGAAGTACAGGCCGGTGACGGCCCGCGCGGCCCGGAACCCCAGCCGCCGCCGGACGAAGCCGGCCGCACCGCCGCCACCTGCCGTGCCGCCGGCCGCCGCGACCAGCAGGCACCAGGCGGCCACCACGAGCACGGCCGCCACCGAGTACCCGACCGGCACGGGGGCGAGGGCGGCGGGCAGCAGCAGGGCGCCCGCGCCGAGGACGGCGGCGAGGGTGCGGACCGCGGCCGCCGTCACGTCCCTCACGACAGCTCGTGGAAGAACAGCGGCGCGGCGTCCGGCACCTGGGTGCCCGTCGGGACCAGGCGGGCGTCCAGGGCGGCCCACCGGGGCATCTGGGTCGTCAGGTCCACCGGCACGCCCAGCTGTCCGGCGAGGTGCGCCGACCAGCCCGGCATCAGCGGGGCGGCGGTGACGGCGACGGCGGCGAGGAGTTCGAGGTGGGCGACGAGGCGGGCGGCGTACTCCTCGCGCGGGCCCGCGGCCCGGACCAGGGACAGCTGGCGCAGGTCGGCCACCGCCCGGTCGACGACCGCGGCCAGTTCGGCGGCGGCCTTCTGCGGCGAGAAGGTCTCGGCGCCGAGCGCGGCGGCGATGCGGCCCGGCAGCTCGGCCCGCTCCTCGTCGAGGAAGGTGACGGACAGGGCGGCCGCCGGCACCTGCGACTGGAAGTCCTGCGCCAGCAGGTCCAGGACCGTGTCCGTCCAGCGCTCGATGCCGCCCGCGAGGACCGTGCTGACGGTGTCGGCGAACTCCTTCATGGAGAAGTTGTTCTGCTCCCGCTCGGGGCCGGTCAGGCTGAGGTGGAAGCGGAGCGCGTCGGCGTTGACCCGGCGCAGGAACTCGCCGCCCCAGATGGCGTGGCCGCGGCTGGTGGAGAACTTGTCGCCCTCCAGGCGGTAGAACTCGTTGATCACGACCTGGGAGGGCAGCGTCAGCGTGCCCTGGGCGAGCAGCAGCGCCGGCCACAGCACGGCGTGCGAGAAGGAGCAGTCGAAGCCGATGAAGTTGACGATCCTCGTGTCGGGGTCCGTCCACAGACGCTCCCACTCCGCCTTGTCGCCGCCTGCCTCCGAGAGGCGGGCGGTGGCGGCGGCGTAGCCGAAGATGCCGCTGAACCAGGTGTCGAGGATGTGCCCCTCCCAGCCCTCCAGCGGGACCGGGATGCCGTAGTCGGCCTCGCGGGAGATCGGGGTGTCGGGCAGCGCCCGCTCGAACAGGCCCTCCAGGTAGGAGATCAGCCGGGGGCGCCATTCCGCCTTCGCCTGGGCCTCGGCGTAGTAGGCCTGGAGGCGGTCGCGGTAGTCGTCGAGCGGGAAGACGATCCGGCGCAGGGTGGTCAGGCCCGGCTCCTGCCAGCAGGACGTGCACTTGGGGTTGGCGAGGCCGGCCGGGTCCTGGGCGAGACCGCAGGCCTCGCAGTAGACGCCGTCGGAGGGGTCGGCGCAGAACTGGCACTCGCCGCGCACCTCGGCCTCGTACAGGTAGCGCTCGCAGGGCTCGCAGCGGAAGACGGGCAGCTCCTCGACCTTCAGCGCGCCCGCGTTCCACAGCTCCAGGAAGAAGCGCTGCACGAACTCGGTGTGCGTGGCGTCGGTCAGCGGGCGGGTGAACCAGTCGTGGTGCATGGCGCCCAGCGACAGCGTCTGCTCCATGCGGTCGCCGAACAGCTTCGCCGTCGGGTACGCGGTGGAGCCGATCTCGGCGGCGCGGCGCGGGACGTAGCAGGAGTGCTCGTCGGAGTAGCCGACGTACCGGACGTCGTGGCCGCGCTGGCGCAGATGGCGGCTGAGGATGTCGGCGCCGAGGAACGGGCCGGAGAGGTGGCCGAGGTGGAGGTCGCCGTTGGGGTTGGGCGGGGCGCTGGTGACGACGTACGAGGTCATGGTCGTGAAGTCCTTAGAAGGCTCAAGAGGCAAGCTGGTTGAGGGCGGGCTCCGGCACGGCGCCGGTGTCGAGCGCCGGGAGCACCTCGCAGGTCGGTGCCACCACGCGGCTGTGCGGCGGGAGGTCGTCCAGGACGATGGCGTGGGCGCCGACGCGGGAGTCGGCGCCGACGGTGACCGGGCCGAGGACGCTGGCGCCGGTGCCGATGATCACGCGGTCCCCGACGACGGGGTGGCGGCGGGACCCGGCGGGGCGGCGCAGGTCCTTCCACCAGCCGACCGAGCCGAGCGTGACCTGGTGGTACAGCATCACGTCGTCGCCGATGCGGACGGTCTCGCCGATGACGACGGCGGTGCCGTGGTCGACGAAGAAGCGGCGCCCGATCCGCGCGCCGGGGTGGATCTCGATGCCGCTCACCGCGCGGGCCAGCAGCGACAGGGCGCGGGCGGTGAAGCGGTGGCCGCGCCGCCAGAGGCGGTGGGCGACCCGGTACGTCCACAGGGCGTGGATGTGCGGGTAGAGCAGCACCTCGGCACGGGAGGAGGCGGCCGGGTCCTTGGCGAGGACGGTGGCGATGTCCTCGGCGAGCAGGGCCCGCAGCCGCGGCTTGGGCTCACATGTGGTCATACGGCGCCTCCGGTCTGACCGGCCGGCCCGCGAGGAACCGCTGCGGCCGGTAGGGCTCCAGGAGCTCCTGGACGGCCTTTCCGGGTACGGCACCGCCCTCGATGATCTCCTTCGCCGCGAGCTCGGCGACGGCGGGCGCCATCTTGAAGCCGCCCCCGCTGAAGCCGAGGGCGAGGTACAGCCCGTCGGGGCCGGCGGCGCCCACGACGGGCCGCTTGTCCGGCGTGTAGCCGTCCAGGCCGGAGCGGGTGCCGGCCAGCGGGGCCGTGGCGGCCTGCGGGACCCGGACCGCGATCGCGTTGATCGCCGCCTCCAGCTCGGCCTGGGTGAGCGGCTCCACGTCCCGGCCCAGCTCGGTGTCCGGCTTGCTGGGCACGCCGAAGTAGAAGCGGTCCAGGCCGTCGGGCCGGAAGTAGCTGCCGGTGGTGTCGTCGATGCAGGTCGGCACCGAGGCCCGCGCGCCGCGCCGCCCGGCGCCCGGCAGCTCGGCCTGCGCGAGGCCGATCCGGCGGGCGGTCACCGGGATGTGCACGCCGAGGTACTCGGCCGGGGCCGAGCCCCAGGCGCCGCCCGCGAGGACGACCAGCGGGGAGTCGATGCGCCCGATGGAGGTGAGGACGCCGGTGACGACACCGGCGTGCTCCAGGACCTTCATCGCCCGGATGCCCTCGGACGGGGAGACCCCGAGCCGGTAGGCGGCCGACAGCAGGGCGGAGGAAGCGGCCATCGGGTCGGCGTACCCGCCCTCCGGCTCGTAGGCGGCCAGCGCGATGTTCTCGGTGCTGAGACCGGGATAGATCTCCTTCACCTCGTACGGGTCGAGGACCTCCACCCGCCGGTGCCCCGCGGCATCGGTCGTGGCGGCGGCGTTCTGCCGCAGGTCCTCGGCGTGGTTCTCGCCGACGATCATCACGAACCCGGTGCGCCGGTAGCCGCAGTCGCCGCCGATGACGTCGGCCCACTGCTCGAAGACCGGCAGGGAGCGGGCGGCCAGCCGGGTGTCGGCGACCGCGGTGTGGTGCAGCCGCAGCAGCCCGCCCGAACGGGACGTGGCGCCCTGGGCGTTGACCCGGCCCTGGTCGCACAGCACGATCCGGCCCAGCCCGGCCAGCGCCAGTTGGTGCGCGATGGCCGCGCCGATCACCCCGCCGCCGACGACCACGGCGTCGGCGTGCGCGTGCACGATGGGACTCATCAGACGGCCACCCCTGCCGCGGCGCCGACCCGGGAGTTGACCGGACCGGAGGGGTCGTCGATCTCGAACACCGCTGCCCACTTGGCCCGTTCACGGGCGATCGCCTCGGCGCCGCCCCACCAGATGGTGACGAACCGCAGCCGGGTCTCGCCGTCGTTGGTGAGGTCGTGGTCCTGGTACGGGGTGATGAACACCGTCTCCCCGGCCCGCACCCGGCGCGTCTCGTCGCCGATGCGCATGACGCCGCTGCCCTCGGTGATGAAGAACATCTCGTTCTCGTCGTGGTGGTGGGCGGTGGACGTCTCACCGGGCGCCACGTCCACCCAGGCGCCGCCCCAGGTGGGCTCCTCGACCGCGCCGGGCCAGGGGAAGATGCGCCGGCCGCTGACGTTGTACGGCTCCTCGAAGACCATGTCCTCCTCGTGCGCGGTGAACACGTGCATGTAGCTCTTCTGCTGCTCGCTCTGCTGCTCGTTCATGGGGTCCCCCGTTTCACGCGGCGACGGGCTGCCGCAGCCGGCTGCGCAGGTCGCGGTGGATGGTGTCGGCCTTGGCGGCCATCTGGCTGAAGGAGGTGGCGGAGCCGATGCCGTGCCGCCACTCGGTGAGTCCGTCGAGGTAGAGGCCCACCTCGCAGCCGTCGGTGGTCTCGGCCCGGTAGGCCCGGGTGACGTCCGGGCGGCCCTGCGCGTCCAGCTTCAGGCAGGGCTTGAACGCCTCCAGCTGGCGCGGGAAGGCGGCCTCGCGGTAGCCGGTGCAGACGATGACGGCGTCGGCCTCGACGACCCCGCGCTCGCCGGTGAAGACCTCCTCGGTGTGCAGTCGGACGGTGTCGCCGACGACCTCGGTCTCCCGGACGTCCGTCCGGCGGTGCATGTGCAGCCGCTGCCGCCCGGTGAGCCGGTCCTGGTAGACGGCCTGGTACAGCCCGGTGGAGACGTCGGGGTCGACGGCCGCGTAGTTGGTGGCCCGGGCCTGGTCCAGGGCGCGCTCGCGCTCCTCGTCGCCGAGCGCGTAGAAGTAGTCGGTCTCGTCGGGGAAGTACACCTCGTTGCTGAAGTGGCCCAGCTCGTACATCCGGAAGCCCGCGTGCCGGACCAGGGAGTGGATGTGGGCGTCGGGGTGCTGCCCGGCGAGGTGCAGCACGATCTCACCGGCGGTCTGCCCGGCACCGATGACGGCGACCCGGTCGAGGGTGCCGAGCGCGGCGAGCCGGGGCAGCAACTGCGAGGCGTGGAAGACGCGTTCGCCGAGCGCGGGCCGGAACACCTCGGGCACGTAGGCCTCGTGGCCGGTGGCGAGGGCGATGTTGCGGCCCTCGACGGTGTGCAGGGAGCCGTCGCGGGGGTCGCGGGAGACGACCCGGGCGCTGCGCACCCGACCGTCGTCGCCGGTCACCGGCTCCACCGACAGCACCTCGCGGTGGTAGTCGATCCGGCCCCGCACCTGCCCGGCGGCCCACTGCACGTAGTCGGACCACTCCAGGCGGCTCGGGTAGCCGCCCATCAGCGTGAACGGGTAGAAGCGGCCGGTCTGGTGCAGATAGCTGGGGAACCCGAACCGGGAGCGCGGGTCGCGGGGCGTGGCGAAGTCGCGCAGGAAGTGGTGCTGGATGTCGGTGCCGGGCAGCACGAGGTTGGGCTGCCAGGCGGAGTCGGCGGCCTTCTCCAGGTAGCGGGCGTCGAGGACACCGCCGTGCTGGTCGTCGTGGTCCTCGACGGCGGCGGCGAGCGCGATCCCGGAGGGCCCGAACCCGGCGACGACGAGATCGTGGACGTCGTGGGGGCTCGTGCTCATCGGAGGGCCTCCTCGGCGGCGGTGAGGGCCTCGCGCAGGATGCGTCCGGCGATGTCGATCTCCTGCTCGGAGCAGTTCAGGGGCGGCAGCATGCGGACGACGCAGTCGTCACGGCCGCCGAGTTCGAGGATCAGCCCGCGGCTGACGGCCTCCCACTGCACGCGCTTGGCCAGCTGGGTGGCGGGCCGCCCGGTGACGGGGTCGTTGAGCTCGACGCCGGTCATCAGCCCGAGCCCGCGCACGTCGGCGACGTACGGGCTCACGCCCCGCAGCCCCTGGAGATGGACCATCAGCTGCTCGGCCCGCGCCCGGACGTTCTCCAGGACCCGGTCCCGCTCGACGACCTTCATCGTGGCGACGGCGGCGGCGAAGGCGGGCTGGTTGCCGCGGAAGGTGCCGGTGTGGGCGCCCGGCGCCCAGGCGTCCAGCTTCTCGTCGTAGAGGATGACGGCGGCCGGCAGGCCCATGCCGCTGAGCGCCTTCGACGCGCACACCACGTCGGGCTCGATGCCGTACTGCTCGAAGGCGAACCAGGTGCCGGTGCGCCCGCAGCCGCTCTGCACCTCGTCGACGATCATCGGGATGCCGAGCCGCCGGGTGACCTCACGGACCCGCCGCACGAACTCCACGTCGGCCGGGATGACCCCGCCCTCGCCCTGCACCAGCTCCATGATCACGGCGGCGGGGAGCGTGATGCCGCCGTTGACGTCGGTCAGGGCGCGCTCCAGGAAGGTGGCGCAGTTGACCTCGCAGTTCTCGCGCTTGAGGCCGAGCGGGCAGCTGTGGCAATTGGAGTACGGGAAGAAGTGCACGCCCGGCATCCGCCCGCGCACCGGCTCCTTCTGCTCGACGAGCCCGGTGACGCTCATCGCGGCCATGGTGGCCCCGTGGAACCCGCCCTGGAAGGTGATGATCTCCTCGCGGCCGGTGGCGGTCTTGCACAGCTTCAACGCGGCGTCGACGGCGTTGGCGCCGGTGGGCCCGCAGAAGTGGATGCGGGTGCGCTCCCGCATCGGCGCCGGCAGCATCCCGATGGTCAGCTCGGTGAACTCGTCCTTGATCGGGGTGGGGAAGTCCAGCCCGTGGACGAACTCGTCCAGCTGGGCGTGGGCGGCGGCGAGCGGCTCGGGGTGGTTGTGCCCGAGGGAGAGGACACCGGCCCCGGACAGGAAGTCGAGGAAGACGTTCCCGTCGAGGTCCTCCACATAGCTGCCCTTGCCGCGGCGTATGGCTATGGGGAGTTTGCGCGGATAGGAGCGTGAGTTGGACTCGCGGGCGGCCTGCCGGTCGAGGAGCTCGGCGCTGCGGGGGCCGGGAAGGGTGCCGCGGACGTAGGGGCCGGGGTAGCCGGAGGACGTGGGGGCGGCGTGATCAATGGTGGCGGTCATCTCGGTTCCGTTGGTCAGGCGGCGGCCAGGACGGCACTGCGGTCGGTGGTGGCGCGGGCGGAGAGACGGTCGGTGAGGGCGTCGGTGAGGGTCGAGGCGCGCAGGGACAGCAGGCTGAACGACCCGGCGTCACCGATCCCGTGGCTGGATTCGCACAGCCCGTTGAGGAACAGCGGCGGCGTGCCCTCGGCCACCGGCTTCAGGGCGTAGTCGCCGGACACCTCCAGCCGCCCGTCGCTCTCCTTGGCGAACCGGTCGGCGAGCCCGGCCATCAGCGGCGGGCACAGCTCCTCGTGCGCTCCCGGCCCCATGTTCCGGAAGCCCGTCGCGAGGACGGCGAAGTCGACCGAGTCGGTGACCGTCTCGCCGGTGTTGCGCTCCAGGAAGTCGATGGTCACGCGGTCCCCCGCGGCCGTCACGGACGTGGCCTCCAGGTTGCCCCGCACGAACAGCCGCTGGTCCCCGTCGAGTTCCTGCTCGTAGATCTCCAGGTACAGCTCGCGCAGCACGTCGATGTCGGCGGACGAGTAGTTCGTCGGGTGCATGTAGGCGTCGAGCGCCTTCTTGCCGTCCCGCGAGGCCCGGAAGTAGTAGTCGGTGAACTCGGGGAAGTACCCCTCCTCGCTGAACGGGCTGGTGTCCTTCTGCCGCAGCGAGTGGGAGCGGGTGTACGTCGTGACCCGTGCCCGCGGGAAGCGCCGGCCGAGGTCGAGCGCCAGCTCCACCGCGCTCTGGCTGCCGCCGATGACGGCGACCGACGCCGGCTGCCCGTCGGCCGTCAGCGCGGCGAGCCTCGGCAGGTACTGGGTGAGGTGGAAGACGCGGTCGCTGCGCAGCGAGTCGTACGGCGCCGGGACGTACGGCGTCCGCCCCGGCCCCATCACCAGCGTGCGCCCGAGGTAGCGGCGGCCCGACATGGTCGTCACCTCGTACAGCCGCTCCCCGTTCTCCTCCACGACCTCGAGGCCCTCGGCGCGCTGGTTGCAGTCGACGAGGTGGGAGAAGAAACCGGCCGCCCAGCGGATGTACCCGGCGTACTCCTTGCGCAGCGGGAACTCCGAGGGGAGGTTGAGGTGGCGCAGCAGCCGGCCCTGCTCGTGCAGGTAGTTGAGGAAGCTGTAGCGGGAGCGCGGGTTGCGCAGGGTCACCAGGTCGCGGCTGGGGTGGTTCTGGATGTCGGAGCCGTCGAGCAGCATCCCGGGCTGCCACTCGGGGCTCGGGCGGGCCTCCAGGAAGCGTGCGGTCAGCGGTGAGTTCCGCTCCTCCAGCGCGATGGCCAGGGCGAGGTTGGCGGGCCCGAAGCCGATGCCGAGGATGTCGTACACGGGAGTGGTGCTCATCGCTGGGTGCTCCTTGCGGTCACGGTCGTGAAGGTCGGGTTGCCGTCGAAGTCGATGCGCAGGCCGCCGATGCGGTCGGCCGCGTACACGCGCTGGTCGGTGCGGTACCAGAGCGGGATGAGAGCGAGGTCGCGGATCGCGATGCGGTCGGCGCGCCGCCAGGCGTCGACGCGTTCGGCGGGGTCGCGGGCGGCGCGGGCGCGGGCCACCAGGGCGTCGAACTCGGCGTCGGCGTACCGCCCTTCGTTGTCGCCGTGGGCGGTGCCCTCGGCGTCGGGCGCGGTGCACGAGGAGTGCAGCAGCGGGAAGAGCATGTTGTCGGGGGTGGGGTAGTCGCAGGCCCAGCCCGCGCGGCAGAGGCCCGCCGCGGCGACGGAGGTGCGGTGGTCGACGAGGCCGCGCGCGTCGGTGCGCAGCAGCTGGACCTGCCAGCCGTGGACCTCCTCGAGTTGCTGGGCGAGGGCGATGACCCAGTCGTCGTGCCCGGCGCCGGTGTTGTAGGCGAGGTCGACGCGGGTGCCGGGTCCGAGGCCGGCCCGCGCGGCCGCTTCCCGCGCCCGGTCCGGGTCGTAGGCCGTCCAGTCGTCGTCGAGCTCGGCGCGCGGGGTGTGGGCCTTGCCGAACCACGGCGACAGCAGCGAGTGCGCGGCCGTACGGCTGCCGTGGAAGTGGGTGTCGATGAGCCCCTGCCGGTCGACGGCGGCGGAGACCGCCCGGCGGGCGTCCACCGAGTCCATCGGTGCCTGGTGGCAGAAGGGGATGAGGTAGAAGAGCCCGGCGCCCTCCTGCTCCAGGTAACCGCCGTGCTGCGCGGCCTCCTTGGTCCGTGCGGGCGGAATCCGCGCGTAGTCGTAGGTGCCGTCGACGAACCGGGCGTACTCGTCGTCCAGGGCGGTGACCGGGTCGAGGATGTCGAGGTGGATCTCCTCGATCTCGGGCCGGGGCCCGAACCACCGCTCGTTGCGCCGCAGCCGGATGGCCTCGCCGTGCCGCCAGGGGCCGTCCATCACGAACGGGCCGTTGCCGACGGGGAGATCGTTGTACGACGGCTCCAGCGCGGCCGGCGTCCAGGACGGCACCGGGAAGAAGATCGGCTGGAGTGTCTTGAGGTCGAACTGGACGTCCGGCTCGGCGAGTTCGACGACCAGCGTGGCGTCGTCCACGGCCGTGAAGTCGCGGACGCCTGCCAGGTGGTAGGCGGTCTCGGTGTTGGCCTCGGGGTCGAGGGCCCGCCGCCAGCCGCGCACGAAACTGCGCGCGGTGACCGGCTCCCCGTCGCTGAACACGGTGTCGGTGCGCAGCCGGAACGTCCAGGTGGTGGCGGTCGGGTCGGACTCCCACTGCCGGGCCGTGGCCGGGATGAGCTCCCCGTCCTCGTCGAGCGCGAGCAGCCCCGTGAACAGGGCCTTGCAGACGAGGATGCCCTCGCCCTCCTGGGCCTTGTAGGGGTCGATGGCGGTGGGCTCGGTGATGCCCATGCGGAAGATCACGCGGCGCCCCTGACGGCCGGCGGCACGGCCACGGGCGGGACCATCACCACGTCGAGCTGCTCGTCCAGTTCGGCGGCGATCCGCTCCACCCGGTCGACGTCCTCGACGCCGCGGTAGGGCGCGGCGACGGCGAGCGAGCCGGCGATCTCGTACCAGCCCTCCGGCGCGCGGCGCAGCCGGTCACCGGGCTTGGAGGCGGGGATGTAGGAGCGGAAGTACGGGGAGTGGTAGGCGTCGCCGGGGTTGTTGCGGACCAGCGTGCCGGTCCGGTAGGCGAACTTGATGCAGGTCGCCGCGCGGGGCGTGGCTGCCCGGCGGACCTCGCCGTCGAGCACGGCGGCCCGCATCGTCTCGTCGTCCCCGGCGAGCACGGCCTTGGCGTACAGCCGTACCGCGTCGATGCCGTGCACCTCGCGCAGGTTGCGGTAGTTCTGGCCGCCGCTCATGCGGGTGGCGAACTCCACGACCCGGTAACGCCCTTGGGCGTCCTGCCGGAACTCGGCGTTGAACAGGCAGTGCTGGACGCCGAGTCCGGCGACGATGCCCTCGGCGACCGCGACCAGCTCCGGCTCCTCCTCCGGGGTGCGGAAGGGCAGGGTGTAGAAGTCCTCCTCGAAGTAGGGGCCGGGCATCTGCATCTTGTTGGTGACGCCGACGAGGTGGAACGCGCCGTTGACGACGACACCGTCGAGGGTGACCTCCTTGCCGGGCAGGAACTCCTCGATGAGGGCGATCTCCGGCCCGTCGCTGGGGAAGTAGCCGCCCCACTCCTCGGCGAGGCGGGCCACGTCGGTCAGCGCCCGCTCCAGCTCGTCGCGGTCCCGCACCAGGCTGACGCCGATGCTCGCGGCGAGCGCGCTGGGCTTGACGATGAAGGGGTACGAGAAGTCCTCGGCCGCCTTCAGGCCCGCCTCGACGCCGGTCACGCCGGCGAACCGCGGTGCGGGCAGGCCGTGTTCGGTGAGGAAGGACCGCTGGAGCTTCTTGTCCCGGGAGATCGCGTCGGCCTTCGGGCGCGGCCAGGTGTGGCCGAGGAGCTGGTTGGTGCGGGAGGTGACGGCGATGTCGCTGTCGTAGAAGGTGATCGCGGTGGTGATGCCGAGCTTGCGGGCCTCGTCGGCGCAGAAGGCGGCCATCGACTCGCCCTCCAGCTCCTCCGGTACCGGGATCACGGAGGCGAAGCGGCCGTCGTCGGCGGCCTGCCTGACACCGGTGGCGAGGTGGATCTCCAGCCCCATCCGCTCCAGCGTCTCGATGTGCTCGCGGTGCCACGCGTAGGTGTTCCGCATGATCAGCAGGATCTGCGCGCCGCTCATGCCGCGACCTCCCGCGCCAGCTCGACGGTGACGACGGTGACCTGCTCCAGCAGGGCCTCGGCGGTGGCGATCGCGGCCGTGGTGTCGGGGCCGGTGGTCAGCACCTGGCCGGCGCGGTCCCAGTTGCCGCGCAGCTCGCCCAGGACGTCGCCGGGCTTGACGGTGGTCTCGACGTCGATGACGTCGGCCAGCTGCTTGGCCTCCTCGGCGCCCTGCACCTCGACGACCGTGCCGGGGCGGGCGGACAGGAAGCGGGTGGCGGCGGCGCGCTCGGGCACCGGGCGGGCGTCCAGGGCCGGGATCAGCCCGAACTGCCAGGCCACGATCCACTCTTCGACGTCGATGCCGTAGGCGGCGTCGAGCAGGTCGAAGATGCGGTCGCCGCCCATGCGGTTGTGACTCTCGATGATCTTCGGCCCGGTGGGGGTGAGCCGCAGCTCGGTGTGGGCGGCGCCGTCGGTGAGGCCGAGCGCGTCGAGGAACCGGGCGACCGTGTCCTCCACGCTCCGCTCCTGCTCGGGGGTCAGCCGGGCCGGCAGCGCGTGCCCGAACTCGATGAACCCGTTCTCGCCGCCGGTCAGCTTCTCCGTGACCGCGAGGACCACGTGCCGGCCCGCGAAGGAGAAGGACTCCACGCTGAACTCGGGCCCGGAGATGTACTGCTCGACGAGGAAGCGCTCGATGTGGAAGAAGTTCCCCCACTGCAGATCGGTGCGCGCCCGCAGCGCCTCCACCCCGGCCCACGCGGCGGCGGCCTGCTCGGGCCCGTCGATGCGCTCGACACCGAGGCTCGCGGTGGCGTCGGCGGGCTTGAGCACGAACGGGTAGCCGTGCGCGGCGCCGAAGGCCAGCAGATCGTCGGCGGACGTCACCTCGGCGGCGGCGACCGACAGGTCCCGGGTGTCCGGGGACGCGGCCAGCAGATCGCGCATCGCCCGCTTGTCCCGCAGGAGTTCGGCGGTGCGCTCGGTGGTCCCCCCGAGGCCCAGGTGGTCGCTGATCCGCGCGGCCGGCACCAGACCCGGCTCGGTGATCGACACGACCCGCGTGAAGCCGTACGCGGTGTGCGCGGCCTCGACCAGCGGGCGGGTGGTCTCCCAGTCCGTGTAGTCGGCGATGATCACGGCCTCGGCGAGCTGGGCCGCCTCCGGCACGAAGTGGTCCTGGTGCTGGATCAGCACGAAGCGGACACCGAGCGCGGCCGCCTTGCGCAGGGTCTGGATCCGTCCGCCCACGACGAGCAGCGTGGGGGCACCGGTTGATCGCGAGGTCGTTGATTGCTGGGTCATGCCGAGAACTCTGGGCCATGAATTCCGGCGGGAAAATACTTTTCGACTGGCACAAGAATGCCCGGCACAAAAGACGCAGCGGCCCTTCGGAAAAGGCCCCCTGGCACTTTTGTGCCACGCACTTTGGTGCCCGCCCGTTCCCCTTCCCCAGCCGTCGCCGGGCCGGGAACATCGAGGCCATGCCAAGGATCGCCATGACCACGTTCGCCGTGCTCAAACAGCCGTATCCGCACCTGTCGAACGAGGACTTCAACGCACTGGAGCCGCTGGTCTTCGGCGCCTCCGAAACCAGCCCCGGCTTCATCGCACGCGCCACCGCGATCGATGTCGCCGACACGAAGTGGACGAATTTCGGCCGCGACTACGGCGACTGGGGACGATTCGAGGCGCCCTCCTTCTACACCGGCGGCCGCACCGACGACACCGACACCCGCGCCTCCACCCTCTCGCTGTGGACCGACCTCGCGTCCGTGAAGGCGTACGCGTACGGCGGTCTGCACCGGCAGGCGCTGCGCGACCGCCGCCGCTGGTTCGCGCAGATCCCCCACAAGCTGTACGCGGCCTGGTGGGTGGCCGACACCGAGATCCCCACCTGGAGCGAGGCCTGCCGGCGTCTGGAGCACCTCGACACGCACGGCTCCACCCCGCACGCCTTCGACTTCCGCCAGCCCTACGACTGCGAGGGCCGCCCCCAGTCCGCCGCGCACTCCCCCGAGGTGACCCATGTCTAAGCCCCATGTCCGGGCCCTGCTGCTGGTGCTGAGCGCCGCGGCCTTCCTGCTCACCCTCGCCGGTTCGGCGCTGAAGAACACCGTCCAGGTCTACTTCGTGCCGATGGCCGACACCTTCGGCGGCTCCCGCGGCGCCCTCGCCTGGGCGACCACCCTCTTCGCCGTCACCGTCGCGGTGGCCTCCCCGCTGGTCGGCGCGATCGCCGACCGCATCGGCGGCGCCGCCACCCTCGCCGTCGGCACCGCCCTGTCCGGCGCGGCCCTCGTCGGCTGCGCGCTCGCCGGCCGGCTGTGGCTGTTCGTCGCGGTGTACGCCGTCGTCGCCGCGCTGGCCTCCACGATGCTGTCGTACGTACCCCTCGGCGTCCTCGTCGACGAGCTCTTCCGCGACGGCCGCAAGGGCCTGATGTACGCGCTGCTCACCAACGGCGCGGCTGTCGGCTTCGTGGTCCTGGTGCCGCTGTGGTCCTGGCTCGGCACCTGGGCGAGCTGGCAGCACGTCCTGCTCGTGGTCGGTCTCGCCTTCCTGTTCGTGCTGGCACCGGTGGCACTGCTGGTGGCGCGGGCGTCGGGGAAGGTGACGTCCGCGGACGCGGACGAGGAGGCTTCCGCGCAGCAGACGGAGGAGCCGGTCCGCCTCTCCTTCGCCGCGCGGTTCCGGCTGACCGCCCGCAACGGCGACCTGCGCCGCCTCGCGCTGGCCATGTTCGCGTGCGGGGCCACGATGGCCTTCATCGACGTGCACTTCATCCCGCTGATGCACGACCACGGCCTGGGCCACACCGTCTCCTCCACCGCCGTCGCCCTGCTCGGCGTCTTCGAGATCGCGGGCGGTCTGCTGGCGGGCTGGCTGTGCGACCGGGGCCGGATCAAGGCGGTGCTGGTGAGCGCGTACGCGGTGCGCGGCGTGGCGATGCTGCTGGTCGCCCTCACCCCGACCGGCACGGTCGCGATCGCCTTCGGCATCGTCTTCGGCATCAGCTACCTGGCCACCGTCATCGCCACCACCATGTGGGCGGCCCGGGTCCTCCCCGTCGAGGTGCGCGGCTTCGGCATGGGCCTGGTGTGGACCGTCCACGCCCTCGGCACCGCCCTCACCAGCGAACTCGGCGCCCAGATGGCCGACTCGACGCACAGCTACACGCCGGTGACCCTCGGCTGCGCGGCCCTCGCGGCGGCGGCCTGCGTCCTGGTGCTGGCCAGCCGGGTTCCGGCGGCGGAAGCCCCGGCGGCGTCCGAAGCCCCGGCCGAGCAGAAGGAGTTGGCCCCCGCCGGCTGACACTGCGCCGCCCTCGCCGCACGGCTCCCCCTCTGATCCCCCTTACCGCCCTCGCCGCACGGCTCCCCCTCTGATCCCCCTTACCGCTCCCGCCGCACGTCTCCCGTCTCGGGCTCCGCCCCGCCCGCCCCAAGGACCGCCCTGCCATGCATGAGCCCCGCACGCGCCCGTTCCTCCTGGTGGTGACCACCGCCGCCTTCCTGCTCACCCTCATCGGAACGGCACTGAAGATCACCCTCGAGACCTACTTCGTGCCCACGGGAGACATCACCGAAGGCCCCGGCGCCGCCGTCGACCGGGCGGCCACGTTCTTCGCCGTCACCACCGCCGCGGCCTACGGACTGGTGGTCTGCGCGCTGGTGACGGCGCGCGGCGTGCCGCGGTCGGCCGACACCCCTTCCGATCTCCCCTCCTGAAGGAGCCACCCCCATGGCGGACACCGCCCCCCTGCACCGACGCCTGCGCCAGCTGCCCCGCAGCGCCTGGGTGATCTTCGCGGGCATGTTCCTGATCAAGTTCGGGAACTTCCTCAACGTCTTCCTCGTGCTCTTCCTCGTCTCCCGCGGCTACTCCACCGCCCAGGCGGGCCTCGCGGTCGCCGCCGTCGGCCTCGGCACCTTCGTCGGCAACATGATCGGCGGCACGGTCGCCGACAAGTTCGGCCGGCGCAGCGCGATCGCGGTGTCGATGTTCGGCTCGGCGGCGGCCACCGCCACGGTCCCCTTCACCGACGGCCTGATCACCACGACCGCCCTGGTCTGCCTGGTCGGCGTCTTCGCCCAGCTGTACCGCCCGGCGGCCGGCGCGCTGCTCGTCGACGTGGTCGACGGCGAACAGCGGGTCATGGCGTTCGCGGTGCTGCGACTCGCCGTCAACGTCGGCATGGCGGTCGGCCCGCTGGTCGGCGGCCTCCTCAGCGGCCACTCCTACACGTACGTCTTCGCGGGCGACGCCCTGTTCTCCCTCGCCTTCGGCACCCTGGCCCTGCTGCTCCTGCCGGCCGGCCGCCCGGCCCAGGCCCCGGTCACCGCCGCCGAGGCGGCGGGCAAGGGCGGCTACCGCGAGGTCTTCACCGACCGCCCGTACGTCCTGTTCCTGCTGTCGATGGTCGCGGCCACCTTCGTCTACGGCCAGACCACCGCGACCCTCCCCCTGCACGTCACCGACGCCGGCTTCTCCAACACCGTCTACGGCCTCCTGCTCGGCCTCAACGCCCTGCTGTGCGTGGTCATCGAGCTGCCCCTGACCCGGCACACCGAGCGCCGCGACCCGCGCCGCGTCATCGCCCTCGGCCTGCTGCTGCTCGGCGCCGGCATGGGCCTGACGGGCGCGATGAACGCGGTGTGGCTGCTGGCCCTGACGGTCGTGCTGTGGACGGTCGCCGAGACGATCTACACCCCGATCGCCAACGCCTACCCGGCCGAGTTCTCCCCGGCCCACCTGCGCGGGCGCTACCAGGGTGCCGAGGGCCTCGCCCACACCCTCGGCGGCACCCTCGGCCCGGCCGTCGGCGGCCTGCTCTACGGCATCAACGCCCCGCTGCACTGGACCGTCTGCGCCGCCGTCGCCGCCCTCGGCGCGGTCCTGGTGCTGGGCGCCAAGCCGGGCGCACGGCAGACCGAGGCACCGGCGACGGAGACGTCCGAGCCCGTGGCCGCCGCCACCAACTGACCTTCCGTACCCATCCCTTCACACCTGAGAGATCCCGATGACCGTCACCGACACCGACGTTCCCCGCATCGACATCCCCTCCGCCACCGAGGACCCCGCCGCCTACGTCACCGCCCTCCTCGAAGTCGCCGCCGAGCGCGACCCGTTCGACGTCCTCGCCAAGACCCCGGTGTGGGCCGCACGGCTCTTCGCCGACCTGCCGACCGAGCTCGCCGAGACGGTCCCGGAGGAGGGCGAGTGGCCGGCCGCGTTCACCGTCGGGCACCTCTTCGACGTCGACATCGTCTACGGCTTCCGCTGGCGGCTGGTCGCCACCGAGGACGCCCCGGTCTACCCCGGGTACGACGAGGAGAAGTGGGCCCCGCTGCCCCGCCTGCCGTTCCGTCAGATGCTCGACGCGTGGACCGGGCTGCGCGCCTCGAACGTGGCGCTGCTCGCGGGGCTGTCCCCGGAGGACTGGCAGCGCACCGGCCACCACGGCGAGCAGGGCGGCGAGACCATGGAGGTCATGATCAAGAAGGTCGTCGGCCACGACATCGCCCACATCAACCAGATCTACCGCGCGATCCGCATGGTCCGTCAGGCGGCGGGGCTGGACGTGGCGGAGCTGGACGCGACGTACCTGTCGCTGGGCCTGTAGGACGATCGGTTGATCATGCGTCTGGTCCGGGAGTGGCGTACCGCTCCCGGGCCGCGCCGCCTCGCACGCTCTGCGGTGTGACAAGACGACGACCGAGACCGCTGTACGTGGCCGCGCTGGTGCTGGCGGCCGCCTTCGCGCTGGGAGTGCAGGGACCGACGGCAAGCGAACCGACGGCGAGCGAACCGACGGTGAGCCAACCGACGGCAACCGGACCGACGGCTGCCGCGTCCCCCACGGAGTCCGTGTCCCCCACGGGGTCCGCATCCCCGACGGCCACCGCCGCGGCCCTGGCCCCGGCGTCACCCGCGGCACCGGCCTCCGCGTCCGCGTCCCCTTCCTCGGCCCCGCCCCCCGCGGCCCCCGCCTTGCCGGCCGGCACCGCGGCCCCCACCGGCAAACCGGCGCCCCCGGCCTCCCCCGAGCCCCCGGCACCCCGCCGTCGCGCCGATGGCCTGCGGCTCACCCTCGCCGCCCGCGAATGCGACGAGTACACCGACATCATGGCCAACAACGCCCGGGACAATAACCAGCAGTCCCTCCGGGACCTGGGCAAGGACTCGGTGTACGCGGTCGGCGACCCGGTCGACGCGGCCGTCGAGGAGGCGAACGACCCCCGCTGCCGCCCCCTGGCCGGCTGGCGGTTCACCCTCGGCCGGGGCATCGGCGGCGAGGTCGGCGGACTGTCCACGGTCGTCCCCAGCGACTCCGGCGTCCAGCCCGTCACCGCGGCCTCGACCCCGCTGCTGGACAGTCAGGGCGACCCGACCGGCCGGACCCTGGCCGGCGCCGTCACCGTCGTACTCGGCACGACGGACGCGACCCTGGCGGCCAACCGCCGCCTCCAGATCCAGGGCGGCACCCCCACCGACCCGCTGAACACCGCCGCCTTCGGCGACACCTACGCCTTCGGCGCGCTGCGCTGCGCGGTCGACCACCAGCGCAACGACAACGTGGACCGGGCCGCCTACCCGACCGGCCACCGGCATGTCTTCTGCTTCTACTACACGGTGAAGGCGAGCGCCGCGGCGGGAACTGTCGTCGTCCGCAAACAGGTCGAGGGCAGCGACGCGACCGAGACGTTCCCCTTCACCGGTTCCATCTCCTACACCGAGGACAAGAGCTTCGAGCTCGCCGTGACGGACGGGGCGCCCGCGCAGCAGTCCTTCCGCCGTGCCGCCACCAAGGGCACGGGCGACGAGCCCTGGTCGTTCGGCGAGACCGTCCCCGAGGGCTGGCGGCTGGTGAACCTGGTCTGCGAGTCGGCCGAGGGCACCAGCACCACCAGCACACGCGCCGACGGCACCGCGAGCGTCGACCTCGCCGCCGGCGACACCGTGACCTGCGTCTACACCGACGCCCCGACGACCACCGCGGCCGTCGGCACGCTCGCCCTGCACAAGCGGACGGTCGGCGGCACCGGCGGCCCGTTCCCCTTCACCGACGAGAACGGCACCGCACTCGGCTCGGCCACCACGACCGCCGAGGACACCCCGGTCGACCTGGCCTGGCACGAACTGGCCGTCGGCGACCACACCGTCACCGAGACGCTGCCCGCCGCCACCGACGAGGGCTCCTGGGAGTTCGTCCGCGCCGAGTGCGACGGTACGGAGGTGGCGGCGACGGAGTCGGCGGGTGCGGTGTCCTTCCCGGTGACCGTGCCCGCGACCGGCGTGGACTGCATCGTCACCAACCGCTGGGTGACCGCCCCGGACCCGACACCCCCACCCACCCCGACACCCACACCGACACCCACACCGACACCCACACCGACCCCCACCCCGACGCCCACCGCGACGCCGACGCCGTCCCCGACGGACCCGGCACCGGGACCCACGCCCTCGAACTCGCACCCCCCGCACCTGCCGGACACCGGAGCCGGCGACCACACCCTGCTGCTGGGCACGATCGCCGGCGTCCTGCTGGCCGTGGGCGCCGCCCTTACAGCGACGTTCCGTCGTTCGTCGCGTCCGGGTCGACGCCCATCGTGATCGAGCCGACGACCCCCTTGGCGATGTTCTTCCTGGCGTACTTCAGCTTGAGCAGCCCACCCGCGGTGCCGCTCTGGTCGTAGATGGTGTCCTCGGTGAGCGTGGTGCGCTCGGTCGTCGAGGTCGAGTACGGCTCGACCTCGGCGGACGCCAGCACGGACTCCTCGTCGAAGAAGAACTGCCCGGTGTGGCAGGTGTGCCCGCCCTCGTAACCGGCGTCGGTCCACTCGCCGTCCACATGCACCTTGGTGTGGATGTGGACGGTGCGGCCCCGGTACCAGCCCGGGAAGATCGTCCTGAAGGTGACCTTGCCGTGCTGGTCGGTCCTCCAGGTGCCGCGCAGATAGCGCTCGTCGTCGGTGGGCTCCTCGTGCCCGCCGCCGCCGGTGCCGCCGGAGGGCGCCCCGGACGGCGGCTCACCGGTGGGCGTGCCGCTCGGCGCCCCCGAGGGCGCGTCGGTGGGGGCCGTGCCGCCACCGCCGGTCGACAGGCTCTCGTAGCCCGAGTAGATGCCCAGCGCGTCGCAGTGCCAGATGTCGACCGCCGCGTCCGCGATCGGCTTGCAGGTCTCGGAGTCGATGACCTTCAGGTTCAGGACGAGCGGGATGCCCTCCTTGTCCTCGGTGATGTCCCGGCGGATCTTGTCGGCGTCGATGTAGTACGGCCCCTCGGTGGTCTCCGAGGTGAGCTTGTAACAGACCTCCGCGGTGGACGTACCGCTCGCGGAGGCGGCGCCCGCCTCCTCGCCGGCGAACGCGCCCGTGGCAAGGGCGGCACCCGCACCCACCGCCACGGCCGCACCGGCCCCGGCCACCACGACCTTGCGACGCGTCAGATCCCTTTTGTGCTTCGGCTCGTTGTGCTGCTGATTTCCCGTCATGGGCACCGAACCGTAGGGACGGAGACTGTCAGGGGCGTGGGTGCGGGCTGTGGCTCCTTCAAAGAAAGCGAAAGGGCTCGGAACCGGCGCCGGTTCCGAGCCCTCTCCCCTCGACTGACCTACTTCGGCTGCGGCTTGCGCACCGACAGGTGCAGCTCCTTCAGCCGCGCCTCCTCCAGCTCCGTGGGCGCGCCCATCATCAGGTCCTGGGCGTTGCCGTTGAGCGGGAAGGCGATGGTCTCGCGGATGTTGGGCTCGTCGGCCAGCAGCATCACGATGCGGTCGACGCCGGGGGCGATGCCGCCGTGCGGCGGGGCGCCGAAGCGGAACGCGCGCAGCATGCCCGCGAACTTCTCCTCGACCGTCTCCCGGTCGTAGCCCGCGATCTCGAACGCCTTCAGCATGATCTCGGGCTCGTGGTTCCGGATCGCACCGGAGGACAGCTCGACACCGTTGCAGACGATGTCGTACTGCCAGCCCAGGATGTCCAGCGGGTCCTGGGTCTCCAGGGCCTCAAGACCGCCCTGCGGCATCGAGAACGGGTTGTGCGAGAAGTCGATGGCGCCGGTGTCCTCGTCCTTCTCGTACATCGGGAAGTCGACGATCCAGCAGAACCGGAAGACGCCCTCCTCGAAGTGCCCGGCACGCTTGGCGGCCTCGACCCGCACCGCGCCCATGATCTTCGAGACCTCGTCGAAGTCGCCCGCGCCGAAGAACACGGCGTGCCCGGCGGCCAGCGACAGGCGCTTGGTCAGCTCGGCGACGTTCTCCTCGGTGAGGAACTTCGCGATCGGACCGGACAGCGAACCGTCCTCGGCCACCCGCACCCAGGCCAGGCCCTTCGCGCCCAGCGTCACGGCGAAGTCGCCGAGCTGGTCGAAGAACTTCCGCGGCTGGTCCTGGACCGCCGGCACCGGCAGCGCGCGCACGTGCTTGCCGGCGAAGGCCTTGAACTCCGAGCCCTCGAAGACGTCGGTGATGTCGACCAGCTCCAGCTGGGCGCGCAGGTCCGGCTTGTCGGAGCCGTACTTCAGCATCGCCTCGCGGAACGGAATCCGCGGGAAGGGGGACGTCACATGACGTCCGTTGCCGAACTCCTCGAACAGCTCGGTCATGAGCTTCTCGATCGGCTGGAAGACGTCCTCCTGCTCGACGAAGCTCATCTCGACGTCGAGCTGGTAGAACTCGCCCGGCGAACGGTCCGCGCGGGCGTCCTCGTCACGGAAGCAGGGCGCGATCTGGAAGTAGCGGTCGAAGCCGGAGATCATCAGCAGCTGCTTGAACTGCTGCGGCGCCTGCGGCAGGGCGTAGAACTTGCCCGGGTTGAGGCGCGAGGGGACCACGAAGTCGCGGGCGCCCTCGGGAGAGGTCGCCGACAGGATCGGGGTCGCCATCTCATTGAAGCCGAGGGCCGTCATCTTGTGACGGATGGCGCTGATCACGGCCGTCCGCAGCATGATGTTCTTGTGCATGCGCTCACGGCGCAGGTCCAGGAAGCGGTACTCCAGGCGCCGCTCCTCGTTGACCCCGTCCTCGGCGTTGATCGTGAACGGCAGCGGGGCGGCGGCGCCGAGCAGCTCGACCTCGCTCACCTCGACCTCGACCTCACCGGTCGGCAGGTCCGGGTTCACGTTCTCGGTTCCACGTGAAACAACGCGGCCGTCGATGCGGACGGTCGACTCCTTGGAGACCTTGTCGAGGGCCTCGTAGGCGTCCGTGCCCGGCCGGGCGACGAGCTGCGTGATGCCGTAGTGATCGCGCAGATCGATGAAGAGGATGCCGCCCAGGTCGCGCCGATTGTGCAGCCAGCCACTCAGCCGGACGTCGGTGCCGACGTCAGAGGAGCGGAGCTCGCCGCAGGTGTGGGACCTGTACCGATGCATCGTCGTTCATCGTCCTTACAGTGTGGGCTGTGTGCCGAGGGTCACTCCCCGACGTGAACGGGCCATGGTGCCCGGACCTCCCAAGGGTACCGGCCACCCCAAGATCGCCTCTCCACCCTTTCCGTCGTATGCATGCATGGCCCATCAGTGGCACCGTTCGATCACCTCTTCTTACAGTGGGGCAATGCGCACTGGTGAGCCTCTGCCCGCCGTGGGGGAGGTACTCGCCGCCCTCGCGACCGGCCTGTGGCATTGGGACACCGCGACGGGCCTGGTCACCGTGGACGCCGAGGCCGCACGACTGCTGGGCCTCCCGGCCGAGGCGACCACCCTCACGGAGGTCCAGGCACGCGCCCGCATGCACCCCGTGGACTGGAACGAGATCACCGGCGTCATCCAGCTCGCCGTCGCCGAGGGCACCCTCGCCGAGGTCCGCATCCGGATCATGGACGAGCAGAACCGGGTGATCCGCGTCGTACGCAGCCGCTCCAAGCCGTCCTACGACGCCGAGCGCCGCGCCTTCGTCCTCATCGGCGCCATGCAGGAGGTCACCGAACCCTCACCGGCCACCGCCGCGGCCCGCAACAGCAGCACCACGATCACCGGCGACTGGCGCCGCTCCCGCGAGGCGTTCCTGCTGGACGCGGGCCGCGCCCTGGCCGAGGCCCGCTCCACCGAAGAGGTCCTGCGCGTGGCCGCGGGCCTCTCCATGCCCGGCTTCTCCCCCGACGGCCTGGCCGTCTTCGGCGTCGAGGGCGACCGCCTGAAGATCATCGGCCACCACGGCCAGCAGCCCGGTGACGAGGGCCCCTTCTCCCACATGTCCCTGGAGACGGACTACCCGGCCGCCGAGGTGGTCCGCACCGGCCGCGCGGTCTACCTCTCCACCCCCGAGCGCTACCGCGAGCGCTACCCGGTCACCTGGCCCCTCGCCGCCCACTTCAACCGCCAGTCCTGGGCGTTCCTGCCGCTGACGGTCGCCGGCCGCACGATGGGCGCCTGGATGGCGGCCTTCGCCTACCCGGTGGCCTTCACCCCCGACGAACGCTCGGTCCTCACCACGGTCGCCCGCATGCTGGCCCAGGCCCTCTCCCGCGCCGAGGCGGCGGAATCCGCCCGCGAGCTCACCGACGGCCTCCAGCGCTCCATGCTCCCCAAGCTGGGCCCCGAGATACCGGGCCTGAGCGTCGCCGCCCGCTACGTCCCCACCGGCGGCGGCCTCCAGGTCGGCGGCGACTGGTACGACATGATCCCGCTGCCCGGCGGAGGCCGCCTGGCCTTGGTGATCGGAGACGTGCAGGGCCACGACGTACGGGCGGCGGGCCTGATGGGCCAGCTGCGGATCGCGCTGCGCGCCTACGCCTCGGAGGGCCACCGCCCCGACGCCGTCCTCTCCCGCGCCTCCCGCTTCCTGCACGGCATGACGTACGACGACCAGGACCCCTCGGACCTGCGCTTCGCGACCTGCCTGTACGTCGAGGTGGACCCGGCCACCGGCGTCCTGGACATCGCCCGCGCCGGCCACCCCGACCCGGCGATCCGCATGGCGGACGGCACGGTCCTGGCCCGCCGCACCGACGGCGGCCTCCCCCTCGGCATCGACCCGGACGCGGACTACCCCACCACCCGTCTCACCCTCGAACCCGGCGAGACGATGATGGTCTGCACCGACGGCCTGCTGGAAACGGGCGGCCACGACCTCGACTCGGGCTGGCAGCGGGTCCGCGCCATCCTGGAGCAGCACAAGGGCGACGACCTCGAAGAACTCGCCGACGCCCTGGTCCAGGGGGTCCACGGCCCCTCCTCCCACCACACGCGGGGCCCGTTGGCCGACCGCCGCGAGGACGACATCGCGGTCCTGCTCCTGCACCGCGAGGGAGAGGGCTGCGGCTGCGGCGACACGGTGACCCCGCCCCAGGTCCGCCGCACGATGCTCTCGGTGGCCCAGGCGGAACCGGAACGCGTGGGAGTGGCCCGGGAACAGCTGCGCGAGCTCCTCCACGACTGGCCCTCCCAGGACCAGATCGACTCGGCGGTCCTGCTCCTGTCGGAGATGCTGACGAACGTCCTGGTCCACACGGACGCCGACGCGCTGCTCCTCGCCGAGGTGCACGGCGACGGCCCCGGCACCCGCCGCATGCGCATCGAGGTCACCGACAGCAGCGACGACCTCCCCCACAAACGCCGCCCCGGCGAACTGGCCTCCTCCGGCCGCGGGTTGATGCTGATCGAACTCCTCGCGGACGCGTGGGGGGTCGACCCGCGGGGCGAGGGCAAGAGCATCTGGTTCGAGCTCTACGAGTCGACGGCGGAGGCGTCCTCCGCGTAACGCTCCCGCAGCTCGTGCGCGATCCCGAAGGCGGCGGCGGTGAGCGGCACGGCGAGCAGCATCCCGACGATCCCGGCGACGGAGGCCCCGGCGGTGATGGCGAGCATCACGACCGCCGGATGCATCTGCACGGTACGGCTCTGGATGACGGGCTGCAGCACATGCCCTTCGAGCACCTGCACGGCGAGCACGACCCCCAGCGCCCACAGCGCGATGACGAACCCCCGGTCGGCGAGCGCGACGAGCACGGCGACGGCGCCCGAGATGAAGGCGCCGAGATAAGGGATGTAGGCCCCGACGAAGACAAGCGCCCCCAGCCCCACGGCCCCCGGCACATCGAGCACGAGCAACCCGACGGTGATGCAGGTGGCGTCGATGAGGGCGATGACCGTGGTCCCCCGCATGAACCCTTCGACCGCCTCGAACGCCCGCCGGGTCATGGCCTCGACGAGATCACCGGAGGAGGCGGGAACCATCGACCGCAGCGCCCCGGCGGCCCGATCAGAGTCCCGCAGGAAGAAGAACACGAGGAAGAGCGCGAGCACCCCCATCGCGAGGACCTCCCCCACCACACTCACCCCGCTGATGACCCCGGAGGCGGCGGTCCCCCCGAACTTCCCGAGCAACTTCCTGGCGTTGGACGCGACGTCGTCGAGCGAGGTCCCGGCGGCCCCGAAGTGCTCGGCCACCCCCTGGGCCGCGTCCTTGAGCGAGGCGACGATCTCGTCCCCCGTGTCGATGAGCGCGGCGACGACGATGTACACGGCCCCGCCGACCACGCAGACGACGGCGACACAGGTGAGCCCGGCGGCAAGCGACCGCCCGACCCCGACCTTGATGAGCCACCGGTGCAACGGCCCGAGCAACGCGGTCCCGAGCAGAGCGAGCAGCACGGGCACCACGGCGGTACGCAACTCCGCACACAGCAGAATCCCGACGTAGCCAACCCCGGCGACGAGCAGCGCGACGGCGCACCAGGCGGCCAGGCGGCGGACGGGGTCGGGTAGCAGGCGCACACCTCCAGCGGATCACGCGCCCACGGGATTGTCCTGCGCGGTCGGCCGGACAGGTGACGAGCTGTCACCACGACCCGGCTTCACGGCCTCCACCAGGCACGCCAAGGCCGCACGATGACCTCCCGATAGCTGTGGTGCGACGGATTCCGCCCACCGTGCGCCAGCACCCACCCCTGCGGCACCCCGAAGTCCACGCTGGACTCCGACCGCTCACCGCACACCGCACACTCCATGGCGTACGTGACCGGCTCGGCGTCCGGCTCCCGGTCCGGCTCCAGCGTCCAGCGCACCTGCCGTACGACGGCACGCGGCCCGCTCACTTCCCCCACCTCCCGTTGGCGACGGCCACCTTGGCACTCAGCACCTCGCCGGGCTCCGACGCGCGGAGAAGGTCCGGGGGCACGTCCCACTCGACACCACCCTGCAGAGGCCGTAGCTGCACATACGGCCCCTCCTTCCCCATGACCACACCGATCCGCCCGTCACGCGTGTCCACCACCAGCGCTCCGATATCCATATCCACCGCCGCCCTCTCACCTGGCTGATCTCACTGTTCGTATCCAAAGAGTGACGGTGCGCGGCTACCGTGGACAGAGTGATCGGCTCTACAACGCGACTGTCAAGAAGGGGCGTTGCGCGGATGACAGGTCGAGCAGGGCATCAGGAACCACTCTCCAACGAGCAGCGGTACGGCGACGAGCTGCGCCGCAGGAGAGAGGCCGCCGGTCTCACCCAGGCCGACCTGTCCGAGCGGATCGTGTGCTCACCGTCCCTCATCGCCCACTACGAGGCGGGCCGCCGCACGCCCTCACACGCGGACGCACAGCGCCTCGACCAAGTCCTGGGCACCGGCGGCTTCTTCACCCGCTGGCGCAAGACACTCGCCAAGTCCCGCTTCGCCGAGCACTTCCAGGAAGCGGCGGAGGCGGAGCAACTGGCCCTATTCATCGAGGAGTATGCGGTTTCGCTGGTGCCCGGGCTGTTGCAGACGGAGGGGTACGCGCGGGCCGTGCTCAAAGTGGGCAAGCCCAACTACACGGCCGCCGACCTTGACAAGAAGGTTGTCAACCGGCTTGAGCGTGCCCGCATCCTGGCGATTCCGGACAGCCCCACAGTGTGGGTGATCCTGCACGAGACCGTGATCCGGACGGTGGTCGGCGGCTCTGTCGTCATGGCCGAACAGCTCCGGCACATCGCGGAGTTGGGGCGCGACGGCCGGATCATGGTCCAGGTGGTCCCGTTCAGCGTGGGAGCCCACGCGACCATGAGCAGCATGGTGAAGCTGATGCGTTTCGCCGACGCTCCTGACATGGCCTATGCAGAGGCGCTGCACACCGGTTCACTGACCGACGATCCGTCACTGGTCCGCCGTTACCGCGACGCATACGATCTGACCAGGGCCGCCGCACTGCCGCCGGAGGCGTCCCTGGACCTGATCGAGTCGGTGGCGGAGGACTACGGCAACCATGAGCGCCCACCACATCCCTGACGCGTCGGCCCTCACCACCTGGCGCAAGTCCAGCCACAGCGGCCCCGACAACGGGGACTGTGTGGAGGTCGCCGACGGCAACCCGGACCTCATTCCCGTTCGTGACAGCAAGAACCCCACCGGTCCAGCACTGCTCTTGGGAACGGCCGCGTGGGCCGCGTTCGTCGCGGGCGTGAAGGGCTGACGCGGTCGGCAGAATCGGTACGTCTGCCCACCTTTCGGATGAACGTCCTTGCTATGTACGTGAGTTGCACCTCCGTGTGCATAGGTTCCGACGCGGAGGTGATGCTCGATGAACGAGCAGAACACGACGCGCAAGGACGCGATCGACATCAACGACTTCGTGTACGCGGCCACGGGGGCCCGGGTACGAAGGCTGACTATGCCGGACGGGACGCACTGGTTTCCCGTCGCAGACGTACTCAAGGAACTGGGCTACAGGAACCCTTCGAAGACTCTGGCGGACCATGTCCCCACAGAGCACCGAGAGATTCTTGGGAACCTAACTGGAGGTTATGGTCTCAGCGTTCCCGCAGGTCGGGAGTGGCGCCGAGACATGAACGTCATCGATCTCCCGGGCCTGATCCGCTTGGTCAACGGCTGCACGAAACCAGAGTCCCAGCCCTTCAAGAACTGGGTCTCAGAAGTCATCGCCACCATCCAGCGCGACGGCTCCTACACCCTGGAACCGGCGCCCGTACAGCCCGCTCCCGCCGAGCGCACCGCGTACGCCGTGCCCGAAAAGCTCGCCGACGCACTGGTCCGGCTCGAAGAGCGGGTGTCCCGGACGGACGAAGCGCTCCGGCGGATCGACGACAAGCAGAACACGATCATCGACTCGCTACGAGACATCGCCCAGGCCCTCCGACGCTCCGGCGACCGCTACCGCCCCGTCGAGGCCCCTGAGTTGACGCCCCAGCAGCTCCTTGCCAACTGGAAGTCCCGGAACCTGGTCGTCACCGAGGACGTCCACGCGGTGGCCGCCCACCTTGCCCCGGCGCTCCTGCACGGCGGCGCGGGTTACAGCGTGGACGAGATCGCCGTCTGCACCGGGCTGTCGCCCGACCGCGTCCACGACAGCCTCGAGCTGCTGTCCGAGCAGAAATGCGTACGGCAGGTAGGCCGCGCTCCGAACGGCGCGCCCTTCTACGTGCTTCCGTAGCAGCCAAGAGAACAGGCCCGAAGCCGCAACACCAACTTGCGGCTTCGGGCCTCGTCGTACCGTACTCGCCTCCGCAGCCCTTTACAGGCCACCCTCCGACATTCCATGCACGGCGGGGATCGTCCCCAGCCGTCCCTTCTGGAAGTCCTCGAACGCCTGCTGGAGTTCCTCACGGGTGTTCATGACGAATGGGCCGTAGTGGGCCATGGGCTCACGGATCGGCTGTCCGCCGAGGAGCACGACCTCCAGGTCCGGCGTGTGGGAGTCCTGCTTCTCGTCCGCGCGGACCGTCAGGGAGCCGCCGGTGCCGAAGACCGCCGTCTGCCCCAGGTGGATGGGACGCCGGTCGCTGCCGACCGAGCCGCGGCCGGCCAGGACGTAGGCCAGCGCGTTGAAGTCCTCACGCCACGGGAGCGTGATCTCCGCGCCCGGCGCCAGCGTCGCGTGGATCATCGTGATCGGGGTGTGGGTGATACCGGGGCCCTGGTGGCCGTCCAGCTCACCGGCGATCACGCGAAGGAGCGCGCCACCGTCCGGGGAGGTCAGAAGCTGGACCTGGCCGCCGCGGATGTCCTGGTAGCGCGGGTCCTTCATCTTGTCCTTGGCCGGCAGGTTCACCCAGAGCTGGAGGCCGTGGAACAGCCCTCCCGACATCACCAGCGACTCGGGCGGGGTCTCGATGTGGAGCAGACCCGAGCCCGCCGTCATCCACTGGGTGTCACCGTTGGTGATGGTTCCGCCACCACCGTTGGAGTCCTGGTGGATGAAGGTGCCGTCGATGATGTACGTGACGGTCTCGAAGCCCCGATGCGGGTGCCAGGGGGTGCCCCGCGGCTCGTTGGGACCGTAGTCCACCTCCCCCATCTGATCCATCATGATGAACGGATCCAGATGCCGGTAATTGATCCCGGCGAACGCCCGGCGTACCGGGAAGCCCTCGCCCTCGAAGCCGCTCGGTGCGGTCGTGACGGTGAGTACGGGACGGGCCACGGCGTCTGCGGACGCGGCGACGCGGGGGAGCGTCAGCGGGTTCTCGACGGTCACTGCAGGCATGTCGGTACCTCCTTGGTACGCCCAGTTTAGTTGAGCGTTGAACTTTCTGCCACCCCTAACGGCGAAAGCCCGGAGAGCATTCCCTCCGGGCTTCCCCAGCCGTCCGTGTCAGTTGCTGAAGTACAGGTACTTCCACGACCCGTAGGTCGTCGAGTTCACAGTGTCCCCGGACGAGCCGTTGACGTACACCGACCGCATCCGCGCCCGGATGCCCGACTCGCCGGGTGCGCCGAGAGAGACGGCCGACTTGCCGTTCGTACCGAGCGGGAAGTACTCCGAGTCCGCCGAGTACCAGGTGCCCTGGTAGTAGACCTGGAGGTCGAAGCGCTGCTGACGGCCCGGGTAGTACGTCATGGTCGTCGTGAGCAGCGGGTCGGTGCTCTTGTGGAACCAGTAGTACGTCGTCGAGCCGATCTTCGCCGTCTTGTAGTGCTTGGAGACGGCCGTGGAGATCTTGACCTTGGCGTACGCCGTGGACTTGACCGTCCTGGGCTTGTAGCGGGCGTCGCCCGAGAAGACCGCGGTGACGGCGGTGTCCCGGGTCATGTCCACCCAGGCGCTGATGTTGCCGTCGGAGTTGACCGTGCCGGTCTTGATCAGCTTCTTGCCCTTGTCGCTGCCGAAGGGGTCCGCGTAGATCGAGACCGAGCGGTTCTTGTACGTCGTACCGAGGTGCGCGGTGAATTTCACGTCGGCGCCGTACGCGTAGGTCTTGCCGTTGTTGTTCAGGCTCAGGGAGGTGGACGCGCGGGAGACGTCGACCGTGTCGGAGGCGGTCGCCGCCGTGTGCTCGGCGTCCCCCGCGTACTTCACGGTGTACTTCACCGTGCCGCCGGCCGGCGGGGTGTCGGTGAAGGAGTACGTGCCGTCGGCCTTCACGGTGACGGACGCGAGCGCCTTGCCGCCGGGGCTCTCCAGGTCGGTGCGGGTGACCGAGAGCCGGGCGCCGGCCGGCAGGGGCACGGTCGCGGACAGCTTGCCCGTGACGGTGAGCGACTTGGCGCGGGTCGCGGTCGACGGGGCGTTGACCGTGAGGGTGGGGACGTTCTTCGTCGGGTCGGTGAGCGCCTTGAGGGTGTAGCCGCCGCTGGTCGCGATCAGGGCGAAGACCCGGGAGGAGTCCCCGGCCCAGGCCACGTCGGCCGCGGACTGGGTGCCGGTGCTGTAGGTGCGGACCGGCTGGGTGGCGTTCGGCCGGTAGATCGCGACCTTGGTGCCGGTGATCTGGGCGATCAGGCCGCTGCGGCCGACGTCGGCCCGCTGGCCGGCCGGGTAGGCGCCGGCCTTGGTGAGGGTGCCGTTCGCCCAGGCGTGCCGGTCGGTGCCGTTGACGAGGACCTGGTCGGCGCCCGCGACGAGGTCGATGTCGCCGAGGCCGTCGTTGAGGGCGTAGGAGGTGTCGTGCCAGGCGGTCACGACGGGCGTGGCGCCGGACACGTCGAGGACGGCCTCGGTGCCCGTGGAGTCCCCGGTCTCGCCGACGGCCAGCAGGCCCGGCCGCAGCGGGTCGGTGTCCAGCAGGGCCTGCCCCCACATCCCGGACCCGGTGCCCTCGGTCGGGATCTGGGCCAGTGCCACCGGGTCGGCGCCGCTCGACGGGTCCACGGCCGGGTCGACGGAGCCCAGGTCACCGTCCCACTGGTCGCCGTAGGAGAACCAGACCTTGCCGCCGGCGAAGGCGACGTGCACCGGACCGGTGCCGGTGGCGACGGGGTAGCGGGTCCTGACCTGGAGGTCGGCCGCGTTCAGGGCCACGATCTCGTGGCTGTCGGGCAGCGCCGCGTACAGGGTGGCGCCGTCGTCGGAGACCGCGAGGTCGCTGACCCGGCCGAAGCCGGCGGCCTGCGCGAGGAAGGTGCCGTTGTAGTCGGCGGCCAGGATCTGGCCGTCGGCCTGGTCGCTGACGAAGACGCGCTGCAGGGCGTCGTCGACGGCGAGGCCGCCCGGGCTGGTGACGACGGCCGCGGCGGCCGACGCGCCGCCGGCCGTGGCGACGCTCAGCGCCACCGAGCTGAACAGGACCGCGAGTGCCGTCGCGGTCGAGGTGCTGCGCATGCGCACAGTGATGAACCCCCACAGAGAATCCCGGTGGTGCCGGGAGAGCTGAAAGCGCCGCGCGGCACCCGGACGCGTGCCGTGGGAGAACGGTGGCGTGCGGGGCGCGGCTGCCAAGGGGGAACTTTATGGCATGGCTGTGACAAGCAGGGGAGGATTTTCGTTCCGCCGGGCGTCGGCTAGCCGTACATCCGGCGCATCGCGAACTCCACCATCTGCTCGACCGCCTTGGCGTCGAAGACCATCCGGTGCTCGCCCTCCATGTCCAGGACGAAGCCGTAGCCGGTCGGCAGGAGGTCGATGACCTCGGCGCCCGTGATCACGAAGTACTTGGACTCCTTGCCCGCGTACCGGCGCAGTTCCTTCAGCGAGGTGAACATCGGGATCACCGGCTGCTGGGTGTTGTGCAGGGCGAGGAAGCCGGGGTTGTCGCCGCGGGGGCAGTACACCTTCGAGGTGGCGAAGATCTGCTGGAAGTCCTCGGCGGCCAGCTGGCCGGTGGTGAACGCGCGCACCGCGTCCGCGAGGGACGGCGGGGACGGCTCGGGGTACAGGGGCGGCTGCTGGCCGTACCCGCCCACGCCGCCGGCCATCTGCTGCTGCGGCGTGGCGTACTGCTGCTGCGCTCCCGCGCTCTGGTCGTAGCCGTACATGGCGGCAAGCGTACCGAGCGGGCGGGGCCCGGCGGACGGCCCGGTGTGAACCGTCACAGATGGCGGGATCGGGGTTGCGACTTATTACCGACGGGTAGCATCATCGTATCGAAGCTACTTGTTGGTATGTGAACTAGCGCGAGGATCCAGTGCCTCGCCCGTCTCTCCAGGGAGCCGTCGCCATGGGGCACTACAAGTCGAATCTGCGCGACATCGAGTTCAACCTCTTCGAAGTACTCGGCCGCGACAAGCTGTACGGCACCGGACCCTTCGAGGAGATGGACGTCGAGACCGCGAAGAGCATCCTCGACGAGATGACCCGTCTCGCCGAGCACGACCTGGCGGAGTCCTTCGCGGACGCGGACCGCAATCCGCCGGTCTTCGACCCGGAGACCAACACCGCGCCGGTCCCGGCGTCCTTCAAGAAGAGCTACAAGGCCTTCATGGACTCCGAGTACTGGCGCCTGGGCCTGCCCGAGGGCATCGGCGGCACGGTCGCCCCGCCGTCCCTGATCTGGTCGTACGCGGAGCTGATCCTCGGCGCCAACCCGGCCGTGTGGATGTACTCCTCCGGCCCGGCGTTCGCCGGCATCCTCTACGACGAGGGCAACGACGTACAGAAGAAGATCGCCCAGATCGCCGTGGAGCGGACCTGGGGCTCCACCATGGTCCTCACCGAGCCCGACGCGGGGTCCGACGTCGGTGCCGGGCGCACCAAGGCGGTCCAGCAGGAGGACGGCTCCTGGCACATCGAGGGCGTGAAGCGCTTCATCACCTCCGGTGAGCACGACATGGAGGAGAACATCCTTCACTACGTGCTGGCCCGTCCCGAGGGCGCCGGTCCGGGCACCAAGGGCCTGTCCCTCTTCCTCGTCCCGAAGTACCTCTTCGACTTCGAGACCGGCGAGCTGGGCGAGCGCAACGGCGTGTACGCCACCAACGTCGAGCACAAGATGGGCCTGAAGGCCTCCAACACCTGCGAGATGACCTTCGGCGACCAGCACCCCGCCAAGGGCTGGCTGATCGGCGACAAGCACGACGGCATCCGCCAGATGTTCCGCATCATCGAGTTCGCCCGGATGATGGTCGGCACGAAGGCCATCTCGACCCTGTCGACGGGCTACCTGAACGCCCTCGAGTACGCCAAGGAGCGCGTCCAGGGCTCCGACCTGGCCGCCTTCGGCGACAAGACCGCGCCCAAGGTCACCATCACCCACCACCCCGACGTGCGCCGCTCGCTGATGACGCAGAAGGCGTACGCGGAGGGCATGCGCGCCCTGGTGCTGTACACCGCCTCGATCCAGGACGCGATCGCCGTCAAGGAGGCCGCGGGCGAGGACGCCAAGGCCGAGCACGCGCTGAACGACCTGCTCCTGCCGATCGTGAAGGGCTACGGCTCCGAGAAGGGCTACGAGCAGCTCGCCCAGTCGCTCCAGACCTTCGGCGGCTCCGGCTTCCTCCAGGAGTACCCGATCGAGCAGTACATCCGGGACGCCAAGATCGACACCCTGTACGAGGGCACCACCGCGATCCAGGGCCAGGACTTCTTCTTCCGGAAGATCGTCCGCAACCAGGGCGCGGCCCTGAACGGTCTCGCCGAGGACATCAAGAAGTTCCTGGCGCTCGGCACCGGCGGCGAGGAGCTGGCCGGCGCCCGCGAGCAGCTCGCCAAGGCGGCCGTCGAGCTGGAGGCCATCGTCGGTCTGATGCTGACCGACCTCGCGGCCACCGAGCAGGACGTCAAGAACATCTACAAGGTGGGCCTGAACACCACCCGCCTGCTGATGGCCTCCGGTGACGTGGTCGTCGGCTACCTGCTCCTGAAGGGCGCCGCGGTCGCGGCCGAGAAGCTGGAGACGGCCTCGGCGAAGGACAAGGCGTTCTACACCGGCAAGATCGCGGCGGCGAAGTTCTTCGCGGCCAACGTCCTGCCGGGCGTCACGGGCGCGCGCAAGCTCGCCCAGAACGTCGAGCTGGACCTGATGGAGCTGGACGAGGCGGCGTTCTAGTCCGCCTTCCGGTCCGCGTTCCGGGACACATCCGTACAGCTCTCCCGAGGGCCCGCTTCCACTGCCGGGAGCGGGCCCTCGTACGTCGTTAAGGTGAACCCCATGAGCGAACCCTCCCGCTTCGACCGCGGCCACACCGACGACCTCATGTCCTTCCTGGCGGCGAGTCCGTCGCCGTACCACGCCGTGGCGAACACCGCCGAACGGCTGGAGAAGGCCGGCTTCCGGCAGGTCGCCGAGACGGACGCCTGGGACGGGACGAGCGGCGGCAAGTACGTGCTGCGCGGCGGCGCGATCGTCGCCTGGTACGTGCCCGAGGGTGCCGCGCCGCACACGCCGTTCCGGATCGTCGGCGCGCACACCGACTCCCCGAACCTGCGGGTCAAGCCGCTGCCGGACGCCGGGGCGCACGGCTGGCGGCAGGTCGCCGTGGAGATCTACGGCGGACCGCTGCTGAACTCCTGGCTCGACCGCGACCTGGGCCTCGCGGGCCGGCTGACCCTGCGGGACGGCTCGACGCGGCTCGTGAACGTCGGGCGGCCGCTGCTGCGGGTGCCGCAGCTCGCCATCCACCTGGACCGTTCGGTGTCGGCCGAGGGCCTCAAGCTCGACAAGCAGCGGCACCTGCAGCCCATCTGGGGGCTCGGGAACGACGTCCGCGAGGGCGATCTGATCGCGTTCCTGGAGCAGGAGGAAGGGCTCGCCGCGGGCGAGGTCACCGGCTGGGACCTGATGGTCCACTCCGTCGAGCCGCCCGCCTACCTGGGCCGCGACCAGGAGCTGGTGGCCGGTCCGCGCATGGACAACCTGCTGTCCGTGCACGCCGGGGTGGCCGCGCTGGCCGCGGTGTCCAGCGGCGCCGAGCCGCCGTACATCCCCGTGCTCGCCGCCTTCGACCACGAGGAGAACGGCTCGCAGTCCGACACCGGAGCGGACGGGCCGCTGCTGGGCAGCGTCCTGGAGCGGTCGGTGTTCGCGCGCGGCGGGTCGTACGAGGACCGGGCCAGAGCGTTCGCGGGCACCGTCTGCCTGTCCTCCGACACCGGCCACGCGGTCCACCCCAACTACGCCGAGCGGCACGACCCGACGCACCACCCGCGCGTCAACGGCGGCCCGATCCTCAAGGTCAACGTCAACAACCGCTACGCGACGGACGGTTCGGGGCGGGCGGTGTTCGCCGCCGCCTGCGAGAAGGCGGACGTCCCCTTCCAGTCCTTCGTCTCCAACAACTCCATGCCGTGCGGCACGACCATCGGCCCGATCACCGCGGCCCGGCACGGCATCAAGACCGTGGACATCGGCGTCGCCATCCTGTCGATGCACAGCGCCCGCGAACTGTGCGGCGCGGACGACCCGCATCTGCTGGCCAACGCACTGGTGGCGTTCCTGGAGGGATAGGTTCACCCGGCTGGGTACCCGCCCCTGACGGAAACGTCATGCAGGGGAGGCGACACACATGGGCCTCGGCGGATGCATCATCCTCATCGCCGCGGGAGCCATCCTCACGTTCGCGACCGACTGGGACATGCAGGGGGTCAACCTCGATCTGGTCGGCATCATCCTGATGGTCGTCGGACTGATCGGGGTCAGCACCTTCAGCAGCATCGCGCGGCGCAGGCGGGTCGTGGTGCCGCCCACCACGCCGGTCATCGACGAGGAGGGGCGGACCCGCAGGGAGCCGCCGTACTGACGGCTCGTCATCAAATGGGCGCACAGGAAATATCCAGACAACCGTGAGCAGTCCGTTACACCGGACTGCTTGTCGGGTTGTAGGGATTTCGTGAAGACTTGTGAGGACTCAGGGGCCCGGGGCCTGCGCGGTACCGGGCCCTGTCCTCGCAAGACTTCGCACCAGGGGGCCCGCCGTGCTCGACCTCGCGGCGCCGAGCGGTCCCCGACCGCACCAGATACCCCGCCACGCGGCCCGCCGCGCCCACGCGGCCCCCGAGGAACCGCCGACGCGCCCCCGGCTCGCCGTCCTGATCCCCGCGCACAACGAGGCGGACCGCATCGGCGCCGCCATCGACGGACTGCGCGACCAGACCCGGCGGCCCGACCTCGTCATCGTGGTCTGCGACAACTGCACCGACGACACCGCCGCGACCGCCGTCGCGCACGGCGCGCAGGTGTTCCACACCCAGGGCAACACCCACAAGAAGGCCGGCGCCCTCAACCAGGCCATCGCCTGGATACTGCCCCACCTCGACGACCGCGACCTCCTCCTCGTCCAGGACGCCGACACCGTCCTGGCCCCCTCCTTCGCCGAGACCGCCCTCACCACCTTCAACCGCAAGGTCGGCGCCGTCGGCGGCGTCTTCTACGGCGAGCAGGGCGGCGGACTCCTCGGCCTGCTGCAACGCATGGAGTTCCACCGCTACGCCTGGGAACTGGAGCGCACCGGCGGCAAGGCCCAGGTCCTCACCGGCACCGGCACCATGTTCCGCGCCCGGGTGCTGCGCGAGGTGCGGGCGGCCCGCCGCGCCGGGGTGATCGGCGGCGGCACCGGCTACTACAGCCTCGCCTCGCTGACCGAGGACGACGAGATGACCAAGGCGGTCAAGACCCTCGGCTACCGGGCCATGTCCCCGGCCGGCTGCGCGGTCACCACCGAGGTCATGCCCACCCTCGGCAAACTCTGGCACCAGCGGCTGCGCTGGCAGCGCGGCGCCCTGGAGAACCTGCGCGACTACGGCTGGACCAAGGTCACCGCCCGCTACTTCGCCCAGCAGTTCCTGATGGGTTTCGGCGCGCTGTCGTTCCTGGTCTACCTGACCTACATGGCCGGCTTCACCACGCTGTACGGCTGGCCGGGCTTCTCGCCGTTCTGGACGGCGATCGGCCTGATCTTCGTGGTCGAGAAGACCGTCTCCGTGCGACGGGCCGGCCGGCGGGCCGTCCTGGTCGCCGCCCTGATGGTGCCGGAGATGCTCTACGACCTCTTCCAGCACGCCGTCTACTTCGCCTCGCTGTGGGGGATGTTGCGCCGCAGCGAGGAGAAGTGGGTCGCCACATGATCTCCGACCAGGAGCAGCACGACTAGGAGAAGCACGATGTACGGAAGAGTGATCGGCGCCGGGACCACCGGTGCCTCAGGCGCCACCCTGGCCGCGACCGGCCTGTGGATGAACAGCATGGCGCTGATCGTCACGGCCACCACCCTGGCGGCCGCGGGCGTGGCCCTGTACAAACTGGCACCGCGCCCGCGCCGCCGGTAGCGGAGCCGGGGCCGGCAGGCCCTAGTGCTCCCGCTGGTCAGGGTCCATCCCGGCCAGCACCAGGGGCAGCCGGTCCGTCCCGCCCTCGACGAGGCGGACCGGAACTCCCCAGTCCTGCTGGTGGACATGGCAGGCGGGGTACGCGTTGTCGGGGTCGTCGTCGCAGGACGCGGCCATCGCGGAGACGTGCAGCACGCCTTCCCCGACGGCCGGATCGAGGCGCAGGGTGCGGGAGAGATCGGTGCCCGCGCCCTCTCCTTCGCCGCCGAGCAGCAGCTCCGGCGGGGTGGCGGAGACCAGCAGCCGGGTCGAGGGGCCGTAGCGAAGGTCGAGCTTCTGCCCCGCGGGCGCCTGGAAGATGACGTCCAACCGCAGCTCACCGGGGGTCACTTCGGTGGCGGCCCGCTGGGTGCGGTGGGCGACGGAGGCCACCTTCACCGCCTCCTCCGGCAGCCGCAGCCGGGTCAGCCGGTGCCGGGCGGACTCCACGACCACGATGTCCTCGCCGACGAGCACGGCGTCGCTGGGCTCGCGCAGGTCGGTGGCGAGGGTGGTGACCTCACCGGTCGCCGGGTCGTAGCGGCGCAGGGCGTGGTTGTAGGTGTCGCTGACGGCGACCGAGCCGTCGGGGAGTGCCGTGACGCCCAACGGGTGCTGGAGGAGCGCCTGTTCCGCGGCGCCGTCGCGGTGGCCGAAATCGAACAGCCCGGTTCCGACGGCGGTGCGGACGGCGCCGTCGAGGCCGACCCAGCGCAGGGCGGACGTCTCGGAGTCGGCGAGCCACAGCTTGTCCGGGGTGGCGGCGAGCCCGGAGGGCTGCGCGAACCAGGCCTCGTCGCCGGGCCCGTCGACAAGGCCCTCGTTGGTGGTGCCGGCGGTGACCGCGACCGTGCCGCCCTCGGGGTCGTACGCCCACAGCTGGTGGATGCCGGCCATGGCGATCCACACCTTGCCGTTCCAGTGGGCGACGTCCCAGGGGGAGGAGAGGTTGACCTCGCGCGCGGGCCCCGAGGTGGCGTCGGCCTGCATCCACTGCCGACCGGTGCCCGCGAGGGTGGTCACCTCGCCGGTGACGAGGTCCAGCCGCCGCAGGGCGTGGTTGACGGTGTCGGCGACGACGACGGCCCCCTCCCCCTCGTCGAGGAGCGCGAGCCCCTGCGGCTCGTTGAAGGAGGCGGCCGCGGCGGTACCGTCCTGGAAACCCCGCTTCCCGGACCCGATCCGCCGTACGACGCTCTCCCCGTCCGCCGCCAGCTCGACGAGCTGGTGCCGGGTGGTGTCGCTGACGAGGAAGTTCCCCGAGGGCAGCACGAGCGCCTTGCCCGGGAAGCGCAGCACGGTCGGCTCGGGCTCCGGCGCCACGTACGGGCCGTCCCCGCGCCGCAGCGTCCCCTTGGCCGCGTGCTCGGCCTCCAGCTCCTCCACCAGCCGCTCGATCGCGTGCACATGCCCCTCCCCGGCATGCTGCGCCACGACGTACCCCTCCGGGTCGATGACGACGAGCGTCGGCCAGGCCCGTACCGCGTACTGCTTCCAGGTGGCCAGCTCGGGGTCGTCCAGCACCGGGTGCTCCACCCCGTACCGCTCCACGGCGTCCACGACCGCCGTGTGCTCGGCCTCGTGGACGAACTTGGGCGAGTGCACGCCGATGACGACGACGGTGTCGCGGTGCTTCTCCTCCAGCTCGCGCAGTTCGTCGAGGACGTGGAGGCAGTTGATGCAGCAGAAGGTCCAGAAATCGAGAATGACGATGCGTCCCCGCAGGTCGGCAAGGGTGTACTGCCTCTCGCCTGTGTTCAGCCAGCCGCCCTTGCCGATCAGCTCGGGGGCACGGACACGTACACGGCGGGGCGCGGAGTCGCTCATGGGTCAAGGGTGCCACCCGGCACCGACAGTCACCTCAGCGCGTGCCCGGTCGTCGCGTCCACGTGGTCCGGCACGTCGTCATGGCGGTCGCCGACGGTGAGGGTGCCGGTGGGCTCGATGAGGAGGATGGCGGTGGGGGCGGGGGCGTAGGGCTTGTGCTCGGTGCCGCGGGGGACGGTGAAGACCGATCCCTTCGGCAGGACCACCGTGCGCTCGCCCGCCGGCTCCCGCAGGGATATGTGCAGCTCGCCGTCCAGGACCAGGAAGAACTCGTCGGTGTGGTCGTGGACGTGCCAGACGTGGTCGCCCTCGACCTTGGCGATGCGGACGTCGTAGTCGTTGACGGCGGTGACGATGCGGGGGCTCCACCGGTCGGTGAAGGAGGCGAGGGCGGTGGCGAGGTCGATGGGTTCCATGGCGTCGGGCTCCGTGGTGTCGGGTTCCATGACGTCATCGTCCGGGGTGGCCCCAGCGGTTCACGAGTGCTAGGAATCGCATATGCCGCAAGAATCCTCGCAGCGTCCGCACCGGGTGGTGCTCGTCGTCGACGAGAACTCCAACCCCTTCGAGATGAGCTGCGCCATCGAGATCTTCGGACTCCGGCGGCCCGAACTGGGGCGGACGCTCTACGACTTCTCCCTGTGCGCCGCCGGGCCGCGCACCCGGATGCGGGACGGCTTCTTCACGCTCACCGACGTCGCCGGGCTGGAGGCCGCCGAGGAGGCCGACACCCTGATCGTGCCGAACCGGCCCGACACCGGCACCCCCCGCTCACCACGGGTCCTGGACGCCGTACGCCGGGCACACGCGCGGGGCGCCCGGCTGCTCGGCTTCTGCTCGGGGGCGTTCACCATGGCGGAGGCCGGGCTGCTGGACGGACGGCGGGCGGCCTGCCACTGGATGTGGGCCGACTCCTTCCGCGCCAGGTTCCCGCGGGTACGGCTGGAGCCGGACGTGCTCTTCGTCGACGACGGCGACATCCTCACCGCGTCCGGCAGCGCCTCGGCGCTCGACCTCGGCCTGCATGTCGTACGGCGCGACCACGGCGCCGAGATCGCCAACCACGTGTCCCGGCGCCTGGTCTTCGCTGCCCACCGCGACGGCGGGCAGCGCCAGTTCGTGGAACGGCCGGTGCCCGAGGTGCCGGACGAGTCGCTGGGGCCGCTGCTGGCGTGGGCGCAGGAGCGGCTGGGCGAGCCGCTGACCGTGGCGGACCTCGCGACCCGCGCGGCCGTCTCCCCCGCGACGCTGCACCGCCGCTTCCGGGCCCAGCTGGGGACGACACCGCTGGCCTGGCTGACCGGGGAGCGGGTGGCGCTGGCCTGCCGGCTGATCGAGCGGGGCGAGGAGCGGCTCGACGTCGTGGCCGCGCGGAGCGGGCTCGGCACCGCCGCGAACCTCCGCGCGCGTGTGCGGCGCGAGACCGGGCTCAGTCCGTCGGAGTACCGGCGGCGTTTCGGCCCGGCGTCCGGGGAAGCGGTCATGGCATGAGATTCCTCGTACGCGACCGGCTCCTCGGCTTCGGTGACGACTACTGGATCGAGGACGACCAGGGCAACAAGGTCTTCCTCGTCGACGGCAAGGCCATGCGGCTGCGCGACACCTTCGAGCTGAAGGACACACGCGGGCGCGTCCTCATCGACATCCGCCAGAAGATGTTCGCCCTGCGCGACACGATGCTGATCGAGCGGGACGGCGAGCCCCTGGCCCGCATCACACGCAAACGCCTGTCGCTGCTGCGCAACCATTACCGGGTCACCCTGGCCGACGGCAGCACCGAACTGGACGTCAGCGGCAAGATCCTGGACCGGGAGTTCGCCATCGAGTACGACGAGGAGCTCCTCGCCGTCGTCTCGCGCCGCTGGCTGCACGTCCGGGAGACCTACGGCGTGGACGTCGTACGGGAGGACGCGGACCCGGCGCTGCTGATCGCGGTGGCGGTGTGCGTGATCCACCTGGCGGAGAAGGAACGCGAGGGCCAGGTGTAGTGACCTGAAGCGCTGGGTCAACACACCTGGCCGGGGACCGGCTGCGGCCCGCGCCCGGCTGCGGCCCGCGCCCGGCTGCGGTCCGGGCCCGGCTGCGGCCTGCTACGGCCTGCGCGGCGTCTCCAGGCCCAGCACACGGTCCTTGAGCGCCGGGAACTGCTCGCGGGTCGCCGCGACCTTCCCGGCGTCGAACTCGACCGTCAGGACCTCCTCGCCGGCGCCCGCCTCGGCCAGCACCTCGCCCCACGGATCGACCACGATCGAGTGACCGGCCTGCGGAACTCCCGCGTGCGTCCCGGCCGTTCCACACGCGAGCACGAACGCCTGGTTCTCCACCGCCCGCGCCCGGGCCAGCAGCGTCCAGTGCGCCCGGCGGCGCTCCGGCCAGCCCGCGGGGACGACCAGGGTCTCGGCGCCGGCGTCGACGAGGCCGCGGAAGAGTTCGGGGAAACGGAGGTCGTAGCAGGTGGCCATGCCGAGGGTCGTGTCGGGCAGACGGGCCGTCACCAGGTCCCGGCCCGCGCCCATCAGCACGGCCTCGCCCTTGTCGAAGCCGAAGCGGTGGATCTTGCGGTAGGCGGCGATCAGATCACCGGAGGGGGAGAAGACGAGCGAGGTGTTGTAGAGGGTGCCGTCGTCGGCACGCTCGGGGATCGAGCCCGCGTGCAGCCACACACCCGTGTCGCTGGCGGCCTTCGCCATGGCCTCGTGCGTCGGCCCGTCCACCGGTTCCGCCTCGCTGCCGAACCCCTCGTAGGCGAAGGCGCCGGTGGTCCACAGCTCGGGGAGGACGACGAGATCGGCGCCCGCCTGCGCCCGCACCAGAGAGGCCACCCGCCGTCGACGCGACTCGACCGATTCGCCCTCGTTCACGTCGATCTGGATCAGAGAGGCGCGCACACTACCACCGTCCTGGCATTCGAGCCGTTCACACGGGCCTACGATCGTCACACGAAAGCACTGCCGGGGTGCCTCACAGCAGCGTAACTTAGCGTTTCAACACACCCGCTCAGTGCAGCCACCTCCCGCTGGCAACGCCGCCACCACCTGCCCGTGTACCGACCGCCGAGGGGTCCCGTTCCGTGAGTCTGCATCCCACCCTCCAGCCCTACGCCGACGCCTGGACCCACTCCATCGAAGCGATATCCGAGTTGGTGACGCCGCTCGTGGAGGGAGAGTGGAACCGGCGCACGCCGTGCCCGGGCTGGTCGGTCCGTGACGTGGTCTCCCATGTCATCGGCCTGGACTGCGAGATGCTCGGCGACCCGCGCCCGATCCACACCCTGCCGCGCGACCTGTACCACGTGACGAACGAGCAGCAGCGGTACATGGAGATGCAGGTCGACGTCCGCCGCCACCACACCGCGCCGGAGATGACGTCCGAGCTGGAGTACGTGATCATCCGCCGCAACCGCCAGTTGCGGAACGAGTCGCGCGACCCGCAGGCGAAGGTGCGCGGCCCGTACAGCACCGAACTGACCCTCGAAGCGTCGATGCGGCGGCACGCGTTCGACGTCTGGGTGCACGAGCAGGACCTGCGTGCCGCCCTCGGCCGCCCCGGCAACCTCGACTCGCCCGGCGCGCACATCGCGCGTGACGTCCTGCTCGCCGAACTCCCCGCCGTCGTCGCGGAGAAGGCCGACGCGCCGCGCAGCTCGGCGGTCGTCTTCGACGTCCACGGCCCCATCGAGTTCCTGCGCACGATCCGCGTCGACATCCAGGGCCGCGGCACCCTGGAGACCGCCCCCGCGCTCGGCCCCGCCGCCGCCCTCACCCTGGACTGGGAGACCTACGTCCGCCTGGCCTGCGGGCGGGTGACGCCGGAGGCGGTGGCGGACCGGGTGAAGGCGGAGGGCGATCCGCAGTTGACGGCGTCGATACTGCGGAACTTCGCGGTGACGTCGTAGCAGGACTTTTCCAGCCGACCGAATCGGACGGCGGGTGGGCGAAGGCCGGGGTCCGGGGGCGGAGCCCCCAGGGCCGCCCCCACCGGCGTGCCCCGCTCACGCGGGAACGTGCACCGTCTCCACCCGGCTCGCGACAAGCCGTTCCCGCTCCCTGCGAATCGCCCGCTTCCGCAGCCGCAGGATCTGGCTGACCCCCACCGCCTGGAGCACGAACACCACGGAGAACGCGATCCGGTAATCGTCCCCGGTGGCGTCCAGCAGCACACCGACCGCGAACAGTGTCGTCATCGAGGCGACGAACCCGCCCATGTTGGTGATTCCGGACGCCGTCCCCTGCCGCTCCGGCGGGTTCGCGGGCCGCGCGAAGTCGAAGCCCAGCATCGACGCCGGACCGCACGCCCCCAGCACCACGCACAGCACCACCAGCAGCCACATGGGCGCGTGCTCGCCCGGGTACGCCAGCGTCACCGCCCACAGCAGCGCCGTGGCGCCCACGGTCCCGAGCGCCAGCGGCAGCCGCGCCTCGTGGTGCCGGGCGACGACCTGGCCGTAGACGAGCCCTATGACCATGTTGGACAGCACGACGAGGGTCAGCAGCTCGCCGGCGGTCGCCCGGGACAGGCCCTGGGCCTCGACCAGGAAGGGCAGGCCCCACAGCAGCAGGAACACCATCGCCGGGAACTGGGTCGTGAAGTGCACCCACAGTCCGAGACGTGTCCCCGGCTCCCGCCAGGAGGCGGCGATCTGGCGCCGGACGTAGGCCGCGCCCTGGTGCGGGACGGGCTCGGGTTCGTGGCCCTCGGGGTGGTCCTTGAGGAACAGGACCAGCAGGACCAGCACCAGCACGCCCGCGAGCGCGCTGCCCGCGAAGGCGGCCGTCCAGCCGATGCCGTGCAGCAGCCGGGCCAGCACGAGGGTGGAGACAAGGTTGCCGGCCATGCCGACCAGTCCCGCGAGCTGGGCGACCAGCGGGCCGCGCCGGGCGGGGAACCAGCGGCTGCCGAGCCGCAGGACGCTGATGAACGTCATCGCGTCGCCGCAGCCGAGCAGCGCGCGTGAGGCGAGGGCCATGCCGTACGAGGGGGAGAAGGCGAAGCCCAGTTGCCCGGCGGTGAAGAGGACGACCCCGAGGGTCAGGACCTTCTTGGTGCCGAGGCGGTCGACGAGCAGGCCGACGGGTATCTGCATGCCCGCGTAGACCAGCAGCTGCAGGATCGAGAAGGTCGACAGCGCGGAGGCGTTGACGTGGAAGCGGTCGGCCGCGTCGAGGCCGGCGACGCCGAGGGAGGTGCGGAAGATGACGGCGACGAAGTAGACGGAGACACCGATGCCCCAGACGGCGATCGCGCGCCGGCCGCCGGGCGGGTCGCCGGGCAGGGAGCTCGTCCTCATCGGACCTCACCCCGCGCGAGGTGCGAGAACCACTCGACGTGTCCGTGGATCAGCCCGACCACCGCCTCCGCGTCGCCGGAGCGCAGCGCGTCGAGGATCTGCTCGTGCTCGGTGAGGGTCTTGGTGATGCGGTCCGGGTGGGCGTGCATGACCGCGACACCCATCCGCAGCTGCCGGTCGCGGAGCTGGTCGTAGAGCCGGGAGAGGATCTCGTTGCCCCCGCTGCGGACGATCTCGGCGTGGAAGCAGCGGTCGGTGACGGCGGCGCCCGCCAGGTCCCCGGCGGCGGCCTGCTCCTTCTGCCGCGCGAGCAGTTCCTCGAGCCGGGCGATGAGCTGCGGGGACGCCGGTACGGCCTTGCGCGCGGCGTGTTCCTCGACCAGCTGCCGGGTCTCCACCACGTCCGCGATCTCCTGCGCGGAGACGGGCAGGACCATCGCGCCCTTCTTGGGGTAGAGCTTGATCAGCCCTTCGACCTCGAGGCGCAGCAGCGCCTCGCGCACGGGCGTGCGCGACACCCCGACGGCCTCGGCGAGCTCGCCCTCGGTGAGCAGGGTCCCGCCCTCGTAGCGGCGCTCCAGGACGCCCTGTTTGACGTGGGTGTAGACGCGGTCGGCTGCGGGTGGCTGCTTGGCGGTGGCGGGGGGCCGGTCGGTGGCTGCGGGTGGGGCGGAAGGCATGCGCACAGCATAGATACAACACGTACGCATGAGGGGTCCCGTTTCACGATGCGGACCACGGGAGCCCCTCGCGCAAAAAAGGCAACACCCGCCCCGGATGCCGCACAACCTTCTGTGCTACTTACGTGTCTCACACATGCGGCCCCACCGTCTTTCCCCTTCAACTCGGCCGCACCACAGGTGAATTCGACGTATTCGGGGTATTTCAGTTGATTACCGCCACCAAGGGCCTCCGTGTCCGCAGAGCCGCTGCTGTCGCCCTCACGGCCGGCGCGATGCTCGCCACCGGGGCTCTCACCGCGGCGCCGGCGCAGGCCGTCACCACGCCCACCATCACGGCCAAGGGCGGGTTCTTGATGAACAGCGCCACCGGCAAGACCCTCTTCACCAAGTCGGCCGACACCAAGCGGCTGACCGCCTCCACGACCAAGATCATGACCGCGAAGGTCGTGCTCACGCAGACGAACCTGAACCTGGACGCCAAGGTCACGATCAAGAAGGCCTACAGCGACTACATCGTCTCCAAGGGCGCCTCGTCGGCCCACCTGATCGTCGGTGACAAGGTCACCGTCCGTCAGCTGCTGTACGGGATGATGCTGCCGTCCGGCTGCGACGCCGCGATGGCGCTGGCCGACAAGTTCGGCTCCGGCACGACGGTCGCGGCCCGCACCAAGAACTTCATCGCCAAGATGAACAAGAAGGCCGCCGACCTGGGCATGACGAACACGCACTTCGACTCGTTCGACGGCATCAGCAACGGCTCCAACTACTCGACGCCGCGCGACCTGACGAAGCTCGCCCGCAGCACCATGAAGAGCTCCACCTTCAAGTCCGTCGTGAAGACCAAGTCGTACACGGCGAAGACGATCACCAGCTCCGGCTCCACGCGCACGATGGCGGCGTGGAAGAACACCAACACCCTGCTGGGCTGGAACGGCACGCTGGGCGTCAAGACCGGCTCCGGCACCGACGCCAAGTACTGCCTGGTCTTCGCCGCCACGTACAACGGCGAGTCGGTGATGGGCGCGGTCCTGACGGCGTCCTCCGCGGACAACCGCACGGCGGACGTGAAGAAGCTCATCAACTACGGCTACGCGAAGATCAGCTGACGTAGCGAAGCGGTGGGGGAAGGGGCCTGCGGCGGCGGGCCCCTTTCTCATGGCCGCTCAGCCGGCCGGCCAGAAGAACCGCCGCTTCTCCTTCGAGGTGGCCCCGATCCGCCCGTAGAAGCGAATCGCCCCCTCGTTCCACAAGGGCGTCTGCCACTGCACATGCCCGAGCCCCAGCCGCCGCGCCTCCCCCCGCACGGCCTCCATGAGCTTCTCCCCGAGGCCGAGCCCGCGATGCCCGTCCCGCAGGAACAGGCAGTCCATGTGGAGGTACTCGGCCCCGTCCCAGGTGGAGACCTCGGCGGAACAGGTGGCGTACCCGACGACGGGCCCGCCGTCCCCCACCTCGGCGACGAGACAGATCAGCCGGGGCTCGGGAGCCCCGAACAGCAGCGGCTCCAGCCGCCCGGCGAGCCCCTCGGCGGGCGGGTCGGCCTTCTCGTACACGGCATGCTCACCGATCAGCGCGATCAGCTCCGGCAGGTCCTCGACCCGCGCCCGCCGCACCCCGGCAGGACCCGTCATCGGACCTCCCCCTCCAGTACGTCCGCGCCCCACGCCGTGAGGCGGTCCGCCAACTCCCCGGTGCCGTCCAGCACATGCGTGACGAAGGCGTCCCGCTCGTGGGCGAGCACGCCCGCCTCCCACACGCACGGGGCCAGCCCCTGCCGCCCCGGGCGCAGTTCCTCCGGCCGGTCCACCGGCCCGGCGAAGACCGCGAGGTCGGACATGTGTCCCTCGATCCACGTGTGGACCAGCAGATAGTCCCCGTCCCCACCCGCGTGCGCCAGCACCACGGCCAGCCCGAGCGAGCCCCGCAGCCGGGCCGAGGCGAGATGGGCCCCGGCGATGCGCAGCGCGGCCTCCCCGTCCATGACGGCCCGTCCGGGTGCCTGGATGCCGTACACCTTCACCAGGTGCCCGGCGACCTCCCGCGTCCCGAGCGGGGTCACGGCACGGGCGTGATGGCCCCCTGCCAGGTCCGCCAGCCCTGAGACGTCCACGGCCGCCGGTACCGGCGCGACTGTTCCAAGATCGGTCATACCGCCATGATGCCCCGCGGCACGGCCCGGCCGCGGGGGTCCGTCAGGACGGGTTGCCGGTGGAGATGTCGAACTGGATGTCCACGTCCTTCGGGTCGACATCCGTACCGGCCTTGGGGGACTGCCGGATCACGGTGCCCTCGCCCCACGTGCTCTCGTCCACGGGGGTCTTGTCGTAGTGCCAGCCGGCGGCCTTCAGGCAGGACAGGACCGAGTCCCAGCTCTTGTAGGCGAAGTCCGGGACCTGGATCTTGTCCGGGTCGTTGTACGACTCCTGCGGGTCGGTGCACTCGCTCGTCTCGACCGTCCGGTTCGGGTCGCCGGAGCGGTATCCCGACGGATGCGACGAGGCGGACGTGCTCGCGCCGTCACTGCCCTTGGCGTCGTCGTCCGTGCCGCCGCCGCTCAGGGTCAGGGCCGCGATGAGGCCGCCGACCGCGACGACGGAGACGATGATCGAGCCGAGGACGACCGGCCGGTTGCTCTTGCCGCCGCCGGACGAAGGCGCGGAGGCCTGCTGGGGCGTGAGGTTGTACGGCGGCGGGGTGTTCGGCGTGTACGCGTTCGGCGCCGGCGTCTGGTAGCCGCCCTGCTGCGGGTAGCCGTACGCCGGGGCGGGCGCCGGGGTCGGGGTCGGGGTGCCGTACGGGTTCGGCGTGGGGGCCGGCTGGTACGGGGTCTGGACGTTGTTGGTGGGCGGCGGGGGCGTCTGGCCGACCGGCGGGAAGACGGCCGAGCCGACTCCCGCACCGCTGGCGGTCTGCGCGCCGGGGACGATGCTGGGCGGCGCCGCCTGGAAGGAGGCCGCCACGCGCAGGCACTCGTCGCGCATGGCCTCGGCGCTCGGGAAGCGTTCGTTCGGGTTCTTCTTCAGGGCGCGGGCGACCAGCGCGTCCACGGCCGGCGGCAGCGATCTGTTGATCGACGAGGGCGCGGCCGGCTCTTCCTGGACATGCGCGTACGCGATCGCCAGCGGCGAGTCCGCCTCGAACGGCAGCCGCCCGGTGACCAGTTGGAACAGCATGATGCCGACCGAGTAGAGGTCGGAACGGGCGTCCACGCCACGGCCGAGGGCCTGCTCGGGGGAGAGGTACTGCGGGGTGCCGACGACCATGCCGGTCTGCGTCATCGACGTCACGCCCGACTGCATGGCGCGCGCGATGCCGAAGTCCATCACCTTGACCACACCGCGCTTGGTCATCATGACGTTGCCCGGCTTGATGTCGCGGTGCACCAGCCCCATCTCGTGGCTGATCTCCAGCGCCGCGAGGACGTCGGCGGTGATCTTCAGCGCCTTGTCGGCGGGCATCGCGCCGAACTGCCGTACGTCCTCGTCGAGCACCGAGCCGAGCGGGCGGCCCTCGACGTACTCCATGACGATGTACGGCATCGTCGAGCCGTCGAGGGCGTCCTCGCCGGTGTCGAAGACCGAGACGATATTGGTGTGCGTGAGCTTGGCCACGGCCTGCGCCTCGCGGCGGAACCGCTCGCGGAAGGCCTGCTCACGGCCCAGCTCGGTGTGCAGGGTCTTGATCGCGACGGGGCGGTCGAGCATGGTGTCGTGCGCGAGGTGCACCGAGGCCATGCCGCCTTCGCCGAGCAAGTCGCGCAGCTGATAGCGGTTGTTGGCGAGTGCCCGCCCCGCGTACCGGCCCTGTGCGCCGTCCTGGCTCATGTTCTGCGTCCCCCATCGGCCTTCAGGCGCCGGCCCGACTGTCGTTGATCGAATCGTCGTTGATCGAATGGCTCATTCCCGGCCAAGTCTGCCCCACCCCACTGACAGGTCAAGCCGGGTGCCCGTTCCGTGACCGTACGCGAAAGAAGCGTCGCGGAAGCGTTACAGGGGCCGTACGGCCAGTACACAGAATTTGCACGACAGCGCGTGCTACCGATTTGATGGCCGGTCCGTCTCGGACCGGTCCCCGGGCTCATCCCGGACCGGAGGCTTGCGCGGAGGCTGTAGCGTGGCCGACGGAGACCGTAACAACACCGCGCGCACCGCGGGCAGAAACGACGGCGAGGACTGATGGCACAGCAGCAGCGCGCTCAGGGCCCGTCCGACCCCGAGGCGACTGGCGGCGGAATGTCAGATGCGCCGGAGCTGTGGGGTAACGGCGGACTGGTCGGTGACGGCCGATATCGACTGACACGCAGACTCGGCCGCGGCGGCATGGCCGAGGTGTTCGCCGCCGAGGATGTACGGCTGGGCCGCACCGTCGCGGTCAAGCTGCTGCGCGCCGATCTCGCCGAGGACCCGGTCTCCAAGGCCCGCTTCACGCGCGAGGCCCAGTCGGTCGCCGGTCTCAACCACCACGCGATCGTCGCCGTGTACGACTCCGGCGAGGACTATGTGAACGGCCAGTCCGTTCCGTACATCGTCATGGAGATCGTCGAGGGGCGCACGATCCGCGACCTGCTGATCAACGCCGAGGCGCCGGGCCCGGAGCAGGCCCTGATCATCGTCTCCGGCGTCCTGGAGGCGCTCGCCTACTCGCACCAGCACGGCATCGTGCACCGCGACATCAAGCCCGCCAACGTCATCATCACCAACAACGGTGCCGTCAAGGTGATGGACTTCGGCATCGCCCGCGCCCTGCACGGCGCGCAGTCGACGATGACGCAGACCGGCATGGTCATGGGCACGCCCCAGTACCTGTCGCCGGAGCAGGCCCTCGGCAAGGCCGTCGACCACCGCTCCGACCTGTACGCGACGGGCTGCCTCCTCTACGAACTCCTGGCCCTGCGCCCGCCGTTCACGGGCGAGACCCCGCTGTCCGTCGTCTACCAGCACGTCCAGGACATCCCGACCCCGCCCTCCGAGGTCTCCGACGCCACGCCCCCGGAGCTCGACGGCCTGGTCATGCGCTCGCTCGCCAAGGAGCCGGACGACCGGTTCCAGACGGCCGAGGAGATGCGCGGGCTCGTCCAGTACGGGCTCCAGATGCTGTACGAGCAGGGCGGCCACACCGGCACCTGGAACACCGGCCCGGTCGCGGTGCACGAGGGCCGGCACACCCCGGCCGCGGGCTTCGCCAGCACCACCGTCATGGGCCACCCCGACGCGGGCGTCTCCGGTACGACCCAGATCCCGCAGCCGATCCTGCCGCAGGGCTACGGCGGCGGGGACGACGGCGGCTTCGAGGGGCACGGCAACCGGGGCAGCGGCCGCGGCAAGCTGTGGATCCTGGCCGTCCTCGCGGTGGTCGCGATCGCGGCGGGCGTCGCGCTGGCGCTGAACCGCGGCAACGGCGACGGCGGCGAGGGCGGCACCACGCAGTCGCCGACCACCTCGCAGACCAAGGACGACCAGACGGCCAGCGAGTCGCCGAGCGACGAGCCGACGGACGAAACCACCGAGGAGCAGACCGGCGACGGCACGAGCAGCGGCGGCTCCTCCTGGACCCCGTCGTCGCAGCCCTCGTACACGCCGTCGGCGACGCCTTCGGAGACGGCCACGGAGCCGACGGACGAGCCGACGACCACGGAGCCGACGAACCAGCCGAGCGACACCGCCCAGCCGTCCGACACCGCGCAGCCGACCGACACCACCGGCGGCGACACGGGCAACCCGGGTGGCGAAGAAGGCCCTTGAAGGACGGGCCTGCCGACGGGGGGCCTGTGACCTGACCTCCACGCGCGCGTGCGAACCGGAAACGGCCCGCACGCGCGCGTGCTGTTCCCGCGCTGCCTGCCCCGCACCTGTCGCCCCTCACTCCCTCAGCCCGCGAACGCGTCGCACACCGCCTCGTACTCCCGTGTCCACCACACCGCCAGCGCCGACGCCGCCGGGAACTGGGAGTCCGCGCGGGTGTCGCCGCGCTCGTAGTGCCAGCGCAGCATCCAGAAGTCGTTGAGCCGCTCCCACCACACGCGGTGCACGGCCGCCGCCAGCTCCGAGGGCGGGGCCCCGGCCGCCCGCCGGTACGCGCGCGCGTACGCCCGCACCTTCGGCAGGTCCAGCGTGCCCGCGGGCCGTACGAAGAAGATCGCGGCGGCGCGGACGGCCTCCTCCGCGCGGGGCTGCACGCCGAGCCGGTCCCAGTCGACGATCGCGGCGGGGGCGTCCCCCTTGTAGAGCAGGTTGAACGGGTGGAAGTCGCCGTGCACCCACCCCACGCACGCCCCGTTCGGGGGCCGCCGTTCGGCGTGCTGCTCCAGCAGGGCGCGCCGCTCCAGGAGGCGGTGGCGGGCCAGTTCGTCGAAGGTGTCGGCGGGGCGGTGCCGGCGCACGCGCGTGAGCAGGTCGTCGATGAGGGCGAAGGTGGCGGCGGGGTCGGCGCTGCGCACCGGGTGGGGGCTCGTGGACGGTCGGGTGCGCCCCTTGGGCGGCATCACGCGCTCCAGGGCGGCGTGCACGGCTCCCAGCAGCGCCCCCAGGCGTGCGCACTGCTCGGGCGCGAGCTGGCCGCCGTGGCGGTGCCTGCCGTCGATCCAGGGGTGCAGGGCGTAGGCATGGCCGCCGACCACGGCGACCGTGCGGCCGTCCCGGCCGGCCAGCGGCGGGGCCACGGGCACGCCCAGCTCGGCCAGGCGCTGGGTGGCGCGGTGCCGGCGTTCGATGGCGTCCGGGTCGGCGGTGTCGGGGTCGAAGTGGTGCTTGAGGAAGTAGCGGCCACGGGTCGTGCACAGCCGGTAGCCGCGGTTGAGCAGCCCTTGTTCGACGGGTTCGCAGGTGACGGCGGAGCCGGCGGCGTACTGGCTCAGGAGGGCGTTCAGCGGGGGCGCGTGGGGCATGGGGGGTGGTACACAAGGGCGCGGCACGCGCCAGATGCTAGGGCACCCGGGGACGCCGTGAGCTGGGCATTGTCACAGACAGTCGCAATCGATCACGGCATGTGCGCGAAGTGACTTTCCAGGGCTCCGCCGGTGGAGTGCACGGTCCCGAACTGCGGCTCGACGCGCAGGTAGACGGGTTCGTACGGCTCGCCGTCCACGACGCGGGGAGCCGGGCCGAACCGTTCGAGTTCGGCGGGCGTCGGATCGTGCCGCGTGCACGCGCCGACCACGTGCACGGACCACAGCCCCTCGCCCGACCGGGCCGAGCTCAGGTTGTCCGCGCCGTACGCGACGACATGGCCGATGCACGCCCGGTGGTACCCGACGCCCCTCGGCAGCCGCAGCAGCACCCGCCCGTCGACCACGATGTGCCGGGCGAAGGCGAGGAAGGGCAGCGCGCGCATGCTGGTGGCCACCCGGCCGTAGTCGGTGCGGGCGAGCAGGTCGACGGCGAGCTGTTCGTCGGAGGGCATGACACCAATGTCGGACGCGGGAGCGCCCCACGGGAGAGGTCTTTGGTCCTCAATGGCCCGAGGCCGGTCAGTGGCGCTGCTGTTCCGCCTGCATTCGCGCCACGTACGCCGCCGCCTGCGACCGCCGTTCCATACCGAGTTTGGAGAGCAGAGCGGACACGTAATTCTTGATCGTCTTCTCGGCGAGATGCAGCCGCTCGCCGATCGCGCGATTGGTGAGGCCCTCGCCGATCAGATCGAGGATCCTGCGCTCCTGCTCGGTGAGGTGCGCGAGCCTGTCGTCGCCCTTGGCGGTGCCGCCGTCCCGCAACCGCTCCAGCACGCGCGCGGTGGCCACCGGGTCCAGCAGCGACTTGCCGGCCGCGACGTCCCGCACGGCGGACAGCAGCTCGTTGCCCCGGATGGCCTTGAGGACGTATCCGGCGGCGCCCGCCATGATCGCCTCGAAGAGGGCCTCGTCATCGGCGAACGAGGTCAGCATGAGGCACTTGATGTCCTCGTTCTGCGACCGGATCTCCCGGCAGACCTCCACGCCGCTGCCGTCCGGAAGCCGCACGTCGAGCACCGCGACGTCGGGCCGGGTGGCCGGAATCCGCACCAGCGCGTCGGCCGCCGTACCGGCCTCGCCCACGACCTCGATGTCGTCCTCGACCGAGAGCAGCTCATGGACGCCCCGACGGACCACTTCATGGTCGTCGAGAAGAAATACGGTGATTTTTCCGTCTTCGCGCACGCAGCAAGTCAAACACAGAAAGTCTTCCGGTGACCTGGGTAGCCGGGATAACGTGCCGTTGCTCCGGCCTCCTGCGAGGCTGTGACCAGCGGCTGTACCCGATTCCGCGACCTAGTAGGAAATCCAAGCATCGACTTACTTGGAAATCCAAGCAAAATCCCAGGTCAGGAGGGGTTTCACAGAATTGTGCAGCACTGGGTAACGTGCCTTTTGCAGGGCGCTCGCCGGGGCACCTTGTCACGCCTGATACCGAATGGACCGCACCCACCCCGTGCGTCCGCGAGGCTTCAGGTGAGCCGTACTGGCACCCGGCGAACCCGGATGCCGGACCGACGGAGGAGCACCCGTGACCGTGGAGAGCACTGCCGCGCGCAAGCCGCGACGCAGCGCCGGGACCAAAAAGTCCCCGAGCACCGAGCCCGAACTGGTTCAGCTGCTGACGCCCGAGGGCAAGCGCGTCAAGAACGCCGCATACGACAAGTACGTCGCCGGCATCACCCCCGAAGAGCTCCGCGGTCTGTACCGCGACATGGTGCTCACCCGCCGCTTCGACGCCGAGGCCACCTCCCTGCAGCGCCAGGGCGAGCTGGGCCTGTGGGCGTCGCTGCTCGGCCAGGAGGCCGCCCAGATCGGCTCCGGCCGGGCCACCCGCGAGGACGACTACGTCTTCCCGACCTACCGCGAGCACGGCGTCGCCTGGTGCCGCGGCGTCCCGCCGGAGAACCTGCTGGGCATGTTCCGCGGCGTGAACAACGGCGGCTGGGACCCCAACAGCAACAACTTCCAGCTCTACACGATCGTCATCGGCTCCCAGACGCTGCACGCCACCGGCTACGCGATGGGCATCGCCAAGGACGGCGCCGACGCCGCCGTCATCGCGTACTTCGGCGACGGCGCCTCCAGCCAGGGTGACGTGGCCGAGTCCTTCACCTTCTCCGCGGTCTACAACGCCCCGGTCGTGTTCTTCTGCCAGAACAACCAGTGGGCGATCTCCGAGCCCACCGAGAAGCAGACCCGCGTCCCGCTCTACCAGCGCGCCCAGGGCTTCGGCTTCCCCGGCGTCCGCGTGGACGGCAACGACGTGCTGGCCTGCCTCGCGGTGACGAAGTGGGCACTGGAGCGCGCCCGCGCCGGCGAGGGCCCCACCCTGGTCGAGGCGTTCACCTACCGCATGGGCGCCCACACCACCTCCGACGACCCGACCCGCTACCGCGGTGACGAGGAGCGGCAGGCCTGGGAGGCCAAGGACCCGATCCTGCGCCTTCGCCGGTACCTGGAGGCCTCAAACCACACGGACGACGGATTCTTCGCGGAACTCGAGGCCGAGAGCGAGGCGTTGGGCAAGCGAGTGCGCGAGGCGGTCCGTGCCATGCCCGACCCGGACCACTTCGCCATCTTCGAGCACGCGTATGCGGACGGGCATGCGCTGGTCGACGAGGAGCGAGCCCAGTTCGCCGCCTACCAGGCGTCGTTCGCTGACGGAGAGGGGGCCTGACATGGCGGCCGAAACCACCAAGACGGTGACATCCAAGAGCATGGCTCTGGCCAAGGCGATCAACGAGTCGCTGCGCCACGCCCTGGAGTCCGACCCCAAGGTCCTGGTCATGGGCGAGGACGTCGGCAAGCTCGGCGGCGTCTTCCGCGTGACGGACGGCCTGCAGAAGGACTTCGGCGAGAGCCGCGTCATCGACACCCCGCTCGCCGAGTCCGGCATCGTCGGCACCGCGATCGGCCTCGCGCTGCGCGGCTACCGCCCGGTGGTGGAGATCCAGTTCGACGGCTTCGTCTTCCCGGCCTACGACCAGATCGTCACCCAGCTCGCGAAGATGCACGCCCGCTCGCTGGGCAAGGTCAAGCTCCCGGTCGTCATCCGCATCCCCTACGGCGGCGGCATCGGCGCGGTCGAGCATCACTCGGAGTCGCCGGAGGCGCTCTTCGCGCACGTGGCGGGCCTGAAGATCGTCTCGCCGTCCAACGCGTCCGACGCCTACTGGATGATGCAGCAGGCCATCCAGAGCGACGACCCGGTGATCTTCTTCGAGCCCAAGCGCCGCTACTGGGACAAGGGCGAGGTCACCACCGACGCCATCCCCGGCCCGCTGCACAAGGCGCAGACGGTCCGTGAGGGCACGGACCTGACGCTGGTGGCGTACGGCCCGATGGTGAAGACCTGCCTGGAGGTCGCGGCCGCCGCGGCCGAGGAGGGCAAGTCGCTGGAGGTCCTGGACCTGCGCTCGGTGTCCCCGCTGGACTTCGACGCGATCCAGACCTCGGTGGAGAAGACCCGCCGCCTGGTCGTGGTCCATGAGGCGCCGGTGTTCTTCGGCTCCGGCGCGGAGATCGCCGCCCGGATCACGGAGCGCTGCTTCTACCACCTGGAGGCCCCGGTGCTCCGGGTCGGCGGCTACCACGCCCCGTACCCGCCGGCCCGCCTGGAGGAGGAGTACCTGCCGGGCCTGGACCGGGTGCTCGACGCCGTCGACCGTGCCCTGGCGTACTGAGGAGAGGGGCATGACGACGATGACTGAAGCGTCCGTGCGCGAGTTCAAGATGCCCGACGTGGGCGAGGGACTCACCGAGGCCGAGATCCTCAAGTGGTACGTGCAGCCCGGTGACAAGGTCACCGACGGCCAGGTGGTGTGCGAGGTCGAGACCGCCAAGGCGGCCGTCGAACTGCCCATCCCCTACGACGGTGTCGTCCGCGCACTCCACTTCCCCGAGGGCACCACGGTCGACGTGGGCACCTCGATCATCGCGGTGGACGTCTCGGGAGGGGCCCCGGCTCCGGCTCCTGAAACGACCCCCGAGGCCGCGGAGGCCCCCGAACCCGAGAAGCAGCCCGAGGGACGGCAGCCCGTCCTCGTCGGCTACGGCGTCGCCGCGTCCTCGACCAAGCGCCGCCCCCGCAAGGGCCCCCAGATCCCGGTCCAGGAGGCCTCGACGGCCGTCCAGGCCGAGCTCAACGGTCACGCGGCCGCCGCACCCGCCGCCCCCGCCGTCAAGGAGCGCCCGCTGGCCAAGCCGCCGGTGCGCAAGCTGGCGAAGGACCTGGGCGTCGACCTCGCCACGGTCACCCCGACCGGCCCCGACGGCATCATCACGCGCGAGGACGTCCACGCGGCGGCGGCCCCGGCCGCCGAGCCGGCGGTCGTCGAGGCGCCGGCCCCCGTCCAGGCCCCCGCGCCCGCCCCGGTCGCGACGTACGACACCGCGCGGGAGACCCGCATCCCGGTCAAGGGCGTCCGCAAGGCGACGGCGGCGGCGATGGTCGGCTCGGCGTTCACGGCGCCGCATGTCACGGAGTTCGTGACGGTCGACGTCACGCGCACCATGAAGCTGGTCGAGGAGCTCAAGCAGGACAAGGACATGCAGGGGCTGCGGGTCAACCCGCTGCTGCTGATCGCCAAGGCCCTGCTGGTCGCGATCAAGCGCAACCCCGAGGTCAACGCGTCCTGGGACGAGGCCAACCAGGAGATCGTGCTCAAGCACTACGTGAACCTGGGCATCGCCGCGGCCACCCCGCGCGGCCTGATCGTCCCGAACATCAAGGACGCCCACGCCAAGACGCTGCCGCAACTGGCCGAGTCGCTCGGCGAGCTGGTGGCCACCGCGCGGGAGGGCAAGACCTCCCCGGCCGCGATGCAGGGCGGCACCGTGACGATCACCAACGTCGGCGTCTTCGGCGTCGACACCGGTACGCCCATCCTCAACCCCGGCGAGTCCGCGATCCTCGCGGTCGGCGCGATCAAGCTCCAGCCGTGGGTCCACAAGGGCAAGGTGAAGCCGCGTCAGGTGACGACCCTGGCTCTGAGCTTCGACCACCGCCTGGTCGACGGCGAACTGGGCTCCAAGGTCCTCGCCGACGTGGCGGCGATCCTGGAGCAGCCCAAGCGGCTGATCACCTGGGCGTGAGACATGAGAGAAGGGGCCGGCGTCCGCGGACGCCGGCCCCTTCTCGTCACGTGTCTACGTGCCTTCTCTACGTGTCTACGTGCCTTCGGTCCTAGAGGTACGGCCCGCCGGAGCGTCCGCCCGGGTGTCCGTCCTCGCCGTCGTGGCCCACGCCCGGCGGCAGCGCCCGACGCATCTGCTCCAACTGGGCCCGCGCGGCCATCTGCTGGGCGAACAGCGTGGTCTGGATGCCGTGGAAGAGGCCCTCCAGCCAGCCGACCAGCTGAGCCTGCGCGATCCGCAGTTCGGCGTCGCTCGGGGTCGCCCCGTCCGTGAACGGCAGGGAGAGCCGCTCCAGCTCCTCGACCAGCTCCGGCGCCAGGCCGTCCTCCAGCTCCTTGACGGAGCTGCGATGGATCTCCTTCAGCCGGGCGCGGCTGGCCTCGTCGAGAGGAGCCGCGCGCACCTCCTCCAGCAGCTGCTTGATCATGCTGCCGATCCGCATGACCTTGGCGGGCTGCTCCACCATCTCCGTCACCGGAAGCTCGCGGGAGTCCTCGTCCCCGGTGCCGCCGAGCGCCATCCCGTCCTGGCCCACGACCAGGATCTGCGGCTGTTCGGACGACCGTTCGTTCCTCGGCATCTCCATGCCGCCATTCTCTCGCACCCCTACACCTCACCATTGGGGTGCCCCCGGTGGAGGGTGATCCACCGTTTACGGTGCGGGGGATCGCGTCAGCTGTCCGGATTCGGGGCTTGTGTCATCCGCAGCAGCCGGGCCTCACAGTGCTCCAGCCACCGGAGCTCGGCCTCCGTGTGGCAGACCTGCTGCTCCAGCACCAGCAGCCGCGCCACCTCGTCCGGATGCCCGGGCGCCCGCGCCAGCGCCTCCGCACGGGCCCGGACGTGCTCGTGCAGCGCCCGGGACACATGCCGTCGCTGGACCTCGACGACCGCCCGGACGTCGGCTCCGGGCACGCCGACCGCCATCACCAGCTTGATGGCCAGCTCGTCGCGCGGCGGGTTCCCTCGATCCACCGGCCGCGTGAACCAGGCCCGCACCTCGGCGCGGCCCGCCTCCGTCAGGCCGTACAGCATCCGCCCGGCCTCGTCCGCCCCCTCCTGCCTCACCATGCCGTCCCGCTCCAGACGGCCGAGGGTGGTATAGACCTGCCCGATGTTCAGCGGCCAGGTCCCGCCCGTGCGCGCCTCGAACTCGGAGCGCAGCCGCGAGCCGTAGCGGGGGCCGCGTTCCAGGAGCGCCAGCAGTCCGTGCCGTATCGACATACCCGGATTGTGCAGCCGGTTGGGCCCGGCGGCGGTACCCGTAATGCCGGAATCGCGGAGCGATGTGACGCTGGTCCTGTGACGCGATGGCTGCGCACCGTGCGCACTACGGGACTCCTGATCGCCCTGGCGACGGGCGGGACGGTGGCGACGGCGCCACCGGGTGGGGTGGTGGTGACGCCGGATGGGGCGGTGCAAGGGCGGGAACAGAAACAAGGGTGGGGCCACGGGCCGGGACGGGAGCAGGGGCCGGGGCAGAGCCGGGAGCGGTCAGGGCGGTCGGGGCCGGGCGGTGCGGCGACCTCCGTGGGCGTGCCCGACGGCGCTGCCGCCACCCTCGTACCGGATGTCTCTCGCGATACGGCCGCGCCGGTGGCGTCCGCCGCACCCCCGCGGGCGGGACAGCCGGCCGTTCCCGGCGTCGGGCCGTCCCGGGCCGGGAGCAGCGCGGGTGAGGGGCGGGAACGTCCAGGGCGGCGGGAGGAGCCCGAGGCCGACGTCGATGCGGACGCGGATGTCGATACCGGTACGGATGCGGACGCCGGGCGTCAGGAGTCCGAAGTCAGGGGTGAGGGAACGGCGGACTCGGCGGCGCCGGGCGAAGGCGTCGGGGATGACGGCGTGCGGGACGAGGAGGCAGGGCGGGCGACCGACGGTGCCGGCACCGCCGTGCCCGAGGCATCGCCGCGGCCGGTCGGGCAGGCCGTCGGCCAGGCCGAGCGCCCCACCGAGCCCGTCCTGCGAATCCTGCCGCTCGGCAGCGGGCTGGTACTGATCGGGCTCGGCCTGGGGCTCGCCCTGCTCGGGGTGCGCCTGCGCCGCGGCTGACGGCCGCCTCGCCCGGCTGAGGGCCACCCCCACCCGGCTGAGGGCGGGGAGCCCATCAGCGGGCGGCGGGACGGCCCGTCAGCGCGGGAGGCCGAGCGGCACGTGAGCGCAGGGCGGGACGGCCTGCCAGCGCAGGGCAGGGCGGCCCGGCAGTTGCGACGCAATGCGGCCCGGCCACGCGACGCACAAGGCCCGGCACCGCGGCGCAAGGCGGCCCGGCACCGCGGCGCAGGTCCAGGTCAGTTCTGCCCGTCCACGATCAGCAGCACCTTGCCCACGTGCCCGCTCTCCTCCACCACCCGGTGGGCGGCTGGCGCATCGCTCATCGGGAGTTCGCGGTCGACGACCGGGCGGACGTGGCCGCCGTCGAGCAGGGGCCAGACGTGTTCGCGTACGGCCGCCACGATCGCCGTCTTCTCGGTCAGCGGACGCGCCCGCAGGGTGGTCGCGCTGATGGCCGCACGCTTGCCGAGCAGCGCGCCGATGTTCAGCTCGCCCTTGGTCCCGCCCTGGAGGCCGATGATCGCGAGACGGCCGTTGACCGCGAGGGCCTGGACGTTGCGGTCCAGATACTTCGCGCCCATGTTGTCGAGGATGACGTCCGCCCCCGCACCGTCCGTGGCCGCCTTGACCTCGGCCACGAAGTCCTGCTCCTTGTAGTTGATCAGGATGTCGGCGCCGAGCCGCGCACAGTGCTCCAGCTTCTCCTTGGTGCCCGCGGTGACGGCGACCTTCGCGCCCACGGCCTTCGCGAGCTGGATCGCCATCGTGCCGATGCCGCTGGAGCCGCCGTGCACCAGCACCGTCTCGCCGGGGCGGAGGTGGGCGATCATGAAGACGTTCGACCAGACCGTGCAGGCCACCTCGGGCAGCGCGGCGGCGTGCTTCAGGTCGACCCCCTTGGGCACGGGCAGCAGCTGGCCCGCCGGGACGACGACCTTCTCGGCGTACCCGCCGCCGGACAGCAGCGCGCACACCTCGTCGCCGACGGCCCAGCCGGACACGCCGGTGCCGAGCGCGGCGACGCGGCCGGAGCACTCCAGGCCGGGGTACGGGGAGGCGCCGGGCGGCGGGTCGTAGAAGCCCTGCCGTTGCATGATGTCGGCCCGGTTGACGGCGCTGGCCACCACCTCGACCAGCACCTCGCCCTCGCCGGGCACCGGATCGGGGACCTCGCTCCACACCAGCGCCTCGGGTCCACCAGGTTCGGGAATCGTGATCGCACGCATGGAGGCGACGCTACTCCTCGCCCCCGGGCTGCGGCCTGGTGCACCCGCGCCTCGTCCCACCTGGTCGGATCGGCCGCCACCGGCGGCGACGGCCGCCCTCCCCGAAAACCCCGGTGCGCCGCCGATGAGTTTGCGCGACCGTAAAGGTCTCCCCATGCGTAGCCCAAGCACGTTCAAGACCACAGCGCCTGATCGGCCGACCACAGCACGCGGAAGGACACCCCACCATGAGCCAGCACACCTCCGGCCTGGCCATCGAGACGGCCGGACTGGTGAAGACGTTCGGCGAGACCCGGGCCGTCGACGGCGTCGACCTCGCCGTCCCGGCCGGCACGGTCTACGGCGTCCTCGGTCCGAACGGCGCCGGCAAGACGACCACCGTGAAGATGCTCGCCACCCTGCTCCGCCCCGACGGCGGCGAGGCCCATGTCTTCGGCCACGACGTCGTCCGCGAGGCCGATGAGGTGCGCGGCCGAGTGAGCCTCACCGGCCAGTACGCCTCCGTCGACGAGGACCTCACCGGGATCGAGAACCTGGTCCTGCTCGGCCGTCTCCTCGGCCACCACAAGAAGGCCGCCCGGGTGCGGGCCGGACAGCTCCTGGAGGCCTTCGGGCTGACGGACGCGGCCGGAAAGCAGGTCAAGCACTACTCGGGCGGCATGCGGCGCCGTATCGACATCGCCGCCTCCATCCTCAACACCCCCGACCTGCTCTTCCTCGACGAGCCGACGACCGGGCTCGACCCGCGCAGCCGCAACCAGGTGTGGGACATCGTGCGCGCGGTCGTCGCCCAGGGCACCACCGTGCTGCTGACCACGCAGTATCTGGACGAGGCCGACCAGCTGGCGTCCCGGATCGCCGTCATCGACCGCGGCCGGGTGATCGCCGAGGGGACCAAGGGCGAGCTGAAGGCGTCCGTCGGGGCCGGGTCCGTGCATCTGCGGCTGCGCGATCCGGCGCAGCGGCCGGAGGCGGAGCGGGTGCTGAGGCTCGCGCTCGACACGGACGTACAGCTGGAGCCCGATCCGGTGGCGCTCACCGCCCGTCTCGCGGGCGTGAGCGGCGACTCGGCGGCCGAGCAGGCCTCCCGCGCGCTCGCCGAACTGGCCCGCACCGGCATCACCGTCGACAACTTCTCGCTGGGCCAGCCCAGCCTGGACGAGGTGTTCCTCGCCCTCACCGGACACGACACCCACGAAGCCCCCGACGCGAAGGAAGAGGCGGCGGCATGAGCACCGCGACCACCACCGAGGCCAAGGACCTCGCCCCCGTCAGCGCCGAGTCGCTGGCCGCCCTGCTGGTCGCCGGGGAGCGGCCGCCGCGCCCCGGGGCGCTCTCGGCCTCCCTCACCTTCGGCTGGCGGGCGATCCTGAAGATCAAGCACGTGCCCGAGCAGCTCTTCGACGTCACCGCGTTCCCGATCATGATGGTGCTGATGTACACATACCTGTTCGGGGGTGCCCTGGCCGGCTCCCCGAAGGAGTACATCCAGTTCCTGCTGCCGGGCATCCTGGTGATGTCGGTCGTGATGATCACGATGTACACGGGCGTGTCCGTGAACACCGACATCGAGAAGGGCGTCTTCGACCGGTTCCGGTCGCTGCCCATCTGGCGGCCGTCGACGATGGTCGGCTATCTGCTCGGCGACGCCCTGCGTTACACGATCGCGTCGGTCGTAATGCTCGTCGTCGGCATGATCATCGGCTACCGCCCGGACGGCGGGATGGGCGGGGTGGCCGCCGGGATCGTGCTGCTGGTGGTGTTTTCGTTCGCGTTCTCGTGGATCTGGACCATGTTCGGGCTGCTGCTGCGCACGGAGAAGTCGGTGATGGGCGTCAGCATGATGGTGATCTTCCCGCTGACCTTCCTGTCCAACGTCTTCGTCGATCCGCGCACGATGCCCGGCTGGCTCCAGGCGTTCGTCAACAACAGCCCCATCACGCATCTGTCCTCGGCCGTCCGCGCGTTGATGGCGGGCGACTGGCCGGCCGACGAGATCGCCTGGTCGCTGGGGTGGGCGGGCCTGTTCGTGCTGGTCTTCGGCCCGATCACGATGCGGCTCTACAACCGCAAGTAGACCCCGAAGAACCGGCCTCAGTCCTGCGGCAGCGGCCTGACGTCGGGCGCCACCTGGGTGCCCGGCGTCATCCGCACGATGGTGATCAGCCGGTCGGTCAGCTCCAGCGCCCCCAGGTTCGGGTCGTCGTAGCCGAGCACCCGATGACCTCGTACGACACTCACCACCAGGTCCTCGACCTCCCGCGGATTACGGCCCACCTCGGCCTTTATGACCGGGCGTTCGACGATGTCGAGCCCGCTGCCCTGCTGGATGAGGTCCTCCATCACCATGCCTGCGGCGGGGCTCAGCACCGACAGGCCGAGGAGCCGTCCGGCCGCGCTCGCGCTGGTGATGACGGCGTCGGCACCGGACTGCTTCAGCAGCGGCGCGTTCTCCTCCTCCCGCACCGCGGCCACGATCTTGGCGCCCTTGTTGAGCTGCCGTGCGGTGAGGGTGACGAGGACGGCGGTGTCGTCCCGCTGCGTCGCGATGATGATCTTCCGCGCCTTGTGCACCTCGGCCCGCTTGAGCACATCGCTGCGCGTCGCGTCCCCGATGACCCCCGCGAACCCTTCGGCGGTCGCGGCGTCGATCACCTTGGAGCTGGGGTCGACCACGACCACCTGCTCTTTCTTCAGCCCCGTCGCACAGACGGTCTGGATCGCCGACCGCCCCTTGGTCCCGAAGCCGACGACGACGGTGTGGTCTCGCAACGTGGACCTCCAGCGGTTGAGCCGCCATTCCTCCCGGGTGCGTTCGGTGAGGACTTCGAGCGTGGTGCCGACCAGGATGATCAGGAACAGCACGCGCAGGGGCGTGATGACGAAGATGTTGGTGAGCCGGGCCGCGTCGCTGACCGGGGTGATGTCGCCGTAGCCGGTGGTGGAGAGCGTGACGGTCGCGTAGTACCAGGCGTCGAGGAAGTCGACCGAGCCGTCGGAGTTGTCGTTGTAACCGTCGTGGTCGAACCACACGAGCAGCGCGGTCGCCGAGAGCACCAGCAACGCCATCAGGACCCGCTTGGCGACCTGCCGGAACGGGTGCTCCACCACCTTGCGCGGGAGTTTCACCCGGTGGGTCACGAGGTGCTCGTCCGCCTGGCGGGCGATCGCGTCATGGCCCGGAAGTTTCACGTGAAACACACCCCGATTCCGGCGGATGCCCAGGGCAGGTCGAGGAGTTCGAGCTCCTGGGCCGAGCGGGCACCCCCGGGCGGTACGACGGCCAGGGCGTCGGCCGCCGCGATGCCGCGCAGCATGGCCGGGCCGTTGTAGTGCAGCGGAGCGGCACTGTCGCCGCGCAGGACGACGGGGATGAGCCGGGTGTCGTGCGGATGGCCGTGCACCTCGTCGCGCAGGGGCAGGGTGTACGGCTCCGGGGCGGGGCGGGCGGCGAGGGTCCGCAGCACCGGCTCGGCGAGCGTGAGCAGCCCGGAGACGGCGGCGAGAGGGTTGCCGGGCAGGCCGACCAGGTGCTGGTTCTCCTTGACGCGGGCCAGCAGCATCGGGTGACCGGGGCGCACTTTGACGCCGTCCACGAGGAGTTCGGCGCCGATGCGCCGGAGGGTGGGGTGCACATGGTCGACGGGGCCGGCGGCGGTCCCGCCCGTGGTGACGATCAGGTCGGCGTCCGAGCCGGTGATCGCCTTGTGCAGGGCCTCGGCGTCGTCGCCGAGCGGGCGTACGGCGATGACCTCGGCGCCGAGTGCGCGCAGCCAGGGCGGCAGCATCGGGCCGAGCGCGTCCCGGATCAGGCCCTCGCGCGGCAGGCCCTCGGTGAGCAACTCGTCGCCGAGGACGAGGACTTCGGCGCGGGGGCGGGGGACCGCGGTGAGCGTGTCGTACCCGGCGGCCGCGGCGAGCCCGAGGACCGCCGGGGTCACGAGGGTGCCGACGGGCAGGAGTTGGTCGCCGGTGCGGCACTCCTGACCGCGCGGGCGGATGTCCTGGCCGTGCTTGGTGTCGCGGGTGGCGTGCAGACGGCCCTGGGCGTCGGCGCGGCCGTGCTCGCTGCGCAGGACCGCGGTGGTGTCCGGGGGGATGCGCGCGCCGGTGGCGATCCGGACGGCCTCGCCGTCGCTGAGCGGCCGGTGCTCGGCGTGCCCGGCCAGGACACCCTCGTCGCGCACGTCCCACGGGCCGGGTCCGGCAACTGCCCAGCCGTCCATCGCGGAGGTGTCGAAGGAGGGCAGGTCGGTGAGGGCGGTGAGGGGGGCGGCGAGGGTGAGGCCGAGGGCGGCGTCGAGGGGAACGGAGACAGGGGCGCGACGGGCGGCGCGGGCGGTGGAACGCGCGGCACGTTCGGCGATCGCGCGGGCCTCGGGCCAGGGGGTGGCGCGGTGGTGGGCGTCGGACTTGCCGGCTGCCCGGTCGGTGGACCGGGGCGGCGGGGCCGCGTGCGGGTGGCCGGTGTCGTGTGCGGTCTCGTTCACGAGGGCGAGCACCTCCTCGACGTCCAGGTCCTCGGCGTCGGCGGCATCCGGACGGGCGGTCATCCGGCGTCCGTACCGGGCTGGGCGCCGGAGTCGCCGGCGGCCCCGGCGTCGGCCGGCTTGGCGTCGGACGCGTCCTCGTCGGGCCAGGCGAGGGCGAGGGCGGTCGCCTTGCGGGCGGCCTCGGCGACCGCCTCGGGGCCTCCCCCGGCCTGCGCGGCGGCGTAGCCGACGAGGAAGGTGGTCAGCGGCGCCCCGGGCCTGGCCACGTTGTGGGCGGCGTCGCGGGCGAGGTCGAGCAGGACGCCGGTGTCGACGTCGAGTTCGATGCCCAGCTCGTCCTTGACTGCGGAGATCCATTCATCCAGCACGGGTCCATGCTCCCTGATACGTGCCCTGGCGGCGGCGATGTCGTCCCAGGTGTCGCAGTCGAAGGACGCGACGGGGTCCGGGACACGGGTGAGGTGGAGGCCTGCGGTGAGCCTGCGCAGGGGCAGCCCGGTGAGGCCGTGGTGTTCCTCGGCGAGCGTGGTCAGCTCGCGGCGCAGCGCGGAGGCGCGGTACGCGGCCACGAGGGGCTGGTCGCGGCCGTCGGCGTCGGTGAGCAGCGCCCCGTCGGTGCCGGCCGCGCGGAGGGCGGTCAGCAGTCGGCGGACGGTGTCCGTCGTGAGGAAGGGCAGGTCGGCGGAGAGGACGACGACGTCCGGCGCCGCCGTGGGGCTCAGCCCGGCGCCGAGCGCGGCGACCGGGCCGCCGCCGGGAGGGTCCTCGCGCGCCCAGGTGACGGGCCGTGCGGTGGGCCGGGGGTCGGCGACGACGACGGTGGTGCGGGCGTCGGCGCAGGCCGTCAGGACGCGTTCCAGCAGCGCACGGCCGCCCACGCGCACGCCGGGCTTGTCCGCGCCGCCGAGCCGCCGCGCGGCACCCCCGGCGAGCACGACGGCGTCGTACACGACGTCGGCACCGGCGGCGCCCGCGGGCTCGTACGAGGTCACCCTCCGAGTATGGGGGGCGCCGCGATCACAGGGAACGCGTGGGGGGTTCCGCAATCACAGGGAGCACAGCGGCACCGCCACGATCAGCGTGGACGCAACGGCACGGTCGCGATCACCGTGCGCGCAACGGTGCCGCCACGATCACTCTGTGCGCAACGGCATCACCGCGACCCCAGAGAAAACGTCTGGGCAGCGCCGCGATCGCGAAGAACGCGTGGGCGGCGCCACGATCACAGTGTCCGCAGCAGCACCGCCGGTTGTTCGACGCAGTCGGCCACGTACCGCAGGAAGCCGCCCGCCGTGCCGCCGTCGCAGACGCGGTGGTCGAAGGTGAGCGACAGCTGGACGACCTGCCGCACCGCCAGCTCGCCCTCGTGCACCCACGGCTTGGGGACGATGCGGCCCACGCCCAGCATGGCGGCCTCGGGGTGGTTGATGATCGGCGTGGAGCCGTCGACGCCGAAGACGCCGTAGTTGTTCAACGTGAAGGTCCCGCCGGTCAGTTCCCCAGGAGTCAGGGTGCCGGTGCGGGCGGCCTCGGTGAGCCGGGCGAACTCCGCGGTCAGCGACTCAGCGTCCCGCGCGTGTGCGTCGCGTACGACCGGTACGACGAGGCCACGCGGGGTCTGGGCGGCGAAGCCGAGGTGCACCTGGTCGAGCTGGACGACCTCCCTGGCCGCCATGTCGACCGTGGAGTTGAGCTCGGGGTGGCGGGCGAGGGCCGCCGTGCAGATGCGGGCCAGCAGGGCGAGGAGGGAGATCTTCGGCCCACCGGCGGCGTTCATCGCGGCCCGCGCGCGCATGAGTTCGGTCGCGTCGGCGTCCACCCAGCAGGTGGCGTCGGGAATCTCGCGCCGGCTGCGGGAGAGCTTGTCGGCGACGGCACCGCGGAGTCCCTTGAGGGGGGTGCGGATGCCTCCGGCGGCGGGGCCGGTGAGCACCGGGGCGGGCGTCGGCTCCGGAACGGCGGCCGGCGCGGCGACGGGGCCTGCCTGGGCGGGAGCGGCGGCGCGTCCTTGGGCCGTGGCGGCCCGCAGCGCGTACTCCACGTCCGCCCGCAGGATCAGTCCGTCGGGGCCGGAGCCGGTCAGCTCCCGCAGATCTAGGCCGTTCTCGCGGGCGAGCCGACGCACGAGGGGCGAGATGACCGGCACGGGTCCTTCGGCCACTTCACGCGCGACGGGCATCTCACGCGCGCCCGTGCCGTTCGCGGTGCCCGTGCCGTTCGCCGCGCCCCCGGCCGGCGTGGCCGTCGGCTGCGCCGGACGGACCCTTCGGCGCCGGGCCGGGGCCTCCGAAGTGCCGTACCCCACCAGGACGTTCCCGGAGCCCTCGGTCTTGCCGCCGCTGTCCTCGGCGGTCCCGACGGCGGCGGGCGCCCCCACCGCGACGGTGATCAGCGGCGCCCCCACGGGCAGTTCCGTGCCCTCCTCGCCGAAGCGGGCGGTGACGACACCGCCGTAGGGGCAGGGCACCTCGACCATCGCCTTGGCGGTCTCGACCTCGACGACCGGCTGGTCGACGGCGACGACGTCACCGACCTGCACCAGCCAGCGCACGATCTCCGCCTCGGTGAGCCCCTCCCCGAGGTCGGGGAGCTTGAACTCCAGCACCTGTGCCATCAGCTCTCGGCCTCCCACTGCAGACGCCCCACGGCGTCCAGGATCCGGTCCACGCCGGGCAGGTGATGACGCTCCAGCATCGGCGGCGGGTAGGGAATGTCGAACCCGGCCACGCGCAGCACCGGCGCCTCCAGATGATGGAAGCAGCGCTCCGTGACACGGGCCGCGATCTCTCCGCCCGGGCCGCCGAACCCGCCCGACTCGTGTACGACGACCGCCCGCCCGGTCCGCCGTACCGAGGCGCAGACCGTCTCGTCGTCGAACGGCACCAGCGAGCGCAGGTCGACGACCTCCAGGTCCCACCCCTCGGCCCGGGCCGCCTCGGCGGCTTCGAGGCAGACGGGTACGGACGGACCGTACGTGATGAGCGTGGCGCTCCGGCCCGAGCGCCGCACCACCGCGCGGCCGATCGGTTCAACGGCCGTCGGCTCCTCCGGGTTCCAGGAGTCCTTCGACCAGTACAGGCGCTTGGGTTCGAGGAGGACGACCGGGTCGTCGGAGGCGATCGCGGCGCGCAGCAGGCCGTAGGCGTCGGCGACGGTGGCGGGCGTGACGACATGGAGCCCCGGGGTCGCCAGGTAGTACGCCTCGGAGGAGTCGCTGTGGTGCTCGACGCCGCCGATGCCGCCGCCGTAGGGGACGCGGATGGTGATCGGCAGGGGCATGGCACCGCGCGTGCGGTTGCGCATACGGGCGACATGGCTGACGAGCTGCTCGAACGCGGGGTAGGCGAACGCGTCGAACTGCATCTCCACGACCGGCCTGAGCCCGTACATCGCCATGCCGACGGCCGTGCCGAGGATGCCGGCCTCGGCGAGCGGGGTGTCGGTGCAGCGGTCCTCGCCGAACTCCTTGGCGAGCCCGTCGGTGACGCGGAAGACGCCGCCGAGGGTGCCGACGTCCTCGCCCAGGACGTGGACGGTGGGGTCGGCGGCCATCGCGTCGCGCATCGCGCGCGTGAGGGCCTGCGCCATGGTGGCGGGCTTCACCGCGACGGTGGTCATGGAGTCTCCCCCTCTGCTTCCAGCTCGGCCTGCAACTGGGCCCGCTGCTCCCGCAGTTGCGGGGTGGGTTCGGCGTAGACGTGGGCGAACAGGTCCATGGGGTCGAGGACCGGGTCCTGGTTCATGCGCTCGCGCAGGTCGGCGGCCATGGTCTCGGCGGCGTCGCGGGCCGCCTGGATTCCGGCGTCGTCGAGGAGTCCGCGCTCGGTCAGCTCGTGCTCCAGGAGGGCGATCGGGTCGTGCCGGCGCCAGGTCTCGACCTCGGCGTCGCCGCGGTAGCGGGTCGCGTCGTCGGCGTTGGTGTGGGCCTCCACGCGGTACGTGATGGCCTCGACGAGGGTGGGGCCGCCGCCCGCACGCGCGCGCCGTACGGCGTCGGCGAGCACCTCGTGCACGGCGGCCGCGTCGTTGCCGTCGACGAGCCGGCCGGGCATGCCGTAGCCGACGGCCTTGTGGGCCAGCGACGGGGCCGCGGTCTGCTTGGCGAGCGGGACGGAGATGGCGAAGCCGTTGTTCTGGACGAGGAAGACGACCGGTGCCTGCCAGACGGCGGCGAAGTTCAGCGCCTCGTGGAAGTCGCCCTCGCTGGTGCCGCCGTCGCCGACCATGGCGAGCGCGACCACGTCGTCGCCCTTGAGGCGGGCGGCGTGGGCGAGGCCGACGGCGTGCGGGAGCTGGGTGGCGAGCGGGGTGCACAGCGGCGCGACCCGGTGCTCGTGCGGGTCGTAGCCGGTGTGCCAGTCGCCGCGCAGCAGGGTCAGCGCCTGGACGGGGTCGAGGCCCCGGGCGACGGCGGCGAGGGTGTCGCGGTAGCTGGGGAAGAGCCAGTCACGGTCTTCCAGCACCAGGGCGGCGGCGACCTCACAGGCCTCCTGCCCGGTGCTGGAGGGGTAGACGGCGAGGCGGCCCTGCTTGGTGAGGGCGGTCGCCTGCGCGTTGTACCGACGACCGCGCACCAGCTCGGCGTAGAGGCGGCGCAGCAGGCCCGGGTCGGCCTTCGCCGCCGCGTCCGTGCCGAGGACGCGGTACGGCTCCGCGTCGGGCAGCAGCGGCGCGGGGTCGGTACGGGGCTGCCAGGCGGGCGGCGGCGATGGCCGGTACCCGTCCCGCTGCTCCATGACCGTCATGACGGCACCTCCTCGTGGGAGCGGCTTCAGACGCGTCACGGGTTGTGATGCGCCTCACCTACCGATTGTTCGGTCGTCGGCACATTTTGGCTACAGGCACCCTCAGGCTGTGGACAAACGGTTCTCCACAGCCTCCAATGAACGCAGTACGTCCATGGTAGGGAGGCGGGGGGACATGGCACCTGAACAAATGGCCGAAAGTCCGGAGGGCGGCGTCCCCCTCCCGCCCCCGCGCCCCCTGGACGCCATCGATCAGGACATCCTGCAGATGCTCCAGGTCGACGGCCGCGCCTCGATAAGGTCCGTCGCCGAACGCGTCCACGTCTCCCGCGCCAACGCCTACGCGCGTATCAACCGCCTCATCGAGGACGGCGTCATCCGCGGCTTCGGCGCCCGCGTCGACCACGAACGCGCGGGCCAGGGCACCTCGGCCTACATCACCCTGAAAATCGTCCAGAACTCCTGGCGCACGGTCCGCGAACAGCTCCGCCAGCTCCCCGGCGCCTCCCACATCGCCCTGGTGGGCGGCGACTTCGACGTCCTGCTGCTGGTGCACACCCCGGACAACAGATCCCTGCGCGAGCTGGTCCTCACCCGCCTCCAGGCGATCCCGGAGGTACTGAGCACGCGGACGCTGCTGGTGTTCGAGGAGGAGGACCTGGAGCCGCAGGGCTGAGCGGCCTCGGCAACCGCCGGTCAGGACGAGGGCGACGCCGTGATCGCGAGCATCAGCCACAGCATCGGCAGCAGCGCGAGGACGAGCCCGGCGCCGGCCGCCGTCATGCGCGTCGGGCGCAGGGCCCGGCGGTGCGGCAGGGCCCAGGCGAACGCCAGGAGACCGCACGCCCAGTACAGGACGCCCCCGAAGGCGCCGGTCTCGTGGTGGGACGCGAACCAGCGGTACTCCAGGGCGAGGCACGGCAGGCCGGGCAGGGAGGCGACGAGGGGCGCCCGCCACCAGGTGCGGTGATGATGAGCAGCGGTCCGGATCATGCGCCCCACCTCATCAGCGGCGGGGCGGGCGCGGCATCGGGCGCCGTACTCATCCCTCACGCGCGCGGGTGCTCAGGCGCCCCGCCTCAGGCCCTGCGCAGCCCCCCGAACACCAACTGCGCCACCGCGTCCGCCACGTCCCGCTCGTTCATCCCGCGTCCGTCCGGCCGGTACCACTCCACGATGGAGTTGATCATCCCGAAGACGAGCCGGGTCGCCAGCCGGACCTCCACATCGCCCCGCACGTCCCCGTCCGCGGCCGCCGCCTTGAGCAGCTCGGCGACCCGGTGGTCGAAGTCGCGGCGCCGCTCCAGGGCCCAGCGTTCGGTGCCCGTGTTGCCGCGCACGCGCAGCAGCAGGGTGACGTAGGGGAGTTCGGCGATGAGCACCTCCACCATGCGCCGGACCACGTACTCCAGGCGCTCGACGGCCTGCCCCACGCGCGCGTGCTCCTCGTCGAGGATGCCGAACAAACCGTCCAGTGCGCGGCTGACGGCCCTGCGCAGCAGCTCCTCCTTGCCCGCCACGTGGTGGTAGATCGAGGACTTGGAGATGCCGGCCGCCTTGGAGAGGTGCTCCATGGAGGTGCCGTCGTAGCCGCGCTCGTTGAAGACCTGGACGGCGACGGACAGCAGCGTCTCGGGGGTGTACGTGTCGCGCTTGGCGGTGGTCATGAGGTGCTGCCCTCCCGCTTGTCGGTGGCGTACGCGTGGCGGTACAGCGCGAGGGACGGCGCGTAGCGGCCGGAGGGGTCGCGCAGGTGCAGGTCGTCGAGGAGCGCGTACGCCCAGTTGCGGCCGAGCCTGCGGCTCCACTCGAAGGGACCCAGCGGGTAGTTGACCCCGAGACGCATCGCCGTGTCGATGTCCTCCTCGGTCGCCACCCCCTTGGCGACGGCGTCGTGCGCGAGGTCGACGATGCGGGCGACCGTGCGGGCGACGATCATGCCGGGGACGTCGCCGATGACGCTGACGTCCTTGCCGAGCGCCTGGAAGAGGCCGATGGCCTCGGCGAGGGTCTGCGGGGCGGTGTCCTGGGAGGCCGACAGGGCGATGCGGGTGGCGCGGCGGTAGTCGAGGGCGAGGTCGAAATAGACCACGTCCCGGAACTCCACCGACGTCTGCCCGTCGGCGAGCGCCAGCTGGCCGCCGCTCGGCAGCACCAGCCGCGTGCCGTGGTCCTCCTCGTCCTCGCGGACCTGGATGCCCGCCTCGCGGATCAGGGCGAGCAGCTCGGACGCGGGGCCCAAGTCGCCCTCGGCGGTGACGTAGGCGGGCGCCTGGGCCGGTTCGGCGGTGTGCGGCTCGGAGCGCTCGGCGCCGTCGCCGTACTCGTACCAGCCGTGCCCGCTCTTGCGGCCGAGGCGGCCCGACTCGACCAGGCGGCGCTGGGCGAGGGAGGGGGTGAAGCGGACGTCCTGGAAGAAGGACTGCCAGACGGAGTGCGTGACGGACTCGTTGACGTCCTGCCCGATGAGGTCGGTCAGCTCGAACGCGCCCATCCGGAAGCCGCCCGACTCGCGCAGGACCGCGTCGATGGTGGCGGGGTCGGCGCCCTGGGCCTCGTAGACCGCGAACGCCTCGGCGTAGAAGGGCCGGGCGATGCGGTTGACGATGAAGCCGGGGGTGTCGGCGCAGGCGACCGGCGTCTTGCCCCACGCGCGGGCCGTCTCGTACGCGCGCGTGGCCGAGGTGACGTCGGTGGCGAACCCGGAGACGACCTCGACGAGCGGCAGCAGCGGGGCGGGGTTGAAGAAGTGCAGGCCCACCAGACGGCCGGGGTTGCGCAGGGCGCCGCCGATCGCCGTGACCGACAGGGAGGAGGTGTTGGTGGCCAGCAGACAGTCCTCGCCGACCACGTCCTCCAGCGCGCGGAACAGCTCCTGCTTGACGTCCAGCCGCTCCAGCACGGCCTCGACCACCAGCGAGCAGTCGGCGAGGTCGGCGAGCGTGCCGGCGGCCGTCAGACGCGCGCGTGCCGCGTCGCGGCCGGCGGCGGTGAGACGGTCCTTCTCGACGAGCCGGTCGAGGCGGGCGCCGATCGCGTCGGCCGCGTCCTGGGCGCGCCCGGGGGCGCTGTCGTACAGCCGTACGGGATGGCCGGCGACCAACGCGACCTGGGCGATGCCCTGGCCCATGGTGCCGGTGCCGACGACGGCCACGGGGCTGCTGAGGTCGAGTGCTGTCATGTGCGCGATCCTCCCGCACGGGGTTTTCCACAGATGCGGCGGACCCCCTTGTCCCGACCGATCGTTCGGTTACTCTAACCCTGACTGGCCGTTCCTGCCCATGGTTTCGACCATGGTCCCGCCCAGGTCATGAGCTCGACGAAGAGTTCTGAAGACGAGGAGTTGGTCCCGCATGGCCGCCGAACTGACCGCCCACGAGCTGATCGCCAAGCACCGGCCCACTCTCGACCAGGCGCTGGAAGCGATCCGCACGCGCGCGTACTGGTCCCCGCACCCCGAGCACCCGAAGGCCTACGGCGAGAACGGCAGTCTGGACGCGGCGGCGGGCAAGGCGGCCTTCGACGCCCTCCTCGGCGCCCGCCTCGACCTCGGCCAGCCCGGCACGGACGGCTGGGTCTCCGGCGAGGTGTCCCCGTACGGCCCGGAGCTGGGCGTCGAGTACCCGCACGCGGACGTGGACGTGCTGCTGCCCGCCATGAAGGCGGGCCAGAAGGCCTGGCGGGAGGCGGGCGCGGAGATCCGCGCGGTGGTCTGCCTGGAGATCCTCAAGCGCATCAGCGACCGGACGCACGAGTTCGCGCACGCGGTCATGCACACCTCCGGCCAGGCCTTCATGATGGCGTTCCAGGCGGGCGGCCCGCACGCGCAGGACCGCGGTCTGGAGGCGGTGGCGTACGCGTACGTGGAGCAGGTCCGCACCCCCGACACCGCGGAGTGGACCAAGCCGCAGGGCAAGCGCGACCCGCTCGCCCTGACCAAGCAGTTCACCCCGGTCCCGCGGGGCATCGCCCTGATGATCGGCTGCAACACCTTCCCGACGTGGAACGGCTACCCGGGCCTGTTCGCCTCCCTCGCCACCGGCAACGCGGTCCTGGTCAAGCCGCACCCGCGCGCGGTGCTGCCGCTCGCGCTCACCGTCAAGGTGGCGCGCGAGGTCCTCGGAGCGGCCGGCTTCGACCCGAACCTGGTCGCGCTCGCCGCCGAGCGCCCCGGTGAGGGCATCGCCAAGACCCTCGCCACCCGCCCGGAGATCCGGATCATCGACTACACCGGCTCCACGGCGTTCGGCGACTGGCTGGAGGCCAACGCCCGCCAGGCGCAGGTCTACACGGAGAAGGCCGGCGTCAACACGGTCCTGGTCGACTCCACGGCGAACTACAAGGGCATGCTCTCCAACCTGGCCTTCTCGCTGTCCCTGTACAGCGGCCAGATGTGCACCACCCCGCAGAACCTCCTCGTCCCCCGCGACGGCATCCGCACCGACGAGGGTCCCAGGACCTTCGACGAGGTCGTCGCCGACCTGGCTCGCGCGGTCGACGGCCTGCTCGGCGACGACGCCCGGGCGAACGCCCTGCTCGGCGCGATCGTCAACCCGGACGTCAAGGCCCGCCTGGAGGCCGCGGCCGGGCTCGGCGAAGTCGCCCTCGCCTCCCGGGAGATCGCCAACCCGGAGTTCCCGGACGCGGTCGTGCGCACGCCGGTCATCGTCAAGCTCGACGGCGCCAAGCCGGACGACGAGGCCGCCTACATGAGCGAGTGCTTCGGCCCCGTCTCCTTCGCCGTCGCGGTCGACTCGGCGGCGGACGCGATCGAGCTGCTGCGGCGCACGATCCGCGAGAAGGGCGCGATGACGGTCGGGGCGTACACGACCGACGACGAGGTCGAGCGGGCGGTCCAGGAGGTCTGCTTCGACGAGGCGGCGCAGCTGTCGCTGAACCTCACCGGCGGGGTGTACGTCAACCAGACGGCCGCGTTCTCCGACTTCCACGGCTCGGGCGGCAACCCGGCGGCGAACGCCGCCCTGTGCGACGGCGCGTTCGTGGCGAACCGCTTCCGGGTGGTCGAGGTGCGCCGCGAGGCCCAGTAGGCCCGAAGGCCTAGAAGTCCGCCGTGAGGCTCCAGTGGTACAGCGTCATCGCCACGCTGGTGGCGAGGTTGTAGCTGGACACCTGGGGTCTCATCGGCAGCGCCACCAGATGGTCGGCACGCGCGCGCAGCTCGGCCGACAGCCCGCTGCGCTCCGAGCCGAACGCGAGGACGGCGTCGTCCGGGAGCTTCACGCCCCGGATGTCGTCGCCTTCCGGATCGAGGGCGAACAGCGGCCCCGGGGGCAGCTCCTCGACCGTGACCCGCTCCACCGCCGTCGCGAAGTGCAGCCCCGCGCCCCCGCGCACGACCGTGGGATGCCAGGGGTCGAGGGTGCCCGTGGTGACGACACCGGTCGCCCCGAAACCGGCCGCCAGCCGGATCACGGCCCCCGCGTTGCCCAGGTTGCGCGGATTGTCGAGGACCACGACGGGGGCGGGGCGGGGGACACGGGCCAGCGCCCGCAGATGGGCCGCGCGCGACGGCCGTACCGCCAGGGCGGCCACCCCCGTGGGATGCGGACGCGGCACGAGCTTCTGGTACGTCGCCGGCGCCACCTCCGTCAGCAGCGCGTCCAGCGATCCGCGCGCGTCGGGAGCCAGCTCGTCGGCGAGGGCGAGGGTGGCCGCGCGGTCGGTCGTGACCGCCACCGGCACCTCGGCCCCGAAGCGAAGCGCGTGCTTGAGCGCGTGGAAACCGTCGAGCAGCACGGCGGAGTCGGCGAGCCGGCGCCAGAGGGCGAGACGGTCTGCGGGGTCCGCGGGGTCGGTCATGCCGTGAAGCCTACGTGCGTCTCCTCGGCGTTCTCGGGGGCGCGGGGCGGCGGCAGCGGCGTACGGTCGCGCCGCGCCGTCAGCCGCGCACGCGCGCGTGCCGCCCAGCCGCCCATCCGGCGCAGGAAGGACGTCGGCAGGAACACCGCGTCGGCGGCGATCATCGCCAGGGAGAAGAACGGCAGCCCGAGCACGACCGCGATCACCGCGTGCTCGGTCATCATGGCCGCCAGCAGGACGTTCTTGACCCGCCGGTTGAACAGCGTGAACGGGAAGGCGACCTGGACGGCGACGGTGCCGTAGGTGATGAGCAGCACCATCACGGCGCTGGACGAGAGGGCGTCGGCGAGGCCCGGCCAGGGCGAGAAGTAGTCCAGGTGGAGCGGGTAGTAGACGGCGGTGCCGTCCTGCCAGCGCGAACCCTGGATCTTGTACCAGCCCGCGGTCGCGTAGATCAGACAGGCCTCGGCCATGATCACGAGCAGGGCGCCGTTGTGCACCATGTTGGCGATCACGTCCAGCAGGATGCGCGGTTGGTCGGTCCGCGCCAGCCGTTCCACCGCCCACCACACGCCCAGCGACAGCCAGAGCACCCACAGCAGCGCGGGGACGAACGGGTCGCCCTCGAAGAGCCGGCCCGCGCCCGTCGCCGCGATCAGCATCAGGCCGAGGACGACCCACAGGGCGGGCCCGACCCGGTCCGGAGCGTGCTCCCCCCGCGCGCGTGCCCGGCGCGCGTCCAGCGACCACACCTGCCCGCAGCGCGTGAACACCAGGTAGATGCACATCAGGTGCAGGACGTTGTCGCCGCCGTCGCCCATGAAGATGCTGCGGTTCTGCAGCGAGAGCACACCGACCATGAACAGCACGGACATCGCGCGGGTGCGCCAGCCCAGCAGCAGCAGAGCGCTGGACAGCACGGCGAGACCGTAGACGAGCTCGAACCAGACCTGTCCGTCGGACCACATCAGGGCCGAGAAGGCACCATTGCCCGCGATCAGCTGCTCGGCGAGGTCCCAGTCCCAGGGCCCGTCGGGACCGTACAGCTCCTGGCGGTGCGGGATCTCGCGCAGCAGGAACAGCAGCCAGGTCGCGCTGAAGCCGATGCGGACCACGGCGGACTGGTACGGGCCGAGCGCCGACTCGGTGATCCGGGCTATGGCCCGGGAGACCGCAAGGGAGAACCGGTTCACCGGGCACCTCCCCCATGGTCGGCCGAGGTGACCGGCCACCAGGGCAGTTCGCGGTGGGTGGGCTTGTCCGAGACCTGCTCCTGGCTCCAGTCGGGCGGCCGGACGTTCGTGGACACGGACCGCACCTGCACCCGCTCGACGCTGCCGCCCGGCCCCGCCGCGCCGTCCCGGTCGAGCCGCATCAGCACGATCCGGCGCAGATACGTCTCGGACAGCGCGCCGCGCAGCCCGACGGGCCGGTTGTCGGGGCCGTGCGTGGCGGTGAAGAAGTCCCAGGCCCGGCGCAGCTCGTTCTGCTGGGTGTGGCTGGGCAGCAGATTGCCGTCGATGGCCCGGCCGTCCTCGGCGGACAGGTCGTACCAGCCGGTGGTCCGCAGGGTGCCGTCCCCGGTGAGGACCTGGGCGCGCACCTGGACGGCGATGTTCTGCTGCAGCGGGTTCGGCGCGAACAGCTTCCAGTTCTGCTCGAACTCCGGGTAGATCCAGTCGTCGATCGCCCTGCCGTGCTGCTTGGTGACCGCGTTCGCGGGCGCGACGTGCAGGAAGGTCACCCCGAGATGCACACAGACGGTGACCGCCACGACCGCGAGGGCCAGCGCGGCCCCGATCTGATAGCGCAGGGACAGCGCGGCGACTCCGCTGCGGGGGTCGGCGCCGACAGGACCTGAGGGCGAGTCGTACGGGCCGTACGAAGGCTGCTCGTACGGCCCGTACGAAGGCTGCGGTCGCGGAGCAGCCGTGACGGCAGGTGAGGGCTGCGGGCGCGGGGGAGCCAAGTCAGCGGGGGAAGGCTGCGGGCGCGGGGCTGCCGAGCCGGCGGGGGAAGGCTGCGGCCCCGTGGCAGCCGGGTCCGCGGTCGAGGGCTGGTCGAGCGACGGCTGAGGCCGTGCGGGAGCCGGGTCGGCGGACGAGGGCCGCGGTCGCGGGGGAGCCGGGTCCGCGGGCGCCTCGGAAGCGCGCGGCCCGTCGGGCCCGTGGCGGGCCTCCGAGCCTGTGTCGTACGCGTCCATCACGCCCCGTTTCCCGATGTCCGGTCCCTGTTCTCCGGCCGCCCGGCCGTCCGCGCCCGCCGCTGCGTTCGGCGCTCGCACGCGAACGGTACTCAGGCCCACCCGCCGGGCACAGCCCACGAGCCGCGCCCCTGCCCGGCGGCCCACGTCGTCCACAGGCACCCCGGCAGGTTATCCACAGCGGTTGACACCTTACGGCGCCCGGCACACCATGGATGCGACGAACCGAACGATCGGTCGGGAACTTGCTCCGGGCAGGGACCGGGGTCGAGGGGGCCACATGGCAACAGCAGCACAGGCGTACGACAGGACGGACACCGCCGGCCAGGACGCGTACGAGCGCGCCTTCGACGCCGCCGTGGCCGCCGACGAGCGCATCGAGCCACGCGACTGGATGCCGGACGCCTACCGCGCCACGCTGGTCCGCCAGATCGCCCAGCACGCCCACTCCGAGATCATCGGCATGCAGCCGGAGGCCAACTGGATCACGCGCGCGCCGAGCCTGCGCCGCAAGGCCATCCTGATGGCCAAGGTCCAGGACGAGGCCGGGCACGGCCTGTACCTCTACAGCGCGGCCGAAACCCTCGGCACCAGCCGCGACGAGCTGCTCGACAAGCTGCACTCCGGCCGCCAGAAGTACTCCTCGATCTTCAACTACCCGACGCTGACCTGGGCCGACGTCGGCGCGATCGGCTGGCTCGTGGACGGCGCCGCGATCACCAACCAGGTCCCCCTGTGCCGCTGTTCCTACGGCCCGTACGCGCGCGCGATGGTCCGCATCTGCAAGGAGGAGTCCTTCCACCAGCGCCAGGGATACGAGCTGCTGCTCGCCCTGAGCAAGGGCACCCCCGAGCAGCACGCCATGGCGCAGGACGCGGTGGACCGCTGGTGGTGGCCGTCGCTGATGATGTTCGGCCCGCCCGACGACGAGTCCTCGCACTCCGCACAGTCGATGGCCTGGAAGATCAAGCGGCACTCCAACGACGAGCTGCGCCAGCGCTTCGTCGACATCTGCGTCCCGCAGGCCGAGTCCCTGGGCCTGACCCTCCCCGACCCGGACCTGAAGTGGAACGAGGAGCGGGGGCATCACGACTTCGGGCCGATCGACTGGACCGAGTTCTGGGACGTCCTCAAGGGCAACGGCCCCTGCAACGAACAGCGGATCACCCAGCGCACGCGCGCCCATGAGGAGGGCGCCTGGGTGCGGGAGGCGGCAGCGGCCTACGCCGCCAAGCACAGCCACGGAACGGGCGGAACGGGAGAACAGCAGGCATGACGAACACCGACTGGCCCCTGTGGGAGGTCTTCGTGCGCTCGCGCCGGGGCCTCTCGCACACCCACGCCGGCAGCCTGCACGCGCCGGACGCGGAGCTCGCCCTGCGCAACGCCCGCGACCTGTACACCCGCCGCGGCGAGGGCGTGTCGATCTGGGTCGTCCCGTCGTCCGCGATCACCGCGTCCTCCCCGGACGAGAAGGACCCGTTCTTCGAACCGGCCGCCGACAAGCCGTACCGCCATCCCACGTTCTACGAGATCCCGGAGGGGGTGAAGCACCTGTGACCGTCGACGTGACCACGCACGCCGCCGCCCTGGCCCTCGGCGACGACGCCCTGGTGCTCTCCCACCGCCTCGGCGAATGGGCGGGCCACGCGCCCGTGCTGGAGGAGGAGGTCGCCCTCGCCAACATCGCGCTCGACCTGCTGGGCCAGGCCCGCGTCCTGCTGTCGATGGTCGGCGACGAGGACGAACTGGCCTACCTGCGCGAGGAGCGCGCCTTCCGCAACCTCCAGCTGGTGGAGCAGCCGAACGGCGACTTCGCCCACACCATCGCCCGCCAGCTCTTCTTCTCCACTTACCAGCACCTGCTGTACGCCGAACTCGCCGCCCAGGACGGCCCGTTCGCGCCGCTAGCCGCGAAGGCCGTCAAGGAGGTCGCCTACCACCGCGACCACGCCGAGCAGTGGACCCTGCGGCTCGGCGACGGCACGGACGTCAGCCGGGAGCGGATGCAGCGGGCGTGCGGCGCGCTGTGGCGGTTCACCGGGGAGATGTTCCAGCCGGTGGAGGGCCTGACGGTCGACGGGGCGGCCCTGGAGGCGGCCTGGCTCGCGTGCGTCACGGACGTCCTGGGCCGCGCCGGTCTCACCGTCCCCGAGGGGCCGCGCACGGGCGCGTGGACGGCCGGAGCGGGCCGGCAGGGCCTGCACACCGAACCCTTCGGGCGCATGCTCGCCGAGATGCAGCACCTGCACCGCAGCCACCCGGGGGCGTCATGGTGACCGCGACCCCGCTGGAGGCGGAACTGCTGGAGATCGCCGGCGCGGTACCCGACCCCGAACTGCCCGTGCTCACCCTGCAGGAGCTCGGCGTCGTCCGCGCGGTGCACGCCGACGGCCCCGACACCGTCGAGGTCGAACTGACCCCGACCTACACCGGCTGCCCCGCCATCGAGGCGATGTCCCTCGACATAGAGCGCGCCCTGCACGCCCACGGCGTCCGGGACGTCACCGTCCGCACCGTGCTCACGCCCGCCTGGTCGACGGACGACATCTCCCCCGAAGGCCGCCGCAAACTACGGGAGTTCGGCATAGCGCCCCCGCGCCCGCAGCGGACCGCCGGCCCGGTCCCGGTGTCCCTGAGCGCCACCCGCACCCTCGCCCCGCCCCCCGTCCACTGCCCGCACTGCGGCTCCGCCGACACCGAGCTGCTCAGCCGCTTCTCCTCCACCGCCTGCAAGGCGCTGCGCCGCTGCCTCGCCTGCCGTGAACCGTTCGACCACTTCAAGGAGTTGTGATGGCCCGCTTCCACGCGCTCCCGGTGGCGGCGGTCGACCGGCTCACCGACGACTCCGTGGCGCTCACCTTCTCCGTGCCGCCGGAGCTCGCCGAGGCCTACCGCCACGCCCCGGGCCAGCATCTCGCCCTGCGGCGCACGGCCGACGGCACGGAGATCCGCCGCACGTACTCCATCTGCTCCCCGGCTCCGCACGGCGGCGCGGCGCCGCGTCAACTCCGGGTCGGGGTACGGCTGGTGGAGGGCGGCGCGTTCTCGACGTACGCGCTCAAGGAGATCAACGTCGGCGACGAGGTGGAGGTGATGACCCCGGCGGGCCGCTTCACGCTCGCCCCCGCCCCCGGGCTGTACGCGGCGATCGTCGGCGGCAGCGGCATCACCCCGGTGCTGTCGATCATGTCGACGCTGCTCGCGCGGGAGCCGGACGCCCGGTTCTGCCTGATCCGCAGCGACCGTACGGCCGCCTCGACGATGTTCCTGGACGAGGTCGCCGACCTGAAGGACCGCTACCCCGAGCGGCTTCAGCTGGTGACGGTGCTGTCCCGGGAGGAGCAGCAGGCGGGCCTGCCGTCCGGACGGCTCGACCGGGAGCGGCTGACCGGGCTGCTGCCCGCACTGCTGCCGGTGGCCGACGTGGCGGGCTGGTTCCTGTGCGGCCCGTTCGGGTTGGTGCAGGGCGCGGAACGGGCCCTCAAGGAACTCGGCGTGGCACGCACCCGCATCCACCAGGAGATCTTCCACGTCGACGCGGGCACCCCGGCCGCCCCGGCCGCCCCCGCGCCCGCGCACAGCACGGTCACCGCCCGGCTCGACGGCCGTGGCGGCACCTGGCCCGTCCAGGACGGCGAGTCCCTCCTGGAGACGGTCCTGCGCAACCGCCCCGACGCCCCCTACGCCTGCAAGGGCGGGGTGTGCGGGACCTGCCGGGCCTTCCTCGTCTCCGGCGAGGTCCGCATGGACCGCAACTTCGCGCTGGAGCCGGAGGAGACGGAGGCCGGTTATGTGCTGGCCTGCCAGTCGCATCCGGCGACGGAGACGGTGGAGCTGGACTTCGACAGATAGCCACCGCCGGACGCCCGCGGCCGTCAGGCGGGCACCGCCGCCCCGTTCCCTTCTTCTAGAACCTGTTCTATCTTGACGGTCCGTCAGCTCGGCGGCCCGGTCGACGGGCTGCCTCGTCGACCGGCCACCCGTCGGACGGGCAGGAAGGACAGGGACCGTGGACTTCAGCTTCACCGAGGAGCAGCAGGCGGCGGCCGAGGCGGCGCGGGGCGTGTTCGCGGACGTCGCGCCGGACGCGGTGCCCAGCCCGGCACTGGCCACGGGGGCCGTCGCCGACCACTTCGACCGGGCCCTGTGGACCAGGCTCGCCGAGGCGGACCTGCTGAGCCTGCTGCTGGCGGAGGAGCACGGCGGGGCGGGGCTGGACGCCGTCGCTCTGTGCCTGGTGCTGAGCGAGTCGGCGAAGGTGCTCGCCCGGGTGCCGCTGCTGGAGAGCAGCGCCGCCGTGGCCGCCGTACAGGCCTACGGCACCGAGGAGTTGAGGTCCGCCCTGCTGGAGCGGGCCGGGCGCGGGGAGCTCGTCCTCACGGTCGCCGCGAGCGGCCGCACCGGCCACGACCCGGCCGAACTCGCCGTGACGGCACGGCGGGAGGGCGCCGACTGGCTCCTGGACGGGACGCAGACGGCGGTGCCGTGGGCGTACGACGCCGACCTCGTCGTCGTCCCCGCGCACACGGCGACGGGACATGCGGTGCTCGCGCTGGTGGCGCCGGAGCAGGACGGGGTGGGTCTCGCGGAGCAGTTCTCCACGACGGGGGAGCGGCTGGGCGAACTGCGCCTGGAGTCGGCGCGGATCGCGGCGCGGGACGTGCTCGACGCGGACGGCGCCTGGGACTGGCTGCGGCACCTGCTGGCCGTGGGGACCTGTGCGCAGGCACTCGGCCTCGGCCGCCAGGTGCTCAAGATGACCAGCGAGTACACCGGCAAGCGGGAGCAGTTCGGGTTCCCGGTGGCCACCTTCCAGGCGGTCGCCGTGCAGGCCGCCGACCGCTACATCGACCTGAAGGCCATGGAAGCCACCCTGTGGCAGGCGGCCTGGCGGCTCGGCTCCGGGACGCAAGGGACGCTGCCCGTGTCCGGTGAGGTCGCGGTCGCCAAGATCTGGGCCTCGGAGGGCGCCCGGCGGATCGTGCAGACGGCACAGCATCTGCACGGCGGCTTCGGCGCCGACGTCGACTACCCCCTGCACCGATACCACGCCTGGGCCAAGCACCTGGAGCTGTCGCTCGGCCCGGCAGCGGCCCACGAGGAGACCCTCGGCGACCTGCTGGCGGCCCACCCGCTGGGCTGACGCCCGTCACCCGCCCGGGCCGCGGACCGCGCCTACAGCACGAAGGCGGGCGAGCCGTTGTCCGTCACCATCGGCCGGCCCGCGCCCTCCCAGGCCAGCATGCCGCCGTCGATGTTCACCGCGTCGATGCCCTGCTGCACCAGATACTGCGTCACCTGCGCGGAACGGCCGCCGACGCGGCACATCACATAGGCCCGCCGGCCATCGGCGACCGCCTCGGTGACCTCACCGAACCGCGCCACGAAACCGCTCATGGGAACGTGCAGGGCGCCCTCCACATGCCCGGCGGCCCATTCGTCGGCCTCACGGACGTCCAGGACGAGGGCGTCGGCCGGAACACCGGCGACGTCGACCGAAGGCAATGCAGCACCAAAACTCATGGCCCGAGGCTACCTGAGCACACCAGACACCCCACGGCCCAGCACCCACCACCACAACGCGGGCACGCCCGAACCTCCCCGGCGGCCCAGCACCCACCACCACAACGCGGGCACGCCCGCCACCCACTCGTCGGCCCAGCAGCCCGGCGCCTCGCCACCCGCGCCCAGCCCCTCCGCGCCCGCAGAGCGGCCCCCGGCCGGGGCGGCCACGCTCCCGGCAGGTGCCCACCGACGCCGACAACGCCCCCGCGGAGCTACTGCCCCAGCAGCTCCGCCAGCTCCCGCTCCCGCTCCGCGACCTGGGCGAGCAGTTGCTCGGCGATCTCCTCCAGGAGGCGGTCCGGGTCGTCCGGGGCGAGGCGCAGCATCGCACCGATCGCGCTCTCCTCCAGCTCCCGCGCGACGACGGTCAGCAGCTCCTTGCGCTGGGCGAGCCATTCGAGGCGGGCGTAGAGCTCCTCGCTCTCCGACGGCCCCTGCTCCGGCGGCTTGGGCCCGGCCGCCCACTCCTCGGCGAGCTCCCGCAGCAGCGGCTCGTCACCCCGGCCGTAGGCGGCGTTGACGCGGGTGATGAACTCCTCGCGCCGGGCCCGCTCGGTCTCGTCCTGGGCCAGATCGGGATGGGCCTTGCGGGCCAGCTCGCGGTAGAGCTTGCGGGCCTCGTCGCTGGGCCGCACCCGCTGCGGGGGCCGCACCGGCTGGTCCGTGAGCATCGCGGCGGCCTCCGGGAACAGCCCGTCGCCGTCCATCCAGCCGTGGAACAGCTCCTCCACGTCCGGCATCGGCAGCACCCGCGCCCGGGCCTCGTCCGCCTTGCGCAGATCCTCGGGGTCACCGCTGCGGGCGGCCCTGACCTCGGCGATCTGCGCGTCCAGCTCATCGAGCCGGGTGTACATGGGCCCGAGCTTCTGGTGATGCAGCCGGGAGAAGTTCTCGACCTCGACCCGGAAGGTCTCCACCGCGATCTCGTACTCGATCAGCGCCTGCTCGGCGGCCCGCACGGCCCGCTCCAGCCGCTCCTCGGGCCGCGGCGCACCGTCCTCGGGCACCGCCCGCGTCCCGCCGGCGACACCACCCTGCTCAGCTTCCGGGGTCGTCACCCGACCAGCGTAGGCCACGGCCGGGGCGGCCCCTCCGACACCGTGTACGTCAGCTCTCCCGGGCGTCCGGGCAGTCCGCCGGCACCCACCGCGCCGCGAGGTCCCGGCACGCGACGACCAGTGTCCCCGGCCGGCAGGCGAGCTCATGGGTGCAGCCGCCGTCGTACGGCAGCACCTCGTCCAGGATGACCTCCCCGAGCGCGGCCACGTCGCAGCCGTCCAGGACGTCCACCTGGAACCGCGAGACCCCCTCGTACCGGACGAGCAGATCCTCGTCGTGCTTCCAGCAGTTGTGCCCGAGGCGGAGCTCGATCTCCTCGTCGCCGATCCGCCGCACCGCCAGCGGCTTGAGGTCCTTCACGCACCGCCTGCCGGAAAAGTCGTAGTGCCCCGGGTCGGTGGCGAACGCGCGCGCCCCCGGCGGCAGCCCCGCCGCCAGCTCGGGCAGCCTCGCCAGATAGGGCCGCGGGTCGAGGACACCGGTGACGTCCCCGTCCCGCCCGTCGAGATCGACGTACTTCACCCGCCGGCCCCCAGCCCCTCGACGCGTCCCCTCACACCCCCGTCTCCCCCGCGATCCGCCCGGACCGCACCGCGGCCACCAGCTCCGCGTGGTCCGCCTCCGTGCGGTCCGCGTAGGCGACGGCGAACGTCGCGATCGCCTCGTCCAGCTCGTCGTTCTTGCCGCAGTACCCGGCGACCAGGCGCGGGTCGGCGCTGTGCGAATGGGCGCGGGCCAGGAGCGCGCCGGTCATCCGGCCGTAGTCGTCTATCTGGTCGGCGGCGAGTGCCGCGGGGTCGACGCTGCCCTTGCGGTTGCGGAACTGTCGTACCTGGAAGGGACGGCCCTCGACCGTCGTCCAGCCCAGCAGGATGTCGCTGACGACCTGCATGCGCTTCTGCCCGAGAACCACCCGCCGGCCCTCGTGCCCGACGGCCGGCGCCTCGAACCCGGCGGTCGCCAGGTGCGGCAGCAGCGCCGAGGGACGGGCCTCCTTCACCTGGAGGACCAGCGGTTCACCGCGGTGGTCCAGGAGCAGGACGACGTACGAGCGGGTGCCCACGCTGCCCGTGCCGACCACCCGGAACGCCACGTCGTGCACCGCGTGGCGGGCCAGCAGGGGCAGCCGGTCCTCGGAGAGCGTGTCCAGGTACTGCTCCAGGGACCCGGCCACCGCCGCGGCCTCCGCGTCCGGCACCCGCCGCAGCACCGGCGCCGCGTCGACGAAGCGACGCCCCCCGTCCTCGGTCGGCTCGGTCGACTTCGCCGCGAACCGCCCGCTGGTGTTGGCCCGCGCCTTCTCCGAGACCCGCTGCAACGTGCCGACCAGGTCATGGGCGTCGGTGTGGGAGACGAGCTCCTCGTCCGCGATGGCGTTCCACGCGTCCAGCACAGGCAGCTTGGCCAGCAGCCGCATGGTGCGGCGGTAGGCGCCCACCGCGCCGTGCGCCGCGTGGCGGCAGGTGTCCTCGTCCGCGCCCGCCTCGCGGCCCGCGAGCACCAGCGAGGCCGCGAGCCGCTTGAGGTCCCACTCCCAGGGGCCCGGCACCGTCTCGTCGAAGTCGTTGAGGTCCATGACGAGGTCGCCGCGCGCGTCCCCGTAGAGACCGAAGTTGGCCGCGTGGGCGTCGCCGCAGATCTGGGCCGCGATCCGGGTCATGGGGGTGCGCGCCAGGTCGTACGCCATGAGGCCGGCCGAGCCGCGCAGGAAGGCGAAGGGCGTGGCCGCCATCCGTCCGACGCGGATCGGGGTGAGCTCGGGAAGGCGTCCGCGGCTGGACTCCTCGACCGCGCTCACCGCGTCGGGGCGGGAGCCGTCCAGGTCGAGCTCGGCGTGCGCCCTGCGCGGGACCTTGGCCCGCAGCGACTTGCCCTCCTCCTTGGGCGAACCCTGCGCGGGCCACGCGGCGAAGCCGCGCGTGCGCGGCAGCCTGCGCCCCGCCCCGGCGGAGACCTCCGCCACCGCTTCTGCACCGACCTCGGTCACACCGACCGCCTCCCCCGAACCCGTACGCGCCCGAACATCAACTCGTCCAGACCGTACAGCCGGTGCCCGAAACGCGTCAGACCCTGTGGACAACTCCACAGCTGTGGAAAAGGCCCGCCACGACCTCTGCCGGAGCGACCGCTCGGCAACTTCCCCAGGCGCCCACTCCGGCAGCTACCGCCCGGCGAATTCGCTGAGGCGATCGGACAGCATCCGTTCGCTGAAGCCGGGGCTCGCCCGGCGCAGATCGACGAAGCTTGCCGCCCCCACGCAGACCGACGAAGCACGCCGTCCCCGGCCGCACATCATGTGATTGTCCTCACCACGGCCGCCCCCGCGCTGTGCGCGCACAGCGGAGCGCAACCGGACAACGCGAAAGCCCCGCAGGTCCAAGACCTGCGGGGCTTCCAGCTGGTGCGCGAGGGGGGAGTTGAACCCCCACGCCCTTGCGGGCACTGGAACCTGAATCCAGCGCGTCTGCCTATTCCGCCACCCGCGCATTGGGTGTGTCCTCGGGCCCCGTTCCCTTTCGGGCCTGGCGCCTTCCGACACCCAGAACATTAGCACGCTGGCCGGGGTGGATTCACATCCCTTATCCGGGGGCAGAGGGCCACAGGACCCAGAGGTCGTCGCCTACCAGCACCGTCACCGCCTGCCCACCGAGGAGCCGCGAACCCACCCGCCCCCCCGGGCACGTATCAACGAGTACTGGTTCACGTATCAACCTCGTACCGGTCCGCCCCGTCTCCCCAGGAGCCGGTCGGGGTCCACAGTCAGGTGCGGGACACTGGTCTCCGGCCGCCTCTACGATCCTTGGCAGGAGGAGTCGCCCGCGGGAGTTCGAAGAGGAGCTCCACAGGGAACTTCGGAGGCGTCGACACCCGTCGACGGGGCCGACAGGGGGAACCAGCCGATTCACCGGCGCGTGGATACGATCAGTAAGCAGTACCAGGTGCGGCACCCGGTGCAGTACGAGGTGCGGTACCAGGTGCAGTACGGAGCAAGGCAGTACCCGCTCTGCGGGGTGCAGGACGGCAGCAGCTACGGAGGAGGTGCCCCATGGGAGTCCTGAAGAAGTTCGAGCAGCGTCTCGAAGGTCTGGTCAACGGCACCTTCGCCAAGGTGTTCAAGTCCGAGGTCCAGCCCGTGGAGATCGCCGGCGCGCTCCAGCGCGAGTGCGACAACAACGCGACGATCTGGAACCGCGACCGGACCGTCGTACCCAACGACTTCATCGTGGAGCTGAGCACGCCGGACTTCGAGCGGCTCAGCCCCTACTCCGGCCAGCTCGGCGACGAGCTCGCCGGCATGGTGCGCGACTACGCCAAGCAGCAGCGCTACACCTTCATGGGACCGATCAAGGTCCACCTGGAGAAGGCCGACGACCTCGACACCGGCCTGTACCGGGTGCGCAGCCGTACGCTCGCCTCCTCCACCAGCCAGCAGGCCCCCGGCGCACCGGGAGCCCCCGCCGCCCGCCCCACCGCACCCAGCGGCTACGGGTACCCGCCGTCGGCCGCCGCGCCCGCGGGCGCCCCGCCCATGCCGGCCGCACCGCCCCCCGGCGCACGCCCCGGCGGCTACGGCTACCCGCAGCCCGCCCAGGCCCCGCGCTCCGGCGGACCCGTCGGCGCCCCGGCGCCCGGCGGCCGCACCCGTCACTGGATCGAGATCAACGGCACCCGCCACCAGATCTCCCGCGCGACGCTCGTGCTGGGCCGCAGCACCGAGGCCGACGTGCGGATCGACGACCCCGGCGTCTCCCGCCGGCACTGCGAGATCCGGACCGGTTCGCCCTCGACGATCCAGGATCTCGGCTCCACCAACGGCATCGTGGTGGACGGGCAGCACACCACCCGCGCTACGCTCCGCGACGGCTCGCGGATCGTCGTGGGCAGCACCACCGTTATCTATAGGCAAGCCGAAGGGTGAAGCGGGGGCAATGTCAGAGCTGACCCTCACGGTCATGCGGCTGGGTTTCCTGGCCGTACTGTGGCTGTTCGTGATCGTGGCCGTGCAGGTCATCCGCAGCGACCTGTTCGGTACGCGCGTCACCCAGCGCGGCTCCCGGCGCGAGGCCAACCGGCCGCAGCAGGCGCAGCGGCAGCAGGCAGCGCCCCCGCAGCAGCGCCAGCAGAGCGCGGGCGGTCGCCGCGGCCGCAACACCCCCACCAAGCTGGTCGTCAGCGAGGGCACCCTCACCGGCACCACCGTCGCGCTCCAGGGCCAGACCATCACGCTCGGCCGGGCGCACGACAGCACCATCGTGCTGGACGACGACTACGCCTCCAGCCGCCACGCGCGGATCTACCCGGACCGGGACGGCCAGTGGATCGTCGAGGACCTCGGCTCCACCAACGGCACGTACCTGGACCGGAGCCGGCTGACGACCCCCACACCGATTCCGCTGGGCGCGCCGATCCGCATCGGCAAGACCGTCATCGAGCTGCGGAAGTAGTGCTACATCATGAATAGGCGCGAGCGGAGCGAGCACGCAGCGGCCCCCACCCCGGGCCCCGGCGCGCTCCCGACCGGAGGGTGGGCACCGTGCGGATGTATCCGGAGCCGACGGGCGAGGTGCGCATGAGTCTGTCACTGCGCTTCGCCGCCGGATCGCACAAAGGCATGATCCGGGAGGGCAACGAGGACTCCGGATACGCCGGACCCCGACTGCTCGCCATCGCCGACGGCATGGGCGGCGCCGCCGCCGGTGAGGTCGCCTCCTCCGAGGCCATCTCCACCATCGTCGCCCTCGACGACGACGTCCCCGGCTCCGACGTCCTCACCTCCCTCGGCATCGCCGTGCAGCGCGCCAACGACCAGCTGCGCTCCATGGTCGAGGAGGACCCGCAGCTCGAAGGCATGGGCACGACGCTCACCGCCCTCCTCTGGACCGGCCAGCGCCTCGGCCTCGTCCACGTCGGCGACTCCCGCGCGTACCTGCTGCGCGACGGCGTCCTGACCCAGATCACGCAGGACCACACCTGGGTGCAGCGCCTCGTCGACGAGGGCCGCATCACCGAGGAAGAGGCCACCACCCACCCCCAGCGCTCCCTCCTCATGCGCGCACTGGGCAGCGGCGAGCATGTCGAGCCCGACCTCTCCATCCGCGAAGTCCGCGCCGGCGACCGCTACTTGATCTGCTCCGACGGCCTCTCGGGCGTCGTCTCGCACCAGACGCTGGAAGACACCCTCGCCAGCTACCAGGGCCCGCAGGAGACCGTCCAGGAGCTCATCCAGCTCGCCCTGCGCGGCGGCGGCCCCGACAACATCACCGTCATCGTCGCCGACGTCCTCGACCTCGACACCGGGGACACCCTCGCGGGGCAGCTCTCCGACACCCCCGTCGTGGTCGGCGCCGTCGCCGAGAACCAGCACCAGCTGCACGACAACGGCATCATGCAGACCCCCGCGGGACGTGCCTCCGGGCTCGGCCGCCAGGTGCCCGGACAGGGCGGCGGGGGCGGCGAGTTCGGCCCGCCCGGCTCCGGCGACGTGACCGGTTTCATCTCCACCGACGGCTTCGGCGGCTACTCCGACGAGGACTTCGTCAAGCCCCGCAAGGGCCGCAAGTGGCTGAAGAGATCCCTCTACATCGCCCTCGCCCTCGGCGTCATCGGCGGCGGGCTCTACGGCGGCTACCGCTGGACCCAGACCCAGTACTACGTCGCCGCCAACGGCGACCACGTCGCCCTGTACCGCGGCATCAGCCAGGACCTCGCCTGGGTGTCGCTGTCGAAGGTGGAGAAGGACTACCCGCTGATCGAACTCAAGTACCTGCAGCCGTACCAGCAGGAGCTCGTCGAGAACACCATCGCGGAGGGCGGTCTGAAGACCGCTCAGAAGAAGATCGACGAACTCTCCGTACAGGCCTCCGCGTGCCGCAAGGTGGCCGAGGCGCAGGCGACCGAGAGCGAGAAGAACTCCAAGACCGGTGAGGGTGAGGCAGGAGGGACCACGGGAACCACCCGCTCCTCCCTGACGTCCAAGGCATCGCCCAGCCCGTCCACCTCGACCTCACCGTCCCCGAACGCGTCCGCAACCCCGACCGCGCCCACTCCCACCCCCGGCCCCACGCTCTCCGAGAAGGAGAAGCAGGTCGCGGGCAAGTGCGGTACGTGAGAGGCCCCGTCACACGATGAGCAGTACCACCAACTCGCCGACGCACCACACGTCCACGATCGGCTCGATCGGTACGCCGAGCCGACGCAACACCGAGCTCGCGCTGCTGGCGTTCGCTGTGGTCATTCCGGTTTTCGCCTATGCCAACGTGGGCCTCGCCATCAGCGACGAGCTGCCTGCCGGTCTGCTGGCCTACGGTCTGGGTCTCGGCCTGCTCGCGGGGGTCGGCCATCTCGTCGTACGGAAGTTCGCGCCGTACGCGGATCCTCTGCTGTTGCCGATGGCCACCCTGCTGAACGGACTGGGCCTGGTCGTCATCTGGCGTCTGGACCAGTCCAAGCGGCTCAGCGCCAACTACCCCGAAGCAGCACCGCGCCAGCTGCTGTACTCGGCGCTGGGTGTCGCCCTGCTCGTGGCCGTACTGATCTTCCTCAAGGACCACCGAGTCCTCCAGCGCTACACCTACATCTCCATGGCCGGAGCCATCCTCCTGCTGGTGATGCCGCTGATCCCCGGCCTCAGCGCCCCCACCTACGGCGCCAAGATCTGGATCAAGATCCCCGGCCTCGGCACCCTCCAGCCCGGTGAGTTCGCGAAGATCGCGCTGGCCGTGTTCTTCGCGGGCTATCTCATGGTCAAGAGAGACGCCCTGGCCCTGGCCAGCCGCCGCTTCATGGGCCTGTACCTGCCGCGCGGACGCGACCTCGGACCGATCCTCGTCGTCTGGGCGCTGTCGATCCTCATCCTGGTCTTCGAGACCGACCTCGGTACATCCCTGCTGTTCTTCGGGATGTTCATCATCATGCTGTACGTCGCCACCGAGCGGACCAGCTGGATCGTGTTCGGTCTGCTGATGTCCGCGGCCGGCGCCGTGGGCGTCGCCTCCTTCGAGCCGCACGTCCAGCAGCGCGTCCAGGCCTGGCTCGACCCCATGAACGAGTTCCTGCTCAGCAGGAAGGGCATCTACGGCCACACCGAGCAGTCCATGCAGGCCCTCTGGGCCTTCGGCTCCGGCGGCACCCTCGGTACCGGACTCGGGCAGGGCAACTCCGACCTCATCGGCTTCGCCGCCAACTCCGACTTCATCCTCGCCACCTTCGGCGAGGAGCTCGGCCTGGCCGGCGTCATGGCGATCCTGCTGCTCTACGGGCTGATCGTGGAGCGCGGCATCCGCACCTCGCTCGCGGCCCGCGACCCCTTCGGCAAGCTGCTGGCCGTCGGCCTGTCCGGCGCCTTCGCCCTCCAGGTCTTCGTCGTGGCCGGCGGCGTCATGGGCCTCATCCCGCTGACCGGTATGACGCTGCCCTTCGTGGCGTACGGCGGTTCGTCCGTCATCGCCAACTGGGCGCTGATCGGCATCCTGCTGCGCATCAGCGACACCGCACGCCGCCCGGCGCCCGCCCCCGCCCCGAACCCCGACGCCGAGATGACCCAGGTGGTCCGCCCGTCATGAACAAGCCCCTGCGCAGGATCGCGATCTTCTGCGGACTCCTCGTCCTGGCATTGCTCATCCGGGACAACTGGGTCCAGTACGTCCAGGCCGACGCGCTCAACTCCGACCCCGACAACCGCCGGGTCGCCATCGAGCGCTACTCCGTCCCGCGCGGCGACATCATCGTGGGCGGCAAGGCCATCACCGGGCACAAGGAAACGACCACCGGCGACTTCAAGTACAAGCGCACGTACAAGGACGGCGCCATGTGGGCGCCGGTCACCGGCTTCGTCTCCCAGGCCTACGGCGCCAACCAGCTGGAGTCCATCGAGGACGGCATCCTCACCGGCAACGACGACCGGCTGTTCTTCCGCAACACCCTCGACATGATCACCGGCAAGGACCGCGAGGGCGGCAACGTCGTCACCACCCTCAACGCCGCCGCCCAGAAGGCCGCCTACGAGGGCCTCGCCAAGCGCGGCAAGGGCGCCGTCGTCGCCCTGGAGCCGTCCACCGGCAAGATCCTGGCGCTGGCCTCCTACCCGTCGTACGACCCGGGCACCATCGCCGGCGGCAGCGACTCCGACGCCGAGGCATGGAAGAAGCTCGACAAGAAGAACAACCCCGCCGACCCGATGCTCAACCGGGCCCTGCGCGAGGTCTACCCGCCCGGCTCCACCTTCAAGGTCGTCACCGCGGCGGCGGCCCTGGAGAACGGCCTGTACAACAGCGCGGACGAAAACACGAAGTCCCCGCTGCCCTGGACGCTGCCGGGCACCGTGACCCCGCTGAAGAACGAGGGCAACATCCCCTGCAAGAACGCCACCATGCGCGTCGCCCTGCAGTGGTCCTGCAACACCGTCTTCGGCAAGATCGGCTACGACCTCGGCAACGACAAGATGCTGGACGAGGCCAAGAAGTTCGGCTTCACCGAGGAGCAGTTCACCCCGGTCCGCTCCAGCGCCTCCGTCTTCTCCGAGGACATGGCGCCCTCCGAGGTCGCGCTGTCCTCCATCGGTCAGTTCAACACCGCCGCCACCCCGCTCCAGATGGCCATGGTGGCCTCCGCGGTCGCCAACGACGGCAAGCTGATGAAGCCGTACATGGTCGACGAGCTCCAGGCCCCGAACCTGGACACCCTCGCCAAGAACGACCCGGCGGAGCTCAGCCAGCCGCTGACGCCCGAGAACGCCCAGGTCCTCCAGTCGATGATGGAGACGGTCGTCCAGAAGGGCACCGGTACGACGGCCCAGATCGGCAACGGCGTCACCGTCGGCGGCAAGACCGGTACCGCCCAGCACGGCGAGAACAACAGCAAGAACCCGTACGCCTGGTTCATCTCGTACGCCAAGCTCAGCGACGGCAGCAAGCCGGTCGCCGTGGCCGTGGTCGTCGAGGACGAGAGCGCCGTCCGCGAGAACATCTCCGGCAGCGGCCTCGCGGCACCGATCGCCAAGAGCGTCATGGAGGCGGTCATCAACTCCAAGAAGTGACCCCCATCACGCCCCCTTCACATCCGTGCACGTTGGGATACCGGTCCTGTATCGGGTGACGGGCTTGGCCAGGTCACACAAAGCCAGCCGGGTACGGTAGGCCCGGACGGCAGCCCCCGACCGCACACCAGTGCCGGTCGGGACCGACGGAGAGGGCTGGTAGGGAACTATGGAAGAGCCGCGTCGCCTCGGCGGCCGGTACGAGCTGGGCCAGGTGCTCGGTCGTGGTGGCATGGCGGAGGTCTACCTCGCGCATGACACCCGCCTCGGCCGCACCGTGGCGGTGAAGACGCTGCGCGCGGACCTCGCGCGCGACCCGTCCTTCCAGGCCCGGTTCCGCCGGGAGGCCCAGTCGGCCGCCTCGCTCAACCATCCCGCGATCGTCGCGGTCTACGACACGGGCGAGGACTACATCGACGGGGTCTCGATCCCGTACATCGTCATGGAGTACGTCGACGGCTCCACGCTGCGCGAACTCCTCCACTCCGGCCGCAAGCTGCTGCCGGAGCGGGCGATGGAGATGACGATCGGCATCCTCCAGGCCCTGGAGTACTCCCACCGCAACCAGATCGTCCACCGCGACATCAAGCCGGCCAACGTCATGCTGACGCGCAACGGCCAGGTCAAGGTCATGGACTTCGGCATCGCCCGCGCGATGGGCGACTCCGGCATGACGATGACCCAGACGTCCGCGGTGATCGGCACGGCGCAGTACCTGTCGCCGGAGCAGGCGAAGGGCGAGCAGGTCGACGCGAGGTCCGACCTCTACTCGACGGGCTGCCTTCTCTACGAGCTCCTGACGGTCCGCCCCCCGTTCGTGGGCGACTCTCCCGTCGCGGTGGCCTACCAGCACGTCCGCGAGGAAGCACAGCCCCCGTCGGTCTTCGACCCCGAGATCACGCCCGAGATGGACGCGATCGTGCTGAAGGCCCTGGTCAAGGACCCGAACTACCGCTACCAGTCCGCCGACGAGATGCGTATGGACATCGAGGCCTGCCTCGACGGCCAGCCGGTCGCGGCGACGGCGGCGATGGGCTCGGTCGGCTACGGCGGCTACCCCGACGACCAGCCGACGACCGCACTCCGCTCGACGGACGCGGGCGCCACGTCGATGCTCCCGCCGATGCCCCCGGGCGACGACGGCTACGGCTACGACGACCGCCCCGACCGCCGCCGCCAGAAGAAGAACAACACCTCCACGATCCTGCTGGTCGTGGCGGCCGTCCTGGTCCTGATCGGCGCGATCCTGATCGGGAAGTGGGCGTTCAGCGGGAACAACGCCGCGGACGACAAGGTGCCGGTACCGACCTTCATCGGCGAGACCCAGGACAACGCCAAGAAGATGGCGACCAACAGCGACCTCCAGCTGTCCTTCACCAAGAAGGAGTGCGAGGACCAGCCCAAGGGCAACATCTGCGACCAGAACCCCAAGGCGGGCACCGAGGTCGACAAGAAGTCGACCGTCGAGCTGGTGGTCTCCACGGGCGCCCCGAAGATCACCGTGCCGGACGTCGAGGGTGCTCAGTTCGAGCAGGCCAAGTCCGACCTCGAGGGCAAGGGCTTCAAGGTCGAGAAGAAGACGGAGGAGTCCGAACGGACCCCGGGCGTCGTCATCAGCCAGGACCCCGAGGGCGGCACGGAGAAGGAGAAGGGCACGACGATCACCCTCACCGTGGCCAAGGAAGTGGCGAAGTCCACGGTGCCGGACGTCGCCGGCAAGTCGTGTGAAGAGGCCAAGGCCCTGATGACGCAGAACAACCTCACCGGCAACTGCGTCACCGACACGGAGACCGACGACCCCAACCTGGTCAACAAGGTCATCAGCACCGATCCCGGCATCGGCAACTCGGTCGACAAGAACTCGACGGTGACGATCCACATCGGCAAGGCCGCTGAGAACCAGCAGGTGCAGATCCCGCAGGACATCCAGGGCAAGAAGCTGAACGACGTCAGGAACACGCTCCAGGGCCTGGGCCTGCAGGTTCAGGTTCAGGGCTCCCAGGACGGCAACGCCACGGTCGTCACCTCCAGCCCGGCCCCGGGCAGCACGGTCAACAAGGGCGACACCGTCACCCTGTTCACCACCGACCAGGGCGGCGGCAACAACGGCGGCACCAACATCTTCGGCGGCACGACCGGATAGGCAACTCGCACGGAGGACTGATCCCTTCATTACACCGAGCCCCGGTGCAGCTCTGCGCACCGGGGCTCACTTCCATCTCATTCCGCCCGTTGGCGTGCCACTACCAGCCCACCGCGGCAACCAGACATGGCCGAAACACGGAGGGTGAATGACGTCGCACTGCAAACCAAGCACGGCGACGGGAAGATGCACCTCCGGCGAGGTTCCGCACTACTCCTGACATTCGCACTTTCTGTGCCTGTCATGACCCTGACATCAACCCCCACTATGGCAGCTGCTTCCGATTGCCCGGCAGGCCCGAACAACACCTGCTACTGGTCGGATCCGGACCTGAGAGGTTACTTCGAGGGGCACACCACGGTCCGCAACGTTTGCATCAACCTCAATTCGATGACGGCCAGGTCCGCCTGGAACAGGAGCAAGTACAGGCTGACTGTCTACGAACACGCCTCTTGCACCGGTCGCTATCAGTCGACCGCCTCAGGAGGGAAGATAAACAGGGAGACGTGGCGGATCGGAGCTTTCAAGCTCACCTGACCCATTGATGGGTCGATCCCCAAGCCGCAGGCCAGGACCTGCCAGCTGGAACCGATCGGTAACGACTGGGCCCGGGATTCCCTGATCTCAGGGAATCCCGGGCCCAGTCGTGTTCGTGCCCTTACATACGACAACTCGTTGATCAGTCCACATCCCGAACTGAAAGGCGAGTAATGATCAACGAATTCGCGCTGCTGGAGTCGCAAAGCCTGCGCGACAGCGTGCTGGAGCGCACGGACGTACTCGACAGAGTCAAGGCGCTGTCACTGCTGCCGGACGGAATGCATGTGACCACGGCGATGGTGGCGGCGTACTTCGACGTCACCCTCGAGGCAATCCGCCAGCTCAAGGCACGGCGCCACGAAGAGTTGTCGTGCAACGGCATGGTGACGCTCCGAGGCTCTGACCTCGCAGAATTTAAGCGTGACATCTTGTCACGCTTTCCTGAAGGTCACCCACGGCCCCGGTCCAGCCTCACTCTTTACTCCCGCCGAGCCGTCCTCAACATCGCCATGCTCCTGCGCGACAGTGAGGTCGCCCGTCAAGTGCGCACATACCTCCTCAACATGGAGTACCTGGCCCGCACCCAGCCTGTGGAAAACCCGGCTCCCACAGCCCCCGACGACCTCGACACCCGCATCGACCAACGCATCACCCACATCCTCGGCAAAACCGTCGTCCCCATGTTCAACGCCCTCATCGAAACCTCGAGCGAACACCGCAAGGAGCTGATCGCCCTGCGATCAGGAGTCCAGCGCATCGAACGGCGACTCCACCAGCACCATGAGCGGCTGAAGCGGCTAGAAGGGGTACGGGACGACCGGCCCACCATCGGCGTCATGGCTGCCATGGACGCCATGAACGGCCAGACGTTCGAGCGCCACATCGCCAAGCTGCTGATCAGGGACGGCTGCACCAACGTCGTCGTACAGGGCGGTCAGGGAGACAGAGGAGTCGACCTCATCGGGCTCACGGCCGACGGACGACGCATGGTCGTCCAGTGCAAGAGGCGCGCCCCCTACCTCACCGTTGCCAGCTCCGACATCCAGAAGTTCATCGGCTCGGCGAAGGTGCTGTACAGCGCGGAGGTAGCCCTCTTTGTCGCGACGTGCCCCTTCACCCCCGAGGCCCTCGCCCTCGCCGCCGAGACGGGGATCACCGCCGTACACCGCGGCGTGCTGGAGGCATGGAGCTGCGGGGAACCGCTGAAGGTCCTGGAGTAGGTACGGCGTGACGCAAAAGGGCCCGAAGCCGCAAAGAGTAGTTGCGGCTTCGGACCTCCGTCATGCTAGGCGACTGAGGCCCTCAAAGGACCTCAGTCAACGCAGTTCCTTCGGCAACGTCCGCTCCCCGTCCACCTTCTCCACCCGCACCAGCTCCCCCCACACCACATACCGGTACCGGGACGTGTACACCGGCGTGCAGGTCGTCAGCGTGATGTACTTGCCGGCCTTCTTCTTGCCCGACTCCTTCGGGATGGCGCCCAGGACCTTGACGTTGTACTTGGACGTCTCCGGGAGGATCGCGTACGCCTTGTAGACGTACCACTTGTCCTTCGTCTCGAAGACGATCGGGTCGCCCTTCTCGATCTTGTCGATGTTGTGGAACTTGGCGCCGTGGCCGTCGCGGTGGGCGGCCAGGGAGAAGTTGCCGTCCTTGCCGGACGACGGGAGCGTCGCCTTCACCGGGTCCGTGTAGTAGCCCGCCACACCATCGTTGAGGATCTTCGTCGACGTGCCCTTCTCGACCAGGACCTCGCCGTTCTTCATCGCCGGGACGTGCAGGAAGCCGATGCCGTTCTTCGTGTCCAGGGCACCCGGGCCCGTGTCCTGCGCCCAGTTGTCGCGGACCTTGTCGGCCTGTTTGTCGGCCGCGCGGTCGGCGATGACGTTCGTCCACCACAGGGAGTAGACGACGAACAGGCCCAGCACCAGGCCCGCTGTGATGAGGAGTTCACCGAAGACACTGATCGCCATCGCGACCCGGCCCATGCCGCGGCGGCGGCGCGGAGCGGGAGGCATGGAGTCGGTGTGCTCCTGGTGGTCGGTGGTGGCTGCCACTTGGTCATCTGCCCTTAATTGACGAGCGCATCCGGCTTGCCCTTGCTGCGCGGCCGTTCCTCGACCATCTTGCCCCAGACGATCAACCGGTACTTGCTGGTGAACTCCGGCGTGCAGGTGGTGAGGGTGATGTAGCGGCCGGGTTCCTTGAAACCGGACTGCGGCGGCACCGGGTTCAGCACGCTCGTGTTGCTCGGCGACGTCACCGGAAGCGACGACGTCATCTTGTACACGTAATAGTCGTCCTGGGTCTCCACGACTATCTCGTCGCCCTTGGCCAGCCGGTTGATGTAACGGAACGGCTCGCCGTGCGTGTTGCGGTGGCCCGCGAGGCCGAAGTTGCCGGTCTTCGCGCTCGGCATCGCCGTCTTCAGCGCGCCTTCCGAGTAGTGGCCCACCATGCCCCGGTCGAGCACCTTCTTGTTGCTCACGCCCTCGGCGATCGGCACGACCACGTCCAGCTTCGGGATGTGGAGAAGGGCGAAACCCTGGCCCGGCTCGAACTCGCCCGGCGCCCGCTTCCCGCTCTCCCACTCCTCCTGGAGGTTGCTCGCCTCCTTGCCGGCCTGCGCGTGCGCCCGGACGTTCGTCCACCACAACTGGTAGGTGACGAACAGCAGCATCAGCACACCGGTGGTGATGAACACCTCACCGATCGCGCGGCTGGCGAGCACCGCGGGGCTGGGTTTGCGGGCCTTCGCCCGTCGGCGCGCCTCGACGCGGGAGAGGGGCGCGGCGGAGCCGTCCGGGGAATCCCCGTCCTCCGCCGGCTCCGTGGAGGGCCTCGCTCCGGCCCCATGACGCCCGCCACGCCGCTTGGCGGCCTTTCTGCGGGCCGCACGGCCACCCGTGGGGCTTCCGGTGGCTCCTGTTGCGGACGAGGCGCCAGAGGGCGATGTGGCCTCAGACGTAGGCGCACCTATTCGCTCCGACAGGTCGGAGAGCCTGAGTGCCACCGTCTCATCGTCGGCGGGCGGCACATAAGGCTCGTAGGACTCGTACGGCTGCTGCTCCCCGTACGAGGCCTCCGACTCGCGCTCGGGGCGCAGTGCGGTCACGCCGTGGCCCTGCCCACCACCGGGGCCAGCCCCGCAGATCGCGCCACCGCACCCTGGTCCCCGCACTCCACCAGCCAGTTGGCCAGCATCAGGTGACCGTGCTCGGTGAGCACCGACTCGGGGTGGAACTGGACGCCCTCGACGGGCAGTTCGCGGTGCCGCAGGCCCATGATGATGCCGTCGTGGGTCCGGGCAGTCACCTCCAGCTCGGCCGGGACCGTTCCCGGCTCCGCCGCGAGGGAGTGGTAGCGGGTGGCCGTGAACGGGCTCGGCAGGCCCGCGAAGACACCCTTGCCCTCGTGCTCCACCAGTGACGTCTTGCCGTGCAGCAGCTCCGGAGCGCGGTCCACCACACCGCCGTACGCCACCTGCATCGACTGCATGCCCAGGCAGACGCCGAACACCGGCACGCCGGTCGCCGCGCAGTGGCGGACCATCTCGATGCAGACGCCCGCCTCCTCCGGCGTCCCCGGACCCGGCGACAGCAGCACGCCGTCGAAGCCGTCCTGGGCGTGCGCCGTCGACACCTCGTCGTTGCGCAGCACCTCGCACTCGGCGCCCAGCTGGTACAGGTACTGCACCAGGTTGAAGACGAAGCTGTCGTAGTTGTCGACGACGAGAATCCGCGCACTCACTGGTTGTCCACCGTCACATCGTTGAAGGGCAGCAGCGGCTCGGCCCACGGGAAGACGTACTGGAACAGGACGTAGACCACAGCAAGCACCAGCAGGAGTGAGAGCAGCGCCTTCACCCCTGCGTTCCCCGGCAGATGCCGCCAGATCCAGCCGTACATGCCGTCCCTTCCGTCGCACCACGGCACCAGACTCACGCCGTACAGCCAACAGACTAACGGCGCAGCGCCTCCGGTTTCCCTGCCTCCACGGGCTGTGTGGAGTCCAGATGCGCCCACACGATCAGGCGGTGGCTGTGACCCCACTCCGGATCGCACGTGGTCAGGGTGAGGTAGCGGCCCGACCGCGTGTACCCGGATTTACGTGGCACAGGATCGATCACCTCAACGTCCGTGGGAACGGTTTTGTAGGGCCCTTTGTCGATCCGATACGTGAACCAGGTCGTCCCGTCCGTCAGCACCACCGCATCGCCGCGCCGCAGCTTCGGGAAGTCCTTGAAGGGGTCGCCGTACGTCCGCCGGTGCCCCGCCACCGAGAAGTTGCCCTCCTCGCCCAGCTGCGAGGTGCGCGCGTAGTGCCCGAGGCCCTTCTTCAAGGTGCCGACCGCCGTGCCCTCCAGCACCGGCTTGTTCCACGTGAAACCAAGACGCGGGATGTACATGATCGCGAACGGCTTGCCGCTCTTGTACGGCGCGGCAGCGGGCGGACTCGTGGCGGACTCGGCACCCCCGGTGGCCTTCGGCTGCTCCGCATGCCCCTTCGACCACTGCTCCTGGAGCTGGTCGATCTGCTCGCCCATGACGTCATCGGCCTTCACACCGGTCCAGAAGAGCACGTAGACCACGAAGAGAACGATGACCGCGCCGACCGTGATGCAGAGTTCGCTGAGGGTCCTGACGACGAGACGTACGCGCACCGGCCGCTCCAGAAGACCTGCGAGGACCCACGGGGGCCAACGAGGACCTACTCCACGGGCTTGGCGTATTGCAGATCCACTGTGCCCGAGTAGCCGGGCAGAGTCACTGCGCCGTCGTCCTCGACTTTCCATCCGAGCCCGTAGACATTGACGTAGACCATGTAGTTCTGGATGGCCTTGCTGGCGGCCAGCGACTGCTTCAGCTTCTCCGGGTCCCCGACCGCCGTGATCTTGTACGGCGGTGAGTAGACCCGGCCCTGGAGGATCAGCGTGTTGCCCACGCAGCGCACGGCGCTGGTGGAGATCAGCCGCTGGTCCATGACCTTGATGCCCTGGGCGCCGCCCTGCCACAGCGCGTTCACCACGGCCTGGAGGTCCTGCTGGTGGATGACCAGGTAGTCGGGCTGGGGCTCGGGATAGCCGGGCAGCTTGGCCGTCGCGTCCGGCGGGGCGTCGTTGAGCGTGACGCTGATCGCCTGACCCTTCAGCGGCTGCGTGCCCGCCTTCTCCTCCAGGGCCGTGAGCTTCTCGTCCTCGGCCTTGGTCGAACCGTCGTCCCGCTCCGCCAGCGCCTCCACGTCGTCGCGCAGCGCGCCGTTGGACTCGTCGAGTTGGCCGTTCTTGTGGCTGCGCTCCAGGATCAGGTCGGACAGCTTCAGCAGCGAGGCATCCGTACGGATGTTGGTGCCCTTGGCCGTGTTGAAGCTGGTGAAGAAGATGAGCCCCGCGAGGGCGAAGACGGCCACCGTGAGCAGCCGCACGGGCCGGAAACGTCGGCTGCGGGCAGGGGTGGAATCCATCCCCTGGGGGTTGGCAGAATTGCTCAACGTACCCTTATCTCCTTCGGCGCCGCGGAAGCACTACGCTAACGGACGCCCGGGGGAGCACTCAGTGTCCCCTTGTACGCTGCCCCGAGCCCGACCCAGCTACCTGCGCGGCCACGCAGCGCATCGACAGGAGAGACCCTCGTGCCGAAGTCACGTATCCGCAAGAAGGCCGATTACACGCCGCCGCCGGCGAAGCAGGCCACCAGCATCAAGCTGAACAGCCGCGCCTGGGTCGCGCCGGTCATGCTGGCCCTGTTCGTCATCGGGCTGGCCTGGATCGTCGTCTTCTACGTGACCGACGGCTCGCTGCCCATCGACGCGCTGGACAACTGGAACATCGTGGTCGGCTTCGGCTTCATCGCCGCCGGATTCGGCGTCTCCACGCAGTGGAAGTAGCTCTGCCCCAAGCTGTTCGCTGAGTTATCCACAGATCGCAAAAATATCCACAGGGTGCCTGGGGACAAAAGAACGACGATCTGTGGATAACTCACAGAGGGTTGACGCCGGTACGACTGCCACACCAGCCTCCGTAAGCCTGTTCGCCCCCTGCCTGACCTGCGAAAACACGGGTCAGCGACAGGGGGCACAGTTGTTCGCGCACACTGTGCACAAGATTCGCCACCCGCTGTGGACAACTGGCCTTTCCGAGCTCAGGTGAGCTGCCCTGTCCTCAGCAGAGTCATGACGACGACCGCGACGAGGACGACCGCGCAGGTGCCGTACTGGACGAGGGCGCGGCGCTCGCGCGGGGCGTGGACCATGGCGTAGCCGATGACGACGCCGCCGACCAGGCCGCCGATGTGGGCCTGCCAGGAGATGTTGGCCCAGCCGAAGGTGAAGATCAGGTTGATCACCAGCAGGGCGATCACCGGCCTCATGTCGTACTGGAGCCGGCGCATGAGGATGGCCGTGGCGCCGAAGAGGCCGAAGATGGCGCCGGACGCGCCGAGCGAGGGCTGGTTGGGGGCGGCGAGCAGGTAGGTGAGCGCGCTGCCGGCGAGGCCGGAGACGAAGTAGAGCGCGAGGTAGCGGGCGCGGCCGAGGGCCGCCTCGAGGGGGCCGCCGATCCACCAGAGGCTGAGCATGTTGAAGAGGATGTGGATGTAGCTGCCGTGCAGGAACATCGCGGTCAGCAGTCGGTACCACTGGCCCTCGGCCACGCCTTCGACGTCGCCCAGGATCGGGACGTAGGCACGTCCGATGAGGTCGAAGCTGTCGGTGAAGCGGTCGCCGACGGAGAGCTGGACGAAGTACGCGGCGAGGCACAGGCCGATGAGGATCTTGGTGACGAGCCGTGGGTCGGTCGCGACGGCGCCGCCGGCGAGTGTGCGCGGCATCGTCGCGTCCGGGGCGTGGCCGGTGCCGGAGCCGTTGCGGACGCAGTCGGGGCACTGGAAGCCGACGGAGGCGTTGACCATGCATTCGGGGCAGATGGGGCGTTCGCAGCGGGTGCAGCGGATGCCGGTCTCGCGGTCGGGGTGGCGGTAGCAGCCGGGCAGGCCCTGTGCCTGCTGTGGGGTGCCTGGCGCCTGGTCCATGAGGTCGTCCCCTACGTCGTCGTATGCAATGAAACCGCCCCGTCCATCCTTACGGATGGGCGGGGCGTTTGGTTCCCTGCGAGGACCGGTTGACTCCCCGCGGGTGCCGGTTGGTTCCCGGCGGGTGCCGGTTGGTTCCCTGCGGGTGCGGGTGTCAGTTCGCGCGGGTCTCCACGACGACGGACTCGATGACGATGTCGTTGACCGGGCGGTTGGTGTTGGGGTTGGTCGGGGTGGCGGCGATGGCGTCGACGACCTTCTGGCTTCCGGCGTCGGTGACTTCGCCGAAGATGGTGTGCTTGCGGTTCAGCCAGGTCGTGGGGCTGACGGTGATGAAGAACTGCGAGCCGTTGGTGCCCGGGCCGGCGTTGGCCATGGCCAGGAGGTACGGCCGGTCGAAGCGCAGATCGGGGTGGAACTCGTCCTCGAACTGGTAGCCGGGGTCGCCGGTGCCGTCACCGAGCGGGTCGCCGCCCTGGATCATGAAGTCGCTGATCACTCGGTGGAAGACCGTGCCGTCGTAGAGCTTGTTCGTGGACTTCTCGCCGGTGGCGGGGTGGGTCCACTCACGCTCGCCCTGGGCGAGCTCGACGAAGTTCCGGACCGTCTTGGGGGCGTGGTTCGGCAGCAGCCGGATTTCGATGTCGCCTTGGTTGGTCTTCAGGGTGGCGTAGAGCTGCTCGGCCACGGTCTGCCTTCCGTTGTCTTTCTGTGACCCTCCGATCCTCGCACGGGCCGGGCTGTTCGGCGCCCGTCGCCTCGGTGGAGGTGTCGTTCAGACGGCGTTCACAGAAAAAGGGCCGAGTAGTCCCGGGCCGGGCGCGCTCGTCGGCGATCCGTGGCATTGTCGACGACAAGCTCCCGTTGCCCCGTATGCCCGCCCTCGCATGCCTCCCCGTGTGTTGGCATGCATGATCCGTAAAAGGGTGGAAAGTCGAATTACCGTACGCCACCGAGGAGGAGGATTCCCGTGACCCGCATCGACAGCGTGCGCGCCGCGACCGGTTCGGCGAAGGACAGCGTGCTGCACGCCGCGGAAGTGGTGGCGCCCTACGCCGACACGGCCAAGGACAGGGCCGCGCACTACGCACACGAGGCGCGCGTACGGCTCGCGCCCAGGGTGTCGCAGGCGGCCGATCAGGCCCGCGTCCAGTACGGCGCGCATGTCGCTCCGCGTCTGGAACAGGCCCGCACGCATGTGCCGCCGAAGGTCGACCAGGCCGCCCACGAGGCCGCCGAACGCACCCGTAAGGCTGCCCGGCAGGCCGCCGATTATTCAAAGCCGAGGATCGAGCAGGCCATGGCCGCGGCCGGGCCCGTGAGGGACGAGGCCGCCGCGCGCGGTGTGGCCGCGCTGGCCGCGCTGCGTGGTCAGGTCTCGCCGAAGGAGATCGAGAAGCTGACGCGTAAGCATGCGCGGCGGGCGAGGGCGGGCCGTCTCGCGAAGGCGCTGGCGGTTGCGGGGCTGCTTGCGGGCGGCGCCTTCGCCGCCTGGAAGTGGTGGGACAAGCAGGCCAACCCGGACTGGCTGGTCGAGCCGCCCGCCGCGACGGAGGTGCCCGAGTCCAGCGGTTTGACCTCGGTGGACGGCAGCGGGCAGTCCGTTCTCGACCCCGAGGTGCAGGCCAAGGAGGCCGAGGAGGAGGCCGCGCACCGCGACGAACGGCGGTGACGGCTGATTCTCCGGGCCGAGAGGTACGTCCGGCTCTGTGAGTGTCGTTGTGGGGCGGGAGGTCTGAACGGGCCTCCCGCCCCACAGTGACGTTTCACGTGAAACGTCGGCCGAAGAGGCTGCCGCCCGTTCCCGGGTCCGGGGCGCTTCCGGGCGCGACGTACTGAAGGCCGAACCAGAGGACCGGCTGATTCGAGCTAGTTCGAGGTCTGCGGACCGCTTCTGCGGACCCGTCTGCCGCCACGATGACGTCTGGGCGACGGCAGTGACGTGTTCCAGCCAATCCCGCCGGCTTTGAGGCGTGACGACGGCTGAAGCTGTGGAGCTCATCGAGGAGCTTGTCGCAGGTCGCCCCGAACTCCGCCAGGTGTCAGCGCAAGAAACCGACAGAAGAACCCCCCTGACCGCGTTTCCGCAGGTCAGGGGGGTTCATTGAAGTGGAGCCTAGGGGAGTCGAACCCCTGACATCTGCCATGCAAAGACAGCGCTCTACCAACTGAGCTAAGGCCCCGGAAAAGGAGCGTCCGTCCGGAAGAGTCACACGTCCGGCGGGCGCCGCAGACCAGAGTACCGGGTCGCCCCGGGTATCTCGCAAAAAGATTGGGGGTCCCGATGGATGACCACTCTCCGTAAGATGCTCGGCGTGGTTCGCTACAGCGAACCGCGGTATTTGGGGAAGCGATGGGGAGACGCAATGGACGCCGCACAGCAGGAAGCCACCGCAAGAGCGCGGGAACTGCAGCGGAACTGGTACGGGGAGCCGCTGGGGGCGCTCTTCCGTAAGCTCATAGACGATCTTGGCCTCAACCAGGCTCGTCTCGCGGGGGTACTGGGCCTGTCCGCACCGATGCTGTCGCAGTTGATGAGCGGCCAGCGGGCGAAGATCGGCAACCCGGCCGTGGTGCAGCGGGTGCAGTTGCTCCAGGACCTGGCGGGGCAGGTCGCGGACGGCAGCGTCAGCGCCGCCGAGGCGACCGAACGGATGGACGAGATCAAGAAGTCGCAGGGGGGCTCGGTGCTCAGCAACGCCACGACCACGACCAGCAGTTCGGGAGCGCCGACGGTCAAGCGGGTCGTCCGCGAGATCCAGTCGCTGCTGCGCTCGGTCGCGGCCGCCGGCGACATCATCGACGCCGCCGACACCCTCGCCCCGACCCACCCGGAACTGGCAGAGTTCCTCCGGGTCTACGGCGCCGGCCGCACCTCCGACGCCGTCACGCACTACCAGTCCCACCAGAGCTGACCCCGGGGCCCGGTCACCGAAGGGGGCGGCAGCCGGGCCGACAGCCGAGGAGGACGAGAAGGGGTGCGAGGGGGTCGTGCCTCACCGCAGAGGGGCTGGAGAAGGACATGTGGGGGCGTGTCCTGCCGCTGGGCCCCGGGCATGAGGGGTGTCACTCATCTCGGAGGGATACGACGGGAGTCGTATCCCTCGCAGAGGGGGAGGCAAGGGGGAAGACCGAAGGGGGAGGAGCGACGCACAGCCATGGGTGAGGTCTTCGCCGGCCGGTACGAACTCGTCGACCCGATCGGGCGCGGTGGCGTCGGCGCCGTCTGGCGCGCCTGGGACCACCGGCGCCGGCGCTATGTCGCCGCGAAGGTGCTCCAGCAGAGCGACGCGCACTCCCTGTTGCGGTTCGTCCGTGAGCAGGCGCTGCGGATCGACCACCCCCATGTGCTCGCGCCCGCCAGCTGGGCCGCCGACGACGACAAGGTCCTGTTCACCATGGACCTGGTGGGCGGCGGCTCGCTGGTCCATCTGGTCGGGGACTACGGCCCGCTGCCGCCCTCCTTCGTCTGCGTCCTGCTCGACCAACTGCTGTCCGGGCTGGCCGCGGTGCACGCGGAGGACGTCGTCCACCGGGACATCAAGCCCGCCAACCTGCTGCTGGAGGCCACCGGCACGGGCCGCCCCCGGCTGCGGCTGTCCGACTTCGGCATCGCCATGCGGCTGGGCGAGCCGCGCCTGACCGAGACCAACCTCGTGGTGGGGACGCCCGGTTACATCGCGCCCGAGCAGATGACGGGATCCGAACCGGACTTCCCCGCCGACCTGTTCGCCGTAGGACTGGTCGCGCTGTATCTCCTGGAGGGAGCCAAGCCCGACACCAAGGCGCTCGTGCAGTACTTCGCGGCGCACGGCACACCGGGCCCGCCCAAAGGCATACCCGAACCGCTGTGGCAGGTCGTGGCCACGCTGCTGCAGCCTGATCCGCAGGCGCGGTTCCGCACGGCCACGGGGGCGCGCAAGGCGCTCGCCGCGGCCACGGAACTGCTGCCCGAACCCGGCCCCGACGACGAGCTGATCGAGATCTTCGACCAACTGGGGCCCCTGCCGCCGGGGTTCGGCACCGAGGGGCCCCTCAAGCGGGCGCCGGGCGTGGAGACCACGCGAGGAGCGAGGAGCGCATCGGGCAGCACGCGCAGGCAGCCGGGGGAGTCCTCCTGGCCGGACAGCTCCCCGGCCTCCGTATGGCCCGGCACGGGTTCGGTGACGACCGATCCACGTCACACCACCGCCCGCGCAGCCGCCCCGCCGCCCGACCCGCGGCAGAGCAGCGCCACCGGTCTCACGCCGGACGCCACACCACCCCGCCCCCGGCACGCTCCCGCCACGGACCGGTCGACCGGAGCGCAGCGACCCTCCATGTCGGACACCGGCAGCTTCCACCTGCCGCCTCCGCAGACCCCCACCCCCTCGTCCGAGCGGCAGGCCGCCGAGCCACAGGCCTTTCCGCCAAGCGCTTTCGAACCACAGTCCCCCAAGCCACAGCCCCCCGAGGCACAGTCCTCCAAGCCACAGTTCCCCGAGCCACAGCGCCACGAAGCCCGAGCGCCACACCAGTCCCCCCTCCCGGCACCGCCTCTGGCCCCGCCCCTCCCGCGTCAGCGCGCCGATGCCTCTACTGCTTCATACACCGCCCGATCCCCGCAGGTTCCGCCTCCGGCCCCCTCGGTTTCTCCGGCCCCTCCCACGCCTCCGGCATCTTCGGCGTCTCCGGCTCAGGCAACCCCCCGCCGCCGCGGCTCCAGAGCCCGACGCCGCCCCGGCCCCCCGGCCAAGGTGGCGCTCCCGCTCCTCCTGCTCGCGCTGACCTGCTACGCCGTGGGCTTCTGGGCGCTGACCCGCATCTGATCACTCACGGCCGCCCCCACTGGCCCCATTGCCCCCCATTGCCCCCCACTGGCTCCCGCCCCACTGGCCCGCACCGGCCCCCGCCGCGCCGACCCACACCGGCTCCCACCAGCTCCCGCCGGCCTTCGGCCCACGCCCTCTACCAGGCACCCCTGGCCCGCCGCCGAGCCACCACCGTCCACACCCCGAGCACCGCCAGCAGCACGGTCCCGCCCCCGATCCCGACGACAGCGACCACCGTCATCACCGGGTCGCCCCCCGCGGCCCCACCGGCGCCACCTCCCCCGGCAGCTCCCGCCCCCCGCCCCTGCGCCTGCTGCCCCCGCCCCGCGGCCTCGAAGGGCCCCGGAGGCTGGAACCGTCCGTCATACACAGGCCCCGCCTCGGCCGCGCCGTCGACACCCACACGAAACGTCACTGCGAACGGCTCGGTACCGAACTCCTCGCCCACCCGCTCGGCGAGATGCAGGACGAGGTAGTAGGAGCCGGCGAACCGCATGCCGTTCACCGTGTCGGAGACGGCGTAACGGTTGGCGTAGCCGACGGGCGGCAGGGAGTCGAGCGAGCCCGACTTCTGACTGCCGCTGTAGCCGATGCTCACGTCGTCGACGGGACCGCGAGCAGGGTTGTAGAGCGACATGGTCAGGGCACCGCCCACAAAGGGACCGCGGCCCGTGCCGCCCAGTTCGGCGGTGGCGTCGATTCGCTGCCCCCAGCCGACCGGTACCGCGTAGAAGAGCGTCTGCCCCGGGGAGATGCCCGCGCTCCAGACACCCGGTTCCAACCCCACGGCCGCGCCGAAGCCCGGGCCGCCGGGACGGGGTGCGGCCGCGCCCGTGGGCGGTTCGGGGGAAGCGGAGTCCCAGCTCTCCGGCGGCGCGGTGCCCGCGGCCTTCTCCAGGCGCGGCTCCAGGAACGGCGCCAGCTCCAGGTCCCAGTCGTCCTGGACCGGGCCCGTCCCGGCGATGCGATGGACGATCACGTAGTAGGAGCCGTCGCCCTGGCACGAGGTACGCCGGAGAAAGGTCTCGCGCTTGCCCCACGCCACGACCGGCCGCGCACTGCGGCCCGCCCCGACCGAAGCGCTCTCGGTGGAGCAGGTACGGCTGTTGGCGTCCTGGACGGTGACCCTGATGCCGTCGTACGCGGTCACCGTCGTGTTCGGGCGCGGGACGGCGGTGACGGAGACGTACGCGTCCGACACGGCGTCGAGTTCGAGGCGGTAGACGGCATCACGGCCCGCCGGAAGGGAGCTCTTGTACGTCTTGCCAGGAGCGAGGAGCTCGGCGTCCGCGGTGCTCGTGGCACCGGCGACCGGCTGATCGTCGGACGCGAAGCCGTACGAGGCGTCCGTACCGAGAGAACCGGCGGCAGCGGCAGAGTCAGCCGTACCGACAGAACCCACCGCACGGAGAGAACCAGCCACACCGGCAGAACCCACCGCACCGACCGCCGGCGAGGCAGCCTCCCCCGTCAGAGTGACGGCCGCGAGGACCACTCCGACGACTGCCGGGCGCAGAGCAGCCCAGGGCCGAGAACGCCACCGCACCGTACGCCGCCGCACCACGACCCGCCACCCCTCCTCGTCCCGGACCGTGGCCCATCCTGCCCGGCCGGGGCGCGCCTCACCCCCGTATTCCGAACGCAAAACCCCGACCGCAACGGCGGCCGGGGTCTGTCAGAAACCGGGTGTCAGTGCTACCGGGTGTCAGTGCTCACGAACCCGTGGGCACGGAGTCAGTCGCCTCCGTCCACAGATCCTGCTCGGCGCGATCCGCCTGGATCTGGCGGTACACGAGGAGCCCGCCGATGGCGGCCAGTGCGACCAGGAGAAGCTTCTTCACCGCGCGACCTCGTCTTTCCTTGACGTAGGGGACCTCTGGCGCCCGACTATACACACCGACCGATACCGATCGGTGACCTGCGTCAGCCCCTCAACTTCCGCTCTCCACAGCGCAGTAGAAGTGGATGACGCCGCTCCGATCGGAGGGTGATCAGACCTCCACACACGGTGACTTTGACCTCACTGCTCCCCTCTCCTCCGGTTTTCGGGCTCCTTGCACCCATCCGAGTGGTGTTCATCTGAAGATCGACGCGCCGTGGGCGTCGGTCCGTGATTTCGCGAGCCGCATACACATCATGAGGAAAGTACGCAAATCGCCCAACCTGAATGCGAGGGGTCATGAACCAGAACAAGGTCATGAAGCTGTGGACCGTCATCGTCACCGCCTTCCTGGCGCTGTGCACGACGCTCGGACTCGTCACCACGACCGCCGCGGCGGCCGCACCGCAGACCGACACGGCCCGCAACGGCACCGCGCCGATGGCGACGCCTGATCTTGTCCCCTGGCCCCTCTCCTGCTCCTGGTCGCCGGCCCACGTCAGGTCCCTGCCCCCGACGATGAAGCAGCGCATCCGCGCCGAGGCACACGGCAAGACCCCGAGCTGCCGCCACCGCTCCCCGGCGGACACGGAATCGACCGACGAGGCGATGGACAGGTCAACCGACCAGGCGATGAACGGGTCAACCGACCGGACGACCGCCGCCACCCCTGCGACCGCCGCCCCCTAGCCGGCCCCGCTCTCCGGCCCTCACCCGCCGGCACCACCCGACGTAACGGCGAACTTGCGTACCGCCCGATACAAGGACAAAGGACAAGGAAGAAGCCGTACGACGCTGACCACGACGTACGACACCAGGTGCCCACGCGCTCATGCGCCCACGCACCTACGCGCCTCGCGCCCACGCGCCCCATCGTCCGGCACCGGTCCCTCCCCTCGTGGGGACCGGTGCCGAACTGTGGGGCGGCGTCGGCCTGCGCCTCGGCGGCGCGGCCGGGCAATGGCCGGGCAATGGCCGGAACATGGCAGTCCGGATGCGGCCGTGATTACTCCGGCGGAAGCTCAGACGACACACAGTCAACTGTGCTGTCGTGGCCCGATCCTGCCCCCTGATGCCGTCGCCGGGGAGGTTCCGGACCTGGGGAATCGACTTTTCCGCAGGTCAGCGCTATAGAGTGAGTTTTCCGGTCCGGATGCCCAGTGGCGAGGAAAGTAAGGGGTGGAGGCCTTGAGTTCCGACTCAGGGGCACGCACGGCCTTCGCCGAACGCCTCGCCCTGCTGTACAGAGAGGCCGGAAATCCGCCCCTCAAGAGCGTGTCCGAGGCGGTCGGCCGACTGCAACGGGTCGACGAGCGCGGGCGGCCCGTACAGGTCTCCGCGCAGCGCATCAGCGACTGGCGCCGGGCCAGGAACGTGCCCGCGCAGTTCGCGGCGCTCGCGGCCGTCCTGCACATCCTGATACCCCAGGCCCGCCGCGCCCAGCCCACTCCGGTCTCCACCGGCCTCTACGACCTCACCCACTGGCAGCGCCTGTGGGAGCAGGCGGTGACCGGTGCCGCCGCTGCCACTGCCCCCGCCACCCAGGAGCGCCCCCCGGCCGAGGCAGCGCCCCCGCTCGCGGCCGGCGTCTGCCCCTATCGTGGCCTGGCCTCGTACCGTCGCGAGGACGCCCGCTGGTTCTTCGGCCGCGAACGCAGCACCGACGCCCTCCTCGCCCACCTCCTCGGCGCGGAGCGGTCCGGGGGACTGGTCATGCTCGTGGGCGCCTCGGGAGCGGGGAAGTCCTCCCTGCTCAACGCCGGTCTGGGGCCCGCGCTGACCGACCAGGGCCGGGACGTAGTCCAGCTCGTGCCGGGGGCGGAGCCGCTCGCGGAGCTGACACGTCGTATACCCGAGCTCGCCACGGCCCCGCACCCCGAGGAGACCGGCTTCGCCCGGTCAGTACGGGACCAGGCGCGGGCGTGGGCCACCAAGGGAGCCAGTCCCAGCGGAGCCGGTCCCAGCGGGGTCGGCCCCAGCGGAGCCAGTCCCAGCGGAAACAGCCCTGACGGTGACAGCCGCAGCAGAAACAGCCCCGGCGGAGACAGCCCCAGCGGAAACCGCCCCGAGGGAGACAGCCCCGCCCGCCCGGTCCTGATCGTCGATCAGTTCGAAGAGACGTTCACCCTCTGCGCCGACGAGAAGGACCGGCGTACCTTCGTCCAGCTGCTGCACACCCTGTCCGCGCCCGGCGACGGCCCGGACGATCCGGCCCCGGTGCTGGTCGTCCTCGGTGTCCGGGCCGACTTCTACGAGCAGTGCCTCGACCACCCCGAACTCGCCGACGCGCTCCAGCACCGTCACATGGTGCTCGGCCCGCTGACCAGCGCGGAGCTGCGCGAGGCCGTGACCGCCCCGGCGAAGGCCGTCGGGCTGGAGCTGGAGCCGGGCCTGGCGGAGCTGATCGTGCGCGAGGTGAGCGCCGACGGGCCGCGCGGGGCCCACGACGCCGGGGTGCTGCCGCTGCTGTCCCACGCCCTGCTCGCGACCTGGCAGCGCCGCAAGTCGGGCCGGCTGACGCTGGCCGGCTACCGCGCCGCGGGCGGTATCCAGGGCGCGGTGGCGGCGACCGCCGAGCGGGCCTGGTCCGGCCTGGACCCGGCCGCCCGTACCGCCGCACGACTGCTCCTGCTGCGGCTGGTCCGGCTCGGCGAGGACACCCAGGCCACCCGCAGGCGCGGGACGCGGCGGCAGCTGGCGGCGGAGTCGGCGGACCCCGACAAGACCGAGGAGTCCCTGGAGGCGCTGGTACGGGCCCGGCTGGTGACCTTGGACGCGGAGACGGTGGAGATCACCCACGAGGCGCTCCTGCACGCCTGGCCGCGGCTGCGCGACTGGATCGACGAGGACCGGGGCGGCAATCTGCTGCGCCAGCGCCTGGAGGAGGACGGCAGGTCCTGGGAGGACTCCGACCGCGACTCCGCGCTGCTGTACCGCGGCTCGCGTCTCGAACAGGCCCGCACCTGGGCGAAGTCGGCCGGCGACACCCTCCTGACCCGCAGCGCGACGGAGTTCCTGGCGGCTTCGGTACGGCTGCGCCGGCGCACGGTGTGGATCAGCCGGGCCGCGATCTCCGCGCTGCTCGCGCTGACCCTGGTCGCCGTCTGCGCCGCGGTGATCGCGTGGAAGCAGCGGGACGACGCCGTCTTCGAGCAGGTGGTCGCCGAGTCGGACCGCTTCCAGGACACCGATCCCTCGCTGTCCGCCCAGCTCGCCCTGGTGGCGCACCGGCTGCGCGGGGGCGACGAGGGCGCGCGCAGCCGCCTGCTGTCGACGGCCAACGCCCCGCTGGCCACCCCGCTGCTGGGCCACACGGGCGCCGTCTACCTGACCTCGTTCAGCCCCGACGGCCGCATCCTCGCCACCGCCGGTTACGACCGCACGGTCCGCCTGTGGGACGTCTCCGACCCCGCCCGCCCCAAGCCGCTCGGCAGGCCGCTGACCGGTCACACGAGCTGGGTCAGCGGCGCGGTCTTCAGCCCGGACGGCCGCACGCTCGCCAGCGCCTCGGACGACGGAACGATCCGCCTGTGGGACGTACGGCAGCCGAGCCGCCCGCGTCTCCTCGGTGCGCCCCTGACCGGCCACGACGGCACGATCTACCTCGTCGCGTTCAGTCCGGACGGTCGCACCCTGGCCTCCGCCGGCGACGACCGCACCGTACGGCTGTGGAACGTGACCGACCCCGCGCACCCGGCGGCGCTCGGCAAGCCGCTCACCGGCTCCACCGCCGCCGTGCGGTCCGTCGCGTTCAGTCCCGACGGACGGACCCTGGCGGCCGGGGGCGACGACGACACGATCCGCCTGTGGGACACGGCCGAACCGCGCGAACCGAAGCCGCTGGGGGGCCCGTTGACCGGGCACACCGGGCTCATCCACTCCGTGGCGTTCAGTCCGGACGGCCGTACCCTCGCCAGCGGCAGCACGGACGACACCGTACGGCTGTGGAACGTGGCCGATCCACGCCGACCCGAGCCGCTGGGCACCCCGCTGACCGGGCACACCGGCCCCGTCTGGTCGGTGGCGTTCAGCCCCGACGGCACGCGCCTGGCCGCCGCGAGCGCCGACAGCACGGCCAGCCTGTGGAACGTCGCCGACCCCGCCTACCCGTCGCAGATAGGGGAGCCGTTGGCGGGCGCGAGCGGGGAGATGTACGCCCTCGGCTTCAGCCCCGACGGCCGTACGCTCGCCACCGGCAACGGCGACAACAAGGTCCGCCTGTGGTCGGTCCCCACCTCGGACATGACCGGCAGGATCGGTGCGTTCCGCCCCGACGGCCGCGTCCTCGCCACCGCGGCCCGCGACGAACGCGTCCGTCTGTGGAACGTCACCGACCCCGACCGCCCCAAGCCCCTGGGCACCCCCTTCCGACCGGGTGAGGGCGACATCCACGCGCTGGCGTACGCCCCCGGCGGCCGCGTCCTGGCGGTCCTGACGGGCAGTCACGCGGTGCAGCTGTGGAACGTCGCCGATCCCCGCCGTCCGGTCCCCTACGGCCGCCCCGTCCCCCTCCGGACGCGTTTCCCGGGTCCCGAGGCGCTGGCGTTCAGCCCGGACGGCCGGCTGCTGGCGACGGCCCACGACGACCGCACGATCCAGCTGTGGAACGTCACCGACCCCACGCACCTCACCCGGCTGGGCGCCCCGCTGTCCGGCCACAAGGGGTACGTCAACTCCCTGGTGTTCGGCCCGGACAGCCGCACCCTGGCCAGCGGCGGCGCCGACGACACCGTACGGCTGTGGGACGTCACCGACCCCGGTCACGCGACCCCGCTCGGCAAGCCGCTCACCGGCCATTCCGGCCCCATCGACACCCTCGCCTACAGCCCGGACGGCCACACCCTGGCCAGCGCCGGTGACGACGACACGGTCCGCCTGTGGGACGTCACCGACCCCGGCGACGCGGCACAGGCCGGCCCCGTTCTCACCGGCCACACCGAGGCGATCGTGTCCCTGACCTTCAGCCGGGACGGCGACACCCTGGCCAGCGGCGGCAACGACAACACGGTCCGCGCCTGGGACGTCACCGACCCGGCGCTGGCGACGCCCATCGGGCAGGCGATGACCCCCAACGGCAGGACGGGCAGCTTCCTGTCCTTCAGCCCGCGCGCCGATCTGCTGGGCATCTCCAGTGGCGTCGACACCGTACGGCTGTGGAATCTCGACGTCGACGCGGCGGTCCACCGCGTCTGCTCGGCCACGCACGGCGTCCTGACGCCCGGCAAATGGCACGAGTACCTGCCCCGGCTCGCCTATGAACCCCCGTGCGAGGACTGACCGGGATCACGTGATCCCGGTCACAACACCTCACCGGTCCCGAGCAGCCGCCTCCCCCAGCACCTTCCCCGTTGTTAGCCTTGGCCATAGCCCGGTCGCTGGTGCATCCCCCGTCGCCAGCGACCGGGCCTTTCCGTGCACCGGACGCGCCTCACAGATGCGCGAGGCCGAGCAGCACCAGGAAGAGCAGGGCAATTCCTCCGACGAACCACGGCACTCGGCCTCGCCCCCGCTGCTCCACGACCTCGGCGTACTCGGGGGTTTTCGCGTCGTAGATGATGTCCAGCCGCTGCCCCACCCCGATGGGCGGGAACTGGTACGGCATGCTGTTGCGGTGGTACTGCCTGCCGTCCACCTCATACATCAGACGGAGCGTGACCAGGCCCTTGGCGTCCCGGGCGGTGTTGGTGCACAGCGCGCTGACGGTCACGCCCCGGCGGGCCAGATTTTGGTGGCGCCAGATGAACAGGGCCGCGCCCGCGGCAAGAGGGATCCCGAAAACCAGGATGCTCCCCGTGTAATCCCGCAGCCCGTCCAGCATGTCCCCTCCTGGCTCTCGACGATGGGTGCCAAAAGACCCCCGGTCCTGTGGACCGGGGGTCTTCGTGCTGTGGGGCTAACAGGATTTGAACCTGTGGCCTCATCCTTATCAGGGATGCGCTCTAACCAACTGAGCTATAGCCCCGCCGCGCTCTGCGGTGTGTGTCCCGCGCGCTGACTCCTGAAGATTAGCGCACGACCGGGGCAGTCCCAAAATCGATAGTCGGGGCCGCTCACTCGTCCTCGGCGAGCGTCAGCTCGACGCCGCCGACGAAGCCGGCGGAGAGGTTGTAGATGAACGCGCCGAGGGTCGCGAGGGCCGTCGCGAGGACGACGTCGATGACCGCGATGATCGTCGTGAACAGCAGGACGTTCGGCAGGGAGAGGAACGCCTGGAGGTCGAAGCCGTTGGACTCGTTCGAGCCGGTCGCCTCCGAGATGGTGCCGCCGACCGTCGAGAAGACGCCCATCGCGTCCATGACCATCCACAGGACGGCAGCCGCGACGATCGTGCAGATGCCGAGCGCGATGGAGAGCAGGAAGCTGACCTTCATCACCGACCAGGGGTCGGCCTTGGCCACCCGCAGCCGCGCCTTGCGGGTGCGCGGTGTCGTCCGCGCGCCGGTGCGCGGCCGGCGTACGGCGCCCGTGGGAGCCGCCTGCGCCTGGTAGGCCTGCGGCGGGTGGTAGGGCCCCGCGGCCTGCTGCGGCTGGCGTTCCCCCGGCAGCGGCGACGGCGCCTGCTGGGCCGACGGCTGCGGCTGTGCGCCCGGAGCAGCCGGGCCCGCGCCGGCCGCGTACTGCTGGGTCTGCGGGCCTCGGGTGTCCGTCACAGTTCCCCCCTGTGATCCAGGTGCGTCGGGTGCGGGAGAGTCCTTCGCGGGCGACTTGATCGCCTTCAGCTGGGTCGTGTGCGAATCTGTCGCCCGCCCGTCCGTGGTGCGCGCGTCGGTCGTCCGCGCGGCGTTCGTACGCGCGGCGGAGCCACGACCGCCGTCGTCCGTGTCCGTACCGGAAGAGGTACTGGACGGTCCGGCGCCCGTGGCTCCGCTCACGTGACTCACTCCTCGTGCTACTCGGCCGAGGGCGCCTCACCCTCGTCCGTGCCGGTGGTCGCGGCATCCTCGGCGGTCTCGTCGACGGCGTCCTCGCCGTCGACCTCCTCCGCCTCGCGCCCCGCCTCGGCGTTACGTGCGATGCCGACGACGGCATCGCGCTTGCCCAGGTTGATCAGTTGGACGCCCATGGTGTCACGGCCCGTCTCCCTGACCTCGTTGACTCGCGTACGAATCACACCGCCGCCCAGGGTGATGGCGAGGATCTCGTCGGTCTCCTCGACCACCAGCGCGCCGACGAGAGAACCCCGGTCCTCCACGATCTTGGCGGCCTTGATGCCGAGGCCGCCGCGACCCTGGACGCGGTACTCGTCGACGGCGGTCCGCTTCGCGTACCCACCGTCGGTGGCAGTGAACACGAACGTACCGGGTCGAACAACATTCATCGAGAGCAGCTGGTCTCCCTCACGGAAACTCATGCCCTTCACGCCCGAGGTGGCACGGCCCATGGGACGGAGTGCTTCGTCCGTCGCCGTGAACCTGATCGACTGCGCCTTCTTGCTGATCAGAAGCAGATCGTCATCGGCCGAAACAAGCTCGGCTCCGATCAGCTCGTCGTCCGAACCGTCCTCCGTCTCCCGGAGGTTGATGGCGATGACGCCTCCGGAACGCGGCGAATCGTAATCCTTCAGAGGCGTCTTCTTCACCAGACCGCCCTTGGTGGCCAGGATCAGGTACGGCGCCACCTCGTAGTTGCGGATGGCGAGGATCTCCGCGATCGCCTCGTCCGGCTGGAAGGCCAGCAGGTTCGCGACGTGCTGTCCACGCGCGTCACGCCCGGCGTCGGGCAGCTCGTACGCCTTCGCCCGGTAGACGCGGCCCTTGTTGGTGAAGAACAGCAGCCAGTGGTGGGTCGTGGAGACGAAGAAGTGGTCGACGATGTCGTCTTCCTTCAGCTTCGTGCCGCGAACTCCCTTGCCACCGCGCTTCTGCGCCCGGTAGTCGTCCGTCTTGGTGCGCTTGACGTAACCGCCGCGCGTGACGGTGACGACGATGTCCTCCTCGGCGATGAGGTCCTCGATGGACATGTCGCCGTCGTAGGGGACCAGCATCGTCTTGCGGTCGTCGCCGTACTTCTCGACGATCGCGGCAAGTTCCTCGCTGACGATGCCGCGCTGGCGGACCGGCGAGGCCAGGATCGCGTTGTACTCGGCGATCTTCGCCTGGAGTTCGTCGTGCTCCTGGATGATCTTCTGGCGCTCCAGGGCGGCCAGTCGGCGCAGCTGCATCTCGAGGATGGCGTTGGCCTGGATCTCGTCGATCTCCAGGAGCTCCATCAGGCCCGTGCGCGCGACGTCGACGGTCTCACTGCGCCGGATCAGCGCGATGACCTCGTCGATGGCGTCCAGGGCCTTGAGCAGACCGCGCAGGATGTGCGCCCGCTCCTCGGCCTTGCGCAGCCGGAACTTCGTCCGGCGGACGATGACCTCGATCTGGTGCGTCACCCAGTGTCGGATGAACGCGTCCAGGGACAACGTGCGCGGGACCCCGTCGACCAGGGCCAGCATGTTGGCGCTGAAATTCGACTGCAGGTCGGTGTGCTTGTACAGGTTGTTCAGGACGACCTTGGCGACCGCGTCCCGCTTCAGGACGATGACGAGCCGCTGGCCCGTGCGGGAGCTGGACTCGTCGCGGACGTCCGCGATGCCGCCGATCTTGCCGTCCTTCACCAGGTCGGCGATCTTCTGCGCGAGGTTGTCGGGGTTGGTCTGGTACGGCAGCTCCGTGACCACCAGGCACTGGCGGTTCTGGATCTCCTCGACCTCGACGACCGCCCGCATGGTGATCGAGCCGCGGCCCGTGCGGTACGCCTCCTCGATGCCCTTGCGGCCCACGACCAGCGCGCCGGTCGGGAAGTCGGGGCCCTTGATGCGCTCCATGAGCGCGTCCAGGAGCTCCTCGTGGGAGGCCTCCGGGTTCTCCAGGTACCACTGGGCGCCGGCCGCGACCTCGCGCAGGTTGTGCGGCGGGATGTTGGTCGCCATGCCGACCGCGATACCCGCCGAGCCGTTGATCAGCAGGTTCGGGAAGCGGGCCGGCAGGACGGTCGGCTCCTGGGAGCGGCCGTCGTAGTTGTCCGTGAAGTCGACGGTCTCCTCGTCGATGTCACGGACCATCTCCATCGACAGCGGCGCCATCTTGCACTCGGTGTAGCGCATGGCGGCCGCCGGGTCGTTGCCCGGGGAGCCGAAGTTGCCGTTGGAGTCGACGAGCGGCATGCGCATCGACCACGGCTGGGCGAGGCGGACCAGGGCGTCGTAGATGGAGGAGTCGCCGTGCGGGTGGTAGTTGCCCATGACGTCGCCGACCACGCGCGCGCACTTGTAGAAGCCGCGCTCGGGGCGGTAGCCGCCGTCGTACATCGCGTACAGGACGCGGCGGTGGACGGGCTTGAGACCGTCCCGGACGTCCGGCAGCGCGCGGGCCACGATGACGGACATCGCGTAGTCGAGGTACGAGCGCTGCATCTCGGTCTCGAGCCCGACGGGCTCGATCCGCATGACGACGTCGCCGCCCTCTTCCGGGGTGACAGGAGTGTTCTCGTCGGCCATTGCTGGTGAAGATCCTTCCTGGTGCGGTCAGCTGAGACCGACTCAGATGTCGAGGAAGCGGACGTCCTTGGCGTTGCGCTGGATGAACGCGCGGCGGGCCTCGACGTCCTCGCCCATCAGGACCGAGAACAGGTCGTCGGCCTGGGCGGCGTCGTCGAGGGTGACCTGGCCGAGGACGCGGTGCTCGACGTCCATGGTGGTCACGCGCAGCTCCTCGGCGTTCATCTCGCCGAGACCCTTGAAGCGCTGGATCGAGTCCTCGCGCACCCGCTTGCCGCGCTGGCGGCCCATCTCGATCAGCGCGTCGCGCTCACGGTCCGAGTACGCGTACTCGATGTCGTCCCGGCCCCACTTGATCTTGTACAGCGGGGGACGGGAGAGGTAGACGTGCCCGGCCTCGACCAGCGGCCGCATGAAGCGGAACAGGAACGTCAGCAGCAGGGTGGAGATGTGCTGGCCGTCGACGTCGGCGTCCGCCATCAGGATGATCTTGTGATAGCGGAGCTTCTCGATGTCGAAGTCCTCGTGCACACCCGTGCCGAAGGCCGAGATCAGCGCCTGGATCTCCTGGTTCTGCAGGATCTTGTCGATCCGCGCCTTCTCGACGTTGAGGATCTTGCCTCGGATCGGGAGGATCGCCTGGTACTGCGGGTTGCGGCCGGACTTGGCCGAGCCGCCGGCGGAGTCACCCTCGACGATGAAGATCTCGCACTTGGTGGGGTCGTTGGACTGGCAGTCGCTCAGCTTGCCCGGCAACGACGCCGACTCCAGCAGACCCTTGCGACGCGTCAGGTCGCGCGCCTTACGGGCCGCCACGCGCGCGGTGGCCGCCTGGATGCCCTTGCGGATGATGTCCGCGGCCTCCACCGGGTTGCGGTCCAGCCAGTCGTTGAGGTGCTCGTAGACGGCCTTCTGCACGAAGGTCTTCGCCTCCGTGTTGCCCAGCTTGGTCTTCGTCTGGCCCTCGAACTGCGGCTCGCTCAGCTTCACCGAGATGATCGCCGTCAGACCCTCGCGGATGTCGTCACCCGTGAGGTTGTCGTCCTTCTCGCGCAGCAGCTTCTTGTCGCGCGCGTACTTGTTGATGAGGGAGGTCAGCGCCGCACGGAAGCCCTCCTCGTGCGTACCGCCCTCGTGGGTGTGGATGATGTTGGCGAAGGAGTACACGCCCTCGCTGTAGCCGCTGTTCCACTGCATCGCGACCTCGAGGGACAGGCTCTTGTCCTTGTCCTCCGCCTCCAGGTCGATGACCGTGGGGTGCACCAGGTCTCCCTTGCGGGAGTTCAGGTACTTCACGAAGTCGACGATGCCGCCCTCGTAGTGGTACGTGACGTGCTTGACCTCGGCCTTCTCGTCCGCACCGGCCTCGTCCGCACCGGACGTCGCCTTCGCCGACTCGCGCTCGTCAGTGAGTTTGATCGTCAAACCCTTGTTGAGGAACGCCATCTCCTGGAAACGCCGCGAGAGCGTCTCGAAGGAGTACTCCGTGGTCTCGAAGATGTCGCCGTCGGCCCAGAAGGTGACCGAGGTGCCGGTCTCGTCGGTGGCCTCGTGCTTCGCGAGCGCCGCGGTCGGGACGCCCATCTTGTAGTCCTGCGTCCAGCGGTGGCCGTCGGTCCTCACCTCGACGGCGACCTTCGACGACAGGGCGTTCACGACGGACACACCCACGCCGTGCAGACCACCGGAGACGGCGTAACCGCCACCGCCGAACTTGCCGCCCGCGTGCAGCACGGTCAGCACGACCTCGACGGCGGGCTTGCCCTCGGACGGGACGATGCCCACCGGGATGCCTCGGCCGTTGTCGACGACCCGGACGCCGCCGTCGGCGAGGATCGTCACGTCGATCGTGTCCGCGTACCCGGCCAGCGCCTCGTCGACGGAGTTGTCGACCACCTCGTACACGAGGTGGTGCAGGCCGCGCTCGCCGGTCGAGCCGATGTACATACCGGGTCGCTTGCGGACCGCGTCCAGACCCTCGAGGACGGTGATGGCGCTGGCGTCGTACGAGGCGGTGACCTCGCCGTTCACGCCGGCGTCGGTGGACGGGATGTTCTCGTTGGGGTTGCCGGAATCGGCCACGAAGCGCCCTTTCTGGCACAGCACGAGCCAAGCTCGTCGGCGGGTTGCCGGAGCGGCTGCGGCATGTTGCGTTGGTAAGCCTTGATCAGCGTTGCTCAGCTTGTCCCGGCGGTCCCCACGAATGGGGCGGGATTGGCTTCCAGTCTACCGGTAGCGCCGACAGTGATGGGGGTTTGCCGGTACCTGAGTCCTCATGTGCCGCCCGAAATACCGCTCCGCCGGGTCCCCATATACGGAGCGGGGCTCCAAGAGGCTCACGGAGGCACTCAGCGCTTCCGGCTGTCAACCCTTGGCTACTTGGGAGTCAGGTCGCGATTCGCAACCGCGTGCGGGTGTACGACACGACGGCCGCCGAAGGTCCCGAAGGACCGCCGACGGCCGTCGATGTGATGTCTGTCACCCACAGGTTTGCGGGCTCGTCCGTGTCATCCGTAGGTGTCACCGGGGCCGGTGCTGCCCGGGGCACGCAGGGGACCGTAGCGCCGGGCGGGGCCACCAGGCCCCTGCACCTTGATCACCCGCACCGCACCGTGCCCCAGGTCCTCGTTGAGCCGCGCCACCAGCGTCGGCGCCAGCAGCCGCAGATTGGTCGCCCACGCGGTCGAGTCACAGCGCACCACGAGCACCCGCTCGTCCTCGTCGTAGCGCTCCGGCACACAGTGCTTGGCCACGTCCTCGCCGACGATCTCCGGCCAGCGCCCCATGACCCCGCCGACCGCCGCCGGCGCCTCCCAGCCCCGGTCACTGATCAGCCGGTTGATCGCCGCACCCAGCGCCATCGGGTCGCGCCCGTCGGCGCGCGCGCCGGAGCGCAGGCCGCCCCGCCGCGCCTGCTTCTTCTGCTGCGCCGCGTCCCCACGCGCGCGTGCCTGCTCCTTGGCCGCGCGCAGCGCCACGCGCGCGAGGTCGATGCCGGAGGGCTCGGGCGTCTTCTTCGGAGCGGGCTCCTGAGGGCCGCTCATACGCGCTCCACCACCCCACCGGAGACCGCGTACCGCGCCCCGACCAGCAGATGCGGTACGTCGTCGTCGACCGCCGCCGTCACCAGCACCTGCTCCCCGGGCGCCACCAGCTCCGCCAGCCGCTCCCGACGCCGGGTGTCCAGCTCGGCGAACACGTCGTCGAGGATCAGCACCGGCTCGTTGCCCTCCGCACGCAGCAGGTCGTACGAGGCGAGCCGCAGCGCCAGCGCATACGACCAGGACTCGCCGTGCGAGGCGTATCCCTTGGCCGGCAGCTGACCGAGTTTGAGAAGCACATCGTCTCGATGGGGCCCCACGAGGGTGACGCCCCGCTCGATCTCCTGCTTACGGGCCTCCGCGAGCGCCGCCATGAGCTGCTCGTGGAGATCCTCGCGCGTGTGGGCCTCGCCGGGCGCCGACGGCTTGTACTCCAGGGCGATCGGGCCGCCGCCCGGCGCCAGCTGCTCGTACGCCTTGTCGGCCAGCGGCTGGAGTGCGGCGATCAGGTCGAGCCGCTGGGCGAGCAGCTCGGCGCCCACGCGCGCGAGGTGCTGGTCCCACACGTCGAGCGTGGACAGGTCCATGGAACGGCCGCCGTGCCGGCGCGCGAGCGCCGCCGACTTCAGCAGGGTGTTGCGCTGCTTGAGGACCCGCTCGTAGTCGGAGCGCACGCCCGCCATGCGCGGGGACCGGGCGGTGATCAGCTCGTCGAGGAAGCGGCGCCGCTCCCCGGGGTCGCCCTTCACCAGGGCGAGGTCCTCGGGGGCGAAGAGGACGGTCCTGAGGATGCCGAGCACATCACGCGGCCTGACCTGCGACGACCTGTTGATGCGGGCACGGTTCGCCTTGCCCGGGTTCAGCTCCAGCTCGACCAGCTGCTGCCGGTCGCCCTGCCTGACCTGCGCCCGGATCACCGCACGGTCGGCCCCCATGCGGACCAGGGGCGCGTCGGAGGAGACACGGTGGCTGCCGAGGGTGGCGAGATAGCCGACCGCCTCGACCAGGTTCGTCTTGCCCTGCCCGTTGGGGCCGACGAAGGCGGTGACGCCCGGGTCGAGCGGAACTTCGACCCGGGCGTACGAGCGGAAGTCGGCCAGCGACAAATGCGTGACGTGCATGGTCGGGCGCCGACCTCCCCCAGCTTGTGGGCTGTTGTGAACAACCCTGTGGATTACTTCTTCTCGACCGCGTGGCCGCCGAACTGGTTGCGCAGCGCCGCGATCATCTTCATCTGCGGCGAGTCGTCCTGCCGGGACGCGAACCGCGCGAACAGGGACGCGGTGATCGCCGGCAGCGGCACCGCGTTGTCGATGGCGGCCTCCACGGTCCAGCGGCCCTCGCCGGAGTCCTGTGCGTAGCCGCGCAGCTTGTCCAGGTGCTCGTCCTCGTCG
>NZ_QFRX01000001.1:4629200-5055316 GCF_003143935.1 Streptomyces sp. Act143 | reverse complement strand
GTTGACGGCCAGGTCCAGCAGCCAGGAACGGATGACCGTGCCTTCCTGCCAGGAGCGGAAGACCTCACGCACGTCGGTGACGGAGTCGACCTTCTCCAGCAGCTCCCAGCCCTCGGCGTAGGCCTGCATCATCGCGTATTCGATGCCGTTGTGGACCATCTTGGCGAAGTGGCCGGCGCCGACCTTGCCGGCGTGCACCGAGCCGAAGTCGCCCTCGGGCTTGAGCGCGTCGAAGACCGGCTGCACCTTGGCGACGTTCTCGGCGTCGCCGCCGTACATCAGCGCATAGCCGTTCTCCAGGCCCCACACGCCGCCGGAGACACCGCAGTCGACGAAGCCGATGCCATTGGCGGCCAGCTCCTCGGCGTGCTTCTCGTCGTCCGTCCAGCGGGAGTTGCCGCCGTCCACGACGACGTCACCCGGCTCCAGGAGCTCAGCCAGCTCGTCCACCGTCGACTGGGTCGGGGCACCGGCCGGGACCATCACCCAGACCACGCGCGGCCCCTTGAGCTTGCCCACAAGCTCTTCGAGGCTGTGGACGTCGGCGAGGTCCGGGTTGCGGTCGTATCCGATGACGGTGTGGCCTGCGCGGCGAATCCGCTCGCGCATGTTGCCGCCCATCTTGCCGAGGCCGACGAGACCGAGCTCCATCAGTTGTTCCTTAGGTTGCTGTGGCGTGTGTGGCACCTTCGTACCTACGTCCGAGCCTAAACCCGGACGCTCACGCACACCTGTGGGCATACGCGCTCAGACGTACGTCCCCACCTGCGGGTTTTCCCCAGGCCGGGAACGCACTGTCCACCACCTGGGGATAACCCCGCGCCGCTCGGCCGGTCAGCCGCTGAGCCGCACCGGCATGATCAGGTACTTGTAGGCGTCGTCCGCCTCCGCGTCCAGCGCGGGCTTGCCGCTGAGCAGCGCGGGCTTCGTGGACGTGGTGAAGGACAGCTGGGCGACCGGGGAGTCGATGGCGCTCAGGCCGTCCAGCAGGAAGGTCGGGTTGAAGGCGATCGAGATGTCGTCGCCCTCCAGGTTGGCGTCGACGCGCTCCACAGCCTGTGCGTCGTCGCTGGAACCGGCCTCCAGGATCAGCACGCCCTGCTCGAAGCTCAGCCGCACCGGGGTGTTGCGCTCGGCGACCAGGGCCACACGCTTCACGGCCTCCACGAAGGGGGCGGTCTCGATCACGGCGACGGAGTTGAACTCGGTCGGGAACAGCGTGCGGTACTTCGGGAGGTCGCCCTCCAGCAGACGTGTGGTCGTACGCCGACCGGCGCCCTCGAAACCGATCAGGCCCTCGCCCGCGCCCGAGCCGGAGAGCGCCAGGGTGACGCTGTCGCCGCTCGTGAGCGCCTTGGCGGTGTCCAGGAGCGTCTTGGCGGGCACCAGGGCCACCGCGGACGCCTCGGGGTTCTCCGGCTTCCACAGGAACTCGCGGACCGCGAAGCGGTAGCGGTCGGTGGAGGCAAGCGTGACGGTGTCGCCCTCGATCTCGATCCGCACACCGGTCAGCACCGGCAGGGTGTCGTCGCGGCCGGCCGCGATGGCGACCTGGGCGGCGGCGGAGGCGAAGACCTCACCGGGGACGGTGCCGGTCGCGGTCGGCATCTGCGGCAGCGCCGGGTACTCCTCCACCGGCAGGGTGTGGAGGGTGAACCGCGAGGAGCCGCAGACCACGGTCGCCCGTACACCGTCTGTGGAAATCTCCACCGGGCGGTTGGGGAGAGCGCGGCAGATGTCGGCGAGGAGACGGCCGGACACCAGGACCGTGCCCTCCTCCTCGACCTCGGCCTCGACGCTCACCCGCGCGGAGACCTCGTAGTCGAAGCTGGACAGGCTCAGCTGGCCGTCCTCGGCCTTCAGCAGGAGGCCGGCGAGGACAGGCGCCGGCGGACGGGCCGGGAGGCTGCGTGCCGCCCAGGCCACTGCCTCCGCGAGTACGTCGCGTTCCACCCGGATCTTCACTGTTGCCGCCTCCTGCTGTTGCCGGCGCTTCGCTCTGCCTGGCCTCGTCGTCTGTCTCGGTGTCGTCGGCCCCTGTGAGGGGAAGGACACCGGGGAACAGTCTGACGCACCCCACTGACAGTAGGTGCCTCTCGGGGTCAAGTCGTGACGAGGGGCAGTCGGGAGCCGGACAGCGAGTTGTGCACAGGACCCCCTTCGAAACGGATTCCCAGCTCTCTCTAGTTGGGAGTAGTAGTAGGGGCTGTGGAAACCGTGGATAACTCCGTTTGCGCAGGTCAGACCGGAAATTTTGTCCACGGGTCCTGTGGGCGGAGGCGGTGGACAACTCGGGGTCTCTGTGGAGAACAGAAAGTTCTGCACACCCCATGCACAGGCTGAGCCGAGTTCTCCCCAGCTGCGTCCCCAGCTTTACCCCCGTTTCCCACACCCCAACCCGGCACCTTCGTGTGACGCCTTTCACTCGACGCAGTGAGCAGCCGCGTCGCGTTGCCGAACAGTGGACAAGCATGTGGAGAAGCTGGGGATCACTGGGGACAACTCGGCTCAGCCTGTGGGTTGCCGGTGGACAACTCGGTGCACAGGCTGTGGATCTCCGCTTTGTCCACAGTCTGTGGAGATCGTTCGTCCACGAATCCACAACCACTTGACCTGCCCTGATGCCCTTTCAACAAGCGCCCTGTGGACGGCGATCTGGACAACTTGGCAGTCCCCAGGATGTGGACGGCAGAAAGTCGCCGAATCTGTGGAAGGAGGCCGTAACCCGGCAGGTAATCGAACAAACGGCTACGAGGACATGACGGGCGCCATGACGAAGGGCGCCCCCGGGACCGTGTCCCCGGAGCGCCCTGGACGCCGTGAGTACGCCATGCGTACGGCGTGATTACGCCTGTGTCAGCCGTTCTTGATGCGGTTAGTCAGCTCGGTGACCTGGTTGTAGATGGAGCGCCGCTCGGCCATCAGATTGCGGATCTTGCGGTCCGCGTGCATGACCGTGGTGTGGTCGCGGCCGCCGAAGAGCGCGCCGATCTTCGGCAGGGAGAGGTCCGTCAGCTCGCGGCACAGGTACATGGCGATCTGCCGGGCGGTCACCAGCGCGCGCCCGCGTGAGGTGCCGCACAGGTCCTCGACGGTCAGGCCGAAGTAGTCCGCCGTCGCGCCCATGATCGCCGTCGAGGTGATCTCGGGGGCCGAGTCCTCGCCGCCGGGGATCAGGTCCTTAAGGACGATCTCCGTCAGGCCGAGGTCCACCGGCTGCCGGTTGAGAGACGCGAACGCCGTCACCCGGATCAGCGCGCCCTCCAGCTCGCGGATGTTCCGCGAGATGCGGGAGGCGATGAACTCCAGGACCTCCGGCGGGGCGTTGAGCTGTTCCTGGACCGCCTTCTTGCGCAGGATCGCGATCCGGGTCTCCAGCTCGGGCGGCTGGACGTCGGTGATCAGACCCCACTCGAAACGGTTCCGCAGCCGGTCCTCCAGCGTGACCAGCTGCTTGGGCGGCCGGTCGCTGGAGAGCACGATCTGCTTGTTGGCGTTGTGGAGCGTGTTGAACGTGTGGAAGAACTCCTCCTGCGTCGACTCCTTGTCCGCGAGGAACTGGATGTCGTCGACGAGCAGGATGTCCATCTCGCGGTAGCGCTTGCGGAAGCTGTCGCCCTTGCCGTCGCGGATGGAGTTGATGAACTCGTTGGTGAACTCCTCCGAGCTCACGTAACGCACGCGCGTGCCGGGATACAGGCTCCGCGCGTAGTGCCCGATCGCGTGCAGCAGGTGCGTCTTGCCGAGCCCCGACTCCCCGTAGATGAAGAGGGGGTTGTACGCCTTCGCGGGCGCCTCGGCGACGGCCACCGCGGCCGCGTGGGCGAAGCGGTTGGAGGCGCCGATGACGAAGGTGTCGAAGAGGTACTTCGGGTTCAGCCGTGCGGTGGGCTCGCCGGGGCCGGTCGCGGGCGCGGGCTGCGCGGCCAGCGGACCGGGGGCGCCACCGGCCGAGGGCAGCGCCGAGCCGCCGGGACCACCGGGTCCGCCGCGATGCGCGGGCCCGCCGACGGAGGGCGACTCGGGCAGGTCGCGGCGGGGGCCGGGCTGGTCGTAGTCGTCCCGCCGGGGGCCCTGCTGGTCGTAGTCGGGGCGCTGGCCGTCGTAGGACGGGCGGTCCATCGGCTGCGGACGGTAGTCCTGGGAGGGGGAGGCGTAGGAATCCTTGGAGTAGGGCTCCTGGCCGTACGACTCCTGCGCGGGCGGGGTCGCGTACGGGTCGCGTTCCGGGAAGCCGAGGCGCGGCTGCTGCCAGCTGTACTCGTCCTGCTGGGGGCGGGGCCAGGCGCCGGGTTCGGGGCGCTGGTACTCGCCGGGGTAGGCGGGGCGGGCGCTGGGCAGCTGGTCACCGGGGCCGCCCGGGAGCTGGTCGGCGCGACCCGGCTGGCGGTCGTCGGCCCGATGCCGGTCGTCCGCGCGGTGCCGGTCGTCTGTGCGGTGCCGGTCGTCCGCGCGGTGGCGGCCGTAGCCCTCGTACTGGTTGTCGTACTGGTTGTCGTACGAGCTGCTCTGGGTGCCCTGGCCGTCGTACGGCCCCTCGTACTGGCCGGCGGGGAGCTCGGGCTCCTCGTAGCGCGGCTGGGGGCGGGCGGGCTGGGGCGCCGGCGGGGCCGGGGGCTCGCCGGCGGAGTCGTCGACGGTGATCGCGATGCGGATCGGGCGGCCGCACTCGCGGCTCAGGGTGTCGCTGACGATGGGAGCGAGGCGGCCTTCGAGGACGCCCTTCGCAAACTCGTTCGGCACGGCGAGCAGGGCGGTGTCCGCGACGAGTGCCAGTGGCTGGCAGCGGCGGATCCAGTGCTCGTCCTTGACCTCCACGCCTTGTCCGCGGCCCTCGCCGAGGAGCTGCTCCAGTACTCGTGGCCACACTGCGGCAAGATCGGCAGGTACGTCAGCCACAGGGCACGCTCTCTCACAGGTCCCACGAACGTGTGATGGTGGGACGGGTCGGGATCTACACCGCGGGGCGCGGGGGACAAAGGAACGAATCGGAGTTCAGCCACGGTAGTCAGGGCGACGGGTGCGGTTCAAGTTGTTGTCCCCAGGCTGTGGATAGTGTCTCCCGGAGGGCGCTGGTTTGACCGGATGGCGTAGCCGCGCGTACCGTAACCAGGTCGAGTTGTCGATGGCTGCTGCCGCCTGCCTCCGATGGGCACAGATCGCGTCAGGTGATCGGGAAGCGGTGCACTCGGGCGTAAGCGAGAGCTACTCGTGGGCGCACGGTGACAGCCAGGACGGCACCCGCCACCACCGATTGATTTCTGGAGCCCCCGAGTGAGCAAGCGCACCTTCCAGCCGAACAACCGTCGTCGCGCCAAGACCCACGGCTTCCGCCTGCGGATGCGCACCCGTGCCGGTCGCGCGATTCTCGCGAACCGTCGTGCCAAGGGTCGCGCCAGCCTGTCCGCCTGATTCCGGTCAGGTCATGCCGTCGTGCTGCCCACCGAGAACCGGCTGAGGCGGCGCGAGGACTTCGCGACCGCGGTACGACGAGGGCGCCGGGCCGGACGCCCGTCCCTCGTAGTCCATCTTCGTAGCGGTTCAACGGACCCGCACGCGCCTGGGGAGAGCGCTCCCCCGACGCGTGCGGGTTTCGTCGTGAGCAAGGCAGTGGGCGGTGCCGTGGTGCGCAACAAGGTGAAGCGCAGGCTTCGCCATCTGATGCGCGACCGGGTCGACCTGCTGCCCCCCGGTAGCCTGGTAGTCGTACGAGCGCTGCCCGGTGCGGGCGACGCCGACCATGCACAGCTGGCCCGAGACCTGGATGCCGCCATCGAGCGGCTGCTGGGAGGGGGCGCGCGATGAAGTACCCACTGCTGGCTCTGATCAAGCTGTACCAGTGGACGATCAGTCCACTGCTGGGGCCCGTGTGCAAGTACTACCCGTCGTGCTCCCACTACGGCTACACGGCCATCGACCGGCACGGTGCGATCAAGGGCACGGCCCTCACCGCCTGGCGCATCCTGCGCTGCAATCCGTGGTCGCTGGGAGGCGTGGACCATGTCCCGCCGCGCAAGCGTCCGCGGTGGCACGAAATGCTGCGTGACGCCTGGCGTACACGCAGGGGCGGGCACTCCGCCGCCGAAACGGCCACCGAGGAGAATCGCTCTTCGACCACCGGAGAGAATCCTCCTTCGAGCCCGGCCGCAGAGACTCCGTCCCATGCCCAAGGAGCATGATTAGTGGACACGATTGCCAGCCTGTTCAGCTTCATCACGACACCCGTCTCCTGGGTCATCGTCCAGTTCCACAAGGTGTACGGCGCCATCTTCGGCCCTGACACCGGCTGGGCCTGGGGCCTGTCGATCGTGTCCCTGGTGATCCTGATCCGTATCTGCCTGATCCCGCTCTTCGTGAAGCAGATCAAGTCGACGCGGGCCATGCAGACGCTCCAGCCTGAGATGAAGAAGATCCAGGAGCGCTACAAGAACGACAAACAGCGTCAGTCCGAAGAGATGATGAAGCTGTACAAGGAGACGGGTACCAACCCGCTCTCCTCGTGCCTTCCCATCCTGGCGCAGTCGCCGTTCTTCTTCGCCCTGTACCACGTCCTCAACGGCATCGCGAACAACGACACCATCGGTGTCATCAACGAGAGCCTGCTGGCGAGCGCCCAGAAGGCGCACATCTTCGGTGCCCCGCTGGCGGCGAAGTTCACCGACAGCGCCGCCGACGTCTCGGCCCTCGACGCCTCGCTGACCACGGTCCGCATCGTCACCGCGGTCATGATCGTCATGATGTCGGCCTCGCAGTTCTTCACGCAGCGCCAGCTGATGACGAAGAACGTCGACACCACGGTGAAGACGCCGTTCATGCAGCAGCAGAAGATGCTGATGTACGTCTTCCCGGTGATGTTCGCCGTCTTCGGCATCAACTTCCCCGTCGGTGTCCTCGTCTACTGGCTGACCACCAACGTGTGGACCATGGGCCAGCAGATGTACGTCATCCACAACAACCCGACCCCGGGTTCCAAGGCTCAGGCCGCCTACCTGGAGCGTCTGACCAAGCACGTCACGCACCACGGCAAGGTCCGCCGCCGCAGCGAGAAGACCATCGTCAAGGCGATCGTCGCCAAGGGCCGTGACCGCAACGAGTTCGAGCGCAAGTTCATCAACGCCCTGAGCAAGGCGGGTCTCGCCGCACAGGCCGACGGCGCCGTGATCAAGAGCGAGAGCCAGGCCGCCGCCCAGGCCGAGGACGGTACGCCGACGGCCGGTGGCACCGGTACGCCGAAGCGTCAGCAGCCCAAGCGGCAGAGCAAGTCCCAGCGGCAGTCGGGTGGCGCCGCCGGCACCGCCGGTGCGGCGAAGCCGGCCGGTGAGCCCACCTCGCTCAGCAAGTCCGACGACGAGCCCGAAGACGCCAAGCCCGCCACCCCCGCCAAGAAGGCCGCTCAGAAGCAGCAGCCGGGCGCCGGTACCCGCAGCAAGGCCCAGTCCGGACAGCGCAAGGGCCCGCAGCGGCCCAAGTCCCCGTCCAAGAAGTAAGAAGGAGTCCAACCCGTGACGGAAGGCACCACCTCCGCCGCTGCCGAGGGTGCAGACACCCTGACCCGCCTGGAGCAGGAGGGCGAGATCGCGGCGGACTACCTCGAGGGTCTGCTGGACATCGCCGATCTCGACGGCGACATCGACATGGACGTCGAGGCCGACCGCGCCGCTGTCTCGATCATCAGCGACGCCGGCAGCCGCGACCTGCAGAAGCTGGTCGGCCGGGACGGCGAGGTGCTCGAGGCCCTTCAGGAGCTCACGCGCCTGGCCGTGCACCGGGAGACCGGTGACCGCAGCCGTCTGATGCTGGACATCGCGGGCTACCGGGCCAAGAAGCGTGCCGAGCTCTCGGAGCTGGGCGCCAAGGCCGCCGCCGAGGTCAAGAGCAGCGGCGAGCCCGTGAAGCTCAATCCGATGACGCCGTTCGAGCGCAAGGTCGTCCACGACGCCGTGAAGGCCGCCGGTCTGCGCAGCGAGTCCGAGGGCGAGGAGCCGCAGCGCTTCGTCGTCGTGCTGCCCGCCTGACCGGTCCGTACGTTCCTCCGGCCCCGTCTGCCCGGCAGACGGGGCCGAACTTTGTCAGCCTGATAGTTCTGGTGGTTGTGGTGATCGGCGCCGGGTGCGCCCATCGCCGTACGGAAGGACGGTCCCCGTGACGGAGGCAGCGGAGCTTCCCCCCGCGCCCGAGCAGGCGCGCTCGGTGTTTGGTGATCGCTACGCGGATGCGGTCCGGTACGCCGAGCTGCTCGCCGAGGCGGGTGTGCAGCGCGGTCTCATCGGCCCGCGCGAGGTGCCCCGGCTGTGGGAGCGGCACCTGTTGAACTGCGCGGTGCTCTCGGAGGTCGTCCCCGAGGGCGTGACCGTGTGCGACGTCGGCTCCGGCGCCGGCCTCCCGGGCATCCCCCTGGCGCTCGTCCGGCCCGACCTGAAGATCACGCTCCTGGAGCCCCTGCTGCGGCGTACGACCTTCCTCACCGAGGTCGTGGAACTGCTCGGCCTGGACCATGTGACCGTCATGCGGGGCCGTGCCGAGGAGGTCATGGGCAAGCTGCCGCCGGTGCACGTGGTGACGGCACGGGCCGTGGCCCCGCTGGACCGACTGGCCACCTGGGGCATCCCGCTGCTGCGCCCGTACGGCGAGATGCTCGCCCTCAAGGGCGACACCGCCGAGGAGGAGCTGAAGGCGGCGGCCACGGCGCTCAGCAAGCTCGGTGCCGTCGAGACCTCCGTCCTGCACGTCGGGGAGGGTGTGGTGGAGCCGTTGTCCACCGTCGTGCGGGTCGAGGTCGGGGAGAGCCCGGGCGGTGTGCGCTTTGCAGCCAAGCGGGCGAAGGCGGCCAGGACCAGCCGCACCCGTCGCCGTCGTTGACCCAGCCGCTGACTGAGCAGAAAGAGGCGCCCTCCCCGCGATGGGAAGGGCGCCTCTGCTGTCTATCGGATGACGCTTACGGCGTCTCGGTGAAGCAGACGTCCGGGCGAGCCGAGATGGACCGGCACACCTTCTTGATCGTCACGGTGCCACCGTCGCCGCTGTACGTCGTCGTCCCCTTGCCCTTCTTGTTCCACAGCGTGAAGATCCGGTCGCCGTGGCCCGCGCGGGTGTACTGGACGTAGACCTCGTTGTCGTCATCGGCGAGATCCTTCACCGCAGCAACCCCGTGGTCACCGTTGGTGCGGTAGCCGTGGCCCCAGATCACCTTGATGTCCTGGTCGGCGAAGGCAGGCGTGGCCGTGGCGAACACGCTGACGCCCAGGGCGATCGCGACGACGCGACCGATGTTCTCCGAAGTCACTGAGTACTTCCTCCTCTTGTCCGTTTGGTCAGCCCGCAAGCGGGCACGGCAGGATGGCGGAAGGTGTGGTCATGGAAAGTTCCCCCGCCCCCGTTTGATGTTGATCTTAACAGGAGCAACTTTTGGGGCATGTGGGTGAGATGACGATCCGTCTGTGCCTTAAGTGAAAGGCGGAACGCGACCAAGCGGAGTGTCGCCTACAAAACGGACGAATTGTTGTCATGGTGTTTCACGTGAAACGTCGCTCACTGCTGCACGGCATCATCAGCCGGGGCCGCGCTGCGGCCGAACCGCGCGACCGTAAGCCCCTTGGGTCCCTCGAATCCCCCGGAGACAAGGCTTCTGGTGACGCTCCGTCCCCCCAGGGGGGCACGGAGTTGTCCACAGAGGTGGATTTCTCCACAGAACACCAGGCCTCACTGGTTCACCACCCCGAAGACATGGGAGGCTCTGTTCATTGCGAGCCTGAAGTCGAGGAGAGTGAATCCTTGCGGTCCGACGCCAACATCGCGGGACCGATGACCGATCCGGTCCCCGGTCCCCGTACCGAGTCGATCGGGGACGATGTTTCACGTGAAACACCGCCCCCGATGGACGACACTCCCATCGGTCGTGCTGCCCAGCTGGCGGTAGAGGCTCTGGGGCGCGCCGGCGAGGGCCTGCCGCGGCCGGAGCAGACCCGTGTCATCGTTGTCGCCAACCAGAAGGGTGGCGTGGGCAAGACGACGACAACGGTCAACCTCGCTGCTTCGCTGGCTGTGCACGGCGGCCGGGTCCTTGTGATCGACCTGGATCCGCAGGGCAACGCGTCCACGGCCCTGGGGATCGACCACCATGCCGAAGTGCCGTCCATCTACGACGTGTTGATCGACAGCAAGCCGCTGGCCGAGGTTGTCCAGCCGGTCCCGGATGTCGAGGGGCTTTTCTGCGCGCCCGCCACCATCGATCTCGCCGGTGCGGAGATCGAGTTGGTGTCGCTGGTGGCGCGCGAGAGTCGTCTCCAGCGCGCGATCCAGGCCTACGAGCACCCGCTGGACTACATCCTCATCGACTGCCCGCCCTCGCTCGGCCTGCTGACGGTCAACGCCTTGGTGGCCGGTGCCGAGGTCCTCATTCCGATCCAGTGCGAGTACTACGCACTGGAGGGGCTGGGGCAGCTGCTGCGCAACGTCGACCTGGTGCGGGGGCACCTCAACCCCGCCCTGCACGTCTCGACGATTCTGCTCACCATGTACGACGGCCGGACGCGTCTTGCGTCCCAGGTCGCGGAAGAGGTGCGCACGCACTTCGGCGACGAGGTGCTGCGGACGAGCATTCCCCGCTCGGTCCGCATTTCTGAGGCGCCGAGCTATGGGCAGACGGTACTGACTTACGATCCAGGATCGAGTGGTGCCCTCTCCTATCTTGAGGCGGCACGTGAAATCGCGCTGAGGGGCGTGGGCGTCAGCTATGACCCGACGCAGGCCCACATCGGCGCCCAGAGCAACCCGAGCATGGTGGAGGGCATTCAGTGAGCGAGCGACGGAGGGGTTTGGGCCGTGGTCTCGGCGCACTGATCCCCGCTGCCCCGACGGAGAAGACGCCGGCTCCGGCCGCGCTGGGCGGCCCGGGTTCCGCGTCCCCGACAGCTGTACCGGTGCTGACGACCGACCGTGGGGTGGCCGCGGCGAAGGTGGCCACGCTGCCGCCTGTTTCACATGAAACGACGGAGCCGTCGCTGAACGGTGCCGTGGAGACGCTGCCGTCTCCGGTCGGTGCCCACTTCGCCGAGCTCCCCCTCGACTCCATCACGCCGAACCCGCGTCAGCCGCGCGAGGTCTTCGACGAGGATGCTCTGCAGGAACTGGTCACCTCCATCAAGGAGGTCGGCCTCCTCCAGCCGGTCGTCGTACGCCAGGTCGGCTCCGGGCGCTACGAGCTCATCATGGGCGAGCGGCGCTGGCGAGCCAGCCGTGAGGCGGGTCTGGAGGCCATCCCGGCGATTGTGCGGGCCACGGACGACGACAAGCTTCTCCTGGACGCCCTCCTGGAGAACCTGCACCGGGCTCAGCTGAACCCGCTGGAAGAGGCCGCCGCCTACGACCAGCTGCTGAAGGACTTCAACTGCACGCACGACCAGCTGGCGGACCGCATCGGCCGATCCCGCCCGCAGGTCTCCAACACCCTGCGTCTGCTGAAGCTCTCTCCGGCCGTCCAGCGCCGGGTGGCCGCCGGGGTGCTCTCCGCCGGGCACGCCCGGGCGCTGCTCTCGGTCGAGGACTCGGAGGAGCAGGACAGGCTTGCTCACCGGATCGTGGCCGAGGGGCTCTCGGTGCGTGCCGTCGAGGAGATCGTGACCCTCATGGGGTCGCGTCCGCAGACAGCTCAGCGCGCCAAGGGCCCGCGGGCCGGAACCCGGGTCTCCCCGGCGCTCAGCGACCTGGCGGGTCGCCTCTCGGATCGCTTCGAGACGCGGGTGAAGGTCGACCTGGGCCAGAAGAAGGGCAAGATCACGGTCGAGTTCGCCTCGATGGAGGACCTTGAGCGGATCCTCGGCACCCTCGCCCCGGGCGAGGGTCCGGTCCTTCAGAAGAGCCTTCTGGACGGAGACTCCGAGGACTCGGAGGACTGATCCTGCCGTCGGCTGAGCGAAAGCATCGGTCGATCACGACAGGCGCCGTGTCCAGCGGCGGAGCGGGCTGCATCCGGCAGGGACCGGACACAGCCCGCTCTTTGCTTTCATGCGGTGTCGATGCCATCACATCGTGGATACGATGCGATCGGGTACGGCGCATCCACCCAGCAGCACCCTTCAGGGGAGGAAGGTGTCATGCGAACGGTGAGCCGCAGCGGACTGGTGAGCGCAGGTCTGGGACTGGGCGCGGTCGGCGGCTTCGTCGGCAGCCTGCTCCGCGAACGGAGCGCCCTGACAGCCGCCCGCGTTGCCGCGGGCGAGGGAAGCGAGGAACAGCCTTCATGGGGCGTCGGCTCGTACCGCTCACGCTGGACAACCTTCAGGACATTCCCCAGCGCTGCCGCTCGTGCGTCTTCTGGGAGCTGGACCCAGTCAGCGGCGAAGCCGCGGTAAGAGGCGGCACAGCGGCCCTGGAGAAGGAGGCCTGGATTTCCGCCGTCCTGCTGGACTGGGGTTCATGCGGGCGCGTCGTCTACGTCGATGACGTCCCGGTGGGCTTCGTGCTGTACGCCCCTCCGGCGTACGTCCCGCGCTCGACGGCGTTTCCCACGAGCCCTGTCTCTTCCGACGCGGTGCAGCTGATGACGGCGTTCATCATGCCGGGGTACCAGGGGCAGGGGCTGGGCCGGGTGATGGTCCAGACGGTGGCCAAGGATCTGCTGCGGCGGGGCTTCAAGGCCATCGAGGCCTTCGGGGACGCCCGCTGGAAGGAACCTGCCTGTGTGCTGCCTGCCGATCATCTCCTGGCGGTGGGCTTCAAGACGGTGCGCCCGCACCCCCTGCACCCACGCCTGAGGCTGGAGCTACGGACGACGCTCTCCTGGAAGGAAGACGTGGAGATGGCGCTGGATCGGTTGCTGGGAGCGGTGCAGAAGGAACCCGCCCTGCGCCCGCTATGACACGACGAAGGGCCGGCCCTCTCGGGCCGGCCCAGTCGTGTTTCACGTGAAACATGTGCCATCGACTCGATGGCTCAGTGCGTCACTCGGCGATGAAGTCCTCAAGGTCACGCACGATCGCGGCCTTCGGCTTCGCACCGACGATGGTCTTGGCGACCTCGCCACCCTGGTAGACGTTCAGGGTCGGGATGGACATGACGCCGTACTTGGCGGCCGTACCCGGGTTCTCGTCGATGTTGAGCTTCACGACCTCGATCTTGTCACCGTACTCGGCGGCGATCGCCTCGAGGGACGGAGCGATCTGGCGGCACGGGCCGCACCAGGCAGCCCAGAAGTCCACCAGGACGGGCTTGTCGCTCTTGAGGACGTCCTGCTCGAAGGAGTCGTCGGTCACGTTCTTCAGGGTGCCGGCCACGGCGGGCTCCTTAACTCTTGTGCGTGGGGTGGTGGGTGGGAGGGGGATCAGACAGAGGTCTTCTCGGGCTCGGCCTGCTCCTCGTCCGCCAGAGCGGCGAGGTAACGCTCGGCGTCGAGCGCGGAGGAACAGCCGGTGCCGGCCGCGGTGATCGCCTGACGGTAGGTGTGGTCGACCACGTCGCCGGCAGCGAAGACACCGGTCACGTTCGTCCGCGTGGAGGGCGCGGCGACCTTCAGGTAGCCCTCCTCGTCGAGGTCGAGCTGGCCCTTGAAGAGCTCGGTGCGAGGGTCGTGGCCGATCGCGATGAACAGGCCGGTCACTGCCAGGTCCGACAGCTCGCCGGTCTTGAGGTTGCGCAGCTTCAGGCCGGCCAGCTTCGGGTCACCCTGGATCTCGGCGACCTCGCTGTCCCACACGAACTTGATCTTCGGGTCGGCGAAGGCACGCTCCTGCATCGCCTTGGAGGCGCGCAGGGTGTCACGGCGGTGGACGATCGTCACGGACTTGGCGAAGCGCGAGAGGAAGGTGGCCTCCTCCATCGCGGTGTCGCCGCCACCGATCACGGCGATGTCCTGGTCCTTGAAGAAGAAGCCGTCGCAGGTGGCGCACCACGAGACACCGCGGCCGGAGAGCGCGTCCTCGTTCGGCAGACCGAGCTTGCGGTGCTGCGAGCCCGTGGCGACGATGACGGCCTTCGCCTTGTGGACCGTGCCGGCTGTGTCCGTGACGGTCTTGATCTCGCCGGTGAGGTCGACGCTGACGATGTCGTCCGGGACGAGCTCGGCGCCGAAGCGCTCGGCCTGGGCGCGCATGTTGTCCATGAGCTCGGGGCCCATGATGCCGTCCTGGAAGCCGGGGAAGTTCTCCACCTCGGTGGTGTTCATCAGCGCGCCGCCCGCGGTGACGGCGCCCTCGAACACCAGCGGCTTCAGCGACGCGCGCGCGGTGTAGAGCGCCGCCGTGTAGCCGGCGGGCCCGGAGCCGATGATGATCACGTTACGGACGTCGCTCACGGCTTGATTCCTCGTCTCTGGACTGCGTCAGTACGACCGGTGGGAGCCCCTCTCAGAACTCTCACCCCACCCAACGGATCCTACGGGTCGCGCATTCCCGGTGTGTCCGGGCACACGGAGAGCCGCCACCGTACGAGATACCACGCGGCAGAGAGACGAAGCGTCAGCGCGCGGACCGCGCGTAGGAGTGCGTCAGCAGAACCTTCGCGGAGGAGGACGGGTCCTTCTCACAGGCGGCGTCGACCACGTAGGCGTCGACACGGCTGCTGTCCTTCGCGTTGAGCATCAACACGAGGTAGGCGGTGTCGCCGTCGTAAGTGCCCTTCTTGGCGGCCAGTGCCTCGTCGTTCCGGCCGATGCCCTGCAGAACACAAGAGGGCACCTGCGGCACGGGCTGATTCTTGATGTGGTTCTCGGGGACGGTGTTGGCGCCGAGGCTGCGAGGAGCGCGGGACCCCTCACCGGACCCCTGCGCCAAGAGCTCGGAGACCTGGGTCTCGACCTTCTTGCCGGAGAAGGCGTCGGCCTGCGTGGCCGGGTCGGACGGCTTGCCGTCGTTGAAGGACGACAGCAGCACTGAGCCGAGTCCGAGCGCGGCGACTGTGAAGACGGTCCCCAGGACGGCGATCCTGCGGCGTGCGCCGCGGGAGCGAGGCTTGCGGCCCGGGCCCGTACTGGAGGAGCGGGCGTGGCCGGCGGGACGGTCTGCCGACCGCGATGTTTCACGTGAAACATGCGCTTCGGCGAGTGCGGGAGCATCGACGGGGTCGACGGGCTCAGAGGTGGTGGCGTTGAGCAGAGCTTCCGCGGCGAGAGCGGCATCGATACGGCCTGCCACATCGTCGGGCATACGCGGCGGTCCCGGCAGCGAACCGAGCAGCCCTCGGATCTCCTCCAGCGAGGCGTGGACGTCCGCACAGAGCTCGCAGGCGTCCAGGTGCCGTCGTACGTCCGCGCTGCGGGAGGGTGTGAGCAGACCTTCGGTGAGGTCGGAGATCTCCGCGACGTCCGGGTGCCCGGTCGTGTCTGTCGTGGATGTCACGCTCGCCCACCTCCGCCCTTCACAGCAGCTGAATCGCCTGGATCTGCCTTGTGGGGACCCGGGTCAGGGGATCCCGCTGCCGGTGGGACGGATGTCCCGTGCACCCGGTTCCGTCCACCGCTCGGTTCTCTGCTGTCACCGGTCTTTTCCGGCCGCAGATGGGTGAGGAGAGGAAGGAGTCTGGCCCGGCCGCGGGCGCAGCGGCTCTTCACCGTGCCGGTCGGCACGTCGAGCATGCGGGCGGCTTCGGCGACCGGATATCCCTGCATGTCCACCAGGACCAGAGCGGCCCGCTGATCGGGCGGCAGCGTGCCGAGGGCTTCCAGGAGCTGGCGATGCAGATCGTTGCGTTCCGCCGGCGCCGAGGCCGACTCGTGCGGCTCCAGGAGCTGCTCCAGGCGCTCGGTGTCATCGACCGGAGACGTCTTGCGGGAGGCGGCCTTGCGGGCGCGGTCGAGGCAGGCGTTCACCGTGATGCGGTGCAGCCAGGTCGTGACGGCGGACTGGCCGCGGAAGGTGTGCGCGGCGCGATAGGCGGAGACCAAGGCGTCCTGGACGGCGTCAGCGGCTTCCTCACGGTCTCCGAGCGTACGGAGCGCCACGGCCCAGAGCCGGTCGCGATGACGCCTTACGAGCTCACCGAACGCGTCGGGATCGCCGTCCACGTGGCGGGCGAGGAGGTCCTGATCGCTTGCGTCGCCGTATGCGGTGCCATCTGCCATCGGACCCCCTCCCCTGGGATGCGGTGCGCTCAGCCCTTGAACGTCACGTCGGTGACCGCCTGCTTGTAGCCAGCGCTGCTGTAGCCGTCGGAAGGTGCGTTCGGCACGGCAGTGATCCACAACAGGACGTACTGCGTCTTGACCGACTTCGACGCCTTCACCGTAAGAGAGTTGCCGCTCGTCGTGGCGGTTCCGATCTCCTTCATTCCGTCGATCCCGGTGGAGGGAGACAGAGAGTCGGTGGCGTAGACCTTCACGGTCGTGTGGTCACCCGGATACCGAAGCCCTATCGACGCCGTCGAGATCTCCTGCGAGGAACCGAGGTCGTAAACGATGCCCACACCCGGCTTGTACGGGGCGAGCGTTGGGCCTTCGTTGTAGCGCTTGGTGCGCCAGTACGTGGAGCTGTCGCCGTCGTACGTCAGTTTCACGTCCTCCGGAGCCTGAGCGTCACCGCTCGCGACGTACTCCTGGGCGCCCGCGATGCTGAGCGTCTTGACCGGCTTGGTCTTGTCGCCGTTCTTGTCGTTGTCGTCCGTCGTCTGGGTCTGGTTGGTGTCGTCGGACTTGTTGCTCTGGTCCATGAGGGCATCGGCGAGCTGCCAACTGCCGAGACCCAGCGCGGCGATGAGCAACGCCGACACGGCCCACTTGAGGGCCTTGCCGGTGCGGCTCTGCAACGGCGGCGGAGGGGGCGGCAGGGGCTGGGTGGCGCCCGGGTGGGGTGCCGTGCGGCCGTAGGTGCCCTGCTGGTACGTCGTGCGCTGGTACTCGGGCGGCGCGGTGAACGCCGGCTCCGGCGGGCGGATGCGGGGCATCTCGCCGATCGCCTTCACCAGCTCCTCCGGCGTGGTGCACGCGGACTCGTGACGGGAGGCGGTCGCGCCGTCGTTGGCGAGCGCGCGCATCGACAGCTCGGACAGTCCCCGGTGGACACCCGCGCGTACCTGGTCGGGCGGGATCAGCCCGATGTCCTTGGGCAGCCCGGACAGACCGTAGGCGTCGTTCTCGTACGGCCAGCGCTGGGTCAGCCCCGCGTACAGCAGGGCGCCGATGGCCTCGGTGTCCGTGCGCTGCGGGGTCTCGGACGTGATGCCGCGCAGCGCGGCGTTCACGGCGAGGCCGCGGATACGCCACTGGCCGGTGGAGGTCCGCAGGACCGCGTTTGGGTTGAGGCGCAGGTGGGCGAGGCCCTCGCGGTGGGCGGCGGCCATGGCGGAGGCGATCTGACTGGCCATCTGGTAGGCGTCGTGCGGCTCCAGCGGCCCGGAGGCCAGGAGCGCGGTCAGTTCCGTGGCGTCGGGCAGCCACTCATGGACGACGTAGACGAGGTCGTTCTCCTCGACGGCGTCCAGGACCTGGACGAAGCGCGGGTCACCGAGCAGTGCGGAGGAACGGGCCGCGGCCAGCACGGAGCGGGCCCGCGAGTGATCCGCGGGCAGGATGTGCACACCGACGGCGCGGCGGAGCTTCTCATCGACCGCACGCCAGCTGCTGAACCCGTCCAGCCGGGTGACGCACTCCTCGAGCCGGTAGCGTCTGGCGAGCTTGTGTCCGCTGTGCAGCTCGGGCGGTGAGGCCTTCCCGGGACCCTCGGTCCCGCCACTCCCCTGTGCCTCGTCGATGTCCGTGTCCCGCTCCCGGTTAGTGGCCACCCCGTCGGCCGTGGACTGGTCCGCCTGTGCGGTCAGCGGCTCGTCACCGCTGTTGTCTGCCACGTCGACGGCAGCCGTGCTCCGTTCCGCCACCGTCGTTCCTGCCTCCCCATCCGTTGCGCGCCGACCGACATCCGTGCGCGCCGTCCGACGCCGAACCCAATTGTGCCCACAGTCCGCCGCTATGCACGACACACGGTGGCGGACGATGGTTGTGCGCGTACCCCCGTATCAGCGCCCCAGCCGTCCGCGCACCATGCCGACCAGGGAGTTCAGCTCCTCGATGCGCATCTTGCGGGCGGCCACGAAGAAGATCCCGAGCAGGACCGCTCCGCCGACGATCAGGGCGGCGAAAGAACCGATGACGCCCTGGCCGAGGGTGTGCCCGATGCCGTAGCAGGCCGCGCCGCTGAGCATCGCGGCCGGTACCGAGGCGATGCAGAGCCGGGCGTACGTCCGCATCACGCGGGCGCCGTCCAGGTCACCGCCGAGCTTCTTGCGCAGTCGGTTCCACGCGACCCCGACGCCGATGGCGTAGGCCAGGCCGTACGAGGCGGCCATGCCGACGACCGCCCAGCGGGCCGGCAGGACGAAGTAGCAGGCGGCGGAGGCGATCGCGTTGACGGCCGCCACGATCACCGTGTTGTAGAAGGGGGTGCGGGTGTCTTCGTATGCGTAGAAGGCGCGGAGGACGACGTACTGCACTGAGTACGGGATCAGGCCGAGACCGAAGGCCATCAGCATGTAGCCCATGTTCGTGGCGGCGCTGGTGCCGGAGGAGCCGAAGATCAGGGTGCACATCGGGATGCCGAGGGAGACGAACCCGAAGGCGAGGGGCACGATGGCGACCGCGGTCGTGCGCAGTCCCTGGGAGATGTCGTCACGGACGGCGCCGGCGTCGTCTTCCGCAGCGGAACGCGAGATGCGGGGAAGCAGTGCGGCCATGAGGGACACGGTGATGATGGCCTGCGGCAGGCCCCAGATGAGCTGGGCGTTGGCGTAGGCGCTGAAGCCGGTACCGGCGATCTTGGTGTCCGCGACCGCCGCGGTGGCCAGCTGGGTGACGACGAGGGCGCCCGCCTGGTTGGCGAGGACGAACAGGATCGTCCACTTGGCCAGCATGGCCGCCTTGCCGAGGCCATGGCCCTTCCAGTCGAAGCGCAGCCTCAGCTTGAAGCCGGTCTCGCGCAGGTACGGGATCATCGCCAGGGCCTGGACGACCAGGCCGAGGAGGATGCCGATGCCGAGGAGGCGCTGGCCCTCCGGAGGGATGTTGTTGACGTCCATGCCGGAGTGCTCGGCGGTGCCGTACACCCAGAGGAACATGCCCAGCGTCACGATGATGACGATGTTGTTGAGGACCGGAGTCCACATCATCGCGCCGAACTTGCCGCGGGCGTTGAGGACCTGCCCCATCACCACGTGGATGCCCATGAAAAAGATCGAGGGCAGGAAGTAGCGGCTGAAGGTGATGGCGACGTCATTCGCGGCGGGGTTGGTCGCGACAGGGTTCGACAGAGCGCGCACCAGGAGCGGCGCCGCGAACATCGCGATGGCCGTGAGCGCGGCGAGCGCGACCATGACGAGCGTCAGCAGTCGGTTCGCGAATGCCTCGCCGCCGTCGTCGTCCTCTTTCATGGCACGCACGAGCTGTGGGACGAAGACGGAGTTGAGACCGCCACCGACGGTGAGAATGTAGATCATGGTCGGCAGCTGGTACGCCACCTGGAAGGCGTCGCCCAGGAAAGCCGTGCCCAGCGCCGCCACGATCAGTGCCGACCGGATGAACCCCGTCAGCCGCGACACCATCGTGCCCGCCGCCATCACCGCACTGGACTTCATCAGTCCCGCGGCTTTCCCGCCCTTCTTCGCGGCAGCGGCCGGAGCCGGTGAGGCCGGAGGGGGAACGGGCGCGGTCCCCAGGTTCATCGTCCTGTCCGCGGACGGCGGCATGGGGGGCTCGGCACCCGGTACGGGGCCCGGGGCCGGGGACGGAGCCGGCACCGACGGGGGCTGGTACGGCTGCGGTGCGCCGCCCTGCTGCTGGTCCCGGAAGAGGTGGGCGAAGGCGTCCGGCTCGTGCCGCTCCTCGGCGGAGTGCGTGACGAGGTCGTCGACGCCCACGTACTGCGTGGTGCGCGCGTCGTCGCCGTACGGCAGGTACTGGGTCGCGCTGTCCGGCTCGGGCGCCGGGGTCTGGGCCCACACGTGCGGGTCGGGGGCGTACGGGGACTGCTGGGGCTGGCCGTACAGCGGCTGCTGCGGCTGGTACGTGCCCGGAGGCGGCGGGGGATGCGCGGCGCGGTCGTAGAGCGCCTCGGCGACCGGGTCCTGGGCGGAGAGGTCCTGCGCCCGGTAGGGGTCCTGGGCATAGGCGTCCTGGAGGTACATGTCCGCGGGGGGCTGCGGCGGTACCTGGCCGTGCTCGGGCGGCGGGCCCTCGGGGTGACCCGAGCTGCCCGCGGCCTGGCCGCGGTCACCGTCGTACGGCGCGTTCATGGTTACCCCACCTCATCGTCCCGGGCCCACCGGCCACGACATCCTCAACGGTCCACTCTCTCACCCGTGCCGGACGGGTCGGCGCTTTCCGCTGCGGTGTCCGGTGTCGGGTCACTCGGCTGCTGCGGGTCGTCTGCCCCGGGCCGGATGCCCGACTCCTCCGAGAGACGGCCTTCGGGCCCCTCGGGGTTCTGCGGGCCGTCCACCGGCTCGCCGGCCTCGTCCGGCCCGTCGGGTCCGCCGTCCGCGGCCTCCCGCTCGGCGGCGCGCTTGCGCTGCTTGTACATGCGGAAACCGGCGAGGACGAGAAGGAGGAAGCCGCCGCCGATGACCAGCATCACCGTGGCCGTGAACTCGGTGACCTTCACGTCGAACCGCACCGGATCGCCGTACGCCTGGCCGTCCTCGGTGAACAGCTGGGCGACGACCTCCGTCTGGCCGTTGGCCTGGGCCGAGGTGGTGAACTTCACCGTCTGGCTGTGGCCCCCGTTGACCGCGACCTGCTGCTCCTCGTAGTCACCGTCGCCGATCTTCAGGCGGGTCGGGCTGGTGGAGGTGAGGCGCAGGACGAGGTGGTCGACGCCCTGCACCAGGTTGTTCTGCACGGTCACGGGGATCGTGGCGCTGCGCCCGGAGAGCTTCGTATCGGACTTGTCGATCAGTTTGACCTGGCTGGTCAGGGTGTTGAGGTAGTTCCGCACGCCGTCGCGGTAGTTCTGCGCCTCGGCCGGGCGACCGCGCCACGACGTCGACATCTCGCGATTCATGGCCCGCCCGAAGGGGGTCACCACGCGGGACTGGTCGGTGAGGATCACCTTGAACTTGTCGAGCTTGTCCCGCACGGCCGCGATCTGCTCGAACGACAGCTTCGACAGTTCCTGCCTGCGGAGCTTGGCGGGGTAGGCGGAGGCCGAGGGGACCTTGGTGGTGGCACTGGCATCCGGCTTGGCGGCGGCCGCAGACGTGAGGGTCTGATTCTGCGACCAGGTGCCGCCCTGGAGGGCGGCCACCGCCGCGGCCATCGCCTGCGCCTGGCTCGCCGTCGCCAGGCGCTGCGGGGCGATGACGACGCTGCGCTGCTTGTCCACCTGCTGGTTCAGCGCCAGGCTCGAGGCGAGGAACTTCTGCACGGCGAGGGTGGAGGCGGAGGCCGAGGTGAGGTCGCCCTGGAACGCTGTCGACAGCCGTGCGTCAGCGACCACCGCCGTCGTGCCGCCGCCGATGGGGCGGGCCGCCGAGGGCGTGTACGGCAGACCGGCGGTCTCCTCCAGGCTGTCGCTGCGCGCGATCACCTTGTCGGCGCCCGCGGAGGTGGCGACCTTGACGATCGACGGGTCGACGGCGCCGTTCACAGGCCAGGCGAAGTCGGTGCTCGGCGTCACGTGGAGCACTGTCTGCACCGTGGTGGCCGCGACGTCGGTGGCCTCCTTGAGGTGGCTCAGGGAGCCACTGACCATCGTGCCGTTGTGCGCGAGGGAGGCGAGGTCCGGGTCGGCGAAGGGGAGGGCGACGACCTCCTTGTCCGCCACCGCGTCCTGAAGCTCGGCCAGCCACTGCTTGGCGACCGCCTGGTGTGTGCCTGCCACGGTCCCGTTGCCCGACTGGACCCTGTAGGTGCGCGTCATCGCGTCGACGGAGGCCAGCAGGTCGGGATCGATCACCCAGGTGACGTCCAGGCTCTTGCCCAGCGACAGCAGTTGTTCCAGCCGCCCGCCCGGGGAGATCTCCTTGGCCAGGTCGTCGTCGAGGAAGACCGGTGTCTGCTGTGCGTTCGACCCTGTCTCTGCCGTCATGTGGACGGTGGAGACCAGCGGCCAGAGCACCGCCGTCTTCGTCTTGGTGTCGGCTTCCTCGGGCTGCCAGGGCAGGTACGTCCGCTGGATGCCGAGGACCTGCTGCCACTGCTGCGCCGAGGTCTGCCCCGTGAGGGAGACCCCGAGCTGGTAGACGCCGTCCGAGCCGAGGTCCAGCTCGTCGACCGGGACGGAGATGCTGAAGTTCTGGGCGACGCCCGGGGCCAGCTTGGAGAACTTCTGGACGTACTTGCCGCCGACGATCGTCCCGTCGAGGCCCGGCTTGAATTCGCCGCCCGCGGCGACGCCGTCGATCTCCGATCGGGTGTTGAGCTCGGGACCGACGCGGAGGTCCACCTGGGCGTCCGTGACTGTCTGCTTGCTGTCGTTGGTCACGGTGCCGGACACGGTCACGGTGTCCCCGTCCGTGGGGACGTTGGGCGTGAGCGTGTCGATGTCCACGGAGACGGTGCCGGACGCGGCGCTCGCGGGCGCGGCGGCGGACAGCTGGAGCAGTCCGGCCAGCAGGGGCGCTCCGGCGAGCAATGCTCCCGTGCGCCTCAGCCACCGGCGGGCAGGTGAGGGACTCATCCCCTGGAAGTCTGCCGCCTCGGCCACGCGCTCGCCCGTCCCTCGTCGTCAGTGGTCGTCAGTGGTCGTCGCAATGTGCGTCCACGCATGGTAACGATGCGCGCTGAGGGGAAGTGCCGCGGACTGCTCCACAAGATCGTGGGACGCGACCGGGCCGTCCTGTATGTGTGCGTATAAAGGGGAGCGAATCCGTACGTCGGGCGGGCGGCCCTTGCCTTCGGGCCCGCGCATCGGCCTGTGCAGATTTCATGGAGGTGCCGTCGGGAGCGCCCGTGTAAATAGGGGCGCTCGGGGTCGCCGGGGCCACGTACCCTTTTCTGTTGTGCCGAACGCCAACGAAGACAAGCCCAGCGCCCTGAGCCAGGTGCAGCACCGCGCGGTCAGTGAACTGCTGCGGGTCGCCCCTGTCGCCGACGACCTCGCCCGTCGCTTCCAGGAGGCCGGGTTCTCCCTTGCCCTGGTCGGTGGCTCGGTCCGGGACGCGCTGCTCGGCCGGCTCGGCAACGACCTGGACTTCACCACCGATGCCCGCCCCCAGGACGTACTGAAGATCGTGCGCCCATGGGCGGACGCCGTCTGGGAGGTCGGGATCGCCTTCGGCACAGTGGGTGCGCAGAAGGACGGTTACCAGATCGAGGTGACGACCTACCGTTCGGAGGCGTACGACCGGACCTCGCGAAAGCCCGAGGTGTCGTACGGCGACTCCATCGAGGAGGACCTGGTCCGCCGTGACTTCACGGTGAACGCGATGGCCGTGGCTCTGCCCGAGAAGGAGTTCATCGACCCGCACGGCGGTCTGGAGGACCTTGCGTCACGGGTACTGCGCACACCCGGCACTCCGGAGGCCTCCTTCTCGGACGACCCGCTGCGAATGATGCGAGCAGCGCGATTCGCGGCCCAGCTCGACTTCGAGGTGGCCCCTGAGGTGGTGACCGCGATGAAGGAGATGTCCGGCCGCATCGACATCGTCTCGGCCGAGCGGGTCCGGGACGAGCTGAACAAGCTGATCCTGTCCGCACACCCGCGCAAGGGCCTGACTCTGCTGGTGGACACGGGCCTCGCGGACCACGTCCTGCCGGAGCTTCCCGCTCTCCGTCTGGAGAGGGACGAGCACCACCGCCACAAGGATGTCTACGACCACACGCTGATCGTCCTGGAGCAGGCGATGGCACTGGAGTCGGACGGCCCCGACCTGGTCCTCCGCCTCTCCGCCCTCCTTCACGACATTGGTAAGCCGCGCACGCGCCGCTTCGAGAAGGACGGCCGGGTCTCGTTCCACCACCACGAGGTGGTCGGCGCGAAGATGACCAAGAAGCGCATGACGGCGTTGAAGTACTCCAACGACCTGGTGAAGGACGTCTCACGCCTGGTCGAACTCCACCTGCGCTTCCATGGCTATGGCACGGGCGAATGGACGGACTCCGCCGTCCGCCGCTACGTCCGCGACGCCGGCCCGCTCCTCGATCGCCTCCACAAGCTGACCCGCTCCGACTGCACGACCCGCAACAAGCGCAAGGCGTCAGCGCTGTCGCGTGCGTACGACGGCCTGGAGGAGCGCATCGCTCAACTCCAGGAACAGGAGGAATTGGACGCCATCCGCCCGGACCTGGACGGCAACCAGATCATGGAGATCCTCGGCGTCGGCCCCGGCCCCGCCATCGGCCGTGCGTACAAGCACCTGCTGGAGCTGCGCCTGGAGAACGGGCCTATGGGCGAGGAGGCTGCGGCCAGGGCGCTGAAGGAGTGGTGGGCCTCTCAGGCATAGCGTTAGGGGGCATGTTTCACGTGAAACATGCTCCCTTCTCTCGGCTTCGTCGCTCGCGACTACGCGTTGTGCAGGTAGTAGTCAGTGAGCTTGCCGTGCACGTTGGCCTTCATGTACTGCTTCTTGTCGATCTGGATGACGCTCCCCCTGTACGCCACATTGCCTTCCCAGATCACCGAAGCGTTGGCCAGATGACCGCTGTCGCAGGGCTTACCGCGCTCGCAGAAGCTCCAGTTGCTCAGCCACGTCTTCTCCTTCTCGTGAGACAGGCTGATGACGCCGGAGAGATTGCGCTTGCTTGCATCGGCCTTGATGACCTTGGTGATGTCCCGGCCATTGCTGTGGAAGATCATCTCAAGGTTGAGTTTGATGACCTTGACGCCCAAAACCTTCACGTACGTCGTGTAGTTCACCGTGCGGTCGCCGCTCGCCAGGGCGCGTGCGGCGACGGGAAGGCCGCTGACGGTGCGCTCTTGGCCGATGACGACATCTCCGTTGTACAGCGAGGTCATGTCCGTGCTCTTCCGCGTGGAGAGCGGAGCCCCCGTGCTCTGGCCCGCGCTCTTGTCGAGGGCTGACTTGAGTAGGGCGGGATCGTGCAGGTAGCCGAGGAACTTGGACTGCTCAGCCTGCGTCAGGGCCTGGAACGCCCTCAGAGCGTCGGCGGCACCCTTTTCGTGAGAGTGGCGCAGATAGGCGGCGTATGCCGACGGTGTAGCAGCGGGATCACGCTGCTGGACTGCGCTTTGCCTGTTCTCGGCGGCGGCTACGTGGGATGCCGTGCCGACGAGAAGTACGGCAGCGCCAAGTGCTGCCATCGTCACGTGGGTGGGTCGGCTGGTCATGCTGGTGCCCCGTTTTCTGAAGTCGGACTCGTACTTGCCGTGCTCGGAATGGTCAGTTCCAAGCGTGAGAACGACCTTTTCGGACGACGTCAACAGAGGCAAGGGAGTTGAGCTTCTTCAGAGCGTGGAGTGGTTGGCGCGCCATAAGGTCCACACGCGACAACGCTTGAGGGGTGATGTTTCACGTGAAACATCACCCCTCAAGCGAAGATGCGCCCTACTTGACTTCCTTCAGGCAGAGGACCACGTCGTGGCCGTCACCCGTCTGGTAGTAAGAGATTTCCGCAGACGCGACAGACTCGCACTTGCTGTCATCGCTGGTGTTGTCGAACTTCTCAACGACCTTGTACTGAGCGTCGCTCGAGGAGCAGTCGACCGTCTTCAGGTCCGGGTTGATCTGCGTGCCCTCGTTGTGCATGCAGCTACCCACCGACGTGGTCTCCGCGTCCGTCTGGCCGAAGAACCACTTGCCGGCGGCGATGAGTATCGCGACGACGATGAAGCCGACGATGCGCAGCACCTTCTTGTTGAAGCGCCGGGCAGGCGGGGCCGGCGGCACCGGCGCGTAGGGGACTCCACCCTGCGGGGGAACGCCCGGCTGGCCCTGGGCGTAGGGGTTGCCGCCCTGCGGCGGGTACGGGGCCTGGGCCTGGGGCTGGCCGTAGGGCTGCTGGCCCTGAGCGAACGGGTTCTGGCCCTGGGGCGGCGGAGTAGTCACTTGGGGGTCCCCCTAGAACATGGGTGCGTGACACGCATAAGGAGCGAGTAAGACGCACGTAAGCTACCGGGCCCCACTGACACTCCTGTACCCGAGGGGGACTCTGTGGCTTTGATGTGACACTTACTGGCGTTCAAAGCGGGTCATAGCCGCTGCAATTGCCCCGTAGATAACGGCCACTGTTACCACCAACACCACAGAGCGCCCGTCCGGCGGCAGCATCAGCGCGGCGACTGCTGCCGCTCCGACGAAGGCGACGTTGAACAGGACGTCGTAGACGGAGAACACCCGGCCCCGGAAGCCGTCGTCGACCGAGGACTGCACGATGGTGTCCGTCGCGATTTTCGCTCCCTGGGTCGTCAGGCCGAGGAAGAAGGACGCTGCCAGCATGGGTGCGACGGCGAACGGCAGGCCGAGGGCGGGCTCCAGGATCGCTGCGGACGCGGCGCACACCACGATCCAGCGGCCCGGGCCGAGTCGTCCCGCCGCCCCCGGCGTCACCACGGCTGCCACGAAGAAGCCCGCGCCCGAGATGCCCAACGCCAGCCCGAGCAGGGCGAGTCCGTCATCGGTGGTGGACGTGAACTCGTACCGGCACAGCATCAGCAGCATGACCAGCAGGGCGCCGTAGCAGAAGCGCATCAGCGTCATGGCGGCGAGTGCCCAGGCTGCTTCCCGGCGCGGGCGCCCGGCCAGGTGGCGTACGCCTGCCGCCAGATCACGGGCGGTTCCGGAGAGGGCTGCCGCAAAGCCGGGGCGTACCAGCGCCGCCTCTGGTCCCAGCAGTTCCTTCGACATGCGCAGCGATGCCAGCCCCGCGCACAGGTACAGGACCGCGCCGAGGAGCACCACGGCCGCGTCCGAGTCCGCCACCAGCAGCCGTACGACGAAGGCGAGACCGCCGCCCGCGGTCGCCGCGAGGGTGCCGGCGGTCGGGGAGAGGGAGTTGGCGACGACCAGCCGCTCGTCGTCGACCACGCGGGGCAGCGCGGCGGACAGGCCCGACAGGACGAAGCGATTGACGGCGGTGACGGACAGGGCGGAGACGTAGAAGAGCCAGTCCGGGGCGTGGCCGACCATCAGGAGGGCCGTCGCCGAGGCCATCGCCGCGCGCACCAGGTTGCCGTAGAGGAAGACCTGGCGGCGGCGCCAGCGGTCCAGCAGGACGCCGGCGAAGGGTCCCACCAGGGAGTACGGGAGCAGCAGAACGGCCATCGCGGAGGCGACGGCGGCGGCCGAGGTCTGTTTCTCCGGGGAGAAGACCACGTACGCGGCGAGTGCGACCTGGTAGACGCCGTCGGCGCCCTGGGAGAGCAGGCGTACGGAGAGCAGGCGTCGGAAACCCTGGAAGCGCAACAGGACGCGCAGGTCACGGACGACGGCCATGGGGCACAGCCTCACATACGGGAAGGGTCCCCGGGTGGTACAACCCGGGGACCCTCGACACAGCCCTGGCAGGAGCGTTTTTGAGTGACGGCGAGCTTTAGCGCTCGACCTCGCCCTTGATGAACTTCTCGACGTTGTCGTAGGCCTCGTCGTCGAAGTACTGGACCGGCGGGGACTTCATGAAGTAGCTCGACGCCGACAGGATCGGGCCGCCGATGCCGCGGTCCTTGGCGATCTTCGCGGCGCGCAGGGCGTCGATGATGACACCCGCGGAGTTCGGGGAGTCCCAGACCTCGAGCTTGTACTCCAGGTTCAGCGGGACGTCGCCGAAGGCACGGCCCTCGAGGCGGACGTAGGCCCACTTGCGGTCGTCGAGCCACGCGACGTAGTCGGACGGGCCGATGTGGACGTTCTTCTCGCCCAGCTCACGGTCGGGGATCTGCGAGGTGACGGCCTGCGTCTTCGAGATCTTCTTCGACTCGAGGCGGTCGCGCTCCAGCATGTTCTTGAAGTCCATGTTGCCGCCGACGTTGAGCTGCATCGTGCGCTCAAGGCGGACACCGCGGTCCTCGAACAGCTTCGCCATCACACGGTGCGTGATGGTGGCGCCGACCTGCGACTTGATGTCGTCACCGACGATCGGGACGCCCGCCTCGGTGAACTTGTCCGCCCACTCCTTGGTGCCGGCGATGAAGACCGGGAGGGCGTTGACGAAGGCGACCTTGGCGTCGATGGCGCACTGGGCGTAGAACTTCGCCGCGTCCTCGGAGCCGACGGGCAGGTAGCAGACGAGAACGTCGACCTGCTTGTCCTTGAGGACCTGGACGACGTCGACCGGCTCCTCGGCGGACTCCTCGATGGTCATGCGGTAGTACTTGCCGAGACCGTCGAGGGTGTGGCCGCGCTGGACCGTGACGCCCTTGTTCGGGACGTCGCAGATCTTGATGGTGTTGTTCTCGCTGGCACCGATGGCGTCCGAGAGGTCGAGGCCGACCTTCTTCGCGTCGACGTCGAAGGCGGCGACGAACTCGACGTCACCGACGTGGTAGTCGCCGAACTGGACGTGCATCAGTCCGGGCACCTTGGACGCCGGGTCGGCGTCCTTGTAGTACTCGACTCCCTGAACCAGCGACGCGGCGCAGTTGCCCACACCGACGATGGCTACGCGAACCGAACCCATTCCGGTTGCTCCCTGTGTGTACGAGTGAGGCCCTGATTGGGCGCTCACGTGGCGGTGTCGTCGGGCAGATCGGTCCGGGGGGTGTCCCCGGGCCGTGGCAGGTTGCCCGTCGCTCCAGATGTGTTGTTCTGCTGAGAGGGCTGAGCGGGCCCCCCGGAAGCGGAACCACGGAGGTCCCGTCCGGCCCGCTCGCTCTCGATGAGCTCGTTCAGCCAGCGCACTTCGCGCTCCACGGACTCCATTCCGTGGCGCTGGAGCTCAAGCGTGTAGTCGTCGAGGCGCTCCCGGGTCCGAGTGAAGGAGGCGCGCATCTTCTCCAGGCGCTCCTCCAGCCGACTGCGGCGCCCCTCCAGCACGCGCACGCGTACGTCGCGCGACGTCTGCCCGAAGAACGCGAAGCGCGCGGCGAAGTGCTCGTCCTCGTACGCGTCGGGGCCGGTCTGGGAGAGCAGTTCCTCGAAGTGCTCCTTACCTTCCGCCGTCAACCGATAGACGATCTTGGCGCGGCGCCCCGCGAGGGGGGCGGCGAGGGCGTCCTCAGGAGCGTTCCCCGACTCCTCGATCAACCAGCCGTTGGCGACCAGCGTCTTGAGGCAGGGATAGAGCGTGCCGTAGCTGAACGCCCGGAACACGCCCAGTGACGTATTGAGTCGTTTGCGCAGCTCGTAGCCGTGCATCGGGGACTCGCGCAGGAGACCGAGTACGGCGAACTCCAGAATCCCGGAACGCCGGCTCATGGTCGCCTCCTCTCGGTCTTCCGCTCGCTTATGTCGCTCTGATGTATCGACTCGATACATCACGACGATAGAACGGCCTTCCGGATGCGACAAGTGCGGGGACGGTGAACGGGATCACATCACCGATTCGTTGGAGGCAAGTTGCCTGATTTGGGGTGAACTTCGGGGCTAGGCGGGTTTTGACGGTGCGTAGTCTGTGCGGCATGCACACCACCGGGAACCGAGTGACGCCTGAGGGCGTCGTCGTCCTCGGTGCAGTACGGGTGAATGCGAAAGCGACCACATCCGTACTTCGGGGGGACCGGAAACCAGCAGCCGCCGTTTCCAGGCGCGCAGAGGTGCGCCTGCCCTAGGAGTAGTCGTTCGATGAGCGAGCACCGTCGCAAACCGCCGCAGCCGCAGGGAGGCGGACGTGCCGCGGCCCGACGCGGCCAGTCCGGCTCGTCCTCCGGCCGCCGTGCGGCACCGCGTGGCGCCACCGAGTCTCCTTCCGACTCGTACGGGTCGGGTTCATCCCGGTCGGGAGGCGAGGAGCGGCCGTACGGCGGCCGCGCCGAGGCCCGACGCGCGGCGCAGAGAGGCGGGGGCAACCGGCGCAGAGCGCCCGAGCCCACGGGCCGCGGCGCGCGGCGCGGGGGCTCCACCGGCCCTGGACGCGGCCGAGCCTCCGCCCCGACCAAGAACCGGTTCATCGACTACCCGCGCGCCGGCAAGTACGGCTGGCAGCGCTGGGTGCCCTCCTGGCGACTCGTCTCCGGGCTCAGCCTCGCCTTCTTCGGCAGCCTGGTGGCCATCGCGGGCATCGGCTACGCCATGGTGAGCATCCCGAGCGAGAACGCTGCGGCGAAGTCCGAGAACAACGTCTACTACTGGGCAGACGGCTCCCAGATGGTCGCCACGGGCAGTGGCGCGAACCGTCAGAACGTCGACATCTCCAAGATCCCCAAGGCCATGCAGTGGGCCGTGATCTCCGCGGAGAACAAGAGCTTCTACACCGACTCCGGCGTCGACCCCATGGGTATCGCCCGAGCGCTCGCCAACATGGCCCGCGGCGGTGACACGCAGGGTGGTTCGACCATCACCCAGCAGTACGTGAAGAACACCTACCTGAGCCAGGAACAGACCGTCTCCCGGAAGTTCAAGGAGATGTTCATTTCCATAAAGGTGGGCACGAAGCTCACGAAGGACGAGATCCTCCAGGGCTACCTGAACACCTCGTACTACGGCCGTGGGGCGTACGGCATCCAGGCCGCGGCACAGACCTACTACGGCAAGGACGCCGAGGACCTCTCGGTGTCCCAGTGCGCCTTCCTGGCCGCGCTGCTCAAGGGTCCGACGTACTACGACCCGATCGACAACACGAGCATCGACCCGACGGCGACCAAGGACAAGAACCTCGAGCGTTCCAGGGGGCGCTGGAGCTGGATTCTCGAGCAGATGCACGACGACAAGCGCATCACGGACGCCGAGTACCAGACGGCCGTCAAGAAGTACCCCATGCCTCAGGGCCTGAAGGCGACCAAGGGCATGACCGGGCAGATCAGCTACCTCGTCGACACGGCCAAGAAGTACGTCCTGAACCACTCGAACATCTCGCAGGCCGACTTCGACAAGGGCGGCTACCAGATCTACACGACCTTCGAGAAGGACAAGGTCAACGCTCTGGCCAAGGCTGTCAAGAAGGTCGAGGACGAGCGCATCGACCCGGAGAAGCGGGAGCTGGACAAGCACGTTCAGTTCGGTGCGGCGTCAGTGAAACCCAATGACGGTGCGATCGTCGCGCTCTACGGCGGTGACGGCTACGAGAACGACCACTTCAACAACAACGCGGACACATCGGGTGTGCCCGTTGGCTCGACGTGGAAGCCGTTCGTGCTCGCTGCGGCTATGGAATACGGGACGTACAAGAGCGACGGTGAGGGTGTCTCCCCGTTGAGCAAGTACAACGGCAACGACCATCTGAAGGTCAGGAACAACGACGGCTCTTATGTCCTGAAGAAGGACAACTCAGTCTTCTACCAGGAGAACGAGAGCGACTATCCGTGGGGCTACATCACCTTGCGCAAGGCGATGGAACAGTCCGTCAACACACCGTTCGTGCAGCTCGGAATGGACGTGGGGATGGACAAGGTTCAGAGTGTGGCCGAGAAGGCCGGCATCCTGAAGGACAGCTTCGCCTACCGCAACGCCTCCTTCGCTCTGGGGACCTCCACCCCCAGCGCCATCCGCATGGCCGACGCCTACGCCACGTTCGCGGCGTCCGGCAAGCACGCGGACCCGTACTCGGTGACGCAGGTCAAGCACAACGGTGAAGAGGTGCCCGGCTTCAGCAAGCCGAAGGTCACCCTGGCCATGCCGGAGAACGTGGCGAACAACGTCACGGACACCCTCGAGAACGTCATCGAGAACGGTACGGGTAAGAACGCCAAGGCCCTTGGTCGTACGGCCGCCGGCAAGACCGGTACCACCGACAGCAACAAGTCGGCCTGGTTCGTCGGCTACACCCAGCAGCTGTCGACGTCGGTTGCGATGTTCCGAGAGGACCCGAAGAACAGCAAGCTGCTCTCCATGAACGGCACGGCGGGTGTCGAGTCCATCCACGGTGGTGACATCCCGACGTCCATCTGGACCGAGTACATGAAGGTCGCGCTGAAGGGTGACAACGACCCCGGCTTCCCGGAGGCCGAGAAGATCGGCGAGATCCAGGACGAGGCCGGTGCTCCGTCCCCGACGCCGTCCGTCACCGTGACGCCGAGCGAGACGCCGAGTGCCACGCCCAGCCCGACGCCCAGCGAGTCGGAGATCCTCCCCTCGCCGTCGGCCAGCGAGTCCTGCAAGTTCAGCTGGCAGTGCACGGACACCGGAGGCACGGACACCGGCGGTACGGACGGAGGCGTGACCTCCTCACCGACGGCCACGGCGACAGACACCACCAGAGGCAACGGCAATGGAGGCGGCATCTTCGGAGGATCGACCGGTTAGCCGCCTTATCGCCCGCCGAGGGTGTTTCACGTGAAACATGGGCCGCCGCACCCACCAGGTGCGGCGGCCCTCGGCGTATTCCTAGGCGGGTACGGCAGGATGTGCCCCATGCCCAGCGCAGAATCCACGCGAGCGAGCGTGCACGAGCAGGACCCGGTGCGGCCGACGAGGGACGACGAGGTCGCCGCGAGTGGCAGCGAGCTGATCGGCGGTCCCATCGGGCGGCGAGCCCTGCTCGGGACGTCCTGGTGGACTCCCGTGCGGGTCATCGCGCTCGTGGCGATCGGGATGTTCGCCCTGGGCCTGATCCAAAAGGCACCCTGCTACAACGGCGGCTGGTTCTTCGGCGCCAGCTCGCAGTACACGCACGCCTGCTACTCGGACATCCCGCACCTCTACGCGGGGCGCGGCTTCGCCGATGGGCTCGTGCCGTACTTCGACAAGCTCAACGGCGACATGGAGTACCTCGAATACCCGGTGCTGACCGGCGTGTTCATGGAGGTGGCCGCCTGGCTCACACCGGGCAGCGGCAGCATCCAGGACCAGGAGCAGTGGTACTGGATGGTCAACGCCGGGATGCTGATGGCGTGCGCCGCCGTCATCGCCGTGTGCGTGACCCGTACACACGCCCGGCGGCCCTGGGACGGTCTGCTGGTCGCCCTGGCGCCCGCCTTCGCGCTGACGGCCACGATCAACTGGGACCTCCTGGCGGTCTCCCTGACGGCCGCGGCGATGCTGATGTGGTCCCGGGGCCGTTCGCTGGCGTTCGGCGTCCTGCTGGGCCTCGCCACGGCCGCCAAGCTCTATCCCGTCTTCCTGCTCGGCCCGCTGTTCGTGCTGTGCTGGCGCGCCGGCAAGTGGCGGGACTTCGGGAAGGCGTTGGGAGGCGCCGCGGGCTCCTGGCTCGTCGTGAACCTCCCGGTGATGCTGCTCGCCTGGGACGGCTGGGCGAAGTTCTACGAGTTCAGCCAGGAGCGGGGCGTCGACTTCGGGTCCTTCTGGCTGATCCTCGCCCAGAACTCGTCCGACCCACTGAGCACCGACACCGTCAACACGCTCGCCACGCTGCTCGTCCTGCTGTGCTGCGTCGGCATCGCCGCGCTCACACTGACCGCTCCGCGCCGGCCGCGCTTCGCCCAGCTGGCCTTCCTGATCGTCGCGGCGTTCATCCTCACCAACAAGGTCTACTCGCCGCAGTACGTCCTGTGGCTGGTCCCGCTGGCCGTGCTGGCCCGGCCCAAGTGGCGGGACTTCCTCATCTGGCAGGCGTGCGAGGTGGCGTACTTCCTGGGCATCTGGATGTACCTCGCGTACACGACCAGTGCGGACGCTCACAAGGGCCTGCCCCAGGAGGGCTACCACTGGGCCATCGGCCTGCATCTGCTCGGGACGCTGTATCTGTGTGCCGTGATCGTGCGCGACATCTGGATGCCGGAGCGCGACGTGGTGCGCAAGGCCGGTGACGACGATCCGTCAGGCGGTGTGCTCGACGGCGCGGAGGACGTGTTCGTTCTCGGTCCTGCGGCCCATCCCCCGCGGCACGCGGCCCACTTCGACAGCCCGCAAGTGGAGTGGGGCGGTCAGGGAAATACGCCCTCCGCGGGCAGTTCGCTCTGAGCGAACAAGGCGTCGGGTGGTCGCGGACGACCCATGCGAAAGGCCGTGCACGGGTTTCCGTGCACGGCCTTCCGGCTGTCTGCCGTGTTCGCCAGGCGTCAGTCAGCTGTCAGCGGTCGACGAGCCGGTCGAACTGCGTGGTGGTGTGCCGGAGATGGGCCACCAGTTCCTCGCCGACCTTCGGCTCGGGGGCGTCTGAGGGCACGAACAGGATCGACACCTGCATGTGCGGCGGCTCGGCGAACCAGCGCTGCTTGCCGCCCCAGACGAACGGAGAAAGGTTCCGGTTGACCGTGGCGAGACCCGCACGGGCGACGCCCTTGGCACGCGGCATGACGCCGTGCAGGGCCTTGGGGGCCTCCAGGCCCACCCCGTGCGACGTACCGCCCGCCACGACCACCAGGAAGCCGTCCGAGGCCGCCTTCTGCTGCCGGTAGCCGAACCGGTCGCCCTTGGCCACGCGCGTGACGTCCAGGACGGCTCCGCGGTACTCGGTGGCCTCGTGGTCCCCCAGCCACAGCCGCGTGCCGATACGCGCGCGGAAGCGGGTCTGCGGGAACTGCTGCTGGAGCCGGGCGAGGTCCTCGGCCTTGAGGTGGCTGACGAACATCGTGTGCAGCGGCAGCCGGGCGGCGCGCAGGCGGTCCATCCAGCCGATGACCTCCTCGACGGCGTCCGAGCCGTCGGTGCGGTCCAGCGGCAGGTGGATGGCGAAGCCCTCCAGGCGGACGTTCTCTATGGCGGCGTGCAGTTGCGGCAGGTCCTGCTCGCTGATGCCGTGCCGCTTCATCGAGGACATCACCTCGATGACCACCCGGGCACCGACGAGGCCGTAGACCCCGTCGATCGACGACACCGAGCGGATGACGCGGTCCGGCAGCGGGACGGGTTCCTCGCCGCGCCGGTACGGCGTCAGCACCAGCAGGTCACCACTGAACCAGTCCTTGATGCGCGCGGCCTCGTACGTCGTGCCGACGGCGAGAATGTCCGAGCCGAGGCGGGTGGCCTCCTCCGCCAGCCGCTCGTGCCCGAAGCCGTAGCCGTTGCCCTTGCAGACCGGCACCAGGCCCGGGAACTGCTCCTGCACGTGCTTGTGATGCGCCCGCCAGCGCGCGGTGTCGACGTAAAGCGTGAGCGCCATGGCCGGACCTGGAACCTTTCTCGTGGCTGCGGTGTATCAGAGGTGTGAAAGCAATTGAACCGAAGGACGCGGCCTCAGCGGCGCGACATGGCCAATCAGCGACGCGACATGTAGATGTCGAGCGCCTTGTGGAGCAGCTTGTTCAGCGGGAAGTCCCACTCGCCGAGGTACTCGGCGGCCTGCCCGCCGGTGCCCACCTTGAACTGGATCAGGCCGAAGAGGTGGTCGGTCTCGTCCAGGGAGTCGGAGATGCCCCGCAGGTCGTAGACGGTGGCGCCGAGCGCGTAGGCGTCGCGCAGCATCCGCCACTGCATCGCGTTCGAGGGCCGGACCTCACGGCCGATGTTGTCGGAGGCGCCGTAGGAGTACCAGACGTGCCCGCCGACGATCAGCATCGTCGCCGCCGACAGGTTCACGCCGTTGTGGCGGGCGAAGTACAGCCGCATGCGGTTGGGGTCCTCGGAGTTGAGGGCCGTCCACATGCGCTGGAAGTACGACAGCGGTCGGGGCCGGAAGTGGTCGCGCACAGCCGTGATCTCGTACAGCCGCTGCCACTCCTCGAGGTCGTGGTAGCCGCCCTGGACGACCTCGACGCCGGCCTTCTCGGCCTTCTTGATGTTGCGGCGCCACAGCTGGTTGAAGTTCTTGTGGACCTCTTCCAGGGAGCGGTTCGCCAGCGGCACTTGGTAGACGTAGCGCGGCTGGACGTCGCCGAAGCCGGCCCCGCCGTCCTCGCCCTGCTGCCAGCCCATACGACGCAGCTTGTCGGCGACCTCGAAGGCGCGCGGCTCGATGAAGTCGGCCTCGATGTCCCGCAGCCGCTTCACGTCGGGGTTCTGGATGCCCGCCTTGATGGAGGGGGCCTCCCAGCGCCGGATGATCACCGGCGGACCCATCTTCACGGAGAAGGCGCCCTGGTGCTTGAGGTGCGCGAGCATCGGTTCCAGCCAGTCGGTCAGATTCGGCGCGAACCAGTTGATGACCGGGCCCTCGGGCAGATAGGCGAGATAGCGCTTGATCTTGGGGAGCTGGCGGTAGAGGACGAGGCCCGCGCCGACCATCTCGCCGGTCTTGTCGTCGAACCAGCCGAGGTTCTCCGAGCGCCACTCCGCCTTGACGTCTGCCCAGGCCGGAACCTGCATGTGGCTCGCCGACGGCAGGCTCTGGATGTAGGCCAGATGCTGCTCGCGGCTGATCGTCCTCAGGGTCAGGCTCATTCGGGGCGCTCCTCGGGCTGGTGTGTCCCCATGGGTACAGGGGCTCCGGCTCTCGCGCCGAAGCCTACTGCGCCTTGCGAGCGCCCCGGCTGGGCGTACGGGACCTGCGCCGCGGCTGCGAGGGCCGCCGAGGCGTTCCGTGGTGCTTTGGGTGATGTGAAGAGGACGGTGTCCCTGGCGTCAGCTGATCACTCCGCCGAAGAGGCCGCCATGGGCCATGCCGAGGAAGAAGCCGACCGCTGAGGCGCCGAGACCGAGGATCAGTCCGAAGCGCTCACGGGTCGTCTCCGAGATCCACTGGCCGTAGGCGCCGGTGGCGATCCCGACCAGGCCTGCCCAGGAGCTGAGCAGGTGCAGGTTGTGGAACATCGCCGTGACGAAAGCCGTGATGCCCAGCACCAGGGTCACCGCGAGCAGCGTGTCCTGGAGGGGGTGGGGCTTTCCGTCCGTGGCGAAAAGGCCTCCGACGGTGTTGGGTCGCATTGCCTGTGCCATAGGGCACCTCCTGCGGAAGGCGGCGCATCGTAGCGCCATACACACCCGATGTGTACAGATTGTCGGTCCCGGCGGCCGGATTTCAACCGGAAGCCGGTGTGCGGGTAGTCTGTACCGTCTGCACCTGTGTCTGCCCATGTCACGACCGGGACTACCGCGAGGAAGCCCCGATTGTCAGTGGCGGCCGATACGGTTGCGTACGCATCACGACCCTCCTGCCACGGAACGACCGTGGCCGCTGAGTCCAAAGGAGGTGGGTTCCACATGCGTCACTACGAGGTGATGGTCATCCTCGACCCCGATCTGGAGGAGCGCGCTGTCGCCCCCCTGATCGAGAACTTCCTCTCCGTCGTCCGTGAGGGCAACGGCAAGGTCGAGAAGGTCGACACCTGGGGCCGTCGTCGTCTCTCGTACGAGATCAAGAAGAAGCCCGAGGGCATCTACTCGGTCATCGACCTGCAGGCCGAGCCTGCGGTCGTCAAGGAGCTCGACCGCCAGATGAACCTGAACGAGTCGGTCCTCCGGACCAAGGTCCTCCGCCCCGAGACCCACTGAGCTCTCCCGCTCAGCTGATCTCGGGACTCGAGTAGCAGCACCACAAAGCAGCCAGCAGCAAACCCGCCGAGAGGTTCCCCCATGGCAGGCGAGACCGTCATCACGGTCGTCGGCAATCTTGTCGATGACCCCGAGCTGCGCTTCACCCCTTCCGGTGCGGCGGTCGCGAAGTTCCGTGTCGCGTCCACCCCCCGCACCTTCGACCGTCAGACGAACGAGTGGAAGGACGGCGAGAGCCTGTTCCTGACCTGCTCGGTCTGGCGTCAGGCGGCGGAGAACGTTGCCGAGTCGCTCCAGCGAGGCATGCGCGTCATCGTGCAGGGCCGGCTGAAGCAGCGGTCCTACGAGGACCGTGAGGGCGTCAAGCGCACGGTCTACGAGCTGGACGTCGAGGAAGTCGGCGCCAGCCTGCGGAACGCCACGGCCAAGGTCACCAAGACCGCCGGCGGTGCCGGACGCGGTGGCCAGGGCGGTTACGGCGGCGGTGGCGGCCAGGGTGGCGGCGGCTGGGGTGGGAACTCCGGCGGCGGCCAGCAGGGCGGCGGCGCTCCCGCCGACGACCCGTGGGCGACCGGCGCTCCTGCCGGTGGCCAGCAGGGCGGCGGCGGTGGCGGCTGGGGTGGAAACTCCGGCGGCAGCGGTGGCGGCGGCTACTCGGACGAACCCCCCTTCTAGGCCTTCGGGCCGAGGGTGGGTCGTACCCACACTTCTTGATCACACAGGAGAAACACCATGGCGAAGCCGCCTGTGCGCAAGCCTAAGAAGAAGGTCTGCGCTTTCTGCAAGGACAAGGTCACGTACGTGGACTACAAGGACACGAACATGCTGCGGAAGTTCATTTCCGACCGCGGCAAGATCCGTGCCCGCCGCGTGACCGGCAACTGCACGCAGCACCAGCGTGACGTCGCCACGGCCGTCAAGAACAGCCGTGAGATGGCGCTGCTGCCCTACACGTCCACCGCGCGCTAAGGGAAGGGTGACCGACTAATGAAGATCATCCTCACCCACGAGGTCTCCGGCCTCGGTGCCGCTGGCGACGTCGTCGACGTCAAGGACGGCTACGCTCGCAACTACCTGATCCCGCGGAAGTTCGCTATCCGCTGGACCAAGGGTGGCGAGAAGGACGTCGAGCAGATCCGTCGCGCTCGCAAGATCCACGAGATCCAGACCATCGAGCAGGCCAACCAGATCAAGGGCCAGCTCGAGGCGGTCAAGGTCCGTCTGGCCGTTCGCTCCGGCGACGCCGGCCGTCTCTTCGGTTCCGTCACCCCGGCCGACATCGCCTCCGCGATCAAGGCTTCCGGTGGCCCCGAGGTCGACAAGCGCCGCATCGAGCTCGGTTCGCCGATCAAGACCCTGGGCGCCCACGAGACGTCCGTGCGTCTGCACCCCGAGGTTGCCGCCAAGGTCAACATCGAGGTTGTCGCGGCCTGATCGCTGCGCTCGGTTTGAGCAGTTGTGAGAGGGGGTCGTACCCATCGGGTACGGCCCCCTCTTGCATGGCTGAGTCGCTGCCGGGCCCTGTCTGAGTGAAGTGATCGGGCATGCGGTGTTTCACGTGAAACGTCATGAGGCGACGTGTTTCACGTGAAACGGTCAGGCAACGGCGTGATGTCTCCTGTGAACGGCGTGATGTTTCATGTGAAACGTCAGCGGGTCGCACCCGTGACGATCCAGCGTCCCGACCGCGCTCGAACCCACAGGGTCGCCATGCGGACCGCCATCATCAGCGTCATCGCTCCCCACAGGGCGGTGAGGCCTCCGCCGAGTGTCGGGACGAGCAGGGCCACGGGGGTGAAGACCGCGAGGGTCATTACCATCGCCCAGGCCAGATACGGGCCGTCACCGGCGCCCATCAGGACGCCGTCCAGGACGAAGACGATCCCGCAGATCGGCTGGGAGAGCGCCACGACGAGCAGTGCGGGCAGAGCGGCGTCCTTCACCGAGGAGTCGCTCGTGAACAGGGGCAAAAACGCCGGTCGGGTCACCACGACCAACAGGCCGAGCACCACGCCGACCGCGATGCCCCACTGCACCATGCGGCGGCATGCCTCCCGGGCGCCCTGAGCGTCGCCCGCGCCGAGATAGCGGCCGATGATGGCCTGCCCGGCGATGGCGATCGCGTCCAGAGCGAAGGCGAGCAGGCTCCACAGGGACAGGATGATCTGGTGCGCCGCGATGTCCGCGTCGCCGAGGCGGGCCGCTACCGCGGTGGCGATCATCAGGATCGCCCGGAGGGAGAGGGTGCGGACGAGCAGCGGGGCGCCGGCTTGGGCCGAGGCCCTGATGCCCGCTGCGTCGGGACGCAGGGAGGCGCCGTGGGCACGGGCACCGCGTACGACCACCACCAGGTAGACGGCGGCCATGCCGCACTGGGCGATGACCGTGCCCCAGGCGGAGCCGGCGATGCCGAGGTCGGCTCCGTAGACGAGGCCGGCGTTCAGGGCCGCGTTGGCGACGAAGCCCCCGATGGCGACGTACAGGGGGGTCTTCGTGTCCTGCAAGCCGCGCAGGACACCGGTCGCGGCGAGGACGATGAGCATGGCCGGGATGCCGAGGGACGAGATCCGCAGATAGGTGGTCGCGTACGGGGCGGCGGTGTCCGAGGCGCCGAAGAGTTCCACCAGGGCGGGTGCCGTGGGCAGAACGACGGCGATCACTGCGGCGCCGAGCAGGAGGGCCAGCCAGATGCCGTCCATGCCCTGGCGGATGGCGGCCTGGAGATCGTCGGCGCCGACCCGTCGGGCGACGGCCGCGGTGGTGGCGTAGGCGAGGAAGACGAACACACTGACTGCGGTCGTCAGGAGGGCGGAGGCGACCCCCAGGCCCGCGAGTTGGGCGGTGCCGAGATGGCCCACGATCGCGCTGTCCGCCATGACGAACAGGGGCTCGGCGACGAGCGCACCGAAGGCCGGGACGGCCAGTGCGACGATCTCTCGGTCGTGCTGTCGCCGTGCGGCGCGCGAGGTCGCGGGAGCGTGTGTCATGAGCACCAATCTAATCGTCCACAGGTAATGGATGCAATTGATTAGTGACCCTTACTTGGCGTGGTGTGTCGCGCGCTTGGGGGCGCCATTCGATGTGATCTTGATCCGACTGGGAAAGTTTTTCTTCTGCACAGCCGGTGGACGGGAAACGGGCAGGTCAGAGCGGTTCGGCCGGACGGAGGGCGAGCTTGTTCACAGGCCTGTCCACCGGGTCGTGCACAGGTTTCGGCGAGTTCTCCACAGCATCCGGGCCGTCGTCCACATGGCCTGTGGATAACCAGATTGGCTGACGGTGCCGACGGGCCTACCGTGGTCCGGCGCCCGCTCCATCCGTCGGCCGGGAAATCGTCACAAAGCCGACGCGCCGCAAACGGAGTTGGGCCTCTCATTTGTCAGTGCCGTGCCGTAGAAAGAGAGGCACGGCGAGGTCCGCTCGGCGGACGGGAGGAGGTGGCTCGGTGAGCATTTCCGAGCCCTTGGACGATCCGTGGGCCGACAGCGGTCCCAGTGATCGCCTGCCTGCTTCGCGCCGACGCGGCGACGGAGGCCGGGGCCGCGACGAGCAGCACGACCGCGGACGTGAGAACGGCGAATGGGACGGTGGGGGCGGCTCCTTCGAGCGCGTGCCGCCGCAGGACCTCGACGCGGAGCAGTCCGTACTCGGCGGCATGCTCCTGTCCAAGGACGCCATCGCCGACGTCGTCGAGGTCATCAAGGGCCACGACTTCTACAAGCCGGCCCACGAGACGATCTTCCAGGCGATCCTCGACGTCTACGCCAAGGGCGAGCCGGCCGACCCCATCACGATCGCCGCCGAGCTGACCAAGCGCGGCGAGATCAACAAGGTGGGCGGCGCCTCGTATCTGCACACTCTCGTGCAGACGGTTCCTACCGCGGCGAACGCCGAGTACTACGCCGAGATCGTCCACGAACGGGCCGTGCTGCGACGGCTGGTCGAGGCCGGTACGCGCATCACCCAGATGGGATACGCGGCCGACGACGACGTCGACGAGATCGTCAACCGCGCCCAGGCCGAGATCTACGCGGTCACCGAGCAGCGCACCAGCGAGGACTACCTCCCGCTCGGCGACATCATGGAGGGCGCGCTCGACGAGATCGAGGCGATCGGCTCCCGCACCGGTGAGATGACCGGTGTGCCCACCGGCTTCACGGACCTCGACTCGCTCACCAACGGTCTGCACCCGGGCCAGATGATCGTCATCGCGGCCCGTCCCGCCATGGGTAAGTCCACGCTCGCGCTGGACTTCGCACGGGCGGCGTCGATCAAGAACAACCTGCCGAGCGTGATCTTCTCCCTCGAAATGGGGCGCAACGAGATCGCGATGCGTCTGCTGTCGGCCGAGGCACGGGTGGCTCTGCACCACATGCGCTCCGGCACCATGACGGACGAGGACTGGACGCGCCTGGCGCGCCGGATGCCCGAGGTCTCGGCGGCGCCGCTCTACATCGACGACTCCCCGAACCTGTCGATGATGGAGATCCGCGCGAAGTGCCGCCGGCTCAAGCAGCGCAACGACATCAAGCTCGTGATCATCGACTATCTCCAGCTGATGCAGTCCGGCAAGCGCTCCGAGAGCCGCCAGCAGGAGGTCTCGGACATGTCCCGAAACCTCAAGCTGCTGGCCAAGGAGCTCGAGGTCCCGGTGATCGCGCTCTCGCAGCTCAACCGTGGCCCCGAGCAGCGTACGGACAAGAAGCCTCAGGTGTCCGACCTGCGTGAGTCCGGCTCCATCGAGCAGGACGCCGACATGGTGATCCTGCTGCACCGCGAGGACGCCTACGAGAAGGAGTCGCCGCGCGCGGGCGAGGCGGACATCATCGTGGGCAAGCACCGTAACGGTCCGACGGCGACGATCACGGTCGCCTTCCAGGGCCACTACTCGCGCTTCGTGGACATGGCCCAGACCTGAGCCCCCCACCCCTGGCGGAATGAGCTCGACGCCTCGGCACTCGCCGGGGTGGACTGGGGCCATGACGACATCTCAGGAACAGCTGCTACCCGGCACGCGCCGCGCTCTGCTGCATCGGATCGCCGTGGCGCAGGCGGAAGGGCGGGCGCCGTCGCTGGTCGCGGTGGTCGTGCGGGACGGCCGGGCCGTCTGGCACGGTTCACGGACCTCGGTGGACGGTCACGGGCCGGACGAGAACGTCCAGTACCGGATCGGCTCGATCACCAAGACCTTCACCGCCGTGCTCGTGCTGAGGCTGCGTGACGAGGGTGTGCTCGACCTCGGTGACCCGTTGGAGAAGTACGTGCCCGGCACCGGCGCGGGGGAGGCGACCATCGCCGAACTGCTCGCGCACACGGCCGGATTGGCGGCCGAGTCACCCGGGCCTTGGTGGGAGCGGACCCCGGGCGCCCTGCGTCCTGAACTGTCCGACGTTCTCGGCGAACAGCCCTTCCTGCATCCGGCCGGCCGCCGCCATCACTACTCGAACCCCGGGTACACCCTGCTGGGCGCCTTGGTGGAGAAGGTGCGTGGGGCCGCATGGGAGGAGGTTCTGCGGCGTGAAGTGCTCGAACCTCTGGGCCTGGACCGTACGAGTGCTCATCCTCGGGCCCCGCACGCGGGTGGCTGGGCCGTGCATCCGTGGGCCGATGCGATGCTCCCGGAGCCGGCCGAGGACCTGGGGAGGATGGCTGCGGCAGGCCAACTGTGGTCCACCACAGGAGACTTGGCGAAGTTCGCTGCCTTCCTGGTACGGGGGGACGACCGGGTTCTGAGCGCGGAGACGGTGCGGGAGATGCGCACGCCTGCCGCCCCGGCCGAGGCCGCGGATGTCGTCGACGGGGCCACCTACGGCCTCGGGATGCAGATCCAGCACCGGGACGGCCGACTGCTCGTGGGGCACTCCGGCTCCCTGCCCGGGTTCCTGGCGAACCTCACCATCAGCGTGGCGGACGACGTCGCGGCGGTGGTGCTGGCCAACTGCACATCCGGCCCGATGCTGTCCGCCGTCGGCGCCGACCTGGTCCGGATCGTCGTGGAAGCCGAGCCGCGCATTCCCGAGCCGTGGCGCCCGCTGCCCGAAGTCGACGCGAGCGTACTGGAGTTGGCTGGCCCGTGGTACTGGGGCACGCATGCCTTCGCCCTGCGGCTCATCCCCGAGGGGGGTGTCTCGATGGGTCCGTTGTCCGGCAGCGGCCGACGCTCGCGCTTCCGGGCCAACGGTGACGGCACCTGGACGGGGTTGGAGGGCTATTACGCCGGAGAGCTTCTGCGGGCCCTACGGCGGCCTGACGGCAGCGTCAGCCACCTGGACCTCGGGTCGTTCGTGTTCACGCGTGAGCCGTACGACGAGGGGGCTCCTGTGCCTGGTGGGGTGGACCCGGAGGGATGGCGCGGGATCGGTTAGCCGCCATCGACCGGTGGGCGTCCTGTTTCACGTGAAACAGGACGCCCACCGGTCGATGGCGGCAGCTTCGGCGGAGGCATGGCAGACGGCCGCGCGGAGGCCTCAGAGAGGGAGCTTGAAGCCCACGTGTGAGGCCTCGAAGCCCAGTCGCTCGTAGAAGCGGTGGGCATCGGTGCGGGTGACATCAGAGGTCAGCTGCACCAACTGGCACTTCTGGCGCCTGGATTCCTCGATGGCCCACTCGATGAGCTGGGTGCCCAGTCCGCTGCCGCGTTCGTCCGCGTGCACACGGACGCCTTCGATGATCGATCTGGTGGAGCCGCGCCGGGACAGGCCGGGAACGATCGTGAGCTGGAGGGTGCCGACGACACGGCCCTCACGCACGGCGACGACCAGGTGCTGGTTCGGGTCGGCGCTGAGCCGTTCCAGGGCGGCCAGGTAGGGGGCGAGATCGTCCGGCGACTCGCGCCGGGCACCCAGTGGATCGTCGGCGAGCATGGCGACGATCGGGGTGACGTCCTCGGAGGTGGCGGGGCGTATTTCAAGATCTCCCATGGCGCCAGCCTATGCGGGCACCTTCAGCGATTCGACGACCTTCACCAGAGGTGCCAGCTCGGGGTTCTTGGCCGCTTCGTCCAACGCCTCGCGCAGGGCGGAGTCGTTGGTCGGTCGCGCCTCCTCGAGCAGGGCGATGCCTTCCGAGGTGACGTTGGTGTAGATGCCTCGGCGGTCGGTGGGGCACAGATAGCGCGTCAGCAGGCCGCGGTCCTCCAGGCGCGTCACCAGTCGGGTGGTGGCGCTCTGGCTCAGGACGACCGCGTCGGCGACCTGCTTCATCTGGAGGTGGCCCCCCTCGCCTTCGTGCTGCCGGCTGAGGACGTCGAGCAGGGAGTACTCGCGCACGCTGAGGTCGTGCCGGGCCTGGAGGGCCCGCTCGATGTGGGCCTCGATCCTCCCGTGCAGCAGGGAGAGAGCGCACCAGCCCTGGGCGAGGGCGGTGAGTGCGGGGTCCGTCGCTGTCATTGGCGTTTCCTTCGTCCCGGAACGGCTGAAACCAGGATAGGGCAGGCTCGCAATATCCAGCGCTTGCAATTATCAGGCGTCTGCAAGTATTGTCATCAACTGTAAAGCGCTTGTGCAATCAACCGGGAAGGGCAGACCTCCATGCCTCTCGCGCTCCTGGCCCTCGCGATCGGGGCCTTCGGCATCGGAACCACCGAATTCGTGATCATGGGCTTGCTGCCCGAGGTCGCGGGAGACTTCGGTGTCTCCATCCCCACAGCCGGCTTCCTGGTGACGGGCTACGCGCTCGGTGTCATGTTCGGCGCCCCGCTCATGACGGTGCTCGGTACCAAGGTCTCCCGCAAACGGATGCTGATGGTGCTGATGGGCCTGTTCATCGCCGGCAACCTGCTCTCCGCCCTGGCACCGGCCTTCGGCGTCATGCTGATCGGCCGGATCGTCGCCTCACTCGCCCACGGCGCCTTCTTCGGCATCGGATCGGTCGTCGCGGCCGACCTGGTCGCCCCGGACAAGAAGGCCGGAGCCATCGCGATGATGTTCACCGGGCTCACCGTCGCCAACGTCGTCGGCGTTCCGCTGGGCACCCTCGTCGGACAGACCGTCGGCTGGCGGGTCACCTTCACCATCGTCGCCGCGCTCGGCGTCGTCGGCCTGGCCGGCATCGCCAAGCTCGTCCCCGACATGCCCAAGCCCGAGGGCGTGCACCTGCGCCACGAACTGGCCGCCTTCAAGAACGCCCAGGTCCTGCTCGCCATGGCGATGACCGTGCTCGGCTTCGGCGGCGTCTTCGCGGCGATCACCTACATCGCGCCGATGATGACCCATGTCGCCGGTTTCGCCGACGGCTCCGTCACCTGGCTGCTCGTCCTCTTCGGCCTCGGCATGGTGGGCGGCAACCTCGTCGGCGGCAAGTACGCGGACCGCGCCCTGATGCCCATGCTGTACGTCTCCCTGGGTGCCCTCGCGGTCGTCCTCGCGCTCTTCACGCTCACCGCGCACGACAAGGTCCTCGCGGCCGTGACCATCGCGCTCATCGGCGCCCTCGGCTTCGCCACGGTCCCCCCGCTGCAGAAGCGCGTCCTCGACCAGGCGCACGGCGCCCCGACGCTCGCCTCGGCCGTGAACATCGGCGCCTTCAACCTCGGCAACGCGCTCTCCGCCTGGCTCGGTGGCCTGGTCATCAGCGCCGGCCTCGGCTACACAGCCCCTAACTGGGTGGGTGCCGCCCTCGCCGCGGGTGCCCTGGGCCTCGCCGTTCTCTCGGCGGCCCTGGAACGCCGGGACAGCACGGCCGGCACGCCGAGCCAGGTCGTCGCCGGAGCCGTGCAGACCGAGCAGCGGGCCGCCGTCCACCGCTGAGCTCCGATGGTCGACCGCGCCGGTCCCTGAATTCCTCGGGGACCGGCGCAGTCGTATGCCGGAGCCTCTCGGCCCCTTACTGCGGCGATGTCATCCCGCCGCCACTGTCACCGGCGCGAACCGTCGGCTCCAGTCGCCCGGCAGTTCCGGGATGCCATAGGTCATGACCGCGTTGAAGGCGATGGACGCCAGGCCATGCTCCTTCACCCACGTCAGCAGCTCTTCGTGCCGCACGTCGATGTCGGTGCGCAACGGCCGCTTGGTCTGGGCGGCGAGGGAGGCGATGAGCGCCTTCGCCGTCTCGGTGTCCCGGGCGACCAGTGGCCCCACCACGTGGGTGTCCATGTTGGGCCAGGCGGCCGCGTATCCGATGATCCGGCCGTTCTCCTCCGCGACCCGCAGGTGGTCGGCGAAGGCGGGCAGGCGCGTGACGATGTGCGTGCGGTCGGCGCCGAACACTTCCTCGTCGAGCCGAAGAATGGCGGAGAGATCCCCACCCGTGGCCGCTCGGGTCGTGACGGTGGGCCGGTACCCGGCGGCCGTGAAATGCCCACTCACCATTTCCGCTCGGCCGGTGGCCTTGAAGCCGAGCTCCTCGTAGAGGGGGCGGCCGTTCGGTGTCGCGTGCAGGGTCAGAGGGATGGTGCCCATGGCCGCGAGCACATGGCGCATCAGTCGGCGGCCGATCCCCTGTCGGGCGTGCCGCTCGGCGACCAGGACCATGCCGATGGCCCCCAGATCCGGGCGCTCCTGTGGGCCGTACTCGGTGACGACACAGGCGCTCACGAGTCCACCCTCGGGGTCGTCGATGCCGTATCCCGTTCCTGCGGCGAGGAGGAAGCCCCACTTGTGCTCCTCGCGCGGCCACCCCCGGTCCTCGGACAAGTCGGCGCAGGCGGCGAGGTCGCGATGCGTCAGACGGCGGATGGGCAGAGAAGCGGGAGAAGGTGTCGACACGCAGGTCAGGCTGTCTGACCGGCACCCCTGGCGTCCACCCGTTTCCGGCGAGAAGTACGAGCTTTTGGCCATGTCGTAGCCGTCCGCACAGCGCGGCGTCAGCTGGCCGTTGTTTCACGTGAAACGTGGACGGGTCCCGGGGCCCGGCATCCTCGCTGACGTACCGGCGGTCGACCTGTACCGGTCTTGGGCTCCATCCGGCCCCGCTAGCCTCGCGCTCCATGGCCAGACTTCATCTCTTCGATCTCGACGGCACGCTGTTGCACGGGACCTCCGCTCCGGTTGAGATATCCCGGCAACTCGGCCTGGAAGCCGAGACCGTGGCTCTCGACCAGGCGGTCTCGTCAGGTCTCATCGAGCCGCCCGAGTATGCGGCGCGAGTGCACACCCTGTGGGCGGAGCTCACGGACGCCCATGTGACGGCCGCATTCGACGGTGCGCCGTGGCTGGCTCGAATTCGTGAGGTCTGGGCGGATATCCGGAGCAACGGTGACTACTGCGCCGTCGTGTCACTGTCCCCTTCCTTCTTCGTCGAGCGGCTCATCGCCTGGGGTGCGCACGCGGCGTACGGATCGCGCTTCCCGGCCGTACCGTTCACCGAGCCCGTGGATCCGGCCGGAGTTCTCAGTGCGGCGGCCAAGGTTCTGATCGCTGATCGCCTGTGCGAGGAGTTCGGGGTCGCCCGGGCCGATTGCGTCGCTTATGGAGACTCGTCGTCGGACAAGGACCTCTTCGGTATGGTTCCGGTCTCTGTCGCGGTAAATGCCGACAGTCATCTGGCCGGTCTCGCGACCCACTCCTACGTGGGGAAGAATCTGTGGGAAGCCTATGAATTGGTCTGTCGTTCCTGGTGATTGAGCGAATTCATGGTTCGCACCCTTGCCTCATCCATCACGGAGCGAGGGGGGACTTGTGTGCGGGTCGGCGACCGGTAGGGTCGACTCCGGTTTCTCGTCCGTCGAGGGGAGTGCCAGGTACGTATCTCCGTGTGCCGGGCCGAGAACGAGGCAACGCAGCCTAATGGGACGGAGAGATCGAAGACTCGCATTCTCGGTTATGCGGCCGGGGTATCCGCGCACGATGCGATGCTGCGGTGAGAGTGCTGCGACCAATGTCGCACTCTCGCCTTACTTGTCCGTATGGGGTGTGAATACAGACTCGATATGGCCGCATCGGCCGTGGTCATGAGCGGAAAAGCAAGCCGTCTGCGGGGGGAAGCAGGCACATCCCGATCGGGGAAGTGCGCAGACCGACCGAAAGATGTTCGAGGCGAGGCACACCATGGACGCTCCGACCACCACGTCGGCCGACAACGGCACGTCCGGCGGCGGGGGCGGCTGGTTCACGCCGCACACGCAGCCCACCACGACACCGAGCGGCGAGCAGGAGACCGCCGAGGAAAACCGATGGGCGCCCCTGCGCCCGGTCGGCAGGACCGCACCGGGCCGCGACGGGGACAGGGCGACACGAGGGACGGCGCCGCCTGTCCCACACCACGTGACCCCTCAACGGACCGCCCTCGCGAGCGCTCAGGAAGCCTCCCCGGACGCGGTCCTCATCCGCCGGACCATGGCGGAGGTCGGCCCCGTGGCCGACAAGGTCACCTCGTACTTCTACGCCCTGCTCTTCGTACGCCACCCCGAGCTGCGCTCGCTTTTCCCCGCGGCGATGGACACCCAGCGGGACCGGCTGCTCAAGGCGCTCCTCACCGCGGCGGAGCACATCGACAACACACCCGTCCTCGTCGACTACCTGCAGAACCTCGGCCGCGGCCACCGCAAGTACGGCACCCGCCCCGAGCACTACCCGGCCCTCGGCGAGTGCCTCATCGGCGCCCTGAGCAAGTACACCGAGAACATCTGGGGCCCGCAGTTCGAGGCGGCCTGGGTCCGGGCGTACACGACGATCTCGCAGGTGATGATCGACGCGGCGGCAGCGGACGAACTGCGCGCCCCTGCCTGGTGGCACGCGGAGATCGTGGCGCACGAGCTGAGGACGCGGGACATCGCGGTCGTCACCGTCCGCCCGGACCAGCCGTACCCCTTCCTCGCCGGGCAGTACACGAGCCTGGAGACGCCGTGGTGGCCGCGGATCTGGCGGCAGTACTCCTTCGCCTCGGCGCCCCGCTCCGACGGTCTGCTGACATTCCATGTGAAGGCCGTTCCCGCGGGCTGGGTCTCAGGCGCCCTGGTGCACCGTGCCCGGCCCGGCGACGTCCTCCGCCTCGGCCCGCCGACCGGTTCGATGACCGTGGACCACACCACCGACAGCGGTCTTCTCTGCCTGGGCGGCGGCACCGGCATAGCGCCCATCAAGGCTCTGGTCGAGGACGTGGCCGAACACGGCGAGCGCCGACCGGTGGAGGTGTTCTACGGCGCCCGCACCGACATCGATCTGTACGACATCGACACGATGCTCCGCCTCCAGCAGTCGCATCCCTGGCTCTCGGTACGCGCGGTCATCGACCAGCAGACACGTCTCCAGCTCCCCGACGCGATCCGCAGGTACGGCCCCTGGAACCAGTTCGACGCCTTCGTCTCGGGACCGCCTGGGATGATCCGCAGCGGTGTGGACGCGCTGCGGGACATCGGCATCCCGTCCGCGCGCATACGCCACGACTCGCTGGAGGAGCTGGCCGTCATCGGCGACTGAGTGTCCGCCCGGCCTCAGCCCAGGTCCGGTGCGTGCATGGCACGGACACCCTCGATGTTGCCGTCGAGGTAGTGCCGCAGCGACAGCGGGACGAGATGGACGGAGGCGATGCCGACCCGGGTGAACGGTACCCGCACGATTTCGTACTCACCGATGGGCTCGTCCACTTCGGGGCCGTGCCGCAGCGAGGTGTCCATGGACTCCAGGCGACAGACGAAGAAGTGCTGGACCTTCACCCCGGTCGCGCCGGCGTCCTCGCCGATGTGCTCGACGGTGTCGACGAAACAGGGCACCACATCAGTGATCTTGGCGCCGAGTTCCTCGTACACCTCGCGGTGCAGGGCGTCGACGACGGTCGGGTCGCTCGGCTCGACACCCCCGCCGGGAGTGAGCCAGTAGGGATCCACACCGGGCTTGGTGCGCTTGATCAGAATGAGGTCGTCGCCGTCGAGCAGAACGGCACGGGCGGTGCGCTTGACCACGGGTCGGACGGTCATGGGTGAAATGTGGCCCGCTTGGTTCCACGTGAAACATCGCATGCGGTCATCGCGCGAGCTCACCGGGTCACCTGTCGGAAAACGCAGGTCAGCCCCAGTTGTCGGCCTCCCGCAGGAGCCAGTCGTGCGCCCGCGCGACATGGGGCATCGCCAGCGTGCCGGTGCGGACCACCAGGAAGTACGTCCGCAGCGGCGGCACCGCGGGATGGTGCAGGGCGACCACGTCACCGCGCTCCAGGGCCTCGGCGCACAGATAGCGGGGCAGCACCGCCAGCCCGGCCCCCGCCGCGGCGCAGGCCAGTACCGCGCGCAGGTCGGGGACGATGACGGTGCCCGGGGCGGCCGGGCGGGAGTCGAAGACGGAAGCCCAGTAGCGGGAGACGAACGGCAGCGACTCGTGCACTTCGACCACCGGAATGTCTTCCAGGGCGGTGGCCCCCTTGCGGCGCAGCATGCCCGCGCCGACCTGCTCGGCCCGGCGCGGGGAGGACACCAGGACATGCACTTCGTCGCAGAGCGGAGTCGCGGTGAGCAGGGCGCCGCGCGGACGGGCCGTACTGATGGCCAGATCGTGATGCCCGGCGGCAAGCCCCTCCAGGCTCTCCTCGGCGTTTCCGAAGGATGCGCGCAGTGCGAAGCCCTGGCCGTCCTCGCCGGTCAGCTCGGTGAGCGCGGGCAGGGCTCGTTCCGCGGTGAACTCGGGTGGCCCGGCGAGGTGCAGGGTACGTAAGGAGGACTCGTCGTCGAGTCCGGTCTCGGCGATCTCCACCAGAGCGTCGAGATGCGGCGCGGCCTTGTGGGCGAGCTCGTCGCCGATGGTCGTCGGGGTCACACCGCGGGCCTGCCGCAGGAACAAGGGGCGTCCCAACTGCCGCTCCAGAGTGCGGATCTGCGAGGTCACAGCCGGCTGTGACAGTCCGAGCAACGCGGCGGCGCGAGTGAAGGAGCCGGCCCGGTGCACGGTCACGAAGGTTCGCAACAAGGCCAGATCCATGCCGCGCCCTCCCCTTCCACGCCCTGCAGCAGTCCCTGGCAGAGCCCTTCCCGGGCCCTGCTCCGGCCCCTGACAGAGCTCCTTCCGCACCCGTTACCAACCCCCGGCCGGGCCCCCACTATAAATATGTCGATAGGTCTCTGTCGCTACAGTGATTGGACACTGACACAGAGTCAACTAGCCTTGTTCGCGCGGTTCTTCGCGCGCAGAACCGAGGACGGTCCGAGCCACGAGGGGGGAGGCTCGGACCGTCCGTTGTGCGTAGCCGGACACCGGCCGGTGGGTACGTGTATGGCTCAGTCGGCCGACTCGCGCAGCGCACGCAGCACATCCGCCACCAGGTCCTCGGTGTCCTCGGCACCCGCCGAGAAACGGATGAAACCGTCCGGCACCGCGTCGCCGCCCCAGCGCCCCCGCCGTTCGGCCGTCGAGCGCACCCCGCCGAAGCTGGTCGCGTCGTCCACGAGTCGCAGCGCCGCCAGGAAACGCTCGGCACGCGCGCGTGAGGGCAGCGTGAAGGAGACCACGCACCCGAAGCGGCGCATCTGCTGCGAAGCGATCTTGTACGACGGGTCGCCCGGTAGCCCCGGGTAGCGCACCCCGAGCTCCTCGGGCGCGGCACGCAACGCCTCGGCGACGGCGACGGCGTTGGCGCTCTGCCGCTCCACACGCAGGTGCAGCGTGGCGATCGACCGGTGCGCCAACCAGGCCTCCATGGGGCCCGGGATCGCCCCGACGAGCTTGCGCCAGCGTCGTACGGCCGCCATTGCCTCGGCGTCGTGGCCGCTGACGTACCCCAGGAGGACGTCTCCGTGCCCCGTGAGCTGCTTGGTGCCGCTGGCCACGGAGAAGTCGGACCCGAGCTCCAGCGGGCGCTGTCCGAGCGGCGTGGCGAGCGTGTTGTCGACCGCGACGAGGGCACCACGCGCGTGTGCGGCGTCCACGAGCCGCCGGATGTCGCAAACGTCCAGCCCGGGATTGGACGGCGTCTCGATCCACAGCAGCTTCGCGCCGTCCAGGACGGCCAGCTGGGCGTCCCCGCCCGTCGGGGCGGTCCGGACCTCGATGCCGTACGCCCGCAGCTGTTCGTGGACCAGGGGCAGCGCCTGGTACCCGTCGTCGGGCATGACGACCGTGTCCCCGGCGCGCAGTTGCGAGAAGAGCACCGACGAAATGGCGGCCATGCCGGAGGCGAAGACGAGCGTCTGGACGTCGTCCTGCCCGGGCGCCTCCAGTTCGCCGACGGCCCGTTCCAGCAGGGTCCAGGTGGGGTTCTCGTCGCGGCCGTAGGTGTACGGCCCTTCGACATCGCCCGGCAGATGGAAGTGGGCGGCGAAGACCGGGCCGGGAAGGGTGGGCTCGTTCTTGACGGGTTCGGGCAGTCCGGCCCGCACCGCGCGCGTGCCTTCCCCCACAGCCCCCTTGGCTCCTGCGGCCCCGGTCGTCTCGCTCATGCCGCCTGTCCTCCCACGTGCTCGCGTACGGCGGCGAGCAGGCCCTCGCTCGCCGCCTCCACCATCTCAAGGCACTCCTCGAAACCGTCCATCCCGCCGTAGTACGGGTCCGGTACGTCGAGATCGTCGCCCGCCGAGGCGTCGTACGAGCGCAGCAGCCGCACCTTGGCCGCGTCCTCCGGTGTCGGTGCGAGGCGCCTCAGGGCCTTGAGGTGTCCGTGGTCGAGGGCGATCACAAGGTCGAGGCGGGAGAACCAGGACGACTGGAACTGACGGGCCGTATGGGCGCTGTCGTATCCGTGCTCCGCCAGGACGGACACGGTGCGCGGGTCGGCGCCGTCGCCCTCGTGCCAGCCGCCCGTGCCGGCGCTGTCGACCTCGACCCGGTCGTCGAGCCCGGCCTCCGCTATGCGGGCACGCACGACGGACTCGGCCATCGGCGAGCGGCAGATGTTGCCGGTGCAGACGAAACAGACGCGGTAGGTCATCGCCGGGCTCAGTCCCCGTCGGGAAGGATGACGTGGAGCGCCCAGGACACGATCGAGATGATCAGGCCACCGAGGACGGCGGTCCAGAAGCCCTCCACGTGGAAGCTCAGGTCGACCTTGTCGGCCAGCCACGACGTCAGCAGCAGCATCAGCGCGTTGACGACCAGGGTGAACAGGCCGAGCGTCAGGATCAGCAGCGGCAGGCTGAACAGCTTCACGATCGGCTTGACCAGGAAGTTCACCACGCCGAAGATCAGCGCGACGAGAATCAGGGTGCCGGCCTTCTTGCCGGTGCTGTCACCGGTCAGGGTGATCTTGTCCAGCAGCCACACGGCGACCGCCAGGGCGCCCGCGTTGGCGATCGTCTTGACTACGAAATTCTTCATGTGTCTGATCGTGGCAGAAGAGATCGGTTACCAGCAGTGTGACGAGGGCGGACTACGGCGATGAAGGCATTCCGGCTGGATGAACTGGAGGCGGAGCGTGCCGCCAACGACGGCGCCTACCTGCAGTTTCTGCGGGAGCGGAGCATGTCGGTCGGCCTGTACGCGCTCGATGCCGGTGAGCATGATCCACAGAAGCCGCACAACCAGGACGAGGTCTACTTCGTTGTGAGCGGCCGTGCCGCGATCACGGTGGGGCTGGAGACGACCCAGGTGGCCCGCGGCAGCGTGGTGTACGTGCCGGCCGGTGTCGCCCACAAGTTCCACCACATCAGCGAGGATCTGCGGGTTCTGGTGGTGTTCTCTCCGCCGGAGAGCTGAGCCGCCGCCTCGGGGTTCCCTAGGGGATCGATCAGGGGACGACGAGGGGTGCGAGGCCCCCGTTCGGCACATTGCCCGCCCTAGCATCGAAGCAGGACATCGAAAGGATCCGGCGGCAGAAGAAGCCGGGGACGAGAGAGGTTGGGGCGATGCGTGAGATCTTCGCGGGACTGCCGTGGTGGGTGAAGTGGATCGCGGTGCCCGTCATCGCCCTGGTCGTGTTCGGCGGGCTGATAGCCAGCGTCCTGCACTTCGTCGTCTGGCTGCTGTTCAAGGCACTCGTCTTCGTGGCCCTGGTCGGCGGGCTGGTCTACGTCGTACGGAAGTTCACGTCCAGCTCCTCGTCGCGCAGCGACTGGTGAGGACCGGGAGCTGAGCACCCGGTAACAGGAATCATCGGTTCCCTCGCGCGAGGGAAGTTTTCGGGCCAGGCCGTCTGCACGCGGTGGCAGGGGGTTAAAGTCCGGAATTCGACGCGGGGACGATCCCCCGTGAGCGGCGTACACCCCCTCCCGTGTCCCCCCGCACGGGCAGCCCCCTCGCGCTTCGGGAGTGACCCTTGGCCACGGTTGACACCGCACCCGCAGAACTGCACGTACCAGTGCAGACGGCACCCCATGCGCGACCGGCAACGGCCGTACGACCCCACCCGGCGAACCCCATCGAAAGGCCGGAGCAGCCGGAGCAGCCGGAACGGCTGGAGTCGTCGGCGCGGCCGGAGCTCGCGGACCAGCCGGAACAAACGCCCTCCACGACCCTCATCGGCTCCGTCCAGCGCGCGATGCGGCTGCTGGAGTCCGTCGCCGAGCATGAACACGGCGCCCCCGCCAAGCAACTGGCCCGAGAGACCGGCCTGGCGCTGCCCACCGCGTACCACCTGCTGCGCACCCTCGTGCACGAGGGCTATCTGCGCCGGGACAAAGGGCTGTTCTTCCTCGGTGAGGCGGCCGAGCGATTGAGCAGCAGCGGAGCCCAGCAGAAACGTCGCAGCACGGTCGTCGAGGCGCTGGCCCACTGGCGGGACGTGATCGGCGTACCCGTGTACTACGCGATCTACCGCGACGGTGAGATCGAGGTCGTCTGCGTCTCCGACACCCCGGGCAATCCCGCGGTCGAGGAGTGGGCCGACTTCCGTGAGACCGGACACGCACACGCCATCGGCCAGTGCCTGCTCTCCCAACTGGACGAGAGCGCCCGCCGCGACCATCTCGAACGCCATCCCGCGCAGGCCATCACCCCGTACACCGTGCACGACAACCATGCGCTGCTCCGGCGCCTGGACCGGATGCGGCGGATGGATCCCGTCTTCGAACAGCAGGAGTACGCGCTCGGCACGGTGTGCGCGGCCATCCCGATCACGGTCGGACCGACGGCCGCGACCATGGCCATTTCTCTCCCGTACCACCAGGCGGACCGACTGCTGGCGGCCACGCGACGGCTGCAGAGCGAGATCGGACAGCTTCTCGGGTCGCTCGCGATCTCTATCAGTATCTGAAAACTCACTCCTTGTGATCTGTCGTGTACGTTCAGCAAGATTCCAGCAGTGTCAAAGGGGTCATTCCCGGCCAGTCGACGGCAGATGACGGGGTAGGCGATGGACGCGTCCGTGCAGGCAGAGGTCATGATGAGTTTTCTCGTCTCCGAGGAGCTCTCTTTCCGTATCCCGGTGGAGCTGCGCTACGAGACCTGTGATCCCTACGCGGTGCGACTGACTTTCCATCTGCCCGGGGACGCGCCGGTGACCTGGGCTTTTGGGCGTGAGTTGCTCATCGATGGGGTGGGGCGGCCGAGCGGCGACGGGGATGTGCGCATCGCGCCGGCCGAATCCGAGACGCTCGGCGAGGTTCTGATCCGGCTTCAGGTCGGTGCCGACCAGGCGTTGTTCCGCTCGTCGGCGGCCCCGCTCATCGCCTTCCTCGACCGCACCGACAAGCTGGTGCCGCTGGGGCAGGAGGGGGCGATCGCCGATTTCGACGCCCATCTCGACGAGGCGCTGGACCGCATTCTGGCGGAGGAGCAGAGCGCGGGCTGAAGCGTCGCGCCGGTGAGGAGGCGTAACGCTTCAGCGCGGCATGGAAGGGCGCAGGAACGCTTCTCCTGAGGACGGGCTCTGCGCCATGCGGATGTGGACGTGGCTGTCGTACGGCTGCCGGGCCGGGCCGACGGCGTCAGCCCTTGCGCCGCCTGCGTCAGCGCTTGCGCCGCCGACCACGGCCACCCCGTGCGGCAGCCGCTTGCGGACCTTGGGAACCGCCCTGCGGGCCGTACGCTCCCGTCTGGCCGCCCGGTCGAACTCCGGCCTGCGCCTTGGCTTGCCCACCCGCCGGCCCGCCCGCCCGCGTACCTGCCGGAGTCGGCTCGCCGCCCGCGAGTACCGTTCCGGAGCCCGGCCGGTCGGCCGACACCACCAGCGCCGCGAGGGCTGTGGTGACGGGGACGGAGGCCACCAGGCCGATCGAACCCACCAGTGTGCGCACGATCTCCTCGGCGACCAGCTCACTGTTGGCGACGGTCCCCACGCTGCTCTGCGCGATCGAGAAGAGCAGCAGCAGGGGCAACGCGGCGCCCGCGTAGGCGAGGACGAGCGTGTTGACAACCGACGCGATGTGGTCGCGACCGATGCGGATGCCCGCGCGGTACAGCCCGCGCCAGCCCATCGAAGGGTTGGCCTCGTGCAGTTCCCAGACCGCCGAGGTCTGCGTGACCGTCACGTCGTCGAGGACACCGAGCGAGCCGATGATGACGCCGGCGAGCAGCAGGCCGCTCATGTCGATCGACGGATACAGGCCGTGGATCAGACCGGTGTTGTCGTCGGTGTTGCCGGTGAGTGCGGCCCAGCCGATGAACAGCGAGCCGAGGATGCCGATCAGCAGCAGCGAGATCAGCGTGCCGAGTACTGCCACGGAGGTTCTCGCCGACAGCCCGTGGCACAGGTACAGCGCGATCAGCATGATCGCGCTCGACCCGATCACGGCCACGACCAGCGGGTTCGAGCCCTGAAGGATCGCGGGCAGGATGAAGAAGTTCAGGATCAGGAAGCTGATCGCCAGCGCCACCAGGGCCATGACGCCCCGCAGCCGGCCGACGATCACGACGGCGAGCGCGAAGATCCCGGCGAGCAGCGCCATGGGGAACCGGCGGTTGACGTCGGTGACCGAGTACTGGAGGTCCTTCGGGGCCGAGGGCTCATAGGCGACCACGACCTTCTCGCCCTCGTGCAGCTGCCGCGTCTGGTCCGGCTGCACGATCTCGGTGAACGTACGGCCCTTGTCCTTGCCGGTGTCGACGCGGATCGTGGCCTTCTTGCAGGTGCCGTCGGCCTGTTGCTGCGCGGACGAGCCCTCGGCGGTGGAGGTGTCCCCGGTCGGGGTCTCGCCCGAGGCGTTGACCGACTTGCAGCTCACCTTCTCGACCTTGGTGACCGTGGCCTGCTGGGTCTGCCGGTCGAAGCCGACGCCGGTGCGCTCGTGCGCGGGCGCACCACCGGGCCACAGCACGGCGAGGCCCACCAGGACGGCGGCGCCGAACGGGATGAGGATCGCCGCGATGACCTTGCGGAGATGCTTGGAGACGGGGGTCGCGGGGCCGTGGCTGTGACTGTGGCCGTGCGAGTGACCGTGCCCACCGCCACCTCCACCCCCGCCGCCGCTCGGGACGCCACCGCCGCTTGGGACGCCACCGCCACCGCCACCGCTTCCCGCTCCAGTGCCGCTGCCGCCGCTCGGGAAGGAGCCATGTCCACCGTCGGCGTCCTGTTCGTGCTCATGCCTGTGACCAGGGGCGTGACCGGAAGGGGTGCCGGGATCGTGTCCGGGACCGGACCCGTTCCAGTCACCCGATCCGGGCCCGTTCCAGTCACCCGGCCCGTACGGGGAGCCGTATCCGGAACCGTCCCCGGCCATGTTGCCCACGCCTCCACCTCCGCTTCCGCCCCCGCTTGCGCTTCCGCGCCCGCTCCCAGGCCGGCCCCCGGGTCCGGGCCCGGTCCCGGGGACGCCGCCTCTGCGGCCGGGGCCACGGGGTGGCTCGGGCGGGTACGGGGGCTGAGGTGTCGTGGTCACCGACCGATCATCGCAAGAACGGCAGGGGCCCTCTGTTCACCGCGCCCGAATTGACGCTAGCGTGGAGGCACCTTTGTACACGCGGGAGCTCGGAGCACCGGGCTGAGAGGGCGCTGACCTCCGTCCCAGCGATGTTTCACGTGGAACGTCGTCACCTGTGAGTGACGTTCCCCACGAAACGTCGGCAGACGGATACCGCTGCGTCGACCGCCGAACCTGTTACCGGGTAATGCCGGCGTAGGGAGTAGGTCTCATGACCATCAAGGACGCACGCACGCCTGCCTCCAGCCAGGACGAACAGCCCATCAAGGGTGAAGAGTCCACGGCGGAGAGCGGGAAGTCCATCGGCTGGCACAAGGGGTACGTCGAGGGCTCGCGCCCCGACCTTCGGGTGCCGGTCCGTCAGGTGCACCTCACGAACGGGCAGTCGGTCACGCTGTACGACACATCGGGCCCGTACACCGATCCACTGGTCGATACCGATGTCCGCCGAGGTCTGGCCCCGCTGCGGGAGAACTGGATCATCGCCCGCGGCGACACCGAGGAGTACGCGGGCCGTCCCGTCCGTCCCGAGGACGACGGCATCAAGCACACCTCGCCGCGGGGCGGCAATCTGCGCAACCTCGACGCGGTCTTCCCGGGGCGGCCCCGGCTGCCGCGCCGGGGCCGTGACGGCGGAGCGGTGACGCAGCTGGCGTATGCGCGCCGCGGCGAGATCACACCCGAGATGGAGTACGTGGCCATCCGGGAGAACGTCTCCCCCGAGGTCGTGCGCGAGGAGATCGCCGCGGGACGCGCGGTGTTGCCGGCGAACGTCAACCACCCGGAGATCGAGCCGATGATCATCGGCAAGCGGTTCCTGGTGAAGGTCAACGCCAACATCGGCAACTCCGCGGTCACCTCGTCCATCGAGGAAGAAGTGGAGAAGATGACCTGGGCGACCCGCTGGGGCGCCGACACGGTCATGGACCTCTCCACCGGCCGCAACATCCACACCACACGCGAGTGGGTGCTGCGCAACTCTCCCGTCCCCATCGGCACGGTGCCGCTCTACCAGGCCCTGGAAAAGGTCGACGGCAAGGCCGAGGAGCTGACCTGGGAGATCTACAAGGACACGGTGATCGAACAGGCCGAGCAGGGCGTGGACTACATGACGGTGCACGCGGGCGTGCGCCTGCCGTACGTCCCGCTCACCGCCAACCGCAAGACGGGCATCGTCTCGCGCGGCGGCTCGATCATGGCGGCGTGGTGCCTGGCGCACCACAAGGAATCGTTCCTCTACGAGAACTTCGAGGAACTGTGCGAGATCCTCGCCGCCTACGACGTGACGTACTCGCTCGGGGACGGCCTGCGCCCCGGTTCGATCGCCGACGCCAACGACGAGGCTCAGTTCGCGGAGTTGAGGACTCTCGGGGAACTCAACCGGATCGCGAAGCGTTTCCATGTTCAGACCATGATCGAGGGCCCGGGGCATGTCCCGATGCACAAGATCAAGGAGAACATCGACCTTCAGCAGGAGATCTGCGATGAAGCTCCGTTCTATACGCTCGGCCCGCTGACCACGGACGTCGCCCCGGCGTACGACCACATCACCTCGGGCATAGGCGCCGCGATGATCGCATGGTGGGGCACCGCGATGCTCTGCTACGTCACGCCCAAGGAGCACTTGGGCCTGCCCAATCGTGACGACGTGAAGACCGGCGTCATCACCTACAAGATCGCGGCCCATGCGGCGGACCTCGCCAAGGGACACCCTGGCGCACAGGAGTGGGACGACGCGCTGTCGGACGCCCGCTTCGAGTTCCGCTGGGAGGACCAGTTCAACCTGGCCCTCGACCCCGACACGGCCCGCGAGTTCCACGACGAGACCCTCCCGGCGGAGCCTGCCAAGACGGCCCACTTCTGCTCGATGTGCGGGCCGAAGTTCTGCTCGATGAAGATCTCCCAGGACATCCGCCGCCGACACGGCGGCAGTCAGGACGAGATCGAGGAGGGCATGGCTCAGAAGTCGAAGGAGTTCGCGGCTGCTGGGAACCGGGTGTATCTGCCGATCGCGGACTGAACGGCAGACGGGACCCCGGAAGGCGCTCGAAGCCTGAAGAGGTTCTGAGGGCGCCTGTGGGGCGTCGGGCGATGCGGGGGGTGGAGGCGAGGGCCCCGTTCGTGCTGTTCGTGACGCTGCCGGACATCCGGCTTGCGCTCCCTCGAAGGCGGATCACCGCGGCGAGGGGCGCAAGCCGGGCGTCACTCCGGCTGGTGTTCGGGGCCGCCGAAGTCCGGGCTGGTGTAGTCCGGGCTGGTGAAGCTGGGCCGGGGGCCCGCGGAGCCGTCGTCCGGGCTGCTGAAGCCCGGGCGGTCGTAGCCGAGGTTCGGCATGCGGCTGGGCGCCTGCGGTGCCGTGCGGTGCAGGGCCGCCGCCGTGCCGGGGTCGGCCAGGGCGTCCCGCAGGAAGGGCAGGACGCCTCGCTCCAGCAGGGCGTCGTGCCAGGCTTCCCGGGCGCGGGCGACCTCCCCGGTCAGTTCGGCGTACGGGCCGGTGTCGACGAGCGAGGGACGGTTGCGCAGGGCGGTGAGCAGCAGCCCCACCGCGGCGACCAGGATCGCCACCGCGGTCATCGCGCCGAACACCCAGCCCGTGGTCAGCATCGTCTGGGCGAAGGCCCGTTCCGGATCGAGCATCTTGAGGATGTAGCCGACCAGCAGGAATATCGCCGCGGCCGTTCCGGCGAGGACGGGAGCCAGCACCGCGACGACGGCGACGGCGCCCGCGCCGGCGGCCTCGGTGACCTCTCCCACGGTGGCGGCGAGCCCCGCCGCGCCCGAGCCGGACTCCGCGGAGCCGGTCTCACGCACGGACGTCGGGGTGGACGGCGCCGGCTGGCGCAGTTCCTCGCGGACCTTCACATAGTGCTGGTACTCGGTCGCCGCGGCCGCCGTGATGATCGCGGTGGCGTTGAGCGCCATGGTGCGCAGCTGTTCGGGATTCAGCCGCTGTCCGACAGCGGCCAGTTCCGGGCGGTGTGGGGCGGAGCGCAGCGCCTCATCGAGGATCCGCTCGTATTCCTGGCGGTCCTCGCTCAGCAGGTGCTGCGGAACGCTGTTCATGTGCATCCCCCGATGCTCCGTAGGGCTTGGGGCTCGCATGACTGTGAGCCGTCGGGCAGAAACGGAGGGGAGCCTGCTACGGATAAGCCGATGGTAGAGCGGTCACGGCACACGGTGACAGGGGGTTTCCAGAAATTGGCCCCTGGCCTGCACCGTCTCCGCTCAGTCCGTCATGGGGGATCGTCTGCCCGGTGAACGTTCAGATATCCAGCGGAAGTTGCTGGACCAGCAGCTTTCCGGCCATGGTCACGCCGCCGTCCATCGCGATGGCCAGGCCGTCGGCGTAGACGTGCGGTCCCTCGACCACCGGGCCGCCCCCGTCCTCGCCGTCCTCGGAGCCGACTTCGCCCAGCAGATAGGGGATCGGGCTGTGACCGTGAACGATGCGGGTGCCGCCGTAGGTATCGAGCAGGGAACGGACGGCGTCGGCACCGCCCTCGTCGCGGAAGGAGAAGCGCTTGGTGAACTTGCGGAACAGATCCCACACCTCGTCCGCGTCGTTGCGCGTGAGGGTCTCGCGGACCGTGTCGTTGACCGCCTCGATCGAGTCGCCGTAGTCGAGGTAGGCGGTGGTGTCCGAATGGACGAGCAGATGACCGTCGACGGCCTCCATGGCGTCGAGGCGGGCCATCCACTGCAGGTGGTGGTCCTGGAGGCGGTCCATGTCGGTCTTCTGTCCGCCGTTGAGCAGCCAGGCCGCCTGGAAGGTGGCGGTGCCCGCGCCGGAGTTGACGGGAGTGTCGCCGAACCGCTTCGCGCCGAGCAGCAGCAACTCGTGGTTTCCCATGAGGGCCTTGCAGTAGCCGCCGGCCGCGGCGGCCTCGGCGGACAGCCGCATCACCAGGTCGATGACGCCGATGCCGTCCGGACCGCGGTCGGTGAAGTCGCCGAGGAACCACAGCCGGGCGGTACCCGCGCACCAGTTGCCCGCGGAGTCGATGAGGCCCTTCTCCTGGAGGGCGGCGATCAGTTCGTCGAGATAGCCGTGGACGTCCCCGACGACGTACAGCGCGCCGGCTCCGACCTCCGGCTGGGGCGCGGCCACGGGGTCGACGCTCACCTGGAGCGTGTCCCCGCGGTTGATCACCGGCAGGTCGCGCGCGGTGGGCGTGTACCCCTCGGGGTAGTCGGCCTCGTGGGGCGGTACGACGTCGCCGGGGTGCGCGCTGTGGCCGTACGGACCGGTCTCGTGGACGTACGCGGGCACCCGGAAGTCGCGCAACGTCGCCGTCCGCTCCACCTCGGGTCCCTGACCGGCCCCCTGAGTCATCAGACCCCTCCACCATCGCGCCGCATCTGCACCGCTTCGGACTGCCTGGTCGCAGCGGCCCGCGGTGTCGTGGGCCCATCATAGGAATGCGGATCGCGCCATGTGATGACCCAGGGGTGGTGAATCGGCGCAAGAGTCCAGTTCACCGCGGCTTTCGCCCCGATTGGGCAGGGCTTCGGCCACCTGCTGACGGCCCGGCGACGGTCGTGCGACGCCGTCGCTCTACTTCTCCTCCGGCGACCGGGGCGGGCTGACGGTCGTCCGCGGCGCGCGGCGCTGGGACGAGGTGCGCACGATCAGCTCGGTCGGTATCACCTGCTCGACCGGATGGTCCGACTCGACCCCCTCGATGGCATCGATGAGGAGCTGGACCACTGCAGTGCCGATGCGCCGGGGCTTCAGCGAGAGCGTGGTGATGGGCGGCTCGGTGCTGGCGTACACCGTGGATTCGCTGCAGCAGACCAGAAGCAGGTCCTCCGGTACGCGCAGTCCGTAGCGCCGGGCGGCGGCGAGCAGATCGGTGCCGTTGGGATCGAAGAGGCCGTACACGGCGTCGGGCCGGTCGGGCCGGGCCAGCAGCCGGTCGGCGGCCACGGCGCCCGCGCACGGGTCATGCGCCGGGTAGGCCTCGTACACCGGGTCCTGGCCGACGCGTTCGCACCAGCGCAGGTACGCCGTCGTCGACAGATGGGTGTAGGTGTCGGTCGACGTCCCCGTCAGCAGGCCGATGCGGCGGGCGCCGGCGTCGGCCAGGTGGTCGAGGATGCCGAGGACGGCGGCCTCGTGGTCGTTGTCGACCCACGCGGTGACCGGCAGCTCGCCGACCGGACGGCCGTCGGAGACGACCGGCAGCCCTTGCCGGACCAGTTCGCCGACGACCGGGTCCTGGTCGGAGGGGTCGATGACGACCGTGCCGTCCAGGGCGACGTTGGACCACACGTCGTGGCGCGAGGTCGCCGGGAGGATGACGAGCGCGTAGCCGCGGGCGAGCGCGGCCGAGGTGGCGGCCCGGGCCATCTCGGCGAAGTACGCGAACTCGGTGAAGGTGAAAGGTTCATCCCCGTACGTCGTCACGGTCAGGCCGATGAGTCCCGACTTGCCGGTACGGAGGGTTCGGGCCGCTGCCGACGGGCGGTAGCCCAGTCGGTCGGCGACTTCTCGGACATGGCGTCGGGTGGCGTCCGGGAGCCGGCCCTTGCCGTTGAGGGCATCGGAGACGGTCGTGATGGAGACTCCGGCGGCGGCGGCCACGTCTCTGATGCCCGCCCGGCCCGGTCGGCTGCCTCGGCGTGAGGTTTCCGCTCGGCTCACCTGGTGCTTCCCTGCTGCTGTCATGGCGAGCCGATAGTAGGGCTCATGCGGTGGGGTAGTGCGGACGCATATGCACGCGTTGACAGGCACGTTTCTGCAAGGTCATTACCCGTCAATTCCCTTCGAATGAAAGAGAGTTGAACGATCCAATGGCACGACGTGACTTGTCGGCACGCATGAGCCTGCCAAGTCCTCGATGTTTCGAAGAGGTCTCAACTCACCTTCACGAGGGATGCGCGCCACGGCGCGCACCACCGGCGCATAGATATATGTGAGAGCGCCCTGCGATTCGTCTGCCTTCGGGCGGTGATGCCCCTGATGCCAGTGGGGCTCATGAGGTTTGCGATCTCCTGCGTCGCACCTGTACGCACCGGCGCCGAATCCTCATAAGGTGTGGAGTATTGGAAGCCGGCGGCGTGGACGGGGCCGCCGGGGGTCGTGAGGAGGACTGCGGTGAGCGAGACGAGCCCCAAGCTGCGCGCCGAGCTGGAGGGTATCCCCACCTACAAGCCGGGCAAGCCCGCCGCGGCCGACGGCCCGGTCGCCTACAAGCTGTCCTCCAACGAGAACCCCTATCCGCCCCTTCCGGGCGTGATGGAGAGCGTCACGGCGGCGGCCACGTCCTTCAACCGCTACCCGGACATGGCCTGCACGGGCCTGATGAACGAGCTGTCCGAGCGCTTCGGCGTCCCGCTGGCGCACCTGGCCACCGGCACCGGCTCGGTCGGCGTCGCCCAGCAGCTGGTCCAGGCGACATCGGGGCCCGGCGACGAGGTCATCTACGCCTGGCGGTCCTTCGAGGCGTACCCGATCATCACGCAGATCAGCGGCGCGACCTCGGTGCGGGTGCCGCTCACGCCGGGCGATGTGCACGACCTGGATGCGATGGCCGAGGCCATCACCGACCGGACGCGGCTGGTCTTCGTCTGCAACCCCAACAACCCGACCGGCACGGTCGTGCGGCGGGCGGAGCTGGAGCGGTTCCTCGACCGGGTGCCGAGCGATGTGCTCGTCGTCCTCGACGAGGCGTACCGCGAGTTCATCCGCGACGCTGAGGTGCCGGACGGGGTCGAGCTGTACCGCGACCGGCCGAACGTCTGTGTCCTGCGGACCTTCTCCAAGGCGTACGGCCTCGCCGGCCTCCGGGTCGGGTTCGCCATCGCCCATGAGCCGGTGGCGGCGGCGCTGCGCAAGACCGCGGTGCCCTTCGGCGTCAGCCAGCTCGCGCAGGACGCGGCGATCGCCTCGCTGCGCGCGGAGGACGAACTGCTCGGCAGGGTGGGCTCTTTGGTGTGTGAGCGCAACCGGGTCGTCGAGGGGCTGCGTGCTCAGGGCTGGACGGTGCCCGAGACCCAGGCCAACTTCGTGTGGCTGCGGCTGGGGGAGAGCACGGCCGACTTCGCGACGGCGTGCGACCGGCACGGCGTGGTGGTCCGGCCGTTCCCGGGCGAGGGTGTGCGGGTCACGGTCGGGGAGGCCGAGGCGAACGACATCTTCCTGAAGGTGGCGGAAGGGTTCCGTAAGGAGCTCTAGGACAGGCCCTCACCGTCGGCCAGTTCCACACGGACCGGGTCTCCGGCCCGCACCGTGGCGAGCAGCTGAGGGTCGCCGTCCAGGCGGCCCACGACATTGCACGGACTCGCGAGGCGGCACTCGTCGCCCCGCGAGATCGGCGTGGGCCCGTAGGGGAGTGCCAGGGCGTCGCCGTCGGTCCAGAAGGCCACCGTGCCGGGCTCCACGACCTGCTGGGCGTTGGTTTCACGTGGAACCGAGACGCCCGTGTCGAAGTAGACCTCCTGACCCCAGGTATGGGCAGTGGAGGCGAGAGGCAGTGCCTTGACGAGGGCCTGTGCTGTCGGGGTGGCGTCGAGGGTTGCGGTGAGGTGGCCCGAGGGCCAGGAGATCCGTATCTGCATGACCGGCAATTCAACAAGATGTTGAAGTTGCTGCCAAGGGGGTGCTCGCACCCCCACGATGAGTGCCGCACGCCCCCGTGGTGAGTGCCACATGGCCCCATGCGGGACCCCCCTTTCACTGTCGAAAATCAGTGCGTCATAATTGCTTGTGAATGTGAACGCGTTCACAAGCGTGTCCCGGTTGCTCCAGTGATGTGTGTGACATAAGGGGCAAACTGCCGCTGTACCACGGCGACGTAAGGAGACTGACGACGTGGACTTGGCTCTGGCGCCGGAGACACTGGCGCGCTGGCAGTTCGGCATCACCACCGTCTACCACTTCCTCTTCGTCCCCCTGACGATCTCGCTCGCCGCTCTCACGGCCGGCCTGCAGACCGCCTGGGTGCGCACGGAGAAGGAGAAGTACCTCAGAGCGACGAAGTTCTGGGGCAAGCTCTTCCTGATCAACATCGCGATGGGCGTGGTCACCGGCATCGTGCAGGAGTTCCAGTTCGGTATGAACTGGTCCGACTACTCGCGCTTCGTCGGTGACATCTTCGGTGCCCCGCTCGCCTTCGAGGCCCTGATCGCCTTCTTCTTCGAGTCGACCTTCATCGGGCTGTGGATCTTCGGCTGGGACAAGCTGCCGAAGAAGATCCACCTGGCCTGCATCTGGATGGTCTCGATCGGCACGATCCTGTCGGCGTACTTCATCCTCGCGGCCAACTCGTGGATGCAGCACCCCGTCGGCTACAAGATCAACGAGGCGAAGGGGAGGGCCGAGCTCACCGACTTCTGGGCGGTGCTGACGCAGAACACCGCGCTCGCCCAGGCCTTCCACACCCTGACCGCGGCGTTCCTGACCGGTGGCGCCTTCATGGTCGGCATCTCCGCCTTCCACCTGCTGCGCAAGAAGCACATCAGCGACATGAAGACCTCGCTGCGGCTCGGTCTGGTCACGGTCATCGTCGGCGGTCTTCTCACGGCGATCAGCGGCGACACCCTCGGCAAGATCATGTACGACCAGCAGCCGATGAAGATGGCCGCTGCCGAAGCGCTCTGGGACGGCGAGAAGCCCGCCCCCTTCTCGATCTTCGCCGTCGGTGACGTCGACAAGGGCCACAACAGGGTGGCCATAGAGATTCCGGGCCTGCTGTCCTTCCTGGCCAAGGACGACTTCAGCTCGTACGTCCCCGGCATCAACGACGTCAACAAGACGGAGCAGCAGAAGTACGGGCCGGGCGACTACCGGCCCAACATCCCCGTCGCCTACTGGGGCTTCCGGTGGATGATCGGCTTCGGCATGGCATCGCTCGCGATCGGCGTGCTCGGGCTGTGGCTGACCCGCAAGAAGTTCATGCTGCCGCAGCATCTGCGGGTGGCCGACGACGAGGTGCCGCATCTGGTGCTGCTGCCCAGGGCCAAGAAGGCCCTCGGCCCAAAGCTCACCAAGTGGTACTGGCGCATCGCCGTCCTCACCATGGGCTTCCCGCTGATCGCCAACTCCTGGGGCTGGATCTTCACCGAGATGGGCCGTCAGCCGTGGGTCGTCTACGGCGTCCTGCAGACCCGCGACGCGGTCTCCCCCGGTGTCTCCCAGGGTGAGGTCCTCACCTCGATGATCGTCTTCACCACGCTGTACGCCATCCTCGCCGTCGTCGAGGTGAAGCTGCTCGTGAAGTACGTCAAGGCCGGGCCGCCCGAGCTCACCGAGGCCGACCTCAACCCGCCCACGAAGATCGGCGGCGACACCCGTGACGCCGACAAGCCGATGGCCTTCTCGTACTAGGCCGAGGGAGATCGAGTCATGGAACTTCACGACGTCTGGTTCGTGCTGATCGCCGTCCTGTGGACCGGCTACTTCTTCCTCGAGGGCTTCGACTTCGGGGTCGGCATCCTCACCAAGCTGCTGGCCCGGAACCGGCCCGAGAAGCGGGTGCTGATCAACACCATCGGCCCCGTCTGGGACGGCAACGAGGTCTGGCTGCTCACGGCGGGCGGCGCGACCTTCGCCGCCTTCCCCGAGTGGTACGCCACGCTCTTCTCCGGCTTCTACCTGCCGCTGCTGATCATCCTGGTCTGCTTGATCGTCCGCGGTGTCGCCTTCGAGTACCGGGCGAAGCGGCCCGAGGAGAACTGGCAGCGCAACTGGGAGACCGCGATCTTCTGGACCTCGCTCATCCCCGCATTCCTGTGGGGCGTCGCCTTCGGCAACATCGTGCGGGGCGTGAAGATCGACAAGAACCTCGAGTACGTCGGCGACTTCTGGGACCTGCTCAACCCGTACGCCCTCCTCGGTGGCCTGGTGACGCTCACGCTCTTCACCTTCCACGGGGCGGTGTTCACGGCACTCAAGACCGTCGGGGACATCCGGGAGCGGTCACGGAAGCTGGCGCTCCAAGTCGGGCTCGTCACGGCCGTGTTCGCGCTGATCTTCCTGCTGTGGACGCAGGTCGACAGCGGTGACGGCAAGAGTCTGGTCGCGCTGATCGTGGCCGTCGCCGCCCTGGTCGCCGCACTGGTGGCCAATCAGGCCGGGCGCGAGGGCTGGTCGTTCGCACTGTCCGGCGTCACCATCGTGGCTGCCGTGGCGATGCTCTTCCTGTCGCTCTTCCCGAACGTCATGCCGTCCTCGCTCAATGAGGACTGGAGTCTGACGGTCACCAACGCCTCGTCGAGCCCGTACACCCTGAAGATCATGACCTGGTGTGCGGCGATCGCCACCCCGATCGTGCTGCTCTACCAGGGCTGGACCTACTGGGTGTTCCGTAAGCGGATCGGCACGCAGCACATCGCGCCGGACGCTGCCGCCGGAGCCGTGCACTGAATTCCGCGTGGGGCATGTTTCACGTGAAACATGCCCCTTGGGTCCGTTGTGGGCCTTGATGTCCCTTGAGAAGAGGGTGTGTTTCACGTGAAACCGATCGACCCGCGTCTCCTCCGATACGCCCGCGCCACCCGTCTGTTCATGGTCGCGGTCGTCGGCCTGGGCGTCGTCGGAGCAGCGCTGGTCATCGCGCAGGCGATGCTCATCGCCGAGGTGGTGGTCGGTGCCTTCCAGCACGGCCGGTCGGTCGGTGAACTCGGCACCCCGCTGCTGCTGTTGGCGGCGGTCGCCTGCGGGCGTGCCCTGGCCTCCTGGCTCACCGAACTGGCCGCCCATCGGGCGAGCGCGGCGGTGAAGTCCGAACTGCGGGGGCGATTGCTGGAGCGGGCCGCGGGGCTGGGGCCGGGGTGGTTGAGCGGACAGCGGACCGGCTCGCTGGTCGCGCTCGCCACCCGAGGTGTAGACGCCCTCGACGACTACTTCTCGCGCTACCTCCCGCAGCTGGGGCTGGCGGTGGTCGTGCCGGTGGCGGTGCTGGCGCGGGTGGTCACCGAGGACTGGGTCTCGGCGGCCATCATCGTGGGCACGCTGCCGCTCATCCCGATCTTCATGGTGCTCATCGGCTGGGCCACGCAGGCCCGGATGGACCGTCAATGGCAGCTGCTGTCCCGGCTGTCCGGGCACTTCCTCGACGTCGTCGCCGGGCTGCCCACCTTGAAGGTGTTCGGCCGGGCCAAGGCGCAGGCCGATTCGATCAAGCGCATCACCGGCGAGTACCGGCAGGCGACCATGCGCACCTTGCGGATCGCCTTCATCTCGTCCTTCGCCCTGGAACTGCTCGCCACGCTGTCGGTGGCGCTGGTCGCCGTGACGATCGGCATGCGGCTCGTGCACGGCGAGATGGACCTGTACGACGGGCTGGTCATCCTTGTGCTGGCGCCCGAGGCGTATCTGCCGCTGCGGCAGGTCGGGGCGCAGTACCACGCGGCGGCGGAAGGGCTGGCCGCCGCGGAGGAGATCTTCGAGGTGCTGGAGACACCTGTGCCGGCGGCGGGCACGGCTGCCGTGCCGGCTGGTGTGCTGGCCTTCGAGGGCGTCACCGTCCGCTTCCCGGGACGGTCCGGTGATGCAGTCCACGACGTGTCCTTCGCCGTCGAGCCCGGGGAGACGGTCGCGCTCGTCGGCCCGAGCGGGGCGGGCAAGTCGACGCTGCTGAACGTACTGCTGGGGTTCGTGCCGCCCGCTGCGGGGCGGGTGCGGGTCGGGGAAGTCGATCTGGCCGAGGCCGACCTGGACCAGTGGCGGTCACAGGTCGCCTGGGTGCCGCAACGGCCGCAGCTGTTCGCCGGGACGATCGCGGAGAACGTCCGGCTGGCGCGGCCCGCTGCGGACGACGCCGCGGTACGGCGGGCACTCGCGGACGCGGGGGCCCTGGAGTTCGTCGACGCGCTGCCGCAGGGCGCCGACACCGTGCTCGGCGAGGACGGGGCCGGGCTGTCCGCCGGACAGCGACAGCGGCTCGCACTGGCCCGTGCCTTCCTCGCGGACCGGCCCGTGCTGCTGCTCGACGAGCCGACGGCCGCGCTCGACGGGGCCACGGAGGCCGAGGTCGTCGCGGCGGTGCGCAGGCTGGCGGTGGGCCGGACCGTGCTCCTCGTCGTGCACCGGCCGGCGCTGCTGGGGGTGGCGGACCGGGTGGTGCGGCTGGCGGAGCCCATGCTGCCCACGTCTACCGGAGCCGAGCTGCCGGAGGCTGCGGACCCCGTACGGCCCGCGGCTGCCGAGGCTGCGGACCCCGTACGGCCCGCGGCTGCCGAGGCTGCGCTCCCCGCTCCCGCCGCGGCCGGGACGGTCCACGCTCCGCGGCAGGCCGAATCGGGGACGCCTCAGGCCGCCGAGGCCGCGCATCACCAAGCGGGGCCGGCAACCGCACGCCGTGGTGTCCTCGCCCGTGTCCGTGCCATGTCCGGCCCCCGGCGCGGCCGGCTCGCACTCGCCCTGCTGCTCGGGAGCCTCGCTCTCGGCAGCGCGGTCGGGCTGATGGCGACCTCCGGGTGGCTGATCTCGCGAGCCTCGCAGCAGCCGCCGGTGCTCTATCTGATGGTCGCCGTGACGGCGACGCGGGCCTTCGGCATCGGGCGGGCCGTCTTCCGCTACGCCGAGCGGCTCGTGTCGCACGACGCCGTACTGCGGATGCTGGCCGACACCCGGGTCGCCGTGTACCGGCGCCTGGAGCGGCTGGCGCCGGCGGGGCTGCGGCGGACCCGCCGGGGCGACCTGCTGTCGCGGCTCGTCGCCGACGTCGACGCCCTCCAGGATTACTGGCTGCGCTGGCTGCTCCCCGCCGGCGCGGCGCTGACGGTGTCGGCCGCGGCCGTCGGCTTCACCGCCTGGCTGCTGCCCGAGGCCGGTGCCGCCCTCGCTGCCGGACTGCTGGCGGCCGGGGTCGGCGTGCCGCTGATCACCGGCGCGGTCGCCCGGCGTGCTGAACGGAGGCTGGCGCCGGCGCGCGGCGAGCTGGCGACGCGGGTGACCGACCTGCTCACCGGCACCGCCGAACTGAGCGTCGCCGGCGCCCTCCCCGCGCGTAGCGCCGAGGCCCGCGAGGCCGACGGGGTGCTCGCGCGGATCGCCTCGCGGGGCGCCACCGCCACCGCGCTCGGCGACGGGCTGACCGCGCTCATCTCCGGTCTCACGGTCGCCGCGACCGCGCTCGCGGGTGTCCAGGCGGTCGCCGACGGACGGCTGGGCGGCGTGGCCATGGCCGTCGTCGTCCTCACTCCGCTGGCCGCCTTCGAGGCCGTCCTCGGCCTCCCGCTCGCCGTGCAGTACCGCCAGCGCGTCCGCAAGAGCGCGGAGCGGGTCTACGAGGTGCTGGACGCCCCGGAACCCGTACGGGAGCCGGAGCGGCCGTGCGAGGCGCCCGCGGCGCCGTTCCCGGTCGTCGTGAGGGGGCTGTCCGCCCGGTACGCCGGGCAGGAGCGGGACGCCCTCGCGGGTGTCGACCTGACCGTCACCGAGGGCCGCCGGATCGCCGTCGTGGGCCCGTCCGGGTCGGGCAAGACGACGCTCGCGCAGGTGCTGCTGCGGTTCCTGGACGCGGACGCCGGTGCGTACACGCTGGGCGGCGTGGACGCGTACGCCCTGGGCGGGGACGACGTACGGCGGCTGGTCGGACTGTGTGCCCAGGACGCGCACCTCTTCGACAGCTCGCTGCGGGAGAACCTGCTGCTCGCGAAGAAGGACGCCACCGAGGCTGACCTCCGTGACGCCCTGCGCCGGGCCCGGCTGCTGGACTGGGCCGACGGACTGCCCGCCGGGCTCGACACGCTGGTAGGCGAGCACGGGGCGCGGCTTTCCGGAGGCCAGCGGCAGCGGCTGGCGCTGGCCCGGGCGCTGCTCGCCGACTTCCCCGTCCTCGTGCTGGACGAGCCCGCCGAGCACCTGGACCTGCCCACCGCCGACGCGCTCACCGCCGATCTGCTGGCCGCCACCCAGGGCCGTACGACGCTGCTCATCACGCACCGGCTCGCCGGGCTGGAGGCGGTGGACGAGATCGTCGTCCTCGACGAGGGCCGGGTCGTGCAGCGGGGCTCCTATGCCGAGCTGGCGGCCGTGCCGGGGCCGCTGCGGGAAATGGTGGACCGGGAGGCGGAGTCGGAGGCGCTGGTGCTCACGGCGTGAGCGGATGCCGGACCCGCCGGTCGGCGGTCACTGGGAGCGCAACGCCCCGCAGCAACTCGACTTTCCCCCGCAAACAGGACTAATTACGCTCGGCTCATGTCCGAGGCACCGTCCCCCGCTCCCCCGCCCCCGACGCTGTCGGCCGAGCTGACCGCGCGGGTTCCGCAGCTGCTGGAGGCCATGCGGTCCGTCGGCAGCGGTCTGGAGCTGCACTCCACGCTGGACCGGATCTGCGAGACCGCGGCGGAGCTGGCGGACGCCCGCTACGCGGCCATCGGGGTCATCGACGAGGACGGCCGGGGGCTGGCGGATTTCGTCTACCACGGCGTCGACGAGGCGACCGCCCGCCGTATCGGTCGGCTGCCGGACGGGCACCGGGGCCTGCTCGGCGCGCTCATCCGCGACCCCGAACCGGTGCGGCTGGCGGATCTGACGGCCGATCCGCGCTCCTGCGGCTTCCCCGAACACCACCCGCCGATGCGCGGTTTCCTGGGGCTGCCGATCCGCGTCCAGGGCGAGATCTTCGGGAACCTGTATCTGACGGAGAAGCGCGGCGGGGAGCCGTTCAACGACTACGACCTGAACATGGTCAGGGTGCTGGCCACGGAGGCCGGGATCGCGATCGGCAACGCCCGGCTGTACGAGGCGGCCCAGCAGCGTGAGCGCTGGATCGACGGGTCGGTCGCCGTCACCACCGCCCTGCTGTCGGGCGGCGACGCCGACGACGCCCTCCAGGTCGTCGCCGAGCAGGCCCGCCGGCTGTCGGGCTCGACGGCCGGGATCGTGCTGCTGCCCGCCGACGAGGGTGGCCTGGAGATCGCCGCCGTGGCCGCCGACGAGCCGTCGGCCCTGCTGGGCGCGGTCGTCCCGCCGGAGAGCGGGATCGTCGCCGAGCTGCTCGACGGACAGGCGGTGTTCCTGGAGGACGCGGCCGGTGACCCCCGCGTGATCACCGCGCTGGCGCACGGCTACGGGCCCACCATGCTGGTGCCGCTGCACAGCGACGGCCGGATTCTGGGCGCCCTGGTCACCCCGCGGGCGCGGGGGGAGCGGCCGTTCACGCAGACCGAGCGCACGCTGGCGATCCAGTTCGCCGCGCAGGCCGCGCTCGCGCTGATGATGGCCGACGCGCAGCGCGACCGGGAGCGGCTCGCGGTCTACGAGGACCGCGACCGCATCGCCCGTGACCTGCACGATCTCGTCATCCAGCGGCTGTTCGCCACCGGCATGATGCTGGAGAGCGCACAACGCAGGTCGGTCGTGCCGGACGTGCGCGAGGGCGTCGGCAACGCCGTCGACGAGCTCGACGTCACCATCCAGGAGATCCGCACCGCGATCTTCGCGCTCCAGCAGGGTCCGGCCGAGGCGCCCTCAGGGCTGCGTACGCGCGTGCTGCGGGAGATCAACACGGCCGCCGTGCCCCTCGGCTTCAAGCCCTCGTACCGCTTCGTCGGCCCGGTCGACGCGCTGGTCGGCGACCTCACCGGCAAGAACCTCGTCGCGGCCCTGCGGGAGGCCCTGTCCAATGCCTTCCGGCACGCCCAGGCGTCCCGTATCGACGTGGTCGTCGACGCCGACGTCACCCTGCCGGACGGGCGCAAGGGTGTCCGGCTCACGGTCGCGGACGACGGTGTGGGCATCCCGGAGGGCGGGCGGCGCAGCGGCCTGAACAACCTCAAGCGGCGCGCGGAGTCCCTCGGCGGCGACAGCAGGCACGGGCCGGGCATCGGCGAGGACGGGGGCGGTACGACGGTGGTGTGGGAGGCGCCGCTCGAACAGCAGCACCGGGACGGAACATGACAGGCCGTCAACCCGTGACAGCCGTACGTCCCGCTCACATGACGTGACGTCACTCCGCATCCTGGCAGGGGCCGTTCAGTCGTACGACTGCGCCATCCGGGGACCGCTGTCCCCCGGCCGTACGACTTGAACAGGACCGCCTGTGCGTGCTCGGGTCAGGATCGCTGGCATGCGACCGTCCCGCCGCCACCCGTTGCTCGTCCCGGCTCTGCTGTGCGCTCTCGCCGTGCTGGCGGCCCGTCCGACCGACGCCTCGGAGAAGAAGGCGACCGGTGACGGTGGCACGGACGCCGGGATCAGCGCGCAGGTGGCCCGGTTGTACGAGGACGCGGCGGTGGCGACGCAGCAGTACGAGGCCGGGCGCCAGGAGGCCGAGGTGCAGCGGGCGACGGCGCAACGGCTGGAGACGCTGCTCGACCGGGAGCGGCGGGACATCGCCGTCCTGCACGAGGACCTGGGCCGGATCGCGCGCGCCCAGTACCGCAACGGGGGCGAGCTTCCGATCACCGCGCAGATCATCCTCGCGGGCAGCCCGGAGGAGTTGATGCGCGGTCAGCAGGTGTTCTCCCAGGCGAATCTGGCCGTGGACAACGCCATCGAGAAGAGCCGGCGGGCGGAGGCGAAGCTCGCGGCGGACGAGGCGAAGGCCGCATCGGCATGGCAGACGCTGGAGACGCGCAACGTCGAGCTGGCGGAGCTGAAGAACGGGATCGAGCAGAAACTTCAAGAGGCGCGTCAGCAGTTGCAGGGCCAGGCGGACGCCTCGGTCGCGGCCGGCTCCTGCCGCGGCGCCGTCCGGCTCGATCAGCCCGCGGTGCAGGTCACGGGCGCCTGGGTGACCCCGGTGGAGACGTACGAGCTGTCCGCGGGCTTCGGCAGCGGCGGCTCCCGGTGGGCGAACCGGCACACCGGGCAGGACTTCGCGGTGCCGATCGGCACGCCGGTGCGGGCGGTCGGCGCGGGCCGGGTGGTGAAGGTGTCCTGCGGGGGCGCCTTCGGCATCGAGATCGTGATCGAGCACGCGGGCGGCTACTACACGCAGTACGCCCACCTCGCCGCCGTCACCGTCGACCAGGGCGACCGAGTGGCGCCGGGGCAGTGGATCGGCCAGTCCGGCACCACCGGCAACTCCACCGGCCCGCACCTGCACTTCGAGGTGCGGGTCACACCGGAACTGGGCTCGGGCGTGGACCCGGTGCCGTGGCTGGCGGCACGGGGAGTACCGCTCGGCTGACCCCGCCCGGGCGCTACGCCAGGTCGTCCTCGCGCTGGGCCAGCAGTCGCTCGATGACGACCGCGACGCCGTCCTCGTTGTTGTCGACCGTCCGGCCCGAGGCCGCGGCGAGCACATCGGGGTGCGCGTTGCCCATGGCGTACGACCGGCCCGCCCAGGTGAGCATCTCGACGTCGTTCGGCATGTCCCCGAACGCGACGACCTCCTCGTGGGAGATGCCGCGCTCGGCGCAGCACAGGGCGAGGGTGCTGGCCTTGGAGACACCCGGGCCGCTGATCTCCAGCAGGGCGCTGGGGCTGGAACGGGTGACGTTGGCGATGCCGCCGAGGGCGAGCCGGGCGAGGGTGAGGAAGGCGTCCGGGTCCAGCGTGGGATGGAAGGCGAGGATCTTCAGGACCGGCTCACCGGCCCCGGGCCCGTCCTGCGACAGCAGCTTCTCGGCGGGCTGGAGTTCGTCGGGGATCTCCATGTGCAGCTTCGGGTAGTCCGGCTCCTGGTGGAAGCCGTACGTCTGCTCGACCGCGTACACCGTGCCGGGCGCCGCGTCCCGCAGCAGTCGTACGGCGTCCAGCGCGTTCTCCCGGGCCAGCTCGCGCACCTTCACGAACCGGTGGGCGCCGGGGCCGCCATGCAGGTCGACGACGGCGGCGCCGTTTCCGCAGATCGCCAGGCCGTGACCGTGGACGTGGTCGCTGACGACATTCATCCAGCGAGCGGGGCGGCCGGTGACGAAGAACACCTCGATGCCGGCCTCCTCGGCGGCGGCGAGCGCCGCGACCGTGCGTGGGGAGACCGACTTGTCGTCGCGCAGCAGCGTGCCGTCGAGGTCGGTGGCTATCAGGCGCGGGGGGACGGCGGCGGCCGGGGTCTCGGGCTGTCGAGTCGCTGAGGTCACCCGGCCATTCTCCCGCATATGCCCGCACGACCGTGCGGGAGCCTGCACATGTGAGTGATTACAGACTCTCAGCTGCATCATCACGCACGGTGGTCTCACCGCAGCTGTGCCGGGGCCTCCATGGCGATCTGCTCGAAGATCTTCTCGTCGGCGGCGAAGTCCGAGTCCGGGATGGGCCAGTGGATCACGATCTCGGTGAAGCCCAGCTCCCGGTGACGCCCCGCGAAGTCCACGAACGCGTCGAGCGACTCCAGTGGACGGCCGCGGTCCGGGGTGAATCCGGTCAGCAGGATCTTGTCGAGTTCGTTGGTGTCCCGCCCGATTTCGGCGCACGCGTCGGCCAGCTTCTCGGCCTGGCCGCGAATGGCTTGAATCGACTGTTCAGAAGTGCCCTTCTCGTACAGCTTGGGGTCGCCGGTGGTCACCCACGCCTGCCCGTACCGGGCGGCGAGCCGCAGACCGCGCGGACCGGTGGCCGCGACCGCGAAGGGCAGCCGGGGCCGCTGCACACAGCCGGGGATGTTGCGGGCCTCGTGCGCCGAGTAGAAGTCACCCTCGTACGACACCCCACTGGGCCCGTCCTCGGTCAGCAGCCGGTCCAGCAACCGCACGAACTCCGCGAACCGGTCGGCCCGCTCGCGCGGCGTCCACGGCTCCTGGCCGAGGGCGGTGGCGTCGAAGCCGGTGCCGCCCGCGCCGATGCCGAGCGTGACGCGGCCGCCGCAGATGTCGTCGAGGGAGATCAGCTCCTTGGCGAGGGTCACCGGGTGCCGGAAGTTCGGCGAGGTCACCAGCGTGCCCAGGCGCATCCGGTCGGTGACGGCCGCGGCGGCGGTCAGCGTCGGTACGGCACCGAACCACGGGCCGTTGCGGAAGCTCCGCCAGGACAGATGATCGTAGGTGTACGCCGTGTGGAAGCCGAGCTGCTCCGCCCGTTGCCATGCCTCACGGCTCCCCTCGGACCAACGGCGGTACGGGAGGATCACGGTGCTCAGGCGCAGGCTCATGTTTCGAGCGTATGCGGCCGAACGGGTTTCACGTGAAACAGTGACCCGCGGTCACGGTCCGACCGACTCGTCGTCACGGTCCGACCGACTCGTCGTCACGGCTCGACCGGCCCGCAGTCACGGCCGAGCGTTCCCGCGTCCCCGTGCGCGGCCGCTCAGCCACGGGCTCAGGCCGACCAGGATGAACTCCTTGTGCACCCGGTCGCCCGGCAACGGCACCATCAGGAAGTTGCCCGGAGGGAAGCGCCGGCTCTTGACCCAGGCGTGCCCCTCGTAGAGGGAGCGAAGGAAAGCGGGCACGTCGTCGCGGGCGATGTCGGGGCATTCGACGCCGTCCACGGTGATCAGGGCATCGTCGTCCGCGTAGAGCCGTACATCCACCCGGGGCCGGCCGCCGAGCTCGACGTAGGCCTCGTGAGGCAGGGAGCCGTCCGGGTCCGCGGTGACGCCGACGCCCGCGGCGGTGCGGCGGGAGGTCTGGTCGGCCCCGATGTCGTGGGTCACCTCGATCGCGAGCGCATATTCGGAGGCGAGCGCGCGGAGTGCGGTGACGGCGGCCTCGGTGGTGGGGAGATGATCCATGTCGCCGATCATGCCGGGGTCTGTCTCCGGGGTAGGTGGAAGGGGTCAGTGGGACTCGGGAAACCGCAGGTATGCAGGCGGTACGGTCCGGGTCAGCCATACCCCGTTCGCGCTGACGTGGAAGACATGGCCGTCGCGGTGCATGGCGCCGGCGTCGACCGAGAGCACGACGGGGCGGCCGCGCCGGGCGCCCACCCGAGTCGCGGTCTCGCGGTCGGCGGAGAGGTGCACGTCGTGCCGGTTCATGGGACGCAGCCCCTCGGCGCGGATCGCGTCCAGGCTGCGGGCCACGGTGCCGTGGTAGAGGTACGGCGGTGGCGTCGCCGGGGGGAGGCCCAGGTCGACGTCGATGCTGTGGCCCTGGCTGGCGCGGATGCGGGGGCCTTCCACGGCGAAGCGCTTCTTGTCGTTGGCGGCGACCACGTGGTCCAGCTCTTCCCGGGTGAAGCGGAACCCGTGTGCCGCCGCCGCCGCGATCAACGTGTCGATCTCGACCCAGCCGCCCTCGTCGAGCGTGATCCCGATGCGTTCCGGTTGGTGACGCAAGTGCTTCGAGAGGTATTTCGACACCTTCACGGTGCGTCGTTCGTCCATGCTCCTCAGCGTGACGGGGGAGATGTGAATCACGCGAATGATTTTGCTCCGGATGTTTGATCCACAATCAAGTCCAGTTATCCACAGGCCAGTTGGAGTTTCTGTGGACAACTCCCCGTCATGTCAGCCCTTTTCGTCAAGATCGTCAGGGGGCCGCCTCATTGACGTGAGCGCGTCCAATGCCCTTGCCCGTACCTCCCGTTCAGCCGCCAGCGCCACGAACTCGGCGGCCCTCGTCTCGCCAACCAGCCCTTCCACAGCCCGCATCGTCTCCTCGGGCAAAGCCACGGAACGTGCCGCAAGCGGTTGTGGCGACTCCTCGTCCGTGCCGAGGTGCTTTCTCAGCTGCCGCACCGCCAACAGGCGCATTGCGCGCGCTAGTTCCGCGTCCACCGTCTGCTGCGCGAGCGGCCGCAGACGCCGAACGAGAGATGCTGCCTCGGCCGCCTCGGCGTCGCTCGGACGGTGCGGTCCGTCGAGGTAGCGGGCGAAGACGTGCTCGGTGGTGAACTCCAGGAAACGAGCGGCGATGTGCTCGACCTGCCCCCTCAACTCCCGCAGGTGCCCTGAGATCGCGGACAGCGGAACGCCTGCCGCGGCCAACTCCACCGCGACAGCCAGTTCTTGAGGGCTCGGAACGAGGAAGGAGTCCGCGTCGCCGGGCACCGGCTCCAGCACGCCGAGCTCCACGGCGTCGGCGATCGCCGCGTCGTCGGGACTGCCGCCGAACCGTTCGTCGAGTTCCGTGCGCGAGATGCGTACCGCCTCCTCGTCGCTCCACGGACCGTCGATCTCGGCGACCAGCCCGAGCACCCCGCCGAGCCCACGGCCGCTGTCCCAGGCCTCCAGCAGTTCCTTGATGGACGCCAGGGTGTAGCCGCGGTCGAGGAGGTCGGCGATCTGGTGAAGGCGAGCGAGATGGGCGTCCGCGTACACGTTGGCACGGCCACGCCGCTCGGGGCGGGGCAGCAGGCCGCGGTCCTGGTAGGCGCGGATGGTGCGGACGCTGGCGCCGCTGCGGTGGGCGAGGTCCTCGATCCGGTATGCGGCGCCGGAAGCGGCGGTGACGCCTGCCCCGGCGCCGGAAGCGGCGCTGGCACCGGTGCTGGCACCGGCGTCGGCGGTCACGCGGTCGCCCTTGCTGCCGGTGGCTCTGGCGGACAGGTGGCCGCCGCGCTCGACGCGCCTTCTGGCAGCAGCAGATGTGACACGTCGAAGACGCGCGTCGCGGTCGGCTCACCGGGCAGCGGGCGCCGGGGTGTACGCGGCCGGTCGAGAGGAACCCGGCGCGAGGTGGCAACTGGCCGGTCGAGAGGGACTCGGCGCGAGTCGCCCGCCAGCCGGTCGAAACGCCCCCCGCGCGGAGCGGCCCCCGGCCGGTCGAAGCACCCCCCGCGCGAGCCGCCCCCCGCCCTCACAGCGGTGGTTCCAGGCGGGCGATGGCCCGCAGTGCGCGGGGCGTGAAGCGGGACATCAGGTGGGCGCCGCGTGCCTCGGGCGTCACCGGTACCACCGCCTCGTTGCGCATGACCGCCCGCAGGATCGCGTCGGCGACCTTCTCCGGCGGGTAGTTGCGCAGCCCGTACAGTCGCGCGGTCCGTTTCTGGCGCCGCTTCTCCTGCGCGCCGTCGACACCGGCGAAGCGCGCGGTCGAGGTGATGTTGGTGTTGACGAAGCCCGGGCAGATGGCGCTGACGCCGATGCCCTGTCCGGCCAGTTCCGCGCGCAGGCACTCGCTGAGCATGAGCACCGCCGCCTTGGAGGTGCTGTAGGCGGGCAGCGCCTTGGAGGGCTGGTACGCCGCGGCGGACGCGGTGTTGACGATGTGGCCGCCTTGGCCGCGTTCGGCCATCTGCCTGCCGAAGAGCCGGCAGCCGTGGATGACGCCCCACAGGTTGACGTCGAGGACCTTCTTCCAGTCGTCGGGGGTGGTGTCGAAGAAGGAGCCGGACAGGCCGATGCCCGCGTTGTTGACGAGCACGTCCAGCACGCCGTACTCGGCGGCGACCTTGTCGGCGAGCTTCTCCATGGCCTGTTCGTCGGAGACGTCGGCGGTCTCCGCCCAGGCCTCGGGCGCCCCCAGCAGGCGGGACATCTCGGCGGTGCGGGCGGCGCCCTCCGCGTCCCGGTCGACGGCGATCACGCGCGCGCCCGACTCGGCGAAGGCGTACGCGGTGGCCCGCCCGATGCCGCTGCCCGCGCCGGTGACCAGCACCAGCTGGCCGCCGAATCGGTCGGCGTACTTCCCGCCCGGCGTGGTGACGGTCCTGCCGCCTTCGTTGGCTGTCACGAACTCTCCGATCCAGGCTGCCAGTTGGTCGGGCCGGGACCGGGGTATCCAGTGCCGGGCCGGGAGCGTGCGCCGCGTCAACTGCGGCACCCACTGCTCCAGTTCGTCGTAGAGCCGCTCGGACAGGAAGGCGTCGCCGAGCGGCGTGATGAGCTGCACGGGCGCGTGCGCATAGGCGTCCGAGCGGGGGCGGCGCAGTCGTGCCCGTACGTTGTCCCGGTACAGCCAGGCTCCGTTGGCCGCGTCCGTCGGGAGGGACGAGGTGGGGTAGCCGTCGCCGGGGACCCGTTCCACGCGTTCCAGGAGGCGCGGCCAGACCTTTCCCAGCGGGCCGCGCCAGGCGAGTTCGGGCAGCACGGGCGTGTGCAGCGCGTACACGTACCAGGACTTGGCACCCTGGCCGAGGAGCTGGCCGAAGCGGCGCGGGGTGGGGCGTCGCAGGCGGCTGCTGATCCAGTGCCCGAAGTGGTCGAGGGACGGCCCGGACATCGAGGTGAAGGACGCGATGCGGCCCTCGGTACGGGCCACCGTGGCGAACTCCCAGGACTGCACCGAACCCCAGTCGTGCCCGACCAGGTGCACCGGCCGGTGTGGGCTGACCGCGTCCACCACCGCCAGGAAGTCGTCCGTCAGCTTCTCCAGGGTGAAGCCGCCCCGCAGCGGTCGCGGTGCCGTGGAGCGGCCGTGGCCCCGGACGTCGTAGAGCACGACGTGGAAGCGGTCGGCCAGCCGGGTGGCGACCTGGGTCCAGACTTCCTTGCTGTCGGGGTAGCCGTGCACCAGGACCACGGTCGGCTGCCCGGGCTCACCCAGTTCGGCGACGCACAGCTCGACACCGCCGGTCCGCACCCAGCGCTCGCGCGCGTTCTCGAGAACCATTCCGGTCACTTCCCCTCGGCCCAGCGCCGCACGTGCGGCAGGTCGTCGTCCAGCCAGAAGGCGCTCTCCTCGGGGTCTTTGGAGTCGGTGACGACGAGGATCTCCTCGAACTTCGCACCCGTCCCGCGGAATCCGAGGTGGGGTTCGACCGCCCACAGACCCGGCTGCGGCGGGTGGTCGGAGAAGCGGTACGGCGACCACAGCGGCGACCAGCCCTCGCGGTGGCCGTGCAGCGCGTCGGCGACGAGGCCCTTCAGGGACTGCGTGCCGAACCCGAAGAGGTGCGGGGAGAAGCGTCGATGCTCGACCCGGTCGACCTTGTGGGCGATCACGCCGAAGGGGTAGGCGCGATGCCGGTTGGCATAGCCCTGGCGGACCATGAGGTGGTCCACGTCCTCGTAGATCGCGCGCAGCGGGCGCCGCTCGCGCACCTCGCGCAGGATCAGCTCGCGGTGGGCCTCCAGGTCGTCCATCAGCTTGTCCTGCACCGGGTTCAGGCCTAGGGAGCCGGAGTAGCCGATGTCCGCGGTGAAGCCCTCGTAGACCGGGGCCATGTCGAGGATGAACGGCATCCCGGGCTCGAGCCTGCGGTTCGTGGGGAAGAACTGCAGGGGGATACGGAAGTTCACGAACGCCGTGCGGTCCCCGAACCAGGCGAAGGGAAGGTGGAACCAGTCCCGCACTCCGCGTTCGCGCAGCCACTCGCGCTGCATCCGCGCCGCCTCACGCTCGGTGACGCCGGGCTCCAGCCGGGCCGCGACGGCCTCGGCGCACTCGTACGCCAGCCGCTGGACTTTCCTGAATCCCCGCAGTTCCGCGGTCCGTTCGCCTGCCACTGCCGTCGTCATGCCACCTCGTCCCACCCAGTCCGCGCCGACTGCGCTACGTGCCCGTAACTTGACACCGCCGAATGTGACAGTTGTTAGAGGCTGCGTCAATAGGCGGTGTCCGCCCTGTGGAAAACTCCGGCGCAGCTCCTGCCGAAGCCGCCCCCCGAGCCCCCGCACAGCCCGCCCCAGCCCCCGCCCCGGCCCCCGCGTAGCTCTCAGGCATGGCATCCCCTACGGGCCCGTACGCCTGGAGTCTGACCCGAAGACAGCTCTGCGGTGTGACGACCTCCAGTGGCGTGGGTCACTACTGTCGAAGACGTGACTGTGATCGCGACCGAAAGCCTGAGCAAGCGGTTCCCCCGGGTGACCGCGCTTGACCGGCTCTCCGTGGACGTCGGACCCGGTGTGACCGGACTCGTCGGCGCCAACGGGGCCGGCAAGTCCACACTGATCAAGATCCTGCTGGGTCTGTCCCCCGCCACCGAGGGCCGCGCCGAGGTGCTCGGCCTCGACGTCGCCACCAAGGGCGGCGCCATCCGCGAACGCGTGGGGTACATGCCGGAGCACGACTGCCTGCCGCCCGACGTCTCCGCCACCGAGTTCGTCGTGCACATGGCCCGCATGTCCGGCCTGCCGCCGGCCGCCGCGCGCGAGCGCACCGCGGACACCCTGCGCCACGTCGGTCTGTACGAGGAGCGCTACCGCCCCATCGGCGGCTACTCCACGGGCATGAAGCAGCGCGTGAAGCTCGCCCAGGCCCTCGTCCACGACCCGCAGCTGGTCTTCCTCGACGAGCCGACCAACGGCCTCGACCCGGTCGGCCGCGACGAGATGCTCGCCCTGATCCGGCGCATCCACACCGACTTCGGCATCTCGGTCCTGGTCACCTCCCACCTCCTGGGCGAGCTGGAGCGCACCTGCGACCACGTGGTCGTCATCGACGGCGGCAAGCTCCTGCGCTCCAGCTCCACCACCGACTTCACCCAGACCACCACCACCCTCGCGATCGAGGTCACCGACACCGACGAGCACCCGGACGGCACCCGCGCGATGCGCGAAGCGCTCCACGCGCGCGGGGTGGCCGTCGAGGCGGGCAGCGGCCTGCCCGGCGCCGGCCACATCCTGCTGCTCACCGCCCAGGGCGAGGAGACCTACGACGTCGTCCGGGACGTCGTCACCGACCTCGGCCTCGGCCTGGTCCGCATGGAGCAGCGCCGCCACCACATCTCGGAGGTCTTCCAGGACGACCAGGAGACCGAGGAACAGCAGCGGAAGGAGGCCGTCGGCCATGGCAGCTGAACACCCGGTCGCCACCCCCGCGGGCGACCAGACCCGCATCCACAACATCGGCTACCGCGCCTACGACGGCCCCCGCCTAGGCCGCTCGTACGCGACCCGGTCCCTGTACTCGCAGTCCCTGCGCGGCGCCTACGGCCTCGGCCGCTCGGTCAAGTCCAAGGTGCTGCCGATGCTGCTGTTCGCGGTGATGTGCGTGCCCGCGGCCATCATGGTGGCCGTCACGGTCGCCACCAAGGCGAGCGCCCTGCCCGTCGAGTACACGCGCTACGCGATCATCATGCAGTCCGTGATCTGCCTGTACGTCGCCTCGCAGGCCCCGCAGTCCGTCTCGCGCGACCTGCGCTTCAAGACCGTCCCGCTGTACTTCTCGCGGCCCATCGAGACCGCCGACTACGTCCGCGCCAAGTACGCGGCTCTGGCCTCGGCGATGTTCATCCTCACCGCCGCCCCGCTGCTCGTCCTCTATGTGGGCGCCCTGCTCGCCAAGCTGGACTTCACCGACCAGACCAAGGGATTCGCGCAGGGACTTGTCTCGGTGGCACTGCTCTCGCTGCTGTTCGCCGGCATCGGCCTGGTCATCGCCGCCGTCACTCCGCGCCGCGGCTTCGGCATCGCGGCCGTGATCGCCGTCTTCACCATCTCCTACGGCGCCGTCACCACCCTCCAGGCCATCGCCGACGCCCAGGGCAGCACCTCCGCCATCCCGTGGATGGGCCTCTTCTCGCCGGTCACCCTCATCGACGGCGTGCAGTCCGCCTTCCTCGGCGCGACCCCGGCGCTGCCGGGCGGGCACGGGCCCTCGAACGGCCAGGGCGTGGTGTACGTCCTCGTCGTCCTCGGCCTGATCGCCGCCTCCTACGGCCTGATGATCCGCCGCTACAAGAAGGTGGGACTGTGACCACGCTCTCCATCGACCACGTATCGCGCTGGTTCGGCAACGTGGTCGCCGTCAACGACATCACCATGACGATCGGCCCCGGCGTCACCGGCCTCCTCGGCCCCAACGGCGCCGGAAAGTCCACCCTGATCAACATGATGGGCGGCTTTCTCGCCCCCTCCACCGGCACCGTCACCCTCGACGGCGAGCAGGTGTGGCGCAACGAGGCCATCTACAAGCACATCGGCATCGTCCCCGAGCGCGAGGCGATGTACGACTTCCTCACCGGCCGTGAATTCGTCGTCGCCAACGCCGAGTTGCACGGCCTGGGCGCCAAGGCCGCCCAGAAGGCGCTGGCCACCGTCGAGATGGAGTACGCGCAGGACCGCAAGATCCAGACGTACTCCAAGGGCATGCGCCAGCGTGTGAAGATGGCGTCCGCCCTGGTCCACGACCCCTCGCTGCTGCTCCTCGACGAGCCCTTCAACGGCATGGACCCGCGCCAGCGCATGCAGCTCATGGACCTGCTGCGCCGCATGGGCGACGAGGGCCGCACCGTTCTGTTCTCCTCCCACATCCTCGAAGAGGTCGAGCAACTCGCCTGGCACATCGAGGTCGTGGTCGCGGGCAGGCACGCGGCGAGCGGTGACTTCCCCAAGATCCGCCGCCTGATGACCGACCGCCCGCACCGCTACCTGGTGCGCTCCAGCGACGACCGCGCCCTCGCGGCCGCGCTGATCGCCGACCCGTCGACGTCCGGCATCGAAGTCGACCTGGCGGAGGGCGCGTTGCGCATCCAGGCCGTCGACTTCGGCCGTTTCACCGCCCTGTTGCCGAAGGTCGCCCGTGACCACGGCATCCGGCTGCTGACGGTCTCGCCGTCCGACGAGTCCCTCGAGTCCGTGTTCTCGTACCTGGTCGCGGCGTAGGAGGCCGAAGATGTACGACCCCACAGTCGCCCGACTCACCTACCGGGCCCTGCTCGGCCGCCGCCGGGCCCTCATCCTGGGCGCCCTGCCCCTGCTGCTGATCGTGATCTCCGTGATCGTGCGCGCCCTGGTGGGCGCCGACGACCAGACGGCGTCCGACCTGCTGGGCGGCCTCGCGCTCGCCACCATGGTGCCGATCATCGGCGTCATCGCCGGCACCGGCGCGATCGGCCCGGAGATCGACGACGGCTCGGTGGTGTACCTGCTGTCCAAGCCGATCAAGCGGCCCACGATCATCTTCACCAAGCTGATCGTCGCGATCGCGGTCACCATGGTCTTCTCGGCCCTGCCGACCCTGATCGCGGGCCTGATCCTCAATGGCAACGGCCAGCAGATCGCCGTCGCCTACACGGTCGCCGCGCTGGTCTCCTCCATCGCCTACGCCGCGCTCTTCCTGCTCCTGGGCACGGTGTCGCGGCACGCGGTCGTCTTCGGCCTCGTCTACGCCCTGGTCTGGGAGGCACTCTTCGGCTCCCTGGTCTCCGGGGCCCGCACGCTCAGCGTCCAGCAGTGGTCGCTGGCGGTGGCCCACAAGGTCGCGGGCGGCGACCTGGTCACCTCCGACGTCGGCCTGCCGACGGCGACGGTGCTCCTGGTCGTGGTGACCGTGCTCGCCACCTGGTACGCGGGTCAGAAGCTGCGGACGCTGACGCTGGCCGGCGAGGAGTAGGTGCCACGAGGTACGGACGCCACGCTTATTGACGGGGGCTTCACCCCCGTCCCGGCACACTGGGCCGACGGGATGCACGGCTAGGAGGAACGGAGATGGCGGACGCGCACCACGACGGGCGGGACCGGCCCGGGGACGAGTCCTGGGACGGTCTCGTCCTGGACGAGGACTTCATACGCTCCGCGGAGACCTCGGAGCCGTCCGCCCGGGCCCGGATGCTCGCCGCGCGCTGGCGCCGCGAGGAGCCCGAGCCGAGGCCGTGGCGCTCCGACGAACCGCCCGCGGGCTGGTTCTTCAGCAAGGCCCGCCGCAGGTGGTGGCGCCGGTAGGCGAACACCCGGCCGATTAATTCAGTGGCGCCCAACTCGGCTTACCGGCACGATGGTTGTGTCCCCGCGGCCGGTGAACGAACCGGCGCCACGTTCTGGGAGAGGAGCCGGGCGATGTCCATGCACGACAGTACGTCCAGCTCCCGTCAGGGCAGTCGGCGGAGGACTCCGGTGTAGTTACCCCACCGTCGAGTCCACCGCACCGGACTGCCCGGGGCGGCCGCTTCGAGCACGCGATGTCGCTCTCGCGTGGGCCGCCCACCCGGAGGATTGGCCGAGAGGTAAGGCACCGGCTTGCTAAGCCGTGGTCGGGGGAAACCCCGCGCACGTTCGATCCGTGCATCCTCCGCGATACGTCGTCACCGCGACTCCGCCGACAGTACTGCCGACGCAACCGGCTCCGCCGACGTCACCGCCGGCGCAACCGATGACGGCGGCATCAACCGAGCAACCGCTCCAGCACCACCGCGATCCCGTCCTCCTCGTTCGAGGACGTCACCTCGTCGGCCACCGCCTTGAGCTCCTCATGGGCGTTGGCCATCGCCACGCCCCGAGCCGCCCAGCCGAACATCGGGATGTCGTTCGGCATGTCGCCGAAGGCGATCGTGTCGGCGGCCTTGAGCCCCAGCCGACGCGCGGCCAAGGACAGCCCCGTCGCCTTGGACAGGCCCAGCGGGAGCAGCTCCACGATGCCCTCACCGGCCATGGCGACGGTCACGAACCCGCCCGCCGCCTGCCGCGAGGCCTCCGCCAGCTCGTCGTCCGACAGCTCAGGATGCTGTATGTAGATCTTGTTCAGCGGCGCGGTCCACAGGTCGGCCGCGTCCGTGAACGGCGTCGCGGGCAGGTCGCCGGTGAGCGCGTACCCCTGCCCCACCAGCACCTCGCCCTCCAGCCCGTCCCGGCTGGCCGCCAGGTACAGCGGGCCGACCTCCGCCTCGATCTTGGCGAGGGCGACCCCGGCCAGCTGCCGGTCCAGCGTCACGGACGTCAGCAGCCGGTGCGCACCGGCGTCGTACACCTGCGCGCCCTGCCCGCACACCGCGAGGCCCTCATAGCCGAGGTCGTCGAGGATGTGCCGGGTCCAGGGGACCGCGCGGCCGGTCACCACGATGTGCGCGGCACCGGACGCCGTGGCCGCGGCGAGCGCGGCACGGGTGCGGTCCGAGACCGACTCGTCGGAACGCAGCAGCGTCCCGTCGAGATCGGTCGCGATCAGCCTGTACGGAAATCCCCCGGCCGAGGTCGAAGTCGAGTCGCTCACTTGGCGACCGGCTCCAGCACCTCACGGCCGCCCAGGTACGGGCGCAGCAGCTCGGGGACGCGGACGGAGCCGTCGGCCAGCTGGTGGTTCTCCAGGATCGCCACGATCGTGCGCGGTACGGCGCACAGCGTGCCGTTGAGCGTCGCCAGCGGCTGCACCTTCTTGCCGTCGCGCATGCGGACGGAGAGACGGCGCGCCTGGAAGCTGTCGCAGTTGGAGGCCGAGGTCAGCTCGCGGTACTTGCCCTGGGTCGGGATCCACGCCTCGCAGTCGAACTTGCGCGAGGCGGAGGCGCCCAGGTCGCCCGAGGCGACGTCGATGACCTGGAAGGGCAGCTCCAGGCCGGTCAGCCACTGCTTCTCCCACTCCAGGAGCCGCTTGTGCTCGTTCTCGGCGTCCTCGGGGGCGACGTACGAGAACATCTCGACCTTGTCGAACTGGTGCACGCGGAAGATGCCGCGGGTGTCCTTGCCGTACGTGCCGGCCTCGCGGCGGAAGCACGGCGAGAAGCCGGCGTAGCGCAGCGGCAGCTGGTCGGCCTCCAGGATCTCGTCCATGTGGTACGCGGCGAGCGGGACCTCGGAGGTGCCGACCAGGTAGTAGTCGTCCTTCTCCAGGTGGTACACGTTCTCCGCGGCCTGGCCGAGGAAGCCGGTGCCCTCCATGGCGCGCGGGCGGACCAGCGCGGGGGTGAGCATCGGGACGAAGCCGGCCTCGGTGGCCTGGGCGATCGCCGCGTTGACGAGGGCGAGCTCCAGGAGGGCGCCGACGCCGGTGAGGTAGTAGAAGCGCGAGCCGGAGACCTTCGCGCCGCGCTCGACGTCGATGGCGCCCAGCAGCTCGCCGAGCTCCAGGTGGTCCTTGGGCTCGAAGCCCTCGGCGCCGAAGTCGCGGATGGTGCCGTGCGTCTCCAGGACGACGAAGTCCTCCTCGCCGCCGACGGGGACGTCGGGGTGGACGAGGTTGCCGAGCTGGAGGACCAGGCGCTTGGTCTCCTCGTCGGCCTCGTTCTGCGCGGCGTCGGCCGCCTTGACGTCGGCGGCCAGCTGGCTCGCCTTCTGCAGCAGCTCGGCCTTCTCGTCCCCGGTGGCCTTGGGAATGAGCTTGCCGAGCGACTTCTGCTCGGAGCGCAGCTCGTCGAAGCGGACGCCGGACGACCTGCGCCGCTCGTCGGCGGACAGGAGAGCGTCGACGAGCGCGACGTCCTCTCCACGGGCGCGCTGGGACGCGCGAACTCGGTCGGGGTCCTCACGGAGCAGGCGAAGGTCAATCACGCGCTCAAGGCTACCGGTGCCGGATGTCAGCCCACGACTCGCTATTCCGAACCGCGCGTTACATACCGTTATGGGGGAATTGCCCTCTGTGTTCGCCCGTGTCAATAAAAGGCGTCTCACTCCCTGGAACGAGGCAGGTTCCGGACGCCTGGTTGACTGGATTCCCTTGTGGAGGGCGGGACTTGGCGGCGGCTCTGTCCACAGGAATCCACACCCCGGATGAGTTATCCACAGGCTGTGCGAAAGATCTGTGGACTTCGAAAATGATCATTCCGATTCGGATGTGCGAGGCGAAGAATTCTCGATCCAAACCGTCTTCACGCCCACTTTCGAGTGGAAATGGGTCGCTCCAAAGGATTGATCGATGGAAACGGGTGGACGAAGGGTGACCTGTGGGCCTGTGGACGAAGTTGGGGGCTGTAGGGCGATTTGTCGACTGGATAGCACTTCCGTGTCGACTTGTCCCCAGGTCGAGATGGCAGCCTGTGGATAACACCTGTGGATAACGAAAATATGCAGGTAGGAGCGGCCGGAAACCTGCTAGAAACGTCCGTCCTGGCAGCGAGCCACCCAGTCCGACGCGGCCATGAACTCGTCGTCCGAGGTGCCACGCAGCGGCGCACGCACCTCGCCCTTGGTCACGTCCGCACGCGGGTACGAACCGAGGAACCGCACCTCCAGGCAGATCCGCTTCAGCCCCATCAGGGCCTCGGCGACCCGTCGGTCGGAGATGTGGCCCTCGGCGTCGATGCAGAAGCAGTAGTTGCCGATGCCGGCGCCGGTGGGGCGGGACTGGAGCAGCATGAGGTTGATGCCGCGGGTGGCGAACTCGCCGAGCAGGTCGCGCAGGCCGCCGGGATGGTCGTCGCGCTGCCACAGCACGACGGAGGTCTTGTCGGCGCCGGTCGGCGCGGCGGGCCGGGCGGGCCGGCCCACCAGCACGAACCGCGTCTGCGCGTTCTCCGCGTCGTGGATGCCGGTCTCCAGGGCCTCGAGGCCGTAGAGCGCGGCGGCGAACTCACCGGCGAAGGCGGCGTCGTACTGGCCCTCCTGGACCAGCCGGGCGGCGTCCGCGTTGGAGGCGGCGGATTCCCAGTCGGCGTCCGGGAGGTTCTTCTTCAGCCAGTTGCGGACCTGCGGCTGGGCCGCCGGGTGCGCGGAGACCGTCTTGATCTCCGAGAGCTTCGTGCCGGGCCGGACCAGCAGCGCGAAGGTGATCGACAGCAGCACCTCGCGGTAGATCATCAGCGGGGCGCCCGCGACCAGCTCGTCGAGGGTGGTGGTGATGCCGCCCTCGACGGAGTTCTCGATCGGCACGAACGCGGCCTCGGCCTCGCCGACCCGGACCGCGTCCAGGGCGGACTGCACGGACACGTACGGGATCAGCTCCCGTGTGGCCGCCTCCGGAAGCCTGCGCAGAGCGGCTTCGGTGAAGGTGCCCTCGGGGCCGAGGTACGCATAGCTGGCTGGCATGACCTCACCCTAATGGGCCTTGCGAAACGGAGGGCACTCGTTCCACCACGGCCCCTCCGCTGAGTGAATGGCCGTGACCGAATGCCGTCCCGCCCGTTGGCCCGCACGCCGCACGCCGACTCCTCATCCCTCCAGCAGCCGCTGCCCCACGTACTCCCCCTCCGCCGCCCCGCCCGGCACCGCGAACAGGCCGCTGGACTCGTGGCGGATGTACTGGGACAGGGCGTCCCCGCGGTCGAGCTTGCGTTGGACGGGGACGAAGCCGCGCAGCGGGTCGGCCTGCCAGCAGACGAAGAGGAGCCCCGCGTCCGGGGTGCCGTCCGTGCCGATGCCGTCGTGGAAGGACCAGGGGCGGCGGAGCATGGCCGCGCCCCCGTTCTGGTCGGGCCGGGTGATCCGGGCGTGGGCGTTGAGGGGGACCACCAGGTCGCCCTTGGCGTCGGTCTTCTCCAGGTCCATCGCGGTCGTCTCGGAGCCGCCGGTCAGCGGCGCCCCGTCGGCCTTGCGACGTCCGATCACCTGCTCCTGCGCCTTCACCGTGAGCTGCTCCCAGTCGTCGAGGAGCATGCGGATGCGGCGTACGACGGCGTAGGAGCCGTTCGCCATCCACGCGGGGTCCCCGGACGAGGGGACGAAGATGCGCCGCTCGAAGTCGGACTCCGCCGGCTTGGGATTGCGGGTGCCGTCGATCTGGCCCATGAGGTTGCGGGCGGTCATGGGGTGGGCGGTGGCGCCCGGCGAGCGGTTGAAGCCGTTCATCTGCCAGCGGACCTTCGCCGCGTCGCCCGCGTCCTTCTGGACCGCGCGCAGGGCGTGGAAGGCGACGAGGGCGTCGTCGGCGCCGACCTGCACCCACAGGTCGCCGTTGCTGCGCGCCTTGTCGAGCCGGTCGGAGGAGAAGTCGGGCAGCGGGTCGAGGGCGGTCGGCCGCTGCTTCTCCAGCCCGGTCCGGGCGAAGAAGCTGTGCCCGAAGCCGAAGGTGATCGTCAGCGAGGACGGTCCGGCGTCCCGCGCGACATCCGTGTCGTCGATCGCCATCGCCTCGCCCGCCATGAGCCGCCGTGCCGTCTCCGACCAGCGGCGCAGCAGCGCGGCGGCTCCCTTGCGGCCCGCGCCCGCCGCCAGGTCGAAGGCGATGAGGTGGCCGCGGGCCTGGAGGCCCTGGAGGATGCCGGGCTGATGTTTCCCGTGAAACATCACCTCCTCGGCGCCGAGCGAGGTCAGCGGGGTGGCCTCGGCGGGCCGGGCGGCGTAGCCCGCAGCTCCGCCGGCGGCGCCGAGCACGAGCCCGGTGGCACCGGCGGTGCCGAGCAGCCGGCGTCGCGAAAGGCCCTCCTTGGGGGCGCTTTCGGAAACGCCGTCATTAACTGCCTTCTCGGCGGTCCGGGTCTGCGGAAGGGACTGGTCAGCCACGGTGGTTCAGCCGATCTGCGCGTTCTTGGAGACGGTGGTCTGGTCGATGTCGGAGGTCCGCACGGTCACGGCGACCTTCCAGTCGCCCGCCATGGGGAGCTGCACACCGCCGGCCGACCAGTGGCCGGTGGTGATGCGGTCGGGGGTGACGGGCAGCGGCCCGATGTTCTTGGCCTCCAGGGTGAAGGACACCTTCACCTCGGGGACGTCGAAGGCCCGGCCGTTGGGTCGCTCCACGTAGACGTGCATCTCGTTGGCGCCCACGCGCGCGGGGTTGAGGTCGATCCGCACGATGCCCTTGCCGTCCTCGCCGCCGGTGTCGAAGGGGATGTCCAGGGTGACCGCGGAGGACGTGTCGCCGGAGGAGGACGAGGAGGACGACGAGGCGGCGGACGAGGACGTGGCCGCCTTGGCCTCTTCCTCGGTGCGGCCGGGCTCGGTCTGGGTCAGCACGGTGGTGACGGCGAGCAGGACGACGGCGACGCCCGCCTCGGCGAGCACCGAGCGGCGCAGCCCGAACCGGTCGGGGTCGGCGTCCCGCTGCCGCTTGCGCCGGGCGGCGTCGACGGCGGCCCGCTGCCGGGCGAGCTGGGTGGCCCGCACGGAGTCGGCACCGGCCGCCCCCGCTCCGACGCGCTCCTTCTCCCGGACGGCTGCCCCTTCCGTGTCGGCCTCGTCGGTCTCTTCGGCCTCGTCGGTCTTTTCGGTCTCTGCGGCCTGTGCGGTCTCCACCGCGCTCGCGTTCCCCAGCCGTCGCGTCCACCGCCGTGAGATCCACGCGATGCCGACGAGCAGCGCCACGAGCCCGATCTTGACGAGCAGCAGCCGGCCGTACCCGGTGTCGGTGAAGGCGGACCAGGAGCCGAGCTGCCGCCAGGACTGGTAGATGCCGGTCGCCACGAGGGTGAGGACGCTGCCGAAGGCGAGGGTGGAGAAGCGGGCCACGGCGGAGCGTTCGATGGGGGTGTCCGCGCGGTACAGGGCCACCAGGAGCGTGGCCAGGCCGCCGAGCCAGGCCGCGACGGCCAGCAGGTGGAGCACGTCGACGGGCATCGCGATGCCGGTCTGGAGGCCGGTGGAGGCGTGCTCGGCCATGGCCCAGCTCGCGGCGAGTCCGGCGGCGACGACGGTGCCGCCGATGGCGAGCCCGAAGGTGAGGTCGCGCTTCTCCTCGTCCTCGCGTTTGTCGTACGCCCCGAAGAGCACGGCGATGAACAGCGCCGCCGCGGAGAGCAGCAGCAGCCGGGAGACGAGCGCGGCGCCGGTCTTGGTCTGCAGGACCTGGCTGAGCAGGCTCAGGTCGAAGACGTCGCCGAAGGAGCCGGTGCTGGTGTAGGAGCCGCGCAGGAGCAGCAGCAGGAGCGTGGCGGCGGTGAGCGCGAGCCATCCGGCGACGACGGTGCGCTGTACGGCCCGTACGCCGGAGCCGCGTTGCCAGCAGGCCAGGACGAAGGCGGCGCCGCCGACCATGACGATGAAGCCGGCGTAGGAGACGTAGCGGCCGAAGCCGTAGAGCCAGCCGACGACTCCGCCGCCGGCGGTCTGGCCGGAGACGGAGACGGTGGTCCGGGAGGGGGCGCCGACGGAGAAGGTGTAGGCCCCGGCGACGGGGTGGCTGTCCTCGGAGACGACCTGGTAGGTGACGGTGTACGTGCCGTCGGGCAGTCCGCTGTGCAGGCCCACGGCGTAGGTGGTGCCGCTGACGTTGGACGCCTTGCCCTGGTCGACGCGCTTGCCCTTGGGATCGAGGACCCGCAGCGAGTCGTCGGACATCGCGACCTTCTCGGAGAAGGTGAGCGAGATCTGGGTCGGGGCCTTGTCGACCACCGTCCCCTGCTGGGGGTCGCTGCCGGTCAGCGCGGCGTGCGCGGAGGCCGGCCCGGCCCCGGCGAGGAGCAGTCCGGTGGCCGCGAGGAGCAGCAGCACCAGGACCCGTGCGCGGGGGGCGATGGTCTGCGTCAAGGTGGGTCCCTCCCTCAGTGACCGGTCTTGGGGGTGTACGTCGCGGACTTCACCGGCATCTCGACGGTGACCGGGTCGGAGTCGGCGAAGTGCAGTTCGACGGAGACGGTCTCGCCCTGCTTCGGCTTGCGCTTCAGCTTCTCGAACATCAGGTGGTTGCCGCCGCTTTTGAACACGAGTTGACCGTGGGCGGGCACGTCGAGGTTCTTGACCTCCTGCATGGCGGAGTCGACGGTCTCGTGCATGGTGACCTCGCCGAGGTCACTGGTCACGGACGTCAGCTCGTCCTTAGTGCCGCCCTTGTTGCTGACGGTCAGGAAGCCGGCGGCCATCGAGTCGGAGACCGGCTGCGGGATGTAGGCGCCGCTGACGGAGAGTTCGGCCTTGCCGTCGTCGGAGGAGCCGCACCCGGTCAGCAGCAGGGCCGCGGTCAGTCCGGCGCCGAGAAGGGCCGTCCGCTTCACGGGGTCTCTCCCTCGACGAGCTTGGGGAGGTCCTTGATGTAGTCGTCGACGGTGGCGTCCTCGGTGTAGAGGACGTATCCGGCGTCGGTCTTGGGGGAGAAGGCGACGACCTGGGTGCCGTGGGTGGAGACGGTCTTGCCGTTCTTGTCCTTGTGCGGGGCCTCGATGGTGATGCCGAGGGTGCGGGCGCCGGCCTGGATGGTGGCGAAGTCGCCGGTGAGGCCGACGACCTGGGAGTCGATGCCCTTGAGCCACTTGCCGAGCGCCTTGGGGGTGTCCCGGTCGGGGTCGGTGGTGACGAAGACGACCCGCAGTTCGTCCTGCTGTGCCTTGGACAGCTTGCTCTTGGCGACGGCGATGTTGCTCATGGTCGTCGGGCAGACGTCGGGGCAGTTGGTGTAGCCGAAGTAGACCAGCGTGGGGTGGCCCTCGGTCTGCTCGCGGAGGTCGTACTTCTTGCCGTTCGTGTCGGTGAGGACGAGGTCCGGCTTCTCGAAGGGCTTGTCGAGGACGATGGCGGCCTTGGCGGCGGCGGAGTCCTCGGAGACCACGGAGACGGGCGAGCCGGTGTCGTCACCGCCGCCGCAGGCGGTCAGGGTCAGGGAGGCGGCGGCGAGCAGGGTGGCCGCGGCGAACGTCTTCTTGCGCATAGAGAAATGTCCCAGATGTGATGGCTCCGGCGGGCACCGGGGCGGTACGGGCGGCCGTGCCGCCCCGGTGCGGCGCGCGGACGGTCGGACTCAGGCGTCGGCGCCGGTGCGGCGGCGTCCGGCGAGCACGCCGTAGGCCACGCCGAGCGCGCCGACGACGATGCCCACGACGGCGAGGACGCGGGCGGTGGTGTCACTGCTGTCGGCCGGGGCGGCGGCCTCGGCCGCGGCCTTCTCGGCCGACTTGGCGTCGTCGGACGTCTTGTCGGCGGCCGTCGAGCCGTGCGCGTGGCCGTCCTCGGCGGCCTCGGACAGCGTCAGCACGGGCGCCGGGTTCTCGGGCTCCTCCTGGCCGTCCTGCTGGACCTCGATCCAGCGGACGACCTCCTTGTTGGAGTACGTCTGGATCGCCTTGAAGACCAGTTCGTCGGTGTCCTCGGGCAGGGCGCCCACGGAGACCGGGAACTTCTGGAAGAAACCGGGCTGGATGCCGTCGCCGCTGGCGGTCCAGGTGATCTTGGAGACGGCCTGGTCGATCTTCTCGCCGTGCATCTCGATCGGCTTGTCGAGCTTGGCCTTGGTGACCTTCACGTCCCAGCCGTCGACGGGCTCCGGCATCGCGGAGGCCAGCGGGTGGTCGGTGGGGAAGGTGACCTCGAGCTTGGTGGTCGAGGCCTTGTCGCGCTCGTTCGGCACCTTGAAGTCGACGACCGCGTAGCCGCCCTTGGCCGCGGTGCCCTCGGGCTGCACGCTGACGTGCGCGAACGCGGGGGAGGACAGGACGACGACGGCCGAGGCGGTGAGGGCGCCGACGGCGGCGATCCGAGAAGCCTTCATGAAAAGGGGCACTCCACTTCGAGAGATGGTTTCCGGTGATGAAGAGGGGTACGCGCGCGTGGAGGTGCCGACGGGCGTCGGACACGGACACAGGCACGCGTGCGCAGGCGCGGGCCGCGGGACGGCGCACGCGCGCGTATGCGGCCGTGTGACGGCGGCCGTACGCGTGCGCGGGCCGCACGACGGCGGCCTCCCCTCTTTCCGGGAAGTGGCGCGTCGTGTCAGGCGGCGAGCGCGAGAGCGTCGGCGGCCGGCGGGCCGCGCCTGATCACCGTGTGCTGGAGTGCGGTGGTACAAGGTGCCGGTGGCGCGAGCAGCGCGGTGCGCGGCAGCGCCGGACCGGTCCGGGGTGCGCCGGGGAGCCCCGCACGCAGGGCGCGTACCAGGGCGAGGGCCCCGCGCAGCGACCGTACGAGTGCCGCCTCGGCGACCCCGTGCGCCGAGAGTTCCGTCAGCCGCAGCAGGGCCAGGTCGCCGTGGCGCAGCAGCCAGCCGACGGCCAGGGCCGCCAGGACGTGGCCGAGCAGCATCGACAGGGACGGCAGCGGCGAGACGGGGGAGCCGTCGGACACGGTGTCCGTGGACATCTGCATGGAGCCCATGGACGCGTGCGCGTGCGTGCCCTGGTACAGGCGTGCCTCGGTCAGGATCCGGACCGCCTGGGCCGGGCTGATCGCCGCCGCGGTGGTCCCGCAGACCAGGCGCGCGGCCTGCTCGATCAGGGAGGCGTCGCTCGCGGTGGGCAGGGGAGCCATCGACGGCTTGGCCGCGGCGGCGTGCTGCCCCATCCCGAACAGCACGTGCAGCACGACCTGTCCGGCGGCGAGCAGTGCCGCGATGCCCGGCAGCGACCGGACGCGTCCGGCGAGCGGTGCGGCCACCACGAGGACCCCGAGGAACCCCGCGCCCAGGGTCCACAGCGGAACCGTGGCGCAGGAGGCGAGCGTGTGCCCGCCCGCGGCCAGCACGACGCAGACCGCGGCGAACACCGCGGCCCGCAGGACCCGGAGTCCGGTTCCGGTGCGCGCCGTGCGTGGGTGGGGGGCAGTCATGGCGGGCTCATCATCGCACTGGCCTTACGGCCGCCATACGGCAGGTCCACAAGATGACGTACGCGTCGTACGACCAGAAGATCACTTTCTGGGGTGAACCGGCACTACATACCCCATTCGATGCCAGGCACGCATCCCCCGTATGGGCGGCGTCACGTCAACGGTGTGCTTACACCCGGGCACGGGCGGCAATACGTAACGGTATGTCGAGCCGCGGCCGGGAGGCTGGAGCATGAGCATCTGGTGGTCACTCCATCTGCGGCGCGAGGCTGCGAGCGTTCCGCTCGCCCGGCGGCTGCTGCTCGGCACCATGGAGACCGCGGGCGTCGACCCCGACATCTCCTACGACCTCTCCGTCGCCCTCAGCGAGGCCTGCGCGAACGCCGTCGAGCACGGCGGCGGCACCGGACAGGGCGGCAGGTCCGAGGCGTACCGCGTCACCGCCTACCTGGACGGCGAGAAGTGCCGTATCGAGGTCGCCGACTCCGGCCCCGGTTTCCTCCGCTCCTCGCCGGGCTTCCGGCGCGCGCCCAGCGAGGCGGAGCACGGCCGCGGGCTGTGCCTGATCCAGGAACTCGCCGACCACGTCCACATCGGCAACAAGCCGGGCCGGGGCGGCGCGGTGGTGAGCTTCGACAAGATCCTGAAGTGGCGCAAGGACGCCCCGCTGATGGCGGTCTAGCCGCCGGCGCGGCAGGCCACTGCCGTGGTCATTGGCCCGGCGGCCGGCCGACTGCCTCTGTCGATGGGCCGGTGGCCGTCCAACTGCCGTTGTCAGTGGCCCCGGTTAGGGTCGCGGCATGGAGATCGAGTCCGAAGAGCTGCCCGGCGGTGTGACCCTGCGCCTCGCCACGGCCGGTGACGCCGACGCGCTGTGCGCGGCCTACGTCGCCAACCGCGAGCATCTCGAACCGTGGGAGCCCCGCCGCCCCGAGGACTTCTTCACGGTCGCGGGCCAGCGCATACGCCTGGACGAGCGGCTCCGGCAGTTCACGGAGGGCCGGCTCGTGCCGTGGCACCTCGAGTCCGACGGGCGGATCGTGGGCGCGATCACCCTGACCGGCATCATCCTGGGGCCGTTCCGCAGCGCCTACCTCGGCTACTGGATCGGCGCCGACCAGCAGGGCCGCGGGCTCGCGACGGCCGCCGTGGAGCGGGTGTGCCGGATCGCTCGGGAGACGGTCGGACTGCACCGGATCGAGGCCACCACGGTGGTGGACAACGCGGCCTCGCAGCGGGTGCTGGGCAAGTGCGGTTTCGAGCCGATCGGCCTGGCACCGCGCTATCTGCACATCAACGGCGCGTGGCGGGACCACCGGATGTTCCAGAAGATCCTGCACGACGACGACCCCCAGCCGTGACAGAGCACACGCAAGCGCCCGCCGCGGAGCGGCATTTCAGCTTCCTCAGGATTCACAGGCCGTTCTCAGCGCCCTGAGAACCCCCTGACGGGCGGCGTCCCTAACTTCCCGACCATGACGGGAAACCACAAGGACAAGTCGATCACCCGGCGCCGCGCCCTCGCCGTGACCGGCGGCACGGTCGCCGCGGGCGGCCTCGCCGTCGCCGGCTACCAGTCGGCGTTCGCCGACACCGAGGCCACCGCCGACGCGACCGCCACCGCGTCGGCCACGAGCAGCAGCGCCTGCATGACGCTCATGACGAGCGTCACCGAAGGCCCGTACTACCTGGACGGCGCCCTGGTCAGGAAGGACATCACCGAGGGCAAGAGCGGCGTCCCGCTCACCCTGCGCCTCACCGTCGTCGACGCCACCGACGGCTGCACCCCGGTCCCCGGCGCGGCCGTGGAGATCTGGCACTGCGACGCCTGGGGCTACTACTCCGGCTACACCACCGCCAACCCCGGCGGCTCGGCCCCCGCCGAGAGCGAGGACGGCTCGACCGCGAACGACCAGACCTACCTGCGCGGCTACCAGATCGCCAACGCCAACGGAGTCGTCAAGTTCGAGACGATCTTCCCGGGTTGGTACACCCCGCGCACCTGCCACATCCACGTCAAGGTCCACACCGGCGGCGAGAAGGAGGACGGCACCTACGAGGGCGGCAAGGTCAACTACACCGGCCAGTTCTTCTTCGACGACGGCATCGCCCAGGAGATCTTCACCCTGGAGCCCTACTCCCAGCACTCCGGCAGCTACACCACCCTCGACAACGACATGGTGTACGACGGCGGCGGCGCCTCCAGCGGCCTGCTCACCCTCAAGGCGGTCAAGAAGGCCGACCCGTCCAAGGGGTACAAGGGCTTCCTCACCCTCGGCATCGACCCCGACGCCGAGAACACCGGCGCGGGCAGCGGCGCCGGCGGCGAGGGCGGCACGCCCCCGAGCGGCGCCCCGACGGGCGAACCGCCGTCCGGTGCTCCGTCCGAAAGTGCCACTGCCTCGGCCTCGGCGTCCTCGTAAGGTACGGCCATGAGCAGCCGCGAGGACGAAGCGCTGGCGCAGGCCGCCGTGACCGCGCTGACCGGGCAGCTGGCCCTGGCCCCCAAGCCCGGTCTGCCCGACCCGCGCGACCTGGACGCCCGCACCACCCGCCTGGACCACCGCGCCCTGCGCTGGTCGGCGAAGGCACTCGTACCCGGCCTCGCGGCCATGGCCGCCGCGGCCCGTCGCACCGGCGAGCCGACTCCTGGGCTCCGCACGGAACTCGGGGCGATCGGCCGCTGCACCGAGCACTCGGTGGGCCTCGCCGGCGGCGGCCACCGGGGCGCCCTGTGGGCCCTCGGCCTGCTGGTCGCCGCGGCCGCCCTGAACCCGGGAGGGAAGGGCTGGGACGTCGCCGCGACCGCCAAGAGCATCGCCCGGCACCCCGACAAGCGGGCCCCGCGGCGGCCGTCGCGCGGTTCGTCGGTGTCGGCGAAGTACGGGGCGGCCGGGGCGCGCGGCGAGGCCCGGGCCGGATTCCCGCACGTACGGCGGGCGTTGGACGCGCTGGCCGCCGCCCGTAAGGCCGGCGCCACGGAGGCGGAGGCCCGCCTGGACGCCCTGCTCAGCGTGATGTCCACCCTCCAGGACACCGAACTCCTCTACACCGCGGGCCCGCTCGGCCTCCGCCACGTGCAGGCGGGCGCCCGGGAGGTCCTGGAAGCGGGCGGCACATCCACGGCGGCGGGCGCGGCGGCCCTCGCCGCCTTCGACGCGGACCTGCACACACGCGCGTGGAGCCCCCGCGGCAGCGCGGGGCTGCTGGCCGGGGCACTGTTCCTGGACTCACTGCCGACACGGACGAGCTCACCGACCCGGGCAGCTTGACACTCCCCACACGAGCGAGGCCGGGGTCTTGCGCGGGTCAGGCTGTGAGCGGGGCCGGTCTTGCGAAGGGTGGGCTGCGAGCGGGAGGGGTCGGTCTTGCGGGGGGTGGACTGTGAGTGGGGTCGGTCCTGCGGAGGGTGGGCTGCGAGCGGATTCGGTCCCGTGCGGGTCGGGCCCGACTGCGGCTGGCCTTGCGCCGGTCGCCCCGCGCGCGTGGTCGGTCTTCTGTCGGTCTCCCCGCGAGCGGGGGAGCGTGAGGGCGGGCCGGTCAGCCGACCAGCGCGGCTGACCGGGGCTCGGCGTCAGGCTCGCCGTCCGCGTTCACGTCCGACTGCATAGCCGCCTTCCCGCCCGACTGCACGGCCGACTTCACCTCCGACTCCATGTCCGGCCCGGCGGCGGCGCCCCCGCGGCGCGCCATCGGACCCATGGCGTACGACGCCACGAGCGTCGCCCCTCCCAGGACCAGCCAGCCAGCCGTGCCCCACCCGAGCAGCAGCGTCGTCAGCACCAGCGGCCCCAGGGTCCGCGCCACCGTCACACCGGTGCCGAAGAAGCCCTGGTACTCGCCGACCCGGTCGGCCGGCGCCAGGTCGAAGGAGAGCTGCCAGGCCCCGGCGGACTGCCCCATCTCCGCGACGACCTGAAGCACGGCTCCGGCGACCAGCACCCCGGCGGCCACCCACGCCGGCGCCCCCGCCGACAGCGCGAACACCGCGCACGCCGCGAGCATCACCCACCCCGACCGCCGCACCGCGCGCGTGGCCGAGGAGAGCCCGGTGACCCCGCGCGCCATCCGCACCTGGAACAGCATCACGGCCCCGGTGTTGAGCACGAACAGCGCGGAGACCAGCCAGGCCGGGGCGTCGGTCCGCTCGGCGATCCAGAGCGGCAGCGCGAGGCTCAGCAGCGGCATCCGCAGCAGCAGAACGGTGTTGAGCACCGCCACGGCGACATAGCGCCGGTCACGCAGGACGCCACGGCTGTCGATCCGCGCACGGTCCCGCCGGTCCCCCAGGACACCGCCCCCGTCGTGCCGCTCACGGCCCCGCCGCTCGCCCACGGCACCGCCGCCGTTGTCCTTCCGTCCGCCACGCCCCCCGGCGCCGGGCGCCGCCGAAGGCAGCCGCAGCAGCACCCCCGCGCACACCGCGAAGCTCGCCACGTCCAGCGCGAACACCCCGAGATACGCCGCCCGCGTCCCGGCCTGGAGCGCCAGCCCGCCCAGACCGGCCCCCACCGCCAGACCGGCGTTGAACGCCGACTGCAGATGCGCCAGCAGCCCGGTCCGCTCGCCGGCGGACACCAGCCCCGCCAGCAGCGTCTGCCGGGCCGCGGCCAGCCCCGACTGCGCGGCGGCGTAGACGCACGCAGCCACGACGAACGGCACGAACCCGCGTACGAAAAGGAACGCCGCGACCGCGAGCCCCGCCACCACCGCCAGCAGCACCGCCGTCCCGCGCGCCCCGCGCCGGTCCGCGAGCTTGCCCAGCGGCACCCCCGCCGCCGCCCCGACGGCCCACGCCAGGGTCAGCCCGAGACCCACTCGCGCGGGGGCGAGACCGACGACGTACGTGAAGTAGAGCGCCGAGGTCACGAGGAAGGCGCCGTCACCGACGGCGTTGGTCAACTGAGCCACGGCGAGGACGCGTTGCGGACCCCGAGGCGGGACGAGCGAGTTCGTCATACGCACGACCTTAGAAGCCGACTGGACCGACAAACAGGCCCAATCACCGGCCTTCTCAGTGGCCCAATCACCGGCCCTCTGTCCCGATCACCGGCCTCCTCACCGGCCCTCTGTCCCGATCACCGGCCTCCTCACCGGCCCCCTGTCCCGATCACCGGCCTTCCCCCCGCCCCGTTCACCGGGCCAACCCGTCGAGCACCTGTCCGAGCGCCTCCAGCGCCTCCGGATAAACCCGCTCCCGAGGCGTCCCGTACCCCACGACCAGCCCCTGTGCCCGCCCGTCGCCGCCGTCCGCCGCATGCCAGTGGTCGCCGAGGCATCCCACCGCGAGCCCCGCCGCCTCGGCCCGCGCCAGGGCCTCCTCCTCGTCGGCGACCTCGACCAGCGCGTGCAGCCCGGCCGCGATCCCGCGCACCGCCCGCCGCGCCCCGAGCCGGTGCACCAACTGGTCCCGACGCCTCCGGTACCGCAGCCGGGAGGCCCGCACATGGCGGTCGTAGGCATGGCTGTCGATCAGCTCGGCGAGCGCCAACTGCCCGATGGTCTCGGTGTGGTGATCGCTGTGCAGCTTGGCGTCGGCGACCGCGTCGACGAGGTGCGCCGGCAGCACCATCCACCCGAGCCGCAGCGCCGGCCCCAGGGTCTTCGACGCCGTGCCCAGGTAGACCACGTGCGCGGGAGCCATGCCCTGGAGCGCCCCGACGGGCTGCCGGTCGTACCGGAACTCCCCGTCGTAGTCGTCCTCGACGATCAGTCCGCCACGCGCGCGTGCCCAGTCGGTGACCGCCCGCCGTCGCGAGGGATGCAGCGTGACCCCGGTCGGATACTGGTGCGCCGGCGTCAGCACGACCGCCCGCGAGTCCCCCAGCTCCTCCGCACAGGCACCCTTCTCGTCGACCCGCACCGGCACGACCCGGCCGCCGCCCCTGCGCACCACGTCCCGGTGGAAGGCCAGCCCGGGATCCTCCATGGCGATCTCGGCTCCGTCCAGCACGCGCGTGAGGAGCGCGAGCCCTTGGACGTACCCCGAGATGATCACGATCCGCTCCGGCGGCGCGAGGACCCCGCGCGCCCGTCCCAGGTACCCCGACAGCGCGGTCCGCAGCTCGATGCGCCCGCGCGGGTCGCCGTAGTCGTACGCCAATGACGGCGCCGTCGCGATGGCCCGCCGCAGCGCCCGCAACCAGGCGGCGGCCGGGAAGGCCCCGACATCCGGACTGCCGGGCCGCAGATCGAAACGGGGCGCACGCGCGCGTGAGGCGACGGAGGACGGTGCGACATCGGCGGACGCCAGTGAGGCGACCTCTGTCCCCGATCCCTGCCGAGCGTTCAGATAGCCCTCGGCGACCAGCTGGTCGTAGGCAGCCTTGACGGTGCCCCGGGAAACGCCGAGTTCCTCGGCCAGCCGCCGGGTGGCGGGCAGCCGTGCCCCAGGGGCGAGCCGTCCGTCCCGCACGGCATCCCGAAGAGCCCGTTCCAGCCCGGACCGCCGCCCTTCAGCAGCGAGCAGCTCAATATGCAGGTCCACACCGTTCCCCCTGCCTCCAGGGGCGCGGGGGAACTGCGCGACAAGCCCCCCACACCCGCACACCGCAACGAAGGGCCGGGTACCCCACAGGTACCCGGCCCTCATCCCGACGTCAGCCCTTGAGAGCAGCCATCCAGCTCTCGACCTCGTCGGACCGCCGAGGCAGCCCGTCAGACATGTTCCGGTTGCCTTCAGAGGTCACCAGGATGTCGTCCTCGATCCGCACACCGATACCCCGGTACTCCTCGGGCACGGTCAGGTCGTCGGCCTGGAAGTACAGTCCGGGCTCGACGGTCAGCACCATGCCGGGCTCCAGGACCCCGTCCACATACGTCTCCACGCGCGCGGCGGCGCAGTCGTGGACGTCCATGCCGAGCATGTGCCCGGTCCCGTGCAGCGTCCAGCGCCGCTGGAGGCCGAGCTCCAGGACCCGCTCCACGGGCCCCTCGACAAGCCCCCACTCGACGAGCCGCTCGGTCAGCACGCGCTGCGCGGCGTCGTGGAAGTCGCGGTACTTGGCGCCCGGCTGCACGGCCGCGATGCCGGCTTCCTGGGCGTCGTACACGGCGTCGTAGATCTTCTTCTGGATCTCGCTGTAGCGGCCGTTGACCGGCAGCGTGCGCGTGACGTCGGCGGTGTAGTACGTGTGCGTCTCGACGCCCGCGTCCAGCAGCAGCAGGTCCCCGGAGCGGACCGGGCCGTCGTTGCGCACCCAGTGCAGCGTGCAGGCGTGCGGACCGGCCGCGGCGATGGTGCCGTAGCCGACGTCGTTGCCCTCGACCCGCGCGCGGAGGAAGAACGTGCCCTCGATGTAGCGCTCGGAGGTCGCCTCGGCCTTGTCGAGGACCTTCACGACGTCCTCGAAGCCGCGCACGGTGGAGTCGACGGCCTTCTGCAGCTCGCCGATCTCGAACTCGTCCTTGACCAGCCGCGCCTCGGACAGGAAGACCCGCAGCTCCTCGTCGCGCTCGGCGGTGACCTTGTCGGTCAGGGCGGCCTCGATGCCGGCGTCGTAGCCGCGTACGACGCGGACCGGGCCGGTCGCCTCCCGCAGCCGGTCGGCCAGCTCGCGGACGTCGGAGGCCGGGATGCCGTACAGCTTCTCCGCCTCGGTCAGGGAGTGCCGGCGGCCCACCCACAGCTCGCCCTGGCCGGAGAGCCAGAACTCGCCGTTCTCGCGGTCGGAGCGCGGCAGCAGGTAGATCGTCGCCTGGTGGCCGTCGGCGACCGGCTCCAGGACGAGGACGCCGTCCTCGGTCTGGTTGCCGGTGAGGTAGGCGTACTCCACGGAGGCCCGGAAGGCGTACTCGGTGTCGTTGGAACGCGTCTTCAGGTTGCCCGCGGGGATCACCAGCCGCTCGCCCGGGAAACGCGCGGAGAGAGCCGCACGGCGGGCCGCAGTCTCGGCGGCCTGGGCGATCGGCTCCAGGTCGTGCAGCTCGGTGTCGGCCCAGCCGGACTTCATGTTCTCGGCGAGCTCGTCGGAGACGCCCGGGTACAGGCCGTTCTTCCGCTGCTCGATGGGCTCTTCCGACTCAGTCTCCGGGGTCTCCGGGTTGAGCTCGTCGGCCACGTCATCCTCCTCGATACGGCACTGGACCCCCTCCATCGTACGGTCGTACGGAAGGGGGCCCAGGGCCGGAAGACCTGTTACACACCGCTGCCCGGCGTTACACGCGCCGCTACGCCGACAACCGCTCGCGGCGCGGCCCGCAGCGCTACTCGAAGCGGGCCGCGAGCAGCACGACGTCCTCGTCGGAGTCCGCCGCGTCCAGCCCGTCCGGCAGCACCGTGCGCAGCACGTGGTCGGCGATCGCGTCCGGGTCGTGCCGCAGCGCCCTCGGTACGCCGGCGGCGGCCGCGTGCAGGCGGGCGAAGGCGCGGTCGGTGGCGTCGCCGGTGCGGTGCAGCAGTCCGTCGGTGTAGAGCAGAACCGTCTCTCCGGCTTCGGCCTGGAGCTCCACGCTGGGCGCCTCCCAGCAGGCGAGCATGCCGAGCGGCGCCGACACGGACGTCTCCACGAACTCGGTGCGCCGCTCGCCGACCAGCAGCGGCGGGCAGTGCCCGGCGCCGGCCAGCGTGATCTTGCGCAGCGCGGGCTCGCAGTAGGCGAACAGGGCGGTGGCGGAGCGGGCGGGCTCGGTCAGGCGCAGCAGCAGCTCCAGGTCGGACAGGACCGCGACCGGGTCCTCGCCCTCCATGACGGCGTACGCCCGCAGCGAGGCTCTCAGCCGGCCCATCGCGGCGACCGCGCTGGGGCCGGAGCCGGTGACCGAGCCGACCGCGAGGCCGAGCGCGGCGTCGGGCAGCGGCAGCGCGTCGTACCAGTCGCCGCCGCCGTGCGGGCCGGTGCGGTGCCGGGCGGCGAGCTGGACGCCGGCGACGCGGGGGAGCCGGGACGGCAGCAGCTCCTCGGCCATCGTCGCCATGCACGCGCGCGTGCGCTCGACCTCGACGAGGCGCGCGAGGTGTTCGGTGGCGTAGCGGGCGTACAGGCCGACGAGGTGGCGCTGGCGCTCGACGGGCTCGGCCGGCTCGTCGTACAGCCATACGGCCGCGCCCAGCCGGCCCGCTCCGTCGGACGCCAGAGGCAGTGCGTAGCTGGCGGCGTAGCCGAGGCGGGCGGCCACCTCGCGGTGGCGGGGGTCGAGGCCGTCCTCGGCGAAGAGGTCGGGCTCGGCGATCTCGCCGTCGCCGTCGGGGAGTCCGTCGAGGATGCGGCCGTAGGCCATGGCGCTGCGCGGGACGGTCTCGATGTGGCCGAGGTCGGCGCGGGCGAGGCCGAGGCCGATCGTGGTGGCGGGGCCCAGGCCGTCGCCGGGTTCCAGTACGACGAGACCGCGCCGGGCGCCCACCAGGGCGGCTCCGGCGCGCAGCAGTTCGGTCAGTGCGTCCGCGAGTGCGTCCGTGCGGGCCAGCCGTTCCGTGAGCTCGTGGAGGGTCGTGAGGTCGGACACCCAGCCTGCGAGCCGGTCCTGGAGCAGGGCACCGGGAGCGCCCGGTGGCGGGGCCGGAGGGGTGTCCGGGGCTACGGGCGCGGGCGCGACAGTGTGTGCGGGCGAGGGAACCGTTGAATCGATTCCGGCCACTTTCGGAGGGTGAGGGGCGTTCATGGCGTCCGGCTTTCCGACCGGTGCGTATTGCTCAAAAGCATCGCAAACCCCCATGTCATTCTGCGCCGCTAGCGGTGTCTCCACATGTACACGCACTCGTGAGGGGATGTCCAGCATTGTCCTGCCGGGTTTCCTGGTGTCCGTGGGTCACCGGTGCACCCCTTGCCGAAAAGCGAAGTTGGCTTGAAACTGACTCAGGTAACGCCCTATTGCGGTCGACTGGCCTTGCTCCACAGAGCGTCACAGCGGTCGTGATGGGTACGTACTCGGAGAAGGCCAGGGGTGGTTGACAACCACCCGGAACCTGGTGACGGACCCGGGCGTCTTAGCCACCGACGACCGAGCCCCATCCTCCCGTGGCGGAGGCGAAGAGAAACACGCGGGACGGCAAACGCCAGACTTCGCCACCCCCACGCCACGCCCATGCTTTTGATAGATGCAGTGTGGGCCCGGCTGCCGCCGACGCAGCCGACGTCCGGCCCATAGGGGTTCCCCTTGTCCACGACAAGGGTGTGATGCGCCAACAGGTACGCACAGTGCAGTGATCGACACATGGTGTGATGTGGCCCACGGTGTTGCCAGCGGTGCAACGGAAAGGAACGAGCGCTCATGCGCGAGATCCTCGGAAAGGCACGCAGGCTCCTGTCCAAGCGGAACGACGGGGCGCCTGAGTTGATCAGCGCGGCCCTGACCTTCGCGACGGAATGGCAGTGGCCCGTACTCCCGGGCGCGGCGCCGGACCCGCAAGGCCGGGCCCGCTGCTCGTGCCCCGACCCCGAGTGCACGGTGCCCGGGGCGCACCCCTTCGATCCCGGCCTCCTCGCGGCCACCACCGACGGGCGCATGGTGCGCTGGTGGTGGGCCAACCGGCCCGCCGCGCCGATCGTCCTGGCCACCGGCGGCAAGGCGCCCTGCGCGGTCTCACTGCCCGCTCTCGCGGCCTCCCGGGCGCTCACCGCCCTCGACCGCCAGGGCATGCGCCTCGGCCCGGTGATCGCCTCGCAGCACCGCTGGGCGATCCTCGTCAAGCCGTACTCCATGGAGCAGTTGGGCGAACTGCTGTACGCCAAGGACTTCGTCCCCGGCTCCCTCCGGTTCCACGGCGAGGGCGGCTACATCGCCCTGCCCCCGTCCGAGACGGGCCACGGCGCCATCCGCTGGGAGCGCGCCCCGCTGCCCGGCTCGGCCTCCCCGTGGGTGCCGGATGTCGAGGCCGTGGTCGACGCGGTCGTCGACGCCCTCACTCGTACGGGTGTGAGCGCGCCCGAGTTGTAGGGGTGTCGGGCGCGCACGGAACCAGCCGTGCGCGCCCGGTCGTTATCGTCCCCTTCCATGAACCTTCGTCTCCTCGCCCTCTCGGGCGTCGTGGCATGCGCGGTCGCGCTGCCGCTGGCCGTGGCGTCCGCGGGGCAGGTGGGGGACGACGTACGCGAGGTCGCACGTACGGCCGTACAGCCCGCCGGACGCGACGACGCCAAGGCGTCCGTGCCCGAGCGTGCCGGGGCCGATGCCGCGGCGCCCTCCGCCGCTCCCTCCCGCTCCCCCTTCCTGCTCGGCCTCGGCCTGGCCACCGCGGCGCGCTGCGGCCCCGAACTCACCTCCCCGGACGGCATCGAGGCACAGACCTGTGTCCTGACGCAGGGCGAGGAGACCTGGGCGCGTACCTACTACCGCAATGTCACCGGCGGCGCGCTGGACTCCGTGCTGACTCTGATGGGCCCGGGCGACCGGACGGTGCAGATGCGATGTGCCGTGGGGGCGGGGGACGAACCGGGGACCTGTGAGACGCCCAGGGAGCGGACCCGGGGCGGCCCGGACGCCTACACCGCGGTCGCGGAGTTCGCGGGCGAGGCCGGGAGCGGGCCGCTGCTGCTGCGAAGCGGAAGCAACTCTCCGGCGCCTAACGGCAGTTGACAGGCGTCAGCCTTCCGTAAACGGAAGCGGGCATACAAAGACCCGGTTGCTGGCGACGGGGGATGCACCAGCAACCGGGCTACTCGAACGGTAACAAGAGATCGGCTGTTCGCAAATTCGATCTCGTAAGTTCGTCGGCTTTCCGGACACCGACTCACTTGCGGCGGGCGTCAGTTGTGATCCGCTCCGGCGGACCGCCGGGACCGGTTCGGGCTGACCGACCAGTCAGCCGAACCCCGTCTCGAACCTGTGTGTCAGCTGAGCGTGACCTGTCGGTTGGTCAGGCCGCCGCGCGCGCGGCGCTCGTCCGCGGTGAGTGGTGCGTCCGAGGCCAGCGCGGCGGTGAGCCGCTCGGCGAACTCGGCCGCCGGCTTCTCCACGTCCTCCGCCGAGACCCCGCTCGGCAGGTCCCAGACCGGCACGGTGAGGCCGTGGGCGCGGAAGGAGCCCACCAGCCGGGTGCCTTCGCCGAGGCTCGACCTCCCGGCCGCGTGCAGCCGCGCGAGGGCGTCCAGAAGCTGCTCCTCGCCGTACGGCATGACCCAGCGCAGGTGGTTCTTCTCCGGCGTCTCGCACCAGTACGCGGCGTCCACACCCTGGAGCTTGACCGTCGGGATGGCCGCGGCGTTGGCCCGCTCCAGGGAGGCGGTCACCTCCGGGGTGGCGTTCTCCGCGTCCGGTACCCAGAACTCGAAGCCCTCGTGCACGACTGGCTCGAACGCGCCTTCGGGGTCGAGCAGATCCTGCAGCCGCGGACCGTCGGCGGGCGCGCGGCGGCCCTGGACGGGGGTGCCCGGCTCGGCGGTGAGGGCGCGCTGCAGGGTGTCGGCGAGGTCGCGGCTGATGTCGCCCGACGCCGTGTCGTTCTGCAGGCCGAGGAGCACCGAGCCGTCGTCGCGGCGCAGCGCCGGCCACGCCATCGGCAGCACGGTGGCCAGCGTGACCGACGGGACGCCCTCGGGGAGGCCGCCCTTCAGGGGCAGCTCGGCCGTGGCGGCCGGGACCAGCTCGCGCAGGGCCACCCAGTCGCCCTCGCCGGGCAGACCCTCGAACGGGCGCTGCACCAGCTCGGTCACCGCGTGCGCGGCGGCCCGGCCGTGGCACGCCTTGTAGCGGCGGCCGCTGCCGCAGGGGCAGGGTTCGCGGGCACCGACGACCGGGACCTCCCCGTCGGCGATCTGAGGGCGCTGGGCCTTCGTCTGGGGTCGCTTCTTGGCCATCGTGGGGTCTCCCGGTTACGGCTCGTCTCGTACGGCGGGAGCCTAGCCGTTCACGCCATGTGCGACGGGAGCCTGTGGACAACGTGCCCGATGTGCCGGGCGTCCTGCGGACGGTGCCTCAGTCCAGGTCGGTGAAGGCGTCCGCGAAGTCCAGGTCGGCGATCGTCGACACCGAGGGTGCCGTGACGCGCGTAGCGAAGTCGTCCCGGCGGTGACCGGCGTCCGGATCATGAACGTCGCCGTGCACGACGACCCACACCGTGACCTCGCCGCGGGCGTCGTCCCGTACGCCCCAGTCGTCGGAGAGCGCGGTGATGATGTTCAGCCCGCGGCCGCCGTGGGCGGTGACCGAGGGCGTGGCCGGAGCAGGGCGGGTGGGCCCGCCGCCGTCCGTCACCTCGACCGTGAGTCTGCCGCTCGGCTCCACGCGCCACGCGGCGCGGACGTCGCCGTCCCCGGCCAGGGCGTCGCCCAGAGGACGGCCGTGCTTGCACGCGTTGCTCAAGAGTTCGGAAAGAATCAGTACGGCATCGTCGATGACCGCTTCCGACACACCGCCCCTGCGCAGCTGAGAACGCATCCGGTGTCTTGCTTCCCCCACGCCCGCAGGGCCATGGGGTACGGCCATGCTCGACGACGTGGGCACCTCCTGTGCCACCACCAACGCCACCCCCGAGACCTCCTTTGCCCCACGCCACGGTGTGGATGCCCCATTGGCCTGTACCGGAAACCGGCCAGTGCGGGTCCGCTGACGCATTCGTAACGATCGAATACGGAACGAACGCGCCGGAGCACTCCCTGTAATCGTGTGGCCGGATTTCGACGATTTGGCCGAGACCGAAGATGCTTCAGTCGACTCGTGGGGTCAAGGTTTCTTCACAGGTCTTTACCAGTGACTCACCGTCAGACGGCCGACCCGCGGCGAACCGGTCAGCGGCCCAGTCGGTGCAGGACCGCGCGCGGCCGGTTCGTGATGATGGCGTCGATGCCGAGCTCGGCGCAGAGGTCGACGTCCTCGGTTTCGTTCACCGTCCACACGTGCACCTGGTGGCCGGCACGCTTGAGGCGCTCGATGTACCCCGGGTGATTGCGCACGATCCGGATCGAGGGGCCCGCGATCCGCACGCCCGCCGGAAGCCGGCCGTCCCTCAGCCGGGGCGAGACGAACTGCATCAGGTAGACCGTCGGCAGCGCCGGCGAGGCGGCACGCACGCGTGCCAGCGAGCGCGCCGAGAAGCTCATGATCCGTACCGGGGAGTCGGCGGCCGCGGCGGGCGCGTCCAGGCCGAACCGCTTCAGCAGCACCAGGAGCCGCTCCTCCACCTGGCCCGCCCACCGTGTGGGGTGCTTGGTCTCGATGGCCAGCTCCACCCGCCGCCCCGCGTCCGCGACGAGTTCGAGGAGCCGCTCCAGAGTGAGTACGGAAGTGTCCTCGCGGTCCTCGGGGCGGTGCTCCCAGTCGGGCTCCTCGTCCCGGTTCTTCCAGGAGCCGAAGTCCAGGGCGGCCAGCTCGGCCAGCTCCAGGGCGGAGACCGCCCCGCGTCCGTTGGACGTACGGTTGACGCGTCGGTCGTGGACGCAGACGAGATGGCCGTCGGCCGTCAGGCGCACATCGCACTCAAGGGCGTCGGCGCCGTCCTCGATCGCCTTCCTGTACGCGGCCAGAGTGTGCTCGGGAGCCTCTTCGGAGGCTCCGCGGTGGGCGACGACCTGAATGCTGTGCTGCCGTGCGTGGGTCACCGCGTCATGGTGCCATCGCGGCGGGGTACGCGTCGCACGAGGTGGTCGATGACAGGACGGGGAGGAAGCGTCGAGATGCGACCGCTTCGTCCATAAAGTCCCATATAAAGGATGGTCGTGGACCCACAGCCACCGCTTATGGTGCTCTGACGCCCGGTGGGAAAAGCTGACGGCATACAAAAGCACATGCACAGCTGCATCGCGCCGGACCGTCGGCGAACGTGATCGAACGTGACCGAGCGAGCGTGACCGAGTGCGACCGAGGACAACAGCCGTGGATCGAGGAGAGAAGCTGTGAGCACCGAGAACGAGGGCACTGCGGTACCCCCGGCCCCGTCCGCACCTCCCGTGCCGGTGGATTCCCCCGCAGCCTCCCCGGCCTCCCCGCAGGCGACCGCGCCCGACAGCGGCGCCCCGACGACCCCGCTCCCCACGACGCCCCCGCACGCCCCCGGCGCACCGGAGCAGGAACTGGTCCACGCGGGCCAGGCGCCGGCCTATGCCTCGGCGGCCGCGCACGGCGCGGGGGGCGTTCAGGGTTCCCAGGGGTCGCAGGGCTCGCCGGGTGAGGGCACCCCGGGTCAGGCTCCCGGCCAGGGCGCCCCGGCTCATCAGGCGCCCGGCTACGGCGCCCCGGGCCACGCCCCCCAGGCCCCGGACGCCGCCTGGCCGCCCCCGCCGCCCGCGACCCCGACGTACGCCGACAGCGGTGCGGGTGGCGCGGGTGCCGGCGGCTGGGGCGCCTCTTACCAGCAGCCCGCCCCCAAGTCCGGCCGCGGGCGCGGTGGCCTGATGGCGGCCGTCCTGATCGCGGCGCTGGTCGCCGGCGGCCTGGGCGGCGGCCTCGGCTACACCCTGGCCAAGAACGACGACAACACCTCCTCGACGACCGTCTCGGCCTCCGACAGCGGCGGAGACGTCAAGCGCGCCGCGGGCACGGTCGCGAGCGTGGCCGCCGCGGCCCTGCCCAGCACGGTGACCATCGAGGCCGAGTCCAGCAGCGGCGAGGGCGGCACCGGCACCGGCTTCGTCTTCGACCGCGAGGGCCACATCCTCACCAACAACCACGTGGTGGCGGACGCGGTGGACGGCGGCAAGCTGACCGCGACCTTCCCGAACGGCAAGAAGTACGACGCCGAGGTCGTCGGCCACGCGCAGGGCTACGACGTGGCGGTGATCAAGCTCAAGAACGCGCCGGGCGACCTGAAGCCGCTGACGCTCGGCGACTCGGACAAGGTGGCGGTGGGCGACTCCACGATCGCGATCGGCGCCCCCTTCGGCCTGTCCAACACGGTCACCACGGGCATCATCAGTGCCAAGAACCGCCCGGTGGCGTCGAGCGACGGCACCGGCTCCAACGCCTCCTACATGAGCGCCCTCCAGACCGACGCCTCGATCAACCCGGGCAACTCCGGCGGCCCGCTGCTGGACGCCCAGGGCAACGTGATCGGCATCAACTCGGCGATCCAGTCGACCAGCAGCGGCGGCCTCGGCGGCGGCAGCCAGTCCGGCTCGATCGGCCTCGGCTTCGCCATCCCGATCAACCAGGCCAAGTACGTGGCCCAGCAGCTCATCAAGACCGGCAAGCCGGTCTACGCCAAGATCGGCGCCTCGGTCTCCCTGGAGGACTCCACGGGCGGCGCGAAGATCACCGAGCAGGGCGCCAGCGGCTCCGACGCCGTCGAGTCCGGCGGCCCGGCCGACAAGGCGGGCCTGAAGCCCGGCGACGTGATCACCAAGCTCGACGACACGGTGATCGACTCCGGCCCCACCCTCATCGGCGAGATCTGGACCCACCAGCCCGGCGACAAGGTCACCGTCACCTACGAGCGGGGCGGCAAGACCAACACCGTGGAGCTCACCCTGGGCTCCCGCGAGGGCGACAGCTGACCCCACGCGCGCGGGCGCACCGCTGACCCCACGCGCGCGTGGGCACCGGTTACTCTTGTCCCCGCGCCGCCCGGTCGACGGTCGGCGCGGGGTGGGTTGCCCGAGCGGCCTAAGGGAACGGTCTTGAAAACCGTCGTGGCAGCGATGTCACCGTGGGTTCAAATCCCACACCCACCGCGTTGATCGACGGCCCCTGACCACGTACTGCGGTCAGGGGCCGTTCGCTGTCGTCAGAGCGGGCCGCCGGGCGGGGCGTCAGGGCGCAGCTCGTGGTCCCGGGCCAGCTCGTCCCAGTCCACGTCCCGCAGGGCCCGCTCCGCGTCGCAGCCGGACGGCACGTCGGCCGTGGGCTGGAACCAGACGACGGTGAGACGGGAGTGGTACAGGACCGGGTCGTGCGCCGGGTCGAGGGCCGTGGAGCGGAAGGCGCCGACGCAGGCCACGGACGGGAGGATCTCGACGGGGCCGTACGCGCCCGCGTACTGGTCGGGATACTCACGCGGGGGCGGCACGAGATGGACCGGGGCGGACGGGAAGTCGCGGGCGGCCGACCGCAGCAGGCCCTGGATCCTCACCTCGTTGCCGGGCCCGCAGGGATAGCCCTCCGGCAGATCGCCGTACGTCGAGGACAGCCGCAGCTCGGACAGGACGACACTGCGGCCCGAGGCGAGGGTGAGGCGTGCCAGGGCCATGGTCGGCACTCTGGGACGGTGGCGCATCGTGCTCCCGGGGGTGGTGCGTGCTGTGGTGCCGGGGCATCGGTCCTCACGGACGGTGCTCCGTCACGCCTTTTGTTCTCACGGTCGGTGTCCCGTCGTGGCCGGTGCCCTGTCAGGCGTCCTGTCCTCACGGCCGGTGTCCCGTCACGCGTTCCCTCCTCATGGCCGGTGTCCCGTCACCCGTTCCGTCCTCATGGGCGGTGCCCCGTCATGCGCGCCGCCGATGCGATCGTGGCGCGGGCCTCGCGTTCGGAGAGGCCGGTGTTGAGGGCCGCCTCGACGAGAGGGTCCACCAAGGCGGGGCCGATGCCGTCCTCGTAGGCGCGGCAGGCCGCCCAGAACAGGCGGGTGTTGCGCTGGCCCTCGTGCGCGGCGAGCACGAACTGGACCAGGCCCTGCCCGTGGTCGCCGGTCGCGGCGGGCGTGGGGTGGCGGGTGGTGCGGGGCGGCGGGAGCAGGAGGCGCAGGAGGGCGGGAGGGCAGGCCGCGGGGGCGAGGCGGGCCGTGCCGGGGGCCGTCGTGTACACGCCCTGGTCGGTGCGGGAGCCGGGGCCGACCAGATAGCCGCCGGCGCCGCGGATGTCGATGCCGGGCGCCAGCCGCCCGGCCGAGTTGGGGACGACGACGTCCGGCGGGCCGCTCAGCCACAGATGGCGGCCGCCGCTCGGGGTCAGCACGACCACCGTGGCCGGGATCGTGAAGAGGTGACGCAGCGCCAGCTCGCGCAGGGCCGCGGAGGAGTCCGTACCGGACTTGGTGTCGAGGTCGATGCCGATCAGGTGGTGGGGCGGGAGGCCGCACGCGATGCCGTAGCCGGTCGCCCAGGGGGCCGCGGCGAACAGTTCGCGGATGCGGGCCGGGTCGGTGGAGGCGTCGTAGACCCCGTGCCCGAGGCGGCCGCACTCGCCGTGGCAGGGCGGGCCCGGCACGGCCTCGGGGGCTCCGGGGGCCTCGGTGTCGTCGCGGTGCGGGGAGCGGAGCGCCGGGAGCTTGGTCCTGGACAGGGGGATGACGGCCAGTCCGCGTTCGGCGGCTGACAGGGCGTGTGCGAGGGCCAGCGTCGTGGCCTGCCGGTCTGTGGTGGCCATGGTTCTATTTTCGTACGGGTGTTCGAAAAAGGGAAGGGAGTTCGGGGGCGACTCGCCGGGCGGGGCGGATTGGCCGGAAAACCGCCGGAACGCTTCACCTCTTGCGGCGCTTGGGGTGGAGATGTCCTGCCAGGGCCAGTCTGACGCCGTAGATCGCGAAAGGGGTTTATCGACTTGTCCTCACGCTTCAGGGGGAATAGCCGCATCCGGACTGGTTCGCCGGGGATTCGGTGGGCAACTCTGATCTCGCGACGTCGTGAACGACACCGAGGCGGTCGGCCAACTGCCCTGGTAACAGACTTACTTGACGTACTTCCGGCTCAAGAGGCCGGGTTCTGGAGGAAGAACATGGCAAGCATCCGTACCGCCCGCGTCATCGCCGCTGTCTCCGCCCTCCCGCTCGCCGCGGCTCTGTTCACCGGCGTCGCGACGGCGGACAACGGTGGCTTCGCGGACGACGGATCGAACGCGGGTGTCGCGAGCATCGTCGGCAGTGGGGTCGGCGGCACCAACAACGGCAACTCGTCCACCACGCAGCAGAACGCGGTCGGCTCCGGCGCCTCGAACCAGAGCAACACCGCCCAGGTCAACGGCTCCGCGTTCACGGCCATCAATCAGGGCAACGACAACACGTCCATCAACTTCACCCCGCTGTGGTGGTGAGTTGAGGAGGTGAGCTGAGGGAAGGGGCGGCCGGTGGGGGCCGGCCGACCTCTTCGTGGTGTGCTCCGTGGGGTGGTGAGACGTCTGCGCGGCGGTGCTTCGGTGCCGCCGCGCAGGCGTTCTCGCGTGGGCGCGGAATGCCTCGGCGGGGGCCGTCGACCTTGACACGCCACCTGATCTGACGGACAGTCAGAAATCTTCGCGAAGTTCGCGTCCGGCGAGTGGGAACCCGGGCGGCGGCTGCGGTGTACCAGAAATGACAGAACGAGACGGGCGGGACGACAGGACGACGGGACGACGGGACGACGGGACGGGCGGACCGAAGGGGGAGGCCATGGAAGCCGTGGGACACGAGCCGCAGGCGAGCGACGAGTTGGGCATGCGCCTGAAGGCGTACGAGGGACAGGCCGCCGCCGTCTCCGCCGCCGGCAAGGACCCCGTCAACGCACCCATGATCCGGCACTGGTGCGAGGCCATGGGCGACACCAACCCCGCGTACACCGGCCCGGCCGCCATCGCGCCCCCCACCATGCTCCAGGCATGGACCATGGGCGGCCTCTCCGGTCATACGGGCCGCTCGTCGGCCTTCGATGAACTGTTCGCCCTCCTCGACGCCTCGGGCTGCACCTCGGTCGTCGCCACCGACTGCGAGCAGGAGTACCTCCGCCCACTGCACCCCGGCGACGAGATCACGTTCGACGCGGTCATCGAGTCGGTGTCCGACCGCAAGACGACGAAACTCGGCACGGGTTACTTCGTCACCACCCGCATGGACATCCGCGTAGGCCCCGACCTGGCCGGTACCCACCGCTTCCGCATCCTCAAGTACGCGCCGGCACAGAGAAAGGAGGGGGCGCAGCCCAAGAGCCCCCGGCAGGAGACGCCCTCGCAGGAGAAACCCCCGCGCCCCCGCCCCGTCGTCAACCGCGACAACGCCGGCTTCTGGGAGGGCGTCCGCGAGCACCGCCTGCTGATCCAGCGCTGCACCGCCTGCTCCACCCTGCGCCACCCCTGGCTGCCCGGCTGCGCCGCCTGCGGACACCCGGAGTGGGACACGGTCGAGGCGAGCGGCGCGGGCGAGGTCTATTCGTACGTCGTCATGCACCACCCGCCCTTCCCGGCGTTCGACCCTCCCTACGCGGTCGCCCTGATAGAGCTCACGGAAGGAGTGCGAATGATCAGCAACGTGCTCGGGGTGCCGTGCGACGAGGTGCGGATCGGCATGCCGGTACGGCTCGAATTCAAGGAGTACGACGAGGAGTTGGTGCTGCCGGTGTTCCGTGCCCAGGAGGAGGCCGCATGAAGCCCGGTGAGCGGCTCCCGCCGCTGGAGATCCCGGTGACCCGCACCCTGATCGTCGCCGGCGCGATCGCCTCCCGCGACTACCAGGACGTTCACCACGACGCCGAACTGGCCCGGGAGAAGGGCTCCCCGGACATCTTCATGAACATCCTGACGACCAACGGCCTGGTCGGCCGCTACATCACCGACCACTTCGGTCCTGCGGCCGTGCTCCGCAAGGTGGCGATACGGCTGGGGGCGCCCAACTACCCGGGCGACACCATGGTGTTGGCGGGCACGGTCGAGGCGGTCGACGGGGACACGGCTACGGTCCGCGTGTCGGGTGACAACAGCATCGGCAGGCATGTCTCGGGCACGGTGACGGTCACCGTCCCGTCCGGAGGTGCCCGATGAGCGTCCGGACGAGAGACACCCTCGGCGGACGCGCCGCGATCGTCGGCATCGGGGCCACGGAGTTCTCCAAGGATTCCGGTCGCAGCGAGCTGACGCTGGCCACCGAGGCGGTGCGGGCCGCGCTGGACGATGCCGGGCTGACGCCCGCCGACGTGGACGGGATGGTGACGTTCACGATGGACACCAGCCCGGAGATCACGGTCGCCCAGGCCTGCGGTGTCGGCGAGCTGTCCTTCTTCTCCCGCGTCCACTACGGCGGCGGCGCGGCCTGCGCGACCGTCCAGCAGGCGGCGCTGGCCGTGGCGACCGGCGTGGCCGAGGTGGTGGTCTGCTACCGCGCCTTCAACGAACGCTCGGGGCGTCGCTTCGGCTCCGGGGTGCAGCACCGCGAACCCTCCGCGGAAGGGGTCGCGCTCGGCTGGGCGCTGCCGTTCGGGCTGCTCACCCCGGCGTCCTGGGTGGCGATGACGGCCCAGCGGTATCTGCACACGTACGGTCTGACCCCGGAGGCCTTCGGACAGGTGGCCGTCACCGCGCGCAGACACGCGGCGACGAACCCGGCGGCGTACTTCCACGGCCGCCCCATCACCCTCGCCGACCACGCCGCCTCCCGCTGGATCGTCGAGCCGCTCCGCCTCCTGGACTGCTGCCAGGAGACGGACGGCGGCCAGGCCCTCGTCGTCACCTCGCCGGAGCGGGCGCGGGATCTTCCGAACCCGCCCGCCGTGGTGGCCGCCGCCGCGCAGGGAGCCGGCCGGGCCCAGGAGCAGATGACCAGCTTCTACCGGGACGACCTGACCGGCCTGCCGGAGATGGGCGTGGTGGCCCGCCAGCTGTGGCGGACGTCGGGCCTCACCCCGGCCGACATCGACGTGGGCATCCTGTACGACCACTTCACGCCGTTCGTGCTGATGCAGCTGGAGGAGTTCGGGTTCTGCGGGAAGGGGGAGGCCGCGGACTTCGTGGCCGAGGGGAGACTGCCGCTGAACACGCACGGGGGGCAGCTGGGGGAGGCGTACCTGCACGGGATGAACGGCATGGCGGAAGCCGTGCGTCAGATAAGGGGGACGGCCGTGAACCTCATACCCGCGGCCCGCCGGGTCCTGGTGACGGCGGGGACGGGAGTACCGACGTCAGGGCTGGTGCTCACGGCGGACGGATGACGCCCACCACTGGCCCGTGACCGACCCCGTCACCGGCACCCTCGGACGACCACCCAGGGGTCATCCCGCAGTAGATCCGGCCCCCTCGTCCACCCTCAGGAGGTGGAGCCACCCCCACCCCTACAACCTGAGGCGGAGTCGTCTTCGGGACCTGCGGCCGATGAGCGGGAGGCCCCCTCGCTCCTAGCGTGGAGCCATGACCACACCCGTCTGCACCAGTGCTTCGGACGCCGCAGTACCGGCGAGGCAGGCCCGCCCGTATGCGACGTACCCCTCCTTCTCGTCGTACGTGAAGGCACGCCAGCCGGTGCTGCTGCGTACCGCCCGGTCGCTGACCGCGAACCCCAGCGACGCCGAGGACCTGTTGCAGACCGCGCTCACCAAGACCTACGTCGCCTGGGAGCGGATCGAGGACCACCGGGCGCTCGACGGCTATGTGCGCCGCGCGCTGCTGAACACGCGCACGTCGCAGTGGCGCAAGCGCAAGGTGGACGAGTTCGCGACCGACGAGATCCCGGAGCCCGAGCCGCTGCCCGGCGGTGACGACCCGGCCGAGCAGCAGGCGCTGCACGACGCGATGTGGCGGGCGATCATGAAGTTGCCGGCGCGGCAGCGGGCGATGGTCGTCCTCAGGTACTACGAGGATCTGAGCGAGGTGCAGACGGCGGAGGTGCTCGGGGTGTCGGTGGGGACCGTGAAGTCGGCGGTGTCGCGGGCGCTGGGCAAGCTGCGTGAGGACCCGGAGCTGGGTCTGGTCCGGTAGCGGCCCCGGCCCGATCTTCTTCCCGGTAAATGCCCTGTCCGATGTTCCTCCTGGTAGCAGCCCCCGCCCGATGTTCCTCCCGGTAGCGGCCCGGCGCTGTGAACGCAACGTGACGTGATCGATCACCGCTCACTAGTGACATACCGCGCGGTATGTGAGCAGAATCAGCCCAACCCTTACTACCGCGTAGGCAATGTCGCCCCGGGAGGACGCCGTGCTGAGCACCATGCAGGACGTACCGCTGTTGATCTCGAGGATCCTGACCCACGGGTCGACGGTCCACGGCGCATCGCAGGTGACCACCTGGACCGGTGAGAGCGAGCCGCACCGCCGCTCCTTCGCCGAGATCGGCACCCGCGCGGCCCAGCTGGCGCACGCGCTCCGCGAGGACCTGGGCGTCGCCGACGACGAGCGGGTCGCCACGCTCGCCTGGAACAACGCCGAGCACGTCGAGGCCTACTTCGCGATCCCGTCCATGGGCGCGATCCTGCACACGCTGAACCTCCGGCTCCCGGCGGAGCAACTGGTGTGGATCGTCAACCACGCGGCCGACCGGGTGGTGATCGCCAACGGTTCGCTGCTGCCGCTGCTCGCCCCGCTGCTCCCGCACCTGAAGACGGTCGAGCACGTGGTGGTGACCGGCCCCGGCGACCGTTCCCTCCTCGACGGCGCCCACGCGCGCGTGCACGAGTACGAGGAGCTGATCGCCGGCAAGCCGACCGCGTACGACTGGCCGGAGCTGGACGAGCGGCAGGCCGCCGCCATGTGCTACACCTCCGGCACCACGGGCGACCCCAAGGGTGTGGTGTACAGCCACCGTTCGATCTACCTGCACTCCATGCAGGTCAACATGGCCCAGTCGATGGGGCTCACCGACCAGGACACCTCGCTGGTCGTCGTACCCCAGTTCCACGTCAACGCCTGGGGCCTGCCGCACGCCACCTTCATGACCGGCGTGAACCTGCTGATGCCGGACCGCTTCCTGCAGCCCGCGCCGCTCGCCGAGATGATCGAGAGCGAGAAGCCGACCCACGCCGCCGCCGTGCCCACCATCTGGCAGGGCCTGCTCGCCGAGCTGACCGCCAAGCCGCGTGACGTCTCCTCCCTCGGCCAGGTCACCATCGGCGGCTCCGCCTGCCCGCCCTCCCTCATGGAGGCCTTCGACAAGCTGGGCATGCGGGTCTGCCACGCCTGGGGCATGACGGAGACCTCCCCGCTCGGCACCATCGCCCGCCCGCCGGCCCACGCGGTGGGCACGCCGGAGGAGTTCGCGTACCGGCTCACCCAGGGCCGTTTCCCGGCCGGTGTCGAGGCCCGCCTCACCGGCCCCGGCGGCGAGCGCCTGCCCTGGGACGGCGAGTCGGCCGGTGAGCTGGAGGTCCGCGGCGCCTGGATCGCGGGCGCGTACTACAACGGCCCGGACGCCGAACCCCTGCGCCCCGCCGACAAGTTCAGCGAGGACGGCTGGCTGAAGACCGGCGACGTCGGCACCATCTCCCCCGACGGCTTCCTCACCCTCACCGACCGCGCCAAGGACGTCATCAAGTCCGGCGGTGAGTGGATCTCCTCGGTGGAGCTGGAGAACGCGCTGATGTCCCACCCGGACGTCACCGAGGCCGCCGTGGTCGCCGTCCCCGACGAGAAGTGGGGCGAGCGCCCGCTGGCCACGGTCGTCCTCCGCGAGGGCTCCACGGCGACCTTCGAGACCCTCCGCGCCTTCCTCGCCGACGAGGGCCACATCGCCAAGTGGCAGCTCCCGGAGCGCTGGACGATCATCGAGTCGGTCCCGAAGACGAGCGTGGGCAAGTTCGACAAGAAGGTGATCCGCAAGCAGTACGCGGAGGGCACCCTGGACGTCACGAAGCTCTGACGAGTCCGCTCACCGGCACCGACTGACCCCCTCCAGGGCTCAGTTGGTGCCGATCCGCGCCAGCAGGTCCACGATCCGCGCCTGCACCTCGGCGCTGGTCGATCGTTCCGCGAGGAACAGCACCGTCTCCCCGGACGCCAGCCGCGGCAGGTCGGCCTGGTCGACGGCGGCGGTGTAGACGACGAGCGGGGTGCGGTTGAGCTGCCCGTTCGCGCGCAGCCAGTCCACGATCCCGGCCTGCCGCCGATGCACCTGCAACAGGTCCATCACCACCAGGTTCGGCCGGAACTGCCCCGCCAGCGCCACCGCGTCCGCGTCGCTCGCGGCCCGCGCCACCTGCATCCCGCGCCGCTCCAGCGTCGCCGTCAGGGCGAGGGCGATCTCGGCGTGCTCCTCGATGAGCAGCACGCGCGGCGGATGCTGCTCACTGTCCCGCGGCGCGAGCGCCTTCAGCAGAACGGCGGGATCGGCGCCGTACGCGGCCTCCCGCGTCGCCTGCCCCAGCCCCGCGGTCACCATCACCGGCACCTGAGCGGTGACGGCGGCCTCCCGCAGCGACTGCAGCGCGGTCCGGGTGATCGGCCCGGTCAGCGGGTCCACGAACAGCGCGGCCGGGAAGGCGGCGATCTGCGCGTCGACCTCCTCGCGCGAGTGCACGATGACCGGCCGGTACCCGCGGTCGCTCAGCGCCTGCTGGGTCGTCACGTCCGGCGCGGGCCACACCAGCAGCCGACGCGGGTTGTCCAGCGGCTCCGGCGGCAGCTCGTCGTCCAGCGGCTGCGGCCGCGGCGGATCGGGCACCTCGACCGCCCCGCCCGGCCCGTCCAGCGGCTCGGGCCCCTCGGCGGCGTTCTCGTCCGGTGCTCCTATGGCGTACGACCGTCCGGTGCCCTCGGTCGTCTGCGCGAGCCGCGACTGTCCGGCGAGCGACGGCTGCGGCGCCGCGGGCGCGGGCGCGGACACAGGTGTGGGCGCGGGTGCGGGGGCCTCCGCCGTGGGGTGCGGTCGGCCGGCGGCCGGGTCGGGCGGCGTACCGAGCTTGCGGCGCCGGCCGGAGCCCCCCGGCTGATGCGGGGCAGGCGTCGCCGGCCCCTGCGGCTGCTGCACCTGGGCGGCCTGCCGGGTGAAGGGCACCCCCTGCCCCAGGGTCCGCACACTGATCGCCCGCCCCTGGGTGGAGTTCGGGTCGACGGGAGCGGCGGGAGCGGCGGGAGCGACAGGCGCCGCGGCCTCGGCGGGCAGCGGCTGCGCGGCACGCGCCGCCTGCGCCGCACCGGCCGTGGCCTCCGGCGGCAGCGGCGTGCCGGGCGCCGGAGTGGCGGCGGACTGCGGGGAGGGCGGGGGCTGCGGAGACTGCACGGGCTGCGGGACGCCCGCCGCTACGGCGACCCCGGCACCGGCGGTGCCGTCAGTGCCGTCGGCCGCGGGCCACGGCTGCGGGCCGGCCGCCGCCGGGAGCGGCTGCGCGGGCGCGGCGGACGGGGCCTGCTGCGGAGCCGGTGCCTGGGCGGGCAACGCGGTCTGACCGGTGGCGTCCTGGGCGGGCACGGGCACGGAAGAGGGCACACCAGGAGCGGCAGCCTGCGCCGGCACCGGCTGGGCAGGCACCGGTTGGGCAGGCACCGGCTGCGCCGGAGCCGCTGCCACCTGGACGCCCTGCCCCGTGGCCGCGTTCGCGTTCCCGGCCGCCGGTTGCTGGACCGGAACCCCGGGTGCGGGAACCCCGGCGGCTTCCGCGGGCTGCCCCACGGCCCGCCGACGCCGACCGGTCGGCGCGCTCGCGGGGTGCGGCTGCGGCGGAGTGTGGTCCTCGGCCTGATCATGCGGCACCGCGTCGTGCCGCCCGTCGTCGACGATCCCGGCAGCGGGAACGGCCTGTCCAGGCACGTGCACGGCGACCTGGGCGCCGGACGCCTGCGAAGGTACGGCCGCCTGAGCCGAACCAGGTACCGGGGTCTGACCAGGAACCGGAGCCTGACCAGGAACCGGGGCAGGCCCACCAACCGGACCCGGACCCGGGCCCGGACTCGGAACCGGAACCGGACCCGCAGCCGGCCCCGTGCCCTGCTGCTGCGTAGGAACCTGTGCGGGCATCTGAGCTGGCATCTGAGCGGAAACCTGAGCAGGCACGACCCCGGCGCCCACCTGCCCCGGCACTCCCATACCCGCATCCGAACCGGCACCGGCACCGGCACCCTCAGGCCCCCGGTCCGCCTCCGCGGGCGGCAGGGCGAACACCGCACGCGGCGCCGCCTCCTGCGCGGCCGCACGCTCGTTCGCGGCGGCCAGGGCACGGCGCCGACGCCCGGTCGGCTGAGCCGTCGCACCGGCACCGTCCCCGGACGCCACCGCGGGCAAGGCGGGCGGCAACGCGTTCTGCTCGCCGGAATCCCGCCGCGCACGACGGCCCTCGGCAGGCGCCGGCACGCCCTGCGTAGGCACACCCTGCGGCGGCACGGTCCCGCCCAGCCCGCTGCCCGCGGCCGCGGTACCCGCGGCATGCTCGGCGGCGGTCACGACAGCACCCTCGGCGACACCGACCCCGGGGACTGCCCCGGGAACCGCCCCAGAGACCGCCCCCGCGCCCTCGACGGCACCGGCCACCGCGACCTCACCGCCGGCCACGTCCCCGCCGGCGTCCTCGGCAGGCCGCCCCCGCCGCCGCCCGGTCCCACCGGACCCGGACCCGACCGCGGACTCCTCGCCCCCCTGCGCCGGAACCGGCGCCGCCTCGTCCGCCGTACGCCTCCTGCGCCGCCCGGTGGGAACGCCACCGCTCTCGGCCGGGCCCTCGGTGGCGCCGTCGGACTCGGACAGGTCCTCGCTCTCCAGGAACGCGTCGACGGACGACCGCCGCGCCCGGCGTCGCCCACTCCCCTCGGTGGCCTCCGGAGCGGCCTCGATCGCGGCCGGGCCGGAGTCCGCGGCGGAGGCCGCGACAGCCCCCGCGCCACCTCCGATCGGCACTTCGAGGACGTACGCGTTGCCGCTCATCCCCGGCACCTCATGGGTCTGGAGCACACCGCCGTGCGCCCGCACGATCCCGCGGACGATCGGCTCGTGCACCGGGTCTCCCCCGGCGTACGGCCCGCGCACCTCGATCCGTACGACCTCGCCGCGCTGCGCGGCCGCGACCACGACCGTGTTGTCCATGTAACCGCCCGCCGAGACGGGCGCGTTGCCGGTCGCGTCGACGCCGGCGACGTCGGCCACGAGGTGGGCGAGGGCACGGGCGAGCAGCGAGTGGTCGACCTCGGCCTCGATGGGCGGCGCGTGCACGGCGAACTGCACGCGGCCAGGCCCGATGAGCTCGACGGCCCCTTCGACGCCCGCCGCGACGACGGCGTCGAGCATGACCTTCGTGCGGGTGATGCCGTCGGTACCGGCGTCGAGCCGCTGGTAGGCGAGGACGTTGTCGATGAGCTGGGTGATCCGCGAGTACCCGGCGGACAGGTGGTGCAGGACCTGGTTGGCCTCGGGCCACAGCTGCCCGGCGTCGTCGGCGGCCAGGGCGGACAGTTCACGGCGCAGTTCGTCGAGCGGCCCGCGCAGCGAGGCCCCGAGCAGCATCAGCAACTGCTCGTGCCGTCCGGCGAGGGCCTCGTAGCGGTCCTTCTCGCGCTCGCCGAGGGCGGCGTACCGCTCCTCACCGGCGGCGAGCTCCTCCTCGTGCCGCTCCTGGAGCTCCTCGACCTCGGTGACGTGCTTCTGGCGCAGCGCGGTGAGTTCGGAGGCGTGTTCCTCGGAGAGCCGCTCCAGTTCCTCGGCGTGGGCCTTCTCGACGGCGGCCTTCTCCTCGGCGAGGGCGTCGAACGGCCGCCGGTCGGTGAAGGTCATGACGGCGCCGACGAGCTGGTCGCCGTCCCGTACCGGCGCGGTCGTCAGGTCGACGGAGACCTTCTCGCCCTTCTTCGACCACACCACCTGCCCGCGCACCCGGTGTTTGCGCCCGGAGCGCAGGGTGTCGGCGAGCGGGGACTCCTCGTAGGGGAAGGGCGTGCCGTCGGCGCGCGAGTGCAGCATCAGCTCGTGCAGTTCGCGTCCGCCGAGGTCGCTGGCCCGGTAGCCCAGTATCTGCGCGGCGGCGGGGTTGACGAGCACGATCCGCCCGTCGGTGTCGGTCCCGACCACGCCCTCCGAGGCGGCCCGCAGGATCATCTCGGTCTGCCGCTGCGACCGGGCCAGTTCGGCCTCGGTGTCGACGGTGCCGGTGAGGTCGCGTACGACGAGCATCAGCAGTTCGTCACCGCTGTAGCCGTAGCTGTCGTAGGCCTGCTGGCCGTTCTCCAGGTTGGCGCTGGTGACCTCGACGGGGAACTCGACCCCGTCGGTCCGGCGCGCGATCATCCGCGTCGGCTTGGTCCGCCCGGCCGGGTCCATGTGATCGGGCCGCCGCATGGAGCCCGGGATCAGCTTGGAGTCGAACTCGGGCAGCAGATCGAGCAGCCCGCGCCCCACGAGCGCGGTGCCCGGGGCCTCGAAGGCCTCCAGGGCGATCGTGTTGGCGTTGACGACGGTCCCGTTGGCGTTGACCAGTACCAACGCGTCGGGCAGCGCGTCGAGTATCGCTGCGAGGCGAGCAGCGCCTCGGGATGGCCTGCTGCTCACGAGACGCTTCCTCCCTGTTACCGCACCTTGCCGACCGCTCGGGCCATCTTGCCAACCGGTCCGCAGCGTGTCACGCGAGGGAGTCTAAGGGCTGCGGTTGCGCCCGCGGCCCCGGATGAGAGGGAGGTCGCACGACGAAGTGACGCAGAACGTGTGACCGCATCCCACGACCTCTCGCTTCGCATCCCACGACCTCTCGCTTCGCTCCCCGCAACCTCTCCCTTCCTCTCCCGCAACCTCTCGCTTCGCCTCCGCCGGACCTTCGCGCCGCATTTACGTCATTTACGTCCCCGCTGATTCCGCCGTGCACTGCCTGTGCGGACACGACAGGCGTACGCGATCTCCCGGCATGGCCTCACGCCCGCAAGTCGGGCAGCACCGGCACCATCCGGTCCCACCGCCCGATCTCGCACCCGTTGCTGCGGTCGTACGTCGCCTCGACGGGCCGCCCGGCCCAGGTCCCGGTGACATGCGCGGTGGCGGGGCCGCTGTACTGCATGGTGCAGACGCTGTCGTCGGGTACGGGGGCGAAGGTGTCCTTGCCCCACTGGGTCCCGCGGTCGAGCGCGGCGCAGGCCCGGTCGGCGTCGGGGTGGGTCCCGCCCCCGGGATGGCAGTACAGGTCGAAGGTGCCGTCCTTCCCGCCGCCGGCGTTCCTGACGGTGACGGTGAGGTGGTCGCCGCCGGCGAGGTCGTCGCGGGCGGGCGGGGGCATGCGGTCGAGGGCGCCGGCGGGCGAGGCGGCCAGGGAGCCGACGGCGACGAGGGCGGAGGCACCGGTGACGAGCAGCCGGGCGAACGGGGCGCGGGACTTCCGGAACAGGAACATGACCTGACTAACGCGGCCCGCCCCGGCCGGTTGCGCCGAGGCCGAACCACCGCGAGTAGGGCTTTGCCCTGCGGCCCGAGTGCCTAGTACCGTGGGGGGCGATTGGTGACAGCACGCTCGACTGTGTCATCATCTGCACGCACCACTCGCGCTCGCGCGGGCGGTTGTGCTGGAGGCGTCGCCTAGTCCGGTCTATGGCGCCGCACTGCTAATGCGGTTTGGGCCTTAAAGCCCATCGAGGGTTCAAATCCCTCCGCCTCCGCGCTTGATCACGAAGCCCCGGTCCCCGGACCGGGGCTTCGTCGTTGCCTGAACCGGTCTCTCGTGGCGTTTTCGCAGGTCACAAGGGGTATGGCTAACGGATTTCACATGGCGGCGGCAGTCATGTAATGTTCTTCCTGTCGCCGCGAGCGGCCCGGAAGGGCAAGGAGCGGCGGGAAAACAAAACAAGCACTCGTAGCTTAACGGATAGAGCATCTGACTACGGATCAGAAGGTTGCAGGTTCGAATCCTGCCGAGTGCACACAGGTGAAAGGCCCCGGAGAGATCCGGGGCCTTTCGCGTTTCACGGTGTCGGGGAGGCAGAGCGTGATGAAGGTCAGGGGCGGCGGCAGAACCGGGCTGGTGAGTGTGGCACTGGCTGCCGTGCTGGTGGGGTGCGGTGGCGGCGACGGCGGCGAGGAAGCCGCGGAGGCGCCGGATTCCGCGTCCGCATCCGCGTCTGCGCCCGTATCCGCGTCCGCGTCCCCTTCCACGTCCGCATCCGCTTCCGTGCGGGGGCGGCTCGCCCCCGATGTGCTCCAGAGCCGTTGGTGGTCCTGGGCGGCGTCGGAGCCGGAGGCGACGAACCCGGTCGCCGACGAGGACGGGGGTGACTGTGCGCGGAACCAGCCGGAGGACGTGTGGTTCCTGGCCGGCACCTTCGGTACGCGGGCCCGGCGCAGCTGCCCGGTTCCGGCAGGGGTGCCGGTCGCCTTTCCCCTCGTGAACCGCATCGGCGGGCCCGCCGACTGCGCGGCCTTCATGGACGGCGTCGAGGGCTCGGCGGTCCTGGACGGCAAGGAGGTCGAGGCGGAGAGCTACCGGGGGCAGGCGGTCACCGTGGAGAGCGTCGCCGGAAATCCCGTCACGGGTACGGACGAGACGTTCCAGGGCACCGGGTGCGGGCTGTGGGTCCAACTGCCCGCGCTGGAGAGCGGTTCGCACACGCTGAGGATCCGGGGCCGGGCCGGGGACTTCGCGACCGGGGTCGACTACACACTCGCCGTGACAGCCGCGTCGTAGACCCCGTTCGGGGACTCAGGCCGCCGTGCCGGCCAGGCGGCGGAAGGCCTCGGTCGTGCGGGGGTGGACGAGTTCGTCCAGCAGGTGGCGCCACTCGGGGTCGGCTGCGGTCGGGTGGGCCTGGTCCCAGGCGGTGAGCAGCGGGGCCAGCTCGCTCTCCTCGGCCGGGGACGGGGTGGTGGGCTGTGTGTTCATGGGAGCTTCCTTCCGGTGCGGGGACCGAGCCCCTGGGGCGGGATGCGTTCCTCGAACTTCTTCCGACTTCCACCATGCCGTGACCCCCCTCGCGGAACCATGGAGTCGCCTACCGGGCCGGGGGTACGGCCAGCCTCACCCCGGGCGTACGGCTGCCCCGCCCGGGCCGTGGGACGGCTCAAGTTCCCTGCCGCGCGCGCCCGTTGAGGCGAACATTTGCGCTTGTGTCATGCGTTCGAATGCGCCTAGCTTCTCTCGCCATGACCATGACGAGAAGATCAGTCCTCCGGGGCATGGCCGCCGCCCCCTTCGCCGGTGCGGCCGCGGGCGTCCTCTCCGCCGCCCCCGCCCATGCGGCGACCGTCGATGCGAGCCGGTACGCCCTGACCAGCCGCTCCTCCAACAGCCACGGTGAATTCGCCGCGCTGGCGGACGGATTGGCGGCCCGGCTGACCAAGGTGGACGCCACCGCCGTCGTCGCCGCCACCAACCGCGACGCGAAGCCGCTGAGCAGCGCGCCCAGTACGGCCGAGGCCTTCCAGACCGGCTTCGCCTGGGACCCCGCCGACCAGGACGTCCTGTACTGGATACCGCAGGGCGTCACCACCAGCGCCGACGCCTACGGCAACGGCCTCTACCCGGCCGGCGGCAGCAACAAGGTCGTCCTCGTCTCCTGGTACTTCGAGACCGACACCGACCCCGACACCCCGGGCGACGAGTACGCCGTCGACAAGGGCATGCGCCTGACCTTCGTCGACTACAACACCCCCGCCGCACCGACCTACCGGCACGTTCTGCTGGTCGAGCCGGTACGGACGGCCACGGGCGCGTACTCCTTCGAGCCCGTCCAGAAGCACGCCGGCGGCATCATGTGGTACGGCAACCTGCTGTACGTCGTCGACACCTACAAGGGCCTGCGGATCTTCGACCTGGACACCCTGTTCATGGTGGAGACCGCCGAGAAGGACGTCTGCGGGCTGCACACCGACGGCAAGTACTACGGATACGGCTACCAGTACGTCCTCCCGCAGAGTCACGCCTACGACAACGCCGGAACGTATCTGCGCTACTCGACGATCGGCCTCGACCGCGCCAGCACCCCCGACAGCCTCGTGATCGGCGAGTACTCGCTGGACGGCGTGGTCTCCTACAACGACCCCGGCCACACCTTCAACGGCACCGGCGCGCCCGCCGAGACCACTCCCCACGTGGTGCGCTGGCCGCTCGACTACACCGACCGGCACCCGGGTTCGCTCACCGCGACCGAGGCCGTCACCGTCGCCCAGAAGAAGATCCAGGGCATCGTCTCCCGCAACAGCAAGCACTACCTCTCGGTGAGCGCGGGCCCGTCCACCAAGGGCGCCCTGCGCACCTTCACCTCCGGCTCGTCCACCGCCACCACCGTCGCCGACCTCGCCATCGGCTGCGAGGACCTGAGTTTCCACAGCAGCGGGGCGTCCGGGTGGGCGTACGGGGAGTCCGTGATCTGGAACGTCAGTGAGTACGACGGTCTGCGGTACGTCTACGCGGTGCGGGCGGACGGTTCGTAGCCACGTGTACCGACGCGCGGGCTGAAGGCCGGCCTACTTGCCGCGCCCGCCGCCCTGCGCGTCCCGCGCGTCCTGCCCCCGCAGTTCCTCGATGTACTCCAGTGCCAGGCCCGTCGTCCTCGTGAACCAGTCGTTCAGCACGGCGATCTCGGCCGCGGAGTAGTCGGCGAAGAGGGTGTTGAGACGGGCGTAGTAGGGGCCGTACAGGGCCTCGACACGGGTGACCGCGGCCGGGACGGCGGCGACGCGGACGCGGCGGCGGTCGCTCGGGTCGGGGCGGCGGGTGATGAAGCCGCCGCGTTCCAGGCGGTTCAGGATGCCGGTCATCGCGCCCGTCGTGACATGGGCGTGCTCCGCGAGGTCGCCCGCGGTGAGCAGGTTCTCGCCGGCCTTCAGGACGCAGGCGAAGCAGAGCAGATCGGTGACGTTCAGTCCCAGCCGCTGGGCCATTTCCTGCTGGCCGAGCAGGTGCGTCGCGATGAGGGAGTCCATCGACGACAGCGCCTCGGCCGGGGTGGTGGCGGGGCGGGGCTTGGCTGGCATCTTCTGATTACCTTAGGTCGTGAGAGGTTTCGGTGCTAAATTGCTTACGTCGTGAGAGATTCGAGCGGCTCTTGCCGGGTGAACGGGAGGGCGGAACGTGAGTGCGCACCAGTATGACGAGGGGCACACGATCGCCGGGTGGACCGGATGCGCCGTGGCCACGGTCGGCTGCGTCGTCCTGGGCCTCGGGGTGGTCATGGTGTCGGTCCCGGTGCTGGCGGGCGGGGGCGTCATCGTGGCGCTGGGGCTCCTGGTGACCTGGGCCCTGCACCTCGCCGGCTGGGGCAAGCCGCCGGGGCGGCGCCCGCGGGCGGAGTGGGGGATGCGGACGCGGGACCGGTCGGCGCGCGACGGGCATCCGGGGTGTGTGGGATGCCGGTTGGCGGGGCGCGGGCGGAGTTCGGCCGCGGTGGTCCCCGTTGCGGAGCCGGAGGCCGTCACGGCGGACGTCGGTGGCTGAGCGGGGGTGAGGGAGGGGCGGTCGCCGCGGGCGGCGGTGGTCGGGTGAGGCGAGGCCGGTCACCGCGGACGCGGGCGAGGGGGTGGCCGCGGGGGCGTGGCTGCGGGCCCGGGTCGTTTCGTGGGGGCGTGGCCGCAGGCCGGGTCGTTGTCAGTGCCGCCCTCTAATCTCGTCAGAGATGGCACAGGCATGGAAGTGCTCGGGGCTGCGATGGTCGGCGGACGGCCCCGTGCTGGCGTGGGACGGCGGTCGGCGGTCCGCGCTGACCTGGGGTAAACGGGTGGCCTTCGGGGTCGCGGACGGGGGTGTGCGGACATGCGTGGGAGCGCGGGGGCATGCGTGCCCGGTGCGGGCGACCGTGCCGGGGCGGAGCACAGGGGCGCGGTGCGAGGAGTGTGCGCGGCTGGACCGGGCGCACTCCGTGGCGGCCGACACGATCGCGGACGATCCGCGCCCGTACCACGTATATCTGGCGTGGTTCGGCCCCGGCATGACCAAGGTCGGGATCACGGCTGAGGAGCGGGGTTCGGCCCGGCTGCTCGAACAGGGCGCCGTCTGCTTCAGCTGGCTCGGCGTAGGCCCGTTGATGGCCGCCCGGCGTGCGGAGGAGCTGCTGCGGGCCGCCCTCCGGGTGCCGGACCGGATTCCGTACGCCGACAAGCGCGCGGTGCGGTCCGCCCTGCCGGGGACGGAGGCGGAGCGGGCGGCCGAGATCGCGGAACTGCACGGACGGGCGGTGACGCTGGGCGGCTGGCCGGAGTCGCTGCGGGCCGAGCCGTTCCGGCCCGTGGACCATGTGCGGGACTTCGGCCTCGCGGGACTGCCGGTCGCCGTCGGCGCGGTGACCGAGCTGGTCGCGGGCGGTGCGGTGGGCGGACGGCTGGTCGCCGCCGCCGGACCGGACCTGCATCTGGACACCGGGGGCGGGGTGGTCGTGCTGGACACCCGGTTGATGAGGGGGTGGGGGCTGGTTCCGGTGGGGACGGAGGAACTTTGCGTGCCGGTAAGGGAGTTCAGGAGGGAGACGGGGGTTCAGGACGGGCTGTTCTGACCCCCCGGGCGGCGTGCGGCGAGGCCTCCCCAGGGATTCCCTGAGAGGTCCCTGTGGGTTTCTCAGGAAAATCACAGGTTGCCGAAAGGGTGCTCTCAGAGGGTGCAGACAGTGTGTCCACCATGACCACGACCTCGCCCCAGGGGCGCACCGAACTGCTGAGGCCGGACGGGAGCCCCGTCCGAGTGCTTGTGGTGGACGACGAGCTGTCGATCACCGAGCTGCTGTCCATGGCCCTGCGCTATGAGGGATGGCAGATCCGGAGCGCGGGAGACGGCACGGGCGCCATCCAGACCGCCCGGGAGTTCCGGCCCGACGCCGTCGTTCTCGACATGATGCTGCCCGACATGGACGGGCTGACCGTCCTGGGGCGCCTGCGGCGTGAGTTGCCGGACGTTCCGGTGCTGTTCCTGACCGCGAAGGACGCCGTCGAGGACCGTATCGCCGGCCTCACCGCCGGCGGCGACGACTACGTCACCAAGCCGTTCAGCCTCGAAGAGGTCGTGGCCCGGCTGCGGGGGCTCATACGACGCTCCGGTGCCGCCGACCGGCGCTCGGACTCCGTGCTGGTCGTCGGTGACCTCACCCTCGACGAGGACAGTCACGAGGTCTCGCGGGCCGGGGAGTCCATCCACCTCACGGCCACCGAGTTCGAGCTGCTGCGCTTCCTGATGCGCAATCCGCGGCGCGTGCTCAGCAAGGCACAGATCCTCGACCGCGTGTGGTCCTACGACTTCGGCGGCCAGGCCAATGTCGTCGAGCTCTACATCTCGTACCTCCGGCGCAAGATCGACGCCGGTCGCGAGCCGATGATCCACACCCGGCGCGGTGCCGGTTACCTGATCAAGCCCGCGGCGTCATGAGCGGACGACGACGGCCGCGTCCGCAGAGGAAGCGACTGGGCAAGCCGCGTACCCTGCGGGCGCGGCTCGTCGTCGCGTCGGTGGTGCTGGTCGCCGTGGTGTGTGCGGTGATCGGGACCGTGACGACATTGGCGCTGCGGTCACATCTGTACGAGCAGTTGGACAAGCAGCTGGGTGACGTCTCGGCGCGCGTGTACATGGGCACCAAGCCGCCCGGCGAGGGAGACAAGGGCGGTGCTGCCGTTCCCCAGAGCTCCCAGTTGAACAGCCTCAGCCTCGACGACTTCGTCAAGCGTGGCCCGCAGCCGGAGGGCACGATCATCGCCAAGGTCGTGCACGGCAGCATCACCGATGCCCGGGTCGGTGAGAAGGACGAGGACAACACCGACATCAGCGGGATGAAGGCCGAGAGCGTCAGCGAGGCCGCGCAGGCGGCGCTGAACGAGGTCTCCCAGGATGACGGCGAGCACACCGTCGATCTCCCCGGCCTCGGTGAGTACCGCGTCGTGTTCAAGACCACAGACGCCGGCAACAGCTACTACGTCGCCATCCCCACCACCGGCGTCAACAACACCCTCAACACCCTCATAGCCGTAGAAGCCAGCGTCACCGCCGCCGGTCTCATCGCGGCCGGTATCGCCGGCACCGTCATCGTCGGCGTCGCCACCCGCCCCCTGCGCCGCGTCGCCGCGACCGCGGCCCGGGTCTCCGAACTGCCCCTCCACACCGGCGAGGTGAACCTCAGCGAGCGGGTCCCGGAGTCGGAGTGCGACCCGGACACCGAGGTCGGCAAGGTCGGTGCCTCCCTCAACCGGATGCTCGATCACGTCCACGGCGCTCTTCACGCCCGCCAGCAGAGCGAGATGCGCGTCCGGCAGTTCGTCGCCGACGCCAGCCATGAACTCAGAACCCCCCTCGCCTCCATCCGCGGCTACGCCGAGCTGACCAGACGCGGCAGAGAGCAGATCGGCCCCGACACCCGCCACGCGCTCGGACGCATCGAGTCCGAGGCGGGGCGTATGACGTTGCTGGTGGAGGATCTGCTGCTGCTCGCGCGGCTCGATGCCGGCCGGCCGCTTCAGTTCGAGCAGACCGACCTCATCCCCCTCGTCGTGGACACCATCAGCGACACCCGCGCCGCCGGCATGGAACACAACTGGCGGCTCGATCTGCCCGACGAACCCGCTCTCGTGTCGGGCGATGCCGCCCGCCTCCAGCAGGTGCTCATCAACCTGCTCGGAAATGCCCGTAAGCACACGGAGCCCGGCACCACCATCACCGCCCGCATCCAGCGGCGCGGTCCCTGGATGTGCGTGGACGTCGAGGACAACGGCCAGGGCATCCCGCCGGATCTGCTGCCGCGTGTCTTCGAGAGGTTCGCGCGCGGCGACTCGTCGCGTTCCCGGGCCTCCGGGTCGACCGGGCTCGGGCTCGCCATCGTGCAGGCCGTGGCGACCGCGCACGGCGGTGCCGTGACCGTGGACAGCGTTCCGGGGCGGACCGTGTTCACCGTCCACCTCCCCGCGCTCACCCCCGTGATGCCCCGCCCGGCGCCCGAAACGAACTGGCAATCGCACTCACAGGTACAGCACAGTGCCAGCACATGGGTGCAACAGGGCACTTGACCAGAGTCGGTCCCATGCGAACCGACCCTTCTCCCGGCACCCTGCCGGCGCGGGAGCACCTCCCGGCCGGACACGCCGGTACGCCTGTCCTGGACGTAGTGATCCCCGTCTACAACGAGGAGAAGGACCTCCAGCCGTGTGTGCGGAGACTGCACGAGCACCTCTCGCGCACCTTCCCGTACGCGTTCCGCATCACGATCGCGGACAACGCGTCGACGGACACCACCCCCCAGGTGTCCCAACGGCTGGAGGCGGAGATTCCGGAGGTCCGGACCTTCCGACTGGAGCAGAAGGGGCGCGGGCGCGCCCTGCGCACCGTGTGGTCCGCCTCGGACGCGCCGGTCCTCGCCTACATGGACGTGGACCTGTCCACCGACCTCAACGCCCTGCTCCCGCTGGTGGCCCCGCTGATCTCGGGCCACTCCGACCTGGCCATCGGATCGCGGCTCGCCCGCTCCTCGCGCGTGGTGCGCGGCCCCAAGCGGGAGTTCATCAGCCGCTCGTACAACCTCATCCTGCGCGGCTCGCTCCAGGCCCGCTTCTCGGACGCGCAGTGCGGCTTCAAGGCCATCCGGCGTGATGTGGCGCAGGTGCTGCTGCCGATGGTCGAGGACACCGGCTGGTTCTTCGACACCGAGATGCTCGTCATCGCCGAGCGCGCGGGACTGCGTATCCACGAAGTGCCCGTCGACTGGGTCGACGACCCCGACTCCACCGTCCACATCGTCAGGACGGCGACCGACGACCTGAAGGGGGTGTGGCGGGTGGGCAAGGCGCTGGCCTCCGGCTCGCTGCCGCTGGACCGGATCGCGCGTCCCTTCGGCGACGACCCGCGCGACCGCGAGATCAAGGACGTACCGAAGGGGCTGGCCCGCCAGCTCGTCGGGTTCTGTGTCGTCGGTGGCCTGTCGACGCTCTTCTACCTCCTGCTCTACAGCGGTTTCCGCACCTTCTCCGGCTCGCAGGTCGCCAACGCGCTCGCGCTGCTGGTCTCCGCCGTCGCCAACACGGCGGCCAACCGGAGGCTCACCTTCGGAGTGCGCGGCCGGGGCGGCGCCGTCCGCCACCAGGCCCAGGGCCTCGTCGTCTTCGGCATCGGCCTCGCCCTGACCAGCGGTTCCCTCGCCGCCCTCAACGCGGCCAGCAGCGACCCCGCCCACTCCACCGAGCTGGCGGTCCTGATCGCCGCCAACCTCGCGGCCACGGTCCTGCGCTTCCTGCTCTTCCGCGCCTGGGTGTTCCCCGAGCGCCGCGAGTCGACGGTGGTGGCGGGCCACACGCCCGCCCCCGCCCCACAGCAGCCTCCCCACCCACCGCTGCCGGTGCGCGCGGGCGGCAACCACTTCTCGTACGCCGACCACGCCGACCACGCCGACCACGCCGACCACGACGACCACCACGACCACCACGACCACCATGACCAGTTCCGCGCCGGTGAAGCCGCGGACCGCACCTGGGCGGACGCCACCATGCAGCTGCAGCCGGTGCGCCCGGCCGACACCGACCCGAGGGACGCCCGATGACCATCGCCAGTACGGCCGTGCAGGAGCCCTCGGCTCCCCCGGCCCCGCCCGCTCCCGACGCCGGTGAGCCCCAGCAGCCGTTCCTGCGCAGACTCTGGCGCGGCCGGCCCGAGGACCCCCGCTGGGCGCGCCCGGCCTTCTGGGCCCTGCTGCTCGCGACCGCGGTGCTGTACTTCTACAACCTGAGCTCCTCCGGCTACGCCAACTCCTTCTACTCCGCGGCCGTGCAGGCCGGCAGCCAGTCCTGGAAGGCGTTCTTCTTCGGCTCGCTGGACGCGGCCAACGCGATCACCGTCGACAAGCCCCCGGCCTCGCTGTGGCCGATGGCCCTGTCGGTGCGGATCTTCGGCCTCAGCTCCTGGGCGATCCTGATGCCCGAGGTCCTCATGGGCGTCGGCACGGTCGCCGTCGTCCACGCCTCCGTGCGCCGCCGCTTCAGCCCCGCGGCCGGTCTGATCGCGGGCGCGACGCTCGCGCTCACCCCCGTCGCGGCGCTGATGTTCCGGTTCAACAACCCCGACGCGATGCTGGCCCTGCTGATGGCGGTCGCCTGCCACCTCGTCGTGCGGGCCCTGGAGGACGGCCGCACGAAGTGGCTGGTGTGGGCGGGCGTGGCGATCGGCTTCGCCTTCCTCGCCAAGACGCTCCAGGCCTTCCTGATCCTGCCGCCGCTCGCGATCGTCTACGCGGTCTGCGCGCCGGTGTCGCTGAAGAAGCGGTTCGGCCAGCTGGCCGCCGCGACCGGCGCCCTCGTCCTCTCCGGCGGCTGGTGGGTGGCGATCGTCGAGCTGTGGCCGGCGGCCTCCCGCCCCTACATCGGCGGCTCCCAGAACAACTCCTTCCTGGAACTGACCTTCGGCTACAACGGCCTCGGCCGCCTGAACGGCGAGGAGACCGGCAGCGTCGGCGGCGGTGGCGGCAACAGCGGCGGCCAGTGGGGCGAGACCGGCTGGGACCGGATGTTCAACTCCGAGATCGGCGGCCAGATCTCCTGGCTGCTCCCGGCGGCCCTGATCCTGCTGGTCGCGGGAGTGTGGGCGACGCGGAAGGCCCGCAGGACGTCCGTGACCCGCGGTTCGTTCCTGGTCTGGGGCGGCTCGCTGCTCATCACCACGATCGTCTTCAGCTACATGGCGGGCATCTTCCACCAGTACTACACCGTGGCCCTCGCCCCCTACCTGGCGGCCGTGATCGGCATGGGCGCGGGCCTGCTGTGGGAGAAGCGCGCCGAGACGTGGGCGTCGATCACCCTCGCGGCCTCGGTCGTGGCGGCGGCGGCCTGGGGGTACGTCCTCCTCAACCGCACCCCCGACTACCTGCCCTGGCTGAAGTGGCTGGTCCTCGTCGGCGGTCTGGTCGCCGCGCTCGGCTTGATCTTCGCGGGCCGGCTCAACCGGCAGCTCGCCCTCGCGGCGGCGTCCCTGGGCCTGGTGGCCGCCCTCGCCGGTCCGACCGCGTACACCGTCAGCACGCTCCAGGAGGGCCACACCGGCTCCATCGTGACGGCCGGTCCGGCGGGCGCGAGCATGGGCATGGGCGGCGGCCGGGGCGGCGGTCCCGGTGGCGGCGGCTTCCCGGGCGGCGGCCAGAACAGCCGACAGGGCCAGCAGGGCCAGCAGGGCCAGCAGAACGGCGGGCCGGGCAACGGCTTCCCGGGCGGCGGCATGCCGGGCCAGAACCAGCAGAACGGCAACGGCAGCACCCAGAACCAGCAGAACGACGGCATGCCAGGCGGCATGGGCGGCGAAGGCGGCGGTGGTGGCGTCGGCGGGCTGCTGAACGGCGCGACCGTCTCCGAGGAGGCCAAGAAGCTGCTGGAGACCGACTCGGGCGACTACACGTGGGTCGCGGCGGCCATCGGCGCCCAGAACGCGGCGAGCTACCAGCTGTCCACCGGCGACCCGGTGATGGCGATCGGCGGCTTCAACGGCACCGACCCGTCCCCGACGCTGGCCCAGTTCAAGCAGTACGTCGAGGACGGCAGGATCCACTACTTCATCTCGTCCGGTTCCGGCGGCGGCATGGGCGGCAGCAGCACCGGCACGTCCTCGCAGATCACCTCATGGGTCGAGGCCAACTTCAAGAAGGTGACGGTGGGTTCGTCCACCTTCTACGACCTGACGCAGAAGGCGAGCAGCTGACGTAACGCACGAGGGAGGGCGGCGACCACGGCGGTCGCCGCCCTCTTCGTCGTACGACGAGCCCTCTTCGTCGTGCGACGAGCCCTCCTCGTCGTACGACGAAAAATCGCGTTGTACGCCGTATAGGAACTGTTCTACGGTGTACAGCATGTCCGCCTCCACGCCGGTCACCGTCGCTCAGGGCCACCCCCAGCGCTGGCTCATCCTCGGTGTCATCTGTCTCGCCCAGCTCACCGTCGTCCTCGACAACACCGTGCTGAACGTCGCGATCCCCTCGCTCACCCGGGAACTGGGCGCGGCCACCTCGGACATCCAGTGGATGATCAACGCCTACTCCCTGGTGCAGTCCGGGCTGCTGCTCACCGCGGGCAGCGCCGCCGACCGCTACGGCCGCAAGAAGATGCTGACAGCCGGTCTGAGCCTGTTCGGCCTCGGCTCACTCATCGCCGGACTGGCCGACAGCACGGGGCAGTTGATCGCCGCGCGGGCCGGTATGGGGGTCGGCGGCGCGCTGCTGCTGACCACCACCCTCGCCGTGGTGATGCAGATCTTCGCGCCCGAGGAGCACGCCAAGGCCATCGGCATCTGGGCCGCGGTCAACGCCCTCGGCTTCGCCTGCGGGCCGCTGCTCGGCGGCTTCATGCTGGACCACTTCTGGTGGGGCGCGATCTTCCTGATCAACCTGCCGGTCGCGGCGGTGGGCCTGGCCGCGGCGGTGACGCTGGTCCCCGAGTCCAAGAACCCGCGCGGCGACCGCCCGGACCTGCTCGGCGCGCTGCTGTCGACGATCGGCATGGCGTCCCTCGTCTTCGCGATCATCTCCGGCCCCGAACACGGCTGGACCTCGGGCCGGGTACTGCTGACCGCGGCCGTCGCGGCAGCCGTCCTGGCCGGGTTCGCGTGGTGGGAGAGCCGTATCGAACACCCCATGCTCGACCTGCACTTCTTCAAGAACCGCCGCTTCACGGGCGCCATCGCCGGCGCGGTGCTCATCACCTTCGGCATGGGCGGCTCGCTCTTCCTGCTCACCCAGCACATGCAGTTCGTCCTCGGCTACGGCCCCTTGGAGGCCGGCCTGCGCACGGCGCCGCTCGCCCTGTCGATCGTCGTCCTCAACTTCTCCGGCCTGGCGGCGGCATGGGCGACGAAGCTGGGGAACCCGGCCGCGATCGGACTGGGCATGGTGCTGATGGCGGCCGGCCTGGTGTCCATCGCGACGGTCGCCTCCGGCGGCTACGCCGGGACGCTGCTCGGCCTGCTGCTCATCGGGGCGGGGGCGGCGATCGCCAACCCGGCGATGGCCCACGCCATCATGAGCTCGATCCCGCCGGAGAAGGCGGGCATCGGGGCCGGGATCAACGGGACGGTGGCGGAGTTCGGGCAGGGGCTCGGGGTCGCGGTGCTGGGCGCTGTGCTGAGCTCGCGGTTCGCCGCGCTGATTCCGGTGGCGGCGTCCTCACTGCCGGCGGCGTTGGCCGAGGCGGGGTCGGCCGGGGAGAAGGCGCGCATCACGGAGGCGTTCTCTTCCGGGCTGGAGAGCAGTTTGCTGGTGGGGGCGGTTGCGGTGTTGGCGGGAGGACTTGTCGCTGCCGCGTTGCTGCGGAGGGCTGAGCGGGGAGAGAGCGCCCAGGGGGCCGTTTAGGCTGATCGGGATCATCAGACCTAGGAAGGTGCGCCATGGTGGAGGCGGGGCAGCGGGCGGCGCGTACCAGTGTGTGGCTCGAAGGCAAGGCACGGCGCGGCAGCCGGGGCGGTGGTCAGCCCTCCGGACTCGACCGGGACCGCATCACCTCGGCCACCGTCCGGCTCCTCGACGGCGAGGGACTGGCCAAGTTCTCCATGCGCCGTCTCGCCGCCGAGCTGAACGTCACCGCGATGTCCGTCTACTGGTACGTCGACACCAAGGATGACCTCCTCGAACTCGCCCTCGACGCCATCTACGGCGAACTGGACCTGCCCGACCCGGAGGCGGACGGCGAGGACTGGCGGGACCAGCTCCGCACCCTGGCCCGGGGCTACCGTTCCCTCCTGGTGCGGCACCCCTGGATCTCCCCGCTGGTCGGCACCTTCCTCAACATCGGCCCGAACAGCCTGGCCTCCTCCCGGGTCATCCACGGCGTCATCCGCCGCACCGGCCTGCCCGCGCACGGCCTGGCGGCGGCCATCTCCGCGGTCTTCCAGTTCGTGTACGGCTTCGGCACGATCGAGGGCCAGTTCAACGCCCGTTCCGCGCAGGTCGGCATGACCCCGGACGAGTACTTCCGGGACGCGATGAGCGCGGTGAGCCAGGCCCCGCAGACCGCCGACCTCGTCGAGGAGGCCAAGGACATCATGGCGGCGCGGGGCGGCGACACGGTCGAGGAGATGTGGGAGCGGGACTTCGACTTCGCCCTGGACCTGCTGATCGCGGGGATCGAGGCGATGGTGCAGAAGGCGGGCGGTACGGCTTAGGCCTCCGGGGAGACCAGCCGCGCCGGGAACCCGCCGGTGGCCACCGGTCCCCACTTCTCCGGCGTGATCCGGATGATCGACTTCCCCTGCTTCAGCATCGCCGCCCGGTACTCGTCCCAGTCCGGGTGCTCCCCGGCGATGTTCCGGTAGTACTCCACGAGTGGCTCGACGGAGTCGGGGGAGTCGACGACCTCGGCGGTTCCGTCGATCTGCACCCACGGCCCGTTCCAGTCGTCGCTCAGCACGACGACGCTCACCCGCTCGTCCCGCTTGGCGTTCCGCGTCTTGGCCCGCTCGGGGTAGGTCGAGACGACGATCCGCCCCGAGTCGTCGACCCCGCAGGTCAGCGGAGACGCCTGCGGGCCGCCGTCATTCCGCCGCGTGAGCAGCAGAGCCCGGTGTCGGGGCCGTACGAAGTCCAGCAACTCGTCGAGGGATACCCGGGTGTTGGTAGCGATGTTCGGTGCCATGACGCCCAGCCTAGGCCCGCCGTGTCCCCGCCTAGCCCTGCGCAGGCAGCGATTCCCCTTGCACCGCCTGAATGTCGAGCTCCACCCGCAGCGTCGTACCGATCGCCGCGATGCCCGCCTGCACGACCTGGTTGTAGTGCATGGCGAAGTCCTCCCGCCGCAGCTCGGTCGTCGCCCGGAACGCCGCCCGCGTCCCGCCCCACGGGTCGGCTCCGGTGCCGAGGTAGGCGAGGTCCAGGTCGACGGGCCGTACGACACCGTGCATGCCCAGCTCCCCGTGCACGGTCCAGCGGTCGGCCCCGGCGACCGAGATCCCGGTGGACCGGTAGGTGATCTCGGGGTGCACCTCGACGTCCAGGAAGTCCGCCGACCGCAGGTGCCCGTCGCGCATGGCGTTGCCCGTGTCGATCGAGGCGGCCCGGATCACCGCCTCCACCCGGGACTTGGTGACGTCGTCCGGCGCGATCTCGATCGTGCCGGAGAAGTCCGTGAAGCGGCCGTGCACGCTGGAGATGCCCAGGTGCTGGGCCACCGCGCCGACACTGGAGTGCGCCGGGTCGACGGTCCACGGTCCCGGCGGCGGCAGTTCGGTACCGCCCTGGCGGGCCAGGGTGACGGTGCCGACCTCTGCCCGGCCGCTCGCGGTGACGATCGCGCTCGACGCCGCGGGCGCGTAGCCGACGGCCGTGACGATGACGGTGTACGCCCCGGGCGGCAGCGGCTCGGGGTCGCGTACCGCGCCCTCCTCGTCGGCCTCCACGCGCAGCACCTGGGTGCCGGTCATGTCGGTCACCGTGACGACCGCGTGCGACACGGCCCATCCGTCCCGGGTACGGATCCTCGCGGTCAGTCCCATCTCAACAACTCCTCGCAGGAAACCGGCCCGTGGGGCACGCCTCCGCTCGGGACGCGCCCCACGGGCCGGGGTTTCTCAGTGCCTCACTCGCCGGGGTGCGCGAGCTCGATGTCGTGGCCGTCCGTCCCCCGGCCGGCCACCGTCAGGGCCGTCGCGACCGGCGGGTAGCCCGTCGCGATGACCGTGTACTCGCCGCCGTCCAGGTCGGTGAAGGCATACGCCCCGTCCGACCCGGTGGTGGCGGTGCCGACCACGTTCCCGGCCGCGTCCACGAGGGTCACCCGTGCGTCGGCCAGCGGACCGTGCGGCGCTCGTACGACGCCCTGGACCTGGGCGCCGGAGTCCAGCTCCACCTCGACGCGGGTGACGCCGGTGCCGCCGACCTCGACGGGCAGCGCGCGCGGCCGGTACCCGGCGGCGTTCACCGCGACGGTCACGGCGCCCGGCACCAGCTCGGCGAAGCCGAACTCGCCCTGCTCACCGGTGGTCCCGGTGGCCAGCAGATCACCGCGCACATCGGTGACGATCACCATGGCGTCCTTCACCGGCAGGGCGCCGTCCGAGGCCCGCACGACACCGCTCAGCCCGCTGGTGCCGCTGAGCAGGATGTCGTAGGCCACCGGCTCGCCGTTGACCACGACGGTGGACGCCTGCGGCTGGAAGCCGTCCGCGGAGGCGATCAGGACGTACGACCCGACGCTCGGCGCCTCCAGACCGTACGAACCGTCCGCCTGCGTCACCGACCGGCCCAGCTGCCGTCCCGCGAGCGAGATCAGCGTGACCGCGGCCTGCGGCACGGGCGCGGACTCGGCGCCGCGGACGTGACCGCGGACCGGGATGCCGCCGCCGGCGGCGGGCGCCTCGACGGTGGCGACGGCGGCGAGCCTCTGCGTGCCGCCGTCGGTGGCGGCGGGCTGCGTCTCGGCGGCGACGGCCCAGCTGGGAACGCGCTCCTCGGCGACGGCCTCGGCGGCGGCCGGAGCCGCGGCCTCCTCGTCAGCCGGGGCCACGGTCTCCTCGGTGGCCGGAGCGGCCTCCTGGGCCATCGCGCCCTTCGTCCGCAGCGGAACCTCCTTGATGAACAGCGAGATCAGGAAGGCGACCGCGGCCAGACCGGCGGCGATCAGGAACACGTCCGCGATGCCGTGGCCGTACGCGCTCTCCATGACCGTGCGAAGCGGCGCCGGCAGCTTGTCCATGTCCGGGATCTCGCTGGAGCCGCTCGAACCGGAGGCGAGGGAGGCGTACTTGGGGCCGAGGTCGGTCAGGCCGTCCTTGACGTAGTCGGTGATCTTGTTGGCCATCACGGCACCGAGCACCGAGACGCCCATCGCACCGCCGAGGGACCGGAAGAAGGTGACCGTGGAGGACGCCGAGCCGAGGTCCTTGGGCTCGACCTGGTTCTGCGTGCACAGCACCAGGTTCTGCATCATCATGCCGATGCCCAGCCCCAGCAGGGCCATGAAGATCGCGGTCTTCCAGTAGTCCGTGTCGTAGCGGATGGTGCCCAGCAGGCCGAGGCCCGCCGTGATGAGCACGCCACCGCTGACCAGCCAGGCCTTCCAGCGGCCGGTGCGGGTGATGAACTGCCCGGAGACGGTGGAGGAGACGAACAGCCCGCCGATCATCGGGATGGTCAGCACGCCGGACATGGTCGGCGACTCGTCGCGGGCCAGCTGGAAGTACTGGGCGAAGAAGACCGTGCCGGAGAACATCGCGGTGCCGACGAACATCGAGGCGATCGACGACAGGGTGATGGTGCGGTTGCGGAACAGCCGCAGCGGGATGAGCGGCTCGGCGGCCCTGGACTCCACGAGCACGAAGATCAGGGCGAGCGCGATCGAGCCGCCGACCATCGCGTAGGTCTGCCAGGACACCCAGTCGTACTTGTCACCGGCGAAGGTGACCCAGATCAGCAGCAGCGAGACCGCCGCCGCGACGAAGAACGCACCGGCCCAGTCGACCTTCACGTCCCGCTTCACGACCGGCAGGTGCAGGGTCTTCTGGAGCACGATCAGCGCGATCACGGCGAAGGGCACACCGACGTAGAAGCACCAGCGCCAGCCGAGCCAGGAGGTGTCGGTGATGACGCCGCCGAGCAGCGGGCCGCCGACGGTGGCGACGGCGAAGGTGGCGCCGAGGTAGCCGGAGTAGCGGCCGCGCTCGCGCGGCGAGATCATCGCCGCCATCACGATCTGCGCCAGGGCGGACAGACCGCCAACGCCGATGCCCTGCACCACCCGGAAGGTGATCAGCATGCCGGCGTTCTGGGAGAGTCCGGCCGCGGCCGATCCCAGCACATAGACGACCAGCGCTATCTGGACGAGCGCCTTCTTGCTGTAGAGGTCGGCGAGCTTGCCCCACAGGGGGGTGGAGGCCGTCATCGACAGCAGCGCGGCGGTGACGACCCAGGTGTAGGCGGACTGGCCGCCGCCGAGGTCACCGATGATCTCCGGGAGGGCGTTCGAGACGATCGTCGACGACAGGATCGCCACGAACATCCCGAGCAGCAGCCCGGAGAGCGCCTCCATGATCTGCCGGTGCGTCATGGGGGCGTGCTCCGCGCCTCCCCCGTGCTTGGCATGAGCCCGCACACCGGCTGGTGTGGTCGTTGCCATGGTCTTCCTTCTCTTAAGTGTTCGCGGGTGTACGGGTGGTCTGCGCGGACACGTCCGCGGATACGTCTACGGCTTCGGATACGTGAGGGGCGCCGCGGCAGTCGTCGAAGCTCGCCCGGAGCCGGGCCATGAGGTCGGTCAGCTGGGCCACTTCGTCGTCGCTCCAGTCGCTGAGCCGCTCGGCCAGCAGTTCGCAGGTCCGCTGCGAGAGTTTCTCCAGCTGGGCCAGGCCCGCCGGGGTGACGTGCAGGATGCGGGAGCGCTTGTCCGCCGGGTCGGGGGACCGGTCGAGCCAGCCCCGCTCGGCGAGGTGCGCCGCGTGCCGGCTGGTCACCGACATGTCCACGGCGAGCAGCTCCGAGAGCTTGCTCATGCGCATGTCCCCATGACGGGCGAGCAGCGTCAGCACGGCGGCGGAACCGCTCGGGCAGTCGGACGGCAGGATCCGTCCCATCTCCCGCTTCACGGCACCGAAGGCACTGAACTGGCGCATCAGCTCCTCGTACTGCGACTGCCCGGCCATCCCATCTCCCGTATTCGTTGCTTGGGGCAACCATAGGAGCGGTTGGTTGCTACAGGCAAATAAAACGGGGTGGATGCGCATAAAAACTTGGCAAAGGCAAGTATTGCGAACGTAAACACGCATGTGAGAGGGGCCGTATCCGGTCCCTGCCCCGCACTTGGGCCGTCACGGCGGATTCGCTAGTGTCTCGGGGCATGGCTAACACCCAGGACCCCCAGGGCAACTACGACCCCGCCGGCAGCACCCAGATGTTCCGCGCGTTCGTCGACGAGGGCCCGCAGGGCCGGCAGCAGGCGGCCGCCGCCCCCTCTTCCTCCGGCCCGCGCCTCGGCCTGATCGTCGGTGTCGTCGTGGCGGTGGCGATCGTCGCCGCCGTGGCCTGGCTGGCGCTCAAGTAGCTCCCGACGTCACGTCCAGCGGACGTCGACGTCCCGCGTCTCGACGTGCATGCCGAGCGGCACCCGCCACGCCTCGACGCACACCGTCCACGTCCGCTCCTTCCGCGTGCCGCCCGCGATCGGCGCCGGAAGGTCCACCTCCGACTCGACGGTCCCCCAGTCCACCCCGAGCGCACCGATGATGTGCGTCCCGAACCCGACGGTCCCCGAACGGACCGCGGCGTCCCCGGAGTTGTGGAAGACAAGCGTCACGTCCTCGCACCACCGCCGCTCTCCGGCCGCCCGCACCGGGTCGTCCCAGGTGAGGGCGGCGGGTGCGGTGGTACGGCTGGAGGAGGCCGTCGGGGACGGTGAACCGGACCCCGTACGACCGGACTTGACGCCGCTCGTCGGAGCACCGCTCATCGGACCACCGCCCGTCGGGCCGCCGCTCGGCGTCGCGGGTGCCGCAGGTGCCGAAGTGTCACCGGGGGCGGGGGAGTCGCCGCTGCCCGGCGTGCTCGCGCGGGGCGTGGGCTCGCCGTCCAGCGGCACCACCCGGACGCTCCCCGTCGGTCTCGCCGCCGCGGACGCGGACGGCCCGCCCGCCGCCCCGACGGCCACCCGCCCCTCACCGGTGCTCCCGCACGAGGTCAGCGCCACGCCCAGACAGACGACGGCCGCCGATGCGCCGGTCACGGCACCTCGACGGCCATACGTCCATGTCGTACGCAGCATCGGGCCATAGTGGCTGACGCCCCGTCAATTATGAAGGGGTCAGTCGGAGATCAGGCCTTCCCGCAGCTGCGCCAGCGTCCGGGTCAGCAGCCGGGAGACGTGCATCTGGGAGATGCCGACCTCCTCGCCGATCTGCGACTGGGTCATGTTGGCGAAGAAGCGCAGCATGATGATCTGCCGTTCACGGGGCGGCAGTTTGGCGAGCAGCGGCTTGAGTGACTCGCGGTACTCGACGCCCTCCAGGGCGCTGTCCTCGTAGCCGAGGCGGTCCGCGAGGGAGCCCTCGCCGCCGTCGTCCTCCGGCGCCGGTGAGTCCAGCGAGGACGCGGTGTAGGCGTTGCCGACCGCGAGGCCGTCGACGACGTCCTCCTCCGACACCCCGAGGACGGCGGCGAGTTCGGCCACGGTCGGGGAGCGGTCGAGTTTCTGCGAGAGCTCGTCGCTGGCCTTGGTGAGGGCGAGGCGCAGCTCCTGGAGGCGGCGCGGGACCCGCACCGACCACGAGGTGTCCCGGAAGAACCGCTTGATCTCGCCGACCACCGTCGGCATCGCGAACGTCGGGAACTCCACGCCTCGTTCGCAGTCGAAGCGGTCGATCGCCTTGATCAGGCCGATGGTGCCGACCTGGACGATGTCCTCCATCGGCTCGTTGCGCGAGCGGAAGCGGGCGGCGGCGTAGCGCACCAGCGGGAGGTTGAGCTCGATCAGGGTGTCCCGGACGTAGGCACGCTCGGGGCTGGTCTCGTCGAGTGCGGCGAGCCGCAGGAAGAGGGAGCGGGACAGGGTGCGGGTGTCGATGGCTCCGGAGACGGCCGGGGGAGCCGGGAGGGCCGGGGCCGGCGCGGCCTCGACAGCGGTTACGTCGTCGAGCGCGGGCGCGGACTCGCTCTTCGTGAGCGTGAGCACCTTCGAGCTGCCCTGGTCTGCGGACATGCCACCCCCTCTGGGTCGCGGGACGGTCGCGGCGAACGTTCCGTCGAAGAACGTTTGCCTTCACCTGAATACCGGAGCCGAAGCCCCGGCAAACGCGCTTCCGGCAGAATGTCACATGTCGGCAACACGCTGTAGTGACATGTCGACATGCGAGACGCGAATACGCCCTGGATAAAGGGGGTCTGACGGTTTTTTGGCGCAGAACTGTCGGGAAGAGGCCTGGTGAGCGATTCGCTCGCGCCGGTTACGCCTCGATCCTGCTTGCGAACTGCGATGTTCCGGAACGTGCGACCGTGCGCCCCTTATGCACCCGCTATGCGTCGATCCGATTGGCTGACCGCAGCCGCTGGAAGCTACGCGCGAGTAGCCGAGAAACATGCATCTGGGAGACGCCGAGTTCGGCGCTGATCTGCGACTGGGTGAGATTGCTGTAGTACCGCAGCAGCAGGATGCGCTGTTCCCGCTCGGGCAGTTGCACCAGCAGGTGCCGTACGAGATCGCGGTGCTCCACGCCGTCCAGGGCGGGGTCCTCGTAGCCGAGCCGGTCCAGCAGCCCCGGCAGTCCGTCGCCCTCCTGGGCGGCCTCCAGCGAGGTGGCGTGGTACGACCGGCCGGCCTCGATGCAGGACAGCACCTCGTCCTCGCCGATGCGCAGCCGCTCGGCGATCTCGGCGGTGGTCGGGGTGCGCCCGAAGGCGGTGGTCAGGTCCTCCGTCGCGCTGTTGACCTGCACCCACAGCTCGTGGAGCCGGCGCGGCACGTGCACGGTCCGTACGTTGTCCCGGAAGTACCGCTTGATCTCGCCGACGACCGTGGGCATCGCGAACGTCGGGAACTGCACACCCCGGTCCGGGTCGAAGCGGTCGATGGCGTTGATGAGCCCGATGGTGCCGACCTGGACGACGTCCTCCATCGGCTCGTTGCGGGAGCGGAAGCGGGCGGCGGCGTAGCGCACGAGCGGGAGGTTCGCCTCGATGAGCGCCGCCCGCACCCGGTTGTGCTCCGGCGTGCCCGGCTGGAGCCCCTTGAGCTGCCCGAAGAGCACCTGGGTGAGCGCCCGGGTGTCCGCTCCGCGGCTGCGCTGCGGGACGGTGGGGCCCGGGGTCTGGACGGGCGCCTCTTCCTGGGGCGGCGCAGTACTGGCCGACACGGTCAACGCCACCTCTTCATCGGTCTACATCGGTCAACTCATCCGTCAAAAGCGGTCATAGCATCACAAGACATGTGCACTGTGTGCAAGCACCTCATAACGCCGTGTTGAGGGAAGAGTTGGGGCACAAGACGCACGAAAGCCCCCCGCCGTTCCGGCGAGGGGCCAAACGGAGACGAGGTTCCGCTCGGTACGCGTGGTCCGCTTGGTACGCGTGGTCCGCTCAGTACGCGTAGTCCGCGATCACCCAGGTGGCGAACTCCTTCCAGAGCCCCACCCCTGCCTGGTGCGCAGGGTGCTCCAGGTAGCGCCGCAGCGCGTCCGCGTCCTCGAAGCCCGAGTTGATGGCGAAGTCGTAGGCGATGGGGCGGTCGCTGAAGTTCCAGCCCAGTTCCCAGAACCGGATCTCGTCGATCGTCCCCTCCAGCGCCCGGAAGGCCTCGACGCCCTTCACGACGCGCGGGTCGTCGCGCTGGACGCCCTCGTTGAGCTTGAAGAGGACGAGATGGCGGATCATGAGCACTCCTGGATACGGCTTACTGCGCCCCGTCGGCGAGCCAGGTGAAGAAGTCGCCGATGGCCTTGGCGGCGTCCGATATGCCCTCGAACCCTATCTGGACGTAGTCGGCGGCCTTGGCCGGGTCCGTGATGATCACGTACAGCACGAAGACCACGAGCACATAGACGGCGGCCTTCTTCGAATTCACCGCCATCGCGGCCTCCCCCGTGACTGTGGTGCTCTCTGGGACTGGTGTGCCGGCGGCGAGTGTAACTTCACGTCGTATTTAAGGACCAACGACCTTCGGGGTCAGGCCTTTTGCCGGGCCGTGCGGGCCGGTGCCGGGCGCAGGATGGAGGGGAGCCCGGCGGATCTGGCAGGAATCCCCGGGCGGGACGGACCCCACTGCGGGGTGCGCGCCACGCTTGCCTCGTGAGCGGCGCGTACTTGTGGGTCCGGACCTCGTCGGGGGAAGCGGCTTGTCCCCCCGTAGGCCGCTTCCCCCGCCCTCAATCTTCTCTCCGGCCTCTCTTCGGACCCTCACCACCCGGCTCCCGGTACGCACGAAGGACCCCGTCTTTCGACGGGGCCCTTCTCAAGCGGTAGCGGAGGGATTTGAACCCTCGGTGACTTGCGCCACACTCGCTTTCGAGGCGAGCTCCTTCGGCCGCTCGGACACGCTACCGAGGGAGACCTTACAGCAAGGTGGGGCGTGCTCCGAAATCGGTATCCGGGATCGCTCAGCGGGAGCGGAAGAACTCCGTGAGCGGCGCCGCGCACTCATGCGCCAGGACGCCCTCGATGACCTCGGGGCGGTGGTTGAGGCGGCGGTCGCGGACGACGTCCCAGAGGGAGCCGGCCGCCCCGGCCTTCTCGTCGCGGGCGCCGTAGACGACCCGCTCCACCCGGGACTGCACCAGGGCGCCCGCGCACATCGTGCAGGGTTCCAGGGTGACGACCAGCGTGCAGCCGGTCAGCCGCCACTCGCCGAGCCGTGCTGCCGCCCGGCGGATCGCGAGGACCTCCGCGTGGGCGGTCGGGTCGCCGACCGCCTCGCGTTCGTTGTGACCGGAGCCGAGGACGGTGGTGCCGTCCGGGGCCAGCACGACCGCCCCCACGGGAACGTCCGCACCGGCCTTTCCGGCCTCGTCCAGGGCGAGCCGCATCGCGGCCCGCCAGCGGTCGCGTACCGGGTCCGGGGACCCTGCCGGGGTGTCCCCGGTCAGCGGACGGTCTCCAGGACCTCCGAGGCACCCAGGGCCTCGGCGATCTCGGTGAGCGCGTCCTCCGACAGGGCCTTCAGCTCCTTCTGGCTGACGCCCAGGTCGTCGAGGATCTCGGCGTCGCCGACCGGACCGTGCGGCACGGCCTCGGCGGAGCCGCCGCCCTCGCTGTCGTCGTCCTCGTCCTCGCCGTCCTCGGTGCCGTCGAGGTCGAGGGAGTCCAGGTCGGCGTCGTCGTCGCCGGGCTCCTTTCCGAGCAGTTCGTCGGTGAGCAGGATCTCGCCGTAACTGCTGCGGGCAGCGGCGGCGGCGTCCGAGACGTAGATACGGGGGTCGTCCTCGCCGTCGATCCGGACGACGCCGAACCAGGCGTCCTCCTGCTCGATGAGCACCAGCACCGTGTCGTCCTCGGGCGAGGCTTCACGGGCCAGTTCGGCCAGATCCGACAGGGTCTCCACATCGTCGAGCTCTGTGTCGCTCGCTTCCCACCCGTCTTCGGTGCGCGCGAGCAGTGCGGCGAAGTACACCGTGACTCTCCCACTGGTCATAGGCGTGCCGGTTGGGGGTCCCCCCGGCGGAGGTGTCTGGGCGGGGAGGCTTGCGCTCCGAGCCCCGCCCACTCGGAATCGTGGCAGAAACGGAGCGTTCAGGGGACGTCTTCGGCTCCCTGTGTCCGCCCGTTTTGATCGTCCACCAGCGGGATCGTACGCGGCTCGCGGCGCCGCGCATGCATCAGGCGGCTCAAGAACGCCCCAAGCCCCACCGGCGGAAGGCCCTCAAGCCCCACCGGCGGAAGGTCCCCCCCAAGCCCTACGGGCGGAAGGTCCCCGAGCCCCAACGGGCGGAAGGCCCCCGAGTCCTACCAGCGGAAGGTGCGCATGCGCATCGCGTGGCGCAGCCGGGCAGCCTTGGCCCGCCGCGGCTGGACGCGGTCACGCAGCTCGCGGGCCTCGGCGAGATCCCGCAGGAACTGGGCGCGTCGTCGACGGCGCTCGGCGTCGGTCTCCTGTTGTGGCTCCTGCTCCGGCATAGGCACACCACCCCGTCACGTCCCTCCCACTTTCCCTCTGACGGGCGGTTTGATGCCAGCGCACGGGTGAAGCGAGGTTTGGGGATCGACGGGACGCCGGGCCCAGCGGGCCCGGTTACTGTTGTGGACATGCGTCTCCACGTCGTCGACCACCCCCTGGTCGCCCACAAGCTCACCACGCTGCGCGACCAGCGCACCGACTCCGCGACCTTCCGCCGTCTCGCCGACGAGCTGGTCACCCTCCTCGCCTACGAGGCCACGCGCGACGTGCGCACCGAGCAGGTCGACATCAACACGCCGGTCGCCCGGACGACCGGCGTGAAGCTGTCCTACCCGCGCCCCCTGGTCGTCCCGATCCTCCGGGCCGGCCTCGGCATGCTCGACGGCATGGTCCGGCTGCTGCCGACCGCCGAGGTGGGCTTCCTGGGCATGATCCGCAACGAGGAGACGCTGGAGGCGTCCACGTACGCCACGCGCATGCCGGAGGACCTCTCCGGGCGCCAGGTGTACGTCCTCGACCCGATGCTGGCCACCGGCGGCACCCTGGTCGCGGCGATCCGTGAGCTGATCAAGCGCGGCGCGGACGATGTCACGGCGGTGGTGCTGCTGGCCGCGCCCGAGGGCGTGGAGCTCATGGAGCGCGAGCTGGCGGGGACGCCGGTGACGGTGGTGACGGCGGCGGTCGACGACCACCTCAACGAGCAGGGGTACATCGTGCCGGGCCTGGGGGACGCGGGCGATCGCCTCTACGGAGCCGCTGAGTAGGACGCCCCAAGGGGGGCGGGAACCGCGCGACCAGCCGCAACGGACCCGCGGTCGCCACCGACCGCACCCCTACGGCGAAGAGGCGTCGCTCAGCACGCCTTCTTCGTGGAACCGGGCGCAGGCTGCGGCTTTGCCAGCGCGGCCAGCGCCTTGTCGGCCGTCGCCTTCGCCGTGAGGGCCTTGAACCCGGTCCCGATGATCAGGTCCACGTCCTTGCCCTTGCGGCTGTCCGCCCGCGTCTCCGCCCCCGTGAGCTGCGTGCCCAGCACCGGCAAGGACGTGCTCATCGCGGACGTCGGGCCCAGCAGTATCCCGGCGCCCTTGACCTTCTTGTCGAACTCCGCGGTCGCGTTTCCCACGTCGCCGATCTTGAAGCCGCGCTTCTTCAGCTCGTCGGCGGTCTCCTTGGCGAGCCCGGCGCGGGGCGTGGCGTTGAAGACGTTGACGGTGATCTGCGCGGGCTCGGGATAGGCCCGGGATGTGTTGGCGGTCGCGGACGCCGACGGGGACGCCTTCGTCGCGCAGTCCGCCTTCGGACCCGCCGCGGACGCCTTCTCGTCGTTGCCGGTGAAGATCCCGATGAGCTGCAGCGTGCCCCAGCCGACCAGGCCGAGCACGGCGACGGATGCGACCAGCGCGACCACGAGCCTGCCGCGCCGCCTGGGGCGGCGCATGCGCGGGTATGTGGCCCCCGTGATCCGGTACTTGCCGCCCATGCCCGGGGGAGTCAGCATGCTCATGGGCGCAGCGTAGTGCGCCGGGGCGGCGATGCCTACTAAATGATCATTGGATACCGGACAGGAGAACCCGAAAGGGCCAACCCTTTACAGTCCGGTCACTCAATCCAGTTCGAGCACACGAGCGTGCAGCACCTGGCGCTGCTGAAGCGCCGCCCGCACCGCGCGGTGGAGGCCGTCCTCCAGGTACAGGTCGCCCTGCCACTTCACGACGTGCGCGAAGAGGTCGCCGTAGAACGTCGAGTCCTCGGCGAGCAGGGTTTCCAGATCGAGCTGGCCCTTGGTCGTCACCAACTGATCGAGGCGGACCGGGCGCGGCGCGACATCCGCCCACTGCCGGGTGCTTTCCCGGCCGTGGTCGGGGTACGGCCGGCCGTTTCCGATGCGCTTGAAGATCACACGGAAAGCCTACCGGTCAAGACCTTCCGGGCGCAGCCATGGCGACGGAGTGCGAGGCTGGAAAAGATGTCGTATATCGGGGCAGACCAGACAGGTGCCTGAGATGAGTGACAGCGAAACCATGCCGCCGGCCGCCGCACCCGAGGCGCCGGGCAGTGCGCCCGCGCTTCCGGAGGAGGCCCTGGAGATCGCCTCCGGGTACGCCTTCGCCGGGCCCGCCCTCGATCTCGGCGCCCTGCTGTGGGACGGGGTGTGTCTGCCGGACGCACAGGTCAGGATTCCGCTGCCGATGCTCAACCGGCACGGACTGGTCGCGGGCGCCACCGGCACCGGCAAGACCAAGACGCTCCAGCTGATCGCCGAGCAGCTCTCGGCGCAGGGCGTGCCGGTGTTCCTCGCCGACATCAAGGGCGACGTGTCCGGAATCTCGGCGCCGGGGGAGCCCGGTGACAAGGTCCGGGAGCGCGCCCGGGACGTCCATCAGCAGTGGACGGCGACCGGCTTCCCGGCGGAGTTCTACGCCCTCGGCGGCATCGGCCACGGCATCCCGGTCAGGGCGACGGTCACCGACTTCGGCCCGCTCCTGCTCGCCAAGGTGCTCCAGCTCAACCAGACCCAGGAGCAGTCCCTCGGCCTGATCTTCCACTACGCCGACACCAAGGGGCTCGAACTCGTCGACCTCAAGGACCTCAGGGCCGTCGTCACCTTCCTGACCTCGGACGAGGGCAAGCCCGAGCTGAAGAACATCGGCGGCCTCTCCACCGCCACGGCCGGGGTGATCCTGCGTTCCCTCACCGCCTTCGAGGCACAGGGAATGGCCGATTTCTTCGGGGAGCCGGAGTTCGACACCGCCGATCTGATGCGCATCGCGCAGGACGGTCGGGGCATCGTCTCCGTCCTCGAACTGCCTGCGGTGCAGGACAAGCCGCAGCTGTTCTCGACGTTCCTGATGTGGCTGCTGGCGGATCTCTTCCACGACCTGCCGGAGGTCGGCGACGCCGACAAGCCCAAGCTCGTCTTCTTCTTCGACGAGGCGCATCTGCTCTTCCACGACGCCTCGAAGGCGTTCCTCGACTCCATCACGCAGACCGTCCGGCTGATTCGCTCGAAAGGGGTCGGCGTCTTCTTCGTGACGCAGACCCCGAAGGACGTGCCCGCCGATGTCCTGGCCCAGCTCGGCAACCGGGTGCAGCACGCGCTCCGGGCGTTCACCCCGGACGACCAGAAGGCGCTCAAGGCGACGGTGAGGACGTTCCCCGACTCCGCGTACGACCTGGAGGAACTGCTCACCGGGCTCGGGACGGGCGAGGCCGTGGTGACGGTGCTCAGCGAGAAGGGGGCACCGACACCGGTCGCCGCGACCCGGCTGCGGGCGCCCGAGTCGCTGATGGGGCCCGTCGAGACCGCCGCCCTCGACGCGGCGGTCGCGGCCTCGCCGCTCCACGGACGTTACGCACAGGCTGTGGACAGAGAATCGGCGTACGAGAAGCTGAACGCGTCCCGCGGTGCGAAGGGGCCGGACGAGCTGACGGCACCGCCCGAGCAGCCCGAGCCCGAGCGGCAGCCCTCTGTCGTCGAACAGGTCGTCGGCAGCGGCATGTTCAAGTCCCTCGCGCGCTCCCTCGGCACCCAGATCGGCCGCGAGATCACCCGCTCGGTCTTCGGTACGGCACGGCGGAGGCGGTGACCCGGGAAGGCCCGCCTCCGCCTCCGGATCAGCCGCGCTGCACGTCCTTCGCCGGCGGCTTCTGTTCCTGGGGAACCGGTGGCTTGGGGGCGCTGCGGGCGGCTTCCGCGCGCAGCAGGGCGCGCAGGACCGCGTAGGGGTCGACGGACATGGTGATTCGGTGCTCCTCGCGTCGTCGGTGAACAGGCCTGTGTCGCAAGGGCCTGTCAGCAGCGCAGGACCACCGAGCGCAGCGGGCGCAGGGAGGACGGCGGGTGCGTCGGCGCCGACGCCGGCCGCGGCTCCGGGAGGCGCGGAGCCGCGGCGGGCCGCGGTGCGGGACGCAGGGGTACGGCGGGGCCGTGGGCGGAACGGGCCGGTGGCCGCAGGGCCGTGTCGAGGACGTCGTACTCGGCGATCTCCGCGGAGACGACCGGTGTGACGGCGGTGGCGGCGGGCGCCCCGGCGGGCGCGCCCGGCACGAGCAGCGCGAGCAGCAGGACGAAGGCGCGGAGCCAGGTTCTGGTGCTGCTCATGACTGCTGGTCTGCCCCGGGGAGTACGCGGTGCATCGCGTCGTCCGTCAGATCCGCCCGCACGGGTGACTCACACCTCGCGCGGCACTTGCCGGGCCCGCCCGCGCATCCGGACCGCCGTGACGATCTCGACGATGCCCACGGCGACCAGCCAGATCCCGCCGACCACGGTGAGGACGGCGACCGACTCGAAGGGGGAGTCGATGAGGACGATCCCGGCGACGAAGGTGAGGATGCCGAGGAAGACCTGCCAGCCGCGGGCGGGCATCGACGGGTCGGAGGCGGCGGCCAGGGTCTGGGTGATGCCGCGGATCAGCCAGCCGATGCCGATCCACAGGGCGAGCAGCAGGATCGACTGCATGGGGCCGCGGAAGCAGAACAGGCCCAGCAGGATCGACAGGGCGCCGCTGATGAAGGCGAGCACGCGCAGCCCGGTCGTCCTGTGGGTGCCGAAGGCGGAGACCAGTTGGAAGACGCCGCTGATGACGAGGTAGACGCCGAAGAGGATGCCGGTGGCCAGGAGCGTGGAGCCCGGCCAGACCAGGACGAGGATGCCCAGGACGAGGGAGGCGAGGCCGGTGACCAGGACCACCTGCCAGGCCGCTTTGGACAGCGCGTGGAGGGGGCCCTCGAATGGGGGTTCCGGCTCGGCGTCCTGCCGCTGGGCGTGGACCTTGCGGTCGTCGTACTCCGGGCTCCAGGGGGAGCCGCTCGGTGCCTCGGTCATGCTCCATGCTTGGACCGCGGACGGCCCTCGCGCGAGGCGGGCTGGGCCGTACGGCTTACCGGCCCGCGGACTTGGCGGCCTTGGCCGCCTTCGCCGCCGCCTTCATCTCCTGCTTGTGCGCGCGCACCTTGGTCAGGGACTCGGGGCCGGTGATGTCGGCGACGGACCGGAAGGACCCGGCCTCGCCGTACCCGCCCGCGGCCGCCCGCCAGCCCCTGGGGGCGACGCCCAGCTGCTTGCCGAGCAGCGCCAGGAAGATCTGCGCCTTCTGCTTGCCGAAGCCGGGCAGCTCCTCCAGGCGGCGGAGCAGTTCCCGCCCGTCCGCCACGCCCTTCCAGACGAGTTCGGCGTTCCCGTCGTAGTGCTCGACGAGGTACTGGCACAGCTGCTGGATGCGCTTGGCCATGGAGCCCGGGTAGCGGTGGACGGCCGGCTTCTCGGAGAGCAGTGCCGCGAAGGCCTCCGGGTCCTGGGCGGCGATCTCGTGGGCGTCGAGGTCGTCGGCACCGAGCCGGTCGGCGATCGTGCGCGGCCCCTTGAACGCCCACTCCATCGGGACCTGCTGGTCCAGCAGCATCCCGACGAGCGCGGCGAGCGGGGAGCGCCCGAGGAGCTCGTCGGCCTCGGGGTCCTGGGCGAGGTGAAGAGTGACGTCCATGACCCCGATCATGCCCCCGGGTGGGTCAGAGCTCCACGTGAGGACTGGCGAGCGCGGCGCCGAAGTAGCCCTTCACGTCGAGGACGGTGATGCCGGCGCTCTTGCCGCACACGTTGACCGAGCCGCTCAGGACGGGTCCGGAGGCCGAGCCGCGGGCCACCCAGACACAGCCGTCGCTGTTCTCGGTCGGCGCCCCGACGACCGTCTCGGCCTTGCCGTCCTTGTTGAGGTCGGCGAGGTGCACGGCGGCACCGAACTGGTCGCCGGTCTCGACCGCGCCGGGTACGCCGGCGGTGTCCTGGGTGTAGCCGGCGGCCTGGGCGGTGGTCAGGCCGGTGGCGGAGCCGCGCAGCAGCACGGCGGTGCCGGCCAGCTTGCGGCTGCCGACGGCCTCGCCCGGGGAGCCGACGACGACATCGGCGTACTTGTCGCCGTTGACGTCGCCGAGCGAGAGCGACTGGCCGAACTGGTCGCCGTTCTCCGCGGCGCCGGGGACGCCGGCCGTGTCCTGGTGGTAGACCTTCGGCTTCTGGTCGGCGGTGATGCCCTGCGCGCTGCCGTAGAGGACCTGGATCTCGCCGCCGGGGCGGGCCCAGCCGTCCGGGCCGCCGCTCATGGAGTCGTCGTACGAGATGCCGGTGACGAGGTCGCCGTAGCCGTCGCCGTTGATGTCGCCGATCTGGCCGGCGTGTCCGTCGGCGTAGGGGAGTTCCGTGGGCCGTACCGCGTCCGGCATCGCGTTGGGGCCGGTGTGGCCGCGGTAGGCGTAGACCGAGCCGCGCAGGTCGTCGTCGGAGGGGCCCGGCAGCCAGAACTGCTCGGCCAGGCCGTCGCCGTCGACGTCGCCCATGACCACGCCCCGGGCTCCGGGGAGGAAGCCGTCCGCGACCTTCGCCGCCGCCTGCCCGGTGCGGGTGAAGGGGCCGGTGTAGGTGGCGGCCTCGCAGTTCGACCCGGCGCTCACCTCGGGGGCCCCGTCGCCGTTCATGTCCCCGGTGTCCAGGGACAGCCCGAAGCGGCAGTACGTCCGGCCCTCCCCGTACCCGGCGGGCGGGGAGATGCTCGCGCCGCCCTTGAGGCCGGTCGGGCCGCCCCACACGACGGTCACCGAACCCCGCAGCTCCGCGCTGCCGACGGTCTCGTCGGGGGCGCCGACGACGAGGTCCGCGTAGCCGTCCCGGTCCAGGTCGGCGCTGGTCACGGAGGTGCCGAAGCGGTCGTACGCCTCGGGGGTCCCGGGGATGCCGGACGTCGCCTGGGTGATGACCGTCCGCCGGGTGGCGCTGACCGACGCGCCGGAACCGCCGTACAGCACGACCACGGAACCGGCCGCCTCCACACCGCCGTTGGCCGCGTAGGGGGCTCCGACGGCGAGATCGCGGTAGCCGTCGCCGTTGAAGTCGTCCTGCACGGCTGCCGTGTTGGCGCCCTTGTAGGGCGTGGCGGCGGACGCGGTCACGGGGGTCAGGGTGACGGCGGCGGACGCGGCGAGCACGGCGGCGGCGGTGGCTGCTCTGCGCAACGGTTCTCCTCGGCTGGGCGGGGGCACGGGACGGAAGCCCGCCTCACATGACCCGCGAGCAGCACGAACGGTTGTACGTCACGGCCGCCAGTAACCCAGCGCGTGCACGCGGTCCTTCGGCACGCCCAGGTCCTTGCGGACGTACGCCGACAGCGTGCGGGTGGTCCTGGTGTCGCAGGCGATCCAGACGTACGCGTCCGGGTGGGCCCCGAGGAGGCCGGGCAGGTCCCTCCGCACCTCGTCGACGAGACGGGAGGACGCCCGTACGTCGTGGCGGGACGGGTCCGTGCGGAAGGGGAGGCCGTCGGTGGCGCCCTCGAACCAGATCGTCGCCGGAGAGGAGTCCAGGGCGTCGAGGAGGGAGTTGACGGCGGGCAGGGACGCCGGGTCGCCGATCGCGAAGACATGGGTCGGGGCCGGGTCGGGGTGGGTGAAGCCGGTGCCGTGGACCGTGGCCTCGATGGTGTCGCCGGGCCTCGCCGCGCGGGCCCAGTCGCTGGCCACGCCCTCGTGCAGCGCGAACTCCAGGCTGAAGGTGCCCGCCGCCGGGTCGGGGTCGACCAGGGTGTACGCCCGCTGGTGCGGCTTGCCCGCGTCCGAGAACCACAGGCGCACCCACATGGTCGGGTGGACGCCGGTCGCGGCGAGCAGGCCGCCGTCGGTCAGGTGCAGGCGCCGGTAGTGCGGGGTGATGTCCTCGGCGCCGGTGACGGTGAGGACGTAGTCCTTCGCGCGCAGCAGTCTGAGGACCGCGCCCTCCCAGCCGTGCCCCTGCCCCATCGCCTCTTCACCCTTCGCGTACGATTCCCTCGAATACTTAGGTGAGCCTAACCTAAAGCACGGGAGAGCTGCAGAGTGAGTGCCGAGATCTACCGAGACGCGTGGGGCATCCCGCATCTGCGCGCCGACAGCGTGCGCGCACTCGCCCGTGCCCAGGGTCTGGTCACCGCCCGCGACCGGGCCTGGCAACTGGAGGTCGAACGCCACCGCGCCCGCGGCACCTCGGCCGCCGTCCTCGGCGTCGACGCCCTGCCCTGGGACCGCTTCGTCCGCCGCGCCCGCGTCGACGACACCGCCCGCCGCTGCTTCGCCGACCTGGAGCGACGGGACCCGGAGACGGCCGACTGGGTACGGGCGTACGTCGACGGCGTCAACGAGGGCCTCACCGGCGCGGAACTGCCCCTCGGCACCCCCGGCCGCTGGGAGCCCTGGACCCCGCTCGGCATCTGGCTCGCCACCCACCTCCTCTTCGCGGGCTTCCCCGCCAAACTCTGGCGCACCGAGGCGGTGCGGCATCTCGGCGAGGAGGCCGTCGGGCTCTTCGCCACCGACGGCCCCGGCACTTCCGGCAGCAACGGCTGGCTGGTCAGCGGCGAACGGACCGCGACCGGCCGGGCCGTCCTCGCCGGCGACCCGCACCGCTTCATCGAGGACCCCGGCGTCTACCAGCAGATCCACCTGTCCTGCCCGGAGTTCGACGTCGTCGGACTCGCCGTCCCCGGCGTCCCCGGCATCGCCCACTTCGGCCACACCGGCACGGTCGCCTGGGCCATCACCAACGCCATGGCCGACTACCAGGACCTGTACCGCGAGAAGCTGCGGCGGACCGGCGCCGGTGTCGAGGCCCTCGGTCCGGACGGCACCTGGACACGGGCCGCCCGGCACACCGAGACCATCGAGGTCGCCGGCGAGGAGCCGGTGGAGGCCGAGGTCATCGAGACCGCGCGCGGCCCGGTGATCGCCGGCGGGCCCGAGGGCCTCGACGACGGCACCCCGCTCGCCCTCAGCCTGCGCACCCCGCCCCGCGTCACCTCCGACCTCGGCTTCTCCGCCCTGCTGCCGCTGCTGCGGGCCCGCCGGGTCGCCGACGTGGACCGGGCCCTCGACCACTGGGCCGAGCCGGTCAACGTCGTGCAGGCCGCCGACACCGAGGGCGGGCTGCTGCACCGGGTCGCGGGCCGGGTGCCGGTACGGTCCGCCGCCAACCGCACCCGGGTGGTGGCCGCCTGGGAGGCCGGGCACGAGTGGACCGGCTGGCACGACATGCCCCGCGCGGGCCTCACCGACGGGGTCGCCGTGATGGCCAACCAGCGCGGCCCGGCCGCCCCGCTCGGCGTCGAGTTCGCCCCGCCGCACCGCGCCGACCGCATCACCGCACTGCTCGCGGAGCGGCAGAAGTGGACGGCCGCCGGCATGCCCGCGATCCACATGGACACCCATCTCGCCTCGGCCGGACCCCTGCTGGACCACCTGGCGGCCCTGACGGACCTGAGCCCGGCGGCGACTGGGCTGAAGGAGACCCTCCTGGCCTGGAACCGCCGCATGGACGCCGGCAGTTCGGCCGCCGCCCTCTACTCGGCGGTGCGCGGCGCGCTCGTACGACGTCTCGCCGCGCACCCCGCGTTCGCCGCGCTCACCACCCCGCCCGCCTACCCGGAGGTCCTCCTGCCCTGGCTCGGGCTCGTCCCCCGCATCGGCTTCGCGCTCGAACACCTGCTGCGGGCCGATGAGTTGTACGGCGTCGACCGACCGGCGGAGGTGCGCGCGGCCGTCGAGGAGGTGGCCCAGGGGAGCCCCGGCAAGACCTGGGGCGAGACACACCGGCTGTTCCCCTGGCGGGCGCTGCCGGACCCGACGCACGGGCTGTCCGGCGAACCCGGGCTCTCCGGCGACCACGACTGCGTGCTGTGCACCTCGGCCGTCCCCGGGCTGACCGACCTGGCCGCGCGCGGGCCCGCCGCCCGCTACGTGTGGGACCTGGCCCGGCGCGAGGACAGCCGCTGGGTGGTGCCGTTCGGCGCCTCCGGGGTGCCCGGCGCACCCCACCACCGTGACCAACTGCCCCTGTGGCTCGGCGGCGACCTGGTCCCGGTCGTCACCGACTTCGAACGACTCAGCAAGGAGAGCGATGTCTGACCGCCCGGTGTACCAGCAGGACGTCGACGGATTCGGCACCGTCCGCATCCGCGCACTCGACGCGAAGGCCGACGCCGGTGTGGTGCACGGCTGGGTCAGCGCGGAGCGCGCCGCCTTCTGGGGCATGAACGGCCTCACCCGGGACCAAGTGGCCGACATCTACGCCCACATGGACACCCTCGACACCCATCACGCCTACCTCCTGGAGAAGGACGGCGAACCGGTCGGCCTGCTCCAGACCTACGAGCCCGAGGCCGACCGGGTCGGCGAGTGCTACGCCGTCGAGCCCGGCGACATCGGCGTCCACCTCCTCCTCGCGCCCGCCGACCCCACCGCCGCCCCGCTTCCCGGCTGGTCGTCGGCGCTGCTGGGGGCCGTGGCCTCGTACGTCCTGATCGACCTGGACCGGCGGCGGGTGGTGGTCGACCCCGACGTGCGCAACGAGAAGGCGATCGCCCGCTTCCTGCGGCAGGGGTTCGCGGCGGGGGACCGGGTCGTGCTGCCGGAGATCGACCTCCCGGACGTCTACCTGCCCGAGAAACACGCCCAACTGGCCTTCCTGCGCCGGGAGGTAGCCTTCCCCGGGTGACCCCGGATGACCTCGTCGCCCACTACGGCCTGGAACCCATACCGCGCGAAGGGGGCCTGTTCCGCCGCACCTGGGCGGGCCCCGACCGCGCCGACGGCAGCCCGGCGGGCACCGCCATCGTCGCCCTGCTCACCGCCGACGACCATTCGGCCCTGCACCGCCTGCCCGCCGACGAGATCTGGCACTTCTACCTCGGCGACCCCCTGGAACTCCTCCTGCTCGCCCCCGACGGCACGACCCGCACGGCGATCCTCGGACCGGACGTCCTCGCCGGACAGTCGGTGCAGCTGACCGTGCCCGCGGGCACCTGGATGGGCGGGCGCAGCCTCGGCGCCTGGACCTTCTTCGGGTGCACGATGGCGCCCGGCTTCACCTACGAGGGTTATGAGCACGGGGACGCGGCGGAGCTGATGGCGCGCTATCCCGCCGCGGCCGAGCGGATCGCGGGACTGTGTCGGCCATGAGACTCCTCGAAGGACAGGTCGCCCTGGTCACCGGCGCGGGCGGCGGCATCGGAGGCGGGATCGCGCTGCGCTTCGCCGCACTGGGCGCGGCGGCGGTCGCGGTCCATTGCCGTACGTCGGTGGCGGCGGCGGAGGACGTGGCGGCGCGGGTACGGGAGGCGGGGGCGCGGGCCGTCGTGCTGCGGGCCGAGCTGCGCGACGAGGACGCGTGCCACCGGCTGGTGCGGGAGGCCGTCGAGTGGGGCGGCGGCCGGTTGGACACGCTGGTCAACAACGCCGGAGTGCAGCCGGTGCAGGCGCTGGCCGGGATGACGGCGGAGGACTGGCGGGCGGTCGTCGACGCCAACCTGACGAGCGTGTTCGCCTGCACGCAGGCGGCTGCCCAGCTGATGACCGGCGGCGGATCGGTGACCCACATCGCGTCGATCGAGGCCGGCCACCCCGCCGCCGGGCACGCCCACTACTCCGCCGCCAAGGCCGCCGTCGTCCTGCACGCCCGGTCCGCCGCCCTGGAGTACGGCCCGCTCGGCATCCGCGTCAACAGCGTCTCGCCCGGCCTGATCGACCGGGAGGGGCTGGCCGCGGCCTGGCCGGAAGGGGTGCGCAGATGGCAGGAGGCGGCCCCGCTGGGCCGGCTGGGGCGCCCCGAGGACATCGGCGACGCCTGCGCGTTCCTCGCCTCGCCGCTCGCCTCCTGGATCAGCGGGCAGGACCTGGTCGTCGACGGCGGGGTGTCGGCCCGGCCCACGTGGTGAGCGTTCCGGCGCCCGCGTACGTACCTGTACCGGAGCGGCGAGACGGAGTGCTGACGTGGAGCGTGGGCGTGGCGGTGACCGGGGACGGCGGCGGTTTCAAGGGCTGGTGCTGCTGGGCACCGTGCTGGTCCTGCTCCTCTTCGGCGGCACGGGACCCGCGTCGGCCCACGCCGCCCTCCGCGCCGTCGACCCCGAGGACGGAAGCGTCCTCAAGTCCGCCCCCCGCCACCTCACCCTGACCTTCACCGAGTCCGTCGGCCTGCTCGACGACTCCTTCCGCGTCCTGGACCCGGACAACCGGCGGGTCCGCACGGGCGAGGCCGAGCACGTGCCGGGCCGGTCCGACACGGCCCGCGTGACGCTGCCCGCCCAGGGGCTCGGCGAGGGCACCTTCACCGTCGCCTGGCGGGTGGTCTCCGCGGACAGCCATCCGGTGTCGGGCGCATTCACGTTCTCCGTGGGCAAGCCCTCGGCCACGACGGCGTCCGTGGACCCGGGCCCGGTCGAGGACCCGGCCACGGCCGCGCTCTACGACATCGCCCGCTACCTCGCCCATCTCGCCGCCGCCCTCCTCATCGGCACGGCGGTGTTCCTGGCCGCCTGCCGGCCGGCGGCCACCGGCGACCTGCCCCGGCTGCTGTGGGCGGGCTGGTGGACGCTGGCCGCGGCGAGCACCGCGCAGCTGCTGCTCAGGGCGTCGTACGAGACGGGCACGGCCCCGGCCCTCGACGGTCTCGACCGCACGCTGACGACCCGTCCCGGCCTGGTACTGCTGGCGCGGCTCGGGCTGCTCGCGCTCACGGGGCTGTACCTGCGGTGGGTGCGCAAGGCGTGGAGCGCCAGGGGCACCCGGGTCGCCGGCGGTGCCCTCGCCGTCGCCCTCGCCCTCACCTGGGCCGCGGGCGAGCACGCCTCCGCCGGTCTCCAGGTGCCGGTCGCGATGGCCTCCTCCGTGCTGCACGTGCTGGCCATGGCGACCTGGCTGGGCGGCCTCACCGCCCTGGTCACCACGCTGTACCGGGCGCCGGTCGTCGAGGCCGCCACGGTCGCCCGCTTCTCCCGCCTCGCCTTCGCCTGTGTGACCGTCCTGGTGGTGACCGGCGTCTACCAGTCCTGGCGCGGGCTCGGCTCCTGGGCGGCGCTGACCGGGACGTCGTACGGCCGCCTCCTGCTCTTCAAGCTCACGGCGGTGATCGTGCTGCTCGGGGCGGCCGGGCTGTCGCGGCAGTGGACGGCACGGCTGGTGACGGCGGGCGCCGAAAACGCCGCACGGGAACCTGAGCGGGTGCCGGTGCCGGTGCCGGTGGGCGGGCCGCCGTCGCCGCCGGCCGCGGAGCGGGCCGGGGCCGCCGACGACGGCGGGTACCGGCGGGGGCTGCGGCGGTCCGTCGCCGTCGAGATCACCGTGGGGGTCGTCGTGCTGGTCCTCACGACCGTGCTGACCGGCACACTGCCCGGGCGGGCCGCGGAGGCGGCGGCCGAAACGGCCCCGGCCGGCGGCCTGCCGGTCGCCTCGGTCACGAACGTGCCCTTCGACCTGGGCGCCGCCGGGCGCGGGACCGTGCAGATCACCCTCGACCCGGGCCGGGTCGGCCGGAACTCGGTGCAGGCGATCGTCTACGGCGCCGACGGCGGCTTCGCGACCGTCCCCGAGCTGCGGCTGACCTTCACGCTCGCGTCCCAGGACATCGGCCCCCTGGACGCCCGGCTCACCGACCGGGGCGGCTACTGGGGCACCAGCGACTTCGACCTGCCCATCGCCGGGACCTGGACGATGCGCACGACGGTGCGGATCTCCGAGACCGACCAGGTCAGCGAGACGGACTCGATCGAGATCCGGTGAAGCCGCCGCCCCCCACTGCCGTTTCCCGTCGCCGCCGGGCGATGAGTCCGCCTCCCCTCGCCGGTCATCCCTCCGACACCTGTTGCCGACCGTCCTGAGAGGACGTGACCACGTGACCGGACCCGGGAAGGGCCCCGCCGGCTGCTTCGCCTCCGTCGAGAAGAAGTACGGCCGCCCGATCGCCGAGTGGATCGACCTCATCCGCAGTTCCCCCTGACCCGGCACATGCAGCTCGTCACCCGGCTCAGACGAACGCGCTGGTGGCGCACACCCTGGCCGAGGGCAGGTGACGGGGGCCGCCGACCGCGGTGGCAGGATCGGCGGACATGGGAACAGAACCGCACGATCGCCCCGTAGCCCTGGTGACCGGCTCCACGTCCGGCATCGGTGAGGCCGTCGCACGACGGCTGGCCGCCGACGGCATGCGGGTCGTCGTGCACTCGCGCCGCAGCGCCGACGCCGGCGAGACCTTGGCCGCGGAGCTCGGCGGGACCTACGTACAGGCGGACCTGGAGTCCGAGGACGAGACCCGGGCCCTGGTCGGGGCCGCCCTCGACCGCCACGGCCGCCTCGACGTGCTGGTGAACAACGCCGGCATCAGCTGGCCCATCCCGCACGCCGACCTGGCCGCGGCGACCCCGGCGGACTGGCGCCGGCTGCTGGAGGTCAACCTCATCGCCCCCTGGGTGCTGTGCACGGAGGCGCTCCCGGCGCTCCGCGAGGCGCCCGGAGGCGGCAGCGTGGTGAACATCACCAGCCACGCCGGTGTGCGCCCCAAGGGCTCGTCCGTCCCGTACGCGGCGAGCAAGGCCGCCCTCAACCACGTCACCCGCCTGCTCGCCGCCGCCCTCGGCCCGGACGTCCGCGTCAACGCCGTGGCACCGGGACTGGTGGACACCCCGATGACGAAGGACTGGACGCAGGCCCATGAACTCTGGCGGGAACGCGCCCCCATGCACCGCCCCGCCCGACCCGCCGACGTGGCCGACCTGGTGGCCTCCCTCATCGCCAGCAGCTATCTCACCGGCGAGGTCGTCGTGCTGGACGGTGGCCTGAATCTGACGTGAGCGAGCGGCGGCCGAACCAGTTTCCCGGTACGGCCCTCTGAACTGTGGGGGGTCTTTGAACTTACGATGATCGGCGGCCCACCACTCGCCCACGTCCACCCGACACGAGAACACCCGCCCGACACGAAGACGGCCACCCCATTGAAACCTGGAGAGCCGCGGGACCATCCGCTCCCGCGAATACGACGAAGATCCACGTTCGCCGCGTGGCGTCGCCCGCAGACGATCCTGTGGTGCGCGGCCGGTGCGGTGACCCTCGGATTCCTCATCGCGCTGGAGGTCACCGCGCGCCACTACGGCCTGCCGGGACCCCTGACGACCCAGGTGAAAGAACTGGTGTTCCCGCCCAAGTCGGGCTTCCTGCTGTACGGCAGCATGGCGCTGATGATGGTGGTGCTCACCCGGCGGGAGCGCTTCCTCGCGGCCGGTGCGGCCCTGGGCATCGACGCCGTCCTGCTGCTGGTCCGCTGGGCCACCGGCACGGGGCTGCACGGCGGCCACCCGTTCGGGAACGGCGCGCTGTGGGTGGTCCTGGCCTGCGGGGTGATCGCGCTCACGCGCCGCACCGGGGCCGAGCGCGTCCTGCTGCTGAAGGGCGTGGGCCTGGCCCTCCTCCTCGTGGCGGGCCGCAAGACCGGCGACACCTGGCTGCTCATCACCGCGAAGGCGCGGCCCACGGTCCTCGACCCGTACCTGGCGGTCGCGGACCACGCGCTGGGCGACCCGTCGTGGCTGGCCGGCCGCATGCTCAAGGCCACCGGCCCGCTCGGCGCCCACGCCCTCGACCTCGTCTACGGCCAGCTCGCCGTGGCCGCGGTCCTGGTCTCCCTCTACGGCCTGCGCAACGTGGCGGCCGAGCGCCGTTTCCCCCGCCACCACCTGGTGCGCACCTTCCTGGTCATCGGCCTGCTCGGCCCCGGCATCTACATGCTCTTCCCGGTGGTCGGCCCGATCTTCGCCTACGGCACCGGCGTGGAGCACTGGCAGCCGGACGGCCTGTGGACCCACACACCGGACACGAGACAGTGGATGGTCGGCGACTACTGGCCGCACACCCCACCACCGCTGACCGCCCCGCACCCCGTCCCGTTCGACGAGCTCACCCCGCGCAACTGCATGCCGAGCCTGCACACCGCCTGGGCCACCGCGATCTTCATCCACTCCCGCCGGGGCCCGCGCGTCCTGCGCTGGGCGGGCACGTTCTGGCTGATCGCCACCCTCGCCGCGACCCTCGGCTTCGGCTGGCACTACGGCACCGATCTCGTCGCCGGTGTGGTCTTCACCCTCACGATCGAGGCGGCCCTGCGCGCCCAGGCGTACGGCTGGGACCACTCCGCGACCCGCCTGGTCGTCCACGGCACGACGGTCTTCACGGCGCTCCTGCTGTCGTACCGCTATCTGCCGACGCAGATGGCCCACCACGCGTGGCTGGCCGGACCGCTGCTGCTCCTGGCGATGGGATCGGTGATCTACGGCTACCTGCGGACCACCCGGGCGTGGGAGCGGACCGTCGCCCTTCCCGCGCAGCGGGAGCCCGAGCCGGCACCGGCCCCCGTGACCTGAGGCCGACGGCGGCGGGGGACGGCCGGGCTCCCGCCGCTTCACCCTCCCGCGCTCACTCCTTGGCGGTCGCCACCGTCACCGCCCGGACCCGCAGCGCCACGCGTCCGGGCAGGGCGGTCGCGACGAGCGCCAGGAGCCCGGCCACGGCGATCACCGTGGCGTACACCAGCGGTGTGACGGCGGGGGCGGCGCGGCCCGTCATCCCGATGCTGAACGAGGTCAGGACGGCCAGGGCGACACCGCTGCCGAGAGCGGCGGCGAGGAAGAGCACGGACAGGGCCTCGGTGCGCAGCATGCGCAGCACCTGACGCCGGGTGGCCCCCGCGAGCCGCAGCAGCGCGAACTCCCGGACGCGCTCGGACACCGACATGGCGAGCGTGTTGACCACGGCGATGGCGGTGAAGGCCAGCACCAGCCCCATGGCGAGGAGGTTGACCTCGGCGTTGGTCTGCTGGACCCGCGCCTGGAGCGAGTCGGCGGCACCCGGGGAGAGCACCTCCACCCCCGGGAACTCACGCAGCGTGCTGGCGAGTTCCCGCTGTGTGCGGTCCGTGCTGACCAGGACGGAGGACGAGAGCGGGTTGTCGACGTGGCGGGCGAGCAGGTCGTGCGCGAAGGTGAGGTCCCCGAAGCCCAGGCCCCTGCGGTAGACGGCGGTGACGGTGAGCGTGGCGGGCGTGCCGTCGCCGAGCGTCAGCTTCAGAGGGCTTCCCGGCTTCAGGTGGAGCTGGTCCGCGGCCAGTTCGCTCACGGCGACCGTGCGCTCGCCGAGCCCGCGCAGCGATCCGGCGGTGACGTCCGGGTCCCAGGTGCGGGTGAGGCCGACCGGGGTGACGCCCTGGGCCGGGTACTTGTCGAGGCCCACCCGGACGGTCGTCCGGACCACTTCGGTCACGGCGGTGCCGGGCGTCCGCAGCTGCCGTGCCGCCTCGGACGGGACACCGGGCCCGCGGGAGGCGACCACCCAGTCCGCGCGGACGCCCTCCCTGGTCTGGGTGCGGGCCGCGTCGCCGAGGGTGGGCTGCACGAACAGCACCGTGCAGGTCATGCCGATGAGCAGCGTGAGGGGGGTGACGACGGAGGCCATGCGGGCGGCGTTGCCGCGCAGATTGGCGGTGGCGAGCCTGCCGCTGTGGCCGGTCAGCCTGAGCGGCCCGGCGAGCAGGAAGGCGGCGGCCTTCACCAGGAGCGGTCCGAGCAGCGCGACGGAGGTGGACAGGACGACCACGGCGAGGAAGGTCACCGGCGTCGACGCCGGTTCGGTGCGCAGGACGCTGAGCAGGGCCACGAGGGCGGCGCCGCCGGCGAGCAGCAGCAGACCGGCGAGGAGACGGCCCCAGGCGGGCCGGGTGCGCTCGGCCCGGGCTTCGGCGAGTGCCTCGGCCGGCCGGATGCGGGCGACCCGACGCGAGGCGATCCGCGCGGCGGCCCAGGCGCCGAACAGGGTCGCGGCGACGGCTGCGAGCGGCGGGACGACGCCGACGGTGTGCTCCAGCGTGTCGGGCACGGCCCCCAGGGCGACGAACCTGCTGTACAGCCAGCCACCCAGCGGAAGACCCAGCAGTGCCCCCACCGCCCCGGCGCCCGCTCCGACGACCAGGGCCTCCCGCCCGAGCAGCCTGCGGATCTGTCCGGAGGTCGCGGCGACGGCGCGCAGCAGGGCGAGTTCGCGGTGGCGCTGCTGGACGGAGAGCGCGAAGGTCCCCACCACCACGAGGACCGCCACGAGCAGCGAGGTGCCGCCCATCGCGCCGCCCATGCTGATCAGCTTGGTGCGCGCCGCGGCGGCGTCCAGGAACTCCACCGGCCCGCGGTCGTCCCCGGAGCTGACCTGCGCATGGGTGCCGCGCAGCGCCTCGGACACGGCATCCCGCAGCCGCCCCGGATCGGTCCCCGGCTCAGGGACCACCCCGAACGCGGTGACCTGCCCGGGCCGGTCGGCGAGACGACGCGCCTCGGCGGCGGAGAAGAACAGGGACGTCTGGTGCCGCACGTCGGTCGCGGGCGCGGCGACACCGGAGACGCGGTAGGTGCGAGGAGCCTTGGTCGACTGGACGGTCAGCCGGTCCCCGGGTTCGAGCCGGGCCCGCTCGGCGAGCCGGCGGTCGACCACGACATCGGTGGCGGCCGTGGGGGCGGTACCCGCGGTGAGCCGGTACGGCGTCAGCGCGGCGGACTCCCAGGCGTGCCCGTAGGCGGTGCGGCCACCGGTGCCGCCCGGCGTCAGCGGTTCGGCGGGGAAGGTGAGTTCCGGTACGACCCGGGCGACCCCGGGGACATCGGCCAGGGTGCGTCCGACACCGGCCGCCAGCCAGGCCCGCTCGGCGACGGGTTTCGCCTTGTGCTTGACCTTGGTCTTGCCCTTCTTGTGTTTGACGGTCGTCTGGTGGACGTTCTGGTCGGCGGAGACCACGACCGGGGCGGCGCCGTAGCGCTCGGTCCGGATGGTGCCGCGCAACCCCGTCTCCAGAAGCGTCCCGCACGCGGTGATCAGTGCGGCCGCGCACAGCAGGGCGACGAAGGCGCCGAGGAAGCCCGTCTTGCGCGCACGGACGGTTCTCAGGGCGTAGCGCAACATCATGAGGGATCGGCCTCTCTTGTGTGGTGTGCGGAGCCGTGCGCCCGACCGGCGTCGGGGTCGGGGTGGTCGTCGCCCGTCGGCGCCGGGGCGGGGAAGGCGAGGAACCGGGTGAGCAGCGTGCGCGCGCCGGGCGGGGTCTCGGACGCGGGCCGCTTGTAGCGGTTGAGGAGGGCGATGTACTCCTCGAAGAACTGGCCGAGTTCGTCCGGTGTGAGCCGGACGGTGCCGCGCGAGTAGGGGAACGCGTCCGCCCACGGCCCGTCGTCCGCGTCCCGCTGGAGCCGCTCGAAGAGTTCCAGGTCGGCGGCGTACGCATGGTGATTCAGCTCGTCCATGACCAGCCGCATCTCGGGGTTCTGCCGACTGCGCGGCGGGAAGCGGAGATCGCCGGGAACGGCCCGCCACCACCGCTCCCGATGCCCGCCCGCCGTGCCGTCGGCCGGCCCGTCCGCCTCCTCGACGAACCCGTACCTGGCCAGCTCCCGCAGGTGGTAACTGGTCGCCCCGGTGTTCAGCCCGAGGGCCCGGGCGAGCGTCGCCGAGGTGGCCGGGCCGTGCAGGGTCAGGTGCTGGAGCACCCGCTGTCGCCGGGGGTGAGCGAGCGCCTTGAGCGCGGCGAGGTCGCCGAGTTCCACGGGTGCCACGGAGGCATGTCCCGCCTCCGGGGCTTCCTTTGCGTCGGGTTCCTGGGGCATGCCCACACAGTCGCCTGTGCACAACCACCTGTGCACTCCGGCGGCCCGGCGTCCTCAAAGGGGGGTTGTCCCTACCCCCGCGCCTCCCTCATGGCCCGCGCCTTCTCCATGGCCCTCGCACGCCGAAGGGCCGGGCCGCTTTCGCGGGCCGGCCCTTCGGTTCGTTTCCGGGCTGTCGTCGGCGGGTCCGGTTCTCACCCGCGGCAACCGCCCCGCCTGCTCCTAGGCGGCCTTGGACCGCGCCGCACGCGGGGCCGGGGCGGGTTCCTGTGCCTCGGACCAGGAGAGCTCGTCCTCTCCGAAGTCCGGGGCCTGGAAGGGATCGGTGGACGGAGGCGGCGAAGCCGCGGCGGAACGGCGGGGCTGCGCGTCCGGAGCGGAGAACAGCGAAGTCGCTTCGATGGGAGGGATGCCTTTCGTTACAGGTCCCCGCAGGGGCCTGGCGTGCCGTGACCGGGCACAGCGGCTCTACAGTTTGGTCATCTTGGAGTACGGGCTCAGGATCCGCATCTGCGCCGAGCCGAAATCCACGAGCGCCGCGATGCCGTCCTCGATGCCGATGACCCGGCCGAGTCCGTACACGTCGTGGGTCACCTGGTCGCCCATGGCGAAGTGCTTCGGAGCCGGTGCGACCGGGGCTTTGAAGGGGCTTGTGGGCAGATGACGCTTCGGTGCCGCAGGCTTTGTCATGGCTCAGTATGCGCCTTCCGCCGCGCCCTCGGCTGTGGCCATCGGCACAGCCGAGGACCGGGACCCGACGCCACAACGCCGAAGGACCCGGTGAGGCACTGGCGGAGGACACGAAATCCCGACTCGTGAGGGGTTGCCCCCGACTGCTGTACGGAGGCGAAGTCGTGGCGCGGTGCAGGAGGGTGCGGCCCTGCAACTGGGCCGTCGCGGCGACGACGGGATCCACCGCTCCCGCACTGCGATGCCTTCCCTGTTCGGTGAGGGCTTCCTGGACCTGCCAGGCTCGGTCGTCGACGGGGATCCAGCCGAGGATCAACCGCATGTCCTCGATGCCGCGCGCTCTGTCGGAGGCCGACCGGGCGCTGCAGAAGAACTCGAGCTCGGTGATCGGGCAGGTGGCGATGAGCCCGGCGGCTGCCGCCTGGTCCCAGCCGTACTGTCCGGCGTCCTCGCGCATGAGCCGAGCGAGCGCGCTGGTGTCGATCAGGAACGGGGCACCTCGCGAAGAGCGGTGTCGACGGTCTCCGTCTTGGTGCTCGTACCCAGGGCTCTCGCCACGTCCGCTACGCATCCGCAGGAACCGTCTCCGCCCCAAGTGCGCATGCGCGCCCCGGAGGCGAGCCGAGACGGAAACTGAGACGGACAACGTCGAAGGGCCCCACCGCGAACGGTGGGGCCCTTCGACAACGTGCCCGGTGAGGCACTGGCGGAGGATACGAGATTCGAACTCGTGAGGGGTTGCCCCCAACACGCTTTCCAAGCGTGCGCCCTAGGCCTCTAGGCGAATCCTCCGCCGCAAACAATACAAGACGTTGAGGAGTGCTCGCGAACTCGTTCCCACCCCCGGCCATCGGGTACTGTTTGGGCAGCCCCTCACGCGGCGCTATCTGACTGAACTCCCCCAGGGCCGGAAGGCAGCAAGGGTAGGTCGGCTCTGGCGGGTGCGTGGGGGGCGCTTGCGTTTCCGGGAGCGGTTCGCGCGGGCCCCGTGCGTGGGGCTGGTTGTCAGTGGGCGCCTATAACCTCGTATGCGTGTCGTCTCTCGCGCTGTACCGCCGCTATCGCCCGGAGTCGTTCGCCGAGGTCATCGGGCAGGAGCATGTCACCGACCCGTTGCAGCAGGCGCTGCGGAACAACCGGGTCAATCACGCGTACCTGTTCAGCGGTCCGCGCGGGTGCGGCAAGACGACGAGCGCACGCATCCTGGCCCGCTGCCTCAACTGTGAGCAAGGTCCCACCCCGACCCCGTGCGGCGAGTGCCAGTCCTGCCGGGATCTCGCGCGCAACGGCCCCGGCTCCATCGACGTCATCGAGATCGACGCCGCGTCCCACGGAGGCGTGGACGACGCCCGTGAGCTGCGCGAGAAGGCCTTCTTCGGCCCCGCGAGCAGCCGGTACAAGATCTACATCATCGACGAGGCCCACATGGTCACGTCGGCGGGCTTCAACGCGCTGCTGAAGGTCGTCGAGGAGCCCCCGGAGCACCTCAAGTTCATCTTCGCCACCACCGAGCCCGAGAAGGTCATCGGGACCATCCGGTCCCGTACCCACCACTACCCCTTCCGGCTGGTGCCCCCGGGCACCCTGCGGGACTACCTCGGCGAGGTGTGCGGGCGCGAGAACATCCCCGTCGAGGAGGGCGTGCTCCCGCTCGTCGTCCGCGCCGGCCAGGGGTCCGTGCGTGACTCCATGTCCGTCATGGACCAGCTCCTCGCCGGCGCCCGGGAGGAGGGTGTGACCTACGCCATGGCCACCTCCCTCCTCGGCTACACGGACGGCTCGCTCCTCGACTCGGTCGTCGAGGCCTTCGCCACCGGCGACGGCGCCGCCGCCTTCGAGGTCGTGGACCGGGTCATCGAGGGGGGCAACGACCCGCGCCGTTTCGTCGCGGACCTGCTGGAGCGCCTGCGTGACCTCGTGATCCTCGCCGCCGTCCCGGACGCCACCGAGACGGGGCTCATCGACGCCCCCGCCGACGTCCTGGAACGCATGCAGGCCCAGGCCGGCACCTTCGGCCCCGCCGAGCTCAGCCGCGCCGCCGACCTCGTCAACGCGGGCCTCACCGAGATGCGGGGCGCCACCTCCCCCCGTCTCCAGCTGGAGCTGATCTGCGCGCGCGTGCTGCTGCCCGCCGCCTATGGCGACGAGCGCTCGGTGATGGCGCGCCTCGACCGGCTGGAGCGAGGCGTCAACTTCTCCGGAGGCAACCTCTCCGGGGGCAGCCTCTCCGGAGGCGGGGGTGCCCCTGCCATGGGCTACGTCCCCGGCCCCGACGCCCACGCGGGCGCTCCCGCGCCCATGGCTGCCGCTCCGATCCCGCCCGGTGGCGGCGCGGCGGCGGCGCGGGCGGCGGTACGAGGCGGAGGCGCGGGGCCCGCGGGAGCGGGCGGGAACCTCGCGGGCCAGCCCTCGCAGGGCCAGCCCGCGCCACACGGGCAGCCCATGCCGCAGGGTCAGCCCATGCCGCAGGGTGAGTCGGTTCCGCCGGTGCAGTCGGCCCCGCCGGGGCAGGGGATGCCCGTGGCGTCCTCGTCGGCCCCTCCTGTCCCGCCCGTCGCGGACACCGCCCCGTCCGCGCCCGCACCTGCCGCCCCCGCCGCACCTGGCGCCCCCGCCCCCGGCGCATGGCCCACAGCCACCCCCGCCGGCGGCGGCCGACGCCCCGGTGGCTGGCCCACGGCCACCCCGGCGGGCGGCGGCCAGCCCCCGGCCACGCCGAGCGCCCCCGCCGCGCCCCAGCCCGCCGCCCCGGCGCCCGCCCCGCAGTCCGCACCCCCCGCAGCCGCGGGGGCCTACACGCCCCCGGCCGGTGGCCTCGACCCCCGCATGCTCTGGCCGAACATCCTGGAGGCCGTCAAGAACCGCCGCCGCTTCACCTGGATCCTGCTCAGCCAGAACGCCCAGGTGGCCGGCTTCGACGGCACCACCCTCCAGCTCGGCTTCGTCAACGCCGGCGCCCGGGACAACTTCGTGAGCAGCGGCAGCGAGGACGTTCTGAAGCAGGCGCTGGGCGAGCAGTTCGGCGTCCAGTGGAAGATCGAGGCGATCGTCGACGCGTCGGGCGGCTCGGCCCCCGCGCCGACCGGCGGCACGCAGAACTTCAACGGCGGCTACGGCGGTGGCGGCGCCCCCGGCTCCTACGGCGCCCCCACGGCCCCCGCCCAGCGCCCCCAGGCCCCCCAGCCCACGCCCACGGCCCCCGCCCCCACCTCGGCCGCACCCGCTCCGGCGACGTCCGCGCCCACCCCGGCACCCCGGCCCGCCGCCCCGGAGCCGCCCCCGGTCGCCCCCGAGGACGACATCCCGGAGGACGACGATCCCGACCTCAACGAATCGGCGCTGTCCGGCCGCGAACTGATCGTGCGGGAGCTGGGTGCGACGGTGATGGAGGAGTTCACGAACGAATAGGGGCCCGCGCAGGTCTCTCCCGGCCCCGCATCCAACCCTCGACGCAGGCCCGCGAACCAGGGATGCCGGCCCGTGAGCCGGGGCTGCGGCGGGGACGAAGCCGCGCGTTTCAGAGGAACGTACAGGCCGCCCGCCCCCACCCCCTCGGCAACCCGCACAAAGCCGCCCCCTCCACGCCGGTTACCCTGAACCCCGTGAAGGTCCTCGTCATCGGCAGCGGCGCCCGCGAACACGCCCTGTGCCGCTCCCTGTCCCTCGACCCCGACGTCACCGCGCTGCACTGCGCCCCCGGCAACGCCGGCATCGCCGAGGTCGCCGAGCTGCACCAGGTCGACGCCCTGGACGGCAAGGCCGTCGCCGCGCTGGCCGCTGAGCTCGGCGCCGAACTGGTCGTCGTAGGCCCGGAGGCGCCGCTCGTCGCCGGTGTCGCCGATGCCGTGCGCGAGCTGGGCATCCCGGTCTTCGGCCCGTCCAAGGAGGCCGCGCAGCTCGAGGGCTCCAAGGCCTTCGCCAAGGACGTGATGGCCGGCGCCGGAGTGCCCACCGCCCGCTCCTACGTCTGCACGACGCCGGAGGAGGTCGCGGAGGCGCTCGACGCCTTCGGCGCCCCGTACGTCGTCAAGGACGACGGCCTCGCCGCCGGCAAGGGCGTGGTCGTGACCTCCGACCTGGAGGCGGCCCGGGCGCACGCCGGCGCCTGCGACCGGGTCGTCATCGAGGAGTTCCTGGACGGCCCCGAGGTCTCCCTCTTCGCCGTCACCGACGGCGTGACCGTCGTGCCGCTCCAGCCCGCCCAGGACTTCAAGCGCGCGCTCGACGGCGACGAGGGCCCCAACACCGGTGGCATGGGCGCGTACTCCCCGCTGCCGTGGGCGGACCCCAAGCTGGTGGAAGAGGTTCTCGACACCGTCCTCCAGCCGACCGTCGACGAGCTGCGCCGCCGCGGCACCCCCTTCTCCGGGCTCCTCTACGCCGGGCTCGCGATCACCAGCCGCGGTGTCCGTGTCATCGAGTTCAACGCCCGCTTCGGCGACCCCGAGACCCAGGTGGTCCTGGCCCGACTGAAGACCCCGCTGGCCGGTCTGCTGCTGGCCGCCGCGAAGGGCGACCTCGCCGACCTGCCGCCGCTGCGCTGGAGCGAGGACGCCGCGGTCACCGTGGTCGTCGCCTCGCACAACTACCCCGGCACCCCGCGCACCGGTGACCCGATCACCGGCCTCGACGCGGTGGCCGCCGAGGACGCCCCGCACGCCTACGTCCTGCACGCGGGCACCCGGCAGGACGGCGACGCCGTGGTCAGCGCGGGTGGCCGCGTCCTGTCCGTCACCGCGACCGGCAAGGACCTCCACGAAGCCCGCGACCGCGCGTACACGGCGGTCGGCCGCATCCACCTCGACGGCTCCCAGCACCGCACGGACATCGCCGCGAAGGCGGCGGCCGGCGCCTGAACCGCCGTAATCCATCACGGGACCCGATGAACCGGGCAGGCCCCGAATCCGTCTCTGGATTCGGGGCCTGCCCCTTGTGCGTGCATGTGAACGTGACTGAATTGAAGTCAAGATCCAGGGCCTGATCTTCGCTGTCCGTCATCCACCTTTCCCCAAAGCCATTCCATCGAGTGAGCGATGTCTTTTCCGGCTGACGGGGGCCGGGGGCCCAACTAGGGTGCGGCGCAAGCGTTCCGGCACTTGGCCCACCGGCATTGCGATGTCAGTGGCGGGTGCCACAGTGGGGGAGTGAGCAACGCCAGACGAGCCGGGCGCACAGCCGGGCTGACAGCCAGCACACCAGGGAGGGGGTGATTCCGGCCGTGACCGGTACGAGTGTGGAGGTGGGCGCGCAGGCCGCGCGTTCCCGGGCCCTCGCCGTGCTGCGCATCCGCAGCCGCGCGCTGGCCGTCGCACTGCTGCCCGCCGCGGTCGCCGTGGTGCTGTACGCGGGCAACACCACCGGCCATCTCGTGGGCCCCGGCTGGCATGCCGCCCGCTGGGCCGTCACCCCGCTCGCCGCCCTCGTCCTGCTCGCCGCGGCCGGCATCGCCCTGGTCGTAGCGCGTGCCCGCCCCGCGGTGAGTCCGACGGTCCCGATCGCCGAGGAGTCCGCCCCGGACCTGTACCGCATGGTGCGCGACCTGGCCGACCGCCTCGACGTCCCGGCCCCCTCCGCGATAGCGCTCACCCCGGACTGCGACAGCTGGCTGGAGGACCGTACCCATCCGGCCCACGGCCCGCCGCCGCAGCCGGACCGGGACGAGCTGACGGGCGCCCGCGGCGCGCACCGCCGTACGCCGGCGGCCCCCGTCCTCGTCATCGGCTCCCCGTTCCTGTGGTGGATGCGCGTGGGCGAGCTCCGCGCCGTCCTCGCCCCGGTGGTCGCCGGTACGGGACCTTCGGCGCACCCCGACATAGCCGCGGCCCGCCGTTTCGTGCGCGGTCTGGACGCCGCGGTCGCCGTCTCCTCGACGTCCGGCCGCTGCCCGCTGACCCGAGGAGTGTGCGCGGGCGTCGGCTGGGTGGCGCGGCTGCTGCTGCGCAGCTGCCGTGAGCACGCGGCGCAGATGGAGCGCGGGGTGGCCGCCGCGGCCGCCGAGCGCGCCCAGGCGGTGGACTACGGCCTGCGGATCGTCGCGCAGGAGCAGGTGGGCCTGGCGTACGCCGGCTGGGACCGCCTCCTGACCCGCGTCGCGCTGCCCGCCTGGCGGATGGGCCGCTGGCCCTCCCGCCTCGACGCCGGAGTCGTGGCCGCCCTCACCGAGCTCTCCCGCCGCGACCGCCTGGCCGAGGGCTTCGCCTCCCGGCTGGGCGAGCGCCCGGCCTGCGACCTCCTGGAGGAGCCCGGCGCGATCGACGAGGCGGCCTCCCTCCTCGCCGCCCGTCTCTTCCACGGCGGTCCTGCCGAGCCCGGCCCGGACTGGGCCCCGGTCGACTGGCAGGAGTACCCGGAGGAGGTCGTCGACCGGAAGTGGCGCCTGGACGCGGCCCGCCTCCACCGCGTACTGGACGCCCAGGGCGTGCACCGCGCCGCGGGCCCCACCCTGCCCGAAGCGGACGGCCCGACCCTGGCCAGGGTCCTGGACCACCTGGCCACCCCGCCGACGCGCGAGACCGCGGGCAGCCCCGACACCCCCGCAGCCCCCAAGGCCGACGCGGACGCCGGCGCCCCCATCGACCACAGCGACGAGACCGGCGTCGGCATCGACACCGAGACCGGCTTCGACACCGGCACCGACACCGGCACCGGCATCGGCACCGATACCGGCATCGACATCGACATCGACGCCGACGCCGACGCTGACGCCGACATCGACACCGAGACCGGCAACGAACGCACCGCCACCCTCGCCGCAGCCCTCACCACCGAACTCGCCCGCGAGGAAGCCGCAGCCCCGGCGTCCCAGGCCCCCGACACCCCGCCCTGGGACGACACCACCCTCCCCCTCTTCCCGCTCCAACCCCCACGCACCGCCCGCGAGCTCCTCACCGACCACGTCACGGCGATGGTCTGCTGCGCCGCCATGGACACGGCCGGCGCCACCCCCGGTCTCGACTGGCTCGACGGCCCGACCCTCCTCATCGATGGTGAACGGGCCCCGGATCTCGCTCCCGGAGTCCTCAGCCTGATCGAGGACGGCGACCCCACACCCCTGCGCCACTGGCTGGCCCAGGCAGGCATACGCCCCGAGAAGCCGCTCCGTCTCGTCTGAGCCCGCGTCGAACGCCAGGTCACGACGGCCGTATCGGAAGCCCCAGTTCCACTTTCGGCCAATTCACAACGAATAGTGACAGCCTGCGTGCGTAATGTGATGTGCTGGGACCGATCGCGCACATGGCAAGGGCTTGCGACATAGGACAAGCACGTCACAGGCGCACACGCGCACGCACGACCACACGGGGGCACGAGGGAGGGGAGCAGCCATGGGTCCGGAGCAGATCCGCCGCTGGGAGTCGGGAGCCCTGGCGCACGCCGTCACGGACCCGTTCGGCCAGGGACCCCTCCCCTGGCTCCGGGGCAGCGAGACGTACTTCGACGACACCGGCCAGGTCGTCCCCTGGTACGTGGACGCGGCCCAGCCCGCCACCGCGCCGGCCGCGGGCACCGGGACCCGTGTCCCGGCCCCCCGCTCCGCCGGAGGCCCCCGTGCCGCCGACGACGTCCGCCGTCAGATCAAGGGCTTCACCTCCACCGGCGCCGTCGCCCCCGGCGAGGCCATCGACTTCCACATCACGGTCGACCCGCCCCAGGAGTTCGCCGTCGACGTCTACCGCATCGGCCACTACGGCGGTGACGGCGCCGCGAAGATCACCACCAGCCCGCGCCTCTCCGGCATCGTCCAGCCCCCGCCCCTCACCGCGGACCGCACGGTCTCCTGCCACCACTGGTGGCTCAGCTGGCGCCTCCAGATCCCCTCGTACTGGAGCGTCGGGGCGTACGTGGCCGTCCTCACCACCGCCGACGGCTACCGCTCCCACGTCCCCTTCACGGTCCGCCACGACGAACCGGCCGACCTGCTCCTGCTCCTCCCGGACGTCACCTGGCAGGCGTACAACCTCTACCCGGAGGACGGCCGCACCGGCGCCAGCCTCTATCACGCCTGGGACGAGGACGGCCGTCTGCTGGGCGAGTCGGACGCCGCGACCACGGTCTCCTTCGACCGCCCGTACGCGGGCGCCGGCCTGCCCCTCCACGTCGGCCACGCCTACGACTTCATCCGCTGGGCCGAGCGCTACGGCTACGACCTCGCCTACGCCGACGCCCGCGACCTGCACTCCGGCCGCGTCGACCCCACCCGCTACCGGGGCCTGGTCTTCCCGGGCCACGACGAGTACTGGTCGGCGAACATGCGCCGCACGGTGGAGCGGGCCCGCGACCACGGCACGTCCCTCGTCTTCCTCTCCGCCAACACCATGTACTGGCAGGTGGAGTTGGGCCCGTCGCCGTCCGGCGTCCCCGACCGCCTCCTCACCTGCCGCAAGCGCCGAGGCCCCGGCCGCCCGGTCCTGTGGCGCGAGATCGACCGCCCCGAGCAGCAGCTGGTCGGCATCCAGTACGCGGGCCGCGTCCCCGACCCGGCCCCGCTGATCGTGCGCAACGCCGACCACTGGCTGTGGGAGGCGACCGGGGCGCACGAGGGCGACGAGATCGAGGGCCTGGTCGCGGGCGAGGCCGACCGCTACTTCCCGCGCACCGCGCTCCCCGAGCACGACGACCGCATCCTGCTCGCGCACTCCCCGTACACCGACACCGAGGGCGCCGTCCGCCACCAGGAGACGTCCCTCTACCGCGCCCCCTCCGGCGCCCTGGTCTTCGCGTCGGGGACGTTCGCCTGGTCCCCGTCCTTGGACCGCCCGGGCCATGTGGACCCCCGCGTCCAGCGTGCCACCGCCAACCTCCTGGACCGCATCTGCAAGCGTGACTGACCCACAGCCAGGGGGCTGACCGACCCCAAGTCCAAGGTCAGGCCCCCATACGGGACAATCGACCCGTTGGACAGAACCACGGGGAGGAACCGTGTCCGGATTCGTAGAAAAGCCCGAGCCGCTCCAGGTTCCGGGTCTGGTGCACCTGCACACCGGGAAGGTGCGCGAGCTGTACCAGAACGAGGCGGGCGACCTCGTGATGGTCGCCAGCGACCGCATCTCCGCTTACGACTGGGTGCTGCCCACCGAGATCCCCGACAAGGGCCGCGTTCTCACCCAGCTCTCCCTGTGGTGGTTCGACCAGCTCGCCGACCTGATCCCGAACCACATCATCAGCACCGACCTCCCCGAGGGCGCCCCCGCCGACTGGGCGGGCCGCACGGTGGTCTGCAAGTCGCTCCAGATGGTCCCGGTGGAGTGCGTGGCCCGCGGCTACCTCACCGGCTCCGGCCTGGTCGAGTACAACGAGTCCCGTACGGTCTGCGGCCTCGCCCTCCCCGAGGGCCTGTCCGACGGCAGCGAGCTCCCCGCCCCGATCTTCACCCCGGCCACCAAGGCCGCCGTCGGCGAGCACGACGAGAACGTGTCGTACGAGGAGGTCGCCCGCCAGGTCGGCGCCGACACCGCCGCCCAACTGCGCCAGGCCACCCTCGCCGTCTACACCCGCGGCCGGGACATCGCCCGCGACCGGGGCATCCTCCTCGCGGACACCAAGTTCGAGTTCGGCTTCGACGGCGACACCCTCGTCATCGGCGACGAGGTCCTCACCCCGGACTCGTCCCGCTTCTGGCCGGCCGAGTCGTGGGAGCCGGGGCATGCGCAGCCGTCGTACGACAAGCAGTTCGTGCGCGACTGGCTGACCTCGGCGGACTCGGGCTGGGACCGCAAGAGCGAGCAGCCGCCGCCGGCGCTGCCGCAGGAGGTCGTGGACCGGACCCGCGCCAAGTACATCGAGGCGTACGAGCGCCTGACGGGCACGAGCTGGTCGTGACACAGGCGGGCCCCCGGGAAACCGGGGGCCACCGCACCGACCCAACGCGAAAGCCCCCGGCCGGAACCGGGGGCTTTCACATGGAGCGAACGACGAGGTTCGAACTCGCGACCTCAACCTTGGCAAGGTTGCGCTCTACCAACTGAGCTACGTTCGCAGTGCGCCGAAGCGCGATGCCCACTATACCCAACCTCGCTCCCGCGCGAGACGCACGGCCGCGTGCCGGTTCTCCGCACCGAGCTTGGAGACGGCCGACGACAGATAGTTCCGTACGGTCCCCTGGGACAGCGCGGCCCGCTCGGCGATCTCCGCGACGGGCGCCCCGTCGGCGGCGAGTTCCAGCACCTCGGCCTCGCGCACGGTCAGCGGGGAGTCCCCGGCGGAGATCGCGTCGGCGGCCAACTCGGGGTCCACGTAACGGTTTCCGGCGTGCACCGTGCGGATGATCTCGGCGAGCTTCTGCGCGCTCACGGTCTTGGGGACGAACCCGCGCACACCCGCCTCAAGGGCCCGCTTCAGATGACCGGGCCGCCCGTGACTGGTCACGATCAGCACCCGGCAGCCGGGCAGTTCGGCCCGCAGCGATGTGGCGACCTTCACACCGTCCGCTCCGGGCGTCTGAAGATCGAGCACGGCCACATCAGGCTCGTGCGCCCGGGCCATCGCCAGCGCCTCGGGACCGGACGCGGCCTCGGCGACCACCGCCAGATCGTCCTCCAGAGCCAGCAGCGCCGCCAGCGCACCCCGGATCAGATGCTCGTCATCGGCGAGCAGCAGCCGCACAGTCATGAGCCCCCTCCCGCCGGCACCTGAGCCATGAGCCGTCCGGTCACAACCCTTCCCGTCAACGCCTGAGCAACGAGCCCCGCGGTCACGAGACCACCCCCGTCAGCATCCGAGCCATCAGCCGTCCGGTCGCAACCCTTCCCGTCGGCGCCTGAGCAACGAGCCCCGCGGTCACGAGACCACCCCCGTCGGCACCTGAGCCACCAGCCGGAACACACCCTCCCGCACGGGACCCGCCTCCAGCGTCCCGTCCACCGCCGCCAGCCGCTCGCGCAGCCCGGCGAGTCCGGATCCGCCCCGACCCTGTGCGGACCCGCCCCGCCCGGGCCTGTCCCGCGTGGAGCCGCCCGGGCCCGGGGGCCCGGCGGCGCCGTCGTTCTCCACCGTCAGCACCACACCGTCCTCCGATCTGCGCACGGCCACCGTGCACCGCTGGGCGTCGCCGTGCCGCAGGACGTTCGTGGTGGCCTCCCGGACCACCCAGCCGAGCGCCGACTGCACCTCGGCGGGCAGCCCCGCGGCCTGGCCGGTCACCTCGCACTCGATCCCGGCGGCCCGCAACACACCCTGCGCACCGATCAGTTCGACCCCGAGATCGGCGTCCCGGTACCCCCGTACGACCTCCCGCACCTCGCGCTGGGTGTCGTGCGCGATCCGCTGCACCTCGGTCATCTGGTCCACCGCCTCGTGACGGCCCCGGTGCGCCAACTGCACGGCCAGCTCGCTCTTCAGCGCGATCACCGCGAGGTTCCGCCCCACCACGTCGTGCAGATCACGGCCGAACCGCAGCCGTTCCTCGGCGACGGCGAGCCGGGCCCGGGTCTCGCGGGCCTCGTCGAGTTCGTAGACGGCGTTGAGGAGCCACACGGAGAAGACGGAGGTGAAGGCGAGGAACCCGCCGCCGAGCAGCACCGCGACCCCGGTCGCCAGCGCGGTCGGCAGGGCGACGCCCAGCGGGAACCCGCCGAGCACCGCGCCGCCGGCGAAACCGCTCACCACGGCGAACACCCGCCGCCGCCTGCGGACCCCCAGGGCCATGACGCCCGCGCCGAAGATCAGGACCACCCCGAACATCCCGCCGACCGCGGTGTCGACGTCGTCCCCGCCCGGGCCGCGCTCGACGACGCCGATCGCCGTGGCGGCGACCACGGCGGTGACCGTGCCGAGTGTCCACAGCATGTGGACGGGCTGTCCGCGGCGCCCGCGCGTCCAGTCCAGCGCCCGCGACGCGGTCACCGCACAGGTCACGGCGTGCACGGTCACCAGCGTGAGCAGCAGTGCCGCGAGCCAGAGCGGCATCGCACCGAGCAGCGGCAGCCCGACCGCGGCGACCTCGATCACCGCGAAGAAATGGAACGACCACCGGGTGTACGTCTCGACCTTGGCCGGCGTGCTCTTCCGCCGCCACCAGCCCCGCCGCCACCAGCCCCGCGGCCGGCTCGACTCCCGGTCCTCCACGTCCCCCATGCCCCCCAAGTCCATCCCCCTGCTCAGCGCCGCGGTTCCCACCGGAACCACCGCCGTACAGCAAACACGCCCAGCGCGACCCAGGCCAGCGCGGTCAGCGCGGCCCCCAGCGCCTCGTACGCCGAGAGGTCCCCGCTCCAGCCGCCGCGCACCAGCGTGATCACCGGGCTGAGCGGGAGCAGCTCGCAGAACGAGGCCAGCCGGTCCGGCAGCATCTCCAGCGGCACCATCACCCCGGAGCCCGCCATCGTGACCAGCATCATCGGTACCCCGGTGACCTGTGCGCTCTCCACGGTCCGGGTGAAGCTCGCGGTGACGGCGGCGAGGGACGCGCAGATCACCAGGCCCAGCAGCAGCCCGAGGACGGCGAGCGCGACCGCCTTCGGCGCGGCCACGTCCAGCAGGACGGAGCAGCCGACCGCCAGCAGCAGCGACTGCAGCAGCCCGGTGGCGACGGCGGGCAGCGCCGCCCCGGCGAGGATCTCCGCGTCCCGCGGTTCCCCGGTGCGCAGCCGCTTGAGGACGAGTTCCTCGCGCCGCCCGACGAAGACGCCGACGAGCGCCATGTACACCGCGAACAGCAGCGAGAAGCCGATGGCGCCGGGCAGCAGCACCAGCCCCATGCTGAGCCCCGCCTCGGCCAGGTCCATGTCCTGGACGACCGCCCGCACGCTGAACGGCAGCATCAGCGGCACGAACACCGCGGAGAAGATCATGCCCTTGCTCCGCAGGAACAGGGTCAGTTCGGCCCGGCCGAGCGCCGAGATCCGCCCGACGGGCGTGCTGAGAGCCTCGCTCATGCCACCTTCTCCTCGGCTTGTGTCCCCTCGGCCTGCATCCGCTCGGCGATCCCCAGGAACGCCTCCTCCAGCGAGGCCGACCGCACATCGAGCCGCCGCAGCTCGACCCCGGCCGCCTCCGCCCAGCCCAGCACCCGGGTCGCCGCCCGCTGCAGCTCCCGCGTCCGCAGCCGTACGACCCTCCCGTCGACCTCGTGGGCCAGTACCCCCAGCTCCCCGAGCGGCGGCAGATCGCCCACGAAGTACCCCTCGGGCAGTTCGAAGGAGATCCGCGAGGGCTGCGCGGCCGTCACCTCGGCCGGTGTCCCGCGGGCCGCGATGCGCCCCTCGTGGAGGATGGCGAGCCGGTCGGCGAGGCCTTCGGCCTCCTCCAGGTAGTGCGTGGTCAGCAGCACGGTCGTACCGGCGTCCCGCAGCGCCCGCACCAACTCCCAGGTGTCCCGGCGCCCTTCGGCGTCGAGCCCGGTCGTCGGCTCGTCGAGGAACAGCACCTCGGGCCGGCCGAGCAGCGCGAGCGCGAGGTCCAGGCGCCGCCGCTCGCCTCCGGACAACTGCTTCACGCGGACGTCGCTCCGGCGCGCGAGCCCGACGAGCTCCAGCGCTTCGAGCGGCGGCCGTGCCCCGCTCACGCACCCCGCCCACATCCGCGCGGTCTCGGCGACGGTCAGCTCGGACGGAAAGCCGCCCTCCTGGAGCATCACTCCGGTCCGGGGCCGTACGACGGCCCGCTCGGCGTGGGGGTCGTGCCCGAGCACCCGCACCCGGCCCCCGGCCGGCCGGGCGAGCCCTTCCAGCAGTTCGACGGTGGAGGTCTTGCCGGCCCCGTTGGTGCCGAGCAGCGCGAAGACCTCGCCGCGGGCCACGGAGAAACTGATCCCGCGGACCGCTTCGAACCCGCCCCCGTAGACGCGTCGCAGGTCGGTGACCTCAATCACGTTCGTGTTCGTGTCCATGGTCCAAGCGTCCCGGCGCTCCGGACCCGGCAGGAGTGCGCGCTGTCATCACTCGGCATGACATATGTCAGACGCCTGGGGCCGGACATCGGGCGGGCATGAAAAAAGCCCCCGGCCGAAGCCGGGGACTTTGATCTGGAGCGGACGACGAGGCTCGAACTCGCGACCTCAACCTTGGCAAGGTTGCGCTCTACCAACTGAGCTACGTCCGCATTGCCTCCGACCGGCTCTCACCGATCGGCGCGAGCACCAGCCTACCTGATCCACAAGGGACACAGGACCGGTGATGCAGAGCGGGTGACAGGAATTGCACACTGCGCCTTCCCCCTGGAAGGGGGATGTTCTGCTACTGAACTACACCCGCATGTACTCCGTGGGCTGGGCTTTTCGGCCTCGCCCCTCGGCGTGCTCCAGACTCTAGCCGACCAGGAGGGGTGCAGCGCAAGTCGGTTGTCCCGAGGGGCGGGTGACCGGCCGTCGACGGGGCTACTGCGCCTCGGCGAAGGCCTCGTAGACCTTCTTGGGGATGCGGCCGCGGGCGGGCACGTCCATCTTGTTGGCCTGGGCCCAGGCGCGGACCGCCGCCGGGTCGGGAGCCACCTCGGTCTGCTTGTACGCCTTGCCGGACCTCGACCGCTTCCGGCCGGCTTCCACGTAGGGCTCGAGGGCCTTACGCAGTTTCTTGGCATTCGCTTGATTCAGGTCGATCTCGTACGACTTGCCGTCCAGTCCGAAGGCGATCGTTTCCGCCGCTTCCGAGCCGTCGATGTCGTCAAAGAGAGTGACCACGACCTTCTGCGCCACGAATATCGGTCCCTTCCTACGGCACTTGCCAATTCATTTGTACAGTGCCCGGCAATGCAATGTGAAGCCCGACTAAATCCTTTGGCGTGTCCGAGCGCAATAGGTATCGGGTGTCGATCCCGGATCTTTCCCGGAAATTTTCGTGAACGCGGCCCCGAAACCTGCCCGGATACCCTGGCCGGATGCCTGATCGTGACGGCGCTCACGTAGTTTCCTACAAGTCGACGCGCGTAGAAATTTTGTGCGGGTAGTCTGAAGGTGCCTGTTGGAGGACACCCGCAGGAACCTTGCTCAGCACCACACACCGGGAGTGCCAGTGGCACGCGTCGTAGTCGACGTCATGCTCAAGCCGGAGATCCTCGACCCCCAGGGCCAGGCGGTGCAGCGCGCACTGCCGCGTCTGGGTTTCGAAGGCATCTCGGACGTCCGTCAGGGAAAGCGTTTCGAACTGGAAGTTGACGGGCCGGTCGACGAGGCCGCGCTCGCCCGCATCCATGATCTTGCGGAATCCTTCCTCGCCAACACCGTGATCGAAGACTTCACGGTGAAGGTGGAAGAAGTCGCGGAGGCGGCGAAGTGACCGCTCGTATTGGCGTCGTCACTTTCCCGGGGAGTCTCGACGACCGGGACACCCAGCGCGCGATCCGCCTCGCGGGCGCCGAACCGGTCGCCCTCTGGCACAAGGACAAGGACCTCCACCAGGTGGACGCGGTCGTCCTCCCCGGTGGTTTCTCCTACGGCGACTATCTGCGGGCCGGCGCCATCTCCCGCTTCTCGCCCGTGATGGAGTCGGTCATCGAGCAGGCGAAGGCCGGCCTGCCGGTCCTCGGTATCTGCAACGGCTTCCAGATCCTCACCGAGGCGCACCTGCTGCCCGGCGGGATGCTCGGCAACGACCACCTGCACTTCATCTGCCGCGACCAGAAGCTGCGGGTGGAGAACGCGGAGACGTCCTGGACCAGCGACTACACCGCCGGCCAGGAGATCCACATCCCGCTGAAGAACATGGACGGCCGCTATGTGGCCGACCAGTACACGCTGGACAAGCTGGAGGCCGAGGGCCGGGTGGCGTTCCGCTACCTGGACTTCAACCCCAACGGCTCGCTCAACGACATCGCGGGCATCACCAACGAGGCCGGCAACGTCGTGGGCCTCATGCCGCACCCGGAGCACGCCGTCGAGCCGCTCATCGGGTCGGGCCGCACCGACGGCCTCCCCTTCTTCACCTCGATCCTCAAGAAGCTGGTCAACGCATGAGCCGGACGCCTCTGGACACGGTCGAGCACGCGGCCGCGACCCCCGACGTCGAGCTGCCCTGGGCCGAACTCGGCCTGAAGAAGGACGAGTACGAGAGGGTCGTCGAGATCCTCGGCCGCCGCCCCACCGGCGCGGAACTGGCCATGTACTCGGTCATGTGGTCCGAGCACTGCTCGTACAAGTCCTCCAAGGTCCACCTGCGCCAGTTCGGCGAGAAGGCACCGCAGAGCGACGCCCTCCTCGTCGGCATCGGTGAGAACGCCGGTGTCGTCGACGTCGGCCAGGGCTACGCGGTCACCTTCAAGGTCGAGTCGCACAACCACCCCTCCTACGTCGAGCCCTACCAGGGCGCGGCCACGGGCGTGGGTGGCATCGTGCGCGACATCATCGCGATGGGTGCCCGGCCGGTGGCGGTCGTGGACCCGCTGCGGTTCGGTGCCGCCGACCACCCCGACACCAAGCGGGTGCTGCCGGGTGTCGTCGCCGGCATCGGCGGCTACGGCAACTGCCTGGGCCTGCCCAACATCGGCGGCGAGGTCGTCTTCGACGCCTGCTACCAGGGCAACCCGCTGGTCAACGCCGGTGCCATCGGCGTCATGCGGCACGAGGACATCCACCTCGCCAAGGCGTCCGGCGCGGGCAACAAGGTCATCCTGTACGGGGCCCGCACGGGCGGCGACGGCATCGGCGGCGCCTCCATCCTGGCCTCCGAGACCTTCGACGACGCCAAGCCGTCCAAGCGCCCCGCGGTCCAGGTCGGCGACCCCTTCCAGGAGAAGCTCCTCATCGAGTGCACCCTGGAGGCCTTCCAGGAGAAGCTGGTCGTCGGCATCCAGGACCTCGGTGCCGCCGGTCTCTCCTGCGCCACCAGCGAGCTGGCCTCCAACGGCTCCGGCGGCATGCGCGTCACCCTCGACGACGTCCCCCTGCGCGACTCGACCCTCTCTCCCGAGGAAATCCTCATGAGTGAGTCGCAGGAACGCATGTGCGCGGTCGTGGAGCCGGAGAAGGTCGACCGGTTCCTGGAGATCTGCGACAAGTGGGACGTCATCGCCACGGTGATCGGTGAGGTCACGGACGGCGACCGGCTGGAGATCTTCTGGCACGGCGGCAAGATCGTCGACGTCGACCCGCGCACGGTCGCGCACGACGGCCCGGTCTACGAGCGCCCCTACGCCCGCCCGGCCTGGCAGGACGAGCTCCAGGCGGACGACGCCGGCAGGCTTCCCCGGCCCGCGACTTCGGAGGAACTGAAGCAGCAGGTCCTGAAGCTCGTGTCGTCCCCCAACCAGGCATCCAAGAAGTGGATCACGTCTCAGTACGACCACTTCGTGCAGGGCAACACGGTGCTGGCCCAGCCCGAGGACTCGGGCATGATCCGCATCGACGAGGAGACCGGCCTCGGCGTCGCCATCGCGACGGACGGCAACGGCCGCTACGCCAAGCTCGACCCGTACCACGGCGCCCAGTTGGCGCTGGCGGAGGCGTACCGCAACGTCGCCACCACCGGCGCCAAGCCGCTCGCGGTGTCGGACTGCCTGAACTTCGGCTCGCCCGAGGACCCGGCCGTCATGTGGCAGTTCGCGGAGGCCATCCGCGGACTGGCCGACGCCTGCCAGCAGTTGGGCACCCCGGTGACCGGCGGCAACGTCTCGCTCTACAACCAGACCGGCGAGGTCGCCATTCACCCGACCCCCGTGGTCGCGGTGCTCGGCGTCATCGACGACGTCGCCCGCCGCACGCCCGTCGCCTTCCAGGAGGAGGGGCAGCTGCTCTACCTCCTCGGCGACACCCGTGAGGAGTTCGGCGGCTCGGCGTGGTCGCAGGTCGTCCACGACCACCTGGGCGGGCTGCCGCCGAAGGTGGACCTGGAGCGCGAGCGCCTGCTGGCCGAGATCCTGATCTCCGCCTCCCGCGACGGCATGATCGACTCCGCGCACGACCTCTCCGACGGCGGTCTGATCCAGGCGGTCGTGGAGTCGGCGCTGCTCGGCGGCAAGGGCGCGCGTCTGGTCGTACCGGACGGGCTCGACGCCTTCACCTTCCTCTTCTCGGAGTCGGCGGGGCGCGCGGTCGTCGCCGTGCCGCGCTCGGAGGAGGTCCGCTTCAACGACATGTGCGGTGCGCGGGGCCTGCCGGTCACCCGCATCGGTGTCGTCGACGGCGAAACCGTCGAGATCCAGGGCGAGTTCGCGCTCTCCCTGGAGGAGCTGAAGAAGGCCCACGAGGAGACGATCCCGGCGCTGCTCGCCTAGTCGGTGATACGCCTGTGAAGGCCCCGGCCGTTTCGACGGCCGGGGCCTTCGGGCGTGTTAGCTTCGGCCCTCATCGTGATCACGGGGGACGAGGGTGATGGAGTACTGGCGCATACCCGGCCGCGGCGGCAGGCTCAGTGACCGGCTCAACCGACTCGTGGTGATCGCCGCGGTGCTCGGCATCGGGGCCGGTGGCTGGGGGCTGTGGCTGGAGACGGACGAGGCGCTCGACCGCGCCGACAGCCGGGAGAAGATCACCCGGGCCTGTGAGGGGCTGGTCGATCCCGACAAGGTGCTCGGCCTCAACGGCGGTACCGACCGGGCCCGCCCGGGCAGCGGCACCGACGACGTGATGTTCGACCTCGACATCTCCACGCCGCTGGCCACGATGCCGACCGACTGCGTGATCTACCGGGTCGGGGAGCCGGAGACCTCGTACGAGCACTTCCTGCTGTCGGTGTGGGCGACCCCGTCCGACGCGTACGCGCACATCGCCGACGGCTCGGACGATCCGTTCGACGTGTGGACGCGTCGCGGGAGCGACGACGTGACCCAGGAGGCCGACCGGAGCGCCGCGTACCCGCTCGGCGACGGGCGGCTCGGCACGTACGGCGACAACAGCGTGTCCGTGAAGGCCGGTTGCGCCAACGAGCCGGAGGGGAAGACCTCGGTCAACGCGCTGGCGGTGGCCCGGTACGCCGCGGACGGCAGCCCGCTCTCCGACGCCGACCGCCGCACCCTCGCCGAACTCGCCCGCACCGCCGCCGAACGGCTCGCCGACAGGACGGGCTGCACGGCCGAGCTGCCCGCCCTCCCGGCCGAACTCCCGCCCACCAGCAGGAGGTTGACGGCCGCCGACACGGCCGAGGGAACCTGCGCCTGGTACGCCGCCCTCCTGCGCCACCGGGACCGGGGGCGCCTGCCCGACCGCGCCCTCGGCGCCCCGGCCGGCGCCCACAGCTCTGAGGAGAGCTGCCTGCTCGCGGTGAGCGACGACGAGGCGGGCGCGATCTGGTCCGGGCTGAGCGAGAAGGAGCGCGGCAGGAAGCCGTACACCCCCTGGTGGCTCAAGGCCGAGTCGTACTTCGGGGACGAGGCCGGCGAGGTCGTCGCCGAGGGCCTCGGTGACGAGCAGCGGTCCCTCGACCCCGGCACGACGGGCGTCGACACCGAGGCCGGTGTCTGGTGGGCGTCCTCCACCTGCGGCGGCGAGCCGGCCGTCCACACGCTGACCGTCCGGTACCCGTACGAGAAGTACATCCGCCCCCACCTCCGCGAGCTGTTCCGGGCCTACGTCGACGACGTCGCCGCCCGCCGCGCCTGCACGGGCCTGGAGTTCCCCACCGACTTCAGCTCTTGACCGGCACGGGAGCGGGGACGGGCCGCGCGGACACGGGCCCCGCCTTGGGCAGCCGCAGCGCCAGCGCCACCCCCAGCGCCATCAGCCCCGCCCCGCACAGGAACACCGTGTCCATGGCCGAGACGTACGACGTCATGTCCGTGCCGTCGCTCAGCCTGCTGATCAGGGTGCCGAACAGGGCGGCGCCCAGGGCCGTGCCGAGGGTCTGGAAGAAGCGGACGGCGGTCGTCGCGACGCCGAGCTGATGGCGGGGTGCGGAGTCCTGGACGAGCTGGATCAGCTGGCCGATCAGCTGACCGAACCCGGCGCCGACGAGGAGCAGTTCGGCGCGCAGCCACCACAGCGAGGTGTGGGTGCCGGTGGTGGCCAGCAGGAGGAAGGCGCCCGCGGTCACGGCCGAGCCAGTGATCACGAACGTCCGCTCGGACCAGCCGCGTTCGGTGAGCTTGCCGGTGACGATGCCGACCACGGTCATGCCGATCGCCATCGGGATGAGGTACAGGCCCGCCGAGGAGCTCGGGATGCCGCGGACGACCTGGAGGTAGACCATCACGTAGTACATGGAGCCGACCATGGCCGCGCCGACGAGCCCCTGGACGGCGAAGCCCCAGCGCAGTTCCGGCACCCGGAACATCGACAGCGGCAGGATCGGCTCGGCGGCGGTCCGCTGGCGGCGCAGGAAGAGGGCGAGGGCCGCGACCGAGGTCAGCGTCAACCCGATGACCTGCGGTGACGTCCAGGCGTATGTCTTGCCGCCCCACTCGGTGACCAGCAGCAGCGTGGTGGAGAAGGCGGCGGCGAGGGCCGCGCCGGGGAAGTCGATGCGGTGGCGCTCGGTGTGCCGGGGGAGTTTCAGGACGAGTGCGCCGAGGGCGAGGACGGCGATGCCGATGGGCAGGTTGACGTAGAAGATCCACCGCCAGCTGGCGTGGTCGGACAGCACCCCGCCGAGCCACGGGCCGAGCGCCATGCCGCCGCCGGCGACGATGCCGCCCATGCCGGCGCCCTTGCCGTCTTTCTCCTTGCCGGGCTCCTTGAGCTGGGTGATGACCACCATGGTCACGCTCATCAGCCCGCCGGCGCCGATGCCCTGCACCGCGCGGGCGGCGATCAGCTGGCCGATCGACTGGGCGGCGCCGCACAGCGCCGAGCCGAACAGGAAGGTGCCGACGGCCCCGAGGAACACCTGCTTGGCGCCGAGGGTGTCGCACAGCTTGCCGTAGAGCGGCAGCACCGCGGCCGAGGCCAGCGAGAACGCGCTGACCAGCCAGGGGATCGTGTCGATGCCGTGGGCGGGGTCGAGGTCCCGGACGATCGGGACGGTGGCCGCGGACACGATCTGCATGTCCAGGACGGCCAGGACGATCGTGGCGAGGCAGACGAGGAAGCCGATTTTCCGCTGGGTCTCGGTCATGGGACCACCGTGCCCGACGATTGTGTACCGAGTCAATGTTTTATCTCGGCTCAAATTTCATCTTGGTACAGTGAGGCCATGGCTTTTGCTGAGGGCATGGGACTGCGCGAGCGCAAGAAGCTCCAGACCGCGCTGCGGATCTACCGCACCGCGGTGGCGCTGTTCGACGAGAAGGGCTTCGACGCCGTCTCCGTGCAGGAGATCGCCGACGCCTCCGAAGTCTCCAAGATGACCGTCTTCAACTACTTCGGCACGAAAGAGGACCTGGTCTTCAAGCCGATGGAGGAGCACTTCCACGACCCCGCCCGCGCCGTGCGCGAACGCAAGCCGGGCGAGTCCGCCGTGGCGGCCGTACGCCGGCAGTTCCTGGAGCTGATCGAGGGCCGCGACCCCTCGATCGGCCTGCACGCCGAACCCTTCGCACGCCGCATCCGCTCGGTGATCATGGCAACGCCGGTGCTGCGCGACCGCGCCTACGTGTCGGCCGAGAAGGGCGCCCTCGCCCTCGCCGAGCTGCTCACCGAGGAGACCGGCGACCGCACCCTCGCCCTGATCGCCGCCTCCACCCTCACCTCCGTCCGCCAGGCGCTGGTCGAGGAGCACCACCTGCGCATCGACGCCGGCGAGAGCGTGGACGAGGTCGCCGCCGACGCCGCCGAACGGGCCGAGCGGGCCTTCGCGTTGGTCGAGCAGGGCCTCGCCGGGTACGCCGTCCGACCGGCCTAGGCTGACCCCCATGCCACCGGCCAAGAAGCGCGCGCGCAGCTACGACCCCGCCAAGATCCGCACCGCGGTGCTCACCCAGTTCGGACACGTACGACAGGCCGTACGCACCCTCACCCCCGAGCAACTGGCCGCCCCCACCCGCCTCGGCGACTGGACCGTCCGCGACCTCGCCGCCCACCTCACCATGGCCGTCGAGGCCATCAGCAACGCCCTCGCCCTGGAGGAACCGCCGAAGCGCGCCCTCGACCTCCTGGACTGGCCCGCCACCACCGCCTCCAGGGGCGCCGACATCGACGACGGCACCCGGCAGCTCGCGCAGGACAACCCCGACCTCGACGCCCTCTACGCCCGCACCGAGGACCGCTTCACCGCGAGCCTCGACCAGGCCCCCGAGGACCGCCTCATCGGCAGCCGCACCGGCGCCATGACCCTCGCCGACTACCTGGTCACCCGCACCGTCGAACTCGTCGTCCACACCGACGACCTGAACGCCGCCGTCCCCGGCCTCGACATCCCCCACGACCGCCAGGCCCTGGCCGCCTGCACCCGGTTCCTCGCCGACACCCTCGCCGCGAAGGCACCCGGCGGCTCGACCGAGGTGCGCATCCCCCCGTACGCCGTCGTCCAGTGCGTCGAGGGCCTCCGGCACACCCGCGGCACCCCGCCGAACGTCGTCGAGACCGACCCGCTGACCTGGGTCCGGCTCGCGACCGGGCGGGTGACCTGGCAGGACGCCGTGGCGGACGCCAAGGTGAGCGCGAGCGGGGAGCGGGCTGACCTCGGCGGGCTGCTGCCCCTGATGGGGTGACCGAGGGAACCCGCCCTGCGTCCCACCCGTCCCACCGGCATGGACACCCAGCGAATGACCCTCGCCGTCCTGACCGTCCTCCCGCTCGCCGCGGCCTGCGGAACCGAGCAGGCCGACGGCGGTGCGGTGAGCGCCGAACCGCCCGTCACCGGCGTCCACTGGAGCGTCGACAGCGTCACCGTGGACGGCACCACCCACCGGGCCCCCACCGGAGCGAACGTCACGATCGAGGACGGCAGGGCGGCCGGCAACTACGGCTGCAACCACTTCACCGCCAAGGTCACCTTCGAGGACGACGCCCTCCGGCTCAGCGACACCACCACCACGGAGATGGCCTGCGAGAAGCGGCCCATGGCCTTCGAGGAGACCCTCGCCCGCACCCTGGCCGACGGCGCCCTGAAGACCGACGTCACCGGCGACCGGCTCACCCTCACCACCGACACCGGTGACACGGTCCGCCTGGCCAAGGAACCGGACGCCCCGCTGTACGGCACGAAATGGGGCATCACCGCACCCGGCCCCACCGGCGACGCCCACCTGAGCTTCGACAAGAAGACCGGGAAGGTCACCGGCAGCCTCGGCTGCAACAGGGTCACCGCGACCGCCACGGTCAGCGACGGGCATATCACCCTGGGCGCGCCGGCCACTACCCGAATGGTGTGCGACACCTCACTCATGAAGACGGAGAAGAGCCTGCTGGGCCTCTTCGACAGCACGGTGAAGTACAAACTGGATCACCGCTCCCTCTCGCTGACCAGCGAAAACGGAAAAACTGCCAAGGCCGTCGCCGTCGGGTGATCCATGACCGGGGCGTCCACCGGCCATTCCCCAATTCGGACCAGTGGTCGACCTCGCCTACACTCGGGGACGTGCCACGTGGTGACGGTCGACTCAATCACGATCTGCTCCCCGGCGAGAAAGGCCCCCAGGACGCGTGTGGCGTCTTCGGTGTCTGGGCTCCGGGCGAAGAGGTCGCAAAGCTCACGTACTTCGGGCTCTACGCCCTCCAGCATCGGGGCCAGGAATCCGCGGGTATCGCGGTCAGCAACGGCTCCCAGATCCTCGTCTTCAAGGACATGGGCCTCGTGTCCCAGGTCTTCGACGAGACCTCTCTCGGTTCGCTCCAGGGTCACATCGCGGTCGGACACGCCCGCTACTCGACCACCGGCGCCTCCGTGTGGGAGAACGCCCAGCCGACGTTCCGTGCCACCGCGCACGGCTCGATCGCGCTCGGCCACAACGGCAACCTGGTCAACACGGCGCAGCTCGCCGAGATGGTCGCCGACCTCCCGAAGGACACCAACGGCCGCTCGACCCGCGTCGCGGCCACCAACGACACCGACCTGCTCACCGCGCTCCTCGCGGCCCAGGTCGACGAGGACGGCAAGCCGCTGACCATCGAGGAGGCCGCTCACACGGTCCTCCCGCAGGTGCGCGGCGCGTTCTCCCTCGTCTTCATGGACGAGCACACCCTCTACGCCGCCCGCGACCCGCAGGGCATCCGCCCGCTGGTCCTCGGCCGCCTGGAGCGGGGCTGGGTCGTCGCCTCGGAGTCCGCCGCCCTCGACATCTGCGGCGCGTCCTACGTCCGCGAGATCGAGCCGGGCGAGTTCGTCGCCATCGACGAGAACGGCCTGCGCACCTCCCGATTCGCGGAAGCGAAGCCCAAGGGCTGCGTCTTCGAGTACGTGTACCTGGCCCGCCCCGACACCGACATCGCCGGCCGCAACGTGTACCTCTCCCGCGTGGAGATGGGCCGCAAGCTGGCGAAGGAAGCCCCCGTCGACGCCGACCTGGTCATAGCGACTCCGGAGTCCGGCACCCCGGCCGCCATCGGCTACGCGGAAGCCTCCGGCATCCCGTTCGGCGCGGGCCTGGTGAAGAACGCCTACGTCGGCCGTACGTTCATCCAGCCCTCCCAGACGATCCGGCAGCTCGGTATCCGCCTGAAGCTGAACCCGCTGAAGGAAGTCATCAAGGGCAAGCGCCTGGTCGTCGTCGACGACTCGATCGTGCGCGGCAACACCCAGCGCGCCCTGGTCCGCATGCTCCGCGAGGCGGGCGCCGCCGAGGTCCACATCCGGATCTCCTCGCCGCCGGTCAAGTGGCCCTGCTTCTTCGGCATCGACTTCGCCACCCGCGCGGAGCTCATCGCCAACGGCATGACCATCGACGAGATCGGCACCTCGCTCGGCGCCGACTCCCTGGCGTACATCTCCATCGACGGCATGATCGAGGCGACCACCATCGCCAAGCCGAACCTGTGCCGCGCCTGCTTCGACGGCGAGTACCCGATGGAGCTCCCGGACCCCGAGCTGCTCGGCAAGCAGCTCCTGGAGACCGAACTGGCCGCCGGTCCGGCAGCCACGGCGGCGGCCGACGCGATCCGTCGCCCGTAAGCCCTGCAGTACGACACGAAAGTTCTCACCGTCATGTCTGAGACAACTGGTGCCAGCTACGCAGCCGCGGGCGTCGACATCGAGGCGGGCGACCGCGCCGTAGAGCTGATGAAGGAGTGGGTGAAGAAGACGCAGCGCCCCGAGGTCCTCGGCGGCCTCGGCGGTTTCGCCGGCCTCTTCGACGCCTCCGCCCTCAAGAACTACGAGCGTCCCCTGCTCGCCTCCGCCACCGACGGCGTGGGCACCAAGGTGGACATCGCCCGCCAGCTGGGCGTCTACGACACGATCGGCCACGACCTGGTCGCGATGGTCATGGACGACATCGTGGTGTGCGGCGCCGAGCCGCTGTTCATGACCGACTACATCTGCGTCGGCAAGGTCCACCCCGAGCGGGTCGCCGCCATCGTCAAGGGCATCGCCGAGGGCTGTGTGCTCGCCGGCTGCGCCCTGGTCGGCGGCGAGACGGCCGAACACCCCGGCCTGCTGGGCCCGGATGACTTCGACGTCGCCGGCGCCGGTACGGGCGTGGTGGAGGCCGACCGGCTCCTCGGCCCGGATCGCATCCGTACGGGTGACGCGGTCATCGCCATGGCGGCCTCCGGTCTTCACTCGAACGGGTACTCGCTCGTCCGGCACGTCCTGCTGAACCAGGCGAAGCTGTCCCTGGACGCACGGATCGACGAGCTCGGCCGCACCCTCGGCGAGGAGCTCCTGGAGCCCACCAAGATCTACTCGCTGGACTGCCTGGCGCTGATGCGCACCACCGACGTGCACGCCTACTCGCACATCACCGGTGGTGGTCTCGCCGCCAACCTGGCCCGCGTGATCCCCGACGACCTGCACGCGATCGTCGACCGCTCCACCTGGACCCCGGCCCCGATCTTCGACCTCGTCGGCAAGACGGGTCAGGTCGAGCGCCTGGAGCTGGAGAAGACCCTCAACATGGGCGTCGGCATGATCGCGATCGTCCCCGAGGAGTCCACGGACGTGGCCCTCGCCACGCTCGCCGACCGCGGGGTCGAGGCCTGGGTCGCCGGCGAGATCACCGACCGCGGCGACCACGCCACGGGCGCGGAGCTGGTCGGGGACTACGCCTGACAAGGCCGCTGACGGGCAGCGCAAAACCCGGTCCGGTGGTGTGGACCACCCCGGACCGGGTCAAGCACAGCTAGTGCGTCAAGCGCCGCGGCGATGTTGCGACGAAGGACCGGACTCGTCGTCCTCGTCCTCATCGTCGTCGTTGTAGAGACTCGCGTACTCGGCGTACGGGTCGTCTTCGTCCTCGTCGTCCTCGAACGGCTCGCCGTTCGGCGGTTGGCTCGAAGTCGAAGCGCCCAGCTCGCTGGCCAGACGCGACAGGTCAGTCCCGCCGCTGTTGTACTTCAGCTGGCGGGCGACCTTCGTCTGCTTGGCCTTGGCCCGGCCGCGCCCCATGGCTCGACCCCCTCGGTGACGGGGCTCGACGGCCCCAGAGTCTTGACACGCGTTCATGATCTGGAACGGGCTCTCCGTGGAGAGACCGGTCCGTAGGGCTTCCACGGTACCTGAGCCCGCGCCCATACGGTACGTCGCCCGCAGGACGTGCCCGGCCCCAGAACCCGCGAGGTGCCCTGTCCTCGCTGGTCAACCGCGATTTTAACCACTTCTTGGCGGCCGACCCGCCGACGGACGTGAGAGTTCTCTCTAAGTGCCCGCCGACGGGTACCGGTCACACCCCGGTGACGACGGTCAGCGCGCCCGGCGCGCCACCGCCGCCTCGTGCATCCGCTGCTCGGCGATCCGGTCGGCCGCCGCGGCCGGCGGGATACCGTCCGCCTTCGCACGTGCGAATATGGCGAGCGTGGTGTCGTAGATCTTCGCGGCCTTCGCCTTGCACCGGTCGAAGTCGAAACCGTGCAGCTCGTCGGCGACCTGGATGACCCCGCCCGCGTTCACCACGTAGTCCGGCGCGTAGAGGATGCCGCGGTCGGCGAGGTCCTTCTCCACACCCGGGTGTTCGAGCTGGTTGTTGGCCGCGCCGCAGACGATCTTCGCCGTCAGCGCCGGCACCGTGTCGTCGTTGAGGGCGCCGCCCAGCGCGCAGGGGGCGTAGATGTCCAGGCCCTCGGCGCGGATCAGGGTGGCGGTGTCGGCGACGGCCGTCACGCCCGTCGGGTGCGCCGCCAGGATGCGGCCCACGGCCTCCTCGCGGACGTCCGTGATGACGACCTCGGCGCCTTCCTCGCGCAGGTGGGTCACCAGGTGGTGGCCGACCTTGCCGACGCCCGCGATGCCGATCTTCCGGCCGGCCAGCGACGGGTCGCCCCACAGGTGCTCGGCGGAGGCCCGCATGCCCTGGTAGACGCCGAACGCGGTCAGCACGGAGGAGTCGCCCGCGCCGCCGTTCTCCGGCGAACGCCCGGTCGTCCAGCGGCACTCGCGCGCTACGACGTCCATGTCGGCGACGTACGTACCGACGTCGCACGCCGTGACGTAGCGCCCGCCGAGCGAGGCGACGAACCGGCCGTACGCGAGGAGCAGCTCCTCGGACTTGTCGCGGTCCGGGTCGCCGATGATCACGGCCTTGCCGCCGCCGTGGTCCAGGCCGGCCATGGCGTTCTTGTACGACATCCCGCGCGCGAGGTTCAGGGCGTCGGCGACGGCCTCCTCCTCGGTCGCGTACGGGTAGAAGCGCGTGCCGCCGAGTGCGGGGCCCAGCGCGGTGGAGTGGAGGGCGATGACGGCCTTGAGTCCGCTGGCACGGTCCTGGCAGAGCACGACTTGCTCATGACCGCCCTGGTCCGAGTGGAACAGGGTGTGCAGGACGCCGGCTGATACTTCGGTCACTGTGGTGACTCCTGGATGCGTAGCGGCGGTCGGGACCAGCTCCCGTAAGGGTGGCGGGCGCTGTGGGCACGACATTAGAGCCTGACCGGACCCCTCCACCTCGCCGTGCTCAGGATCACCTACCCACGGAGTACCCCCGTGCGACGATTTGCATAGATTTCCCGCCCGTTTGTGAGCGGGTTCCGCAGGTTTTCCTGGCAGCGGGAGGGGGAGGGAGCAGGCGTGCCCAAGGTGTCCTCGGTGGTCGTCCCGTATCCGACCTATCTCCGCGTGTACGAGCCGCTGGCCGCCTTCCCGGAGCCGGAGCGCAGCCACTGGGCGCGCTACGCCCGCCGTCCCGACCGGCCCTCGTACCAGGACGAACTGCGCCGCTCCCTGGCCGACTTGCTGCCCACCCCGCCGGTCGCGGTGCCGGTGCACGAGAGCAGCGACGCCTTCGTGCTGGACGTGGACGGCGTGGTCTGCGTCTGCCCCTGGCGGACCCGGCTGCGCGGCTGGCAGGCGCTGGGGGAGCTGGCCGAGGAGCTGCCGAAGCAGGTCCTGGACGCGGTGCTGCCGGAGGTCGTACGGCAGCAGGCGGCGCGGGACTACGAGCGCTGGCTGATCCGGAACCCGGACGCCCGCCCCTGGATCCGCTCCTCGACCTGGCAGGTGCCGCTGCACTGGTTCGTGCTGGTCGGCGACGAGGAGCGGTCCTTCGACAAGGGGTCGGGGGAGATCCCGGCGATGCTGCGCTACCGGACGCCGATGGTGCAGGCGCGGCGCCGGGTGGCGCGGGCCCTGCGGACCCTGAAGGACACCCTCGACGAGGGGCCGCTCATCGACGGCCTGGTGGACGTGGGGCGTTGGCTGGAGGAGTTCCATCCGCGCTCGCTGGTCGAGCTGGACTACGGCGGCCTGGTGCACACGCTGCCGGCCGGCGAGCTGGAGGACGACCACTCGGCGGCGGACGTGGCCGAGGGCATCGAGGCGCTGCGACGGGGCGACGGGGCCGCCGCCGGGGAGGCATACGGGCGTCTGGTGGAGCGCTGGCGGTCGGTCAGGGACCGGCGCTCGGCGAACTGAGCGCGGCTCAGGTCACGAACGGGTGTTTGACGTGACGCTCGTTTTGGGGTTTTGTCCTCGCACTGAGTTGCCTGCGCCACTTGAGGCGATCCCGACATGGGACGTACGTCACGATCCGGGCGTTCATCTCAACTGAGGCTCAAGCGCGGTCAAGCGTGATGGACCGCACGTACCTGGCCCTTGCGTCTCTTCCCCCTCCTCATGCCAAAATAGGACAAGGGGCCCGGGGGAGGTTCCGCTTTGGGGGGTCTGGTGACTCCTGATCGCTCTGTGACTGATCGTCACAGTGGCGTGACTGTCCGCTATGGCATGGTCCATCGGCGTCTGTCGCCCGATGAACACCTGGGGGGCAATTCCATCGGTTTGGCCGACGCGGCTGGACAGATGGTGTAGTTGTAGTGCCGAGGACAAGCCGTTCGTCCTATAACCGACTCGACTCGCGTCCGCCATTTCGGGCAACGCGGGTCAAGGTGCAGAATTTAGAGGAAAGAACCGAGAAGGTTCGGTTCTCCCGAGGAGGCCGCTCATGACCGCTCGCACCCCTGATGCCGAGCCGCTGCTGACCCCGGCTGAGGTCGCCACCATGTTCCGCGTGGACCCGAAGACGGTCACGCGGTGGGCGAAGGCCGGGAAGCTTACGTCCATCCGCACGCTCGGCGGGCACCGCCGCTACCGCGAGGCGGAGGTCCGTGCACTGCTCGCGGGCATCCCGCAGCAGCGCAGCGAGGCCTGAACCAACTGAATAACGGGCAAACCGGCAGGTCCCCCAACGTGCCGATACGCCCGTGACACCGCTTCAAAAGCTCCAAGCGACGCGGGTTCCGCCCCAACGGGACCCTCGCCCGAGCTCATCCCAGAACCTCACAGGGTGCGTCGTCGATCGCGCTGGACTCCGCCGGGTCCAGCGCGATCTTTTTTGTGCGCCCGGACCGCCCCGCCCACAGCCCTGTGAGCGGGCTTGTCGGAGTCTGGGGAGGGGTGTCGGATCTCCTGTGGACGGCGCCCCCGCGGGCGGCCCGTGGAACCGTCGGCTCCCCCTCCCGACTGGTGCAATTGCACATATTAAATTGACCAGTTGTAGGCGAGGTGTAAGTACCGCGGTTCCAGAAACTCATGCGGTGACTCCCGTCACATGCCAGAGTCCTTGTTGCCGCGGCCGCCCGTGCGCTAGAGGAGGCTCGCGTTCCAGCGTCCCACGCCCGTACGGGTGTTGGGGCCGCCGATGGTCACGCGTCGGCGGGACTTTCGTCCCCCGCCGGCCCGTCGGCCCCCTCCGCGGCACGCGGCGGGGAATCCATCGCCAGCCGCAGCAACTGATGGCAGATCGGGCAGTGACGCGTCAGATGGCGATAGGAGGAAGCGGCCGACAGGTGCGCACGGAGCAGCGCCCGCGTCTCGTGCCTGACCGAAGCCGCCATACGCCACCTCCAGGGGCCACAGAGGGAACGGGCCCTGGTTTCTGGGTACCGAGCGAATGTGACGCCGTCAAGACGGCATGGGGCGACTGAGAACGACTGCGGACGACTGAGTCAGGAGACGTCCACCTGGTCGGCAAACGCAAAGAGGCCCGGATCCGAAGATCCGGGCCACTCACTGCGGTCCTGACGGGATTTGAACCCGCGGCCTCCACCTTGACAGGGTGGCGAGCACTCCAAACTGCTCCACAGGACCAGGTTTCGCCGCGCCATTCGTGCGTTGCGCTGCGAGAAGGACTGTACAGGAGGGTGAGCCCCCTGCGCGAACTCACCCAACGTACAGAGACGGTTACGGCACCGCCGCGTCGATCGCCTTCACGATCCGCTTGTCCGAGATCGGGTACGCCGTACCCAGCGCGTGCGCGAAATAGCTCACCCGAAGCTCCTCGATCATCCAGCGGATGTCCAGCACGGCCGCCGGCACCGGGCGGCCCTGCGGCATCTGCTCCAGCAGCCAGGCGTACTCGTCCTGCATCTCATGCACCTTCTCCATGCGCGTGGTGTCCCGCTGCACGGCCGTCGGCATCTGCTGCAGACGGCGGTCGGCGGCCACCAGGTAGCGCATGAGGTCGGGCAGCCGACGCAGACCCGTCGCCGTCACGAAACCCGGCTTCACAAGGGCATCCAGCTGCTTGCGCACGTCCGTCAGGTTCGCCAGCAGCGCCGGGCTCCGAACGGCCTTCAGACGGCGCTCACAGGCCTGCCAGGCGGCCAGCACCTGCTGCACCTGCCCCACCGTACGGACCGTCGTGTCGACGATCTCCGCGCGCACCTTCTCGTACAGCTTCCGGTACGACTCCTCGTCCCACGCCGGACCCCCGAAGTCACCGATCAGCCTGTCCGCCGCCGCCATCGCGCAGTCCTCGAACAGCGCCTGGACCGTGCCGTGGGGATTGGCCGACAGCGCCAGCTTCTGAGCGTTCGTCAGGTGATCGCTCGCGAATTTCGCCGGATTCACCGGGATGTTGCGCAGGATCAGCCGACGCGTGCCCCGCCACATCGCCTCCGCCTGCTCCGCCTCCGTGTCGAACAGCCGGACCGAGACCGTGTCCCCGTCGTCCACCAGCGCCGGATACGCCTTCACCGGCTGACCCGCCCGCCGCGTCTCGAAGACCCGCGTCAGCGTGCCGATCGTCCAGTCCGCCAGACCCGCGCGCTCCAGGGACTCCCCGCCCTGACGCTCCGCGGTGGCCGCCGCGGCCTGCGACAGGGCCTTCCGCGCCTTCGGCTTCAGCTGGAGCTTCAGCGCCTCCAGATCCTTGTCCTCGGCCAGCTTGCGACGGCGCTCGTCGACGATCCGGAAGGTGATGCGGAGATGGTCCGGGATCTTCGACCAGTCGAAGTCCTCGGCCTCGAAAGGCACCCCGACCATGCGCTTCAGCTCACGGGCCATGGTGATCGTGAGCGGCTCCTGGAGAGGGACCGCCGTGTCCAGGAAACGCCTGGCGAAGTTCGGCGCCGGGACGTAGTTGCGGCGGATCGGCTTCGGGAGGGAACGGATCAGCTCCGTCACCACCTCCTCCCGCAGGCCCGGGATCTGCCAGTCGAAACCCTCGTCCGTGACCTGGTTGAGAACCTGAAGCGGAACGTGCACCGTCACACCGTCGGCATCCGCACCCGGCTCGAACTGATAGGTGACACGGAACTTCAGCTGCCCCTGCCGCCACACATCCGGGTAGTCGGCCTTCGTGACCGCCTCCGCCGACTCCCGGATGAGCATCTCCCGCTCGAAGTCCAGGAAATCGGGCTGCTCCTGCCGCTTGCGCTTCCACCAGGAGTCGAAGTGCGCGCCGGAGACGACATGTTCGGGCACCCGCTGGTCGTAGAAGTCGAACAGCGTGTCGTCATCGACCACGATGTCCCGCCGCCGAGCCCGGTGTTCGAGCTCCTCGACCTCGCTCAGCAGCTTGCGGTTGTCGGCGTAGAACTTGTGATGCGTACGCCAGTCACCCTCGACGAGCGCATTGCGAATGAAAAGCTCGCGCGATGTCTCCGGGTCGATCCGGCCGTAGTTGACCTTGCGCTGGGCGACGATCGGCACGCCGTACAGCGTGACCTTCTCGTACGCCATCACCGCGGCCTGGTCCTTCTCCCAGTGCGGCTCGGAGTACGTCCGCTTCAGCAGATGCCCGGCCAGCGGCTCCACCCACTCCGGCTCGATCTTCGCGTTCACGCGCGCCCAGAGACGTGAAGTCTCCACCAACTCCGCCGACATGACGAAACGAGGCTGCTTCTTGAACAGCGACGAGCCAGGGAAGATCGCGAACTTGGCACTGCGCGCGCCCAGATACTCGTTCTTGTTGCCGTCCTTCACGTCCTTCATCCCGACATGGGACAGAAGGCCGGCGAGAAGCGACACATGAACGCTCTGCTCGGGCGCGTCATCCTCGTTCAGATGGATCCCCATCTGCTTGGCGACCGTGCGCAGCTGCGTATAGATGTCCTGCCACTCACGGATGCGCAGGAAATTCAGGTACTCCTGCTTGCACATCCGGCGGAAGGAACTGGACCCCCGCTCCTTCTGCTGCTCACGGACATACCGCCACAGATTCAGATAGGCGAGGAAATCACTCGTCTCGTCCCGGAACCGGGCATGCTGCTGATCAGCCTGGGTCTGCTTGTCGGCGGGGCGCTCACGCGGGTCCTGAATGGACAGCGCCGCCGCTATGACCATGACCTCCCGCACACAGCCGTTCTTGTCGGCCTCCAGCACCATCCGGGCAAGGCGCGGATCCACCGGCAACTGCGCGAGCTTGCGACCCGTGTCCGTCAGGCGCTTGCGCGCGTCCTTCTCGGCCGGGTTCAGCGCACCCAGCTCCTGGAGCAACTGCACACCGTCCCGGATATTGCGGTGGTCCGGCGGATCGATGAACGGGAACTTCTCGATGTCACCGAGACCAGCCGCAGTCATCTGAAGGATCACGGACGCGAGGTTCGTCCGCAGGATCTCCGCGTCCGTGAACTCCGGCCGGGCGAGAAAATCATCCTCGCTGTACAGCCGGATACAGACACCGTCCGACGTACGACCACACCGGCCCTTGCGCTGGTTGGCACTGGCCTGCGAGATCGGCTCGATGGGCAGCCGCTGAACCTTCGTGCGATGGCTGTAGCGGGAAATACGGGCGAACCCCGGATCAATGACGTACTTGATACCCGGCACCGTCAACGACGTCTCGGCGACGTTCGTCGCCAGAACGATCCTGCGCCCGGTGTGCGGCTGAAAGACACGGTGCTGCTCGGCATGCGACAGCCGGGCATACAGCGGCAGCACCTCGGTGAACCGGTAGTTCTTCCTGTTCAGCGCGTCGGCCGTGTCACGGATCTCCCGCTCCCCCGAGAGGAACACCAGAATGTCCCCCTTGCCCTCACCCTGAAGCTCCTCGACGGCATCGCAGATCGCGGTGATCTGATCACGGTCCGCGTCCTCGGAATCCTCCTCGAGAAGGGGCCTGTACCGCACCTCCACCGGATACGTCCGCCCACTGACCTCGATGATCGGAGCGTCCCCGAAATGCCGGGAGAACCGCTCCGGATCGATGGTCGCGGAAGTGATGACGACCTTCAGATCCGGCCGCTTCGGCAACAACTGCGCCAGATAGCCCAGCAGGAAGTCGATGTTGAGAGACCGCTCGTGCGCCTCATCGATGATGATCGTGTCGTAGGCACGCAGCTCGCGGTCCGTCTGGATCTCGGCGAGCAGAATGCCGTCCGTCATCAACTTGATGAAGGTGGCATCCGGGTTCACCTGGTCGGTGAACCGCACCTTCCAGCCGACCGCCTCACCCAGCGGCGTGTCCAGCTCCTCAGCGACCCGCTCGGCAACGGTACGCGCAGCGATACGACGGGGCTGGGTGTGCCCGATCATGCCGCGCACCCCGCGCCCCAGCTCCATACAGATCTTCGGGATCTGCGTCGTCTTGCCGGACCCCGTCTCACCGGCCACGATCACCACTTGGTGATCACGGATGGCATCCGCGATCGCGGCCTTCTTCTGGCTGACCGGAAGCTGCTCGGGATAACTGACCGCGGGCACCCGGGCACGCCGCCCGGCCATCCGCTCCTCGGCCCTCGCCACCTCGCCCTCGATCTCGGCGAGCACGGCGGCACGGGCCTCCGGCTTACGGATCTTGCGCGCACCCTCGAGCCGACGACCGATCCGATGCGCGTCACGCAGGGACAGCTCGGCCAGACGAGGAGCGAGGGCGCCGAGGCTGGAGGCGTCGGAGGCGCCGGGGGCGGAAGCGGGATGCGTAGACATACGCGATCCAGGATCTCATCCCGGCGAAATTCCTGGCGAACGCTTTTGCCGCCCACCCCGCCCACCCCGCCCCCCACCTCCCCGAGCGGACGTGTCGTAGCAAGCGATCTACGACACATACAAGAAGGCCCCGATCCGGGGATCGGGGCCTTAGCTGTGGCTGGGGCCGGGGTCGAACCGGCGACCTATCGCTTTTCAGGCGATCGCTCGTACCAACTGAGCTACCCAGCCACGAGGTTCCAGGGAAACCTCAGCGGTCCTGACGGGATTTGAACCCGCGGCCTCCACCTTGACAGGGTGGCGAGCACTCCAAACTGCTCCACAGGACCAAGCTGTTGCGTACGACAGTGTCGCACACGGTGTTGCGTGCCCCCAACGGGATTCGAACCCGTGCTACCGCCTTGAAAGGGCGGCGTCCTAGGCCGCTAGACGATGAGGGCTATCGGCCCGCCTTGCGCTTCGCAGCGCGTCGGGGACGTGAGAAGCATATGGGATGCCGGGAGGTATCGCCAAAACGGTTTAGGGAGTGCTGCGGGAGGGGGTCGGTGACGGCGCCGGGGAGGAGGGCGGGGACGGTGTCGGTGTCGGGGTCGCGCCCGGTCGGTTGTCCTCCGGGAGGTGGCGGCTGACCTCGGCCGTCGTCAGGCCCAGGCCGCCCAGTTTGATCGCGTCCCAGGCCTGCAGGCGGCGGGTGTCGCGGTCGAAGTAGAGGATCGAGGCCTCGATCGGGTCCGGGTACTTGCCCTCGACCGCGCGCAGCCCGCTGCCGCCGGTGGAGCCCTCGACGCGGAGCCGGGTGCCGTACTTCATGACCTCGGTGTCCTGGCGGTGCAGATGGCCGGAGAGGACGAGGGGGACGGTGCCGTCGACCGCGCGGGCGGCCGAGGGTTCGTGGATCACGGCGATGTCGACGGGTTTGCCGGCGGTCGTCGAGGCGCGCAGGGAGGCGGCGAGGCGGGTTCCTGCGGCCTCCTGGGTTTCCTCGGCGCCGGATTTCTCGCTGCGGTCGGGGGTGAACTGGGGGTCGCCGAGGCCGGCGAAGCGCAGTCCGGCGACGGTCTGTGCGCGGCCGTCGTCGAGGACGTGGACGTTCTTGATGTGGTGCAGGTAGCGCTGGGTGAGGGAGGAGTCGTGGTTGCCGCGGACCCAGACGTAGGGGGCGCCGAGGTCGGCGATGGGGTCGAGGAAGCCGTTCTCGGCGGCGGTGCCGTGGTCCATGGTGTCGCCGGAGTCGACGATGACGTTCACCTGGTACTGCTCCACCAGTGAGGCGATGATCTTCCAGCTTGCGGGGTTGAGGTGGATGTCGGAGACGTGCAGGACGCGGATGGTGGTGGGGTCGGGCTGGTAGGCGGGGAGGGTGGAGGTGACGTCGTAGAGCTTGGTCACGTTGGTCACCAGGCGGGCGAGTTCCTGCTGGTAGACGTCGAATTCGGTGACGATGTTGCGGGCGTTGCCGACGAGGGAGGGGGCGGAGGAGAGCAGGCCGGAGAATTTCGGCTGGAGGACCGAGTCGGGGTTCCAGGTGGCGTAGGCCGTTCCGCCGGACGCGGCGAGCAGGGTCAGGGCGAGGCCGCCGGCGGCGAGGGCGCGGCGTGGGCGGCGGTAGACGGCGAGGCCGAGGGTGGTGGCGCCGGCGACGACGGCGACGCAGGAGCGGACGGCGAGGTCGAGGGTGCCGTGCTCGACGTCTTTTGCGACTTCGTCCTGGAGGCCGGAGAGGCGTTCGGGGTGGTCGACGAGGGCTTGGGAGCGGGCGGGGTCGAGTTGGTCGACGTTGACGTCGAGGCGGACCGGGGCGTGGTGGCTGTCGAGCTGGAGGGCGCCGAGCGGGGAGATGTTGATCTTTGTGCCGCCGGTGAGGGAGGGGCGCAGGGTCATCGTGGTGTTCATGGGTCCGACGGGGGTGCGGACGTTGCCGACGATGAGCAGGCCGAGCCAGGCGCCGAGGAGGACGACGGTGATCAGGCCGAGGGCGCGGCCCCAGGGGTGTGGCTGGGGGACGAGTTCGACGGTGGGGTGGGGGCGGCGGGTGCGGTAGTGCCGGGCGAGGGTGCGGGGCGTGCGGTGTATGCGGATCAGGATGTTCAGGACTGCGGCGGGGACGCGGGCCATTGGTGCCGTATGCCCAAGCGCGGGGGTGGATATGCGGGGCTTCGGGGGTGTGTGCGGGGGCTGGCGTCCGGGTCGGGGGCGGGGTGTTCGTTTCGGATTGGCCGCGGGGCTTTGTTCCGGGTCGGGTCCGGGGAGTTTTCGGTCAGCCCCAGCCGAGTTCGTGCAGGCGGGTGTCGTCGATGCCGAAGTGGTGGGCGATTTCGTGGACGACGGTGACGGCGACTTCGTGGACGACGTCGTCGCGGGTTTCGCAGTAGCGCAGGGTTGGGCCCATGTAGATGGAGATGCGGTCGGGGAGGACGCCGGCGTACCACTCGCCGCGTTCGGTGAGGGGGGTGCCCTCGTACAGGCCGAGTAGTTCGGGGTCGTCTGCCGGGGGTTCGTCCTCGACGAAGACCGCCACGTTGTCCATGACCCGGGTCAGCTCGGGTGGGATCTGGTCCAGGGCTTCGGCCACCAGCTCTTCGAAGGCGTCGCGCGTCATTTCCAGCACAGGGTCATTGTCGGGGACGGGGGAGTGATCCGTGGGGTCGGGCGGGCAGGCGCCGGCGCGTGTCCTCTTGCGGGCGGCGGGAGTTGGACAGGTTGACTCCAACAACCGCCCTCGGAGGTGGCTGCCCGTGCGCCCCAACTACGTACCCGTCCGTCTGGTCGCGACGGTCATGGCCGTCGCGGCTGCCGCCGGCTGTATGAGTGTCGGTGATGACGAGGGCGGCAAGAGCGTCAAGCCGTCGCATTCTGCGGGGCACCGGGGTGGCGAGGCGCCGGACGGTGGGGCGGCGGTGTCGGGTGGTGGTGCGGGGTTCGGGGCGGCGGGCGTGGACGGCAAGCACGGGGAGAAGGGGGAGGGTGAGGGCGCGGGCGGTCACGGGGAGTCGGCGTCGCCCTCGGCTTCGGTGTCGGCCGCGGTTGATGCGTCGGCTTCGGCGAGGCCCAAGCCGGGGAAGCCGGACAAGCCGGGGCCTGTGGTTCCCACGAGAGTGCAGCCGACGCCGACGAGGACGCCCGATCCGGAGCCGCCCACGCCGACGCCGGAGCCGCCGGTTCCGTCCTCGGATCCGACGGTGGCTGAGCCTTCGTCCTCGGCGCATCCGGAGACGGAGCCGCAGCTCGTGCAGCGGGAGCCGGCGCCGACGGCGGGGTCGCCGGCGTGAGGGGTGCGGGGGGAGCGGGGCTGCGGATGTGATGTACGTCTAGTCCGGGGGGATCGGTTTGCCTCGGGGGGTGGAGGGTGCGTATGGTGGTAGATCGTTTGATCCCATTTGCCCGGCGCCACCGCAGAGCGCGCCGTGTGGCGCGTACTCTCCCTTGCCGTGGCGGACCGCATTGAGGCGGTCGTATTGCGAATCACGGAGTTGACGGGCGCGTGCCGACGAGACTCCGGAAGGTTTCGCATACGCATGTCCATTTCCAGTTCTGATCACATCGTCCTGCCCGAGAACGGCGACCAGGACGCCGTCGAGGTCGAGGCGCTCGACACCGTCGACGCGGTCGACACCGACGAGTCGGCCGAGAAAACCCCCGAGGTCACCTTCGCCGACCTCGGTCTTCCCGAGGGCGTCGTGCGCAAGCTCGCGCAGAACGGTGTGACCTCCCCCTTCCCGATCCAGGCCGCGACCATCCCGGACGCCCTGGCCGGCAAGGACATCCTCGGCCGTGGCCGTACCGGCTCCGGCAAGACCCTCTCCTTCGGTCTGCCGACGCTGGCGACGCTCGCCGGTGGCCGCACCGAGAAGCACAAGCCCCGCGCGGTCATCCTGACCCCGACCCGTGAGCTCGCCATGCAGGTGGCGGACGCGCTCCAGCCGTACGGCGATGTTCTCGGCCTGCGGATGAAGGTCGTCTGCGGTGGTACGTCGATGGGCAACCAGATCTACGCCCTGGAGCGCGGCGTCGACATCCTCGTCGCCACGCCCGGTCGGCTGCGCGACATCATCAACCGTGGCGCCTGCTCCCTGGAGGACGTGAAGATCACGGTCCTCGACGAGGCCGACCAGATGTCCGACCTGGGCTTCCTGCCCGAGGTCACCGAGCTCCTCGACCAGGTGCCGGCCGGCGGTCAGCGCATGCTCTTCTCCGCGACGATGGAGAACGAGATCAAGACGCTGGTCGACCGCTACCTGAACGACCCGGTCAGCCATGAGGTGGACGCCGCTCAGGGTGCGGTGACGACCATGTCGCACCACATCCTCATCGTGAAGCCCAAGGACAAGGCGCCGGTCACCGCTGCCATCGCCTCCCGCAAGGGCCGCACGATCATCTTCGTGCGCACCCAGCTGGGCGCCGACCGTGTCGCTGAGCAGCTGCGCGAGTCCGGTGTGAAGGCCGACGCGCTGCACGGCGGCATGACCCAGGGCGCCCGCACCCGGACGCTGGCCGACTTCAAGGACGGTTACGTCAACGTCCTGGTCGCCACCGACGTCGCCGCGCGCGGTATCCATGTCGACGGCATCGACCTGGTGCTGAACGTGGACCCGGCCGGCGATCACAAGGACTATCTGCACCGGGCCGGCCGTACGGCGCGTGCGGGGCGTACCGGCACCGTGGTGTCGCTGTCCCTTCCGCACCAGCGGCGGCAGATCTTCCGGCTGATGGAGGACGCGGGCGTCGACGCCTCGCGCCACATCATCCAGGGCGGCAACGCCTTCGATCCCGAGGTCGCCGAGATCACCGGTGCCCGGTCGATGACCGAGGTGCAGGCCGAGTCCGCGGGCAACGCCGCGCAGCAGGCCGAGCGTGAGGTCGCTTCTCTGAGCAAGCAGCTGGAGCGGGCGCAGCGTCGTGCCGCCGAGCTGCGTGAGGAGGCCGACCGTCTCGTCGCCCGGGCCGCCCGCGACCGCGGTGAGGACCCGGAGGCGGCGGTGGCCGAGGCGCAGGCGGAGGCCGTGGCCGCCGTCGAGGCCGCCGCGGTGGCCGTGCCCGAGCAGCCCCTCGCGCAGGACGTCGACCGTGCTGAGGCGTCGGCGCCGTACGAGCGTCGTGAGCGGGGTGACCGGGGCGGTTTCCGTCGTGACGACCGCCGTGATGACCGTCGTGACGACCGTGGTGGGCGTTCCTTCGAGCGTCGGGACAACGACCGCGGTGGTTTCCGTCGGGACGAGCGTCGTGACGACCGTGGTGGCTTCAACCGTGACCGCGGTGACCGTGGCTTCGAGCGCCGGGACAACGACCGGGGCGGTTTCCGTCGGGACGAGCGTCGTGACGACCGTGGTGGCTTCAACCGTGACCGCGGTGACCGTGGCTTCGAGCGCCGGGACAACGACCGCGGTGGCTTCCGCCGTGACGACCGCCGGGACAACGACCGGGGCGGTTTCCGTCGGGACGAGCGTCGTGACGACCGTGGTGGGCGTTCCTTCGAGCGCCGGGACAACGACCGGGGCGGTTTCCGCCGTGACGACCGTCCGGCCGGTCGTTCCTTCGAGCGCCGTGACGAGCGGGGCGGTCACCGTGGCAGCGACCGTCCGTTCAACCGCGACCGCCGTGACGACCGTCCGGGCTTCCGCTCCGGTGGCCACGAGCGTCCGTACGGCCGTCGGGACGACCACCGTGGCACCGGCTCCGGTTCCGGTTCCTCCTTCGGTCGCCGTGACGACAAGCCGCGCTGGAAGCGCAACGGCTGACGCAGTGTGAGAAGGGCCCGTACGACTTCGGTCGTGCGGGCCCTTCGGCGTTTCGGCGTTTCGGCGGGGCCTTGCGGGCGAGCTGTCTGCGGAGCCGGCGGCGGTGGTTTGCCGGACTGCTGGTGATTCGTGAATGTGTTCGAATTCTGTGCGTGGGCTGTGTTAACTTCCGCGCCTCCCTAGCCAGTTGGAGGTGTCGTGGCCTCACGCCACAAGCCCGACCACGCCCCTGCCCGTTCCGTCGTCCTCCTCACCGGAGTGCTCGCCGCCTCCGTCGCCCTGCTGCCGACCGCCCATGCCGACACGGCCCCGGCGACCCTGACGATCGACGCCCCCGACCGCTATCTGCCGCGCGGCCTCAACCTGGAGTCGGCGGGCGGCACGGGCGATCTCGGCCGTCTGGAGCGGGACGGCTCCGAGGACTTCACCGGCTACCGCTGGAGCCCCACGTCCGGCGTCCCGCTCGCCGTCGGCAAGGACCCGGCCGACCCGGCCGCCGAACGCATCGGGGGCCTCGCCTCGGACGTCGTCGGCGTCTACACCCCGGCCGACCGGTCCGTCGAACTGAAGGACATGAAGGCGGGTACGTCGCTCCGCTTCACGCTCCCCGAGGGCCAGACGTACCAAGGCACGTACGGCGAGACGGTGCTGACGGCGACCTGGGCGGCCGACGGCTCCGTGGAGTCGCTGCACCTGCTGCGCCCCCGCGACGACGGGGAGCTGAAGGACACCCCGGTCACCGGCAAGGACGGTGTGAAGCCGGCGTCGTACAAGGTGCTCGGCGGGGACGCCGGCACCCTCGCGATCTGGGTCTCCGGCGACCCGACCGGCCAGGTCGGCCTGGTGGACACGGTCAGCGGGCGGATCACCGGCGTGCTCAAGGGCACGTGGGGCAGCGGTTACACGCAGGTCGCGGTCGGGGAGACGTACGTCGCCTGGTTCGATCCGGCGTACGGCGACCAGAAGGCGCACCTGCTGCGACGGGATGCCCTCGACGGTGCCGAGACGACGGTCGACGTGGTCTCGTCGTACGACCAGCGGGCGTACATCGCGCTGGTCGGCGACTGGGTCGTCTCGCTGCGGCAGACCGCGTCGTTCCGCAACAGTGACGCCCCGAAGGACCGGGGTGAGCCGCTGCTCGCGGCGCCGGTCGGGGGCGGCTCCCCGGTGCGCACGCTGCTGCCGCACGCCCGGCTCGGCGGCGCCTACGGCCTCAACCCGACGCCGGACGGCGGGGTGCTGGTCGCGGGCGGGGCCTCGGCGGGTGACTGGGGTGTGCGGAAGGTCGCGGCGCGGGACGACGGGACGCTCGCGGTGAGCACGGTCAGGTCCGTGGCGCCGAAGGCGGGCACGTACGGCGCGGTGACGCTGGCGGCCGGGGACCTGGCGACCAGCGAGCCGGACACCAATTACCTGCCCTCCCTCTACAAGCGCCACATCGACCTCGGCGCGCTGTCCGCGGGGGAGCGCAGCCTGGTCGCCCAGCCGCCGCTGAGCACCGACGGCACCGGCGGCTCGGCGGGCGGCGGCGCGGTCGCGCTGGGCGACGGCGCGTTCGTCCACCCGGCGGGCAGCGGGATCGACGTACGGTCGGCGCAGGACGACGCGGTGTCGATCGCCGTGCCGGGCGGCGGGCAGGTCGTGGACGCGTCGGGGCGGTACGTCGTCTTCGGGTACGGCTACATGTCCGGGTTCGGCAGTTACCAGCAGTACGTCGTCGACCGTGAGAAGCCCGGCTCCGACAAGGTCCTGCTCACCCGGCCCGCGTCGGCGGCGGCCGTCTGGGGCAGCAGCTTCTGGACGCCGGGTGACACCAAGGGGACGGTGCGGTCGACCGACCTGAAGTCGGGGGCCACGGAGAGTTTCGCGCTCGGCAAGGAGTGCACGCCCACCGACCTGCAGGCGGTGGGGCGCTGGGTGTACTGGACGTGTGCGGCCGCCGGCGATCCGGCCGGCTCCGGCGTCTGGGACCGGGAGACCGGCCGCATGATCGACGTGCCGGCGGACGGCGAGCTGGGCGACGGGTATGTGGTCGTGCACGACGAGGGGGCCGGGGAGCTGCGGCTGCTCGACTTCCACACGGCCGACGGCGTGCAGACCCGGGTGCTGGCGGCGGAGCTGCCGGGGTACCTGTCGCACGGCGCCTACGCGGTCGACCGCTTCGGCGGCGGCGTGGCCTACCTTCCCGAGCGGGGTAAGCCGGGGGCGATGCGGGTGGCGGCCTCCGGGGTGCCGACGTCGGCGCTGACCGCCGTCGAGGCGCACGCCGGGTACGCGGACGGCCGGTGGACCGGTTCCTGGCAGCTTTCCAAACCGGCGGCCCCTGGCGCGTACGTCGTCGTCAAGGACGGGTCCGGGGCGACCGTGCGGACCCTGCCCGCGGTCCAGCGGGGCGCCGCGCTCCACGTGGTGTGGGACGGGGCGGTCGACGACGGCACCTACAGCTGGGAACTGGTGGCCGCGCCGGGCGACGGGCAGGGGGCGGAGCTGCGGTTGAACGGCGGCGTGTAGAGGGTGAGAGGTTCTCGGAGGCGGTCGGCCCCGTAGCCGCGTTGTGACGTGTGTCACGCCCCCAGTGAGGGAATTGCTGGGGGCATGACAGATGACGACATAGCGAGCGGGCAGGCCGAAGTCCCCGGCCCCTCAGGTCTCCCCGGCCCCTCAGGTCTCTCCGGTCCCTCCGGCCTCTCCGGCCTCTCCGGCCCCTCCGGTCCCTCCGGCCCCTCCGGCCTCTCCGATGAGGAACGGCTTGCCCAGCTCGGCTACACGCAGGTTCTCGCCCGCCGCATGTCGGCGTTCTCCAACTACGCGGTCTCCTTCACGATCATCTCGGTCCTGTCGGGCTGCCTGACGCTGTATCTGTTCGGCATGAACACCGGCGGCCCGGCGGTGATCACCTGGGGGTGGGTCGCCGTCGGGCTGATGACCCTCTTCGTCGGCTTGTCGATGGCCGAGATCTGCTCGGCGTACCCGACGTCCGCGGGGCTCTACTTCTGGGCGCACCGCCTCGCCCCGCCGCGGAGCGCCGCCGCCTGGGCGTGGTTCACGGGCTGGTTCAACGTGCTCGGGCAGGTCGCCGTGACCGCCGGCATCGACTTCGGGGCCGCGTCCTTCCTCGGCGCGTACCTGAACCTCCAGTTCGACTTCGAGGTGACCCCGGGCCGGACGATGCTGCTGTTCGCGGCAATCCTTCTCCTGCACGGCCTGCTGAACACCTTCGGCGTGCGGATCGTCGCGCTCCTCAACAGCGTGAGCGTGTGGTGGCACGTGCTCGGCGTGGGGGTCATCGTCGGGGCGCTGACCTTCGCCCCGGACCACCACCAGTCCGCGTCCTTCGTGTTCACCGAGTTCGTCAACAACACCGGCTGGGGGAGCGGGGTGTACGTCGTCGCCCTCGGGCTGCTGATGGCCCAGTACACCTTCACCGGCTACGACGCCTCCGCCCACATGACCGAGGAGACGCACGACGCGTCGACGGCCGGACCGAAGGGCATCGTGCGGTCGATCTGGACCTCGTGGATCGCCGGATTCGTGCTGCTGCTGGGCTTCACGTTCGCCATCCAGTCGTACGAGGGTGCCCTGGAGTCCCCGACGGGCGCGCCGCCCGCCCAGATCCTGCTCGACGCGCTGGGCGCGACCGGCGGAAAGCTGCTGCTGCTCGTCGTCATCGGGGCGCAGCTGTTCTGCGGGATGGCGTCCGTGACCGCCAACAGCCGCATGATCTACGCGTTCTCGCGGGACGGGGCGCTGCCGTGGTCGCACCTGTGGCACACCGTCAGCCCGCGCACCCGGACACCGGTCGCGGCGGTGTGGCTGGCGGCGGGCGGCGCGCTGGTGCTCGGGCTGCCGTACCTGATCAATGTGACCGCGTACGCGGCGGTGACCTCGATCGCGGTCATCGGTCTCTACATCGCGTACGTGATCCCGACGCTGCTGCGGCTGCGCAGGGGCGAGGAGTTCGAGCGCGGGCCGTGGCACCTGGGCCGCTGGTCGAGGGCGATCGGGGTGGTGTCGGTGGGGTGGGTCGGCGTGATCACGGTGCTGTTCATGCTGCCGCAGGTCTCGCCGGTCACCTGGGAGACCTTCAACTACGCGCCGGTGGCCGTTCTGGTGGTCCTCGGCTTCGCGGCGACCTGGTGGCTGGCCTCGGCCCGGCGCTGGTTCCTCAATCCCGACCACGAGCGGACGCGGGAGAGGGAAGCGGCCCGCAAGGGTGCCCCCGAACCGGTCGATCCGTGATCTTTGCGGCCGGTCCCCCGAGCCCGGCGCGGCCGTGTCACCAATACCCGATCGGAGACACGGCCGCGTCCGGCTATGCTCGGGGAGGCAACATCGCCTGGGCCCTTAGCTCAATTGGCAGAGCAGTGGACTTTTAATCCATTGGTTGTGGGTTCGAGTCCCACAGGGCCTACGGTGACGGCGCCCGAGCCGGTTCGACCGGCTCGGGCGCCGTTCTGTTCGCGGCGTCGGTGCGGGCCGCGCATCGTCTCCGCCGATGCCCGGGCGGAGACGTAGGTTGGGCCCATGTCGACGCCACCGGTGATCCTGCTGCTGTCGGGGAGCCTGCGCTCCGGCTCCACCAACGAGGCCGTGCTGCGCACCGCGCGGGCCGTGGCGCCGTCGGTGCGGGTGCGGGCCGTTCTGTACGACGGTCTCGCCGGCCTTCCGCACTTCAACCCCGATGACGACACCGATCCGCTGCCCGTGCCCGTGGCCGGGCTGAGGGAGGCGATCGACTCGGCGGCCGGGATGCTGATCTGCACGCCGGAGTACGCCGGGACGCTGCCGGGGTCGTTCAAGAACCTGCTGGACTGGACGGTCGGCGGCACCGAGATCTGCGACAAGCCGGTCGCCTGGGTCGGCGCGGCGGCGCCGGGGCGTGGCGGGGGTGCGGAGGCCACCCTGCGGACGGTGCTGGGCTACACCGGCGCCGACATCGTGGCGCCGGCCTGCGTGAACCTCCCGGTGGACCGGGGGATGCTCGGCGCCGACGGTACCGTCACCGACCCGGAGTTCCGCCGCCGTGTCGGCGAGACCCTCACCCTGCTGGCCGCGGCGGCGGACGCGCGGACCCGCGCCTTGGCCGCGGACGGGGCCGCGGACGCGGGTCAGGCGTGAGCGCCGACGCGGACGTCTCCGTACCCGAGGCCGGCGCGGAGGTGTCCGTACCCGAGGCCGGCGCGGAGGTGTCCGCCCCCGGCGCGAACCTCCCCGCCCCCGGCACCGATGCGACCCTCACCGCGCCCCACGTCCTCGACCTCTGGCGCCGGCGACTGGGTCAGCGTGGCAGCCGCCTCACCGGCTCACCGGCCTGCCCGCGCTCGAGAAGCTCGGCCTGCCGCCGCACGACAGCGGCCACCGCCGGGTGCTGCCCGTGCCGGCCCACCTCGCGCACACGCCGCGGAAGTGGCTATCCGACGCTCAACTCGCCCAGGGGCAGGGTGTGCTGGGTCTGGAGGACCTTCGCCCGCAGGTAGCGGACGTTGTGGGCGGTGGTGAAGACGCCGGTGGGGACGCGGTCGCGGACGTCGATGCCGAGGTCGCGCAACTGGGCTGCCTTGTCGGGGTTGTTGGAGAGCAGGTCGAGGCGGGAGATGCCGAGGGCCCGCAGCATCTGCGCGGCCGCGGTGTAGTCCCGGTCGTCCTCGGGCAGGCCCAGCGCGGTGTTCGCGGCGTAGGTGTCGAGGCCCTGGTCCTGGAGGGCGTACGCGTCGAGCTTGTTGTAGAGGCCGATGCCGCGGCCCTCCTGGCGGAGGTACAGCAGCACGCCGCCGCGGTCGGCGATGCGCTCGACGGCCTCGCGCAGCTGCGGGCCGCAGTCGCAGCGGGCGGAACCGAAGACATCGCCGGTGAGGCACTCGGAGTGCAGCCGGACCAGCGGGTCGGGGCCCGGCTCGCCGAGGACGACCGCCAGGTGTTCCTGGCCGTCGACCAGCCCGTGGAAGGTGACCAGCTCGGAGTCGACGCGGTAGCCGTCACCGAAACGCAGGGGCACGCGGACACGGGAGCGCTGGGTCGCGGCGGGGATGTCAGTCATGCGGGTACTCCGGTCCGTAGACATATCTGCTTCAGATTTGAATCAGATCTACGGTTCGAGACCCTACCCCATGCTTTAAATTTGAAGCAACAGGTGTATGGCGCTCGTCACGAACAGGACGGGGACGACCGGCGCCGCCACGGAACCTCGTCCCCCGTGTCCTCCTGCAGCCCGTCCGCGATCGCCCTGGAGATCTCCTCCAGCTGCCCCACCTGCTCCGGGGTGAGCCGGTCGAAGAGGGCGGACCGGACCGTCTCGACATGTCCCGGCGCCGTCCGCTCCACCTCCGCCATCCCCTCGTCGGTCAGCACCGCGATGCTCCCGCGCTTGTCCCAGCGACAGCTCTCCCGCCCGACCAGCCCGTCCTTCTCCAGCCGGGTCACGGCGTACGTGAGCCGCGGCCGGGTGATCTTCAGCCCCTCGGCGAGATCGGTCATCCGCAGCCGCCGCTCCGGCGCCTCGGAAAGGGTGGAGAGGATGGAGTAGTACAGGTGCGGCATGCCGGCGTCCTGCTGGAGCTGCCGGTCGATCGCGTCCTCCAGGAGATGCGCCGCGGCGATGTACGCGCGCCAGGCGCGCTGCTCCTCGGGGGTGAGCCAGCGAGTCGTCATGCCACCAGTGTAGGTTTGTTTCAAACTTGAACCAAGCGCAGCACGTCATCGTCCAAGAGCCGCACGTCACAGTGAGAGGGATCGCGCCGATGCCCCACCCCTACGTCCTCCTCTCCGCCGCCGTCTCCCTCGACGGCTACCTGGACGACACCGGCCCCGACCGCCTCCTGCTCTCCTCCCCGGCCGACTTCGACCGCGTCGACGAGGTCCGCGCCTCCGTCGACGCGATCCTGATCGGCGCCGGCACCATCCGCGCCGACAACCCGCGGCTGCTGGTGAACTCCGCCGAGCGGCGCGCGGCCCGGGTGGCGGCGGGCAGGCCGGAGTACCCGCTGAAGGTCACGGTGAGCGGCTCGGGAGACCTGGACCCGGCCGCGAAGTTCTGGCACACGGGGGGCGACAAGGTCCTCTACACGACCGACAAGGGCGCCGAACGGGCCGCGGCAGCGGGCCTGGCCGCCGACGTGGTCTCCCTGGGCCCCGAACTCGACTGGCCCCGGCTCCTGGCGGACCTCTCCGCGCGCGGCGTGGACCGCCTGATGGTCGAGGGCGGCGGCCGTATCCACACCCAGCTCCTCCAGCAGGACCTCGCCGACGAACTCCAGCTGATCCTGGCGCCCCTGTTCGTCGGTGCCCCGGAGGCACCCCGCCTCTTCGGCCCCGGCGGTTACCAGGGCGGCCGCCTCCGGCTGGTGGAAACCCGGCGGATCGAGGACGTCGTCCTCATGCGCTACGAACCCACCGCCCCCGGCACCGGCCCCCTCGCCGCCCCCGCCGACCACCACTGGCTCCGCCTCGCCTGCGAACTGGCGGCCCTGTGCCCGCCCTCGCGGACCGCGTTCAGCGTGGGCGCGGTCGTGGTCGCTGCCGACGGCACCGAGCTCGCCCGCGGACATTCGAGGGAGGGCGACGACCCCGTCGTACATGCCGAGGAGGCCGCCCTGGCGAAGATCGACGCGGACGACCCCCGGCTGGCGTCGGCGACGGTCTACAGCAGCCTGGAGCCGTGCGCCCGACGCGCCTCCCGCCCGGCACCCTGCGCCCGGCTGATCCTCGACGCCGGGGTGCGGCGGGTGGTCACGGCCTGGCGGGAGCCGGACACGTTCGTGACGGCGGCGGACGGCAACGGGCTGCTGGCGGCGCGGGGCGTCGACGTCGTCGTACTGCCGGAGTACGAGGAGCGGGCGAAGGCGCCCAACCAGCATCTGCTGTCGTAGCGTCAGCCGACCGATCGGCCCAACAGATCCTGCGCCCCCGCATCCCCCGGGCGACGCTTCCCCTATGAGGCCCCGACTTACCGCCGTTCTCCTGCTGGTCCCCCTGCTCGCCACCGCGTGCGGGACGACCGGCGCCGACACCCGCACCATGGCCCGCGCCCTCCCCGCGGACGCCGCCTTCACCCACCCCGGCGTGCTCGTCAGCGACGCCCAGCTGGACGCCGTGAAGGAGAACGTCACCGCGGGGAAGCAGCCGTGGCTGAAGGCCTACTTCGACATGCGGGACAGCAAGTACGGGGCGTACAAGTACCGGGCCGAGCCGTACGCCAGCGTCGACTGTCCCGGCGGCGACCACGCCGACCGGGCCGCGCACGGGTGCGTCGAGGAGCGCGAGGACGCCATCGCCGCCTACACCCAGGCCCTGCTCTTCCGGATCACCGGCAAGCAGCAGCACGCCGTGAAGGCGCGGGAGATCATGGACGCCTGGTCGGCGAAGATGCGGCGGCACACCGAAGAGGACGCCGGGCTGCAGACCGGGTGGGCGGGGTCGACCTGGGCGCGGGCCGCCGAGATCGTCCGGCACAGCGCCGGCGCGGGCTGGCCGGAGGACCGGGTCGCGCGGTTCGAGACCATGCTGCGGACGGCCTACCTGCCGACCGTCACCCGCAAGGTCCCCGACTACAACGGCAACTGGGACCTGGTGATGACGGACGCGGCCATCGGGATCGCCGTCTTCCTGGAGGACCGGGCGGCCTTCGACCACGCCCTGCAGCGGTTCCGGGAGCGCGTCCCCGCCTACTTCTACCTGGAGAAGGACGGCAGGCTGCCGCTCACGCCCAAGGGCTCCAGCGTCACCACGCCGCAGAAGCTGACGACGTACTGGTTCGGGCAGAAGACGTACAAGGACGGCATGTCCCAGGAGACCTGCCGCAACTTCAAGCATGTCGGCTACTCCATCGCTGCCACCGCCCACATCGCCGAGACCGCCTGGCACCAGGGCGTCGACCTCTACGGCGAGGTGAAGGACCGGCTCAAGAGCACCCTCGCCTTCCACTCCCGCTACCAGGCCGGCGAGTCCGCGCCCGTGTGGCTGTGCGGCGGGAAGGTGGACCGGAACATGGGCCCGGACCTGGAGGTCGCCCTCAACCACCTGGAGGACCGCCTCGACGTCTCGGTCCCCGCCGCCCACAAGCTCGCCGAGGAAACCCGCCCGGCGGGCACCGACGACCTTTTCGTCTCCTGGGAGACCCTGACCCACGCCGGTAACCCGGGCAGCTGAAAACCGCAGGTGAGCGGGGTGTGCAGGTTGAGCCGCTCCGTCAGCGGTGAGTCCTGCTGCGACTCCGGATTCCATGGTGCGTCAGCAGCGGGCCGATCGGCTGATCTTCGGCAATCGTGCGGCCCACCGGGACGGACCGTTGGGCTGGGGTCCGGTGCAAGGAACCGGAGAGCGTGCCCCGCATCCCGGGGGGCGTCGCCGAGCGCATGAGTCTGCTCGCCCCGGCGACGCCCGACGCTTGCGGCGGTCAGGCCGTATGGGAGCGGGTCGAGGTGATCACGACGGATGTGTAGGGCATGGTGGCCCGGCCGCCGAGCCTGTCGATTGCGGTCCCGGCGCTGTCCAGGACCTCCGCCATTTTGTCTGCGGGGAGTTGGGTGAGGCCGCCGAAGGTGGGGAGCTGGTCGAGCCACTCTTCTCGGGAGTAGGTGCGCTCCCAGGCGAAGCGCCACTGCTCGGGCTCGCTGAAGCTGCCGGTCTGGCGGATCCCGTCGGCGATTTTCGCGAACAGTGGCTGGTAGGCGTCCACGGCCGAGCCTCTCAGCAGGCCGGGGTTGAACGGGGAATCGGGGGCGACCCGCTGGAGTGCTTCGGCGAGGGCGTCGATCACCTCGGCCGGGAGTTGGGGGACGTGGTGGAAGGGGGCGAGTCGGCCGCCGGGCCGGAGCACCTGGGCCGCTTTGGCCGCGCCGGCGACGGGGTCCACCCAGTGCCAGGCGGTGCCGGCGATGACCGCGTCGAACTGCCGCCCGGCCGGCTGCCAGTCCTCGAACCTGGCGACCTCGACCTCGACACCGCTGCGTCGAGCGAAGGTGGCCATCCGCTCGTCGGGCTCGACACCGAGCACCGTGCAGCCGGCCGCCTGGAATTGCCGGGCCTCGATGCCGGTCCCGGCTCCGACGTCGAGGACATGCCGACCGGGGCTTGCCGCGACGACCCTGTCCACCAGGGCCTGCGGATACGGCGGCCGGGCGCGGTCATAGCGTTCGGCGTCCACGCCGAACGACTCGGCTGTCTGCCGGTGGCGGTGGGGCTCGGGGCCGGAACGGTCCGGCTGTCCCTGCGATAAAGTGGGCATGCGCCCACACTAATGGGCGGTTGCCCATTTGGTAAGCCGGGGCGGCGCGGAAAGGGAGACGATGCCGTCAGGGGTGCACATCCACAACGTGCGTGGCCAGTTGTTCGAAGCCGCCGAGCGCGTCCTGCTCCGGGACGGACCCGACGCGTTGACCAGCCGGGCGGTCACGGAGGAGGCGAACTGTGCCAAGGGTGTGCTGCACCGGCACTTCAGCGACTTCGACGCTTTCCTGGCGGAACTGGTCCTCGACCGCGTTCGCGGCATCGAGGAGCGAACCACGACTCTGCGCGCGGCCGCCGGCACCGGGAGCGTGGCGGACAACCTCGCCGACGCCCTGCAGGACCTGTTCGGGCCAGTCACGGTGGCAATCGTCGCGCTCATCACCTTCCGCGACGGTCTCCGCGCCCGGCTGCGCGAGGCCGGTCTGACCGGCATCCCACTGGCTGCGCAAGGTGCCGCCATGATCGCCGCCTATCTCACTGCCGAGCGGGAGTTGGGGCGCCTGGCCGGTGACGCCGACATCGACACACTCGCCCCCACCCTCGTCGGGGCCGGGCACCTGCTGTTCGCCGACCGGACAAGCGCCCCGCCGCAGACCGCCGCCGTCCGCAAGATGGTGACCACCGTCATCGCCAGCGCCTTGCGACCACCCGAGTCGTAGGTCGGGCCGCCCGTCAGGTGACGGAGGATTGCGCTGTGTCCAGGAGGCTGAGCAGGCGCTCGGCTTCGTGGATGAGACCGGTGCCCGTGGGAGTGGCTGCGAGGGAGCCGGCCCGTTCGATCAGCTGAACGTCTGCGGCCTCTTCCAGGGTATGGAGCCGATGTGCCGCCATTGACGCGGACGGGGCCGGTGCGTCCTGCAGGAGCGTGAACGGGTTGCTGGCGGCGCTGCTCGGGCGGATGTCGATGCCCCCTTCTTGGCCGGCAGGTCGAGGCGGCGCCTGTCGGGACCGAACTGTTCGGCGATGTCGGGGATGCTGAGGCGTTGGTGCAGGTGGGCCGGTTCGAGTTCGTCGCGGGTGATGCGCGGGCTGAGCGGTTCGGGGCGTGGTGCGGCTGGGATCCCGGCTGCTTCCATGGCGTTGTGGACGGTGGAGAGGCTGCAGCCGCACTGCGGGCGATCAGGCTCTGGTCCGCAGCACCGAGTTGCCGTCGATCGGGCGGCCCAGGTCGACCGAGAGCCGCCGAGATCACACCGGTGCGAGGACGGCGGGCCGCACGTCCTCGACCGGCCGTCCGTCAGGCGCCGTTCGGCGACCGTGAGGGGAGATCCCCGTCCTGCGCTACCTCCCAGGCCCGCGCGATGTCCTCGTCCGGGCACAACCCCGGCCCCGCCGGTAGACGGCCAGGAACCGCACGTTGGCCGGCAGCACCGGATCCGCCCCCGACCAGATCTCGTACTGCCAGCCGTGGCCCTCCACCAGGTCCCCGGGCCAGGCCCGGGCCGCCGCGATCTCCGGATCAAGAAGGCGGTCGGCGGGCTTCACGTTGATCACGCGCACATTGCCGCCCGCCGGCGCCAGCAGGAGGCCCGGCACGTGCAGCCGCCACCGCCCACCCACCCGGGCCCGCAGACGGCTCGGCTGGTCCGCCGGGGCAGCTCCGACGGGTCCGTGCCGTGGTGGCGGCGGGTCAGGTCGGCGAAGGGTCACCGGCATCGTCCCGGGGAGTACGCGGCCTTGTTGTCGTGCGCCAGCCAGCCGCAGACGGGAAGTTTCCAGGGCTGATCACTACCGGCCGCAGGCGTTGCCAACGAGCCCCGGAAGGTTGCTGGGCGACTGCTGGAGATCGGCCGACACTGCTGACGCGGGCCCGGGACCTACGGGGTGGATCTTTAATGTGGCGCCGAGTGCCCCGCGGATGGCGTATGCTGGTTTCACCGACGCGGGGTGGAGCAGCTCGGTAGCTCGCTGGGCTCATAACCCAGAGGTCGCAGGTTCAAATCCTGTCCCCGCTACTGAAGGCCCAGGGCCGGAATCCAGTTGATGGATTCCGGCCCTGAGTCGTTTCTCCGGCCGCCGCGGACGGCTTCGGCTGTCCCGGACGGCTTCGGTTGTCCCGGACGTCTCCGGCCGTCTCGGGCGGTTGTCACGCCGGGTGATCGCGTGACGCCCCTCCGCATAACAACTGACATACCGTCAATACCTGTGAGGCTGCTGAGGGTCGGTCAACTCGCCCGATTTTCACCGGCCGTGACCCCTACGTCCTGCCGAAAAAGGTTAATGATCAAGCGGAACAGCTTGGAATCCGCACCCCGGGTCTATTAACGTTCGATAACGCAGCGCGGTCGTCCCAGCCGTCACAAGAGGCGGCTCCGTGCGCACGCGCCGAATCCCGCAAGGGAACCGGGGAACCACCAACTTGGGGTGAATCACGCGTAAGTCGCCGTGGAACCACGGCGGTTATACGCGCGTAGGAGACCTTCCTGCTCCGAACCCGTCAGCTAACCCGGTAGGCGAGAAGGAAGGAAAGGAGCACGCCCACGTGGCGTCAAACCGGCCTGCCCCCGAGGCCCCGTACGTGCCGAGCCAGCGCAGCACCGATGCCTTCGGCTACGGCAGCTACCACCACGACGAGGGTCCGCAGGAGGTCTGGAATCCCACCGAGGACTCCCTCCGTCCGGCTCGCGGCAAGCACCGGGTGGCCAAGCAGCGCGGCGGGGGACTCGCCCGCAGCTCCACGGTTCTGGGCGTCGGTGTCATAGCCGCCGTCGGCGCGGGCGGCATGGCCAGCGCCAACACCGGCAAGCCGCCGGTCTCCATCTCGATGCCCGACCTGCCCAACGTGGGCGCCGTCTTCGGCGGCGAGGACGAGGCACCCCAGGGTTCCGCCACCGCGCTCAGCAGCCTGGCCACCAGCACCACGGAGACCGCCGAGAGCGGCTCCGACGCCGGTGAGGCGCTGCGCAACCGCATCATGGCGCAGGCCGAGAGCCAGCAGAGCCAGGTCGACAACAAGGCCCAGCTCGCCACCGAGGCCCAGGTCGCCGAACAGGCCGCGAAGGCCGAGGCCGCGGCGCTGAAGCAGGCCGCCGACGACGCCGCCGAGGCGAAGAAGGCCGCCGAGGAGAAGGCCGCGAAGGAGGCCGAGGCCAAGCGCCTCGCCGAGCTCGCCAAGCAGTACACGCTGCCGACCTCCTCGTACACGATCACCTCCACCTTCGGCCAGGCGGGTTCCCTCTGGTCCTCCGGCTATCACACCGGTCTGGACTTCGCGGCCCCCACGGGCACGCTCATCAAGGCGATCCACAGCGGCACCATCACGGAGGCCGGCTGGGCCGGCTCCTACGGCTACCGCACGATCCTCACCCTCGACGACGGCACCGAGCTGTGGTTCTGCCACCAGTCCTCGATCAGCGTCAGCGTCGGCCAGAAGGTCAGCACCGGTGATGTGATCGGGCGCGTGGGCGCGACCGGCAACGTCACCGGGGCCCACCTGCACCTGGAGGTCCACCCCGGCGGGGCGGACACCGGGATCGACCCGATGGCGTGGCTGCGCGACAAGGGCCTCAACCCCTGAGACACCCCTCGTCTCCCTCTCAACCCCGGCGGCCCTGACGCTCACCCCCCGACGTCAGGGCTGCCGGTTTTCCGGCGCGGACCCCTCGCTCTTGGCGTGGATTTTGCGGCCGGTGCGGAAGATCCGCATCCGGCGCGGGTGTTGTCCATGACCATGACTTCTCTTCGCAAGCTGGGCACGTCCGACCTCGAGGTCTTCCCGCTCTCCCTCGGCGGCAACGTCTTCGGCTGGACCGCCGACGAGACGCAGTCCTTCGCCGTCCTCGACGCCTACACCGCCGCGGGCGGCAACTTCCTCGACACCGCCGACTCCTACTCGGCCTGGGTGGAGGGCAACTCGGGCGGCGAGTCCGAGACCATCATCGGCAAGTGGGCCAAGGCGCGTGGCAACCGCGACGACCTCGTGATCGCCACGAAGGTCAGCCAGCACCCGGAGTACCAGGGCCTGACGGCCGCCAACATCAAGGCCGCCGCGGACGCCTCCCTGCGCCGCCTCGGCACCGACCGCATCGACCTCTACTACACCCACTTCGACAAGCCCGAGGTGCCGGTCGAGGAGATCATCGGCGCGCTGGACGAGCTGGTGAAGGCGGGCAAGGTGCGGCACATCGCCGCCTCCAACATCTCCGCCGAGCGCCTGGAGGAGTCCCTCGCCTTTTCCGAGCGCGAGGGCCTGGCCCGCTACATCGCCCTCCAGCCGCACTACAACCTGGTCTCGCGCGAGACGTACGAGGGCGAGTTGCAGGCGGCGGCGGAGCGGGCGGGCCTGGCCGCCGTCCCGTACTTCGCGCTCGCCTCCGGATTCCTCACGGGCAAGTACCGCGACGGCGAGGTGGTGGAGGGCGCCCGGGCCGCCGGCGCCGGCAAGCACCTGCAGACCGAACGGGGCCGCAAGGTCCTCGCCGCCCTCGACGACATCGCCGAGGCCCACCGCGTCCCGGTCGCCACGGTGGCCCTGGCCTGGCTCGCCGCCCAGCCGACGGTGGCCGCCCCGATCGCCTCGGCGCGCACGGTGGAGCAGCTCCCGGCGCTGGTGCGGGTGGCGGAGGTGACGCTGACGGACGCGGAGGTGGAGCGGCTGACGGAGGCGTCGGCGTAGGGCCCGCCTCCTACGACTGGTACGGGTTGTAGGCCGGGTACCCCGGATACGCGGGGTGGGCCGGGTACGCCGGGTGCGCGGGATGCGGTGCCGTCTGCTGGCCGTACCCGTACACCCCGTGCATCGGCCACGGCGCCGCGACCACCGGGACCGGCGGTGCCGTCGCGCGCGCCGCGTGGTCCAGCGCGGGACGGGCGACGTCCCGCCGGGCCCACAGCTCGTGCAGCAACTCCCTCTCCCGTACGACGAAGTCGGCGCCGGCCCGGCCGCGGCGCCCCCGGTGCCGCAGGAACGCGAGGGAGGTCGCGTACGCCTCGTACTGCGCCACCGCGCGCGCCGCCGGCCGTCCGGCGTGATGGCGGGCGTACTGGCGGGCGATGCGCCGGGCCCGCATCGAGCCCAGCGCGAAGGGTTCGGCCGGGGTGAGCCAGCCGGCGACGGCGTAGGCGGGCAGCTCCTCGCGCACGGTCTTCAGCTCACGCTGCCGGGTCCAGATGACCAGCCAGGTCAGCAGCCCGAACGCGGGGAGCATGAAGGCCGCGTACACGGCGAAGAAGCCGTACTCCCCGAAGGTCGACGAGCCGTTCCAGATGGCGTGCATGCCCATCGCGAGCAGCAGGCCGGAGAGGGGGAGCAGGACGCGGCGCAGGTGCTGGCGGTCCGCGGAGAGGGCGGCGATGCCGAAGCCGATGCCGGTGAGGACCGTGAACAGGGGGTGCGCGAACGGGGACATGATGACGCGCACGAAGAACGTCGCCGCGGTCACGGACGCGATGCCGCGGTCGCCGGTGAGCTGGTCGGTGCCGAAGGCGGTGCCGAGATAGAGGATGTTCTCGGTGAACGCGAAGCCGGTGGCGGTGACCCCGGCTATCACCACACCGTCGACGATCCCGGTGAAGTCCCGTCTGCGGAAGAGGAAGACGAGCAGGACGGCGGCCGCCTTCGCCGACTCCTCGACGACCGGCGCTATGACCGTCGCGCCGAGCGTGTCCGCGCTGGACGGGTCGGCGGTCGCCGTCGCTATCCAGCGTGTCGCGAAGCTGTTGGCGACGATCGCTATCAGCGCCGCCGCGCAGGCACCCCAGGCGAAGCAGAACAGCAGAGTGCGCCAAGGGCCCGGTTCGACGCGGTCCAGCCAGCGGAACGCGGCTATGAGCAGCGGCACGGGCAGGATCGCGAGGCCGAGGCCGACGAGGAAGCCTTCGGTACCGGTCTGCTCGCGCACCAGGGCGAGGATGACGAGCCCGGACAGCGCGAGCAGGGTGATGAGGGCGCCGTAGCGCACTCCCTTCCTTTGCCACCAGTGCGCGTGCCGCAGCACACCGCCGGCGGGGCCGGTGGGAGGGCGCGTGGGGTACGGGGGAAAGGTGGCCACGGCATCGACCTTAACGAGGGGGGTGGCTGTGGTGCTGCCGCTGTCGCTGTCTCTGGGACTGGGGCTGTGGCTGTCTCTGGGACTGGGGCTGTGGCTGTGTCTTGCTCCTGCGGCAGTCTCTATGGCTGTACGCGACGGAACAACAGGTCGTTCACGACATGTCCCTTGTCCAGTCCCTGGCCCTCGAAACGGGTCCGCGGCCGGTAGTCGGGACGCGGCGCAAAACCGCCGTCGGCCTGGGTGTTCTCGAAGTCCGGGTGCGCCGTGAGCACCTCGAGCATCTGTTCGGCGTACGGTTCCCAGTCGGTCGCACAGTGTACGATCGCCCCCGGTTTGAGGCGGGTCGCGGCGAGGCTGAGGAACTCCGGCTGGATCAGCCGCCGCTTGTGGTGCCGCTTCTTCGGCCAGGGGTCCGGGAAGTAGACGCGCAGCCCGTCGAGGGAGTCGGGGGCGAGCATCTCGCGGAGCAGGATGATCGCGTCGCCGTTGCCGACCCGGACGTTGGGCAGGCCGTCCTGGTCGGCGAGGTTGAGCAGGTTGCCCTGGCCGGGGGTGTGCACGTCGACGGCGAGGATGTTGGTGCCGAGGTCGGCGGCGGCCATCTGCGCGGTGGCCTCGCCCATGCCGAACCCGATCTCCAGGACGACGGGGTTGGCGTTGCCGAACAGCTCGGCGAGGTCGATGACCCGCTGGCCGTCGATGTCCAGCCCCCACTTGGGCCACAGCCGCTGGAGCGCGTCGGCCTGCCCGGCGGTGACCCGGCTGCGCCGCGGCTGGAAGCTGCGGATCCGCCGCTCGAAGTGCGACCCGGCAGGATCGGCCTTCGGCCCGTCGGGGAACCGGGGCTCCCCCTTGCCCCGGGTGTGGCGGACGGAGACGCCGGGGGCGTGGGGGGCCGGCTCACCGGGGGTGGCGGCGGGCCTGCGGGAGTCGGGGGTGTTGGGGGAGTCAGACACAGTGGGGTCGATTTTACGGGGCCCTCGTCCCAGCTGCGGGCAGTCGTGCCGCCAGGGACGGCAGGGGTGGGTGCTGTGGGGTCCCTTTGGGGGAGGCATTTCGTTGGCGCGGGCAAGCGAAACGCACGTGACGCCAGAGCTGACGCTGGGCGCCTGGCGGAGCTCTGATGCTGGGCAGCTTGCTCAGTCCTGACGGCGGGCGCCTGGCGGAGCCCTGATGCTGGGCAGCTTGCTCAGTCCTGACGGCGGGCGCCTGGCGGAGCTCTGATGCTGGGCAGCTTGCTCAGCCCTGGCGCCGGGCACAGTCCCGACGCCGGGCACCCGCTCACCCTTCGCCCAGCGCACCCAACGCCCGCCGAGCCACCTCACGTCCGATCGGCAGCGACGCGGTCGCCGCCGGCGACGGCGCGTTCAGCACGTGCACCGTCCGCGCCCCCTCCTTGATCAGGAAGTCGTCCACCAGCGTCCCGTCCCGCAGCACGGCCTGCGCCCGCACGCCCGCCGCCGTCGGCACGAGGTCGTCCTCCCGGACGACAGGCAGCAGCCGCCGCACCGCCTGGGTGAACGCCCCCTTGGACACCGACCGGCGCAGCTCCCCGGCCCCGTACCGCCAGTGTTGCTGCGCTATGCGCCACGACCCCGGCCATGCGAGCGTCGCGCCCAGCTCCCGCGGCCGTACGACACCCCACCCGTACCCCTCGCGGGCGAGCGCCGGCACCGCGTTGGGCCCGATGTGCACGCCGCCGTCGATCCCGCGCGTGAGATGCACCCCGAGGAACGGGAACGCCGGGTCCGGCACCGGATACACCAGCCCCCGCACCAGCTCGGGCCGCGCCAGCTCGTAGTACTCACCCCGGAACGGCACGATCCGCATCTCCGGGTCGTCCCCGGCCAGCCGCGCCACCTCGTCGCAGTGCAGCCCCGCGCAGTTCACCAGCACGCGCGCGCGGACCACGTCCCCGGCGGTGGTGCGGACGGCGACCCCGAGTGCCGGGCGCCGGTCGATCCGCTCGACCCGGGCGCCGTAGCGGATCTCCGCGCCGGACGCCGCCGCGAGCTGCCGGGCGACCCCGACGAAGTCGCACACGCCGGTCGTCCCGACGTGTATGGCGGCGAGGCCCTCCACCTCCGGTTCGTACTCCGAGATCTGCGCGGGGCCCAGTTCCCGCACCGGAATGCCGTTCTCCCGGCCGCGCTGGACCAGGCCGTGCAGTCGCGGCAGCTCGTCCCGCTCGGTGGCGACGATCAGTTTTCCGGTGACCGCGTGCGCGATGCCGTACTCCGCGCAGAACTTCACCATCTCCGTGGCGCCCTTGACGGCGTACCGCGCCTTGAGCGACCCCGGGCGGTAGTAGATCCCGCTGTGGATGACCCCGCTGTTCCGCCCCGTCTGATGCCGGGCCGGGCCCGCCTCCTTCTCCAGCACGGTCACCCGCGTCCCGGGCGCGGCACGCGTGATCGCATACGCCGTGGACAACCCGACGATGCCCCCACCGACCACGAGCACGTCACAGTCGTACGCGACCGCTGAACGCATGTGCACCACCTCCCACCTCGATAGTGCACTGCGCCACTGACAGTCCCTTCAAACGCGGGATGCGAGAGGCTTCACCGGTTACGCCGGGGCCATCAGCAGCGGCCTCGCCCGCTCCCGCAGCTCCACCACCCGCGGCTCGTCGCCGTACGGCTCCAGGCGGTGCAGCAGATCCTTCACGTACTCGGTGGTGCGGGCCGAGGAAATGCGCCCCGCGACCTCCACCGCCCGCACGCCCTGCTCGCATGCCGCATCGAGATTGCCCGACTCGAGCTCGGCGACCGCGGAGACGACGAGCCGCAGGCCGTGCGACCGCACGAACTCCTCCGTCGGCTTCGACAGCGCCTGCTCCGTGAAGCGCCGCACCTGGCGCGGCGCCTTGAGGTCCCGGTAGCACTCGGCGGCGTCGGCGGCGAAACGGTCGTAGGAGTAGAAGCCGAGCCAGGACGGGTCCTGGTCGCCGTCGCGCGCCCGCTCCAGCCAGCCCTCGGCGGCCCGCAGCGCCGCTCCGGCCGCGTGGGCGTCACCCGCGCGTGCGTGCGCGCGTGCCTCGACGAGGCGGAAGAAGCTCATGGTGCGGGCCGTGGCCAGGCCGCGGTTGCGTTCCAGGGCGGCCTGGGCGAGGTCGACGCCCTCGTCGCCGAAGCCTCTGTAGGTCGCCTGGAGGGACATCGACGCCAGGACGTACCCGCCGAGGGGGACGTCCGCCGCCGCGCGGGCCAGACGCAGAGCCTGGATGTAGTAGCGCTGCGCCGCCTCCTGCTGGCCGGTGTCGAAGGCCATCCACCCGGCGAGCCGGGTGAGTTCGGCGCTGGCACCGAAAAGAGCCCGGCCCACGTCGTCGGAGTAGGAGCCGAGCAGCAGGGGTGCCGCCTCCACCCGTAAACACTCCGGCACCATGGACGAACGCCAGTCGCCGCCTCCGTACTTGGAGTCCCAGCGCCTGGCGTCCTCGGCGGCCTCCCGCAGCTTCTGCACATCGCTGTGGCCGACTTTGAGCGGTGCGCCGGAGTCCTCGGAAGGGTTCACCTCGCGCGCGACCGAGCTGTCGGCCGGGGTTATCAGCCACCGTGAGGCAGGCGTTGCGTACGCGCTTACTGCGAACGATCCGGCCAGCGACTGCCAGATGCCGCCGGAGCCGGCGCGGCGGCCGGCGAGGTCGAGCCGGTACAGCTCCGTCGCGCTGCGGACGGCCTGTCCGACGTCCCTGGGGAAGGCGAGGCCCACTTCGGGTGCGGGATCCGCGTCCGCCAGACCGATCTCGTGGAGCGGCACCGGGCGGCCGAGCTTCTGGCCGATCGCAGCGGCGATGAGGTGCGGCGCAGCGCCTTGCGGCACCATGCCCTTGGACACCCAGCGCGCCACCGAGGTCTTGTCGTAGCGAAGAGTCAACCCGCGTTGAGCGCCAAGATCGTTGACGCGTCGCGCGAGTCCTGCGTTGCTGATTCCCGCGAGGGCGAGAACGGCGCCGAGCTTTTCGTTCGGCCCGCGTTGCTCCCTGGACATGCGCCACCCCTCGACACAGACGGCTGCCGCGCTGGCATAACCACGCGGCATTCGTAAACCCAGCGTAGTTCGCCGCATCCCAAGCGTTAAGGGGCATTCTTCCGGATGGCGGGATTGTGGCCCGTACGCGCGTGCGGGCCCCACACGCACCGTCGCGACGTGCTCCCGCTGTGTGGCCGTGCGCCCGTGCGTGCGCTCTTCTCCGGCCATCGGGGGAGCGGTTCCATGGATCGTGCGTGGGTCGGCCCGCTGTACTGGATCCAGTGGGCTGGGGGATTCCGCCACCTCCATCCCCGCGGGTGGCGGAACGGTCCGGGGGGCGAACTCCGTTCCCCGGACTGCGCGTTGCCGAGACGCTGCGCAGAGCCTGTACGGAGCGTGCGCGAGCTCGGCCTCGCAGCGCTTATTTGGCCGAAAATCGACCCTGTAATCCGTGGGCAATTACCGCTCCCACCATGGAACTTGAGGGCGCGAAGGGCGTCTTGGGGGAGCGTTTCGGGGGCGCATTCGCGTCGCAGCAGCGCTCCCCGCAAGGACGTCGCACGGCCCCTCCCTGGGCGTCCGCCTCTTCACGGACCCGCGCGCGGGGGCGCATTCAGCGGAGCTCAAGCGGCTCCACCGCCCCTCCGGCGAGCCTCCTTCATGGCAGCATGGTGAACCGATTCGTACGGTGCACTGGTTGTCCACAGCCTGTGGAGGCGTCCATGCGGTGGTTGGTGGGGTGGAGCAGCACCGCAGCGGGAGCAGCCGAGATCGGCTCCGCCGGGGCCACCGGCGGGGACGGCGAGACCGTGCACCCGGTGGGGTCCCAACTCCTGTGGGGAGATCCGGATCCGCTGTGGGCGGTGGGCGACTGGCGACCCGACGAGGTGCGGGTCGTGAAGGCCGACGCCGAGAACCGCATCGCCGTCCTCGGCACCTGCGGCGCGACCGACGAACAGCTGAGGGTCGGTCTCTTCGCCGCGCGCGGAGGGGCACTTCGCCATCTGACGAACTGGCCCGGCAGCTACACCGCGGTCGTCCAGGTGGGCCGCCGCGTCACCGTGTGCGGCGATCTCGCGGGCGCCCGCCCGGTGTTCTACACCCCCTGGGCCGGCGGTACGGCGTACGCGACGGCCGCCCTCCCGCTCGCCGACCTCATCGAGGCCAACCTCGACTTCGGCCACCTCGCGGCGCTCCTTGCCGCCCCGGACGTACCGGCCGCCCTGCACGACTCGACCCCCTACGAGGGCGTACGGCGCATCCCGCCGGGGCACGCGCTGATCCTGCGCGCCGGTGCGCGCGAGATCGCCGGGTACGACCCGGTCGCCTCCCTCGCCGTGGCGGCGCCCCCGGCCGATCCCGACAGCGCGGTGGACGCCGTACGCGACGCACTGGTGGACGCGGTACGCGCGCGCCTGTCGGCCCCGCGCCATGTGCCCGGCGCCGACATCGACCCGGGGCCGGTACCGGGCATGGGCCCCGCCGAACGCCGTGCCGCGCGCGGGATGCCGGTACCGGGGATCGGCGCCGACCTGTCGGGCGGCCCCGCGTCCGGCACCCTCGCCCTGCTGGCGGCGGGCCTCCCGGGCATGCCGGGCACGGTCCTGGGACACGGCACGGGCGCCGGCGAACGCCTCCTGGCGGTCACCTTCAACGACCTCGCCGTCGGCGGCCGCGAGGCCGAGCTCGAACGTGCCGGGAACCTCGCCGCCAACCCGCGCCTGCACCACGTGGTGGTGGCCGGGGGCGAGGAGACACTGCCGTACGCCGACCTGGAGGGCCCGCTGACGGACGAGCCGGGCCCGAGCCTGGTGACGGCCGCCCGCCACCGCGCCCGCCTGGCCTCCGGCAGCGCCGACCACTTCACGGGCTACGGCGCCCGCCAGGTCCTGGACGCCCACCCCGCCCGTCTCGCCGACCTCCTGATGGACCGCAAACGCCGCCATCTGGTCCGCCCGGTCGCCGCGCTGGCGAAGGCGGACGGCTCGGTGATGGTCCCCGCGCGCGTGTACAGCGCGGCGCGACGCCTGTCCCGGACGCCGTACCGCGCCGGCCTGGAGGTCCTGGCCGACCGTCTGATGGACCGCCGCTTCGACGAGCCGGGAGGCGCGGTCGGGGCGTCCCTGGCGGCCCTCACCTGGGCCAGACCAGGCCCCGCGGCCCGCTGGCTTACCGGCGAGGCCCTCGCTGAAGTATCGGTTCGCCTCCAGGGCGCGACGCACCGCTCCGCCGTGGGCCCGGGCCAGCGTCCCGGCGACTACCGCGCGCGTGCGGCCCTGGCGAGGCACGCGGCGGACCTGCGCGTGCTGGAGCAGGCTGCCGAGATCCGTTTCCAGCGCCTGCACGCCCCGTTCCTCGACAACCAGGTCGTCCGTGCCTGCCGCGCCCTCCCCGAGGCCCTCCGCGTCCAGCCGGGCGCCCGGGCCGCGATCCTCCGCACCGTCCTCCAGGGCGCGGGAGTGGCCGACCTCCCCCCGGGCTGGGGCGCCCCCTCCCACGCCTCGGCGGCGGTGGCGGCCCGCACGGGCCTGCGCGTCGCCGCGGACTCCTTGATGGCCCTCTTCGGCACCCCGCTGCTGGCGGAGGCGGGCCTGGTGGAGGCAAGGGTGGTCCGCAAGGCCCTGAGGGCGGCGGCAGAGGGTGAGCCACTGCCCCTGGACGGCCTGGCGGACCTGGTCGCCCTGGAACTCTGGCTGCGCCGCCTCCTGGCCCGCCGGGGAACCTGCTGGACCGGAACCCCGGCCCGCGCGCGTGCGGTCCCGGCGGGGATCACGCCGCAGAGGGGGGCGTTGGGGGCGGGGGCGACGGCGCGCAGGGCGTAGGGGCGCCCACCACCGCACCTGCGCCCACCACCGCACCTGCGCCCACCACCGCACCAGCGCCTGGAACCCTGCGCTCCCTACTTCCCTGCCCCCCTGCCTTCCGCGGACCCCGTGCCCCGCTCTGCCGCACCGTCCGCTGACCCCGTGCCCCCCACCGCCCGGCCGCCCGCAAACCCCGTGCCCCCCACAGCCTCTCCGGCGACAATGACCCGGTGCGGTACAAACTCCTGGGCGTCACCCAGGCCGAGGACGATCACGGCACCGTCGTACCCCTGGGCGGCCCCCGAGTCCGAGCCCTGCTCACCGCCCTGGCTCTCCGCCCGGGTCACACCCGCACCCCCGACGCCCTCATCGACGACATCTGGGGCGCCGATCCACCTCAGGACGCCAACGCAGCCCTGCAGGCCCTCGTGGGCCGCCTGCGCCGCGCCATCGGCAGGACGGCGGTCGTGCTGGCCCCCGGCGGCTACCGGCTCGCCGCGACCAAGGCGGACGTGGACCTGTTCGTCTTCGAGCGCCTCGTGCACGAGGGCACCGAAGCCCTTCACCGAGGAGACCCCCGAGCCGCCGCCCGAGCCCTGGACGAGGCCCTCGCCCTGTGGCACGGCCCGGCCCTCGCCGACCTCCCCGACCGCACCGCCGCGACCCGCCCGGAGACCCTCCGCATGGAGGCGACCAGGACCCGCACGGAGGCGTTCCTCCGCCTCGGCCGCGCCCAGGACGTCGTACCGGAGCTGACGGAACTGACCACGGCCCACCCGTACGACGAGAAGCTGCACGCCCTCCTCGTCCGCGCCCTGCGCGACACCGGCCGCCCGGCGGACGCCCTGGCCGCGTACGAGACGGCCCGCCGCGCCCTGTCCGAGGGCCTGGGCACCGACCCGGGCCCGGAACTCCGAGCCCTGCACGCGGAACTCCTGGCCCCGCCCCCGCCGCCGGCCCCCGAGACGACGCCCCCGCCCCCGCCCCCGCCGCCGGCCTCCGGGACGACGCCCCCGCCCCCGCCGCCGGCCCCTGAGGCGATGACCCCACCGCCCCCCAGGCCCCCCTTCCGCACCGGCAACCTGCGCCCCCGCCTCAATTCCTTCGTGGGCCGGGAACCCGAACTCGACGCCATCCGTTCCGAATTGCACAGGGCCCGACTCGTCACCCTCACCGGACCGGGAGGCTCTGGAAAGACCCGTCTCGCCGAGGAAGCCGCCGCCGGGCTCCCGCAGGCATGGCTGGTCGAACTGGCACCGCTGGAGCGCCCGGAGGCGGTGCCCGGCGCGGTGGTCAGCGCGCTCGGCCTGCGGCAGACCGTGCTGATGGCCACGGAGCTGTCGACCCCGCAGGAAGACCCGCTCACCCTGCTCGTCGAGTACTGCGCCGCACGCAGCCCACTCCTGATCCTTGACAACTGCGAACATGTGATCGAGGCGGCGGCCCGCCTCGCCGAAACCCTCCTCACCCACTGCCCGGGGCTCACGATCCTCGCGACCAGCCGTGAACCCCTGGGCGTCCCCGGTGAGTGCGTGCGCCCGGTCGAACCCCTCCTCCCCGACCAGGCCCACCGGCTCTTCACGGAGCGCGCGACGGCCGTCCGCCCGGACGCGGCGGACCTCGTCCTCCGCGACCCCGACGCCGTGGCGGAGATCTGCCGCCGCCTCGACGGCCTCCCGCTCGCCATCGAGCTGGCGGCGGCCCGCCTGCGGCTGCTCACCCCCCGCCAGATCGCCGACCGCCTCGACGACCGCTTCCGCCTCCTCACCTCCGGCAGCCGCACGGTCCTGCCCCGCCAGCAGACCCTGCGCGCGGTCGTCGACTGGTCCTGGGAACTGCTCGACGAAAGGGAGCGGACGGTGCTGCGCGAGGCGTCCGTGTTCGCGGGCGGCTGGGACCTCGCCGCCGCGGAAGCCGTGTGCACCGGCCCCGCCGCCGAGCTGATCGGGGCGCTCGTCGACAAGTCCCTGATCGTGGCGGCCCCTGGCGAGCGGTCGGACAGCGGCGGGGCCATGCGCTACCGCATGCTGGAGACGATCCACGAGTACGCCGTGGAGCGCGCCGCCGAGGTCCCGGAGCTGCGCGCCGGCGCCGAGCGGCGGCACCGCGCGTGGGCGGGTGCCCTCGTCGCGGAGGCCGAGCCCCTGCTGCGCTCCCTGGGGCAGCTCCCGTGGATCTCCCGCCTGGAGACCGAGCTGGACAACATCCGCGCGGCCCTCCATCGAGCCGTCGAGGACGGGGACGAGGTGGAGGCGGGGGCCCTGGCCCTGCGCATGGGCTGGTTCTGGTGGCTGCGGAACTACCGGCGCGAGGGCGCGGACTGGGTCGACCGCATCCTGCGCCTGGGCGCGGCGCTGGACGCGGCCGCCACCACGAAGGCCACAGGACTCCCCGCGGACCCCCGAGCCCGCTGCGCCCTCCTGGAAGCCGCGGACCCCGTGGCGGCGCTGCTCTCCGCCCCGGACGGCGAGACCGGGCACCCGCTGCACGCGCTCCGCATGGAGCTGCGCATCCTGCACATCCTCCTCGTGTCGGAGATCGAGGCGCGGAACCGGGTGCCGGACGAGCGGCTGGGCCGGTACATCGCCCAGGTGCGGGCGCACTTCGAGAAGGGCGGCCCGCAGGCGGCCCGGATGCCCGGCCTCGTCTGGCCGCTGACCTCGTTCTTCATGGGCGACCGGGAGGACGCCCGGGACGTCCTGGACACCGCGGTCGCCAACTGCCGTGAGCACGGCGGCGACTGGGAGATGGGCGTCACGCTGATGTTCCGCACGCACATGGTCGTCGACTCCCCGGGCGGCATGAAGGGCGTGGACGAGGACCTCGCGGAGCTGCGCCTGCTCAGCCGCCGCGTCGGCGACCGCTGGCTGCGGGCGCAGGTGTACAGCGCGGCGGGCGAGGCAGCCATGGCCCGCGGCCGGCTGACGGAGGCCAGGGGGGAGTACGAGGAGGCGCTGCAACTCGCCCATGAGGTCGGGGCGTACACGGAGACGCCGTTCCTCATCGCCCGCCTCGCCGAGATCGCCTACCGCGCGGGCGACCGTTCGGCCGCGATCACCGCCCTGGAGGAGGCGAGCACGGCCGCCGACCGGTACAGCGTCGGGGACAGCAGGGCGTTCGTGCTGCTGCTGCGGGCCCACATCGCCCTGGACGACAAGGACACCGCGACCGCGCGCGAGCTGCTGGAGGAGGCCCGCGTGGAGACCGCGCGGGGCACTCCGCCGCCGCAGTTCGTCGTGATGCTGAACTCGGTCGAGGCCATGGTCACGGTCGCCGAGTCGGGCCCGGGGCACGGTCTGCCGCAGCTGATCGGCACCGTCAAGGAAGCGGTGGACAAGCAGTGTGCCGATCTGATCGTGGCGACGCTCGTGGACGCCACCGCGGCCCTGCTCGCCGACCTCGGGGACCTTCCGCGCGCCGCCAGGCTGCTGGCCGCCGCGAGGCGCTGGCGAGGCGCCGACACCCGCTCCATGCCGGAGGCCGCACGCGCCGAGCGGGCGGAGTCGACGGCACGTGAGGGGCTGGGGCCGGTGCGGTACGGGGTGGAGTACGCGCGCGGCGTCACCCTCACCCCGGCCGACGTCCTCGACGAGCTCGACGAGGTGCTGCGTGCGGGGGCGGCCGGCCCCTGAGACGCGCGGGGGCGGCCGGGCCGTGAAAATCGGGCCCTGAAATCCCGGGCCCTGAAATCCCGGGCCCTGAAATCCCGGGCCCTGAAAACGGCGTGGGCCTACGCGCACCTGAACTTCGACTCGGCCCAGTCCGCGAGCATCAGGTCGTCGTAGGGGCTGTGCGGCTCGACGACCAGCCGTACGGTCGTGCGACCGGTGAGGTTCACATGGACCGGTACCGCCGCGTCCCCGCCCTCGATCATGCCGGACTTCCACAGCCGGACCCCGTCGGCGTAGACGGAGAAGTACATCTTGCCGAGCCCGAGCGTCATGTCGTCGACGCCGACGAAGGCGTCGTAGGAGGTGCACTCGCGGTTGAGGTCGATGGTCACGGAGGAACGGCCGTGCACGGTCACGCCGTGCGCGTAGCTCTTGTTCGCGATCGAGACGCCGGACCGCTGCCACACCCAGCTGCTCTCGGCGATCCGCATCTCGGGCCCGGTGCCGTCACCGTTGACGTTGTACGCCAGCTCGCTCCACTGGTAGACGGCCGGCGCGGGAGGCGGCGGCGGGGTCGGAGTGGGGGTGGGTGTCGGCTTGGGGGTCGGCTTCGGCTTCGGCTTCGGGGTGGGTGTCGGGGTCGGAGTCGGGGACGGCTTCGGCTTCGGGGTGGGCGTGGGGGTCGGGGTGGGTGTCGGGGTCGGGGCGATGACCGGCGGCACGGGCGCGGGCTGCTTCTTCGGCGGCTTGGGACTGTTCTCCGCGGGCTCTGCCACCGGCGTGGAGGCGGGCGGCTTGGCCTCGGGCTTGTTGTCGACCGGCTGGTCGCTGCCGGCCAGCGCGAGCGCCGTCACCACGCCCGCCGCGACCAGCACACTGGCCGCGATACCGACCTTGGCCGGCGCGCCCAGCCCCTCGGAGGCCGCCGCGCCACCGGCTGCGCCCGCCCCGCCCGAGGAGCCGCCGCTCGCCGCCGCGGCCGCGCCCGCGACACCGGCCGCGCCGGCTCCGGTGCCACCGGCGATGAGCGCGGCCACCTTGGCGTACCCGGCGGCACCGAACCAGCCGATGACCGCGACCGGCACGACGGCGGGGATGCTGCTGGCGACCTCCGAGATCTGGGCGGCCGCGAGGCGGCACTTGGCGCACTCCTCCAGATGCTTGCGCAGGCCGCGTTCGGCCCGGGTGCGCAGCCGGCCGCGGGCGTAGGTGCCGAGCTGGTCGGCGTAGCGGGCGCATTCCTCGTCGTCGGCGAGGGTGGCGCTGACGTGCGCCTGGAGGTAGGCCTGCTTGAGGCCCTCGCGGGCCCGGGAGGCCAGCACGCGCGTGCCGTTGGCGTCGAGTCCGAAGAGGGTGGCGACCTCGCTCGGCGACTCGTCCTCGACCTCGGTGTGCCACAGCACGGCCTGCCAGCGCTCGGGCAGCGACCGGAAGGCCTGCATGGCCATGGACTGCTCGGCCTCGTGCATGGCGCGGACATCGGCACCCAGGTCCAGGCCCGCTCCGAAGGAGCTGAAGGATCCGGTGTCGTCGGAAGCCTCGCTCACGCGCGTGGACTGGGCGGCGAACAGCGCGAAGTCGTCGACCAGCTGCTCGCGCTTCGCGGACTTCGTCCAGTTCGCGGCGACCCGGCGGACCGTGGTCAGAAGATAGGCGCGTACGGCGTGCTCGGGGCCCGAGCCGCCGCGTACCGCCTGGAGCATGCGGGCGAAGACCTCGGCGGTGAGGTCGTCGGCGGTGTGGGCGTCCCGGCAGCAGGTGCGGGCGTACCGGCGCACGGCCTCCGCGTGGCGCCGGTACAGCTCCTCGTAGGCGGTGTCGTCGCCGGAGCGCATCCGGCCGATCAGGTCGGCGTCGGAGGGCGGCAGCTCCCGGGGCGGCGGCAGCACGCTGTCCTCGCGCCGGTCCCGCTGCGTGGGGACGCTGCCCTCGACCGGGTCGCCGCCGCTGTGCGGGCGGCCTGCCCGGCCTCCCTGGCTCGGCACCTGGGGCGACGCGAGGTCGTCCGGCTCGCCGTCACCGAGTGACTCGTCGCGCCCGTCAACGCTCATCGCGGAAAGCCCCCGCCGCCTGCTCTACCGGTCCCGAACACCGGGTCAGAGTGCCATACCGGCTTTTGGGCGGGCCCCGGCAGTACGGGGCATCCACTCGTCCGTGGGGACTTGCGGCAAGGCAGTACTAGCCGTCACCCATTCGGGGAAGGCTCAACCGACTTTGTCTGTACGGGAGTTGAGGGGCTTATCCGACAAGGCCGGAATGTGCCCGGGGTGTGAGCGGCGTACCGCCCACACCCCGTCGTCACCTCTTCGAGTCACCGCTCACCCGGCGTTCACGACCACCGGGCCCGTGACCCGGTCAGGACGGCCGCGACCGCAGGCCCTCCAGCAGGATGTCCAGCAGTCGCGCCGAGGCCGCCGCCTGCTGCGCCGCGTCCGGCAGCGAAGGCGCCGCCGTCGCGATCACCAGCAGCACGTCGGACACCGACACGTCCGGCCGCAGCTCACCCGCCGCCCGCGCGCGGTCCACGAGCTGGCCCACCACGTCGAGCAACGCCGCCGCCCCCGCGTCGTCGGCGGACACCGACTCCTCCGGCACCAGCCGCAACTCGGCCGAACCCGGCCCCGGCTGCGTCCGCTGCTGCGGCACCCGGGCCTCGTCGAAGACGGCCCCGTCGGTGTGCCCGGCGCGCTCGTCGGGGACCCCGACACGCAGCACCTGCGGCGGCAGCAGCCGCCCCGCGCCCGAGGCCACCGACGTCCGCAGGAAACGCGACAGCGCCGACCACGGCTCGTCCTCCTGCCCGAGCGCCGCACGCGCCTGGTCGGTCAGCCGGGAGGTCTCCTCCTCGGCTATCCGACGCACCAGGACGTCCTTGCTCGGGAAGCGCCGGTACACGGTGCCGACGCCGACCCGCGCGCGCCGCGCCACGTCCTCCATCGGCGCGCCGTACCCCAGCTCGCCGAAGACCTCGCGCGCCGCGCGCAGTACGTGCTCCAGATTGCGCTGTGCGTCCACGCGCAGCGGCGTCGAGCGCGACGCGTCCCCGCGCCCGTTGCCCGCCGCCGCGCTCATCGCTCCGCCACCGGGTGCGATGGCGGACGCGGTAGACCAATGAGAGCCCTGAACATGCATAAACGATCCCCCGGTAATGACGTCTCCCCCCGGAGACTCTCCCCGCCACTGAAAGGCCGGGGCGACACAGGGAACGAACCCGGTTCACGGACCGCCCGTCGCGGACCCGATGAGCGCATCCCCCTACACCCCGTCGACACACGAACATAGTTGAGAGGGAGTCAATTCAGAAGGGGCAGGTTCCGCACAGAGCGCCCCCCGAAAGGAGTACGGGTCGCATACGTCCCGATTGCACCCCTGGAAGCCCCCCGGCGCACACCCGCTGACCTGCACACCTTCCCCGTACGCCGCCGATTCGGCCAACCCCGGGCGCACCGGCGCGCCGGTCACACAAATTGTCGAGGCTGTGGACAAACTCAAGCGCCGGGTGCGTCATGGGGTGGTGAAGGAACGCGCGCGCATTCTCGTTGTCGGCGGCGGCTACGTCGGGATGTACACGGCCCTGCGTCTTCAGCGGAAGCTGAAACACGAACTGAGGCGCGGCGACGTCGAGATCACGGTCGTCACCCCCGACCCGTACATGACGTATCAGCCCTTCCTCCCGGAGGCGGCAGCCGGTTCCATCTCCCCCCGTCATGTCGTCGTCCCCCTGCGCCGCGTCCTGGACCAATGCACCGTGATCATCGGCGAGGCGACCACCATCGACCACGCCAAACGCACCGCCACCCTGACCACCCTCGCCACCGAGGAGGAGGGGACCGGCGCACAGCAGCTGACGTACGACGAACTCGTCCTCGCCCCCGGATCGATCGCGCGCACCCTGCCCATCCCCGGCCTCGCCGAGCACGCCATCGGTTTCAAGACCGTCGAGGAGGCCATCGGACTGCGCAACCACGTCATCGAGCAGATGGACATCGCCTCCTCCACCCGCGACCCGGCGGTCCGCGACGCCGCCCTCACCTTTGTCTTCGTCGGCGGCGGCTACGCGGGCGTGGAGGCGCTCGGCGAACTGGAGGACATGGCCCGCTACACCGCGCGGTACTACCACAACGTCCGGCCCGAGGACATGAAATGGATCCTCGTGGAGGCCGCCGACCGCATCCTCCCCGAGGTCGGCGCGGAGATGGGCCGCTACACCGTCACCGAACTGCGCCGCCGCAACATCGACGTACGCCTGGAGACCCGCCTCGAATCCTGCGCCGACCGGATCGCCGTCCTCAGCGACGGCGCCCGCTTCCCGACCCGTACGGTCGTGTGGACCGCTGGCGTCAAACCCCACCCGATCCTCGCCGCCAGCGACCTCCCGCTCACCGACCGCGGTCGGCTGAAATGCACCGCCCAGCTCACGATCGAGGGCACCACGCACGCGTGGGCGGCCGGAGACGCGGCGGCCGTCCCCGACGTGACGGCCGAAGAACCCGGCAAGGAGACGGCCCCCAACGCCCAGCACGCGGTACGCCAGGCCAAGCTCCTCGGCGACAACATCGCGCACGCGCTGAGAGGCGAGGAGCTGGAGACGTACTCCCACAGGTACGTCGGCTCAGTGGCGTCCCTCGGCCTCCACAAAGGCGTCGCCCACGTCTACGGGCGCAAGCTGAAGGGCTACCCTGCCTGGTTCATGCACCGCGTCTACCACCTCAGCAGGGTCCCCACCTTCAACCGCAAGGCGCGCGTGCTGGCCGAATGGACCCTGTCCGGGCTCTTCAAACGGGAGATCGTCTCGCTGGGATCGCTCGAACATCCCCGAGCGGAGTTCGAACTCGCGGCCGGTGGAAAGCCTCCTCACGACCCCACGAACGACCCGAAGGGGTCGTCCTGACCGGACCGAGGAACTCCACCGGCGGGGCAGGCGTCTGACGGATGTCGGTCCGGTCGGTCACACTGCCACACTGATCCCCGACCCAGGACGGGTGGACGCCCGCCCACCGAACCCGCGAGGACCCAGGCCGGGTCCGGAGCCGGCCGAAGACGACGACACGAGGCAAGGATTCGTGAACTTCACGCGCTGGAGCGCCCGGCTCCCCGGAACGCAGCGCCGCGCAGCCGCGCGGACCGACCACGAGCTCACCCCGGACCGACTCGGGGAGGGCGCCGTACCCGCGGCCCGCGCCGAACAACTCACCGACGACGCACCCCCCGTCCCCGCCGTCGACGAACTCCCCGTCCGCGAGGTCCTCGACCGCGTCCCGGCCCTGGTCGCCCTCGTCCACGGCCCCGACCACCGCCTCGCCTACGTCAACGACGCCTATGTGACGGCCTTCGGCCCCCGATCCCCCGGCACCCCCGCGAGCGAAGCCCTCCCCGAACTCCACGAGACCGGCCTCCTCCCGCTCCTCGACCAGGTCCTGCGCAGCGGCAAGCCCCGCACGGTCAAGTCCCGCAAGGCCCCCGACGGCCGCTCCTACACGTTCACCTGCACCCCGGTGTCGGAAGGCGACGGCGGCGTCCTCGTCTTCGCCACGGACGTCACCGACCACGCCGAGGCGGCCGAACGCCTCAGAGCCAGCGAACGCCGCCAGCGCGAGACGGCCGTCACCCTCCAGCGCTCCCTGCTCCCCCAGGTCCTGGAGGAACCCGACGACCTCCGTATCGCCGCCACCTACCAGCCCGGCGGCACCGAGGCCGCGGTCGGCGGCGACTGGTACGACGTCATCACCCTCGGCGGCGGCCGCACAGCCCTGGTGATCGGCGACGTCATGGGCAGAGGTGTGCGTGCGGCAGCGGTCATGGGCCAACTCCGTACGGCGGTCAGGGCGTACGCCCGCCTCGACCTCCCCCCGCACGAGGTCCTCCAGCTCCTCGACGGCCTGGCCACCGAGATCGACGCCAACCAGATCGCCACCTGCGTGTACGCCATCCACGACCCCAACGAGGGCAAGCTGGTGTACGCCAGCGCCGGCCACCTCCCGATCCTCGTCCGCGACGAGAGCGGCGCGGTGCAGCGCGCCGACGAGCCGACGGGACCACCGCTCGGCACCGGCGGCTGGATGCACGCCTCGGGCTCGATCCCGCTCGGCCCCGGCTCCACGGCCGTCCTCTACACGGACGGCCTGGTGGAGCGCCGGGACGAGGACCTCGACGAGGGCATCGCGTCCCTGGAGCGGGCCCTGTCCGGCGCCACCGGCACCCCCCAGGTCGTCTGCGACCGCCTGGTCCGCTCGGCCGGCGTCACCGCCGACCACGACGACGACGTGGCCGTCCTCGTCCTCCAGCACCCGTCCCGTACGGGCCCCGACAGCGACCTCTTCCGCAACGCCGCCCTGGAACTCCTCGGCGGCGTCGAGGCGGCCCCACGCGCGCGTGCGTTCGCCTCCGGCGTGCTGACCAGCTGGCGCTTCCCCTCGGAACTGCACGACCTGGGGGTGCTGGCGGCGAGCGAGCTGGTGGCGAACTCGTTGCAGCACGGGACGCCACCGATGCGGCTGCGCCTGCGCAGGACCGATCGGCGTCTGATCATCGAGGTGACGGACGGGGACGACCATCTGCCTCGGCGTCGGCGGGCCGAACCCGGTGACGAGTCGGGGCGGGGGATCGCGATCGTGGCGACCATCGCTTCGAACTGGGGGTCGCGGAGGACGCCTGGGGGCGGGAAGGCGGTCTGGTGCGAGTTTGTGCTGCCCAAGGGGTAGGGACGCGGAGGTGAGTGGCGGCTGCGGGTGAGCGGGGGCTTGTCGCGCCCACACGGCGAAGCCGCACAGCGACACAGCCCCGCGCCCCTGAGGTCGCTCCGGTTACGCAGCGACAGATTCCTGCTGTGTGCCGCCCGTGGCCACCACACGGCTCCTCGCCCGCCACGGGTGGTCCTGCACATCGGTGAGCTGACGGCCCAGCCGCAGCGCCAGATAGGTGATGCCCACCGAGAACAGCAGGAACGTCACGATGTACGGCGCGTGCAGTGACGCGCCCATCGGGCCGCCGATCGCCGGCCCCACCGCCAGGGCGAGCTGCTTCACCAGGGCGAAGGCCGAGTTGTACTGCCCGGCCATGCCGGTCGGCGCGAGATCGGCCACCAGCGGAGCCACCGTCGGCGACAGCATCGCCTCCCCCAGACCGAAGAGGGCGTACGTCGACACGAACGCGGCCGTCGCCATGGCCTGGCTGCCGTGGCCGAGCCCGGCGTACCCCGCCGCGACCCATGCCACGGACCAGATGATCCCGACCGCGGCGATCACCCGGGACCGCCTGCGGCGCTCGACGAACCTCAGCACGGCGAACTGCGCCACGACGATCATCGCGGTGTTGGCGGCCAGCGCCGTCCCCAGCGCGGAGGTGGAGATCCCGGCGGCCTCGACGCCGTACGCGCTCAGGCCCGACTCGAACTGGCCGTAGCAGGCGAAGAAGAGCACGAAGCCCAGCACACACAGCTGCACCATCGCCCGGTTCCCCAGCAGCTGCTTCCAACTGCCCTTGGCGGCAGCGGACGGCGCCCCCTCCACCCGCGGCGCGCGCGGCATCCGCACGGTCGCCATCACCACGACCAGCAGCAGGAACATCGCCGCCTCGATCGCGAAGAGAAGCGTGAAGGAGGAGACGTTCGAGGTGTCCACCAGGTGGCCGCCGATGAGACCACCGACGCCGAGCCCGAGGTTCTGCAGGAAGAACTGCATCGCGAAGGCCCGGGACCGGGTCTCCGACGTGGAGCAGTCCACGATCATCGTGGCGAGAGCCGGCTGCATGACCGCCTGTCCGGCACCCAGCGCTGCTGCCGACAGCAGCACGGTGGTCGCGTTGTTCGCCAGCCCCAGGCTCAGCGCCCCGAGCGCGGCCGTGACCAGAGCGGCGAGCAGCACCGGAAGAGGGCCCCGCCGCACGATCGCCCGGCCGGCGAACGGCAGCACGATCAGCGCGGCCACGGCGAAGACAGCGAGGACGAGCCCCGCCGTCATGGCCCCCAGTCCCCGCACCTGCGCCACATAGACGTACAGGTAGGGGACCGTGAAGCCGAGCCCGAACGCGCTGAGTGCGTTGCCCACGTGAATCCGGCGCATCGCTGCGCCCATGGCCCTGGTCACGTTCACCTCTCTCACTAGTTAGGAGTGAAGACTTCAAAGCTAAAGTTCGAAGCTAAAGAGTACAGAGTGAAGGACTTAGAGGCAAAGTGACGTGGGATACTGCCGTCATGGCCGAGACCCCTGGCATCCCCGAGCCCACGCTCGACGAGCAGATCGCCGCCTACCAGCGCGAGTTCCAGGACCTCGATCCCCAGGTCGAGAAGATCGTCTCGGCGCTCTCCCGCCTGAACCGCCGTATGAACGTCGCGTACAGCCGCCAGACGTCCGCACTCGGCATCAGCAACGCCGAGTGGGAGGTCCTCAAGGCCCTCGTCCTCTCCGGCGCCCCGTACCGCATGGGCCCGAGCGAGCTCGCCAAGCGACTCGGCCTGACGCCGGCCGCCATGACCCACCGCATCGACCGGATGGTCACCGAGGGGCTGGTCACCAGGGAGCGGGACGAGTCCAACCGGGTGCGGGTGATCGTCGAGTTGACCGTGGAGGGCCGCGAGAAGTGGCTGGAGGCCATGCGCCTGGCCACGGTCTTCGAGGAGGACCTCCTTCAGGACCTGTCGCCCGAGGAGCGGACGGCCCTCGGCGATGTCCTCACCCGCCTCCTGCGCAGGGTGGAGCACGCCCAGCCGGACGCGGGCGGACGCCTCACTGACCTGGACTGATGCGACCCCCGACCGATCAGCGACCCGTCACCCGAAAAGATCTTGACAGGGGGTGCTTGACACTCACCCTGCCGGTCCGTAAAGTTCTTCGGGTTGCCGCGGAGCCGTAACGGTTCTCCGACAACACCTCCGCCGCATCAGCGGCACCACAAACCATCAGCACGATCTCCCAGCCGGGATGAATTCGGCGTGCCCGAATTCAATTCGATTTGGGTCCGGCAGCTCGATTAGGAACTGCCGGGAGGATCCGCTAAGGTTTGAGACGTCGGAACGGCCCAACGGTCGGGAAGACAAGCCCCTCTGACTGGGAGTCAGGCCCGAAAGGATCTGATAGAGTCGGAACCGCCGGAAAGGGAAACGCGGAAGCGAGAACCTGGAAAGCACCGAGGAAATCGGATCGGAAAACGATCTGATAGAGTCGGAAACGCAAGACCGGATGGTACTGCAGGGGGGACCCTGTGGGAGAGTAGGACGCCGCCGAACAAAATTTGAGAAAACCCCCGGCCGGGGATACCGGTCCGGGGGTTTTCTGCGTTCGGTTACCGTATTCGGCATGAGCAACATGAACTTCGAGGTCCGCCCTATACGTGCCGATGAGTGGCCCGCGGTGAAAGCACTGCGGCTCCGCTCACTCAAGGACCCGGCCGCTCCCGTGGCCTTTCTGGACACCCATGAGGCGGCCTCGGCCCGTCCCGACTCCTTCTGGCAGGAGCGGGCTGCCGGCTCGTCGGATGTGTCCGGTGCCGGTGGGGCGCTCCAGTTCGTCGCCGAGGCCGCTGACGGGACCTGGGTCGGGTCCGTCGTCATGCTGATCGAGGAAGCCGGAACCACCGACTGGGCCGGCTTCCCTGTCGAGCGGCGGCAGGGGCATGTCGTCGGAGTGTTCGTGCTGCCCGAGTGGCGTGGTGGCCCGGTGACCAAGGCGCTCTTCGATGCCGCCCTGGAATGGGCCTGGGGGCGGGGTGTGGAAGCCGTGCGGCTCATCGTGCACGAGGACAACCCGCGGGCCCAGGGTTTCTACCGCAAGGCGGGGTTCGTGCCGAGCGGGAAGGTCGTGCCGCTGGAGGGGCGCGAGGAGGAGAAGGAGCTGGAGTTCGTGCTGGGGAAGCCGGCCTGACCTTCGGGCTCAGACCGGCAGCTCGTCGTGCGGCCAGCGGGACCGTGCCTGTTCCCGGGACCGGAGCAGCGCCAGGGTCGGCAGGCCCCGGTCCGCTCCGGTGGCCAGCAGCTCCGGGAGCTGGGGAAGCGGAGCCACGGCGGCGATGTCGTCCAGGACGAGCGTCAGTGGTGGGTCGAGGCGACCGGAGGATGACCGTTCGGCCATGTGCCGGCCACGCTCGACCACGCTGGAGACGAGGGCCGTCAGGAGCGGCATCGCGCCGGGATTGGTCCTGGGGTCCTCGATGGACTCCCCCACTACATAAAGCGTGCCCCCTTCGCCGACGAAGGAATCCAAGGCGAGGGCATCAGTTCGGTTTGGAGTGCAGGCTTCACGGATGTTGACCGTGAAGAGCGCGGAGAGGGCTCGGCCGGTCAGCTCCTGGGCGATGTCCCGGCGTTCCGGGTGGGCGGTGAGCGTGGCTTCGAGCTCGCCTGCCGCGCCTGGGGCCGCCTTGGGGTTCGTACGGAGGATGCGTACCGCGTCCTGGATCTGGGTGCCCTGGGACCAGCGGTGGACGTGACGGATGGTGCGGCCGTCTATGGCGGCGGCATGCAGATAGCTGCGCAGGAGCGTTTCCGCGGTGTCGCTGACGGCCTGGTCGAGCCGGGCGGTCGGGCGGACCGGGGTGAGGAGCGCTGCCGCCCTGGCCTTGGCCGTCTGCCGGTCCTCGCAGCCTGCCGTGGGGGACCAGTGGAGGCGGGCCGGGGTGTCGCAGAGGTGGGTGGGGTCGTAGAGGTGGACCGGGCCCAGTTTGGCGCGGGCGTCCTTGGTGTCCGACCAGATGGCGGGGTTGGAGGTGACGACGAGGGTGGGACCCTCGGCGTCGCGTACGGCCTGGGTCGCCGTGGTGTGGCGGGTCTCCCTGGGAGCAACCAGCACCTTCTCCACCCGCTGGGGGACGGCCATCGGCGCGGGGAGGGGTGCCGGTACCGGTTCCGCCCTGGGTGTGGGCACCTCGTGGTGCGTGACCCTCTCGACGACGGGCTGCGGAGCCACCGGCGGCTGTTCTTCCACGGCCGCGACCGCGACCCGCGGCGTCACCGGGGGCGCCGCCTTCCGGGCCCGTCGTACCGCCTTCCAGCGGGCCACCGTCCCCAGCACGAAGACCGTGAGCACGACCAGCACCATCAGCTGGCCGATGAACAGGCCCCAGAAGAGGCCGTAGCCGGAGAGCTGGCCTGCCGGGGTGTCCGGCCAGGCGCCCGGCATGTCGTGGGGCTGGCCGATGAGTTGGCGCATGGCCGGCGGGGTGCGGGTGAAGGTGACGCCGTCGGGCCAGGCGCCGTGGGCGAACCAGCCGGCCAGGCCGGTGGCCGACCAGACCAGCAGGGTCATGCCGATGAGGAAGGCGAGTATGCCCACCAGCAGCCCGTCCGGGATGCCTCCCTGACCCTGGCCTTCCTGCCGACGGCGGTCGTCAGGTCTCACCACTGCCCGCCTCCCTGCCTAGGCCACCGTCGACTCGGAGTCGCCCATGTGCTCCAGGTGCTGGTGCTCCATGTGCTGTTCCACGAACGCTGCCGCCCGCTCCTCCGCCTCGAGTTCGGCCGCGCGCAGGGCGTCGTCCGTCAGGTCGCGGTCGGCGGAGGACTCGGTCATCGCGCGGTCGGTGAAGACGAGCGGGCGTTCTGTCTCGGTGATCAGGTGTTTGACCACCTGGACGTTGCCGTTGACGTCCCAGACGGCGATACCCGGGGTCAGGGACGGGATGATCTCCACCGCCCAGCGGGGGAGGCCGAGTACGCGTCCGGTGGAGCGTGCCTCGTCCGCCTTCTGGGCGTAGATCGTCCTCGTCGACGCCATCTTCAGGATCGCCGCGGCCTCCTTCGCCGCCGCTCCGTCGACGACGTCGGACAGGTGGTGCACCACCGCCACGAACGACAGGCCCAGCCGTCGGCCGAACTTCAGCAGGCGCTGGAAGAGCTGGGCCACGAAGGGGCTGTTGATGATGTGCCAGGCCTCCTCGACCAGGAAGATGCGCTTCTTCCGGTCGGGGCGGATCCAGGTGTGCTCCAGCCAGACGCCGACGATCGCCATGAGGATGGGCATGGCGATGGAGTTGCGGTCGATGTGGGACAGGTCGAAGACGATGAGCGGGGCGTCCAGGTCGATGCCGACCGTGGTTGGGCCGTCGAACATGCCGCGCAGGTCGCCGTCGACGAGCCGGTCCAGGACCAGGGCGACGTCCAGGCCCCACGCCCGTACATCGTCTATGTCGACGTTCATCGCCTCGGCGGACTCCGGCTCGGGGTGCCGTAGCTGCTCGACGATGTCGGTCAGCACCGGCTGGCGTTCGACGATCGTCTCGTTGACGTAGGCGTGCGCGACCTTGAGGGCGAAGCCGGAGCGTTCGTCGAGGCCGTGGCCCATCGCGACCTCGATGATCGTGCGGAGCAGCGCGAGCTGGCCCGTGGTCGTGATCGCGGGGTCGAGGGGGTTGAGGCGGATTCCCATGTCCAGGGCGGCCATCGGGTCCAGGCGGATGGGAGTTATTCCCAGCTCCTGCGCGATGAGGTTCCATTCGCCGACGCCGTCCTCGCCCTGGGCGTCCAGGACGACGACCTGCCGGTCGCGGAAGCGCAACTGCCGTAGGACGTACGTCTTCTCCAGCGCCGACTTGCCGTTGCCGGACTCGCCGAGCACCAGCCAGTGCGGCGCGGGGAGCTGCTGGCCGTAGAGCTGGAAGGGGTCGTAGATGTAGCCCTTGCCGGAGTAGACCTCGCGGCCGATGATGACGCCCGAGTCGCCGAGCCCCGGTGCCGCCGTGGGCAGGTAGACCGCCTGGGCCTGGCCTGTGGAGGTGCGGACGGGCAGGCGGGTCGTCTCGACCTTCCCGAAGAGGAAGGACGTGAAGGCGTCGGTGAGGACGGACAGCGGGTCCCGCATCAGCGCATCAGCCTCTACCTTCGGATTCCGGTGGCGAACGGGAGGGTGTTCACGAAGGCGCGGTGGTGCTCGCGGTCGCACCACTCCAGCTTCAGGTACGACTTTCCGGCCGAGGCCCGGATGGTCCGCTTGTCGCGGGCCAGGGCTTCGGGGGAGCGGGCGGAGACGGTGATGTAGCCGACCAGATTGACGCCGGCGGCGCCGCTGGCCAGGTCCTCGCCGCGCTGGTCCAGGCGGTTGTGGGCGGCGATGTCACGCGGGTCGACGGTGCGGTTCATCTTGGCGGCCCGGCTGGCCTCCGCCTCGTCGTTCGTCTTCTCCGTCAGCATGCGCTCGATCGCGACCTCGGTGGGTTCGAGGTCCATCGTCACGGCGACCGTGCGGATGACGTCCGGGGTGTGGACGAGGAGGGGGGCGAGGAAGTTGACGCCGACGGGCGTCATGGGCCACTCCTTCACCCAGGCGGTGGCGTGGCACCAGGGCGCGCGGGTGGACGACTCGCGGGTCTTCGCCTGGAGGAACGTCGGTTCCATGGCGTCGAGTTCGGCCGGCCAGGCGTTGCGCTTGGTCATCGCCTGGATGTGGTCGATGGGGTGGTCCGGGTCGTACATGGAGTGGATGAGGGAGGCGAGCCGGCCCTGGCCGAGGGGCTGTCGTACGCGGATGTCCGCTTCCTGGAGGCGGGAGCAGATGTCCGTGAGCTCGCGTGCCATGACCACCGCCAGGCCGGCGTCGCGGTCCAGCTTGCGGCCCGACTGGGGGCGGGCCGCGCGGGCCATCGCGTGGGCCTCGGCGGAGAGTTCGCGGGTGTAGTGCATGCAGGCGACGAGGTACGCGCGGTGCTGCTCGCTGCTGGTGGAGACCATGGACTGGAGCTGGTCGTACGACTGCTGGAGCCATCCCGGTGCCTTCTCGTCGCCGCGGACGGCCACGTCCTTGGCGTGGGCGTCGGGGTCGGCGGGGAGGGTGCGGGCGAGCATCTGGAGCCGGGTGACGAAGCCGTCGCCGTTGGCCACGTGCTTGAGCAGTGTGCCGAAGCGGTCGACCAGCGCCTCCTGGTCCTCCGAGTCGCGCAGGCCGACCCCGGGGCCTTCGATCTCGATCGCGGCCGTCACCGTTCTGCGGTCGGCGTGGAGCAGTACGGCGATCTCGTCGGGGCCGAAGGGGGCGGCGAGCCAGGTGATGCGGCCGATGCCGGGGGGCGGGCCGATCTCGACCTCGCGGCCGTCGACGCGGGTGCCGGCCTCCATGACGCCGGAGCGGTAGACGGTGCCCTGCTTGAGGGTGCGCTTGTAACTGCGGTTGATCTCGAACCACTTGTAGAACGTGCGGTGCTTGTACGGCACGTAGACCGCCGCCAGCGCGAGCAGCGGGAAGCCCATCAGCAGCACGATGCGCAGGGACAGCACCGGGACGAGGAGCCCGCACATCATGCCGAGGAACGCGCCGCCGATGATGAGCGCGATCTCGCCGGTCTCACGATTCCTGCCGACGATCGCGTTCGGCCGGGCGCGGCCGATCAGATATGTACGGCGGGGCGTGACCGGATGGGACACGTGGGACTCGGTCGTCAACGCCCTTCACCTCCCGTGCGGTTGGTACTGCTGTTGCGGGTGTTGCTGGCGTGGGGTGTGTTCACCGGGCTGCTCGAGCGGGGCGAGGGTGCGGCGGAGGGGACAGATCCGCCGCCGGCGCCGCCGCCGTTCGAGCCGCGCGTGCTGTGGGCGGCGACGCCGCCGGAGGCCGGGTTGGAGGGGCGGGCTCCGCCGTTGCCGGAGGACTGTCCGCCGCCGTTGTTGTCGGCCCGGGTGCTGTGGGTCTTGATGCCCTGCGCGACGAGGGTCGCGGGGCTGCTGATGACGGCCGCGGCCTTGCCTTCGGCGCCCTGCATGATGCGGTTGTTGCGGGAGCCGGCGATCTCGTCGCCGAAGCCGGGGACGAAGCGGTAGATCATCGCCGACGCGAAGATGGCGAGCAGGATGATGGCGAGGCCGGAGACGACGGCGGAGAAGGCGTCGGGGCCGTCGTCGGTGGACAGCGCGCCGGCGAGTCCGAGGACGATGACGATGACCGGTTTGACCAGGATGACGGCGATCATGATGCCCGCCCAGCGGCGGACGTGGCCCCACAGGTTCTTGTCGACGAGGCCGGCGTAGACGACGGTGCCGAGCAGGGCGCCGACGTAGAGCAGGGCGGCGCGGATGACGAGTTCGAGCCAGAGGATTCCGGCGGCGAGGATGCTGACGAGTGAGACGACGATCAGCATGATCGGGCCGCCGCCGATGTCCTCGCCCTTGTTGAGGGCGCCGGAGAAGGTGCCGAAGAAGGTGTCGGTCTGGTCGCCTGTCGTCTTCGCGAGCACCTCGGTGATGCCGTCGGTGGCGGAGACGACGGTGTAGAGGATGAGCGGGGTGAACGCCGACGCCAGGACGGTGAGCCAGAGGAACCCGATCGCTTCGCTGATGGCGGTGGAGAGGGGGACGCCTCGCACCGCGCGCTTGGCGACGGCGAGCAGCCAGAGGAGCAGGGTCAGGACGGTCGACGCGGCGAAGACGACCGCGTACTGCTGGAGGAACTTGGGGTTCGTGAAGTCGACGTTCGCGGTGTCCTTCACGGCGCCGCTGAGCTTGTCGACGGTCCAGGAGGCGGCGTCGGCACAGCCCTTGGCGAGGGAGGAGAGGGGGTCGAGGGAGGAGGTGGGGTCGAGGGTGGTGGAGCCGCCGGAGCCGGTGGAGTTCTGGCCGCGTTCGCAGTACTTCTTGGCGGGGCCGGCGATCAGCGAGCATGGATCGTCGCTCTTGGTCGGCGTTGGCGTCGGCGATGGTGTGGGTGCGGCGAAGGCGCGCGTGGCCAGGAGAACGGCAGCGGTTTGTGTGGCGGCCACCAGGCCGGTGAGCTTGAGGGCGCGGTGCGGGCTACCGGGCATAGGTGAAGCCTCCGAACTCCTCGACCGCTTTGCCGATCTCCTCCGAACCGGACACCGGGTTGTCTCCGGTGACGGGGGTGGGGCCGGTCTTCTGGGTGGTCTCGAGCACCTTCCAGTCGTCACCGCTCCACCGCAGCTTCATCGTGACGGTGAACCAGTTGCTGGTTACGGGGTTGGTCGAGCTCTGTCCGGTGAGACCGAAGAGGCCGTTGCACCAGACTTCGACGGTCGTCTCACTGCTGTTGTAGGAGGTGACCTTGGTACCGGCCGGCAGAGTGCGATTGACGAAGGTGGCGCCCGTAGGGGCACTGCCGTCGTCGTTCAACCCGATCTGCTTCAGGAAGTTTGTTGAATAGTCGGCGTCGAAACCAGACTGGAGCCGATCGGCAGAGCTGGGATCTGCGATGGCCTGCACGATCTGGTGTCGTCGGGAGGCGTTGAACATGCCGTCCGACCCCAGCGCCACCGCATAGTTCGCCGCCGCGCTCTGTGCCCCCTGCTCGTCCCGTGCGAATCCCGCCTTCACCGGGGTCTTCCCCGTTGCTGCTGTGGGGGAGGTTGCCGGCTTGTTGGTGGTGGCCCCGTTTTGCGATGAGGAATCGTCTCCTCCACGGTTCGCGAAGGCGATCGCGGCGATCAGGAGTACCACTACGCCGACCACCGTGACCAGGCTGCGCGACGAGGAGCGTCCGCCTCGTCGCGCGCCGCCGTACACGTCGCCGCCGCTGTCGGGCAGTCGTGTGCGGGTCTGGCCGGTGCCCCCGTAACCGCCGGAGGCCTCGCGTTCGTCCCCGAGACTCATGCCGCGTGCGCCCCCTCGACGTCGTGCGGAAACTCGTAGGCATACGACGGTAGCCGTGCTGGTTCCCGCGCGGGCGCGGTGTGGTGACTGGACATCAGGGAAACGCAACCTCAGCCGGTGGGCACGACGGGCGGGTGGGGGTGGTGGGGACGACCGGGCGTGCCCGGAGGGACTCGGAGCGAACTGAAGAAACGCCTGCTAGACCGCCATGCCGTACACGATCGTGAACAGCGTGCCGAGTGAGCCGATGATGAAGACGCCGGTGAGACCGGCGATGATGAGGCCCTTGCCCTGCTCGGCGCTGAAGGTGTCGCGGAGCGCGGTCGCGCCGATGCGCTGCTTCGCGGCGCCCCAGATGGCGATGCCCAGGCAGAGCAGGATGGCCACCGCCATCACGACCTCGATCATCACCTTCGCCTCGTTGCCCAGGCTGCCGAAGGGGCCCCAGTCCGGAGCGATCCCGCCGATGATGGTGTTGATGTCTCCCTTGTCGGCCGCAAAGAGCATGTAAGTCACCGCCCCTGGTGGGTAGTTCCGCTTCCCCTGCGGGTGCGCAGAGGTCAGGCCTCATTGTCGCCGACAAATGCGCCGTCGTATGTCGACTTGGCGTCATTGATTGGCGGGTTTCGTACGAATGCTTGTCTGGTACCGGTCTGATTACTCTGTGTATCACGGCAGGTCACGCCGGGCAATGAGGCCTGAGCGGAACCTGTCGTGTGGTTCCGTCGTTGACCCCTATTTGTGGTCGGACGTGCTGGTGGCGCCCGTGCTGCACCCATGTTCTGCGGGTGAAGGCTACCCAGTCGAGGCGGGGTCGCTAGCGCGTCGTGCACTTGGGGTAGGTGGCGCCCTCGGCGCAGGAGGAGTAGGCGCTGTTGCTGACGTCCACCTCCTCCTCGTCCCCGCTCTTCGTACGGACCGTCAGTTCGTACTCGGTGTGGCAGCTGCGGGTCCTCTTGCCGTTCTTCTTCTTGGTCTTGCACTCGTAGTCCGTGTCCTTGCCGATGACGGTGCCGGTGACGGACTTCGAGTCGCTGCTGCAGCCGGCCAGCGGCGCGGTGAGGAGGGCGACGGCGGCCAGGGCCGCGAGGGCGCGCTTCATGTGGTTTCCCCCGAGGGTGTCGTGAAAAGGACGTCCAGGAGGATGGTGCCAGCAGTACGTCGCAGTCGTCGCGGTCGTGCCGAACGGGCCGTGGCTGGATGCCACGGCCCGTTCTCTTCGTGCCAGGTCTCAGCCGGTGAACGCGCCGACTCCCGCCGGGGTGCCCCAGCCTGTCGGGCCGTCATATCCCGACCGGGCCGTGCAGTAGTAGCTGGTGGTGCAGGTCCCGTTGCTGCCGGACGTCACGTCGTTGAGGGCCGATGTGCCTGCCGCCGCGTAGGGGTAGGAGGCCGGGTAGTCGCTGCTGCCGGGGGTGCCGGCCAGGGCGTACACCGAGGCGATGAGGGGCGCGGAGGCGCTGGTGCCGCCGTAGGTGTTCCAGCCGGTGCCGTCGGAGCCGTAGGAGTCGTAGACCGAGACGCCGGTGGCGGGGTCGGCGACCGCGGACACGTCGGCGATCATCCGCTTGGTGCAGCCGGTGTCGGTCTGCCAGGACGGCTTCGCGTCGTAGGAGGAGCAGCCGGAGCCGGTGCCCTCGGTGCTGCTGGTGTTCCAGACGGACTCCGTCCAGCCGCGGCTGGTGGAGGACGTGGAGAGCTTGGTGCCGCCGACCGCCGTCACGTACTTCGACGCGGCGGGGTACTCGGCGCCGTAGCCCTCGTCGCCCGCGGAGACCGTGATGGCGACGCCGGGGTGGTTGAAGTAGGAGGAGTCGTACGAGGTGTCGCTCGACGACTCGCTGCCGCCGTAGCTGTTGGAGACGTACTTCGCGCCGAGCTTGACCGCCTCGTTCACGGCCGTGCCCAGGTTGGCCATGCTCGCCGACTTCGCCTCGACCAGCAGGATGTCGGCGTTCGGGGCGATCGCCGAGACCATGTCGAGGTCGAGGGAGATCTCGCCCGCCCAGCCGCTGTCGGCGGTCGGGAGGGAGGTCGTGGAGCCGGTCTGACTGACCTTCTTGAAGCAGCCGTTGGCGGTGGTGCAGGCGGGCAGGCCGTAGTAGGAGCGGTAAGTGGCCAGGTCCGCTGCCGCGTTGGGGTCGTCGTACGCGTCGACGATCGCGATGGTCTCGCCGGAGCCGTTCGAGGCGGCGGCGTCCGTCAGCCCATAGGCGTCCTGGAGGTCGCTCGGGCCGTAGCCGGTCGGGGTGGCGGAGGAGGCGTCCGGCCGGAGGGTCCGGGCGGTTGTGCCCTGCAGTGCGGCCTGCTTCTCCATGTAGGCGGTGGTGCCCGCGGTGACGCGGAGCGCGTTGCAGGCGGCGTAGCCCTTCTTGGGGGTGGTGCCGCACGCGTTCTCGTAGCGCACGTGGGCCTTGGCGACCTGGGCGGCGACGGCCGCGGGGCTCGGCTTGTGCGGGGTCGCGGCGCTCGCGTGGGCGGCGGTGCCGAGGCCGGCGAGGAGGAGGGCGGTGGCGGCTGCGGCGGCGGAGCCGATGCGGTGCCATCTGCCGGACATGTGGGGGGAGTTGGAAGTACGCAAGGTCGTACTGCCTCCTGTGAGTGGGTGCAGAGAGGCCTGCGGTGGGGGACCACCGGTGAGGTTCCCGGTGGGGGCGGCGACCCGCGTAGACCATCCCCTTGTTGAGTACGCGACAACAAGACACGTTGCGGAACTCTGACTTCCGTATGACTCAGGGGTGTCGAGACTTACCGGTCGATGGCGGCCCGATGGCCGTGGGTTGGCTGTGCCTTGACCGTGCGCACAGCGGGTTCACAGGAGGACGGTCGCGGTCACCGGGGCAGCAGGCCGTGCAGCAGGAGGTGCACGAGGGCGTCGACGCCCTCGGTGCCCGCGACGGCCGCCTGGGCGTCGGTGTGGCCGTTGGCCGCGAACGTGGCGATGCCGTGCAGGGCGGCGCCCACGGTGAGGGTGAGCACGGCCGGGTCGCCTTCGATGATCTCGCCGCGCTGCTGGGCCTCCGCGACGATCGCGGCCAGGGACTGCACCGTGCGCTCGGCCGCGGCGGCCATCTGCCCGGAGGCGTCCGGGTCGTGCTTGAGGGAGTACATGAGCTCCAGTAGCGCCGCGTTGTCGGTGGCGAACCGCAGATAGGCGCGGGTGAGGCCGGTGAGGCGGGGCTGGAGCGGGAGGGTGGGGTCGTCGGCGGCTGCGAGGGTCTGCATCAGGCGGTCGTAGCCGTCGAGCGCCAGGGCGTCGAGCAGGGCCTGCTTGTCCTTGAAGTGCCGGCCGGGGGCGGCGTGGCTGACTCCGATGTCCCGGGCCAGCTCGCGCAGCGACAGCGCGGCGGCGCCCTTGTCGCGCAGGGTGCGCTCGGCGGCGGTGAGCAGCGCTGAGCGCAGGTCTCCGTGGTGATAGGGGCGGCTCGCGGGCATGGACACCATCGTATCCGTATGTTGGCGACGTCAGCATTGTTGTCATTGACAGCATTGTTGGCGACGCCTACATTGGCGTCATGGCTGAGAAGCGAAGCGCATGGAACCTGACCGACCTCCCTGACCTCGCGGGCCGTACGGCCGTGGTCACGGGAGCCAACAGCGGCCTCGGGCTGCGCACCGCGGAAGGGCTGGCCGGGGCGGGTGCGCATGTCGTGTTCGCCGTACGGGACGTGGAGCGGGGGCGGGCCGCGGCGGCGGGGGTGCGCGGCAGCACCGAGGTGCGGCGGCTCGACCTCGCCGATCTGTCCTCCGTCCGGGAGTTCGCGGACGGCTGGGAGGGGCGGCGGCTGGACCTGCTGATCAACAACGCGGGCGTGATGATGCTGCCGCAGCAGCGGACCCGCGATGGCTTCGAGATGCAGTTCGGCACCAACCACCTGGGGCACTTCGCGCTGACCAACCTGCTGCTGCCGTACGTCACGGACCGGGTGGTCACGGTCGCCTCGGGCGCCCACCGCTTCGGCGACCAGAAGATCCACTTCGACGACCTGAACCTCACCTCGAACTACAACCCGACGCGCGCCTACGCCCAGTCCAAGCTCGCCAACCTGCTCTTCGTGCTGGAACTCCAGCGCAGGCTGACGGAGGCGGGCTCGCCCGTCCGCGCCACCGCCGCCCACCCCGGCTGGGCGGCCACCAACCTCCAGAGCCACCACGCCAACCCGCTGATGCGCCTCGGCATGGCGATCGGCAACAGGCTCATGGCCCAGGACGACCGGGCCGGCGCCCTGCCCACCCTGTTCGCCGCGACGCAGGACATCCCCGGCGCGAGTTACGCCGGCCCCGACGGGCTGGGCGAGTGGCGGGGCCACCCGACGCTGGTCGGCCGGTCCCGCGCGGCCAGCGACACCGTGGCCGCACGACGGCTGTGGGACGTGTCGGAGGAGCTGACGGGGGTGCGGTTCCCGCTGACGGCGGCCGTAAGGGGCTGATGCACTGACCGAGGGGCTGATGCACTGGCCAAGGGGCTGGTGCACCGACCGGGGAGGCGGGTGCCGCCCGCGGCAGTTCGGGGCGGGTGCCGGGTGCCGGGTGCTGTGCGTGGGTCCGGGTGTTGTGTGTGGGTGAGGGCTCGTAAGGGCGGGGTCGCTCGGGTGGCGCAGTTGTCTGACGCTTCTCTCACCTTCACCGGACACACTGGCTGCGATGAAGCACACGCCCCTCTGCGTCGTCCTCGTGCTGCTCGCCGTCACCTCCGCCTCCGAGGCGGCCGCCGACGACGGGCCCGGCCCGCTCGGTGTCACCGCCGTCGCGCAGGCGAGCGCGGAGACGGCCAGAGTCGGGGCGTTGTTCGACGGCGGGGAGCACTACTGCACGGCGTCCGTCGTGCGCAGTCCGGGCCGGGACCTCGTCGTGACCGCCGCCCACTGTCTCGACGGCGCCGGGGACGACCTCGTGTTCGTGCCGGGCTACCGGGACGGCACGGCGCCGTACGGGAAGTGGCGGGTCACCCGGCGCTTCCTTCCCGACGGGTGGGACGAGGACAGCGACGTGGCGTTCGCGGTCGTGGCCGAGCGGCACGGCCGGGGCGTCGAGGACGTCGTCGGCGGGAACCGCTTCACCCCCGGCACCGCCACCGGCGCCACCGCCGTGACCGTCACCGGATATCCCGACTCCCGCGAGGTGCCTCTCCGGTGCACCAACAAGCCGACCCCGCACAGCCGCACCCAGCAGCGCATCGACTGTCCCGACCTCAGCGGCGGGACGAGCGGGAGCCCCTGGGTGAACGGGGACGGGCAGGTCGTCGGGGTGCTGGGCGGGCACGAGCAGGGCGGGGTCACCGACGACACCTCCTACAGCGTGGTGCTCGGCGCGAAGGCCGCCGCGCTGTACCGGGAAGCGGCCGGCGCGCCCTAGGACTCGGCGGTGGTGAGGAGGGCTGCCCAGCAGAGCGGCACGTGCTGTTTCTCCTTCTCCGTGCTCACCCCGGATCGCCGCCAGTGCCTGCCGCTGTGATCGAACTGCCGCGTGTGGCAAGGTCATTTCGGTGGACGCATTGAGAGACCGGGACCCCGCGCACATCGGTGCGTACACGCTGCTCGCGCGCCTCGGAGCCGGTGGCATGGGGCAGGTCTACCTCGCCCGGTCGCCCGGCGGACGGCTCGTCGCCGTCAAGGTCATCCGGGACGAGATCACCGACCATCCGGAGGCGTTGGCCCGCTTCCGGCGGGAGGTGGAGACCGTGCGGGCGGTGCGCAGCGCGTACACCGCGAATCTGATCGACGCCTCGCTGGACGCCGCGCCCTACTGGCTGGCCACCGAGTACGTCGCCGGGCCCACGCTGAGCCGGGCCGTCGGTGCACACGGGCCGCTCCCCGCCGACAGTGCGCGACGGCTGTTCGCGGCGCTCGCGGAGGCGCTGGCGAGCGTCCACGCGTACGGCGTCACGCACCGGGACCTCAAGCCGCAGAACGTCCTCCTCTCCCCGCAGGGCCCTCAGCTCATCGACTTCGGTATCGCGCGCGGCGCCGCCGACACCGCCCTGACCCAGACCGGGCTCACCCCGGGGACGCCCGGGTACAGCGCGCCCGAGGTGATCGTCGGCAACCAAGTGGGCCCGGCGGCGGACGTGTTCGCGCTGGGGGCGACCCTCGCCCACGCCGTCACCGGGCGGCCGCCCTTCGGGAGCGGGCCCACGCACGCGGTGTCGTACCGCGTGGTGCACGAGGACATCGACGTCGCCGGGGTCGAGCCGGGGCTCGCCGCGCTGATCCAGGAGTGCGTCGCCAAGGAACCGGGGGCGCGGCCGGGGCTGGACGCCGTCATCGCGCGCTGTGCGGTGTCCTCCGCGCTCGCCGAGGATCCGTTCTACGGCCGCCTCGCCGCCGACTCCATGGCCGCACCGTCCGATCTCCGGGCCGCGGTGGCGGCGGGGCTGGTCCCCCCGGGGCACGGAGCCCCGGCCGCCCCCGCGCACCGGCCGACCGTCGGCCCCGGCTACGTCCCGACCTATGTCCCGACCCACGCTCCGGCCCATGTGCCGACGACCGCACCCGGGCCGCCGCACCGCTCGCGTCGTACGTCCCTGCTGGTGGCGGTCTCCGTCGCGGCCGTGCTCGTCGCCGGGTCCGTGGTGGCGTGGCGGATGCGGGGCGGGCAGGACGACGGTGGGGCGGAGGCCCGGGGCGGGGGTACGGCGTCGGCGTCCGCGAGCGGCTCGGCCACGGCGTTCAAGCCGCCCTTCTACATCGTGGACAACAAGGTCTCCAGGGACTTCTGGACGCGCTCGACCGACCCCGCCGAGGCCGCGGAGGGCAGGGGCGACTGCACGGCGGTCGGGGCGCAGAGCACGCCGCTGGAGGTGCAGTACAGCGTCACCGACGCGGACAGCCCGGACGGCGGGAACGTCCGGGAGCGGGCGAAGATCACCTTCCGGTTCAAGTACGCGGAGCTGCAGAAGGCGAAGCCGGCGCCGTACTACGTCTCGGTCGGCGTGAAGTCGCCGCGCGATTTCGATCCGGAGACGGGCCGGCCGTACGACGGGAGTGAGAACGAGACGATCGGCGCCACGAGCAGGCCGACGGACATCTTCACGCACTGGAAGCAAGGCGAGGCCGTCGAACTCGTCTACCCCGACGACTTCCAGGAGCACCTGCCGACCGGCAAGGCCTACGACGCCGTGCCCGTCGCCGCCGACCCCGGTGACTGGACCGTCGTCTTCTACCACGTCACCGGCAGCGCCCCGACGGATTACGAGTCCATCGGTTGCCGCGGATTCCACGGGGGAAGCTCCTAAACTGGCGCGGGCAGACTCCCGTGCGGTGAGGGGCGGTTGACGGTGCGTAAGGCGTGGATCGTGGCGGGTGCCGCCCTCGGGGCGGGGCTGAGCTTCGTGATGCTGCTCGTCGTGGGCGTCTACGTCGTCGCCGGGAACCTCGCCAACGGGGTCGGGGGAGCCACCAAGGCGCTCGCCAAGGGGGCTGTGCCGGCTGCCTATTCGGGGCTCGTGGCTAAGTGGGGCAACCTCTGCTCCGCCATCAACCCCGCGCTGCTCGCCGCCCAGCTGTACCAGGAGAGCGGGTTCAACCCGAGGGCGCAGAGCGCCGCGGCGGCGCAGGGGATAGCGCAATTCATCCCCGGCACCTGGGCCACACACGGAATCGACGGCGACGGTGACGGCGACCGCGACGTCTGGGATCCGAATGACGCGATTCCGTCGGCCGCGTCGTACGACTGCAAGCTCGCCTCGTACGTGAAGGACGTCCCCGGGGACCAGACCAGGAACATGCTCGCGTCCTACAACGCGGGGGCGTACGCGGTCATCAAGTACGGGGGCGTGCCGCCGTACAGGGAGACCCAGAACTACGTGAAGACGATCACGACGCTGGAGGAGAGCTTCGCCGCTCCCGTCACCCGCGTCGACCCCTCCAAGCAGGCCGCCGCCGCCATCACCTACGCGCAGAACAAACTCGGCACGCCCTACCTCTGGGGCGGTGACGGTACTGCTCAGGACGGTGGGCGGTTCGACTGCTCGGGGCTGACGAAGGCCGCCTACGAGAGCGTCGGGGTCACGCTGCCGCGGGTCGCCAACGACCAGTGGAACGCGGGTCCGCATCCGGCCAGGGACGAGCTGCTGCCGGGCGATCTGGTCTTCTTCTCCGACGACCTCACCAACTCCCGTGCCATCCGGCATGTGGGGATTTATGTCGGCGGCGGGTACATGATCGACGCCCCGAGAACGGGTGCTGTGATCCGGTTCGACCCGATCGACACCCCCGACTACTTCGGCGCGACCCGGGTCACCGAAGATGGCGCGAAAGCGCTCCCCACGACGGTCTGAACAGGCTGTGAACCTACCCCCTGAGCTGCAGCGATGTGTCTCTCTTCGATAACGTCTGAGTGATCATTCAGTGGAGTGTGGAACGTATTAACGGGGACCGTGCGTTCCTGTTGGCGTAGGCGGATGCCGCAGAGCGGATTCTCGTAGGGCCGATCTACACACCACGGGGGTGGAACAGCGGCGCGCGAAACCTTGCGCGCCGGGACAGACGACGAAGGGGCCGCAGCACCATGGCTGGACTCGCCGCATCCGGGTCGAACCCCGACGTCGAGCTGCTCTACGACATCAACGGCCTGGCCAAGGACGCGCCGCACTGGTTCGACCGGGTCATGGAGTTCGTCGGTGAGTACGGCATCCTGCTCGCCACCGTGCTGCTCGTGCTGTGGTGCTGGATGTCCGTGCGGCGGCGCGGCGGCGACGAGGCCGCGCCCTCCGTCGCGGCCCTCGTCTGGGCACCGCTCGCCGCCGGTGTCGCCGTGCTGATCAACGTGCCGATACGAGGATTCGTGGAGCGGCCCCGGCCGTTCGTCGACCACGACGGCCTGGAGGTCCTGGTCAGCGGCAAGACCGACTACTCGTTCGTGAGCGATCACGCGACGATCACCATGGCGCTCGCCGTCGGACTGTTCCTCGCCAACCGCAGGTTCGGTGTCCTCGGCATCCTGCTCGCCCTGTTCGAAGGCTTCTGCCGGGTCTACATGGGCGTCCACTACCCGACCGACGTCCTCGGCGGCCTCGCTCTCGGCACCGCCGTCGCCCTGCTCCTCTCCCCGCTGGCCATGGCCCTGCTCACGCCCCTGACGAAGGCGATCGAGCGGTCGCCGCGCGCGGGGTGGCTGATCCGGTCGCGGAAGGCCTCGGCGTACGACGGACAGGGCGCCGTCGTGCCCGGGGCGCGCAAGGAAGCGGGCGCGGAGGAGCGGGACCTCGCCGCCTAGCTCCTACAGGGCTTGCGGGAACGTGAAGAAGCCCTGCGGGTCGTACTGCTTCTTCAGCGTCGCCAGGCGGTTCGCCGCGTCGCCGTAGTAGGCCTTCCGCCAGTCCGTCAGCGTCGGGTCCGTGTAGTTCTGGTACGCCGCTCCCGACGCGTACGGCTTCATCGCGTCGTGGGCCGCGGTCAGCCAGGACTGGCCGGTGGCGCCGGACGTGCCCGCCCGCCAGGACACGATGTACTGGGCCAGCATCCGGGAGCGGCGGTGCACGAACGCCGTGGCCGTGGGGGAGACCCGGTTGACCGCGCCACCGAGCGCGGTCAGGGCGATGCTGCCGGAGCCGCCGCGGACCGTCTCCATCTGCTTCAGCAGGGCCTTGATGCCGGCCGTGGAGAGGGAGCGGTCGAAGAAGTCCGACTTCGCGGCGTACGTCTCCCGGTTCAGCGCGCCCTGCGGGGAGCGGCCGGGGGTCTTGCCGGGCAGGTGGCACTGGGCGTCGGTGGCGAAGGAGGAGCAGCCGGCGTAGATCTCCATCGCCTCCTCGTAGGAGCGGCGGCGCAGGGAGACGCTGCTCGCGGAGGCGCCGACCTTGTCCGCGAGGCGGTCGACCGCGTTCTGGAGCTCGCCGTAGGTGCCGAGGGAGAAGGCGGCGACGTTGATCGTGGTGTAGCCGCCGGTCGTGCCCGCCAGGTGCAGGGACGACCAGATCTCGTCCGGCTGGTCAGGGCCCCACTCCTGCCAGGCCTTGATCACCGCGGCGGCCTTCGACCAGGGCCAGGAGAGGTAGCCGGTCACTGCTTGGGGCGCCGGGTGGGTCTTGAACTGCAACTCCGTGACGACGCCGAAGTTGCCGTTGCCGGCGCCGCGCAGGGCCCAGAAGAGGTCCTTGTTGGTGGTGGCGTTCGCGGTGAGCTGCTTGCCGTCGGCGGTGATGAGGGTGGCCTGCGTGAGGCTGTCGCAGGTCAGGCCGTAGGCGCGGGACACGACCCCGTGGCCGCCGCCCAGGGTGAGGCCGGAGACGCCGACGGTGGGGCAGGAGCCGGCGGGGATGGTGACGCCCTTCGCGGTGAGGGCGCGGTAGACGTCGATGAGCTTGGCACCGGCGCCGACGACCGCGGTGCCGCCGCTGGAGCGGACCTTGTTGAGCTTCGAGACGTCGATGATCAGACGGCCGTTGCCGGAGGACCAACCGGCGTAGGAGTGACCGCCGTTGCGGATCGCGACCTTGAGGTGGTGGGCGCGGGCGTAGGCGAGGGTGGTGCGGATGTCGTCGGGGTGGGCGACGTAGGCGACGGCGGTGGGCTTCAGGTCGTCGAAGCGGGTGTTGTAGAGCTGGTGGGCGGCGGGCCAGTTGGTGTCGCCGGGGCGCAGGAGGGGGCCGTCGAGGTCCTGGGCCAGGGCGGTCCAGTTGGCGGGGGCGGCGGGGAGGGCGGCGGATTTGCCGGACGCGGCGGTGTTCGAGGCGGTCGCGGTGTTGGCCGTGCTCGTCTGGGCCGCGGTGGCGGAGTCGTTGCCGGTGCAGGCGGCGGTGGTTGCGGCGGCCAGTGCGGCGACGCCGCCTCCGATGAACGTACGGCGTTCCATGGTGCGTGCCCTCCGTGGCCTTGGGTCGGCTGTCGTGGAACGAGACGGGGTGGGGGTGGCCGGGGTTCCATGGTGCACGGAGTTGGGGCGGGGTGGGGTGGGGTGGGGTGGGGTGGGGGCTTGTGGGGGCGGTGGGGTGTGGTGAGGGCTTGAGGGTGGGGTGAGGTGCGGCGGGGTGGGGGCTGGCGCGGGGGTTTCGCTTGCCCGCGCTGGCGGGGTGCCTCCCCAGAGGGGGCCCCAGCGCCCACCCGTGCCGCCCCAGCGGCACGACTGCCCGCAGCTACGTGCGTGGGTGGGTGGCATGACTGCTCGCGGCTGCGTGGGTGGGGGTTACGTCGGTGTGTGGTTTTCGGCGTCTGTTCTTGCCTGGCTTCTTGCTCTTCTTGCCGGGCCGCGCCAGCCGCAGGTGCAGCGGGCTGTGCAGAAGCGGCCCTGGTCGACCGTTGTCGTCAGATGGTCGGGGGATTCTTGAGGTGAGGGGACCCTGTCCTGCTGCGCCACGGCGACAACGTTACCCAGCTTCGGTAAAGGGGCGGTAGGCGTGACGGCCCCACGGACCCGTCGTTAAGGGGAGCGACAGGGGGTCCGTGACGGAGGCAGGCGATGGCGGAGCGGCAGCACAGGGTCGGCGGGGCGGTCGTCGCGGGGGTCTTGGTCTGTTGGCCGGTCAGCGGGTGCGCCGGGGGTGAGGCCGGTGCGGACGGGCGGGGCGGTGACCCCGTCGCCGCGCTGCACGCCGCCGCCGGCCGGCTGGTGGAGGCGGGGAGTTCGAAGACCCGGACCTCCATGGAGATGGCCACCGGCGGCACGCGCGTCACCATCCGGGGCGAGGGTGTCTACGACTACCGGCGGCAGGTCGGGCAGTTGAAGGTGATGCTGCCGCAGGACCCCGCCGGACAGAGTGAACACCGGCCCATCACCGAACTGCTCGCTCCCGGCGCCCTGTTCATGAAGAACCGCGGTGCCGGTGTGCCCGCCGACAAGTGGGTGCGCGTCGACACCGCCACGCTCTCCGACGGCAATCTGGTCACCGGCGGTGCCACCGACCCGTTCGCCGCCGCCGAGTTGCTGCGCGGGGCGCGGACGGCGACGTACGTGGGGACGACGGACGTGGCCGGGATCGCCGTCCGGCACTATCGGGGGACCGCCGATCTGGCCCTGGCCGCGCGGGATTCGTCCGGTGCGAACAAGGCATCCCTGGGCGCGGCGGCGAAAGGGTTCGCCACGGCGCACGTCCCCTTCGACGCGTACCTCGACGACGACGGGCGCATCCGCAAGATCCGGCACCGGTTCAGCTTCGTCAACGGGCAGCAGCAGGGCACCGTCGCCGTCGCATCGACGACCTTGCTGTTCGACTTCGGCGTCGCCGTCGACGTACGCCTGCCGGACGGCGAGGACATCTACGCCGGGAAGATCGCGGAGGGGTAGGCGGTCGGGACGGGCGTCAAGGACTAGCCCGTCCGTGCCATGCGCGGTGTGTAGACCGCTCCCTACTCTAGGAAGCGGTGACGGCAGAGAAGAGGTGATGCACGTGGCTCCGGTCGGCGGTACGGCAGTTCAGGACCACGTGGCCCTCGCCGAGATCGAGCTGTGCGGAGAGCTGATCATCGCGGCCTCGGCCGCGCACGAGGACCGGCTCAGCCTTGAGAGCATCGACGAGGTGCTGAAAGTGGCCCAGGAACGCGAGGACGCCTCCGGCGAGTGAGCCGGAGGCGCTCCTCAAGAGGCAGGGACCGCATCACGTCCGCAGCATGCGGGCGATCGCCTGTGTGGCCTCCTGCACCTTCGCGTCGATCTCGTCGCCGCCCTTGACGGCCGCGTCGGCCACGCAGTGCCGCAGGTGTTCCTCCAGGAGCTGCAGGGCGAAGGACTGGAGCGCCTTGGTGGAGGCGGACACCTGCGTGAGTATGTCGATGCAGTAGACGTCCTCGTCGACCATCCGTTGCAGGCCGCGGATCTGGCCCTCGATGCGGCGCAGACGCTTGAGGTGTTCGTCCTTCTGCTTGTGGTACCCGTGGGTCGTGTGCTCGGAGGGCGCTTCCGCGCCGGCCTCGGTGGTCGTCATCGCGTCCTCCATGTCACTTGGTGTCACCCGGGCGTCACCTGGGCAGTTATATACCCCTACTGGGTATATCGTACCGAACTTTGGCGGGTATAGGGCCTGCGGAAGGCCCCCGTGCCGACCACTCTGCCTGATGGGCGACACTGGGGGACGGCCCATTAGCCGTGGCCGGATGATGCACTTAGCATCAGCCTGACCGAAACCGATGCACCCCGAGGACCCCTTGTGCGCTTCCGTCTGACCCCCAGGGAGACGAGCTTCTACGACATGTTCGCCGCGTCCGCGGACAACATCGTCACGGGCTCGAAGCTCCTCATGGAACTGCTCGGGGCGGACACCGCCGGCCGGGCCGAGATCGCCGAGCGTATGCGGGCCGCGGAACACGCTGGTGACGACGCAACGCACGCGATCTTCCACCAGCTGAACTCCTCGTTCATCACGCCGTTCGACCGTGAGGACATCTACTCCCTGGCGTCCTCCCTCGACGACATCATGGACTTCATGGAGGAGGCCGTCGACCTCGTCGTCCTCTACAACGTCGAGGAACTGCCCAAGGGCGTCGAGCAGCAGATCGAGGTGCTGGCGCGGGCGGCCGAGCTGACCGCCGAGGCCATGCCCAATCTGCGGACGATGGACAACCTCACCGAGTACTGGATCGAGGTCAACCGGCTGGAGAACCAGGCCGACCAGATCCATCGCAAGCTGCTCGCCCACCTCTTCAACGGCAAGTACGACGCGATCGAGGTGCTGAAGCTGAAGCAGATCGTGGATGTGCTGGAGGAGGCCGCGGACGCCTTCGAGCACGTGGCCAACACGGTGGAGACCATCGCGGTCAAGGAGTCCTGAGCACCTCATGGACACCTTTGCGCTGATCGTGACCATTGGCGTCGCGCTCGGATTCACCTACACCAACGGCTTCCACGACTCGGCGAACGCGATCGCGACGTCGGTGTCCACGCGGGCGCTGACCCCGCGGGCCGCCCTGGCGATGGCCGCCGTGATGAACCTCGCCGGTGCCTTCCTCGGCTCCGGGGTCGCCAAGACCGTCAGCGAGGGCCTGATCGAGACGCCCGAGGGCTCGAAGGGGATGGGCATCCTCTTCGCGGCGCTGATCGGTGCGATCACCTGGAACCTCATCACCTGGTACTTCGGCCTGCCCTCGTCGTCCTCGCACGCCCTGTTCGGCGGCATGGTGGGGGCGGCGCTCGCGGGCGGTACGACGGTCTACTGGCACGGGGTGCTGGAGAAGATCGTCATCCCCATGTTCGTGTCGCCGTTCGTCGGTCTCATCGCCGGTTATCTGGTGATGACCGCGATCATGTGGATCTTCCGGCGGGCCAACCCGCACAAGGCCAAGCGCGGTTTCCGGATCGCGCAGACCGTCTCGGCGGCCGGCATGGCGCTCGGGCACGGTCTGCAGGACGCCCAGAAGACCATGGGCATCGTCGTGATGGCGCTGGTCATCGCCGATGTCGAGGACTACGGCGATCCGATCCCGGTGTGGGTGAAGATCGTGTGCGCCGTGATGCTGTCGCTGGGGACGTACGCCGGTGGCTGGCGGATCATGCGGACGCTGGGGCGGAAGATCATCGAGCTGGACCCGCCCCAGGGGTTCGCCGCGGAGACGACCGGTGCGTCGATCATGTTCACCACCGCGTTCCTCTTCAAGGCGCCGATCTCGACGACCCACGTCATCACCTCGGCGATCATGGGCGTCGGCGCGACGAAGCGGGTGAACGCCGTGCGGTGGGGCGTGGCCAAGAACATCGTGCTGGGCTGGTTCATCACGATGCCGGCGGCGGCGATCGTGGCGGCGGCGTCGTTCGGGATCGTCAACCTCGCTTTCCTTTAGGCAAGGCGTCGGCAAAACACAGGACCCCTCTGCCCCTCCCGTGACAGGGTGTGGAACACGTGTTCAAGCGAACGCGTGTTCGACAACTCGAAACGGGAGGGGTGTTTCATGTCGAATCTCGGCAGGCGGCTGCTGACCACAGCGGGTGCCGGTGCGGCGGCGATCGTCCTGGCGGCCACGCCGGCCCTGGCGGACGCCGACACCAGCTACTACGCGGACACCGTCGCGTCCGGCAGCTATCTGTCCCAGGCCGGGACCATGCGGTTCGACTCCCTGGGCGACAAGTTCAACGCCTGCGACAACTGGTCCGACGGCGCCGGAGTCATCGGCTACTGGAAGGTCGGCAGCGGCGGCACCGTCCACTCGCTCTACAACGGCGGCGGCATCGGTACCTGCGCGACCTCCAACCAGGACCTCGCGGAGTCGGCGACCGTCTACATCAAGGCCTGTCTCCGCGACGACGGTGACGTCAAGGAAGGCACCTGCAGCGCCTGGGAGAAGGGCTACGCGGACGGCATTCCGTAAACCGGCCGCAGCATCGCATGAAACGGGCCCGCCCCCTGGGAGCCAGGGGGCGGGCCCTTTTGCGTCCTCGCGGTGGCACCGCCATGCAGCACCGCGAGGGGATCCGGGGAGATTCGGGGAGCTCCGGAGAGATCCGTAGAGCTCCGGAGAGATCCGTAGAGCTCCGGGATCAGCCGAAGCGGCCCGAGATGTAGTCCTCCGTGGCCTGGACCGACGGGTTGGAGAAGATGCGCTCCGTCTCGTCGATCTCGATCAGCCGGCCGGGCTGGCCGACGGCGGCCAGGTTGAAGAAGGCGGTGCGGTCCGAGACGCGGGCCGCCTGCTGCATGTTGTGCGTCACGATGACGATCGTGAAGCGCTCCTTCAGCTCGCCGATCAGGTCCTCGATGGCGAGGGTGGAGATGGGGTCCAGGGCCGAGCAGGGCTCGTCCATGAGGAGGACCTTGGGCTCGACCGCGATCGCGCGGGCGATGCACAGGCGCTGCTGCTGGCCGCCGGACAGGCCGGAGCCGGGCTTGTTCAGGCGGTCCTTGACCTCGTTCCAGAGGTTCGCGCCCTTGAGGGACTTCTCCACGATGTCCGAGAGCTCGGACTTCTTGTAGTTGCCGTTCAGGCGCAGGCCCGCCGCCACGTTGTCGAAGATCGACATGGTGGGGAAGGGGTTCGGGCGCTGGAACACCATGCCGACCTCGCGGCGGACGGAGACCGGGTCGATGCCGGCGCCGTACAGGTCCTCGTCGTCCAGCATCACCTTGCCCTCGACGCGGCCGCCGGAGGTGACCTCGTGCATCCGGTTCAGGGTGCGCAGGAAGGTCGACTTGCCGCAGCCGGAGGGGCCGATGAACGCCGTCACCGAGCGGGGCTCGACGGTCATCGAGATGTCTTCGATCGCCTTGTGGGAGCCGTAGTAGGCGGTGAGTCCGCTTACGTCGATTCGCTTGGCCATGATTGCTTCACTTCCAGAGATTCAGATCGGTCGCTGTTGGCCGCGTCAGCGACCGGTCTTCGGGGCCTTCCAGCGGGCGATGCCGCGGGCCACCAGGTTCAGGATCATCACGAAGGCGATCAGCGTCAGGGACGCCGCCCAGGCACGGTCGTACGCCGCGGGCGAGCCCGCGCTCTGCGAGTACTGCTGGTAGATGTACAGCGGCAGCGACGCCTGCGGGCCCTCGAAGGGGTTGTTGTTGATGAACGGGTTGCCGAACACCAGCAGCAGGACCGGGGCGGTCTCACCGGCGATACGGGCGATCGCCAGCATGACGCCGGTGGTGATGCCGCCGATCGCGGTCGGCAGGACCACCTTCAGGATGGTGCGCCACTTCGGGATGCCGAGCGCCAGGGACGCCTCGCGCAGCTCGTTCGGGACGAGCTTGAGCATCTCCTCGGTGGAGCGGACGACGACCGGCATCATCAGGATCGCCAGGGCGAGCGCGCCGGCGAAGCCGGAGAAGCCCATGTCGAAGATGAGCAGCAGGCTGAGGATGAACAGACCGGCGACGATCGAGGGGATGCCCGTCATGACGTCGACGAAGAAGGTGACGGCCCGGGCGAGCGCGCCGCGCCCGTACTCCACCAGGTAGATCGCGGTGAACACGCCGATCGGCGCGGCGATCAGGGTGGCGATGCCGACCTGCTCCAGGGTGCCGATGATGGCGTGGTAGATGCCGCCGCCCGCCTCGGAGTCGGCGACCAGGCCCATCGAGTGGGTCAGGAAGTAGACGTCGAGGACCTTCACGCCGCGCGAGACGGTCACCCACACCAGGGAGACCAGCGGCACCACGGCGAGCAGGAAGGCCACCCACACCAGCGAGGTCGCGATGCGGTCCTTGGCCTGGCGGCGGCCCTCGACGCGGGCGGCGATGACGTACGTGCCCAGGAGGAAGAGCAGCGCGGCGATCAGGCCCCACTGGACGCGGCTCTCGATGCCCGTGGCCAGGCAGAGGCCGATGGAGACGGCGAGGGAGCCCGCGGCGATCGCCCCGGCGGACCACTTCGGCAGGCTGGCGCCGCGCAGGGTGCTCGGCGGCTTGACGGCGGTCGTGGTGCTCATGCGTTGGCCCCCGAGTACTCCTTGCGGCGGGCGATGATCGCGCGGGCCGCGCCGTTGACCAGCAGCGTGATGACGAACAGGACCAGACCGGAGGCGATCAGCGCGTCCCGGCCGAACTCGGTGGCCTCACCGAACTTGCTGGCGATGTTCTGGGCGAAGGTGCCGCCGCCCGGGTTGAGCAGGCTGCCGTGGATCAGGAAGTCCGGCGACAGGACGGTGGCGACGGCCATGGTCTCGCCGAGGGCGCGGCCGAGGCCGAGCATCGAGGCGGAGATCACGCCGGAGCGGCCGAAGGGCAGCACCGACATGCGGATGACCTCCCAGCGCGTGGCGCCGAGGGCCAGGGCCGCCTCCTCGTGCATCTGCGGGACCTGGCTGAAGACCTCGCGGCTCACGTTGGTGATGATCGGCAGGATCATGATCGCGAGCAGGATGCCGACGGTGAGCATCGAACGGGGGGCGCCGCCCTCCCAGTCGAAGAGGCCGGACCAGCCGAGGTAGTCGTTGAGCCAGCCGAAGAGCCCGGTCATGTGCGGTACGAGGATCAGGGCACCCCACAGGCCGTACACGATGGACGGTACGGCGGCGAGCAGGTCGATCACGTAGGCGATCGGGCCGCGCAGCCGGCGCGGGGCGTAGTGGGTGAGGAACAGCGCGATGGCGACGGCGACGGGGACCGCGATGACCATGGCGATGATCGAGGAGACGATCGTGCCGTAGGCCAGGACCGCGATGCCGAAGACCGGCGGCTGGGCGCTGGTGTTCCACTCGAAGGTCGTGAGGAAGTTGCCCTCGTCGTCGCTGATCGCGAGGGCGGCACGCCAGGTGAGGAAGACGGCGATGGCGGCCATGGTGGCCAGCAGGAAGATGCCTGAGCCGCGGGTCAGACCGAGGAAGATGCGGTCTCCGGGCCGGGTGGCGCCGCGGGCGGCGCGCTTGCGCTCGGTCACGGTCGGCTGCGGCGTGGGGGGAGGTGCGTCGGTTATCTGTGTGGTGTTCATCGGGTTCTCCGGTCTGCGGAGCCGCAGGGGTCGTGCGGCTCGTGGCGGCGGTGCACCGGACGGTGCGGTCCGGTCCCGCGTGGGGACCGGACCGCACTCAGGTCAGCTCAGGGTCGAGATGGTCTCGCGGACCTTGGCGATGATGTCGTCGGGCATCGGGGCGTAGTCGTTGTCGGACAGGACCTTCTGGCCGTCCTCGCTCGCGATGTAGTTCAGGAACGCCTTGGTGGCGGGCAGGGTGTCGGACTTGTTGCCCTTGTCGCAGACGATCTCGTACGTGACCAGGGTGATCGGGTAGGCGCCCTCGGCCTTGGTCGCGTAGTCCAGCTGAAGCGCCAGGTCCTTGCCGGTGCCGACGACCTTCGCGGCGGCGATGGCCTTGGTGGCGTTCTCGACGGTGGCCTGGACCGGGGTGCCGGCGCCGGTGTCGATGGCGGCGGCGTTGATGCCGTCCTTGGCGTAGGACAGCTCCATGTAGCTGATGGCGCCGGAGGTCTGCTTGACCTGCTGGGCCACACCGGAGGACTGCGCGGCGGACTGGCCGCCCTTGGCCTGCCAGGCCTTGCCGCCGGAGTACTTCCAGTCGCTCGGGGCGGCGGCGATCAGGTACTTGGTGAAGTTGTCCGTGGTGCCGGACTCGTCCGAGCGGTGGAACGCCTGGATCTTCAGGTTCGGGAGCTTCGCGTCGGGGTTGAGCTTCTTGATCGCCGCGTCGTTCCAGTTGCTGATCTTGCTGTCGAAGATCTTGGCGAGGGTCGGGGCGTCCAGGACCAGGTTGTCGACACCGGGGACGTTGTAACCGACGGCGATCGGGCCGCCGACCATCGGCAGGTCGATGCCCTGACCGCCGGTGCAGACCTTCTTGGAGGCGGTGACCTCTTCGGGCTTCAGCGCTGAGTCGGAGCCCGCGAAGGCGACCGTGCCCTGGGTGAACGCGGTGACACCGGCGCCGGAGCCGCCGCCCTTGTAGTTGATCTGGACGCCGGAGCAGGCGGCGCTGAAGGCCTTGACCCAGAGGTCGATCGCGTTCTTCTGCGCGGAGGAGCCGTCGGCGAGCAGCTGGCCCTTGGCGTCGTCGCACTTGATGTTGCCGGCCTGCGCGCTGGCGGAGGAGTCGCCGCCGTTGCTGGTGCCGGTGTCGTCCGAGCCGCACGCCGTGAGGGCCAGGGCGCCGGAGACGGCGATCGCGCCGAGAGCGAGGGCCCGCCGGTTCTTGCGCTGAAGCTTCACTTGAGGGAGTTCCTTCCGAGAGCCGCCGTCCTGAATCCGGCGGCGTGCGAAGACTGGGTGGCGCGGACGCGTCTTCGAGGTGTTCCTGCGAGGCGCGGTCCGCACCGCGTAAGGCCGAAATTAGGCAGATCAGGTGAAGGCGCCGACTGGCGGAAATGAACGCGGGGTGAACCCCTGCGGAAGGTGCGGTTAGGTCACGGAACGGTTGCATTCCATGGGGGCCGCTGGTTTCAGGCGAGGTTCAGCGTCGCCAGCAGGTCGTCGACGAGCGTGCGGTCCCTCGACTGGGTCAGCCGGTTGCGGGCCGCCGTGGGGGGCAGCCAGAGGATGCGGTCCACCTCGGTGTTCGGGGTGAAGGCCCCGGCGGTGGCCTCGGCCGCCCAGTAGCGGACCTGCTTGGGGCGGCCGTTCGCGAGGTAGCGGACGGTGCTGAGCCGGGTTCCGGGGGTCGCGGTGCAGCCGGTCTCCTCCGCCACCTCGCGCAGGGCGCCGGCGAGGGCGTCCTCGCCGCGCTTCAGCTTGCCCTTCGGGTGCGACCAGTCGTCGTATTTCGGCCGGTGGACGAGGCAGATCTCCAGCTCGCCGTCGATGGGGGAGCGGCGCCACAGGACGCAGCCGGCCGCTTGGACGGTGGTGTTGTCGGGAGAGCTCACGGGGCGCTCACCGCCTCCTCTTCGACCATCTCGGCTACGCGGTGCCGACTGTTTCCTTCTGCCAGGCCTGCTGGAAGGCGAACCGCGCGGCCTCCACCTCGTGACGCTGATCGGCGTGGAGCACGCCGAGGGCGTACGCGGTCGCCGGGGCGATACGCGGGGTGCGCGCCGCCTGTGCCGCGGCGCCCGCCGCCTCCGACGCGTCCCGGTGCCGGTCCAGGGCCTCGCCCGCCGTGAGCAGTCTTACGTCGACGCCGTCGCCGCCGTGGAGGACCTCGCGGGCGTAACGGTGCAGGCGCAGCAGCAGGCGGACCTGGTGCCAGGGGGCGTCCTGGGGGTGCGGGGACGGGTCCGGGGAGAGGCCGTGGATGAGGGCCTCGGCGTTGTAGGGGTGGCCTGCGGTGACGAGGGGGAGGGCGGTGACGGCGTCCTGGAGGCGGTCCTCGGCGGCCTGCGCGAGGGGATGGAGGTCGATGGTGTGTGCCGCGGGGGTCAACGGGACTTCGCTGGCCAGTACGGCGATGGTGTCGGCGACCGCGTGGAAGCGGGAGGAGCCGAGGGCCTGGAGGGCGGTGGAGTGAGCTCGGGTCCTTGCGAGGGTCAGTTGGCGGTCGAGCAGGGCGCCCGCTTTGGCCGCGCCTACTGTGAGGTTGCCGCGGTCCGGTGCGGGCGTACCGGGGTTTCCGCTCGCCGCGCCGGCGGGTGCCGCTGCGCCCACCCGTGCCGCCCCAGCGGCACGACTGCCCGCTGCCGGGGCGAAGGCATCGGCTGCGCCCGCCTGGGCCGGGAATGCCGCGCCCGACAGTCTGTGCAGTGCCAGCAGCAGCCGCTCCAGCCGTGCCTCGTACGCGTGCTCCAATGCCAACGTGCCTGACAGCCACGCCAGTTCGGGGCGGATGCGTTCCGACCAGTCCGGGTCCAGGAGGGGGCGGAAGGTGTGCAGGCTGGCGCTGATGCGGCGGGCCGAGCGGCGCAGGGCCCGGGCCGCGTCGACGGACGCCTCCGAGCCGCCCGCCGCCGCACCGCCGTTCTCGCGGTGCTGGCGCAGGGCTCGGAGGAACTCCGTGGCCTGGGCGCGGAGGTAGCCCGCGAGGGCGTCCGCCGTGACCGCCCCGGCCGTGGCGTCCGTCGGGTCAAGGTGTTGCTGTGCCACGCCGGCGCCTCCGGGCGTCTATGAGCATCTCCTGGATGTTGCGCAGGGGCTGGCCGTCCGCGTCGGTGGCGTGCCGCTCCCAGTCGCCGTCCGGGCCCAGATGCCAGGAGGCGGTGGTGTCGGACATGCCCGTTTCCAGAAGGCGGTTGAGGGCTGCGCGGTGAGCCGGGTCGGTGACCCGTACCAGCGCTTCGATACGGCGGTCGAGGTTGCGGTGCATCATGTCGGCGCTGCCGATCCACACCTCGGGCTCGCCGCCGTTGCCGAAGGCGAAGACCCGGGAGTGTTCGAGGAAGCGGCCGAGGATGGAGCGGACCCTGATGTTGTCCGACAGGCCGGCCACGCCCGGGCGGATCGCGCAGATGCCGCGCACCCAGACGTCGACCGGCACGCCCGCCTGGGACGCGCGGTAGAGCGAGTCGATGAGCGCCTCGTCCACCATCGAGTTGACCTTGATGCGGATGAAGGCGGGGCGGCCCGCGCGATGGTGCTGGACCTCCTTGTTGACGCGGGAGATCAGGCCGTCGCGCAGGGACTTGGGGGCCACCAGCAAGCGGCGGTAGGTCTCACGGCGCGAGTAGCCGGACAGGCGGTTGAAGAGGTCCGAGAGGTCCGCGCCGACCTGGGGGTCGGCGGTGAGCAGGCCCAGGTCCTCGTACAGGCGGGCCGTCTTCGGGTGGTAGTTGCCGGTCCCGACGTGGCTGTACCGGCGTAGCGTTTCGCCTTCCTGACGGACCACCAGGGACAGCTTGCAGTGGGTCTTCAGGCCGACGAGGCCGTAGACGACGTGGCAGCCCGCCTCCTCCAGCTTGCGCGCCCACTTGATGTTGGCGTGCTCGTCGAAGCGGGCCTTGATCTCGACCAGGACGAGGACCTGCTTGCCGGCCTCGGCGGCGTCGATGAGGGCGTCGACTATGGGGGAGTCACCCGAAGTCCGGTACAGCGTCTGCTTGATGGCAAGGACGTCCGGGTCCTCGGCCGCCTGCTGGAGGAAGGCCTGTACGGAGGTGGAGAAGCTGTCGTACGGGTGGTGCAGGAGGACGTCCCTCGCGCGCAGGGCGGCGAAGATGTCCGGCGCGGACGCCGACTCGACCTCGGCCAGGTCGCGGTGGACGCCGGCGATGAACTTCTTGTACTTGAGCTCGGGGCGGTCGAGCGAGGCGATGCGGAAGAGGCCCGTGAGGTCCAGGGGGCCGGGGAGGGGGTACACCTCGGCCTCGGAGATCTTCAGCTCGCGCACGAGCAGGTCCAGCACCTCGCGGTCGATGGACTCCTCCACCTCCAGGCGCACCGGCGGGCCGAAGCGGCGCCGCATGAGTTCCTTCTCCAGGGCCTGGAGGAGGTTCTCGGCGTCGTCCTCCTCGACCTCCAGGTCCTCGTTCCTGGTGAGGCGGAAGGCGTGGTGCTCCAGGACCTCCATGCCCGGGAACAGCTCCTCCAGGTGCGCGGCGATGACGTCCTCGATGGGGACGTAACGGCCGGGGGAGCTCTCCAGGAAGCGGGACAGCAGCGGCGGCACCTTGACGCGGGCGAAGTGGCGGTGGCCGGTGACCGGGTTGCGGACGACCACGGCCAGGTTCAGGGAGAGGCCCGAGATGTAGGGGAAGGGGTGCGCCGGGTCGACCGCGAGCGGGGTGAGGACCGGGAAGATCTGGTGGCGGAAGAGGGTGAACAGACGGGCCTGTTCCTTCTCCTGGAGCTCGTTCCAGCGGACCAGGTGGATGCCCTCCTCCGCGAGTGCGGGGGCGACGTCCTCGTGGTAGCAGGCGGCGTGCCGGGCCATCAGCTCACGCGAGCGGGCCCAGATCATCTCCAGCACCTCGCGCGGCTGGAGGCCGGAGGCGGAGCGGGTGGCGACGCCGGTGGCGATGCGGCGCTTCAGGCCGGCCACCCGGACCATGAAGAACTCGTCCAGGTTGCTGGCGAAGATGGCGAGGAAGTTGGCCCGTTCGAGGAGCGGGGTGTTCGGGTCCTCGGCGAGTTCCAGGACGCGCTCGTTGAACGCGAGCCAGCTGCGCTCCCGGTCGAGGAAACGACCCTGCGGCAGCTCGGCACCGTCGTACGGTGCCTCCTCGTACGCGTCGAGGTCGGCGTCGATGTCGGGTTCCAGGTCGGAGACGGCCGCCGCGACGGTGTGCGGGCGGTGCGCGGCTATGGAGCCCACGGAGGGCTGCGCGTGCTGGACCTGTGCTGCTGCCTGGGCGTTGGGCTGGCTCATGGACCCATTCTTCCGCGCCACGGGCGATACGGGCGCGTCGGACAGCGCGGGCGGGAGCGCGGCGGCGAGACGGACGTCCCCGTTCCCCGCAAAGCCCTTGGGGGGCGGCGAAGGCTCTGGCACGGCGGGCTTCATTCGCCGAGCGTCGCAAGCCCGTCTGAACCAGCGGTTACGGAGACATGGCGTGTGGGATATCGCGGGACGGCTCCCGGGCATCCAGGGGCCCGGGCCGCACGTCCCCCACCCCCGTGGGAGGACGTGCGGCCCGGAGGTCGGGTGACGCGATGGTCAGGCGGCTGGTGGGGCGGGCGGCTGGGGGGTCATTCGGTGGGTGGGGCGGATGGCGCTGCGGTCGTCCGGCGTTGCGCTCACGCGGTGCGGCGGCGCAGCAGGAGGAAGGCGCCGGCCGTCGCGGCGGCGGCGACGGCCAGGAGGAGGCCGGTCTCGACGTACTGGAGCGGCCAGTAGTGGGACGCGGGGTGGTACGTCAGGACGGTCTCGCCCGCCGCCCAGTCGACCTGGTAGTACGAGCGGGGCGGTTCGAAGGCGCCGACGTGGGTGAGCGTGGGCCACAGGTCGGCGCGGAAGAAGTCCACGGCGCTGTGCAGGACCAGGCAGCCGGCGAAGGCGGCGGCGGCGCCTGCCAGGGCGCGCCCGGTGAGCAGGCCGGCGAGGGTGCCGAGGGCGAGGCCCGCGAGGGCATGGGCTACGGCGGCCGGGCCGGTGCCGACGAAGACGTCGGCGGAGTACCAGTCCCCGACCAGGTCGGGGTTCTCGTCCCCGCGGGCCCAGTTGTTCAGCAGGACGACCGTGCCGGTGCCCGCCGTGAGCAGCGCGGCCGGGACGGCGAGCCGGCCCGCCAGCCAGCGGGCCGGGGGCGCCGACTGGGTCCAGGCGAGCCTGGCCGTCCCGGTCTCCAGTTCGCGGCCGACGACGGCGCCCGCCCAGGCGGCCACCGGGAACATGAGGAGCGCCAGGCAGCCGGTGACCAGGGCGATGCCGTCGGCGTAGGTCGCGTCGGCGGTGATCGCCTCGACCGCCGAGCAGAGCGGCAGGCCGTCCTGGGCCGGCACCGCGCAGGCGCTGACACCCTCGCGGGCCTTGTCGGCGAGGACGTGCAAGCGGATCAGGTACGTCGTGGCGGCGGCCAGCGCGAGGACCCACAGGAGCGCGGCGGGGCGGTGCAGCCGCAGGGTGCTGCGGACGGCGAGGGTGCTCACGCGGCGGCCCCGGTCGGCCCGGTCTTCCGGCGCAGCAGCCAGAACGCGGCGCCGACGGCGATGGCGGCGACGCCCAGCAGGATGCCGGTCTGGATGAGCTGGAGGGGCCAGAAGGCGGAGGAGGGGTGGTAGTCGGCGTAGAAGGCGACCGCGTTGTGGTCGGCCATGCACTGCGTGAAGTTGTCCCCGCAGGTCGGGTAGGGGATGCGGGCGCCGGTGGAGGTGAGCATGCCCTGGTCGCCGTACAGGACGCTGTCGCCCTGGTTGGGCCACCCGGAGTCGAGGGACCCGGTGGCGGTCTTCCACGGCCACAGGTCGGGGGTCACCAGGTCGGCGACGTGGACGACGGCCCAGGTGACCGCGGTGCCGAGGGCGAGCGCGGGCAGGGTGCGGCGCAGCAGCAGGCCGGTGAGGGCGCCGACGGCGAGGGCGCACAGGGGCAGGGCGAGGGCGACGGGGCCGTTCGCGACGAAGGTCTCCTCCTCCGCCCAGCGCAGGAACACCGGGAACGGGTTCGCCTCGAAGACCAGCCGGTGGACCACCACCAGCACGGTCGTGCCCGCGGTCAGCAGGGCGGCCGGCACGGCCAGCTCGGCGACCAGCCAGCGGGCCGGGCTGACGGACTGCGTCCAGGCCAGCTTCGCGGTGCCGTTCTCCAGCTCCCGGCCGATGAGCGCGGCCCCCGCCCAGGCGGCGACGGGGAGGCACAGCCAGGTGAGCGCCATCTCGGGAAGCCGTACGGCCCGGTAGTAGCCGTTGATCGTGGTGTCCCACATGCAGGCGTCGATGTCGTCGGGGCACTGCTGCCGCCAGTTGTTCCAGGCGTCGGTCGCGCCGGGACCGTACGCCCACAGCAGGCTGCCCGCGGCGGCGGCCACGACGATCAGCCAGACGATCAGCGCGCTGCGGTGCAGCCGCAGGACCGTGCGGCCGGTGGCGGCGGGTCTTCCCGCCAGGGGCGCCGGGGCGGCGGCGGTGGTGGTCGCGCTCATGCGGGGGACTCCTGGCGGGGCGTGCGGGCGGGGAGGTTGCGGACGCCGGTCGCGCGGTGCAGCAGGCGGAAGGCCAGCAGGGTCAGTACGGCGGTGAGGGCGAGGACCAGGGCGGTCGCGGTCAGTTGCAGGGGCCAGTAGTGGGACGCCGGGTGGTAGTCGCGGTACCAGCCGACGGCGTCGTGCCGCTCGTAGAACGCGAGGCATGCGTCGGTCTCGGCGTTGCGGCAGGTCAGGTCGGAGACGCGGGCGCCGGTGGCCGTCACGATGCCCTCGTCGACGGTGATGCCGGTGCCGCCCGGCACGAAGTGCCGCAGGCCCACCACGCTGGTGGCCGAGGTCCACAGGTGGGGCACGACCTGCTGGACGGCGTACCAGAGCAGGCCGGTGAAGCCCAGGCCCGCGGCCAGCGCGGGCAGGGAGCCGCGGCGGAGCAGGCCCGCGAGGGCGCCCCCGACGAGGCCGGCCAGGGCCAGGGCGACGACGACCGGGCCGTTGGCGTAGAAGGTGGAGGTGTCGTACCAGGTCTTGGCGGAACCGATTCTGCCGTCGCCCGCCGCCCACGCCAGGCGGTGCAGCAGGACCAGCAGCCCGGTGCCCGCGGTGACCACGGCCGCCGGGAGCGCCAGCCGGGAGGCGAACCAGCGCAGCGGTGAGGTGCTCTGCGTCCAGGCCAGCCGCGCGGTGCCGGTCTCCAGCTCGCGGCCGGTGAGGGCGGCGCCCGCCCAGGCGGCGACCAGGAAGGGCGCGGCCAGGACGGCGAAGGTCGTATAGCTGTACACGTCCCGGTAGTGGACGATCGCGGCCTGGTCGTACGCGCAGGTCGCCGTCTGGCAGGCGTCGTACGCCCGCCAGGCCGCCGCGGACGCGTCCGCGAGCGGACCGCGCAGCCACAGCAGGACGGCGGAGACGGCGGCCACCACGGCCGTCCAGGCGAGGAGGGCCGGGCGGTGCAGGCGGATCAGCCAGCGGGTGAGGTGCGGGGCGGCGGCAGCGGGCGGGTTGGGGTGCGGGGCGGCGGAGGCCGGCGGGGTGAGGGCGCTCATCCGACGGACTCCGCACGCGACTTCGCCGGGGCCGTGGCCGTCGTCGCCTCAGGGTTGCGCAAATAGGACAGGACCAGCTCCTCCAGGGAGGGCGCGGCGGGGCGCCAGTCGGCGGGGAGCGGGGCGGCCGGGCGGACCAGGGCGGTGAGCCGGCGGCCCGTGGTGCGGGACTCGACGACCGTGTGCGGGGCGAGGTCGGTGTCGGCGGCGGTCGACACGCGCGCGTGCGTCTCCAGCAGCTCGTCGATCTCCCCGGCGAGCCGGACCCGGCCGCCGCCGATCAGCAGCAGATGGTCGCAGGAGTCCTCCAGTTCGGCCACGACGTGCGAGGACATGACGATCGTGGTGCCGTGCTGGGCCGCCTGGGACATCAGCACGCCCATCAGCTCGTGCCGGGCCAGCGGGTCGAGGTCGGCCATCGGCTCGTCCAGGAGCAGCAGTTCGGGCCGCTTGCCGAGTGCCAGGGCGAGCGCGACCCGGGTGCGCTGGCCGCCGGACAGCGAGCGGACGCGGGCCTTGGGGTCGAGATCGCCGCCGGCCACGACCCGCTCGGCGGCGCGCGCGTCCCAGCGGCCGGGGTTGAGGTCGCCGCCCATGCGGAGCGTCTCGGCGACGGTGAGCTGGGGGTAGAGCGGCTTGTCCTGCGCGACGAAGCCCACGCGGGCCCGCGCCTCGCCGGGTGCCGTCCCGAGCACGGTGAGGGCGCCCTCGGTCGGGGCGGTCAGGCCCGCGGCGAGGGAGAGCAGGGTGGTCTTCCCGACACATGACCTGTGTGCCCAATCCGCTAGCCCTTGACAGGGCCGCACACGGAGGTCACCAGGACCCATGACCACGGCATTGACCAGGCCAAACGTACCCGCACCCGTCGCCCTCGCACGGCTCAACGTGAGCTATGACCGCGTGTCGCTCGATGAACAGCAGACAGGGCGGGGTGTCGCCTCGCAGTACGAGGAAAACACAGAATTCGCCAACGAGATTGAGCACCCCATTTCCGGGCGCTACTCGGACAGTGGATTTTCCGCATATTCGGGCATTGAACGGCCGGACTATCAGCGGTTGTTGCGTGACATCGTCGCCAACCTCATTGCCGTTGTGGTGGTTTGGCACGCGGACCGGCTAACCCGTGACACGGCAGAGGGGTTGGCGTTCATCGAGCTGTGCCGAAAGCACAAGGTACGGCTTTTCAGCGTGCAGCGCGGTTCGGAATACGCGTTCAGCCGTGCCAAGGGTCGAGCCGATTTCCTGCGAGACATCGTGGCAGCGCAGGAAGAATCCGCACACAAGGGTGAGCGGGTCACCCTCGCACGCAAGAGGCAGGCGAAAAACGGAGAGTTCGGCGGAGGAATGCGCCGGTACGGGTGGGGCGTCGAGACTGGGCGCTTTCGGTCCGTGTGCGTGAATCCCAAGGCGCCCATTGCGGAACGGCGTTACGAGGATCGCCCCATCCTCGACATGAGCAAGCACCGACCGGCGGAGGCAGCCGAAATCCGCCTGTGGGCAAAGGAATTGCTTTCGGGAGTTGCCGTGGCTCAACTGTTGCGCGATTTGGAAAAGCGCAAGGTTCCGACTCAGGCACAGACGGACGGACGTACCGACAAGCGGACGGGCAAGACTGGTCAGAGCAAATGGAGTAGCCGAACCATTCAAGGGATTCTCACCAGTCCCCGCGTTTCCGGTCACGCCGAGTACCGGGGTGAAATCGTCAAGCGTGACGCCTATGACGCGATCATTCCGGAGGACACGCGGCAGGCGCTCATCACGCTTTTCGCCAACCCCGCCCGGAAAACCTCGCCCGGCAACACGCCCAAGTGGCTTGGCAGCCTCATTTATGAGTGCGCCGTGTGCGATGACGGTTCAACGCTCACTGTTCGCGCCAACAACAAGGGTGAGCCTGCGTACAGGTGCCGGACGTGCACCCGTGGGAAGCAATTGGCCGTTCCGCTCGACCAGCACATTACAACCCTGGTCATTGAGCACCTGTCCCGCGAGGACGTGGCACAACTGATTCCCTCAACGCCCGAAATCGACTTTGCCGCCCTGCGCACGGAGGCCAAGGAACTTGAGGGCAGGAAGCAAGAGGCAGGCGTTTCCTATGGGCGCGGCAAGATCACCCTTGCTGTGCTGGAAACGGTGACGTCGGAAATCGACCAGCGACAAAGCGAGATTCAGGCGCAACTCACGGCCGCAGCCTCCGAACACCCGTTGGCGCCATTCCTGGGCGCCCAGGATGCTGCCGCCGTGTGGGAAGGGTTGTCCCTGGGCCGTAGGCGGGAAGTGCTCAAGGCGCTGGGCCGAATCACGGTGAAGCCCAGGAAGCACCCCGGAGCGGCCCGCGTACGCCCCTTGCTCGACACGTCCGCCGTTGAGTTCACGGTGAGGCGTCCGGCGCCCGTACAGGGCGAGCAGGACCTAGCCGCGTAGGCGTCCGGTACAGAGCGCCCCCGCCCGATACCTGGGCGGGGGCGCTTTCGTGCGTCTGCGGGCCGTACAGGCTGCGCAGGGCCTACGGAACGTTGCCGCCCAGGTTGCACGCAACTCAGGAATCCCAGGGCGCAGCGTCGAGCCAATCAAGGAATTGCAGCGCCCTCACGGGTGGACAGGTTGTGATTCCCAGGTTGCCCCCTGGGCGATACCGGCAGGGCACCCGTTCAGCTACGGCGGTTAAGCGCGCACGCTGGGCGGGTCCTCATTCCCTAGCCGGACGGAGCATCCCCCATGGCAATCTCACACGAGAAAGCCCATATCCGGGCGCGCATTGCCGGACGCAAGCGGCAGGACCCGCGAGCGGACGTGACCGAGGAACGGCGCGAACTCAAGACCTTGTCACTTGAGGAACACATCAGGGCCGTATTTGCGAGCGCCCCAACTCCCAACCGCGCCCAGGTGGCACGTCTGCGCTCCCTCTTGTCCTCGCTTCACTAACCCCTGAGTACTTATCCGGCCCGCAGGCCACGAACCTTGACAACTCAACAGAGAGTGGGCTCAACAACTGAAGAGAATAGGCCAGAGAAAACCCAAACCTACCTATCTGGAGGGAGCACCACCATGCCCAAGAAAAAGAAGAAGAGAAAGCCTAGGCCGGCGCCAGTAGGACCACCTAAAACGGTCCTTACGTTCGCCCAGAACTATAAATGCAGCCACTGTCACTCGCGCGTTGCTGACATCGTTCAAGACTCATCCGGGGTGTATCACGTCCGGGTTGGGCACGATGAAAGCTGCCCGGTATTGCGGGGGGTCCTGCCGGACGCACCCGATGCTATGCGGGCAGCCATAGCCACCGGCCACGTTTCGAGGGTCATAGACGGTGACCCAAATAGCGGGGGTACCGGTTGAGTGAGGAAATCCGGGAACTCCCACAGTCAGAGATAGACGCTCGCCTCGCCCTGGCTTGGTTGCTCGACCCGCATAAGCAACCGCTAGAAAGTCACAGTGAGGAAGTGCAGCGCCTAGTAAGCGTCATTTCGTCAAACCTCAGCGTTCAACGCGTTGACGACGAAACCGAGGCACTAATAGAGGCGCACAGGCGCAGGGAGGCCGTACTACGCGAGGCGCAACGGATAGCGAATTGGGAGGAAGCCAAGACGCTAGCCAAGAAAATGATTGCCGAGAAAAACGGCAAGGGTCCGTCCTGGGCGCCTGTCGACGTTGCCGCAGCATGGGAGGACGCACAGACAGAGACACAAACCGACGTCGGCAAACTGTCGGGTGACATGCCCCTAGGGGTTTTCTACCGTGGAAAGATCAACGGCGTACATGCCGAGTCGGAAGCGGGTAAGTCTTGGCTTGCCTGTTTGGTTGCCGTACAGGAAATCCGGGCACGCAGACATGTTGCCTATATCGATTTCGAGGATGACGCAGCCTCTATTGTCCGGCGCCTCAAAGCGCTGGGAGTCAGCCGCGAGGAACTAGCGGAGTTCTTCCACTACTGCAACCCAAGCGGGCCGCTCACGGATGCCGACGAAAGCGAGTTTCAACGGCTCATCTCTCTGGGCGGCAGCCTCGCCATATTCGACGGAATGACAGAGGCAATGGCCCTTGAGGGATTGGACGGCATCAAGGCGGAGGACGTAGCCGCGTGGCACGCGAAAGTGACCAAGGCTTTCGCAGCCGCGCAATGGGCCGTTGTAGTGCTCGACCACGTGCCGCACGACGGAAACCGCGCCATCGGATCACAGCACAAAAAGTCGGCACTCACGGGAGTGTCCTATTTCCTTGACCCTGTCCATCCGATCGGTAAAGGCGTGATCGGGAAAAGCAGGCTCAAGGTTGAGAAGGACCGGCCCGGATGGGTGCGCGCCAATGCCGTACCGGGGAAGACTCCGCAGCACTTTGCAGACCTAGTGATTGATTTCAAGGACAAGCCTATGCCGGTAGCCAACCTGTGGCCAGCAAGGGCAACGGAAGACAAGGGGTATGAGTCGGAGCCTCCGGAGCGCCTGAGAAAGTCGGTGCTCGCATTCGTCAAGGCCAACCCAGGCGCGAGCAAGGGCGCTGTACGGCGAGGCGTCAAGGGCGGAAACGGAGAGATTGACTGGGCGCTGGAGTGGCTTAGCGATCACGCCCAGGTGAGCGTCAGAAAAGAGGGGCAGACGCGAAAGCACTACCCTGCCAACCCTGCCGGAACCCTGCCGTAACCCCGCCGTACGGCAGGGCTTGTAATGTCCCTTTTGCCCCTGCCACCCTGCCCCTGCCTCTATAGGCAGGGCAGGGGGCAGGGCAGGGCACAAGACAGGAAGGCAGACAGAAAGCAATCAAGATCAAAGGCAGGGTCGTAATGCTGGGCGCTGTGCACAGATCCCGGATCACTGGACATAAGCAAATGATCAAGTGCACTATTGAGGGGCGTCACGCATGCCCGCAATTCATTGACACCCCCTGGGCGTCCGACCGAAGATAAATGGGCGTCCGGCATGCCCGGAATCCTGGGCGCAGAACTCAGGCCCTTGCCCCCTGGGCGGGGCCTTCCTCATGTCCGGCCCCAGCACGCGCCACGCTGCCCCCTGGGCGCGTCCTGGGCGCCTGCCGGTACCGGGCGCCACCCGACGCAGGAACGACCCTCACGGGCGCTCTGGGCGTTCCTGCTGCCGACCGGCCCGCCGCATTGCAGGGTGACTGTGGGTCGGTCGGCTGCCCGCTCGCCTGGGCGCACACACAGCAGAGGGGGCAGCCATGAACCCTGAATGCACAACCGACGGATGCGCCGCATCCGCCATCGCTCGCGGACTCTGCCGACGTTGCTATATGGACGCGCGAGGCAGACGCCTCGGACCATGCACAGAGGCAGGCTGCACGCGTCCTCAACACGCACAGGGCTTGTGCATGACGCATTACTGGCCCATATGGCGGAGCAGGAGAAACAAAGCGCCCGACAACGTCACCGCATAACCCGCCTGGGCAGCGCGACACGCACCCAAGCGGCACAGGCAAAGACGCAGGTCACAGGCGCAGGCCGGCGGAGCGCTCACCACAAAACCGCAGGTCAGAGGCTTGCGTTTTTTAGAGGGGCAGGCTTCCCAGCACCGTGGCGATCTGCCATTTTTTTCTGCGATGAAATTTCGCTCAGTGATCTTGGGTCCGGTTCGCCTAGGGCCGGGCCCAATCGAGTGGCTTACCGGGCGCGAGGTATGCCCCTTTCTACCTCGCACCCGCTGTAGCCGCTCACTTTCACGGGACAGGGCGCCACCCATCCCGAGAGAGACAACTTAATAGCGCACACACGAAACCCCCGGTCCCTCAGACAGCCGGGGGTTTCGTGTGCGGCAAAGGGACAGGCTTAATCCATCCCTCTAACTAAATACCGTCATTACCAGGCAGGGCGAAACCCACCTGAATTCCAGTCACGACAAATGGAACAGGTGGGTAACCCATCATGTCTTCTGAACTCATTAATAGGCTGCATGAAAACAGGCAGCGCACTTGGAACGAAGCTAAGGCGCTCGCGGACCGTGTGGACGCTGAAAAGCGCGGTTTCTCTGGCGAGGAAGAACGCCAGTGGGAACGTCTGATGACGGACATTGACACGTACGACCAGCGCATTCACGAGATTCAGGCGCAGGAACGCAGCGCACAGGCTGCATCCGACGCTCTTTATGCGGCTGGGCATAGCGCGCGTGGCGTGATCCGTAACGAGGAACTCAGGGCCTGGGCGAGGGGCCAGGGTGGGCGCGGTTTCGAAATCCGCCACCCTGGGGGACCGATCGATTTCCGCACCCTCTCTAACCTGTCGGCCGGCGCAGGCGGAAGCACCGTTCCGCAGGGTTTCTATAACCGCCTCATGGCCCATCTGATTGAGTCGTCGGGGGTTATGCAGGCAGGGGTTACGGTCCTCAACACGACAAGCGGTGAAACGCTGCCGATTCCCAAGACCACGGCTCACAGCACCGCCTCACTGGTCGCGGAGGCGGGAACTATCTCGACCAGCGACCCGGCTTTCGGTTCGGTCGACCTGGGCGCCTATAAGTACGGCTGCAAGTTCCAAGTCAGTACGGAACTACTCACGGACACAGGCGTTGACCTTGAGGGGTATTTCGCCATGCAGGCAGGCAGGGCCCTGGGCAACGCGTTCGGGGTGCACGCCCTCACGGGAACGGGCGCAGGGCAGCCGCGAGGCATCCTCACGGACTCAACGGCAGGCGCTACCGGCGCAACGGGCCTGAGTGGTGGTTTCGGCGCCCAGGAAACGGCGGACAGGGGTGCCGATTACCTCATTTCCCTGTTCTATAGCGTGATTGCGCCCTATCGGCAGTCTTCCTCTTGCCGTTGGATGATGGCGGACGGCACTGCGTCAACCATTCGCAAGATTAAGGACGCGACTAACGGCCAGTACATTTGGCAGCCGTCAACGATCGCAGGGCAACCCGACTTGCTTCTCAATAAGCCGGTTGTCATTGACCCGAACGTGCCCGCAATCGGACTGTCGGCCAAGTCGGTTATCTTCGGCGATTTCTCGCAGTATTTCGTGAGGATCGCTGGGGGTGTCCGATTCGAGCGCAGCGACGATTTCGCGTTTGACTCCGACCTTGTGACGTTCCGTGCGCTCATGCGCGCCGATGCGGCAATGGTCGACCTTACCGGCGCAATCAAGCACTTTGTAGGTGGCGCATCGTAAGCGGCAACAGAATTGGGCCCCTCTCGACCCTTGACGGGTTGGGAGGGGCCCTTTTCTGCGTTCCTAGGCTGCCTCGTCGAGAACTTCCCGCACTTCCGGCACGTCCCGGAATTCTTCCAAACGATGCAACACCACCTTGACGCGCTCCGCCGTGCGCTCGCTTGCCACGTCCGCAGAAAGCGTGATGACGCGTTGGGCCGTTGCCGCCGCTTCCTCTGGCTCATTGGCGTCTGCCAGAGCAACGGCAAGCCAAGAGAGGTACAACGCCAGTTCCCGCGTATGCGTGGCGTCATACCGGGTCATGACGTCCCGCAGCAACGGAACCGCGCGCAACGGGCGTTTCAACTCCGTATAGACGCGCGATTCCATCACTTCCAATTCGCCTGCCTCAACCCAATACAGGTATTGGGGTGACTCTCGCCCCTCGCTATCTTCGGCCAACGCTTCCGATGCCTCGCCCAGGGCGCGCATTGCCGGTTGCGGTTCGTTGGCTTTGGTGTGCGCCCAGGCAACGCGGTCAAGGTACAGCGCACGTGCTTTCGCGGGCGCATCCTCGCCCGCCTGGGCGAGCGCTGCCCGCGCAAGTGCCAGCCCTTCCTTTTCCTGCCCTGTGTTGCTGTATTGGTAGGCGAGCGATCCGGCAAGGTTGCCAACTAGCGTGTTGTCTCCCGCTTGCTGGGCAGCGCTCATGCCCAGTTTGTAAATGCGCTCCGCTTCCTCATGGCGCCCAGCATCGGAAGCAATCCAACCGGCAATCTGTGCCAACTCCCCAATTTGAGAGAGCAACGCGCGCCCGACTTCCTCTGTGTGGCTTCCCTCGCGGTACAGCTTGACGGCAGAACGCAACTCCCTAAGCGCTGGGCCGATTAGGTCACCACCCGCTAGGACATCGTCCGCGAGGCGCAATCCATGCACGCGGCCGGCTAGGTCGGTAACGTCCCGCGCACCAATTTGGCGCCCCTGTCTGACTTTCAACGGCGCCAATGGGTCGGCGTCCGGAAGAAAGTCAGCAACCGTCACGGGATTGGCGCCCTGGGCGTTACTCGCGGCTGCCTGTTCCAACTCGACCGCAGACACGCCCAGGGCGGCAGCGATGAACGGCAGCCATTCACGCGGGGTGCGTTTTCCCTTCTCCCACCGGTAAACGTCCTGCCGCGTGAGCGATTCGGGCGGCAAGCCTGCCGCACGGCATGCCTCCGTCGCTAGCCGTGCCTGACTCCACCCCTTGGCCTGTCGTAGGCGCCGGATCATGTGGGCCGCTGTTTCACCGCGCATGCCCCAAGTCTGGCCTACAACGGGCCTACATGGGGCCGCTAGGCACCGATCGGGCAGGGCGGAAGCGTGGTCAGACGACAGACCCCGGCGACCGCGCGAACGGCCCCGGGGCACGGCCAACGCTTCCAAGGAGCGCTGACAATGCAGTTCCTATCACGTGCACTCGAATGGGTTCGAGTGGTCCTGTTCGGACCGCGCACCCCAGGCAGGCACAGCAGTGCCCACACGCCCCAGGAAGCGCCCCAGGCGCCCCGTACCGGGCCCAGGCCGGACGTCATGGGCGCCCGACTCGTCACGGCCCGCAGGACCCGCAGGGACAGGCGCCCAGCGCCCCCGCAGCCTCACCCCCGACGCGCGCCCCGTGACTGGGAGGCAGAGGAAGCCTGGGAACCCGTAGGCGCCATGGTCCGGCCCTACGTGGCACACCTGGGCGTGACGCCCAGGACGGCAGCCGCGAGCGCCCAGGCAGCACCCTGGGCAGGCCCCTGGGCGGGTGCCTCATGAGCGCCTGCACGCAATGCGCGTCATTGGAAACGCTGAAAGCGTCGACCAGTGACGAAAGCCTGAAAACAGACTGCGCCGTTTTGCTGCGCCGCCACCCGGAACACGGCACCTATCCGGAATCCGTCGTGCAGGCCCTCGAAACCCTGCAAGGGGGCGAGCGATGAACGCCCAGCAACGCGCCGGATATGACGAGAGAATCGGGAAACTGCACCGTGACCCGCAAGGGCGGGTAGGCATTCTCACTGACATTCTGGGCACAACCGCATATCTGCGCCCGGAGCGTGGCGGGCGGGAATGGCCTGTGTCCCTCGATGCCATCGAGCCGGTAACCGACAAAGCCCAGGACCGTGAGGTGTTGAGCGCCAAAGTGGCCGATGCCAACCGGCGCTCAAGGGGGGAACTGTGACCCGCTCCATCATCAAGGCAGCCGAATGGACGCTGGGGCCGGAAACGGCGGAGGGCGCCCCGGAGGGCATCTATTCCGCCGTGTGCATGGCCTGTGGGGCGGAGGCCAAGCCAACTGACAATGAACCTTTGCCGGTTGAGGTTTGGGCCATCAAACACACGGGCCTCAACCCGACGCATCGTCAGTACAAAGCCATGGTCGAAACGTATTGGCGGGTGACCCCTGCGGAGGGCAACCCGTATCGGGAAATCGACGCCCAGGAAGCCACACAGGGCGCCTGAGCGCCCCAGCACGACCAGCACCACACCCGATGGCTGCCGTTCCGGGGCGCTGCGAGGCGCAAGGGCAGCACCCGCTAGACACCCGTCCCGCTTCCCCCGACGGGACGGGGCAACGCCCCCAACTGTGCGAGCAAGGGCCGCAGTTGGGGGCTCGTTGCGTCTACGCCCCCACCTGGGCGTTTGCCCCCCGCGTGCGCCTCGCTACGCAGGGTTGCGCCTCTGTGGGAGAATCAGGCACACAGGTCATGAGTGGGGTTGCCGGCACCGTTGGGGCCGACCATCGCGCACACCCGCCCGGCGGGGAGCGCGAAGGAGCAGTCGCGCAGGGCCCAGCCGGCGCTCCGCCGCAGCCTGCCGAAACGCTTGCCCAGCGCGGCTGCCTCAAGGGCGGTGTCGGTCATGAACGGTCTCCCTGGCTGTGCTCGGTCGAGGTGGGTTGTCCGGAGGGCTCCGGCGAGGTGGGTTGCCCGGCGGGCTGTGTCGAGACGGGTGGCGCGGAGGACTGCGTCGTGACGGGTGGCGCGGAGGGCTCCGGCGCGATGTGCGGCGCGGCGGGCTGCGGCGCGATGTGCGGCGCGGCGGGCTGCGGCGCGAAGTGTTTGTCGAGTACGGCGGTGAAGAGGGCGGCCACGTCGTCCCGGTCGAGACCGGCCTCGCGGGCCTTGGCCGTCCAGCCGTCCAGCTCGGCGTTGAGGGGCGAGTGGGCCGGGGCGGCGCCGAGGCCGCGGCGCACGAAGGTGCCGAGCCCGCGGCGGGCCTCGACCAGTCCCTCGCGCTCCAGTTCGCGGTAGGCCTTGAGGACGGTGTTGGGGTTGATGGCGGTGGCCTCCACTACCTCGCGAGCCGTGGGGAGCTTGTCGCCCGGCTCCAGGTGGCCCAGTCGGAGGGCCTGCTTGGTCTGCTGGACGATCTGGACGTACGTGGCGACCCCGGAGTGCCGGTCGATGCGGTACTCGAGCACCCGTGAACCACCCTTTCACTAATTGAGTAGTGAAAGGGTGGTGGAAGGGGAGTGGGAAAGTCAAGCGGAGCCCTGCGGGCAGGCCGACCGCGGAACGCTGCGGGCAGGCCGGCCGCGGAACGCTGCGGGCAGGCCGACCGCGGAGACCTGCGGGAAAGTCGGTCGCGGAGCCCCGCGAAAAATCGATCGTGGTTGCGTGAACCGATCGGCGGGGCTCGTGCGATGAGGAGATGTGAGCGAGACGAGAAGCGACGGCGATCTGCTGCGGGCCGCAGCGGACGGGGACCGGCGCGCCTTCGAGGAGCTGTACCGGCGGTTCGCGCCCTGGCTGACCGCGCGACTGCGGGGCCGGTGCGCCGACGCCGCGATAGTCGACGACGTCGTCCAGGAGACGTTCCTCGCGATCTGGCGGGGCAAGGCCCGCTATCGGGAGGACGGGGACGTGGCGGGCTGGCTCTGGCGGATCGGGTCGAGACGCCTGGTCGACGCGCTGCGCGGTGACGGGGCGCGGGGCCGGCTGCGGCAGGCACTGGCCAGGCTGCGGCACCGGGACGAGGCGTCCGCGGAGGAGCGCGTGCTCGCGGGGGTGGAGCACGGGGACCTCGCGGGCGCCCTGGTCCGGCTCTCGCCCGAACTCCGCGCGGTCCTCCAGGCGACGGTCATCGACGGGCTGAGCACCCGCGAGGCCGCCGTCGTCCTGGGGATTCCGCCGGGGACGGTCAAGACGCGGGCGATGCGGGCCCGCAAGCAACTGCGGGAGGCGCTGGCATGACATGGCACGTGGACGAACAGGACCTACGGGCCTACGCCCGGGGCGAGCTGGCGGCCCCGCTGCTCTGGTCCGCCGACACCCACCTGATGTCGTGCGGGCATTGCCGGGCGACGCTCGCCTCGGTGAGCGACCCGGCCGCGCTCGACGTCGGCTGGGAGCGGCTCGACGCCGAACTCGACGTCCCCCGACGGGGCGTGTTCGAGGCGCTGCTCGTGCGGCTCGGGGTCGCCGACCATGTCGCGCGGCTGCTCACGGCGACGCCCGTGCTGCGCCGCTCATGGCTGGCGGCGGTGGTGTTCCTGCTGGTGACGACGGTGGGCGTGGTCTACACGGCCGACTCGCCGGCCCTGTTCCTCGCCCTCGCCCCGCTGCTCCCGCTCGCCGGGGTGGCGCTGTCGTACGGCCCCGCGCTGGACCCGACCTATGAGATGGCGGTCGTCAGCCCGGTGCACGGCTTCCGGCTGCTGATGATCCGCACGGTCGCGGTGCTCGCCGCGGTCCTGGGGCTCAACGGCCTGGCGACCCTCGCCCTCCCGGCCTACGGCCTGCGCGCCCTGGCCTGGCTGCTGCCCGCGCTCGCCCTGACCGCGACCGGGCTCGCGCTCACCCCGCGCCTGGGGCCGGTGCTCGCGCCGTCCCTGGTCGGCGGTGCGTGGGTCGTGCTGCTCGTCGCCGCCGAACGGGCCGGTGACGGCCCGCTCGTGCCGTTCACCGCGGTCGGCCAGGGTGCCGCCGCGGCGGTCGCCGCCCTCGCGGTCGGCCTTCTCTTCCTCGTACGTGACCGTTTCGACGTTTTCCACAGGAGTTCCGTATGACACCCACTGTCTCCGCCGAGGGGCTGAGCCTCCATTACGGCGGCACCCGCGCCCTCGACGACGTGTCGCTGCGGCTGACCCGGGGCGTCACCGGGCTGATCGGTCCCAACGGGGCGGGGAAGACGACCCTGTTGCGGGTGCTGGCGACGGCCGTCCCGGCCGACCGCGGCGCCTTCACCGTCCTCGGTCAGGACCCGGCCACCGCGCGCGGCCGGCAGGAGGTGCGGCGGCGGCTCGGCTATCTGCCCCAGGCCCCCGGCTTCCACCCGGACTTCACGGCCTTCGAGTTCGTCGACTACGTGGCGATCCTCAAGGAGCTCACCGACCGCGACGCCCGCCATCGCGAGGTGCGGCGGGTGCTGGACGAGGTCGACCTGGCCGACGTCCGCGGCAAGCGCATCAAGAAGCTGTCGGGCGGCATGCGGCAGCGGGTGGCACTGGCGGCGTCCCTCGTCGGCGACCCGGGCTTCCTGGTCCTGGACGAGCCGACGGTCGGCCTGGACCCCGAACAGCGCATGAGGTTCCGGGAGTTGATCGCACGGGCGGGCGAGGGCCGGACGGTCCTGCTGTCCACCCACCAGACGGAGGACGTGGCGATGCTCTGCCACCGGGTCGTGGTGATGGCCGGCGGTCGCATCCGCTTCGACGGCACCCCGGCCGAGCTGACCGCGGTGGCCGCCGGACGCGTGTGGAACAGCGCGGAACGCGACCCGGGCGCGAAGGCCGGCTGGCGCACCGGCACCGGCTCCTTCCGCAACGTGGGCGATCCGCCCGCCGGCGCCGACCTCGCCGACCCCACCCTGGAGGACGGCTACCTCCTCACCCTGGACGACGCGGGCGTGGAGGTGGCGGCATGAGCGCGGTACTGGAAGCGGCCCCGGCCGCCCCGCAGACGCAGTCGCGCACCTCCTCGGCGGCCGTGCTCGCCCTGGCGCGCTTCGAGGCGCGCCGCCTGCTGACGACCGTCCCGGTAATCCTCGGCTTCCTCGTCTACGCGGCCTGGATCGTGTGGCGCGGCCTGGACTACGCGGACGGCTACCCCGCCCTCCAGGACGCCGACCGCGCCACCCAGGGCGGCCCGCTCTTCGTCGGCCTCGCGGTCCTGCTGGCCGTGAACCAGGCGGTGCTGAGATCCCGCCGCCGGGACACGGAACGGCACTTCACGGTGCTGGTCATGACCCAGGCCCGCCGCACCGCCGCGCATCTGCTGTCCGTGGTCCCGGCCGTCCTGCTCACCGCGGTGTGCGTGGCCGGGCAGTTCGGCTGGCAGGCCCTCAAGCCCGGCGCGCTCGGCCACGGTTCACCGGGCGAGCTGCTGGTGGGACCGCTGACGGTGCTCGCGTTCGGGGCGGCCGGGGTACTGCTCGCCCGCCTGGTGCGGACGGCCTTCACGGCACCGCTGGTCGTGGTCTTCATCCTGTTCCTCTTCCTGCTCAGCACCGGCGCCGGGATCGACGAGGGCTGGACCCGCTGGCTGACCCCGGTGATAGGCACCGCCAGCGCCGACACCCTCCCCTCCGACCTGATCGGCCGGCCCGCCGGCTGGCACGCGCTCTATCTCGCCGCACTCGGCCTGACCGTGGCGCTGCTCGCGATGCTGGCCGGCGGCGGCCACCGCGCGCGGTCCGTGTACGCGGGGTGCGTCGGGGCGCTGGCGCTGACGGTCCTCGGCGCGGTCGCCCAGGGCCAGGGCGTCTCCGCGGACGTGACGGCCGCCCGGGAGCGGGCCACCCTCCACCCCGAGCAGGTGCAGACGTGCGTGGAGCGGGACGGCTCGCGGTACTGCGCCTTCCCCGAGTGGCGGGGCCGGACCGCGGACTGGGCGCGGACCGTGGCCGAGGTCCAGTCCCTCGCCGGCGGCGCGGCCCACGACCAGGCGCTTCTCGTACGCCAGCGGATCGACGCGCGCTACGGCCTCGACGGCGACGCCGCCCTCGACCCTGCCACGACCCCGCACCAGGTGACGGTGAGCACCGCCTGGGGCGGCAACCGGATCCCCGAGTTCTCGGCCGCCGTCGCCGGGGTGCTGGTCACCGGCGACGAGAAGACGATGGGCGAGCTGTGCGACGGCCGCATGGTCACCATCATGTGGCTCGCCCTGGCCGGGCAGTCCGACCCGATCGACTCCTTCAAGCACGTCCGCCTCGACGACAGCCTGAGCGGTTCGGCGATCGTCCTGTCCCAGACGAATCCCCTGACGATGACGGCGGGCCAGACGACCGTCGTGCGCAAGCTGCTGGAACAGCCGCGGGACGCGGTGGCGGCGAAGGTGAAGGCGAACTGGGCGGAGCTGACGTCCCCGAAGGTGACGACGGCCCGGGCGGCTGAGCTGCTGGGCGTGACGGGGAAGGTGGGGGCGGACAAGTGCGACTGACCCGTGCGTTGGCGGTGCCCGTCCTGCGCACCCTGCCCTGGCGGGCCCTCGCGGCCGCCGGAGGCGTGGGCCTGCTGATCGCCTCCACGGCACGGCTGCTGCACGAGACCGACGGCCTGCTGGCGCTCAACCTGCTGCGGGCCGCAGCCCTGGCCTTCGCCCTGGGCCTGGCGTTCCTGCTGGACGACCCCGCCCGGCACACCACGACTCCGGTGCCGCCCCGCCGACTTGCCCGCCAGGCCCTCCGGGTCGCGCTGGTCGCGCCCGTCACCGCGCTGTGCTGGACGGCGGCGGTGCTGCTCGTGCCGGACGAGCTACGTCCCCCGGTGGGTGACGTGACCCTGGAGGCGGGCGCGGCCTTCGTCTGGACGCTCGCGGCAGCGACGGCGGCGATCCGCTTCACCCAGGCGGCGGAGCCGGGGCGGGCGGTGGCCGGCGCGGTGCTGACCTCGGCCGTGCTCGGGCTCCTGCTGTGGCCGAGGCGGTGGGCACTGTTCGTGGGGACGGGCGACGAGAGGTGGGCGGCGGCGCATGACCGGTGGGTGATGGTGGTGGTCGGCGCGTTGGTGGTGTGGGGAGTGTGCGGGCCCGAGCCCCTGAGACGAAGGGCGCCACTCCGCCTGTCCGGCGCTTGAGGACGAGGCCCGTTCAGGGCCGACGGCCGGGGGTCGGGGGCGGCAGCCTTTGGGAGGGGGCGCCGACGGCGGGGGTTCGGGGGCGGCAGCCTTTGGGAGGGGGCGCCGACGGCGGGTTCCGGCGGCGGGTCCGGCGGCGGCCGTCCCCGGGAGGGAGACGCCGGCGCCGGGCGCCGCAGCCTCCGCGGCAGGCGTGGCCTCGGCTCAAGCCCGCCGGCGTCCCCTTCACGTCTCGGTGCGGTACATCAGATCCGTCTCGTGCGTCACGAACCCCAGCCGCTCGTACACCGACACCGCCGCCTTGTTGTCCGCGTCGACATAGAGCATCGCGGTCGGCAGCCCCTGCTTCGCCAGATGCCGCAGCCCGATGGTCGTGAGGGACTTGCCGAGGCCGCCCCCCTGCACACCCGGCTTCACCCCCAGCACATACACCTCGCCCAGCTGCTCCGCCGCGTGGACCTTGGTCCAGTGGAAGCCGACGAGTTCCTCGCCGCGGAAGGCGAGGAAGAAGCCGGCGGGGTCGAACCAGGGCTCGGCCATCCGGTCGTCGAGGTCGCGCTGGACGAGGGAACCCTGCTCGGGGTGGTGGGCGAACGCGGCGGCGTTCACCGCGAGCCAGGCGGCGTCGTCGGTGCCGGGGACGAAGGACCGTACCGTCACCCCCTCGGGGAGCACCGGCTCGGGCAGGTCGAGGTCGGTCAACGACCGCCGCATCTGCCGCAGCTCACGGAACAGGGTCAGGCCGAGCACCTGGGCGAGATGGCGCGCGGCGGCGTGACCGCCGTGGGCCCACACCCGCAGCCGCTTGCCGGAGGCGGCGAGGAGGGCCGAGCCGAGCGCCCGGCCGTGGCCGCGACCGCGGTGCTCGGGGTGGACGACGAGTTCGGCGGCCGGGGCCTCCACGGGGTCGGTGTCCTCCAGCTGGGCGTAGCCGACGAGTTCGTCGTCCACGGTCAGCAGCAGATGGGCCACGCCCTCGCGGGCGCCGCCGCGCAGTTGCAGCCGGCCCTGTTCCGAGACGGCTTGCTGGCCGTCGGTGCGGGCGGCCGCCGCGAGGAGCGCGAGGACGGCGTCCGTCTGGTCCGGGGAGAGTGCCGAGTAGGTCTGGATGGAGCGAGTGCTGCCGGGCCGCACGGTGTCGTCGCTGGTCATGCGTACGAGGGTACGGCGGGGAGCCCGCAAAGTGGCGGCACCGCAGAACCCGCAAAGCGTCAGCAAAGGAAAGGGCAAAGGGAAACCAGGATGTAACCAAGAACCCCCTGTCGTGCTACGCGCGTTGACTCTAGGCTGCGCCGGACGGAACCCACTTGCTCAGATCTGATTCCGGACGACTTACAGGGGGGCGTATGCCAGCCATGTCCCAGCCGCCGCACCGCCGCAGACGGACCGTACGACTGCTCGCCGCAGCCGCCGGTCTCGCCACCGCCGGTGCCCTCGCCGCCGCGCTGCCCTCGTCGGCCGCGCCGGTCGAATCGGGCAAAAAGGGTGCATCGTACAGCCGTTACCAGGACGTGCAGCTGCTGTCCTTCAACGACCTGCACGGCAACCTGGAACCGCCGTCCAGCTCCTCCGGCCGGGTCACCGAGCTCCAGGCGGACGGCACCACCAAGACGATCGACGCCGGTGGTGTCGAGTACCTCGCCACGCATCTGCGCGAGGCGCGCGCGGGCAACAAGTACTCCATCACCGCGGCCGGCGGTGACATGGTCGGCGCCTCGCCGCTGATCTCGGGCCTCTTCCACGACGAGCCCACCATCGAGGCCCTCAACAAGCTGGACCTGGACGTCACCTCGGTCGGCAACCACGAGTTCGACGAGGGCGCCGCCGAGCTCCGCCGTCTCCAGAACGGCGGCTGCCACCCGACGGCCGGCTGCTACACGGACGAGGAGTTCGCGGGCGCGGACTTCCCGTACCTGGCCGCCAACGTGCTGGACGAGAAGACCGGCAAGCCGATCCTCAAGCCGTACTGGGTGTGGAAGAAGGACGGCGTCAAGGTCGGCTTCATCGGCGTGACGCTGGAGGACACCCCCGGTGTCGTCTCCGCCGACGGCGTGAAGGGCCTGAAGTTCAAGGACGAGGTCGAGACGATCAACAAGTACGCGCGGGTGCTCCAGGCACAGGGCGTGAAGTCGATCGTGGCCCTCATCCACGAGGGCGGGGCGCCGGCCTCCGGGGCGTACAACTACGACTGCGACTCCCCGGGCGCGGGCGACGGCATCTCCGGCCCGATCGTGGACATCGCCAAGAACATCACCCCGCAGGTCGACGCGCTGGTGACGGGCCACACCCACGCCGCCTACGCCTGCACCGTCAACGACCCGGCGGGCAACCCGCGCACGGTCACCTCGGCCGCCTCCTTCGGCCGCCTCTACACGGACACGACGCTGACGTACGACCGTTGGACGGGTGACATCGCGCGTACGTCGGTGAAGTCGGCGAACCGTGTGGTCACCCGGACCGTCGCCAAGGCGCCGGACATGACCGAGCTGATCAGCCGGTGGAACACCCTGGCGGCGCCGGTCGGCAACCGCGCGATCGGCTACATCTCCGCCGACATCCCCAGCACCGGCACCGAGTCCCCGATGGGCGACCTGATCGCGGACGCGCAGCTGGCGTACGGCAAGCAGCTCGACCCGGAGACCGACCTGGCGCTGATGAACCCGGGCGGTGTGCGGGCGGGCCTGACGTACGCGCAGAAGGGCACGGAAGGCGACGGGGTCGTCACCTACGCCGAGGGCTTCACGGTCCAGCCGTTCTCCAACACCGTGAACCTCCAGGACTTCACCGGCGCCCAGCTGATCAAGGTCCTCCAGGAGCAGGTCAGCGGCGTGAACGCGGCCTCCCCGAAGATCCTCCTGCCGTCCTCGGGCCTCACCTACACCCTGGACCTGACGAAGACGGGCGCGGACCGGATCGTCGTCGACTCCGTCAAGCTCAACGGCGTCGCCCTCGACCCGGCCGCCACCTACCGCGTCGCGACCAACAGCTTCCTCGCGGGCGGCGGCGACGGCATCACCACCCTCGGCCAGGGCACCAACGACGTCGTCGGCACCGACGACCTCGCGGCCCTGGAGCAGTACCTGACGGCCAACTCCTCGGCCGCCAGTCCGATCGCGCCTCCGGTGACGAACCGGATCACGATCGTGCAGTAACCCGCCGGAGAGCAGAAGAGGCGGTCGCGTCGAGTCCGACGCGGCCGCCTCTTCGCGTATTAAAACCTGTGTGAACGGCGGATTGGTTCCGCCCGGCGCCTGAAAAATGGTCTCAGCCGCAATTCATCGAGGTCTCAGTGAAATTGGCTTTTTCCGTGTCCGACGTCCCGTAATGTTTTCCGTGTCGAAAGCGAAAGATCCGAAAGACGCGAACGACATGAACGGCACGTACGAGACGAAGGAGAAAGCAATGAGCTTCCACAAGGTCACCCCCGTCAAGAAGGCCCGCAAGTCCGCTCCGGCCCCGGCCCCGGCAGCGAAGAAGAAGGCCCAGGTGAAGAAGGCGACGCCGCAGCGCCGGCCGATCTCCCATAAGAACTGAAATAAGACCCGCATCATCTGAACCTAATAACCAGGGAGGGAATTCCCATGAGCTTCCACAAGATCGCCCCCATCGCCAAGAAGAACACCCAGCCCGCCGCGCCGGCGTCGAAGAAGAAGGCTCCGCAGCGCAAGCAGGCCCGCCCGGTCGGCAACAGGAACAAGGGCTGCTGACACCCGCATGACGAGGCGGGGCCACCGACAGGGACTCGGTGGCCCCGCCTCGGGCATATCCGGAGGAGAGACCATGAGGGAAGTCCGCGAGGCCTTCCACCGCTTCTGGCCGCTGACGCGCGGCGACCGCAAGTGGCTGTCGGCGATCATCGCCTGCGTGGTGGTGTCCGCGCTCGCCGAGACCGCCTCGATCCTGCTGTTCGCCGAGTTGACCGACACCGCGCTGAAGGCCGGTTCGCTCACCGCGTTCTGGGGTCCGGCCGGCGCCTGGCTCGCCGTCGCCGCGCTCGGGGCGCTCGTCGGCTACCTCGGCAACTCGCTCGCCGCCTGGACCGCCGAGCGATTCGTCCTGCGCCTGCGCGCCAAGGTGTTCCGGCATGTGCAGGACCTCCCGCCCCACTTCTTCCAGCGGCACCGCCAGGGCGACCTCGTGGAGCGGCTGACCGGTGACGTCGAGGCCATCGAGCAGATGGTCGTCTCGGGGGTCGCCAGCACCGTCTCCGCCGCCTTCTCGGCGGTCTTCTACGCCTGCGCCGCCCTCTGGCTCCGCTGGGACCTCGCCCTCGCCACCTTCGTCCTCGCGCCCCTGTTCCTGCTCGCCGCCCGCCGCTTCGCGGGGCGCATCCGCACGGCCTCCCAGGACGAGCGGGTCGCCGACGGCGCCATCACGTCCGTGGTCGAGGAGTCGCTCGGCAATGTCGTCCTCACCCAGGCCTACAACCGGCAGACGGACGAGGCCCGCCGCCTCGACCGCGAGGCCCGCGCCTGGATGGCGGCGAGTGTCCGGGGCGCCCGGCTCAGCGAGATGTACGAGCAGTTCGTCGAGGTCGTCGAGACGCTCTGCGTGCTCGCCGTCATCGGGCTCGGCGTGTGGGAGATCTCCGCCGACCGGATGACCCTCGGTCAGCTCCTCGCCTTCGCCGCGTTCCTTGGCTACCTCTACCCGCCGGTCCGCAATCTCGGCGGGCTCGGCCTCACCCTCACCGCCGCGACCGCCGGCGCCCAGCGCCTGGGCGAGATCCTCGACGCCGAACCCGCCGTCACCGATCCCGCCGAGCCGGTGCGGCAGTGGCCGGTGCGCGGCTGGATCAGCGTGCACGGCGCCGGCTTCCGCTACCCGGGCGCGGACCGGGATTCCCTCACCGACGTCACCTTCACCGCCGCCCCCGGCGAACTCGTCCTCGTCACCGGCCCCAGCGGCGCCGGCAAGTCCACCCTCGCCAAACTCCTCCTCCGCTTCTACGACCCCGCGTCCGGCGTGCTCTGCCTGGACGGCGTCCCGCTGCCGGACGTACCGCTGGGGTTCCTGCGCGAGAACATCGCCCTGCTCCCGCAGGAGACGCTGATCCTGCACGGCACGATCCGCGAGAACATCGCGTGCGGACGTCCCGGGGCGACGCAGGAGGAGATCGAGCGCGCGGCGCGGGCCGCGGCGGCGCACGAGTTCATCGGCCGGCTCCCCGAGGCGTACGACACGGTCATCGCCCCCCGCACCGCCGCCCTGTCCGGCGGCCAGCTCAAGCGGATCGCCATCGCCCGCGCGATGCTCCGTGCCGCGCCCGTGCTGCTCCTCGACGAACCGACCGCCGGCCTGGACTCGGTGGCCGCGCGGCGGGTCGTCCGGCCGTTGCGACGCCTGATGGCGGGCCGTACGACGATCATGATCACGCATGATCTGAGCCTGGCGCCCGACGCCGACCGCATCCTCGTCGTGGACGGCGGGCGGCTGGTGGAGACGGGCACGCACGACGAGCTGGTGGCGCGGGACGGGACGTACGCCCGGCTGGCGCTGCCCGGGCGGCAGGTCACGGCGGCGGTCTGAGGCCGTGGCCGAGCCCGCGCGGGGCCCGGGTTCAGCCGGTCACCGGGCGGCGGTCCAGCCGCCCAGCGCGTTCCGGTTCCCCTCGGCCGCCCGGCGCAGCGCGTCCGTATGCCCCAGCAGTCCGTACGGCAGATACCCCGAGCGGACGCCGGGCTCCCACCCGTGCACCTGGACGGCGAGGCAGGCCAGGGTCAGGGCGCCGAGGGGCAGGAGGGTGCGGGGCGCGGGATCGTCCTCGGTGACGCCCTCGCGGTGGCGGACGAGGCGGTCGGCGAGGGCCGCCTCGAAGGCGTCCTGGTCGTCGTCGAGAAGGACGCGCAGCAGCCGCTGGTCCGCGCTCAGCGCGTCGCCGAGCTCGTCGAGCCGCCGGGCGGCCTCCGCGCGCTCCTCGGCGCCGGGCTTGCGCAGCGGGACGGTCGGCCAGTCGCGGGGCAGATGCCCCTCGGCCTCGGTGAGGTAGGGACAGAGGGCGTCCATGGCGGCGAGGTCGGCGGGGTCGGAGACGGAGGTGTACTGGTTGTAGGGCACGCCGTCCCGGATGGCGGGCGCGTAGTCCCCGCGCAGCAGCAGCCCGATGACCCGCTCCCAGTCCCACACGTGCCCGCTGACGACACACACCTCGAACATGTCGAGCCAGGTCCGCGCGGTGGGTGCTTCCCGGACGACGTCCCGGAAGGTGAGGGGCCCGTCCCCGAACTCGTCGTCGTCCGGGTCCGTGCTGATCCGCTCCCCGACGAGGGGGCACCGGATCTCCTGGTCCCCGTTCGGGAAGCACATCACGCTCAGCACTCCGTGCACACACTCCGCGGCGGTGACGGCGGCCGTGCGGGCCTGGTCGTCGAGGCCCGGCTCCGCCACCGCCCGAGCGGCGACATGGTCGAGGAGTTCGTCCGCCATGGCCCGTATCCGCGCCGGCGAGAGGTCGCTGTACCGCAGCGAGTGCCACCGCGCGTAGGCCCGCCCGCGGATGTCGTCGAGCGCCGCCGCCAACCGCCGGTCACCGACCTGATGGCATGTCACGTCCCGCACGTGCCCCGTCCCTTCACGCATGTCACGACTGGACGAGGCACGTTATCAACGGGCACCGACAGCGGTCGGCGTCAGGAGGCGGTCGGCGTCCAGTCCCCCAGCCAGTCCGCGACCTCCTGGTCGGCGGCCTGCGCGTCGGTCAGCTGGGGGCGTTCGCTGCTCGCGGCGCCCGATCCGGCGCCGGTGTTCTTGTACTCGGCGAAGCGGTCGGCCTTCCAGGAGAAGCCGCTCATGTCGGTCCAGGGCGTGGACTTGATCGCCGCGCTCAACGACGTGTTGCGGACCGTGGTCTGCGGGTCGAGGGTGGCGTCGCCGCCGGCGTGCCAGGGGCGGCCCAGGTAGAAGCTCGCGGCGGAGACGTCGCCGTTGACCGTGGAGTTGGCGATCAGGATGCCCTTGCGGTCGGCGGCGGTGCTGGGTGCGGTGATGTAACCGGCGGAGGTGCCGTTGTAGCGCTTCTTCAGCGTGATGACGGATTTGTCGATCACCGCGGTGGCCCGCCCGAAGATGAAGTCGACGTTGCCGACGACGTAGGAGTTCGTCATGTAGACGCGGCCCAGCCTGTCCTTGACGGCGGTGTCCACCAGCAGCGTGTCCTGGTCGCCGAGGACGATGACACCGTCGAGCAACACCTTGTCGGCGGCCGTGCGCAGCGCGACCGCCTGCTGCGCGATGTCGGTGTGGGCGGCCTCGTCGAAGTCGTTGGAGATGGTCAGGTTGCGGGCCTGGAAGTCATCGGCCTCGACGGCGACGGTGGCGCTGCCTCCGGTGCCGTAGGTCCCCGAACCGTCCGGCTTCTGCGTCCCCGACGCGTTGTTGTAGACGATCACCGTGTCCTTGCGGCTGCCGCCGGTGCCCTGGATGGTGACGTGCGGCTTGTTGGCGGGCACCTTCACCAGCTCGCGGTACGTCCCCGGCTTGACCGCGATCACGACCCGGGAGGCGTTGTTCGCCGGTACGGCGTTCACCGCGGCCTGCACGGTCGAGTACTGCCCCGAGCCGTCCTTGGCGACGGTGAGGGTGGTGGCGGCAGCGGCCAGGGTGCCGGCCCTCGTCCCTATGGAACTCCGCGGCCCCGCACCGGACTTGAGAAGGGAGGGCACGTCGGCGGTCGCGTCGGGCGTGTAGCCGTAGTAGCTCTTCGGATCGAAGGCGGTGCCGCCGCTCTCGTTCCTCCCCGTCGTCCCGACGAACGTGTTGCCCTTCTGGACGATGGTGGCGGTGCTGTCCTTGATGACGGGGTTGTTGATGCCCTGGAAGTAGGAGTTCTCCAGCACCATCCTGGTCGCGCCGCGGGAGTAGTTCCCGTACGAGGACTTGATGTCCGTCCCGGCCACGTCCTCCAGGAAGTTGTTGTAGAGGTGCGCGTGGGCGGCGTTGTCCGTGGAGGGGTTGCGCTGCTCGGTCTCGCGTATCCAGTTGTGGTGGATGGTGATGTCGGTGACGACGTTGTCCGTCCAGCCGATGCCGAAGGCCTTGTTGTCCTGGCTGAGCTTGTTCCAGGAGACGGTCACATAAGTGCTGTCCTTCCGGACGTCGATGAGCCCGTCGGCCATGTGCCGCAGGTCGTTGTGATCGATCCAGACGTGGTGCGCCCCGTCCATCTGGATGCCGTCGAAGTCGTGCTCCTTGTCGTTCCAGACACCTTGGTAGGCGTCCCGGATCGTCAGGTTCCGGATGATCACGTTGTGCACACCGGCCCCGAGGAAGAACCCACCGCCGACGATGTGCCCGGACGTCCCGGACCCGACGATGGTCTTGTCGGACTGCACCTTGATCTCCTTGCCGACCGGGTCCATGGTGATGGTGCCCGCGACGACGATGACGTACGGCTCGGCGGCGGTCGCGTACTTCTCCAGATCGGCGAGCGTCTTCACGGTGACGATCTGCCCGTCCCGGCCGCCGTAAGTGCCGTTCTGGCCCAGGGCGTTGACGGAGGCGAACCCGTCGGCGGCGGCGGTGGCCCAGGCGGGCGCGGCGGCGGTGGCGGCGGCTGCGGTCGACTCGGCGGCGTCAGCGAAGACGGGGCTGTAGGCGAGCGCACCGGCTGCCGTCAGGGCGAGCGGAACACCGGCGGCGAGAGCGGACTTGCGCCGGCGATGGCGTGGCGTGCTGCGGGTGTCGGTCATCCGTACGGCTTCCGTTCCGTGGGGGTGAGTGCGGGACGGAACGTGGTTGCCGCGTGGGGGGAAAAGGTTGCCGGGTGGTCAGGGCGTCTCCGGGGGCGGCGTCGGCGCCCCGGGCAGCCGTACGGTCGCGATCGTGCCGCCGCCGTCCGCGTGGCCCAGGGTCACCTGGCCGCCGGCCTGCTCGACGGTACGGGCCACGATGGAGAGACCGAGGCCGGAGCCCGGCAGGGCGCGGGCACTCGGGGAACGCCAGAAGCGGTCGAAGACATGGGGGAGTTCGTCGGCGGGGATGCCGGGGCCGTGGTCGCGGACGGTGAGGACACCCTCGTCCAGGCGTACGTCGATGGTGCCGCCGTCGGGGCTGAACTTCACGGCGTTGTCGAGGATGTTGACCACGGCACGCTCCAGGGCGGCGGGCTCGGCGCGGGTGAACCAGGGCTCCAGGTGGGCGTTGATCGTCAGCTCGGGTCCGCGGAGCCGGGCCCTGCGCAGCGCCGACTCGACCGCGTCCTCCAGGGACACCACCTGGACACGCTCACCGCGCTGCCCCTCCGACCGCGACAGCTCCTGCAAGTCGCCGATCAACGCGGCCAGTTCGGTCATCTGTGCCTTCACCGAGGCGAGCAGCGCCTTGCGGTCGGCCTCGGGGAGGGGGCGGCCGGTCTCCTCGCTGCGGGTGAGGAGTTCGATGTTGGTGCGCAGCGAGGTGAGGGGGGTGCGGAGTTCGTGCCCGGCGTCGGCGATGAGCTGCTGCTGGAGCTCACGGGAGTTGGCGAGGGACGCCGTCATCGAGTTGAAGGAACGGGAGAGCCGGGCGACTTCGTCCTCGGCGTCGTCCTCCACGGGGATACGGACGTTCAAGTCCTCGGTACGGGCCACGTGTTCGACGGCCTCGGTGAGCTTGTCGACGGGACGGAGCCCCGCGCGGGCCACGGCAAGACCGGCGGCACCGGCCCCGAGGACACCGATGCCGGAGACGAGGAGGAGGATGAGGGCGAGTTCGTTGAGGGTGTCCTGGGTGCCCTTGAGCGGTACGGCCACGACGAGCCCCACGTTGGGGCCGGTCTCGCCGGTGGCGGTAGCAGTGGAGCCCACGTACCGGGTCATCACACGCACCGCGGTGCCGTCCTCGGCAGTGCCGTTGCGGAAGTAGAGCCGGTTGGGCTCCCCCTTCTTGATCGCTTCCTTGTCGGCCTGGGCGATCTTGACGGTGCCCGTGGAGTCGCCGGTGACACAGACCTTTCCGTCCTCCGTGACCACCTGGGAGTAGCTGTTGCGGAAGAGGGTGGTCGTGCCCTGCGGGCTCTTCGAGCAGTTGTTGAGGGCGAACTCGACCTGCTGAAACTGCGCAGGCCGGCCTCGCTGCAGGTCGTTGTCCAGCTGGTCGTACAGTTTCCCCTGCACGATGAACCAGCAAGTGACCGAAACCGCCGCCACCGCGAACGCCACCGCCGCAGCCACCAGCAACGACAACCGCGCCCGGATCGGCAGCGTCTGGAAGCGGCGCAGCACCTTCCTCACTCCGCGCCGCCCTGTCGCAACACGTACCCCACGCCCCGCACGGTGTGCACGAGCCGCGGCTCGCCACCGGCCTCGGTCTTGCGGCGCAGGTACATCACATACACGTCCAGCGAGTTCGACGACGGCTCGAAGTCGAAGCCCCACACCGCCTTCAGGATCTGCTCCCGGGTCAGCACCTGACGCGGGTGCGCCATGAACATCTCCAGCAGCGTGAACTCGGTGCGCGTCAGTTCCACCGGCCGCCCGGCTCGCGTCACTTCCCGCGTCGCCAGGTCCATCCGCAGGTCGGCGAAGGTCAGCGCCTCGTCGTCCGGCACCGCCCCGGCCCCGGCCGCGGCAGCCGCGTACGAGCTGCGCCGCAGCAGCGCACGCACGCGTGCGAACAGCTCGTCCAGCTCGAAGGGCTTGACCAGGTAGTCGTCGGCTCCGGCGTCCAGCCCCGTGACCCGGTCGCCCACCGTGTCCCGTGCCGTCAGCATCAGGATCGGCGTCGTCGTCCCCGCGCCCCGCATCCGCCGCGCGGCCGTCAGACCGTCCATGCGCGGCATCTGGATGTCCAGGACCACCAGATCGGGCTGGTACGCGGTCGCCTTCTCCAGCGCGTCCGCGCCGTCGACCGCGACCTCCGTGTCGTACCCCTCGAACGCGAGGCTGCGCTGGAGTGCTTCGCGCACCGCCGGCTCGTCGTCGACGATCAGGATGCGCTGGGGGTCACGGTCGCCATCGGCGGGGCTCATCGCTCGCGGTTCCTCAGGGTGCGGTGGGACGGGGGGCGCCTTCAGCCTCGCACGTTTCCGGGCCGACGGGCCGCTGACGGGTCAAGCTCGGAGGTCAGGCGCAGGGTCAGGCGCGCACCCTGCGGCGGCGGGCGGTGCGGCGGGCGGCCACCGTGGAGATCTCGGGGGCGCGGACCGCCGGCGCCGCCGGCGCGTGCAGCTCGTACGCCACCGCGAGGGCCAGGGCGAACCCGGCCGGGTCGGTACCGGCCACCGGGTGGGAAACCTGCTTGATCATGACGTACTCCTTCTCGGTTCAGGCCGTACGGGGACTCGGCCCGGGTCCCGCAGGGACTAGCTGTCGGTGCCGCCGGCCCGCAGCTTCGCCAGGTCGGCCTTGACGGTGTTGATCGGGATGGCGAAGCCGAGGCCGACGCTGCCGGCGCTGGAGGAGGACGAGGAGTCCGCCGCCGAGTACATCGCCGAGTTGATCCCGATGATGTTGCCGTTCATGTCGATCAGCGCGCCGCCGGAGTTGCCGGGGTTCAGCGAGGCGTCCGTCTGGAGCGCCTTGTAGGTCGTCGTCGACGAACCGGTGTCGCCGTTGAACTGCCGGCCGCCGAACTCGAAGGGCCAGCCGCCGCCCTGCTGCTGTTGCTGCTGGCCCTGGCTCTCGTCCGTCGAGACGGTCACGTCACGGTCGAGGGCGGAGACGATGCCGCTGGTCACCGTGCCGGTCAGCCCCTCGGGGGAGCCGATCGCGACGACTGTGTCGCCGACCTGGACGCCGTCGGAGTTGCCGAGGGTGGCGGTCTTGAGGCCGGAGGCGCCCTCCAGCTTGATCAGGGCGAGGTCCTTGGCGCTGTCGGTGCCGACGACCTTCGCGGTGTACTCCTTGCCGTCGCTCGTCGAGACCTTGATCGAGGTGGCGCCGGAGATGACGTGGTTGTTGGTGATGATCTCGCCGTCGCTGGTGATGATCACGCCGGAGCCGGTGGAGGAGCCGTTGCTGAGCGTCGCGTTGATCTCGACGATGCTCGGGCTGACCGCCTTGGCGACGCCGGAGACCGTGCCCTTGTCGGCGGACGGGACCACGTTGGTGCTGGTGCTGCTGGAGGCGACCGTGTCGGTGCCGGTCAGCTCCTGGATGCCGTAGGCCGTACCGCCGCCGATCGCCGCGGCGACGATCGCGACGGCCGCGAGGAGGGCGAAGGGGCCACGGGCGCGCTTCTGCTGCGCGGGCGCCGCGGGTTCCGCCGGGACCGCCGTGAGGACTGCCGTACCGCCGCCGATGCCGTCTCCGTCACCGCCGCCGGCGACCTGGGTCTGCGCCGGCCACACCGTCGTCCCGGGCTCGACCGTCACCGGCTGCGGCGCGGGCGGCTGCGCCGGCGGGGGCGGCCACTCCGGGTTCACCGGGGAGGAGTTCGCGGGGGAGGAGGCGTGCTGCTGGGCGCCCTGATACGGGTTCGCGTACTGGTCGTACTCGCCGTCGCGGCGGAAGCTCTCGGTCATGACACTGAGCTTGTCGCCCGACCATGAGAGCTTCCTGAGTGCTCCCTGAGAACGCCGCCAGAACCTCGTTCGCCCGATATAAAGCCGGTACTGGGACCCGTTGGAGCTCTCTCAGGGAAGCCTCATAAAGGCCCCTCAGAGCCTCATTCGCAACCGCACGACCGCCGTACGACCAACCGCGACGGGAACACCTTCAGCCGCTCCCGCCGCGACCCCGCCACCCGCAGCCCGTCGTCCAGGACGAGATCCACCGCGGCCCGCGCCATCGCCGACCGGTCCGATGCGATCGTTGTCATCGGCGGGTCCGTGAGCGCGGCTTCCTTGATGTCGTCGAAGCCGATGACCGCCAGCTCGCCCGGTACGTCGATGCGCAGCTCGCGCGCCGCCCGCAGCAGGCCGATGGCCTGGTCGTCGGTCGAGCAGAAGATCGCCGGGGGCCGGTCCGGGCCCGACAGCAGCCCCAGCGCCACCTGGTAGGCGTCGTAGCGGTTGTACGGCGCCTCGAAGAGCCGTCCCTCGGTGGGGAGGCCGGCCTCCTCCATCGCGCGCCGCCAGCCCTCGACGTGGTCGGAGACCGGGTCGCCGACGGCGGGGGTGTCCGCCGTGCCGCCCATGCAGGCGACGTAGGGGTGGCCGTGCCCCAGCAGGTGTTCCACCGCGGTCTTCGCGCCGGTGAGGTCGTCCAGGACGACGGCGACGTCGTCGATCGCCTCGGGCCGCTCGTGCAGCAGCACCACGCGCGCGTCCCAGGCCTCGATCTCGGCGGCGGCCAGGTCGTTCAGGGCGTGGCTGACGAGGATCAGGCCGGAGACCCGCATCCCGAGGAAGGCCCGCAGATAGTGGGTCTCGCGCTCGGCGACGTAGTCGGTGTTGCCGACGAGGACCATCTTTCCCCGCTCGGCCGCTGCCTGTTCGACCGCGTGCGCCATCTCGCCGAAGAACGGCTGACGGGCGTCCGGGATGATCAGGCCTATGAGATCCGTCCGGCGGGACGCCATCGCCTGGGCGACCCGGTCGGGCCGGTACCCCAGCTCCTTGATCGCGGCGAGAACGCGCTCGCGCGTGGCCGGGGCGACCGGCCGGGGTCCGTTGTTGATGACGTAACTGACGACGGCAGTGGACGTCCCTGCCAGCCGCGCCACATCATCTCGAGTCACCTTGGCCACGCGCGGAGTCTACGCGGATGGACCCGCTCTGGGCAGGGCGTAAGCCGGCTTCCCTGTGCTCCGGCTGAGCGACCTCTGTGCTCGCCCGAGCGGTCCCTGTGCTCGCCCGAGCGGCGCTATGCGTCGGCGCTGACCTCTGCGGCGTCCAGGGCGGCCGTCTCGTCCGCATCCGCCGCCTTTGGCTGGCCGCCGCGGGCCTTGGCCTCGTCCGCGGAGCGCTCGCCCTTCTCCGGCGTAACGAATCGATAACCGACGTTCCGGACGGTCCCGATCAGCGACTCGTGCTCGGGGCCGAGTTTGGCGCGCAGACGTCGTACGTGCACGTCCACGGTCCGGGTGCCACCGAAGTAGTCGTAGCCCCAGACCTCCTGGAGCAGCTGCGCGCGCGTGAAGACGCGGCCCGGGTGCTGGGCCAGGTACTTGAGGAGCTCGAACTCCTTGAAGGTCAGGTCCAGGACCCGGCCCTTGAGCTTGGCGGAGTACGTCGCCTCGTCGACCGACAGGTCGCCGTTGCGGATCTCCATGGGGGAGTCGTCGTTGACGATCTGCTGGCGGCCCATGGCCAGCCGGAGCCGGGCCTCGACCTCGGCCGGTCCCGCGGTGTCCAGGAGGACGTCGTCGATGCCCCAGTCGGCGGTGACGGCGGCGAGGCCGCCCTCGGTGACGACGAGGATGAGCGGACAGCCGGGGCCGGTGGAGCGCAGGAGCTGGCACAGGCTGCGGACCTGGGGCAGGTCGCGGCGTCCGTCGATCAGGATGATGTCGGCACCCGGGGTGTCGACGAGGGCGGGGCCCTCCGCCGGAGCCACTCGCACGTTGTGCAGGAGCAGGCCGAGAGCGGGGAGCACCTCCGTCGACGGCTGGAGGGCGTTGGTCAGGAGCAGCAGAGAACTCATACGGCTGGTTCCTCCTCGGTCCCGGCGAGGTCGTAGCTTTCGTATACAGGGGTTCCGAAAGCACAAAAGGACCCGGGGGCTGCGTCGCCCGAGTCCTCTTCCCAGGAGAATAGCCCACATGAGCGTTGATCCGGCAGGTCGTGTGGTGCGATCCACCGCGCGTCCGCACTCTGAGACGAGCAGACCCGCACCTATACGGACGTTTCTGCACACCGCCGACGGGGTGACGATCGATTCCGTATACGATCCGCCGGCCTCCGTATACGACGCCTCCGGGCCACTGTCCCGTCACCCGGTGTTCGTGGTCGCGCACGGTTTCACGGGCGACGCCGACCGTCCTCATGTTCGGAGGGTGGCGGCGGTGTTCGCGCAGTACGGCGGCGTGGTCACGTTCTCCTTCCGCGGCCACGGGGCCTCCGGAGGGCGCTCCACGGTCGGCGACCGCGAGGTGCTCGATCTGGCCGCCGCGGTGGAGTGGGCCCGCTCGCTCGGGCACCCGCGCGTGGTGACCGTCGGCTTCTCCATGGGCGGGTCCGTGGTGCTGCGGCACGCGGCGCTGTACCGGCCGGAGGGGCCGGGCGGCGACTCGGGGCACGACGGGCGCACGGGTGCGCACACGGACGCGGTGGTGTCGGTGAGTGCCCCCGCCCGGTGGTACTACCGGGGCACGGCACCTATGCGGAAGCTCCACTGGCTGGTAACGCGGCCCGCGGGGCGGCTGGTGGGGAGGTACGGATTCCGTACCCGCATCCACCACAAGGAGTGGGACCCGGTCCCGCTGTCCCCGGTGGAGGCGGTCCCGCGGATCGCGCCGACCCCGCTCCTCGTCGTCCACGGCGACCGCGACGGCTACTTCCCCCTCGACCACCCCCGCATGCTCGCCGACGCCGCCCCCGGCCACGCCGAACTCTGGGTGGAGCACGGCATGGGCCATGCCGAGAACGCGGCCCCGGACGAGCTGCTGCGGCGCATCGCGGACTGGGCCGTCGCACAGGGCGGCTAGCCTGACCGTGTACACAGCCGATCGATTGAGGAACCGGATGCCAAAGGTCACGGTGCGCTACTGGGCCGCCGCGAAGGCCGCGGCCGGGGTCGCCGAGGAGGCGTACGACGCCGCCACCCTCGCCGAGGCGCTCGACGCGGTGCGCGAGCGACACCCCGGTGAACTCACGCGCGTGCTGCAGCGATGCTCTTTCCTCATCGACGGTGACCCCGTGGGCACCCGCGGACATGAGACGGTACGGCTGGCCGACGGCGGCACGGTCGAGGTGCTCCCGCCGTTCGCAGGAGGGTGAGCGATGACGAACCAGCCGTATGAGCCGCACGAGACGTACGGGCAGCACGGGCCGTACGAGGGGCAGCAGTACCCGCAGGGGTACGACCCGTCGTGGCAGCAGGCGTACGAGGACCCGCACGCCGCCCAGCAGTACACCCAGCAGTGGCAGGGGCAGACCTGGGAGACGCAGATGCAGTCCCCGGTCGCGCCGGTCGCCCAGGCGTCCGCGGAGACGGCCTATCTGCCGCCGCAGGGACATGAGCCGCCGGCCTACGAAGAGCCGCGGTATCAGAACCCGGCGCACCAGGCCCCGGCCTACCAGGAACCCGCCTACCGCGAGCCGCTCCCCGCTCCCGCGCCCGAGCCGGTCGCCGCGCCTTCCGCCGACTACGGCCCCGCCACCCTGGGCGGCAACGCCCGGGTCACCGACGCCCAGCGGGCCCGGCTCGAAGGGCGTTCGCCGATCATCGAGCCCGGTATGCAGCCCGCCGCCCTCACGGCGCTGCTCGGGCTGCTGCTCTCCGGCGCGGCGGCCGTCGGCTCGTACGCCCTGCTCGTCCCGCTCGTCCTGCTCCAGGCCGTCACGGCGGCCGGCTGGTTCCGGCTGAACGGCATGTGGCCCGCCCGGCAAGGCATCGCGCTGGCGTTCCTCGGCGCGCTGGTCGCGGACGCGGCGCTGCTGGCCGCCGACCGCTCGCCCGCCGCGATCCTCGGCACGCTGGGGGTGTGGGTGCTGCTGTGCCTGGTGCTGCAACTGCGCTCGCACGCCGACCCCGACGAGCGGATGTACGGCCTGATGGCGACCGTCGCCTCGTCCGCGCTGGCGATCGTCGCGGCCGGACACCTCGCCGCCTCGGCGGACGCGGTGTCGGTCGGCGCGGCCGCGGTCGCGGTGGCCGTACTGGCCCGGGCGCTGCCGCTGCCCACGGCCGCGTCGGTGGTCGTCTCGCTGCTCGCCGCCGCGGGGGCGGGCATCGCCGTCGGCGGGATGACCGGGCTGGGCGCGGAGGGCGCGCTGCTCGGGGCCGGTGCGGGGGTGTGCGCGCTGGTCGGGCACCGGGTGGCGAGCTACGACTACCCGTCCCGGTTCGTGCACTTCACGGCCGGCGTCGCCCTGCCGCTGGCCGCTGCGGCTCCTGCCGTCTATGTGCTGGGGCGGGCGCTCGGGTAGCGGGCGGTCGCCTGTCACAGGTGATCAACAATGTGCCGGGAGGCCTTGCCCGCGGCGTTACGGTGACAGGCGACGTAGACCGCCTAGGTGGGGGAACACCAAAGAATGCGCGCACTGCGAATACTGCTGATTGTTGTTGTCGTGCTGGGCGGGCTCTTCGTCATCGCCGACCGGGTGGCGGTCCACTTCGCCGAGGGTGAGGTGGCGGACAAGCTCCGGAGCACCGAGAACCTCGCCAGTACGCCCGATGTCTCGATCAAGGGCTTCCCCTTCCTCACCCAGGTCGTCTCCGGGGAGCTGGACGACGCCGAGGTCGGGATCAAGGACTACGAGGCCGCCGCCGGTACCTCCGGCGAGAAGATCCGGATCGACGACATCAAGGCGAACTTCAAGGGCGTCTCCTTCTCCGGCGACTACAGCTCCGCCACGGCCGCCACGGCGAGCGGTACCGCGTCGATCTCCTACGACGAGCTGCTCAAGGCCGCCGAGTCCGAACCGACGCAGATCTTCCCCGGGGCGACCGCCGAGGTCGTCGGGCTCGCCGACGGCGGCAACGGCAAGATCAAGGTGAACGTCAAGGTCACGGCCCTGGGCCGGTCGACGACGTACCCGGTGCTCAGCACGGTCACCGTCGACGGCGACACCGTGAAAGTGCACGCCGACAACCTGCCGAACCTGGTCGTCGAGGTCGCGGAGGGCAAGGTCCGGTCGATAACCGACTTCGAGCAGAAGATCGACGACCTGCCGGGCGGCATCCGGCTCGACAAGGTCGAGGCCGCGCAGGACGGTGTCGAGGTCACGGTGAAGGGTTCGAACGTCGAGCTGGCCGGGTAGGACGCGGGCGGCGGGCGCGGCTGCCGGGGCGAGGCGGTGGACAACGGTTGTCCGAGGGGCGAGACGAGTCGTCCGCAGGGCAGATGTGACGACGGCCACCGGCGCCCGGAACCCGTGCGAACAGGGCCCTCGGGGCGTTCTGGTCCCACATGCCGGACGATCGCATCTCAAAATACGACACACCGGTGACACGCCCCGCTGTCCGTCCCTACGATCGACGGCATGAAGCGACAGGCGGATCTCACGAAGCGGCGGGCAGTGGACCTGTGCCGCGTTGCCGCCATGCTCTGTCGCACCTTCTGAGCGGCAGGCGCCGACCGACCGGCGGCCTCCGCATCCCCCCGCCCTGTTCATGGGCACCCGTGCGCCGCGGTCCGCCCGGTCCGCGCATCCACGTATTCGTACGCCCCGCCGCAACTGCCCCGGAGGAGAAAGAGCATGAGCCGCAGCGACGTCCTGGTCGACGCCGACTGGGTCGAGGCCAACCTCGACAACCCGAACATCGCGATCGTGGAGGTGGACGAGGACACGTCCGCCTACGAGAAGAACCACATCCGCAACGCGATCCGCATCGACTGGACCCAGGACCTCCAGGACCCGGTCCGCCGTGACTTCGTCGACCAGGCCGGCTTCGAGAAGCTGCTGTCCGCCAAGGGCATCGCCAACGACACCCTGGTCATCCTCTACGGCGGCAACAACAACTGGTTCGCCTCCTACGCCTACTGGTACTTCAAGCTCTACGGCCACGAGAACGTCAAGCTCCTCGACGGCGGCCGCAAGAAGTGGGAGCTGGACGCCCGCGAGCTGGTCGAGGAGGTCCCCCAGCGCCCCACGACCGAGTACAAGGCCAAGGCCCAGGACACCTCCATCCGCGCCTTCCGTGACGACGTCGTCGCCGCGATCGGCTCGCAGAACCTGGTCGACGTGCGCTCGCCCGACGAGTTCTCCGGCAAGCTGCTGGCCCCCGCCCACCTGCCCCAGGAGCAGTCCCAGCGCCCCGGCCACGTGCCGTCCGCCCGCAACATCCCGTGGTCGAAGAACGCCAACGACGACGGCACCTTCAAGTCGGACGAGGAGCTCAAGGCCCTCTACGCCGACGAGCAGGTCGACCTCGCCAAGGACACCATCGCCTACTGCCGCATCGGTGAGCGCTCCGCGCTGACCTGGTTCGTGCTGCACGAGCTGCTCGGCGTGCAGAACGTCAAGAACTACGACGGCTCCTGGACCGAGTACGGCAGCCTCGTCGGCGTCCCGATCGAGCTCGGCGCCAACAAGTAAGCACCCCCTCTTCAGCCATCCCCGACCGGCCTTCCTTCCGGTCAGACCCCTATCTGAATCTGGAGAAAGACATGTGTGGAGCGAAGGCCGGCGGCCCCGACGCCTCGACGATCAAGCCCGGTGAGACCACGATCCAGGGCCAGGTGACCCGCGACGGCGAGCCGGTGGTCGGTTACGTCCGCCTGCTGGACTCGACCGGCGAGTTCACCGCCGAGGTCCCTACCTCCGCGACGGGCCAGTTCCGCTTCTACGCGGCCGAGGGCACCTGGACCGTCCGCGCGCTGGTGCCGGGCGCGACCGCCGACCGCACGGTCGTCGCCCAGCAGGGCGGCCTCGCCGAGGTCGCGATCGCCGTCTGAGCGTCGTACCCGAACGGCCGAGGGCCGCACCCCGAGGGTTGGACTCCAGGGGGTGCGGCCCTTCGGCCTTTCCGCGTCGGCGGACCTACGCTGGAGTCATGCTGGCGCGTCGACGGCACGTCTACTTCGCCATGATGGGCACCTGCATCGGGCTCTTCGTCCTGGCGTGGGGTGTCGTGCGTCTCTGGTCGGTCCCGGTCGCGGTCGGCATGTGCGTGGTCGCCATGCTGATCCCGCCGGTCGCCGCCATGGTCGCCAACCGCCGCGGCCCCGACGACCGCTGGTGGGACGACCCGTCCGGGGACCCCAAGTCCGACGAGTGGTGGGACGAGCTGGACGGGAAGAGGCGGCGGCGGTAGGAAGGACCGTATGCCACCGATGAGGTTGTCGACCGTCGTACTCGACGCACCGGACGCCCACCGGCTCGCCGACTTCTACCAGCGCCTCCTGGGATACGTGGTGCGCGAGGAAGAGGCCCACTGGGTGCTCATCGGGCCGCCCGGGGGAGGCGTGGCGCTGGCCTTCCAGACCGAGCCCGGGTACGTGCCGCCGGTCTGGCCCGGCCGCCGGCCCGGTGAGCAGCAGATGATGCTGCATCTCGACATCGAGGTCGACGACCTGCGCAGTGAGACGGCGCGGGCGCTGTCCGAGGGGGCGCGGCTGGCGGAGTACCAGCCGCAGGACGACGTACGGGTGTTCCTCGACCCGGCGGGGCATCCGTTCTGCTTGTGGACGTCCCGGTCCTAGTAGACGAGTGCCTGGGTCCCGTCGCCCAGGGCTTCCTGCACGAACACCTGGGCGCCCGCGATCCGTACGCCCTCGATGACGTCCTTCTCCGTGATCTCCCGGCGGGCCGCGCACTGGGTGCACAGGGTCAGCGTGCCGCCGGCCAGGACCGCCTCGATCAGGTCGGGGAGGGGGGCGGCGTGCGGCAGCTCGAACTCGGCGGCGCGGCCCGGCAGGGCGAACCACGCGGACTCGCCGGTCAGCCACAGGGACACCTCGACGCCACTGGCCACGGCCACCGCCGCCACGGTGAACGCCTGCGAGCAGCGCTCGGGGGCATCGGCCCCCGCGGTCACCTTGATCACGAGCTTCTTCGCCATGGCTGAATCGTAATCAACGCGGCCACAACCCAGACCGTTGGCCATGAGTCTCCTGTGCGCGCATACGGAATGCGCTCTTCACGTTCTGTGGGGGGACGTCTTGGAAGTACCTGAAGTTCAGGAAACACCGGTACCTGACGAGGTGCCGGAAGTGCTGGAAGTGCCGGATGTGCTGGAAGCGCCGGGAGTGCTGGGAGCGCCGCCGGTACCCCGTCCGGCGCGGCGGCGCGGGCGCACGACGCTGCTCGTCGCCGCGGCCGCCGTGCTCGGTGTCGTCGCCGGCACCTGCACGGGGTTCGTCGTACAGGCGAACCGCGAGCCCACCGTGCTGCCGCCGCTGTCCCAGCCCGTCGTCAAGCAGGCCGAGGGCGAGGTCGAGCCGCTGTCGGCGGCACAGGACCGGCACGTCAAGGTCGACGGCGATCTGCGGAAGCTGCTGCTCAAGAAGCCCAAGGGGGCCCGGGAGCCCGACTACGCGGCGGGCGTCGACGGCTGGATGGACATCGCCGAGTACGCGGACCTCTACGAGAAGCCGCAGAACGCCTTCGGCAACCTCGCGAGCGACGAGTTCCGCCGGGCCGCTGTCACCGACTGGCTGGTGGGCCGCACGTACAGCGTCGAGATCGTGCTGACGCAGTTCCGCCAGGAGCGGGGCCTGGCGGCCGCCGAATACACCGCGAACGAGCAGGGCTTCGCCGACGACGAGGACGACACCGACAGCTGGCCGATCCCCGGGACGGGCGACGGCTGGGCGTACGTCCACCACACGCCTGACCGTGAGCCCGGCTACCTGCCCCTGTACTCGGCCGAGGCGATGGCCACGCGGGGCGACATCGCCATGACCGTCTGGGTCTACGACACCAAGCCCATTCCCAAGAAGAAGATCATGGACCTGGCCAAGCGGCAGATGGAGCGGCTGTGAGCACCGACAATCCCGAGGTCCTCCAGAGCCCCACACCGGACGAGGAGCAGGTGCCCGCGCCCGTGGCGTCGCTCGACCCCGCGCCCGAAGCCCCGCTCGACTCCGCGCCCGTCAGGAAGAAGCGTTTCCCCGTTCGCCGCGTCGCCGCCCTCGCCGGCTCCGTGCTCCTGCTCGGCGCCGTCGTCGGTGGCACCGGCTACACCGTCGTGGCCGTCCAGGACGCCGACCGGGACCCCGGGAAGCCGAGCTGGAAGTTCCCGAAGGCCGCCGCGGACCAGGACAGCCCGGAGGCGAAGGGGCTGCGCGGGATGCTGATGCCGTACGAGGAGGACGGCTTCGCCCAGGGCCCCGACATCGACGAGTTCGGCGCCGACGCCGAGCTCAGCGGCCGGCAGGCCACCGCCCTGCGCAAGGAGTCGCTCAGGGGACTCCCGCCCGCCGACCGGCGGAAGCTGGAGAAGCTGATCGACAAGCAGCGCATCAAGGGCGTCGTGATGCGCAGCTACCTCGACGCCGACGGCTACGCGGCCTACGACGACAAGGTGTCCGCGGTCAACGTCACGCTGACGCAGATGGAGAGCCAGGCCGCCGTACGGAACAGCTCGACGTCCCAGATCGAGTTCTTCGAGACCTTGGACCTCTTCCGCAAGGGCCCGAAGATCGAGGGCCACAAGAACGCCAAGTGCTTCCTGTCGCCCGAGGACAAGGACGAGAAGATCGACTGGATGTTCTGCTCCGCCTACGTGGGTGACGTCCTGGTCGCCGTCAACGCGTCCGGGGTCGCCCCCATGGACAAGCGCGGCGTCTCCACCTTCGTCGCCGCCCAGCTCGACCGCATCGACGACCCGGGGAAGGCCGTATGACCACCGAGCAGCAGCCCGAGACGACGGCGACCGTGGCCGGCCCTGCCCCGATGCCCGAGGTGCCGCCCGCCCCGCAGTCGGCCGTCAGGAAGGACCGCCGCGTCCTGCGGGCCGCCCTGCGCTGGACCGCCGCCGTCCTGGTGTTCGCCGCGGCCGGGGCCGGGACGGCGTACGGGATCACGCGGATGGAGCGCACGGACGTACCGGGACTGCAGACCGAGTCGGACGGCCGCTGGGAGTATCCGCAGATCGTGAAGCCGCCGCTGCCCGCCGGCAGCCCGGGACCCTTCGACAAGGCGAACACGGCCAACTCCCACTACGCCGATCTGCGCGAGCTGCTCCTGCCCGCGCCCGAGGGCGCCAAGGCCGACAAGGCGCTCAGCGGCGAGGACGGCTGGCTGGCGACGAAGGACTTCCTCGCCGCGTACGAGGACGAGGACGAACGGGACACCATCGGCCGGCTCCTGACCGACCAGGGGCTGCGGCATGTCGCCGCCCGCGGCTGGACCACGGCGGACGGCACGCGCACCCGGATCTACCTGCTTCAGTTCGAGACGGCGACGGTGGTCGACTCCCTCCAGGGGGACAGCTTCACCGGCTACGACTCCCCCCAGTTCGCCTTGAAGGGCGCCTCCGAGATGCACCTCGACGAGCAGTTCCCGGCGAAGGCCGAGCTGGAGGACGTACGGCACTACACGTACGAGGAGGCCAAGCCGTACGGGGCGGAGCAGGTGCGGGAGGCCTATCTCGTCGCCGGGGACGTCTTCGGGCTGGTCGTGCAGTCGAGGAAGGGCGGGGCGGCGGCCGTGCCGTTCCAGCAGACGGTGATGCTCCAGAGCCAGCTGCTGGAGTGAGCGGCGTCCGCCCCGTTGAGGCGTACCTCGCAGAGAAGGGCGGGCCCCGGCCGACTAAGCTGGGGCCCGGCCCGTGTACCGCCCCCAGAGGGGACCTCCACCCTCGCTCATCAAGGAGCACCTCGTGCTTGAGGCATTCTTCGAAGCCCTGCTCGTCCTGGTCTGCGTCGGCGTCCTCGCCTTCGCCGGGCTGACCGTGAAGAAGCTGTACCAGGGCCAGCGCTGATCCGAAGCTAGGAACTGTAGAAGCTCATGATCGAGATCCCGTCCGACCTCCACAAGGACCTCGTCCCCCTCGTCTTCCTGCTCGGCAACTGGGCGGGCGCGGGTGTGCACGACTTCCCCGGCTCCGAGAAGTGCAACTTCGGGCAGGAGGTCACCTTCAGCCACGACGGCCGTGACTTCCTGGAGTACCAGTCCCGCACCTGGGTCCTGGACAACGACGGGAACAAGGTCCGCCCGCTGGAGTCCGAGCACGGCTTCTGGCGCGTCGACGCCGACCGCAAGGTCGAGGTCACGATGGTCCGCGACGACGGTGTCGTCGAGATCTGGTACGGCGAGCTGGCGAAGCAGAAGCCCCAGATCGACCTGGTCACGGACGCGGTCGCCCGCACGGCGGCCTCCGGCCCGTACAGCGGCGGCAAGCGCCTCTACGGCTACGTCAACAGCGACCTGATGTGGGTCGGCGAGAAGCAGACCCCCGAGGTCGAGCTGCGCCCCTACATGTCCGCGCACCTGAAGAAGGTCGTCACCCCGGAGGACGTCGAGCGCTGGGCGAAGGCCCTGCCGGACGACATGCCGGACGACGGCATCGCCTTCTTCAAGTAGTCATACACTCGTCGGTGTGGTGAGCACCGACTGGAAGAGCGACCTCAGGCAGCGCGGCTACCGGCTGACGCCGCAGCGGCAACTCGTGCTCGAAGCCGTGGACACCCTGGAGCACGCGACCCCCGACGACATCCTCACGGAAGTGAAGAAGACGGCGTCGGGGGTCAACATTTCCACCGTGTACCGGACTCTTGAGCTCCTGGAGGAGCTGGGTCTGGTCAGCCACGCCCACCTCGGGCACGGCGCGCCGACGTACCACCTCGCCGACCGTCACCACCACATCCACCTGGTCTGCCGCGACTGCCAGAACGTCATCGAGGCGGACATCGAGGTGGCGGCCGAGTTCACCGCGAAGCTGCGCTCGACCTTCGGTTTCGAGACTGACATGAAGCACTTCGCGATCTTCGGCCGCTGCAAGGACTGTTCCCTCAAGGCTTCAACTACCGAGTCGTAGGCTTGTACACATGAAGAGCCCTCTGCTGTCCCTGCCCGGCGCCGTCCCCGGCGAGGGCGTGGACGAAGAAGTCGCCGCCCACTACGGCGACCTGTTCCGCGAGCAGCGCGCCCTCGCCGAGGGCACCGGATTCGTCGACCTCTCGCACCGCGGGGTCGTCGCCGTCACCGGCGACGACCGTCTGAGCTGGCTGCACCTGCTGCTCACCCAGCACGTCAGCGAACTGCCGGCGGGCGAGGCCACCGAGGCGCTGATCCTCTCCGCCAACGGCCACATCGAGCACGCCCTGTACCTGGTCGACGACGGCACGACGGTCTGGGCCCATGTCGAGCCCGGCACCCAGGAGGCGCTGCTGGCGTACCTGGAGTCGATGAAGTTCTTCTACCGCGTCGAGGTCACGGACCGCACCGCGGACATCGCGGTGGTCCACCTCCCGGCGGGCTCCATCGCCGAGGTCCCGGAGGGCGTGGTGGTCCGCGAGACGGCGTACGGCCGCGATCTCTTCCTGCCCCGCGAGGACCTGGAGTCGTACGCGGCGAAGAACGGCCCGGCGGCCGGCCTCCTCGCCTACGAGGCCCTCCGCGTCGAGCAGCACCGCCCCCGACTCGGCTTCGAGACCGACCACCGCACCATCCCGCACGAGCTGGGCTGGATCGGCACCGCGGTGCACCTCCAGAAGGGCTGCTACCGCGGCCAGGAGACGGTCGCCCGGGTCCAGAACCTGGGCAAGCCCCCGCGCCGCCTGGTCTTCCTGCACCTGGACGGCAGCGAGGTCCACCTCCCGCCGGCCGGCACCGACATCCGCCTGGCGGCCGACGGCCCGGACGGCCGCAAGATCGGTTTCGTCACGACGTCGGTACGACACCACGAACTGGGGCCGGTGGCCCTGGCACTGGTGAAGCGGAACGTGCCGGTGGACGCGCCGCTGGTGGCGGGGGAAACGGCGGCGGCGCAGGAAGTGGTGGTCGAGCCGTAGCAGGACTCGGCGCCGGCCAAGGGCGTGGGGTCAGCGCGGCACGGCGATCTTCGCCGCGAGCGTGAAACCCCCGCCGGTGATCGTCACGGCGCTGCCGAGACCCTCCAACACCCCCGGCGTCAGCATCAGCACGGTGATGCCGGCCGCCAGCGCCGCGACCGCGATGATCACCGCCGTGATGGCGTTGGACATCGGAATCCGTGCGATTCCGGTGCCGCCGGGGTCCTGTCCTGTGGGCGGTTGGTGTGCCATGCCGCTTCTCCCTCCGTCGATCACGTCAGCCCAGGTGAGGGGAGAACCACGGACGACGCGGTGACAGCCGCATATTCCGTGATGTTCCGTGCTCCGAGAGATGCCCAGCGGCCGGGCGGGCCAACACGTTGCGGACATACGGGATTTGGGACAGGAAGACGCGGGAGATGCGACTCCGTCGTCTGCGGTACGGAAAGTACGCCGGGGGCCCCGCCGGGGTCTGCCGCCCGGCGGGGTCCGCCGCTGTCGAGGGGGCCCGCTGTCACGAGCCCCGCGAGTCGGTGTCCGCTGCCCCGATAACCAGGCTCACCTGGGCTGACAGGGAGAAGGGTGTCCGGTGGCTGTCATGTCTACCAATTGGACTGCCAACTCTCCTGAGTTGTCCCCACCTGGCCCCTACTCGTAAACAACGAACAGACACCTTCCCTGCAACCCGACTGGCTTGCGGTGCGCGCTGCTGGACTGGTTGGCGGCTCAGATCTCCAGCAGCACGGTGAACGGGCCGTCGTTCGTCAGGGACACCCTCATCCGGGCGCCGAACCGGCCGGTGGCCACCGTCGCGCCGAGGGCGCGGAGTCGGGCGACGACCTCCTCGACGAGGGGCTCGGCGACATCGCCGGGGGCGGCGGCGTTCCAGGTGGGGCGGCGGCCCTTGCGGGCGTCGCCGTACAGCGTGAACTGGCTGATGACCAGCAGGGGCGCGTCGATGTCGCTGCACGAGCGCTCGTCGTGCAGCATGCGGATCGACCAGAGCTTGCGGGCGAGTTGGGCCGCCTTCTCCTTGGTGTCCTCGTGCGTCACCCCGACGAGGACGCAGAGCCCTTCGCCGCTGATCTCCCCGACCGTCTCACCGTCGACCACGACACTCGCGCCGTCGACCCTCTGCACCACTGCACGCATGACGACCATGATGCCGTGCGCGGGGAAGGGGACGGGCCGGGGGTTTGCCGGGTTCGGGCCGGTGGCTTCCCAATGATCCTCAACCCCCCATCTGGGCCGTTCGGGGGCACTCGGTCACATAGCGGCCACTTGGGGTGGCACGATGCTCACACACGCCGGTCGAGGGGACGGTTGAGGCACACATGAGCACACCGAGTACCGAGCAGCCACAGGTGCAGGCACCGGCGCCCCGGCTGCCCGCGGACCCGCCCGAGCCCGACCTGGCCGTCCTGAGCCTGCCCGAGCTGCGCACGCTGCGCCGGGACGCCCAGCGCGACGAGGCCGACCTCAGTTATGTGCGGCGCCTGCTGCAGGGCCGTATCGACATCCTGCGCGCGGAGCTGGCACGGCGCTCCCCGGCGGGCGAGGGCTCGGTGGTGGAACGCCTCCCGGAGATCCTCACGGACGCCCCGGCCCGCCAGCGTTCCTCCGCCCGCCACGTCACCCTGGGCACCCCGCACAGCGAGGAGTACCGCCGCCTGGCCGCCGACATGCTCGGCGAGGTCGAACTGTCCGACCTCGCGGCCCGCACGGACACCGAGCTGAACGACGCGATGGGCCGCCTCGTCCGGTACGAACAGCAGGTGTCCCGCCGCCGCCAGCGCCTGCAGCGCACGACGGACGAGTGCAGCGGCGAGATCGCACGGCGGTACCGGGAGGGTGAGGCGCAGGTGGACGACCTGCTGATGTGAGGAGAGGGCGGGGCACCTTGCTTCGCCCCCTTCCGGGGGGACACACGGGCAGGGGGCGGCGGGGGCGAAAACCGGTGTGGGTTGCACCCACCGTCCCCCTACCGTGACCCCATGACCACCCGCCCCGCCCCTCGCCACCCCGACATCGACGTCCGCCCCATCACCGAGGCGGACGTCCCCGACTGGACCCGCGCCCTGCACACCGGCTTCCTCCGCAGCCCCGCCCCCACCCAGGAGGAGATCGACTCCCGCACCGGCTACCTCCTCGCCCACCGCACCCAGGGCGCCTTCGACGCCGGCCGCTGCGTGGCGACGTTCCGCTCCTTCGACCAGCGGCTCACCGTCCCCGGCGGCACCCAGGTCCCCGCCGACGCCATCTCGAACGTCGCCGTCACCGCCACCCACCGCCGCCGCGGCCTCCTGACCCGCATGATGACCGCGGACCTCACCGCCGCGAGGGACCGCGGAGACGTCGCCGCCACCCTCATCGCCGCCGAGTACCAGATCTACGGCCGCTACGGCTTCGGCCCCGCCACCTGGACGACCGAGTGGACGATCGACGTGCCCCGCGCCGGCCTGGACCCCCGCTGGTCCGCCCCGGAGGACGGCGGCCGTATCGACCTCGTCGACGGCGCGGACGTCCGCAAGACCGGCCCCGAGCTGCACGAGCGCCTCCGCCGCGTCCAGCCCGGCGCGGTCAGCCGCGACGAGCGCTGGTGGCAGGTCAACACGGGCGTCATCCACCTGGATCCCACCCCCTGGGCCGAGCCCTTCTACGCCCTGTACCGCTCTCCGTCCGGTGAACCCGAGGGCCTGGTGGCGTACCTCTGCGACGACACCTGGCACGACAAGCAGCCGCACGACACGGCCCAGGTGCAGTGGCTGATCGCGACCACCCCGGACGCCGAACGCGCCCTGTGGCACCATCTGTGCTCCATCGACTGGGTCACGCGGGTCAGGACGGGCCGGCGGGCCCCCGACGACCTCGTCCCCCTCCACCTCCCCAACCCGCGCGCCGCGAAGGCCACCACGCACGCGGACTGGTTGTGGGTGCGCATCCTGGACGTCGTACGGGCTCTGGAGGCGCGTGCGTACGACGGGGAGGGCGCCCTGGTCCTGGAGGTGGCCGACGCGGCCGGACTGGCCGGCGGGCGCTACCGGCTGGAGGCGGCGGCGGACGGTGCGTCCTGCACGCCGACCGGCGAGAGCGCGGAACTCACCCTGGACATCGCCGACTTGGCGACCCTGTGGCTGGGGGACGAGTCGGCCGTACGGCTTGCCGCGCTGGGCCGGGTCCGGGAAGAACGAGAGGGCGCCGCCCACGTGGCCGACGCCCTGCTCCGCACATCCAGGCGACCGTGGTGCCCGGACATGTTCTGAGAACTCCCTTCGGTGGACGACGAGGACGAATCCGTAGCTGTAGCTCTTCAGTTGTGGCTGTGCACGGCGATGTTGAGTTGTCGGTGTTCGGTTGTGGCTGTGCTGTCTTCTGCTGACCGAACGGGCTCCCGGCTCCCCTCCGGAAGGGAGCCCGATCGGCCGGACTGACCTGGGACGTGGGCGGTCCGGTCAGCCGGACTGGGCGAGCAGCATCACGAGGATCGCCGCTCCGAGGCCGCCGACCATGGTGCTCTTGGCCTTGACGCCGACCGTGAGAAGGCCGAAGGCGATGATGCCCATCGGCCCCCACCTCCACTGGATGAGCTGCTCGAATCCGATGGCGAGGGCGGCGACGGCGATGGCGAACGGCATGACGATCCCCCTGGGTGAAGCAATGTCGTGCTCGGCCTGCTGGCGCCAACCCCCCTGAAGCCTGACCATGTTGTGCAAGTTGGCGACCAACTTCACTGTACTTATCTCCGCTTGGAAGCGGCTCATAACCACCTTTCTTCGAACTGCCCAAAGATGGCGGGAAGTTGTAGTGTTTGGTTGTGGACCCGAAACCCGCCTCCGTCAATGGGCTGGAGAAGGCGCAGCGGTCACAGAAGTCTCCACGTGAGGTGGCGGACGAGCTGCGTTCCCGCATCCGGTCCGGTGAACTGCGGCCGGGGCAGCGCATGCCCACGCAGGCCAGGCTGGCGTTCGAGTTCGGCGTGGAGCGCGGGGCCGTACGGCAGGCCCTGCGCATCCTGCAGTCGGAGCAGCTGCTCACCAACGTGTCCAAGGGCAGCCCGGCCACGGTCGCCCCCGACCTGGGCAGGGCGCTGACCGGCCCCGGAGCCCCGCCGCTGCCGACGATGGTCGCCCTCGCGCCGCGCGTCGCCGCCGCCTTCGCCGCCCCGCACGTCGAGATAGACGCGCTGTGCCTGACATCGGTCTCCTTCAACCTCGCCCTCGGCGAACCGCTGCGCCAGATTCACGCCGGACGGCTGAAACCGGCCAAGGTCGACGTCCGCATCCTGCTGCCGAGCCGGGAGATCGACCTCGCCTTCCCGGCCCCCGTGGACCCCTCGGCGGACGGCAGGGTGCAGCGCCGCTGGCTGTCCCAGCGCAACGCCCAGGGCCAGGTGCTCCGGCACAATCTCCTCGCCCTGCGCGCCACCCACGGCATCGACGTCAAGGTCACCTTCCGCGCCCTGCCCTTCACCCCGCCGGTGAAGCTGTACCTGCTCAACAACACCGAGGCCCTCTTCGCCTACTACACGCTCGCCAGGCGTGAGGAGGAGATCGACCACGAGCACCTGGTGATGTACGACGCGGAGGGCACCCAGTCGATGCTGTTCGCCTTCGACCAGGGTGCGGGGCTGCGGGACACCACCTTCGTCGAGCAGTCCCACCTGTGGTTCAACGCACTGTGGGAGACGATCAGTTCGGAGCTGACGCTCACGGGCTGAGGTCTCCCACAGGGGTGGATCCGGGCTGTTCCTCTTCATAGGGCGGGCCCCGCGACGAGGAGGGCGAGCATCACGGCGCCGATGGAGCTCAGGGCCGGGCTCTTGGCCTTCACGCCGACGCTGAGCAGCAGCAGTCCGAGGATGCCGGCAGCGCCGTACTTCCACTGGACGGTCTGCTCGACGCCGACGACGAAGAGGGCGGAGAGGAGATAGATGGCAGGCACGGTGATTCCCCCTTAGGGCGTGAGGCGGGCATCCGGGGCAGGCGGATGTGGGGGGTTGGGTGATGAGGAGGCAAAACTTCCGCCAACTTGGATAAGTTGGCAACCAACTCTGCTGTACTTGTACCCACTTGGTTGTTACTCGGAAACAACTTCTAAACAACTCCCCTTAGATGGATCAGAGTTGTACCGTTTGGTCGTGACCCAGGAGAACGTGGCAGTGAACGGCAGCAGAAGACTCTCGCCGCAGGAAATCGCCGACGCCCTGCGGGAACGCATACGCTCCGGAGAGCTGAAGGCGGGCGACCGCCTTCCCACCCAGGCCGAGCTGGCCGAGGAGTTCAACGTCGAACGCGGCACCGTCCGCCAGGCCCTGCGCGCCCTCCAGGAGGACGGCCTCCTCAGCAATGTGAGCAAGGGCAGCCCGCCGCGGATCGCGGAGCCGACACCGGTCCGCGACGCGCCCCGGCCCACGATGGTCGGGCTGGCCCCGCGGCTGACGGAGGCGTTCGCGGCGCGGCACGTGCGGGTGGACGTGGTCAGCCACACCTCCGAGACCCTGATGCTGGCGCTCGGCGACTCCCTCCGCCGCATCCACGAGGGCACGATCCGCCCCGAGTCCATCGAGTTCCGCGTCCTGCTGCCGTCCCGGGACATCAACCTCGCCTTCCCGGTCCTGGTCGAACGCGACGGCGAGGACGACCCGGTCCACCAGCGCTGGCTGGAGATGCGCAACGCCCAGGCGCACGTCCTGAAGTACAACCTCAACGCCGTCCGCTCCACCCACGGCATCGACGTCCGCATCACCTTCCGCGCCCTGCCCTTCACCCCGCCGGTGAAGATGTACCTGCTCAACGGCGAGGAAGTGCTGCTCGGCTACTACATGCTCGAAAAGCGCGAGGAGGAGTACGAGAGCCAGACCCTGGAGATGTACGACGCCCTGGGCTCCCAGTCCGTCCTGTTCTCCTTCGTGAAGGCGGCCAGCCGGCGGGACGCCGCCTTTGTGGAGGAATCCCAGAAGTGGTTCGACGCCCTCTGGGAAACCATCACGACGGACCTGACACTCTCCTAGTGACTTCTGATACGGCGCAGACTGGTTCGGTGACAGCAGAGACAGAGAACGATCCTGAAGCACTGGAAGACCTCCGGGAGCTCGTCAGGCATGCCCAAGTCGTGCTGTGGGACTTCGACGGCCCGATCTGCCGCCTGTTCGCCGGGCACTCGGCGGACCGCGTGGCCGCGGAGCTGGTCGAGTGGCTGGAGAGCCGCGGACTGCACGGCCTGGTGACGGAGGAGGAGCAGAAGTCCCTCGACCCCCACGTCGTCCTGCGCGCCGTCGACCTCCGGCATCCCGGCAGCGACCTGGTCGCGGAGCTGGAGGAACGTCTCACCCAGGAGGAACTGCACGCCGCGAGCTCGGCGATGCCGACCATGTACGCCGACCCGCTGATACGGACGTGGGCGGCGGTGGGCTCACGGCTGGCGATAGCGACCAACAACTCCCCGAGGGTGGTCCGCAAGTACCTGGCCGGCCGCGGTCTGACCTCCTGCTTCCACCCCCACATCTACGGCCGCACCCAGAACCTCCACCACCTCAAACCCCACCCGCACTGCCTCAACCACGCCCTGAACGCGATGGGCGCGGCACCGTCGGCGGCCCTCATGATCGGAGACACCCCGTCCGACTACGTGGCCGCGCGCAGCGCCGGTGTTCCGTTCCTGGGCTACGCGCGTAACGGGCGCAAGGAGCGGTTGTTGCGGGAGGCCGGGGCCTCGGTGGTGGTCGGATCGCTGGATGTGGTGCGGGATGTGCTGCTGGGGCGGGGCTGAGGGGGTGCTGCCGCAACAGGCGCATCTCGGCCCCTCCCTTCCACTCCACCGTCAAGGCCACAACTCTCGGGCCAATTGGACTGGTTGACTTGTGGGTGGTCTGCCCGGTCTGGCTGATCCCTTAACCAACCACCCAGCCCACTGGGGGAATTGGCCGGAGATTGGTTTGCCGGTGGACGGCAGGCGGTACGGTCGAGGCGTGGATGCATGGGGGAACGACGACAAGCGCAGCAAGGAGTTCCAGCGCGTCGCCGAGTATCTGCGCACCAGGATGACCGACGGGACGTACGGGGTCGGGTCCTTCCTTCCGCCGCAGCGGGAGCTCGTGACGGAGTTCGGGGTCTCGCGGGACACCATTCAGCGGGCACTGCGGGAGCTGGCGGACGAGGGCTGGATCCAGTCGCGCCAGGGCAGCGGCTCCCGGGTGATCAAGACCCAGCGCATCCAGTCGTCGGCGCCCAAGGCGGTCAGATCGCGGCACGGGGCGACACTGGGGCACATCATCAGCGCCGCCTTCGAGGAACCCGAAGTCACCCTGGACGTCTACACGTTGACGGCCGAGTCGCTGGACGCGCACATCCGCGTCCAGGTCGAACGCATCCACGCCCGCGAGATCGCCCCCGAGCGCATCGCCATGCGGCTGCTCCTGCCGGACACCACGCAGCCGCTGCCGTACCCGCGGGTGAAGGGCGACAAGGAGGACCTGCGCCTCCAGGAGCGACTGCGTGCCATCAGCAGCCGGCACACCGAGTCGCTGCACGGGTCGCTGAAGGATCTGCGGACCGAGGGGAAGGTGCCGTCCGTCGGCTTCGAGATCCGGCACACTCCGCTGGTCCCGCCGTTCAAGCTCTATCTGATCAACCGCACCGAGGCGCTGCACGGCATGTACGACGTGATCGAGCGTCAGATCGAGCTGGACGACGGCGAGGTGGTCACCGCGCTCGACGTCCTGGGACTGGGCGCGACGCTGACCCACCAGGTGAAGGACGAGGAGGACCCCAACGCCCCGGGATCCGTCTTCGTGGACAACATGCAGACCTGGTTCGACTCGGTCTGGGCCCGGCTCTCCGAATAGCCTCCGAACGGTGACCGGAGCGCCTCGTCCGGTGCGCTAGCATTCCGGCACCGCTGAGCAATCGCTCTGTTCCGCGCGTATGGACGTGGCAAAGAGCCAATCTCGCACGACCTGACGAACAAACAGTGGCAAAACCACTCGTTATGGCTACTCCAGCCGGGCTCTGGTCGTGCCTGCTACAACCGGCACCTAGTGTTGCCCTGCCTGTCGTCTCTCGCGCGATCGATCCGGAGTGTGGCCCGTGGGCGCACCGCCTCTTTCAGGCTCTCTCGAGGAGCACACGGTCGAGGCGTTCGTGAGCCTGGCGGAGCGGCAGGGGCAGGCGACCAGCGGGCATCACAACAAGAACTTCGTCCTGCCCCTGACGGAGCAGATGGCCCGGGTGGTCAGGCGCGACACCGGGACCCCCGTGACGGTGCGCATCCGGCGCAGGGCGCTGCCGGTGGTGATCCGGACCTGGGCGGACGAGGCGGAGATCCTCGACGCCATCCAGGGCGTGCTGCCCCATGTGCCGCAATGTCTCTACAAGGGCGAGAACTACGCGATCCACAGCTATGTGGAGGGCGTGCCGCTGTCCAAGGCGTGCAGCAACGGCAAGTCCGTCGACACCCTGATCATCCGCGCACTGGCCGACCTGCTGGCCCAGATGACCCAGGTGCGCAGCGGGGCGCTGCCGGCCCTGCCCTCCGGCTGGCCGGGCAGCCGCACGGACAGCCAGGCCTTCCTGCGGACGCTGGTACTGATGGCGGACCAGCAGATCCGGCAGCCCAATTGGAGTGATTTCGGCGGCCTGTTCGCGGCCCTGGGCATTCCCGAGGACGCCTTGCTGCGGCTGGCGGACCGGGTGCCGGCCATGTCCCGCCGCCCGTTCAGCCTGCTCCACGCCGATCTCCACCGCGACAACGTGATCATGTCGTACGCCGGCGACTCGCCGCTCATCTGCGTCGACTGGGAGCTGGCGACCTACGGCGACCCCCTGCACGACCTGGCCACCCACCTGGTGCGCATGCAGTACCCGGCACGCCAGTGGGACGAGGTCATCGGCGCCTGGGCCGCCGCCATGCGCCGGGTCCGCCCCGCGGCAGTGCGGGGCCTCACGACGGACCTGGCGCACTACATCGACTTCGAGCGGGCGCAGTCGGTGTATCCGGACGTGATGCGGGCGGCGCAGTCGCTGCAGAACTCACCGAACCAGAAGACGCTGGACGCGGCCAAGGGGGAGGTGGCGCGGGCGCTGTCGGTCGCGGCGGGCCCGCTGGGACTCGGCAGCGTTCCGGACGGACAGGAGATCGAGCGGATCCTCTTCAGGTGGCTGGCCGCGCGGAACGGCGGCCGTGGCCTGATCGCCAAGATCGACAGCTGGACCTGGGACCCCCGCCACCCCGAGCGCCCCGACTTTCCCCACACGGCCGTGGTCCAGGCGCTGCGCGCGGAAGGCGCGGCGCCGGCCAGCCGGGTGCTCAAGGGCACCGGACACCTGAACACCATCGTGCATGTGCCGGGCATCAGCTTCCCGGTGGTGGTCCGGCGCAAGGTGCCGAATGTCGACCGGCGTGAGCGCGGATACCTCAGCGAGCACGCCGTGCTGCGCACCATCGAGGAGTCCCGGGTCGAGGTGGCGGCGCCGAGGTTCCTGGCTCTGGGGACGAGCTACCAGGGGGAACCGTTCGCCATCCACACCTACGAGGGTTCGCTCGGCCCCAACCGGCCGCCCAGCCACCCTTCGCACGGCTTGCTGCCGCACGAGGCGAACGCGCTCGTCGACCAGCTGTGCGCCCTGACGCGGGTGAACTACGAGGTGCTGGACCCGACTGCGGCGGAAGGTTCCTTCTACACCGTTCTGAGCGAGCAACTCGTGCAGCTCGTCCATGAGTTGCCGAAGGAATCCCAGCAGCTCGCCCGCGTCCTGGGCCTCCCGGACGCCGAGCGGCTCCGCCAGATCCTCGCCCGCCATCAGGTGGGCGAGCGCAAGCAGGCCCTGCTGCACGGTGACCTGAACCCGTGGAATCTGGTGCGCCGCCCTGACCGGTTGGCCCTGACCATCATCGACTGGGAGATGGCCGTTGTGGGCGACCCGCTCTACGACCTGGTCCGGCACATGCATCTGACCCCCACGCGGCCGGAGATCCGCGATCGCATGTTCAACCGCTGGTCCCTCCGGCTGGCCCCCGAGTACACCGAGGGCTGGCGGCGCGACTGGGGCGTCTACCGCTGGATCGAGATCGTGCGCTCGGCGTACATCGACCTCGACCGCCTGGTCACCGGCGCCAGCCTGGACGCCCCCAACGTCCGCCGGGCCCTCGACTCCTACTCGATGACCCTGAAGGCGGCGACGGCGTCGCTCGGCCTGCGCGAACGCCGGATGCACAACCCCTATCTCGCGCTCGCACTCGCGGAGCGTGGCCCCCGTACCCTCACCCCATGAGCACCCCCGCCCCAGGTCTGCGCGAACGCAAGAAACAGCGGATGTACGAGACGGTGTCGGAGATCGCGATCCGGCTCTTCCTGGAGAAGGGCTACGACGCCGTCCCGGTCGCGGAGATCGCCGCCGCCGCCGAGATCTCCAAGCCGACCCTCTTCCGGTACTTCCCGGCGAAGGAGGACCTCGTCCTGCACCGGATCGCCGACCACGAGGACGAGGCCGCGCGGGTGGTGCGGGAGGCGCCGAGGGCGCCGTTGGAGGCGTTGCGGCGGAACTTCCTGGAGGGGATCGAGGGGGGCGATCCCATCACCGGGGTCAGCGACCATCCCGCCGTCCGCGCGTTCTACGAGCTGCTCTACGGCACGCCCGCGCTCGTCGCCCGTCTGCACGTCCACCTCGAACGTTCCGAGGAGGCGCTCGCCGCGGCCCTCGGCGGTGACCTGGACGCGCGGCTGGCCGCCGGGCAGATCATCGCCGTACGGCGCATCCTCGCTCAGGAGAACTGGCGGCGGATCGGGGCGGGGGAGCCCGTCGCCGAGGTGCGGGCGGCGGCTCTCGGTGATGCCGAGCGGGCCTTCGATCTGCTGGAGGCCGCACTGCCGCGGTACTCCTAGCCCACCGAGTGAGGCTGGGTAAAAAATTTAACTCGGTTACGTTATGGCGGTAGGCTCACTGTCATGACGTCACCCGACCCCGCTCTCCACCACGCCCTCCATCTCGAACGCGCCCACCACGAAGCCTGCCGCGCCGCCCTCGCCGCCATGGTCGACGGCGCCCAGGAGCAGGTCGTCGTCGGTGTGGACGTCTCCGCCTCCGGGGCCGACGCCGAAGTCCTCGGACGCCGGCTGCGCAGCAGGGCCAAGGAGATGCGGGAGCTGCCCGCGGGGCCCGCGTTCTTCGGGCGCCTGGACTTCGACGGCGGCGAGCACGCGGGCCAGTGCTACCACGTCGGCCGCCTCCGGATCAGCGAGCACCCCGCCGCCCCGCCCCTCGTCGTCGACTGGCGTGCCCCCGTCTCCCGCGCCTTCTACCAGGCGAGCGCCCACGATCCGCAGGGCGTCGCCGTGCGGCGGCGGTTCGGGTGGGCGCCGGGGAGCACCGGGGCCGCCGCGGACCTCACCGGTCTGGAGGACGAGCACCTGAGCCGAGGCGAGGACCGCGCGAGCGACCTCCTCGTCCGCGAGATCGAACGGCCCCGCGTCGGTCCCATGCGGGACATCGCCGCGACCATCCAGCCGGAGCAGGACGATCTCGTACGAGGTGAGGTCGGCGTCTCCGTGTGCGTGCAGGGCGCCCCGGGCACCGGGAAGACCGCCGTCGGGCTGCACCGGGCCGCCTACCTCCTCTACACCCACCCCCAGCGCATCCAGCGCGGCGGCATGCTGATCCTCGGCCCCAACCGCACCTTCCTCACCTACATCGCCGAGGTCCTGCCCGCCCTCGGCGAGACCGGCGTACGGCAGTCCACGCTGCCGGAGGAGATCGGCCGGCATCCGGTCACCGGTCTCGACGACGAGCGCGCCGCCGCGGTCAAGCACGACGTGCGCATGGCGGAGGTGCTGCGGCGGGCGCTGTACGCGCGCGTGCGCGCCGACGGGGCCGAGGAGATCGCGATTCCCGAAGGGGCGTACCGGTGGCGGGTGCCGGGGGAGGTGTTCGCGCGGATCGTGTCCGACGTACGCAGCGAGGAACCGCCGTACGCCGTCGGACGGGAGCGGGTGCGGACGCGGACGGTCGCGTACCTCCAGGCACTGGCCGAGCGGCGGGCCGGGCCGCCACCGCACGCGTGGGTGCGGAAGATGTCGTCGGCGGTCCGGCCGTACGTCGACGCCGTCTGGCCGCGGGTGCGGGCGGAGGAGGTCGTCGCCGAACTGCTCACGGAGCAACGGGTGCTGGCGACCGCCGCCGACGGGCTGCTGGACGCCGACGAGCAGAAGGCGCTGCTGTGGGCGAAGCCGCCGCGGTCGTGGCGGTCGGCGCGCTGGTCGGCCGCCGACCTCGTGCTCCTCGACGAGGTCGGCGGGCTGATCGAACATCCCGAGCAGTACGGCCATGTCGTCGTCGACGAGGCGCAGGACCTCTCCCCGATGGAGTGCCGGGCCATCGCCCGGCGGGCCTCTTTCGGTTCGCTGACCGTGCTGGGGGACCTGGCGCAGGGGACCACGCCGTGGGCCGCCCGGACCTGGGCCGGGTCCCTCGGCCACCTCGGCCGGCCGGACGCGGCGGTGGTACCGCTGACCACCGGGTTCCGGGTGCCGCAGGCCGTCGTGGGGCTCGCCAACCGGCTGCTGCGGCGTCTCGGTGTCGACGTGCCGGAGGCCAGGTCCCTGCGCGGGGACGGGGAGCTGCGGGTGCGGGAGGCGGGCACGGACCTGCTCGACGCGGTCGTGGCCGCGGTGCGCGAGGCCCTCGGGCGGGAGGGTTCGGTGGGCGTGATCACGGCCGACGCGGACCTCCCCCGGGTGCGGGACGCCCTCGATGCGGCCGGCATCCCGGCGGCAGGGCCCGACGACCTGGCCGCCCGCGTGACCCTCGTCCCGGCGACCCTCGTGAAGGGGCTCGAGTACGACCATGTCGTCGCCGTCGAGCCCGCGGCGATCGCCGAGGCGGAGGAACGGGGGCTGCACCGGCTGTACGTGGTGCTCACGCGGGCGGTGTCGGGGCTGGAGGTGGTGCACGGCCGGCCGCTGCCGTTCTAGCGGCCCCTGCCGTGTCAGCCGTCGAGCAGGGGGATCAACTGCTCCTCCTCGTAGGTCAGATGCGCCTCCAGCTCGGCGGCGAGCCGCTCGAACTCGGCCTGCACCGCGCTGGGTTCGCCGGCCGTCCACACCACCTGCCTCATCTCCAGCACGAGTTCGGCGATCCGCTCGTGCTCCGCGCGCAGGCGAGCCAGCGCGGAGGCGGCGGCGGGGTGCCGGTCGGCGACGAAGGGGAACAGGGCCGTGTCCTCGCCGGTGTGGTGGTTGTGCAGGCCCTGGCAGAAGGTGAGGCAGTTGACGCGGAGCTGGGCGCCGAGGGACGGGCCGGCGTTCTTCGCCATCTCCGTGCGGAGCAGGGCGAGTTCCTGGCGGAAGGTGTCGTGGACGAGCCTGATCGCCTCGCCCATGGAACCGGCCCGGATGTCCGGCGGGCCGGGTGCGGCGATCTCGTACAGGGCGACCACGGGGATCACCCGGTCACCGGCCTTCTCCTGGTACTTCGCCCAGCCCGGGTCCGCCTCCACGGCACGCGCGAACGACCGGTCGCGCTCCTCGCCCTCCAGTACGACGGCATCCGCCTCGTAGGTGAACGCGCCGCTCTCCACCGTCACTCGGGGGTGCGCGAGGATGTTGCGGTACCAGTCCGGATGTCTGGGCGAGCCACCCGCCGAGGCGATGACGAGGACCCGGTCGCCGCCGTCGGGGAGGTAGCCGAGGGGAGTGGTGTGGCGGGTCCCGGTGCGTGCCCCGGTGGTGGTCAGCAGAAGCAGCCGGGCACCCTCGAACCAGCCGCCGACACGGCCGTTGCCGGCACGGAACTCGTCGATGACCTGTTGATTGAAGTCGTTGGGCATTCTGGTCTTTCTCTTCGTCGTCGGCCTCGTCGGAAGGGGAGTCGAAAGCGAAGAGAAACGGCGGACCTCTGGCCCGCGACGGCCTCACTCGGAGGCCGGGTACCCAACCGTCGCGCGGCGCACAGCCGCCAACCCGGCAGTCATGTCCCGGACGCTAGTCGCGCCGCCGCGGGGGACGCCACTGGTTTTCCTGCCGCCCCTGATCCCCCCTGCCGCCTCCCATTTCTGACCCCGCACGTGGCGTGGCGCACTTTTGCAAGCGGGCGCTTGCAATAGTTAGCGTGGGTGAGGCACAGTAGAGGCATGGCATCACTCAACGTCGGCAATCTCGGTGAGTACCTGCGCGAGCAGAGGCGAAACGCTCAGCTCTCGCTCAGGCAGCTCGCCGATGCCGCCGGGGTGTCCAATCCGTATCTGAGCCAGATCGAGCGCGGGCTGCGCAAGCCGAGCGCGGAGGTGCTCCAGCAGGTCGCCAAGGCGCTGCGGATCTCCGCCGAGACGCTGTACGTCCGGGCCGGCATCCTCGACGCGGAACGGGACCGGGACGAGGTGGAGACGCGCGCCGTCATCCTCGCCGATCCCACGCTGAACGGGCAGCAGAAGCAGGTGCTGCTCCAGATCTACGAGTCCTTCCGCAAGGAGAACGGGTTCGGGATCGACACCGACACCGACACCGAGGTCGCCCCGGCCGCCGAGGCCGAGGGCACCACCGACGCACAGGACCGCGGCGACGACGCCGCCCCTGGCACCCGCACGACGGACACCGGCACGACGGCCACCCGCACGGCCGACGGCGGCGACGCCGACCCGCAGCAGACGGCCAGTTGAGGCAGACGCAGGACAGCGAACGCAGGACAGCGAACGCAAGAAAGCAGACGCAAGAAAGCAGACGCAGGACAGCGAACGCAGGACAGCGAACGCAGGACAGCGGACGCAGCGACAGACGACACGGCCGGCTGACCGCGGGAACCAAAACCCTCACCCGAAAGCGACCCGGGAGGACCATCACCATGGCCATCACCGACGACATCCGCAAGGCCGTCACCGACCCGACCCCGCTCTACTTCCTCGCCGGCGCCGGCGACCTGGCCTACCAGGAGGCCAAGAAGGTCCCCGGCATCGTCGAGCAGCTGCGCGCCGAGGCCCCGGCCCGTATCGAGGCCGTGCGCGGCACCGACCCCAAGGCCGTGCAGGAGAAGGCCGCCGCCCGCGCCAAGGAGGCCGGCGCCAAGGCCAAGGAGGCCCAGGAGGCTCTCCAGGCCAAGGTCGGCGAGTTCATCGCGACCCTCGACGGCGACCTCAAGAAGCTCGGTTCCACCCTGGACGCCGACCTGAAGAAGTTCGGCGAGAGCGCCCAGGACTTCGCCCTGCGCAGCGTCGGCGTCGCCGCCGAGTACGCCGTGAAGGCGCGTGAGACCTACGAGAAGGTCGCCGAGCACGGCGAGCAGGCCGTGAAGACCTGGCGCGGCGAGGCCGCCGAGGAGATCGAGGAGCTGGCCGTGGCCGTCGAGCCGAAGGCCGAGCCCGTCGAGGTCAAGGAGGAGCCGAAGCCGGCCGCCGCCGCCCAGGCCCCCGCGAAGAAGACCGCGGCCAAGAAGGCTCCGGCCAAGAAGACCACCGCCAAGAAGACGACGCCGCCCGCGAAGTAGAAGCAGCCGCAGCGGTAAAGGCAGTAGAAGCAGTTGAAGCAGTAGAAGCAGTAGAAGGCGTATTCGACGGGCAGCAGTGCAACGGGCCGGGCACCTCGGGGGTGTCCGGCCCGTTGTACGGGTACGGTGACCGCGTAATGACGAGCCGAGTCAGGTGGTGGACGTTGTGCTGATGCAGGGTTTCGCGGGATTGATGTGGCTGCTCTACCTCGCGATGCTGGCCTTCGCGGTGGTGGCGTTCGTGATGGCCGCCTTCTTCCGCGAGGACGCGTATCGCGCGGCCGACAAGCAGGGCAAGGGCTTCTGGCTGATCATCCTCGGCATCGCGGTGGCCGTGAACCTGCTGGTCCCGATGCTCTTCCTCCAGCTCGCCGGCCTGGTCGCGTCCATCGTGTTCTTCGTCGACGTCCGCCCGGCCCTGCGTCAGGTGTCCGGGGGCGGGGGCCGCCGGGGCGGCGGTTCCAGCAGCGACGGCCCGTACGGCCCCTGGAACGGCGGCAGGTAGGACCCTCAGGCCGCCCGGTCCAGCAGTACCACCGCCACGTCGTCGGCCAACTCGCCCCCGTTGAGCTCCCGCACCTCATTGACGGCGGCCCGCAGCAGCGCCTCTCCGCGCAGCCCCTCGCCCAGCTGGCGCCGCACCATCTCCACCATGCCGTCCTGCCCGAGCCGCTCCCGGCCCGCGCCGATGTGTCCCTCGATGAGGCCGTCGGTGTAGAGCATCAGGCTCCACTCCCGGCCCAGCTCCACCTGCATCCGCGGCCACCGGGCCCCCGGCAGCAGCCCGAGAGCCGGGCCGTTGTTGTCGTACGGCAGCAGCTGTGCCGGTCGTCCCGGCCGGGCGACCAGCGGCGCCGGATGCCCGGCGAGGCACAGCCCGGCCCGGCGTCCGTCCGGCGCGATGTCCACCGTGCAGAGCGTCGCGAAGATCTCGTCGTCGGCCCGCTCATGCTCCAGCACCTGCTGAAGCGTGCCCAGCAGCTCGTCCCCGCACAGCCCGGCCAGGGTCAGCGCCCGCCACGCGATCCGCAGCTCCACACCGAGGGCCGCCTCGTCGGGGCCGTGCCCGCAGACGTCGCCGATCATGGCGTGGACAGTGCCGTCGGAGGTCCGTACGACGTCGTAGAAGTCACCGCCGAGCAGGGCGCGCGAACGCCCCGGACGGTAGCGCGCGGCGAAGCGCAGCGAGGAGCCCTCCAGGAGGGGGGTGGGCAGCAGCCCGCGCTCCAGGCGCCGGTTCTCCTGCGCCCGTACCCGGCCCTCCGCGAGCCGCCGCTCGGCGGTGTCGGAACGTTTCCGCTCCACCGCGTACCGGATGGCGCGGCTCAGCAGCCGGCTGTCCAGCTCGTCCCGGAAGAGGTAGTCCTGGGCGCCCACCCGTACCGCCTCGGCGCCGCGCTCGGCGTCGCCGGACGCGGTGAGGGCGAGCACGGCGTGCCGTGGCGCGAGCTGGAGCACGTGCTTGAGCACGGCGAGCTCGTCGTCGTCACCGCCGCGCACCGGGGCGGGCAGCGCGAGGTCGAGCAGGATGCAGTGGACGTCGTCGGTGAGCAGCCGTTCGGCCTCGGTGAGGTTGCGGGCCGTACGGACGCGGATGGGGTTGCCGGCGGCGTCCAGGAGCTCGGGCACGATCGTGGAGCCGCCGGGATCGTCCTCGATCACCAGCAGCGTCAGATGGGTGCCGCTGCTCTTGTCGACCGTGCCGTCCTTACGCGGGGCCTCGTCCTTCAGAGGGCCGCCGACGGGGCCGCCGACTGCTGTCGCGGCCTGCGCCTGACCACCTTCCACGGCCGGGATCGCTCTCTGCCGCGGTACGGGTACGGGCATCGTCTTGGGTTCCTTCCCTCCCCCCGAGGGCATGGCGGGGCGAGGGACCTCGACCCACCGACGGGGACCATAGCGGTAGTCGGCGCCGCAACGGAATGGTGCACGGCACGTGGTTCGGCAGGCGGCCACTGTCATATGCCGCGTTCCCTACCGCAGTTGGACACCCCGCCCGAGGTGCGGGAATGACGAACGTCACGTCCCCGCCGGGTTTGTACGCAGGCCGGCGTGCCCTGCGTCACGTGACCCCGGTCTCAACCGCCGGGCCGGCGAACGGCCTCAGGCGTCCGGCCGTACGACCGCCAGGATCGGCATGGAACCCGCCCCCGCGATCGTCACCGTCCGCCCCGGGCGCGGGGCGTGCACGATCGCGCCCTTGCCTATGTACATCGCGACGTGGCTGGCATCGGAGTTGTAGATGATGAGGTCGCCGGGCCGCATGTCCTTGATGTCGATTTTCTTCAGCTGCTTCCACTGCTCCTGCGAGGTGCGCGGAATGGGCTGTCCGGCGGCGGCCCAGGCCTGCGAGGTCAGCCCCGAGCAGTCGTACGTCTTCGGCCCCTCGGCGCCCCATTCGTACGGCTTGCCGATCTGCGCGGTCGCGTACTCCACGGCCTTCTTGCCCTGCGCGGACGCCTTGCCGTTGATCTCGTCGAGAATGCCGGAGTCGAGCCAGGTGGTCTGCGCCTTGTAGGCGGCCTCCTGCTCCAGTCGCGCCAGCCGCTCCTTCTCCTCCTTCTCCAGCTTGGACTCGAGTTCCTCGGCGGCGGCGATCTGCTTCTTGACCTTCTTCTTCGCGGCGGCCTTGGCCTTGCGGTTGGCCTCCAGCTTGCCCCACTGCGCGGAGGCGTCCTCGGCGTACTGCTTCAAGTCCTCCTGGGTGCGGGTCATTTCCGCGAGGAGCCCCTTGGTGGCGCGCTGCCCCTGGATGACCCGCCCGGCGCCGTCGAGGAAGCCCTCCGGGTCGTCGCTGAGCATCAGCTGGGCCTCGTCGGGCAGTCCGCCGGTGCGGTACTGGGCGGCGGCCGCCGCACCCGCCCGCTTCTTCAACTCGGCGAGCCTCTCCTGCCCCTTGACGATCTTCTTCGCCAACGCCACGATCGCGGCCGACTGCTGGTCGGCGGCCTCCTCGGCGGCGTTGTACTCGTCCGTGGCCACGGCGGCGTCGTGATAGAGGTCGTCGAGCTTCTTGCGTACGGCCTCGAGGTCCTTGGTGGTCACCGGGGTGGCGGACGCCGAGGGTGTCGGAGGGGGAGTCGGCGCCGCGAACGCCGTTCCGGGCGCCGCCAGCACAGTGACCGCACAGACCACGGTCACGGCGGCCGTCAGCAGCCCGCGCTTGCCCGCACCCATACCCCAGCCCCCCACATCTGATTTACCGTCAGTAACTTACGGACGCCTGGGGGATCGTGCCATGTCGTGACAGAAAACGACAGAGGCAGTGCATCCCTCCCCTTGATCCACCCGTCCCATGACGATCTCCCCGCTCTTGTGACGAACGACTCACGGCGTTCGTTCCCCGCAGGTCAGAGGCGCTGACAGCTCAGCGGGCCCGCGGGGCCAACGCCTCCCAGGCCACCGTCACTTCACCCTGCCGCCACCGCACCGGGCCGTCCATCACGGGCCAGTCGGCCCGCAGGTCCCGCACGGCCCGCTGCCACCGCTGCCGGGCCCCGTACGAGGCGTAGGGCGCGGCGGCGGCCCAGGCGCGGTCGAAGTCCCGCAGGAAGGCGTGCACCGGCTCACCCGGCACATTGCGGTGGATCAGCGCCTTCGGCAGCCGCTCGGCGAGATCCGACGGCCGCTCCAGCGACCCCAGCCGGGTAGCGAAGGTGACGGTCCGCGCCCCTTCCGGCCCGAGCGCCACCCACACATGCCGCCGCCCGATCTCGTCACAGGTCCCCTCGACCAGCAGCCCGCCCGGCGCCAGCCGCGCGCACAGCCGCGCCCAGACCTCGGCGACCTGGTCCTCGTCGTACTGCCGCAGCACGTTCGCCGCCCGCACCAGCACCGGCCGCTGCGGAATCGGGATCTCGAACCCGCCGTGCCGGAACGCCAGCCCCTCCCGCTCGTACGGCCGCGCCGCCGCGACCCGGGCGGGCTCGATCTCCACCCCGACCACCCGCACCCGCGGCGCGACGGTACGCAGCCGCAGCAGCAGCTCGACGGCGGTCCAGGGAGCGGCCCCGTACCCGAGGTCCACGGCGACGGGGTCGTCGGCCCGCCGCAACCCGGCGCCGTGGACGGCGGCGATCCAGCGGTCCATGCGCCGCAGCCGATTGGGGTTGGTGGTCCCGCGCGTGACCGTGCCCACAGGGCGGGTGGCGGCGCGGGATGTCATGTCTACGAGGGTATTCCGCCCGGCGGGCCCCGCCCGCCGCGGGCGCATCCCATCCGACCGGACGCATCGCGGCCTCGAACGGTTGAGCGAGCGGCGGTAATGCGAGGGCAAAAATCCCCGCTGCCGGAATGGGAACCCGCCGTTCCGACGTTGCACCCCCTTGGAGGGCGCCCCACACCCTCCGTCCGGCATGCCCGCACAAGGAGGAAACGCCACGTGAGCCAATACGTCAGCAGGCTCGGGCGTCGCTCCTCGGCCACGTCGACCCGGCTGAGGCTGCACCGCCGACCCCGCCGCGTCGCGATGCTCTCCGTGCACACCTCCCCCCTGCACCAGCCCGGCACCGGCGACGCGGGCGGCATGAACGTCTACATCGTCGAGCTCGCGCAGCGCCTCGCCGCGATCAACATCGAGGTCGAGATCTTCACGCGCGCGACCACGGCCTCCCTGCCCCCCAGCGTCGAACTCGCGCCCGGCGTCCTGGTCCGCCATGTCGACGCGGGCCCTTACGAGGGCCTTGCCAAGGAGGACCTCCCCGCCCAGCTGTGCGCCTTCACGCACGGTGTGATGCAGGCCTGGGCCGGCCACCGCCCCGGCTACTACGACCTCGTCCACACCCACTACTGGCTCTCCGGCCACGTCGGCTGGCTCGCCGCCCAGCGCTGGGGCGTCCCCCTCGTGCACGCCATGCACACGATGGCCAAGGTCAAGAACGCCAACCTCGCCGACGGCGACACCCCCGAGCCCGCCGCCCGGGTCATCGGCGAGACCCAGATCGTGCAGGCCGCGGACCGTCTCATCGCGAACACCACCGAGGAACGCGACGAACTCGTCCACCACTACGACGCCGACCCCGCCCGGGTCGCCGTCGTCCACCCCGGCGTCAACCTCGACCGCTTCAGCCCCGCCGACGGCCGCGCCGCGGCCCGCGCCCGCCTCAACCTGCCGCAGGACGCCCTGATCGCCCTCTTCGCGGGCCGCATCCAGCCCCTGAAGGCCCCGGACATCCTGCTCCGCGCGGTGGCCGTCCTCCTCGACGAACGCCCCGAGCTGCGCTCCCGCATCGTCGTCCCGATCGTCGGCGGGCCCAGCGGCAGCGGCCTGGCCAAGCCCGAGGGCCTGCAGAAGCTGGCCGCCCGGCTGGGCATCGCGGACGTCGTACGGTTCCGCCCGCCCGTCGGCCAGGACCAGCTCGCGGACTGGTTCCGGGCGGCATCGCTGCTGGTCATGCCGTCGTACAGCGAGTCCTTCGGCCTGGTCGCCATAGAGGCGCAGGCCACCGGCACCCCGGTCCTCGCCGCCTCCGTGGGCGGTCTGCCGGTGGCCGTCCGCGACGGCGAGACCGGTTTCCTGGTACGCGGCCACAATCCCGCCGACTACGCGCGCGTGCTCGCGCGTTTCGCCGACGACCCCCAGCTCACCGCCCGCGCGGGCGCCGCGGCGGCCCGGCACGCGCAGTCCTTCGGCTGGGACACCGCTGCCGCCGCGACGGCGGACGTCTACACGGCCGCGCTGCAGGCCCACCGCCGTCGCGTACGCTCCCACCATGGCTGACGCGCAGAAGGTCATCGAGGCCGTCCTCAAGGACAACGAACTCGACTGGGAGAGCCCCGCCCCCGGCAACTACGTCGTCCAGCTGCCCGGCACCCGCAAGCTGAAGACGACGGTGTCCCTGCTGGTGGGCCGCCACTCCCTGTCGGTCAACGCCTTCGTCATCCGCCACCCCGACGAGAACGAGCCCGGCGTCCACCGCTGGCTCCTGGAGCGCAACCTCAAGCTGTACGGCGTGAGTTACGCCGTCGACCAGCTCGGCGACATCTACGTCACCGCCAAGCTCCCGCTCGCCGCCGTCACCCCCGACGAGATCGACCGCCTCCTCGGCCAGGTCCTGGAAGCGGCCGACGGCAGCTTCAACACCCTCCTGGAGCTGGGCTTCGCGAGCGCCATCCGCAAGGAGTACGAGTGGCGCGTCGCCCGGGGCGAGTCGACCCGCAACCTGGACGCGTTCGCACACCTCACCCAGCGCTCCGAGGGCTGACCCCGGGGCGTCGGCGTCACCGGTCCCGCAGGGCGTCGTACCCGGCGAAGTCGAACATCCGCCGGCCGGTCACTCACGTCCGCTCGGGCTGCCGGCGGAGAGCGGCCCGTGCGGAGTGTCGTCGAGCCTCCTTCTCCTTCTTCTCCTCCTCCTTCTTCTTCCAGTCCTTATGCCGTCTTGGCGTACCGCCCCGGCGTGACCCCCACCAACTTGCGGAAGTGCCGCGTCAGGTGGGACTGGTCGAAGAAGCCGGTCGCCGCGGCGACCTCGCCGGGGCGGTGTCCCTCCAGCAGCAGTCGGCGGGCGCGGTCGACGCGGCGGGAGTTGAGGTACTGGTGCGGGGCGATGCCGTACGCGGTGCTGAACGCCCTTACGAGATGGGCGGGATGGGCGTGCAGCAGTGTGGCCGCCGCCTCCAGGGAGACCCCTTCGACGACCCGCGCGTCCAGCAACTCGCGCAGTTGCCGGGCGAGTCCGGGATCGGCGCGGCGGACGTCGGGGGTGCGGCGGGGCCGCAGATGGGCGGTGAGCCGCTCCCCGATGAACGTCAGCCTGCCGGCCGCCTCCAGCTCGTCGCCGGGATGGTCGAGGGCGTGGTGCAGCTGCCCGACGCGCCGCCGCAGCAGCGGGTCCCGCAGATCGGGGGTGTCGACGGCGGACCCGACGAGCTCCGCGCCGAGGAGCGAGGTGTCGAGATAGACGACCCGCTTGCGGAAGCCGCCCGGACCGGCGGGGGAACCGTTGTGCGGGACATGCGGCGGCAGCAGCGTCACGGTGTCGTGCGGGGTGCCGTGCTCGTGCCGGTCGAGGTCGTACCGTACGGCCCCGTCGTCCACGATGAGCAGCGTCCACGCCTCGTGGACGTGCATCGGATAGGCGTACCCGGTGAAGTGCGCGTGGAAGACCTCCACGACACCCGGGACGGCCGGGCGCCAGGCGGTGACTTCCCGTCCGGTGGCCATGCAAAGAACGTACAAGACCGCGTCGGACCAGGTCGGACAGTCTCAGCACATGAGCACTGAACCCATCCGTTTTGACACCAAGATCGCGGTCCTGCTGCGCGAGGACCTGGAGACCTGGCAGCGCCTGAACGTCACCGCGTTCCTCGTCAGCGGCCTCGGCACGGAGGCCCCCGAGGTGATCGGCGAGCCCTACGAGGACGCGGACGGGGTGCGGTCGCTGCCGATGTTCCGGCAGCCGGTGCTGGTCTTCGAGGGCACCAAGGAGACGCTGACGGCGGCCCACGCGCGCGTGCTGTCCCGTGCGCTGCCGCGCGCGGTGTTCACGAGCGATCTGTTCGCCACCGGCAACGACCGCGACAACCGGGCGGCGGTGCGCGCCGTGCGGACCGCCGATCTCGACCTGGTGGGGATCGCGGTCCACGGCCCCCGCAACGCCGTGGACAAGGTCATGAAAGGGGCCAGGATGCATCCGTGACGGAATCTGCACAGCGCATCCGCAACCGTGCCGTGGGCGGGCGCCGTTGGTGCGGAGTTGTCCCGTTCGCGGGCGCAAGCACGGGACCTGCCGGTCTCCTGTGTGGCGGCCGGTGTAGAGAACCTGCCCGCAATTCGTGGACGGGCCGCCATGGTTGGGTCACCGATGCCCTCAACTGCCCTGCGACGAGCGGCGTCGCACTGGATGCCGGGCGCGCTCCGTGGTTTGATCCTGCGCACCGCGCTCCGCCACTGTCCCCTGCGGGGCCGTCCCTCCCCACGTGCACTCATGCGAAGGGTTGTTTCCTCATGAACTCCGCTCCCCAGGTTCAGACCGCCGAGCTCTCCGACGCCGACCTCGACACCGTCTCCGGTGGCCTGGCCCCCCAGATCACCGTCACCGCCGGCGACACCACGCTCAGCAGCGCGGACGTCCTGGCCCAGCTCGACTCGGCCAAGGCCACGGCCCTGGGCAGCCTCGGCGGCACGCTCGGCGCGCTTCCGCACGAGGTGGGCGTGACGGTCGGTATCTGACCTCCGGCCCGTGACGGCCGTACGAGCCCCCGTCCGCGTTCTTGCGCGGGCGGGGGCTCGTCGTGTCCCGTCAGGCGGCGCTGACCTCGGGCTTCGCGGCGACGGCCGGTGCCGCGGCGACCGGCTCCTCGGTAGGCAGCCGCCGCATGAGGACCGCGTACCCGACCCCGGCCACGGTCCCGACGACGGCGCACAGCCCCCACAGCCACTCGGCGCCGTAGTGGTCGATGACCAGGCCGGACATCAGCGGGGCGATGAGGGAGGCGACCGCCCAGGACAGGGTGTACATGCCCTGGTAGCGCCCGCGGCCGTGCACGGGGGAGAGACGGACGACGAGGCTGGTCTGGGTGGGGGCGTTGACGATCTCGGCGAGGGTCCACACGCAGACGGTGAGGGCGAAGACGCCGATGGACCCGGCGAAGGCGGTCAGTCCGAAGCCGTACCCGGCGAGCAGGGACGAGACGACGAGCAGCCGGCGCGGGTCGCGGTCCTGGATGAACCGGGTGACGGGGATCTGCAGCGCCACGATCAGCACACCGTTGACGGCGATGGCCATGCCGTAGTCGGCGGGCGTGAACCCGGCCTCGCCCATGGCGACGGGCAGTCCGACGGAACCCTGCTGGAAGACCAGGGCGACGAGGAAGGACAGCCCGACGACACTCATGTACCGCCCGTCGCGCAGCACCGTCCCGAGGCCGACCTCGGTCTCCGCCGCCTGCTCTGTGGCGGTCCGCTCGGGCCGCGACTCGGGCAGCTTCAGGAAGACGACGACCGCGCACACCGCGGTCATGCCGGCCTCGATGAGGAAGCCGGCGAGGTAGCTGAACTCGGCGATGAAGCCGGCGGCCATGGAGGAGACGGCGAACCCGAGGTTGATGGCCCAGTAGTTCAGCGAGAAGGCCCGCACCCGGTCCTCCGGCCGCACGATGTCGGCCATCATCGCCTGCACGGCGGGCCGTGAGGCGTTGCTGGTCATGCCGACGAGGAAGGCGACGGCGGCGATGGCGACGGGGTGGTGCATGAAGCCGAGCAGGGCGACGGATGCGGCGGTGGAGGCCTGGGCGACGAGGAGGGTGGGCCGCCGCCCCAGCCGGTCGGTCATGACGCCGGCCCCGACGGAGGAGACGACACCGCCCAGCCCGTGCAGCGAGGCGACGAGTCCGGCGTAGGCGGCGCTGTATCCCCGGTCGAGCGTCAGATAGAGCGCCATGAAGGTGGCGACGAAGGCGCCGAGCCGGTTGACGAGGGTGCTGGTCCACAGCCACCAGAACTCGCGGGGGAGCCCGGAGACGGTCTCCCGCAGGGCGCGTCTCATGGTGACGAGTGGCATGGCGGATCCCCCGGTGATGTAAGCGTCCCAAGCGGCGATCAGAACTTACGAGGAAGGCCCCCGGCGAAGCCACTCAATTAACAGATCCCGTCAACAGTCCACCCGGTGACCAGCCCTGCGCTCCGCGCCCCGTCCCGCCCATCGAGCACGGGCGCGAGGGCCGGAGCCCTTGGATTACGCTCATACGCATGGCCGACGCACCGTACAAGCTGATCCTCCTCCGCCACGGCGAGAGCGAGTGGAACGCGAAGAACCTGTTCACCGGCTGGGTGGACGTCAACCTCAACGAGAAGGGCGAGAAGGAGGCGGTCCGCGGTGGCGAGCTCCTGAAGGACGCCGGACTCCTGCCCGACGTGGTCCACACGTCCCTCCAGAAGCGCGCCATCCGCACGGCGCAGCTCGCCCTGGAGTCCGCGGACCGCCACTGGATCCCGGTCCACCGCAGCTGGCGCCTGAACGAGCGCCACTACGGCGCCCTCCAGGGCAAGGACAAGGCCCAGACGCTCGCCGAGTTCGGCGAGGAGCAGTTCATGCTGTGGCGCCGCTCCTACGACACCCCGCCCCCGCCCCTCGAGGACGGCACGGAGTTCTCCCAGTCGGCGGACCCCCGCTACGCCTCCATCCCGCCGGAGCTGCGCCCCCGCACGGAGTGCCTGAAGGACGTCGTCGTCCGCATGCTCCCGTACTGGTACGACGGCATCGTCCCCGACCTCCTGACCGGCCGCACGGTCCTCGTCGCCGCCCACGGCAACAGCCTCCGCGCCCTGGTCAAGCACCTGGACGGCATCTCGGACGCCGACATCGCGGGCCTGAACATCCCCACGGGCATCCCCCTCTACTACGAGCTCGACGCCGACTTCAAGCCGGTCACCCCCGGCGGCAAGTACCTCGACCCGGAGGCCGCGGCGGCGGCCATCGAGGCGGTCAAGAATCAGGGCAAGAAGAAGTAGACGCCCACGAATGAGCCCCCTGCCAGCGGCTTCTCCGTCGGCAGGGGGCTTTTCTGTTGCCCTGGGTCACCCCTGGGCGCTCAGGGCGATGGGGCCATGCGCTCGGCGCGCCAGGACCCGGCTGTGCCGCAGGCTCTGCCCGGTCACCATGCGCACTGCCAGGATCACATCCATCTCGCGGGGCCCGCAGTCGACGAGCACCACCTCGTGGGACGGGTCGTCGCAGAGCAGCGTGCAGTACTCGGTGGACTCTTCGTCGGGCATCTCGCCCTCCTGCCTCGGAGCATGAGGTGGGCGAGGACCCGCAGAGTCAGGCCGGGGCCGGAGGTGATCCGTACGTCGTCCGGGACCGCTCAGGGGGTTGGAGGGGGCGAGTGGGTGACGCCGTAGCAGGAGTTGACTACTTGCCCGCCGGATCCAGCCGGTGGGCGAGAGCGTGGGCGGTGGTGCTGGTGAGGTCTCCGACGTAGGCCCCGACGATCTCCAGACGGCCGCCGGTGATCGAGGCGGTCACGGAGGGCCTGCCCCAGAGTTTGCCGTCGATGACGACGGCGAACTCGTTGCGTGGGGCCGGGTTCCCCGCGATGGAGCCGGTGAGGGCGGCGAAGCGGGTTCGGTCGGCGGGGCTGAGGGTCACCTCGACGTGCCAGGTGCCGTCGGCGGTGCTCTTCTCCGCCTTGGCGGAGGTGACACGGACGTCGGTCATGCCCCCGGCCCGGTCGGCGCGGACGCACAGCGCCGGCTGGGTCGCGGTGGCGTGCACGGTGTAGCCGCCGTTGCCATGGGTGCAGGCCTGCTCCGTGGTCGAGGTGACCGGCAGGAGGGAGACCGGGGTCGCCTTCCCGGTGTGGTCCCCTGCCGCGGGCTGAACCACCTGTGCGCGGGGAGCCGCGCCGTCCGCGACGGCCACCCAGGCGGTGGCGACCACGGCGACGGCGGCGACGCCGACCCCGGTGCGGGCCAGCCGCTGCCGCCGCCGGGCGACCCGCAACGCCCCGTCGGCCAGGCCGGCCAGACAGGCGCCGGCGGCGTCGCCGCCCTCCCGGACCTGCGCGTGCAGGGCATCGTGCAGCAGCGTTTCGTGCAGCGGGTGTTCGGTCGAGCCGTTCATGCGATGACGCCCCTTCCGGAGGCAGCGGAAGAGGAGGTCGACGGGCCTGCCCCGGCCAGGGTGGTGCGCAGAGAGGCGAGGGCCTTGTGGGTCTGGCTGCGGACCGTGCCCTGAGCAACGCCCAGAATCGCGGCGATCTCATGGTCCGGCCGGTCCTCGAAGTAACGCAGCACGATCACCGCACGCTGGCGCTTGGGCAGCCGCCGCAGCGCGGCCATGATGTCCTGCCGCTGGACCACGGTGTCGGCCCAGTCGGCGACCTGCCCGGACGGCTGGTCCGGCAGGGTGTCCGTGACCGTCTCCCGCCCCCAGCTGAGGAGTCGGAAGCGATCCACCTGGGCGTGGTAGAGCGCCCGGCGCACGTAGATCTCCGGCTGTTCCCGGTTGCGCAGCTTCGACCAGCGCCGAGCGGTGGAGGCAAGCGCGGTCTGGAGCAGGTCCCGGCCCTGCTCCCAATCCCCGGTCAGCAGGTATGCCGTGTGCAGCAGCGATCTCGACCGCGCCGCCACGAACTCGCGGAACTGGCGTTCCTCGTCGGCATTCAAAGCGCCCTCCCTCGTTCCCCTTTAGAGACGGGAACGGAAGGCGGTTCGACTGCCCTGCCTTTCCGACTTTCTCGCCCCGCCCATGCGCGGCAGGCGGGAGCACCGCCCGATGGACCCGACCCCGCATCCGTCCCCGCATCCGTCCCCGCATGGGCGGAGCGACGACGACGGTGGAGTACGGCGGCTTCTCGTCGTCCGCCAGTCGGCGGATGGATGCACGCTCTCGGCCGCTACGGCGAGGCCGGCCTGGTGTGCCTCGCGCAGGTGGTGCCCCTTCTCTTCCCTCTCTTCCCTGCTGCACCCGGCCCCCACCCACGCGACCGCACAGCCAAGGGCCCCGGCGCGCGACGCTACGCACACCGGGGCCCTCGCTGTCGTACGACGAACAGGGTGTCCTCAGCCGCACTGGCAGGGATTGCCCGACTGGCACCCGCACCCGCAGCCCGAGCCGCAGCCGCACGCGCCTATCAGCATCAGGTTCCTGACCTCTGCGGGCTGGTCGGTCTCGCGTTCCTGGGTGGGGTCGGGTGTCTTGCTGGGGGTCTCGGCCATGGGTCCTCCTCGAGGCAGGGGTCTGAACTCTCGGCCCTCGGATCAGACCCTCCGCCCATTGCATGCCCGCCCAGCAGGTCGCATCAACGGCGCACAGAGGCTTGCGCGCGCCCCGGACGGACCCCGTCGCGCCCGGTCAGGCCCCCTCGACCCCCGTCACCGGCTGGATGTCCGCCTGGATCTCGTCCGCGTGCTCGCCCGTCACCAGGTACACCACCCGCTTCGCCACCGACACCGCGTGGTCGGCGAACCGCTCGTAGTAGCGGCCCAGCAGGGTGACGTCGACGGCCGTCTCGATGCCGTGCTTCCACTTGTCGTCCAGCAGGTGCTGGAAGAGCGTGCGGTGCAGCAGGTCCATCTCGTCGTCGTCCTGCTCCAGCTGGAGCGCCAGGTCGACGTCCTTGGTGATGATGACCTCCGCCGCCTTCGCCATCAGGCGCTGCGCGAGCTGGCCCATCTCCAGGATGGTCGCGTGCAGGTCCTGGGGGATCGCCCGTTCCGGGAAGCGGAGGCGGGCGAGCTTCGCGACGTGCTGGGCGAGGTCGCCCGAGCGCTCCAGGTCCGCCGACATGCGGAGCGACGTGACGACGATCCGGAGGTCCGTGGCCACCGGCTGCTGCCGGGCCAGCAGGGCTATGGCCCGCGCCTCCAGGTCGTGCTGGAGGTCGTCCACCTTCTGGTCGGCCTCGATGACGCTCTCGGCCAGCTTCAGGTCGGAGTCGAGGATGGCCGTCGTGGCGCGCCCGATCGCCGACCCGACCAGCCGGGCCATCTCCACCAGACCGTCGCCGATCGAGTCCAGTTCCTCGTGGTACGCGTCCCGCATCAGGGGTCCCTCTCTTGTGTCTGCCTCGGGGGTTCCGGGGGGCCAGAACCGGCCGTCGGGGAGCCCGGGAAGGCTCCGGGAGACCGGCGCTGTGAACCCCACGCTCCCACGTTCGGCCCCGTACGCGTCGTTTTCCGCCACCCCAAATGAACCAACACTGGCTCCAAGGTGAACTCTGGGCGACGAGTGTTCGAGCTCGCACCCGGATGGCTGTGGCCAGGACCGATCCCGTGCCTAACCTGGATGCATGGACGTGAACGCGGCGGTCGCCGCAGCGGCAGCGATCGCCGGAGTGCTCACCGGTGTGATCGCCATGCTGGCGTTCCGCGTCAGCGAACGGGAACAGAAGCGCCCCGCGCGCACCTCCCTGCACACCGACGCGGTGCTCCCGCCCGGCGTGGACACCGTCCTGTCCGTGCTCCGCTCCTCCGCGGTCGTCCTCGACGAGGCCGACTCGGTCGTCAAGGCCAGCTCGGCCGCCTACGCCCTCGGCCTGGTCCGCGGCGGAAAGCTGGCCGTCGAGCCGATGCTGCAGATGGCCCGGGACACCAGACGGGACGGGGAGATACGACAGGTCGAACTGGACCTCCCCAGGCGTGGCACCGGACGCGGGGAGGCCCTCGCGGTTTCGGCCCGCGTGGCGCCCCTCGGGTCCCGGCTGGTGCTCCTCCTCGTGGAGGACCTCACCGAGGCCCGCCGCATCGAGGCGGTGCGCCGCGACTTCGTCGCGAACGTCAGCCACGAGCTCAAGACACCGGTCGGCGCGCTCTCCCTGCTCTCCGAGGCCGTCATGGACGCCAGCGACGACCCGGAGGCCGTCACCCGCTTCGCCGGCCGGATGCAGATAGAGGCGACCCGACTGACCAACCTGGTCCAGGAGCTCATCGACCTGTCGAGGGTCCAGAACGACGACCCTCTGGAGGACGCCGAACCCGTCCGCGTCGAGGAACTCGTCGCCGAGGCCATCGACCGCTGCCGCCACCAGGCCGGCACCAAGCAGATCACCATGGCCTCCGGAGGCACCGCCGACCTGAGGATCTGGGGCAACCGCGGCCAGCTCGCCGCCGCCCTCGGCAACCTCGTCGAGAACGCCGTGAACTACTCCCCGGCCCGCACCCGCGTCGGCATAGCCGCCCGCCGGGTGACCGCGCCCGGCGGGGACCTCATCGAGATCGCCGTGACCGACCAGGGCATCGGCATCTCCGACAAGGACAAGGAGCGCATCTTCGAGCGCTTCTACCGCGTCGACCCGGCCCGCTCCCGCCAGACGGGCGGCACCGGCCTGGGTCTCGCGATCGTCAAACACGTGGCCGCCTCGCACGGCGGGGAGGTCACGGTGTGGAGCTCCGAGGGTCAGGGCTCCACCTTCACCCTGCGACTGCCGGAGGCGGGGGCCGCCCGCGACCGCGCACCACATCACTCCGGCCTCGACGACGAGGCCGGCGGGCCCACCGACTCATCCCCGTACGAACCGCTTCCCGCCCCGGAGGTCCTTCCGTGACCCGAGTGCTTGTCGTCGAGGACGAGGAGTCCTTCTCCGACGCCCTGTCGTACATGCTCCGCAAGGAGGGCTTCGAGGTCGCAGTGGCGACCACGGGCCCCGACGGACTCGACGAGTTCGAGCGCAACGGCGCCGACCTCGTCCTCCTCGACCTGATGCTGCCCGGCCTGCCGGGTACCGAGGTCTGCCGCCAGCTGCGCGGCCGTTCCAACGTCCCGGTCATCATGGTGACGGCCAAGGACAGCGAGATCGACAAGGTTGTCGGCCTGGAGATAGGAGCCGACGACTATGTCACCAAGCCGTTCTCCTCGCGCGAGCTGGTCGCCCGCATCCGCGCCGTACTGCGCCGCCGCGGCGAGCCCGAGGAGGTCACCCCGGCCGCCCTGGAGGCGGGCCCGGTCCGGATGGACGTGGACCGTCACGTGGTCACGGTCGCCGGCTCGAAGGTCGATCTCCCGCTCAAGGAGTTCGACCTGCTCGAGATGCTGCTGCGCAACGCGGGCCGCGTCCTGACGCGCATGCAGCTCATCGACCGCGTCTGGGGCGCCGACTACGTGGGCGACACCAAGACCCTCGACGTCCACGTCAAGCGCCTGCGCGCGAAGATCGAACCGGACCCGGGAGCGCCGCGGTACCTGGTCACCGTGCGAGGGCTCGGCTACAAGTTCGAGCCGTAAACCGTCGTACGACGGACATACGACGAACGAAGGGCGGGACCTCTCCAGGAGGTCCCGCCCTTGTCTGCTGTCTGCCGTCTGCGTGCGGCTACTCGGCCGCGCTCTCGCTCGCCGACACCGACGCGGACGCCTCGCCGGACGGGGTCGCCGAGCCCGTGGCCGACTCCGTCGGGGCGGGGGACGTCTCCGCGGGCGCCGACGGCATCTCGGTCGGGCCCCACGTCTCGAAGTAGCTCTTGGCCGGGACGACGAAGGCCTGGAGGCTCACGTCACCGGTCTTGCTGAAGGAGAAGGTGACCTTCTGCGCGTCGCCGTCCTTGATGGCCTCACGGCCGCTGGCCAGCACCGCGGAGGCGTTGCCCTTGCCGCCGAGGACCAGGGAGCCGCCGGCCGGGATGGTCAGCTTGCCCTTGCCCTTGGCGGGGGTGAGCTCGGCGGACGTGCCGGCGCCGGACACGGTGACGCTGTCCAGCGTCTGCGCGCTGGAGCCGTTGTTGAACAGGGTCGCGGAGATCACGGCCGGGCCGGTGGACTCCAGGTCGGGCTGGGTGATGACCACGGCGTTCTGGATCTTGATGTCGCCGACGCTGGTGGCCGCGTTGTCCGGCTTGATCTGTAGCGTCTGGGCGTTGTTGCCGGCACCGCACGCGGCGAGCGAGGCGATCGAGAACGCGATGGCGGCGGCGGCGAGGGCGCCGCGTCGAAGGCTGCTGCTCACGGCGGCGGCAACTCCTTGACTCGAACGGGGGGCGCTGCATAAAGCCGCCCTAAGTGTCTGTCAGCGGCCTTAGGTTACCGAGCCGTTCCCGCGTCGCCGCACCCGACCCTCCCCTCGGGCGGTCGGCTTCCCCCGGCAGGCGGTGATCGGCGCCGATCACCGGCGGTAGGGCCGCTGTCTTCACAAGTGACTCCCAAGTCACTTTGGCACCGTTCTCGTCCCGCATTCACATAAGAGCTCGGGACCCCCTCCGCAAATCTTCCGTGAAGGATTCCGCGATCACCCACGGAATTGATCACGGGGTGATCCGGTGGCTGCTCGTGATTGCGGGTGATTGTGCGTGATCAATTCCGGATTCGGCCCGGAAGCGACTCCGCGCACCGAACGGAGTAGCGGAAGTCGCACACATGGAACCAGACATATGGGGACGTTCGTCCTCCTCTGAGGGCCTCCGGATGTGTGTAACGTACGCGTTTCACCTCCCCCGGAGAGCCGCTCCGACCTGCGAATACCTTCTTCCGCTCGGCCTCCGCAGCACGTTCCTGTTGCTGTTGTCAAGCCCCGAGATATGCCCTGACCTGCGAAAACGCCATTCAGAACGCGCAGTTTCCGTGTTACCCTGGATAGCCACGGAAGGGGTACCTGTCACATGACGTTCAAGGTTGGCGACACCGTGGTCTATCCCCATCACGGGGCCGCGCTGATCGAGGCCATCGAAACTCGCCAGATCAAAGGCGTGGACAAGACCTACTTGGTGCTGAAGGTCGCCCAGGGTGACCTGACGGTACGTGTGCCAGCGGACAATGCGGAGTTCGTCGGCGTGCGTGATGTGGTCGGTCAGGACGGGCTGGACCGGGTCTTCGAGGTGCTGCGCGCGCCGTACGCCGAGGAGCCCACGAACTGGTCTCGTCGTTACAAGGCAAATCTGGAGAAGCTCGCCTCCGGCGATGTCATCAAGGTCGCAGAAGTGGTGCGTGACCTGTGGCGTCGTGAGCGCGAGCGTGGACTCTCCGCCGGTGAGAAGCGCATGCTCGCCAAGGCCCGCCAGATCCTGGTGAGCGAGCTCGCCCTCGCGGAGAACACGAACGAGGACAAGGCCGAGGCCCTGCTCGACGAGGTCCTCGCGTCCTGACGACGCCCGCTGCCGCCAGGCCGGCTCGCGCACTCTGAAATGCCGCGGTGCCCGATGACGAATCCCGTCGCCGGGCGCTGCGGCATGTCCGTGCCCGGACGCCGTACGTCCGGACGCTAGCGGTGCGTGTGACCACGCGACCGTACGTCCGATCACAGGGGTGAAGCCCCCGATACTTGGCGTGCCGGGCCCGGGCAGCTGGCTCGACCGGCGCGTCACGGAAGGGTCCGGTCAAGGCGTCGCGCCCGGCACGCTGTCTGTCGTACCCACGTTGGCCGAGCACACAAACCTGACAGGAACCGATGTCTGACGATTCGCGCCCTTCGCCCACGACGGCCCGTGCCGAAGCCCGTACGGCGGTCGTGATTCCCGCCGCCGGCCGGGGCGTGCGCCTCGGTCCGGGCGCCCCCAAGGCGCTCCGCGCGCTGAACGGCACCCCCATGCTGATCCACGCGGTCCGCGCGATGGCCGCCTCCCGCGCGGTCTCCCTGGTCGTCGTCGTGGCCCCGCCCGACGGCGCCGCCGAGGTCAAGAGCCTCCTCGACGCCCACGCCCTGCCCGAGCGCACGGACTTCCTCGTCGTCCCCGGCGGCGCCGAGCGCCAGGACTCGGTGAAGCTGGGGCTCGACGCCCTGCCGCCGGACTACGACATCGTCCTCGTCCATGACGCCGCCCGCCCCCTGGTCCCGGTGGACACCGTCGACGCCGTCATCGAGGCCGTACGGGACGGCGCGCCGGCCGTCGTCCCCGCGCTGCCCCTCGCCGACACCGTCAAGGAGGTCGAGCCGGCGGCGGTCGCCGGCGACCCCGAGCCGGTCGTGGCGACGCCCGCCCGCGCCCGCCTCCGAGCGGTCCAGACGCCGCAGGGCTTCGACCGCGCGACCCTGGTCCGCGCCCACGAGGCCGTGACCGACGCCGTCACCGACGACGCCGGCATGGTCGAGCGGCTCGGCCTGACCGTCGTGGTCGTCCCCGGCCACGAGGAGGCCTTCAAGGTGACCCGCCCCCTCGACCTCGTCCTCGCCGAGGCGGTCCTGGCCCGCAGGAGGCTCAACGATGGCTTCTGAGACGCCCCCGCCGCTGCCCCAGGTCGGCATCGGCACCGACATCCACGCCTTCGAGGAAGGCCGCGACCTGTGGTGCGCGGGACTGAAGTGGGAGGGTGAGGGACCCGGCCTCGCCGGTCACTCCGACGCCGACGTCGTCGCCCACGCCGCCTGCAACGCGCTGTTCTCCGCGGCGGGGCTCGGAGACCTGGGGCAGCACTTCGGCACCGGCCGGCCCGAGTGGTCGGGCGCGTCCGGAGTCACCTTGCTCACGGAGGCCGCGCGGATCGTGCGGGACGCCGGGTTCCGGATCGGGAACATCGCCGTCCAGGTCGTAGGACCCCGCCCGAAGATCGGCAAGCGCCGGGACGAGGCGCAGAAGATCCTGTCCGAGGCGGCCGGGGCACCGGTGTCGGTGTCCGGGGCGACGACGGACGGGCTGGGCTTCCCCGGACGCGGCGAGGGGCTGATGGCGGTGGCGACCGCGCTCGTCGTGCGCACCGCGGGGTGACTGTTATCCACATCCGTCCGATGCACAAGGGATCGCCCACTACCCTGGACCCGTGACTATTCGCCTGTACGACACCAACGCCCGGCAGATCCGTGACTTCACCCCGCTCACGCCGGGCTGCGTCTCGATCTACCTCTGTGGTGCCACCGTGCAGGCCGCACCGCACATCGGGCACATCCGGTCGGGGCTCAACTTCGACATCATGCGCCGGTGGTTCGAGTACCGCGGCTACGACGTGACCTTCATCAGGAACGTCACGGACATCGACGACAAGATCATCACCAAGGCGGCCGAGCAGGGCCGCCCCTGGTGGTCGATCGGGTACGAGAACGAGCGCGCCTTCAACGAGGGCTACGCCGCCCTCGGCTGCCTCCCGCCCACCTACGAGCCGCGGGCCACCGGCCATGTGACCGAGATGGTCGAGATGATGCAGGGCCTCATCGAGCGCGGCCACGCCTACGAGTCCGACGGCAACGTCTACTTCGACGTGCGCTCCTTCCCCGGCTACCTGGAGCTGTCCCGGCAGGAGCTGGACAACCTGCTCCAGCCGTCCGGCGAGGGCGAGACCGGCAAGCGGGACCCGCGCGACTTCGCGATGTGGAAGTCCGCCAAGCCGGGCGAGCCGACCTGGTCCACGCCGTGGGGCCCGGGCCGTCCCGGCTGGCACCTGGAGTGCTCGGCCATGGCCCACAAGTACCTGGGCAGCGCCTTCGACATCCACGGCGGCGGCCTCGACCTGATCTTCCCGCACCACGAGAACGAGATCGCCCAGGCCAAGGCCTTCGGCGACGACTTCGCCCGGTACTGGGTGCACAACGCCTGGGTCACCATGGCGGGTGACAAGATGTCCAAGTCGCTGGGCAACTCCGTGCTGGTCAGCGAGATGGTCAAGACCTGGCGCCCGATCGTGCTGCGCTACTACCTCGGCACCCCGCACTACCGCTCGATGATCGAGTACAGCGAGGAGTCGCTGCGCGAGGCCGAGTCGGCGTTCGCGCGGATCGAGGGCTTCGTGCAGCGCGTGGTGGAGAAGGCCGGCCATGTCGAGCCGTCCGCCGAGGTGCCGCCCGCCTTCGCCGAGGCCATGGACGACGACCTGGGCGTCCCGCAGGCGCTCGCGATCGTGCACACGACGGTCCGGCAGGGCAACTCCGCCCTGGCCGCCGACGACAAGGAAGCCGCCGTGGCCCGCCTCGCCGAGGTCCGCGCCATGCTCGGCGTCCTCGGCCTGGATCCGCTCGACCCGCACTGGGCGGGCGAGACCGACCGCGGCGAAGACCTGCACGGCGTGGTCGACAGCCTCGTCCGCCTCGTCCTCGACCAGCGCGAGGCCGCCCGCGGCCGCAAGGACTGGGCCACCGCGGACGCCATCCGCGACCAGCTCAACCAGTCCGGACTGGCCATCGAGGACAGCCCGCAGGGCCCGCGCTGGACCCTCGGTCCACGCTGAGTCCACCCCGATCCCGAAGATCGATTGTGCCGTCCGGCTCTCCGGGCGGCACACTTCATAGACGTACGAACATTTCGACGACGTAGGACAGGTAGGTCATGGCAGCCAACAACCGCCGCATGTCCGGCAAGAAGGGCGCGCAGGTCGGCAGTGGCGGCCAGCGGCGCAAGGGTCTTGAGGGCAAGGGGCCGACCCCGCCCGCCGAGATGCGCAAGAAGCACAAGAAGAACCGCATCGCGACGGCCAAGGCCAAGCAGGCCGCGCGCCGTCCCGTGCCGCGCGGCCGGGGCGGCAAGGGCACGTCCGAGATGGTCGTCGGCCGCAACCCCGTCGTCGAGGCGCTGCGCGAGGGCGTGCCCGCGACGACGCTCTACGTCCAGCAGTTCATCGACAATGACGAGCGGGTGCGCGAGGCGCTGCAGCTGGCCGCCGAGCGCGGCGGCATCAACCTCATGGAAGCCCCGCGCCCCGAGCTCGACCGCATGACCAACGGCCTCAACCACCAGGGCCTGGTCCTCCAGGTCCCGCCGTACGAGTACGCGCACCCCGAGGACCTGGCGAGCGCCGCCTACGACGACGGCGAGGACCCGCTCATCGTCGCGCTCGACGGCGTCACCGACCCGCGCAACCTCGGCGCCGTCGTCCGTTCCGTCTCCGCCTTCGGCGGCCACGGCGTCGTCGTGCCCGAGCGCCGCGCCGCCGGCATGACCGCCGGTGCCTGGAAGACCTCCGCCGGTACGGCCGCCCGGACGCCGGTCGCCCGCGCCACCAACCTCACGCGCGCCCTGGAGGGCTACAAGAAGGCCGGCATCGTCGTCGTCGGCCTCGCCGCCGACGGCGAGCACACGGTGGGTGACCTGGAGGCCCTGGACGGCCCGGTCGTCATCGTGGTCGGCAGCGAGGGCAAGGGCCTGTCCCGGCTGGTCGGCGAGACGTGCGACTTCCGGGTGCGCATCCCGATGCCGGGCGGCGCCGAGTCGCTCAACGCCGGCGTGGCCGCCGGGATCGTGCTGTACGAGGCGGCGCGCCGACGCGGCTGAACATGCGTGCCCCTGCTCACCTGTACGGGGTAAAGGGGGTGTTCTGCGCAAGCTTGACGCGGTCCGGACAGATCCGGGCAGTCAAAGCAGTGTCCTAAACACACGTCACTCGGTTAGATGAGTGTGGACACCAGAACACCCCGCACACCCACGGGGGACCGCTCGTCGGGATTCAACTCCGGATTCGCCTCCGGACTCGACGACGCTCCCGCGCTGAGCATGGTGAAGGTGCCGAGCGATCCGGCGCAGATCATCGTCAATCACGCCAGCTTCCGCGTGCAGTTGGGCGCGACGACGAGACGCACCGCCCAATCCGCGCGGATCGCCCGGCACTTGAGCGCCACCGAGGACACCGCCCGGATGCCCGCCGTCGGCGCCACCGGCACCGGCGCGGCGCGCCGCCGACCCGTCGTCTGGAGCGGCAAGTCCGCCCCCGACGACACCGGCGCCCACCGCCTGCTCCAGGCCGTGCGAGGCGGCGTCCGCCAGGTCGAGGAGCCGGCCGCGGACACCGGAGCCACCCAGGTCATCCCGCGCATCGAGACCGACGGCGGCTACGGCCCGGGGTACGACGACGAGTTGACCCAGACCGTCGAGACCCCGGTCGTCGGCGCCCAGCGCACCCACGAGCCCCTGCTCCCCGGTATGCGCCCGGTCGGCAGCGCCTACGACGAGGAACTCACCTACGCGGACGAGCAGTTCGCCGAGGCCGTCGACGAGGAGACCGGCACCCCCGGCAGGCGCCACGGCGACGACCCCGCCCGGCACGCCTACTACCCGGGCCGCCGCATGAACCTCGGCGTCGTCCTCCTGCCGCTGCGCATCTTCCTCGGCTTCATCTCCATCTACGCCGGCATGGGCAAGCTCTGCGACCCCGTCTACTTCGACGGCGGCAAGCGCGGCTCCATGGTCAAGTGGCTCAACACCCTGCACCCCTGGGAAGTCGCCGAGCCGCTGCGCCAGTTCGCCCTGCACCACCCCGTCGGCTCCGGCCTCGTCATCGCCTTCCTCCAGGTCGTCGTCGGCGTCCTGACCATCCTCGGCTGCTGGCAGCGGGTCGCCGCCGCCGTCGGCGCGATGCTCTCCGCGGCCCTGCTCCTCACGGTCAGCTGGAAGAGCGTCCCCGCCTACGACGCGCCCGACATCATCTACCTCGCCGCCTGGTCGCCGCTGATCATCGCGGGTGCCCCCGTCTACTCCATCGACGGCCGCCTCGCCGGCAGCGCCTGGCGCCGCCTCGGACCCCGCTCCGACATCTGGGACCTGCGCCGCTACGTCCTGCGCCGCGGCGCCCTCGTCACCGCCATCGTCGTCGGCCTCACCCTGCTCATCGGGTCCCTCCTCGGCGGTGCCGTCCGCGACGCCGACCGGGTCGTCGTCCCCGGCCCCGGCGAGGCCCCGCGCAACGAACTCCCGGGCTCCCCGCTCCCGCAGGACCCGGCGAAGCGCAAGAAGCGCCCGTCGGCCTCCACGTCCCCCACCCAGGGCGCCACGGCCGGTTCCACCCCCACCGGTGCCGCGACCACCCCGGGCGCCACCCGGGACACCAGCACGGCCGGCACCCCCAGCCAGACCCAGGGCACCGGCCAGGCCCCGCCCCAGCAGTCCTCCCCGGCCCAGCAGGCCCCCAGCACCAGCTCGGGACCGACCGGCTCCACCGGCTCCACCGGTTCCAGCGGCGGCTCGGACACCGGAGGCACCTCCTCCGGCGAACCGGGCCTGGTGGGCGGCCTGTTGGGGTAGAGGGGCCGGTGGGAGGCATCCTCGGGCAACCCACCGGCTGAACCCCGCGCCCGACGACGAAGGGCCCCGCGGAAGCGGGGCCCTTCGTGATGTCCGTACGGAGGGAGCTACCGCCCCAGCGCGGCCAGCTCCTTCGCCGCCTCCGTCAGGTCCTTCGCGGTGTCGATGGCCCGCCAGTACGCGCCCTGCGGGATCGGGTATCCGGCCAGCCGCAGTTCCCGCGCCAGATGCGGGAACGTGGTCCGCTCGTGGTCCCCGCGCTCCGGCAGCAACCCGGCGAACTCGGGGGAGAAGACGTAGACGCCGGCATTGATCTCGAACGTCGACGGCGGCGACTCGATGAAGTCGGTGATGTGACCGAACCCGTCGGTCTGCACGGCACCCCACGGAATCCGAGGGCGCGCCAGCGCCAGCGTCGCCACCGCGTCGCGCTCGGTGTGGAAGTCGGCCATCTCGCGCAGCGAGAACCGGGTCCAGATGTCACCGTTGGTCGCGAACCAGGGCCGGTCGGGGTGCGGGAGATGCGCCGCCGCGTACTTGAGGCCGCCACCGCGGCCCAGCGGCTCCGTCTCGACGACGGTCTTCACGTTCACCGGCAGATCGGCGGAGTCCAGCCAGCTCTGCAGGACGTCGGCGAGGTGGCCGCAGCTGACCACCACATCGGTCACGCCCTCCTCGGCGAGCCAGGCAAGCTGATGGCCGATGATCGGCGTCCCCGTACCGGGGATCTCGACCATCGGCTTGGGCCGGTCGTCGGTGTAGGGGCGCAGCCGTGAACCCTGGCCACCGGCCAGGACGACGGCTTGAACGGGGCGGGACGCGGCGTTCGGATCGGTCATGACCGAACTGTACGGGGCGTCCCGCCCGCGGCTTCCGGAAGGCCCTGCGGCCTTGGCCGGCCTCAGCCGTGCGAGGCCGCCACGCCCGTGGCGAAGGAGGTGTCGCAGACCGGCCGGGCGTACGACTGCGCCCGCGTCGGGCCGTACACCCGCACCGCCGCGCGGCCCAGCGCCCGTGCGATCGACGCGCAGTGCTTCGCCAGCGACGGGCGGTCGTTGACGGCCTCCTGGAGGTGGGTGAGCACGACCCCGGGGTTCTCCTCCTGGAGTTCCGTCAGGAGCTTGTCACGCAGCACGTCCTGCGGGGCACGGGCCTTCGCCCGGGCCGCCGAGATGTCGGAGGCGGTGAGCACCGAGTCCGAGGGGCTCCCCGTCCAGTTGACCCGGGTGACCGCGAGGGTTCCGGAGAGCACCAGGAAGACGGGCAGGACAAGGGCGAGCGTGCGGCCGATACGGCGGGCGGGGCCCCGGCCGCGTCGCGTCTGTTGGTTAGTGGAGTGCTTCACGCGTGTGAGGGTAGCGCGGGGTGATGATTTGGCGACATTTAGTCACCGGTTCGGGGGATGAAGTGGTGCCTCGAATTGGGTAAGGCGTTGACGCACACGGCTCGAAATGCCCGTTCTGCCGGGGTATTCGGTTACGGCCTCCCCGACACGAGAAGGCCCGACACGAGAAGGGCCCCGCAGCAGCCTGCGGGGCCCTCTTCGTCAACCTGGGTGATTCACCCGGGATTCTGCTCAGTCCGACAGGCGGGCGCCCGTGGAGGTCGAGAACACGTGGGTCTCGCCCGCGCGCGGGACGACGTTCAGCGTGCTGCCCTTCTCCGGGACGTCACGGCCGCTGACGCGGACGACGAGGTCCTTGGCGTCGTCGCCGACCTTCGCGGTGCCGTAGACGTAGGCGTCGGCGCCGAGCTCCTCGACGACGTTCACGGTGACCGCGAGACCCTGGTCCGCGTCGGGGCCGGCCACGTCGAAGTGCTCCGGGCGGACGCCGACGGTCACGGTCTTGTCGGTGGTGGCGCCGAGCGCGTCACGGTCCACCGGGACGACCGACTTGCCGAACTTCACACCGCCGTCGGCGATCGGGACCTCGACCAGGTTCATCGCCGGGGAGCCGATGAAGCCGGCGACGAACAGGTTCGCCGGACGGTCGTACATGTTGCGCGGGGTGTCGACCTGCTGGAGCAGACCGTCCTTGAGGACCGCCACGCGGTCGCCCATCGTCATGGCCTCGACCTGGTCGTGGGTGACGTAGACGGTGGTGATGCCCAGACGGCGCTGCAGCGACGCGATCTGCGTACGCGTCGAGACGCGGAGCTTGGCGTCGAGGTTCGACAGCGGCTCGTCCATGAGGAAGACCTGCGGCTCACGCACGATGGCGCGACCCATGGCGACACGCTGGCGCTGACCGCCGGAGAGCGCCTTCGGCTTGCGGCCGAGGTACTCGGTGAGGTCGAGGATCTTCGCCGCGTCCTCGACCTTCTGCTTGATCTCGGCCTTCGGCACGCCGGCGATCTTGAGCGCGAAGCCCATGTTGTCGGCGACCGTCATGTGCGGGTACAGCGCGTAGTTCTGGAACACCATGGCGATGTCCCGGTCCTTCGGCGGCAGGTGCGTGACGTCACGGTCACCGATGCGGATCGCACCGCCGTTGACGTCCTCGAGCCCCGCCAGCATGCGGAGCGAGGTGGACTTGCCGCAGCCGGACGGGCCGACCAGGACGAGGAACTCCCCGTCCTCGATCTGGATGTCGAGCGCGTCTACGGCGGGCTTCTCGGAACCCGGGTAGATCCGGGTCGCCTTGTCGAACGAGACAGTGGCCATGGTGAATGGGCCCCCTTCTACCGGCAGGAACGTGCCGGACGATCCGTTGTAGGAAGGTGGTGGTGTAGTCCACACAGGTGAACTGGCACAGGACGGTACCTGGCGTTCACCCGTATGTCAGTACCTGAGCCACTGTGAACTTCGCGGAAATTTTCGACAGGCCGTGGCCGGGACCTGGGTACACTGCACGGGCACGCCGCCGCACACGCGCGCGTGGCGGGCCTCCTTAGCTCAGATGGCCAGAGCAACGCACTTGTAATGCGTAGGTCGTCGGTTCGAATCCGACAGGGGGCTCTCGACAGGAAAAGCCCAGGTCAGCGCCTTGCCGACCTGGGCTTTCCGTTTGCTCAGTGCCGCCCCGCCACCCAGTCCGCGGCCCGCGCCAGCCGCGAGGACCCCGCCCTGTGCGACGCCGTCTCCCGGCGGTCGGCGGCCCGGTACGTGGCGTACATGCCCTGCACACCCAGCCAGCGGAACGGCTCCGGCTCCCACCGGCGCACCTTGTGCCCGACCCACGGCAGGTCCGTCAGCTCCGTCCTGCCGCCCTGCCCCGAGTCCAGCTGCACCAGGTCCCGCAGCGTGCGCGCGGCGAGGTTCGTCGTCGCCACCCCCGAGCCGACGTACCCGCCCGCCCAGCCGAGGCCCGTCGACCGGTCCAGGGTGACCGTCGCGCACCAGTCGCGCGGCACGCCCAGCACGCCCGACCAGGCGTGCTCGACGGCGACGCCGGCCAGCGCCGGGAAGAAGCCCACCAGGATCTCCCGCAGCGCCTCGACGGTCGCCTCCTGCGTCCGCCCGTCGTTGTCCGTCCGCGACCCGAAGCGGTACGGCACCCCGCGCCCGCCCAGCGCGATCCGCCCGTCCGCCGTGCGCTGCGCGTACATGTACGCGTGCGCCATGTCCCCGAGCGCCTCCCGCCCGTCCCAGCCGACCGACGCCCACTGCTCGTCGGTGAGCGGCTCGGTCACCACCATCGACGAGTTCATCGGCAGCCAGGTGCGCCGCTGGCCCTTCAGGTTCGCCGTGAAGCCCTCGGTGCAGCGCAGCACGTACGGGGCGCGGACCGTGCCGTACGGCGTCACCGCGTGCTTGGGCCGGATCTCCGTCACCGGCGTCGCCTCGTGGACGACCACGCCCAGCGCCTCGACGGCCGCCGCCAGCCCCTTCACCAGCTTCACCGGGTGCAGCCGGGCCCCGTGCGGCGTCCACGTCGAGCCGACGGCGTCCGCCACCCGGATCCGCTCCGCCGTCTCCCGGGCGTCGTACAGCTCACGGTCCTTCTCGCCGTACGACAGCTCATGCGCGTGGAAGTCCTTCAGGCGGGCCAACTGGGCGGGCGTACGGGCGACTTCCAGTACCCCGCCGCGGTGGATGTCCGCCTCGACGCCCTCCTCCGCCGCGACCCGGACGACCTCGTCGACGGTGTCGTTCATCGCCCGCTGCAACCGCACCGCCGCCTCGTGGCCGTGCAGCTTCGCGTAGCGGTCGCGGCCCGCGATGCCGTTGTAGAGCCAGCCGCCGTTGCGGCCGGAGGCGCCGTAGCCGCAGAACTTCTGCTCCAGGACCGTGACGCGGAGGAAGGGCGCCGCCTTCTTCAGGTAGTACGCCGTCCACAGACCGGTGTAGCCACCGCCGACGATCACCACGTCCGCCGTGGCGTCCCCGGTCAGCGGCTCCCGCACCGCCGGGAGACCGTCGTCGGCGAACCAGAACGAGATGCCGCCGTTCACGACAGCGCTGGTCGAGCTGCTCATGCCGGGACGTTAACCCTCGGCGGCCACCGCTGTCTCCTTCGGATCTCGTTGTCCCGTACGGCCTCTGACCAGCGGACGGCAGGCGAAACCGATCAGCGCGGAAGTGAAGTGGCCCAGGTCCGTGAAGGTCCGCCCGGTCACCAGCGGCACGCCGTAGAGGATCAGCACGGCGGCGGCGTACGGCGCCCGCCAGAGCGCCGGAATCCGGTACGCCAGCACCGCCACCACCCCCGCCAGCGCGTAACTCACCCCGATGTCCAGGGTGTTGACGGCCGACTCCGGCGCCATCCCGTGCCGGATCGCCCACAGCAGCGCGCCCTCGCTGATCAGCGTCGCCAGCACGTGCGCCGCCCCGCACACCGCCAGCCAGCGCGCCGTCCCCAGCCACCGCTCGACCGGCGCGTGGAAGACGGAGTACAGGACGGCGTACGGCAGCCAGACCCCGCCGTCGATCCACATCGCGCTGGACACCAGCACCCGCACCGGATTGCTCGACAGCTCACGGATGTTCGTCGACCGCTGCCGCAGGAACTCCGCCTCGAAATCCGGCGACATGTGGTGCAGCGCGACCGTGGTCACGAACAGGACCGTCAGCCAGACGTACGTGCCGGGCGCGCCGCGCACGTACCGCCACACCCTGCGCGGGCCCCGGGTAATTCGCATGAGCCGATTCACCCACGCCGATACGCTCGGACCGTGATCGACATTCCGGATGGACTGGCGGCGGCGCAGGCAAAGTTCAACGGAGACGCGGGGCGGGCGTTCATCGCCCAGCTGCCGGAGCTGGCGGCCGGATTCCTCGACCGCTGGGAACTCCGGCTGGACGGCCCCGCCATGCACGGCGTCGCGGCCCTGGTGCTGCCCGTCCTGCGGGCCGACGCCACCCGGGCCGTCCTCAAGCTGCAACTCCTCGACGAGGAGACCGAGGGGGAACCGGCCGCCCTGCGCGTCTGGAACGGCGACGGGGCCGTACGCCTGCTGGCCCACGACGCACCCACGGGCACGCTCCTCCTGGAACGCCTCGACCCCACCCGCATGCTGTCCCACGTCCCCGACGTCCACGAGGCCGTCCTCGTCATCGCCCGCCTCCTCGCGCACCTGACCTCCGGACCGGCGCCGGACGGCATGCGCGGACTCGGCGACATCGCGCAGGCGATGTTGGACCGGACACCGGACGCCGTCGAACGCGTCCCGGACCCGGAGACGCGGGCGCTGGTCGCCGACTGCGCGGCGGCCCTGCGGGAAGTCGTCGACGAGCCCGGCGACCGCCTCCTGCACTGGGACCTGCACTACGACAACGTCCTCGCCGCCGACCGCGCCGACTGGCTCGCCATCGATCCCAAACCCCTCGCCGGCGACCCCGGCTTCGACCTGCTGCCCGCACTGTGGAACCGCTTCGACGCCGACGACATCCGCTGGCGGTTCGACGCCATGACGGACGTCCTCGGGCTCGACCGGGCACGCGCGCGTGCGTGGACACTGGGACGCGTGTTGCAGACCTCCTTGTGGGAGATCGAGGACGGCCGCCCCGTGGACGCGCAACAACTGGACATCGCCCGACGACTGAGAGCAGCCCACCGCACATGATCCGCACCGCCACCCCCGCCGACGTCCCCGTCATCCACACCCTCGTCCGCGAGCTCGCCGAGTACGAGAAGGCGCCGGAGGAGGCGAAGGCCACCCCGGAGCAGTTGCACGAGGCCCTCTTCGGTGAGCGGCCGGCCGCCTACGCCCACATCGCCGAGGACGACACCACCGGCGAACCGGTCGGCTTCGCGCTGTGGTTCCTGAACTTCTCCACCTGGCGGGGCGTGCACGGCATCTACCTGGAGGACCTGTACGTCCGCCCGACGGCCCGGGGCGCCGGGCACGGCAAGGCGCTGCTGACCGAGCTCGCGCGGATCTGCGTGGAGCGCGGCTACCAGCGGCTGGAGTGGTCGGTGCTGGACTGGAACGCCCCGTCCATCGCCTTCTACGAGGCGCTGGGGGCCCGGCCGCAGGACGAGTGGACGGTGTATCGGCTCACGGACGGGGCGTTGGCGGAGCTGGGGGCCGGGCGGCAGGGGCGTTAGGCCGGCGCGGGCGGCGTCTCGGGCATCAGGCCGCCGGTTCCGGCGCCGGTGTCGTCGTCTCCGCCCGCTGGTGGGGGCGGCGTCCAGGAGGGCCGTGCCGATCGAGCCGCCGGCCTGCCGACCTGCCGGCCTGCCGGGAGGTGGTGCCGGTGGCCGAGGTGACGTCGGAGTCTTGGACAGGCCCCCATGCCTGTGGTTCGGACTGGGGAGGCGCCGATGCCTATGGTTCGAGTACGACCTTTCCCGTGGTCCCGCGGGTCTCCAGCGCCCGGTGCGCGGCGGCTGCCCGAGCGAGGGGGAAACGCTGCACGGCCGGGGTGAGGCGGCCCGCGGCGGCCTCGGTGAGGGCGCGCAGTTCCAGCGTGCGGACGGGGTCGGGGCCGCCGGCCTTCCGCATCATCACGGGGCCGAGGACCTGTTCCGAGACGCCGTCGACGAGGTAGGGCGCGCCGCCCTGGATGCCTTCGGCGGACCAGCCGAAGACGAGGTGCCTGCCGCCGGGGGCGAGGAGGGCGACGGCCTCGCGGGCGACGGTCCCGCCGACGCCGTCGAAGACGACGGTGACCTTGTCGCCGCCGAGGTGGGCGCGGACCTTGCCGGGCCAGGCGGGGTCCTTGTAGTCGACGGCGAGGTCGGCGCCGTTCGCCTCGACGCGGGCGGTCTTCTCCGGCCCGCCCGCCAGGCCGATCACGGTGGCTCCGGCGTGCTTGGCGTACTGCACGAGCAGCGTGCCGATGCCGCCGGCGGCGGCCGGGACGAGGGCGACGGAGCCGGGGCCGAGGTCGGCGAACTGGAGGATGCCCATGGTCGTACGGCCCGTTCCGATCATGGCGACGGCCTGGGCGAAGTCGAGGTTGGCGGGGATCTCGTGGACGCGGTCGACGTCGGTGACGGCGAGTTCGGCGTAGCCGCCGGGCGCGAAGCCGAGGTGGGCGACGACGCGTTTGCCGAGCCACAGGGCGGCCACGCCCTCACCGAGGGACTCGACGACGCCGGCGACCTCGCGGCCGGGCACGGTGGGCAGGTGGGGCAGCTCGGGCAGGGGGCCCTGGGCGCCCTCGCGGAGGGCGGTGTCCAGCAGGTGCACGCCGGACGCCCGTACGGCGATGCGGACCTGGCCGGGGCCGGGGCGGGGGTCCTCGACCTCCTCGTAGGTGAGGTTCTCGGCCGGGCCGAAGGCGTGCAGGCGGATGGCGTGCATGGAGGCTCCCTGGGGAGGTGCGGGCGGGGCGGGCCCCGGTGCGGTCGGTGCTCGTGGGGCGGGTCATCAGCCTCCAACCTCAAGCGCGCTTCAGGTCAAGGGCGTGGCGGCCCAGGGCCAGCGAGACCGCGGTGAGGGCGCTGTTGAAGGAGACCTCGGACAGGACGCCGGGGGCGGCGACCTGGTCGCCGGCGAGGTAGACGCCCTCGCCGCGGTCGATGGCGGGGCGGTCGCGCCAGCTGGTGCCGGGCAGGTCGACGGCGCCGGTACGGCCGTTCGCCAGCGCTTCGCTGCGCCAGGTGAGGCGGTCCCGCCAGCCGTGGAAGGCCAGGTCGAGGAGGTGCTCGGCGCGGGCGACGCCGTCGGCCCTGGACTCGTGCGGGGCGATGGGGATCTGCCCCTGGATCAGCTGTTCGCCCGCGGGGGCGAGGGTGCGGTCCTGGGCGGTGAAGCGCTCGATCCAGCCGGGGGCGTCGAGGTCGGAGACGGCGAAGGCGTCGCCGCGCCGGGTGCGCACGGCGAGGTCGATGAGGGCGGTACGGCCGCCGGTCCAGGTCAGGGTGGGGTCGGCGAGGAGGCGGCGGGCGGCGTCGAGGGAGGTGGCGACGACGACGGGGGTGTCGGTGGGGAGGCGGTCGACGCGGGACAGGGTCTCCATCCGCACCCCCAGATTCCAGGCGCGGGCGGCCATGCGGTCGATCACCGTGGCCCAGCCGCCGACCGGGTAGTGCGCCTCGGGCGGCAGCTTGGTGGCGCGGCGCAGGCGTTCCTGCACGAAGGCCGCGGACAGGGCGCCGGGGTCGTGGTGGAAGAGGGCGACGGCGGAGTAGTGGGCGGCGGCGCGGGCACCCTCCTCGCCGGCGATGCCGGTGGCCCAGGTCAAGAAGTCGGTGTCGACGGGCGCCTGGGGCAGGCCGGGGCGCAGCAGCTTGAGCAGGGCGAAGGGCGGGGTGCGGCGCAGGACGCCCTTGTGGTGGAGGCGGAGCCGCGCCGCTTCCAGGGGCGGCAGCGGGGCCAGGGCGCCGATGAGATCGCGCTGCTTGAGCCAGGCCCAGTGCGGGCCGCCGCTGTAGAGGGCGTGCGGGCCCTCGTTCGTCCGGTACGGCCCCTCGGCGGTCCGCGCCCGCCCGCCGAGGGTGTGATGGGCCTCGTGGATGGTGACCTTGGCGCCCGCCTCGGCGGCGGTGATGGCCGCGGTGAGTCCGGCGAAGCCGCCGCCGATGACGGTGATGCGGTGCATGGCTGGGGTCTCCCTCGGTTGCTTCGGTGTGCGTCGCCCTTGTGTGAGTACGACGGATCCGGCGCCCCGGAATGTGACATGGCGGTGGTTTTCGCAGGTCAGGGCGGTGGTCCGGGGTGTTGTCAGTGGTGGGGTGCAGCATGGGGGCATGGCGAGGAGAGCGGCGGGCGGTACGGGTGCGGCGGGCGGGGCCGGGGTGAAGGGCGCGCGGCGGCCGGAGGTGCGGTTGCCGGAGCTGGAGCCGTTCGGCGGCGGGGAGCTGGAGCCGGACGGGGACTACGACGGGCTGGAGTTCCGGGAGCTGGACTTCGCGGGGCAGGACGGCGCGGGCGCCCGGTTCATGGACTGCGCGGTGACGGGGTGCGCGCTGGACGAGACGCGGTTGCGGCACGCCCGTCTCCTGGACGCGGTCCTGACGGCGCCGCGCGGGGTGGGCACCGATCTGGCCGAGGCGACCCTGTGTGACGTGGAGGTGGTCGACGCCCGGCTGGGCGGGACGCAGTTGCACGGGGCGGTGCTGGAGCGGGTGGTGATCCGCGGCGGCAAGATCGACTACCTGAACCTGCGGACGGCCCGCCTCAGAGACGTCGTCTTCGAGGGCTGCGTGCTGGTGGAGCCGGATTTCGGGGGTGCCCGTCTGGAGCGGGTGGAGTTCGTGGACTGCGCGCTGAAGGGGGCGGATCTGACGTCCGCGGTCCTGAAGGACGTGGACCTGAGGGCGGCGACCGAGATCGGGATCGCGCGGGGGGTGGAGCGACTGGCGGGCGCGGTGATCAGCACGGCGCAACTGATGGATCTGGCGCCGGTGCTGGCGGTGCAGATGGGGATTCGGGTGGAGGGGTGAGGGAGGACCCGCCGGCGGGACCGGACGGCGGCGGGGGCCGGGGGTCCGGAGCCGTCAGCCGATGAGGGCCTGGAAACCCTCGACGGTGCGGCGGCGCGCGGTCATGAAGGCGAGCCATGAGCCGTCGGCGTAGTGCAGCCGGAAGCGGGCCAGCAGCTGGAGGCGGGGACGCCGTTCGACCCGTACCACCCAGGCGCGCGGCACTTCCCACACGGGGACGCCGTCCCGCTGCCCGACCAGCCCGACGCGCTGGTCGGTGATCCGCAGGACGAGAGCGCCGCCGGAGGTCTGCGGCATGCCCGCGGCGATGCTGCCGGCCCCGCCGGAGGCGGCGCCGACGGTGTGCATCAGGTGGTCGCCGAGTTCACCTCCGAGCCGTCCGTGCCCGTGGATCTTCATCTTGACGCCCTTGGCGTCCTTGGCCGGGACGACGATGCCGTATGTCTGGAGCTGCTCGCCGGCGGCAAGTCCGCTGCGTGCGGAGCGCTCGTTGAGGGAGATGACAGGTTCGGACACGAGGCGCGATCGTACCGGGGGTGTACGCACCGGGCACCGGGGGCCCGCCCCCTACCGGGCCGGTCTCAGCTCACCCGGGGAAACTTGGCCTGCAGGCTCCAGATCGCCGGGTTGTCGGCCAGGTCCTCGTGGAGGTCGATCAGGTCGGCGAGCAGGTCGTGGAGGAAGTCGCGGGCCTCGCGGCGGAGTTCGGAGTGGGAGAAGGTCAGCGGGGGCTCCTCGGCCGGCATCCAGTCCGACTCGATGTCCACCCAGCCGAAGCGGCGCTCGAAGAGCATGCGGTCGGTCGACTCGGTGAAGTCGAGTTCGGCGTACTGGGGGCGCGAGGCGCGGGAGCCGGCCGGGTCCCGGTCGAGGTGCTCCACGATGTCGCACAGGGCCCACGCGAAGTCGAGCACCGGCACCCATCCCCAGGCTGTGGACAGCTCCCGGTCCGCCTTGGTGTCGGCGAGGTAGACGTCGCCGCAGAACAGGTCGTGCCGCAGCGCGTGGACGTCCACGCGGCGGTAGTCGGTCTGGGGCGGGTCGGGGAAGCGGTTGGAGAGGGCGTAGCCGATGTCGAGCACGTAGGTGATGGTGTCACGCCGCCGGGGACAGGGCCGCTGCGCGCCCTAGGATCTCTGACATGTCCAGATCCGCGCGGCTTGTCCCGGCCTGTGTCTCCGTCCTGAGCGCCCTCGCTCTCACCCTCACGGCGTGCGGCGGTGGCGGCGGGGTGCACGGGACCCCGGGCGGGGCGGGGGTGCGGGACCCGTACTTCCCCGAGGCGGGCAACGGCGGCTACGACGTCGGCCACTACGACCTGCGGCTGTCCTACGACCCCGGCCCGCACCGCCTGTCCGGCACCGCCCGCCTCACCGCCGAGGCCACCCAGGACCTCTCCGCCTTCGACCTGGACCTGAAGGGGCTGGACGTCGAGAAGGTCACCGTCGAGGGCCGGGCCGCCCGCTGGAACCGCACCGGGCAGGAACTGACCGTCCGCCCCCACGACGACCTCGACGACGGCGAGACCTTCGAGGTCGAGGTCCGCTACTCCGGCAGCCCCCTGACCCTCACCGACGCCGACGGCTCCGAGGAGGGCTGGCTGCGCACCGCCGGCGGAGCCGTGGCGCTGGGCGAGCCGATCGGGTCGATGACATGGTTCCCCGGCAACCACCACCCCTCGGACAAGGCGTCGTACGACATCACGGTCACCGTCCCGGAGGGCCTGGAGGCCGTCTCCAACGGGGAGTTGCGCGGCAAGGAGACCCGCGACGGACGTACCGCCTTCTCCTGGCACGCCGCCGAGCCGATGGCGGGCTACCTCGCCACCCTTGCCATCGGCGACTACGGCATCCGGCGGTCCGACGCCGCCGGCGTGCCCGCCTACAGCGCCGTCCAGGAGGGGGAGAGCGCGAAGGTCCTGGCCCGGCTGCCCGAGGTCATGGAGTGGGCGCAGACCAACTTCGGCCCGTATCCCTTCTCCTCCACCGGCGCGATCATCGGCGGCGAGGACGACGCCGAGTACGCGCTGGAGACGCAGAACCGGCCCTTCTTCCCGGGCGCCCCCGACACCGGGCTCCTCGTCCACGAGCTCGCCCACCAGTGGTTCGGCGACTCGGTCACGCCGGAGAGCTGGCGGGACATGTGGCTCAACGAGGGGTTCGCGACCTACGCGGAGTGGCTGTGGGAGGAGGACGAGGGCGGTGACAGCGCGCAGGACACCTTCGAGCGGCTGTACGAGGACGGCGAGGACGAGTATCCGGACCTGTGGGCCTTCCCGCCGGGCAGGCCCACGAGCGCCGCGCACATCTCCGACGATCCCGTCTACCAGCGGGGCGCGATGGTGATCCACAAGATCCGGCAGACCGTCGGGGACGACACCTTCTACGACATCGTCCAGGGGTGGACGGCCGCGCACCGGCACGGCAACGCCGGCACCGACGACTTCACGGCCTACGTCGAACGGCAGGCGCCCGATGAGGACTTCGGCGCGATCTGGGAGGAGTGGTTGTACGGAGAGGGCAAGCCTGCGCGGCCGTAACGGTCGGCAATGCACGTCAGGCGGTCGCAGGCGGCTCCGGGCGGTCGTAAACGGGCAGCTTGCGCAGGGAAGCCCTCGTGCACGCATCGGTATACCTAGGGTGAGCGCCCCTACGTATCCGGACCCGCTGCCGAGAGGGCGCCATGGACAGCTTCGTACAGCCCGCCCTGTCGGCCCACGACACCGACGACGTCGGACTGCCCGCCGAGCTCACCCGCTTCATCGGGCGCGAGGCCGAACTCGCGGAGATCCAGGAGGCCTTGCACCGGGAGCGGCTGGTGACGCTGATGGGTGCGGGCGGCGTCGGCAAGACCCGGCTGGCCCTGCGCACCGCCCGGCGGATGCGGGAACGCTGCCCGGACGGCGTGTACTTCGTGGAGCTCTCCGAGCTGCGCGACCCGGAGCTGCTGGCCAACGCCGTGGCGGCGGTCGTGGAACTGCCCGAGCAGTCCGAGCGGGCGGCCCGCACCCCGCTGGAGGCGCTCATCGCCTACTTCGGGGGCCGCAGGCTGCTGCTCGTCCTGGACACCTGCGAGCATCTCGTCGACGCCTGCGCGGTGTTCGCCCAGTCGGTGCTGCGCTACTGCCCCCAGGTACGGGTCCTCGCGACCAGCCGGCAGCCGCTGGACGCGCCCGGTGAGCGGGTGCTGCAGGTGATGCCACTGCCCGTGATCGACCCGGACGACGACGCCCGGCCCGGCGCCGAACCCAGCGACGCGATGCTGCTGTTCGCCGAACGCGCGGCGGCCGTGGTGCGCGGCTTCGGGCTCACCGACGCCAACCGCGGCCTGGTCGCCCGGCTCTGCCACCGCCTCGACGGCATCCCGCTGGCCATCGAACTGGCCGCCGTACGGCTGCGGGCGCTCTCCCTGGAGCAGCTGCTCTCCCGGCTCGACCACCGCTTCCGGCTGCTGTCCGGCGGCAGCCGCGGGGTGCTGCCCCGGCACCAGACGCTGCGTACCGCCATCGACTGGAGCCATGGCCTGTGCACCGAGCAGGAGCAGTTGCTGTGGGTGCGGCTGTCGGTGTTCGCCGGGGAGTTCGAGCTGACCGCCGCCGAGGAGGTGTGCTCGGGGCCGAGGCTGCCCCCGGAGGAGATCCTGGAGTGCCTGATCGGCCTGGTCGACAAGGCGATCGTGCTCCGCCTCGACGACGAGGGCGACGGCAGCGACGCCCGCTACCGCATGCTCGACACCATCCGCGAGTACGGCCGCGAGCGTCTCGCCGAGAGCGGCGCCGAGCTGGAGTACCGCACCCGGCACCGCGACCACTGCCTGGCGCTCGCCGAGGACTTCGACGCCCGCTGGCTCACCCGCGACCAGGTGCTGCTGATGCGCAGGGCCTGGCGGGAACGGGCCAGTCTGCGCTCGGCGCTGGAGTTCTGCTGCACCGAGCCCCGCGAGGCCACCACGGGTCTCCGCCTCGCCGCGGCGCTGTGGGGACTGTGGCTCTGCACCGGACGCACCGTCGAGGGCCTGTACTGGCTGGAGCGGCTGCTGCCGCTGTGCCCCGAACCGCACCCCGCCCGGGTGACCGCCCTGCGGGTCGCCGGTCACCTCAGCCTGATGTCCGGCGCCCACGGCCGCGGCCTGGAGCTGACCGAACGCGCCGAGGACGCCGCGCACGAGGGCGGCGGACGCGTCGACGCGGCCTACGTCGTCTTCAACCGCGGTCTCGCGCACACCCTGGTCGGCGAGGTCGACTGGGCGCTGGAGCGGCTCAAGGACGCCCGCGAGCGGTTCGCCGGACTCGGCGAGCAGGGCGGCGAGGCGTGGATGCTGGGCACGATGTGCGGGGCGCACGTGTGCGCGGGCGAGTACGACAAGGCGCTCGCCGTCTGCGAGGAGACCCGCCCGGTCCTGGAACCGCTGGGGGAGCGGTGGGTGCAGGGCTGGGTCGGCTGGATCCAGGGCTGCGCGCTGTGGGGGCTCGGCCGGCACGAGGAGTCGGCGACCGTGCTGCGCTCCGCGCTCGCGATGTGCCTGGAGATCAACCACGCCCAGGGCCTCGCCTTCTCCCTCGACACCCTCGGCTGGATCGCCGCCGCCGAGGGCCGCCCCGAGCGGGCGGCGGCGCTGCTGGGCGCGGCGGACCGGTTGTGGGAGAGGTTCCACGACCCGCGGCTCGGCATCCCCGCCATGCACCGGGCCCACGCCGAGGCGATCGCCGTCACGCGCAGCGCCCTGGGCGAGCGCCGCCATGAGGAGCTGTACGCCGCCGGGGCCGCGCTGTCGCTCCAGGAGGCCGTCGACCGGGCCGTCGGTGACAACCACAGCCAGGCGGCCGGCGCGAAGGCGGGCGCCAAACGGGCGGCAGGGCATGGGGGTTGGGGGGCGCTGACGGTACGGGAGCGGGAGATCGCAGCGCTGGTCGCCGAGGGGCTGTCGAACCGTCGTATCGCCGAACAGCTCACCATCTCCAAGCGGACCGTGGACTCGCACGTGGAGCACATCATGGGCAAGCTCGGCTATGCGTCCCGCACCCAGATCGCCACTCTCGCGGCCTCCCAGCCGCCCGTCACGGAAGGCTGAGGCGGCGCCGCCCGGAGGGCCGTCCGGCGTGTGGTGATGATCCGCCGACAGACCACCGTGCGCACCGGACGGCCCCGGGACCCTCCGGCGGCACCGCCGGACAGGGCGATGCCGTCGTCGCCGATCACCATGACGAGCGGGCTGTGTGGTCGCACCTCGCACATTCTGCGCAGTGCGCCGGCCGCCCGCATCGGCAACATCACCCAGTCAAGTCCCGGTAGGGATACGGAGGGTGCCGGCACGGACGGCATCGGTACGTGCGGAGGCGGGCCGGGTTACCGGACGTTGACCGCGTTCCAGGCCGCCGCCACGGCGTTGTACTCGGCGCTGCCCGCGCCGTACAGGTCGCTCGCCGCCTGGAGGGTGCCGGTGCGGGCGCCCGCGTAGTCGGTCGAGGAGGTGAAGTACGTCGTCAGGGCCTTGTACCAGATCTGGTCGGCCTTGGCGCGGCCGATGCCGGTGACCGTGGAGCCGTCGTACGTCGGGGAGTTGTAGCTCACCCCGTTGATGGTCTTCGCGCCGCTGCCCTCGCTGAGCAGGTAGAAGAAGTGGTTGGCGACGCCGGACGAGTAGTGCACGTCGAGGCGGCCGACGTTGCGGGACCAGTAGTCGGCCGAGCCGCCGTCCTTGCTGGGCTGGTCCATGTAGCGCAGCGGGGTGCCGTCGCCATTGATGTCGATCTTCTCGCCGATGAGGTAGTCGCCGGCGTCGGCCGAGTTGTTGGCGAAGAACTCCACCGAGGTGCCGAAGATGTCGGAGGTCGCCTCGTTCAGGCCGCCCGACTCACGGCTGTACTTCAGCCCGGCCGTGGCCGCCGTCAGACCGTGGCTCATCTCGTGGCCGGCCACGTCGAGCGAGGTCAGCGGGTGGGAGTTGCCCGAGCCGTCGCCGTACGTCATGCAGAAGCAGCTGTCGTTCCAGAAGGCGTTGACGTACGCGTTGCCGTAGTGGACGCGGGAGTAGGCGGCCTTGCCGTCACCGGCGATGCCGTTGCGGTTGAAGGCGGACTTGTAGAAGTCCCAGGTGACGGCGGCACCGTAGGCCGCGTCGACGGCGGCGGTCTGGCGGTTGGCCGGGGTGCCGTCGCCCCAGGCGTCGTCGGCGTCGTGGAAGAGGGTGCCGGTGCCGGTCGTACCGCCGTTGAGGTCGTACGTCTTGTGGCCGCCGCGACCGCCGTCGATCAGGTCGAAGCCGCCGGAGGAGGCGGCGGCGGTGGTGCCCAGGGCGACCGTGCCGCTGTACTCGCTGGTGCCCGTACCGGTGTCGATGGCCTGGTACTCGTAGATCTTCTTGCCGGTGGTGGCGTCGGTGATGACGTGCAGCTCGCTCGGGGTGCCGTCGTGCTGGAGGCCCTTGACGACGGACTCGTAGGCGAGGACCGGCTTGGTGCCGGCGGCCCAGATCACCTTGCGGGCGGAGGCGGTGGCGGAGTCGGTGCCCGCGAGGGCCGACTTCTTCGCGGTGGCGGCGGAGATCGTGGCGTCCGTCGACGCCACGGCTATCCGGGCACTGGTCGCCTTGCTGACGCCCTTGAGGGCCCCGCCCTTGGCCACGTGCGTGACCAGGTCGCCGCCCAGGACGGGCAGCCCGGCGTAGGTGCGCTCGTAGCGGGTGTGGACGGTGCCGTTCGCGTCCTTGATCACGTCCCGGACGACCAGCGCCTCACGGGTGCCGAGGCCGAGCTCACGGGCGGTCGAACCGGCCGCGTCCTGGGCCGACTTGAGGGCGTCGGCGCGGGCGGAGGCGCTCAGGGGGAGGGCGGTGGCGCCGCTGGTGTGCTCGGGGGCCGCGGTGGCGGCGCCGTTCTGCAGCGCGAGCACGACCATCGCCGCCGAGCCGATCAGGGCGGCGGCGCGCAGGCGGGTGGTGCGGGGAGTGCGGGAGGCGTTGGGGGTGCGGGACTGCAGTCTCACTCGGTCTCCTTCGGGCCGGCCTCGGGGTTGTCGAGGCGCAGGCGAGGCACATGGCTGGCACAGGTGGGGCACAGAGTTGCGGCGAGCGAGGAGAGGGTGACATCTGAAGCGGCTTGTTTGACAGTCCGCCGTCAAGACTTTACGTGTTCTTGTCCGAAAGTCAGTTTTCACAATCCGCTATGCGAACGTGTGATGCATGGTCAACTCTCCGCTTCTACAGCGGAGTTGCAGCCGAATCCGTCACTCCTGCAGGGACCTGCGCAGCACGGCGCAGGGGCGGGCGGCCTGGAGATCGGTGCGGTGGCCGATCACCTCGTACCCGAGGGCGGTCCAGAAGGCGAGGCCTGCGGGGTTGGCGTCGAGCACGGCCAGCCGCACGGCGGTGCGGCCGGCATCGCGGAACCGCTGCTCCACCAGGGCGGCGACCTGCTTGCCGTACCCCTTCCGGTGCGCGGTCGCGTCGACCATCAGCAGCCCGATCCACGGGTCGGGATCGGCCGGGTCGGGATGGTGCGCGAGGGTGATGACCAGTCCGACGAGCCGCCCCTCGCTGCGGGCCAGCAGCACCTCCACGTCCGGGTTCGCCAACTCGTCGGCCAGCGCGGCCGCCACCTGCTCGGGACGGATGCGGTCCGGGTCGGGGAAGTCGCCGCTGAGGGCGTGGAACTCACGGTTGGAGGCGTAGAGCGCGGTGAGTTCGGTGAGGACGGCGGCCGGGATGTCGTGGTCGGCCGTCAGGGGGAGGGATTCGAGGCGCACGCGGGGACGCTACCGCCTCCGTACGCCGGAAACCCCCGGCCGGGGCCGGGGGTTTCCGCAGTGATCCGGTGAACGTCAGACGTTGACGCCGAAGTCCTGCGCGATACCCACCAGGCCCGAGGCGTAGCCCTGGCCGACGGCGCGGAACTTCCACTCGGCGCCGTTGCGGTAGAGCTCGCCGAAGACCATGGCGGTCTCGGTGGCCGCGTCCTCGGACAGGTCGTAGCGGGCGATCTCGGCGCCGCCGGCCTGGTTGACGATGCGGATGTAGGCGTTGCGCACCTGGCCGAAGTTCTGCGAGCGGTTCTCGGCGTCGTAGATCGAGACCGGGAAGACGATCTTGTCGATGTCGGCCGGGAGGGCGGCGAGGTTGACGTTGATCGCCTCGTCGTCGCCCGCGCCCTCGCCGGTGCGGTTGTCACCGGTGTGGACGATGGTGTTGTCCGGGGTCTGCTTGTTGTTGAAGAACACGAAGTGGGCGTCGGAGTAGACCTTGCCCTGCGTGTTCACCGCGATCGCCGAGGCGTCGAGGTCGAAGTCCGTGCCGGTGGTGGTGCGGACGTCCCAGCCGAGGCCCACGGTGACGGCGGTCAGGCCCGGAGCCTCCTTGGTGAGCGAGACGTTGCCACCCTTGGACAGGCTTACAGCCATGGTTGGGAGTCCTTTCCCTCGTTTATGTACTGCCTGAAGCTACATCTACCCGTATGAACGCCGAGAGGGGTAGCGAAGGTTCCAGGTGTCTTTACTTTCTTTACCGAACCGGCGAAGGACGATATTCGCGTGACGTGCGCCGGTCAGCCGGGGGACTATGGACGACATGTCCGGTCCCTACGTCATCCGCGGCTCCGTCTCCCTGCCCGAGGCCGAGCTCCAGTGGCGTTTCTCGCGCTCCTCCGGACCCGGCGGCCAGCACGTCAACACCAGCGACTCCCAGGTGGAGCTCCGCTTCGACCTGGCGAGCACCGAGGCACTGCCCGAGGTCTGGAAGGCCCGCGCGCTGGAACGGCTGGCGTCCCGCCTGGTCGACGGCGTGGTGACGGTACGGTCCTCCGAGCACCGTTCCCAGTGGCGCAACCGCGAGACGGCGGCGGTACGCCTGGCGGCCCTCCTGGCCGAGGCGACGGCCCCGCCGCCCAAGCCCCGCAAGCCGACCCGCATCCCGCGCGGCATCAACGAACGCCGGCTGCGCGAGAAGAAGCAGCGGGCGGAGACGAAGCGGGGCAGAACGGGCCGGGACTGGGGGTGACGGCAGCCGGCCGGCTGCGGGCGCGCCGTGGCTGGTCGCGCAGTTCCCCGCGCCCTTGGGGACGCTGACCCCCACGGACCCGCGGTGCGCAACGGCGGGAAGGGGACGTGTCGGGGATGTCTGCCCGCAGCGGTCGGCGCGTCGACACGGGCGCCCTTTGCGGGTGACCGATTCCGCGCCGCTCCGAGGGCGGACACGCCCCGGCGCGGCCCCGCCCCCGCCCAAGCGTCAGGGCCTCTGTCACAACCCGCGCCCGCCATCCGTCAACTACTCGACGGCACGGCCCCGGCGACCAGAAGGTGTGACAGCAGATGACCGACGACGACTTCCTCGCCCACCGCTTCGAGACCCACCGGCCCCACCTCAGGGCCGTGGCGCACCGGATGCTCGGGTCGGCCGCGGAGGCGGAGGACGCGGTGCAGGAGGCGTGGTTCCGGCTGAACCGGACCGGCGCCGAGGACATCGGCAACCTCGGCGGCTGGCTGACCACCGTGGTGGGCCGGGTCTGCCTCGACATGCTGCGCACCCGCACCTCCCGCGCCGAACAGCCCCTGGAACCCGACGCCCCCGTCCCGGCCGCCGACACCCCCGACCCCGAGCAGGACGCCCTGCTCGCCGACTCGGTCGGGGTCGCGCTGCTCGTCGTGCTCGACACCCTGACGCCCGCCGAGCGGCTGGCGTTCGTGCTGCACGACCTGTTCGCCGTGCCCTTCGAGGAGGTCGGCGAGATCGTAGGACGTTCTCCGGCCGCCGCGAGGCAGCTCGCCAGCCGGGCCCGGCGCCGGGTGCAGGGCGCTCCGGCGCCCGACGCCGACGAGGTGCGGCGGCGCCGGAGGGAGGTCGCCGACGCCTTCCTGGCCGCCACGCGCGAGGGTGATTTCGAGGCCCTCGTCGGCGTCCTCGACCCGGATGTCGTGGCCCGCAGCGAGGCCGGCGTGACGACCGGCGCGCTCGCGGTGGCGAAGGGCGCGACGAGCTTCGCCTCCGTGGCCCGGATCGCGCGGCCCGCCCTGGTCGACGGCCGGATCGGCATCGCGGTGGTGGTCGACGGACGCGTGGAGCGGACCCTGGCGTTCACGTTCGTACGGGAGCGCATCGCGGTGATCGACATCGTGACGGAGCCCGCGAGGGTGGCGGAGAGCGACGTGAGGCTCCTCTGACCCGCCTCACCCCAGTCCGAGCACTCCCACCGTCTCCCCCTCCACCAGCTCCCCGTTGGGACGGAAACCGAGGCCGAGGTAGAAGTTCTCGGGCCCGTGCTCGCCCTGGTGCCAGCTGACGTACAGCTCCGTGCCGCCCCGGCGGCGGATCTCCGCCGCCACCGACTCCACCGCGAACCGCCCGTAGCCGCGCCCCTGCGCGTCCGCGGCGATGTTCAGCCGCCACAGGCCGGAGCGGAACACGGTGCCGTCCTCGTGCCAGTCGATGTCGAAGAAGGCCATCAGGAAGCCGACCGGGCGGTCGCCGTCGACGATGAGGCGGGGCCAGGCGGCGGTGGGATGGACGTAGGCCTCGGCGAGGGACTTCACCACCGGGGAGACCGCGAATTCCTGCTCCGGCCGGACGCGAATGCCGAGCGCGGCGTCGATATTGCGGGGGGTTATTTCCTCAAGACGTGGGCCGGGGCCGGGGGTGGTCATGGGCGGCACTTTAGGCGGGCCCGCCGGCCGGCCACACGCGGATTACGTGCCCCGGCTGACCTGCCCCGGCGGGAGGCGTCACCCCAACTGCCGGTAGCGCCCCCGGAAGTACGCCAGCGGCCCCCCGTCCGCGCTCGGCACGTGCGCCGTCAGGACGCGGCCGATCACCAGCGTGTGGTCGCCGGCCTGCACGCGCTGTTCCGTGCGGCACTCCAGGGTGGCGAGGGCGCCGCCCACGAGTGCCGCGCCGGTCGCCTCGCCGCGGACGTAGGGGATGTCCTCGAAGAGCAGACGGTCGCTGAGGCGGCCCTTCATGGCGAAGCGGCCCGCGATGTGCCGCTGGCTCTCGGCCAGCACGGAGACCGCCCAGTGGGGCTGTTCGTCGAGGAGGTCGTCCATGCGGGAGCCCTCGCGCAGGCTGACCAGCACCAGCGGCGGGTCCAGGGAGACCGACATGAACGAGGTCGCCGTCATGCCGACGTCCTCGCCCTTGGGTCCCTCCGGGGCCAGCGGCGGCTCGAAGGCGGTCACCAGGACCACACCCGCGGCCAGCCGGGACATGGCGGCGCGGAACTCGTCGTTGCTCACCCCCTCAGGATGCCCGGAGGGGAGGACGGTGGCGGTGGGGGCTGTGTTCGGCACGTCCGGAACGCTAGTGTCCGCCCGGTGCGCCCCGCATCGGTCCTCCGCCCGAACCCGGACCTAGGACCCCCGACCGATCGCGGACCGATCGCGCCGGGTACCCGCGCGAACCCCCGCATAGCAACCCCGCACATGCCGACAAAGTTTGCGTTCAGTAAACGCACAGCGAAAACGCAGAAACACCACTCAATTGTTCATCTTTAGCTGTGACTTGAGTCACAAGGGGCATTAATTGTTGACCCTGTGTACCGAGTGGGCAGCGCGCTGTGATTCAGTGGCGGGGAAGCTGCCAGAACGATACGCCGATGAGAACCCTTGATTCGCTGCGAGGTCTCGGGGGGAGGGCGAGCATGGAGACCGAGTCGGAGCCCTACGTCCGTCTTGCGACCCTGCGGCAACTGCATCAGGTCATGGCGGACATGAACACCGCCCGGTCACTTGCGGACACCCTGCAGACGGTCGCCGACGGCGTCGTCAACGGCCTCGGCTACGAGCTGGCGTGCGTCAACCTCGTCCGCCCCGACGGCGACCTGGTCGTCGCGGCCTTCGCGGGCAATCCCGCCGCCGAGGCGCTGATCACCGGCCGGGTCGGCTCCCGCGAGTCCTGGGAACGCCGGCTGAGCATGGGCGAGAACTGGGGCGACCTGGTCTTCATACCCCACACCGAGGGCTGGGTCCTCGACGACGACGACGTGCCGCAGTGGTACACCGACGGCCCCGCCCCCCGCTTCGAGGACGAGTGGCACCCCTCCGACCGGCTCTTCGCGCCGATGTTCACGCCGGGCGTGCAGGGCGGTTCGAGCGGCGAGCTGATCGGCGTGCTGTCGGTGGACCGGCCGCGCAACGGCCGCAGGCCCGGCGCGTGGGGCCGCGAAGCGCTCCAGATGTACGCGTTCCAGGCCGCCATCGCGATCAGCAACGCGCGCCTGCGGGCCAACATGCAGCGCGCACTGGTCAGGCTCGAAAGGGAGCAGCAGGCCCTGCGCGCCAGCGAGGAGAGCTTCCGGCAGGCCTTCGAGTACGCCCCCTCCGGCATGGCCATCGCCGAAATGGGCGGCGACCAGCACGGCCGCATCCTGCGCACCAACGACGCGCTGTGCCGTCTGCTGGGCCGCCCCGCGTCCGCGATGCGCCGCTACTCCTTCTCCGACCTCGTCCACCCCGAGGACATAGGCACCCTGCTGCGGACCTCCGCGGAGGGCGGACGCGCGGAGCTCAGGCTCGGGCGCCGCGACGGCACGTACGTATGGGTCAGCCTCCGCAACTCCGTCGTCGCCGACGCCGCCGACGGCCCCCGCTTCCTCCTCACCCATGTCGAGGACATAGAGGACCGCAAGCGCCGCGAGCTCCAGCTCGCCCACCGCGCCTCCCACGACTCCCTCACCGGCCTGCCGAACTCCGCCGAGCTGCGCGCCCGCCTCTCCTCCCGCCTGTGCCGGCGCCCCGCGCACCCCGGCGCCCTGGAGTCCCTGGACGCGGCCTACGGCCACCCCGCCTTCGACGCCCACGGCCACGGCTTCGACTTCCGGCCCGGCGCCGAGTCCCTCGACGCCTACGACCACCATGTGCACACCGTCGCCCCCGAGAGCGACCACGACGACGGCACCAAGGGGCTCGCGGTCCTCTTCTGCGACCTCGACGGCTTCAAGTCGATCAACGACCGGTTCGGGCACAACGCCGGTGACGCGGTTCTCATCGAGGTCGCCCGGCGGCTGACCCGCCAGGTCCGCGACGGCGACACCGTCGCCCGGCTCGGTGGCGACGAGTTCGTCATCCTCGCCGACGGCCTCGGCCGCGCCGACGCCGCCGACCTCGCCGTACGCCTGCGCAACGAGATCATCCAGCCCATCCGCGCCGAGGGCCGGGCCGTCCGGGTGGGCGCCAGCTTCGGCATCGGGTGGGCGCACTGCGGGATGACGGCGGACGAAGTGTTGAAGTCCGCCGACGAGCGGATGTACGTAGAGAAACGATCTCGTCCCAAACAGCACAGACGTGCGGGATGATCCCCAGGTCAGTGGGCTGATGCGGTCTGAGTCACCCGTTTGGGGCAGCAGGAGCGGGTAGGCTCGCAGTCTTACCCCTCGTACCGCATTCACCCCGCACCTGCTGAGGAGTACCTGGATGACGTCCGGCACCAACGGCGCGAACACGCCGCCCGAGGACGACGACCCGTTCGGCTACCTCTATGCCGACGGGCAGGCCAACGGAGCCCAGCCGCCCTCCGGCGGTTACGGCTACCCGAACACCGTCAACCGGGTGCGCCCCGTCGGACAGCGCCAGTACAACCAGCAGCAGACCACGCCGTACGGCCAGGTGCCGCAGCAGCAGGCGCCGCAGCAGGGCGCCTACGGCCAGCCGAGCGCGCACTACGCCGCGCCCGAGACGTTCCCGGGCGGCGCCCCCACCACACAGCAGCAGCCGTACGGCGGCAACGGCGGCGGCCGGGGCCGCGGCCCCAACACCAAGGGGCTGCTGATCGGCGCCATCGCGGTGGTCGCCGCGGTCGTCATCGGCATCGGCGTGGCCATGCTCGGCGGCGACGACGACAAGGACGCCGGCGGCAGCGACGCGTCCAGCACGCCGTCCGCCCAGCAGAGCAGCGAGCCGAGCCCGTCGCAGAGCAGCGACCAGGTGACCGAGGAGGACCTGCCGAAGATCGACGCGAAGGCGCTGTCGCTGGGCCCCGGCATCACCACCGCGTCCGACGTCGAGGGCGCCAAGGCGGCCGGAGGCATCTACCTCAACGGCTTCAACCAGGTCGGCGCCTCGGTCACGTGGAACGTCAGCGGCATCCCGAAGAGCGGCAAGTACACGCTCTACACGGGCTACAGCGTGCCCGGCAAGGACGCCACCGCGACCCTCTCGATCAACGGCACCGCCTCCACCACGCCGGTCGGCATGAAGAACTACGCCAAGGCCGCCGAGGGCGACTACGCCAAGGGCTGGACGCAGACCTACAACTACGTGCAGCTCAACAAGGGCAGCAACACCATCAAGATCTCCTGCGAGCAGGGCAACCAGTGCGACGCCCTCCTCGACCAGCTGTGGCTGGTCAAGGGCTGGGTCGAGTAGGAGCCGGCTAGGCCGCGTGGGCGACGCCCGTCACCGCGACCCGCCCCAGCAGCTCCTCGTAGGCCCCCCGGTCGAACTCGCCCGCCACCGGCGCCGCGACCGTCGCCGCCGACAGGGCGACCGCGCGGGCCAGCCGGTCCGGCCACGGCAGGTGCTCGACGAGTCCCGACAGCAGGCCCGCGACCGCCGAGTCGCCGGCGCCCGTCGGGTTGCCGTGGACGCGGGTCGGCGGGACGGCCCGCCAGCGGCCCTCGGGGGCGGTGGCGAGCAGGCCGTCGGTGCCGAGGGAGGCGACGACCGCGCGGGCGCCGCGGCGCCGGGCATCCTGCGTGGCCCGCAGCGGCTCGTGGGAGCCGGTCAGCTCGGCCAGTTCCTCGGCGTTCGGCTTGATGATGTCGGGGCGGGCGGCGACCCCCCGGCGCAGCGGCTCCCCGCTGGTGTCGAGGAGGACCGGGACGCCGGCCGCGCGAGCCGTCCGTACCAACCCCGCGTACGCGCCCACCGGCACACCCGGCGGCAGGCTGCCGCACAGGGCCACCGCGTCCGCCGACGCGAGCAGATCCTCGTACGCCTCCTGGAAGGCCGACCACTCCGGCGGTGCGACCGCCGGGCCGGGCTCGTTGAGCTGGGTGGTGTCGCCGGTCTGTTCGTCGACGACGGCGATGGTGCGGCGGGTGGCGCCGGCGACCGGGAGCAGGGCGTCGACGATGCCGGGTGTCGCGGTGAGGTGGTCCTGGAGGACGCGGCCGGTGGCGCCGCCCGTGAAACCCGTGACCGTCACCTCGTGGCCGAGGGCTGCCAGCACCCGGGCCACGTTCAGGCCCTTGCCGCCGGGGCGTTCCGTGACCTCGGAGACCCGGTGGGAGGCGTGCGGCTTCAGGGCCCGTACGCGGTAGGTGATGTCGAGAGCGGTGTTCAGCGTGACCGTGAGGATCACCTGGGCCGACCTCCCCCGAAGACGTGTGCTGAGCCGTTTGGTGGGGTGATCATGCCAAACGGACGGCGGTCGGCCCAGTCTCCCAGGACAACCGCCGCCCTCAACAGATGGACAGATCACCCCAGTTGGGGATCGACCACCCATTCGCCCCGGCGCATGACGCCCTTGAGCTCGAAGTCGGCGTCGAGCAGGACCAGGTCGGCGTACCGGCCGGGTTCCAGGGAGCCGATGCTGTCGGACATGCCCAGCAGCCGGGCCGGGTTGGCGGACAGGGCCGCGACGGCGTCCTCCACCGGCAGCTTGTCGATGGTCACCGCCCGCTTGAAGGCACGGTCCAGGGTCAGCGTCGACCCCGCGATCGAACCGCCCTCCACCAGCCGGGCCACACCCTCGCTCACCTCGACCTCCAGCGGGCCGAGCATGTAGCGGCCGTCGCCGAAACCGGCCGCGTCCATCGCGTCGGTGATGAACGCGACCCGGTCCGGGCCCTTGTGATGGAACGCCAGCTGGAGGGCGGCCGGGTGCAGATGCGTGCCGTCGTTGATGAGCTCGACCGTGATCCGCTCGTCCTCCAGCAGGGCCGCGATGGGACCCGGGGTGCGGTGGCCGAGGGCGGGCATCGCGTTGAAGAGGTGGGTCGCGACGGTCGCGCCCGCGTCGATGGCCGCCACCGTCTGCTCGTACGTCGCGTCGGTGTGGCCGATCGCCGCGATGACGCCGTGCTCGGCGAGCAGCCGTACGGAGTCCACGCCGCCGGGGAGTTCGGTGGCGAGGGTGACCATCCTGGCCTTGCCCCTGGCCGCGTCGATGAGCTTGCGGACCTCGGCCGGGTCGGGGTCGCGCAGCAGCTCCTCCGAGTGCGCGCCCTTGCGGCACGGGGAGATGAACGGGCCCTCGAAGTGGATGCCGGCGATGTCGCCCTGCTCGGCGAGTTCGCTGAGCAGGCCGGCCCGTTGGGCGAGGAAGTCCATGTCGCCGGTGACGGTGGAGGCGACCAGGGTGGTGGTGCCGTGGAGGCGGTGGGTGTGGATGCCCTGGAGGACCTCGTCGACGGTGCCCGAGGTGAACGAGGCTCCGCCGCCGCCGTGGTTGTGGATGTCCACGAATCCTGGGACCAGGGTGTAGCCGGTGACGTCGGTGATCCGGGCGTTCTCCGGCGCGGCGCCGATGATCTTGTTGCCGTCGATGATCACTCGGCCGTTCTGGACGGTTCCTGTGGGGAGGACGACCGTTGCGCCGGAGAGGACCACAGGGGTGCCTGCCGTTGCGGGCTGCGGGTGCGTTGTGGCTGGTCGCGCAGTTCCCCGCGCCCCTTGGTCGGCTGCCATCAGGGGGTTACCTCCATACCGTTCGTCGTGTCGAGGAGATCCCAGGCCAGTAGCCCGGCACCCAGACAACCTGCCGTGTCGCCCAAGGCCGCCGGGACCACCGACGGCAGCTTCTGGAAGGTGATCCGCTGCCGGACCGCGTCCCGCAGTGGTGTGAACAAGGTTTCCCCCGCCTCCGCCAGGCCGCCACCGATGATCAGGGTGCTGGGGTCCAGGAGGGTGAGGGCGGTGACCAGGCCGTCGGCGAGGGCGTCGACGGCGTTCTGCCAGACGGCCTGGGCCTCGGGGTCTCCGGACTCGACGGCCTTGGCGCAGTCCGCCGCGTCCGCGTTCGGGTCCCCGCAGGCCGCCGCCCATGCCTCGCTGACCGCCGCCGCGGAGGCGTACCGCTCCAGGCAGCCGGCCTGGCCGCACGGACAGGGCACCCCTCCCGGACGTACGACGATGTGGCCGATCTCGCCCGCGAAGCCGTGGGCGCCCGCCTCCACCCGGCCGCCGATGCCGATGGCGCCCGCGATGCCGGTGCCGAGGGGGACGAAGAAGAAGCGGTCGGCTCCCTGCCCGGCGCCGATCCGGCCCTCGGCGAGGCCGCCGGTGCGGACGTCGTGGCCGAGGGCGACGGGGATGCCGCCGAGCCGCTCGGTGAGCAGGTCGCGCAGCGGGACGTCGCGCCAGCCGAGGTTGGCGGCGTAGACGGCGACACCCTGCTGCGCGTCGACGATGCCGGGGACGGCGACGCCGGCGGCGGACGCGGGCTCGCCGAGGTGCTCGGCGCCGTACGCATGCAGCTCGGCGGCGAAGTCGAGGATGCCCGCGACGACGGCGTCCGGGCCGCGTTCGCGGCCGGTCGCGCGGCGGGCCTGGTGCAGCAGCTCGCCGCCGGTGCCGACCAGAGCGGCCTTCATCCCGGTGCCGCCCACGTCGAGGGCGATGACATGTCTCACGGGGGTAGTGTGGCCCGCCGACCCGTGAGAGGTCTAGTCCACTCACGTGGTGTAGACCTTATGTCTGACCTTTCGAAAGTTTCGAAGACGATGACGACGATGACGACGATGTGGGGCAGAGCAGTGCAGCGGCGTAGGACAGGAACGATCGCGGTGGTGTCCGCACTGGGCATGACGGCGGTTCTCGGCGGCTGCGGCCTGGGCGGGGGGTCGGGGGACGTCACCCTGCGGCTGGTCGCCGCCGACTACGGGGACAGCAAGGCGAACAGCTCCCAGAAGTACTGGGACGACCTGGTGGCGGACTACGAGTCCGACCACCCCGGCGTGAAGATCGACGTCAGCGTCTACTCCTGGAACGACGTCGACCGCAAGGTCAAGGAGATGGTCGCGGACGGGGACGCGCCCGACATGGCGCAGATCGGCGCGTACGCCGACTACGCCCACGACGGTCTGCTCTACTCCGCGGACGAACTGCTCTCCATCCCCACGCAGGCCGACTTCGTCTCGCAGCTCGCCACGGCGGGCGAGGTGGACTCCACGCAGTACGGCATGCCGTTCGCGGCCTCCACCCGGCTGCTCTTCTACAACAAGACCCTCTTCGCCAAGGCCGGGCTGACCCCGCCCAAGACCTGGGACGACCTCGCCGAGGACGCCGCCGCGCTCAAGGCGGAGGGCGTGCAGTACCCCTACGCCCTGCCGCTCGGCTCCGAGGAGGCGCAGGCCGAGACCATGCAGTGGCTGCTCAGCGGCGGGGGCGGCTACACCGAGGACACCGGCACCTACGGCATCGACTCCGCGGCGAACGTCGACACCCTCACCTGGCTCAAGGACGACCTGGTCGGCAAGGGGCTGACCGGTCCGGTCGCGCCGGGCAAGCTGAACCGGGCGGACGCGTTCGCCGCGTTCGCGGACGGCCGGGTCGGCATGCTCAACGGGCATCCCACGCTGATGAAGACGGCCGCCGCGAAGGGCGTGAAGTTCGGCATGGTCCCGATGCCGGGCGTCGACGGCCCGACCAAGTACTCCATGGGCGTCGCCGACTGGATGACCGCGTTCAAGAAGAACGGGCACGCCGAGCAGATCGGGGACTTCCTCGACTTCGTCTACGACGAGAAGAACGTGCTGGCCTTCTCCCGCGAGTACGACCTGCTGCCGGTGACCATGTCGGCCTCCGATGTGATGAGCACGGCGAAGGAGGACCAGGACCTCAAGCCCTTCCTGACGGAGCTCACCGGCTCCGAGCTCTACCCCGTCGGCAAGGTCTCCTGGGCGACGGTCAGCGCGGCGGTGAAGCAGCGGATCGGCAAGGCGGTGACGGCCGGGGGCAGCCCGTCGGTGATCCTCGGCGACATCCAGTCGAAGGCGCTGCTGGCGGAGAGCGCGGAGTAGCGGCCCACGGCCTCGGGGTGGGCCTTGTCGGTGGCGGGGGCTACGGTCGCTGACATGAACGACCTGGCCCCCCGAGAACTGGCCGTCCTCGCGCTGGAACGCCGCGGCTTCGCCGGTCCCGGCGCGAAGGAGCGCGCGATACGCGAGGAACTGGGCCTGGCCCCGGTCCGCTACTACCAGCTGCTGAACGCCCTGCTGGACGACCCGAGGGCCCTGGCCGCCGACCCGGTGACGGTGAACCGGCTGCGCCGGGTGCGGGAGGCGCGGCGGTCGGAGCGGTGAGGTCCGTCAGCCGGTAAGGACGGCGGGGGCGAGAAAAAGGCGTGCGATCCGCCGCCGTGGATATGGTCCTTCCATGGGCAGCCACAAGGACTCCACGGACGACTCCCTGCCGACGCCGACGCCGACCCCGGTGACCCAGGCCGGCCGGGACGGCCTCGCCGCGATGCTCGCGCGCCCCGCGAAAACGGTCGTCGCGCTCGACTTCGACGGCACGCTCGCCCCGATCGTCGCCGACCCGGAGCAGGCGCGGGCCCACCCCGACGCCGTTCCCGCGCTCGCCGCACTCGCGCCGCGGATCGCCGCCGTCGCCGTCGTCACCGGCCGCCCCGCCGGGGTCGCCGTCCGCCTCGGGGGCTTCGCCGGGGCCCCCGGCCTCGCGCATCTCACCGTCCTCGGCCACTACGGCGCCGAACGCTGGGACGCCGTCAGCGGCGAGGTCACCGCGCCCGCCCCGCACCCCGGGGTCGCCGCCGTCCGCGCCGAGCTCCCCGGCTTCCTCGACGGCATCGGCGCCTGGCAGGGCACCTGGATCGAGGAGAAGGGCCGTGCCGTCGCCGTCCACACCCGCAGGGCGAAGGACCCGCAGGCCGCCTTCGACGCCCTCCGCGCCCCCCTCACCGACCTGGCCACCCGGCACGGCCTGATCGTCGAGCCCGGCCGCCTGGTCCTGGAACTCCGCCCGCCCGGCATGGACAAGGGCCGGGCCCTGACGGAGTACGTCCGCGAGCTCGGCGCCGAGGCCGTGCTCTACGCCGGTGACGACCTGGGAGACCTCCCCGCCTTCGCCGCCGTGGACAAGCTCCGCTCCGACGGCGTGCCGGGGCTGCTGGTGTGCAGCACGGGCAGCGAGGAGGTGGCCGAGCTGAAGGAACGGGCCGACCTGGTGGTGGACGGCCCGGCGGGACTGGTACGGCTGCTGACCTGGCTGGCGGGACAGCTCCCGCCCGCCCCGGATCAGGAGCGCAACGCGGCCAGCTGATCGAGGAACCACTGCGTGGGCGGCAACGCCGTGGCCGCGGCGGCCAGCCGCTTCGTGCGCTCCGCCCGCTCCTCCGGCGCCATCGTCAGCGCCGCGTGCAGGGCGTCGGCCGTGCCGATCACGTCGTACGGGTTCACCACGAGCGCGTCCTCGCCCAGCTCCTCGTAGGCCCCCGCCTCCCGCGACAGCACCAGCGCGCAGCCCGCGTCGGAGACCACCGGCACCTCCTTCGCGACCAGGTTCATGCCGTCGCGGATGGGGTTGACCAGGGCCACGTCGGCGAGCCGGTACGCGGCCAGGGAGCGGGCGAAGTCGTCCTTCACGTGCAGCACCACCGGGGTCCAGCCCGCGGTCCCGTAGCGGGAGTTGATCTCCTCCGCCAGCCGCTGCACCTCGGCCGTGTAGTCCCGGTAGACGGCCAGGTCCTGCCGGGACGGGTAGGCGAACGCCACGTGCACGACCCGCTCCCGCCACTGCGGGCGGGTCTCCAGCAGATGCTCGTAGGCGCGCAGGCCCCGCACGATGTTCTTCGACAGCTCGGTGCGGTCCACCCGGACGACGGCCCTGCGGCCCGCGCCGATCTCCGCCTTCAGCGCGGCCATCCGCTCGTCGACGTCCGCCTCGTGCGACCGCTTGCGCAGGAAGTCCGCGTCCGCGCCGAGCCCGTGCACGCCGATCCGGGTGTCCCCGAGCCCGCCGGCGAGCTCCGCCGCGCACGCCTCGAACGCCGACGCCCAGCGGCGGGTCAGGAACCCCAGCCGGTCGGCGCCCAGCATGCCCCGCAGCACCTGCTCGGCCACGTCGTCCGGCAGTATCCGGAAGTACTCCGGCGGCGCCCAGGGGGTGTGCGAGAAGTGGCCGATGCGCAGATCGGGCCGGAGCGCGCGGAGCATCCCCGGGACCAGGGTGAGGTGGTAGTCCTGGACCACGACGGCCGCACCCTCGGCCGCCTCCTGCGCCAGCGCCTCGGCGAAGGCGCGGTTGTACGTCTCGTACGACGTCCACTGCCGCCGGAACTCCGCGTCGAAGACCGGCTCCAGCGGGGTCTGGTACAGCATGTGGTGGACGAACCACAGGACCGAGTTGGCGATGCCGTTGTACGCGTCCGCGTGCACGTCGGCCGGGATGTCGAGCATCCGCACGCCCGCCTCGCCCACTCCGCGCCGCACCGCCTCGCGGTCGCCGTCGCTCAGTGCCGAGCACACCCACAGCGCGTCCGCGTCCGCCCCGATCGCCGAGAGCCCCGAGACCAGCCCGCCACCGCCACGCCGGGCGGCCAGTGTGCCGTCCGCCAGGACGTCGTACGAGACAGGGCCCCGGTTGGAGGCCACCAGTACCTGCGCAGCGCCGAACGTTGTAGCCATACGGACCATACGGATCAACCTAGCCCGACGACGGATTACTCAAACGTTCGTCCGGTTCGCTCGCCAGAAGAGCCACCAGACTGTCCAGCGCCGCCCTGACGGCCGTTCTCGCCCTCGGCCTTGCCTCGTTCCAGGCCGAGGCCCACGCCGCCACCGCCGCCGCCAAGCCCTGCAAGATCAAGAGTCCCGCGGGCAACTGCTACGCCGACGGCCAGTTCTGCGCCAAGAAGCACCACGGCCTGCACACCTACGGCAAGGGCGGCGAGTACCTGGGTTCAGGCCACCTTCCGTTCCGCGTACTCCGTGATCTCCACCATCGGGGGCCGTTCCTCCGTGTCCACGGAGTAGGTGCGCGGCTCGAAGCCGTCCTCGCCGCGTTCGAACTGGGTGAGGGACGGGCGGATCAGGTGGCCGCGGGCCAGGCGCAGCTGGGCCGTGCGGTAGATCGCGGCGGACATCCGGCCGAGGGCCTGGCCGTCCTGGTGGCGGTGTTTGCGGACACCCACGTCGACCTGGGCGAGCGCGTCCAGGCCGACCAGGTGCAGGGCGTCGACCAGCATGCCGAGCTCGACGCCGTAGCCGACGGGGAACGGCAGTTGTTCCAGCAGGGAGCGGCGGGCCGCGTACTCGCCGCCCAGCGGCTGGACGAAGCCGGCCAGTTGCGGCCAGTGCATGTTCAGCAGCGGGCGGGCCATCAGCTCGGTCACCCGGCCGCCCTGGCCCGCGGCGCCGCCGAGCGGGCGGTCGTACATGGCCTTGACCAGGTCGACGCCGGGTTCGGTGAGCAGCGGACCGACGATGCCGGTGACGAAGTCCGAGGAGAACTCCTTCAGGTCCGCGTCGATGAAGCAGACGATGTCGCCGGTGGTGGCGAGCAGGGAGCGCCACAGCACCTCGCCCTTGCCGGGGAGCGCGGGCAGCCGGGGCAGGATCTCGTCGCGGTGCACCACCGTGGCGCCGGCCGCGGCGGCCACCTGCGAGGTGCGGTCGGTCGACCCCGAGTCGACGACGACGATCTCGTCAACCAGCGGGACCTGGCGCACCAGGTCGTGACGTATCACGGAGACGATGTCACCGACCGTCTCCTCCTCGTTGAGCGCGGGCAGCACCACGCTGACCGTCTGCCCCGTGCGCTGCTTGGCGGCCATGATCTGGTGGAGCGGGCGATCGGACACCGACCAGGAGCGGGTGCTCAGCCAGCGCTCGACTTCTTCCAGCACGTAGGCGGCTCCTTCACATGTGATCCATCTCGCGGTTCGGACGACTATCTCAACTGTCCAGGTCGTCGGTTACAGTCTTGAACAACGCGGGTGACCATCGCATGTCCTGCAGACCCGCCGACCACAACTTCATACCGCTCATCCAGAGGGGCAGAGGGATACGGCCCGATGAAGCCCCGGCAACCCTCCAGCCGGTCTCGTTCACGCGAGGCTCCCGGCTAGGGAAGGTGCCAAATCCGTCTCACGGCGAGATGCGTCGTGAGGAAGATGAGGAGAAAGGGCCTCGCCTCCATGGCTGCGCAGACTGTTGCAAGCACCACGAACTCCGTCGATCTGGGTCCCGCCGCGGCGCTGAGCTGCCGCGAGTGCGGTCACCGCGTACCGCTCGGCCCGGTCTTCGCCTGCGAGGAGTGTTTCGGCCCGCTGGAGATCGCCTACGACTTCTCGGCCTACGACACCGAGGAGCTCCGCAAGCGCATCGAGGCGGGACCCGCGAACATCTGGCGCTACGCGCCCCTGCTGCCCGTCCCCGCGGACGTGGCCGACAAGCCGAACATCAACCCCGGCTGGACCAAGCTCGTCAAGGCCGACAACCTCGCCCGCGAGCTCGGTGTCGACACCGGCAAGCTCTTCGTGAAGGACGACTCCGGCAACCCGACGCACTCCTTCAAGGACCGCGTGGTCGCCCAGGCCCTGGAGGCCGCCCGTGCCTTCGGCTTCACCACCCTGTCCTGCTCCTCCACCGGCAACCTCGCCGGTGCCGTCGGCGCCGCCGCCGCCCGCGCCGGCTTCCGGTCCTGCGTGTTCATCCCGCACGACCTGGAGCAGGGCAAGGTCGTCATGGCCGCTGTATACGGCGGTGAGCTCGTCGGCATCGAGGGCAACTACGACGACGTCAACCGCTTCTGTTCCGAGCTGATCGGCGACCCGGCCGGCGAGGGCTGGGGCTTCGTCAACGTCAACCTGCGGCCGTACTACGCGGAGGGCTCCAAGACCCTGGCGTACGAGATCTGCGAGCAGCTCGGCTGGCAGCTCCCCGACCAGCTCGTGGTGCCCATCGCCTCCGGCTCCCAGCTCACGAAGATCGACAAGGGGCTGCAGGAGCTGATCAAGCTCGGGCTCGTCGAGGACAAGCCGTACAAGATCTTCGGTGCGCAGGCGGAGGGGTGCTCGCCGGTGTCGGTCGCCTACAAGGCGGGCCACGACGTGGTGCGGCCGCAGAAGCCGGACACCATCGCCAAGTCCCTCGCCATCGGCAACCCGGCCGACGGCCCGTACGTCCTCGACATCGCCCGGCGCACCGGCGGTGCGGTGGAGGACGTGACCGACGAGCAGATCGTCGACGCGATCAAGCTGCTGGCCCGCACGGAGGGCATCTTCGCGGAGACCGCCGGTGGCGTGACGGTCGGCGTGACCCGCAAGCTGATCGAGAACGGTCTCCTCGACCCGACGCTCACCACCGTCGTCCTCAACACCGGCGACGGCCTCAAGACCCTCGACGCGGTGGCCGGCACCGGCCTCACCGCCACCATCCGCCCGAACCTGGACTCCTTCCGAGAGGCTGGCCTCGCATGAGCGTGACCGTCCGCATCCCCACCATCCTGCGTACCTACACCGGCGGTCGGGCCGAGGTCGCCGCCGAGGGTGCCACCCTCGCCGACGTCATCGCCGACCTGGAGAAGAACCACACCGGTATCGCCGCCCGCGTCCTCGACGACCAGGGCAAGCTGCGCCGGTTCGTCAACGTGTACGTGAACGACGACGACGTCCGCTTCGAGCAGGGCCTGGAGACCGCCACCCCGGACGGCGCGGGCGTCTCGATCATTCCGGCCGTCGCCGGCGGCTGACCGCGGCTGACCGAATGACTGATCATTACCTTCGGTAACGCCTATTACCGAGAGTTCATCGGATTGCCCCCTCCGTGAGAGAAGCGGAGGGGGCAATTCTCTATGGTTGAGCGCGGTACAGTTGGGGAAGCTGCTGCGCCTTCCATGCCACACGCATATGAGTACCTGCTCCACTTGCGACGAGAAGCAGCCAAAGTGTGTGGTTCCTTTGCGAGTTTTGTGCCTTTTATGAGGCCCGACTTGCCCTGAATTCGGGCGAATTCTCACTACATTCCGGACCCCGCACGTCCAGAATTCTCGTCCGATTGACCTGTTGCAGACGGCAGTTGGACAGATACATTCAGCCGCGGTCGACGCGTTCCGGCGCACGCCCCCAATCCGTGGGGGGTGAGGTCTGACCCGGATCCGCGAAGTGTGGATCTGTGCAAGGGCCAGTAATAGGGGAGTTAGGCATGGCTCAGGGCACCGTCAAGTGGTTCAACGCGGAGAAGGGGTACGGCTTCATCGCGGTCGACGGTGGTGCGGATGTTTTCGTCCACTACAGCGCGATCCAGATGGACGGGTACCGCACCCTGGAAGAAGGCCAGCGGGTGGAGTTCGAGATCTCGCAGGGCCAGAAGGGCCCGCAGGCCGACATGGTTCGCGTCACCGCCTGATCGCGCGACCGACCAAACCGCAAGCGACGTCTTCTGCTGAAGGGCTCGCACCTCGTGAGGGGTGCGGGCCCTTCGGCCTGTCCGGAGCCGGTACGGGCCTGGTGGTGCGGGGCGTGGGCAGGGTCGCTCGATCCCGAGAGGCGCTTGCACTCGCAGGGGTCGAGTGCTAATCATTGGCGTTAGCACTCTGAAGGTGAGAGTGACAAAGAAGGACCGGGTCGGTGAGGCCGCAGGCCGGGTGGGGCAAGGAACCACGAGGCAGGCAGGCCGTCCGTCGCGGGCGCGGGCGCGGTCCGAAGGAATCACCCCCAGTCCTGGAGGGACCACTTCACATGGCCAAGATCATCGCGTTCGACGAGGAGGCGCGGCGCGGCCTCGAGCGCGGCATGAACCAGCTCGCGGACGCCGTCAAGGTGACGCTCGGCCCCAAGGGTCGCAACGTCGTCCTCGAGAAGAAGTGGGGCGCCCCCACGATCACCAACGATGGTGTCTCCATCGCCAAGGAGATCGAGCTCGAGGACCCGTACGAGAAGATCGGCGCCGAGCTGGTCAAGGAAGTCGCCAAGAAGACGGACGACGTCGCCGGTGACGGTACGACCACCGCGACCGTTCTCGCCCAGGCGCTGGTCCGCGAGGGTCTGCGCAACGTGGCCGCCGGTGCCAACCCGATGGCGCTGAAGCGCGGTATCGAGAAGGCCGTCGAGGCCGTCTCCGGTGCCCTGCTGGAGCAGGCGAAGGATGTCGAGACCAAGGAGCAGATCGCTTCCACGGCCTCCATCTCCGCCGCCGACACCCAGATCGGCGAGCTCATCGCCGAGGCGATGGACAAGGTCGGCAAGGAAGGCGTCATCACCGTCGAGGAGTCCCAGACCTTCGGTCTGGAGCTGGAGCTCACCGAGGGTATGCGCTTCGACAAGGGCTACATCTCGGCGTACTTCGCCACCGACATGGAGCGGATGGAGGCGTCGCTCGACGACCCGTACATCCTCATCGCCAACTCCAAGATCGGCTCCGTCAAGGACCTGCTCCCGCTCCTGGAGAAGGTCATGCAGTCGGGCAAGCCGCTGCTGATCATCGCCGAGGACGTCGAGGGCGAGGCCCTGTCGACCCTGGTCGTCAACAAGATCCGCGGCACCTTCAAGTCCGTCGCCGTCAAGGCCCCGGGCTTCGGCGACCGCCGCAAGGCCATGCTCGGCGACATCGCCATCCTCACGGGCGGCGAGGTCATCTCCGAGGAGGTCGGCCTCAAGCTGGAGAACGCGACCCTGGACCTCCTGGGCCGCGCCCGCAAGGTCGTCATCACCAAGGACGAGACCACCATCGTCGACGGTGCCGGCTCCGCCGACCAGGTCGCCGGTCGCGTGAACCAGATCCGCGCCGAGATCGAGAACAGCGACTCGGACTACGACCGCGAGAAGCTCCAGGAGCGCCTGGCCAAGCTCGCCGGTGGCGTCGCCGTCATCAAGGCCGGTGCCGCGACCGAGGTCGAGCTCAAGGAGCGCAAGCACCGCATCGAGGACGCCGTGCGCAACGCCAAGGCGGCCGTCGAGGAGGGCATCGTCGCCGGTGGTGGCGTGGCCCTGCTCCAGGCCTCCGGTGTCTTCGAGAAGCTGGAGCTGGAGGGTGACGAGGCGACCGGCGCTGCCGCCGTCAAGCTCGCCCTGGAGGCCCCGCTGAAGCAGATCGCCGTGAACGCCGGCCTCGAGGGCGGCGTCGTGGTGGAGAAGGTCCGCAACCTCACCCCGGGTCACGGCCTCAACGCCGCGACCGGTGAGTACGTCGACCTGGTCAAGGAAGGCATCATCGACCCGGCGAAGGTGACCCGCTCTGCCCTGCAGAACGCCGCCTCCATCGCCGCGCTCTTCCTCACCACCGAGGCCGTCATCGCCGACAAGCCGGAGAAGGCCGCCGCGCCCGCCGGTGGCGGCATGCCGGGCGGTGACATGGACTTCTGATCGACCGAGGAGCTCCGGCTCCGGTTGATCAACGTCCTTACCGAGGGCGGCACTTCCTGCGCAGGCAGGGGGTGCCGCCCTCGGGCTTTTTCCGGGTGTGAGGCGCCACACAGCCAATTACTTAAGGGGGTGCAACAATGCGTACGCACATACCAGCTGGTCAGATGAGTCACCTCCAAGGAGCCCCGCGTGACCGCCTCCGCCCCCGCCTCCCGTGCCGCCGAGATCCTGTCGCGGCCGATCACGATCAACGGCCTGACCGTCCCGAACCGCATCGTGATGGCGCCGATGACCCGCATGTTCTCCCCGGGCGGCATCCCGGGCGCGGACGTCGCGTCGTACTACGCGCGGCGCGCGGCGGCGGGCGTCGGTCTGGTCGTCACCGAGGGGACCTACGTCGGCCACGACTCGGCCGGGCAGAGCAGCCGCGTCCCGCGCTTCCACGGTGAGGAGCAGCTCGCGGGCTGGCGGCAGGTCGCCGCGGACGTGCACGCGGCGGGCGGCACCATCGTCCCGCAGCTGTGGCACATCGGCATGGTCCGCAAGGAGGGGCAGAACCCCGTCCCCGAGGCCCCCGCGGTCGGCCCCTCCGGCCTGCGCATCGGCGCGACCGAGCCCACCGGCACGGCCATGACCCAGCGCGACATCGACGACGTCATCGGCGCCTTCGCCGAGGCCGCTGCCGCCGCCGAGCGCATCGGCATGGACGGCGTGGAGATCCACGGCGCGCACGGCTACCTGGTCGACCAGTTCCTGTGGGCGGGCACCAACCGCCGCACGGACGCCTACGGCGGTGACCCGGTCGCCCGCACCAAGTTCGCCGCCGAGATCGTCGCCGCCGTCCGCGAGACCGTCTCCGCCGACTTCCCGATCATCTTCCGCTACTCGCAGTGGAAGCAGGAGGCCTACGACGCCCGGCTCGCCGAGACCCCGGAGGAGCTGGAGGCCATCCTGACCCCGCTCGCCGCCGCCGGCGTCGACGCCTTCCACGCCTCCACGCGCCGCTACTGGCTCCCGGAGTTCGAGGGCGCCGACCTCAACCTCGCGGGCTGGACCAAGAAGCTCACCGGCAAGCCGGTCATCACCGTCGGCTCGGTCGGCCTGGACGGCGACTTCATCAAGGCGTTCGTGGGCGAGGGCTCCCCGGTCAAGGGCCTCGACGAGCTCCTCGACCGGCTGGAGCGCGACGAGTTCGACCTCGTCGCCGTCGGCCGGGCGCTGCTCCAGGACCCGGAGTGGGCGGCGAAGGTCCTCGCGGACCGCTTCGACGAGCTGAAGCCGTACGACGCGGCGGCGCTGCAGTCGCTGAGCTGATGCCACGGCGCGGGGGTCGCGGTACGTGCTGCCGCGACCCCCGCGCTGATCTGCGTCACTTGGTTAAGTCAATCAACTGACTTAAGGTTGCCTCGGTCAAGTACTAGCCGATGGAGGCCCCCAGTCATGTCCGACGCCCCTGCCGCAGCACCATCACGGCCGAACGCCGTGGTGGCGGTGCTGGCCTTCGCCGGAATCGTGGTCTCGCTGATGCAGACCCTGGTGATCCCGATCGTCCCGGAGCTGCCGAGGCTCCTCGACGCCCCCGCCTCCGACACCGCCTGGGCGGTCACCGCCACACTGCTCGCCGCCGCGGTCGCCACGCCGGTCGTCGGGCGGCTCGGCGACATGTTCGGCAAGCGCCGGATGCTGCTGATCAGCGTCGTCATGCTGGTGGCGGGCTCGGTCGTGTGCGCGCTGAGCGACTCCCTCATACCGATGATCGTCGGCCGTGCCCTCCAGGGCCTGGCCTCCGGTGTGATCCCGCTCGGCATCAGCATCATGCGCGACGAGCTCCCGGCGGAGCGGCTGGCCGGAGCCACCGCCCTGATGAGCGCCTCCCTCGGCATCGGCGGCGCGCTGGGTCTGCCCGCCGCGGCCCTCATCGCCGACAACTTCAGCTGGCACGTGCTGTTCTGGACCTCGGCGGTGCTGGGCGTCGTCGCCGGCGGCCTGGTCCTCGGGCTGGTCCCCGAGTCCGAGGTGCGCACCGGCGGCCGCTTCGACCTGCTGGGCGGCCTCGGCATGGCGGCCGGTCTGATCTGCCTGCTGCTCGGCATCTCCAAGGGCGCGGACTGGGGCTGGACCAGCGGCACGACCCTCGGCCTGTTCGCCGCGGCCGTCGTGATCCTGCTCGCCTGGGGCTGGTACGAGCTGCGCACCGACCAGCCGCTGGTCGACCTCCGCACCACCGCCCGCCGTCAGGTCCTGGTCACCAACCTGGCCTCGATCGCGGTCGGGTTCGCCATGTTCGCCATGTCGCTGGTCCTGCCGCAGCTGCTCCAGCTGCCCGCACAGACGGGTTACGGCCTCGGCAGGTCGATGCTGGTCGCCGGTCTGGTGATGGCCCCGTCCGGCCTGGTCATGATGGCCACGGCCCCGCTCTCGGCGGCCGTCTCCAAGGCCCGGGGCCCGAAGGTCACGCTGATGATCGGCGCGCTGATCGTGGCGGCGGGCTACGGCCTCAACATCGTGCTGATGTCGGAGGTCTGGCACTTCGTGCTCACCGCCTGCGTCATCGGCGCCGGCATCGGCTTCACCTACGGCTCGATGCCCGCGCTCATCATGGGCGCCGTCCCGGCATCGGAGACGGCGGCGGCGAACAGCCTCAACACCCTGATGCGATCGATCGGCACCTCGTCGGCGAGCGCCATCGCGGGCGTCATCCTCGCCCAGCTGACGACGGACTTCGGCGGCTACGCGCTGCCCTCGGAGAACGGCTTCAAGGTGGTCCTGGCGGTGGGCGCCGGCGCGGCCCTGCTCGCCTTCGCGGTCGCTTCCTTCATCCCGCGGCAGCAGCCGGCAGGGGGCGTGGCAGCGCCCATGGCGGCGGGGTCGCCGGAGGTGGCGGCCAAGTCGTAGGCCCGGGAGGACGGCTGGGGGACCTCTTCGGCGTGCTCACAGGTTCCCCAGCGGCTCGATGTCCACCTTCACCGGCGTCCCCCACACCCGCAGCACCTCGTAGTCGGTGAACTCGTGCACGAGCCGGTACGCCATCGCGGCGCGCGGCCCCCTGCGGGCCGCCGCCAGGTACAGCTCGGCCTCCCGGCGGTCCCGGCGCGGGGTGCCGCACAGCTGCCACTCCTGCCCGTTCCACAGCTCGGGCAGCCAGCGCTGCTGCGGCTGGGGGCGGTCGTCCCGGACGCCGTAGCGAGAGGGGGCGGTCGCGTTGGGGCCGGTCTGGGCGGGGCCGTTGATGGAGGCGCGGCGGGCGGCGCGGCGCCGGGTCTCGCAGAGCAGGCACAGGTCGGGGGCGTTCTCGTCGACGGGCCCGTTCGGGTGCTCGGCGCAGCGGGTGCTGGGGGCGGCGCCGGTGACGCTCTCGTCGAGCAGCTCCAGGGCGCGCTTGATGTCGGCCTTCACCTCGTGCAGCTTGGCGTCCGGGGTGTCGGCGGTGAGGGCCTCGCCGTGCTCGCCGAGGAGGCGGAGGGCTCGGCCGAGGGCGGTGAGCTGGGCGTGGTTCATGACGGCCAGTGTCTCAGTCCGCGTCGTCCTTGAGCTTGTCGGTGTCCAGGGTGGCGTTCACCGGAGCGGGGAGTTCTACGGGGGATCCGTACGGGTGTCGCGGTCAGGCCCCCGCAGGTGTTGCAGCGCCTGACGGGGGCTGTGCGTCATCCGGGACGGTGGAGGGCTGAGCGGGGCGCTTGAGCTTCGGGAGCCGTCAGCCCATGCTCTTCGCGCCGTCCAGGGACTCCCGGATGATGTCGGCGTGCCCGGCGTGCTGGGCCGTCTCGCCGACGATGTGCAGCAGCACCCTGCGCGCCGACCATCGAGCCCCGGGCTTGAACCAAGGAGCCTCGGGCAGCGGGTGGTCGGCGTTCAGGTCGGGCAGGGACGTGACGATCTCGTCGGTCCGGCGGGCCGCCTCCTCGTAGGCGGCCAGCACACCGGCCAGGGTGTCGCCGGGCTGCATCCGGAACTCGTCGGCGCGCCGGGCGAAGTCGGCCTCGGTCCTGTTGCTGAAGTCGTCCGACGGCGACGGGCCGTTGAGGATGAAGTTCGCCCAGTTCCGTTCCACCGAGGTGACGTGCTTGATCAGGCCGCCCAGGCACAGCTCACTGGCCGTGGTCCGCTGCCCGGCCTGCTCGTCGGTGAGGTCACGGGTGGTGAAGCGCAGGAAGTGCCGGTGGTGGGCCAGCACTTCCAGCAGGTCGGTGCGTTCGGTGGCCATGTCCTGCGTGGTGTCGGTCATGAGGGCACGCTAGGAGCGGTATAGGTCAGATCCTGACCTCTATGGCCGTCTCGATGAAGGTCGACCATGCCGACGGTCGCCCGTGGCCGGTAAATCTCCGCGGTCTCCGGTCAAGGGCAGGCGTGCGTCGGGGCGGAGGCGAGGTCGCCGAGCACCGGCTTGACGGTGTTCTCCGCGGTGCACATCACCGGGGCGGCCGAACCCCAGTGGTTGCCCGCATGGGCGCCGGGGTCGTGGTCGGCGTGTGCGGGGGCGGCGAGGGCGACGGCGGAGCCGGCCAGGACGGCGGCCATGAGCATCTTCTTCATGATCGGGAAACGACCGGCCGCGGGGACGGTCACCTCCGCGGCCACCCGAACGTGTAAGTCGCCCCGAACCCGACCACGTACGCCGTCAGGAGTCCGCCCCCGTAGATCCCTGCTGCCGTCGCCCACCCCGCGTCCCCGGCCAGCAGCGGAAACAGCGCCCACCCCGACGGGCCGATCGCGGTCGCCCCCACCCGCTCCCCGAGCATCGCGAACAGCCCGACGAACGCCCCGCCCGCCGCCCCGCCTGCGCAGGCGGTCAGGAACGGTCTCCCCAACGGCAGCGACACCCCGTAGATCAGCGGCTCTCCCACCCCCAACAGCCCCGCGGGCAGGGCCGACTTGATCGTCGTGCGCATGGCCGTGTCGTGCCGCAGCCGTACGTACACCGCGGCCGCCGCCCCCACCTGCCCCGCCCCCGCCATGGCCAGCAGGGGGAGGAGCGTGGTGGAGCCCTGTTGCTCGATGAGCGTGGCGTGGATCGGGATCAGGGCCTGGTGCAGGCCCAGCATCACCAGGGGGAGGAAGAGCCCGCCGAGGACCGCGCCGGCGAAGGCGCCCGTCGTCGACAGCAGCCAGTTCGCCGCCGTGCCGATCGCCGTGGAGACGGCGCCGGCGGTGTACATGAGGACGTACAGGGTCGCCAGGCCGGACACGAGGACGGTGACCGTCGGGGTCACCAGCACGTCCAGTGCCCCCGGGACCCGGCCCCGGCACCACTTCTCCACGTACGTCCCCAGCAGCGCCGCCGCCAGCGCGCCCAGGACGCCGCCCTGGCCCGGCGCCAGCGTCACCCCGAACGCCGTCACCTTCGCCACCCCCGGGTACACGACGATCGCCGCCACCGCGCCGCCCAGCACCGGCGTGCCGCCGAACTCCTTCGCCGTGTTGTACCCGACGAACACCGCGATGAGCGACATGAAGGCGCTCGCGATCGCGGCCAGGGCGGGGGTCAGGCCCGGCAGCCAACCCAGGTTCAGCAGCAGGCCGTTGACGCCCGCCAGCACCCCGCAGCCGATCAGCGCGGGGATCAGCGGGACGAAGACGTTCGCGACCCGGCGCAGGGCCAGCTTCACCGGGGTCGCGTTGCGCGCCTTTTGCGTCTCCTTCCGCAGCAGCGCCTCGAAGTCCGCCGTCACCCGGGTCACCGCCCCCGGCCCGAGCACGATCTGGTACGAGTCGCCGTCCTCGACCACCCCCAGGACACCGGGCAGCCCGCGCAGCGCCTCCCCGTCCACCAGGTCGCGGTCGGCGAGGCCCAGCCGCAGCCGGGTCATGCAGTGGGCGACGGAGAGGACGTTCGCGGGGCCGCCGACCAGCGGCAGGAGCTGCGGGGCCAGATCTGTGGTGGGCACCGCACGAGCGTGCGGGTCAGCCGCCCGCCGCCGCCAGCGCGGCACGCAGATGTCCGCCGGACTCCTCCAGAAGGCGGGCGGCGGTGCGGCCGTCCACGCCGGTGAGGATCGCCAGGATCGCGTGCTTCACCTCGCCGTCCGTCTCCGCCAGGGCCCGCTCGATCTCCTCGTCCGGCGCGCCCGTGGCGAGGGCGACGATCCGGCGGGAGCGGGCGCGCAGCTTGTCGTTGGAGGCGCGGACGTCGACCATCAGGTTCCCGTACGTCTTGCCCAGCCGGATCATCGTGATCGTCGACAGCATGTTCAGCACCAGCTTCTGGGCCGTGCCCGCCTTCAGCCGGGTGGAACCGGTGACCAGTTCGGGGCCCACGACGACCTCGATGCCGTGTTCCGCGGCGGCGGCCAGCGCGCTGTGCGCGTTGCAGGCCAGGCCGATCGTCAACGCGCCCTGGGCGCGGGCGTGTTCGACGGCGCCGATGGCGTAGGGGGTGCGGCCGGAGGCGGAGATGCCGACCACGGTGTCGAGCGGGGTCAGCTTCAGCGCGTCCAGATCCGCTCTGGCCAGCTCCTTGGAGTCCTCGGCGCCCTCGACCGAGGTGACCATGGCCTCCCGGCCGCCCGCGATCAGGCCGACGACCTGCGCGGGGTCGGTGTTGAAGGTCGGCGGGCACTCGGAGGCGTCCAGGACGCCGAGCCGTCCGGCGGTACCGGCACCGGCGTACACCAGCCGCCCGCCCTGGGCCATCCGGGCGGCCACGGCGTCGATGGCGGCGGCGATCTCGGGCAGCCGCTCGGCCACGGCGGCGGGGACGGTGGTGTCCTCGCCGTTCATGAGGCGGGCGATGTCGAGGGTGGGGAGGCGGTCGATGTCGGCGAGCTCGGGGCGGAAGGCCTCGGTGGTGAGGGCTTCCAACTCGGCGCGCAGAGCGCGGGGGTCGGAGGTGGAGGTCATGGGGGGCGGCTCTTTCACGTGGTTCTTGCACGTCACGGAGTGGGGGGCGCGCGTCGGCTGCTACGTTCGCCCGCGATGCCGGTGTGCCAGCGCCTCGTACGACGAGGCGAGCGCAGGCGCCGCAGTCTCGTATGTCCGTTGCGCCACTCCGACAAACAGGCAGTCCACGACCAGCAGCTGACTGGTCCGCGACGACATCGCGGCCGGCCGCAGCTCGCTCTCCCGGGCCGTCGACGTCGTCAGCACATGGTCCGCGTACTGCGTCACCGAACTGTCCGGCCGCCCGGTGATGGCCACCGTCGTCGCCCCGTGCTCGAACGCGACCCGCAGCGGCTCGATCACGTCCCCCGTGGCCCCGGAGTGCGTGATCGCGATGGCGACGTCCCCCGCCCTCAGCTGCACCGCGTTCGTGACGGCGAGGTGCGGATCGCTGTGTGCGTGGGCTATCAGCCCTATCCGCAGCAGCTTCTGCGTGAGGTCCTGCGCGACCAGCCCGGACGCCCCGACGCCGTAGACGTCGATACGGCGGGCGGTCGCGGCGGCGGCGACGGCCGCGGCCAGTTGCACGGTGTCCAGCCCGGCGGCGGTGTCGGCGAGGGTCTGCTGCTCGTCGTAGGCGAGTTTCGCGACGACGTCGGCGATGGGGTCGTCCACCGCGATGTCCGTCGTGATCGCGGGCGCCCGCCCGGACTGCTGCTGGGCGGCGAGACCGGCGAGGGCGAGGCGCAGATCGCGGTAGCCGGGGTAGCCGAGGATGCGGGCGGTGCGGACGACCGTCGCCTCGCTGGTGCCGGTCAGTTCCGCGAGGCCGGTGACCGTCAGGGCCGCGCAGCCGGCCGGGTCACCGGCGACGGCCTCGGCGACACGCTGCATGGAGCGGGTCATGGAAGGGGCGAGGGTGCGCACTTTGGCGGCGAGGGCGGCGGGGGCGGGCGGCGCGGCCGGTCCGCCCGAGGAGCTGCCGAAAATTTCCTTCACATCCTGGGTCACGTATGAAAGATATTTTCGGCTCGGTCCCGGGGTCAAGAGTGCGCACAATGGGTGCATGGACCCCTCCGGCCTCCCCGTAAACCCTCTGGAGCAGGCGTTGCACGCGGCACGCGCCCTGGTGCTCGCCGATCTGGTCGCGGGCGAGGTCGCCGACGCGGACGTGGTCTCCCTCGTCGAGGAGTCCGTCGTCCAGCGGCGCTGGTGGGTGGAGCAGTGGCCGGACGGCGCGGACTTCGTGGCCGGGCTGGTCGCGCAGGACGTGCAGGACGCGCTCCTGGAGCGCTACGGCCGCTGGCCGCTGTGCCCGGTGTGCGGGGCCGGCGACCCGCACGCCCTGGAGGTCGAGCCGGAGCTCGGCCCGGACCCGCAGTGGGTGTGCCACAAGGCGGGCGTGCGGGTCGCGTCGGTCGGTTCGCTGGGCTCCGCGAACGGCGGGACGCCCTCCTCGTGACCGTCTACATAGACCCGCCCGCCTGGCCGGGACACGGCCGGATGTGGTCCCACCTGGTGAGCGACGTGTCGTACGACGAACTCCACGCGTTCGCCGACGGCCTGGGCGTACCGCGCCGCGCCTTCGAACGCGACCACTACGACATCCCCTCGCACCGGTACGCGGACGTGGTCGCCGCCGGGGCGGTGGAGGTCAGCAGCCGCGAGGTGGTGCGGCTGCTGACGGAGTCGGGACTGCGGCGGCCGAAGGGGCGCGCGACCGGCTAGGCGTGCTGTCCCGGGACGTCGGTGACCGGCCCTGGTTGTGCTGTCCCGGGACGTCGGTGACCGGCGCTAGTCGCGCCCGCGCAGGTACAGCCGGAGGTCGGCTTCCTTCTCGAGCGGCTCGTGCTGCTCCTGGGCGTGCACCTCGCGCTGCTCCTCGATGGTCGCCCGGACGTATCCGGCGCGGGTGACCACGGCCTGGGAGGCGTGGTTCGTCTCCTCGACCGTCGCCATGAGCAGGCGCACGTCGTCCCGGTCCAGCGCCCACGCGCTCAGCGCGCGCAGCGCCTCCGTCGCGTAGCCCTGGCCGCGGGCGGACTCCGCCAGGTCGTAGCCGACCTCCGCGCGGCCGTCCTCGTCCGGGGCGCCGTGGAAGCCGATGCCGCCGATCGCCCGGTCGTCCTCGCGCCGGACCAGGGCGAACACACCGAACTCGGGGCGGTGCACCCCGGATTCGTAGGCCTTCAGCATCATCCCGGCGGCGGCCCGGGTGCCCTCGAAGGGGCCGTCGGCGACCCAGTCGAAGCCGCCGTCGCCGCCCGCGGCGAGGTCGGCCGCGGCGGCCGGGGTGACGCCCTCCAGGGTGAGGCGCTCGGTCGGCAGCACGAGGTTGTTGCACCAGCGCCACTCAGTCACCCGCGCACGGCCGGGCAGTTCGCCGCGGCCGGTCGCCCACAGCAGGGTCGGCCAGGGGGCCGGGCCGGGCCGGACGCCCGGGAAGATCGTGGTCAGCACGTACTCGGCGAGCTCGGCAGGTGCCTCGTACGGCACGCCGAAGCCCTGGGCGATGTCATGGGTGTGCAGCAGCGCCTCGGCGATGCCCATCGCGGCGAAGCCGTCACGGTTCGCGCTGCGGAAGGGGTAGGGGTGGTAGGCGCGCGCGGCGCGCGGGGCGGTGCGCAGGGTCGCGGCGAACAGCGCGCCGGTCGTCGTGACGACGTCGATCAGCCCCGCGTTGTCGGCGCGGTAATTGCCCTTCTCGTCGCCGTCGACGGTGATGTCGAAGGGCACGTACGACGTCTGCGCACGCGAGGCGAGGTTGCCGGCGTAGCCGAGGAAGTCGCTGGCGACGTGGGTCGCGGTGAAACGGCAACTCCATTCCAGGCCGGCGGCGTCGGTGTTCTCCCAGTCCTCGTCGACCACCGTCCGAAGCAGTGCCGCACAGCTCTCGGCGGCCTCTTCCACGTATTGCGCACCCATGAATCGCATGCGGGCAGGCTAGGCAGCGGGCGGCGTCAGGTCGACAGCATTTCCAGCTCGGCGGCGAGGTTGTAGCGGGCGGTGGCCTCCCAGTGCTCGGCGCCGTACGGCGTCCTGAACAGCCGTGGCAGGTCGAGGAGCTGTCGCAGGATCGCCGAACGGCCCTCCCGGAACGCCTCGTCGGGGACGAAGTGGTACTCCTCGCGGACGGCGACGGTATAGGCGGCGTACCCGGACGGAGGGGCGGCCAGGGTCGCGAGGTCCGCGTCGCACAGCACCTGGCCGTCGCGGTCGTCGTCGGCGGGGTCGTGGGTGACGGTGAGGCGGACGAGGCGGGCGACCTCGGCGGTTCTGGCCGCGGGGACCCCGGCTTCGGGGAGGGCGCGCTCGGCGATCCGGGCCGACCGCTCCTCGTTCTCCGACCGCTCGGGCAGATAGACCGCGTCGTGGAACCAGGCCGCGAGCCGGACGACGTCCGGGTCGTCCGCGTACTTCTCCAGCACGTCGACGTGGTCCAGGACCGCGGTGAGGTGCGCGAGCGTGTGATAGCGGCGCTGCGGCTCCTGCCAGCGGGCGAGGAGATTGTCGGCGTAGGGGGCGGGGTCGGGACCGTCACCGGTGCCGCGGGCCCCGGTCAGGGCGTGGGAGAAACGGACACGGAGGGCGTCGAGATCGACCATGTACCGATTGTCGCGCGGCCCCTAGCGTGTGGGCATGACTACTGCTGACCTACGCGACCCCGACCTGCCCGGCCTCCTCCTCACCACCGAGCGCGACGGCCTGATCCCGCTCCTGCGGTCCCGCGCGGACGCCGATTTCGCGATCCCCACCGCCGCGTGTCCCGGCTGGACGGTCCGGGACGTGCTGGCGCACTGTTCGTCCGCGCTGATGCGGGTGGTGGAGAGCCGCTTCGAGAAGGGCGTCTTCTCGCCGGAGGCGAACGACCGGGACATCGCCGAGCGCGCCGACTGGAGCAACGCGCGGGTCGTGGACGAGCTGGAGCGCGGGATGACCGAGGCCGGGCCGGTGATCGCCAAGGCGGGCGGGGTGCTGGACATGGTGGCGCTGGGCGAGTGGGTGCACGGCGGGGACGTACGGGACGTGCTCGGCGAGCCGGGCGCCTACGCGGGCCCCGGCCTGCCGCACGCCCTCCGGCTGCTCGCCGGGATCACCCGGTACAAGGGGACGCTGCCCCTGCACGCCGACCTCGACGACGTCGACGAGCCGCTCACGCTGGGCGCGGCGTCGGGGGAGCGGACGCCGGCCCGGTACATCGGCGACGCCGCGACCCTCGTACGGCTGTACGCGGGGCGCCCGGTGCAGGGGCGGGCCTTCGAGCTGGCCGGGGCGGAGGCGGCGGAGCTGAACATCTTCGGGTGACGCGTTCCGGCCGGGCCGCGACCGTACGGCGCCGATCCTGTCGCGGGCGCGGCGGCCACGGGCGTACCCTGGGATTGGACTAGACCTCTAGTCGCCCAGTCATCGTCCTGCCGCCCACGCCAACGAACGGGGTCCCATGAGCAACCGCGCAGTCCTGGAGGTCATCGCCCTCGACGCCGAGGACGCGATCGCGGCGCAGGCCGGCGGCGCGGACCGGCTGGAGCTGGTGACCGACATGGCGGCCGACGGCCTGACCCCGTCCGTGGCGACCTTCACCGCGATCCGGGCCGCCGTCGACATCGACCTGCGCGTGATGGTGCGACTGGCGGACGGCTTCGCCGCGGGAGAGGCGGACCGGCTGGTCCGCACCGCCGGTGAGCTGCGCGCCGCCGGTGCGGACCAGTTCGTGCTCGGCTTCCTCGACGCGGCGGGCGGCGTGGACCTGACGGCCGTGGAGCGCGTGGTCGCCGAACTGGACGGCTGCCCCTGGACCTTCCACCGCGCCATCGACCACGCTGCCGACCGGGACGCCCTGCGCAAGCAGCTCGCCGACCTGCCGGGGCTGGACACCTACCTCACGGCGGGGGCGTCGACGGGAGTGACGGAAGGGCTGCCGACCCTCCTCACCGAGGCGGCGAGAGCCGGGGACCCGGGTTACGAGCAGCAGATCCTGGTGGGCGGCGGGCTGGCCCTGGAACATGTCCCGCACCTGCTGGCGGCCGGGGTCGACGCCTTCCACATCGGCGGAGCGGCGAGGCCGGGGGGCTGGGAGCACCCGGTCTCGGCCCAGGCGGTGGCGGAGTGGCGCCGGCTGCTGGAGGGCTTTCAGGGGCGCGGGGAACCGCACGCCGAGCCACAGTGAACTCGCACCCGGCACCCGACAGCGAGCGGCACCTTCTCAGCCGAGTTGCGGCGGCAGCTGCGCGGAGTGAGTGACGATCAAGCCCGACACCGCACGGGTGAGCGCCACGTACAACCGCCGCAGCCCCGTCCGCTCGTCCGGCTCGCCGTCGACCACCGCCTGCGGCTCGTCGAGGACGACGTAGTCGTACTCCAGACCCTTTGCCAGCGAGGCGGGGACGAGCGTCAGCCGGGTCTCCTCGGTCGTCTCCTCGCCGGGGGCCAGGCAGCCGATGCCGGCCGCGTCGAGGGCCACCGCCAGCGCCGGGATGCGAGCGTCCGCGGCGATCAGCCCCGTCGAGCCCTCGTTGCGCAGCAACTCCTCGCAGGCGGCGACGACTTCGGACGTCCCCGAGACCTCCCGCAGGTCGAAGAAGCCGGGGTTCTCACGGACCGACGCGACCGGCGTCAGCCCCGGCGCGATGTGCGGCAGCAGCCGGGAGGCGTACGTGATGACGTCCGTCGGCACCCGGAAACCGGCCGTCAGCTCCTCGATCACGCCGTCCGCCTTGCCGAGGTGGGCGAGCGCCTCGTCCCAACTCCGCGTCGCCCAGGGCGTGGTGCCCTGCGCCAGGTCGCCGAGGACGGTCGCGGAGCCGGTGGTGCAGCGCCGGCCCACCGCCCGGTACTGCATGGGGGACAGGTCCTGCGCCTCGTCCAGCACCACATGGCCGAGGGAGTGCGTGCGCTCGACGACGTCCGCCGCCTCGTCGATCAGCACCGCGTCCGCGGCCGACCACTTGGCCGACTTCACCGACCGCACGGGCTTCGCCCACAGGATCGTCTTCTGCTCGTCCTCGTCGAGGACCCCGGCCGCGTGGACGGCGAGGAAGTCCGCGTCCGTCAGCAGCCGCAGCACCAGCTTCGCCGGGTCGACCGGCGGCCAGATCTGCTTCACCGCCGCCTTCACCGCCGCGTTGCGGGCCACCGCGTCCTGCACCCGGTCGTCCGGCGCCTCGCCCGAACGCTCCATCTGCACCAGCACCGCGTGCGCGATGCGCTGCGGAAGGGCGTCGCGGGCGGCGCCGTAGCGGATGTCCCGGTCCAGCAACTCGCGGACGATGCCCTCCAGTTCGTACGCCGGGACCCGCCACCGCCGGGAGCCGCGCACCACGACCACCGGCTCGGTCGGCATGGTCACGTGCGCGTAGACGGCCCGGCGCAGCACCTCCGCCATCCTCGCGTCGCCCTTGACGACCGCGGCGGCCGCGTCGTCGCTGCCGCGCACCTCGACGCCCTTCGCCACCAGATCGTCGACGGTGGCCTGCTGCACGCTCAACTCGCCCAGCGCGGGCAGCACTTGCTCGATGTAGTGCAGGAAGGACCGGTTCGGCCCGATGACGAGGGTGCCGGTGCGGGCGAGCCGGTCCCGGTGGGCGTACAGCAGGTACGCCACCCGGTGCAGACCGACGGCCGTCTTCCCGGTCCCCGGCCCTCCCTGCACGCACACCGTCCCGCCCAGCCCCGACCGCACGATCTCGTCCTGCTCGGGCTGGATGGTGGCGACGATGTCCCGCATCGGACCGACACGCGGCCGCTCGATCTCCTGCTGGAGGAGCTTGCTGGTGGTGGCCGCCTCGGCGGGGTCGGAGAGGTGCTCGTCCTCGTACGCCGTGATGTCCCCGCGCGTGTACCCGAAGCGGCGGCGCAGGCCCACGTCCATCGGGTCCTTCTTGGACGCCCGGTAGAACGGCTGCGAGACCGGCGCACGCCAGTCGATGACCATCGGATCGCCGTCGTGGTCGTGCACATGCCGCCGCCCGATGTAGAAGCGCTCCCCGTCCGCGCCCTCCGCCTGCTCCGCGCCCGGGGCGTGCAGATAGTCGAGGCGGCCGAAGAAGAGCGGGGTGTCGCTGAGGTCGGCGAGGGCCCTGATGCGCTCGTCGATCTGGCGGGCGAGGACCTCGGCGTTGACCCAGTTCGCGGTGACGTCCTTGATGTCGAGGGACTCGACGTCCTCGCGCATGGCGCGCAGGGCGGCACGGGACTCGGCGAGATGACGGCGCTCACGGCCGAGCGGGTCGTCCAGGGGCGCGGGGTCGTCGACGGGCGTGGACAAGGCGGTGCCTCCGAAGGTGCTGCGGGGTGGGTCGCTGCTGCTGCGAAGTACCGACCGGTTTCCGTCCGGGCGGCGGCGCTCCGTCGAGGGAGGCGGGCAAGAGCGGGAATCCTACGGGAGCGCGGGGCACGGCTGCCAACCGATTTCCGTCCGCGGCAGCGGCGCGGGGCGCGGCTGCCCACCGTTCCTTCCGTCCGCGGCACGACCCGCCGGACAGGCCCCCTAGGGGATCACCCCTCCCTCCGCCGGGGGAGGCGCCCGGCCCGGGTTGTACCCAGGTAGCACAGGAAGTGGGGCCCTGGGACCGATGCCCTCCTTATGCCACGAAAGCCACCATGGAGACATGAGTGCAGCGACCCTCACCCCAGCCCCCGGTCGCCCGTCCGGCGCGACCCCCCTGTCCGGAACCCACCCCACCCACCGTCTCGGCAGCGCCCTGCGCGCCCTGAAGACCTTCGCGGGCGCCGCCTTCGACGTCGTCGTACTCGGCGAGTACGGCGAGGAAGCCGGCGTCCGCCGCAAGAAGTGAGCCGTCGGCCCGGCCCTCAGCCCTCCGCGAGCAGCTCGTCGGCGTCCACGATCCGGTAGGCGTACCCCTGCTCCGCCAGGAACCGCTGCCGGTGCGCGGCGAAGTCCTGGTCGATCGTGTCCCGGGCCACCACCGAGTAGAAGTGCGCCTGGTGCCCGTCCGCCTTGGGCCGCAGCACCCGCCCGAGCCGCTGCGCCTCCTCCTGCCGCGACCCGAAGGTGCCCGACACCTGGATGGCGACCGTCGCCTCCGGCAGGTCGATGGAGAAGTTCGCCACCTTCGACACCACCAGGACGCTGATCTCGCCCTCCCGGAAGGCGTCGAAGAGCTTCTCGCGCTGGGCATTGGGCGTCTCGCCCTTGATGACCGGCGCCCCGAGGTGCTCCCCGAGCTCGTCGAGCTGGTCGATGTACTGCCCGATGACCAGGATCTGCTGCCCGGCGAAGCGCCGCACCAGCGCCTCCGTGACCTTCCGCTTCGTCGCGGTGGTCGCACAGAAGCGGTACTTCTCCTCCTGCTCGGCGGTGGCGTACGCGAGCCGCTCGGAGTCGGTCAGATTGACCCGGACCTCGACACAGTCGGCGGGCGCGATGTACCCCTGCGCCTCGATCTCCTTCCAGGGCGCGTCGAACCGCTTGGGCCCGATGAGCGAGAAGACGTCCGACTCCCGCCCGTCCTCCCGCACCAGGGTCGCGGTGAGCCCCAGCCGCCGCCGGGCCTGGAGATCGGCGGTGAACTTGAAGACGGGGGCGGGCAGCAGATGCACCTCGTCGTAGACGATCAGCCCCCAGTCCCGGGAGTCGAACAGCTCCAGGTGCGGATAGACACCCTTACGCCGGGTCGTCAGCACCTGGTAGGTGGCGATGGTGACCGGCCGGATCTCCTTCCGCGTCCCGCTGTACTCGCCGATCTCGTCCTCGGTCAGCGAGGTCCGCTTCACCAGCTCGTGCTTCCACTGCCGGGCGGAGACGGTGTTGGTGACGAGGATGAGGGTGGTCGACTTGGCCTGCGCCATGGACCCGGCCCCGACGAGGGTCTTCCCGGCGCCGCAGGGCAGCACGACCACGCCGCTGCCGCCGTGCCAGAAGTTCTCCACGGCCTGCTTCTGGTACGGCCTGAGCGCCCAGCCGTCCTCGGCCAGCTCGATCGGATGCGCCTCACCGTCCACGTACCCGGCGAGGTCCTCGGCGGGCCACCCCAGCTTCAGCAGCGTCTGCTTGATCTGCCCGCGCTCGGAGGGGTGCACGACGACGGTGTCCGGGTCGATCCGCGCCCCGACCAGCGGCGCGACCTTCTTGGACCGCAGGATCTCCTCCAGCACCGGCCGGTCGGTGGTGGTCAGCACGAGCCCGTGCGCCGGGTGCTTGGAGAGCGTCAGCCGCCCGTACCGGTCCATGGTCTCGGCGACGTCGACGAGCAGCGCGTGCGGCACCGGGTACCGGCTGTACTGCACGAGCGCGTCGACGACCTGCTCGGCGTCATGCCCGGCCGCCCGCGCGTTCCACAGCCCCAGCGGGGTGACCCGGTAGGTGTGGATGTGCTCCGGCGCCCGCTCCAGCTCCGCGAACGGCGCGATGGCCCGACGGCACTCGTCGGCCTGCTCGTGGTCGACCTCCAGGAGCAGGGTCTTGTCCGACTGGACGATCAGCGGTCCGTTCACGTACGCACTTCCCTTCCGCACGGGCCAAACGTCCAGTGTGCCGCATACCGGCGGCAACCGATCCTGGCGCCTGTGCAACCCCGGGCCCGGCTCGGCTGTCTAGCGGGGCGGGGACCGGCGGAGTGAGGAGCACGCGGTGTCGGTGGGCAGGTGGGGGTTCGGGGTCGGGGCCACGGCGGTGCTGGTGGCCACGGGGGCGTGGGTGGTGTGGCCGCAGGACATCGACACCGACCTGTGGCACGAGATACGTCCCGCGATCGAGGCGCGGCTGGCGGCCGACGCGCACGGCACCGGGTACGGGGAGGCCGACCCGGAGCTCGGCGCGCGGTGGTTCTGCCGGGCGGAGGCGCTGGAGCTCGACGAGCGCGGGGGAGTCGTACGGGCGGGCGTCGACACGTTCTGCATGGAGTACGGGGTGCAGGCCCACTCCCTCGTCGAGTGCTCGGGCGTCCACGTCCCCCAGGTGCTGCGGCTGGAGCGGGACGCGGACGCGGCGGGCGGCTACCGCGTCCTGTCCCAGGAGGAACCGCCCGAAGGGGCGGGCTACGTGGAGTGGACCCACGCCCACTTCGGCCACTTCGCCCGCGCCGAACTCGACGGCACCCTCTCGGCCACCCCCCTGGAAGCCGCCGCCCGCACCCACTTCGGCCTGGCCGCGGACGCCCCCGTGAGCGACTGCTAGGGCCGGACCAGGGCCTCAGTCGTCGGCGAGCTCCGCCACCCCGGTGATCCGGTGCAGCGGGTACGTCCGCACCTCGTCCGCCGTGTGGTCGTACGCCGTCACGAAGCCGCCCTCGACGCGGACCGGGGCGATGACGCGCTGGCTGGCGGCGCCCTCGGCGTTGACGTAGCCGATCCACAGGGCCTCGCCGGTGAGGACGGCGGCCTGCATGGTGGCGAGGGTCTCGGCGGAGCTGGTGCGGGGGAGTTCACCGGCCGGGCCCGCCGAGGGGGCCTGCTTGCGCGGGGTCGTGGAGGCCAGGTCGCCGGCCCGGATCGCGCGGATCGCCGCCGTCAGCAGGGTCGCGTCCGGCACCGGCGGGCCGTCCGGGACCGGCTCGGGGGCCGTGCGCGGCGGGGTGCGGTGGGCGTGGGCGCGGGCGATCAGGACGTCGCCCTCGGCGGACTCGGCGGCCGGCGCGAAGCCCATCGAGCGCAGCCCGTCCAGCAGGGCGGCCGGGTCGGCCTGCGCGGCCAGGACCGTGGGCGCCAGGCGCCGCAGTCCCAGGCTCGCGGCCCGCTTGTCGGCGAGGATCTCGTTCAGCACGGCGTCGTCGTCGCAGCGGACGTACGCGGAGGCCGCCCCGACCCGCAGATGCCCGTGCTTGCGGGCCACGTCGTCGATCAGGTAGGCGAGCGGCTGCGGCACCGGCGTCCGGGAGTGCGCGGTCAGGAAGGCGTGCAGGTCGGAGGCGGACTGCCCGGCGTCCAGTGCCCGCCGTACCGAGCCCGGCGTGAACCGGTAGACGGTCGCCCCGCCCTTGGACTCCACGTCCGCGAGCACCCCCAGCATGTCGGCGAGCGGGCGCTGCAACGGCCCCGGCGCCACCGCCGTCAGGTCGGCCTGGAGCAGCACATGGTCGAGCGGCTCGGGCAGCAGCGGCGCCAGCAGCCGTCCGGCGGCCGCGGCGGCGACGGCCTGCTCGGCGGCGGAGAGGGGTTCCGGGTGGGGCACCGGTACGGGGTGATGGTGCACGGGGAGCTTGTCGCCGGGGCCCGTCGGCTCCTCCTGCGCGGTCCGGCCGGGGCCGGGGGCCGCGGCTGACCCCAGCAGCGCCCGCCCGTGCGCCGCCAGCGCGCCGCGCCCGGTGACGCCGAGCAGCTCGGCCTCCTCCAGCGTCCACCGGGCGAGCCGGGAGCGCAGGTCGTCCTCGCGGCGCTGCGGCCGTTCCCAGCGCAGCCGCGCCAGTACCGACTCCGCCACCGGCGCCGCCCCCTCCGGCAGTCCCGCCAGCAGGGTCAGCACCCGGTGCCGCACCTCCGACGCGGCGCTGCGGTCGAGCCCGGGGCCGAGGGCCGACAGCGCCCGCTCCTTGGCGTCCCGGCCGCCGACCAGGCCCGCCGTCCGGGTCGCAGCCAGCCACGCCTCCGCGAGCCGGACCCAGCGTTCGGCGGGGGGCCGTTCCAGCCACTCGTCGTAGGCCGGGGTCGCCGCGTACCGCTCGTCGGCCTCGCCGTCGGAGGCCAGCAGGCCGGCGGCGTAGGCCAGTTCGATCCAGAACGCGGCGGCGGGCTCGGGCACGTCGAGGGCGACCGCGGTCCGCTTCAGGTCCCGCACGCTCAGCCCGCCGGCCCGCAGCACCGCGGGCCCGCCCTCGTCCCAGTCCTTCAGCAGCTCCTCGACGGTCGCCAGCGCGGTGTACGCCTGCCCGGCCGCCGTGGCGTCCACAACCTGTGGACGGTAGGAGGCCGCCGCCTCGACGACCGGCGGCACCGGCTCGGTCTCCCGGTGCGCGAGCCCGCCGCGCAGATGCAGCGCGACCTCACGCGGCAGCACGACCGTTCCCGGCGAGGTCGGCAGCAGCAGCCCGAGGTCCAGCAGCCGCCGCAGCCGGGGTGCCGGATCGGCCGTGACCTGCCCGTACGGCGGCCCCCACACCAGCCGCCGCAGCACGTCCAGGGACTCCTCCGGCAGAGCGGCGAGCAGCTTCGTCATCCGCTTGCGGTCGGTGAACAGCCCGGTCAGCGCGGCCACCGCCGACACGGAGTCGTGCGTGGACGGCAGCCCGGCCGCCGTCACGATCTCCTGGATCCGCCCCGGCGACATCCCCGCGGATGCCTCCTGCACGGTCGGCCCGAGCCCCGTCGGCGACGGATGCTGCGGCGAGGGCGCGAGCAGCTCCCGCGCGGTGCGCACCAGCCTGAGCCGCGCGTCCTCGCCCCACACCAGTGCCTGCTCGCGCAGCGTGCCCAGCGCCCGGGGCAGCGCGGCGGCGACGGCGCGGTCGCCGGCGTCCCCGGCCAGCAGCCCGAGCAGTTCCGCGTACGAGGCCGGGTCCCCGGCCACGGCCAGCGCCTCCGCGGTCTGCAGCGCGAAGCGGTCGAGCCGCTCCAGGGCACGGACGACGGACGCCCGCGTCCCGGCACGGGTGGCCAGCTGGGTGAGGTCGGTGGGGACGGGGGTGATGAGGTCGGGGCGGGCCCGCAGCAGCGCGGCCAGGGAGACGTCGTCCCTGGCCCGGAGGGCTTCGGCGAGGGAGCGGGGCGGGGTGGCCGGGGTGCTCATCCGACCCACGGTAGCGGGTGGGTACGACGGCGAGGTGCGGCTCGGTGAGTCGCAACCCGCCCCGGCGGCACGACAGTCCGTGGCTAGGTCGGCCGCCCCGCGCGCGATACCGTCACCCACGGAGCATCAACCCGCCGCCCCCCGGAGGGACTTCGTGGGCATCGAGAGCGATCAGGTCGTCTACGAGTATCTGAGCCGTGTCGGCGACATGGCGCAGCAGCGGCAGTTGCCGTCCGGCACCCGCATGCGGCTGGTCTCCGAACTGCGCAACGAGATCGACCGCCGCCGCGCCAAGGCGCCCGTGGACAGCCCCGCGGCGGTGCGCCGCATCATCGACCGCCTTGGCAGTCCCGACGAGGTCGTCACCGCGGCCGGCGGCGCCCCGCAGGCCGTGACGGTGCCCGCGCCCACCCCTACCGCCGTGCCCGTGCAGCGCGACCGGGACGTGGAGGAGCGGCGCCCCAGGGGGCTGCGCCGGATCATCCCCAAGCCCCGCCCCGCCGGGGCCCCGGAGGCACCGGACGGGACCCCGGCCCCGCCGCACCTGGCCGGCGCGGCCGAGCTCGGGGACGGCGAGCTCCAGCCGGACTGGTGGCGGGTGGACGACTCCCCGTTCGGCCCCGGCGAGGGCGTCCCCGGTTTCGTCGGCGGGGTGGAGATCCCCGAACTGCTCAAGCCCCCGCCGCCGAAGGAGGCCCCGAGCGCGCCGCGGCCCCCGGCCGAGAAGGCGGCGCAGCCGGAGGAGGCGGAGGAGGCCGCTCCGCGCAGGCGGCGGCTGCTTTCCCTCCCCAAGGGCAAGTGGGCCAACCCCCTGCTGCTGCTCGCCGCCGGTTGCCTGGTCGTGGGCGCGGTGATCGGCAACCTCGTCGTGCTGCTGGTCGGCTGGCTGATCGCCTACGCCTCGCGCCGGCTGACCGACGCGGAGACGAAGTGGGCGGTGATGTTCCTGCCCGGCCTCTCCCTCGCCGCGGGTGTCGTCTGGCTGTGGGGCCGGACCGAGGGCCGCTGGGGCGACCCCATCGCCGAGGGGCACATGAACGACGCGGTCGCCGACACCTGGCCGTGGGTGGTGCGGGGCGCGGCGGTGGCTTCGGCGCTGTTCCTGGTGTGGCGGTCGCAGCGGCAGAAATAGCGGGGAGCCGACCGCCGCGACTGGGCACAATGGTCCATATGGCATCTACACGCGTCTCCGCCCCGACCGTCGGCTTCGACCTCGACATGACCCTCATCGACTCCCGGCCGGGCATCCACGCCTGCTACGTGGCGCTCGCCGAGCGGACGGGGACGTACATCGACGCCGACCTCGCGGTGACGCGGCTCGGGCCGCCGCTGACGGAGGAGATGGCCCACTGGTTCCCCGCGGAGCAGGTTCCGGCCGTCGCCGATCTCTACCGCGAGCTCTACCCGGCGTACGCCATCGCCGGCACCCTCGCGATGCCGGGCGCCCGGGAGGCGATCACGGCCGTGCGGGCGGCGGGCGGCCGGGCCGTCGTCGTGACCGCCAAGTGGGAGCCCAACGCCAAGCTGCACATGGAGCACCTGGGCATGGCGCCCGACGCGGTCATCGGCAACCTGTGGGCCGAGCAGAAGGCGGTGGCCCTGCGCGAGCACGGGGCGAGCGTGTACGTCGGTGACCACGTCGGGGACGTGCGCGGAGCCCGTACCGCCGAGGCGCTGTCGGTGGCGGTGCCGACGGGCCCGTGCAGCGCGGCGGAGCTGACCGCGGCCGGTGCGGACGTGGTCCTGGCCGACCTCACGGAGTTCCCGGAGTGGCTGGCCGGTTACCTCTCGGCCGCCCGCGCCTGACGCCGCCCCGCCGCGACCGACTGGAGCACGCCCGCCCCGGCGATCAGGAAGCCGACGCCCATGAGCATGCTCAGTCCGAACATGTACGTCGGAAAGGGCGTCGTACCGAAAAACAGCGGGGCCACGGTGACGAGTGTGGCCACCGCGCCGACGAAGAACACGATGGCACCGGCACGGATCAGTCGGTCACCGGGCGCGGCGGAATTCGTTTGGGTTTTGTCACGCACCGGACCAGGGTAGTTCCCTGCCCGAAGGAACAACCGGGCGACGTCTTGTCACCGGCCTGAAGACCATTAGCCTTGGTACCGGCGGGTCCCGACGACCCGCCCCAGTGCTATCAAGAGCCGTTTCAGAAGCAGTTTTCCGACGAGTACGAGGACGAGGAACAGACGTGCCTACCGGCAAGGTCAAGTGGTTCAACAGCGAGAAGGGCTTCGGCTTCCTCTCCCGCGACGACGGCGGTGACGTCTTCGTCCATTCCTCGGTCCTCCCCGCCGGAGTCGAGACACTGAAGCCGGGCCAGCGAGTGGAGTTCGGAGTGGTCGCCGGACAACGCGGTGACCAGGCCCTTTCGGTCGTCGTCCTCGATCCGACCCCGTCGGTCGCGGCGGCCACCCGGAAGAAGCCGGACGAACTGGCCTCCATCGTCCAGGATTTGACGACCCTCCTGGAGAACATCACGCCGATGCTGGAAAGGGGCCGTTACCCCGACAAGGCCGCCGGCAAGAAGATCGCCGGTCTGCTGCGGGCGGTCGCCGACCAGCTCGACGTTTAGGACGTTCGGGAACCGGGCGTTCGGGAACCGGGCGTTCGGGAACCTGTAGAGAACTCCTGGATTTCTAGGGGAATTCCAGCGCGCCCGGGCCGAGGGGCGGCACCAGTCCCTCGGCCGCCGCGCGGGTCAGCAGGCCCCTGACCGCGGCGTAGCCGTCCGCGCCGAGATCCGCCGTGAACTCGTTGACGTACAGCCCGATGTGCTGGTCGGCGACGGCCGGGTCCATCTCCTGGGCGTGCTCCATGACGTACGGACGGGACACCTCGGGCTCGTCCCAGGCGGCCCGCACGGAGGCACGGATGGAGTCGGCGAGCCGCGTCAGCGTCTCCGCCCCCAGCGACCGCTTGGCGATGATCGCGCCCAGCGGAATGGGCAGCCCGGTGGTGTCCTCCCAGTGCTCGCCCATGTCGGCGAGCTTGTGCAGCCCGTAGTTCTGGTACGTGAAGCGCGCCTCGTGGATGACGAGTCCGGCGTCGACCTTCCCGTCCCGCACGGCCGGCATGATCTCGTGGAACGGCATGACGACGATCTCGCCGACCCCGCCCGGGACGACGTCCGCCGCCCACAGCCGGAACAGCAGATACGCCGTCGACCGCTCGCTGGGCACGGCGACGGTCCGGCCCGTGAGGTCGGCCCCCGCCTCCCGGGTCAGCACCAGCGGCCCGCAGCCCCGCCCCAGCGCACCCCCGCAGGGCAGCAGCGCATACGTGTCGAGGACGTACGGCAGCACGGCGTACGACACTTTCAGGACATCCAGCTCACCGCGCTCGGCCATGCCGTTGGTGAGGTCGATGTCCGCGAAGGTGACGTCGAGCTCGGGCGCGTCCGCGACCCGGCCGTGCGCCAGGGCGTCGAAGACGAAGGTGTCGTTGGGGCAGGGGGAGTAAGCGATGTCGAGCCTCATGCCGGCTTCCAGCCTTCCAGAACGGGTGCGAGCTTCCCGAAGCCCTCGGTCAGGGCCGCCAGCGCCTCACCGATCCGCCAGGCGGCACGGTCACGCGGGCCGACGGGATTGGAGACGGCCCGGACCTCCAGCACGGGCACCCCGTGCAGCGCGGCGGCCTCGGCGACCCCGAAGCCCTCCATTGCCTCGGCGAGCGCGGTGGGGTGACGGCCCTTCAGGAGGGCGGCGCGGGCGGCGGTGCCGGTCACGGTCGAGACGGTGAGCACCGCTCCGGCGCGGGCGCCGGTGGCGCCGACGGCATCTCGTACGAGTGTTTCCGGCGGACGGTGGGTGACGGTCCCGAAGCCGAGCTCGGTGACCGGCAGGAACCCGTCGGCCGTCTCGGCGCCCAGATCGGCCGCGGTGATCTCGTCGGCGACGACGAGCGAGCCCACGGGCGCGTCCGGCTGGAACCCGCCGGCGATCCCCGCGGAGACGACGAGGCCGTACGGGGCCGCGGCGAGGGCCGTGGCCGTGGCCGCGGCGGCGAGGGCGGGGCCCACCCCGGCGGCGATCACCTCCGCCTCGACGCCCGTCCCCGACAACGCGCGAGCCACCGCGTCCCGTTCGACCGGGACCGCGGTGGCTACGAGGATGCGCATCGGCGGAGCGTCACGCGTCGGCGTTGACGAGCTTGAAGTTCCAGACGCCGTTGAACTCCTTGCTGGTGCCCGCGGCCCCGGGCTTGTCCTGCTCGACGATGCTGATGTACAGCGTCTTCGGCGCGGCCTGGCCCTGCTGGTCGGCGAAGAGGTCGACGCCCTGGAAGGAGTAGTACGTCTTCTTGTAGACCGTCGTGACCTGCTGGCCGTTGATCCACAGCGCCCAGCCGGTGTCCGCGATCTCCGGGTCGACGCCGATGCGGAGGGTCTCGCTCTGGGCGACGTCGATCGAGTCGGACGCCTTCTTCAGGGCGCACTTGGTGGCCTTCTGCTGGCCGAGGTTGTCTCCGTCCTCGTAGCAGGTGGCCTCGGCGCTGATGGAGTTCTTGCCGACCGTCACGGTCGCGCGCGGCGTCGGCTTGTCACAGGCCGACAGGACGAGCAGTCCGGCGGAAACGGCGCCGGCGACAGCGACGGCGCGGCGGCGTCGCACAGCGGCTTGCATCGTGGTCATGGCCGAAGGCTATCGGGCAGGTGCAGCAGTCTCTTTATGCGGGGTACGGCGTGCCCTGTTCGTTACGCCACGCGCGTGCGCGGAGCGCCCCCGTGGCGGGCCGACCCGAGGAGCCCCTTCACCGTCGTCAGCCACCCCACGGCGATGACCGCGGCGGCCACCGCCAGGCCCAGCGTGCCGTTGAGGGGCATCACGATGCCGACCGCGCCGCCGAACACCCAGGACATCTGGAGCATCGTCTCCGAGCGGGCGAACGCCGAGGTGCGCACTTGTTCGGGCACGTCCCGCTGGATCAGCGCGTCCAGGGACAGCTTGGCGAGGGCCAGGGAGAACCCGGCGATCGCGGTGAGCACGGCGACGAGGAACGCGCCGAAGAAGATAGCCGCCGTGACCGCCGTGCCCAGCACGACCGCGAGCACCGTCACGATGATGATCTCCGGCGCGCGGGAGCGCAGGCCGGCGCCGACCGCCGTGCCGAGCGCGTTGCCCGCACCGGCCGAGACGGCCACGATCCCCAGCGAGACGGCCGCGCTCTCCCCGGTCAGCGGGTGCTCGCGCAGCAGGAAGGCGAGGAAGAAGGTCAGGAAGCCCGACAGCCAGCGCAGGGCGGCGTTGGCGCCGAGGGCGTGGGTGACGGCGATGCCGACGGTCCGCAGCCCCGGGCGCTTGACCGGCCGGAGGTGCGGGCCGTGCAGGTGCTCCTCGTCGGCGGCGAGCAGCGCCACGTCCTCGCCCTTGGCGGAGTCGACCTTCGGCGGCAGCGTGAAGGACAGGAAGGTGCCCGCGATGAAGATCACAAAGGCGCCGTAGAGCGGCCAGCGGGGCCCTATCGCCTGGAGCCCGGCGCCGACCGGCGCGGCGACACCGGTGGCCAGGAGCCCGCCGAGCGTGACCCGCGAGTTGGCCTTGACCAGGGAGAACCGGGGCGGCAGCAGCCGGGGCACGACGGCGCTTCGCACCACCCCGTACGCCTTGGAGGCGACGAGCACGCCGAGCGCCGCCGGGTACATCTCCAGGCTGCCGGAGGCGACGGCCCCGGACAGCACCAGGGCCAGGAGCGCCCGGGCGAGCATGGCGCCGGCCATCGCGGCGCGGCGGCCGTGCGGCAGGCGGTCGAGAAGGGGGCCGATGACGGGGGCGAGGACGGTGAAGGGCGCCATCGTGATGGCGAGGTAGAGGGCGACCCGGCCGCGGGCCTCGTCGGTGGGGACGGAGAAGAAGACGGTGGAGGCGAGCGCGACGGTGATCATCACATCGCCCGCGCCGTTGACGCCGTGCAGCTCGATCAGTTTGCCGAGGCCGGACTCGCCGGCGCCGTGCGCGTGCGTGGCCTTGCGGATACCGCGGGCGGGACCGGACACCGGGAAGTGCAGGGCACGCCCGACGGAACGCAGGGAACCCCGCGTTCTGCCGGTGCCCTTGATCCCGGTGGCCCCTTGGGGCGTCTTAGCGGCTGCCACGACGTTCATAGTGCCCCGACTGAGGCCCTCGTAGTGCGGTTACCGCGCGTATGTCCGTGCTTTCGTGAGGTGCTTTCCCGGTGTGCCGAGTCGGACGGGTGGGGGTAAACGTCCCGTCGGTGTAGGCCGGACGCACGCGAGCAGGTAGCGTGCGTATCTCAGCCATCCCGCAGAATGGATGGACAGGTGCGCCCGAGTGCGAGCGGGCGCGGACGTCGACGCGGCCCCCTGGTCCGCTCCGTCCGCCCCACCGCGCTTTCAGGCAGGCGCACCAGAGAGACGGCGTAGGAGAGAAGCGATACCTGTGAGCGCAGCGACCACGCGAAGCCGCACCCCCGACCGCCTGTGCGCCGAGGCCGTCGACCTCGCCCGCACCGCAGCCGAGGAGGCGGCGGCTCCCGGCGTGGTCGGGGAGCACGCGGGCATGGTCTCCGAGGGCGACCGCGTCGTGACGCACTTCTTCGAGTGCAAGGAACTCGGCTACCGGGGCTGGCGCTGGGCGGTCACGGTGGCGCGGGCGTCACGCGCGAAGATCGTCACCCTCGACGAGGTGGTCCTGCTCCCCGGTCCGGACGCGCTCCTCGCCCCCGAGTGGGTCCCGTGGAGCGAGCGCCTGCGCCCCGGTGACATGGGCCCGGGCGACCTGCTCCCGACCGACGCCGACGACCTCCGCCTGGAGCCCGGCTACTCGGGCGAGGACGAGCCGGTCCCGAGCTCGGCGGTCTCCGAGGAGATGGCGGAGCTGGTGGAGGCGGAGGACGCGGAGATGACCGCGGGCACCCCGTCGAACCTCCCGATGGCCCCGTCGCGCGGCACGATCGCCGCGGTCGCGGAGGAACTGGGCCTGCGCCGCGCCCGGGTCCTGTCCCGCTACGGCCTGCACAGCGCCGCGGACCGCTGGGAGGAGGCGTTCGGCTCCAAGACCCCCATGGCCCAGGCGGCCCCCGCGACCTGCGTCAGCTGCGGCTTCCTGACCCCCATCGGCGGCTCCCTCGGCCAGGCCTTCGGCGTCTGCGCCAACGAGTTCGCACCCGCGGACGGCAGGGTGGTGTCCCTCGCCTACGGCTGCGGCGGCCACTCGGAGGCGGCGGTCATGCCGAAGCCGCCCCGCCCGGCGCCCCCGGTGATCGACGAGACGAAGGTGGACACGTTCCCGCTCCGCCCGGCGCCCGACTCGGGCTCGGTACCGGACGTCTCCGACGAGGCGTCGGCGGACCTGGGCCACTCGTAGGGAGGTCGGTTCAGCTCTCGTAGCGGGGCAGGCCCTCGGTCGGGATCGTCCAGTCGCCGATGGTGACGTCCTCGCCGTAGACGAAGTCCTTGCGGGTCGCGTAGCGCGGGCCGTCGGGGGTGGAGTGGATGTCGGTGAGGACGGCGCCCTCGCCCGTACGAGGGTCGAAGATCACGTAGATGGGGACGCCCATGAGGGGGTAGTCGCGCATCTTGGTGACCCAGTCGTTGTTCGGGTTGGACTTGGAGACCACTTCGATGGCGGCGATGAGCGTGTGAGGGTCGATCGAACCCTGGACGTTCAGGTCGGCCCATGCGAGCACCATCACGTCGGGATGGCGCATGATGCCCTCGGGCTCGTCCTCGACGTCAGGTGCGCCGGTGTGGGCCAGCAGCTCGTCCGGCATGATCTTTTCCAGGCGGCGGCTGATGTGGGCAGCCGTGACCTCGTGAGGCCCTCCCGGCGACATCATGTCGTGGACGATCCCTTCCTTGGTGATCTCGAACTTCCCGGGCAGCGTGTCGTCCACGGACTGTAGGAAGTTCCGCATGGCCCGGTACAGGTGGGAAGCGCCCTGCCGCGCGTGGTCCGGGGCGATGGTCATGGCGCTCGCTCCTCGTCGTCTGTGCCCAGGGGCAAGGATCGTCGCTCTCATGCTAAGTGGCTTCCGGGAGATCGGTTCGGCAGCCGCGGCAGCGGCCTGGGGCGGGGGCGCGGAACGGGTGGTGGCAGCCGGGGCACTCCTGCCATGGGTGCGGGCCGGCCGGTTTCGGTGCGGGGGCGCGGTACGGCGGTGGCAGGGGCGGTAGCTGGGCCGCCAGGCGGTGCGCCAGGAGAGCCGCGGGGCGGTGCAGGGGCTCGGGTGGGAGGTCCCGGGTCAGGGCTTCCCGTACGAGCGTGGCGGGGACCTCACGCTCCAGCCAGGCGGCGACTCCCGGGGCCAGGTGGGGCTTTTTCGGCGGGGCGGGCTCGGTGTGGGTGCGGTCGCGTCGGGCACCGGGCTGGTTGCAGGAGATCGTGCGGCTGATGACCCGGCCGCCGGAGACGCGTTCCACCTCGCGGCGCAGATAGCCGTGGGTCTTCAACTCCCGCATCGCGCCGGCGATCCGGGTCGACCCCTCCTTGAAGCGGGCCGTGAGGCTCTTGATGCACACCTGCGCGCCCTTGGGCAGCGACTGGATGTGGGTGGCGAGTCCGATCGCGACCAGTGACAGGTCCGGGTGCTGGGCGAGGGGGTTGCCGATCACGGTGAAGCGGGCGGTGTGGCGGGTGTTCTCGTGGATGAGACCGCCGGAATGGGGGTGATTTTTGCCCGTGGTACGGGACTGGGCGCGGGAGGGCGCGCTAGGGTTTCGGGTGTCCATCGGGAAGGTCTCTTCTTCCTTGGTGGTCAGGCCCTCGCATCGGGATGCCAGTCCCGGCGAGGGCCGTTGCATGTCTGCGGTTGTGTTGCCCTGTGCTGCTGCGGCGAGCGTAGAGCAAGCAACCGGCCCGAAATCCAGCCCAGTTGGTGATGTTCACCCGAGCGGGTGAGCGGCTGCCGCGGGCGGGAGGGGTGGGGCTTGGTGGGGTCCTTTCACCGTCGTGGTCCTTCGGAAAGGGCGCCCCTTTCACCGCAGCGCGGGAAACCGGGTTCCGGTACGAGCGGGGGAAGTTATGTGACCTTTGTGGGCTTTGAGGCGATCAAGTGTTCCGATGGAGTCGGGCTGCTTGGTCGTTTTGCCCACGTCGTGATGGATGGCTGGATGCTGGTCTTCGAGCCAACGGGCCTTCCCGGAAGGCGTGTTGAATTCTTCGATGCGCGGGTTGGGCAGTGCAGAAGCTTTCGCATGGATCCTCGCCCTCGACGGTCAAGAGCGATAACGCGAACGCCGGTCCCAGATGGCATCTGGGACCGGCGTACGGATGGTGCTTGGTGGGGCTTACTGCACGTCGACGAAGTCACCCGCGGCGTTGACGGCCGGGGTGGTCGTGGTGCCCGCGAAGGCGTAGCGGAAGTAGCCGTCGGTGGCGGCGGTGACGGTGGTCTTGAGGTTGCCCGTCGAGTTGGTCTTGATCGTCTTCACCGTGGTGTAGGTGGTGGAGCCCTTCTTGCGGAACTGCAGCTTCACCGGCTGGTTGGTGTACCCGTGGTACTGGTTGTCCTCCCAGTTGGCGCGGGAGAGCTTGCCGGTGACGGTGATGGTCTT